>CP157947.1:0-5457593 GCA_040208185.1 Acerihabitans sp. KWT182 | reverse complement strand
TATATTCGTCTGACAAGGGTTTATGCATAAAAAAATCCTGTTCGGTTTAATTTTCGTCAATCAATGTAAAAATTCAGGGATCCCCGCTGCATTTACAACATTTGTCCCGCCATCCGAACGCGCGAAAGTTTACTATGATGTGAATTGGATCAGCACAGGACAGGCTACGATGCACTTAACAGCGCAACAGCAAGCCGCACAGCGAAACCTCTCCTACCTTCTGGCTGAGAAGTTGGGGCAACGGATTTTGGCCGGCGAGTATGTGGCTGGGGATATATTGCCGGGCGAAATCGAGCTGGGCGATCTTTTCGGCGTCAGCCGAACCGCAGTTCGGGAAGCGGTTAAGATTTTGGCAGCCAAGGGCATGCTTTTACCCAGGCCGCGCATTGGAACCCGCGTTTTGCCGCGCCATCAGTGGAATTATCTCGACCAGGAATTGCTCAGTTGGTGGGTGACCCGGGAAAACTTCGATGATGTCATGGCGCATTTTTTGGTTATGCGTACCAGTCTTGAACCCCAGGCCTGCGCCCTGGCCGCCATTAACGCGGCCGAGGACGAAAAATATAAACTGGTGCTGCTTATGGAGGAAATGAGCGCATTGCATAAACGCTTTGATCGGGAACGCTGGATAAACGTCGATGCTCAATTTCACCGACACATCTATGAGATAAGCGGGAACCCGTTTCTTTCGTCGTTCGCCAATCTTTTCAGCTCCATTTATCAAAACTATTTTCGAGCTATCGTCAGCGATGAGGTTGTCAAATTGGAATCGCATCAGGCCATAGTGGATGCCATCCTTGCCTCTGATTCGATGGCGGCCTTGGGGGGCTTGCCAAAAATTGTTGGCGGAAAATGATTGACCGGACACGGGCTTGTCGAGGAATCTAGTTTCCAACCGCTAAAATACGGAATTGTATCAATGCTGCCGCGGACAAAGGCTGTCAGATTTCCACCTGGGTACCCAGTTCTATCACCCGGTTAGGCGGGATAAGATATTGGTCCGGCGCCCTCAAGGCATTGCGGCTCAGCGCGATAAACAGCTTGCCTCGAACAAGCAAATACCATGGCCGCTTACCTAAAATCAGCGATTCATGGGACATGAAAAACGATGTTTCCATCATCCGGCAGGATAAGCCTTCCAAACCGCAGCGGTGGAAGATTTCCTCCATGTCGGGCGTCTCCTTGAAGCCATAGTTAGCCACAACCCGCCAAAACGTCGGCGAAAGCTGCTCTATGGTCACACGGCGAACATTATGTACAAACGGCGCGTCCTCCGTTCTAAGCGTTAGCAAAACCACCCTTTCATGCAAGACCTTATTGTGTTTGAGATTATGTAGTAGCGCAAAGGGGATGACATTCATGGCGCGGGACATGAAGACCGCCGTTCCCGACACTCTCACTGGCGGTGATTTTTCCAGTGAGGCAATCATGGCCTCAAGGGAGTTGCCATGTTCATGCAAACGACGCAGCAATCGAAAGCGTTCGCTTTTCCAGGTTATCATTACGATAAACATCAGGAAGCCCAGCAGCAACGGCAGCCAGCCGCCGGAAAATATTTTAAGGGCATTGGCGGAGAACATCGGTATATCCATTCCTAACAACAGCACCAGCAAAATAATCACCATGAAGCGATTCCAATGCCAGTTTTTTACCGCGACAGTAGAGGACAATATACTGGTAATGACCATGGTCCCCGTGACGGCGATGCCGTAGGCCGCCGCCAAATTGCTGGAGTGCTCAAAGCTCAGGATAACCAGAACCACTGCGGTATATAATAGCCAGTTGATAAAAGGAATATAAATCTGGCCGGATTCCATCTCAGAGGTGTGCACGATGCGCATCGGGGGCAAATACCCCAAACGGACCGCTTGGCGCGTTAAAGAGAAAACACCGGATATGACCGCCTGGGAGGCGATAACCGTAGCGAGCGTCGCCAAAATCAATAGTGGAATCAACGCCCAATCCGGCGCAAGCAAAAAGAAGGGGTTTTTTGATGGCTGCCGGATTTTTCAATAACAATGCGCCTTGGCCAAAATAGTTCAATGCCAGCGAAGGTAAAACCGCGCTGAACCAGGCGAGACGTATGGGAAGTTTGCCAAAGTGACCCATATCGGCATAGAGAGCTTCCACACCTGTGATAGCCAGCACCACCGCGCCGAGGGCGAAAAAGGATACTGATTTATATTGAACGAAAAAGCTCACCGCCCATTTGGGATTCAAGGCATACAGCACTTCGGGATTAATCCATATCCCCCTGACGCCGAGCACCCCTAGGGTGAGAAACCATAGCGCCATGACCGGAGCGAATAACTTTCCTATACCGCCGGTACCCTTTTTTCTGCAGCATAAACAGCAGGGTCAATACCAAAACCGACAGCGGAACGATATAGGTATCCAAAGACGGAGCGGCAATTTGCAACCCCTCAATGGCCGAGAGAACCGAAATAGCCGGTGTTATCACTACCTCGCCGTAAAAAAAACTGCCCCCTACCAGGCCCATAATAACCACAGTGGAGGTTATACGGGCAGACGTATTTCTGCCGGCTAATGACATCAACGTCAATATCCCGCCTTCGCCGGCGTTATCTGCTTTCATTACGAAGGTCAGGTATTTGAACGAAACGATGAGTATAAGCAGCCAAAAAATCAAGGAGAGGAAGCCGAATACCGCTCCCCGCTCAACGCCGAAGCCATAATGACCGGCCAGGCATTCTCTGAGGGTGTATAGAGGACTGGTGCCGATATCTCCATAAACCACGCCAATTGCGGCTAATGTGACCGCCGGCAAGGATTGCTTTGTCTCTCTGCTCATAACCTCTTCGCGCTGTAGTCTATCCGTTAGCGTTTGCTGGGCTTCATCCTGAGCTCATCAAAAAGCGCACAGTATGCATGAAACTTGAAGAATACCTAATTTAATATCATCTTTATAAGTATAAAAAATGGCCGGATAGTTCGCTCGGCGACCATTCGGTATCCTTTTTCAAGCCTATCATTCTAAAAAAGAGTGGTTTATTGTCTTAAAATCATTCCTTTCGGGTTAACGCATTCATTATGGCTCATTCATCCCTTTTGGTTGAGAGAATTTATCGTCTGAGCAACGCCTTGGAAAGCGGGCTGTATGAGAGGCAGCATACCATCCGCCTTTGTCTCCTGGCGGCGTTATGCGGTGAAAGCGTTTTTTTACTCGGCCCTCCAGGTATAGCCAAAAGCTTGATTGCACGCAGAATTAAGCTGGCGTTCAGCCATGCGCGGGCGTTTGATTATCTTATGACGCGTTTCTCCACGCCGGAAGAAGTATTCGGCCCGCTGTCTCTTCAGGCTTTAAAAGAAGATGGGCGTTATGAACGCCTGACCAAAGGATATTTGCCCGAAGCGGAAATCGTTTTTCTCGATGAAATTTGGAAAGCGGGCCCGGCCATTCTGAATACGTTGCTGACCGCTATCAATGAGCGGCGATTTCGTAACGGCGATAAAGAGCAGTCTCTTCCGATGCGGTTGCTGATTACCGCATCTAATGAGTTGCCTGATGCTGAAAGCGGACTGGAAGCCCTATATGATCGTATGTTGATTCGCCTGTGGCTGCATAAGGTAAAAGATAAAACCAATTTTCATGCCTTGTTAACCCATCCAACGGAACCCGGTGCGCAAACCATCCCTGAGTCGGTGAAAATAAGCGATGAAGAGTACGATTCCTGGCAGACGCAAATCGACCAGGTCAGTTTATCTTCGGAATGCTTTGAATTGATTTATCAGTTGCGCCAGCGACTCGATGCGCTCACGGATGCGCCCTATGTCTCAGACCGACGCTGGAAAAAAGCGTTACGGTTATTGCAAGCCTGTGCGTTTTTCAACGATCGGCAGACCATTGCGCCGGTGGACATTATTTTACTGACCGAGTGTTTATGGCATGACCCTGATAGCCTTAGCCTCATTGAGCGTCAAGTGGAAGGCGTACTGCTGGAACAGGGCTATCAGCAACAGGCCATGTTGTTGAAGATACAGGATATCGTCAGACAGAAAATCGAGCATTTCCATCAACACAGCGTTCATAAAGCAATAACGGTCAATGCTCGCAAAGGACTGATGGCCCGCCGGCCTCTCTACTCACTGCCGGAGGCATTGAGTGACAAAATGCTGCTGCTGATATTGCAAACGCCCTTGGTTTTGCAAGATATTTCAGTCACTCATATCGCGGTGGAAAGAGACGTACTTCAGCAATGGCTGACGAAAGGCGGAATTTTAAAAGCGCGGTTCAATAACATCGGATTTGCCCAGCCGCTGGAGGCGCGAATAAACGATCACCAGCAATTGGAAGTGCTGGATATCAGCCGGCGAGCCTCGCTGCTGGCGCTTGAAAGCAAAACCACCGTCACTGAATTGCCCGCGGAGCTTAAAGAAGCCTTGATGGACGTGGAACGGCAATACAACCAGCAACGGAGCCGCTTCAGTGAACATCAGTCCTGCCTGTTCATCACGAAAGAATGGGTGGCGAAAATCGAAGCCAGCCTGCTGGACGTAGCGCAGCAATTGCAGCTGGCCAGACAGAGTTAATTCACTATGCTGGAATTAACCACGCTGGACATGTTTTTATCCATCAACGACAGCGAGCTGTTGGATAATTTTATCCTGACCCTGCTTGCCAGCCCTCAGTTGGCGATTTTCATGGATAAATATCCTTCGCTGAAAAAAGCGTTGTTACAGCGCACGCCGTTAATAAAACAGCGTTTGGAAAAAACGGTTAAAGATACCCACGTGCCGCCGGGATTGGCAGCGGAATTTCAGTCCTTTCAGGCGTGCCAGCTATTGGCGCGAAACGATTTCAACACGGCATTACCGCAAATACTGGCGCGACTGGAACAGCTGGGGTCGCCCTTTTCATCCCAGGCTCGAACGCTGACCAGAAACGCGACCCTTGATAACACCCGGCCGGAGAACAGCTTCCAAGTACTGTTTCTTCAGCGCTGGCGCGTCAGCCTTACCTTGCAGGCCACTACCTTTCATCAGCAGCTGCTCGAGCAGGAACAGGAGATGCTGCTTGATGAATTACAGCAGCACCTGATGGTTAGTGGGGCGTTGGTGCCTTTGTTGGCGGAAAACGATAACGCGGCGGGAAGATTATGGGATATGACCGCCGGTCAATGGCAACAGTTGGATTACCGGCAGTTGGTGCACTATGGGGAGTTTTTGCGGCGACAGCCTGAACTTCGGGCCCTGGCCGATCAATTGGGCCGCAGCCGCCAGGCAAAAACCCAGGCGGTGGCGGAAACCGCCCAGCAATGGGTACGATTGCGCATACGTGAACCGGCGGTACTCCCTGAAGAAGTCAACGGCATCCATCAAAGCGATGACCTGCTGCGATTACTGCCTTCCGAGCTGGTAACCCTGGGAATAAGCGATCTGGAGTTTGAATTTTACCGCCGTCTGCTGGAAAAACGCCTTCTGACCTATCGATTGCAAGGGGATAGCTGGCGAGAGAATCTCATCCAACGCCCGGTAAGCAGTGAGCGTTTGAAATCGCAACCGCGGGGGCCCTTTATCGTCTGTGTGGACACTTCCGGCTCCATGGGAGGCATCAATGAGGAGTATGCAAAAGCCTTTTGTCTGGCGTTGATGCGCATTGCCTTGACGGATGACCGCCGTTGTTACGTCACTCTTTTTTCTACCGGGATGGTCAGCTATGAACTGACGGCGCCGTCAGGTTTGGAACAGGCGATTCGCTTTCTCGGGCAGCAATTCAAGGGAGGAACCGATCTCGCCGCCTGTCTGACTGCGTTAGCGGATAAACTCGACACTCCCCCATGGCGAGATGCGGACGCGGTGGTGATTTCCGACTTTATCGCTCAGCGTTTGCCGGACGAGCTGACTGCCCGCATAAAACAGCATCAACAGCTGCAACAACAACGTTTTCATGCCGTTGCCCTGTCGGCGATGGGAAAACCGGGTATCCTGAAGATATTCGATCATATCTGGCGGTTCGATACCGGCCTGCGAAGCCGATTAACGCGCCTCTGGCGCCGCAGCATATGAAAATTTCAGCCTGATCCGTCGCTATGCCGCGGCACGCTCATCGGGAAAACAGAGGAAACCATGTCGGACATTTACCTGATAGACGATCTTGACCGCGCTATTTTAAAGGCATTGATGGCAAATGCCCGTACAGCCTATGCGGAGCTGGCAAAGCAGCTGGCGGTGAGTGCCGGGACTGTTCATGTACGGGTGGAAAAAATGAAGCAGGCAGGGATTATTACCGGCGCCAGGGTGGATGTCAGCGCCAGACATCTGGGCTATGACGTGTGTTGCTTTATCGGCATCATATTGAAAAGCGCCAAGGACTATCCTTCAGCGCTTAAGAAACTAGAGGAACTGGAAGAGGTGGTGGAAGCCTATTACACCACCGGCCATTACAGTATTTTCATAAAGGTCATGTGCCGCTCCATAGACGCGCTGCAACAAGTTCTTATCAACAAGATCCAAACGATTGACGAGATCCAGTCCACAGAAACGCTCATATCGCTGCAAAACCCCATCAGCCGCACCATCGTCCCGTGATCGCTATTTCTTATACCCCTATTATCCACAGGTAGATCCCAGGCCTTACACAGCGTACAATACCGGCTCATTGATCAAATGGAAAGAATATGGCCGACGTAACGTTGATTTCCGGCAGTACCTTGGGCAGCGCGGAATACGTTGCAGAGCATATCGCCGGTTTGCTGGAACAGCGGGGATATACCACCGAAGTATTGCACGGTCCGGAATGGGAAGAGCTGAGTCCGCAGGGGCTGTGGCTTATTATTACCTCTACCCATGGCGCTGGGGAATTGCCCGATAATCTGCAGCCCTTATTTGAACAGATCGCGGCCGCCAAGCCCTCGCTTGCCAGTGTAAAATACGGCGGGGTCGGGATCGGCAGCAGTGAATACGATACTTTTTGCGGTGCAATCGATGCGGTTGATCGGCAAATGATGGCCTTAGGAGCGGAGCGAATCGGCGACATTTTGAAGATCGATATCACACAGCATGAAATTCCCGAGGATCCGGCGGAGGAATGGGCCAAGAACTGGATCGATCTCCTCAAATAACAAAAAAAGATCTTTTTTCTTGTGCATAACACAGCTTAAAACCAGCCTATAACCGGTATTTATCCACTGTATAACCCTTGCTCGCTTCTTGAGCTGTGCATAACACGGGATCTTGATCCCAGCTTATACCGTTTGGGATCACGTTTAATTCACAGCAAACGATCGGATCCAATAACTTGTTTTTTAAAGTGGAATTCCCTTTATCCACAGAGGATCGCGATCCTAGTAGTAGAGTTAATAAAGAGATCTTTAAATAAAAAGATCTTTCTTTAATTACCCGAAGATCCCCGGGGCTTGTATCACTTCCAAAGTCGAGTAGAATCCACATTCCCGGCAGACCATGACTCTCTTTCGCCGTAAACACGAGGTGTATGTAACATGTTTTATCCCGATCAGTTTGACGTCATTATCATTGGTGGCGGCCACGCAGGAACTGAAGCGGCCATGGCATCGGCTCGTATGGGATGCAAGACCCTGTTATTGACGCACAATATCGATACCCTTGGACAAATGTCTTGTAATCCCGCCATTGGAGGCATAGGGAAAGGCCATTTGGTCAAGGAAATCGATGCCATGGGCGGGCTCATGGCTAAAGCCATTGATCAAGCCGGTATTCAGTTCAGGATACTAAACGCCAGCAAGGGACCCGCTGTTAGGGCAACTCGCGCCCAGGCGGATAGACTGCTGTATCGTTTAGCCGTTCGTACCGCCCTGGAGAATCAGCCTAATCTCATGATCTTTCAGCAGGCGGTGGAAGATTTGATCGTGGAAAACGATCGCGTGGTGGGTGCGGTTACGCAGATGGGACTGAAATTCCGCGGCCATTCGGTGGTGCTGACCGTGGGAACGTTCCTGGATGGAAAAATTCATATCGGCATGGATCATTACAGCGGCGGACGGGCCGGTTGTCCGCCATCCATCGCGCTCTCGAAACGCCTGCGTGAATTGCCCTTCCGGGTGAAGCGGCTCAAAACCGGCACCCCGCCCCGTATTGATGCCCGCACCATCGATTTCAGCGTGTTGGCCACCCAGCGAGGAGACGATCCTTTGCCGGTCTTCTCGTTTATGGGATCCGTTGATGAACACCCGCGCCAAGTGCCTTGTTACATCACCTATACCAATGAGAGTACTCATGAGGTTATTCGGCAGAATCTTGATCGTAGCCCGATGTATGCCGGGGTCATAGAAGGCGTAGGACCACGCTATTGCCCTTCCATCGAAGACAAGGTCATGCGCTTCGCCGATCGCGATTCCCATCAGATATTCCTGGAGCCGGAAGGGCTTACCAGCAACGAAGTCTACCCTAACGGTATTTCCACCAGTTTGCCCTTTGATGTGCAAATGAAAATCGTGCATTCCATGAAGGGGTTGGAAAACGCGGTGATCGTCCGTCCAGGCTATGCCATCGAATATGATTTTTTTGATCCGCGCGATCTGAAACCAACATTGGAAAGCAAATATATCGCCGGCCTGTTTTTTGCCGGCCAGATCAACGGCACCACCGGTTATGAAGAAGCCGCGGCCCAAGGCATGCTGGCCGGCATCAATGCAGGTCGGGCGTCCCGGGATCTGGAAGGGTGGTTTCCTCGGCGGGATCAGGCTTACTTGGGGGTGTTGGTGGACGATCTATGCACGCTCGGTACGAAGGAGCCTTATCGAATGTTTACCTCCCGTGCGGAGTATCGGTTGCTGCTGCGTGAAGATAATGCCGATTTGCGCCTTACGGAAACCGGCCGTGCCTTGGGGTTGGTGGACGATGAGCGGTGGGCTCGCTTTAGCGAAAAGCTTGAGGGGATTGAGCGGGAACGTCAACGCCTGCGTGACCTGTGGGTGCACCCGCTCACCGATGAAGTGGAAAAGATCAACGATTTGCTTAAAAGCCCGTTATCCCGTGAGGCCAGCGGTGAGGAACTGTTACGCCGCCCTGAAATGACCTATGGCATTCTTACCTCGTTGCCAATGTTTTCTCCTCCTTTGGACGATCCGCAGTCGGCGGAACAGGTGGAGATCCAGATCAAATATGAGGGTTATATTTCACGCCAGCAGGATGAAGTCGACAGACAGCTGCGTCATGAAAATACCCTATTGCCTGTCGAAATCGACTATGCGCAGGTGTCAGGCTTGTCCAATGAGGTCATTGCCAAGCTCAATGACCACAAGCCGATATCCATAGGACAGGCGTCCCGTATCTCCGGAGTGACGCCGGCGGCAATTTCGATTTTGCTGGTCTGGCTAAAAAAACAGGGTTTATTACGCCGCAGCGCCTGAGACGCCGTCACCCCCGAATTTTCCGAGTTGCAGTGAAGGGGTAGAGTATTGCCCCCGCTCCTGTGATTTGACGCTTTAAGGTATCAGTCTGGATATTCCGCACCGCTAAAGGATTCTTCTATGTTGAGTAAACTGGACGCCTTGTTGGACCAGGGAAAGATTACGCTGTCCGATCGTCAAAAGCAGCAGTTGCTGGATTATGTCAGGCTGCTCGACAAATGGAACAAGGCTTATAACCTGACCTCGATACGTGATCCTCATCAAATGCTGATACGTCACATCATGGACAGTATCGTGGTGAATGCCCACCTGCAGGGACAGCATTTTATCGATGTCGGCACCGGCGCCGGCTTACCGGGCGTACCCCTTGCCATCGTCCGTCCGACTTCCCGTTTCACCTTGCTTGATAGTCTTGGCAAACGAATCCGTTTTTTACGGCAGGCTCAGCATGAGTTGCAGCTGGGCAATATTGAAATCGTGCAAAGCCGGGTTGAGGACTTTATGCCGCCGGCGTCCTATGACGGTATTATCAGCCGCGCGTTCGCTTCCGTTAACGATATGCTGTCATGGTGTGAACATTTGGCCTCCCCCGGCAAAGGACTGTTTTACGCCCTTAAAGGAACCCTGCCGGAATCGGAGCTTGCCGCGCTGCCCGGTGGATTTTCGGTTGAATCCATCATCAAGCTCTCCGTTCCGACCTTGGCCGAGGAGAGGCATTTAGTGGTTTTAAAGCGTTGCTAAAATTGTTTTTTATCAATAAAAAGTTGAATAGGTTCCAGAGGAAAATTCAGTCCGGTAACGGTTGATACATTATAAATATTTCAAATATCGTTCACCATTATTTAACAATTAATTATCATCCTTTATAGCGCCAATTTAGTTTTGACTCTAATAGTCACTATGGAAAATATATGTGTCTAAAAATGTCAATGATATTACCCAAGAGGTTTGAAAAAAAAACGCTGCGTATTTTCCCTTTGAGCGAATCGAAAGGCGATAAAGCTTGTTTTTCAATAAAATAAATATAATTCATTGAAACTAGTATCATTTCTATCGCCGGAAAAGCGAAAGGTCACCGGACAAATTCCCTCTGCTGCTGCAATTTTGCTTTTTAAATGTGATCATGCGCACAGTTTAACATGTAATAATTGCTCAAGCAGTGCGAAGTTATGCATGGTATGATTCCTGCGCTTTATGGCTAAAAACGGGTAAAACAAACGGATTTAAATTATTGTTCACCTTTTCGCTACTTATGGATTGAATTCATAGTATCGACCCGTATAATTTGCACGTTTTTAGCTGCTTGACTCATGAGGCTAAAGGCAGTTTTATACTCCTTCAGTTTGACCAGAACGGGTGCGGAGATAACTTAAGTCATGTCCTTATCCCTCTACAGCGGGAAAGTCGCCGGAAAGTTGTTATTTATCCAGCTAATGGCTTTTGTTCTGGTAAGCGCGCTGTTTGCGTTGTTCAATCCGCGTTGGAGCGCCTCCGCTCTGGGCGGTGGGCTGTCGGCCTGGTTGCCGAATGTGATGTTCGCGCTGTTTGCCTGGCGCCATCAGGCCGGCGTTCCCGCCGCGGGACGCGTCGCCTGGTCGTTTGCCATCGGTGAGGCGCTCAAGGTCGTCGTTACGATAATCTTGCTTATCGTGGCGCTTGGGGTGTTCAAGGCTGAGTTTGTTCCATTGGGCCTGACCTATTTATCGGTGCTGATTGTGCAGATATCGGCACCGGCCGTAATTAACAACAAAGGGTAAGAGGCATCATGTCTGCATCAGGAGAAATCTCTACTCCACAGGAATACATAGGGCACCACCTGAATAACCTTCAGTTGAACCTGCGTACTTTCGAACTGGTTAATCCCCACAACGGCCCGGCGACATTCTGGACGCTGAACATTGACTCCATGTTCTTTTCGTTGCTGTTGGGCGTAATCTTTATCTGGATCTTCGGTCGTGTCGCCAAAGGCGCCACCAGCGGCGTTCCCGGTAAACTGCAAACCGCCGTTGAGCTGATTGTCGGGTTTGTCGATGGCAGCGTAAGGGACATGTTTCACGGTAAAAGCAAGCTTATCGCTCCGTTGGCGTTAACCATTTTCGTCTGGGTCTTCCTGATGAACCTGATGGATTTGCTGCCAATCGATCTGCTGCCTTATATCGGCGAACGAGTTATCGGGTTGCCGGCGTTGCGCGTTGTCCCTTCCGCCGACGTGAACATCACGATATCGATGGCCTTAGGCGTATTTATCCTCATTCTGTTCTACAGCGTGAAGATGAAAGGCATCGGCGGTTTTGTCAAAGAACTCACCATGCAGCCGTTCAACCATTGGGCTTTCATCCCCATCAACTTCATTCTTGAAGGCGTCAGCTTGCTGTCCAAACCGGTTTCATTGGGCCTTCGGTTGTTTGGCAATATGTACGCGGGTGAGTTGATTTTCATCCTGATTGCCGGTCTGTTACCGTGGTGGTCGCAGTGGATTCTGAATGTGCCTTGGGCCATTTTCCACATCCTGATCATTACGTTGCAGGCCTTTATCTTTATGGTGCTGACGATTGTCTATCTTGCGATGGCGTCTGAAGAACACTGATATTTTTAACAATAATGTTGCGTTTAATCTGAAACAAACTGGAGACTGTCATGGAAAACCTGAATCTCGATCTGCTGTACATGGCTGCCGCTGTGATGATGGGTCTGGCGGCAATCGGTGCTGCGATCGGTATCGGCATCCTGGGTGGTAAATTTTTGGAAGGTGCTGCGCGTCAGCCGGATCTGATTCCCCTGCTGCGTACACAGTTCTTTATCGTTATGGGTCTGGTTGACGCCATCCCCATGATCGCTGTGGGTCTGGGACTGTACGTGATGTTTGCCGTAGCGTAGTGTGTATACTGCGTGATTTTAATACAACATCATTCCGTTAACTTTATAAGAGGCATTGTGCTGTGAATCTTAACGCAACAATCCTCGGCCAGGCCATCGCGTTTGTCCTGTTTGTCCTGTTCTGCATGAAATACGTATGGCCGCCGTTAATGGCTGCCATCGAGAAACGTCAAAAAGAAATTGCCGACGGCCTCGCTTCTGCGGATCTTGCCAAAAAAGAGGTGGACATAGCGCAAGCCAATGCGACCGATCATCTGAAGAAAGCGCGAGCCGAAGCCCAGGCAATCATTGAGCAAGCCAACAAGCGGAAAGCTCAGATTGTGGACGAAGCAAAAGCGGAAGCAGAAGACGAACGCAATAAAATCGTGGCGCAGGCGCAGGCTGAAATCGAAGCTGAAACCAAACGCGCTCGCGAAGAATTGCGCAAGCAAGTTGCATTGCTGGCGTTGGCGGGTGCCGAGAAAATTATCGAACGTTCCGTGGATGAAGCTGCCAACAGCGACATCGTTGATAAACTGGTCGCTGAACTTTAGGGAGGGAGGGGCTGATGTCTGAATTAGTAACTGTAGCTCGCCCCTATGCCAAAGCGGCTTTTGACTTTGCCGTCGAGCACCAGCGCGTTGAACAGTGGCAAGAGATGTTGTCGTTTACCGCCGAGGTAAGCCGCAATAATCAGATGGCGGAGCTGTTATCCGGCGCCGTTGCGCCGGAAACGCTCTCGGATACGTTTATCTCTGTTTGTGGTGATCAACTCGACCCGGCGGGCCAGAACCTGATCAAGGTCATGGCTGAAAATGGACGTTTGGCGGTTTTGCCGGATGTGCTGGAACAGTTTATTCATCTGCGCGCGGCGCTGGAATCGACTGTGGAAGTTGAAGTCATTTCCGCAAACGCACTGAAAGATGAGCAACTGGCGAAGATTACTGCCGCGATGGAAAAACGTCTGTCTCGCAAAGTTAAGCTGAATTGCAAAATTGATAAGTCTGTCATTGCCGGCGTGATTATTCGCGCGGGCGATATGGTGATAGACGGCAGCGTTCGCGGTCGTCTCGAACGCCTGACAGACGTATTGCAGTCTTAAGGGGACTGGAGCATGCAACTGAATTCCACCGAAATCAGCGAACTGATCAAGCAGCGCATTGCTCAGTTCAATGTGGTGAGCGAAGCTCACAATGAAGGTACTATCGTCTCCGTGAGTGACGGTATTATCCGTATTCATGGTCTGGCTGAAGTGATGCAGGGCGAAATGATTGCACTGCCCGGCAATCGCTACGCCATCGCCCTTAACCTGGAACGCGACTCTGTCGGCGCCGTGGTGATGGGGCCTTATGAAGATCTTGAAGAAGGCCTGAAGGTCAAATGCACCGGCCGAATTCTGGAAGTGCCGGTGGGTCGTGGTCTGTTGGGTCGCGTGGTGAACACTTTGGGTGCGCCCATTGACGGGAAAGGTCCGATCGAGCATGACGGCTTTTCCGCGGTCGAAGCAATCGCCCCGGGCGTTATCGAACGTCAGTCAGTGGATCAGCCGGTGCAGACCGGTTATAAATCCGTCGATGCTATGATTCCAATCGGCCGCGGCCAGCGTGAATTGATCATCGGCGACCGTCAGACGGGTAAATCCGCGCTGGCTATCGACGCCATCATTAACCAGCGCGATTCCGGCATAAAATGTATCTATGTCGCCATAGGCCAGAAAGCCTCGACCGTGGCGAACGTCGTGCGCAAGCTGGAAGAACACGGTGCCCTGGCCAATACCATCGTTGTGGTGGCCACCGCGTCCGAATCCGCCGCCTTGCAATATCTGGCGCCGTATGCCGGTTGCGCCATGGGCGAATATTTCCGCGACCGTGGCGAGGATGCCTTGATCATCTATGATGATTTGTCGAAACAGGCCGTGGCATATCGTCAAATATCCCTGCTGCTCCGTCGTCCGCCTGGACGTGAAGCTTATCCTGGGGACGTGTTCTACCTCCATTCCCGTCTGCTGGAACGGGCATCCCGCGTCAACGCCGAATATGTCGAAGCGTACACCAAGGGTGAAGTGAAGGGTAAAACCGGCTCGCTGACCGCATTACCGATCATCGAAACCCAGGCGGGCGACGTTTCAGCGTTTGTTCCGACCAACGTGATTTCCATCACCGACGGCCAGATCTTTCTGGAATCCAGCCTGTTCAACGCCGGTATTCGTCCCGCGGTAAACCCCGGTATTTCGGTTTCTCGCGTGGGCGGCGCCGCTCAAACGAAGATCATGAAGAAACTGTCCGGCGGCATCCGTACCGCGCTGGCGCAGTACCGTGAATTGGCTGCTTTCTCCCAGTTCGCCTCGGATCTGGACGAAGCAACGCGCAAGCAACTGAATCACGGCCAGAAAGTGACTGAATTGCTGAAGCAGAAACAGTATGCGCCGATGTCGGTGGCTCAACAGTCGCTGGTGCTGTTCGCCGCGGAACGCGGTTACCTTGAAGACGTTACGCTTGCCAAGGTCGGTGACTTCGAAGCCGCGCTGATAGCCTACGTCGACCGTGAACAAGGCGATTTGCTGCAACAAATCAACCAGACCGGCGCTTATAACGATGATATCGAGGGCAAGCTGAAAGCTATCCTTGATAACTTCAAGGCAACCCAGTCCTGGTAATGCGCAGCGGCCTGCTGATGCAGGCCGCCAAGCTATGAGGAGGAGCAGAGATGGCCAACGCAAAAGAAATACGTACCAAGATCGCCAGCGTACAGAACACGCAGAAGATCACCAAAGCGATGGAGATGGTTTCCGCTTCTAAAATGCGTAAATCTCAAGATCGCATGGCGGCCAGCCGTCCTTATGCAGAAACGATGCGTAATGTGATTGGTCACCTTGCTTTGGGGAATCTGGAATATAAACACCCTTACCTGGAAGAGCGCAAGGTTAAGCGCGTCGGGTATCTGGTGGTGTCCACCGACCGTGGACTGGCGGGCGGCCTGAATATCAATCTGTTCAAGAAAGTGCTGACGGATATGAAGGGCTGGAATGAGAAAGGCGTTGAATCCGAACTGGCGGTTATCGGATCCAAAGGCGTTTCTTTCTTCAACGCCATCGGCAGTAAGGTTGTTGCCCAGGTCACCGGTATGGGGGATAACCCCACCTTGTCGGAACTGATAGGTCCGGTAAAAGTCATGCTGCAGGCCTATGACGAGGGTCGTCTTGATAAGCTCTATATTGTCAGCAATAAATTCATTAATACCATGTCCCAGGTTCCTCAGCTGTTGCAGGTTTTACCCTTGCCGCCCGCGGAAGACGATGAAAATCTGAAGAAGAAGACCTGGGATTATCTGTATGAGCCTGATCCTAAGTCGCTACTGGATACTTTGCTGCGTCGTTATGTGGAATCACAGGTTTATCAGGGCGTCGTTGAAAATCTGGCCAGTGAGCAGGCCGCGCGCATGGTGGCGATGAAAGCTGCAACGGACAACGGCAGCAGTCTCATCAAAGAGCTGCAGCTTGTTTACAATAAGGCTCGTCAATTCAGCATCACTCAGGAAATCACCGAGATCGTTTCGGGAGCCGCCGCAGTTTAGGTTAGGGTTACGAATTACGTAGAGGATTCAAGATGGCTACTGGAAATGTTATCCAGGTTATCGGCGCCGTGGTTGACGTCGAGTTCCCGCAAGATGCCGTACCTAAGGTGTACAATGCGCTTGAAGTGGAAAACGGTGCCACCAAATTGGTGCTTGAAGTAGAACAGCAATTGGGCGGCGGCGTCGTACGTTGCATCGCCATGGGTACCTCCGACGGTTTGCGCCGGGGCCTGAAAGTGACCAACCTGGAACATTCGATTGAAGTCCCCGTGGGTAAAGCCACGTTGGGACGTATCATGAACGTTCTGGGTCAGCCTGTTGACATGAAGGGCGACATCGGTGAAGACGAACGCTGGTCAATCCACCGTCCGGCGCCGAGCTACGAAGATTTGTCGAGTTCCCAGGAATTGCTGGAAACCGGCATCAAGGTTATCGACCTGATGTGTCCGTTCGCGAAGGGCGGTAAAGTCGGTTTGTTCGGCGGCGCCGGCGTAGGCAAAACCGTCAACATGATGGAACTTATCCGTAATATCGCCATCGAGCATTCGGGCTACTCGGTGTTTGCCGGCGTGGGCGAACGTACTCGCGAAGGGAACGACTTCTACCATGAAATGACCGAATCCAACGTTATCGATAAAGTTTCGTTGGTTTACGGCCAGATGAACGAGCCGCCGGGAAACCGTCTGCGCGTGGCGCTGACCGGGCTGACCATGGCGGAAAAATTCCGTGACGAAGGCCGCGATGTTCTGCTGTTTATCGATAACATCTACCGTTATACCCTGGCCGGGACGGAAGTTTCCGCACTGCTGGGCCGTATGCCGTCTGCGGTGGGTTATCAGCCGACATTGGCGGAGGAAATGGGCGTGCTGCAAGAACGCATCACCTCCACCAAAACCGGTTCAATTACCTCCGTGCAGGCTGTTTACGTCCCTGCGGATGACTTGACCGACCCGTCGCCGGCTACGACCTTCGCCCACCTTGACGCCACGGTGGTATTGAGCCGTCAAATCGCTTCTTTGGGTATCTACCCGGCGGTAGACCCCCTCGACTCCACCAGCCGTCAATTAGACCCGCTGGTGGTGGGACAGGAGCATTATGATGTCGCCCGCGGCGTGCAATCCATTCTTCAGCGTTATCAGGAGCTGAAGGATATCATCGCCATTCTGGGTATGGACGAACTTTCGGAAGACGACAAGCTGGTGGTCTCACGCGCTCGTAAGATTCAGCGTTTCCTGTCGCAGCCGTTCTTCGTTGCTGAAGTATTTACCGGTTCACCGGGTAAGTATGTTTCCCTGAAAGACACGATTCGCGGCTTCAAAGGCATCATGGACGGCGAATACGATCACCTGCCCGAGCAGGCGTTCTACATGGTGGGTTCCATTGAAGAAGCAGTGGAAAAAGGCAAGAAACTGTAACGCTGTGAGAGGAGGGTGACATGGCTGCAAACACTTACCATCTGGATGTCGTCAGCGCGGAACAGAAAATGTTTTCCGGGCTGGTGGAAAAAATCCAGGTAACGGGAAGCGAAGGCGAGCTGGGTATTTATCCCGGCCATGCCCCGCTGCTCACTGCCATCAAGCCCGGTATGGTGCGTATCGTCAAAGAGCACAGCGAGGAAGAGTATATTTATCTGTCCGGCGGTGTGCTTGAAGTGCAACCCAGCATCGTTACCGTGCTTGCCGATACCGCGATTCGTGGCAAAGATCTTGATGAAGCGAGGGCGATGGAGTCTAAGCGTATGGCGGAAGAGCATATTAATAATTCCCACGGCGACGTGGATTATGCTCAGGCCTCCGCTGAATTGTCCAGGGCTATCGCAAAATTGCGGGTCATTGAACTGACCAAAAAATCAATGTAACCAAGCAATCATTCGTAAAAGGCCGGTCGATTGAACCGGCCTTTTTTATTTAAATTTCTCTTTTAAAGAACTATCGACTATTTTAATTAGTTGCCTCTATTTTGATTAAATATCATATCTAAGAGAATAATTCAGAGAAGTATATAACGGTAATATAACAATAATTTACCGCCTAGCAAGTCAGCATTAAATTGGCATTGACACGTTTCATCATGAGTGATTATCATAATTTTGAGGTGGCTCGATAAACACGCTTGAAATCAATCTTTATTTATATTAACTGTACCTATTGAAAGTAAAAAATTGATAAATCAATCATGATTGATGATCTTACTAATAAGATATCTAGTGCTTTTAATGGAATTTAGATTATTAACTCAGGGAAGAAAACGCTATGAATTATGGTTTCAACAATGATACGTCCTATTTCAAACCCAGCTATTGGAACAACAACATCGGAGGAAGGGGTTCACAATATAATTTTTCCTCTCCTTATCAGATAGGAAACGTCCCGCATCATTTTAACGCGCCTCCGGTGGTGCGATTTTTCTCGCAAGGTCCACAGGCTGGTAGAATGCAATATAATTGGCAACTCATTGAAAAACCCTGCTCAGGTCCAGCAAGAATAGAAAACGGCCGGCCGGTTATTACAATATGTGGGCAACTGCAACCTCAGTTAAAATACGAATTTGTTCCCTACAAAGATGGGCCTTCAATAAGCAGTATCCGCAATGATATCAGCGCCCGCTTACAGAAAATAGGGCAAGCGCCTAATCTCGATCACCATGTCTTTGCCGACCATGAGCGCCCTGAATTTATGCGGGTGACAAGACAGCCAACCCGTGAATTTCATCTAGCGCATCCCCCAACGGCAGATGCTCAAGAATGTATCGATGCCGGCCATAAGGAGCAAGAACATTATTTTAATTCGCCGCTGCCGTTTACGCTCCCTGAAGCGGAGCAAGCCTTGGAGTGGAGAAATCAGGAATTAGCCAACCTGATAAAAAATCAAAGACGGGATACTCGCTAAAATTGAAGAAAATCGTGAGTGGATTTCCGGGATTCAACGGGGAACGCGCGGCCCCAGGAGTAAGAAATTTTTAAGATCACTACGCGGACTTAATCATAAATTATGGCAAACCAGTCAAGCTTTTGAATGGCGTTGCCAAAATGCCACGACGCGTAGAGATGAAACCGCCGAAAACCTTGGAAAAATTAAACATGCCCTAGAGCATAATAAAGAAGCTTATCGAGATAGCATAAAAGCGGTTGAGAGGCAGCGGTTTCCAAAAGATCACGCTATTTTCGATGAAGAAAGAAGGCGGACCGAAGCGGCGAAGCAAGAGGAGTTGAGATTATCCGCTTTAGTTGAACAGGAACAGGACAATTACGCCAACGCCGCAATGCCCGCCACATTGGATGAAGCCCGTGCCGCCGCCGATTCAGGCAGAAAGCATCTAGAGAACTGCGTTAGGGATAAAAACGCCACTGAAGCCCTGTTAAATGAAAGGCAATCGCGTCTTGAAGCCATCAAGGCATTGTTAGCGGAAGAGTGGAACGTTATCGCGGAGCATGAGGCGGCGTTTCTGGAAGAGGAAGTGGCGGCACTCAAGCGCACCGTTGAAATCCAGGATCAACGGATTGCTAATGCCTACACCCGGGCAACGGAATCTTACCGACAAAAAATACTGGGCTTACACTCAAAAACCGATTTTGAAACATCTAACGCGCTTGCTGAGGAAGCACAGGCGCAATTCTTTCAACGCCTGGCGAATCAGCCCGAAGACGCTTCTGACGCAGGGAAGGACGATAAAGAGCAATCTTCGCCAGCGCCTACTTCCCCTGCAAAGCCTGTAAATCAAGAAATCAGGCCGAATAGGTTAGTGGAAGAGTGTGCAGCCACACCCGCGAAACAACAACCTGTCACCGCCTTGGCCAATCTGGCTGCCCTCTCTTCTGAAATTGTCGAAAGAGCCGCTCGGCGTGCTGAGCGGCAAGCCAGTCAGCACGTTGTTTCAGCGAGCGCCGAAGGCGCGGTATCAATTGAGGCCGAATACGAAACCCATGCACACCCGAACAGCACAAACCCGCCGCCGGCAAATCCCACGACCGTAGGCGCCCCCTTGGCGCTTCAGCCCTTGCTTTAACGTCTGCCAGCACGTTAGCCGCCCCAGGCGCAATGACCGGCGCAGCAGTGAATCCCGGTGTACTTGCTTCAACAACGGCACGAACGTTAGGCGCAGAGCTTGCCGTGGCAGCGGGCCAAATACTCTCGGCTCCAGTTATAGCGGCGGGAGCTCTGTTCTACTCGTCAAAAGTCGGAGAAGGCAGCGATATGCAGGGCCGTGGAAACAAGCCGATTATCAAACCCAAGCCGCAAATTGGGGATAAAACGCCGGCGCAAACAATCAAAACGCCGGATTCCCCAAAAGAAATCGGCGCGGCAAGCAACGGCATAAAACCTCCGTTGGCGGCCAAACCCGTGTTTGAACGCGCCAGCCTGGATGCACATCGACAAAAACTATTAAGACAGACAACCGCTCAAGCAGGTGTAACGCCATTGGCGAGTCCTGTCGCAGGACCATTTAAGCAAGCCCTAACGGCGCTCGATAAAGCCGCCGCCGCGCTGCAGGACGCCGCTTGCCTTGATAATCCGCTGTGCGTGGCGAAGCATCTCTTGGGCGCAGAAGGTATCGGCTCCACAGAAACCGTGCCGGTCGCGGATGACCTGACGGGCGGTAAACTTGAAAACCCATTGCCAATCCCGGATAATAAAAACGTACTGATTTCACCGGATCAGCGGGGAGAACAGGGCGCCAGCCATACCGGGAACGTGGATGGTAAGCCGGATACGGGCGGGGATGCGACAGTCACGCCAATACCGGCTGGGCCAAGTCGGGATGATTTGATTTATCTGTCTAACGGCAAAGATAATAGACTGCCTATTCCAGAACCGATCGCGGCGAATAATGGATTTATAATTGAATCTAATGCTAAACATACCCCTGGCGCACAAGGATCAAGGCCTAATGCGGGGGTGGAGCCGAGAAATTCTTTAGATCTATTTGAGCATTCGATTGCCACAAGAGATCCAAAGATAAGACTATCAATTGATAATGATGGAAATATTCACCGTTTCTTCAACACAAGCAAGGATGGTAAGGGTAATTTTCACTGGAGTGGCAGTTCTGGTGATGAAAAAAATGCTCTGGGTAACAGAGAGTTAGGTAACTTCAACAAAGAAATCAGAGCGTTAGAGGCTAGAAAATGATTTTCGGACAACCATTTGTATTTGCTGTTTTTTACGAATTACTGGAAAAAACAGAGGGAAATTATTGGAAATATGGCCTCTTCAGCTTTTTTATTGAGGACGAAATATATCCATCAAAGGGATCCAATTATACATTGCCAATGGCTATTGGATATCTTAGAGATAGTCAGCTTGAAATATTAAATTGTGAAAATGATGAATTGATCCTTCATGGTAGTGATCTCGATATGCTAAGATTATTGGCACACTCTCATGGAATGCTTCTTGATAGTGATCTCCCTGGTTTAGAACTGCCAGAATCAAAGCCATTAGGGGTTTATTTAAGCCCACTTGAAATATCGGACGTAGGTTTTTATTTATTCTATTACCCTAAAAATGAAGATGAGGAATATTTGATATACACTGCGGATTACGGTAACACAGCCAAAAAGTCTATTTTTAAGAAAGGTACCGTTAGTAATGTAATTGCGCAGCTCCCAATCAAAGAGGATATATAGTTGCTTATAATTCCGGCCGCGGTGCCGGAATTATAACTTATAGGCCGCTCAGTAAGTTGTTTCATTTTAGAATATGAATTTTCCCTATGCCAAAGTTAACTGTACAATTAAAAACAGTTTACCCCGGTCATGCCGGGGGGGGATGTCCATTTTACGCAACAATATCGTAAATAGCCTGGCCTACGTCACCGGTTTTGCCGTTTCCTCCCAGATCGGGGGTGGTGGGCCCGTCCACCAGCACGGATTCGATCGCCTGTAAAATCGCATCATGGGCCTGGCGATAAACGCCTTTCCCTTCGCCAAGAAAGTCGAGCATCATGGCGCCGGACCAGATCATGGCGATGGGGTTGGCAATATTTTGCCCATAAATATCGGGAGCTGAGCCATGCACGGGTTCAAATAATGAAGGATAGGTGCGCTCAGGGTTGATATTGGCCGAGGGGGCGATGCCTATGGTGCCGGTACAGGCGGGTCCCAGATCGGAGAGAATATCGCCAAAGAGATTAGAAGCCACCACCACATCAAACCGCTCCGGACTTAAAACAAAACGCGCCGCCAGGATATCGATATGATATTTGTCCCAACGGACATCCGGGTAGTGCCGGGCCATCGCTTCGATTCGTTCATCCCAATACGGCATACTGATGGCGATGCCATTGGATTTGGTAGCTGACGTCAAATGCTTTTTATCGCGGCTACGGGCCAGGTCAAAAGCATATTTGGCAATGCGGTCAACGCCTTTGCGGCTGAATATAGACTCCTGGAAAACAACTTCCCGTTCCGTTCCCTCGAACATTCGCCCGCCCACTGATGAATATTCACCTTCGGTATTCTCGCGGACGACATAAAAATCGATGTCACCAGGTTTACGCCCGGCTAATGGACAAGGTACACCCGGCATCAAGCGTACCGGGCGTAAATTGACATATTCATCGAAATCACGACGAAATTTAAGTATCGAGCCCCAAAGCGAGACATGATCAGGGACGGTAGCCGGCCACCCCACGGCGCCAAAATAGATGGCATCAAATTCCTTGATCTGTTCGAACCAATCGGCCGGCATCATTTCGCCATGCCGTTGGTAATATTCACAATTCGCCCAGTCAAAGGACTCCATTTCGAGGCTGATGCCCAACTTGCGGGCCACAGCTTCCACGATTCGTACGCCCTGCGGCATGACTTCTTTACCGATACCGTCGCCGGCAATAACCGCAATTTTATGGGTTTTCATGATATGCCTTATGAATACAATTCAGATAGGCCGTCTGGATAGGTTGCCAGACGCAGTTCGCCCCCTTGTATAATGCATTGAATGTGTTATGCAAGGGGAGCACCGTTAGCGGCCGCAAAGCGCCATCAACTGGCGTATATTTCTGATATTTTCCAAATTACGGACGGTATCGATAATCGCGTTCACCTTGGCGGCAGGCCAGTGCGCTGCTTCGGCGCAACCGCGAAATTTATCCGCAACTTCTTCATAACTCATCGGGTTTGCCGGGCTGCCTTTGCCAAAATCAGCGCGTCCGGAGAGCGTACGGCCGTCTTTGAGATGAATATCGATAATCGTGGTCATTTTGTCGTAACCCGCCGCTTCAGCATCAGGATGTACATGGAAATTGATACGTTCAATCATCGCTTTTACATCCGCACGGCAGACCACTTCATCGGTAAACTCCAGCAGGCCGGCTTTACCCTCAAGCAAGAGAATCGCCATGCAAAATTCCATACTGAATTTTGCCTGCAGTTCATTTTGCGGACGATGATGGATAAGTGCATTCGGCATGTTGTGATTGGTACCCACGTCAACCTGCTCGACATCATCGGCGGAAATGCCATTTTCGCGAATAAGCCGCGCCATTTCAGTCATCCCCGGATGCGTCAACGATCCTGACGGATGGGGCTTAATCGAGACTCCCGGTGACGCGAATGTCCACGGCCGGCCAAGATGGCCGACAATCACCTCGGGACTGTAGCCGCCGCCCGCGGCATGGAAAAACCCACGCCGCGCCTCCAAAATCTTGTCGGTCGCCGTCCATCCCATTAATGCGAATTCCGCCGCTACCACGCCGCTTTCAGAGGCTCGACCGGCATGAAAGGGTTTCGTCATGGTGCCGAAATTTTCGCGTAGACCGGCTGATTGGCTTCCTGCTATAGACAGCGCGCGCAAGGTTTGATCAAGAGTAAACCCGCCTAGCTTGGAAACGGCGGTCGCCGCCGCAAAAGTGCCGCAAGTACCGGTGGCGTGAAATCCATCCTGGTAGTGTCGAGGTGCGATGGCCTCCGCAATTTTACACTCAACCTCCACGCCAAGGTGGTAGGCCAGCATCAGTTCGGCTCCCGAACATCCCGCCATTTCTGCTTTAGCCAGAGCGGCAGGCAGTGCCGGTGCGGTAGGGTGCGTCAATAAGCCGTAAACCCGATCTTTGCCCACTGCAAGCTGAGTATCGTCGTAGTCATCAGCATGAATACCCACGCCATTGGCAAACGCGGCAAATCGAATCGGAACATGCAGATCCGAGCCGATGACCGTCGCCGGACCCTTTTTCTCCAACCCGAGCGTTTCCAGGTGTCGACGTACAAGCTCACCGCTTTTTGCCACCGAACCGGCCAACGCAAGACCGATGCCGTCAAGGATCGACTTTTTCCCGAGCGCGACCACCTCCGCGGGTAAATCCTCGTAACCTGTCTCAAGGATGAAGTGTGCAATATCTTTCGTTAAACCCTGAACCTCAATAAAATCATCTGATTTACTTTGATCTTTCATCATTTTTCCTTTTTAGAGAAAATTAGGAACGGATTGCTTGTTTTCAATTCCTGTCTGAACTCTGATATCAGGCTTAATCTGAGTAGCAAGCGCACAACCCATGGCCAGAAAAGCGAATGACCCGATAAAAGGAATATTCCAGTTGCCGGTGACATGCACCACGACGCCGAAAACGATGGGCGTCAAGATACTGGCGATCGCCGAACCGGTATTCATCAACCCTGAGGCTGTGCCTGCATAATCCGGCGCAATATCCATGGGTACGGTCCACATCGGACCGGTCATGAGTTCGAGAAAGAAAAGAGCGCCACTCAGGCAGGCCACGACAATATTGACGTTATGCGAAACAAAAATAACCGGCGCAACGCATAAAGCCGCCCCCGCAAATGCCAACATAATCAAATTACTTCTCGCCCTGACAAGATTGCCTGTTTTACGATAGATATAATCACTCGCCCACCCTCCCACCAAATCTCCCGCTACGCCGGAAAAAAAATACGCTGGCGGTAAAAATAGCCGAGCTTTTAATATCCACCCTATATTGGGTTAATAGAAAAAGCGGGATCCAACTAAGAAACATCCAAAAAGTCCAACCTTGACAGAACCAAACACATATAGTGGGCGCCATGCGTTTGATTAATGGTTTCCAGGGAACAGAAGGCACTTTTATCGCTGCATTCGTTGCTATAACGTTAAGTGAGTCACCCTTTAATTTGTGTTCTCCTCTCTTCTCCAAAGAGGTATTACGGTAATAAGCTATCCAAATGACAGCCCATAGCAGGCCAATACTTCCCAATACCCAAAACGCCCCGCGCCATGTTCCAAAGAATAGCATCACGCCGGCGATGATGGGAGCGGCAATCGCTGTTCCAAAACGCGAGCTCCCCTGCATCAATCCTTGCGCACTGGCGCGGCGCTCTACGGGCATCCAAATTGCCAGGGCGCGTGTGGCATTAGGCAATGCCGCACCTTCCGCTATCCCCAAAGCAATACGCGCAATGATCAAAGCCGCCAGACTGTGGGCAAAGCCGATGCCAATGGCGACACAACCCCAAAAGAGCAGAAAAAAAACCCCAATGTTCGCCGTGGACCTATACGATCGCCAATCCATCCTCCAATAATTTGAAATACCACATAGCCATAACCGAAGGCGGAGAAAGCCATCCCCACTTGTAGCGTATTGAGATGAAATTCACTCTTAATTGAACCGGCGGCAACCGATAGATTGACCCGATCTATGTAAAGCAGAAAATAGAGTATACAAAGCAAAACCAATATTTTATTGGCGACTGATATACGGAAGGATGGGTTATCACAACTTTCATTACGCTTCATTTGGTCTCCATAATATTGAGATACCGCGTTGGAAGTGTTTTTATCCGTCAAACTTCAGTAATACAGCCGCCCTGTTGGAATATGCTGAATTCGCCTGTTTATTTCACGGCAAATGAGCTTGAGGCGAATTCGCTACCTGTAACTTGACTTTAAGTGTCAACAGTTTATGCGTATAAAAACCTCCCTTGGTGATGGGCGTAACGTTAAGGATATGAACCGGCCTTAGCGGCCAACGTTATTCGTTACTGTCAGTCTTATCGTCCAGACTACGCAGGAATCGGGCCCGGCCCGCTCGGATATGGCGCTCGGCCAAGCGGCCCACCAAGAGATCCCGCCCGCTCTTCAATGCCTCCAGGATAGAGCGATGCTCCTCGTTGGAGGTTTCTAGTGAACCATGCAACACCAGCCCGCGGCGGCGAAAAAGGTGTAATTCCGCTTCAAGCAGAGGCCAGAGTTGAGAAATTTTGTGGTTATCGGCAAAATCCACCAAGCGCTGGTGAAAGAGCACATTCAGAGGATAGAAAGTGCCGATATCTTCCTCGCGCACCGCCGCATCCATCCTGTCCACCAGCTCGGAGAGTTCAGCTAATTGCCGGCTGTTGATCACCGCGGCGCAGAGTCGGGCCGCCATCGCAAAAATAACCGCGCGCAAATCGTAAATATCGAGTGCCTGCTTGGTACTGATTTCTCTGACAAAAAAGCCTCGGTTAGGCTCTATCCGCAGCAGGCCGGTGTTCACCAGCTCTCGACACGCCTCACGGATAGGGCCTCGACTGATGCCCAGGCGCAAAGCAAGCGTGCTTTCATTAATCCGCGCGCCGCCGGTCAATTCACCGATGCCTATCAGGCGTTCGATCTCTTGTCGCACCGTTCCGACGAAAGATGCCGTACGCGGTACTCGTTCTTTGGGTGTGGCATTTTCCATAGGTTGAAGATTCCCCTTTGCTCGTCAAAGTGTCAACACTTTGTTATCGACTCTTATCGTATATGTGACCTGGTTAAAAAATTTACAATGTCGTTTTTTATGTATTAACGGTATTGATATCGTGATTTCATCAGCTCCAAGTACAGTCCGAGTACAGTAGTCCGAGTCGACTGAAAACATTGCTTCTGCTTTTGACGGCTTAGTGTTTCGACCATCGCGGCCCAGGGGAAATGTGGAGGTATGGGCCCCTTTGCTTAATTGACAGGAAGAACTGATGGGGTCAATTTACTCAACCGCATCAGATCCGGCATGTAACTCGCCAATGGGCGTTGGGAAAACGCTGCCGGAACTTAATTTTACATTAAAAAAAGTATGACCTCTCCGGCAGGCTCTTTTGTCCGGGTTTTCGCGGTTTACCCCTCTCTCACTGCCTTCAATTGTCCATTTCATCAGGTTCGGGGTACTATTTTGATTGGATCGGCTAATCTGCGGCCATAATGTGTTTTTCAGTCCAAAATATGTAGTAATCCCTGTTATGAACGGGTTTACTTTCGTCTATTGAATTTGATTCATCAGGATGGTTATGTCGAATCGAGCAATGAGCGTGGTGATACTTGCCGCGGGTAAAGGTACCCGCATGTTTTCGGATCTGCCGAAGGTATTGCACACCCTGGCGGGAAAACCGCTGATTGTCCATGTTATTGATGCGGCCAATACGCTGCGCGCCCAGCGCATTCATTTGGTTTACGGTCATGGCGGCGAGGTATTGCGGGATAAGCTGGCGGACAGCGATGCCCGGCTGAACTGGGTTTTGCAATCCGAGCAGCGCGGCACGGGACATGCGGTCCAACAGGCTATGCCCTTTTTGCTCGATGACGAAGATGTCTTGATCATGTATGGCGATGTGCCGCTGATTTCCCCGGCAACCCTGGAGCGGCTGTTGGCGGCCAAATCGGAAGGCGGTATAGGCCTATTGACCGTAACCCTTGACGACCCTGCCGGATACGGGCGCATCGTGCGTGAAAACGGCCGCGTCACCGGCATAGTGGAGCAGAAAGATGCCACCGAGTCCCAGCGGCGGATAACTGAAATCAATACCGGCATCATGGCGGCGGCAGGCGCGGACCTGAAGCGCTGGCTGGGACGACTGAACAATAATAATGTGCAGGGCGAGTATTATCTCACCGACATTATCGCCATGGCCGCCGGGGAGGGTAAAGACATCAATACCGTGCAGCCCGGGCGGCTGTGGGAAGTGGAAGGGGTAAATAATCGTCGTCAGTTGGCGGCGCTGGAACGGGTGTATCAGCAGCAGCTGGCGAATGATTTGTTACTGGCCGGCGTCATGATTTGCGACCCGGCGCGCTTTGATTTGCGCGGCGAGCTCACCCACGGGCGCGATGTGACCATTGACGCCAACGTGATTATCGAGGGCCGGGTGGCGCTGGGCAATAACGTCGTTATCGGCGCGGGCTGCGTCCTGAAGGATTGCGATATTGGCGATAACGTTATCATCAGTCCCTATTCGGTCATTGACGGCGCCCTATTGCGCGCAAATGTTACCGTCGGGCCGTTTGCCCGGCTTCGTCCCGGCTCTGAACTGGCGGAGGGCGCCCATGTGGGCAATTTCGTCGAGATGAAGAAGGCCCGCCTCGGTCTGGGTTCCAAGGCCGGGCATCTGAGTTATCTCGGCGATGCCGAGATAGGCGCCGGTGTGAATATCGGCGCCGGCGCCATTACCTGCAATTATGACGGCGCCAATAAACATCAGACCATCATCGGCGATGACGTTTTTGTCGGATCGGACACTCAGCTTGTTGCGCCGGTCACCGTGGCCAAGGGCGCGACCATCGCCGCCGGTACCACCATTACCTGCGACGTGGGTGAAAATGAACTGGTGCTGAGCCGGATGAAGCAAACGCATATCAGCGGCTGGCAGCGGCCGGTAAAGAAAAAGAATTAGTACTTGAACACAAAATAATCAGACTGCTGTCCAACATACACAGCGTCGGTAAGGCGGTACAACCGCCATTTAACAATAAGCGTCATAAGTGAGATGCGATAAGGCGGCAACGCAGCGGTAAATCTGCATGAGCAAATCTAAACGCCGCCAGCAACTTGCACTATAAAGAATATAACAATACCCCGCTCTACAGGCTCGGGGAAACCGGATAACCGGAATCGGTCGGATCAAAGGCATCGAAACGGCCCATCAGGGCCGTGTATTTAGGAATAACACAGATGTGTGGAATAGTAGGTGCGGTTGCCCAACGGGATATTGCTGAAATCTTGTTGGAAGGGTTACGTCGGCTGGAATATCGCGGTTATGACTCCGCGGGCTTGGCGGTGGTGGATAACCAGGGACATTTGCAGCGTCTGCGCCGGGTAGGCAAGGTCGGCGCGTTGTCCCGTGCGGTAGATGAGCATCCTCTGGCCGGGGGTACCGGCATAGCCCACACCCGTTGGGCCACTCACGGCGAGCCATCGGAATCCAATGCTCACCCCCATGTCTCGGGACATATCGTGGTGGTGCATAACGGTATTATTGAAAATTTTGAATCTCTGCGCAGCGGCTTGCTGGAGCGCGGGTATCGTTTCGCTTCCGAAACCGATACCGAGGTCATCGCCCATCTTGTCCATTGGGAACAGTCGCAGCACGGCGGGTCGCTGGCGGAAGTGGTATTGCGGGTTATTCCGCAACTGCGCGGCGCTTACGGCACCGTTATCATGGACAGTAACGACCCCAGCGTGCTGGTGGCCGCACGTTCAGGCAGTCCGCTGGTGATCGGTCGCGGCGTGGGTGAAAACTTCCTGGCTTCCGACCAACTGGCTTTATTGCCGGTCACGCGTCGCTTTATCTTTTTGGAGGAAGGGGACGTTGCCGAAGTCACCCGTCGTACCGTTCGCGTATGGGATACCCAGGGCAATCCGGTTGAGCGGGAGGAGATCGAATCACAGGTCAAGTATGACGCCGGCGACAAAGGCAATTATCGCCATTACATGCAAAAAGAGATCTTCGAACAGCCCCAGGCCATTAAAAACGCCCTGGAAGGCAGGTTTGCGCATGGCGAGGTGACGTTGCCGGAATTGGGCGAAGAGGGCAATCTGTTATTGTCCAAAGTACAATATGTGCAGATTATCGCCTGCGGCACGTCGTTTCATTCCGCCATGGTGGCGCGTTACTGGTTTGAAGAGCTGGCCGGCATGCCCTGCGATGTGGAAATCGCCTCTGAATTCCGTTACCGAAAATCCGCCGTGCGTCCGGGGAGTTTAATTATTACCCTGTCCCAATCCGGTGAAACCGCCGATACCCCTGGCGGCGCTGCGTCTGACAAAAAGCCTGGGCTATCTGGGTTCGCTTGCGGTTTGCAACGTGCCGGGCTCTTCTCTGGTGCGTGAATCCGATTTGGCGCTGATGACCAAAGCCGGTACTGAAATCGGCGTGGCGTCCACCAAAGCTTTTACGACCCAATTGACGGCGTTGCTGATGTTGGTGGCTCGCATCGCGCATTTGCGGGGCGTTAATGGGGAGGTGGAGCGGCAAATCGTTCATGCCCTGCAAGCCCTGCCGGCGCGTATTGAGCAAATGCTGGCGCTGGATAAGACCATCGAGGCGCTGGCGGAAGGTTTTATGGATAAACATCACGCTTTGTTCCTGGGCCGGGGCGCTTTATACCCCATCGCCATGGAGGGAGCGCTGAAGCTGAAGGAAATATCTTATATCCATGCCGAAGCTTATGCCGCCGGGGAATTGAAGCATGGCCCGCTGGCGCTTATCGATGCTGAAATGCCGGTTATCGTCATCGCGCCTAATAACGAATTACTGGAAAAGTTGAAATCAAATATCGAGGAAGTCCGTGCACGGGGCGGCCAGCTGTATGTCTTTGCCGAACAAGACGCCGGCTTTATTGATGATGAAAATATGACGATTATTCCGTTGCCTCATGTGGAAGAGATTGTTGCGCCTATTTACTATAGCGTTCCGATGCAGCTATTGGCTTATCATGTCGCCTTGATTAAAGGCACAGATGTGGATCAGCCGCGCAACCTGGCTAAATCGGTCACCGTCGAGTAAAATCATAGACGTTATGGCCCCTGAATGGGGGCCAAATTTATCGAAAGACCTGTCATAAAAATGTCATATTGCTGACATGTGACTGTCACCTAATTGTCCTATTTTCCTTCCTGCAGCTCTATAATTGAAGAAAGCGGCCTCCGGCCGAATTTAATATCCCACAGGAGGGATTATGAAACAGATGCATACAGCCGTAGCCAGCGTTGTTGCAGCGACATTCGCCCTGGCGAGTTTCTCTTCGTTTGCTGCAGCCAGCCTGACCGGCGCCGGCGGCACTTTCCCTGCCCCGGTTTATGCGAAATGGGCCGACACGTATCAAAAAGAAACCGGCACGCAAGTTAACTATCAAGGCATCGGTTCCTCTGGCGGCATTAAACAAATTGAAGCGAATACCGTTGATTTCGGCGCCTCCGACGCCCCGTTAAGCGATGCGGATCTGAAACAAAACGGCCTGTTCCAATTCCCCACCGTTATCGGCGGCGTCGTAATGGCGGTGAATATCCCCGGCATCAAAACCGGTCAGCTGACCCTTGACGGCCATACGCTGGGTGAAATCTACCTGGGCAACATCAAAAAATGGAACGACCCGGCCATTACCAAGCTTAATCCCGGCGTGAAGCTGCCGAACCAAAGTATCGCCGTGGTACGCCGCGCTGACGGTTCCGGCACCTCGTATGTCTTCACCAGCTATCTGTCCAAAGTCAATGATTCATGGAAACAGAAAGTCGGCGCGGGCACCACGGTGAACTGGCCGGTGGGCCTGGGCGGAAAAGGCAATGACGGCGTAGCCGCTTTCGTACAACGCTTGCCCGGCGCTATCGGTTATGTTGAGTATGCTTACGCCAAGCAAAATAATTTGCCCTATACCAAGCTTATCTCCGCTGACGGCAAGCCGGTCGTGCCGAACCAGGATAACTTCAGCAACGCGGCCAAAGGGGCAAACTGGCAGCAATCGTTCGCCCAGGATCTGACCAACCAGAAAGGCGATAACGCCTGGCCTATCACTTCCACCACTTTCATTATGCTGCATACCAGCCAGACCAAGCCGGAACAGGCGAAGGAAGTCTTCAAGTTCTTTGATTGGGCTTATGATAAAGGCGGCGATCAGGCTAACGCTCTTGACTATGCTACCCTGCCGAAAGAGGTGGTCGCCCAGATTCGCGCCGCTTGGAAAGCGAATATAAAAGACAGTAACGGTAACGCGCTCTACTGAGTAAATGTGTTTCGTCCCTTCCCTGACCGGAAGGGAATACGAACCCGCTAAAAGAGTATTCTATGGCTGACAATATGCCGGTACAGCATGCCCCCGGTAAAAAAGGCGACCTGATTTTCGGTACGTTGGTCAGACTTGCCGCCCTCATTACGCTGTTAATGTTGGGCGGCATTATCGTCTCGCTGATTGTTGCCTCCTGGCCGAGCATTGAAAAATTCGGTTTTGCCTTTCTTTGGACCAAGGAATGGGATCCCCCCCCGGGCCAGCAGTTTGGCGCGCTGGTGCCTATTTACGGTACGCTGGTCACCTCTTTCATCGCGTTGCTGATAGCCGTGCCGGTGAGTTTCGGCATCGCGCTGTTTTTGACCGAGCTTGCCCCCAACTGGTTAAAGAGACCCTTGGGTGTGGCCATTGAGCTACTGGCCGCCATACCCAGTATTGTCTACGGCATGTGGGGTTTGTTCGTCTTTGCGCCGCTCTTTGCCCAATATTTCCAGCAGCCGTTGGGTGACGTGTTGTCCAATATCCCCTTCGTTGGCGTGTTATTCGAGGGGCCGGCCTTCGGGATCGGTATTCTGGCGGCCGGCGTTATCCTGGCCATCATGATCATTCCCTATATCGCCGCGGTGATGCGCGATGTTTTCGAGCAAACGCCGGTGATGATGAAAGAATCGGCCTACGGCATCGGTTGCACGACATGGGAAGTCATCTGGCGCATCGTCCTGCCTTTCACCAAAAACGGCGTCATCGGCGGCGTCATGTTAGGTCTGGGGCGCGCCCTGGGAGAAACCATGGCGGTGACGTTCATCATTGGCAATACCAATCAGTTAACCAGTATTTCGCTGTTTATGCCCGGCAACAGCATTACCTCGGCGCTAGCCAATGAGTTCGCGGAGGCGTCGGCCGGTCTGCATACCGCGGCGCTGATGGAACTGGGACTTATTCTGTTTGTTATCACTTTTATCGTTTTGGCCTGCTCCAAGTTCATGATCATGCGTTTGGCGAAAAATGAGGGCGTGAAATAATGGCCACGGTGGAACACCAACTGACTCATACCAACCCGCAAACGGAGGCGCGCCGCAAAAGACAGGCCTGGCGTCGGCAGAAAAACAGGCTGGCGCTGCTTTTGTCCCTCATCACCATGGCGTTCGGTCTGTTTTGGCTTTGCTGGATTTTGTTGACTACCGTAAGCCGCGGCTTTGAGGGATTGTCATGGTCCCTGTTCACGCAGATGACCCCGCCGCCCAATACCGCCGGCGGGGGACTGGCCAATGCGCTGGCGGGCAGCGGGTTATTGATTTTATGGGCGACCATCGGCGGCACTCCGCTGGGCATTATGGCCGGGATTTACCTGGCGGAATACGGGCGTAAATCCCTGCTGGCGGAAGTGATTCGGTTTATAAATGATATTCTGCTTTCCGCCCCCTCCATTGTCATCGGCTTGTTCGTTTACACGCTGGTGGTGGCGAAAATGGAGCATTTTTCCGGTTGGGCAGGCGTTATCGCCCTGGCGCTGTTGCAGGTGCCCATTGTCATCCGCACCACGGAAAATATGATGCGGCTGGTACCCGATACCATGCGCGAAGCCGCTTACGCCCTGGGTACGCCGAAGTGGAGGATGATATCAGCCATTACCTTCAAGGCGTCGATTTCGGGGGTTATCACCGGCGTGTTGCTCGCGGTGGCGCGTATTGCCGGCGAAACGGCGCCGTTGCTGTTTACCTCGCTTTCCAACCAGTTCTGGAGCACGGATTTAATGCAGCCCATCGCCAATCTTCCGGTCACCATCTTCAAATTCGCCATGAGCCCATTCCCCGAATGGCAGCAGTTGGCCTGGGTGGGGGTGTTACTGATTACCCTGTGCGTCTTGCTGCTGAACATCCTCGCACGGATTATTTTTGCCAAAAAAGCCAATTAAAATTCAGGCGCATGAGCGTCTTTGGAAGAAAGAGAGAGTGTGCATGAGCAGGATAAACAACGCCACCGACAGCAAAATACAGGTCCGCGATCTGAATTTTTATTACGGCAAATTCCATGCGCTTAAGAATATCGGTCTCGATATTGCCCGTAATCAGGTGACGGCATTTATCGGACCCTCTGGTTGTGGTAAATCCACCCTGTTGCGCACCTTTAACAAAATGTATCAGCTTTACCCCGATCAGCGTGCCGAAGGGGAGATTTTGCTGGATGGTGAAAATATTCTGACCGATAAGCGCGACGTGTCTTTGTTGCGGGCCCGCGTCGGCATGGTTTTTCAAAAGCCGACGCCATTCCCTATGTCAATTTATGACAATATCGCCTTTGGGGTGCGTTTATTTGAGAAGCTATCCAGAACGGACATGGAAGAGCGGGTACAGTGGTCGCTGACGAAAGCGGCGCTGTGGAACGAGACCAAGGACAAGCTGCATCAAAGCGGCTACAGTCTGTCCGGCGGCCAGCAACAGCGTCTGTGCATTGCGCGGGGCATAGCCATCCGACCGGAAGTCTTGTTGCTGGATGAGCCCTGTTCGGCGCTGGATCCTATTTCCACCGGGCGTATTGAGGAGCTGATTTCGGAACTGAAAACGGATTATACCGTGGTGATTGTTACGCATAATATGCAACAGGCCGCGCGTTGTTCGGATCACACTGCGTTCATGTATCTCGGCGAGTTGATTGAATACAACGATACCGACAGTATCTTTACTGCTCCAAAGAACAAGCAAACCGAAGATTATATTACTGGCCGCTATGGTTGATAACGGGATATATCATGGAAAATCTGAATCTTAACAAACATATCTCCGGCCAGTTTAATGCTGAACTGGAGCACATCCGCACTCAGGTCATGGCCATGGGCGGCATGGTGGAGCAACAGCTTACCGATGCCATCAGCGCCATGCACAGCCAGGATGAAGAGCTGGCCAAACGGGTGGTGGCCGGCGACGCCAAAGTGAATATGATGGAAGTCTCCATTGATGAGGCCTGTGTGCGTATTATCGCTAAGCGCCAGCCCACCGCCAGCGATCTGCGGCTGGTAATTTCCATTATCAAAACTATTTCCGAACTGGAGCGCATCGGCGATGGGGCTGATAAGATTTGCCGCACCGCGCTGGAGAAATATTCCCAGCAGCATCTGCAAATGCTGGTAAGTCTGGAGTCGCTAGGCCGCCATACCATACAAATGCTGCATGATGTTCTGGATGCGTTTGCCCGCATGGATCTTGATGAAGCTATCCGTATTTATCGGGAAGACAAAAAGGTGGACCAGGAATACGAGGGGATTGTCCGTCAGCTGATGACCTATATGATGGAAGACCCTCGCACCATTCCCAGCGTACTTACCGCCCTTTTTTGCGCCCGTTCCATCGAGCGCATCGGCGACCGCTGTCAGAATATTTGCGAATACATCTTTTATTTTGTCAAAGGCCAGGATTTCCGCCACGTGGGCGGCGATGCGCTGGAAACACTGTTAACCGCCACCGGACGGGATATATCAAAAGACCTGGCGGCGCAGGAGCCGGGCGAGAATCCCATCCCGCCGACGGAATGAAGGTCAGGGTTTACCATTGCGGGTTATCACGCTTACCCGCAATGGCTTGTCAGCCCGTATCAGGTTCAAGCCCCTTCAATCTTTGAATGAATTTACTGACCCGATCATACCAATGCCGGCGGTGTTCGCGTCAGTGCCCAGCCCCGGTCATGCCATAATTCCGGTAACCGGCTCATGTCGTCGAAGCGGGTCACCAGAGGATGGTCAATGGGCGGGTTGAGGGGATCTGCGCAGTAGTAAAACACCGGAATCCCGGCGGTAATGCCGGCCTGGGCTCCGGCGGCGGAATCTTCCACCAACAGGCATTGATTCACCGGCACCTGAATGTCGGCGGCGGCATGATAGATAATGGCCGGGTCTGGTTTCCAGCGTTGCAAATCGTAACCGCTGTAGAGCCTGCCCTTGAAAAAGGGCAGTAATTCCGTCAGTCCCAAGGAGTGCTGCATTTTACTCACCGGGCCGTTGGACACCACCGCCATCGGTACGAGAATGCGTTGCAGTAACTCACGTATACCCTCGATGGGCACCAGGCGTTCATTGAAGAGTCGCGCCACTTCGGCGCGGTACTCGCTTTCCAGAATATCAACCTTCCGCTCAAGGGGGTAACGCTCTTTGACGCTGTCGATGATTTCGTAAAGCTTTATCCCTTTGAATTCCTTGATGACCTGTTCAAGAGTGAATGTAATGCCGTATCTGGCGAACAAAATGACATAAGCTTCGCAGCAAAGGATCTCGCTATCCACCAGCGTGCCGTCGCAATCAAACAATACGCATGAAATATCCGTCATTACCTATGGCCTTATCTCAGATCTCATTTACAGGGAATACTCTACCTTATTGCGCCGGTGAAAGGAGGGCGAAAACCGGTTTTGTTCCTTATGACCCCTACAGATGAGGTAATCAACGCCGCAACGGAGAGCTTGCTGCGATTGGTATAAATCCTGAACTGTGGCCAGGTAAGATCAAAAAATAATTATTTGAATAGCGTAATTTATGTTATCTGTTGAACGTTCGGCCATCCGGTGAATGCCAACGAAACGTCAGCCATAGGTCATCAATTTCTCAACAAATTTTTCATATAAAAGCACTTTTTCGAAGGTAAATAATGAGTTACGTTAAGTATGCCGGCGCCAAACAAAAAGCGATGTTCCTGCTGGCTGTGTTGCTGGCGGCCAATGTCGTCGCCTGGTTATGGGCGTTGGTTGTTTTTAAACATAATGCCGCCCTGATAGGCGCGGCGCTGCTGGCGTACAGTTATGGTTTGCGCCATGCCGTGGATGCGGACCATATCGCCGCCATCGATAACGTAACTCGCAAACTGATGCAGCAAGGACAACGGCCGGTCTCTGTCGGCGCCTATTTTTCGCTAGGCCACTCCACTATCGTGCTATTTGCCTGCGCCGCCATCGCGGCGACGTCACTGGCATTCCAGGGGCAGATGGGATGGATACATGATTATGGCGGAATCATCGGCACCTTGGTTTCATCGTTTTTCCTGCTGATTGTCGCCCTGATTAATTTGATGATCTTAAGGACCGTCTATAAAACATTCCAACGTATAAAGAAAGGAGAAGTCCTCGGCGATAGCGATATTGATAAGATGACGACCAAAAACGGCGGATTGATGACGCGAATATTTCGTTTCGCGTTTACTTTCGTGAATAAGAGCTGGCAAATGTATCTGGTGGGTTTTGTTTGGTTTGGGTTTTGATACCGCCACCGAAGTGGGACTACTAGGAATATCTGCCGCAGGGGCCACGTCGGGCTTGTCGCTATGGTCAATTATGGTCTTTCCGGTTCTGTTCGCCTGCGGTATGGCGCTTATAGACTCGCTGGATAATTTCGTCATGGTGGGAGCATATGGTTGGGCCTTGGCCAAGCCGGTACGCAAGCTGTATTATAATATGACCATTACCGCAACCTCGGTCATAATTGCGTTATTTATCGGTGGGTTGGAAACGCTGGGGCTGGTAGCCGGACAATTTGGCTTGCGCGGCGGGTTTTGGGAGATGGTCGTTTATCTCAATGGCAATATGGGGAGCGTCGGTTATTGGGTTATTGGACTGTTTATCTTCTTCTGGATTGTTTCAGTGCTCAATTTTCGCTGGAGAAATTACGATAGCCTGGCCTTGTAGTAATAAGTAGATAATTGGATAACGTTTTGCTGTTTACCGGACGTTTAGTCATAAACCGATAAAAAGAGGTATTTCCCCAGGATGAGGTGGTTAATCATCTTTATCCTCGTGGGCGTTAACCAGCAAAGGATTGAGCCATGAAAGCGTCTAATCTACATATTCCTGAATCCTCTCTTCCTTCCCTTCATGTCAACTCTTCTGAAAGCGCTTTGGCGCCGACGGAAAGTAAGTTTACCGTCCGTCTAAGGCGTATCGGGCGTTCCTTGGCGATTTTTGCCAGCCGCCTTCTGCCTGCCAGCGGGGATGTGATACCGCGCATAACAAATTCGGCAATCAAATTAATGATGAGCGCCTTGAGCGCCATCGGAAATTATTTTTCGCGACGTTTGATAGAACGGCGAATAGCTGTGCTCTTGCGCCTGTCCTGGCGCCACCGTTGCTTATCATTGATGAAAAGACCAGAAAAATCGCCGAGGAGATTATCAATGAATTCGCCATTCCCTTGGAATCGGAATGGGAGAAAAAAACGGTATGTCCGGGAACCTTGATAAGCTGTTAAACCGTATCGGTATCGTTGTCACGCGGTTGGCCGATATGCCCCGCAATGGCGGGAGCGGGAGCCGTGCTAAACGAGAGGCACGCTTTCTCATGATTAATGGGCAAAAAATGCCCGGTTTGGCAATGCTTCTCTATCTCTATGAAAAACGGGTTGGAGAAGGTGTTTATGAAAGTTTACTGCTTTCCGAAGCGGCGAATCTTGGGGCGCGCTATGAAAGGGACAGCCAAAGTCCGCGGCACCAGCAGGACGTTCATGCCCTGGAAATATTATGGTCGATGATTATCGTCTTGCGTACCCCGATGGAGGATGGCGAAAAAACGGCTGCTAGCAAGTGATCTCTCAAAAAAAAACAGTGAGGCGTTATACCAGACAGTGAAGGCATAACCTGGAGTCTATGCAAAAAAAGAGTTATTTTTTAAGGCTTACAGGCTATATTAGGGTGTTTACGTTGCGGCGATTGCCGATAGTCATCCAATGAAAGTGCTTAATGATTTATGGGGCCTTCGATGCGACGGTTTAGTTTGGTTATGCCGCTGTTTTTTGTAAGGGAAATTTGGATAAGCACCGCGGTGCTGCTTCTGTCCGCCTGCAGTACCGCCATGACTACCAGGCAAAGCGGATTTCTCAGCGACTATCATCGTTTATCGCCGATGGCCGAGGCGGGGGGAGCGGTCGTTAAAGACCGCGGTTGTGTTGGATCCGGCTCATACTGTCATTGAAACCGTGGAATGGCGTGCTAAAAACGGTGATACAACGCCTGCGGAACGCGCCCGCCTACTTAGCGGTTTGAGGGTAGGACTGCAAAAAACAGCTCGATAGCCTGCCTGCGTCATCCGACGGGAAGCCCGCGCAGATACGCGCCGCCATCACCGACATTTCCACCGTCTCTCCTTCACTGAATGTGCTGAGCACCGCCATGTTCGCCGCGCCACTCGAACGTGGCGGGGCCGCCGTTGAAATTGAAGCGGTTGAAACCGGCGATCGGCAGCAGCTGGCCGCGTTGAGTTTGGGATATTATGCACCAATGAGCGATTTGAAAGCGCGATTCAGCAAGCTGGCGCCGGCGGAAATTGCCTTGAACAAGGCTGCAAATGATTTCGGCCCGCTGATGCACCCTTAAGCGCAATAATGGGCCGCGAGAATAAGATGCCTGCCCTCAAGAGATGTTGAGGGCGGCTTGCCGTCAGTGGCTGTGGGGTTGCAAGAGACCGACTTTAGGTATAAAAGTCAGCGCATACAATGCGCAAATCCCTACAATAGTATATATGACACGCGCCAGTATGGCTTCTTGGCCGCCGAAAATGGCGCCTACCAGATCAAACCTGAACAATCCTACCAGCAGCCAGTTCAACCCGCCGATAATCAACAACACCATTGCAATCATCGATAATGCTTTCATAAAACCTCCCGCCATAAAAAAAAGTGATACATGAAAAAGGACGCACAAAATCATTAATACTGCTTTGTAAAAGAATAAATTAGCTAATGATAATTAAAGTATACAGTCGATAATAATTTTCGAATTGATTAACAGGAAAGATCATTTTTCTTCATTGAGAGGAATAAAAAGCTCTGGATAACACAGAATCATTATCTTTTTTTTCCCTTGTCCGTTTACCCTATTTTTACTTCTCACGCATAGCATATGGGCGGTCGCCGGCGTAGGGAAAAGCCGGCGTATAGCCTGTGCGTATATAGCGTGTAGCCACCTTCGCCGTTATGACTTTCGCCGGGTGAGCAAACCCTAAAAATCCCGCCGGTCAGAAATGTTGCCGTCAGTGTCCGCACCGGCATGAGCAGAAGCGCAGACGCCGTAAACCGGATTTGTAATAAAAACTCACAATTTATTTTTTTTCATTTTCTTAAGGCAAACTAAATAAATATGTAATATCCTATTGTTATAACAGGGTTTTATGAAATTTCAGCTTGACCCCCTTGGATCAACGAAACGTAATAGGCTGGGCGAAACATAAACGGCACCACAACATGATGTTGGATTCAGCCACGGCTGTTTTATTTGCTCGATATAATAACTTTCACTAGACATAATTAGCCATATTGCCAAGTTAACGCTTGGTTGGAGATGTAATGTTATGACGCTTTCTGAAGCACAGATGTTGGAAGATGAAGCTAAATATTGCTCCTTTGGAGACACCGTCCATTATGTGAATCCCCCCCCAAGATTTTCCAAAGATGCCAGGGCAGCTATATATTTGATGGTCAAGACATTCCTTATCTTGATCTGCAAATGTGGTACTCGGCGGTCAACTTTGGCTATGCTAACCCGCGGTTGGATAACGCCTTAAAACAACAGATTGATGTGCTGCCGCAAATCGCCAGCCAATATTTGCACCCTACCAAGATTGAGCTCAGCAAGATCATCGCTCAGGACATGGAAAAGAAATTCGGCCTACCGGGGCGAGTCCACTATAATGTGGGCGGTTCGCAGTCTATAGACGATTCGCTGAAGCTGGTGCGCAATTTCTGTAACGGCAAAAGCCGCATGTTCGCCTTTGAAGGGGGTTATCACGGTCGGACGCTGGGCGCTTCCTCCATCACTTCCAGTTATCGTTATCGTCGCCGGTTCGGTCATTTTGGTGAAAGAGCGCAGTTTATTCCCTTCCCCTATCCTTTCCGCCGTCAAAAAGGCATGACGCCGGAGGAATATGCAGACAAATTGGTGGCGGATTTCGCTCGTTTATTTGAAAACGAGTATCACGGTGTTTGGGATCCTAAAGTTCAGCAATCCGAATTCGCGGCGTTTTATATCGAGCCTATTCAGGGCACCGGCGGTTACGTCATTCCGCCAAGTAACTTTTACAAGGGTTTGAAGAAAGTGCTGGATGAGCACAACATTTTGCTGGTGGTGGATGAAATCCAAATGGGCTTCTATCGCACCGGTAAACTGTGGTCCGTCGAGCATTTCGGCATCACCCCCGACGTGCTGGTATTCGGTAAAGCGCTGACCAATGGCCTGAACCCCCTGGCCGGTATCTGGGCCCGTGAAGAGATGATCAATCCGGTGACCTTCCCGGTGGGCTCTACCCATTCAACGTTTGCCTCGAATCCGCTGGGCACCGCGGTCGGTCTTGAAGTCATGCATATGCTGGCGGAAAAAGACTACGAAGCCCAGGTTATGAACAGCGGCGCCTATTTCCTTGAAGGGCTTAAGGCGTTGCAGCTTCGTCATCCGGAAATCGGCGATGTGGACGGGTTGGGCCTGGCGCTGCATGCCGAACTTTGCGAAGCCGACGGTTTTACGCCGAATAAAGCGCTGTTGGATAAAATGGTGGACATCGGCCTGTCCGGCACCCTGGATTATAAAGGCCAGAAAATGGGCCTGGTGCTTGACGTGGGCGGCTATTATAAAAATGTCATTACCTTCGCGCCGTCGCTGGAAATCAGCCGGAGCGAAATTGATCAGGCGATGGAATTGCTGGATCAATTAATAAGTCGTGCAAAACGGGAAATGTAAGCGTATTCTCGTTAAAAGCGCACATCGGTGCGCTTTTTTTGAATTTTGATTTCGGACGCGACTTATGATTGGCCAATGTCGCCCGGAGGTTCATTACGTCAACAATATCGAACCCCAGGCACTCATAGCAAATTTTCACCGGTACCCGCCGGCCGGCTTTAACGTCCGGATTTCAGAACAGGGACTGCCTTACTTTTCCACTCGGTTTGATTTACTGACCACAGTGGACAACGACACCCGTAACAAACTGCTCCGCTGGCCAGGGGCAGGGTTGTGGCGCCGGTTGCTTAAAATCGATACCAATTTCATCGGCACCACCGTCAATGAATATTCCCCTTTTCCTGCGGATATCGCGCCTGGGGATTTGGCCGGTTGGATTGAACGGCATTGCGCCGGCGAAAAAAATCACCATTATAAAAGATGTGCCGCAGCAGTCCCCTTTACTGCGGGATGAAGATAATCGCTATTCCCAAGGACTGATCGCCGAATGCGCCGCGCGGGGCTTTATTCAGGTTGAAGGGCAGGCGCTGGCCTATGTGCCCATTGATTTCAAGCATATTGACGAGTATTTATCGCGCTTGTCCCATAGCCGCCGGCGCAATATACGGCGAAAGCTGCGCAGTCGGCAAGCGCTACGGATTGAGGTATTGCCTACCGGCGATGTCCGTTTTCAAGATGCGATATGGCGACAGCGGCTTTATCAGCTTTATAAGGCGGTTTATAACCAAAGCGAGATCCATTTTGATTTGCTCAGCGCGGATTTTTTTGCCGGACTGCTGATGGATGCTTACAGCGGAGGACGAGTGTTCTGTTATTGGCTGGGGCAAGAACTGGTGGGATATAATTTATGCTACCACCGGGATGGTAAACTCATTGATAAATATATTGGATTAAACTACCCACTGGCTTTGGAATATAATCTCTATGTCGTCAGTTGGTTCGCCAATCTGGAATATGCCTTGGAAAACGACTTGGATTATTATGTGGCGGGCTGGACCGATCCTCAGGTAAAAGCCGATCTGGGCGCCAAATTCACTTTTACCGTGCATTTGGCGTGGGTACGTAATCCGTTGTTGCGCCGGATTTTGAACCGATTTCGGCATTATTTTGAAAGCGATGCACATTGGCATGAGGATCAACAATCATGACCCGATGCCCTGCACCGCTGATTCTGAATTTTGATGATACCGTGAGGTCGGGAAATATCGGCGGCGCGATGGAAATTCCGCTGCAGCCTTGGCAGGAAAGCATCCGGTTCGGTTGCCCCTGGTCCGGCTTCAGACGGCTAGCCGCGGAACTGGAACCTCAGCTTGCCGGCGATCACGGCTGCGTTTTCACCGGCAGCGGAGATTTTCATCATCTTACGCATCTCTTATTACAGCGTCTGGTTAAGCAGCCGCCGTTTATCCTCGTGGTTTGCGATAATCACCCGGACAATATGCGCTATCCCTTCGGCATTCATTGCGGTTCCTGGGTTTATTGGGCCAGCCGATTGCCGCAGGTGACGCATATTCATGTTTTGGGTATCGGTTCATCCGACATAGCAGTGAGTCATGCCTGGGAAAATCACTGGCGGCCGTTGCTGAGAAAAAAACTTACCTATTGGAATATCAACATCGGCACCGGCTGGCTAAATTGGTTAGGCGCCAAGAACAGCAGCCGGCGCTATGGCGATGCCGATGGGTTGATAACGGATTTTTTATCGCGTTTTGCTCACGACGGCGAGCAACCGGTTTATCTTTCAATCGATAAAGACGTATTGAGCCCCCAGGTGGTGAATACCAACTGGGATCAGGGTTCGTTTGAAGAGCGTCATTTAAATCAATTGATTGATGCGTGCCGAGGGCGGCTCATCGGCGCCGATATAACCGGGGAAGTGTCGGTTTACCGTTATAAAAGCCGCTTCAAGCGCTGGCTCAGCGCGGCTGACGGACAGAGTGAGTCTCCCGCTGCCGAGGCGGCGGCGTGGCAGCAACGGCAAAACCAGCTTAATCAGCGATTGCTCGGGCGTTTGGACGGCTGCTGGCGTTAACAGAGTGCCTGGCGATGGGTCGGTTGCTGGGGTAAACAGAGTGCTCGGGCGATTAGGCGGCGGCTGAGGTTAACCAAGCGCGGCTTGAAGCCGGGCGAGCACTTGGTTGAACATGTCGTCTGATAGCCAGGGACTGTTGCTTATGGAGAGGCTGCGGGCCGCGAACGCTTCGGCATTGGGGTAAGAGCGCCCCGGCTGCAAAAAAGGCGTTACCGTCGGATAGCCCTCCAAGGTATGGATAAACAAGCGGGTTACGCCTAACCCGGAAGTCCATAGGCTGTCCATCGCCTTGTCACGCAACGTTTTATCCGGCATCAGCAAGAGGATAAACGGCCAAACGCCTTGTTTGCCCGGTAAGTCTTCCACGACGCTGATACCGGTCAATCCTTTGAGCAAAGCGACCCGGCGCAGGGCGCGTTCGCGCCCTTGAAGAAGAAAATCAGGTAACCGCGCCAGCGCACCGGCGGCGACACGCTGGCGATAATGCCCCAGGGTGTGTAGCGGGATATCCCGCACTGCAAAATCATCCCCCCACCGCCGCCACGGCATCTCCTCGGGCCAGGGCGCGCCGCAGCGGTCGGCCATAGACATAATAGAGTCCGTGGGGCCGGTAAAACGCGGTATATCCCAACAGTTCGGCGGTGCGTTTCAGCTCCCAGGGGAAGCTGAATGCCAGGTCCTGCCGGCATTGCCGGTGCAAGGCGCGATGCAATGCGGGATCGCGGCTGAACAGGACGCCGCCTTCGGCGGTGGTCAACCCTTTCCCCAACGCCATGCTGAAAAAAGCGGCATCACCTTTCAACCCTACGCTACGGCCGTCATCCCGCGCCCCCATCGCCTGCGCGGCGTCCTCGATTATCGCGGCCCCGGCCCTGGCCGTTATAGACCGCGCGCCGTCCACGTCGGCCACTCGCCCTCCAAGATGCGTCACCACCACCGCCAGCGTGCGTTCATCGCACAAGGTCTCCAACTGCCCCAGGTCCAGATCGATGCCTCCGGCCGCCACATCGCAGGGAATAACGCGAAGAGGCGGACAAAAATGAACCGCCAGCGCCACCAAGGGGCAGGTATAGGCCGGAACAATCAAGGTGGTCCTGCCGGGCAGGCGTTGCTGTAAAACCCGCAGCGTCACAATCAGAGCGGCGGTGCCGGAACAGGTGAGAGCGGGAGAGGGGACGGACAGTTGTTCAGCCAGACCGGCGGCCAGACCGCCGGAAAAAGCCATAAGGTCGCGCCATTGTGCGGGCAGCCCGGCGGTAGGCGGGATCTCCACCGGCGGCAGAAGGCGCGTCACGAAACGGCGGTCTCGCCCTTGGCCAGACACAGAATGCCGGAGAGTATCAGCAGGCCGCCGATGATTTTCGCCGGATTGAGCTGGTCGTCGAATAACCAGACAGACACCAGGGTAACGCTGATAATCTCAAGGTGCGATGCGGCAAAGGCCGGGCCCACCGGGGCATATTTCAATAGGGTCATCCAGGTGAAAAAAGCGCCGATATAACCGATAAACGCGCCGTAGATCCAGGGGTGGCCGAACACACGCATCAGCCATTGAATGTTCATCATCAAAGGCTCAGCGTGCAGCGAAGCATATTTGAAGCTCACCTGGGCCAAGGTATCGAACAGCATCAGCGCCAGAAAGCCAAACACATAGAAGCGTTTCATCATTCAAGACCCACTACCAAAACACCGCAGGCAATAAGCAGAATGCCAATCAGCCGCCATTTGCTCAGGTTCTCCTTGAACCATATGCGGCCGACCACCATGATCGCCACGATATTGATTGACCCCAGCATAACGCCAACCGACAGCGGCACCAGCGACAGGAAGGCCAGCCAGAGCACGAATTCGAAAACATAGCTGAAAATCCCGATCCAAATCCATTTATGGGTCAGCATATGGCGCCAGTGGGCGATGCCTGAGTATGGCGTACCGGATAAGGCGGCGGCTTTGAAGGCCAACTGCCCCAAGGTGTCCACGATAACATTCAGTACCCATAATAAAATGGTTAATTTGCTCATGACCTGGTCTTGCTTCCCTTTGTCATGCGCTCTGCATCGTGGAATTCAATCCTGCTTGCAGGCCCTGGACAGCCGGATTGCCGTTGCCGGCGCGATCCTTCTGCGGAATATTTTGCTGCATGAAGGTAATAGAACGGGATACCAGCTCGCGACGGTCATTATCAATGGTAATCATATGATAGCTGTTTTTCAGTAATACCATTTTCACCGGTCCGCTGACGTTGTCCCGCACCAGTTCGCCGTTGCGGCGATGGGCGACGTCGTCATTTTCAGCATGCAGAACCAGGCAGGGCGAGGTGATTTTATGCAGCGAACGGCGTACGTTGCGGGTCAGATAGATCAACTGACTTAAGGAGGGCCATGGATTGCCCGCCAAGCCGGCGGCGCCGCTATCGCCGCTTAGCATGCTTTGGGATATTTTACGGCGCAGCTGCTCGTTGCGAATCCCGTAGGGGGGCTCTTCATTGAAGATTCGATCGCGACCGAGATGCAACATGTCCATCAACGTCAGAAATCCCGGCCCCAGCATTCGCGATATAAGCGGAATCGTCCAGCCGTCGAAGCGAAACGTCGCGCCATACACCAGCACGCCCTGGGTTTGCCCTGGAAAATCAGAGGCGTATTTCAACGCCAGCACCGCACCCATCGACAGGCCGCCGATATAGAAATAATCCACCTGCGAGCGCAATTTTTCAGCAGCGTCTATGACGCTCTGGTACCAATCTTTCCAATCGGTGGCGATAAGATCGTCTACATCGCCGCAGTGACCGGCAAGCTGCATGCCGTAAACGGTAAAACCCGCCCGGTTGAACTCGCGCCCGACGCCACGCATTTCGGTGGGCGTACCGGTGAGGCCATGGATCAGCAAAACGCCGATATTGCCGCCCTCAAACAAAAAATCATGATGGCTGATCACACATCCCCCGGATTATCAGCTGCTCCACTGGCGCCAGATAAGCGCTTTCTCTCTGTCGTAATAGCCGCTCCAGCTCGGCGGGCGCTTGAGAAAAATCTTTCATGGGGGTGAAGGGAACGCCCATCTTTCGGCATTCCGCGACCAGGCTGCCTTTGGCGAAAACGTGATCGGCGATTTGCGAGACGCAAAAATCGGAACGCCCGTCGCCAATCATGAGAAATTTATCCGGTGCCACGGCTTTGGCCGCGCCGCACTTGCATACGCCGCTCGCTTTCAGGCAATTGGCATTATGATAAGGAAAATCCAGCGCCCAGCGCCGCTCGCTCACTTGCCGCAAACGGTTGGCAATCACCGGGATGCCGCTTATGCCGTTGGCTTGCAATATATGGTTGATGGCATAGTCCAACCCATCGCTTACAATATGCAACGGTACGCTATGGCGGCGGGCATAAAGCGCGAAGTCGGCGAACCCCGGGTCGATGGCCAGGGTGGAGAGACATTCATTGAGCTCGAGGCGGGAGGTATCGAGCAGGGCGATTTGCCCCGCCATGCATTCGCGCGAGCCTATTTCGCCGTTTTCCCACTGCTCTTCCAACGCTTGCCAGCCAGGCATGCCGAATGCATCCAACAAGGTGTCGGTGACATCCTTGAAACTGATGGTTCCGTCAAAATCGCAGAGCACCGTCCATGAGGGTAATCGCGGGGTCGATTGAATGGATTTTATTACCATATATACAGCTATTAGCTCTGAATGGAAGACGATGATTAAAAGAGCTACCCAGCCCCAGGAGCGATGAGGAGCCTGCGTCATTGATATCAGCGGATGCCGGGTATTGTACCTTAACAATAATAAATAGTTTATAAACGAAGTGATGAGATAATTAATATTATTGATATCAAATCAAAATGTTAACAAACGGTTGATTATTATTAACTTTATGTTAATGAAAAGACTCTTTTCCTGAAATTCAACCTAAAAATTGTAGTTCACGCCTAACGAGAATGCATAAGTTTGATTCCTGTCTACCATAGGACTGTTACGAACTGTTGAAGGCAGGAAGTTTCCCCGTGCAGAAGCATAGGTATCCCAGCGCGCCGACAGTTTATAATCGGCCGTCAGTGAAACATAAGGCGTGATATTGGCCGAGGGGCGGTATTCGCTCAGGCCGCTGCGGCGCGATTCAATGGAGGATACGCCGTAATAGTAGCGAGTCTGCTGACCGTTGGCGCCGTCCATACCCAGTTCCGGTATCATGCTCAGCATGCCAAGCTGCACCATGTTCAGATAGGCGATATTGGCCGTTACCCCCTTGCTTCTGTCCAGGGCATCCGCCGCCAATTGAAAATGAAACGCCCCTATCGGCGTGGTTCGCTGATAGCTTACACCGGACATTACCGTGTAATGACGGCTATCAAGCTGGCGCATCGCCGCATCGCTGCCGCGTCTGGGCTTATAATCCTGATCAAAGTAAAAGACCTTCAATTTCATTTCATTGACGTCATCGTTCATCAGGTAGCGGCCGGCGTCGTCCCCCTGGATATACCAAGTGTCATCGTCATAGTTGATGACCGGCCAAACCGAGCGATCGCCTTTGTTCACCTTGTAAGGCGACGTAGACAAAAAACCGCCCGCGCCCAGGGAGAAGTCTGTAGCATGGCTATATAAGGGGGCCAATAAAACCAGAAAAAGTGTAGTATGTGTAGGCGATTTCATCGTTTGATTATGACTGGATTCCGATGATAAGTATTCTTATATTGTGCTGGCTCTAAAAATCCGCCGGCGCGCTTCCCGCGGGTCTGCGACCACTCCCCCAGGTGTCAAAGCCTGCTGCGAAGAACGGCCTATCTTGTCTTTAAGGGACGGCCATTGAAAAGAAATTTACACTTCTATTCAAATCAGCTTTTGACCCTCCCCTTAGGGGAAGGTGTAAGGTCATGTTTAAAAGTTTTAGCAAAAACAAAGCGGTTTTGACCTGCCGTACATCTCTGTATTGCGAGTATAGTCAAACATGAAAAATGTATCGTCTCGCGCCATAAACGCAACAATATTGGCCTCAGCCTTGGCGGCGTTCAGCCACGGGTCTTATGCTCAAGACGGGCCGTTCCTGGCGAAATACGGCCTGGACCATAAAACAACGCCTCAAATGGTGGAGTACATCAATCGTCTGAAACAGGACAGGCCTTTGACATTTTCCGCCTCCGTCACGAGTACCGATCTAACCGTATCAGAGGGTGGAGAAGCGCATTCTTACCCTCTCGGGGATAAGTTTTATCTGTCATTCGCCCCTTATATTACCTACACCCATCCCTGTTATAACCACAGTCTGTCATCATGTACCGGGGAATTAAAAAATACCACGTTTAAGGTAAAAATCATTGATCAAAAAGGTCATGTTATTGCCAGCAAAAACATGACAAGTTATCAAAACGGTTTCATCGGCGTCTGGCTGCCGAGAAATATTAGCGGAACCGTACAGGTCACCCACCAGGGCCTTTCCGCCTCGACCCCTTTCGCCACCGACGACGATAGCCAAACCTGTCTGACCAACCTGAAGCTCGAGAAAACATTATAATGAACGGTTAGGGGGCGGGATAAGGCGAGTCGCGCTTGCACCCACACCGACAATCAAAGGTCCTATCCCATTCGTATCATGGTTGGTCGTTCTTGCGGGATCCGGTTGATTGACCGTAGGGTTGGCGCCAAATTCTGGTCTAAACATAGTTAAGCCTCCTGGTGTTGAAAATATCGCTTATCGATAGGGCAGCGATATTATAGATTGACGTCTTTTTCCCTCTTGCCAAAAAAATGGTAAATCAATGTGACCGCCATGCTTGATGAAAATAGAATAATTAAATCTCTTGATGGGATGATTAATTCTTGGGTGTTAAAATCATAATTTTCAATAAGACGATTGATAATAAATAAAAACAAGCGAACGCAATAGCAATTAATGAACCTTATGATCGTTTTTTTTCTCCGTTATTTTATTAAAGTAGGCTCTCAATAAAAGCATTGATATTAATACAGATATAGTCGTCATGGCTTACTTTTTGAGTATAAATCAAACTTATGCTTTATTTGAAGTGGTGTCAACGAAAATTTAGTTTTATTTATTACTAGAGCGTCGAGATAAAAATATGTTATACGTGTAAATTATCATATTTTACAATAAATAAATTTTTTAAAAATGTATTGAGTGTATAAATTGCTGATCCTGTTTGATTATATAATTGCAATGGTACTGTGTGTTAAATCAAAACAGGATATATTTTTTCAATTACTTTAAATAATAAGGCGAAAGCGGCCGATGCGATATCATGATTTACGGTAATGCCCGACACGGGCGATTAGGACGTCCAGCCGTGATAGAAAGAGGGCAAGCACCGGCGAGGCGTTCGCCTCGCTATAACCCGCCACCAGATCAATTCTCGGCGCTTCGCCCTCGAGCGGGCGACTGACCACCGACCAGGGCATCAAGCTCTCGACATAGGCGGGAATCAGCGTTAACCCCCGGGTGGATGCCACCAGCGACATGACCTTGGCGGGATTATCCACTTTTTGCGCCGGTATGATGCGCAGGCCGGCGCGTGCCAGATAATCCTCGATGGCGGCGCGCAGCACGACGGCTTTATCCGCCATGCCGATGAAAGGGTGCCGGGCAAGCTCTTGCGGCGATATGCGTTCCTGGGCCGCCAGCGGGTGATCGCTGGGCATCAACACCACCAAGGGCTCCGAATCCACAGCCCGGTAGGCGAGATCGAGGCCGGGCTCGGCCCGCAGGAACGCCAGGTCAAGCTTGCCGCGGGCCAGCCCTTCGGCCAGATCGGGGGAATAATCGCTTGAAACCGTGATATCAATATTAGGCAATTCGTCGCGCAGGATATGCATGGCTTCCGGCAGCCATTTCATTTCCTGCCCGGTCAAGAAACCCAACGCTAAACGCTGCTTAGCAGGTTGCGCCGCTCTGCGGGCCGCTTCGATCGCGGCATCCGCCTGGTTTAGGGCCAGCCGTGCATGGTCGATAAAGGCGCGCCCGGCAGCGGTCAGCTCTACCCCGCGGGGACCGCGAATCAATAGCGCGGCGCCGACCTGTTCTTCCAGATCACGTATCTGCCTGCTCAGCGAAGGTTGGGACGTGTACAGCCTTTTTTCCGCGGCCACGGTAAGACTGCCGGTTTCGGCGACGGCGATGAAATAGCGAAGATGGCGAAGCTCCATGGGTTTCCTTAAATTAATATTGCCACCAAGCCATGCTTTTCAGGTATGCCTACCCGCTTTCAAAGTATTATTCACCCTCGGTGGCAGGATGTAGATTTGGCTATATAGCGGCGCTAGCGGGCATTTTATCCTTTTCTGACCGTGGGTCCGTGGTGCATCGCTCCATCCATTTCAACTATACCATCAAGGGTCTGAAAATGAACACGCTTACTGGCAAAACGGCGCTGGTTACCGGCGCATCGAGAGGTATCGGCCGAGCAAGCGCGCTGGCGCTGGCTCACGCCGGCGCCCAGGTTCTGGTGCATTACAGCAGCGGCGGACAAGAGGCGGACGCTGTCGTCGACGAAATCCGCCGGGGCGGCGGCAAAGCCGAAAAACTGGCGGCGGACCTGGCGGCGCCCACCGGTCCTCACCAACTGGCTCGGCGCGTTCGGGATATTATCGGCGGGCGACTGGATATCCTGGTTGCCAACGCCGGAATATCCAAGGCCGCCGCCATTGAGGATACCACCGTGGAGGATTTCGACGCCCAGTTTGCGGTGAATGTGCGTGCGCCCTATTTTCTGGTGCAACAGCTGCTGCCGGTGATGTGTCAGGGCAGCAGCATCATCCTGCTGTCATCCCTTGCCGCCCATGCCAGCGTTGGGACGCTTTCCGCCTACGCCGCCACCAAGGGCGCCATCGACACGCTGGTCAAACATTTCGCCGCCGCTCTGGGTGAGCGCGGCATCCGCGTTAACGCCGTTGCCCCCGGCGTGGTGCCGACGGATATGTCCAGTTTCGCCAAGACCGATGCCGGCCGGGAATTTACGCTGAGTATGCAGGCAATCAAACGCATGGCTCAGCCCGAAGATATCGGCGCGGCGGTGGCTTTTTTGGGCCTCCGACCACGCCCGCTGGATTACCGGAGATACCTTGCGGGTGGACGGCGGGTCGAAGCTCTGAGGCCGCTTGCGGCCATGCCTGTCGGCGGTTTTTTTTCAAAAATAACTTACGGAGCCATCATGAAACTTTATCAATCCGCTTCATCGCCCAATTCACGCCGTGTCCGCATTTTCCTGGCGGAAAAGGGCATTACTGTAAACTTGATACCGGTAAATCTTGGCGCCAGGGAGCAGTTTAACGATGACTACCGCGCCATTAATCCACGCCTGCAGGTGCCGACGCTGGTGCTCGATGACGGCACGTCTATCGCGGAGGTCCCGGCCATCTGGCGCTACCTTGATGAGACCCATCCCGGGACGCCGTTGCTGGGCTCCTCGGCAAAAGAGCGGGCGCTTATTCACATGTGGGAGCGCCGTGTGGAACTCGACGGTTTCGCCGCCGTAATGGAAGCCGTGCGCAACACCGTGCCGGGTCTGAAGAATCGGGCGCTGTCCGGTCCCCATGACTACGAACAGATCCCCGCGCTGGCTGAGCGCAGCCTGTTGCGGGTGAAGCACTTTTATGCCGATATGGAAGAGCGATTGGGACAAACGCCTTTTGTTGCCGGGAAGGCTTTTTCCGTTGCCGATATCACCGCCCTGGTGACGGTGGATTTCGCCGCCGGCGGCATCAAGCTGCCATTGCCGGATGGCTGCCCGGCGCTGAAACGTTGGTACGAGACGATCAACAAGCGCCCTAGCATTGGCGCCTGAATCCCTTCGATAACCACTTATACCGATAGATTATAAATATATAATGAATTTATCTTTTGAGCGGGCCGCTGCTAACCTCAATTCCAGACGCTATCGGAACCGGAGTTTTCATGTCCACTCATCTGTTGCACGCTTTCCCCAAACGACTTTATCCCTCTCGCGAACAGGCGAGATTGCTGCCGGGGCTAATCTTGGCCGGTATGCTGACGGCGGCGGCCATGTGGGCCGGCGATATCTCCTGGATCACGCATTTAGGCTTAGGCGCGCTGACGCTGGCCATTATTTTCGGCATTATCGTCGGAAATACGGTCTATCCCTGGTTGCAGCCGGCCAGTCATGGCGGCGTACTTTTCGCCAAGCAGCGGCTGTTGCGCATGGGCGTTATTTTGTATGGCTTTCGGTTAACCTTTCAGCAAGTCGCTGATGTGGGCGTCGCCGGCATCGCCATCGATTTATTAACCCTGAGCAGCACCTTTTTACTGGCTTGTTGGCTGGGAATAAAAGTTTTCGGCATGGAACGCCAAACCGTCATGCTTATCGGGGCGGGCAGCAGCATTTGCGGCGCGGCGGCGGTGATGGCCACCGAGCCGGTATTGAAAGCCGAGGCCGGCAACGTCGCGGTTGCCGTGGCCACCGTGGTGATATTCGGTACGCTGGCCATTTTTGTCTATCCTTGGCTCTATCTTCTTAACCTGCACTACCATTGGCTGCCGTTTAATGCGCTCTCTTTCGGCGTTTATGCCGGCTCTACGATTCATGAGGTGGCTCAAGTGGTGGCCGCCGCCCATGCCATCAGCCCCGAGGCGGAGAACGCCGCCGTCATTACCAAAATGATTCGCGTGATGATGTTGGCGCCCTTTTTTATTGCTACTTTCCGGCTATCTCGGCCGGCGCCGCCATGGCATTACCGCCGCCATCGGAAAATCGGCCATAACCATCCCCTGGTTCGCGGTGATTTTTATCCTTGTGGCGGCCTTTAATTCCTTTCATCTGCTGCCGGCGGCGCTGGTGAATCGGTTGATTAGCCTGGACACGGTCATGCTGGCCATGGCCATGGCGGCGCTGGGTCTGACGACCCATGCCGGGGCTATTCGGCAGGCGGGATTGAAACCGATTTTGCTGGCCGCTCTACTGTTTATCTGGCTGATTATCGGCGGCGGAGCTATAAATCAGCTGGTACGGCACCTGCTTTGAATGGGCTTGGCAAATAAGCCCGATTTTTCGGCGAGGGCGGGTTTACCATTGCCAGTTCAGGCCGCCCAGCTTGGGGGCGAATTCAAACAGTTCGGCGGCGGCATCGGACTGCTGCTGCTGAAAAATGATTCGTTCACCGGCCAGACGCCCCATTTCATGGGGATTTTGGTCGATGGAGGCGATGCGCTTACCGGCCAGCAGCGGTATTTCATTCAGATCAAAGCCCACGAAGCCGATATTATCCCGGGACATGGCCGCCCAATCGTCCAGCGCTTTGATAACGCCGATGGTCATCAGGTTGTTGGTAACGAAAACAGAGTCGAATACGATGCCCTCCTCCAGCAACTGGCGAATGGCCGCATAGCCGCCTTCGATACGGTTATAGCCGTATTTGACCTTGGCGATATCCAGCAGGCCGGTTTTTTCCACCGTGGCGGCAAAACCTTCCAGGCGTTTTTCACTGGTGGGATTCGGCGACCCGGCAATACAAACGGCTTTGCGGTAGCCGGCGGATGTAAGGTAGTTGGCCGCCAGCGCACCGCCGGCGAAGTTGTCCGTCAGCACCGTGTCATAATGATTGTCAGGCAGCGGGCGGTCCACTATCACCACCGGAATGCCGGCTTCGGTCAACCCGGACAGATCGGTGGCGTCCGATGCCGGGGCGATGACCACGCCGCCCACCCGTTCGGCAATGGCGACGTCAAGGTAATGCCGCTCTTTTTGCGGATCGTCGTCGGAACTGCCGACAAAGACGCAGGTATTGCGCGGCAGGCAAATCTGTTCGAGCCCGCGGGCCAAACGGGTAAAAAAGGAGTTTTCGAAGTCCGGTACAATCAATGCCCAGAGATGCGACGTGGTCAGCCGCAAACGCTGGGCGGTGCGGTTCGGCCGAAAGCCCAAAATGGCAACGGACGCCAATACGCGCTTAGCCAGATCCTCACGCACTTTTTGTCCGTTCGTTACCCGGGAAACCGTGGCGACGGAAACATGCGCGTGGCGGGCCACGTCGTAGATTGTTACAGCTCGATGATCAATAGTCATTGGTTGTTTTATTCGTCGCGGGCGAGGCCCGGCTTAGGACGCCGGACCGGCCAGACAATGTTATACCGGTGTGGTTAAATTTCGCGCGCGGCCCATTTCACCATGCGTTCCCACATCAATCCGTAATTTTCCCATTCGTGCAGATTACCACACCAGTGATACACCGGATCGGTCGTATAGGTGACGGAGCGGCCTTTACCCGGTTCCGCGACGGCCATGAACACATCGCCGCGGGTTTCCATCAAGAGCGTCGAGTCGGATTTCAAAAACACCCGATTATAACCGAGAATGATGCGTTCTTTATCGAATTCAAGGCCCTTTAAGATGGGATGTTCCGGCACTAGAACATCCAGTTTGGCCCCGTCGGGCACTTCGATGCGATCATCGATGCCGCGTTCGCAGGTGACCGGCAACACGGCCTCAATAGGCGTACCGCCCCATAAGCCCTTACCCTCGATACCGGAGTAGGTGGTATATCCCCCGGCCATAATCAGTCCGCCGCCGTTCTCAACCCATTTACGGAAATTGCCGATACGATCCGGCCCCATCGGCACGATGCGCTCGCGGTTGCCCGGCAGCAGCGCGAAGTTATTGTAACCGGTGTCGCTGAGGATAATGACGTCCCATTGAGCGAATTCTTCTTCCGTCATGGGAAATTCAGCGCGGATACGATCGGCGGACATATGGGTCAAGGCGATACCCGGTCGGGGCGAGAGCGCATCGCGCAGCACCTTGGCGGAATCGCGATAATAATTAAGAATAAAAGTATCTATGCCTTTGGCGGATATCAACGTTTCCGTTTGAGTATCGCCGCAATACAAAACACGAATGGACATTTTTCTCTCCTGTATAGGGAATTAGCGTTAAGCGTCGGTAAGGATCAGCCACCGGGCTGATTGAAACGAAGGCCGTCGTTGACGGTGAATTTTGTCAGCCCGTTGGGCTGCATGCCCCACACGCCAAGGATTTTTTGATAGCTGCCGTCTTTTTGCATCTCGTTGAGAGCGGCCTGTACGGCATCGCGCATGGCGGTATCGTTACGGCGGAACGGCATGGCGTTATAGCCGGTGCCGTATTGCTCGAAAGAAAGCACTTCAAGACCGGCGGCGTCCGGCGAGGTCTTGATCACATAAGCGGCCACGCCGTACTGGTACATGGTGGCGTCCGCACGGCGGGTACGGACCTGCAGCAAGGCCTGGTTGATATCCTGAAAAACCTGAATATCGATTTTCGCGTCGCACTTTTTATTTTGCCCTTCCACTAATCCCTGCATGACGCTGCCTTGCAGCAACGCCACATGTTTGCCGCACAGATCGCCGATTTTCTTGATGCCGGTGGGGTTGCCTTTGGCCACCACGATGGCGTTGCCGTCGGTGGTGTAGTCAACGAAATCCACTTCTTTCTCCCGCGCCGGTGTATCCCCCATGGCGCTGAGGGCGGTATCGATCCTGCCGGCTTTGATCGCCGCCAGGATGCCGGGGAATTTCAGTGTCTGCCATTTGGCCTTTAGCCCAAGCTTGGCGGCGATGGCGTTGCCCAAATCAATGTCCAGGCCCACCAAAGTCACCCCGTCTTCCCGGTAGTAAGAGTAAGGTGGGGTACCGGGATCGGTGCCGATGGTAAAAGAGCCCCCTGCTTGAGGCACTTTACCGGCCAAATCGGGGGAGGCGTTGACGGTTAACGGCTCTCCTTTCGGGCCGATGCTTAACTCCGCGGCGTAAGCAGCGTGCGCGCACCAGAATGTGGCGACGACCAGCGTTGTCCGCCAGGTATTGACGAATAAACTCATGGTTCAAACCTCTTATAATCCGCATGCCGCGGTGGATTAGCCGGCCATCCCCGACCGGGTTGTTGAGAAAGCCTTCAGCCGGCCCGGCGGGCGGCGCACTCCAGTGAAAAATGCTGTTTAATGTAGGGGTCGCCGTCCCGTTCGATCAGATCCGCCACCGCCACGCCGATTGCGGGGGACATTTTGTAACCATGTCCGGAGAAACCGGTGGCGATCACGATGCGCTGGCTGGTGGGATGGAAATCGATTACCGGGCGATCGTCGCCGGTAAAAGCATCCAGGTAGACGCCGCTGCGCACCGGCTGGTGGTCTACGCCTTCCAACAATGTGCCGGCAACGCGCCGCATAATGGCGGTGTCGGCGTAAGAGACCGTTCTGTCCACCGCCGACGGATCGATATCACTCAGATAATTCACCGGCGGCATAATTTTGATGGTCCAGCCATCCATACAGGGGAATCCTGAGTAATCGATTTCTGACGTGCGTCTGATACAGACCGGAAAATGCGACGGCTGGTAGGCCTGTTTATCATCGACGCCAAACCAGGTCCCCACCAAACGGCGGGCGATGAAATGGGGCGACGGGACGTCAATCATACGCGTTCCCCAGGCGCCGCTGGTAACCACCACGCGGTCGAAGCGTTGGGTATTGCCGTCGCAGGTGATATCGACCCCGTCGGCATGAGGGTGTATTCGGGTGACCTCACAGCCCTGGTGCAGCGTCGCCCCGGCCGCCAGCGCCGCTTTAACGGCGGCCCTTACCCCCAATTCCGGCCGCAGCAGACCGCCGTCGAGATCAAGCAGGGCGAATTCGCCGCCGTTCAAGCGATGCTGGGGAAATCGGGCGCGCAATGCCTGCTCGTCAAGCACTTCATGGCGTACATTGTGCTCCCGCGCTCCCTCCAGGGTGCCGGTCAGCCACTCCGCGCCCTTTTCGCCGATATACAGGCAACCGATGGGGAAATGGAATTGACGTTCCGAGGTGGCTTGCAACTCGCGCCATAAGGTTAAAGATCGCTTGAGCAACGGAATGTATTCCGCGCCTTCCTTATAGGCGAGACGGAAGATGCGCGATTCAGCGCCGTGGGCGCTGGTATCATGGGGCACGCCCATACGATCGAAACCGGTAACCTGATACCCGCGTTGAGCCAGTTGCCAAAGGGACATACTGCCCATGGCCCCGACGCCGACAACCGCGACTGTTTGCGATGACATGAAGAATCTCCTGTGAGAACACAACGTGATGGCGTAAAGGACGATGTAAGCCGCGCTATTTGATCCTTGACAGGAACGCCCGCGTTCGCGCATGGGTGGGGGTGTTGATGACCTGGGTGCTGGAGCCTTCCTCCACAATGCAGCCGCGATCCATAAATACCACCCGATGGCTCACTTCGCGGGCAAAACCCATTTCATGCGTCACCACCACCATGGTCATTCCCTGCCGCGCCAGGTGGGTCATTACCGACAGCACTTCATGCACCAGTTCCGGATCCAATGCGGACGTCGGCTCGTCAAACAGCAAAACCTTGGGTTTCATCGCCACCGCCCGGGCAATGGCCACCCGTTGCTGCTGGCCGCCCGACATCTGGGTCGGCCGTCGATTGGCGAAGCTTTCCATGCCCACCGAGGCCAGCACCGACATGGCGGTCTCCCGCGCCTCGTGGCTATTCTGGCGCAGCACGTGGCGCAGCGCCAAGGCGACGTTCTCCAGCGCGCTCAGGTGCGGAAAAAGATTGAACCGCTGGAACACCATGCACATCGACGCCCGCTGCCGGGCAAATTCGGGCGCAGACAGTTCCCACAGCGCGCCGTTCATTTCCCGGCAGCCGAACCGTTCGCCGTCCAGCCAAACGCCGCCGCTGTCCGGCATTTCCAGAAAATTCAGGCAACGAAGAAACGTGCTTTTCCCCGACCCCGACGGACCGATAATGCACACCACTTCACCGCGCTCCACGTCCAGAGAAACATCGGTAAGCACTTTGTTGGCGCCAAAGCTTTTGCAGATATCCCGCGCGCTGAGCATCGGCGGTTGCCAGGTGACGGGCCGCAGCACCGGATTATCCTGCGGCATAATGGCGGTCATCATATTCATACTCCCGTCTCGGAAAGCAGGTTGCGGGTATTTTTGCCGTCCAGATGGCGCTCGAGCCAGTACTGCAAGCCAGAGGCCACCGTGGTAAGAATCAGATACCAAATGGAGGCCACCACCAGCAGTTCGATGACGTGGAAATTCCGCGCATAGATATCTTCGGATTTGGTCAACAGCTCCTGCGCGCCGATGACTGAAACCAGAGAGGTGTTTTTCAGCATACCGATGATTTGATTGGCGGTAGGCGGCGTGATGATCTTCAAGGCCTGGGGAAAGACGATAAGCGTCATGACTTTGGTCCTGCTCAGGCCGATGCTGTGGGCGGCTTCGGTTTGACCGCTATCCACGGCGTTGAGGCCGGCCCGCACGATTTCCGCCATGTAGGCGCCTTCGTTGAGCCCCAATCCCAATACCGCGGCGACGAAGGGGGTAATCAGCACGTTTACCGATATTTGCCAACTGCCGGCGCCGATGACCGGAAACACCAGCGCGATGTTGAACCAGAAAATAAGCTGCACTAACAGCGGCGTGCCGCGAAACAGCCAGATATACAGCATGGCGGCGGCATTCACCACGCGATAGCGCGACAGCGACATGACGGCCAGCAGCGTGCCGAGCACAATACCGGACACCATAGAGAGCACGGTAAGCTGGAGCGTCATGACCAGGCCGTCAAGAATGGCCCGATGGAAGAAAAAACTGGCCATGACCGACCAATCAATGGCTCCGCTGATGGCGATGCGTACAATAAGCAACAGAAGGATAACGCTCACCAGCGCGGTGATCAGCAGGCGTTTGCTTCTGCCTGGAATTCGGGGCTTGCCCGAAAGATAAGGCCCAGACGCCGCCGCATAAGGGGAAAGGGGTTTTGCAGTCACTCGCTACCTCACTTGCTGGTCAGGAAAAAAACGATTTCATTGGATAAGAAATCGATTTCTCATTGATGGCGAATATCTCGGATAAATACGTTGCTGCACGCCCTCAGAATATTAGTAATCGATTTCTTGTCAATATGGCCATCAGGGGAAACAGCGGCAAAAACGGGCAGTCATAAAGGCATTTATGCTGTAGTAAACCGATTTATAAGTTATTTAGCACCGGTAATGGGCTGCACTTCTGTTTTATTCACGCATTAGCAACATAAACAACAACATTTTCGTGCTAAATTTAACCATTTTATGACAATATGAAATTCTTTCGATATAACCATCTCAATAATATCGAGTTTTGATGAATATAAATTTTTTTTGCTGGCTGGATCGTTTTCCAATGTTAAATGGGACAGTTATCACATTTTCTTATTAAACGATGTCAGAAGCGGCGAAAGGCCTTTAATACAAAAATAACGTAAAGCGTGATCGATAGCTCTAAATCAACAGTTAATGGCTTTTTTATAATGTGACGAGAGATTAAGTTTATTCGTTCGCATTAATTTCTTTCGATCAATTAATTGCCCCGCTTCGTCGAAATATCGACTCGGCCAAATTGCTGCGGGATGCATATCTAAAGCGCCGCCAATGACCCATTCCCCTTTGGGCCAAGGTTTGTTTAACACATTTGCCAACGTTGATGCGCTCAGCCCAACGGCTCGCGAGAGACCCGCCAGCGTCGTCCCTTTCTTGCGCAGCGCGGCGATGATATCAGCCTTATGCCAATCTTTTTTTTCCATATACTTATTCCAGGCTTAGGGATTTTATAAATCTATTATCCCATTTTGGGATAATTTTGTAAAGGGTGGATATTCGAATTTGGGATTTTTAACTCGGATAATCTTATATGGCTTCAATATATTCCAATGAATATCAATTAGTTATAGCTTTCCTCAAAACGACTCGTATTGCCAGAGGGATAACCCAAAGTCAACTTGCCGACGCCTTGGGCCGCCCGCAATCTTTTATCGCAAAGGTGGAAAATGGCGAAAGACGATTGGATATCGTTGAGTCTGTCCATCTTTCACAGCTGTTAGGTATTGAACCCGGCATCATGATAAAAAAATTCCCGTTATATACAGCCCGCTTAACCCAATGTAAAAATGAGCCGCGATGTTATCAGCCTAATGAAGCCGCCAATGACGCTATCAGCTCCCTTAACCATTGCTGAGCCGGATGCGGGTCGCTTCGTCGGTGCCAGATCAAGTGAAACTCAATCGACGGCAGCACAACCGGCGGCGTGAACATAAGCAAATCCTGCTGTGCGGACGAATGCAAAACCACCTGTTTCATCACCGTGGCCGTCATGTCGGTTTGCGCGATGATGGTTGGAACCGCAAGCATTTGCGGCAGGGTTAACGCCAGGGCGCGTTGCTTGCCCATTTGCGCCAGGGCCTGATCCACCAAGCCGTAACGATCTCCCTCAGGGGACACCAGAACGTGGGAGAGGGCCAGGAAAACGGCAATATTCATGCCCTTTTTCGCCATGACGTTGCCGCGTCGCACGATGGTGACGAATTCATCCCGAAAAATGGGCTTGGTGAGTATGCGATTTTCCGGACGCACCGGGGGGAACCCCACCGCCAAATCAATGCTTCCGCCATCGAGCAAATCTACCGCGCTGTCACGGTCGTTGAACGCATGCACGTTCAGCGAGACGCCGGAAGCCCGCATTTCCAGCGCTTTCGTGAGGGCGGGCAGCAGCACAATGGCCGCATATTCGGACATCCCCAGGGTGAAGGTCAGCAACATCTTTTCAGGCGCGAACGCCGGCTTTTTCACCAGCGTCGCTTCTAATTGCCGTAGCGCTTGAGAAACGGGGGCGGCGATGTCTCGGGCCAGGGGCGTGGGCAGCAGGCCATCGGCGCTACGCATGAACAGCCGATCGTTAAACAGCCTGCGTAGGCGCGACAGCGCCGCGCTCATGGCCGGTTGGCTTACGCCTACCCGCGCCGCCGCGCGAGTAACGTTGCGCTCGTCCATCAGGGCATCGAATGCCGCCAACAGATTCAAATCAATACCATGAAAATTCATAAATCAAATATTCGTTCATATCATTTATCTGTTGGACAAATTTTACCGGGTTCACCAGAATTCGCCATGTGTTCATAGTAAACAATCAGGATAAAGGACCAATGAGCGATTTCGACAACAAGGTAGAGAGCGAACGATTGGGTCTTGAACGTCAGGCGGTGGAAACGCTGTATCGGGCGTTCAGCGATAAAAACCCGGATTTGGCGGATAAAGCCGTTACCGCAAATTGGGAGGATATCCCGCTGGCGCCAGGTCAAGAACCCGGCCCGATAGGGCTCAAGACGATTATCAGACTTTTTTTTCCAGGCGCTGCCCGATGTGAATATCGTTATTCTAGATATCATTCAAGTCGCCGGTCGCGCCGCCGTGCGGGCGGAAATTACCGGCACTCATTTGGGCCCGCTGTTCGGCATTCCCGCGACGGGGAAAAAAGTCCGCTTCAGTATCCATGAATTCCATGAGTTCGAGGGGGGGGGGCATCAGAAGGACCTGGCATCTTGAGGACTGGTTCGGCCTGTTCCAACAATTGGGCAGTTTCCCGCCGCTGGACCACCCCTAAAGCCGACAGATAGCGTCACACCGAAAAGCGGGTGGACAGGTAATCGATAAACACCCGGGTTTCCAAAGGCAGGTAGAGCCCGGAGGGACATAGCAGCCAGAGCTGTTCGACGCGGATGGCATTCTGTTCCGGCACGCATAAAAGCCATTGATGACATGGCTGTCATCAGAGAATTGAATGCTACCTTATTTTTCTTCAATCAATTTACGCTTATTGTGTAGGTCAGACATCGGTCTTGACGACGGGCATTGCGATAAGCGGAAAATCCACATGATAAAAGCGTTGTTGGTACTGATGTTAGGCGCGTTTGTTTCCCAAACCACCGAATACTTGCCCATTGGGCTGCTGCCGCGTATCGCCCTGGATCTGCATGTCTCCCAGGCCGACGTCGGCGCGCTGGTGACGGGGTATGCCTGGATCATTACCTTAACGGTCATTCCCATTACGCTTTTAACCAACCGAATAAACCGGCGCCCTCTTTTTCTCACCCTGCTCGGCATTATTACCCTCTGCAACGGTTTGGCCCTGATAGCCCACTCTTTCTGGTTCCTGATGTTGTTACGGATCGTGGCGGCCCTGGGACATGGCGTATTCTGGGCCATTCTCGCCGCCTATGCGGTAAAAATCGCGCCGCGAATGCCGCCGGGCCGGGCCACCGCCTGGGCCTATTCCGGTATATCCCTTTCCATTGTCCTTGGCGTGCCGTTATCCACCGCGCTGGGGCAGGCTTTTAACTGGCAGCAGGGATTTGCCGTATTCGGCGCGTTAGGACTGATGATTTTTATCATGGGATATCTTTGGCTCCCCTCGGTGGATCTCGGCGCGCCGGGCATGGGAGGAAGCTTTCCTCGCCGCAACTGGCCGTTGTATGGCGCGGTGGCGGTGACATTGCTGATTATCACCGCCCATTTCAACGGCTACACCTATATCACGCCGCTGGTGACCGATACCCTGAGAATGCGAGGCGCCCGCTTGCCGTTGGCATTGCTGATATTCGGTCTGGCCGGCGCGATGGGGACATTGCTGGCGGGCTGGCTCGGATCCCGTCCCATGCGTCTGGCTGTGTTTTCCGCCGCAGGCATCGTCACCAGTCAATTGCTGATGCTTTGGTTCGCCTTGCTGCCGGGTATCTCCTGGCTGGTGATGGCGGTTTGGGGCGCCGGCATCGCCATGCTGTTTATTGGTCTGCAGAGCTGGGTCATCGAACTGGCGCCGGGTCAGGCCGAGGCGGCGTCGGCGCTGTATGTGATGACCTGCAACATCGGCATTGGCGCCGGCGCGATGTCCGGCGGCCTTTGGATGGTGCATTTTGGCCCTCAGGCGTTATTACAAGCGGGGGCCGGGTTAGGCATTGTCGCCCTATGCAGCTTTATGCTGCCTGTCTTTCTGCAAAAGCGGCGAAAGGTCTATTCAAATAAAAGTCCGGTGTCTCGCTGAAGCGAGACACCCCTTATTTGCCTCGGCGGAGGGGGAATCGTTTACGCTAGGGTCTATTCTTTCTGCCGCACATTATCATTAAAGGTCAATTGTATCGTTTCAGCTTAACTTCAATCCGGACTCACGTCACCCATTCCTAGTAAACTTAATCATACCAGGCATCTTTATTATTATGAATAATATCCAGGCTGGTCTCTATTTCAATGGGAACGATACGGGTTAATGACAATGGCGGAAGCTTGCACGGATCGAAAAATTCAATGGCGATAGAGTCTGCGCTGAGTTGCACGTCGCCGCCCGTCTCTTTACAGAAAAATATCAGTTTATAGACGTGCCAGGGATAAGGCGGATGACCATGAAGATTTCTGTCCCACACCCCCGCGAGGCGTTCAACCCGGACGGACAAACCGGTTTCTTCCAAAACCTCACGGCAAACGGCATCCGACGGGGTGTCTCCCACATCGGCCCATCCGCCGGGCAAGCTCCACAATTTATCATCGGCTTCCTTTACCATCAATAACTTACCTTTTCTCAGCACAATGGCACGGGTATCAACCTTGGGGGTGGCGTAGCCTCGCTGTTTAACGAACTCTTCGGCGAATTGCAGCTGGTCCGCCGAAAACCGTCGGGCCATAAATTGTGCGGCGATCTCTCTTAATTCTTTATATCGTTCTATGTCATAACGATCCTTGGTAAAGGTCAGTCCAGTTTGCGCCAATGCCTGTAATTTTTGTCCCAAGGCAATCAGTGATGGTTCAATGGAATTTTCACACTCTTTTTCACTATTATCATGACTCATAACATCCCCTTTTAAATTACTTATATATAAGCCATATATCAAATCAAGATAAGTTATTATAACGCTTATTCACCCTTATTTTCATCATGCCGAGGCTAGAAAAGAGATAAAATTCCAAAGGGAAAAATTTGCATGACGCTATTTTGGAAAAGAGGATTCATCCTTAACGACATTGACGATTGACATACAATAAGGTCTGATTAATATCAGCCGGGCCTCTCTAGAAAAAAGGGTAATATATGGAGCTGATTATCGCGGCGGCTCAGGATCTCGATTATGTGGCGGACTTGGTGAACAAAGCCTATCGGGGTATCGCTGAACCGGATTGGACGACAGAGAAGGTCTATACCAACGGGCCGCGCACCAATGCGTCGTCTTTAAATGGAATGATCAAAAGCGGCGCGATCATCCTTCTCGCGCCGGATTGTGATTCCGGTGGCTTGTCCGGCTGTGTCGCGCTCAGTCCGGCGAAAAGCGGTGAATGGGGTATTTCCATGTTGGCGGTCAGTCCGCAGGCGCAATCCGCCGGACTTGGCCGGGCTATCATGGCCGGTGCGGAGAAATTCGCCCGCGACGCCGGCGCCCGCAGCGTGAAAATTTCAGTCATCAACGTGCGGGTAAAACTGATTGCATGGTACGAGCGGCTCGGTTTTGCCAAAACAGGCGAGCGGGAACCCTTTTCCTTTGGCGACAGCGAAATAGGCGGCTCGCGGCACGACGAGCTGGAGCTGGTCATGCTGACCAAATCCTTATGAGTCAGCGCGGCGCTAAAAAAAGAAAATTGCCTTAGCGCATGTAATGCGCTAACGTTGATTTCAAGAAGGTGATGGCGTGCCACCTTTCCCAACCGCCGGGTTGGCCCAAACCTGGCTGATGACGCCTGATATCCGATTCTTTCAACTGAAGAGATTGGTATGTCAGGCTTTTTTGTATCCTCCTGAATAACATACGTTTCTCTTCTGCCCACAGGAGAAGAAATGCTTTACGTTTTCGGCCATAAAAACCCTGACAGCGACGCTGTTTGCAGTGCCATTGTCGCCGCGGACTGGCTATGTCATCTCGGTAAACATGCCATGCCTTTTCGGCTGGGAGAAATCAACGCTGAAACGCATTACATCCTTAACCAGGCCGGCGTTGCGGCTCCGGCGTTGCTGGAAGCCGGCGTGGCGAATAAAGATGTCTGGCTGGTGGATTTTACCGACACGGAGCAAGGGCCGGCATCACTGCCGCAAAGCAATGTCGTCGGGATTATCGATCATCACCGTCTGGGCACGCTTACCACCCGCAATCCCCCTGATGCCTGGATACGCTGCGTCGGGAGCAGCGCTACGTTGCTTTGGCAGATCGTCACCACCGAAAGCGATATGCGCTTCACGTCATCCCAGTCTGTTTTACTTTTGGGCGCTATTCTCAGCGACACCGTTTCCCTGACCTCTCCCACCACCACCGATAGGGACCGGCAGGCGATAGAGGCGCTTTTTCCCTTGACCCGCCTAGATCGCGTGAGGTTCTGTCGAGAACTGCTCGAAGCGAAGACAAATATCAGCGGCTTAACCGCAAAAGAATTGATAAATAAGGACGCCAAACGCTATCGCATCGGCGGCCGTGAGATTTTGCTGTCGCAACTCGAGCTTAACGCCATGTCGCAGCTAGACGGCCTTATGCCGGCGCTGATGGCGGAAATGGACCAGCAATGCCGCCGCGACGGCCTTGATGCCGTTATTCTGATGGCCACCGACATCGTCCGCAAAGACACCACGCTTTGGTTTTCCAAAAACAGCGTTAGCGGCATACCGCCGCAGCCGGTGCGCATGCCGGGCGTGCTGAGCCGGAAAAAAGAAGTTCTCCCCTGGCTGACTGAACGCTTGGCGAATGGAAAAGGATGATCAGCTACCCTTTAATATTATGCCCTGGTTTACCCCCTTTGAAACACCCTTTCTGTACTAAATGAAGGAGTAAAACATGAATTTTTTGCTGGAAAAAATCGTCGCGCGGGAAATCCTGGATTCACGGGGAAACCCGACGGTGGAAGTTGACGCTTATTCGCAATCCGGCGTCTTTGCGCGGGCCTCCGTTCCGTCGGGAGCCAGCACCGGCTCGCGGGAAGCCATTGAAAGGCGCGACGGAGACAAATCCCGCTTCGGCGGCAAAGGCGTGCTGGACGCCGTTGACAGTATCAACAATGAACTCAATGATGCCCTTCGGGGCCAAGATGCGCGCAATCAGCGTGAAATCGACGGCATGATGCTGGCTATCGATGGAACGGAAAACAAAAGCCGGGTCGGCGCCAACGCCATCCTGGGCGTTTCTCTGGCGGTGGCCCGTCTGGCGGCGACCTTGATGCAACAGCCTCTTTATCGTTATCTCGGCGGTATCGGCGCCAACCTGTTGCCGGTGCCCTGCATGAATATTATCAACGGCGGCGTGCATGCCCGGCATCAGGGGGCCGATTTCCAGGAGTTTATGATAGCTCCCCTGGGGGCGCCGACGTTCCGCGAAGCCGTGCGCTGGGGCAGCGAAGTCTACCAATCGCTGCGGCAAATCCTGTTGGAAAAGGGATTATCCACGGGCGTCGGCGACGAAGGAGGTTTTGCTCCGGCGGTGGCTTCCAACCGCCAACCGCTGGAATTTATCGTGCAGGCCATTGAAAAAGCCGGCTATCGACCGGGAGAAGATATCGCCATTTGCATGGATCCGGCTTCCAGCGAGTTTTATGCCGAAGGCAAATATCACCTTCGCACCGAGAACAGCACGCTGACGTCGGAAGAGATGACGCATTATTATACCAAACTTATCAGTGAGTTTCCCATCGTCCTGCTGGAAGACGGCCTTGCTGAGGACGATTGGGCGGGCTGGAAAGTGCTGCATAACGCCATCGGCAACAAAGTCGAACTGGTAGGCGATGATCTGTTTGTCACCAATGTTAAATATATCCAGCGCGGCATTGATGAAAATCTCGCCAATTCGGCCCTGATCAAGCTTAATCAAATCGGCTCGCTGAGCGAGACGTTTGATGCGGTGCAACTCTGTCAGCGTCATGCCTGGGGAGCATTTATTTCCCATCGCAGCGGCGAAACCACCGACAGCTTTATCGCCGATATGACCGTGGCGCTGCGGGCGGGCCACCTTAAAACCGGCGCACCCTGCCGGGGCGAGCGCATTGAAAAATACAATCAGCTTATGCGCATTGAGGACGAACTTGGCGATGTGGCGATATACGCCGGCAAACAAGCATTCGTAAACCGCTAACCCTCACGAATTCCGGCGACCGGTTTCCCGGCGCCGGTCGGCCGGAGCTCACACCATGACTCAAGACACCTCGGCGCTGTTTGCGGCCACTCTTGTCGGTATATTGACGACCTATTTGGCGTTTTGCCTTGAGGATCTGTTTTGGGGCGGGATGCTCTCCGACGCGGTGAATATTTCGTTGGCGCTGTTTATCGGCGGTGGGGCGCATTTACTGGTCCGGCATGCTTTTTTTAAAAAAGAACCCGACCGCGCCAGACTTCGTCCCCAGGGGGCAAGCCTCCCCATGGCCAATAGCCCGATTTAGGCAAACAGCGGGCAAATTAGGCGATTGACCCTGGCTTCATAGGAGGGGTAAGTGTGATCTCTGGTTCATACAAGAGAGTACCCTGCCATGAAAAAGCTCAACTTCAATCGTATATTGTCTGTAATGGTCGTATTCATTGCGCTGATTGTCGGGGCGCCTTTTGCCCTTGCGCAGTCGACTGACTATACAGTGACATCGTCCGACGGCGTTGTCATCGCCGTGCAGGAAGCGGGTAATCCCAACGGCATTCCGGTCGTGTTTATCCACGGGCTGCTCGGCAGCCGTCTGGATTGGGCGGGACAGGTTGGCAGCGCCCAGCTTGCGCGTTACCGCTTGATTACCTACGATCTGCGAGGCCACGGCCTGTCCGGCAAACCCACGCAAGCCATCGCCTATACCGATGGGTATCGCTGGGCCGACGACCTCGCCGCCGTTATCAACGGATCGCATGCCCATAAACCGATACTGGTGGGGTGGTCCCTTGGCGGTATCACCATTTCCAATTATCTGGCGAAATATGGCGATAGCAATATTTCCAGCGCCATGTATGTGGATGGCGTCATAGAGCTGACCGCTGATTTGCTGGTGCCGCATCCCGATGTCTATGCCAACCTGGTTTCACCGGATCTTCTGACCCACCTTAACGCCATACGCGATTTCCTGACCCTGTGTTTTTACACCCAGCCGCCGCAATCCACCTTCCAGCTGCTTTACGCCAGTGCCGCCATGGCCTCATGGGACATGCAGCAATACATATTCTCGGTATCGGTGTATGCCGTTCAGGGCCTGGGCCATGCGCATGTGCCGGTGCTGCTGCTCTTTGGCGCGAAAGACGCGCTGGTGCAGCCTAACCCCACCATCGCCAGGGCGAAGGCTATCAATCCGGCTGTTAAGAGCAAAATCTACGCAAACTCCGGCCATGCGCCTTTTATTGAAGAAACGGCGCGGTTTAACGGCGATCTTGCCGCCTTCATCAATGCCACCGCGGCGCATTGAAAAGGCACTCTCGCTGCGCTATGCGCTTTATGCCTTTGCGGCCTGCCGGCCGGCATCAGCCCGCCGGCAGCGCACAGCGCTGCCGATACTCGCGGATAAAGTCGATAAAAGCGCGCAGCGGCGCCGGCACCAGCCGCCGGTCGGGGTAATAGAGATAGGGGCCGGAAAAATCTTTCCACCAAGGCTCCAGCAGGGGTTCCAGGGCACCGCTGGCGAGGTGGGGCTTGAGCCACTCCTCGAACAGCTGGATAACGCCAAGGCCCGCTACCGCCGCCTCCACCGCCAGGTCCACCGCCGCCCCGATGGTGACGATAAGCGGTCCAAAAGGTTTTATTCGCACAATCTCACCGTTTTGTTCGAATTCCCATTCCGGCATGACGCCGCTGGCGAATTTGCCCCGCAGGCAGGCATGGCCCAGCAGCTCACGAGGATGCTGCGGCCTGCCCATACGGTCAAGGTATGCGGGGGACGCGGCGATGGCGAAACGTTGCCGGCGGGGGCCGATGGGCACGGCAATCATGTCCTGTTCCAGCCTTTCATCATAACGAATGCCGGCATCGCATCCGGCGCTAAAGATGTCCACCACATTACTTTCAGCGACAATCTCCAGCTCGATATCAGGATATCTCGCCAGAAACGCCGGAATGATGCCGGGTAAGACCAGGCGCACCGCGCTGACCGGCACATTCAGCCGCAGCGTGCCGGCCGGGCTATCGCGCAACCCATTGACGGCGTCCAGGGCAGATGCCACTTCGTTCATGGCGGGCGTTATCCGATCCAGCAGCATCTTTCCCGCTTCGGTTAAGACGACGGTTCGCGTGGTGCGATGGAATAAACGTACCCCAAGTTGCTGTTCGGCGCGTCGCACCGCATCGCTCAGCCGCGAAGGATTGCTATTGATGACGCGGGCCGCCTCGCGAAAACCTCCCGCGTTGGCGACGGCGATAACCGCGTTTAAGAGTCCAAGATCAAAAGCCATTGTCCGTCATACCGTACAGATTGTTTCAACTTATCCATATAGTCGCACAGGCATTTAGCTCCTACAATGAATCCCACTATGCACAGGAGAGCTACTATGTCCAACGTCAATCTATCCGGTAGTTATCAACTCGGCGACCGCCAGGTCAGGCGCATCGGCTATGGCGCAATGCAACTGGCGGGGCCGGGAGTGTTCGGGCCGCCCAAGGATCCCGCCATGTGTCTGCGCGTGCTGCGGGAAGCCGTCGCCGCCGGCGTAAACCATATCGATACGTCCGATTTTTATGGGCCGCACGTAACCAATAAACTTATCAAGGAAGCGCTCCATCCTTACGCCGACGATCTTTGCATCGTTACCAAGGTCGGGGCGCGCCGGGATGAAAAGGGCGCCTGGCTGCCGGCCTTCTCGCCGGCGGAACTCACCAAAGCGGTGGAAGACAATCTGCGGCATCTTGGTCTTGATGTCATCGATGTGGTTAATTTACGCAGCATGTACGGTGAACATCATCCCGCGGAAGGCCCCTTGGAAGCCCAGTTGGCCGCGCTGGCAAAGCTTAAGGAACGCGGTTTGATCCGGCATATCGGCCTGAGCCACGTCACGCCCGCACAGATAGCCGAGGCTCAGAAAATAACGCCCATCGCCTGCGTGCAAAATCTCTATAATCTGGCGTTACGCCAGGACGATAACCTTATTGATGGACTGGCCGCCCAGGGTATCCCCTTCGTGCCATTCTTTCCTTTAGGCGGTTTTACCTGCAGTCCGAGGCGCTTAACGGCGTCGCCGCTAAATTAGACGCCACGCCCATGCAGGTTGCCCTTGCCTGGCTGTTGCAACGCTCTGCGAACATATTGCTAATTCCCGGCACGTCCTCCCTCACGCATCTGCGGGAAAATCTCGCGGCGGTCGACCTGCGACTGTCGCCGGAAGATGTGCGATTGCTGGAGCAATAGGCTAAACGACGCGTTGTCATTCCCAGCCCAAGCGTTGGAACGTCTTTGCCCGCCACAGCGGGTAAGCGGCCCCCAGGGGCGGAGAAAAAGCGAAGAAATCCGTTAGGCGGGCGTACTTTTCTGGCTGTTTATACCGTTTACATAAAGACACAGACGGCGGCAATACAGCGCCGTCTGTGTCGGTGAGCGGGATTATTTCTGTTCAGGCAGGGCGTAGGCGATGACGTAATCTCCTTCCGGCGTCATCATCCCATGATGGCCGCCGGCCATAATGATAACGAATTGCCGCCCGTTGACCTCGTAGGTCATCGGCGTCGCTTGACCGCCGGCGGGAAGCTTTTCCTTCCACAGCGTTTTACCGGTACGCACGTCGATGGCGCGCAGATAGTCGTCGGTGGTGGCGCCGACAAAGGCCAGTCCGCTGGTGGTGGTCAATACCCCGCCATTGTTCGGTAAGCCTATCTGGAAGGGCAGCATGGAGTGCAGCCCCCACGGACCATTGCGTTCGGCGGTGCCCAGCGGCCGGTCCCATAGGGTCTTGCCGCTGGCAAGGTCAATTCCTTTAATCATGCCGAACGGCGGCTGTTTGCAAATCACGCCGATATTGGAAACCCAACCGGTGTTCACGTCCTGGCCGAAAGGCAAACCGGCTTGCGGACGGTTACGTCCCGGCGGCGGGTTTTTGTAACGCGGATCGCCCAGCCAGAATACGCTCATGGCATCGTCAACGGCGCGCGGGACCAACTTGGAATAGCTGGGAAGATCGTTGTAATTCTCAATGATTAAGCCGTTATGCACGTCCACGGAAACACTGCCCCAATCGGAGCCGCCGTTATTGCCGGGATATTCAATCCAGGGCTTATCGGCGCTGGGTGGGGTGAATATGCCCTGATAATTGGCCGCTCGGTATTGAATCCGGCAGACCAGTTGATCGATGGGCGATATGCCCCACATCATTTTCTCAGTCAGGTCGGGCTTTTGAGTGAAGCTATAAAGCGAGCGCCTTTGGGTCGGCGCCCGCTCCGACGGCTCAACGCCGCCCTGGGGCACTTTTTCTTCCGCAACCTGATGCAAGGGCTGGCCGGTACGTCTGTCCAATACCCATAAATCACCCTGTTTGGTCGTGACGATCAGCGCGGGAACGTTGCCTTTATCGGTGGGAAAATCCACCAGGCTGGGTTGAGCCGGCGTGTCGTAATCCCACACATCGTTTCTGACGAACTGATAAACCCAACGCGGTTTGCCGGTGTCCACATCCAGCGCGGTAATCCCCGAGTCATATTTTCTCTCCTCGGTATTGCGCGTGGAGCTGTAGTAGTCCCCCGCGGAACTCGCCATCGGCAGATAAACCAGACCGAGCTTTTCATCCCCCACCGCCGTGGACCACATGTTAGGCGTGCCTAAAGAATAGGTATTACCCTCGGCGGGAACGGTCTTGATATCCGGTTGCTCCATATCCCAGGCGAAACGCATTTGACCGGTCACGGCATCATAGCCGCGCACCACGCCTGAAGGCGCCGACCTCAGCTGTCCATCCATCACCTGCTGCCCCGCCACCACCACGCCGCGAACGATGGTGGGCGCCGACGTTTCGGAGACAATGCTTGGCGGCCACTTGCCCAGACCCTGCATTAAATCAACAAATCCGTGCGAGCCGAAATCTTCACAAGCCTGCCCGGTGTTAGCGTCCACCGCCACCAGTTTGGCGTCCATGGTGCCGGCGATAATACGTGCTGCGCAGACCTGCCCCGGTTTTGCTTGAGGATTGGCATAATAGGCCACGCCGCGGCAAGCCGAGTTAGGCGCGGAAGCGCCAGCAGGGGTTTTGGGATCAAACATCCACTTCTGTTTGCCCGTGGCCGCGTCCACTGCGAACACTTTATGGCGGATGGTGCAGCCATAAACCGTATCGCCGATTTTGATCGGCGTCAGTTCATTACCGTAGTTCGCCATATGCGGCTCACCCGTCCGGTATACCCAGGCGCGCTGTAGGCTGCCGACGTTGCCTGGGGTGATTTGCGCTAAGGCTGAGAAGCGTTGCGCGCCATAACCTCCGCCATAGGTCGGCCAATCCTGGGATGCCGGTGCGGTAACCTCGTCGAAGTAATTGCCGGGCTTTGTGGCGACAGCCGCCACGGGATAGGGTTTTTGCGCCATGGGCACAGCGATGCCCAGCCCCACCACGGTAAGCAGCAGTAAGGCGATACCGTAAGGGCGATAGCCTTTTTGGCCGTCAGTGCGTCTTGCCGGCATCAGCACCACGGCGAATATCAAAAACAGCAGTGGCAAATCCAGACGCGGCACCAGGGCCCAGCCATTAAGCCCTGATTCCCAGAGCGACCAGATAAGGGTGCCGATAAAGCTGACGATATACAAATAGAGTCCGGCGCTGCGCCGCACTAGCGTCATCACGCCGGCAATCAGCCATACCAGCCCTGTTATCAGGTAATAGGCGCTGCCGTGCAACTGTACCAGCTTGAATCCAAGTACGGCAAGTACGGCGCCGGCGATGATAAGCAGTATCCCGAATACCGGCATGCAAAAATGTCTTAGACGTGAATGTTTTACACTTCCTTCATTGGACGAATTCATGGGTAAACTCATTAGATGAAATGCGATGGTGAGTGATCAGGTGTCAGCCATATGAGCAGGTGCTTTCGTAAAGAAGGACTAGCCAGCTACTGCCGTTGTTAATGACTTTTTAACAAAAAAATACCATAATATTTAATAATTACGTTTTTAATCTAGGGGCAGAGCTTTAGCTGTCAAGCTAAGATAAGAATTACTTAACTGAATAACCTCATGTATTGTAGAGGTATCTTTGGTTGTGAACTAAGTTAAGGCTTCTAGCGGGGGTTATAGCGTCGAACTTTCAGGATAGCAATGTCATTCAGACCTTGGGGCTTAATGTTCTTAAATTCACAATGGCGCTCATATCTCCGCGCCGATTTTTTTTATTACGTATTGACAGTATGCTATAAAGTATATGTTGCGAAGAGTGTTATGTCAGATTATATAAACTTCTATTTTAACTCATCTTGAAAACTTATTTCAGTATTGAAAAAGATTGTTTGAAATTTATTCATACGCCCTATGTCATTATATGACATCATTCATGTTTTATTGCTGTGTGCTTTGAATGAGGGATTGTGATTTAGTTTTGTTAGCAGGGACCAATTTTAGCGAAACGGCATGATAGATAAAAAAGTTATCCACGATTTTATAAATAAAAATGTAATGCTTGAAAAGCATTTGTTATAGGAAATTCGGTTTATGCTTGAAGATCTATCAAGGCATCAAGTTCTGCCTCACTCAAACCGGTGGCACGCTCTATGGCGGCGCAATCCATACCCATGGTCAGCAGATTAAGGGCAATTTCTTTTTTCGCGCTCACTGCAGCCTTGCTGCAGTCCTTGCTGCAGTCCTTGCTGCAGTCCCTGTTGCAGTCCTTGTTGCATCCCCTCCAGTTGCATATGCTCCGCGAATGTCATCATCTCCTCCCTATAGCGTGGTACATTTTTCACCAGAATACGTAAAAAGGCTTTTGAGTCAAGGGTATTTGCCTCCTGCGCCAGATAGCGCAGCAGAGATTTTACCTGCTCTTTGCCAAGCTGTGCCTGTTTAAGCAAAAAGACAATATCCGTTAGCCGTGTGTTAATGTCTCGTTCCCGGATGTGTTTTTGCACATACTCCAGCAACGCCGCTTTGCCATGGGTTTTTATGTCATCGTCCGGGATGACCGTCACGTCCACTAGGGGAAACGCCCGGCAATAAAGCGCCTGCGCCAATGTTGGGTTGTGAAAGCAGTCCAGCCAGCGGGTGCTGTAGGGATAAGGGCTTTGGGGGCCGTGATAAAACAATAGTGGCACAACTAACGGCAAGGCTTTGTTACCCTGTTCCAAATGGCGATGCATGGCCGCGATGCTATATCTCAGCAGACGAAACGCCATCATCTCATCCGCGCTGGACTGATGCTCAATGAGGCAATAGAGGTAGCCGACACCCTCTGTTGTCTGCATGCGGTAAAGCATATCGGAGCATTGAGCGCGCAGGTCATCCTCTACAAAGCTGCCCGAAGTAACGGTCAGAGTGCTGAAATCGCAAATATCCCGCAACGAAGCGGGTAAATGTAATTGCAGAAAATCACTGACGACGTCGACATCGCCGAAAAATTTCTTAAATAACGCATCATGAGGCGTGGGGAATATTTTCATCGACGCACTGTAGCGTCAATAAAGTCTACGGAATTTAAACGTTATTTTGATCCAAAAGAATGAGAGGGAAATTTACAGCGAACATCGCAAAAAAATTGCAACGCGGCTGTTAATTTCAAAATGCTTATCGCTAAGAAACTGCTGACTATATAATATGATGAGGATGAATGAATGCAATTATATGGATTGTGCTCGTTATACCCTAAACAGAACCGAATTAATTATTTACAGCCCACAAATGAAATGACCTCTTAAGCTTTGGTGAAGTTTAGAGCCAAATCGTTAGCGTCGGAGATATGCCGAGATGAGAAATAAAATCTTTTGAAACAAACTGTCCGGCTTCCCGACAGTAAGTCGATACGCCAAAGCCGCGTTATATAGAGTTCATTTTATGCTGTATGATCCTTCAAGGCGGCTAGTTCTGCCTCGCTCAAGCCGGTGGCACGCTTTATGAAGGCGCAATCCATACCCATGGTCAGCTGATTACGGGCAATTTCTTTTTCCCATACGCCAGCAATGCAGTTTCGCCATAGGTGTTTGATGTCATCGTCGGGAATGATCGTGACGTCAACCAAGGGAAACGCCCGGCAAAAGAACGCCTGCGCCAATGCTGGGTTGTGAAAGCAGTCCAACCAACGGATGCTATAGGGATAAGGGCTTTGGGGTCCGTAATAAAACAACGGCGGTATCGGCGATTCGAAACAACAGCCTTATATTTAGATCAGTGCCTCTAATTTGTTTGTCTTAATATACGCTGGCTTATAGCATAGAAGTTTTAATATCGGTTAGACATGCAAAGATCTAAACCATCAACGCTGACGTTCTGTTCGGCTTTTTATCAACGCCAGAATCTCTGTTTTTTCCTGTGGGGATAACGTCAGGAATGCCAGCATCAATTCGGCTAACATATCATCTTCAGTATAAAAATAAGCCAACGGCACTTGCAGCACATCGGCTAACTGCTGAGCGGTATTGATGTTGGCTTCATGCACGCCTTTTTCATAACGGTTGATGCGGGCGCTTGCCACAAACTCATCAATCCCTGCGGCGATGCCGAGTTTTTTCTGTGACAAACCCTTTGCCAGCCTTGCCTGCTTGAGTCGCCGGTAAAAAAATCTCATGATAGTTCGGTTTAGGTTTCATTATTACGATAATCGTAGTAACGGCTTGAAATCGATACTACGAATAACGTAGCATTGAGGTATATAATTTTTTGGGATCAGAATAAAGGTTTTATATGAAAAAAGACTGGCATCCGGCGGATATAATTGCTGCCTTAAGAAAAAAGGGCACAACATTGGCTGCGCTTTCCCGTTCAGCCGGGCTGGGCTCATCGACACTGGCAAATGCGTTGACGCGTCCTTGGCCGAAGGGTGAATGGCTCATTGCCGAGGCACTGGGTATACAGCCTGCTATCATCTGGCCGAGTCGCTATTATGATGGTTTGGGAAATTTAATTGACCGTAAGATCAAAATTCAGGAGAAACGATTTAGGCAAAGCCTAAGGGTTAATTAACATCATATACAAGATCAATGGCAGGCCAATCCTGCAATGCACGGGGAATATCGGTGCCCAGGCCTCGGTAAAGTAGGATATACTCGGTCAATGTGGGGTTACGCCGATTAGTCGCCCCGCGACAATTGGCCTCGGTGTTCAGGCTGTCGGGTAAATGGCCAAGACTAATGATTTCCAGCCGAAAGGCGAATACCATCAGGCGAAGGAATATCCGTTTCCGCGTCTGTTCCCCAACCACGCAGCTATGTTTTGACTTCATAACCGGTCAAATGAAGACCCGTTCCCTGATATTCACGCCAGGAGTGGATAGCTTCCTGCTTAAAACTATGGCGTGCCTCTTCATGTTCAACATATTGAATGATAGCGGAAATCACCACAACATCACTTTCCAATACAAAAACTCGAAAATATCCTTCCCAGCAAATCATCCGAGGTGAACTCACCGGTAATCTCACTGAGCGCCTGCTGCGCCAAACGTAATTCCTCCGCCAGCAATTCCCCAGCGTAAGCACTCACTAACTGTTCTTTACCCGTCGCCAAATGTTCCGCCGCCGTATCCAAGGCGTGTAAATGACGCCGCCGAGCCAGAAATCCTCCCTCCAGATTGCTGTCAAAGCCGATGCTTTGCAGCAGATGGTCCCGCAGCAGGTCGATGCCGGCGGGGGAATGAGCGGAAAGGGTAATGAGTGAGTGACCATTCACTTCATTAATTGTTTCGGGCTCGCCGGTCAAATCGGCTTTATTACGGATAACGGTTATCGGCAAGGCGGCGGGCACCCTGGCGACAAACTCCGGCCACAGAGTATTAGGGTCGTTTACCGCGGTGGTGGTGCCGTCCACCATCAAAAGCACATGGTCCGCTTGTTCTATCTCCCGCCAAGCGCGCTCGATGCCGATGCGTTCCACCTCATCGCCCGCATCGCGCAGGCCGGCGGTGTCGATGATATGCAGTGGCATGCCGTTGAGCAGGATATGTTCCCGCAACACGTCACGGGTGGTGCCGGCGATATCGGTGACGATGGCCGCCTCCCGGCCGGCCAGGGCATTCAGCAGGCTGGATTTGCCGGCGTTGGGGCGACCGGCTATCACCACCTTCATGCCTTCCCGCAACAGGCTGCCTTGACGGGCTTCGGACCTTACCGTTTTAAGTTCGTCCACCACCTCCTTAAGCTTGCGTTCAATCTTGCCGTCGGAGAGAAAGTCGATTTCTTCGTCGGGAAAATCGATGGCGGCTTCAACGTAGATACGAAGGTTAGTGAGTGCTTCCACTAAATGCTGTATGCGTTGTGAAAAAACGCCTTGCAGCGAGTTTACCGCCGAGCGGGCGGCCTGCTGCGAGCTGGCGTCAATCAGGTCGGCGATGGCTTCCGCCTGCGCCAAATCCAGCTTATCGTTGAGAAACGCCCGTTCGGAGAACTCTCCCGGACGGGCAATACGCACCCCTGGCAGCCCCAGGACGCATTTTATCAGCATATCCAGTATCACTGGACCACCGTGGCCGTGCAGCTCAAGCACGTCCTCGCCGGTAAAGGAATTCGGGCCGGGAAACCACAGGGCGATACCCTGGTCGAGAACGGCGCCGTCCTGGTCGCGAAACGGCAGGTAGTCGGCATAGCGAGGTTTGGGCAGCTTGCCCAGCAGCCGCCGCGCCGCCTCGGCGGCCAAACGGCCGGAAATTCGCACGATGCCTACCCCGCCGCGTCCCGGCGGCGTGGCAAGGGCTACAATGGTATCGGACTGGCTCATGCTGTTCTCTCTTCACGCTTGGGCGGCGCGCATAATAAAAAAGGCGGTCATATGACCGCCTCCAGACTGTCTTTGGAAAGATTAGGTCTTCTTTTTATCCCGGCTGTGCAAGCCGCGTTTTTCCAAGCCGCGATAAATCAACTGCTGTTGGATGATGGTCACCATATTGCTGATGATATAGTACAACACCAGGCCCGACGGGAACCACAGGAAGAATACGGTAAAGATCACCGGCATAAAGGTCATGACCTTTTGCTGCATCGGATCGGCGACGGTGGTGGGCGACATCTTCTGGATGAAGAACATCGTGATGCCCATCAGGATCGGCAGGATGTAATAGGGGTCTTGCGCGGAAAGATCTTGTATCCACAGGATAAACGGCGCGCCGCGCAATTCTATGGAGCCCATCAGCATGTAGTACAGCGCCAGGAATATCGGCATCTGCACCACCAGCGGCAGGCAGCCCCCAAGCGGATTAACCTTTTCGGTTTTATACAGCGCCATCATTTCCTGGCTCATGCGCTGCTTGTCGTCGCCGATACGTTCACGCATGGCCGCCAATTTTGGCTGCAGCATGCGCATTTTCGCCATGGAGGTGTATTGCGCCTTGGTGAGCGGATACATGATGCCGCGGACGATAAAGGTGATGACGATAATCGAGAAACCCCAGTTACCGACATAGCTGTGAATAAACTTCAGCAGCTTGAACAGCGGTTGGCTGATAAACCACAGCCAACCGTAATCCACGGTCAAATCCAGATGCGGGGCGATGGCGGCCATTTTGTCCTGGATTTCGGGACCGACCCAGAGAATGGCTTCAAGGGTGTTCTGCGCGCCCGGGGCCACGGTGACCGGCGCGGCCTTGAAGCCCACCGCCGCCTGGCCGTTATCCAGATTACTGGTGAAGAAGGTATTGTTGCCCGGGGTTTTCGGGACCCAGGCGGTGGCGAAGTATTGCTGCAGCATGGCGACCCATCCGCCCTGGGTGTTGATATTCAGATTCTCGTCTTTGATGTTGCTGAAGCTGTATTTCTTGTATTTGGTATCGTTTGACGAGTAAGCCGCGCCGCGATAGGTATGCAGAGCGAAATTGCTGCTGCCGGTATCGCGGTGCTTCGGCAGGTCCACCGACTGCTTCAATTGGCCGAACATGACCAGTTCAAGGGGTTTGTCGCTGGTGTTATTGACGCCGTACTCCACGCTGACCGCGTAATCGCCGCGTTTGAAGATAAAGGTCTTGGTGTAAACGACGCCGTCCGGCGCGGTGTAGGTCAGGGGAACGCGCAGCTCGCCCTGATTATCCGCCAGGACATAGGTGTCTTGATTGATATTGTAAAGCGGACGTTCGCCGTTAGCCGGATTATCCGGACCGTTTTTGCCGGTCAGGCCGCTTTGCGCCTGATAAATAAAATCGGGTGAAGTCTCCAGCAAATGGAAAGGCTGATCGGAACCCAGCTTATCGGGATAGGTCAGCAATTGGGCTTGTTCGATATCGCCGCCGCGGGTATTGATGGAAAGCGACAGGACATCGGTTTTCACTTTTATCAATTGCCCTTGGCCGCTGCCGGGCAGTCCCTGATTTGCTGCGTCGCCGGTCGCTGTGTTCGTTGTCTGTTGCGTAGTCTGAACCGTCGTCGGCTGCGGATTATGGTCCGTTTGCCAGGCTTGCCAGATCATGAAAGACACGAACAGCAGAGCGATGAAAAGAAGATTGCGTTGCGAATCCATCGTTAGTGTTCTCTGTTATCGTCGGTTTTCGGCGGCACGGGGTCCTCGCCACCTGGGTTCAAAGGATGGCATTTTAATACGCGTTTCAATGTCAACCAACTGCCTTTTAACATACCGAATCTGCGTATCGCCTCAATACCGTACTGCGAACATGTGGGCTGGAACCGGCAATGAGGCCCCAGCAGCGGGCTGATCCAGAGTTGATACATGCGTATCAACCCGATCAACAGCCCGGAAACTGGCGACAGTGGCGGCGCCATAACTTTTCCAACGCTTCCGTCAAAGCGCGATTATCCAAATCCGCCACGCCTTTTTTGGCGATAACGACAAAATCCATTGCAGGCAGGGCGTGCTGGTGCATCCGAAAGCTTTCCCGCGTAAGACGCTTGATGCGGTTCCGTTCATGAGCCCGTTTAACATGTTTTTTGGCGACTGTCAGACCGACGCGGGGATGCCCCAGCAAATTCAGGCGGCCGAGGATGGTGATTTGTGGCGTGCCGGCCCGTTGTGGCTGCTGGAAGACGAAAGTAAAATGATTGGGAGTTAACAACCGTAACTCCCTGGGAAATGCGAGCTTAACCACCCGGGGGGGTTAGCTTTATTACTTCGAAGCGACGGTCAGACGTGCGCGGCCTTTAGCACGGCGACGTGCCAAAACCTGACGACCATTCTTCGTTGCCATACGTGAGCGGAAACCGTGATCACGGTTACGTTTCAATACGGACGGTTGGAAAGTGCGTTTCATAGCGATTTCTACCTAACTAATATTTGACTTCACAGTAAACGCGTTTGGCTGTTCGGCGTGAAAAGACCGACGCCTCAATCGCATTACGCATTAAAGAGGCGGGATTGTAATAATTGTACAGTCCTGAGTCAATTCCCATCACGTTTTACCCACCTATTACCCGTGCCGGCGCAAAATCCATCGTCCGAAGCGGGACGGAGGAAACGGTCATCACGAGTAGGGGTGAGAATTATACGGGTTCCATGGCAAAGCGCAAGGATCAGCCGGGATCTCCCGCACTATAATTGGGATCCGGACGTAGAGGAGCAACCCTTGAAATTCGGACTATGCTTAATTTCATTGATATAAGACTTACATTTTATCCCATGGATGGAGAATCGGTTACACTCAATCCCGCTCTTTTCAGCCTGTGGATAAAAAGGATCGAAACTGTGTAGAAGAGGAGGATCTCTGGCGCGCTTTGCGTTATGATCCGCAGTCCCCTGACGGGATCCTTCAGGGGTTTCGTTGCGGTAAACCGTTTAAGGCGGTTCGCGGATGCCATCGCGGTGGCCGTGTCAAAAAAGATGATCCTGAATCATACAGTTTTGTTCTTTTCCTTTTGTTGATCTTGTTCGATTGGAGTCCGCCGTGTCACTTTCGCTTTGGCAGCAATGTCTTGCCCGATTACAAGATGAGTTACCTGCCACAGAATTCAGTATGTGGATACGCCCTCTTCAGGCGGAACTGAGTGACAACACTCTGGCATTGTACGCCCCCAACCGTTTTGTGCTGGACTGGGTGCGCGATAAGTATCTGAATAATATCAATGTATTGTTAAATGATTTTTGCGGTACCGATGCGCCTTTGCTGCGATTCGAAGTGGGCAGCAAGCCGCCGTTATCGGTAATGGTCGCGCAGCAGCCGGTCAATCATGTCAGCGAGGCGCCGGTTCAGGCGGTCCGCTCCCGGCCTACGCGGCCGAGCTGGGACAGTTCGCCTGTGCAGCCGGAGCTTTCCTATCGCTCGAATGTCAATCCGAAGCACAATTTCGACAACTTCGTCGAGGGTAAATCCAACCAGCTGGCGCGGGCGGCGGCGCGGCAAGTGGCGGATAATCCCGGCGGGGCCTACAACCCGCTCTTCCTTTATGGGGGAACCGGTCTGGGCAAAACGCACCTGTTGCATGCGGTGGGCAACGGCATCATGTCCCGCAAGGCCAATGCCAAGGTGGTCTATATGCATTCAGAACGTTTCGTGCAGGATATGGTGAAAGCGTTGCAGAATAACGCCATTGAGGAGTTCAAGCGCTATTACCGTTCCGTGGACGCCCTTCTCATTGACGATATTCAGTTTTTCGCCAACAAGGAGCGCTCGCAGGAGGAATTTTTCCACACCTTTAATGCCTTGCTCGAAGGCAACCAGCAGATCATCCTGACATCCGATCGTTATCCAAAAGAGATAAACGGCGTGGAAGATCGGTTGAAGTCGCGTTTCGGCTGGGGCCTGACGGTGGCCATCGAGCCGCCGGAGCTGGAGACCCGGGTGGCCATCCTGATGAAAAAAGCCGATGAGAACGACATACGGCTGCCGGGAGAGGTGGCGTTTTTTATCGCCAAGCGCTTACGTTCCAACGTCCGCGAATTGGAAGGCGCATTGAACCGGGTTATCGCCAACGCCAATTTTACCGGTCGGGCCATTACCATTGATTTTGTACGCGAAGCGCTGCGGGATTTACTGGCGTTGCAGGAAAAACTCGTCACCATCGATAATATCCAGAAAACCGTGGCGGAATATTATAAAATCAAAGTGGCCGATCTGCTTTCGAAACGGCGATCCCGTTCGGTGGCGCGGCCCAGGCAAATGGCTATGGCATTGTCGAAGGAGCTGACCAATCATAGCCTGCCGGAGATAGGCGACGCTTTCGGCGGACGCGATCATACCACCGTGTTGCACGCCTGCCGCAAGATTGAGCAGCTGCGTGAAGAAAGTCACGATATAAAAGAAGATTTCTCCAACTTAATCAGAACATTATCTTCCTAATTATGAAATTTATCGTAGAACGCGAGCATCTGCTTAAACCTTTGCAACAGGTTAGCAGCCCGTTAGGCGGGCGACCCACCCTACCAATCCTGGGCAACCTGTTGCTGCAGGTTGCGGAAGACAAGCTATTGCTTACCGGTACCGATTTGGAGATGGAAATGGTGGCGCAGGTCGCGCTGTCTGAGCCCCATGAGCCCGGCGCCACCACCGTGCCCGCGCGCAAATTCTTCGATATTTGCCGGGGCCTGCCCGACGGGGCGGAAATTACCGTGATGCTGGAGGGCGATCGCATGCTGATCCGCTCCGGGCGCAGCCGTTTTTCGCTGTCCACACTGCCGGCCGCGGATTTTCCCAATTTGGATGACTGGCAAAGCGAGGTGGAGTTTACCTTGCCTCAGGCCACGCTGAAAAGGCTGATAGAAGCTACCCAGTTCTCCATGGCGCATCAGGATGTGAGATACTATCTCAACGGCATGCTGTTCGAGACTGAGGGCGAGGAACTGCGCACCGTCGCCACCGACGGCCATCGCCTGGCGGTATGCGCCATGCCGGTGGGCCAGGGGTTGCCGACCCATTCGGTGATTGTGCCCCGGAAAGGTGTGATGGAGCTGGTGAGAATGCTGGATGGCGGCGAAACGCCGTTAACGCTGCAAATCGGCAGCAATAACATCCGTGCCAGCGTCGGTGAATATATCTTTACTTCAAAATTGGTGGATGGCCGTTTCCCTGATTACCGCCGGGTTTTGCCGAAGAATCCGGACAAGACGCTGGAAGCCGGTTGTGATGTGCTTAAGCAGGCTTTTGCCCGTGCGGCCATCCTCTCGAATGAAAAATTTCGCGGCGTACGTTTGTATCTCAGCCAGGATCAGTTGAAAATCACCGCCAATAATCCCGAACAGGAAGAGGCGGAAGAAATTCTGGACGTATCCTATCAGGGAACTGAAATGGAAATTGGTTTCAATGTCAGCTACGTGCTGGATGTGTTGAACGCGCTAAAGAGCGAACAGGTTCGTTTGCTTCTCACGGACGGGGTGTCTAGCGTGCAGATTGAAGACTGTGCCAGCCAGGCGGCGGCTTATGTTGTCATGCCGATGCGTCTCTAAAGATGTGGTAAGGTAGTGTGACTGAATGGCCTTATCGCGTCTTCTCATCCGTGATTTTCGTAATATCGAGTCCGCCGATTTGGCCCCGGCCGCTGATTTCAATTTTTTGATCGGCGCTAACGGCAGTGGAAAGACCAGCGTCCTGGAAGCCATTTATACCCTTGGCCACGGTCGTGCGTTTCGCAGCTTGCAGGCGGGACGGGTTATTCGCCACGAGCAGTCGGAGTTTACGCTGCATGGCCGTATAGAGGGCTTGCAGCCGGGCTCGCGGCCAACCTCGGTGGGTTTAAGCAAAAATCGGTTGGGGGATAACCGGGTGCGCATTGACGGCAGCGACGGGCATAAAGTCGCTGAGCTCGCCCAGCTATTGCCCATGCAGCTTATAACGCCGGAAGGTTTCACTTTGCTGAACGGTGGCCCGAAATACCGCCGCGCCTTTATGGATTGGGGCTGTTTTCATAACGAGCCGGGTTTTTTCGTTGCGTGGAGCAATCTGAAGCGTTTGCTCAAGCAGCGGAACGCGGCGCTACGCCAGGTCACCCGTTATGCGCAGCTGCGCGCCTGGGATCAGGAGTTGATTCCCCTGGCGACGCTGATTAGCGGCTGGCGCTCCCATTATAGCGAAGCGATAGCGGTGGATATCAGCGCCACCTGCGCCCTGTTCCTACCGGAGTTTCAGCTGGACTTCAGTTTTCAGCGCGGCTGGGATCGTGAAAGCGACTACGGCGAACTGCTGGAGCGTCAGTTTGAGCGCGATCGAGCCTTGACTTATACTGCGTCTGGCCCGCATAAGGCGGATTTTCGCATTCGTGTCGGAGGGGTTCCGGTCGAGGATGTGTTGTCACGCGGTCAATTGAAATTACTGATGTGCGCATTGCGCTTGGCGCAGGGAGAATTTCTGACCCGTCAAAGCGGCAGACAGTGCCTTTATTTAATAGACGACTTTGCCTCAGAGCTGGACGCCGGTCGGCGAAGGCTGTTGGCCGCGCGTCTTAAAGCCACCCGGGCCCAGGTTTTCGTCAGTGCGCTGAGCGCTGAACAAATCCGTGATATTACGGATGAAAAGGGCAGGATGTTCCTGGTGGAACAAGGTAAAATACGTATTCAATCCGAAGTTTAAAATGAGCGAGAAACGTTGATGTCGAATTCTTATGACTCCTCAAGTATCAAAGTACTCAAAGGACTGGACGCGGTGCGTAAACGCCCAGGGATGTACATCGGTGATACGGATGACGGCACCGGTCTGCACCATATGGTATTCGAGGTTGTGGACAACGCTATCGACGAAGCCCTCGCCGGCTATTGCAAAGAAATCATCGTTATCATCCACGAAGATAATTCGGTTTCGGTACAGGATGACGGACGCGGCATTCCCACCGGCATCCACGAAGAAGAAGGCATTTCCGCCGCGGAAGTCATCATGACCGTGCTTCATGCCGGCGGCAAGTTTGATGACAACTCCTATAAGGTGTCCGGCGGTTTGCACGGCGTGGGCGTTTCAGTGGTCAATGCCTTGTCGGAAAAGCTTGAGCTGGTGGTCCGTCGCGAAGGCAAGGTCCATGAACAGACCTACAAAGGCGGCATACCTCAGGCACCTCTTGCCGTCGTCGGCGAAACCGATCAAACCGGGACGACCGTTCGTTTCTGGCCAAGCCTGGAGACATTCACCAACAGTACCGAATTTCAGTATGAAATCCTGGCCAAGCGCCTGCGGGAATTATCCTTCCTCAATTCCGGCGTGGCCATCCGTTTGATCGATAAGCGGACAGACAAAGAGGATCTTTTCCATTATCAGGGCGGTATCAAAGCCTTCGTCGAGTATCTGAATAAAAACAAGACGCCAATTCATCCGACGGTGTTTTATTTTTCAACGGAGAAAGACGGTATCGGCGTGGAGGTCGCGCTGCAGTGGAATGATGGCTTCCAGGAAAATATTTATTGCTTCACTAACAATATTCCTCAGCGCGACGGCGGTACGCACCTGGTGGGATTCCGGGCCGCAATGACCCGTACCCTGAATTCCTACATGGATAAAGAGGGTTACAGCAAAAAGGCCAAGGTCAGCGCCACCGGCGATGATGCCCGCGAAGGGTTGATTGCCGTGGTATCGGTCAAAGTGCCGGATCCGAAATTTTCGTCCCAGACCAAGGACAAGCTGGTGTCCTCCGAGGTGAAGACCGCGGTGGAGACGCAGATGAATGAGCGGCTGGTGGCCTATCTGCTGGAAAACCCAACCGATGCCAAAATAGTGGTGGGTAAGATAATCGATGCCGCACGCGCTCGAGAAGCGGCCCGGAAAGCGCGGGAAATGACGCGCCGCAAAGGTGCGCTGGATCTGGCCGGCTTGCCGGGCAAGCTGGCGGATTGTCAAGAGCGGGACCCCGCGCTGTCCGAGCTTTATCTGGTGGAAGGCGATTCGGCGGGCGGCTCCGCCAAACAGGGACGGAATCGCAAAAACCAGGCCATTTTGCCGCTGAAAGGAAAGATCCTCAACGTTGAGAAAGCGCGTTTCGACAAAATGCTTTCCTCCCAGGAAGTGGCTACGCTTATCACCGCGCTGGGCTGTGGTATCGGCCGGGATGAATACAATCCTGATAAATTACGCTATCACAATATTATCATCATGACCGATGCCGACGTGGACGGTTCGCATATCCGCACTTTGCTGCTGACCTTCTTCTATCGCCAAATGCCGGAAATCATTGAGCGTGGCCACGTGTTTATCGCTCAACCGCCGTTATACAAGGTTAAAAAAGGCAAGCAAGAGCAATACATCAAGGATGATGACGCAATGGATCAATACCAGATATCACTGGCGATGGACGGCGCTTCCGTGCATCCCAACGAACATGCCCCGGCCTTGGCGGGCGAGCCGCTGGAAAAACTGGTTGCCGAGCATTATGCGGTGCAAAAAATGATTGGCCGCATGGAGCGGCGTTATCCCCGCGCTTTGCTGAATCATTTGATTTACCAGCCGCCCCTTAATGAGGCCGATCTGGCGAATCGGGAAACGGTGTCAAACTGGATTGACGCGTTGGTTGACGATCTCAACCAGAATGAAAAGCATGGCAGCAGCTATAGCTTTAGGGTGCGGGAAAATCGGGAGCGCCAGTTATTCGAGGCAGTGTTGAAAATCCGTACCCACGGCGTTGACACCGATTATGTCATGGACTTTGAGTTTGTGCATGGCGGCGAATACCGCAAGCTTTGCTCGCTAGGGGAAAAGCTGCGCGGTTTGATAGAATTGGACGCCTTTGTTGAACGGGGTGAACGCCGCCTGCCGGTCACAACGTTTGAACAAGCATTGGATTGGCTGGTTAAAGAGTCACGCCGTGGTCTGGCCATACAGCGCTATAAAGGCTTGGGGGAAATGAATCCGGAACAGCTGTGGGAAACCACGATGGATCCGGAAAGCCGCCGCATGCTTCGAGTGACGGTCAAGGACGCCATTGCCGCCGACCAGCTGTTTACCACGCTGATGGGTGATGCGGTTGAACCTCGTCGCGCATTTATAGAAGAAAACGCGTTAAAAGCGGCGAATATCGATATTTGACGCTGAAGGTAGCGTTCGCCAGATTATGCATGTTTTCAGGCAAAGGAGGGCAGCCATGGGCTGCCCTTTTTCATACAATATAGAACAATAACTACTATTGGATATAATTAAATATGATCTCTATATTTTTAGTAATATTCTAAATTTATCTTTTATTGACCGGATATTTACACCTACACCAGGCTTCTTATATAATACAGTTGTTGTCGAGTTTAGGGGCAAGTCAATTTAAATGGACGACAACGGTAACTGCCGCGCCATTAACCTGGCGCGGCGTTTCCTTAGAAAGAGGCACATCCGGCTTTGTGATGTGGTTCATCGTATGGACCACATCGACAAGGCGCCGTTGACCTGATGATAACCGTTTTTACTCGCCATTCTTTGTCCCAATCAAACATCACTAAGCCACCCGCCCGCGACCGATAAGATGCCGACTGACCGGCGCGGTTGTAAATATAAATAAAAATGAAATTATCATCATAAAATCAATTAGTTGACAATATATATTGGTACTTCATGAACGACTTTAGTAAACATTCGAGCGAAACGCCCTCGATAAAAACTTAGGTAATAACAGTAAGCTCGAACAACCCCATTATAAATCGCCGTTTTTCCATTTTCAGAATTCAAGTTTAATCAACGGTCTCGATTTCATTCATATCCTTTTGGGTTTGCTTGCATTGAGCCGCTTCATAGTGAACGTAAATAATAAATCATCTCAAGAAAAGTCCAATTTGAAAAAATATCAGAAATAGATGATAGGTATGTATTCTACGTGAATTCTATAGACGTGAATTTTGCTAAAATCTTGTAAAAATTTCTATTTTACGGGGATATCCATAAAGGGCATTATCGGTAATAGAGCCGGCAAACATTATACGAAAAGAATTTTGCAAACAGAAAAAACACGAAAGATTCACGATATACATAGATTCTGCGCTATTATCAGTTCGTTCGGTAGGTTAACTGATAAGTGGCGGCGGATTTACTCGGGCATTCCGCCATAGTCTAAAGAGGATGCAATGGCGATAAAATTGATAGCGATTGATATGGACGGGACTTTGTTAAATCAAAAGCATGAAATAAGTCCTGCGGTTAAACACGCCATCAGCGCGGCACGGGATAAAGGTGTAGAGGTGGTGCTGGCCACCGGTCGTCCCTTTATCGGCATCCAGCGTTACCTGATGGAATTGGATTTACAAGGTGAAGGACGCTACTGTATTACCAACAATGGCGCTCTGGTGCAGCGCACTGATAACGGCGACCGCGTATCGGAAATTACCCTGGATTTTGACGATTATCTCTACTTTGAAGCGTTAGCGCGCCAACTCGACGTGCATTTTCATGCACTCTCGTTTTCCACGCTCTATACGGCCAATCGTGACATCAGCCGCTATACCGTTTACGAATCGTTTCTGACCGGCATGCCCCTTCAATTCCGCCGGGTGGATGAAATGAACCGGGAGCTCAGGTTTCCTAAAGTCATGATGATTGACGATCCGGCGGTATTGGATCAGGCCATCACCCGAATTCCGCATGAGGCCTTTGAACGCTACACCATTATGAAAAGCGCTGAATATTATTTGGAATTGTTGCGAAAAGAGGCAAATAAAGGCGAGGGCGTTAAGGCATTGGCGCGGCACCTGCATCTCGCGGCCGATGAAATCATGACCATAGGCGATCAGGCCAACGATTTAGCTATGATCAAGTATGCCGGTATCGGCGTGGCGATGGGCAATGGCATAGATGAGATCAAGGCCGCCAGCCAGTTCGTCACCAAAAGCAATCTGGAAGACGGCGTAGCGGTGGCTATTGAGAAATTTGTATTGAATTCCCGTTAGGGTCAGGGAATGATGCGCCAGTAGCACGATCATCATAAGCAAATGCCGGAACGATCTCTGACTGGAGATTAATCTTGAGGTTATTTTCTTGAGCCATGATAGCCGAGCCGGCAGCGAATTTTTGCAAAAAGTAGTGGGAAGTTTTATTTCTAATAAGGCTTATGTCGCTCCATTTTATACCGAATAATTTTTTACACCATTTATAGATGTCAGGTTGGGCGATACCATAATGTATGGCGGTATCATATACGGACGCATTGCGGTGTAAAGCCTCAAATATGATAGCCTTTTTCTGCTCATCGGTGTAGTTATATCTCTGTCTTTTGATCCATTTCGCTTTAAAGATCATATTTGATCTTTTTGTCAGGTTAGATTCGTTTGATTTTTTTTCTAGCCAAAACGTCATATAATTTCTTTCTTAACTCCGCCACCTTCACATTGAAATGTTTTTCACACCACTGGAAAATATACTGATGTCGTATATTATGATTTCTTGCCGTCTGGCTACAATTAGAGCCGGGCAAGCACGCTTGAATAACGATATCCTTCTGTTGCTCCTCGGATTTCGGTGCATATTTTTTTGCACCTTCCCATGGAATAAGATTTTTTGATGCTAACAATAGTATTTTTAGCAATCGTGGAAAAAGGGTTCTATGTAAGGTGAAGGTTTTATTACACTGCAAGTAATGCCCTTTAGTGTTGAAGTAGTAAGGTCTAGTGGATCTTTGTCGTCCGGTTCAGGATATAGAGCACTGACCATTATCTCCAATTTGTTTAAGCTATTTGTTACTTCTAAACTTTCGCTTTTAAGCGGGATATGCGGTCTTGAGGGAAGCAGGCTAGTACGGGAGGTGTTGTGAAGTTTTTCCGCTATCTTGCCCAGGTTTAAATCTGTGTAAAGTGGGTAATATTTTTTTTCATGAATCGTTTCGCCCTCCATAGTAAAGTCTATGGTATTCATTTTTGTTGATCTCCATTGATATTAATGTTGAGCCATCTCATGACCATTAGCCTATAAAGCGTTTTTTCTGATAATCATCTATATAATTTTTGAATAGATGATTGCCAATGGTTATCATGCTCGCTAAGGTAGAGAAAGGTAACACAGGTTTTATAAATTTCCTGACAATATGTTCATAAAAGCGTGCCAAAAAGTTAAATATTTTGTCTCGCGCCATGCCAGTTACGGCTCGCTACGATTCTTCAGCGAACTGCGCAGCGTTCGAGGTATGGAACGCGATTGGCAAGATTTATATCAGATCCGTCTCACAATTTATTATTAATTCATTTGTTGTGCACCATTCAATTTGTTTAGATTGCTAACTCGTGGTAGTTATGGAGATCTTTATGAAAGACCAGTGCTATATCGGTGTGGACGTGGGATCTGCAAGCGTTCGCGCGGGCGTTTTTGATCGGCAGGGTCGGCGGTTGGCATTTGCCGTGCGGCCAATCGATCAATACCATCCGCGTCCCGGCGTTGTGGAGCAATCCTCGCGGCAAATCTGGTCTCAGGCCTGCGCGGCGATCAAAGAGGCGGTGCGAGAGGCCGGCGTTACACCGGCTTCGGTGGTTTCACTAGGCTTCGACGCTACCTGTTCCCTGGTGATGGTGGATGCGAACGGAACGGGAATTTCCGTATCCGAAAGCGGCGAAGCCGAGCGCGATATCATTATGTGGATGGATCATCGGGCCACAGAAGAAGCGCAGGCAATCAACGCTACCGGCGATGAAGCGCTCGCTTATGTCGGCGGGGAGGTGAGCGTTGAGATGGAGTTGCCAAAAGTATTGTGGCTCAAGCGCCATTTTCCCGATCGTTATCAGCGCGCCTGGCGGTTGTTTGATTTGGCTGATTTCCTGGTATGGCGTGCCACGGGCGCCGATGTCGCCAGCGTGTGCACGTTGACATGCAAGTGGAATTATCTGGCCCATGAACGCCGTTTCAGCGCTTCACTGTTGCAAGCCGTGGGGTTGACTGATTTATTGGAAAAGGTGCCGGCCGCCATTTTGGAACTTGGCCGGCCGGCCGGGACATTGAGTGAAGCGGCGGCAAGGGCGTGCGGTTTGACAACGGCGGTCACCGTGGCTGGCGGCATCATTGATGCCCATGCGGGCGGTCTTGCGCTGGTGGGCTCGCGTCCCGCGGGAACGCTGGCGGTTATCAGCGGTACCTCGAATTGCCATATGCTGGTTGCCGCGCAAGAGATACATGTGCCCGGCGTGTGGGGACCTTATTGGGGCGCTATGTTGCCGGATTGGTGGCTTGGCGAGGGGGGGGGGACAAAGCGCCGCCGGCGCGCTGGTGGATTGGACGCTGAGACAACATGCCGCCTGGCCGCAACTTATGCAAGAAGCGGCTTTGCAGCAATGCAGCGAATACAGCCTGCTCAACCGATGGGTTGCCTCTTTGGAACAGCGGGAACCTTTCCCCCACCCGCCAACTGCATGTGCTGGCGGATCATTATGGCAATCGCTCGCCCCGAGCCAACCCGCTAGCCCGCGGCGCGATTTTCGGCCTGACTCTGGAACAAGGGCCGGACGCGTTGGCCAGGCTTTATCTCGCCACATTACAGTCCATCGCCTATGGTACCCGCCATATTATCGATGCCATGAACCAGGCCGGTCATCAGATTACCCGTATCATGATGTGTGGCGGCGCGACCAAAAACCCCCTTTGGTTACGCGAGTATGCCGACGTTACCGGCTGCGATATCGAGCTGTCGGCGGAGGACGATGTGGTTACGCTGGGGGCCGCGTTGTTGGGAGCGGTTGCCGCAGGTTTTTATTCCACGTTAACCGATGCCGCCCTGGCCTTGGTGAAGCCGGGTGGAGTTTGTAAAGCGGACCCTGGCCAGGCAGCGTTTCATCATGCCAAATACCAGGTTTATCTGCGAATGTATGACGATCTTCAGCAGGCGGAAAAGATGATGCATTCCTGGCGATGAGCTCGTCGAAAAGGGCGCGGGTTCCACAACCCGCCGTTATTTAGACGGAGCAGGAGAATGGGTGGAAGACGTTTTATGGGAATCTGTCTTTGACGAGCCTTTAAGCATGCGTTCTCGAGGGGAATCCAGGCTCTTATCGCTGTTTCGGTTCAGATAATCATAAGGCAGCAATACCGTGTCCAGCACGGCTGAAAAAGGTAAGTCAATTGCCGCAAAGGGAACCATGCTCCAACTGGTATCGTCATCCTCAAGCACTTCGAGACTGGCTCGGGTTCCCGGATAGTAGCCTTGGTTGGGGCCGGTATGGGTCATTACGCTGGAACATCCTATGCCGCCCAGCAATGTACAGGTTGCCGTGAGAAAGAGTAATGTGTTTTTTGACATAGTTTCTCTACATCCATTAGTAAACGCTATCATGATGCTTGGGCATCATTTTTATATTCAGAATGAATGAAAAATCAACTTTAGCTCACTCAGTGTAATAGAAAATGAACTGTTATCATTTCATTTTTCGCTCCATTTTATAATTTTTTCCTATCACCCCCTTGAAAAATCGATGGCCAGCGCCATTTTATTGACATGACCGTGAAAAGTACGCCGTAAGGGTATTAGGTCATCAACCTGTCCATTCGGAAGGTCGTTTACATCCTCGCAGCTTATTGGAGGCTTCAACTATGCGTAATTATGATTTATCACCTTTATACCGTTCCGCCATCGGCTTTGATAGGCTGGTCAACCTGCTGGAAGCAGGACAAACCCAAGGCAACGGCGGATATCCCCCCCCTATAACGTCGAACTGGTGAATGACAACCAGTACCGCATCGCTATTGCCGTCGCAGGCTTTGCCGACAATGAGCTGGATATTACCGCCCATGATAACCTTTTGACGATAAAAGGCGCTCACGGTGACGAACCTGCCGAACGAAATTATTTGTACCAGGGTATCGCCGAACGTAATTTCGAACGTAAATTCCAACTGGCCGAACATATCCAGATTAAAGGCGCCAAATTGGAGAACGGGTTGCTCTATATCGATTTAGAGCGGGTGATACCAGAAACATTAAAACCGCGTCGGATTGAAATCAACTGATCTGATTGGATTGCGCGGCCCTGGTCTCTTTTAACATCCGCCTGCCGAAATCGGAGGCTCACTCGACCCTATAAAGGTTGAGCAAACTATCTCGCTTCAATGAAGGAGTAAATGTAATGCGTAATTATGATCTCTCACCACTTTTACGTCAGTGGATCGGTTTTGATAAATTAGCCAGCAGCATGCAGGGTAATCAGGAAGACTTCAGTTTTCCGCCTTATAATATCGAAAAGAGCGACGACAATCATTATCGCATCAGTCTGGCATTGGCCGGGTTCCGGCAAGAAGATTTGACGCTCGAGGTGGAAGGGCCGCGTTTGACCATCGCCGGCAAACCGTCATCGCCGGAAAAAACGTGGAATATCTCCACCACGGTCTGGTTAGCAAGCCTTTCTCACTGAGTTTTACGCTGGCTGAACACATGTCTGTCACCCAGGCCGAATTCATTAATGGTTTGCTGCATATCGATTTGGAACGCCATATTCCGGAATCCCTGCAGCCACGGCGCATCGCCATCGAAAGCGGCGAACCTTCCCCGGCGTTGATGCAACAGCCTGACGGACGGTAATATCCCTCAAGCTGTATGACGGAGTTTATCGCGCCATAGCCTGTTGGAATCGTTATTCGACAGGGTGTGGCGCGATGCTGGTATTCCCGATCCAACCCGCCTCTCTATGACCGTTTGCAGGGTGTTCAACGGCACTAAGCCTCGGCGCCCTCGCGGTATGCCCGCTCCACTTCTTCCGCCAAGAGCGCTATGCCGCGCTCGATTTTATCGGCTTCCGGGACGTAATTCATGCGCATGCATTGATGGGCGTGGGGCCAATCCGCTTCGAGTCCCGGGAAAAAAATAGTGCCCCGGCACCATGAGCACGCCGCGTTTTTTAAGACGCTGATAGAGCACCTCGGTGGTGATGGGTAGGTTTGGAAACCACAGCCACAAAAAAATGGCGCCCTCCGGTTTGTGGATCAGGCAGCGCTCCATAGAAAGATAACGCCGCAGCAATGCTATGGTCTGCGTCACGCGCCGCTGGTAGAAAGGCCGGATGACATTTTCGGAGAGGGAAATCAGCTCACCCCGGCGAATCATGGCGGCGGCCAGGGCTGGCCCGAGTCCGCCGGGGGCCAGGCTGATGATGCCGTTCATATTGCTGATGGCGGAAATCACCCGCTCGGCGGCAACCACAATGCCGCAGCGTACGCCGGGCAGACCCAGCTTCGACAGGCTCATGCACAAAATGATGTTCGGGTTCCACACCGGCGTGGCGTCGCTAAAAATGATACCGGGAAATGGCAGTCCATAGGCGTTATCAATCAATAGCGGGATATCATGTTGTTTGGCCAAGGCATCCAGGCGCTGCAACTCCCGATCGGTGATAACATTGCCGGTGGGATTGGTGGGACGCGACACGCAAATCAGTCCGATATCCTCGCCAACCCGCAGATGCTCGAAATCCACATGATATTTGAACTGGCCCTCCGGCAGACTGGCAATGTTCGGCTTGGCGGAAACGAACACATTTTCTTCCAGACCGGCATCGGCATAACCCAGATACTCCGGCGCCAGGGGAAAGAGGACTTTGCGCAGGCTGCCGTCTGCGGCCCGCCCGGCAAAAAGGTTAAACAAATAGAAAAAAGCGCTTTGGCTGCCGTTGGTCAACGCGATGTTTTTTTCGCTCAACTCCCAGCCGAACTCTTTGCGCAGCAGGGCCGCCAAGGCGGTCAACATGACGTTTTTCCCCCTGTGGGCCGTCGTAATTGCAAAGCGCTTCCCCCAGCGTTCCTTCCTCCAGCATGGACTGACAGAGATCTTTGAAGTAAGCCTCCATCGCCGGAATGGCCGCGGGGTTGCCGCCGCCGAGCATGATGGCCCCCGGTGTGCGCAGCCCGTCGTTCATATCATCCATCAGTTGGGCGATGCCGGAATGGCGGGTAAATTTGGTGCCGAAGAGCGAGAAGGTCATGTTGTCTGGATGTTAAAAGTGGTTGGCGAGTAGTGATACCATACTGCCTCCGCTGCGTCAGGCAATAGAAATTTGACCATAGCGGAAGTTAGATCAAGTTAAGGCCGCGCAGTTCGGTTTTAAGGTAGGCGTAGTAAATCGGCGCCGCCACCAATCCCTCTAATCCAAAAGCGGCTTCAAACACCAGCATGGCCAATAGCAGCTCCCAGGATTTCGCCTGGATGCGGTTGCCGACGATTTCCGCATTGAGAAAATATTCCAGCTTATGGATTAATATCAGGTACAGCAGCATTACGCCCCCTACCGTCAATGAGACCGACAACGCCGAAATGATAAACATGAAATTGGAAATCAAATTGCCGATTATCGGCAGCAGGCCAAAAATGAACGTCGCCACCACCAGCGTCTTGGAAAGCGGCAGATGAATTTTGAACAGGGGAAAGATAACGAAGATTAAAATGGAAGTCAGAAGGGTATTGACCAACGAAACCTTGATTTGTGCGAAAACGATATTGCGAAAGGAGCTGGACAGATTCTGGATACGTTGCAGCATTTGCTCCCGGAAGTAGGTCGTGCGGCCGGACGGCTTATTCAACGAGATGATGGCGCCGATGATCAATCCTATCAAAATGGTGATCATGCCATGCAGGAAGCTGCGCCCCATATTCCTGATGGTGATGAGGTTCTTTTCCACCAGGGCGAATGCCTCATTTTTGAGTTCTTCCGCGCTTTCGGGCAAAAAGGCGGGAAAACTTGCGGGGATGCGATTTTTGATGCCGGAAAAGATCCGGTTGGTCTCGGCGGTGATATCGATGCCGCGTTGAATATTCGACGTCAGAAAGCTGACCAGGCTGACGATGGCGACCGTCAACACAATGACCACGATGGCGGCGATGATGCTCACCACCAGCCACCTTGCCCGGGTGCTGCCGATAAGCCTTTCAAACCAGGGCGTCATGGCGAAAATGATTTCATAGGCCAGAAAACCCGCGACAAAACAAGGGAACAAATGCAGAGGGATGATGATGGCGATAAATAATATCATCAGAATATAGGTACTGATTTTTACATAATCGTGACTGCTGGTCATCATGGTTCCTTGCTAACATTGTCCTTTGATAAAAGTAAAGCACAGGCCTTCATACCGGCAAAGGTCATTTTTACCGGCGGTGAACTGGCGAGCGTCCTTGTGCATTGCGGGTTACAGGCTCGGGCATGCCGCGGCAGCGGCTATCATACGCTTTTGCGGGAGCGGCCGGATACCTCTTCAATACAATCCGACCGCTATGACGCTATCGGATTATCTGGGATTGACGCAGTTTCGCTCGACATTGCCGGACATGGCGGCAATCAGATTGTCCACGGCGGTAGCCGCCATGTCATATCGAGTTTCATGGGTGGCGGATCCTACATGCGGCAAGGCCACCACGTTGGGCAAACGCAGCAGCGGGGAGTCCACCGGCAAGGGCTCCTGTTCAAACACATCCAGGCCGGCGGCCTGGATTCGGCGGTTTTCCAAGGCGTCGATGAGGGCTTTCTCATCTACCACCGGCCCGCGTCCGGCGTTGATCAGAATGGCGCCGGGCTTCATTTTCGCCAGCTGTTCACGGCCAATTAAATGATAGGTCTGATCGTTTAGCGGCAAAGTGATGCAAACAAAATCGGACTCCGCCAGCAGGCTGTCCAGACTCCGGTAGCCGGCGTTGAATCGCTGCTCGGCCTGCTCATGCCTGCGGCGAGCGTTGTACAGCACGGGCATGGAAAACCCGGCGTGAGCTCGCTGGGCCAAAGCCATGCCGATACGCCCCATACCGACGATGCCCAGCGTTTTATGATGGACATTGATGCCGAACCAGTCGGCATCCACGCTGGCGCTCCATTCGCCGGCCTTGGTGCGCTCGGCCAAATCAACAATTCGGCGCGCGGTGGACAATACCAGCCCCATCATCAAATCGGCCACTGTTTCCGTCAATGCGTCCGGAGTATGCATCAGCGTAATGCCGCGCGCGCTCATTTCTTTGACATCGAATTGATCATAGCCCGCCGATATGGTGGAGGCGACCTTCAGATTCGGCAGCTTTTCTAAACGCGCTTTATCGAATTTTCCGCCGGAACCGATGATTCCTTGCGCTTTCTGCAATACCTGAGCATATTTTTGGCAATTTTCTTCGCTTAAGCCATCGAATTCCGTCACGGCAAAATGCGTATCCAGGCGTTGGCGCAGATCTTCAGGTAGTGTTTTGTAAGCAACAACAACAGGTTTCATCCTCTTTCCCCTTAGCGATACCATATGTAGTAGAGATAACGGCAGCATAACAGCTTTGCCGGCGAACGAAATAGGTCCCGGCGAATCAGGCGGTTTGCGGTTGGGTATTGAGCGCAGGCTTAACAATCACCGTGAGCCATACCGATACCAGCAGGGCGACGGCCATGAACACATAGGATGCCGACGGCGAACCGGTGGCGCCGTTAAGATAACCCACAACCCAAGCGCCGACGAACGAACCCAATGCTCCCATGCTATTGATGAGCGCCATGGCGCCGCCGGAGACATTGCGGGGCAGCATTTCCGGCACGATGGCGAAGAACGGCCCGTAAGGGGCGTACATGGCGGCGCCCGCGATAACCAGTAAGATATATGAGCCCCAGAAATGATGCGCCCCCAGCAGGTAGGAGGCCAGGAAAGCCAGGGCGCCGATCAAAAGCAGCGGCCAGACAAAGATTTTTCTTTTTTTGATTTATCCGACGCCCAAGACACCAGAATCATGGCGATGGTGGCCGCCAGATAGGGCGCCGCCGAGAGCCAGCCGGCCTGAACCATACCCATTTCCATTCCGTTGCGCAAAATAGACGGCAACCACAGCACGAAGCCATATACGCCGATACTCCAGGCAAAGTATTGCAGGCTCAGGATAATCACGTTACGGGAGCGAAAGGCCTCGCCGTAATGACGAACCGCTTTGATATTCTCCTGTTCTTTGAGCAATTGCTGCTCTAAAGCCTGCTTTTCATCATCCGACAACCATGTCGCCTGGGCGGGTTTGTCGTTAACCATAAACCACCAGCAAAACGCCCAGACAATGGCGGGGACGCCTTCGAAAATAAACATTTCCCGCCAACTAAAGGCATTGATCAGGTAGCCGGACACCACCGACATCCAAAGCACCGTCACCGGATTACCGAGAATCAGGAATGTGTTGGCCCGCGAGCGTTCGGATTGGGTAAACCAGTTACTGATATAAATCAGCAATGCCGGCATGACCGCCGCCTCCACCACGCCTAAAGCGAAACGAATCGCCATCAGCATCGGTATATTGCTGACGATGCCGGTCAGTGAGGCGCAGCCGCCCCATAACAGCAGGCACCAGAAAATCAGCTTTTTCACGCTGCGCCTTTCGGCATAAATGGCGCCCGGGATTTGGAAAAAGAAATAACCCAGGAAAAACAACGCACCCAGAAGGGAGGAGGTACTTTTGGTGATGCCCAAATCGGTATTGATACCGGCCGCGGAAGCGAAACTGAAATTGGCCCGGTCGAGGTATGCCAGACTGTAGCTGATAAAGACAATCGGCATGATATACCACCAGCGCTTAGGGGCTATGTTGGCTGTGCTCATGACTGTTTCCTTAGAGGGTGTCAGGGAGACGGCTTCATTCACTTTGATTCTAGTCGCTGCGCCATTGCAGCGTCAGTATGCTGTGGTTGGTTTCGGCATTGAAGGCACTGCCGATTTCCCGGAAGCCCTGTCGATGATAAAAGGCGAGGGCCGAACGGTTCAGCCGGTAAACCTCCAGTGACAGCACCGGATAGCGCCGTTTGGCCTGTGCCATCAGCGCGCTGCCGATGCCTTGGCGATGATGCGACGGAGAAACAAAAATCGCGCCGATGAATTGGTCCATCATAATGCTGATGAACCCGGCAAGACGGCCGTCCCGTTCCGCTACCCAACTGACGGATTCAGGCAGATACTCATCCCGTACCAGCGGCAGGCTTTCCAGCCAATAGTCGCTATGGATAAAGGGATGGGCCCAGGTGGTGCTTTCCAGCCACAGGTCCAGCAACGGCTGCATATCGCCGTAATGGAAGGGGCGGATCATGGCGCTGCCCGTCGTGCTGAGGCAGCAGCGAGACCTTTGTACGCGTTTTTCACCGTCGCGGCGCGGCTTTCGATAACGTTCGCCACCATTCAACCTCATTGAGAATCGCACTTGTTGCCGGATTCGGGCTGTATATCTTACCGCCAGAGGGTATACTGGCGCATTCCTAATAAATCCACTTTTATCGCGTGCGAATTCAACATGCAAAAGTTTGATCCCAAGACCTTTCAAGGCCTGATCCTGACATTGCAGGATTACTGGGCTCGTCAGGGCTGTACCATTATCCAACCGTTGGATATGGAAGTCGGCGCGGGTACTTCCCATCCCATGACCTGCCTGCGGGCGCTGGGTCCGGAGCCCTTCGCCGCCGCTTACGTTCAACCGTCCCGTCGCCCCACCGACGGCCGCTACGGTGAAAATCCGAACCGTTTACAGCACTACTACCAGTTTCAGGTCATCATCAAGCCCTCGCCGGATAATATCCAAGAGCTGTATCTCGGTTCGCTGAAAGAAGTCGGCCTGGATCCCACCATCAACGATATCCGCTTTGTCGAGGACAACTGGGAAAACCCGACGCTGGGCGCCTGGGGACTTGGCTGGGAAGTGTGGCTCAACGGTATGGAAGTGACGCAGTTTACCTATTTCCAGCAGGTGGGTGGTCTGGAATGCCGTCCGGTCACCGGTGAAATCACCTACGGCTTGGAGCGCCTCGCCATGTACCTGCAAGGGGTGGACAGCGTATACGATCTGACCTGGAGCAAGGGTCCGCTGGGCAAAACCACCTACGGCGATGTGTTCCATCAAAATGAAGTGGAGCAATCCACGTATAACTTCGAATACGCCGATGTCGATTTCCTGTTCACCTGTTTTGACCAGTACGAGAAAGAGGCGCGGATGCTGCTGGGTCTTGAGACGCCGCTGCCGCTGCCGGCCTATGAGCGCATTTTGAAGGCGGCGCACAGTTTCAACCTGCTGGATGCCCGCAAGGCCATATCGGTTACCGAACGCCAGCGTTATATCCTACGCATCCGCACGCTGACCAAAGCCGTGGCCGAAGCGTACTACGCTTCCCGCGAAGCGCTGGGTTTCCCGATGTGTAAAAAGAACGAGAAATAAGAGGCAGCCATGACGCAACACACTTTTTTGGCGGAAATCGGCACGGAAGAGCTGCCGCCGAAGGCGCTTCGCCATCTGGCGCAGTCTTTTGCCGCTCTGTTCGGCGCTGAGCTCGATGCCGCCAATCTGACCCACGGCGAGGTTGAATGGTATGCCTCCCCACGTCGATTGGCGCTTAAGGTCAACAACCTTGGCGCCGCTCAGGAAGACAGCGAAATTGAAAAACGCGGCCCCGCCGTCTCGCAGGCGTTCGATGCCGCGGGCAAGCCCACCAAGGCGGCGGAGGGTTGGGCGCGCGGCTGCGGTATTACCGTTGAGCAAGCGGAGCGCCAGAAGACTGATAAAGGCGAATGGCTGCTTTATCGCGCGTCCGTTAAAGGCAAACCCGCACGCGATCTTCTGCCGGGCATGGTGGCCGCCGCCCTTGGCAAATTGCCTATTCCCCGCATGATGCGCTGGGGCGACAGCGATACGCAGTTTATCCGCCCGGTGCATACCGTCACGTTATTGCTGGACAGCGAGCTTGTTCCCGGCCGGGTGCTGGGTATTGACTCGGCCCGCACCGTGCGCGGCCACCGTTTTATGGGCGAAGCCGAGCTGACGCTTGATCATGCCGACCAATATCCGGATCTGTTGCAGGAGCGCGGCAAGGTCATCGCCGATTATGAACGACGCAAATCCATCATCAAACGGGACGCGCAAGCGGCCGCCGCCCGCATCGGCGGCACCGCCGATTTGACCGACAGTCTGTTGGAGGAGGTGACTTCGCTGGTGGAGTGGCCGGTGGTGCTGACGGCGAAATTCGAAGAAAAATTCCTGGCGGTGCCCCCCGAGGCGCTGGTTTATACCATGAAAGGGGATCAGAAATATTTCCCGGTTTACGACGCCGAAGGGAAACTGCTGCCGAATTTCATTTTCGTTTCCAACATCGAATCCAGCGATCCCAAACAGGTGGTCTCCGGCAACGAGAAAGTGGTGCGCCCGCGGCTCGCGGATGCGGAGTTCTTCTACAACACCGACCTGAAAATCGCTTTGCAGGACCGCCTGCCCCGGTTGGATACCGTATTGTTCCAGCAGCAGCTCGGCACCCTGCGCGATAAAAGCGACCGTATCGAATCCCTTGCCGGCTGGATTGCCGGCCAAATTGACGCGGACGCGGCGCATGCCGCCCGCGCCGGGCTGCTGTCCAAATGCGACCTGGTGACCAATATGGTGGTTGAGTTCACCGACACCCAGGGCGTCATGGGCATGCATTATGCCCGCCATGACGGCGAGCCGGAGGCGGTGGCGCTGGCGCTGAAGGAGCAGTATCAGCCCCGTTATGCCGGTGACGCCCTGCCCTCGACGCCAGTCTCCTGCGCGGTGGCCATCGCGGAGAAGATGGATACCCTGGCCGGCATATTCGGCATCGGCCAGCACCCCAAAGGCGATAAAGACCCCTTCGCATTGCGTCGCGCGGCGCTGGGCGTGTTGCGCATCATCGTCGAAAAGCGTCTGCCGCTGGATCTGTCGTCCCTGGCGGAAGAAGCGGCGCGGCAGTACGGCGAAAAGCTGACCAATGCGCGGGTGGTGGATGACGTGGTGGACTTTATGCTCGGCCGCTTCCGCGCCTGGTACCAGGAGGAAGGCCATAGCGTCGATACCATCCTGGCGGTGCTGGCCCGCCGGCCCACCCGCCCGGCGGATTTTGATGCCCGCGTGCGCGCGGTCAGCTATTTCCGCACGTTGGACGCCGCGGCGTCACTGGCGGCCGCCAACAAGCGTGTCTCCAATATTCTGGCCAAGGCCACCGATACCCTGAACGGCGACGTGCGCGCCTCGCTGCTTAACGACGCCGCGGAAATTCAGCTGGCGACGCATCTTACCGTACTGCGGGATAAGCTTAAGCCGCTGTTTGCCGATGGCCGCTATCAGGAAGCATTGGCGGAATTGGCCGCCCTGCGCGAACCGGTGGATGCTTTTTTCGACAAGGTGATGGTCATGGATGAAAACGCCGAGGTGCGGGTCAATCGGCTTACGCTGCTTGACCAACTGCAAAAGCTGTTTTTGCGGGTGGCGGATATCTCGCTGCTGCAATAATAATGATTCGGCGCCCGCCGGTATAGCGGGTGCGAATTTCATACAGCTTCGTTTGCCGTGAGTATAGCCGCTATCAAGCGGCTGGATAGTCTGTTACGGCTAAAATGTCATGACCCATGCGGAGTGTCTTTCTCTTTGGATAGGTTTTTTTATATTCATGGGTACTGCTGCGTCAAGATTGCAATTCTGTTGAGCGACTGAAAATTTGATAGATTCTTTTTATCAAGCTTGCGCCCTATTGATAATATTATCAAATAGGTAATTGATGTTGCCCTCTAGACTAGTCTCACCAAGTGCTTGGAAGTAAGCCTTGTTCAATTCAGAAAACTTTTTACGCAGTCTTTCATGATCGTCGGGGAACGCCGAATTTAAGCTCGCCTCAGAGTCATCGAACATCACTTTGATGTAAAATTCATTACCTACATTTACGCGATAAATCGAAGGGAGAAATTTAACGCATTATAAATATTTCGTTCGTCAATTTGAATGTTCACATTGATTGATTCATGTTTTAACAAAAAACTGGACGCACTCTATTTCGTTATTATTTGCAGCCAGCATTAAGGCAGTTTGGCCTTTCGAATCTTGAAGGTTTAGGTTAATAGAAAGCTTTTTAAGTAAAAGCTTAAATATTTCGCAGTTAAAGCGTTAGACGGCATAGTGAAGAGCGCTTTTATGATAATCTTCTTGCTTATTCACATCGCATTCAGGGGAACCGATCAACTGTGCGGCAATTTCATCATGCCTTAGGCAAGCTTATCAGGAAACGCCAGCGAATTGATCGCACTGCAATTCAAGGCGCCGGCGGATGGCTTTTCGATAAACCAGCGTGAAGCGATGCGACAACCGTTCGGGATACTTGAGTAACCAATTGTAAAAAGGAGGAATGGGGCATTAGATAACCTCGCTTTATATTAAGCCATAAAAGCCCGGCAGAATGCTTACATCGAGCGATTTGACCACGCGGCATGTCATGGCTGGCTAAATTGATATAAATTTAGTTCGATTGCCAAAGGGCAAGATTTTGCAACACGCTGGGTATAGGCCCAAAGCCATCACCTCCCCATGTGTTGTAAACGGCATAAATCCCATGCAGAAGCTCCCGTTGCGGGCACAATTCTAAAATAAGTCCAAGTTGAATACGGGGACATTACCCATCAGGTGGGCTCTTTTAATATGTATCTCAAGTAGTGCTGATTCCAAGCTCGTGTCAGAATCATCAAGCATCACTTTTATGCCATATTCATCACCCTCCCTTACGAGATAATACGAAGGGGTACGGCCATCAATATCAGCCTTGGCACCCTTCTGAGGCAGCATTTCCAATATCTCAATTATCTGAATATTTCTGCTTTTAATGGATAACGACATTGTGGTCCAACCCATCAGCGTTATTGAATTTGCATTGATATCCTTTCGTGCTGCCAGCAATTTAGCAATATCGAAGCGATTCTTCCAAATAGCAAAATTTAGCGCATTGTGGCTTCGACGCTTACAGTCATCAATATTAATATCAATAGAGGCATGTTCTAACAAAACCTTGACAATATCGGTATTTCCCTTCAGTACGGCCAGCATTAATGCCGTGCAGCATTTGCCATTTTGTTGGTTTACGTCAATAATCGGTTGGTTCAACAAGAGCTCAACAACTTGGAGGTTATTTTTTCTTATTGCATGGTAAAGTCCGCTTTCCCCATTGTTATCTTGTTTATTCACATCACATGCAGGGGAACTGATCAATTGCTCGGCAAGTTTGAGATGTTCTTCTAATATGGCAATATGCAATGCAGATCTGCCGAATTTGCCATTTTCAGTGTTGATATTGATCTCAGAATGCATTATTAATCGCTTGGCTATGGAACAAAGTCCTTTTTTGGCCGCAAGGTATAATGGAGTATCATCGAGTGAATTTTTCGCGTTAACATCTATTTTTTTTAACTTTAAAAGAAAGTTAATTATATCAACTTGGTCGTGAAGAACAGCCTGATGTAGCAAAGTGTTTCCACAAGGTTTATCCACCATTGCAGCCAAGCTTTCACCCATCTGATCGATTGTTTGCAAAGAGATTAGAGCTCTCTCTTTAACGAGACTAAAAATCGCATCAATTTTTTTATCTTCATTAATTTTGTAATAGAGCCGTTTTGCCTCTTGGTAACTGGCTTTTGAGAGGTGCGCCGCATGTGTTAAGTCCTTAAGTGACAGATTTTTAAATATATTCGATAATAATTCCTTAGGTATGGCTTCAAAACTCGCAGGACAGGGATCAGATCTCACCGCGATTAATTCATTGACTAATTTTCCATTGTGAATGCCTAGATCATTCTTTGGACATTTAATAGTGTTTGGGCAATTATTATGATCTATTAACGAAATATCCATTTGCGCTACCTCGATTTGGGTCAACGTTCGAAAAATAATGGGTAAATCAGAGTTTTGCGTCAATAAATAATAGACTTGACGGCGATTGAAAATGGCCAAGCATAAAGCCGGAAAAGCCTTACTGTATATGAAAAAAAGGGATTTTGCATATTAACTATCATTAAATGTAGCGGCAAAATCGTTAGTATAAAATGCGATAATGCTGTCGCCATGCTTGAATGCGATAAGCCTTAAGGTGCATGGCATTTTCGCTATCTGGCTGTCGGCGGCGTTGAATAGCTTCGCACAGAGATGCTTTACCTTCCGATTTACCACTGCCAACGCTGATGGGTTGTCACAAAAGCAAGTGAAGCGCTATTATGCGGAAATATTTAATGTTTTCCGCATACTGTCTTTACCCACATTTTGCGGCCTTTTAGGCGTATTTTTTTCACTCAAAGTGGACTATTCTTGTGCGGCAAGCAGGATGCGGCTATTCGAAAGCCAGGAAAGCCCGGAAAACCATAGAGATTTTACAGGAGTATGCGGTCATGATGTTAAGGGATAGACTGGCGCAGCTACGCTACGCGCTGATGATTCCAGTACTGCTGCTGTTGGCGATGCAAATCACCGCCTGCGGCGATAAAGAGCCCGATCAACGTAAAGCATTCATCCAATTTCTACAAACTACCGTGCTGCCGGGCGGCGAGCGCCTGCCCGGCCTTAGCGACGATCAAAAACGGCAGTTCGGTCCTTATACCAACGATTATCAGGTACTGCTTACCTTTACCCAACAATATACCCAGTCGGTGAATACCAATCTTCTGCCGGTGTTGGATTTGATTAGCCAGATTCGGGTTCCGCAGGATTATCTGACCCGCCGCCAGGATGTGCAGCAATCCTCTGCAGCATTGAACTCTCTGGCACCGCAAATCGCGCAGCTGAAAAAACAAGCTGACGATGCCCGCGCGGCCTTGAAACAGCCGGCGGATTTGAAGACGGTTTATGACCAAGCCTACGATAAACGGGTGACGCAACCGGTGCAAAAGGCGGCGCAGGTGATTGCCGCTGCCTCCACGCTTTCGTCCACGTTGGCCCAGGTGGGGGAATTTCTCAACACGCAGGGCGCCCAGGTAGCCTATGGCCCCAATTCGGTGTCGTTTCCCACTCGCTTGCCTGCGACGCAGTATAACGAGCTGATGAAGAGCCTGGAAAGCCAGTATCAACAGTTGGTGCAGGCCCAAAATGCCGGCGGCGCCACCTTGCCTTAACGTCGAGCGGACGTTTTATTGTCACATTCTTTATTAATACTGTGCCCGGCGGTTTTCACCGCCGGGTAGGGTCTGTCGTGGTAAGTTTCTTACAGAATGTAGAGTGGATTTGCCATGGCTGTCGCAAATTTATTCTTATTGACCTCATTTGTGGCGTTAACAAATTTTTAACCAGAAAATAGTTTGTGATTTATATCACATTTATCAAACAAAACATCCCCACAAAAGAGTGATCTAAATCACATTATGCTCTTCGTTAGCTTACCATAAGTTAAATTGTGATTAATTTACAATGAATATTTGTGATGTATATCACTGATATAGGGTGCTTTGGGGGGTATGTAGTGATGTGCTTCACATTTTTCCCCGGTAGTACGCTTAACTAACTGAGCGTGGTAGAGTCGCGCTGCTTAAAGAACTACTGACAGTTTTCGCAACACTGTCGCAACAATATTCACGCGCCCTTATTGTCTGGCGCGTATCAATAGGGGTGAGTTTTTATGTCTTCATCGGATATCAAGGTCAAAGTACAAAATTTTGGCCGATTCCTCAGCAACATGGTGATGCCGAATATCGCGGCCTTTATTGCCTGGGGGATCATTACCGCACTGTTTATACCCACCGGGTGGACTCCTAACGCCACATTGGCCAAGCTGGTAGGCCCGATGATCACCTATCTGCTACCGCTGTTAATCGGTTATACCGGTGGACGGCTGGCGGGCGGCGAACGTGGTGGCGTGGTGGGGGCAATTACCACCATGGGTGTGATTGCCGGCGCCGATATGCCTATGTTCCTGGGCTCCATGATTGCCGGTCCTTTGGGCGGCTGGGCCATCAAGCGCTTTGACCGGGCGGTGGACGGCAAAATCAAAAGCGGCTTCGAGATGTTGGTTAACAACTTCTCCGCCGGTATCATCGGCATGCTGTTGGCCATTCTGTCGTTCCTGCTGATCGGGCCGTTTGTGGAGATCATTTCCCACATCCTGTCCGCCGGCGTAAACATTATGGTTCGCCACGATCTGCTGCCGCTGGCGTCCATCTTTGTGGAACCCGGCAAAATCCTCTTTTTGAATAACGCCATCAACCACGGTATCTTCTCGCCGTTAGGTATCCAACAGGCTTCCGCCACCGGCAAGTCCATCTTCTTCCTGATTGAAGCCAACCCCGGTCCGGGTATGGGCGTTCTGACCGCGTATATGTTTTTTGGCCGCGGCACGGCTAAACAATCGGCGGGCGGCGCGGCTATTATCCACTTCCTGGGCGGGATCCATGAAATTTACTTCCCTTACGTTCTGATGAATCCGCGCCTGCTGCTGGCGGTGATTCTTGGCGGTATGACCGGCGTCTTCACCTTGAGCGTGCTGCATGGCGGCGTGGTATCTCCGGCATCCCCGGGTTCTATTCTGGCGGTGTTGGCCATGACGCCGAAAGGGTCGTACTTCGCCAATATCAGCGCGGTAGTCGCTGCGTTTGCCGTCTCCTTTGTGATCTCCTCGATTCTCCTCAAAAGCACCAAAGAGAAGGAAGGCGATGACCTAGATGAAGCCACCCGTCGTGTGAAAGAGATGAAGGCCCAGTCCAAAGGCATGGCCGCGCCGGTCAACGCCGGCGCCACCGGCGATTTGAGCTCGGTTCGTAAGATCATCGTTGCCTGCGACGCCGGTATGGGTTCCAGCGCCATGGGCGCCGGCGTACTGCGTAAAAAGGTCAACGAGGCCGGCCTGAAAAAACATCAGCGTGACCAACAGCGCCATCAACGACCTGCCCGAGGACGTGGATCTGGTGATCACACATCGTGACCTGACTGAGCGCGCTATGCGCCAGGCTCCCCAAGCCCAGCATATTTCGCTGACCAATTTCCTCGATAGCGGACTTTATACTGACTTGACCGCCCGTCTGGTCGCGGTACAAAAAACCGATGCCAAACAGCAAAAAGTGCTGTCGACGCTGGATGACAGCTTTGAGGGCAGCGAGCAAAATCTGTTTCGTCTCACCGAAGCCAATATCTTTTTGGGGCAGCATGCAGCCCACAAAGAACAGGCCATTCGTTTCGCCGGCGAGCAATTGGTGAAAGGCGGCTATGTCCAGCCGGAATATGTTGAAGCGATGCTGGAGCGTGAAAAGCTGACCTCCACCTACCTGGGCGAATCCATTGCCGTTCCCCATGGCACCATTGAAGCCAAGGACAAGGTATTACGCACCGGCGTGGTATTCTGCCAATATCCCGACGGCGTGCGGTTTGGCGAAGAGGAAGATGATGTCGCCCGCTTGGTCATCGGTATCGCGGCAAGAAACAATGAACATATCCAGGTCATTACCAGCCTGACCAACGCCCTTGATGATGAGGCCGTCATTGCGCGGCTGAGTACCACCACCAGTGTGGCTGAAGTGCTGGAGTTGCTGAAAGGCCATAAGTCGGTCAGAAGCGCGTCGTAACGGATGGAACCGGTTGTACTTGAGAGGGGGCCTGTCACGGCCCCTTTTTTAGCTAAGAGAATCCAAGGTTAAATCTATGAAAGCATTGCATTTCGGAGCAGGTAATATCGGTCGCGGGTTTATCGGCAAGCTATTGGCCGATGCCGGGATTGAAGTGATATTCGCCGACGTCAACCAGGTCGTGCTGGATGCGCTGAACGCGCGCCGCGAATACGAAGTTCACGTGGTGGGAGAGCAGTCGCGAGTTGAGAAGGTGCGCAACGTCAGCGCCGTTCATAGCGGCAGTCCAGACGTGGCGGCGTTGATCGCCACGGTGGATTTGGTCACCACCGCCATCGGTCCGCAAATTCTCGAGCGTATCGCTCCCGCCGTGGCGAAGGGGCTGATACAGCGCCATGATGCGGGCAATACCCGTCCGCTGAATGTTATCGCCTGCGAGAACATGGTGCGCGGCACCAGCCAACTGAAACAGCATGTGCTGAACGCATTGCCGGAACAATATCACCATTGGCTGGCGCAGAATGTAGGGTTTGTCGATTCGGCGGTGGATCGCATCGTTCCGCCGGCACAGGCCGGCAATGAGGATCCGCTGGCGGTGACGGTTGAAACCTTTAGCGAGTGGATTGTTGATAAAACGCAGTTTAAAGGCGAGCCGCCGGCCATTGCCGGCATGGAGTTGACCGATAATCTCATGGCGTTTGTGGAACGTAAACTTTTTACGCTAAATACCGGTCATGCCATTACCGCTTATCTGGGACAACAGGCGGGGCATAAAACCATTCGCGACGCGATTCTCGATCCGGCCATTCGCCAGGTGGTGAAGGGCGCCATGGAGGAAAGCGGCGCGGTATTGATAAACCGCTACGGTTTTGATCCGGCAAAACATGCTGCCTACATTACGAAAATCCTGCAGCGTTTTGAAAATCCCTATCTGCATGATGATGTGGAACGCGTCGGCCGTCAGCCGCTGCGTAAACTCAGTGCCGGCGATCGTTTGATCAAACCTTTGCGCGGTACGCTGGAATACGGCCTTCGTCACGACAACCTGATGAATGGTATCGCCGCCGCAATGCATTACCATAGCGAGCAGGATCCCCAGGCGCAGGAATGGGCGGCATTGCTGGAAAAATCGGGTCCGGAGGCCGCGCTGGCGCAGGTTTCCGGTCTTGATAAAGACAGCGAGGTCCTTGAGCAGGTGGTGAATATTTATAACGCCATGCAATAACGATTGAGACCCGGGGATAGGTGCGCCTTGTCCCCGGATTTTACATGGTGTTAGGTGATGACGGAAAATACGCAACTGCATGAAAATCAGGTTCTGGAGCAGCTGAATGCCGGTACGACGGTAAGGGACCTGATGGAAGCGGCGGTGAATTTGTTGGCCGAAGCGGTCAATATCCTGGTGCTTCAAATATTTCGCAAGGATGACTACGCGGTTAAGTATGCCGTGGAACCGCTATTGGTCGGTGCCGGGCCGTTGGGGGAACTGCCGGTGCGTCTTAAGCTGGTTTATGCCCTTGGCGTTATCAGCCGTCATGAGTATGAGGACGCGGAATTGCTTTTGGCATTGCATGAAGCTTTGCAGGACGATCCTAACGAATACCGTTTTACCGATGATGAGATCCTGGGCCCCTTTAATGAGCTGCATTGCGTCTCGGCATTTCCTCCATTGCCGGATTTTTCCCGTGAGCCGGGTGATGAGGCGTTGATAAGAATGCAGCAGCAGCGCTATCAGCAAATCGTGCGCTCAACCATGGTGCTGTCCACCACGGAATATCTGGTGCGCATCAGCGCGAAGAAAGCCTTCACCGATAAGCTGCTGTTGAAATGAAAAAAACCATCCCGGGGGATGGTTTTTCATTGATTGATTTGCAGCTCAACGTTATTTGGCTTCAGCGAAGCGTTTTGCCGCTTCGTCCCAGTTCACCACGTTCCAAAACGCTTTGATATAGTCCGGTCGGCGGTTCTGGTATTTCAGGTAATAGGCATGTTCCCAGACGTCCAGCCCGATGATCGGATAGCCCGAAGCGCCGGAAATTGCTTCGCCCATCAGCGGGCTATCCTGGTTGGCGGTAGAGACCACCGCCAGCTTGCCGCCTTTTTTCACCAGCCAAGCCCAGCCGGAACCAAAGCGGGTGGCGGCGGCTTTCTCAAAAGTTTCCTTGAAAGCGTCCACGGAACCGAAATCACGTTCGATGGCGGTTTTCAGCTCGCCCTGAAGCGTGGTGCCCACTTTCAGACCTTTCCAAAACAGGCTGTGATTGGCGTGGCCGCCGCCATTGTTACGCAGTACGGTTTTCTTGTCCGCCGGCAGTTGATCCAGTTTGGTGATCAGTTCGTCTACGGGCAGATTGGCGAATTCAGGCAGGCTTTCGAGAGCGGCGTTGGCATTGTTGACATAGGTCTGATGATGTTTGGTGTGATGGATTTCCATCGTTTGTTTGTCAAAATGCGGTTCCAAGGCGTCGTAAGCATACGGTAAGGCTGGCAGTGTATAGCTCATCGTTATCTTCTCCATTTTTGTGGTGCGGCGCGGAATCGATGTTAGCGCCGCGTAAGCAATCCGATCATTATAGTTAATTAAACGTTTATGAAAACGTTTATCACAGCCTTTTAAAGAACATGTTTAACTTTTACTATCCAAGATTCGCTCGGGGTGGGTATAAATCGCCGCCCGGCCGGGTTTGCTGAAGCCCACCAGCGTTAGCCCGCTGCGCTGCGCTACGTCAACCGCCAAGGCGGTGGCGGCGGAGACGGCGAACAGAATCTCCACCCCGCACATGGCGGATTTCTGCACCATTTCATAGCTGGCACGGCTGGATACCAGTACGGCTCCGGGCATGGCCGCGACGCGAGCGCGGTAGCCCAGGAGTTTATCCAGCGCCACATGGCGGCCAACGTCTTCGCAGCCCAGGGTCAATTCCCCCGCCGGCGTGATCCAAGCCGCCGCGTGGGTGCAGCCGGTGAGACGGCCGATGGGCTGCACGCTGTTCAACTGCGCCAGCGCGTGGTCCAAATTTTCCAGCGGCCAGGTTTGGGTGAAGGGCAGCGCCCTGATGGGTTTGGCGATTTCATCAAGCTGTTCAACCCCGCAAACGCCGCAGCCCGTCCGGCCCGCCATGGCCCGGCGATGCTCCTTTAGCGCCATGAAGCGGCGGCTGGACAGCTCGATATGCACTTCGATGCCGTTGCAGGCCGGCGCCACATCCATTCCGTAAATGTCAGCGGGAGAGTCGATAATGCCTTCCGACAGGGAAAACCCCAGGGCGAACTGTTCCAATTCTTTTGGCGTCGCCATCATGACCACATGGGATATGCCGTTATACACCAGCGCCACCGGTACCTCTTCCGCCAGCCAATCCGGCTCGGCGCGGGAGATCTGTCCTCGCCGGCTGACATCGCATTGCCTGAGGCCCTTAAGGGCGGCGGGGTCGGTATCCTGTGACGAAGAGATTTTCTTCACGGTGGTTCACTCGTTAGGAGACGATGAGACAGGTTTATTATTCTATCCTACGGGCGCGGAAGCAAAATAATCGAAAGTGCCTTCTGGCAAAAAAATAGCCGGCGCTGGATTTTTACTCTATTTTTTAATCTGATATGATGAAAAATGCCGCTGCGCTGCAAAAGTGGCTATGCTTTTTGAGTCGGCCTCTGTTGCACGGTTGAACTCTGCCGTCCGGTGGGGCGGCGGATCGAATCATTGATGAACCGAGAAGGCCTTGCCCATGCGCTATACCATCATTACGACGTTGCTTCTGCTGGCGGCATCGCTGCCCATTGCCCGTGGGGCGACCGAAACCGCGGCCGCGCCGACGCCTGCCCCTGCGGCGGCGGAAAACGCGCCGGCGGCCGCTTCGGTAAAAGAAACTCTCAGTGTGCCGCTGCTGGACGGAAAAATCACCTTTCGGCTTCCCAATGATTTCAATAACCAAAGCAAAAAAGACGCCGTCGGTCAAAATAGCGGCGTCGTGGTTTATCTGTATGTTAACACACTTCGGTCCCAGGTAGTGGGCATCAGCGAGGTTCCCACCGCCGCCGGGGATGCCAACGACACCAGCGACGCTGCCTTCAGCAAGATGGCTCAGGGCGCTTATTCCGGCCTGAAAACCCAATTCACGCATGTGGTAAAAACCGGTCAGACCACGCTCATGGCAGGCAGCCGCAAGTTGCTGCGTATCGATACCGAACAAGAGATGAAGGGAGAAGCCATGCTGGGCACCATACTCACGACGCCCTATAGCGGGCGCGTCGTGACCATACAGATATTGACGCCGACATCCGGCGTCGCCGGCCATAGGCTGCTGGTTAGACAAATTCTGGACAGTATCGCGTTCCATTAAGCCGGCCGCGAACCCGCGCGCAGGGAGAATTTTCCTGTTTCTTTCCGCGTGAGTCATACTGATATCGGGGATGGAGGTTATCGGAGGCGGAAATGAAACTGATTGGCAGCTATACCAGCCCTTTCGTGCGCAAGATTTCGGTTATTTTGTTGGAAAAAGGGCTTCCCTTCCAGATGACAAATGCTTCACCCTGGGAGGAGGACGCCAGAGTCATCGCCGTCAATCCGTTAGGCAAGGTGCCGGTTTTGATCCCTGCAACGGGCGAACCTGTTTTCGACTCCCCCCTTATCGCGGAATATCTTGAATTGATGTATGCCGAACCGCCGTTATTGCCGACGGATAGACTACAGTCCCTGCGGGTTCGGCAACAGGAAGCGCTGGCGGATGGCGTGACGGACGCGGCGATGTCCATTGCCAAGGAGTGTCTCAGGCCGGCGGATAGGCGCAATGAGAGCGTAATCCTCTACCAGCGCGAGAAGATCCGTCGGGGCCTGGATGCGCTGGAACGCGCGGCGCGGGAAGCCCGATGGCTTAATACGCCTTCTCTGTCGCTGGCGGATATCGCCGTGGCCTGTTCGCTGGGCTATATTAATTTTCGTCGGGTGATGCCGAATTGGTGTGTCGAGAGGCCGGCGCTGGTGGAGATGGCCGGGCGTATGCTGGCCCGGGAAAGTTTTGCCCGAACGGCGCCGCCGGCGGCAGCCGATGTGTATACCAGTGAAATGTTATAAACGGAAATGTGAGACCTATCGTAAAGTTCAAATTCCCTCCCCTCACGCCTATCTCACTTGAATGTCTGAAGCTAACGTTAACGGATGTACCCGACATATTTCTTGACGCGGTTACGTTGGCTCTGTCGACCTCTTCCTGGGGCTTCCCCTGCGAAATCACCGTAAAGCAAATAATATCGGGTATGGCGTACAGGCCGGCTTTTGGCCGCGTGTCGACATTTTCTCTGATAACGGTCCCCAAGTCCGGTAAAGCATCAATCAGGCTATTGAGTGTTAAGGAGAAACCATGGCTCATAATCCCCCTTCCAGTCGGCTGATACCCGGCGAATATGGCTACCCGCTTGAATTGAAACCGCGCTACAACAATTTTATCGGCGGCGAATGGGTCGCGCCGGTGAACGGCGAGTATTTTACCAATTTGTCGCCGGTGACCGGCCGGCCCTTGTGTGAAATCGCCAGCTCCAGTCCCGGCGATATTGATTTGGCCCTGGATGCGGCCCACAAAGCCAAAGCGGAATGGGGCGGCATGTCGATACAAAACCGCGCCGCCATTTTGCACCGCATCGCCGATCGCATGGAGCAAAACGTCGAGCTGCTGGCGGCGGTGGAAACCTGGGACAACGGCAAGCCCATCCGCGAAACCAGCGGGGCGGACGTTCCGCTGGCCATCGATCACTTCCGCTATTTCGCCTCCTGTATCCGTGCGCAGGAAGGCGGCATCAGTGAAATCGACGGCGATACCGTCGCTTATCATTTCCATGAGCCTTTGGGCGTCGTGGCCCAGATCATTCCCTGGAATTTTCCGCTGCTGATGGCCTGCTGGAAAATGGCGCCGGCGCTGGCGGCGGGCAACTGCATCGTATTAAAGCCCGCCAAGCTGACGCCCCTGTCGGTGCTGGTCATGATGGAATTGATTCAGGATTTGCTGCCGGCCGGGGTGGTTAACGTGGTGAACGGCGCCGGGGGGGGGGAGATCGGCGAATATCTGGCCACCTCGAAACGCATCGCCAAAGTGGCGTTTACCGGCTCTACCGAAGTGGGGCAGCAAATCATGAGCTATGCCTCGCAGAATGTGATTCCGGTGACCCTGGAGCTGGGGGGAAAAATCGCCGAACATCTTTTTCGCCGATGTTATGGCCAAAGAGGACGCCTTCTTCGACAAAGCTCTGGAAGGATTCGCTCTGTTTGCCTTTAATCAGGGAGAGGTGTGTACTTGCCCGAGCCGGGCGCTGGTGCAGGAGTCCATTTATGAGCGTTTTATGGAGCGGGCGGTGAAACGGGTGGAAGCCATTCGCAGCGGCAACCCCCTCGACACGCGCACCATGATGGGGGCGCAGGTCTCGTTAGGGCAGATGGACACGATCTTAAATTACATCGCCATCGGTAAAAAAGAGGGGGCGGAAGTCCTGACCGGCGGCCGGCGCAAAGCCATGGAGGGGGATTTGGCCGAGGGCTATTACCTGGAACCCACCATTCTGTTCGGTAAAAACAGCATGCGGGTCTTCCAGGAGGAAATCTTCGGACCGGTGCTGTCGGTCACCACCTTCAAGGATATGGACGAGGCGCTGGCGCTGGCCAATGATAGCGATTACGGCCTGGGGGCCGGCGTCTGGAGCCGGGACGGCAATGTCGCCTATAAAATGGGCCGTGGAATCCAGGCCGGTCGGGTATGGACCAATTGCTATCACGCCTATCCGGCGCACGCCGCCTTCGGCGGTTACAAACAATCCGGTATCGGACGCGAAACCCATAAAATGATGCTGGAGCATTATCAGCAAACCAAATGCCTGCTGGTGAGTTATTCCGAAAAGCCCATGGGCCTGTTCTAGAACTGAAAATGGCCGGCATCCGCCGGCCATGATGGCGCTTGAACCTAATGCGCCGCGGTGGGCACGACGGAGGGCGTTTCGGCGCGGCGGCGGATAAAGACCCGCACCAGCGCATACCATCCCAGCGCGCTCAATAGATTGAACCCATTGAACAAGCCGCTGCCGCCCTGCTCATAAAGGGTTTTGGCCAGCTCTATGCCCAAGGTGTAGACCACCATAGTCAACATGCCTACCGCCGCCGATACGGTGCCTTTGCTCATGGTGCTGGAAAAAAGCGTCAGACGATACAGGCCGGCGTTGGCGATGCCGATGCCAAAAGCGTAGAGGCTCATGCCGGCGGTCATCCACAGATAGGCGCGGGGCGAGCATAGCGTCGCTACGGCGGCAAGGGTCAGCCCGCCTATAATCGGCGCCATGCCCAGCTTGATAAGCCTTTCAACGGGATGTCCGCCGCTTAACCGGGCCAAGGTGAAATTGCCGATAATCAGCGCGCCGAATACCGGCATTTGTAGTATGCCGTATTCCATCGGCGTCAAGCCTTCATCTCCCATCAAGATGACCGGCGACTGCGCCAGCCAGGAGAGCAGCGGCAGGCAGGCCAATCCGATGGCCATCGCGCCATAAATGAACTGGCGGTTGGCGAGCACTGATTTATAGTCTCGCCACAGTCCGACGGCGGATAAGGATTCGCCCATACGTGATGCGGTTTCCGGCATTGCGCGCCACAACCCGGCCAGGGCGATGGCCGCCAGGACGGCAAACAGGACAAACATCCATTGCCAGGAGGCGAACCGGACAATGAATGAGCCGGCCAGCGGGCCCAACAGCGGTGCGATAAGCGCTACGTTGGCCATCAGCGCGGTAATTTTGATACATACCGCCTCTTCGAATGATTCCTGAATGGTGGCATAGCCCACCGCGCCGATGAAACACAGGCCGAAACCCTGTAAAAAACGCATCGCGATAAACAGTTCAATGGTATTCACCAGCAGGATGCCCAGGCAGGCGGCGATAAAAAACACGACTCCCGCCAACATGACCGGACGGCGGCCGCGGCGATCCGACAGCGGTCCCAGCAGCCATTGCAACATCATGCCGCCGGCCAGGTAGGCGGTCATTGAAGTGGGAACCCATTCACGGCCTGCATTGAAACTCTCGATAACCGTCATCATGCCGGGTTGGATCATGTCATTGGCGATGTAAACCGCGAATTCGAACAGCACCAGGCACAAGGGGAACAGCATTGCCCGCCGTCCGAGGCGGGTGGCGGGGGAAAATGAACTACGCATAGACTAACCAATTGAATTTGTATAATAAAAAAGTTATCCCATCAGCGTGATGCCGTCCGGGCTGGCTATTTTGCAGACAATGCCCGTCATAAGCAACCCCCAGAATGATGCAAAGCACATTCTGGCCCAGACAAACGCCGCAGTTCAGAATCTCTTAGTAACGTATTGTGTAATGTCCCAGGGTTTTATAGCCTATTTTTATATAACCGGGGCCGTATCAATGAATGCCACACGGGGAAAGGATGATAACCGATAACGACGCCATAAGATTCCATTGGATTGATACTCTCCGCTCCACGGCTTGTCTGATGGTGATAATGATTCATACCACATCATTCTATGTCACCCATGGTCTGGGAGTGGGTGAATTTAACTGGTACCTGGCGAACGTATTGAATTCCGCTTCGCGGGTATCCGTACCGCTTTTCTTTATGATTTCCGGTTTTCTTTTTTTGGCGAAAAGCATGCCGGACGTAAACATTTCATTCGCATCGGCTGCTGCATTGTATTTTATAGCGTTATCTCATTAATCTACATAAAATTTTTTACATCCATCAATGCCGGGGAAGCCGCACGGGGCATGTTCCAAAAACCGATATTTTTTCATCTTTGGTTTTTTTATGCCCTGATCGTTATCTATCTTCTCTCCTCCTTTGTGCGGATAACATCCTTATCGGCGAAAAAGATGATAGTCATTATTCTGTTGCTGGGCGTACTGGCCAATCCCAATACCGATGCGGTCAATATAGGTAGGATCCAGATTTTGCCCGTTAATTTTTATATTAGCGGCGATGCTTTTTATTATGTTTTATATGCCATGCTCGGCCGCGCCATCGGCATGTTGGAAATCCGGGGAAAATACGTCTCCTACGCCATGGCGTCGCTCTTCGCGCTGGCGGTTGCGCTAATCGCAATGGGCACGAAAAAGCAATTGATCATCAACGGGGAATATGCCGAGACCTACTATATTTACTGCGGGCCCTTGGTCTTTATTGCCGCCGTCAGCCTATTCATCCTCTTCAAACAGGTGTTTACCCATCCGCCGGTGCTGCCGTTACGGTTGATTTCACATTATTCGCTGGGCATTTATGGATTTCATGCGTTTTTCATTAATGCCGCCCGTACGCACAGTTGGGATGATAAAGCCTTACCGTTGCTCGACATTCCGGTGGTGTTCACTCTCACGCTGGCATGCAGTTTATTGCTGGCGGCGGGGTTGGGAAAACTCGATAAACGGCGTTGGGTGAGCTGATGAGTACAGGATCAGCTACCCCAACGCAATTGGGCGCGGCGCAGTTGCCGTCCGGATGAGAATCCGGCGGCCAGCGCCGCTTTCTCGACGCCCATGCCTTGCTGTAATCGCTGCTGCGCCGCCGCCAGTTTCAGCTGCTCATGATATTCTCTGACGCTAAGCCCCACATGCGCGCGGAATAAGCGGGTCAGGTGGCGGCTGCTCATAAATACCTGCCGCGCGAGGGCATCCAACGGCCATTCAGCTTCAGGTTCATGGGCGAGAATATCCTGCGCCCGATGTATCGCCGGGTGCAAATGATTGCGATGGCGTAGCCAGGGCGACAATTGCGGGTCGTCGCCGCCGCGACGAAAAAAATACCACCATTTCACGGGCGACGTTCATCGCCTGCTGCGCAGAGACGTACTGACTTACCAAGTGCAGGGACAAGTCGATGCCGGCGGTAATGCCGGCGCTGGTGTAAACACCGCGATCCTCAACGAATATCCGGTTATCTTTTACCAAAGCGGCGGGCGCCTGCCGGCGCAGACGTTCCAGAACATCGTGATGCGTGGTACAGCGATAACCGTCCAGCAAGCCGGCCCGGCCCGCAAGCAACGCCCCGGAGCAAACGCAAACCAGCGACCAGCGTTGGGACAAGACCTGCTGTCGATTCGCTCTTAGCCAAGTCTGCGCTTCCCGAGCAGGCTCGGTATCCAATTGGTTGTTGGAATCCGCTACGCCAGGGATCAGCAGGATGCTGCCCGCGGGCATATCCGCCGGTATGGGTTCGATATGCCCCAGCGTCAGGCCCACCGAGGTCGTCACCTCTTCTCTGGGTCCAATATAGTGCAATCGAAAGGCGCCGGAAAGGGTCAATACCTCCGCCGGCCCGGTCAGATCCAATGCCATGGTGTGCGGTAATACCAGAAAAAAGACGTCGCGCATGCCTGCTCCCTTGTTCATCGACGCTACCTATCGGCGGCGAGTTCCGCCAGGCAACCGGATACGTCGCGAATAGCGGCGAAACGATCCTTTAAAACGGTTTCGGTATGAAATTTCAGCTCGTCGCTACTGACGGTGCGACCGGCATGGCTCATGGGAAAGGTCAGCGTCGCCTCGGTCACGAAGGTCACGCGATAACCCAGGTCGGAGGCAACCCTGGCGGTGGTTTCACAGCATTGTTCGGTGCGCAGGCCGGCGATAATCAGGTGGTTAACCTGCCTCTCCTGAAGCCAGGGATGTAACCCCGATTCCGTCAAGGCATTATGCACATGTTTATACACTGTAACATCAGCCGTATGCGTTAAGAAAGGAAGCCGTGTCACTAAACCCGACGCCAAATTGAACGGCCATTCGCCATCGTCGTGGAAAATATCCGCCAGCAGCGCGCCCTGTCGGCGGCATCCCTCAATTAACGCCGCCAGCGCCTGTTTAAACGGGGAGAGATTTTCCTCGGACCAGTAAGGACGGTGCAGAAAGGATGCCTGAACATCAATGATCAATAATGCGGTCTGTGCCATTTTCGGACTCCACGGGTAAGCTGTGAAGCCATAGTGACTGAAGGCTTTGGGAATAGACAGGTCAAGACCGGACATCATCCGGCCGAAATGGGACAGCTTAAGGCAAGCCGGTCACAGGGCCGACGCGTGGCGGATTTAGTTTTCGGTCCAGACCCCTAGGATATACCCTTCCGGGTCTTTGAAATGCAGCCGCTGGCCGCCGGGGAAGACGAATATGGGTTTGACTATCTCAGCGCCGGCGGCCTGCAGTTTTTTCTGGGTTTCCACAAGATCCTTGGCATAAAAAATCACCAAGGGTCCTCCCACCGGGGTGATGGCTTCAGTAGAGGTAAATCCGCCGGTGATGCGGCCGTCGGAAAATTCGGTGTAGGTAGGCCCGTAATCGGTGAAAAGCCAGCCGAACACGTCACCATAAAATTTTTTAGCACGGGGTATGTCGCTGACATTGAACTCAACGTAGTCCACTTGCCCGTTAGCGCCAATCTCTTTCATTGTCATATCCTCTGATGATCTGCCATGCCATAAGTATGGCCCACTTGGCGGCAGTTGATCGGGCATCTAAAACAAAAACTCCTATCTGGTCTCCGAAATATGTGAGTTTCATCTTAATTATATAAAAAATAGAATTATTAAAAATAAAATTTATTTAAAATCAGTTTGTGATTAAGAATATAAATACTTCATGTAAATTGATCATTAAATCAATCATGTTCTACTATCGATAGTAATCAAGTTGTCATGATTAGCCTATACTTTACATCAACGGCATTTGCGTTGAGACGCTTTTCATTGAATGCAAATTATCTTGATGAGGCTTATTGTAAAATTGACAGGAGTTGATATGTTGAATATTACTGATATCGTTGGCCGTTTGTCCGCGTGTTTTAATTGTAAATCCGAAGACAAATCGGCCACGGACAACGGGCAGAAGGCCAAGCCGGGTAATGTTAACAAAATCGTTAATATTACTATTTCACCTTCTTCATCCCCCTTGCCATCCAAGCATGAAGTCGCGGCGATTAACGAGCAAGCAGAAACGGTCGTCCCCGACCATAAACCTTCCCGGCCTCACTCCGTCTGTTTTACACATGAGGTGGAGATAGAACCGCCGCCGCTGCGCCTTCCTCGAGCACGGCTTAAAAATATCACCCATGTTTCCAACCGAGAAAACATTGAACGGCTTAAGCCCCCATCGGAAGCCCAGGAATCCGGTGTTCAAGAGCTATCCTATGCTTCGAGAACGCTTGAATAAATGGCCGCTTGCAGTCCGGGCCGTTACCGAAGTTTCCGGTACATGATGATATCGAGGTTAAAAGCCGGTAAAAGAGGATGTTAGCCCCCGCCGGCGCATCATATAAAATTCGATAGTGATAAATATGTCTAAAGATTTATTATAAACTGGATAACAACCTAAGGCGGCCGCAATATTTATTGCGAACCCTTTTCGCCGGTGCTAATATGCCGTTGGTGGATAACATTTTGTTAACAAGAAGGCGGTGTTGTCGCTAAGACGCACGATTGCCGGGACAAGTGCATCTCACTTCTCTAAATCAAGCGACATAAGTAGGGTAAGGTATTAGTCTTATCCTATTTTCATAACTCTGGCTAATGCAGCCAAATGAATAGTTAGAAAACAATAAAAACTTCAATATATAATCTTTATGAAATATAAATTCATTTATACTATCTTCTTATTTTATAAGAATAGGAGATTGAGGTATGCCAGCATTTTGGGTCTATATGATCCCTTGTACCCGAGATTCAATCCTTTTGTCGGTAAATGGTGATGATAATTCGCAACAATTTACAAACCTGAAAAAGGTTTCGAACTCCCCAAATGAATATCATGAAAATACCTATGTAAAAGATATCGGGGTAAGTAGTTTTGCCTCTTTCTCTTCTGCGCCCGTTATGGCAAGTAAACTGCCGCCTCGAGGTTTTAAGCATATTTTCATAGATTTTTGCTTAAATGAGTTTTTCTCCCAAAGTAAGGACGGATCCGAAAAAACTTTTATAAGATACAGCGAATCAACAGATTTTTGGATACAATATACAATTCAGCTGTACGCATGCTCTCACTACATAGTAAGCCATTATATAAATGTATGCGCAATGCAACAGCAGGCGAGTGCAAAAAGTTTTAAAAAGCATATGAGAGCATTAAGGAGGCTTATAGTAAGCAACAGTTTTGATCAAACATCAAAATTTTTATACACTCTTGATCGCAACGGATATCATTATTCATCTTTGAAAAAACTTTTAGATAAAATAGATAAAGCGATCATCGATGTTTTTGACCATAAAAATGGGCCTAGCGATAAATTAATAAATATGTTATTAAGCAATCACAGCGTGGTCGCCGTTAAAAATCAATCTGAGAGAATCGTGATAAACCATTCATATGATGTTGCTATCAAAAAATGCAAAAAACGTAAACACTAATCGGGGTAACCTTTCCCGGCAGAGAAATTCATCCAGTACATCTTACAAGGAAGAGCGGCTCATTCGCTTAATCGGCGTCCGAATACAGAGCCAGTGTTTGAAAATAAACGAAGATAAACGAAGATAAATGAAGTTAACTGAAGCGGATTTCATTATATGGGATTTCATTGTCGGGGGTGATTCCCTGTGCGGTTTGTAATACCTGAATCGTGAAAGCTAAATGAGCGTTATTACTATAAGCAGATTTCCAGGAGAAGCTAAAATGGACGGTAAAGAATCATGTTTAGGATCTTGGTTCCATTGCTGTTGCGTATCCTCAACGGGTACAAAGACCCAAAGCGAGGGTTTTGTTTTCAACGTATCGGAAGGTTTTAAGGCCGCTAATGTGCCTGATATACCCGCTGGCATGGATGGGTCGGCAACGCTTCCGGCAAAATCACTACCGAGGAATTTCTGTGTCAAGATTCACTCTTGTAGTTATTTTGCCGGACCGCTTGAAAATTTTTCCCCTGGATTCACATCCTCTGTGACATACCATAATGTTTCGCCGTCAACGTTTTCGACGATGTTTCCTTCGGCATACGTTATAAACCGGCAGCCGACCTTCAACGCCTCGTCGCCATGTGGCGCCGACGACAGGAACGCGGCGCCAAAGCCGGAGCATCATCTTTGACGGCGCGCGCCGTTAATGGCCGTAATGCATCCCTTCCAGTTTCATGCCGTCAGGATCAAGAAAAAAATACCGCATAATAGTCGTCATAGTACTCGCCGGCGGGATCGACGATGGCGATACCGTTTTTTTTCCAGCCAAGCCTGTAATTCATCCACATCCCGACGGCTGTTAAGGGACCAGGCATAGTGATGAAAGCCGATGTCGCCCTTGCGATAGGGGCGGCCCTTGCCCTGCGGGTCCGCCTCATATATCCAAAAGCGGGTGTCGCCATTGCTCCATCCCATGGCCGCGGGCATTTCGTCCATGACCGCAAAACCCAGAAATTCAAATAAACCGCTGTAAAATTTTTTAGATACAGCGAAGTCGCCTACGCTGACGACCAGATGATCTACCGCTTGAACTCGAGACATGGTTTTTCCCCTGTAGCAAAGCAACGCGGCATGATGTCGTCGAGCAAACCCCTCGCCGCTCATTCGCGCCCCGAAGGGACGCCCCACGACGTAGTATAGCGTTAAGCCTGCTCGGGATTATGCCATAGCGTGGTAATTCCGCCATGATCGCCGCTGATGGGATCGTAGGCGGGCAAGGGAACCTTGGCGACACGCCGCCGCGCCATCGCCAACCGGGCGGGAACGTCGCGGCACAAATCGGCGCTCATTCCCGGCGGATAGGCGCCTACCACCATGAAACTCTCATCCGATTGCACGGCCTTATGACCGACCCCGGCCGGGATAAGCACCGCATCGCCCAGGCTTAAGGTCAATATCGGCCCGCTTTCGCCGCCGAACTGAACCCTGGCGCTGCCGGCATAGACGCCCAGCAGCTCATGGGTCTCGGCATGGAAGTGGGTAAACGGATAAATAATATATCGCCATTGGGCCGGCCAATGATGTGCGGCGAAATGCCCTTCAAGCCATAGCGCCGGATCGTTTGTTTCCGGAGGGATTACGTTGCGGTAGATAACCAGCGGCAGCGGGCTGTTGGGCACGCCGCCCGCCGCCGCGTTCAGAATAAAGGTTTCAATTGTCATCTCGAGCTCCTTGCGGATATGCCTGACCGGTATGAAGCCGTGGTGGTACTCGTTATACCCACAGGCGAACTACCGCTGCAGGGTCCAAAAATTCGAAACGCGCCCTAACAGCATAGTAACTCATAAGAATGCCGTGAGTGATTTACAGACCGCGCTTCTAGGGCATAAGCTATCTGACGGACAGCAAAGTGCGGATAACATTGTTTCTAATTTGTTTTTAACAGGAGTCTGGTTATGAGTAATGCTTTTCTGGACGCGATGACGGCCCGTCGTTCAATTTATGCCATCGGCAAAAAGGTCAATCTTTCTGAAGACCAGATCGCGACATTGGTAAAACAGGCGGTGAAACACAGTCCTTCGTCCTTTAATTCTCAAAGTTCTCGTGTTGTCGTGCTGTTTGGTCAACAGCATGAAAAATTATGGGATATCGTTAAAGAAACTTTGCGCAAGAGAGTTCCCGCCGAGTCGTTTGCCACCACGGCAACCAAACTGGCTTCGTTTGCCGCCGGCAAGGGAACGGTATTGTTTTTTGAGGATACCCAGGTTATCGATGTTCTGCAGAAACAGTTCGCGGCCTATGCCGATAATTTCCCTATCTGGTCCGAGCACTCCACCGGTATTGCGCAATTCGCCGTTTGGTCAACCTTGGCGCAAGAGAATATCGGCGCAACTCTCCAGCATTACAACCCGCTGATTGACGATGAGGTTAAAAGCACCTGGAATCTGCCTGACAGCTGGAAACTGAGAGCGGAAATGCCGTTTGGCTCAATCGAGCAAGCTGCAAAGGAAAAAACGTTCATTTCCGACGATGAGCGTTTCCGCGTTTTGAAATAGCCGTAGGAGACAGGAGGGCATTATCGTTTTGAGACCGGCACCGGCACCTGCCGGTTTTTTCACGTTGGCGGCCTCAAGGCGCTCAGAGCGGATAGAGTAGACGACCTCCTTCAAAAAAATCAGAAACAGCTATAGTTAATGCTCTGGGTGGTCAAAAAATGTACGACAAAACCAATCCCGGTGTTGACGGCCAAGCCGGCGCCGGGATAAAAACGTGGCAAATTTGAGGGGGATGGCAATGACCAGAATATTGATTGTATTTTTATTTTTTTGTGGCGATTTGCGCCGGAATCATGGCGGTTCAAATGGGAGGCCGTTATCCCTGGATATGATTTCACGGGCGCCGGTCGATGGAATGACCAGAATCAATTTTTTTGCGGCGGCCTGACTTTATGCAGGCCAGACCAAAGCTGCAGCGTGTTGATAAGCACCATCAGGGCGGTGAAAACAAAAACCCAGCGAAACCCCAGCACGGCCGATACGCTTGAGCCTATCAAAGGGCCCACCACGTTACCCATATACATAAAAGATTGGTTATAGCCGAATATGCGCCCGGTTACGCGTTCACTGGAGTATTTAACCAGCAGCGTCTGGACGGCGGGCATCAGGGCGCCGTCTGCGAAGCCCAGCATAAAGCGCAAAATCCCCAGCTGCAACGGCGTCTGTACGAACGCCATAACGCAAAACAGCAAAATGCTGCCCACCATGGCGGTCATCAGAATGCGGGCCGTGCCGATGCGATCCCCCAACTGGCCCAAGCGGGGAGCGGCGATCAGCGCGGATATGCCGGGAACGGCGGCGATGGCGCCACTGATGAACGCCAGGTTGCCGCTGCTGCCGGCGAGATCCTTGATAAACAGGGTCAGGATCGGGCTGATGGAGCTGTTGGTCAGCTGGATCATCATCGTGGTAATAAACAGACTGAAAATCAAGGTAGGGTAAGGCAAGGCCTCGAAAACCGCCCGCCCCTTCAGCATTTCAGCCTTGGTGACCTTGACGGCGTTCTCTTTAATCAAAAACAGCGTTATCAAAAAGCTGACGAACATCAGCAGCGCGGTAACCAGGAACACCGTACGCAGCCCGAGATGGTCAGCCATAAATCCGCCCAGCAGCGGGCCGACGATAACGCCGGCAACCTGGCCGGTTGAGAGGGTGCCCAAGGCCCAGCCGCTTTTGTCGCGAGGCACCTGAGACGCCACCAGCGCCATGGCATTGGGAATATAGCCGGAAGTCAGCCCCATCAAAGCGCGCAGTAGGAAGAGCTGGTAGACGTTTTGCGCAAACCCTTGCAACGCGATCACCACCGCCATGCCGAGTGATGCCCGCAGCAGCATCAATTTGCGTCCTTTACGATCCGCCAGGCTGCCCCATAGGGGCGAGACCACCGACGATATCAGAAAGGTGGCGCTGAACACCAAGCCCGACCAGATACTCAGGGCTTCATGGGAATGGACGCCCAGTTGCTCAACGTACAGCGGTAAAAATGGGAGTATTTGGCTCATGGCCAGTCCGGTAAAAAAGCACCCTAACCAGACGGAGATAATATTGACCTTCCAGGCTTCCATGTTTACACACACATTGAGGGGTTAATGACATACTTGTCTGGTAATAGTAACAGCTTGACGCGACAAGTCTCTATGTCGTTCTATTATAATGTGTAGCAAAATTACGGTCCTTTGGCGGCTTTCTCTCTCATTGGTCGCTGTCTTTTTCGTCGGCGCCGATGTAAAAGCAATAAAATAATTTGCGATTTTATCGCGTGCTATATAAAATGATTTTATGGAAACGATCATTAACGGTAACGCGCCCATGGCTATGTCAATGTCGCTGGACCAACAGTTCTGCTTTGCCCTTTACTCCGCCAACCTGGCGCTGAATAAAGTCTATCGTAAATTACTGGCAAAGCTGAATCTTACCTATCCGCAGTATCTGGTAATGCTGGTGCTGTGGGAGCGCGACGACGTCATGGTGTCGGAGATAGGCGAGCATCTGTTTTTGGACTCGGCTACCCTCACCCCTTTGCTTAAGCGTCTGGAAGCCGCCGGTTTATTGCTGCGGTCCCGTTCCGCCGAGGACGAGCGGCAGGTGATAATCCGTTTAACCGCTGAGGGACGAAGGTTGCAGGACATTGCCAAATCGGTGCCTGACGACATCCTTTGCGCCACTGCTTGCAGTGAAGAGCAATTGGTCGGCTTGAAAAAACAGCTTGAATCGCTCCGCGCGCAATTGGCGCAGTGGTAAACCCCATCGCCGATTATGGGTGAGACGCCATAGCGGCGCTGCGAGGATTCACTATACTCATTTTGCTGGGCGCTTTACACCATAGATAAACCGAGTTGCAGGAAAGCCAACGCGCCTGTAGCTAAAAACAAGGCGGTTATATATTGTAAACGATTTAATCGTTATCTAAGTGTCTCCGACAAATCAAATTACCCTTCGCAACATAAGAGGAATATAGAATGTCTATTGAAAAAGTGATCTACCGTGCAAAGGCTAAAGCTACCGGCGGGCGTGACGGCCGGGCGACGTCATCCGACGGCGTGCTGGATGTAAAACTCGGCGTGCCTAAGGAGATGGGCGGACCGGGTGGGGCGTTCACCAACCCTGAACAGCTGTTTGCCGCCGGCTATTCGGCCTGTTTTCTGGGCGCGCTGAAGCATGTCGCTTCTCAGGAAAAAGTGAAGCTGCCGGCGGATGCCTTTATTGAGGGAACCGTAGGTATCGGGCCGGTACCGACTGGCTTCGCCATTGAGGCGCAACTGGATATTCATCTGGCGGGCATGGACCGTCAGGTGGCGGAAGAGTTGGTCAAGAAAGCCCATGTGGTTTGCCCCTATTCCAATGCGACCCGCAACAATATCGACGTCAAGCTTAACGTCATCATTGAGTAAACATTGAGGCCGTAGCGCTGAAATACCGGCGCCGCGCCTTACCTTACCCACCGCCTGAGGCGCAACGCCCCGGGCGGTTTTTATCGTTATCGCCTGATAGCGGCATCACGAGTCCCGCATAAAACTTTTTAACAATTTTCGTGTCAAAAAGTATCTCTTGTCAGTAATGTTTATTATTGTGTTAGCACTGGTAAACTTTTTAGGCTATTGCCCAAAAAAAACTCGGTTAAAACAGGGATTAAAAACGATTAAAAAATGCCTCGGGACTTTCTCATTGATGACTTTCGCAAAACAATTTTCACAGGAAAAATTTGCCGTATGTATTGCTGTTTATATTGGCATTTTCCTTAACCTTTCGGTTTTTATCCGCCGTTTTGATTTATTACATCCAAGCGCAACCCCGGCCAACATGCTGGTGGCCGTAACGGAAATATCCGCGGCGGTGCTCTCCACTTTCTTTCTGATGCGGCTTATTTCCTTAGGCGGGCGTTACTTTTATCGCACGGTTGCTTCATTAATGCTGCTGATTTCCGTCGCCGCGAGTTATTACATGACCTATTTTAATGTGGTCATCGGATACGGCATCGTGGCGTCGGTCATGACCACCGATATCGATTTATCGAAAGAAATGGTCGGATACCGATTTATCCTATGGATGGTGCTGATAAGCGCCGTCCCGCTGTATTTTATCTGGCAAAGCGCCGGCGGCGGTACGCTTATCCAGCAGCTGAAGAGACCGGGACAACGGGTCAAACCGCTGTTGAGCCTGATGGTATGTCTGGCGTTGATCTGGCTGCCGGTGCGCTACCAGGAAAAATTGCAGAATCTGCATGAACGAGCAGCCAATATCGATCTGCCCAGCTATGGCGGGGTCATCGCGCACTCCTATCTGCCCATAAACTGGATGGCGGCGCTAGGCCTGTTTACCTATACCCGGCTGGATGAGCGACAGGATAACGCGTCGTTGTTCAATCCGGCAAAGCACTTTACCTACATTCCCCCGGCGGGTATCGATGATACTTATGTGGTTTTTATTATCGGCGAAACCACCCGCTGGGATCATATGGGCATTCTTGGCTATTCGCGGAATACCACGCCTCTTCTGTCGAAAGAGAAGAACCTGGTGGCCTTTCGCGGCCGCTCCTGCGATACCTCCACCAAACTCTCTCTGCGCTGTATGTTCGTCAGGGAAGGCGGGACATCGGATAATCAGCAACGGACCTTGAAAGAGCAAAACGTCTTTTCCGTTTTACACTCTTTGGGGTTCAGCTCGGAGCTGTTCGCCATGCAAAGCGAGGTCTGGTTTTATAACAATACCGATACCGATAATTTTTCTTTCCGCGAAATGATCGGCGCGGAAAAGCGTAACGAAGGCAAAGGTGTGGACGATATGCTGCTGGTCAATGAGATGAGAGAGTCTTTGAGTCGGCATCCCAAAGGCAAGCATCTGATTATATTGCATACCAAGGGTTCTCATTATCTCTATTCGCAACGCTATCCCCGTAGCTATGCCCGTTATCAGCCGGAGTGTATCGGCGTCGATCAGGCCTGCAGTAAAGCGCAGTTGGTAAATTCTTATGACGACAGCGTGCTCTATGCCGACAGCTTTATCGATAGCGTTATCGATCAGGTTAGGGACAAAAAGGCGCTGGTGTTTTATGCCGCCGATCACGGCGAGTCCATTGATGATAATTACCATTTCCACGGTACGCCGCGCGATATGGCGCCGCCGGAGCAATTTCGCGTGCCGATGATGGTTTGGGCATCCGATGCATTCCTGGCGGATTCCGCGCATCGCGACGGCTTTGAACGCTTGCAGGCGCAGCAGCGCATCGGCGTCGTCCATCGCCACGTGGAGCTGTTCGATACCGTGCTCGGCTGCCTGGGCTATACCTCGCCGGATGGCGGCATTAAGGCGGAAAACAACTGGTGTCGAAAACCGCTGCCGACCTCGGCATTGTAAGACGGGCTAAGGCGTGCGCCGGCTCACAGAGCATTTATCCGCTAACGGATTGGGCGGCCAAGCCATTGAGCAATCATAGGCTTTGCCGTCAAGGTTATGCGTAGCCGGCTAAATGAGTGCTTTGTAACCAGTCGGCTCGGTGGGTAAAAAAAAGGGATTGACGCAAAAAGGCGGTCGCAGTAAGATGCGCCCGCATTCGGTGAGTGGCGCAGCCTGGTAGCGCAATACGTTCGGGACGTATGGGTCGGAGGTTCGAATCCTCTCTCACCGACCAATTCTCCAAGGCGTTGCCTGTTTGGCCGGGCAGCACCAATAAGTTTAAAAAAGCCTGTCATAATGACAGGCTTTTTTTTCGTCTCTACAGCGCCTCTGGCATGCCATAAGCGGCAGAATAATCCTAATGTCATCTTCAACAGGTCTTACCCGTCTTAGACCGGGTGAGCTTTTTCATTGATTTTGAAAGAGTAAATCGCTTTAAGGGCTTGATTCAATTTTTTTGAACAATATACGCAAAAAAGTTTTCTGGACTAATTTATTAATGGGCATTAATATTAGTTCATCGAAAGCGAAAACGCTTTCTCATCCATAACAATCAACACAGGATACGCATCATGAAAAAGACAATTGCAGCACTTGCACTGATCGCAGCTATGATCGCACCGGCAATCTCTATGGCCGCACAGAATGATTACCAGGATTATGCCCACACTTATCCGGTTAGCCAAGGCAATGCTCATCATTTTAATACCGCTGAGTAATAGCGTAAAAATCTGATACAAAATTTTTTCATTAAGTCGCCGTTTCCGTACCCCGGGAGCGGCGATTTTTTTTATGTTTTTTTGCACAAACAGGAGCGACCCCTTCGGCATGAGCCGAGGAGCCGGGCCGCCGCGCTTGAATGAACAGCGGCGGCGGTATCGGCGGGATGAAAACGGTCCGGAATCGTTACTGTTCGGAATAATTCCACAGCAATCCGCCGTCGATCACCATGGTTGCCCCGGTGACATAGGCGGCATCCGGACCGGCCAGGTAGGCCACCATGCCGGCAACGTCTTCCGGTTTGCCCAAGCGTCCCAGGGGGGATATTGCCGATAAGGGCGCTGAGCAGCTCAGGGCTGTTCAGCAGCTGGGTATTGATGGGGGTTTCAATGGCGCCGGGCGCAATATTGTTCACGGTGATGCCCTGCGGCGCCAGTTCGATGGCCAGATTGCGCATCAGCATTTTGAGACCGCCTTTACTGGCGCAATAGGTGCTGAAGTGCGGAAAAGGCAGTTCCTCGTGTACGGAACTGATATTAATGATCCTCCCGGGACGATGGGTATCCTGCAAGTGCCGTACGAACGCTTGGGTGATAAAAAAGGTTCCCTTGAGATCGACGTTCAGCACCGCGTTATAATCCTCTTCGGTGATCTCAAGAAAAGGCGCGTTGCGCTCTATGCCCGCATTGTTGATCAGAATGTCGATTTGGCCCAATTGCGCGACGCTATCGCTGATGATGCGTTTGTTGTCGGCCACGTCGGCGATATTTCCGGCATCGACGATGACCCGGCGGCCCAACGCCTTGATTTCAGACAATACCTCTTCGGCTCGGCTGTCATCCGCGCGGTCGACGATAATGATATCGGCGCCTTCCCGCGCCAGACGCAACGCGATTGCTTTGCCAATGCCCTGGGCGCTGCCGGTCACCAGGGCGACTTTTCCTTGAAGACTCATCGTTGTTCTCCCCTCTGGGTATTTTTGCAAATGGAAATTCAATATCCGCTATCGGCCGACATCGCGCGACAACGCGCTGTCATCGGCGGCGCCGGTATATTCGCCCGGCCCCCCGGGGGGGGGGTATTTGCCTGCGCCTGGCCGGCGTTATGGTCTGCGTAGACAGTCAAGAGCATTCGAACGACGCCGTTGGTCCAGCCGAAGCCGTCCTGCAGCGGGTATTCGCCGCCGCCGCCGTCCCGGGCGCCCGCCGCGCCGGAAATATCATATTTTTCCACCAGTTTGCAATTTCGCCGGTAATGACTGCCCACGGCGTCAAGCCAGCGGGCGGCTATCTGGTTCGCCAAATCCGTTTCGCCGTAGCGGCGCAGCCCCTGGATAGCCATCCATTGCAGCGGCGCCCAGCCGTTGGGTTTATCCCATTGCTGGCCGTTTGCCGACAGCGTGGTCATAATGCCCCCGGCGGATAGCAGCTTATCCGCCAGCGCTTTCGCCACCGCGGCCGCCTGCCGCGGGCTGGCCATGCCGACGAACAGCGGGGCGGTACAGGCGGCACAGAGCGCGCAAGGTTGCGCTTTGACCCAATCATAATCGCGATAAGTCCCGCTTTCGCTATCCCATAACAGGCGGTCGACGGCGTCTCGGCGGCGAACCGCTTGTTCGTTGTAGCGCCGCGCCGTCGCCGGGTCGCCGGTGTTTTTCGCCAATTCGGCGATGGTGAGTTCCAACTTGAACATAAAGGCATTCAAGTCGATGGGCAGAATCGATGTCGTGCGTATGCTGCTGATATCGTCGGCGTCGCCGAACCAGCGTGATGAATAGTCCCAGCCGGAGGCGGCGCCGGCGCGCAGCTCGCGGTAAATTTCATTGGCCGGCCGCGAGGATTTGCGGGCGGTTTCCACATCTTCCAGATAAGATTCGTCACGCGGCGTGTCGCGATCGTCCCAGTAGCGGTTCAATACGGCGCCATCGGCCAGTTTCACCACGTGCCGTTTGGCTTCGCCGGGGGAAAGCGAGTCCGCTTCCCCCATCCAATAGCAATATTCCCGCAGCAACTGCGGCAGATAATGCTCGGCGAAGTGCAACTGCTCTTTTTCGAACAGCTCTACCATCAAGGCGAATACCGGCGGCTGGGAGCGGCTGAGGTAATATGTTCGGTTGCCGTTGGGGATGTGGCCGTAGTGATCAATCAGGTAAGCGAAATTATTCGCCATACTACGCAGTAAATCCCCGCGTCCGCTGGCGGAGAGGCCGAGCATGGTGAAGTAGGAATCCCAATAATACATTTCACCAAAGCGGCCTCCCGGCACGACATAGGGCTCAGGCAGCGCCAATAGCGATGATTGTACCGGATGCTCCTCCGGTCGCCGGGTCAGCACCTCCCATAAGCCATCGATATGCTCAAGGAGGGTTTGTTTCGGGTCGGCGATATAATGGCTGACCGGCGCCTCCGGCGGCGCGAAGCACGCTTTGACGAAGTCGGCGAGGCTGAAACCGGGGCGGCAAGATTGCAGCCGATAGCGCGATAAAATCTCCGACGGACTGATTTTAGGCGCGCAGTCGACGAAGGTCTTGCTGTCGGGGAAGATGCGCGACATTTGCACCGCCTCGAACAGTTCCTGGTAGCGATCCGCCGGACTTAATTCATCGGACTTCGGCAATCCTTCGATATGCACCGGCTTTGGTTCTTTATGATGCGCGGCCCGGAGTGAATCGGTATAAGCCGACATATCCTGAGCTGCGGCTTGATGGACTGATTTAGCGATGATGATTCCCCTCTCATGCAGGTGAAATTTGACGAAATGCCTATTATGAGGTGGCGATGCGGACATTTATGCCGAAGGGCATTTACGTATACGGTATTCCATCAGGCAATAAAAAACGTCACTTAAGAATAGTCTGGTAAAAAAAGCATGGTGTTCTTTGCCCGTTAATTAAACCTTTCTTCATTAGCATGAAAATATATTATTTCCAAAAATTAGCAGGCTTTATGAGTATAGTAACAACCGCGCGTTATGCCCTATTTTTGGCGTATATTTCTTATTGTGAAAAGTATAAATCGGCTCTTTTACCTTTGGTAAAATACGTAGGATGTTTTGTATTGTTTTTTATTCTTAACGTATCTGAGTGTTTCCGAAATTTATAACCACTTATTCATTGCAGGGTTATTTGCATTCACTAGGCAGCGACCATCTCGGTTCAGGCTCAGGGGTTCGCAATGCGTCTTTGTTGAAGCTAAAGCGGTGGTTCTCTCGTTGCGGTATTGAGAGTAACGGAATTGCCTGCCCGCGGCTTGAATAACGACGCCGGAAAAACGACCTTATCCCGTGGTATGTTTATTTAGATAAATAGCGTCGTGGGGTTTCTCCCAGGGTTTTTTTTAAACATGGCGATAAACGCGCTGGGGCTTTGATAGCCCAGGGAATTCGCCAGGAGATTAACGGTTTGTCCCTGGGCCAATTGAGAAACGGCTTCCGCCAGGCGAAGCTGCTGGCGCCATTGGGCAAAGCCCATGCCGGTTTCGTCGCGAAACAGCCGCGCAAGGGTGCGGGCGCTGGCGCCGACGCGGTTTCCCCAGCTTTCCAGCGTTTCGTTGTTTTCCGGTTCACCCAGCAGACTGTCGCAGACGCTGAGAACCCGGCGATCGTGCGGCAACGTCACCCTGCAGACCGAGGCGGGCGGGCAGCGGCGCAGCTCGTCCAGCAGCAGGGTGGTGCTCATCTCGACGCGGTTAAGCTCCGATGCCTGTTGGGCCTGGTGCCAGGATTTAATCAATTCGCCCAGCAGCGGGGTAACCTGCAAGGCGACGCCGTCATACCAGAAATCACGTGTCAGCGGCGGGAACAGATAGATATTCTGCGTGGCGACGTCGTTAATGGCGTGCAGTTCATGGGGCATGCCTCCCGGCAGCCATAATGCGCGACGGGGTGCCAGCGTCCAGATATGGCGTTCCGTCAGGACCCGCACCACCCCCTTAAGGGTAAATATCAGTTGCGCCTGCTCGTGGGCGTGCCAATGCTGCCGTTCGCCCTGACGATAGGCGAGCTCGACATATCGCATTTTTTCTAACCTTTCGGGCTGCGCCGTGTCATACTTCCTGCGCCAGGTCGGTTGCATCAGATCCTCTCGTCATACGCGATTGTCTTTTTAAGCAATCGTCGCCAATACGTTAAATAACCGTCAATTACTGTCCGATTCGCGCTATTTCACCCCGCTATGTCGTCCCTATACTGTCAGCTTTACTGCTTTTTGAAAAGCAAATGATTATCATTTTTATCCGCGTTGATTAACTAAACGTTATCTGTTGAACCTTTGCGGTTGAAACATTTTTTTGTGGAAACGGCGTTAGTCAGATTTTTGATTCCGGGGATAAGGTATGAGCAAAAGAAAAACGGCCGCGAAAGGTGCGCTGCTGCTGTGGGCCGGAATGGCGGGCCACGCCATGGGCGCCCAGGAAACGCCCCAGACGCTGCCGGCGGTGACGGTATCGGGGACCGACAGCGGCGGCGATGAGGATAATGTCGTCGCCCATAAAGCCACCGGCGCGACCAAAACCAGTACGCCGCTGATTGAAACCACGCAAAGCGTTTCAGTGATTACCCAGGCGCAAATCGCCTCGCAGGCGGCGAGAAACGTGCCGCAGGCGCTGCGCTATCTGGCGGGGGCGGAGTCCGAGGTCAGTGGGGCGGATTACCGGTTCGATACCATTATGCTGCGGGGTTTCGCGGCGGACGAATACCTGGACGGCTTACGCCTGCCCCAGGTGTCTTATTGGTCGCGACCGCAATGGGATCCCTACCTGCTGGAACGCATCGAGGTGGTGAAAGGCCCCTCGTCGGTGCTTTACGGGCAGGTGAACCCGGGTGGCTTGATTAACCTCACCAGTAAAAAGCCCACGGAAGAGCCGGTGCATGAAATCTACCTTACCGGCGGTAATTATAATCAATTCGGCACCGGTTTTGATCTGTCCGGTCCTCTGGATGACCAGAAACAGTGGCTGGGGCGGGTCGCCGGCACGCTGTTCCAAACCGATACCCAGGTGGATCATACCCGGTATAAACATTATGACATTGCGCCGTCCCTGACCTGGCAACCTAACGACCGCACCAGCCTGACGCTGTTGGCGCAGTTGCGGCGCGACCCGGATGGCGGCTTTTTCAACATGTTGCCGGTGGACGGCACGCTGGTGAACAACCCCTACGGTAAAATCTCTTCCCATTTCTACGGCGGCCAGCCGGGGACCGATAGCTATGAACGCAAGCAGGCCAGCGTCGGCTATCAGTTCTCCCATGCGTTTAATGATATCTGGACCTTCCGGCAGAATCTGCGTTATGTGAGCAGCACCAGCGATTATCAAATGGTGTATCCGTTCGGCACCGCCACCGATGCGCCGGCGGTGCACCGCTATTCGATGAACCTGAATGAAACCCTCAGCAGCTTTACCGTGGATAACCAGGCCGAGGCGGATATCGCCACCGGCGCGGTGGGTCATAAGATTCTTATGGGCGTGGATTATCTCCATGATTCGCTGCATCAAAACGTCGGTTACGGCAGCGCCTCGGACCTTGACTATCTCGATCCGGATTACAGCACCCCGGTCGCTTTGCCGGGTATTACCGCCCGTACCCGGCAGACGCAGTCCCAGACCGGTTTCTATCTTCAGGATCAGGCCAAGTGGCGGCAGTGGGTGCTGAATCTCGGCGGGCGCTATGATGAAGCAAGCACGATAACGCATAATCTGGTGGCCGCAAGCCGCAGCGATGAGAACGATTATGCCACCACCGGCCGAGCCGGCCTGCTGTATCATTTCGACAGCGGATTCGCGCCCTACGTCAGTTATTCGACCTCGTTTGTGCCCGCCAGCGGCACCGATTATAACGGCGACGCCTTCAAGCCCACCAAGGGCAAACAGGCGGAAGCCGGGGTGAAATACCAGCCCAACGGCCTGGATGCGCTGTTTACCGCCGCGGTATATAACCTGCGGCAGACCAATGTCCTTACCGCCGATCCCGATCATGCCGATTTCAGCGTGCAAACCGGTGAAATCCGTTCCAAAGGCATTGAGCTGGAGGGTAAGGTCAACGTTACCCCGTCCTGGCTGGTTACCGCATCCTATGCCCTTACCGATCCGGAAATCACCCGTTCCAACGACGGCGATGAAGGCAATTCGCCGGTGGGCATCGCGCGGCAGAGCGCCACGTTATGGAGCGAATACACGCTGCCGGGCAAGCTCGACGGCGTTACCTTGGGCGGCGGCGTGCGTTATGTCGGCACCAGCTATGCCGATACCGATAATACCCTGAAGGTGCCGGCCGCCACGGTGTATGACGCCATGGCGCGCTATCGCCTGCAACAATGGCAGTTGGCGCTCAATGTGCAGAACCTGACCAATAAAACCTATCTTGCCAGCTGTCAAAATAACGGCTGCTATTACGGTTTGAAACGTCAGTATATCGCTACCCTCAGTTATCAGTGGTGAGTTCGGGCATGCTGTCGCGTCGCGCTTTTTTGCAATGGGCCTTGTCGGTCTCCCTGAGCGCTACGGCATGGGCGGAAGGGATGCCGCCGGCGGATCAGGGCGAAAGCAGGCTTGTTAGGCCTGCCGAGGTGGCGATGCCCCGGGTGGCGATACTGGATTGGGGATTGACTGAAATGGCGCTGACGCTGGGTATCGTACCGGTAGGGATTGCGGCGCCGGACTGGTATCGCCGGCTGTTCGCCGCGCCGGTGCTGCCGTCTCGGGTGCAGGATGTGGGGCTGTTGTTTCAGCCGAACTTTGAAACCTTAAAAGCGCTGAACCTGGACGCCATCATAATCACCCCGGCTCACGGACTGTTGCGGGATGCCTTGACCGGCATCGCGCCGTTGGTGACGCTGGGGGACTGGGGCGGCCGGCCGTTGGCGAAGATTGAACGAGACACCCGACTGATGGCGCGGACATTCGGCAGGGAAGCCGAGGCGGCCGTGCTGCTGGCGCAGTCGGCGCAGCGGTTGGCCCAGGCGCGTGCGCAGTTGGCGCCGTTGCGGGGAACCGAGGTTTTTCTCGCCACGGTGGCGGACGTCCTGCATTTGCAGTTGCAGACATCCGGCGGTCTGTTTGACGACGTCACGGGGCGATTGGGGCTCAAGAACGCCTGGCGGGGCGGCGGCAACGGCTGGGGCGAAGCGCTGGTGGAGTTGCAGCAGATCGCCGCCGCGAAACAGGCGCGTCTGGTCTCCCTCGGGAAGACCGGCGGCGTGCCGCCGGAGGCGGATACGCCGTTATGGCGCAGCCTGCCCCTGACGCAGCGCAATAATATCGTCCCCATGCCCGCCGGCCTGTCGTCGACCGGCGCGCTGTTGACCGCCGTCCGCTTCGCCGAAGCGCTGGCGGCGGGATTATCGCGGGCGGGGGAACTGCGTCATGTCTAGCGCATTTTGGCGCCGTTCACCCCTCCCTCTGGGGGGTATGCTGTTTTGGCCGCCGTCATTATGGCCTGCCGCCAACTGCCTTTCCCTATAGTTTCCCTTGGCGAACTGCTGCGGGGCAGCGACGCGCAGGCCATTATCCTGCGGGATATGTGGTTGCCGCGCCAGGCCATGGCGCTGCTGTGCGGCGGCGCGCTGGGGCTTTGCGGTCTGGTGATGCAGCGGGCGCTGCGCAATCCGCTGGCGGAGCCCATGACCCTCGGCGTGGCATCGGGGGCCAGCCTCGCTTTAACCCTCACCTCGCTGCTGGCGCCGGGCTGGCTGCTGTATGGCCGGGAATGGCCGGCCTTGGGAGGGTCGCTGCTGGCGCTGGCGGCGGTATTCGCGCTGTCGTCGCGGCAATGGCTGTCGCCGCTGGCGCTTATTCTGGCGGGTTTGATGGTCAATCTTTACGGCGGGGCCGTGACGCTGCTGTTTACCATTATCAACGATCGTTCGTTGCTGTCGGTCATGATCTGGGGCGGCGGCTCGCTGGCCCAACAGGATTGGCGAGCCTTTTACTGGCTGCTGCCGCGTCTGCTTCTGTGTCTGTTGCCGCTGCTGTTATTGTTGCGTCCGCTGCAACTGCTCAGCCTGCGCGAGGATGTCGGCAAGGGGCTCGGCAGTTCCCCCGGCCTGGTGCGCGGTTTGACGCTGCTGTGCGCGCTGATGATGTCCAGCCTGGTGATAAGCGCCGTGGGCGTGTTCGGATTTATCGGCTTGGCGGCGCCGCACCTGGCGGCCGCCTGCGGCGCGCGCACGCTGTACCGGCAATTTTGCTGGTCGCCCGTTATGGGCGCCGGCCTGTTGTGGTTGGCGGATTTGGCGGTGGGCAACATGACCGCCTTCAACGGCATGCTGCTGCCCACCGGCATGATGGTGGCCTTGACCGGAGGTCCCTTGTTGCTGCTGTTTTTACCCCGCGCCGGCCAAGGGCGTCACGTGGCCACCGTTACATTGTCCGCTGCCGTGACACCGGCCGGAACGTGGCGACCGCTGGCGATTGCCGGCGCGCTGCTGTTGCCGGGTGTTGCGCTGTCTCTCTCCTTCGGCCACGCATTGCACGGCTGGCATTTCAGCGACTGGCAAGAGTTTACCGCCCTGTGGCGCTGGCGCGTGCCGCGCATGGCGGCGGCCATGAGCGCCGGCGTGTTGCTGGCGGGCGCGGGGGTCCTGATTCAGCGTCTGAGCGGCAATCCGCTGGCCAGCCCTGAAATATTGGGCATCGGCGCCGGCGCGTCATTGGGCATTACGCTGTTTCTATTGCTCTCGGGCACCGCCAGTGTGCCGCTGCTGATCTTGAGCAGCGCGCTGGGCGCCTTCGCCACGCTGCTGGTGACGTTGGTGCAAAACCGCAGCAGCGCATTCGGTCCGGAGCGGGTGCTGCTCACCGGGCTGGCCGTCAGCGCATTTTTCCAGTCGGTGGCGACGGTGGTCATGGTAAACGACAGCCGCGCCTCCAATATGCTGATGCAGCTAATGAGCGGAAGCACCTATTATGTCTCGCCGCTGATGTCTGTCATCGCCGCGGCGAGCGCGGTGATTCTGCTGGCGTTGGCGCCTTTGTGTTATCGCTGGCTTGTTCTGTTGCCGCTGCGGGAAACGGCGCCGTCCCTTGGCGTCAATGTGCCGGCGGCGCGGATGTCGGTGCTGGGGCTGGCGGCGCTGATGACCGGTATCGCCACGCTTATCGTCGGCCCCTTGTCTTTTGTCGGGCTGCTGGGGCCTCATATCGCCCGCCGGCTCGGTGCGAGGGGACCGGTGGCGCAATTGCTGACGGCGGCGACGGCGGCCGGGCTGGTGATGACGGCGGCGGACTGGATGGGGCGCAACCTGCTGTATCCGCGCCAGTTACCCGCCGGACTCATGGCCACGCTGCTGGGCGGTCCGTGGCTGGCCTGGCTGCTGTTTCGCCGCGGGCGAAGTTAGAGAAGACTATGGCGAACCTTCCTTGCAAGCCCCGCTATATAGTGCTCGCGCTGCTGGCCCACGGCCTGTTGCTATGGGCGGTGGCGGGAGTGCGTAGCACGCCGCCCCGGCTGTCGTCGCCGGCAATGCAGCCGGTCATGGAAATAAGCCTGGCGCCGTCGCTCCCCGCGCCGCCGGAAAAACAAGCCGTGCCGGATACTTCGAAAGACGCCGTATTGTCAAAAGATCCCGAGCCGCCATCACCGGTGCAACGGGCCGTCAGGCAAAAACCGGCAAGCCCCAGACCGGTGAAACATTCACATCCATCGGCGGCGCCGAACAAAGCCGCTCCGCCGCCTTCGTCGCCGGCGAAAGAGCAAGTCGCCGAGGCGCAGAAAGCCAGCGATACGCCGGCTACGGCCCCCGGGGCGCCGGCGGCGACTCAGCCGGTTTTCGATGCGGCCTATCTTAATAACCCGCCGCCGGATTACCCGCGTTTGGCGCGGCGCATGCATCAGCAGGGTACGGTAATGCTTAACGTGCTGGTGACCGTCAACGGCGCCGCCGGCGAGGTGGATATTGCCCAAAGCAGCGGCAGCGATGTGCTGGATGACGCGGCGCGGCAGGCGGTAAAACGCTGGCGCTTTATCCCGGCCAAACGCGGCGCCGAGACGGTTGCCGGCTGGGTCCGCGTACCGGTGGTCTTCCGGCTTGGGGGCTAGGTTAAAATAAACATCGCCGGACGGACAGTTGCTGTCTTTACGGCGGAGTTTACGCCGTAATCCCGTAGAACGGACAAGGGCATAGGTGACTAGGCGCGTAGGGGAATTAAAATGGTCGCCTTGCAAGCGCGAAGTTTTCAGCCGCCGTTCTGCGAAGCCGGCCGTTGTGGGGAGTGGTGTGATGCGTACCTTGATGCAGCTGGCCCGGGATGCCGGCGGATTATTATTGCTGGCGTTGGCGGCAAGCGTGGCGAGCGGATTTTGCAATGCGTCTTTGATTGCGCTTATCAATAAAACGCTTACCGTCGAGGCGAACGCATTGGCGGCGCTGGGGCGAACGTTTATCGTGCTGACCCTCATCATGCTTATCACCCGGGTCTTGTCGGAAACGGTATTCATGTCTCTGGGACAGCGCGCCAAAGCTCGGCTGCGCAACGAGGTGGTGGCCTGCATCGGCGATACCGACCTGCAGAGCGTCGAAAGCCTGGGCATGTCGCGGGCGATGTCGGTGCTGACGCAGGATCTGGATATTATCGTGGTGTTTTTCGTCGGCCTGCCCAACCTGGTCATGTACGGCGCGGTGATTGTCGGCTGTCTGTGCTATCTGGGTATGCTCTCCTGGCCGGTTTTGTTGTGCGCCCTGGTTACCATCGCCTTGGGTTCGCTGGGATTCTGGCTGATTCACGGCCGGGCGCTGATGTTATTGCGCAGTTCCCGGCGGCGTGAGGACAGGTTGCTGCAACAATTCCGCGCGCTGTTCGACGGGGTCAAAGAGCTCAAGCTCAACCCCGTCCGCCGGCGGCGTTTTATCCGCGGGGAATTGGCGAAAAATATTGAAGCGGTGCGCGTTGAGCGCACCCGCGGCTATGTGTTGTATGGCATGGCCACCAGTTGGGGCAGCTTTCTTTTTTTCGCCTTTATCGGCGGCGTGTTGTTTTTGCTCGGGCGCTACTTTCCCCTAAGCCATCCGGTAGTCACCGGCTATGCGATGGTGTTTCTGTACATGATCATCCCCATTGAAGGGCTGCTTTCCGCCCTGCCGAATATCGCCAGCGCGCGGGTGGCGCTGGCGCGTATTCAGGATGTGCGGCGGCAATTGCCGGCGGAGCCGGCCCAGCGCGAGGCGCCGGCGCCGGCCTTGCAAAGTCTTTCCCTTTACGGCGTGACCCATCATTACCGGCGCGAACAGGACAACGCTTCTTTCCTGCTCGGCCCGCTGACCCTGACGCTGCGGCCCGGCGAATTGACGTTTCTTATCGGCGGCAACGGCAGCGGCAAAACCACCCTGGCCAAACTGCTGGCGGGATTATATCCGCCGGAGGAGGGCGTCATCCTGCTCAACGGCGAGCCGGTGGGCGATGGGGATTGGCAACGTTATCGCCAATGCTTCTCGGCGGTATTCAGCGACTTTTATCTGTTTGACGATGTCAGCGGCGAGCGCCCCGCCGACGACGACCGGATATCGGCGCTGCTGACCGCGCTACAGCTGGAACATAAGGTGCATGTCCGACGGGGAAGATTTTCCACCACCGCCTTGTCGCAGGGTCAGCGAAAGCGTTTGGCGCTATTGCTGGCCTGGACCGAGGATCGCCCTTTTTATCTGTTCGATGAGTGGGCCGCCGATCAGGATCCCGCCTTTAAGGCGGTGTTTTATCGGCAAATACTGCCGGATTTAAAAGCGCGGGGCAAAACCGTGCTGGTGATTACCCATGATGACGCCTATTTTCCGCAGGCGGATCGATTGATTAAGCTGGATACCGGCCAGATCGTCGCAGACATTCGTCAGCAGGGGCCGCTTGGGGAAAGCACGGTGCCAGGCGCCGAGCGAGTCTGGACCGGGACGTCGCGCTGAAATGTTCAGCCGGCGACGCTTCGGTTGTCGCCGGGCGAGTCTGTGCCGAAACGCCGCGTTAGATTATTTAGCCGGCGGCTTGCCGTTTGTCGCCGGCGGGCAGCGGGGCGTTATCGTAGCTTTTTTATCGGCTTGCAGCTCGCTTTTCATTTCCCTGAGAATTTCCGGATGCGCCAGTAAATAGCCGGCGGCTATCTTGCCGATTTGCGCCTGCTGATCGGCTGAATAATCGGGCGTATCCGAGGCCGGCACCGGGGATAGAGCCAGCGTAGTGCCCGAAATCGCCAGGCACAAGACGGCGATAAGCCCATTGATAATCCGTTGTTTCATCATTGTCGTCCTCAAGGACCTGACGCCGATATTCCACAGAGTGCGGTTCTTTTATTTGATAACCATTAAATAAGTATTTACCGTGGCGGTATTTCCGCCCCACGGGCTTTTAAGATTAATATAATCGGCATGAAATAAAAAAAGCGTAAAAATAGGCGGCGGAGATATAAAATTTTTGTATAGGCCAACGCTGTTTGCTAAACAGTTTCCCGTCATGCAGTCGTTATTATATACCCCCATTTTTATACTTTTTTTTATACGCCGCGCCCGTAATTTTACACGGCGTTTTCATACAAAACTTTACACTTGATCCTACCTCAATTCCCCTGTGGAGTCGCACTGTGAATCTTTCTTTGATTACCGGCATTGTGCTGGTTTTTTTATTGCTGGGCTATTTGGTTTACGCCCTGATCAAGGCGGAGGAGTTCTGATGATTGCCAGCGCATTTTTACTGCTTGCCGTTTATATGGCGGTGTTGATTGTTTTGGCTCGTCCGCTGGGGCGCGGTCTGGCGGGATTGATTAACGACCGGCCGGCGCCGGGGTTCGCCGGCGTCGAACGGCTGATATGGCGGGTAGGCGGCATCGGTACGGACAGCATGCATTGGCGCGACTATCTGTGGGCCATATTGTTGTTTAACGCCCTGGGTGTGCTGGTTTTGTTTGTTCTCTTGCTTTTACAGGGCGCGCTGCCGTTGAATCCTCAGCACTTACCCGGCTTGTCCTGGCATCTGGCGCTCAATACCGCCGTCAGTTTTGTCACCAATACCGACTGGCAATCCTACGGCGGCGAAAGCACCATGAGCTACTTCAGCCAGATGGCGGGATTGACGGTGCAGAACTTTCTGTCGGCGGCCACCGGCATCGCCGTGGTTTTCGCGTTAATCCGGGGGTTCGCCAACCGCTCGCTGAGGACATTGGGCAATGCCTGGCGGGATATCTTTCGCATCACTGTCTATGTGCTGTTGCCGATTTCGCTGATTATCGCCCTGCTTTTTATCAGCCAGGGCACGCCGCAAAACTGGGGCGATTATCTTCAGGTCACCACGCTTGAAGGGGCGAAGCAAACCCTGCCCATGGGACCGGTGGCCTCGCAGGAAGCCATCAAGATGCTGGGCACCAACGGCGGCGGCTTTTTCAACGTCAATTCCGCCCATCCGTTCGAAAACCCGAACGCCCTGACCAATTTTATCCAGATGATCGCCATTTTTCTAATTCCCGCCGCCCTGTGCTTCGCCTTTGGCGACGCCGTGCGCGACCGGCGCCAGGGACACGCGCTGCTCTGGGCCATGTCGCTGATGTTTATCGCGGCGGCGGCGGCGGTGATGTGGGCCGAATGGCACGGTAATCCGCATTTGACGGCGCTGGGAGCCGACAGCGCTATCAATATGGAAGGGAAGGAAACGCGGTTCGGCATCCTCAATTCCAGCCTGTTCGCCACCATCACCACGGCGGCGTCGTGCGGGGCGGTCAACGCCATGCACGATTCGTTTACCCCCTTAGGGGGAATGGTGCCGATGTGGCTGATACAGCTCGGGGAAGTGGTGTTCGGCGGCGTGGGGTCCGGGTTGTACGGCATGCTGCTGTTTGTGTTGCTGGCGGTGTTTATCGCCGGGCTGATGATTGGGCGCACGCCGCAATACCTGGGTAAAAAAATCGACGTCTGGGAAATGAAGATGACCGCGCTGGCCATCCTTATCACGCCGTCCCTGACGCTGCTGGGCACGGCGCTGGCGATGATGACCGAGGCCGGCCGCGCCGGGATGTCGAACCCGGGAACACATGGTTTCAGCGAAGTGCTCTACGCCGTCTCCTCCGCCGCTAACAATAACGGCAGCGCTTTTGCCGGCCTGAGCACCAATACGCCGTTTTGGAACATGCTGTTGGCGGTGTGCATGCTTTTAGGCCGCTTCACGTTTATCGTGCCGGTGATGGCCATTGCCGGTTCGCTGGCGGTGAAAAAAGCGCAGCCGGTGGGCAACGGCACCCTCCCGACGCAGGGCGTGCTGTTTATTTCGTTGCTGGTGGGCACGGTAATGCTGGTGGGCGCGCTGACGTTTATTCCCGCCCTGGCGCTCGGCCCGATCGCGGAGCATCTGCAACTGTTAGGCCATTAATCGCCGGAGATTTCCTACATGAGTCGTAATCAGAAGACATTATTTGACGCGGCGTTGGTGCGTGTGGCCGTTGTCGATGCCGTTAAAAAGCTGGATCCCAGGGTGCAGTTTCGCAATCCGGTGATGTTTGTGGTCTACCTGGGCAGCCTGTTGACCACGCTGCTCTCCCTGGCGATGGCGGCGAGGCTGACCGCCGGCGCCGCCGGATTTTCAGCGGCCATCTCCGTTTGGCTGTGGTTTACCGTCTTGTTCGCCAATTTCGCCGAGGCGCTGGCGGAAGGGCGCAGCAAGGCCCAGGCGGAAAGCCTTAAAGGCGTGCGTAAAAGCAACTGGGCCAAGAAACTCGCCGGGCAGCGCCATGACGCCGAACAACAAAAAGTGGCGGCGGATTCGCTGCGTAAAGGCGATCTGGTGCTGGCGGAGGCGGGAGATATCATTCCCTGCGACGGCGAGGTGCTGGAAGGGGGCGCGTCGGTGGACGAAAGCGCGATTACCGGCGAATCCGCGCCGGTGATCCGCGAGGCCGGCGGAGACTTCGCTTCGGTGACCGGCGGGACGCGTATCTTGTCCGATTGGCTGGTGATTCGCTGTAGCGTGAATCCGGGGGGAAACCTTTCTTGATCGCATGATTGCCATGGTGGAAGGGGCCAAGCGGCGGAAAACCCCTAATGAGATAGCCCTCACCATCCTGCTGGTTTCGCTGACCATCGTGTTGTTCCTGGCCACCGCCACGCTCTGGCCCTTTTCCGCCTGGGGCGGCGAGCCGGTGAGCATCACGGTGCTGGTGGCCCTGGTGGTCTGCCTGATCCCCACCACCATCGGCGGTTTGCTGTCCGCCATCGGCGTGGCCGGCATGAGCCGGATGCTGGGGGCCAACGTCATTGCCACCAGCGGACGCGCCGTAGAGGCGGCGGGGATATCGATGTGTTGCTGCTGGACAAAACCGGCACCATTACGCTGGGCAACCGCCAGGCGACCCGGTTTATCCCGGCCCCGGGCGTCGGCGAGCAGCAGCTGGCGGCATCCGCGCAGCTGGCTTCGCTGGCGGATGAAACGCCGGAAGGACGCAGTATCGTGGTGCTGGCCAAGCAGAAATTCAATTTGCGGGAGCTCGACATTCAGCGTCTGGATGCCACGTTCATTCCGTTTTCGGCGCAAACCCGCATGAGCGGGGTGAATTTACAACAGCGCATGATCCGCAAAGGGGCGGTGGACTCCATTCGCCGGCATATCGAATCCAACGGCGGCCGCTTCCCGGCGGAGGTCAATCGGATGGTGGAAGAGGTGGCGCGCGGCGGCGGCACGCCGCTGGTGGTTTCGGAAGATGCGCGGGTGATGGGGGTGGTGGCGCTGAAGGATATCGTCAAAGGCGGCATTAAAGAACGCTTCGCCGAACTGCGCCGCATGGGGATCAAGACGGTGATGATCACTGGGGACAACCCGCTGACCGCGGCGGCCATCGCCGCCGAGGCGGGGGTGGACGATTTCCTGTCGGAGGCCACGCCGGAAGCCAAGCTGGCCCTGATCCGGCAATATCAGGCGGAAGGCCGGCTGGTGGCGATGACCGGCGACGGCACCAACGACGCCCCGGCCCTGGCCCAGGCGGACGTGGCGGTGGCCATGAACTCCGGCACCCAGGCGGCCAAGGAGGCGGGCAATATGGTGGACCTGGACTCTAATCCCACCAAGTTGCTGGAAGTGGTGCATATCGGTAAGCAGATGCTGATGACGCGCGGTTCGCTGACCACCTTCAGTATCGCCAACGACGTCGCCAAATATTTCGCCATTATCCCGGCGGCCTTCGCCGTGACCTATCCGCAATTGAACCGGCTGAACGTGATGCATCTGCACTCCCCCGGTTCGGCGATTTTGTCGGCGGTGATTTTCAATGCGCTGGTGATTGTCTTTCTGATTCCCCTGGCGTTGAAGGGCATCAGTTATCGGCCCATGAGCGCCGCCGCGCTGTTACGCCGCAATTTGCTGATTTATGGCGTAGGCGGCCTGCTGGTGCCTTTCGTCGGCATCAAACTTATCGATATTGTGCTGACCGTCGCGGGCCTAGCCTGAGGAGAAGAATGATGATGAATCAAGTACGTCCCGCCCTGCTGTTGATGATATTGCTGACGCTTTTGACCGGCGCCGTGTATCCGTTGCTTACCGGCGCGCTGGGGCAGTGGTGGTTCCCCGAAAAAGCCCAGGGGTCGCTGTTGGATATCGGCGGCGATATCCGGGGCTCCACCCTGGTAGGCCAGTCGTTTGTCCGGCCGGAATATTTTCACGGCCGTCCGTCCGCCACGTCCGATACCCCCTATAATGCATTGGCGTCTTCCGGCAGTAATCTGTCGGTGGGCAATCCGGATTTGGATAAGGCCTTTAAACAACGGATAGCCGATCTGCGCGCCGCGAATCCGCTGGCGGCCCAGGCGGTACCGGTTGATTTGGTGACCGCCTCCGCCAGCGGGCTGGACCCCGATATCTCCCCCGCCGCCGCGCGGTGGCAAGCGCGGCGTGTCGCGGCGGCGCGTCGGCTGCCCCTTGCAGTGGTGCAGCGGCTGATTGAGGAGAATACCTCTCGCCCGCCGCTCTATTTTCTCGGCGACCCGGCGGTGAATGTGTTGGAACTGAATATCGCGCTGGATTCCGCGGCGCAGCCATAATAAGACAGAGCGGGAGATAATGCGGACCTCCACGCACTCCCGTGGAGGGTCTTATTGGTCAATGCCGCGTCGTTCTGTTTCCATCAGCCGGCAAGGAGTCTGCATGAACGAGGAGCAACCACGTCCCGATCCCGACGCGCTGTTGGCGCAAGCCGGCAATCAGCGCCGCGGCAAGCTGAAGATCTATTTCGGCGCTTGCGCCGGGGTGGGCAAAACCTGGGCGATGCTACAAGAGGCCAGGCGTTTACGCGCCCAGGGATTGGATGTGCTGGTGGGCGTGGTGGAAACCCACGGCCGGGCGGAGACCGCGGCGCAACTGGAAGGGTTGGCGGTGATGCCCCGGCGGGCCGCCGGTCGTCACCGGCATCAGGAGTTCGATCTGGACGCGGCGTTGGCCCGGCGGCCGGCGGTCATCCTGATGGATGAGCTGGCGCATACCAACGCCCGCGGATGTCGTCATCCGAAGCGCTGGCAGGACGTAGACGAACTGCTTAACGCCGGCATTGATGTGCTGACCACGGTCAATGTTCAGCATCTGGAAAGCCTGAATGATATCGTCAGCGGCGTGACCGGCATCCGGGTGAGGGAAACCGTGCCGGACCCCTTTTTCGACTCCGCCGATGAGGTGGTGTTGGTGGATTTGCCCCCCCCGACGATCTGCTGGCGCGGCTGAAAGAGGGCAAGGTGTATATCGGCGATCGCGCCGAACGGGCCATCGAGAATTTTTTCCGTAAAGGCAATCTGTTTGCTCTGCGTGAACTGGCGCTGCGGCGTACTGCCGACCGGGTGGATTCCCAGATGCGCGTTTGGCGGGACGTACAGGGCCGGGAAAAAGTCTGGCACACCCGTGACGCGATTTTGCTGTGTATCGGCGATAGCACCGGCAGCGAAAAGCTGGTGCGCACCGCGGCAAGGCTGGCGGCCAAGCTCGGCAGCGTCTGGCATGCGGTGTATGTGGAAACGCCTAAGTCGCATCGCCTGGCGGAACCGCGTCGGCGCGCTATTTTGCGCACCCTGCGCCTTGCCCAGGATTTGGGGGCGGAAACGGCTACCCTGTCGGATCCCGATGAGGTCAAGGCGGTACTGCGCTACGCCCGCGAGCACAACCTGGGTAAGATCATCGTCGGTCGGCGTCCGGCGCGGCGCTGGCGGCGGAACGGTTTCGCCGACCGGCTGGGGCGGCTCGGCCTGGATGTTGATTTGGTGATCGTGGCCCTGGACGAGCGGGCCGATGCCGCCCCCGGCCCAATGCCGGATAACCGGCCGTTTTTCGATAAATGGCGGGTGCAGGTGCGCGGCTGCGCTGCTGCGCTGCTGCTGTGCGCCTTGGTGACCCTGGGCGGTAAATGGCTGTTGCCCGGCGTGGACGCCGTCAATATCGTCATGATCTATCTGCTGGGCGTCGTGGTGGTGGCCCTGCGTTATGGCCGCTGGCCGTCGGTGGTGGCGACGGTGCTGAACATCGTGATTTTCGATATGGTATTCGTCGCCCCCACCGGCACCGTGGCGGTGTCGGACGTGCAGTATCTGGTGACCTTCGGCGTGATGCTGGCGGTGGGTATCATTATCGGCAACCTGACGGCCGGGGTCCGCTATCAGGCCAGGGTGGCGCGCTATCGGGAACAGCGGGCCCGGCATCTGTATGAGATGTCACGTGCGTTAAGCAGCGCGCGGGGTATGGACGATATCGTTTCCAACTGCCAGCGCATCATCAATATTACCCTGCAGGCCCGCAGCGAGCTGCTGCTGCCTCAGGATAACGGCGATTTGAAAACGGTGGGCGGTGCAAACCTGACCTCCATCCCCGACCGCGCCATCGCCCGCTGGAGTTTCGATCGCGGGCTGCCTGCCGGCGCCGGCACCGACACGCTGCCGGGGGTGCCTTGGCAGATGCTGCCGTTGAAAACCTCCGGCAACGCCCTGGGCCTGCTGGTGATTGAACCGGCTAATCTGCGTCAGCTGATGATCCCTGAGCAACAGCGCATGCTGGAAACCTTTACCGTGCTGTTGGCCGGCGCACTGGAACGGATGGAGCTCACTCGCCGTGAAGAGCGCGCCCGGTTATCCGCCGAACGTGAAGAGCTGCGCAATTCACTGCTGGCGGCCCTGTCCCATGATTTGCGCACGCCGTTGACGGTCTTGTTCGGCCAGTCGGAAATCCTGACGCTGGATCTGGCGGCGGAAGGGTCTAAGTATGCGCCGCAGGCCAGTCAAATACGCCAGCAAACCCTGAGTACTATCCGGCTGGTGAATAATATGCTTGATATGGCGCGGATTCAGTCGGGAGGCATCAGTTTGCGAACGGAGTGGGTGGCATTGGAAGAGGTGGTGGGCGGCGCGCTGAAAATCATGGAACCGCTGCTGAACGGCCGCCGGGTACAGCTTAAGCTGCCTGACCATCTGCTGCTTATCAATGCCGACGGTCCGCTGCTGGAGCGGGTATTCACCAACCTGCTGGAGAACGCCCTGAAATACGCCGGTGCGAACGCCCAGTTGGGCATCCGCGCCGAGCAGCGCCAGGGTAGTCTGGACATTGAGGTCTGGGACGATGGGCCGGGCATTGCGCCGGGGCAGGAAACCGCTATTTTCGAAAAATTCGCCCGCGGCAATAAAGAGTCGGCGGTTCCCGGCGTGGGCTTGGGGTTGGCCATCTGTAAAGCCATTGTGGAAATGCACGGCGGCCATATCCGCGCCGGCAACCGGCCTGAAGGGGGGCCTGCTTCTCTATACAACTGCCCTTGGGGCAGCCGCCGGCATTGCCGGAGGATCCTGAGGAAACGTCTCTACCGACCCTGGTTTAAAAGGAAAGATCCACTATCAGGCTGTCGCTGTAAGTGCCGGGCAACGGTGTGGTCTGGCCGGGGAGTATCTGGGCCACGTAGCTATAGGAGCGCAGGGTGCCGTCGCTGCTGACGCTGCTGGCCAAGCTGCTGGACCAGCGATCGCCGCCGCTGTCGCCCCAGCGGTTGCCGCCGGCGCCTTTGAAGATGTCATAGCTGATAAGCGAACCGCCATTCGCCATGTTGCGGACGTTGTTCACCGCATTGCCGCCGTTATTCAGTCCCACCGTATAGGCGCTGCCTTTGGTGCACACCACCGTCAGCGTCTGCGAAACGGGGCTGAAGGCGGTCACCAGCGGCGCGCTGCCGAAATTGATATTGGGGGCGCTAATGGATACGCAGTCGTTGGTAATAACCAGGCTGACGGTAAGAGGCGCCACCGTCGATCCCGATTGGAGGCTGCCGGGGGCGCACTGGCCGGCGGCGCCGATGCCGGTGCAAATCGCATAGCGGGTAAGTACATTCAAGGTGCCGCTATAGGTGCCGGCGGCCACGTTCTGGCCGGTAAGGGTGCGGATATAGAGCGGAATGGAAAAATTCAATCCGCCCATCAGCCCAATAAGATTCACCAACTGGCTTGAATTATAGTTGACAGAGGGGCCGTTAATGGTCAGTTCCGTCGAGCAGTCGGCGGTGGAACAGAGCTGGACGGGGACATTGTCGCTGCCGTTGTCGTGTTTCAATACCGCCCGGTTGCCGCTGGTGTTCGTGGCGCCGGTGAGCTGTAGCCGTATGTAGTTATCCCCCCAGAAGCGTCAGGGTACTGCCCGAACCGCAGTTGAGATTGATATTGCCGCTGACGGAAGAGACGCTGCTGTTAACGGTAAAGGAGGTTACCGTGCCCAGGCTGGCGGCGGAAGGGGGCAATTGGCAGGCGCCATGGGCGTTCCGGCAGAGGACGATACAGAGCATTATCAGGGCGGCCGACGTTAAGCGCTTCACGCCGGCGTTCCTCAAGCGGCGGCGGACAATGCCGGTTATCATCCAGCCGGAGCGCGATAGACGGCCCGCAGCGGGGAATCTTAAGCCGCGGCGGGGGCGGACAATGCGAAGCATCAGCCAGGCGGAGCGCGCTAGACGGCCCATGGCGGCGCTTCTCAAGCTGCGGCGGCGGAAAAATCGCAACTTCAGCCAGGCGGACGGCAGTTTACGTTTCATGGCGGGGGTCTCATGGCGAAGGAGAAAGCGGACATGTCAGCGGGCCGTACGTCTGGAGCGGTCGCGGCTTGCCGCCGGGCAGGGTCAGATGCGCGGTACATCGGTTTCCGTCCGGCGTGACGACGCGCAGGAGATTTTCCGCGGCGAGATGATTCACCCAGGCGCTTCCGTCCCAACCCACATAGTCTATGGGCTGTCCGTCGCGGAGTATCCGGCTGCCGGCCGGCAGCGGCCGGCCTTGGCTATCGTGCAGGATAACGTTGGCGGCGCGCAGCGGTTCGATGGGGAAGTGCAGCAAATAACCGCTCCTGCGGCGCACCGCCACGCGCTGCTCCACATTTTCCGCCGTCATGTTCAATGGCAGCGCCCGCGTGTCGATATCGTATTTCGCCGGATAATAGGCGCTTATCCCCGGCACCAGCAGATAGCCTTGCGCGTCGGTGCTTCCCACGGGTTGATTTTCATAACGCACCGGAATATCGGGATAATCGGTTTTTACCAGCGCGAACGCATTGCTGAGTTGATCCGCCGCCAAAAGATGATGATCCATCAAGACCAGCGCGCCGGCCAGATCGCCCCACAAGGTGCCGTTGCCGCCGTACCCATAAAGTCCCGCCGAGGTTTTCAGATGCGTGTTGCGCCAGTTAAGGGTGGCCTGGCGATAATCGCTTTCCCGCTGTTGACGGGCGTATGACAGATCCCAGCCCAAACCGCCGTCGCTGGGCATGGCGCGGTTTACCGAGAGGCGCTGGGCGGTGCCGCCGGGGCGATCGCGCTCCAGGCCGGCGCTGGCGCTGGCGCGGGCGCCGAAAGGGACAACCAGCGAGACGGCGCCGGAACAGTCGCGCCTACGGGGATCGTAAGTGGCGGCGATAAACAGGCTTGATTCGCGGCCGAGGGTTTTACTCCAGGAAGCGTTCCACAGGCGGGTGATTTCTCCCGCCGCGGTGCGGATATCGATATAGGCCGCGCCGACGCTGCCGTAGGGCTCCAGGGAGAAACTGGCGTAATATTGTCCGCTGCGGCGATTAAGGGACCAGAAGGCGTCGGTCAAATGGTGCGCGCCGCTGTCCAGTATCGTCAGGTTGCCGAAACGGCCGTTGCGTAATGTATGACGCATGCCCAGGCTGAAATAGCGGTTGTTATAATCATAACCCCAGTCATATTGGCCGCCGTTATCGCCATACATTCTGCTGTAGGTCACCGCGCCGTTCGCCACGCCCCAGCGTCCCAGCTTATACAAACCCCCCCCGCGCCGCCCAATACCAGGGATTGCGCTCCTTCGCCATGACCTTCCAGCGTCAAATCATCATTGACGCCTTGCCGGTAGGAGCCGCTGGTCACCGGGACCGCATAGTCGGCGTTGCGAAGCCCATAGGCCCGGCGCAGCGCGCCCACGGCCAGCGAATAATCCGGTAGCCCCGGTTTCAGCAAGCTGCTGGACACATAAAAAGGCTGGGTGCTGGTCACCCTCCGGCCCAGGGCGTCGGTGGTCACCACCACGGCTTCCCCCGCGCCGTTGATAAACGGCAGGTTGTTGAACGCATAGGGACCGGGGCGAACCTCATTGCTGCCGGCGCGATAGCCGTCAACGAACAAATCCACCGTGGTGGGGACGGCGGCCCGGCCGGCGAACGAGGGCAACGGATAGGTAACGAGATCCGGCCGCAGCGCGAAATCGCGGGCTATCTGAATGCCGCCGATACGTACGCTGCCGCTCCAGGACAAGGCATTGGTAATCACGTCCCCCACTTTCCAGCTCAGGGAGCGATCTTCGTCCTGATCGGCCCAGTAAGTGTCATAGCGCATATAATGCTTGGGAGAGGAGCCAGGGTTCGAAGGCAGCCGGTCTAAAACGCCGTCGCTGGAAAAATGGCCGAAACCGCCGAATGCGCGCCACTCGTTCCAAACGGAGAGGTTGACGGCGCCATGCTGGATACGGCTGCCGTAGATATCGTAATTCAACAGGGCGCCGGTGCTGGTAAGCGCCTCGTGGCGCGGGCTTCCCGGCGCGCCGGTAAACGTCTGCTGCGGCAGCCAATCCGGCGGCACGGTTAATTTCAATAAACGGCGTTGCCTGTCATAAACGGCGCTCGTTTCCGCCATGGCGGTGACGTCGGTTTCCGCCGCCGACAGCTGATCGGTGGGCAATCCGGCCTGCGCCAAATCCGCCGAGCTCACCAGATAATGCCCATTGTTGAATTCAACCGGCACTATCCGTCCGCTTTCGAAGTCATTGACCACCAGCTCCAGCATATGGCGCTGACGCGTTTGTCCCTGGGCCGCCGTCGGCGGCGGCGGCAAGGTATCGAAGGTTTGCGCGTTGCCGACAGGCGACGCCAGTAAACCGCAACAGCCGGTCAGGGCCAGGGAGAGTCGGCCAAGCTGAGGAGGGTCTGGCCAGGCCATGCTTAGCGGGGATCAGCCTGACTACGCCAGACGGTGTTGCGATTATCCACGCTGCTTTCCAATTGTCCCCGGGCGAGCGCCCCGGATTTCAACGGCCAACGGTGGGTGGAATCCGCCAACACATAGCCCAGTAACCCGTTCGTCAGAACGTGGTCGCCAAGACGGGTTTTGCTCAGCCGGGCGTGAATCGGGCCGCTATTGGTAATTTCCAGATAGGGTTGGCCCGATTCGGTCACCAGCCGCCAGCGTAACCGCGGCGCCCCCTTATCCGGCGCGCTCTGGCGACCGTAAACGAACAGGGATGGAATAGCGCATTTGAAAATTCAGCGCATGGGCTTTTTCGTCCGGATGGCCATAGGGGGTGGGAATTTCATCCAGCAAGACCCGGTAGGCCTGTTCCCGCCCCGCGGGAGCCGGTTGGTGTTTTATCAGCCGGATCAGGCTTTTTTGCCCTGATTCGAGCCGGATCATGCTGGGAAGCGCCTGAATATTCTGCTGGGTGGCATAGTGTTCGCGCCCCCCGCCTGATTCCAGCTGTAGATTCTCGCCTGCAAAAGCGTGGTGGCGTCGCCGCGGTTTTGCACCCAAAGCTCGGTCCCTTGGCTTTCTTCGGTAATAACCGGATCCACCGGCCAAATCAGTACCGAGTGGCCGGCGATAACCGGGGCCGGACAAAGCATGGCTAGCGCGAGTGCCGGCATCCCTCTGCCGGCCGACAAGAATTTCATCGTCAGATCCTTCTGGAAAGAATTACCAGGACAGCGTAACGGACAGGAGATCGGTGTAGGTTCCCGCCCGGTGTGTACCGTCCAGTTGCAGCAGGCCGTAGATCGGCAACGTGATATTAGCGGCATTGCTGAAATTGACAGTAATAGACTGATTAACCGGGATCTCGCTGGCGGGGGAATAGCCGGCGCTGGTGTAAAGACGATACGCCACGCTGTCATTGCCGTTTGCCTGCCCGAGGTTCCGGGTGGTGGTGTAATATCGGCCGCCGTCGAGACTGATGCTTAATGTGGTACCCGGCGTGCAGGCGATCAGCAACCCGGCGTTTTGCACCAACCCTGTACCCACCGACCGGCTATCGAGGGCTGAATGACTACCGAAATCCAATGTTCCCCATACCCCGCCGCCGCCCTGTATCTGGCAACCGGCGACGATGGATGCCGAGACCTGGAAAGATTGGGTGGGCAGTGCTCTGGCCGGGCCGACATACAGCGATGCCAGGACGGCGAGAAGGGCATAAAAAGAGCGTAAGGAAAACGCCGGATCCATGGCTACTTTATCCTCGGCCGGCCGCGTTAATAAACGACCTGTACGTTAATCACGTCGGTATAGGTACCCGCCGGAATGGCGGTATTGTTACCGCCCTGGGTTATTCGCCCGTACACCGGAAAGATGGTGCCGTTAACGGGATCGGAGGTCCCGGAAGCGATAAGATTGGCATTGTTGGTGATGGGGTTGTTATATGCCGCATCGCTGTAGAGGGTATAGGCAATGCCCTGGGTGGTATCGTTATTCAATATCAGATAGCGTGGACTGGCGCTCTGTGCGCCGTAAATAGTGCCGGGGGCGGAATTGCTGCCGGTTATCTGTACCGTATAGGTGGCGCCGTTGCTGCAGCGGATGCGAATGCCGCTGCCGGTGGCGCCGGTCAGGGTTGCGTTCAGGGTATCGAAGGTGGCGGGAGAGACGCCGAAGTTCAACGTACCGAAATTGGCATTGCTGGACGCGGGGTTACCGTTAATCAGGCAGCCGTTGGTGAGGGTAAGGGTCGCATTGATTGACCCGCTGGTGGTGACCGCCCAAAGCGGCAGCGGATTGAACAGCCAGAAAACCAGGGCGCAGCCCATGACTAAAAGCTTTCTATTCATCTTATTTCCTATTAAAAATAATGAATGCGCTTTTCGCCTGGTACTGAGAATAAATAGATGAAATTTAGTTAAAAATTAATTAAGGAAAGAATCTTCTTATTCTAGTGTCTAGATTATAGTTGAATATATTAACAGTATAAATTTTTGCCAAAAAATTTGGTCGGATGCTTGGGCATCTCGATGAATGACCACCGGCCCATCAGCGTTCCACTATCTGAGAATGGGTCCGCCCGGTTGGACGATGCCCCTCAACGCGGGGGCGGATATCAATCAAGTCAGACGCTGCGGCAAGGCAAGCACTCTTTTGCTCGCCAATGCCTGCTATCGCCTTTAGGTGTCGTTTTGCGGGTCACAATGAGCGCTATGCGCAAAATTGGTTTAACAAGGTTCTATCAATTTTCCCAGATGAGGTTTTCGGCAGTTCTTTATATTCTAGGAAAAGGTTGGGTAACATATAAGAAGGTAGCAGGTTTCGCAGCCGAGCCAAGGCGCCGTCTTCATTGAAACAAGCATTTGCTACCAATGAATAGTGGCAGATGATAGCATTTTGAATGCTACCTTTGGAAATTGTAATGCACAGTTCGTGTATTTCCTTCAGGTTGGCGACAGCAGCTTCGATCTCTCCAATTTCAATTCTGTAACCATTGATTTTATACATATGATCTCTTCTGCCTTTATAATGCAATTCTCCATGATCATCAAGGTAGCCATAATCACCGGTCCTCCAAAACCTTGCCGGGTAGGGATGAAAAGGACTGACAATACTATGCTGTTCCGTTAACTCGGGCTGGTTGATATAACCATGGGTAACGGTACCGCCTCTACACCATAATTCGCCAATTTCGTTAATATCACAAATTCTATTTGCATCATCATTCACCACGATGATTTCGGTGTCATCCACGACCTTTCCCAATGGAACGCTATCACGCTGCAAATCTTCATCGCGTACCCAGTGATAGGTAATAATGTTGGTCTCAGTGGGGCCGTAAATGTTGGCGATGGCAATATGAGGCGCCAATTGCAAGAGCTTTTCAAGCTTTGCTACCGGGAATGGCTCACCCGCGTACATAATGGTACGCAGATGGTTAGTTTTTTGAAATAAACGGCCTTTTTCCATCAATGTCAAAAGGGTAGATGGCGTTGTATATAATATTGTGGCCGTTTCTCTTTCTAAAAGCTGAACATAATCCCGGTGTTTAATGCTATCATCGCGTCGTTTATTCCAATCGTAACAGATCAGTGTCGCACCCGCACCCATGGTGTTGAAAATATCAAATACCGATAAATCGAATTTAAGCGGTGCGCGGGACATGATACGGTCGCTGTGGGTAAGCTTGAATTCTTTTTGCATCCAATCTACGAAAGTTGTTGCATTCCTATGACTTAACATAATGCCTTTTGGCACGCCGGTTGACCCGGAAGTATGAAGAATGTAAGCCAAATCGTCAGAGACTTGATTTAACGTATCCGTTGTATCAATAAATGCCATAGGCTCCGGCGAATCGATAGACCCGAAGTATGCATGAGCCGCCATTTCATCCGTCGGCAAATCCACCATCATTCCCTCTTTAAAGGCATACAAGCTTGGGAAGCCGTGTTTTTCAGTAATGAGCGCGTACTGCAAATTGCAGTGGAGTAAATGTGGTTTAAATTGTTCAAATAATGGCCGGTCGATAATAAGAATATCCAGTTCTAATTTGCTAATCACGTTAATAAATAATTTTTCTGGATAATAAGGGTCTATGGGCACATAGGTTTTTTTTGCCTTAAGAATGCCGAGAAGGCTGGCGATGCCATCAGCGTTAACATGTGATAACACGCCGATAAAATTATTTCTACACACGCCGAGATTGCTAACTTCATCTATAAGTGCACTAATGATATTTGCTTTACGATTGAGCTGTCGATAGGTAGTTTGGTTTTGGTTTTCATCCACAACGGCCGTTGCGTGAGGGGAACGATCAACCGACCGGTGAAATCCATCATGCAGGAGAGCAGACATATTCATTCCTTTTCAACATCTATGGTAATTGAAATCGTCAATATTTTGTAGTCAATATTTCTTTCAAATGATTGCTACTTCAAATAAGTTATTACCTCTACTATAAGTGCTAAAGCTGCTATCTGCTTGCAATATTCCTTTGATTGATCTGTTTCTTGATAAGATGGTACCGGCATTAAAGCTACCTTTTTGATTGCTTGGCAAAAAGTTTTGATAATATTTCTCGATTATTGCTTTAGTTGCGTTTTTAGTACGCCACGTCGAGTTTATGATCACATCCCCTTTACGTATCCCTTCTGACTTCTCTATAATTGCCAAATTTAGATGACTAATCACATTAAACCAAAATATAAATATCTGATTTTCTTCTTCTTTTCTGTTACTGATGTAATCCTCAAAGGTGGTTTTGATCAGCCGAGAGCCTCTCCTTGTGGTGGCGAAAGGATCAATGCCAAGATAATTTAATCTCGTTGATTTTATCAATTCATAATGGTTGTAATCGCCGCAGCCTACGACTACTGCCTCTTTGTAATTTTCAAGGCGATTCAGCGTGCATTTCAAAAACTCTCTTTCAGTAACCAAGAAGTCTCTAGCGATATGCATGCTATCTTCATCTAGCATTTTCTTATAAGTTTCATCAATAAATTTCATATCATCAAATTTTAATATTTTAGTAATTCAGCGTAGTACATGACCATACCGGCACCCGATTTTTTCATTTGGCCTGGCAACAAAGCCCATAGTTTCATAAAAACGCTCGTGGCCTGATGTGGCCATGCAATAAATATCAGCTTGCGGGTCAGCGCTTACTTTCAAATAGCGTAGAATGTTACGTAAAATTTGTTTACCTATACCATGGCTATTTTGAAAATCAGGATGAACCATCACGTCCATTATGCAGAAGCTTAATGAACCATCACCAACTAACCGCCCGCTGCCGATAATCCGTTGATCCAGATATGCCGAGTTGATGTAGAGAGAATGTTCAAGCGCGAGCTCGGATTGCGCGCGGCTTGGCACTGACCACCCTACACTGTTTCTTAATTCATTGTATTCCACTGCTGTAATTGTTTTATCTGTATATGTTATTTTCATTGCGCTTTCAAACCTGAGTCATATCAGGATGAAGGAGATCTTGTTTATGATCGGAAAAGGCCTGAATGATTTTATCCAATTGATAGGGTTCATTCATGGCGGTAATAGTCATCCGAATGCATTCACTGCCTTTTGGCATGGTTGGGTAAGGGCATGACGTCACAAAAAGGCCATAATCTGAATAAAGCGCTTTCGAAAACGAAACAAGTTTTTCAGTATCAGGTATTTTCACCGATACAATGGGAAAGTTATTTTGACAAAATGTATCAAATCCAAGCGCGGTCAGTCCGGCCACCAGCGCCTTGACCATGCTGTGAATTTTGCACTTAAGCGCATCCCCCTCTTTTGCCAGTAAGTCTAATCCTGCATTGAGCAAGCCGAAGGCAAAGGGAATGGGCTGCTGAGAGTAGTCCAGAGGTTTCGAGAACGCCAGCAAGGCGTTCTTGAGCTTTTTCGATACGCCGGCAAACGCCATAGCGCAGCCCATATTTTTGGCGGTGCCTGCGATGTAAAGAATATTATCATAGGAGAGATCAAGGAAATTGACGATGCCCGATCCATCGCCATAGGGATTCTGGCTATTTACCGTTTTGCCAAGCATACCGAATCCATGGGCGTCATCCACAAACAGTATCGCATTATATCTTTGGGCAAGCGCCTGTATCTCCGCCAATCTGACGTAATTGCCGGTAATGCTGTAGACGCCGTCCAGACACACCATTTTATGCCGGGCGTGGGGATGGGATTTCAACAGCGCTTCCAGTTGGTCCAGGTCATCATGGGGATAACTTTTCAACGTAGCGCCTTTGTCCCTTGCCAATTGAGCGCCATGAAACATGATGGCATGAGCGGCCTTATCCATTATCACCAGGTCGTTTTCCTCAAGAAGAGCCGGTATGATGCCTATGCTGCCGAGGAAGGTGTTGGTGACTATCAAGGCATCTTCGGCCTGAATAAAGCGGGCCAGACGCTCTTCAAGTTCCAGACATAGCCCATAATGCCCCGTCAGCCTTGCCCTGCCGGTATGCAGGCCGTAATCCTTCACCGCTTGAATGGCCGACGGCAGCAGCGCTTCTTGCCTTTTATCAAAGCCGAGGTAATTGCCTGAGGCAAAATCAATGATTTCTTTGCCGTTTTTGTCAATAAAGACCCGGTTTTTGGATTTTGTTATTGTGACGTCATATTGAGAACTTTCATTCAGCAGCTTAAATAAATCTTTTCTGCCGCCGGATTTAATATTATCACTCATCTCATTAAGTAAATCGTACATATTATAGCATCCTAATTATATTCGTGAATACTCTGTTAATGATTTATCTTGCGCCTCAGTATTGTTATATAAGTGCATAATAAACGCAAAAGTTTTTTATTTTTTAAAATTTTTCATCTAAATGGATTAATCTTGATAAGAAAAATTTATCAATAATAAATCTTATATCAACGTACATAAATTGATAGTAAAAATATTGCGACTAATATAATTGAACGTATATTTTTATACGATATCTTATTAGTGTTGCTGTTTAAGCTTGCGGCGGGAGCTTGCCAGGCACCATAGCGGGAAAGGCAGCGTCACCGCCAGCAACAGCCACAGCAGGGAATATACCGCATCAATCCCCTCGTTTTGCAAGTTGATATAGAGTTTCACCGGGATGCCTTGGGGGAAATAAGAGAATACCAGTACGATGCCGAATTCACCGACGACCCTGACCCAGGCGATGGCCAGGCCGGTGGCCAATCCCCGGCGCGCCAGGGGCAGGGTCAAGCGCAGCAGGATTTGCCATGGCGGCGCGCCGAGCACCTTCGCCGCGTCTTCCACCGCCGGCGGCACGCCCTCGAAGGCCACTCGGGCCGACATGACATAATAGGGCAGCGCGCCGTAGATTTGAGCCAGGACAAACGCGCCGGCGTTATTGGTGAGCGACAGGCCCAGCCTGCCTATCAGTTCACCCAGGGTGCCATAGGGGCCGTAGACCGATATCAGTAATATCCCCAACGCCAGGGGCGGCGTCAGCAGCGGAATCAGCACCATGATTTCCACCCAATGGCGCATCCCGGACGGGGTACGCGCCAGCCAGAGCGCCAGCGGCGTACCCAACAAGACGATCAAGGGAATGGAGAAACAGCTTAATCCCAGGGAGGTGGCCACCGAGTCCCAGTCGCCGTAGGCGAGATGAAACCCATGCCAGGGCGTAACGCCGATAAGCGTGATGAACGGCAGCGCCAGCAACAGTAATGCCGGCGCTGCAAGCCAGCGGGACATCGGATCAGACCGTCCCGGACTTATTGATAGAGCACCCCGCCCTTAGGCTGGCCATAGCCGTTTTTCCGCAGCTCCGCCTGCCCGGCCGGGCTTTGCAAAAAAGCGATGAACTTGCGGCCCAAGTCAGCGTTGGGGGCGTTTTTCAGCACCGCGGCATAAAAGACCAGCGGCTGGGTTTGCAGGGTTTTTTCCCTGACCCTTGGCGTCGCGTACCTTAAAGCTCGCGCCGTTATACCAGGTTTTTTCCATGGCGGGGTTGCTGAGATTAATTTCATCAGGCAGGGTGATATAGGGCAGCTTCGACGAAATCGTCGCGCTTTCATAACCGGAAGCCGCATCCACCTGGCCGGCTTCCATCCGGGTCAGCAAACCGCCTTCGGCAAACACCTGCTGCGGGTTTTGCACATCGCCCAATACCCGGTGGGCCAAGCCGGGCTGCTGATAATATTTTTCCGCCAGCAGCAGGGTGAAGACGATATTTTGCCCCTGCGGGTCATTGATAGGATCCGTGCGTCCAAACTTCAATCCCGGGGATTCCAATAATTTCCACCAGGGCTGGGCGCCGGGTTTGCCATTTTTAATGGCTTCAAACGCCGGGGCGAATTTGCTCTTGGGGTTGTAGGTTATCACCATGCTGGTGCTGGCCACCGGGATGGCTTCGTCCACCAAGCCCGCCTGCTTGAGGATATCCATCGGCCCCGGAGTAATGGAGACAAAGACATCCGCGACGACTTTTTTTTGATTCCAACAGATGCGCCATGCCGTAAGCGCCCTGCCCCTGTCCTTGGTAAACGGCGTGTTCGTTATTGGCGAAGGTCGGTCCGAGGTATTTATCCATCACCACGCCCATTGAACCGGCATAGGTGACGCGGATTTCTTGGGCTGCCTGGGCGGACAGGCTGGATATAGCCCCCAACACGCAAAGCGCCATGGCCGGCAAATATTTTTTCTTCATCATTTAGGGTTACCGTTATATAAAAAATTACATAACAATAGCGGCTGATTAATTTAAAAAGCAAGCTAAAAAATTGCCAATGTATCAATAACGGTCTTTATTTATATCATAGGCAAGACGCCGGGCATTCGATGTCGTGAAATGTGATATTGAACGCGGAAATAGAATGTAATCTGTATTTCTCTTCCTGGTTCATGCAAGCGACGCGTTGGTCAGGTCGTTGCGCGGGGCGGCGGCCATTATCAGCTGACCTACGTTGTTCCGGATTGGCTCAGGCGGGATGGAGGCGCGGCGATTGGACTGGCTCCGGTGGGACGAAAGAGCGTCGATCGGACTGACTCAGGTGGGACGGAAAAGCGTCCATCGGACTGACTCTGGTGGGAAGAAAGAGCGGCCATCGAACTGTCTCAGGCGGGACGGAAGAGCGGCGACTGGGCTGACTTATAGGGTACAGACAAGTGCCGATTGGATTTGCCGAGGCGGGACAGTCAATTTCAGTTCCGGCCAGGCACTTTGTCGACAAGCATACATTGAGGCTTTATATGATGACATCCGCCAGAAATCAGTTATCGGGAACGGTCTGCGCCATCACCGCCGGTGCGGTTAATGATGAAATAGCCCTCACCCTGGCCAACGGCATGACGCTTATCGCCACCATTACCCACGGCAGCGTGCAATACCTCGATTTGAAAAAGGGCGGCGAGGCTATCGCGTTTATTAAGGCACCCTGGGTGATTCTTGCCGCCGCCGATGCGGGATTGCGTTTCTCGGCGCGCAATCAATTCTCCGGCAAGGTTCAAAAGGTGGTAAAAGGCGCCGTTAACAGCGAAGTCACGGTCGCGGTGGATGCCGACATTACACTGGTTTCCGTGATCACCAATGAAAGCGTCGCCGCATTGCGGCTTAAGGAAGGCGCTGCGGTAACCGCGCTGATAAAAGCGTCCAGTATTGTCCTGGCCACCCGCTCTTGACCCCTGGCCGTCAACGCTGTCTTTCGTCTACGCCACGGGGTACGTAAACGTCCATTTCGGACAATTATGTACCTAAATGTACTATTGCCGACCGACGCATTTTTTTTCATTAGAGAACGTTACCGTCAATAGAGGTACAGGATTGTACTAAATATCACAAACCCCCTCCAAAGCGCTAAGCTGACCCTCCGCCATCGTTTGGTTCAATGTTAATTTTGACCTTCGAATAAATCCCGTGAATACAGGCGCTAACGCTCCCCGGCGTCAAATAAACCAACGGCGTTCCGCTATCGAACGCCCCCTTGACCGCCGTTTGGCATGGGGTTTGCTCTATTACTGCTGTAAGCAATTTTTATTCATCAGCAGTGACTTTTATCAGAGGGGTTATTCATTGTGACTCGCAAACTGGCAATTTATGGCAAGGGTGGCATTGGTAAATCCACCACCACGCAAAATACCGCCGCCGCATTAGCCCACTTTCACCACCAGAAGGTATTTATTCATGGTTGTGATCCGAAGGCGGATTCGACCCGGCTTATTCTCGGCGGCATGCATCAGGAAACGCTGATGGATGTGCTGCGCGATCAGGGAGCGGAAAAAATCACCAATGAGATGGTGGTGAAAACCGGCGTATTCGGCATCAGCTGCGTAGAGTCCGGCGGCCCGGAACCGGGTGTAGGGTGCGCGGGGCGCGGGGTTATTACCGCCATCGATTTGATGGAAAACAACAAGGCCTATTCGGATGATCTCGACTTCATTTTCTTTGACGTCCTGGGCGATGTGGTTTGCGGCGGTTTCGCTATGCCTATCCGTGAAGGTAAAGCCCAGGAAGTCTATATCGTCGCTTCCGGAGAAATGATGGCGATTTATGCCGCAAATAACATCTGCAAAGGATTGGTTAAATATGCCAAGCAGAGCGGTGTTCGCCTCGGCGGGATTATTTGCAATAGTCGTAAGGTTGATGGTGAAAAAGAGTTTGTAGAGGAGTTCACTTCCGCCATCGGGACGCAAATGATTCATTTCGTGCCTCGCGATAATATCGTGCAAAAAGCCGAATTCAATAAAAAGACCGTGACTGAATTTGATCCTGAATCCAATCAGGCTCACGAATACAGCGAACTGGGTCGAAAAATTATTGAAAATAAAAACCTGGTTATTCCCAAGCCGCTGTCGATGGATGCGTTGGAAGCCATGGTGGTCAAATATGGTATGGCGGATTAATTCCGTTTTTGCCTGCAAAAGTTAAGGGCCGGGGACATGCTGGCCGCTTAGTGATTTACCGATGAAGTCGGGGATTGAATTATGCCATATCATGAGTTTGACGTTAGCAAATGTATTCCTGAGCGGAAGCTGCATGCTGTCGTGAAAGGGCCTGAGGAAGATTTATCGTCGGCGCTCCCGCTGGGCTATCTGAACACCATCCCGGGCACACTTTCGGAACGCGGCTGCGCCTATTGCGGTGCCAAGCATGTGATTGGCACCCCGATGAAGGATGTTATTCATATCAGCCACGGCCCGGTGGGCTGTACTTACGACACCTGGCAGACGAAGCGTTATATCAGCGATAACGATAACTTCCAGCTTAAATATACTTTCGCCACCGATATGAAAGAAAAACATATCGTGTTCGGCGCGGAAAAAGTGCTGAAGAAAAATATCCTGGAGGCATTTCAGGCCCATCCCACCATTAAGCGCATGACGATTTACCAAACCTGCGCATCGGCGTTGATCGGCGACGATATCGCCGCGGTGGCCCAAGAAGTGATGGATGAGATGCCGGACGTCGATATTTTCGTCTGCAACTCGCCGGGCTTCGCCGGTCCGAGTCAGTCAGGCGGGCACCATAAAATCAATATCGCCTGGATCAACCAAAAAGTCGGCACGGTGGAGCCGAAAATCACCAGCGAACACGTGATCAACTATGTGGGTGAATACAACATTCAGGGCGATCAGGAAGTGATGGTGGATTATTTCAAGCGCATGGGTATCCAGGTGCTGTCCACCTTTACCGGCAACGGCTCCTATGACGATTTGCGCTCCATGCAAGGCGCCCATCTGAATGTGCTGGAGTGTGCCCGTTCGGCGGAATACATCTGTAACGAACTGCGGGTCCGCTACGGTATCCCGCGTTTGGATATCGATGGCTTCGGCTTTGGCCCTTTGTCCGACTCCCTGCGCAAAATCGGTCTGTTTTTCGGTATCGAGGACCGCGCCCAGGCCATTATCGATGAAGAGACCGCGCGCTGGAAACCGGAACTGGACTGGTATCGGGCTCGCCTGCAAGGCAAGAAGGTCTGCTTGTGGCCCGGCGGTTCCAAGCTGTGGCACTGGGCGCACGTTATCCATGAAGAAATGGGCGTGGAAGTGGTGTCGGTATATACCAAATTCGGCCATCAAGGGGACATGGAAAAGGGTATCGCCCGCTGCGAACCCGGCGCGATGGCCATTGACGATCCCAATGAACTGGAATCCCTGGAAGCCATGTACCAGCTCAAGCCGGACGTGATTTTCACCGGCAAACGGCCCGGCGAAGTGGCCAAGAAAATCCGGGTGCCCTACCTTAACGCCCATGCCTACCACAACGGGCCCTATAAAGGTTATGAAGGCTGGGTGCGGTTCGCCCGGGACATTTACAACGCCATTTACTCGCCTGTGCATCAACTCGCCATGCTGGATATCAGCAAAGACGAGATCCCCACCGAGCATGGCTTTATGACGCAGAAAATGCTCTCCGGATCCGTGGTGAGCGAAGAGGTCAATGCCTCCACCACCCTGCGCCAATACACCGGCGGGTTCGACAGCGTTTCCAAATTGCGTGAGCGCGTTTATCCCACTTTCGATAAACAGTTGGCGAACACCGAGGAATAAAGAGGACAACACCATGGCAAGCTCGCTTGAAAACCAGATTGAACAGCTGGTGGATTACATCATGAAAAATTGCCTTTGGCAGTTCCACTCCCGCGCCTGGGATCGGGAAAAGCAAAACGAGGGCATTTTATCCATCGCCGGACAGTTGCTGTGCGACGAACCGGTGGATTTAAGCACCCCGGCCGCGCGCTGCTATTGGGCGGATGCCGTGGTGCTGGTGGATGCCTATAAATCACGTTTTTCCTGGCTCGCCGCCATGCGGAAGGCGGATATCAAGCAGCTCATCGCGTCACTGCATGAGCGGCTGGATTACCTGACGATTACCGGATCGTTGAATAAAGAGCTCACCGATCAGCGTTATTAGATAGAGGGCAATATCATGTCGTGTGAATTAAAAGTGAAAGACCGTACCGGTGTGATCAACCCGATATTCACCTGTCAACCGGCGGGAGCGCAATATGTCAGCATCGGGATCAAGGATTGTATCGGTATCGTCCATGGCGGCCAGGGATGCGTGATGTTTGTGCGTCTGCTGATCTCCCAGCATTTGAAAGAGAGTTTTGAAATCGCCTCTTCCTCGGTGCATGAAGACGGCGCGGTGTTCGGCGCCCTGGATCGGGTGGAGACGGCGGTGGATGTTCTGCTGATGCGCTATCCCCATGTCAAGGTCATTCCCATCATCACCACCTGCTCCACTGAGGTTATCGGCGACGATGTGGACGGGGTGGTAAGAAAGCTGAATGAGGGATTGCTGAAGGAAAAATTTCCCGATCGGGAGATTTATCTCATCCCCATCCACACGCCGAGTTTCGTCGGCAGCATGGTGAGCGGCTACGATGTGGCGGTGCGGGACTTTGTGAAGTATTTCGCCAAGAAAACCGAACCCAACGGCAAACTGAACGTGGTGACCGGCTGGGTAAATCCCGGCGACGTGACGGCGCTCAAGCATCTGCTGGCCGAAATGCAAATTGACGCCACCGTGCTGTTTGAAATCGAGGAATTCGATTCGCCGGTGATGCCCAGCGGCAATCACGTTTCCCATGGCAACACCACCATCGAGGATTTAAGGGGAACCGCCAACGCGCTGGGCACCATCGCCCTCAATCGCTACGAAGGCCGTAAAGCCGCGGATTGGCTGGCGGAGGAGTTCGATATTCCGACGATAATCGGACCCACCCCCATCGGCATCCGCAATACCGATACCTTTTTGCAGAACCTGAAAAAGCTTACCGGCAAGCCGATTCCGGAATCGCTGGTACGTGAACGGGGCATCGCCATCGACGCCTTGACGGATCTGGTGCATATGTTTTTGGCGGATAAGCGCGTCGCTATTTACGGCAATCCCGATTTGGTCATCGGCCTGGCGGAGTTTTGCCTGGATTTGGAAATGAAGCCGGTTTTGCTGCTGCTGGGTGATGACAATGCCTACTACGATACCGATCCCCGCGTAAAGGCATTGCAGGATAACGTTGATTTCGATATGGAAATCATTACCAATGCGGACCTGTGGGAATTGGAAAAAGCGCATTACGCAGGATGATTTGAAACTCGATCTGATCCTGGGACATTCCAAAGGGCGCTTCACCGCTATCGACAATCAAATCCCCATGGTACGGGTGGGATTCCCTACCTATGACCGGGCGGGTTCCTACCGTCACCCGGTGGTGGGCTACGCCGGAGCCATCTGGTTGGCGGAGCAGATCGCCAATGCGCTGTTCACCGACATGGAATATAAGAAAAACAAGGAATGGATTTTGAACGTTTGGTAAATCGCCGCCCATGATGCCGCCTGCCGGCGGCGCCAAGGGCCTGGCGTCCATTGGCATATTACCGGATAGCGGAGCAGGGCGTCCGGTAACGTTCGAGGATAAACCCGATGTCCAAATTGATTTTCGAAAACGATCAGAAAAAGTTTGCGCGCCTTTCCGCGGATGCCCGGGGCTATCATCGTCGGGCGGTGCTGTTCGCCCAGCAGTCCCAGTCGCCGGGTTTGATATTCAACGTGGGTTCCATCGCCGCGGAGTGTTATCTCATCGCCCTGTGCGCCTATTACGGCAGTATGCCGTTCAATCATAACTACGCCAGCCTGATGGACACGGCGGAAGAAGTGATCGCGTTCCCGCCGGGGCTCGGGGAAAAAAATCCGGGCGCTGGATGAAATTTTCGGTATCTGTTCCCTTGAAAATTATCATCACGGCACCCCCACCGAGGCGGATGCCGCGGCGATCGTCGACATTTGCCAAGGGCTGTCGGCGTTGCTGGACGCGCTGCCGGTGAATATGACCCAATAGATACACGTTGCGGCAAGGCGGCAAGGCGGCAAGGATAAGACAAATCTGTCTGAGATGAAGGGTAAAATCTCTTCTGAATAAACGAGGACATTATGCAGTCAATGACGGGCGTTGCGCCCCATGGACACCCCCATGGCGAAATGCGCCGGGATGACAGGGAAATCACCGATCCGGCGGAAATCAATGACATCCTCAATGCCTCCAGGGTGATGTATATCTCTCTGGCGGATAACAATGTGCCTTTTATGGTGCCGGTTTTTTACGCCTGGGACGGCGTTTCTCTCTATTTTCATTCCGCCCGCTCCGGCAGCAAGATAGCGATTCTGAAGAAAAACAGCGCTATCTGCTTCGCCGTTTCCATCGAGCAGGGGGTGGTGGAAGACGAGGTGATTTGCAACTTCGAGGCGAAGCATCGCACGGTAATCGGCCTGGGCAACGCAATATTCATTGAGGATGAGCAGGAAAAAATCGCCGCCCTTAACCGCATCGTCGCCCGCTTCAGCGATAAAGCCTGGCAGTTCCCGGCGGCCAATCTGCGCTCCACTCTGGTGCTGCGCATCGACGTGGTATCCATAAAAGGCAAAAAGCACGGTTTTTAGCGGGAGGCCATGATGAAAATAGCGGTATTTATCGATGCCGACGGCAGGACGGCGTCTTTTTATCAGCAGGGCAGCATACGGATATATGCCTCTTCCCCCGCCGGCTGGCAGCCGGTGCGCGAACTGGCCTTTGGCCTGACCGAAGAGATGGGACTGGCGGAAGTACGCGCCCGCACCCTGAAAATGCTTGGCGAGCTGGACGGCTGCCGCCATTTCGTCGCCCGGGCCATACGGGGCGCGCTGCTGTCCTACTTTGACGGGATGGGCATCGTGATGTGGAAACTGGCGGGGGATCCGCTGGGGTTTTTGCCGCAAATCGAGCAAATCGTCAATGAAAAGGCCCGCCGGGAGCAAGCCGTCCAAGCGCCCGTTGCCGATACGTTTATCCGGCCCGGCCGGCAAGCGGGGGAATACCGGCTCAACCTTATCGATGCGTTGAAAAGCGATAGCGCCTTGACGTCCAAGCGGGTTTTGCAGCCGTTATTACGGCGCTCGGAGTTCACCCGTCTCGATCTTGTTTGCGACCATCTGCCGAAATGGTTTGACCGGGAGCTGTCGGCGCTGAATTTAACCCTGACGGCGGAGAAAAAAACGGACGGTCGCTGTTATGCCGTGATTCGCCGGGCTTGAAATCGCCGTCTCGCCGGCCGTCGCCGCTCTGGAGAATGTTATGAATCAGGTCGTCAATCCGCCGGCGCATCCCATCGCCGCCCCTGCTTTACTGACCGAGCCGTTATCCTTCTCCTGCCACCTGGGAGAGTGCCGCTCTGAACTGCTGCCCCTGTTATCGGAAGTGAGCAAGGTGGTCAGCCGCGAGGGGTCGCTCTCAAAGACATTGAAACTGGTCTTGGAACTGATGCAAAAACATCTCCAGGTCACCCGTGCGATGATCTCCCTTTACGACGCCGGCTGCGATCAGATTTTTATTCATGAAAGCTTCGGGCTGTCGAGGGAGGAGAGCGAAAAAAGGGGTCTATTACCCCGGCGAAGGCATCACCGGCCGCGTGGTGGAAACCAAACAGCCGATTATCGTGCCGGTGATCGCCGACGAGCCGTTATTTCTCAACCGTACCGGCAGCTGGGATAAAGAACTGGACGGTCGCCTCTCCTTTATCTGCGTGCCCATCATGCGCGGTATGAAAGTCATGGGCACCATCGGCGTCGAACGTTTATACAATAACCGGCAACTGCTGCACCTTGATTTGGAAGTCCTCGGCATTATCGCCACCACCATCGCTCAAGCGGTGGAGCTGCATCTGCTGGAACGCGCTCATAAGCAGGTACTGCAGGAAAGAAGCGCCCGCCTGAACAGCGAACTCAAGGAAAAATTCAAGCCGGCCAATATCATCGGCAATTCCAAGGCCATGCAGTCCGTTTACCTGATGATCGAAAAAGTCAGTCATGCCCGCACAACGGTGCTGATCCTGGGGGAAAGCGGCGTGGGCAAAGAACGGGTGGCCAGCGCTATCCATTACAACAGCAGCTGCGCCCACGGGCCTTTCATCAAATTCAACTGTGCCTCGCTGCCGGAAAGCGTTATCGAAAGCGAGCTTTTCGGCCATGAGAAGGGCGCCTTCACCGGCGCGGTGGCGCGCCGGGCCGGCCGGTTTGAAGAGGCCCACGGCGGCACGCTGTTTTTGGATGAGGTGGGGGAACTCTCGCCCGCGGTTCAGGCGAAGTTATTGCGGGTCATCCAGGAGCGCTGTTTTGAACGGCTTGGCAGCAATGAGTCCATAAAAGTCAATGTACGCATCCTGGCGGCCACCCATTGCGACCTGACCGAAATGGTGGCCAAAGGAACCTTCCGCGAAGACCTGTTTTACCGCTTGAACGTCTTTCCCATTACCATTCCGCCGCTACGGGAAAGGGGTAACGATATCCTGCTGCTCGCCGAGCATTTCAACGCCTATTTCGCCAAGGAACAACAGGTGGATGTCCCCGCCATCGCCACGCCGGCGCTCAATCTGCTCTTAAACTATCACTGGCCCGGCAATGTGCGTGAATTGGAAAATCTCATGGAGCGGGCGGTGCTGCTGGCCGAGGGCGGCGTCATCCACAGCTATAACCTCCCTAACGGCCTCCAGCCCGCCGTACTGGGCGAACTCGGCAGCCAGACGGGTCTGGAAGCGCGCTTGTCGCTGATGGAATACGAGATCATCGTCGAGTCACTCGCGCTGCACCAGGGCAATATGTCCAAAGCCGCGACCCAGCTTGGCCTCACCCGCCGCATGCTCGGCCTGCGCATGGCGAAATACCGGCTCAATTATAAAGATTACCGCAGCGGAGAATAGGGGCGCTAGCGCCCCTATCGCCGAACCTCGCACCGTGCGCTTTGCGTCGATGCCGAAGAGAACGCCTGTTAAAGGGAGAGCGGGTTTGGCGAGGCCGGGTCGGAGCGGCCGTTTAGCGGCCGTCTTAGCGCCCCATGGCAGGCTAGGCCCGCTATCGCCGATTCTCGCACCGTGCGCCCGCGCGCGCTCAGCGCGCAAACACCCCTTCCAGCCAGGCCTGCCAAAACTGCCCCGCCGCCTGCGCCAGCAACGGCGCATACCGGCGGCTTTGCTCCCGCAGCCGCGGAACATCCACCCCGGCGCCGGCCAACTCGGCGGCATGGCCCACATACCACGACTCCAGGCCGGCGGCGGTCACCTCTAGGTGGCATTGAAAGCCCAACGCATACTCCCCCATGGCAAAAGCCTGATTGGCATACTTATCCGAACCGGCCAAATGCAATGCGCCCACCGGCAGATTAAAGGTATCCCCATGCCAATGCAGCACATTGACCTGCTTTTCCAACAGCGCCGATAACGCCGGCAGCCGCGAGGCATCCGCGCCGGCATGCAAAGGTCCCCAGCCGATCTCCTTGCCCGATCCGCCGGGGTAGACCTCAGCTCCCGCCGCCGCCGCCATAAGCTGTCCCCCCAGGCAAATCCCAGCGTCGGCCGCCGCTGGGCCAGCCGGGCGCGAATCAGCGCGATTTCATCACGCAGGAACGGATAGGCCTCCTGCTCATACACCCCGATAGGACCGCCCAACACCACCACCAGATCGTAAGAGAGCGGATCCAACTGCGGCCACGCCAACGTACAGGCGTCGGCCATGGTGATGTCAAATCCGTTACTGATTAATATTCCCTTCAGGGAACCCAGGTCTTCAAAAGCGACATGGTAAATGGCCAACGCGTTACGCATTATATTTCTTCCAGTAAAAGAGTAATTAATGACAACGGGTATAAATACTTTTATCAGTTTAAAATTTTAACGGTATAAAAATCGTTTATTTAATTGATCTTACCGCTGCCAACGGCGAGAAAACTCTTTTGTACCAAAGGAACGACGGCCGACAGCGCGACCAGGTAAATTAGGATGGAAATATCGGACAATGCCGCCTTGGCGCAGGGCGCAATTCAGCGGAATATAGCGTGAGGGGAAGCACGGGCGCCTGCTATCCTCTGTTATACTTATGAACGGTCATAATGATTTAATATAGAAGGGGGATAGTATGGCGCAGCGGGTGACTCACTGGCTTATACGCTAAATAACCTAATCAATGACAGCATTTTAACCTGCTTTTAACCCACCTACTTGAAACAACAGTTCATATATTAGCCGTTCAGAAAGAAAGTTTTTTAGTTTTTAATTAGAATGTATGACCAGAAATTTCCTATAATCAAGTGCAATCATTCACTCTGCTAACTTAAAGCCTGGCGATCGTGCTGCTTTTGTGAGCATAAACCTGGTGTTTATGTTCGTTTGGCCCGGCTCGCAAAATGTGTAAATCCCTATAGGTTATATTGACGTCATGGCAAACTGTTGCCAAATTGGGAGCCTCGGAAGTCAGGGGGGGGGGCAAAGGATTGTTTGAATGTGACACGCATTCGGCATGCCGGTTGACGCTTTTCATTGGGCGATCCGGTATATTCCTTCCCTCTTTCGTTCGATTGCCGCAAGGCGCACTGCACAGACCGCAGCCTTAATAAAAACAGCGTCTGGCCGTATACAACACACAACATCACATCACGTAATGGAGCATAATGATGACAATTTCCTTGACCAAATCAGGGATACTGAAGGTCGGCATTAGCCTGGCTGCTTTAGCTGTGGCGGCCAGCGTTCAGGCCAAAACCCTGGTCTATTGCTCAGAGGGTTCGCCTGAAGGGTTCAACCCGCAGCTGTTTACCTCGGGAACCAGCTTTGACGCCAGTTCCGTTCCTATTTACAACCGTCTGGTGGATTTCAAACTCGGCACCACGGAAGTGATTCCGAGCCTGGCGGAAAAATGGGATATCAGCGCTGACGGCAAATCCTATACTTTCCATTTGCGCCATGGCGTGAAATGGCAGCAAAGCAAGGATTTCAAACCGACCCGCGACCTTAACGCCGACGACGTCGTCTTCTCCTTTACCCGTATGAAAGATGCCAACGCGCCCTACCATAAAGTGTCCGGCGGCAGCTACGAATACTTTGACGGCATGGGCATGGGCGATTTGATCAGCAGCGTGGAAAAAGTCGACGATTACACCGTCCGCTTTAACCTGACCCGTGCTGAAGCGCCTTTCCTGGCCGATATGGGCATGGACTTCGCTTCCATCATGTCCGCCGAATATGCCGACCAGATGATGAAAGCCGGTACCCCGGAAAAAATCGACCTGAACCCTATCGGCACCGGCCCGTTCCAATTGCTGCAATACCAGAAGGATTCGCGCATTCTGTACAAGGCGTTTGAAAATTACTGGGGCGCCAAACCGAAAGTTGATCGCCTGGTGTTCTCCATTACCCCCGACGCCTCGGTACGTTACGCCAAACTGCAGAAAAACGAATGCCAGATTATGCCGTACCCGAATCCGGCCGATATCGCGCGCATGAAACAGGATAAAGATATCACGTTGATGCAGCAGCCGGGCCTGAACGTCGGCTACCTGTCGTTCAACGTGCAAAAGAAACCGCTGGACAACCTGAAGGTTCGTCAGGCGCTGACCATGGCGGTGAATAAAGCCGCCATCATCGACGCCGTCTATCAGGGCGCCGGCCAGGCGGCCAAGAACCTGATTCCGCCCACCATGTGGGGTTATAACGACGCGGTGCAGGATTATCCCTACGATCCGGTCAAGGCCAAGGCCCTGTTGAAAGAGGCGGGTTTCCCCGATGGTTTCACTATCGACCTGTGGGCAATGCCGGTACAGCGCCCCTACAACCCGAATGCCCGCCGCATGGCGGAGCTTATTCAGGCCGACTGGGCCAAGATTGGCGTGAAAGCCAAGATCGTCAGCTACGAATGGGGCGAGTATCTTAAACGCGCTAAAGCCGGCGAGCATCAAACCGTGATGATGGGTTGGACTGGCGACAACGGGGATCCGGATAACTTCTTCGCCACCCTGTTCAGCTGCGATGCCGCCAAAGACGGCTCCAACTATTCAAGATGGTGCTATAAGCCGTTTGAAGATGTGATCCAGCCGGCGCGCAGCACGTCTGATCAGGCAAAACGTATCGCGCTGTACAAACAGGCTCAGGTAGTGATGCATGATCAGGTGCCGGCATTAATCATTGCCCACTCAACGGTGTATGAACCCGTTCGCAAAGAAGTCAAAGGGTACGTGGTAGATCCATTAGGTAAACATCATTTCGAGAACGTATCTTTAGAGTAAAGGTCATTTAACCCCCAAAACCCTATAGGGAGCCCCCTCCGTTCATGCGAGGGGGCGGGAATATTCCTCTGTGCCGCACAGGGGAAGGAATCGCGCCAGCGAGGCCAAGGGGGAATCCTGAAGATGTGAGCTTTGATAACCCGGTCGCCTCAGGCGTCCGGGTAAACTATATACAGAAACAGAGAGTTCGGAATATGTTGCAGTTCATACTCCGACGTTTGGGACTTGTGATCCCGACGTTTATTGGTATTACCTTGCTGACGTTCGCGTTTGTCCATTTGATCCCGGGCGATCCGGTCCTGATCATGGCCGGCGAGCGGGGCATGTCGCCGGCACAGCACGCGCAGGCGATGGCGCAATTGGGCCTCGACAAGCCGCTCTATGAGCAATACATCCGTTATGTCGTCGGTATTTTGCACGGTGATTTGGGGATTTCCCTCAAAAGCCGCATTCCCGTCTGGCAGGAATTCGTGCCGCGCTTCAAGGCAACCTTGGAGCTGGGGGTTTGCGCAATGATTTTCGCCGTGGCGGTGGGTATTCCGGCCGGCGTGCTGGCGGCGGTAAAACGCGGCTCGCTGTTCGATCATACCGCCGTCAGTATCTCCCTGGCCGGCTACTCGATGCCCATTTTCTGGTGGGGTATGATGCTTATCATGCTGGTATCGGTGCACTGGAACCTCACGCCGGTGTCCGGGCGGGTCGGGGATACGGTGTTTCTCGACGACTCGCTGCCCCTCACCGGTTTCATGTTGATTGATACCCTGATCTGGGGCCAGCCCGGTGATTTTATCGATGCCTTGAAGCATATGATTCTGCCGGCGATCGTGTTGGGCACCATCCCCTTGGCGGTGATCGTGCGCATGACCCGTTCGGCCATGCTGGAAGTGCTGAGCGAAGACTATATCCGCACCGCCCGCGCCAAGGGCCTGAGCCGGATGCGGGTCATTATCGTGCACGCGCTGCGCAATGCCCTGTTGCCGGTGGTGACGGTGATTGGTTTACAGGTGGGCACTCTGCTGGCGGGGGCGATTCTCACCGAGACCATTTTTTCCTGGCCGGGTTTGGGGCGGTGGCTGATTGAAGCCTTGCAGCGTCGGGATTATCCGGTGGTGCAGGGCGGTGTGTTATTGGTAGCGATCCTGATTATTGTGGTGAATCTGCTGGTGGACGTGCTGTACGGCGTGGTTAACCCGCGCATTCGCCACAAGAAATAGGGGAATGGAAAATGACTGAAGTTTCTGAGCCGGTGATAGCCGGCGCGCCTAAGCCCATGACCCCGTTGCAGGAGTTCTGGCACTATTTTCACCGCAATAAAGGCGCGGTAATCGGGCTGGTGTACATCGTGCTGATGTTCGTTATTGCCATCGGCGCCGAGGTGATAGCCCCCACGGCCCGGCCGAGCAGTTTCGCGAAGCCCTGTTGCGGCCGCCGGTCTGGATGGAGGGCGGCAGTTGGCAATTTATCCTCGGCACCGATGACGTCGGCCGCGATATCCTGACCCGCCTGATGTACGGCGCCCGGCTTTCCCTGCTGGTGGGCTGTCTGGTGGTGGTGCTGTCGCTGATTTTCGGCGTGATCTTCGGCCTGCTGTCGGGCTATCTGGGCGGCCTGGTGGACGTTATCATCATGCGCGTCGTGGATATCATGCTGGCGCTGCCGAGCCTGTTGCTGGCCCTGGTGCTGGTGGCTATATTCGGTCCCTCCATCGTAAATGCGTCGCTGGCGCTGACGTTCGTCGCCCTGCCTCATTATATCCGCTTGACCCGCGCGGCGGTGCTGGGGGAAGTCAACCGCGATTACGTGACCGCGTCCGGCGTGGCCGGCGCCGGCCCGATGCGGCAGATGTTTATCAATATACTTCCCAACTGTCTGGCGCCGCTTATCGTGCAGGCATCGCTGGGCTTCTCCAACGCCATCCTCGACATGGCGGCGCTGGGCTTTCTGGGCATGGGCGCGCAGCCGCCGACGCCGGAGTGGGGCACCATGCTCGCCGACGTGTTGCAATTTGCGCAAAGTGCCTGGTGGGTAGTGACTTTTCCCGGGGTCATTATTCTGCTCACCGTTTTGGCCTTTAATTTGATGGGCGACGGGCTGCGCGATGCGCTCGACCCCAAACTCAAGCAGTAACGAGGAAGCAATGGCGTTATTAACCATAGATAAACTGTCGGTGCATTTCGGTGATGAAGGGACGCCGTTTCGCGCCGTCGATCGTATCAGCTACCAGGTAGAGCAAGGCCAGGTGGTGGGTATCGTGGGCGAATCCGGCTCCGGTAAGTCGGTGAGTTCGCTGGCCGTGATGGGTTTGATTGATTTTCCCGGCCGGGTCATGGCGGAAAACCTGGTGTTCAATGGCCGGGATTTGCAAAAAAATCTCCAATAATGAGCGCCGTCAGCTGATCGGCGCCGATATTGCGATGATTTTCCAGGATCCGATGACCAGCCTCAATCCCTGCTACACCGTGGGCTACCAGATCATGGAAGCCATCAAGGTGCACCAGGGGGGGGGGCAACCGCAAGACCCGGCGCCAGCGGGCCATCGATTTGCTGACCCTGGTGGGCATTCCCGCCCCGGCGTCTCGTTTGGACGTTTACCCCCATCAACTGTCCGGCGGCATGAGCCAGCGGGTCATGATCGCCATGGCCATCGCCTGCCGGCCGAAATTATTGATAGCCGATGAGCCCACCACCGCGCTGGATGTGACCATTCAGGCGCAGATCATCGAACTGCTGCTGGATTTACAGCAGCGGGAAAATATGGCGCTGGTGTTGATCACCCACGATCTGGCCCTGGTGGCGGAAGCGGCCCACCATATTATCGTGATGTACGCGGGCCAGGTGGTGGAAACCGGCAAGGCGGCGGAAATCTTCCGCGCCCCGCGCCATCCCTACACTCAGGCGCTGTTGCGCGCCCTGCCGGAATTCGCCGCCGATAAATCCCGGCTGGCCTCGTTGCCCGGCATGGTGCCGGGTAAGTACGATCGCCCCGCCGGCTGCCTGCTTAATCCTCGCTGCCCCTATGCGAACGAAAAGTGCCGCCAGGTGGAGCCGGAGCTGATGAATCTGCCGGACCGTCAGTCGAAATGCCATTATCCGCTGGATGACGCGGGGAGACCCACCCGATGAGCGAACCTATTTATGATCCCGCGTCCACCGCGCTGCTGCATGCGGTGGATTTGAAAAAGTACTACCCGGTGAAAAAGGGCATGTTCGCCAAGGAAACCATGGTAAAGGCCTTGGACGGGGTCTCGTTTACCCTGGAACGTGGTAAAACCTTGGCGGTGGTGGGCGAGTCCGGCTGCGGCAAATCCACCCTGGGCCGGCTGCTGACCATGATTGAAACCCCCACCGGCGGTCAGCTGCATTATCTCGGGCAGGATCTGCTCAAACCGGATCACACCGCGGAACATCTGCGGCGCCAAAAAAATCCAGATCGTGTTTCAGAATCCCTATGGGTCGCTGAATCCCCGCAAGAAGGTCGGGCAGATTCTCGAGGAGCCTCTTATCATCAATACCGCGCTGAGCCGGGCGGAGCGCCGCGAGAAAGCGTTGGCGATGATGGCGAAGGTGGGGTTGCGCACGGAGTATTACGAGCGTTATCCGCACATGTTCTCCGGCGGCCAGCGCCAGCGTATCGCCATTGCCCGCGGTTTGATGCTGGACCCGGATGTGGTGATCGCCGATGAGCCGGTTTCCGCCCTGGATGTGTCGGTGCGCGCCCAGGTGCTTAACCTGATGATGGACCTGCAGCAGGATATGGGACTGTCTTATGTATTCATCTCCCATGATTTGTCGGTGGTGGAGCATATCGCCGATGAAGTGATGGTGATGTATCTAGGACGTTGCGTGGAGAAGGGCAGCAAGGCGGCGATATTCGACAATCCGCGCCATCCCTATACCCAGGCGCTGTTGTCCGCCACCCCGCGGCTTAACCCCGATATGCGCCGCGAGCGCATCAAGCTGACCGGCGAGCTGCCCAGCCCGCTGAGCCCGCCGCCGGGTTGTGCGTTCAGCGCCCGCTGCCGCCGTCGCTTCGGCCCCTGCACCGAAATGCAGCCGCAGTTGAAGAAATACGGCGAGCAGCTGGTGGCCTGTTTCGCCGTCGATCAGGACGAGGCGCAGGGTATTCGCTGATTGCGGCAATGTAGCAGGTGATAAAACGGGCAGGGCGCGCGCTCTGTCCGTGAGTGCTTGTTAACTCAAAGGATATTAGTTAGCGGTTTGCAACGGGCAGATACCGGTTTCTGCCCCCTGATTTTTTATCTCAATGACATTTTTATCAAAAGAAGCGAATAATGCCGGATGTGATCTGCCGGCAAAGCCGTCTTTCAAATTCAGTAAGCTCGCGTCATAATCCGACGTTAGGTACTTTCTGCCAATGATGCCGTCGGACTCTACAATCATCAGGAATTCATCTAATCTTTTATCTATATGTTCAAGAGTGTTTTTTAATCCTGTTGTGGAATCCATATTGTCGGAATAACTAAGGTGTTTTGAAACGGCTGCAAAAAGTTTACTGCCTTTATCGCTAGAAGCGTATATCAGAGTGTGTTTTCCATTATTATCAATACAGCACTTTAGCCCATTTTCCCAAATTAATGTTTTACCCTCGGATAAACCTTTCACGCTGCGATCCAGTAAGGATTTATCTCGACCAAGCAATAAAAAAATGGCATTAGCTTTGTTATAATCCGATTGCGGCATTCCGAAAAATTCCAACGTTTCGGCGCTCTTTCCGGGCTTTACGACTGAATCTTTGAAGGTCGTGGGGGGATTGATTGCTAATACAATGATTTCCCCACGAACTTTATCGTCTTCAACTAAAGACCCAGAGCCGATAGCCTTTTTGAAGTAGGCCTGCTCAGTAGTAAATGCCCGACAATGACCTCCGACTTCATCTTTAAACTGTTTCAAAAATTTGTTATAAAATTTATCGCTATATAATACATCTATGATGCGCCAGGCTATATTAGTATAATTTGCTTGCTGAAGCCGTTGATGTATGTAAGCTTCAGTTAACAGCCCACCTGCGCCCAATGATATCAGGGTGATGGGGGTATCCTTGGCAGGTATTGTGTGAAAGATTCTATCAGTAACGTTGTTGATGAACGTAATGCGCGCATCTAGCGAAGCTATCTCCTTACTCTCAAACCAGAAAAGCCCGTTTCTCCCTCGTAAGGCATGTTGATCATCGGCATTCAAATCCGTTTCTTCCTCAACGTGACGGGCGGTCAAAGGGGCTGGCAACGCGGCGGGTAGTGTATCCTGTCGCGGGAGATTAGCCGCGCCGGCGTCATTTATGCCTATTGATGAAAGCATCTTTAGCTATTCCCTGTTTATTGTTCGTAAATGATATCATTTGATCGATCGCGGTCATCTGACTATCATGCAATCAAAGAATATTACTATAACGCGCTCTTCGGGAGGGCTTCATAATCTCTACCGCCCCTAAACAAAAGTTTTTTAATCAACTGAGTCTATTTTTATATATTATTCATTAGATCTACAAGATTATAAAAAATTTAGCGTGCGCTCCTATGGAATTAGGACATGAAAAACCAGAGCAGAATATTTCCAGTACAATAGGCAATATCTTTAGCTTGTCTTTCCTACTTTGGACGATGTTACGCCATATACCCAATGCCAGCCCAGGCCGGCAGACCGCGGTGATAATAAGTCCGGAATCACGTCAAAACAGCGCTGCCATCGGCGACGGGATGTCCCTGGCCCTGCCGCCTGAGTAAAAATGCCGCACGCACGGCGAATTTATCCATCATCGTCATCAGGCATCAGGCATCAGGCATCAGGCATCAGGCATCAGCAGGATAACGGGGTTGCCGTGCCGCTATCAGCCCCCCCCTAACTGATAGAACCGATATTATTTTATATGGCTATCTCAAAGACCAGTAAGTCAGCAGATGCAGGCTGGCGGAGTAATAGTCCTCTTGCGGCAGAATGTTGTCCGAGATGTCCGCTCGGTTCCCCATAATGGCGTCCCGGATGGCCAACATGCCCGGCGGCAGCATGAAATTGGCTTTCTCGCCGGTAAGCACATCCACCCATGCCGGCGTGCTCAGCCGGTCGAATTGCCGCCAGTAGGCCACATAAGGTCCCAGGGCCAGGCTCTTGGGTTGAGCCCAGTTGATGTAAAGGGGAATACGGACGGCATCGAAACTGAAGCGGGCGGGCTTGTTATCGGCGGGAGCCAGGGTTTTATCCGCCCGTAAGGTCACCCAGTCGGTAGGCAGCTGCGGTTCGCCGAAACGCATTTGCGCCAGCAGTTTATAACCGTCGGCGGTTAAATCATTCCAGGTTTTGAGATGGCTTTGCTGATAAAACGCCTGCCAGGCCGGGAAGATAAAGTACGACGGATTGAGGGTTATGGCGCTGGTTTGGTTAAAGCCCGTCACGCCGGGCAACAGCACGGTGTAGCCGGCATAGCGGATCACATTGTGTTTGATAAGCGCCGCCTGGAGTTTGTCGGAAGCGGCGGTATACGCCGGCTGCTGCCATTTCTGGCCCGCCAGCAGCAGCGCCCAGGCGATAAGCGTGTCGCCGTCAGCGGCCGTATTGATATCCGACACCGGCGGGGTGGCGGCGGGATCATAACGCCACGAATAAAGTCCGATGTCCTTGCGGTACAAGTGCGCGTCGCTCCATTTCAACAGGCTGGCGAACGTGGCCCGGTCGTTATTGAATACCGCCAGCAGCATGCCGAAACCCTGACCTTCGCTGTGGCTGACATTATGATTGCCGGTATCGATTATCCGGCCTTCCGGCAGCAGGAACCGGTTTTTATAATTATGCCAGCCGGCGCTTTCCCCCCTGGGCCGCGCCCGAGATTAAAGCGAAAACCATACCCACCAGCAGTGCGAAGCGACGAACGAATGTCATAAACCGACTGTCCTTTATAAGCTGTTACGGTAACTGAATGTCAGTACGCCGTCAGCGCTATCCTGTTGCCATCGCAGCGCAACATGTGATTGACCCCCTTGCGACGCCAGCCATTGGGCGTAAGCGCCTTCCAAAATCGCCGCCAGTCCGGCAATCCAAAGCGATGCCTGCGCCTCATCGGCGGCGGCCGGGAAAGCATAATGCATCAGCGTCAGCGAGGCTTCCGTCGGCTGCAGCCTTACATACCCCCAGTGGAAATCAGACCACAGGCGGTTGAGCGCATCTTCAAGGTCGCCGACGGTTTGCGCCTGAGCCAAAGGGAAACGCTGTGCCAGACGGCTGCCCATCAGATTGAGAAACTGGCGCCGGTCTTCGTCGCCGGCGTTTTCGGCGATGCCGGATAGCATGATTTCCAACATATCCTGCCAGCCGGAGGTGTGCTGCTGACGGCGATAATAACCGAGTTCTGAAGCGTTAAGCATATCCTGCATTCTTAATTACCACCCAATAGATATTTAAAATACAACAAGGCGGTACTTTCAGAGTAATCGCCGAAGGTATCGTAACCTACCTGTCCGCCCACCGTCATATTAGGATTGATTTTATAGCTGCCGTTGGCGTGAATATTATAACTCACGCCGTTTTTGCTCTGGGCGTCATAGTAGGCGCTGGTGCTGTCTCCTGCCGCCACCAACGCTTCCAATTGCGACTGCAGGGAGGAATTGCCCGGAAAATAAGCCGTTTTATCCAAGGTATAGGATTGATAACCCACCGAGCCGCCCAGCGTCAGGTTCCAGTCTTCGTACTTTTGGCTGTAATCCACCGGCAGCGCGACGCTGATATAATTCTGCGGACTGAAATAAGCCCCCTGGCCGAAGCTTAGGTAGCTCAAATCTTTATCAAAGTTTTCATAGAAGACGCTGACGCCGGTGCGCAGCTCGCTGTTATCGTCGCGATAAGGCCGCATGTAAAAGCCGGCGGACATATTATAGGCGGTGTTTTGCGGCACGTTGTTACCGACATAGCTATACCCCCCGACGCCGCCGTATAAGCCGGCGTCGCCGTCGTCATAGCTCAGTTGGAGGCTGCCGCCGTTTTTGGTCACCTGCCCCCATTTATCGCCGGTGAATTTATCCGTGGCGCCGACGTAGGAGATCAGGCTGTCCGTCACCGCACGGCGTTCCAGGAGCAGCGTCAATTTACTGAAGTTGGTCAGGCTCGGGAACCATTGCAACCCGCCCACCAGCGTATTGAAGTTCTGCCCCAGCGGCGTGGTGCCGATATCCGCTTTATAGCTGTCGCCGCTCATCGCCAGATTGACTTCCGTGCCGGAGGCGGACTGCGAGCCGGGGGAGGCGGCGTTATAATCGTCGGGATTGACGGTGGCGGTGCTGTCGGTGGTGGACGTGGTCGTGGTGGTGGTGCTGCTTTGACTGCCGTCGGCATTGGTGGTGGTGGAGGTGGTGGTGGTGGACGTGGTGCTGTCCGCCGCCGCCGTGGCGGCCGCCGTCGCTGCCGCCACCAACTGGCCCTGCTCCAGCGCGCCGGTGCCGAAACGGTTGCTGGCGGTGCCTGACGGCGTGCCGGCGTTCAAAGACACCGGCGTGACCGTCAGTTGCAGGCGCGAGCTGTCAAAGGGCACGCCGGAGATGGAGAGCGGCGCCGTGATTTCCGTCAGCTTGGTGAGACCGGTTTCGCCGTTTTTAAAGCGAAAACCCGCATCCCCTTGTACCCAGGTCGCGGTTTTATCCTGTTCCTCGTCGATCATCTGATTGATTTGTTTCAGCGTGCGGTCTTCCGGCGTTTCAACCTGCGCCGAGGCCAACGCCGTGCCGGTCAACGGCAGCGGCGTGACGCTGTCGGCGCGCTGCCACGGCAATATGGTGCCGTAGGCGGAGGCGGTACGCGGCGTCGGCGAGGCGGTGTCCTTGTTGACGAAGGGATTGTCCGCCACTTCCAGCCCGCCCACCACCGGCGCGCCGCCGGAGCCGGAGGCGCTCATGCCGATGACCTGCCCCTTGGCCGAGCGCAGCAGGGCGAGAGCCTGCCGGTGGTCGCCGGACGCCTCGGCGATGCGCGCTTCAAGGATCATGCGATCGACGGTGCGAGGCCCCTGCATGCCGTCCACCAGCCGCTTGGCGCGACCGATGTCCCCTTGCGCCAGCGCGGCATTGGCCGCGCCGGTACGGGCATCCTGATTGCCGGGGTCGCGCACCAGCACATAATCGTACACCTTCGAGGCCTGCTCGTTCATTTTGCCGGATTGGTACAGGCGGGCCATGGCCAGCATCAAATCCACATTTTGCGGGTCGTTCTGCATCGCTGCGATAAGCTTGTCATAGGCGGCGGCGTATTGGCCCCGTTCACGCAAATCGTCCGCCTGATTGATGATCGAACCCCTGCCGGATGCGGCTCAGTTCGGCCGGGGTGCTGGAGGCGACAATCTTCGGGTTGTTCAAAAAAGCTTCCGCCTCGCCGTTCAGCCCGGCTTGATTTAGTACGCCGATTTGCGCGGCGTAGTCGCCGACGTTGCCGTTGACCCCATTGCGCATATTGTTGCGCACCAGGGAAACCGCGGTGGCGCTGTCCCCCAGTTTCAGCAGGTCCTGCGCCAGGTTGCCCACGTCGGACGGGGCGGACGGCGGGGTTTGCGCTAATGCGCGCAGCGTATTGAGCGCCGCGGTGCGATTGCCCTGTTGCATATAGGCCTCGGCGCTGCTCATTTGCTCATTGAAATTGACGCTGGCGGCCAGGTCGCGCATTGCCCGGTTGCGGCGGTTAGGCGGAATGGAGGCCAGCAACTGCGACGCCGTGGACCAGCGTTTGGTTTCACTGGCGAACAGGGCGGCGGCATAAAGATTATCCGGCCCGCCGCTCTGGCCGACGGCGGACATCAAAGACTGCGCCTGGGCGCCGTCGCCTTGTTGCTGCAGAATGCGCGCCATGTCCAGCCGGACCCAGATATTGGAGGGCTGCTTTTGCAATGCCAACTGCAACAGATTCATCGCCCGCTGCGGATCCCCCGCCTGCAGCGCCTGGGCGGCCTGCTGGCGCAACGGATCCACGTTGATGCCGGCATAGACCTTCGGACGCTTGTTCGCCGGGATGGTTTGCAATAACTGCTGCGCCTCGGCGCCTTTATGCGCCTGCTGCAATGTGTAATACAGACCCAGCTTGGCATCGGTATTCTGACTGTCCTTGGCAATCAGGTCGCGATAGGTTTGTTCCGCCCCCGCCAGGTCGTTTTTGCGGCGTTCGACGTCGGCGCGAAACAATGCCGCCGACTCGCCTTTATCGCCGCCCGCCTGCGCCAGCGGTTCGCTGATGGCCAGGGCCGAGTTAAGATCGCCGGAAGAAACCGCGCCTTTGGCTTTGTTCAGCGTGCCGTAAAAATGCGCATCCTTGGCCAGGGACGCCCACTGCGCGCTGTTGGGGCCGCCTTGTTTCACCGCCTGATTGAGGTAATTTTCCGCGGCGGCGAAATCCCCGCCGCGCATGGCGATATAGCCCAGTCCAGCCAAGGCGTCGCCGTCATTGGGATTGGCGGTGAGGACCGCTTCGAACCGGCTGCGCGCCGCCGCCAGGTCGCCGCTGTTCAGGGCGGTGTATCCCTGGCCTTTTTCCACCCCGCCGACGCTTTGCTGGAAGTGAGTCAGTACGCCGCTGTCCTCGGGATGGCGTTGCATGTAACTGTCGTAGACGGCTTTATCTTCCGGTTTCGGCGCGAGCCAGATAAGCGCTTGTCTCAACGCGCCGTCCGCGTCTTTATTGCCGGCGGCCAAGGGCATCAGTAATCCGATCCCCTCCCGCCGGGTGCTTTCGTCGTAGGTCAAAATGCGGCCCAAGGCCAATTTGGCGGCATTGTCGGCGGGCTGCTGGCTCAATCGGTCCCTTAATCCGGCAATGGCCTCCGGGCGGGAGGCGGGTATCCCGGCCAGGGTCTCGTAATACTCCACCGCCAGGCTATCCAGCGGCTTATCGCCCTGGAAAAGAGTGCGATAAGTTTCAATGGCCCGTGCGGTATTGCCCTGGGCCGCCAATTGGCGGGCGTTGGCCAATTGAGTCGGGGAAATGGCTTGCATGACCCGGGCGTTATCAAGATTTTGCAGGCGGGGATCGTTGGGGGAAGCCGCCATCAGCCTTTGCCGCCATTGCTGGGCCTGGGCTCTTTGCCCGTTGCTCATCGCGTACAGGGCCAGCAGGTAGAGCGCGTCGGCGTTATTGCTGTCCACCGCCAGGATCTTTTGCAGGGATTCTTCCGCCAGGTCGTTATGGGCTTTATCATGCCAATAGGCCGCCTGCTGCAACAGGGCATTGATGGCAGGGCTGTTTTGGGCCGCCATGGCCGAGGCGGAAACCACCGTCAGGCCCGCCAGGCCGGCAAGGAACAGCGTTCTGAATTCTTTATTTATGTCCTGTTTCATCTTTTCTTACCCATATGGCCCAGTGGCGCGATACATCTTCAATAACCCTTTATTTGTTGGCGCTATTTGCCAGGCGCTTGGCCGCATGCCGCGACAGCAATACGTACACGCTGCTGCCGATGACGATGGCAAAGAACAGGCCGCATAATGAAAGGAAAATAATATGCTGGCTGGCGTACCAGATAATCATCATGTACCAAGGCATTTCGCCGCGAGGGAATTGTGCGCCCACCACAAAGCTTTTCACCCCGTTTTCGCTATTGATCACCGCTATGTCGCCTCGGATCCCGGCATTTATCGTCAAGGATTGCAAATCGGCGTTGAGCATGGTGAGCTGATCGCTGTCGGTGGCGGTCGCCATGACCACCACGCGATTGCGCGACCAGGGGGAAGCGAAACTTAAAAAGCCCCGCCAGGCGTCGGTTGACGCCAGGTAGCGATCCGCCTCCACCCCCTGTCGGAAAAAATTCCCCGAGAAATATCCTCTGAGCTTATCCGTCAGCGTTTCCTCTTTAACCGACAGCAGGCCGTTTCGCATCTCGAAGGGAGAACTGGCCAGCACATCGCCGATCAGGGCGGTTTGCTTGAGGGAACTGAAGACCAGGATATCTTTATTGGCCAACAGGGCGTCATCCCCTTGTTGCAGCCCGAGCCGAACCTCGACATGGTTCAGCGGGATGCCGGTGGAATTGCCGGCGCGGGCGGCCATGGCCAGCAGGGCGGCTATTTCGCCCGCCTCCGGTTTGGCGGGCAACAGCATCACCGTCTCGGAGAAATCCGCCAGGCGGCTGAAGGGAAACGCCGCGCCGACGTAATAGGACAGGTTGGGCAATAACGTAAAATGATGCGTCTTGCTTAAATCGATATAGGAGTCGGGATCGATCCGGCTTTTGATATTGTTGCTGGTGAGCAGGCTGCAAGGCGCATTCGGCTTGGGTTGCAGCGAAAAATAAAATTCCAGCTGGTTATCGCCGTAAATCAGGTAGGGAGACAATTGCAGACTGTAGGATTCCTGGCGGGTATCCCCGCCCAGCTTATGCCAGGCGCTTTCCACCAGACCCCGTTTATTCACCGGCAGGCTGCGCAGGAATGTGCCGTTAAGCGTGATGCTCAACTGGGAGCGATCCTCGTCTATCCAGCTCTCGGTGGGGAAACGGTAATCGATTTGCACCGGGAAGAAGTCGCCGTCCCACAGGAACAGGTCCGGCGCCGCCCGAAAGCCGATGCGAATGCCGTCGTGATAAAGGCCGTTGACGGTCAGCGAAGTGGTGTTCTGCGCCAAATCCTTAAGGTAAACCGGCTTATTGGTATCAATCCAGCGCGGCGCGTCATAGGGGCTGACGCAACGGGATGCCCTGGTTCGTGACCTGAACGGTATCCTGCCTGGAGGGTAAAGGCGAAGAGATGGCCCGGTAAGCGGCCTGTCGCAGCTCTTCGCTATTGCGTCCCACTACCAGCAGCAGTTTGTAGACCGGATTGAGCGGGTTATCGATCATTTGCAGCGTTGGACCGGTGGCGGCGGGCAAGGTGATATCGCCGATTTTTTCTCCCGGCGCGCCGAACAGGATGCCGTTTTGCGCCGGCAGCTCGTTCAGGTGTACCGGGAAGTTCACGTTACGGTAATTCGACAACAGGCCGAAATAGGACGCCAGCATCGCCGCGGCGGTGACCGTTTCCGGCTTCACCGTTTGGCCGAAAACAAACGACACCGTGGGGGATTGCATGGACAGCGGATCGAAGAACGGCCGGGGAAAGTGACTCAGATCGCGTCCGATATCCAATATCTGGCTGCTCAACTGAATATGGCTATTGGGCAGGATCGTCACCCAATATTTGTCCGACTGGCTACGATCGCATTGCAGGGTGTTTTCGTCGTTGACGCTGAAGCTCAGGTTATTATTCCCCACCACCATGGTGGCCGGAATGTCCAGTTGATAGACATTATCGACGGCATTGGCCTGATTGAGAGACACGTTGCCGAGATCCTGGCCGTTCAGCATCAGGTGCAGGCTGGTATCACGGGCGGCGAGCTCCGGCGAGACCTTTAGCGCCAGGAACAGGCGCGCGGTGGTGGCCACTTGATCCTGCGGCAGGGTGAACACCACGCCCGACTGGAGCTGGCCGCCGCTTAAGGTCAACCCGTTGGGCTGGCCCATGGTGGCGACGCTGATGGTTTCGTCCCGGATGGGATTCGCCTGGGCCGACGGGTCGTTTGCGTCCTGTCCCGAGGCGCTGTCCTGTGGGGCGACGCTGATGACCGGCGGCGGAAAGTCCATCGGCAGCCCGCCGGCGGCGCCGTTCGCCGCGGACGACCCGCTTGATTGCCGGGTAGCGTCGGCTGAGGTCTGGGACGCGTTCGCCGCGCCCTGCCCAGCCGCATCGCCTTGCGATGCCGCCTGGCTTCCCGCGGGCGCCGGCAGCGGCGGCAATCGATAGTCCGGGGCAGACTGCGCGTCAGCCCCGGCCCCATACGCCGGATTGACGGGGGCCGAAACGCCGAGGCCCCCTATGAAGGCAATAACCACAAAAAAATGAGCAATCTTCCCGATACGCTGTGGCATTCGATTTTTTCCCTGTTATGTCGCTTCACCAGGTCCCGGGGACTTGGCATTCTTTCTTTTCTGGCCGCGTTCTTTCCAGGTGTTGTAAAACAGTTCGAAAACACAGCGAACAATGCTGGCAAAAGAGTGTAACGGACGATCGCGCGGATAGGGCGGCGTGATCCACGCATCGGCCCGCGCCAGAACCACTCGTACCAGCTCGCGCCTTTTTTCCAGCGGCATGTCGCCGAACATCAGGCGAATGCTGTTGGCATCGGCGTCGATCAGGCTGACGGGAATGCAAACGCTGCCGGATTGGAGCAGCAATTCCACTTCCTCGATGCGATCGTGCTGATAGCGGTCATCCGGGGTGACCAGTTTTACCCCGCCCATGGAGAGATCCAGCGTTTCGGTACGGGCTGAAATCCCGCTGGCGAAGTGAATGATGGCGGGAATTTTGACATCGATGCGGATGGTTTTGCGGACCTGGCGCGTCTCTTTGGCGACGGCTATCGCCGCCAGCAGGATGATAACGCTCAGGGAAGCCCAGACGACGTTCAGCACGATAACCCGGGGATCCACGTTGAAATAGTCGTGCATGACCGCGCGGACGATGCCGGCGGCGATGCCCAGCCCCAGCAGCACCGCCACGATGAGATGGGGCTTAACGATATGGAAATCGAAGAAGCCCACATCCAGCAGACCGCCTTTGTCGGTGACGTTGAATTTGCCGTGTTTGGGGGAAATCAGGGTCAGCACCGTCGGAATGATAAGATGAAACGCCATCACCGTTTCATAGATTTCGCCCCAGAAGGCATAACGGAAGCGGCCGTTCATGCGGGAGTTGATGTAGATGGCCAAAAACAAATGAGGCAGCACATAGGCAAAGATGGTGCTGGCGGAAGAAGCGATGATGTTCTGGTTAAACAGCAAATACGCCAGCGGCGCGGTCAAAAACACCACCCGCGGCAAGCCGTACTGAAAGTGCAGCATGGCGTTGAGATAACATAAACGCTGCTGCCATTTCAGCCCGCGGCCGAACAGCGGATTATCCATGCGGAAAATTTGCGTCATGCCGCGCGCCCAGCGCGTACGTTGGATAACATGCAATCCCAGCCGCTCGGTGGCGAGACCCGCCGCCAGCGGCACCGATAAAAACGCCGAGTTCCATCCCAGGCGCTGCAGCTTAAGCGCCGTATGGGCGTCTTCCGTGACGGTCTCCACCGCAAAGCCGCCGATTTGTTCCAAAGCGCTGCGGCGGATAACCGCGCAGGAACCGCAAAAGAACGTCGCGTTCCAGTTATCGTTGCCTTGCTGCACCGGTCCGTAAAACAGCGCGCCTTCATTGGGAATATCCCGGGCCGCCGACAGGTTGCGCTCAAAGGGATCGGGGGAATAGAAATAGTGCGGGGTCTGGATCAGCGCCAGGCGATCATCGATGAGAAAACTGCCCACGGTGGCCTGCAGAAAACCACGGGTGGCGACGTGATCGCAGTCGAATACACAAATATATTCGCCCTTGGTGATGGTCATGGCATGGTTGAGGTTGCCGGCCTTGGCATGTTTATTGTCGTTACGGGTAATGTATCCCACCCCGGCATCGGCGGCGAACACCGCGAATTCGCTGCGTTTGCCGTCGTCGAGAATGTAGATTTTCATCTTGTCGCGGGGATAATCGATGCATTGCGCCGCCAGCACCGTGTCCCGCACCACGTCGAGGCTTTCGTTGTAGGAAGGGACATACACGTCAACCGTCGGCCAGGTGGTCGGGTCGTCCGGCATCGGTTCGATTTTCCGGCTTAAGGGCCAAGTGGTTTGCAAATAACCGAGCACCAGAATAAGCCAGGCATATAACTCAGCGATAAAAAGTCCTATTCCCAGCACCGCTTCGATGACCGAATTGAAATGCAGCGTTTCGCTGGCGCGCCAATAAATATAGCGGGTGGACATCAGGAATGACATGACCACCATAATTACGCTCACCAAGTGGCTTTTACTGACGCCAAGGAGCAATAATAAGATAATACTCAATAGGCCGAAGACATATTGCTTGTCACTGTCCATTGGGGTGATGATGATCACCGCCGCGACAGGAAGCAGCAATAGCAGCAATAAGGCGAATATAGGCTTATTCATTCCCGTTTCCGTACCCGTTATTTGATGCCTTGATTAGGCGCGGCATAAAATTCCCCGTCGCCGATTTTTACGCCGGTAATAGCGGCGACTTTTTTACTGATGAGTTCTATATCGAAAGCTGCGGCGGAAACCGGGCTGAATTCCATTATCGACCGTTGGGACGCATTGGCTTCCGGCACACACTCGTCCCGATGAATAATACCCAATAATCTGTCGCCCAGCCGCTGCTCAAAAAACTGCGAGACATCGCGGCTGAGATTCCGGCGCATATCGCTTTGGTTGACGACATAGTATTCGCCGAGCCGGTTGTTCATTTCCGAACCGAGGAATTTATGATTTTCCATTTGCGGCAGCAGAGATAATGAGGCGGTATCCGCCAGCATTACCACGATATGCATATCCGCCAGATTTTTTGCCGCTTTCAAGGCCGGAACCGGGCCGGGGGAAAGTCGGCGATGACCACCAGGCCGGGGTAGTTTAATACCGTGTTCAATCCGCGCTGCAGAAAATGGGGATCGTGGCTGATGGCGTTTTCAAACGCCAGCCGCTGTTCCTCTTCTACCTCGCCATAAGGCAGCACAAACAGATTGGCATCCGCTTTAAGAATAAACTGGCTCCAATCTACGGCTGTAGTGGCTTGGGCCACGTAGCCGCGGGTATCTGAAATAGGGACGCCGAAATGTAAACGCAACGCATTCTGCACATCAAAATCGATGACCAGCACCTTGCTGCCGCTACGGGCAAGAGCATACGCAAGGTTAGCGCTGACGGTGGTTTTTCCTACCCCGCCCTTTGGCGAACAGACACACACTAACGGCATAAAGCAATATTCTCTAAAAGAAGTGAAAGTGGCATATCCCGACCCGGCAACGTCCCGGCCATATGTGGGGATTTACGGTTGAATAATGTATTGAAGCGCATTTCCCGGGAGGGCGTCGGCGAAGGCGTTAGGCCCTGCTGCCGGAACAGCGATGCTAAACGATCGTTGCCGCTGTCGGCGCCGGGTTCGCGGCGGGGAGCGCCGTCGAAAATAGACGCGTCGGCGGCGGGGCGTTGACGCCCGTCTGCCTGAGCCACGGGCGACGGAGCGGCGGAGGGTTCGCGGCGGGGAACGCTGTCGAAATGAGCCGTTTCAACGGGGGGGGAAGTCCTCTACCGACGCTATCCAGAATGGAGAGACGAGAGGCCGGCTGTCCGTAACCGTTATCATTGATAGGCGATGTTCCGGCCGTCGGCGGGTCATTGGCATGGGTGCCGGCCCCGTTGCCGGTAGCGAGAACCTTGCTTACGGCCGCCATTAACGGTGAAGCGAAAGCGGAAGCCTGCGGCGCAGGCGCCGCGGCATTTCCGCCGCCGCGCAGGGCTTGCGGGGCCGCCGGTTTTACAAAAGCCGAAGGGCTGAATTCTTTATTGGAAACCGGCATGGGCACGGGCTGGGTGGTTTGACCCTGTTCCAACGGATGGAATGGCTCATCGGCGGCGGCGATTTGTTTAATGATGGCCCAATTATGCGGAGTAATATGCGGATTGTTTTCAGCGATCTCTTTGTAATCAATACCTTCCAAGTTTAATTTTTCTTTAAACCGCTTAATGTCATCATAATTATTCATTTTCAACCTCGTAGGTTAAATTTGTACGGCATAGCGCCGAGGCGCCTTCACAGTTATGAAAGTAAGCGCCGGTCGGCCAAGCGAGTCTTTTTTGCAGGTGCTAAATGATGGGTATAGCAGATCTAAAGATAAACTAATACATGTCTCATTTTTTTTACAAAATTTATATCCGCTAAAAACCGGTCTGCCGCACCCTCCCCAAAACAACTCTTTCGCAAGAATTGACGCGTAAAAAATCATTATTTTTCAGGGTCAAAAACGCGCTATGACAAATATAGCCAATTTCTTGGGCAAGATGTCATTATCTGCGGGTCTTTTTAACAGGTCATCAAAGACATCGCGAAATGTTAAAGAGAAACAGCCGGTTCGATAATGTTTGCCGAACATTTCCCGCCGCTGCTACTGTCGCAAAAAACCTTTCCATCCCTCGAAAAGCCTTCGGTCGAGTCGGCCTCGCTCAAGGCCGATTTCATCGGGACAAGGGGCCAGGCCGGAGTTTTCATAACGCAGAATAATCTGATGTGTAATGTCAACTTTAGCGAGGTCTATGGCTAATAAGCATACGTGGAACGAAATGCTTGTTTTAAAGAACAAATTACGGCATGAGATAGTATATATTACTATACATAACTTTACCTATAGGCTCGAGCGGCAATCTTTATCGTAAAAGGTCAATCATCTTGCGGTGTCCCCGGCGCCGCGCGCTTGACTCGCCCGATGGCCGAACAGCGGGACGGGTGCGGCGACGCTAAGGGAATGCTTTGGAGAACAGTTTGCGGATCAGACGCTCATTAACGATTAAACAAATGGCAACGGTATCAGCCGTGGCGCTGGTGGTTATTTGCATTTTTATCGTGATCCAACTGTTTCATTTCGTCCAGCTTCGCCGGGAAGACTACCAGCAGCAGTTGCAGAACATCGCGCTTTCAGTACGCCGGCCCCTGGCCGATGCGGTAATCAAGGCGGATGTGGCGCAAGCCGGTGAAACACTCGATACCCTCAGGCCGGCGGGAGCCGTCAGGCGCGCGGACGTGGTCTTACCCAATGGTTTTCACGTGCTGCATGCGGATTTCTTACCTGAACGGCAGGTGCCGAAAATCATTCAGCGGCTATTTAAACTGCCGGTGGAAATTTCTATACCGCTCTACTTCCCGCCGCGCGCCGCAAACTCCGGCGCGCCGGCCGCGCTGGTGCTCCAGGCCGACTCCTACCGTTTGTATCAGTTTATCGCCGGCACATTTTTCACGCTGTTATCCTCCTATCTCCTGCTGGCGCTCATCATGACCGTGGCGATTACCTGGTGTATGAACCGGTTGATGGTACATCCGCTCAGGGAGATCGCCCGCGAATTGGAAAAGCTCGCGCCCGAGGATACCCCACGCCATCAGCTCTCGCTGCCGAATATGCATCGCGATGATGAGCTTGGGGTATTGGTGCGCAGCTATAACCGTAACCAGCAGATCTTGTCCGGTATGTTTGATGAGCTTAGCCGCCTTTCCACCCGGCATGCAGAGACCGCTTTACCCAATAAGAATTTATTTACCGCCATGCTGGATTCCCAGATGGCCCTGCCGTCGAAATCGAAGCATTTCTGTTTATTGGCCATCAGTATCGGTACTCTGCAAGAAGCAACCGGGGTTCTAACCGAGGCGCAGCGGGGAACGCTCTTGATGACGCTTATACGGCAGATAAAGCAGCATATCGGCGAAAACCAGTTTCTCGGCCAGCTCAACCATAATGAATTCGTGATTTTCGATAACGGCATTCAGAAACCGTTTGAAGGCATGCTCTTGGCGCAAAAAATTATGAAAAGCATCAATGAGCCGTTGAATATCGGTAGTTTGTCGCTAAGGCCGATGGCCAGTATCGGTATCGCCCTCGGACAGCCCCTGGATGAATCCGCCCACCAACTATTACGCCGCGCCACCTCCGCCATGATGTCCGCTCATGAAAAGGGCAAGAACCAAATCTTGTTCTTCGAGCCTAAATTGATGGAGATGGTTCATCGGCGTTTGACACTCGAGAGTACCATTCTTGAGGGTATCGAGCAGGGCCGTTGCAAGCTGTTCTTCCAGCCCCAGGTGGATATCCGCGATCAAAAACTTATCGGCGCCGAGGTGCTGTTACGCTGGCGGCGGGAAGACGGCACCTATTCCCTGCCGGCGGATTTCATTAGCGAGGCGGAGGAGATTGGCGCGATGGTGCCCCTGGGCAATTGGGTGCTGGACGCTTCCTGCCGGGTATTGGCCGATTGGCGCAAGCGCGGCATTCAGATTCCGCTGGCGGTGAATATTTCCGCCAAACAGCTTCAGGAAACCAATTTGGTGCCCTATCTCAAATTGTTGCTGTCACGCTACGAAATTTGTTCTTCCCAACTGATGCTGGAGATAACGGAAACCGCGGAAATCGATGAGTTCGAGCACTCCCTGCTTTTGCTGCGCCAGGTACGCGAACTGGGTATTTTAATCGCGCTGGATGATTTCGGCATGGGCTACGCCAGTCTGTATTATCTGGACCGTTTGCGTAATCTGCCCATCGATTTGCTGAAAATCGATCGCAGCTTTATCGAAGGGCTGCCTGAAGACCCCGCCATGTTGCGTATCGTCAGCGCCATTGCGCGGGTGCTGGCATTGCCGGTCATCGCCGAAGGCGTGGAAACCGAAGCGCAGCGACAATTTCTTTTGGAGCAGAAAATCGCTTGGGGCCAGGGCTATCTATTCGCCGAACCCTTGCCGCAAAATGTGTTTGAACAGCGGTTTCTGCATTTCGCCGCTGTGTAAGCCACCGCGGCGCGTCCATCGTTCGACGTCGCTGCAAAGTCTGTTTCGAGCCCTTTCCATACCCTTATCCGGTCGATGTCGCCGTGAAACGGGCCGATTACCCCTTTTCCTGCCCCCGCTATACACAAGGGTAATATTTTCTGCGGTACGGTGACATCCTTAAAGGTCCGCGGTCTAACAACATGGTACACTTTGCGCCACACTTTTTTTCCGACGGAAAAGTACGAGACGAGGGAACGCACAGTTAACCGTCTGGCTGAGCTGTACATATTCTAATAGGTAGTTTTTGAGTAGGGGTTCACATGCAGGGCACCGGAATTCGTCTATTTATAAGCGGAATGTTGCTGGCGACGGTGGGTGGCAATGTGCAGGCAGAAGCATTACAACCCGATCCCGCCTGGCAACAGGGTAAACTTCCCAATGGCTTCTCTTGGCAGGTTTTGACGACACCGCAACGGCCGAACGACCGCATCGAATTACGCCTGATGGTCAATGCCGGTTCGCTGGCGGAAAACGCGCAGCAGACCGGCTATGCGCGGCTCTTGCCCCGGCTGGCGCTCACTCATAGCGATACCTTGTCCGCTTCGCAGCTCAAATCGTTGTGGCAGCAGGGCATGGATGACGGACGGCCCAAAGCGCCGGCGGTCATCTCTTACGACTATACCCTCTACCGGCTTAGCTTGCCCGTCGGTCGGCCGGACTTATTGCGGGATGCGCTGCGCTGGATGGCAAATGCCGGAGGCCGCCTCGCCATTAATCCGTCGACGATACACGCCGCCACGCAGACTGCCGATCCGGTGGCCTCCGCCCCTGAGAACTCCGGCAGCGCCTGGTGGCACTACCGGTTGAAAGGGTCGGTGCTGTTGGCCCATGATCCGGGCCAATCAGCCCGGTTGCCCGTCAGCGGTCAGCAACTGCAACAATTTTACCAGCGTTGGTATACCCCCGATGCCATGACGCTGTATGTGGTGGGCAATGTGGACGGCCGCGGTTTAAACGAACAGATCGTGAAAACGTTTTCTCCTTTAAAGGGAAAACGCGATATGCCGCCCATCGTGCCGACTCTCTCGCCGCTGCCGCCCCAACCGGTCAGCCTGATGAGCGGGAACGGCAAGGAAGACAGCCTGAAACTGATTTGGGATACCCCATGGCAGCCCATCAGGGATTCCGGCGCCCTTAACCTTTACTGGCGCAGCGATCTGGCGCGGGAAGCGCTGTATATGCACGTTCAGCAAGCGCTGCAGGCTTCAAAGGAAAATAGCCTTAAACAGGCTAATTTGCGTTTCGACTGCAATGTGCATTATCAGCGCGCACAGTGCGCCATTCATATCGATACCCCATCGGAAAATTTAATGCCGGTAATGACCTTCGTGGCGCACGAACTGGCGAGCCTGCGCAATGCCGGGCTGGGAAAAGAGGAATTCGATGCGTTGATGGCGCGTAAGACCGGTGAGCTCAGTACGCTTTTCGCCACCTACGCCCGCACCGATACCGGCATATTAATGAGCCAACGGCTGCGCTCGCAGCAAAATGATGTGGTGGATATCGCCCCCGAGCAATACCAGAAGCTGCGTAATGAGTTTTTGACCCAGCTGTCGCTGCCGATGCTGAATCAGGAGCTGCACCAGCAACTGTCGCAAAATGTCATTCTGGTGCTGATGCAGCCCGAAGGGGAGCAGGAGGTCAACATGAAGGGATTGCAGGAAACCTACGATCATATTATGGCGCCGGGGCCGCAACCCGCATCCATAGACGAAAGCAAGCCGGAAGTCACCGATATCCCGCCGCAATCCCATAACTGATTTCACGCGCCGGACGCGGCGGTGGAATAGCCGCTTTTTCGGTTGAAAAGCTGAATAAGCCAGTACAGCGAGCCCGACACCAGCAAGGAGCTGAGGGAGGGGATGCCCCATTGAACGAGCAGGCCGAACAGGCTGCCCGCCGCCCAGGCGAGCATGGCCGGCCAGCCGACGAGGGGCGTGGCGGCGGCGTCCGGCAACTGGCCGTTGATCCGGGTGGCGTCAAGGATGGCGCGATGAGTGCGCAGGACATAGTAGTCTATCAGCATTACGCCGGCGATGGGGGGGGAATAAGACGCCGAAAATAGTCAGGATGCCGGTGAATTGCTCGAGTATGCCCGCCACGGATATCAGCGTGCCCGCCACGCCCAGGAGCAGGGTCAATCGCCGATAGGATCCTTTTTTACCGGTTATCCCTTCCAGCGCATTGGCGAAGCCCAGCGTGGCGGAATAAAGATTGATATCGTTTATCTTGACCGCCGACAGCAGCGCGGCCGCTAATCCCAGCCAGCCCGCGCTTTGGGTCATGATAGCCACCACGTCGGAGGTGTGCAGCGCCTTGGCCACCAGGATGGAGATGCCGTTGACCAGGAACTCGCCGGTAATGATGGACAGCGTCATCATCCAGAACACATGGCGGCTACTCCGGCAATAGCGGCTCATATCGGCGGAAACAATGGCGAACACCATATAACAGCCGGCGACGATGGTGGCTCCGCCGCCAAGGGTCAGCGGCGGCCCTTCCGGCGCGGCGGCCACGAGCTGCCGCAGATCCTGGCCTTGTATCAGTCCGATGCAGATCCAGGCGATCGCCAGGAAAAACAGCGGCACCGCCACTTTGGCCGTCCAATCCAGGCCCCGGAAGCCGCAAGCCACCAGGATGGTAAGCAGCAGCCCCGTTATCGCCGCCGCCCATCGAAAAATCGCGGGATTGCCGTTATCCAGATCCAGGGCGGCGATGGCCCCCTTGGCGAGAATAGCGTTTTGTACGCCGAACCACCCCAGCAAACTCGCGGCAATGGCCAGACCAATCATGGCGGAGCCGAAGCGGCCAAAGCCGCACCAGCGGGCCAGCAGGCTGGTGGACAATCCTTCCCGCGCGCCGGCGATGCCGATTCCCAGACTGATGAACTCCAGAATAAGGCTGCCCAGCAACGTGGCCCACATGGCCTGGGATAGGGTCATGCTGTGCCCTAAGGTGGCGCCGAGCATAAACTGCACCAGCGATGTGGTCGCGCCGATGCGAACGATGGCCACGGTGAACAGACTGAAGCGGGCGGATGGCGGCACGCGGCCGGAAACAAAATCATTGGTGTGGGCGGATTTTTTCATGGCGTCTCCTTGAAACTAGTGACCGTCCTGGAATAGTAGGCATGCCTACTCTGCCGGTATGTTAAATCAGGTGGGATTTATCCTGCCGTTAATATTGATATATTGAGTCTTCCAGAAATAACTTCGCCTGAAAATACTCTCGGATGCTATTAATAAAATATATTAAGTTGTGATTAATGCAGACATAATTTGATTGATTAGGTAAATTGTTAGCGCTCTGAAGCGCCCGGCGCAACGCGCTTCCGGATTATATTGGCATTCATCACAACAAAGTCAATGGTATTAAGCTCAGGGTAGTAAAAACAATAATTGACAACGTCATGGCTTGCTATCATGACAACGGAAAATTAAACGAATAGTATTAATGCAATTAACTAAGCCTATTTAATAAAACTTATTTTTGAAAAGACGGGTAAGGTGAATATATCGCCATCTCTAACCGTCGATGCCCGGCACGGAAGCCGAAACGGTACCGTCTTCGGCAGCCGCGCCGGGCCGAAACGAGGCGCGTCATCATAACGGGCAGAGATTAAAGGCGGAAATTGACGCCGCGGGAGCTTAACGCGGCATCGTCATAGCGGGAAAAGCCGTCAGAGATTGCAGGCAAAAATGACGGCGCGGAAGCTTAACGCGGTATCGCCATAGCCGGCGGGAATAGCCGGCTTGGGAGCCTTAATGCGGCATGGCCTCACGGGGGATGATCGCGCCGCGGTATTGGATCACCGTGCCGGCGGTGAGATGACCTGATTTGGCGGCGGCGGCGGCATCGCCGCCGGTCAGGCGCACCGACAAATAGCCGGCGCTGAAGGAATCCCCCGCCGCAGTGGTGTCGACCACTTTTTCCTTGGGTAATTTATTGGCGGGCACCTCCAGCGACTTGCCGTCGGCGGTGTAGACCAGACAAGGCCCGGCGCCGCGTTTCACCACGATTTCCCCCACGCCCCATTCGCGGGTGCGCTTAATGACGTCTTCAACGCTGTGTTTGCCCCACAACATCTCTTCGTCGTCCAGCGTCAGGAAGGCGATATCTGTACAGGACAAAATATCATGATAGGCCGCCTGGGTCTCTTCCTTGCTTTGCCAAAGGCGCGGGCGGTAGTTATTGTCGAATATAACCTTTCCGCCATTGGCCCGGCAGGCTTTCAGCAAGGCCAGCAACCGTTCGCGGCTTTTCGCGCTTAAGATGGCGATGCTGATGCCGCTGAGATAGAGATAGTCAAAACCGGCCAACTCACCGCAGATACGCTCGGAGTCGCCGCTTTCCAGCCAATAACGGGCGGCGGCTTCATTACGCCAGTAATAGAAGGTTCGCTCTCCGGCGTCATCGGTCTCGATATAATATAAACCGGGCAGACGATCATCCATTCGCTGAATCAAATCGGTTTTAACGCCTTCCTGTCCCCAGGATTTAAGCATTTCCCCGCTGAAACTGTCGGTGCCGAGGGCGGTGACGTAATGCACGCCCAATGTCTCCGGTTTCACCAGACGAGCTAAATACACCGAGGTATTCAGCGTATCGCCGCCGAAACCGCGCTTCACATCGCTACCCTTTTGAGACAGTTCAATCATGCATTCGCCGATGACGGCAATGTTTTGGGTTGTCATTAACTGCGACCTGTATGAGTAAAAAAGAGTTGATAAACCTATAGCCGGTCGTTTCAAGCCGCGGCCAACGGGTCTGTAACCTGAAAGATAACGGGTGTGTCTAGTCTCAACAGATTGCCCGGTGCAGTCAATAGTCTTTGAAACGTTGTTTTAATCTTTCATGACCTGGATCGTTTCGCCCCTTGCAGACCAGAGTCGCCCGATAGCGCGCCAAAACGGCAGACGCGGCGGCGGACCCGCAATCCTCGACTATTATTAATGTTACAAATACGCCTCTGGAGGAATGAAACAATCATGACACTGACCAAAAAAGCGATCGGTGGGACAGTATTGTTTCTGCTATTGGTCATCATTGCCGTCGTCATATTTATCGCAACATTTGATCTCAATCGGCTGAAGCCGACCATTAATGAGAAAGTGACCGCCGAACTGCATCGTCCCTTCGCCATCAACGGCGACCTGGGAGTGCAATGGATGCGTCAACCGGACCAGACGGGCTGGCGTGCCTGGATCCCCTGGCCGCATCTTCACGCCGAAGACGTGGTATTAGGCAATCCTCCCGATGTGCCGGGAGAGTATACCGCCCGCCTGAAGAGGGTCGAGGCCAGCATTTCTCCCCTGGCCTTGCTGCATAAAGAAGTCTATCTGCCGCGCATTTCCCTGGTGGAGCCCGATGCCGCGTTGAAGCGCTTGCAAAACGGCAAGAATAACTGGACCTTCAACCTGGCGAACAGCGATCAACCGCAGCAGGGAACGCCTCCTTCGTCATGGTCGTTCAAAGTGGACGATATCGCGTTTGATCGAGGGAAAATCGATTTTCAGGATCCCATCACCAAAGCCGATGTGCAGGTGTTGGTGAATCCGCTGGGTAAACCGGTGCCGTTCGCGGAACTGGCCGGCGGCGATGAGAAGGCCGCCGGAACCCAAGCGCAAAAAAACAGCCAGAGCGCTTCGCAGGCGAAAACCGACGCCCCTGCGCCGGAAAGCGCCGGAGCCGCGCCGCAGAAAACAGACGATTATGTCTTTGGCTGGAAGGTCAGCGGCAAGTACAACAACGACCCTTTGAAGGGCGAGGGTAAAATCGGCGGCATGCTGGCCCTTCGCAGCGATAACCGGCCGTTCCCGCTGCAGGCGGATGTCAGCTCCGGCTCGACCCGGGTAGCGCTGGTGGGGACCCTGGACGATCCCTTGAATCTGGGCGGTCTGAATTTGCGGCTGAAACTCTCCGGCGACAGCTTGGGGGGATCTCCATGATCTCACCGGCGTGGTGCTGCCGCAAACGCCTCCTTACTCCACCGACGGCCATCTTATCGCCCGTTTCCAGGAAAAAAGGGCAACCGTTTTCGCTATGAAAACTTTAACGGCAAAATCGGGCAGAGCGATATCCACGGTACGCTGGAATATGTGCAGGGCAAGCCGCGGCCTTCACTGACCGGTCAGGTGGAGTCCAATCAGCTGCGTTTCGCCGATCTGGGGCCGCTTATCGGCGCTGATTCCGGCACCGCGGGTAAAAAAGAGCAGGCCAAGACCAAATCGGTTCAGCCGCCGGATAAAGTGCTGCCCTACGATAAGTTCGATACCGATAAGTGGGGCACCATGGATGCGGACGTGACCTTTAGCGGCAAACGCATCGAACATGGCAAATCGCTGCCCATCAGCGATCTCTCTACCCATGTCAAACTGGATGACGGCGTACTGCTACTGGACCCGCTGCGTTTCGGCCTGGCGCAGGGTACCCTAAATTCCACCATCCGCTTGGAAGGCAATAAGAAACCCATGCGCGGCCGAGCCGATTTGCATGCGCGCAAACTTCAGCTCAAAGCGTTGTTTCCGGATGTGGCGGCGATGCGCAGCAGTATGGGGCAGCTCAACGGCGATGCACAGTTCACCGGCACCGGTAATTCGGTGGCGGCCTTGCTGGGCAGCGCCAACGGAAATTTGCGCATTTTGATGAATGACGGCGTCATCAGCCGGAATCTGATGGAAATCGCCGGGCTGAACGTCGGCAACTATGTGGTCGGCAAACTGTTCGGCGACGATCAGGTGAAGATCAACTGCGCGGCGGCGGATCTCGGCGTACGTGACGGGCTGGCGACGCCGCGGATATTTCTATTCGATACGGAAAACGCGGTGATCAAGATAGACGGCACCACCAACTTCGCCACAGAGCGGATGGATCTTTCCATTAATCCGGACAGTAAGGGGGTGCGTATCGTGACATTGCGTTCCCCGCTTTATGTGCGCGGGACCTTTAAACATCCGGATGCCGGGGTGAAGCCCGGCCCGCTCATCGCCCGCGGGGCGGCGGCGGTGGCCCTGGGGGCGGTATTGACGCCCGCCGCGGCGCTGCTGGCGATGATTTCTCCCAGCGGCGGCGAGGAGAATCAGTGCGGACCTATTCTGCAGGAGATGAAAAACAGCAAATAGCGGCCGGCTATTGCTGCAAAATAGCGCAGCTGTGGTCTTCGATCTCCTCGGTGGAGGCATTATCGAGGCGCAGCAGGCTGCGCCGGTTGGCCAACAGCGCAAAGGTGCCGTCAGGTAATTGCGCCAGCGCCAGCCCGAAATCGCCCATCTCGCCGGCGGCGTTCGGCACCTCCCTCGCCAGGGTGATAAACGGGCTCTGCTTCGCCAGTTCCTCGGCGGTGATGCGTTTCGCCAGGTAAATGTGTCCCATCATGGGCGAGGGCAGCGGTTGCCAGGCCGAGCCTATGGCGCCGGCTTCCTCATCCAGTTGCCGCCGGATATCGGGCCGCAAACATGATATATGGATATGGAGTTGGTTTTGCGTACGCGCCGACGGCGCATTGACCGCCAGCGCCAGGTCTCGGTCAGGAATCTGCACCCCCGCTTTTTCCGTCAGATATTGCCTTGCCTGCCAGGCGTGATAAAAAAATTGGGGCTTTGTTCGTTCAACAGCAGCGCGCTCTCGATTCCGGTAATTTTTCCCAGGGGAATCAGTAAATACTGCAATGGTCCTACCAGGTCTTTCAATACCGCATATCCCGCCCCCGGATTGACCTCGCGGCAGGGATCGGGCCGGCCGAGCCGTTGCTGATCGGGTACGCATTTTTGGCTGACTATCTGCCACAGCGCATCGGGATTGCCGTCCGCCGTCGCACGGCTATGGTAGTAAATGCCAGTGGCCGCGGCGATGATAATCGCGGCTAAAAACAGGATAAACGGTCGCCATTTCATCATGGGTTTTTCTCTGAGGGGACACAAAACGCGCGCAATGTTTTTCGCGACCGGTTCTTCATCTCACGACGCGGCGTGGTGCTCCGCGCCGGCCCGCTTATCCTACGCCGTTTCAAATGAGAAAATATTACAATGTGATATGGCGGGTTTCATGGGTGGCCAGCAACGCCGGCAATGTCAGCAGCGCCATGCAAGCCAGATAGACGCCCACATAGAACAAGCCATAGTGGACGGTCAGCCAGGTCGCGATGTAGGGGGCTACCGAGGCGCCGATAATGGACGCGACGTTATAGGAGAATGAGGCGCCCGTATAACGTACCTCCGTCGGAAACAGCTCCGGCAGCAACGCCCCCATGGGGCCGAAGGTCAATCCCATCAGGATAAAACCGCATAGCAGGAACGTCATCACCCAGCGGGTATCGCCCGAACCGAGCATAGAGGGAAAAAATCAACGCGAAAGCGATGATGGCCAGGGTGATGGCTATCATGGTTATGCGGCGGCCGAAACGGTCGGCCAATTGCCCGGCCACCGGCACCAGCACGCCGAAGCCCACCACGCCCACCATCAGCATCAGCAAAAAGTCATTGCGGGAAATACCCAGGCCCAGCGGTTTGGGCGTGGTGCCATAGGTAAGCGAGTAGACGGTCATGATGTAAAACAGGGTGTAGGTCGCCACCATAATGAAGGTGCCGAGCACCGTCACTTTCAGATGCCTGCCGAACAATGTCCCGATGGGCATACGCACTTGTCCCTTCGCCAGGGCGATTTTGGCGAATACCGGCGTTTCATGCAGCGATATCCGCACATAGAGGCCGATAATCACCAACACTGCCGACAGGATGAAGGGCACGCGCCAGCCCCAGCTCAGGAACTGTTCGTCCGTCAACAGCCAGGAGAGCAGCAAAAATATGCCGTTGGCGAAAAAAAAGCCGATAGGCGCCCCCAACTGCGGGAAAGAACCATACAACGCCCGCCGGCGCGCCGGCGCGTTTTCGGTGGCCAGCAACGCCGCGCCGCCCCACTCGCCGCCAAGCCCCAGCCCCTGTCCGAACCGTGCCAGCGCCAGCACTATCGGCGCCAGGATGCCGATGCTGTGATAACCCGGCAATAGCCCGATAACGACGGTGGATATCCCCATGGTCAGCAGGGAAGCCACCAGCGTCGTCTTGCGGCCGAGCCTGTCGCCGAAATGACCGAATAACGCCGACCCGATGGGACGGGCGACAAACGCCAGGGCGAAGGTGGCCAGGGATTGCAGCGTGGCGGCGGCGGCATCCCCCGGCGGAAAGAAGATATGGGGAAAAACGATCACCGCGGCGGTGGCATAGATATAAAAATCGAAAAACTCGATGGCGGTGCCAATCAGAGACGCCACCAGCACTTTGCCGCGGGAATTTATTGGGACGGTGTCGGTATCTAGAGCGGGCGCGATGGTGGATTGCATAATATTTCTTATTGGATAAATCTTTAAAAAAGCATCTTAGACACAGCGAACATCGATTTCAACGGCGTTTTCTTAACCGTTGGCCGCCCGGCCGAGCATCGTAGCGGATAATGCGGCAGAGGACTCAACGCGCAGTCAATCCCTCTCGCGAAGTCACATGGCGCAGCGCTAAGCCCTGCCAAGTCGGCGATGGCGGATGGCAGCTAAGCGTTAAACGCCGGTTTATGGGGGACTTACCCACAAAGCCAGCGACTATGACTACACCCGCCGATGATAGCCAGGTAAATGCACTGCTATTCTTCCGGAACGGGCGATGAGCGGTTTTTTTACCATAGTCGGCGGTGGCTATCCAGGCGGCGCAAAATAGGGTCAGCCGGGCAAAGAAGTAAAAAAAGGCCATTAATCCCAACACCGAACCGAAAGCGGCGCCGGAAGGCGACGTGGCCAGTTTCGGCAGCGTCATGGTCATGATGATTTTGATGATTTCAAAACCCACCGATGCCAGCAGCGTCCCGCGAAAGATAGCTTTGCTATGGGGTTTATGTCGGGGAACTATCCAAAAAATCCACAAAAATAGCAGGTAGTTGGCTGTTATCGAGATAATAAAACCTATAGCGGTCATGGCCGGGCGCAACCAATCGATGCCGTTCAGGCCAAGGGCGTTGACGATGCTCTGCTGGGCGGCGCCGGCGATGGAGGTCAAGGACAGCGTAACGATAAGCGCGACAATCAGGCCAAAAAGGGATATCAAATCCCACAGATATTTAATATAGAACTTTTCTTCATCCTGAGGAGTGCGCTCCCATTCGTCACGCAGCTGAGCGCGGATCGCTTCCCGCAAATTGCCCATCCAGTTCAGGCCTGAGTACAGGGCTATAAACAGTCCGGTAATGCCCACCGTGGTCCGTTGCGCCACTGCGGTTTTCACCGTGGTCTTCAAGGTATCCGCCAAGGTGCGATCGCTGATACTGTCGACAATTTTATTAATCAGATCCGTAAGCACATCGGGATTGGAGGCCAGAAAAAAACCCACTCCGGCGAACGATACCATCAGGATAGGAATCAGGGACAGAAACGAAAAGTAGGTAATTGCCGCGCCAAACTGGCTGCCCATGCGATCGCTAAAGCGCTCCGCTGCGCGCAATAAATGCGCTATCATCGGGTAATCGCTCACTTTTTGAATCATGCGGCCTGATTTCAGGGCCAGTTTATCCACCCGTTCATTACCGGTATGGATATCCGCGAATATCGGTTGCGATTTTGCTTGCCGTGCGGCGTCGGTCATTGGATTTTTGTCGGCCATGGATTCCCTTATCCGCTATCAACTTAATTGAATAAACTCGGCTTACCTCAAGCAGCGGCCGCGTTAGCCGCGCCTGCCCGCCCGGGTCGCTTTGTCATGTAGAGTATAGAATCATTCTGGGAAAAAACCGTGGCGAAGCGACGCCGCCGCCGGGGTGTGCAACGGAAGTGGGTGGCGGGAATAAAATAGAATATTAAATCTATTTAATCTAATTAACACAATTGAATTGACATGAGTCTCAATTATATCTTTTTATAAATTCTAAAGGCTTTTCTAACAACTCACCTTGTTTATTGTTACCCTGCTTATGAATTAATTGTTTTTATGTTATAAAATAATCTGCTGACTGTTATAAAAATAATTTGCGGTACGGCTCTCGATTATGCTATTTACTATATCAACGCATATATAAAAAAATGGGTAAAGATCACAACGTTAATTCAGTCAATGAGGTTAGGATTATCTTCACAGCGCATTAATAGGACAAGCCATGCCAAATTCTACGGAGAATAAGTTATCCATTTGGTCGCTTTCGGCATTAGTTGTAGGCTCAATGGTCGGTGCCGGTATATTTTCTTTGCCGGCCACTTTCGGTCGCGCCACCGGTGGTTTCGGCGCACTTATTGCCTGGGGTATCGCCGGGGGCGGCATGCTGATGCTGGCTTTCGTTTTTCAGTCATTAGCACAGCGCAAGCCCGATCTTGATTCCGGTGTTTTCATTTACGCAAAGGAAGGGTTTGGCGACTATTTGGGATTTGCCTCCGCGCTGGGATTTTGGGCTGGAACCTGTATCGGCAATGTGTCTTATTTTGTCTTGATTAAATCGACGCTGGGGGCTTTTTTCCCGATATTCGGCAACGGAAATACCGTCCCAGCCGTACTGGCGGCGTCGATAATTCTTTGGGGATTTCATATACTGCTTTTGCGCGGGGTAAAAAGCGCGGCGTCAATAAATACCATTGCAACCTTCGCTAAAATTATCCCCATATTCTGTTTTATCGTCATCCTGATTCTTGCTTTTAACAGCGGCCTTTTCGCCCTGAATTTTTGGGGGAGGGCCGAACACCGTCGATGCAGGCGTAATGTCGCATTTGAACGATTACGGTTATGCCGGCCACGCGGCGCTGGCCATCACGCCCATAGCCGAACCCGAGTCCCTTTTTTCGCAGATTCGCAGTACGATGCTGGTGACGGTATTCGTCTTTTTGGGTATCGAGGGAGCCAGCGTCTATTCCCGCTACGCCAAAAAACGCAGCCATATCGGGCTTGCCACCGTTATGGGATTTATCGGTGTGTTATGCCTGCTGATTTTGGTGACCATGCTCTCTTACGGCGTGATGCTCCGGCCCGATCTGGCGGCGTTGCGCCAGCCTTCCATGGCCGGGGTATTGGAGGCCGTCGTGGGCCGCTGGGGCGCTTTATTCATTAGCATCGGACTGCTTATTTCAGTATTGGGCGCTTATCTTTCCTGGTCGCTGCTGGCCGCCGAAGTGCTGTTTTCCGCCGCTAAACATCAGAGCATGCCCAAGGTCTTTAGTACGGAAAATCGCCAAGGGGTGCCTTGTGCCGCGGTATGGCTCACCAACGTGACTATTCAGGTTTTTTTTGATCCTGACGCTTTTTAGTGACTACGCCTTTCAATTGGCATTGGAATTAACCAGCTCGTTAACGCTTATTCCATACTTACTGGTGGCGGCCTATGGTTTGAAACTGGCCTGGACCGGTGAAACCTATGACACTATCAGGCAGGGACATAAAAAAGATTTTGTCTTTGCCGTCATCGCTACGTTTTATTCCTTGTTGATGTTATATGCCGGTGGCCTGAAATATCTCTTACTCTCAGCCATTATCTACGGTCCCGGCTCCGTTTTATATATTATCGCTAAACGCGAACAGCATTCAGCCTTGTTCAACCCGGTGGAAAGAATTCTTTTTATCATCGTGATGATTGCCGCCATTGTAGCGCTATGGAGTATTGCCACGGGCATTATCACTATCTGAGCGTGTGGAGCTGATATGACCAAAAAGAAAGAGACCATCAAATATGGTGTGTATTCCGAAGTCGGCAAATTACGTAAGGTTTTGGTCTGCGCGCCGGGTCGAGCGCATAATCGGCTGACCCCTAGTAATTGTGATGAGCTGTTATTCGATGATGTCTTATGGGTGGAGAGGGCCAAACGGGATCATTTTGACTTTATCGTCAAAATGCGCGAGCGCGGCGTGGATGTGGTGGAAATGCATAACCTGCTGGCGACCACATTGGAAAATCCGGCCGCCAGGAAGTGGATTCTGGATCAGCAAATCGTACCGAACGAAGTTTCATTGGGTATTCTTAATGAAACCCGCCATTTTCTCGACGGCTTGCCGCCGCGCACCCTGGCGGAAATTCTTATCGGCGGACTGTCAACCACGGAACTGGCGGACGCAGGCCATTATGATAATGAAGAGCTGAAATTGATCCGCGAGGCGGTGGGTATTACCGAGTATATGCTGCCCCCGCTACCCAATACGCTCTATACCCGGGACACCACCTGCTGGATATACGGCGGCGTAACGCTCAATCCGCTGTATTGGCCGGCCCGGCATGAGGAAACGCTGCTGACCGCCGCCATCTATAAATTTCATCCGGATTTTGTCCATGCTGATTTCGACGTTTGGTATGGCGATCCGACGCAACATCACGGCACCGCCACGCTGGAAGGGGGGGGGGATGTTATGCCTATCGGCAATAAAACCGTGCTTATCGGCATGAGCGAGCGCACCTCCCACCAGGCGATTACCCAACTGGCCGCCTCGCTGTTCGCCAATTCGCGCTCCGGCGTGGAACGCGTGATGATTGCCGCCATGCCGAAGCTGCGGGCGGCCATGCACCTCGATACGGTATTCACTTTTTGCGATCGTGATGTGGTGACGCTTTATCCGACCATCGTCAATCAAATCAAGACGTTCTCCCTACGCCCGGACAGCGGGCCCACCGGTATGAAGCTTAGCCGCGACGACGGTACTTTTGTGGAAGCGGTGGCGGCGGCCTTAAACCTGAATAAGCTGCGGGTGGTGGAGACTGAAGGCAATGATTACGACACCGAACGCCAGCAATGGGACAGCGGCAATAATATGGTGGCGCTTTCGCCAGGGGTCGTGATGGCCTACGATCGCAACACCAAAACCAATACGCAATTGCGCAAAGAGGGCGTGGAAGTGATTGAAATCGTAGGCAGCGAATTAGGCCGCGGCCGCGGCGGCGGTCATTGCATGACCTGCCCGCTCAGCCGTGACCCAGTGGAATAAAGCGAAATGGAGCTAAACACCAGGGAACTATAAAAAGTCCGGCACGGCACGGGAAAAAAGAGCGTCCCATGCCTGGCTCACCAGACCCGGCGGCACGCGGGGCGTGCGATAACGGACAAGTACCACCACGGCGTCCTCGTGGCTTTGGGACTGTGTCAGGTAAAAGGGCACAGGTTCGAAACCACGGCGGTACGCCGTTTTTAATCCCACTTCCTTCCCGCGCGCCGGATTAGTGCGCAATCCTTTATCATGACGTGGTAATGAATCAGGTTCTTTTACGCTTGCCGGGATGGTTTACAATCCCGCCTCATGGCGTGGTTATCAATCAGCTTTTTTGCCGCTTGCCGGGATGGTGCGCAATTGCCCATCATGGCGTCGTTAATAATCCTGTACTTCCACGCTCCGTGAGCACGATGCTGTTGCTTTCAAAACGAGAACAATTTGCATTATGACTCGCGAACCTCAGTGCAAATACACTAAGCTACCCTTCTTAAGGAGAGATTCTTCAGGGGCGGGATGCCTTTTCTTGAAGTCAACAAGGGGCTTGTATGCTGTTCCGTCGTTTTGAGGGCATGATCGATATTTTCCAGGAATCCCCCGCGTCCGCGCCGCCGGATCGGGTTTTACCCTTCTATCTCTACTACCTGCGCCAGGTTTGGCCGAGCTTTGCCGCGCTCTTGGTGGTGGGGCTTATCGGCGCGTTGATAGAGGTGGCGCTGTTCCCTTACCTCAGCCGTATTATCGATTTGGCTCAAAGCAGTTCCGGCAGCGGCTTTTTCCGCGATCACGGCGGTGAATTACTGTGGATGGCGGTGGTGATACTTATCGTTCGGCCCATCTTCTTCGCCCTGCACGATCTGCTGGTGCACCAGACCATCAATCCGGGCATGACCAGTATGATCCGCTGGCAAAACCATAATTACGTGCTCAGGCAAAGCCTGGGGTTTTTTCAAAACGATTTTGCCGGCCGCATCGCCCAGCGCATTATGCAAACCGGAAATTCCCTGCGTGATTCGGCGGTTCAGGCGGTGGACGCGCTATGGCACGTGCTGATTTATGCCGTGAGTTCGCTGGTGCTGTTCGCCGAGGCCGATTGGCGCCTGATGATCCCCCTGATCGCCTGGATAGTCTGCTATCTGTGTTGTATGTATTATTTTGTGCCGCGGGTGAAATCCCGGTCGGCGGCCTCTTCCGCCGCCCGCTCCCGATTGATGGGATGTATCGTCGACGGTTATACCAACATCGCCACGCTGAAATTGTTCGCCCATACCGATCTTGAACGGCAATACGCCCGGGAGGCCATTACCGAACAAACGGAAAAAACCCAATTGGCCAGCCGGGTGGTCACCAGCATGGATGTGACCATCACCATCATGAACGGGCTGTTGATTGTCTGTACCACCGGCCTGGCGCTGTGGCTGTGGTCGCAGTCGCTGATAAGCGTCGGCGCCATCGCCCTGGCCACCGGACTGGTGATACGCATCGTCAATATGTCGGGCTGGATCATGTGGGTGGTGAACGGCATTTTTGAAAATATCGGCATGGTGCAGGATGGTTTGAATACTATCGCCCAGCCGGTTAACGTCACCGACCGCCCTCGGGCGCCAGAGTTGATGGTACAGAGCGGCGAAGTCCGTTTCGAGAATCTGCATTTCAGCTACGGCCAGGGACGGAAAGTGGTGGACGGTCTGAACCTGGATATCCGTCCCGGCGAGAAAATCGGTTTGATAGGTCCCTCCGGCGCCGGTAAATCGACGCTGGTGAATCTATTGCTGCGCCTGTATGACCTTAATGGCGGACGCATACTTATCGATGGTCAGAATATCGCCGAAGTGAGCCAGGAAAGCCTGCGGGCCAGTATCGGCATGATCACGCAGGACACGTCGCTGTTGCACCGTTCCATTCGTGAAAACCTGCTCTACGGCAGGCCGGGCGCCACCGACGACGAGCTATGGCAGGCCATTCGCCGCGCCCGGGCCGATGAATTCATTCCGCTGTTATCCGACGCCGAGGGCCGCACCGGTCTTGATGCCCACGTGGGGGAGCGCGGCGTGAAGCTGTCCGGCGGCCAGCGCCAACGGATCGCCATCGCGCGGGTATTGCTTAAGGATGCGCCGATCCTGATTATGGACGAAGCCACCTCGGCACTGGATTCGGAGGTGGAGGCCGCCATCCAGGAAAGCCTGGAAGTGCTGATGCGGGGCAAAACGGTAATCGCCATTGCGCACCGCCTGTCAACTATCGCCAAAATGGACCGGCTGGTGGTGATGAGCGAAGGTCGTATCGCTGAAATCGGCAGTCATAGCGAACTGCTGAGCCGGCAGGGGCTCTATGCGCGGCTGTGGCAATACCAGACCGGCGGATTCGTCGGGGTGGATTGAACGCCACAGCGGCTGCTTATCCTTAACCCAAGCGCCGGGTAAGAACGAAAGCGTTGGGCTACCCAGGCCCTCTGCCGCCGAGGGCGGTTTAAGCTTAAACGCCAGCGAAGGGGCAGGGGCGTTGCTTGGGCGGCTAAGTCTAACGCCGGAGATGAATTAACCTTAATCGCCGGTAAGGTCGCAGCGTTTTGTTTGCTCGCTGCTTAGGGTTGACGGTAAGGCAGCGCGGCGCGCGCCTCTTCCGCCCAGGCAAGCACCGCGTCCCGCTCTTGGTGTAGAAATTCCTCCACCGCGGCGCGCAGCCCGGGATGGCGCAGGCAGTGCCACGAATCCGTCAGCACCGGCTCAAAGCCGCGAATCAGCTTGTGTTCTCCCTGGGCGCCGGCATCGAAACGCGAAAGGCCCTGAGCGATGGCATAGTCTATCCCTTGGTAAAAGCAGGTCTCGAAATGCAGCCGATCAAACTCCGTCAGGCAACCCCAATAACGGCCGAAAAAAAACGCTCTCGCTCACCAGACTGAACGCCATGGCGACGGGTAGCCCCCGTCGGCTCGCCAGCACCACCCGAACGGCGTCGGGCATCCGCTGCGCCAGCAGACTGAAAAATTCCCGCGTCAGGTAAGGCGATTGGCCCCGTATTTCATAGGTATTGGCATAGCAGCTAAAGATAAAGTCCCATTGCGCCTCGCTCACCTGGCCCCCTTCCAGCCAACTGAAATCGATACCCTGCGCCGCTACCGCCTCGCGTTCTTTGCGCATTTGCTTGCGTTTGCGCGAGTTCAGCGTATCGAGAAAATCTTGAAAATCCCGGTAGCCCCGGTTGTGCCAATGATATTGGCAGCCCAGCCGATGCAGCCAGTCCGGCCTGGCGGCCAGCAGCGAATTCGCCCGGTCATCGGTGAAATTCACGTGGGCGCCGGACCAGCCCTGTTCGGCCAGATATTCCGGCAGCGCGTCCAGCAGTTTCTTTGCCGCCGTCTCTTCTCCCAACACCCGGGAACCGGTTACCGGGCTGAACGGCACCGCCCCCAGCCATTTGGGATAGTATTGAATGCCGGCGCGACGGCATGCCTCCGCCCAACCGTGATCAAACACATACTCGCCGCCGGAGTTTGTTTTACGGTAGCCGGGCATGGCCGCCAGGCAGCGGCCGTTTTCCCGCCACACTAAATGATGAGGGCGCCAACCGGATAGCGCTCCCAGACTGCCGCTGTCTTCCAAGGCGCTGAGAAACGCGTGCCGTAAAAATGGCTGTCCCGCCGGGATCAGGGCATCCCATTCATCGGCGGATAGACTGTTCAGATGCGCCAGGGACGTCAAAGACATAACGTTGTGCTCCGGTTATATGCCGTCAATCCAAGACAGTAGCCAGTTGCCGGGAAATGCGCAAGGCGGGGGGAGCATAGCCCCGCCCAATAATGGCGGTATTTTAACTTAGGATTTCTGCGTTTCTGCGCAAAACGCATTAGCGGCAGAGTTTGTTACTCCAGATGTGCAGGCGTGCCGGATATGGATATAAGAAAGGAATACCCAGAGCGTGGGTATTCCCTTAGATGCATTAACGGCCTTGCAGCAGGGTTAAGGCGTCAAAACGGGCCGTCATCGAATACCCGCACGACAAAATCAACGTAGTGATTGACTGAAAAGTATCGGGGTGAATTAAGGGTCTGGCCTAAGCCTGAACGCAGAGCGATAGCGGGCGTCATATTGGGTTCCGCTGTATGCAAAAAGTCATTCGGTGTTAGACGATCACAATATTTATCAAGATGATTGTATACATAACCAGGGGAACAATCATGGGTATTGCCGAGGCTAGGAGGTATATCCTCAATCCTGTATATATGGCCTTGAATGATATTGAATGAAGTTAAAAAGTCCGCTATAGCGATAGCATTGGTATAAAGGGGAGCCGGCATTAAAATTCTATTTGACCCTAGATATCTGGGATAAGTTGACGCTGAAGTAAAAAAAACCCGTCTCGGTGGCGAAAATTCTTGTATCAGTATACAACTCCGCCGTGACGGTAAAATTTCCTTCCGTCGTACTGCTGAATGACGCCGTGTAGTAGCCGTTATTATCAGTGGATACTAACTGGGTAAGCCGGCCGGTGATGTCCAATCTTAACTGGGCGGCGACGCCTATCCCGCCATAAGTCAAATGAAAACGAACCTGGTTGGAGCTGATGCCATCGGCAACGGCGTTATTAACCAAGATTTCGGATGTTATTTGATATCCAACCGGTGGGGTAAATGTCAATAAGCTATTGGCACTGACCGTGGGGTCTGAAGCCAGGCTTCCGAATAGCTGAATTGTTTCTGGTTCTAAACTTCGTACCGCTACATCGAGAACGCCGCTGGTATTGGTATATGGCGTCGGATAAATCAAATTGGCGCTGCCGCTAGCGAAAAATTCCAGTTCTTGATTGGCTACCGGCAAATTCACCGGGCTGGAGAGGGTGAAGCGTACGCCATTAAGACTGGCGCCGTCCGCCGGCGCGTTATTAGCTAAAATTTGTGAAGTGAGCACATAGTTTGCTAACGGTGACACCGGACATCCCGGTGAAATGCTCGGATAACACGCTTTATTTTCTTCCATCGTCGACCCCTTATAAAATAGCGGATATTTGGGTTGGCTCGTTTTCTGCTCTTTAATGTGACGTAACGTATACGAGGTCCCGGATAGCGTAAGTGATGGATAATCATCGTAAGAAACGTTTAACTTCTGCGTTCAAATGATCATTCTTAGTAAATTATTTAGAAATGATAATTACCTATAAAAAACAGTCAAGTTCATATTTTGATATGGCTCTGCTAAATAAAACATCAGCTGCTTACGCTTGATACCAAGATGATGCGTGAATTGTAGGATTATCGAGAAAATATTTAATCCTAGCACTAAGGTCAGCTCTTTGGCTTAAATTCAGCGCTCGGGCAAGAATACTTTCTTATTCTTCTCGATAACGAATTGCCAAAATAACCGTTGATTAAATTTTCCAAGATGGACTGCTGGGAAGGTGTTAGAAATTTTCAATATTTTATCTACCTTACACAAGTAAAGAAAAAGGATTATCCCTTGATACGGACAACCCTTTTTTCAAGCATTAGACCATGATTCTATCAGCCCGGGCCGTTATCATAAACAACTATGTTAAATGTGAGATACTGCGCCAAAGCAGGATAGACGGCGTAACGGGAGCGGAGACTACTGCCCTGGCCGGATGTGAGCGCACGAACCGGGGACATGCCATTACCTAAATGCAGATAGTCACTGCTTACACCAAGCAGGCAACTCTGACTGCCATTGTCGAAAACACTTCCTTCCGGACAAACAGAATAATTAAAGACATTAGCTGGAGATATTTCGAAAGAATAAACATGACCCTCAATGACATTGAATCCTGCCATAAATCTTTGTATTCCGGCCAGCGTCGACGCACCCGCCCGTGGGAACGTGATCACATTTGAGCCCAGACGTATAGGATAGATTATCACTGGACTAAAACTCACTGTCTCGGACGCAAACACCGTCCTATCGTTCTCTACTTCCGCTGTAACGGTAAAGGTTCCAGGTTCGGTGCTACCAAAAGATGCAGTATAGAAGCCAGTAGGTGCGGTTGTGACCAACTCGGTAAATGCGCCGTTAAAATACAATCTCAATTGGCCGGAGACGCCCGTGCCGCCATAAGACAAATAAAATTCCACTTCATTTCTGCTGCTGCCATTGGCAGGAGCATCATTGACGATGATTCTGGACGTTAACTCGTAAGTCGGTACAGGACCCGTTGGAATAAAGGTCAGCAAGCTATTGGCACTCACTGTCTCGTCCGCGACCAGGTTTGCGAAAAGTTGAACCGTTTCAGGTTCAAAATTTCTCGCCACCACATCAACAATGCCGTTATTATTGGTATAGGGTGACGAAAAGTACAAAAAGGCGCTGCCGGTAACGGAAAATTCCAGCGCTTGATTTGCCACCGGCAAATTTACCGGACTTGAGAGGATAAAGCGTACGCCATTTAGGCTGACGCCATCCGCCGGCGCATTATTAGCTAAAATTTGAGAGGAGAGCACATAGTTGGCTAACGGCGACACCGCACACTCCGGTGGGGTAATCGGATAATACTGTTTATTCTTCTCCATCGGAGGCCCTCTTATAAAATATTGATGGTGCAGATAGGATTGTTTGATACTCCCTTCCGAGAAGTCAATGTATCCAGGTCTTGATGAGTTTTTGCGATGAGTAATGAACATACAAGATGTTCAGCCGAAGATAAAAGGATAATTATCTTCTTCTTTTTTCAGAATCATAGGTCTTCTAGCAGAATAATCAAGTGCATATATTGACATAGCTATGCTAAAAAAAGCAGAAAAATAAGCTGTTTTAAGCATTTTCTTTAGCTTGCAGGGTGGAAATTCAGACCAGAGAAATTAGTGTCGATTAATAGCCAATCGAAAATCAACTCTGCCTTCAGAATAATAAATTTTGTCGTTTCCAGTATATAGGAATCAGACATTATTATAATGCCAAAGGTATGGTATTGTTAACAATTATTATGAATGTTAATTCACAAGTCGGTTGAGGATATGTCGGAAGAAGTGTTCAAAAAGTAAAGTGTATTCTTTTTTGATATGGCCGACCGTTAGGCGCCGGTTTGGTTATCAATTATGATTTTTCTCGCATTGCAGCTTTATATTGCCGACATACAGCTTGCCAGGCTTGAACGGATTTAACTGGATCATATTGTCACCCCACTTTCTCCTGTCCGTGCTGATTACCCGGAAACGGTGATACGGCCTCCATAAACCAAGCAACGCGGTTCAGTAATTGCTTCACATAACAAATTGATAATTAAGCGTCAATATGTTATATAGTGCAAGCCAAAGCCGTTTATCTTAGCTATCTTCAAAAGTTCTCCTTTGCGGCGCGATCATTGTGCGGCAACGCACTCTGCTCAGTCGGGATATTGACGACAGCATAACCTTATCATGACACTCGGACCGGCAGCCCGGAAAAAAGGGATTACCCTTGCACTGGGTGATCCCTTTAACTTGATTTAGGAGCCCTATAATGAGGCTTAATGAGTATTAAGCTGGCCCCTCATCGTAAACGTCAACCGTAAATACTTGTGCCGTAAAATCATTGAAATAGTAGCCCTCAGAGTGAAGATTCTCGCCTACGCCCGAACTAAGCGCGATAACGGGAGTCAAACTATTGGTCAAAAGGGTGAAATCAAGAATGACGTCCATGCCACAAACTTGATCGGCTTCCTCAAATGTATATCCATACGGACATCGGTTGAAAATTAGATTACTTGTGGGAATACCCCTAATACTATACCTATGACCCGCCTTGATAACCAAGGGGCCAAAAAAGGACTCTATACCTAAAAAATAGACTCCCAACGGCACCGATACCCGATTTGAACCCAAAAATACAGGATACGTCACCACGGGCGCGAAAGTGATGGTTTGGCTGGTGGATACGGACGGATCGCCTTGCAAATATGCGCTGGCGATGAAAGAGCCTGGGTTAGAACTGGTAATATAGGCGGTATAGAAGCCGTTGGACCCGGTTGTTCTCGGCGTCGGAGGGTGGGTGGGGAGGTCGGTTACTATTATCGTGCCTGAGACGCCACTGCCGCCATAGGTTAAGTAAAACTCCACTGCGTTTTGGCTGATGCCGTCGGCCGCAGCATCATTTTGCACAACCCGGGAGGTTAGCTCATAGGTCGGGATTGGGCCTACAGGGGTAAAAGTCAACAGACTGGCTGTGCTAACTGAGGTATCATCCGCCAAGTTCGCGTTGAGTTGAACCGTTTCCGGCACGGTATTTGTCAGCGCTACATCTAACGCGCCGCTATTATTGGTATAGTAGGTGGGAATAATAAGATTGGCGCTGCCGTTGACGGAAAACTCCAACCGTCTATTCGCCACCGGCAGGTTTACCGGGCTGGTTAGGATGTAATGTACGCCATTAAGACTAGCGCCGTTAGCCGGCGCATTGTCGGCTAGGATGCGAGCATTTAGCTCATAATTGGCTAATGGTAAGACAGGGCATGCCACCGAGGTAACAGGAAAACACGAATTATTCTTTTCCATTGTCAGCTCCTCTAAACTGATAGCTTAGTCGGGATTAATTACTGGCATTTGTATAAAAATAAATGTATCGATGGTCATCATAAGCTTCGATTAATAATTCTAGAAAATGCTTAGCGCTTAAGTTCAAACGGTATTTTGTACTGTATATTTTAACACTCCAAATTCCATAGTGATTAAAAAAGCAAGCATCCTTCCGTCAAAAAACAGGAAGGGTTATCTTTTTCAGTATTTACCATCGCTTTTAACAGAGACAGTAAGATGTGCTTGAAAGAAATATAATGCTAATTAACGAGCATTAAGGTATTACCCTGGTTAAGGGTAATACCTTTTATTTTTATGGATATGGGGCGCCGGCTTGATTATAAATCCGGGCCGTCATCGTATACTTGAACCACAAATTGCCTAATTGATGTAAGGTTCCAATAATATCTAAGCCTGGCACGAAGATCCACGCCTTGACCAGAATTCAACGCTCGGACGTGAACTTGGTTGCTACCGGTTTGCAACTGTGTGAAATCAGGCAGCCTTGATGCTGAGCACGACTGACTGCTTTGCTGAAACGCATAGGTGGTACAATAATTAATGGTCGACCATCCTGTCCCGATGTTCTCGACACGATAAGTATGGCCGGCAATGAATTCAAAGGGGCTTATCAGGCTTTCGATTCCCATATGAAAATTGAGGGGGATGACAACCAGAAGGGACCCTAAATAGATGGGATAGGCTGCCACGGGGGTAAAAGTCACTGTCTCGGAGGCGGATACGCTCCTATCGTTCTCTACTTCCGCAGTGACGGAAAAAGGCCCAGGCTCTGCGCTGCCAAAAGACGCCGTGTAGAAGCCGTTAGGTGCGGTAGTGACCAGCTCAGTGAATGTGCCGTTAAAATACAATCTTAATTGGCCGGCGACGCCCGCGCCGCCATAAGACAAATAAAACTCCACTTCATTCCTGCTGCTGCCATTGGCGGGCGCATCATTGACGATGATTCTGGACGTTAACTCGTAAGTCGGCACAGGACCCGTTGGGATGAATGTCAACAGGCTATTGGCACTCACTGTTTCGTCCGCAACGAGGTTGCCGAAAAGTTGGACCGTTTCAGGTACAAAGTTTCTCGCCACCACATCAACAATGCCGTTATTATTGGTATAGGGTGTCGAAGGAACCAAAATGGCGCTGCCGGTAATGGAAAATTCCAGCGCTTGATTAGCCACCGGCAAATTCACCGGGCTTGAGAGGGTAAAGCGTACGCCATTTAGACTGGCGCCATCCGCCGGCGCATTATTCGCTAAAATTTGAGAGGAGAGCACATAGTTGGCTAACGGCGACACCGGACATTCCGGTGGGGTAATCGGATAACACTCTTTATTCTTTTCCATCGGAGGCCCCTTGTATAATATTGATAAATTAGTCGAAATTTTTTCTGCTCATTATGTTAAAGTAAACATATAACGTCTCGAGTAGCGTTTGTGATGAGTATTCAGCGTAAGAAATCTCTAACCCCTGAATGCGAGCGGTCATTATCTGCCGGATATTTAAGAAATCATAAGTCTCATAATAAAATTATCAAGCTCATAAATTGACATTCCCCTGCCAAAAAAAAGCAGAAATATCTTTGCTGTTTAACCATCTGCTTTCGGAGGAGATGGTTAATAGAATGCTTGATGCCTATAGACCGCAGTGGGAGTAAAGCCGAGACGTGTATTATTCGTTTAAACAAACGGCCGTATAGCACCGGCCCGGTTAGCAAAAAGAATCTTATCGAATCGCGTCTGAAAAGTGTCATATAACAGCTTCTCGGGCTTGAACGGATATAGCTGGATAGTGGTCATTATCATTTACCACCGAATATATATTCACCGTCCAAGCCTCGATTAAGCCAAGCTCTTCCTCTGAATTATGGGTTGAAAGTAATAAGTGTGTTATTTTCAGCATTGCCTGCCGAATATTCAGCAGTAATAATAAAGTTACCGGCCGAAGAGCTTTGTATACTAATGGTAATTTGTCCTTGGGAGTCGGTAAAGCCTATCGTTGGCGTAATAATGGGTGTCGCGGGAGAGGAACTAAAAATCATCAAGGCGCCAGGAACAACATTGCCGTCTACATCTCTAAGCGTGTAACGGATGCGGAAGGTGCCGCCGGCAGGTACATTAATATCAAGAGGCTCGGCGGAAATAGTGTGGGTGATCGGTGTAGTGAAGCTTACCACGGTATAATTATAGACCGTGGGCTGGCCATCTAAAACGGCTCTAACCTCCACCGAATCCGGGATGCCGCTGCGCAACGAAACCCGCGCCAGCCCTGAGACGTTGGTGGTATCGAAGGTGTTATATAAATCCCCCACGCCGCGTACTATCGAAAAATTCAGCACCCTACCCGGTACGGCGGTATCAGACGTAAAATCCCACAAAGTATATTGAATAACATTACTAGCATAATCATTAGCCGGAGCGTAGTTGGTTTCGACACTTGCGATGATACCCAATCCGGTTATTTCTTCAGGGTTGGCAAAGGTGGAATAGCTTAGCGCGGATACCCCGTCGAACTGGCAACTCACGGCCACGGTTTCTTGCTGGCAGTCGGTAAAATAGACTGCTGCCTGACCCCGGTTATCCGTCATCACGCTCGTTTGTTTCGTGCCATCGCAAAACACGGCGCTACCAGAGAGCCAGAATGTAACCAGACATCCGCACAGCGGCTGCCCAAGTCGGGAAAGCGTCGCAACGGCTTCATTTGTATCTCTTCCGTCAGCCTTTGCGGCGGTGGAAGAGGTTAAGGCAAGGTAATATTCTCTTTTAGGTGTGCAATGAGGCGAATATTGATTTTGCATGAAATACCTCCGGCAGATATTCTGTTTTTATGTCTATAAAGATAATGATTTCGCTAATATGCACTGATCTAACATCCGGCATTTCTAAATGAACAATCAGGCATAATTAAACTCTGCTGTCCCTGGCATAAATACGGCGACTAGTTGAAAGTGACTCTGGTAAAGTTTTCTATGCCTAGACCCGAGGCTAATAAAGCCGTAATTGTTACTACGCCACTCGATAGGCTGGTTATAGATAAGGTAACAAAGCCATTCGAATCAGTGGTTCCCGATAGGATTGAGAGCGCCGCACCGCCGGTGGCGCTGAAATTGACTACGGCACCGTTCACCGGCGAATCGCCGGCCAGTGTTCTGACCTGATAACGTATTCTGTTGACTCCCAGACCATTTCCCTGCGCATGGTCAGCTTGTACATCGGCCGAAATAAGCTGTGTCAACGTGTTGCTAAAAAAAAGTCAATCTGATATGGCTGTAAACGCCGCTTGGATCGGACGCGAGGACCGTATGCACCGTTACGGTGCCCGGCGTGCTGCTAAAGACGCGTAATTGGGTATGCCCGTTGCCGTCAGTGGTGTCCGATGAGGGCGGCACAAGCGTGGCGCTGCCATCGACGCTGTAGAGCAACAAGCGGTCGGGAGCGCCTACACCCGCAGGGTTAAGAAGCCAGTAGTCGATGATATGCGGAATGCCGCTGCCAGCCACAATATTCGCTGTGCTCACCTCGGCTTCAAGTTGTAAAGCGTTATTGGCAACCTCCACCAGAGCCTGTTCTGATGATGTTGAATTGCCGACAAAATCCGTAATGGTATAAAAGACTATGTAACGGCCTATAGGGGCATAGATTGCCGGTATGCGGATCGCAATGGGAAAGCTCGGAATAACATCTGGTATTTCGAAAAATCCTAAACCCGCAAAATTCCAATAAACGGTTATCCTGTCATAGGGTCTCGGATTTGAATAGGCCGGAATCAAGACTATCACGGCTCCCTCAATCGTAACGCTTTGGATAGGGATTATCCCATCTACCATTTGTGGAAAAGACGGAGCCGCAAGTGCCATAGTTTTACCTTGCCTTATATCAATTTCGATAAATCATTGAAATTATGACCTATGCTTATAGGTGTATTATTGAACTATATAATATATACTAAGGACTCGGCTGGATAATCAAGATTAATATGCGCCATAGAAGTGCTAAAAAAGGCTAAAGCTAGAGGCCAGCGGCTATTTCTAAAAAGAAAAATAATACTAAAATACCAAATAATGGCATGGCTAATGCCCATTTTTGCCATCAAACTCTCAGTGGAATTGTGGAATTGTGGAATTGTGGAATTGTGGAATTGTGGAATTGTGGAATTGTGGAATTGTGGAATTGTGGAATTGTGGAATTGTGGAATTGTGGAATTGTGATAAATTATGCGGTTGTAACGAAATAATTTATCGGACGGCTCGCACAGTGAGGAAAAAATTACAAAATATTTTAATTAAATCCAAAATTAGCTCAATAATCCCATGTATTATGCATATACACTGAAGTGTTATTGAATAAAAGCGCGTCATTATCATGCCATTTTATGCCCCGGTTTATCGCTGTGATAGGCCATGCGGCTAATGGAATATTGGCGGCATTTTGCACCACACCAGATTGCTGAAAATCCATTGTGTTTTCCACGACGAACGTCGGGCAGGACTTGGTAAAAATTAACCCCCGTCACATCGACAATGGACGAGGGCATTGGCGGAGATCACCGCTGTATTGTTGTATGGCGCCGAAATGCCGCCTACCGCATGGTCACCAATTCTTCCGCCGCCGTGGGATGAATGGCCACGGTGTTGTCGAAATCGCGCTTGGTGGCGCCCATCTTAATCGCTACGGCAAAGCCCTGCAAAATTTCATCCATGCCCAAGCCGATACCGTGCAGACCGACGATTCTTTCATCCGGACCGACGCACACCAGCTTCATGCGGCAGGGTTGGCGGTGAGCGGTGACGGCGGTATACATGGAAGTAAAGCCGGTTTTGTAAATCTTGACCTGTTCCTGGCCGTATTTCGCTATCGCCTGCGGTTCGGTCAAACCGAGGGTACCGATGGGGGGGGATGGCTGAACACCACGGTGGGAATCAAATTGTAATCCAGATGTTCTTCCGGTTTGCCGTTGAACAAACGTTCGGACAATCGGCGGCCCGCCGCCACCGCCACCGGGGTAAGCTCCACCGCGCCGGTATTATCGCCGACGGCGTATATACCGTTGATATTGGTGCTTTGATATTTATCCACCCGAATATAGCCGTTACTGTCGGTTTCCACGCCGGCGGCGGCCAGATTCAGGTTATCGGTGGAAGGTTCGCGGCCGATGGCCCATATTAGCGCATCGACACTGTATTCTTCACCGTTTTCCAGCGTCAGCGTCAGGCTGCCGTCGCTGTTTTTGACAACGGATTGCGGGATGGAATGGGTATGTAGGGATGGGCCTTCCGCGGCCATGATCTCCACTAGCGTATCGACGATCAGCGGGTCAAAGGTACGCAGCGGCGCATGCTTACGCACGAACAAATGGGTTTGGGCGCCGAGGGCGTTCAACACTCCGGCGATTTCCACCGCGATATAGCCGGCGCCCACCACCGCGACACGTCGGGGCATGGCGTCCAGGGCAAAAAAACCATCCGAATCTATGCCGTGCTCCGCGCCGGGGATATTGATGCGGCTGGGACGTCCACCGGTGGCAATCAAAATATGATCGGCGGTGATGCGTTCGCCATTCACTTCCACCGTATGGGCATCCACAAAGCGGGCGAATCCGTTGATGACGTCTACCTTATTGTTGCCTAATACCCGTTCATAGGATTGATGGATGCGATCGATATAGGCGCTGCGGCTTTTGATCAACGTCGCCCAATCGAGACGGTTTATGGTGGTATCGAAACCGTAATCGGGTCCGTAGAGTTTTATCGCCTCGGCAATTTGCGCCGCGTGCCACATGATTTTCTTCGGGACGCAACCGACATTGACGCAGGTGCCGCCCAGATATTTCGCTTCAATAAGCGCGCATTTCCGGCCGTACATCGCCGCCCGGTTAATAGAAGCGATACCGCCGCTGCCGCCGCCAATCGCGAGATAATCATAATGTCGGGTCATCGGTTTTTTTCCTCTACGTCTCATGGTTGGCCACAAGTTTAACGCGTGAAATGGCGTTGTCGCAAAGTTTGCATCAATCCCTACGATAGGCGAAGGGCATCTTAAGCCGCAGCGGGATTGGGGTTGCTGTCCTCGCGTAAACGACGTCATTCCGGCACGACCCAGCGCGTAAGCGTATGGCCATGGCCTTCCGGGGCCAGCGCCTGATGGAGCCATGGCAGTAATTCATTCATTTGCTGTTCCAGCATCCAGGGTGGATTGACAACGATCATGCCCGACGCCGTCATCCCCCGTCGATCGCTGTCCGGGCTTATCGCCAGTTCAATTTGCAGGATACGGCGAATGCCGGTTTTTTCCAGTCCCGCCAGGATGCGCTTTACCTGCTGACGTAGCACCACCGGATACCATAGGGCGTAGACGCCGGTTGCGAAACGTTTGTAACCTTCCTGAATGCCGGATATCACGTCCTGGTAGTCGGTTTTCATTTCATAGGGCGGGTCTATCAATATTACGCCGCGCCGCGACGGCGGCGGCAATTGGGATTTCAACTGCTGGTAGCCGTCGGCGCGCTGCACCTCTGCCCTGGCATCCTTTTGAAATTCGCCGCGTAAAAGCGGGTAGTCGCTGGAATGCAGTTCCGTCAGGTGCAGACGATCGTGTTCCCGCAGCAGTTGGCGGGCAATCAGCGGCGAACCGGGATAATAGCGCAGCGTGCCGCCGCGATTGTAATGGTTGATAACCGTCAGATAGGGCGCCAGTAGCGCCGGACAATCTTCCCGCTGCCAGATCCTGGCGATACCGTCATGGTACTCGCCGGTGCGTTCGGCGCGATCGCTGTTGAGCAGATAACGGCCGGCGCCGGCATGGGTGTCAAGATAGAGGAAAGGTTTTTCCTTCTCTTTCATGGCGGACAGGATCAGGCTCAGCACCGTATGCTTGAGCACATCGGCGTGATTACCGGCGTGAAAACTGTGGCGATAACTTAACATGCGGTTCCCGTGCTGTTCGGTAGTATTGATATAAACAGTAAAATCAGTAAATTACAAAATATTACTGTGCTTCCCGTGAGGCTTTCCGGGACTGCCCGCCGCACCGGCAGCGCGCCCAAGCCGTCACCTCTTGTTCCAGGCCCCAGTATAAACCGTCTGATAGATAAAAAGTGAAAAGCGTTGCCTGGATTTCGCCGGCGTAAGCGGGATGCGCAAGCACTTCCCGGCGTGTATGCTGAGGATGAGTACCGGTTTGCCTGCCGCCTGCTGTTCAATCAGGACGCAAAACCGCTTTTTTTCTCAACACTACGGGAGACCAGCCATGGCTGTAATTACACAGGTTTTAATAGCCTATGATGATTCTGACTGCGCCAAACAGGCGCTGCGATTTGCTTGCGAATTCGTTAAACGATTCGATGCCAGATTGCATATCGTATCAGTCTGTCAATTACCGCAATTCGGTAGCGGAACCGCAACGGAGATGATTATTGACAATGCAAAAGCGATATATGGCAATTTTTTCAACAGCCTGAAAGACAATCCGATTTATCGGGATATCGATCTGGTCACGGAGATGGAAATCGGTAATCCCGCGGAAATGATTCTGCATTATGCGGAAAGCCACAAAATTGACCATATCATTGTCGGCCACCGCGGCTTTTCCAATATTGAACGCTGGTTAATGGGGTCGGTGGCGCGTCAGATAATTGATAACGCGGGTTGCCCGGTCACCGTGATCCGGGAGTCCTCTTATTCTGAATAAGCGCTGGTCGATTAAGGGATGGAGAACCCTGTAATGACGTTGCAACCAACCCGACCGGGCCTTTTCACGGACGCTAAGAGGCAGTGATGCTGCTGAACTGCGTCTGCCGCTCAAGCGCCCGCGAAAAGGTGCCCAATGATTCCATCAAGCGGGCCTCCAGCTCGGGAGTCAGCTGCGGTTCGCGATCGTAATGGGTTATCTGGCTGTCCTCGGCGAACACGCCGTGCAGTATTTCCTGTGCTTTGAGGGCGCTTAGCACCGGTTTAAGGGCATAGTCCAACGCCAGCATATGCCCGCCGGAGCCGCCGGTGGCCACCGGCAGCACCACTTTATGCTCAAAGGCGCGCTCCGGCAGCAGGTCAAGCAGGGTTTTCAGCGCGCCGGCGAATGAGGCTTTATAGATAGGGGTGCTGATAATGATACCGTCGGCGTCCGCCAGCTGGTTGACGAAAATTTTCAGCGCCGGGCTGTCGAAACGCGCATACAGCAGGTCTTCCGGATTGAAATTGAAGAGGTTCCAGGGCGTCACGGTAATACCTTGCCGCTCTAGCCAACGCTGGGCAATGGTGAGAAGAACGGCGGATCTTGAGGGAAAAACGCGGGCTACCGGCCAAGGTAATAACATTCATGGCAACTCCTTAACTGCTTTCCAAAATGGTTTGTTCACGTGATTGTCGTGGTGGTTAAGCCGCGGGTTCGTACCGGTCAGGTAGTCTAATTTACATCTGGTTAACCATGTTATGATTTAATCCCAACAAATTAAAATACGTTTTATGGCTGACGATATGCGTAAACGGAGATTGCCGGCAATGGCATGAGCTTGCAGCCGGGTAAGCTGGGACGTCGGAAAGCCAGCGGCTAACCTGTCGGTGTGTGCGTAACGGCGGCGGACGCGGGATATGTTTATACAGCGCCGGAATGCCGGGTGGCCAGCCAACACAGCAGTGAACCGGCGGTCACCATCAGCACGCCCAGCCAAAATGACGGCAGTAGCGGCGTGCTTAACAGCAGCCCCGCCAGCAGCGACGATAATACCGGGGTAAAATAGGATGCGGTGGCCAACAGCATTAAATTGCCGCGCATGATGCCGCGGTTCCAGGCCGCATATGCCACCGCCGAGGCGCCGCCGGCCATCAAAAAACGCGCCGTGGCGGCAAAATCCAAATGAAGCCCCCGTTCGTGGCTGAAAGCATACTGTATCCACAGGGTAACGGCGGTCAGGATAAAAAACAGCGTGACGCCGTCTTTTCCCTCAGCCCATCTCTTGGTGACATTACAGTACGCCGCCCAAATCAGGGCGCCGCAAAAGGCCAGCCCGTAGCTTACCGGATTGGAGAGAATATTCCGTCCTATCCGCGGCAGCGACCAGCCTCCTTCGCCGCCCATGATCCAGCCGATGCCGTACAGGCATAACAGTAGCCCCGGCAGCAGCCATTTATTGGCCTTTTCACCATTAATCAGCACCGCCAGCAAAATGGTAAAACTGGGCCAAAGGTAATTCACCATGCCAATCTCGATGGCCTGGGCGCGGTTATTCGCGTACCCCAATGCCAGGGAGAGGAAAATTTCATAGCCGGCGAACAGGATGCCGCCGGCTATCAGGTATCTGCGGGGGAAAGCGCGCAGGGAGGGGATACCCACCAACAACAGCAAACATAGCGAACTGACGCTATAGATCATGGCGGCTCCGCCGATAGGCCCCAGCGTTTCGCTGACGCCCCTGATTAATCCGATGGTGCCGCTCCAGAGCACAATGGCCGATAAGCCCCATAACGTGGCCTTATTTTCCGGCGAAAAAACAAACATCACAAACCCTCGAAATAGGTGATTTATTTCACCGGTATCCGCTATGAAACGAACGTTATTTTTCCAGCAATCGGCTGGTTTTTTTCGCCTTCCATTTATCAATATACCGATTGAACACAAATATTCTTAGCCCCTGATGGATAAGCAGGACACAAAAAACGGCAATGACAATGGCGGCCCAGCTTATTGTGTGGTTGGTTAGCCAATTGATTAATACTAATAAAACGCTAATAACGATATAACCGCCCGTCCGACGATAAAATCGGGCTTCTAAATCAATTTGTCGTTTGATTTTTACCCGCTTTTCTTCGATACCTTGAGCTTGCAGGCGTTTCTCGTCGGTCGCATCGCTCGAGTAAAGATCCGTCACGCTAAGGTCGAAAGCGGAAGCAATGGCCGCCAGGGTTTCCAGGCTGGCCTGCTCTCCATTCTCGATACGTTGTATTGTTCTGACGCTTAAGGATGACAATTCCGCCAATTGTTCCTGCGACCAGGCTTTTCCCAGCCGTAACGCCTTAATACGATATTCATTCATGATTCCACACTCCCGGTGTCTTTGGTGGAAACAAACGTATCGCTTTTTACAACGTGCCGACACGACAGTAGCCCGACAGAGCGCCGACAAAGGAACGACACGCGATATCCCTTTTTAACGCCAGTTCGGATTTTTCATGATGCTGATGCGGCCGCATCCCAAAAGCGCGATGGCCAGTCCGGCGAAAAAGAAGACCGCCATGACTTCCACTCCCCAGCCGCCGACCTTGTCCAGAGTGAAAACCAGGCCCGGGTCGGTAATCAGCCAGGCGAAGACCATGGTAAAACTGAAAATCAGCGCCGCGGGGCGGACTAAAATTCCCAGGATCAGCAGAACAGGCATCAGCACTTCGCCGATATAGACGCCGTAGCCGACATACGCCGGCATACCGTGATGAACCACCATAGCGATGATATTGCCGATCCCGTGGATCATTTTATGTATGCCGTGAGGCAACATCATGCCGCCGAAAGAGAGCCGAAGAATGAATTTCCCCAGATCCGGGTGGTCCAGCATACGATTAAACGCTGCAATCATGAGAAGTTATCCTTGGTAAAATGAAGAATGCTAATCGTTACATGTGTCACTATGATATTCAATGACAATTCCCGCCGCGGCCGCCATTGATTTTCGCTATAGTTAGCCTCATGTTATCCAGATAGCCGTTAAACGATAATCAGGGCCGCCTTATGACAAATCCGTTACTTGCTTCTTTTATCCTGCCGCCTTTTTCCGCCATTAAGCCAGAGCACATCGTCCCGGCGGTGAAAGCCGCCCTGGAGGATTGCCGCCGGACCGTCGAGCGGGTGGTGGCGCAATCGGGGCCCTATAGCTGGGATAACCTGTGCCAACCCCTGGCGGAGACGGACGACAGGCTGGGCCGCATCTGGTCGCCGGTGGGTCACTTGAATGCGGTCAAGAACAGCCCCGAACTGCGCGAAGCTTATGAGCAGAGCCTGCCGCTGTTGTCGGAATACAGCACTTGGGTCGGCCAGCACAAGGGATTATATGATGCTTACCGCGATCTCCGGGACGGCGAAAACTATGAAAATTTGAGCGTGGCGCGCAAGAAGGCCGTTGATAACGCCCTGCGTGACTTTGAATTGTCCGGCATCGGCCTGGCGCCGGAAAAACAGCGGCGCTACGGTGAAATCGCCGCGCGGCTGTCGGAGTTGGGTTCCGCGTACAGTAACAACGTGCTGGACGCCACCATGGGCTGGAGCAAGCTTATCAGCGACGACTCCGCGCTTTCCGGCATGCCTGAAAGCGCGCTGGCCGCCGCCCGCGCCAGGGCCGAGGCCAAAGAGCAGGAAGGATGGCTGTTGACGCTGGATGTGCCCAGCTATCTCCCGGTGATGACCTATTGCGATAATGGCGCGCTGCGGGAAGAGCTCTATCGCGCCTATAACACCCGCGCGTCCGATCAGGGCCCGAACGCCGGCAAATGGGATAACGGTCCGGTCATGAGTGAAATCCTGGCGCTGCGTCATGAATTGGGGCAATTGCTGGGGTTTGACAGCTATGCAGATAAATCCCTGGCCACCAAAATGGCGAAAGATCCTCATCAGGTGCTGGAGTTCCTCACCGACTTGGCCAAACGCGCCCGGCCCCAGGGGGAACAGGAGCTGGCGCAGCTGCGCGCTTTTGCCGCCGAGCATTATGGCCGCGAGGATTTGCAGCCCTGGGACATCACCTACTACGGCGAAAAGCAAAAACAGCATCTTTACGCTATTAATGATGAGCAACTGCGGCCTTATTTTCCCGAGCAGCGCGTCGTTAACGGTTTGTTCGAGGTGGTGAACCGCATCTATGGCGTGACCGCCGAAGAGCGCACGGACGTGGAGACCTGGCACCCCGAGGTGCGTTTTTTCGATCTGTTCGATAATCAAGGGGAACTGCGCGGCAGCTTTTACCTGGATCTCTACGCCCGTGAAAACAAACGCGGCGGCGCATGGATGGATGATTGCGTCGGCATGCTGCGCAGGGCCGACGGCAGCCTGCAAAAGCCGGTGGCTTACCTGACCTGTAATTTCAATCGTCCGGTGAGCGGCAAGCCGGCGCTGTTTACCCATGATGAAGTCACCACGCTGTTCCATGAGTTCGGTCACGGCCTGCATCATATGCTGACCCGCATCGATACCCCGGGGGTCGCGGGCATCAGCGGCGTGCCATGGGACGCGGTTGAATTGCCCAGCCAGTTCATGGAGAACTTCTGCTGGCAGCCGGAGGCGTTGGCGTTTATCTCCGGCCATTATGAAACCCATGAACCTCTGCCCAAGGAGATGCTCGACAAGCTGCTGGCGGCCAAAAATTACCAGGCCGCCCTGTTTATCCTGCGTCAGTTGGAGTTCGGCTTGTTTGATTTCCGTATGCATTACGAATACAACGCCGAACAAGGCGCCCGGATTCTGGATACCCTGGCGGAGGTGAAACAGCAGGTGGCGGTGATGCCGGCGGTGGAGTGGAGCCGTTTTCCTCACGCATTCAGCCACATTTTCGCCGGCGGTTACGCGGCGGGTTATTACAGCTATTTATGGGCGGATGTGCTCGCGGCGGATGCCTGGTCCCGGTTTGAGGAGGAGGGCATATTCAACCCTGAAACCGGACAATCCTTTCTGGATAATATCCTGTCCCGGGGCGGCTCGGAAGAGCCGATGGTCCTGTTTACCCGGTTCCGTGGGCGGGAGCCGACGCTGGATGCCATGCTGCACCATTACGGCATCCGGGGATAACGGCTTGAGCGTTACGCCATGCCGTGCCTTGGCGGATTTCGGGAGGAATGGGTGAGTTCTGTTTTTCTGAGCCGTGAAGGCGAGGTGGATGAGAGGCGACTCGCCGCCCTGGCGGATCGCTGGGGCTTGACCAGCGATCCTTCCGCGGTGATGGAGCTCATGCTAACCCCCCCGGCGCCTGGAACTGCGCAAGCGGGACGAACCCAAGCTCGGGGCCGTTTTTGTCGATTTTATCAGCGGCGCCGCCGCCCATCGCCGCCGTTTCGGCGGCGGTCGCGGCGAGGCGGTGGCAAAGGCGGTGGGCGTAAAAGGCGACCGTCTGCCGGATGTGGTGGACGCCACGGCGGGGCTGGGACGGGATGCGTTTGTCCTGGCCTCGCTGGGGTGTCGCGTGCGGATGTTTGAACGTCATCCGGCGGTGGCGGCATTACTGGATGACGGCCTGCAGCGCGCCTACGCCGATCCGGAACTGGGCGAGTGGCTGCGCAGGCGGCTTACCCTGGTCCATGGTTCCAGCCTCGAGGGGTTAACAGGGCTTTCGCCGCGTCCGGACGTGGTTTACCTCGATCCGATGTTTCCCCATCGACCGAAAAGCGCCCTGGTCAAAAAAGAGATGCGCGTCTTTCAAACGCTGGTGGGCAGCGATGAGGACGCGGACCGGCTTTTAGCGCCGGCGCGGGTGCTGGCCGCGCGGCGAGTGGTGGTCAAACGGCCCGATTATGCGCCGCCGCTGGCCGGCATAGCGGCTCAGGCTCATCTCGCCACCAAAAATCATCGATTTGATATATACACGCCCGCCGAATCCGGGTCGGTTTTTTAGCGCTAAATCGACGTTTCAGCGTCCGGCCGCCGCCGTCCGCCCTGCCCACAACCTGCGCACCCCGCCCTTTTGGCGGAGTGTGTCGGTTCACAAGCAAATTATTCCTCGTACACTTCTTCGTCGTTAAGCGGGACGATAAGCATATCCACATGCACGGTGTTGATAAGCTGCCGCGCCGACGACATCAATTTACTCCAGAAATCCTGATGATGGCCGCATAACACCAGGTCCACGTCGTACTTATTGATGGCATCCACCAATACCTGGGCGAGATCGCCGCTGCCGCTCAGCACCTGGGTAATGGGATAGCCGGCGTTTTGCGACAGTTGGGTCATGGCATGCTGAGTTTCTTCCGAAATGCGTTTTTGCATGTCGCCCAGATTAACGTCGATAAGGCCAGTGTACAGATCGGAATAGTTGACATCGACATGGATCAGCGAAACCTTGGCGTTATACGGTCTGGCCATCGATACGGCTTTTTCCACCAGGATGTTGCTTTCCGGTGAAAGGTCAACGGCGATAAGAATGTGTTTGTAAGACATAATCAGACTCCTTGCAAAATGTCACTCGTTAACTCGTCGCGGGTCACTCAATCGGCCTGCCTGTGACAGAGTGAGTTTACCATCCCGCGGCACCGGAGAAGTGATGCCGGGATCACGTCGAACCGAATAATATCAGCCGCTTGGCTTAACGGCTGCCGCTGAGAATACGGCATCGGCGCGGCAATCGCCGCAGCAATATATGTTGCTGAATGTTAATGGTTTGAATAACAATGTACTCGTTCTAGTATAGTCTTTTATGGGAGCGGGGTCTCATCCCTGACAGCCCGCCGGCCCTGACGATAAATTTTGCAAAAATGCATAATTTATGTCGCTTCGGTTGCTTTCTTTTGACAAACTTTTTTCTACACTCAATATTGTAGAACCTCATAATTCAGTTAATGCGTTGACATATCAAATTTGGGGTGGGCTGATTCAGCCCTATGGTGGGTTATTAACGGGCGTAATCGCTGCAAGCCTGATTAACAGGGGGCTCAGTGTGAATTTGCGTCGCCGGGGAGGGGGTATGGTCAACACCGTTGCGCTTTTTTTGGGCTTTATGTGTCGTCTGCGTCGTCAATATGGCGCGCTATTACTCTTCATTGCGGGCGTTATTGGTGGTGCTGCGCGGTTGCGATCCGCTGCTTTATCAATATGTGGACGGCAGCGGGTTCTTCACCGCCCATGGCCAACCCAGCAAGCAGTTGCGGTTGGTTCGTTATATCTATGCACAACGTTATCTGGATCATCATGATCAGGAGTTTATCCGCCGGTGTGAGCGGGTGCGGCGACAGTTTATGCTCACCAGCGCGCTGTGCGGCCTGATAGTCGTCAGCCTTGTTTCCCTGGCTATCTGGCACTAATCCTCATAAGGCGACCGTCGGCCGCCCAATTTACGGCGTTAAATCAATTTCAACGCCAGCCAGTACAAAGAGCCCGACAACACAATCGCTACCGGCAGGGTCAATACCCAGGCCAGCAGAATATTCTGCACGGTTTTGCTTTGCACGCCGCCGCCATCCACCAGCATGGTGCCCGCCACCGCCGAGGACAAAACATGGGTAGTGGAAACCGGCATGCCGGTGTAGCTGGCGACGCCGATGGAGACCGCGGCGGTCACCTGGGCGGAGAGTCCCTGCGCATAAGTCATGCCCTTTTTGCCGATTTTTTCGCCGATAGTGGTGGCCACGCGCCGCCAGCCGATCATGGTGCCCACCGACAGCGCCAGCGCGACGGCGACGATAATCCACAACGGGGCATATTCCACCGTTGCCAGCAGGTCTTTGCGCAAGTTGCCCAGGAAGCGTTTGTCTTCAGCAGAGGTCTGCGGCAGTTTGACGAGCTTGTCCGTCGTATTGGCGATGCACATCAGCAGGCGCCTGACATGCGACCGCTCGCCGGGACTGAGGCTTTCATAGTTTTGCAGATTTTCCAGCAACGCCATGGTACGGTCTATGGCGATAAGCGCGCGGTTGTCGTCGCAGTGGAATACCGTGGTGGCCGGCAGGGATGAGGGAATATCCGGCGCCGGGACGGCTTGCGCGCCGACATCGGCGGCTTGCGGTAGGGTTGCCGCATGCAGATGATAAAACTGCTGCAGGTTGCCGACGGCATCTCGGGTACGGGCGATATCATAGCCGGTGGCGCTCATATTTACCATAAAGCCCGCCGGGGCGAGCCCCTATCAACACCAGCATAATCAGGCCGATGCCTTTTTGCCCGTCATTGGCGCCATGGGCGAAACTGACCCCGGCGGCGGAAAGAATCAGCGCCGTCCTGGTCCAGAACGGCGGCTTGCGCTTGCCGTCTTTTTTCTCCCGCTCCGCGGGAGTCAGGTGGATACGCCGGCGTTTCGGCGTGCTGCTCCAGTAACGGCGAAGGACGAACACCATAGCGCCCGCCAGGACCAGTCCCACTATCGGGGAAATGATCAGGGACAGGAAAATCTCAATCAGCTTTGGGATATTAAGCGCTTCAACCACCGAGGTATGGGTAAGCATCGCGTTGGTCAGGCCGATGCCGATGATGGCGCCTATCAGCGTATGTGAGCTGGAGGCCGGCAAGCCGAAATACCAGGTGCCCAGATTCCAGATGATGGCCGCCAACAGCATGGAGAACATCATGGCCAGTCCGTGGGTGGAACTGACATTCAACAACAAATCCACCGGCAGCAGATGAACGATGGCGTAAGCCACGCTCAATCCGCCCAACAGTACCCCGAAAAAATTGAATACCCCCGACATCCCCACCGCCAACTGGGAACGCAGGGCGCGGGCATAGATGACCGTAGCCACCGCGTTGGCCGTGTCATGGAAACCGTTGATGGCTTCATATATTAAGACAAATATTAACGCGATAACCAACAGAAGACCGGTATGAAATTCCAGGCCGGTGAATAGATGCAGCATACAGGTTACGCCATTTATTGGACATGAACGGGGCGCATTATCTGCGACAACGGGGGCGCTGGAAAAGCAAAAAATGACCTTTTTATGACATTTTTGCTGACAATGTTCTTACGAAACCTTGCGTTTTTCAATGATATCAGAGAGTTGAACTCATTTGCGCGGACAGTCCCCTGGGTAGGCTGGCATTTGCCGCTCAAGGTCGCTACACTCACCCGCCCTCTGACTTATGCCCTTACAAAGGGCTGATTTGGCGGACAAAGCGGTATGCGTATAAATTGAACGGTGATTATTGAGCGATACTGCGTTAGGCGATAGTGGGTTATAGCTGAGTGTTAGTTAAGCGATAGCTGGGTGATAACTGATTGATATTTAATCGATAGCTGGGTGATAGCTGATTGATATTTAATCGATAGTTGGGTGATAACTGATTGATGGTTAAGCGATAATCGGGTGATGGCTTTGTGATGATTCAGTGCTGGTTGGGTGACAATAATGGAACAATTTGATGCCATCATCATCGGTGCCGGCGCGGCGGGATTGTTTTGCGCCGCCCAGGCCGGCCTGCGCGGCCTCCGGGTGTTGTTGCTGGATAACGGTAAAAAGCCGGGCCGGAAGATCCTGATGTCCGGCGGCGGCCGCTGTAACTTCACCAATCTGCATGTCGAGCCCGCCGCCTTTCTGTCGCAAAACCCGCATTTTTGCAAATCGGCGCTATCGCGCTTTAGCCAGTGGGATTTCATCGACTTGGTCCGGCAGCACCGCATCGCCTACCATGAAAAGACGCTCGGCCAGCTGTTTTGCGACGATTCGGCCCAGCAGATAGTCACCATGCTGCTTGCCGAGTGCCAACGCGGCGCAGTCACCCTGCGGATGCGCAGCGACGTGACGGCGATTGAAAAGCGCAAAGCGGAAAACCGCAGCGAACGGTTTCATGTGCTCCTGCCCGCCGGCGAAGTGGCGGCGCCGTCGCTGGTGGTAGCCACCGGCGGCGCTTTCAATGCCAGGACTCGGCGCCTCGCCGCTGGGCTACCGTATCGCCGAACAATTCGGTATTCCGGTAGTGCCCACCCGCGCCGCGCTGGTGCCGCTTACCTTGCATAAGCCGCTGCTGTCGTCCTTGGGCGCGCTCGCAGGCGTTGCCCTGTCTTCTTATGTGGAATCCGCCCACGGCATGTCCTTTCGTGAAAACCTGCTCTTCACCCATCGGGGTCTCTCCGGCCCGGCCATACTGCAGATTTCCAGCTACTGGCAACAGGGCGAGCACCTTATCCTTAATCTGGTGCCGGAGCGGGATTTGGCGGCGTTTATCGCCGAGGAGCGACGGGAACATCCCAACCAGACGCTGAAAAACACCTTGGCGAAGGTGCTGCCGCGCCGTTTTGTGGAGTGCTGGCATACCCTGTTGGATATTCCGGAATGCACCCTGACGCAGCTCAGCCGCCGTCAACAAAACGACTGGGTAATGTCCTTACGGCAGTGGCGCGTACAGCCCAACGGCACCGAAGGCTATCGTACCGCCGAGGTGACCCAGGGGGGGGTGGATACCCGCTTCCTCTCCTCCAAGACCATGGAGAGCCAACAGGTGCCGGGGCTCTATTTTATCGGCGAGGTGGTGGACGTCACCGGCTGGCTGGGGGGCTATAACTTCCAATGGGCCTGGAGCTCGGCCTGGGCATGCGGGCAGGCGCTTATTCCCGGGGACGAAAACCACTCTTTATAGAGCCTGCCTCAACCGTGGCTTTCAATTAATGTTACAATCGATTAAAAATCTTATCCGCCGCGGCTTGTAAATAAACCCCGAACGGCTTCCGTATCTTGGTTAGCCGGGAACTAGAGGGTCAATGCGCCAAAGCAAAGACGGCAAAGTAGCGTTTATTTTCTCGAGTTCTAACCACTAAGCGTTTTACCGGACAGGGTTATGGCAATTTTTCGTATTTATAGGCGGGCTCTCTATAAGTGATTACCCTACTGCCTTCAATTTCAGAAAATGTAAAGCTCGTCGAAAAACGCCGGTATTTTTTTATCTGGAGCATCCAACATCACCGTGTAATGATAGGTCTTTTCTTTTTCGAAGTTAAAACCTTCTGTAGTTAAACATTGATTAGCAACAGGTCTATAAGGATCATTAAGCTCATCGAAAGGAATAAAAATTCTATTATGCCTATTGCCCGCTTCCTCAATAACGATAAAGCTCACAACTTCTTCCAAGTGGATGGGTACGGTGACGCAAATTTTATTATCAACGATATCTACCCCTGCTTGATAGCTTGGTTCAACTTTATCGCCAAGTAAATGACACCCATTAGTAAAAAAAGGAAGAAAAAGCAGCATTTTCCCGTTCATGTGATCATATCTCCTGAGGAAAATGGGATAAGGTAAAATTATAAAGTGGCAATATTTTTCTATCTTTGTCGCCTTTGAAATTAACTGCTTTTCCCAATTCTTTATGCCAATAATAGGGCCCATGAATTGTTAAAAGAAAATAATCCGCGATAATCGACGCCTGCTGTTCCATGCCATATTCCCTTAGCAGCGTTCTGCCATCAAGCTGGTATTGATAATCCACCGCCCAGCTGAAAATCCCCCGAGCTTTTACCCACATGCCTTTCTGATATTGCCAAACGTGGGCCATTTCGTGAATAAAAAGATGCTGCCATTCATACTTTTCTTTTGAAAAATCTGGTGAATAGGTCGCTTCCCTGAAGTACAGCTCGCCATTGGGCGTCATGGCCACTCTCTCGCCCTGCATGCCGAAAGGTAAATAACTGTCGCAATGCACCCATACCTTATGGTATTCGATCTCTTCTCCATAAATCGATTTGGCCAGGGCGATTTCCCCTTGAGTTAACAGTCGCAGCTTACCTTCTTTGGATGCTTGCGTTGGCGCTGAGCCGGCACCCGCGATCGGCAGCGATGCCGCAAGAGCTTTACCGGCGGCCTGGGCAAATTGCACCGGTTCGTTCTGGTCAGTGGCGGATGTCGCCGGTTTTGCCGTATTTTGCGACCTGCTGTAGGTCGCATGACGCAACGAGGCGATAAGCCGGGCTTGGCAGGGGCATCCGCTTTTGCTGTCCAGCGTTCCGGCCAGTGGGATGCCTTGGCTCGACATATCGCGGATGCCGCCGATGAGGGTATAGGTCTGTTTATTTTTACCGCAGGAGACTTTGTCCCCGCGTCGGGCAACGGCGATGCCGTCCATTTTCCACGCAGGGTCGCCGGTGAGGATTCGGCCGCCACAGGTGGTTTTATCGCCGATCCTTAAATAATATCCAATACTCATTAATTTCCCTATTAATCAATTGGTATGTTCCATGCCATAACGTTCTTAGACGCTATTATTCTGTGACGGAAAAGCATTCAAAAATATATAGGTGAAGCAGTCATAAGCGCGATGTGGAATTTAATAATTTGACTGTAACCCACTTGAATAAAATATCATGGAGCTAAGCGTTGAAAATAACAGCATTTATTAACCTAGCGAAATGTAATTAATTTCAGCTTCGGTATGGCCGCGTCATGGCGACGCACGCTTGTTAAATGCCATATTTCTACCAAACTTTTTACGAGGCAGGGATAATGCCGGGCGGCTGTGTAGCCTGGCCTACAGGATATTCGTTATCCGATGGACGATGTCCTATATCCGATGGACCATGGTCGAAGGACGAAGTGCGAAGCCCGAAGCCCGAAGCCCAAAGCCCAAAGCCCAAAGCCCAAAGCCCAAAGCCCGAAGCCATATGCCCGATGGACAATGCCCGATGTCCGATACCTTGTGGACGAAGGACGGTGGTTAATGGCCGCTGGTTAATGGCCGCGCGATGATGGCGCCCTGCGATAGCCGTTATCCAGCAATGTCATTGTCCTGTGTCGGTGTCCTGAACAGCACGGCCCATACCATTTTTCAACATCGGCAAGGCGGAGCGCATAAACACTGCACGGCGTTTGAATTCTTTTTAGGGAGATAGCATGAACACACATCCTGTACGCGGCATGGATCACGTCGGCATCACGGTGGCCGATATCGAACAGGCGACCCGTTTTTTCGCCGAGGCCTTCGGCGCCGAAGTGATTTACGACTCGGTTAAGCGCTCGGATGAGAACCTGAAAGGCGCCGATCAGGAATCTCATTTGCATTTGTTTGAGGGAACGGCCATCAAGGCGGTACGCATGCTGAAGCTGCAAAACGGGCCGGGGGTGGAATTGTTCGAAATGCACGGTCCCGAACAGCGGGCGCCGGCACGCCCGAGCGATTTCGGCATTCAACACTTTGCCGTCTACGTTGATGATATTGATGAGGCCGTTCGCCTGTTTGAACGAGCCGGGGGCAAGATGTTCAGCCGGCCCCTACCCTTGACGTTCCCGACGGAAATCGGCAAGGGCAATGCGTTCTGCTATGGCCGCACGCCATGGGGCAGCGTTATTGAACTTATCACCCTGCCGTCAACGCCGCCCTATGAGCGGCAAACCGCATTGCGACGTTGGAAGCCGGCAAAATAGGGTCAGCACGCCGCGCGTATCCAGGCGCAATCCGGCGTTATTCGTGGCTAGCGCGCCGCGCGCATCCAGGCGCAACCCCGCGTTATTCTTGGTCAGCGCGCCGCGCGCTTGCAGGCATAATCCCGCGTTGTTCGTGATCGGCGGCTGTGCGAACGCCTGCTGCAATGATTTTCTAAAGAGAGAAATCATAGCCATCGACGCCGTGTATCCAAATTGCGCAAGGAAATTTTCAACGTCCATCACATCCCGCGACAGCCCTTATTCGGCGAAAATAATGTCAAAAGCGGCATTATGCCGAGGCTCGATGCGCCGTTTCAGGCACGCTAATCGGCGTACTGAGCAATGCCGTCGCCAAAGGACCAATTCTCTTTTTCCACCTCCACCAGATTGATAAACACGTCGCCGGGAGGGATGCCGAGCTGTTGCGTCAACTCTTCGGCGATAGTCTTGTAAAGCCGCTTTTTTTTGATCGATGCTGCGGCCTTTGTTCAATGTTATCTGGATTATTACCAGCCGCTCGGTGCGGGTAATGCCGAGGTAACTTGCGTCATAAACCAAATGATCATGCTCATTCAGAATCTGGAAGTTATCATGTTCCGGCACGGAAATGGTGATTCGCATGGCGTCATACACAATCCGGCCGATTTTTTTGATATAACCGCCGTCCTGATTTTTTTTGGATATCGATACGTACTAAAGGCATGGTTTTATTCCTATCGCCGGAAGAGTGGATTAAAGACGCTGCGGGGCGCGTCCTAAAAGTATAAATGTCCCTAACGCCGACAGGGCGGCAATAAGTGCCGCGCATGCCATCAGCAGGCTAAAGCCGTAAATGAAACCCTGATGGGCCGTTTGTAGCCACGGGGCTATATCGCCGACGGGGACGTTTTGCGTCAGCCATGACCCTGCCTGACCCGCGGCGACATGATGAACGACTTCACGAAGATCGAGGGTATCGGCTTGCGGAAGGTATGAATGTTTCAAGACAAAATAGCGGCTGATGCCCATGGTTAAAACAGCGCCCAGCCCGGTCAGGCTGACAAGCAGCCCCACAAATCGGACCGTGGATGCCAGTCCCGACGCCATCCCGGCACGTTCCACCGGCACCACCTGCATGGAAACCCTGGCGGTTTCGCCGTTAAGCAGACCGGCGCCCAGGCCTAATATACACATGCCTATGGCGACAAAGAGGTAGCTGCCCGTCGCGGCCCATGCAACAGCGGCATTGCCGGCCGCCGCCAGCAGCAGGCCGATAACCAATATCCCGCGGCCGGAAAAGTTATGTGAAAGGCGAGCGGCAAACCAGGGGCCCGCCAGGAAGGGGATACTGAAAGGCATCAGCGCCAGTCCGGTTTCGGCCGGGTTGGAGAAAAATGTTCCCTGCAGAAAAACCGGCAGGTAAGTGGTCATGACATAACAGGTGGACGCAAAGGCAAACATGGCAAGACTCGAACCGATAAATGCCGGGCGGCGAAAAAGCCCGAGATCCAGCATTGGGCGATGCCGGCGACGTTCCACGCAAATAAAAACCGTGAATAATAGGGCGCCGGCGAGAAAAAACGCCTTAACGGAAAACAGGCCGAACCCTTGATTGCCGCCGTCAATCAATGCGGTGGCAAAGCAGGTCAACGCCGCGGCGAAGAGTAACGCTCCGCCGATATCCAGCCGGGCATGCAACGCATCTTTCGATTCGTTCACAGAACGGGTCGACAGTAAAAACAACGCAAGACCAATAGGGGCATTGATTAAAAAGGCCCATTGCCATCCCGGCCCGGCGGTGATGATGCCGCCCACTATCGGCCCCGCGGTCGCCGCCACGCCGATGACCACGCCCCAGACCGCAAAGGCCTTGGCCCTGTCGTGACCCTGGAATTCCTGTCCCAATACGGCGAGCGCCGAACTCAGCTGCAATGCCGCACCGATACCCTGCAAAGCCCGGCCGATGTTGAGCTGCGCTATGGATTCCGACAGTCCGCAAAAAACCGAGGCCAAGGTGAAAATCGCCAACCCCCACCGCAGGCAGTTTTTTCTGCCTAAGCGATCGGCTATGGCTCCGGCCGGCAGCAGGCAGGCGACAAAGGCCAGGATATAGGCGCTGACGACCCATTCCACGCCGCTGAAAGCGCTGTGCAGATATCCGGCGATGGAGGGGAGCGAGACCGCAACGATATTGGCGTCAAGCATGATCATAAACGAGACGCCGGAAGTCGCCGCCAGGACTTCGAAACGCCGCTGCTTTTCAGACGCCGCCGCAGGTATGCTGATTAAGGACATGCTCTTCTCGTTGGTTGGATAATGAGTTGCACTGTTTAAATAGATTATGACTATAATTTATTTTTTTTCAACCCTGGATCTCTTCCGGCGGAAAGGTGGAGGCGGGGCGCTTGATCATTTATGATAATCAACATCTATTGTCAAAAGGGAGTCAGCTAAATGCCACGCGTATCCCAGGCCGAAGCCAAACATAACCGAGTTTTAATCGAGGACGTTTCCGCAACGCTTTTTCGTGAGAAGGGTCTAAAGGTCAGCGTCGCCGACGTTATGGCGGCGGCCGGCCTGACCCATGGGGGATTTTACGGCCATTTCGCCTCAAAAGACGAGCTCATCGCCATTGCCTGCGAAAACGCTTTCAAGGAGTCCGCCGGACGTTGGCGCGCCAACGCCGACGCTGTAATCGGCGCCGGTAGAAAGCAGTCGGCGTTGGTGGAAAATTATCTTTCTCTCGCAAACATCAGCAATAGCGGGCACGGTTGTCCTCTGGCGGCATTGGCGGCCGATGTCGCCCGGGAAGGGGAAGACAAACCGGTGCGAAAGGCGTTTTGTCAGGGTTTGGAGGAACTGGTGCAAATCTATTGCGCCGGCACTCACGAACGGTCGCAGGCATTGGCGGCCATTTCCACCCTGGTCGGCGCGTTGGTTCTGGCGCGAGCCAATAGCGGTTATGCCATTGCCGAGGAACTATTGACGTCGGCAAAAAACCTTTTGCTTAAAGAGATAGAAAGTTCGTCCGAGACGAAATGTGACTAAGAAATAATTCATTTCTTCAAACATAACGGTTCAAACATAGGAGACTCTTTTAAAACGAAACCTGTAAATAAATGAGGCATTTGCTAAAGCGTCACGAACTGGATAAGAGAATAGTTTAAATATAACGGCTTCGATTAATAAGAGATCTGCACGAAACATAACATGCCTGATAACCAGGAGATGTTTTAAAACAGGTCTGATGGATAAAAGATCCGTCTACACTCGACGCGTGAGTCGTGCCGATTTTATCTGCCTGTCTGTATTCATTCCTAATGTTGCTCCGCCCTGCGTCTGTCATAATCCGACTGGGCTTGCTCGATATCGGATTGGTGATGAGCCGCCCATTGATACAGCGCGGCAAAAGGTTCCTGCAATGTATGGCCCAGCGGCGTAATAGCGTATTCGACCGCAATAGGGGACGAGGTGATGACCCGGCGGGAAACCAGGCCGTTTCTCTCCAGGCGGCGAAGCGCTTCAGTCAGCGCTTTATGTGAAATTCCCTCCAGACGTCGTTTGATGGCGTTGAACCGCGCAGGCTGAGGGCAAATGACGGTGAGAATCAGCACCGACCACTTATTGGCGATCTGATCAAGAATTGGTCTGGTGGCTAGGGTTTCCACCAGCCCCTGCGCTTGAATTTTTTCGGCATAACGGTTACCTCGTCTATATCTGGGCTACTTCAGGTGCGTAATTGACATTAGATATACGTCGTATATCTTGAAGTCAACCACATTATTGAGGTATGACCATGTCGAAATTAGACGGAAAAATTGCGGTCGTCACCGGCGGCAACAGCGGAATCGGTCTTGCCGTCGCGCAGCGTTTTGTGCGTGAAGGCGCCTATGTCTTTATCACCGGCCGCCGGCAGGCGGAACTGGACAGCGCGCTGGCATCGTTGGGAGACAATGCCGAGGCCGTACAGGGGGATCTGACTTCCGACGCCGACCTTACGCGTTTATACCAAACGGTAAAAGCACGGAAGGGCAAACTGGATATCCTGGTGGTGAACTCGGGAACATCGGAATACGCCGTTCTGGACGACGTCACGGCGTCTCATTTCGACAAGACGTTCAATCTGAACGCACGCGCCGCGCTGTTTACCGTGCAAGGCGCCGTGCCGCTGATGACCGGCGGCGGCGCCGTGGTGTTGATAGGGTCCATCGCCGGATTTATCGGCACCGAGGGATACGGCGTCTACGGCGCCTCCAAGGCGGTAATACGGTCTTATGCCCGCACATGGACCCGGGAACTGTCCGGGCGTGGCATCCGTGTTAACACCCTAAGCCCCGGTCCCATTGATACGCCGATGTTTGACGGCGCATCCGAGGCGTTGAAAAAATCGGTGGCGGAGCTTGTTCCGTTGCACCGTCTAGGTCGGCCGGAGGAAGTGGCGGCGGCGGCGCTCTTTCTTGCCTCGGACGAAAGCAGCTTTATCGCCGGCGCCGAGTTATGCATCGACGGTGGAATGGCGCAGGTCTGAACGCCGATTGTTCACATAGGCCGGTCTTTCACATAGGCCGGTTTTACACATAGGAGCGTGTCGAAAATCCCGCAAATGTCGAACCCAACATGCCCCCCGCGTAACCCCGTAGCAAGTGTGGCTTATTTCAGGACAGCGACAGTGTGCCTTGCGCCGGATCCAGCGTGACCGATTGCCCCTCCTCGACTCGATCCAGCAGGCCGGTTATGCCCACCACGATAGGGATGCCCATGGCCCGGGCCAGGATAGCGGTATGTGACAGCGGATGGCCGGCCGCCAGGGCTATGCCCGCCAGCCTGGCGCGGTCGAGCCCCACTAAACGGGAGGGAAATAATTCCTCGCCCACCAGGATGCATTCCGCGTCGGGCGGCGACGGCGGCGGCGTCTGGTCAAGCAGCGCCAGTACGGCGGCCTGAAGATCGCGAATGTCCAGCTCCCTGACTCGCAAATACTCATCCTGCAGGCCGGCGTAGTCAGCGGCCATCGCTGTGGTTTCTTGGCGCCAGGCGGCGGCGCTGCCGAGCCGGGGAATTTTTTCCGCTACCGCGGCACGAAGTCCCTCGTCCGCCAGCAGCATGGCCTGCGCCTCGAAAATACCGGCGAAACGCGGCCCGAGCCTCTGGCTTATGGCGGCGGCGAGCTGTTCAAGATTCCGTTGCGCCTGGTCAATAGCATCGACAAAACGCTGCCGTTCTTGCTGAATGTCTCCGGACGATGGAACGGAGCGCTTTTGTTCCAGCGACATAGGGAGACTGCCGGAGCGCGGTTCAGCCTGCGCGTTGCCCTCGGCGGATGCGGTTGAACGCGATTGGGCATTACTCTTGTCGGGCGCGGTTGAACGCGTTTGGGTATTGCCGTTGACGGCCGAAGACCGTTTCGCCTCGTCATTGAGACGCCAGGCGGAGGCGGTGACGGGAAGGTCCGTCACCGCTTTTCCCCATAACGTGTCGCCGTTTTGCGTTGAGAAGGTCTCGCCGAATCCGCTCTCGGCCTCGCGCAGAAATGCCGCCAGCGCGGCATCGGCCTGTTCTCCTTCGGCGTACAGCACGATTTCATCCCCTTTACGCACCTGCAAGGCCGCCACCTGGTTGATGCGGGTGGCATCGGCGAAGCGTCCGGCTTTTTCCAGCGTCAGCCGGGCGTCGAACGGCGCAAGCGTCGATACCAGCCGGGCGGCCGGACGGGCGTGCAGACCTTGGGGATTGGCTACGCGCCAGCCGGTGCGGCGAGCGTCTGACCCCGGCGGCGGCGTATTGAACCCGGCGGCGGAAGTGGTTGCCCCGGGAGAAGCGTTCGACCCTACGGCGGACGCGGTTGTACGTGGAAACGCATCCGACCCGGCGGCCAAAGTGGTTGCACCGGGCGGCGCATTCGTTCCGTCGTCGGCCATGGCATCCCCCAACTGGGCTTGTTTGGCGGTCAGGGCAGCCACGGCGTCGGCCATCACCATATCAAGAGCGCCGCCGCTGGAGGCCGCCACCGCAGCGGCCAGCGTACCTTCCACCAACGGCGCGGCGCAGAGCCTGACCTGCGTCGCCATGGCCGGGTCAAGCAATTCGAGCGCCGTTTCGGCGCTGAGCAGCGCGCTGCCCAAATCCATCAGCACCACCACGCCGGAAGGGTCGTACACCTCTTCGATGGCCGTCATGATTTTTACCGCGTCGGTTCCGATAGGATGCGCCTCGTCGTCCACGCCGGCCGCCGTGGCGAGGCGGCAGCCGCCCTGGATCATTTGCGCCGCAAGTTCCGCCACCCCCTCCGCCAGTTTGGCGCTGTGGGAGACTACCACCAGATTAACCATATTCAGCTCCGATCTTCGTGCGCCGCCGCGGCCAGGCACTGCACCATCAGCATCGACGAGGTGGCGCCGGGGTCTTGATGGCCGATGCTGCGTTCCCCCAGATAGCTGGCGCGTCCTTTACGCGCCTGCATGGCGATGGTGGCTTCCACGCCCAGGCGCGCCTGGTCCACGGCCCGATCCAGCGCCGCGGTGAGCGTTTCCCCCCTCATCCTGCGCCTGCTTGAGCGCCGCCGCCACCGGCCGCCACACGTCGCACATGGTTTTATCGCCGGGCTCCGCCTTGCCGCGGGCCGTCACGCCGTCCACCCCCTCTTGCACCATCCGGCAGAGATCGGGCAATTCGAGACTTTCAAGGGCGGCGGTGCTTTGCGCGGCGCGGATAAAGAAAGAACCGTACAGCGGGCCGCTGGCCCCGCCGACGCTGGACAGTAAAACCATGCCGGTATTTTTCAGAATGGCGCCGATATCCTTATCGGCGAAAGAGGGCAGCTTTTCGAGGACCTTGCCGAACCCGCGATGCATATTGAGGCCGTGATCGCCATCGCCGATTTCGGTATCCAAATCGGTAAGAAAGTCGCGCTGCTGCTGGTAAACCTCGCCGCAACGCTGGAGCCAATCCACAATCTGCCGCTTCGTTAATGCCATGTCTGTCTCCCGTTAACAGTGCCAGCGCAATGCCGGGGTATTCACCGGCGCATCCCAGAGGGCAAGGGTTTCCTCATCGGCGCGCATCAGCGTAATGGACACTCCGTACATGTCCAGTGACGTGCACCAGGACCCTACCAGATTGCGGGCGATGTCGATGCCGGCTTCGGCGCAGCATTCCGCCAGCCGCCGATAAACGCCGTAAAGTTCGGACAACGGCGTGCCCCCTAGATTGTTTACCACGGCTATCACCCGGTCTCCCCGCCGCAGGGCCTGTTTATCCTGGACTTCGTCCTGCCAGTCTCCCTGCTCGCGATCCCAGCGGCGGATAGTGCGCTGATAATTACCGTTATCTATCAGTGTAGCGAACATCTGATCCACCGTGTCATCGAGATTGTGGAAGGTCCGCCGTTCAATGCCCGGCTCGCCGTGAATGCCGACGCCGAATTCCATTTCGTCCTCCGCCAGAGTGAACGACGGCCTGCCGGCGGCCGGCACGGTGCAGGCGCTGAGCGCCACGCCCAGGGAAAATCCGTTGTTGTTGAGCCGATAACCCAACGCCTGCAGCTCATCGAGGTTGTCTCCCCGCACCGTCGCCGCTCCCAACAACTTTTCCAGCACCACGGTATTGGCGACGCCGCGCCGTCCGGCGGTGTAGAGACTGTCTTTTACCGCCACATCGTCGTCCACCAATACGGTGGCTACCGGGATGCCGGCATCGTGCAGCAGCTCGGCGGCGGTTTCAAAGTTCATCACGTCTCCGGTGTAGTTCTTGATAAGCAGCAATACGCCGTGGCCGCCGTCCAGCGCCATGGCGCATTCGAACATTTGGTCCGGCGTCGGCGAGGTAAAGACTTCTCCCGGGCAGGCTCCGTCCAGCATGCCTTCGCCGATGTAACCGGCGTGCATGGGCTCGTGCCCGCTGCCGCCGCCGGAAAGCAGCGCCACCTTGCCGGTGACCGGCGCATCGACGCGGGTGACATAGACCGGATCCCGGTGCAGGTTGAGAGAGGGGTGAGCGGCCACCAGGCCGGCAAGTTGTCCGGCAAGGAGGTCATCCACGCCGTTGATGAATTTTTTCATGTTGCGTTCCTCACGGGATAGGGAAGTGTTTCGGCAGGGTTGCCGACTGGGAACAGAGCCGCCGATTGTCGGGCGACGACAATGAACAAATTAACGGCGGAAAATCATTGGATTGTAGGAGGGGTTGCGCGCTTTTTCTGAGGGAAGCGTCTCATAACGCAACATCCCGCTACGGCCGGCGGCCTTAAGCGGGTCATTGGCTACAAGGCGGTCGCCGGCAGGCTCGCCTTGTCACGATGAATGCCTATATAGCGTTCATAGCGGGCGGGCTTCAAAAGATGCAAATCCACCAGCACTAAACCATCAATGCAGTTGTTGAAGGCGGGGTCGCAACCGAAGTCGATGAATTGTACGCCGCCCGCTTCGCACAATTCGGAATACTGTTTATACAGCGGAGGGATACTGCAGCCGACATTGGCGAACAGACGTTTAAGCCGTAGGAGATCTTCTTGATAGTTATCGCCGGTAAACTGGGCCAACACGTGGGGCAGCGAGGCGGGGTAAGGCTGGCGCGATGTCGCCAGCGGCAGCGACGGGGGAAAGTAGAGTCGATAGAAGGCAATCAACAGGTCCCTTGCCGCCACCGGCATGCCGCCGGAAATGGACACCGGACCAAACAGGTAGCGGTACTGCGGATATTTGGCCAGATACGCTCCGATGCCTATCCAAAGATAATCCAGACTGCGTTTCCCCCAATAGGCCGGCTGAACGAAACTTCGGCCCAGCTCGATGCCCTGGGCCAGGACATCGTCCATCTGATGACCGTAACGAAACAGGCTATGGGTATAGATGCCGTCCATGCCTTTAAGCCGGTACTGTTCCTCGGTGGGGATGAAACGGTATGCGCCGACGATTTCCAATGCCTGGGCATCCCAGAGGATCAGATGAAAATAATCATCATCATAGCTGTCGAGGTCGCGACGGCGCCCGCTGCCTTCCCCTACGGCGCGAAAGGCTATCTCACGTAAACGGCCCAATTCCCGCAAAATCGGTACATATTCTTCGCCGTTGCGCCGATAAAGATAGATGATTTTGCCGTCCGGCAGACGGCCGAGAGTTTCGCCGGCCTCCAGGGCGCGTTTAAGGACGGCGCGGTCTTCCGCCCGCGCAATGGCGGATTCACTGCGGAAAAGGCCGTCTTTGCCCTGTCCGAGCCGGTAAACGTGGCGGCGGAAACGCTCGGCCAGATCTTTGGCTTGGGTGTGGCCGTCATGCCAGTTGCTAAAGGGAATCCGCGCCCCGACCCTGAGCCGCAGCCGATTGCCGCCTTGCAGGAACATTTCCCGCACCAGCAGCAGCATGGATAACGGACGGTACAACAGCGAGCAGGCATAGAACAGCGCGCTGTTACGCCCGCCGATATGCACCGGTACGATGGCGGCGCGGGTTTTGGCCGCCAGGCGAATAAATCCGGTATGCCAGTGGCCGTCGCGTATGCCTTTGGCGCCGAAGCGTGAAACCTCGCCGGCAGGAAAGAGTATCAAGACGCCTTGCTTTTCCAGATGCTGGTGCATCAAGTCCACCTGTCGGCGGCTGGTTCGATTGCCCATGTTATCCACCGGAATCATCAGGCTACCCAGCGCACCCACGCAGGAGAGAACGCGGTTGGCGACCACCTTCACATCCGCCCTCACCGAGGCGACCGCATGAAGCAGCGCCAGCCCGTCCAGTATGCCGAGAGGATGATTGGCCACCAGCACCACCGGTCCGTAACTGGGAATTTGTTCCAGATCCCGTTGGGACAACTCGCAGCGCAGATTAAAATGCTCCAGCAACTGCTCCACCATATCCATGCCCTTCAAATGCCGGTAATCCTTTGCCAATTGCTGGAAATAATATTCACGAAACAAATAACGGAGCAGATTAAGCTTCCAGGGGGCGGCATGATAAAGCGGATCAATATCCCGTAGCACTGAATCCATACTGAACATAGGAGGTTCTCCGGATAAATTGCAATAAACATAATCCGGACAGATGACATTTCAATTTCAGGTAAGTGATGTTCATGCAAACAATTTCCTCTTTATCATCATTGCGTAGACAAAAGCATAGCGCTTATTGCACGCTCAATCGTAGAGAGGGCGGCCGAACCGGCGGGCTGTCTTGGCGCTGATGGTCAATCTCCTCTGCCAGGCTTGCTATGTGCGCGGCCTGACGCAAACAATAACGACATGAAAGCCAGCGCTGATTATTGACTATCAACTCGCTAGAATAATGATAATTGACGCGGATTTCCTGTCCGCAGGCTATGTCTTTAGTGGTGAATAGCGCGACGACATTTATTCTCCGTCCATTGACAAGGCAGGCTTTGAATTTCGCTGCTTCCACATTGTAGCCTTTTTTGCCTGGGCGACGGGCATGCCCAAATCATCATAATGAAAGCGCGTATTGATTTTCGACAATATGCCTTCACTGTCCAGGTAGGTCACCGGCTGGCCTTTAATAGAGAGATCGACGATATAATCATGGTCGAACAAATTGGCGTCTCCCATCTCAAGCGGCGACACCAAGACGCCGGCATAAACCCCCAGACAGCAGCCTTTGGCGATGGATTTGGCCGCAAATACTCCCCATTGCCCCATAAGGCTGGATTCCAAGGGAGAGACATCGGCCTCGCTTATTCGGCGGCAATGGAGAGAGAGAAACAATTGCTCCCTTTCGGCGCCGGTCATCGCCGTGGAAACAAAAGGCAAGACCGTGGCCGAACGGTAATGCTTCCCGGAATCGGCGCGGGCGGAAAGCCCGGCGATATGATGCACCTCGAGGCTATTACCCAACGGATCACGGAAAGGAGGCAGTCCATTATTTGCGGGGCGATAATCTCGATTGCGGTATACCATTGATTCGCGTACCCGATGGATTATCGCGCGCTTCAACAGGCCGCCCATGGCCAGGTAAGAGTAATAGTGCATGGCCGCGCGCTCCTCGCCGCTGATTTGCGTTTCCGATTTACCGCCGCGGTCATTCGCTATGCGGGCAATGAAGTGATTGAAATGCGCCGAATTATCCCCTTCCGTATGGGTGGCGGGGTTAAAACCACTATGTATCATGGCGGCCTTGTCATCGTCGGTAACCATTTTTGCGCTCAGAAAATTCATACGGCTCAGGCCAATAAGAATCGGCCCGCTGGGGTGCGTGACGGTTATCCCTTTGGCGGCGGCGGAGAATACGATACTGTCCGCCGCCTCCTGCCATTGTCGCCATAGCGGGCGGCAATGGCAGCAGCAGTTTTGCGCGTTGCGCAGGCGGCCCAAAATGGCCTTCAACTGCTCGGAGGATTGTCTTTGCACAGGAGGAAAGGTGAGAAGATAGACGGAAGGATCGGCGGGGGCGATAGAATCCATAATCATGCTCCTTTAGGGAACCGCTTATATGCGTTATTGGATGGATAACCGGCTGTTTAGCTGACGCGTGCCTTGCCCGCAGGGCAATATCACGGGGCCCAGAGTATAGAGTTAGGGGTAGCCGGACAAGCGCATGCGGGAAAAGTGATATTGCCGGGATAACCGGCGACAACCGCTTTTGCAGCGTAATCGGCAGGCCCGTCGGCGACGGGGCCGGCGTAGGGACGAAGGTCACTCTTCGGCAAAGCGTTCCGTGGAGAAATAGCACAGCGCTAAAGCCGGCAATAACGTGCCCAATAGGGAAGCCAACGCCCAACCGCCTTGGGCGTATGCCCATCCTCCCAAGGCCGAGCCGATGGCGCCGCCGACGAAAAAGGTAGCCATATAGATGCCGTTAAGGCGGCTCCGGTAGTGTTCTCCCAAGGCAAAAATGGCCCGTTGGCCAATCACCAGGTTCATGGTGACGCCGAAATCCAGCACTATCGCCGCAAGCACCAATATTCCCAACCTCAAGGCGGACCCCGTATCGCCGATGTGGGTGATAAGAAATGCCGTACCGACCGCCGCCATGGCGAACAGCGTGGCGGGCTGGCTTAAGCCGCGATCGGCCACCCGCCCGGCAACGGGGGCGGCAATGGCGCCGGCTACCCCGGCAAAGGCGAACAGCGCCACGCCCACCTGGGTAAGATGAAATTCCGGTCCGGTCAGTAGTAGCGGCGTCACGGTCCAGAACAAACTGAACGCGCCGAACAGGGCCGCATGGTAGAGCCCTCGCCGGCGCAGGACGATATTATGCGCCGCCAGGCCGCCGATGGACGCCATCAACTCCCGATAACGCAGCCCCGGCGCCGGTCTGCGGACGGGCAGTACGTATCTCAGTATCAGCGTTAGCGCAATCATCACCAGCGTGGAGACCGCAAACACCGTTCGCCATGAGGAGAGGTGAGTGATAAGGCTTGATACCGGACGGGCGAGCATAATACCCAGCATCAGGCCGCTCATCACATTTCCCACCGCCTTGCCCCTCAGCGCGGGGGCGGAAAGGTGCGCCGCATAGGGTACCAGAATCTGAACCGCGACCGAGCCCAATCCGATAAACACCGCGGCGGTCAAAAACAGCGTGGCGCCGTTGGCGAATATCGCCGTCGCCAGCGCCAGCGTTCCCACGCCCATGACACACAGCGTCAGGCTGCGATTTTCAAATAAATCTCCCAGGGGAACGATAAACAGCAGTCCCAACCCGTAGCCGATTTGCGTCATGGTGACAATAAAGCCGGCCGCCTGGGGCGACAAACCGAGGGAACGGCTGATTTCACCGATTAGCGGCTGGGCATAATAGATATTGGCGACAATAAGGCCGCAGGCGGTGGCCAGCATCAGCGTTAAACGCCCGGATAACGCCGATGGTTGCGACGGTTGCGTCATAGAATCCCTTATGTCGGAATAATGATATTCCGAATAAAAAAGAGTCGATTCTCCCATGGGAAACCTGCCCAAATCAACCCTGTGATGGGTAGCGCCGGAGGCTATTTTCGCGGCATAACGGCGGCGGCCGCCAGGAGCGTCAGCAGAATGGCGAAATAACCCACTCCCTGCCAACCCGCCCGTTCCCAGGCCAGCATCGCCCCCATGGAGCCCAATGTGCCGCCGAGAAACATCCCGCCCATAAACAGTGTGTTCACCCGGCCTTTGGCTTCTTCACGCAAACCGTATATCACATGCTGATTGGCCACCAGCGCGCTCTGTACCCCGAGATCCAACAAGATGACTCCCACCGTTAACCCGGTTAAGGATGTCCAGCCCACGAACAGTAGCCATGCCGCCAATACCAGCCCTACGCCGGTCATGATCACCCGGCGTCCGCCGATTTTATCCGCCAGCCTGCCGGCGGCGGGGGCGGCGAAAACGCCTGCCGCGCCTACCACGCCGAATAACCCGGCGTAGCCGGCGCCCAGATGAAAGGCGGGTTGGGACAGATGCAACGCCAGCACGGTCCAAAAAACGCTGAACGCGGCAAACAGCGCCCCTTGGGTCAGGGTCGCTTGACGAAGACGAGGCTCTTCACGCCAAAGATGCGCCAGGGAAGCCATGAGCGCGCCGTAACCCAAGGCGGTTTGCGCCGGGGTTTTCGGCAGCATCCGGGCCATCAGCCAAGCGCCGAACAGCGACAGCGGCACCCCCAGCAGAAACATCGCCCGCCAGCCGGCGTAGGCGGCTATCAGGCCCGCCAGGGTTCTGCTCAGCAAAATGCCGCATAACAGACCGCTCATTACGCTGCCCACCACCGCCCCGCGGCGAGCAGGCTCGGCCATGGCGGCGGCCAGCGGGACAATTTGCTGCGCCGCCGTGGCGCCGATGCCGAGCGCCAGCGAAGCCGCCAGTAATACATAGGCATTTGGGGCGAGAGCCGCCAGCAGCGAAGCCAGCCCCAGGATGAGAAACTGAATCACGATAAGTGTGCGCCGCGCCACCAAATCGCCCAGCGGCACCAGCAGCAATAAGCCCGCCGCGTAGCCCAATTGGGTAATTGTGGGGATAAGACCGGTGGCGAACCGGCCCGGAAAACTTTCAGTGATGACCACCAGCATCGGCTGATTGTAATAAATATTGGCGACCGCGATACCGCAGGCGGCCGCCATGGTAAAAACCAACCAGGCGCCGAGTGCGGCGGTATCATCATGAGGCGACAGCGTTGTTAAAGACATCTGATTTCCATCCAGTGAGGGCCGACCCCGGTCGGCGTTCGATGGAAAAAGCCTACGGGATGCGCCGCCGGTGGGGTAGAGGGGAAAACACAATAGTATTTATGCCGGCTGAGAATAAATGGGGCCGCCAGCGCCTATGCGCCTTGCACCACGTCGGACAAATAGGCGACAAATGCCCGCGCCTTGGCGGCCGCCATTCGACCGGTGGGAAAAACCGCCCAGAGATCCAGGGTGGGAAGCTGCCAGTCTGTGAGAACCGGCACCACCGACCCGGCGGCCAGTTCCGGAGCGAACATCCATTCCGAGGCCATGGCGAGCCCCAGTCCCGAAAGCACCAGGGTACGGATACCCTCCGCCGCGGAAACACGCACGCGGCCCTGGCCGTTGACGATGCGTTCTTCTCCCTGGCGGCGAAAGACCCATTTGGAGCCGCCGCCGCCCGGCTGGGTATAAACCACCGCCTGATGGCCAGCCAGATCTTCCGGACTTTGCGGCTCGCTGGCCCGGGCGAAGTAATCCGGGGTACCCAAAACCAGCAGACGGCAGGTGGCGAGCCGGCGGGCAACCAGACTTGAATCACGTTGTTCTCCCAGTCGCAGAGCCACATCAATGCCTTCGGAAACCAGGTCAATATGGCGATCGTCCAGCACCACATCGATAGACAGCGCGGGATTGCGGGCCAGAAAAGGGGCCAGATGGGGCAAAATGTGCAGGCGGGCGAAGGTGACCGGCGCGCAAATGCGCAAGCGTCCGGTCAAGCCCGACCCCGTGCCGCGTGCCGTCGCCTCCGCTTCGTCGATGTCGTCCAAAGCGCGTTTGGCGCGCTGATAATAATCATCTCCGGCCTCGGTGGGCGTAAGACCGCGGGTGGAGCGGATGACTAGCCGGACGCCGAGGCGCTCCTCCAACTGGGCAATGGTTTTGGACACCGCCGGTTGGCCGAGATTCAACCGCCGGGCGGCCGCCGTGAAGGATCCGGCTTCAACCACGCAAATAAACATCTCCATCGCCGCCAACCGATCCATGTTATTCCTCTCGGGAATGAGTAATACACTTTCGGCAGTTTACCTTGGCGCCGCGCAAAGCGGTAGGGGCAAGCAGTCTTCCCGTAAGGGAGAGCCGGGCTGCTGACAAGCATACCCGGAGTCTGTCTGGCAGCCTACCCCCACCAGGCCCGTTGTCGACAAACTCGGCGGGTCTCTCTCTGTAGCATGAGGTAGACGCGCCCTTGGCAACGGCCCGCTCGACGGGCTTAGCGGGCCTTGCCCATCAGCACCGCGTCATGGAGATCAAGGCGCTGCCAGAAATTTTGCTCGCCGTCGCCGGCGGAGAGAGGATAGCCGTTCGGGATGGCGGTTTTGGTAAGCAGGGCCCGGCGCTGGGCGGCGGAGAGGTTCGGCAGCGGCCCTTCCAGCAATACCTCGGCGCCGGCGGGAACTTTCACTGCCTTGGCCGGCGCGGTTTTATCCACCGGCAAGCCGTAGGTCATGGTGTAACGATAGAATTCAGTCATGCCTTTGCCCAGATAGGGATCGGCCTCGCCCTGATTTTTGGCGCATTCAGCCAGGGAGACACCACACTCTTTCGCCAACGCGCCGCGTAATTGCTGTTTGGCTTCCTCGAACAGGGCATGGTAGCGGGGATCACTGAGGAAGTGGGCCACATTGCGTTCCGCCACCATCCGCGACCCGATGATATCCAGCGGATAGTGCACACCCAATACGATACGGGAATAGCCGTAACGTGCGCCGCGGTCCACCAGCGGCAGGAAGCGTTCCGGGATCATTTCTCCCATCAGCAGAGCGTCGGTGTAGCCGGTGTTGGTATGGCCGCTGGGAAAAGCGCCCTGCGTGGCGGTGTAGGGATGATTATCCTGAATCACCATATCGTCCGGCACCAGGTGGATTTCATTGCCGGGTTGCAGGAAGGGGCGGGGGTAATTGAAGTGATCCTTGGCCGCGCCGGTACTGATCTCAGTGGTTTTTATCAGCGCGGCGGCCTTGCCTATCTCGCCGTTTTGATAGGCGGCGAGAAATGCTTTGCCGAGGCGCGGGCCAAGGGCATCGGTGATGAAAAACAGGTAGTTCTGTCCTTCCGCATCCACCAACGCCTGCTGACGCTGTCCCTGAGTGGCATCCTGGTTGATTCGGGTGACTATCGCCAGGCTTTGCTTTTGCACATCCGGCTGGAGCTGGGAAAAATCAGACAACAGGGCGATGCCCGTCTGCTGATTTTTTTTAACGTCGAAATCATAGCCGGCGTGGGTCAGCCAGGCGGTATCCGCCTGCTTGGCGGTTTGCCTGGCCTTATCCAACTGCGGCCGGGTCAGGGTCGCCGCGCTGCCTTGCAGGGATTTACGCAACGCATCCTGGACGTGCTGATCCAGCTCGAGGTAGTCCGCGTTGCGACTGTAGAACGAGGTGGTATCCACGATGGCGCTGATCCGGGCCGGATCAGCCGCGTCGGAAAGCGCCCATGCTGATGAAACGAACATCGCAACGGCGGCGATGGCGAATGAGTAGGTATACCGCATGTGGAGTCCTTTTAGCTAAATGAGACAAGGTCAGGAAAACGTCACAACATCATTAAGCTAGGCCGCGTTTATGACAGTTTAATGTCAACGAGCGTGGGGCCGGCCGTGGTCTCCCCTTAACCGTTTGTATCGATATGGCGAGCCTGTCGTTCCCACAATGGGACTATACGTCCCGCAGATAGCAACCGATGCTTTCCGCCGCTTTTCGTCCCTCCGCGATGGCGGTAACGATCAAGTCCGCTCCACGCACGATATCGCCGCCGGCAAAGATCTTGGGGTTGCTGGTTTGCAGGGGATAGCCCGCCATCACCGGGGCCACGACCCGTCCCTGTTTATCCAGCACCACATTATGATCCGCCAGCCAGGACATGCGGTGCGGGCGGAAACCAAACGCCAGAATGACCGCATCGGCGCCGATGGTTTCCTCGCTGCCCGCGATGGGTACCGCCTTGCGGCGGCCCGCCTCATCCGGTTCCCCCATGGCGGTGTGGATCATGGTAACGCCGCTTACCTGCCCCGTTCGTTCACCTCAAAACGCAGGGGCTGAAGATTGAACATAAACTCCGCGCCTTCTTCCCGCGCGTTTTTCACTTCCCGCTTCGAGCCGGGCATGTTTTTTTCATCGCGGCGGTAGGCGCAGACCACCCGGGCGGCGCCTTGTCGCAGCGAGGTGCGTACGCAGTCCATGGCGGTATCGCCGCCGCCCAGCACCAGCACGGTTTTGTTTTCCATACTGATGAAGACGTGCTCGTCAGTATCAGGATAGCCCATTAGATGACGGGTATTGGCGATCAGAAAGGGCAGAGCGTCAAGCACGCCGGCGGCGTCCTCATGGTCCAGACCGGAACGCATCGATTGGTAGGTTCCCACCCCCAGAAACAGCGCATCGTACTCTTCCAATAATTGTTCCATGGTGACGTCCCGGCCGATTTCGGTATTCAGCCGGAATTCCACTCCCATGGCGCTGAAAATTTCCCGCCGCCGGATCAAGACGCTTTTATCCAGTTTGAAGGCCGGAATGCCGAAGGTCAGCAGACCGCCGATTTCGGGGTAACGGTCAAACACCACCGGCTGGATGCCGTTGCGAACCAGAATATCGGCGCACCCCAGCCCGGCGGGGCCGGCGCCGATCACCGCCACCCGTTTGCCGGTGGGCTTAACCTGCGACATATCCGGTCGCCAGCCGGCGGCAAACGCCGTTTCGGTAATGTAGCGTTCAATGTGGCCGATGGTCACCGCTCCCTGGCGTTCATTGAGGGTGCAGGACTGTTCGCACAGTCGGTCCTGCGGGCAGACGCGGCCACAGACTTCCGGCAGGCTGCTGGTGCGGTGGCTCAGCTCCGCCGCTTCAATAATGCGTCCTTGTCCCGCCAGCTTGACCCAATGTGGAATCGCATTGTGCAGCGGGCAGGTCCATTGACAAAAGGTCTGTTCGCCGCAACTAAGACAGCGCTCGGACTGTTCGTTTATCTGCGCCTCGGTAAACGGCCGGTAAATCTCGGCGAAGCCGGTTTTGCGTTGCTCGAGAGGAATTTTAACCGCTTCAAGCCGCGGCGGGCGCGGCGCGTCGAGTAAATTTCGCGCCGGTTGCGGTCCATGGGTCGCGAGCGACGGCGGCACATCGATGCGGCGGTCCGGAGCAAACAGATGACCGGCGGGTTCCCGCCGGGCGGCATTGAGGCGTTTTTGCCGCTGCCGTTCGCTCAGTAAACGATCATCCATGATGTGCAGCGCCTGAGTCGGGCAAGCGCGGACACAGGCCGGATCGAAATTTTCATCGGCGCACAAATCGCATTTTTGCGCTTCGGTTTTTTGAAAAGCTTCTTTCAGGCGCCGGCTGGCGGGCTGCACGGTTTCGGTAACCACGGTTATCATGCCGAACGGGCACGCGATGACACAGCTTTTGCAGCCAATACACAATTCCTGACGCACCTGGATGGAATCATGGCTGCGGATAATGGCCTCGTTGGGGCAAACGGCGGCGCAGGGGGCGTCTTCACAATGGTGGCAGGACACGGCGATGCTGGCGCCTGTGCCTTTGATAACCGTTAGCCGCGGCGTAAAGTATTCGCGTTTATCGGGGAAACGGCCGCCGTGATGGCTGACGACACAGGCCACTTCACAGCTACGGCAGCCGATGCAGGTTTCCGGATCTGCGACGACAAATCTGTTCATAGTCAATTTCCTGCGGCGGGTTAAACCCGGCACTGCCTGATAAGATAATCCCCTCAGGCTTCGGGGAGATACGCCTGGTAATAACCATATACTAATAATGGCTATTATTCCGCGAGCGCAATCCTTTTTTGCAAGAAAACCGGGCCGCGAAGCTGTTTTGTGGGGATTGTGGAAAAGACCTTCCTGCCTTAGTGAGGTTGCCCAAATTTGCCGGTCTCGCCGCGTTTCGCCGCCTGAAAAGTCATTACGGGCGAACGGGTCAAGCCAAGACGGCGCTGGACTGAATCCAGGCCGCGGCGGCGTACAAAAAGTGCGCTTTTGGGCAAATGCCCGATATTTTAGGCATCCTGACGATGAATTGATCGTTACCCTTCGTTATAGTTATTAACTATTTGTTCACAGGGCGTTTTTGAGTCTGTCGCCCCCACGAGTATGAGTAAGCGAATGGCCATGCGTGGTTCCTCTTCCCAGCCGGCCGCCGGCGGATGGCGTCTTAATCTGCGGATAATGTCCATTGTCGTCTTCAATTTCGTCAATTACCTGACGATTGGGCTGCCTCTGGCGGTTTTACCCGGCTATGTACACAACCATATGGGTTATAGCCCTTTTTGGGCCGGATTGGTGATAAGCCTGCAATATTTGGCTACTCTCATCAGCCGCCCCTGGGCCGGTCGCTATGCCGATAAGGTCGGAGCAAAACGCATCGTGGTACTGGGGCTGTTCGGCTGCCTGCTTAGCGGCGTGGGTTATCTGTTGTCGCTTATCATGGATGATTGGCCGGTCATGGCCTTGCTGTTGCTGTGCGTTGGGCGTGTGATCCTCGGCATCGGTCAAAGTTTTGTCGGCACCGGCGCCACCCTGTGGGGCATCGGCGTAGTGGGCTCGTTGCATATCGGCCGAGTGATTTCATGGAACGGGGTGGCGACATATGGGGCGCTGGCGGTGGGGGCGCCGCTGGGGGTCTGGCTGCATGCCGTGGGCGGCCTGGGGACGCTGTCGGCCTTCATTATCCTGGTGGCCGGTCTGGCCATCGCCGCGGCGATACCGCGCCCCAGGGTGAAAAACGCCCCTGGCAAGCAGATCCCTTTTAGTGCGGTGGTAGGCATTATCTGGCGCTACGGCCTGGTTTTGGCCTTCGCCTCCTGCGGTTTCGGCGTGATAGCGACGTTTATTACCCTTTTTTTACGCCGATAAGGGCTGGAGCGGGGCGGCTTTCGCCTTGACGCTGTTCAGCACGGCGTTTGTGGTTACCCGTCTGTTTTTCCCCACCTGCATCAACCGTTTCGGCGGCCTGCGGGTATCCATGTGCTGCTTTGCCGTGGAGGCGTTGGGCCTGCTGCTGGTATGGCAATCCGCCGTCCCTTGGCTGGCGGGCGCGGGCGCGTTGCTCACCGGCGCGGGTTTCTCATTGGTGTTCCCGGCCTTGGGGGTGGTGGCGATGAAAGAGGTGCCGCCGCAGAACCAGGGCAGCGCGCTGGCCACTTTCACGGCGTTTATGGATTTGTCTCTGGGAGTGGTCGGACCCCTGGCCGGGCTGTTGATGGCCCATGCCGACGTCTCGTCCATCTATTTCGCCGCCGCGGTCTTAGTGGTCATCGCTTTGACAATGACGCTGTCCCTTCAACGCACCGCGTTGCGCCATCGCGCGTCCGGCCAGGTCGGCTGACCGGCGACATGGTTATTTAATCGCGATGGTATTGAGAATGCTTTGGGCGTCGCTTTGCGCCTTATGCTGATCGCCGGCGGGCAGCGTCACTTGCATGGTCAACAAATGATTATCAACCTTACCGAAAACCACTGAGGAGTAGGCCGGCTTGCCGCCGCTGGAAACGATACTGTCAAGCTGCTGCAACGGCGCGCCGTTGACGTTGAGGGATTTGTTGACCACCACTTGCAAATCCGGATCGCGGGCGCGCTGCTGCTCTTCCATTCGCTGCGCCAATTCTTCGAGGCTTTCGGGAGTATTGTCGCCGAGAATGACGATAACCGCCCGGTGACCGGATTCATCGGCATAGACATGCATGTTGTTGGCCTGGGTTCCCACTTTACCGCTTTGATCGGTAATATCCCCCGGCAGGGCAAATGACAGCTTGCCTCCCAGCAGGCTCACCTTGTTGGTGGTCTGAGTCTGGGCGGCGCTATTGCCGGCGGTGGTGTTTTGATCGTTTTTATTATCACAGGCCGCCAGACCGACAACCAGCATGCCGATACCCATATACTTCGCTATATTCCGCATAGAATTCCTCAATGACTCCATTTTCTTAGCCGATCGGTCGGCATATATCCGATTGCCAATAAATAACCGTTAACGCTGCGTTAAAGATGCTTTGTCAGCCATATTTCATTTTCTTCCGCGTGATCCCGGGTTTCCACCCCTGTCAGCAGATAATGATTTGCTATAAGAAACAATAGCATCCCTTGAAAGCGGTTGCGCGTTTTTACGATAATATTACTATATCCGCGCGCCGCGGCCCACTCTTCCTGTGCCGTCCATAACGCACTGGCGAAACCTCGGCGACGGTAATCGGGCGACACGCCGCCCAGCCAGCTGTGAAATCTCGCCGGATCCTGCGCATAACCGGCGATAAATCCCGCCGGGCATCCGTTCGCTTCCGCCAGCAGCAAATGATGCGGTCGGTTTTGCAGCCGCATTTCAATTTCAAGCAAGGTGTGCCGAGCCTCGAATTCAGGAAGCTGGGCGTACAGCAGATGGATCTCTTTCGCGCTGGCGGCGCGCAAAAACACGCTCATGGCACTCTCCCGAATGGTGCGCGCCAGGAATAGACGCTCCGGATGTTGACTCGATGGCGGACGCAGGGTTCGGCTGTTGCCGCATATTCTTCAACAGCATATTGAGTAACACCCCGTACATCGGTAAAAAGAAAAGCAAACTTATCAGTAGTTTGAAAGTATAGTCCACGATGGCTATTTCCACCCAGTGCGAGGCCATAAAAGAGTCGGTACTGTGATGGAACGCGATGAAAAAGAACGCCAGCGTATCGCTGAGATTGCCGAACACCGTCGACCCCGCCGGCGCCACATACCAACGGCGGCCTTGGCGTAAACGATTGAAGACATGCACGTCGAGGATTTGGCCCAAGGCATAGGCCATGAAGCTGGCGCAGGCGATGCGCGCCACAAACAGGTTGAATTCGCTCAACGCGCTTATCCCTTGCCATTGTCCTTTGAAAAACAGCGACGAGACGGCATAGGAGACCAGCAAGGCGGGGACCATGACCGCCAGGATTATCCGCCGGGCCAGGGGCGCGCCGAAAATTCGCACCGTCAGGTCGGTGGCCAGGAAGATAAAGGGGAAGGTAAAGGCGCCCCACGTCGTATGGTAACCGAACAGCGCAATCGGCAATTGCACCAGATAGTTGCTCGACGTAATGACGATGAGATGAAACAAGGCGAGCCAGAACAGCGCACGCAGGCGCTGGCGCGGGGTAAAATCAAACATATTGTGGCCTTTTTAACAAATGGGGTGAGGGAACCCATAACGACGAACGCGCTTTTTGCGTCACATAGCGCGCATGACATTCGGTTATGCTATCTGTATAAACCAACGGCGAAGCCGCAGAGTTTACCATTGAAAGCCCTGAAGCTTGCAACGGAATTTTACTGAGGTAAACTTCGCGTTTGCCTATGCATAGACTGCGCCGCGCGCGGGCCAAGGCGTTCGACCGCGGTAAGGGATCCCGATGGGGCCGGGTCTTCGAAGCGCCTTTAGTTCAGCACCCAATGAATTCGGAATATTATTGATGTCAGATCCATTCGCCGCCGCCGATCATACCCTTGACGCTCTGGGGTTGAGATGCCCGGAACCGGTGATGTTGGTGCGTAAAACCATCCGCGCCATGACCACCGGTCAAACCCTGCTGATTATCGCCGACGATCCGGCCACCACCCGTGATATACCCGGTTTTTGCCGCTATATGGAGCATACGCTGCTGGCGCAGGCCGTCGACCGGCCGCCCTATAAATACCTGCTGCGCAAAGGATAATTTACCCGTTTTCGTTCCTATTGCCGCTTTCCTGCCGCGGGGGTCAATGGAAATAGGCGTACAACGCAGCGCTTATCAGACATACAGCGAGCGTACGATCAAAAAGTGTCCGACAAAATAGCTGGCCGCAATGACCGCTCTCGCTGCGCTGAACGGATAACGGAAATGGCTGATAAGCCAGACCAGCGTTGCCAGCAGCAGCAACGCGGTACCCGCCAGCAGTGAAAACCCATGATCGTTGCTGCGGGCGAAATACTGCTCTCCCGCCACCCAAACCATTAACAAGGTCATGCCGATATAGGTACAAACCGGCCAGCGCAGCTCTTCCAGACGAGGCCATAACACTGCCATGGCCGCCGCCCCGACAATCAATAACACCACCGGCAGCGGCCAAAAGACCGTTAACGTCATCTGGCTGGCGAAGCCGACGGTGTAGAGCAAATGAGACAGGAAGTAAGCGCCGATAACATACATCAACCGTTCCTTGGGCAAGAGCAGCAAGGCATCCGCCGCCATCGTCGCCAGCAAGCCCAAAATGATCAGATAGCCGGTGGCGGTGATGAGCGGCGCCTGGCACGCCAGGGCCAGCAGCAGCAAAAGCGTGACCGGCCTGAAGAGCCAGCGTTGCCAGACCGGACCGCGATAGGCGGCATCGACGAAAAGCCAGCCCGACAGCACAACCGCGATAAATGACCAGAGCATTTTTTTATCCTTAATGTATTTGCAGTGCTAAGTATCCAGAAAGTGCCAAACGAACCGGTGAAATCAAGGCGCCGATCGTCGCCTCAAGGTAGGGATCGGTATATGTTTATACTAGATTGAGCAAGGAAGATGCGTCCCAACGGCGCTTCATGCTATGTTAGCGCCAGATTTTTTATATGCAAAATGCATTAACCCAGAATTAAGGGAGATAGCCGGGTTATGAGCAGCGAACAACCCCTATATCGGATCCAATTTATCAACAATGGCAAAAACTATCAGCTTTTTGTCCGCGAGCTCAGCCAGAGCGCCATGTTCGGGTTTATTGAAATCGGCGATTTTGTTTTTTACAGCCATAGCGCCGTGCTGGTCGATCCGTCCGAGGAGAAGCTTAAAACCGAGTTCAGCGGCGTAACCCGCAGCTACATCCCTCTTCATGCCGTGATCCGCATTGATGTGGTGACCGAAAAAGGCAGCGCGCGGATTTCCGAACTCGGCGATAATGTCACCGTACTCCCCTATCTGCCGAGCAAAAAGCCCTGAAACTAGGCCTCCATTTGTGCACAATGTACCCTAGGCAAAAAGCCTCTGAAACAGGTCTCCATCTGTGCACAATATACCCCAGGCAAAAAGCCTCTGAAACCGGCCTCCATTTGTGCACAATGTACCCTAGGCAAAAAGCCCTAAAACCGGCTTCCATCTGTGCAAATATACCCCAGGCAGATAGCCTTAAAGCAGGCGCCTCTTTATACAATATTTTTTCGGCAACGACATCTGCGCCCGGCGCTTAGCGTTGGCGCAATTTCTTTTGCCAAGCCAGCATCTCGAAAACGCCGAACAAAAACATGCGAACCTGAAAGGCCAAGGTGAATTTGGGCTCGCTTTTCGTTATTGAGACCTTAAGCAGCAAAAGCTGCAACAGGTGCATCAGCACCATGAAAATCAGAGCGACATCAAAAAAGTACTTCAATGGTCTGGGAAACGGCTGCACCACGTTGAATATCAAAAAACACCAAACCAGCAGCATCAGTAAACGGCCGAGATTAATCCACATCGTTTTGCTCCCGCAGTGTTATGTCTTGACGAACGAATAGCCGGTATGCCACTTGGCCGGCGGTCTTTTCGCGATGCAGGCGCCAATGGGAGGGAACGGGCGGCAAACCGGTTTCCGTCTCGGTTTCGATGTATATCCAGGCGTCGGGCGATAACCAGTGATGCTGTTCCAAAAGTTGCACCGTCCTGTCGATGAGGCCTTTGCGAAACGGCGGATCGAGGAAAACCACGTCGTAAGGCTCGCCCGGCTGCGCCAGCCAACGCAGACTGTCGGCGATGACCACCTGTCCGTTGCCGGCCTTCAGAAGCTGCAGGTTTTTTGCCAACTGAGCCGCCACGGTCCGATCTTGTTCCAACAGCGTGGCCGCCGACGCATAGCGCGATAGCGCCTCCAGGCCCAGCGCGCCGCTGCCGGCGAAACAATCCAGGCAGCGGGCGTCCTGAACCTTCGGCGCCAACCAGTTGAACAATGTCTCCCTGACCCGGTCGGTGGTGGGACGCAGGCCCTGGCTGTCGGGCACCGGCAATTTACGTCCACGCCATTGACCGCCTATCAGGCGTATTTGCCCGGCGGGACGGGAGGGGAGGTTTTTCGCCATAAGCGCCTTGTGGTTTATCAAACGTTTAAAAAGCCGTGTCGGGCCCGATGGGCGGTTATTCTACCGGCCTGGCGCCGCCGGGGGAATGTAAATTCGTCACACTTCGCCAATAGAGGGTGAAAACCCTCGCCGCACGTGTTGGGCCGCGATGAAAAGTGATAAACTAGCAGGTTTATCAGTCACGTTATTCATCCGCCATGATTATCAGGCGAGGAGTGTGTTCGCAAATGGCAAAAGACAAAAAGCGCGGTTTCCTGTCCTGGTTAGGCATCAAGCGTCCGGATGACGAACAGGTAAAAGAGAATGACCGGCTCTCGACGGAAGACGCGGATGTCTCTACCGGCGAACAAACTGCCCAGGCTGAGCAGGTCGCGCCCGCCGACGGCGAAACCCATACCGAACGGGCCGCGCCCGCCAACGGCGAAACCCATACCGAACGGGCCGCGCCTGCCGTCGGCGAAACCCATGCGGAACGCGTCGCCCAGGATATCGTCGGCATCACGCAGCGTGTGGCGCAAGGGCAAGGCGCCGTCCCGTCAGCGCCGCCGGTCGCGGAGGACAGGTTCGCCGCCGCCGCCCCCTTAGCAACAGTTCCCCCGGCATCAGTCCCCTCCGCTCCTGCCGCGGCGCCGCCGGCATCGGCTTCCAGCGCGTCAGATAACGCGTCTCTCCAGGGGGATCCTGGTTCGGTAGAGCGCGATGAGGCTGAGCTGACGTTGGCGGAAGACGTACGCCCCATTCAGGATACGTCGTCGCCCCTTGAGACATTGTCAGCGCAATCCGCCCCGGCTGACGCGGTGGTAACGGCTATCATCGATGATGAACCGGCGGAGCCCATCGCCGTGGAGCAGGCGCGCCCGACCCGTGAAGGATTCTTTGCCCGCCTCAAGCGGGGGCTCCTGAAGACCCGGCAAAACCTCGGTTCCGGATTTATCGGATTGTTTCGCGGTAAAAAAATAGACGATGATTTGTTCGAGGAATTGGAGGAACAGTTACTTATCGCCGACGTGGGCGTGGAAACCACCCGTAAAATCATCGCCAGCCTGACAGAGCATGCCGATCGCAGCCAATTGAAGGATGCGGATGCGTTATACGTCAAGCTTAAGGAGGAAATGGCCGCTATACTGGCCAACGTCAGCGAACCCCTGCGCGTGGGCGGCGAAACGCCGTTCGTTATTTTGATGGTGGGCGTCAACGGCGTCGGCAAAACCACCACCATCGGCAAATTGGCGCGTCAGTATCAGGCGGAAGGCAAAACCGTGATGCTGGCGGCCGGCGATACCTTTCGAGCGGCGGCGGTGGAACAACTGCAGGTATGGGGTCAGCGCAACCATATTCCGGTGGTGGCGCAGCATACCGGCGCTGACTCCGCTTCGGTGATTTTCGACGCCATTCAGGCGGCTAAAGCCCGCTGCATTGATGTGCTGATTGCCGATACCGCCGGCCGGCTGCAAAACAAAAGCCATCTGATGGACGAGCTGAAGAAAATCGTCCGCGTCATGAAAAAACTGGACGTGAACGCCCCCCACGAGGTTATGCTGACCTTGGACGCCAGCACCGGCCAGAACGCCGTCAGCCAGGCGAGGCTGTTTAATGACACGGTGCCCCTGACCGGCATTACGCTGACGAAGCTGGACGGCACCGCCAAGGGCGGCGTGATTTTCGCCGTGGCCGACCAGTTCGGCATCCCGATTCGTTATATCGGTGTCGGAGAAGGCATCGACGATTTGCGGCCCTTTAATGCCGATGATTTTATTGAGGCGCTTTTTGCCCGAGAGGATTAACTAGGATGATTCGCTTTGAACACGTCAGCAAAGCTTATCTTGGCGGACGGCAGGCACTGCAAAGTGTCAATTTCCACCTTCGTCCGGCCGAGATGGCCTTTTTGACGGGCCATTCGGGAGCGGGTAAGAGTACCCTGCTCAAACTGATCTGCGGTATTGAGCGGCCTAGCGCGGGCCACATCTTTTTCGACGGCCACGATATCAGCCGCCTGAAAAATGGCGAAGTGCCTTTTTTGCGCCGCCAAATCGGCATGATCTTCCAGGATCATCATCTGCTGATGGACCGGACCATTTACGACAACGTGGCGATGCCGCTGATTATCTCCGGGGCGAGCGCCGAGGATATTAGGCGCCGGGTCTCGGCGGCGCTGGACAAAGTGGGCCTGCTGGATAAAGCGCGCAGCTACCCCATTCAACTGTCCGGCGGCGAACAGCAGCGCGTGGGCATTGCCCGCGCCGTGGTGAACAAACCCGCGGTACTGTTGGCCGACGAGCCTACCGGCAACCTTGACGACGCGCTGTCCGAAGACATTTTACGGCTATTTGAAGAGTTCAACCGGGTCGGCGTGACTGTGCTGATGGCCACCCACGACCTGGCGCTGATCGCCCGCCGGCGTTATCGTATCATGTCACTGAATCAGGGAAGAATGGGCGGGGGAGTCGATGGCGAATAAACTGAACAGGCCGAAGACCGCGAGCGGCGCCAGGGCGGCGAAAAGCAAGGCATTGCAGGGCGGCTGGCGCGAGCAGTGGGCCTATGCCTGGCGCAACGCCCTTGGGGATTTAGGGCGCCAGCCGTTAGCGACGCTTTTAACAATTACCGTTATTGCCATATCGTTGACTTTGCCCAGCGTATGCTATCTAGTATGGAAAAACGTCAGCCAGGCGGCGGAGCAGTGGTACCCCAGCCCTCAGCTCACCGTGTATCTGGATAAAACCCTGGACGACGACGCGGCGGTCAAGGTCATGAATCGCCTCAAGCAGGAAGACGGAGTGGATAAAGTAAATTATCTCTCCAAAGAAGAAGCCATGGGTGAGTTCCGCAACTGGTCCGGCTTTGGCGGCGCGCTGGATATGCTGGAGCAGAATCCGCTGCCGGCGGTGGCCATTATCACGCCGAAGCTGGATTTCCAAAGCGCCGATAGCCTCAAAACCTTGCGCGCTCGGGTCGCTGCGGTACCGGGGGTGGACGAAGTGCGAATGGACGACAGCTGGTTCGCCCGTTTGGCGGCCTTGACCGGCTTGGTGGGGCAAGTGGCCGCCACCATCGGCGTGTTGATGATCGCCGCGGTATTCCTGGTCATCGGCAACAGCATTCGTCTAAGTATCTTCAGCCGCCGTGATACCATAAATGTCATGAAGCTGCTCGGGGCCACCGACGGGTTTATTCTCAGGCCCTTTCTCAACGGCGGCGCTTTGTTGGGGCTCTGCGGCGCCATTCTGTCGCTTGTGTTGTCGGAGGCCCTGGTATGGCGGTTGCAATCGGTGGTGGAAAAGGTCGCTTCGGTGTTCGGCACCACCTTCGCCCTGCATGGGCTGGACTGGTCCGAGATCCTGCTTTTATTGCTGATTTCGACCATGATTGGCTGGCTGGCGGCTTGGCTGGCGACAGTGCAACATTTACGCCGATTTACACCCCAGTGAGGTTTTTTTTGTTATACTCGGATAACGATACTATGACCGCACTAGCTGATCTACGTTGCCCTTTAACCTGAACTAACATGCAACCGGCAGGTCTTACTATCGGCTGTCGTCGACACGCGGATGTGAGAGAAACAGCGGCTTGCCGCGACAGCATTAGAGAATTTAGCGAGAGGACGTGAATGATCAAAGATATGCAAGCTTTAGCCCTGGTTCCCCAAGGCAGTCTGGAAGCGTACATCCGGGCAGCCAACGCCTATCCTATGCTGACGGCGGAGGAAGAGCGTTCTCTGGCTGAACGGCTGCATTATCAGGGCGATTTGGAAGCGGCCAAGCGGCTCATCCTGTCTCACCTGCGCTTTGTGGTCCATATCGCGCGCAATTATTCCGGATACGGTCTGCCGCAGGCGGATTTGATTCAGGAAGGCAATATCGGCCTGATGAAAGCGGTGCGCCGTTTCAACCCTGAGGTCGGGGTTCGGCTGGTCTCGTTCGCCGTGCATTGGATCAAAGCGGAAATCCATGAATACGTCTTGCGTAACTGGCGTATCGTCAAGGTGGCCACCACCAAGGCTCAGCGCAAGCTGTTCTTCAATTTGCGCAAGACCAAACAGCGCCTGGGCTGGTTCAACCAGGCCGAGGTGGAGTTGGTGGCGAAGGAACTCGGCGTCACCAGCAAAGACGTGCGTGAAATGGAATCACGCATGGCGGCGCAGGATATGACCTTCGATCCGACCCCGGATGAAGACGTCCGCGAAGGCCAATCCATGGCCCCCATGCTCTATTTGCAGGACAAATCCTCCGATTTCGCCGACGGCATCGAAGAGGATAACTGGGACGATCACGCGACGGACAAGCTCGGATTGGCGCTGGAAGGGCTGGATGAGCGCAGCCAGCATATCATCCGCGCAAGGTGGCTGGACGACGATAACAAGACCACGTTGCAAGAGCTGGCCGATAAATACGGTGTTTCAGCCGAGCGCGTGCGCCAGCTGGAAAAAAACGCCATGAAGAAAATGCGGATGGCGATAGAGTCCTAATAGCGTTCCACCGCCCTCAATCAAAGTAAAAGGCCGCCCTTATTGCTGAGGGCGGCCTTTTTGCTGCCGTCGGCTAGCCCTTGACGCTCGCGATAACCTCGCGGGCCGTGCGCACGATAGCGTCGGTGGTGATATCGAACTTGGCATAGACATCGTTTATCTTGCCCGACTCGCCGAAGTCGTGCATGCCCACGAATCTGCCTTCAAAACCGAGATATCTTTCCCAACCCAGCTCTACCGCCGCCTCGACGGCCACTCTGGCCGCAGTGTTCCCTAACACCGATTTTTTGTACTGCGCATCCTGTTCTTCAAACAGCAGGCGGCACGGCATTGAAACCACCGCGGTGGGCACCCCCCTCTTTTTGCATAATATCCCGCGCCTGCACGGCAAGGTGCAGTTCGGAACCGGTGGCCATCAGCGTCAATTGACGAGGACCGCCTTCCGCCTCCAGCAGGACATAGGCGCCCCGGGCCGATTTATTTTCCGTACCGCTTTCTTTGCGCAACAGCGGCATGGGCTGCCGTGACAGGGCTATCAACGCCGCACGGCGCGGCTGCTCCAGAATCAGCTCCCAACATTCGGCGGTTTCCACCGGATCGCCGGGCCGATATACGCCCAGATGCGGAATAGCCCGCAGCGCCGCCAGATGCTCAACGGGCTGGTGCGTCGGGCCGTCTTCACCCAGCCCGATGGAATCATGGGTCATGACGAAGATGGTCCGTATGCGCATCATCGCGGCCAGCCGAATGGCCGGTCGGCAATAATCGGAAAAACAAAGAAACGTACCGCCGTAGGGAATCAATCCGCCATGCAGCGCCAAACCGTTCATCGCGGCGGCCATGCCGTGCTCGCGCACGCCGTAATGGATATAGGAACCCGCGTATTGACCGGGGGTGATTTCCACCTGATTTTTCGCTTTGGTATTGTTTGACGGCGTCAGGTCCGCCGACCCTCCCAGCAATTCCGGAATGGCATCGAACAAATGGTTAAGCACGGCGCCGCTGGCTTGTCGGGTGGCCATGTCGGCCCCGCTATTGATAAATTCCTCGCGCGCGTCCGCGATGGCGGCTTTCCAGTTTACCGGCAGTTCACCGCGGGTGCGGCGTTCAAATTCCTTGCGCAGATCCTCGGGAGCGCTTTTCACGCGATCCGCCCAGGCCATACGGGCTGCCCGGCCTTTCGCGCCGATGGCTCGCCACGCTTTCAACAACGCTTCCGGGATCACGAACGGCGGCGAATTCCAGTGGAGGATCTCACGGGCGCCGGCGATTTCCTCTTCGCCGGGGGCGTCGCTATGCGCCTTCTGGGTGCCGGCCTTGGTGGGGAAGCCGAAACCGATAATCGTCTTGCAGGCAATCAGCGTGGGCTGCTCCACTACTTCGCGAGCCGTATTGATGGCGGCGCGTATGGCATCGGTGTCGTGGCCGTCGATTTCCAATACATGCCAGCCCGACGCACGGAACCGTTCTATCTCATTGTCGGACACCGAAAGGCTGGTGGCGCCGTCAATGGAAATGGAATTGTTGTCCCAGAACGCGATAAGACGGCCAAGCTTAAGATGGCCGGCCAAGGAAATCGCTTCCTGGCTTATCCCCTCCATCAAACAGCCGTCGCCGAGGAATACGTAGGTATAGTGATTCACCAGCGCATCGCCGAAGGTCGCATTCATCATGCGTTCCCCCAGCGCCATGCCTACCGATTCCGCAATGCCCTGTCCCAACGGACCGGTAGTCAGCTCGATACCGTCCGCGTGGCGATATTCCGGATGGCCCGGCGTCTTGCTTCCTACCTGGCGAAAACGTTCAAGTTCCTCCACCGGCATGTCCTGGTAACCGGTTAAATACAACAGGCTGTAGAGCAGCATAGAGCCGTGGCCGTTGGAAAGGATGAAGCGGTCGCGGTCCAGCCAGTGCGGATCCGCGGCATCAAACTGCATAAATTCCTTGAACAAGACGGTGGCGATATCGGCCATACCCATCGGCGCGCCGGGGTGGCCGCTTTTGGCTTTCTGTACCGCATCCATCGAAAGAAACCGGATACAGTCCGCCATGTCGCGCAGGTGCCGATCGCGGGGCGCCGGTACGCTTTTGGCTGCTGCGGATGTTCCGGAAGGTTGTTCTGTCATTGGTATACCCTCTTGAGTCATTGACGGTTGGCGTTCATCGTCGCGTGCAGGGGGGGAAAACGCATGGTCTTACGATATCCTAAGGCGCGTGTCGGCGGTATTTCGGCAATAAACTCCGCCGAGCGCGCCGGTAAAGCGGCTAATCATCCCGGGCCCATGAGCTACCCATATTCATCTCGACGATCGACGACTAAATAGGAAAGGTATTGAAACCACGGCATCTGACGGTTATCTCTTCTTCATAATAGCGTATGACGCCGCATCATGCCGGGAAGAGGTCCAAGAGCAAGACCGGCGGCCAGTACAGGATTCGATTGCCCCGAGAGTGAACATAACAGGTCAAGTATGCGTTGCTAATCAGTTAAACTTGCAAGTTTAACTTGCAAGTTTACGCCGCTGCCTGCATTCTGACGTTACCCTCTAGTCCATTGAGTTTGAACGACGATGTCCAGCATAAACGAGGAGCAGTCCGTCACCGGCCTCATGCATGCCATAGGCGTGCTGGTGCGACGAACCCGTAATGAATCCTGCGAAGGTGAGCTTTCTATGACGGAATCGGTGGTCATGTCACGGCTGGCCAATGACGGGCCCGCCACCACCGCGGCGCTGGCGCGCGCCGAAAAAATGAAGCCCCAATCCATGGGCACCACCGTTGCCGCCCTTGAGGAAATGGGCTTGGTCAAGCGCACGCCGCACCCCAGCGACGGACGCCAGATGCTTATTGCATTGACGGCGGAAGGGACCCGGTTGCGAAGCAAAAACCGCGAGGCGAAGCACATGTGGCTGTCGCGGGCCATCGCTGAACTGGACCCGCAAGAGCGGGATGTGCTGTTCAAAGCGGCCGGAATTCTGAAAAAACTGGGGGAGAAATAGGCGAGATGAGCAAGAGCGTCAACGCATCCGGCGGTATCGACCGCTCTGTTTGGAAAATAGCGATGGTCGTCCTGATCGGATCGTTTATGACGCAACTTGACTCTACCGTGGTCAACGTTTCGCTGCCGGCCATCAGCCGCACGCTCGGCGCTCCCCTCGCCGCCGCGCAATGGGTGGTCAGCGGCTACCTGCTGGCGATGGCGCTGATGTTGCCGCTTAACGGTTGGCTGGTGGAAAGCATCGGCGCGAAGCGGCTCTATCTTATCAGCTTCTCGACCTTCACGCTGGCCTCGGTTTTGTGCGGCGCCTCCCGGACCATGGGCGAATTGATCGACGCCCGGCTGTTTCAAGGCCTGGCGGGAGGCGTCCTGGCGCCGATGACCCAGATGATGATTGCGCGCGCGGCGGGGCAAAACATGGCGCGCGTGATGAGTTATGCCACTTTGCCCATCCTGCTTGCCCCCATTCTCGGCCCGGTGCTGGCCGGCGGCATTCTGGCCCATGGCCCCTGGTACTGGTTGTTCTTCCTCAACGTTCCGGTGGGCATGCTGGGCGTCGGACTGGCCGCATGGATGCTGCCGGCTGACACAGCGTCTTTGCAAAAGCGCCCGTTCGATTTTCGGGGATTTGCGCTGATATCCCCCCGGCCTCGTTGCAATAATCTATGGGCTGCAACATGCCGCCGGTATCAGAGAACGGTGGTGCCTTCTCGCCGGATCGCTATTTCTCGCGGCGTTTTCATACCATTCTCTGCGCAGGGGCAACAGCGCGCTTATCGATGTGCGTCTTTTTGCCAACCGCACGTTCGCCGCCGCCGCCGCCACGCAATTTTTCGCCAACGGCATGATGTATGGCCGCCAGCTTATCGTTCCGTTGTACTTGATAGCCGGCTGCGGGCTAACCGCCGCGCAAGCGGGCTGGTTTATCGCTCTGATGGGGGTCGGCATGATGTGCTCATTTCCTTTGCTGGGGTACTTAACGGATCGATTCGGTTGCCGCGGGGTCTCGGCGGGCGGCGCGCTGCTGGCTTTTCTGAGCACATGCTCTTTCATCTGGATGACGGGACAATCGTTTTCAGCGACCTGGACCGCGGTCAGCTTATTCCTGGCCGGGGCGGGGCAGGGCACCATCAGCATACCGTCCATATCGGCGGCCTATTCTTCAATACCGAAAGCCAGGCTCCCCGTGGCGAATACCGCGCTGAATATTGCGCAAAGAGTAGGCGGCCCGCTGGCCACCACGCTCCTAAGCGCGGTTATGACGTTGACGATACACAGTCCGATCGCAACCCAGTCCCGGCATTTTTTTGGCGGTCTTTGGCGCGCTCTCCTGCTTTCACCTGCTGGCCTTTGCGACGGCGAGCCTCCTGCCGCGGCGAATAGCGGACGCGTCCCTGGCATGAGGCGCCACGGGGCATGGCAAAATGAAATGGCTGCCCATCGCTGAAAGAAAAGAGTTTTCATCAATGAAAACAAGATATGTCGATGAATTTTTGTTAAAATTTACGCATGTTTATCAATGAGTTTGGAAATTATATTGCCTTAGAATGAATTTTGCTCAGGAGTCGCTTGATGAATGATATGCGATATCAAAATATCTATTATCCCCCTTATTTGATGCCTGTTTTACCGCCGCCGCGCTGTACGTTGATAAGAAATCCATTGATAAGACATACCTCCATAAACAATACCATGATTGGCACTGTGCCGTTTCAGCCGCCTGTGACAGGTTATTATGTTCCCTATCAGCCTATGATGGTGCCCCTCATGTATGGCGCTTTTGTACGGCCGGCTGAATATTTCCGTCGACCCATCCCGGTCCGGTTTCCCGTCCGAAATACCGCTCTGGACATGAACGGCCGTTCTCAGAGAGTGTGCGCGGCCGTCCCGTCATCACAATGCCCCTGCGTTTATCAACGGCCGTACCGGCCCGTTCCGTTACGAAACGGCGAGGTATCGGTGGCGCATTCCCGAACGGTGAATCCGCCGGCTCGGCAGCAAACGGAGGCGCCTTCTTCCGCCGCCGGCTTTGAGCGTGCCGCCATGCCGCTGACCCGGACTAACCTTGAGCGTTGGGAAAAGGAGAATCCCCCGCTGCCGAAAATCATCAACGGCATCCCCATCAAGCCGCCGGCCGCAACGCTGCAACATGCCGATAGCTCAAGCCGTCAAAGCGGTTCCGCCGGGGGCGACTGATGCGTGCATTGGGTCTGAAAGCTATCAATCGCGAAGCGCGATAACCGGATTGCTCAATTTGCCGATGGGCTGAATTTCAATGTCCACCCGATCGCCGTGACGGAGAAATTTCGGTGGGGTAAACCCGATCCCGACGCCCGCGCAGGTCCCGGTGGCAATAATGTCGCCGCTCTCAAGGGACATGGTTCGGCTAAGGGTAACAATCAGGGTCGGAATATCGAAAATTAAATCGGCCACGCCTGCATCCTGCCTTAATTCGCCGTTGACCCAGGTTTTGAGCTGCAGACGCTCAGGTGAAGGAATGTCGTCCGCCGTCACTATCGCCGGGCCCATCGGACAATAGCCATCCAAACTCTTGCCCAGGTACCATTGGCGATGAGATTGTTGCAGGGTGCGGGCCGTCACGTCGTTAACGATAGTGTATCCGAACACATGGGAGAGTGCGTCCTCCTTGGCGATATTACGGCCGCCGCGGCCGATGACCACCGCCAGCTCGCCCTCGTAGTCCGTGGATTCGCTATAGTCGAGATAGGCCGGTATGGCCGCTTCGGGGCCGATAACCGTGGAAGGGGCTTTGGTGAATATCACTGGAAAGGCGGGGGTGTTTTCGCTGGCGCTGGCGTCGAATCCGCTGGCCTGGAATTCCACCGCATGCTGGTGATAATTTTTGCCGACGCAAAGTATATTGCGCGCCGGACGGGGAATGGGGGCTAATAGCTGCACCCGGTCCAATTCAACCCAGTCCAAAGGATCTTCATCGCGGTTTTTCACCTGCTCAAATAACCGGATCAGGCTCAGCATATTGCCGCCCGCCTCGCCGCTAAAAGTTTGCACCGCGGTACCGGCGGCATTAAGGCGGCCGACCCGCACTTCTCCTTCAAAGACGTAACTGACTAATTTCATTATGGTTTTTCTCCTAAGTCAATCTGGTTCAGAGAATCAACACTGATTATTGAGATTGTTGACAAAGTGCCCGGTCGGGGTAGGCTGCCAGATCGTAAACCCGCCGTGAATGCGTCCCTGTAGGCTCGATCCGCGCGATTATGCCCCTCATCCCTGAGGGGCACCCTGCGGGCCAACGCCTGTAGGCGTTGTTCCAGTACGCTCCCGGCGTACTGGTCCGTGGCGCGGACGGTTTACTCTTCTGGCAGCCTCCCCCCTCCTCATTGACCCCGAGTACGTTTGTCAGCAGTCTTTATTATTTGTCATCATGCCACGGTTGAAGTCGCGGCCGTACATTAACCTAACCGGCGTAGACGCCGTCGTCAGAGTAAGGTCCGCGCTTTAGCGCTTTTTATGCCAGCCGTCCTGCTCGAAGCTGAATCCGCAGGCAGCCATAAATTGTTCCATTACCGCCTGATCTTCCGCCGGCCGGGCATTGCTTAACCACCAATGATTAATATCCGGCAACTGCCGCTGCGCTTCAGCAACAAGATACAGCCCCACGCCGCGCCGCCGGGTGACCGGACGTACCAGGGGCGCCACCAGACGGCCCTCCCCCCCCATTCATTATCAATGATTACCTGTACCGCGCCCAGTAACCGATCGTTGAACCTGGCGGCAAATAACGCGTATGAAGCTGAAAGTTTATCCTCTATCGCAACGATATCCTGGTCCGGCCAAATTTTAGCCAGGTCGATTTTATCCTGTTCTGTAAAACGGGTAAGTCGTTCGATTGTCAATTTCATGCGAGTCATCACTTAAAGACGTAAAGGAATAATGTAGCGAATTTGTTTATAAAAGATTATCTAAATCTTGCTATCGGCAAACATTGCTAAAGTCTCTGCCCATCAATCATTTTTGGGGTAATTAAACCTGATTGCAATGGCAATTCAGCATGACAAGCTGCAAGCGGATATTAACTTGGATGATTATACCATTATTTTGTGCTGCCAATGCAGGTTATTTCTTAAAGTATAAGTTGATTTACAGCATAATATTTCTGTTTAATAATATGAAAAATAAAAGCTTATTTTGGATCCAGCGTCTAAAAAGGCTAAAGCATTATTACATATAATAAAAACCGATGGTTGCCGTGGAAAGCCGGTTAATAATCAAACAGCAAACACAACAAAAACGGAGATAAGGTGGATGAAATTCAACAAAGGTAACGCTTTGCTGGCCGGTTGTATGGCCATGGCGATGAGCCATAGCGTCTGGGCGCAGGATATCAAGGTGGCGGTGGTGGGGGCGATGTCAGGACCGGTCGCCCAATACGGTGATATGGAATTTACCGGCGCGCGTCAGGCGATTGCCGATATCAACGCCAAAGGCGGCGTGAAAGGCAATAAGCTGGTGGCGGTAGAATATGACGACGCCTGCGATCCGAAGCAAGCGGTAGCAGTGGCCAACAAGGTCATCAATGACGGCATCAAATATGTCATCGGCCACCTCTGCTCGTCGTCAACGCAGCCGGCATCGGATATCTATGAGGACGAAGGGGTCATCATGATCACGCCGGCGGCCACTAACGCCGATCTCACCACGCGCGGCTATAAAATGATTTTGCGCACCACCGGTCTGGACTCCGATCAGGGTCCCACCGCCGCAAAATATATTCTCAACGAGGTTAAACCCAAACGTATCGCCGTGGTCCATGACAAACAGCAGTATGGAGAAGGACTTGCCCGGGCCGTTCAAGACAGTTTGAAGAAAAACGGCGGCAATGTGGTGCTGTTCGAAGGCATCACCGCCGGCGATAAGGACTTCTCTACCCTGGTGGCGCGCCTGAAAAAAGAAAACGTCGATTTTGTTTATTTCGGCGGCTACTACCCGGAAATGGGCCAAATCCTGCGGCAGTCCAGGCAAGCCGGTTTAAATATCCAATTTATGGGGCCGGAGGGCGTGGGCAACTCTTCTTTGTCCAATATCGCCGGCGCCGCTTCCGAAGGCATGCTGGTGACCCTGCCCAAACGCTATGACCAAGTTCCCTCCAACCAGCCGATTGTCGCCGAGTTGAAAGCCAAGAAACTGGATTATACCGGGCCGTTCGTCTGGACCACCTACGCGGCGGTGCAATCGCTGACCACCGGTATGGAGCGGGCCGGCATGGATCCGGCGGATATCGTTAAAAAACCTCAAGGCCAATTCGGTGGATACCGTTATGGGGCCGTTGAGCTGGGATGAAAAAGGCGATCTGAAAGGATTTGAATTTGGCGTATTTAAATGGCACGCAGACGGCACTTCCACCCCGGTGAAGTAATCTGCCCCCCCCTCTTTTTTGTTTCGAATAGTGTCGCCCCCGGTCTCATTCCCGCGCGGGGCGACGACAAAGGTTAAGGTATGTCCGAGCAGTTCCTTTATTTTTTGCAGCAGTTGTTCAACGGCGTCACGTTGGGCAGCACCTATGCATTGATTGCCATTGGCTACACCATGGTTTACGGCATTATCGGTATGATTAACTTCGCCCATGGCGAGGTATACATGATCGGTAGCTATGTTTCTTTTATCGTTATCGCCGCATTGATGATGATGGGTATCGATACCGGTTGGTTATTGATTGGCGCCGGATTTATCGCGGCCATTGTCATAGCAAGCGCTTATGGTTGGAGTATCGAACGGGTGGCCTATAAACCCGTGCGCTCTTCCAAACGTCTGATAGCCCTGATTTCCGCTATCGGCATGTCCATATTTTTGCAGAACTACGTCAGTTTATCGCAAGGATCCCGGGATTTGGCGCTGCCGAACCTGGTGAGCGGCCAGTGGGTGTTGGGACAAAACAACGGCTTTGTCACCAGTATCAGCACCATGCAATTTATTATCTGGGCTGTGACCTTCGTCGCCATGCTGGCGTTAACGCTGTTTATCCGCTATTCCCGCATGGGCCGCGCCTGCCGCGCCTGCGCTGAAGATTTGAAAATGGCCAGCCTGCTGGGTATCAGCACCGACCGGGTCATCTCGCTGACGTTTGTCATCGGCGCGGCGATGGCGGCGGTGGCGGGCGTGCTGCTGGGACAATTCTACGGCGTGATCAATCCCTATATCGGCTTTATGGCCGGCATGAAGGCGTTCACCGCCGCGGTGCTGGGGGGGGGGAATCGGCAGTATTCCCGGCGCCATGCTGGGGGGGGGGATTGATTCTCGGCGTGGCGGAAGCGCTGACGTCGGCTTATTTAAGTAGCGAATACAAAGACGTGGTCTCCTTTGCCCTGCTTATCGTCGTACTGCTGGTATTGCCTACCGGAATATTGGGCCGTCCGGAGGTGGAGAAAGTATGAAAATCAATACGTTTTTCGGCGCGCTTTTGTCCGCGCTGATGTTATTGGTGCTGGCCTCCATCGTCATGGGGATGCAACTGAGTCTGGAAGGCACCCGACTGGTGGTGCACGGCGCCGGCCAAGTGCGCTGGGTCTGGATTGGCGCCGGCTGCGGCGTGGTATTCCTGTTTCAGTTGTTACGGCCTGTTTTCCAGCACAGCCTGCAAAAAATCAGCGGTCCTTCCTGGGCGCTGCCCAGTTTCGACGGTTCCACGCCGCGACAGAAATGGCTGGCGCTGGTGATGATCCTGGCCGCTGTCGCTTGGCCGTTCCTGGTGTCCCGCGGGACAGTGGATATTGCCACCCTGACCCTGATTTATATCATGCTGGGTCTCGGCCTTAACGTGGTGGTGGGATTGTCCGGTTTACTGGTGCTCGGCTATGGCGGTTTCTACGCCATCGGCGCCTATACCTATGCCCTGCTGGCCCATTATTACGGCATGAGCTTCTGGGAGTGCCTGCCGCTGTCGGGGCTGGTGGCGGCGGTGTTCGGCCTGCTGCTGGGTTTCCCGGTCTTACGGCTGCGGGGCGACTATCTGGCCATCGTCACGCTGGGGTTCGGCGAAATCGTCCGCATCCTGCTGCTGAACAATACCGGTTTAACCGGCGGCCCGAACGGCATCAGCGAAATACCCAAACCGACCTTGTTCGGCCTTGAGTTCAACCGTGAAGCGCGGGAAGGGGGATGGGATACCTTTCATCATTTTTTCGGCCTGAAATATGACCCCAACGCTCGCATTATCTTCTTGTATCTGGTGGCGCTGCTGCTGGTGATTTTGACATTGTTTATCATTAACCGCCTGCTGCGCATGCCGTTGGGCCGCGCCTGGGAAGCGCTGCGGGAAGATGAAATCGCCTGCCGTTCTCTCGGGCTGAGCCCCACCAAAATAAAATTGACCGCATTCACCATCAGCGCGGCCTTCGCCGGCTTCGCCGGTACGTTGTTCGCCGCCCGGCAGGGATTCGTCAGCCCGGAATCGTTCACCTTCGTGGAATCGGCGTTTGTGCTGGCTATCGTCGTGCTGGGCGGCATGGGATCGCAGTTCGCGGTGATCCTGGCGGCGATTTTGCTGGTGGTCTCCCGTGAGCTGATGCGTGACCTTAACCAATACAGCATGCTGCTGTTGGGCGCCCTGATGGTATTAATGATGATCTGGCGACCGCAGGGTCTGCTGCCGATGAAACGTCCGCAAATGAAAATGAAAACCGGTAAAGGAGCGCAGGCATGAGCGACGCTGCTTTACAGCCCTTATTATCCGTCAGACAGCTCTCCATGCGTTTCGGCGGCTTGTTGGCGGTAAACCAGGTGGATCTGGACCTACACGCCGGCGAAATTGTTTCCCTGATCGGCCCTAACGGCGCAGGCAAGACCACGGTGTTCAACTGCCTTACCGGTTTCTACCGCCCCACCGGCGGCACTATTCTATTACGGGATCAACATTTAGAAGGCTTGCCGGGACAGAAGATCGCCCGAATGGGCGTGGTGCGGACCTTCCAGCACGTGCGGCTTTTTCGCGAGATGACCGTAATCGAGAATTTGCTGGTGGCGCAACATCAGCACCTGAAAAGCGGGGTGCTCGCCGGGCTGCTTAAAACCCGCGCCTTCCGCCAGGCGGAAACCGAGGCGCAGGATTATGCCGGGACCTGGCTGGAACGCGTGGGCTTGCTCGACATGGCCAACCGCCAGGCGGGCAATCTGGCCTACGGCCAACAGCGTCGGCTGGAAATCGCCCGCTGCATGGTCACCCGTCCCTCGCTTTTGATGCTGGACGAACCGGCGGCGGGCCTCAATCCGAATGAAACCGCCGAACTGAACAATCTCATCGCGGAATTGCGTTCCCGGCATCATGTCTCGGTGCTGTTGATTGAGCACGATATGAAACTGGTGATGGGAATTTCCGATCGGATTTATGTGGTGAACCAGGGCATGCCCCTGGCCAACGGCACCCCGGCCGAAATCCGTCGCAATCCGGACGTGATTCGGGCTTACCTGGGTGAGGCCTGATGAGTAAGAGAACAGAAATGCTGTCATTCAATCAAGTATCGGCCCATTACGGTAAAATCCAGGCGCTGCATGACGTCAGCCTGCATATCGAGCAAGGGGAAATCGTGACGCTTATCGGCGCTAACGGCGCGGGCAAGACCACGTTGCTGGGCACGCTGTGCGGCGATCCCCGGGCCACGTCCGGAGAGATCCTGTTCGACGGCAATGACATCACCCATTGGCCGACGGCGCGCATTACCCGCGCCACCATCGCCATCGTACCGGAAGGCCGCCGGGTTTTTTCGCGCATGACGGTGGAAGAGAATTTGGCCATGGGTGGTTTTTTTGCCGACCGCGTGCAATATCAACAGCGTATCAAACGCGTTTATGAACTGTTCCCCCGACTCTACGAACGGCGTGTTCAACGCGCCGGCACCATGTCCGGCGGCGAACAGCAAATGCTGGCCATCGGCCGGGCGTTGATGAGCCAGCCCAGATTGTTGTTGCTTGACGAGCCTTCCCTTGGGCTGGCGCCGATTATCATCCAGCAGATATTCGATACCATCGAACAGCTGCGTCAGGAAGGGATGACCATTTTCCTGGTGGAGCAGAACGCCAATCAGGCGCTTAAGCTGGCGGATCGCGGTTATGTGCTGGAAAACGGCCGCATCGTGCTGGAGGATACCGGCTCGGCATTGCTGGCCAATGAAGCGGTGCGCAGCGCTTATTTGGGGGGATAGGGCAGGGGGAATTGCAGGCGGCGTGATTTGGCGCGCCTGGCTTTGATCGATTTACCCTCTCGGATGCAAAAGCCGACCGGTACGCCTGACGCGCTCAACGCGTTACGCTTACCGCAAGGAAAATTTGGCTCGCCAAACCCCGTCTATTTAGCGAGACAAAGGCGCGATTAGGTCTGGCAATAAACGTTACACCGGTTTATAAAACGCGACCAACGTTTTTTGCCGCTCCTTTTAAGCATATCAAACCTGCTGCGAAGGGAGGTTTAGTGTTTCGCTGTGTGAAACAGCGATGTTTTCCGCGCCTATGTTAATAAATTTCACTTGCGACGGCAAATGCGCGGGGCGCTTAACAATATAATTATGTGATACGTCAATAAGCCGTAAATCATGGGGTACGTTAGACATAATAGCTTTGAGATGATTACTTGAAATATAGAGCTTTTCAAGGGTGCGAGGAAGAGAATCAGGAAGTCGGCGAATATGGTTCTGACACAGATTAAGCACTTTCAATGAAAGCGGAAAAGACGTTTCAGATATATCTATAATATCATTGTTTTTCAACACGATTGAGTTGAGTTCGGGTGGCCATTCCCGCGGTAAATCCATAAAAAAATTATCACTGGCAGAGAACGTTTTCAAGGTTACGGGGAGCGGGTCTGAAATATCATTTAATTGATTGCCATCAAGTACTAAATGCGTCAATTTACCGTTATCCCAATTGGGTGAGAGTTTTTCAATAAGATTATTACTGAGATCAAGAAAGTACAAATTTTTCGGCACGACCCAATTCACTTTGACAAATTCATTATGTGAGGCGCTTAGCAGGCTCAGCGTCTCCGGCAATTCGGGCAATGTGTCCAGCATGTTAAAATCAATATAAAGGCTTTCTAACTTAGCCGATTTTAAAGAGGGACAAAGGTCAAGTTGATTGTGGCTGATATCCAGGTGCATCAAATTTGGCGGCAAGATGACTGCAAATCTTTTCAGCCGATTATTGCTGAGATCCAACCACACGAGATCATTGTAGTATCGCGATGGGGCAGACGTGAGATCCAATCCGCTGAGACTGAGTTTATTGTGTTTAGCTTTCACACCCTCTTTCATGATATGCACGGCAATGTTACGTTTATCGAACCATTGAGACCTCAAAGCCCACATATCCCACGTATTCAATAGATTTTGCTCAGCCAAAACTTTTGCTATTTGTTGCAGCAAGGCTTCTTCTGCTCTATTAGGTTCATTGGCCGAGGCGGCGGCAGGAGCGTCTTCATGTCTTGCACCACCGTTGATAGGATCGGCAAGATGCCCTTGTGTGTCTGCCGGCAGCGCAAAGGCACGGTTAAGCACGTTAGGTTGATATTCTTGCAGCAAAGCGCGCCCAAGCGGCGTCAATGCTCCCGACGATTGAACGTATATCCGCCATTGATCAGTGGGGATGTGACGCTGAGAAATAAAGAGGTTCATGTCTAGCGGGTTAGCGCCGTGCACATTTTCAAACCAGGACAGTAAAATCGCCCCGTTAACACGGGTATAAGGCGTGTTTGCGGAACCGCTGGCGAACTGTCGTCCTGCGCCAGGCGCTCCCCGTCCGCCCAATCCTTGCTCAAGAATGATTTTCATCCGTTTAGATAAATTCGGGTGTACAACCTCGAGTCTGTTATCCGGCGCGAGCCGGAATTTTTTGCCGAAACCTTTTCCCGTCTCGGGGTCAAAACGGACATAGATATCCTCATGGTTCAAGTCACTGCTCCTGAACTTAAGCATGGGTATAGCGTTATCTTGCCCGGCCAACCGTTGCATCGAGATAGACACATGAGGCGCGGGGGTAAAAGTAGAAGGGTTTAGCTCAAGCCATGTCCGGATTTTTTTTCCAAACCGGTACGCGGCCTTCTATTTGTTTAGCAATATTTATCAGCCCCTTCGTGGAGCGCATACCGGCTAGGGTCAACAGCTCAAAACCGGGATCAAGCGTTCTCACCGCCGTTAGACCGAGCGAGATCATGGCGTGACGATTCAATTCCTCTGCTGCCGGTACTAAGGCCAATCGACCTAAGTCAGCGGCGGTATGGCGTAACGTCTCTTTAATGGCGCCCCGAACCGCCTGGGCGCCGAGGTTGGCGCGCAGCGCGACAATAGCGCCTGATGTGCCGCGTTGAGCAACGCGAGTCGTCAGGCTGCCCGCTTTGCCGATAAATGGAACCAAAGACAACGCATCTAACATGCAGGGAAGGACTGCCTCTCTGCTCTGCGCTCTAATTCCTGATACACAGTCGTAAAGGGGAATCAATGACAGTAGGAATTTTTGTGCCTTCTCACCGGTCGTTTCCTCAAAACCATATTGATATAATTTATTAGAAAGTAGATTTTTATGAATCAATGTCAGATTATCAATCAGCGTATCCAGGTTTTCGGTCGCCTTTTTCATCACTGGAGCATCTCCGGCGTCGGCGGTGTCGGCATCAATCCTGAGTGTATAATCGGCATCTTTTCTCGGCGTGACGCTGTCTGTCATCAGAGCATAATAAAATTGAACATTATCATCGATACGGTTAAACATATAACCGCTGGACTCCGGCAGCAAAGAGTAAATCCTTCGCTCACCCCGCGAGACAGCGGCTAATAAATCAACCTCCGGCGCTAACCCTATGGTATGAGAGTGCCGAGGAAGATGCCGACTGATCATCTGATTACGAACAAGTTTAAAAAAACTGAATTGCGCTTGAATTCGCGTCACATGTGCGGAAAGTATAAAATCCGATTCTTCCTGGTCTAGATTAGCTAAAACCTGCGTCAAAAGCATATCGTCCACCACAGCGTATTTGTTGGCGATATCATCATTTTGTTGCGTGAAAAGCGCTGTGGCCCGTTCCAAATCGTCAGCCAATTTCGGTCGCGGTTTATAATTTTCGAGCGCTGATATAAGCTTATCAACCGGATTAGATTCATTCAAATAGCTATCCCCTGCCTCGAAAATCGCATTTAGCGCATTGGCGGACGCATTGACGCCTTGGAAAATCTCATGAGTCGTCTGCATTGGCCTATGCGGCCTCTGATGCAGGTTATGGTAAATCTTGGCGGCCTGGTCAAAGATAAATATGTAATGTGGATCAACCAGCCCCCCGCTTATCATTTGGTCGAGTGAAAAGCCCAGTTGCAGTAATTCTTCCTTAGAGAGAAGGTGGGCGTCCATTTTCAATGTTTGTGCGTAAACCAGCCCGGCGTGTAAATAAACCCATTCAATGCTTCCTAAGTTTTGTCCGGCAAAAGGCAGCGTTTCGTTATGGAAGCGTAGCGTCGGCATTGCGGGAAATACCACATGATTCATGATATGGCGCTGCGCAGCCTGAGTTAATTTCACCTCCTTAGATGACGTTATATCCTTTTTGCTTCCAACCTTGGATAGCTTTTTTCGATAAGTGAATAAATCTGTTTGATAGTAAAATTACAAGCGAAATCTTTGCTCTCACTCATTGAAGCAGCAACCACCCTGCGTGCAATAAATTCACCGACGCTGTGCTTAAAGACAAGGGCCTCCAACCATCTATTTAATATGAGCTTTTGGCTCTTCTTTGATAAAACTTCCTTAGAGTTCGAACCATAATCACCCGAGGACTTAGACAGTCGTCTGACCAGGCTCGCCAACTCCGAGGGATTTTTTCGTAAATAACCTATGCATTGATTGATAATAGAATGCTCTTGGTCTACGTCGATTTTGACGCCTTGCTGATTTTTGCTGTTCAACCAATTCACAATCTCTTGAGTTTGTTTCTTTACATTGATGGCGGGTTTCACCGGACTTATTTCCGCCTTTTCATTATTTTCTGCAAATTTCGCGCCTTCAACCTCTTCAACTTCGCTATCTTTGACAGATATTTCGATATCTCTCATCTCATCTAGGGGCCTGACGGTCTTAGGAAAATCCACATCTCGCTTAATAATGGAATGTGCCTGCATCAATGACCTGGGCGGCGCTATGGCATCAATAGCGACCCCTAAGCTGCTATTAATATTTTTATTACGCACTGTCTCCAAATATGGCGGCTGGGTGTTTAAGGACGACGTCAGGCTAATCCCGGTGGTCCTCACGTGTTGATCACCATAATCCTTACATGAGTCAAACAGCGGATTGCATAAAACATTCTTTCCCTGGCTGAGGTTATTAACTTGGATTCCCAATATCGAGGAATTCCTTTTCAACCGTTGATTTGATGCTGCCGTGGGAGAGGGTAAGGTGTGTATCGCGACATTGGTAACAAGCGTTAAAAAATCCTAATATTGCTTCCGCTCGCGCGGTCTTTTGCCGATTGCCGGGAGACTTGGCTATAGGAAGAATATGGTCCCGTTGATACACTTTATCAGATATATAATTGTGATTTTTATGTTGATATTTCCCTACAGAGTTCCTGGTATCTATCGAGCTTAATGGCATCGTCATCTCCCGATGGGTTTAAGGGGATTTTATTATTAAAATCATTATAGCGGTAGTGGGTTTAAATACATAATAACAGAAAGTACAACAAACGTTATAGCCTAAAGAAAGATAGAACGGATTAGCTTAAAAGTGAGTAATATATATGCAAGGTATGTTTTCAGCTTTGCCGCTAATGCAAACATATAAAGCATAATAAATATGTAAGTTAAAAAATTCATTGACGACCCATGTTTAGTTAAAAGAAATTGTCACTTACCAATAATTTCCGATATAACTCATTGTAAATTATATAAATATTTTGCCCTCAAGAATATAACGATCAGAATTTCGTATGAAAATCACCAAAACGTTTGTTCGTCGAAAATAGAAACGGAGTTTTTAATTTCCTTAATTTTCCATGGTGTGAATTAATATTCACTACTAATGGTAATATCTGCCATCATAATCAGCGGGCTAACTGTTAAACAGTGTTATCCCTGAAATCTCATCTCTCTGGCCTGTTGCAATATTAAGATGAGAGTATTGGATTCTTCCCCCTGATCGTCCGTGGTAGCACAACACTGCCGGGTCCCATCGCCAAACAGTGCATTGACGGACAAAGTGAAACAGAGGCGGTGCCCGGATAACGGACAGCTTTGATAATTTAATCGCGCGGTTGCGCTATTATGCCGAAAATATTGCCCGCTTCGGGGTATGAATGGTTAAGACTTAGGTGAAGGTCACGTCCACATTGCTCTCTGCCAGCGGTTCAAGATCGACTCTTGCTGTAACCCTGATCGTCCCAACGAAATTACGAAAAATATCCAGAGTGAATGTGCCGTCCATGAGTGTGATTCCCGTTGTGGGTGAGGGCCGCCCTTCACTGGTAGCGGAAAACCTCAACAGAACGTTTGCTTGAGGCATCCCATCTACGAGAGATAAAACCGTGAAACGCACTTGATTTGGGATACCTCCGGCCGGCGAGCGATCTCTGATCACTTGATGGACAATGTAATGGCGCCGCATAACTTCGGTGAAGTTCACCGTGGCCTGGAGGGGCAGCAAGCTGGGAATTGAGGGAATGGAGGCGGTTACCACCACAGGTCCGGGGTAAATGCTGTCTACCGTTATGTTATTGTTTCCGACGCCGTTTGTATTTGGGTTGAAAGTAAAAATGCGCGAGGAAGCGGGATTTGCAGAAGTAATTACTATCCTATTGGCAACGCCCACACCGCCCCGACTTAAGTTAAAAGTAATAGCATTACGAGTGGAATAGTCGGCCGGGCTGTTATCCCGCGTCACCCTGTATGAGAAAACATATTCCGGGACAGGTACCGGGACGAAGTTCAGAAAAGTATTATTCTCGGCCCCAGGAGCGCTGGGCACTTGGGCTCTGACCAATACCTGGCCTGGCGTGCCGTTGGTAACAGAAAGATCATAAAGACCGCTGTCATTGGTTAACCAGGGGCCGGTCGGAGGAATCAACATCGCCCCCCCCGCTAACGCTGAAAGCCAACGCTATGCCGGGCACGGGAGTATTTCCCGCATCATTAAAAAACGCGATAACGCATGGCGTTGCGGCTTATGCCGTCGGCCGGCGCGTTATTTTGCAATACCTGGCCGGATATAGCGACATCCGACAGGGGGGTTAGTGAAACTAATGCTTTCACAAGCTTCAATTCCACTGTAACTGCAAGTGATAATCACTGTCTCCGGCCGGGTATCGGTAAAACAAATCGCGGCTTCTCCCTGGCTATCGGTGGAGACGGAAATATGCTGAGCGCCATTGGTAAACCGTGCGTCGCCGCTTAGGGTATAATAGATAGGGTATCCCTCTAACAGTTGGCCGTGAAGGCTCAATTGTGCAATCGCGCTATTGGTATCATAACCGTTGGCGTGCGCGGTTGACGTTGTGGTCACCACAAGATGGTAATCCTCACAGTTTTCCTCAGGCGTAAAAATAGTATCGCTCATGTTCAACTCCGGCTAAGGGTCAGCAATCGTTTTATCTCATTGAAGTATATTTGATCCTGTTTTTGTAAATAATATAAAGTCTATCTACTATACTTTTCTTCGCTATATTGGCAAAAAAGTGACATCGGCATTGAAATTTAGAGAGAGATTCGATAACAGATAGTATGCCGCCGTCACTCTGCCGGGGTTATCCCTAATTATATTTAATTAATTTTCCAAAGTAATATATCATGTCAACTTCGGATTAAATAATCGCATTGCGGATTTGTCCATTGATAGCTTGAGGTAATTTAGGGGATTGAAAGGCCATTGCCATTCCTTAATCAATGCCCGAAATGATGCATTAATATTTTTTAAAGGCAATAAGGATTTCTACTCATAATATTAGAGAAAACGTTTTGCTTTGCAATAGTGTTTTTTGACAGCCTTAATGTTGAAAATTGCGGGGTAGTTTTTTGCCAAGAACTAACAGCATAGCAGTTGACAGCCGACGGCGGCGCAGCCACCTGACAGATAGATTATTTATTTTTCGGCCGAAACCGGCTGGTAGCCGTGCCGACGACTCGCTTGAACGCGCGGCTGAAGGAGGCTTCGGAATCGTAACCCAGCCGGCGGGCCGCCTTGTAAAAACGCGCGAAAGCTTGGCTGATCCATTGCCGTGACAAATGCATCCGTATCTGTGTTATATAGCGGGCCGGAGTTTTTCCCACTATGGCGGAAAGTGTATTGGCGAAGCGAGAGCGCGACACTCCCATTATCTTCGTCAACTGCCATAACGATCAGTCGCGTGGTAATCCCGCAGGCGCCGACCCGGTTCATTTCCATTCGCCGCCCATAGCTTCCAACCGATGCAATATGGCGGGTTTGCCTTTCATCAGTTTATCGGCGCATATCGGACATCATCCGCAACAGCGGATGCAGGTTGTCGAGATTTAAACGCAGGGAGCCGGAGAAAACCAGGCAGTTTCTCCTCTGACGCCGGAATGGTAATTGCTTTTTATCTTGTCCTGATATTGACACGGATTGAGGACCTTAAAGTCGATGGAAAATCTGAATCTGACAACGTCCGGATTGTTGCTAACAGTCGCCTTATTGGGGGAAGTGTTTATAAAATGCTTTTGTTAGGGGAATAAGAAAGTCTGTGGATTCAAAAGGTGGTCGGACCAAAAGGTCCGACCGATGCTACCTATTTACTCGCTTAACTAGGCTCACAGCAAAGTATTGAGAGTGTTTTCGGTGGCGTTTGTATAGTGGCATGGCTGGGTTAAATGGTTCCTTAACGTTTCCTAATGTTTTCGAGACAGATTGCAGGTGATGCGGAGTGAAGCCCGCACGAGGTTGAGCGGCAAGGCCATAGTCTGCTCACCTCAAGCGACTAAACAAAATGATTACCATGGCTGAATGCGATTGCAAACTAATAAGCGAAATTTCCAAAGCACAGCGGCGGTTAAAGGTCGGTTATATCAGTGTCCGGCATGAGATTCGGGCAACCCGGATGACAACCTACTAAAGCTGCAGCCCCAGTATCAGTCTGCATTTCAAGGGGCCTGTGGCTGATGGAGGCGGGGGTTTTCCACCGACCAGCCCGTGCGGGTGATGGTGGAGCCGGCCATTAAAAGGAAATGTGATTTGGAAAGGTGGTCGGACCCGAAGGTCCGACCGATGCTACCTATTCACCCACTTTTCTAGGCTCACAGCAAAGGAATGAGAGTGTTTTTAGCGGCGAAGGTATAGTGGCATGGCTGGGTTAAATGGTTCCTTAACGTTTCCTAATGTTTCCAGGCGCGCTTGCGGGTTTTGTGAAAGGGGGACCTTGCCAAGGTTGGACGGCATTACTCCGGCCCGTTAAGCACAAGCAACTAAAGTGGAGTTGATTATGGCTGATGCGCATCATAAGTCAGAACCGGTGATATCCCAAGCCCTGCGCCGGAGCGTTGTGGGCTACGCCCCAGACGCCTACCGTTATCCGCAGGTCAAGCTCAAGGGCAAGTGGCTGGAGCAAGCCGGCTTTTTGACCGACATTTCGTTGGTCGTCAGGGTCATGGAAGGATGTCTGGTCATCACCACTCAGTCCGGCTCGCGGCTCAACGAGGTGCTGCATTAGTCCGACCGGCTGTCGGCCCAGTCACGGCTGGAGCAGATGATTCAAGGGTTGGCGCATAAGGAACAACTGGCGGGAGAACGGATAAGTAAGTAGCTTGAGATATAAACTCGATCATCCCGGCTCAAGCGCTGGGAGTTCAATCATTTCAGTACGGCTATTAATTTGTTTACTAACTCTGTAGAATCTTGTTTATAATGGGATTCCCAATAATTTTTCCAATCCACTGGTCTTCCTTCATCTTCCCAGTCAGAAAGAGCACTTGCATTAATGATTTCCAACTCAAACCATATATGTTGATAATTTTTCCTACAATTTTCATTCTGAAAAAGCTCTTCTACCTGATCAAGATTTTCCGCGTAACTAACAAACTTTGCAAAACTGGCAAAGTCATGCAAAGCGCTATAAGCATATTCGCAGATAATAATTTTTTTATTTTCCGCCATATTTGACCGTTATTACCCTTCCAGACTCATTTTTTCTACAGATATATTATTTTTTGCATCAAAAAACATGGTTTTTCCATCCCGACTAGGCGTAGATTTCCCATTCTTAATGATGCTTTCAATAACAGTTGGAGTAATTCCTCTGTCTTGCATCCTATCTAAAGTATGGCCCGAATATTCTCTACTACTAATTGTAGCTGGTTTATTCCTAACGGGTTGATAGTGCGGGTTTTTTGGCTGATTCATTTAGTTGTGTTTGCTGCCCACCGGAAGAGTGGCAGATACTTCATCACTGGCTTTGTTAATCAGTTTGGACGCTTCAGCAACATCTCCCTTGCAGAGCCTTCTCAGCAGCCTTGAGGGCCTTCCCTGCCGCATCTCCTATGCCTGGTATTATACCTATAGCGGCAGCTAGGTAATCTATTGCTGTCTTTGCTTCAGTAAAACTTTTGATACCCCCCCCACTATAGGGATAAAGTCTGCACCAAAACCAGCCGCGCCTTTGATTTGCTCCCATGCCAGATCATCACTTTCTGCTGAACAGGCATCCTGACTCATACCGGCACAATGCTCGTTCTCGAACTCTTTCTCCACTGCTTTTAGCTGGTTTAACGCCTTTTGATATTTATCCGTCTGCGCTTCGCCAGAAATCATTTGCTCCGCGATGTCGGCCAGAGAGTTATTCTCCACAACAACGCAACCTGAGGTAAGCTCTCTCATCGAACGTCACTTTCCCTGTGCTATCAGCGCTTTAGCCGACGTTTTCTTTGGTATGTTTTACCCTGCCGGACCGAAGCCCAGACGCGCCTTTTTCGCCTGTTTACGCGCCGTTGCCAGAGCAGCGTATCAACGCTTTTCTCTCAGGTTCTTATACGAAGCGGCTTTTCATCCGCGGCGGTGAGGCGGGGCGCAGCTTGTCTGCGGCCCGGCGAAGCCCGCAAGCGACGTTGCGCGGCGCTCTGAAGCACGGACGGCTATGGGAGAGAAGGGTGTGCATGACCGCGCCGGGCGGACGCAGCCGGGCGAGCATGCCGCCTTTAAGCGGAGGCCGTCAGGCCGACAGCCCTTTAAGTTGTTGACGTTGGCTGAGGATTAGCATCGAGTTAATGCCGCCAGGGAGGGCGGCCATTAACTCCTGCCCTCACCGTTGCCTTTCACGTACCCCGACAGCCTCGCAGAGAGCGAGCTAGTTTTGCCGCCGCACCAATGTTCGGGTTATTCCGCCTCGAAGGCGCTTTCATATTGCTGGCCGCCGTGCCAGATGCCCGTAATGTTAACTTCTTGAGCTTCGTCGTTCACCACTATGGCGATAATGGTGCGTTTTCGGTAGTGGGTTATCCGTAACCCCGGCAACAGATCGTCGCGCCGGTTTCCTCTGTACGGGAACTGCGCTAACGATTCGCAGTAACTCACAACGCCGTCCGTATAGCTCTGTGCCACAGCCGCGGAGGCGGCGTCGACGATATAGTCATACAGCGCGATAAGCTGCTTGTTCGCTTCCGGTGCGAACACCACTCGATAGTCCGTCATGTCTTTTTGGTTTTCTTCCTATTGCGGGCACGCGCCAGGTTGGCACGGACTTCGTCCGCGCTCAGTCCCCTGCTTGGGTCCGCCTTGAGCGCCTGATACGCCGGGACCACCTCTTCTCGCAGCCAGGTTTCCATGGCCCGATCGCGCGCGTCCAGCGCCCGCAAGCCCTCACGGATGACTTCGCTTTCAGAAGCATATTCACCATTGGCGACTCTGGATTTTACACTGGCTGCCATTTCATTGGGCAGGGTAATGCTCATCTGTTGTGTAGTGCGCATTGCGTCTTTCCTCCTAATGAGTAGGATTTAATCATACTCATTTTTTCCGCTCGCGTCATCTGCCAACAAGTCGGCCAGCAGTCCGACCTCATCGTCACCGTCCGGCCCTTCGCCGTTCGCCTGCTCCGCCGGATGGGTCGCCGAATGTACCGCCTGCAACGCCCCGATGTTCACCTGCATGTAGATTTGCGTCGTCTCCGGGCTGGAATGGCCCAGCATCGTCTGTATCCGGCGCGGCCAGCTCCGAGCGCCGCAGTCCGCTGGAGTACAGCACTTCCAGCAGCGCCCGGTCGCGCAGGCCCGCCACCGTCTCGATATCGGGTAGCGCCAGTATTTGCTTCACCTCGTCAACGGTCAGGATATGACGCGGCAGCTGCTTTTCCATTCGTGGCAGCTCCAGGTCGCAGGCCGGGTTAGCCAGCGCTAAGCCCTGACGAACCACCCATTTGAACCACACCTGCAACGGCTGAAGCTGCGTGCGTTGGGTGCGTGGGCTTAACGGCTCGCCATTGCTTTTGCGGTACTGGTACAGGTGACGCTGATAACGCTCAAGGATGGGCCGGGTGATATTCCTCGGCGTATGCAGTCCGCGCTCGTTGGCCCACGAGATAAAGTGATACAGGTGATGCGCCCACACCGTCAGCGTTTTGTCCGAGAACTGACGCTCCCGCCGCCAGCTCAGGAACTGCAACGACCGCCGGTACAGGCTGTCCGGGCGGTTGGGCCCCACCGGCTTGCGGTAGAGTTCGTTCACGCTTGATGCGCAGCCCTCACGGCGACTCTCCAGATGCCCGCCGTTACCACCAGGTTAAACTTAAGGGCAAGTGGCTGGAACAGGCTGGCTTTTTGACCGGCATGTCACTGGTGGTCAGGGTCATGGAGGGGTGTCTGGTTATCACCACCCAGCCCGGCTCGCGGCTCAACGAGGTACTGCAACAGTCCGACCGGCTGTCGGCCCAGTCACGGCTGGAGCTAGAACAGCTAATTCAGGGATTGGCGCGTAAGGAAGCTAGCAGGGGAGCATCGGGCTGAGTAAGCAGGTAGGTTAGTGAGGGAACCCCGGCTCAGCTGCGCAATGTCCTGCTGCTGTTTGTCCTGATGGCGGATAATCAGTCGGCCTTGGCTGACGGCGGCCAGGGTGGTGCCTTCGGCATGTCCGCTGCTGTTGGCGCCGGCCAGCACGCCGCCGGACATTAAAAGGAAATGTGATTTGGAAAGGTGGTCGGACCCGAAGGTCCGACCGATGCTACCTATTCACCCACTTTTCTAGGCTCACAGCAAAGGAATGAGAGTGTTTTTAGCGGCGAAGGTATAGTGGCATGGCTGGGTTAAATGGTTCCTTAACGTTTCCTAATGTTTCCAGGCGCGCTTGCAGGTTGTGTGGAAGGGGGACATTGCCAAGGTCGGACGGCATTATTCCGACCCGCTGACCACAAGCAACTAACAGGAGTAGTTACCATGGCTAAGCGCGATTGTTATTCAGAAGCAGGTATTTCCAAAGCACAGCGGCGGTTAAAGGTCGGTTATATCAGCATCCGGCATGAGACGCGGGCGACCCGGATGACAACCTACTACAGCCGCAGCCCCAGTCTGTATCTCAAGGGCCTGTGGCTCAGGGAGGCGGGGTTTTCCACCGATCAAGCCGTGCGGGTGATGGTGGAGCCGGGGAGGCTGGTGATATTGACTGAGGCGGAGTAACGGGCTGGTCTGTAGAATAAAATCCCGGCGCAGGGGCCGGGATTTACTTATTTATTATTGTAAAAGTAAATAAGCCAATAGCTCATACCACCAACAATTCCCCCAGCGGCACTACCTTTTAATATCTTAATGAAATCATATGAACTTAATTCAAAAGGAATGCCTTGCGTTAGCAACATCACACTATCGATTATCATTAGTGAAACCACAGTTGCTATAAATAAGCCGACTGGAAAGCTAATTATTAAATACACCAAAATCAAAATCCATTTACTAGTTGGAAGCCTCATTGCTCAGCTTCAATCTTTTTAGTCGTTTTACTATTGATTGTCTCCGAGGTTAATGAGTCAGTTATATTACCCGCGATTCCTGGAGACGGGTTCAAGGGAAGGGGCTTGCTAACACCTATCCCAACATCAACCCATTCATAATTTTTCCAAATTGGATTTATTATTTTCTCAAGTGGCTTTTGTATAATTCTTCCTAAGCCATAACCTAGTGATGAACTCGCACCGCTAACAATAGCACCAGTCAAAGGGTCGTCTCCCTTAATAGCGCTTGATGCCGCCCCGCCTACGGTATTCCAGGCAACTGTCCCGGCAATTTTAGTATGGGTGGTAAACGCGCCAACCCAACCGGCGATGAGAGTATCGGTATAATTAACTTCCCCATTCGCAGCGTATTGTATTGCGGCATTCGCGCCAGCCCCTATTCCGGCCGCCACCTGTGCCCCTCCGGGCAACATGGCTAAGCCGACCGTCCCCGCCAGATGAGCCGACACCTTGGCGTTCCCTTCCGCGATGTCCCCGGCAAGCTGGGCTTTTTCCTCGATACCCGCATCCGGTATCTCACCCAGCCACATTCCCAGCCCGGAACCCGCTGCCGCTCCGCTCAGATGGTTATTCTCCACATCATTTTCCAAGATTTATTTGAATTATTAACCACATTGCGCCCCCCCCGAAAGCGCCAATAACTAAGCCCATTTTGCAATACTTCATTATCTGCTCAACCGATAAAGGCTGCGTAGCAATCACCCAAACTATACCAACGAAAGCACATGCACATGCACATGAGTAACAAGCAACTACGAAAAGGAAATATAGAAAAGAATTGATCATTCTTTTTCCTTCCTTATATCTCCTTGTACGAAAGAGTTACTGACTTCTGAAGTGCCCGCCCCAACAAACCCGCCAGATATGCCCGGTATGGAGCTAAGTTTTGAATCTTTGAATAAGTAACCAGGACCAAATGCAGAGTCACTATATTTCAAAGCATTTTTACTTGCTGTCATGCCGAAATGCTCTTTAACGAGCTTCGCCTCCCATGGGCGCGTGATAGCTGCCCCCATACCGTAACCAACGGCAGAGCCTGCCGCTGCCCCCATCATTGCAGCTTGTGAGTTTTCTCCCGTCACCTGGCTGCTCAGATAAGCACCGCCCACATTTAGCCTGACATTGGAGTTAAGCGATTTTCCGACCCCGGCAATGCCACTCAAGCCAGACGTAAAAAAGCTCATGTAATCAAATTTATCGCCCGTTTTCCCCTCTAACACTTGTACACCGGCACTCGCTCCTAGACTCATGGCGGCACCCGTCGCTTTTGCGGTGATGGTGGACGATTTGGTAAAGGCTGATTTCGCCGTCCCCGCCAGACCCAGGACATTTTCCGGTTCGGCCACAAACGATCCCAGTCGGTCCCATTTGTCAGTGCTCTTATGAATGTGCTCTAGGGCCTTGGCGTTTTCGGTCTGCACCACGCCGCGGATCTCTTCATCTCTGATGGGTGCGCCGAACCAGTCCGGCATCCACTCAGGACGCGTCGCCGCATCCATACCGGTATCAACGAGCTGTTTTTGATAACTGGCGCAAGTCAGCGGGCTGTCTTCGCATACCTGCTGAAGTTCTTCATTGTTCTTACGATTGATGTCGGCGTATTTATCCACCACCGCCCCACAGTCACCGCCGGAAGCCTGGCAGGCTTGCCACTCTTTCTCAAAAGCGCGGGCTTCATCACCGTTCAGGAAGTTATTCTCCACCGCATTCTTCCCAGCCTGCGCTCCGGTAACCACGCCCTGAGTATCGCTTATCGCCAAGCCGCCGGCAAGTCCCGAGACCAATTGGCTCAGTGTGCTGATCTGCTGTTTTTCGCTTTCACTGAGCTGGTCGGGTTTTTTGCCTGGGAACAGCTGCTGCGTGATGACCTGCGCCGCCAGTTCTCCGCTGGCGGCGCCGAGACCACCGGCCAGTGCCGACTGGTTGTTCAATTGAGCGGTGAGTGCGCCCAGCGCCGCGTGCGCCATGGCGTTGGCGGCGACATTTTCTTCGCCGCCGCGGTTTTTGATTTCCGTCGCCAGATAGGGCGATGCCCCGCTGGCCAGCGCACCGGCCAGGTTATTGCCCGCCAGGGCCGTCAACGCGCCGGTCAGCGCCTGTGCCGCCTTTTGCAGGTCGCTGCCGGTGCCGTAGGTCATCATGGCCTCCCGGTATTCCTTTGTTTCACGCAGCGCCTCGGCGGTGAGGGTCGGGTGCATGGATTTGGCCTGCTTAAGCCCGGCGATATCGCCCTGCGTGCGGATGATATCCATGGTCTGGTTGCCGATGTCCCCGATAAGCTGTGCCTGTTGCAGCCGGCGCTGCTCTTTTTCCTTGTCGAAGATGGGCTCGATGCTGCCGTTGGCATTATCGGTATCCCGGCTCAGCTGCGCGATGTCCTGCTGCTGGTTGTCCTGCTGGCGGATAATCAGTCGGCCTTGGCTGACGGCGGCCTGGGTGGTGCCTTCGGCGTGTCCGCTGCTGTTGGCGCCGGCCAGCACGCCGCCGGCCATGTTGTTCATCAGATTCGTGCCTACCGGCCCGCCGGAGCTGAGCGAGCCGCCACTGTGCTCGGCGGTAAAGTCCGCCTGATTATGGATATCGCTCCAGCCCAGCGTGCCGGTATCGAGCATGTTATTATCCTGCTCGGCGCTGCTGGCGATTACCGCGCCGTCCAGTTGGGTATGCTCTTTGACCTTGATGTCATAACCGCCTTTGCCCGCGAACAGCCCGGTTTGCTCTTTTACGCTTTGAAAATGACTGTTTACTTTATCGCGTGAGGCACTGGCGCTGGCAGAACCGCTGCCCGCTCCAATGGGAACGCTTACTCCGCCGCTGACGCTGGTTTGCTGAGATTCGTAATGCTCAATGTCTTGCAGGCTTTGCAGCGACAGATTACGTCCTACGTCGGCGGTAATCTGTTCACCATTTACCTGCGCTCCTTTCAACGTGGTGTCGCGGCCGCTGTGGAGCGTTATCTTGCCGCCGCTGTCGACCGTGGCGTTATGCCAAAGGGTGCTGTCGCCGTTTTCACTGCCTCGGCTTGAGTTGGCATTGGCGAATACGCTGAAGCCGGTGTTTTGGCCAACGCCTACGCTCACACCGATATTGCCGCCGCTACTCTTCTTGCTACCTTCGATTTTCTCTGTGTTAGCCGCGGCGGACAACAGCAGGTCTCGCTCAGCGTCAAGGGCGGTGTCGCCTCCCGCTTTAAGTTGACTGCCGATAATGGCGATATCGCCGCTATTTGCTCCGCCTTTTTTTTCCACTGGCGGTGACGCTCAGGTTATTGCCGGCGCTGAGCGTCGAACCGGTGGCGGCGCGTTGTTCCTGACGCTGCTTTGAGGAGGATTTCTGGCAGCCAACGGAGATGCTCACCGCAATCCCGCTGCTCTGGTCGGCCCCTGACTGATTGATTTGTTCCTGCGCTTGCGCCGCCTGCACGCCCGATAGGGCCGCTTTGACGCCCTGCAAGGCGCCCAGACGGCCGTCGCTTTCCTTTCTGGCTTGCTGGGCCGTGCTGACCGCGGTATTAAGCGCGCTGCCCACCGATCCTGACAGCGCCAGGGTCAGGCCGCTTTGTTTCGACTCAAAGCTCTCCTCGCGCGTGCGTTGATCGTAGCCTGGATCAATCTGCACACTGTCGCCGGTGAGGATAAGATCTCTGCCTGCCAACAGATCTGCGCCGCTGATATGTATCCCGTTGTCCGCCACGATATTGACGTTGCCCTGGTTGCTGCCCACCGTACTGAAACTCTGGCTTTGCGTGGTGCCGTTCTCATCGACCTGATGACGGGAAGATTGGCTGCCGACGCTAAAGCCGATACCGCCGCTGCCCGTCAAACCGCTTTTCTTCTTCTCTTCCAACAGGTAATGAGATTCGGTTTCGGTGGCGGCGGTGATATCGATATTGTTGCCCGCCCGGAGGTTGACGTTGCGATCGGCGACAATGGCCGATCCGCTGACCGCCAAATCATTTCCCGCCGTGACGCTGACGCGGTCGCCGCTGAGCAGTGAACCTTTTTTCCGAGTGACGCGATCGTCCTGTTCTGTATGGCTGCTGCTTTTACTGAATCCGCTGCTTTTTGAAGAGCGCTCTTCCATAAAATGCGTCTCATGCTCGGTAGCGCTGTAAATGTTCACGTCCTTTTTCGCCTGCAGCGCGATAAGTCCCTGTTCACTGTGCAGAATGCTGCCTGTCACCGTGACATTTTCTTCATGGGCAAGGGCCGTGATGTCGCTGCGTCCGCTGAAAGTGCTGCCCACGGCCTCGCTGCGCGAGGTTTCCACCTCTCGGCTGTTATTTTTCTCAAAGAAACCCGTTCGCTCGCTATCTTGATCCGCCGTTTGTCGGCGAGCTTCATTGATAGTGACTTCCTGGGCGCGCAGATTAATGCTTCCGCGCTGGCTATCGACCTGCGTCCCTTCGGCGAGAAGGCTGTTGCCCGCCGCCAAGGTAACGCCCTCAGCGCCGCTCAACGTACTGAGCACAAGGTTGTCATCCTGGCGATGGTTGTTGACAGTTGATGTGCGGCTGCCGGCTCTAAGATGGGTGCGGTTGGTGGTGGTCTGCGCCTGCAGTGCGACATTGCCAGCCGCATGCACGCCGAGCTGGCCATCGGCGCTGATCTGGCTTCCTTGCAAGGTCATATCCTGACCGGCGTTTAACCTAATATTTCCACCGGCATTGAGCGTACTGCCCTGGGCCTGCTGCCACTCGCCGCTAATTAGCGCCATGCGCTTGCCGGCCTCTTCCATACCGGCGTGGGTCCGGTTGCCCATCGCGCCGGAAATGACATTGAGGTCGGCTATGTGACTGCTTTTCGCCGAGGTGATGTTCAGATTGTTTTGCGCACTCAGGCTGATGTCTCGGGCCGCGTCAAGCCTCGCCCCCTCCAATAAAATAGAGTTGCCGCTCAGACTGATGTCGTTGGCGCTCATCAATGCTTGCCGCAGCGCGTTTTGCAAACTGGTGCTCAGCGTCAGGGCGTCGGCCTGCACGTTGATGCGGTCGGCGCGAATATCGCCGCTTCGGTGCGCAAACTGCCCGGCGTCAATGACCAGGGCCTTGTCGCTAAAAAGGCTGCCGGCGTTAATGATGCTGTCGGCGGAAAGGCGCAGGGTGCCGCCGCCAATAAGAGAACCGTCCCCGGTGAGGCGCAGCGTATTTTTAGCCAGATAAACTTTCGGCGCCCAAACAGTCTGCCGGCCGTAAGCCGTTTCTACCGTTTCGCTTACCAGCCAGACGATATCTTGTTGCAGAGCCGCGATTTGCGCAGGCGTCAACGCCACGCCCGGTACCAGATGGATGTCTTGCGCCGTCTTGATGCCGTTCTCCATCAGCGCCTGATACTGCGCCATCGCATTTTCGCCGCGTACAGACGGGCGGCCGGTCAGTTTCATGACCTGTTCACGAACCAGACGCTGTTCATAAAAACCGTCGCTTAGGCGTTTGTGCACTTTTGAAGGGTCATAACCCAATCGAGCAAGCATATAATCACTGCTGATAAATTTGCCGCAGCTGGTAAATCGCTTATCGGTTACCACCACATAGGGGCTATCCGGCGCAGGCTGCTGGCGAAACAGGCCATTATTAGGGATGGATGTCGCCACGCTGTTGACGTGCTGGTTTTCCGTCAGCGCCAGTTCGGCCAGCAGCAAGGGGCGCCCGGAAGTCTGTGCCGCGGGATGGTCCAATGCGGATAGGGTGTCAGCCCGCCAATCCACGCCGGTCCACGCCAGCGGATTTTGTTCCCACTCCACTTGTTCGGCATGGGCCGCCTTCTGCGCCGCTTCCACCGTGCTAATTTGTGCCTGGTTGACCGTGTTGTTCGCTATGCTGACGCCCCGGATAAGGACGTTGCCGTTGCCGGTTATGATGCCGTCGATAGAGTTTAGCGCCGTGGTCTCATCGCTACGGGCCGTAGGGTACCAATGTTCCATATCCTTGTCATAATGATCCACCAGGGTTTCCTGGCGCCGTTCATTGACCGAATAGGAGATGTTTTCAATCTGTCCGCCGCCGTCGCTGATGAGGTCGCCGTTGGCTTCTATTTGGCTGGCGTCATTTAGCAATTGCCCGGTAAGGTGCAGCTTCATGTCGCCGCCTGCTAAAATAACGGCGCCTATGCCCTCGGATATCACATGGTCACGCGTAGTCGTGCCGGTGGCGGTACGCTCACGCAAGTTATTGTAATCCGTCACGGAAGGCGCAGCGGCAATGTTGATATGCTTTTCAGGATCCCACTGTTCGATATGCCCCTCTGTATGTTCGCGCCATACCGTATTGTGATAGGGCGTAGGCACGATATTTTGCGGGGAATCCTTGGCAGTTTGAAACAAAGGATTCGTCGGCGCGGTTTTCTGCCGGTGCCCTCGCGTTTCATAAAACGTCATATCATAACCGTTGTCGGCGCCAGGCTTCAGGGCCAGGTAATTGACCCACAGGTCAGTCGATAACCCAAGATCGCCAAAAATCCTAACCTGGGCGCGTTTAGCGTTCGCGTCTATCTTCAGCAGGGTGCCATAGGGGTTGTTTTGCGCCGCGTCGTCATTCTGGAAGGTCAAAAGTTGTGTGGTAGGCGCCATGGCGCTCTTGTCGGGATTCTTTTTCGAGCCGAATGAGCGCCAGTAATAGTTATAGCGGTGCCACTTGTAAGCGCTTGTTTCGGCGTCGCGAGCGATCTCCAGTCCTTCGCGCAAGTTATCCAAACGTTTGGCTTCAACCCGAACATTTCCTTCGGCCTCGATAGCGCTTGCGCGGTTCTCAATCAGGTCATCGCTGGCCAGATGCAAGCTATCGCCGCTGTAGAGATAGGCGCCCTCTCGGTTGGTCAGCCGCTCGCCGGCTTGCAGGCGCAGCGCCTCTGTTGCCGCTATCACCGCTTCGCGTCCATGATTGTCGATAATCCGGCCACGCACGTTGATGTCATCGCCTACGATAAGGGCGACGTTGTCGAGGGTATCGACGTTGAGCGACATGCGGTCAGCTTCCAATCGTCCTTGGTTAAGCAGTGTGCCGGTGGTCAATTCAAGCGCGCCGCCGCTCAATAACCCGTGGTTGGTGATGTGAGAACTGTTCACGTCAAGGCTACCCGGCAGCGACCAGTCGGTCAGGTTGGTCAGCATGCCGGTCATCGAAAGCGCGATCGCGCTGTTGCTGTGCAGGGTATCCCCGGCACGGTGTGTATAATCTTGCCGCATGGACAACGTCAGCGCCCGTTGGCTACGCAGGGAACCGCCGTGATTGTCCAGAGAGCCGGTCTTGATGTTGAGCGTCTCGCCGCTTTCGATTGTGCCGCCTTGGTTAAGCAGCGCAAGGGCTGAGGCGCCGGCGGCGTCGTCAGCATTGAGATTGAGTTGCCCATTGGCCAAGATACCGCCTTGCCGGTTGTCCAAAACCTTGAGGTTCGAGAGCGTCAAGCTACCGGCGCTATGGAGCCGTCCTGCGGTATTATCAAAAGTTTGTGCGTTCACGTCGGTATGCGTTGTGCCCAGCAACAATCCGCCGTCACGGTTATTCAACCGCTCGGACTGTATCTCAAGCCGCTCTTGGCTCGTGATTTTTCCCTGGCCGCTGTTATCCAATTGCGTCGCGTTGACAACGAACGAGCCGTTCGATATCAATTCACCCGCTTGGTTGTTCACCAGCGAGCCGGCGAGCGTCAGCGTATCGCCGCCGTGAATTTTGCCCTGTCGATTATTGAGTACGTCAAGGCGATAAACGCCGCTGCCCTGACTGATAAGCGAGCCGTTCAGGTTGTCCAATCTCGACGCGTCAAGGCTCAGGCCGCCCTGACTTGAAAACACGCCGTATCGGTTGTCGACCTGACCTGCGGTTATCTGCTGTAAGCCTGTGCTTCGTACCGCTCCACGGGTATTGTCCAATACGTCGCCGATGCGCAATGCAAGTTGCTGTCGGCTTTCTATCGTCCCGTGCTCGTTAAGCAGCCTGCTTGCATCGATTTGCAGTGCTTCTTCGCCTCGCAGGGTGCCCTGACGGTTGTCCAATGCTTCACTCAGGTTAAGCTTGAGCATTTTCTGCTGACTCTCAAGCAGGCCGCCTTGAGTATTATTCAGACTCTGCGCTGTCAGCGTAAGCGTATCGCCGGCTTTCCATTGACCTTTGGCATTATTGATATGACCTGTGGCGGCGCCGTCGGCAGCGCCCTGTGAGTCCAACCGTCCCAGGGCGCTGATTCGGCCGGCGCGGTTGTCGATACCCTGCGCCACGCGTAGCGCCAGCCCGGCGCCCGAGGTTAGCGAGCCCTTTGCGTTATCCAGCGTATTTACCAGCAGCCGGCTGTCGTGCTGGCTCTGTACGTCGCCCTCGCGGTTGTCGAAGCGGTCGCCGGCGGCGGTCCAACCCTGTTGACTGCCCATCCATCCCTTGATGTTGATGATATCTTGCGCCTGAAGGGATTGCGCCAGTTGGCTGAAGATCCGGCCATTGCCATTATCCAACGCCCGGGAGAACCGCATATCCAGGCTGTCCAGCGATTGAATGACGCCCTGCGCGTTATTCAAGCCGGCAGCCCGCACCAGGGCGGGCCCCTTGGCGGTCAGCGTGCCGCTCTGGTTGCCCCAGATGCCGGTCAAATCCAATGTTAAAGACTGTTGGCTTAGAATTACGCCCTGTTGCCGGTTGGTCAGCTCACCACCTCGCAGCGACAAGGCGCCGCCGCTTTGTAATGAACCCGCGTCATTATTGAAGAGACTGGAAGCTCCGCCTTGCCACGTTAGCGCCTGCTGCGATGACAAGACTCCGGACTGGTTAATAACATCGCCGGCCGTGTCGAGGGCCATTTGCCCGCCGGACAGCAGTTTACCTTGAGCATTATTGATGGCTTTCCCAACGGTCACGCTAAGATTTCCCTTGCTCTGAACAAGACCTGCCTTGTTCTCAAGGTTTCCTGTTTCAAGCGTCAGATTAGCGTTGCTGACGAGTTTACCGTCGTTATTGTTCAACGGCCCGCTAACCCGCCAGCGCTGGTCGGCGGTATCGAGCGCCGTCAGGGTCCCGCGCAGATTGGTTAAAGAGTTTGTGTCTAGGTTAAGCCGATGCGTTGTGACGTTGGCGTCGGTATTGTCCAGCATCCCGGAAAGGGTAAAACGGCTTTCCTCGATGCCTGACTGGGACCATACGGCGTTCTGATTAAAAAGGTTGTCGGCGCTGACGTCCCAACGGCCCGCGCGTACCTGCGCCTGCCGCGCATCGATATCCCCTGCGGCATCGATGGCAAGCAGCCCGCTGTCGATGTGCGCCTGGCGCAGCGCCACGCCGCCGGCCTTCGCTTCAAATGTGCCGCGGTTGGCCTTAAGCTTAGCTTGACTGAGATCGATTCCCCGACCGCTCACATTGATGTCTTTTTTGCTCAGCAAACTGCCGCTGGCTCGGATCTCGCCCTGGCTGCTTAGCGTCAAATCGGCTTCCCGCGTGAGCGAGCTATCGATATTACTGCCCGCCAACAAATGGCCGCTGCTTTGTATACCGCCGGCGGCGAGGAGACGAACATCGTCGGCTGCCGCCATCGTGCCGGACTGTGAAATCCCACCCTCACGACTGTGGACGGAGAGCGTGCCGCCGCTGTGCAGCTTGCCGTTGTATTCGATGCTGTCTTTGGCGGCCAGGACCATATCGCCATCGGCCTGGGTGAAGGCCTCCTGCGCGGTGCCCGATTGCCAACTGAGCCGGCCTTCGCTGTTGACCATCAACGTCTTGTGCGCTTGGATGTGGCCGCCCTGATTGCGAACCCCCACGCCGGCCTCGGTAGCTATCATTTGGATATGGCCGCTGTACATCCCTCCCATTTGCCCCATGTCTATCGCCAGCGTCGGCGGTTCGCCGTCGGCGGCCAGCGGTGTTATCGCCTTGCCGTCGGCGCTGATTCGGTTGCGGCCTGCGATAACCGACAGGCCCTCCTTGGCCCGGACCTGGGCATTGATTTCCACCGCGCGCGCCAAGATGTCCACATAGTCGGTGTCATGGCGGGCATCGCCGTTGATGCCGCCGCCCTCGATGCGGACCACGCCGCGTTCGACCTGGTACCCGGCCAGGCTGCCGTCCACGTTCAACTGCGGCCTGCCGGTGGTCAGCGTCATGCGCCCGGCGTTTATGGTCCCGCAGCCATTGCACACGATACCCGACGGGTTGGCGATGATGACCTGCGCGCGTCCACCGGCAACCTCTAGAAAACCACGCAGTTGGCTGGGGTCAGTGCTGTTGACTTCGTTAAGGATGATTTGCGCCGGCGCGGTATTCGGATTGAGGTTAGGGTTGCCCTGTATCATCCCGGCCAACTGGGTTGAGGTCATCACCGCCGAGTTATTGAGGATGGCGCCATTCTGGTTCACGTCGAACTGTTGATAATGATTGTGGGAAACTCCGGCCTGATTAGGGGCGGTAATATTGACCTGCGGCAGGCCGTTTTGGGTGGCAATCACCTCCGGACGCAGGCCGGGCGCGGCTCCGATATCCGCGACAATGCCGTTGGCCGCGGCGGTTTCGGCATACAGCATCAGCCCCAACATCCACACTACGCGACGCACGGTCACCCACAGCCGAGGCGCGCCTGGGCCGCGCCGCTGTCCGGTCTCGCTGCCGCAACTGCGGGCCAGTTCGGAGACCACGCGAAGTTCCCCGTGAGTGCGGCTGAAGATAAGGCGATAGCAGAGTTTGTTCATGGGTCACGTCCCTGAGAAAAATCAATCCGTAAAAGTCAGTTCAGGTTAAAAAAAGGGTGTGGTCGTCCAAACGGCAAAGCACATCAGATTTCCATATTGATGCTGAAACCCGCCGTGGCTCCCGAAGTATGAAACGCATCGGGCTTATAGAGCGGCACGCCGGCGAACAGGTCGTAGCTAAATCGCTTTAAGACCGCGCCTCGCACACCGAACGCGCTGCCCGCTAATTGTTGACCGACGAGGTTACGTGTATTGAGACCATCCACGCGTCCGTAGTCGAGGGCGGCGTACAGCTCATGGCCCCGCGACATGACGTTCCAGGCCAACTCGTTGCGCCAAAGCAGGCCTTTTTCACCGGAAAGCACCAGTTCATTGTCGAACCCCCCGCACCGTATAACGGCCGCCGATGGCCATTCGCTCCTGCGGCGTCAGCGCGTTCGGGCTCCATTGCCCACGCAGGCTGCTGTAAAAGCGCCAGGGCTGCTCGTTTAAGGCGAAGGGTTGATTAATGCTGACATTTCCCAGAAGGTAGCCGGCGCGGGCGCTGCCGGTGTGTGTGTGCTCTTCAGGTGCTCTAAGCGCGCCTAATGCGCCGGTACCTCGATGCCAACTGAGGCCTGCATCGAGAGTTGCCAGGCCTAGATAACTGCGCTGATTGAGCCCCAGCTCCCAGCCGGCGGTGCGCCGGTCGTTGAGCGGATGACGGTATAAAAAGTTGCCAATGCGCGATGTATTGTAAAGGCTGGTGTAATAGCCGCTCAGGTTGAGCGTGGTTTTGTGCGACTGGTTACGAAACATTAAGCGGGACAGGGTCAACCGGGTGTTCCTGCTCTTGCCGCCATAGATCAGCGTCTGATTGGCCTGGGCAATATTTTGTTGATAGTTATGGTCGTTGTAATAGGCGTTTAACGCCCAGTACCCCATTGGGAAAAAGTAATTCAGGGTGTGCGAACGGTTGCCGAAAGGCCCATGCTGAAACAGATTTGTGCTGATAGTGGTATAAAATAGGTCGTTTTGCGCCAAGGGAGAATCGATAGCAAGAGTTGTCGAACCGAGATAGCGGCCGGTTTTTTTTGGAGCCGCCGTCGTCCAGTCCAACGTTGAGACGCACGGGGCGACCCTCTTTCCAACCTACCAGCAGATCGCTGGTGGCCTCGTGCCGGCCGGGGGCTATCTTGATTTCGGCGGCGGCGCTGGGCGCCCGCTGAAGATTTTCCAAACCCTGCTCGATGTCACGAAGATTGAGAATGTCCTCCGGTGACGCGGGAATGGCATTCCAAAGCCGCCCGCGCCAGGAAACCGACTCGTCAAAGCGGATGTCATCAATGCGGCCGGGCACAAGTTGAAGCGTCAGGACGCCTTGGGAAAGATCCTGTTCCTCGGCCATGACACGGGTGGTGACGTAGCCTTTTGCCATAAGCGCGTTTTGCACCTTGTTGATGGCCAGCTGTATCCCTTGCCCGCCTAAACAACGGCCTTTGGCGGTGTCAACGGCGGCGAGCGCCCATTGAAAACGCTCTGCGGCATCCCCTTCCAATCGCACTGTATCGAGGTTAAAACAAGGATGTTCATGATCTGGATAATCGGGTAGGGCAATATCGGGACGGGCAAGGCGCACGTCGCGATCCGGCGCGTGTTTTTCACGCAATATGCGCTCTCGTTCCTGCTGGCGCAGCTGTTCCCGTCCGTCAATGGCCACGGCCCCCGTATAAGGATTGTCGGGCAAAGGCGCGGCTGATAGTGGGGTGAAACTTATGGACAGGCCTAATAGCCCCCCCCTCGGATCAAACGAGGCAATATCACAATACAATGGCGGCGCATCCCTGGCTCCCTTATCGGCGGCTTAGTTCCATAAGCCGACAAAACATAACAAAAAGTAAATAACTTTTTTTCTTTTCGGTATTATGAAGTTTAAAGTATTTAAAACAACTTTTTGTTAACCGGCGTTTGAGGTTGGTTTAATGCTGCCAGAAATGCATGTTTATCAGTAAATTAACAATGACTGAGGAAAATAAATCGATTGTTAGATAGATAAACATCTTGCAATATTTCACATTTCAAATAGGCGCCATATCAAAAATTGAACAAGGATAGTTTCTTAATGTTTAAATTAATTGACTAACTGCTTTCACTAAGAAAGATTTTATTATTAATCCTTTGATTAATATATTGTAAATTATTAAGCGATGAATATTTGGATGTGAGCGGCTATTGTTTATCCAATCGGTAATCTCATTGATTTGAGCAACGATAGGGCATGTGATGTGATTTTTTAAGCGCGGCTGGAACGCATCCCGTTGGATGCGATTGATAAAGTCTGAGTGAGTTAATAAATATACTTGCAAATCTAGCCTATCAAAAAAATTGGTTTAATCCGTGAACATTTTTTATGTTGCAACAATCCCATCAGAATAAAATTCCATGGTTCCGTTCAAGTGAGATCTGCACTCAATCAGCAATATATAGAATCATCACTGATTAAGTGCGCATAGCTATACTGCAAAAATTTATGTCAAGGGAATATAAGGATTAGAATTAAAGCATCGATTAGGTGCAAATTTATGATACCCATTTTCGTTACAAAACTCTATGAGCTGTGTCAAGCTGTTTACGCAGGCCTTTTGGTAAATACTTTGCATATAGTTATCGATAGTTTCAATCGGGGTGCTTAATTTTTTGGAAATGTCATTAACGTTCAGTGATTGCATGGCAAAATAAACTACATCAAATTCACGATCGGTGAATATAAGACTGTGATAGTCGGAAGGCACACTTGGAGAGTAGGGTTCTTGATCACAATTGTACATTGAATATAGATCTAATTTTTTGGCTCTGCCGATTATGCCTATAGATTTTCCATCTTTTATCAAAGGGGTTACATCGAAAAGAAAAGGTTGTATGATTTTTTCTTTTTTCCCATAAATGAAATTCGTCAGCACATTAGCGTTTTTTTGCTGCTTCATAATTGTTATGTCGTTGGCTTGGATAATATCGGCAGCTTCAGCCCATGGCGCTGGACATTCACTATCGAGGCGTCCCTCAATGCTGAAAAACTTGGGAAAATTATTATAATAAAGAAATGGTGAATTCGCATAAACGAATCTTGACTCGTGATCTTTTATAGCCCAAAGGTCATTAGAGTTTTCCATGTGTGAGATGAACGCGCCAAAATTTTTTGAACGAACGATTATCCCTGGTTTTAGCGAAAACTCCATTATTCCACTTTCCATTTGTTACCCCGTGACTGACATAATAGATAAATTTACCTACACAAGACATCTTAGTTGAAGATTATTTGGGATTTTGTGTTGGTGTTTAATATTTGAAATATGTAGAAGATTTAAATATCTATTTTGACTATTAAAAATGCTTTAAGGAAAGGAGTCATTTGCGCCTTTAAGAAGTTAAATTGCAAGTTGACCGGGCTTTGTAAAGCCTTGCACCCAATTTGCAAATTTCTTTGATTAATCTTAAGCGCATGATTCTGATTTCCTAGCCATGCTCTACGCTAAGGTTAAATAGGGTTGCGGATTGATAAATCGATTAGGGGCAAATTTATGATATCCATTTTTTATACAAAAATCGATAAGCTGCGACAGGGCATTGACGGCGGTTTTCTGATAAATACTTTGCATATGCTTATCAACTGTGCAAGGGGAAATTCCAAGCCGTTTGGCGATTTCTTTCTTGCTAAACGATTGCAGCGCAAAGAAGACCACATCAAATTCCCGGTCTGTGAACAAGCGTGTAGGGTTGCCGAAATTCAGCGTTTCTGGCGGTTGTTCATGCTCAAGATGATACATTGAATAAAGCTCCAGTTTTTTTCCTCTTACCACAACCCCAATTGATTTGCCATCCTTTATTAGCGGAGCAACATTGCCGAGAAATGGCTGTATAATTTTTTCTTTATTACCATGAATGAAATTGGTTAGCACATCAATGCTTTTTTGTTGCTGCATAACGTTACTGTCGGTGGCTTGAATAATATCTGAGACTTCGGCCCATGGCGCGGGACATTCGCTGTCAAGCCGTCCTTCGATATTATAATCTTTAGGAAGATTATTATAATACAGAAAGGGCTTATTGACATAAACAAACCTTGACTTATGATCTTTAATGACCCATAGGTCATTACTGTGCTCCATATACGAAATAAATGCCTCATAACTTTCCGAACGAACGTCTATCCCTGGCTTCAGGGAAAATTCCATTATTCCACTATCCATGGTCTACCTCATCATTAGAGAGTTGGCTGTAAGTTTTTAGTCTCAGGATTGTTCTCTTTTAAAAAATAAAATCAGTTAATAACTGTATTCCTTTTTGCATGTCTACATTATCTCTTTTCACAAAATTTGAGAACGCGTCGCGAAATCTGTGAAACTATAGATATGAATACTTAAGATCATTTTTTTATGATGAAGCAGCGTTATGATCTATTTCTATCCGATTGTAAGTTATGGTTAAATTTCCGAAACCCACATAATTAATGTAGTGTCGATAAACTTACACGTAGATTTTTACATCTTATATCGCACATAACGCTGCGATTTATACCTCCTGGATTGTAACGGCACGTCTGGTATTGCAGGGCGTCGTCGCACGCTCATTTGTTAGTACGTTTTTTCCAGCGAGCGATAAGGATTAACTGAGTTTCTATCGCTATTTACATCATGTTGATAACCATTAATATAGAGTGAAATTTATTGAATCCGGCATTGCTTCCTTCTCATTAACACAGCGCGATCAATTAAATTGGCATTCGCATCGTAAAATCGGCTGGGCCAGATTACCGACGGATGAACACTGAGTGCTTTGGCGATGATATATTCCCCTTTTGGCCATGGACGATTCAACGTATTGGCCAACGTACTCGAACTTAAACCTGCTTTGCGCGATTCGGCGGCCAGGCTGGTGCCGGATTTTCGTAAAGCGGCGATGATGTCCGCTTTGTGCCAGTCTTTTCCCATTCGTTCACCATCATTTCAAACGGATATTGTTATTAGTAAAGGTTGATATGTCTGTATTAGTTATTTCCGATATTATTAGTCTTGTATAAGTACAGAGTAATGTCTACCCGGTTAACGCGTTAACATTAATAATAACGCCCGACGAAGTCTATTAGCCTATTCGCGTGTTGACAAAAAATATGGCTTATGCATTTTAAAGGAAAATTTGCGTCGTTGGTTGTCGCTCTACCGTTAGTCCGATTTCACTGCCGGAAGCGATAAGGAGGATATTGCCTATCCAAGGGCGTCTATGGCGGCAGAGCATTCCGGCTGATATTTTCATGCCGCGCTCGTGGGGGCAGGCCCGGACGCGAAACAGGTTCCGGCCCGCCGTCATACCGCTGTCACAATGCTGTTGTTATTCTGTCATTTTGACATGTCATGTTACAGGCCGATGAATTTTTTGTTCGGCATTCAGGAGACAGGCATGTTGAAGCACAGTATCCGTATAACAACAATAAGCCTCGCGTTGACGCTGGCGTTAAGTACCGGCGCGCAGGCCGTCACCGAGATACCTTTTTGGCATTCGATGGAAGGGGCGCTGGGCACTGAGGTCGATTCATTGGCGACCCGGTTTAATCAGTCCCAGTCGGATTATCGTATCGTTCCTTCCTATAAAGGCAATTACGAACAAAGCCTGGCGGCGGGCATCGCCGCTTACCGCACCGGCAACGCGCCGGCCATTTTGCAGGTATATGAAGTCGGCACCGCCACCATGATGGCCAGCCATGCCATCAAACCGGTCTACCAGGTGTTTGAGCGCGCCGGTATCAAAAACGATGAAGCGGCATTCGTGCCCACGGTATCGGGTTATTACAGCGACAGCAAAACCGGCCATCTGCTCTCCCAGCCTTTCAACAGCTCTACCCCGGTGCTTTACTACAATAAAGACGCCTTCAAGAAAGCCGGTTTGAATCCCGATGAGGCGCCAAGGACCTGGCAGGAACTGGCGGCGGATGCGTCCAAGCTGCGCGCCGCCGGCATGAGCTGCGGTTATGCCAGCGGCTGGCAGGGTTGGATCCAGATTGAAAACTTCAGCGCCTGGCACGCCTTGCCCATCGCCACGGAAAACAACGGCTTCGGCGGCTTTGACGCCAAGCTGATTTTCAATGGTCCATTGCAGGTGAAGCATATTCAACTGCTGGAAGAGATGAACAAGAAAGGCGATTTCAGTTATTACGGTCGCAAAGACGAGTCCACCGCGAAATTCTATAATGGCGAATGCGCCATGACCACCGCCTCTTCCGGTTCGCTGGCGGATATTCGTCAATACGCCAAATTCAATTACGGCGTGGGGATGATGCCTTACGATGCCGAGGTAAAGAACGCGCCGCAAAACGCCATTATCGGCGGCGCCAGCCTGTGGGTAATGAACGGCAAGGACGACAATACCTATAAAGGCGTTGCTGAATTCCTGCAATTCCTGGCCAAACCGGAAATCGCCGCCGAATGGCATCAGAAAACCGGTTATCTGCCCATTACCACCGCCGCTTACCAATTAACTCAATCTCAGGGTTTTTATGAGAAAAATCCCGGCGCGGACATTGCCACCAAGCAGATGCTTAACAAGCCGCCGCTGCCTTTTACCAAGGGATTAAGGTTGGGTAATATGCCGCAAATCCGTACCGTGGTGGACGAAGAGCTGGAACGGGTGTGGACCGGTAAAGCCACGCCGCAGGAAGCGCTGGACAATGCGGTAAAGCGTGGCAATGAACTGTTGCGCCGCTTTGAGCAATCGGTGCATTAAATCCTTGTTTCGACCCGGGGCTATCGCGCCGGGTCGTATTGCGTCCCCGGATAGAGTCGTCTATGGCCAATGTCCCGCACCGCGGTTTCACCCACGCCTGGCTGCCTTATTTCCTACTGCTGCCGCAGTTGGCGATTACCGCGGTTTTTTTCCTTTGGCCGGCCGGAAAAGCGCTTTGGTATTCCGTGCAGCAAGTGGACCCTTTCGGCCTTTCCAGCACCTTTGTCGGCCTTGATAACTTTTTGCGGTTGGCGGGGGACGAATATTATCTGGCTTCCTTCAAAACCACGCTGGTTTTCAGCGCCCTGGTCACCGGCATCGGTCTGGCGGCGTCGCTGTTTCTGGCCGCTCTGGTGGATCATGTGCTGCGGGCCAAGCGCCTGTATCAAACCCTGCTGCTGTTGCCTTACGCCATCGCCCCGGCCGTGGCGGCGGTATTGTGGATGTTCCTGTTTAATCCCGGCATGGGGCTGGTGAGCTATCTGCTTAACCATGTCGGCTATGAATGGAACCATGCGCAAAACAGCGGCCAGGCGATGTTTCTGGTGGTATTGATTTCCGTATGGCAACAGGTGAGCTACAACTTTCTGTTTTTCCTCGCCGCGTTGCAATCCATCCCTCGCTCCCTGGTGGAAGCGGCGGCCATCGACGGCGCCGGTCCGGTCAGGCGTTTTTTTTACCATTACGCTGCCGCTGATTTCGCCGGTGAGCTTTTTTCTGCTGGTGGTCAATCTAACGTATGCCTTTTTCGACACCTTTCCGGTGATAGACGCGGCCACCGCCGGCGGCCCTGTGCAGGCCACCACCACGCTGATTTATAAAATTTATCGCGAGGGGTTTGCCGGACTGGATCTGGCGAGTTCCGCCGCGCAATCCGTGGTGCTGATGCTGCTGGTCATGATCCTGACGGTCATTCAGTTTCGTTTTGTGGAACGCAAGGTGCGCTATCAATGATCGAACATCGCCGCGGGCTGGATATCTTCAGTCATATTATGCTGATTCTGGGGGTAGGTATCATCCTACTGCCGCTTTACATCGCCTTGGTGGCGGCGACGCTGACCGATAAGCAGGTGTTTCAGGTGCCGCTCACCCTGCTGCCGGGCAACCAATTGTGGGAAAACATCCGGCATGTTTGGCTGGAGGGCGTCGGCACGCAGGCGGTGCCTTTCAGCCGCTTGCTGTTCAATAGCCTGGTGATGGCCTTGGGGATTACCTTCGGCAAAATTGTCGTCTCTATTTTATCCGCTTACGCCATTGTCTATTTCCGTTTCCCTTTGCGCAGCCTGTTCTTCTGGCTGATTTTCATGACGCTGATGCTGCCGGTGGAGGTGCGCATTTTCCCCACCGTGGATGTGATAGCCAATCTGCATCTACTGGACAGCTACACCGGCCTCACGCTGCCGCTGATGGCCTCCGCCACCGCCACCTTCCTGTTCCGTCAGTTCTTTTTGACCGTACCTCATGAATTACTGGAAGCGGCGCGTATCGACGGCGCCGGTCCGCTGCGTTTTTTTTGGGATATCCTGTTGCCGCTGTCGAAGACCAATCTGGCGGCATTGTTCGTTATCACCTTCATTTATGGCTGGAATCAGTACCTGTGGCCGATCCTGATCATCAATAACGGCGCCCTGGGCACCGCGGTGGCGGGTATCAAAAGCATGATATCCCTGGGGGACGGCACCACCCAATGGAATGACGTGATGGCGGCGATGCTGCTGACCCTGCTTCCGCCGGTGGCTATCGTATTACTGATGCAGCGCTGGTTTGTGCGCGGTCTGGTGGACAGCGAGAAATAAATTTATGGCAAGTCTGAGTTTACGTTCGGTGGTTAAAAACTATGACGGACGCACCCCGGTGATAGCGCCGCTGGATCTCGATGTGGCGGACGGGGAATTCATCGTGCTGGTGGGGCCTTCCGGCTGCGGAAAATCCACCCTGCTGCGCATGGTGGCCGGTTTGGAAAGCGTGAGCGGCGGCGATATTTATATCGACGGCGAGCGGGTTACCGAACGGGAACCCAAAGACCGTGGCATTGCCATGGTGTTTCAGAATTATGCCTTATATCCCCATATGAGCGTTTATGACAATATGGCCTATGGTCTGAAGATTCGCGGTTTCGGCAAACAGCATATTCGCAAACTGGTGGATAATGTAGCGCAAATGCTTGAGCTGCAAGAACTGTTGACCCGCAAACCCCGAGAGCTGTCCGGCGGGCAGCGACAGCGTGTGGCCATGGGGCGTGCGTTGGTGCGCGAGCCGGCGGTGTTCTTGTTTGACGAGCCGCTGTCGAACCTGGATGCGAAGCTTCGCACCCAGATGCGTCTGGAATTACAATTGTTGCACCGCCGCCTGCGGACCACCAGTCTTTATGTCACTCACGATCAGGTGGAGGCCATGACCCTGGCGGAACGGGTGATCGTAATGAATAAAGGCCGGGTTGAACAAATCGGTACTCCGACTGAAATCTATCGCCGACCGGCGTCGCTGTTTGTGGCCGGTTTTATGGGATCGCCGGCGATGAACTTGCTGACCGGCAAGGTCAGTGAGGACGGCGGCCATTTTAACATAACGGGCGGTCCGTCCATCCCTTTCCCCGGTTTTGCCGCAATATGGCGCGGACGTGAGTTGACCGCGGGCATCCGTCCGGAGCATATTGAACAATCCAGGTCCACAATCGGTGGCATTGAGTTGGAAGTCGTGACGCTTGAACAACTTGGGGCCGATAATCTGGCCCATGGACGTTGGGGCGCCTGCGATATCGTGATGCGGCTCTCCCATGACTGCCAACCCGTCATCGGAACGGTCCTCCCCATATTGTGTCCTGCACAGGCATGGCACTTTTTTGATCCCTTGAGCGGATCCCGGGTGGAAATATGACAGAAGACTGGCCTTATCCGACTATCGTCGCCCACCGCGGCGGCGGCGCGCAGGCGCCCGAAAATACCTTGTCCGCCATTGATACCGGGGCGCGTCTCGGACAAAAAATGATTGAGGTGGATGCAAAGTTATCCGCCGACGGGCAGATATTTTTACTGCACGACGATACCCTTGAGCGTACCACCAACGGCCGGGGTATCGCAGGGGATCTTTCCTGGGAGACGCTCTCCCGACTGGATGCCGGCGAGTGGTACAGCGATGCGTTTCGTGAAGAACCCCTGCCCCTGCTTACCCAAGTGGCGGCGCGTTGCGTCAAATACGGGCTGGCGGTGAATATCGAAATTAAACCCACCACCGGCGCCGAAGTGGAAACCGGCCGCGCGGTTGCGCTGGCGGCAAAGGATCTCTGGCGCCATATGTCGCCTCCGCCGTTGTTATCCTCGTTTTCCATTGAGGCGCTGGGGGAAGCGTTGAAATCGGCGCCGGAACTGCCGCGCGGGTTGTTGCTTGATGAATGGGTTGAGGATTGGCAAGCCCTGTCGCGGCAGTTGCAATGCAAATCTTTGCATTTAAATCACGAACTGCTAAGCGAGGAACGGGTGATGGAGATTAAAGACGCCGGCTTGCATATTCTGGCCTATACCGTTAACAGTCCGTATAGGGCGCGGACTCTATTAAGCTGGGGCGTTGATTCTCTTTGTACTGACCGCATCGATCTTATCGACGCTGATTTTGGCGCTGATTTCAGCGAGAATTAACAGCCGGCTTAAGCTCCTGCTGTTTTTAACGCTCAGGCGGTCCGCGGGCGTCGCTAGGGGCCGTGTAAGCAACAATTGTCTGCTCAAGCGGCTGTGTCGGGTGCGCCTTAAGGGTTTTGCGGAATCTGGCTGGCGGTCGAATTTTGCTGCACCCGCTGCCTGTCGGCATTTATTTGGGATTGGAGCTGGCTGCGCTGCTGGTTCTGCTGAATTTCCTGCTCCAGCTGTAAGCGCGTCTTTCGCTGCTGTGCGTCTGATTGCATCTGCTGCTCTACCTGGCGCTGCGCCGGCGATGGCGTAGAGAATTGATAAGGCTGTTTGGGGGGGGGGAAGGGGCTTTTGCGCCGCCGACGTATTCCATGCGAACAGCATTACCGCTACGCCCAGCCATAGCATTAATTTCATAGACACCTCGTGGTCATGCTTCAGGTTATTTTAGGCGTAAAGCGGCTGAAATGCAGTGAAAGACTGTGTTTATTGCGGGCCGTGCCGCAGGAAAAAAAGCAGCGTGCTAGGTTAATGAATAACGTATTTCCCCACCATCTGGATTAATAATGCCTATCGCCCCGAGTCTTTTATGCCGGTACGGCCTGCTGTTGGCGGCGCTGCTCTATTTGGCGCTGCGCTTCATGGCGCAAGCCGCGCCGCTGACGTATGGCGTGGAAAATGATATCCATCATCCGGTCATCGCCCGGCACGGCATGGTCTCTACCGTGGACGGAACGGCTACCCGGGTGGGGGTGAATGTCTTACGCGCCGGCGGCAATGCGGTGGACGCGGCGGTGGCGGTGGGCTACGCCCTGGCGGTGACGCATCCGCAGGCGGGAAATCTGGGCGGCGGCGGGTTTATGCTTATTCGTACCGCCGCGGGCAAGACGGTGGCGGTGGATTTTCGTGAAATGGCGCCGGCCCGCGCCAGCCGCAATATGTTCCTCGGGCCGGACGGCAAGGCCGACAGCCGTCTGTCCCTATTAAGTCCCCTGGCTTCCGGCACGCCCGGCACGGTGGCGGGATTGTCCCTGGCGCTCGAGAGATACGGTTCATGGCCGTTGCGACGGGTAATGCAACCGGCCATCGCCCTGGCCAGGGACGGCTTTATAGTTGATCAGGCCTTGGCGTCAGATCTGGCCGGTTACGGCCGCGAGGTTCTTATCAACCACCCGAACAGTAAAGCGGTATTTTTCAAGGCCGACGGCCAGCCCTACGCTCAGGGTGAAAGACTGGTGCAATCGCACCTGGCCCGAAGCCTCGAATCCATCGCTCAGCGGGGGCCGTGGGCTTTTTACCAGGGTAGAATCGCAGCGGAAATCGCCGGCGAAATGCAGCGCCAGGGCGGCTTGATAAGCCGGCAGGACTTGGCGGCTTACCGGGCGGTAGAGCGCCAGCCGGTATCGGGCACCTATCGCGGTTACCGGATTTACTCTATGCCTCCGCCGTCCTCCGGCGGTATTCACATTATCGAGATTTTAAATATCCTGGAAAACTTCGATCTGGCGAAAATGGGGGCCGGCAGCGCCGATGCGATACAGGCGATGTCGGAGGCGATGAAATTCGCTTACGCCGATCGCTCGGCCTATCTCGGCGATCCTGATTTCATCGATGTTCCGGTAGCCGCTCTCACCAGCAAAGCCTATGCCAAAACGCTGGCGCAGCGCATCAACCTTGCCCATGCCATTCCCTCGGCCCAGATCAAACCCGGCCGGCTACAGCCTTACGAAAGCCCGCAGACCACGCATTTTTCCATTGTCGACGGGAAAGGGAACGCGGTGGCGGTGACCTATACCCTGAATACTTTTTTCGGCAGCGGTATCATGGCGGGCGACAGCGGCATCTTGCTCAATAACGAAATGGATGATTTTTCCGCCCAGCCTGGGGCGCCGAATATGTACGGTCTGGTGGGGGGCGATGCCAACGCGGTGCAGGCAGGCAAACGGCCGCTCTCCTCCATGTCTCCCACCATTGTGGAAAAGGACGGCAAGGTTTGGCTGGTCACCGGCAGCCCGGGGGGGGCAGTCGCATCATTACCACCGTGCTGCAGATTTTGGTGGATACCATCGATTTCAAACAGAATATCGCCGACGCCACCGACGCGCCGCGTTTTCACCAGCAATGGACGCCGGATACGCTGCGGGTGGAAAAGGGCTTTAGTCCTGACACGCTGAAACTACTATCTGCTAAAGGCCAGCATGTGTCGCTACAGCCGGTGATGGGCAGCACACAGAGCATTATGGTGATGCCCGACGGCACGCTTAACGGTGCGTCCGACCCGCGTACCGTCGACGATTTGACCGCGGGTTATTAGGTTGTTTTGCCTCTCCATTTGCCGTCAATCTATACAATCAGCGGGAAGGGACGTTTGAGCTCACCCCATGGCGGGTTCAGCCAGGGCAAGCATAATTGCCGCACGGTACGCGCTGATGATGGTCGTACATGTTGACCAGGAAGGCCCAACGGCACGGCGGTACGTTGGTCTTCAAGCATTATATGATTAATAATCATTCATTCGTAAACCATATAAGACATAATTACAACACTAGCATCGGTTATGATAACGTTTTACTTTACAGGAACTGTCATTTTGCCGCTGCTTATCATCACCACTGTTTTATGGGCTTTCTCTTTTAGCCTGATTGGCGAATACCTGGCCGGGCAGGTGGACAGCTGGTTTTCGGTGCTGGCGCGCCTGGCGCTGGCGGCGCTGGTCTTCCTGCCTTTTCTGCGCTGGCGAGGATACCGCGCCGCGCACCTGCTGCTATATATGGCGGTGGGGGCGTGCCAGCTAGGCATCATGTATATGATAAGCTATCGGGCCTATCTCTACCTGACGGTGCCGGAATTTCTGCTGTTCACCGTCATGACGCCGCTGTACGTCACGTTGGTTTATGACCTGCTGCGCCGCCGGCGTCTGCGCTGGGGTTATGTGTTGAGCGCATTGCTGGCGGTGGCCGGCGCCGCCATCATTCGATATGACCACGTCAGCGAGCACTACTGGCGCGGCTTGTTGCTGGTTCAGGCGGCTAATTTGATGTTTGCGGTGGGACAAGTGGGTTACAAGCGGCTCATGGAAGTGTATCCCATACCGCAGCACACGGCGTTCTCCTGGTTTTACCTGGGCTCATTTATTGTGGCGGTCATCGGCTGGTGCCTGTTCGGCAATGCGCGGCAGTTGCCCGTCACAACGCTGCAATGGGGAATTCTGCTGTGGCTCGGCGTGGTGGCTTCGGGATTGGGGTATTTTATGTGGAACTATGGCGCCACCCAAGTAGATGCCGGTACGCTAGGGATTATGAACAATTTTCATGTTCCCGCCGGACTGCTGGTGAATCTGGCGATTTGGCAACAACAGCCGCATTGGCCCAGCTTTATCGTCGGCGCATCGGTGATCACGGCCTCGCTATGGGTTCACCGGCGCTGGATCGTTGGGCGGTCCGCACATAGGGCAGATGCGCGCACGCATGCTCGCGGGCTGAACGAATAAACGCCGCGATGGCCGGCTGGCGCTGCTCGCCGTCGCGTGCCGCCGCGTACAGCCGGCTCCATAAACCGTCACCCAAGGTTTTAGTGACAATAAGTCCTTGATTTTCGAAGCTTTCTACTACCCAATGCGGCAGCGCGGCGATGCCCATGCGTGCCGACACCATCTGTATCAGCAATAAGGTATTGTCCACGCTTTTCAGCGCAGGGCTGACACCGGCCGGCTGAAGAAATTGCCGCCAAATATCCATTCGCTGGCGCTGAACGGGATAAATCATCAGCACTTCTTCGCCAAGATCCTCGGGCTCGATGCGCGCTTTTCGCGCCAACGGATGGTCGGGCGCCACCACCAACCGGACTTCGAAATCAAACATCGGCGCATAAAACAACCCGCTGCGCGGCAATATATCCGAGGTCAGCACCAGGTCCAACTCCCCCTGCTGCAGCGCGGGCTGCGGGTCGAAGGTGACGCCGGAACGGAAGTCCACCAGCACCTCGGGCCACTGCTCCCGAAATTCGGTCAACGCCGGGGTCAGCCATTGAATACAGCTGTGACACTCAATGGCGAGCCGCAGCGTGGTTTGATGAGGTTCCAGGCAATTCTGCAAAGCCTGCTGCACCTGAGGAAGGATTTGTTCAGACAATTGCAGCAGGATTTCTCCCTGTGGCGTGAAACGCAGCGGCTGGCTTTTACGGACAAAGAGCCTGAAGCCCAGCCGCTGTTCAAGATCGCTGAACTGATGCGACAGCGCGGATTGGGTTTGATGAAGCTGCGCTGATGCGGCCGCCAACGATCCGCTGTTTCGCAAGGCCTGCAACGTCCGCAGATGTTTAAGTTCGATCATGAGGGTGTTTCACCTGGAAGTGAATAATTTGCGCTTGTGGTTAATACATTACATGGTGATTATGGATGTGTAAACATCCGGACGTCTAAATGGGAGAATGCAATGACAATACTAAGCCACACACTGGGTTTTCCGCGCGTGGGTCTGCACCGTGAGTTGAAAAAAAGCGCAGGAAAGTTATTGGGCAGGTAAATCCAGCCAACAAGCGCTTTTGGCGGTGGGTCGCGAGCTGCGGTCCCGGCACTGGCAACAGCAAAAAGACGCCGGGGTGGATCTTTTGCCGGTGGGTGATTTCGCTTGGTACGATCATGTGCTCACTACCAGCCTGATGGTGGATAACATCCCGGCGCGGCACCGGCAGGGCGACGGTCCGGCGGATCTGGATACCCTGTTTCGCATCGGCCGCGGCCGCGCGCCAGGGGGAGAGCCCGCCGCCGCCGCTGAGATGACCAAATGGTTCAACACTAATTATCACTATATGGTTCCTGAATTTACCCGCGGGCAATCATTCCGCCTGGGCTGGACCCAACTGTTGGACGAAGTGGATGAGGCCCTGGCGCTGGGCCACCGGATCAAACCGGTTATCCTCGGTCCGGTGACCTACCTCTGGCTGGGTAAAACCAAGGGGGAGACATTTGACCGGCTATCGCTGCTGCCTGCGTTGTTGACGGTATACCGTCAAATACTCGGCGAGCTGGCGCAGCGGGGCATTGAATGGGTACAAATCGACGAACCCGCCCTGGTGCTGGAGTTATCCTCCGAGTGGCGGCAAGCCTACCAGGACGCCTACCGGGAACTGACGGGGCCGGTAAACTTATTGCTGACCACCTATTTTGACAGTATCGGCCATCATCTGGATCTCATCCGATCGCTGCCGGTGCAGGGAGTACATGTGGATCTGGTGGCGGGACAGGATTCTCCCGACGAATTGCACCGGCGCTTACCGGGCCAATGGGTGTTGTCCTTGGGGATCGTTAACGGCCGCAACGTGTGGCGGGCCGATCTCGGCGCCTGGTTTAATCGCTTGCGCTCGCTGACAGCGGAACGGCCGATCTGGGTGGCCACGTCCTGCTCGTTGCTGCACAGTCCCATCGATTTATCCGTAGAAACGCGTCTGGAGGAGGAAGTCAAAAGCTGGTTTGCCTTTGCCCTGCAGAAATGCGACGAGCTGGGATTGCTGTGTTCAGCCCTCAAGGCGCCGGATGAGGCGCATATCGCGACCTTGGAAGCGTACAGCAAGCCTATCCGCGACCGCCGCCGTTCGGAACGGGTAAATAATGCACGGGTACAGGAGAGGTTGACGCACATTAGCGCCGAAGACAGTCAACGCTCTCAGCCATATCACCGTCGCGCCGAGCTGCAGCGGCGACGTTTCAATTTGCCTGCCTGGCCCACCACGACCATCGGCTCATTTCCTCAAACCACGGAAATTCGCGGTTTGCGTCTGGATTTCAAACGGGGCCGACTGGATAACAGCCGTTATCGCGCCGGCATCAGCGAACATATTCGCCAGGCGGTGGCCGAGCAGGAACGGTTGGAGCTCGATGTGTTGGTGCATGGGGAAGCCGAACGCAATGATATGGTTGAATATTTCGGCGAGCATCTGGAAGGATTCGTCTTTACCCAGAACGGCTGGGTACAAAGCTACGGCTCGCGCTGCGTAAAACCGCCGATTATCGTCGGCGATGTCAGCCGGCCGGCGCCGATAACCGTCGAGTGGGCAAAGTATGCCCAATCCCTCACCGATAAGCCTATGAAAGGCATGCTCACCGGGCCGGTTACTATTTTATGCTGGTCCTTTCCCCGCGAAGATGTCAGCCGTAAAACCATCGCACGGCAAATCGCCCTGGCGCTGCGCGATGAAGTGGCTGATTTGGAGCAGGCGGGCATCGGCATCATTCAGATTGATGAACCGGCGTTAAGGGAAGGCTTGCCGCTGCGCCGGTCAGAATGGCGGGCATATCTGGATTGGGCGGTGGAAGCCTTCCGCCTCAACGCGGCGGTGGCGCGGGATGATACTCAGATTCACACCCATATGTGTTATTGCGAATTCAACGACATTATGGACTCCATCGCGGCGCTGGATGCCGATGTGATAACCATAGAGACCTCCCGCTCTGATATGGAATTATTGGAAACGTTCAAAGAGTTCGATTATCCCAACGAAATCGGACCGGGTGTTTATGATATTCATTCCCCCAACGTGCCGAGTGAAGAATGGATTATGGACCTGTTGCGCAAAGCGGCCGAGCGCATCCCCGCCGAACGGCTGTGGGTTAATCCTGATTGCGGTCTGAAAACCCGCGCCTGGCCGGAGACCCGGCAGTCCCTGGAAAACATGGTGAGCGCGGCGAAGCGGTTGCGGTCTGAAAACGCTTGAGTTCACGTAAATCAAGGTTGCGTAAGCATGCGTGAATAGCCGGTCACTTAGGCCGTACGCATCAATTCGGAGATGGCGTAGCGGATGCGTGCGGGAGGAACCGGCAGCGGATCGCGGCCTGATTTCGGGATGACCGGGGGCGGCGGATTATTTTCCGTCGCCCTGCATGCCATGCTGCGCGAACCATTGCAACATGCGACGCCAGCCGTCTTCAGCCGACGCGGCATGGTAGCTGGCGCGATAGTCGGCATAGAATGCGTGGCCGGCGTCGGGATATACCCGGATATCCGCATCGGCGCCGGCGTCGTTCAACGCCAGACGCATGGCTTCAATATGTTCCGCAAGAATACCGGTATCCTGCCCGCCGTATAGCCCTAACACCGGGGCCACCAGTTCTCGTACAATTTCAACCGGGTGGCGCGGCGTGGTCAAGGTCTTGTCCCCCACTAATTTGCCGTACCACGCCGCCGCCGCTTTCAACTGCGGATTATGCGCGGCGTATAACCAGGCTATGCGGCCGCCCCAGCAAAATCCGGTCACCGCCAAGCGCTTCCCGTCGCCGCCATGAGTGGCCGCCCAATGCGCGGTATGATCCAAGTCCGCCATGACCTGCGAATCCGGCACTTTCGCCACCAGCCCTTTGAACAATTCGCCTATATCGTTATAGGCCGACGGATCTCCCTGGCGGAAGTAGAGTTCCGGCGCTATCGCCAGGTAGCCCAGTTTTGCCAGCCGGCGGCATATATCGCGAATATGTTCATGAACTCCAAAAATTTCCTGGATAACGATAACAATGGGCAATGGCCGGTTTCCGCCGGCGGGTTTCGCCAGGAAGGCGGGCATATGATCGCTTTGCGAAGGTAGGGCAAATCGGCCCGTTTCCAGACCGGTGTCGTCGGTATGCACGGTGGTGGGGGCGACGCTACCTGCTGCCGTGGCAAAGGCGGCCGGTTTCTTGTTCTGCTCGGGGCATCGTCGATGTTCATGTCGCGGCCTATTTCTGTCTTGAGGGTAGGGTGATTATAGCTAAAGTTAAGGGTATGTGAATGCTTTTAACCAGGCAGCCGGGCGGGTAAAATTTTTGAAAAATTCAATATAATTAATAAAATAAATGATAAAAAACTGAAAATTCAACATGGGATTTAAGATTATACGGTTGATCACTTAGCGTTGGATTACCGGAGGTTTAAATTGCATTAATTCTCCGTAATATCTTGCCTTATATTTATACATCATTAAAGTTTGCTTTCATTATTATTAATGACAAATCGTTTTATTTCTGTCTCTCACATTGAGAATGTTTGGTCTTCGCCGGGTAATTTTAATAACTTGGTCACATTTCCCATTGCCGCTTTCTTGTCGCAATCGTTTTTTGCAATTTCCCTACCGCGAAGCGCTATAGGTTGAGATTACCCCGGCGTGGAACAACCAGATATGCCCGCCTGCGGAAAAATTAAAGTGTTGTTCGCTAATAATTGTATTTTCCATCAATGAATAAAAAATAGTTTCATTACGAAATGATCTAATTTTAATTATAATAAAGGAAAACTGTTATTTCTTAATTAAACACAATTTGAACTATTTATGAAAGAAATTAATAGCTATGTTAAAAGAGCGATACTTTTCAAATTTCTGTTTTGGGAGTAACCACCATGACGATATCTACCACTTTTTATGCGACCTCAGCAAACATTACTGCCCGCGACAACGTAGAGAGCGGTAATAACGGCAAGCTAACGGACGCGCTTAATTCAGTTAAAAACAGTGCGGATAATGCCTCGGCGCCGTCTGGAACGTCAGTATCCGGTCCATTCGCCAAAATATGCGATATGCTGGGCTTAAACAAACTGATGGAAGGATTGACATGGGTGGGCAACAGGGCGGGAGATGCGGTGGTCAAGGTCGCGCAGCTCAGCCAATACGCCGCCAATGCCGCGCAGATGGTGCATGACGGCGCCAAAGTCGTCCAGTACGGTTTGGAACATGGCTTCAAGAATTTGCTGTTCGAGGTATTGGTTCTCTTCAAAGATCAGTTCGCTACCATTTTGGAAACTTGGACAGATAGAGTCTACAAAGCCGGGGAAAACGTCACATTCAGCATGGGCGTTCAATTCTTCTTGGAGTCTGTTTACAACCATGTACTCAAAAACGGGGTGCAAACCGCAATAGCTCACTGATTAAGATGTGAATGTGAGATGCTCCACGGACTTTGGCGGATAACTATTAGTATTCTAACGATATTATGTTTGGGTTAACATGTTATTTTTAGAGGTATCTGCCATGTCCTCACCTGATGTTTTTCATCTCGGTTTGACGCACTCCGATCTTAAGGGCGCAACCCTTGCTATTCTCCCTGGCGATCCGCAACGCGTCGAGAAAATCGCCACGCTTATGGAAAACCCCATGTCCCTGGCGTCACGCCGGGAATTCACCACCTGGCGTGCTGAAATTTCCGGCAGCCCGATTATAATCTGCTCAACCGGCATTGGCGGTCCTTCGACCTCGATTGCCGTGGAGGAGCTTTCTCAATTGGGCATCCGCACGTTTCTGCGCGTCGGCACCACCGGCGCTATCCAGTCCTCCATCCAGGTGGGCGATGTGCTCATCACCACCGCCGCGGTTCGGCTGGACGGCGCCAGCCTGCATTTCGCCCCGGTAGAGTATCCGGCGGTGGCGGATTTTGACTGCACCTCCGCCCTGGTGGCGTCGGCCAAGCACCATCGGACCAAATTTCATGTGGGGGTGACCGCCTCCTCGGATACCTTCTATCCAGGACAAGAGCGTTACGACACCTATTCCGGGCGGGTGCTGAATCGTCTCAAAGGGTCCATGCAGGAATGGCAGGATCTCGGTGTCATGAACTACGAAATGGAGTCAGGCACGCTTCTCACCATGTGCGCTACGCAAGGCTTGCGTGCGGGCATGGTGGCGGGCGTTATCGTGAACCGCACGCTACAGGAAACCCCCGACGCCCGCACTATGCAACAGGCGGAAAGCGCAGCGATAAACATTGTTATTGATGCCGCCCGCCGCCTTCTTATCTGAAGTTGTTACAACGGCCGGGAAAAACAACCCGGTCGTTTCACCTTGGTTTAATTGGCTTAACCACGCCGATGGCATGATAAACTCGGCTGCAATCGCTGTCCGACACCGTGCGGCGGCATGTCGGACGAGCCTTTCCCGCCGACCGTTATCGGTTCTGCGGCGGTCTGGGTATTTGCTCCGCCGGGGCAGCGGTCGTCCGACAACCGATCAATATTCTGACCTTATCAGCTATTACCGCCCTCGTCTTTCACCTTGGGGCTATGCTGGCCGCAACGTGGCGGTAAACAGTCAAAAAGGATCTGGACATTTATACAGTTCGACCTTAACGTGGCGATTGGCATGATTATGGCGGAGGTGACATGGATTTAAGCCTGTTTTTTGCTGCGGGGGGCTCTTCTGGCGGGACTGCTGCTGGGCTTGCTCATCGCAAGCCAACGGTTTCAGAAGCAGTTGGGCTATCATCAGGCCTCTCAGGGTTTGCATGAGCAATCCCTGGCGTCGGCGCAACAAGAGCTGGAACGGGCGCAAACGGCATACCGCCAGAACGAGCAACGTCTCCGGGAAAGCGAGCGTGAACTGCGCGACGTTTATAGCCGCCTTGCTGCGGCCGATGAGCGTCTGCAGCCTATGGAACACTGGCGAAAAGAGTGCGAGCAGCTTAACGGGGAACTGCGGGCGTTGCGGGAGGTCAATAGCGCCCAGGAGGCCGAATTGAGAGAAGTCACCATTCGGCTGGAAGAGACCCGCATCGGAGCGGAGGAAAAGCAGCGTTTGCTGATGAACAGCGAGCAGCGTCTCACGGCGCAGTTCGAGAATCTCGCCAATCGCATCTTTGAGCAAAGCGGGCGTAAAGTGGACGAGCAGAATCGGCAAACCCTGGATCTGCTGCTGGCGCCTTTAAGGGAGCAATTGGACGGATTTCGCCGCCAGGTTCAGGAGAGCTTCGGTCAGGAGGCGCGTGAGCGCCATACCCTGGCTCATGAAATCCGCGGACTGCAGCAGCTTAATGCGCAGATGGCGCAAGAAGCGCTCAACCTTACCAAAGCGCTCAAAGGCGATAATAAAACCCAGGGCAACTGGGGCGAGGTGGTCCTAAGCCGGGTGCTTGAGGCATCAGGATTGCGGGAAGGGTATGAATACGAAACCCAAGTCAATATCTCCATTGACAGCGCGCGCCGCATGCAGCCTGATGTCATCGTGCGCCTGCCTCAGGGAAAGGATGTCGTCATCGACGCGAAAATGTCGTTGGTGGCCTATGAACGCTTTTTCAACAGCGAGGACGAAGGCGAACGCGAGCAAGCGCTGGCGGAGCACATACAATCTCTGCGCGGACATATGCGCTTGCTGAGCGGAAAAGATTATCATCAATTGCCCGGTTTACGCTCGCTGGATTATGTGCTGATGTTTATCCCGGTTGAACCGGCTTTTATGCTGGCCATCCATAAACAGCCCGAACTTATTGGCGAAGCGCTAAAGCAAAACATCATGCTGGTCTGTCCCACCACCTTGCTGGTGGCGTTAAGAACCGTCAGCAATCTCTGGCGCTATGAACATCAAAGCCGCAATGCGCAGCATATCGCCGATCGCGCCGCACGTTTATACGACAAAATACGCCTGTTTGTGGATGACATGGTCGCTATTGGGCAAAGCCTCGATAAAGCTCAGGGCGGCTATCGATCGGCCATGAATAAGCTCGCGCAGGGGCGGGGCAATATCATCAGCCAGGCAGAAGGCTTCAGGACGCTGGGCGTGGAAATAAAACGTCCCATCAATTCAGCGCTGGCGGAACGGGCCGAAGAGGATTCTTATTATGCGGCCGGGGTGGACGAGCCGACCGCCGGATTTCAGGCCGCCGACGAGCTTGGCGACGGCAAGCCGCCGTCAATGGACCCCGAAAGTGGCGACCGGCACGACGCACAGCCGTTAGCGGAGCCCGATAATGAAGGCCGCAGCGACGAACAGCCGTTAGCGGAGGCGGATAATGAAGACCTCAGCGACGAACAGCCGTTAGCGGCTGCCGATAATTCTCCGGCGCCGGTTGACGGCGGCGTCCTCCGGGGCGAAACTCCGGAACAGGCGCAAGAGGAAAATCCGCCGACGATGCGTGCGGGCTTACGGCGCGGGGAAGCAAGACTTCCGCTGGCCTGACGAGGCCCAGGTGGGGCTTTGCGCTCGCTTCTGTTACACTTCTCTGATATCTCATTAAGCAGGATGAATAATATGGCAGATGAAGACAAACGTGAAACGACCCATTTCGGCTTTCGCACAGTGCCCAAAGATGAGAAAGCGGTTATGGTGGCGGATGTCTTTCATTCCGTCGCGGCAAAATACGATCTAATGAATGATTTGATGTCTTTTGGCATCCACCGGCTTTGGAAACGTTTCGCTATCCATTGCAGCGGCGTGCGGCGCGGGCAAAAAGTATTGGATCTCGCCGGCGGCACGGGCGATCTGACGGCGAAGTTTTCCCGGCTGGTGGGCGAGGACGGGGAAGTGGTCCTGGCTGATATCAACGATTCAATGTTGAAGGTCGGCCGCGATAAGCTGCGTAATAAAGGCATCATCGGCAATGTGAGTTACGTACAGGCCAATGCCGAGTCGTTGCCGTTTCCCGATGATACCTTCGATTGCGTCACCATCTCGTTCGGCCTGCGCAACGTCACTGAAAAAGAGCAGGCGCTGCGTTCTATGTACCGGGTGCTGAAACCCGGCGGACGCCTGCTGATTCTGGAATTTTCCACGCCCCTGTTTAAACCGCTGAACAAGGCTTACGATCTTTACTCATTCCATGTATTGCCCCGAATCGGTGAAATGGTGGCGCGGGATGCCGGCAGTTACCGCTACCTGGCTGAATCTATCCGCATGCATCCGAATCAGGAAACATTGAAAGCCATGATGCTCGATGCCGGTTTCGATAGCGCCGAATATTTCAATATGACCGGAGGCATTGTTGCATTGCATCGCGGTTATAAATTCTGATCTGGAAATCCTATGCTGATGTTATTGATTGCCGCGACCCTGGAAATGGCCCTTAAGCGTCTGGTTTATCAGGATCAGTTTATGAAAACGGCCCGTCAGCGTCTTAAGGGAAAGACCCTGCGTTTTGAGCTGGCCGAGTTGGACAGTCCGATTATTCTGGTTTTCGGCGAAGCTCAGGCGGATGTCCTCACCTCATGGGACGACCCGGCAGATTGCACCGTTAAAACTCATTTCTCAGCAGTTCCGGCGCTGCGACGGCGACAACAACTCTCCTCCCTTATTAAACAGGGTGATTTAGAGGTGGACGGCGATATTCAGTTGGTACAGCAATTTGTCGCCTTACTAGACATGGCGGAGCTGGACCCGGCGGAATTGTTGTCACCCTATCTCGGCGATATCCTGGCGGAAGGGTTGACCCAGCGCCTTGCCGCCCATGTCGACGGCGTCAAACGCCGCTGGGTTGACCGACAAACCCAGTGGGGGCAGGCGGTAACGGAAGAGTGGCGGTTATCGCCGTCGGCGTTGGAACTGGCCTGGTTCAACGAAGAGGTGAATACCCTGGAACAGGATGAAGTCGCTCTGGCGGCCCGTCTGGAAAAAATGGAGGTCAGCCGATGATTTTGGCAGAAATCGGCCGTCTTTATAATATTGTTCGGGTATTGCTCAGTTACGGTTTGGATGAACTTATCCCCAAAGTGCGTCTTACCCTGCCCCTTCGACTGGGGCGCAGGCTTCTGTTCTGGATCCCCAACGCCCATCCCCGGCGCCCGCTGGGCGAACGCCTCAGGCTGGCGCTGGAAGAATTAGGTCCGGTTTGGATCAAATTCGGACAGATGCTGTCCACCCGACGAGACCTCTTCCCGCCCGTGGTGGCCGATCAACTGGCGATGCTGCAGGATCGGGTGAAGCCTTTCGACGGCGCCCTTGCGCGCCAGCACATTGAACGGGCGATGGGGCGGCCGCTGGAATCCTGGTTCGACGATTTCGAACAGCAGGCGCTGGCATCGGCTTCCATTGCCCAGGTCCATACGGCCCGCCTAAAAGAAAACGGCAAAGAAGTGGTGATCAAGGTCATCCGCCCGGACATCATGCCGATGATCAAGGCCGATATGCGCCTGATGTACCGATTGGCCAGCTGGTTGCCCAGGTTGTTGCCGGACGGGCGTCGTCTGCGGCCGATGGAAGTGGTGCTCGAATACGAAAAGACCCTGTTGGACGAACTGAACCTGCTTCGAGAAGCGGCCAACGCCATCCAGCTCAGACGGAATTTTGAAAATAGCCCGATGCTCTATATCCCTGAGGTTTATCCGGATTACTGCAGCGAAACCATGATGGTGATGGAACGCATCTACGGCGTTCCGGTGTCGGATGTGGCGGCCCTCGAGAAACAGGGCACCAATTTGAAATTACTGGCAGAACGTGGCGTTCAGGTCTTTTTTACGCAGGTGTTTCGTGATAGTTTTTTCCATGCGGACATGCATCCGGGCAATATTTTCGTCAGTTTTGAACACCCGGAAAATCCTCAATATATCGGTATCGATTGCGGTATTGTCGGTTCCCTTAACAAAGAGGATAAGCGTTACCTGGCGGAAAATTTCATCGCTTTTTTCAATCGCGATTACCGCAAGGTGGCTGAACTGCATGTGGATTCCGGGTGGGTGCCCCCCCCGATACCAACGTGGAAGACTTCGAGTTCGCCATTCGCACCGTTTGTGAGCCGATTTTTGAAAAACCGCTGGCGGATATCTCTTTCGGCCATGTTTTGTTGAATTTGTTCAACACCGCCCGTCGCTTCAATATGGAAGTGCAGCCTCAATTGGTGTTGTTGCAAAAAACCCTGTTGTACGTCGAGGGCGTGGGACGCCAGCTCTATCCGCAGCTCGATTTGTGGAAAACGGCTAAACCTTTCCTGGAAGATTGGATCAAAGATCAGGTGGGTATCCCGGCCATTATGCGGGCGCTCAAAGAAAAAGCCCCTTTCTGGGCGGAAAAGCTGCCGGAATTGCCCGAGCTTATCTATGACGGATTCAGACATCACAAATCGCTGCAAAAGAGCGTGGATAAGCTGGCGGCGGAGTTTAAAGATCAGCGGGTGAAACAGGGGCAGGCGCGGTTCTTGTTCGGCATCGGCGCGACGTTGCTGCTTTGCGGGACTTTTCTGCTAACGCAGGGAAGCGGCATGTCAACGTTCCCCGCCTGGCTGATGGCCGCCGGGATTGTAAGCTGGATAGTCGGCTGGAAGCGCACGACATAATAAGCACGACATAATAATAAGAGAGATGCCCAACAGCTTTCACGTTGCGGACTAAACAACCGCAACGTGAAAAATGGCGGGTAACACCTGCGTCCGGATTGTAACCGGCAGCATCATCAACCCCTACCAAGAGGTGACCTATGGGCGGTATAAGCGTCCCACAATTGTTAATCATCGCCGTGCTCGTTGTGTTGATATTCGGCACCGGCAAATTGCGCAGCCTGGGATCGGATCTCGGCGCCTCTTTCAAAGGCTTTAAAAAAGCCATGAGCGACGAGGATGCGCACACGCCGTCCCAAGAGAAGAACAGCGTCCAAGACGCGGACTTCGCGGTACCCCCGATTGCTCAATCCAAGCCGTCCGCGCCGGAAGAGTTGAATAGCAAAAAAAAGAGCAGGTATAATCCGTGTTTGATATTGGATTTGGAGAGCTGGCGCTGATCTTCGTCATCGGGCTGGTGGTTCTCGGGCCCGAGCGTTTGCCAGTGGCGGTCAGAACGGTGTACGGTTGGATCAGGGCGCTGCGTTCTCTGGCGTCGACGGTGCAAAACGAATTGAGCCAGGAACTGAAACTGCAAGAGTTGCAGGACAGTTTGAAGAAAGTTGAGGAAGCCAGCAAAAACAATCTTTCACCGGAGCTGAAAGCCTCAATGGAAGAGCTGCGCGAGGCGGCTGACTCGATGAAAAAAACCCTTCAATAGCAAGCTTGTCCTGGATGAGGATAATCCGCCCCATACTATCCACAATCCGGTGGTAACCGACTCCGCGGCGGCGCACGGCGGCGTGACGCCGGCTGACGGCGCTACCCAGGCCCAAGCGCCGGCGATGGCGCCGCAGGCGTTTGGCGGCGGCATCACTCCGGATGAGATGGCCCGACGGGCGGAAGAGCCGGAGTTAGCGCCACAGGGCCGCGACGATGACGCCACGGCGGGAAGCGCCGCTCGCCAGTGGCCAGAACCGGTTTCCCATAGCCATGAGAAAACCCTCGACCCCGCTCACCGCGTTTGTTCGGAAGACGAACCGGCGGCTAGCCCGACCGCCGCCGGCGGGTCCGCGGACATTGAGAAAACACCCGTCGCCACCGAGGCGGTGAAGCGACAGGCGTCGCCCATTTCATCATCACATAATGATCGCTAAAACATGGCCGTTGAAGATACTCAACCGCTTATCAGCCACTTAATTGAGCTGCGTAAGCGATTATTAAACTGCATTATAAGTGTGCTAGTTGTATTCCTGGCATTGGTTTACTTTGCGAACGACATTTACCAAATCGTCTCGGCGCCGCTTATCAAACATATGCCGACGGGCGCCAGTATGATCGCCACCGATGTAGCGTCGCCTTTCTTCACGCCCATCAAACTGACCATCATCGTCTCCGTCTTTGCTTCCGCTCCATTGCTGCTTTATCAGGTTTGGGCCTTTATCGCGCCCGCGCTCTATAAGCACGAAAGGCGCCTGGTCATGCCGCTGCTGTTCTCGAGCACCTTTTTATTTTATGCCGGCATGGCTTTCGCCTATTTCATTGTCTTCCCGCTGGCGTTCAGCTTTTTCGCGCACACCGCGCCGCACGGAGTGCTGATTGCCACGGATATCAATAAATACCTTGATTTCGTAATGGCGCTGTTTATGGCGTTCGGCGTGTCTTTTCAAGTGCCCATTGCCATCGTCCTCTTGTGCTGGACCGGCGTTGTTACCCCGGAAAGCCTGAAAAAGAAGCGGCCTTACGTGCTGGTGGGGGCGTTTGTGGTGGGGATGTTGCTAACGCCCCTGACGTCTTTTCCCAAACCTTGCTGGCCATCCCACTCTATCTGCTGTTTGAAATCGGCCTGTTCTGCGCAAGGTTTTATGTCGGCAAGGGTCGCCGGGATAGGCCGGATGAGGATGAAAATAACGATAACGGCGAAGGTGAATAACTCAGGTTGATGCGAGACGGTTGGGCTTATTGGCAACCTGTCCCGTCTTACATACCCCGAGCTGGCTTGCCGGCAGTCTGACTGTACCTTAAGGCTGTCCTTGATTGAGTAAAATAAACGCCGTCCGGGTTATGAACGGCGTAATTCAGGAGAAATTTTAATGAGCAATCTCTATGGCGCCTACCCTCATCGCCGTTTGCGCAGGGTCCGTCGCTATGATTTTAGCCGCCGTCTGGTGGCGGAAAACCAATTGACGGTAAACGACCTGATTTACCCGGTGTTTGTAATGGAGGGCCGCAACCGGCGGCAAGAGGTGCCTTCCATGCCCGGGGTTTATCGAATGACCCTGGATTTGTTGCTCAAAGAAGCGGAAACGGTCGCCAAATTAGGGGTGCCGGTGCTGTCGCTGTTTCCGGTGATAGAGTCTGAATACAAATCCCTGCTGGCGGAAGAAGCCTATAATCCGGCCGGGCTGGTGCCCCGTACCGTTCGAGCGTTGAAAGATGCCGTGCCTGAATTGGGCTTGCTGACCGACGTAGCCCTCGACCCTTATACCACCCACGGTCAGGACGGGATCATTGATGATCAAGGGTATGTCATCAATGAAACCACTAAAGACATTTTAGTCCGGCAGGCATTATGCCATGCCGAGGCGGGCGCCGAGATTGTCGCCCCTAGCGATATGATGGATGGGCGAATAGGCGCTATACGAGAACAGTTTGAACAACGGGGCCTGGTGAACAACCAAATCATGGCCTACTCCGCCAAATATGCTTCCTGTTATTACGGTCCTTTTCGCGATGCGGTGGGCTCCAGCGCTAACCTCAAGGGCGGCGATAAAAAGACCTACCAGATGGATCCGGCCAACAGCGACGAAGCCTTGCAGGAAGTGGCGCAGGATCTACAGGAAGGCGCCGACATGGTGATGGTAAAACCGGGCATGCCTTATCTGGATATGATCCACCGGGTCAAAGAGGCATTCGGCGTGCCGACGTTTGCCTATCAGGTTTCCGGGGAGTACGCGATGCATATGGCGGCCATACAGAACGGCTGGCTACAGGAAAAACCCGCGATAATGGAATCCCTGTTGTGCTTCAAACGGGCCGGCGCGGACGGTGTCCTCACCTACTTCTCAAAACGCGTGGCGCAGTGGCTGCATGACGACCACCTACGCAACTATTAAAAATACCCGTCATCTTTCGAGCCGCGGCGGCGTTGGCCGCGGCCGCTTATTGGATTTTATGGAACTGCCGATTGTTCAGGCTTTGGGAAACCTGCTTGTTGAGGAAGTTAAGCAACAGCATTGAGCGGGCCTCGCCATCCGGCTCGGTGTAAATCGCCTGAAGTCCTTCGAAAACGCCTTCGGTAATCAAAACGGTATCGCCGGCATGGGGCGTTTGCGGATCTTTGACATCTTCATAGGTATGTTCCCGCAGCTCGTTGACGACATCAATCGAAACGGTCACCGGCAGATTGCCGAAGCGAACGAAATGACTGACGCCGCGGGTGGCGCTGATAGTGGTGGTATGGATGCGTTCGGGATCGAATTCAATGAAAAGGTAATTAGGAAACAGCGGTTCATTGACGTTGGTACGCTTGCCTCGGACGATTTTTTCCAGAGTGACCATGGGACTGAAGCAGGCCACCGCTTGTCGTTCCAAATGTTCTTTAGCGCGCATCAATTGCCCGCGTTTGCAATACAACAAATACCATGCTTCCATAATCGACAATACCCATTCTACTGATAATTCAGCATAGCAAAAGGCTTGCCGGATATATAGCATCCGCGCCGATGCGATTGGAATACAGCATGAAAAATAATCTATTTACCCCGAATTTTGACAAAAGGCCAGCATGGTTGGAAAACAGACTTTATAATGCACCGATAATCCGGCTCCCGGCGACCTTATGAAATACCGTGACTTGCGCGACTTTATCTCTTTGCTGGAACAGCGAGGGGAGTTGAAACGAATTAGCCTGCCTATCGATCCTCATCTGGAAATGACGGAAATCGCCGATCGGACGCTTCGCGCCGGCGGGCCCGCGCTGTTGTTCGAAAATCCCAAGGGATACACCACGCCGGTTTTGTGCAATCTGTTCGGCACCCCCGAACGGGTGGCTTTGGGCATGGGTCAAGAGAGCGTCATGGCTTTGCGTGAGGTCGGCGAGCTGCTGGCCTTCCTTAAGGAGCCCGAGCCGCCGAAAGGATTCCGCGATCTGCTGGACAAAGCGCCCAAGTTTCGCCAGGTACTGAACATGCCGGTAAAACGGTTGGGTTCAGCGCCCTGTCAGGAGCAAATATGGCAGGGTAAAGACGTGGATTTGTCCCGTATCCCGGTAATGCATTGTTGGCCGGGAGATGCGGCTCCCCTTATCACCTGGGGGCTCACTGTGACCCGCGGCCCGCATAAAGAACGTCAAAACATGGGAATTTATCGCCAGCAGGTGCTGGGAAAAAACAAAGTGATCATGCGCTGGCTCTCACATCGCGGCGGCGCGCTTGATTTCCAAGAGTGGCGACAGGCCCATCCGGCGGAGCGGTTCCCGGTAGCGGTGGCGCTGGGGGCGGATCCGGCGACTATCCTGGCGGCGGTCACACCCATACCCGACCCACTGTCGGAATATGCTTTCGCCGGGTTGCTGCGCGGCTATAAAACCGAAGTGGTTAAATGCATTTCCTGTGATCTTGATGTGCCCGCCAGTGCCGAAATCGTTCTGGAAGGTTATCTGGAGCCGGGGGGGAAACCGCTCCGGAAGGCCCTTACGGTGATCATACGGGCTACTATAATGAGGTGGATGAGTTTCCGGTTTTTACCATAACCCATATTACCGCGCGGCGGAACGCCATTTATCACTCCACCTATACCGGTCGGCCGCCGGACGAACCTGCGGTAATGGGAGTGGCGCTCAATGAGGTGTTTGTTCCGATTCTACGTAAACAGTTTCCGGAAATCGTCGATTTTTATTTACCGCCTGAAGGGTGCTCCTACCGGCTGGCGGTGGTGACGATAAAGAAACAATATGCTGGCCATGCCAAGCGGGTCATGATGGGCGTCTGGTCTTTCCTTCGTCAATTCATGTATACCAAGTTTGTCATCGTATGCGATGATGATATTAACGCGCGTGATTGGAAAGACGTTATCTGGGCGATGACAACACGTATGGATCCGGCGCGCGATACGGTGTTAATGGAAAATACGCCGATTGATTATCTGGATTTTGCCTCACCGGTTTCCGGATTGGGTTCAAAAATGGGAATGGATGCCACCAATAAATGGCCGGGCGAGACACAACGGGAATGGGGTACCCCCATTCTTATGGACGCTAAGGTCCGGGCTCGTATCGACGCGATCTGGGACGATCTGGCCATCTTTGAAAACAGTGGTAAAGGGCGGTGAGATAAGCCCTCCATTCCGTTTTGTATAATGACCCGACAGAGGGAATGCATGACAACAATGACCTGTAAGGTCACTTCCGTGGATGCTATCACCGATACGGTATATCGGGTATGTTTAGTCCCGGAAGCGGCTTTTAGTTTCCGCGCCGGCCAATACCTGATGGTGGTAATGGATGAACGTGATAAACGCCCTTTTTCCATGGCGTCCACACCGATGGAACACTCCATCATCGAGTTGCACATCGGTGCTTCCGAGCTGAATCTGTATGCTATGGCCGTTATGGATCGGATTTTGAAAAACCGTGAAATCACGGTGGACATCCCTCATGGAGATGCCTGGCTGCGCGAGGATAGCCAACGCCCGATTGTATTGATTGCCGGCGGCACAGGGTTTTCCTATGCCCGCTCCATTTTGCTGACCGTATTGGAAAAACAGCCTGATCGAGAAGTGGCCATCTACTGGGGCGGCCGTGAGTTACAACATCTCTACGATTTGGGTGAGCTGGAAACCCTGACGTTGCAGCACCCTCGCCTGAAGGTCGTGCCGGTGGTGGAACAGCCTGACGATAACTGGCAGGGCAGAACCGGCACGGTACTGAGCGCGGTCATGCAGGATTACAGCAGCCTGGAGCATTACGATGTTTATATCGCCGGTCGTTTTGAAATGGCCAAAATCGCGCGGGAACGTTTCTGCGCCGAACGCGGCGCCACCGCAAACCGAATCTACGGTGACGCGTTTGCCTTCATCTGACACTGGTTTGAAGCCAGCGGTAAAGTAAGGTCGGATTATGGAATCTTTTTCTACTCTTTATCAATCACATCTCGCGACGCTGCAAAAGCGGACCCGCGAGATCCTCTCCCGGCAGAATCTCGATGCGTTGCTGATACACTCCGGCGAACCCATTACGGCATTCCTTGACGACCAGGACTATCCCTTCAAAGTCAATCCACAGTTCAAGGCCTGGCTGCCGGTCACCAACGTGGCGCACTGCTGGTTATGGGTCGACGGCGTTAATAAGCCGACATTATGGTTTTATCTGCCGGTGGATTATTGGTACAGCGTGGAACCGGTGCCGGACAGTTTCTGGACGCCGTTTATCAATATCATACCCATCAGAAACCCCGATGAGATAGGCGGATTGTTACCGTTCCGCCGCGACAAGGTCGCTTATCTGGGCTCCGCAGCGCCGCGGGCCGCCAGCCTGGGATTGACGGCGGAAAACATCAATCCGAAACCGGTTTTGGACTTTTTTGCATTTTCACCGTGCATATAAAACCGATTATGAACTCGCCTGCATGCGTGAAGCGCAAAAAACCGCCGTTATCGGGCACCGCGCCGCTAAAGAGGCGTTTCTCTCGGGCATGAGCGAATTCGATATCAATATCGCTTATCTCAGCGCCACCGGTCACCGCGATATCGATGTGCCCTATGGCAATATCATTGCGCTGAACGAGCACTCGGCGGTACTGCATTACACCACGCTTGAAAACCGGCGCCCGGACGACGTCCGCAGCTTTCTCATCGACGCCGGCACCGAGTACCACGGTTATGCGGCGGATCTGACCCGCACTTACGCGGCGCGAAAAGACGCTGAATTCGCGCAGTTGGTAGCCGCCATGAATTCGGAACAACTGGCGTTGATCGACACCATCGAAGCCGGCGTCAATTACGTCGACTATCATGTCCAGATGCATGGGCGGATAGCCAAACTGCTCAAGAACTTTGATATTGTCACCGGCATCAGTGAAGAGGCCATGGTGAAAGAGAATATTACCGGCCCCTTCTTGCCGCATGGGCTAGGCCATCCTCTCGGATTGCAGGTGCACGACGTGGGCGGATTTATGCAGGATGATGCCGGCACCCATCTGGCGCCCCCGTCTCTCTACCCTTATCTGCGCTGTACCCGCGTTATGGAGCCCGGCATGGTAATGACTATCGAGCCCGGTCTGTATTTTATCGAATCGCTGCTTTCCCCTTGGCGCAATAGCACCTTCAGCAAGCATTTCAACTGGCGACGCATTGAGATGTTCAAAGCTTACGGTGGTATTCGCATCGAGGATAATATCGTTATCAAAGATAAACAGACTGAAAATATGACCCGCGATCTGAAGCTGGCGTAATGCAGGCCTATTTCGTTCCCGCGGCGCCGGTCATCGCGGTGATGGAGATCAAAAAAAAGTCGTTTTATCACTTTGTTGTCGCCGGCAAGGGGAATAGATGCCGCGAGGCAGTGCCTGCGGCAAGCTAGGGACTTGCACCCTTCGGCGACTCACCATTGCTGGGCCTGCATTGCCGGACCGCCTGAGGACTCTTCTCAATTCGGTTTTTCTGATGACGGCGAGCCCTCCGGAACTGCCGGGCGTCCGATGCTTGCGCAATTACAGGGCAGCGGGGCCGGAGAAATCACCGCTGTGGTGGTGCGCTATTTCGGCGGTATAAAACTGGGTACCGGCGGGTTGGTAAGGGCTTATGGCGGGAGCGTTCAGCAGGCGCTAAAACTCATGGACCCTGTGGAAATAGTTCCGCAGGTGGAATTCGTTGTATCTTGTGGTTATGAGCAGCAAGCATGGATTGATATGGCGGTCAAACAGGTTGCCGGCCGTATTGTTCAAAGCGATTACGGCGAGAATATCCACTGCAGGGTGTCTATTCCCTTCGACAGGGTGGTTGAAGCATCCCGTAAACTTAGCGATTTTAGTCGCGGCGCTTTGCATTTCGTGCCGATAACCTAATGATTGCCTCTCGGCTACCGTTGAAATTTTATTAAGGAACATGCTGAAATGCATTTTCGCGCCATCATCCGCATTGTCGGTTTGCTCGTCATTTTGTTTTCCGGGACCATGATTATTCCCGGCCTGGTGGCGCTGATTTACCGCGATGGTGCCGGTAGCGCCTTTACGCAAACCTTCTTTTTCACATTACTTATCGGTCTGGTGCTATGGCTGCCGAATCGCCTTCAAAAACATGAACTAAAGCCACGGGAAGGATTTCTGATAGTGGTACTGTTCTGGACGGTGCTTGGGAGCGTCGGCGCGTTGCCGTTTTTGTTCGCCGACCATCCCGATCTGTCGTTAACCAATGCTTTTTTCGAATCTTTTTCCGGCCTGACCACCACAGGCGCCACTGCGCTGGTGGGCCTCGATAACCTGCCCAAAGCCATCTTGTTTTATCGTCAGATGCTGCAATGGTTCGGCGGCATGGGAATCATCGTGCTGGCGGTGGCGATATTGCCCATATTAGGCGTCGGCGGTATGCAGCTCTATCGCGCCGAAATGCCCGGACCGCTGAAAGACAACAAAATGCGGCCTCGTATTGCGGAAACGGCAAAAACCCTGTGGCTCATCTATCTCACCCTCACCATTATCTGCGCCGCGGCGCTCTGGGGCGCGGGAATGTCGGTTTTCGACGCTATCGGCCACAGTTTTTCCACCGTCGCTCTCGGCGGCTTCTCAACGCATGATGCCAGCATCGGTTATTACAATAGCCCGATGATAAATTCCATCGTCGCGGTTTTTTTACTCATTTCAGGCTGTAATTACGGCCTGCATTTTGCTGTTCTGAGCGGACATAACCTGCGGGTGTACTGGCGTGATCCGGAGTTTAAGGTTTTCATCTCCGTCCAGTTTATTCTGGTCACGGTATGTACGCTTATCCTCTGGCGATACAATGTTTACCAAACCGGGTTGCAAACCCTGAACCAAGCCTTTTTTCAGGTGGTCTCCATGGCCACCACGGCCGGGTTTACCACGGACAGTATTGCCCGCTGGCCGCTATTTCTGCCGATATTGCTCCTGTGCTCGGCGTTTATCGGCGGGTGTGCCGGTTCCACCGGCGGCGGTTTGAAAGTCATACGTATCCTGCTGCTCTATCTGCAAGGTTCGCGGGAACTCAAGCGCTTGGTTCATCCCAACGCCGTCTACACCATTAAGCTCGGCAATCGCGCCTTGCCGGAGCGTATACTCGAAGCGGTATGGGGGTTCTTTTCGGCCTATGCCCTGGTTTTCATCATCAGCATGCTGGCGATTATCGCCACCGGCGTCGATAATTTCTCTGCGTTCGCGGCGGTCACCGCCACCCTGAATAATCTTGGACCCGGACTGGGAGTGGTGGCGGAAAATTTCACCTCCATGAACGCCGTCGCCAAATGGATACTGATTGCCGACATGCTGTTCGGTCGCTTGGAAGTGTTCACTGTATTAGTGCTTTTTACGCCCACGTTCTGGCGCGAGTAGGTTTGCTATGCGTATTTTGATACTTTTTTCCAGCCGGGACGGACAAACCCGTAAAATCGCACAATTCCTCGCGGCCAATCTCGAAGGCGCCATCTGCGAGGTCTTCGACCTTAAACAGGCCGCTGGCTTGACGTTGCAGCGTTACGATGGCGTTATTATCGGCGCCGCCATCCGTTACGGTCATTACGCCGTTGAGCTGCATGATTTCATCCGGCGTCATCTGGACTGGCTCAACGGCCTTCCCAGCGCGTTTTTCTCCGTTAATCTGACGGCGCGTAAACCGGATAAACGCACCCCTGATACCAATGCCTATACACGAAAGTTTCTTGCCGCCACGCCCTGGCGGCCGAACAGGTGCGCGGTTTTCGCCGGCGCGCTGCGCTATCCGCAGTACCGATGGCTGGATCGGATAATGATCCAATTGATCATGCGTATCACCGGCGGCGAGACGGACAGTTCCAAGGAAGTGGAGTATACCGACTGGCAGCAGGTAACGGCTTTCGCTCATGATTTTGCGGTGTTCGCCGGCAAAGCGTCGTAACGCGGGCAATAATCGACGTGTTTTGCTGAAAAATAAACCGATCGGTGGAAAATTTGCATTTACTGCTTGTCTCGTCCCAGGAAGTCCCTATAATGCGCCTCCACTGACCGGGATTAACCGTTGCGACGGGCCGGGTCGGGAAGGGAAAAGCGCTGCGATAAAGCAAATAAAAGCTTGACTCTTCAACGGGAAAGCGTAATATACGCAACCCGCGCCAGGTGAGATTATCGTTCTCCTCGGCCATGCTCTTTAACAATTTATCAGACAATCTGTGTGGGCACTCACAAGACGGTATCGATTCACAAAAAATACCAAGTCTTAGAGTGTTTACCAGTTAATTCATAATATGAAGAAACAGGTGATTCTTTGAGCATCAAGCTTTTAATTGAAGAGTTTGATCATGGCTCAGATTGAACGCTGGCGGCAGGCCTAACACATGCAAGTCGAGCGGCAGCGGAAAGTAGCTTGCTACTTTGCCGGCGAGCGGCGGACGGGTGAGTAAAGTCTGGGGATCTGCCTGATGGAGGGGGATAACTACTGGAAACGGTAGCTAATACCGCATAACGTCGCAAGACCAAAGTGGGGGACCTTAGGGCCTCATGCCATCGGATGAACCCAGATGGGATTAGCTAGTAGGTGGGGTAAAGGCTCACCTAGGCGACGATCCCTAGCTGGTCTGAGAGGATGACCAGCCACACTGGAACTGAGACACGGTCCAGACTCCTACGGGAGGCAGCAGTGGGGAATATTGCACAATGGGCGCAAGCCTGATGCAGCCATGCCGCGTGTGTGAAGAAGGCCTTCGGGTTGTAAAGCACTTTCAGCGGGGAGGAAGGGGTTGAGGCGAATAACCTTAATCATTGACGTTACCCGCAGAAGAAGCACCGGCTAACTCCGTGCCAGCAGCCGCGGTAATACGGAGGGTGCGAGCGTTAATCGGAATTACTGGGCGTAAAGCGTACGCAGGCGGTTTGTTAAGTCAGATGTGAAATCCCCGGGCTTAACCCGGGAACTGCATTTGAAACTGGCAGGCTAGAGTCTCGTAGAGGGGGTAGAATTCCAGGTGTAGCGGTGAAATGCGTAGAGATCTGGAGGAATACCGGTGGCGAAGGCGGCCCCTGGACGAAGACTGACGCTCAGGTACGAAAGCGTGGGGAGCAAACAGGATTAGATACCCTGGTAGTCCACGCTGTAAACGATGTCGATTTGAAGGTTGTGGCCTTGAGCCGTGGCTTTCGGAGCTAACGCGTTAAATCGACCGCCTGGGGAGTACGGCCGCAAGGTTAAAACTCAAATGAATTGACGGGGGCCCGCACAAGCGGTGGAGCATGTGGTTTAATTCGATGCAACGCGAAGAACCTTACCTACTCTTGACATCCACAGAAGACCTCAGAGATGAGGTTGTGCCTTAGGGAACTGTGAGACAGGTGCTGCATGGCTGTCGTCAGCTCGTGTTGTGAAATGTTGGGTTAAGTCCCGCAACGAGCGCAACCCTTATCCTTTGTTGCCAGCGCGTAATGGCGGGAACTCAAAGGAGACTGCCGGTGACAAACCGGAGGAAGGTGGGGATGACGTCAAGTCATCATGGCCCTTACGAGTAGGGCTACACACGTGCTACAATGGCGCATACAAAGAGAAGCGAACTCGCGAGAGAAAGCGGACCTCATAAAGTGCGTCGTAGTCCGGATTGGAGTCTGCAACTCGACTCCATGAAGTCGGAATCGCTAGTAATCGCGGATCAGAATGCCGCGGTGAATACGTTCCCGGGCCTTGTACACACCGCCCGTCACACCATGGGAGTGGGTTGCAAAAGAAGTAGGTAGCTTAACCTTCGGGAGGGCGCTTACCACTTTGTGATTCATGACTGGGGTGAAGTCGTAACAAGGTAACCGTAGGGGAACCTGCGGTTGGATCACCTCCTTACCGAAAGATGCGCGTTGAGTGACGTGCCCACACAGATTGTCTGATAACTGTAAGAGCCAACATACTATGTAGGGCGTGGTCTATGAACTGGGTGAACAACGCGATGCGTTGTTAAGCTGGAAGAAGGCCGCTGGTTTTCATTAATGAAAACTGCGCCTTACAAAAATGCGCGAAGCAACGCTTCGCCATCGCATTTTTGTCCCCTTCGTCTAGTGGCCTAGGACACTGCCCTTTCACGGCGGTAACAGGGGTTCGAACCCCCTAGGGGACGCCATTTAACGCGTTATTGCCGTTGAGTGGTGATTTATTCGTTGTCTATTTCAGAGCACATTTTCCTGTCAAGCGCGCAAGCGCGGTCATGAGAATATGCTGCGAAATACTGCTCTTTAACAATCCGGAACAAGCTGAAAATTTGAAGAAACATGCTGAGCAAACTCAGTATGCGAGTCTCTCAAAGCAAGCGACCCTAAGACATCTTAGGGTTGTGAGGTTAAGTGACTAAGCGTACACGGTGGATGCCTAGGCAGTCAGAGGCGATGAAGGACGTGCTAATCTGCGAAAAGCGCCGGTGAGCTGATATGAAGCGCTACCAGCCGGCGATGTCCGAATGGGGAAACCCAGTGCAATTCGTTGCACTATCGTGATGTGAATCCATAGCGTCACGAGGCGAACCGGGGGGAACTGAAACATCTCAGTACCCCGAGGAAAAGAAATCAACCGAGATTCCCCCAGTAGCGGCGAGCGAACGGGGAGGAGCCCAGAGCGGTAATCAGTTTGAGCATCAGTGGAAGCGTCTGGAAAGTCGCGCAATAAAGGGTGATAGCCCCGTACACGAAGGTGCGCAAGCGGTGAGCTCGATGAGTAGGGCGGGACACGTGATATCCTGTCTGAAGATGGGGGGACCATCCTCCAAGGCTAAATACTCCTGACTGACCGATAGTGAACCAGTACCGTGAGGGAAAGGCGAAAAGAACCCCGGCGAGGGGAGTGAAAAAGAACCTGAAACCGTGTACGTACAAGCAGTGGGAGCCCCATCACCCAAGCATTTGCTGTCAGCGCGTTGACGGAGCGAAGCGACGTCAAACCGAAAAAAACAGCAGTGTCGCGAGGTGGTTTATGTCGCCACAGGGCGCTTTGCACAACGTGCAAAGGCAGGCGATTTCGCGAAGCGAAAGCGAATGCTTCGGGATGGGGTGACTGCGTACCTTTTGTATAATGGGTCAGCGACTTATATTCTGTAGCAAGGTTAACCGCATAGGGGAGCCGTAGGGAAACCGAGTCTTAACTGGGCGCATAGTTGCAGGGTATAGACCCGAAACCCGGTGATCTAGCCATGGGCAGGTTGAAGGTTGGGTAACACTAACTGGAGGACCGAACCGACTAATGTTGAAAAATTAGCGGATGACTTGTGGCTGGGGGTGAAAGGCCAATCAAACCGGGAGATAGCTGGTTCTCCCCGAAAGCTATTTAGGTAGCGCCTCGTGAGTTCATCTTCGGGGGTAGAGCACTGTTTCGGCTAGGGGTCCACCCCGGATTACCAACCCGATGCAAACTGCGAATACCGAAGAATGCCATCACGGGAGACACACGGCGGGTGCTAACGTCCGTCGTGAAGAGGGAAACAACCCAGACCGCCGGCTAAGGTCCCAAAGTCATGGTTAAGTGGGAAACGATGTGGGAAGGCATAGACAGCCAGGATGTTGGCTTAGAAGCAGCCATCATTTAAAGAAAGCGTAATAGCTCACTGGTCGAGTCGGCCTGCGCGGAAGATGTAACGGGGCTAAACCATGCACCGAAGCCGCGGCAGCGGGCGTATCACTTAAGACAATTGTGCGGTAAAAACGATTGACGGAGCGCAGCGACGTCAATGCGTTCATTACGTCGAGTTGGCTTAAGGATACGCCTGTTGGGTAGGGGAGCGTTCTGTAAGCCTGAGAAGGCGGCCTGTGAGGGCTGCTGGAGGTATCAGAAGTGCGAATGCTGACATAAGTAACGATAAAGCGGGTGAAAAGCCCGCTCGCCGGAAGACCAAGGGTTCCTGTTCAACGTTAATCGGAGCAGGGTGAGTCGACCCCTAAGGCGAGGCTGAAAAGCGTAGTCGATGGGAAACAGGTTAATATTCCTGTACTGTGTGTGACTGCGAAGGGGGGGGGGACGGAGAAAGCTAGACCGGCCGGGCGACGGTTGTCCCGGTTCAAGCGTGCAGGTGGAAAGGGCAGGCAAATCCGCTCTTTCACAACACTGAGGCGTGATGACGAGCCACTACGGTGGCGAAGGGGTTGATGCTACGCTTCCAGGAAAAGCCTCTAAGCACCAGGTCACATGTAATCGTACCCCAAACCGACACAGGTGGTCAGGTAGAGAATACCGAGGCGCTTGAGAGAACTCGGGTGAAGGAACTAGGCAAAATGGTGCCGTAACTTCGGGAGAAGGCACGCTGGCATTAGGTGGAGGAACTCGCTTCCCGAGCCGAAGCCAGTCGCAGATACCAGCTGGCTGCAACTGTTTATTAAAAACACAGCACTGTGCAAACACGAAAGTGGACGTATACGGTGTGACGCCTGCCCGGTGCCGGAAGGTTAATTGATGGGGTTATCCGTAAGGAGAAGCTCTTGATCGAAGCCCCGGTAAACGGCGGCCGTAACTATAACGGTCCTAAGGTAGCGAAATTCCTTGTCGGGTAAGTTCCGACCTGCACGAATGGCGTAATGATGGCCAGGCTGTCTCCACCCGAGACTCAGTGAAATTGAACTCGCTGTGAAGATGCAGTGTACCCGCGGCAAGACGGAAAGACCCCGTGAACCTTTACTATAGCTTGACACTGAACATTGAGCCTTGATGTGTAGGATAGGTGGGAGGCTTTGAAGTGTGGACGCCAGTCTGCATGGAGCCAACCTTGAAATACCACCCTTTAATGTTTGATGTTCTAACTCCGGCCCATTATCTGGGTCGAGGACAGTGTCTGGTGGGTAGTTTGACTGGGGCGGTCTCCTCCTAAAGAGTAACGGAGGAGCACGAAGGTTAGCTAATCACGGTCGGACATCGTGAGGTTAGTGCAAAGGCATAAGCTAGCTTGACTGCGAGAGTGACGGCTCGAGCAGGTGCGAAAGCAGGTCTTAGTGATCCGGTGGTTCTGAATGGAAGGGCCATCGCTCAACGGATAAAAGGTACTCCGGGGATAACAGGCTGATACCGCCCAAGAGTTCATATCGACGGCGGTGTTTGGCACCTCGATGTCGGCTCATCACATCCTGGGGCTGAAGTAGGTCCCAAGGGTATGGCTGTTCGCCATTTAAAGTGGTACGCGAGCTGGGTTTAGAACGTCGTGAGACAGTTCGGTCCCTATCTGCCGTGGGCGTTGGAAGATTGAGAGGGGCTGCTCCTAGTACGAGAGGACCGGAGTGGACGCACCGCTGGTGTTCGGGTTGTCATGCCAATGGCATTGCCCGGTAGCTACGTGCGGAAGAGATAACCGCTGAAAGCATCTAAGCGGGAAACTTGCCTCGAGATGAGTCTTCCCTGTGACTATAGGTCACCTGAAGGGACGTTAAAGACGATGACGTTGATAGGTCGGGTGTGTAAGCGCAGCGATGCGTTGAGCTAACCGATACTAATGACCCGTGAGACTTAACCTTACAACACCTAAGGTGTTTGAGAAGAGAGAGAAGGATATTCAGCGAAGGTTCCGGATAAACGGACGTGGCATCAAGCGAAACAGGCAAGATGCGGCGGACGGTAATGAATTTGCCTGGCGGCACTAGCGCGGTGGTCCCACCTGACCCCATGCCGAACTCAGTAGTGAAACGCCGTAGCGCCGATGGTAGTGTGGGGTCTCCCCATGCGAGAGTAGGGAACTGCCAGGCATCCATTAAGGCCCAATACCTTGAGCGAAGCGAAAGGCGTTGGTGAAGCGCCACAAACGGTTTTAACATGCGTTGACCCCGCAATTGTTATGTTTGGGTGTAGTACCGAATCGTGGTGCGGTAGTTCAGTCGGTTAGAATACCGGCCTGTCACGCCGGGGGTCGCGGGTTCGAGTCCCGTCCGCACCGCCACCCTATTTAGGGGCGTAGTTCAATTGGTAGAGCACCGGTCTCCAAAACCGGGTGTTGGGAGTTCGAGTCTCTCCGCCCCTGCCAGAAAAAAAGCCCTTCGCATAAGCGGAGGGCTTTTTTATTTCAAAACGCAATCCCTCTCCCATAATCTGATTCTGTTTGATATCTCACGGCATTAAAAATACAAAAATAAAAAATCCGATTTTAATGATGAATGTATGATAGGCGAATGATGCCGCTCCTTATCAGGGAGGCTTTATAAATATAATCCTATTTACCAGCCAGACTTCCTATGATCCCCACAATTCGGGCGCGGTGGGTAATAATTTGGCGGTGATGGGTAGCACCCTGGGCGAGGCGGGTAATAATTCGGCGGAGGCGGATAACACCCCTGGCGTGGCGAATAATATGGCTGCCTATAATAAAGCGGGGGTGTAGAAAAATAAATACCGGCAGGTTCCAAACTGTATTGTCCATCATAGCCGACGGCGTAGGTTTGAAACGCATAATTCGTGTTTGGGATCAAATTTGTCAACTGAAGCCAGGGAGTGCTTCCTTCAGCTTGTCCTGCCCAGTAACCGGGACTGGCGGCCTGCCATACATTATAGTAGGCCACAGGCGCACCGCCGATGCCGGGTGTCCAGCTAAGCAATACTGACGTTGGAGTAAGATTACTGGCTACCATATTGGTGGGTGATGCAGGCCTTTCACTGATTGGCTGATTACAATATGAAAAATTAGCATTTGTCATAATAATATCCTCAGTATTCCAGATCAACGCTACAATAAATCAGACGCGATACGAGTTAATTTCCCATAAACAGATGGCGGTGCGCAATAATCATTATTGCACAGTGAACGTGTTTAACAGTAATTATGATTAAAGATCGAATTAAAATCTCCTAAATTAATCGATTTAACAAAAACGCCTATATCCTAGAGCTATATAATTTTATTTGAGATACTCACTCAAATAAGATATAGCCAGAATACCGAACCAGCCCCACCTAAAATAGAAGTTGCCGCCCTTTGATGGGCGGCAGGAAATATAAGTTGTATCACCAGCCTGAATTTTTATAAGGTCCACAATTCGGGCGCGGGGGGGGGGTAATAATTTTGCGGGGGTGGGCAGTACCCCGGGCGTGGCGGGTAAAACGGCTGTGTAGAAAGCGGCGGAGTATAAAAAATCAATATTAAGACTAAATATACTCCTTAGTCCGTTAATACCAATTGCCAAAATAAAAATTAAATTATAAGAGTTAGGGACCAACTCCCCCACACCAAACCAGGGAGTGTTCCCATCAGTTATTCCAACCGAGTGGCTAGGGCCGGTGCCTCTCCATACCTGGTAGTATGCAACAGGTGTGCCTCCGATACCAGGTGTCCAACTCAGTAATGCGTATGTAGGGGAGAGATTATTAACCAACCCGTTGGTGGGCGGAGTCGGTCCGACATCAAACGGTCGATTATAATTTAAGTTTGTAGAATTTGTCATAAAGGTACCTACATTAGGTTAGGTTTACACAATAATCAATATATGTATTATGAATGAAGTTCTAAAACTTACTCGCGATGAATGCTAAAGGCTGGCGTTTAGCGAAAATATAAAATAATAGTTACCCACCAACCCTTACACTTAAGTTGTACATTTTCAAATATGTCGATTTCATCGAAATGAGTTAAATCGCTCACTTTCAAAGGTATGAGCAAAAGACAGCTTCGTCAATTGCCAAATTTGAATTGAAAATTTCCTTTTTCGACGAAGGGCGAAGGTAGTTTGGACTACAATCTAATTATATGATTTTTTATAATTTATTCGAAGTATGGGTAAATAGCTTGAGCGCAAAAAACGATCTATAAAAATAACAATTTATAAGCGAGGCTCGATTGGTTGTAAATATCTGTCGATTCGCCACTTTTAATCCCATTCCCTTTTAAATGAGAACGGGTTCATGCCTGTGAATGATGTCCCGTGCAATATCGAGGCGTGGAGAGAATTTTATAACCAGAGCCTTCCAGGTCAAAGCTATTATTATTAAACCATTAATGGAAACCGCCGCCCTTGTACGGGCGGCAGCAAATATAGAGTCATTTACCAACCTGAATGTTTATAAGGTCCACAATTCGGCCGTGGAGGGTAGTAATTTTGCGGAGGTGGGTAGTTTCCAGGGCGCGCAGGATGACAGTTTTGCGGTGGTGGGCAGTATCCAGGGCGCGGAGGATAATAATTTTGAGGTGGTGGGCAGTATCCAGGGCGCGGAGGATAATAATTTTGCGGAGGTGGGCAGTATCCAGGGCGCGCAGGATAACAGCTTCGCGGAGGCGGGCAATACCCAGGGCGTGGTGGATAAGACGGCTGCAGGTAAAGGGGCAAAGTACGAAAAAAAATCATTTCAGAATATGGCCCATATTGCCCATCAAAGCCTATGGAATAAACATAATAAACATTCACGCTATTAGGGACCAAATTTTCCAAACCAAACCACGTAGCGTCTCCATCAGTTATTCCCACCAGATAGCTGGGGCTGATGGCATTCCATATCTCGAAGTGAGAAGCTGGCGCGCCTTCGATACTTGTTGTCCATGTAAGCAGTGCTGATGTAGGGGTTATATTTATAGCCTGCCCATTGTCGGGGTATACTGGCCTGTCATCAAGCGGTCGATTATAGCACGAAACAGTAGAATTTGTCATAATGGTACCTACGTTAAGTTAACATAATAATTGAATTTGGCGTTATGAATGAATTTTCTAAAGCTCACGTAGCGGACGCTTACGACCGGCGTTCGGTCAAAATATAATAAATTATCAATTCTTAAACTTAAGGCTTAAACTTTCAAATATAACGATTTCATCGAGATAAGCTAAGTTGTGCTTTTAAAAATATGAGTTGGATGCAATGCCGTCAATTGCCAAATTTAAATTGAAAATTTCCTTTATCGATTAAGAAGATGGCATGGCTTGGATAACATATTTAACTACATGATTTTATGATCAATGCTTATTATGAATTAAGGGTTTGAGAGTGTGAAAACAGGATTGACAAAAATAACAATTCAGACGCGATGTTTAATGATTTGCAAAAATCCGTTGGTCCGCGGCTCTTAACGCAGCTTTGGTTTGATGACGGGAATGACCTGCGCCATCCACCACCATGGTTTATACGAAGAGGCCGTCATTAAGGTTTTCAAGATCTATAACGGAATGCTCCCCGTCGACCGTTGCCGCATTGGCTTACCCGTTGCCGAACTGGCCTGCTGCCGGGCTTCTTAGTAAAAGTAGGATTCGGGCCAATAAAAGCAATTTAATCCATATTTTCAAATCGATTTTACTGAGGGGATTCATATTATGAAAAAAAAGCCTTTTAATGCCGAACCTTGAAAGGTTGCAAGAAATGTGAAAACCCATCATTTTTTCGCGTGAAAATAAATAGCAGATTAATGCATGGCTCAACTCATGTTACATGTTGATGAGCAAAATGTTAAGGCGGTATTTCCCTAATTTTGAAGCATTTAATTTTTCCTCTGCATGGACACTGCACAAAAATATATCCATAAGCCACAGATTTAAATGAAAAAATTGCGGTAACTCTCGACTCCTATTTGTCAAAAGTGTGATGCGCTACGATATAAAAAAGCCTTTTCTTGTTTAATTTTATTGCTGTTAGCATTCGAGAAGTACCCGCACATTTTATGATTATAAGAGGACGATGACTATGTGGAAGCGTTTACTTTTAGGATCTGCCATTTCTGTCGCGATGTCTGCAATGGCATTGGCCGCGCCGCTGACGGTGGGGTTCTCTCAGGTCGGCTCTGAGTCAGGTTGGCGGGCGGCGGAAACCACGGTAGCAAAAAGTGAAGCCCAGAAGCGCGGCATAACGTTGAAAATTGCCGATGGACAGCAAAAACAGGAAAACCAGATTAAAGCGGTCCGCTCATTCATTGCCCAGGGCGTAGACGCCATATTTATCGCGCCGGTGGTGCAAACCGGTTGGGAACCCGTTTTACAGGAAGCTAAAAGCGCTAAAATTCCGGTGTTCTTGCTGGACCGCGCCATTGTAGTGAAAGATAACTCGTTATATCTGGCCGTTGTCACCGCCGATAATGTCCTGGAAGGCCGGCTGATTGGCGACTGGCTGGTGAAAACCATGAACGGCAAACCTTGTAACGTGGTGGAACTGCAGGGTACGGTGGGTGCCAGCGTGGCAATCGATCGCAAGAAAGGTTTTGCGGAAGCCATAGCAAAAGCGCCGGCAATAAAGATAATCCGTTCGCAGTCCGGTGACTTTACTCGCAGTAAGGGTAAAGAAGTCATGGAAAGTTTCATCAAAGCTGAAAACAATGGTAAGAATATCTGCATGGTCTTCGCTCATAATGATGATATGGCGATAGGCGCTATCCAGGCAATCAAGGAAGCCGGTCTCAAACCGGGCAAAGATATTCTGACCGGCTCAATTGACGGTGTTCCGGATATTTATAAAGCGATGTTGGCGGGAGAAGCGAATGCCAATGTGGAATTAACGCCCAATATGGCTGGCCCGGCATTTGATGCTCTTGAGAAATATCTTAAAGACGGTACCAAACCGCCAAAAATCATTAGAACAGAAAGTAGATTATATTTACCGGCCGATGCTCAGGCCCAATTAGCCAAGAAGAGCGGCATGGGATATTGATGGTAAAGCGTTGTTCTATACCCTGAAGATGATGTATTGCGTCATGGGCGTGATAAAGCTGTTTGGATTTGAGAATAATACAACCAGTAGCAGCCCCAAGGGGCGAGGCTCAAGGATGAGCCGGTACAGCGTTGCCGCCCTATATGAAGGGTACAGCAACGTTTGGTTGCAGAAAAAAATCCGCCACTGGGACAAAAGGCAGATGGAATAATCAGGTCAAAACATCCCGTGACGGGGGTCTCGCGCTAGGGCCCTTGTCGCGGTAGCAACGTACAATCTGCGTTGCGTCACACGCTCCTGGCATTCAAGTCGCCGGCGGCGGCGGTTTATTCTTCTGCATCCTGCCTGGGGGTCGCGGCACGGCGTGTCGAAATCCGGGTCCTTGGTCGTCGTGATAAGGCAGTTTTCCGGTTACGTTTCAGGAGCATATTCCGTGAGCATCAACGAAAGACATGCAGACGTGTTACTTAGCATTACCGGTTTGAGTAAAAGCTTCCCTGGCGTTAAGGCGCTCAATGACGTTTCGTTAAGCCTGAAACGCGGCGAGATCATGGCGTTGCTGGGAGAAAATGGCGCTGGGAAATCCACATTGATAAAAGCGCTCACCGGTGTCTATCAACGCGACAGCGGTTCAATCAATTTGGATGGAGAGGACATTCATCCGAAAAATACCGCCCACGCGCAATTGTTGGGCATAGGTACCGTCTATCAAGAAGTGAATCTGCTGCCCAACCTTTCGGTGGCGGATAATCTGTTTATCGGCCGCGAACCGCGGCGATTTGGTATCATCAACCGTAAGGAGATCAACTCAAGGGCGAGGGATATACTCGCCGGCTATGGATTCGCCCTGGACGTGACGGAACCGCTGGGGCATTTTTCGGTGGCCATGCAGCAGATTGTAGCGATATGTCGCGCGGTGGACTTGTCCGCCAAAGTGCTGATACTGGATGAGCCTACCGCCAGTCTGGATGCCAACGAAGTTGAAATGCTGTTCACCATTATGCGTCAGCTGCGGGATCGGGGCATCAGTCTCATTTTCGTCACGCATTTTCTCGATCAGGTTTACAGGATTTCCGATCGGATTACGGTATTGCGCAACGGCGAATTCGTCGGCACCCGCGAAACGCGCCTGCTTCCCCATATCGAACTGGTGAAAATGATGTTGGGACGCGAACTGGATGAGCATGCCTTGCAACGGGCCGGTCGCACGCTGCTTAACGAAAAACCGGTAGTGGCTTTTGAAGGATACGGTAAAAAAAATACCATTACGCCGTTCGATTTATCCGTAAGGCCGGGGGAAATCGTCGGTCTCGCCGGTTTGCTGGGATCGGGGCGGACGGAAACCGCCGAGGTGATTTTCGGTATCCGAACGGCGGACACCGGCACCGCGCTCATCAAAGGAAAGAAGAAGGTGATTCGATCGCCCAATCAGGCTTCGCGGCTTGGCCTGGGTTTTTGCCCCGAGGACCGAAAAACGGACGGTATTATCGCCGCCGCGTCGGTCAGGGAAAATATCATTCTTGCACTACAGGTTCAGCGGGGCTGGCTGCGACCGATTTCACGCAAGGAGCAAAACAATATCGCCGAGCGTTTTATTCGTCAGTTGGGGATCCGTACGCCCAGTCCAGAACAGCCCGTCGAATTCCTTTCCGGCGGCAATCAACAAAAAGTCCTGTTGTCCCGCTGGCTATTGACCAAGCCGCAGTTCCTGATTCTCGATGAGCCCACCCGGGGTATCGATGTCGGCGCCCATGCTGAAATCATCCGCCTGATTGAAACCCTGTGCGCCGATGGCCTCGCCCTGCTGGTTATCTCCTCCGAGCTGGAGGAATTGGTGGGGTATGCGGATCGGGTGGTCATTCTGCGCGACAGAAAACACATTACTACCATTCCCCTTGAGGATCTGTCCGTTAACGCCATCATGAACGCAATTGCCGCCTAAGGAGCGAGAAATTATGTCGAGTACAACGCCTTCCTTGACTAAAACGGTTACCGCCAAGCGGTGGCCGAGCGGCATGCCTCAACTGGCGGCGCTCATCGTCGTGTTAATCGCCGACGGCATCGTCGCCAATAACTTTTTCTCGGTACATGTGCAGGACGGTCGGCTGTTCGGCAGTCTGATTGACATACTGAACCGCTGTGCGCCGGTAGCCTTGCTGTCTATCGGCATGACGCTGGTCATCGCCACCGGCGGTATCGATTTATCGGTTGGGGCGGTGATGGCCATTGCCGGCGCCGTGACGGCCACGCTTACGGTGCATGGCTACAGCCTGCCTGTGGTTATTTTGTCTACCCTGGGCGTCGGCGTGCTGTCCGGATTGTGGAATGGAACCTTGGTGGCGCTGCTCAAGATACAGCCTTTTGTGGCCACCCTGATATTGATGGTGGCGGGGCGAGGCGTCGCCCAGTTGATTACCGCGGGGCAAATCGTCACTTTTGATAACCCGTCCCTGGGGTGGTTCGGCAGCGGTTCGCTCTTGTATTTCCCCGTGCCGGTTTTCATTACCCTTATCACTTTGGCGCTGGTGTGGCTGCTGACGCGTAAAACCGCGTTGGGATTGTTTATCGAGGCGGTGGGCATCAATATTCGGGCCGCCAAGAATGCCGGCGTTAAAACTCGCGTCATCGTGATGTCTACGTACATCATCAGCGGCATATGCGCCGCCATCGCCGGACTTATCGTTACCGCCGATATACGAGGCGCCGATGCCAACAATGCCGGTTTATGGCTGGAACTGGATGCCATCCTGTCGGTGGTCATCGGCGGCGGCTCGCTGATGGGGGGGGGGCCGCTTCAATCTGTTCCTGTCGCTGTTGGGGGCGTTAATTATCCAGGGCATGAATACCGGGATATTGCTTTCCGGCTTCCAACCGGAGCTCAATCAGGTGGTGAAGGCTATTGTCGTGCTCTGCGTATTGGTAATGCAGTCCCCCAGTTTTCTCGCTTTTCTCAGGAGGCGTCGCCGCCATGTTTAAACGTAACTTACCCCTGGTGATCACCATTTCGGTTTTCATCCTCGGCTATCTGTTCTGTTTGACCCAGTTTCGCGGCTTCGCCTCCACCAGGGTTATCTGTAATATTCTGACGGACAACGCCTTCCTTGGAATTATCGCGGTAGGCATGACGTTTGTGATCCTGTCCGGCGGCATAGATCTGTCGGTGGGATCGGTTATCGCGTTTACCGGCGTTTTCCTGGCGCGGGCGATAGGCGACTATCATGTGTCGCCGTTGCTGGCGTTTCCCCTGGTGCTGGTAATGGGCTGCGGATTCGGCGCCTTTATGGGCTGGCTGGTTGATACGTTGAAGATTCCGGCCTTTATCATCACCCTGGCGGGAATGTTCTTCCTGCGCGGCGCCAGTTATCTGGTGTCGGAAGAGTCCTTGCCCATCAATCATCCGATATATGACACCCTGTCAAACCTGGCCTGGCAAATTCCCGGCGGCGGTCGCCTGAGCGCTATGGGCGTATTGATGCTGCTGGTGATTGCGTTCGGCATGATACTGGCCCGGTATACACGTTTCGGCAGCCAGGTGTACGCCATCGGCGGCAACGCCACCGCCGCCAATCTTATGGGGGTCTCCACACGTAGCACCACCATTCGTATCTATATGCTGTCAACCGGCCTGGCCACCCTTGCGGGGATCGTTTTCTCAATCTACACCTCGGCCGGTTACGCATTGGCGGGAATGGGAGTGGAATTAGACGCCATCGCTTCGGTGGTGATTGGCGGCACGTTGCTCAGCGGCGGCATCGGGACGGTGTTCGGTACGCTGTTCGGAGTGCTAATCCAGGGACTTATCCAGACCTATATCAATTTTGACGGCACCTTGAGTTCCTGGTGGACCAAAATCGTCATTGGGATATTGCTGTTCGCGTTTATCGCACTACAGCGCTTATTGAATTCGCTGTGGGAGAATAAACAGAATGCCAAAGTCACCAGCATTCCCCGCGCCATCGTCAGTGGAGGTGTTTTAAAACATGATGGGTGAGGATTGTGCGCGCCATCACGTCAATCCGCGTAAATCGGCTTTTAACGCATTTTTAACCTAATGGGTTGCCCAAGGGTAGGGGCGACGTCTTTGCGACGACAGTGGCGTTCCTATGCGTTCACACAACGGGGGTTTTCAGAAGCTGTCGGATCAGGGCGCGCTGATCGCTGTTTTGCAACCAGACCGCGTAAAGCGGACGGAGCAGAGGCGGCATGTCGTTTGCAACGATAAGCTCCGGATAGATTTCTTTCCAACGGCTGGGTAAAAAAAACGCAGGCGTCGGTGGTTGTCAATAGAGACCGGGCCAAATGTGCCGACGTGGTGCTCATGATGGGATTGGGATGCTGAACCAGCAGACGGCTTTCATAGGTATGAAAATCCGCCCCCCCCATTCTAACCGTATATAGGGCCGTTCTCCCTCCAATGGCTCGTTTGAGGCGGTAAACAGCGATAGTGAGAAATTTCCCAGCAATTGGCAGGTCAGCTCCTCCATTTTAGGCGCTTCAGTGGTGATCAAAAGATCAAGCTGCCGCTCATGCAGCTGATTTATCAGTGCATGGCGCAAAGCGATGCGTGCCTCCACCTGCAGGCTCGGGCGCTGCTGATACAGCAATTGCAGCCATTGGCCGAGCCAGGCTTCCCAAAGCGAAGCCGTGGCGCCGATGGACAACAGGTTATGCTGCAGGGAGCGCGTGACTTCCTGTTTGGCCAATTGCCAGGTGGACATCAGGTTTTCCGCGTAGGGCAACAGGCTTTCTCCCGCCGGCGTTAACCGGATATTATTACGGTGCCGGGTAAACAAATTGACGCCCAACTGCGTTTCCAACTGGCGAATACGAAAACTCACCGCGGACTGCGTCAGATAGAGCGCTTCGGCCGCGCGGCCGAAGTGTCTGGTCCTGCTAACTTCTAAAAAGGTTTTCAGTAATTCCGTGTCCACGCCCATCTCCAAAAAATTTTTATCGTGACGATTTAAATGTTTTGTTTTACAGAATGTCAAGCCTATCTAATACTCCGCGCCATAAACAGTACGGCTTATGAAAGGATGGGGAGCGCTTAAGATGGCGGACAGCTTTTCTACTACCAACCGGTATTTCGATAACAAAAACTACCCTCGCGGGTTTTCCCGACATGGTCATTTCACCATTCGAGAAGCACAACTGCTGGAACGTTGCGGCCATGCCTATAATGATCTCGATAGCGGTAAACGTGAACCCGTGACCGATGAAGAGAAACAATTTGTTGCTGTATGCCACGGCGAACGGGAACCGTCAACGGAACATGAAAAGGTGTGGTTCAAGTACATTGAGCACATCCGTCGACCCAAACGTTTCCACACATTGTCCGGCGGAAAGCCCCAGATGGATGTCGTGGAAGATTACACCGATAGCGAAGATTAATCCTTTCATGGGGCCTTGGCCCCATGTTATTCCATTTGCAGCCAGAGTTGTTGCAGCAAGCGGTCGATACTGCGATAGCTGATGGCTTCCGCCAGATGGCAGCGTTGGATGTCCGGCGCGCCGGATAAATCCGCCAGCGTTCGGGCGACCTTGAGCGAACGATGCCAGGCGCGAGCTGAAAGCCCGAGTTTCTCCATAACGCTTTCCAAAAATACCGCGTCTTCTTCCTCCAGGCGGCAATAGGCGGCCACCTCCTGATTATTCATCCGCGCATTGATTTTTCCGCAGCGGCGTTGCTGGATGTCGCGGGCTAGACCTACCCGTTCCCGCACCGTGGCGCTGTCCTCTCCGTCCGTTGCCGATTGACGCAGCATGCCGGGAGGCAGTAGCGGCACCTCGATGGACATATCGAAACGGTCAAGGAACGGGCCGGATAATCGATTCAGATAGCGCAAGGTCTGCTGCGGGCCGCTGCGGCTGTGGATACCCTGATGATCCCCTGACGGGCTGGGGTTCATCGCCCCAATCAGTTGGAAGCTCGCCGGGAAGATCACCTTGGCCTGGGCGCGGGAGATATTGATTTCCCCGGCTTCCAGGGGTTCGCGCAACGCATCCAGCACCCGCCGTTGAAATTCCGGCAATTCATCCAGAAACAGCACCCCGTTATGGGCCAGGGAGACCTCGCCGGGCCGCGGTAGGGCGCCGCCCCCCACCAATGCAGCCAGCGTGGCGCTGTGATGGGGGGGGGGCGCGGAAAGGACGTCGGCGCCAATGCCGGCGGGCATCGTCGTAGCCGGCCAGACTGGCGATGGCGGCCGTTTCGATGGCTTCGTTGTCGTCGAGAGGCGGTAATAAACCGGGCAATCTGCTGGCCAGCATGGTTTTGCCGGTGCCCGGCGGTCCCATGAAAAGCAGATTATGGCCGCCGGCGGCGGCGATTTCCAACGACCGTTTAGCCTGTTGCTGACCGATAATATCCCGCAGATCCATACCATCATGCTCTTCCACCGGCGGGGCTTGATGGAAAACCGGTGGCAGTTCGCCGACCCCCTGGATAAAGCGGCAAACCTCTTGCAGCCTTTCGGCAATCCTTGCCCCGCTATCGGGCACCAGACCGGCCTCGGCGCCGTTATGGCTTGAGAGGATAAGCTGCCGTTGAATGCGTGACGCCGCAAGCGCGGCGGGGATGGCTCCTTGTACCGGCCGGATTTCGCCGGACAGCGCCAGTTCACCGAGAAATTCATATTCCCCCAGCCGTTCGCGCGGGATCTGTTTGGATGCCGCCAGGATGGCGATGGCGATAGGCAAATCATAACGTCCGCCCTCTTTAGGCAGGTCAGCTGGCGCCAAACTGACGGTAATTCGCCGGGCGGGAAATTCAAAGCCATTATTCAATAAAGCGCTGCGGACGCGATCCCGCGCGCCTTTGACGGTGGCGTCGGGCAGCCCCACCAGGGTAAAACCAGGCAGCCCCTTGCTGATATGAGCCTCCACCGAGATAAGCGGCGCCTGGATGCCGATTGAAGCCCGCGTATAAACCAATGCTAGTGACATCGCTGCCTCCATGCTGTTTTCTGCATTCTGCCTTAGACTGCGTGGCAACATGGCGGTAAAGGGACGTTTTGCGGCGCTTATGGGAAAATGATTTTTTATTTGCAAGTCCCGTGGGGGGGGGGTTATGCGTCCTGTCTCGCAAGGCCTGGAAAAATGTCAAAGAGATATCTTCCCGAAGTCGGGTTGAAAATGAAAAATCTTCATATACAAGCAAATTATTGAATATGTTTGTATTTATTGCGTTCGCGCGCCATGCCTTGCGGCGACGGCAATAAAAAAGAGTTGTCACCGGCGTCACTCCTGTGATAACTCTGTAATCATTCATTCGAACTGAAGTAAAATGAAAACCTATTTATGAAAGCCTTAGCCCAAGTGATTAGCCTAGTCGTGATTAGCGTGGTGGTGATTATTATCCCACCGTGCGGGGCTGCACTTGGACGACGAATAGCTTAGCAAACAAGCTTAACTCTCAAGAAAAACCCCCCGCACCGAAAGGTCGGGGGGTTTTTTTTTGTACCTTATTTTTTGGCAGGGTAAACGTAAAATGTATAAGGAACAGATCATGATTAACGGCATCAAATCCTGTTCCTGCCACCAGCGGGCGGGGAAGTGACTATGAACGGGGCACAGTGGGTCGTGCAGGCGCTGCGCGCGCAGGGCGTTGAGAAAGTTTTCGGCTATCCTGGCGGCGCCATCATGCCGGTATACGACGCGCTGTATGACGGCGGGGTGGAACATTTGCTCTGCCGGCATGAACAGGGTGCGGCCATGGCGGCCATCGGCTACGCGCGGTCGACCGGCAAAGTGGGCGTCTGCATCGCTACTTCGGGCCCCGGCGCCACCAACCTTATCACCGGTTTGGCGGATGCTCTGCTGGACTCGGTCCCACTGGTGGCCATCACCGGTCAGGTCGGCTCGGCGCTTATTGGCACCGACGCCTTTCAGGAGATCGATGTATTAGGGTTGTCCCTGGCCTGTACCAAACATAGCTTTTTAGTGGAATCGCTGGATGAATTGCCGGACATCATGACCGAAGCCTTCGCCATCGCCGCCGGCGGGCGTCCAGGCCCGGTTTTGATTGATATTCCCAAAGATATCCAACTGGCCGTGGGGGAACTCAACCCGCATCTTGTCAGCGTCGACGATCAGAGCGGCGTGGTGCAGGGGGACGTCACGGCGGCGCTGGAGCTTTTAAGCCAGGCGAGAAAACCGATTCTGTATATCGGCGGCGGTGTCGGCATGGCCCGTGCGGTTCAGGCGTTACGTGAGTTTATCGCTCGCACCGGCATGCCAAGCGTTGCGACGCTTAAAGGTCTCGGTGCGCCGGATCCCGATGATGCCTGCTATCTCGGCATGTTGGGCATGCACGGCAATCAGGCGGCCAACCTGGCGGTGCAGTCTTGCGATTTGCTGATGGCGGTGGGGGCGCGCTTCGATGATCGGGTAACCGGTAAACTCAATGCCTTCGCTCCCCATGCCAAAGTGATTCATCTGGATATCGATCCGGCGGAGCTGGGTAAACTTCGCCTGCCGCATGTGGCATTGCAGGGTGATCTGAACCGGATACTGCCGGCTTTGGCCCAGGCCCTGTCCATTGCCGATTGGCGGAGCGAGACTCAGGCGCTGAAAGCGGAATATCGCTGGCGCTACGATCATCCCGGCGCGGCGATTTATGCGCCGGCATTGCTCGACAAGCTGTCACGGCGGGCGCCGGAAAATACCGTGGTCACCACCGATGTGGGCCAGCATCAGATGTGGGCGGCTCAGCATATGCGTTTTAGTCGGCCGGAAAATTTCATCACCTCCAGCGGCCTGGGCAGCATGGGATTCGGCATCCCGGCGGCTGTGGGCGCCCAGGTGGCCCGTCCTCAGGATACCGTGGTCTGCGTTTCCGGCGACGGCTCGTTTATGATGAATGTCCAGGAGTTGACCACCATCAAGCGAAAACGGTTGCCGTTAAAAATCGTTTTGCTGGATAACCAGCGATTAGGCATGGTTCGACAGTGGCAGCAACTGTTTTTTGATGCACGTTATAGCGAAACCACTCTTTCAGATAACCCCGATTTCCTCGTACTGGCCAGCGCTTTTGATATCCCTGGCCAACGCATCACCCGCAAAGACCAGATTGACGCCGCCCTTGAGACCATGTTCACCCATCAGGGTCCATACCTGCTGCATGTCTCCATCGACGAACACGAGAACGTCTGGCCCCTGGTGCCTCCCGGCGCCGGCAATGAAACCATGTTGGAGAAATTATCATGATGCAGCATCAGCTTTCCATCGACGCCCGTTCCCGCCCCGAAATATTGGAGCGCGTGCTGAGGGTGGTTCGCCATCGGGGGTTCCGCGTCTGCGCGCTGAATATGGCGCCGCAAGCCAACCCGGAAAATATAAATATTCAGTTGACCGTTGCAAGCCAGCGCCCGGTCGATTTACTGTCTTCACAATTGAGTAAACTTATGGATGTCGCCTGTGTCGAGATCCAGCAATTGGCATCACAACAAATACGCGCCTAAGGCACGAGTAAGGAAAAGAAAATGACGACGAAGAAAGCTGATTTTATCTGGTTCAATGGCGAGATGGTTCCGTGGGCGGATGCCAAGGTCCATGTGATGTCCCATGCGCTGCATTATGGATCATCAGTCTTCGAAGGTGTGCGTTGCTATGATTCCCATAAAGGGCCGGTGGTTTTCCGTCATCGTGAACATATGCAGCGCCTGCGCGATTCCGCCAAAATTTATCGCATGCCGGTTAAACAAAGCGTGGATGAACTCATGGTGGCCACCCGCGCGGTGCTGATTAAAAACAAACTGACGAGCGCCTATATCCGCCCGCTGATTTTCGTGGGCGACGTGGGCATGGGCGTTAACCCGCCCCCGGATTACACCACCGATGTGATCATCGCCGCCTTCCCCTGGGGTGCGTATTTGGGTGAAGATGCACTGGATCAGGGGATCGACGCCATGGTTTCTTCCTGGCATCGCGTCGCGGCCAATACCATACCCACGGCGGCCAAAGCCGGCGGCAACTATCTTTCATCCATGTTGGTGGGCAGCGAGGCCCGCCGTCATGGCTATCAGGAAGGGATTGCGCTGGATGTGCACGGCTATGTTTCCGAAGGCGCCGGCGAAAACCTGTTTGAAGTCAAAGACGGTATTCTGTTTACGCCGCCATTTACCTCCTCCGCCTTGCCCGGCATCACCCGCGACGCCATTATCAAACTGGCCAAGCAGCTCGGCATCGAGGTTCGCGAACAGGTGCTGTCCCGGGAATCTCTCTACCTGGCGGACGAAGTCTTTATGTCCGGCACCGCGGCCGAAATTACTCCGGTGCGCAGCGTCGACGGTATTCAGGTGGGCATCGGTCGCTGCGGTCCGTTGACCAAGCAATTGCAGCAGGCATTCTTCGGCTTGTTTACCGGCAAAACCGAAGACAGATGGGGTTGGCTGGATCCCGTCAATAGCTAAATAAAGATGACGAGAGCGTGCGGCGTAAAGCGTCTCGGGCTGCAAGCCCGCCCGGTATCAAAAGGCGGGACGGGGGAATGGGGGGAGTAAGCCGTCTGCGCCGGAGCCAATACTCCTATAGAGTATTGGAGCGACGCCTTAGAGACCCTCAGAGTGGGGGGGGGGCGTCATCGCGCGGATCGCGTCTCCCGGGAGGAATTTAGGGCGAGTATACGAATCAGCACCCTGTCCCAGCCCAAGTACCAACTTAGAAATTCAGGCGGAATCAGCCGCCCGACAAAAAAGATTAACTGGAGTATTGAGCATGCCTAAGTACCGTTCCGCGACCACGACCCATGGCCGCAATATGGCCGGCGCTCGTGCCTTATGGCGCGCCACCGGAATGACCGATGACGATTTCGGCAAGCCGATTATCGCGGTAGTGAACTCGTTTACCCAATTTGTCCCGGGTCATGTCCACCTGCGCGATTTGGGTAGATTGGTCGCCGAACAAATAGAAGCCTCCGGCGGCGTGGCGAAAGAATTCAACACCATCGCCGTGGATGACGGCATCGCCATGGGCCACGGCGGTATGCTTTACTCACTGCCCTCCCGCGAACTTATCGCCGATTCGGTGGAATACATGGTCAACGCCCATTGCGCCGATGCCATGGTGTGTATTTCCAACTGCGATAAAATTACCCCGGGGATGCTGATGGCGGCGCTGCGGCTTAATATTCCGGCGATTTTCGTTTCCGGCGGGCCGATGGAAGCCGGTAAAACCAAATTATCCGATAAAATCATCAAGCTGGATCTTATCGACGCCATGATGCAGGGCGCCAACCCGAACGTGTCTGATGAAGACAGCAACCAGATTGAGCGTTCCGCCTGTCCCACCTGCGGTTCCTGCTCGGGCATGTTCACCGCCAATTCCATGAACTGCCTGACGGAAGCCCTCGGCCTCTCTCAGCCTGGCAACGGTTCGTTGCTGGCTACCCATGCCGATCGCAAGCAACTGTTTCTTAATGCCGGCACCCGCATCGTCGGTCTGGCCAAACGCTATTATGACCAGGACGATGAAAGCGTATTGCCGCGCAGCATCGCCAGCAAGGCCGCGTTTGAAAATGCCATGACGCTGGATATCGCCATGGGCGGTTCCACCAATACCGTATTGCATCTGCTGGCGGCGGCGCAGGAAGGGAGCGTGGACTTCACCATGGCGGATATCGATCGCCTGTCCCGTAAAGTGCCGCATTTGTGCAAGGTGGCGCCGAGCACCCAGAAGTACCATATGGAAGACGTACACCGCGCCGGCGGCGTATTGGGTATTCTGGGAGAACTGGATCGCGCCGGCCTGCTCAACCGTGAGGTGGGCAATGTCTTGGGCCTGACCCTGCCGGAAACCCTGCGTCAATACGACGTGATGGTCACCGACGATCCCGCCGTGAAAAGCATGTACTCCGCCGGTCCGGCTGGAATTCGCACTACCCAGGCATTCTCCCAAGACTGTCGCTGGCCGTCCCTGGATACCGATCGCAAAGACGGCTGTATCCGTTCGCGGGAATCCGCCTACAGCCAGGACGGCGGACTGGCGGTGCTTTACGGCAACATCGCTGAAGACGGCTGTATCGTGAAAACCGCCGGCGTCGACAAGAACAGCCTGGTATTCCGCGGTCCGGCCAAGGTTTATGAAAGCCAGGAAGAGGCCTCCGAGGCCATTCTCGGCGGTAAAGTGGTGGCGGGGGATGTGGTGGTCATTCGTTACGAAGGGCCCAAGGGCGGTCCCGGCATGCAGGAAATGCTCTATCCCACCACCTTTCTGAAATCCATGGGTCTGGGCAAGCAGTGCGCGCTTATCACCGACGGCCGTTTTTCCGGCGGCACCTCCGGCCTGTCCATCGGCCACGTTTCCCCTGAAGCCGCCAGCGGCGGGCTGATTGGCTTGGTAAACGACGGCGATATCATCGCCATCAATATCCATGACCGCAGCATAACCTTGGATGTGGCGGACAGCGAGCTGGCCGCGCGGCGCGAAACCGAGCTGGCGCGCGGCGATGCCGCCTGGCGTCCCCATGCACGCGAGCGTCAGGTATCCTTTGCTCTGCGAGCCTATGCCCTGCTTGCCACCAGTGCGGATAAAGGCGCGGTGCGCGATAAAAGCAAGCTGGGGGGGGGGCTAAGGCCATGTCAGATTCACTACCGCTTCCCGCCGCGCCTTGCGCCGCGGAATATCTTCGCGCCACGCTGCGCTCGCCGGTGTATGAAGTGGCCCAGGTCACGCCATTGCAGCACATGGATAAGCTGTCGTCGCGCCTGGGCAATATCGTGTTGGTCAAACGGGAAGACCGGCAATCGGTGCACAGCTTCAAGCTGCGCGGCGCCTACGCCATGATATCGGGCCTGTCGGAGGAGCAAAAAGCCCACGGGGTGGTGACCGCCTCGGCGGGTAACCATGCCCAGGGCGTGGCGCTGTCGGCCACCAAATTGGGCATCAAATCCCTGATTGTCATGCCGGTGACGACGGCGGATATCAAAGTAGACGCGGTGCGCAGCTTCGGCGGCGAGGCTCTGCTCTACGGCGCCAATTTCGATGAAGCCAAAGCCAAGGCCATTGCGCTCTCACGGGAATTCAACTACACCTATGTGCCGCCGTTTGACCACCCGGCGGTCATCGCCGGACAGGGCACGCTGGCCATGGAGCTCTTGCAACAGGACGCCCATCTGGATCGGATATTCGTGCCGGTGGGAGGCGGCGGCCTGGCGGCCGGCGTCGCGGTGCTGATAAAGCATTTGATGCCACAAATCCAGGTTATCGGCGTCGAGGCCCAAGAGTCCGCCTGCCTTAAAGCCGCCCTGGACGCCGGTGAACCGGTGGACTTGCCGCGGGTGGGCGGTTTCGCCGAAGGGGTGGCGGTACGGCGTATCGGTGATGAAACCTTCCGTTTGTGCCGCGACTATCTGGATGATGTAGTGACGGTCGACAGCGATGCCATCTGCGCGGCGGTGAAGGACATTTTCGAAGATGTCCGCGCCATCGCGGAACCGGCGGGCGCCTTGGCGCTGGCGGGTATGAAGAAATATATCCAGCAGCATAATATCCGCGGTGAGCGGCTGGCGCATATCCTGTCCGGCGCCAACGTGAATTTTCACGGGCTGCGCTATGTCTCCGAGCGTTGCGAGCTGGGAGAACAACGGGAGGCCCTGTTTGCGGTGACCATTCCGGAACAGAAGGGTAGCTTCCTGACCTTCTGCCAACTGTTGGGCGGTCGGGCGGTGACCGAATTCAACTATCGCTACGCCGATGCGGACAATGCCTGTATTTTTGTCGGTATCCGCCTCACTCGCGGCCATGCGGAACGGGACGAGATTCTGGCTGAGCTTACCGCCGGCGGTTATCAGGTGGTGGATTTGTCCGATGATGAAATGGCCAAGCTGCATGTGCGATATATGGTGGGGGGCCACCCGTCAAAGCCCCTGCGCGAGCGTCTCTACAGTTTTGAATTTCCCGAATCCCCAGGAGCGTTGTTGAAATTCCTGCAGACGCTGGGGACGCATTGGAATATTTCGCTGTTTCATTATCGCAGCCACGGCACTGACTATGGCCGGGTACTGGCAGGGTTTGAACTGTCTGACAAAGAGCCGGAGTTCGACCGGCATTTGACGGCGCTCGGCTATGAATGCCACGACGAAACCCAAAACCCGGCGTTTCAGTTTTTTTTGCAAGGCAGTGAAACGTCGAATTGAGTCTCGCTTAACCTCTCGATAACGGGCCTGCGCGGCAGGTCCTACAAATAAAGGAAAATTATATCGCTGCTTGGGTCGCTTAATACAATATTGAAAATTTATATTAATCACATTTTAAACAACGGGTTTTCACCATACTGCTTGGCCGATAAATTCAAGTATGACTTCTCACCCCTGTGACATCCAAGAGTTTTGTTTAGCCGTTATTTAAGCCGTTAATCTTTCTGACGAATTATTGCCACGGATAGTTGTTATTAGCGCATCATCTGCAAATAGATTTATTAAATCTATCGCTGGTTTGAAGGTTTCAAAAGGACGGTAAGAATCAAAGGGGGGGGGGAAATCAAGCAGCCATTGCTGTATTTCCACTGGAAGCCAAGTCAGCCTACTATTGTTTCTTATATCTAAAAGTTGCAGAGTGGGGGGGGGGTAGGCCATGATAGAAATCGATTAAGTCGTTATCATGCGCAACAAGTTTCTCAAGAAATAGAGGCAAGGGGGGGGGGATTTCTTGCAAAAAGTTGTGATTGACCTTGAGAATTTTCAGTGCGGGGGTAAAACACCGGAGAGCGTCGTAAGACGATTATGACTGATATTGAGTGATGTTAATTCAAGTTGCAGCGTCATATTTGGAAGGCTGGCGAGCTGGTTATCGCTGGCGTCAAGCTCGATAAGAGTCGGCGGCAAAACCGGCGTTATTTCGGTAAGTTGATTATTGTGAATATCTAAAATTTTAATATTTCTGGGCAATACCGGCGGTAGGTCGGTCAAGCCAAGGCCGCTCAGGTCTAGCGCATTGCTATCGTTACGTTCGCATTCAATCATGCGTTGAACCGCTATGAATCTTTCTTCTCCCTTTCCCGGTATCGCATTGCCTATCCAAATTTTCCATAGGGAAAGGCGTAAGTCCTGGGGGGGGGGCTGAATAAGATATGTTTATCGTGTTTACAGATGGATTTGAACAAATATTTCTCATTAATGCCTCCATTGAAAGGTCGGTGATATTACGGCGGCATTTATAACGGGTACTTCAACGACCTATATGTATGACCGTTCCAGACGTTGCCAAAACGCCTCAATGAGCGGTTCTTGCAATCTTTTGATTTGTACGCACACCCCCAGCTCCAGCGGCGCCACCGGCGTGCCGTGCTCGATGATTTGCACGCGGTTGCGCACCGGCTCCGGACTGTTGTCCACCACGACCGACGGAATAAGCGCGATGCCGCAACCCAGCGCCACCATGGAAACAATGGCTTCGTGGCCGGCCACGGTGGCGTAGATCAGCGGGTTCGGAATATGATTACTGCGAAACCAGTGATCGATGCGACGGCGCGCCGGACCGTGCTCCGGTAGAATAAACGGGGTTTGCGACCAATCGGGGATTTGCGCCTGCGCCTGGGTTCGTACCGGACAAGGCAACGCCGGGGCGATAAGTATCATCGGGATCTGGCCGATGGGCGCGAAGTCGATGCTGGCGGGTAAAATCTCCGGATGGCCGGCTATGCCCAGATCCGCATCGTTGGACTGAACTTTTTCCACCGCGTCGGCAGGGTCGCCGGTGGTGAGTTTGATCTCCACCAAAGGGTGTTCTGCGCGGAAACGATCGAGGATGGGCGGCAAATGGCTATAGGCTGCTGTGACGGAGCAAAACAGGCGCAGCTCTCCGCTTAGCGACGGGCCGTGCTGGCCCAGGCGGTGTGACAACTGCTGGTATTGCAGCAGCGTCTGCTGGGCGAAAATTTTCAATTGCTCCCCCGCGTCCGTCAACTGCACGGTGCGATTATCACGTAAAAACAGCGTGCGGCCGACATCTTCCTCTAATCGTTGAATCTGTCGCGACAGCGTGGAAGGGCTGACATGGGTCGCTTTTGCGGTGCGGCCGAAGTGGCGGCTTTCCGCCAAATGAAGGAATAATTTAAGATCCCTGAGATCCATAACGGTGCGGCCTCGGTTACATTGCACAATCTGCAATATCAGATTGTTAATATATCAATTTAAGCAACGTGATGCATGCCTTATAGTGGGCACCATATCTTTCCCGTTTAACCGCCGGGCCGCGTCAATCGCCAACAACCGCGGTTGGAACGCGCCAATGACGTTTTGGTGCGCGGACGGGAATCCATACCCTATAGTCGTTAAAGAGATGGAGTAGCAAGATGGCCAATTATTTCAACAGCTTGAATTTGCGCCAACAGCTGGAGCAACTGGGTAAATGCCGCTTTATGGGCCGGGATGAATTCGCCGATGAAGCGGGTTACCTCAAAGGCAAAAAAGTGGTGATTATCGGTTGCGGCGCCCAGGGCCTTAACCAAGGCTTGAATATGCGCGATTCCGGTCTGGATATCTCTTATGCTTTGCGTCAGGCCGCTATTGACGAAAAACGCCCTTCCTGGCGCAAAGCCACGGAAAACGGTTTCAAGGTCGGAACCTACGAAGAGCTGATTCCCCAGGCGGATCTGGTGGTGAACCTGACGCCCGACAAACAGCACTCCCCGGTGGTGAAAGCGGTACAGCCGCTGATGAAAAAAGGCGCGGCGCTGGGCTATTCCCATGGTTTCAATATCGTCGAAGTGGGCGAACAGATCCGTAAAGATATTACCGTTATCATGGTGGCGCCGAAATGTCCGGGTACTGAAGTGCGGGAAGAATATAAACGCGGTTTCGGCGTGCCGACCCTGATTGCCGTCCATCCGGAAAACGATCCGCAGGGCGAAGGCATGGCATTGGCCAAAGCCTGGGCCGCCGCCACCGGGGGGGGGGCATCGCGCCGGGGTGCTGGAATCCTCATTCGTCGCCGAAGTGAAGTCGGACCTGATGGGCGAACAGACCATCCTGTGCGGCATGCTGCAGGTGGGTTCGCTGCTGTGTTACGATAAGCTGGTGGCCGACGGCGCCTCCCCGGCCTATGCCGGCAAGCTGGTGCAGTTCGGTTGGGAAACCACCACCGAAGCGCTGAAGCAGGGCGGCATTACCCTGATGCTGGACCGCCTGTCCAACGGCGCTAAACTGCGCGCCTTTGCGCTGTCCGAGCAGTTGAAAGCCCTGATGAAGCCGCTGTTTGAAAAACATATGGATGACATTATCAGCGGTGCGTTCTCCAGCGGCATGATGGCCGACTGGGCCAACGACGACGTTAAGCTGCTGACCTGGCGTGAAGAAACCGGCGCCACCGCGTTTGAAAACGCGCCGGCCTATGAAGGCAAAATCAGCGAACAGGAATATTTCGATAACGGCGTGCTGATGATCGCCATGGCGAAAGCCGGGGTCGAGCTGGCCTTCGAAACCATGACCCGTTCAGGCATTATCGCTGAATCGGCTTATTACGAATCTTTGCACGAACTGCCGCTGATTGCCAATACCGTGGCCCGCAAGCGTCTGTATGAAATGAACGTGGTGATATCCGACACCGCGGAATACGGTAACTATCTGTTTGCCAACGCCGCCATACCGTTGCTGAAAGAGAAGTTTATGCCCAGCCTGCAGCCGGGGGATTTGGGCAAACCGGCCGCCGCCGGTGAAATCGACAACGCACAGCTGCGCGATGTGAACGAGGCTATCCGCCATCATCCCATCGAGGTTATCGGCGCCACCCTGCGCGGCTATATGAAAGACATGAAGCGCATTGCGGTAGCGAACTGAGTCAGTTTCCGCGCCATTGACGGCGCGGACGGCTTACTCTTCTGAAAGTATGTCCCACCTTCCCGACTCCGGGTATATTTGTCAGCAGTCTGTAGCGGCCGTAAATTGGCCGCTTGTTTATTTAATTTCCTCGACGAATGCATCGCTGCTGTGTTGGACTTTCTTCAGGTTCGTCAGCCAATCTCTTTCGGCGGACTGATAGTTAGCCTCCGATGTCACCGCAACGGTAAATAATGCAATAGTTTCTCAGTATCATCATGTTCAAACGACCTCTCCATTCGTTTAATCTCTTCGCCACCGAGACCATTGCGTTTTGCTACGTTGCGCCAGTCTGATAGCGCGTAAGCAATTTTGGTCAACGCGATATTCATTCCAGACTTGCCCGCACCAAAAAAATTCCGCCAGCTCCAAGCAAGTATCAAGGGAAGGCCTGGAACGACCGCTATCGAATGACAGGTTATGATTCCGGCGGGCGTAATGTTCCGTCGTCGGGTTAATATCGTAAGCGGGAGCGAGACGCCAACCCCGAGGTTCGCGTAAAAAACCATGATTACGCAAATGATCGTCGATATTGCCCGCCATCGCGTTAAAAACCATGCGGCTGAATAGTTCCAGCCTGTCTGCTGCGGGCTGTGGTGAGTAATGGGTGAGGGCGTCGGCAATGTCAATATAACTGGCGCCTTCTTTATTATTTTCGTTACGTTCCAATAATGTCATGGCGGAAATAAAGGGGATGCGCTTACCGTCCACGCGATCAAACCGCTCTACCAGGAGCACAGGTCTGTCGCCGCCGCCATTCAAAATCCGGTAATGTGCCGTGCGAATGCCGGCATTTTTTGCGAGGGCTAACATGGTCGCTTCCCAAAGTGATACCCGTTCCGTGTCGGTATTGCTTTGAAACTTCGCCAGCCACAGCTTATTTTCGTCTTCCACCGAGGCTTTAGGGTGAGCCCCACCAAGGGAAGAACCGGGTTGCGCAATCATTGCCAGATCCGTCGGGCTTTCCTGTCCGGCTTCGAAGCGGTGAACGGCGGCTTCCAGCTCCCTTAGATTTACCAATTTTGGTACATCGTGGTTATCTGCCAGAAAGACCTCAGGATGAGAGACATCGCTAAGGCGCAACGCCCCCATTCTCATATGATCGCTCACGCCAAGGAGAAAATCACTTTCGGACATATGGCGGTTGTTAACCCTGGTCTGGACCAACCGTCCCCATCTGTCAGGAGAAATATCCTGAAATGCCCCCCACAGTATATTATTGATATAGGGGATACGAGGAATAAGCTCCAACGCCGGATCAATGGCAAAACCTTTCCTGGCCCAGTCTGCCGTATAAGCGAACTGATAACGTTCAGTTCCTCTCGATGCGTAGACGTCCAGTTGACCCACTAGACGCTCGCTGCCCTGCCAGTGGATAACGACATTGACAGACTTCATCCTGGTCTACCGGTACGGATGCGGACGGGTAACTGTTCATCCATTAAATCCAGCCCAAGGGGATCGCGAGTCCTGTCGACGATGTTTTCCAGGTCATCCAACTTGCCCAGTACATAGAGCGCGATGGCATAACTTCCCATGGAGACTTTTGGTTCGCCGGCTTCAAGCCTGCTTAGGGTGGCGCGGGTGATGCCTATACGCTCAGCCATGAGCGAGGTGCTGATGCGCCGCCGTTTACGCGCATCCTGTATATCGCGTCCCAGTTTCTTCAGGGCCTGCTCAACGCGGAAGACTCTCATATTTGTATACTCTATGGCGCATTAAAGATAATAGTGAACAATATAGCATACATTTTATGGCGTCACCTAGAGAGGTAGATGATGGGAAATTTATCAGAGCTGGATCGCAATCCTTTTACCCGTAGGGAGCGTGACATCAATGCTCAGATCCCCGCCTAATGCTGCCACATAACGTTTTAATGTAGACAGGCGAGGATCGTTATCAGGTTGCTCCATGCGAGCAACGCTCGGTTGTTTGATGCCCATTGCTTCTGCCAGTTCAGTCTGAGAGATGTTGAGTGCTTCCCTAAGCTGGCTTAAGGCGATGTCGCGTCGCAGCACGTCCACTTTTTCAGCTACGCGGCTTTGCACTTCCGGGCTTTCCCGGGCCAGCAGCTCTTTATAGGTTGCCATCGATTAGTTCTCCAGTGTATCCAGATGATTGCGGTACTCTGATTCGGCAAACCGGATCATGTCCCGATAGAATCTCTTTTCGTTCAATCCGGTTTTATCAGCGGCACAGAGAATAATAGCGCGGCGAACAGGATCGAATGCAAAAAAGGCTCTAATAGGATCACCGCAGTGTTGTATACGCAATTCTTTCATATTAGGAAATGAAGTTGCCTGCAAGGTATCCACATAAGGTCGGCCTAACTGTGGGCTGTAAATTTCTAAAATACCCATTGAAACAAGCACGTCTTCCCGTAATGAAACTTCTTGTTCTAAAAACCACTCATCAAATGCTTTTGTTGTAATGACTTCCCACATGTCGTGCCTCATAGCCTATTCCCTATACACATACTATAGCCTATTCGCTATATTTTCAATGGGCAGGCGCACAGCTTATTTTCGTCTGACACCAGGCTTTGGGATGAACTCCTCCTTAGGAAAAACCGGGTTGCGCAATGATGGTCCGATCCATTAAGTTTCCCTGTCCAACCTCAAGCCTGCTGAGCGTGGCGCGGGTGATGCCGCTACGCTCCGCCCTCAGCGAGGTGCTAATGCGATGCCGTTTACGCGCATCTTGTATATCGTGACCCAGTGACTTCAGGTCTTGCCCGACGCCAAAAAAAAGCCATATATGTATACTATATGGTACATTAATAGTGATAGTGAACAATTTAGCATACATTTTTGCGATGTCACCTGAAGAGATAAAGACTCATAACGAAAGTTCTTGCCGTTTGATTTATGCCGCTGTATTGTGCCTTCGCGTCTGCAAATTCAGGCGTCGGGATTGGTCTCTCGAATTAATACCCCTTAGTGGCGGCATATGACGCATCCGCGTCTTTTTTTATGTCGTGAGTTCAGTGCACCATGAATTTACATAATTCAGGTAAAATTATGGTGGGCTGGACGGGGGCATCGCAAGATGCGCCGGTGTCCACTAAGGCCGGTAAGACCAACTCCGTTCAGTCCACCACCCGCAAGATTGGTCTCTTCGGTGGTGGTTTACAAATCACTTAGTGGAGGCTGCCTTATGGCTATGATCCTTAACCAAACTCACCCCTTGCTTTCAATCACGTTCAGTCCAACCACGGATTTCACCGAACTTGCCGAATATTGTGAACAGTTCGCTGAAACGTTGCTGGAAAGCAGTGATCCCAGATTGCGGCATGCGCTATGCGAACGGCTTGGCGATTGTCTTGAGCTGTTGCACCCTACGCTAAACGATCCTATTCCACCTCATGTGATGGACAGACTGACGGTAGATGAGCTTCCGCTGTCATCGCCTCGCTTCGCACCTGATGCCGATTTGCTATGCGAATACTGCCAGGCGCTGGTACAACTTTTTACGGATCGGGCATTATCCCCGCAAAGTGAGAAAATACTCACCGGACTGCTGTTTGAGCTGGTGAGCTATTTTGCCGCGGAATTGAAAGCGCCGCGCTGGATACGTACTGCCGATGGGGTAAAGTTTATTTCAGAAGTGGAGGTGACGGGGGAACGCTGAGTACCCCGTAAAAGACGCCCGCCTTAGGGCGGGTGAGCTTGTTGACAAAGTACCCGGTCGGGACAGCTATCTGGGCGGCGTCAGTCCCGAGGCTTTTGAACGGGCCTCATCGTGAGGACAGGAAACGTGCATGTTTTTGGGGGCGGTCCATAATTCCTCATCCTCAAAGAATATGAAATTGCAAATGGAACACATAGGTCCAAAAAAAAGCGGTCGGACCCGACAGTCCGACCGTTCTCACTTGCCCATCCATGGCTTTTAGCAAAAGAATGAGGTTGTAGAGTGCCATCCTGATTCTAAATGGTTCCTTAACTGTTCCTAATATTGTGTTGGAGATCCGTGATTAACTGAGCGCACTTTTTCATAGGAAAATTATATATTATAGAATCATATATGGTGAATGCAATTAACCAATGAAACTCTATTAATTTATTTTACAGCCAATGATAACCTTTCTAAGCTTAGATAAATATTCATTGAGGTAAGCTAATGAACATATCAGGCACAGGGTCATCACTAACTTGCACCGCAGCGAGCCGGGGGATTAATTCATCTGATAATAATTCTACTCCAAAATTATCGGCTGCATTTAATAATGCCAGGAACAGCCCGGAAACCTGCATTAAATACAGTTGGCCTGAGGATGGCATAAGTCCGACTGTTATCGCCGCTGCGCTGGCAGCCGGTACGGCCACGCTTGGAATGGCGGTATTGGAGACCTGGTTGATGGCCTCGCCCGAGGCGCGCCTGGCTTCGTTAATTGCATGCACAACAGTAGGGGCCGCCACCGGTGCTGTCATTGGAGGGAGAACCGGTCTCTACCTCACGAAGAAAATTTCCGGGGTACCGGAGTTGGTAGGGGTAGGAATTGGCGGCTTGTGCGCTGGTGCATGGGGAGGAGTAAGTGGGGCGATTCTTTCCCAAACTGTAAACAACAGATAAGTACGGTCTATACATTTTTTCGCATCCTAGTCGCAGCCTTATTATAGATGTATCAATACAAACCTTTATTTATTACCGGCAGAGTTTCGAAGGGTGAAAACAGACTTGAATGGCACAGACCATAGGCGCGGGGTTAGTAAATCTCCGCGCTTGTTAGGCTGTGAATTAAATATGAAATACTCGCCCGCTGCCATCAGGCAAATCGATGGTCAGACTCAATTTTCCCCCCATTGCCTCAATGTAGCGTTTTAGGCTGAACTCCACACATGACGATTCGGACTCCACACAAGGCAAGCCCTCAATCTCCCCCGTGCTTTCTGCTACAATCTCCCTCCGTTACTTTCTGCCCCATGAATCCGGGAAGCCTTATGCGTTTGAACCCCAGCCAGCAACATGCCGTTGAATTTGTTACCGGGCCCTGCCTGGTGCTGGCGGGCGCCGGATCGGGCAAGACGCGGGTCATCACCAATAAAATTGCCCATCTGATTCGGCAGTGCGGCTATCAGGCGCGCCATATCGCCGCGGTGACCTTCACCAATAAAGCGGCGCGGGAAATGAAAGAGCGCGTGGCGCAGACGTTGGGACGGCAGGAAGCGCGGGGGTTGACCATCGCCACCTTCCATACCCTGGGACTGGAAATCATCAAAAAAGAATACAAAGCGCTGGGGATGAAGGCGAAATTTTCCCTGTTCGATGAGTACGACCAGCAGGCGCTGCTAAAAGATCTGACCGAGCAGTGGATCGATGGCGACAAGGATTTGCTGAAACAATTGGCGTCGGCCATCGGCAACTGGAAAAACGATCTGCTGGGCCCGGAGCAGGCGGAAGCTTTGGCCCGATCCGAGCGGGATAGGCTGTTCGCTCACTGCTACGGCCTGTATGACGCCCATCTCAGAGCCTGCAATGTGCTGGATTTCGATGATTTGATCCTCAGGCCCACGCTTTTGCTGCAGCGGGACGCCGAGGCCCGTGAACGCTGGCAGAACCGGCTGCGCTATCTGCTGGTGGACGAATACCAGGATACCAATACCAGCCAGTATGAATTGGTGAAGATGTTGGTGGGGGCCCGCGCCCGTTTTACCGTGGTGGGGGATGATGACCAGTCCATCTACTCCTGGCGCGGCGCCCGGCCGCAAAATCTGGCATTGCTGCAGCAGGACTTTCCCGCGCTGCAGGTGATTAAGCTGGAGCAAAACTACCGCTCTACCGAACGTATTCTCAAAGCGGCCAATATCCTGATTGCCAATAACCCCCATCTTTACGAAAAGCGCTTGTTTTCCAGCCTGGGTTATGGCGAAGCGCTCAAGGTGATCACCGCCAACAACGAAGATCACGAGGCGGAACGGGTGGTGGGGGAATTGATAGCCCATCACTTTATCCGCCAGACCCGCTACGGCGATTATGCCATTCTCTATCGCGGCAACCATCAGTCCCGTCTGTTTGAAAAAATGCTGATGCAAAACCGCATTCCTTATCGTATTTCCGGCGGTACCTCGTTCTTTGCCCGACCGGAAATCAAGGACCTGCTGTCTTATTTGCGAGTACTTACTAACCCTGACGATGACAGCGCCTTTTTGCGGGTGGTGAATACGCCGCGCCGTGAAATCGGTCCGGCGACGCTGCAAAAGCTCGGGGAGTGGGCGGCCATCCGTCAGAAAAGTCTGTACTCAGCGAGCTTTGATGTGGGGCTAAGCCAGACCCTTACCGGACGTGGTCTGGAGTCTTTGCAACAGTTCACCCATTGGATGGCGCATATCGCCCGGCTGGCGGAAAGCGAGCCGGTGCCGGCGGTGAGGGATCTTGTCCGCGGCATGGAGTACGAGAGCTGGCTGTATGAAACCTCTCCCAGCCCGAAAGCCGCCGAGATGCGGATGAAAAATGTCGATCAATTATTCGCCTGGATGACCGAGATGCTGGAAGGGTCGGATTTGAACGAGCCGATGACGCTGGATCAGGTGGTGACCCGGTTTACCCTGCGGGAAATGATGGAGCGGGGGGGGGGATAACGACGAAGAGCTCGATCAGGTGCAGTTGATGACTCTGCATGCCTCAAAAGGATTGGAATTCCCTTATGTTTTCCTGGTAGGCATGGAAGAGGGCCTGCTGCCGCACCAAAGCAGCATCGACGAGAACAATATCGACGAAGAGCGCCGGCTGGCCTATGTCGGCATCACCCGTGCGCAAAAGGAGCTGATTTTCACCCTGTGCCGCGAGCGGCGCCAGTACGGCGAAACCATCAAACCCGAGCCCAGCCGTTTCTTACTGGAGCTGCCCCAGGACGATCTGGCTTGGGAAAGCAGCCGGAAGGTCGTCAGCCCGGAAGACCGTATGGCTAAAGGCCAAAGCCATCTGGCCAATATCAAGGCGCAACTGGCCAAAGCCAAAGGGCAAAACCCTCAATAGCCTATACCCAAAATATTTACTGTTGCTGGAAGGCGGCTTTCTAGCGGCAAATCGGTGTGGAACTGAATTCAACAGCGCATGCGCCGGCCCGGAGGGTGGACCTCAAGGATGAGTTTCATAGCCCCCAACAGCTTACTTAAAATAGAGGTTGAGGGATGTAATAAACCTGTTTGGGCAAATTCTTAACAGCGCTTGAAGCGGCTTGTGGGGCGAGGCTCATGATGAGCCAAGTCACAAAACCAACGCACCTGCAATGTGCGGTATGAAGGGTATAGCTTGATTAATGAATTTCTTCCAGCAACAGCGGCCAATGGACATAGCTTTGCCACTGGCTTTCCTGTTCCAGGTACTCCGCCCGCAGGGGATGCGCTTCCAGCCAGCCGTGGGGCAACAGCACATGCAGAGTATCGTCCAGCGCCCGCAGTTTCACCTCGGGCAATTGATCATCCCGGCGTCGGCTGGCGAAAATAATCGCCAGACGCATCAGGCGGCACAGGCGCTGCGCCATGCGCGGCGGCAGGCTGTTTTGCTGATTTAACTGGGCGACGTCAATCTGATGGCTTTGGTTTTGCAGCAGGGTGGCGATAAGCTTCTGCTGGGCAGGGGTAAAGCCGGGTAAGTCGGTATGTCGTGTTAGATAAGCGGCATGTTGCGGGGCGTTTTTGATATCAATGCTCAGGCCGATTTCATGAATCATGGTTGCGCAGTGCAGCAGGGTCAAACATCTGGAGTCCAGTTGCCAGGCTTTGGCCACCTGCCGGGCAAAATTATCCGCCAGCCGGCTGACCCGCCGCGCCTGTTCGATATCGAGCTGATAGCGGTGCTGCATATTTTCCAGCGTCCGTTCGCGGATATCCTCGCACACCGAAATGTTAAGCATGCCGTACATAATGCCTTCCCGCAGCGCGCCGCCCGCCAGGGTCATGGTTTTAATGCCGAGCTCATGGAAGACCGCCAGCAATATCGACAGACCGCTGGGGAAAACCAGCGCGCGCTCCAGCGTCAGACCCTCGATTTCCAGTTCTTCCAGCTTGCCGCAGTGAATGGCCCGCTGTTTAAGCTGCAACAGCTTGCTCAGGGTAATATGCTCGTCCATTCCCTGGGCAACCATGATCTCCTGCAACGCCTGCACGGTGCCGGAAGCGCCGACGCAGACCTGCCAACCGCGGGCCAACAGCTTGGACACCACCGGACGGATCATCTCCCGCGCCGCCCGTTCCGCCTGTTCAAAATTTTCTTTGGTCAGGCTGCGATCGTTGAACCAGCGCTCGAGCCAGGTGACGCAGCCCATTTCCAAACTGAACAACTCCAGCGCCTGGGCGCCGCGCCCCACGATGAGTTCGGTGCTGCCGCCGCCGATATCCACCACAAGGCGTTCATCCGAACCGCCGGTGGTATGTGCTACGCCTTGGTAAATCAGCCGCGCTTCCTCTTCACCGCTGATGACCTGAACCGGACAGCCCAGAATGTCGGCGGCGGGAGCCAGAAAAGCATCGGCATTGACGGCGAGGCGCAGCGTAGCGGTGGCCACCACGCGGATATGCGTCGGCGGAATGTCCTGCAAATGCTCGGCAAAGAGTTTCAGGCATTGCCAGCCGCGTTGCATGGCGTCATGAGAGAGCTGATTGCCGCCATCCAAACCGGCGGCCAAACGCACTTTGCGTTTGATGCGCGACAGCGTCTGGATGACGCCACCCACCTCGCGAACCACTAACATATGGAAACTGTTGGAGCCTAAGTCAATGGCGGCGTATAGGGGGTGCAGCTCTGCATCTTGTTTAGCCCGGACGTTTGCGGTTATGGCGCGGCGCTCCGCTGCGACGTGATACGGAATGACGTCGCGGACCGGTGCCAGGCCGGGGCCGCGAAAGTCGTTTCGGCGCGGGGAGCTCACTCAATAGCGCATCGCTATTGTATTTGCTGACGGGAATCTGATGGCCAATATAGCTTTCAATCGCCGTCAGGTTCAATGCATATTCTTCACAGGCCAGGCTGATGGAGCTGCCGCTTTCCCCGGCGCGGCCGGTGCGGCCGATGCGATGGACATAGTCTTCGCAATCATCAGGCAGATCGTAATTGAACACATGGGTAACCAAGGGGATATGCAGGCCGCGAGCGGCGACATCGGTGGCGACCAGGATATCCAGCGTTCCCTGGGTGAAATCTTCCAGAATACGCAAGCGTCTTTTTTGCGAAACATCGCCGGTGAGTAGCCCCACGCGATGCCCGTCGGCGGCCAAGTGTCCCCAGATGTCCTCGCAACGGTGTTTGGTATTGGCGAAAATAATGCAGCGATCCGGCCACTCTTCTTCGATAAGGGTTTGCAACAGACGCATTTTTTCTTCGTTGGAAGGATAAAACAATTCTTCCTGAATCAGGTAGCCGGTTTTTTGCAGCGGCTCCACTTCCACATATTCGGCGTTGTTCATGTGTTCGAAAGCCAGTTCGCGGACCCGGTAGGATAGCGTGGCGGAGAACAACATATTCAGACGTAGTTCAACGGCGGGCATCCGCCGGAACAGCCAACGGATATCCTTGATGAAGCCCAAATCGAACATGCGATCGGCTTCGTCGAGCACCACCACCTGCATGGCGGCCATATTGACGTAATTCTGCTTGGTATAATCAATCAGACGGCCGGTGGTGCCCACCAGAATATCCACTCCGGCTTCAAGAACCTTGAGCTGTTTGTCGTAACCGTCTCCACCGTAAGCCAAACCCATTTTCAGGCCGGTTGCCTGGGCTAAGGGTTCGGCGTCCGAATGGATTTGCACCGCCAGCTCGCGGGTGGGCGCCATGATAAGCGCCCTCGGCTGATTCTTCTGGCGTTGCTCAACTGCGGGATGCGTGAGTAAATGATGAAACGTGGCGGCGAGGAAGGCCAGCGTCTTTCCGGTTCCGGTTTGCGCCTGGCCCGCCACATCTTTCCCGGCAAGGGTGATGGGCAAAGTCAGCGCCTGAATAGGCGTGCAATTATTAAACCCTTGTTTTTCAAGAGATTCAATAATCAGCGGGTGCAGGGCGAAGTCGGAAAACTTCTTTTTCGGTTAAGTGTGTTTTGCTCATAGTGTGGTAGAATAACAGTTAACTATTGCATTACGAAAGCGTATCCAGTGAAATAAAGTCAACCCGGCCTCTGTATTGCGTCATCCGGCCGGGTCATGATAATCCTGTGGAGTAGAACATGAGCGATAAAATTATTCACCTTAGTGACGACAGCTTCGACAAGGATGTGTTGCAGGCAAAGGGATTGTTCCTGGTTGATTTCTGGGCGGAGTGGTGCGGTCCTTGTAAAATGATAGCGCCCATACTCCTGGAAGTCGCTGATGAATTCGAAGGCAAATTGACCATCGCCAAGTTGAACATCGATGAAAATCCGGCGACGGCGCCTAAATATGGCATTCGCGGTATCCCGACCCTGTTGCTGTTCAAGGATGGCGAAGTGGTGGCAACCAAGGTCGGAGCGCTCTCAAAGGGCCAACTGAAAGAATTCCTGACCAAAAATATGTAATTTCCCGCAGGAGATTTTCCGCCGGGCTCTGGCGTTATTATGATTTCTCGTATTGACCGCTAGACGCCCGCCAAGAACCATGCTAAGTTTATGTCCACTGCATTTAGATCTTACCCGTTGTTTGAATCTGAGCTTTACTCTTTGCCCGAGTCCCGTTATAGAACAGCATTGGCGTGATCAAGCAAGGTGTTCAGGCAATCTGGATTTGAATTGATCCGTTTTTAGGCGCTCTCAATCTTCAGTCTTCTTGTATTCATTTTGCATGATTTGCTGTTCATCAGCCCAAACGGGATGTACTGGGATTAAATGCCGTTAGACAGGCACGATTATACGCTGCCATACCATCCACAAGAACAGTTCGAGAAATACCCCGAGTTTAAGAACCCACCATTATGAACCTTACCGAATTAAAAAATACGCCGGTTTCTGAGCTAATTACTCTCGGCGAAAATATGGGGCTGGAAAATCTGGCCCGCATGCGCAAACAGGACATCATCTTCGCCATTTTAAAGCAGCATGCCAAGAGTGGTGAGGACATCTTTGGCGATGGCGTTTTGGAAATATTGCAGGATGGATTCGGTTTCCTCCGTTCCGGTGACAGTTCCTATCTGGCCGGCCCCGACGATATCTATGTTTCTCCCAGCCAAATCCGCCGCTTCAACCTGCGCACCGGGGATACGATTTCCGGCAAGATACGGCCGCCTAAAGAGGGCGAGCGTTACTTTGCGCTGTTGAAAGTCAACGAAGTCAATTACGACAAACCGGAAAATGCCCGGAACAAAATTCTGTTCGAAAACCTGACGCCGCTGCATGCCAACTCCCGGTTGCGTATGGAACGCGGTAATGGCTCCACCGAAGACCTCACCGCCCGGGTGTTGGATTTGGCCGCCCCCATCGGTCGCGGGCAGCGCGGGCTGATTGTGGCCCCCCCCAAGGCGGGTAAGACGATGCTGCTGCAAAATATCGCGCAAAGCATCGCTTATAACCATCCCGATTGCGTGCTGATGGTGCTGCTGATTGACGAACGGCCGGAAGAAGTGACCGAAATGCAGCGTCTGGTGAAAGGCGAGGTTATTGCCTCCACCTTCGATGAACCGGCTTCCCGCCATGTGCAAGTGGCCGAAATGGTCATCGAAAAAGCCAAACGCCTGGTTGAGCATAAAAAAGACGTCATCATCCTGTTGGACTCCATTACCCGCTTGGCCCGCGCCTACAATACCGTGGTGCCGGCGTCGGGCAAGGTACTGACCGGCGGCGTGGATGCCAACGCCCTGCATCGTCCGAAGCGTTTCTTCGGCGCGGCGCGTAATATGGAGGAAGGCGGCAGCCTGACCATCATCGCCACGGCGCTTATCGATACCGGGTCGAAAATGGATGAAGTCATTTACGAAGAGTTTAAAGGCACCGGCAATATGGAGTTGCATCTCTCGCGTAAAATCGCCGAAAAGCGTGTATTCCCGGCCATCGACTACAACCGTTCCGGCACCCGTAAAGAAGAGTTGCTGACCACGCAGGAAGAGCTGCAAAAAATGTGGATCCTGCGTAAAATCATTCATCCCATGGGTGAAATCGATGCCATGGAATTCCTGATGAACAAGTTGGCCATGACGAAAACCAACGACGAATTTTTCGACATGATGAAGCGCTCTTAAATAAGAAAAACTCGGGTAACGCCACGTCAAAACGTGGCGTTTTTTGTTTGTGATGCTAGGATAGTCGCATCTTGCTTGCCACACCTCGCCCAAGAGGTGATGAGAGGAAGTCTTTTGCTTCAATAGACCTGACGGAGAGTCGGGTGCGATGAAAAAGATGAAAGAAAAATATGTCAGCGTCACGGAACGTGGTGACAATTGAGGCAAAAAGTGTGAGGCGTGCCCGACAGTAGCGTCCCAAACAGCCCGATGGATGCAGAGAGCTTTCTATTGTGAACTTACTCAATATGAGTACTGATTTTATTGCCATTTTTCTGTTCTCAATGGTTTTTTTGTTTTTTCTGCGCAAGATAGCCAAGAAGATAGGCTTGGTAGACCGGCCCAATTACCGCAAACGCCATCAGGGGCAAATCCCTTTGGTGGGAGGTATTTCGATTTATGCCGGCATTTGTTTTACCTTTGTTTATACTCATCACGGTTTCCCCCATATTTGGCTGTATTTATCCTGTGCCGGCATCCTGGTCCTTACCGGCGCCCTGGATGATAAATACGATATCAGCGTCATATCCCGCGCCGCTATTCAGGCGTTAGTCGCCATCGCCATGATGATCTTCGGCGGCCTTTACATCGGCAGCCTCGGATTCATCTTCGGCCCTTGGGAGATGCTGCTCGGGCCTTTCGGCTATCTGATTACCCTTTTCGCCGTTTGGGCCTCCATCAACGCCTTTAATATGATGGACGGTATCGACGGGTTGCTGGGGGGATTGTCCTGCGTCTCCCTGGGCGCCATGGGCATACTCATGTGGCTGGACGACAACCTTGACCTGGGCCTCTGGTGTTTCGCCATGATCGCCGCTACCTTACCCTATATCCTGCTTAACCTCGGCTTGTTCGGGCGACATTACAAAGTGTTTATGGGCGATGCCGGCAGCACCATGATCGGTTTCAGCATCATATGGATTATTTTGCAAAGCACCCAGGGCGCCGGGCACCCGATGAGGCCCGTTACCGCCTTGTGGATAATCGCCGTTCCGTTGATGGACATGATAGCGATTATGTACCGTCGGATGCGTAAGGGCATGAGTCCTTTCTCCCCTGACCGGCAGCATATACACCATCTCATCATGCGCGCCGGCTTTAGTTCTAGGCAAGCCTTTGTTATCATTACCGTTACCGCCGCATTGTTGGCTGCTTTCGGCGTTGCCGGCGAACGTTGGCTGGCCTGGCCCGAATCCGTTATGCTGATTTTATTCGTGCTGGTATTTTTGCTTTACGGCTACCTGCTAAAATGCGCCTGGCGGGTCGCTCGATTTGTTAAACGGGCCAAGCGGCGCTTTGGCGATAAAAAAGCCCGGTCGGCCGCACCTCGGGACGAAAATGACACCAGATATGCACGCTTCCCCACAGGATCCTCAGTTGGACAACGAACTGGACATTCACGGTCTTGTGCTCAGGCTATGGCGCGGCAAGCGCTGGATTACCGCCACGGCGGTCGCGTTTGCCGCTTGCGCCTTAATTTATTCCTTTCTGGTCAAGCAGGAATGGACCGCAACCGCCATCACCGATAGGCCGACGGTAAATATGTTGGGCAGTTATTTTTCGCAACAGCAATTTTTACGTAACCTTGATGTGAAAAACTCCACCTTGCCGACCTCGGATATGCCGACCATCGGCGACGAAGCTTACCAGGAGTTTATCCGCCAGCTCTCCTCCTATGATACCCGGCGGGAATTCTACTTACAGAGCGCTTATTACACCGCACGTAAAGAAGGAAAGCTCCATACCGATGCGCTGCTGCTGGATGAGATGATCAATAACATACAGTATAGTCCGCGGGACGATGCCAAAAAATTGCCCGATCAGGTGGTGCTGACGGCCGAGACGGCGGCGGACGCCAATCAGCTGTTGCGCGCTTACGTCGCTTACGCCAACCAGCGCGCGGCCAGGGTGTTGAACGAAGACGTCGCCGGCGCCTGGACGGCCCGCGCCATCTCTTTAAAAGCTCAGGTCAAGCGTCAGGAGATGGTGGGCCAGGCCATGTTCGAACGGAATGTGAATGCGTTGCAACAGGCCTTGGATAGTGCTAAGAAACAGGGCATAAGGGGTAGTCAAACCGATACGCCGGCGGACTCTTTACCGCAATCCGCCCTTTATTTGCTGGGGCAACCGGTGCTGCAAGCCAGGCTGGAGGCATTGCGGGCGGCCGGTCCTGATTTTGACGTGGAATACGACCAGAACCGCGCGATGTTGGCTACGCTGAATGTAGGACCGGCATTGCAGAATACATTCCAGACATATCGTTATCTAAGAACGCCCGAGGAACCGGTAAAACGCGACAAGCCTCGCCGGGTTTTCCTGCTCATTTTATGGGGCGCCATGGGAGCGCTGGTGGGCGCAGGGATAGCGCTGAGCCGCCGTCGATGATGTTGCCGTAGCACGGAGTATACCCTCATTAATTCACGTTGCAGGGAGGCCGACTCACCCGCGACGTGAAATGTGGCGGGTATTGAACGAGCATCAACCTGGATTGATGCGCCGCCCGGCGGCAGAACTTATACAAGCCATCCCGATGGCTTACACGAGACGGAAGGGAATTGCTGTGAAAGTGTTAAGTGTCTTCGGCACCAGGCCGGAAGCCATTAAAATGGCGCCGCTTTCATTGGCCCTGGCCAATGATCCGGCTTTCGAATCAAGAATCTGCGTCACGGCCCAGCACAGGGAAATGCTGGATCAGGTGTTGCGTCTTTTCGGCATCGTGCCTGATTACGATCTTAATATCATGCAACCGGATCAAGGGTTGACGGAAATCACCAGCCGGATCCTGACCGGTATGAAACCGGTGCTTGAATCGTTTCAACCCGATGTGGTCCTGGTGCACGGCGATACCACCACCACTCTGGCCACCAGCCTGGCGGCATTTTATCAGCATATTCCGGTAGGACACGTCGAGGCGGGATTACGTACCGGTAATCTTTATTCCCCGTGGCCGGAAGAAGCCAACCGCAAATTGACCGGCCATCTGGCCATGTATCATTTTTCCCCGACCGAAAACGCCCGGCAAAATCTTCTGCGCGAGGGATTGGCGGCGGAAAGGATATTTCTTACCGGCAACACTGTAATAGATGCGCTGTTATGGGTGCGCGATCGCGTTATGAATCAGGACGCTTTGCGCGCCGCATTGGAACAGCGCTACGCTTTTCTTGACCCGCACAAAAAACTGCTGCTTGTCACCGGTCATCGCCGGGAGAGTTTTGGCGACGGTTTTGAACGGATATGCAGCGCATTGGCGCATATCGCCCGCCATCATCCCGATGTGCAGGTCGTCTATCCGGTGCATCTTAATCCAAACGTCAGCGAGCCGGTCAACCGTATCCTGAGCGGCATAGACAATATCAAGCTTATCGAGCCCCAGGATTATCTGCCGTTTGTCTATCTTATGAACCGAGCCTATCTGATTCTCACCGACTCCGGCGGCGTACAAGAGGAGGCGCCGTCCTTGGGCAAGCCGGTACTGGTGATGAGGGAAACCACCGAACGGCCCGAGGCGGTGGCGGCAGGCACGGTGCTGCTGGTGGGCACCGATCCCGACAGAATACAGGCGGCGGTGACGACATTGCTCAATGACGGCGATGAATACCAGGCCATGAGCAGGGCCCATAATCCGTACGGCGACGGGCAGGCATGCCGGCGAATAATAGAAGCATTGAAAAATCATCAGGTGAGAGTATGAGTTTTGACACCATTTCCGTTATCGGTTTGGGCTATATCGGTTTGCCTACCGCCGCTGCGTTCGCCTCGCGTCAAAAGAGAGTGGTGGGCGTGGATGTGAATCAGCGAGCCGTGGATACCATCAATCGCGGCGAAATTCATATCGTCGAGCCGGATCTGGATCACTTGGTCAAATGCGCCGTGGACGAGGGATTCCTGACGGCGGCGACCCGACCCGTGACGGCGGATGCCTTTCTGATCGCGGTGCCGACCCCGTTCAAAGACGGTCATGAGCCGGATCTGAGCTATGTCCGGGCGGCGGCCCTTTCACTGGCGCCGGTATTGAAACCGGGGAATTTGGTTATCCTTGAATCCACTTCGCCGGTGGGCACCACCGAGCAAATGGCCCAATGGCTGGCACAGGCGCGCCCGGATCTGCATTTTCCCCAGACGGCGGGCGAGGAAGCGGATATTCATATCGCCTATTGCCCTGAACGGGTGCTGCCGGGCAAGGTGGTGGCCGAGCTCACCAAAAACGATCGGGTGATAGGGGGTATGACGCCGCGATGTTCCGCGCTGGCCAGCGAGCTTTATCGGCTCTTTGTGGAGGGCGAGTGCGTCGAGACCAACTCACGCACCGCCGAAATGTGCAAGCTCACCGAAAACAGTTTCCGGGATGTGAATATTGCCTTCGCCAACGAGCTGTCGTTGATTTGCGCCGAGCAGCAAATCGATGTTTGGGAACTTATCCGTCTGGCCAACCGCCATCCGCGGGTGAATATCCTGCAGCCCGGTCCCGGCGTCGGCGGGCACTGCATAGCGGTGGATCCCTGGTTTATCGTCGCGCAAAATCCGCGGCAGGCGCGCTTGATTCGCACCGCGCGTCTGGTCAATGATGATAAACCGGCCTGGGTGGTGGAGCGGGTGAAGTCGGCGGTGGCCGATTGTTTGTTTGAAACCAATAAGCGTGCCGGCGATGTGGTCATCGCCTGTTTCGGTTTGGCGTTTAAACCGGATATTGATGATCTGCGGGAGAGCCCGGCGCTTTCCATCGCCGGCAAAATAGCCGCCTGGCATCAGGGCGCGACTCTGGTGGTCGAGCCCAACATTGCGCAACTGCCGAGGGCGCTGGACGGGCAGGCCACGCTCGCCGGGCTGGAGGAGGCACTCAGCCGGGCGGATGTGTTGGTGATGCTGGTGGACCACCGCCAGTTTAAAGCGCTGCCGCCCGCGGCGATTACGCAAAAATGGCGGGTGGACACCCGGGGGGGGTTTGGCGGTGAGGCGGTGAAAAAAGGTAAAACCGCCTATCCCTGGGAGGTCGGTTGGCGTAACGGCTGGCTGGACGACGGCTCGCGCCTTAGGGTTCAGGCAATGGAAAAAACCGGCTACGGCCGCTACCTGATGGATTGACTTTATGCCCGTTCGCGCCACCATTGAACCGTTGCGCTGGGAAAGCGAATTTTTCGGTTTTCCCAGCGGCAAACTCAACTTTAACCTCTCGGCGCCGCCGCTTTCATCCGCCGGGCTGGACGCGTTCAAGGTTGTCCAGGCCAAGGTGGAGGCTGATTGCCCACAGCGGCTTGATGCGCTATCGGCGTTGGGCTTTCGTCTGGTCGAAGGTGAAATCGACCTTAGCGTTAAAATCGCACCTCCCGCCGTACCCGTCAAAAGCAAAAACGCGCATGCAGAGCGCGCTTCAAGCTCCTTAGCGGAAATTCGCCTTGCCGGGGCGGCGGATATTCCGGCGTTGAGCGCCATGGCGTCCACCGCATTTATCCTGAGCCGGTTTCGCGAGCCCTGGTATTCCCCCGGTGACAGCAGCCGTTTTTATGCCCAATGGGCCGAGAACGCCGTGTTGGGACGTTTTGATCGCTGCTGCCTGATAGCGGGGCCGCCGCAGGCGGTTATCGGCATGGTGACGCTCAGGGAGATTTCCGCACAGGAAGCGCGTGTCGGGCTATTGGCGGTGGATCCGGCCTTCGCCGGACGGGGATTCGGCCGACTGTTGTTCAACGCCGCCCTGGCCTGGTGCGCGGAACATCGCAAAACCCGGCTGCGGGTGGCGACGCAGACCGGCAATATCGCCGCGTTACGGCTTTACATTGCATGCGGCGCCACGATCGATTGCGCCGCTTATTGGTTATACAGGTGAACACATGATTCCATTTAATGCGCCACCGGTGGTGGGAACAGAACTTGATTTTATTCGCTCGGCGATGGGCAGCGGCAAGCTTTGCGGCGACGGCGGCTTCACTCAACGTTGCCAATTGTGGCTGGAGCAGCGATTCGGCAGCGCCAAGGCGCTATTGACAACCTCCTGTACCGCATCCCTTGAAATGGCGGCGCTTCTGCTGAATATTCGCCCCGGCGATGAAGTGATTATGCCCAGTTACACTTTCGTCTCCACCGCCAACGCCTTTGTGCTGCGCGGCGCCACCATCGTGTTTGTGGATATCCGCCCCGATACCCTGAATATCGATGAAACGCGTATTGAGGCGGCCATCACCGACAAAACCCGCGTCATCGTGCCGGTGCACTATGCCGGCGTGGCCTGCGAAATGGACGCCATCATGGCGTTGGCGGAGAAATACCGGCTGTTCGTCGTGGAAGACGCGGCCCAAGGCGTTATGTCCACCTATAAAGGCAGGGCACTCGGCACCATCGGCCATATCGGCTGTTTCAGTTTTCATGAAACCAAAAACTACACGGCGGGAGGCGAGGGCGGCGCCACGCTGATAAACGACCCGGCATTGATTGAACAGGCGGAAATCATCAGGGAGAAAGGCACCGATCGCAGCCGATTCTTTCGCGGGCAGGTGGATAAGTATACCTGGCGCGATCTCGGTTCCAGCTACCTGATGGCGGACATCCAGGCCGCCTATCTCTGGGGGCAGTTGCAGGCGGCGGATGAGATCAATCGTCGTCGCCTGGCTTTATGGGGCCGCTATCGGGACGCGCTGCTTCCCCTGGCGGAACAGGGTCGCATCGACATTCCCTACATTGCGCCGGGCTGTGAACAAAACGGCCATATGTTTTATTTAAAGCTACGGGATATTCAGGATCGCACGGCGTTTATCAACCATATGAAGGCGGCGGATATCCTGACGGTATTCCATTATATTCCCCTCCATGACAGCCCCGCCGGGCAACGTTTCGGCCGCTTTAACGGCGAAGAGCGATTTACCGGCCGCGAAAGCCGCCGGCTGGTGCGATTGCCGCTGTTTTACAATTTGACCGATGAGACGCAATCTGTGGTGATCGACGCCATAAACGGATATTTTTCCTGAAATGTCCCTGGCCGGAGCGTCATTATGGACCGCTGCTTCGACATTGGTGAAGATCGGCGCCGGCCTGCTGGTGGTAAAATTGCTGGCGGTCGCTTTCGGGCCCGGCGGCGTCGGCCAGGCAGGTAACTTCAGGCAACTGGTTACGGTATTGGGGGTGCTTTCCGGCGCAGGCATCTTCAACGGCATCACCAAACATGTCGCCCAATGCCGGCATCAGCCGGAACAGCTGAGCAAGGTGCTGGGCACCGGATCATGCCTGGTGCTGGGATTTTCCACCCTGCTGGCGCTGGTGTTCCTTGGGGCCGCTGGGCCCGTAGGCCGCGCTCTGTTCGGCCATGACCAATACCGCTATGTGATTTACGCCGTGGCGTTTATTCAGCTCGGCATCGCCTACGCCAATCTGATGCTGGCTGTCTTGAAAGGATTTCGCGATGCCGCGGGCAATGCCCTGGCCGTCGCCAGCGGCAGCGTATTGGGAGCGGGCGCTTACTTCGTGAGTTATTACCTCGGCGGCTATCAAGGCGCCTTGGCCGGTCTGGCTTTGGTGCCGGCCGCCACGTTGCTGCCGGCGGCCGTTATTGTCGCCAAGCGAGGGAACATCCGCCTGCGGGATTTGCGTCCGGCTTGGGATCGCGGCCTGGCCGCCGAGCTCGGCAAATTTACCCTGATGGCGCTGATGACCTCCTTTACGCTGCCCGTGGCCTATATCCTGATGCGAAATTTGCTGGCCCGCCATTACAGTTGGGCGGAAGTGGGCATCTGGCAGGGGGTGAGCAGTATCTCCGACGCCTACCTGCAGTTCATCACCGCCTCTTTCACCGTCTATCTCCTGCCGACGCTGGCGCGCTTGACCGACAAGCGCGACATCAGCAAAGAAATCGGCCGCGCTCTGCTGTTTGTGCTGCCGGCGGTGGCCGGCGTCAGCCTGATGCTTTGGCTGTCGCGCGATATCGTCATCCGGCTGCTGCTGTCCGCACAGTTTGAAGCCATGCGCGATCTCTTTGCCTGGCAGTTGATTGGGGATGTATTGAAAGTGGGCGCTTACGTGTTCGGCTATCTGGTGATTGCCAAGGCGTCCCTGCGTTTCTATCTTCTGACGGAAGTGAGCCAGTTTGCGTTGTTGACCGTTTTTTCACGCTGGCTTATACCCCTGCACGGGGCGCTTGGCGCGGCGGAGGCCTATATGGCAACCTATATCGTCTATTTTCTGCTTTGCGCCAGCGTATTCACTCTTTATACCAGGAAAAAATGACATTGCTGATCCATGTTCTCGGTGCCGATATCCCCCATCATAACGCAACGGTGTTGAAATTCTTCAATGACCGCTTGGCGACTTCATTGCCCGTAGAACAGGTGCGGGAATTCATGGTGGTGACCCGAGATCAATCCGGATATTCGGGTTTCACGGCATTGAACATCGCAAGCTATGACGGCAAAAAGGCGCTGGCTCAGGCGGTTTGCCGTCGCGCCGCCGCCGAGCCTGAAACGCGTTTTTTCCTGCATGGACAGTTCAATGCCGGCCTTTGGCTGGCGTTGCTTGTCGGCCGCTTACCCGCCGCCCGCGTCAGTTGGCATATCTGGGGAGCTGATCTCTATGAAGATTCCGGCCAATGGAAGCACCGTCTGTTTTATCTGCTGCGCCGCCATGCTCAAGGCCGCGTCGGCCATGTGTTCGCCACCCTCGGAGACCTGTCGGTTTACCGTAAGCGGTGTGTCAACGTGCCCTGCGAGCCGCTTTATTTCCCGACCCGTATGGACGCCTCTCTCACCCATGATCGTCCGCCGTTGGCGGCGGGTAAAAATCCGACCATTCTTCTGGGCAACTCCGGCGACAGCTCCAATCGGCATCTTGACGGGCTGAAAGCCATCCATCGGCAGTTTGGCGCTCATGCGCGGCTTATCATACCTTTGGGCTATCCGGCCAATAATTACGATTATATCGCCAGGGTACGGACTGAAGCGGAAAGGCTCTTTTCCCCGGAGCAGTTGGAGTTATTAACCGAGCCGGTGGATTTTGCGGATTATCTCGCCTTGCTGAAGCGCTGCGATTTGGGCTATTTTCTTTTTAATCGGCAGCAAGGTATCGGCACGCTTTGCCTGTTGATTCAGTTCGGCGTGCCCTTTGTATTGAGCCGGCAAAATCCGTTCTGGCAAGATTTAACGGCGCAGCAACTGCCGGTGCTGTTTGACGGCGATACCCTGGATGCGTCGGTGGTGCGCGAAGCGCAGCGGCAACTGGCCGCCGTGGATAAAAGCCGCATTGCGTTTTTCTATCCCAACTACATGCAGGGCTGGCGGCGCGCGCTGGCCGCTGCGGCGGGAGCCGCTTTATGACTTTGGCTCAGTTTGGCGGACTATTGGCGGTGTATCTGCTGGGATTGCTGTTTGTCCTGATGCTCACCTATCGGGAATTCCGCCGGGTCAGATTTAATTTCAACGTTTTTTTTCTCGATACTCTATCTACTGACGTTTTATCTCGGCTTTCCACTCACCTGCGTACTGGCCTTCCGTTATAACGTCCAGGTAGCGCCGGCGGAATATTTGATGGAAGCCCTGCTGGCGTCCGCCTCTTTTTACGCCATTTATTACGTCAGCTATAAAACGCGCTGGTTCGCCTTGAGGCAAACCCGTCCCCGCGGGCTGCTGACCTTTAACCGGGTGGAAACCCATCTTATCTGGATATTACTGGCCTTGACCGCCGTCGGCACCGTGGGGGTCTTTTTTATCCATAACGGTTTCCTGCTGTTTCGCCTGCAATCCTACAGCCAGATTTTTTCCCGTGATGTGTCCGATGTGGCGTTGAAACGCTTCTTCTACTTTTTCATTCCGGCGATGCTGGTGCTCTATTTTCTCCATCCCCATCGGCGCAACTGGCTATTGTTTTTGGCCAGCACCGTCGCGTTCGGCATCTTCACCTATATGGTGGTGGGCGGCACCCGGGCCAATATCATCATCGCCTTCGCGTTGTTTCTGTTTATCGGTATTCAGCGCGGATGGATAAGCCTGTGGATGCTGGGGGGGGGGCGGGGTGTTGGCGATTGCGGGTATGTTCTGGCTGGCGCTGAAACGTTACGGACTAGACGTCAAAGGCGACGAAGCCGTCTACACGTTTTTGTATCTGACGCGAGACACCTTTTCACCGTGGGAAAATCTGGCGTTGCTGCTGCAAAACTACGGCAAAATCTCTTTTCAGGGTCTGGCGCCGATTATCCGCGATTTCTATGTCTTTATCCCTGCCTGGGTGTGGCCACAGCGGCCTAATCTGGTGCTCAATACCGCCAATTACTTCACCTGGGATGTGTTGGACAACCATTCCGGCCTGGCGATTTCCCCGACCCTGATCGGTTCCCTCGTGGTCATGGGGGGGGGGAGTTGTGTTCATTCCCCTCGGCGCTATCGTGGTGGGCCAGATCCTCAAGGGGTTCGATACCCTCTATGAGCGGGGCAAGGCGGCTTCGAACCGCTATCGTTCCGCGGTATTGCAGGCGTTTTGTTTTGGCGCGGTATTCAATATGATCGTGCTGGCCCGGGAAGGCGTTGATGCCTTCGTTTCACGGGTGGCGTTCTTTTGTTTGATATTCGGCTTATGCCTGATACTGGCTAAATTACTTTTCTGGTTGTTTGACAGCGCGGGGCTGATCCGACCCCGACCGCCGCGTGAAACGACAGAGGCGTTGTGATTCAGGGACTCTTAAGGATAATAATATGGATAACATAGACGGGGTGCCGCAATATCGAATTCGCGGTTTTGCTATCTGGGGTTTTCGCGATCAGCAACAATGCGTGAATTATCTCTTTGACGACCGCCGGGTCAAAAGCGGCTGCCTGGTGGCAATGAACGCCGAGAAAGTGCTGAAGGCGGAACGGGACCCCGCTTTATCCGCTTTACTCAATGAGGCGGAATTCAAATATGCCGACGGCATCAGTATTGTACGATCCATTCGGCGTAAATACCCGTCGGCTCAGGTTTCGCGCGTTGCCGGCGCTGACTTGTGGGAGGCGATTATGGCGCGGGCGGGAAAAGAGGGCACGCCGATATTTCTTGTCGGCGGCAAGCCGGCGGTGCTTGAGCAAACCGCGGCGAAACTGCGCGCCCGATGGAACGTCGCCATCGTCGGCTGTCAGGACGGCTATTTTAGCGAAGATGAAAAGCCCGCGCTGTTCAGCCGGATTCGGCAAAGCGGCGCGTCGGTAGTCACCGTGGCGATGGGATCGCCCCGCCAGGAAAAACATCATGGGGGAGTGCCGGCGCGTCTACCCGGATGCGCTTTATATGGGCGTAGGGGGCACCTATGACGTCTTTACCGGCCGCGTCGCGCGCGCTCCCCTGTGGTGGCGCAACAGAGGCCTTGAATGGCTCTATCGGCTGATTAGCCAGCCGGGCCGCATTTGGCGCCAATGCAGGCTTTTACGTTTTGTGGGGTATTATATCAGCGGGCGTCTTTAACGGGCAGGAAATGAGCAAAGGGTCATCAAACGCATCAAAAGTATGAAAAAGCACTAGACAGTCAGCCCGCGATTCCGTACTATCCCCACCCGCAACGGCGCTAAGCGCCCGTAGCTCAGCTGGATAGAGCGCTGCCCTCCGGAGGCAGAGGTCTCAGGTTCGAATCCTGTCGGGCGCACCATTTTTAGTGCGCGAGTGCTGTAGCAGTTGCTTCGCCGCGTTGCGGTAATCGGTAATGGTGATTGTAGCTCAGTTGGTAGAGCCCTGGATTGTGATTCCAGTTGTCGTGGGTTCGAGTCCCATCAGTCACCCCAGAATCTGTGGGCATGCGAAGGTGGCGGAATTGGTAGACGCGCTAGCTTCAGGTGTTAGTGTCTTTACGGACGTGAGGGTTCAAGTCCCTCTCTTCGCACCACAACCTTGTTTTAGCGATCGCTGATGTAGCGTTCATTGGCATCTCATGTACCCCCTGTATGGTTACCCGCTTAAGCGATGGTTATGCATGCAGTGGTTTATGTTATATCGCAGCAGGCCGTAATATACACAATATCGGCGAGTAGCGCAGCTTGGTAGCGCAACTGGTTTGGGACCAGTGGGTCGGAGGTTCGAATCCTCTCTCGCCGACCAATTCTTCTTGACGTTGCCCATGAGATATCGGGCTGGGTCCACCTCATAACTACTCCATAATCATAAAAGAAACGCGGCCTGCCCCGCCCGAGCACAGTGTCAATAAGCTCGGCGGCATGTGCCGCCGCTTTTCTTTTGATAATCCAAATACGGCCGGCGACGAGGGTGCTCTTGATGCCTCGGTGGATAATTCACCCGAGAGTCCTTCGCTAAAATCCTCATCATTAATTTGAATGTCATTAATATCAATGGATATGACATAGTAAAGGAAGGAAATAACGCCGATCACTTTTAACATTGTATGAGAGGCATTATTTTCTTCGATATTTTCAAAGCTTAATTAATTTTAGGCAGCAAAGAAACTTTATGGACCGTATTTGTTTATAAAAGCGGGCGATCAGCTTATATAGATATCGACTTAAGCCTGCGGTAAGTTTTAACGGCCGTGTTAGCGCTGTGTAAAAAATTCATTCAAGATGTATCAATCAGCCGTCGCATGTTGTACTGTGCTGTAAATATAACTGTATAACTTTTTCTTATGGCTCTGATTTCCAAGGATGTTCAAGATTCGCCAGATACAGCGTATGACCTTTACCCGTCATATGAGCAGATGAGAGGTGAAAAATGGAAGTTGATTTCTTCTTGATTGAAAAAGACGGCAAAACATCTATTCATCGTGATGAATTTTCCCTTGGACGTCTCCTGGTCATACCTAGGGTGACCTTGCAAAATATGGTGCAAAGTAAAAGGCGTAAGTCAGTTCAGCTCGCCAAGAGCTATGATACCGTCGTTCACATCAGCGCTGACGGCCAACGGTATGCGGTCGCCTTTTCAGGTGAAATGCTGTCCGCTCTTGAGACCGACGCCCTCATAAGCAAATCTGTCCCGAGGCCTTTACCTTTTTGAACAACGTGTTTCAAGCAAGCGCCGTGACCAAGCCGCCTTTAGTTGATACTAAAGCGGCTTGAGCGCTCATTTCGCTTATCTTGTCGGCATCGCATTCGCCGGTCGGATTGACTAATTTTGTAAAAAGGGACGTGACCACGGCCTGACGCGATTATCAATGGCCGGCGGCTTTATCAATGGCTGCTTGCAGCGCCTCCTGGTCAACCGCGCCGGCAAAGACGGTGATATTGTCTTTAGTGGCGCCGGCGGTGGGCATAATGACAAACCCGGGAGTGCCGCTAAAACCGATTTGCTGCGCCAGTTCGTTGATATGGCTCAACGTCACGACGTTTTTATGCAATTCCGCCGCCGCCGGCTGCGGGAGATGGTTCTGCTTGAGCACGCCGGCGATATCTTCATCCGTCAGCTTGCCTTCGTTATGGCCGGTTTTATAAATTCCATTGTGATAGGCGATATAGCCTTTGGCCCCCTGTCCCTTCCAGACATTCAGGCCGGTTTCAGCGGCGGTGATAGAGGGCTGCCAGCGCCCGCCGAAAATAGGCCACTCCTTGAAGATGAATTTCACCGGGCTGTTGGCCTGCATGACGGATTCCACGATCGGCGCCATTTGATTGCAGTAAACGCACTGATAGTCAAAAAAATTCCACCACCGCCACCTTGGCGTCGGCGGGGCCCACCGCGGGCGTATCTTTATCGTTAAGCAATGCGGCCTGGTTGTTCAATACGCCCTCTGTCAAGGCATTGGCCTGCTCCTGAGCTTGCTGCGCCTGCAGTTTCTGACTGATCTGGACCAATATTTCAGGATGAGCCGTAAGGTAGTCGGCGGCGATTTTACCAATGGCTTCCTGCTGCGCCGGCGTAAACGGCGCCTCTGCCGGCGTATCCGCCAGGGCTGTCCGGCACAGTAAGGCTAGGGTAGTCATCAACACGGCATGTTTGAGTTTGAAATTCATCGTATTTCCTTTGAAAGCAGTCAAGTATACAAACATGACATAAAAAGAGGGTTTTTTACGTAAACCGGAGAAAATTATCATTCTCCAGCCGCTGCGGTAACGTAAATCATATGGAGCCGATAGGCAATGGATGGCGGCAAGTATAGGGAAATGACCCATAACGCCGGCTTACCCTAACGTGCGGCGAAGGCTTCCCCCTCGAACCGTTTTAAAACGTATGGGGAGAGTTTGCTATTTGTCAGCAGACTGTCTCTTAATGGCGACACCTAATTTACTGATATAGCGGCTTATGCCTTGAAAGGTCTTTACGCCGTCGCTTTTCAAAGACAGTTATTGGTTATGAGGATGCAGACTCTGACTCGGCAAGCCGGCATCGGATTAAAATTTATTAAAAATAAACAATATAATTATTTGTTATTATTATATTTTATGATGAAGGCTTATTTCTCGTCGCCACTGCGCACTTTTATCGAGGGTAGCGCCAAGATGGCACAAGATCTGCAGGTTTTGAAATGTAGATGCTCATTCCACCCCTTGTGTTCGCGTTTACGCCTCATAAATCCCGGAATGACGCAGAGCCATTATGGTGCCTATTGTCCATCCTCTTGATGAAATTTTCATCAGACTTTGCGGACATACCGTTGAGTGAGGCACCCCCTGTTGTTTTTGAGCCGACCTTATGCACTTGCCCTATGGCAAGTGTTTTTTTTGCGCTGACTCCGGTAAACGCCGGCGCTAACGCTCTGTCTCAAGAACGGGTATGCTGATTCAAAAGGTTATCTCCATGCCTCATGCGGTCTCGAAAGATCCTCGGGGGAATGCCGGACTTTCAGGAACAGTATGGATCCATGCGCTTAACTACCCTGGTTTTATCCTGGATCAGCCGCCGGTCGGCATGGACCGATGGGCACATCTTCTCCATCGCCCCGGAACAATTGGGTATGGAGGAAGGCGTAAGGGCATCCGCCGCGATGGCGGTCATGCTGTGCGCCGCGGTGGCGCTCGATAATCCCATGATAGCCTATGGCGCGATAGCCGCTTTTTGGAATTGTTTATGCGACCCGTTCGGTTCGGCCCATGCCCGGTTGAAGACCATGGCGAGTTTTACCATCCTGGGTGTTATCGTGATGCCTCTGGCGGCCTATGGCGCCGGCTTCGGGCCGTTCGCGGCCGGTGTGAGCCTGTTTTTGCTGGTGTTTGTTTGCGGCCTGACGCGATCCTATGGACCGGCGCTCGGCCCCATGCCGGCACAGGGGGGGGGGATTGATCGCGTCCATTGCCGTGGTCATCGGTATCGCCTCTCCTCACGGACTGACGGGGGCGCTTGAAATGGGGGGATGGTTCCTGGCAGGATCGGCCTGGACCCTCTTTTTATGCGTTTTTTTATGGCGAACCTCCCCTCGGCGTATTGCCCAACGCCGTCTGGTCATACTCACGAGCCGCCTCGAGGATATGGCGACTTTATTGATTAAACTCGATTGCGCGCCGGATGACCCTCACGCCTGGGCCAGATTCGATACGATCCATCGCCGTGGTATTCGCACATCCATAGAAAGGGCAAGACAGGCCGCGGCGTATGCCGGTCCTCAATCCGCCTTTCTCAAGGAGGGCGTTGATGCCGCCAGCCGTACCTTTTCCGCGCTTATCTCCCTCGGACGCTATCGACGCCGGACGTCCGCGCCGATGGACGCCTTTGCGCCGCGCCCATTGTTGCCCGCCGTCGCGCATCTGCTCCGCGCATTGGCCGACGAGTTGGACAAGGGGAAGGCGGATTACGCCACCGTCGCTGAAGAGGCGGCTATGTTGTCCGCCATGATCGGAACGCGCGATGACGCCCCGGCTCGCGCCGTGGCGTTCACGGTTGCCGCCATCGCGGGATTTTGCCGGCAAAGGCAGGCTTCGGCTATAGACCATATGGAAAATGAGCCTGTCCGGGTCTACCTCCATATTGACCTTCACGCCTGGCGCAACGCCCTTAGGGTGGCAACCGCCGCATCCATCGCCTACGTCATTGGCGTAGGGTTCAACATCGCGTTGCCGCACTGGGGCGTCATCGCCGCGCTGCTGGTGACGCAGCCCATGGCGGCCAACACCTGGCTGCGGATCGTGGAACGCGCCTGCGGGAGTCTTATCGGCGGGGCGTTCGCCGCTCTGCTGATAGCGCAACTGAACGCCCCTTGGTCTCAAGCCATCGCCATTGTCGTACTGGCTACGGCCGTGATCGCCTGCCGCCTGGTGAACTATGGCCTGTTCGTGGTTTTTCTCACGCCGATGTTCATGTTGTTATCGGATTTTATAAAACCGGCGGAGGGCTTGATTTTTGCGCGAATCGTCAATGAGCTGCTGGGCGCCTGTATCGGCGCGGCGGCCAGCGTTTTGCTGTGGCCGGTCAGCAATCGCGACGCCTTGGCATCCGCCTTGTCCGACGCGATAGCGGCCAACATGGCTTTCGCCGCCGCCGTACTCAAACAGTCAGCCGGAGATAGCGGCGAGCTCGACAGGATGCAAAGAGAAGCGGGGCTTGCCAGCACCCGGCTCGAAGTCGCCAGGGAACGTCTGCTGTTTGAGGGGCGAACGGGAGGGCGCCGGATGGATCGGGTGTGGGACGCCGCCGTTGCCTTGCGAGGCGTTTGCGGCGCGTCGGCTGTGCTGGAAATATTGTGCCGGGGGACAACATCAATGGAACAAGAGACCCGCGCCGATGAATACGGAAAGCTTGCCGTCTCGCTGCAACAGAGGCTGCTTGGCAATGACTCAGGGACGATGCCTGCGTTTGCCGGGCATCCCGATGATGATCTTAGCCATGCCGTGCGTCGCTTGGTTGAAACCGTGAATTTGCTGACGCCTTGAATATGGCCGAGGTTTAGCGGCTTATGGCGCTTTCAGCGTCATAAGCAAACCGTCCCGGCGCATCTGGGCCGACTCTTCCGGTAAATGCAGACGATCAAGCACGTCCGCCAGCCAGGCGTAGTCGTGGGCATCCGGACGCTGCTTGAGGGCGGCGCGGAAGTACTCGGCGGCGGCCTGCCATTCACCGCGTTTCATCAGCAATTGCCCCATGGTGCTGTTAAGTAAGGGCGTGGGGCTCTGCAGCTTGATCTGTAGGCGCAGGATTTTCTCGAGCTGTTCCGGGTCGCCGGTTTTCAGGCGCGGGGTAAGCAGCAGCAGCTGTTCGTCAACCTGGTTTTTCAAACCCTTGACGATGATGGCCTGGGCGGTTTCATGGTCGTTGCATTCGATAAGGTGTTCCGCCAAAGCCGCCTGAAGCCGCGTATCGCCGCGGGTTTTGCGGTCCTGGCCGCGCCACCAGCGGTTCAACCCCTCGCTACCTTCATTCTCCATGATCTGGTCCATCAGGCCGTTGTAAGCCTGATAGGCCAACGCGTCAGTTTCTCCCTCTTCATGGACACGAACCTTACGCATCGCCGGCAGGATATCCAATAATGCCTGCCAGGCATGGGTGCGGATAAACGCCTGTTCCGCCAGACGCAGCACTTCCGGATGACGGGGGGGGGGCGATGGTCAATAAATGGTCGGCGCCATGGCGGGCGGCGTGATTTTCATTGCGCGCCAGCTGCAGCCGGACCCGGGTGATATCCACCGGCAATTGATCGCTATCGGCGGCTTCCATGGCGCGCTCGAGATGCTGGTTGGCGCGAATATCGTCCCCACGCTGCTGTGCGGCTTCGGCGGCCAGCAGATAGTTGACCACCGGCTGATCCGCATGCTCGGCGTCCCGGGTCAATAATTTCTCAACCTGCCGGTAGTCCCCTTCCGCCAGCTTCATCATCGCGGCCTTGGTATGCAGCCGGGCTTTGTGGCTTCTGCGGCCGACGAACCAGCGCCGGGTGCGCGCCCCGGTACGAAAAACCCTACGCAAAACGGCTTCAACGACAAACAGCACGATAAACGCCACAATCAATATGATGACCAGACCGGTGACGCTGGTTTCGACATTGTAGTTATCGGTTTGAATGAGCACATAGCCCTGATGACCGGCTACCATAGGACCGACCACAATGCCGGCGGTAAGCAGGATGAGCAGCAAGAAGACCCGTAGCATGGCTTATTCTCCCTGGCCGGCGGGAGCGGCGGTGGGCTGCGCCAGCAAATTGCGCACACGGGTCTGCATCAGCTTATCCATCAGCGGCTGGCTGCTTAGCTGATCCGGCACATTCAGCGATACGCTTTGTTGACTTAGGGCGTCGACTTCGCTGAGAAACGCGCGGGTGCTGGCGTCGTCCGTGTCAAAGTAGGCACGCACCCAAGTGGAAACGGTTTCCAATGACTGTTGAAACACCTCATTTTGGTGACGCGGCACCGCCTGAGCGGCGATGAGCAGACGGGAGCGGATATTTTCCCGCAGATAAATCTCCTGATTAGGGGCCAGCAAGGGTTCGGCGCCGGTGTCCCTACGACGAATGGTGATGAAATCATTCATAAAATTATGCCAGCTTTTGCTTAAGTTTTGCCGCCATTCCCGCACCGAACCCGACAGTTTGCTGTCGCCGTCGCTGTCCATCGGCGCTTCGTCGCTGTCGTTGTCCGCCAGGCGCAAATTATCCACCTGATTCGACAACTGGTTCACTTTCAAAATAATGCCGTCGAAATCAATCTGGCTCACCGCGGATAAACCGGCGATATCCTGGATAATGGCGCGTCGTACCGGCATCAGGCTGGGGTCGTTCATGTCCGCCAAACTGGCGTCGGCGCTCTTGAGCAATGCGCCGGCGGTAACAATATCCTGATCGCTCCAGAGTTTGCGCCCGGCCAGCTTTATCAGGAAATCCGCTTGCGCCAGCAGCCAGGTATTGGCTTCAGAGCCGGAAATGGTAGCGACTTTATCCCGCAGCTCGCCGAGCTGCCTGGCCTGATCCGCCGCTTGCCGTTGCGCGGCCGCTAAAGTCTGAGCCTGCTGCTGCAACTCGGACTGATAGCGCTGTTGTTGCGCCTGCTGCGTCTGCTGCAGTTCGTCAAGCCGGGATTGCAACCGCTGGTCGGCGGCGGTCTGCGCGTTGTCTTGCCGGGCGTTATGGGAATAGAGCGCCGCCGCCAGCAGAAGGGTGAGAATAATGGCCAATACCGCCAGGATGACGCCCAAGCTCGGCTTGCCGCGGGAACGAGGCTTGCGGGGAGGGTTATCGCCGGGCGCCGACGGCGTCTCGTCTAAGAGGGTAGCCGTTGTATCAGCTCGAGATGCGCCGGGGGTATTCGCCGCGCCGATGGTGTTTTCCTGCGGCGTTGTTGGAGTGGTGTGTTCCGTCATATTGGCCTATCCCATATTGAATTTAGAGCAGCACACGCATAAGCGCATCATTGTCGGCAGCATCAGCCACGACGATATCCGTCCAGCCCAATTGGCGGGCTACAGTCCCCAGCCGTTCACTCACCACGACGACCCGGCAGCCCATCAGCCACGAGTCGCGATAGTAAGCGGGTATTAAAGTATAGAATTGTTGTAACATTTCGCCGCTGGTTATGATCAAAGTATTTATACCCAACTGCAAGCAACGCCGGCTTTGCTCCTCACCGTCATAACCGACCGGGCTACGGCGATAGCATTCGCAGTAGCCTACCTCGGCGCCCCGTCGGCGCAGCGTTTCTTCCAGCACTTCCCGCCCGCCGTTGCCGCGCAGGATCAAGGCCCGTCCCCCGGCGATACGTTGCAGAGCGGGAAGCTCAAGCAGGTATTCACTGCCTTCGCCTTCGCGGGGAAAGCCGACGTCTACTCCGCTCAGCGTGTGCAGCAGCAATCCGCTGGTGCGGCCCACGGCGAAATAATTGAGCCGCGCAGGCCACGTCAGCCCCTGCCGGTTCAGCAAGGCGTTGGCATAACTCACGGCATATTGGGATACCGCGAACAGCATATCCCCCGACGCCAGGGCGTCGAGACGCGACGGCAATAATGCCAGCTCATCGCCTGGGGAAAATTCAATCAAAGGTAAATGCCAGGCGGATTGCCCCCTTGAGCGCAGGCGATTGACCAACTCTTCGCCGGCGGGGGAGGGGCGCGTCACCAGGATGCTCATTGCGTCGGGTTCCCCTGATAGACCTGCTCAAGAATTTCCCGCGCGCCGTTTCGCAGCAGTTCCTCCGCCACGGCTTCTCCCAGGGCCTGCCCTTCATGCAGCGGGGCGCTGCGCTCGGCGCGGATAACCCTGCTGCCGTCCGGATTGCCCACCAGGGCCCGCAGCCACAGCCGATCGCCATGGATTTCGGCATAGCTGCCGATGGGCACTTGGCAACCACCGTCAAGGCGGGCATTCATGGCCCGTTCGGCGCCGACCCGAATGGCGGTTTCCCTGTGATGCAACGGGGCCAACAGCGCCCGGGTGCGACTATCTTCCAGGCGGCATTCAATGCCCACGGCGCCCTGGCCGACGGCGGGCAGGCACATTTCCGGCGCCAAGGGCGTCCGAATGCGTTCTTCCAGCCCAAGGCGCTTAAGACCGGCCACCGCCAGGATCACCGCGTCGTAATCCCCCTGATCCAGCTTGGCCAGGCGGGTGCCCACATTGCCGCGCAGATCGCGGACTTTCAAATCCGGCCGGCGTTCCCGCACCTGGCACTGCCGGCGCAGGCTCGAGGTGCCCAGCACCGCTCCGGGCGGTAAATCTTCCAGCCGTCCGTAGCGGGCGGAAACGAAGGCATCGCGAGGATCTTCTCGTTCGCAAATCGTCGCCAACGCCAGTCCGTCGGGAAAAGAAACCGTGACATCTTTCATGGAATGCACGGCGATATCGGCCTCATCTTCCAGCAACGCCCGCTCCAACTCTTTGATAAATAACCCTTTGCCGCCGACTTTGGCCAACGGAGTGTCCAGAAGGATATCGCCGCGGGTTATCATGGGCACCAGATCCACCCGCAGTTCCGGGTGATGTCGCATCAGTTCCCCGCGCACGTATTGCGCTTGCCATAATGCCAGGGGACTTTGCCGGGTGGCGATCCTTAACAGATTGTCTCGCATAGTGTTCGTTACCGTTTCAATCATTCACCGCTCATCCTACCATCGCATCCTATCATTGCATCCTATCATCGATGGTAAGGCTCTGTAAGGTATAGGGATGAGGGGGGTGAAGGCGTCGGGCAGCCGGCCGACATCTTGGAATTAAAGGTAGCAACAGGGAAAAGTGTTATAATTAATGAGTAGCTTAACTTCCTTTACGGTCAAACAGCAAGGTGTTAAATTGATCACGTTTCCAGCAATTACCGGCCGAGCATTCTTCTAACATCATATCCGGCCGGGTTTGGAAACGGGTTTTTTTTAGGCACCGGGATAACCAGGCGAGACGTCTTGTACTTCTATATCGAGACATTGAAACAGAGACTGGACGCGATCAACCAACTTCGGGTGGATCGGGCATTGGCGGCCATGGGGCCGGCCTTTCAGCAGGTCTACAGTCTGCTGCCAAGCTTATTACATTATCATCACCCAATGCTTCCGGGCTACCTTGAAGGTAACGTACCCTGCGGCGTTTGTTTTTATGCGTCCGATGAAAAGCAAGCCGGGTTGCTGCGCGAATTGACCCGCGATTCCGCCATTGCGCTGGTGGCTCCGGTCAGCGGCGAGCGTCCGATTACCGGTGTCTACTCCATGGGCAGCACCTCCTCCATTGGTCAGAACGCCAATTCAGACCTGGATGTCTGGGTCTGTCATCAGTCCTGGCTCGATAACGCCGAGCGGGCCCAATTGCAGCGCAAATGCCTGTTGCTGGAAAAATGGGCGGCGGCCCAGGGCGTGGAAGTCAATTTTTTTCCTTATTGATGAAAATCGCTTCCGTCACAATGAAAGCGGCAATCTCGGCGACGATGACTGCGGTTCCACCCAGCATATCCTGCTGTTGGACGAATTCTACCGTACCGCGGTACGCATGGCCGGCAAACGCATTTTATGGAACATGGTGCCGGGGGAGGAAGAGGACCATTACGACGAGTATGTGATGTCGTTGTATGCCCGCGGCGCCCTGACACCCAATGAATGGTTGGATTTGGGCGGGCTGGGCACCCTTTCCGCCGAAGAATACTTCGGCGCCAGCCTGTGGCAGCTTTACAAAAGCATCGACTCTCCCTATAAAGCGGTTTTGAAAACCCTGCTGCTGGAAGCCTACTCCTGGGAATATCCCCACACTCAGCTATTGGCGATGAATATCAAGCAGCATCTCCATGACGGCGAGATCGTTTCTTTCGGCCTGGATCCCTACTGCATGATGCTGGAACGGGTGACCCATTACCTGACCCAGATTAATGATATGACCCGATTGGACCTGGTGCGGCGCTGTTTTTATCTTAAAGTCTGCGAGAAGTTGTCCTCTACGCCGGCAAGCGTGGTCTGGCGGCGGGAGATTCTCAGCCAGCAGGTGAAGGAATGGGGCTGGGACGAAGCGCGTCTGAGCATGCTCGATGATCGCGCCAACTGGAAAATCGGCCAGGTGCGGGAAGCGCATAACGAATTGCTCGACGCCATGATGCAAAGCTACCGCAATTTGATTCGTTTCGCCCGGCGAAACAACCTGAGCGTCAGCGCCAGCCCGCAGGATATCGGCGTATTGACCCGTAAGCTTTATGCGGCGTTCGAAGCGCTGCCCGGCAAGATTACGCTTATCAATCCGCAAATTTCCCCGGACCTGTCCGAACAGCACCTGACGTTTATCCATGTGCCCCAAGGGCGCGCCAATCGAGCCGGTTGGTATTTGTATAACCAATCGCCGTCCATGGATTCCATCATCAGCCATCAGCCGCTGGAATATAACCGTTATCTCAACAAGCTGGTGGCGTGGGCCTGGTTCAACGGGCTGTTGACCGCCAAGACCTGTCTGCATATCAAAGGCAGCGATGTGTGCGATGTCGCCCGGCTGCAGGAACTGGTGGCGGATGTTTCCCGCACGTTCCCGCTGCGGGTGCCCGCGCCGACGCCCAAAGCGCTCTACAGCCCGTGCGAAATCCGCCATTTGGCCATTATCGTCAATCTCGAACACGATCCCACTGCGGTTTTCCGCAATCAGGTGGTGCATTTCGATTTCCGCAAGCTGGATGTTTTCAGCTTCGGCCAGCAGCAAGAGTGCCTGGTGGGCAGCATCGACCTGCTGTACCGCAACTCCTGGAACGAAGTGCGTACCCTGCATTTCAGCGGCGAGCAGGCGGTGCTTGAAGCCCTGAAAACCATTCTCGGCAAAATGCATCAGGATGCCTCCCCCCCCGACACGGTGGAAGTATTCTGCTATAGCCAGCATTTGCGCGGGCTGATTCGGACCCGGGTACAGCAGCTGGTTTCCGAATGCATCGAGCTGCGCCTTTCCAGCACGCGCCAGGATCCCGCCCGCTTCAAAGCGGTGCGGGTCGCCGGCCAGACCTGGGGGCTGTTCTTCGAGCGACTGAGCGTATCGGTGCAGAAGCTGGAAAACGCCATCGAATTTTACGGCGCCATCTCCAACAACAAGCTGCACGGCCTCTCCATACAAATGGAAACCGACAAAGTGCATCTGCCGCCGGTGGTGGACGGTTTCGCCAGCGAAGGCATCATTCAGTTCTTCTTCGAGGACAGTCCGGACGAACAGGGATTCAATATCTATATTCTCGATGAAACCAACCGGGTCGAAGCTTACCATCATTGCGAGGGAAGCAAGGAGGAACTGGTGAGGGATGTGAGCCGTTTCTACTCCTCTTCCCACGACCGGTTTACCTATGGCTCAAGCTTTATCAACTTCAACCTGCCGCAATTCTATCAAATAGTGCCGTTGGACGGGCGTATTCAGGTGGTGCCGTTTCGCAACAGCGTGCTGTCGCAACTGGTGGCCGCCACGGCCTATGATCAGGATGCCTCGCAGCAGCAGGCGCAGTCGAGTTGACGGCTCTCCCGGTTATCGCGCCGCGCTAAACCCAAAGGGTTCGCCGCGCTTCCGGCGCGGCTGAGATACCGCTCTTAGGCATAGCCATCACGGCCGTGGATTTCGCTCGTGGACATGGCCATCACGGCCGTGAATCTCGCTTGTGGGCATGGCCTTGCCGGCTATGGTTTTCGCTCATGCACATGGCCTTCGCGGCCGGGATGCCCCTGCTCCATACCAGGCTTCGGAGGTCCGCTTAGCGGCGGACCCGGCGGCCTTCCAATCGATTCCTGTTGCTTTTCAAGACTCAACTGCGATGATAGAGGGCTTGAGAGCATGAACGACAGGTAATGAATCGGATGAAAAGGCAATTGCGCTCGTTGATAACGGCGTTTTTAGTACTGGGATTGTACGGATGCGGGCTGAAAGGGCCGTTATACATGCCGCCGCCGCCTAAAAACAAGCCCGCGCCAACGCATAAGCTGACTTCCACGGATACGTCCACCCAATCACCGGTGCAATCAGCGGATCCCGGCAGCAATGCGCCGCATGGGGATTCTATTGTGCCTTAAGCGTTGTATCATAGAGCGCGCAGCGGGGGCCAATAAACGCGTTTGTGTCGCTTAGCGCCATAAGAAGCGCTATGCTGCGCACAGGGTATGTCAGCGGAGTAAGATATGCAGTTTTCCAAAATGCACGGTCTGGGAAACGACTTTATGGTTGTCGACGCCGTTACGCAAAACGTCTATTTTTCGCCGGAGCTTATCCGGCGATTGGCGGACCGGCATTGCGGCGTAGGGTTCGACCAACTGCTGGTGGTGGAACCGCCTTACGATCCGGAGCTTGATTTTCATTACCGCATTTTCAACGCCGACGGCGGCGAAGTAGCGCAATGCGGCAACGGCGCCCGGTGCTTCGCCCGTTTCGTCAGGATGAAAAATCTCACCAACAAACGGGAATTGCACGTCAGCACCCAAACCGAGCGAATGGTTATTACCATCACCGATGACGATTTGGTGCGGGTGAACATGGGCGAGCCGAAATTCGAGCCGCAGGATGTCCCGTTTCGCGCCGCCAAAGCGGAAAAAACCTACATTATGCGGGTAGCGGAGCAAACGGTGCTGTGCGGCGTGGTTTCCATGGGCAATCCTCATTGCGTTATCCAGGTGGAGAATACCGACACCGCGCCGGTGGCCGTCCTTGGTCCTCTGCTGGAAAGTCACGAGCGTTTCCCGGAACGGGCGAATATCGGATTTATGCAGGTAGTGAATCCCCAGAATATACGTTTGCGGGTGTTCGAACGCGGGGTAGGCGAGACTCAGGCCTGCGGCAGCGGCGCCTGCGCCGCGGTGGCGGTGGGTATACAACAGGGCCTGCTGTCGCCGCGGGTGCAAGTGGATCTGCTGGGGGGCGGTTTGGAAATCAGTTGGAAAGGTCCGGGCAACCCGCTCTTTATGACCGGGCCGGCGGTGCATATCTACGACGGGTTTATTCATCTATGAAAATATCGGGGAGCAAGTCGAGACGGCGCCGGTCCTGGACGACAGTACGGTTTCGCAATTCCTGGTACAAAATCCGGATTTTTTTTATCCGCAACGCTCTTCAGGTAGAGCAAATGCGCATTCCCCATGTCAACCGGGGCAGCGTTTCTTTGCTGGAGTGGCAGATAACGCGTCAGCGCCGGCATATTCAGCAATTGGAAGAAGACATCGGCCGGCTGATGGAAGCGGCGTCGGCCAATGAACAGCTCTTTAACCGACTGTTGGATTTGCAGACCGATTTGGCGACAGCCGAGAGCCTGCAGGATTTTTTGAGCCGTTTACAGCGCTGGGGGCGCAGCCTCGGTTTATCCGGCGCGCATGTGCGCCTGTTCAGCGATAAATGGCTGGTGGGGGCGCCCTCGGATTTTACTCATCTCGGCCTGTCCCGGTCGGCGTTTGAGCCTTTGCGTATCCAGCGCCTCGGCCAGGGTAATCATTACCTGGGCACTCTGAACGGCCCGGAGTTGCTGCTGTTGATACCTCAGGCCAGGCAAGTGGGCTCGGTGGCGATGTCCCTTATGGGCGAGGACGGCTCCCTCGGCGTCGTCATTTTCACCAGCCGCGACAGCCAGCATTATCAATCGGGCATGGGCACCGTTTTACTGCAGCAATTGGCTTCCTTGCTGCCCGGCCTGCTGGTGCGTTGGGTCTCTCGCCTATGACCGCCGGCGGTTCGCCGTTACAACCTCAAGTTGAGGCGTTTTTGCGCTATTTGCGGGTGGAACGGCAACTCAGTCCGCTGACCCAGGCCAGCTATGGCCACCAGCTCGCGGCGCTGGTTGAAATCGCCGACGAACTGGGCGTCGCCCAATGGCCGCAGCTCGATGCAAACCATGTGCGGTCTATCGCCGCCCGCAGCAAGCGCCGGGGGTTGCAATCCTCCAGCCTGGCGCTGCGCCTGTCGGCGTTACGCAGTTTCCTTGATTTTCTCGTGTCGCGGGGCCAGTTGAAAGCCAATCCGGCCAGAGGCGTTTCCGCTCCCCGCGCCGGCCGTCATCTGCCGAAAAACATGGATGTGGACGAGGTCTCCCGCTTATTGGACATCGACAGCGGCGATCCGCTGGCGGTGCGCGATCGCGCCATGCTGGAACTCATGTACGGCGACGGCCTGCGTCTGGCGGAAATGGTGAATCTCGATTGCGGCCATATTGATTTGGACGCAGGCGAAGTGAGGGTGGTGGGAAAGGGCAATAAAGAGCGCAAGCTGCCGCTGGGCAAGACCGCCGTCGTCTGGCTGCGGCGTTGGCTGGCGCTGCGGGCGGTCTTCGCTCCCGAGGATAATGCGGTCTTTTTGGCCAAGACCGGTAAACGCATATCCATGCGCAACGTGCAAAAGCGTTTTGCCGAATGGGGAATAAAACAAGGCATTGAAAGCCATGTCCACCCCCATAAGCTGCGCCACTCCTTTGCCACCCATATGCTGGAATCCAGCGGCGATCTTCGGGCGGTGCAGGAGTTGCTGGGCCACGCCAATCTCTCCACCACGCAAATCTATACTCACCTGGATTTTCAACATCTGGCCCAGGTTTATGACGCCGCACATCCCCGGGCCAAACGAGGAAAGTCTTGATGCGTTTTTACCGTCCCCTGCGTTGCGTGCGCGCATTGACCTTTGATTTGGATGACACTCTCTATGATAACCGGCCGGTGATCGCCCGCACCGAACGGGAATCGCTGCTGTTTTTGCAAAACTATCATCCGGCCTTGAAAAACCTGGACGCGGCTTATTATCGGACCGTTCGCGCCGAGCTGCGTCAACGGGAGCCGGAGATCTATCACGATGTTACGCAATGGCGCTGGCGCGCTCTGGATCTTGCTTTGCGCATCCAAGGCTTGAGCGACGCCGAAGCCCGCGCCGGCGCGGATGCCGCCATGGCGGAATTTGCCGGCTGGCGCAGCAATATTGATGTTCCCGTTATCACGCATCAAACGCTGCGCGCCCTTAGCGAACGCTGGCCCCTGGCGGCCATTACCAACGGCAATGCGTCTCCCGAGGCTTGCGGTCTGGGGGATTATTTCACGTTTGTACTGCGCGCCGGCCCTGACGGGCGTGCCAAACCCTTTCGTGATATGTATCATCTGGCGGCGGAAAGGCTCGGCCTGCCGACGGAAAGTATTCTTCACGTTGGGGACGATTTGGCGGCGGACATCACCGGCGCCGTACAGTGCGGCATGCAGGCCTGCTGGGTCAACGATCGCGGCGGCGATATCCGCCGGGCCGCCGACGCCCGCTTGTTGCCGCATATGGAAATTTCGCGGTTGGCATCCCTGGCCGCCTTGCTATAATCAACAGAAATGCTGTATAAATATACAGTAAATACCCGGTGAATGTAGATTCGCAGCAAAGCGATAAACATGCGAACCCAGGGCGCGTCGATAACTCAATGACCGCGAACAGCGGCCGGGAGTCGCTAGCGCGGCCTACTCCGGCCGGGCACTTTGTCAACAATCTCGCGCAGCCGACACGGCTGCGGCTTGAAAGACGCGAGTTTACACATTGTCGCCGCCGGGACGACATCCGTTTTGGTAATAAAAGGCTTTTTATGGACGTCACTGAACTGCTTGCTGGCCTGAATGACAAACAACGCGAAGCCGTCGCCGCCCCGCGCGGCAACCTGTTGGTGCTGGCCGGCGCCGGCAGCGGCAAAACACGGGTCCTGGTGCACCGTATCGCTTGGCTGCTCTCGGTGGAAAACAGCTCGCCCTATTCCATTATGGCGGTGACCTTCACCAATAAAGCGGCGGCGGAGATGCGTCATCGTATCGAACATCTGCTCGGCCCGGGCCAGGGCGGCATGTGGATCGGCACTTTCCACGGCCTGGCGCACAGGTTATTGCGCGCCCACCATTTGGACGCGGGCCTGCCGCAGGATTTCCAGATCCTCGACAGCGAAGATCAACTGCGCCTGCTCAAACGGATTATCCGCGCGCTGAACATCGACGAGAAACAGTGGCCCCCCCCGCCAGGCTATGTGGTATATCGGCGGCAAAAAAAGATGAAGGGCTGCGCCCCCAGCATGTGGAGACCTACGGCAATTCCGTTGAAGCCACCTGGCTGCGCATCTATCAGGCTTATCAGGAGGCCTGCGACCGCGCCGGGCTGGTGGACTTCGCGGAGTTACTCCTGCGCGCCCACGAACTGTGGCTGAACAAGCCGCATATCCTGCAACATTACCGTGATCGGTTCCGTCATATTCTGGTGGATGAATTCCAGGATACCAACCGCATCCAGTACGCCTGGATCCGCCTGCTGGCCGGCTCCCAGGGCAATGTCATGATCGTGGGGGACGACGATCAGTCGATTTATGGCTGGCGCGGCGCCCAGGTGGAAAATATCCAGCGTTTCCTGGATGATTTTCCCGGCGCGCAGACCGTCCGCTTGGAACAGAACTACCGCTCCACCAGCAATATTCTGACGGCGGCCAATGCCCTTATCGCCCATAACGGCAGCCGGTTGGGGAAAAATCTCTGGACCGAGGACGCCGCCGGCGAGCCCATCTCCATCTACTGCGCGTTCAACGAGCTGGACGAAGCGCGCTTTGTGGTAAACCGGATCAAAACCTGGCAAGAGGGCGGCGGTGCCCTTAACGACAGCGCCATTCTGTATCGCAGCAACGCCCAGTCCCGCGTGCTGGAAGAGGCGCTGCTGCAAAGCGCCATGCCTTATCGCATCTACGGCGGCCAGCGATTCTTCGAGCGGCAGGAAATCAAGGACGCTCTTGCCTATCTGCGTCTCATCGCCAACCGTAACGACGACTCGGCCTTCGAGCGGGTGGTGAATACGCCTACCCGCGGTATCGGCGATCGCACGTTGGATGTGATCCGGCAAGCGGCCCGGGATCGGCAGCTCACCCTTTGGCAGGCCACCCGAGAACTATTGCGGGAACGGGTCTTAGCAGGCCGTGCCGCCTCGGCCATGCAGCGTTTTATCGAACTCCTGGACGCCTTGGCGGAAGAAACCGCCGATCTTCCTCTGCATGTGTTGACCGACCGGGTGATAAAAAACTCCGGTCTGTGGCTGATGTATGAACAGGAAAAAGGCGAAAAGGGCCAGGCCCGCATCGAAAACCTGGAAGAACTGGTGACCGCCACCCGCCAGTACAGCTATCAGGACGAGGATGAAGATTTAATGCCGCTGCAGGCGTTCCTGTCCCACGCCGCGCTTGAGGCCGGCGAAGGGCAGGCGGATGCCTATCAGGACGCGGTACAGCTGATGACGCTGCATTCCGCCAAGGGCCTGGAGTTCCGCCAGGTGTTTATGGTCGGCATGGAAGAGGGCATGTTTCCCAGCCAGATGTCTTTGGATGAAGGCGGTCGGCTGGAGGAGGAGCGCCGCCTGGCCTATGTGGGCGTGACCCGTGCCATGGAAAAATTGACCCTCACCTATGCCGAGACCCGCCGGCTTTACGGCAAAGAGGCCTTCCATCGGCCCTCGCGTTTTGTGGGCGAGCTGCCCCAGGAGTGCGTGGAAGAGGTGCGCCTGCGGGCCAGCGTATCGCGGCCGGCCAATCATCAGCGCATGGGGGCGCCCATGAGCGAAAACGACAGCGGTTACACCCTGGGCCAGCGAGTGCGTCATCCCAAATTCGGTGAAGGAACCGTTATCAACCTGGAAGGCAGCGGCGAGCATAGCCGCCTGCAGATAGCGTTTCAGGGCCAGGGCATCAAGTGGCTGGTGGCGGCCTATGCCCGACTAGAGACGGTTTGACGGGCGTTCGCCCGCTGCTCTATACCCCGCGTCCATGGCGGCCGGCGGGGTGAAGAGTAGACAGGGCGACAATCGTGCGAAAAATAAGCCGCGGCCCGGCCCTTGCGTATTGACAGCCTTTTTCATCTCGGCGTAACATGCGCGCACTATGATTGTGAGAGGATTACGCCTTGGACGCCCCCAGTAGATACTGGCTCGATAATCTGTTCATCAGATAAAACTAAGGCTAACCTTATTGCTGATGGCCTTGGTGGTTATCAGCGACCCGCATTTTTGATGTGTCGCTCCGAGCCGGATCTTTAACGGTCTGGAACTTGCCGGTGACATATTCACCTTTCGGTTTCAACTTCTAAAGCGTTTCCCGCTTAACACCGCTAAGGAAGCCATAGCGTATGCTTAATGCGTTTACATTGGAGCACAATCGCTTATCCCGTCTTGAACTGGATGAAGGCGATACGTTAACCGGTTCCGTCTGGGTGGATTTGATCGAACCCGAAAACGGGGAGCGCGAAAAAGTCCAGAATGAGCTCGGGCAAAGCCTGGCGACGCGCCTGGAGCTGGAAGATATCGAAGCCTCCGCGCGTTTTTTCGAAGACGAAGACGGCATGCATATCCACTCGTTCTTTTTTTACGAGGACGCAGAGGATCATGCCGGTAACGCCACGGTGGCGTTCACCATCCGCGACGGCCGGCTTTTCACTCTGCGCGAACGCGAGCTGCCGGCATTCCGATTATACCGCATGCGCGCCCGCAGCCAGACTCTCACCGACGGCAACGCCTATGAACTGCTGCTGGATCTGTTCGAAACCAAAATTGAGCAATTGGCCGACGAGATCGAAAATATCTACAGCGATCTGGAAGCGCTGAGCCTGGTTATCATGGAGGGACACCAGGGGGATGAATACGATGAAGCCTTGTCCACTCTTGCGGAGCTGGAGGATGTGGGCTGGAAAGTGCGGTTGTGTCTGATGGATACCCAGCGCGCGCTGAATTTTCTGGTGCGAAGGGCGCGGTTGCCTTCCGGCCAGTTGGAGCAGGCGCGGGAAATCCTGCGGGATATCGAATCCCTGTTGCCTCATAACGAATCGCTGTTCCAAAAGGTTAACTTCTTGATGCAGGCGGCGATGGGGTTTATCAATATCGAGCAAAACCGCATCATCAAAATCTTCTCGGTGGTGTCGGTGGTGTTTTTGCCGCCCACGCTGGTGGCGTCGAGCTATGGTATGAATTTCGAGTTTATGCCTGAGCTGAAATGGAGCTTTGGCTATCCCGGCGCCATCGCGCTGATGATCCTGGCGGGGCTCGCCCCCCTATTTGTACTTTAAACGCAAAAACTGGCTATAAACCGCTCGCGCCGCCGACGCTCGACGCACGCGTCCGCGGTTTCCCTGTGGCTGCTCGTCGTCCCAATGCGGCTATCCGGCGACCTGGTGCGGCTGCTCGCCGTCCCCCTGCGGCTGTCCGCCGTCCTGCTGCGTCTGTTCCCCATCACCATGCGGCTGTTCGCCGCCCTGGTGCGGCGTCAGACGATGGCGCGATTTAATTCAGGCTATGCCGCGCCGCGCATGCCGTGATTTTTTTTGCCACACCACGGCGTCGAAGATAAACACCGCCAGCGCCAGCCAGATAAAACTGAAGGCGAAGAGTTTATCCTGAGTCATGATTTCGCCATAGCAGAACACCGCCAGCAGGAACATCAGCGTCGGGCCAAGATACTGGAAAAAGCCCAGCGTCGAGAGCCGCAGATTGTTGGCGGCGTCGGCAAACATCAACAGCGGCACCGTGGTGATGACCCCCGCCGAGATAAGCAGCACGTTTAGCGATAGGCTGTTGGCGCCCAAATGACTGGTGGGACTGTCGGCAAACCAGAACAGATACCAGGCGCCCACGGGCAGCAGCCATAATGTTTCAATAAGCATGCCGATTTGCGGGTCGATGCCGAGCCTTTTTCGCAACAGACCGTAAAAGGCGAAGCTAAAGGCCAGGCCAAGGGCAATCAGCGGCAGCGACCCGAACTTCCACAGTTGCAGCAGCACGCCGCAGGCCGCCAGTATGACCGCCAGCCATTGCATTCTTCGAAAGCGCTCGCCGAGAAACAGTATGCCCAGCAGGATATTCACCAGCGGATTGATAAAGTAGCCCAGGCTGGCTTCCAGCATATGATGATGGTTTACCGCCCAGATATAGAGCAGCCAATTGCCCCCCACCAGCAGCGAGGTCAGGCCGAGCATCAACAACGTCCTGCGCTGTCGGAATACCGCCCTGACCTGCGCCCATTTACCGCATAAAGTCAGTAATACCGCCATAAAAAATACCGACCAGATAATCCGGTGGGTCAGGATTTCCGTGGCGGGCACCTGCTGAATCTGTTTGAAGTAAGCTGGCGCCAGCCCCCAAATCAAATAGGCGCCGAGGGCGCATAACACGCCTCTACGCGTGGATTGTCTATTCATTCATTATCCAGAGGGCAGAAGAAAACGAGCAAGTATAAGCCAAAGGCGCGGTCAAGGCACCGCTTTAAAGGCTGGCGTCAAAGATGTCGTCTTTTGAAGGAGTGTAATAATTAGGAGCATTACATTAATTAAAATAGTTATTTATGTGTAAACTGATTTGGTTGCAGGCTTTTTTCAGGGTGCGCACTCAGGAGATAAAAAATATGCGTAAGCTTTTGGTGGCCGTGGTGCTTTCGGCAGGATTTTCAACAACCGTTTTGGCGCAGGAAGCGACGGAAAGTACGGTGTGGGACGCGCCTCCGGTGAGAGGCAGCATTATCGCCAATTTACTGCAAGACCATGACAATCCCTTCCTTCTTTATCCTTACGAAAGCAACTATGTAGACTACACCTACACCAGCAATATCAATAAAGAAGCCATCAAAAGCTATGATTGGTCCGATCACGCCCGCAAAGATGAGCTGAATTTTCAGTTAAGCCTGGCATTTCCCCTGTGGCGCGGTATCGTAGGCGACAACTCGTTATTGGCGGCGTCCTATACCCAGGATTCCTGGTGGCAGGCCTCCAATACCAAAGAGTCCTCGCCTTTTCGTGAAACCAACTATGAGCCGCAGCTGTTCCTTGGCTGGGCCACGGATTATGAATTCGCCGGCTGGACGCTGCGCGATGTGGAAGCGGGCGTCAATCACCAGTCCAACGGCCGGTCGGATCCCACTTCCCGCAGTTGGGATCGAGCGTATACCCGTCTGATGGCGCAAAACGGCAACTGGCAGGTGGAGATAAAACCCTGGATGACCTTCGGCAGCCTAAGCGATAATCCGGATATCACCAAATATTTGGGATACTATCGGTTGAAGATAGGCTATGCCTGGGGTCCCAGCGTTTTTTCAGTGGAAAGCCGCTATAACTGGAACAGCGGTTACGGCAGCGGCCAATTGGGATGGAGTTATCCCCTTTCTAAACACGTGCGTTTTTACACCCAGCTTTTTAGTGGTTACGGCGAGTCGCTAATTGATTATAATGTTCGCCAAACCCGCATCGGCGTGGGTTTCATGCTTAATGACATGATGTAGACATTGGCGGTTCAACGACGGCCGGCGATAAAACCGGCGTTCAGCAGGGAATAAGTTGGGGATAATGTGTCGACGGCGTTGGTGATAGATCGGGAAGCGCTGGCTGAACAGGTGTTGCATGACACCTTCGGCTACCAGCAATTCAGACCGGGTCAGCAGGCATTAATCGCTGCCGTCATGGGCGGCAGGGATTGTCTGGCGGTCATGCCCACCGGCGGCGGCAAATCTTTGTGCTACCAGATACCCGCTCTGGTGATGGAAGGGCTGACGCTGGTGGTATCGCCGCTGATCTCCCTGATGAAAGACCAGGTCGATCAATTGCTTGCCTACGGCGTCGCCGCAGCCTGCCTGAATTCCACGCAAACCCGCGAGCAGCAGCATGAGATAAGAACGGCATGCCGTGAAGGCCATATCAAGCTGCTTTATATCGCCCCCGAGCGTTTGATGATGGGGGATATGCTCGACGAACTGTTGCAATGGCAACCGGCCATGATAGCGGTGGATGAGGCGCACTGCATCTCTCAATGGGGCCATGATTTCCGTCCGGAGTACCGGGCGCTGGGACAAATCAAACGGCATTTCCCCCATCTGCCGTTTATCGCCCTTACCGCCACCGCTGATGATACTACCCGGCAGGACATCGTCCGTCTGCTTGATTTGCGGGATCCCCTCATTCAAATCAGCAGTTTCGATCGACCCAACATTCGCTATACGCTGGTGGAGAAATTCAAGCCCTTCGACCAGCTTTGGCATTTTGTCCAAGGGCAGCGCGGTAAATGCGGTATTATCTATTGCAACAGCCGGTCGCGGGTGGAAGACATCAGCGCTCGCTTGCAAAGCAAGGGCATTAGCGCCGATGCCTACCATGCGGGTTTAAGCAACGAAAGGCGCGGACAGGTTCAGGAAGCGTTTGGGCGGGATGACCTGCAAATCGTGGTGGCCACCGTAGCCTTCGGCATGGGCATCAACAAACCCAACGTGCGTTTTGTGCTGCATTACGACATTCCGCGCAATATCGAATCCTATTACCAGGAAACAGGCCGTGGGGGCCGCGACGGTCTGCCGGCGGAAGCCATATTGTTTTATGACCCGGCGGACATGGCCTGGCTGCGCCGTTGCCTTGAGGAAAAACCGCCCGGCGAGCAGCAGGATATCGAGCGGCACAAGCTTAACGCCATGGGGGCTTTCGCCGAGGCCCAAACCTGCCGCCGGCTGGTGCTGCTGAATTATTTCGGCGAAAGCCGCCAGCAGCCCTGCGGCAACTGCGATATCTGCCTCGATCCCCCTAAGCGCTATGACGGACTGGAAGAGGCTCGCAAGGCGCTTTCCTGCGTTTACCGTGTGGGCCAGCGCTTCGGCATGGGCTATATCGTCGAAGTGCTGCGCGGCGCCAACAGTCAGCGGATACGGGAATATGCCCACGACAGGTTGCCGGTCTACGGCATCGGTCGCGATCGCACCAATGAACACTGGGTCAGCGTGCTTCGGCAGTTGATCCACTTGGGGTTGATAAGCCAGAACATCACCCGGCATTCGGCGTTGCAATTAACCGAATCGGCTCGCCCGGTATTGCGGGGCGAGGTGCCGCTGATGCTGGCCGAACCGCGGGTAACGAACCTCAAAACCCGCAGCGCGCCGAAAACCTATGGCGGCAACTACGACAGACAACTGTTCGCCAAGCTGCGTAAACTGCGCAAGTCCCTGGCGGACGAAGCGAACGTGCCGCCGTATGTGGTGTTCAATGACGCCACTCTGCTGGAAATGGCGGAGCAATTGCCGGTGACCGCTCATGATTTACTGCGGGTAAACGGCGTCGGCCACCGCAAGCTCGACCGCTTCGGCATGCCTTTCCTGACGGTCATCCGCGATCATCTTATCGATGGATGACCCGCAGCCGGCGCGCTGACGCGGCCCCGGAAAAGCGTGGCTGCCCGCTTGGCTGAATCTATTTGCGGGTGCAAAGCGGCGACACTTCGGCAGAAGTGGATGCGATCGCGGCCTGTCGCTTGATGTATGACGTGTATTGGAGAATCGATAATGTTAATGCTGTTCGCCACCGTGGCCATGGTCCAATTGATTGCGCTCATGAGCCCCGGCCCGGATTTTTTCTTCGTATCCCAGACCGCGGTCAGCCGTTCACGGCATGACGCCATGCTGGGCGTGCTGGGCATCAGCCTGGGGGTAGCCGTCTGGGCGGCGCTGGCACTAATGGGTTTGCATCTGCTGCTGTCGAAAATGCAATGGCTGCACAGCATTATCACGGTGGGGGGGGGGCGGTCTCTACCTATGCTGGCTAGGCTGGCAATTGCTGCGTTCCGCCCGCCATCCCGCCCCCCATCCCACGGGGCATTCCGCCGCGCCGCGGGCTCCTTCCGGCTATCCGTTTCTACGCGGTCTGTTTACCAATCTGGCCAACCCCAAGGCGCTTATCTATTTCGGCAGCGTTTTTTCCCTGTTTGTGGGAAATAATATCGCCGCCAGCGTGCGTTGGGGTCTGTTCGTCATGATTGTCGGCGAAACGCTGATGTGGTTTACCCTGGTGGCGTTCGTGTTCGCGCTGCCGGCCATGCGGCGCGGCTACCAGCGTCTGGCGCGCTGGATTGACGGCGTGGCGGGCGTGTTTTTCGCCGGTTTCGGCATCGGCCTGATTATTTCGCGGTAGCCAATAGCGCGCCCACCATAATGAACAGCGAGCCAAAAGCGCGGTTCAGGCGCCGCATTTGACGGGGCCCTTTCAGGGCGCGGGCAATGCGGGTCGCCAGTCGGGCATAGCCAAACATGACCGCCACATCCACCAGCAGGGTGGTTACGCCCAGCACCAGATACTGCGTCGTCTGAGGGGACTGCGGCAGGATGAATTGCGGGAACAGCGCCGCCAGGAAGACAATGCTTTTCGGATTGGTGAGATTGACGAAAATACCGCGCCGGAACAATTGCCGGCGCGGCATGGCGAAGGCGGATGCGCTCAGGGTAAAGGTCCCGGCGGTGCGCCATTGCTGAATGCCCAGGATGCAAAGATAAGCCACACCCAGCCACTTGAGGATTTCAAATGCCAGCAGGGAGTGTGCGAACAGCGTCCCCAACCCGATACCCACCAGCAGGATATGCGTGGCCAGGCCCACCTGCAGTCCGGCAATGGACGCCACGGCGCCGCGAAAGCCATGGCTGATGCCGGTGCTCATGGTATTGATGGCGCCGGAGCCGGGGGAAAGGCTGAGGAGGGTCGTGGTCAAAAGATAGGTAAGCCACCAGTCCCAGGTCATGAAATGCGCTCCCTGTTGAGGTCATTTTATGTCACAATATCAAGCGTAATGAGTGCGAGGTGCAGGAAAGCCGGCGCATTTGCAACTTGACGCATAACGGGTACAGCGATAAAGCGGCCGACGCCGATGTAACAGAGTAGTCTTTTTCCCCGCTTGGCAGCAATATTTTCCGGCGCGCATGCCCTTTGTTTTTTGCCTCGCGTCATGCCTGGAGTAAAAAGGTGGTATCAGGACATAAGCAAAGCTGGTTGACCCGCGAGCAGCAATTCGCCGCGTTTTCCACCGGTCCGCTGTTGGACTTTTGGCGCAGGCGCGAGGAGGGCGAATTTATAGGTGCCCAGGGTATGGCGATTCGGTTTGTCCGTTTGCGTTCCCCCCCCGGCACAATCGCGTGGTGGTCATCAGCACCGGCCGCATTGAAAGCTACGTTAAATACCCTGAAATCGCTTACGATTTGTACCATTGCGGCTATGATGTGATGATAATCGATCATCGCGGCCAGGGACGATCGGACCGTTTATTGGCGGACAGCCATCGTGGGCACGTGCTGCAATTCAATGATTATGTGGCGGATTTTACGCTTTTTTGGCGGCGGTATGTCGACACCGGCGGTTATTCACGCCGTTTCGCCCTGGCGCATTCCATGGGCGGCGCGATATTGGCCCTGTTTTTGGCCGCCCGCCCCGATGCATGCGATGCCGCGGCATTATGCGCCCCGATGTTCGGCATCCGTTTGCCGATGCCGCACTGGGTAGCCTGGAAGATATTGGAATGGGCCGAGCGCCGGCCCGCCATGCGGGACTATTACGCCATCGGCACCGGCCAGTGGCGCCCAATGCCTTTTATGCTCAATCTGCTCACCCATAGCTGGCAGCGTTACCGTCGCAGCCTGCGTTTTTATGCCGATGACCCTGAGCTGCGCATAGGCGGACCCACCTATCACTGGGTCAGGGAAGGCATACTGGCGGGTAATGATATCCTACTCAAGGCCGCCGCCATTACGACGCCGTTGTTACTGATCCAGGCCGGCGAGGAAAAGGTGGTGGATAACCGCAGCCATGACGCTTTTTGCCGCGCCATGGCTGATGCCGGTCACCCCTGCGAGGGAAATAAACCCATCAGGATCGCGGGCGCGCGACATGAGATACTGTTCGAAAAAGATGCTTTACGCGCAGAGGCGCTGAACATCGTCACCGGTTTTTTCGAGCGGCATCATTGATTTTATTCCGGCGGCAATTGCCGTCGCCAACGCCAGAGGTTTAACCAGAATTATGTATCCAGTTGTCGTGTCCGATTTAGACGGTACCCTGCTTGCGCCGGATCACACCCTCAAGCCTTACACCAAAGAAACATTACGGTTGCTCACCGCTCGCGATATCCATTTCGTGTTCGCCACCGGCCGACACCATATCGATGTGTCGCAAATCCGCGATAACTTGGGGATCAGCGCTTATATGATCACCTCCAACGGCGCTCGCGTGCACAATCCCGACGGCGAACTGATCTTCGCCCACGATCTGGACGAAGATATTGCCGGCGAGCTGTTCGGTCTGGTGCACGACGATCCGAAGATTCTCACCAACGTGTATCGCCGCGATGATTGGTATATGAATCGCAACCGGCTCGATCAGCAGGATTTTTTCCGCGAATCCGATTTCAACTATCAGCTCTTCGAGCCGGGTTTGCTCCCCACCGACGGCATTTGCAAAGTCTATTACACCAGCGACGATCATGATCGGCTGACGGAATTGGAGTCGGCGCTCAATGCGCGCTGGGGCGACCGGGTCAATGTCAGCTTCTCGCTGCCGGTCTGTCTGGAAGTGATGGCCGGCGGCGTATCCAAAGGCCATGCGCTGGATCAGGTGGCCAAGACCATCGGCTATTCTTTGGCGGACTGCATCTCGTTTGGCGACGGCATGAATGACAAAGAGATGCTGGCCATGGCCGGTAAAGGTTTCATCATGGGCAACTCCCACCAGCGTTTAAAGGAGCTTCTGCCCGAGCTGGAAGTCATCGGTACCAACGAGGATGAGGCCGTCCCACGCCTGCTGCGTAAAATGTATCTTGGCTAAAAAAAGCTTTACAAGTGCGAATGATAATGATTATTATCTTCATGCGTTCCGGATGCCCCTTCTGCTGAGGGGGAGCCGCGAAAGCACGACATTGCTCACATTGCTTCCAGTAATACTTGAGCCGGCTTGGGTGCCGGCTTTTTTTTGTGCGTTGCGCACGAGGCTTACCGCGATGGGGGTCCGCAGGGGCGCATTAAAATTAGGGACGTGTCGCCCCATATATGCTGTTGAGTCCGATAACGACTCACCCGCACTGGAAATATCCCTCAAAAGGACGTCCAGCTTTCCGTGTTCTCCGTCGACGCCGTCTCGGCGGTTAATGGCGCTTTCTGGTCGGGCAAGGGCTGCTTGTTTGTATCGTGATGCGGTATGGCGTCCGTCAAGGAAGCCGACGTTAATTTGAACGTACTGACGATTTGCGTCAGCGCCGCCGCCTGGGCTTGAAGAGAAACCGCCGCTGAGGCGGCTTCTTCCACCAGCGCCGCGTTTTGCTGCGTGGTGCTGTCGATTTGCCCGACAGCGAGATTGATTTGATGAATGCCATCGCTTTGCTCATGGCTGGCCTGGGAGATTTCCTTGATAATGTCCGTTACGTTATGCACGTTTGTCACCATATCCTTCATAGAGATACCCGCTTCCTCCACCAGCTTCATACCCTCATGAATCTGGTTCACCGATTCATCAATCAGGTTTTTAATTTCCTTGGCCGCAGTTGCGCTACGCTGGGCCAGGGCTCTAACTTCACTGGCCACCACGGCGAAACCTCGGCCGTTTTCGCCGGCGCGGGCGGCTTCCACCGCGGCATTCAGCGCCAGGATATTGGTTTGAAAGGCAATGCTGTCGATGACGCCGATGATCTCCGACATATGTTCCGATGAATTACGGATGCTGCGCATTTTGTCCGTTACGGTATCCATCAGCTCGCCATTGCGTTGAACAATGCCGGATGCCCGCGAAGAGACTTCGGTGGCCTCAACGGTGTTCGCCGCGGTATTTTTGATAATCGAGGTCAATTGTTCCAGCGAGGCGGCGGTCTGCTCTATGGAACCAGCCTGTTCCTCCGTTCGGGAAGAAAGATCCCTGGTTGCCGCTGGCGATCTGGGCCGTGGCGGCGGCGATAGTCTCCGCACCATCACGAACGCGCTGGACGATACGGTGCAAATTGATATTCATCTCATCCAGGGCTTGCAACAATAAGCCGGTCTCATCCCGAGCGGAAATATCTTCCATTGACCGGGTCAAATCTCCCTCCGCCACTTTTCTGGCCACTGTAACCGCCCGCTGCAAGGGGTGGGTGATGCTCAGAGTAATGCGCCATGCGATCAGCATACCGGTGGCGAGACTGCCAAGAATCAGTATTATCAGCACCAAACGGATGATTTGAAAATCTGTCGAAACCCGGCTTTCTGAATTCACCATCTTGTTATCTTGCAGCTGGATGAAGCTTTTGATGCCGGATTGATATTGCGCAATTATCGGTAAAGAGGTTTCCATGAATTCTTGGGTCGCCGCCGATTTATCTCCCTTGAGAATGGCGGTCTCGAAACGTTCATTGGAGGCGATAAAATTTTTTCCTGACGAGGATGAGCTCTTTCAATACCTGTGAGGACGAGGGATCCAGCGACGCGCTTGCCAAAAAATCATATCTCTTGCCGATTTCATTGCGCAGGTCAATGATATGATTGATCTGCGACTGAAGACCGGCGGCATCGTTAGACAATAAAACATATTGCTGGGTCATGATAATTTGATTAAACGAGTCGACGATCTTATTTGCATTAACGGTGATGGGATAATCTTCAGAAACGACGTGAATGATATTTCTATTAAATTTAGCAAGATTAAAGATGGATATCACGCCCGTGAGCAGCACCAAAATTAATAACAAGGTAAAACCTATCGTTAATCTGCGACCAATTTTAATATTCGCAAGCCTCATTACTTACTCCTGAATAACTAAGCAAAACTAACCAAGCCAAATAACTAAGGCCATTGCATGTACCCCTTCGCCGTCTGTCTTGACGGCGAGGGGGGAAAAAATGTCCAAATCGAGACGGCGATTTTTACACTCTGCTTACTTATCGGAAGGGCGGGAAGCATCTTTACTGTTTTGATCGGTTATATCTTTCTTTTATTATTTTATGATAGATAAAAGCTATCATGTTTTATTTATTGATCGATTATAGTTATGTGTTTGTAAATAATCGTTCACATTTTGCTGGGGAAGCATAATAAAAGAACTCCCTGTACTCTGGTTTTTTTGGCGGCAAATCCTTGAATCTATTATGCCTATATGTTCAAATTTTTTGAACATAGCGATGAGTTTTTTATCCTTTCTTATTCTCAATCCAGGGATAGACTAGAAAAAACATTGAGGAGGATTGAAAATGATTTATCTACGTGCCGCAAACGATCGGGGCCATGCCAATCACGGTTGGCTGGATAGCCGGCATACGTTTTCTTTTGCCGACTACTACGATGAGAATTTCATGGGGTTCTCAGCATTAAGGGTTATCAACGACGACCGCATCGCGGAAGGTCAGGGTTTTGGTACCCATCCGCACAAGGATATGGAAATTCTAACCTATGTTCTGGAGGGTACGGTGGAACATCAGGACAGCATGGGCAATAAAGAACGCATCCATGCCGGTGAGTTCCAAATCATGAGCGCGGGTACCGGCATACGCCATTCGGAATACAATGGCCGTGATGATATGCCGCTGCATCTCTATCAGATTTGGATCCTGCCGGAAAAAGCCGGTCTGACGCCCCGTTACGAACAGCGCCGTTTTGATGCGCCGCAGGGTCGGCAACTGGTGCTGTCGCCGGATGGACGCGATGGCTCGCTGAAAGTATTTCAGGACATGACCTTGACCCGCTGGGCGTTGAAAGCCGGGGAGCAGGAAAAGCTGGCGTTGGAGTCGAGCCGGCGGACCTGGATTCAGGTGGTAAACGGCCAACTTGAGGTCAATGGACAGACGGCGAGCGTAGGCGACGGACTGGCGATATGGGATGAAAGCGCGTTAGCCCTGCGCGCCGTCGGCGATAGCGAAATTCTGGTGTTTGATTTGCCGGCGGTATAACGCGTCGGCTATCTATATAGGCCATAATGGAAGCCTTAGCGAACGGACGGGCTTGCGGCGTCATGCCGAAGCCCGTTTTTGATGTCATACGCGGTCAGGCCAAAAGACGCCTACGCTATAAACATACTCGCCGCCGGTTTTTTTTGCTAAACTCCCCTGATTCAGAGTCAGGGCTGCCGTAACGCGAAATGAAGAAAAAAAGACCGGGTCTTCAAGATGTTGCCGATAAGGTCGGTGTCACCAAAATGACGGTGAGCCGTTATCTGCGCAACCCGACCCTGGTTTCGGAAGCCTTGCAATGCAAAATCGCCCAGGCCCTGGACGAACTGGGATATATCCCCAACCGGGCGCCGGATATCCTGTCCAATGCCACCAGTCGGGCCATCGGCGTTTTGTTGCCCTCATTGACCAATCAGGTATTCGCTGAGGTTCTGCGCGGCATCGAAGCCGTTACCGATGCCAATGGCTATCAAACCATGTTGGCCCATTACGGCTATCAGCAGGAAACCGAAGAGTTACGGCTCACCTCGCTCATGTCCTATAACATCGATGGGCTGATTTTGGCGGAGCGTTCCCACACCCCCCCGCACATTGAAAATGATTGAGGTCGCCGGTATACCGGTGGTGGAGATCATGGACAGCGTCTCGCCATGCCTGGATATCGCGGTGGGGTTTGATAACTTTGAAGCGGCGCGGCAGATGACCCTGCTGATGCTGGACAAAGGCCATCGCCATATCGTCTATTTCGGCGCCCGGCTTGATGAGCGCACTATCATCAAACAGCGCGGCTATGAGCAGGCGATGCGCGAACGGGGATTGCCCGCCCATAGCGTCATGATTGTCCACTCTTCCTCCTATTCCACCGGCGTGGATTTATTGCGCCAGGCCCGTAAGGAATATCCGGCCATGGACGGCATCATCTGCACCAATGACGACCTGGCTATCGGCGCGATATTTGAATGCCAGCGCCAGGGATTGCGCGTTCCGCAGGATATCGCGGTGGCGGGTTTTCACGGTCATGATATCGGACAGGTTATGCGGCCTAAACTGGCCAGCGTGCTCACCCCTCGGGAAGAGATGGGCCGTCTGAGCGCCGCTAAACTGCTGGCCCGGTTACGGGGAGAAACCGCCGAACCGCTAAAAGTGGATCTCGGTTTTCAGCTATTGGCTGGCGAGAGCATCTGATTTTTCTCCGTATTTCATCCCTGTCCTCGTCATTCAGCAAATCGCAATCATGATCTATCTCTCAAAACGCTAATTTTGTCCCTCCAGTGGATTCCTTAATGGCGGATGTTACCGGTATCATGATACCGGTAACATCATGAATGCGACTATGCTCAAACGGTTGATGGGGAATGTGCCCTTTCATTGCGCATCATAAACCCGCATGCATAACGACTCGACGGCCGGGGGCATTACCCCGCCAGCAAACGAAGCCATTCAGATTGCCGACCAGCGTACTCGGCGTCAATAAGACGGGACACGTTGTCAACAATCTCCATTGAGGATTATTTATGCCGCTCTTTATCGTTGCTATCGGTGTGGCGCTGCTGCTGCTCCTGATGATTCGTTTCAAACTGAATGGATTTATCGCGCTGATCGTGGTCGCGCTGATTGTCGGTATGCTGGAAGGCATGCCGGTAAGCAAGGTACTTGATTCCATAAAGAATGGCGTCGGCGGAACATTGGGCAGCCTGGCGCTGATTATCGGCTTCGGCGCCATGTTGGGTAAACTGCTGGCCGATTGCGGCGGCGCTCAGCGCATCGCCACCACCCTGATCGAAAAATTCGGCAAGCAAAATGTGCAGTGGGCGGTGGTATTGACGGGATTCACCGTCGGTTTCGCGCTGTTCTATGAAATCGGTTTTGTCTTGATGATTCCGCTGATTTTCAGCATTGCCGCTACGGCGCGGATACCGCTGCTGTACGTGGGGGTGCCCATGGCGGCGGCGCTGTCCGTAACCCATGGCTTCCTGCCGCCTCACCCCGGGCCGACGGCGATCGCCACGATATTTCACGCCGATATGGGTAAAACGCTCTTGTTCGGTGCGATATTGGCCGTACCCACCGTTATTCTCGCCGGTCCGGTTTACAGCCGTTTCCTCAAAGGTATCGATAAACCGGTACCGGAAGGGCTTTACAATCCTAAAATATTCACCGATGAAGAAATGCCGAGCTTCGGCGTCAGCGTCTGGACCTCTCTGGTGCCGGTGGTGCTGATGGCTTTGCGCGCCATCGCCGAAATGTCACTGCCTGCCGGCCACCCTGTCCGGGCGTATGCCGATTTCCTCGGCGACCCGATTATGGCCACGCTTATCTCAGTGCTGATTGCCATCTTTACCTTTGGCATCAATCGCGGTCGTACGGTGGATCAGGTGATGGGAAGCATCAGCGATGCCGTGAAGATTATCGCCATGATTCTGCTCATTATCGGCGGCGGCGGCGCCTTTAAACAGGTGCTGGTGGACAGCGGCGTCGGCACCTATATTGCCCGGCTGATGGCGGGAAGCGCCATTTCGCCTTTGTTGCTGGCCTGGTCCATCGCCGCCATCCTGCGTATCGCCCTCGGTTCCGCCACCGTGGCGGCCATTACCGCCGGCGGTATCGCAGCGCCATTGGTGGCCTCGACCGGCGTTAGCCCGGAGCTGATGGTGATTGCCGTGGGTTCCGGCAGCGTAATTTTCTCCCATGTAAACGATCCGGGTTTCTGGCTGTTCAAGGAGTATTTTAACCTGACCATCATGGAAACCATTCGCTCCTGGTCGGTGCTCGAAACCATTATCTCGGTCTGCGGCCTGGTGGGTTGCCTGTTGCTGAATATGGTCATCGCCTAACCAACGTCCCGGCCTTTAAAGCCGGGATCTCATTGTGCCGCCGATGCGTCCGTGCGGCTTATTACCCATCTTTTATGGGGAATACCCGTTCTTGATAGTCATGGCCCCGGAAATAGCTTTTCAAATCTAATGCCCAACTCCCCCGCCACCAGTGTCGTTTCCAGCAGTAATTCCAATGCGCTGTGATCTGTCAGCATAAGCGTTTGCATACGATTGGCATTGGCTCCGTTCAATTCCTTGGCAAGAAATTTTTTCAGACTGATGCCGGACATGTGCTTAGCGTAGGCAGTTGAGCCACCGCAAAACAGAATCTCTTTCTGGACATCATAATAATTGCAGCTCCTCTCACCCTCGCCCAATTTTAAAATACATCCCGTGGGATAGACATTCTTGATATAATTTGACAAATTATCGGCATATGTGTTTAGCAGCCGTTCCGGCGCCCTGATTCTTAGGCTGATTTTGTTTCTTCTGCTGAGGTACTCCTCGGTTTTGATATTATCTTTAAGGCTAAAGTAGAACTCGTTGTAAATCTGGCCACAGAAAAAGCACCCAATATCGATTGGAAAGCCGCTTTCACTCATGTAATTGAGTGTTGGGGAATGGAATTTCAAGGGATCGGATGCTTCGGCTTTTGAATACTCCGCCAGCAAAAAAGCTGGCTCACTTATGTGAGGATTGGTACTCATCAGCGTATCCATCTCTTTGTGTTTTTTTTCGATGTAGAACGCTATTACCACGCGGTAGACATCGCTATTTTTGAAAAAACAGTTATACTTTAATATATAACGTTCAAGTAAGCAGGGTATTGCCTGAATGCTGATATTGGCAAGACTTTCTTCCTGACCTGCCATACTGAGTACTATGCCATTGACACATATTTCGATATTCAATACTAAATGATTGGCTAAATCTATCTTCAAACTTTTTTGGGCTATATCGGGCTCCATGAAAAAATAAATATAAAAATCAAATATATATTTCAAATAGCATTCTTTCTCCTCCGCGCTAAGGGAGTTAAGGGCCCTGGATGTGTTGTCGTTTTCAAGCGGTTCAACGATGCCATATTGCGAATGTTCGCCATCAATACCCAATTTAAGCAGTTGGAGCATCTTTTTTCCAAACAAGTCGCCATGCGAGACATTCTCGATGCTGATAACATTCAAAGGGGTACCTGATTTCTGGGTTAAAAGTTCTGGAAGCATGTATCGTCCTTTGCTGAATTTGATATGTTGAAATGGAAAATGAAGCCGCAGTTTCATATTAACCAACTTTTTATAGGCAATGCTTAAAAAAATGCTTAAGAAAATATAAGCATTTCCCTGCCGAAGAGGGTATTTACGGGCAATCAATATTATGTATCGATGAATAGTTCTCTCACTATTTTCTTAAATTATAATGTTGTCAAAATGAGTCCATGTCCCGATGTCTGTACGATTATGATCATTGCAGTATTTCATCACATTTAGCGTTGCCGCCATGGCGCATAAGGATATCTATCCGCGCGTTACAGCGCCTGCGAAAACGCGGCATTCATGACCTTTGCCGAGCAAAAAGGCGTTAAGCGCCGCCCGGGATCCTGCCACCCTATCCGCTGTTTGATAGCGGGCCTTGACGTTAATTTAAAAACCGCTCACGTGGCATGTCCGCCTCTTCTGACACAATGTCGGCGACATCCAGCATTTCCTGTGCGTCATGATCGGTCAGCGTAAGCGTGACCTTATAGTCGGTGTTTGCGCTGTTGAACTTTCTGGCGAAATACTCCCGTAAACCCAAGCCGGACATACCGTTATCATAGGCATTTTTTCCGCCGGAAAACAGGATATCCCTGGGTACGTCATAGTAACAATAATGTCCTACGCCACCGCCGACCTTCAAAATGCAGCCTTGGGGATAGGTGCTTTTGATGTAATCACATAGGTCATTGATGTTTTCTTTCAAATCCTTTTCTGCGGCTCTGATAAGGAGGCTGGCTTTGTTTTTGGCGCTGACGTAAATCTTGGCGGCGATTTTATTAATGGACACATCACTTTCCACGCCTGAAAATAGGCAGCCGAAGTCAATCTGCAGCCCCATTTCAGCGATCAGTTGAAGAGAGTCGGGTAGCCTGAAATTTTCAGGATCCGTTGTTTGGCTCCGGAGATATTCCGCTATCAAAAAGCAGTCTTGCTTGATGTCGGGATGGGCATCGATCAATATTTGCAATTCTTTATGCTTTTCAATGATAAAAAATTTCAAATGTTCATTATCCACTTTATATTCATTAGCTACATGGGTAATGTTTTCCGAACTGATGATGTCATAAATTTCGTTACGACTGAACATTTCAACGTGTTTAAGTATACAGTGGCGAATTATTTTTGAAATATCTTGAATCCTGGCATCTTCAACGATAGCTAAATTATCTCCAATGCCGAGCACCATGCCATCACCGCTATTTTCAATATCAAGCAACAGGTTATTCGATAGCGAGACAGGTAGTTTTTCGACGTCGGCAGACGGGATGGCGTTGAGATAGAGCATAAGCAGATCATGACAATAAGTCTCTTTTTGCGCGGCGTCGAGCTGGTCAAGATCTGGACAGCCTCCTGCCAGGCACTCTCTTAGCCGCTGAAGCGTCATTTTTATCTGTGAACTTTGTGGATCGGGATTTTCGTCCAAGGTGTCAATAACAGATATATTGTGATTGTGTGGAAGATTAACGGGTAACATATATCACCTTTTGTTGAATAGGATGCGCTAAAACCTCATGCATCAATAAAGAGGGCAAAACGGCAATTTTGTATCCTACATATTATTGAGTTGAATGAAAGTCAAATGTCGGAAATCTCTTAATTTTTTTAATAAATTAATTAAGTTTACTCTCCATTGCATAATTAAAATGAACTTGTGTTCGCCCATAACTATCATGAGATTTCATTTTATATATTGCGTGCCCGACGACCGGGCATCGGCAGGATAATGACGCGCATAGACTGAACAAAACCCGCGCCGGACCCTCGGATGGGCGTCTGGAAAGGGGGTCCTTTACAACCCCTCCGGCGGAGTTCAGCCGCGCAAATAGGCCCGCGCGCCGTCCAGGAACATCTGGGTGGAGAGCATGACCAACAATAGACCCATCAGTCGTTCCAGCGCATTGACCCCTTTATCCCCCAGCAGGCGCAAAAATAGCGTCGATTGCATCAATATGATTACCGACAGGCCCCAGGCGATAAGCAACGCCCCCACCAGGTGGGGAATGCGCAACGGATATTGATGGGACAAGAGCATTAAGGTCGCCAGAATGGAAGGACCGGCCACCAGCGGGATGGCCAGCGGCACCAGAAAAGGCTCTTCGCCGGCCGGCAGACCGCTGCCGCCGCTGTCCGGCGTGGGAAAAATCATTTTAAGCGCAATCAAAAACATGATGATGCCGCCGGAAATCGACACGGTTTCCGTTCTCAGGTTGAGAAAAGACAAAATGCGTTCGCCGGCGAACAGAAACAGCAGCATAAGCAGCAGCGCAATCAGCATTTCGCGAATGACGATTTTCCGTCGCCGTTTCGGCTCGAGATGTTTCAACACCGACATAAAAATCGGCAGATTGCCCAAAGGATCCATAATCAAAAATAACAATACGGTAGCCGAAATCATTTCAGTCATTATTACCTCGGTTTTCAACCTATCCCGCGGCACCCGTCATCGGGGCCATTATTAGCGGCGTTGCTGAAAATTTTCCTTTAATCGAATAATTTCACTTGCAGCGATTCGATTACTTTTTGTAAGGTGGTCACTGTGTATCCTGCGTGCTTCATGCAGCCAGAACACGTTCACGTCTCTTTGTCACCCTCCAAGGCAGGACAGTTAACATGAAAAACGTTGGTTTTATAGGCTGGCGCGGTATGGTCGGTTCGGTACTCATGCAACGCATGAGCGAAGAACGCGATTTTGACGCCATCCGCCCGGTATTCTTTTCAACATCCCAACATGGCCAGGCCGCGCCGGTCATTAACGGGCAACAAGGGGTGTTGCAGGATGCCTACTCTCTGGACGCGCTCAGCGCTCTGGATATCATCGTCACCTGCCAGGGCGGCGATTATACCAACGAAATCTATACAAAGCTGAAGGAAATCGGTTGGCAAGGATATTGGATCGATGCGGCATCTTCCCTGCGCATGAAGGATGACGCCATTATCATTCTGGACCCGGTAAATCAGGCGGTTATCCAGCAGGGCCTGAATGACGGCATAAAGACATTCGTCGGCGGCAACTGTACCGTCAGCCTGATGCTGATGTCCCTGGGCGGCCTGTTTGCCCAGAATTTGGTGGAATGGGTTTCGGTGGCCACCTATCAGGCGGCTTCCGGCGCCGGCGCCCGCCATATGCGCGAGCTATTGGTGCAAATGGGACAACTCCACAGCGAAGTGGCCAAGGAATTACAAGATCCCGCTTCGGCGATTCTGGATATTGAGCGCAAAGTCACCGCCTTGACTCGCAGCGGTACCCTGGCGACGGATAATTTCGGCGCCCCGTTGGCGGGCAGCCTGATTCCTTGGATCGATAAACAATTGCCCAACGGCCAGAGCAAGGAAGAGTGGAAGGGGCAGGCGGAAACCAACAAGATCCTGAATACCGCACAGGTTATCCCCGTAGATGGTTTATGCGTGCGCATCGGCGCCCTGCGCTGCCATAGCCAGGCGTTCACCATCAAGCTGAAGCAAGATGTCGCTTTGCCGGATATTGAACAAATGCTGGCAACGCACAATGATTGGGTCAACGTGGTGCCCAATGACCGGGAGCTGTCCGTGCGCGAATTGAGTCCGGCCGCGGTGACCGGCACGCTGAAAACGCCGGTGGGTCGTTTGCGTAAGCTGAATATGGGACCGGAGTATCTCGCGGCATTTACCGTTGGAGATCAGCTGCTTTGGGGCGCGGCTGAGCCGCTGCGCCGTATGCTGCGCCTTTTGGCCTGATCTTCCTCACATCGCCACCGGTCTCTCTGCCCAAGGCCGGTGGATGCCTGCACCCGACGCCCCGCCATCAGTCCACGCTCAATATATTAATAAAACTTAATAATAATTTCTTTTGTCTGTGATCGATCTCGACATATTGCAATGATTTCAAATGAAATTTGGTCTGCGAAATGATGATTTTTCAATAGTTTAATAAATGATTTAAATTTTCATTGTTGAGTATTAATCTTTCTTTTAAACCTTTGTCTATGCTTATTATTGATTGGGTATGATTACACCCTGAGTGTAATAATCCGTTTAAGGGAATTCTTAACACGCTTCCTCACGCTGTTTTTCTTGTAGATTTCCGGCAAGAACCGGAAAGCCGTGGGAAAAATCGGGATGTGCAGGTGAAGGATAAAATTGTTTTTTGGAAATAGCCTTTCATTTCATGGAGTAATATAAGGAAGAATACCATGTCGGGATTTCCGGGCCATGAGGTCATTACAGCGTTGGTCGCAGGACGTTATGCAGACCCGTTTTCTTTTTTGGGTATGCATATCACCAAGGAAGGTTTGGTGATCAGGGCATTGTTGCCTGACGCCAGCGGGGTGGCATTAATTGAAACTAAAACAGGCCGCAAAATCACGGAATTACGCTGTGAAGATGAACGCGGTTTTTTTGCCGCGCTACTCGGCCGACGTAAAAAAGCCTTTCGCTACCAATTAGCCGTCACCTGGCATGACCACACCTACATGATTGAAGACCCCTATCGTTTCGGGCCCTTATTGCAGGATATCGACAGTTGGCTGTTGGCGGAAGGCACTCATTTGCGGCCTTATGAGCGATTAGGGGCACATCCCGACGTACTGGACGGGGTAGAGGGCATGCGCTTTGCCGTTTGGGCGCCCAACGCCCAGCGCGTTTCCGTAGTGGGCCAATTCAATTTCTGGGACGGCCGGCGTCATCCCATGCGTCAGCGGCGTGAAAACGGCATCTGGGAGTTGTTTTTGCCGGCGGTGACCGTCGGCCAGCTCTATAAATATGAAATTATCGATTGCCATGGAGAAACCCGCCTGAAGGCGGATCCTTATGCCTTCGAAGCGCAGATGCGCCCGGAAACCGCTTCCGTTACGCGGGGGATTCCGGCTCTGGCCGAAACCGATTCCGCCCGCAATGCGGCCAATGGCCGCCAGCAACCCATCGCCATCTACGAGGTTCATCTGGGCTCCTGGCGGCGTCATGCGGAAAACAATCATTGGCTCAGCTACGGCGAGCTGGCACGGCAGTTGGCGGACTATGTCAAATACATGGGCTTTACCCATATTGAACTGCTGCCAATAAATGAACATCCCTTCGACGGAAGCTGGGGCTATCAACCCTTGGGCATTTATGCCCCCACCCGGCGTTTCGGCACGCCGGAAGATTTCCGGCAGTTTGTCGATACCCTCCATCAAGCCGGCATCAATGTGCTGCTGGATTGGGTACCGGGCCATTTCCCCAGCGATGAATTCGGATTGGCAAGATTTGACGGTACCTCTTTATACGAGTATGCCGATCCGCGGGAAGGGGTGCATCAGGATTGGAATACCCTGATTTACAATTACGGTCGCAATGAGGTACGCAACTATCTGGCGGGCAACGCGCTGTTCTGGCTGGAACGTTATGGTATCGACGGGCTGCGGGTGGACGCCGTGGCGTCGATGATTTATCGCGATTACAGCCGCCCGGCGGGCCAATGGGTGCCTAACCATTACGGCGGCAACGAAAATCTCGAGGCCATCGCTTTTCTGCGTTACACCAACCATACCGTCGGCACCCAGCGGGACGGCGCCATCACGGTGGCGGAAGAATCCACCTCGTTTTCCGGCGTCACCGCCCCCCCCTGATTCAGGGGGATTGGGATTCCATTATAAATGGAATATGGGCTGGATGAACGATACGTTGCGTTATATGCAATTGGATCCGGTGCATCGCAAATATCACCACCACCAAATGACCTTCAGTATGGTCTATGCCTACAGCGAAAATTTTGTCCTGCCCCTGTCCCATGACGAAGTGGTGCACGGCAAACAATCCATCCTTAACCGCATGCCCGGCGATGTATGCCAAAAATTCGCCAATTTGCGTGCCTATTACGGTTTCATGTGGGGCCATCCGGGCAAAAAGCTGCTGTTTATGGGCAATGAATTCGCCCAATGGCAAGAGTGGAATCACGATGCCAGCCTGGACTGGCACCTGCTGGACGACCCCGGCAACATGCACAATGGCGTGCAGCGGCTGGTTCGCGACTTAAACCAGTGCTATCGCCGACACCCGCCGCTCTATGAACTTGATTACCGCTACGACGGCTTTGAATGGCTGGTGGCGGATGATGCGGAAAATTCGGTATTTGCATTTTTACGCCGTGACGGTCAGGGCAATGAAATCATCATCGTCAGTAATTTTACGCCGGTGCCGCGCCTGGGGTACCGCATCGGCATTCCCACTCCCGGCCGCTGGCGCGAAGTGCTCAATACCGACTCCCACTACTACAACGGCGGCAATATGGGCAACAGCGGAGAGCTTTATAGTGAGCAGGTTCCCAGCCATCACCGGGAACATTCCCTGCTGCTGACCGTGCCGCCGCTGGCGACGCTCTTCCTGGCCAGGGAGGCGTAATGATGGCCCGTCCCACCGGTTTCCCGGCTTTACCAGCGGCCAGCCTTGATGGCGACGGCGGCGCACGCGCCGGCTCATCCATGCCCGTGGCGTCAGGACAAGGCGGTGACAAACGGATGTCCGTTGAGCCCGCCGTATCCCTGGCTGCAGAAGATGGTGGCTCCCAACGGACGCCTGGCGAAACCGTGAAATCCTCTCGCGCTGGGGAGGACGGCATAAACACGATGTCCGTCGGTTCCGCATCGCCATTAGGGTCCTGTTATATCGGCTCGGGGGTGAATTTCAGCCTGTATAGCGCCCATGCCGAACGGGTCGAGTTGTGCCTGTTCGATGAACAGGGACGGGAGAGGCGCATGGATTTGCCCGGGCGGACCGGCGACATTCGGCATGGTTATCTCGCCGGGGTGAAACCCGGACAGCGTTACGGCTATCGCCTCTACGGCCCCTTCGATCCCCGACAAGGGCATCGTTACAACCCCGCTAAACTGGTTATCGATCCCTGCGCCCGCGCGCTGGACGGCAAGGTGGCGGACAGCCCCGCTCTGAACGGCGGTCTGGAACGGGCCGATGGCGCGGACAGCGCGGCGGTGATGCCGAAAAGCCTGGTGGTGGATGAGTATTACGACTGGCAGCAAGATACCTTCCCCGCCGTGCCTTGGGGCAAGACGGTTATCTATGAAGCCCATGTGCGCGGCCTGACCCGGTTGCATCCGGACCTTCCGCGGGCGTTGCGCGGCAGCTATGCCGGACTGGCGCATCCGCTGATGGTGGATTACCTGCTGGGGCTGGGAATCACCGCCGTGGAGCTGTTGCCGGTGCAACTGCATGTGGATGAGCCGCGCCTGCAACGCCAGGGACTTCGTAATTATTGGGGTTATAACGTACTGGCGCCTTACGCGGTAGAACCGGGCTATGCCTCGGGTATCGATGGAAAATCGGCGCTGAATGAATTCCGCGACATGGTTAAGACGCTGCACCAGGCCGGTATCGAAGTGATATTGGACGTGGTGTTCAACCACAGCGCGGAGCTTGATATGGCGGGACCGACCCTTTCTCTGCGCGGCATCGATAACGCCGAATACTACTGGCTGGACGAGGACGGAGATTACCGCAACTGGACGGGCTGCGGTAATACCCTGCAACTCAGCCGCCCGGCGGCGACGGCCTGGCTGCTGGACTGTCTGGCGTTCTGGCGCCAAACCTGCCATGTGGACGGCTTTCGCTTCGACTTGGGTTCAGTGCTGGGCCGCACTCCTGATTTCAGCCGCGATGCGCCGCTGTTCGCCGCCTTGCGGGACAACCCCGCCCTCTCAGGTTGCAAATGGATTGTCGAACCCTGGGATATCGGGCCCGGCGGCTACCAGGTGGGGCAATTCCCGCCGCCTTTCGGCGAATGGAACGACCATTTTCGAGACGACATGCGCCGGTTTTGGCTGCACGGCGATGTGCCGCTGGGCGCCTTCGCCCGGCGTTTCGCCGCGTCTCACGATCTGTTCGGCGCCCAAGGGCGGGAGCCTAGCGCCTCGGTGAATATGCTCACCGCTCACGACGGTTTCACTCTGCAGGACGTGGTGAGCTACAACGAAAAACATAACGAGGCCAACGGCGAAAATAATCGCGACGGCGCCGGCGACAACCATGCCAACAATCATGGTCATGAAGGCCCGGATGCCGAGCCGTCCATCCGGCAAGCGCGTCGGGAAAGCCAGCGGGCCCTGCTGGCGACGCTGCTGTTGTCCCAAGGCACGCCGATGCTGCTGGCGGGGGACGAACTGGGACACAGCCAACAGGGCAATAACAATGCTTATTGTCAGGATAACGAGCTGACCTGGCTGGACTGGCGGCAGGGGGATCGGGAACTGGCGGAATTCACCGCCGCCCTGATTCATCTTCGTCAACGCATACCCGCCCTGACGGACAATCGCTGGTGGCGGGAGAACGACGGACAAACCGTGTGTTGGTTGAACAGCGACGGGCAGGCTTTGAGCGCATACGAGTGGGAACAGGGCGAACATCGAATGCAAATCCGGCTTTCGGAAGATTACCTCTTTGTGATCAACGCCACGACAAAAGCCTGTGAAATGACCTTACCTGAAGGGAAGTGGGCGTTAATTGCACCGTTCACGCGCCCAGAACAACCGGGATCGGCTGACCACTTTTCGGTTGAAGCCCGTGCGGTTTATGTGCTGGTAAAACGATAATAAGGAGTCGGCCATGGTTAGGTTTGAAAGTAGTGACCCGGTGATGCTGGCCAGACAATTACCCATCCAGTCCGTTGCGCTCATCCTGGCGGGCGGTCGTGGTTCCCGTCTGAAGGATCTTACCGCAAAACGCGCTAAACCGGCGGTGCATTTCGGCGGCAAATTTCGCATCATTGATTTTGCATTGTCGAATTGCCTCAATTCCGGTATCCGCCGCATCGGCGTAATAACCCAGTACCAGTCCCATACCCTGGTGCAGCATATCCAGCGCGGTTGGTCGTTTCTCAATGAGGAAATGAACGAGTTTGTCGATCTGCTGCCGGCGCAGCAGCGCTTCGCCACCGAAAACTGGTATCGCGGCACGGCGGACGCGGTATCGCAGAACCTGGATATCATTCGCCGCTATCGCGCCCGGTATATCGTCATCCTGGCGGGCGATCATATTTATAAAATGGACTACTCCCGCCTGCTTATCGATCATGTGGAAAAAGGGGCGAAATGCACCGTGGCCTGTTTGCCGGTACCGCGGCTGGAAGCCAGGGATTTCGGCGTCATGGCGGTTGACGACGCGTACCGGGTGCTGGACTTTGTGGAAAAGCCGGCGGATCCGCCGGCGATGCCCGGCTCGCCGGATGTGGCGCTGGCCAGCATGGGCATTTATGTTTTTGATGCCGATTATCTCTTCCAACTGCTGGAAGAGGACATGCTGCTGGATAACTCCAACCATGATTTCGGCAAAGACATCATCCCGAAGATCACCGCCGCCGGAGAAGCCTGGGCGCATCCCTTCACCCTCTCTTGCGTCTCCTCCGCCGAAGATGACGCCGCCCCCCCCTTACTGGCGCGATGTGGGCACGCTCGACGCCTATTGGCGCGCCAACCTGGACCTGGCGTCGGTCACGCCGGAACTGGACATGTACGATCAGAACTGGCCGATCCGCACGCATATGGAACCGCTGCCGCCGGCCAAGTTCGTTCAGGATCGGGCCGGTAACCATGGTGTGACCCTCAATTCTTTGGTGTCCGGCGGCTGCATACTCTCCGGCGCCCATATCACGCATTCCGTCCTGTTCCCCCGGGTTAGGGTGAACTCTTTCTGCACATTGGACGAAGCGGTGGTGTTACCGGATGTCAACGTGGGCCGATCCTGCCGTCTGCGGCGCTGCATTATCGATCGCGCCTGCGTTATTCCCGAAGGGATGGTGATAGGCGAGAACGCTGAAGAAGATGAAAGGCGATTCTATCGCTCTGAGGAAGGGATCGTACTGGTGACTCGCAAGATGTTGGCAAGCCTGATTTAGGGAAGCCCCGCGTATTTTCGGGCATTCAACAGCATTAAACTATAATTGGGAGCGATAATGCAGGTTTTACATGTATGTTCCGAACTGTTTCCCTTATTGAAGACCGGCGGCCTGGCCGATGTGGTCGGCGCATTGCCTGCCGCTCAAATCATTGAAGGCGACGATGTGCGGGTGCTGCTGCCCGCTTTTCCCGATTTGCGCAAAGGTATCCCGGATACCCGCATCGTTAACGAGTTCGATGCGTTTTACCATCATGTCACGTTACTCTACGGCCGATTCAACGGCGTGGGCATCTATCTTATCGATGTTCCCAGTCTCTACGATCGTCCGGGCAGCCCCTATCACGACCAGGATCAGTATGCCTATATGGACAACTACCTGCGTTTTGCGCTGCTGGGTTGGGTGGGCGCCGAAATGGCCACCGGCCTGGACAGGACCTGGCAGCCGGATATCGTTCAGGCCCATGATTGGCATGCCGGGCTGACCTGCGCCTACCTGGCGGCCAAGGGTCGGCCGGCCAAAACGGTGTTCACGGTACACAATCTGGCTTACCAGGGGTTGTTTTCTCCCCGGCATTTGCCGGAACTGGGCTTGCCGGAAGGCTATTTCCAGACCTACGGCATGGAATTTTTCGGCCAGATATCCTACCTCAAGGCCGGCCTGTTTTATGCTGATCACGTTACGACGGTCAGCCCCACCTATGCCAGGGAGATCACGCAGCCGGCTTACGGCTACGGTATGGAAGGGCTGCTGATGTCGCTGCAATCCCAGGGGCGTCTGACGGGTATTCTTAACGGCGTCGACGACGCCATCTGGAATCCTACCCATGACCCCATGCTGTCCACCCGCTATAACCGCGACGTGCTGGAAGCCAAGGCCCATAATAAACGGCATCTGCAAACCGCCATGGGCCTGACGGTGGACGAAAAGGTCCCGCTGTTTGCCGTGGTCAGCCGCCTCACCAGCCAAAAAGGGCTGGATCTGGTGCTGGAAATTTTACCGGACTTATTGGAGCAGGGCGGCCAGCTTACGCTGCTGGGGGCCGGCGACGCCACCCTGCAACAGGGCTTTCTGGCGGCGGCGGCGGAATACCCCAGCCAGGTGGGCGTACAGTTGGGTTACCATGAAGCCTTTTCCCATCGCATTATCGGCGGCGCGGACGTGATCATGGTGCCCAGCCGCTTCGAACCCTGCGGATTAACGCAACTGTACGGCCTGAAATACGGCACATTACCCCTGGTGCGTCGCACCGGCGGGCTGGCGGATACGGTGACCGACAGCTCGCTGGAAAATCTCTCGGACGGCATCGCCAGCGGTTTTGTGTTTGAGGATGCTACAGCGGCCGCTTTACAGCGGGCAATCCGCCGGGCTTTTGTGTTATGGTCAAGACCTGCCCTCTGGCGCTATGTTCAGCGACAGGCGATGGGGTTGGATTTCAGCTGGCATGTCGCCGCCCGGGCTTATCAGTCTCTGTATCAACGCTTGTAGATATTCACTGATGGGGAATGAATGTCATGAACTCACCGTTTATTTATGCCTCACCCACGCTCAGCGTTGAGGCGCTGAAACACTCCATAGCGTACAAGCTCATGTTTACCATCGGTAAAGATCCCTCCGTGGCCAATAAACACGAGTGGTTGAATGCGACGTTGCTGGCGGTGCGGGATCGCATGGTGGAGCGTTGGCTGCGTTCCAATCGCGCCCAGCTGTCGCAGGATGTGCGCCAGGTCTATTACCTGTCGATGGAATTCCTGCTGGGCCGCACGCTCTCCAACGCGCTGCTGGCCATGGGTATCTACGACGACACCAAAGCGGCCCTCGATGATATGGGCTTTGAACTGGACGACCTGTTGCAAGAGGAAAACGATCCGGGGTTGGGCAACGGCGGGCTGGGCCGGCTGGCGGCCTGCTTCCTGGATTCCATGGCGACCCTGGCGCTGCCGGGACGGGGTTACGGCATCCGCTATGATTACGGCATGTTTAAACAGAATATCGTCGACGGCCAGCAAGCGGAATCGCCGGATTACTGGCTTGAATACGGCAACCCGTGGGAATTTCCACGCCACTCCACCCGCTTCAAGGTGCGTTTCGGCGGCCGCGTCCAGCATGAAGGCGCCAAAATCCGCTGGGTGGAAACGGAAGAGGTGTTGGCCTGCGCCTACGACCAGATCATTCCCGGCTTTGATACCGATGCCGCCAACACCTTGCGGCTCTGGGGCGCGCAGGCCAGCAGTGAAATCAATTTAGGCAAATTCAACCAGGGAGATTACTTCGCCGCGGTGGAAGATAAAAATCATTCCGAAAACGTATCGCGCGTGTTATACCCTGACGATTCAACCTATTCAGGCCGCGAATTGCGCCTGCGCCAGGAATACTTTTTAGTGTCCGCCACCATGCAGGACATCCTCAATCGCCATTGGCTGTTACATCAGACCTATGAAAATCTGGCGGATAAAATCGCCATACACCTTAACGACACCCATCCGGTGCTTTCCATCCCGGAATTGATGCGCCTGTTGATAGACGACCATAAGTACAGCTGGCAGAAAGCCTGGGACGTGGTGTGCCAGGTGTTCTCCTATACCAATCACACCTTGATGAGTGAAGCGCTGGAAACCTGGCCGGTGGAAATGATGGGTAAAATCCTGCCCAGGCATTTGCAAATCATCTTTGAAATCAACGACCACTTTCTTAACGGCGTACAGGAGAAAATACCCGGCGATCCCGCGCTGCTCGCTCGCGTGTCCATCATCGACGAGAATGACGGCCGGCGGGTCAGAATGGCTTGGCTGGCCGTGATTGCCAGCCATAAAGTGAACGGCGTATCCGCGCTGCACTCCGACCTGATGGTACAGTCTCTGTTTGCCGATTTCGCCCGTATTTTTCCCGATCGTTTTTGTAATAAAACCAACGGCGTGACGCCCAGGCGCTGGCTGGCGCTGGCAAACCGGCCCTTGTCGGCGGTGCTGGACGAGAACATCGGCCAAACCTGGCGCACCGATTTAAGCCAGTTGGAGGAGATCAAAAGCCAAATCGATTTCCCGGCCTTTATTCAGGACATTCAAAAAGCCAAGCTCAGCAACAAACGGGCGTTGGCCATTTATCTGGCGCGGGAGCTGAACGTCGTCACCGATCCGGCGGCCCTGTTCGACGTGCAGATCAAGCGCATCCATGAATACAAACGGCAATTGCTGAATGTGCTGCATATCATTACCCGCTACAACCGCATCAAACAGGATCCGGATCTGGACTGGGTGCCGCGGGTGAATATATTCGCCGGCAAAGCGGCGTCGGCTTATTACATGGCTAAGCATATCATTCATTTGATAAATGACGTCGCCACGGTGATCAACAGCGATCCGGTGGTGAAGAACCGGCTTAAAGTGGTGTTTATTCCCAATTACGGCGTTAGCCTGGCGCAATTGATTATTCCCGCGGCGGATTTGTCCGAACAGATCTCTTTGGCGGGCACCGAAGCGTCCGGCACCAGCAATATGAAGTTCGCGCTGAACGGCGCCCTGACCATCGGCACGCTGGACGGCGCCAATATTGAAATGGGCGAACGCATGGGGGACGAGAACATCTTTATTTTCGGCAATACCGCCGAGCAAGTGGAGGCTTTGCGTCGCAATGGCTACAATCCGCGCCAGTTTTTTGAACAGGACGCGGAACTGAACCAGGCGCTGACGCAAATCGCCACCGGCGTATTCAGCCCCGGCGACCCCAATCGTTACCGGAATCTGTTCGACACCCTGGTGAATTTCGGCGATCACTACCAACTTTTGGCGGATTACCGCAGCTACGTGGATACCCAGGATGAAGTGGATCTTCTCTACCGAAATCAAGACGAATGGGCGCGCCGCGCGGTAATGAATATCGCCAGCATGGGGTATTTCTCTTCCGACCGCACGATACAGGAATACGCCGACGAGATTTGGCAGGTGAAGCCCATCAGGCTGTAGAACAAACCGCCGGTGAAAGTAGGGGGATTGCCTCTATTTACATCGGCGGAATCGGGCAGGGTTGATTGTCTCTATTTCCGTCGGCGGAAGCGGGTGGGGATGCCACTATTTCCGACGGCGTAAACAGGCGAAACTGCCTTTATTTCCTCCTGCGGCGGTAGGTAAAGCCGGAAGCTTTAGGGGCTGGCTATCTGAACACTCACTCATTCAGGAAGCCAACGAAAGGTTTCGTCCGCCGCGCGAATGCTGGGCCAGCCATTCGGCTACACGCCGTTTTTGCTCGTCGTCGAGCCACATGCCAAGCTTGGTGCGCCGCCAAATGGCATCTTCCAGCGTCACCACCCATTCATGAGCCACCAGGTAATTTAACTCAACTTCATAAAGCCCATGGCCGAAATCTTCCCCCAGGTCTGCGATGCCGGCGGTGCCTTTAAGCAACTGCTCGCTTAGGCTGCCGTAAGTGCGGCTATAACGGCGCGCCAGACTTTCCGGTAAAAACGGGAATTTACGGCGCAGGCCGGCGGCATAATCGTCGCGGTCTCCATGAAGGTCGCCGCCGGGCAACAGTGCGCCTTTGGTCCAAGCGCCGGATGCGGTGGGGTAGTACTTGGCCAGTTTATCCAGCGCATGCTCCGCCAGTTTGCGGTAGGTGGTGAGTTTGCCGCCGAACACCGACAGCAACGGCGCCTTGCCGTGATCGTCGGTCACCGACAAGGTATAGTCGCGGGTTACCGCCTGCGGCGAATCGGACTCATCATCACATAATGGCCGCACGCCGGAATAGCTCCAGACAATGTCTTGCCGGCTCAGGAGTTTTTTGAAATGGGTATTATAAACATTTAATAAATAATCGATTTCGTTATCGTCGATGGTGACGCCTTTCGGGTCGCCATGGTATTCCACATCGGTGGTGCCGATGATGGAAAACTCATCCATCCAGGGGATAACGAAGACGATACGGTGATCTTCGTTTTGCAGAATATAAGCCTGCGGCCCGTTATGCACGCGCGGCACCACGATATGGCTGCCTTTGATTAAACGGATGCCGTATTGTGACGGCAGCTTGAGACTGTCGTCGATGAATTCCTTTACCCAGGGACCGGTGGCGTTGGCCAGGCCTTTGGCCTGCCAGGTCAAGGTCTTGCCGGTTAGAATATCCATCGCTTCCACATTCCATAACCCCTCGCTACGCCAGGCTCGCGTGACCTTGGTCCGGGTAAGCACTTCTCCCCCTTGGCCAGCACCTGCTGGGCATTGGCCACTACCAGCCGCGCATCGTCCACCCAGCAGTCGGAATATTCAAAACCGCGCACAATCGAGGGTTTCAAGACGGAATCCGCGCCGAAACGAAGCCCTTTGCTGGCGGGGAGGCTGGTGCGCTTGCCAAGATGATCATACAAAAACAGGCCCAGACGAATCATCCAGGCCGGGCGAAGATGAGGGCGGTGCGGCAAGCGGAAACGCATCGGGAAGGCAATATGCGGCGCCATTTTCAGCAACACTTCCCTTTCCGCCAATGCCTCGCTGACCAGACGGAACTCGTAATGCTCGAGATAGCGCAAGCCGCCGTGAATAAGTTTGGAACTGGCGGAAGAGGTCGCGCAGGCCAGATCGTCCGCCTCAATCAGCAGCACTGACAGACCGCGACCGGCTGCATCCGCCGCAATGCCGGCACCGTTGATGCCGCCGCCAATGACAATCAGATCTTTGGTTTCCACGATCGCTTCCTCCGGGTGTTCGCAAATGGTTCTTTTGTTTTCGTTTTCGCTCATAATTGTAATCGAAAAACAACATATATGCCAAGTCTGTGACGAAAAATTAAGCTTATGCGTGATAGAGATAACATTTTCGTCATAATGACCGGATGCTTGTGAAGCTTATGCCCAAAGGAATCCCTATGGAAAAAGGCTAGACGTCCGAGCAAGGATTGCTAAACTGGAATAGCCTCCCTTAGGCGGGTTGCCTGTTACTCAAACAAAGCGGCGGAACGTTATGGAACAATTTGAAGCGATAAGCGTAGAACAAGCCCATCAGCGCTGGCGGCGGGGCGAGGCCGTTATGGTGGACATCCGTGATCCGCAAAGCTTTGCCGCAGGGCATGCGCCAGGCGCGATTCATCTTACCAACGATACCCTGGGGGCGTTTTTGCAACAGGCCGAACTCAGTCGGCCGGTCATGGTCATGTGCTACCATGGCAACAGCAGTAAAGGCGCCGCGCAATATCTGCTGCAGCAGGGTTTTACCGCGGCCTACAGTATCGACGGCGGATTTGAGGCCTGGCTGAACGACTTTCCAGGAGAGGTCGCTACCGCCGAATCGGCGCAATCATAACCCTCCTTCCGCGCGCTTCGGGCTGCGCGCGCTTTGAAAACCTGAACAGCAGCAGAGGATTGATACGCTAAGTGGAGCGGGTCATGAACAGCGGTAAAGGAAAAAAGGCGGAAGAAGTGTCAGGCCGTTTATCACAGAAATATCAGCGCATGAGGGAAAATACTCAAACGCTGTGAACTCAGAATATCGCCGTTGGTGAGAGCTGAAACATTAGGAACTGTTAAGGAACCATTTAAGCCGACCGTGCCACTCTACACCTGCATTCTTTGCTGTTTGCCATGGATGGGCTGGTTGTACCGGTCGGACTTTCGGGTCCGACCCTCTTTTACCGCGCTTTCCCTGACCCACTGCCGACGTTGACCTCTTTATGCATGAACCGGCCCCATACGAGAATAAAAAGCTTCGCCTTTTTGGCGATCGCTATCGCAGCCAGCGTCGGCAAACAGCGTGACGACCCGTTCGTCGGGTCCCAACGAGCGCGCCAGTTGATAAGCGCTTTTCCAGTTTGCCGCAGATGATGCCCCGATCCGGATGCCGGTGAGTAAATAAAATTCATGCATAGCGCTTAGCGCTTCCTCCCATCCCACATGATAAAACGGCACCTCATTGCGATTTATCTGATCGATAAACGGCTGGCGGAATCCAAAGCCCATTCCCCCTGCGCCGGCGTATTTGTCTCGGCCATCGGGGGAGAGAAAGTGGCGAACGGCATCTCTTTGGGTGTGGTGCCCTGCACTTTGAGTGCTGGATTATCTTGTTCCAGCGCGGCGAATACGCCGGATAACGTTCCTCCGGTCCCCACAGACGCCACCCAGCCGCCGGCTTTGGCTCCTGCCAATTGGCGCAATATCTCTTGGCCGGTTTGATGTCGATGTACCGCCACATTAGCCAAATTCAAATGCTGTGATAACAGCGTCCAACTGGGATTCTGGCGTTTTATCTCCTGGGCGCGGGCAATCATGCCCAATAAAAAATGCCGCTTATCCACCAAAGTGATTTCGGCATTGGCCTCGCGCAACGTATTCAAGAGCGTTTGCGACGATGAGTCCGGAATGACCAAATGCACGGGAATATCGCAAAGATGGCCCAACATCGCGAGCGCTCGGCCCATATTTCCGCCGGAGGCGTCTAGAAGCTTTAACGGCCTCTGGCTAAAATCATGGCGATTGACGGCGTCGCAAAACAAACCGAAGGCCGTGCGATCCTTGACGGAGCCGAAAGGATTGGTTGATTCAAGTTTCGCCAGGATCTTGGCGCCCCCTTCGGGGCCCGGGACCTCCTTTAAAGGTGTATTGCCCAAACCTTGAGAGAATGAAGATAACTGAGGGAACAATTCCAATGCCTTGGTCGGATCAGGTACCCCTTGTTGAGGGTTAAATAATTTAAAGTTCATGATTATTCCTTAATTGATAATTTAATGTAAAACCTATTACTTGATATTTTTCTTAATTGAAGGATGATCGGGAAAATGGTTTATTTATAAACGCTGATGCGCAGTCGGGGTATATAAGCATAAAGAGCATAAGTTCTGTTTAATGAGAAACTGATAATAATAAAAGCCAATAGTGTCGAAGTAATTTTACCTTAGTCACTGAATACTATTAACATCATAATAAGAATAATGTCAATTATAATTGGATAAAAGTATTATTAAGTTCAAAGCAAGGCAAACCATTTATATATTAAATAATATCATTACGAACAATTATTTATGTATTAATTAATGAAATGTTATTGCCACTTTCTCAACATTCAATAATATGGCGCGTTATTGGCTAATCAAATTTTCGAATTTCAAACCCACGCTCGGCATCAAGTCGTTTACCTATGGTAAACGCCATCAATCAAGATATTATTAGCATGATTGTGATGCGCCGCGCTATGCCATGAGGGTTGGTAGTGGATAGATGACGGCAATGCTTAGCGATAGCCGCTCACATCGCTTTCCGTCCATCACGGGGGAAACGTATTGAGGTAAATCCGCTAGATTAGTAATATTCGAATTAGATTTACCGGCATCTGCAATTTAACCTATTGAAAGCCAAAGTCACGTCATTGGCATTATCCGCTTAATCCTGCTGTGAATTTTAGCAGCGTTATAGTATGTATAACTTTATCTCCACGTAAGCTTTGTAAAACGAGCGATAATGAATTTTGTTAGTAAATGTAAGAAAATTTTTCGAAATTTTTCTAAATCTCGTAAATTGCTTTTCTTAGAAAAGGCCGAGCCGCAATAGAAAGGGGAACCGCCTAGATGATAAAGTGATGTGCTTATATTAACTATTTTTAGGATAGTCTTCTTTCAAAAGGATAAAAATTGCAAGTTTATTTCCGACGATTATTTATAATAAAAGACATAAATCATTCTAGAAAACGTTTCTTTTCTAAAATTTATAAAACTTCATGTTGATTTGAAAATGGAATTATACTTATGCCAACATCGATTAGTAGTTCAAACGCTGGGACAAATATAAATAATAATGATTTTTCTCAAGATCTTTGCAATAAAAATAAATTAAAAATCTCCCTCAACGGTGCTTCAAGTTGTCCTCACACCTTTAAAAATAGCATTGAAAGTGCCGTTGGGTCTTCTCAAATCAATTTCCCGAAAGGCATCCAGGAAATCACCACGGAAATTACAGCTACGCGTTTTCTGATATTTCCGATAATAATTTCTGATGATCCCTATTGTTGCTTCATTATTGCCAAAGAAACGAATAAAGAGAGCTCTCAATATTCGTTACTCAAAGATATGGAAACATCATTGCGTGAGCACGGCCCTTTCTTTAAAAAAGATAAGGAAAACTATATCAAACAATTTAGTAAATTTGAAGATTTGTTAAAAAGGCCGGTGACAATAAATAAAGATAATTCACAAGATGAAAGGGCAACTATCGCGGCAATTGACGATGATGCAAGATGTAAAGAACTAAAATATTGGAAATACCCGAATTCTAATTCTTTAGATCTTTCCCTTGATGAAGGATTAAATCCTAATTTTATAGAGGCGTTAACGTCGGAAAACCAATTTATTGAATTTATGGGAGCTGTAGGATTTTTTAATAGAAAAGAAAATGCTATTATTTTCTCTTTTCTAATGGAAAGACTGTAATGCTAAAATTAAACGCTACGGGAATGCTTTCTGAATATGATGGTCGAAAGCCCGATGCGCTTAAGATATTTGATGCGGGGATAATCAGTGTGCGACTTGCGGGGCAAATTTGCATTCAGAGGCAGGATATATTCGAGTATACCGGTCCCGTGGAAGTTAAAGTCGTCAAGTATAATGGACGCATCAGATTGCTGGAACTTGTGCTCAAAAGAATCCATGCTTTATATAAGGGCAGTCCATTTAAATCCACTAATAAAATACGCAGCTATCAAAACACAGATGACTATCGTGAAACAGGTCGTAGGCTAAGTGTGATACGAGACAGTTCCAAGCCACTGGAACATCAGCTGAGGCAATCAATTTTGTTGGGAACCGGGAATTGTTCCGAAATGGCATATGTGGCTCTTGCGCTCTGTCAAAAGTTCAAGCTGAATCCTCTTTTACTTGTATATGAATCAAAACAGGGATTTACCCATGTGGTGTGCGGGGTGGATGTCAATGGAAGTAGGTATATTTTGGATCCCTGGGCGAATATTCTGTGCGAAGAAAAAAAATTTTTAGGTCCATGCTGGCATCCCAACTAGCCAAATGGAGCAATGCGGGTAAACAAGTTATCAAACCGTTTAATCCTGCATCGCCTCCTGAATCCTCTGCTGATGGATTACCCGGTTTGGTGGTCATGCCGGATGAAGCGCATTCCTTAATTCAAACAAATTGCTATAATTTTACCTATGATATCGTAAATGACAGTTTTACCGACTTTATTAATGAGAAGTTGGCGCAAAAAATCAAGAAAACGTTATCTTGAAATGGGCGCTTGTCATAAGATGTCGAGCTCTTGTAACTTGTGGTTAAGTCAGCCACTTTTATCTATCGGCATAAGTCATCGAAGAAGGTTTACGTGACAGTATCGTACGCCGTTCATCCTTTTGTCGCGGCATGCCACTGTTCGCCGCGCCCTAACGATAGATTTCCCCCCCGCACGCGGTTTGCGCTGAAAAGCAGCGCGGCAGGAAGCGTATTGCCGTAAGACGAGTTTGAATGGAATGTTTAACGCTTTAAGTATGCAAAGCGGATTCTGGGCTTGAATCCTCAACTTTGGCTAAACGTTTTTTGTGGTCTCAGGCTAAAACATAACCTAGGTTAAACGGTTGTATAAATTTTGCAACACGCACTCTAAAGTGTCTGTAATCTGGTATTAATGGTCTCAGGTCTCGGCATCGGCGGGCTTTTAACAAGGCCTGCCGGCAGGGAGTGCCATCATGCTGGGAGTGCTAGCCGTCGACCTGGACCAGACTCGCGAGAGTCAGCTTCATAAGGTATCCGCCGTCAGGCTTCATTATGGCCCTACGCCGGGTACCGTTGCCCCCGGCCGAACAAGCAAAGCTGCCCGAACCCTTAACATCCTTTCCAACGCTATCAGCATGAAAAAATGACCTTCTCTCGGGGCATATGTACGGTCGAACATGTTATGATGCTAATCTGTTGATTGAACCGACTGGCGGCTTATCGTTCACGTTGACGCCGAGCTTCGCCGATGAGAATAATCAAGGATTCACCAAGCCGCTATGATCCGAGTAACTACATTATCCAATCCCCGTCTGGCCCAGGCGTTTATCGATTATATGAAAAGCCAGGGCGTGACGATGGAAATGCTGCTGCAGGGGCGGGCCGCCGAGCTGTGGCTGGCCGACGACGAGGAGTTGGCCAGGGTGGAGGCGGCTTTAGAGATCTTTTTGCAGGATCCTTTGCACCCGCGCTATCAGGCCGCCAGCTGGCATTCAGGAACGGTGGGAAGCGGGCATTTCCGCCCCCGGCCTGCTTCCTGGCTGCCGGCTCTGCGCAGCCGGGCCGGGCCGCTGACCCTCGGCATGACGCTATGCTGCGTGCTGGTGTTTATCCTGATGAATATTCTGGGGGATGACGCGGTGATGAGGTGGCTGGCGTTCCCCGCCGATCAGGCACAGCGGGCACAGCCATGGCGGTGGGTCAGCCATATACTGCTGCATTTTTCTCTACTGCATTTATTATTCAATCTGGTGTGGTGGTGGTATCTGGGCGGCGCGATGGAAAAAAACCGGGGCTGGCTGCCGCTGGCGGTATTAACCCTGGTGTCCGCCGCCATCAGCGGGTTGGTGCAGTTTCATTTCAGCGGCGCTTTGTTCGGCGGCCTTTCCGGCGTGGTCTATGCCCTGATGGGATATGTCTGGTGGTATGGCGAGAAAAACCCCCGGCGGCCCGCTGCAGATGCCGCGAGGCGTTATCGTTTTCGCATTACTGTGGCTTATTGCCGGTTATTTCGATATTTTAGGTTTCGCTTTGGCCAATGCCGCTCATGTGGCGGGATTGGTTATCGGGTTGTTAATCGCTTTCTGGGATACTCGCCGCAAAACAGGGGCAGGTCGCCATCGGTAACGGTCGGGCAGCAGAGGAATTCACGTGAAGCAGACGCAGCGGCATGATGCCATTATCGAGTTAGTACGCAGGCAGGGTTATGTCAGTACTGAAGAATTAGTGGAGCATTTTGCGGTCAGCCCGCAAACCATTCGGCGGGATTTGAACGAATTGGCCGAGATCAACAAGATTCATCGACACCATGGCGGGGCGGCTTTGCCCTCCAGTTCGGTCAATACCGCCTATCACGATCGCAAGGCGATGTGGTCGCAGGAAAAAGCGCGTATCGCTCAGCGGGTGGCGGCCCAAATTCCGGACGGCGCGACGCTGTTTATCGATATCGGCACCACGCCCGAAGCGGTGGCCCACGCCTTGATGGGCCATAAAGGGTTGCGGGTGGTCACCAATAACCTGAACGTCGCCACGCTGTTGACCGCGAAAGAGGATTTTCGCCTGATCCTGGCCGGCGGCGAAGTGCGCACCCGTGACGGCGGCATCATGGGAGAAGCCACGCTGGACTTCATCTCCCAGTTCCGGTTGGATTACGGCATCCTCGGCATCAGCGGTATCGACATGGACGGGTCGCTGCTGGAGTTTGACTACCATGAAGTGCGGACAAAACGGGCCATTATTGAAAATTCCCGTTGTGTGATGCTGGTTACCGATCATTCCAAATTCGGCCGCAATGCCATGGTCAACCTGGGTAAAATGACGCTGATTGACTTTTTGTTCACCGATAAGATGCCGCCTCCCAGCGTGATGAGCATCATCGAGCAATCCGAGGTGAAACTGGAGCTTTGCTAGCGCCGCCATAGACGAAAAAATGGCGCAAGGGCTCACCTTTTCAAGACCGTTGACTATTCTTTGATCATCACGGACAACACTCTTTTTTTTACGATTATTTCTCTACCCGACAGCTTTCAAATCGCCCGGCTCCGAGACGGGAGTTGTCCGTGTTAATCACATGCCAGTGGTGGATGTTTTGCCGTGTCCGGCGTTGATCAATTTACTACCTACAGGATAGAGACGCGCTTATGCCAAAAATCAAATTTGATAAGGTTGCCTTTCAGTCTGCCTTGGAACGTCAGTGGCAATATCTTGGTTTGCAAAATGCAGGGGAAATGACGCCGTTCCAGTGGTGGCACGCCGTCAGCGCGGCGATTGCCGCGTTAACCCCCCTGGCAGCCGGCACCGCTCAGGCAAGACAAAAAAATCCCCGCCACGTAAATTATCTCTCCATGGAATTTCTTATCGGCCGCCTTACCGGCAATAATCTGATTAATCTTGGCTGGTATGAACCGGTGAAAAAGATCCTCGACGGCTATGGAATCCAATTAACCGATCTGTTGGAGCAGGAGGTGGATCCCGCGTTGGGCAACGGCGGCCTGGGCCGCCTGGCGGCCTGTTATATGGATTCCATGGCGACGGTGGGGCAGGCAGCCATCGGCTATGGGCTTAATTATCAATATGGTTTGTTCCGCCAGCGGTTTTCCCACGGCGAGCAGTTCGAAACGCCGGATGAGTGGCATCGCGAGTCCTACCCTTGGTTTCGTCATAATCCGTCATTAACCGTTAACGTGGGGCTGGGAGGACGGTTGGTAAAAAGCGAGCGGGGGGAGCTGAGTTGGGAGCCGGCGTTTACCCTGATAGGAGAAGCCTGGGATTTGCCGGTGGTGGGCTTTGAAAACGGCATCACCCTGCCGCTGAGATTATGGCAAGCGAGGCATCCCCATCCTTTTGATTTATCGCTGTTTAATGACGGTAAATTTCTCAAGGCGGAGCAGGCGGGCATTGACGCCGCCAAACTGACCAAAGTGCTTTACCCCAATGATAATCATCAGGAAGGAAAACAGCTGAGGTTGATGCAGCAGTATTTTCAGTGCGCTTGCTCGGTGGCGGATATTCTGCGCCGCCATCACCTGGCCGGCCGTTCCATACAAAGCCTGCCGGATTATGAAGTCATCCAGCTCAATGACACCCACCCCACCATTGCCATTCCCGAGCTGCTGCGGATATTGCTGGATGAACATCAGCTCTCCTGGCAGGACGCCTGGCACATCACCTCGCGCACGTTTGCCTATACCAACCACACCTTGATGCCGGAAGCGCTGGAGCGCTGGGACGAGCGGCTGGTGCGGGCCCTGCTGCCGCGTCATTTCGCTATTATTCAGCAAATCGACCAAGAATTTAAAAAGCGGGTGCAAGAGCAATGGCCGGCGGATGAAGAGATTTGGGGCAAAGTGGCGGTGCGTTACGATAAGCAGATCCGCATGGCCAATCTGTGCGTCGTGTGCGGCTTTGCCGTCAACGGCGTCGCCGCATTGCATTCCGAATTGGTTAAAACCGATTTATTCCCGGAATATTTCGCGCTCTGGCCGGAAAAATTTCACAATGTGACCAACGGCATCACCCCGCGCCGCTGGCTTAAGCAGTGTAATCCGGCGCTGGCCGCGCTTATTGACGATACCATCGGCAAGGGGTGGGTCACCCGGCTGGAAAAACTTAAGGAGCTGGAGCCCTATGCCGACCAGGCGGATTTCTGCGGACGTTACCGGCAAATCAAACGGGATAATAAACAGAAGCTGGCGGCCAAAATCAAGCAATTGACCGATATCACCGTGAATCCAGAAGCGCTGTTTGATGTACAGATCAAGAGGTTGCACGAATATAAACGCCAGCATCTGAATCTTTTGCACATATTGTCCCTCTACCGTCAACTGCGCGACGATCCGGGCCTGGATATTGTGCCTCGGGTGGTGCTGTTTGGCGCTAAAGCCGCGCCAGGTTATGCCTTGGCGAAAAATATTATCTTCGCCATCAACCAGGTGGCGGCGAAGATTAATCGCGATCCCAAGGTTAACGATCGGTTGAAAGTGGTGTTTTTGCCGGATTACCGTGTATCGGTGGCGGAGTGGATGATCCCGGCCGCGGATTTGTCGGAACAGATCTCAACTGCCGGCAAAGAAGCTTCCGGTACCGGCAATATGAAGCTGGCGCTTAACGGCGCATTGACCATCGGTACGCTTGATGGCGCGAATGTGGAAATTGCCGAACAGGTGGGGGAAGAGCACGTCTTTATCTTCGGCAATACCGTCCCGCAGGTGAAAGCCCTGCTGGCCTCAGGTTATAAGCCGGCTCAATGGCTGAAAAAAGACAAAAAATTAAAGGCGCTGCTGACCGAGCTGGGCGGCGGCATCTACAGTAACAAACAAAAACACGCCTTTGATCCATTACTGCACAGCCTGCAGCAGGGGGGCGACCCGTACCTGGTGCTGGCGGATTTCGCCGCCTATTGCGAAGCTCAGCGACGGGTGGAGGCGTTGTACCGCCGTCCGGAAGACTGGACGCGCAGCACGGTGCTGAATACCGCCCGGGTGGGGTTTTTCAGTTCCGACCGTTCGATTCGCGATTATCAGCAGCGCATTTGGCAGGCAAAACGTTAAGGGGTCGTAATGGATGCCAAGGTATTGGACCAGTCCGCCGAACGGGCGGGAATCATTCCGGAGTATATTGATGCCTGGGGGCAGCGCAGGTTAATCAGTAACGAGACCAAGCAGCAACTGCTTAACGCCATGGCGGCGCAGGCCGAAGGCGTCGACCCGTTCTCGCCGTTGCCGCCGGTGTGGGTGGTGCGGGAAGGGAAGCGCGCCGCGCTGGCGGTGACGCTGAGCGGGCCAGTTGAATGGGTGCTGACCGAAGAATCCGGCCGTCAGCATGAGGGGCAACTCCGCCGCGGCCGTTTGTGGCTGCCCGAGGGGCTGCCGCCGGGCTATCATCGGCTTGCCTTGCGCCGGGAGCTGCGGCATTGGCGTTGTCAGGTCATCGTCGCGCCGCCCCGCTGTTATGAACCGGCGGAATTGCTGGCCGGCCGCAAGCTGTGGGGCGCCACCCTCCAGTTGTACACGCTTCGTTCGCAAAGGAACTGGGGCATAGGGGATTTCGGCGATCTGGCGCTGATGATTGAAGGCATCGCCCGCAACGGCGGCGCCTTTGTCGGTCTCAATCCTATCCATGCCCTCTATCCCTCTTTGCCGGAGTGGGCCAGCCCGTATAGCCCTTCCTCACGACGCTGGCTGAACATCATTTATATCGACGTGGGCGCGCTGGAGGATTTCCAGCAAAGCGCCGCCGCCCGGGCATGGTGGCGCCTGCCGCAAACGCAAGCAACATTGTCCGCTCTGCGCGACGGCGAATTAGTGGATTATGCCGGGGTGATGGCGTTGAAGCTCAGCGGCTTGACCCATGCTTTCCGGCAGTTCAACGCACGGGAACCGATGGACCCGGCGCGGCGTTCATTCGAGGCGTTTGTAGAGGATGGCGGAGAAAGCCTGCGGTTTCAGGCGACGTTTGATGCGCTGCATCGGCATCTGACCCAGGCGGGCCATCCTACCGAAGGCTGGCAACAGTGGCCGGCGCGCTATCGCAAGGCGGACAGCAAAGCGGTGCGCGACTTCAGCCGGGGACATCGGGACGACATACTCTTTTTCAGCTATCTGCAATGGCTGGCGGCGCGTCAATTTGAGCAGTGTTTTCAGCTCAGCCGCCGGCTTGATATGCCCATCGGATTGTATCGCGATCTGGCGGTGGGCGTCAGCGCCGGGGGCATGGAGACCTGGAGCGATAGCACGCTATATTGCCTAAACGCATCGGTGGGCGCTCCGCCGGACAGACTCGGACCCCAGGGGCAAAACTGGGGCCTGCCGCCGCAAAATCCCAATGTGCTTATCGCCCGGGCTTATGAGCCGTTCATTACCATGCTGCGCGCCAACATGCGTCATTGCGGCGCGCTGCGCATCGATCATGTGATGTCATTGCTGCGATTGTGGTGGGTTCCGCCGGCGGGAGGTCCGGGGGAGGGGGGCCTATGTGCGTTATCCGGTGGATGATTTGTTGGCGATTCTGGCATTGGAAAGCCACCGACAGAAATGCATGGTCATCGGCGAGGATCTGGGTACCGTTCCAAAGGAAATCACCGCCAAACTGCAAACCGCCGGTATTTACTCGTATAAAGTGCTGTTTTTCGAACGAAAAGAGGCCGGCAGCTTCCGCGCTCCCGATGAGTATTTGCCCCAGGCCATGGCTACGCTGACCACTCATGATTTAGCCACGCTGCGCGGGTTCTGGCAGATGGAAGATTTACGGTTGGCCAACCGGCTGCATTTATATGCCGCCGAGGCCATCTATCAGCAACTGTTGGAGGATCGGCAAAAGGCTCGGCAAGCCTTGCTCGATGCCTTGCATACGTGGAGATGCGTGTCGGCGAAATCAGGTAAAAACGCTGAACGGGTCATCATGTCGCCGATGTTGAATCGCGGCGTACACCGCTATGCGGCGCTCAGCCGCTCGGCGCTGCTGGGGCTGCAGCCGGAAGATTGGCTGGATATGGCACTGCCGGTAAATGTGCCCGGCACCACCGATCAATATCCCAACTGGCGGCGCAAACTTTTGCGGGACGTGGCGGAAATCTTTGACGATCCGGGCATTATCCGGCTGTTAAGGGAAGTGGGGCGACTGCGTAATAAATGACGGCCGCCCTGCCCCCTTCGGATCAATAATAGGAATGCTCGCCGCGCTGGTGTTCGGTTAAGTCGCGAACGCCCTTGAGTTCCGGGAATTTTTCCAGCAATTCCTTTTCAATGCCTTCTTTAAGGGTGTAATCCACCATTGAACACCCGTTGCAGCCGCCGCCGAACTGCAGAATGGCCAGGTTATCATCGGTGATTTCCATCAGGGTTACCTGACCGCCGTGCCCGGCCAACTGCGGATTGATCTGCGACTGCAGGACGTATTCCACCCGCTCAATCAGCGGCGCATCGTCGGAAACTTTGCGCATTTTGGCATTGGGGGCCTTCAGCGTTAACTGAGAGCCAAGCTTGTCGGTGACGAAATCGATTTCCGCGTCTTGCAGATAGGGGGCGCTAAGCTTATCGACATAGGCGGTGATTTTATCGAAAGGCAGCGCCGTATCGGTGGCTTCCACCGCGTCAGGCGGGCAATAGGAAACGCCGCATTCCGCATTCGGGGTGCCGGGATTGATGACGAATACGCGAATCTGGGTGCCTGTCTCCTGATTGGCCAGTAATTTAGCAAAGTGTTCCTGGGCTGCATCAGTAATCCGGATCATAACATTCACTCAATAGTTGACTAATCTAGTCAGATATAATAACCCCATTAACCCGCCTACTACAAGGTACGGCAGATACACCATACCTGAACGGCCTTGGCCCGTTTGGACAGCAACAGGCGGGTCAACTCCTCCACCGTACTGCCGGTGGTGACCACGTCGTCCACCAATGCCACGGTTTTGCCCGCCACATCAATGCAACAGTCGAACGCGCCGCGTAAATTGCGGCGCCGGGCGCCGGCATGCAGCGTTTGCTGCGGCGGGGCGGCCCGGGTTCGCACCAGGGCGTCGGCGCAATAATCAACGTTCAGCCAGCGGGCCATGGCGCGGGCCAGCAGGTCCGATTGATTATACCCCCTGCGCCAATGCCGGTAAGCATGCAAGGGTACATTTAGTATAAGCCCGGGCCTGGGCAAGCATTGTTCACGGCGTGCTTCCAGCCAGCGCAACAGCAGCAGGCGAGCCAGAACCCTCGCCAGGCCGGTTCCGTCGTGATATTTCAGCCTTTTTATCAATTGGCTGAGGGGAAGTTGATAATCGGTGACATACAATAACTTCTCCCAGGGCGGCGCTTTCATAAGGCAACGTCCGCAGGGAAGGCTGGTGTTGCCGGCCGGCAGGCCGCAGCGGGGACAACACCGCTCCCGACCGTCCAGCAGCCGGACAGCGCAGCACCGGCAGATACCTTGATGGCTGAACCAAAGAGATTGCCGGCATAGCCAGCAGAGGGCGCCTATGGTTAACATATGTCGTTTTCCTTAACCTTTCTATTCAACAACAGAGACTTTAACCGATGACGCCACTCTATTGGCATACCACCGGCAGCGGAACGACGGAACTTGTGCTGCTCCATGGCTGGGGTTTGAATTCCCAAGTATGGTCTTACATTGTGCCGCGGCTCACGCCGCATTTTCAGGTGCATCTGGTGGATCTGCCGGGCTATGGCCGCAGCCAGGGTTTCGGCGCGATGACGTTGGAGCACATGGCCCGAACGGTGGCGGAGCGGGCGCCTGAGCGCGCCTGGTGGTTGGGCTGGTCGTTGGGGGGACTGGTGGCGAGCCAGGTGGCGTTGACACAGCCGCAAAGGGTGGCGGGGCTTGTCACCGTGGCGTCTTCCCCCCGTTTCAGCGCAACCGACGACTGGCCCGGCATCAAACCGGAGGTCCTGTTGGGATTTCAGCAGCAATTGGCGGAGGATTTCCAGCGGACGGTGGAGCGCTTTCTGGCGCTGCAAACCCTGGGCACGGAGACCGCCCGACAGGATGCCCGCCGCCTTAAACAAGTGGTGCTGGCGCAGCCACTGCCGTCGGTGGAGGTGCTGACCGGCGGGCTGGATATCCTGCGCACCGCGGATCTTTGCGAGCCCTTGTCCGCCCTGGATCTGCCATTTTTACGCCTGTACGGCTACCTGGACGGTCTGGTGCCGCGCAGGGTGGCCTCGCTGCTTGATGTCCTGTGGCCACGAAGCGACGGCTATGTGTTTGAGAAAGCCGCTCATGCCCCGTTTGTTTCCCATCCCGAACTGTTTTGCCAGCGGCTTATTAAATTTATCCGGCCGTAATCAGCGATCCTGACTCCATCTTCCCATCTTTTATAAGTCTGCTTTTTACCGCCCGCCCCGGCGGTAAAAGACTTCCTGCCCGATGGTAAAAGGATAAATAAGCAATTTATCCCATAATTTTTATGTGTTCGGCGGACATGCCCTTGCCGCCCCTATTATTTAAGAGGTCATTATTATGAAAAAGACAACAGTATTCGTCATGACATTTTGCGGTTTGGTGATCTCCTTTAATGCGCTGGCGGCACAGGAAATTACCGCACAGGAAGCCATAGACAAAGGCTATCGGAAAATCGGCACCGTGCACACCACCAATAAAGCGACGTCTCCCATGGATGCCAAGGCGATTCTCTCTGAACGGGCGGATGCAAAAGGCGGTAATTATTATGTGATTATCGCGGGACGCGAACACGGCAGATTTAGCGCCACCGCAGTGGTGTATGAATAATTCATCCCATGCCGGCGACGGTAAATAAGAGATAGCATAATCCTGGTTGGTCTTATTATCAGACATTGTGGATAAATGAGCCCGCCTCATCCAGGGCTCACGTGCCGACGTTTGTTTTCAAGTATTATCGCCTTACTTTTTGTCCGGTGCGGCATGACCTACGCTGAGCTCACTGAGGGGTAACCATTTATTGATAGCCCCATCAGGACCCGGCAATTAACTAAGTTTTGCCGCATTATTACCTTAAGGCTAATGATCGCTCGCCGGGGTTAATTGATAGCCGGCGCCGACGCGCCTTACACTCCCCCCTATCGTTTATACCCTTCATCTTTCGTGGGTGGCTTTGATACCCGGCTTAATCAACAGCCTAGTCCCTTCGAGCCCCCCGTCGTAACTCGAAATCTATTGGGTGATTACCGCTGTTTATAAAAAACAGTCAATATACCGAGGAGGTTTATCATGCCGCTTTATCAAGCATCCGACAAAATCTGGGATTCGCGGCGTACGGAAAAAAAGCGCCGACTTGAGCAGGTTCGCTCTTTTGCCGAAGGAAAAGTCCTGCCCACCGATAACATGACCGCCGTGCTCGAGACCATTTTGGCGCCGGGAGACCGGGTGGTATTGGAAGGCAATAACCAGAAACAGGCCGATTTTCTTTCCCGCATGCTGGCCCAGGTCAATGCAAATAAAATCCATGATTTGCATATGATTATGCCCAGCGTCAGCCGGTCCGAGCATCTTGATCTGTTTGAAAAGGGCATTGCCCGTAAGCTGGATTTCGCTTTTTCCGGCCCGCAAAGCCTGCGTATCTCCCAACTGCTGGAAGACGGGCAGATGGAAATCGGCGCAATCCACACCTATATCGAATTGTATGCCCGTCTGTTTGTGGATCTGGTGCCCAACATCGCCCTGATCGCCGGCTTTAAAGCCGATCGCAAAGGCAATCTTTACACCGGGCCGAGCACCGAGGATACGCCGGCGCTGGTGGAAGCCACGGCGTTCAAAGACGGTATCGTTATCGCCCAGGTTAATGAACTGGTGGACGACGAAAGCGATCTGCCGCGGGTGGATATCCCCGGCTCATGGGTGGATTTCGTGGTGGTGGCGGACAAGCCTTTCTTTATCGAGCCGCTGTTTACCCGCGACCCCCGTTTAATCAAACCCGTTCATGTGCTGATGGCCATGATGGCCATTAAAGGCATTTACGCTAAACACCAGGTGCAGTCGCTCAATCACGGTATCGGATTCAATACCGCCGCCATCGAGCTGCTGTTGCCTACCTACGGCGAACAGCTGGGCCTGAAAGGCAAAATCTGCCGCCACTGGACGCTCAATCCCCATCCGACTCTGATACCCGCCATTGAAAGCGGCTGGGTGGATACCGTGCACTGCTTTGGCGGCGAACTGGGGATGGAAGAGTATATCGCCGCACGTCCGGACGTGTTCTTTACCGGCGCCGACGGTTCGATGCGCTCCAATCGCGCCTTCTGTCAATTGGCCGGCCAATATGCGGTGGATATGTTTATCGGTTCCACATTGCAAAGCGATGGTTTGGGCAACTCCTCCACCGTCACCCGCGGACGGCTGTCCGGTTTCGGCGGCGCGCCGAACATGGGGCACGATCCTCACGGCCGCCGGCACCCCACACCCGCCTGGCTTGACATGATTGAAGAACCGGATCCGATGCAACGCGGCAAAAAGCTGGTGGTGCAGATGGTGGAAACCTATCAGGCCGGGGCCAAACCCTCGTTCGTTGAAAAGCTGGAAGCGGTGGACGTGGGCCAGGAAGCCGGGATGCCGCTGGCGCCGGTCATGATTTACGGCGACGACGTGACCCATGTGCTCACCGAGGAAGGCATCGCTTATCTGTATCGCGCGCGCTCCATGGAAGAACGCCGGGCGATGGTGGCCGCCGTGGCGGGTATCACCGATATCGGTCTGGGTGTGGATGCCGCCAGGGTGGCGGATCTGCGCCGCCGGGAACTGGTGGTGTATCCCGAAGATATGGGCATCAAGCGTGCCGATGCCAGCCGTTCAATGCTGGCCGCCGGCAGTATCGCCGATTTGGTGGAATGGTCGGGCGGCCTTTACCAGCCGCCGGCTAAATTCCGGAGCTGGTAATGAACGCCTTGACGGCAGTCCCGGCCTACGACGTCGACGTTCAGGCGGAGCGCCTCTCCACCCTGGCGGTGCGGGCATTAATCGAAGAGGCCCGCCTTAGCCCCAAACCGGGGCTGGTGGACAGCCGCGGCGCGGGGGCGCATCAGGATCTCAGCCTGGATCTGATGGAACGTTCCGCCCGCAGTCTGCAACCTACCTTTTTCCGACTGGCATTGCATAGCTGGCTGCGTCCGGCCGACGGCGCGTTGCGCCAAGAGATCGGGCGATTGGGCCGCGAAGGCGAACAGCACATGATGGCCGCCACCGACGGCGTCAATACCCATCGCGGCGCGATATGGGCGCTGGGACTGCTGGTCAGCGCCTGCGCCATGCTGGGGGGCCGGGGGGACGTGGCGTCCGTCGCCGCCTGCGCCGCGCAGTTGGCGGCCCTGCCGGATCCCTTCAGTCCGAAAAGCTTCAGCAAAGGGCAACGGGCGGTCCAACGCTACCGGGTTCCCGGCGCGCGGGACGAGGCCGTTGAGGGTTTTCCCCATGTGGTGCGGCGCGCATTGCCCCAACTACATCGCAGCCGCCGGCAGGGGGCCGATGAGAATCAGGCCAGGCTGGATGCGTTGATGGCCATTATGTGCACGTTAACGGATACCTGCGTGCTTAACCGGGGCGGCATGGCGGCGCTCAATGCCATGCACCGGGGCGCCCAGGCGGTTCTGGCCGCCGGGGGCGCCGCCAGCCCCTCGGGGCGCGAAGCCCTGGCCGAACTGGAGCGCCGCATGCTGCGGGACAATGCGTCGCCGGGCGGCGCGGCGGATCTGCTGGCGGCCACGTTTTTCCTCGATTGGGTTAGCGCCTGATCATTTACAACATTATGAGGATGCTATGGAACGAATCGAATTGCATTTTCCCGCCGGCGAGGCGTTGCCCGCACGGGCATTGGCCGGCGTAGTGGGTTCCGGCGATCTGGAGGTGCTGTATCAGCCTTCCGCCGAAAAATCGTTGCAGGTCACGGTGACGTCGTCCGTCGACGGCGGTCGTCAACGCTGGCAGCACCTATTTGAACGGGTCGGCGCCGTGCGCCCGCTGCCGGCGGGCAAGTTGGCTATCAATGACTTCGGCGCCACGCCGGGCGTGGCTCGCCTGCGGATTGAACAGGTTTTCGAGGAGGCCGAACATGTCTGAACGAACCAGTTTTATCGAGCTGAACGCCCGGCAGCGGGCCCAAGCGCTGCTGGATGACGGCACTTATCGCGAATTGTTGGGGCCGTTTGAGCAGATTGTCTCTCCCTGGCTGGAGCCGCAGGGCATCGTCCCGCAGTCCGACGACGGCATGGTGGTGGCAAAAGGCACGTTGGACGGGAAGCCCACGGTGGTAGTGGCTATCGAAGGGGCTTTTCAGGGCGGCAGCATGGGTGAGGTATCCGGCGCCAAGATGGCGGCGGCCCTTGAGCTGGCGGCGGAAGACAACCGTCGCGGCATTCACACCCAAGCGGTGCTGATGCTGGAAACCGGCGGCGTGCGCCTGCAAGAGGCCAATCTCGGCCTGGCCGCCATTGCCGATATTCACGCCGCCATTGTGGATTTGCGCCGCTATACGCCGGTGATAGGGATTGTGGCGGGCACCGTGGGGTGTTTCGGCGGGATGTCCATCGCCGCGGCCCTGTGCAGTCGTTTAATCGTCACGCGGGAAGCGCGCTTGGGTTTGAACGGTCCGCAGGTCATTGAACAGGAAGCGGGCCTGGAGGAGTACGACTCGCGGGATCGGCCGTTCATCTGGCGGATGACCGGCGGCGAAGTGCGTTACCAGGCGGGTTTCGTCGACGCGCTGGTCAAGGATTCCCTGGCGGAGGTCAAACAGACCACGGTGGATTTCCTGCGCCAAGGCGTTCCGTCGCGGCTGCGTACCGATGATTATCGCCGCTACCTGGCCAAGCTCAATGAATTCGATACCCGCCAGCAAGTGGAAAAAGAACAGATACTGGCGCTGTTTAGCCGGGAGGATCGCTCATGAATACCACCTATGTCAGCCGGGGAGATTATTGGTTTTCCCTGCTCACCGTCGGCGCGACCCCGCGTCATGGACAATGCGCCTCGGTAAAAGCGGCCGACGGCGAATTGAACGGCCAACCGGCGCGCTATATCGCCGTGGTGCCCGACGCCGCCAATCACTATCCCCGCGCGGCCAAGGGGGAAGTCGGCCTGTTGGAAGGCTGGACGCTGGATGAAGTGGTCAGCGAGGTCATCGCCCTGGACAAAGACAATGCCGTCAAACGCGCCATCGTCGCCGTGGTGGATGTGCCGAGCCAAGCCTATGGCCGTCGGGAAGAGGCGTTCGGTATCCACCAGTCATTGGCGGGAGCGGCCTCGGCCTATGCCCAAGCCCGGCTGGCGGGCCATCCGGTCATTGCCCTTATCGTGGGCAAAGCCATGTCCGGCGCTTTTCTGGCTCATGGTTATCAGGCCAATCAACTGGTGGCTTTCAACGATCCGGCGGTGATGGTTCATGCCATGGGCAAGGAATCCGCCGCCCGTATCACCCTGCGCTCGGTCTCGGCGCTGGAGAAACTGGCGAAAACCATCCCGCCGATGGCCTATGACATTGAAAATTACGCCACTCTGGGCCTGCTGGCGCAGCTATTGGATATCGCTCATCCCGATCAGGCCGGCGAGGAGGATGTGCAGCGCGTGCGCGCCGCGCTGACGGAGGCCCTGGCGAAGGCCCGTCGGCAAGGCAGCAGCCTGGCCAACCGGTTAACCGCCGAGAACCGCCACAGTTCGCTGCTGGTGAGGGAACGCATGCGCCAGGAGTGGTAACAAAAAAACCTTCCGGCCAGCATCACCTGCCGTTATCGAAAACGGGTGTTTTTAGGGTGTTGAAAATGTCATGGCGTCTCTATAGGCGAGACAGGAAGTGAAGGAGAGCACACCGTCCCTGCCAAGCGCCAAGCGCCAAGCGCCAAGCGCCAAGCGCCAAGCGCCAAGCGCCGAATCGCTCGGCGCGCTTAAAACAACGCCGTCAGGCATTGGCCGGCGGGGCGGTCGCCAGGGAGGGTAGTCGCCACGGCGCGAACGGGCCTTAGGGATGGACTCATCCGGGGTTGCGCTTTTGCGGCTTGCCGGCATCGCGTCCATGCACTTTTATAAACACGTTTACCGGTTTACGCACAATAAAAATGTCATCGCGGCCGGGCTTACACATTCTTTTTCATTATTGAACAGGTAGTTATATGACTTATATTATTTTACACGCTCTGGCGCCGATTTTTGTGATTATGCTGCTGGGCTATTATGCCGGCAAAGCCAAGATGGTGGTGAACTCCAATGTTTCGCTGCTTAACGTTTATGTCATGGACTTTGCGTTGCCCGCCGCGCTGTTCAGCGCCACGGTGCAAACGCCCTGGAAAGGGATTTTGAGCCAATCGCCGCTGATACTGCTATTGGTGCTTTCCATGTGGATAGCTTACGCCGCGCTCTATTTCATTTGTACGCTGGGATTCAAAAAATCCCCGCAGGACGCGGCGGTATTGACGTTGACGGTGGCATTGCCTAACTATGCCGCGCTGGGTCTGCCGATCCTTGGCAGCGTGCTGGGGGGAAAGTTCCGCCACCTCGCTGTCGGTGGCGGTGTCCATCGCCTGCGGGTCCGTGCTGATGACGCCGTTCTGCCTGCTGATCCTCGAACGTGAAAAAGCCCGCGCCGGCGGAGAAAGCCAGGGTTCAACCCTGATGCTGTTGCCGGTCTTGATGTGGCGATCGGTGAAAAAACCCATTGTCTGGGGACCGTTGCTCGGGGTGTTGCTGTCGGCATGCGGCCTGAAAATGCCGGAAATCGTGCTGGCCTCCATCAAGCCATTGGGCCTCTCCGCCACCGCGTCGGCGCTGTTCCTTACCGGCGTTATCCTGTCGGCCCGTAAATTGAAAATCAATGCGCCGGTGCTGGTGTCTTGCCTGACCAAAAATATCATCCAGCCCTTTATCACCATGGGGCTGCTCTATGCGTTCGGCATTACCGGACCGGTGGCCATCACGGCGGTGTTGATGATTGCCCTGTCGGCGGGTTTCTTCGGTATCGTGTTCGGCAATCGTTTCGGCGTGCAATCGCCGGATGCGGAAGCCACGCTATTGATAAGCTCGGTGCTCTGTATCGTGACGTTGCCGTTGTTTATTACGCTCACCGCAGGATTATAACCGGAGAAGCCGCCATGCATCCGCCCGCCCCGCACGATCTGTTATGGATAGACGACTTCCGCCGGCTTCAATGGCCGCAGTCGCCGCCGCCCTGGGTCGTCGCCCATTGGTCGCCGTCGATGCCGCTGGTGGTGCGGCGAGACAACGGTCGGCCCGGATTCATTCCGGTGGGCATTCGCGGCACGCTACGATCCCAGCGGGCCGCGGCCTGGGTCAGTCATGACGCGTTGATTCGGGTGGCAACGCCGGAAGCTTTGGTGGGACGGCTGGCGCAAAGCCGGCTCGGGGCGGTGGAAGACCTTCCGGTGATGCGGGCATTGCGTCAGGTGGCGGCGCAGGACTGGCCCTGGCCCTGGGGCGTCACCGGCAGTTGCGGTTATATGCTGGCCACCGGTTTCCCGGCATGTCGCCCGCAGAGCGATTTGGATATGCTGATTCGCTGCCCGCAGCCGCCGCAGGGACGGGATTTCGCCAAGCTGATGGCGCTCGCGCCCCGCCTGCCTTGCCGCTTGGACATCCAACTGGAAACCCCCATGGGGGGATGCGCTTTGTCGGAATGGTTGCGCGGCGGCAAGGTGTTGGTGAAAACGTCCGGCGGTCCGGTGCGTCTAAGCGATCCCTGGGCGGGCGACAATCGCGACGCCGGGACGCTCTTTGCCGACGCCGCCCAGCCGATGCGATAACAGGCAGCCTTTCCCGCCTTGGTATACTGGAGGATCCAATGAAAATTCTGCTCACCTTTCCCGGTCAGGGGCCGCAAGTTCCCGGTATGCTGCATCATTTGCCGGGGGCGCGGCGACCCGTGAGTTGCTGGAGAGGGCCTCGGCGATTCTTGGCGAGCCGGTGTTCGATTGGGATAGTGCGGAGGCGCTCGCGTCCACGCGCGCCGTGCAGGTTTGCCTGTATATTGCCGGCGTGGCGTATGCCCGACAGGTATGGCAAGCCGGTATTCATGCCGATTTTGTCAGCGGACTCTCTATCGGCGCGTTTCCGGCGGCGGTAAGCGCCGGCGCGCTGGATTTTGACGACGGCTTGCGTCTGGTGGCGTTGCGGGGCGAATTAATGGAACGGGCTTATCCCGACGGTTATGGGCTGTCAGCCATTACCGGCCTGTTGCGACGTCCGCTGGAACGGATAATCGCCCGGGTTCATGGGGCGGACAGTCCGGTTTACCTGGCCAATCTCAACGCAGAGGATCAGTTCGTCATCGCCGGCAGCCTCCCTGCCATGGAACAGGTCTGCGTTCTGGCGCGGGAACAGGGAGCCGCGCGCACCCAGCGCTTGGCGGTGGCGGTGCCGTCCCATTGCGAACTGTTGAAACAGCCGGCGCGGGAGCTGGCCGCCGCCATGGCGTCGGTGACCCTGCGGCGTCCGGAGGTGGCTTATCTCAGCGGCAGCACCGGACGGGTATTATGGCAACCGGATCGCATCGCCGACGATTTGGCGATGAACATGGCGCGACCGGTTCATTGGCAAGACGCCATGGTGAGCGCCTATGAACGGGACGTTCGCCTGGCGATTGAGATGCCGCCCGGCGCGGTGCTCACCGGATTGACCAAGCGGGTGATGGAACAGGGGGAGGCCATCGCCCTAAGCCAACACCCCATGGCGTTGATTACCGCCCTGGCGGGCCGGCTGTCGCGGGAGTAGGAAAAGCGGCCGCCTGCGCGTCGGTATCATGGCGGTCGAGGGCATACATTCTTCCTTCCGCCAGCAGGGCCAAAACATCCGGATCGCGCTCGCGGTTGCGGGCAAAAACCAGGGCGATGGTTTGCCGCATCTGGTATGGGGCCGCCAGCGGCAGCAGGCGAAAGGCGGGATCGTGGACTTTTCTCATCCGCCCCGGCAGCAGAGTGCAGCCGACGCCCGCCTGCACCAGGTTTACCATGGAAAAAATATCATTGACCCGGGTGGCTATCTGCGGTTCAAAGCCGGCGATGTGGAAGGCTTCCTGAAAACCGTGATAGGTGGCGAAACCCTCGGTGAGGGAAACAAATTTCTCGTCTTTGAAATCACGCAGATCCGCCGGACCGGTAACGGTGTGCTCGATAGCGGCGGGCACGGCCAGGAAAATATCATCATTGAACAGCGGCAGGGTTTCATAACGCGACGGATCGATCTGCGTATCGCTCACCGAGATCAGAATGGCATCAAGGTGCTGATCTTCCAGGCGCATCAGCAGATCCTGGTTTGAACCCATCTGCAACTCCAGATCCAGGTGCGGCCGGCGCAGTTTTAATCCCATGATCAATCGCGGCACGGTTTCCAGGGTAAGGGAATACAGCGTGCCGAGTCTTAGCCGGCCTTGCCCGACGCCGCCGCTTTTGCGGGTTTCCTCAATGCCGCGTTTCATCAAATCCGCCGCCTCGCGGGCATATTCCGCCAGGGTTTCGGCGGCGGGTAGGGGGGGAGATTCCGTCCTTGATGAATAAACAACGGACAGCGGACGCTTTCTTCCAGGGTATGCAAAGCGCGATGTACGCTCACCGTGCTTAAACCCAAATGTTCGGCCGTGCGGCTGATATTGTGTTTATCCATGAACGCCAGAAAGATTTCCAGCTTGCGAAAGGTGATGTCGTTGTCAATCATAAAATCGCTTGTATTGGGGATCCGGCGACGCTGATTCCGGTTATGAATTCGCCAGCCAGAAAAACTGATAGGGTTCCAGACTAAAGGTTATGCCACCGGTTATCTCACGATAACTTATCACATCCTGATAATGGCCGTCCGGCAAAGTGCAATTCATGGGCTTGATGCCAAGGTTAAACAGGCACAGGATATTTTGCCGCCCGTGCCGCCGGTGAAAAGCGAACAGCGCATTATCCAGCTCCAGCACTTCCATGGCGGCATCCGGGTGGAACGCCGGCTGTTGGCGGCGGGTTTGTATCAGCGCGCTCAACTGATGAAACACTCGCGAGCGCAGCGAGGTTTCATCCCCGAGCGTCGCTTCGATGGCCTTCAGCGGGTATTTTTCCCGGTTGACCGCCCGGTTGTAACCGGCGGCCTTCACCCCTTCATAATCGTTACGCGAGCCCAGTATGCTTTGAATATAGACCGCGGGAACGCCGGGGAACGCCAGTAAAATGGCATGGGCCAGCATAAAACGGCGCAGCCGGATATCGTCGGTGTCCTTGCGCCGGTTAAGGGCATCCATAAAGGTGACGTTAATCTCATAAGGACTGGTGGTGCCGTCGGTATTTTGTTTATAAGACACCAACGCCCCCTCCGATTCCAGATCCCGAACCAGATTATTGATTTCCAACTCCGGCAGGATGCCCCGTAACGGGTTCATGCCGATGCCGTCGTGGGAAGCGAGAAAATTCAGAAAGGTAGTGTCCGCGCGGCCGCTCCCCCAGGGACGCCGCCCATTGCCGCAGGGCGCGGCCGCTGCCGTTATGAATAGCGTGCAACACCAGCGGCGGCAGGGGAAACTGATACACCATTTGGGCTTCGTCATGGCCGTTGCCGAAATAGCTGATGTTGTCTTTGTGGGGCACATTGGTTTCGGTGATAATCACGGTGCCCGGCGCCACTTCATCGACAATGGCGCGAAAGAGTTTAACCAGCAGATGCGTTTTAGGCAGATGCATGCATCGGGTGCCGAGCTCCTTCCACAAATATCCCACCGCATCCAGCCGGATATATTCCGCTCCTTGCGTCAAATAGTGCAGCAACACGCCGATGACGCTGATAAGTACGTGGGGATTGGCAAAATTAAGATCCACCTGATCGGCGCTAAAGGTGGTCCAAAGATATCTGGTTTGCTGATCCTTAACGGTGAAAGGCGTTAACAGCGGCGAGGTGCGGGGGCGGGTGACGGTGCTGAGATCGGTGGCCGGCGGCAGGGCGATAAAAAAAATCCTCGAAATCCGTTTGCAATTCCCGGTAGCCCTCCAGCCACTTGCTGTGGGAAGAAATGTGATTACAAACGAAATCGAACATCAGACGGGTGTATTCATTGAGTTCGCTGACGTGCTGCCAACTGCCGACAATGGGATTGACCTGATGATAATCGATAACGGCAAAACCATCATCGGAAGAGTAGGGGTAAAAAGGCAGCAGATGCACCAGGTTAAAGGTTTCTTTCAAATGCCGTTGGAAAAACGTGGTCAGGCTAACCAGTGTAGGCTGCTCCGCCTCCATAAACTGATCCGCATAGGTTATCAGCACCACATCCTTCTGGTCCCAATGGATTTTACGCGGCTGTTGCAAGGTCGACTTGGCAAAATTGATTTTACTTTTGATGGTATCCAGCTGTGCCTGGGTCAGCGACGAGGCGTAGATCTCTTCAAGTAAATGGGTAATGGCTTCCATCGTTTCACCTTGTTGATGTGTCGACATCCTGAAACAGCGTGACCCTGGCATTTAAGCCATGTTGTCAATGTAGCCATTAGAAACAAAAGCGCAAACCTTCTTAGTTATTCAGTTAAAGCCGCCGGGACCTTTTTTCTAGAGCTTGGTACCCACTATTCACCCGAATTACAACGGGTTATTCAGGCTGTCCGCGTCTACCAACCTGTTAACAAAAGGAATGATTTGCGGAGCAGTCCGAAGGAGGGGATCAGGCTTCAGAATCGATGAGACGGTATGATGCGGCCCGGCATCCACGGCTCCGCGGGCAATGCCGGCAGCCTTTGCCGCCGCCGGTATCGGCGGCGATACGCTCGGCGCGGCCCATCGTCACCAGTCGCTCCAGCATGGCTTCCGTCAAGGCGGCGGAAAGATTAAGCTGGGCGCTTAACTGAGTGATGTCGGCCTGGCCGTGGAGCGCCAGGGCATTACGCAACTGCAGCAGCTTGCCCATGGTTATTCCCCTTGATGGCAGCACCTGCCCGAAGCCTCTTGGAATCTGGCCGGCGTTTCGAGACGGACCAGCGACGGCGCAAAACGGCGCCGCAGCAGATACAGCGTACAGATAAACAGCGTGTTCACCGACACCACCAGCAGGATGGCGACGGTGCTTTTCGCCGGGTGGGAGGGGAAAGTGGCGCACTGGTAAAACAGCGTCGCCAGTGAATAGGCGACGTTAATGCCCCAAATGACCGACAGGCTCATCCAGCCGCGATTGCTTTCGCGCGCGATGGCCCCCATGACGGAAACGCAGGGTACATAGAGCAAGACAAAGATCAGGTAGCTATAGGCGGCGACGGCGCCGCCGAATTTTTCGCTCATGATGCCCATCGATCCGCCGCTCATGTCGGCATCGCCTTTGCTGGCTTCGATGGGGTTGGCGAGCGCGCTTAGGCTCAGGGTTTCCAGCAGTTGCCGCCCGGTCTGCTCCGCGGCATCGACGAACCGTGCCGTTAAATCGAAGTCCTCGGCGTCAAAAGAGGACGCTGTCAGCGTTTCCGCGGTATAGAGCTGATTCAGGGTACCAATCACCACCTCCTTGGCCAGCACGCCGCTTAGCAGCCCCACCGTGGCCTGCCAGTTATCCGGTTTTACTCCCATGGGCGCAAGAACGGGCGTTATCGTCTTGCCCACCATCGCCAGCGCCGAGTCATTAATGGTATCCGCCGCCGTGCCGCGCAGGGTAAAACTGCTGAGCATGCCGATGAAAATACCGGCGGCGATAATCACCTTGCCCGCGCCGAGCAGAAACATCTTTAACCGCTGCCAGGTTTGTTCCAGCAGGCTTTTGATGGGGGAAGGTGGTAAACCGGCAGCTCCATGACAAAGGGGCGGCTTCGCCGCGCATGATGGTGAGTTTAAGCATCAAGCCGGTAAGCAGCGCCACCGCGATGCCCAGCAGATAAAGCGAAAACACCGCCAGAGCGCCATGCTGGCCGAAAAACGCCGCGGCGAATACCGCAAAAATGGCCAAGCGGGCGCCACAGGACATGAACGGGGCCATCATGATGGTCATCAGCCGATCGCGGTGGGCATCCAAGGTGCGGGCGGCCATCACCGCCGGCACATTGCAACCGAAACCCACGATCAGCGGCACGAAGGACTTGCCCGGCAGGCCGAGGGTCTGCATCATGCGGTCCATGACGAACGCGGCGCGGGCCATATAACCGGTTTCCTCGAGAAAGGAAAGAAACAGATACATCAAGCCTATCTGCGGCAGCAACGGCAACAGCGTGTTGACGCCGCAGCCGATACCCTGCGCCAGCATGCGGGTCAGCCAAGAGGGAAAGTGCAGGGCGTGGCCCAGCCATTGGGCGCCATCGATAAACAGCGCCGCCGAACCCAGCTCGAAAAACGGCTTGAAGGCTCCGCCGACATTGATGGCCAGAAAAAACATCAGGTACATGATGAGGAAGAAAAACGGAATGCCGAGCCAGCGATGCAGCGCCAGCGCGTCCAGACGAAGGGTATGGCGACTGGTCTTCGCCAGATGTCCGTTACTTACCGATTCGCATATTCCGCCGATCTCGCGATAACGCGCGTCGGCGATAATCAGTGCCGGTTCGTCCCCAAGCTTTCGGCACAGCTCGTCCCGGAGGCTTTTCTGATGGTCAAGGGCTGCGCCCGTCCGGGCGCAACAATGTATATCCCCTTCGAGTATCTGCAGCGCCAGCCAGTGCCGCAGCTTGACGTCGGGCGCGGCCGGCATTCGAGGCATTAAACGGCCAATGGCCTCGGCAATGGCCGGCGGGTAAGCCACCGGCAGCGGCGGGCGAATATCGACCGCGCCGCGAATCGCTTTTTTCAAGGCGTCGACGCCTTCGCCCCGGGAGGAGATCAACGGCACCACCGGACATCCCAGCCGCCGCGACAAAGCGTCGATGTCGATATGAATTTGCTGCCCGCGGGCGATATCCAGCATATTCAGCGCCAGGATGCAGGGCATTCCCAGTTCAAGGATCTGCATAGTCAGATAGAGATGGCGTTCCAGGTTCGATGCATCAACAACGTTTATCAACAGGTCGGCTTCCCGGCCAAGAATAAAATGACAGGGGATTTGTTCATCCAGGGAAGCTTGCGGTGAAAGGGTGGTCAGCGAATAGGTGCCGGGCAAATCCACCAGCGTCACCCGCTGTCCCTCGGCGATAAAATCGCCTTCCTTGCGTTCCACCGTGACGCCGGCCCAATTGCCGACGCGTTGCCGCCTGCCGGTTAACTGATTAAACAGCGTGGTTTTTCCGGCATTGGGATTACCGATCAGACCGAGGGTAAGCTTGTTCATATCCAGCGGGGCTTCCGTAGTAAGAATGGACCGAATCAATGTGAAAAGTGAATTGAAACATTATCTCAGGGTAAAAACGAAATTTATCAATATCAATAAAAAGAAAATTACGGTTCATCCCTCAATATAAGCTGGTCAATATCTTTTTTACGTAGCGCTAACTGCGTGCGGCGTGTTTCAATTTGAATGGGATCGCCTAAAGGCGCGACGCGTATAACGCGAAAAGAACTGCCGGGCAGCATTCCCAGCGACAGCAGTTTTTGTCGGTAGGCCAGGCTGATTTTACTGGTGTAGCCGGTGATGGTATAGCATTGCCGGGGTATCAGGCGCATGTGATCTTCTTTTTCATGATAGGGGTAAAAAAAGGTTTTTAGTAAATTTATAGCCATATTGTTTTTCATTCTAATAATTTCCAGAATGATATTATAAATTTGTTTACTCATACCCCGGATGGCTGAGGGAATGGCGGCCTCAGACGAAAGCTTTTTTAACATCAATGAGATTCATTTGCAAATAAAAAAAAGCTATCGAGCATCGGCATTATAATTAATTAAGATATTATTTATTTATAATGTTATTAAGAATTTATTAAATTACTAATATTTTTAATTCCCTAATGGTTGACTAATTATTAATGTTTAGCGCCCAGCACCGTTATATTGCGTTCGAGCGGGCGGCGTGCTTGTTAAGTCGGATTTAAACGAGAGGTTTCGGGGGAGGGAGCCATCAAGAAAATCTTTTCTTTAAAGAGGGGAAAACGCGGGGAGTATCCCCGCGGTATCTCCGCGGCAATGTTTTTCGCGCTTTAACGCACATTGGGATCAGCGCTTTTTACCCAACGCGGCGGCCAGCGCATCGCCCATGGCGCTATTGCCGGCGGCGGGGCCGCTCTGACGATTTTTTCCCGTCGGGCGGGCCGGCATATCCTTGCGCTTATCGCCGCCGTCGCGGCGCCCGGCGGTTTCCCCCGGCTGTTCATCCAGCCGCATGGTCAGCGCGATACGTTTGCGCTGTAAGTCCACCTCCATGACCTTGACCTTGACGATATCGCCGGCCTTGACCACGTTGTGGGGATCGTCGACGTAGTGCGTCGCCAGGGAGGAGATGTGCACCAAACCGTCCTGATGAACGCCGATATCCACAAAGGCGCCGAAATTGGTGACATTGGTGACGGTGCCTTCCAGGATCATGCCCTGACTGAGATCGTTCATGGTTTCCACCCCTTCGGCAAAGGCGGCGGTCTTGAACTCCGGCCGCGGGTCGCGACCGGGTTTTTCCAGTTCCTTGAGAATATCGGTAACCGTGGGCAACCCCACCCGTTCGTCGGTAAAACGGACCGGGTCCAGGGCGCGCAGGGCGGCGCCGTTGCCCATAACATCCTTGAGGGGGAGCTGTACGGCCCGCAGGATGCGTTCCACCACCGGGTAGCTCTCCGGATGCACCGTCGAGGCATCCAGAGGGTTATCGCCATGATTGATGCGCAGGAAACCGGCGCACTGCTCGAAGGCTTTCGGCCCCAGGCGACCGACCTTAAGCAACTGACTACGGTCCCGAAAGCGCCCGTTCTCGTCCCGCCAGTTCACGATATTCTGCGCCATCATCCGGCTTAGCCCGGCGACACGGGTCAGCAAAGGCACCGAGGCGGTATTCAGATCGACGCCGACGGCGTTCACGCAGTCTTCCACCACCGTATCCAGTTTTTTCGCCAGCAGGCTTTGGCTGACGTCGTGCTGATACTGGCCGACGCCGATGGATTTCGGATCGATTTTAACCAGCTCCGCCAGGGGATCTTGCAGCCGACGGGCGATGGACACCGCGCCGCGCAGGGAAACATCGAGATCCGGGAATTCCAGCGCCGCCAGCTCGGAGGCGGAATAGACCGACGCTCCCGCCTCGCTGACGATGACCTTTTGCGCCGTGACGGCCGGAAACTGTTCTTTCACCTGGGCAAAGAACCGTTCGGTCTCGCGGGACGCGGTGCCGTTGCCGATAGCCGTCAGTTCCACACGGTATTTAATGCATAGGGCCGCCACGGCGGCGGCCGCTTTCGCCGTCTGGCCGGTATGGGGATAGATGGTATCGGTGGCCACCAGCTTGCCGGTATCGTCGACGACCGCCACTTTCACGCCGGTACGCAAGCCCGGATCCAGGCCCATGGTGGGGCGCAACCCGGCCGGGGCGGCCATCATCAAATCGTGCATATTGCGGGCAAAGACCTGGATGGCTTCTTCTTCGGCCTTTTCACGAAGGGTGCCCAGCAGCTCGGTTTCCAAATGCAGCAGGATTTTTATGCGCCAGGTCCAGTTAACCACGCTTTTGCGCCAGGCATCCCCCGGCGCCTCCGTCAGGCGCAGTTGTAAATGATCGATAATCATCTGCTCGCAGCGGCTTTCACGGGGCGGCTCGTCGCTAAGGGGATCGGCGTTGAGGGCGATTTGCAGCACGCCTTCGTTGCGGCCGCGGAACATGGCCAGCGCCCGGTGGGAAGGGACCTGCGATAAAGGTTCATGATGGTCGAAATAATCGCGGAATTTCGCCCCTTCCTCTTGCTTGTCCTCAATGACCCGCGCCACCAGGTGCGCGTTTTTCCACAGATAATGGCGAATTTTGGCCAGCAGGGCCGCATCCTCGGCGAACCGTTCCATCAGGATATAGCGCGCGCCGTCCAATGCGGCTTTGACGTCGGCAACGCCTTTTTCGGCGTTCACATAGTCCGCCGCCACGCTGTCCGGCGCCCGGGAGGCATCTTGCCATAATTGATCGGCCAACGGCGCCAGTCCCGCTTCAATGGCGATTTGCCCCCGCGTGCGTCGCTTGAGCTTGTAGGGCAGATAGAGATCTTCCAGCTCGGTCTTACTCAGCGTCGCGTGAATGGCGGCGGCCAGCGGCTCGGTCAATTTGCCTTGTTCGTCAATGGATTTCAGAATAGTCTGACGTCTTTCCTCCAGTTCCCGCAGGTAGCCGAGACGGGTTTCCAACTGTCGCAACTGGGTGTCGTCCAGCCCGCCGGTCACCTCTTTGCGGTAACGGGCGATGAAAGGGACGGTATTTCCTTCGTCAAGCAGGCGCACGGCGGCGTCAACTTGCTCAGGACGCGCCTGCAGTTCAGCGGCGATAAGGCGATTCAGGGATTCATTCATCATACTGTTTCGGTCTTCATGACATTATGGGTAACTTATGCAGTGGACAGTTATACGGATTGCGTGACGAAAATGCCAGCCGCGCGACTTTCTCATGACGCTGGATTGGGCGGCCGAAACTGCGGTTTGTGGTATATTTTCCGGTTCGGAAATAATCTTTACGTTAACAGGTTATGATGAAAACAAACCTCATTACCCGGCAGGGTTACCAGGAATTACAGGCGGAATTGGACCATCTTTGGAAGCGCTACCGGCCCGAAATTACTGAAAAAGTCTCTTGGGCCGCCAGCCTGGGTGATCGCAGCGAAAATGCCGATTATCATTACAATAAAAAGATCCTGCGGGAAATAGACAGGCGGGTGCGTTATTTACGCAAGGTATTGAAGGAAGCGCGGGTGGTGGATTATTCTCCACAGCAGGAGGGCCGGGTTTTTTTTCGGCGCCTGGGTGGAGGTGGAAAATGACCAGGGCGAGCGTATCGCTTTTCGTATCGCCGGACCTGATGAAATTTTCAAGCATAAGTCCTATATTTCCATCGATTCGCCCATGGCGCGGGCGTTGATCAAAAAAACGGTGGATGACGAGGCGGTGGTGCAGACCCCGAACGGGCCGAAGACCTGGTATGTGACCTCAATTTCCTATCAGCCGCCGGCGGAATAATTTTAGGGTTATCGTTAACCGGGAAACAGGTTCTACTATTTCGCCATCGGCGCACAATTTCGCCATCGGCGCACAATAAGCGGGTCGCCGGGACGGACGTCGTTGCCTATTTCCCGTCCGAGTCAACGCATATTGGCCGAGGTGTGAACCGGGGTAGGGAATAAACGGAGAATAATGGATAAGATTAATCATTAGGTCGAGATTTTCCACCCTGGCCGGTTAATGCAGCCGCAAAGAAGAAATGTGGATAAAACCCCTGCGTCGCCGGTTCATGAGGGTCGAAAAGGCATTTTTGCGGCGGAAAGTGTGGATAACTACGTATTTCCATATGCTTTGTAACAATTTTGCTTAGAATATACACCTGAAACCGCTGTCCGTGCCTTACAGGTTTCTGAACAATACGCTTACGGGCGTATCGCCTTTGGGAGAGAGACAATGCAAGAGAATTACAAAATTCTGGTCGTGGACGACGATATGCGTTTGCGGGCACTACTGGAACGGTATTTGACCGAGCAGGGTTTTCAGGTGCGAAGCGTCGCCAATGCGGAACAAATGGACCGTTTGCTGACCCGCGAGTCCTTTCACCTGATGGTGCTGGATCTGATGCTGCCGGGTGAAGACGGCTTATCCATTTGCCGGCGTCTGCGCAGCCAAAGCAACCCGATGCCCATCATTATGGTGACGGCGAAAGGCGAAGAGGTGGACAGAATCGTCGGTTTGGAGATAGGCGCCGACGACTATATTCCCAAACCTTTTAATCCGCGGGAATTGCTGGCCCGAATCCGCGCGGTGTTGAGGCGTCAGGCCAATGAGTTGCCCGGCGCGCCTTCCCAGGAAGAGGCGATTATCGCCTTCGGTAAATTCAAACTTAATCTCGGCACCCGCGAGATGTTCCGCGAAGACGAGCCGATGCCGCTCACCAGCGGAGAATTCGCGGTGCTCAAGGCGTTGGTAAGCCACCCCCGCGAACCCTTATCCCGTGATAAACTGATGAACCTGGCACGCGGCCGTGAATACAGCGCGATGGAGCGGTCCATCGACGTGCAGATTTCCCGTCTGCGCCGCATGGTAGAAGAAGATCCCGCTCATCCGCGTTATATTCAGACCGTTTGGGGTTTGGGCTACGTATTCGTGCCGGACGGCAGTAAAGCATGAGGCGATGGCGCTTCTCCCCGCGCAGTTCGTTTGCCCGCAGTTTGCTGTTAATCGTTACCTTGCTGTTCGTCAGCCTGGTGACGACCTACCTCGTGGTCTTGAATTTCGCCATTCTGCCCAGCTTGCAGCAGTTCAATAAGGTCTTGGCCTATGAAGTCAGGATGCTGATGACCGACCGCCTGCAATTAGAGGACGGTACGCTGCTGGAAGTGCCCCCGGCGTTTCGGCGTGAAATCTACCGCGAGCTGGGTATCTCCCTTTACACCAAGGCGGCGGCGGAAGAGAGCGGGCTGCGGTGGGCGCAGCATTACGAATTTCTGAGCCAGCAGATGGCGCAGCAGCTTGGCGGGCCTACCGATGTGCGGGTGGAAGTCACTAAGAATTCGCCGGTGGTATGGCTGAAAACCTGGCTGTCGCCGGATATTTGGGTAAGGATCCCCTTAACGGAAATTCATCAGGGTGATTTTTCGCCCCTGTTCCGCTATACCCTGGCCATTATGCTCCTGGCCATCGGAGGAGCCTGGCTGTTTATCCGGATGCAAAACCGTCCGCTGGTGGATTTGGAACATGCCGCGCTTCAGGTGGGGAAAGGGCTGATTCCGCCGCCGCTACGCGAATACGGCGCCTCCGAGGTGCGCTCGGTCACCCGGGCCTTCAATCAGATGACCTCCGGCGTCAAGATGTTGGCGGACGATCGAACGCTATTGATGGCCGGCGTCAGCCATGATTTACGCACGCCCTTGACGCGCATCCGACTGGCCACGGAAATGATGAGCGAAGAAGACGGTTATCTGGCGGAGTCCATCAATAAAGATATTGAAGAGTGCAACGCCATCATTGAGCAGTTTATCGATTATCTGCGCACCGGCCAGGAGATGCAGACCGAAATGGCCGATCTCAACGCCGTTCTGATGGAAGTGGTGGCTGCTGAGAGCGGTTATGAACGCATTATTGAAACCGGTTTGTTCCACGGCGAGCTGATGGTGAATGTGAATCCGCTGTCCATCAAAAGGGCGGCGGTAAACATGGTGGTCAATGCCGCGCGCTATGGTAACGGCTGGATCAAGGTCAACAGCGGTAAAGAGGCTCTGCGGGTTTGGTTTGAAGTGGAAGACGACGGCCCGGGAATCGATCCTTCCCAATTGAAGTATCTGTTCCAGCCTTTCGTCCGGGGCGATAGCGCGCGTAGCACCAGCGGCACCGGACTTGGGCTGGCCATTGTGCAGCGCATCGTGGACGCCCATACCGGCACGTTGGAAATCGGCAGCAGCGAGCGCGGCGGATTGCGGATACGCGCTTATCTGCCGTTGCCGGTGAATGGCACGGATCATGCGGTGGGCACCGCTATGCTGAAGGTAAGCTGACAGGCCGCATAAAAAAGCCCTTTATCAGCGCAAGAGACCGTCTCTGGGTGATAAAGGGCGTTTTGCCTGGGTCTAAACGGTATTACAGCGCCGGCCCGGCTTTTATCAGCGCCTTGCCTGCCGGCGTATCGGTATATTTCTCAAAGTTGGTGGTAAAGCGGCGGGCCAAATCCTCGGCTTTGTCCTGCCACGCCTTGGGGTCTTCATAGGTCTTGCGCGGATCAAGGATATTGCTGTCCACCCCAGCCAGCTTCATCGGCACGGCCAAATTGAATATCGGCAACGTAATGGTTTCCTCGTCATCGATATCGCCGCTGAGAATCGCATTAATGATCGTCCGGGTCGCTTTAATGGAAATGCGCTTGCCGGTGCCGTTCCAACCGGTGTTCACCAAATAAGCCTTGGCGCCTACGGCGCTCATGCGTTTTGCCAGGACTTCGGCGTATTTTGTAGGATGCAGGGATAAGAATGCCGCGCCGAAGCAAGCAGAGAATGTCGGCGTTGGGGCAGTGATTCCCCTTTCCGTACCGGCCAGTTTAGCGGTGAAACCCGACAGGAAATGGTATTGCGCCTGCTCTACGGTCAGCCGCGATACCGGGGGCAAAACCCCGAAAGCATCCGCGGTGAGGAAAATAACCTTGGACGCATGGCCCGCTTTGGAAACGGGTTTAACAATATTCTCGATGTGATAGATGGGGTAGGAAACCCGGGTGTTTTCGGTTTTGCTGCCGTCATCGTAATCCACGCTGCCGTCGGCCCGGACCACCACGTTTTCCAACAGGGCATCGCGGCGGATGGCATGATAGATTTCCGGTTCGGCTTCTTCGGAAAGATGGATGGTCTTTGCATAGCAGCCGCCTTCATAATTGAAGACGCCGTCGTCATCCCAACCGTGCTCGTCATCGCCGATGAGACGGCGGTTCGGGTCGGTTGATAGTGTGGTTTTGCCGGTACCGGACAGGCCGAAGAAAACCGCGACGTCGTCATCGGCGCCGACGTTGGCGGAGCAGTGCATGGAGGCAATGCCTTGCAGCGGCAGCAGGTAGTTCATCATGCTGAACATGCCTTTTTTCATTTCGCCGCCATACCAGGTGCCGCCGATAAGCTGCATACGTTCGGTAAGATTAAAGGCGATGAAGTTTTCCGAATGCATCCCCTGTTTTTGCCAATCCGGATTGGTGCATTTGGCGCCGTTCATCACCACGAAATCAGGCTTGAAATCCTCCAACTCTTCTTTTGCGGGACGGATAAACATGTTTTTGACGAAATGCGCCTGCCAGGCCACTTCGGTAATAAACCGAACTTTCAGCCGGGTGTTTTCATTAGCGCCGCAAAACGTATCCACAACAAAAAGACGTTTGCCGGAAAGCTGTTTGGCCACCAATTGTTTAAGCTGGCTCCAGGTTTCCTGATTTAGCGGATGATTGTCGTTATTACCTTTTCCCTGATCCGACCACCAAACCGTATCGCGGGTAACGTCATCACGAACCAGATATTTATCTTTAGGTGAACGCCCGGTGAAAATACCGGTATCCACCGCTACCGCGCCGGACCGGGTCACTGTTCCGCGCTCAAATCCTTTCAGGGAGGGATCGGTCTCTTCCTTGAACAATTGTTCAAAGCCGGGATTGTAAATCAACTCACTGCAGTCGGTGATGCCATAGCCGACAAGGTCATGCGCGCTAATACCATAACTTGCCATCTGACGACTCCTTAACTTTCAATTAATGCCTACAGCGATTGTAAGGTTTACGGAACCCGCCACTGAGAGGTGGGTCATGAAATAACCGATGTCGACGGTATTTACACTGATTTGGGTGCTGACGCATAAATTATGCTTCAGCTTGGGGTAGAATCAACAGGTTCCTGTGCCGCGATTTTATCGGGGCATTAGGGGTCACATGTTAATGCAATTGAACGTCAGGGCCGTTGCGGCCTTGCTTGAGCCTCATGACATCGTTCGCGTCGAAGCGATAAAGGCTACCGCAAAAATCGCAATGCATATCAATTTTTCCATCCTGATCGAGCATTTCCCGCAGCTCATGTTCCGACAGCGTCAGCAGGGCGTCAGCACACCGCTGGCGCGAGCAGGTACAGCGGAAGCTCACTTCTTGCGATGGATAAAGCGTCACCTCGTCCTGATGATAAAGGCGGTACAAAACTTCATTCGCCGGCAAATCAAACAATTCTTCCGCTTTCACCGTGGCGGTCAGCTGCGCCAGATGGTTGAATTCCTCTTCACTGGCGTTTTGCGCCGGCAGCACCTGCAGCAACATGCCGGCAGCGGCCACGTCGCCGCCATGCCGGCCGGTGCGGATAAACAACCGGGTAAGCAACTGCTCGGATTGTAAAAAGTAGTTTTCCAGGCAATCGGCGAGGTGTTCTCCCTCCAGTCCCACCACGCCCTGATAGCGCTCGCCTTCGTTGGGCGCAAGCGTAATCACCAGATAGCCGTTGCCCACCATTTGGTGCAGGGTGCTGTTATCGTCAATGGCGCCGTCAATCCTTGCCACGCCGCGCATATGCTGCTCGTGGTCCCCGTTGATAACCGCCAGGCGCAGCGGGCCGTCCCCCTGCAACTGCACGGTGATTTCTCCCTTGAACTTCAACGTGGCGGTGAGCAGACTAGTGGCAACCAGCATCTCTCCCAGCAGGTTTTTCACGCATGGCGGATAATCATGCTGTCCGAGCACCTGCCGGTAGGTATCGCGTAATGAAACCAGTTCGCCACGTACGGCATAATGCTCAAACAAATAACGGTGCAGCTGGTCATGAATGGCCATAATTCTCTCTCATACGGTATAGGCGGCCGGTTTACTCGCCCGGTTCGCCATATTTGAATTTAATCAGGTTCCGGCGCTCTTTTTTATCCGGGCGCCGGTCAGGATGGGTCACATTCTGGGCATGTATTTTTCGCGCCAGGGCCAGTTTTTCCCGTTTCGCCACGCTTGCGGGCGTTTCCTGGTAAAGCTGCTGCGCTTCGCCGGCCTTCCTGCGCTGAAGCGTCAGCGTCAGCGCAATGACGGTCCTTTCATCGTCGCCTTGACGGAGCGTAATTTCCGCGCCGCTTTCCATAAGTTTACTGGGTTTGGTCCTTTGCCCGTTGTAGCGAACCTTGCCCCCTTCCACCATTTCGCGGGCAATGGCGCGGGTTTTATAAAAACGGGCCGCCCACAGCCATTTATCAAGCCGGATGTCGTTATCCAAGGCCGGTTCCCGATTATCTTTGCTTTTCATCATGCCTCCGCAACAGGCCGTCCGAATTCCGTCCGCGCCAGGGCGGGCAACAGGGTTAGACGGACGCAGGCCGGTCCCTTAGGGTAGCATATTTTTGTTCCGCCCCGCTGCCGGCCGCTAAGGCAGCGTTTTCAGCGAGACATGGGGCAGGTCGGGATTAAAGCAGCTTTCATAATAACGCTGAATATCCTGGCCGCGGTGGCGGCTTTTCAGCATACGCAGCGTAGCCAGGCAGGCATTCGCCAGCGCGCTGAGAATGACCAATGATAACAGCATCGTGGTGCCGAGGTAGCGCCATACGGTGATGACGTCCGGTTCGCTGTGCAGCGAGATGTGCCGCGTGCCGTTGACGTCGACGCTGATATTGGTGATGACGCCCTGGGCGCGAAAAGGCGTATGCAGCAGCATGGAGGAAAGACGCTGCAATTCCCGCCACTGGGCCAGGCCGGTATATTCATAAAGCGAATTTGCCGGCAGCGGATGGTCCACCAGCAATTTGCCCTCGTCGCTGCTGATAAGCACGCCCCCGGGAGACGGGCTGTTCAGAGAATTGGTGGCCGCGCGGGTTTCACTGGCGAAGAATGATCCGGTGGCGGCGTTAACCAGGTTCTCAAGGGTTTCGGCGCTGACCGGCCGTAATAGCACATTAACCCCTTTTAACGTCCCGTTACGGGCCCGCCTGACCACTGACGGCCAATCACGGCCGTTGGCCAGATTGACCAGGGCGGTTTTAAGCCGCGCGCAGGCCATATCGTCCCGGCAGAGATCCTGTGTCTTCAGAATGATATCGGCAAAATCGTCCAGCAGGATCATGCCGGATTTTTGGATGGCGTTCGCCAGCACCGGATTGATTTTCGGGTCGGAATTCAACTCCGGATGCAACTGGGTGTCGACGGTGTTGAGCAATGCCACCGCTTTGTCCACCGTATCGGACTCGGGGGGGGAGGCAAAGGCACGGCGTTATTCCAGTAAATGCTGGAGCAGTCAAAGGGAAGAAACGGGTTTCCAGGCTCCGCGGCGGGCGTGGTATCCACAAAACACATGCCGGTTCCCTGCGCTTTCAGCGTGTCGCCGATGCGCAAATGTGCTGATTCAAGGGTGTCGACGTTCGTCGTCTGGACTTGCTGAGCCCCTTTCAGCCACGCCATGCTTAGCGTGAGCGGCAGGGAGAGCGGAACGTAGGCCAACAGCAGGCACAGGACAAGCATTGAGCTACAGAACAACACCAGGTTCTTGCCCCAGCGTTGGAGCGGAAAATTAACCATTTCGTCATGGAGCGACAGAAATCGGCCCTGCCGGACCACCTGGCGATTGATGTAGATGTCCACCTCGGTTTTCTTGCCCAGATCATAATCGATAAAAGGCATCCAATGCGGCGGGTAAGCCAAATCGATGATACCTAGGGAAATGGTGGCGAGGCGGTTGTGATCGGATTCACCGAACAGACCCCAGCGTTTCGGAGTGCCGCGCAGGCAATGAATATCGAGTCGGGTGCGTTGCGACGGCGGACGGAACAGCATCCAGCCGCTCCACAAAATCAACAACCCGGCAATGGCCACCAGCCAGGGCACGGCCAGCACCGGCGCCAGCAGGCTGGTGAACAGCAGCAGTAACGCCGCGCTTATCAAGGCGGCTTCCTTTATCCCGGACGGACGGTTGACCGCGTTCTCCTGCGGCGTCTCCTTGCGGATATTCAGCAATTCGACCTGTTCGTTTTCCTGCTCGCGCATGGAGGAGTTCGGCACCGTCTGCAGCGGGCTGACGGTTTGCGGCGCGTAGACATAGTCCACCAGCGAATGCCCGTTTAGGGCGATGACCAAAGGGATACTGGCGGTTTTTATCAGCTCGACATGATTTTCCTCCGCAATGAATTGCTCCCACTGCGAGGGAAGGTGGATTTCCGTGCTGTCGAGATAATACCGCCATTTATGCGGCGCGTCGGTGACCAGGCCGTAGCGGGTAATGGCATGGGTCGCCGCATAGATGTTGTCGCTTTGAGCGGTGAGCGCCAGGGATTCCATCGTTGATGCCGGCGCCAGCGGCGAGCTTTGCAGGTGTTCATTCAACTGCAGATAATGTTCAACGGCCGCGCGTTCCTCCGCGGTCAACTTCCGCGGTATCGGCTGCAGAAACGGCAGGCGCTTGATGGCGGCGGGGAGATGTCGTTTGCGATAAAGCCGAGAAGCAAGAACCGCGATCGCGCAGGCAAACAGTACGGACAATACAAGTGCTATTGTTCTCATGCCATCCCCATCGATCCACGAAAAAATTACGACACATCGAGAATATGATACGTATCAAGCTGGCGCCGTTGCTGGAGCATCCAGTTTCTAACGAAGCATTCGATCCCTTGATTGATAAACCGCGCAGGAACGAAACAGGACGAGTATCAATACTGAGTACAGGTTAACAATCCGCTCACCCCTGACATATCGGTATTTTCCTATTTTAATCTCAATAATTTTTTTCGCTTGCCACATTATAACAATGAGTTGCTGTTCGCCCCGCCGGCAGCGAGAAAATGGGCGAAGCCGTCGTCGGCGGTTGCGGCGAAGGTTCTCATTAATGCACAATGCAATCAAGCCTTAAAACCGGCTAACGTTAACGCCGTCAACATTCGGCATGGGAAGCGGCCATTATCGTCTTATTCTGTTGTTTCGCCCATCAGACGGTTATGCTGTGTCATGCACTTCGCCGGTTCTGGGATAACTATGGATAAGCATCTGCAAAAACCTAAAATACATAAAGTCGAAACTGTGGCGCAATCCAGGTTGTTTAATGTTGAATCCGTTGATCTTGAATTCAGCAACGGAGCGCGCAGGATCTATGAACGGATGCAGCCTTCGGGTCGCGAGGCGGTAATGATTGTGCCGGTGGTGGACGATCATATCGTGCTGATTCGCGAATACGCGGTGGCGATAGAAGATTACGAGCTGGGATTTCCCAAGGGGCTTATCGACCCCGGCGAAGACATTATCACCGCGGCTAATCGCGAACTGATGGAAGAGGTGGGTTTCGGCGCCCGGCGGATGGAAATCCTGACCAAACTGACCATGGCCCCATCCTATTTTTCCAGCCGGATGAATATCCTGGTGGCGCAAGATCTTTACCCGCAGCGGCGTCAGGGGCGACGAACCCGAGCCTTTACCCCAGGTGCGCTGGCCCACCGCCACCATGATGGACCTGCTGAACGAACCGGATTTTCGCGAGGCGCGCAACGTTAGCGCGCTGTTCTTGGCCCATGCCTGGCTTATCCAGAATCAGAAATAAATCGGACGGCTCGCGCCTCTCTACCCTGTCGACATGCTCTCCCTTTAACGGGCTCGTTGCACGATCGGTGATGGCGGGCCTGGCCCGCCGTCAGAACAGTTCGTGGGACTCGCCGTTATCCATCAGCGTGGTGCCCACTTCATGCACCACTTTGTCTTTCGGCTGCGTGCCGTCGATGAAATACTCATCGCGGCTGTTGCCGCCGCCATCGGCTAATTTGCCGCTGCTCTTGTCGATGCTGACGGTGACGATGCCCGGCGGCGGCGTGATTTTCTGTTCAGGTATGCCGTCCAGCGCCACCTTCATATAATCATCCCATGCCGGCTGGGCGCTTTGCGCCCCGCCTTCGCCGCCGGAGGGACTGCGGCCCAGATCGCGGCGATGATCGTCGAAACCTATCCATACCGAGGTCACCGTCTGGGGACCGTAACCGGAGAACCAGGCGTCTTTTGAATTGTTGGTGGTACCGGTCTTGCCGCCGATATCATGGCGCTTCAAATCACGCGCGGCGCGCCAGCCGGTACCCTGCCAGCCCGGTTCGCCGAAGATGTTGCTGTTGAGGGCGTCATGGATCAGGAAGGCCAGCGGCGTGCTGATGACATGAGGAGCATATTGCTGCTCGCCATCCGCGGCGGCCTGGGCGGGGGAGACGGCTTCCAACTGCGGCATGGGGACGGCGGCGTTATTGTCCGGCTGATGGGAAACCGCCACGTTTTCCATGTCGTCATCGGATAACACCGCGGATTTATTGGTCTCGCCGTAGATCACCGGCAAATTGCAGGTATCGCAGACCGTCTTCGGCTTGGCCTCGAACAGCACTTTGCCCGAATCGTCTTCGATTTTGGCGGTCAGGTAAGGGTCTACCAGGTAACCGCCGTTGGCCAGCACCGAATAGCCCCGTACCATTTGCAAAGGCGTAAACGAGGCGGAGCCCAGCGCCAGGGATTCGGTGTGCACAATATTCTGGGCCGGGAAACCGAACCGTTGCAGATACTCGGCGGCATAATCCACGCCCATGGCGCGCATGGCGCGTACCATAACGACATTTTTGGATTGTCCCAGTCCTTGGCGCAGGCGTATCGGACCGTCATAGGTGGGAGGGGAGTTTTTCGGCCGCCAGTCCGAGCCGGCGCCGGCGTCCCAGCGTGATATAGGCGCGTCGTTTAAAATGGTGGCCAAGGTCAGTCCTTTGTCCAGCGCGGCGGTATAAAGGAAGGGTTTGATATTTGAGCCAACCTGACGCAGCGCCTGGGTTGCCCGGTTGAATTTGCTTTGGTTGAAATCAAAACCGCCCACCAGCGCCTTCACCGCGCCGGTGGAAGGGTCAAGGGACACCAAGGCCGAATTGACGTCCGGCACCTGTGCCAGCCACCAATCATTATCCACCTTGCGCACCCAGATCTGCTGGCCCGGTTGCACTGCATCGGTCACCTTTCTCGGGACCGGGCCCTGTAATCTGTCGGTTCTGAACGGACGCGCCCAATGTATTCCGGTCATGGTCAATTGGACATTGGTGCCGTCCGTCATCATGGCGGTGGCCTGCGCGGCATCCGCCTCGGTCACCACCGCCGGCTGCAGCGGACCGTAGACCGGCAGCAGTTTCAAGCTGGCGGTGATACGTTTTTGATCCCAGGGCGTCTGGCCGATTTTCCATAAGACATTGCTCGGGCCACGGTAGCCGTGACGCATGTCGTAATTGATAACATTGGTCCTTACCGCGTCCTGCGCCGCCAACTGAAGCTTTTCGGTAATGGTGGTATAGACCTTGTAGCCGTCGGTATAGGCGTTGTCACCGTAGCGTTTGAGCATATCCTGGCGAACCATTTCAGCGACGTATGGCGCCGAGAAGCTCATCTGCGGGGCATGGTAGTTGGCCACCAGCGGCGTGTTGCGAGCCTGTTCGAACTGATCGCGGGTGATGTAGTTCTCGTCCAGCATGCGGGACAAGACGAAATTGCGACGCGCCAATGCCCGATCATGGGAAAACAGCGGATTGAACGTGGAAGGAGCCTTGGGCAAGCCGGCAATCATCGCCATTTCAGCCAGGCTGAGCTGGCCGACGTCTTTGCCGAAATAGACTTGTGCCGCCGCGCCGACGCCATAGGCGCGGTAACCGAGATAGATTTTATTCAGGTAGAGCTCGAGGATCTCGTCTTTCGTCAGCATTTGCTCGATACGGATGGCGAGAAAGGCTTCCTTGATCTTGCGGATCAAGGTTCGTTCCGGGCTAAGGAAGAAGTTACGCGCCAGCTGCTGGGTGATCGTGCTGGCGCCCTGGGATGCGTGGCCTGACATCAGCGCGATGGAGGCGGCGCGCATGATGCCCACGGGATCCACGCCGTGATGCTCATAGAAGCGGCTGTCCTCGGTGGCGACGAATGCGTGCACCAGCTCGGGAGGAATTTGATCGAGCCGCAGGGGAATCCGGCGCTTTTCGCCAAATTGCGCGATGAGCTCGCCGTCCGCGCTAAAAACCTGCATCGGGGTTTGCAGTCGCACATCCTTGAGGGTCGCTACATCGGGCAGCTGCGGCTCAATGTATTTGTACATGCCGAATATCGAAGCGGCTCCCAACAAGATGCAACACACTGCAAAAATTAATAAATATTTTACGAACTTCACCTGAGATTTCCCATTTCATGTCGTTTGGGCAGTTTATAAACAATCGCGCGCTAGTATAAAGGTAAGCCTGCACGTTGGATACGTACTTTTCATTACGGATGATAGGGAGCGGGAAAACATGACATTCCGCCGGTGGCAGGTAGGACTTGAGATAGGAAACGGTACGGTACGGGCCCTGGCGGTGCAACGCCGGCGGCGGGGTTGGCAGCTTAGGCATTGGTGGCAGCATACCTTGCCGGCAGCTTCTTCGGCCGCGCCCGAGGCCCCGCCTTCCGGCGTCGGGCGGCTGCTGGCCGAGTGGCGTAAACATTTGCCCGGTAGCATTTCGTTACGAGTTTGTTTGCCGCCCGCCCTGTTTTCCCAGCGGCGCATAAAAGCGCCGGACCGGCGTTTGCGCGAACCGGAGCGCGGCTTCTACATCGCGTCCCAAGTCAGGCGCCATATTCAAGGCAACGGCGGCCCGCTGCTGATTGATTACCGGGACGACCCGCTGGCCCCGCATACTCTGTTGGTGACCGCCGCTTGCCAGAGCGCCATAGGGCAATGGCGGAGCTGCCTGTCGGCCGCCGGGCTCGACCCGCAAATCATGGATTTCTCGCCCTGTGTCCTGCGCGGCATGGCCCGGCAGGCCGCTTTGGAGCGAAACTTTCTGCTGATACACGACATGGGCGACGGCTGGTGCTGGGTGTCGCCTTTGGCCCATCCGCTGGAATTCGGCTTTGTTTGCCGGCAAGACGCGGCTGATTACGATACTTTGCGTCGGTTGATAAGCCGGCAGTATTCCGGCGCGGGGGAGGACTGCCGTCCCGCGGTCTATTACAGCAGCGCCGAGCCGTCGCCCTTGCCTAAGGACGCGCGGTCCTGGCCGTCTTTCGATATTTTCTGGCGGGCTTATCCCCCCGTTCCGCCCTGGCCGCAGGCCTTCCTCATCGCGGGTGGGCTCGCGTTGCGCTGGGAGGATGCCTGATGTGCCAGGTTAACCTGTTGCCCTGGCGGCAACGCCGTCGACAACGCCGGGCGAAGGCGGCCGCGGCGATTCTGGCCCTTGAAATGCTGCTGGCTCTCTGTTTCACCGCCGGCTTGTGGCTGCATGGCCGGGATGAACAATCGGCGCTGGCGGCGCGTTTGGCGCAGTTACGACAGCAGCAACGGCATGCCCAGCAACAGCGGCGCGAACACCGACAGCGGGTGGAGCAATGCGAGCGGCTGCAGGGGATCCTGGACCGCTACCGCCGTATCAAGCAGGTCAATCAGCAGTATTACCGGTTTTTTCAACAGTTGCCGGCGCAGTTGGCGCCGGGACTATGGCTAACCTCGCTGAGCCTGCGGAATGGGACGTTGCTGGCGGAGGGCTGTAGCCGGGATATGGCGGCCATCGCCGAGACGAACAGCCGGTTGCAGCGTCATTCCTTGCTCGACGCCGCCCGGTGGCGCGAAATCACCCGGCTGGAGAACGGACTACTGCGATTCAGTCTGCAGGCTTCTTGGACGGGGGAGAAAATAAAACATGGGGACTTCTGAGGGAGGGTTATGGCGCGGGACAGAGCTACCATGGCCGCTATTGACGTCGGCGCTGGCGGCGGCCGCGGCGCTTTTGGGGCTTTGCGCATTTCTTTTTCTGCGTCCCGGGCTGCTGGCCCGGGAGGATCTGCGCAGGGACGTCCTGCACATCGAAAACACATTGAGCCGCCATAAACGCGAGAGGGCCGGTTGGCCGTCGCCGGCGCGGCTTGACGCGCGGATTTCCACTTTAAGGGAGGCGCTCGCCGCTTGCGAAACGGCGTATCAAGAGCCGGCGGTTTTTATCAAATCCATCGATCCCGGTCCCTTGGGTAAAATGAGCTGGCGGGCCGCAACGCCGTCCTCACATCGCCGCGGCGCGTCCGAACGCTGGGCTGTGGCGGTCTCCACGGATTACCAAGGGCTGCGGCGCGTTCTGGACCGTTTGGCCGCGCGGTCGGGAGGCGTATCGCTTACCTCGTTCGCGGTGGCGGTCCGCGGCGGCGCGCTTGACGTTGAGTTCGAACTGGAGAAACAGGATACACGGGCAATTGATGATGACTGATCGGCGCGCCGGGGGATGGCGCCTGACGTTAATCGTACTGTTGTTGAGCGCTTCGCAGGCTTTGGGGGCGCCGGAAAACGCCGGACGCAATCCCTTCGCGCCTGAGCCCGTCAACCGGGAACGCGGGGCCGATGGCACGCCGGTTAAAGGCGTGGTGGGAGACGGCGAGTGCTGGCATATATGGTCTACCGATAAACAGGGCCGCTGGCACAAGCGCCTGGCGGCGGACTTCTCCGCCCCGGGTTTAGCGACAATTCTGGACAAGGATGAAAAAGGATGAAACATGGTGAAAGGACGCAGGATGATATTGGGATTGTTGTTTTTACTGTTGCCCGTATCCCTTTGGGGCGCCGAATCGCCAGCGCCGTTGCGCGGCGCGAAAGGCAAGCCGGTGACGCTGGTGTTTGATGATGTGCCGATTCGGCAGGCGCTGCGCGCGCTGGCCGAGCACCAGCAGCTCAATCTGGTGGTGGCGCCGGGTATTACAGGGAATATCAGTCTTAATCTGCACGGGGTGCCCTGGCAGCAGGCGGTGGATCTGATCGTGAATACCGGACGCCTGCATCTGGAACGGCAGGGGAATGTCATGCTGGTGTATCCGCGGGATCAGCTCGCCGCCCTGCGGGAGCAGCAAAGCGAGGCGCTGCGGCTGCGGGAAAGCGACCAGCCGCTGGCCAATCGGCTGGTCACTCTGCAGCACGCCGATGCCGCCGACGTGGCGAAAAATATCGGCGCGCTGCGCAAAAGCCTGATGTCCCCACGGGGCACCCTGGTGCTGGACCAACGCACCAACTCTTTGATATTGCGTGATACCGAAGCGGCGCTGGACGATGTAACCGAATGGATAAACGTCTGGGATTTGCCGCTGGAGCAGGTGATGATCACGGCTCACATCGTCACCATAAGCCGCGACGATCTGCGGGAAATCGGCGTTGATTGGCAGCATTCCGGCGGCATCGGGCACCGAACGCCCGCGATGGCGGTGAATCTGCCCCTGGGAGAGCACTACGCCAGCCTGGGCTTTCGCCTGGCGCGCCTGAGCGGGCGGCTGCTTGAGCTGGAGCTTACCGCCCTGGAGCAGGAAAACAAAGTGGATATCCTGGCCAGCCCGCGGCTTTACACCGCTCATCAACGCACCGCCAGCATCAAGCAAGGCACCGAATTGCCTTATCAGGTTAAAAAGGGCAAGAGCAAAAGTTCCTCCATTCAATTCAAAGAGGCGGTGTTGAAAATGGAAGTGACGCCGAAAATATTGCGCAACGGCAAGGTGACGCTCGATTTGCGTCTGAGTCAAAATGTGCCGGGGCAGACCATCAAGCAGGGCGGAAATGAGACTGTTTCCATCGATATGGAGGAGATCAAAACCCAAGTCACCATCGCCGATGGGGAAACCATTGTTTTGGGTGGAATTTTTCAACGACAAAAGCGCGAATCAAAGCATAAAATCCCGCTGCTGGCGGATGTCCCCTTGGTGGGGCATCTGTTTAAACGCCAGTCCGGTCATTATAAACAGCGGGAGCTGGTTATTTTTATAACGCCGACGCGAATATCAGGGTAAACTTGGCCACCTCAATTGGGGCAAAATCGGGGCCTTAGCAACAAATTATGCGTTTTTTTCGCGTTCGATTTGACGCTGTGACGGATTTCGCTTACAAGGGTAACCCATTGAGCATCGCTGTTTTTGCGTCACCCGTAATTTCGGTCGCGATACCGGAATTCTTCCTTGCGGTGTGTGCATCGATTTAATCGGTTGCCAAACTACCCCGAGTGTTGAGATAATTTTTCGTCTGATTCTCGCACTATCGCTCATGAGGTTTCAGTTTAGGTCCCGCCGCTGATTTGATTGGCGGGGCGGGTTGTCATTAACGAATAATCTTAGTAATACCGAAAAACATGGCAGAGAAACGCAATATCTTTCTGGTTGGGCCTATGGGTGCCGGCAAAAGCACTATTGGGCGTCAGTTGGCCCAGCAACTCAATATGGAGTTTTTCGATTCTGATCAAGAGATTGAGCGACGCACCGGGGCTGATGTAGGCTGGGTATTCGACGTGGAAGGCGAAGACGGCTTTCGCGATCGTGAAGAAAAAGTCATTAACGAACTTACTGAAAAACAAGGGATCGTATTGGCTACAGGCGGTGGATCAGTAAAATCACGTGAGACACGTAATCGCCTTTCTGCCCGTGGTGTGGTCGTTTATCTTGAAACCACCATTGAAAAACAGCTGGCTCGAACCCAGCGCGATAAAAAACGCCCCTTGCTACAGGTTGAGGCCCCCCCCGCGCGAAGTGTTGGAAGCGTTGGCCAGGGAGCGCAATCCTTTGTATGAAGAAATCGCGGATGTCACCATTCGTACCGATGAGCAAAGCGCCAAGGTCGTTGCCAACCAAATCATCAATATGTTGGAAAGCAATTGACCTGCTGTGTAACGAGATGCCGAAAAGGTCATTAAGCACCCCATGGAGAGGATAACTGTAACATTAGGGGAGCGTAGCTACCCGATTACGATAGCGGCCGGATTATTCAGCGATCCGGCTTCTTTCCTACCGCTGAAAAGCGGCGACCACGCAATGGTGGTGACCAACGAAACGTTGGCGCCGCTTTATCTGCCTTCTATCCGTGCGATCCTCGAACAGGCCGGCGTCATTGTCGACAGGGTAGTCTTGCCCGATGGTGAACAGTACAAAACCCTGGCCGTGCTGGAGCGGATATTCACCGCATTGCTGGAAAAGCCCCATGGCCGCGACACCACGATCGTCGCTTTGGGCGGCGGCGTTATCGGCGATATGGCCGGCTTCGCCGCCGCCAGTTATCAGCGAGGCGTTCGGTTTATACAGGTGCCCACTACGCTTCTTGCGCAGGTCGACTCGTCGGTGGGGGGGAAAAACCGCCGTTAATCATCCCCTCGGCAAGAATATGATCGGCGCGTTTTACCAGCCGGTCTCGGTGGTCATCGATCTGGATTGCCTGGCCTCGCTGCCGCCGCGCGAATTATGCTCCGGGCTGGCGGAAGTGATCAAATACGGCATTATCCTGGATTATGCTTTTTTTTGTCTGGCTTGAAGGGCATATGGACGCCCTGTTGGCGCTTGAGCCCGAGGCGTTGTCGTATTGCATCCGCCGCTGTTGCGAGCTGAAAGCGGAGGTGGTGGCCGCCGACGAACGCGAAACCGGGCAACGCGCCCTGCTGAATCTGGGCCATACTTACGGGCACGCCATTGAAACCCACATGGGCTACGGCAACTGGCTGCACGGCGAAGCAGTGGCGGCGGGCATGGTCATGGCGGCGCACGCCGCCCGGCGGCTAGGCCAGTTTTCCGCCGGCGACCTGCAGCGCGTCATCGCCTTGCTGACGCGCGCCGGATTGCCGGTGTCCGGTCCGGATGAAATGGCGCCGCGGGATTATCTGCCGCACATGATGCGCGATAAAAAAGTCGTTTCCGGCAAACTGCGGCTGATAGTGCCCCGGGGCCTTGGCAAGTCGGAAGTGCGCGCCGACGTGTCCGATGATATCGTATTGGCGTCAATCGCCGATTGCAGGATCTGAATCAGCGCGCCCGCCGCCCCTTCTTGGCGGGGCGGAAGGGATGGCTGGTTTAATCGCTTTAACCCTCCGCGGGGCCTGGCGTCCGGCGGAATAATCTCTCGGTTGGAGAGTAGTAAATGGATGAGTTCAACTCGGAAGACGAACTGAGACCCGATAGCAGTGATCGCCGCCCCCGCGTCAACGGAAAGGCCCCTCGGTTCCCAAAGTCGCGATGTCCAGACAGCATATGATGATTGGCATCGGTATCCTGGTATTGCTGCTGGTGGTGATAGGCGTCGGTTCGGCGCTGAAATCGCCGACTCAGCCGGATGCCGGCCAACCGAACCCGACGAACGGGGAAAAGAGCATCGATCTGTCCGGTTCCGCTTCCGCTCCGGGAGCAGCCGTTGCGCCGGGCGGTAATGGAACCGCACCCGCCAGCCCGGATGCCAACAGCCCCGGCAGCGCCAACGGCGTGTCTCCGCAATCCCAGGCCAATGGCGTCAACAGCGCCGCGCCCCAGGACAACGGCGTCAACGGCGCGTCTTCGCAGCCGCAGACCTTGAACGCGCCTCCCATCTCCTCGACGCCGACGCAGGCGCCTCCCGTCGCCGGGACAACACCGCAGCATCGTATCGATTTGCCGGGTAATATGGCGGATGCCCTGTCGCAGCAAGGGAATCAGGTCAACGGCATGACCGAGCAGATGAATGGCGAGGGCTCCCCTTCGACGCTGCCTACCGCGCCGGCCACGGTCGCACCGGCGGCAAAGGAACCGCCACACAAACAAGGCGTGAACAAACCAGGCGCGATGAAATCCACCGCACCGGCCCATAAGGCGGCCAGACAGTCCTCATCTGTCACCCGCGGCGAACCCGCCGCCCGGCCCGTCGCCGGCGCGCACAGCGTCGCCCCGGCTCCCATGGCCGTCGCAGGACAACATGTTCCCGTGGTGGGCAGCCATAATGCCCCTGTTGCCGCTATGAGCAGGAGCAAACCCGCGGCCGCGCATGAGTCCGCCGGCGCCTTGGTTCCCGCCACGCCCGCACACGCCTCTTCCGGCGCCATCCAAACCGCTCCCGCCGGTTTTTATACCTTGCAATTGAGCAGCGCTTCGCAGGCGGCGACCCTCAACGCCTATGCCCACAAGCAGCAGTTGAGCCAATACTGGGTTTATGAGACTCGCCGCTCGGGAAAACCCTGGTATGTACTGGTGAGCGGCGTTTATCCGACTTCGTCGCAGGCCAAGAGCGCGGTGGCGCAAATGCCGGCGGAAATACAGGCTAATAAACCTTGGGCCAGGCAAATAGGCCAGGTCAAACAGGATCAGAACAAATAGTTCTTGAATTTAGCACTGATGTGCTGTGATAAACAGAGTACAATCCGCGGCTCTGAAGAGTGTATGAGTATCCATCGACGGCATGAAGAAGAACCGCGCGTTTTTAAAATGGGCTGGCGGTAAATATCCGCTAATAGAAGATATCCGCCGCCATTTGCCGGCGGGCGATTGTCTCATTGAGCCTTTTGTCGGCGCAGGTTCGGTGTTTCTTAACACCGATTATGAGAAATATATTCTTGCTGATATCAATAGCGATCTCATCAACCTGTACAATATCGTGAAAGAGCGTACCGATGAATTTATCGGCGATGCGCGGCAACTGTTTTATGCGGAGTCAAATACGCCGCAAATCTACTATTCGATGCGCAACGAGTTCAATCTCTGTACTGATGCTTATCGGCGCGCGGTGCTATTTCTTTATCTGAATCGTCATTGTTACAACGGTTTGTGCCGTTATAATCTAAGCGGTGAGTTCAACGTCCCGTTCGGTCGTTACAAGAAGCCCTATTTTCCGGAAATCGAATTGAATTGGTTTGCCGAAAAGGCGCAAAGCGCCATTTTTGTCTGCGAGCATTATCAAAAAACGTTGATGAAGGCCGAGGGAGGATCGGTGGTGTATTGCGATCCGCCATATGTTCCGCTCTCGACGACGGCCAACTTTACGGCTTACCATACCAACAGTTTCAATAATACCGAACAGCAAAACCTGGCGCGCATTGCCCATCGCCTTGCCAGCGAAGCCCGGGTGCCGGTGCTGATTTCCAACCACGATACGCTTTTGACCCGTGAGTGGTACTGCGACGCGGTGCTCCATGTGGTGAAAGGGCGTCGTACCATCAGCCGGAATATCCTGGGCCGCACCAAGGTGAATGAACTGCTGGCGCTCTATCACTATGCGGGCCCGCGTGGAAAACCTGGGACCGATCCTCACTGATTGGAGAAGCGGATGAAAAAATTTTTAATCGCCCCATCCATCCTGTCGGCGGATTTTGCCCGCTTGGGCGAGGATACCGCCCGGGTGCTGGCGGCCGGGGCCGACGTGGTGCATTTTGATGTCATGGATAATCATTATGTTCCCAACTTAACCATGGGGCCGCCGGTTTTGAAGGCCCTGCGGGATTACGGTATCACCGCTCCCATCGATGTGCATCTGATGGTCAAGCCGGTGGACAGAATCATTCCCGATTTTGCCGCCGCGGGCGCCAGTTTCATTACGTTTCATCCGGAAGCATCGGAACATGTACACCGCTCGCTGCAGTTAATCAAATCCCTTGGTTGCAAAGCCGGCCTGGTATTCAACCCGGCGACCTCCTTGAGCTACCTCGATTATGTTATGGATCAGCTCGACGTCATTCTGCTGATGTCGGTGAATCCCGGTTTCGGCGGTCAATCCTTTATTCCGGGCACGTTGGATAAACTGCGACAGGCTCGCCGGATGATAGACGACAGCGGGCGGGATATCCGTCTCGAGGTGGATGGCGGCGTCAAGGTCGATAATATCGGCGCCATCGCCGCGGCCGGCGCGGATATGTTTGTCGCCGGTTCGGCTATCTTCGGCCATCCGGATTATCGGGAGATCATCGCGGCCATGCGCCGCGAATTAAACGGGATCGCCCATGGCTGACGTTACGCGGATACGCGCTCTGGCTTTTGATTTGGACGGCACTCTAACGGATACCGCGCCGGGTTTAAGCAGCGCTCTTGATCGGGCGTTGCAGGCTCAGGGGCTGCCGGCGGCGGGGCAGGCGCGGATAGCCACCTGGATTGGCAACGGCGCCGATATTCTGGTGGAGCGGGCCCTGAACTGGGCAGGTCAGAAATCGGAAGAGGCGTTATGCCGCAAAACGCGCCTGCTGTTCGATCAATACTACGCCCAGACGGTGGAGCAGGGCAGCCGGCTTTTCCCGCAGGTAAAAGCCACCCTGGCACGGCTGGCGGAGCGGGGTTTTCCCATGGCGGTGGTGACCAATAAGCCCACGCCGTTCGTCGCGCCGTTGCTGGCCTCGCTGCAAATAGACCGCTATTTTTCCCTGCTGATCGGCGGCGATGACGTGGCGGCGAAAAAACCTCATCCGGCGCCGCTCTATCTGGTGTTGGGCAAATTGGGTTTATATGTAGACGAGCTGCTGTTCGTGGGGGATTCACGCAACGATATCATGGCGGCCAAGGCGGCGGGATGCCTAAGCATCGGGATGACCTACGGTTACAACTACGGCGAAACGATAGCCGACAGCCATCCGGATTTCATACTGGATCATTTTGCCGATATTCTACCCGTCCTCGGGTTATCCACTTTATCTAATCAGGAAACGAATAATGAGTAAGCCCATCGTTTTTAGCGGCGCGCAGCCATCGGGTGAATTGACCATAGGCAACTATATGGGTGCGCTGCGTCAGTGGGTTAATCTGCAAGACGATTACGATTGCATATATTGCATCGTTGATCTTCATGCCGTTACGGTCCGGCAGGATCCGCAAAAGCTGCGGACGGCCACCCTGGACGTGCTGGCCCTGTACCTGGCGTGCGGCATCGATCCGGAAAAAAGCACGATATTCGTACAATCCCATGTGCCGGAGCATACCCAACTGGGCTGGCTGCTGAACTGCTATACCTATTTTGGCGAGCTGAGCCGCATGACCCAGTTCAAGGACAAATCGGCCCGCTATGCGGAGAATATCAACGCCGGTCTGTTCGCTTATCCGGTGCTGATGGCGGCGGATATTTTGCTATACCAAACCAACCAGGTGCCGGTGGGCGAAGATCAGAAGCAGCACCTGGAGTTGAGCCGGGATATCGCCCAGCGGTTCAATACCCTTTACGGCGAGATTTTTACCGTTCCGGAACCGTTCATTCCCAAATCCGGCGCCCGGGTCATGTCGTTGCTCGAACCCACCAAGAAGATGTCCAAATCCGACGAGAACCGCAATAATGTGATAACCCTGCTGGAAGACCCGAAATCGGTGGTCAAAAAGCTTAAACGCGCGATGACCGACTCCGACGAGCCGCCGGTGGTGCGTTACGATATCGCCAATAAACCCGGCGTATCCAATCTTCTGGACATTTTGTCCGGCGTGACCGGCAAACCCATTCCGGCGTTGGAACAGGAGTTTGCCGGTAAAATGTACGGCCATTTGAAAGGCAGCGTGGCGGATGCCGTTTCCGGCATGCTGACCGAGTTGCAGGAGCGTTATTATGCGTTCCGCGCCGACGATGCGCTGCTTAACCGGATCATGCGCGACGGCGCCGATAAGGCCCGTGCCCGTGCCCGTGCGACGCTGGACAAAGTCTACGACGCCGTGGGATTTGCGGCCCGCCCCTGAGTCCATTCTTCACTCCGGGCCGGCCGTCGCCGGCCTGAAAACACCCACCCTCGGAAATACTCGTTGCGTTTTCCACTTATGCCCACCAGGCTTCTTTCCATGGAAAACCTAATGAAGCATTCAAATGATGAGTGCGCTACTATTGGCAATATCATAGGTTGTTGACACCACTTCCTAAGAGGCGCGCCGTGCAAATGTTTCCGTTGCAAAAAATCACCAATGTTCGTCTGCCTCAGCGTGAAGGCTTATGGCAGATTGATATCGACCAAGACCGTATCCGCCAGATAAGCGCCGGAGAGACCACGGGACAAGCTCCCGCCGGCGTTTTGGATGCCATGGGGGGGGACTGGCGGTACCGCCCTTTGTGGAACCCCACATTCATCTGGATACCACCCAGACCGCCGGCAGCCCGCGCTGGAATCAGTCCGGCACGCTGTTTGAGGGCATTGAGCGCTGGTCCGAGCGCAAGGCGCTGCTCACCCACGACAATGTAAAACAGCGCGCCTGGCAAACGCTGAAATGGCAGTTGGCCAACGGCATCCAATACGTCCGCAGCCACGTGGACGTGTCCGATCCCCATTTGACCGCGTTGAAAGCCATGCTGGAGGTAAAGCGGGAGGCGGCGCCCTGGCTGGATTTGCAACTGGTGGCATTTCCTCAGGAAGGCATCCTCTCTTACCCTCGCGGCGAAGAGCTGTTGGAAGAGGCGCTGCGTTTGGGGGCCGATGTCGTCGGCGCCATACCGCATTTTGAATTTACCCGTGAATACGGCGTGGAGTCCCTGCACAAGGCCTTTGCCCTGGCGCTGCGATACGACCGGCTGGTGGATATTCACTGTGACGAAATCGATGATGAGCAGTCGCGCTTTGTGGAGACCGTGGCGGCGCTGGCGTTGCGCCACCATATCGGCTCCAGGGTGACCGCCAGCCATACCACCGCCATGCACTCCTATAACGGCGCGTATACGGCGCGGCTATTTAGGCTGCTTAAGCTCTCCGGCATACATTTCGTCGCTAATCCGCTGGTGAATATCCATCTCCAAGGGCGATTTGACGATTATCCCAAACGCCGGGGAATAACGCGGGTAAAAGAGCTGATGGCGGCGGGCATTAACGTGTGTTTCGGTCATGATGATGTGTTCGATCCCTGGTATCCGCTGGGCACCGGCAATATGCTTCAGGTTTTGCACATGGGACTGCATGTCTGCCAACTGATGGGCTATGACCAAATCAATCAGGGCTTGGATCTGGTAACGGTCAACAGCGCCCGCGCCATGCACCTCAGTGATTACGGGCTTGGCGTCGGGCGGAGCGCCAACCTGGTGATCCTGCCGGCGGAAAATGGTTTTGACGCCGTAAGACGCCAGGTTTCGCCGCGTTATGTTATCCGGCGCGGACGGATAATCGCTCAGACAACGCCGGCGGAAGCCACGCTTTGGCTACAGGACGAGCCGGAAGGCGTGGATTTCAAGCGTTGACGTCATCCAACTGCCGTTTCACGGCGTCGCCGATGGTTTTCACCGCCTGCTCAATGACGGCGGTGAGCTGTAGGGCGTAACTGAGGCGCATACAGTGCCGGTATTTGCCGGAGGCGGAAAAAATCGGCCCGACCGCAATCTGTACTCCCAACTGATCCAACTGACGGTTCAGGCGCAGCGAATCAAAATGCTCGGGCATTTCTATCCATAGCAGAAAGCTTCCCTGTGGGCGGCTGACCCGGGTTCCGGGGGGGGGGAAAAATAGGTCTTGACCCACGCGGTCATAATGTCGCAGTTATGCTGATAATGGGCCCGCATGCGGCGCAAATGCTTCTGATATCCTCCTTGGCGGACGAAGTCGGCCACCGCCAACTGCGGCTGGAGGGCGGTGGCGCCGGTGCTGATATATTTCATATGGGTCGCCTGCTCCATATACCGGCCGGGGGCAATCCAACCGATACGCAGGCCGGGGGCCAGGGTTTTGGAAAACGAGCTGCACAACAAGACCCGGCCGTCTTCGTCCAGGGATTTGATGGTGATTGGCCGCGGGTAGCGGTAGGCTAAATCGCCGTAGACGTCGTCTTCGATAATCGGCGCATCGTAGCGCTGCGCCAGGGTCAGCAAAGCCTGCTTATGGCTGTCCGGCATGATATAGCCTAACGGATTGTTGCAATTGGGCGTAACCTGGATGGCTTTGATGGGCCACTGTTCAAGGGCCAGCTCCAGCGCCTCCAGGCTGATGCCCGTCACCGGATCGGTGGGAATTTCCAACGCCTTGATGCCGAAAGCTTTTAATGTTTGGGTCACGCCGTGGAAACTCGGCGAATCCACCGCCACGATATCGCCGGGCTGGCAAAGGGCATGAATGGCGATGGAGAGCGCTTCATGGCAACCGGAGGTGATCATGATGTCTTCCCATGACAACAGGTTGCCGCTGTCTACCAGCAGTCGGGCGATTTGCTCGCGCAGGGCCGGGGAGCCGCAGATATCGCCATAGGTCATGCCGCGCAAATCCGGTTGCAGCGCAGTGCGGCTCAAGGCTTTCATCAGGGGCCGCAGGGTGGGGGCGCTGATATCCGGCATACCTATTCCCAAATGCACCATGCCGTCCGCCGGATCCGCCCGCAGCAGTTTTAGCACCAGATCCCACTGTGAGATCTCCACCGGCCGTTGCGCCGGTCTGCTCATGGCCGGCAGCGCCGCCAATTCATGCCGCTGGCTGACAAAATAACCGGATTTCGGCCGCGCCTCGATCAGTTGCCGCTCTTCCAGTACCCGGTAAGCCTGCTGAACGGTACTGATGCTGACTTCATGTTCCTGGCTCAGCGTGCGCACCGAGGGCAGCCGCTGCCCGCAGGTATACAAACCCTGTTCGATGCGCTCGCCGATAATACCGGCCAATTGGTCATAACGCGTCATGCTTGCCCCATACAGATATCAATTAATGTAATAAAAGCGATACAGATATGGGGAAATTATACCATGACAGAAATTTTAAACCGCGATTGTATTGTAAAAATAATCTATTTCTGAATCTGTACTGTTATTGGCAATCCCTTCATCATGGTTGCGTTATCCAACAAGGAGCAACCATGATGAAAACCCTGATAAAAACCTTCCCGGCCGTTCCTTTTGCCTTTCCCCAGCGCGCCGTCAATCGTCTTTCGCGATTGGATACGTTGTTGCACCGGTTCGCGGCCTGGAACCGCCGTCGGCGCAATCGCGCCATACTGATGCAGTTAAACGACGATCAGTTGAAAGACATTGGTCTTTCCCGCGACGATGTGCTGCATTACGGCGAAAATAGCCCACGATAAGGTTAACGGCTAAGCCGTTGCTGCGCCCGGATGGGCGGGTTAACCGGCGTCCTGACCGTACAGGCGGTGTTTACTGACGAACCCCAGTAACAGACAGAGCACGAACACCGCCAGATAAAGCGAATTCGAGATGGCGAGCGCCGCCTTCGCGCCGTGGGAGGCGACGATAGGGCCGGTGACCACGAACGTCAGCATAGTGCCGACGGTACCGCAGGTGAGGATAAAATTCACCAGCCTGGGAGATGTCTCGCGGGTTTGCTGCGACCCCAGCGTGATGATAGTGGTATAAATGGCGCTGGAAATAAACCCCAGCCCCAGCAGATACCAATGCAAATGCGCAGGCTGGTCGCTGGCGATAAACAGATACATGACGGCGGCGGACAACGCGGCAAGCACGGTGACCATCCGCTGCAAATCCGTGAACCGCAGCACCGCGCTGAAAAACCACATTCCCAGCATATACGCAATCCAGAACTGGCTTACCAGACTGCCCGTCTGCTGTTGTCGCATACCGAAGCGACGGGCGGCGTATTCCGGAACCCAGGCGATGAATCCCAATTGACCCAGGATATAGCACAGCGCGGCGGCGGAAAGCAGCAATACCCCCCATCCCCATTTTTCCTTTGAAGGTTGTCGGCCCCGCCCTGGGCGAATCTGACCGGCCGCCGTCGGAAAGTCCGACAGCAGCGTCAGGAAAAATATCACCACATACACCATGCCGATACTGGCATAAACCCAATACCAGGCGATATGCCGCGCCAGCAGCGCGCCGGCCAGCATGGGGAAAAGCGTCGCGGCCAGGCTGAAGAAAGAATCGGAGAATAACAGGCGCGCGCCCCGCTGACGTCCGTCATAGAGGCGCGTAATCAGAAAGGTGCCGATGGACATGGTAATACCGCTGACCACCCCGAGGATAAAGATGGAAAAAGAGAACAAAGCGATATTCTTGCCCCCCATGAGCCCTAGCACCGCCACCGCCATCAACGCAAAGCCGGCAACCAACTGCCGTTTCATCGGGATGATGGGTATCAGCCAGGCATTCAAAAAATCGCGAGCAGTATGCCGGAGTTTAAAAAGGTGAAGGTGGAACTCATGGCGGAAACCGGGAGGTGAAAATAGTCGGCGACGTTGCCCAACACCACGCCGGTGACGATGACCAAGGCGCCGGTCAAGCCATAAGATAGAAAACTAATCCATGTTAGCCGCAAGCGATTGCGATCATTCATTTTTGACCCGTCAAATAAATCGAAAGATGGCTGGCGCCAATGGCGCGCTGGTAGGTGTGATCAACCGATAAGGCAGCATATCATACCATTTGTTATCTTATTTTCGGTGATAAAAGTTATTTAACTAGATGATATCAGCGTTTTTTACAACAATCGCATTGGTCGACATAACGCAACGGCAAAACGACGTCACTAGGCTCTCGCGCTGTTATAAACCGACATGGTTTTACATCGGAAAAGAAAAAAGCGAGCTAACGAGACGCGCAGGAACGGCAAGCCGCTTAAATCTGTTACGTAAAAATAGGTAAATGAGTAGCGTTAGGCTGACACCCTCTTTAGAATCTAAGCGCTTCCTGTTGCCCATGTCTTTACAAAGGAACCTTTCATGCTGAAACAAAAACTGGCGACCGCCGCATTGCTCTTCTCTCTCGCCGCCCTGTCTTCTTCCGCCCTGGCTGCGCCGAAAGAGACTCATGTCCTGCTCACCACTTCCGCGGGTAAAATAGAACTGGCTCTCGATAGCCAAAAAGCGCCGGTTTCGGTTAAAAATTTTGTCGAATATGTGAACAGCGGCTTTTATAACAACACGATATTCCATCGGGTCATTCCCGGTTTTATGTTGCAAGGGGGCGGCTTCAATAAAGATATGACGCAAAAACCCACCCAGGCGCCCATTAAAAATGAAGCCGACAACGGTTTACGTAATTTACGCGGAACCGTGGCCATGGCCCGCACGGATGACAAGGACAGCGCCACCAGTCAATTTTTCATCAATGTCGCCGACAACGCTTTTCTCGATCACGGGCAACGCGACTTTGGTTACGCGGTATTCGGCAAGGTGATAAAAGGCATGGACGTCGCCGACAAAATCGCCCAGGTACCGACCAAGAAAATCGGGCCTTATGAGAACGTGCCGACGAAGCCCATTGTGATATTGTCCGCCAAGGTTCTGCCTTAACCGCCGCCGCCTCGTTCATCGTTCCGTTTTAAAGGAAGGGCCGTTATGGCCTTTCTTCCCCCTGTCTCCGCTTTAGCATCCGGCGAATCCGCTATTGCCGGTTATACTCTAAAGAAATCATCCGGGCCGACCGTCGGCAGGGCTACCTTATGAAAAAGATGACCGACAGACAAAAAAGCGCGCCTGTATTTGCAACGGCGCAATGAAAATTTCAAAGAGAGCCAGCGCATCGAAGGATTTTCCGTCGATGCCGTCACGTTGACGGCGGAAGAGGCTTTGCAGCGTATTGAGGAGCTCAGGAGCCATTATGAACGATAAATTCGGCGATGGGCGCGACCCTTATTTTTATCCCGGCCTCAAGGTATTGCGCAACAAGCTGAATATCCATGAGTCCGCCGGTTTATTAGCGGCGGAATTGGCCCTTACGCCGCTGCGGGCCGCAACGCTTGAACTGGGCACCGCCAAAATGGGATTGCCGTGGCTGTGTGCTATCCATCACGGCTTATTCCAGGATATCTATGAATGGGCGGGCCAACTGCGCACGGTGGATATTTATCAGGACGATACGCGTTATTGCCATTTCGCCTATGTGGAAAAAGAGGGAAATGCCGTCATGCAGCGGTTGGAAGATGAGGATTATTTGCAAGGCTTGTCTAAGGACGAAATCTGCCCGCGTCTGGCCCAGTACTACGCGGATATCAATATGCTGCATCCCTTTCGCGAGGGCAACGGCCGGGCTCAGCGCATTTTTTGAGCAATTGATGGTGCATGCCGGCTACGATCCCCGTTGGCGCCCCATTGAGCGCGACGAGTGGCTTGCCGCCAACCGGGCAGGCGCGGTAGGCGATCCCGAGCCGCTCACCAAGCTGTTTCTGCGGGTCGTGAACGAGCCGGGAGAGGCCCTCTAACCTGCCCGCGACATGGGGTTTGGCATTGCCCAATATGCAGCCCTAGTTATGAGACTGGCGCTGCCCTATAACCAGCCTTCAATATGAGACTGTCGCTACCCGATAAGCAGCCCTCGCTAAGGGGCTTGGGTTGCTTTTTAAAGCGCGGAAATCGTTTTAATCGCCTCTACCCGGTCTGGGTAAAAGGCCATGTAGCCTTTGATGCCGGCGACGGCGGCATAGGGTTCCTCATAGGTCCAAACTGCATTCACCGATTTAAGACCGCCGGGGATAATGCTGTAATAAGAACAATCGCCTTTATAGGGACAATAGGTTTGGTGTTCGGTGCGCGCCAGCAAAGACATTTCGATGTCCTGACGGGGAATATAGTACACCGGCGGATAATCCGCCTCCCTCAGCGTCAATGCTTGCCGGGTATCGGCAATGGTTTTGCCGGCGACGGACACCAGGATGCGGGACGCACTGACCTCAATGGTAATGGGATGGTCGGGGCCTGGAATTTTAACGGGCTTGGTAGTCATGGGCCTTTCCTCTGCAAGATTCGATCATACGGACCCCATGGGGTTTAAATGGAGTATGGTATCCTCTAATCTGTCAGTCAATCATGTAATACGACTATACGTATTAAACCATTCTCACCGACCTTATCGCTAAAAGAAGCAGCCTCTTACTCTTTTAAAATACGCGAAAATGTCACAAGAGAGTCAGGTAATTTCATGGCGTGATTCACGAACTTTATTCACGAAAGAAGCGAATCGAATGACACTACCGAGACATCCGGTAATGACTAATACTGAATTCCTCATAAATAACCCGGCGCCAAGGGGTGTACCCGCGGCGCGCAATCTTGAGGATTCAAGCATGTCTAAACCACTGGAAAACAAACTTGCCCTGGTAACCGGTTCTTCCCGCGGCATCGGCGCAGCGGTAGCGGCTCGGCTGGCCGACGACGGTGCCGCTGTTATCGTCACCTATGCCGCCGGACGCGCGCGCGCAGAGGCGCTGGTGGATGAGATTCGCTCCGCCGGCGGCGAAGCCGAAGCGGTGGGCGCTGATCTCAGCGATCCCGCCGGGGTGAGAACACTTACCGCCGCCATTGATAGGGCGTTTGGCGGGAAATTCAATGGCCGCCTCGATATCTTGGTGAACAACGCCGGCACGGTGGAATACGGTCCGTTTCTTGAGTCCTCCGACCAAAGCTACGAAAAGCATTTCAATCTCAATGTCCGCGCGCCCGTCGCCCTGGCCAAGGATGCCGGCAAGCGTATGGCGAAAACCGGCTGGGGACGCATCATCAATATCAGCTCAGCGTTCGGTGAAGCTGCGCCATTACCGGGAGTAACGCTCTATATCGCTTCCAAGTTCGCCCTGTCGGGCTTCACCAAAGGGCTCTCCCGCGAACTCGGTCCGCTGGGCATCACGGTCAACGGCGTTCAGCCTGGTCCCATCGACACCGAGCTTAGCCCGAATCCGGGTTCGCCGGAATATGACGCTATGGTAAAACTGACCAGCGTCGGCCGTTTCGGCAAGACAAAAGAGATTGCCGCCGCCGTTGCTTATCTGGCTCATCCCGATGCGGCTTATACCAATGGCGAAAATCTCACCGTCGACGGCGGTTGGAATGCGTAGAATACCGGATGAGCTGCCGCCGCTACGGTGACGGCCATACTTCCATGAACTTTCGGCATGATGTTCCGTCGGCACGGCCCGGCGCCCTATCGTGGGGGCGCCGTCATTTCTACAAGGTTTTTTTCCTGGAATTGCTCGGCGAGAAACTCCATGAACAGACGGGCACGGACGGGCAGTTGGCGGCCGAAGGGATGCAATACGTGAATAGGCGATATCAACATGGGAAATGTGGGCAGAATTTGGATCAACGTCCCGGCCGCGATATCTTCAGCAATGGCGAAGCGGGGGATTTGAATGATACCCGCGCCTTCTATAGCTGCCTGGCGTAACGTGGCGCCGTCGCTGGTATCGATAGGGCCCTCGGGGACAATCGAACCTCCGTCGGCAAAGGCATAGGGAAAGGGCCGGCCCGCAATCAGAAACCGCAGGCAGTCGTGGTGCTGCAAATCGCCTACGCTAAGGGGCATGCCCCGGCGCGATAGGTATGTCGGCGAAGCGGCCAATATATGACTCGTGTTGCCCAGCATACGGGCATTCAATCCCGAATCCGGCAACGTGCCGATACGAAGAGCCAGATCGAACCCTTCCCGGATGATATCGACGTTTCGATCGGTAACGTCAAGATCGAATTTAACGCGAGGGTAGCGAAGAATAAATTTCGCCGCCCATTGCGCCATCAAGACGCGTCCGACCAATACCGGCACGCTGACGCGAATAAGCCCTTGCGGCATTTCGGTGGTTTGCAGTTGATTTTCGGCTTCTTCTAACGCTTGCAGCAGAGGCGCCACCCGCTCAAAATAATCCGCGCCTTCTAAAGTCAGCCTGATTGTCCGGGTCGAGCGTTGCAAAAGTCTCACTCCCAGACGCTCTTCAAGGCGGGCGACGCTTTTGGATACGGCAGACGGGCTGGCCCCGATAACCCGGCTTGCGCCGGCGAAGGAGCCGTTTTGCACGGTGCGGACGAAGGCAACGAGTCCGGTGGTCTTCTCCATGATGGTAGTCATTCAAGAACTCTGCTCGCGAATGAAGCCAGTTTGAAACACTATACGGTCTTCCGTTCCGCTATGCTACCGTACGGACGATTGGAATGGATTTCCCCAGGATGAAAGGTCAACCGTCGGAGTTAATCCCTTTCACAGCCAACCGCTACAACGTTGCGTTTCGGCGGCGCTTTGGTTTCCGCCCTAAGTTCGACAGTGGGATATCGGGCACGTTATACTTGGACGATTCCTGACGCGCGGGGGCGAGCATAAAGAATTTTCCCATTTTCCTGCCTGATTTCATGTAAAAAAAGGTCTCTTGTTGCATGCTGCTGATTATCGATAACTACGACTCTTTCACTTATAACCTGTACCAATATTTTTGTGAGTTAGGTGCCCGGGTTGAGGTTAAACGCCACGATGAGCTGCAACTGACGGACATTGAAACAATGGCCCCGGACAGACTGGTGATCTCTCCGGGGCCCGGTGCCCCTGACGAGGCGGGCATCTCTCTGGCGGCTATCGCGCATTTCGCCGGCAAACTGCCGATTTTGGGAGTATGCCTCGGCCATCAGGCCATTGCGCAGGTCTTCGGCGCCCGTATCGTACGGTCAAGGCAGGTCATGCATGGCAAGACATCCGCCATCGCTCATGACGGCCGGGGCGTTTTCGCCGGCCTGGACGACGGCGTCATCATGACCCGCTATCATTCGCTGGTGGTTGAGCCAAACGATTTACCGCCCTGCCTGGAGGTTTCCGCCTGGAGTCTGCGTGATGGCGCCCAAGATGAAATCATGGCCATCCGTCATCGTACCCTGCCCCTTGAGGGTGTACAGTTTCATCCGGAAAGTATCCTGAGCCGGCAGGGCCATCAATTGCTGGCGAATTTTCTGGCCATATAGCCGCTGCCCATGCCTTAACGCGGCCGGCATCGGCGGCGGAACCCTTTTTTTTCCGCGCTCACGACGATTAATGATTGCATTGAACTGATTTTTTATTCATATTTTATGATTATTATTTCAGTTAAATTCTTGCGGCGAACAGAGTAAATAGCATATGAAAACACATGATGACGCGGTAACCAGAGAAACATTCGATCAGGTCATTTTGCCGGTTTATGCACCAGCCCAATTTATACCCGTGCGCGGCAAAGGCAGCCGCGTGTGGGACCAGGAAGGCAAAGAGTACATTGATTTTTCCGGCGGTATCGCCGTGACCGCTCTGGGCCATTGTCATCCGGCGTTGGTGGCGGCGCTGAAAAGCCAAGGGGAAACCCTATGGCATACCAGTAACGTTTTCACCAATGAACCGGCGCTGCGGCTGGCGCGCAAACTCATCAACGCCACTTTTGCCGACCGGGTCTTTTTCGCCAATTCCGGCGGCGAAGCCAACGAGGCGGCGTTCAAATTGGCCCGCCATTATGCCGTCACCCGCCACAGCCCGTATAAAACCAAAATCATCGCGTTCCATAACGCCTTTCATGGCCGTACGCTCTTTACCGTTACGGTGGGGGGCCAGCCCAAGTATTCCGATGGCTTCGGGCCGAAACCGGCGGACATCGTCCACGTGCCGTTCAACGATTTGGCGGCGGTAAAAGCGGTAATGGACGATCACACCTGCGCGGTGGTGGTGGAGCCTATTCAGGGTGAAGGCGGCATCACGCCGGCCACACCGGAATTCCTGCAGGGGCTGCGCAGTCTGTGCGACCGCTACCAGGCTTTATTGGTGATGGACGAGGTGCAGTGCGGCATGGGGCGGACCGGCAAGCTATTCACCTATATGCACTATGGCGTGGCGCCGGATATCCTCACCACGGCCAAGGCCTTGGGCGGCGGTTTTCCCATCAGCGCCATGCTGACAACCGAAGACATCGCGTCGGTGATGGCGGTAGGGACCCACGGCACCACTTACGGCGGTAATCCGCTGGCCTGCGCGGTGGCCGAGGCGGCGCTGGATGTCATCAATCAACCGGCGGTATTGGCGGGGATCAATGAACGTCACGACAGGTTCTTCGCCGCGTTGAATAAGATAAACCAGCGTTATCAGGTCTTTGAAGAGATTCGGGGCATGGGCTTGCTGATAGGCGCCGCGCTGCAGCCGCGCTTTCACGGACGGGCGCGGGAATTCCTGTATGCCAGCGCCGCCAATGGCCTAATGATCCTCAACGCCGGTCCTGATGTCGTGCGTTTCGCCCCGTCGCTGGTGGTGGAATTCGAGGATATCGAGCAGGGCATGGCAAGGTTTGAGCAGGCGGTGGCGCAGGTTGTCGCCGGATAAGCCGCGCCGATGTCGACGTAAACGCCCTGATGCCGGCTAAGCCGCGCCGATGTCGATGTAAACGCCCTGATGCCGGCTAAGCCGCGCCGATGTTGATGTAAACGCCCTGATGCCGGCTAAGCCGCGCCGACGCTGGCTACGGCTTATCTTCTCCCAACCGCCTTGCCAGCCAACGGCCGTGCTGCGGCCGCTGGCGCCAGGCCACGGACGATATGGTATGCATGACCCCTAAATGGAACAGGATGCGACGCAAATGGCGTTCCATCAAGGTGCCCGGCTGTTCCGGCGTATCGCCGGCGGAGGCCAGCGCCGGCTGTTCGCTGCTCGGGCCGTCATACTCCAGTCGCTGCTGGCAGGTTTGCAAGGCCACTTCGCAGGCGTTCAGATATTTTTCCGCCAGCATCGGCGTCAGCATATAGTGGTCCCGCGCCAAAATCGTCATGGCGTTGATATGTTCAACGATAAACTGGCTATGGGTCACCCATAACCGCATATCGGTTAAGTAATGCGAATTGAATCCCGGTTCCTGCATAGCCTGGCTTAGCGAGGTAAACAGGGCATTATGGGCCTGATTGGCCCGCATACGGGCATAAGCCAGCGCCGCCGTCTCAGGATTGGCATGCAGCAACAGCCGCAGCGCGTCCTGATCCCTTTCCAGCGCCTGATGCGCATTCTTGCGTAACAGGCCGCTTTGCCACTGCGGCCACAGCCAGAGCGTGCCGCCGAAGGACAGCATGCATCCAATCAGGGTATCCACCAGCCGCGGCACCAGAAAATGGGTGCCGTTCAGAGATAACAGCTGCAGGGTATACACCGCGGTAACGGTGAAACCTACCATCGCCAGCCCGTAGTTTTTTCGCAGCACCAGGTAAGCCGCCAGGGTGACCGCCAGCATGCACAGTAGAACAATGTCGTCCCCCAGGCGCCACTGCAGGGTCGCGGCGGCGATAATCAGTCCGGCCAGAGTGCCCAGCGCCCGGTGCTGAATGCGCACCCGGGTGGCGTTATAGCCGTTCTGGCTGACAAACATCACCGTCATCAGAATCCAGTAGGGTTTCGGCAGGTTGAACACCAGCCCGAGGCTGCCGCCGATGGCCAGCATGATGCCCAGCCGCGCGGCGTTGCGTAGCGCCATGGATTGGAATGAACAGTAGCTGCGCAGCGCCTGCCAAAAGGAGAGCCGCTGCTGGTTATCCGCCATAATGTCGCGCCGGTAGAGCGGCCGCTGGGTTCTGAGCAGGCGGGCGATACGACTGAAGTGATAAAAACAAAATTGCCCCACCGGATTTTCAGGATGGCGCTGGGCAATCTTTTCCACCGCCGACAGCGCTTCCGCCATCGTGAAACGAGACGATTGCCGATGGTAAAGAATATCATCTCCCACCACCCGCAGCCGCGCGGCGATTATCTGGGCGTTGTAGCGGATAACCGCCTCCGCATGGCTCTGTTCCACCAGCTTCTGCACCTCGTCAGGCTGGTGCAAACTGACGGCGATGTGCTCTTGCAAATCCAACGCCACCTGGAATGATCGCAGCAATCGCTTGTATTGCAATTGATGATTGGCCGACAGCATATGCAGTTGCTGGTAAATTTGCGCAATCAGATCGATAACCCGTTGCTGCCGGGCAAACAGCGGCGGCAGGGCGGTTTCCGGATCGGTGTGCTGGGTCAGCAGGCTGTATTTCGCTTCAATGTAATCCGCCAATTCCCGGTAAAGCAGGCTGAGGGTTTCCCGCATCGGCTGCTCTTTAAGCAGCCGGAACCAGAGGCCGGTGAACAGTCCGTACCAAGCGGTGCCGGCGATATAGAGCAGCGGCGGCACCGCTGTTGGAACGTTTCCGGTCAAGCCGAGGGTAAAAATGGCGGCGATCAGGGAAGCGGGCAACAGCCGTCCGTGCAGGGGACTGATTTCGCCGGTCACGCCCAATAGCAACGCCAGGCCGAGCATGACGAAGGGCAGCGGTACATGGTAGGCAATCAGCCATTGGATAAGCACGCTGCTGACGGCGAACAGCGCGCCGCCTATGGCGAGCCGTTTGAAAAAGCGCTTATGCAGAGTGTCGAGACCGGCGATATTGCAGCAGGCCGGCACCAATGAGAATAACAGACCGTCCTGCAGATTGCCGAACAATAGGCCCACCGCCACCGGCAGGCAAAGCACGATGGTTTGCCGCAAGGCATAGTTGACTTCGGGGTGGTAGATTAGTCGACGCCACATGCTGCCAACAAAGAAGCGTGGCATGGGGCGCCACGCCTGTTTGACTAACGTTTAACGCGTACCGTAAACGACAATGGTCTTGCCGTGTGCGGAAATGAGATTTTGATCTTCCAGCATCTTCAGGATACGGCCGACCGTTTCACGTGAACAACCGACAATCTGCCCGATTTCCTGTCGGGTAATCTTGATTTGCATCCCGTCGGGATGGGTCATGGCATCGGGTTGTTTCGCCAGGTTCAGCAGGGTTTGCGCGATGCGCCCCGTGACGTCGAGGAACGCAAGGTTGCCCACTTTTTCAGAGGTCACCTGCAATCGGCTGGCCATCTGCGCCGATAAGCGCATCAGAATGTCCGGATTCACCTGTATCAGCTGCCGGAATTTTTTATATGATATTTCCGCCACTTCGCAGGCGGTTTTGGCACGAACCCAGGCGCTGCGCTCCTGGCCCTCTTCGAATAAGCCCAATTCCCCGATAAAATCCCCCTGATTAAGGTAGGACAGGATCATCTCTTTACCTTCTTCATCTTTTATCAGCACCGCGACGGCGCCCTTTACGATGTAGTAAAGTGTTTCAGCTTTTTCGCCCTGATGTATGAGCGTACTCTTCGATGGATACTTGTGAATATGGCAATGAGACAGGAACCATTCGAGAGTCGGGTCTGTTTGCGGTTTGCCGAGAACCATTCGCTGTTATCCTCTTTTGTCGTCGATATCCCTAAGCTGGACATCGTATTCCCTATTACGGCGCTATTTTTTCGATCCTACTCCGCTATAAACGGAGCGACGTAAGGGAACTATTAGGGTCTGGTTATTGTGATGTTCCGATCGCTCTCTTGCCCTTTCATTATCATGAGTTCGATCCAGCCTTGTTTTTAGCATAGGTTTGAAGCAGTGTCTTCTGTTGTCTTGCATCAGCATGAAGTATGTTAGGTTACATTGCCACCTTTCCCGGAAAAATGTAGTGTGCAGGAAAGCTTTTTATCTGGAGTTATCATAATGCAAGCACGAGTAAAATGGGTCGAAGGTTTGTCTTTTATCGGCGAGTCCGCCTCCGGCCACCAGATTTTGATGGACGGCAACGCCGGCGAAAAAGCGCCCAGCCCGATGGAGATGGTCTTGATGGCGGCGGGGGGGGATGCAGCGCCATAGATGTGGTATCTATCCTGCAAAAAGGCCGGCAGGATGTCGTGGATTGTGAGGTGAAGCTGACCTCCGAGCGCCGCGATGAATCGCCGAGGTTATTTACTCATATTCATCTACATTTTATCGTTACCGGCAATGGCATTACCGACAAAGCCGTCGAACGGGCGGTGGAATTATCGGCGGAAAAGTATTGCTCGGTCTCATTGATGCTCGGCAAGTCGGTGAGCATCACTCATAGCTTTGAAGTGCGTTCCGCCGGCTGACGGCATGGGTAAACGGCAAGCGCGGCATTTAGGCCGCGCCTGGCGCATTCACTGTGTCAGCGTTCAAGCAACTGTTTCACCAACGGCCCCATAATCAGTTCCATCGCCAGCCCCATCTTCCCACCCGGCACCACCAGCGTATTGATATTGGAAATAAAAGAGCCTTGCAGCATGGCCAGCAGGTAGGGAAAATCGATATGGTCCAGGCCGCGAAAATGAATCACCACGAAGCTTTCATCCAGCGAGGGAATGGCCTTGGCGGCGAAGGGGTTCGACGTGTCGATGGTGGGAACACGTTGAAAATTGATGTGGGTTCGGGAAAATTGCGGCGTGATAAAATTGATGTAATCTTCCATGGAGCGCACCACGGAATCCATCACCGCTTCCCGAGAGTGCCCGCGTTCGCTGGTATCCCGCACCAGTTTCTGAATCCATTCCAGATTGACGATGGGCACCACTCCCACCAGCAAATCCACATGTTGCGCTACGTCATGGTGGTCGGTGACCACGCCGCCGTGCAAGCCTTCATAAAACAGGACGTCCGTGGGTTCCGGCAGCGGCTGCCAGGGGGTAAACGTACCGGGAACCTGATTATAGGGAACGGCTTCGTCATAGGTGTGCAGGTATTTACGCGCCTTGCCGCCGCCGGTCAAGCCGTACTCCACAAAGGTATGTTCCAATAAGCCGAAATCATTGGCCTCCGGGCCGAAGTAGCTGATATGGCGGCCTAAATCCCGGGCCTTGCGGATGGCCATGTCCATTTCCGGACGGGTGAAATGGTGGAAACTGTCTCCTTCCAGTTCGGCGGCGCGGATATTCAATTGATGAAAGATCTTGCGGAAAGCCAGACTGGTGGTGGTGGTTCCGGCGCCGCTGGAGCCGGTTACGGCAATAATGGGATGTTGTGCTGACATGGTAACCCTGCGCTTCGTTGAATGGCGGCGTGAGTGTTATGCGCCCGGCATATAAGACCTTGGTTATACCTTGGGTATCATTATCACGTTTGACGACACGGGGCCAACCGTCATTATTCCGGACGGAACCGGCCGCGGGGCATAATATTGATGGTCTCGTGCAGCTCCGACCATACCACCACCGCTTCGCCGTTTTGTAATTGGCGTTTCACGTCGGCCACCTTGGTCGCCAGGCTCTTTTCCTGTTCGCCGTAATCGGTGCCTTCGCGCAAGACAAAAGATTCAATCAGGTTATACAAGGTGTCGGGGTCAATTTCTTCCCATGGAATAATCATCATGTTATGTCCCGATGGTCAATGATTCAACGTCCTGAGTAAATTTCAACAGCAAATCCTTGTGCCGATGCCGGCGCGCTGTTAGCTTCTTACCGTCATTTGCCGGGATGGGAGCGCCCGAAACGTGGAACTGGGTCTTTTTCTTTCAATGCTGGGCTTTCTTTGGGTTGCGGCCATTACTCCGGGTCCTAATAATATGCTGCTTACCGCCTCCGGCGCCAACTTTGGTTTTTGGCGCTCCATGCCGCTAATGCTGGGTATCATGCTTGGGATGCAGTGCATTTTGATACTCGTGGCTTTCGGCATCGGCAGTTTGATTACGCTTTATCCGTCATTGCATTTTATGCTCAAAATGGCGGGATCCCTGTATTTGCTATGGCTATCCTGGAAGATTGCCACCGCCGCCTATGAAAAACTGGAAACCGATGCGCCGCCGCCGCGTCCCATCCCGTTCTATCAGGGCGGGCTGCTGCAATTCCTTAACCCCAAGGCCTGGCTGATGGCGCTGGGCGCGGTGGCGAGCTTCAGCCTGACGGGCCGCGCCTATATCCATTCGGTGGGGGCCATCAGTATCGGCATCGTGACGGTGAATATCGTTTCCGGCGCCATCTGGCTCGGTTTCGGGACGCTTATCGGCCGTTTGCTCAGCACTAAACGGGCCTGGACGATATTCAATGTCGCGATGGGATTGCTGACCGCCGCCTGCGTGCTGCTAATCTGGCGCTGATGAGCCTGCTCTATTTGCGCGATCTCCCTTTAACACGCTCGTTGCACGATGGGTACTAACGGGCTTACCCCGGCATGAGGCGCTACGCGGCCGACAATGGCCGCTCCGACCCGGCCTTGCCAAACGCGGTCCCCCTTCGACACGCTCGTTGCGCGATCGGTGCTCCGGCCCCGCCGGCTACTGCGCCTCAAACTCCCTGGTCAGGGTTTCAAGTTGTTCCTGGGCATCCAGCCAGGCCGTTTCCGCCTGTTCCAACTGCGATTTAACCTGGGTCTGCCGCTGCAGGCAGGCGGCGAGGTCTCCTTTGCGAGCGATATCATACAGCGCGGAATCCGCCAGTTCGGCTTCCACTTTGGCCAGTTCGTTACCCAGGGTTTCCAACGCTTTTTCGTGGCGTTCGATGGACTTGCGCAGCGGCTGGGTCTGATTGCGAAATTCCGCCTCGCGCCGCTTTTGATCCTTTCTGGCCTGGGCGTTATTGACAGAGACCGGAGCATCCTCTTGCCCTTCGACGCCCTGCGCCGATTGACGCTGCTCTTCCGACAGCCACTGCTGGTAATTTTCCAAATCACCCTCAAAGGGTTCCACCAGGCCGTCATGCACCAGGTAGAAGTCGTCGGTGGTGGAGCGCAGCAAATGCCGGTCATGGGATACCACTACCAGGGCGCCCTCAAAATCAATCAATGCCTCGGTGAGCGCTTGGCGCATATCCAGGTCAAGATGGTTGGTGGGCTCATCCAGCAACAGCAGGTTAGGGCGTTGCCAGACAATCAACGCCAGCACCAGCCGGGCTTTTTCGCCGCCGGAAAAACGTTCGGTCCGTTCGGTGACCTTGTCTCCCTGGAAACCGAAACCGCCGAGATAATCCCGCAGCGACTGTTCATACTCGGTGGGAGCCATGCGGTTCATATGCTGTAGCGGCGATTCGTCGGCCCGCAAGAATTCCAACTGATGCTGGGCGAAATAGCCGAGCTTGATGCCTTTGGCCAGGGAGACGTTGCCCGACTGGGGCTCCAGGCTGCCCGCCAGCAGTTTGATAAAGGTCGATTTGCCGGCGCCGTTGCGTCCCAACAGCCCGATGCGAGACCCCGGCACCAGATTGAATTTAATGGAATTAAGCACGGTGCGTTCGCCATAGCCGGCGCTGACCTTTTCCATCGTCAGTAAAGGATTGGGCAGGCTTTCCGGATCTCGGAACCGGAATTGAAACGGATTGTCCACATGGGCCGGCGCAATGAGCTCCATGCGCTCCAGCATTTTAATCCGGCTCTGGGCCTGACGGGATTTGGTGGCCTTGGCGCGAAAGCGGTCGATGTAATGCTGCAGATGAGCCACTTTTTCCTGCTGATGATGATAAAGGGACTGCTGTTGCGCCAGTTTGGTCGCCCTTTGCCGTTCAAAAGATGAATAATTACCCGTATATTCGTTCAATGACTGCTGTTCAATGTGCAGTATCTTGTTCACGACGGGATCGAGAAAATCCCGGTCATGGGAGATCAGGACAAGCGTGCCGCTATAGTTTTTCAACCACTTTTCCAGCCACATGACCGCATCCAAGTCCAGATGGTTGGTGGGTTCGTCAAGCAGCAGCAGATCGGAACGGCAAATCAGCGCCTGCGCCAGGTTGAGGCGCATTCTCCAGCCGCCGGAAAAATCGCTCACCGGCTTGTCCAGCTGTTCCTGGCTGAAGCCCAGACCGTTTAACAAGCTGGATGCGCGCGGCCGGATGGTCCAGGCATCGATGACGTCCAGCTTGCCGTGCAGCGTGGCGATGGCGTGGCCGTCATTTTTTTCATTGGCCAGCTGTAATTCGGATTCCAACTGACGATATTCGCGATCGCCGTCGATAACATAGTCAATCGCCGGTTCATCCAGGGCGGGTGTTTCCTGGTTGACCCATGCCAAGGACCAGGTGGACGGGAAGGTGATATTGCCGGCATCGGCGCTAATTTCATGTTTCAACAAGGCCAAAAGCGTCGATTTGCCGCAGCCGTTTTTGCCCACCAGCCCGACCTTTTGCCCCGGGTTTACCGTAGCGCTGGCATTATCAAGCAGTACCTGGGTACCGCGGCGAATTTGCAACGATGAGAAGACAATCATAAAGCGCCATAGTTTGAGAATATGTTAAATTGACATTATCGAAGGCCCGCCAGGGTCACGCGTCCTGGTTTTTGACTTTGCGGAGCATGGTAGCGGAAAATCCGCGCCCTGACGACGCTTTGGAGGGGAATTGATTACACAACCACCCAAAGTTTTGTTGCTGTATGCCCATCCCGAATCACAGGATTCGGTCGCCAACCGGATGTTGCTGCAGGCGGCGTCGCCCCTTGCGCATGTCACCGTACACGATCTTTATGCGGAATATCCGGATTTTTTCATTGATATTCACCATGAACAGCAATTGCTGCGTGACCATCAGGTGATTGTATTCCAGCATCCCCTGTATACCTACAGCTGCCCGGCGCTGTTAAAAGAGTGGCTTGATCGGGTCTTGACGCGGGGGTTCGCCAGCGGCATCGGCGGCAACGCCCTGACCGGCAAGTACTGGCGGTCCGTCATTACCACCGGCGAGCCGGAGACGGCCTATCAGCATCTGGGCTACAACCGCTGTACCATGGAAGAGGTTCTGCGCCCTTTCGAGCTCGCCGCAACGCTTTGCCGCATGCGGTGGATATCGCCCATGGTGGTGTATTGGGCCAGACGGCAAACCCATGACGCCTTGACCCGTCATGCCGATGCTTATGTGCGCTGGCTTAATGAGCCGGCGGAGGAAAGGGGGCAGCGCCTTGGATAGCAGTCCGTCATTTTTAACCGCCGTCGTGCTGTTCCTGTTCGCCGCCGTGGTGGCGGTGCCCATTGCCCAGCGCCTGCGCATCGGCGCGGTGATTGGTTACCTGGCGGCGGGTATCGCCATCGGGCCTTGGGGGCTGGGTTTTATCCGCGATGTGGATGAAATGCTGCATCTTTCCGAGCTCGGGGTGGTGTTCCTGATGTTTATCATCGGGCTGGAGCTGAACCCTCGCAAGCTGTGGGAACTGCGTCGCTCGATTTTCGGCGTCGGCACGGCGCAGCTCATCATTACCGCCTCCCTGCTGGGCGCCGTCCTGTTGCTGACGAACGCCTCGTGGCAATCGGCCGTTATCGGCGGCATCGGCTTGGCCATGTCCTCCACCGCCATCGCGCTGCAGCTCATGCGCGACAAAGGCATGAACCACAACGAGGGCGGTCAGCTCGGCTTTTCCGTGCTGCTGTTCCAGGATATGGCGGTGATTCCCGCGCTGGCGGTCATTCCTTTTTTTGAGCGGCGGCAGCGGGGCGCCCAGCGATTGGACGAAAATCGGCATAAAGGTGGCGGTGTTTTTCATCATGCTGGTGGGCGGGCGTTATCTGCTGCGTCCGCTGTTTCGTTATATCGCCGGCGCCAATGTGCGGGAAATTTTCACCGCCGCCGCCTTGTTGCTGGTGTTGGGGGCGGCGTTATTTATGGATCTGCTCGGCGTTTCCATGGCGCTGGGGACGTTTATCGCCGGCGTGCTGCTGGCGGAGAGCGAATACCGCCATGAACTGGAAATCGCCATCGAGCCTTTCAAAGGACTGCTGCTGGGACTGTTTTTCATTTCGGTGGGCATGGCGCTGAATCTGGGCGTTTTATACGTCCATTTCCTGGAGGTGCTGGCCGGCCTGGCGATTCTGGTGTTGCTGAAGGGAACGGTGCTTTATGTCTTGGCCCGCATCTTCGGCCTGCGCCGTTCGGTCCGGCTGCAGTTTTCCGGCGTGCTGAGCCAGGGCGGCGAATTTGCCTTCGTGCTGTTCTCCGCGGCGGGCGCGCAGAAGATATTGTCCGCGGATCAACTGGCGCTGCTGTTGGTGACCGTGACGCTGTCGATGATCACCACGCCGCTTCTGATGAAGCTTATCGACCTCATCCTGACCCGCCGTTACAACGCGCAGGAAGAGCATGACGAAAAGCCGTTTGTGAACGACGACGACCCGCAGGTGATTATCGTCGGTTTCGGTCGCTTCGGCCAGGTAGTGGGGCGGTTGCTGATGGCGAATAAGATGCGCATCACCGTGCTGGAACGAGATATCAGCGTGGTCAGCCTGATGCGCAGCTATGGTTATAAGGTGTACTACGGCGATGCCACCGAACTGGAGCTGCTGCGCGCCGCCGGGGCGGAAAAGGCGAGGGCGATTGTGGTGACCGCCAATACCCCTGAGGCGAACATGGCGGTGGTCCATTTATGCCATGAGCATTTTCCGCAGCTGAAAATTCTGGCGCGCGCCCGCGGCCGCGTGGAAGCTCATGAACTGCTCCAGGCCGGGGTGGATCATTTTTCACGGGAGACCTTCGCCAGCGCTCTGGATTTGGGCCGCAAAGCGTTGACGGAACTCGGCATGCATCCTCATCAGGCCCACCGCGCGCAGCAGCATTTTCGCCGGCTTGACGTAAGAATGCTGCGGGAACTGATGCCGCAGATACAGGGCGATGTGGCGCAGATTTCCCGCATCAAGGAGTCTCGGCGCGAGCTGGAGGATATTTTTCAGCGGGAAATGATGAGAGAGCGCTGGCAATTGAACGGGTGGGAAGATGATGATCAACAGGGGGATAAACCTTATGACGGTTAAGCGTAAACGCTTTATTGCCGGTGCGGTATGCCCTCATTGCCAAAGCAAGGATACGCTGGCCCTATGGCGGGATGGCGATGTCGACAGCGTGATCTGCGTAAAATGCGGTTTCACCGAGCGGCGGGCCGACGGGACAAACGCGGAAAAAAGACCGGCGCAGGAGCAGATTATCGGTATTTTCCATCCTGATTAGCCTTTAATGGAAGTTTTTGTAAACTGAAGGGTACATGTGAGGATTTTTTCGTTAGAATCTGCGCCAGTTTAATTTCCAACGGTGGGAGATATCATGAAAGTTGAAAAAGATCTGGTGGTCAGTCTGGCCTATCAGGTACGTACAGAAGACGGCGTATTGGTCGATGAGTCTCCGGTGAGCGCTCCGCTGGACTATCTGCATGGTCACGGGTCGCTGATCTCCGGTCTGGAAAAAGCGCTGGAAGGACGCGACGCCGGTGAAAATTTTGATGTGAATATCGCCGCGAATGACGCTTATGGCCACTATGACGAAAATCTGGTTCAGCGCGTTCCCAAAGATGTTTTTATGGGCGTGGAAGAGCTGGAAGTGGGCATGCGTTTCCTGGCTGAAACCGATCAGGGCCCGATTCCGGTGGAGATCACCGAAGTCGACGGCGATCACGTGGTGGTGGACGGCAACCATATGCTGGCCGGTCAAAACCTGAATTTCCATGTGGAAGTGCTGGCTATCCGTGAAGCCACCGCCGAAGAGCTCGAGCATGGCCATGTCCATGGCGAGCACGACCATGATCACGATCATGGCGATGATTGCTGCGGCGGCCATGGTCACGATCACGAAGGCGGCGGTTGCGGCGGCCACGGCGGATGCGGCTGCCATTGAGATTTACCGGTCGGCTGTCGCCGACCGGTAGCGTTTTAGAATCGCCGGCTGCTTCGACCCCTTCGGTACGCTCTCCCTTTAACAGACTTATTGCACGAACGGTGCTAACGGGCCTAGCGCACCGAGGGGCGCTCCGGCAGCCGCCAGACGGCTGCTTCGACCCCTTCGTTGCGCTCTCCCTTTAACAGGCTTGTTGCACGCTCGGTGCTAACGGGTCTAGCGCACCGAGGGGCGCTTGTATCTTTCCTGATGTCGTCATTCGCGCTGACTAACTGCCCAGCCGCTCAATAGTGGGGTGGGGGCGTTTCTTCCGATTGCGAGGCGATCATCGAGGTTTGTTGCGTGCGCAGCTTTTCGGACAATAAGCGCAACTGTTCCTGCAAGCGGCTGATATCCCGCTCATGGGCCACCACGGTTTGATTCAACTCCTCAATGGTGACCTCCTGAAAGGCCAGCCGGCCCTCAAGCAGCTCCAGACGTTGTTCTGTATGTGATATTTCCATGATGTCATCCTCCCGGTAACGCATGATCAATAGGGGGGGGGGCGTTATCCCTGCCGGCGTCTTGCTACCTGGTTTTACCTGCCCGGCCTCCATTGTAACGATAAATCGCGGCGGTTGCGCGCTTATAGTCCGTCGTATCAGCGCGGGCTTAACCAGGAATCGCAGCTTGCTCAGGCTATGGCAGAATCCCTGTCGTCCCGACGCGGGCTTGACGAGAAATCGCGGCTTGCTCAGGCGATGATTGAATGCCTGTCTTCCCGGCGCGGGCTGAACGAGGTGGCGCCGCGTAGGCGAGGGGCGGGGCGGGTTGAGCCCGCGCGCAGTCCCGGCGGCGTCGCTAATAAAAGTAGCGCTATGGTCCTGGCTTCCCTACAATGGAAAACAGTGTCTAAATTGACAGCAGGAATTTGGGACAGCAGGTGAAAAAAGAAAACGCCAATTCAACCATTATTGATATAGCGCGGCGCGCAAATGTTACCAATATCACGGTCTCGCGCGTCTTTAATCAGCCTCATTTAGTGAAATCCGAAACGCGGGAGAAAATACTTTCCATTGCCAAAGAGCTTAATTACGTACCCAATGCATTCGCTCAGGGACTGAAAAAAAATAGCAGCCGCATTATTGGTGTAGTGACCAGCAGTACCTATAATCCATTTTACTCGCATTTAATCCAGACCGTATCCCGCATCGCCAGAAATAAAGGCTATCAGATTATGTTATTTGATACTGACGACAGCGAAGCGGCGGAAGAGTTGGCCATTCAGACCCTGTTCAGCTATCAGGCCTGCGGGATATTGCTTTCCGCGGTACGGGACGACAAAGCCTATTCGCCGGCCTATTTGGACTTGGCCGATGTTTATCGGATTCCGCTGGTGCTTATTGACCGGGACATGTATGGCAAAAATCTCAGCGGCGTCTTTCTCAATAATATCGAGATTGGCGTGCGCGCCGGCCGCTTTCTGGCGGAGCAGCCGGAACAGCGTCTTCTGATTGTGGGCGGCCCCGAGGATTCGGAAATCACCAAAGATCGTACCGCCGGTATCATGGGCGCTCTGATAGGCAATAACAAGCAGGTCCAAATTCTTTATGGGGATTATAAATTCGATTCCCAAGAGCAATCCTTGCGGAATTTGCTCTCAGATAAACAACGCTGGCCGCAATATATTGTCGGCTTGAATGGCATTATTACCCTGGGGGCCATGTCGATCTGCAATCAATTGAACATCTATAATCAAATAAAATTCTTTTCTATCGATACGCCGCCTTATTGTGAATCCTATGGACAGCGGATCCCCGGTATATATCACAATACGATGTTATTGGGGGAAAAAGCGGCGAAAATATTATTCAACCTGATTGAAAAACCAAAAATATGCAGGCGCCGTTACGTGAGTACGTCCCCGGGGAACTCACGGTTTAAGCTGGGGCCGGCTGATAATTTAACGCCGTCTTCATCCCGTTAAGGGTTACTCTTTTGTCTTCCGACCACACAGGACAAAACATTGCGTGGGGTAAGGGCATTTACCTTATGTTTTTAAAAGGCCTAGCCAAACGGGGCGTTTTGCCTTGCGGGGGAGGCGGCATCCCGCTTTTCAAATCAATCAGGGTAGCAGCCCTCCCAAACGCATCTGTCGTTCCATCCAGGTTTTGGCATAACGCACCCGTTCGATGTCGTCCGCTTTGCCCCGTGCCCACATTTCCAGCAGATAAGGCCCGCGATAGTCCAGTTCTTTAAGCGTCTCGAAGGCGTGCGCAAAGTCCACGCAACCGTCGCCGAAAGGCACATCGCGGAACTTGCCCGGCGAGTCCGGCGTGACCGGCGCGGTGTCCTTGAGATGAATGGCGGTAATTTTTGTGATGCCTTTGGTCAATTCCCCCGCCACGTTATTGCCCCAGGCGCTGAGATTGCCGAGATCGGGGTAAACGGTGAACCAGGGACTTTGAATAAGCGCCTCGAACTCCAGCCATTTGCTGATGCTGTTGATAAAGGTGGTATCCATGATCTCGATGGACAGCATCACTTGCGCCTTGGCCGCCTGTTCCACCGCCCAATGTATGCCCTCGATAAAACGCGCTCTGGTCAGGCGATCGGAGGGTTCATAATAGACATCGTAACCCGCCAGCTGAATATTTCTGATGCCGAGATCCACCGCCAGCGCCAGGGCTTTTTCCATTAACTGGTAAGCCCGCTGGCGAATAATGTCGTCCCGGCTGCCGAAGGGAAACCGGCGATGGGCCGACAGGCACATACTGGGCACCGCCACGCCGCTGTCCAGTTTGGCTCGGGTAAACGCCAGGCGTTCCCCGCGATCCCACTCCAACCGCCTCTGGCGTTCCGGCTGTTCGTCGATGGAAATTTCCAGGAAATCGAACCCCAGATCCCGCGCGGTTTCCAGGCGCTGCGGCCAGTCCAACTGCGGGGGCAACGCCTTTTCATAGATACCCAGGCAAATGCACTTATCTCCCGTCATGATCTCATCACTGAGCATCACTTACCTCGCTTAGCGCCTTGGCGGTATCAAGGTAACGGTCCATTTGTCGGCGCAGCTGCGAATGGACGTCCCGGCGGGGAATATAAGTGCGGACATCGGGCTTAGCGGCCGCCATGGCCTGGGCGAAATCGGCATAATATCCCCGGCCCACCGCGGCGCATAATGCCGCGGCGCGGCAGCCGCTTTGCTTGATATTAATGACGTCCAACGGCAGGTTGCCGGCGTCGGCGAACATTTGCATCCACACCGCCGAATGGGTGGGTCCGCCGGTAATGCGGATACGCTTCACCTGCGGGTTGAGCCGCAAAATGCGGTCCTGATGCAGTAGATGGGAAAACACAATGCCTTCGTACAAGGCGTAAATGATATCCGCTTTTTCATGATGGGAGCGCATGCCCACCAGTCCGCCCGCCAAATTCAGGCTGTAATTGGAGCCGAACAGATAAGGCAGGAACACCAGTTCGGTATCATGGCCGCTACGCTCGGCCACCCATTGATCAAACTGCCGATAAGGGTCTTTTTCATCGCCGCAAAAATGGCGCATAAACCAGGCCAGATTGGCGGCCGACGTCGGACTGCCCTCATGCACGAAGTATTTCCCCGGTACGCAATAACGGCCCCAGACGTAGGGATAGTCCGCTGGAATAATACCGTCGGTGACGCAGGTGGCGATAGACCAGGTACCGGCCACGGCGCTCAGCACCTGGTCGTCGCACAGGCCGGAGCAAACCGCCGATGCCACCACATCGAACAAACCGCCGTAGACCGGCGTTCCGACGGCCAGACCGCAGGACTGGGCCGCGGATTCGGTCACCGTCCCCGTCTGCTGCGTGGAGCCCACCACCGGAGCGGTCTTATGGCGCACTTCGCCGATGCCGAAATCATCCATCAGCTGTGGATCATATTCACCGCTATGCTGGTTATAGAGATTGCTGCCGGAAATATTGGTTACCTCGGCGGCGATAACGCCGGTGAGACGGTAGCGAACGTAGTCGTGCACCATCAACACCGCGGAAATCCGGTCGTAATTTTCCGGCTCGTTGATCTTTAGCCAACGCAGCAAGGTCGCGGGATGCGCGGTCCACAGCTGCTGCAGGCCGCGGGGGTAGGTGAGCCTATCGACGCCCTGCTCCTGCCATTGCCTGACCAGCGCCAGCGCCCGGGTATCGGATGAGATAATGCCGTTACGTACCGGACGGCCTTGGCCGTCGATGGCATAAAGGCCTTTACCGTGGGAGGAAAAACTTACGCCCAGGATGTCGCCGGGGTCGACCCGGCTCACGCTTAACGCTTCACGGATAACCAGACATACCGTTTGCCAAAGCTCCTCCATATCCCGTTCGGTAAAACCCGGCTGCGGCGAGAGGAGCGCGGCGTAGCGCTCCGCCACCCCCACTTCGTTTCCTTCAGCGGAGTAGAGGCCCGCTTTAGTGACCGTTCCGCCGATATCAATGCCTAGAAAACAGGCCATATGGCCTCCTTGTGAAAGAATTATTTGCGCTTCTCGGCGCTGATATAAATCGCCGCCAGGATGATGCCGCCTTTGATAACGTTCTGAACGTAGGGCGAAACCCCCATCAGATTCAGTCCATTATTCAGGATGCCCAGCATCATGGCCCCCACCAGCGTGCCGATAATCGCCCCTTTGCCGCCGGTGATGGCCGTGCCCCCCCCAGCACCACCGCCGCGATGGCGTCGAGCTCAAACCCTTCGCCGGCGTTGGGCTGGCCGCTCATCAGCCGCGATGTCAATACCAGTCCCGCCAGGGCCGCCGTCAGGCCGCTGATGACATACACCAGCAGTTTGTAGCGTGAAATCCGGATGCCGCTGAGGCGGGCCGCCTCTTCGTTGCCGCCGATGGCGTAGACATACCGTCCGAACGACATGTGATTAAGCATGGCGTAAGCAATGATGTAGATGCCGGCCATAATCAGGATCGGTACCTGAATGCCCATGACCTCGCCGCGCCCGAAAAAGGAGAAGGGGTCCGGCAGGCCTGAGACCGGATAGCCGCCGGTGTATATCAGGGCCAGTCCCCGGGCAACGCTCATGGACGCCAGGGTGACGATAATCGGCGGCATCCGTGCGTAAGCAACGCAGGCGCCGTTGATGGCGCCGAACAGCGCGCCGATAAGCAAGCCGGCCAGCAGCGACCAGGGCAGAGGTATGCCGGTTATCATTAAACCGGCCGCCACCGTGCCCGATAAGGCCATGACCGACCCAACCGAGAGATCGATCCCGCCGGTGAGAATGGCGCAGGTCATACCCACCGCGATAATGGCGTTAATGGATACCTGCCGCGCCACGTTGGTAAGATTGTTGAAGGTGAGAAAGCTGTTGCTGAGAAAAATCATCAGGATAAACAGCACGAGAAATCCCAATAAAGGAAAAACCGCCGGATGGCGCATGCATTTGTCCCAATAGATGCGGCGTGACGAAGGGGTCATCACCTCGCGGGAAGATGGATTGCTGATACTGCTCATAATGAACTCCCCGTTGCATATAACATGATTGTGTTTGATTCGACCTGTTCCCCTGCCAGTTCCGCCACGATATGTCCGCCGCGGAAGACCAAAACCCGATCGCAAATACCAATGATTTCAGGGAGTTCGGACGATACCATAATGATCGAGATACCTTTTTCGGTCAGTTGCCGCATCAACTGATAGATTTCCGATTTCGCGCCGACGTCGATTCCCCGCGTCGGTTCGTCGAAAATCAGGATGTCGCAATCGTTGTTGAGCCAGCGGGCTATGACCACCTTCTGCTGATTACCGCCGCTAAGGGTATCGACCAGGGTCTCGCCCCCCCCGGTGTTTTTACCCCAACCGCTTTGATCAAACGCCGGACAATGCCCCGTTCTTTTCGGGCATTGATGAAAATATGCGCTGCTTTTTCATGGCGATTGAGGGTGATGTTTTGTGCGACCGTAAAGGGCAATACCAGTCCTTCGCTTTTGCGGCTCTCCGGCAACAGCCCGATACCCCGTTTCAGCGCTTGGGCCGGGGAGCGTAGCACGGTAGGTTCTCCCCGCAGCTTGATCTCTTTGCGATAGCTCCGCCGTGCGCCGATCATCGCTGACACCAGCTCCGTTCGCCCCGATCCCACCAGGCCGGCAAAACCGAGTATTTCTCCTTTGAACAGATGAAATTTATCGATAGGGCCGCTTTTTTCGTGCTGGATAGCCGCTTCCAGCAACCGGCTGCCTTCATCAATGAAGGGTTTTTTTTACCGGGAAGGCGTTTTCCACTTTGCGGCCCACCATCATGTTCACCAGTTGTTCAATATCGGTGGCGTCAGTGGGGACGGTATTGATGTACTCACCGTCGCGAAGCACTGTAATCCGGTCGCAAATTCGAAAAATTTCCTCCAGATGGTGTGAGATAAACACCATGCCGACCCCGAGCAATTTAAGATCGCGCATCACGCTGAATAGATGCTCCGCCTCGTCTGGGGTCAGCGTAGCCGTGGGCTCGTCCAATACCAGGATTTTTGCGTCGAGGGATAAAGCCTTGGCGATTTCGATGAATTGCTGCTGCGCGACGCTTAGCTGTTCCACCGGTCGATCCAGATCCAGCTTGACCTCGAGACGTTTGAATATCTGGTTGACCTTACGGCGCATGGCTTTTCTATCTAAAAAACCGCAGCGATTGAGTATTTCCCTATTAAGAAAAATATTCTCCACCGCATCTAGATAAGGAATTAACGAAAATTCCTGAAAAATAATGCCGACGCCGGCATTGATGGCATCACGATAATTACCAAACTTTCTGGATACGCCTTCGATAATAATATCGCCGTCATCAGGGCGATAAATTCCACACAATACTTTTACCAGCGTGGATTTACCTGCCCCGTTTTCTCCGAGCAAAGCATGAATTTCCCCATGCTCAACGTTCAGATCAATACCATTTAACGCTTTAACGCCGGGAAAAGATTTCTTTATCTGCTTGAGCTGCAATAAGGATGTCATAATAAACTCCTCGCCGGACAAATACGGCCGCTACCGCCTGGCGACGGCCGTAAAGAGATATACCGCCCATTTTGCGCGCTGCGAAAGTGCGGGCTGTGCTCGCCGCAACGGGAATCTGGCGGCCTTTGCCGTCGATTACCAACTGAAACCCTGCGCGTTGGATTTGTCTATTAGCTTCACATCCACCGGTATGGTCTTGGGCACATTGGCGCCCCAATATTTTGCCAGCGCAATGCCCAGGCCTATGCGGACCTGATCGCGGGGGAACTGCGCCGCCGTGGCGATAAAGGGAGAGTTGGGTTTTAATATTTCCTTGATGGCTTCCGGATGGCCATCCACACTCACCAGCTTGACTTTTGTTCCGCTGGCCTGGATGGCCGCCAAGGCACCCAGCGCGCCCACGTCATTCACGCTGAAGATACCCGCCAGATCCGGATTGGCCTGCAACATGTTTTCAGTGACCGTAAGCGCGGTATCCCGTTCCTGTTTACCATTTTGCCTGGTGACTATCTTGATGCCGGGATAGGCTTTCATCGCGGCTTCAAAGCCACGCACGCGCTCCAGAATAGGCACCACCGGGATGCCGTCCAGGATTGCGACCTTACCTTTGCCGTTAAGACTCTTGCCCAGATATTGACCCGCCAGAAAGCCCGCGTCATAGTTCTTCGAGCCGACAAAGGAATCCAGCGGACCTTCCGCCTGGGCATCAATGGCCACCACCACCGCGCCGGCATTATGGGCGGAAAGGACTGCCGATTGAACCCCCACCGAGTCCGCCGGATTAATCAGCAGGATATCGATTTTCTTTTGCAGCATATCTTCCACGTCATTTATTTGCTTTGACACATCGTGACGCGCGTCGGCGACATATACCGTAGCGCCGATATCTTTACCGGCCTGATCCAATGCCGCTTTCATGGTGACAAAATAAGGATTATTCATCTCCTGAAATGACATACCTATGGTAATGGGTTTGGCCATAATGTTTTGGCTGATGAAAGGACTCAGTGCAATACAGCATACCGCGAATGTTTTTTTAAACTTGGACAACATATTAGCTCTCCTGTAGGGTGTCGAGTTTTTATTATCAATATCTGTTTTCGGTATTATTATTGCGTATACGGCTACATGGCCTGTCATTGCTGGCAGGCATATGCTTTACTCACATTATCGGTAAAAACATTGCCATTACACTTAAATATGACAACGTGAACATAATGCTAACTAACATCCAGGCGACGCATTGTGATTCAGTGCAAATATTTGGCTTTGTTTTTTTTGAGGAAGCTTTGATCATTTTATATTTTAATGTCAGTGCTGTTCCTCGGCTAAATCCGGCTGGTTGGCAATATAATTTTCATCGGCCAACGTTTTCAACCGACACATATTTTCTTTTAAGTTGAGATAAACCTCCTGATATTGTTTAAAGAGCAGATCGTAATGAGCATGGCGCGACGCGTCCGGCCGAGCCCGTTCCTCCAGCCGGCTCCAGGATCTGACGATAGCGGCATCGTGAATCAGCCCGGCCCCCAATGCCGCCAATACCGCGTCCCCCAACGGCGCTTCCACCTCCTCTTGCATCGTTACAACCGGGTAGCCGGTCACATCGGCGATGATCTGCATCCACAAATCGGAACGGGCGCCGCCGCCCACCACGATCAGACGCGGCTCCAGCCATACGGCTCCTTTCCGGCCGCATTCCATATTGTCCCGCAGGGCAAAGGCAATGCCTTCCAGCACGGCACGATAAAGATGTCCTTTGGTATGCGTAAGGGACATCCCCAAAAACGCGCCCGAGGCATAAGGATCCCATAACGGACTGCGTTCACCCATCAAGTAGGGCAGGAATAAAACGCCTCCGCTGCCCGCGTCGACTCCATGCGCCTGGCGCTCCAGCAGGTCATGGGCGTCGACCCCGGGCGTTTGCGCCGCGGCTCGTACCTCGGACTGGCAGAACGTATCGCGGAACCAACTGACGGCGGCGCCGGCGGTGCCCGCGCCGCCAAATATGTAATTATCGCGCCGGCTGTTGATGACATAAGGCATGGAGACCAGCCGATTGGCGGCATCCACCTCCGGGTTGATATAGCCCCAGCACATGCTGGTGCCTATCATGGCCACGTGGTCCCCAGGCGCCATTACCCCCGCCGCCAGCGTCGCCACGGCGGCATCGACCCCGCCGGCCATCACGGGCGTTTCCGGCAACAGACCCAGTTCGTCCGCCGCCGACGGCAAGAGCCCGCCCACCACCGCGCTGCTGTCCACCAGTCGATCCGGCATAAAGCGACGGGGTATTCCCAGCATGTCAAGGGCCGCGTCGGACCAGCGACGGGCGTTCATATCATAGACGCCGCCGATGTTCCCGGCGGAACAGTGGTCTACCGCCACATGCCCGGTCAGTAAGTAATTGATATAGGTGTTGGGCGGTAAGAACTGATGAATTTCCCGCCACACGTCCGGGCAATGCCGTTTAATCCAAAGCATCTTGGTGTAGCCGTAATAACTGTCGAGACCGTTGCCGGTGATACGAAACAATTTTTCCGTATCCACGTGCTGATTGACCCAGCTGACGATGTCCGCCGCCCGCCTGTCCATCCAGATCAAACAGGGGTATAACGGTCGCATTTCCTTGTTCACCGGAATGCCCGCGCCGCCATAAAGGCTGCTGACGCAAATCCCGCGAATCTCTTGCGCCGTCGCGCCGGACGCCCTGACGCTTTCAACAATGGTTCGGTAAACGGCCTTGGACCATACCGTCGGCCACTGTTCCGCCCATAGGGGTTCCGGCCTGTCCACCTCATAACCGGCGGATGCCTGGCCCGCTATCTTGCCGTCAAGACGCAAGACGATAGCCTTGGTGCTTTGCGTCCCGATATCGACGCCAATGACATAATCCATCACCGCCTCCCGTCCTGTTAAGGATTGATGACCACTTTGATCGAGTCGGCGGAGTCCGCCAGGGCAAACGCCGCATCGCATTCTTCAATGGGGTAGCTGTGGGTTACGATGCTCTCGGCGGTCACCAGGCCGCGTTCAAACAGGTCGATGGCGATTTCGTAGCTGTAGGGACCAAGATGAGCGCCACGGATATCCAGTTCTTTCCGATCGCCGATAACCGACCAATCTACGGTGGTCTCTTTACCGAATACGCTAAATTCCACAAAACGCCCCAATTTGCGGATCATTTGCAATCCCTGCGTCACCCCCACCGGCGCGCCGGTGGCTTCGATATACACATCGCAGCCGTAACCGTCGGTCATGCCTTTGACGACGGCGTCCACATCCTGGGTTTTAGGGTTGAGCACCACATCGGCCCCCCAATGTCTTGGCCAGCGCCAGCCTTTCATCAATGGCGTCAATCACCACCAGCTTTTTCGGCGTTTTCAACCGCGCTACTTGCACCATGCACAAACCAAGCGGACCGGCGCCGGCCAGCACCACCACATCATCCAACTGAATATCGGCCCGTTCCACGGTATGGATGGCGCAGGCCATGGGCTCGATCAAGGCGGCGTCTTTATGGGAGAGGCTTTCAGGAATTTTGTGAATGATGGCGCGTTCGGAAAACTTCATGTATTCCGCCATGCCGCCTTCGGCTACCGTTTTCTGGAAACCGTAGATATCATGTTTTTTCACACATCCAATACTTGCCGGATTTGCAATAACGGCATTCCCAGCACGGCACGATTTGTTCCGCCAGTATTCGGTCTCCCGGCTTGATGTGAAATTTTTCGGCGGCGCCGATCCCCATTTCCACGACGCGGCCGTAAAATTCATGTCCCGGCACCACCGGCGTTTTCACCCAGGGATTGTCGCCCCAAAACATTTGCGCGCCGGCTTTCGCCTTGCAATCTCCGGCGCAAATGCCGCAGCCATCCACTTTAATGACCACTTCTTTCGGACCGGGCTTTGGGGTTGGAATATGTTCAAATCGATAATCATGAGGACCGTGGCAAACCACTGCTTTCATTGAATCCGGTAATTGGCTCATTTTAAGCTCCATGTTAGCTTTTTTTTGAAGATTATAAAATAATGTTGACGTTATCATTTAATGTCAAAATCATGCTGAAAATAAAACTATTCGCCGCTTTTTGCCGATATTTTTTCATAAAAAAGCACATTTTTGATATGTGTTCGACAAAATGACAACGTTAACATAGAGAGATGATAATCGCTAAATAACAGAATAAAGTGAGTCATCTCACAAAATGTTAATGTTTTATCGCATTTGCATTTTTTTTGTTATGATTTTGTGATGGATCGAGAGGACTCGGCAATGGAATATGAAACTTCTCAAAGGAAAAAAAAGTCTGAGAAAAACCCAATTAGTCGGTATAGAGATTGTGTTGTGTTTGCGCTCACGGCTATAGTATCGGCTTAACTTAGTCATGCAACTTGGGAAGAGATAGCCCAGGCTATGGAGAAATGGATGAAATCACTGTTTAAAGTCACGCTGCTGGCCACAACAATGGCGTTTGCTCTCAATACCGCTCACGTAATGGCGGCGGATACCGCCGCCAGCACGGATACCGCGGCGCCCGCGGCCAATGGAGATGCCTCGGCCGCCGCAGGCGCCACGGCGACAGCCGCGCCGGCTACTCCTCCCGTTTCGGACAAATTCAAAAGCAGCGAAGAGCAGGCCGCTTACGCGCTCGGGGCGTCATTAGGGCGGTACATGGATAACTCCCTGAAAGAGCAGGAAAAACTGGGCATCAAGCTTGACAAGGATCAATTGATCGCCGGCGTTCAGGATGCGTTCGCCAACAAGAGCAAGCTGACCGACGAAGAGATTGAATCCACTCTCCAGGGATTTGAGGCCCGCGTGAAAGAAGCCGCCCAGGCCAAGATGGAACAAGAGGCCAAGGATAACGCCCAGAAGGGCGATAAATTCCGCGCCGACTTCGCCAAACAAAAGGGCGTGAAGAAAACGCCGGGCGGCGTGCTGTATAAAGTTGAAAAAGTGGGCACCGGCAAAGCGCCGACCAATACGGATACCGTGGTGGTCAACTACAAAGGCACGCTGGTGGACGGTACGGAATTCGATAATTCTTATAAACGCGGCGAGCCGCTGTCATTCCGTTTGGACGGCGTAATCCCGGGCTGGACCGAAGGGCTGAAGGAAGTCCGCAAGGGCGGTAAAATCGAATTGGTCATTCCGCCGGAGCAGGCATATGGAAAAACCGGCGTACCGGGTATTCCCGCCAATTCCACCTTGATATTCGAAGTGGAACTGCTGGATATCAAACCGGCCGCCAAAACCCCCGACGAGGGAAAACCGGCGGCTGAACAGCCGGCGGCAGGGGGCAGAAACGGGCAAATAACCTTTTCGTTTCGCCTTCGCAGAGCGTTTTAAAAGGCGGTGCCCCTCATTAAGGGCACCGTTTTTTTTAGCAAGATGGAGACGTTGTTTTAACGTCGTGAGGATGGGGCCTTTTTCCCGGCCGGGCGCCGGCGATAAATTGTTTGTAGTATTTGCCGCTTGTGAACTTGCAAAAAATCTGTCCAAACACAAGGACAGTGTTTTACTGTATTTGCTAGACTAACGGCCAGCAAATTTTACACATAGCCGAGTCTGCCCCCCGATCGTGCGACAGGCTCTTTATAACGGGTGGTGTCTGCACATGTCTACTTCTCTTCCGATCCCAGATTTTACCGAACTGGATGTTTTGGACGAACGGCCGTTCAGTCAGGTAGATCACGAAATCCTCGCCTCCTACGAAGCCGTTGTCGATGGGTTGGCCATGTTAATCGGCGAACATTGCGAGATTGTGTTGCATTCGCTGCAAGATCTGAAAAGTTCCGCAATTCGCATCGCGAATGGCGAGCATACCGGCCGCAAGATCGGGTCCCCCATCTCCGATTTGGCGCTGCGCATGCTGCATGATATGGCCGGCGAAGACAGCAGCGTGTCCAAAGCCTATTTTACCCGGGCTAAAAGCGGCGTTTTGATGAAATCCGTTACTATCGCCATCCGCAACCGCGAACAACGGGTAATCGGTCTGCTGTGCATCAACATGAATCTCGATGTGCCGTTTTCGCAAATCATGCAGACGTTCATCCCGCCGGAGACGCAGGAGAACGCCACCGCCGTCAATTTCGCTTCGTCGGTGGATGATCTGGTGGCCCAGGCTTTGGAATTCACCATCGAGGAAGTCAATGCCGATCGCGGCGTGTCGAATAATGCGAAGAACCGCCAGATTGTATTAAATCTGTATGAAAAGGGTATTTTCGATATCAAGGACGCCATCAATCAGGTGGCGGATCGGCTTAATATTTCCAAACACACGGTATATCTGTATATCCGTCAGTTTAAAAGCGGCGATTTCCTGGGTTTGGAACGATGAGCCTAAGATATTGCCTGATGGTCACCGGTCCGGCGTATGGCACTCAGCAGTCCGGCAGCGCCTTGCAATTCGCACGGGCGCTGCTGGCGGCGGGCCACCGGATTATTACGGTCTTTTTTTATCAGGATGGCGTACATAACGCCAACCGCTATACGTCGCCCGCAAGCGATGAAACGGATATGGCGCGCGGTTGGCAAGAGTTCGGCCGACAGAGCGGGGTGCCTCTGGAGGTTTGCGTCGCCGCCGCCCTGCGCCGCGGCATTGCCGACGAACGGGAAGCCTTACAATTGGCGTTGCCTGGCCATAACCTGCAGCCGGGGTTTCTCTTAAGCGGCCTGGGAACGCTGGCGCAGGCGGTTGCCGACTGCGATCGCTTTATACAGTTTTAAGGGACCGCTATGAAACGCGTCGCTTTTGTGTTCAGCCGCGGCCCCCACGGCGGCGCCTCGGGGCGGGAAGGGCTTGATGCCCTGTTGGCCGCCTCCGCCGTCTTGCAAGACATCGGCGTCTTTTTCGTTGCCGACGGCGTTTTGCTGTTGCTGCCGGGTCAACGCCCCGGAGATATTCTCGCTCGCGATTTTATCGCGACCTTCGGCGTGCTGCCGATTTATGATGTCGACCGCTTTTATCTCTGCGCCGAGTCGCTGGCCGAGCGGGGACTGAGCCAGGAACGGCAATGGGTGCTTGACGCCGAAATCCTGCCTGCGGCGGCCTGGCGACAGCGGTTGTCCGAATTTGATATTGTGCTGACCTTTTGATTTACGGGAGCCCTTATGCTCTATACCTTAAGCCGTTCCCCTTTCGTCTGCGATCTCTCCTCCCTGCTGCTCACCGTCCGGGCGGGCGACGATTTACTGCTGATGCAGGACGGCGTAATTGCCGGACTGACGAACGCCTCGGCGCTGAGAAAATTAACCGCCGCGCCGCTGGGCCTGTATGCTCTTGATGTCGATGTGGCCGCACGCGGATTGGCTGCTCATTTTTCAGACAAAATTGCCGTTATCGGTTATAATGACTTTGTTTCGCTCACGGTAAAACACCCGCAGCAAATGGCCTGGTGAGCCGGGTTTATAACCCTATACATTTCGAGCGGCCAACGCGCCCGCGGCGCGAAAGATAACGGGCTATACCCTAAAGATTTCGGGTTGCGGGAAGGCGGCAACGGAGCGAATCCCCAGGAGCTTACATCGGTAAGTGACTGGGGTGAGCGATGGCGGCCAACGCGTCCGCGGCGCGAAAGATAACGGGCTATACCCTAAAGATTTCGGGTTGCGGGAAGGCGGCAACGGAGCGAATCCCCAGGAGCTTACATCGGTAAGTGACTGGGGTGAGCGATGGCGGCCAACGCGTCCGCGGCGCGAAAGATAACGGGTATTTTGTATATTTCTTGACACGTTTACCCGTGAGCCATAAAATTCTGCGTCCTCGTACTCTGCCTTTCGGCACACGAGGTGATTTATTACGTGTTTACGAAGCAAAAACCAGGAGCTTTATTGAATGGCAACAATTAACCAGCTGGTACGCAAACCCCGCACCATGAAGGTTGCTAAGAGCAACGTTCCGGCGCTGGAAGCCTGCCCGCAGAAACGTGGCGTATGTACCCGCGTATATACCACCACCCCGAAAAAACCGAACTCCGCGCTGCGTAAAGTCTGCCGTGTTCGTCTGACCAACGGTTTTGAAGTCACCTCCTATATCGGCGGTGAAGGCCATAACCTGCAGGAACACTCCGTGATCCTGATCCGTGGCGGTCGTGTCAAGGACCTCCCCGGTGTGCGTTACCACACCGTGCGCGGCGCGCTCGACTGCTCCGGCGTTAAAGACCGTAAGCAAGGCCGCTCCAAGTACGGCGTGAAGAAGCCCAAGGCTTAATGGTTCTCCGTTAAGTAAGGCCAAACATTTTATTATTAATGTCAAAGAACTCATTGAGTTTTGGACAATCCTGAATTAACAACGGAGTTATCTCATGCCACGTCGTCGCGTCATTGGTCAACGTAAAATCCTGCCGGATCCTAAATTCGGATCCGAGCTGCTGGCAAAATTTGTCAATATCCTGATGGTAGACGGTAAAAAGTCTACCGCCGAAGCAATTGTCTATACCGCGCTGGAGACCCTGGCTCAGCGTTCAGGTAAAGGCCATCTGGAAGCTTTCGAAGTAGCCTTGGACAACGTGCGTCCGACTGTCGAAGTCAAATCGCGCCGCGTCGGTGGTTCTACTTATCAGGTGCCGGTAGAAGTCCGTCCGGTCCGCCGCAATGCCCTGGCAATGCGCTGGATCGTTGAAGCTGCTCGTAAACGCGGTGATAAATCTATGGCTCTGCGTCTGGCGAACGAACTTTCCGATGCAGCAGAAAACAAAGGTACTGCTGTTAAGAAACGTGAAGACGTTCACCGTATGGCAGATGCCAACAAGGCGTTCGCCCACTACCGCTGGTAACCGCCGCGCAGTAGTTATGCTAACCAAGCGGGCGGGACAGCAAGCTCGCCCGCTTGGGCTAGCCCGAATAGAACGCCCTAGTAATCGAGGATACAAATGGCTCGTATAACACCTATTGCACGCTACCGTAACATCGGTATCAGTGCACACATCGACGCCGGTAAAACCACCACCACGGAACGTATTCTGTTCTATACCGGTGTAAACCATAAAATCGGCGAAGTCCATGACGGCGCCGCCACCATGGACTGGATGGAACAGGAACAAGAGCGCGGGATCACCATTACCTCCGCGGCGACCACCTGTTTCTGGTCCGGTATGGCCAAGCAGTTTGATGCCCACCGCATCAACATCATCGACACCCCGGGGCACGTTGACTTCACTATCGAAGTTGAACGTTCCATGCGTGTTCTTGATGGCGCGGTGATGGTTTACTGTGCGGTAGGCGGTGTGCAACCACAGTCTGAAACCGTATGGCGCCAGGCGAACAAATACAAAGTGCCGCGTATTGCGTTCGTTAACAAAATGGACCGTATGGGCGCGAACTACCTGCGGGTGGTTGATCAGCTGAAAACGCGTCTGGCCGCTAATCCGGTCCCGATTCAACTGGCCATCGGCGCGGAAGAAAAATTCACCGGCGTTGTCGACCTGGTGAAAATGAAAGCCATCAACTGGAGCGAGGCCGATCAGGGCATCACCTTCAATTATGAAGAGATCCCGGCCGATATGGTTGACCTGGCCCATACATGGCATCAGCACCTGGTGGAATCCGCCGCTGAAGCCACTGAAGAGCTGATGGACAAATACCTGGGCGGCGAAGAGCTGACCGAGGAAGAGATCAAGCATGGTTTGCGTCAGCGTGTGCTGAACAACGAAATCATCCTGGTTACCTGCGGCTCCGCGTTCAAGAACAAAGGCGTGCAGGCGATGCTGGATGCGGTTATCGAGTATCTGCCGGCGCCCACCGACGTACAGGCCATCAACGGCGTACTGGAAGATGGTGAAACTCACGCTGAACGTCACTCAAGCGACACCGAGCCGTTCTCCGCGCTGGCGTTCAAAATCGCCACCGACCCGTTTGTGGGTAACCTGACGTTCTTCCGTGTCTATTCCGGCGTGGTGAATTCCGGCGATACCGTGCTGAACTCCGTTAAAGACAAACGCGAGCGTTTCGGCCGTATCGTGCAGATGCATGCCAACAAACGTGAAGAAATAAAGGAAGTGCGCGCGGGCGACATCGCCGCTGCCATCGGTTTGAAAGACGTCACCACCGGCGATACCCTGTGCGATCAGAGCGCGCCGATTATCCTGGAACGCATGGAATTCCCGGAACCGGTTATCTCCGTGGCCGTTGAACCGAAAACCAAGGCCGACCAGGAAAAAATGGGTCTGGCATTGGGGCGTCTTGCCCAGGAAGACCCGTCTTTCCGCGTTTGGACCGATGAAGAATCCGGCCAGACCATCATCGCCGGTATGGGCGAGCTGCATCTTGAAATTCTCGTAGACCGTATGCGTCGCGAATTCAATGTTGAAGCGAACGTCGGCAAACCGCAGGTGGCTTACCGTGAAACTATCCGCAATACTGTAGAACAAGAAGGCAAGTTTGTTCGTCAGTCCGGCGGTCGCGGCCAGTTCGGTCATATATGGCTGCGTATCGAGCCGATGGAGCCCGGCGGCAAGGGCTACGAATTCCTTAATGAAATCGTTGGCGGCGTCGTGCCCAAAGAGTATGTGCCCGCGGTGGATAAAGGCGTTCAGGAGCAGTTGAAAAACGGCGTTTTGGCCGGCTATCCGATTGTGGATGTCCGCGTCGCGGCTTACGATGGTTCCTACCACGAAGTCGACTCCTCGGAAATGGCGTTCAAAATCGCCGCTTCCATGGCGTTTAAAGAAGGCTTCATGAAAGCCAAACCGGTTCTGCTGGAACCTATCATGAAAGTCGAAGTTGAAACGCCTGAAGACTATATGGGTGACGTGATCGGTGACTTGAACCGTCGTCGCGGTATGATCGACGGCATGGAAGATACTGCGACCGGCAAAACGGTTCGTGCGCAGGTCCCCTTGTCTGAAATGTTTGGTTATGCTACAGATCTGCGTTCACAGACTCAGGGCCGTGCTTCTTACTCCATGGAGTTCCTGAAGTACAATGAAGCACCGAACAACGTTGCTCAGGCCATTATCGAAGCCCGTAAAGCTAAATAAGCTTTAGGGTTTAAAATTAATATCCCGTGCTCTCGCTTCAGGTGAGAGCATAAGAGTAAGGAATATAGCCGTGTCTAAAGAAAAGTTTCAACGCACAAAACCGCACGTTAACGTCGGCACCATCGGCCACGTCGACCATGGTAAAACGACCCTGACCGCCGCCATCACCACCGTACTGGCTAAAGCCTACGGCGGCAGCGCCCGCGCTTTCGACCAGATCGACAACGCGCCGGAAGAAAAAGCTCGCGGTATCACCATCAACACCTCTCACGTGGAATACGATACCCCGACCCGCCACTACGCGCACGTTGACTGCCCCGGGCATGCCGACTATGTGAAAAACATGATCACCGGCGCGGCCCAGATGGACGGCGCTATCCTGGTGGTTGCCGCCACCGACGGCCCGATGCCGCAGACCCGTGAACACATCCTGCTGGCTCGCCAGGTAGGCGTGCCTTACATCATCGTGTTCATGAACAAATGCGACATGGTGGACGACGAAGAGCTGCTGGAGCTGGTTGAAATGGAAGTGCGCGAACTGTTGTCGCAGTACGACTTCCCCGGCGACGATACCCCGGTAATCCGCGGCTCCGCGCTGAAAGCGCTGGAAGGCGACGAAGCCTGGACCTCGAAAATCCTGGAACTGGCGGAAGCGCTGGACAGCTACATTCCGGAACCGGTTCGCGCCATTGACAAGCCGTTCCTGCTGCCTATCGAAGACGTATTCTCCATTTCCGGCCGCGGCACCGTGGTAACCGGTCGTGTGGAACGCGGCGTGGTGAAGGTGGGCGAAGAAGTTGAAATCGTCGGCATCAAACCGACCGTGAAAACCACCTGCACCGGCGTTGAAATGTTCCGCAAGCTGCTGGACGAAGGCCGTGCGGGCGAAAACGTCGGCGTGCTGCTGCGCGGCACCAAGCGTGATGAAGTTGAACGCGGCCAGGTACTGGCTAAACCGGGCACCATTCATCCGCACACCCAGTTCGAATCTGAAGTGTATATTCTGAGCAAGGACGAAGGCGGCCGTCATACTCCGTTCTTCAAAGGCTACCGTCCGCAGTTCTACTTCCGTACCACTGACGTGACCGGAACCATTGAGCTGCCGGAAGGCGTGGAAATGGTGATGCCCGGCGACAACATCAAGATGGTGGTGAACCTGATTGCCCCGATCGCGATGGACGACGGCTTGCGTTTCGCTATTCGCGAAGGCGGCCGTACCGTTGGCGCCGGCGTGGTAGCCAAGGTTATCGCTTAAGACTGATTGTCGGCAATAAAAAGGGGCGCTTCGGCGCCCTTTTTAAATTTTATTTTAACCCGCTGGAAAACCTCATATTTACAAAACAATTATAATTCACCTATTGAAATGACAAGCGTTCTCATTTAAATTAATCGCAAGCGATTCCAGAGAAGACAACAATGTACGTTTGCTTGTGTAATGCGGTAAGTGAAGACACCATCCGTGATGCTGTCAGACAATACCAACCCATGTCGCTGCAGGATCTTAAACGAATCGTTCCGGTGGGAACGAAATGCGGCAAGTGCACCTGTAAAGCCAGGGTCATTATGGAAGATGAACTGCAACTGATTATGAGTTACGAAAAAATTGCTTAATTAGTAGGGTTATTACCTTGATTTACTCTGCTCCGGTTATATTCTGTACTTAACCGTAACGGAGGAGTGGACTATGAAAGGCGATGCCCAAATTATTACCCATCTCAATAAACTGCTCGGCAACGAGCTGGTTGCCATCAATCAGTATTTCCTGCACGCGCGGATGTTCAAGAATTGGGGCCTGATGCGGCTCAATGGCGTTGAATACCACGAATCCATTGATGAAATGAAGCATGCCGACCGTTATATAGAACGCATACTCTTCCTTGAGGGTCTGCCTAATCTTCAGGATCTTGGCACGCTGAATATTGGTCAGGACGTGGAAGAGATGCTGCGCTCGGACCTTAATCTGGAACTGCAAGGGGCGCAGGATCTCCGGGAAGGCATCAATTATGCCGACAGCGTGCGGGATTATGTCAGCCGCGACATGCTCATCGAAATTCTGACGGATGAAGAAGAGCATATCGATTTTCTGGAAACCGAGCTGGAATTAATTACCCGCATCGGCGTGCAAAATTACCTGCAATCCCAGTTAAAAGATGCTGCTCAATAATTGGCGGCCCTGATTTAACCTCTTGTCGATGCTCTGGCCGGCACAGGTTTTCCGGACCGCGGCAATGGAATGGGACAGGACAAAACGAGAGCGGGCCGTATCAGTTCGTAGCGATATTCACTACGGACTGATGTATATCACCCAACCGGCCAGCCCAAGACAGGGACCGAAGGGAATTTTCTCTCGTTTCCTTCCGCTGAAGGCATAAACAGTCAATCCACAGAGCGACGCACCGAAACATAACGCGGGAAGCGGTTGCCACCCCAGCCATGCCCCCAGGGCGGCCAGCAGTTTGACATCGCCGCCGCCCATTCCTTCGTAGCCTTTTATCCGCTGAAATAGATATCGCACCAAAGCGAGCAGCGCGCCGCCGCTTATGGCCCCCAGCATGCCCTCATAAAGCGCGGCGCCCAGGCCTCCCATGGTGATGTGATTCGCCAGCCCGCACGCCAGTAGCGGGCCGGTGAGCTTGTCCGGCAGCCGCAAGGTGAAATAGTCAATCCAGCCGAGAGTCAGTAAAAACCAGCCGAAAAGCAGCGCGCCGGGTAAATTCGCCGTCGGTCCGGCGATGATCGGTACTGCCGCGAACAGCAACACGCAACTGATTTCACAGCAGCAGGAATGCCTTGCCCCCCCCTATGAGACCAACGCGCGAATTAAACGGACAAGGCGTTAGCGGGGCGCAAACGATGCCATGCCGCCCAATCGGAAAAGCCGATAGCGCCAGCAGTAGGACACAATGGCTGAGGCGCCCCATGAGTGCGCCGTACAAAACAATACAGGCAATGTAAACACCCTGTGCCCCCATGATAACGCTCCTTGGTTTGGACTCTGGGTCGCGGGCGCCTAAACCCTCTGATTTGCCCCTGTCCGCTGCATGGGGTCTGCCGGGATTTTTACGTTATTATTTTAAAGATGCCAAATCACCTTGACAGGTTTGGAATTCCCTCCGCCTTTCGACATATGTCGCTTGCTTCCTGAGCGTATTTGCGTATAATGCGCGGGCTTATCTCGCATAAGTAAGGAATAAGCCGGCTCACCGATAAGATGAGTTCGCGCTGGCGCCGCATCCGCATCCGCAAATGAGGGAATGCGAAAACGGCTTGTCAGCACACAACATCCCCGATTTGGGGATAATACTGAACGATTACACTCCCCCATCAATCGAAATGGGTGCGAGGAGTAATTTTCTGCGTTTATAAATAATTGGAGCTCTGGTCTCATGCAGAACCAAAGAATCCGTATCCGTTTGAAAGCGTTTGATCATCGTTTGATCGATCAATCAACCGCGGAAATAGTCGAGACTGCCAAACGTACCGGTGCTCAGGTACGTGGTCCGATCCCGCTGCCGACCCGCAAAGAGCGCTTTACCGTTCTGATCTCCCCGCACGTCAATAAAGATGCGCGCGATCAGTACGAAATACGTACTCATAAGCGTCTGGTTGACATCGTTGAGCCAACCGAAAAAACCGTTGATGCTCTGATGCGTCTGGATCTGGCTGCTGGTGTTGATGTGCAGATCAGCCTGGGTTAATCAGGTCGCCGAACGATTGAGAGGTTGAAACAATGAAGGGTTTAGTCGGTCGTAAAGTGGGCATGACTCGCATCTTCACCGAAGATGGCGTTTCTATCCCGGTAACCGTTATCGAAATCGAAGCAAACCGCGTTACCCAGGTCAAGGATCTGGACAGCGACGGGTATCGTGCCATCCAGGTCACGACAGGCGCTAAAAAAGCCAACCGTGTCACCAAGCCGGAGGCCGGACACTTTGCCAAGGCGGGTGTGGAAGCCGGTCGCGGCCTGTGGGAATTTCGGGTTGAAGACCTTGAAGATATCGCCGCAGGTCAAAGCATCAGCGTTGAACTGTTCGCCGATGTGAAAAAAGTAGACGTTACCGGTACCTCCAAGGGTAAAGGATATGCCGGCGTGACCAAACGCTGGAACTTCCGTACCCAGGATGCTACCCATGGTAACTCCTTGTCCCACCGCGGTCATGGTTCAATCGGTCAGAACCAGACTCCGGGTAAGGTTTTCAAGGGCAGGAAGATGGCAGGTCAGATGGGTAATGAGCGAGTCACCGTTCTTAGCCTGGACGTAGTGCGTGTTGACGTTGAGCGCAACCTGCTGCTGGTGAAAGGCGCCGTCCCGGGAGCTACCGGTGGTGACCTGATCGTTAAACCGGCTGTCAAGGCGTAACGTCGAGGAGATAGGAATGGAATTGGTATTGAAAGACGCGCAAAGCGCGCTGACTGTTTCCGAAACTACCTTCGGGCGTGACTTCAATGAAGCGCTGGTCCACCAGGTTGTTGTTGCTTACGCAGCAGGCGCCCGTCAAGGTACTCGCGCTCAGAAGACCCGTGCCGAAGTGACTGGTTCCGGTAAAAAACCCTGGCGTCAAAAAGGCACCGGCCGCGCGCGTTCAGGTGATATAGCAAGCCCGATCTGGCGTTCCGGCGGCGTGACCTTCGCGGCAAAACCGCAGGATCACAGCCAGAAGGTCAACAAGAAAATGTACCGTGGGGCGCTGAAAAGCATCCTGTCGGAACTGGTACGTCAAGAACGTCTGATTGTCGTCGAATCGTTTTCTGTCGAAGCGCCTAAAACCAAGCTTCTGGTGCAGAAATTGAAGGACATGGCGCTCAGCGATGTGCTGATTGTTACCGGCGAACTCGATGAAAATCTGTTCCTGGCCGCGCGTAACCTCTACAAAGTAGACGTTCGCGACGTCGCGGGCATCGATCCGGTTAGCCTGATCGCCTTCGACAAAGTCGTTATGACGGCTGACGCTGTGAAGCAAGTTGAGGAGATGCTGGCATGATTCGTGAAGAACGTTTACTGAAAGTATTGCGCTCGCCGCACGTTTCTGAAAAAGCGTCTGCTGCGATGGAAAAGCATAACACCATCGTTCTCAAGGTAGCTAAAGAAGCGACCAAAGCAGAAATAAAAGCCGCAGTGCACAAACTGTTTGAAGTCGAAGTCACTGATGTTCGCACCCTGGTCGTCAAAGGGAAAACGAAACGTCATGGACAGCGTATCGGTCGTCGTAGTGACTGGAAAAAAGCTTACGTCACCCTGAAAGAAGGCCAGAACATGGACTTCATCGGCGGCGCAGAGTAAGTCGGAGGAGAAGAACAATGGCAATTGTTAAATGTAAACCGACATCTCCGGGTCGTCGCCACGTAGTTAAAGTGGTCAACCCTGAGCTGCACAAGGGCAAGCCTTTCGGCCCGTTGGTGGAAAAACTCACTAAATCCGGTGGACGTAACAACAATGGCCGTATCACTACGCGCCATATCGGTGGTGGTCATAAACAACAGTACCGTATCGTCGACTTCAAACGCGATAAAGACGGTATCCCGGCAACCGTAGAGCGCCTGGAATATGATCCGAACCGTTCCGCCAACATCGCCCTGGTTTTGTACAAAGACGGTGAACGCCGTTACGTGCTGGCGCCGAAAGGCCTGAAAGCCGGCGATCAAATACAATCCGGCGTCGATGCCGCCATCAAAACCGGCAATACGCTGCCGATGCGCAATATTCCGGTAGGTTCCACTGTTCACAATGTGGAAATGAAACCGGGTAAAGGCGGTCAATTGGCGCGTTCAGCCGGTGCCTATGTTCAGATCGTCGCCCGTGACGGCGCTTATGTCACGCTGCGTCTTCGCTCAGGCGAAATGCGCAAGGTGCAATCTGAATGCCGGGCGACCATGGGTGAAGTCGGTAATGCCGAACACATGTTGCGCGTACTGGGTAAAGCCGGTGCAACACGTTGGCGCGGTGTTCGCCCGACCGTTCGCGGTACGGCGATGAACCCGGTGGATCACCCGCATGGTGGTGGTGAAGGTCGCAACTTTGGTAAGCATCCGGTCAGCCCGTGGGGCCTGCAAACCAAAGGTAAGAAGACCCGTAGTAATAAGCGTACTGATCAGTTTATCGTACGTCGCCGTAGTAAATAATTATAGAGGATAAGCCATGCCACGTTCTCTCAAGAAAGGTCCATTCATAGACCTGCACTTGCTGAAGAAGGTAGAGAAAGCGGTGGAAAGCGGTGACAAGAAGCCTATACGCACTTGGTCCCGTCGTTCAACGATCTTTCCAACAATGATCGGTTTGACCATCGCTGTCCATAATGGTCGTCAGCACGTACCTGTGTTTGTTTCCGATGAAATGGTCGGTCACAAGCTGGGTGAATTCGCGCCGACGCGTACTTATCGCGGTCATGCGGCCGATAGAAAGGCTAAAAAACGCTAAGGTAGGAGGAAGAGATGGAAACTACAGCTCAACATCGCCACGCTCGTTCTTCTGCTCAGAAGGTTCGCCTGGTGGCCGACCTTATCCGCGGTAAGAAAGTGTCGCAAGCTCTGGAAGTTTTGACCTACACCAACAAGAAAGCTGCTGGCCTGGTTAAAAAAGTACTGGAGTCTGCCATTGCTAACGCTGAACACAACGATGGCGCAGATATCGATGATCTGAAAGTCGCGAAGATTTTCGTCGACGCCGGCCCCAGCATGAAGCGCATCATGCCTCGTGCAAAAGGTCGGGCGGATCGCATCCTGAAGCGCACCAGCCACATCACTGTGGTTGTGTCCGATCGCTGAGACTCTGGAGACTAGCAATGGGTCAGAAAGTACATCCTAATGGTATTCGCCTGGGTATTGTCAAACCTTGGAACTCTACCTGGTACGCGAATACCAAAGAATTCGCTGATAACCTGGACAGCGATTTTAAAGTTCGCAAATTCCTGACGGCGGAACTGGAGAAGGCTTCCGTTTCTCGCATCGTTATCGAGCGTCCGGCAAAAAGCATACGTGTGACTATTCACACCGCGCGTCCGGGCATCGTTATCGGCCAGAAAGGCGAAGACGTTGAAAAACTGCGGAAGGTCGTGGCGGATATCGCCGGCGTGCCGGCGCAGATTATTATTGCCGAAATCCGTAAACCGGAACTGGACGCCAAACTGGTGGCTGACAGCATCTCTTCACAGCTGCAACGTCGCGTTATGTTCCGTCGCGCTATGAAGCGTGCCGTACAGAACGCCATGCGTCTGGGCGCCAAAGGAATCAAGGTGGAAGTCAGCGGCCGTCTCGGCGGTGCTGAAATCGCGCGTACCGAATGGTATCGCGAAGGTCGTGTTCCGTTGCACACCCTGCGTGCGGATATCGACTATAACACCTCCGAAGCGCGCACCACTTATGGTGTCATCGGCGTAAAAGTGTGGATCTTCAAAGGTGAGATTCTGGGTGGTATGGCTGCCGTCGAACAACCGGAAGTACCGGCTGCTCGGCCTAAAAAGCAGCAGCGTAAAGGCCGCAAGTAAGGAGAGTCGCTGATGTTACAACCAAAGCGTACAAAATTCCGTAAGATGCACAAAGGCCGTAACCGTGGTCTGGCTGCGGGCACGGATATTAGCTTCGGTACTTTCGGTCTGAAAGCTGTTGGCCGTGGTCGTCTGACTGCTCGCCAAATCGAAGCTGCGCGTCGTGCAATGACGCGTGCAGTTAAGCGTCAAGGTAAGATCTGGATCCGTATTTTCCCGGATAAACCGATCACCGAAAAGCCGCTTGAAGTGCGTATGGGTAAAGGTAAAGGTAACGTGGAGTATTGGGTTGCCTTGATTCAACCGGGTAAAGTCCTGTATGAAATGGACGGTGTTCCGGAAGAAGTTGCCCGCGAAGCATTTCAGCTGGCAGCAGCGAAACTGCCGATTAAAACCACCTTTGTAACCAAGACGGTGATGTAATGAAAGCAAAAGAGCTGCGTGAAAAAAGCGTTGAAGAGTTAAACGCCGAGCTGCTGAATCTGCTGCGTGAGCAGTTTAACCTGCGCATGCAGGCGGCAAGCGGGCAACTGCAACAGTCTCATCTGTTGTTGCAAGTGCGCCGCAATGTTGCGCGCGTGAAAACTTTATTGACTGAGAAGGCGGGTGCGTAATGAGTGACAAAATCCGTACTCTGCAAGGTCGTGTGGTTAGCGACAAAATGGAGAAATCCATCGTTGTTGCCATCGAACGTTTCGTGAAACACCCGATTTACGGCAAATTCATCAAGCGTACGACCAAGCTGCACGTACACGACGAGAGCAATGAAAGTGCGATCGGCGACGTCGTTGAAATCAGCGAATGCCGTCCGATTTCCAAGACGAAGTCCTGGACACTTGTTCGCGTCGTCGAGAAGGCGATTCTGTAATACCGTAAGCGCCCTCAAGACAGCATTACCCAACAGGTTTCGAGATGCGGGAAGGCGGCGGGGCTCGGTATGAACCGAGTAATTCAGCCAACGTGCTTGCGTCTCGAAAGATGAAGGGTATAAACGGCTCGGAGCAGGGGCCGTTTATTTTTTCTACCCATATCTCAGGTGCGGTGTTATAATGCTGCGCCCTGTATTATGGGGTTTTTTTTTAACGACCTGAACAGGTCCTAAAGTTGTAGTTGACATTAGCGGAGCACTAACATGATCCAAGAACAGACTATGCTGAACGTGGCCGATAACTCCGGCGCGCGTCGCGTAATGTGTATCAAGGTTCTAGGTGGCTCGCACCGTCGCTACGCAGCGGTCGGCGACATCATTAAAATCACTATCAAGGAAGCAATTCCGCGTGGCAAGGTTAAAAAAGGTGATGTCCTGAAGGCGGTAGTGGTGCGCACCAAGAAGGGCGTCCGTCGCCCTGACGGTTCTGTCGTTCGCTTCGATGGTAACGCTTGCGTTTTGTTGAATAACAACAGCGAGCAACCCATTGGTACGCGTATTTTTGGGCCGGTGACTCGTGAACTGCGTACCGAAAAGTTCATGAAGATTATTTCCCTGGCACCTGAAGTACTTTAAGGAGCGAATCATGGCAGCGAAAATCCGTCGTGATGACGAAGTTATCGTGCTGACCGGCAAAGATAAAGGTAAGCGCGGTAAAGTAAAGAATGTCCTGTCTACGGGTAAGGCCATCGTTGAAGGTATAAACCTGGTTAAGAAACATCAAAAACCAGTTCCGGCTACGAACCAGCCGGGCGGCATCGTTGAAAAGGAAGCGGCGATTCAGCTTTCCAACCTTGCCATATTCAACGGTGCCACCAGCAAGGCGGACCGTGTAGGCTTTAAGATTGAAGACGGCAAAAAAGTCCGTATTTTCAAATCTAACGGCGAAACTATTAAGTAACTTGGAGTAGTACGATGGCGAAACTGCATGATTACTACAAAGACGAAGTAGTCGAAAAGCTAATGAAGAAATTCGGCTATCATTCTGTCATGCAAGTCCCTCGGGTCGAGAAGATCACCCTGAACATGGGTGTGGGTGAAGCGATTGCTGATAAGAAATTGCTGGATAATGCTGCCAATGATTTAGCAGCGATTTCTGGTCAAAAACCGCTTGTCACCAAGGCGCGCAAATCCGTTGCGGGCTTCAAAATCCGTCAGGGCTATCCGATCGGCTGTAAAGTAACCCTGCGTGGTGAACGCATGTGGGAGTTCTTTGAGCGACTGATTACCATTGCTGTGCCCCGTATCCGTGACTTCCGTGGCCTGTCCACCAAGTCATTCGATGGCCGTGGTAACTACAGCATGGGCGTGCGTGAGCAGATCATCTTCCCGGAAATCGATTATGACAAAGTCGATCGCGTTCGTGGTTTGGATATTACCATCACCACTACTGCGTTATCCGATGATGAAGGTCGTGCACTATTGGACGCCTTTAACTTCCCATTCCGCAAGTAAGGCAGGGTTCTTATGGCTAAGCAATCCATGAAAGCACGCGAAGTCAAGCGCGTGAAATTAGCTGAAAAATACTTCGCAAAACGCACTGAACTGAAGACCATCATCTCGAGCGTGAATTCTTCCGATGAAGAGCGTTGGGATGCTGTTCTCAAGCTGCAGACTCTGCCGCGTGATTCCAGCCCGTCTCGTCAGCGCAACCGCTGCCGCCAAACTGGTCGTCCGCACGCTTTCCTGCGGAAATTCGGGTTGAGCCGTATCAAGGTCCGTGAAACTGCCATGCGCGGTGAAATCCCGGGTCTGAGAAAGGCTAGCTGGTAATTGTCACCAATTGAATCACGGGAGTAAAGACAGATGAGCATGCAAGATCCGATCGCGGATATGCTGACCCGTATCCGTAACGGTCAGACCGCGAACAAAACAGCGGTCTCCATGCCTTCCTCCAAGCTTAAAGTGGCAATCGCCCATTTGCTGAAAGAAGAAGGCTTTATTGAAGATTATAAAATTGAAGGCGACACCAAGCCGACTTTGGAACTTGAGCTCAAGTATTTCCAAGGCAAGCCGGTGGTAGAAACCATTCAGCGTATCAGCCGCCCTGGTCTGCGTATCTACAAGAAAAAAGATGCGCTGCCGAAAGTCATGGCCGGTTTAGGTATTGCGGTGGTCTCCACCTCCAAGGGTGTCATGTCTGATCGCGCGGCTCGCCAAGCTGGTCTTGGTGGCGAGATTATCTGCTACGTAGCTTAATCGGGAGGAAAACATGTCTCGTGTTGCAAAAGCACATGTCGTTATTCCTGCCGGCGTAGAGGTAAAACTCAACGGTCAGGATATTTCGATTAAAGGTAAAAACGGCGAGCTGAGTCGTACTATCCACGACGCTGTTCATGTCAATTTCGCTGACAATAACCTGACGTTCGTGCCTCGTGAAGGCGAAGCGAACGGTTGGGCTTTGGCGGGTACCACCCGTGCGTTGTTGCATGCAATGGTTGTCGGTGTTACTGAAGGCTTCACCAAGAAGCTGCAGCTGGTAGGCGTAGGTTATCGTGCCGCGGTAAAAGGCAATGTGGTGAATCTGGCCCTGGGCTATTCTCATCCCATTGACCATGTATTGCCGGCAGGCATCACCGCTGAATGTCCAAGCCAAACTGAAATCGTGCTGAAAGGCGCTGACAAACAGGCTGTTGGACAGGTTGCGGCCGATTTGCGTGCCTATCGTCGTCCTGAGCCTTATAAAGGCAAGGGTGTCCGTTACGCCGACGAAGTCGTGCGTACCAAAGAGGCTAAGAAGAAGTAAGGTAACACTATGGATAAGAAAGCAGCTCGTATCCGTCGTGCGACCCGCGCACGCCGCAAGCTCCATGAACTGGGCGCTACTCGCCTGGTTATACATCGTACCCCGCGCCATATTTATGCGCAGGTTATTGCCCCGAATGGTTCTGAAGTATTGGCAGCCGCTTCTACTGTGGAAAAAGCCATCGCGGAGCAATTAAAGGGTACCGGTAACAAAGACGCCGCTTCAGCAGTGGGTAAAACCATCGCCGAACGCGCTTTGGAAAAAGGCATCAAGATCGTGGCCTTTGACCGTTCCGGATTCCAATATCATGGTCGTGTCCAGGCACTGGCAGATGCTGCCCGTGAAGCTGGCCTTCAGTTCTAAGGTAGGGGTGTAAGATGTCACAGCACACTGAGAAGCAAGCTGGCGAACTGCAGGAAAAGCTGATCGCGGTAAACCGCGTATCTAAAACCGTGAAAGGTGGCCGCATTTTCAGTTTTACCGCCCTGACAGTGGTCGGTGACGGAAATGGCCGCGTCGGGTTTGGTTACGGCAAGGCACGCGAAGTTCCGGCAGCAATCCAGAAAGCGATGGAGAAAGCCCGTCGCAATATGTTGAATGTCGCGCTGAACAGCGGCACCCTGCAGCATCCCGTTAAAGGTGCTCACACGGGTTCGCGGGTGTTCATGCAGCCGGCTTCCGAAGGTACCGGTATTATTGCCGGTGGCGCAATGCGCGCCGTTCTGGAAGTCGCAGGAGTTCACAACGTGTTAGCAAAAACGTACGGTTCCACCAACCCGATCAACGTGGTTCGTGCAACCATCGATGCGCTTGCTAACATGAAGTCTCCCGAAATGGTCGCTGCCAAGCGTGGTAAATCCGTTGAAGAAATTCTGGGGTAATTGACCATGGCACAGACTATTAAAATCACACAGACTCGCAGTTCCATCGGTCGTCTGCCGAAACACAAGGCAACTCTGGTTGGCTTGGGCCTGCGTCGCATTGGTCATACCGTAGAGCGCGAGGATACTCCTGCGATTCGCGGTATGGTCAATTTGGTTTCCTACATGGTCAAAGTTGAGGAGTAAGAGATGCGCTTAAATACTCTGTCTCCGGCTGAGGGTTCCAAGCACGCGCCAAAGCGTGTTGGCCGTGGTATCGGTTCTGGTTTGGGTAAAACCGGCGGACGCGGCGTCAAAGGTCAGAAATCTCGTTCTGGCGGTGGCGTGCGTCGCGGTTTCGAAGGCGGTCAGATGCCATTGTACCGTCGTCTGCCGAAGTTCGGCTTCACTTCGCGTAAAGCAGCGATCACGGCGGAAATTCGCCTGTCCGAGCTGGCGAAAGTGGAAGGCGAGGTTATCGATCTGAATACGCTGAAAGCCGCTAACGTTGTTGGCACCCAGATTGAATTCGCGAAGATTATGCTTTCCGGCGAAATCAATCGCGCAGTAACCCTGCGCGGACTGCGTGTCACCAAAGGCGCTCGTGCTGCAATCGAAGCCGCCGGCGGTAAAATTGAGGAATAAGTAGCAGATGGCCAAACAACCAGGATTAGACTTTCAAAGTGCTAAAGGCGGATTAGGCGAATTGCGGCGCAGACTTTTGTTTGTGGTCGGCGCTCTGATTGTCTTCCGTATCGGCTCTTTTATTCCGATTCCTGGTATTGATGCCGCCGTGCTTGCGAAATTGCTCGAGCAGCAACGAGGCACCATCATTGAAATGTTCAACATGTTCTCTGGTGGCGCCCTCAGCCGTGCTTCTATCTTCGCATTGGGGATCATGCCGTATATTTCGGCGTCGATTATCATTCAGCTGCTGACCGTGGTACATCCGGCGCTGGCGGAGATTAAAAAAGAGGGTGAGGCTGGCCGCCGTAAAATTAGCCAGTACACTCGATATGGCACGTTGGTATTGGGTATTTTTCAGTCAATCGGTATCGCAACCGGTCTGCCGAATATGCCCGGGATGCAAGGCCTGGTTTATAACCCGGGCTTCGCGTTTTACTTTACCGCTGTGGTGAGCCTGGTCACGGGGACAATGTTCCTGATGTGGCTGGGTGAGCAGATAACTGAACGGGGTATCGGCAACGGTATTTCCATCATTATCTTTGCCGGTATCGTTGCGGGTCTCCCGCCGGCCATCGGCCATACCATTGAGCAAGCTCGACAAGGCGACATGCACTTCCTCGTGTTGCTATTGATTGTGGTGCTCGTATTTGCAGTGACGTTTTTTGTTGTTTTCGTTGAGCGCGGTCAACGGCGTATCGTCGTTAACTATGCGAAACGCCAGCAAGGGCGTCGCGTTTATGCGGCCCAGAGTACGCATTTGCCGCTGAAAGTGAACATGGCCGGCGTCATCCCGGCAATCTTCGCTTCCAGTATCATTCTGTTTCCGGCCACGATTGCTTCCTGGTTCGGCGGCGGTACCGGTTGGGGCTGGCTGACGGCTATTTCATTGTATTTGCAGCCTGGGCAACCGCTTTATGTGTTACTCTACGCGTCTGCAATCATATTCTTCTGTTTCTTCTACACGGCATTGGTTTTCAACCCGCGCGAGACAGCAGATAACCTGAAGAAGTCCGGTGCATTTGTACCAGGCATTCGTCCGGGAGAGCAAACGGCTAAATATATTGATAAAGTAATGACCCGTCTGACATTGGTCGGGGCAATGTATATTACTTTTATCTGCCTTATCCCGGAGTTCATGCGTGACGCAATGAAAGTCCCCTTCTATTTTGGGGGCACATCTTTACTGATTGTCGTTGTGGTTATCATGGACTTTATGGCTCAAGTGCAGACTCTGATGATGTCAAGTCAATATGAGTCGGCATTGAAGAAAGCAAACCTTAAAGGCTATAACCGCTGATTCGGTAAGCTTGCGAAGTTACGGAGAGGAAAAATGAAAGTTCGTGCTTCCGTCAAGAAGTTGTGTCGTAACTGCAAAATCGTAAGACGCCATGGTGTCGTACGCGTCATTTGCAGTGAGCCAAAGCATAAACAGCGCCAAGGCTAAAAATTCCGGCATTTTTTTCTTGCAAAGTTGGGTTGAGCTGGCTAGATTAGCCAGCCAATCTTTTGTATATCAACGCAACATCGTTTGAGTATCCTGAAAACGGGCTTTTCAGAATGGTGTTGCCGTTTACATTTTTAGGAGTGCATAGTGGCCCGTATAGCAGGCATTAACATTCCTGATCATAAACATGCCGTGATTGCGTTAACCGCCATCTACGGTATCGGTAAAACCCGCTCCCAATCTATTTGTGAAAGTGCGGGTATAGCTGAACATGTTAAGATCAGTGAGCTGTCTGAAGAGCAGATCGACACGCTGCGTGAAGCAGTTGCTAAATTTGTGGTCGAAGGTGATTTGCGCCGTGAAGTTACCCTGAGTATCAAACGTCTTATGGACCTTGGTACTTATCGTGGTTTGCGTCATCGTCGTGGTCTTCCGGTCCGCGGTCAGCGTACTAAGACCAACGCCCGTACCCGTAAGGGTCCGCGTAAACCGATCAAGAAATAATCGGGGTGATTAAATAATGGCTAAGGCACCTATTCGTGCACGTAAGCGTGTTAAAAAGCAAGTTTCAGATGGTGTGGCTCATATCCATGCGTCTTTCAACAATACCATCGTGACTATTACCGATCGTCAGGGTAATGCGTTGGGTTGGGCGACGGCCGGTGGTTCCGGTTTCCGTGGTTCTCGTAAGTCTACTCCATTCGCCGCACAGGTTGCAGCTGAACGTTGCGCTGAAGCAGTGAAAGAATATGGCATCAAGAATCTGGAAGTTATGGTTAAAGGACCTGGTCCGGGCCGTGAGTCTACCGTTCGCGCGTTAAACGCGGCTGGTTTTCGCATCACTAACATTACTGATGTGACTCCGATCCCCCATAACGGTTGTCGTCCGCCTAAAAAGCGCCGCGTATAACGCCGCTTTTAGGTTAGTTGGAGAAAGAAAATGGCAAGATATTTGGGTCCTAAGCTCAAGCTGAGCCGTCGTGAGGGCACCGACCTGTTCCTGAAGTCAGGCGTTCGAGCGATCGATTCCAAAGGTAAGATTGAACAGCCCCCGGACAGCATGGTGCGCGTAAGCCGCGCCTGTCGGATTACGGGGTGCAGTTGCGTGAAAAGCAAAAGTCCGTCGTATTTATGGCGTTCTGGAACGTCAGTTCCGCAACTATTACAAAGAAGCAGCGCGTCTTAAAGGCAATACCGGTGAAAACCTGTTGCAGTTGCTTGAAGGCCGTCTGGACAATGTCGTTTACCGTATGGGCTTTGGCGCTACTCGCGCAGAGTCACGCCAACTGGTCAGCCATAAGGCGATCATGGTAAACGGCCGTGTCGTCAACATCGCTTCTTACCAGGTTACTCCGAATGACGTTGTTAGCATCCGTGAGAAAGCGAAAAAGCAATCCCGTGTTCGTGCCTCATTGGAACTGGCTGAACAGCGTGAAAAGCCGACCTGGCTTGAAGTTGACGCTGCTAAGATGGAAGGGGTGTTCAAGCGCATTCCAGAACGTACCGATCTGTCTGCGGACATTAATGAACACCTGATAGTCGAGCTTTACTCCAAGTAAGGCTTAGTACCAAAGAGAGGACACAATGCAGGGTTCTGTGACAGAGTTTCTAAAACCGCGCCTGGTAGATATCGAGCAAATCAGTTCGACGCACGCCAAGGTGACCCTTGAACCTTTAGAGCGTGGCTTTGGCCATACCCTAGGTAACGCACTGCGCCGTATTCTGCTTTCGTCGATGCCGGGTTGCGCGGTGACCGAGGTTGAGATTGATGGTGTACTGCATGAGTACAGCACCAAAGAAGGTGTACAGGAAGACATCCTGGAGATTCTGCTCAACCTGAAAGGGCTGGCGGTGAGAGTTCAAGGTAAAGATGACGTCATCCTTACTCTGAATAAATCTGGCATTGGCCCTGTAACCGCAGCCGACATCACCCATGACGGGGATGTCGAAATCGTCAAGCCGCAGCATGTGCTGTGCCACCTGACCGATGAGAACGCAGCGATCAATATGCGTATCAAAGTTCAGCGCGGTCGTGGTTATGTGCCGGCTTCTGCCCGAATTCATTCGGAAGAAGACGAGCGCCCGATTGGTCGTTTGCTGGTAGACGCGTGCTATAGCCCTGTAGAGCGTATCGCCTACAATGTTGAAGCCGCACGCGTTGAGCAGCGCACCGATTTGGATAAGCTGGTCATCGAAATGGAAACCAACGGTACGATCGATCCTGAAGAGGCGATCCGCCGTGCGGCAACCATTCTGGCGGAACAACTTGAAGCTTTTGTTGATTTACGTGATGTACGTCAGCCGGAAGTGAAAGAAGAAAAACCAGAATTCGATCCGATCTTGCTGCGCCCGGTTGACGATCTGGAATTGACTGTCCGCTCTGCTAACTGCCTTAAGGCAGAAGCCATCCACTACATCGGTGATCTGGTACAGCGCACCGAGGTTGAGCTCTTGAAAACGCCTAACCTCGGTAAAAAATCTCTTACTGAGATTAAAGATGTGTTGGCTTCCCGTGGGTTGTCTCTGGGCATGCGCCTCGAGAACTGGCCTCCGGCAAGTATTGCTGATGAATAACCCGATCACAGGGTAAGGTTTTACTGAGAAGGATAAGGTCATGCGCCATCGTAAGAGTGGTCGTCAACTGAACCGTAACAGCAGCCATCGCCAGGCTATGTTCCGTAACATGGCCGGCTCTTTGGTTCGTCATGAGATAATCAAGACGACTCTGCCGAAAGCGAAAGAGCTGCGCCGTGTTGTTGAACCGCTGATTACACTTGCCAAGACCGACAGCGTTGCAAATCGTCGTCTGGCATTCGCCCGTACTCGTGACAACGAGATCGTGGCAAAATTGTTTAACGAGTTAGGTCCGCGTTTCGCGAGCCGTGCCGGTGGTTACACTCGCATTCTGAAGTGTGGTTTCCGTGCAGGTGATAATGCGCCGATGGCTTATATTGAGCTATTGGATCGTGCTGCGGAATCCGAAGCTCCGGCGGAAGCGGTTGCAGAGTAATCTATAACCGTCAGCTTGCAAAACCCGGCTCCGGCCGGGTTTTTTATGGGTGCGCGGGAAATGGCGCTAAGGTAAGCGAGTGAGGAACCCACCTTGCCATCGTAACGCGCTTCCCCATGAACGCTAAGCTCAGTTCACAGCGGCCATCACATCGAACATTTCTCTAGCGCCCATTACCTTCCCTCTCAAATGATAAGATCCGCCACAACGGGACGACCCTTTATCAGTCGATCAGCGTTTGTTTAATAAAAGGGCAGGGATGGATGATATCGTCCTGAATCAGCCACGCCTTCTTGACCGGCCATGACAATTTATGTCATGCCGCCGGTATTGTCCTGACAGGCGTTATTTATGCACTGGATTTTGTGAGACAATCATCATGCCCTTACCTGTCGGAAACGGATGTTCCCCCGCCGCAATCAGCGACAACCACATTAACCCTATCGCCCTCTCTAATATTCCTCCTGAAAGAAGCGTATGGGAGAAAATCGAGGCGTTTTTCTCTTCAACACACAGGCCTGAAGCACTGGACTGCATCCGGATGATTTATTATCCACCGGCGGGAACGACTCGAGAAGAGGTGGTCAACAGGTTTGTACAGCTCCGAACGCTCGCGTATCCCGGCTGCATGGAAAACATTCAGTCCAATCGGCATGGAGAAAACCACTTTTGCATCCTGGACGCCGACAGCCGGGAGATATTATCGGTAATTCTTGATGATGCCGACACGTATACCGTTGCCTGTGAAGGGCACAGGGAGGTGCATAACCTCAGTGTGGTCACACCACATGGAGAAAAATGCGCAAAACGCATGAAAGTAGGACCTGAGGCGTTTCGCGCAACATATACCGCCGCCGCAACGGCGCCACCGACTGCGGAAGAGCATGAGGCCGTCTGGTCAGCGTGGGAAAGGGGCTGCGCCGCCCGAGGAGGCGGCAGACCGGGCTGCTGTTGCACGGCAATTGCGTGACTGCCAGTGCCTTAGCTCAACAGCATTTCACTTGTCAAAGTCGAAAATTTCCACCTTACCCGACCATTTATCGCCATTTATCCAAGAGATACGAATCCACGAGTGCCTATTGACCCGCCTGCCGGCGCTGCCGGACAGCCTGATGAGTTTGGAGATAAATTACACCCCGCTGATCAGCCTGCCGACGCTACCGGCCAGCCTGACGGAATTGAGTATAAAAAACACCTCGCTGATCAGTCTGCCGACGCTGTCGGATAGACTGGAGTATCTGTCGATTGTTGAAACCCCGCTGATCAGCCTGCCGACGCTGCCGGCCAGCCTGACGGAATTGAGTATGGAAAACACCTCGTTGACCCGCCTGCCGACGCTGCCGGACAGCCTGACGAATTTGAAAATTATAAATACCCCGCTGATCAGTCTGCCGACGCTGCCGGATAGACTGGAATTTCTATTGATTTTTGAAACCCCGCTGATCAGCCTGCCGACGCTACCGGCCAGCCTGACGGAATTGAGTATAAAAAACACCCCGCTGATCAGTCTGCCGACGCTGTCGGATAGACTGGAGTATCTGTCGATTGTTAAAACCCCGCTGATCAGCCTGCCGACGCTGCCGGCCAGCCTGACGGAATTGAGTATGGAAAACACCTCGTTGACCCGCCTGCCGGCGCTGCCGGACCGCCTGACGACTCTGTTTATTGAAAACACTCCGTTGACCAGCCCGCCGTTGCTCCCGGACAGGCTGGAGTCACTCTGTATAGAGGACACCGATCTGACCAGCCTGTCGGAGCTACCGCGCAAACTTGAGTCGTTTAAGGTCATAAATACCCGTCTGACTCGCCTGCCGGCGTTGCCGGACAGCCTGACGTCTCTGTGGATTCAAAACACCCTGTTGACCGGCCTGCCGGCGCTGCCGGACAGCCTGACGAACCTGCTAATTCAAAGCACCCCTTTGACCAGCTCGCCGGCGCTGCCGGACCGCCTGATGAGACTGTCGATTTTTTTTCACCCCGTTGACCCGCCTGCCGGCGCTGCCGGTCAACCTGACGGAACTGCATATCCATGACACCCCGTTGACCCGCCTGCCGGCGCTGCCGGACAGCCTGACGGAACTGATTATTGAAAACGCTTCGCTGACCACTCTGCCGGAAAGCATCGCCGGCCTGTCCTCAAATGCATATGTAAGGCTGTATAATAATCCGCTGTCGGAGCGTACGCGGCAGGCCCTGCGGGACATGACCAGCGCCCCTGACTATTCAGGCCCCACGATAGAATTTAATATGGCAGGTCCTTCCGTTCCCCGGAAGACCTGCGTGCTGCATCTGGCGGTCGCTGACTGGCTGGCGCCGGCAAAGGAAGGAGAACCGGCCCCTGCGAACAGATGGCAGGCTTTTGGGCGGGAGGATGATGCGACTTCCTTTAGCAGCTTTCTGGGCAGGCTGAGCGATACGGAAAACGCCAAAAAAGACCCGGGTTTCAAAGCTCAGATAGCGTCATGGCTGACTCAGCTGGCTGAAGATGATGAGCTGAGAGCAAAAACTTTCGCCATGGCGACGGAGGCAACGTCAAGCTGTGAAGACCGGCTCACCCTCGCGCTGAACCAGATGAAAAACGTACAATTGGTGCATAATGCGGAAAAAGGGGAATTCGATGAAAATGTCCCTCAGTTGGTTTCCGTGGGGCGTGTAATGTTTCGCCTAGAGAAACTGGAGCAGATTGCCCGGGATAAGATAAGAACTTTGCGCTTCGTCGATGAAATTGAGGTCTTTCTGGGCTATCAGCATAAACTGAAGGAGCCGCTAGGGCTGGCCGGTGTGGCTGCGAAAATGCGCTTTTTTGACGTATCCGGCATTACGGAGTCAGACCTACAGGCCGCTGAATTGGAGGTGAAGACCGCCGAAAACTGCCAATTCGGGACGTGGATACTGCTGTGGGAACCGTTACGCAGCATGCTGAAACGCACCGAGCCGGAACGCTGGAAAGCGCTTTCTGAAAAGAAAATAGCGGATTATGACGACAGGTACCGAACGCTGTCTGACACAGAGTTGAAACCGACAGGGCTGGTCGGCGATACAGAGGCTGAGCGCACTATCGGAGCAAGAGCAATGGAGGGCGCGGAAAAGGCATTTTTGGACGGTCTGCGCCTTCTGGCGGATAAAATGCTGGCCGGCCATCTTAAGGCTCGGTGGCCGTCAGTTGAGTCTCCGAAGGTCTCATAAAAACAGATAACGGTAGGGAGTTGAGTCGTCTATCCTTATCTTGTGCAGCGTTTCTTTGCCAAACTTACGGGCTGTGCCTATAAGAGACGCTTTACCTGAAAGATAGTATTGAACGGCAGCCTTGCGAACTGCGAAAGGATGTTGCAATTTGCTGCCACTCAGATTCTGTATGGTATGTCCAAGATCTGGGGTTCAGTGCCGTAACGGCTATTCTCCTACCTTAATCTCTTAACCGGCAAGTTATCTGGCTATGGAGTGACTTAGACGATGTGGTTATTCGATGAGCGGGCAGAGCAACATATTTTGCATGCGCAAAAGAACGGCGAATTTGATAATTTGCCTGGATACGGCAGACCCCTACAGCTTGAGGATGATAGTGCCGTACCTGAAGAGCTGCGGACCGGTTATCGCCTGTTGAAAAATTCCGGTTATCTGCCACCGCCATTACAAGACCGTAAAGACGCGCTGCAGCTGAAGGATTTATTGCACAGCATTGAAGAAAACGACGTCAAGCGTACCGAGATCGCCGCTCGGTTACGGCTGCTGGAAATGAAGCTGAGCCAGGCCGGGTTGAGCACTGATTTTCTGCATCAGGGCTACCAGACGCAACTGCAGCGACGTTTCAGTAAAACGGAAGTATAATGGGGTATTATGATTGACTCTACCGACAATGAACGGCCGTGATTTGAGTGAGCTACGCAAAGGCCGATTTGCTATAATTGCTTCCTCGGCGTTAAAGGCACTCGGCGCCGGGACTGACCTATCATTCACACTGGTAATACAGCAGAAAGAGAACATCATGACTGACAAGTATCAACACACTAAAGGCATCATCAAGGACAATGCCCTGGCGGCACTCCTCAACGACCCCTTGTTCCGCCAGCGTCGCGAAAAAAATACCAAGGGTAAGGGCAGCTATTGCCGCAAAGAAAAAAAACGCAAAGGCCCGCAACTGGGAGGGCAGTGGCAAAATTATTTCAGGTGATTTTACCACTGCCCTTCTGCGCGCCAGCGCCTGAATTTGTCCGGCAAGACCCTTAATACTTCATTTGCCGCATTTATATAAGGCTACTCAGCCAGGTTTCAAGCAACGCGATTCCTGTTTGGATTTGTTATCAAGGCTTATTGATTTCTACAGGGGTAGCGGATTGCTGTTGTTTCAACAAATCGCGAATTTCGGTTAATAACGTCTCCTCAGCGCTGGGCGGAGGCGGGGCGGTCGGCTCCTCTTCCTGTTTGCGGTGCATACTATTGATAAGCTTCACCACGCAGAATACCGCTAGTGCGACGATGATAAAATCGAATATATTTTGCAAAAAAATACCGTACTGCATCACCACCGCCGGCGTATTTCCCTCCGCCGGTTTCAGCACCCAGGAGAATTGTTTGAAATCGATTCCGCCAATCAGCAGCCCCAGCGGCGGCATAATGACATTTGCCACCAGGGATGAGACGATCCTACCGAAAGCCGCCCCGATAATGACGCCCACCGCCAAATCAACAACGTTGCCCCGCATGGCGAATTTACGAAATTCCTGCAAAAAACTCATAAGCTTGTTCCTTTAGTTAATAACAAATTAATTCTAACAAAGGATCTTTGTTTTGCCAGAATGCGTCTAAATTGTAGGGAATAGAATCCCGAATCAACGAATAGCCTAAAATAAATTATCTTGTCAACCATCCATTTTTATAAAAAGAACGGGCTTGGCTGGAATAAGCGTTCCACATCAGTAATGAATTTTTTGTCGGTCAAAAACATAATCACATGATCCCCTTGTTGGATATGGCTGTTTTTGTTGGCGATGATGACCTCATCGCCGCGAACGATAGCGCCGATGACCGTGCCCGGCGGCAGTTTGATGTTGTCGATAGTGCGCCCCACTACCTTTGATGTGCTTTCGTCGCCATGGGCGATGGCTTCGATGGCTTCAGCCACCCCGCGCCGCAGAGATGATACGCTGACGATGTCGGCTTTACGCACATGCCCCAAAAGAGCGGAAATTGTGGCCTGCTGCGGTGAAATAGCGATATCGATTACGCTGCCCTGCACCAGGTCCACATAGGCTCGGCGTTGTATCAACACCAATACTTTTTTGGCGCCCAAACGTTTGGCCAGCATGGCGGACATGATATTGGCTTCATCATCGTTGGTGATGGCGATAAACACGTCGATCTGCTCGATATGCTCTTCCGCCAGCAGTTCCTGGTCGGACGCGTCGCCATAAAACACGATGGTATCCTGGAGAAGCTCCGCCAGTTCCGCCGCCCGCTGCTGATCCCGTTCAATGAGCTTTACGCTGTAGTCTTTTTCCAGCCGTTGCGCCAGGCCGGCGCCGATATTGCCGCCGCCGACGATCATGATACGTTTATAGGGTTTTTCCAACCGCTGGAGTTCGCTCATAACGGCTCTAATATGCGGCGACGCGGCCACGAAAAAGACTTCGTCCCCCGCTTCTATCACCGTGGAACCCTGCGGCCGGATAGGCCTGTCCTGACGAAATATCGCGGCGACGCGGGTGTCGATGTGGGGCATATGCTCGCGCAACGAAGAGAGTGCGTTGCCCACCAGCGGACCGCCATAATAGGCTTTCACCGCGGCGATGCTGACTTTCCCCTGGGCGAAATTCACCACTTGCAGCGCGCCGGGGTATTCCACCAGCTTATAGATGCTTTCAATCACCAGCTGTTCAGGGGAAATCAGATGGTCGATAGGCACCACTTCCGTCGAAAAGAGCTTGGCGGATTCCCGGATATAATCCGCCGAGCGGATTCGCGCGATGCGATTAGGGGTCTTGAACAGCGTATAGGCAATCTGGCAGGCCACCATATTGGTTTCGTCGGAATTGGTGACGGCAACCAGCATATCGGCATCTTCAGCGCCGGCTTCCCTCAGCACTCTGGGATGGGAAGCATGCCCTTGAACCGTTCGAAGATCGAATTTGTCCTGCAACTGCCGCAGCGTATTGGGATTGGTATCAACGATAGTGATGTCGTTGTTTTCCCCCGCCAAATTTTCAGCCAGCGTTCCGCCAACCTGTCCCGCGCCAAGGATGATTATTTTCATTATCGACTCTTCATGCCTGTTATATCCGCACCTGGTTATCGGGGGCTCGCCCTTTCATAATCTTAGCGTAAAAGAAACCGTCGCCACCGTCGGGGACAGGAAAACATTGAATACCGGGGCGTTCAGCGTCGCCTGTACCGATGATCCGTGCATCGGAATGTTCTTGCAGAAACGCCTGTATTTGGCCGCGGTTTTCCTGCGGCAACACTGAACAGGTCGCATATAGTAATGTGCCGCCCGGCTTGAGCCGTGGCCAAATGGCGGTCAGGATCTGTTGCTGCAACGCCGCCAACTCAGTGATATCGCCGTCGCGGCGCAGCCATTTTATGTCGGGATGCCGCCGGATAACGCCGGTGGCCGAGCAGGGAGCATCCAGCAAAATACGGTCCCAGCGTTGTCCGTCATCCCATTGCTCCGGCGTTCGTCCGTCACCGACGATGACATTGGCATGCTGGCCGAGACGCCGCAGGTTTTCCTTGATACGCTCCACTCGTTGGCTGTCCACGTCGACGGCGGTCACCCGGGCCTTAGGCGCGAGTTCCAGGATATGAGTGGTTTTTCCGCCCGGCGCGGCGCAGAGATCCAGAATATCTTCATCGGCTTGCGGATCAAGCCATAATGCGCACCCCTGCGCCGCGGCATCTTGCACCGTTACCCAGCCACGCTCGAAGCCCGGCAGCTTTCCAACGTTGCAAGGGGTTTCCAGCCTGACCGCCTCCGGCAGTGATGGGTGAGGGTGGGCGATGATATTTTCCTGGGCAAGCAGCCGCAGATATTCCTCGCGGCTATTGTTAAGCCGGTTGACGCGCAGCCACATCGGGGGCCGCTGGTTATTAGCGGCCATAATGGCCGGCGCCTGTTCGGGATAGGCGCTTTGCAACCGTTCCACCAGCCAGGAAGGGTGAAGAAAATTGCTCTCATGGGCGCCGGCGGCCATCAGTTCATTCTGACGCCGCTGAAACTGCCGCAGCACGCCGTTGACCAGGCCTTTAAGCTGCGGCTGCTTCAACGCCGCCGCGCCCTCTACGGTCTCCGCCAGCGCGGCATGGGGAGGAATTCGGGTGAATATCAACTGGTAGATGCCCACCATCAGCAGGTAATGTACCGTTCTTTGCTTGCCGGTGAGGGCTTTGGCCATCAACGTTTTTATATAGCCTTCAAGCTGCGGCAGAGTACGTAAAATACCAAAACAGAGCTCCTGCAATAAGGCGCGATCTTTATCTCCCAATGGCGTTTGTAACGAGGGTAATACCTGACTGAGAGAGAGTCCGTCATCAAGCACCTGGGCGACCGCCTTCGCTGCCAATGCGCGGAGGTTATAATGTTTATTCATAATTAACCGGAGGGTGGTGGAAACAGCCGGAACGCGATCGCCCGGTTCCCTTCATAAACAGGGCGATAACCCCCTGTGAACAGATCAATCCAGAATCGTTCCCGGGATAAACCATTCACGCCGTGAATTGAGCAAGTCTTGTGCCGACATGGGCTTTTTGCCGGCAGGCTGCAGCTGTGCGAGATTCAACACGCCTTGCGCCGTCGCTACCATAATGCCGGTTTTATCCGCTTGGACAATGGTGCCGGGCGCCGCATCGGATTCGACGCTTGCAACCGTCGATTGCCAGATTTTCACCGGTTGGCCGGCGACCATGATAAAGGCAACGGGCCAGGGATTGTAGGCGCGAACGCAGCGTTCCAAGGCGATGGCGGGCATACGCCAATCCAGGCGCGCTTCTTCTTTGGTTAATTTTTCAGCGTAAGTCGCCCGACTCTCGTCCTGCTTCTCCGGCGCCAGCGTCCCCGCGGCGCTATGGTCCAGGGTGTCGAGCAGGGCTTCGGGGCCGAGTCGCGCCAGCTTTTCATAAAGGCTGGCGCTGGTGTCCGCCTGCGTGATGGGGCAGGTAAGCTTCAGCAGCATCGCGCCGGTATCAAGACCGGCATCCATCTGCATGATAGTGATGCCGGTGGCGTTATCGCCGGCCCACAGAGCGCGTTGGATGGGGGCGGCGCCGCGCCAGCGCGGCAGCAGGGAGCCATGGACATTCAGACATCCCAGGCGCGGCATGTCGAGCACCGGCTGGGGCAGAATCAATCCATAGGCCACCACTACCATGATATCCGCCGCCAATTCCGCCACCAGGCGCTGATTTTCAGCGGGGCGAAGCGATTTCGGCTGAAAAACCGGCAGCTGGTATTGTTGCGCCAACTGTTTAACCGGACTGGCCGTAAGGTGGTTGCCGCGGCCAGCCGGTCGATCCGGCTGGGTAAAGACACCAATGACCTGATGCCGTGAAGCGAGCAAAGCGCGAAGATGACGCGCTGCGAAATCCGGCGTACCGGCAAAAATGACACGTAAAGATTCGGACACGTTAGTTCCTGTAGTACGACGATTATTTACCGGCGCGGGCGTTGATTTTCGCCATTTTTTCCATTTTTTGGCGTATCCGCTGGCGCTTCAGGGGCGAGAGATAGTCGACGAACAGTTTACCCACCAAATGATCCATTTCATGCTGAATACAGATAGCCAACAGCCCGTCCGCTTCCAGCTCGAATGTCTGGCCTTCACTATCCAACGCGCGAACGGTCACCTTTTCGGCACGGGGAACAAAACCCCGCTGGTCGGGGATTGACAAGCACCCTTCCTCAATCCCGGTCTCACCGCTTTTCTCCAGCAGCTCGGGATTGATTAAGACGTGGCGTTGATCGTGCGTCTCGGATACATCTATGACAATGATACGCTGATGTATATCGACCTGGGTCGCGGCCAGACCTATACCTTCTTCGGCGTACATGGTTTCGAACATATCATCCACAATACGGCGAATAGCGTCATTAACTTCTTTTACCGGTTTCGCAACGATGCGAAGCCGCTCATCTGGATAATGTAATACCTGCAATACTGGCATATGGGTCTATATCTGTGTCCGATTATGAAAATTTTCCCGTCTCTTATTCTAGACATTTCCCGTTCTGATTGACAGCATCGGCGCGTAAATGTCGCTTTACCGGCAATGGGCATGGATGCGGAGATCAGTATGACGTTAAGGGAAATATGGTTGCGCTTGGCTGCGGTAAAGGGCATAAATGGCGCCAGGGCGCATGAATGTTTGTCACAAATACCGCTTTGCGTCGAATTTGACAGGCAAGGGGCGCTTTGTGCTGTACTTACGCCCCGCCAGCGTCAACGATTCCATCAATACCGCTCACTCGACGTCGGCGCGGCGCTCCGCTGGCTGGAGCAGCCCGACCATCATTTCGTCAGCTTTTCCGATGAGGCCTATCCTCAGTGGCTGCGAAATCTTGCCTGTCCCCCGCCGGCGCTGTTTGTGAAAGGGGATCTCCGCTGCCTGGCCTCTCGTCAATTGGCCATGGTGGGCAGTCGCCGCTGTACGGTATATGGCGAGCAGTGGGCGACCTATTTCGCCGCGGCGTTGGCCAAGTGCGGTCTTACCATAACCAGCGGACTGGCGTCAGGTATAGACGGCATCAGCCATCGCGCCGCTTTGGATGCCGGCGGTATTACCGTGGCTGTGTTGGGCAGCGGTTTGCAAAATATTTATCCGCCGCAACACCGCAAACTGGCTGAACGCATTGTTCAAGAGGGGGCGCCCTGGTATCGGAGTTTGCTTTGGACGCGGCGCCCATGGCCAGCCATTTCCCATACCGTAACCGCATCATCAGCGGATTGAGTCTCGGGGTGCTTGTGGTGGAGGCCGCCGCCAGAAGCGGCTCGCTGGTGACGGCGCGATATGCGCTCGAACAGGGAAAAAGATGTTTTCGCTCTGCCGGGGCCGCTCGGTAATCCCGCCTCGGCGGGAACCCATTGGTTGATCCAGGAAGGCGCTTACCTGATAACGCAGCCAAAAGAGATCCTTGATCAGCTCGGCAGCGGCCTGAATTGGTTAACTTTGGAGCAGGATAAAATTATTTATGCGGCGGAACGCGAAGTTGAATTGCCATTTGCCGATGTGTTGGCTAACGTAGGAGATGAGGTTACACCTGTTGACGTCGTCGCTGAACGTGCCGGCCAACCTGTGCCAGAGGTAGTAGCTAAATTGCTTGAGCTGGAGTTAGCAGGATGGATCGCAGTTGTACCCGGCGGCTATGTCCGTTTGAGGAGGGCAGGCCATGTTCGACGTACTAATGTATTTGTTTGAAACATATATCCACAATGAAGTCGAAATGCGTGTGGATCAGGATAAGTTGACCGATGATTTAACCCGTGCGGGTTTTCATCAGGATGACATTTATAATGCGCTGAACTGGCTGGAGAAGCTGGCCGATCTGCAGGACGGGCAAAGCAAAGCTTTCACAATGGGTGCCGATCCGCTGGCCCTGCGTATCTATACCGAGGAGGAATGTCAATTCCTTGATACGGAGTGCCGCGGTTTTTTGCTGTTTCTTGAACAGATCAAAGTGCTGAACCTTGAAACCCGTGAAATGGTCATCGATCGCGTCATGGCGCTCGACGCCGCCGAATTTGATCTGGAAGACCTCAAATGGGTTATCTTGATGGTGCTGTTCAATGTCCCCGGATATGAAAATGCTTATCAGCAAATGGAAGACCTTGTTTTTGATGAAGATGAAAACCGGCTGCATTAAAGAATAAACGACAGAATGACTGATGATGAGAATTTATGGCAAAAGCCGCGCTTTTCAACGCTAGGCCAATTGAGCGCTGTCCTGATTGCGGGGCGGCGCTTGTCATCAGGTCCGGACAACATGGTCCCTTTCTTGGCTGCTCACAATATCCGCATTGTGCCTATATCAAGCCGCTTAAGCAGCATGCGGACGGGCATATCGTCACGGTGCTGGAGGGCCAAAGCTGCCCGGCTTGCCAGGCTAAGCTGGTGCTTCGCCAAGGCCGATACGGCATGTTCATCGGGTGTTCCAATTATCCCGCATGCCAGTATATCGCCGCGGCGGATAAGCCTGACGAGACCGCCATTGCCTGTCCCTTATGTGGAATAGGTAAACTTCTTCAGAGAACGTCCCGTTTTGGTAAAACGTTTTATGCCTGCGATGAGTATCCAAAGTGCCGGTTCGCGATCAATTTTAAACCGGTGACGGGCGAATGCGCTTATTGCCATTTTCCGCTGTTAATGGAAAAAAATACCCTTCGAGGCGCCATACTTTATTGTGCCGATAAGCGGTGCGGCAAACCGGTAACGGTCAAAGAACATGATGAACAGTAAACCTTCGAATCTGTCCGATGTGGTAGTGAAATTAAGTCAGGCTAAGGTTGTCGCTTATCCCACCGAGGCTGTTTTCGGTCTGGGTTGCGATCCGGACAGCGAAACGGCGGTGCAGGCGTTGCTGGCGCTGAAGCGCCGTCCCTGGACCAAGGGATTGATTCTGGTCGCTGCCGACTATCGACAATTGCTGGCCTACATAGACGACAGCCAATTGACCGACCTGCAGCGTGAGCGGATATTTTCACGATGGCCGGGTCCGGTGACCTGGGTCATGCCCGCTCGGCCGGAAACGCCGCGCTTGTTGACCGGGCAGTTTTCCACGCTGGCGGTTCGCGTCGCCGCGTTCGAGCCGGTGAGACGGCTGTGCCTGGCTTTCGGCAAACCGTTGGTCTCTACCAGCGCCAACCTGTCCGGTCTGGAGCCGGCGCGCACGGCGGCTGAAGTAAGACGACAGTTCGGCGATAATTTCCCGCTGATGGACGGCAACGTTGAAGGGCGTATCAACCCTTCTGAAATTCGCGATGCCCTGACGGGTTCACTTATCCGTCAAGGTTAAAATGACGGGAAAAACGATGGAAAGCTATGCCGTTTTCGGTAATCCAATCAAACACAGCAAGTCGCCCTCAATTCATGCCCTGTTTGCCGAGCAGACCGGCATTCTCCATCCTTATGGGCGGGTGCTGGCATCCATAAGTGATTTTGAACAGGATTTACTCGCATTTTTCGCCGATGGCGGCGAAGGCGCCAACATTACCTTGCCGTTTAAGGAACGAGCCTTTGCTTTGTGCGACCAATTGACCGAGCGGGCATCTCAGGCCGGGGCGGTGAATACCGTCAAAAAACAGTCCGACGGGACTTTATTGGGCGACAATACCGACGGTATCGGCCTGCTGGCGGATCTGCAGCGCCTTGAGCTGATTCAGCCTGAAAGCCGCATTTTGCTGGTGGGCGCCGGCGGCGCGGCACGCGGCGTTATCCTGCCATTGCTCTCCTTCGGCTGTTCCATCATGCTGAGCAACCGTACGCATGAAAGAGCGCTGGAACTGGTATCGTTTTACCGTCACATTGGCGCTATCGAGGCGCTACCCTTGAACGCATTGGCCGAACCAAATTTCGATTTGATCATTAATGCCACTACTTCCGGCATACATGGCGAGGTGCCGGCCCTCGCGGGCACGTTGGTGAACTCATCGGTAAATTGCTACGACATGTTTTATCAGCAAGGATTAACCCCTTTTCTGCACTGGTGTGTTGATAAGGGCGCGCAACGTTACGCCGACGGCTTCGGTATGCTGGTGGAACAGGCCGCCTATTCGTTTTTGCTTTGGCATGGTCGGCTGCCTGAGACCAAACAGGTATTGGAGCGTTTACGGCCGGTGGCTTCCCTTTGAACCAGGCGATCCAATTTCCGGAACTGGAATACTGGGATAACGATCGGGAAGCGGTGTGTTTTCCGGCCCTGGCGGATGGCTTTCGCGTGGAGTGCGTGGCCCGCAAGCGATGGTTGTTGGAACAATTCGGCGCTGGCGCTGATGCGGATTGTCTCACGTTGTTCAGGACCTTTCGCTGGGAGATTGAAGAGGCCATGGAGCGAAAGATCGCTGATAGACATGATTATCAAGGCTGTTTTTATTTGCCTTGAGCCAGATATTCGTCTTTCCAGCGTACATAGTTATTGGCTGAATAAATCAGTCCGCCGATCTCTTTCGGCGTCAGCGCCCTGACCCTCCTGGCCGGACTGCCCACATAAAGATAACCGCTTTGCAGACGTTTCCCCGGCGCCACCAGACTGCCGGCGCCGATCATGACATCGTCTTCAATTAACGCGCCGTCGAGAAGGATGGATCCCATTCCCACCAAGACCCGGTTGCCGATGGTGCAGCCATGCAGCATAGCTTTATGGCCAACCGTAACATTCTCGCCGATGATCAATGGATTGCCTTCCGGGTTGTAACTTGACTGATGGGTCACATGCAGCACGCTGCCATCCTGGATATTGGTCCTCGTTCCTATGGTTATGGCATTGACGTCGCCACGGATAACCACCAACGGCCAAATACTGACATCATCGGCCAGGCTGACGCGCCCGATCACGACGCTTGAAGCATCGATCATGATCCGTTGACCCAATTCCGGCATTCTACCCAGGTAGGGACGTAGCGATCCTGAAAGTTGCGACATGATACTCACCTCAAGCAGATAAATTTCACTGACTTTATCGCCATGACCGCAATCATGACAACCCTATAGCGCGGTAAAATGCCCTTTTACAGAGGGCGGATCGTTTAAGATCGCTGCACGAGGGTTGAAAAATAGACAATCGGTTTGAAAAGATAAAAAAACGCTTGTGCAATATAACCGGATCCCTATAATGCGCCTCCATCGACCGGCGCTGTGAGCTTTATCACAACGGCCGAAAACGATTCAGAAGCGGGCCGGACAGGCTTGACACTGAAAGAGGAAAGCGTAATATACGCCACCTCGCGCCAGCTTGAATCATGGCGGCGCACGCTCTTTAACAATTTATCAGACAATCTGTGTGGGCACTCACAAGACGGTATCGATTCACAAAAAATACCAAGTCTTAGAGTGTTTACCAGTTAATTCATAATATGAAGAAACAGGTGATTCTTTGAGCATCAAGCTTTTAATTGAAGAGTTTGATCATGGCTCAGATTGAACGCTGGCGGCAGGCCTAACACATGCAAGTCGAGCGGCAGCGGGAAGTAGCTTGCTACTTTGCCGGCGAGCGGCGGACGGGTGAGTAAAGTCTGGGGATCTGCCTGATGGAGGGGGATAACTACTGGAAACGGTAGCTAATACCGCATAACGTCGCAAGACCAAAGTGGGGGACCTTAGGGCCTCATGCCATCGGATGAACCCAGATGGGATTAGCTAGTAGGTGGGGTAAAGGCTCACCTAGGCGACGATCCCTAGCTGGTCTGAGAGGATGACCAGCCACACTGGAACTGAGACACGGTCCAGACTCCTACGGGAGGCAGCAGTGGGGAATATTGCACAATGGGCGCAAGCCTGATGCAGCCATGCCGCGTGTGTGAAGAAGGCCTTCGGGTTGTAAAGCACTTTCAGCGGGGAGGAAGGGGTTGAGGCGAATAATCTTAATCATTGACGTTACCCGCAGAAGAAGCACCGGCTAACTCCGTGCCAGCAGCCGCGGTAATACGGAGGGTGCGAGCGTTAATCGGAATTACTGGGCGTAAAGCGTACGCAGGCGGTTTGTTAAGTCAGATGTGAAATCCCCGGGCTTAACCCGGGAACTGCATTTGAAACTGGCAGGCTAGAGTCTCGTAGAGGGGGTAGAATTCCAGGTGTAGCGGTGAAATGCGTAGAGATCTGGAGGAATACCGGTGGCGAAGGCGGCCCCCCTGGACGAAGACTGACGCTCAGGTACGAAAGCGTGGGGAGCAAACAGGATTAGATACCCTGGTAGTCCACGCTGTAAACGATGTCGATTTGAAGGTTGTGGCCTTGAGCCGTGGCTTTCGGAGCTAACGCGTTAAATCGACCGCCTGGGGAGTACGGCCGCAAGGTTAAAACTCAAATGAATTGACGGGGGCCCGCACAAGCGGTGGAGCATGTGGTTTAATTCGATGCAACGCGAAGAACCTTACCTACTCTTGACATCCACAGAAGACCTCAGAGATGAGGTTGTGCCTTAGGGAACTGTGAGACAGGTGCTGCATGGCTGTCGTCAGCTCGTGTTGTGAAATGTTGGGTTAAGTCCCGCAACGAGCGCAACCCTTGTCCTTTGTTGCCAGCGCGTAATGGCGGGAACTCAAAGGAGACTGCCGGTGACAAACCGGAGGAAGGTGGGGATGACGTCAAGTCATCATGGCCCTTACGAGTAGGGCTACACACGTGCTACAATGGCGCATACAAAGAGAAGCGAACTCGCGAGAGAAAGCGGACCTCATAAAGTGCGTCGTAGTCCGGATTGGAGTCTGCAACTCGACTCCATGAAGTCGGAATCGCTAGTAATCGCGGATCAGAATGCCGCGGTGAATACGTTCCCGGGCCTTGTACACACCGCCCGTCACACCATGGGAGTGGGTTGCAAAAGAAGTAGGTAGCTTAACCTTCGGGAGGGCGCTTACCACTTTGTGATTCATGACTGGGGTGAAGTCGTAACAAGGTAACCGTAGGGGAACCTGCGGTTGGATCACCTCCTTACCGAAAGATGCGCGTTGAGTGACGTGTCCACACAGATTGTCTGATAACTGTATTGAGCAAGAAAAACCTTCTATAGGCTTGTAGCTCAGGTGGTTAGAGCGCACCCCTGATAAGGGTGAGGTCGGTGGTTCGAGTCCACTCAGGCCTACCATTCGTCCCCATGCTGCGTTGCGGCGCCACTCGTTTATCACGATAAACGTCATGTCACCATGCCTTGCCTGGAAACGAATGGACCATCGTGCTGTCCCTTTCTCAAAAATAACCGAAGTGTCGTGTTAGGCTACAGCGATATAACACGGTTTTTTTTAAGAAAAATGGCGTGATATTGAAGGATGAGAAACGACTTGGGGCTATAGCTCAGCTGGGAGAGCATCTGCTTTGCACGCAGAGGGTCAGCGGTTCGATCCCGCTTAGCTCCACCATTTCCTTTTGCAGCGTTCATGGTAAAGGGAAGTCGGTTACCTGGTTTTTCTTGAATGATTTCAGAGCACACTGATGACGCCGATGCCTGCGGGCAAAAGCGTATTGAGTATGCTGCGAAATACTGCTCTTTAACAATCCGGAACAAGCTGAAAATTTGAAACAACATGCTGAGGACACTCAGTATGCGAGTCTCTCAAAGCAAGCGACCCTAAGACATCTTAGGGTTGTGAGGTTAAGTGACTAAGCGTACACGGTGGATGCCTAGGCAGTCAGAGGCGATGAAGGACGTGCTAATCTGCGAAAAGCGCCGGTGAGCTGATATGAAGCGCTATCAGCCGGCGATGTCCGAATGGGGAAACCCAGTGCAATTCGTTGCACTATCGTGATGTGAATCCATAGCGTCACGAGGCGAACCGGGGGAACTGAAACATCTCAGTACCCCGAGGAAAAGAAATCAACCGAGATTCCCCCAGTAGCGGCGAGCGAACGGGGAGAAGCCCAGAGCGGTAATCAGTTTGAGCATCAGTGGAAGCGTCTGGAAAGTCGCGCAATAAAGGGTGATAGCCCCGTACACGAAGGTGCGCAAGCGGTGAGCTCGATGAGTAGGGCGGGACACGTGATATCCTGTCTGAAGATGGGGGGACCATCCTCCAAGGCTAAATACTCCTGACTGACCGATAGTGAACCAGTACCGTGAGGGAAAGGCGAAAAGAACCCCGGCGAGGGGAGTGAAAAAGAACCTGAAACCGTGTACGTACAAGCAGTGGAAGCCCCATCACCCAAGCATTTGCTGTCAGCGCGTTGACGGAGCGAAGCGACGTCAAACCGAAAAAAAACAGCAGTGTCGCGAGGTGGTTTATGTCGCCACAGGGCGCTTTGCACAACGTGCAAAGGCAGGCGATTTCGCGAAGCGAAAGCGAATGCTTCGGGATGGGGTGACTGCGTACCTTTTGTATAATGGGTCAGCGACTTATATTCTGTAGCAAGGTTAACCGAATAGGGGAGCCGTAGGGAAACCGAGTCTTAACTGGGCGCATAGTTGCAGGGTATAGACCCGAAACCCGGTGATCTAGCCATGGGCAGGTTGAAGGTTGGGTAACACTAACTGGAGGACCGAACCGACTAATGTTGAAAAATTAGCGGATGACTTGTGGCTGGGGGTGAAAGGCCAATCAAACCGGGAGATAGCTGGTTCTCCCCGAAAGCTATTTAGGTAGCGCCTCGTGAGTTCATCTTCGGGGGTAGAGCACTGTTTCGGCTAGGGGTCCACCCCGGATTACCAACCCGATGCAAACTGCGAATACCGAAGAATGCCATCACGGGAGACACACGGCGGGTGCTAACGTCCGTCGTGAAGAGGGAAACAACCCAGACCGCCGGCTAAGGTCCCAAAGTCATGGTTAAGTGGGAAACGATGTGGGAAGGCATAGACAGCCAGGATGTTGGCTTAGAAGCAGCCATCATTTAAAGAAAGCGTAATAGCTCACTGGTCGAGTCGGCCTGCGCGGAAGATGTAACGGGGCTAAACCATGCACCGAAGCCGCGGCAGCGATACCTTCGGGTATTGTTGGGTAGGGGAGCGTTCTGTAAGCCTGAGAAGGCGGCCTGTGAGGGCTGCTGGAGGTATCAGAAGTGCGAATGCTGACATAAGTAACGATAAAGCGGGTGAAAAGCCCGCTCGCCGGAAGACCAAGGGTTCCTGTTCAACGTTAATCGGAGCAGGGTGAGTCGACCCCTAAGGCGAGGCTGAAAAGCGTAGTCGATGGGAAACAGGTTAATATTCCTGTACTGTGTGTGACTGCGAAGGGGGACGGAGAAAGCTAGACCGGCCGGGCGACGGTTGTCCCGGTTCAAGCGTGCAGGTGGAAAGGGCAGGCAAATCCGCTCTTTCATAACACTGAGGCGTGATGACGAGCCACTACGGTGGCGAAGGGGTTGATGCTACGCTTCCAGGAAAAGCCTCTAAGCACCAGGTCACATGTAATCGTACCCCAAACCGACACAGGTGGTCAGGTAGAGAATACCGAGGCGCTTGAGAGAACTCGGGTGAAGGAACTAGGCAAAATGGTGCCGTAACTTCGGGAGAAGGCACGCTGGCATTAGGTGGAGGAACACGCTTCCCGAGCCGAAGCCAGTCGCAGATACCAGCTGGCTGCAACTGTTTATTAAAAACACAGCACTGTGCAAACACGAAAGTGGACGTATACGGTGTGACGCCTGCCCGGTGCCGGAAGGTTAATTGATGGGGTTAAGCGTAAGCTGAAGCTCTTGATCGAAGCCCCGGTAAACGGCGGCCGTAACTATAACGGTCCTAAGGTAGCGAAATTCCTTGTCGGGTAAGTTCCGACCTGCACGAATGGCGTAATGATGGCCAGGCTGTCTCCACCCGAGACTCAGTGAAATTGAACTCGCTGTGAAGATGCAGTGTACCCGCGGCAAGACGGAAAGACCCCGTGAACCTTTACTATAGCTTGACACTGAACATTGAGCCTTGATGTGTAGGATAGGTGGGAGGCTTTGAAGTGTGGACGCCAGTCTGCATGGAGCCAACCTTGAAATACCACCCTTTAATGTTTGATGTTCTAACTCCGGCCCATTATCTGGGTCGAGGACAGTGTCTGGTGGGTAGTTTGACTGGGGCGGTCTCCTCCTAAAGAGTAACGGAGGAGCACGAAGGTTAGCTAATCACGGTCGGACATCGTGAGGTTAGTGCAAAGGCATAAGCTAGCTTGACTGCGAGAGTGACGGCTCGAGCAGGTGCGAAAGCAGGTCTTAGTGATCCGGTGGTTCTGAATGGAAGGGCCATCGCTCAACGGATAAAAGGTACTCCGGGGATAACAGGCTGATACCGCCCAAGAGTTCATATCGACGGCGGTGTTTGGCACCTCGATGTCGGCTCATCACATCCTGGGGCTGAAGTAGGTCCCAAGGGTATGGCTGTTCGCCATTTAAAGTGGTACGCGAGCTGGGTTTAGAACGTCGTGAGACAGTTCGGTCCCTATCTGCCGTGGGCGTTGGAAGATTGAGAGGGGCTGCTCCTAGTACGAGAGGACCGGAGTGGACGCACCGCTGGTGTTCGGGTTGTCATGCCAATGGCATTGCCCGGTAGCTACGTGCGGAAGAGATAACCGCTGAAAGCATCTAAGCGGGAAACTTGCCTCGAGATGAGTCTTCCCTGTGGCTATAGGTCACCTGAAGGGACGTTAAAGACGATGACGTTGATAGGTCGGGTGTGTAAGCGCAGCGATGCGTTGAGCTAACCGATACTAATGACCCGTGAGACTTAACCTTACAACACCTAAGGTGTTTGAGAAGAGAGAGACGGATTTTCAGCGGAAGTTCCGGATAAAGCACACGAAACAGCCGGTTGAAGCAATAACGGGCTGTGAACAACGCAGAGCGTTGGCCTTGCACAGGGTAATAGACAAAATCGTCGGGAACGATTTTGTACAGCGCAGAGCGCTGGCCCGCAGGGCGAGTCTCAGGATGAGACGAGAAATTTGCCTGGCGGCACTAGCGCGGTGGTCCCACCTGACCCCATGCCGAACTCAGTAGTGAAACGCCGTAGCGCCGATGGTAGTGTGGGGTCTCCCCATGCGAGAGTAGGGAACTGCCAGGCATCCATTAAGGCCCAATACCTTGAGCGAAGCGAAAGGCGTTGGTGAAATAAGGTTTAGCACGCTGATATGGCTCAGTTGGTAGAGCGCACCCTTGGTAAGGGTGAGGTCCCCAGTTCGACTCTGGGTATCAGCACCAGTGAATATGGCAGAGTTCGGCAAATCAAGAATTTGCCTGGCGGCACTAGCGCGGTGGTCCCACCTGACCCCATGCCGAACTCAGTAGTGAAACGCCGTAGCGCCGATGGTAGTGTGGGGTCTCCCCATGCGAGAGTAGGGAACTGCCAGGCATCCAATTGAATGAAGCCCTCTGTGAAAGCAGAGGGCTTTTTCATGTGCGGTGAGCAGGCGGTTCGCTACTCGGTCAGTTCGAGTTAAAGACAGAGTTGGCCAACCGGCAAAGGCGGTTGAACGAAGCCGAATGCGACGACGCTCACATGCGTCACTATGTTAATTACCGAATCATCGGTTTATGCAAGTGTCCTTATTGGCTTCTGATTATCATGGCAGTAAACATCAGGAGGTACCCGATATGGCATCTGCACCTTTTCTTCCTATCAGCCCAACTCGTTCATTCGATACCTACAATGACTCAACTGAGTCGAAAACTTTACCCGGGATAAAGTATATCCATAATAGCGAACAAACGCTTCGCGACCCATTATCAGTTGTTGGCTCTTATCGGGGCGAACATTACGGTTCTTTGTCCTGCCCAATACAAAATGGTCATCGCCTGGGTGCGATAGGGGAACATAGCGGACATAGCTTAACCTTCGCAGCGACACAAAACGTTATGCAAGACGATAACGCCGGCAGAAGAGAGAGGGGCGTCCCTGCAATCCGGGTATCATCCAAGGAGAATGTCAGGCAAAGTCCCGTCATCGACATAGTCGAGCCTGATGCTGCGATGAAAAATGAACCGGTCGCCGAAACACCCAGGATAAATAACATTATCAAGAAAGTAGGTATGGCCATCTCTCTGACCGTCGCGGTACTTGCAGTGGCGATACCTGTGGCGTCGGCGTTGGGTATCCCTATTGCGTCATTGATTATTGTACAAAGCGTCGTTGTTGTCTTGGGCGTTTTATTATGCGTTTATGCCGCTTCTAAGAAGGATATGGCTGCTTTGCTGATTAGCTCATGGGCAATGACAAAAGTAAAGCAGGTGCAGTGGGTGGCTGCTTCTCTAATAGGCTGGTTAACAGCCGTCTCCAACAAGGCCAGTTGGCAGGGCCAAAAGTTTGCTGCGTGTTTCAGTTATTGTGCAAGCCAAAAATTCGAAAGATGGGGGTTTAACGAAACCGGCATGGCGTGTGCTAACGCGGTGGGCGCAGGCGTAAGCACGGTGGATGCGAAGGCCAGGGAACATGGCTACAAAGCCACTGAGGAGATGTATTGTGGAACCGCGGCCGGGGTAACCATAGGCAGCTTTTTGCTTAAAAACATTAACGGCAGCTCGGAAGTAGGGGTAATGGCTGGAGCCGGTGCATTCCAAGGTGCGCTTGCCGGCAGGAAAGTTGATGATTGGAGTGAAGAAGGCGCAGGCATAGCCACGGCGGCGATTGACGCATATTGGCGCTTTTGGCTTCCAGAGACCTTCTCGACCCGGTCTGAAATGGAAGGCACGGTGGGAGACAATGAAAAACCGCCTCGCAGCAGCGACCTCAGCCAACATGCAGGGGACTCCATCGCGACGTGGGTTAATGCATACTGGCGGTTTTGGCTCCATGACGCTGTCGTTCCGGTTTATTCTCAAGGAAACGCCGTCGGGTCTAAAAGCAATGCTATATCCAACGGCATGACCGTTACGGGAAAAAATCAGGGAGTTGGTAAGGAAATCCCTGAGGCCTCTTTTGTCAGCGATAGCAAGGTCGGCAATGCGGTAGCGGATGCGCAATGGTCGCGTCCGGTTAGTGACGAAGCGGTAAACAATCAAGGCAAAGCGGGGTGGGGGGGGGGAGTGGTTTGGCGCTTATGCCGGCGGAGTTACCGGCGCCGTTTATGCCGCGGTGAACCATCGCTATGATAACCGCTTTAGAGATGTCGCTGCGGTTATCGGCAAACAGGTTCGTGCGGTGAGGAATTTTACCGGTGCCAGGACCGTTGCTTCAACGCGGGGCAACACAGTTCTATCCGAAATCGACTAAGAAACCGGAATCATCATTATAGCCCGCAAATAGTGCCCGGCGCGCCTTTACGCGCCGGCATTGCTTTCCGTAAGCCGTTGGCCCGTTGCGGCATCAAACAGGTGAAGGCTTTGCGGCTTCACTTCCAGCCACAAACGCTGTTCCGGCGGGTTGTGTAACCGGCCGGCGAACTGGACATGCAGAAAAAATCCGCCCCAGTCCACGTGCAGCAGGCTGGTTTCGCCGGTGATTTCCTGTAGCCGGATCGTGGCGGCCGGCTGAGAGGCGGAGTCAACCTGAATGAAATCATGGGGACGGATGCCCAGCGTTACCGGCGAGTTTCCCTGCCGCCGTGCGGCGGCATGCCATTTGGCCGGCAAAGGGAACCATAATTCGCCGCATTGCACGCCTGGCACGCCATCGATAATCTCCGGCAGGCCGTCTAACAGGTTCATCGGCGGAGAGCCGATAAAACGGGCGACAAAGGTATTCACCGGCCTGTCGTATATCTCTAACGGTTGTCCCTGCTGAACAATAGCGCCTTCCTTCATAACCACAATTTGATCCGCCAGCGTCATGGCTTCTATCTGATCGTGGGTGACATAGACCGTGGTGGTTTTCAATTGTTGATGCAGAGATTTGATTTCAGCGCGCAGCTCCATGCGCAGTTGAGCATCAAGATTGGACAGAGGCTCGTCAAACAGGAACACCCGAGGATTGCGTACCATGGCCCGGCCCATGGCGACGCGCTGGCGCTGACCGCCGGATAGGGCCTTGGGCAGACGCCGCAGCAAGGGTTCGATGCCCAGCATGCGGGCCACCTGCTGGATTTTGGCGGTTTGCTCCGGACGCGGCACCTTTTTCACCTGCATATGAAACGCCAGGTTTTCCGCCACGGTGAGATGGGGGTAAAGGGCGTAACTTTGGAAAACCATGGCAATATCGCGATCTGCGGGATCAAGATTATTGATTTGCTGACTGCCGATGAAGATGTCGCCGTCGGAGAGGGTATCCAAACCGGCCAGTAAACGCAGCAGAGTAGATTTGCCGCAGCCGGAAGGGCCCACCAATACCGTAAAGCTGCCGTCGGGGATCTTGAGGTCCAGCGAATGCAAAATGACCTGTTTGCCATAACGTTTGGCGACTTTGATTAATTCTACGCTCGCCATGGCTTACGCCTCCCCGGCAAAAGAGTGAAGTGAAGCGCGATCGGGATACTGGCGCGGCGAACTGCTGATGGCCCGCCCGGCCACTCGAGTGCCGCAATAGAGCGCCTGCCGTCGATTATAGCCGTACAGCAGCGCACTGAGAAAACCGGCGTTGAAACTGTCGCCGGCGCCAATGGTATCCACCACCTGCACCGGCTCCGCGCCGCAGGATAAAATCTCTACGCCATCACACATCATCGCCCCCCGGCCGCCGCATTTGATAACGCAGGCGCCGTCCGGCGCCAGTCGTCGCGCCAGTAAGCAGCCCGCCGTCGCTAAGTCGTCGCTATCCGCCAGCCCCAGCGTTTCGACTTCGTTTAAAAGGAGGTAATCGCAGTTTTTGAGCCAGTCCCCGCTATTCCGGCGTATGTCGTGATTCCAGCCTGAAGGCGGCCAGCCGGTATCCACCGCCACTTTGAATCCGCGCCGCTGCAATATTGCCAGCAGCTCCGGGTAGTCTTCAAACAGCCGTAGGCAGAGAAAGGTGCCGCACAGCAGGATCATATCGCCGGGCGTCGCTTGCGGCGGTAACTGCATCAATACATCCTGTTGAGACAGGCGTACGATATGTCCCTGGTTACTGAAAAAAAGTCCGTTCGTTGTCGGGGTGGGTCATGCCCACCGTCAGCGAGGTTTCGCAGTCGTAGCTTGGCCAAAAGGGTGCGCTGTCGGCAAAATGCTCCGCCAGCCAGCGGGTAAAATGATCGTTGCCCTGATTGGCCACCGCCCGGTGCCGGGTGCCAAGCGCCGCCAAGGCGAGCACGCAATTGCCCGCCGAACCGCCGGGGCGAAGAGCGCTGTGTTCCAGCATAGCCTCGGTGCCGCGGGCGGGCCATTGATGAAGCGTGCCCATAATCAGGTCGATATTGATATTGCCCGCCACATACAGCGTGGCCTCGGGTGTGGATGTCTTCATGGTCTTTTACGTCGTCCCGTTGTTAACCTTTGGTGCCGCCGCTGGTTAAACCGCTTACCAGGAATTTTTGCAGCCAAATCGCGATGAACAGCGGCGGGATTGAGGCCAGTATACCGACGGCGGCCACCAGCCCGTCATCGGTGGCCCGGCCTGCGGTAAAGCCCGCGATAGTGACCGGCAGCGTTTGCGCCTGAATGTTATTGGTAAACAATAGAGCGTAGAAAAATTCGTCCCAGGCCAACAGCCAGCCGAACACCGAAGAAGCGGCCAGCGACGGCTTGGCCAGCGGCAGCGTTATCTTTAGCAGTACCTGCCAAAAGCGCAGTCCGTCCAGGCGGGCGGCCTGCTCGATATCCAACGGCAGGGCATCGAACTGATTTTTCAACATCCAGGTGAGAAACGGCAGTATCAGCGAGCAATACACCAGGATTAATCCCAAGTGAGTGTTCAATAGCGATAGCTGCTGCAGTACGAAATAGAGCGGCAAGACAAAGGCCACCGGCGGCACCATATAAATCGCCAGGCTACCCATCAGCCAACCGTCGCGCCCCGGGTAACGGGAGAAACTGAACGCCGCCGGAATGGCCAGCGCCAATGAAACCGCCGTTGCGCCGGTGGCGGTAAGGACGCTGTTGAACAGGGCATGCAAAAACAGCTCGCCCGGCTGGCCGGTAGCCAGGGATAACAATCGGCTATAGCGGCTGAAATCCCATTGGCGCGGTATCCATTCCAAAGGAACCCGGGCCAGATCCGCAGATGAACTGACGCTCATCAAAAACAGCCAAAGCATGGGGGCGAGAATGCTTATCGCCAGCGCCAGTGCGGCGGTATAAAGCAGCCCCGTCCGGAGATAAGATTTCATTGCTCAATTCCTCGCCGGCGTTGGCGCGCGATCATCAGCATATAAACGGCTATCAGGATACCGCAGAGCAAGGTCATTAGAACGGCATAGGCGGCGCCGCTGCCGGCGCGTAAATAGCTGAAAGACTCTTGATAGACGAAAAAACTCAGGGTCTTGGTGCTGTCCGCCGGCCCGCCGCGGGTCATCACATAGATGATGTCGAAGATCTTGAAGGCGTCGATGGTGCGTAAAATCAGGGCGACGCCCAGCGGGCCGAGGATGGCCGGGAAGGTAATGGCGCGAAAACGCCGCCAAGCGCTTGCGCCGTCGATGCGCGCCGCCTCGTATAAATCATCCGGGATGGATTGCAGCGCCGCCAGGGTCAACAGCGTGACCAAGGGATAATTTTTCCAAATGTCGGCCAGCATCACCGCATTCATCGCCGAATCGGGTGAACCTAGCCAGCTCCGGTAATGGTCAATCAGTCCGAGCTGGGTGAGCAGGGCGTTGATACTGCCGTAATCCGGATTAAAATTCAGCCGCCACATCATGGCGTTGACAATGGTGGGCAAAGCCCACGGCAGTATCACCAAGACTCTCAAACAGTTGCGGCCGCAGAACTTTTGATTGAGCAGCAACGCCACCAGTACCCCTATCACCCCTTCGAACGCCACCGAGACGACGGTGAAATAAAGCGTACGCGCCAACGCGGCGAGAAAGTCCGGATCGGTAAGGGCATAGAGATAATTATCGAAGCCTACCGGCTGCGGCGGTGCCCCGCCGCCGATAAGCGCGGCATCGGTGAAGCTAAGCCATAGTGTGCGGGCCAGCGGCCAGGCGGTCAATAAAAGCATCATCACCAACATGGGCGCCAGCAGCACCCATGCCTGGCGCCGCTCGCGTTGCGGCAAACTGAGCATGAATCAATCCTTAACGCAAACGGTCCGCGGCCTTGGTCGCCGCCTGCATGCCTGCCTCCGGCGTTACCTGGTTCTGTAACACCTGTTGCAGATTCTGCTGCAGTATATTGGAGAGCTGCGAATACTGGTCGGTTGCCGGACGCGATAGCATCACGTTCAGAGACTGTTTCGCCGCGGCAATCAATGGCTCCTGGCCTTGCTGCACCTTGGGATCGTCGTAAGAAGATTTCCAAATGGGCAGGCTCAGTTTGGCATATTTATCTTGCACCGGCTGAGAGGTGATATAGCTGATGTATTGCCAAGCCTCTTCGGGATGCTGACTGGCCTTGGCGATGCCCAGGCCCATGGATCCATTGACCGCCGACACTTGACCCGCTTGGCCCCCCCCGGCGCCGGGACAATGCCCACATCCCCGGCCACCTTGCTTTGTTTGGGATCATTGGCCATGTTGTACATATAAGTCCAGTTCAGCGCAAAAGCCGCATCGCCATTGGAAAAGGACTTACGGACGTCTTCTTCCAGATATTCCCGCGAATTGGGATTGCTAAGGCCCTTATCCAGCGTCTCTTTCATATAGGTCACGGCTTTCAGGGCGCCGGGATTGGTGAAGTTGAATTTCCCCTGCTCCGAAAACTCACCGCCGAAGGCCGAGACCAGGGTGGTGTAGTCGCAAATCAGCGCTTCCGCCTGAGACCAGCTCCATACCAGCGGATAGTTGACGATACCCTTTTGTTTCAGGATTTCCGATTGCTGCTCCACCTCCGCCCAGGTTTGCGGCGGGGTGGTGATGCCGGCCTTGGCGAGCATGGCTTTGTTGTAGTACAGATACTTGGTGTCCAGAATCCAGGGCAGGCCCCAGACTTTATCTTTATAGGTGACGGTACTCATGGCGCCGGAGAAGATCTTCTTGCTGTCATCGGCATTTATGCGTGATGTCACGTCCTGCAATAGACCGAATTTATAAAATTCCGCCGGCCAGATAGCGTCGAACAGTACGACATCATAGCCGTTGCTTCCCGCCCCCGGGCCGCGACGATTTTATCATGCAACGCTTCATAGGGCACAAACTCCAGATTGACGTCAATGTCGGGGTGCTGCCGGGTAAAATCGGCCGTCATGGCGCGAATGTCGTTTTCACTGTAAGCGGCCTGGGTCATAAACAGGGCGTTGATCTGCGTTTTGGCCAGGGCCTGCGCCGACAGCCCCAGCGAGAGGACCGAAAGCGCGCAGAGCGTTAAGGCGGGGCACATTCTCTTGATATTCATTTTTATCTCTCCGGAAACTGCCGTTGGGTTGAAGATTAAATCAATTTGATTGCTTTAATAGTGAAACGCAATCGAGATTGCGGGCTCCTGTGACCGCTGTCGCTGCAGTAGTGTAAATATTGCCAAATCAAAGTCGCCGGACGGTATCTCATGTAAACATCCAAGCAATTGCCGTGCCGTAACAGGCCAAAGCGGATAATTAAATCAATTTGATTGCTATAACTCCATTACCCATACTGGCGCTACAAAGAACGTGAGGTACGGAGTCGATGAGAAATTCGGGAACCAATCTTGAGCATGCCAGGGCTCATAACCGCAGGGTGGTGATTGAAGCCATTCGTCTGCAGGGAGAGCTCACCCGGGCTGAATTGGCGCGCCTGACGGCGCTGACGCCGCAAACGGTATCCAATATCGTTCTTGAATTACAGCAGGCGGGCATTCTTTCATCGCATCTGCCGCGACATGCCGGCGGCCGTGGACAACCGGCGGTGCCCATTACGCTAAACCCCGATAGCGCCTACTCCATCGGTATCCATCTTGATCATCAAACCCTCTTGATCGTGTTGGTGGATCTTACCGGCAACGTCCGTTTCAGGCGCCTTTGCTTAGTGCAAAAGCCCCAGCCTGGTGCAACCCTGATTCTGATCAAGCAAGCGCTGGCGGAGATGAAAGATCAGAGGGTGATCGATTGGCGTAAATTGCTGGGTATCGGGGTGGTGATGCCGGGGCCTTTCGGGGTGGAGGGGATATCTTCCCAGGGACCGACCACGCTGCATGGTTGGGAAAATATCGACGTGGCGGCAGAGCTGTCGGCGGCGACCCAATTGCCGGTCACGCTGGAGAATGACGCGACGGTGGCGGCCATCGGCGAGCGTTTCCATGGAATAGCCAAGCAGCTGGATTCGTTTATCTATCTTTATATCGGTACCGGACTCGGGGCGGGGATTTTTACCGATGGCAATATTTACACCGGCCACGCCCATAACGCCGGCGAGGTGGGGCATATGGTGGTACAGCCGGACGGTCGTCCCTGCGCCTGCGGCAACCATGGCTGCCTGGAGCGCTATCTTTCCTTGCAGTCGGCCTATGAAGCTTGCGGGCTCGATCCGATGACCGCTATGCCGGAGGATCTCCTGGCGGTGGATGCCGCCTGTTTTGACAGCTGGGTTGAATCGGCGTTGCCCGCCACTCGTCAGGGCATCAATATTCTGGAATGTGTTTTCGACGCCGAAACGGTGATAATCGGCGGTCAGATGCCTCAACCGCTGGTGGAAAAGATTGTCCGGCGGCTACATCCGTTGCTGCGCTCGGTAAGAAGTAAATACCCGGATGACTATCGGGTGCGCATCGGCATGACCGGCACCGATACCGCCGCGCTGGGGGCGGCGGCATTGCCGATATTTGATGAATTCAATCCGCAGTATGAAGTCCTGCTGAAATAAAAAGCCCGCGCGGCGGGCCTGGTCAGCCTTAATGCAGTATCTGCGACAAGAACATGCGGGTCCGCTCGGATTTCGGCTGGGTGAAGAATTCGTCCGGCGCGGCCTGCTCCACTATTTCTCCGCGGTCCATAAAAATCACCCGGTCGGCCACCGTGCGGGCGAAGCCCATTTCATGAGTGACGCACAGCATGGTCATGCCGTCGTTTGCTAGGCCTATCATGGTATCCAGGACTTCTTTCACCATTTCCGGGTCCAGCGCCGAGGTGGGCTCGTCAAACAGCATGATTTTCGGTTTCATGCACAATGATCGGGCGATGGCCACCCGCTGCTGCTGGCCGCCGGACAGTTGGCCGGGGAATTTGTTGGCGTGCTCGACGATATGCACCCGTTGCAAATAGTGCATAGCCAGCTCTTCGGCCTCCTTTTTTCGGCATTTTACGCACCCAAATCGGCGCCAGCGTGCAATTCTGCAGTACCGTCAGGTGCGGGAAAAGGTTGAAATGCTGGAACACCATGCCCACTTCGGTACGCACCCGTTCGATGTTGCGCAGATCGTCGTCCAGCAAGGTCCCGTCCACCACGATGGTGCCTTGCTGATGCTCTTCAAGATGATTAATGCATCTGATGGTGGTGGACTTCCCTGAGCCGGAGGGGCCGCACAAAACGATACGTTCGCCGGATTTTACCTGAAGATTGATATCTTTCAGCACATGGAACTGACCGTACCACTTATTAACGTTTTCCAACGTAATCATCAGTCGTTCATTTGGGTTGGCGTTATTGTCGCTCATGGTTGACCTCAATGGGTGGAAGAATGCCCGGTATGAAAACGCCGTTCCAAATGCTGGCTATAGCGGGACATGCCAAAACAGAAAATCCAGTAGACCAGCGCGGCGAAAACATAGCCTTCCGTGGACATTCCCAACCAGGCCGGATCCACTGTGGCCTGCTGAACGCTACTGAATAAATCAAACAAACCGATAATGACGACCAGGCTGGTGTCTTTAAACAATTCGATAATGGTGTTTACCAGGCTGGGGATGACCATTTTCAACGCCTGGGGCAGGATAACCAATCCCTGGGTTTTCCAATAGCCCAGGGCCAGGGATTCGGCCGCTTCATATTGCCCCTTCGGCAAGGCTTGCAACCCGCCGCGCACCACTTCCGCCACATAGGCGGACTGGAACATGATAACCCCCACCAACGCGCGGATAAGTTTGTCGATGTTGGTGCCTTCCGACAGAAACAGCGGCAGCATCACCGAGGACATGAACAGCACGGTGATAAGCGGTACGCCGCGCCACAACTCGATGAAAATGATGGAGAACCACTTCACCACCGGCATTCGCGAGCGCCGTCCGAGGGCCAATATCACTCCCAGCGGCAAAGCGCCGGCGATACCCACCGAGGCGATAATCAACGTCAGGGTCAGCCCGCCCCACTGCCGGGTTTCAACCCGGGTCAGACCGAAATATCCGCCGTACAGCATCACCCAGGTAAAGAGGGGAAACGCCACCACCCAGCAGACGATATAGCGACCGCGACGGGGCATGGCTTTCCAGAATATCGGCACCAGACTGATGAGCGCCACCAGCAGGGTGATATTGATACGCCAGCGCTGGTCAAAAGGATAGAGTCCATACATGAACTGGCCGAAACGGGCATGGATAAAAACCCAGCAGGCGCCATCGCGCGTACAGTCGGCGCGGGTGGCGCCTATCCAGTTGGCATCAAAGAACAGCCAGTTAAACAAAGGGGGTAGGGTCCACCACAGCAGCCAAAGACAAAACAGCGTCAGCAGGCTGTTCGGGATGCTGGAAAAAAGATTCCGGCGCAGCCAGAGCGCGGCGAGGGCCAACCGGCTACGGGAAGAGGTCGCTACGGGTTCATGAGGGGGAGTGTCATAGTCATCGGAGTCTCTTAGCGCTCGACCAGTGCTTTACGCCGGTTATAAACATTCATTAAAAAACGAAATCGCCAGGCTGATAATCAGATACACCGACATGGTAATGGCGATGGTCTCGATGGCTTGACCGGTCTGGTTCAACACCGTGCCGGCGAATAACGACACCATATCGGGGTAACCGATGGCGGCCGCCAGCGAGGAGTTTTTGACGATATTCAGGTATTGGCTGGTGAGCGGTGGAATAATGACACGCAGGGCCTGCGGTAAAATGACCTGATTCAGGGTAACCGGATTAGGCAACCCTAAAGAGCGGGCCGCTTCATGCTGGCCAAAGGGAACCGACTGGATGCCGGCGCGAATGATTTCGGCGATAAAGCTCGAGGTATAAATAGACAGGGCCAAAGTCAGGGCCGCCAGTTCGGGAATCAACGCCATGCCGCCGCGGAAATTAAAGCCTCTCAGCGCGGGGATATCCCAATGAAGCGCGTCGCCGAAAATAAACTGCGCTAAAGCAGGCAGGCCTACGAGCAGGATGATGACCCACGGCCAGCTGCGCCGAAGTTCGCCGGAAGACATCTGATGGCGGCGATTGATGCGATAGAGCGCCACTGAGGCCGCGATGGCTATCACTGCCGCCGCCAGCGTGGGAATGGCGCCGGTGCCCGCCAGCGGCATTGGCATATACAGGCCGCGATTGCTGAGAAAAATCAGGTCGAAGGCGCTGACCGACTGCCGCGGGCCCGGCAGATTACGCAATACGGCGAAATACCAGAAAAATATCTGCAGCAGCAGCGGAATGTTACGGAAAGTTTCGACATAGATAGTGGAAAGCTTGCGTAACAGCCAGTTATCGGACAGCCGCGCCAACCCGATGAAAAAGCCGAGGACGGAAGCAAATACGATCCCCAGCGCGGAAACCAGCAAGGTATTGAGCAAGCCGATGATAAACACTCGCCCATAGGTATCGCCATCTTGAAAGGAAATCAAATGCTGTACGATACCGAAACCGGCGGCGTCGTTCAGAAACCCAAACCCGGAGGTGATGCCGCGATGACGCAAATTGGTCAGGGTGTTGTGCAGAATGTAGCCGGCAAAAGCGAATAGCACCACGATCGCCAGGATCTGATAAACCCAGGCGCGTACCGCCGGGTTTGTCAGTGAGAAGGCGCCTTTCGCAGTTTGGCGTTGTTGCATGTGGAAAGCCCTAGAAGAATAATCTGTTGGAAAAACACTGACGCATCGCGTCAGTGTTTACGCCTGTTGGCTCTTGTCATTAACGCACTGGCGGAGCGTATTGGATGCCGCCTTTATTCCATAATGCATTCAGGCCGCGTTTGATTTTCAGATCGCTGCCCTGGCCGACGTTACGCTCAAAGCTTTCGCCGTAATTGCCCACTTGCTTGACGATTTTGAATGCCCAATCGTTAGGCAATTTCAGTTGTTCCCCGAAGTTGCCTTCTTTACCCAGCAGATGGGCCATATCGGGGTTGGTGGGGTTGGCCAGCAACTGGTCGACGTTTTGGGAGGTTATGCCCATTTCTTCAGCGTCCAGCATGGCGAACAGCGACCATTTGACGATGGCGAACCAGTCATCATCGCCGCGGCGAACCACCGGACCCAAAGGCTCCTTGGAGATCACTTCCGGCAATACCACATAGTCGTCGGGTTTGCCCAGTTTGATGCGCAGCGCATAAAGTTGAGACTGGTCGGAAGAAAGGGTATCGCAACGGCCGGATTCAAGCGCCTTGGCCGTTTCATCGGAACGGTCGAACGTCAGCGGCGTGTACTGCATTTTGTTGGCTTTGAAATAATCGGCCACATTCAGTTCGGTATCGGTACCGGATTGCAGGCATACAGTGGCGCCATCAAGATCTTTGGCGCTTTTCAGCCCGGCTTTCTTTTTGGTTAAAAATCCGATGCCGTCATAATAGTTGACGCCGGCGAATACGATGCCCATGGACGCATCGCGGGAAGAGGTCCAGGTGGTATTGCGGGAGAGAATATCCACTTCACCCGATTGTAGAGCCGTGAAACGCTCCTTGGCGGTCAGGGGCGTGTATTTCACCTTGGTGTCATCGCCAAAAACGGCCGAGGCAACGGCCCGGCAGACGTCGACATCGATACCGGTGAATTTACCGCTGGCGTCGGCATAGGAAAAGCCCGGCAACCCGTCGCTGATACCGCATTGTACGAAACCTTTTTTCTTAACCGCATCCAAAGTCGTGCCCGCATGTGCCTGGTCAGCTATCGCAAAGAGGGTTGCTGCGGCAGCTAACGCGGAAATCATAATTTTTTTCATAAAGCATCCTGTGAGGCCGAAAATAAAGCTAATGGTCCGATGCACTTTCGTTGCGCATCTTTCCTGTCAACGGCGTATCGCCAGTATCCACATAGCAAAGTGGATGCCAATTCGGCAACCTCAAGTCTGCCGCGACATCACGGATAATTTGAATACCGGGACTGGCCTTTATGGAGCATGGGCGCACCAAATTTGTGCGTCAGCCGCGCCATTGCACTATTTTACGTCACTGAGTTCCATTATGTGGGAATGTTGTTCACATTTTGCACAAATTGTAGTTTATTGTTATGCTCAGGGTATCCCGTCGAATAACGCTTGCATCCGGCATGTCAATGTGCGTTAATAGCGTTAACGGTTTGTAGTGCAGACCTATTTATGAAAGCCATTTTAGTAAAGTTGTTCTAGTAAAAGCGATAGTCTACCATCACTTCTTCGACGAATTTCCTTCTTAAGTGCCACCATAAGTAATCCCTGATAAACAGACCTATTCGCCACAGTGTGGCACAATTAATTATGAAGGAAGTATTTATGTCTGATAAAGTTAAAGGTATCGTTAAATGGTTCGACGCTGGTAAAGGTTTCGGTTTTATCACTCCTGAAGACGGCAGCAAAGATGTATTCGTGCATTTTTCCGCTATCCAGAGCAATGATTTCAAAACGTTAGACGAAGGTCAACGTGTTGAATTCACTATCGAAAAAGGCCAGAAAGGCCCGTCCGCCGCGAACGTCGTCGCGCTGTAATCCGCTATACTTTGTTGACGCTCTGCGTTAGCTTTTTCAGGCTAAGGCTTATAAGCCCTTCGCCTGGTAGCAAAAATTTAAGACCCTGACTTCTGTCGGGGTTTTTTTATTTGAAAAACCGATACAATTTTTATCCCTCAGACTGTTTCGCTTACCCATTGCCATGATCACTTATAAAAACCTTAATAAGATATGGCATATTATCGATATTGACATAAATTTAAAATTTAATTTTAATCGCTGTTCATTCAACATATAAATTTCTTATATCCGTGAATTATAGAAAAAATGAATATTGGTGAAAATTAATGAGTATAACAACCTATTATTATAGGAAAAATATTGGTGTTTTTAATAATAACAAAAATGATAATATGCCGTCTCAACGTCAACAGCAACATTTTCTCAACCGCTTGGCTGAAATGCCCGCTAATAAGGCCAGCTATGATAACGCGTCGCTATGGCTAAAAATGCTATTACTGTTAACCAATATCACCCAACTGTCTGAAGGAGCATCGACGTCGGTAGGCTCAATATCAGAGCAATCATATTCAAATAAAAACCTCCCTTTACCCAGTAGGTTGGTAGCCATAATCAATGATGATAATACAACGGCTATTTTGCCAAAGCGGAATTCAATTTACTATTATAACGTCGAAAAAAAGAACAACGCGTCACTTCTGGGCGGCTAAATCGTCGAAATAAGGGGTATATCGACACGGGCGGTAGAAAACATAGAGATTCCATCAACGAATTCCGCTCATCTCAACATGATTCCCATGATGTGGGAAAAAAAAGATCTGAGTCTAAGAATTGTGCCGGAAAAAATCACTCCACTTTGGCATCCAACCAAAAAAGAGTCCATTGAGGCTTTTTTCTACACCTATAAAAAAAACTATCCTGACCTCTATAAAGTGGCTGCTCTCGAAATTAAAAAGGCAATCGCTAAGGATACGGGTCTGTCTATCGATCCCGATAAAACTTATTTCCATCGATTTACCTCAGCGGAGAATGATCGCGCTACGGTAACCGGGTGGCGTCATGACTGTGCCAAACCCATTGAGTCAAGGACATTAACTGAATGCGTGTTATATAATTTTTCGGCCGATGCTCGGGATAATATGGACGTTGTCGATCAGATGACGGGGATATATAATGTTTCGGCGTCATCCACGTCATCTTTCGGCAGCGAAAATCAGGTGCCAATCAAACCTTCCACCGTGGCTCGTCTTGTCATAGAAATGGATTTCTTTAATTTATATATAGATAAATTAAACAAGTACTGGCAGACAGATATTCCAGAATATATCTTCCTGGCCCAAACTCTTTTGGAGTTGAGCCAGCCTGCGCATTCTAATAAAAAGTATGCGGAATTTTATCTGCAGGCTTTTAACCTATCACCCAAGATAAACAACACCCTCAAAAAGTATTTATTCGATATAAATGGGTTTTATGCTAGTGATATCATTATCTTGAGCTTCGAGGAGGATTTACATTATAGCATGTATGTCCCTGGCGAACATGGTGGAATATTTAACTTTCGTTCGCTTGAAGCAATGAATACCTGGTTTATAAACAATTGCAAGAAAAAAAACAATCGGCAGATTATCGCCAGCCATTTTGCAATTAGTGATAGGCAGGATGGAAGCTTTCTTGAGGGAATTGACAGTTGGCTTCGATTTTTTGGCGAGGATGCCGATGCGATAAACTATCTGAATAAAATCTGGTTGAAACGGACTGAAATTACGGATGATTTGGCTCGCTTTATTGTTATGCAACAGAAAAACAGGGCATTGAGCGATGCGGACAATCTGATCAAATCCAATGCGGAAGTGCGCCGGGATATGGCTATAAAATATTTCTCCATCATGAATATGCTTTTGCCCAATCCTGTTACACCCTTCGTTTCCTTGGGGCTGGATATTGACAAAATGGTTAATGGCGATGATGAATTCGAAAGAAAAGAAGCTGCGCATATGGTGCTTGGCGATGGCATAAACGTGGCGCTCATTGCCATGGGAGGACTGCTGGAGGGCAGGATGTCCATTGCCTATGATATGGGCACGGATTATCGACTGGGTGCTATACCGTTGTCAGAGCAATTGAAAAATGAAATGTATAATATTGAATATGCTGCGCGACAAACCTCACGGGAAAGTTTTGCGTTTAATAATACCTTATTGAATTCAACCCAAAGTGGAATAGATTATGATGTAATTTTTAATAAAAAATTGCTGTCTGACTTTACGCAACTTAATATCAAAGGTGTTGAACTATCGCGGTTAAACCTATCCACAGTCAATGAATTTGGTATGTTGCATGACACAGCGGGTGCACAGTATCTCAAGGTTGGAAATAAGGTCTATCACGCAAGACCCATCGGGCATCCAGGCTATTACTTCATGGGTGAAAAAAACGATATAGGTATCATCTTTAATAAGAAATTAAAACGATATCGGCTAATTGATTTAAAAAAACTGCGTCCAACTTATGCCGTTCCTTGCAGGCTGGCGAGAACTATCACCATGATAGGTAATCGCCTTTGCCTACCGCAATTTTCACCCCAAATCAGGCGAATTTTGTCCAGACATACTGAAACAAACTCTGTATATGATTACAACGAACTTTCAATTGCATATGATAAGAATAAGAATCTTTTTAGAGACAGAACTTACAATCAAAAATATATACTCTTCTCAAACAGATATTTTCCTGTTAAGGAAATCGAAAATGGTCTCGTTATTTACAAACCCAGTGAGAATTGGCGCGGGGAGAGGTTAGCACGGGCTTACTTCAGTCTTGAGAACAGACAGACATACCTGATCAGTCGCATGGAGCGTATCGGCGAAATATTCAGCCAGGCGCTTACAGAGCCTAAATTACTAAAGATGACAAATAAACAGCCCCTGGATGCGATAGAGCGGCAAGCGCTGGTGGACTTTCAGTATAAGAATATGCGGGAGGTTAATGAGGCTATGCATAAGAGCCTGTCACCTCAGCATCGACCTGTGGTTATTGCCTCGGACCTTTCGCGTCAGATAAAAAATATTCACTCCGCTTTGGCTAAGCTGAAACCAGCGCAATGTAATGTCATTAAGATCGGCAGAATGCAAAAAAGCGAATTTCTCAAGCTTAAAACTAACGATGTGTTTATGTCAGAGGGTTTTATGCTGGCCGGGTTCAAAAAAGCCGCGAGGAAAGATATCAGCTTGTATTGGGACGCTGAAGATATACCGGTGGAATTTTCCTTGCAACTTAAGAATAGAGGATATCCTATCAACCCCGATGCGGAGGATGCCTTGGATATTGCTATTTTGGTAAAAGATAACACTTTTTTCAAGACTACCGACATCCAAGGACTCAAGGTGTACTTAAAAGAAATTTCTTCTAGCGATGTTAATAAATATGCCACAGGGTTTGCTGATATTCGGCCATTGGGCGTTGACGTTTTCAATGAGGGTATGGACAGTTTGAAGAAAGAGGCGTTTCTCATGCAGAAATTACTCAAGAATAAATACTCAGGGTTACATAATGCGCCTGAATATTCTGAGAGATATCTAAAACTGTTGCAAGATCTGGCGGAAAAGCAGATTTTTTCTTCCGCCCTCGAAGAATATACCGAATCCGGTAGCGATCTAATTAATAATTGGCTGCGGTTTGGCATCAAGCCTACAAATGCGGCAGTCTTATCCGCTGACGAAGAAGCCGCCGAACTGCTGTCCGATTATGAAAAAATGCATGATTTCGACGGCTATGCCTTTCGGGCCGTTGAATATCCCGCCGGCATTTATGGCCAGTCGGTACAGACAGGAGATATTGTAATGGATAAGGGGTTCATGTCGGCCTCCGCGTTGCCCGTTAATTGCATAGGCTGGAAAGAGAGCTGGACAAGGCAATTTTCCAAAATCAGGGGGGACAGGATAATCGTTATATTTGATAAAGATGTGCCTAAAAAGATCGCCGGCACCGGTTTCCTGATTGATCACATTCTGATAAAACCACGCACTCCGTTGAAAGTGGTCAGTATTACCCCTGCCGATGATCTAAAGGGCAAGCCGGTTTATATCGTTTGCGTCAATCGCGCCCGAAACGCGGCATCCGTTAAGGACATCTTCACCGGCAAGACCCTGACATGATGTTCGCAGAATCGGCCTTTATCCGTTCAGAGCTTTAACGGATAATTGGTAATGATTTCCAACGTGCCGTTAATGACGAACTGAACGCCCATACAAACCAGCAAAAATCCCATTACCCGGCATACTGCCTCGATTCCGCTTTCGCCAATCATCCGCATGATAGTGCCGGAGCTGAGCAGACAGCCCCACAAAATCAGGCTGACGCAAAGAAAAATCAGGACCGGCGCGACGGCGATAACCCAGGGTGAGAAATAAACCGAGTCCTTCACGGTGGAAACAGAACTGATGATCATGGCGATGGTGCCGGGCCCGGCGGTACTGGGCATGGCGAGGGGAACGAAGGCGATATTCGGTGCGGGATGATGATGAAGTTCGCCGCCGGGCGCATGCGGATCGTCAGGTTCCTCTTTCTGCTGTGGAAAGAGCATCCTGAAACCGATAAAGGCGACGATAAGCCCGCCGGCGATCCTGAGCCCCGGAATGGAGATACCGAAGGTATTCATGACCACCGTACCAGCATAGTAGGCCGTCATCATGATAATGAAAACATAGACCGACGCCATGAGCGATTGCCGTTTGCGTTCTTCCTGACTCATGTTTTTACCCAGCGCCAGGAAGAGCGCCACCGTGGTCAGCGGATTGGCGAGCGGTAACAGCACCAGCAAGCCTAAACCTATAGCTCTGAGCAATTCACCCATTCGGAGGATTTTCCTTATTAAAAAAGCGTTAACGGTTCCCCGTTAACGCTTTTATTATTAATAAGTTAAGTTACAGTATCAATTCATACCGTACTTTTTCAGTTTCTTACGCAGCGTGCCGCGGTTGATCCCCATCATCAGGGCCGCACGGGTTTGGTTACCGCGGGTATATTGCATGACCATGTCCAACAGTGGCTGTTCCACCTCAGCCAGCACCAGCTCATACAAATCATTAACATCCTGACCATTTAATTGAGCAAAATAATTCTTCAGTGCTTGTTTCACCGAGTCCCGCAGCGGTTTTTTGGTTACCTGATCCTGAGAGTTAACGGTGGAAACGGTCAGTACGTCAGAATTTTCGCGTTGTTCGAACATAGTTCTGTCAGCTCTTTTTTCAATTACGCAAGATTTTCAAAATATGCCTCCAACGCCTCCAGCTGTTCGCCGGCATCCTCTATGGCGTTGAATGTGCGCCTAAACTGGTTGTCAGGGGCATGCTCCTGTAAATACCAGGAGACGTGCTTACGAGCAATGCGGAATCCCTTGCCTGGACCATAAAAGTCGTGCAGTTCCCGTACGTGCTCAATCAGCAAACGCTTTACCTCCGCTAACGGCAGCGGCGGCAGCGTTTCCCCCGTATCCAGATAATGCTGGATTTCCCGGAAGATCCAGGGTCTTCCCTGAGCGGCCCGTCCTATCATCAGGGCGTCGGCCCCGGTGTAGTCCAATACCGCTCTGGCTTTATGCGGGTCAGTGATATCGCCATTCGCGATAACCGGAATGGCGACAGACTGCTTAACTGCCCGAATACTGTCGTACTCCGCGTGACCGTTGAATAAACAGGCGCGGGTGCGGCCATGAATCGTGATGGCCTGTATACCACAATTTTCGGCCAATTGGGCAATTTCTACACAGTTACGGTGATCCGGCGCCCATCCCGTGCGTATTTTCAGCGTTACCGGCACATCAACCGCCTTGACCACGGCCAGCAGGATCCGTTTCACCAGATCCGGAAACTGAAGCAAGGCGGAACCCGCCATTTTCCGGTTCACTTTTTTCGCGGGGCAGCCCATGTTGATATCTATCAGCTGCGCGCCGTTCGCCACGTTAATGACGGCGGCGGCGGCCATATCGGCAGGGCAGCCTCCGGCAATCTGCACGGCCCGGATTCCGGGTTCATCACTATGTACCATACGCAGACGTGATTTATCCGTGCGCCATACCTCAGGATTTGAGGAAAGCATCTCGGAAAACGTCAATCCGGCTCCCATCGCATGACAAAGCGCTCTGAAGGGACGGTCTGTCACACCGGCCATCGGAGCGGCCATCAGGCAATTATCGAGCTGAAGCTGTCCAATACGCATAGACAAAGAGTGACCATACTGTGTCCGCAAGGGCGCGTATATTACGCATTTTTTTTCGTCAGATGAAAGGCCAAACTTTGAACAATCCTCTGCTGTAGATCAATGAAAATGTTCTTAAGAAGACCAATCTTGTTAATTATACTTAAAATACAACTAATTAGCCCATTAAACACCTTTTGTGCGGTCTGCGCCTTTTCACAAATTAGTCATGTCCGTCGCGGCAAGACCGGCTTTGTGACCGCTTTGCGCGTTATCCGCGACGCCGGCCGGTTATCCTACACCACTCTTCTTTTTCCGCCACCGGGTCTAACGTGAAAACGTCGGCATACGCCGCCGCCACGCCCTCTGCCTGGCTGGCGAGAATACCCGACAGTCCGATGAGCCCATGCTTTTCAGGTAAGGCGCACAGCAGCGGGGCCAGCTCTTTCAATGGGCCCGCCAGGATATTCGCCACCACCACGTCGGCGCGCAGATTATCGGGCTTGTCTTGGGATAGAAACAGGGTAAGGCGATCTTCTACGCCATTACGCCGGGCATTGTCCCGGCTGGCCTGAATGGCCTGGGGGTCGATATCGATGCCGATGGCGCGGTTCGCGCCGAGTTTCAGGGCTGCGATAGCCAGAATGCCGGAACCGCAGCCGAAATCGATAAGAGTTTTGCCGGCGAGATCCAGGCCGTCAAGCCATTGCAGGCACAGAGCGGTGGTGGGATGGGTGCCGGTGCCGAAGGCCAGTCCGGGATCCAGCATTACGTTTACCGCTCCGGCGTCGGGCACCGGTCGCCAACTGGGGCATATCCACAGACGGTTGCCGAAACGCATGGGATGAAAATTATCCATCCATTCGCGTTCCCAATCTTTATCTTCGAGTTGTTCAATTTTGTGGGCGAATCCCGTACCCAACAATGGATGGCCCGCCAAGGCCTCTATTACCGCCGCCATGTCGGCGTCGGCTTCGAAGAGACCTATGATATCCGTATCGCCCCACAGGCGCGTCTCGCCCGGCAGAGGCTCGAAAACGGGATTGTCGTGGGTATCCTGGAACGTGACCGAGACCGCGCCGTTTTCCGCCAGGGCGTCGCTCAGGGTTTCCGCGTCGGCGCCGGTGGTGTTGATTTTGAGTTGAATCCAGGGCATGGCAGCTCCGATGATAAAGTGAATGGCAGGCCGGCCTCGCCTTGCCACGAAGTTCGACAGGTCAAAGGTCGGCCGATTCCGTCTGGCGGCAAGGTTCGCCGAATTTAGTACCCACCATAAACGCCAGCAGGCTCAGCAGCAGCGAAGGTACGATGGGGTGGAAACCGCCGATATACGTATTGAGGGTGGCCAGTATGGCGTAGCAGATACCGCCGCAAATCATGGAGCTTAGCGCGCCGGCGGCGTTGGCGCGTTCCCAATAAAGACCCAGCACCAGCGGCCAAAGAAACACCGCTTCGAGACCGCCGAACGAAAGCAGGTTCAGCCAAATGATCATTTCCGGCGGCCGCCAGGCGGCAAGGATCAGCAACAGGCCCAGGATGAGCGTGACGGCGCCGGACATGCGGGTCAATAGACGCTGATTGCCGGCCTGCCGGGGGTATAGGCTTAGAAAGAGATCCTTGACGATCGTGGCCGATGACTGGAGCAGATGCGCGTTGGTCGTCGACATGATGGCCGCCAGCGGCGCGGCCAGGAAAATGCCGGCCATGAAAGGCGGCAAAATGCGGATCATCAAGGTCGGGATCACTTGATCCGGGCTGGTGAGGTTCGGCAGAACGGCTCGTCCCAGCGCGCCGGCCAGGTGCATGCCGAGCATCAGCACGCCTATCACCAGCGTGCCGATGATAATGCCGCGATGAACCGCTTTACTGTCGCGATAGGAGATGCAGCGTACCGCAGTATGCGGCAGGCCGATAACCCCAAAACAGACCAGGATCCAGAATGAGGCCATAAACGGCGGCGACAGAATATGATCCGCGCCGGTGGGGGCGGTGAGCGCCGGCTGGATTTGGTGCAGTTTGGTCACCGCCGCGGACAGGCCGCCGGCGGCGTGAATGACGCCGAACAGCAGGATAAACGTACCCAGCAGCATCACCAGACCCTGAAAGGCGTCGTTAAGAACGCCGGCGCGAAATCCGCCGACGGAGGTGTATAACGCGATGGCCACGCCGAAAATGATCAATCCGGTATCGTAGGGAACGCCGGCGGCGGTCTCAAGCAGACGCGCCCCGCCGATAAACTGGACCGCCATGGCGCCGATAAAGGCCACCAGCAGGCTTATGCTGGCCAGCCACACCAACAGCGGGCTGCGATAACGGGCCAGCAGCATATCGTTGAGCGTTACGGCGTTGTGGCGTCGGGCCAGGATAGCGAATTTTTTGCCCAACACCCCTAGGGAGAGCCAGACCGTCGGTACCTGGATCATAGCCAGCAGAACCCAGCCGAGGCCGTATTTGTAGGCGGCGCCGGGACCGCCGATAAATGAGCTGGCGCTGACATAGGTGGCGGTAAGCGTCATCGCCAGCACAAAACCGCCCATTGAGCGATTGCCGAGGAAATATTCGGTGAGGAAGTCGCCAGTCTGGCGGCGGCGGTAGGCGTAAACGGAGAGAATAAACACCAGCGCCAGATAAGCGATCAAGGGTAAAACAACCTCACTCTGCATCCTTATCCTCCAGCGGGATGTCGCGATAGATAAAACGCACCATCAGGCAGCACAGCGCCAGGAACAGCAGCGGCACCCACAGACAGGCGATTTCGAACCAGTGGGGCAGGCCGGTGACGCCCTGCTTATCGTCCGGCAGATAGGCGGCCAGAAGCCAGGCCGCGAGATAGGCCGCCGCCAGGCCGAACGCCCACCGCGCTTCCCGGTGAGCCTGTGGAAATCGTTTATCCATGATGCTTTTGCCGATAAAGGTAACAAAACAGGCCGGTGAGTACCGGCCTGAGAGTATTGACCAATGAGCCGATTATTTTTCCTGCAGGCCGAGCTTTTTCTCCAGATAATGGATATTGGCGCCGCCATGCTGGAAGTTTTCGTCATTCATGATTCTAAGCTGTAAATCGATATTGGTTTTGATGCCGTCGATGATCAATTCCGCCAGGGCATTTTTTCATCCGCGCGATGGCGACATCGCGATTTTCGCCGTAGCAGATAAGTTTGCCTATCATGGAATCATAGTAAGGCGGCACGGTATAGCCGCCATAGATATGCGATTCCCATCGGACGCCGAAACCGCCCGGCGCGTGAAAGCGGGTGATCTTGCCGGGGCTGGGCAGGAACGTGTTGGGATCTTCGGCGTTAATACGGCATTCCACCGCGTGGCCGCGCACCACCACCTCCTCCTGTTTGATGGACAGGGGCTGACCGGCGGCCACCCGCAACTGCTCTTTGATAAGATCGACGCCGGTAATCATCTCGGTCACCGGATGCTCCACCTGGATACGGGTGTTCATCTCGATAAAGAAAAATTCGCCGTTCTCATACAGAAACTCAAAGGTGCCGGCGCCCCGATAACCGATATCCCGACAGGCTTTGGAGCAGCGTTCGCCGATATAATGGCGCATCGCTTCGGTGATGCCTGGCGCGGGGGCTTCTTCAACCACTTTCTGATGGCGGCGTTGCATGGAGCAGTCGCGTTCCGCAAGATATATTGCGTTGCCTTGGCCGTCCGCCAATACCTGAATCTCGATGTGCCGAGGATTTTCCAGGTATTTTTCCATGTAGACCATGTCGTTGCTGAACGCGGCCTTGGCTTCGGCGCGGGTCATGGCGATGGAGGATTCCAGCTCATTGTCGCCGCGAACCACCCGCATGCCGCGACCGCCGCCGCCGCCGGAGGCTTTGATGATGACCGGATAGCCGATACGCTTGGCGATGGCGCGGTTTTTTTTCCATATCGTCCCCCACCGGGCCGTCGGAACCCGGCACGCAAGGCACGCCGGCTTTTTTCATGGCGCTGATGGCGGACACTTTATCGCCCATCAATCGAATGGTCTCGGCGCGCGGCCCGATAAAGATGAAGCCCGAACGTTCAACCTGCTCGGCGAAGTCTGCGTTTTCCGACAGAAAGCCGTAACCCGGATGAATAGCCACCGCGCCGGTGATTTCCGCCGCGGAGATAATGGCCGGGATGTTCAGATAGCTTTTCACGGAGGGGGCCGGACCGATGCAAATGGTTTCGTCCGCCAGCAGCACATGTTTCAGATCGCGATCCACCGTGGAATGTACCGCCACGGTTTTGATGCCTAATTCCTTGCACGCGCGCAAAATGCGCAGCGCAATTTCACCACGGTTGGCGATGACTATTTTATCTAGCATGGGGCGCCTCGTTATTCGATGACGACCAGCGGCTCGTCAAATTCAACCGGTTGACCGTTATCCAGCAAAATGGCTTTTACGACGCCGGCTTTATCGGATTCGATCTGGTTCATCATTTTCATCGCTTCGACGATGCATAATGTATCGCCGATACTGACTTTCTGTCCGACTTCAACGAAGGGTTTGGCGTCCGGGCTGGGGGTGCGATAGAAGGTGCCCACCATCGGCGAGCGTACCAGATGTCCGCTCATGGCGGCCGGCACGGCGGCTTCCGCGGCGGCCGCCGGGGCTGGGGCCGCGGCCGGGGCCGTCTGTGGCTGGGCGGCGGGAATATAGGCCTGCTGCATCATCGGATAGGCAGGGGTCGCCGGAGCGCGGCTGATGCGAACCGATTCTTCGCCTTCGGAGATTTCCAGCTCTGAAATACCGGATTCTTCAACCAGTTCAATCAGTTTCTTGATCTTACGAATATCCATGAGTGGGTTCCATACACTAATTAATTGGATGCAGACAGCCGCTTAACCGCCGTCTGAAAAGCAAAATGATAACCGTCGGCGCCAAGGCCGCAAATAACGCCGACCGCAATGTCGGAGAGATAGGAGTGATGGCGGAAGGGCTCACGCGCATGCACATTGGACAGATGAATTTCAATGAACGGAATATTTACCGCCAGCAGGGCGTCGCGCAAAGCCACGCTGGTATGGGTAAACGCCGCGGGATTGATGATAATGAAATCGGTGTTGCCGCGCGCCTGATGGATTCGTTCAATCAGAACATGCTCCGCATTGGATTGCAGGTGGCTGAACGACACCCCTTTCTCTTTCGCCAGCGCATCCAGGCTGCTGACGATATCCACGAGGGTGGTATGCCCGTATTTATCCGGCTCCCGCGTCCCCAACAAGTTCAGATTGGGGCCGTTAAGAAGCAAAATGTGCAATTTATCCGCCATCGTGCCGCTATCTCCCGTTAATTGATGATACCTGGTAGAAAATAACCTTAAGGTATCAGTTTGTCATCTATTTGGTGCATAATCCGGCGCATAATGTCGGCGGCTTCATGCATTTACAAGATATCGCGTATTTTCGCCGCCAAATACCGGCGTTATCTGCGAAGTTGGCCTTGGCGCCTTTGGCAAAGTGGAGAGCAAGATAGCGCATTTTGAACGGGGATAGAAATAAAAAGTTATGGCTTTATGGCAACCACCGTCGAAATTTTTTATAGCGCAGGGCTAAAAGCAGCGCCGCCGCCAGGGCATATGCCAGGGGCTGAGGCGACAAAATTTTTACCGACCAGAGATAATGGATCGGGGCCAGAATCGCCACCAGGTAAATTAAATTGTGCAGCCTTTGCCATCGGCTTTTCAATCTTCGTTGGGCGCCCTGGGTCGAGGTTATCGTCAGGGCCAATAATATCAGCCAGCTGATGATACCGAGCGTCAGGTAAGGCCGGCTCAGCAGTTCGCTGCCCAGCAGACCCAGATTGTCGATACCCAATTCCAGCAATGTGTAGCTCAGCAGATGCAACGTGACCCAGGCAAAACACCATAGGCCCAGCAGGCGGCGACAACGAATCAACAGCGGCTGGCGGGCGTAACGGGCCAGCGGCGTTACCAGCAGGGAGGCCAGCAGCAGTTTAAGCGCGGTCCGGCCGGTGAAATGCTGAATATCCTTGGCCGGGTCGGCGCTGAAGTCCCCTTGTGCTACGGCATACACCAGCCAAACCAACGGCAGGATCGCCGTCAGATGCAGCAGGATTTTTAGCAAAAAAATATGTTTTAGGGTCAACCGCACTTAAAAATTCTCCCGCAGATCAAGCCCGCGATACAAACCCGCGACCTGTTCCGCATAGCCGTTGAACAGCAGGGTCGGCTGACGTTTCACATCCAGAATACCGCCGGCGCCGATGACCCGTTCCGTTGCTTGGGACCAGCGCGGGTGATCCACATGGGGGTTTACGTTGGCGTAAAAGCCATACTCGTTCGGCGCCGCGAGATTCCAGGTGGTGGGCGGCCGGTCATGGGTCAGTCGAATGCTGACAATGGATTTTATGCCTTTGAAACCGTATTTCCAGGGCGTTATCAACCGGATCGGCGCGCCGTTTTGCGGCGGTAAGGTTTTGCCGTAAACGCCTACCGTCATCAGCGTAAGCGGGTTCATGGCTTCGTCCAGCCGCAGCGCTTCCACATAAGGATAGGCCAGGCCGCCTCCCAGCAGGCTGTCTTTCTCTCCCGGCAGCTGCGCGGGATCGTCCAGGGTTTGGAACGCCACAAAACGCGCCTGGCCGGTGGGTTCCGTCAGTTTGAGCAATTTGCCCAGTTCAAAGCCTATCCAGGGCACCACCATAGACCAGCCCTCCACGCAGCGCATCCGGTAAATCCGCTCCTCCGGGGGGAAAGCGTTTCAGGATGTCGTCCATATCCAGCGTAATGGGTTTAGCCACCTCGCCGTCAACGCGCACTTTCCAACCGTCGGTTTTCAGGCCGCCGGCATTATGGGAAGGATCGGATTTATCCATGCCGAATTCATAAAAGTTATTGTAGCCGATGACTTTTTCTTCCGGCGTCAGCGGCAGCCTGGCTTGCCACCGCGCCGGTCGGGTAAAGGACAAGGGTTTGGCCGGCGGCGCCTTGGGCGGCTCGTGACGTTTGATCCAGGAGGCGATATCCGCTTGGGCCTGTAACGGCAGGCTCAGCGTTGCGGCGGTAAGTCCCAAGGCTTTCAGCACCTTGCGTCGCTGAAAAAAAACGGCCTCTGCGGTAACGTCGGCGTCGCGCAACGGGGGGGGTAACGGGTCATGGCGGGCTCCATCGGCTGGTAAAGCGGGATTGATACAGTATGGCGCATAAAAGAGGTTTCTATTTACGCTTTATGCAATCTGTCGTTAAACCGTCGGCATCGGTGGGGATCGGACATTTTATAAACGTATTGGGCAAAAATATGTCATTTTAAATCATCTGCCGATACACTTGTTTTGTTTCGCCGCCGGTGGCGTTTACACAACGGCGGCAGGGGAAGAGGCGGTCATTCCCTCTCTGGCGGCGGGTTAACCTCAGACTTTTATCGGGACACAGGGATGCGATTAATTGTCAAACTTTCCGCAATGATGGCCTTGTTGTGTTCGCTGGTGATGTTGTTGATGCTATCGAGCAGCGCCTTGAGTTTCTTTTATCTCAACCAGCATCGTACCGATCGTCAAATGGCGGCGCTGTCGCTGTCCCTTGATCAGGCGCTGTCCACCGAGCCGCTTTCCGCTCTTGACCATTGGCTGCCCTATGCGTTGGAAAGCACAGGTATCGGCGAGCTGGAAATCCGCCAGGGGAGCAAAGTCCTGTACCGCTTTCCGCTTAGAGCCCAACCCGGCGGGCTACCGTATGGTTACCGCGATCGCCGGTTGGCGCTGGCCCATCGTCCGGATCTGCTGGTGACGGCTTCCTATCGCGTCGCCCCATTAAGCGAAGGGCGTACCCTGGGGGTGACGGCGCCGGTAAGCGTCGCAATTGTGCTGGCGGTATTGTCGCTGCTGGCGGGCTTTAACTGGTTGCGACGGCAGATTGAACCTCAGGAGTCCCTGGAATACCGGGCGAAACGCATTATTCACGGCGAGCGGGAAAGCGTCAGGGAAAGCGCCGGCGAACCGACGTCGCTTACCGGCAGCGCCATCGATCGTCTGCTGAGCGACCTGGCCCAGGCCCGTGAACAGCGTAGCCGGGTTGATATTCTCATCCGGGCCTTTGCCGCGCGCGATGCGAAAACCGGCCTGAGCAACCGGCTTTTTTTTGACAGCCAACTGGCGCTGCAATTGGAAGAGAATCAGGAAGTCGGCGCCCATGGCGTGGTCATGCTGCTGCGGTCCGCCGATGCGGATATCATGGAAAACCGCGCCGGCGCTCCGCAGGTCAACGGATTGCTGCATTCATTAATTAATCTGGTTTCAACGTTTGTTATGCGCTATCCCAACGCGCTGCTGGCGCGCTATTTCCACGGTGATTTGGCGGTCCTGTTGCCCCATTGCTCCGTCAAGGAGGCGGAGTCGCTGGCGGGACAATTAATCGGCGGATTGGATACCCTGGCGGGGCTGCCGGTGAGGCGGCGGGATGATTTGCTGAATATTGGTATTTGCCGTTACCGCAAGGGGCAAACGGCGGTGGAGATTATGGAAGCGGCGGAGCGGGCTACCCGGGAAGCCGTCTTGCAGGGGGCAATACCTGGTCGGTTTACGATAGCCGTCTGCGCGAGTCGGTGCGCGGCAATGTTAAGTGGCGTACGCTATTGGAGCGAACGTTATCGGAGGGCGGCCCGCAATTATTGGCCCGAGGCGCGTTTACCCGTGAGGGCCGACTCGATCATCTGGTCATGATAAATCGTATCATCGAAGGCGGACAAACCGTGGCCGAAGCCGAATTTTTGCCGATGCTTCACCAAATGGGGCTGATTGAGCGCTATGATCGCCAGCAATTGGCTCGGGTCATTCCTTTGCTGGACCGACTGCCGGAAAGAGCGCTGGCACTCACCGTCAGCATCGACTCGCTTTTGCGCCGCGGATTCCTGGTGTGGTTGCGCAATACCCTGATGCAATGCGAAAAATCGCGACGGCGGCAAATTATGTTTGAACTTGTTGAGGCGGATCTGTGTCAACATTTGATGCTGTTGCGGCCGGCGTTGCGCTTGCTGACCGGATTGGGCTGCCGTATCGCCGTGGTACAGGCGGGATTGACCATGGTCAGCACCGCGTATATAACGACTGTGCCCATCGCCATGATCAAGCTGCACCCCGGCCTGGTGAGGGATATCGACCGGCGCTCGGAAAACCAATTGTTTGTGCAGAGCCTGCCGGAGGCCTGTATCGGCACGCCGACCCGGGTTTTCGCCACCGGCGTCAGAACGCGTTCGGAATGGCAAACGCTAACGGATCATGCCGTGGCGGGGGGACAGGGTGACTTTTTTGCCCCGATCGCGTCTTTGGACGAGTTGGTAAAAAAATATTCACGGCCTGATGTGTGATTAGTATAAAAGTTCGTGAAAATTAACGTACAATACGCCCATTAACCGAAATGGTTAGTAGGCACTTACATTACCTGGAATCAGGTGGCCTGTCAGATTTTCTGCTTGGTGTTGTCACCATCGACCGCAAGCAAGAGAACTCATCTCACAGGAAGCCTGGCTTAAAACCGCGTCAGGGATTTCTTCGGTGTGTGGGAATGTTAACGGGGACGTATTTTCATTGAAGTAGCGCCTTGTCGCTGCTTCTCGTGGTTGGTAAAGTAGGCGGATTTTATTTCGCCCCAGCTTGCAGGATTATCCTTCAGTTATGTTTAAAAAATTTCGTGGCATGTTTTCCAACGACTTGTCCATCGACCTGGGTACAGCCAATACCCTGATTTACGTAAAAGGACAGGGCATTGTCCTGAATGAACCTTCCGTCGTCGCGATTCGACAGGATCGCGCCGGCTCGCCCAAGAGCGTTGCCGCCGTCGGCCATGAAGCCAAACAGATGTTGGGACGCACTCCCGGCAATATCGCGGCGATTCGTCCGATGAAAGATGGGGTGATCGCCGATTTTTTCGTGACCGAAAAAATGCTGCAGCACTTTATCAAGCAGGTTCACAGCAACAGCTTTATGCGCCCGAGTCCTCGCGTGCTGGTCTGCGTTCCGGTGGGCGCCACCCAGGTTGAACGTCGCGCTATACGCGAGTCGGCTCAGGGCGCGGGCGCTCGCGAAGTCTTCCTGATCGAAGAACCGATGGCCGCGGCCATCGGCGCCGGTCTGCCGGTTTCCGAAGCCACCGGCTCGATGGTGGTGGATATCGGCGGCGGGACTACCGAAGTGGCGGTGATTTCGCTTAATGGCGTGGTGTACTCCTCTTCAGTGCGGATTGGCGGGGATCGCTTCGATGAAGCTATTATTAATTATGTCCGCCGTAATTACGGTTCGCTTATCGGTGAAGCCACCGCGGAGCGTATCAAGCATGAAATCGGCTCCGCCTATCCGGGGGACGAGGTCAGGGAAATCGAAGTGCGCGGAAGGAACCTGGCTGAAGGCGTTCCTCGGGGCTTTACCCTGAACTCCAACGAGATCCTCGAGGCGTTGCAGGAGCCCCTTACCGGTATCGTCAGCGCGGTGATGGTGGCCCTGGAACAGTGCCCGCCGGAGCTGGCGTCCGATATTTCCGAACGGGGCATGGTGTTGACCGGCGGCGGAGCGTTGTTGAGAAATCTTGATCGCCTGCTGATGGAAGAAACCGGCATACCGGTAGTGGTGGCGGAAGATCCTCTGACCTGCGTCGCTCGCGGCGGCGGCAAGGCATTGGAAATGATCGACATGCACGGCGGCGATTTGTTCAGCGAAGAATAACCTGCCTCGAAAAGGGGGAACCAGCCGGGTGAACGCTGAGATGACTCATCCTGGTCGGCGCCCCCTTTTTTGTTGAGGAAAATGCATAGTTTATGAAGCCGATTTTAGCAGGGGCCCCTCCCTGCAACTCCGTTTGTTCCTGGCTGTTATGGTCGCCATCGCGGTGATCGTCGCCGACAGTCGGCTCGGTTCGTTTGTCCAGATACGCTCCTATATGGACACCGCCGTCAGTCCTTTCTATTTTCTGGCCAACGGTCCGCGCAAAATGCTGGATAATATTTCGCAGACCCTGGCGTCCCGGGATCAGCTGGAATTGGAAAACCACGCTTTGCGCCAGGAACTGCTGTTGAAAAACAGCGAGCAGCTGCTGTTGGGACAGTATCGGCAGGAAAATGCCCGTTTGCGAGAGCTCTTAGGGTCGCCGCTACGCCAGGACGAGCAGAAAATGGTGACGCAGGTTATCTCCACCAGTACCGATCCCTACAGCGATCAGGTGGTGATTGATAAAGGCCTGGATAACGGCGTGTATGTGGGCCAGCCGGTCATCAGCGATAAAGGCGTGGTGGGACAGGTGGTGGCCGCCGGTAAAGTCACCAGCCGGGTGCTGCTGATTTGCGATGCCTCCCATGCGCTGCCCATTCAGGTTTTGCGCAACGATATCCGGGTGATCGTGGCCGGCAACGGTTGTACAGAGGATTTACAACTGGAGCATCTGCCGGGCAATACCGATATCCGCGTGGGGGATGTCCTCGTCACCTCGGGACTCGGCGGACGTTTTCCCGAAGGATACCCGGTGGCGGTGGTCTCGTCGGTCAAGGTGGATACCCAGCGGGCCTACACCGTTATCCAGGCCAGACCCACCGCCCAACTTCAGCGTTTGCGCTATTTGTTGCTGCTATGGGGCGCCGATCCGCGGGGAGAAGTGCCGTTGCCGCCCGCCGAGGTGCACCGGGTGGCCAATGAGCGGCTGATGCAAATGATGCCTCAGGTATTGCCGTCTCAGGATATCATGAAACCCGCGACGCCCTCGGCCTCCGACGCGCCGGCGGCGCCGGCCGGTACGACGGCGCCGCGGACGGGGTCCTCCACGGCGATCCCCGCGGCCGGGGATAACCAATGAACCGTTATCGCCCCAACGGTAGCTGGGTTATCTGGCTTTCCTTTTTGATTGCAATCATTCTACAAATCATGCCATGGCCGGACGAGCTCTATCTTTTCCGGCCTTCCTGGCTGAGTCTGGTGCTGATTTACTGGGTGATGGCCATTCCTCATCGGGTGAATGTCGGCACCGGTTTTCTGCTCGGGCTGATAATGGATCTGGTGCTGGGTTCCATTCTCGGCGTCAGGGCCCTGGCCTTGAGCATCCTGGCCTATCTGGTGGCGTTCAAATTCCAACTGTTCAGAAATATGGCATTATGGCAGCAATCGCTTATTGTGGTAGTGCTCTCCTTAAGCATGCATGTCATCGTCTTCTGGGCGGAATTTTTGGTGATCAATATTTCGTTTCGCCCGGAAATTTTCTGGAGCAGCGTGGTGGACGGCGTGCTGTGGCCCTGGCTCTTTTTGCTGATGCGTAAAGTCCGTCGACAATTTTCCGTGCAATGAGGACCATAATGGCTTCCGTATATCTGGCATCCGGTTCGCCACGGCGCAAAGAACTGCTCGCCCTGTTGGGGGTGCCGTTCGAGGTGCTTTCCGCGCCGATTGTCGAACAACGGCAGCCATTGGAAAGCCCGCAAGATTATGTGCGGCGGCTGGCGTTGGAGAAAGCGCTGGCGGGGGTGGCCATCGCGCCAAAGCCGCTTCCGGTATTGGGCGCGGATACCATTGTGGTGCTCGGCGACGCTATTTTGGAGAAGCCCCGCGACAGGGACGATGCCGCCATGATGCTGACGGCGCTGTCCGGCGAGAGCCACCGGGTGATGACGGCCATCGCCTTTGCGGATGCTGAGCATCGGCTTTGCCTGGACGTCGTGACCGAAGTCACTTTCCGCCGGTTGTCGGAACAGGATATTCATCGCTATATTGCATCAGGCGAGCCGATGGACAAAGCCGGCGCCTACGGTATCCAAGGGCTGGGCGGGACATTCGTCAGGCGTATCAACGGCAGCTATTACGGCGTGGTGGGATTACCGCTGGTTGAAACCGCAGAGCTGCTTTGCCAATTCAGGGCACTCAATGGCACTCAATAAGGTACGAAACATGGCAGCTGAATTACTGGTCAATATCACGCCTTCCGAGACGCGGGTCGCCTATATCGACGGCGGAATTCTGCAGGAAATTCATATCGAACGTGAAGCGCGGCGCGGTATTGTCGGTAATATCTACAAGGGGCGCGTCAGCAGAGTCCTGCCGGGAATGCAGGCGGCATTCGTGGATATCGGCCTCGACAAGGCGGCGTTTTTGCACGCGTCCGATATTATGCCGCATACCGAGTGCGTGGCAGGCGAAGAGCAAAAGAATTTCCACGTGCGGGATATCGCCGAACTGGTAAGACAGGGCCAGGACATCATGGTCCAGGTGGTGAAAGACCCGCTGGGCACCAAAGGCGCGCGGCTGACCACCGACATCACCCTGCCGTCCCGTTACCTGGTGTTTATGCCTGGCGCGGCCCATGTGGGGGTATCGCAGCGCATTGATAGCGAAGAGGAACGCGAGCGACTGAAACGCACGGTGGCGGAATATTGCGATGAACAGGGCGGATTTATCATTCGCACCGCCGCGGAAGGGATTGGCGAAGAGGAGCTTTCCCAGGACGCGGCTTTCCTCAAGCGCCTGTGGAGCAAGGTCATGGAGCGCAAGAGCCGCGGTCAAAGCAAATATATGCTCTATGGCGAGCTGGCGCTGGCGCAGCGCATCCTGCGCGATTTTGCCGGCGCGGCCCTGGACCGTATCCGGGTGGACTCCCGGCTGACCTATGATTTGCTGATTGAGTTTACCGCCGAATATATTCCGGAGATGACCCATAAACTTGAGCATTACAACGGCAAACAGCCCATTTTTGATCTCTATGATGTGGAAAACGAAATTCAGCGCTCCTTGGAACGGAAAGTGGAGCTCAAGTCCGGCGGGTATCTGATTATCGATCAGACCGAAGCCATGACCACCATCGATATCAATACCGGCGCCTTCGTCGGCCACCGGAATCTCGACGAAACCATTTTCAACACCAATATCGAAGCGACGCAGGCGGTCGCGCGTCAGTTGCGTCTGCGCAACCTGGGCGGGATCATCATTATTGATTTTATCGATATGAATAATGAGGAACACCGGCGGCGGGTGCTGCACTCCCTGGAGCAGGCGCTGAGCAAAGACAGGGTGAAAACCGGCATCAACGGCTTCTCGCAACTGGGGCTGGTGGAGATGACCCGCAAGCGTACTAGGGAAAGTATTGAACATGTGCTGTGTAGCGAGTGTCCTACCTGTCATGGGCGCGGCACGGTGAAAACCATCGAAACCGTTTGTTATGAAATCATGCGGGAGATCGTGCGGGTGCATCATGCCTACGATTCCGATCGGTTCCTGGTTTACGCGTCTCCGGCGGTGGGAGATGCGCTGAAAAGCGATGAATCCCATGCGTTGGCGGAGGTTGAAATTTTTGTCGGCAAGCAGGTAAAAGTTCAGATAGAACCGCTTTACAGCCAGGAACAGTTTGATGTAGTGATGATGTAGGCTGCCGTTAATGATTTAAACGGCGCCGGGGATGACAATAACACTCTTTTCGTGAGCGGAGAGCGACGGGAAGCAAGGAGAAAGGCGTGAAGCGACTGCCGGGGATATTGCTGGCCCTATGTGCAACCCTGATTGTCCTGGTGGCGTTAGCGGTGAGCGCGTTACGCCTGACGCTACCCTATCTGGATACTTTTCGTCCGCAACTCCTCGGCCGGATCAACGCCGCCTACGGCGCTCATGTCAACGTGCATGAAATACGCGGCAGTTGGCAATCATTTGGCCCGACGCTGGATATCGGCGGCATTGAATCCATCACCGACGATGAAAAACTCAGCATTCAGCGAGTGACGGTGGCGCTCGACGTATGGCAATCCCTGCTGCATTGGCGCTGGCAGTTTCGCGATGTCACGTTTTACCGGCTGCGGCTGGATCTCAACTCCACGCTGCTTGGCCGGGATCATCAAGGCAGCCCCATTAAATCCGATAAGCTTTCCAATCTGTTATTACGTCAGTTCGACCATTTTATTCTGCGCGACAGCGAAATCTCCTTTCTGACCCCCCTCCGGGGAGCGCAGTATCCTATCGGTGCCGCAGCTCACTTGGCTCAATACCCCGCAGCGGCATCGCGCGGAGGGGCTTATCAGCGTATCCAACCTGGAGATGCAGCAGGGCGCTATACAGTTGCGCATGGACCTGCACGATGAACAAGGCCTGTTGAACAACGGTAAAGTCTACCTGCAGGCGGATAATATCGATTTGAAACCTTGGTTCAGCCAATGGCTGCGCGACCAGACCGGTTTGAAAAGCGCCGATTTCAGCCTGGCGGCCTGGCTGAATATCGAAAGCGGCGACATTACCGGCGGCGATGTCTTTTTCAGCCGGGGCGGCGCGCAATGGCAGGACGGCGACGAGCAGCACCGGCTGGACGTGTCGAAGCTGACCATGCGCCTGAGCCAGCAGGGCGGCGGGTGGCAGTTGGACGTTCCGCGGCTTGATATCGCCACCGATGGCGACTCGTGGGCTCCCGGCGCGTTGTCCCTGTTTTGGCAACCTGAAAAAAAACCGGCTGTTCGCGCCGGATCAAGCGGCTGAAATCCGGGTGCGCGCCAAAGACGTGATGCTGGAAAGATTCAGTCCGCTGCTGCCGATGGTATCGTTCATTACGCCCGCCTTGCGCGCGCGCTGGCTGGACTTGCAACCCAAAGGCGCATTGTCGACCCTGGCGCTGGACGTGCCCCTCAACAACCCGGAAAAAACCCGCTTCCAGGGCAGCTGGCGCGATGTGAGCTGGCGGCAATGGCAGCTGTTGCCGGGTGCGGATCATGTGTCGGGTTCGGCGGCCGGCACCCTGGAGGAGGGGGAACTTGAGGTCGCGCTGGATAACAGCACTCTGCCTTATCAAGACATGTTTCGCGCGCCGTTGTCGGTGCAAAAAGCCCGCGTGGCCCTGAATTGGCAGAATAATGAACAAGGCCTGACCTTGTGGGGCAAGAATATCGATTTGCGTGCCGAATCGTTGTGGATGACCGGCGATTTTCATTATCATCAGCCCATCAAAGGCGATCCTTGGCTTGATATCCTGTCCGGTATCAGGCTCTATGATGCCGCGCAGGCCTGGCGTTATTTCCCGGAGCCTTTCATGGGCACCCGCCTGGTGAATTACCTGACCGGCGCGCTGAAAGGCGGGCAAGTGGATAACGCCACGCTGCTTTTCGCCGGCGATCCCAGAGAGTTCCCGTTCAAACATAACGACGGCCAGTTTGAGGTGTGGGTGCCGCTGCGCCATGCCGATTATGAATTTGAGCCCGGTTGGCCGCATCTGACGAACCTGGACATCGATCTCGATTTTCTCAATGACGGCCTGTTTATGCATGCGCCCCAAACGCAATTGGGGGACGCGGTCGGCAGCGATGTGGCGGCGGCGATACCCGACTATTCCAAGGAACTGTTGCTGATCGATGCGAATATCAAGGGTTCGGGCAAGGCGGTGGGCGACTACTTTGACGCGACGCCGCTCAAGGAATCCTTGGGCGCGACCCTGGGCGAATTGCAAATCGGCGGTGATGTCAGTGGGGACTTACATCTTGATATACCCTTGACTGGCCAGCCTGTTACCGCTTCGGGTAACGTGGTATTGAATAACAACAGTCTATTGATAAAACCCCTGGGCATGAACTTGACCGCCCTGAACGGTCAATTCCGCTATCACAACGGCGATTTGGACAGCGACGGTCTGAAAGCGCAATGGCTGGGACAACCCCTGGTGATAGGGTTTAATACCCTGGAACGGCCGCAGGGCTTCGATGTCAACGTCGGTTTACAGAGCGTGGCGGACATGGATCATCTGCCGGGCATTCCGGCGCCTTTTCGTCAGGCGCTGTCCGGCCATGCGGACTGGCAAAGCGCCATTGCGGTGACGCTGCCGTCGAAGGGTAAACCCAGCTACAAAATCGACGTCAACGGCGATCTTAGGAATGTAAGCAGCCACTTGCCTTCTCCGCTGGATAAACAGGGCGGACAGCCGTTACCACTGGCGGTAACCGCCGTCGGCAACCTTTCCGGTTTCACCCTGAGCGGCAGCGTCGGCAAAAACACTTTCAATAGCCAATGGTTATTGTCCAAACAGGTCGTTTTGCAAAAGGGCGCCTGGGCGGCGGCAGGGGGGTAAGGTGCCGACGCTGCCCGCCGACGATAGCCTGACTCTCAATTTGCCTTCTCTGGACGGCGAACAATGGCTGGCGCTGATGACGCCGCAATCGCGATCGGCGGGCAAAGCGGCGGTCAGCCGATTCCGTTTTCCCGATGCGTTGACGCTGAATACGCCGGTATTGACGCTGGGGGGGGGGACAGCAATGGCATGACCTGGCGCTGACCCGGACCAATATCGCCGGCGGCAGCGCCATTGTGGCCCGGGGCAAGGAGATAGACGGCAAGCTGACGCTCCCGGATACAGGAGCATGGCAAGCGGATCTTCAGTACCTCTACTACAACCCCCTTTGGCCAAAAGCGTCGGCGACGGATGACGGCAAGAGCGCGGACGGTCTGTTGAACGGGGATGATTCGACGCTTTCCTTTAATGATTGGCCGTCTATCGCCTTGCGCTGCCAGGAGTGCTGGGTATTGGGACAAAACCTGGGGCGGGTGCAGGCGGATGTCGCCCCCGGCCAGAACGCCCTTCATGTCGCCAACGCGGTGGTGGATACCGGCAAGTCGCGTCTGACCCTCGCCGGGACCTGGACGAGGCGCGGCACGCAAAACCAGACCGACATCAAAGGCAAACTCAGCGGCAAGGATATCGGCGCGGCCAATGACTATCTCGGTATCGATACGCCGCTGCGCGATGCGCCTTTTACCGTGGATTACGATCTGCACTGGCAGTCTTATCCCTGGAACGTGGATATTCCCACCTTGAACGGCGTGTTGCATACCCAGCTTGGCAAAGGCAAGATCGACAATATCAGCAGCGGCCGGGCCGGACGGTTATTACGCCTGGTCAGCTTCGACGCCTTGCTGCGTAAGCTGCAGTTTGATTTCAGCGATACCTTCGGCAAAGGCTTTTATTTTGACTCCATCAAGGGCACCGCCTGGCTTAAATCGGGCGTGTTGCACACCAGCGATCTACTGGTGGACGGGTTGGAGGCGGATATCGCCATGTCCGGCGATGTGGATTTCAATCAGCAGGTCATTGATATGGAGGCCGTGGTGGCGCCGGAAATTTCCGCCACCGTCGGCGTCGCCACCGCCTTTGCCATCAATCCGATGGTGGGTGCGGCGGTGTTTGCCGCCAGCAAGGTCCTGGCGCCGCTTTGGAATAAAATTTCGGTGATTCGCTATCATATCAGCGGCAGTTTGGACCAGCCGAAAATCCAGGAAGTATTGCGCCAACCGCGGCAGCCCGCCGTCAAAGCCAAATAGTTTTGCGCCAGCCGCGGCAGCCCGCCGTCAAAGCCAAATAGTTTCGCGTCAGCCGCAAAAGCTCGCCGTCAAAGCTAAATGGGGGTAACGAACATGGCGTCGCTGGCGACATAAGCGCTTTGAGTAAATCAACGCTTGGCTGGCGAAATAGCTGAATTCGCTTTTACCCATTTGACGTCGACCGGGAATTGCCGCAGTCTATACCTAATAGATTACCAGATGCAGGAAGCCGGCCCTCGAATGCACTCCCTTAGCCTATCTCAACAAGCGGCCGGGGTGAATGAGGACAGCCGGCACGCCTGCTATATTACAAGCATGCAGGGTATGCAGCGATAAGCGTTCCAGCCGTTGCTGGCCATTCCATCTACTATAAGAGTGAAAACCTATGAGTCTGACATTTGTCAGTGAGCAATTACTCGCGGCCAACAACCTGAGTCATAACGATCTTTTTACCCTATTGGGGCAAATGACCGAACGTCGCCTGGATTATGCCGACCTCTATTTCCAGTCCAGCTACCACGAAGCCTGGATGATTGAAGACGGCATCATCAAAGACGGCTCCTACAATATCGATCAGGGCGTGGGCGTTCGGGCGGTGAGCGGCGAGAAGACCGGTTTCGCCTATGCCGATCAATTAACGCTGAATGCCCTGGAATTGAGCGTCAATGCCGCGCGCAGCATCGTTAAGGAACAAGGTAACGGGCGAGTACGCACCTTGGGCGAAGTGCCTTATAAAAAGCTTTATCCGGTTTTGGACCCGCTGAACAGTCTGCCGCGGGAAGAAAAAATCGCTTTATTGCATCGGGTGGACAAAGTCGCACGCGCCGCCGATGCGCGCGTCACGGAAGTCAACGCCAGCCTGTCCGGCGTTTATGAGCAGGTTCTGGTTGCCGCCAGCGACGGGACCCTGGCGGCGGATGTGCGTCCGCTGGTGCGGCTGTCCATCAGCGTGCAGGTGGAGCATGAGGGTAAACGTGAGCGCGGCTCCAGCGGCGGCGGCGGTCGGTTTGGTTATGACTATTTCCTGGCGGACGACGGCGGCGACGTGCGGGCGGACAATTGGGCGCGGGAAGCGGTGCGCGTCGCGCTGGTGAATCTTTCCGCCATTTCGGCGCCCGCCGGCGCCATGACGGTGGTGCTGGGGGCCGGTTGGCCCGGCGTGTTGCTCCATGAGGCGGTGGGTCATGGCCTGGAAGGGGATTTCAATCGCCGCGGCAGCTCGGTCTTCAGCGGGCAGATGGGCAGGCTGGTGGCGTCCCCCCCCTGTGTACCGTGGTGGACGACGGCACGCTGGCCGGTTTGCGCGGGTCGCTGGCCATCGACGACGAGGGAGTGCCGGGGCAGTATAATATGCTGATTGAAAACGGCATTCTTAAAGGCTATATGCAGGATAAACTGAACGCACGCCTGATGGGGGTTCCCCACCGGCAACGGCCGGCGTGAGTCTTATGCCCATTTGCCGATGCCGCGTATGACCAATACCTATATGCTGGCCGGCGAGTCGACGCCGGAGGATATTATCGCCAGCGTAGATTATGGTTTGTATGCGCCGAATTTCGGCGGCGGCCAGGTGGATATCACGTCGGGCAAGTTTGTCTTTTCCACCTCGGAAGCCTATCTGATTGAAAAGGGGAGGGTGACCAGCCCGGTGAAGGGCGCGACCCTTATCGGCTCCGGCATTGAGGCGATGCGGCAGATTTCCATGGTGGGCAACGATCTGGCGCTGGATAAAGGGGTCGGCGTGTGCGGCAAAGAGGGGCAAAGCGTGCCGGTGGGCGTCGGCCAGCCGACGCTGAAGCTGGATAAGCTGACGGTGGGCGGCACCGCCTGAGGAGCGGCCCGGGGCAGCGGGCCTGAGTCCGTTATCTTTTACTGGCTACCGTCAACATTTCAACGTGGATATTATACGCTTTTCATGTCATGCGGCTCTCAGGCATTATTTTCCTGACGGAACGCCTGATATACCGTGGCCACGTTTTTAAAGTACTCCTGAAGATAATTGATGCACACCATCACCTTCAGCGGCAATTTGTCTTTTTGCGTATAGACCGCATAGACCGGGCGCGGGTCGGATAGATAGCCCTTAAAAAGGATCTCGACGTTACCCTGTTTGATTTCTTCCAGTACCCACATAATCGGCACATAGGCGATGCCGGCGCCGGCGGTGAGCCAGCGCACCAGGGTTTGGGAATCATTGGTGGCGAATCTGCCCTGCGGCGCCAGATGAAGGGTGATGCCCTCCGGAGCGATAAGCTCGAATTCGCTGTCCGGGCGCACGTCGTATTCCAGCCAGGAAAAATTCGTCATGTCGCCGGGCTTTTCCGGCATGCCATGGGCGGCTAGGTAGCTTTTAGCGGCGCACACCACCATCGGCATGGCGCCGAGCCGTTTTGAAAACAGGCTGGAATCATTGAGCGCCCCGACCCGTATCACCAAATCCAGACCGTCGGCGATGATATCCGGCGCGGGGATGCCGGTCACCAGATTCACCGACAGGCCGGGGTACTCTTTCAGCATGTCGGCGGTCATGGTGGCGAGGACGTTGTGCGCCATGGTTGAGGAACTGCCGATACGCAGCGTGCCGATCGGGGTGTTATTGAAGGCGTAAAGCTGCTCGTGCACCTCGTTGAACTCAATCAGCATGCGGCGGCAGCCTTGGTAATAAATTTTTCCGGCTTCCGTCAGGCCGATGCTGCGAGTGCTTCGATTCATCAATTTGACCTGCAGCTCGTTTTCCAGCTTGGCCACGGTCTGGCTGATGGACGACACGCTCATTTGCAATTGCCTGGCGGCGGCGGTAAATGATCCCACTTCCACCACTTTGGCAAACACCAGCATGCGATTGAGTCTTTCCATTATTCACTCTGAGTTAAAAGTGATTTAGATCACCTTATGTTGAAAACCCGTTACAAACGGGACTATTATAACGCTATCGGTTCACCGTAACCTAGAGTGCAATCCCGGTACGTTCATTGGTTTATGACTTTTTACTAAACAATTCTTGCCGGGATGCGGTGCGCCAGTCTGTCATAAACCGGTTTGTCCGTCTGGAATATCCTTCGGTAAATTTCCTGCTTTTTGACTAACCTTATGTGGCGTGGGTGAAAATTCCCGCGTCAAGGGCTCATTTGCATGGGAGATCACGCTTCTTTGAACCGCCGGAAACACCCAATAGAGGATAGGTTAAGGAAAAGGTAATGAGTTTGCTCCCGGTTATGGTGATATTCGGCCTGTCGTTTCCGCCGGTTTTTTTTGAGTTGCTGGTATCCATGGCGATTTTCTTTGTGCTGCGCCGGGTGCTTCAGCCAACCGGGATTTACGATCATGTCTGGCATCCCGCCCTGTTTAATACCGCGTTGTACTGCTGCACGTACTACCTGATTTCTTGTCTTTTCGTCTGAGGTCGCTGTGAAAACTGTTGTAGTAAAAATAACGAGAATCGCGATAACTCTTCTTTTGGTCCTGATCGCCGCCATCGCTATCTTCCGCGCCTGGGTATTTTATACCGAGTCCCCCTGGACAAGAGACGCTAAATTTACCGCCGATGTGGTGGCCATCGCCCCCGATGTCAGCGGTCTGCTCACGGATGTCCGGGTGACGGATAACCAATTGGTGCAGCAGGGGCAGGTGTTGTTTGTGGTGGATCAGCCGCGTTACCAACAGGCGTTGGACGAAGCGCAAGCGGAAGTGGACTATTATCAGGCGTTGGCGGCCGAGAAGCATCGCGAGGCCGGGCGACGGGTAAAGTTGGGTACCGACGCGCTGTCGCAGGAGAATATCGATCAGGCCAGCAATGACTTCATCACCGCCAACCATCAGTTGGCCAAGGCGGCAGCGGCGCGGGATCTGGCGAAGATCGATTTGGATCGCACCGTTATCCGCGCGCCGGCGGACGGGTGGATAACCAATCTGAACGTACATGCCGGTGAATTCATCACCCGCGGTACGGTTTCGGTAGCCTTGGTGAAGAAAAATTCGTTTTATCTGCTGGCTTACATGGAAGAGACCAAGCTGGAGAGAGTGCGTCCGGGCTACCGGGCGGAGATAACGCCCTTGGGCAGCAACCGGGTGTTCTATGGCACCGTAGACAGCATCGCCGCCGGGGTGACCAATACCAACGCGGCGGCGGATAAAAAAGGCCTGGCCACGGTGGATTCCAATCTCGAATGGGTGCGTTTGGCGCAACGAGTGCCGGTAAAAATCAGGCTTGATGAACAACAGGGAGACCTTTATCCCGCCGGCACCACCGCGACGGTGGTGATCACCGGCAGCCGCGATCACCATCGCGCCAAGCTGTCGCCGATGATGCAGTTGATCGGTCGTTTGCGGGAATTCGGCTAAGCGGAAGGTAACGTGATGACAATGCTTTACCCTCTTTTCATACGCTGCCGATTCGCAATTAAGCTAACCTTCGCCGTACTGCTGGCGTTGTTTCTGGGTTTCCATTTCCAACTGGCGACCCCGCGCTGGTCCGCATTGACCGCGGCCATCGTCGCGGGGGGGGCCGGCCTTCGCCGCCGGCGGCGAGCCTTTCGCCGGCGCCATCAAATATCGCGGCATGCTGCGTATCGTGGGTACCTTTATCGGCTGTATCGGCGCGCTGGTGATTATCACCACCACCATCAGGGCGCCGGTGGTCATGTTATTGCTTAGCTGCATCTGGGCGGGGGCCTGCACCTGGTACTCCTCGCTGGTGCGGGTGGAAAACGCCTATGCCTTCGCCCTGTCCGGCTATACCGCGCTGATTATCATCGTCGGTATCCAGGCGGCGCCGTTGACCGCGCCGCAATACGCCATTGAGCGCTGCAGTGAAATCGTGCTGGGGATCCTATGCGCCATTTTGGCGGACGTGTTGTTCTCTCCCCGATCCATTAAGCGAGATATCGATTGGGCGGTGGATCAATTGCTGTTGGATCAATACCGGCTGCTGGTGTTGTGCCTTAATAACGCGCCGAAAGAGGATATTGATGCTTCTTGGGCGTCGTTGGTGAAAAAGACCACCGCCGTCAACGGCATGCGAAGCAATCTGATGATGGAGTCCCCACACTGGAGCCGCTGTAACCGGCGCCTGCGGGCCATCAATACCCTGTCGCTGACGCTTATCACCCAGGCCTGCGAAACCTACCTGATTTTGCAAGTCCATCCGGAGTTCGTCAACACGCAGCTCCTGCTGCTGTTCAATGAACCGGTGGCGACGGTGGCGGATATTCACAAGCGCATGAAGCTGATGCGCCAGGTAATTGCCTCCACCCCCACCCGTCGGATGCCGCATACGCTCTATACCTGGGTCGGCACCGCCACGCGTTTCCTGCTGCTGATGAAAGGGGTGAAGAACAATACGCGTATCAGCAATATCGAAGAACAGGTGCTGGTGGATCAGGCGGTTGTCACCGCGCCCTCGGCCGAGCATCATCATGCCATGATCAACGGCTTGCGGACCGGCGTCGCCACCGCGCTGGGTTTTCTGTTCTGGCTGTGGACCGGCTGGACCTCCGGCAGCGGCTGCGTGGTGATGATTACGGTGGTAACCGCCCTGGCGATGCGGGCCCCCAATCCGCTGATGGTATGTAAAGACCTGCTGTACGGCATGGCGGCGGCGTTGCCCGTCGGCGCTATCCTGTATATGTATGTTATGCCGTCGACCCAGCAAAGTTTGCTGTTGTTGTTTATTTCCTTGGGCATACTGACATTTATCGTCGGTTTCACGGTGCAAAAGCAGATTTTGGGCTCTCTCGGCCTGATGGCGGGCACCCTCACCATTATCGGCCTGTCCAATCCCATGTCGTTTTCCATCAACAGTTTTCTTGATGGCGCCCTGGGACAGATTATCGGCTGCGCGTTGGCGACGCTGGTGGTTTTCCTGATCCGGGATAGTTCCAAGGCCCGCATCGGCCGGGTGCTGTTGAACAGGTTTGTTTTCGGCGCGGTATCGGCGCTTTCCACCAATAAAGCAAGGCGCCGGGAAAATCATCTGCCGGCGCTGTATCATCAGCTATTTCAACTGCTGATGCTGTTTCCCACCGATATCGCCAAGTATCGCCTGGCGTTGCTGCTTATTATTTCGCATCAACGACTGCGCGTGGTGGACATTCCGGTCAATGAGGATTTATCCGCTTACCACCGGCAGATACGCGCCACCGCCGATCGGGTTATCAACGCCCGCAACGAAATTCGCCGCGGCGAGCATTTCAGCCGCTTGCTGGACGAGTTGGGCATTTACCGGCAAAAGCTGCTGCATTACGAGGCGCCGGCCGCCGTTATCGAACCGGTGGAACGCTTAACCGACACGCTGTTGCGCTACCGACACGCCCTGGGCGGTTAAACGCCGCTCCCCTATCCCTGTCATGCATCTATACTTAGACCATCTGTGGGAACCCTGTGACGCCGTCTCCGGCGAAAATCCCCAAGGGAGTCTATTATGCATAATAATTCACCTATTGCCGATCATGTCCTGTTCAACACCGGTTATTTGGTCAACGGCGAGTGGCATCGCGGGCAAGAGACTTTTGACGTGCTGAATCCGGCCACCGGGGAATTGGTGGCCCGGGTGGCCAAAAGCGGCAAAAATGAAACCGAGGCCGCCATTGCCGCGGCAAGCGCCGCCTTTCCCGCCTGGCGCGCCAAAACCGCGAAAGAGCGCTCTGAAATTCTGTACCGTTGGTACAGTCTCATCATGGAAAACCAATCCTATCTGGCCAGACTCATGACCGCCGAACAGGGCAAACCGGTGAAGGAGGCTGTCGGCGAAGTGGCCTATGCCGCCAGTTTTATCCAGTGGTTCGCCGAGCAGGCCAAGCGCGCCAACGGTGAAATCATTCCCCCCCCGCCAAGGCGCATTCCCGTATCCTCGCCACCCGTGAACCGGTGGGCGTGGTGGCGGCTATCACGCCATGGAACTTTCCCTTGGCCATGCTGACCCGTAAACTGGGACCGGCCCTGGCGGCCGGCTGCACCACTCTTATCAAACCCGCCAACGCGACCCCGCTTTCTGCGTTCGCCTTGCTGGCGCTGGCCCATCAGGCTGGTGTGCCGAAGGGCGTGGTCAACGGCGTGGCGGGAGATACCGCCGCCATCAGCGATGCCATCATGGCCAGTTCAGAGGTTCGCAAGATAACCTTTACCGGTTCCACCGCGGTGGGGAAGACTCTGATGCGCAACGCCGCCGACACCATGAAAAAAATCTCTATGGAACTGGGGCAACGCGCCTTTTATCGTGTTTGACGATGCGGATATGGATGCCGCGGTGGCGGGAGCCATGGCCAATAAATTCCGTAATGCGGGACAGGTCTGCGTCAGCGTCAACCGCTTCTATATCCAATCTGGCGTGTATGACGAATTTGTCCGCCGTCTGGCGCAGGAAGCGGCAAAGCTCAAGGTGGGCGACGGCATGGAGGAGGGCGTGGTGGTGGGGCCGCTGATTAACCGAGCCGGCGTGGACAAGGTTCGGGAGCATGTGAGGGATGCGCTGTCGAAAGGCGGCGTTGCGGTTACCGGCGGTCAAGTCCATGCCCTGGGGGGGGGGAAATTTTTACCAGCCCACGGTCATCGCCAATGCCAACGAGCAAATGACGCTGGCTCATGAGGAGACTTTTGGCCCGCTGGCGGCCTGTTTTCGCTTCGATACTGAAGAAGAAGTGATTGCCAGGGCGAATAATACCCCCTTCGGTTTAGCGGCCTATTTTTATACGCAGAATCTGCAGCGGGTGTTTCGCGTCTCCGCCGCGTTGGAAAGCGGCATGGTCGGGGTGAATGAATGCGCGGTATCCACTGAATTGGGGCCGTTCGGCGGGGTGAAAGAGTCGGGCTTGGGCCGCGAAGGTTCGGTGTTGGGCATGGAGGAGTATCTGGAAGTGAAAACAGTGCATATCGGCGGTTTATGACGACTCTTTTTGCCACGCCCGCCCTTTGCGTCCTGTGGCATGCTGCCTGAACGCCGGGATAAAGTTTATTGACGTGATGCCTTACGGAGAACGCTAGATGGAGAAAGTATCCTTTGATTTTAACCAGATACCCGATCTTCCGGCTTTTTACCGTGATTTTGGCCGACGGTTCGCGCTGTCGGAGCCCATTGACGCCAATCTGGATGAGCTATGGCAAACCGTCATCCGCCGCTTGCCTTTACCGGTGGAGATTGAATTTATCCACCTGAGCGGGGCGAAAAAACGCCGTTTCGGCGCGCTGATTCTGCTGTTTGATGAAGCTGAAGAGGAATTGGAGGGTCAGCTGCACTTCAATGTCCGCGGATAAGCGCGCGAAACACCCTGCTTTGGGGCATTGCTTCATGCGCGTTAAAACGATGGGCTACGGTATTGCGCCATTGCGAACGAAAAAAGCCTGCGGCGTTGCGCTATTGCGAACGAAAACAATGGTGCGTTTTTTCATCACCCTGGGCTAAGAGGCAGTGAGGTTATCCAGGCCGGCGATAGAGCGCAATGCCGCGGGCGGACCGGCGCGGCCGGGCCGATTTGCGGCTTATTACTCCGCGTCGGCGATACCGCGCAGATATTGAAAGATCAGCCGCGCGGTTTTTCCGGGTTTGCCGGCCGCCTGTTCTTTTTGCGCGTTGCGTACCAGCGAGCGCAGCTGTTGTCTGTCCGCGTCAGGATAAAGCGCCATCACCTCCGCCACCCCTTCATCCCCCTGCTCGATGAGATGATCACGCAGGGTTTCCAGCTTATGAAACAAGGTGACCTGCTGGTTATGCCGATTTTTCAGCTTGTCCAGCGCCTGATGAATAGGCTCCACATCGCGGGCGCGCAGCATTTTGCCGATTAACTGGATCTGGCGGCGGCGCCCCTCTTTTTTTTATCCGCTGGGCCAGTTCGACGGCGGCGAGCAGGTCTTCGTCCAGCGGTATCTTTTCCAGCCCGTTTTTGCCCAACTCCACCAACTCGACGCCGAGTTTTTTCAGCGCTTCGGCATCACGTTTGATTTCGCTTTTACTGACCCAAATGATTTCGTCTTCACTTTCATCGGGTTGTGCGTCCGGCTGTTCGTCGAGCCAATCGTCCGGTTTTGTCATAATACGGTTCCTCAAAAAGAGGCTCATCCTAACAGGTTGCGAGGGATCTTCAATGCCCTTATTTTACCCTATTCGGCGTCATAATCCTCATAGGCGGCGCGGTTTGCTTTTATTTACAGTTGTTCCCGCCGCCGCCTTGGCGGCATACCGTGCCAAATGCTTTGCGGACTGATAGACTTATGCTTAATAGATGACCTTGGCCTTTTGCCGGTCCCAGTCGGCAGCATAATCCGACTCTGTCCGGCCTGCGTTAGGGTCGACCTCTTGCAGATAACCCTATGAATCTGGCGGATCAATGAAATTAGACATGCAAGTTGCAGAACAGCGGAAATTATTGGAAAACGCGGTTGCACAAGCGCTGGAACTAGCGGGCGCCGGCTCGGACGCGGCGGAAGTGGCGGTGACGAAAACCACCGGCATCGGCGTCAGTACCCGCTATGGCGAAGTGGAAAATGTCGAATTCAACAGCGACGGGGCATTGGGCATTACCGTCTATCATCAACAACGCAAAGGCAGCGCGTCCTCCACTGATTTAAGCTCGGACGCCATAGCGAGGACCGTCGGCGCCGCGCTGGATATTGCCCGTTATACCTCTGTCGACCCGTGCGCCGGACCCGCGGATAAAGAATTGTTGGCCTTCGATGCCCCTGAGTTGGACCTGTTCCATCCCGCTGAGCTCGATGCGGAACGCGGAGCGGAGATGGCGTCCCGGGCCGAGATGACCGCTTTGAACGCCGACAAGCGCATCACCAATACCGAAGGCGGCAACTTTAATAGCCACTATAGCACCAAAGTTTACGGTAATAGCCATGGTCTGCTCAAAAGCTACAGCAGCAGCCGCCATTCCATTTCCAGCAGCGTTATCGCTGAAAGCGGCGGAAACATGGAACGCAACTATGCCTATACCATCAGCCGGGTGTTTGATGAATTACGCACGCCGGAATGGGTAGGGGAAGAGAGCGCACGCCGAACCCTGGCGCACCTCAATCCACGGAAGCTCGATACCATGCAGGCTCCGGTATTGTTTGCCGCGGAGGTGGCCACCGGGCTGTTCGGCCACCTAATGGGGGCCATCAGCGGCGGCAACGTTTATCGTAAAGCCACGTTCTTGCTAAATGATCTGGGTAAATCCATTTTGCCCGATTGGATGACCATCAAGGAATATCCCCATTTGCCGCGGGGATTGGCCTCTTCTCCTTTCGACAGCGAGGGCGTGCGCACCGAGGATCGCACCATCGTCGAAAACGGCGTGTTGCAGACCTGGTTATTGAGCAGCTATTCGGCGCGTAAACTGGGCATGAAGACCACGGGCCATGCGGGAGGTATCCATAATTGGCGTATCGCCGGCCGCGGCCTTGATTTTACCGGATTAGTCAAACACATGGATCGCGGCCTGGTGGTGACCGAACTCATGGGACAAGGCGTCAGCGCCATTACCGGCGATTATTCCCGGGGGCGCGGCCGGCTTTTGGGTTGAACACGGCGAGATCCAGTATCCGGTGAGTGAAATCACCATCGCCGGAAATTTGCGGGACATGCTGCGTAATATCGTTACCGTAGGTGATGATATTGAGACCCGCAGCAATATTCAATGCGGGTCGATATTGTTGCCGATGATGAAAATCGCTGGTCAATAAAAAGGTCAATAATAATGAATAAACCCCTTGTGACAATGTTGTCGTTTACTCTGCTTATGTTATGCCCGTTGGGGGCGCAGGCTCGCGCCCTCGCCGACGATATGGACGCCTTGGCGGCCAATTACAGCGCGGTGTTGAAGACCGACGATCTGGCGACTCTGCAACATGCCTTGAACGGTATGCACGACGCGGCGCAGGATGCGCGCAGCGGCACTCCGCCCAAACTCAAGGGACAGGCGGCCGACAGCGCGCAGATGAAGGATTTCCGCCAGGGCATAACGACTCTTCTCGGCCAGATAGAGCAGGCGCAGGCATTGGCGCAAAAGGGCGATATCAAGCAGGCCAAAGCGGTGGCGGCGCAGTTCAAACAGACCGAGAAGGAAAATCACGCTAAATTCCGTTAATTCCCCTGAATGCCATGGCCGTCGGTGAATTTCACAACCCCTGCCAGGCCAGCATAAACAGCGACATTCTCACCGGCTCCGGATAGGCGTGTTCACAGGAGCGGTTATTCATGGCGGCATGCAAATGCAGCAATAAATGGCTGAATTTGTCGGCGTCGGTCAGGATCATTTTGATTCGGGCCGTGGCTTTCGAGCGAAATAACCGTTTGGCCATCATTTTGTCGGACAGAAAGGCCAGATGCTGGATGCCGGTTGCCTCGGGTAAACCCGCCAGGCTGTCGATTTCATTAACGCTCATGCTTCCCCGCTCTAGCCTGGCCATAAGCTTTGGAAAATCGTCCCTGTAGACCGGATTGACGAAAGCGTCCTCTTGCGGGACGCGCTCTTTGCCGGCTGAGCGGCTGAGGATGGCGGTATTTTCCTTCAGCTGGATCTCTTTGCAGCCGTAATGGCAATATTGCGCCAGATAGCCGTTGTGCGGCGCGTTTGGCTGCCGAAATCGCACATTAAACCATAACCGTTTCAGCGGATCGGATTTTTGGCTGATGAGCGCCGTGGTAAAGGTCGCAAAAGATGCGCCCCATACCCGACGGTAGCCATCTCGGGCATGGCTGTCCAATAGGGTCTGGAGTTTCGCCAGGTTATCTTCGAAAAGAGACCAGGCTCGGCATTTCGCCTTCGCGCCGGCGCCGGTAATGTGAAGCGCGGTGTAGAGGGCATCCCGTAGCGCCGGCTGTGCGGGCTTCGTGCGCAGCTCGCCGACAATCGTTTCACACTGGGACAAGGTTTTACGCAGGGTTTCGCTTTGCGGCGCATATTGTGGATGAAGGGCAACTTCTTCATCGGAAAGCCCAAAATAGATGATTTTTTTTAAACCTGAATACGCCAGCCGTTGCTCCGCCAATAAAGCCAAGGAACCGGCGGCGATGTCGGATGACCGGAAGCCTTGTCGATAACTGAGGCTGGAGTCAGCGGCATTTTTCAATAACTCCGGCGCCAACGGTTTATCTTGGGAAAAGTAAAGGGAATTGTCTTCAGGGAGATAAACGAATCGTTTTTTTTTATTATCGAACCTGATTTTTAATTGGATATTATTATCGCCCCGTAAAAAAAAGACGTTTTCCCCAGGCCCTTTGATCATCTTGATATAATGATTATCCATCATGAGGTAATCGTTGTCCTTGCCGTCCCGCACGATTCCATTGCTGTTCACCGGCGTGATATCGGTAACGCTTTTGCAAAGCTCATTGAGATTTCCCATGAGTAATTTATACAGTCTGACGGAGATATGGCTATAAATCGCCATGGAAACGGCGGTTCGCTCATGATACTGATGGCCGGTTATCCGTCCGAACCGCCACAGAGAGGCCGCATCGTGGCAAACGGGATAGCCCGGGATATCCTCATGATTGATATCGTATATCTCATAAGCTTTAAGACGAACATTGAAGCGCAGCGGCAGGATGTGACTGAACATGCGGACAGCCGTCATATTTTCTCGCCGTTTCCCCTCCGCATCGGTCAGAGTCACGCTGAAATGCATGTCGATTCTGCCGTTGGGCCATCGGCATTGAGTACGGACATAGCCGTCGGGCATTATCGACAAAGCCTTCAGAACACGGCCCTCCCCCGTTGTGGCATTGCGGGATTTTTCCGCCTCTTCCAAATCATGGCGGATGATGGCGTGAAATAAGGCCGGCGTTATCTTCGCTCCGGTTGAAAAAGGCATGTCGCCATGCTCATCGCAGGGCAATATTTCACCGGCGGCGGAAATGATCATGGAGAGCGCCCGTTGCGGCGAGTTCAGTCTAGAAGGCGCTCGTGCCGGCAAAAGAAGCGGACTGGAGTCCGGCCCCTGTTCGCCCTCCGTCTTAAGCGGTGAAAGGGGCAGGGGGAAAAGCCCATTAATCCACAGGGTCATATCGGTGTTTTTATTTCCCGGCAGCGTTCGCCTAAGCTGGGGAAGCGATACCGCATCTTTCAACATGCGTTCCCGCTGCCGTCGCGCCACTATTTCATGCAGATGCCCGCTGGCGTTTTCTTTTTTCTGCCATATGCTTTCCGGATAATCCGCGATGGACTCCAGCCAATGCTCCACGCCCCATCCGCCAAAGAGAAAAAAACCCGTCTTTTCTGTCCTCCAAGGGAAAGTGCTCGAGCAGGTTTTGCCGCAGTAAGGGATCCCGGCTTTGGCGAACGACCCACTCCCCCATGGCCCGATCGTCGTCAAAACGGTGGAGCGGTTGCGGGGATCGGGGCAGATAAAGTCCCAGTTCCGCCGTCTCATGCTTCTTGATGATCACGATATCGGTGGCGACATAGCCGTTGATATCAAATAACGACACACTGAGCTTGGGAGGTGAAAAAGCGCCGAAGCCCAGCGACTGCATAAACAGCTCGACGCCCTGCGGGGTCAATTGCTCCCGGCAACGCATAAGCGCGCTCAGCAGATGAATCATCGACGAAGCCTCGTAGTATTCGTGGTTGCCCTGCCAATAACGGTGCAACGCATGCTGATAAACGGTGGACAATTCCAGTTCGTCCAGCAGGGGTTCCAGGTCCGACGGACGGAAGGACAACGGAATGTGCCGATGCGTATCCGGCGCGCTTCCGTCGTCTCGATAAAACCCATAATCTTCATCGAGATCCGCCAGATTGTCGAATGCGTCGGTAAAATAACGCCTTAAGGCGATATCCGTCAGCGTCAGGGAACGGAGCGAGTCACCCTCGTGGCGTGAAGGGCGGGATAGTTCAGAGGCGGGATCGGAACTGGGGTATCGATGCAAATAACAGTGATCGGGATTAAGCAGAATGCCGAAGCGGCGGTCGACGCTCTCGGCCACGCATTGCGCCATGATAACGCTTATGGTGGGATAAGATTGCCGCAGATGTTGGTGAAGTTTTGTTAAAGGCGGCGTCCACCGGGGACCACGATAGCAAAGATTGGTGGTGGACGTTTCGTGCGTAATCCATGCTTCGGCGGACACATTCAATCTCGCCGCCTTGGCAGGGTCGATACCGACTTTTTTCAGGGATGGCGAAACGGCGGACAAAGGGGCTGCCGATGCCCCGCTGACGACGGGAAACGGCGTCAATGCATAGCGTAATCCTTGCGCCAGCGCGTTTAATGCGCGACCCACGGGCGCAACGATCGCGGGTAATGCAATACCGGGCGTGGCGGCGGCTCCCCCGGTCGCGCCGGGGTCGGCAGGCTGTTTTTTCTCATTGCGCCGGCGGTATCGGCGGTTAATGCCGGTGTTTCGATACCGTAATAGGATTGTGCGATACGCTCCCGCCCGGCTTGTCGACGTTGGCTGCCGCTGGCCCATAAACGCGCCAGCACGCGTCCCTCTCTTTGTTCTCTTTTCTCGGATGCGCTCAGGGCCATGCGACCGGATTCATCCGCCGGCGCCGCGCCGTTCGTCGTGGAAGCGGCGCAAAGAAGAGGCCAGTAGCGGCAAATATGGCTGAACAACCGCGCCAGCGCCACCGGCAGTTTCAGGCCGGCGCGCGTCGGCGTCGGCACGGGATGGTGCCGAAGATAATATTCACCCATCAACGCCAGGATCCCCAGCCCTAAATAGGGACTGGCGGCGCACTCGCCGTCAGCCGCCGCGAAACAAAGGGGATCGTTGCCGAACTGATGTTCGATATGATTCTTAATAAAGTTTGCCAACAACCTTAAGTTTTCGCTGTGAGGTAATATGGCCTGGGCGAAAAACGGCATCCCGGCGATAAGCACGGTGCCGATATTTTCTTCCCGACGCCAAACCCGATAAAATGAATGCGCCGCCGACAATAGAGAAAAAGGTATGCCTATCCCGGCTTTGTGCAACAGGGAAAGAGAAAACCGATCCGCTTCATAGGCGATTATCGTATTGACCAAATGAACCAGGGTACGTTTAACATCCTCAGTGAACGGAACCGGCGTTGCCGGCATGTCATCCAACAGATCGTAATATATCTCATTGTCACCATGGGTTCCCTGGTCTGGTTCTTCACAATCAAAAAATTCTGCTTCAGAATCATTTGACAAAACATTATGATAATTTGTTAATCCTTCAGTGATCTGCATTTATTTCCCCCATCTCCTTTGTCGCTATTTGCATGGCTTTATCCTGGTGAGTTTTGCGATAAATCGCTGGATTGAAAAGTTACCCCATAATAAAAAAAGCGACGCAGGCTTTAGGGTCTGGCGGCGGTAAATAACTTTTTATGGGGCAGGTTTGAAAGGGAATAAATGTTCGGATGTTAATATAAAAGATCAATTCTGCAATCTTAATCGACTAATAATATGGCTTATATTACTATTAAATATAACCTAGATTTTGCAAAGTTAATTTCAATGATAATGCAAAAGCGGTTACTATCGGTCGGTGTGGAACAAAACGTCGTTAGCCGTTTCAATACCAGGAGATAATAGGAGAGACGCCACCCCGATAACGCCAATGTCTGGATAGGGATTAATATGAACCTCCTATATTTGGCGGCGAATAGTATAACCCGTTTAAACGTATTTCAGGCTGATTCGTCCTGTCATCCGTACTCTACGAAAAAGATAAAGTATTTTAATTAAACTAATTGATTGTTTAATAATGATAAATCTGCGTCAAAGCCTTGCAGGAGGCACAAATTAAATTAATTCAACTATCATACGATAAACTTATATAAAAAATATGAAGTATTCTTCCAATAATTTTTTCTCGAGCGTGTTTTTCTGCTGACCATAGCGCTTTGCTGAGAATAAATGCAACGTACAATCCCATTAAGCGGGCCAGATCACTTCCCTGCACGATATTTCCGTTTCAAACTGGAAAAAGAGCGGCTACAAACTCCAAGATATTAACGCTAGGGTAAATCATTAATGAAGCGGGCTGGCGCAACCTATTGGGCATGTTCATCCTGCAATGGGCAATAAGGGAGTTGATCGTGGTTGATAAAGCCGTTCCCGCGAGCGGGGAAAGCAATGTGCCGGGGACATTGTCCGCGGCGCTGACCGCAAAAGTGCTGGCGGAGATCATGGAAATGATGAAAGCGCGAAATATACGGGTCAATGCGGTGCAGGAAAAAATGCTGCATTCCCATGTGAGGGCGATGGTACGGCGTTCCATAACAGGTGAACCTTTACCAGAGGTGGATGAGGGTTTGTTCGACGACATTTCGGTGGATTCCATGCTTATGGCCAAACAAATAGTGAGCGGATTGGGTAATTTGCCGGTGGAAGAGGCTTATTTATTATCGGTTCATTTTGAAGTGGCTAAAAATAATAACGTTGAATAAGGGTGGAGAATATCCTATGGGGCAAGTCACGGTAGTCATCGGCGATCGTTTGGGTAAAGGCCAGAAAGTGGCGCAAGGCATCGAGCAGGCCGGCGGCAAAGCGATAGTCGTTCCCGGCATGGCCGCGGATATGAAGCTGGGGGATGTTATGCAAAAAGAACAGGCGGATTTCGGTATCTCTTTTTGCGGCAGCGGCGGCGCCGGCGCCATCACCGCGCAAAATAAATACGGTTATAAAGCCAAGTACGGCATGCGATCCATTGAAGAGGGCGTTACGGCTATCCAGGAGGGGTGCAAAGTTCTGGGTTTCGGTTTTATGGACAAAGAGGAATTGGGTCGGAAATTGGTTGAAACCTGGCTTAAAAAAATACGGCGCCGCCTGATGAAAGAGCAGACGGTCATCAAGGTCAGGGTGGCGGGTAAAAGCGACACCAAAAAAGGCGCGCTGTCCGGCGCGTTGAGTCAGGTGCAGACAACGGTCATGAAAACCACCGGCAATGTCCTGCTGCGGATCGAACCGATGCAGGTGGATGTGGTGAGCGCGGAGGAAACGCTGACCACGGAGAAATTCTTGTTCTTGTTTCTCCCTCGCGTAAAGAGAAGCTATAGCGTGGTGCTGGATATCACCGTCAGCATCATCATGATCGATCCTGAAAAAATCCCTTTTTCGCAGCGCTAACCAGGCGGGTTAATAAAAAGGATAATCCGATGTTTCTCATCATTTTAATCAAGTCACTTATTATCGGCGGGCTGGTGGGGGTTGGCGTGGGCGCCGGAGCGGCCCGCATGTTTCATGCTCCCACCATTCAGGGCATGGGGGCGTTTCGTACGTTGGGAGAGTTGAATTCATGCGAAGGGGATCCCGCTTCCCATTTCTCGTTCGGACTGGGTTTTTTCTTCAATGCCTGGGCATCCTCGGTGGCCGCCGGGTCATTCACCCAGGATGTGGACCATCGCATTATTCCCCATTGGGGCGCGGCGGTGTTGATGGCGAAAAATCGCCGGCTCGGCGAAACCCTTTACGACCCTCGGCGTATGGCCATAGCCTGCGGCGTCATCGGCATGCTGGTGGTGGCGTTTCTCAATTCCACGGCGTCCGCGGTGCCGGCTGCGCTGCAGGTGACCGCGGTGAAGGTGCTGGTGCCCGCGGCCAATATTCTGGTGAATACCGTGATGCCGGTTATTTTCTGGCTGGCGGCCATCGACGCCGGCAAGCGTTCCGGTTTTTGGGCGACGATATTCGGCGGTTTGGCGCAATTGATTATGGGGAACGCGGTGCCCGGCCTGGTGTTGGGCATTCTTATCGGCAAGGGCGTTGAGGAGGGCGGCTGGAATAAGATTACCGGCATTATGATGACCGCCATCGTGGCGCTGTTTGTCCTGAGCGGCTTTTTCCGCGGTTTCGATATGAAGATGCTGCAGTCTTTCAGCCTGGGCGTTCCCGGCTGGCTGGATGCCCTACATAACCCGCTGAGCGGCAAATAATCTCGAGAGGAGCCTGGAAATGGAACAAGAAACACGCGGCTTTTGGTATGCCGACTGGTCTTTCCCGATTTTTGTCGGGTTGCTGTCCGCGGGCATATTCGCCGGTACCCATATGTATTACCTGTACGGCATCGGGGCCTTCAATGAGGTGGCGTTTGTCTCCATGCTGCGGACCGGTATCAATACCGGCGTGTACGGCGCGGTGGCGGCTTTTGGCGCCAGCTTCCTCTTTGCCCGCATTATCGAAGGATCGCTGGTGGGGATCCTGGATATCGGCGGCGCGTTGCAAACCGGCGTCGGGCTCGGGGTGCCTGCGCTGCTGCTGGGGGCCGGCATCAAATATCCATTGCAGAATTTTGCCGCTTCGCTGGCCACCGGCCTGGCGCTGGGCGTGCTTATCGGCTGCCTGATTATCCTGGCGCGCCGGTTCACCATCAACCAGAGCAATTCCACTTATGGGGCGGATGTCATGATGGGAGCGGGCAATGCGTCGGGACGTTTTCTCGGCCCATTGATTATTCTGTCCGCCATCGCGGCGTCAATCCCCATCGGGCTGGGGGCATTGCTGGGGCGCTGCTGTTTTACCTCTGGGATAAACCCATCACCGGCGGCGCCATATTAGGGGCGATGATCCTGGGCGCTGTCTTCCCCATTGCGCTGTAGACGTCCCCGCAGCGGCCAAGATGGTCGGTAGGGGGCATCAAACGTCCGCCGCTATGGAACCTCAGGGGCAGGGTTATTACCCGATGCGTCGGGTGGATGACGGAGATTGGCAAATGTATGATCTGATTGTGAGACGGGCAAAGCATGTCGACGGCGGCTTGGTGGATATCGCCGTGAACGGCGGCAAGCTGGCGCTGCTCGGTCAAGTGGCCGACGGCGCGGCCGCCAGGAAAACCCTCGATTTGCACGGCGCGGTCTATGCCAGCGCCGGCTGGATCGATGCCCATGTGCATTGTTACGCCAAATCGCCGGTGTATCACGACGAACCGGATTTGGTGGGGGTCGCCGGCGGGGTGACTACCGTGATAGACGCCGGCAGTACCGGGGCGGATGACGTGGACGATTTTCACCGCCTCGCCCGGAAGGCCCGGACCCGGGTGTATGCGTTTTTGAATATCGCCCGCACCGGCATCGTTACCCAGGATGAATTGTCGGACATGGGACGCATCGATTCCGCCGCCGTGCGCGAGGCGGTGCGAAACCACCCGGATTTTATTATTGGCCTTAAAGCGCGCATGAGCGGCAGCGTGGTGGGAAGCAACGGTATCAAGCCCTTGGCCCGCGCCAAGGAAATCCAGCGGGAACACGTTTCTCTGCCGCTTATGGTGCACATCGGCAATAACCCGCCGGCCCTGGATGACATCGCCGACCTGCTGGACGCCGGCGATATCATCACCCATTGCTTCAACGGCAAGCCGAACCGGATTTTATCGGCAAAAGGCGAACTGCGCGCCTCAATGAAACGGGCGCTGGGCCGCGGAGTTCGCCTTGATGCGGGCCACGGTACCGCCAGCTTCAGTTTTGACGTCGCGTCGGCGGCGATCAAGCAGGGCATTTTGCCCTACACCATCAGTTCCGATATCTATTGCCGCAATCGGATCAACGGCCCGGTGCATAGCCTGGCGGCGGTCATGTCGAAATTTTTCACCCTCGGCATGACGCTTAAAGAGGTCATCGAATGCGTTACCGACCATGCCGCCGAGGCATTGCGCTTGCCGAACAAAGGACGCCTGGCGGCGGGCGCCGATGCGGATTTGACGTTATTTGATATCCGCACCGATCCACGGGTCCTGGTTGACGCCGAAGGCCGGTCCGTGACCGGCGAGCAGCATCTGACGCCGCTGGCGGCCGTAGTGGCGGGCGATGTCCTGTTAACCGATGAAGGGAAAGCAAAAAATGTCTTCACTCTATGAAAAATACCAGCTCAAGCAGGTGATAAACGCCTCCGGCCGCATGACGATTCTGGGTGTTTCCACCCCAGCCGCCGACGTGGCCGAGGGGGTGAATTACGGTCTAAATCATTTTTTTGAAATGCAGGATCTGGTGAATAAAACCGGCGCCTATATCGCCGGCTTGTTGAATGTGGAAAGCGCGGTCATCGTTTCCTGCGCCTCAGCCGGTATTGCCCAATCCGTCGCCGCCGTGATTGTCAAGGACGATGCCTGGTTGCTGGAAAACCTGCACCGGGCGCATAACAGCGAGTCGGCTCGGGATATCGTGCTGCCGAAAGGCCATAACGTGAACTTCGGCGCGCCGGTATCCACCATGGTGATGCTGGGAGGCGGCAACCCGGTAGAAGCCGGGTATGCCAACGAATGCTCCGCCGAGCAATTGGCGGCCTGCATCACGCCGCGCACCGCCGCCGTTCTTTACATCAAATCCCACCATTCGGTGCAAAAAAGCATGCTGTCGGTGGCCCAAGCCGCCGCCGTCGCCCATGAACGTCGGCTGCCGCTGATCGTCGACGCCGCCGCCGAGGAGGATCTGACGGCGTATTACCGGATGGGCGCGGATCTGGTGATTTACAGCGGCGCCAAAGCCATTGAAGGCCCTACCAGCGGCCTGGTGCTGGGTAAGGCGCAGTGCGTGGAGTGGGTTAAGCTGCAATCAAAGGGCATCGGCCGCGCGATGAAAGTGGGTAAGGAGGGCATCCTTGGCTTAACCCAGGCGATAGAACGCTACGTCACATTGCCGAAGACCACCGGCCGGCAAATGGTGGACAAAATGACGTCGTTTATCGCCAGCCTTAACGCATTGGACGGCATATCGGCGCGGGTGGTATGGGACGGCGCCGGTCGCGATATCGCGCGCACGGAGATCACATTCGATGAAGCCAGGCTTGGTTGGAAAACCAAAGAGATCGTGGATGCGCTGAGAAACGGCGATACCGCCATCTACTTCCGGGGCTATCGCGCCAACGAAGGCAAGGTTGAGGTGGATGTGCGTAGCGTCACGCCGCCGCAGTTGGAGGTCATTGCCGGCTGCATCAAAAACCTGCTGGAGGGTTCGCGGCATGAAGCTTAAGCCGAATTACTACCGTGATCGCGTATGTTTGAACGTATTGGCGGGCTCTAAAGATAACGCCCGTGAGATTTACGCCGCCGCCGAGGGCCACGTGCTGGTGGGCGTACTGTCTAAAAATTATGCCGATGTGCCTTCCGCCGTGGCGGACATGCGTGAATACGCGTCGCTTGCCGGCAACGCGCTATCGGTGGGGCTGGGAGCGGGAGATCCGCGCCAGTCGTTGATGGTCAGCCTGATTTCCCAACAGGTCCAGCCGCAGCATGTGAATCAGGTCTTTACCGGCGTGGGCGCCAGCCGCGCCTTGCTGGGGCAAGACGATACGGTGGTGAACGGCCTGGTGTCGCCCACCGGCAAGGCGGGGTGGGTGAAAATTTCCACCGGGCCGCTAAGCTCGGCGGCGCCGGACGCCGTGGTGCCGATTGAAACCGCCATCGCATTGCTCAAAGACATGGGCGGCAGTTCGGTAAAGTATTTCCCCATGGGCGGTCTGAAGGCCCGCGAAGAGTTTGCGGTGGTGGCCCGCGCGTGCGCCGAGCATGATTTTTGGCTGGAGCCCACCGGCGGCATCGATTTGGAGAATTTCGAGCCGCTAATGACTATTGCCCTGGAGGCCGGCGTCGGCAAAATCATCCCTCATATTTACAGTTCGATTATTGACAGCGACAGCGGGCTGACGCGTCCGGCAGACGTCAAGGCTCTGTTGTCGCTGACGAAAAAATTGCTGGATTGAGCCGGGTGGTGAATCGTCGTTGTAAATCGTTTCGCGCCCGGCCCCCGGGTCCGTTCGCGGAGTGTCCGTTTATTCGCTACGTCAGAGAGAAGGAAAATGATGAAATCAACACACGTTTTTTTGCTGAGCGGATTAACCCCCCCCTGATGCTGGCTGCATTCGCCGCGCCGCTTTACGCCGCCCCTGCGGCTCAGGCCGTTCATTATGCTTATGTCGGCACCTACAATCCTAATGGCGAGGGCGTTTATCGTTTCAAGCTCAACGGAGCCTCCGGGGCGCTTACCGACAGGACGCTGGTAAGCCAATTGCCTAACCAGTCGCAGATGGTGGCCGGACGCGACGGGAAGACGCTCTTTATCGGCAATGAAATCGATAATTACAACGGCGGTAAGCACGGCGCGGTGGCGGCTTACCGTATCAATCCACAGGACGGCAGCCTGAGTCTTATCAACCAGGTGGATTCTCAGGGCGCCGGCCCGGTGTTTCTTTCACTGACGCCGAAGGGAGATCACCTGCTGGTGGCCAATTACATCAGCGGCGCGGTGGCGACATTCCCTATTGATGCCGACGGTAAACTGGGAGAGGGCGCGGTGCAGCAGGACTCCGGGCCGGCCGGGGCGGCTAAGCCCGCCGCCGCCGCGGAGGGCAGCTTTGCCATCAGCGATCACAATGGTCCCCATGCTCACATGATAGCGACCGATCCCAGCGGCAAGTTCGTTTTTTCCACCGATCTGGGGCTGGACCGGATTTATCAATGGAAACTGAATGACGTCACCGGGGCGCTGGAGGCCAATAATCCGCCCTTTATCGATGCCTCGTCGCCAGGCGCCGGTCCGCGCCACTTTGTGTTCCATCCCAACGGTAAGGTGGTGTTTCTGATCAATGAGGAAGCGTCCATACTGACCAGCTATCGCTTCGATAGCGTAAAGGGCACCCTGACGCAGTTGCACAGCCTCTCTTCGCTGCCGGGGAATTTCAAAGGAACCAACTTTGCCGCCGGCATTGTCCTGAGTAAAGACGGCCGCCATCTGTATGTCGCCAATCGCCTGCACAATAGCATTGCGCAAATCAATGTCACCGGCGACGGCGCCATGGCCTGGGGCGATGAAATCTGGACGCGCGGCGACTACCCGCGCACACTGACCCTGTCGCCGGACGGTAAATATATTTTTGCAATGAATCAACGAAGCGATAACATCACGCGGTTCCGGGTTGCCGGCGGCAGCGGTAAGCTCTCGTTTGTCGATGACTACGTGCCGGTGGGCAGCCCCTCGCAAATGGTGATTGTGCCATAAAGGCGCCTTGGGCGGGAGGACGCCGCCGCGAGCCGCGCCGGCCCGGGGCGGCATGTCTCGCGGGTCGGCCGGGACGGGCCGTCTCCCGGCAATAATGAATTGGAAAGATAATGCTGAGATTTCCTTATCCACGATTGGCCCACTTGTTTGACGCGCTGCAAAGAGAAACGCTGCCGCAAGACGAGCTGGCGAAACGCCTGGCAGTCTCAACACGCACCGTACGGGCGGATATCAATACCCTTAATGACATTATCGCGCAGTACGGCGCCGCCTTTGTCTATAACCGCGGCAGCGGCTATCGGCTGAAAGTGGGCGATCCGTCGCTGTTTTCCACTCTGCAACAAACCGCCGTGCGCCGCGCCGACCCGACGCCGCGCAGCGCCGCCGAACGGGTCAATTATCTGCTGATTCGCTTTTTGACCTCCGCGTTCTCATTGAAACTTGAGGATCTGGCGGAGGAATGGTTTATCAGCCGCGGAACGCTGCAAAACGACATGGCCGACGTGCGGGAACATTTGGCGCGTTATAACCTCAATATCGAAACCAAGCCGCGCTACGGCATGAAGCTGTTTGGCGCCGAGCCGGCGGTCCGGGCCTGTTTGACCGATCTGCTGTTTCAATTGGACGCACGGGATAGCGGTCATCCTCTGCTGAAAACCGAGAGTCTGGAGCCGCAGACTTATGAACAGCTTACCCGGTTTTTGCATCAATTGCTGGCGCAATCGCCCATTCGGTTGACGGATGAAAGCGAGCACTATCTCAATTTCTATTGTGGGGTGGCCATCAAGCGTATCGCCGGCGGTTTCCCGGTGACCGAGTTCGAGGCGGAAGAGGGCGACCCGGAGGTAAGGCAGATATCGATGCGGCTGACGGCGGAGTTGAAATCGCTGGTGGGTAAAGAGATACCGGCGGCGGAAGAGGCTTATTTGCGGGTGAATATCGCCGCGCGGCGGGTACAGAATATTCTTCCCACCGATATAAACGCTGACGATGACGAGTCTCTGGTGGACTACATCCTGTCTTACATCAACACCCATTATAATTATGATCTAAGGGGCGATAAGCAGCTGTGCACCGATCTGCTTACCCATATTAAGACCATGATTACTCGGGTAAAATATCAGATAACGATCCCCAATCCGCTATTGGCCAATATCAAGCAGCATTATCCCATGGCTTACGACGTCACGCTGGCGGCGGTGACCAGCTGGGGTAAGTACAGCCCTTATGTGATCAGCGAAAATGAAATCGGCTTTCTGGTGCTGCATATCGGCGTGGGCCTTGAGCGTCATTATGATATCGGTTATCAACGCCATCCCCAGGTAGTGCTGGTGTGCGACAGTGGTAATTCCACCGTGCGGATGATTCAGGCGCTGCTGAGCCGCAAATATCCGCAAATCAGCGTAACCCGGGTGATCTCGTTGCGGGAATACGAGGTTTTGCCGGCCTTGGATGAGGATTTTGTGATTTCCACCGTTCGGTTGCCGGAAAAGAACAAACCGGTGATGGTATTGACGCCGTTCCCCAGCGATTACCAGTTGGAGCAACTGGGTAAACTGGTGCTGGTGGATCGCACCCGGCCCTATATGCTGGAGAAATATTTTGATGATAAGCATTTCATGAAGCTCGACAATCCCATGGACAGACAGGATCTGTTCAAAAGGGTCTGCGGGCAGTTAAAGCGGGAAGGGTTAGTGGGAAAAGATTTTCATGCCTCGGTGGTGGAGCGTGAAGCCATTGTCAGCACACTGCTGGGGGACGGTATCGCGTTGCCGCATTCTTTGGGATTGCTGGCGAAAAAAAACCCGTGATCTACACCATATTGGCTCCCCAGGGCATTGCATGGGGAGAGGGCGAAACCGCCTATGTGATTTTTTTGCTGGCCATCAATAAAACCGATTATGAAGAAACGATGGCCATCTATGAGCTGTTTGTGAACTTCGTCCGGGCGCGTTCCATGCCACGGCTACGGGAGTGCCGTGATTTCGCCGACTTCAAGGCGGTTGCCATTGATAGCCTGAGCCGGGCTTAACATATCAACGCCGGTCTCGGCCCGGCAACTCCGCGTTCGTTTGGCATTGCATTTATAGACAGGCTTGATCAGTCTTCGTTAAAACCGGCGTTAAAGAGCTCGATAATGGCCGCCAGGGCCTGCTGTTCATCGGGGCCGGTGGCTTCTATTTCAATCAGGCCGCCTTTGGCGGAATCCAGCATCAGCAGGGCAATCACGCTGCTGGCTTCCGCTTCGGTGCCGCTGTCGTTGCGCAGCAATACCTCGGCATCGAAGCTTTGTACCAAATCAAATAATTTCATGGCCGGCCGGGCATGCATGCCGAGACGATTTTTGATTTCCACCGTTTGCTTGACTGTCATGAGCGTTTTTCCAGGGTTCGGTGTCTGGATTGGACGTTTTTGCCGCGAGAACGGAAATAATCCGCCAGCTGTTCGGCAATATACACTGAACGATGCTTGCCGCCGGTACAGCCGATGGCTACCGTGAGATAGCTGCGGTTGTTGGTTTCCAGCATCGGCAGCCACAGCTCAAGATAACTTCGGGTTTGATAAATGAAATTATGCACTTCGGTGTGCCGGTCGAGAAATGCCGCTACCGGTTTGTCCAGACCGGTCATCGGACGCAGTTTCGGATCCCAGTGTGGATTAGGCAGGAAGCGGACGTCAAAAACATAGTCGGCATCGATGGGCAGGCCGTGTTTGTAGCCAAAGGATTCAAACACGATGGTCAGTTCGCGCTCGCGTTTGCCCAAAAGCCGCGTCCGGAGCATTTCCGCCAGTTCATGCACTGACATTTCCGAAGTGTCGATGATCAAATCGGCTCTGGAGCGCAACGGTTCCAGCAGTTCGTTCTCCTGGTCGATGGCGCTTTCCAGCGACAGGTTTTTGCTCGATAACGGATGCAGCCGGCGCGTGTCGCTGTAACGGCGAATAAGGGTGCTGCGCTCGGCGTCCAGAAACAGCAGCTGCGGCGAAAAGCTTTGCGGCAGGTTGTTCATGGCATGCTCGAAAATTTCCGGCGTTTCGGGCATATTGCGCACGTCGATACTGACCGCGGCGGAAATATTGCGATCCGCCAGGGTGGCGGCCAATTGCGGCAGCAATACCACCGGCAAGTTGTCGACGCAATAAAACCCCATATCTTCCAGCGCTCTTAGCGCCACTGACTTCCCTGAACCGGATCGACCGCTGACAATCATCAGCACCATGACGACTCCCCTCTGGCATTAACATCGACGCACTGGCGAAGAGGCCCTATTTCCGCATTTCCGCCAGTCAAACCCCGCGGGTCGGTAAGCTTCGGATACTGCGCGTTAAGACCCGGCTTCTGTTTCCGTCATAATTTCATACAGTTCTTCGTCGCTTTGCGCGGCCCGTAGCCGGCGGCAAACGATTTTGTCAGCTAAACGCTTGGCCACTAACGATAAAGTATGCAAATGCGTTTTGCACTGTTCCGCCGGCACCAGAAGGGCAAAAAGCAAATCCACCGGTTGATTGTCGATGGCATCGAAGGCGATGGGCTGTTCCAGGCGGATAAACACCCCTACGGCCCTCAGCGTGTCTTCTTCCAGTTTACCGTGAGGGATAGCGATGCCGTTGCCGATACCTGTACTGCCCATGCGTTCGCGGGTTAATACGGCATCGAACACCACCTGCGCCGGCAGATTAAGCTGCTTGGCCGCCAATTCGCTGATAATTTCCAGCGCGCGTTTCTTGCTTTGGCACTGGATGGAACCGCGGGTGCACTCAAGGCTTAGCACCTGGTTGATTTGCATTGCTGTATCGTTAGTCATTTCGTTTCACTTAGGCGCTGTTTCACCCTTATGACCCATCGACTCATTATACCCGACATCTTTCACGTTGCAGGTTTGTTGGCTGCGTTACCAGGCTCATTCATGAACCTTGCCCTTTCGGGGCCGCTGTAAGCAGCGTTCGAATCTGCTTCCAACGGAGTTGTCGTTCACTTGCCGCCTTACTGCAACCCGAAATCTCTTGGGTATGTTCACTGTTTTATGAGCCGATGCGAGGTTAGGTAGCGATAATGGCTACAATGAATTAAAACTGTTTCAGTTTATCTTTATGTTTGTTTAATTGCCGTGCCAGCTTATCCATCAGCAGGTCGATGGCGGCATACATATCGTCCGCCTCCGATGTTGCGTGCAGCTCGCCGCCGTTGACATGTATCGTCGCTTCAGCGATCTTCTGCACTTTTTCGACTTTCAGAACAATATATACCTGATTGATCCGGTCGAAATACTGTTCCAGCTTGGAAAATTTCGCAGTAACGAAATCGCGTAGTGCATCGGTGATATCGACACGCTGTCCGGTAATATTCAGCTGCATAGTGTCTTCCTTCTCAGTAGAGATCAAACCAATTGTTTACGCTGGTTTGACGGCGGGATGGATAAAGACTCTCGATATTTTGCCACGGTACGCCGCGCTACCATAATACCCTGCTCGGAAAGCAGAGAGGTCAGCTTGCTGTCGCTGAGCGGCTTCGCCGGGTTTTCCGCGGCGATCAGTTTTTTTCACCAGCGCGCGAATGGCCGTGGAGGAGGCTTCGCCGCCGCCTTCGGTATTGACGTGGCTGGAGAAAAAATATTTAAGTTCGTAGATACCGCGCGGGCTGTGCAGATATTTTTGCGTGGTGACGCGGGATATGGTGGATTCATGCATATCCACCGCCTGGGCGATATCCGCCAGCACCATCGGACGCATGAACTCTTCTCCTTGCTCGAAGAACGCCTGCTGCTGTTCCACAATGCAGCGGGTGACTTTCAGCAGGGTGTCGTTGCGACTTTCCAGGCTTTTGATAAGCCATCGGGCTTCCTGCAGATGGCTGCGGATAAACTGCCCGTCCGAATCGTTTCGGGTCGTATTGCCCAAGGCGGCGTACTGCTGATTGATCTTCAGGTTGGGGATGCTGTCGGTGTTAAGCTCCACCGTCCAGCGATTATGCACTTTGCGCACCAGAACGTCGGGAATGACATACTGCGATTCGGTCGTGTGGATGGATTGGCCGGGTCGAGGGTCCAGGGATTGTATCAGCGCCATCGCCGATTTAAGCGTCTCTTCCTTTAGCCGCGTGGACCGCAGCAGGGTCCGGAAATCGTGGCTGGCCAAGAGATCCAGGTAGTCGGTGACAATCAACCGCGCCTCCGCCAGGCAGGGAAAATCTTTCGACAGCTGCGAAAGCTGGATCAGCAGGCAGTCGCGTAAATCCCGTGCCGCCACCCCCACCGGGTCGAATCGCTGTACCCGTTTCAGCACCGCTTCCACTTCATCCAGGGTCACGCTTTCGTCGCCGATGCTCTCCAGGATATCTTCCAGCGGCACGGTGAGATAGCCGGTTTCATCCACCGCATCGACGATGGAGGTGGCAATGGCGGCGTCGGTATCGGAAAAAGGCGTCAGCTCCACTTGCCACATCAGATAATCCTGTAGGGTCTGAATGGTCTCACCCTGATAAATCGGCAATTCCTCGTCGCGATAGTCCGTGCCTGTACCGGAAGGGGTGCCGGCGGAATACATCTCGTCCCAAGTGGCGTCCAGAGGCAGTTCCTCGGGCATATCCTTTTGTTCCATCGCCTCGCCGGTATCGAGAGACTCGCTGTCGGGCGCTTCGTAAGGCGTGTCTATTTCTTCGTGAACGTCCGATTGTTCGAGTAAAGGATTGCTCTCCAAGGCGGCCTGGATTTCCTGCTGAAGTTCAAGCGTGGACAATTGCAACAGGCGTATTGCCTGCTGTAATTGCGGAGTCATGGCCAGTTGCTGACTAAACCTGAGTTGCAAACCTTGCTTCATATGATGCGTTAATTAACCTCTTGGCCCTTCATTCTTCAGGACACCTTATCAGAGGCGGAACTCTTCGCCCAGATAAACACGTTTCACCTGTTCGTCCTGAAGTATTTCCGCGGGGGAACCGTGTGCAATAAGCTTTCCTTGGCTGACAATGTAGGCACGTTCGCAAACGTCCAACGTCTCGCGCACATTATGATCGGTTATCAACACGCCAAGCCCGCTATCGCGCAAATGCTCAATGATTTTTTTTATATCGATAACGGATATGGGGTCAACACCGGCAAAAGGCTCATCAAGCAAAATAAATTTGGGGCTGGCCGCCAGCGCCCTGGCAATTTCCACCCGGCGCCGCTCGCCGCCGGAGAGGGATTGTCCCATATGATCGCGCAAATGGGCGATATGGAACTCTTCCATCAGGGCATTGGCCCGGTCTTCGCGCTGGGCGCTGCTCAGATCTTTTCTGATTTGCAGCACCGCCATCAGATTATTAAAGACGCTAAGGCGGCGGAAGATGGAGGCTTCCTGCGGTAAATAGCCGATACCCCGTCTGGCGCGGGTATGCAGCGGCAATATACTGATGTCGTCGTCGTCAATGACGATACGGCCCGCGTCGCGCTGGATAATGCCTACCACCATATAAAACGTGGTGGTTTTGCCCGCGCCGTTGGGTCCCAGCAATCCCACGATTTCGCCTGAACTGACCTTGAGGCTGACGTTTTCCACCACGTGGCGGCCTTTGTAAGCTTTAGCCAGATTTTCCGCGATTAATGTTGCCATAGGGGCTGTTACTCTTGTTGATTAGCGACGGGTTTAACCGTCGGAGCGGCCTTCTTGGCCGGCGCGGCTTTTGCGTTAGGAGCGCCCGGCGCGGCCGGGGTTTTGTTTTGCAACTGGGACGGCACCAGCACGGTGTTCACCCGCTTGCCTTTATCGCTGAAGGCTTCCATCTGCTGTTTTTTCACCAGATAGGTGATGCGATCGCCTTTGACATTGCTGTCCACCTGTTCGATGTAAGCGTCGCCGGTGAGAATGACGTAGTCGTTGGCCACTTCGTAACGCACCTTCTGCGCGTGGCCTTTTACCGGCTTACCGCTGTCCTGCATCTGATAGAAGGTCACCGGGTTGCCGTAGCCTTCCACCACTTCCTGGCCCTGAACGCCGTTCGGGCGGGTGATGACCACTTTATCCGCCCGGATATCGATGGAGCCCTGCTTGACCACGACGGTACCGGTAAGCGTCACGGTGTTGGTGAGCATATCCACCGCCTGCTGCGCGGAGTTGACGTTAATGGGCTGGTCGGTGTCGCCGGTCAGCGCCATGGCTTTGGCGCTTAGCAAGAGCAGCGCCCCGGCGGCTATGGCATTATGGATTTTGCTTCTGGTTCTGAATTTCATAAGAGGTATTGACCTTTTCAATCAGCTGGGCAGTCTTGTTTCGCAAATTCCCGCGCATCTTTGTGCCTACAGAATTAAAACCGACGCCATACAAGGTGACCACATCGTCTGAAGACACATCCTGCGTAACCAGATTCACCACCGCGTTGTCGGTTCTGATGTGCTGCAGCTGCGAAGTGTCGGTCAGACTGTCCACCTGGACATGGCCGTACAAATAAAGCATTCTATCACCGGTCAGCTTGGCCTTATCCGACTTGACTGTCCAGGTCGGGACCCTGTTTTCATCGTACATCGTCGCCACCGGCCGGGTAAACCATGTGATTTGCTCATCGGCGAATTGCTCTACATGATCCGATATCAGCCGATAATTCAGGCTGCCCAGCGGATTATATACCACGGTGAGGGTATGCTCGCTCTGGTAGGTCGGTTCATTGGCGTCCGTAACCGCCGGCGCCAGCGAATTGTCGTTGTCCGCCAGGTTCCAGCCGATGAGCACCAACACCACGACCAGCAGCAGCAGGGTAAACCAGATCTTCGTCTTACTCATACCGACTGCCCTTTGGCATCCTCAAGCTTCCCCTGCGCCAGCAGCACTAAATCACAGACTTCACGCACCGCCCCGCGGCCGCCGCGGATATGAGTGACGTAATCGGCCTTGGGCAGCAACAGCGGGTGGGCGTCCGCGACGGCAATCCCCAGCCCGACCCGCGCCATCACGGGCCAATCAATAAGATCATCGCCAATGTAAGCCACCTGCGACGCCGTCAACGCGAGCTTGCCCAACAGGGTCTCAAAGGCTGAAAGCTTGTCCGTTTGTCCCTGATAAAGGTGAGAAATCCCCAGGGTTCGACAACGATCCTCCACCAGTTTGGCGGAGCGGCCGGTAATGATAGCGACCTCGATGCCGGATGTCAGCAAGCATCGGATACCATAGCCGTCGCGCACGTTGAATGCTTTCAGTTCTTCGCCCTGATTGCCTTGGTAAATCAGGCCGTCGGATAACACGCCGTCGACATCGCAAATCAGCAGCCGGATATCGCGGGCACGCTGTAAGACAACTTCGTCCACCGGCCCGTAGCACGTATCAATCCGGGAAGTATCATGCATGGCCCTGTTCCTTGTTAAATGACGCCGGCGCGTAGCATATCATGCATATGCACCACGCCCAGCAGCCGGTTTTGCTCCGCCACCAGCACCGAGGTGATATGCCGCGATTGCATCAGATTCAATGCTTCCACCGCCAGGGTATTAGGGGCGACGCGAATGCCACCCGCCGTCATCAAATCGGCGATGCGGGCTTTGTTGAGGTCCACGCCCATATCGAATACCCGCCGCAGATCCCCGTCGGTAAAAATCCCCTCGATATTTCCATTATCGTCGCAGATAACCGTCATGCCGAGGTTTTTACGTGTTATTTCCAATAACGCATCCCGCAGCGACGCCTCCCTGCGGGTAATGGGAATCTCGTCGCCGCTATGCATGATGTCCGCCACCCGCAGCAGCAGTTTGCGGCCCAACGCGCCGCCGGGGTGGGAAAGAGCGAAATCCTCGGAGGTGAAGCCGCGCGCCTGCAACAGCGCCACCGCCAGGGCGTCTCCCATCACCAGCGCGGCGGTGGTGCTGGCGGTGGGAGCGAGTCCCAGCGGACAGGCTTCCTGAGGCACATGGACGCAAATATGAATATCCGCCGCTTTGGCCATGGTGCTTTCCGGTCTGCCGGTCATGCAGATGAGGGGAAGGGATAAACGTTTCAGCACTGGAATCAGCGCCAGAATTTCATTGGTTTCGCCGGAATTGGACAACGCAATAACGATATCCCGGGCTGAGACCATGCCCAGATCGCCGTGACCGGCCTCGCCGGGATGGACAAAAAACGCCGGCGTGCCGGTGCTGGCGAAGGTGGCCGCCATCTTACGACCGATATGGCCGGATTTACCCATGCCCATGACCACGACTTTTCCGCTGCAAAAAAATATTTTTTCGCAGGCGCGGCGAAAATCGTCGTTGATATATTGATCCAACTGCGCCAAACCGTCTCGCTCAACGGCGAGAACCTGTTTACCGGCCGCCGGGAAATCAAAATCCGGCGCTAATGACAAATGCGACATAAATTCATCCTGATGGCCCGGCGGTGTCTCCGGGTTAAATAAACAGCACCGTAATATAGACGGCAAAACTACATAACAATAGACCGCCCATCATCGAAGTAATCCTGCGGCGTTTTGATAAACAAAACCCCGTTAACACGACGCTCGCCGCCAGCATGACCCAATAATCCCGCCGGGCCGCCGGCGGATTGAGCGGGCCGGGGGAGAGCAGGGCGGGTACGCAAAGCACCAACAGGCTGTTGACAATATTGGAGCCGATAAGATTCCCAAGGGCAATATCGTTTTCGCCTTTCAGCGCTCCGGCAATGACCGTCGCCAGCGCCGGGAGGCTGGTGCCGACCGAAAGTACCGTCAGACCGATGACCCACTCCCCCACGCCCCATTGCCGCGCCAGCACGCCGGCGTTATCGATAACCATATACGCCGAGACGGGCATGATGATAAATGCCAGCGCCAGCCAAAGCACCGCCACGGTGTTGCCGCCGCTTTCCGGCAGCTCCGCCAGCCGCTGGCGGGTCAGGCTATCGCCGTCCGGATGCAGCGTCCGCCCGGACATGTTCACGACGGCGACGAGATAGCCCACGGCGGCCAATAACAGTATCATACCATCCCGGCGGCTTAGGATGTTATCCGCCAGCAACGCGCCGCACAATGCCGTGGCCGTCAGTAGCAAAGGCAATTCCCGACGCAGGGTGGTCGAATGGAAGCTTATCGGCTTGAAAAGCGCCGCTCCCCCGATAACAAGCAGGATATTGATGATGTTGGAGCCGATGACATTGCTTACCGCCAAGTCGTTCTCATGATTCAGGGCGGCGGTAATTGAAATCATCAGTTCCGGCAAGGAGGTACCGAACGACACGACGGTGCATCCGATGATCCGGGGTGCGATACCCAGCGAGCGGCTGAGTACGGCAGCACTGTATACCAATCTATCCGCGCCATAAACCAGTAGAATAAGACCGATAACGAGTAATGACGTGGCAAAAAACATTTAAAATCCTTGGCTTAATCTACATCCCGGGCTGCCGGCGGCCTTATCGTTTCGGCGGCGGGAAAAATAAGCGCACCTCATCTATGGCGTTGTCTAATTTTGACCGGCCGAGAACCAAAAGTAAAATGCGGCTGTCTACGCTATCTTAACGCCGATAGGTAAGTTTATGTAAAAGTTCGATGATTTGACGCCATTGATTTACTATCGTAGGCAAAAGCATCCAGCGAGAACGTATGGGCAGTAACATAATATGAATCAGACGGCACCTTTGGTCGATATCCGCGGATTAAGTTTCCGGCGCGGTGACCGGCCGATATTCGACAACATCACCCTGCATGTGCCCAAAGGTAAGATTACGGCCATTATGGGGCCTTCGGGCATCGGCAAAACCACCCTGTTGCGTTTGATCGGCGGCCAGTTGGCTCCCGACAGTGGCGAGATCTGGTTCGACGGTGATAATATCCCCGCCTTGTCGCGGCGGCGGCTTTATGACGTGCGTAAAAAAATCAGCATGCTGTTCCAATCAGGCGCGTTGTTTACCGATATCAATGTGTTTGAAAACGTGGCGTTTCCTTTACGGCAGCATACCCGGCTGCCGGAACCGGTATTGCGCACCACGGTGATGATGAAGCTGGAGGCGGTGGGTCTGCGCGGCGCCGCGTCCCTTATGCCGTCGGAGCTTTCCGGCGGCATGGCCCGGCGGGCGGCGCTGGCGCGCGCCATTGCGCTCGATCCGCAACTTATCATGTTCGACGAGCCCTTTGTCGGGCAGGATCCCATTACCATGGGGGTTCTGGTGAAGCTAATCGACGAATTGAATCATGCGCTGGGGGTTACCTGCATCGTGGTATCCCATGATGTGCCGGAGGTGCTGAGCATCGCCGACTATGCTTATATCGTCGCACAACAGCATGTCGTGGCGGAGGGAACGCCCGAGCAGCTGCGCGCCAACGGCGATCCTCGGGTACGCCAGTTTCTTGACGGCATCGCCGACGGACCGGTGCCTTTCAATTACCCCGCCACGGATTATAAAACGCAGCTTTTGGGTTCAGGGAGTTGACCTTGCCATGCTAACACAAGCATTAGCGTCCATCGGACGCCGGGGCATCGGAGTCTGCCTTGCCTTCGGGCGGGCCGGCTTGATGTTGTTTAACGCGCTAGTGGGAAAACCCGCCTTCCGCCAGCAGTGGCCGTTATTGATTAAACAGCTGTACGGCGTAGGGGTGCTGTCCCTGCTGATCATTATCGTATCCGGGCTGTTTATCGGCATGGTGCTGGGGTTGCAGGGATATATCATCCTTACCACCTACAGCGCTGAGGCCAGCCTGGGCATGTTGGTGGCGCTGTCGCTGCTGCGCGAACTGGGGCCGGTGGTCACCGCCCTGCTGTTCGCCGGCCGCGCCGGTTCGGCCCTTACCGCCGAAATCGGTTTGATGAAGGCCACCGAGCAATTATCCAGCCTTGAAATGATGGCGGTGGATCCGCTGCGCCGCATCGTGGCTCCGCGTTTTTGGGCCGGGGTGATCAGCATGCCGCTGCTGACGGCTATCTTCGTCGCGGTGGGTATCTGGGGCGGAGGCATGGTGGGCGTTGATTGGAAAGGTATCGACAGCGGTTATTTTTGGTCCGCTATGCAGAGTGCGGTGGATTGGCGCCAGGATTTGGTTAATTGCCTGATAAAAAGTGTGGTTTTTGCCGTCACCGTGACCTGGATTGCGTTGTTTAACGGCTATGATGCGATACCGACTTCCGAAGGTATCAGCCGGGCTACCACCAGAACCGTGGTTTATGCGTCCCTGGCGGTGTTGGGACTGGATTTCGTGCTGACAGCACTGATGTTTGGGAAGTGAGTTAATGCAAACGAAAAAAAGCGAAGTATGGGTTGGCGTGTTTATGATCGCGGCATTGTGCGCCATCGTCTTTCTCTGCCTGCAGGTGGCGAACATACGCTCCGTGGGCAATCACGCCACCTATCGCCTATCCGCATCGTTCGACAACATCGGCGGATTGAAGGTCCGCTCTCCGGTGAAGGTGGGCGGCGTGGTTATCGGCCGGGTGGCCGATATCAGCCTTGATCCCAAAACCTATACGCCCAAGGTGACGATGGATATCGAAGCCGCCTATAACCACATTCCGGATACCAGCTCCTTGGCTATCCGGACCTCGGGCCTGTTGGGTGAACAATTCCTGGCGCTGAATATCGGTTTCGAAGATCCCGATATGGGCACGTCCATTCTCAAGGATGGCGGCGTCATTCAGGACACCAAATCGGCCCTGGTGCTGGAAGATTTGATCGGCCAGTTCCTGTACAAAAGCGGCGGAGACGGTAAGTCGGCCCCGGATGGCAATAAAAATCCTGCAAACGGAGCGGGTAGCGCGCCGGCCGCCGGCGATGCCGCCGCTTCCGCGGCAACGGACAACGGCAATAAGCCTGCCGCGACGAATCATTAAGAGGAAGTGACCTATGTTTAAACGTTTGATAATGATAGCCCTGCTGGTGGTGATAGCCCCTTTGGCCCAGGCGGCGGACCAGACCAATCCCTATGCCCTGATGAATGAAGCCGCCGGAAAAACCTTTTCCCGCCTGAAAAAATGAGCAGAGTCAAATCCGGCAGAATCCGGATTACCTGCGCACTATCGTGCGGGACGAACTTTTGCCCTATGTCCAGATAAAATACGCCGGCGCCCTGGTGTTGGGTTCTTATTATCGCGAAGCGACCCCGGCCCAGCGCGATGCCTATTTCAAGGCGTTCCAAAGCTATCTGGAACAGGCTTACGGACAGGCCCTGGCCATGTACCACAACCAGACCTTCCAGGTTGAGCCGGAAAAACCCCTAGGAGACGCCACTATCATCGCCATTCGGGTGACCATCGTCGATCAGGGCGGCCGGCCGCCGGTTCGGCTGGATTTTCAATGGCGTAAAAACAGCCAGACGGGCAACTGGCAGGCATACGATATGATCGCCGAAGGCGTGAGCATGATCACCACGAAACAAAACGAGTGGGCATCCACGTTGCGTCAGAAAGGCATCGACGGCTTGACGCAGCAATTACAGGCCGCCGCCGGCCAGCCCATAACGCTGGACAAGCAAAATAATGGCTGAATCCCTGAGCTGGCAAGCCGAGGGCGATACCCTGTGTTTACAGGGCGAGCTGGATCGCGACACGCTGCCCGCCCTCTGGGACCAGCGTGATGCCGTTCTGTCGGGCATTCGTTTTTTGGATGTTTCCCGGCTCCATCGCGTGGATTCCGCCGGCGTGGCCATGATGCTGCATTTATGCGTGTCGCGGGCGGAACAGGACGGAGCGCTGGCATTGACCGGCGTGACGGAAAAATTACGCACATTGATTACCCTCTACAAGCTGCAAGATATCCTTCCCTGCGTGCAAGACAAGCCGGCGTAAGCCGGCTTGAGTTTGTTGACAAAGTGTCCGGGCGGGGCAAACTGCCAGATCGTAAACACGCCGTAAATACCTCCCTGTAGGCTCGATCCGCGCGATTATGCCCCTCATCCCTGAGGGGCACCCTGTGGGCCAACGCCTAGCGGCGTTGTTCCAGTACGCTCCCGGCGTGCTGGTCCTTGGCGCGGACGGTTTACTCTTCTGGCAGCCTGCCCCGCCTTATTGACTCCGAGTCTGTTTGTCAGCAGTCTGAAGCCGGCTTTATTATCCGGCTATAACCTCCTGTCGCTTAACCTGTTTTTGTTCAGCCGTGCTTTGCGGCTGAAGGATTATCGCTATGACTGTTTCCGACGCCCGCGTATTCATCTAAGATAGCGGCTTGTTTCCCGACCCATGACAGTGATTTGACCCTAATGGAAAACCACGAAATCAAAGAAATTCTGATGAGCGCCCTGGCGCTGCAAGAGGCTCATGTATCGGGCGACGGCAGCCATTTCCAGGTCATCGTCGTGAGTGAGCAATTTGCCGGTATGAGCCGGATTAAAAAGCAACAGGCGGTGTATGCCCCGTTGATGGAATTTATTTCGGATAATCGTATACATGCGCTATCCATCAAAGCCTATACGCCTGATGAATGGCAGCGCGATCGTAAACTGAACGGCTTTTGATCCGTCGGCGGCGTCCGGCGGCTTTGCGTCCGTTAAAAAGAGAACAGTTGTAATGGATAAATTTCGTGTCCAGGGTCCGACCCGGCTAAGCGGCGAAGTGACCATATCCGGCGCCAAAAATGCTGCGCTGCCGATTTTGTTTGCCGCCTTGCTGGCGGAAAAACCGGTAGAAATACAGAATGTCCCCAAACTGAAAGATATCGACACCACCATGAAGCTGCTCAGCCAACTGGGGGCGAAGGTGGAACGTAATGGTTCCGTTCATGTGGATGCCGGCGGCGTCGATGTGTTTTGCGCGCCTTACGATCTGGTGAAAACCATGCGTGCCTCCATTTGGGCGCTGGGACCTCTGGTGGCGCGTTTCGGACAGGGTCAGGTTTCTCTGCCGGGCGGATGCGCCATCGGCGCCCGGCCGGTGGATTTGCATATCTCCGGGCTTGAGCAGCTCGGCGCCACCATCAAGCTGGAAGAGGGGTATGTCAAAGCTTCCGTTGAAGGCCGATTGCGGGGCGCGCATATCGTGATGGATAAGGTCAGCGTAGGCGCCACGGTGACCATTATGAGCGCCGCTACGCTTGCTAACGGCACCACCGTTATTGAAAATGCCGCGCGCGAGCCGGAAATCGTCGATACCGCCAACTTCCTTATCACCCTTGGGGCCAAAATCAGCGGCGCCGGCACTGATAAAATCGTCATTGAAGGGGTGGCTCGTCTGGGAGGCGGCGTGTACCGCGTGCTGCCGGACCGCATTGAAACCGGCACTTTCCTGGTGGCGGCCGCGATTTCCCGCGGTCAGGTGGTCTGCCGCGCAACCCGTCCCGATACGCTGGATGCGGTGCTGGCGAAACTGCGCGAAGCCGGCGCGGATATCGAAACCGGTGAGGATTGGATTAGCCTTGATATGCACGGCAAACGTCCGAAAGCCGTATCGGTGCGGACCTCCCCTCATCCGGGCTTTCCCACGGATATGCAGGCGCAGTTCAGCCTGCTTAATCTGGTGGCGGAAGGAACCGGCGTGATAACCGAAACCATTTTCGAGAATCGGTTTATGCATGTGCCGGAACTGATCCGCATGGGCGCCCGGGCGGAAATCGAAAGCAACACCGTTATCTGCCACGGAGTGGAAACCTTATCAGGCGCCCAGGTCATGGCTACCGATCTGCGTGCTTCCGCCAGCCTGGTACTGGCCGGCTGCATCGCCGAAGGCGTCACGGTGGTAGACCGGATCTATCACATCGATCGCGGTTATGATTGCATTGAAGCCAAGCTACGCCAGCTCGGGGCGACTATCGAGCGCATCAGCGGTGACTAAACGGTAGATTCCCTCACGGGCCACGGCGCGCCGCGGTCCTCGCTGCCCCTTATCGTGAGCGGGCAGCGTTATATTGCAAGCAAAGAATAACGGCGGGCTGACGTTAAATTCGATTTTCGGAATTGCTGCTGTTATCTGGCGTTAAGCACATAATCACCACAAGTTATCCACAAACAAATCACAGGTTCTCAATGGGGCACCCCCTTTAGGAGACAACCTATAAGGGCGTGAGATTGCCGTTATGGTAGGTTACGTATTGCGTAATCAGCTTGCTCAACGCCGGCGTGGATGTCATGCCGTAACGCGCGGCTATCGTTCGGTAATGATCGCCGGCGCGAATGTCCGCCATGGTGCGCTCAAGATAGTGCTCCTCAAGTGCGGCACGCGCACCGGGCGTAATGATGCCGTATCGCATGGCGATTGTTTGGCAACCTTCGCCGTTTCGGACCGCGTTGACGGCGACGGCATTAACGCAGTCCAACTGTAACTTATCGAGACAAGACATCAAGGTGATGCCGTATCTCTCTGCGATGCGGCGCCAATGGTCGCCGTTTTTGATGTCTCTTTGCAGCGTTTCGCTTGTGAGCAGGCGCTGCTCAAGCATATACCTTGCCTTCACATGAGTTATGCGATATTTTTCGATTATTTTCAACGCGTTAAGTTTGTCTGGGGAATGAAGGACGAGATGATGGTTAAGGGTCAGTTCTTCCAGCGTAAACCGCGCCTCTTCGGTAATGAGGCCGAGTGCCTCGGCTATATGCCGGCAATCTTTGCCCGCGCGGATTTTCCGCATCGCTTTGGTGTTTACGACATGATTTTCCAGGTCGCGCCTGACTTCAGGCGTAATGATGCCGTATTTGTCGGCAAGACGGCAACAATTCAGGTAGACGTTGTTTGTGCGTGTGCGCAACCCCTGGAAAGAACGGTGTTCCAAGGCGACACGCGCGGATAATGTGGTAATGCCGTATTTTTTTTGTCAGCCGATGGCAATTATGACCGTTTCGCGCTTCTACTCCGGCCAGGCCGTCGACAGCCATTGTTTCTAATAAGATACGCCCGGTTGGGCTGATAATGCCATACCGCTTGGCCACGATATCGCAGTGCTTGCCCAACTGTACCTCCGCTTTGGCTATACCCTGTACAGCATAGCTTTCCAGCAGCGCACGTCCTTCGGGCGTAACGATACCGTACCGCGCGGCTACTTCATTACAGTTGGCGCCCAGATGCACCATGCCCCAAATTGGGCCGAGTATAGAATATTTTTCAATTAAAACCGTTATGGCTGGGGTGATTACCCCATACTTCCAGGCCAGCGTCAGGCAATTGGCGCCGGATTGCGCTTCTCTCCCCCAACACGCCTTCGACGGCATAATATTCCAGACATTGGCGCGCTGCGGTTGACGTTATCTCATAGCGTTTCGCCAATTCTTTGCAGTCCGCGCCCTGTTGCGCTTTCCGGCCAATAAACTGCCTCACCCGATAAGCCTCCAGCTGTTCGCGCCCCTTGGGGCTGCAAATACCATATCGTCGGGCGATTTCCTCACAGGTCGCGGTTTCGCCGATATCGTCACGGCACATCTCGGTGAAAATGTATTGCTCGAGCAGCGTGATATTGCTTTCATCGCAGATACCATACTTGGCGGCCATCTGACGTCCATTTTTACCAGCCCACCCCTCCTCGCCCATCAGAGTGTTGACGATAAGCCGTTCGAGCTCCCGCAGTCTGGAAGGGCTGGTGACGCCATACCCGGCAGCGACCTCCCGCAGGCAACGCTCGGGGGTGACCTGGCCAATCAGTAAGTGGCAAAAAGTCGAGGCATTTTCGATGGCCCGCAGCTGCGGCGCCAGAGAAGGCGAATGAGCGTGGTGCAGCCTGGTCTCGGCACAGAAAAGGGCCATGGCGACGGAACGATCGCCGGGTTCTAGCTGGTAGACGTGTCCGCCAAGGCGTATCAGCGGCAGTGCTCGTTGGCGTGGCGGCAGAGTTTGTATTCTTTCCAAAGCCTGATCGAAGTCCCTGATTGAGACAACCCAAGACAAACTGTCGCTCACCAGGCGGCCATAATTGATTTCCTTCGAAAAATAGGCCTTTTGCTCAGGATTAAACATTGTCGCAATGGACAGGATATCTGCGGGCTCTATATAGCTGATGATGGATTGTAATACCAGCTCCGGCATATCCCACAGCGTCGGCCGCGCCGTTTTTTTCGTCTGAGGACGTTTGATTTTCGCCGAATCGTCGCCGGCATCGCTATTTTTTCGCTTAAGAGCGGTATTGCCAAGCCGGGTAAGGGTGGACGATACGGTCTTGACCCTCCTCATTCCCGTACTCTCGTCGGGTAATTTACTAATAGAGGGAGCGTTCCCCGATAAAGTGGCGATAGGCAGCATTACGCTATTATCCTTATGTTATAGGGTTGATAATTAGCGTTGCCATTACCGGGTATCGACGATGGTGCTGGTAGGTGTGCCTAATGTAAATCAGTCTAAGAGGTGAATGGCAACCCTATGACGAGACAGATGTCAAAGTGTTATCACCATCTTGTTCACCAGGAGATAAACCATCAGGGCAAACCCTATTTAGGTCATAGGTGGTTTACCCGCCATTCGGCGCATTTCTTTAAACCTATCCGCTAAGAGTTCTAAAACGCAGGATTCAAAGAGGCCGTGTTTTTCGGCAATCCTTTCGGGGGAACGGCTTGTTTCAAGTTCGAGATCCGGAATATGCTCCAGGCAGTGGTGCTCAAGGTCATGCAGTACTTCTTCGTCGGTAACGCCATATCTGGCGGCGATCCTTTCGCAGTTACGCTCGGTTTCAAGCTCCAGATAAAGGAAAGTGCTGAACTTTTCATGAAATTGATCGAAATTGTCGATGCCCGTCAGGCAGGCAATCAATTTTTTCAGCGGCGGATAGCGATGGCTGCGCGGTTTCGCTGCCCGTATAAATTCATTGATCGCCGGGCCGACACAGGTTTTATCAGAAAAGTTTAATAGCGTGCCGCTTAGCGCTTCAAGCGATTTGCCCTGATCCGAACGCAACAGATCTCGCGTTTCCCGCAGCGCGGTTTTGAAACCCCCATGGGTGGATATTTCCGACACTCTCCCCAGAATAAATTGACTTAACTTAACCTCTTTTTCGATATGGGTGCCTCCAGCGCCGCTCCTATCAAGAGCAATAGCCAAAGATTGCCGATCGGACAGCGGGGTGGCTTGGGCTATCAATTGCTGGATTTCCCCCGGCATGATATCCAGGTATGTGGAGCCGGGTTGAAAGCGCGGACCCTGATTGCCGGCGCCGCCAAACGCGGGCAAAGGCCGATTCATGCCCGCGGCGGCAATGCTGCCCGAAGTGGAAGAAGGGATATCCGTGGGTATTGCGTTTGCTGGATACATAGCAGTTGGATTCATGACAAGCGATCCTTGTGGAGAAGGGTTCCGGCATGCTTTCCTGGACACGAAGTCCGGTATTTCGTCAAGCCATGCTCAAACTTTCATGGGCTCGAACCCCCGCGCCGGACGATAATATTTTAACTCGCACCGCCTTATTCGGAAGAGGGATACTCCTGAATCGTCACGTTCAACGTCATTTTGGTACCGTTGCGCATGATCACCACCGGGATAACAGAGCCGGGCCTGATCTCCGCTACCTGATCCATGGTTTCAATGGCGGACACCGCCGCTTTGTTATTGACGCTTAATATCACGTCATTTATCTGGATGCCGGCCTGCGCCGCCGGTCCACCTGCGGTGACTTCATTGACGATAATGCCCTGGATGCGATCCATGTTGCTGCTGCTGGCATGAAGCGGCGCCACTTCGCGCCCGCTGATGCCGATATAACCGCGAATCACGCGGCCGTCGCGGATAAGCTTGTTCATCACCTTGGTGGCCAGGGCGGTGGGAATGGCAAAGCCTATGCCCTCGGGGGTTTCGCCATTATTGCTTTTATCGAATGACAGCGTATTGATGCCCACCAACTCACCCAGCGTGTTGATAAGCGCCCCACCGGAGTTGCCTTGGTTGATGGAGGCGTCGGTCTGGAGGAAGTTCTGCCGTCCGGACGGGCTTAAACCGATGCGGCCAGTGGCGCTGATGATACCCTGGGTGACGGTTTGCCCCAGATTATAGGGATTGCCGATGGCCAGTACCACATCGCCGATATGAGGGGCGCGGTGAGGGTTGATGGGAATAACCGGCAGGTTATTGGCATCGATTTTCAACACCGCCAAATCGGTGAGACTGTCGGAACCCACCAATAATGCCTCATAGACCCGGCCGTCCTGCAATGCCACGATGATCTGCTCGGCGTTATTAATGACATGCTTATTGGTCAGCACATAACCCTTCTGGTTCATGATAACCCCGGAACCGAGGGTACGGATTTGCAGTTCGTTATGAGAATTGGTATTCATGCTGCGGTTATAGACATTCACCACCGCCGGCGCGCCGCGGCGGACCGCCGAATTGAAACTTACGGGGGACTCGTCATCAGTGCCGGAACGGCCGCTGAACAGCTCGCCGGTGGTTGAGCGTAAAGTGGGTACCACAAGCAGTAAAATGCCCGCGATAATAAAACCGAAAATGACCGCACGTATTAACTTAACCAGCATGGCAACCGACTGTCAGAATAAAATAAGAGCAATGGGGCAGGATAGCATGAGTTAAACGGGCGCCGTAACGTCGGCGCCCGATATTTTGTCGAATCAACGTAATAACAGAAAAAATACTCTCGTCGCCGCGGATAATATTCATGGCCATAACCGGCGGTTTGGTATCCAGCACTTTACGCAGCTGGACAATATTTTCAACCCGATCGCGATTGATGCCGACAATCACATCGCCCTTGTGCAAGCCGATTTGCGCGGCGGGGGAATCTTTCACCACATCGTCTACCGCAACACCGTTGGTGCCGTCTTTCAACTTGCCGTCGCTCAATGACGCGCCCTGCAACGACGGGGACAATACCTCGGCGCTGGAGGTGCTGGAAGCGCTATCATCCAGCGTTACGATGACATCCATGGGCTTGCCGTTACGCAACAATCCGACCTTGACGGCTTTACCCGGCGCGGTGGTGCCGATTTTCACCCGCAGTTCGGCAAAACTGGTGATAGGCTTACCCTCAATGGCCACGATGACATCGCCGGCCTTGATACCGGCCTTGGCCGCGGCGGAGCCGGGCAGGACTTCGCTGACGAAGGCGCCGCGCTGGGCGTCGATGTTGAAGGCTTTCGCCATGTCGGCGGTCATTTCGCTGCCCTTGATGCCGAGCAGGCCGCGTTTGACCGTTCCATACTCAATCAACTGCTGGCTCAGGTTCTGCACCATATTGCTGGGAATGGCGAAGCCGATGCCGATGTTGCCGCCGCCGGGGGCAAGAATGGCGGTATTGATGCCGATAAGCTCGCCGTTAAGGTTGATCAGGGCGCCGCCGGAATTTCCGCGGTTGATGGAGGCATCGGTCTGGATAAAGTTTTCCAGCCCCTCCAGGTTCAGCCCGCTGCGGCCAAGCGCGGAAATGATGCCTGAGGTGGCGGTTTGCCCCAGACCGAAGGGGTTGCCCACCGCTACTGCGAAATCGCCGACCCTTAATGCGTCGGAATCCGCCATCTTGATTTCGGTAAGGTGGGTGGGATTAGGCAATTGCAATAACGCCAGGTCGGTCTGCTCGTCGCGACCCACCAGTTTGGCGTCGAATTCGCGCCCGTCGTTCAACTGGACTTTGATTTTGTCCGCGCCGTTGACCACATGGTTATTGGTAATGACATAGCCTTTGGCGGCATTAATGATAACGCCGGACCCCAGACCTTCGAACGGGCGCGTATCTCCCTGCTGGGGATCGGTCGGACCGTTGGGCCCGAAAAAGTATTTGAATTCTTTCGGCAGATTTTGCCGCTGCACCTGCTGAGTACCCTCGACATGCACGCTCACCACCGCCGGCAATACTTTTTCAAGCATAGGGGCCAGGCTTGGCATGGTTTGTCCCGGTACGGTGGCCGGCAATGCCGCTTGGGCTGGAATAAAAGGGGTTGAACCGAGTCCGATACAAAGTGCCAGTGCGCTGATTAAGGGGGTTTTCTTCATTAAGATGTTAGCTCGCTTGCTGTCTGTGGACGACGTCATGAATCATAAATCCCAATAAAACGCCACGTAATGACTTTATGACCCTGTCGCCTTGGCTAAAGTTCAGTGGCGCCGTGGGGGTAGTTAAGCCGACAGGACAGAGCAAACGCCCTCCCGCCGATATCCGGTTAACTATTTACGGAGTTCCCGCGTGGTGCGCAACAATCCGGTGGCGCTCTCCGGGTAATCCCTTGGCTGCATTCCCGGCGGAACCTGATCGTTATCGGCTTCCGCCTCGGTCAAACGATAACGGAAAGGGTTGCTTTCGCCAGGCAGGTTCGGCAGCAGGCTATCGGAGCCCTTGGCCATATGCTGATAAAGCTGGCGGTAGTCATGCGCCATAGTATCCAATAATTCCGCGCTGCGGGCAAAATGGCCGGTCAGTTCTTGCCGGTAGTCTTCCAGTTCCGCCTTGCTCTTTTCCAATTCGTGCTGCAACGTCTGCTGCTGACGCAGTTTACGGTTACCGAACCGCATGCCGACCGCACCGATGATGATACCTGCTACTAATCCAATCAGCGCATATTCCCAGGTCATAATGACTCCTATATTTGACTTCGTTGTCCCGTAGGGTTTTTCAGACTCTATCTACCCACTATAACCGTTTACCCGGCCGGAGTGGAATCCCGTTAGCATGACGTCAGTCAAAGGGAGAGAGTTTGTTGCCGGGTTGTGTTCCGTCCCAAGGCTGTTTAGGATGTCTCGGGTACAAAAATGCTTATACCCGTCATCACTTGCCGCAACTCGAAACCTGTTGGGTATATCTCTCATATATAAGCCGGGAATGTTGTACACCATGCAAGAATCATCGCCGTTGTCCCGTTATCAGCGCATGCTGGCGGAGGGAGACTACCGGGCCGATGCCGTACAGGCCGAGGCTATCGGTAAACTGGATCAACTGTACCGCCTGATAATGGCGCGACGCGCCGAAGCGGCGACGCAAACCGGCGGCATACTTGGCCGTCTGGGCAAGAAACTGCTGGGCAAACCCGCCGCCGAGGCCGATGCGGCGCCGCTGCGGGGATTATACATGTGGGGCGGGGTAGGGCGCGGCAAAACCTGGCTGATGGATCTCTTTTACCAAAGCCTGCCGGAAGAGCGGAAACTACGACTGCATTTTCACCGGTTTATGCTCAGGGTCCATGAAGAGCTGGCGATGCTGCAGGGACAGGAGGATCCCTTGGAGAAGGTGGCGGACGGATTCAAAGCGCAAACAGATATCCTCTGCTTTGACGAATTCTTTGTCTCGGACATTACCGATGCCATGTTGTTGGGCACGCTGATGCAGGCGCTGTTCGCGCGGGGAATTGCCCTGGTGGCCACCTCGAATATCCCCCCCCGGACGATTTATATCGCAACGGTCTACAGCGGGCCCGCTTCCTGCCGGCCATTGAACTTATCAAACGCCGCTGCGAAGTCATGAATGTGGACGCCGGTATCGATTACCGGCTGCGCACCCTCACTCAGGCCAATCTTTACCTGACGCCCAATGACGCCGACACCGCCGCCGCCATGAACCGTATCTTCACCCGATTGGCGGGCAAAAGCCCCGATAACGCGCCGGAACTCCAGGTCAATCATCGCCCGTTGCCCACCCTTGGGGCTGAAGGCGGCGTCGTGGCTCTGGACTTTGATACCCTCTGCGCCGGTCCGCGCAGCCAGAATGACTATATCGTTCTCTCCCGTCTTTACCACAGCGTGCTACTGCACAATGTATACGCCATGGGGCCCACGGAAGAGAACACCGCCCGGCGGTTTATCGCCCTGGTGGATGAATTTTACGAACGCCGGGTCAAGCTGGTGATGGCCGCCGACGCGCCCATGGCGGAACTCTACCGCGGAGAACTGCTGAAATTCGAATTCCGCCGCTGTCTCTCGCGCCTGCAGGAAATGCAAAGCGAAGAATATCTGAGCCAGCCGCACCAGCCCTGACCCGAGCGCCCCATGGGGGGGGCTCGGCCCGCCGGCACCGAACGGGCAACGAACCCATGTTCAAGGCAGTGCGACCCTCGGCGCAAATAGTAGTCGACCTTTGCCGCGGACTTCTCTATAATCTTGCGACCCCACGTTACTAGAAGTTTTTCCCCGAAAACTTCGATCGCGCCAGCAACGGCTACTCGAAGGGGTGGGTTTGCTGGACTAGATAGCCGTGTGAGCCTCATAACTCTTAACGTTTGGGTGTTCACCAACGTGTAACTTTAATTGGGTAAGCTTTTAATGAATAAGACATTTACAGCAAAACCAGAAACCGTAAAACGCGACTGGTATGTTGTCGACGCCAGCGGAAAGACCCTGGGTCGTCTTGCCACCGAGCTGGCCAGTATGCTGCGCGGGAAGCACAAACCGGAATATACGCCGCATGTTGATACCGGTGATTACATTATCGTGTTGAACGCCGAAAAAGTTGCCGTCACCGGCAAAAAGCGTACCGACAAGATCTATTATCACCATACCGGTTACATCGGCGGTATCAAAGAAACGACCTTCGAAGAGATGATTGCCCGCCATCCTGAGCGCGTGATTGAAATCGCGGTTAAAGGCATGCTGCCAAAAGGCCCGCTGGGTCGTGCAATGTACCGTAAACTGAAAGTTTACGCTGGTGACAAGCACAACCACGCGGCTCAGCAACCGCAAGTTCTGGACATTTAATCGGGATTATAGGCAATGGCTGAAAATCAATACTACGGCACTGGTCGCCGCAAAAGCTCTTCCGCACGGGTTTTCATCAAACCGGGTCGCGGCAACATCGTTATCAACCAGCGTAGCCTGGATCAGTACTTCGGTCGTGAAACCGCCCGCATGGTGGTTCGCCAACCGTTGGAATTGATCGACATGGTTGAAAAATTCGATCTGTTCATCACCGTTTCCGGTGGTGGTATTTCCGGTCAGGCCGGGGCTATCCGTCACGGTATCACCCGTGCGCTGATGGAATATGACGAATCCCTGCGCGGCGAACTGCGCAAAGCCGGTTTCGTTACCCGTGATGCCCGTAAGGTTGAACGTAAGAAAGTCGGCCTGCGTAAAGCACGTCGCCGTCCGCAGTTCTCCAAGCGTTAATTTCCGGCTGTTTTCACGGCCACCAAAGCCCGGCGTCGTCCGGGCTTTATCATTTCCGCAGCCTTGATTTGCCGTCAAAACCCTGATTGCGACCATTTATTCAACATGAATTGCCCTCGCCATCGCCCTAAACATGCAAAAATCTGGTACACTAATCCACGCTTTTATGCCTGTTTTTACTTGTCTGGCGTTTTGACACAATGTTGCAAGCAGGGTTGGATGCGGGCACGCTGGTTGAGTGACAATGGGTAACGATGAAACAATTCAGGATAGTAGCCGGGCAACATGGCTATTCGCGGTATTTTCTAGATAAACTTGGAGGTTTTCATGGCTGTCGCTGCCAACAAACGTTCGGTGATGACGCTGTTTTCCGGCCCGACCGACATTTTTAGCCATCAAGTACGTATCGTACTGGCGGAAAAAGGTGTCAGCGTCGAAATTGAGCAGGTAGAAATGGATAATCTGCCCCAGGACCTGATTGACCTCAACCCTTACCGCACTGTACCGACCTTGGTCGATCGCGAACTGACCCTGTATGAATCGCGCATCATCATGGAATACCTGGATGAACGTTTTCCTCATCCTCCCTTGATGCCTGTTTATCCGGTGGCCCGCGGCACCAGCCGTTTGATGATGCATCGCATCGAGAGCGATTGGTACACCCTGATGCGTAAAATCGAGCAGGGCAATGTCCAGGAAGCGGAAAGCGCACGCCGTCAACTGCGCGAAGAGCTGCTGGCTGTAGCCCCGGTATTTAACGAGGCGCCCTATTTCATGAGTGAAGAATTCAGCCTGGTGGATTGCTATCTGGCGCCGTTGTTGTGGCGTTTGCCGCAAATGGGCATCGAATTGGCGGGCGCCGGCGCCAAAGAATTGAAAGGCTACATGACGCGGGTCTTTGAACGCGATGCCTTTCTAGCCTCTCTTACCGAAGCCGAGCGCGAAATGCGCCTGCAAACCCGGGGTTAGCGGTATGGAAGTCTCTCAACTCTCTCCTCGTCGCCCCTATCTGCTGCGGGCGTTCTATGACTGGTTGCTGGATAACGAATTAACGCCTCACGTGGTGGTGGATGTGACGGTTGACGGTGTTTCGGTGCCGATGGAATTCGCCCGCGACGGTCAAATCGTACTTAATATTGCGCCTCGCGCCGTGGCTTCCCTGGAAATGACCAACGAGGTGGTGAGCTTCAATGCGCGCTTCGGCGGAATACCGAGGCAGGTCAGCGTGCCCATGGCGGCGGTACTGGCAATTTATGCCCGTGAAAACGGCGCGGGCACCATGTTTGAGCCGGAAGTCGGCTACGAACAGTACGGCGCTGACGAGGGCTCCCAGGCGTCGGGAAGCAGTCCTGACACGGTCATGTCCATCGTCGATGGCGACCGCCCCGATTCCCAGGACGAAAACCCCTCTGACGATGAACCGCCGACAACGCCGCCCCGGGGCGGTCGCCCGTCATTACGGGTGGTCAAATAAACGGTTAACGCACGCCAATATGCGTATGAACCCCCCATAAGGCCATGACACACCCCATGGCCGCATGTCACGCCGCATAGCTGCGCCTTCGGCGCCGGGGCATTTCCTGAGCTTATTGCAGAGTGAGGCGATGGCGCTCCCGCCCCCTCAGGGCGGGACATGAAGGTTCAAACCTCAAGATAACTCATTATGCCGTCAGCGGCCTTGCGGCCCTCGGCAATAGCCGTCACCACCAAATCGGAACCCCGTACCGCATCGCCGCCGGCAAAGATTTTAGGATTGCTGGTCTGGAAAGCGGTTTCGCTGTTTTCCGGCGCGATGATCCGCCCCTGGCCGTCGAGTTCCACACTGAAATCGGCCAGCCAAGACATCTGGTGCGGACGGAAACCAAACGCCAACACCACCGTATCCGCCGCCAGCACATGCTCTGAGCCGGCGATGATTTCCGCACGGCGACGGCCGTGGGCATCGGGCTCGCCCATTTCGGTACGCACCATTTTGACGCCGCATACCTGTCCCGCGCCGTCGATTTCTATGCTTACCGGCTGCAAATTGAACAAAAATTCAACCCCTTCCTCACGGGAATTCTTCACCTCGCGCCGTGAGCCGGGCATATTGGCCTCATCGCGACGGTAAGCGCAGGTCACATGGGACGCGCCCTGGCGTATGGCGGTACGCACGCAATCCATGGCGGTATCGCCCCCTCCCAGCACCACCACGCGTTTGCCTTCCATGGAAACATAGGGCGCGGCGGGGGGATTATCGAAACCCATCAACCGTTTGGTATTGGCTATTAAAAACGGCAGCGCGTCCACTACGCCCGGCGCATCCTCATTTTCCAGGCCGCCGCGCATGGATTGATAGGTGCCGACGCCTAAAAATACCGCATCGAATTCACCCAGCAGATCGCTTAGCATGATGTCTTTGCCGACTTCGGTATTGAGCCGGAATTCAATGCCCATGTCGGTAAATATTTCCCGCCGCTTGATCATGACCTCTTTTTCCAGCTTGAACGACGGGATGCCGAAGGTCAGCAAGCCGCCGATTTCCGGATGGCGATCGAATACCACCGCCTGCACGCCGTTACGGATCAGAACGTCGGCGCAGGCAAGCCCTGCCGGGCCGGCGCCGATAATCGCCACCCGCTTGCCGGTGGCGGCCACATCGCCGACGCTGGGCTTCCAGCCCATTTCAATGGCCTTGTCGTTGATATAACGCTCGATATTACCGATGGTGACGGCGCCGAATTCATCATTCAGGGTACAGGAGCCTTCGCAAAGGCGATCCTGCGGGCATACGCGGCCGCACACTTCCGGCAGGCTGTTGGTTTGGTGCGACAGCTCCGCCGCCTCGATAATCCGCCCTTCGTTGGCCAGTTTCAGCCAGTTCGGGATATAGTTGTGTACCGGGCATTTCCATTCGCAGTAAGGATTGCCGCAGGAAATACACCGATCCGCCTGCGCTTTGGTCTGTGACTCGGAAAAGGGCTCGTAGATTTCCACAAACTCAATTTTTCGGATCTTCAGCGGCTTTTTCGGCGGATCCACCCGCTGAAGGTCGATAAATTGATAAACATTTTGACTCATTATTAACCTCTTACTGCGCTTGTACGCGTAGTTCCGCCGCGGAACGGCTACGGTGACCCAACAACGCCTTCACATCACTTGATTTCGGTTTAACCAGGGTGAACCTGGAGGCCCAGGCCGGCCAATCCGCCAGGATCTCTTCCCCGCGGTGTGAACCGGTCAAGTGCACATGTTCGGTAATCAGGCCGCGCAAATGCTCTTCATGAATAGCCAGTTGGAAGACGTCCAGCACTTCAACCAGCTCGGTATTAACGCGTTTACGGAACTCGCCGGTTTCATCCAGCACATAGGCGAACCCGCCGGTCATGCCGGCGCCGAAGTTCACGCCGGTGCGGCCCAGCACGCAAACGATCCCGCCGGTCATATATTCGCAGCCGTTGTCGCCGATGCCTTCCACCACGGTTATCGCGCCGGAATTTCGCACGGCGAAACGCTCGCCGGCCCGTCCGGCGGCGAACAGCTTGCCGCCGGTGGCGCCATACAGGCAGGTGTTGCCGATAATCGTCGCTTCATGGCTGCGGAACGCCGAGCCCACCGGCGGGCGAATCACGATGCTGCCGCCGGCCATGCCTTTGCCCACATAGTCGTTGGCATCGCCGGTAAGGGTCAATTCAACGCCGCCGGCATTCCACACGCCGAAGCTCTGCCCCGCCGTCCCGGTGAAATGCGCTTTGATGGGATCGGCGGACATGCCCTGATCTCCGTGCAGCGCGGCGATGGCGCCGGACAACGTCGCCCCCACCGAGCGATCGGTATTGTGGATATCGTAGTAAAAGGTTTTGCTCTGCCGAGCTTCCACATGGGGCGTGGCCTGTTCCAGCAGGGTTTTGTTCATAATGCCTTTATCGAACGGCGGATTGCTGCTTTCCGTGCAATAAAGGGCCTTGCCGGGGTGTGGCTGCGCGGTTTGCAGCAGCGGCGATAGATCCAGTTTGTGCTGCCGGGCGGATATGCCGTCCAGCTCTTGCAGCAAATCCGTGCGGCCGATCAGGTCCACCAGCCGGGTCACACCTAAATCCGCCATGATTTCCCGGGTTTCCCGCGCGATAAAATGGAAATAGTGGGTGACCAGCTCCGGCAAACCGCGGTAATGATCGCGCCGCAGTTTTTCATCCTGGGTGGCCACGCCGGTGGCGCAGTTGTTCAGATGACAGATACGCAGGTATTTGCAGCCCAGGGCCACCATCGGGCCGGTACCGAAACCGAAGCTTTCCGCGCCGAGAATCGCCGCTTTGATGATATCCCGGCCGGTCTTCAAGCCGCCGTCCACCTGCAGCCGGATTTTATGACGCAGGCCGTTGGCCACCAAGGCCTGCTGGGTTTCCACCAGGCCGAGCTCCCACGGACAGCCGGCATACTTCACCGAGGATAGCGGGCTGGCGCCGGTGCCGCCGTCGTAGCCGGCGATGGTGATCAAATCGGCATAGGCCTTGGCCACGCCGGTGGCGATGGTGCCGACGCCGGGCTCGGAAACCAGTTTTACCGATACCAGGGCCTTGGGATTCACCTGTTTCAAGTCAAAAATCAGCTGGGCCAAATCCTCGATGGAGTAGATATCGTGATGGGGAGGCGGTGAAATCAGCGTGACGCCGGGCACCGAGTAGCGCAGCCGGGCGATGTAGGGGGTGACTTTGTCGCCGGGTAATTGGCCGCCCTCGCCGGGCTTGGCGCCCTGGGCCACCTTGATCTGGATGACATCGGCGCTGGCCAGATAGGCCGGGGTCACGCCGAAACGGCCCGAGGCCACCTGTTTGATGCGCGAGACCTTGTTGGTGCCGTAACGGGCCGGATCTTCGCCGCCTTCGCCGGAGTTGGAGAATCCGCCCATCCCGTTCATGGCTTCCGCCAGGGATTCATGGGCTTCCGGGCTTAGCGCGCCGATGGACATGGCGGCGGTGTCGAACCGTTTGTATAGATTTTCCGCCGGTTCCACCTGATCCAGGGAGACCGCATCACCGCCGGGTTTGATGGCCAGCAGATCGCGCAGCGTGGCCACCGGGCGTTCATTTACCAGTTTGGCATACTCCTGATAGTCGCTGTACTGGCCGCTTCGCACCGCTTTTTGCAGAGACTTGACCACATCGGGGTTGTAAGCGTGGTATTCGCCGCCGTGGACGTATTTCAACAGACCGCCCTGATCCAGCGGCTTGCGTTTCAGCCAGGCGCGCTTGGACAAATTCAGCAGGTCCTGCTGGAAATCGCTGAAGCCGGCGCCACCGATGCGGCTTACCACGCCTTGGAAACACAAATCGGTCACGTCGCGGTGCAAGCCCACCGCTTCGAACAGCTTGGAGCACCGGTAGGAGGCCACGGTGGAAATGCCCATTTTAGACATGATTTTGTACAGGCCTTTATTGATGCCGTTGCGATAGTTCAGCATCACGGTACGATAATCTTTCTCGATGGTACCGTTGTCTATCAAGGCCGCCAGGGATTCATAGGCCAGATAGGGATAGATGGCGGTGGCGCCGAAACCGATGAGTACCGCGAAATGGTGCGGATCGCGGGTACTGGCGGTTTCAACGATCAGATTGGCGTCGCAGCGCAGATTCTTTTCCACCAGGCGCGTATGTATCGCCCCAACCGCCATCGGCGCCGGCACCGGCAAACGCGTCGGCGAAATGCGCCTGTCGCTTAACACCAGCAATACCGTCCCCTGGCGGACCTTCTCCTCCGCCTCGTCGCACATCGCCAATAGGGTCTCGCGCATGTCCTGTTGCGCCGGATCATAGGTGATATCCAGTTTATCGGCGCGATAATGGCTTTCCGCCTGGGTCGTGAGCTGGGTAAAGTCGGAATAGAGCAATATAGGCGATTTAAAGGCCAGCCGGTACGCCTGGCCCTCCGCTTCGCAGAACACGTTCATTTCACGGCCGATACAGGTGGCCAGCGACATCACGTGGGCTTCGCGCAAGGAGTCGATAGGCGGGTTGGTGACCTGGGCGAACTGCTGGCGGAAGTAATCATAAATGACCCTTGGCCGGCTCGACAGCACGGCGAACGGCGTATCGTCCCCCATGGACCCGGTGGCTTCCTGGCCGTTTTCACCCAGTACGCGCAGAATGGAGTCCAGTTCCTCATTGGAATAGCCGAACTGCTTTTGATAGCTGGCCAGCCGGCTGTCGTCCAGTTCGCGATGGCCCACCTGATCGTCGGAAAGCTCTTCGAACGGAGTCAAACGGCGGACGTTCTTTTCCATCCACTCTTTATAGGGATGGCGGCTTTTCAAATCATTATCCGTTTCCGCCGCGTGCAGGATACGCCCGCTGCGGGTATCGATAACCATCAGTTCGCCGGGGCCGACGCGGCCCTTTTCCACCACTTCGTCCGGCTGGTAATCCCAGATACCCACCTCGGAAGCGCAGGTGATGAGCTTATCGGTGGTAATGACGTAACGCGCCGGGCGTAAACCGTTGCGATCCAGGTTGCAGGCGGCGAAACGCCCATCGGACATCACCAGCCCGGCCGGGCCGTCCCACGGCTCCATATGCATGGAATTAAAATCGAAAAAGGCGCGCAGCTCCGGATCCATGTTCGGGTTATTCTGCCAGGCCGGCGGCACCAGTAGACGCATGGCGCGAATCAGATCCATGCCGCCGCTGAGAAACAGCTCCAGCATATTGTCCAGGGAACTGGAATCCGAGCCGGTTTCGTTAACGAACGGGGCGGCGTCCTGCAAATCGGGAATCAGCGGCGTCTTGAGCTTATAGGCACGGGCCCGCGCCCATTGGCGGTTGCCGGTGATGGTATTGATCTCGCCGTTGTGGGCCAGGTAGCGGAAAGGCTGCGCCAACGGCCAGCGCGGCACGGTATTGGTGGAGAAACGCTGATGGAACAGGCAAATGGCCGATTCCAACCGCAAATCCGCCAGATCCAGGTAAAAACGCGGCAGGTCCGCCGGCATGCACAGGCCTTTATAGATAGTCACCAGGTTCGACAGGCTGCAGACGTAAAAGCTGTTGTCGGTGACGCGTTTTTCCACACGGCGGCGCGCCACGTACAAACGGCGTTCCATATCGCGTGGGCGCCAGCCGGCCGGAGCGTTAACGAAAATCTGCTCGATACGCGGCAGCGAGGAGAGGGCGATATCGCCCAGGACATCGGGATTGATGGGCACTTCGCGCCAGCCGATGATGGAAAGGGTTTCGTTTTGCAACTCTTCTTCCATGATCTGCCGGCTGGCGCGAGCCTCCTCTTCGTCCTGGCTGAGGAAAATCATGCCCACAGCATAGTTCTTGGCCAGCCGCCAGCCGCGCTCTTGCGCCACCATGCGATAAAACCTGTCCGGTTTTTGCAACAGCAGGCCGCAGCCGTCGCCGGTCTTGCCGTCCGCCAGGATCGCGCCGCGATGCTGCATTCGGGCCAGCGCATGAATAGCAGTACGCACCACTTTATGGCTGGGCTCGCCTTCGATATGGGCAATCAGGCCGAAGCCGCAGTTGTCTTTTATTTGGGATTCATCGTACAACATATTCATGGACCTCCCCAGGCTCCAAGTGACTCTTTCCACCCGCTGCGAAAAGGCGTATCGATATTGAGCGGCAGCGGTTCAAACGCGTCAACGCGCGGATTTCCCATTGGCCCGCTCCGCGAAAAACCTCATCGTGGCGGTCTTGCTCATGATAAACGACTGGCTTTAAGAAGGAATCTCATTAACTGCATAATTATGACGCGTCGTCAGTCCCGCCGGTATTCTTCCAACGGTCTTCCAAATTAACGAGAAACACTACGCAGGTCAAATATGCTTGCCCGCCGGCGGCGACAAGAGCATAACGAGATTAACTTATTAATTTAAAATAGATTATGACTTAATTAAACGCTATTATCCCGGCCCGGCGTTCACTGTGAATGATGCGCTGTCGCACTATAGTGCAGGCCCGTAATCTCTGCACCATGCTAGGGCGGGCATCTTATCCAGCAGGATATGCTGAAATGCGTATTTTTTACGCCTTTTGTCGCTGTTTTTAAAAAATCAGTGACTATTTGAATGATCCACCCCGCCGGAATAAGAATTATTAATCATCGGTGACATGATTTATTTTTCATCATTATTGCATAATTATGCGTACGGTGAAAGGGCGGCGACGACGCTTGATCGATATCATCATGGCAAGAGGGCAAAACCGCTAGCATAAGCGGCATTTTCCGAACCGGATGTAAAGAATATGCAGTTGCCGCAAGTAGTCAATATGTTTGGCGCGGATCTTTTGCGCCGCTACGGACAAAAGGTCTATAAACTCTCGCTGCATGGCGGGTTTAGCTGTCCCAACCGTGACGGGACCCTGGGCCGGGGAGGCTGTACTTTCTGCAATGTCGCCTCTTTCGCCGATGAACAAAGACGATTCCAGAGCGTGGCTGAACAGTTCGCCGGACAGATAAACCGTATCGACCGCGCAAAACGCTATCTGGCTTACTTCCAGGCCTATACCAGTACTTATGCAGAAGTGCGCGAGCTTGACCGGCTTTATCGGCAGGCGTTGGGTCAAGGTGATATGGTCGGTATCTGCATCGGCACCCGTCCCGACTGCGTTCCGCCGGCGGTACTGGATTTACTGGCTGATTATCGGCAACAGGGTTATGAAGTCTGGCTGGAGCTGGGATTGCAAAGCGCGCAGGATAAAACTCTGCGCCGCATTAATCGCGGTCACGATTTCGCCTGCTATCGGCGTACCGCCATGCTGGCGCGGCAGCGGGGTTTGCAGGTGTGCGCCCATTTAATTATCGGTCTGCCGGGGGAAGACCTTTCCCACCATCGGGATACCCTGGAAAAGGTACTGGATGCCGGCGTCGACGGCTTGAAATTGCATCCGCTGCTGGTGGTGGACGGCAGCACCATGGCGGCCGCCTGGCGCGCGGAGCGGTTATCGGTGTTGACGCTGGAGGGGTATACCGCCATGGCCGCCGACCTGATCCGCCGCACGCCGCCTGAGGTGCTGTTTCACCGCATCAGCGCCAGCGCCCGCCGTCCGACGCTGCTTGCACCGCCTTGGTGCGAAAATACCTTCACGGCCATGAACGCTATTTATCAAGACCTTTTGGTCAACGGCCCCCAGGGCGCCGCCCTCGGTACTCCCTATCATCCTCAAGCCCATGAGAGGCGCGCCGCGCACTATCCGGTCGCGCCTGAATGACTTTCGGTGTATTTGCCCGCACATCCAGGCGGTGAAGCCGCGCTTATCATAAACCGCGATGCGCTTTCCCCACTGGCGGCGACCTGCCGGGGATTTCGCTAAAATGCCTTTTTTTAAGGTATCATTGGCTCCGACGACACTTAAGGAAATCCCTATGAAGCAAATCCGCCTGCTGGCGCAATATTACGTCGATTTGATGGTGAAATTGGGGTTAGTGCGATTTTCGCTTCTGCTGGCGTCGGCGCTGGTGGTGCTGGCGATGATTGTGCAAATGGCCGTCACCATGCTGTTGCGCGGTGAAGTGGAAAGCATTGACGTGGTACGGTCAATATTTTTCGGCCTGCTGATTACTCCCTGGGCGGTCTATTTCCTCTCGGTGGTGGTGGAACAGTTGGAGGAATCGCGGCAGCGGCTGTCCAGGCTGGTGGATAAGCTGGAAGAGATGCGCAATCGCGATTTATCCCTCAATAAGCAGTTGCAGGATAATATCGCCCACCTGAACCAGGAAATCGCCGATCGCGAAAAGGCCGAAGATGCCCGGCAAGGCGCCATGAATAAGCTCACAGAGGAAATGGCGCGGCGCGAGCAGGCGCAAATCGAGCTTGAACAGCAATCCTCCCTGCTGCGCTCTTTTTTGGATGCCTCTCCCGATCTGGTGTATTACCGCAACGAGAACAAGGAATTCTCAGGCTGTAACCGGGCGATGGAGCTGCTGGTGGGCAAAAGCGAGAAGCAGCTTATCGGACTGACGCCCAAGGACGTCTACGGACCGGAAATCGCCGACAAGGTGATCGAGACCGACGAAAAGGTGTTTCGCCACAATGTGTCGTTGACCTATGAACAATGGCTGGTCTACCCCGACGGACGGCGGGCCTGCTTTGAACTGCGCAAGGTGCCGTTTTACGATCGCGTAGGCAAACGGCACGGCCTTATGGGTTTTGGCCGCGATATTACCGAGCGTAAGCGCTATCAGGACGCGCTGGAGAACGCCAGCAGGGAAAAAGACCACCTTTATCTCAACCATCAGCCACGAGCTGCGTACGCCCCTTAACGGCATTGTGGGGTTAAGCCGCATTTTGCTGGATACCGATCTGAGCAAGGAACAACTCAATTATCTGAAGACCGTCCATGTCAGCGCCATTACGCTTGGCAATATCTTCAACGATATTATCGAAATGGACAAACTGGAACGCCGCCATGTCCAATTGGATAACCAGCCTATGGATTTTACCGCCTTCCTGGTGGATTTGGAGAATCTCTCCGGCCTGTTGGTCCAGCCAAAGGGGCTGAAGCTGGTGATGGAAGTCCAAGAGCCTTTGCCGCGCAATATCGTCGCCGACGGCACCCGCCTGCGGCAAATCCTGTGGAACCTCATCGGCAACGCGGTGAAATTCACCAAGAAGGGTAAAATCACCATCCGCATCCGCCGGGAAGACGCGGATTTGCTTTGCTTCGACGTAGAGGATTCCGGTATCGGCATCCCGGAAGAAGAGCAGGATAAGATTTTCGCCATGTATTATCAGGTCAAGGATCAGCAGGGGGTAAGCCGGCCACCGGTACCGGCATCGGATTGGCGGTCTCTAAACGCCTGGCACAGGCCATGGGGGATATCCAGGTCAAGAGCCGCCGAGGCGAGGGTTCGTGCTTCAGCCTGTCCGTGGTGGCGCCTGAGGCGGTGCCCGATGAGGGCGACGATAAGGATGCGTTGCCTTTGCCGGCGCTCAACGTTTTGCTGGTGGAGGATATTGAGCTTAATGTGGTGGTAGCGCGCTCCGTCCTGGAAAAACTGGGCAGCAGCGTGGATGTCGCCATGAACGGCCATGATGCATTGGCCATGTTTGATCCGGATGAATACGATTTGGTGTTGCTGGATATCCAGTTGCCGGATATGACCGGCCTGGATATTTCGCGGCAGTTGCGCAAGCGCTATAACGGCCGTCATTTGCCGCCGTTAATCGCCCTTACCGCCAATGTGCTGAAAGACAAGAAAGAGTATCTGGATGCCGGGATGGACGATGTGCTGAGCAAGCCGTTGTCGGTATCGGCCTTGACTGCCATGATACAGAAATTCTGGGACCAGCCGGGCAAGATGGCGGAAGACGAGGAAACAGAGCCTGAGCGGCAGGAGCCGCCTATATTGGACACCGCCATGCTTGAACAATATCTCGATCTGGTGGGACCCTCGCTCATCAGCCAAAGCCTGGGGATGTTCGAGAAAATGATGCCGGAATATCTCACCGCCCTTGACGCCGTCATGGCCGCTCGCGATAAGCAAGGCATTGCCGAGGAAGGGCACAAAATCAAAGGTGCCGCCGGTTCCATCGGCCTGGTGCGGTTGCAGCAGGTGGCGCAAAAGATCCAGTCGTCGGATTTGCCCGGATGGTGGGATGATGTGCAGGGCTGGGTAGATGATTTGCATCGGGAATGGCCAAACGATGTGCAAATGCTTAAGGAGTGGACCGGTAAGGTGGATAAAAAATGACCCCGGCGTAAGCCGGGGTGCGCGAATATAGCGCCAACACCAGGGAAACTGATTCTCGCCACTGTATCGTTATCCGGCGTTCTTGGTTGGCAAGACTAAAAATCAATAAGCAGTAGTAAACAACATAGCAAAAGAACGAGATAATGTTACAAGAACCATTAAAATTTGGGATGTAGAATAGACTTTGTCAATAGAAATAAGATTATGACCAAGATGACAGCTGAGAGATTTCTATGAAACGCGTGGGCCTCGTTTTAAGCGGTTGTGGTGTCTATGACGGCAGCGAAATACATGAAACCGTACTGACATTATTGGCACTTGAAAGGGCGGGCGCCGAGGTGATCTGTTATGCCCCTGATAAGATGCAACCTATTGTAATAAATCACTTTTCAGGTGAAGAATCTGCAGAGGAACGCAATATGCTGGTGGAGTCCGCCCGCCTTGCGCGGGGTCGAATCCGCCCCCTTTCGGCAGCTGACGCTAAGACGCTTGACGCACTGATTGTTCCCGGCGGTTTCGGCGCCGTGCGCAACCTGAGCGACATCGCCATAAGAGGAATCGAGGGAGAAATCGATGCGGATTTACGACAGCTCACGAGGCAAATACATAAGCAGAATAAAGCAATTGGTTTTATTTGCATCGCTCCCGCGTTACTGCCGAAGCTCATCGATTCCGCCGAACCGCTCCGATTAACCATCGGCACCGACAGCGATACGGCGGAAATGATCGACGATATGGGCGCCATTCATGTGGTTTGTCCGGTGGACGATATCGTGGTGGATGCCCGCAACAAGATAGTCACTACCCCGGGATATATGCTGGCCACTTCCCTGACCGAACTGGCCAAAGGCATAGATAAGCTGGTGGCTCGGGTGATGGCGCTGTGCGAATGAGGTTGCGGCCCGGCGCCGGATACGGGGTTTTACGTCGACCGCTGCGATGGCTGACGATAGGCTGCGGTGCGGTTATTGCGCTGTGGGCGGCGGCCATTCTGCTGTTCTCATTTTTGCCGGTGCCTTTCTCGGCGGTCATGGCCGAGCGCCAGATTGGCGCCCTGGCTGCGCGGCGATACCGGTTATGTGTCCCATTCACATTGGGTGGCGATGGATGACATCGCTCCGTCCATGGCGCTGGCGGTGATCGCGGCGGAAGATCAAAAATTTCCTTGGCATTGGGGATTTGATTTTGCCGCTATACAAGCCGCCGCCGCGCATAACGAGCGCAGCGAAAGGGTGCGCGGCGCGTCTACTCTGTCTCAGCAAACGGCGAAAAATCTGCTGTTATGGGATGGTCGTAGCTGGATAAGAAAAGGCCTGGAAGCCGGCCTGACGTTGTCAATGGAAGCGGTATGGACCAAACGGCGTATATTGACGGTATATTTAAACGTAGCGGAATTCGGCCGAGGCACTTTCGGCGTCGAAGCCGCGGCGCAACGCTATTTCCATAAGTCCGCCCAACGTCTCTCTCCGTCGGAGGCGGCGCTGTTGGCGGCGGTACTCCCTAACCCGCTGCATTTTCGCGCAGAGGCCCCCTCCCGGTATGTGCAAATGCGGCAGCAGTGGATATTGCGGCAAATGCGTCAAATGGGCGGGGAGCAATTTCTGCGGGAAAACCATCTGCATTAGCCGTCCCCGCCGCCTTGCGGGGAACGGTTTTATTTCAGAATGGTAAAAGCGGTGGTGACGTGTTTTACGCCGCTGACACGGCTCGCAATGTCCGCCGCCGCCCTGGCCTCTTCATTAGTCACCAGCCCCAGCAAGAACACTTCGCCGTTTTCCGTGGTGACTTTAACGTTGGACGATTTCACCGAATCGCTCGCCAACAGCTGCGAGCGGATTTTGGTGGTGAGCCAGGTGTCCATAGAGGCGCGTCCCATGCTTACCGGCTGACCCTGGCGAATTTCGTTATAGACCTCGGTGGCGCCATCTACGCCCATGGCGATATGTTTGGCGCGATCAGCCAGCTCCGGGGACGGCGTCTGGCCGGTCAATAACACCTTACCTTGATAGGCGGTTGCCACCACGCGGGCTTCTTTCTTAATCTGCTGATCTTTTGCCAGGGCGTTGCCTACGCGCGCTTCCAGCGTGCCGTCATCCACCTGGGTGCCCACGGTGCGCGGATCGGTGGCGGTTTTGGTCGCCACCGCGGCGCTGCCGACCACGACGGCGCCGATGCATCCTTGAAGCAGTAGGGCGGTGAACAGCAGTGCAAATGGGTAAAACACCTTCATTTGAGCTCCTTAATCGTCCTGGTGAGGAAACAATGCATTATCAATCAAATCGCATAAACAATTCACCGTCAGCATGTGCATTTCCTGTACGCGCGCGCTGCGGTGGGAGGGAATTCGGATTTCAACGTCTTGGGTGCCGAGCAGCCCGGCCAGCTCGCCGCCGTCATATCCCGTCAGGGCGATAATGGTCATGTCCCGGGTCACGGCGGCTTCCACGGCTTTTACAATATCACGGCTGTTGCCGCGGGTGGAGATGGCAAGCAGAATATCACCGGCCTGGCCGAGGGCGCGCACCTGTTTGGCATACACTTCCTGATGCAGGCGATCGTTGGCGATGGCGGTAAGCACCACGCTATCCGCGTTAAGGGCCACCGCGGGCAGGCTCGGCCGCTCGGTTTCGTAGCGATTGATCATGCTCGCGGCGAAGTGCTGCGCATTAGCGGCTGACGTTCCGTTGCCGCAGCATAAAATCTTGTTGCCGTTGAGCAGAGCGTGCACCAAGGCAGTGGCGGCGCGTGAGATAGCGTCAGGCAAGGCTTCCGCCGCCGCGATTTGGGTCTGTATACTTTCGGTGAAGCAGCCTTTTATTCTTTCCAGCACAGTCATTGAACCTAATTGATAATAAAAAAAACAGTGATACCCTCATGCGCCACGTGCAGGCGCGTTGGCAATGCCCGGCTCGTCCCGGCGCCTCGCCACTGCGTTGCCGCCTTGCCGCAACTCGAATGAAATCGGGTTATCCCGAGGCGCCGAAGGCGTTCTGCAGCCATTCTAGCCGGTAACCGGTAAATGCCAAAATATCGAAACGGCAAGCGGATGTGTCCAGGCTTTCGCCTTGGCGCGACAGCCAAACCGCTGCCGCGAGCAGCAGGCGGCGCTGCTTGCGAAGAGTGACGCTCTCGACGGCGCTGCCGAACGCGTTATTGCGGCGATAACGCACTTCGACAAACACCCAGGTATGTTGATCTTTCATGATTAAATCGATCTCGCCGCCGCGCGCCCGCACATTGGCGGCGACAAAACGCAGTCCCGCATTTTCCAGATGGCGGCGCGCCCGGCATTCCGCCCGTGCGCCCGTCCGCTGGCGGCTTATTGTATCTGAATCACCTGTCCCTGTTGGTATTTCAGCCAAGATAACTTCCTGTTAATAACACAATCCGGCGTCGCCGTCAGCACGCCGGTGTCGCCGGCGACCTGGAAACCGGGAATTTGACGCATTTGTGAGAAATGGTTTACTAATGTCCAGGCATCCATTCCCATGGCATACAGGCGCACGAGGGAATAATCATCCTTGAACTGGGCGCTCACCTGTTGCAGCAGAGCCGGGTTTGCCCCCGCCAATAGCGGAATATCGCTGAACTCAAGCCCTTCCATTTCCAGACGGTAATCCGGACCGGCATCAGCCTGGTAGCTGCGAGAGCTGGCATATAGCCCTAATTGCGCACGTGAACTGACGCGCATATCGATGGAGGGTTTGATTAACGCCAGTTCGGACGGCGTCGCGATGATATAGACCGCGTCCACCGGACCGCCGGCGGCGGAGGGGGAGACCGCGGCGGAGGGAGATACCGCGGCATCGCTGCCCGGAGCCGGAATGGTCAGGCCGGCGATGGTGACCGCCTGGGGCTGGGCTCCGCCGGATGCCGCCGGGGCGGTAGAGACCGGCTGTCCGGTAAGCTGAATGCCTCCGCTGTTGATGGCCTGTTTCAAGTCGCCCATAGATCCGATGCGCTGTTCCAGCACCGTTCCCCCGCCCGCTTTGCTCCAGGCGTCGGCGAAGGCCTTGACGATACGATCCCCCAGCGAACCGGCGGGCACCAGCAGCAGGGGCTGCTGCCTGTGCTGTTGAAATATATGGTTCGCCGCGTCGCGGGCCTCGTCTTCCGGCGATAATGAGAAGTAGCAGATATTCGGCCGGTTCTGCAGATTTTCCGGCTGATTCAGCGCCAGGATGTTCAGGCTGTTCTGGCTGGTATAAAGCTGTTCCACCTCGTTTTTCAGCAACGGGCCGACTATCACCGTGGCGCCGTCCTGCTGCGCCTGGGCCAACAGCGCCGGTAACGGTTGCGAAGAGGTATCGTAGATTTTTATCTGCGGTCCCGCGGTGACGCCGGGGGCGGCCGTCAACGTCGGGTTTGCCGCCGTCACGCCGTTTGGCGCCGCGCCTTGCGGCTGGGCCGCGGCGCCGTCGGCAGCGGCCGTGACGGCTGCGCCTTGAGGCTGGGGAGTCGCGCCATCGGCAGCGGACGTCATGGCTGCGCCTTGAGGCTGGGGCGTCGCGCCGCCGGGAGCGGACGTCATGGCTGCGCCTTGAGGCTGTGCCGCCGCGCCATCGCCGGCGGGCTGGCCGTTGGCCGGCTGGGCGGCTCCCGCCGCCGGCATGCCGTTTCTCGCCGCGTTGAAACCCTGCTGGATGGCGTCGGAAAATACCTGCGCCTGGCCGGTCATGGGTAAAAACAAGGCAATCTGTCCGGTGGACGTGGGCTGATAGTTAAGCACCTGGGTAAGCTGGGCCGGTAGAGTCTTGGCCGCCGGGTTGAGCGGATAGCGGGCCTGCCAGTCCTTGATGCCGGCTTTAAGCAGCGCCGGATCCTGCTTGTTGTCCTGGTACACGTGCAGCAGGTCGAGCCAGCCCTGCAGAACGTTTTCATTCGCGTTGATCACCACGTTATTAAGGGCTTGCGCCGACATGGCCAGCAGCGTTTGCCAGGTCTGATCGATGTTTTGCTGATGGGCCTGGTCTTTTAGCAGCGGTTCCTGAGCGATATACGCGCGCACCACATCCAGGGACGGCTGCGACTGGCCCGCGGCGATGCGCACCTGGTAGTACCGGGCCTGCTGATCGGACGTCAGTTGGCTGCCGTCTATTTTTTGGGTGAAAGCGGCGGCGTCCTGCGGGCGGTTTTGCGCCACCGCAAGTTCGGCGGAAAGCAGAAGTTGTTCACGTTGTTGGGCATCACTTAGCTGTTGCGGCAGCGCGCCCAACTGCTGCTGCGCCTGATCGAGCCGGCCTTCCTTGATTAATGCCCGTATGGCGAGTAATTGGTAGTCGGTCTTGGTATCATTGCCTGCCTGCTGCATTTGCTGCAGATAATAATCGGCGTTGGCGCCGGTTTGAATCTGACCTGAGCCGGACGGGCTTTGCGGTGCCTGGCCGGAACAGGCGGCCAGGATCAGGGCGGCCAGCACGGCGGGTAAAAGACGTCCTGTTTTAAAACTCATGACATATGAGGAAAGCATACTGTGTCCAGTGATGTTTTTTTCAAGATGCTCAATATTAAATCGGCAATCCGGATGAGACAATGAATCAACACCAACAAGCGGATATTTCCGCATCAACGCTTTATGTGGTACCGACTCCCATTGGTAATCTGGAAGACATCACCCAACGGGCGCTGTCGATACTTCAGCGTGTCGACTTGATTGCCGCCGAAGATACCCGTCATACCGGCCTATTGTTACAACATTTTGCCATAAATGCGCGTTTGTTCGCGTTACATGATCATAACGAACAGCAAAAAGCGGAAGTATTGCTGGCGAAGCTGCAAGAAGGACAGAGTATAGCGCTGGTTTCCGATGCGGGCACGCCGCTGATTAACGACCCGGGCTTTCATCTGGTGCGCCGATGTCGCGACGCAGGCGTCCGCGTAGTGCCGCTGCCCGGGCCCTGCGCCGCCATTACCGCCTTGTCCGCCGCCGGTTTGCCCTCGGATCGTTTTTGTTACGAAGGTTTTCTGCCGGCCAAACGCAAAGGGCGGCTGGACAGCCTGCAGGCCTTGGAGCAAGAATCGCGCACCCTGATTTTTTACGAATCCCCCCATCGTTTGCTCGAGAGTCTGGAGGATATGGCGACGGCCTGGGGGCCGTTGCGCTACGTGGTTCTGGCGCGGGAACTGACCAAGACCTGGGAAAATATTCACGGCGCTCCGGTGGGGGAATTGCTGGACTGGGTGCGTGAGGATGAAAACCGTTCCCGGGGCGAAATGGTACTGATTGTCGAAGGGTTCAGCGCGCAAGAAGACAGCTTGCCGCCGGAGGCATTGCGCACCCTGGTCCTGTTGCAAAAAGAGCTGCCGCTGAATAAAGCCGCCGCGCTGGCCGCCCAAATCCACGGGGTGAAGAAAAATGCGCTCTATCGTCACGCACTGGATAAGCTTGTGGATGACAATTGAATCAAAAGCCCTTATACTCCGCGCCGGAGTTGACCAGACAGTCGCCGCGCGACCCGATTTCCTGCGGGAATAACGGTTTCGGGGAGGAAAGTCCGGGCTCCATAGGGCAGGGTGCCAGGTAACGCCTGGGGGGGGTGCAAACCCACGACAAGTGCAACAGAGAGCAAACCGCCGATGGCCCGCTATGCGGGATCAGGTAAGGGTGAAAGGGTGCGGTAAGAGCGCACCGCGCGGCTGGCAACAGTCTGCGGCACGGTAAACTCCACCCGGAGCAAGGCCAAATAGGGGTTCACATGGTACGGCCCGTACTGAACCCGGGTAGGCTGCTTGAGCCAGCGCGCGAGCGCTGGCCTAGATGAATGACTGTCCACGACAGAACCCGGCTTACCGGTCATCTCCAACATTGCGTTAACCCCATGCCTGTCTATGGCATGGGTTTTTTTTTCGCCGGGAAAATCCCAAGGCGCCTATTCTCCCAAATCAATGAGCAGGGCCCGCAGCGGTGAATGTGTCCGCAGCCAGATTTGCCGTTCATCATGGATAAACGCGCCGTCGCCGCAGGCCAGCGAGAGAACCTTGGTTTGGTGATTATCGATTTCCATGCCGCCGTGGATGGATTGCAAATAGGCCCGCGACCCCTTCGGTTTCAGGGTCAGGCTTTGGCCCGCCGCCAGCGTCAGATGCTGAATCCAGGCCTGCTGGCGCAGTTGCACGCTGCCTTCCTCCCCATCGGGCGATGCCAGTAGGGCCAGCGGGCGGTCGGGCAGCGAAATATGCTGAATCAATGGATTTTCTCTGGCCGGACAGGCATCCAGCCAAAGCTGCATACGGGTCAGGGGCGTTGAACCGATATTATGCTCGCTGTAACTGACGCCCGGCTGCGCCGACAGCAGCAGGATATCCCCTGCGTCGGCCTGCACATGGCGGCCTTCGTTGTCCCGGTATTCCGCCCGACCCTGCAAGATCAGGTTGAAGATGTCCACGCGCGGATAGGGACGAGGCTGTAAAGCGGCGCCGGGTCCCAACACTTCCTGGTTGAGTACCCGCAGTGAAGCATAGCCCAGCATATCGGGATCAAAATAATGCCCGAACGAGAAGGTATAGCGAGCCTGCAGCCAACCGTAATCCGCATGACCGCACTGTTTAGCTGTTCTGTAAGTAATCATGGCGCATTCTGCTTATAATTCGATGAGCGCTTTGCTCATTTTGTCGTAGGGGAGGTCTGCAGCCCGGTTAACGCCGCAGCGATAAACAGCGGCGGCGGTAGAATTTTTTACTGTATAAATTGTAAGGGCCTGGACGACGGAATGTTAGCAAGTTAATCTGGTTGCCATATTCAAAATTTCTGAATGAGACCTCGATGGCCAAAGAACGGGCGTTAACGCTGGAAGCATTAAGGGTGATGGACGCTATCGATCGCCGCGGCAGCTTCGCCTCGGCGGCGGATGAACTGGGCCGGGTGCCGTCGGCATTAAGCTATACCATGCAGAAGCTGGAGGAAGAACTGGACGTGGTCCTGTTTGATCGCTCAGGCCATCGCACCAAATTCACCAACGTCGGGCGGATGCTGCTGGAACGGGGCAGAATACTTCTTGAGGCGGCGGACAAACTCACCACCGATGCCGAAGCGCTGGCCCGGGGCTGGGAAACCCATATCACCCTGGTAACCGAGGCGCTGGTGCCTTCCGAAAAACTGTTTCCCTTGATTGAAAAACTCGCGCATAAGGCCAATACCCAGGTCTCCATTACCACCGAGGTGCTGGCGGGGGCGTGGGAACGCCTGGAGCAGGGACGCGCGGATATCGTTATCGCCCCCGATTTGCATTTTCGCGCGTCGTCGGAAATTAACAGCCGTAAACTCTATTCCATATTGAATGTGTACGTGGCCAGTCCGGATCACCCGATTCATCATGAGCCGGAGCCTCTGTCCGAGGCGACCCGGGTGAAATATCGCGGCATCGCCATCGCCGACACCGCCCGCGAGCGTCCGGTACTGACCGTGCAATTGCTGGATAAGCAGCAGCGTTTAACGGTGAGCTCAATGCATGATAAATATCAGGCCCTGTTGGCGGGGCTGGGGGTGGCCACCATGCCCTATTCACTGGTGGCGGAGGATATCGCCGCCGGCCGGCTCAGGGTGGTGAGTCCGGAGTACAGCGTGCAAAGCGACATCATCATGGCCTGGCGCCGTGACAGCATGGGTGAAGCCAAATCCTGGTTCTTACGGGAAATCCCGCGGTTGTTCGCTACCGAGGGCGACAAGGCCTGAGGCCTGAGGCTTGAGGCCGTGAGGGACTGAAGGGTTGTGAAGCGGTGGACCCGGCGGCCTTTGTCATGGAATACGGCGTTTGTATAAACGAAAATGCTCACCAATCCTTTTCCGACGGGCCGACACGATGATCGCGCCCTTAAGGCTCGTTTATATCCTGCTCCGGGCCGAAACGATCATCACGCCCGTGAGGTTCGCTCAGATCCTGCTCCGGGCCGATGGAGATGATGCCGTTCGGGTTAATGGTGGCGTGGCTACGATAGTAATGGTTGCGAATATGGTCCAGATTCACCGTATCGGCAATCCCGGGCATTTGATAGATATCGCGTAAAAAGCCGGAGAGATTGAGATAATCCTCGATCCTGCGGCGATCGCATTTGAAATGAGTGACATAAACCGCGTCAAACCGGATAAGCGTGGTCCACAGGCGCAAATCCGCTTCCGTCAGGCGGGCGCCGGTCAGGTAACGATGCCGTCCCAGGATTCCCTCAAGTCTGTCCAGCGCCTCAAACACACCGCTCGCCGCGTCGTCATAAGCCTTTTGCGTGGTGGCGAAGCCGGCTTTGTACACGCCGTTGTTGACCTGATTGTAAATCCAGCCGTTAAGTTCATCGATGTGTTCGCGAAACGCTTTCGGGTAGTAGTCGCCGGCGCGGGCGCCGACGGCATCAAACGCGCTGTTGAACATACGGATGATATCCGCGGACTCATTGCTGACGATGGTTTGCCGTTGTTTGTCCCAGAGCACCGGCACGGTGACGCGACCGCTATAAGACGCATCCGCCTGCAGATAGAGCTGGTAAAGGAAGTTGTTATGGTAAAGCGCATCGCCGGTGGCGCCGGGAAAATCGGTCGCGAACGTCCAGCCGTTTTCCAGCATCAGCGGATGCACCACTGAAACCGGTATTATTTGCTCCAGGCCTTTTAGGCAGCGCATCAGCAGCGTGCGATGCGCCCAGGGGCAGGCCAAGGATACATACAAATGATAGCGGTTTGCCGCTGCCTGAAACCCGCCGTCGCCCGAGGGGCCGGCCGAACCGTCGGCGGTTATCCAATGACGGAACTGCGAGACCGAGCGTTCAAACCGGCCCCCCCCGTGGTTTTGGTGTCGTACCATTTGTCTTGCCATTGGCCTTCGACGAGCAGTCCCATGATGGATCCTTGGTTAAGTCAAGTAATCAAACGGGTTATACCCGATTAATTATACGTGTTTTACCATTTTTTGTTCAGTATGCGGTCAATACTGAAGTAACCGGCGCCGAGCACCGCCAACAGCAGGTAGCCGCCGGAAATCGACAGATTCTTCATAAAGTTGATTTGATTGGCAGCCTGGGAAAAGTCGCTGTGAAAAATAAACGCGGTCAGCAGAACAAAAACCACGGTGACCAGCGCTACGGTACGGGTCAGGAAACCGAACAGTATCGCCAGGCCGCCGCCAAACTCCAACAGGATGGTCAGAGGCAGCAGGAAGCCGGGGACGCCCATGGATTCCATATACTGCTGAGTGCCGGCATAACCGCCGCCCATCTTGCCGAAACCGGAGACGACAAACAGGACAGGCATTAAAACACGCGCCACGAGAATGGCAGAATCATCTAATTTTTTCATTTTATTCCCACCCAATATTATAATGATGGCGTTCATGACGAATGCCGGTAACGCCAGGCTTTAAGCGGGATTATCCAACCTAAAGTCCCTGATGTGCTTGATGGGGGGAATCATATCCGGCGATTAAACGAGGGGATAGCAAGTAAAATTGCTTATTTACATCAAAATAATTGATAACAAAGAAAACTGCCTGGCGGCAGTTTTTTGGTTTTTAGCGGGCTTGCAGGGTGGAGCGAATCAGTTTCAGCGTGCCCAGGATGCCGATGGCTCGCTTGGTCCAGCGAATCAATCGGCTGGGATGGCGGATGTTGTAGAGCGCCAGCAGGCTGGAACCGGCTATCAGGTATTTGCGCAGGGTCACCAGACGAACCCAGCCGCGATCATATCGGGCCGTGGTATAGAGCCATTCACGCTTTTGCGCCGAGAGGTCAAGCCGTTGCTGGTGGATACGCCGCAGCAGTTCGGTTTTGGTTTGTTGCGAATGCGGCATTATCTGGCCTCCCTTTCTTTTTTACGCTCCCGCTCTTCTTCTTCAATTTCGTCCTGGACTTTTTCCAATATATTGCGGTCCGCCAGGAGTTCTTCGCGGCTGGAGCCCAATAGCGTCGATTTGCGCGCTTTGCCCAATGTCCATATTGCGCCGATGATGGCCAACAAAAACAATACGCCGGTGGTGGTGGCGATGGCCGTCAAACGGTATTGCGGGTCGATGGCCCAAATCAGCAGCACCAACAGGCTCATGAGTCCGAAGGCGGCCAGCAGCAGCGTGATGCCGGCCATCATCAACAGCTGGATAATATTGGCTTTTTCCTGCTCCAGCTCCACCACTGCCAAACGTAGCCGCGTTTCCACCATACCGACGAGCAGGGTAACGATACGCTGGCCTATGGCGAATACGCCCTTTCCCGGGCCTTGGGTCTGCGATTCAATCATAATCAACGCCGCGTGAACAAGGCGCCGAGGACAAAGCCTACCAAGGCTCCCACGCCGATGCCCGCCCAGGGATTATCGTGAACATATTCATCGGCTTTTCCCGCCACGGCCTTGGTTTGTTCCGCCAAACGTTCGCCGCTCTCGCCGAGGCGGCTGCGTGTTTCCTTCAGCGCGCTCTCCGCTTTGTTTCGTAAACTATCAAACTCAGCTTTCGATTTTTGGGAGGATCCGCGCAGCACTTCTTCCAGCGTATCCGCCAATGATTTCAATTCGGCGCGTAAATGTTCAGAGGTAGTGTCTTTAGCCATTTCTTACTCCTTAGACGTTTACGAATTATGCGGCCTGCGGTATAACCCGTGGCCTTCCTGGTCGGCATATGAATGCTAACTATCAGATTATCTACTGATATTTAATGTATGTTTAAAGCGTAGCCTTGGATTTAACAAACCGCAAAAACTAATAGCGTTTACGCAGATCTCATTTCATTCACTCTTTACCGGTGGCGGGAATTGCGGCTGTTCCCAGTGTTGCGGGTTCAGAGCGTAGAGGCCTCTTTATTCAAACAGTAAAGCCATAGCCAGTGGGGATATTGTCGGCTGCGTGATATCCGGTAGGCATTCGGCAACAGCTCCTCCAGCGTCGCTTGCGCAGCCGGCGCCTGTTCCGGCGAATCCAGCAAAATGATGAGGCTGTCCTTGGCGGGCGTGATGCTTTTTATTTTGATGCCCCGTTCATTGAGCCGCTGGTAAATATAAAAACCGTCAGGCAGCGCTTCCTGTTCACTGGCGAGGGTGATTTGCAGGGCGGTTTCCCTGGTGAACAGGGCCGGCAGGAGCGGCAGCAGCAACATAACCAGCAACGCCGCCGCCGCCGCTGGCCATGAGCGCCGGGATAGCTTGTTCAGCCGATAAGACATTAGCGTCCTTTACCGATGTCGGGTGCGTTTTTCTTGCGCCACAATATCAACAGGGATCCCGCCAGACCGATGACCAGGAACACCAAAGGCAGCAGCATCAGGCATAACATCAGCTCGTCTTCGTAATACTGGAACAAGGCGGTTTTGCCCAAAGCAAAGCCTACTGAAGTGAGAAGAAATACCCAAATCAGCGCGCTTATCCAGTTGAAAAATTGGAAGCGGGCGTCGCTAAGCCCGGACAAGCCGGCAATGGTGGGCAGCAGGGTTCTCACGAACGCCACGAACCGACCGATGAGCAAAGCTGAAAGACCATGGCGATGAAACATCAAATACGACCGCTCATGATAATGCGCCGGCAAATGCGATAACCAGCTTCGCACCAGCCGAGTGTTGCCGAGCCACTTTCCCTGTATGTAGCTTATCCAGGATCCCAAACTGGCGGCCGCGGTCAGAACCAGCAGCGTAAGGGGGAAATTCATCGCCCCTTTCGCTATCAACACGCCCACCAGGATGAGCAGGCTGTCACCGGGCAAAAAGGCCGCCGGCAGCAAGCCGTTTTCCAGGAACAAAATAAAAAACAGCACCAGATATAAGGTCCAAACCAGCGATGGGTCGGCCAGCATCTCAAAATCCTGTTGCCATAGGGCATTTACCAGTGCTTTCAGTATATCCATGCGGTATTCCTAACGTGTAACGGCGGTAAAGTACTCCCCCGCGCCCTGCAGAGCCTAAGCATAAATCCGAAAAAGGGGATGGCGTAGCTGGATGAAGTCGCTTTGACGGGCTAATCCGTCGCGCTGGGAGCGTGGTCGGCCTGGCAAGCGCGCTGCCGGACTTTAAGCGAAACGGGCTTAAACGGCGCTTGGAGCACAGCGTGCTCGCCTCAACGCTGCCGCGCTCAAATTGTAACTAAAACGACTTCACCGTAACAAATTCAAACGGACTGAAACAGAGGAATATACGCGAGATTGACCGGGACGGAAGGGATTTTTTTTACAACGAGAACAAATCAGGCCATTTTTACCTGACCTGACAGAAGTAGGACGTTTATTGACCCATCCCGCCCGCCCCAATGGCGGACGAGGCGACGAATCGGCACCGCTATTTGGTGCCGGCGGCGACATTGTCGAGGTGGACTACCGGGTTCTCGGTGAACATATAACGGTCGACGTTGAACTCGAAATCGTCGGTGGTGGCATGAAAAAGCATCTGCTTGGTGTTTTCCAGATGCTGCCACATCGCCAGTTTGGCGGCATAGGGATCTTTGCGGATCAATGCCTTCAGAATATGGTCGTGGTCCTCGCACCAGCTCTCGATGGACTTATCATCTATATGCTCATGCAGCTTGCGCCAGTAGGGATTGTGCAGACGCTGGCTCCACATTTGCTCGACAATGGTCGCCATGGCGGTATTTTGCGTCGCCAAGGCTACCTGGACATGAAATTTCAAGTCCCATTTCGAATCGCGGAACCTGTCTTCCTGCCGGGCGTTCTCCTGGATTTCCATGAGCAGCACGATATCTTGGCGGGTCACCTGCGTGGCGGCGAATTCGGCTACGTTGCTTTCGATGAGTTGGCGGGCCTGAAGCAGCTCGAAAGGCCCGGGCGTGGTGAACAAAACCTCGCCGCTGGGAACCAGCAGATTCTTTTGCTGATTTGATACGACATGAATGCCGGAGCCTTTGCGAACTTCAACGTACCCTTCCACTTCGAGCATGATGATGGCTTCGCGCACCACGGTGCGGCTGACATTCATTTCTTCCGAGATAAAACGTTCCGCGGGCAGTTTTTCACCCACGCGATAAACGCCGGACTCAATCCGCTTTTTCAGTTCAGCGGCCAGCTGTTGATATAATCGCCGGGTTTCTGTGAATTCCATAATGCGTGCTCTTAAAGGTAGGTAAACGTATCATCCGCTCGCGTACAGTCCGTCGCCATTCACCATGGAACTGACGAGAATCCAGTATTTGTTATACCACTTTCCCCTGTCAGCGCCTAGACGGCGCTGTGTCCCGGATCGTGTTTTTGACCGGTTTATTTACATGCCAAGGAAAAAATCCCCGGTAGCGCCTAGGGCGGCAACCGGGGATGACTCTGTAGCCAGTGGCCGACGCCTGTCGCTAGGGTTCGCGGCAGGCCGAGACATTAGCCGTGTGCCGGTTTAAGCGGCTCGCTATTGGCGATAGGCGGCTGCACCGGGTTATTGCGCAGCAATAGCCAGATAAAGAACACTGCCAGCAGGTCGAACACCGACAGGACAGCGAACAGCGGGCTAAAGCCGATGGTATCCGCCAACGCGCCGACCACCAGGGCGAACAGGGTACTGGCGGTCCAGGCGGCCATACCGGTCAATCCGTTGGCGGTAGCGACTTCATTACGGCCGAAGACGTCGGAAGACAGGGTAATCAGTGAGCCGGACAGGGATTGATGCGCGAAGCCGCCCAGGCACAGCAAACCGATAGCGACGTACGGGCTGGTGAACAGGCCGATAAGACCGGGGCCAATCATCAGGAAACCGCCGAGCGTGACCACCATTTTACGAGAAATGATCAGGTTCACGCCGAACAAACGCTGGAAGAGAGGAGGCATATATCCGCCCAACACGCAGCCGAGGTCAGCGAACAGCATCGGCATCCAGGCAAACATGGCGATTTCTTTCAGATTGAAACCGTAGGCTTTGAACATGAACAGCGGGATCCAGGCGTTAAACGTCCCCCAGGCCGGTTCCGCCAGGAAACGCGGAATGGCGATACCCCAGAAATCACGTCTTTGGATGATCTGCCAGGCGGACATTTTCTTGGTATTGTTGACCTGATGCTGTGCTTCCTGACCACCCAGAATATATTCACGTTCTTCGTCGCTGAGCTTGGTCTGATTTTTCGGGTGTTTATAGAAAATCAGCCAGGAAATCGCCCAGGCCAGGCTCAACGCCCCTACCAGCACGAACGCCAACTGCCAGCTGTGAACCATGATGGCCCAGACCACCAACGGCGGAGCAATCATCCCGCCGATTGACGAGCCAACGTTGAACCAGCCCACCGCGATGGAGCGTTCTTTAGCCGGGAACCATTCGCTGCTGGCCTTCAGGCCGGCCGGAATCATTGCCGCTTCCGCCATACCTACCGCGCCGCGGGCAATGGCCAGGCCGCCCCAGCTGCTTGCCAACGCGGTCGCCATACAAAACAGCGCCCAGACGATGGCAAACACCGCATAGCCGACTTTGGTCCCCAACAGGTCCAGAACATAGCCGGCTACCGGTTGCATGATGGTATAACAGGCGGAGTAGGCCGCGATGATATACGAATATTGCTGTGTGCTAATGTGTAGCTGCCCCATAAGGGTAGGAGCCGCTACGGCAACGGCGTTACGCGTGAGGTAACCCAGTATGGTACCGATGGTGACCAGGGCGATCATATACCAGCGTAACCCTTTTATTTTACGCATTACCACTTCTCCCGATGAGTATGAACCGTCATCTCAAATTCCCAGATATGATGGGATGACGGATACTGAGCCAGTCCGGAGGACTCTCCCTCCGGGTGTTGTTATAGATTCTGGCGGGTCGTGGCTAAACCTAACCGACGAACGCCTTGCCAACGCCGTCGCCTACCGCTGGGGATGACCGTCCAAACGCTTGACGGAAACCCGCACCTCGACCTGCCTGATGAAGCAATGACTCAAAATGCATTCATTGCTACAAAAATGATTGAGTCCAGACTCAATGTGGCGCTACGATAACTTGTCATACAGATTTAAAAGTTGAGAGCCATCACAAAAACCATTTTTTATTTAAGGGATAATTAATTTGTCCCGTTGGCCAGGGCGCAAGCCCTAAGCTGACCAATAGATAGTGAGTTTTTGTTACTTTTGACAGGAAAAGCTATAACGATTTCAGCAGAAAAGCTAAAATCTGCTAAATTGGTATAACACCTTCCAACAATTTAGAAACATAACTCATGAGAAATGAAGGTGAGGAGCCTGAAATGTCCCAGTTTTTGACTGAAGATTTTTTACTGGATAGCGAATTCGCGCGCCGTTTGTACCACGAATATGCCGTCGATCAACCGATTTTTGACTATCATTGCCATTTGCCCCCGGAACAAATCGCGGGCAACTACCGTTTTAAAAATCTGTATGATATCTGGTTGAAAGGCGATCACTATAAATGGCGTGCCATGCGTACCAACGGCGTGGCTGAGCGTTTTTGCACCGGCGACGCCGGCGACTGGGAAAAATTCGAAGCCTGGGCGAATACGGTACCGCACACCATCGGCAACCCTTTGTATCATTGGACGCATTTAGAACTTCGCCGTCCGTTCGGTATCACGGATACGCTGTTGTCCGGCGAAACCGCCCGTAAAACCTGGGATCGCTGCAATGCCCTGCTGGCCCAGGATGATTTCACCGCCCGCGGCATTATTACCCAGATGAACGTCAAGGTTGTCTGCACCACCGACGACCCGGTGGACTCCCTGGAACATCATACCGCCATTGCGGCTGACGGCAGCTTCAAAACCAAGGTGCTGCCGGCCTGGCGTCCGGATAAAGCCTTTAATATCGAAGCGGCCGGCTTCAATGATTATCTTAAACGCCTGGAAGAGGTGTCCGATACGTCCATCAGCGATTTCGGCGCCTTCCGCACCGCGCTGCTCAAACGTCTGGATCACTTTGCCGCCCACGGCTGCAAGTTGTCCGACCATGCGTTGGACGTTGTCGTCTATGGCGAAGCGGATGACGCTACCCTCAGCGGCATTTTGTCCCGCCGGCTAAGCGGCGCGCTGCCGACGCAGGAAGAAATCGCCCAATTCAAGACCGCCGTACTGGTGTTCCTCGGCGGCGAATATGCCCGTCGCGGATGGGTGCAGCAATACCACATCGGTGCGCTGCGCAACAACAATACCCGTATGTTTAAACTGTTGGGGCCGGACGTCGGCTTTGATTCCACCAACGATCAGCCGGTGGCCATGGCGCTGTCCCGTTTGTTGGATGCGCAGGCGGAAAACAACGCGTTGCCGAAAACCATTATCTATTGCCTGAATCCGTCGGATAACGAAGTTATCGGTACCATGATCGGCAACTACCAGGGCGAAGGCATGCCGGGCAAAATGCAGTTCGGTTCCGGCTGGTGGTTCAACGACCAGAAAGACGGCATGCAGCGTCAGATGACCCAGCTTGCCACTCTCGGCTTGCTAAGCCGCTTCGTCGGCATGCTGACCGACAGCCGCAGCTTCCTGTCCTATACCCGCCATGAATATTTCCGTCGCATCCTGTGCCGGATGATAGGCCACTGGGTGCAAGACGGCGAAGCGCCCGCCGACATCAAGCTGTTGGGTGAAATGGTTAAAAACATCTGTTTCGACAATGCGAAAAATTATTTCGACGTTGGTCTTTGATGGCAAGGGCAGGCAGGCATGCCTGCCCGGTTTCATCGATATAGCGATCTTTCATTGCCCGACAGCGGGTGATTTTTTAAGGTAAATTTCAGAATGAAAACGTTAAACCGTCAAAACTTCCCGGGTCGTCAATATACGGATCGCGTGATCCAATTCGGCGAAGGCAATTTCCTTCGCGCATTTGTCGACTGGCAACTGGATTTGCTCAATGAGCACACCGACCTGGATGCCGGGGTCGTCATCGTTCGTCCCATCAATTCCGATTTCCCGCCGTCGCTGGATACCCAGGACGGCTTATATACCACGATCATCCGCGGTTTGAACGAACAGGGCGAAGCGGTGCGCGAGCCGCGGCTTATCCGTTCGGTAAACCGTGAAATCAATATCTACAAACAGTTCGACGCGTATTTAGCGCTGGCGCGTGACGCCAATATACGGTTTGTCTTCTCCAACACCACCGAAGCCGGCATCAGCTATGTCGCCGAGGATAAACTGACCGATACGCCGCCCGCCAGCTATCCGGCTAAATTGACCCGCCTACTCTATGAACGCTTCAGCCATTTCGACGGCGCGGCGGACAAAGGCTGGGTATTGCTGCCTTGCGAACTGATTGATTATAACGGCAAGGCCTTGAAGGAGCTGGTTTTGCGTTATGCGCAGCAGTGGGCGTTGCCGGCGGAATTCACCACTTGGCTGAACGAACACAACACGTTCTGCTCCACGCTGGTGGATCGTATCGTGACCGGTCATCCCCGCGGCGAAGTGGACGCGCTGCAGGCGGAACTGGGTTACCAGGATACCTTCCTCGACACCGCCGAATATTTTTACCTGTTTGTCATCCAGGGGCCGCAATGGCTGGCGAAAGAGCTGCGCCTGGACAAGCTTTCACTGAATGTCCGTATCGTCGACGACATCAAGCCTTATAAAGAACGTAAAGTGGCCATTCTTAACGGCGCCCACACCGCCCTGGTGCCGGTGGCTTTCCTGGCCGGGTTGAATACCGTCGGCGAGTCCATGAATGACAAATTGATAAGCAGTTTTGTGGAAAAAACCATTGCCGAAGAAATCGTACCGGTACTGGACCTGCCGCATGACGAATTGACGTCCTTTGCCCAGGCGGTGCTCAGCCGTTTCCGCAACCCGTTTATCCAGCATCAATTATTATCCATTGCGCTCAACGGGATGACGAAATTCCGCACCCGTATCCTGCCGCAATTGCTGGCATACCGTGAACAGCACGGCGTGCTGCCTGCCCGTCTGACTTTTGCCCTGGCCGCATTGATTGCGTTCTATCGCGGTTCCCGCGATGGCGAAAGCTACCCGCTGCAGGACGATGATAAATGGCTCACCCGTTACAAATCGCTTTGGAGCGGTGTGAACAGTGGTGATATCGCGTTAAGCACATTAGTGAATGACGTACTCGGTGATACCGGGCATTGGGAGCAGGATTTGCTCAAGGTTCCCGGTCTGGCGGAACAGGTGGAACAGCAGTTGCAGGCCATTCTTGACAATGGCATGCGCGCTGCGGTTACCGCCTACAGCTAAACGCACAAAGGTTATTTCATGCAAATTATTAAAATTCATCCATTGGACAATGTGGCGGTCGCCCTGCAAGACCTTGACGCAAATGAAACGGTGGATATCGACGGCAAGTCCATTGTTTTGCCGCAACCCATCGCCCGGGGGCATAAATTTGCCTTGGCGCCCATCGGTGAGGGCGAGATGATCGTCAAGTACGGTCTGCCCATCGGCCATGCTTTAAGCGATATCGCGCCGGGGCAGCATATTCATTCCCAAAACGCCAAGACCAATCTTAGCGATTTGGATGAATATCAATATCAGCCGGCGTTTCGGAACTTGCCGGCGCAAATGCCGGATCGCGAGATCCAGATCTACCGGCGCGCCAACGGCCAGGTGGGGATCCGTAACGAACTGTGGATCCTGCCCACCGTCGGCTGCGTCAACGGTATCGCCCGCCAGATCCAGCAACGCTTCTTGAAGGAAACGTTCGGGGCGGAGGATATCGACGGCGTGCATCTATTCACGCACCCGTTCGGCTGTTCACAGCTTGGGCAAGACCACGAAAACACCCGCACCATGTTGCAAAACATGGTACGCCATCCCAATGCCGGCGCCGTGCTGGTTATTGGCCTGGGTTGCGAAAACAATCAGGTGGACGTGTTTCGCAAAACCTTGGGGGAATACGATCCTGACCGTGTGACTTTCATGGTTTGCCAACAGCATGAAGACGAAGTGGAAGCGGGGCTGGAATGTCTGCGCGGGCTCTATCTCGCCATGCGCGAAGACAAACGCCAGCCGGGCAAGCTCAGCGAGCTGAAGTTCGGCTTGGAATGCGGCGGTTCCGACGGACTGTCCGGTATTACCGCCAACCCGTTGCTGGGACGTTTTTCGGACTATGTCATCGCCAACGGCGGCACGTCAGTGCTGACGGAAGTCCCCGAAATGTTCGGCGCCGAACGCATTTTGATGAGCCGTTGCCGGGATGAAGCGACGTTCACCAAAACCGTCAACATGGTCAATGATTTCAAAAAATACTTCATGGCCCATGAGCAGCCGATCTATGAAAACCCATCGCCGGGGAACAAGGCGGGCGGCATCACGACCCTGGAGGAAAAATCTCTGGGCTGTACGCAGAAAGCCGGCCAAAGCAAGGTCATGGACGTGCTGAAGTATGGTGAACGCCTGCATGTGCCGGGGCTTAATCTGCTGAGCGCGCCGGGCAACGATGCGGTGGCCACCAGCGCGCTGGCGGGAGCCGGTTGTCACATGGTGTTGTTCAGTACCGGTCGCGGTACGCCTTACGGCGGCTTTGTGCCGACGGTGAAATTAGCCACCAACAGCGAGCTGGCGGCGAAAAAGCCGCACTGGATCGATTTCGACGCCGGCAGGCTGATACATGGCATGTCTATGGAGGAGGTGCTGGGTCAGTTTATCGATTTGATCGTGGAAATCGCCAGCGGCAAACATTCACGAAATGAAATTAATGACTTCCGTGAACTGGCTATTTTCAAAAGCGGCGTAACGTTGTAATCCAACGCCTTCGGCTTTATTATAAAAACGGTGTTTCAATTTTGGAACACCGTTTGTTTTTGTGCGCCGGTCAGTCTTGCGTCATTCAATAGGAACGCCGTACCATGAGCCTTTACTGGGTCGCCCAGGCAGTAGGGGGGGGTTAGCTTTTATCGTCGGCATCACCATGTTTATCAAGCGTGATGATCGAAAATTCAAACTGCAGGTCTCTTTATACAGCGCCGTGATCGGTTGCCATTTCTTCCTGATGGGCGCCAATGCGGCCGGTATGAGCGCGGAGCTCAACGCACTGCGCACGCTGATTGCCACCCGCACGCGTAGTATCATGGTCATGTTTGTCTTTATCATTCTGACGACAGTGCTGGGACTGGGGTCGGTAAAGCACTGGGTGGAACTGTTGCCGGTCATCGGCACGGTGGCCAGTACCTGGGCGTTGTTCCGCACTCGCGGGCTTACCACCCGCTGCGTTATGTGGTGCTCCACCGCCGGTTGGGTGACGCATAATCTCTGGCTGGGATCCATCGGCGGTTCGCTCACGGAGGGCAGCTTTCTTATCGTCAACGGCATCGCCATCATCCGATTCCGCCTTATGCAAATGCGCGGCATCGATCCGTTCAAGGACGAGACCACGGCGGTCAGCAACCGATAGCCTTTCTGGCACGTGGTTAACCGCGTAACCTGTCGCATCTGTTAAACGCCGCCGATGTGCCTGCAATGCTTGGCTCGGCATCATTCGAACCTCTTTTTATCCCGCCGATGATTGATCCAGGCGTTGATTATCAGCGTAACGGCCAGGATAGCCGCCACCGTTGCCAGTGAAACGGCGATGGGAATATGAACGAATTCCACTATCATCATTTTTACGCCGATAAAAATCAGTATCGCCGCCAGCCCGTATTTCAATAGCGAGAAGCGTTCGGCCACCCCGGCCAGCATAAAATACATGGCCCGCAGGCCGAGAACGGCAAACAGATTGGAGGTCAGAACGATAAAGGGATCGGTGGTTACCGCGAAAATGGCCGGAATACTGTCCACGGCAAATATCACATCGCTGAACTCCACCAGGATAAGCACCAGTAGCAAAGGCGTGGCAAACAGCAGGCCGTTGCGTCGGATGAAAAAATGCTCTTCCTGCAACTGATCGGTCATACGAAGATGTTTCCGCAGCCAGCGCACCACCGGCTTTTCGCCCAAAACGGCATCGTCGTCTTTCGAAAAGGCCATCTTGACGCCGGTCAGCAGCAAAAATGCCCCGAACAGATAAAGCAACCATTGGAATTGGGTCACCAGCCAGCTGCCGCCGAAGATCATCAGGGTACGCAGCACAATGGCGCCCAATACTCCGTAAACCAACACCCGGCGTTGTAATTGGGCCGGAATGGCGAAATAGCCGAACAGCATCAGCCAGACAAACACGTTGTCCACGGCCAAGGCTTTTTCGATAAGATATCCGGTGAGAAACGCCAGCGCCTGGGGATCGGCGACGGCTCGCCCCTGTGTGACCGCCAAATGCCACCACAATGCGGCGTTAAACATCAGCGACAGCGAAACCCACACCACCGACCACCAGGCGGCCCGTTTCAATGTCATGGCGCGGCCTTGGAGCAACAGGTCCACGGCCAGCATAATCACCACCACCAGGGTAAAACCGCCCCACAGCAGGGGCGTGCCAATGGTATTCATCTGCGAAATCCTTCATAAAAAACGGCTGACGTCGGAAGGTGTCAGCCGTTTTCCCATGCCGGGCCGTAAACGAGCCTTGCCTTCCGGCAAGGTCTCACTTACAACGCAGATAAATCCGTTTATATTCCCGTTTCGGATTGCTACAGCGTTGGCCGCAACTGCGAAACGAGAAATAGAGTCTGGTTGCCCGGTAGCCGGATGCGCAAGCATCGTAATGACGGCAAACCGACGAAGAAGTTACTCCCCATTGCTAAAGGTAACAATAATGTAAAAGTTTGCGACAGTCAACGTACCCGCCGCGCAGGGCGTCGGAAAGGGGATGTAAAGGCTACGCCCCGACGGGGAGAATATAGCGGCGAACGAAACGCGCCATCAGATCCCGGCTTAGGGGAGTGGGGCTTATCTCCTTTCCCTTTTTTGGCCAGTTCCTGCTCCAGCTCCGGCTGCTCCTCCGTCATGGTCCGAATAAATCCCTGCATGACTTCCGCGGTAAACTCCGGATGAAACTGCACGGTTATCGCATTGTCGCCATAACGCAGGATTTGATGGGGATCCCGCTGTGAGCGCGCCAATACCACCGCCTGCGGCGGTGGGGTCAACACGGTTTGCGAATGGATAAGATTAACCGGAAAACGCCGGGGCAGCGGTGCTAAAAAAGGGTCTTCATCGGCCGCCGGCAGCAGCTCAATATCGCAAGTGCCCAGTTCCATACCGTCGGGGTGATAATCCACCTCGCCGCCCAAAGCGTAGGCCAGCAATTGATGGCCGTAACACACGCCGAAAATCGGTATTTCCTCAGCCATGGCCTGACGCAGCCACGCGGCGGCGAACTCGCTCCAAGACAAACGATCGGTCACCATGGCCGACGAACCGGTAATTAATACGCCGCCATAGGCGCCGGGCTCAGCCGGCCGCTCTCCGGAAGGCAAATGCACTACCGCCGTTTGTTCCGGTCGCAGGCGGGCCGCGTCGAGAAACAGACGATCGTAATTACCCTGTGTCTGGCTGATATCCGCCGGAGCATCCCCGGTTTGCAAAATCAGTATGGGTAAAGACAGCGCCATTATGCCCCCGTATCGTCACCGGCGTTATCGGCGGGGAAAACCACCCCGGTCCGGCGCCTTATTTCCGTCAATAATTTGGCCGTGCTGCGGGACACCGCAAGCCCGGCATGATTTACCTCGCCGCTTTCCACCAGTGCGGCAAACCGCTCAGCCTCGTACAACATGGTATTGATATGCTGAGGCTGGCTCAAATCCTGTCTATTGCCGTTGCGCGGCAGCAGGAAAAGCTGCTGGCATTCAGACATTTTCTCCATGACCAGCGAGCCCTCTTCACCCTGGATTTCACAAGGCAGCATCGTCTGACTTACCTTGGAATGCAGCAGTGTGACATCAAAATCGCCGTAGTTCAGGAGAACCGTGCCATGGGCGTCAACGCCGCTTGGCAAAAGCGTGGCGCCGGCCTGCAGTGAATGCGGTTCGCCCCACAGCGTCACGGCGCTGGCCAGCATATAAAAGCCGATATCCATGATTGAACCGTTGGAGAAGGCCGGATTAAACGTATTCGGTAATTCACCGTCCAGATATTTCTGGTAGCGGGAAGAGTATTGGCAGTAATTCAGCAATGCCTTGCGTACCTTGCCGATACGGGGCAGCGCCTGTTGCAGGGCCAGAAAATTGGGCAAACTGGCGGTTTTGAAGGCTTCGAACAGCACCACCCGATGCTCCCGCGCGCAGGCTATCATGCTATCCGCTTCCGACAGGTTCGATGACAGTGGCTTTTCACAGATAACATGCTTGTTGTGACGCATGAACAGTATTGCCTGCGGACAGTGAAAGGCGTTGGGGCTGGCGATATAAACCGAATCCACGGCATCGGATGCCGCCATCGCATCCAGCGAATCAAAATAATGCTCAACGGGATAATCAACTCCCATTTTTTGCGCCGTGGCGATATTGCGGGAATAAATGGCGGTCAGTTTGAATTTACCGCTTTCATGGGCGGCATCGATAAATTGGCGAGTGATCCAATTGGTCCCTATCACAGCGAAGCGAATCATACCTAATTTTTACCCAACTCAATAATGGTATAGCCTAGATTATCATGCTAACCAAGTCGGGCCAATAATCGCGTAACCCTCACGGGGAAGTGAAATTTCTCGACAAATCTTATAGGGCCAAGGCATTAAGTCAGATTACTATATCCTGCATCTTTCAAAGCCGCGGGCGCTTGTTTTGTGACACGGCTCATCCATGTGCTTCACCCGTGCCGGCGCCATACGGTTTGTTGGAAGGACGGCCAATCGTTATACTTTGCTCAGGGTGAATTTTAAGGAACCGTTATGTTGTCGCCAGAGTTGGAAGCACGTGTCAATAATGCCTTAACGGAGCTGGAACAAAGCTTCGCGCGACACCAGCGACAATGTCAGCTGGATCATGAGGCGTTGCAGCAGCAGTTGGCTTTAAGCATGAGGCGCGAAGCGAAAGCTGCGCGAGCAAAATGCGTCGCTGATAAACCAGCTCAACAATCTTGACAGTTCCCCCGATCGCAACCCGTTACTCCATAAAATCAAAATCCTTCGCGCGCATATTGACGCGTTGGCAAAAGATGCCGCTGCTTTTCATCAATCATGTCGGCTGTAACATCAAGCCGATTCCCGCATTCGTGACTTCAGTCGATAATCAGTTTGACCTCCCCCATGGCCGACCATGCCGCGCTGCAATGATCCGTTGCGCTGCTTTTGATTTTTGGGTTCATCTGGCGCGGGCTAAGGGAGAATAAGCTTTTCAAACGGGATCTGACATTGTCCCAACGCATGACGGCGGGGAGCGAGTTCAGCCTGTCGGATTTTTGGGGTTCATCCATGCTCAGGGCTCGGGAGTGCAGGTCAATCATATCCTCCCTATGTTGCAAACCGGCGATATAGCCGTTTTCAATACAATCCAGCACAAAACGCAAACGAAGCTGAGAACTGGCGTTCCGGCCCATGGCTTCGAAGGGATGCTGGCGGATGTCCATGGGGGCCATATAGTCTTCAAACAACTTCGTAATGACGCTGGTCTCGTCAAAGGCCCTTGCGGGGGCGGCGATGCATAATTTAAAAAATTGAATGTATGCAGGCCGCAATCATTATGGTATTGAAAAGGCTGGCGAAGAAAAAAAACGCGGTTCTTTTCGCCTTCCTCAATAAGATATCTGATCAATTGCGATTTATTATCCTTTGTATCAGGGGAGCTATTACTGTCAAAAATATAAAATCGATGCCCTTCCGTGGTCTTTACGGCGAGGATCGCGCTGAAATGCCCATCCATGACCCGCTGGGCTTCAAGGTCAATGGGCGATGACTGAACGGGAATCATCAGCTTTTGGCCCGGCAACAGCTGCTTTAGTTTCTTTTTTGCATTGTCTTTCCAAAGCACCGCGGCCTCGGTGAGGTAAGCGACATCAAGAGGATTTGCACTGTTATGCGGATTATAAAGCAGCGTTGTAGTGGATATAAATTCCGGTTTATCTTTAGCAAGCAATTGAATGGCGGCATCCAGCAAGGTTTTATTCATCAGACGTCTCAATCCGATAATTTTTGCAAGTTCTAACGGAATCGCCAAAAAATGGCTGATATTCATTGAAAAATCATCTATCAGGGCTGAATCGTCGAAGATACAGTTGGCCTCGATATGTGACAGCGCCATGGCGCAGAGCCGGCTTTTGGTTCTCGTGTCCAGGGGGTCAAGATCAAGCTGTCGGCTGGCTGCGGCATAAAAAAGCTGCGCCGCGCTTTCGTTGATTCTTGCTTTTATCTCTGTGGATTGTTCAGCGTATATTCTTTCGCAAAGTTTCATGCCCATTAGAACGCTATTGCAATTGTCGGCGGCGGAAGAGGGGTCCGTGGCCGCGGCAAGATATTTTGACCAGAGGCCGACGATGATATCAACCCTGGCGGATAAATCGCTTTCCTCGAATTCACTCATGACTTTTTTTTCGGCAGCGAGTATATTTAAATCAGCGGAGAAAGTTTTGCGGAGTGTCTGGGGGCTGTCATTTAGGCAAAGCATATTAACCTCCTAGAATAATGTAGTCATATTATAATTATTAAAATCTTCATTAAATATAATTTAAAATTAACCCTTATTGAATATAATCTCACTGACTTGTATTAATATTTGCCCTGATATGTCTGTAATCTCAATGGGGGACACTTTAGAAGAAAATGCTTTAACAAGGAATTATGGTGCAGGTAATAAACTGATTAACCTGCTTGGAGACGGCATTGCTACCTAAGCCGGCGGTATGTCCAGGGTGGCCGTGTCCTTATCTTTTTTTTCAGATATTGCCAGTACAAATTAATCCTTCATAAATGGGTTAATATGCGATTTACTGAAACTGTTCTCGATAAACCGATTCGCCATGCGGGGTTTTAATGATGAAAAGCAATCTAGGTTCCCTCTTTTCAGGCCGCTTTTGGCAGCGCATCCGGGGGAAAACCGCCTTTAAGGCACAGCCTGAAACCGATCGGGAAATGGCGCGCAGATTAGCTGCTTTTTTGCCCTTGGGGTATCTCTACGGCGTGGAAATTGAAATGGCGCCTCTGGAATCGTCTTGCCAACCTCGGGTATCACATCACCCTGTTTCTCAATAACGAAAGCCGTTATGATGAGAGCATCGGCGGGCGGCTTTGCCTCGCCTACGGGCATGCACGTTCAGTTATGCCGCCTTCCGGCCGAGCAATACCGGTTTATGTCCTAAACGTCCTCCAGGTCGAGCGATACCGGTTTATATCTTATACGTCCCCCTCACGTAGCGAATTTTCCTCTCGCAAGCATAATTTTCCCTCATCCTTTGCCGATAATACGGTTATTGCCATTTTCGCCGGGCATATCTCCCCTGTAAGGATTGCGCCTGACGCTTTCGTCGCGAAATTCTAGCGAAAGCCTTGGTTTACAGGGGTAGGTGCTGTCAGGGTAAAACAACAGCAAAGTGACATTGCAAAGGTGCGTCTATGAATTTTATGAAAAATATAAAGATAAGAACGGCGTTGATGGTTATTCTTATTTTCTTCTCTTTGCTGTGGCTGGGTGTCTCAACCTATACTCTTTTTTCCCTCAATCAGGTTAACCAAACGCTTAACCTGAGTAATAACGAACAGCTAAACAGCGATATCATTAATGGCGCCAACGACCATTACTACCGGGTCATTACGGCGTTGGAGCGTGCGGCCCGCGCCGGTCAGTCCGGGGGCAGGGCCGAGGCCGAATCGACGCTGGGGGAAGTGGCGTCGGAACTGGCGCTTATCGATCAGGGATTAGCGGAGTTCAAAAACATCGATCATGGCCTGCTCGATCCGCTGCTGGTGGATAAAATCTATAATAGCTCGCTGCAGCTTCGCACCCTCGGCATGCAGCCGCTGCTGCAAGCGGTAAAGGACGGTCGGTATGATGATTTCAATGCGGGTTTACATGAAAATTATTTGCCGCTTCGCACGCAATTCACCACGGTAATGCAGCAGTACAACGAAGCCCTTGGCAGCATAAAGCGCGGCTCCAATGAGCGTATTGCCCTCCTGGTTGCATTTTGCCAACGGGCTTTGCTGGCGGCGCTGCTGGCGGGGGCGGTGATTGTTCTGTTTACCGATCGCTATCTGGTGCGTCACCTGGTCAGGCCGCTGGATGCCATCAAAGCCCACTTTCGGGCGCTGTCCGCCGGCCGTCTTGGTTTTGTCATTACCGATATGGGACGCAACTGCGTCGGGGAGTTGATCCCCTTCCTGCGCGATATGCAAACCAACTGGGTCAATACGGTGACGCAAATCCGCGGCAGCGCCGAATCCATCTACCGGGGCGCCAGCGAAATTTCACAGGGCAATACCGACCTTTCCTCGCGCACCGAGCAGCAGGCTTCAGCCCTGGAGGAAACCGCCGCCAGCATGGAGCAGCTCAACTCCACGGTAAAACACAATACGGAAAATGCCCACCAGGCCAGCAAACTGGCGCAAGACGCTTCACAAACCGCTAAAAAAGGCGGCGCGATCGTTGAGGAGGTGGTGACGACCATGGGCAGCATCGCCGCCAGTTCGAAAAAATCGTTGAAATTATCGATGTGATTAACGGTATCGCTTTCCAGACCAATATACTGGCCCTCAATGCGGCGGTGGAGGCGGCCCGGGCCGGCGAGCAAGGCAGAGGATTCGCCGTGGTGGCCGGGGAGGTGCGTAGCCTGGCCCAGCGCAGCGGGCAGGCGGCGAAAGAGATCCAGTCACTGATTGGCGAATCGGTGGAGCGCGTCGATATCGGCTCCAGACAGGTGGCCGACGCCGGCGCCACAATGGGGGATATCGTCAGGGCCATTACGCATGTCACGGATATCATGGGCGAGATCGCGTCGGCTTCCGATGAGCAGGGAAAGGGCATCAATCAAATCGGCCAGGCGGTAACGGAGATGGACAGCGTTACCCAGCAGAATTCCGCCTTGGTGCAAGAATCCGCCGCCGCCTCGGCGTCGCTGGAAGAACAGGCCCATTATCTTAACGAGATGGTGGCAATTTTTCAGCTGGAGCCGGTCACGGATGTGCCGGTGGGAGACAAGGCGTTGGCAGGTGAAAGGGTATTGCAAGACCGCTCTCGACCTGACTATCAGGGATCGATAAGATCCGGGGCCAATGGCGTGACGACACAGGCACAGGGCAGGACGCTAGCCAATGGCGCGGCGGCACAGGCACAGGGCAGTAAGGTAGCCAATGGTGTGGCGGCACAGGCACCGGGCAGGATGATAGCCAATGGCGCGGCGCAGGCACAAAGCGGGACGGTAGACAATGGTGTGGCGTTGCGGCCACAAGGCAGGGCTTTGGCTAAAAAAAAGGCACTCCGCCGCCGCTCAGATTAAAAATCTGGGACCGGACACCAACTGGCAAACCTTCTGAATCTGCCGAGGGTAGGATAAAAAGGCAACCCGACTGTCAAGTAAGGGTTGCTGATACACTAAATTCGCCATAGCGTTTACCGAAGCCGAAGCCGAAGCCGAAGCCGAAGCCGAAGCCGAAGCCGAAGCCGAAGCCGAAGCCGAAGCCGTGACGCTTGCTCACCACCCAACCCAACATCTGACTTTCAAAACTGATCAACCGCAATCACGCAGCGGCTGGAATGCTTCCTTAATGAATGCGCCTCTGTCCCAAAATTGAATTAACTTCACCCAAAAACAGCGGATTGCAAAACAATCCATGTTTACTACACTGTTTATATAAAGTTATTATGAATGAGATTTATTATGAAAATTAAGGGAATGAATGAGGGTTTCTTTATATTGCTTTTGGCAATCACGACGGTTGCCTTCATTCTCGTCCTTAAGGCGTATTATTCAGCCATTCTTTGGGCTGCAATATTAGCACTGCTTTTTTATCCGGTCAAAACGCTGATAAAAGATAGGCTTCATGATAAAAATATTTTGGCTTCCTTGATATCAATCATCATTATTTCATTGATTGTTTTTATACCGCTCTCCTTGATAACGACATCGCTGGCCCTTGAGTGCAATGAGCTGTACAGCAGTATTCAAAACAATCAAATACCTTTTGCCAATATTTTACATGGCGCCATAGAGCACCTTCCAAAAAGGGCTCAGCAATATATTTCGGCACACGAATTAAATAACGCCGCAATGTTACAGCAAAAAATATCGGAGATTTTCCTGCGCGGCAGTCAAACGCTGGCCAATAGCGTGCTTGTGATTGGAGAAAGCACGTTCAGTTTCACCGTCAGTTTTGTAATTATGCTCTATCTATTATTTTACTTTTTGAAGGATGGCTCTTACCTTGTAAAGCTGATTCTTGATTCACTTCCGCTCTCCAGACACATCAAACATCATCTCTTCGTCAAATTCGCCGCGGTGTCCAAAGCCACCGTAAAAGGCACCGTTGTCGTCGCTCTCGTTCAGGGCGCTCTCGGCGGCATCGCGTTCTCCATCGTAGGCGTAAAAGGGGTGATGCTCTGGGGGGGGGGCGCTGATGGCCTTCCTTTCTCTTATTCCCGCAGTGGGTTCAGCCATCATCTGGGCCCCGGTCGCGGTTTACTTTTTCTTCGCCGGGCCCGTTTGGAAGGGGTTTTTCCTGGTGGCGTTTTTCGTCGTCATCATTGGATTGGTGGACAATATTCTCAGGCCGATACTGGTGGGCAAAGACACAAAATTGCCCGATTACGTGGTATTGATTGCAACGCTTGGGGGAATGGAATTTTTCGGCATTAACGGTTTTATCATCGGTCCGTTGATTGCGTCTCTTTTCATCGCCTGTTGGAACCTGCTTTCCGGCAGGGAACACCGCGGCACTGTCGAAGAGATAGATGAGGACATCATCACGGAAGCCCAGGAAAGCGAAGAGCTTCTCGAACAGCGGAAAGATTTTCTTGTGCAAAAGAAGCACGTGCAGCCGGAAGCGGAGCTGCAAGAACAGGAGAAGAACCCTAGGCCAAGCGATAGTCACGGGGGAAGTTAGGTTTTACATTGTCGAGCGCTTATTTTTCCTGAAAGCCGCCCGCTATCCCCGGGCATTTGACTTCCAAAACATCCTCAAAATGTATAGCATTATGCGAAATATAATTATTTATACAACGAGAAAGGGTGGAGCGTAACAGCATGAATTTATATATGTTTTATTTAGGCGGTAATGCCGGGAAATCCAATATCGAAGTTCACGATATCCAATTCGCCGCGGCGGACACCCCGGAACAGGCCTGGCCGCTGCTACGAGAAGCCTGGTTTGGCGATAAAGACAAAATTCACCTTGACGGCTATATGATAATCAATTGGGCCGACGGCTATGATGTGACGCTATCCAGGGAACCCAGCCAAAACCGGCGGAAATTGTTTTTTGTTAACGCCGGCGGATACCGGCCGGATACCCTGGCGGAATTGCATGAATTTGATCTGTTTGTCGCCACCGATGCCGAGGCGGCCAAAAGCCGGGCGCTGGAAACCCTGCTGACGGGCGTTGATCAACAGCATAAGGATAACCTGAAAGACGTTGATGACTGTCTGCTTCTGGATAAGATCGGAGATTATTATCTGCATCTGCGAGAAAATCCCCAGGGTGAAAAACCTTCCCCCGCCTGGCAGGGATATCAGCCTATCGGCGAGTAACTTTGACCACCCAGTTTGATTAAACAGGACGCTCCGCCCTTATCATGAGCCATGCTTTACACGCTAAGCGCTCGCGTCGTGAGGACACCCGAGAACCAGCATAAGGCATTTTTACAGCCTATTGTGATTGCTGGCGGATTCGACGCTCTCCAAGGGGGATGTTAAGCCTGGGTGATATAGGTTTACAATTCTCTTAAGCCAATATTTCGACTGACCGAGATTATCGCTTTCACTGTAAGCCGGGGGCTGTAGTCCTCCCCTCTCGTTATAGGTCTGCAAAGGCATAAAAAAAAGCCTAGCGGTTAATGCGGCCCATCCATTCTTAAGGGCTGAGATGCCGGCAGCAACATGTCCAATTGCTGCTGTTTTTCCATCAGGGTATATAACAGCAGTTCCCTGACGTTTTCATCCTCGATTTTATAGGCGGCATAGGCCAGCGCCCGGCATTGGCACTGCACATCGTCAAAACACAGCTTGGCGGGATCAAAAAGGTTTTCCATGGTAAACACCTGATAAAGGTGAGGTGCGGCGTAGATGTTTTTTGATATGAAAACAGATACGGCAGCCTCGGTTGCGAGCGCCACCGCACTAAAAAATCAATGGCGGTGGCCCAGAACGGGTTTGCACAACCGGTATCAACTATCCTCGGCCAGCCCTTAAGCTGCCCGAACTGAGCCACCATTGATTTGACACGCGAGTTTGTCTCGCGGTGCAATGATTACTAAGAAGACGACATAATACAATACGTATATTATGTCGCCGTTGATACAAGGGAGTGCAAGTCCCTGCATTAAAAACTAATGCCGGGCTATAATAACGGAATTATTTTAACGATGGCAAGAGGAAATCAAAAAAAATATCACTTACTATATCAATATAATCAATAAGTTATATAATATTAGGGGAGAAAAAGCTTGTTTATATGAGATATATAATTTTATGTATAGGATAAATTAATTGATTTATTTTCGATGTTTAGAGTGAACGTAAATTTAAGTAAAAAATCATACGATATGCAATGAATGATGAATCTGTATTTTATTTTCTGGCAATCGTCACGGTGCAACGATTGCGAGTTGATGAAATTCATCTCATTCTGCCGAGATTGACACACTGCCATAGCCGCCTACCTGGCCAGCCACCGTCATGATATGCATTGAGGTCGGTACCTTAGAATGAGCCAGGATTTCAACGGCTCGTCAACGGCAACGGCAACGGCAACGGCTACGACGGGCAAATAGAACAATAGAGAGTATTAATCTGCTAATCGCCCACCGCTTTATCGATGCCCTGCGAGTCCCGGCAAGCCGCCCGCAGGTTCATTACCGCATGAAATACCTTGTCGACGCTCAGAGTCCGCACATCCTTTTCGACGTTTTGCAAAATCCTATGGGGCACCTGCCATGGCGCCCAGTGTCCCGGATCGCTATCGCCGAACAGCGCTACGGTGGGTTTGTCCAGGGCCGCCCCGACATGCATGGCGCCGCCGTCGCTGCTCACCAGCAAATCGCATAAGGACATGGCGGCGAACAACTCCGATAACGTCAGGGTCGGGATGGGGGTGAGGGGCAGGTCGCGGCATGCCTCGGCGATATAACGCGCTTTGTCATCATCGCCGGGATGGCGCGGGTTGTCTGTGGCGCCGGGGGACCAAAGTAAAATCAGCCGGCAGGGAATGGTCATTGCCAGACGCCTCGCCAGCGCAATAAAGTTTTCCGCCGGCCACCGCTGCGTCACCTTGCGCGAACTCAGTTGCAGGGCGATGACCCATTTGTCACCGTTAATGGCATAACGCTTACGGTAAAAATCGACCAGTTCAGTTTGCGCATGCAGTTCCAGCCGGCCCGGACGAGAATCGATGCCCAGCGGCGCCAGCATATGATGGAACAGTTCGACGAAATGAACATAAGGGGAAGGGCATAGAGGGATAAGGTCGGTGATTTTGGGATGCGGCCTTTTGCCCAGCGCGATGATACGTTTTGCCTTCGAGAATCTGACCCAGTGCAAGGCGCGTTTATCCCAGACGCCTTTGCCGATGATGACGGCATCATAGTCGGATTTCTTGATTTCAAAGAGTATTTTGATGCGATAGGCAATAATTTTAATGATGGAGGAGGTATTGTCCCGATGATGAGTTTTAGTATAAGTATAGATTTTTGCGACATGCGCATTGCCCTTTAGGACCTCTGCGTTGTAGCTATTAACCAGGACATCTACCTGACAGTGCAATATTTCGGACAAGGCGCCTATAAGCGGAGTGGTCAGGATGGTATCGCCAATATTGTCCCTGCAAATTACTAATACTTTCATTTTATTCCTGGCTTATATTATTTAGGCGAGAGCGTGACTGAAATCAATTCAATAGCAAGCTAATTATTATGTTGCTGTGTTGGAATAAAGCGGAGGTTCAGTGAAAATAATGGTTCCATGCTGAAGATTTCAAGAGAAGCTACTCTTTCTCGTTAATAAAGTGAATAGGTGAAGTGTGTTTTTCCTGAAGCCTAAAGCTCACTTTTCATAGTGAATTGTGAATAACTATTTCTAAACTCCGAATATGTCGGAATGATAACAAGAAAGCGTTTTCATCAAATAAAAAAGAGTTTCATGTGATTGCTTGATTGCTATCTGTTTGAGCCTTTTGATGACGCTGTCGCTGGAAAGAGCGGATCGAATGCGTAGTTCCCACTCTTCCCGCCGCGGCCAGGGCTAATACTTTTGTTCATCCCGGTAAGGCAAGTCATGCCGGTTCAACCCGATGTCCCGCAATTGCCTGTCGTTTAGCGACATCAACGTCCTGCGGTCGCGTCTGCGGGCGCGCCAAGTTCTGAACCAAACAAACAGCGCAGCCCACCAGGAACGGCGTTTTCCGTCGATGGATGTTGAAGCGTCATCTTCGCTGCCGATGTCGGCGGCGATAGGGGCGATGCTAGCGACTTTGCCGGCATCGCCGCGGTCGTCATCGTCGACCTCTTGAATAATTCTCAACGCGTTTTTCATGGGCATCGTCTCCTTGCAACTGATGCCAATAGCATGGAACTATTGAATAAAAATGAACAGATTCAATTGATTAGAGCTTCGACAGATACAGATGGCACAACCATGACACATTGTGTTATTTATAAAGGTAATCTGTACTCTTTTTACGGACTCTCACCCTCACCGTTGATTGATTAATACCCGCTTATGGCTATGACGCGTTATCAGAATCTGGCTGCCATATTGAGCCAGCGTATCGAGCAAGGTTTATACCCCGTGGGCGTGCGGCTGCCTTCCATCCGGGTGCTCAGCAAAGAGCACGGGGTCAGTATCACTACCGTACAACAGGCTTATCGCGAGCTGGAGGACAAGCGGCTGGTGGAAGCGCGGGCCAAATCCGGCTATTTCGTTTCGTCGCTGAAGACCCGCCGCGATTTGCCCGCGGTGTGCTGCATGTCGCAATGCTCCCTGTCGATTCCCAAGTGGGACCAGGTTTTGGAAATGGTCGGTCCCCTCAAAGAGGGTGAAATCACCTTTGTGTCGGCGGCGCCTGACGTCGGCGGCAGCAGCCTGAGGCCGCTGACGCGGGCATTGAGCCAATTAAGCCAGCGCCAGGATCTCCGCGCGCTGAATTATGACGATGTAAGGGGCAGCATGGAGCTGCGCGAGCAAATCGCCCGGCTGCTTATCGACAGCGGCAGCCATATGGAGGCCGGCGATATTATGATAACCGACGGATGCCGTGAAGCGGTGTCCATCGCCATACGGTGCGTCTGCGCGCCGGGGGATATCGTGGCGGTGGACAGCCCGGGTTTTCACGGCAGCTTGCAGTTACTGCACGGGCTCGGCATGCAGGTGCTGGAGATCCCCACCGATCCGGTGACCGGCATCAGCGTGGAAGCGCTGGAGCTGGCATTGGAGCAGTGGCCGGTGAAAGCCATTCTGGTGACCCCCACCGTCAATAATCCGTTGGGTTACAATATGCCTTCAGAGCGGCGGAAGGCGCTGTTGAAACTGGCCAAGCGGCATGATGTGGTCATCGTTGAAGACGATGTGTACGGCGAGCTTTCCTATCATTATCCCCGCCCCGCCACCATTACCTCCATGGACCTGGAAGGCCGGGTGATGCTGTGCAGTTCGTTTTCCAAAACGCTGGCGCCGGGTTTGCGGGTCGGCTGGATAGCGCCGGGCAGCTATATGAATCGCGCCGTCCATATGAAATATATCAGCACCGGCCCCACGGCCAGCCTGTCGCAGTTGGCGATTGTGGATTTCATCAAGCAGGGGCATTACCTCAAGCATGTTCGCCGTATGCGCGGGCAGTACCAGCGTAATCTTGATGTCATGACGGGCTGGATTACGAAATATTTCCCCGAAGGCACGCGCATCAGCCGCCCGCAAGGGGGTTTTTTTGCTGTGGGTAGAGCTTGATCACGGCATTGACGCCCAAACGCTGAACGCCCGACTGGCGGAATGGAACATCAGCGTTGCCGTCGGAACGGTTTTTTCCGCCGGCGGCAAGTTTCGCAGCTGTATGCGGCTCAACTATGCCGGCAACTCTGCCGGCAACTCTGCCGGGAACTCTGCCGGCGGCCATGCGGGGGCATTAACCGCGCGGATTGAAAATGCCGTCAGGCAGATTGGCATTGCCATCAATCAGCTGTCCGAACAAAAATAAATCTTTATGATGTCGGCGGCATATCACCTGTCTCACGCCATTGCGTGTTTTAAACAGTGTCAAGGAAATGCTAAGCACGGTAAATCTTTGTCAAACAGCGTTTTTTAGGATATTTCGCGATACATATGTATAGTTGATCTATTATTATTTCTTCACTGGCTACATCGAGCAGTTTCTTCATGGGGAACATGAATATGAAAAAAACGACGCTGGCAATGGTAATAACGCTGATTGCCACAAGCACCTGCCTTCCCATGGCTTCGTACGCCGATGACCATGGCGGGCCGGACAATCAGAAATGGCATCAGCAAGGCCATCCCGGTCAGGGCGGTCATCCCGGACAACAAGGCCATGGCGATCGCGGCAGGCCCCAGGGCGGTAATTTTCACGGTCGTCAGCAGGATCATTTCGCTTATAATGGTCATGATTTCCGCCGTGGCCACCCGCTTCCTCCCGAATATCGCGGCGGTCGCTATCGCGTCAGCGATTGGCGTGCGCACGGCCTTTATGCTCCGCCTCGCGGTGAAGAATGGGCCTATGTCAACGGTAACTATGTATTGGTGGCCGTGGCGACGGGCATCATCAGCTCCATCCTGATTAACGACGCCCTCAACCATTAATACCCAAGGGTGTTGAGGGCGGTTCTGCCATCAACGCTTCGCCCTTAAAAGCCGATGCGAAACGCATCGGCTTTTTTTTATCAATTTCATTCCTATCCCGCCGGCTCTTCGATGCATGCGTTTACTCAATCTCAGGGTTACTGGCCTTGTTAAAATTCCTGGTAATGCGGCCTGTTTACAGAAAGAATCATTTTATTCATTTACATAAAGTATAAAATTATTCATAATAAAAAAACTGAAATAAACAATACTGTCGGAGAGCATGATGCCTTCAAAGGATACTCTTGAGTTCCACGTCCCTGAACTTGAACTGACGTTCAGCGCAGCGCTTTTGGGGGGAAGATAACCCTGATGTGGTCAAGCAAGTGCTGGCGCAGTTGCCGCTGCACAGCATGCTCGGGCATGTGGTGATCTCCGGCGAGGCGGTTTGGATGCCGACCCGTATCGTGCACTTGGGCCGCAGCCATATGGTGCCGCGCACGCCGGGAGCGGTTTATCTCTATGCCCCCGGGCAATCGATATGCCTGACCTACGGCCGCATTACCGAAAGCGCGATGGTAAACAAATTCGGCGAAGTCTTGAGCAAGGATTTACCCGCGCTGCAAAAACTCGGCGCTTATGTCTGGGAGCACACCGTTGCGCAACCCCGGCGAAATACCGTTGAAATCATTGTGAGGAAAGCCGCCTGATGTCTAGCATCGCGAAATTTGAAGGTCACTGGCGTGACGCAAAAACGTTGATTGACAAAGAAATCGACCGCGTCTGGCTGGAAGAGCCCGAGGAAATCCAAAAAATCCGTTGGGGAATTATCGACAGCGGCGCAGGCAGCGGCGAACAGTCATTTTCGGTACTGGTGCATTTAGAGGCGTATTTAATGCTGGTCCGATGTCATGTATCGTTTCCTGAAAATTTCACAGTACGATGATATGCAATTATCCACACTCAACCGCATCACCCGTGAATTTTTAACCGCAACGTTCAACGTGTTTGAATTCATGACCGATCTTGGGTTGACGAATATGCATTGTATGGGACAGATGTATTCCGATGCATTGGAAACGCTGACCAGCAAGGAAGAGTACGTTGAGCTTACCGGCGCGATGATGACTTACGTTATTCGGATGCATCGTTGGATCCATTATATTTTTCCCTGGAATCTCGGCGTCGCGTTTCCCCATCGCAAGCCGGACGAGTTGCTGGCGATGGCTAAAGTCTTGCCGGTGATGTAACCGTCCGGGAATACTGCGAATTGTGCCCGACGCTACAAAAAAAGCGGTAAAGGCAGGGGTGCTGTCCGGTAGCGATTGATGCTAAATTTGTATAGACTGCAGGCTGCATTACAGGGTGATTACCATGGCTGAAAGTGAATTCGTCCACCAGGTCGATACTCTTCCCACAGGAATAACAATGGCTGACAGCGAGTTTGACAAAGACATCAACATTCCTGAAATGCATGGCGCAACCGCCGTCAGCTCGCAAAATGAGCGGCAGGCTATTTATGCCGAGCTGGAGCGGCGAGCCCAGGGCCAGCGTCTCACGCCGGCGCAGCGTCGTATTGCTCAATGCCTGATTGAGAACAGCAGTGAAATCGGTTTTCTGTCAAGCCTTGAGCTGGCGAAGCTTGCCAATGTCAGCCAGCCTTCCGTGACCCGTTTCGCCACTTCACTTGGATTCGGCGGCTATCTTGAGATGCGCCGGCACCTTCGCTCCGGCCTGAGCACCGCCGAGGCCCGGCCGGAAACCTTGACCAATCGTTACCAGGCGGCGGCGCTGGCGGAAATGCACAATCTGGATGAGCTGGGGAAAATGCTCGCCGACGAAAGCCTGATTGATTCCTTCGGCGAGGCCCTGGCCTCATCCCGGCCATTGGCGGTCTTAGGGCTTAGGGCCTCAGCTGGCCTGGCGGCGCAATTCGCCTATTTCGCATCGAAGGTGCACCCGGATGTTCGTTTGCTGACCGGAGGCGGCTCCATCAATGAAGACCAGCTCGAACAGGTGAAAGCGGCGGGCGGTAGAACCCTGCTGGCCTTCATGATGCCGTTGTATCCGCGGGAAACGGTGCGCGCGCTGGAATTCGCCCGGGAAATCGGCATGACCGTCGCCCTGGTGGCGGATGCCGGCCTGGCGGATTACGCCAGCTGGTCGGACAGATTGCTGCAGGTGCCTATCAATACCAGCCTGGTGTTCGATTCCTATTCCGCCCCCGCCGTGATCGTTTCCGTGCTGCTGGACGCCATGTGTAATCATATGAAAAACGAGGCGCAAAGCCGTCTGGATCATCTCGATCACTCATCGCGCAAGCGCAAGGTATTTACCGGCTGATCTTTCATCGGGCCGTCTGTTTATTTTCTGCCGGATATCGGCGCAAAAATCATCCTGATATGGCGAGCCTCTTTTAACGCCATAGGGTTTCTTTTACCTGAAATTGTGAATTGCGAGACGACTATGGGCATGATATTAAAACCCGGCGAGGTGTCCTTGGCCATGCTGGAATCTATTTATTGGACAGGGGAAATAGCTTGTCTGGATTGCGGCTTTGATGGCGCCGTCGCTAAGGGAGCGGCTCGCATTGCTGAAATAGCGCTGGGGCGCGCGGCGGTTTACGGCGTCAATACCGGTTTCGGCAAACTTGCCTCCATTAAAATCGACGGTAAAGATGTGGTGACGCTCCAGCGTAATCTTATCCTGTCCCACTGTTGCGGCATGGGAGCGCCGCTGCCTGAAAATATCGTTCGGCTGATGATGTCGTTGAAACTGATTTCTCTCGGCCACGGCGCGTCCGGCGTTCGGCTTGAGCTGATACGGCTCATTGAGGACATGCTGGCGAAGGGCGTTGTGCCGGTCATTCCGGAAAAAGGTTCGGTAGGAGCTTCGGGAGATTTGGCGCCGTTGGCGCACATGGCCGCCGTGATGCTGGGGGAAGGCGAGGCCACTTTCGCCGGGACCAGGATGACCGGCGCCGAGGCGCTGGCAAAGGCCGGGTTGTCGCCTGTTATTCTGGCGGCGAAAGAAGGGCTGGCGCTGATTAACGGCACCCAGGCCTCCACGGCCTTGGCGCTGGCGGGACTGTTCCGGGCCTATCGCGCCGCCCAGGCCTCATTGATCACCGGCGCCATGTCCACCGAGGCGGCCATGGGGTCCGCCGCGCCGTTCCATCCGGATATCCATACGCTGCGCGGCCATCGCGGTCAGATTGACGCGGCGGCGGCTTTGCGGGGCCTGCTGAAGGATTCCGCTATTCTCGCCAGCCACGCGGTAAATGACGAACGGGTGCAAGATCCTTATTGCATCCGCTGCCAGCCACAGGTGGCCGGCGCCTGTCTCGACCTGTTGCGCTCCGCCGCCCGCACCCTCGAGACCGAGGCTAATGCGGTAACCGATAATCCGCTGATACTGTCGGACGGCACGGTCATTTCCGGCGGTAATTTCCATGCCGAGCCGGTAGCCTTCGCCGCCGATCAAACCGCTATCGCCCTGTGCGAAATCGGCGCCATCGCCCAGCGGCGCATCGCGCTTTTGGTGGACCCATCGTTATCCTACGGTCTGCCGGCGTTTCTGGCGAAAAACCCCGGACTGAATTCGGGCATGATGATAGCCGAAGTCACCTCCGCCGCGTTGATGTCGGAGAATAAACAAATGTCCCATCCGGCATCGGTGGATTCCACGCCCACCTCGGCCAATCAAGAAGACCATGTTTCCATGGCTTGCCACGGCGCGCGCCGCCTGTTGCAAATGACGGATAATCTGTTCGGCATTGTCGGCATCGAAGCCATGGCCGCCGCCCAGGGTATCGAACTGCGCGCGCCGCTGACCACCAGCCCTGAGCTGGCCCGGGCGCTTGAGGCCGTCCGCGACGCGGTTCCCGCTCTTGAAGCGGATCGTTTCATGGCCGACGACCTGGAGCAGGCCCGTCAGCTGATATTGACCGGCGCCCTCTTTGCCGCCGTGTCCGCCGAATATATGCCACGGTTGTCCGGCGCGGCGGTCTGAAATCAATCCGTGTCCGGGTTGTAAGATACAAAAGGGTTTATGACAGCGTCGGTTATCGTGACTATCACTAATGGAGGCCATTTTGCGTATGTTTAATCCGCCTCACCCCGGTGAGGTTTTGCGTGATTACCTTGAAGGGATTAGCGTGACTAGCGCCGCCGCGTCGCTAAAGATAACGCGCACGCAACTGTCCCGCATCTTGAATGCGCATGCGGCGATTACCGCTGACATGGCGTTGCGTTTATCCACTCTGCTTGGCACCAGCGCAGAGATGTGGCTGGACATGCAGTCTGAATATGAGCTCTGGCAGGCGGCGCAAAGGCCGCGCCCCGTTATCGAACCACTGCGTAGACCGCACGTTCACGCCTGACAGCCTGCGCCGGCATTCTACCGGCGTGAGCGTCTAAAATGCTTTTTCGCCTGATACAGCGTATTGCCAATCCTGTCATCACTACTGAAGGTCTTGGCGCCAAACATCTCCTCTCTTATCCCCACAGTCTGCCAATCACAGCCAATTCCCTCTATCCCGACTGTCTGACAATCACGCCCCAGCTTTTTATTCCGACTGTCTGACAATCACGTCCCCATTCTCTTATGGCGACTCTTAGCCAAACCAGCACGACGGATGACGGTGTAAGTTATTTCTTCCCTCAATCAATCCGTCTTTGCCTTTGCCATACCCGCCGCAAATGCCGGGTTGACGTATAATGAATGGTTTTTTTCTTTTTTATTTTTTATTGCATTTATTATTCACATACTTTAGATTGATTTAAGTGGTTGAGATTTGTACGGCTGGAGAGGGTGAGTGAACGACGATAGCTTTTTTACGTTGGTGGGTTTTAGCGCGAACGGCTGGGGCGCCATCCTGCTCTCCGGCGTCGCGGTCACCCTGGCGGCAGCCGTCAGCGGACTGGCGCTCGGGCTGCTTATCGGCATCTGCGGCGCCTGGGCCAAGGTCGCCGGCGGCAAAACCCTCCGTTTTTTGGCCGATGCCTATACCACCCTGCTGCGGGGAGTGCCCGATCTGCTGGTGATCTATCTGTTTTATTTCGGCAGCAGCTCTCTTCTTACCGCTATCGCCGGTTACTTCGGCAGCAAAGGCTTTTTCGCCTTGCCGGGTTTTATTGCCGGCACCATCGCCATCGGCGTTATCGCCGGCGCCTCAAGCACGGAAGTTCTGCGCGGTGCATTCCAGGCGGTATCCAGAGGCGAACTTGAGGCGGCCAGGGCTTACGGCATGGGCTTCTTCCTGCGGTTTCGACGGATTATTACCCCATTGACCCTACGCCACGCGCTGCCCGGCATCAGCAATGTCTGGCTGGGGCTGCTCAAGGAGTCTTCATTGTTGTCGGTCACCGGGGTGGCGGAACTCATGCGCCAAGCCCAGGTGGCGTCCGGCTCCACCCGCCTGCCGTTCAATTTCTTTTTGGCCGCCGCCGCGCTCTATATCATCCTCGCGTCTTTTTCCGGCGTGCTGGTTCACCTGTCGGAACGCCGCTATTCACGCGGCGTCAGGAGGACCTGATGGATCTGCCGTTCATTGTCGATTGCCTGCGGCGCATGGTGGCCGGCGTGCCCCTGACGCTTCAACTGGCGGCGATATCGCTGTTATGCGGCGCGTTGCTGGGCTTGCTGATTGCCTTTGCCCGTCTGTCGGGAAATCGGTCGGTGGCCGCGTTCGGCTGGATTTATGTTCAGGTGATACGCAGCACGCCGCTGCTGGTATTATTATTTCTGATTTATTACGGCCCGGGCCAGTTTCCGGCCATTCGCCACGGCATTTTATGGCCGTTCCTGCGCGAACCCTATTACTGCGCGCTGCTGGCCCTGCTGATCAACAGCTCAGGGTATGCCGCCGAAATCATCCGTGGCGGGCTGCAATCGGTGCCCCGCAATGAAATTGAAGCCGCCCGCGCCTGCGGCATGTCCGGTGTGCTGTTGTACCGGCGCATTATTTTACCTATCGCCATACGTCAGGCGCTGCCCGCCTTCAGCAACGAAGTGATCGCCATGATAAAGGCCACCTCCCTGGTGTCGCTGGTGACCCTGATGGAAATTACCGGCATCGCCACCGATATCGCCTCGGAAACCTATCGTCCGATCCCGGTGTTTATTGCGGCCGGGGCTATCTATCTGCTTATCAACTTTATTTTGACCCGTATCATCCAGGTCATCGAACACGGGCTAACCCCCCCCATCTGCGTCCGCCTCCGGTGAATATCATTCTGAAGGAGTCTCCGTACGACCACCACTAGACTTCCCTTTTGCCGTGCCAACCTTTAACCATATAGGAAAAGTTACATGAAGATGTCTGCTGCTTGCCGGATCGCCTTCGCTACCGCCGTTACGCTTATGGGATGTCTCGGCGCCCATGCCGAGTCGACAAAATGGACCCAGGTGAAAATCGTCACGGAAGGCGGCTTCTTCCCGTGGAATTACACCAAGCCCGACGGCAGCCTGGGGGCTTTGAAATCGATCTGGCCCATGATTTATGCAAACGCATGGGCGTGACCTGCACCATCACCGCCCAGGCTTTCGACAGCATGATTCCGGCCCTCAATGCCGGAAAATTCGACGCCATTATTGATGACGTCGCCATTACGCCCAAGCGTAAAGAAGCCATTGCGTTCTCCGTGCCTTATGCTTCCCTGTGCTATACCTTCGCCACCGCGAAAAACAGCGACATCGCCAAGTCGCTGCCGGCGGAAGACAAGGTGATTTCGCTGGATGACGGCGCCGCGTCGTCTGAAGCGATGAAAAGAGTGGCCGCCGCGCTCAAAGATAAAACCATCGGGACATTATCCGCCGGCACTTCCGTCACGTTCGTCAATACCTACCTGAAAGACGCGGTGCAGGTGCGCCAGTACAAGACCCCCGAAGCGCGGGATCTGGATTTGGTCTCAGACCGGGTAGATGTCATTGTCGGTTCGAAAGACGCTATGCTTGGGGTCATCAAAAAACAGGGCGGGGCGAATATCGCGCTGTCCGGCCCTTGTTTCCAGGGCGGCGTAGTGGGTGAGGGATCAGGGGTCGGCTTGCGTAAAGGCGATACCGAACTGAAAGCCATGTTCGATAAAGCCATCAAAGAAGCCCAGGCCGACGGTACCATCAAAAAACTGTCCGAAGCGACCTTCGGCATGGACGTCACGCCGCTGTAACGCTTTATCCGGCGCTTTACCCGCATGCCGCCTTTGCCGGCGGCATGCCGAAACGGTTTATAGCCGCCTTCGCATCCGGCGCGCTACGACCCCATCCAACAGGTTGTTTAAACGGAGAATGACTATGGCCTCCACTGCCGTAGCGCCACGTCATGTCAGAATCGGCGTCGATTCCGGCGGGACCTTTACGGATATCTGTATCTATGATGTGGCCGAAGGTTCCATTCATGTTTGGAAAGTCAGCAGCACGCCGGCGGATCCTTCCATCGGTATCGCCGACGGCATTGCCCAGGGCATCGCCTCTTTGGGGATTGCGTCCGAAAATACGATAGCCGGCGAATCCGTTGATGTGACCTACCTGGGACATGGCACCACCGTCGCCACCAATGCGCTGATCGTGGGCAAAGGGGCGGCCACCGGCATGATCACCACGGCGGGCTTTCGCGACATCATTGAATTGAGACGGCAAAAGCGTGACGGGCTTTATGATGTGCAAACGGAAAAGCCCCGTCTTCTGGTCCTCCGCCACCAGCGGTTGGAAGTGAACGAGCGGGTATTGTTCGACGGCAGCGTCATGATCCCGCTGGATGAGGAGGAGGTCCGTACGGCCGCGCGCCGCCTGCATAAGGACGGCATCCGCGCCATCGCCGTGTGCTGCCTGTTCAGCTATCTTGAGCCACGCCATGAACAGCGGATCAAGGAGATCTTGGCGGAGGAAATTCCCGGCGCATTTATCAGCGTTTCGCATGAGGTAAATCCGGAGTTCCGGGAATATGAGCGCTTTTCCACCACCGTGGTCAATGCCTACCTCGGTCCCATTATGCAGCGTTATCTGCAAAGGCTTGAGCCTCGTCTGGAGGCCATCGGCATCACGGCTCATCCCCATCTCACCCAATCCAACGGCGGCGTGATCTCCGCCGATACGGCCCAGCAATTCCCGGCGCGTACCGTTCTTTCCGGACCGGCGGCGGGCGTGATGGGCGCCACCACCATCGGCACGTTGTCGGGCTTCAATAATATTATCACCTTCGATATGGGGGGGAACCTCAACGGACGTCTCGCTGATTTCCGACGGCCGGCCGCAGATGGCGAACGAATCGGTGGTGCATGGCTATCCGCTGAAGCTGCCGATGCTGGATATCCATGCCGTGGGGGCCGGCGGCGGATCCATCGCTTCCATTGACGCCGGCGGTCTGCTGCAGGTGGGTCCGCAAAGCGCCGCCGCCTATCCCGGCCCCATCTGTTACGGCCAGGGCAATGAAGACAGCCCTACCGTCACCGACGCCAACGTGGTATTGCAGGTGCTCAATCCCACCCATTTGCTGAACGGACGCCTGCCCATCGATCAGGGCAAAGCGAAACGGGCAATTGCGCGGATGGGCGAGCGCCTTGGCATGGATGTGATGTCGGTGGCACAAGGCATTATCAGCGTCGTGGTCAGCAATATGGCCAAAGCCATCCGGGTCATCTCGGTGGAGCGGGGTTATGATCCCAGGGATTACGCGCTGTTCGGCTTTGGCGGCGCCGGCCCGATTCACGCCGCCAGGCTGGCGCGAGCGCTGGATATGTCCCGCGTCGTCATCCCCAAACATCCCGGCATCATGTGCGCCATCGGCCTGCTGCTCACCGATTTGCGCACCCACTTTTCCACCTCCCGGCTGATGCACCTGGAAGAGAGCAGCACCGGTTCGATGGAAGCGGCGTTTCTCGCCCTGGAGCAACGGGCCGACGCGTGGTTTACCCAAGAAAAAATCGCCCCGGAAAATCGCGTTATGGTGCGTTCCGTCGACCTGAGATACGGCGGTCAAGGCTATGAACTGAATATACCTTGTCCCGCCGAGGTAATTAATGCCGCCGCAGTGGAGGCGCTCAAAAAAGCGTTTGCGGCCTATCATCAGCAGATGTACGGCTACATTGCCGATGGGGAACCCGTCCATCTCACCACCCTGCGCCTTGAAGTCATAGGCCGCGTACCGAAAGCGGAGCTCAAACCCCTGACTGACGCCGCCGACCCCGCGTCGGCGGCACTGCAAGGGGAGCGGGAGGTGTGGCTGCCGGAAACGGGCGGATTTACCCGGTGTCCGGTATACGATCGCCAGCGGCTAGGGCCCCGGCCACCTTCTCTCGGGTCCGGCCATTATCGAACAAATGGATTCCACGACGCTTATCCTGCCGGGTCAGAACGCCGCCATCGACCGTTATCTGAATATCATTATCGAGGAAGCCTAGGCCATGTCCGATAGCCACGTTTCATTGCCGGCGCTGACGGCGCATCCAAGAACATGCGATCCCATTACCGTGGCGGTGATCGCCAGCGCGTTGTCCACCATCGCCGAAGAGATGGGTAAATCTGTTATCCGATCCGCCTATTCCACCAATATCAAGGAGCGTCAGGATTGCTCCACCGCCGTTTTCGACCCGGAAGGCCGCACCATCGCGCTGGCGGAGCATATTCCCATCCATCTCGGCTCGCTGCTGGGCATCGCCAAATATGTGCTCGAACACTACGATCTCTCAGATCTCCAACCGGGAGATGCTTTTATCGGCAATGACGCCTACACCGGCGGCGGCACGCACTTGAATGATTTTGTGCTGATGGAGCCGGTATTCCATGACGGGAAGCGAGTGGCCTGGGTGGCGAATTTGGCCCATCATTCCGATTTTGTCGACCGCAGCCACAAACATATCTTCCAGGAGGGCCTGCGTATACCGCCGGTACGGCTTTACCGCGCCGGGGTACTGCAACAGGACGTCCAGGCGCTGATTTTGCTCAATTGCCAAGTGCCGAGAGAACGCATCAACGATTTGCGCGCGCAAATGGCCGCCAACCGGCTGGGGGTGCAGCGGGTTCAAAGCCTGTGCGATAAATATGGCGCGGCGCTGATGGCCGACGCCGCGCAGGCGTTCCTGCTGTCCACGGAGCGACGGACGCGGGCCGGTATTGCCGGCATTCCCGACGGCGTATATGAGTTCCGCCATGATTTCGACACCAACCTTATCGACGGCATTTTGGATTTGCAGGTACGGGTCACCGTGCGGGGCGATGAAATTTTCTTTGCGTTCCCCGATGCGCCGCCGCAGATGCCGGCGCCGATCAATATGGTCTACACCGCATTGCTGGCCACCGTTTATTTTGCCGTTAAAGCCCTCATCGATCCCGACATCGCCGTTAACGAAGGCTTTTACCGACCGATACACGTCAGCGCCGCCGAGGGCAGCGTATTGAATTCGCTACCGCCGGCCGCCGTTTACAGCCGAACGGACATCGCGCAACGGCTGGTGGATATGATTTTCGCCGCGCTGGCGCCGGTGGTCCCCGAGCGTGTGGCGGCCGGCTCCACCGGCGGCACGCTGCTGACCACCAGCGGCATCCATCCCCGTACCGGACGATTCTATGTCTACAATGAAATGCAGGGCGGCGGCATGGGGGCCCGCGCCGGCAAAGACGGCTTGGACGGCGTTCAGGTGAATATCACCAATACCGCGAACCTGCCTATAGAAGCGCTGGAAAGTGAGCATCCCATCCTGATTGAGCGCTATGAACTGGTGCGCGATTCCGGCGGCCCCGGCCAGTTTCGCGGCGGCATGACCATGCGGCGGCGGGTCAGGGTGCTCGACCACGTCGCCACCATTTCCGCCGGCGGCACCAACAGCCTGGTTCCCCCTTTGGTCTTTCGGGCGGACTGTCGGGGTTACCGGCCCGCGTCGGCCTGCCGGAAGGCGCGCCGCCGCTGGAACGCCGCGCCGGCGTTTTGCAACCGGGGGAAAGCGTGGATATGGTCGCCGCCGGCGGCGGCGGTTTCGGCGACCCCAAGGCACGGGACCGCGCCCTGGTATTACGCGACCTGAAAGAGGACCGCATTTCGCTCAGCGCCGCCCTTGATATTTATGGAATGAAGCTGGACGATATTCAAGATATCTAATCGACCGAGGAGCCGAACGCCAACGTCCGGCAAAGGCGACATGCATAAGCTAAGAAATGCCATGCAGCTTTGCTCAGGTTTGAAGCACGATTTTTGATTCAATTACTTAGAAAAAACGGAAATATTACTCAAAAGAAAACGGAAATCGACGTCTGGTTGGTTTCCGTTTTTGTCTCATTACATCTGGAAGAAAATATCACCGGTCTCGGCTTTCATAATCTTGCCGTCGTCGTTAGTGATAAGAACATAGTTTCCGCCCATATAGGTCCAATGGGTGCCTTCATCAGGGGCCGGAAGGTTTCTGATGTTCCATTGCACTATCTCATAGGGCTTGGTGCGATACAGATCGGGCACGATATCGCCAATCTTGTATTGCTTGGAATCGAGATAAAACGACTGGATCTCATAGGAATGAACGGCCGGCGGATTTTGCGACGGCGTTGTCGCTGAATTATCCGTTGACGCTGCCGGCGGATTGGCTGACTGCAGGGCAGGCGCATTGGGCGACGGTGTATCCGTTGGGTGTAGCACTACGGTGTCAGCATAAGCGGAAGAAACGAAGGGCAGCGCCCCCATCAAAAGCACTGCGGAAAATAACACGACCTTCGACTTACCCATAATTTCTCCAAATTTCAACCGTTTTCCCGGTAGGTAGATATTTAAATTGATACAAATCAAAAGGTTATGTCATCAATTTTCTTTCGATATGCAATTGGGTTGTGCTTTCCCAGCCAATTACCTGTAGAGGCACGCCAAAGCAGGTGTAGAAGATAAAGAAATTCTGGGTCAGGTGGATGTATTTTGTGTAAAAAAACATGATCGAGGTAATTATCTGAAAAAAGAGATGGTTTGGCAATAGCTCAGGGAGCGCTGCAGGCGGCTTGCCCTCCGTCAGCTTAGTGGTTCATTGGCTTTGCTCATTGTCTCTAATGAATTGCGGCTAGCGGCGGTTTTGACGGTGTCCGCCGTGAAGAAAGAGTTTTCGGGCAGGCTGAGTTCGGTAGCTGGCCGCTACCTGACTTTTTTGAATATAAGCAGTATTAGCGGCATACAGATTAGAAAGCCGTAAAGGCCTGTATCAAATACGTAGTCATTTGCGCGATATAAACTTTCCAGGGCATTGCTACAGTCAGCCACAAGCATGAATTCATCATGCTTATATTCTTTATTATCAGCTATTTTTAAAAAATAACGGTTTTGCTGTTGAAGAAACAATAAGTATATCGCACAAATCATTATTATTGATCCCCATCTTAATAGATACTTCATAAATGAATTCATATGCATATTCCAATATACAGTTTTGATGTCAGTCATTCATAATGGTGTGATGTATGCTAAATGCCAATAATATTTTTTGCTTACTGTTACCGGATTGTTTTATATATGATTAATATCATCGTAATATCAATTATAAAACCATAACTAGCTAGATTCATTGTTTCACGGTGTGTTTTTTTTAATGCCATAAGAAAAAAATCACAGCTTTGTGAATGCACTGTTTGTCCGATGATCTCAATACCTACATGCTTATCTATCAAACTAAACTCTATTGCGTTAATCAAAAATGTAAATAAATATAAGGTTATAACAATACTAATCGCTAACCATCTATAAAAGGTTTTTTTATTCCAACTCATACGATGCTCCCAAAGATCCACCCGTTGTTCCGCCTGAATAACCGGTCGATGAACCCAGGGCTGAGGATGTCTGGGCTGCGAAGCTTTCAATCTCTTCTTTAGTTGACGATTTTTTTAAAGTAGGATTTTTTAAGCTAGGAAAATGATTTATAAAATTTTTGGTCATTTCATGAACGTCCATGGAAAATGAGTTTTTGCTTTTTTCGATTAGAAAATGTTGCATAGATATTGGTATAGTAAAATTTTCTTTCCTGGCTATAGGTATTTGTGTAGTCAAAGATGTGTAATATGTCTCGAAGATTTTTGAACCGCTTGCGCGAAGCCCGCTTACGGAATGCGTAGCGCAGTTGCTGCCGGTGACATCATAGACATCAATGACCTTGCCTCTTCTGCGTGTGGTATCACGTATGTGTGTATCTTTAGTGAGGGCTTTTCCTGCATGCCATAACTCTTCGAAGAATCGGCGGGTTTTTTCGATATCGGCGTCATTAACCAAGAATACTCGAGCAGCTCGCTGATACAGTTGGTCCCGGTAATACTCGCGGGCGTCTTCATCCATCAAAAAAATTCAGTATACCATCACCCGTCAAACCTCCGATGGCGGTCCTGCCGAAACGTCCATAGGTATAAACATAAATACGATTATTTTCATGCACGGAGATATATACGTGTCCGGCGCCTTCAATCTCGGTCCAGACAAAAACGCCGTTGTGCAGCGGATTATCCTCCGGCGTGCAAAGACCGAGCATAACCGGAGGGGAAGACAAATCAGGGAAAGACTTTTCGGGGATCTTTTTTACCGATTGGGCAATTTGAAGCGGCTCGATCTCGGCGGAAGCGGCAGTGCGATCGGCTGTTTTGGCGGCGCCGGCACCTGAGGAATAACTGGCCTGCGGCAGTGAGGGTAATCAACCGCGCTTTACAACGGCAGGCGCTGACGCTATCAAGCGTACCGGCGAACTTCAAACCCATGCTGCTCATTGACGAAATGCCGCCGGCAATAACATAAACCTTGCGATCCTTGCCGCAGGTGACCCGATCGCCCTGGCGCGCCACACGGCGCCCGCCCATTTTGTAAGCCGGATCCCCGCTGATGACCGTTCCGCCGCACGTGGTTTTATCCCCCACGCGAATAAAATATCCCTGAGCCATGGCATCCATCCTTGATTGCTGATTTGCGGCTGTTTACTGCTTTGGGGACAGTCAATAAACTGCCCGCCCGGCAAGAAGTATATCGAAACGGCTCAGGCAGTTATTGCAGAGATTGCTGATTTGAATTGGCGGCGATCACGCCTTTATCCACGTTCTTCGGCCGTCCATCGTGTATGCTCACACAAAAGCCCGGCTTTCTCTATCACAGGTGTTTAATATGTACGCTGGGCTTGGCTTAAAATCGCATTGGCGCCAGTTCAACAACAAATGTCGCTGAACCCATACTCTCACTTCAGCTTACCTATGGGCGCGTCGGGCAAGAGCGCTGACTCGTCCATCAAAGCAGATGGCGATCATCTGACATTTTTGAAAATAAGCAGTATTAGCGGCATGCCTATGAAAAAGCCGTAAAATCCCACATCCATACCATAGTCATGCTGTTTCGCCAGTATGCTCATGGCTTCGATACAGGACTCGGAGGGCATTGCTTTACTGTGGAATTGCTCCTCTAGATCTTTTTTAGTCATATAAAACATAAAATCTAACCAAAGGTAATTCAGAAGATAAAAAGTCGAGATTAAGATTATGGCGCTCCATCGTAGAAACTTTTTTTGCCTTGCTCCATCCATTCTCCTTGAAATTGTTTTTAGCTTCTTTTATAAGGCCGGATGATGAACGTTTAGAGATTAAAATGTCAAGGATATGTGTAATTTCCTTAAATACGGGAACGGCCCTGTTCGGGGCCATGGAAAAAGCCGGCGTATCGTTACCGCCGGCTTTATGGTCAACATCTTAGCGCGGATAATCCAAAACGATTCGCCATCGGAGCTTAGCATTATCAGACGGTTGTAACGGCATTGTTATAGAGGTATCTGAGCCTCAGATATTATGTTGCGCGTTTTTTCCGCATTCAAAATCCCTCTTGAGCCATCACCCTCCCTCAGTGAGAAAGCGCCATTGGGGCAGATAGAAATTCCGCTCGAGCCAGTAATGACTGTTGTGACTCCTGGCGTATTGATGAGTTCCAATATGGGTCTTGTCCCGGAAACATGAGATTGTCCTATAAACATAGTCAGTCCAAAATCAGATTCACTGTAGATTCCCTTAACTAATATAACTTTCCCATTCCCACCGATGAGCTGCTTGCGTAATTTGTAGATTAATTCACTGGCATCCTCGAAATGAACTAAACCAGACGAAACATTACTACCATAAATGTGAATAAGGGCGCGATTTTCGTAAATAACGCCGTTCCAGCCAGATAATACTGCTACAGCAGAACAATCCAGCAACCCATCAGTAGACAATATGGAAACGGAATCATGGGCTGTTCCCCACTCCCCCGCGCTCACAACACAAATTTTATCAGGACTTCTTTTTGTCCTGCCAATAGCACATACATTTTCCGGAAATTTAGACAGTCTATTCGTGCTGATGGCTTTTTTCTTCATGAGTTTGAGCCTGCCCCTGTCCATCAAATAGCGTTTTCCGAATGGTTCCCCTGTCCAAGGATTAATCCGTGCATATATTTCCCGAACTCCGTGATAACCAATTACTTTAACGGGAACATTAATGTTCGTATGAGGTAAAAGGGCTATTTCTACACCTTCCTGGGGGGCGAGGGGAAGTTTTTCAATCACTCCGGATGAGACGATACCCCTAGCTAAACCGGCTGTTTTTCTATCGGATGCTAACAGTATTGTTAATTCATTCCCTAATTTTCTACTGAGCCCGGTCACGAGTTCAAATCCGGGATCAAGGCTTCTGAGTGTGCTTTTCCCAAGCAAGGCCAGTTCAGAGATAGCGGGAAGGCGGATCTCTTTTAGCATGGTTTTGGTCACTGACCCCAGCGAGTCCATGCCTAACGCTATTTTTCCAATACGAAACCCTCTAGCGAGCCCCATACCAAACTTCCCGCTCAGACGTGCCGCCTGCCCAAAGTTGGGGATGAGTGCAACAGCATCCATAAGGCATGCAGGCACTGCCTGAAAGGCGTCCTTATTTATTATCCCATCAAGGCAATCATAAAAAGGTATCATATGCCTGGCATGGTTCCATATGATCTGAATGTCAGATTTATCGTTGCCCAATGCATAGAGATGATTATAAACATTGCCACGATGTATTTTGCTAAGAAAATCTACAAGCGCGTTTCCTGTCTCGTCATTATCTATGACTTCTTTTCTATCGGTGAACATTGAGTAGTGAAAATCGTCACCGCTGCTCGCCACTTTATTATGCAAAACTTTGTAATTACCCCCGAACTGGCTATAGTTCAAAAGCCCCTCTTCTATATACTTGCGGATGTCTCGATCAACCCGGATCATTCTATAACCTTCCGTATTGTTACCATGAACACCCTGCAGGGCATAGATTCTTTCTTCACCCCCTTGATTCACTGATATAAGATCGGTTTTTTTTCAAAGCTACATCGAAGTTATTATCAAATGGTACGCCATATGCAGAATGTACCGGCCTGCTCGTTCTCATATTAAAATACACGGGATGTATGATGGCTTCTGGGGAAAAAAATAGCGTTATAGTCATCTTTTGTTAACCCACTTAATGCTGAGTGTATCAGGTACTTATCGAGCTCATAAAAGCGATCTGCAACCTCTGACGTCAGCTTTTGATATTCGTCGCTTAAACTTTCCGGGGCGTTATCACAGGGCTTTATCATACCATTCAGATAATTTTGCCTTGCGCTCAACGTTGCCTTAGCATGACGCTGCTCTTTGGTACGGATGCCATCGGCCAAATCAGGCAGTACCGGCAGTTTCTCAATGGGGCACTGGGAAATGATCTTATCAGCCAGGTTCCCTTTGCTGAGCCATCGACTGACTGATGCCTGATAATCATTATATTTATGGGTGATATCTTGATGCATTTCCTCAACCATTTTTCTGTATTGAGTATATTCGTTGATGACTTTTACTCGGATATTCCGGAGATGTTGTTCCTGATTAACTTTGTTCGGCGAATGAGTGGCCATGAAAAAAAAGTGACGGAGCGTGGAAATACACTATTTTATCTTCTGTTATGCCCTCAATGGTGGCTTGCCGCCACAATTTTTTTCCCGATGTTTATTGCTTCTTTCCGAGTATAAGCCTCCAGACTGAAGTCATCCAGAAATCGGCAGCCGGTATAGAGAGCGGCAAAGTTGTAATCGCCGAGGGCCATGCTTCTAACCGCTTTTTCTTCGAATTTAAGGACAGGTATCTCCTTTAGTAGAAAAGAAAACCACATAGCATTAAAATCGCCCCATCGTTCGTTGGGTATTTTATGTAATTGCAATAATTTACTTTTATGTAATTCCTGTAATGATAATATATGGTGTATACTGCTGACAGTATAATAAGAAGGATAAGCATCGCCCGCCATTTTCCTGGCGATATATTCTTCCGGGCTTGTTCCCAGGATATTACAAAATACCCAATAACGGATAACCGATTCCGCTTGTTGAGTGGAAATTTTTTCGTGCTTTTTGGCGCCATACAGGCCTGCCGCCGCGAGGACTTGCCGGGCTAATATTTTAACTTCTTTTGCATGCCCTGCGATGCCATCCCTCTCTGTATCAAAAAGATAACCCGCTACGACAGACATCAATGTTTCTTTACTGATAGAAGTTGTCTTCAATAGGTTTTTTTACGAAAATGTTGAATAATTCTTTTGTTTGACAGTCTTATAACGCCAGAAAGATGTAAACGGTGTTTGCTGTTACTGACGGATTGCTGCTTTGGTTCAACGGTGGTGTTTTGTTGGCTTCTTACGGGCGATGCTTCCGCTACGGGGAATCTAAGTGGATCATGGCGATAGAGAAACTGCTTGGTTTTATGAAATGCCTCCGCGGCCAGATTTAATATACCGTAATGTTTTGGCGTTCTATTTGACTCTTCCAGGGAACGAAGCGGTTTTTCAACGCCGCAGTTTGCGGCCGGGGGCATTGGTTTTTTTTGCGTCTCTGCGACCGCCGAATTGACGGACTGAGGATATGCCTGCGATTTCTTAAACGGAGCCGGATACATTATGGCATCGCATTTCGTATTAAAATATGTGCTGGTAATTAGCCGCTCGCTTTGCCGCTGCCGGGTTTCTGTTTTACTTGTAACGCAGTACAGCAGGTCTGATAGCCCGCTTTCCTGTTGCAGCCTCTCAGTTGCCAGAGCATGTGCTTTCTCAGCGATGCTGTGGCTTTTTGCCGGTGATATCGTCGCCCGGTTCTGTACCGTTGCCTTGATAAAGGCCTCAGGATGTGCTGTTGAATTCGATGAAAAGGCGGTAATAGAAGTTTCTGAAAGGCTTGCCGGCATGTCACCGCCTGTGCCCTCATGAATTTTTCGTGCCGTTTCCGCATAAGTATCCACCTCGAAAGCAGGTATACGGGAGGCATGTTCTTCCGGCGGGAATCCATTACCGGCCATATTGCCCAAGGCCCGCCAGTACCCGTCGGCACGTAGCAGAAGATTTGCCATAAAAGCAGGCAACCGAAGTAAACCACGTTGCGGGGCGCTTTTATCAGATATCCAGTACTTGGCGGCTACCGACGTTATAGCCAAGGCTGTAAACAAGTATCCTGAGGTGGGGCTCCACTCTTTCGGCTCCAGATAAGACGCATCGGTCCAACTGATGATCGTTTCCCGGATAAAACCGGCCAGGCGAGCAATCAAATTCAGGTTATCGGGCAGACATAATGATGCCAATCCGAGTGAATGCAACACAGCACTGTCGATATTTCGTCTTTCCGTAATGGCTAGGTACAAGCTGTCAGCCGCCATGACAATGTTGATGGGGAGTCCAGGAAGCAATCTGGCAAGTCCGTTAGAAAGCAGTTCGCTTTGCTTATAATCTCCTAGGACTTTGATGAGCTGTTGGATACAACGGCGGCAGTCTTCCGTGAACGGAACCAGAGATTCTGCATGCGTTTCTACGGAGGTCTGCTCAGAATTCAATTCATTACTTGCATCAAACCATGTCTCGTCCATGTCCACGTGGTCAATGGCATCAAACCAAATATCCTTTTCTTCTGCTTTTGAAAAACAAGTGGTTATGAAAAGATCGGTTGTTAAAGGTAATGTTGCTGTGAATCTATTTGTCATGGTTTTCCTGCTGTTAGTATAAAAATCAGCAGCATATGACATCAAAACCTGCAAATTTACTTTAAGGAAAAGAGTTTTTATAAGAGGTGGGCGTATTAGTGTTAACAATGAGAGGGTTTGTTTAACCGAATATGCATTACCTTATGTTGCCACACGGTTCCATTGTTGCGGCTTCCGCCTTACGAGCGATATTGCTGGGAGAGTGCGTTTGGATATTAGAATGTTTAAACCAATGAAAGAAATTTGAGCACGTTCTAGGTTAATCCCATCGTAATACATTGATAACGTGGGGGTTACTCTAGTAGGGAGTTCCGTCCTTGTGTGTGAAATGCCATTTTTCATCAACGCCCCTGACAGCTGAGATATCGTCCGACGGGTAAAAAACGTCGTCATCTTCAGCACGATCCCCTACCTCCAAAACAACACAGTCCTCGGCGGTGCGATTTTCAAGATGATGAGCCGTGCCGTTCGCAGCGAAGCCAGCGACCATTCCCGGCCTCATTTGTATCTCGCCCTCGTCGGTTATCAACGTAGGCTCGCCCTCGATGATATAGATGAATTCGTCTTGCCGAGAGTGTCGATGGTGCAAGGCAGAGACTGAGCCTGGGGACAGGCTGGTCAGGTTGACGCCAAAATGAGACAGGGAAAATAGGTCTCCAAGGGGCCGTTTTACCCTTCCTGCCATTAGCGAGGCAAACGGCTCGGGGTAGTTGCTCGGTTTAATGCGAGGCGGTGCATCACAGGCGGATAGAACTGTAATTTTCTCAGGCATAGTGCACGTTTACCGTAAGGAACTCATCGAAAATTCAATGACTGTAGTACTCATATGGCTATATAAGACTAATGAGTATCTTTTAGAGTTTCAACATATTTTTTTATCATAATGGGTTAAATAGAGGCCGGTATCTTTTAATCAAAAACGACAGTATGAGTAACGGCCCCTTTGGAACAAAAAAGGTGACGGCGATATATTTCACTCGTAGAGTTCTAAGGTATCATGTATTGTTTAAGGAATTGCAGCAATCACCGCCTTATAAAATACATCAATTGCCGCATTGACTGCTTTTTGTAAAATCACGTCTGTTTCTATCTGTAACGTCAAAAGTTGTACCTTTACGACAGCTCCTTCTCTTTCTATCTCGCCCCGCAAATCTAAATCATCAATTTTTCCATCTTTCCTGGCCTGGTATAATTGTACTAATTTTTTCTTGGAATTATATAATACTTGGCTAACATTCGTCGCTATGGCATCGTCAGAATTGTGTATTACATTTAACGCTGCCACAAGCATATTTTTGAGCACTTGGTCAATATCGAATGACATGTTAGTATCTCCAAAGAAAATCGTCGTTAAAAAATGTTTTATTTTTCTTTCAGTGCTTCACCTTTAGCCATTGCAGTAAATATTTCAAGGTATTGTTCTCGATGGGCTTCCGCTATGTAATCAGAAAACCCATCGCTGAGCTTATGTTTATTTTTGTCGTCTACCCAGAGATTTAGCGCGATTTTTGACTGCTCTGTAGATTGTTCATTCAATGGTCTTATTTCATTTTTCATAACAAGTTCTCGAAGATCAGTTTCAATCGAGTTGTATTTGTCTTTGAATTTAGCATACTGTCTTTCGTTAAGAGGTGTATCAAGTAAGTTCCCCCAAAAAAAGATCCACTTCTTTGGAGATACTTATAATATTATCCTTGATTGAGCTGTCATAATCAGCCATATATTTCACTGTACAGCCTGTCGGCAAGAATAGTATGAAGACCAAAAAGACATATAGAAAATTAACCCTGACATTAAAGGATGTTTCACGCATTTTGCCTCCGGTCGATGGAGTGATAACAATGGCAAGCATCAGTAAACACACTATGTAATATTTTTAAATTTATAGCAATGAAATTTCCATAATTGCAATTATTTGAAACAACAAGGCTCTGCGCTTAATTTCATTTGTTACCGCTACATTTTGATTTAAATTTGAGACAAAATCTCAAAAAAAATCGGCAAAGTAGTAAATTATATTTAACATTTCACACGCCGCGCTAGTTTGCTGGATTGCCGATTTGATTTTAGAGCGCTGACAGGCGGTCGTAAGGTAGAGTAAGTGGTTAATGCTCATTGCAGCGGATTGAGAAGATAGCTGCTTTCGGCGCAGCTTGAACTCAACGAGGCGTTTGTGAATATTAATATGTTGGACAAGTATGGCTTTAGTTTGTACAAAACTGCCGCCTAAGTTGGCTTCGCCGTGAAAAATTTTTAGGGCACTTGTCTTTAATGTCCGCGCCGGATGCTGAAAGTTAGGTTCATCAAACATCTCGATCTTTAGCTTTTACTGATCGCTTAAAGAGATAATGGTTTTAAATATTTAGTTTCCGATTAGATGGAGACATAAATGCATCAATGTAGTCTCAGTGTTTATTGTTATTAAATTAATCAAAATCAGATTCTTTTGCCTGCGAAAGCAGGTTTTTAACATTGTTTATGGGCTTGGACAAAAATTCTATCGCCATTTCATCGCCAAAGCTGAGACACTTTTGCGACACTTTGCTAAAACAGGGAAAATTGAGGGAGAGGAGGGTGTTTTTAACTTATTGATTTAAAATGCTTTTCTTGGTGGCCCCTGCTGGACTTGAACCAGCGACCAAGCGATTATGAGTCGCCTGCTCTAACCAACTGAGCTAAGGGGCCAGGTGGGCGTTGATTATAGTGGAACGGCACAAACAGATCCATAGGGGAGAGCACTAGATGGCTGATTTATCGCCAAATCCCGGCTATTATTGAAAAATAACAATAGCAAATCACCATGGGGAAGCCGGAAGATGCTTGAGGATATTCTATCACCAGGACTAAGGGTTGTGTTCTGCGGTATCAACCCCGGATTGTCCAGCGCCCATCAGGGGCTGCATTTCGCCAATCCCAATAACCGTTTCTGGAAGATTCTGCATCAGGCCGGTTTCACCCAGCGCCAGCTCAGGCCGGAGGAGGGGCGTAGCCTGTTGGATAACGGCTGCGGCCTTACCGTGCTGGTAGAGCGGCCGACGGTGGAAGCGGCGGAGGTGACGCTGTCGGAGATTCGTGAAGGCGGTCCGCGTCTTATAGAAAAAATTGAGTTTTATCAGCCCCAGGCGCTGGCGGTATTGGGCAAGCAGGTCTATCGGCAGGCTTTTCGGATGCGCGACGTGACGTGGGGCAAGCAGGATAGGGTGATCGGCTGTACCGAAATCTGGGTGCTGCCCAATCCCAGCGGTTTGAACCGTATGAGCTTCGGCACGCTGCTGAAATCCTACCGCGAACTGAATATGGTGTTGGCGCCTTCACGCCCTGAATTGGCGGCCAGTAAACAGCTCTGAAGATTGCGGCTCACCCAGCCGGGGCGAGCTATAAATGTGTTTGTAGAAACTCAGCCACTTCATGCTCGATTCGGCGATGAATCTGCGCACGATCGATTCCGGATGCATCCCGACAGATAGCCGCCGCGCCGGCCGCGATCGACGCCGGGCAAGGATCGATAAAAATGAAGTGGTTGCCCGGCACAATATGCGTGATGGGCTGGGTGGGTAAACCGGACGCAATAGCCTGCGCGTTTCTTGCGGCGCTGAGATAGCTGTCGTCTTGTGGACGATAGAGCATCGCCGGGACGCGCACAGCGGACAAGCCGGGTGCTTTGAACATCAGGGCCAGCGGGTCCATCAACACCAGGGCCTTCAGTCGGTGATCGACGGGAGGCTGCCAGGCTGCCAGAGCTGCGGGTACCGGCGCTTCCTTCACGGCGCCGCCCTGCGCCTGATTGGCGGGTGTTGAAGACGCGCAGGATGCCGGGTCGTTGTGGTTTGCGCAATAAGCCATGGCATAGGCGAAGTCGGGTTTCGCACCGGCCAGGATTAAGGCGGTATAGCCGCCGGCCGAATATCCGATCATACCGATGCGGTTTATATCGACGTGGGAAGAGAATCGCCGATCGGCCAGAACGGCATTGAGCGCGGCTTCTGCCTGTCGAGGACGATCAATCAGGATTCTGGCTTGTGACGATGCGCGCGGATACCTTGCGGCATCTCCGACATGCGTCGGCACCACAACGATAAATCCGGCGCGAGCCAAAGCAATAGCCAATTCACGATGGCTGAGCGGGCCGCCGCCGCGTCCGTGTGAAATCAAGACCACGGGGAAGCGGTTATCCGCCGCCGGCGCCGCGTTTCGGGTAGCATTGACGGTAAACGGGCCCGCTTGCCATGCGACGACGTGCTCATGAGTGGGGAAAAATACCATTGTGTCGAAATGGTCGGTCTTGTCCGCCACCGTAAGACGAACAATGCCGGCGTTATAGGCGGCCGCATCGGCCAGCGCGGCGGAGCAGGCGCAAACTAATGATAGTAATAAGATCGTTATCCCACGCATGTGGCGACTCTTAATCATTCATGATAAGAGAGAAAGAATAGCAGAACGCTTTTACAGGCTCAATGCGTTAGGCACCTTACCAGTAGTCGCCCATTCCCTATGGCGAGATGCCGGCCTGAGCCAGAATAAAAAAGCCCCGCGGGAATCGCGGGGCTTTCACCGATGTAGCAATTAAATGGGGCATATTCCCCAGTCATCCCGACATCAGGGAACGATGCATTGCCATTAATCGTCCAGGAAGCTGCGCAGCACTTCTGAACGGCTGGGATGACGCAGCTTGCGCAGCGCCTTTGCTTCTATCTGGCGAATGCGTTCGCGGGTGACATCAAACTGTTTACCCACTTCTTCCAAGGTATGGTCGGTATTCATATCAATACCGAAACGCATGCGCAGCACTTTTGCTTCACGGGCGGTCAAACCGGCCAATACGTCATGGGTTGCCGAGCGCAGGCTTTCCGAGGTGGCTGAATCCAGCGGCAACTCCAAAGTGGTATCTTCGATAAAATCGCCCAAGTGGGAGTCTTCATCATCACCGATGGGGGTTTCCATGGAAATCGGTTCTTTGGCGATTTTCAGCACTTTACGAATTTTATCTTCCGGCATCAGCATACGTTCCGCCAGTTCTTCCGGGGTGGGCTCGCGGCCCATCTCCTGCAGCATCTGGCGGGAGATACGGTTGAGTTTATTGATGGTCTCAATCATATGCACCGGTATACGAATAGTCCGCGCCTGGTCGGCGATGGAACGGGTGATGGCCTGACGAATCCACCAGGTGGCGTAGGTGGAGAACTTGTAGCCGCGGCGATATTCAAACTTGTCCACTGCCTTCATCAAACCGATATTGCCTTCCTGAATCAAATCCAGGAACTGCAGGCCGCGGTTGGTGTACTTCTTGGCGATGGATATCACCAGGCGCAGGTTTGCCTCCACCATTTCTTTCTTGGCGCGGCGGGCTTTGGCTTCGCCGATGGACATCCGGCGGTTGATATCCTTCACCTGCTCGATGGTCAAGCCGGTTTCTTCTTCGATCTGGCGAAGTTTTTGCAGATTGCGGTGGACGTCCTCATCCACATCCCGCAGCTTTTCCGACCAGGGCTTGTTCATGGCCAGCGCGGCCTTGAACCAGGCTTCGCTGGTTTCATTACCGGAAAACAGCGTGACGAAGTTTTTCTTCGGCATTTTACAGATTTCGACGCACAGCTTCATGATCAAACGTTCCTGGGTACGCACGCGGTCCATCATGGAACGCATGTTGTTCACCAGGTAATCAAACTGCTTTGGCACCAGCCGGAATTGTTTGAACACTTCGGACAGCTTGAGGATCTCGTCCGTGGATTTGGCGTGGCTGCGGCCGTTGGTCTTGATCACGGTACGAGTCGCTTCATACTGTTCGCGCAGCTCGACGAATTTCTGGCGCGCCAGCTCGGGATCGATACTGTTGTCATCGTCGCTGCTGTCTTCGTCGTCTTCCTCGTCGTCGTCATCGTCGTTCGCCAGTTCTTCACTGGATAACTCGGAACCGATGTGGGTCGCTGTGGGAGCCAGATCCTCTTCGGCGTTGGGATCGACGAAGCCGGTGATCAAATCAGACAGGCGCGCTTCTCCCGCCTCGACGCGATCGTACTGTTCCAACAGGTAGGTGATGGCTTCAGGATACTCGGCGACGGAGCATTGTACCTGATTAATCCCGTCCTCGATGCGTTTGGCGATATCGATTTCGCCTTCGCGGGTCAGCAGTTCCACTGTGCCCATTTCGCGCATGTACATGCGCACCGGATCGGTGGTGCGTCCAATCTCGGATTCGACACTCGATAGCACCTGCGCGGCCGCTTCGGCGGCGTCTTCATCGGTGTCGGAGGTATTTTCCGCCAACAGGAGATCATCGGCATCGGGTGCTTCTTCCATCACCTGGATGCCCATGTCATTTATCATCTGGATGATGTCTTCGATCTGGTCGGAGTCGACGATATCCTCCGGCAGATGGTCATTGACCTCGGCAAAGGTCAAATAGCCTTGCTCCTTACCACGAGTGACAAGTAGCTTGAGCTGTGACTGCGGGTTTTGCTCCATAAGACGGTATCCACACTTCAGAGTAATTTCGGTGTTGGTCGGTGAAATTTCATCACCAACAAGAGATCAGGCCTTTGTTTAACGCCGCAGCCTACTACGGCATCGCACAGGGCATTGCCCTGCTATTTATCGGCATTCAAGCCTCGTCGTTCATTTCTTTTTAGCCAAAGCCGTATTCAAAGACGATACTTCTTTCCGCTCTTCGGCCGTTAGACCATGCGTCCGTTCACGCGCTATGAGCGCTTCCAAACGCTGTTCAAGTATGGAGTCGTACAGGCTCGTCAGGGTATCGATAAACTGCGCTTCGACCCTATCATCTATGATCATGTGGTTCCAGGTCGCCAAGGTTTCAAGCTGCCGGCTGGATTTATTATCCCGGTAATGCTCAAGCAACTGCCCCGTGGTGATCCCCGGCTGCGCCTGACAGGTCTGCACTAACTCAATAAATAACGGTACACCCGGCTGATTTGCCTGCTCTAAACCCGCAATTGACGGGATTAGCGCGCACAGACGCGGGTTTTGCACCAGTAATCCTATAAGTATACGCATGGTTGTGCGTTTTATCCGGGGCTGAGGCGAAATATTTGTATTGCCCCCAGGCTGCGGTAGTAGCTTTTCAAGCTGGCTATCGTCCAAAATGCCTAATTTATTGCCTAACTGCTGACGCAGGTACATACGCAACGTTTCTCCGGGAACCTGTCCGATCAGAGGCAGGGCCAGCGCGCTTAATTTGGCGCGTCCGTCCGGACTGCTGAGATCCACCTGGGGCATCAGCGTTTCAAATAAAAAGACCGACAGGGGCTGCGCCTGTTCGATTAGCCGCTCAAACGCCTCTTTACCGATTTGGCGCACCAGGGTATCCGGATCCTCTCCGTCCGGCAAAAACATAAAACGCAGCTGGCGGCCGTCGCTGAGATAAGGCAGCGCGGTCTCCAGCGCCCGCCAGGCGGCTTCCCTTCCGGCTCGGTCGCCATCATAACAACAGACAACCTGTTCGGTGGCGCGGTACAGCAACTGGATATGTTCGGCGGTGGTGGCGGTACCCAAGGAGGCCACGGCATAATCGATGCCGAATTGCGCCAGGGCCACGACATCCATATAGCCTTCCACCACCAGCAGACGAGAGAGCTCCGGATGCTGCTGCTGTGCTTCATACAGGCCATAGAGCTGGCGGCCTTTGTGGAAAATCTCCGTTTCCGGCGAGTTCAGGTATTTGGGTTGCCCGTCCCCCAAAATACGCCCGCCGAAGGCGATAACCCTGCCGCGGCGGTCGCGGATGGGAAACATGACCCGATCGCGGAAGCGATCATAGGTCCTTCCCTGATCGTTAGTCACCAGCATTCCGGCATCGTTCAATGCCTCTTTTTCATCCGCCGACCGACCGAAGCGCTTTAATACGGCGTCCCAGCCCGGCGGTGCGTAGCCGATGGCGAAATGGCCGATGACCTCTTCGCTCAACCCGCGACGGGTCAGATACTGCCGGGCCGGCGCGGCGGCATTCTGCTTGAGGGCCTGCGCATAAAAGCCGCTGAGTTGCTCCATAACGAGATAAAGGCTCTGTCGCTGATGGCGTTCCTGCTGATTGGGCCCGGTTCCCGCTTCGTAGGGAACCTCCAGACCGTGCATGGTGGCCAGCTCTTCTATGGACTCAACAAACTCCAGTCGGTCGAAATTCATTAGAAAATCAATCGCATTGCCGTGGGCGCCGCAGCCAAAGCAATGGTAAAACTGCTTTTCGCCATTGACGGTGAACGACGGGGTTTTTTCATGGTGAAACGGACAACAGGCGTGATAATTCTTGCCTTGCTTTTTGAGCTTAACGCGTGCATCGACCAGATCGATAATGTCGGTGCGCGCCAGCAAGTCATTAATAAATACGCGTGGGATTCGTCCAGCCATAAGCCCTGATTGGTTAGCCTATAAACGAGAACAAGCCGCGCAACCCTTCCGGATCGCACGGCCTTCGATTGCAACTTTTAATTGGCAAATACTAAGTCGTTTGCAATGACCAAGTCTGCGTATTAATCACGCGATGGGGGGGGGGTTTCAACCCCGAAATATTAATACAGACGAGTGCGGCGTGCGTTTTCGCGAGCCAATTTTTTAGCATGACGTTTTACGGCGGACGCTTTGGCGCGCTTGCGTTCGGTGGTCGGTTTTTCATAGAACTCGCGACGACGAACTTCGGCCAGAACACCTGCTTTTTCGCAGGAACGTTTGAAGCGACGCAGTGCTACGTCGAACGGCTCGTTTTCACGTACTTTAATTACCGGCATGTAACTCTCACCTCGATAGAATTCGGTTTTTGCTGCTGACCTGCTGTCAGCCATTTCAAAATGGTGCGGAATTTTACTTCAAGCATAGCTGCTTTGTAAAGAGCAACGGACAACTCTCTTACCGGTGACAGCCTGGTTCGGCCTCCAACCAAGCGTTTCATCAGTAGGATTATAGCGCAAATCGCTTAAAATTGCCGCACTTGATTGGTCTAGACAATCAAATATAGTAAAATTAAACGGCAGAGCCTTTTAAGATAGGATCTTGCCGGCCGATCCCGGATCTTCATGGGATCGCGAAGGGCATTCTTTTACCATGGCCCGGCGAAGAAAGATACCGAATTTACACCGGGCTGCGGTCGGGCGGGCTCTTACCGGCGGAGAGTATGGTAGACTATGCGCCGCTTTGAGTAGAGTTGGTGAAAATGATGCGTGTATTGGGTATTGAGACGTCCTGTGACGAAACCGGCGTGGCGATTTATGACGAGCGGGCGGGGTTACTGGCCAATCAGCTATATAGCCAGGTAAAGCTGCACGCCGATTACGGCGGCGTGGTGCCCGAGCTGGCCTCCAGGGATCATGTGCGCAAGACCGTTCCGCTGATTCAGGCGGCCCTGCGGGAAGCGGGCATGGGCGCCGGGGATATCGACGGCGTGGCCTATACCGCCGGCCCTGGACTTGTGGGGGCGCTGATGGTGGGCGCCACGGTGGGGCGAGCGCTGGCCTACGCCTGGGGCGTGCCGGCCATTGAGGTCCATCATATGGAAGGCCATTTGCTGGCGCCGATGCTGGAGGCCAGTCCCCCGGCGTTTCCCTTTGTCGCGTTGTTGGTGTCCGGCGGCCATACCCAACTGATTCAGGTGGCGGGCATCGGTCGCTATACCTTGCTGGGAGAATCCATCGACGATGCCGCCGGTGAGGCGTTCGATAAAACCGCCAAATTGCTGGGTCTTGATTACCCCGGCGGACCGAGGTTGTCTCAGTTGGCAAGCCAGGGCGCCGCCGGCCGCTTTACCTTTCCCCGGCCGATGACCGACCGTCCTGGTCTCGATTTCAGTTTCTCCGGGTTGAAGACCTTTGCCGCCAATACCGTTCGAGACAATAGCGATGACGAACGGACCCGGGCGGATATCGCCAGGGCGTTTGAGGATGCGGTGGTGGATACGCTGCTTATCAAATGTCGGCGGGCATTGGAACAGACCGGGTTGAAGCGCCTGGTGATAGCCGGCGGGGTCAGCGCCAACCGGACTCTGCGCGAACGCTTGGCGGCGCTGATGGAAAGCCGCGGCGGCCAGGTATTTTATGCGCGTCCGGAGTTTTGCACCGATAACGGCGCCATGATTGCCTACGCCGGGATGGTGCGCCTGCAAAACGGCAGTCTGGGGGATTTGTCGATCACCGTGCGGCCCCGTTGGCCGCTGGCGGAATTACCGGCGTTGTAAGCGCCGTTCTCAGTTTTTATGATCCTGCCGGCCGCTTTTGTTTTCGTGATTGTCGATATCGACATCCTTTTTGCGCTTGCGCCATAGCCGGCTTTCCTGGCCGCGCCACAGGCGCTGGATATTGTCGTGGTGGCGTAACAAGACGAGGCAGGAAAGCATCGATACGGGAAAGGTGAACTGCGGTTTGAACCACCAAACGTAAAACGGCGCTATCAAAGCGCTGATAATGGCGCCGAGCGATGAATAGCCGCTTAACAGCACCGTCAGTAGCCAGGTGCCGGCCATCAGCCCGGTTAGGTCCCAACCGATGGGGGCGATGGCGCCGAATGCCGTGGCGACGCCTTTGCCGCCTTGAAAGCGAAAAAAGACCGGGTAGATATGGCCGACGCAGGCGGCAATGGCCACCAGGCCGAGGTAAAACGGCGGAATGCCAAGCCGGTAGCCCAGCCAGACCGGCAGCATCCCTTTAAACACATCGAACACCATGACGCCGGCCGCGGCGAGCCGGCCGCCCAAACGCAGGACGTTAGTGGCTCCGGGGTTGCCTGAGCCGTGGGTGCGGGGATCGGGCAGGCGGGCAATCCTGCAGATCAGGATCGCGCTGGATACCGAACCGCAAAGATAGGCGAAGATTATCATGCCGATCGAAAGAGCATTCATAACCAAGTTCCATCCCGTAATCATCGTTTTTCATGGTCTAGCTGTGGATAATACGCATATTCCGTGATAAGTGGTATCCGACATCCGCAAAAACCGAGTATGACACATGGATATTGTATTTATAAAAGCGTTAACGGTAATGGCGTTCATCGGCGTTTACGATTGGGAGCAGGAACGTCGGCAAGCGCTGGTGTTCGATATCGAGATGGGGTGGGATAACCGGCCGGCGGCGCGAAGCGACGACGTGGCGGATTGCCTGAGCTACGCCGAAGTCAGCGAAGCGGTGCTTGCCTTTGTCGGCGGCGGACGCTTCGCACTGGTGGAGCGGGTGGCGGAGGAGGTTGCCGACTTGTTGCTAAAGCGTTTCTCTTCGCCTTGGATACGGTTGACGCTCAGTAAACCGGGGGCGGTTCCAGAAGCGCGGAGCGTCGGCGTCATCATCGAACGTCATCGCTGAAAAGTCTGAAAAATCGGGTTTCTTAAGCTAAATTTCATGCAACGGAAACTTGAATACCGTATGTTAACTCTCGATTTCCGAATTGTTTAGCGGCCGGAGCGTTTAAAACCGCCGCTTTTTTATTGTCGGTCGATTGAGGGAGACGATGTGGTATGACAGACCTGCATGATTTGTTCGTCGCGTTGATTTTGGGGATTGTGGAGGGGTTAACGGAATTTTTGCCGGTCTCTTCAACGGGGCATATGATTTTGGCGGGCACGTTGTTGGGTTTCACCGATGACAGGGCGAAGACCTTCGAAGTGATCATTCAGCTGGGTTCAATCCTGGCGGTGGTGGTGGTGTTCTGGCGTCGGCTGTTTGGTTTAATTGGGATTCATTTCGGCGAAGTCAGGCATGAGGGCGTCGGACAAAGCCGGTTGACCCTGGTGCATATCATCCTGGGCATGGTGCCGGCGGTGATCCTGGGCCTGGTGTTGCATGAGCAAATCAAGTCGCTGTTCGAAGCGAAATACGTCATGTACGCGCTGGTGGTGGGAGGGGTGCTGCTGCTTGCCGGCGAATGGCTGAAGCCCAAGGTGCCGCGCGCGCAGGGTATCGACGATATTACCTACCCTGCAGGCGCTGCTGATCGGGTGTTTTCAATGTCTGGCGCTGTGGCCGGGATTTTCCCGTTCCGGCGCCACCATCAGCGGCGGTTTGCTGATGGGGGTGAGCCGCTACGCGGCGTCCGAGTTTTCGTTTATCCTGGCGGTGCCGATGATGATAGGCGCCACGGCGCTTGACCTGTACAAAAGTTTGCCGTTCCTGTCGTGGCATGATTTCCCGCTGTTTGCGGTGGGGTTTGTGACCGCCTTTATCGTTGCGCTGGCGGCCATTAAATTCTTCCTGCAAATCATCAAGCGTATTTCTTTTATTCCTTTTGCCATCTACCGGTTCATTCTGGCGGCGGTGGTCTACTGGGTAATGATGTAGCAGGCTTAACGGCGGTTATGAGGCAGTGAACATGCCCGCCCTCAAGGGGCGGGCATGCGTCAAAAATGCCTTTGGCGCCGTGGAAGAATCGTCTGGTCTCAAATGGCAGTTGTGCGCGAGTCTTCCTTTTTCTGTTTCCAGGCGGTCAGCGCGCGCAGGCGGCGCAGGCGGATTTCCTCGCCGATATCGGCGCCGGTAAAGCCCTCTGCGATCACGTCCCGGTTGACGACGGATGCGGCCACCCGGAACGCTTCACGCAGATAATCCCCCTGCGGGTAGGCGCTGTTTTCGAAACCGGTGCGGCCGCGGGCATCGGCTTCGCTGGCCGTAATCATTTGCTCCAGGCGTTCGGGTTTGCGCCAAACGTCTAAGGCCTGGAATAATTTCATCAACGTCTTGGGCGTTAGCCTGTCCACGGTATGGATCAGGTCATGGTATTCGGCAACGATTTTCGCCAGTTCCCGATAAGCGTTAGGTGCCCGCAGGCGTTCGCACAGCGCCTGCACCAGCTTGACCCCCGCCGGGCCGTGCCCGTGGTGGTGCGGCCACTGTTCCCGCGGGGTGAGGGCCTTGCCGACGTCGTGGCACAGTGTGGCGAACCTTACGCTGACCTCGTGCGTCAGCTGCGCCGCCATCGCCAGGGTCATCAACGTGTGTATGCCGGTATCGATTTCAGGATGCCATTTGGCCGGCGCGGGGACGCCGAACAGGTTATCGATTTCCGGAAACAGCGACGCCAGGGCTCCGCAGTCTCGCAAGACCTGGAAATAAACCTGGGGGTTTCGGGAGGCAAGGGCTTTTTCCGTTTCCTTCCATACACGTTCCGGTGAAATAAGCGGCAATTCGCCGTCAAGCGTCATCTGGCGCATCAGCGCCAATGTTTCCGGGGCAATGCGAAAATTAAGATGGGCGAAACGGGCGGCAAAGCGGGCGACCCGCAGCACCCTTAAAGGATCCTCCCGAAAGGCGTCCGAGACGTGGCGCAATAAACGCTGCTCAATATCCGTCCGGCCCTGAAACGGGTCGATAAGCTCGCCGTTTTCGTCCTGAGCGATGGCGTTGATGGTCAAATCCCGTCGCAGCAAGTCTTGCTCCAGGGTCACGTCCGGGGCCGAATAGCAGGTAAAACCGGTATAGCCTAGTCCCGATTTACGCTCAGTGCGCGCCAGGGCGTACTCTTCGCGGGAGTGGGGGTGCAAAAACACCGGGAAGTCCTTGCCTACCTGCTGATACCCTTGCGCAAGAAGCTGTTCGGGATCGGCGCCCACCACGACGTAGTCTTTTTCCTTTACCGGCAAATTCAGTAGCCTGTCGCGAACAGCGCCGCCGACCAGATATGTTTTCACGTTCCACTCCTGACGATGTCGGTTTTGCCATCATCCATTAATTGTAGTCCCATCCGCAATACTGTTTGCGCCCATTGCGCGGCGCCGGCGGATGACCGCGTTGAGAGTCAGTTCATCCAACAGTTGTTCCGCTTGCGGCGGGGAAGGATCAGTTCATCGAGAGTTTATCCCTTTTGCGGCGGGGAAGAATCAATTCATCCAGCGATTATCCCTTTTGCGGCGGGGAAGGATATGGGGCAGCAATAATCCGAGTATCAAGCCGACGCCGGCGACGCCGCCGCCGTATAAAAACCATTGCATAATTATGGTTCGCTGCTTGTCGTCCAGTTGGAGGGCGTCCGCATCCGCTTTTTTCCGCGCCGCCTTCAGTTGATCTTTAAGACCCTGGTTTTCATTGCGCAACCCTTGAACCGTGCCGTCGTTTTCGGCGACTTTCTTTTGCATTTCAGCGGTGCGCCGATTCCAGTCCGCATCAATGGCGGCGAGTTTCTGCGTCAATGTTTGCACCTGCTGTTCCAAGGATGGCACTTTGACCCGCAGGCTGGGCTCTTCGCTGAGTTGATCCAATGGGATCCAGGCGGTTCGTCCCTTGGCGTCGCGAATCTGGCCGTAGTGGGTGCTGTCGTTGACGCCCAACAGCGCCACCTGCTCGCCGGAATTCAGCGTACCGACGATGCGAAATTGATTGCCCGGTCCGCTGTGGATATAGGTGGTCAGATCATCGGATATATAACGCGTTTCATCGGCGTGAGCGCTAGCGGCGAAGCTTAGACCCAATAACGCGAAGCAAATATGGCGTAATTTGTACATAGTTCCGTCGTTTTTCGGCAAATGTCGTTCGATAGTAGAGGGTTAAGTTTGACGGCGCAATGCTTAAACCAAAATGGGAACTATCCTACTATCAGGCGTTGAATGGCTGCGCCTCTGGTTTATTTCCGCTTTTAACGTCGAAAGTAATCGGCCGGGAAAGACCTAAGCGTTAATTATTTTGCTTGTTTGCGTACCGGCACGCGGCGTAACCCCTGAAAGTCAGCATTTGCCATTCTTTATTCATTAATTGTTTGTCATAAATTTTCATTTAAATTATCAGCATACTTGTCGGGCTTTTGCTTTAAGGTGATGATTACGCTATCCAACATAACGACGTCGGCGCTATCACACCTTTCAAGCGGCCTCGTCGGGCGTCATAACGCAAACAATGGGTGTTGCCTAAGCCATGAGTGAAGAAATAGAAATAAAATTTATCGTTCATCCCGGGTCGGTATCCCGGTTGGCGGAACGGGTTTCCGCCGGCGGCGGCGTTCATTCCGCGCCGCAACGCCTGATGAATATCTATTTTGAAACCGCCGGGCAGGATTTGCGCCGCCACGGTATCGGCCTGCGTATTCGCGGCAATGATTCGCGCTATGAAATGACCGCGAAAACCGCCGGTAATGTTATCGGCGGGTTGCACCGGCATCCCGAATACAATGTTCCCCTAACCGGCCCTGAGCTGGATTTGTCGCTGCTGCCGGTGGAAATCTGGCCCGAGGGAACGGATATAAAAGACCTGCAAACCCGATTGCAGCCGCTGTTCCGTACCGATTATCAGCGGGAAAAATGGGTGGTGCGGTTTGGCGATAGCGAGATAGAGGCGGCTTTTGACCAGGGGGGAGGTGTCGGCCGGGAGCTTAAGCGAACCTCTTTGTGAACTGGAGCTCGAGTTGTTGCAAGGCAATACGGCGGATTTGCTGGCCTATGCGCACACGCTGTCGGCAGGCGGCGGTTTGCGGCTGGGCAGCTTGAGTAAGGCTGCGCGGGGATATCATCTCGCCGCCGGCAATCCCCCGAGGGAAGTTCGCGCCCTGCCGCTGCTGCGCCCCGCGGCCAAGGCCACCGTGGAACAGGGGCTAAGCGAGGCGCTTTCTCTGGCCTTGGCGCACTGGCAGTATCACGAAGAGGTCTGGCTGCAAGGCGCGGCGCCGGCGCGGGAGGCTATCCTTACCGCCATTACCTTGATTCGTGAAACCTTCGTGGTGATGGGCAATATGATCCCGCGCAAGGCCACCACCCATTTGCGCGCGCTGTTGGCGGATCTCTCGCCGCTTATCGGCCGGGCGGATTGCGATCCCCAAAGCCTGTGTTATGAAACTGCCTATTTACAATGCAAGCTGGCCCTGATCGCCTGGCTTATTCTCTCCGATTGGCAAAAGAACGTTGACGACGACGGCCGCCGGAAGTTGAACGGCTCATTCAAGCGATTCTCGGATATGACCTTGTCGCGGTGCGCGGCCGAACTGAAAGTGGCTTTCGGCCGCGTGTTGTCGCCGGAAGAGTATCAGCAGCAGCTACCTCGCCTGGAACGTCGGATCATGGCTTTTCACCTTTTGTCCGGGGCCTATCCCGCTAAAAAAGTCTTATCCTATATTTTGCACTGGCAGGCGCTGGAACAGGCGATTTTGCTGCCGGGCACCAACGACGTGGAACATATGCGGCGCCAAGCGGTTACGCAGCCGGGCTTTTGGCGCAGCGCCCAGACGCGGTAAAGCCGGTTAGCCGCCGGCGGCCGATTCTGAGCGCGGCCTGGGTAGCCGCCTGCCTCGACCGCCGGATACCGGAACCGGCCATATTAGGGAGAAAACCATGGCGCAGCCGTTACCGCTGTTATTGCAGCGGCAGGCACAGGCCGTTTTGTCGAGATTGCCGCCCTCCGCGGCGGCGGACGATGAGGCGCGCGCGGCGCTGGCCGTCAGCGACTTTATCGCGACGGCGCTGATAGCCCGCCCAGACTGGTATGAAGAACTTCGCACTCAACCCCCGACGGCGGATGAGTGGAGGAACTATGACGCGTTGTTGAGGCAACGGCTGGCGTCGGTGACGGACGATGCGGGACTGATGCGTGAGCTGCGGCTGTTCCGTCGCCATGCCCTGGTGCGTATCGGTTATTCGCAGGCGCTGCTGACCAGCGATACGCCGCAAACCCTGACCGCGCTCAGCCGGCTGGCGGAAGCGCTGGTGAGCGCGGCGCGTGACTGGCTTTATCAGGCCTGCCGCCGGGAGTGGGGAACGCCCTGCAACGAAGACGGGGTCCCGCAACCGCTGCTGGTGCTGGCCATGGGCAAGCTGGGGGGCGGCGAGCTGAATTTCTCTTCCGATATCGACTTGATTTTCGCCTATCCGGAAAACGGCCATACCCGGGACGGACGCCGCGAGCTGGATAACGCGCAGTTTTTTACCCGTATGGGCCAGCGGCTTATTAAAGTGCTGGATCAATCCACCGTCGAGGGATTTGTCTATCGAGTCGATATGCGGCTGCGCCCCTTCGGCGACAGCGGCCCCTTGGTGCTCAGCTTCTCCGCTCTGGAAGACTATTACCAGGAACAGGGCCGTGACTGGGAACGCTACGCCATGGTCAAAGCCCGGCTGCTGGGCGGCGGCGACGACGTCTATAGCCGGGAACTGCAGCGGATGCTGCGCCCATTTGTTTTTCGGCGCTATATTGATTTCAGCGTTATCCAATCGCTGCGCAACATGAAAAACATGATTGCCCGTGAGGTCCGGCGCAGGGGATTGAAGGACAATATCAAGCTGGGGGCCGGCGGCATCCGCGAGATTGAATTCATTACCCAGGTTTTTCAATTGATCCGCGGCGGGCGGGAACCGCGCCTGCAAGGCCGCGCCTTGTTGCCTACCTTGGCCGTTATCGGCGAGCTGGGCCTGCTGGATGCCGAACAAACCGCCCGTTTAAGCCGCGCCTATCTTTTCCTGCGTCGGCTGGAAAACCTGCTGCAGTCCATTAACGATGAACAGACCCAGACCCTGCCTGCGGATGAGCTGAACAGGGAACGCCTGGCCTATGGCATGAACGAGGCGGACTGGCCGGCGTTGTACCAACGCCTTGAGACGCACATGCATCAGGTGCGACGCATTTTCGACGATCTGATCGGCGATGACGCGCCGGATCCAGAAGATCCCGCGGATTTCGGTCGTTACGACGCTCTGTGGTTCGATCAAAACATTGAACCTGAACCGGATTTTTGGGAACCGCAACTTTCCGCGGCCGGTCGCCGGCGGCTGCTTGAACAATTAGCCGCGTTTCGCCGCGACGTGGCGAAACGTACCATCGGACCGCGCGGACGCGAAGTGCTGGATCAACTGATGCCGCGCTTGCTGGGAGAAATCTGCCCGCGAGAGGACGCTCCTCTTACCTTTAGCCGTCTGGCGCCGCTATTGCTTAGCATTGTCTCCCGCACCACCTATCTCGAACTGCTGCTGGAGTATCCCAAGGCGCTGGTGCATCTTATCCGCCTGTGCGCCGCCTCGGAGATGATTGCCAGCCAATTGGCGCTGCATCCCCTGCTGTTGGATGAGCTGCTCGATCCCGCCACGCTATATAATCCGCCGGCGCCCGAGGCCTACGGCGATGAGCTTCGCCAGTATCTCCTGCGGGTGCCCGATGAGGATGAGGAGCAGCAGATGGACGCGCTGCGACAGTTCAAACAGGCCCAGCAATTGCGCATCGCCGCCGGCGATATCACCGGCGTGTTGCCGGTAATGCGCGTCAGCGATCATCTCACTTATCTGGCGGAGGCCATTATTGCCGCCGTGGTTCGTCAGGCATGGCGGACCCTGGTATCCCGCTACGGACGGCCGCGGCATCTGGACGGACAGAGCGGACGGGGCTTCGCGGTTATCGGTTACGGTAAGCTCGGCGGATGGGAGCTGGGTTACGGTTCCGATCTTGATCTGGTGTTTTTGCATGATTGTCCCGCCGACGTCATGACCGGCGGCGAGCGCCAAATCGACGGACGGCAATTTTACCTGCGTTTGGCTCAGCGCGTGATGCACCTGTTCAGCACCCGCACCCCGACGGGCGTTCTTTACGAGGTGGACCCGCGGCTGCGTCCGTCCGGCGCGGCGGGCATGCTGGTGAGCACCCTGGACGCCTTTGAGGATTACCAGGCCAATGAAGCCTGGACCTGGGAACATCAGGCGCTGGTGAGGGCGCGGATGGTGCATGGCGACCCGGCACTAGGCGCCCGCTTTGCCGATATTCGCCGGGCGGTGCTGTGCCGGGAGCGTGTGCCGGCGGCGTTGCGGGCGGAGGTCAGCGAAATGCGCGGGAAGATGCGCCGGCATTTGGCCGGTAAAAGCCAGGGCATGTTCGATATCAAAGCGGATGAAGGCGGCATTACCGACATCGAATTCCTGGCCCAGTACCTGGTGCTGCGCTATGCCGCCGCCATCCCCGACCTGACCCGGTGGTCCGATAATGTTCGGATATTCGAGCTGACGGCGCGTCATGGCATTCTCGACCCGCAGACGGCCGAGGCGTTGAGCCGCGCCTATATCACCCTGCGGGATGAAGTTCATCATTTGGCATTGCAGGCGTTGCCGGGCACGGTGCCCGCGGAACGTTTCGCCGCCGAGCGCGCCCTGATTACCGGCTGTTGGCGTCAGTGGCTGGACTGAACGCGTTGCGCCGGTCAAAAGCATTTCGCCGGTGGGGTACAAGAGAATTTAATCAGCTTATGCTACTATCCGGCGCAATGACTGTATTAAATCTGGAGCGAAGGGATGAACGTGACGTTGCCTGATTTTCGCCGGGCAGGCGTATTGGTGGTGGGTGATGTGATGCTGGACCGGTATTGGTATGGGCCGACCACCCGTATCTCGCCGGAGGCGCCGGTGCCGGTGGTGAAGGTCGAGACCATTGAGGAACGGCCGGGCGGCGCCGCCAACGTCGCCATGAACATCGCCGCGCTGGGGGCGGGCACGCGCCTGGTGGGTCTTACCGGCATGGATGACGCCGCCCGCCTGCTGGCGGACAAACTGGAGGAAGTCAGCGTCACCTGCGATTTCGCCGCGGTGGCGACCCATCCCACCATCACCAAACTGCGGATACTCTCCCGCAATCAACAGTTGATCAGGCTGGATTTCGAACAGGGATTCGACGGCGTCGACGCCGGCCCGATGCTCGAGCGCATCCGCCGGGCGCTGCCCGCCGCCGGCGCTCTGGTTTTGTCGGATTACGCCAAGGGCGCGCTGACGCAGGTGCAGGATATGATTCGCCTGGCCCGCGACGCCGGCGTGCCTGTATTGGTGGATCCCAAGGGCACTGATTTCAACCGCTATCGCGGCGCCACCATGCTGACGCCCAACCTCTCCGAATTCGAGGCGGTGGCCGGGAAGTGCCGGGACGAGGACGATCTGGTGGGCCGCGGCATGAAGCTGATTGGCGATTATGAATTATCCGCCCTGCTTATCACCCGATCGGAACAGGGCATGACCTTATTGCAACCGGGCAAGGAGCCGCTGCATTTGCCGACCCAGGCGCAGGAAGTCTATGATGTCACCGGCGCGGGCGACACGGTGATCGGCGTGTTGGCGGCGGCGTTGGCGGCGGGCAATTCTCTGGAAGAGAGCTGTTTCCTGTCCAATGCCGCCGCCGGCGTGGTGGTGGGCAAGCTGGGGACGTCCACCGTCAGCCCCATTGAGCTGGAAAACGCCATTCGCGGTCGGGCCGATGCCGGTTTCGGCATCATGACCGAAGCGGAACTGGCTCAGGCGGTGGCGCAGGCTCGCCGGCGCGGCGAGAAAGTGGTGATGACCAACGGTATTTTCGATATTTTACACGCCGGCCACGTCGCCTATCTGGCCAATGCCCGGCGGCTGGGAGACCGGCTTATCGTCGCCGTCAACAGCGATGACTCCACCCGACGGCTTAAAGGCGAGCAGCGGCCGGTAAACCCGCTGGCCCAACGGATGATTGTATTGAGCGCGCTGGAGGCGGTGGATTGGGTGGTGCCGTTCGAGGAAGATACGCCGCAGCGTCTGATAGCCGGCATTCTGCCGGATTTGCTGGTGAAGGGGAGACTATCAACCCCAGGAAATCGCCGGCAGCAAAGAGGTTTGGGCCAACGGCGGCGATGTGCGGGTGCTGAATTTTGAAGACGGATGCTCAACCACCAACATCATCAACGCCATCAGAAGCGGCAAGCGGGGTTAAATCGCCGACGCCATTCAGAAGCGCGGCAAGCGGGGATACATGGAGCCGCCCGGGAACAAATTGTCCAGAGTGTTTTGAAGCAGCGCCTTCAGGCAGGCTTCCTGAAAAGGTTTTGATGGGATGGACCCCATCCAACCATAGCCTGCGCCTTGATGGACGGCGTTACGGCATAGATGTCCGCGGCGCCGTTTGTTAATACCGACTCTGTGCTTCAACCCTGTTGGCAACGGGAACATGTCACCGCATTATTTTTTCGGTTCAGCCGGCGTCAGGTCCTCCGCCGCCGTACCGGCTTGCGGTTCGTCGATATCCGTCTTGGCGACGGCATGAGCGGCATCCGCCGTTACCGTCGGGGCCGCGGCGGTCGTCGGCATCGTCTCAAGGGCATTGATCCGCAGTTCAAGCTGACTCAGCTTTTCCCTGGTGCGCAGCAATACCTGCGTCTGCACGTCGAACTCCTGCCGGCTGACCAGATCCATGCGGCTAAATTGGCTTTGCAGCACCTGACGGATTTTTTCTCGACGTCATCACCCAATTCGCGAATGCCCTTGGGCAGGGATTCATGAATTTGTCTGGCAAGCTGTTCAATTTTTTTGTATCGATCATGGGTGATTTCCTTGCGCGTAAGATAATGTTAAGTGTAATGCCTGTTCGAGCGAGAAGAAACCAGAAACTAAAAGACATACTTTATTAATTATACACCAGCTAACTTTCTGCTTTGACCCTCGTCGTTATTGCCCTGCAATTTCATTGGCGCTATAGTTACCGAACTTATTCTCAGGGCGGGGCGAAACTCCCCACCGGCGGTAAACCTTTGTAACCATTGTCCGCAATAGTCAAGGGAAGCCCGCGAGCGCTCAGATTGCTTCATGGTCTGAGGTCAGCAGACCCGGTGTAATTCCGGGGCCGACGGTTATAGTCCGGATGGGAGAGAGTAACGGCTTACAATGGGTCTGCACCCATTTCGTTAGCTTTTGGCCTTTACCGGCTCGCTCCTAAGTCCGCCCTGGTTCTGGTAATCCATATAATTTATGAGGTTTTATTTACCATGAATCAGACGCTTCTTGCCGAATTCGGCACGCCGACGGAACGCGTGGAAAACGCACTCACTTCACTGCGGGACGGTCGCGGCGTATTGGTGCTTGATAACGAAGATCGCGAAAACGAAGGCGATATGATTTTCGCCGCCGAGAACATGACCGTTGCGCAAATGGCGCTGGCCATTCGCCACGGCAGCGGCATTGTTTGCCTGTGCCTCACGGAAGAGCGGCGCCAGCAGCTGGATTTGCCGATGATGGTCGAGCGCAATTCCAGTCACTTCCAGACCGCTTTCACCGTGACCATTGAAGCGGCGGAAGGGGTCACCACCGGTGTCTCCGCCGCCGATCGCCTGACCACTATCCGTGCCGCCATCAAAGATAACGCCAAGCCGAGCGATCTCAATCGTCCGGGCCATGTTTTTCCTTTGCGCGGGCAATCGGGCGGTGTGCTGACCCGCGGCGGGCATACCGAGGCCAGTATTGATTTATGTACCTTGGCGGGGCTTAAACCCATGGGCGTGCTGTGCGAAGTCACCAACGAAGACGGCAGCATGGCCCACGCGCCGGAAGTCATCGCGTTCGCCAAGAAGCATGCTATGCCGGTGGTGACCATCGAGGATTTGGTGGCTTATCGCCTGGCTTTGGCCCAGCAGGCCAGCTGAATTCAGGCCCGGCGGCGGGGGGACGGGCCGGCGGAATGCTTTCTCCCCTTCATCTGGGCCCTTATCTTATGCTTGGTTAAGCTCAAGTGATGGCGGGGCTAGCCTGCCGTTGGGCGCTTCGGTGGCCGCCGCTGCCCGGCTTTCCCATTAACGCTTGCTCGCGTCGAGTCCGTCGCCAGATTTTCCGCCGGCCGGCACATAAGCCCGCATCGCCATGCCTATGCTGCAGAGCGTTTTCTGGCCAGCAGGGTGGCGAAGCGCAGGGTGATGCGATTGCCGTCGGCATCGGTTTTATGCAGCTGCCCGGGATCCTCGTTGTATTTGATAATGTCCCAGCCTTCATAATAGTGTTTCAATTCACCGGGTTTAAAGGTAAAGGGAAACGGGATCGGGCAGGGAAAATCGGGCGTCGACATAGCGGCCACGATCAGATTCATGCCTCCCGGCAGCGTGCTGCGCTGCATGTCTCCTATCAGGCGTTCGATGCAGCCGGCCGGGAGAAACATCATGACCACCGTGGACAGGATAAACCGGTACGCTCCGCTGATGGTCTGTTCACTGATATCCAATACCGATGCGGTCATGTTTTTTCGTCCTTCGGCGGCGATAATCTCATTGAGGCCGGCGATGCTTTGCGGATTTTTATCATGGGCGGTGACCGTAAAGCCCAGCCGGTCGAGATACAATGCGTTGCGGCCGCCGCCGCAGCCCAAATCCAGCGCGCTGCCGGGCGTCAGATATTTCACCGCATTGATGACTTCGGAGTGAGTGCGGGTTAAGCCGTATTTCAGATGATAAAAATCCTCCGGCCGGCAATAAAAGGCCAGCCGGCATTCAAGGTCATCAGAGACGGCGGCGATACGGTGCCATTGTTGCGGTTCCACCTGTGGCGGCTGGCGACGGGCGTCATATTCCGCGCTTTGCAAAATCCCGTCATTCTCATCGAGCAGCTCAAAGGTCAGGCTGCCTCGCAGCACCGTCAATCGGGCCCAGGCGCCCTCTTTGGTATTATGGCGTTCGCGGAAAGCCTGCGGCAGGGTTTCCCACGTCCAAACCGGCATGGTCTTATAGCACAACAGTTCCTGCATGTGATTCTCCGTCAGGGTGATTAAATTGTCTTAACAGGGAAAACGCTTCCTGCATGCAATTACCCGTAATGGGGTGCTCAATTGTTTTAACAAGGACAACGCTTCCTGCATGTGATTTCCCGTTATGGGTTGCTCAATTGACGTAAGAGTGAAAAGGCTTCCTTCATACGTGATTCTCCGGCGATGAACGCACGTAACCGCTGCTGTTCATCCCAGCCTTTGGCCATCAATCCTTGAGAATCGAAATCCATCTGCCACCGTAAATCGGCGCGATGCGTTTCTCCCGCCAGCTGCAGCGGTGAATCCGGCGTTTTGACGTTGACCAGCATCGGCGTTAACGCCAGTTTGGCATCGCCGCCCAATACGTTTTCAGCCAATACGGCGGCGCTCATTTGTATCGGCTGTAAAAACGGCAGCACCTTGCCGTTGATTTGCGCGCAATCCCCTAAAGCATAGATATGAGGGTCGCTGGTGCGCAGGCCTTCGTTGACCTCGATACCCCTGGCGGTGGCCAGACCCGCCGAGGAGGCCAGCGCGGTATTCGGTTTAAGGCCGATGGCGGCGATAGCGGCATCCGCCTCCAGCACCCGGCCTCGGGACAGTGCGGCGGCAATGCCCGCGGCGGTCCGGCTAAGACCCAGCAGGTCGGCGCCGAGAACCAATTCTACCCCGAGTTCCACCAGGCGGCGCTGTAAACGAGCGCTGGCCTCGACCGGCATCAGCGAAGCAAGGATACTGGCGGCTTTATCCATCAGCGTGACCTGTTTACCCCCTCGAGCCAGATCCATCGCCAGCTCGGTACCGATTAAACCGGCCCCCAGCAGCAGGACCCGACGGGATTGGCGCAGCGACGATTCACTCAGGCGATAGGCCTGCTGGCTGTTGAGCGTCAGTAATAAATCGCCTCCCTCTATGGCCGGGATCGCGGCTTCAGCGCCGGTGGCCAGGATAAGCCGACGATAGGAATAGCGGCTTTCCCCGCAGTAGACCAGCCGGGCGGCGGCATCAATACGGCTGACCCGGCAATGGCGATGAAGAATCAAGCGGTATTGTTCGGCGAACTGTGCGGCGGTCGACCGGGTCAGCTCATCGGCGCTGAGCTGTCGGCTGACGGCATGGCTCAATTCCGGCTTGCTGTATTCGTCGCAGCTGTCATCGGCGATAAGCCGGATGGTCAGCGCCGGGTCCAGCTTGCGCAGGTTTTTCACCGCCTGGCGGGCGGCGAATCCGGATCCGATGATGATAACATCCTGATGCATGATGAGCCCCTAGTTCAATTTATCGAACACATCTTTACCCAGGCCGCATTCGGGGCACAGGAAGGTATCGGGAACCTCGCTCCAGGGGGTGCCGGGGGCCACCTCCTGCATGGGTTCGCCCAAGGCCGGGTCATATACCCATTGGCAAACGCCGCATTGCATCATTACCCCTATATCGGCTTTGTCGGCGGTAAACGCTGTTACTGCTTCAGCCTTGGATATCAAGGCGGCTGAGCCTTCCGGCAACATGGCGGTCTTAACCGGCGACGACTCGACGGCAAAAGGCGGTTCGGCTGCAAGCATCGCTTCGGCAACGGCGGAAGATAGCGCCGTTCCAGCGTCGTTCCCCTTGACTGCCCGGTCATTCGTCCCGAATGCGTCCAGCGCATGCAATGCCCACTGACGGGCTATTTCTCTGCCGTGCTCGCGACAGGCCGCCAGGGCTTCGCCATCGGGACGCCACTTCACCTTAAGCGCTAAACCGGTTTCGAATCCGGCGTCCATCAGCCGGGTTTGCACCCGATCCACCGCGCCGCCGTTCCAACCGTAACTGCCGAATGCCGAGGCTTTCTTATCGCGAAAACGCAGGCCGGCCAACTCCTCCAATAACGCGGCCACTTTCGGCATCATGACGTTATTCATGGTTGATGAGCCCGCCAGGACCCCTTTGGAGCGAAAAATCTGCGTCAGGATCTCATTCTTGTCATGGCGGGCCACGTTGTAGATTTTCACCGCGACGGCGGGATCGATCTCGTTGATGCCCTGTGCGATGGCGTCGGCCATCATGCGGGTATTGTTCGACATGGTGTCGTAAAACAGCGTGATGCGATCTTCCTGATAGCTGTCCGCCCATTGCAGGTATTTCGCGATGATTTGCGTCGGGTCGTGACGCCAAACCACGCCATGAGAAGTGGCTATCATGGATAGCGGCAGGCTGAAGGCGAGAATTTCGTTGATCTTGGCGGTCACCAAGCGGCTGAACGGCGTCAGGATATTGGCGAAATAACGCAGGCATTGCTCGAACAGTTCATTCTGATCCACTTCATCATTGAACAGGTGTTCGTCACAATAATGCTGCCCAAAAGCGTCATTGCTGAACATCACCGCATCGCCGCTGAGGTAGGTCATCATGCTGTCCGGCCAATGTAACATGGGCGTTTCCACAAAAATAAGCTGTTTGCCGTTACCGATATCCAGCCTGTCGCCGGTTTTGACCACGTGAAAATTCCATTCGGGATGGTGGTGGTGCCCGTTAATAGAGTCAATGGCATTCAGGGTGCAATAAATCGGCGTATCGGGAATGCGCGCCATCAGCGCGCTTAAGGCCCCGGCGTGATCTTCCTCGGCATGATTGATAACAATATAATCGATAGCGTTCAGGCTGATTTCCCCTTCAAGGTTTTTGACGAACTCCTGGGCGAATTTATAGTCCACCGTATCAATGAGTACATTTTTCCCCTCACGAATCAGGTAGCTGTTATAACTGCTGCCTTTCAGCGTCTTGAACTCGGTACCGTGGAAATCCCTGATTTCCCAATCACGTTGGCCTACCCAAAAAATATTATTTTTTACCTGCACGCTCATAAAAGTTCCTTTACCCCGATTTTGGTTAGCGATGGGAAAAGAAGTGCATATGCCGTGCCATGATTTATTTCATTGTTTTATAATGTTTTATTTTGTTAAATTGTTAAAATGACTCATGTTGTAATTTGTCTTTTAGACAATATCTATGTCATAATGACAAGTCGCCAAGCGGCTTAAACCACGGTAATGTTATGTCCTTATCCATCGAGACCCTGAGCCATATCGCCATTGAGCTGCAAGGTGGTGTTTCCAGCCAGGACCGTTTTGCGCGGCTGGTTCGCAGCCTGCGGCGGCTGGGCTGCGACGCCTTGGCGTTATTAAGCTATGAGCAACAGCTGTTCAGGCCGCTGGCCACCGCCGGCTTATCTCCCGATGTGCTCGGCCGGCGGTTTCGTTTATCCGAGCATCCGCGTCTTGAAGCCATCGCTCGCGCCGGCGACGTGGTACGTTTCCCGGCGGACAGTCACTTGCCTGATCCTTACGACGGCCTGATCCCCGGCCATGATCAGTTCAAGGTGCATGCCTGCATCGGGTTGCCGCTGTTCAGCGATCAGAATCTGATTGGCGCGCTGACCCTTGACGGCATGGATCCCCATCAGCTGGATCATTTCAGCGATGAAGAGTTGCGATTGGTGGCGGCGTTATCCTCGGCGGCTCTCGGCAACGCCCTTTTGGTGGCGCGGCTGGAGAGGCAAATTATCACGCCGGTGCCTGCCGGCATTGTCTCCGCTGCCGGTGATAGCGATGAGATGATCGGGTTGTCGCCGCAGATGCGACAATTGAAAAAAAGAGATCGATATCGTCGCGAATTCCGATCTGAACGTGCTTATTACCGGTGAAACCGGCGTCGGCAAGGAGCTGGTGGCGCGGGCTATCCACAGGGCGTCGCCCCGTGCGGCCAAGCCGTTGGTCTATCTTAACTGCGCGGCGTTGCCGGAGTCGGTGGCTGAGAGCGAGCTGTTCGGTCACGTTAAAGGGGCGTTTACCGGCGCGGTTCATCATCGTATCGGTAAATTCGAACTGGCGGATAACGGTACGCTTTTTTTAGACGAGATTGGCGAATTGTCCCTGACGTTACAGGCAAAGCTGCTGCGGGTACTGCAATATGGCGATTTGCAGCGGGTGGGGGACGATCAAAATCAGCGGGTCAATGTCCGCGTCGTGGCCGCCACCAACCGAGTGTTAAAGGAGGCGGTAGTGGCGGGAGATTTCCGCGCCGACCTGTTTCATCGTCTAAGCGTATTTCCGCTTCACGTGCCGCCATTACGGGAACGTGAGGAGGATATTCCCTTGCTGGCGGGTTTTTTTTGCGAGCGCGGCCGAATAAGAATGGGGCTGAGCAGCCTGGCGCTGTCCCCTGCCACCCTGGCTGTGCTTACCGCGAGTGATTGGCCGGGCAACGTGCGGGAGCTGGAACATGCTATTTATCGCGCCGCGATATTGGCGCGGGCGGATCAAGGGGCGACGGATATCCTGTTGCAGCCGCAGCATTTCGCTTTGGAGCGCGCGCGACCGGCTGCGGACAGCCCGGCGCCGGCGCCGCAAGTCGTTGAAAGGATGAGCATGCGTCAAGGAACCGACGATTACCAGCGACGGCTTATCCGCCAGACGCTGGAGAGCTGCGCCGACAATTGGTCTGCCTGTGCGCGCCGGCTGGACATGGATCCGGGAAATTTGCACCGGTTGGCGAAACGGCTCGGCGTCAAATAAAGGGAGTGCATCTTACCGGCAGCGGCGACGGCAATGGCGACGGGCCGGTAGGGTAAATGGATACGTTCAAATTATTTGAATCTCTCAGTCATGCTTATCCGAGTTCTTTGCCAGGATGAAACGCGTACCTTAATGGTGATGAAGCGCCAGATGCGCCACAACCTTAAGGAACAACCATGAGCGAACCCCGTATGCCCGCGCTCTTCCTCGGCCACGGCAGCCCGATGAACGTGCTGGAAGACAATCGTTATACCCAGGTCTGGGAACAGTTGGGGCAAACCTTGCCCCGTCCCCGCGCCATTGTGGCTATATCCGCCCACTGGTATACCCGCGGCACCGCGGTCACCGCCATGGAAAACCCACGCACCATCCATGATTTCGGCGGCTTTCCTCAGGCGCTGTTCGATATACGCTATCCGGCTCCCGGTTCGCCGGCGCTGGCGAAATCCCTGCAGGAATTGCTGTCGCCCGTGGAGGTGACCGCCGATCAATCCTGGGGTTTCGACCATGGTTCCTGGGGCGTGGTGAAAAAAATGTATCCCTTGGCGGATATTCCCATGATCCAGCTGAGCATCGACGGGACAAAACCCGCCGACTACCATTATGGCCTGGGTCGCCAATTATCCGCGCTGCGCGATCGGGGCGTGATGCTTATCGCCAGCGGCAATGTGGTGCACAATCTGCGGATGATAGACTGGCAGGGCACAGCGGCGCCCTACGCTTGGGCAGAGTCGTTCAATCAATTTGTTCGTGATAATATCGCCTGGCAAGGAGAGGGACAGCACCCGCTGGTTGACTATATGCGCCATGAAGGGGCTGCATTGTCGAATCCAACCCCGGACCATTATCTGCCGTTGCTCTATATTTTGGGCAGTTGGGACGGCAAGGAACCCATCTCGATCCCGGTGGACGGTATCGAAATGGCTTCGCTAAGCATGCTGTCGGTCCAGGTGGGCTGACACGCTTGCCGCCACAAAGGGCCGGGTTGTCAAACACGCTGTTGAACGCCGGACTGCCGCTTAACCCAGGATGATGTGCGGATAGAAACGCGAAAGATCCTGGGTTATCCGCTCTTTATCCTCGCGAATACCGATGCCGCAAGGCTTATCGTCCACCAGCCAACTGCCGATGACGGTATAACTGTCGCCAAAAAGCGGCAGCGGGCAGTACTGCTGGATGATGTATCCTTCTTCACCGTAGGGGCCGTCAACGCGAGCGGTTTCCTGGCCGTGCTCGACGATGCGGATATTGGCGCCTTCACGCGAGAACAGCGGTTTCACCACATAGCTGTCCATCGGGGGCGGGTTGTCTTCGCTGAAATAGGCCGGCAACAAATTGGGGTGCCCGGGAAACATTTCCCACAGCATCGGCAGCAGCGCCTTGTTGGATACGATAGCTTTCCACGCCGGTTCAAGCCAGCGCACGCCGGCATCCTCCAGCTTGGTGGAAAAGATCTCCTTGAGCATGAATTCCCAAGGATAGAGTTTGTACATACTGCCGATCACCTGGTTCTCGGTATCGGTAAACTGCCCCTTTTCTCCCAGGCCGATCTCGTCGATAAACAGGAAATCATTGGCCAGGCCGGCCGCCAGCGCGCAATCCTGCAAATACTGCACCGTGCCGCGATCTTCATCGGTATCCCGGCAGCAGGCGAAATGCAGCCTGCCGAAACCGTGCCGTTCCTTCAGTTCGCGGAAACGATCAATGAGCTTCTCCTGCAGGCTATTGTACTGATCGGCGCCGGCGGGCAACTGCCCGCTTTTTAATTGATCCTCCAACCAGATCCATTGAAAAAACGCCGATTCGAACAGGGAGGTGGGCGTATCGGCGTTATTCTCCAGAAGCTTGGGCGGCTGCCTGCCGTCATAAACCAGATCAAGGCGGGAATAGAGGGAGGGCTGGCCGCTGCGCCAGGCATTGCGGATAAATTGCCAGGTATGCTTCGGGATGCGGAATCTGGCCATCAGCGCATCGCTGGCCACCACTTTTTCCACCACCTGCAGGCACATGCGGTGCAGCTCGGCGGTGGCATCCTCCAGCGTTTCTATTTGCGCCAGCTGGAATTGATAATACGCGTCCTCGCACCAATAAGGCTCGCCGTACATCGTATGGAAATCAAAACCATATTCGGCGGCCTTTTCGCGCCAGTCCGGCCGCTCATGGAGCGTGACCCGTTTCATGTCAGCCGCCCGTGCTGCGGCGGGGCATGGGAGCGGCGCTGCGGTGCGCGGCGGCGTTCTGTTTCGCCACGGTTTCGCCGAAGCCGCCGCGGGTCACGGTATGGGTCATGGCCGGTTTGGGCGCCATCGCGGATTTCGGCACGTTCATGCTGCGGCCGCTGGCTACCGGCCCGTAATTGCGGCCGCCGGCGTCGACGAATTTGCCGTTGGCCGGGCTGTTGGGCGCCCTGGAAGTGAACAGCGGCTGTTGAGAATAGCCGCCGCCCATCATCCGGCCCATCATGTAACCCGCCATCAGCGGCATCCAGAAGCCGCCGCTTTGCTGCGGTTCGGCCCCGGTGCCCGCCTGCGCCGGCGCCTGGGTACATTGGTTCTCGCCGAACTCGGCCACGCAATCGGCGCGGGAGGCGTATTTGGGGGCGGTTCTCTTCGCCTCCCGCAAGGCGTTGTTGTAGGCGTCGGCGCACTGTTGGCTCATGGAGGGATTGGCGCGGGAACAGTCGTCGCTGTTTTGGTAGAGCGTCACATTTTCATCACTTTTTTCACAGCCGGTCAGAACGAATACCGCCCCTACCGCCATGGCGACCGGCGCCATTCGGTAAACCCGCCAGCGTTTGCGAAAGCCGGCATGGTTGATGACTTTTGTCCTTTTCATTATTTCCTGCTTTATTAATGTGTTAACTTACCCAGAGATCCTCCTAAGGATAGGGGAAAAGCGTACAAATAAGAAGCATCGGCGGCGCCCGTGAAACAACTTTACAAACTTATACACAAAAATTGGATGGGGAGAAGGCAATGGCGTTGAGCGGGGGATGACGCCAGGCGGGAGCGGGCCCGCCCGGCAATGACTTATTGTTGGAAAGGATTGCGTTTTTTCGTCGAAGAGGAGGATTTCGGCGCGACGGCGCTCACCGGCGTTGCCGACTGCCCGGCGGATTGAGCGGCATCGGACGGATTGCTGCGGGGCGCCCGGGCGGTCTGGCTCGGGTTAATGCCTTCGGCATTGGCGTCCTGGGCCGGGTTCACCGGCGCTACGTTTTCGGGGCTGGTGGGCACCGGCTTGCCGAGGGTGGCATTCATCGTCCGGATGTCATCCTCATTAAGGGTGCCCAACGCATTTTTAAGCGTCAGCAAATTGACCACATAGGTATAGCGGGCGCTGGACAGGCTGCGTTTGGCGTCATAGAGCGTCGTGGTGGCGTCCAGGACGTCCACGATGGTCCGGGTGCCCACCTCATAACCGGCTTCCGACGCGTCCAGGGAGCTTTGCGCCGACACCACCGCCTGGCGGTAGGCATCGATGCTGCTGATGGAGGCCGTAATATTGTTAAATGACGAACGCACGGTTTGCACCATGCTGCGGTGAGCGCTTTCCAGCTGTTCGCTGTAGCTGACGAAGTTGTATTGCGCCTGCTTGACCTGCGAGGTCACCTGGCCGCCGGAGTAGATGGGCACGCTCAGGCTCAGACCGACGGAGTTCTGGCCGATATTCGAGTTGGGATAGCTTGAATTATTATAGGCTTGCGACCCGTTGTATCGGGTGTTGGTCAGCGTCGACGCGGCGGTCAGGGAAAGCGTCGGGTAATGGCCGGTTTCGTAATAGCGAATCTGTTCCCGCGCCACATCCTGCAATAAGCGGGCGCTCAGCAGGCTAAGATTGCGCAGCTCCGCTTCCTTCAGCAACGCATTGACGGGCTGCGGCTGCGAGGTGTTGAAATGATCGACGCCGAGCGAGGCGAGCTGGGGATAATAATTGCCGCTTATCTGGCGCAGGCTTTCCAGCGCGTTATCCAGCGTGTTGCGGGCGCTGACTTCGGCGGCCAGCACGGTATCATAGCTGGAACGGGCGTTCTGCACGTCGGTAATGGCCACCAGGCCGACGTTGAAGCGCTGGGTGGTCTGGTCAAGTTCCCGGTAAACTGATTGTTTTTGCGCTTCGGTATAAGACAGCGCGTCGATGGCGCTCAGGACGTTGAAATAGGCGGTGGCGGTATTGAGAATCAGCGTTTGTTGCGCCGTTTGATAAGTGACGTCCTGAACCCCGGCGGTTTTTTCCTGGATGGTCAGCTGGCGCCATTTCGACATATCGAAAATGGTCTGGGTAAGCTGAAGCGAACCGCTGGAGACATTGGAATTCACGTCCTTTTGATCGCGATAGCCGCCGGTGTAAGTATAATCCACCCCGAGTCCCAACTGCGGGAGCAACGGGCCGCGGACTTCATTGATTTTCTCGAATGCCGCGTCGCGATCAGCTGCCGATGCGCGAAGATCCGGATTGGATAGCCGTGCCTGCTGATACACTTGAAGCAGATCTTCTGCCTGACTTATTGCGCTGAAGCCGACGAGGCCCAGCCCAACAAGAAGGGGGAGCAGTTTCTTCATTTGCATTCCTTTTGATACAGCATAATTGCTATGGTAGCGCTGTCGACAGATAAATATCGCCCGATTCTATCAGAGTCAGCCGAAGGTATGAGGTGGCTGAACGTGCCATCTTGTCTCTGCATCACAAAATTTATCACAATGCAGCATTATTACGGCACAGTGATTGCTTCAGCAACAACTTAAACGCCGATTATACAGACGAGGAGTCGTTAAAATGGCATTAACCGAATCCGTACCGGTTACATTCGGTAAAAAAGATGTAGAAATTATTACACGTGAAAAAACTTTACAAAGGATTTTTTTCATTGGAGCTGTATCGGTTCCGCCATCGCCTGTTTAATGGTGATATGAGTGGCGAGGTCACCCGGGAAATCTTTGAACGCGGCCATGCCGCGGTGTTGCTGCCCTATGATCCGATACGTGATGAAGTTGTATTATTGGAACAAATTCGCATTGCCTCTTATGATAGCAGTCCGACCCCCTGGCTGTTGGAGCTGGTAGCCGGTATGATCGAACCCGGAGAAACCCTCGAACAGGTGGCGCGCCGCGAGGCGGTGGAGGAGGCGGGGCTTGAGGTGGGGCGCTGCAAACGGATGCTAAGCTATTTGGCAAGCCCTGGCGGCACCAGCGAACGTTTGACCATAATGGCGGGCGAAGTGGATGCCTCGCTGGCGGAAGGTATCCATGGATTGGCGGAAGAAAATGAAGATATCCGTCTTCACGTAGCGAGCCGCGAGCAGGCTTACCGCTGGGTGGAGGAGGGGGTTATCGACAACGCGGCCAGCGTGATTGCACTGCAATGGCTGGCTTTGCACCATGAATCCTTAAGAAAAGAGTGGGCGGATTAATGACCAAGCGCTATACACCTGATTTTCCGGAAATGATGCGCCTGTGCGAAACGAACTTCGCCCAGCTGCGCCGGCTATTGCCCCGCGCCAATGAAATGGGAGAAACGATAGCCTATCAGGTGAACGGCGCCAGTTATCGCCTGACCATTCTGGAAGCGACCCGTTATACCACTCTGGTGCAGATTATCCAGACCGAGCCGTTGGTCAGTTTCTGGAGCCTGCCGTCAATGACCGTGCGGCTGTATCACGACGCCATGGTTGCGGAAGTGTGTTCCAGTCAGCAGATCTATCGTTTCAAGGCACGGTATGATTACCCTAATAAAAAGTTACACCAACGTGACGAAAAAACATCAAATCAACCAGTTCCTCGCGGATTGGCTACGCTATTGTTTAGCGTACGGGGCGATGGCAATTCCAGTTTGTTAGGCAGATTATTAACCAAGGATACCCTTTGGAAAGCCTGTTGACACTTCCTGCGGCGAATGGGGCCATGATCAGGATATTACAAATCACAGACACTCATCTGTTCGCCGGTGAGGATGAGGCGCTGCTTGGGGTAAATACCTTCCGTAGCTATAACGCGGTGCTGGATGCCATTGGAGCGGAACAGCATCGGTATGATGTGGTGGTGGCGACCGGGGATCTGGCTCAGGATCATTCCCTTGAAGCGTATCAGCACTTCGCCAGGGGCATCGCCCGCCTGCCCGCGCCCTGCGTCTGGCTGCCCGGCAACCATGATTTCCAGCCGGCCATGGTCAAGGTGCTCGATGAATCCGGCGTTTCGTCGTCCAAACATGTGCTTTTGGGAGAGAACTGGCAGCTTATCCTGCTGGACAGCCAGGTGTTCGGCGTGCCTCATGGCGAATTGAGCGAGTATCAGCTGGAGTGGCTGGAAAAGTCCCTGCGGCTGCAGCCGGAACGCCATACCTTGCTGCTGTTGCATCATCATCCCTCCGCGTCGGGCTGTATCTGGCTGGATCAACACAGCTTGCGCAATGCCCATATGCTGGCGGCGGTGCTCAGTCATTTCCCCCGGGTTAAAACGTTATTGTGCGGCCATATCCATCAAGAGCTTGATTTGGATTGGCAAGGTCGGCGCGTCCTGGCATCGCCCTCCACCTGCGTGCAGTTCAAACCCCACTGCACCAATTTCACCATCGATTCCGTCGGGCCGGGATGGCGTTATCTCGATCTGTACCCGGACGGGCGGCTTGAAACCGAGGTTCACCGGCTATCGGGCATCGAATATCTGCCGGATACGGATTCGGAAGGCTACTGATGGCCGTTCTGCTCTATCTGCACGGATTCAACAGTTCACCGCAATCCGCCAAGGCGACGTCCCTGTCGTCCTGGTTGCGCCAGCGGCATCCCGCGATTAAAACCCTTGTGCCGCAGTTGCCGGTTTATCCCGCCGAAACCGCGGAGCTGCTGGAAAGGCTGGTGCTGGAGAACGCCGGCGAGCCGCTGGGCGTGGTGGGTTCGTCTTTGGGCGGCTATTATGCCACCTGGCTGTCGCAAACCTTCAAGCTGCCCGCCGTGGTGGTCAATCCGGCGGTGCGGCCCTATGAGCTGCTGACGGCATTCTTGGGCGCTAACCAGCATCCCTATACCGGCCAGCGCTATGTGCTGGAGTCACGGCATATATATGAATTGAAGTCCCTGCTGATTGAAAAACCGGCCTCGCCGGACCTCATCTGGCTGCTGCAGCAGACGGGCGACGAGATCCTTGATTATCGCCAGGCCCAGGAATACTACACCCATTGCCGCCACACCCTGGAGTCCGGCGGGAGCCATGCGTTTGTCGGGTTCGATCGCTATTTTTCTCCCATCGTGGATTTCCTTGGCCTGGCCCCCGTTTGAATTCCTTGCGCGCTCCGTCGCGCGAATTAAAGGCTTCCGAACCGGTGCCCTTTGCGGTAGGCTCTCCAACAATTTGTCACGATAGTCGATTAAACCATGACTCAAGAAACCTATAACGCCGATGCGATAGAAGTGCTCAGCGGGCTGGAACCGGTGCGCCGCCGTCCGGGTATGTACACCGATACCACGCGCCCCAACCATCTGGGACAGGAAGTCGTCGATAACAGCGTCGATGAGGCGCTTGCCGGCTATGCCCGGCGCATTGAGGTGACGTTATACGCCGATCAATCTTTGGAAGTCACCGATGACGGTCGCGGCATGCCTGTGGATATCCACCCGGAAGAGGGCGTGCCGGCGGTGGAACTCATCATGTGCCGCCTGCACGCGGGCGGCAAATTCTCCAACAAGAGCTATCAGTTTTCCGGCGGGCTGCACGGCGTCGGCATTTCAGTGGTAAACGCCCTTTCCACCCGGGTGGACGTGACCGTGCGCCGCGACGGCAATATCTACGGCATCGCGTTCGAGAACGGCGACAAGGTTGAGGATCTGTCGATAAAGGGCACGGGTCCCAAACGTAGTACCGGCACCAGCGTGCATTTCTGGCCCGACCCGCAATTTTTCGACAGCCCGCGGTTTTCCGCCTCGCGGCTGTCTCATTTGTTGAAAGCGAAGGCGGTTCTCTGTCCCGGCGTTGAAATCGTTTTTATCGACAAGGTGAATAATACCGAGCAGAGCTGGTGCTACCAGTCCGGCCTTACCGACTATCTTAAACAGGCGATAAACGGATTAATCACTCTGCCCGAGGCGCCGTTTGTCGGCAGTTTCGCCAGCGACACCGAAACGGTGGACTGGGCGTTGCTCTGGTTGCCGGAAGGCGGAGAACTGCTGACCGAGAGCTATGTCAACCTGATTCCCACTCTCCAGGGCGGTACGCACGTTAACGGCCTGCGACAGGGATTGCTGGACGCCATGCGGGATTTCTGCGAATACCGCAATATCCTGCCTCGCGGCGTCAAGCTGTCGGCGGAGGATATCTGGGAGCGCTGCGCCTATGTGCTGTCGGTTAAAATGCAGGACCCGCAGTTTGCCGGCCAAACCAAGGAACGGCTCTCATCCAGGCAGTGCGCCGCCTTTGTTTCCGGCGTGGTGAAAGATGCATTCAGTTTGTGGCTTAACCAGAATATCCAGACTGCCGAGCAGTTGGCGGAACTGGCGATTTCCAGCGCCCAGCGGCGTCTGCGGGCGTCGAAGAAAGTGGTGCGCAAAAAGCTTACCAGCGGACCGGCGTTGCCGGGCAAACTGGCGGACTGTACCGCCCAGGATTTGGCCCGCACCGAGCTGTTCCTGGTGGAAGGGGATTCCGCGGGCGGTTCGGCCAAACAGGCGCGGGATCGGGAATACCAGGCCATCATGCCGCTGAAGGGCAAAATCCTCAATACCTGGGAAGTCTCTTCCGACGAGGTCCTGGCGTCACAGGAAGTGCATGATATTTCCGTGGCCATCGGCATCGATCCCGACAGCGACGATTTAAGCCAATTACGTTATGGCAAGATTTGCATCCTGGCGGATGCCGATTCGGACGGCCTGCATATCGCCACCCTGCTGTGCGCGCTGTTCGTGCGGCACTTCCGTCCGGTGGTGAAGGGCGGCCACGTGTATGTCGCCATGCCGCCGCTCTATCGCATCGACCTGGGCAAGGAGGTGTATTACGCTCTGGATGAAAGCGAAAAAGCCGGCGTGCTCGAACAGCTCAAACGCAAAAAAGGCACGCCCAACGTTCAACGCTTTAAAGGGCTGGGGGAAATGAATCCGCTGCAACTGCGTGAAACCACCCTTGATCCCAACACCCGCCGGCTGGTGCAATTGACCATCAGTGATGAGGATGTGGAGCAAACGCTGCTCATGATGGACATGCTGCTCGCGAAAAAAGCGCGCCGAAGACCGTCGCAGCTGGCTGCAGGAAAAAGGCGACGAGGCCGAAATCGAGGTGTGACGGCCCTCACGTGCGCTGATGCCCTCGCGATTGGCCGCGGGCAAAGGCGGTGGAGCCGAAATTCGAGATTTGACGGTTCTTACGCGCGTTGATGTCCGGCGCGATTGACCGCTGGCAAAGGCGGCGAGGCCGAAACCCGGCTTTTGCAGTTTCTTCGCGCTCCGTACTGTCTCGGCGCGCAAATTCCCGGCGGTTGCCGCCGGAGCGGGTTTGCGTCGCCATATGGACTGATTATCCCCTTTCGCATTAATTATCATACAAAAAGACTCTTCTTTTTTACCGTCCGCTCATGTCCCCCCCCTCCGGTGTGCTGTTGCCGCCCGGTTAGCCCAATGTTACTATCCGGCTATAAAGACATACGGACGGTTAAACGGCTAAATCCCCGCAGACTGCAAGAGAGCCCGCTTCAGGAGAATGGATACTTATGATAGTGACTGAGCAACTAACCCAATTGGCGGCCGTGTGCCGTTGGATTGGCGCAAAAGGCTGGTGCCCGGCCACCGGCGGCAATATGTCGGTGCGTCTCGACGGGCAAACCTGCCTTATTAGCGAATCGGGCCAGGATAAGGGCAACCTGGAGGTCGGCCATTTTTTGCCGGTGGATATTCAGAGCCAACGGACGCAGGACCGCCGCCGCCCGTCGGCGGAGACCGGGCTGCATACGCTGATTTACCGCAAATATCCAGCGGTGGGCGCGATATTGCATACCCATTCGGTCAATGCCACGGTGCTTTCAAGGGTGGAGCGGCGGGACACCCTGGTGCTGGAGGGATATGAGATGCAAAAATCCCTCAGCGGCGAATGGAGCCATTTGACCGCGTTGCCTATCGCCATATTCGACAACGACCAGGATATCGTCGCCCTGGCGCAACGGGTAGCGGCCCGCGACGAGCGGGAAGGCCTGCGTCATGGTTTCCTGGTGCGCGGCCACGGTCTGTATTGCTGGGGAAAGGACGTTGAAGAAGCCAAACGCCATCTGGAAGGGCTGGAGTTTCTGTTCCAATGCGAGCTGCAGCGCCGTATGCTGGAGGCCAAATGATCACGACGGTCGTTACCGATATCGAAGGCACCACCAGCGATATTCTGTTTGTCCAACAAGTGCTTTTTCCTTATGCACGAGAGCGGTTGGCCGGGTTTTTACGACGGCGTGAGCATGAGCCGGAAGTGGCGTCGGCCTTGTCGGCATTGCGCCGGGAAATCGCAAGTCCCCATGCCATTCTGGCCGATCTCATCGCCGAATTATTTACTCTTATGGATGAAGACAGGAAATCCACCGCCCTGAAGGCGATTCAAGGCATGATTTGGCGGGACGGCTATGTGCAGGGGGACTTTCAAGGCCATCTCTACCCCGACGTCGCCCCCTGTCTGACTCGCTGGCGACGGAACGGAATCTCGCTCTATGTCTATTCTTCCGGCTCGGTCGAAGCGCAGCAACTGCTGTTTGGTTACAGCGAGGCGGGGGATTTGCGACCGCTGTTCGACGGCTATTTCGACACTCGCGTCGGGACCAAGCGGAATGCCGCGTCTTACCGCAATATCGCCGACCGATTGCAGCGCCCCGCCGAAGAAATACTTTTTCTCTCCGATGTCTGTCAGGAATTGGACGCCGCGCGGGAAGCGGGCTGGCGAACCTGCCGGCTGATTAGGGATCAGGCGGAATATTCCCGGTTGCATCCCCATGTAAATCATTTTGACCAGATTGACTTACAGGAGCTTGCCTCATGAGCGCATTAACGATATTTACCGACTCCGATGCGAGCCGGCCGATCTGGCAAAGCCGCGACGCCGATGCCATCCGTACCCAACTCAACGCTATCGGCGTTCGCTTCGAACGCTGGCAGGCAGACGGCGAGCTTGGCAGCGATCCGCAGCCGGCGGAGGTCATTGCCGCCTATCGGCACGCCATTGAGCGGCTGGTGGCGGAAAAAGGCTATCAAACCTGGGACGTGATCAGCATGCGCGCCGATCATCCTCAACGGGAAGAGCTGCGGGCAAAATTCCTGTCGGAGCATACCCACGGCGAAGATGAGGTGCGTTTTTTTGTTGAGGGCGCCGGTTTGTTTTGCCTGCATATCGATGGGAAAATTATGCAAATCCTGTGCGAAAAAAAGCGACCTGATCTCCGTGCCGGCCGGAACCCCCATTGGTTCGATATGGGCGCAGCGCCGCATTTCACCGCCATACGGCTGTTTGATAATCCCGAGGGCTGGATAGCACGCTTTACCGGCGACGCCATTGCGGATAATTACCCTCGACTGGAGCAGTAGCGGGCATAGTCGGCCGCGTAGCGCCTTATGCCAGGGCGGGTCCGCAAGCACCGATCGCGCAGCGAACCCGTTAAAGGGAGACCATGGCCGGCCTGCCGCGCTCGCGCCTCAACTCCCCAATGGCCGCCGGAATACACCTGCTTCCGCCTGCCCGGGGGTGATAATACCGGTATCCAGCACCCAGCCGCTAATCAGTTTCGCCGGGGTCACATCGAAGGCCGGGTTATAGACCTCCGCGTCATCCGGCGCCCAGCGACAACTGCCGAACCCTCCGCTCACGCCGGTAACCTCCGCCGCGTCCCGCTGCTCGATGGGAATCGCGGCGCCGTCCGCGCAGGCCGGATCATGGGTGGTATGGGGGGCGGCGACGTAAAACGGAACGCCGTGGTAATGCGCCAGCACCGCCAGACCATAGGTGCCGATTTTATTGGCCACATCGCCATTGGCGGCGATGCGATCCGCTCCCACCCAAACGGCATCCACCTCGCCGCGGGCCATCAGACCGGCGGCCATGGCATCGCAAATCAAGGTATAGGGGACGGACGATTCCCCCCAGTTCCCAGGCGGTGAGACGCCCGCCTTGCAGCAGCGGCCGGGTCTCATCCACCCATACCCGGGCTACATTGCCCCGCTGATGGGCCCGGATTATCACGCCCAGGGCGGTGCCGATACCGGCGGTGGCCAGCCCGCCGGTATTGCAATGGGTCAGCACACGGCTGTGGGGCGTCACCAGCGCGGCGCCATGGGCGGCAATGGCATCGCAGAGCGCCTTATCTTCCTCCACCAGCCGCAGCGCCTCCCGCTCCATGGCGTCGGCATAATCCGCCGCCGCCGATGCCGCCCGCATCCGCGCCAGGTTGTTCATCAAATTCACGGCGGTAGGGCGCGCGTCCTGCAACTCCGCCAACGTGGATTCCACATCCGCACGCGACATCCCTTGCGCCGCCAGCAGGGCCAGCAGCAGGCTGGCGGTCAAACCGATGAGGGGCGCTCCGCGCACCCGCAGTGCGCGGATATGTGAAATCAGCTCCGGCGCCGTTAAGACCGGATACCAATTTTTCCGCTGCGGCAGCGCCTGCTGGTCCAGGATCCATAACCGATTGTCCCGCACCCGCAGGCTGGTGGCGTTAATGTTCTGCATCAGATGTTAAATCCTTTTAGGTTATTGCGCCAAAAAAGGTATTCTGCCAACATGACGGAAAGAAGTATAGACGTCCAAACTCTGTAAATTGAGGTGCCGACCCATGCCCCCTTACCATACGCTCACCGCCGCCGATGCTGTTGATTACGCCCGCCGACATGCCGGCTTTGATGACCCGGAATCATTACTGAGCGCCGAAGAGGTGGGCGACGGCAATCTCAATCTGGTGTTCAAAATTCTCGACCGCCAGGGCGTCAGCCGGGTAGTGGTGAAACAGGCCCTGCCTTATGTCCGCTGCGTCGGCGAAAGCTGGCCCCTGACGCTCGATCGCGCCCGGATAGAGGCGCAGACTTTGCTGGTGCACGGCGGCTATTGCCCGCGGCATACCGTGCGCATCCTGCACCATAACGCCGAACAGGCGGTGATGATCCAGGAGGATCTGTCTGCCCTGGCCATTTGGCGCCATGAGCTTACCGCCGGTCGTTATTATCCCGACGCCGCGCGCCAACTGGGAAAATACCTGGCCGAGACCCTGTACCATACCTCTGATTTTTATCAGCATCCCCAAGACAAAAAAGCCGATATGGTCCGGTTCAGCAATCCCGAAATGTGCCAGATAACCGAGGACCTGTTTTTTACCGATCCCTATCGCGTTCATGACCGCAATGCCTATGCGCCGCCACTGGCGGAAGCGGTGGCTTTACTGCAAGGGGATTCGGAGCTCAAGCTGGCGGTGGCGGCGCTTAAGCATCGCTTCCTCACCCATGGGGAAGCGTTGCTCCATGGCGATATCCATACCGGTTCGATTTTCGTCGCCGAAAGTCAGTTAAAGGTTATCGATGCGGAGTTCGGTTACTACGGCCCCATCGGTTTCGATGTCGGCACCGCCATCGGCAATCTGCTGCTTAACTACTGCGGCCTGCCGGGTTTGCTGGCGCCGCGGGAGGCGGCGGCCGGACGTGAACAGCGTCTGCGGGATGTCCAAGAGCTGTGGCAGGCCTTCGCCGAGGGCTTTTTGGGGCTGGCGGCCGACGGCATCCGTGACGCCGCCCTCGCCGAGGCGGGTTACGTCCGCCGCTTCCTCCGACAGGTTTGGACCGATGCCCTAGGATATTGCGGCACCGAGCTGATTCGCCGCACCATCGGTCTGGCCCATGTCGCCGATCTGGACCAAATTGCCGATGCCGACATGCGCCATGAATGCCAGCACAATGCCTTAAAGCTGGGCAAGATGCTGATACTGTCGGCGGAGCACATTGAGGATGCCGCTGCGTTGGTTGCCCGCGTGCGGCAAAGCGGATAACGCCCCAACGGGGCGTCAGATTGCTGACAAACGAACTCGGGGTCAATAAGGAGGGGTAGGCTGCCAGAAGAGTAAACCGTCCGCGCCAAGGATGGCGCGGATCGAGCCTACATGGACGTATTTACGGCGGGTTTACGATCTGGCAGCCTACCCCGACCGGGCACTTTGTCAACAATCTCACGCCCCAACGGGGCGTCTTAGTGCCTTACTGCCTGTTAATTTTTCAAGCTTCTTCTATACTCACAGAGCGATATCATCAACTTACCTCTGTCTTGATGATGACCTGCCCCTAACAAGAAGGAAACGGGATGAAAATATTTCTCTGGATTATCGCCATTATCTTTATTGTCGGTCTGCTCACCATCACCGGCGTATTCAAGTTGATTTTTTGACGCCAAAACGGCGCCATCCGCCGGCCGGGTCTTTCGGGCAGCGGGTGCGCAGGCCGTTATTGTAAGAGCACAAGATTATGCGCCGTCCCTGCCTTAGCCGAGATAATCAATAATCGGCAGACCGCCCCTTAGCTTAGATATTCGATAACCGGCAAACTGTCCCTTAGCTTGGATATTCGATAACCGGCAGACTGTCCCTTAGCCTAGATATTCGATAATCGACAGGCCGCCGTTGTAATCGGTGCTGTAAATGATGCCGGCCGCATCCACGAACACATCGCACGACTGGATAACCCGCGGTCTTCCCGGGCGTCTGTCCATCATAACCTCAGGGGCGGCGGGCACCAGCGCGCCGGTCTCTTTCGGTTGATAGGGGTTGCTGATATCGTACGCCCGTACCCCGGCATTCTGATAGGTGGCGAATATCAGCGTGGAACTGACGAAACTGCCCGGTCGGTTCTCGTGAAGGTTATGAGGACCGAAATGGGCACCTTTCGTGATGTAGTCCGCTTCGGCGGGTTGGGGAAAGGTGGCGATGCTTACCGGGTTTGACGGCGTGCGGATATCAAACAGCCAAATCAATTTCTCCCCATCCTGCTGATTATCCAGCACCGCCTCATCCAGCACGATCAATAAATCCCTGTCCGGCAGCGGCAAGGCGGTGTGCGTTCCGCCGCCGAACGGCGGGCTCCAGTTCCGGTGGCTGATGAGGGTCGGGCGGGTGCGATCGGATACGTTCAGCAGGGTCAACCCGCCGTCTCGCCAACTGCCGTAAGCGGTATCGCCGCTGATGATGGCATGGTGCAAGGCGTAGCGTTTACCCTCCGGCCAGTCGGGACGCTCACCCCCCCGCGGTGTGCATCCCCGGCAACCAGTAGCGTCCGGCCACCGCCGGTCTGGCGGGATCCGCCAAATCAATGGTAAGGAAGATGTAATCGCTAAAACCCTCCAGCAACGCCGACACATAGGCCCAGCGCCCGCCCACGTACCAGATGCGGTGCACGCCGATGCCGTCGAGCTCCAGGAAGGCTATTTCCCGCGGCCGGTCCGGCGTCGAGATATCAAAAATGCGCAGGCCGGCGCTCCAGCCGCGTTGTGCCGGTTTATCCGAAACGGTATCCGCGACGGACCGGGTGTAATACACCTTCTCATCGGCGAAACGCGCATCGGCGAATAAATCACGGGCATTAACCACCAGCAATAAATCGTCATGGGCCTGCAAATGCACGTTCCAAGTGCCGGGCGGGGCCGCGATAAAGCCCACCGGCGTGGGTTTTTTGACATCGCGCACATCTAAGATGGAGACCCCTTGGGACACCATATGGCCGATATAGGCATAACCCCGGTGTACCATAATCTGTACGCCGTCAGGCTTGCCGCCCTGATCGCTATGGGCTATCAGCCGCATATTGCGGCTGTAGTCGGGGGTAGGCAACAACGTGGACGTCATGAGCGAGACCTTGTTTATTTGGCGCCGTGCGCAGCTTCCAGAGTGGCGAACCACGGCGCGATAAAATCATCCGTTTGGCCCCAACCGGGGATGATGCTCGCCAGCGACGCCATATTCACCGGCCCCGGCTGGCTGACCACCAGCGCCTGCGGGATGGTCGCGGCGTGGAAATCGTAGCGGGCCGGGGTCGGCTCGCCCCCTATCTTGTTGGCCACCAGACGCAGGTTGATTTTGCCGATAAGCTTCGGGTCCACCGCCACGCTCACTTTCCAAGGACTGTCGGACTCCCGCATCAACTGAAGATCCTGATTGGAAATATCAATGCTGTAGAGTTTGATTTCAGTACGGCCGTTTTCCTTCAGCGCCTTATAGGCCCCCTGACTGAATGCGTCCCAGGTTCCCCATATGGCGTCGATTTTACCTTTGGGATATTTCGCCAGCACCGCTCCCAGCTTGTTGGCGGTATCCCCCTGGACATCGGACGATACCGCGCCGATGGATTCCAGCTCGTGGATGCCCGGATTGTCATGCAGTAGTTGCTGATAGGCCGCCTGGCGACGCTCCATGGGCGGGAAGCCCGCTACCCATAGTTTGATGATGTTGGCCTTGCCGTTGAAATCCTTGATCAATTGTCCGACGGAGGCGTCGGTGAGGGAGGCATCGTCTTGCTCTGTCACGGTAACGCCGGGCACGACGCCGTTCACCGCCGTGTCGAATACCGACACCGCGATGCCCTGGGCGGTAATGCGCTTCACCAGATCGGTGGAGTAAGGGTCGCGTCCCTGGGACAGGATAATACCGTCATATTTCTGGCTGATGGCCTGATTGACGAAGTCCTGGAACCGGGCGTCGTCGCCATTGCTGAGAAATGTGCTGACCTTGAAACCCAGCTTTTTGCCTTCCTCGATAACGCCGGAAACAAATTGCGTGGTGTTGTCATCGGACCCCAGATTGCGGATCACCGCAATACGAATAGGCCCCTCATGATGGGCAATGGCGGCGGGAATCGGCGCGGGCGCGGCGGCGGAAGCCGTCAGGCTGACCAGCAGACTCAATGCCGGCCATAGGAATACGCTTTTTTTTCATCAACGGCTCCGTCTGGTGGGGAAATCACTGTGCAAGTAGCTGAAATCGGGGGGGGATGCCCGTATGTCTGGATGTCTATTTGCTTTGCGCATCATCATAACCAGACGGCGGGAGAGAGGGAACCTGTTCGCTTATGACTTTTTTTGCGAACCTAAGCCACGATATGCACATAGCGCAAGAGGCATGACGCGCCTTGCAAAACGCGGCCATGATGAACCCATGGCCCCGCAGACTGCTGGCAAACGTACTCGGAATCAATGAGGCGGGACAGGCTGCTAGAGGAGTAAACCGTCCGCGCCAAGGATGGCGCGGATCGAGCCCCCAGGGAAGGGTTCACGGCGTGTTTACGATCTAGCAGCCTGTCCCGACCGGGCGCTTTTTCAACAAACTGAGCGGCCATGGCGGAACGACATGGCCGCTAGATTTGCGCTATGCCGCCGTCGCGGCGGCGTTAAGACGCCGTTTTTCGCTGAACATGACCACCAGCAACAGCAGTATCGCCAGAAGACAACCCCCTATCATGATAATGAAACCCCCGTCCCAGCCGAAGATATCCACCGTATAGCCGATAATGGCGCTGGCGGCCATTGATCCGCCGAGATAGCCGAACAGGCCGGTAAAACCGGCGGCGGTGCCGGCGGCTTTTTTCGGCGCCAGCTCCAGCGCGTGCAGGCCAATCAGCATGACCGGGCCGTAGATCAGAAAACCGATAACCAGCATGCACAGCATGTCCACCCCGGGGTTGCCGGGCGGATTGAGCCAGTACACCACGGTGGCGAGGGTCACCAGCGCCATGAAAAACACGCCGGTGGCGCCGCGATTTCTTTTAAAGACCTTGTCCGACATCCAGCCGCACAGCAGCGTGCCGGGAATGCCGGCGTATTCATAGAGAAAGTAGCTCCAGGATGATCCTTGCAGGGTGAAATTTTTCACCTCTTTAAGGTAGGTGGGAGACCAGTCGAGAATGCCGTAGCGCAGCAGATAGATAAAAACATTGGCTAACGCGATATACCACAACAGCCTGTTGGGCAGAACATATTTAACCAGGATCTCCCGGGAGGTAAGCTCCCGCTCGGCGCTGGCGCCGCCGGATTGCGGAGGAAACTCGTTTTTGTATTCTTCCACCGGCGGCAGCCCGCAGGATTGGGGGGGGTGTCGCGTACCAGCAGCCATGCCGCCAGCGCCATAGCCATGGCCGCCAGCGCCGGCAAATAAAGCTTGCTGTGCCAATCGGCGAACAGCGCCATGCCGAGCAAGCCCAATAATGGCGGGATGCCGCCGCCGACGTTGTGGGCGCAATTCCAGACCGAGACTATCGGTCCCCGTTCCTTTTTGGACCACCAGTGCACCATTACCCTGCCGCAGGCAGGCCAGCCCATGCCCTGAAACCAGCCGCAGATAAACAGCAGGACATACATGATGGCGATGCTGGAGGTCGCCCAGGGCACCAGGCCCATGAAGAGCATCACTGACCCGGCGAGAAACAGGCCGGTGGGTAAAAACAGGCGGGCATTGGATCGATCGGAAACCGATCCCATAACGAACTTTGAGATGCCGTATGCCAGGGAAACGCCGGACAGGGCCGTGCCCAGGTCCCCTTTGGAAAACCCCTGTTCCATCAAGTTGGGCATCGCCAGGGCAAAGTTTTTACGTACCAGGTAATAGGCGGCATAGCCAAAGAAAATACCGATAAACAATTGCCGGCGCAAACGGCGATAGAGGGGATCAATATCATGATCCGATACCCTTGGCCGATGTTCGGCAGGTTTAAACACACTCAGCATCTTATCTCCGGTCTGGTCAAAGTATGGATGGCCTGCGGGTTTCAGGCGGCGAGAGTATGAACGCCGAAAGGAGCCATGTCTCGGGGGGAAACCCCCATATGAGAAGTCGGTGCGGGGTGGAATTCAATATATGACAGAAATTGCCATAAATTTGACAATAACTATTGAAAAGATACGGTAATCGCTTCCCCTATCGCCGCTGGATATAGGTCACCGCCAGCGCGGCGGCCAACACTCCCCCTTGATAATGTCCATTGCGTAGTAGGGTACCGACAACATCACCAAACCGTTTTGCAATACGCCCAGTATCACCGCCCCCACCAGGGTGCCCAGCGCATTGGGTTTACCGGAGCCGGCGAGGGAGAAACCGATATAGGCCGCCGCCACCGCGTCCATCAGATAGCCGCCGCCGGCGTTAACCTGTGACGACCCGATACGGGACGCCAGCAGAATCCCTCCCAGCCCCGCCAGCAAGGAAGAAAAGACATAGGCCAGCATGCGGTAACGGGCGGTGCGGATGCCGGCCAGGCGAGCCGCCTCGGGGTTGCCGCCGATGGCGTACATACGGCGGCCGTGTTTGGTCAGGGAAAGGAAAAGCTGTACCACAACCGTCACCGCCAGCATGACTGCCACGATGGTCGGTACCTGGCCGAGGGTGGAGAAAACCGTGGGAATACTGCCCTGGGCCATATCCCCATCGGGCAGAACCATGTTTTGGGTAATGGAACCGCCGAAGCTGTAGGTCATCGCCGCGCCTTGCACCACGAACAGCGACGCCAGGGTCGCCAGCATGTCCGGGATTTTCAAAATAACAATCAGAAAAGCATTGAACAGTCCCACCAGAGTACAAAGCAGCAGCGTGACAAGGATAGCCTGTAGGGTACCGAAGCCGTACCAGACAAATAACGAAATCACCAGGGCATTGGCAAGAGAAGCGGTGGAACCCACGGACAAATCAAAACCGCCCACCGCCAGGGAGAGGGAAACCCCCACGGCTATCACCGTAACGATGGCGATAGAGCGCAGAATATTGATGATGTTGTTCGCCTCGAGGAAATTATCGGAAGCCAAGCCGAACAGGGCTACCAGCGCCACCACGGTAAGCGGCATACCCCAGCGGTAAAGAAATTCAAACAGCCGGTGGCGCCAGGGCAACGCGGCCGCTTTCAGGGAGAGGTCTTTACTCATGCGGGTATTCCTCCGGTGGCATACATTAACAGGGTTTCCTCGTCGGCGGCGCTCGCCTCTACTTCCGCAACGATACGTCCGTCCCACATGACGCAAATCCGATCGCACAGCCCCAACAACTCGGAAAATTCTCCCGAGGCGTAGATAACGCCTTTGCCCTGCAGCGCCAAATCGTTGATCAACGCGAACAGATCCTGTTTGGCCTTGATGTCCACCCCCTTGGTGGGCTCATCGAAAATCAGCACCTTGGCCCGGCCGCGCAGCCATTTGCCCACCGCCACTTTTTGCTGGTTGCCGCCGGACAGGCGCGCCAGTTTCTGATCGAGCCCGGCGCTGCGTACGCCGAGGCGCTGCACGACCTGCTGCGCCCAGGCCCTCGCCCGGCGCCCGCTGAAAACGCCGGCGCGGGAAAAGGTATCGTCGGCGCTGACGCACAGATTCATCGTGATCCCCTCATGAATGAAAATGCCTTCCTTGCGCCGCTCCTCCGGCACCAGCGCTAACCCCCGTTTTACCTGTTGATGAGGCGAAACGGGCCGCCAGGGGCGTCCCGCCAACACCCCGCGGCGTATGCGAGACGGCGCGGCGCCGAACAAGGCTTTGCACAGTTCGCTCTTTCCCGCCCCTGCCAGGCCGGCGATGCCGAGTATCTCTCCCCGGTGCAAGGTAAGATCGATCTCTTTCAACAGTGATGCGTCATGTAATCCCTCGATCCGCAGCAGGACGTCCCGGTCGAAGGACGGACGCGACGGCGGGAAAATGGCCGCCAGCGGATGGCCGAGCATTTTCTCGATGATTTCGCCGCTGCTCAAGCCGTCCATGGCCTCTTCGCTGACCCGCCGTCCCTCTCTCATCACCGTGAGCCGATCGCAGATTGCCGCCAGCTCATGAATGCGATGAGAGATGAACACCACGCCGATGCCCTCATCCCGCAGGCGGCGGGCGACGTCGAACAGCCGTGCCGATTCTTCCCGATCCAGCGGTGCGGTAGGTTCGTCCAGAATCAAAAAACGGCAGCGATGGGATAAGGCGCGCGCCAATAAAATCTGCTGTTTTTCCGCCAGCGTGCAGCTTTGAATGCGCCGATGAACGTCGATATGCAGACGCAATTGCGCCAGCAACGCTTTTGCCTGACGATAGAGCGCCGGCCAGTGCAGAATATGCCCCCGCTCCCCCAAATGATCCAGCATGATATTTTCCCCGACCGTCAGCGTGGGCACCAGCGCCACGTCCACTTCCTGCTGCACCAAATGGATGCCCAGCATCTTCGCCTGGCGGGGAGAACGTACATCCACCGGCTCGCCGTCAATCAGGATTTCCCCGTCGTATTGGCGATAGGTGCCGGCCAAAACGGCCATCAGGGTGGACTTGCCGGCGCCATTGGCGCCGATCAGCGCGTGAATGGAACCGCCTTGCAGCGTGAAATCCACCTGTTGCAGCGCCTGGAAACCGGCGAAGGATATGGATATGCGGCGCATATCGAGGCGGGAGGGTGGGGTAGCCATTATCGGAAAAGCTCTCAAACACAGAAATCGCGGAAAGTACCCCGTGAATATTTCATCAAGGCGTGGTTTTTGGCAATGACGTAAAAAGCATAAGCTTAGTCAAAAAATTTTCACTGTATTTCCCCGTGCTGGAAACACCGCCTGCGGACGAGTATTCATAACCATTTGCCAATCAAGGGGTGAATCAATAGCGCCCAGCGAGGCGCGCAGGCGAACCGCCTATTATGCCGGGCGGCATTTGGCCGCGAATTGATATATATCGTGTCCAAGGTGATGTGGTCCGGCGACTCGGCGCTGTCGTGGGGGATAGCGTTAATTTCCGGACCCCGTTGGACGCAAACCCTGGACGAGGGGCCGGGCAGCAGTGCGTCGACGCGTGGAATTGCCCATGACGCCGGCAGTTCGTTCAACGGATTACCATAGATGGAAAGCGTATGCAGTGCCGGGGGCGGCGTCATTGATACATGGGAAATTCGATTGTTTTGCACATGCATAACCTGCAGCGCATCGGGTAAAAATTTCGGCAGGCTGGTTATTTGATTGTCGGCGGCATTGAACTGCTGTAGTCCGGCCGGTAGCGTGGGGAATTGTTTCAATCGGTTATGAGCGATGCTGAGGCTGATTAATGTACCGGGCAGTTGAGGCGGCAATTTTTTAAAATGATTATTATCCGCATAAAGTTCTTTTAAAGCCGGCGGCAACAAATAGTGCGGCAGTGATTCCAATTTATTATTGCTAACATCAAGTGTTTCCACAAATTTCGGTATACAAGGCGGCAGGCTGGTGAGACCCAGGGAATCGAGGGATAAATAAACGTCTTCTCTTTCATCGCAATCTTCAAGCAGACTAATCGCTATTGATCTCAATTCGCCGCTGCCGTGGGCCGCCTGTTTTTCCCAGATACGCCATGCTTCCAGGTGTTCATCCCATAATAATCCAATATGTTCGTCGCTTTCTGTTGGTTCAGGACAATAACATCCCATTAATTTTGCAATATTCATAGTGCCGTAGATCCTCAATAAATACAGTTATTTTCATTTTGAGAAGATTACTCAACGAGCCTGGATTTCCAACATTGTTAACCCGAGAAGATTGCAAAAAAATACCGAAAATTCCATATAATATATATTATATCAACGCCGTGATAACGAGGATTACACTTTAAAATATAATAATCCAGACCGGGTATTGATAACCGCCTAGCCCTGTGAAGAACAGCCCCAGGCTTGTTAACTATCTCGCTAATTGAAATTTCAATAAGGTTCAATAAAGAAATGGTTTCAATAGCAGTTATTTTGCTTTTCAGCGCCAAGAGCAGCCGCTGAATTTTATAAAAAATATATTACATTATCCGGGCGGCTTTTGAAATTGATTTTGACTCAAGGCCCAATCTATCTCTAATGATTATCAGTACGCTGTGGTAATAGGGCCCTAACGGCCCCACCCTTGGTCCGCTATAAATATTGACAATAACATTATGAATGTAATTGAGGTTAACGAAGCGCCTCTCTCGAACCATACAATCTCATTGGCATATTTTTGCATGATTATTTTTTACAAACTTAATAACGACGCTTCTCTGAAAAATTCAGCAAAACGGTTATCTATTTTTACCATTATCATAAAACATATGATTAATTGAGCAATATTTTATATTGCCAAATTAACCCAACAGGCCATGGCGCGGCAAGATAAATAAACGCGCTCAATAGGGATAGGATCATATAAATAAACATTATCATGTTTTGAACGCTTGAATCCGCCCCTTGCGGGAATAACTCCGATCAGAGGCGGAGGATAAACGGCAATCGCTTATGCGCTAATCAATCGGTACGTTTCTCCAAGATATGGAACGTGACATCCATAACGTCGTTTCGGATATGGGCGCGATGCGCATCCATGTGCGGCGCCTGTTGGTGCTGTTCAAGATGACGTATGCTTTTCCATTGCTCCAGCATGAAAATGGAGTCGGGGGCGGTTTTGCGCCACGGCACTTGCGCTTTGTAGTCGGTCAGCAAAGTATATTCGCCGCAACCCTCTTCGGCCAATACGTTGGGCCGTATAGCCTGTATGGCGGCCAAAACCGCTTCTCTTCGTCCCGGTTTCACTTTGATTTCTGCAATTACCGTGATCATTACTTCCTCTGTCTATAAATAAAAAATGGGGGCGCCCACTAGTTAACCAAAGACGCGGCGCAGATGCTCGCGATATTTTATAATGTCTTGCCGGATTTGCGGTCGCTTTATGACGCCAGCGCATATAAAGGCCGAGGACGTGGCTTCAAGCCCTGTGACAGCCATGGGCCGGATAGGGTAGTATCATGGCTCGAACCCACATACCCAGGGTGTGCCGAACAGCCCCCGATTTTACTGCGGTAAGAGGAAGAATAATCAATGAGTGATTTGGCTCATGACGGCGCGGAACGCCTGGCGCTACATAAATTCACCGAAAATGCGTACCTTAACTACTCCATGTACGTCATCATGGATCGCGCATTGCCTTTTATCGGCGACGGGTTAAAGCCGGTTCAGCGCCGTATTGTCTACTCAATGTCGGAGCTTGGGCTCAACGCCAGCGCGAAATACAAAAAATCCGCCCGTACCGTCGGCGATGTCCTGGGTAAATATCACCCCCATGGCGACAGCGCCTGCTACGAGGCGATGGTCCTGATGGCGCAGCCTTTTTCGTACCGGTATCCGCTGGTGGACGGCCAGGGTAACTGGGGGGGGCGCCCGATGATCCCAAATCCTTTGCCGCCATGCGGTATACCGAGTCCCGTCTTTCCAAATACGCGGAATTGCTGCTTAGCGAATTGGGCCAGGGAACGGTGGATTACGCGCCGAACTTTGACGGCACGTTGCAAGAACCCAAAACGTTGCCGGCGCGATTGCCGAATATTCTGTTAAACGGCACCACCGGCATCGCCGTCGGCATGGCCACTGATATTCCTCCGCACAATATCGCCGAGGTGGGAGGCGCCGTCATCGCGCTGTTGAACAATCCGGACGCTTCCCTGGAAGAATTGCTCAATCACGTTAAAGGGCCGGACTTTCCCACCGATGCGGAGATCATTACACCACGTGAAGAAATCCTCAAAATCTATCAAAGCGGCCGCGGTTCGGTGCGCATGCGCGCCTTATGGCGCATCGAGGACAATGAGGCGGTCATCACCGCGCTGCCGCATCAGGTTTCCGGCGCGAAAGTGCTCGAGCAGATAGCCGGTCAGATGCGGGCGAAAAAAACTGCCGATGGTGGAAGATCTGCGTGATGAATCGGATCACGAAAATCCCACCCGGTTGGTGGTGGTGCCCCGTTCAAACCGGGTCGATCTAGAACAGGTCATGAATCATCTGTTCGCCACCACCGATTTGGAGCGCAGCTATCGAATCAATATGAATATGATAGGCCTGGATGCCCGTCCGGCGGTAAAAAATCTGTTGGAAATCCTTACGGAATGGTTGGTTTACCGGCGCGATACGGTTCGGCGCCGCCTGAACTTCCGTTTGGAGAAAGTGCTGCGCCGCCTGCATATTCTCGCAGGGCTGTTGGTGGCCTATCTTAACCTGGACGAAGTTATCCGCATCATCCGCACCGAAGACGAACCCAAGCAGGTATTGATGCAGACCTTCGCGCTGAGCGAAACCCAGGCCGACGCGATATTGGAATTGAAACTGCGTCATCTGGCTAAACTGGAAGAGATGAAAATCCGCGGCGAGCAGGCGGAGCTGGACAAAGAACGCGAAAAGCTGCAGGGCATTCTTGCCTCTGAACGCAAGCTCAGCAATCTGTTGAAAAAAGAGATCGAGGCGGATGTCGCCGCCTACGGCGATCCCCGCCGTTCGCCGCTGGTGGCGCGCGAGGAGGCCAAGGCCCTGAGCGAGCATGAGTTGGTGCCCTCCGAACCGGTGACGGTGGTCCTGTCCACCATGGGATGGGTGCGCAGCGCCAAAGGCCATGATATTGACCCCGGCGCGCTCAACTACAAGTCCGGCGACACCTTTCTGCGCGCCGTGCGCGGCATGAGCAATCAGCCGGTGGTATTTATCGACTCCACCGGCCGCAGCTATGCGCTGGATCCCTCCGCACTGCCGTCCGCCAGGGGCCAGGGCGAGCCGCTGACCGGCAAGCTCACCCTGCCGCCGGGGGCGACGGTGGATCGCATGCTGACCGGTTCCGGCGATCAAAGGCTGCTGCTGGCCTCCGACGCCGGTTACGGCTTTCTGTGCACCTTCGAGGATCTGGTGGCCAGAAACCGGGCGGGTAAAGCCATGCTGTCCCTGCCGGAAAACGCCAAAGTCATGGAGCCGCTGTGGATAAGCAATAGCGACGATGCGCTGCTGCTGGTGATAACCGAGGCGGGCCGGCTGCTGTTATTCCCGGTAATGGATTTGCCGCAGCTTTCCAAAGGCAAGGGTAATAAAATCATTTCCATCGCGGCGGCGGATGCGGCGGCGGGCAAGGATCGCATGACCTGGCTGCTGCCGCTGTCAACCAAAGCGTCGGTGACGTTCTTCGTGGGTAAGCGCAAACTTACTCTCCGCCCCGAAGATTTGCAGAAATATCGGGCGGAGCGCGGTCGTAAAGGCACGTTGTTGCCCCGTGGCCTGCAGCGTATAGAAAGCATCGAATTGGATGACCCCTTGGCGGCTCCCGCCGCGCAAGACGGAGAAGCACCGGCATTATAGGGATGTGCGCGTCCGCCGGTAAGCGGCGGGCGTGTCGCAATGCATCACCATTGCATAACAAGAAAACCGCAAAAGCGCCCCCTTGCGTAAAAATTCAGGCCGGTAATAACCTGGTCATTGGTAATCAAGCCGGTATACTGGCGGTGGCTGGCGGGTAAGAGGTAAATATGTTAGCGATCATTCGCATCATTCTGGTGGTATTGCTGTCTGCTTGTATCTGCGTGTTTGGGTTGATTTACTGTCTGTTCAGTCCGCGAAACCCTCGCCATGTCGCCACCTTCGGCCATATGTTCGGCCGCCTGGCGCCGCTTTTGGGGCTGAAAGTCGAGATCCGCCAACCCCCGGCCACGGCGCCGCGGCACAACTGCATTTATATTGCTAATCATCAGAATAATTATGATATGGTGACCGCCGCAAAAGCCGTACAGCCCGGGACGGTGACGGTAGGTAAAAAAAAGCCTGCTGTGGATCCCTCTCTTCGGCCAGCTGTATTGGCTTACGGGTAATTTGTTGATAGATCGGGAAAACCGTTCCAAAGCCCATGGGACTATCACGGAAGTTGTCCGCCAGATCAAAAAGAAAAATCTTTCCATTTGGATGTTTCCGGAGGGTACCCGCAGCCGGGGCCGCGGATTGCTGCCGTTTAAAAACGGCGCCTTTCATGCGGCCATCGCCGCCGAGGTGCCGATTGTGCCGATCTGCGTGTCGACTACTTCCAATAAAATCAAGCTCAACCGCTGGTCGAACGGCCTGGTGATTGTGGAGGTCCTTCCTCCGGTGGATACCGGGGCCTACAGCCGCGATAAAGTTCGGGTGCTGACGGAAGATTGCCGCAATATCATGGTCGCCAAGCTGGCGGAACTGGATGCGGAAGTGGCTGAACGCGAAGCGCGCGGAAAATAGGTAAAACCGCCCGCTGTGTGTCGGGCAGCCGTCGGCGCGGCAGATTGGTCGGGAAGGATTATCCCCGAGGCCGAGAACGGCGATGGGATAGTTGCCAAAGTTTGCAGGGTCTTGTGGAGTAGATATGTCACTCAGTCGACGTCAGTTCATTCAGGCTTCGGGCATTGCGCTATGTTCCGGCGCCATACCGCTGAGGGCAGGGGCGTCCGGACGGCAGGTCTCCTTACCGGTGCCGCCGTTGCTGGAATCCCGCCGCGGCCAGCCGCTGTTTTTGACGCTGCAGCAGGCCCATTGGGAATTCACTCCCGGACGCAGGGCCGCGACCTGGGGCATCAACGGCGGTTATCTGGGGCCTACGGTGCGGGTGTACGATGGCGACGACGTCAAGCTTATCTACAATAACCGCCTCAGCGAGCCGGTATCCATGACCGTAAGCGGCCTGCAGGTGCCGGGCACGTTGATGGGCGGAGCGCCGCGCATGATGTCCCCCAATGTCGACTGGTCGCCGGTATTGCCCATTCGCCAGCCGGCGGCCAGCTGCTGGTATCATGCCGATACTCCCAACCGTATGGCTCAGCATGTCTATAACGGCCTGGCCGGCCTGTGGCTGGTGGAGGACGAGGTAAGCAGGGTACTCCCGCTGCCCAATCACTACGGTGTGGATGATTTTCCGATTATTATCCAGGACAAACGGCTGGATAATTTCGGCGCGCCGGTCTATGACCCGCCCTCCAGCGGAGGTTTTCTCGGCGATACCCTGTTGACCAACGGCGCGCAGAGCCCGTTTGTCGAGGTCTCCCGCGGCTGGGTAAGGCTGCGGTTGCTCAATGCGTCCAATGCCCGCCATTACCGGCTGAGCCTTAGCGATGGACGGCCGATGCAGGTGGTGGCGGGAGATCAGGGATTTTTACCGGCGCCGGTATCAGTGACTCAATTGTCATTGGTGCCCGGCGAACGCCGGGAAATCCTGATTGACATGTCGAAAGGGGAAGAGGTGTCCATTACCGTCGGTACCGCGGCGGGCCTGATGGACCGGGTACGTGGTTTTTTCGAGCCTTCCACGATTCTTATTTCAACCGTGGTGTTGACATTGAAGCCCACCGGATTGCTGCCGCTGGTGACGGATAATCTGCCCATGCGCTTGTTGCCGGATCAGTTCGTCGACGGCAATATCAGCCGGACCCGCGAATTCCGCCTGGGAGGGAGCCTGCCGGGCATCAACGGGGCGCTGTGGGACATGAAACGCGTCGATTTTCAGGCGCTGCAGGGCAGTTTCGAACGTTGGATCATTTATGCCGATACGCCGCAGCCTTTTCATATACAAGGAGTGGCGTTTTTAATCAAGCGGGTCAACGGCAGTGCGCCGCTGCCGGAAGATCAAGGCTGGAAAGACACGGTCTGGGTGGAAACCGAAATCGAACTGATGGTCTGGTATCCCCAGGCCACCTCAGAACATTTCCCCTTCATGTATTACAATCAGGTACTGGAACTGGCCGACCGCGGCTGCGCCGGCCAGTTTGCCGTACAGCCCTCGTGACTAGGGTTTGACAAAGGTATCCGGATTCGGGCCTAGGCGCTTGCCGCTGTCCAGCCGGGCGATGGCGTCCCGTTCGCTTTGTTCAAGGGTAAAGTCGAACACCTCGGCGTTTTCCTTGATACGCGATGGCGTTACGGATTTCGGTATCACCACCCGACCGGAATCCAGATGCCAGCGAATAACGATCTGCGCCGGTGTTTTACCGTATTTATCCGCCAGCTGGCGGATAATCGGCTGATCGAATACCCCTTTGCCCCCTTGCGCCAGCGGGCTCCAGGCTTCGGTGACGATATCGTGGGCGGCGTTGAAGGCGCTCAGCTCGCGCTGTTGCAGTAACGGATGAAGTTCTATCTGATTGATGACCGGAATGACGCCGGTTTCGTCAAACAGCCGCTGCAGGTGAGGCGCATGGAAATTACAGACGCCGATACTTTTCGCTAATCCCTCCTCTTTCAGTTTCACCATATCCCGCCAGGCCCGGACATAATTGTCTTGCGACGGTACCGGCCAATGCATAAGGTAGAGATCAACATATTCCAACTGCAGTTTTTTTCAGGCTCTCATCCAAAGCCTTCGGGGCGACGCTTTGATCGGTGTTCCAAAGCTTGGTGGTGATGAACAGCGCTTCCCGGGGGAGCGCCGCGGCTTTAAGCCCTTGGCCCACGCCCTTTTCATTACCGTAAATGGCCGCGGTATCAACGGAGCGGTAACCCAGTTTTAAAGCTTCCCGCACCGATGACGCGGCTTGTTCATTACTGGCCTGCCAGACGCCTAATCCGAATTGCGGCATGGTCCGTCCGTCATGGAAGGTTATTGTCGGTTGCGTTGTCATTGTGTCTCCTTTATACGTTTGCCGGCGCATGAAGGGCCGGTAGGGTCATGAGTATCGACAAGTCTAGTAGAAGCCGCGGGAGGAGGCGGAGACCGCCAGTTTATATTGTGGTGAAGCCGACTTCGCGATTCAATGCATATTCCTCCGCGGGATTTGCCTATTTCTCCTAAGGGTTATAGAAAAATCGCAATAAGTGGCAAAATAAGTGCTGGATCGTTCAATAGAGAGAATTCGCACGATGACAGAGAACAACTCCCTATGCACCCGCCTGGCTGCCCGCGCCATGGCATTGCTGCAACAAAAAAACCGGGTCATCATACCTCACGTCAGGCTGTTGTTTGCCGATGCCTATTGCGCCCGTACGCCGGTAATGTATGAACCGGGAATCGTCATATTGTTTCAGGGACGGAAAACCGGTTATCTCGGCAACAAGATTTTCGATTATGACGCCAGCAAATATCTATTGCTGAGCGTGCCGCTGCCGTTTGAGTGCGAAACTTTCGCCTCCCCCGAGCAGCCCCTCGTGGGCCTGGCCATCGGGGTTAACACCTTAATGCTGCAAGATCTCATTATCGATATGGGCGATGACGCCCAATTTCGACCGGTGACCGTTCGTTCCAGCGGCATCAATGCGGCGCCCTTGACGCAGGAGCTGTTCTGCGCGGCGGAACGCCTGTTGGATATCATGGACAAGCCGACGGATGCGCGGGTATTAGGGCCCAATATCGTCCGGGAGATCATTTACTATCTGTTGCAGGACGCTTGCGGCGATGCGTTGTTCGCCCTGGCGAACCGGCAAACACATTTCAATCAGATTGCCAAAATCATAAAAAAATCGAACGGCAATTTGCGGATAACCTGACCATCGAACAGCTGGCCGCCGACGCCAACATGAGCCTGTCGGCGTTCCATCATAATTTCAAAGCGGTCACCAGCACCTCGCCGTTACAGTATCTGAAAACCTATCGGCTGCATAAGGCGCGGGTATTGATGCTGCATGACGGGTTGAACGCCGGCACCGCCGCCATGCGGGTGGGGTATGAAAGCCCATCGCAATTCAGCCGCGAATTCAAACGCTACTTCGGCGTATCCCCCGTGAGGACGTCGCGCGGATACGGGCGCCCGGCCTTAACTCCGCCCTGCAAGTTTAACGCCTTCAGGCGGTATTTTAATTTTACGTTTGCGCCACAGCAGCAGCAACGTGCCCACCAGACCGCTGCACAACAATATCAACGGCAGTACCATCAGGATCATCATGACCTGATCCTCATGATGCTTTAAAAAGGGCATGTGACTCAGGGAGTATCCCAACGTCAACAGAGCGCTGACCCATATCAGCGCGCTTAACCAATTGAACAACTGGAAGCGGGTATTGCCCAGGCCGGAAATGCCAGCGATGGTGGGCAGCAGCGTGCGAACGAAGGCCAGAAACCGGCCCAGCAGCAACGCCATCAATCCGTGACGATTAAACATGGTATAGGCGCGTTGGTGATAATGGGCCGGCAAATGGAGCAGCCAGCTTCTGACGATGCGCGTGTCCCCCAGCCAGCGTCCCTGGAGATAGCTAAACCAGCAGCCCAGGCCCGCGGCGGCGGTGAGCACCAGCAGCGTGGGAACAAAGCTCATGACGCCTTTCGCCACCATGGCGCCTGAGAGCAATAATAAACTGTCACCAGGGAGAAATGAGGCCGGCAGCAATCCATTTTCTAAAAACAACATCGTGAATATCACGCAATACACCACCCAAACTATCTGCGGATGGGCCAAAGCGGCAAAATCCTGTTGCCAAAGCGCGCGGACAATTTCATGTAATACACCCATTCGAACCTGCTTATCTCGTTTTGGTGCTATCTTGGCTATCTCGTTTCGGTACCACAACTTATCGTTAAAAATAAGCATTGTCGCCGACGGGGCGCCCAATCGGACAATTTTAATTAACTATTCTAGACCTCTTTCAAACATTGGGCGATTGAGCGGCCTCGTGGATGCGGGCAAAACCGGCCGCCAGATCGGCAATGAGATCGTCCGCATTTTCCAGGCCGATATGGACCCTGATCAGAGTGCCGGTGAAGTCCACGCCTCCCGCCGGACGTATGGCCGCCACATCCTCGGGTTGATTGGCCAGAATCAGGGACTCGAAACCGCCCCAGGAGTAGGCCATACTGAAGTGCTCGAAATGATCAAGATAGTGTTCGAGCTGCCGCTGGCTCAGTCGCTCTTTCAGAATAAATGAAAACAATCCGCTGGCGCCCTTGAAATCCCGTTTGAAGAGGTCGTGGCCCCGGCTGCCCGGCAGCGCCGGGTAATTCACCCTCGCCACTTCCCGGCGCTCGGCCAGCCATTGAGCCACCCGCAGGCCGTTTACCTCATGCTGTTTAAGCCGAACCCCCAGCGTACGCAGACCGCGGGCGGCCATGTAGGCCGTATCGGCGTCCACCATCTGTCCCATCAAATAGGATTGCTCTCGCAATTGATCCCAACAACGGGCGTTGGCCACCGCGGTGCCGAGCATGGCGTCGGAGTGGCCGATGATATATTTGGTACCGGCCTGCAGGGATATATCCACCCCCAACGCCAATGCCGGCAATAGAATACCCGCCGCCCAGGTGTTATCAAGCATAATCACAATGTCGGGGTTGACGGAACGCACCGCCTGAACGATGGCCGGTATGTCCTGAACTTCCATCGTGATGGATCCCGGCGACTCCAGAAATACTACGCGGGTATTTTCCTGGACCAGGCTTGCGATGTCGGCGCCTATGCTCGGATCGAACCAGGTCGTGGCGACATTCAGCTTGCCGAGAATATGGCGGCAGAAATCCGTGGTGGGCTCATAGACCGAACCCGTGACCAGAATATGATCCCCCGCCGAAACAAAAGAGAGTATGGCATTGGTCATGGCGGCGGCGCCGCAGGGATAAAGCGCGCAGCCCGCACCGCCCTCCAGCTCCACCATGGCCTGTTGCAGGGAGAAATGCGTCAGGGTACCGCGGCGGCCATAAAACAATGCTCCGTTCGCCCGCTGGGCGGTGGCGTGCTTTTTTCTTGAACCGAATCAAAAACCAACGAGGAAGCCCGTTGAATCACCGTGTTGACCGAACCCTGGGTAAACTTCTTATCCCTACCGGCGGCAATCAGTGCCGTTTCAATTTTCTTAGCCGTCATTATCTGCGCCGTGCCTTTCGCTAATGGTTACACATACCGGGGCGACATCCCCCTTATCCGCGTTGCTACGTTAACATGAATGCACGCGAACGGCAGGCGTTTTAGTAAGCTAAAAAATCATTAACGGCGCTAACTATCCACCTTAAAAAAAACGACGGACCTTACCGTCGGGCTTAAAGCCGCCGGTGTCGGTAATCTTTATAAATTCGTTACGGATTAAGCTACCATTTATTAACGTAGTGAAACTATTGATGGGATTTTTGGAGGATTAATAAAATTGATACAAATAATAATGAGAACCACTATCAATTCATGTCCTGTTTGCTATCATTCACGCTGATTTAATTTTCTGAAACAGTTATCCGGTGGAGGCACTTCGTGAAGACGGTTGTCATGACGATTATCCAGGACCTATTTTTGCAGGCACGGCGATGCGCCGGCCCGCTGCCCGCCATCCTGCGCGGTCTGGCGGCGGCTTCTTTATTTTTATGCGCGTTAAGCGCCGCCGCCCCGCCGCAGGACGCCACGCAGCCTGCTCAGACGCAAAGCATGCAACAGACGGCCTCCCCGGATGCGGCTTCTCGCCAAAGCAGCCAGCAAGAGCAGGTTTTGCCCGCGACGACCGGCGCCGACATGGCGTCAACGCAGCCCTTCGCACAAATGGATTTATCGGTATGGGGTATGTATCAACACGCCGATGTGGTGGTCAAAACCGTCATGGTAGGGTTGTTGGCGGCGTCCGTCATCACCTGGGCATTGTTTTTCGGCAAAGGTATCGAGCTGATGGCGGCCAAGCGGCGTTTGCGTCGCGAACTGGGAATACTGACGAACGTGCGCACCCTGGACGAGGCCATTGAGGTGGCCGCGGCCTTCCCGTCCGCCGGCATCAGTTCCGGTTTAGTGACGGAAGTGCAAAATGAATTGGACTTATCCGCCGGAAGCCATGATAGCGCCGGCATCAAGGAGCGCGCTGCTTTCCGGCTGGAACGCCGGGTGGCCGCTTCCGGCCGGGCGATGGGCAAAGGCAATGGCTTTTTGGCCACCATCGGCGCCATTTCCCCCTTTATCGGCCTGTTTGGTACGGTATGGGGCATCATGAACAGCTTTATCGGCATCGCCCACACGCAAACCACTAATTTGGCGGTAGTGGCGCCGGGCATCGCCGAAGCGCTGCTGGCTACGGCAATCGGCCTGTTCGCCGCGATTCCGGCGGTGGTGATTTACAATATCTTTGCCCGCACTATCGCCGGCTACAAGTCCATGGTGGGGGACAGCGCGGCGCAAATCCTGTTATTACTGGGGCGCTCGTTGGATTTGGCGGCCAACGTCGGCGACAGGGAACAAAAGCCGTTGCCAAGCTGCGGTTAGGATAGGGCTATGGCAATGCATCTGAATGAGGATATCGACGGCGAGGGCGAGATGCATGATATCAATGTGACGCCTTTCATTGACGTCATGCTGGTACTGCTGATCATTTTCATGGTGGCCGCTCCATTGGCCACGGTGGATATCCGGGTGGATTTGCCGAATTCAACCGCCGCGGCTCAGCCGCGGCCCATTAAGCCGGTTTATCTGTCGGTTAAGGCGGATAAGCAGCTGTATATCGGCAGTCAACCGGTGAATATGGATACTCTGGCCGATGCCCTCAATGGACAGACTCAAGGCAATAAGGAAACGACTATATTTTTCCAAGCCGATAAACAGGTGGATTACCAAACGCTGATGTCGGTTATGGACGGTTTGCGCAAGGCCGGCTATTTTAAAGTCGGCCTAGTGGGTATGGACACGCCGGGACAACATTAGCCGCCTGTCCGATGGCTCGACAATGCCGGATGATTGTCGCCTGCCCGATGGCCCGGCTATGACAGGTGATTGCCGCCGGTCACGCCGTGTACCTCGGCGGTGACATAGCTGGATTCCTGTGAAGCCAAATAGACATACACCGGCGCCAGTTCAGCGGGTTGCCCGGCGCGACCCATCGGCGTCTGCGAACCAAAATGGGGAAGTTTTTCTTCCGGTTGGCCGCCGGTAACCTGCAAGGCGGTCCAAATAGGCCCGGGCGCGACGGAGTTGACGCGAATGCCTTTTGAGATAACCTGTTTCGCCAGCGCACGGGTATAGGTGAGTATAGCGGCTTTGGTGGCAGCGTAATCCAGCAGGGTAGGGCTGGGCTGGTACGCCTGGATGGATGATGTGGTGATGATGGAAGCGCCGGCCGGCATGTGCGGCAACGCGCTCTTCGTCAGCCAAAACAGGGAAAAACACATTGGTTTCAAACGTTTTGCGGAACTGCTCGGTGGTCAGTTCGGCGATATCCTTCACCGCGGTTTGCTTACCGGCCACTATCGCCAGTATATCCAGGCCCCCTAGCTGATTGACCGCATTTTCCACCGTTTTGACGTTCACAGATTCATCACTTAAATCCCCCGGCAACATGACCAGATTACGGCCCGCTTCTTTTACCAGCTCGGCTACCTGGTCGGCATCTTTTTGCTCATCCGGATGGTAGGACAGGGCAATATCCGCTCCTTCGCGGGCAAAGGCGATGGCCACCGCGCGCCCGATGCCCGAATCCGCGCCGGTAACAAGCGCTTTACGTCCCGTCAGGCGGCCGCTGCCCCTGTAGGTCTCCTCACCGCAATCCGGAACCGGTCCCATCTCGGATTGCAATCCGGGTGAAGATTGTTGTTGCTTGGGAAACTCATCGGATGAATATTGCGTTAATGGATTTTGCATTTGATATTGATCATGTTCGGCCATTTTAATCTCCTTGAGCTAATCCGAGCTGTAATAATTGATATAAGCCTAGTCCATTCTGGCGCTTTGTCTAATGATCGATCCTCGAAAATAATCAAGGAAAAAATAAGTGGATATGCGTTTGATATTTACCTGGCTGCCAGAAAGTTTATTCGAGGCACCTTGGAAATATTTAAATTGAGTTAATGTTTTTTCTATTTATTTTATTTTTACGATAAAGAATAATTCTCAATATCAATACCTTTATTTTTCATTTCATTTGAGCCGCTTGGCTCATCATCCGGGCAAGTAGAATGACTAACGCTTCGGATAAACTGCAATCGATCGTCATTCCAACGGGTTATAACAATATTACGGCGCTTGCCATAGGAGGGCTGTGGACATTGGCATACCGGCACCGCGCGAAAACACTCTTTACCGGCCGCTTTCCCATAAAAAGAAAGAGGGGAGTGACGAAGCGGTATGTCCGCCCCGCCAAAGGGCCAAGTATAATCGCTCGCGCGCTCCGCCATGGCGTCGTTGGCGGCCTTGGCCGCGTCCTTCTGCGTTTCGCCTTCCGTAACCACCGTCAGATCCCCTACGGGATCCTCATGAATAATGCAGAAGTTTCCTTGCAACAATTCGATGATTTTCATTCCGTACCTTTTAACCGCCAGGCAAATGATTTCTTTACTGATGACATCATTTTGCGAAGGATAATGGCTATATAATAGATAATTCAATAAAGGTAAATTATCAATATGCCCGATGATATGCCAAGATTCACTGTTAATATTGAAAGCCTTGTAAGGCGTGCGTTCTCCGATAATCAAAATGCCCTGCCGCAAAGGGTAGATTTTATCGTTAGGCGGCGTCTCCATGGTTAATGATTTATTTCCTTCATTTAGAATGATACAAAATCGATTGCTCATACATCTCCTTATAACTATCATCTACGACAATGATGGTTGGTGTGAAAACGACCAGGTAAAATACGATACGCGTTAATTAGTTGTATTCAAAGCTGATATTAAGTGTAGTTATTACCCTGAACTTTAGTACAGGTTGTGAGCGCATTCCTTTACTGATACCATAAAATTACTTTGTATTAAGGTAAAGCAAAGGTAGTTAATTCATAACGATAAAAGGATGGGGTATGTTTAACTTAATTAGCGTAGGTTACCAGGATATTATTAATGATAAGCTTGACGAATTATACTTGCTTAGAAAAAACGTTCAAGGATCGTCTTGATTGGCAAGTCACCTGCGTAGGCGATCGGGAATTCGATCACTATGATAATGAAAATACCCATTATCTGCTAGGTTGCTATGAAGGCTACATTATCAGCAGCGTTCGTTTCATCAGCATGAACCATCCGAATATGATCACGGGTCCCTTTAGGGAATTTTTCGACTATCAGGCGCCGGAAGATGAGACGTTACTGGAGTCGAGCCGGTTTTTTGTCGACAAGGCCAGGATGAAATCACTGGTGGATACCAAGCTGCCATTTTGCCATTTATTGTTCCTAGGCATGATCAATTATACCCGCGCCATTGATAAAAACGGTATATTGACCGTGTGTAGTAAATCAATGTATACCCTATTGAAGCGAAGTGGTTGGAACGTCGCTATTGAAAGCATAGGCTTATCGGAAAAGAAAGAGCCGGTGTATTTGCTCCGTCTGAATATCGATAATGAAAGCCAGGATAGATTGATAAAATATATTCGACGTTATCATTATTGCGAAGAGGCTTACCTCAGAAAATGGCCTATATATTTATAAATTTTTTTTAATGCATAACCCTGTTCTATTGCTAAAAAAAAGCCTATGTTTTCATACGTTCAAGATATATCAAAAATTGCGAAGCTTAATTGCGCTCTATGATTTCATGTCAATGACATGTAAGCGGCAAAAGTAAAGGCTATCGATAAGGTATTTGATTAGCCGTATTTCATGTCATTGGCGTTAATTTACTCATAAATTTGTAGCAAATGTAAATCCGATGCCTTCTTTATCGCATGTTTGGCATTGACTACTCCAAGCTTGATAATGATATTACCGATATGAAACTTAACAGTACTTTCAGTAATACCCATAATAATAGCAATCTCATTATAGGTTTTGCCAATGCTCGCCCAGCGCAGGGCCTCTATTTCCCTGGATGTTAATTTTTTATCCAATTTATCACGTAAAGAATTTTGATCGTGCCTTTTTTCGATGATATATCGCTCATGAATCGACAATAATAACTGCTGAATGTTTTTTTTATGATTTGCTATGTAGTGCTGAAATAATTCGGTATCTCCTTCTGTGTAAAGACTAAGGGTTGCTAGGTTATTATCATGGTCATGCAAAGGGAAAGCATGGCCATTGGAAATATTGTATTTCTTTGCGAATTTGAAAATATCTTTATAGCATGTATTGTTGGCAGGTGGGATTTTATCACTCCAGGTAAAAGGCGTTATGCGCTGCAATGCGATGATAATAACAGGGTCATATTCGTAAAGCGTCATATTAATGTATTTATTAATCCATTCAGTTGGGTAATTTGAGTAAATAACCGGCGGTTCTAAATGGCGCTTGTTGATTACGGAATAAGCAAAGCGGGTGTGCTCAGGAAAATTGATCTCTCTATGTATAAGATCATTTATTTCATCTGTAATGAGGGCATGTCTATTATCCTGGGTGGAATTAACAGTAATAAGCATTTTTGTTCTCATTGTTCAATTGCAGTGGTATTGGCAAGACCGCGTCATTCAAGAGCCGGATTGAGTATGAAGTATTAATTATTATTTTATTTGATAGTAAAACAAATAACAGGTTCGGTCAATGACAAAATGTTTTCCATCTTGCGAATAATTTTAATATAGAATAATTTAAAATATAATTAATGCATGCGACCGAATGAAATGCATTCAATTTATCTATTATTTATTCATATACCCCCTAATCAAAGCCTCTGTAACAAATACCTTTTAATCAATAGCATTAAGATATCTATATTCTTGCTCAATAGAGGAACAGTATCACTTAAGTGCGTTTCAAATATATGTCTTTATTTAAGATATGTGAGAAACGTCAGGTTGGCAAAGCATTAAGACCCGGCCCCGGAATGACGTCACCCGATCCGGCGTTACCGGACATCGGGCTTCCCAGCGGGTTGAAAGTTGGTCAATGGGTGTATACTCTTTCTTAGCGGCAATGTTTTAATGTACAACGGAGTGCGGGATGATCCCTTCACCACCAAGAAGGATCGATGAGAAGGGAACATAAATGCGCTGGTCACTGGATGTACCCGTTTTTGCTAAACTCACCAATAAACATCTGATGCTGCTATGGGTGGTTGTGCCGTTATGCCTCTTTTTTCTTTCTCTGGTCGTCGTAGGGGTAATTGCACAGCATACCCTGAAGAAACGTGCCAATACCGACATTTACAGCACAATCAGATTTATCGATACCATCCTTGATGACGCCAGCGACTCGGCGCAGCAGGCTCTGACCCTGCTTGGGCTGCCTTGTGACGAGGTGGCGGACAGATTGCGCATCATGAGCGTAAAACATTCGCTGGTGCGCACGGTCAATCTTATCCACAACGATGAAGTCTACTGCGGCACCGTACCCTTAAAGCCGCATCGCCAGCTGATACCCCGTACCTCAGCCGACACATTGACTTCTCCTTCCATACAGTTTCGCGACGGGACACGCCTTTTTCCTAATATTGCCGTCATCATTTTACATAAATACCAGGGGGACGACGGCGTCAGCACCATTATAGATACGCAATATATAAGCTACATGATGAATATCGTCGGCTCGGATAACCAGGTTATGGTGATCATAGGCGATAAATACCTTACGCCACAGGGCAAGTTGGCATCCGTTGATACCCTGTCGAAGGACTATATCGTCGTGACCGGGCGTTCACAAAAATATCCTTATAAGTTGCAAGTGAATATTTCCCGCCACCATTTCTTTGCTGACCTTATGGACACCTACGGCATCATTGTGCTTTTTTCCGTGGTGGTTTCGATAGTGACATCATGGCTTATCCGCCATTGGCTCAAGGCATTGACCTCCATCCGCTCGACAATGGCGCAAGGCTTGAAGCGCAATGAGTTTGAAGCGTACTTCCAGCCGGTGATGGATGCCCGAAATAACTGCTGTACCGGGGTGGAAATACTGGCCCGATGGCGCCACCCTACCGACGGCGTAGTGCCCCCGGACGTCTTTATTCCGTTGGCGGAGGAGTCCGGATTAGTCGTTCCCCTCACGCAGCAGTTGATGAAACAGGTGGCGGAGGTGGTGGCCAAAACCCCGGTAAAATGGCAAGAAGAGCTGCATGTTGCCGTGAATATTTCGGCAATTCATTTGTTGAATAGGCAAATCGTTGAAGATTGCCGGGAATTTTTACACCGGGTGCGGGGCAAGAAGATAGCGTTATTGCTTGAACTGACGGAACGTCAGGCCATAGAGGTCAACGATGTCACTTTGGATGTATTGGCGGCGCTACAAGAGATTGGCGTGCGAGTAGGTATCGATGACTTTGGTACCGGATATTCCGGCCTTTCCTATCTTAGTAAAATGCACATCGATTTCCTTAAGCTGGATAAGTCATTTATTTCCATGATCGAATTGGAAAGCACCACCAAAATTGTGGTCGATGTGGTTATCGATTTGGCCCAGAAGCTCAATTTACAAGTTATCGCAGAGGGAGTGGAACATTTGCATCAGAAGCATTACCTGTTGAATAAAAACGTTATCTATCAGCAAGGCTTTTTATTTTCCAAACCGTTGCCTATTGCACAATTCGGTCGCTATTTTTCCCAAGGGCAACAGCGATTGCCGGTTAAGAAAGGGGAGGCGCCCGCTTGATGCCGTTGGGCCAATCTAAACCTATCTGAAACAATTATCCCACATGCGGGTTTTGACCATCCCAATCCGGCAACCTTGATGTTTAACCTACTTAGAGATTGTGTCTTCGGTCAAGGCTATGTTGACATGTCTGCTTTTGTAGGTACATATTAAAAGCACAAACGGTTATTGTATATCCATTCAAACTGTCTGTAATAACTTTACACATGAATGCGGATTAATAACTCTTTGCATTGATCGGTAGTCGAGGGGGTAGATTATCTGTATTTTATTGAAATATCTGATTAATATCTGATATTTTTCGTTTTTAAAGTTAATTTAATTATTAGCAGATTATTTATTTTTTCCTCTTGTCTGCTTTTATTTTTAATAGTAAGGTTAGTAAAAGATGTTTTCATAACTTGATTGTGATTTATTAATTAAACGCGTAATTTAAAAACATAATATATAATTCAATAAAAATTAATAAGAATATGAACTAAATTTCAGCAAATATCTCGCGTTGAGTCGACATGAGCCGGTGCTATACAATGGTCCGGCGGTTAGTGATAACGGTAATGAAATACATACAATTTTAATTATTTCAGCAAAAACAATAAATAGAAATATTCTCTCATGACGATAAGTGACTCACTAAAAGGAGAAAAGTCGATGGACATAGAGCGACATACTATTGTTTCCCAGAACGATAAACTGGCGTTGCGTTTATACCCAGCCCGCGTCGCCTCGGCTCTTCCCTTGCCGGCCATAGTGCTTTGCCATGGCTTTTTCGGTATACAGGATCTGCTGTTGCCGGCGTATGCCGATGCATTCGCCGAGGCGGGCTACGCCGCGGTTACATTCGATTATCGCGGATTCGGCGACAGTGAGGGAGAACGCGGCCGAATCGTTCCGGAACAGCAGATCGATGATATCCTCGCGGTGCTTGCCTGGTGTAAGGACCGGCCTGATATTGACCCGCAGCGCATCGCGCTTTGGGGAACATCCTTGGGTGCCTGTCACGTGGTGGAAGTTGCCGCCAGGCATCCTGAAGTGAAATGCATCATTAGCCAGATGGGCTTCGCCGATGGCGAACAATTGGTGACGGGGGATATGGCCCATGATGAGAAAAGACGATTTCTTAACACCATGGAGCGAATGGAGCGAAAAAGACGGCAACATAATAAAGAGCTGTTTGTGCCCATCATCAAAGTAATGACTGACGAGGAATCCCGCGTTTTTTTTGAGAACAATAAAAAACATTACCCAGCTTTGGATATCAAGGTACCCTATATGACGGTATGGGAAGCCATTCGATATCACCCGGCTATGGCGGCGGAAAGGATTACCCAGCCGACCCTGATGATTTTCGCGGAGGACGATAAGGTCATCGCGTTGGAATACGGCTTGGCTTTTTACCAAGCCGTTGCGTCGGAAAAAAAGTGTCATATTCAGCCGAACGCCCGTCATTACGATCTGTTTAGCGGTAAGCACTTTACCCAGGTAGCTGAACGGCAGCTGCACTGGCTGAGGGAATATCTTTAAGATGCATGAGGCCGGGATGGTTAACATATCATCTCCGGCTAACGACAGTCTCCTGATAACGGTCGGCGTAATCAGCGTGTAGGCTGAAAATTGCCGATCGTTGAGGACAATACCGGCCGCAATGCGCTTCAGCCGGTCATCAATAAAGTTCTTTAAGCATAAAAACGTCCAGCGGTTTTACCGTGAGCGATGATAATCCCTTCACCATCTCTTTGAGAGGCGCGGACTGCGCGTGCTTCTCCAAAGCCGCCTCGCTAGCCCAATGCTCGATAAAAATAAACCGGTCGCTTAGCGCGTGATCCTGATGAAGATGATATTGCAAACAGCCTTCTTCAAGGCGTGTCGCCTCGACGCAAGGTTTGATGATTCGTTTAATGGCCTCGGCACTGCCCGGCTTTCCTTCGACTATGGCAACAACATGGATATCTGTGGACATGAACTTTCCTCTTGTCAAACGACGGCCCGGTTCTTTCCAGGCCCGGGTCAAAATATTCACCTAAGCTACTATACCTCCGCGAGCTGGATTGTCTTTATCCCAATGCGCTTTTCGCGCCTTATCCGGCGATGAACGTTCAACGGGTCGAAGCGTCCTGATATTGCGAAGGATTCGGCCAAATGTCCTGCTAAGCGGTTTCGTTTGTTTAATTTGAATTAAATATATCGTTTCCGCTTTTTGTTTCAAGGTGTGAATAAGCCTTGCTAGCTGGGGTGGGTCGGCTAGGATTATTCATAACGGTTTCTTAATCGTCGTCTGATTAAAACCGGATATGATAGATAGTAATTTTTATTAAATACTATGTATTACGGCATGAACTTTTAACTCATCCGGAGGTGTATTATGGCTACTCATCGTGGCGGCTCAGGTAATTTTGCCGAAGATCGTGAAAAAGCGTCCAGTGCCGGCAAGAAAGGCGGCCAGCACAGCGGCGGCAATTTTAAGAACGACCCGCAACGCGCAGCCGAAGCCGGTGAAAAAGGCGGCCGCAACAGCCATGGCGGCGGAAGAAAGCCTTCACGTTAATCTGCTGTAAAATCCATTAACAGTCAGATAATTATGCCCCGTCCAAGAATTTTGCCAGTTCGGGCTGGGCGATAGCCTAATTATATGACCGTCATTGCTGATAACCGCCGGATTTATCCCCGGCGGTTTTTTATTTTTTAGAAATCAGGATAAAATGGTTATTAGTCAAATATTTTATGATTAATCCACTCGTATACATAATGTTGCATAAACCACGAATGAGTAAAATCCTTTTTTTTCGCAAAATGCCGTGCGCCAGAATGGGAAAAACGCGATACTGTGCCGTCGCCGAATCTGAATGTTGTCCTATATATCACCCCGACTGCGCGCTGACTGAAGGAATAGCCCTAATGACCGACATTACCCTCTACCATAATCCGGCCTGCGGGACATCTCGCAATACCCTGGCGCTGATTCGTCAGCGGGGTTTCGAACCGGCTATCATTGAATATCTAAAGACGCCGCCGGATCATGAGCAACTGACCAGGCTGATAGAGGCAATGGACATTCCGGTGCGTGCATTGATAAGAGCCAATAACGAACTTTACCAGCAGCTCGGATTGCACGAAGCTCGGTGGAGCGACAGCCAACTGATTGATTTCATGGTGAGCCATCCTATCCTCATTAATCGTCCCATTGTGGTGACGCCGCTCGGAAGCCGGCTGTGCCGTCCTAAAGAACGGGTATTGGAAATTTTGCCGCCCGACCGGACATAAGCGGGATCACTAACGAAAAATAAGCGTAAAAAAACCATTTCCATCGAAAAATGCGGTAATCTCTTGTCCCTCTTTATTTTAATCATGAGCCGGTTCAGCCGTACCGGCGTGCATTCTTTTGAGGGGCAGGAGTGAAACCACATCAGGAATTACAGCGCGGACTGCAGGCGCGGCATATCGAGTTGATCGCCCTGGGAGGGACCATCGGCGTCGGGTTGTTTATGGGGGCGGCCAGCACACTGCAATGGGCGGGGCCTTCAGTGCTGTTGGCGTATGCCATTGCCGGCGTGTTTGTCTTTTTTATTATGCGCTCCATGGGCGAGATGTTATATCTCGAACCCGTCACCGGCTCGTTTGCGGTATATGCCCACCGATATATGAGCCATTTTTTCGGTTATCTTACCGCCTGGAGCTATTGGTTTATGTGGATGGCGGTGGGCATTTCGGAAATCACCGCCATCGGCGTCTACGTCCAGTATTGGTTCCCGGAATTACCGCAATGGATCCCGGCGCTGGTAGCGGTGGGACTGGTGGCCGGCGCTAATCTCGCCGCGGTGCGGTTGTACGGTGAAATCGAATTCTGGTTTGCCATGATCAAAATCACCACCATCGTGGTGATGATTGTGGTGGGTCTGGCAATGATTGTGTTTGGTTTCGGCAACCATGGGCAGCCGGTGGGTCTGGTCAATCTAACCGCCCATGGCGGTTTTTTTGCCGGCGGCTGGAAGGGTTTGCTGTTCGCCCTGTGTATCGTGGTGGCCTCCTACCAGGGCGTGGAACTGGTTGGGATTACCGCCGGTGAAGCCAAGGATCCGCAGATAACGCTGCGCAGGGCGGTGGGCAATATTTTATGGCGCATCCTGATTTTTTATGTCGGCGCCATTTTTGTCATCGTCACGCTGTTTCCCTGGAATCAAATCGATACCGGCGGCAGCCCGTTTGTGCTGACCTTTGCCAAAATCGGTATCACCGCGGCGGCCGGCGTCATCAATTTCGTCATTCTCACCGCGGCGTTGTCCGGCTGCAACAGCGGCATGTACAGCTGCGGGCGTATGCTGTATGCCTTGTCGAACCAGCGTCAATTGCCGGCGGCTCTCGGGCGCGTCTCTCGCCATGGCGTTCCGGTGGTCGGCGTGGCGGTATCCATCGCGGTGCTGCTGGTCGGTTCCGGCCTGAACTACCTCATTCCCAATCCGCGGCAGGTTTTCGTCTATGTCTACAGCGCCAGCGTTTTGCCTGGCATGGTACCCTGGTTCGTGGTGCTGATAAGTCAAATACGTTTTCGCCGCACCCATCAGCGGGAAATGGCCTCGCACCCGTTTCGTTCGGTGCTGTTTCCCTGGTCAAATTACCTTACCCTGATTTTTTTGTTTTGCGTGCTGGCGGGCATGGCGTTCAGCCCTGATACGCGTCTGTCGCTGCTGGTGGGTATTGTCTTTCTACTCGTTATTTCATTGGTTTATCGTCTGTTTGGACTGAACAGCGGACGAGACTCCACGCAGAGATCCTCTTTATCCGACGGCAGCGCCAACGGTTGAAATTGAGAGTTATCATAGCTTGCGCACATGAAATCTTAGCTCGGATGTCAACAATCCAGGCGCGCCTGATTAACGCCAGGCGCGCCTTATTATCATAAGTCGTGCTTGAAATTAAGAGCAACGGCGGTTTGAAACCCTAAACGCTCGGTCACTATTGCCCTCGGCGGTGGCGGTTGAGCCGTTTAGGGAACTTGCGGTTTGAGTGCCCCTCTTTGTTGACTACGAGTAAGGTTGTCAGCAGCCTGTTTAGACTTTTTTGTTCACATGTCAGCGCTCCGGCCGCAGAAGCGGCGGTAAAAACGCCATTCGCCTCATTTTATAGTGATATCATCGTTTTCTTTTCGACGTTTATACCGGTGAAACGAATGAACCCAGTGCTTTCTCTTGCTTTTTGACGAGAACATTATGCTCACTCCCCGAATTGGGGCAATAAAGCAGTGTTAATGCCTGAAGTTGGTGCAAAAAAATGCCAAATTGAGACACCAGGTAGTAAAATCGACGTAAGCAAGCATTAAGCTCCTGATTATAAACGGCATACAATAAAGTGAGTCTTTGGCATGACCTGTGCTTATTAAATGTTATCCTACTAACAACCGAGCGTCGGCTGTCATTGAAGTAACAGGCCAAAAGGCGTGACTCCGGTCGACTGGCTATATCGAGGCGTTTATCATGGAAATTCAAAAACCTTATTTGCTGTTTCTGGCCGATGCGCACGACCGGCTGGCGGCGAAAGTCGCCACCGGCATCCGTCATTGGCATCCGGAATATTGTGTCGGCCAACTGAGGATGGCGGGCTGCCAGGTGGATTGCGAACTGCCGGATCTGGATATCGAGGCCGCCGTGGCCAAAGGGGCCAAGACCTTGGTGGTGGGGGTGGCCAATCGCGGCGGCGTCATAGCGGAAAAGTGGGTGGCCGTGCTGCAACAGGCGCTGGAAAGCGGTATGGATCTGGCGGCGGGATTGCACAACCGCTTGTCCGATGTGCCTGTATTGCATGAAACCGCCCGGCGTCTGGGCCGTAACCTGTTCGACGTGCGTCATACCAACGCGGCGCTGCCGGTGGGCAACGGACGCAAGCGCAGCGGGAAACGCCTGCTGCCGGTGGGAACCGACTGCTCGTGCGGTAAAATGTATACTGCCCTGGCCATCGAAAAAGCGCTATTGGCGCGGGGAGAAAAAGCCACCTTCCGCGCCACCGGACAAACCGGTATCCTGGTCAGCGGCGCCGGCATCAGCATCGACGCGGTGGTGGCGGATTTCATCGCCGGCGCGGTGGAAGTCCTGGCGCCCGCCAATGAACCCGATCATTGGGATGTCATCGAGGGGCAGGGGTCGCTGTTCCACCCGTCCTTTGCCGGGGTCACCACCGGCCTTATCCACGGCGCCCAGCCCGATGCCCTGGTGCTATGCCATGAGCCGACGCGGACCGCCATGCGGGGTGTGGAATACCCGCTGCCGGACCTGGCGGATTGCATGGCCCTTAACCTGAAAACGGCGCGGTTGACCAATCCCCAGGCGCGGTTTGTCGGTATTTCCATCAACAGCGCGCAGCTGTCCGAAGCGGACGCGATGACTTATATGGCGAACCTTGAGCGCCAATTCGGCTTGCCGGTGGCGGATCCGTTCCGCCAGGGGGTCGACCGTATCGTCGATAATCTTTTCCTGGGCGAAAACTAATATGACCAGAACCGTTTATCTCAACGGCGACTATGTGCCGGAGTCGGACGCGAAAATATCGATATTCGACCGCGGGTTCTTGTTCGCCGACGCGGTATATGAAGTCACGGCGGTACTCAACGGCAAATTGTTGGAAAACGCCGGCCATATTGCCCGCCTTGAACGCTCCTGCCGTGAGCTCAAGCTTCGTCTGCCGGTTACCGCCGCCGCTCTTGAAGGCATACAGAACAGGCTTATCGCCCTCAACGGGCTGCGGGAAGGGGCGGTCTATCTCCAGTTAAGCCGAGGCTCCTCCGGCGATCGGGATTTCGATTTTCCGCCGGCGGCGGTGGAACCGACGCTGATGCTTTTTACCCAGGCCCGACCGGTTATCGACAACGCCAAAGCCCAATCCGGCATCCGGGTGGTGACGACGCAGGACATCCGCTGGCGGCGGCGCGATATCAAAACCGTCGGGCTGCTGGCCTCCTGCCTGGCGAAAGAGTACGCCCACGCGCAAGGCGCGGACGACGCCTTTCTGGTGGAAGACGGCATGATAACCGAAGGCAGCTCCTCCAATGCCTGGATAGTCACTGAGCAAGGCACGCTGGTGACCCGGCAGCTCAGTTCGGATATTCTGCACGGCATCACCCGCCGCTCCCTGCTGGCGTTGGCGGAACAACACGGCATACCGTTCGAGGAACGGGCTTTCAGCGTCGAAGAGGCCTATCGCGCGAGTGAAGCCTTTATCAGTTCAGCCACCTCTTTTATCTGGCCGGTGGTGCAAATCGACGGCAAACCCGTGGGCTCCGGCAAGCCCGGTCCCATCAGTCGGTCACTGCGCGACATTTATGTGGCGATGGCGCGGGAAGCCACCGGCGGAAAGCGCTGACGCCGGTTGCGTTATCACTTTGGCGAGTTGGCGGCTTGTGCGTTTTTGCTGCAGGGCAACAGGTCTGCGCCTACGGCATTTTGTTGAAAACAGGACAAAGGAACCCGATCATGTCACGTCGGCTTCAAGAGCCGTAAGCGCCTGGCATGCGCCCTATTGACCACTGGCGATAAAAAAGGATGATTGGCCGGGCCAATCATCCTAATTCAGTCAAGTACCTGCTAGCGAGCCTGCTCTGGGGCGGAATATTACTCCATTGTCCCACGGCCGGCTAACTAAGTGTGGGTTAAATTCCCGGGGGGGGGGACGACGTCGATATAAACCTGCTGGCTCGAGGAGGTCCCCAAAAGGGCGCCGGAGCGGGTATCGGTATAATAAAAGAAGCCGGTGACTCCGTTGATGCCGGTAAAAGCGGGTGTTGAAGCGGCAACATCGACAGTCGTAGCGCCTGCGGCGGCAGTGGCGGTGCCGATTACAGTGGCGACGCCATTAATCCTGGAATACAGCGTGATAACATCACCAGCGATGATTGCCGCCTGCGCCGGAACAGTCACCGTGAAGCCCGCCTGCCAGGTAGCTTGATTGACGATGTTTGACGGTGTCGTATTCACTACCGGCGCGAGATAGACCGGATTACTGATATCACTGCCCTCTACGGTAATATCCGTCGCGGGAGAGGTCGTTTCATTTCCGACGAAGTCAGTGATAGAGTAATCCACTATATAACTGCCATCGCTTAATGATTCCGCGATGGGGAAATCGCTAGCAATATCGATTACCCAGGTATAATTTGGAAATGCGGCAGTGGTGTAGGCCCGTTCAAGCTGCAAAGTGGGCCCCCAATGAAATGCAACGATATCGCCATAACCGGTATCAACGGGTACTCGGACAATGGCTTGAACACCGGCGTTAATACTGGATTGAGTAATAATCCCGCCGGGAGCGTTTGTGACATATACTGCGCTAAGAGCCATGATAACCTCTTTATTTGAGTGGGAGGACGAAGAACTTCTTTACCACAGGGCTATATTTGAATTAAACAAACCAATAATCAATGTTCTTTTTTACAAAGGATTTTATTAAAATTTGGTATTTATTCTTGATATATTTTTGTTGCGTTAATATAAAAATTAACACGTTAAATCAATTGGTTAGATAGGATTGGAAATTTTTGCACAAGATTGCGATAGGCTTGCTTATATGCATGCAAAATTAGCTATGCGATTATTTGCATAAACAAAGACAGAAATGTTCAAAAAACAGAAGCGAAAAAATAGCAGAAATTATCCTGGCTTTTTCCTTTTATAACTTCTGCTATTCTTCATACTTGAAAATGCACTAAGCTAATTCCGGCACAACCGTGTCAATAACAACTTGAGTAACATGGGATATAAGCGAAGGTTTATCATCATCACGGAGTATTTCATAATAAAAATCACCGTAGACGCCGTTATAGCCTTGTAAATCTGCATAGGGGATCGGCACAACGATAGGGGCCTCATTTTCAACCTGGCCCTGTTTAATGAGTTTGTGTTTTATGGGAACGCCTAAATAGGATTTGGTATCTAAATAAAGACGATAGCGATCATCACGCTTTATCTCAGACTGCCCGCCGGGTATGGTGACTTCCACGCCCGCCTTGGCCGCCTCGCGGTTAATGATATCATTAAGGTGCTTTGGCAAAGTCGGTTTTAATAGCGTAGGCAGCCTGTTCGATTCAACTTTAACGTGAACCTTCTCCGGTTTACATTCAGCAACGTTACCCACATTGTCACTAAGTTCGTAAAAAACCTCATATGATCCGTTGCTGAAAACCTCATGAGGATTGAATATCTTGCCGATATCCACCACCCAGGGGAAATTTCCGCCGTCATAGGCACGCTGGACCCTCTTATCTCCCCAATAAAGTGTATATAGATTCCCCGGTTCGGTGCCGACCCAGGGATATACAATCGCCTGCACGCCGGCTTCAATGGACCTCTCGTCCAATACATTGCCGGGTTGCAAATTGGTGATGTAGACGGGGCGTAAACCTTCGCTGTAAAAAATAAGCAAAACCGAATCGCTGCCGTCGCGAATGCTGGCCTTAACCGGCACCAGTCCGCCGCCGTACTCGGTTTGAGCAGGATGCGGGTACATGACCCGCGTAGTGGCTTTACCCTGATGGTCGGTGTTAACGCGAGCGTCGCTGAATTTGGCCTGCGACACGGTCGAGCTGAAGGTCACCGTCACATCTTTTACCGGTCGGTGGGTAAAGAGGTCTTCCACCGTTGCCGTTAAATGAGAAACCGCACCGGTAGGCACCTGCGGTTGTGCCGTGGGGGTGGCTATCAGGGTTATTTTATAGGCATCGGGTCGATGGGTTAATGGAATCTGCTGAGACATAATCACTCCCTTGGCTTGAGCGGACAGTGTAATTTTGGTAAACGATAATTATATTTACGGTTTATATTTTGTTATTCAATGTTCATTTTTATCGGCGGCCCGGCTAAAAAAACATCCGGCCGCCGCCGTGTTTGACAACGCCGGTTTCAGGCTAACGATACCGCGTAGGGGCTTTCATTGATAATAGTTTCAATGGGCTGCGAGCCGATAATCTCACCCGCTTTATTCTCAATGCTGTACCAGACGCGGTATTTACCCGGTTTGAAAACCTGATGGGATTTGAAATCCTTAGCGGGTTCGACTACCCAGACATGTTCCCCTTTGGCACAGGTTTTACGGGCGGTAAACTCTCCCCAATAAAAAGTGGCTTTATCGCCATCCGCCAGCGTATCGGGAAAATAGACCAATGCCTGAACGCCGAAAATGATAGCCCTTAGCCCCAACAGGATAGCGCCGGTTGTGTCATTCAGTTGCGTGTTTAATATTTTTACCGGCCTGAGACGCGGATCGTAAAAGTTTATCAATATCGTTTTGCTGTCCCCCTCCGTGTCCGCGGTGACCGGTATGACGCCAGTGCCGCTATGCCCGGCGACGCCAGGAGCGGGATAGGTCAGGGTGAGGCCGATTTGCCCCTGGTCATCTGTGGTGCCGCCTTTGACGCTCAACGCGGCGTGGGGCGCGCCGACGTGAAAACTGACCTCGGCATCCGCTAGCGGATTGCCTTCGGCATCGTTTACGGTGGCCGTGATATCGGCAACCCCGCCGGCGGGGAACGGCAACGGCGCAAAAGGTTCAGCACTCAGGGTAAGCTGGTTTGACATGGTATCTCCTGGTATCGAAATGAGAATTCAGCCGTTACGCGCTGATAAAGAAGCCTGTGAACCCAGCATCCTTGCTGATGGAAGTGTCCAATTTTGCATCAAGATCCCCCGGGCGGCACCGTATCCACAAAGGCTCTGGTTGCCCGGGAGGTAAGCGTAAATGAAGGGGTTTGTGACACAGTGAAGATGTCATAATAGAAATCCGCGAAGACGCCGTTGCGATTTAACAAGTCAGCCGTGGGAATGGTATAAGTGACGTTAACAAGAGGCGACGGCAGCCGGCCAATCACGAGATAATTAAATATTTGAATCGGCTGGCCTTGTAAGGTAAACAGGGCCATATGCAATGTCACCCTATCCGATGAGTGGATAACGTCGGTTTGCGACAGGATCGGTATGGTGACGACGACGCCGGCCTGGGCGGCGGCTAAATTAATCAGATTGTTAAGGGCGGGGGGCAGCAGCGGCGGCAGCAATGTAGCTTGCGATATCGGGCTGTCGGTAATCCTGGCGAGAACGGGGGCGGAGCCGGTTCTATTGCCGACGTCATCCTGAATCATATACCACACGACATATTCCCCTACAGCTAATGTCTGTTCCGGCACAAAGGACAAGTTAACGTCGATGACCCAGACCAACGGGCCGCCGGTGTAGACCATCTGTATAAAGAGTTGATTCCAGAAGAAAGTAATGATGTCGCCGTATTGAATAGTGGTCGGGAAATAGACTAATGCCTGTACCCCGTTAACAATGGTCGTTCTGGGTATGGTCGTAATCCCGCTGCCAGGATCGGTTGTGGTATTAAGTATCGATATATTTCGCAGAGCGCCGGGGGAGTAATAATTAACGAGCAGAGACGCACTGGCCCCGCCGGGAATGGTGGCCGTCACCGTAATCACCGCCGCCCCGCTCAGGGGCTCCGCCGGGGTTGGGGTTCGGGTAATCTAACGTGGTGGCGGCCGTACCGGAGGAACCGGTGGGGACTGACGCGGGGGTCAGCGTGGCAAAGGCGGTATCGGTAGTGAAATTAACGGTCACGCCCGGCTGCGGGGCGTGCGTTACGCTGTCGATAACGGTGGCGGTTATCTGCGAATTGGTGCCGCTTGGGTTTGCCTCTCTAACAATATTTACCCCTGTTAAAGTGATGATGTTTGGCATATTTATACCTTATCATTGGAAATGATGTGTAGCGCTGATTATTGTCATAAGGGTGGCTCGGCAATCAATGTTCTTTTTTACAGACATGAGCGATAAAAAAAACGATCGGACGAGGAGGACGATGAGAAATCATTAAGGCGGAATAGCCGGGTCGCTATTCCACCTTGATGAAGCTTGCCCTTATTTAGATGCTAAAAGAAGAAAAATATCGCGGTCCTATCCGTTATCTCTGAAGCTCCGCCCATTCCTTCATTTATCCCCGGTGCGCTTAGAACAAAAACGAGGTTGCTTCCCGTACTGGTGCTGGTTGCGGTTAATGTTGCCTGGCCCGCGCCATTGGTGGTGACCGGCGAGCTGGCGGTGGCGGCGGGGAACGGGGTAATCGCCGTGCCGAAGATTTGCCCGACGGATACGTTAAGTAACGTATCGGGCAGCGGTTGCCCGCGAGCCGATATTAACGTTACGTTGACTATCGCCGGAAGCGAACCGGATACGGTTCCGTCGTCAACAACGGTCATCTGCACCGTAGGTATGGTAAAGACGCCTCCTGACGAGGTTGCGGTTTCCGTGGTCCCGGTAAGGGTAGCCACCACGTTGATCGCATTGGCCAGCGTATAGGTGTACTCAATGGTGATAGACCCGTCGGGGCCGGTGGTGGTGCCGGCCGGCGTGACGACGTGGAACGTGCCCCCGGCGGTTGTGGAGGTAAGGGTTACCTCCACACCGGGAGCGGGGTTGCCGGCGGCATCATGTACCAACACCCGTACGCTATTGGTTTCCCGGCCGTCGGCGGTGGCGTCTGTGGTCGCAAGGGTAATGCCGGCGATAACCGCATTCGGCGCAAAGGTGACAACCACCGCGCTGTCCTGGCCGTTGGTCAGGGTGGCGGTTACCGTGCTGGGACCGGCAGTATCGCTCACCAGGGTTGCGGTGGCGATGCCGTCCGTGCCGGTGGGGTTAATAACCGCAGTGGGCGTGCCGTTAGAGGCGGTAAAGGTGACGGTTTGCCCGTCCAGATTGTTGTTGAAGGCATCGGTGACATGCGCGCTCACCGCGTTGGTTTCAATGCCGTTGGCCACCGCGCCGGTGTGCACTATGCTTAGGACAACCCGCGCGGTGGTGACGTCGGCGATGAAGTTGATCGTGACCTGTTGCGGGCCGCCGCTGGCCAGGGTAGCGGTTACCGTGCTCGGGCCCGCCACATGGCTGGCGAAGCTGGCGGTGGCGGAGCCGTCCGAGCCGGTTGGCTCGACAACCGGGCTGACCAGCACATCGGTGGCGTTAAAGGTGACGGTTTGTCCCGTCAATAGATTGTTGTTCGCATCCCTGACCACGGCTTTCACCTGATTGGTGGCGATGCCATTGGCCACCTGATCGGTGAGCACGACGGACAGGGTGATATGCGCGGTTGAAACGTCGCCGATAAAGTTGACGACCTCCGTCTGACTGCGTCCATTGGTCAAGGCAGCGGTAACCGAGCTGGGCCCTGATTCACGGCTGGTGATGGTGGCGGTGGCCACGCCGTTGGCGCCGGTAGTGCCGATGACCGTGGTGACCTCGCCGAGGTCGGCGGTAAAGCTCACGGTCTGACCCTCCAGCAGGTTTCCGGCGGCATCCCTTACCACGGCCTGCACCTCATTGGTGGCGATGCCGTTGGCTACCGCGCCGGTGCGCACCACGGAAAGGGTTATGGTCACGCCGCCGACGTCGAGAACAAAGGTGACGGTCACACTCTGGTGGCTGCCGTTAGCCAAGGTCGCGGTCACCTCGCTATTACCGGCGAATCTACTGTAAAGAGAGGTGGAGGCGGAGCCGTCCGCCCCGGTGACGACGGTGGCCGTGACGACGACTGCGCCATTGGTGGCGGTAAAGGTGACGGATTGCCCGGCCAGAACATTACCATTGGCATCCCTGACCACGGCTTTTACCGCGTTGGTGTCGGCACTGTCGCCGCTGGCTAACGCCAGATTTCGCGTTACCGTCAGATCGCCGGCGGCGAGCGTCGCGGTGCTTGCGTCGGCGATAAAGTTAGTATTCACAGACGGTCCGTTTCCATTGACGGTAGCGGTGACCACGCTAGTGCCGGCGTGCCGATTGGTTAACGTGGCGATGGCTAACCCGTTAGCGCCGGTGGTGCCGGTAACCGTGGTCACCTCGGCGCCATTGGTGGCGGTAAAGGTCACCGTTTGCCCGGCCACCGGATTACCGGCCGCATCGGTGACTTTGGCCTGTACCTGGTTGTAATCGCTGCCGTTGGCGACGGCATCGTTTTTAGTGACGGTCAGGTTGGCGGCGGTGATTTGCGCCGCGACCGGCAGCACCTCAATACGGCTGACGGCGGTATTGGATGCATTCTTTTTGACGTCGTAAGCCACGGCGCTCAGATTGTAGATGTTGGTGGCGGCGGCGGCGTGCTGATAGGGCGGCAGCTTGATGATAAGAACGTTTTGTCCGCTTTGGGTGACCGTGCCGCCGGCGGCGGTGATGGCGGCATAATTCCAATCGATATGATCCAAGGCATATTTGGACGTGACTTCGGCGGTAACGGTAAGCGGGTCGCTCTCGTAGCCTGTCAAATGGGCCGGCAGTCTGAGCTCAATAACCTGCTGTTTCTGATACTGGAGAACAATATTATAATTGCGATCCACCAGATCGTAGCGGGTGCCGGCAAGGGTTCTCATCGCCGCAACGCTGTCAGGGCTAATCTGCGATTGCCAGGAAGCGCCCAGCCGGTAATTCATTTGCAGGTTGAAGGTGGTGTCATTCATATCGCCTTTACCCTGGCGGTAATCTACCCCCAGTGTTACCAGACTGATGGGGGTATAATTAACGCCAAAGGTGACGGCATAGGGATTTTTTTGCAAGTTGTCCGGGCCGAACAACGCCACGTTATCGCCCCGGTATTGCTCGAATATAAGCTTGCCTCCCAATTGCGGGTAGGAGGGCAAATACGCTTCGGCGCGGATATCATAACCGTTGGCCGGCCGTTCATTATAATCTTCCAAATCCCGCGAATCGCGCCAGTCGGAAAGCCGGAAATAATTATTGGCGGAAAGCTTGAGATAATCCCGCCAGGCTTCCAGACCCACGCCTAATCGCCTGTTATGGGCGGTAACATCCTCATCATAAAAGGCGTTCATGCCGTACATCCAATTCCCCACCCAGGTGCGTGAACCGGCGCCGATATTAATAGTATTGCGGCTGTCCTGGTTGCGATATCCCCATTGGCTGAACAGCATTTCCTTGGGCTTGTCATAGAGCGGAATAAGTAAATCGAACGCGCTGCCGTCTAGATGAAAGTCGTCGTTAACATTCAACTGTACCCGTGCTTTGCCAAATTGATCGAGCCATTGCTCGGCTTTCTGGCCTAATTCTCCGGTGGCGGCGGAACGGAGCATGGCGTTCGCCGCTTCGCTGTTTTGATCGGCCGGCACAGGGGCGCCGACGGCATCCGCGCCGGTGGTAAAAGGCCGGAGATTCCGGGACGGTTGCGCACCAAAAAGAGACATTCCGCCCAAAGCGCCCGCCGTGCCATCTTGTCCTTTTACTGCCGGCCGGCTTGCCGAGAAATCGGCGATATTCAACGGAATATCGATTTCATCCCCTACCGTTAATTGTTCAAAAGGTTTAGAGAATGACCGGAATTGGTTAAGTTTTTTTTAGCTCATCCAAGCTGAGATGATATTTGTTCGCCACGGAGCGCGTGGTTTCATCCGGCCCAAGCACGTAAGGCTGGGTGGCGACAATAGTCTGTTGTTTTACGGCGGCGGCAATGGCAGGGCTAAATGCAATGCCGATAGGAAACAATAATTGGAAAACGATGAGGAGCCATGTCATCAGTTCAAAAGAGGTTAATTTATTTGGTATGAAACGACACAGCGAATGAATGTTCTGAACAATACGGCGCGCTGCGATGAGTAAGGCGTTTATAAAATTATTAAGATAATTAACCATTGTCGTTATCCTACCAAGTATATCGTTTGGGCGTGCAAATTCGTTACCTACAGATTTCAAAGGGTTTCTTGCAAAACTAATCGCTACTGATGCGTCTTATCAATGTGTGAGTTTCATATAATAAATGAAAATATATTCGGTAGTTGATGCTATTATTTATATAAATACTTCTAATCTGATATCAGGAAAACGTAATGGCTGTAAGCTTAAGAATACTGAGATTGCCATATTTGATTTCACAATTCCATCAAATTTTATACCTGGGAAAAATTCGAAATTAATTTACCTTAGTCACATAAATACTCATTCATTCATTTCTACGTGGGTTTAGGTATCGCCGGCAAAGCTTTATCGGCTAATAAGCGTGCTGAAATACAAGTGGCGCAGAGGGTCAATAAAAAAGAGGATTACGGCGCGGCCAGAGTCAATTACCGGCGGCGGCACAAAGTTTCCCTGTTCACTGAGTTCCCAGAGGCTAACGTCTCGAACAGACGGGCCAATATATCCATACCTTTTTGAATCGTACTTAAGCGCTATCATTAACATAAAATTGGCTAAAGTAGTTCATAATAATGGCTTTAACTGCTAATAATTCATTTATTCCTATGCTAATTAATAAACTCTGTTTTAGTGTGATGAAATAACGAGTCTGATTGACGCCCATGGCGTGATGTGTCGCATACACGAATCATGCTTCATGACCCTAAGCCTGTGGGTGGACGACGTATGAGGGCAATAAAAATGGGTGGGAAGATACTTTCAGGTCGATTAATGGGAAACTTCTTCATCTTCTCAGAAAGTATCACTGAATAACCGCTAATTTTGATTAAATTAGCTTAATCATTCAGATTATCCAGTGATACTCGGCGAGCAAATACATCAGGAAAAGCATGATGCATGCTATCCTGTTAAGCACCTATCGTCATGATTGGCAATCAGCGGCAGCATTTTCTCCTCCATAAATGCTTGATAAGTCGGAGGGTAATAAATATGCCGTTCGATGACTAATTTCTTATCATCACAATCGAAGGGAATAAATTTAACCTTGAAGTTGCGATCGTTAATGATATTAATAATGGATGAAGGCATAAGCCCTATCGCATCGCCCTTTTCAATCATTGAGAGTTGGACATATAATTCAGGTATAAATACCCGCTTCGGATTCAGCTGGTTTTTAGAAATATATTCCTCGATGCCGTCAAAAACCTGTTCGTTTTGATTAGATTCATATTGGACCAGAATCTTATTCATAAAAAGTTCGTTTTGGGTATAATCCTCAGTCTTCAAGTCGCTTTTCACCGCCAGCATGATAATGTCGGTCGATAGCGACTGATGGATGAGTCCCGGTGGGCATGGGCTCAATTTTTGTGTAATAAATATCTGACACAACCCTTTATTCAGAATGTCTGCAATGTCGGCATCCTCAGGGGGGGAAATATTCTACCGATATATTATTTTTAGTATCCTTAAATACAGATGAAGAGAAGAAAGGTGATAGATATGAATAATCACGATGATCCAGCCCAATTTTTATATTTGACTTACCGCTTTGAATCTGATGCGTTTTTTTTATGACCTTTTTCTCAATTTCACAAATTTCCTGATATAAGGGCAGTAAAGTTGCATAGAGGTCGCGGCCATAATTGGTAAGCTTCAGTCCATTGTTTGTTCTGGTGAATAGTTTGTGCCCCAAGTTTATCTCGAATATTTTAATTGTCCGGCAAAGAGGGGACGGAGTAATGCAGAGAATCAATGCCGCCATTCTTATGGATTGCTCTTGTGCGGTAACTATAAAATATCTTAATGTCTTAGATAATAGAATCATGTTAAACCTCCAACGTGATTAATTCATTTTAGGACGTTAAAAAACAGTTCATTTGTTAGACGAATTTTATAGAAAAGGCTTAATAAACTATCCATAACGAAAGAGTTGACTTCGTTTAAAAAAGTTGAGTTTTGCAAATACTTTAATTCTCGCTTGATAGATACTTTTTGCATATCACAAAACAAACATGATCCATAAAAAATACCCATTCATCCCGCTAGACCTTGATAAGCTATGAAATTTGCAATTCTCAATTATTTTTCGCTGCCGTTAGTTACATTCGTCCTTTGTTCCTTGTTGTTTTTGCCGAGTCCGGCCAATTTACCCTAGCCATTGTTCATGCTTAAGCCGCAACGCATCATGGCCATAACCGGCATTGGCCGCCTGTCATCCGCAGCGCTGTGGTCGCTCCGGGGCCGCCGTCTGTCTGTGGGAATTGATATATGCACATAGTTTATGTTAACCCTGCCGGGTGGTTGAAGAGAGCACTAAGTGGTTCTCATTACTCCAGTTTTTTTTCTGCATCCAAGATAACCGCTTATATGAGCTTTTGTTAACAAATCACCTTAGATCCTTATGATTCCGATATGGATAAAAGGTACGTCTACAGTGTACAGCTTGACAAGCTTTTCGTATGAGCAAATTAAAAAAAATGAATGATATTGTTAGCCAGCTCACGCTTAATAGCAAGTTTGACAATAAAGGAAATACGTTACCTAACGCAATGCTAATTTTCAACATTCAGGAAAAATGATAATTTAAAGGCGGTTCCTATAGCGAGAGGTAAATCAATATTTTTTATGTATCAATTAAACTAACTAGTCTTTGTAAAGCCGTGCTATATCAATAGATTATAATATCTTTTGTATTAACCTAAACCCACGTAGCGCTTCTGCTTTTGCCCGTGTAATCATTAAAATAATTAGGAAAAATGCTTATAAAATAGTGTTTTAATCTGTGATGTGTGTAGCATATCTGTTAAAGATCCTCATTTCTTAATATTGCCCGCTTTTGACGCCTTTAAATATACTATTCACTCCCGAAATTGATAAATTATTGCAATGATTAAATCATTTATGAGGAAATATGCGCTATCTTGAATTTAATAAAAATTGATCTATTTATGATTCGTTAGCCGTAGTTATGAAGAAATTTCCTTCAATTATAGTGCTGTTTTCCGATTTTTCTTTATAAAAATCAAAGGGAAAAATGAGTAAAATGATAAATTTTTCTCGGCCATAATGTAGACACAAGTTTATATAAAATTTAGTGGCTGGAAACTGAAAAAACATAAATATTAATTTATAATCAAACTAAATATCAAATATATCTTATCTATCATGGCGTTATACTCGGGTAGGCTGATGGATTAAAAGTAAAACAAACAGTTAGGAGAATGGCAGGCCGGCAGCAGAAGCGAGAGAGCGACGTTGCTCATGCCCTCTTTGGGCTCGGTTGCCACCAGAACGTTAGTCAGCGGCTGGCGGATAAGAACATGGCAATGATTGGCGCCTGAACTTTTATAATAACGCAAACCATTATCATTGCCTCATCCTGATGAGCCGAAAAAAAGAGGGGGGATCGATATTGCGCCGAAACCACCACGAATATGAACGTAAAGGCCTACCTGGAAAGGTATGGGCTGCATGATAAGGTTGATCACCTGGAGGGAGATATCGTCAATATACTAAAGGTGCAGCTTGCTAAGATCTCCCGGCAAACGGAGGAAATACGCTCAGAGCGTATAGAGCACTCGGGCGGCCCGGGCAGGGACGCCCAAAGCACTTTAGTCAGCGCCTTCGGCGGCATGCGCCATAGGTAGGATCGTCGAAAACAGCATGTCGCGAAAACGTTCCACCGGCGCCGGGCTTTGCCGGGCTTTCGCCAGCAGATTGGCGCCCTGAAGCGAGGAGACGATGAATGCAGCCATCTCTTCGCAATCCAACCGGGCATCCAGTTCGCCGGATTCTACCGAAGCGCGCAGGCAATACACCAAGGATTGCTGCGTTTCGTCAAAGACATCATTCAATCGTAATCTTATTGGTTCGCTCCAACCGCTGGCCTCGGCGGTAAAATTGCCCAACAGGCAACCGTCGCGCATGTGATTCTTATTAAGCCTAGCCAAACCTGCATCTATATAAGCACGTAGACGCTTCAGCGGCGCAAGCGAGTCATTGCGCAGAGTGTCTCCGATGGTTTTGCGGGCATTGGCATAATAAAGGTCAATGACCTCCAGTCCAAAGGCCTCTTTGGAAGCGAAATGATTGGTAAACGACCCTTGCGGGACACCCGCCGCCTGGACGATATCGCGTACGCTTGCTCCGGCAAAGCCATGCGCATGAACAACTTCCATGCCGACGGTCAGGATTTTATCTCTGTGGGATGCTCTAGCCATAAAATTAATATAGTCGTACGTATTGGTTTAGTCAACACCCCGTTAGCGCTGAATGATAACGATTTACCTTGCGGTTGGCGGAGGGGATCATGACATTGCCGTCTCGTCAAATTAGCACCATGCTTAATTACTGCATGCTAACGTTTTTAATCTCCATTGTTATGTCGAATCAAGGGACCATTCAACATAATTATGATTTATCCGAGTGATGTTTTGCCAGAATATTGATAATTGTCTTCATGTTCTCTACCGGCGCGCTTGCGTGCCGGTTGCCGGCGATGGGAGCGGTGCAAAAGCGATGGATAAAATTGGAAGTCCTATGAGCAAACAGCAGAGAATAGAAGAACGTCGCGATCAAATTATCGACGCGGCCAGGATTTGCTTTAGTCAGCATGGTTTCCATGGGGCGGGCATGGCTGAAATCGCCTCGTTGTCACAGCTGAGCGTAGGGCAAATTTATCGTTACTTCACTAATAAAGAGGCGATTATTGAGGAAATTGTTCGACGTATCGTCAAACACCGGCTCAAACTGATGTGGGATCACGACAATGATCTCAACCAGTTGGCGGACAATCTGGCCAGCCAGCGGTTATTGGATGGCGAGGATGCGCAAATCAATCAGGGGCTGATGTTGGAAATCGCGGCGGAAGCCACGCGCAATCCGCAGGTGGAAAGCATTCTCTGCGATGCGGACGATGGCTTTTTCCATCAAGGCTGCGAAATGATGAAACGGGCTTATCCGCAGCTTAATATCGAGCAGGTCGCGGCGTTATCAGAGATGATGGCGGTGCTAAGCGCAGGCACGGCACAACGGATGTTGACGCGTCTACAGCAGCGCCACGTGGATCGCAGCCAAATGAAAGCGCTGTATCTGTCCATTTTTCGCACGCTTTTCGCGACGCGGCCCTGGGCCTAATGTGCGGCTCTGCCTGATATTGCCGCAATTTGCGCTTTTTTTTGTAATATTAAATATATTATAGCGTTTTGTTGTGCCGTGACGGCGCCGGACGTTATCGATCCTGCCGTTAACGGCGTGCTGCTGTGGGTGTGGTACGTCATAAGACTCAATGGCGTGATTTTGGCAAAAGGAGTTTTCCCACATGATAAGGGTAACCGTTGCGGGTGGTATGTGGACGGCGGCGGATAAGCTTTTCAACATACTGAGCGGGCAAGGGGTCAGGGTTCGCGCGCTGATCGAGGATCCTCTTATGAAGGGGATAAGCCGCAAAAAGGGCAGTTTGGAATTCATCGGCGTCAATCTGGAAGACCCTTTATCGTTACGGGTGGCTTTTCAGGATACCGATAGGGCTTTCCTGGTCTGCGGGAATTCCGCGCGGCCGCCCCGTTACGATCTTGCGCTTATCGACGCGGCGGTGCGAGCTGGCGTGCCCTATCTGGTAAATCTGTCGGAAGGCGGGGGATATCCTGGGCAATCTGCCCGGGAATGGCAGAGTGAAACCGATATTCACCTCGCTCGCCAAAGCATTCAGACGACCCGGATCCACCCGTCATTGTCATTTGACGCCGTATTTACCGTAGCGTCACGGTTCATACCCATGGCGTTATGGGGAGGAAGCGCGGGTTCCGGTCAGGCGGCGCTGGTGGACTCACGCGATGTGGCGGCCGCGGCGGCGCGTATTCTATTGGAAGGCGCCGAGCGCCACGCGGATAAACGTTATACTCTAACGGGTCCCGCCGCGGTGACCATGGGATATCTTGCCGATTACCTGTCGGAAACCTTGGCGCGCAAGGTACGGTATTTTCGCCGAACGCGGGATGAGCAGCGAGGGGTTTACCTCAACGCCGGCCTGTGTTCTACAGGCATTGACCGGCTTTTGGGCCAAGACGCGCTGATTTGCAACGGCTTTTACGCCGAAATAACCGCTGATATTGTCAAACTTACCCATCGGCCGGCGACAACGGCGGTTGATTGGATCGAGGAACATGCCGAAAAGTTCGTCGCACTGGTCGGCGGACAGTAAGCGTAAATGAACTGTTAGCTGAACGTAAAGGAGGAAATAAACCGTTTTTCTTATGCGCCGATTTTCTTAAGGATTATTTAATATTTTTTTGCGGCGGAAAAAGTAACATGTTCCTCACAATGGACGTTCCGATTTTATTTTTGACTGCAGCGAGATGAGGTAGAGCGGCATATTGTGTAAGTTAATTTGTAGGATGAAAAATAACACTTACTTATAAAAATAAACTGATACATCCGCCCGAGGCTGGGCGCTTCTCTGACTGTAAAGGAGGAGCGCGGGACAATCTAATTGTCTGAATTAGGGTGAAAACGGTTGACTTGACCAAGTCCACAGCTACAGTTTGAAAAAGGGAGTGTAGCTCAGAAAGATCGGTTTTGACACTCAAGGAAGTCGTTATTTATATCGAATTTAATCTTCGTTTAATAAACAAGGATTATAGTTACTATCAAAATGCATTTATTAATGTGGTAACGAATATGGATCTCCTGCTGCCTTTCTCACGCCCGTCAATCGGCGCTGAAGAGATAAAAGCCGTCGAACGGGTATTGCGGTCGGGCTGGATCACCACCGGTCCGCAAAATCGGCAATTGGAAATCGATTATAGCGCAACGTTTGGTTGCCGGCATGCTATTGCCGTCAGCTCCGCCACCGCCGGCATGCATTGCGTACTGATGGCGTTGGGCATCGGTCCGGGCGATGAGGTTATCACTCCATCGCAAACTTGGGTCTCCACGGCCAATATGATCGAGTTGCTCGGCGCTCGACCGGTGATGATCGATGTCGATCGGGATACGCTGATGGTGGATGCCGAGGCCGTGGAAAACGCCATTACACCGCGAACCAAGGCTATTGTTCCGGTGCATTACGCCGGCGCGCCGCTGGATTTGGATCCGCTGCGGGCCGTGGCCGCGCGTCACGGTATCCCGCTCATCGAAGATGCCGCCCACGCCGCGGGCGCGCGTTATAAAGGCGAATGGATAGGCGCCCGCGGCACCGCGATATTCTCTTTCCATGCCATCAAAAATATGACCTGCGCCGAAGGCGGCTTGATAGCCACCGACGACGATAGGCTGGCCGAACGGGTGCGCAGGCTGAAGTTTCACGGTCTCGGGGTAGATGCGTTCGATCGCGACCAATTGGGGCGTAAACCGCAGGCCGAAGTCGTGGAGCCCGGTTTTAAATACAACCTTTCCGATATACACGCGGCCATCGCCGTGGTGCAACTGGCGCGGCTCGCCGAGATGAATGCCCGCCGCCGCCAGTTGGCGGAGCATTATCGCCGGCGGCTCGCAAATTCCCCCTTCCTGCCGCTGGGGCTGCCGGGCTATGCCCATGACCATGCCTGGCACCTGTTTATGGTACGCGTCGATCCCGAACGCTGCGGGCTGGATCGCGACCAATTGATGGAGCGCCTGCAGGCCAAAGGCATCGGGACCGGTTTGCATTTTCGCGCCGTTCATACCCAAAAATTTTACCGGGAACGCTATCCGCACCTGTCGTTACCCGACACCGAATGGAATTCGGCGCGTCTGTGTACTCTGCCGTTATTTCCCGATATGACCCAGGAAGATGTCGATCTGGTGGTCAATGCTTTGTTTTCATTAGTGGAGCCGCCCAGTGCCTCGCGTTGAACCCCTTACTTCTGTTTCTATCGTCATTCCGGTATTTAACGAGCAAGAAAGCTTAACGGCGCTGATTGAGCGTACCGGCGCCGCCTGCCGTCAATTAAGCCTGCCTTTTGAGATTATCCTGGTGGATGACGGCAGCAGCGATAATTCCGTGGATATCCTGTCGGCGGCGGCGGAACAGCCCGACAGCCATATCATCGCGGTGTTGCTCAATCGCAACTATGGCCAGCACTCGGCGATCATGGCCGGTTTTCTGCAAGCCACCGGCGATTTGGTCATTACATTGGACGCCGATTTGCAAAATCCGCCGGAAGAGATTCCCCGCCTGGTAAATGTTGCGCAAGAAGGATATGACGTAGTGGGAACGGTGCGGGCCAACCGCCAGGATTCCTGGTTTCGTAAATTCGCTTCGCACACGATCAATAAACTGATTCAACGTTCCACCGGCAAAGCCATGGGGGATTACGGCTGTATGCTGAGGGCCTATCGGCGCCAGGTGGTGGATGCCATGTTGCATTGCCATGAACGCAGCACCTTTATTCCCATTCTGGCGAATTCTTTCGCCCGGCGAACCACCGAGATAGAGGTGAGTCACGCCGAGCGTGAATTCGGCGACTCCAAATACAGTTTTTTTAAGCTTATCAATTTGATGTATGACCTTATCACCTGCCTGACCACCACGCCGTTGCGGTTATTGAGCCTGGTGGGCAGCGTGATTGCCGTATCCGGTTTTACCCTCTCGGTGATATTAATCGCCATGCGCCTGATTTTGGGGCCTAAATGGGCGGCGGACGGGGTTTTTACCCTCTTCGCCGTGTTGTTTACCTTTATCGGCGCTCAGTTCGTCGGCATGGGGTTGCTGGGAGAGTATATCGGCCGAATTTATAACGATGTCCGTGCCCGCCCCCGCTATTTTGTGCAAAAAGTGATCGGCCAGCAGCAGTCCTCGCATACTCAGGAAAATCAATAATGAAAGCCATAGTATTTGCTTACCATGATATCGGCTGTGTCGGATTAACCGCCCTGGTGGAGGCCGGCTACGACGTGCAGGCGGTGTTTACCCATACCGACGAGCCCGGTGAGAATAAATTCTTTTCTTCCGTCGCGCGGCTGGGGGCCGATCTCGATTTGCCGGTCTACGCGCCGGACGACGTCAACCATCCGTTATGGGTGGAACATATTCGCGCTCTGCAGCCGGATATCATTTTTTCGTTTTATTATCGCCACATGCTGAGCGAGGAGATCCTCTCCCTGGCGCCCCGGGGCGGTTTTAATCTGCACGGTTCGCTGCTGCCGCGCTACCGGGGCCGCGCGCCGGTTAACTGGGTGCTGGTCAATGGCGAGACCGAAACCGGAATCACGCTGCACCGCATGGTAAAGCGTGCCGATGCCGGTGAAATTGTGGGACAGTCCGTGCTGCCTATCGATGATAGCGATACCGCGTTGAGCCTGCACGCGAAACTGAGGGCGGCGGCCAAACCTTTGCTGGACAAGTATTTGCCGTTGCTCAAAAACGGCAACGTTGAATGTCTGGCGCAAAACGAGAGCGAAGCCAGCTACTTCGGTCGCCGCACCGCCGCGGATGGCGAAATTTTCTGGCATAAGCCGGCGCGGGACATCGCTAATCTGGTTCGGGCGGTCACGGAGCCCTATCCTGGGGCATTCACTTATCTCGGACAGCGAAAGCTGGTGATTTGGCGCAGCCTTGCTCTGGATACGGAGCATGACAAACAGCCGGGCACGGTACTTAACGTTTCCCCGCTTACCATCGCCTGCGGCGACGGCGCGCTGGTGATTCAAAGCGGCCAGGGCGAGAGCGGCCTGTATATGCAAGGCAACCGTCTGGCCCAGGAAATGGGCATTATGACCGGCGTTCGTCTGGCGGCCAAACCCACCACGGCGCAAAAGCGCAGGGCGCGGGTGTTGATTCTCGGCGTGAACGGTTTCATCGGCAATCACTTGACCGAACGCCTGCTGCGTGAAGACAAGTATGACATCTACGGCCTGGATATCGGTTCCGATGCCATCGAGCGCTTTCTCGATAATCCGCATTTTCATTTTGTGGAAGGGGATATCAGCATTCATTCCGAATGGGTGGAATATCATATCAAGAAGTGCGATGTGGTCTTGCCGCTGGTGGCTATCGCCACGCCTATTGAATATACCCGTAATCCTTTGCGGGTGTTCGAACTGGATTTCGAGGAAAACCTGAAAATCGTGCGCGACTGTGTTAAATACCACAAGCGCATTATTTTCCCCTCGACGTCGGAAGTGTACGGCATGTGCGACGATCCGGAGTTCAATGAAGACAGCTCCCGGCTTATCGTCGGACCCATTAATAAACAGCGTTGGATCTATTCGGTTTCCAAACAGTTGCTGGATCGGGTCATTTGGGCCTACGGCGCCAAGGAAGGATTGAAGTTCACCCTGTTTCGGCCTTTCAACTGGATGGGACCGCGCCTGGACAATCTGGACGCCGCCCGTATCGGCAGTTCACGGGCCATCACCCAATTAATTCTCAACCTGGTGGAAGGCTCACCCATCAAACTGGTGGACGGCGGCGAGCAAAAGCGCTGTTTTACCGATATCAACGATGGGATTGAAGCGCTTTATCGCATCATTGAAAATCGTGACGGCCGTTGCGACGGGCAAATCGTCAACATCGGCAATCCCGCCAATGAAGCCAGTATCCGGGAATTGGCGGAAATGCTGTTGGCCAGTTTCGAGCGTCACCCGCTGCGCGACCGGTTCCCGCCGTTTGCCGGTTTCAGGAACGTGGAAAGCAACAGCTATTACGGCCAAGGCTATCAGGACGTCGAGCACCGTAAACCCAGTATTGAAAACGCCCGTCGCCTATTGGACTGGCATCCCGCCATCGCCATGGAGCAGACCGTCGCCGATACCCTGGATTTCTTCCTGCGCAGCACCGAGAGTGCGGGACGTAAAGGGTGAAACGGGTCGGGTTGCGGGTCGATGTCGATACCTTCAGCGGCACTCGGGACGGGGTGCCGCGTCTGTTGGCGCTTTTTGAACGATACCACATCGCCGCCAGCTTCTTCTTCAGCGTCGGGCCGGACAATATGGGACGCCATCTCTGGCGTCTCGTGTACCCACGCTTTTTGTGGAAGATGCTGCGTTCCAATGCGGCATCCCTCTATGGCTGGGATATTTTGCTGGCCGGCACCGCCTGGCCGGGGAGAAATATCTCCCGCTCGCTGGGGCCGTTGATGGCCCGAACCGCCGAGGCCGGGCATGAAGTCGGGCTGCACGCCTGGGATCATCAAGGCTGGCAGGCGAAGGCGGGACATTGGTCGGCTGACGAGCTTGAGCGTCAGTGCCGGCTCGGCGCGGATGCGCTGGCGGCCGTCATCGGCCGGCCGGTGACCTGCTCCGCGGCGGCGGGATGGCGCGCCGACACCCGAGTGCTGGAGGCGAAACAGCGCTTTGGTTTCCGTTATAACAGCGACTGCCGGGGAACCCACCCCTTTCGGCCGCTGCTGAGCGATAATCGCATCGGTACCGTGCAGATCCCGGTGACCCTGCCGACCTTCGATGAAGTGATCGGGCGTGAAATTCAGCTGGATGATTACAACGACTATGTGCTCGACCTCATCGAAAAAGATGCCGGCGTCGCCGTTTACACCATTCATGCTGAAGTGGAGGGCCGCTCTCATTCGGCGATGTTTGAACAATTTCTGCAGCGGGCGCGGCAGCGCGACATCCGCTTTTGTCCCCTCGGCGCGTTATTGCCGGCGGATGTCGATACCCTGCCGCTCGGGCGGGTTAACCGGGCGCCGTTCCCCGGCCGGGAAGGTTGGCTGGGATGCCAGGCCGAGGTAGAACAACAATGAAAGAGAACGGTTCGCGCGCCCTGGGCTTCGGGGTGGTTTTATACTATGTGCTGCTTTATTTGATTCCCCTGAATGGGCGCTTGCTATGGCAGCCGGATGAAACCCGCTATGCCGAGATAAGCCGGGAGATGCTGCAGCGTGGCGACTGGGTCGTCCCCCATCTGCTGGGACTGCGTTATTTCGAGAAACCGGTGGCGGGATATTGGCTCAATAATATCAGCCAGTGGCTGTTCGGCGACTCAAATTTCGCGCTGCGTTTCGGGGTGGCGTTGTGCAGCGGCGTTACCGCGTTATTGGTTTACGCCCTAGCGATGCGGATGTGGCGCCAGCGCGGCACGGCATACCTTGCCGCGCTACTCTTCCTTTCCATGACCCTGGTGTTCATCGTCGGCACCTACAATGTCCTGGATCCCATGATTACGCTGTGGCTGACGCTGTCCATGGCCGGTTTTTACCTGGCTTGGACCGTCGAGGGCATGGCGAAAAAGCTGGCCGCTTATGTATTACTGGGGCTTGCCTGCGGCATGGGGGTCCTGACCAAAGGGTTCCTGGCGTTGGCGGTGCCGGTGATTGCCGTATTGCCCATTGCCATACAGCAGCGCCGTTTCCGGGATCTGTTGATTTATGGACCGGTGGCGGTGATTGCCGCGGCTTTGCTGTGCTTGCCCTGGGCGCTGGCCATTGCCCATCGCGAGCCGGATTACTGGCACTATTTTTTCTGGGTACAGCACATTCAGCGCTTCGCTGAAGATGACGCCCAGCATAAGGCGCCGTTCTGGTATTATTTGCCGTTCATCATGGGCGGATCCTTGCCTTGGCTCGGATTGCTGCCGGGTTCTCTAGGCAAGGCCTGGCTTGAAAAGCAACGTAGACCCGAGCTGTTTTTCCTGTTGTCCTGGATGGTGATGCCGCTGGCGTTTTTCAGCATCGCCAAAGGCAAACTGCCTACCTATATTTTGCCCTGCATGGCGCCGTTGGCGCTGTTGATGGCCGCCTATGCCGTTGATTGCGCCGCGGCGTTGCGCCATCGCGTTTTCAAGCTGAACGCGGGCATCAACATTCTTTTCGCCACGGTATGTATCGTGGCGCTGGCTTTCATGGGGTCAGCCCTGTTGTCCCGTCATCCGGTATATACGACGGCGGAGTGGCCGAAGCTGGCGCTTGGCGTCATCGGCTTTGCCGGCTGGCTGGGGGTTGCGGTCTTTTGTTACCGCCGCCCCGGACGGCGCTTCCCTTGGGCGGCGGCTTGCCCGCTGTTGTTCGGTTTATTGGCGGCCTATGTGATTCCGCAGCACAGCATTGACAATAAACAGCCGCAGCATTTTATCCGGACGAATGCCGATCTGCTGGATCATGGCGGTTTTATTTTGAGCAATAGCGTCGGTCTGGCGACGTCCCTGGCATGGGAGCTCAAGCGTAGCGATATCCTTATCTACCGTGAAAAAGGCGAATTAAGCTATGGATTGGACTACCCCGACGCGCAGGGCCATTATATCAGCGAGCGGGAGTTTCCTCAGTGGTTGGCTCAGGCCCGGCGGCAGGGCAATGTCACCCTGGTGTTGCGGCTGCATGATCCCCAGGCCCTGACGCGCGGCCTGCCACCCGCGGACACCGTGCGGCGGTTGAACGAGCTGGCGTTATATTTTTATCGACAGCAGCCATGAACGGATATGTGTTGGTGTCGCTGGCAAGTTTGCTGACCTGCGGCGGTCAGCTGTGTCAAAAAAAAGGCGGCCTTGAGCTGGCAGCGCACCGATCCTGCCGCCCGCCGCCGGCAGCTGACGCTGATTTGGCTGGCGTTGGCGGCGGTTTTGCTCGCCATGGCCATGGCGGTATGGCTCGCCGTATTACAGCGATTGCCCCTAAGCCTGGCCTATCCCATGCTCAGCGTGAACTTCGTTTTGGTGACCCTTTGCGCCCATTGGTTTTTCCATGAGCGGATCACTTTTCGTCACTGGTGCGGCGTGGCATCGATTATCCTGGGTATAGCGTTGATGGGGTTGAAAATATGAAAGGAGTCGCCTGGGCAATCGCCAGCGTGTTTTTTGGTCACGGCGGCGCAATTACTGATGAAGTGGGGTATGGCGCAAATCCCATTGGCGCCGTTGAATCTCATCACTCCGGAATTCATTGTCCATTTCAAATCGCCGCTGCTTGCGGTAGCCTGCGGCATCCTGGGCTACGCCCTTTCCATGCTGTGCTGGTTTTATGCATTGCTTTATCTCCCGCTTAGCGCCGCCTACCCGTTAATCAGCCTCAGCTATGCGCTGGTCTATCTCGCCGCCGTTTTCCTGCCCTGGTTCAATGAAACGGCCAGCGTTATCAAGACCCTGGGTATCGCCCTGATTTTATTTGGCGTCTGGTTAATCAACGGTAACGCCAAGCGCTCCGCCATGAAGTAATTTCGCCCCAAGCGGATTGGTTTTTAAGGACCATGCTGTCATATTCTTCTTTATCGCCCCATCTTGGGAGGATGCGAATGAAGTTTAAAGAAGGTCTGTTCCGGCGCGGCGTTCCTTCGGCCCTGGGAGCCGCCATTCTGTTTGGCGCCGGGACGCCCCTGGCGAAAACGTTGCTGGGGGAAATCAATCCCTGGCTGCTGGCGGCCCTGCTGTATCTGGGCTCGGGATTAGGGCTGCTGCTCTACCGCCGGCTGCGCCGGGCGCCGCCGGTAACGCTTGCGAGACGGGAACTGCCCTGGCTTGTGGCCGCTATCGGCGCGGGGGGGGCGTCGTCGCGCCGGTACTGTTGATGATGGGCCTCAGCGCCATGCCCGCTTCAGGCGCTTCGTTGCTACTCAACGCCGAAGGGGTGTTCACCGCCTTGCTGGCATGGTTCGCTTTTCGGGAAAATGTCGATGGCCGTATCGCGCTGGGCATGGCCGCCATCATCGGCGGCGCCGTGGTATTAAGCTTTCGTGGCAGCGCGCATTTCACCGGCGTATGGCCGATATTAGCCGTAACGGGGGCCTGTTTCGCCTGGGCGTTGGATAATAATCTGACGCGCAAAGTGGCGCTGACGGACGCCGCCTGGCTTGCCGCCGTAAAAGGCATGGCGGCCGGCGCGATAAACCTCTGTCTGGCGTTTATGGAGGGGATTTCGTTGCCAGCCTGGCCGCAACTCATCCAGGCCCTGATAGTGGGTTTTTTGTCCTACGGCGTGAGCCTGGCCCTGTTTATCGTTGCCTTGCGGCATCTGGGCACGGCGAGGACCGGGGCCTATTTCTCCGTGGCGCCGTTCCTTGGCGCGCTGTTGGCGGTCATGATGGGCGATCCCGTCACCTTGCCCCTGATTGTCGCCGGCATATTGATGGCGGCGGGGTTGTGGCTGCACCTGACCGAAGGCCACCGGCATGAGCACAGCCACGAGCCATTGATGCATGATCATGAGCACAGCCATGATGAACATCACCAGCATGCGCATCCCGACGGCGATATGCCGGAAGGGCGGCACAGCCATCCTCATTATCATCCGCCCCTTACCCACACGCATGCGCATTTCCCCGATGCTCATCACCGACATACGCATTAATTTCAGCGGACTTTATGCTTGCCGCGCTAAATAGCTCGGCAAGCAGGATATTTGCGTTATTCAAGGGAAATTATTTGTTTGCGGATAACGCTTTTATCATTAATCGTCCAGTTTCATGAATTATTTTTATGCCCGAAACGGTAGGAAGAGATTGTACAAAAAAGACGTATTTTTGCCTGGGGGATAATAAGGCCCGCTCAGTGACAATTAGTATGCTTATCATTCATTTTCGCATACAAACCCCATTTTATATTGATTATAACTTTTATCGAGAGAAAAAAAACGCCTTCTTGACGGCAAAAAAACAGTCTTGTGAAAATGATGGGATAAAGTCCTTGTTTATTAATGTGATATAAAAATAGCTAACAGCAAGTCAGTGAAAAATTTACAGATTTTACGTAAGTGGACGACAGGCGGGTTCGCCTGCTTTTCGTGACCTAACCAACTGTTTTTGATCTCTTTTTTTTCAGACTTCCTATAAAGTTTCCGTCCGGTCGGTCGATAAGGCTTTTATATCAGCGAACCGCTTTACAGGGGGCGGAAAATATCTGATGTCATTGCGTGATTTAAACGTCATTATTTCTCATCCACAATTTTGCTCGAGAGTGTTTTTAACGGCGAATAAAAAAATTTGATTCAACATCCTGCATACCTTTTCATTCATATACCCAGAAGTCAGCATGGATATAATTGACAGGAGCCTTACCATGAGTTTGCTTAAAAATACCAGTATCCGGGTTATCCTTCTCATCACCCTTGGTTTTTTTATGATTTTATGGGGCGGGGTTTCTGCGTTTACCCTGTCTTCTCTAAATCGGGTTACCCAATTTTTAGCAACCAGTGAGGATCAAAAGGCTGATATCGATATCATTGGGCGCGGTAACGATCAGTATTTCCGTACCGTTACGCGGCTTGTCAGAGCCATGGACTTTGTACAGAGCGGTGAAACGGCGGATGCGGATAAAATTCTGGCATCGGCGGGTGAAGCCTTGCAAAACGCGAAAGATACGCTGACCGTCTTTAAAGCCCGCCGGCATGCCGCAAGCGAACCCGCCTTGACGGATGCCATGGTGGACAGTTGGACCAAACTCATTGATCAAGCGCTTGATCCCATGTTCCGCGCGGCGCAAGCCAGGCAAACGGATCAATTCCGCCGGCTGTTTCGCACGCAATATCCCCCTTTCAGCGTGACGTTCGGCGCCGCCGCCGAAAAATTCAAAGAGCAGACCCGATCGGATGTTTCCGTTAAACACGTGTATGCGCTGGTGCAATTAAGCCGGGAAATACTGTTCGCGGCGATTGTTGCCGGCATCGCCATTTTGCTCCTGACCGACCGTTATCTCATAAACTATATGATTAAACCGCTCGGCCGGATCGAATCCCAGCTTGAAACGCTGGCCGACGGGCATTTGGGGGAGAGCATTGCGGAATTCGGTCGCAATAACGTGGGGCAATTGATTCCTCACTTGAAAAAAATGCAGCAAAGTCTGATTCGGACGGTCACGGCCATTCGTGACAGCTCGTCCTCTATTTATCAAGGCGCCGGCGAAATCAGCCTCGGCAACAGCGATTTGTCCTCCCGTACCGAACAGCAGGCGTCCGCCCTTGAGCAAACCGCCGCCAGCATGGAAGAGCTGAGCGCGACGGTGAAACAAAATACCGACAACGTTTTCCAGGCCAACAAAATGGCGCAGGACGCGTCGGACACCGCTAAAAAAGGCGGCGCCATCGTGGATGAGGTGGTGGATACCATGAGCAATATCAGCACCAGTTCGAAAAAAAATCGCTGATATTACCGGCGTTATCAACGGTATCGCATTCCAGACGAACATCCTGGCATTGAACGCGGCGGTTGAAGCGGCGCGCGCCGGCGAGCAGGGCAGGGGATTCGCCGTGGTGGCGGGGGAAGTGCGCAGCCTGGCTCAGCGCAGCGCACAGGCGGCGAAGGAAATCGAGATACTGATAACCGAGTCGGTGGAACGGGTGGATACCGGCTCGGTTCAAGCCTCGCGCGCCGGCGAGACCATGCACAATATCGTGATGGCGGTAACCCGGGTTACCGATCTTATGGGAGAAATTTCATCGGCCTCCGATGAGCAGAGCCGGGGGATAAGCCAGGTAGGGCAAGCGGTGTCGGAAATGGACAGCGTTACCCAGCAAAATGCGGCGCTGGTCCAGGAATCCGCCGCGGCCGCCGCTTCCCTGGAGGAACAAGCCCGCCGCTTGACGCAAACCGTGGCGCTTTTCCAGTTGCCCGTTGAAAAGCGGGAGAGCGCCACTGTGCAACCGGCGCAGGATATGCCGGAAAAGACGTTGCCGTCGTCGCGCATCACTCCTTCGATTAAAGAGCAGCCAGCGGAAAATTGGGAAACGTTTTAAGCCGCCGGACGAAACGCAAACGGTCCTTTTCTCTGTTGCGAGTAAGCAACTTGTAGCGGCCCCGAAAGGGCGAGGCCCAGGGACGGGCCGGGGTAGCGCCGGCATCCCTGCCGATTAAAGCGGCCGGGCCATGTCGGCTATCTTCTTGTTATTTGACTTAATACAGACCATTCATCCGTATACCCTGCGGTTTATCCGGTTGTAACAAGGTTGAAATAAAGCGTGGGAATAATGCTTTTTATTTCGAGCGGATAACAAGATGTCTGTCAGCAAATTCGTGATTTTCCGGCCTAATCTTCTGCGTTTGCGCCCTGTGCGATTGCCGGAATGGATGACCAGCCTGCGGGGCGGCTTCATTCTGTTTACCCTGGCATTTTGTTTGCTGCAATTCGCTTCCATCGCGTTGATGACCCGGCTGGCGACCCATACCACGGCCAATGTCACTACCGCCCGCATGATGAGCGAGCGCCAATCGCTGCTGAATAAATCCCGGGTTGAGCTGCTGACCGCCAGCGATAACGTCAATCGCGCCGGCGTCTATTTCATGCAGGACAAGCAAAGCGGCTCGGTGGATAGCTGGCGGCCGCTGGCGGACAGCGCCGATGCTTCGCTGAAGGCCGCGCGGGGGTTTTATTCGTCTTATCAGAAATTGAGCGCCGGGCATGATGACAGCGCGCTGCAACAGAGTTTCGCCATGGTCTTCGATGGCCTCAATGAACAATTGAAAGGTCTTCGCGCCAACAGTATTGATGCTTTTTTTATGGTGCCGATCCAGGCTTTTCAGGAACAGTTCAACGACCTGTTCTATCAATGGCTGCAGCAGGATAACGCCGACGCCGAACGTTTCAATCAAACCATGCTCTCCTCGCTCACCCATAACCGCAATATCTCGCTGAGTATCTCAGGGCTACTGGTGGGCTTATTGGCGGCGGCTTGCCTGGTGCTGTCTTTTGCGGTGGTAAACCCGCTTAATCGCGCCATGGGCCATTTGGCGCAAATCGCCACCGGCAATATCGCCCATTCTTTACCCCCTTCCCGCTGGCAATCCCGTGACATCCATGTCTTAAATCAGGCTATCGATCAGATGCAACAGGGTTTGCAGCATATCATCCTGGAAATCAACGAAATTTCTTCATTGGTCTTGCAAAGCGCCAATGACATCGCCGCGCATAACCAGGGTTACAGCCGGCACAATCAGCAACAGATGGCCGCTTTCGACGCCATCAGCGATAAACTGAATGACGTTGCCCAAGAGGTCGACAACGGGGCGCGCTTCGCCGACAACGCCACCCGGCAGATGAACGACGCCGAAGCCTTGACCCGCCATTGCGGTGAAATGGTCTCGGAGGTCGATCGCAAAATGCACGAAATCGTGGACGAATCCGAAAAAATCGCCGGCATCATCACCATGCTGGACGGCATATCCATGCAAACCAAGCTGCTGGCGCTCAATGCCGCCATCGAATCGGCACACGCCGGTTTATATGGCCGCAGTTTTTCCGTAGTGGCGAAAGAGATAGGCCTCCTCTCGCAAAAAAGCGGCAGCTCCACGCGGGAAATCGATCATCTTATCCACTCCACCCATAAGCATATCGACAGCGGCTTCAGCCGGGTCAAGGCGCTGGACGCTTTTTATCTGGATATCATCAAATCGGTACGGGGCGTGGCGGTTTTATTAGGCGAGCTGCAGCAAAACGCCAACCACCAAAGTCTCCAGGTCAACACTATCGCCGACGAGATCAAGCGGCTTAACGGAGAGATACATCAAAGCCATGCGCTCACGGTCGCCAGCGCTCAAGCTTCCGATTCGCTGATTTCCCATTCACGGCGCTTACGGCAAAGCGTCAGCAAATTTTCATTGACGGTTTAAGGAATTGCCGACGGATCGGCATGGCCGCCGCCCCGTCTCAGATCACCTTTTTTGCCGGAAACGAATGCGCCGCCGCGCGGTCAGAATGCAAGGCGGCGTTTTTTGTTCCCGGCATGTCGCTGGAAACGGGTATACTTTTGCCGGCGCCGTCGTGACGCTTTATATGAGGAGATTGCCGTGAATATGCAACAGCCCATAAGTATTGCGGTCATTGATGATTGGCAAGGCGTCGCGGAGCGGATGGCGGATTGGTCGGCTGTGCGGCGGCTGGGAACGGTGACGTTTTTCCAGGATTACCCGGCGCCGCCGGCGGAGATGGCGAAGCGGCTTGAGGCTTTCGACGTCATTTGCCTTATGCGGGAACGCAGCTGCTTTGATAGGCAGTTGCTGACCCGATTGCCGCGATTGAAATTGCTGTTGACCAGCGGCATGCGTAATGCGGCCATCAGTCTGGAGGCCGCGGCGCAGGCGGGCATTGTGGTGTGCGGTACCGAAAGCGGAAAATACGCGGCGGCCGAGCTGACCTGGGCGTTGATTATGGCCATTGCGCGTAATCTCGAGGCTGAAATGGCTTCGCTGAAAAGCGGAGGATGGCAAGTGGGGCTGGGCCGCGGCCTTTACGGCAAGACGCTGGGCATTCTCGGTCTGGGCCGGATCGGTCAGCGGGTGGCCGGCTATGCCCGGGCTTTCGGCATGAATGTGATTGGCTGGAGCCCGCATCTCACCGCCGACGGCGCTAACCAGCACGGCGTAACCTATGTCGGCAAAGAGGCGCTTTTCCAGCAGTCGGATGTGCTGACCATCCATATGGTGCTTAGCGATCGCAGCCGCGGCATTGTGGATGCATCCTCCCTGGCCCGCATGAAAAGCAGCGCCTATCTGGTGAATACCTCGCGCGGGCCGCTGGTGGATGAAGCGGCGCTTATCAACCTCCTGCGCGGGCGCCATATCGGCGGCGCAGCTTTGGATGTCTTCGACCAGGAACCCTTGCCGAAGGATCACCCTTTCCGGCATCTGTCCAACGTGCTGGCGACGCCGCATATCGGTTACGTCATTGAGGAAGACTACCGAGTGTTTTTCAGCCAGATGATTGAGGATATTCTGGCGTGGCACGGGGGCAGTCCCGTCAGGGTAATCCGTTAGAACGACCGCGGCGGAAAGATTTCGCTCTGCAGGGCAAACGCTATGCGCCGCTCTGAGAGCAAACGCTATGTGCCGTACCGGGGGCAAACGCTATGCGTCGCCCTGTTCCCCGCGGCGGGCCTGCCGGCGGAACGCCGATGGTGAGATATTTTCATGGGTCCTGAACTGATGACGCAGCGTCGCCTCCGAGGTATGCCCCGATGCCTCGGCTATCTTTGCGATGGAAAATTCACCGTTGCCCAACAGCTCCTTGGCGTATTCCAACCGGCGCAGCGCCAGCCATTGCATAATGGGCAAGCCCATGGTTTCCTGAAAATGGCGCTGCAAGGTTCGTTCGGACATCATGGCCCGCTTCGCCAGCGACGACACCGTATGGGTCAAGGCCAGGTTGACTCTCAGCCAGTCCACCAGGCTGGCGATACGGTTTTCGCCTTTCTCCACTGCCTTGGTTCTGGGCAACTGCTGCAAACGGCCTTCGCGATGAAACGGCACCACCAGCCGCTGCGCCACCATATTGGCGACCCGGTGGCCATAATCAGATTTGACCAGATGCAAAAGCATATCCAAACCCGCCGCCGAGCCGGCGGAGGTAATAATTTGTCCTTCATCCACGTATAAGGCGGAAGGTAAAACGACGGTATCAGGATAGCGCTGCGCCAGCAGACGCGCATGATGCCAATGGGTGGTAACGCTTTTGCCGTGCAGCAATCCCGCCGCCGCCAGCACAAACACCCCGGTACAAATACTGCAAATCCTGGCTCCCCGACGGTAAGCGTCGCGCAGTTCCTGTAGCAAGGGTTCCGGCGGCGCTTCGTTGATGTCACGCCAGGCGGGAATCACAATCGTGTCGGCGGTTTTAAGCGCCTCTAAACCCGGCTCGATTTCCATCACCAGCCCGCCGACGGCATTGAGACGGTGCCCCTCCGCCGTACAAACCGTAAAGCGATACCAGTCGACATTCAGTTCAGGACGCTGCACGGCGAAAAGTTCGATGACGCAGCCGAATTCAAAGGTCCGCAGCCGATCATAGGCCACAACCACCACATGATGCCTTTTATTGGCAGGATTTATACGCATGTTGGCTCTTCACATTCTATGAAGCAAGCGAATCGTCAAGGGATAATAGTCCCAATTTAGAGGCTTGGCGAAGGTTATCTGAGTCATTGAATACCGGCCTCTTGGCATTTTTTTGCTGTTAAAGAGGAGTGAAACATGCGCATTGCATTGATTAATCCGGAAACCGAGACGCCGGATATGCGAGAACTCTACGGGCATTATGAAAATTTGGCGCTGGGGCTGATAGCCGGGCAATTACGCTTGGCCGGCTACAGCGTTGAGCTTTTCGACCTGCGGGTGGACGGTTTGACCGAGCAGGAGATGGCGGCGAAAATCATCAAAGGCCGCTTCACCCTGGTGGCATTCAGCGTTAACTACGTCACGCTCCAGTCCGCTTTGCGGATTAGCCAGCGTCTCGCTATGTTCGCCGAGTACAAGCCTTTTATCGTTTTGGGGGGCGAACATGTCTCCTATGAAGACGTCGGCATTCTTACCGCCTATCAATCCATTGACGCCATTTGCCGCGGCGAGGGTGAAATCAGCCTGCAACGCCTGGTGGACACCATCAGCAATGATTTTCCCCTGAACGGTATCGACGGCATCACGTTTCGGGATCCTAAAACCGGCCAGATACATATCAATGATAACCGGCAGCCGAACGTAGAGCTGGACGGTCTTTCGTTTGCGGCCCATGACGTCGCCCTGCGTGGCATCAAGAACGGCAGACCGGTGAAAACGGGAATATTAATCAATCGCGGCTGTCCCTATCCTTGCGTGTTCTGTAACGCCCAGCGCTTTTTGGGTAATGAATCCACCGGCATCAGAAATCGAACGCCGGCAAACGCCGTCAAAGAGATCGCCGCGCTGGAACCTCTAATAAGGCAAACCAAAGATTATCTGCATATCTACGACGCAACCTTTGTCACCCCCTCAAGAGAAAACCGAAACTGGATAACCGCATTTTGCGACGAAATGGAAAAGAGGGAACTCTCCTTGCCGTTTGATGTATTTATCCGGGCGGATAGTTTCAACGTTACCAAAGAAAAAGATCAGCAACTGCTTATGCGCCTGCGGGATCTGGGCATGATCAGCACCTACCTGGGTTTAGAGGCGGGCGATGACGAACAAATGGATATCTATAATAAAAAAATCGTCCCCTCCGAATCAATCAAGGTATTTCAATATCTCAAATCCAAAGGCATGGCCGGCTCGACGAACGGCTGCATTACCTTTTTTCAGGATGTGACCTTAAAGCAGATACAAAAAACGATTCTATTTTTATACGGCGCCGGATTGGCCTCTTTCTGGAATATATGTTCACGGGCGGAAACCCTGCCGGGAATACGTCTGAATCAATATACCGTCATGCAGGACAGGCACGTGCCCTGGGATGTCACGAATTATCGCTTTCGCGACGATAAGGTCGCGCGGCTTTACTCCTACGTCAAAAGGATAAATGACCGCTATGAGGTTATCCGGCTTGAAGATCGGCTGTTAAGAGAATTACGCGACAAGATAAAGATTGCAAGTTTCAACAGAGGCATTGCGGGGTACTCCGAGAAAGAAGCGGAATTCGACAAACATATCGAATTGATCCAATCGCATACGGTGGAATTTGTACTCAGCGCCATCAACGAGCTGGATTCTTCCGGTACTCTTTCGGACCGTTTTCTCAAAGACGAATATGTTTATATACCCCGTTTGGAAAGGATGATAAGAGAACTACTAATCAAATTTGGGGCAGAATGAGATGAATATCAAAGTCTATATAGCGCTGTCGCTATCCGCTTTTTTTTGGGGGTGGGTCGGCCATTGCGGGAAAATATGCTTTAAACGTTTTTGTGCCTTCTATCGTGACTTTTCTGCGTTTTTTTATCGCGGCGGCGATAATCTTGATTTTTATTAAAGATAAAAAAAGGCTCATTCATATCGATTTTGTCACGCATTTGAGGATGTTTATTACCGCTATTTTCGGCGTAACGCTATGCTACTATTTTTATTTCAATGGGCTTAACGGCAGCAGCGCCTTCAATGCGGGCATCATCGAGGCCACCATCCCGCTGGTCACGTTGCTTATCGCCGCCATGTCGGGAATGGAGCATGTCAAGCCCTGGCAATTGTTCGGTCTGATTATCGCTTATCTCGGCGTAACTATCACCATTACCGGGGGGCGATTTGAATATCTTATCGGCGGCATCCTATAATGTCGGCGACGTCATGCTGCTGGTGAGCACCCTGTGTTTCGGCATCTATAACGTATTGATCAAACGTTGGGAGATCCCCTTGCCGGGGATGATCAGAATGTTTTATCTATTCTTTTACGGCAGCATCGCCTTCCTACCCTGGGTGGCGGCGGACTTTTATCATTTGCAGTCCTATTGTTATGCCGGCAAAGGCATCACGCTCATCAGTATCGCCTCGCTGCTCTTTATGTCCATCGGAGGATCGGTATTGGCCTACCTTTTTTTTCAATCAGGGTATTGATGAAATCGGCGCGACCAAAGCGGCCTCTTTCATCAATCTGGTGCCCTTTATTACCGTGCTGCTGTCGGTTTTTGTTTTGAAAGAACCGGCTGGTTTATTCAAATGGCTAGGCGCCGTGGTTATCATTGCCGGCGTGATGCTGTCCAATAGAGCGACCATCGCGAAGCCCCAAACCACGCCGACTGCCTGACGGCGCCAACGTCAAGACGGCATCCGCCGCGAGGCCGATTGCCGTCAAGAGGGTACTGTCCGCCGCGAGGCCGATTGCCGTCAAGGAGGTACCGTCCGCCGCGGGGCCTATTGCCGTCAAGAAGGTACTGTCCGCCGCGAGGCCGATTGCCATTAAGACGGTACGCTTTGCCGCCTTTGCCTGCCATATCAGTTTCACCCTCGGCTTCGCCCTGACGCCGAAGCCGCCCCATGACCTTAAGCCGATGGCTTCCTTATAAACGGCATATGCCTTAGAATAGCCGCTTAAAGCAACCAAGCGTCAATATTGCAGGTCTTAACCTTAGGGCTGAAACGACTTAAATGATGAACGACATCAGGTGTTACCCTGAGGAAATGCATAATTTCTACTTAATAGTAATAATAATTAAATTTAATTAAATACTTAAAACAAATATGCGCAGCACAACATTTATTTTTTGAAGCAACTCATTCATTAAGATGCCTTACAAATGAAATCAGCACTTCTGAGCATTATAGTAACAGCACATAATAGCGAAAAATATCTTGAGGGTTGCCTCCAGTCGCTGACGTCCTCGCTGGCGGGGAATTTCGATTTGTGTGAAATTCTACTCATTAACGATGCTTCATCTGATGATAGCGAAGGGATCTACGACAGATTTGCCGCGACGTCCGCCAATATCAAAAAGTTCAATGTTTCTTATGAAAATATCGGCATGGTAAGGAATTTTGCGGTGCAAAAGTGCAGCGGCCAGTATATCACCATGCTGGATGGCGATGATTTGCTGATAAGCGCCTCTCTAATAGAGATTTTAGCTTTCCTTAGCGCTACTAGGCCGGATATATTGATCACCAAGTTAAACGGAGAAAAAATGAACGTGCGCCAGGGCGGCGCCCTGCGTTTCGCCGCCCGAGCCATCGGGCAACATAAAGCTATTAGAGAATATCTTATTCATAAGTCCTTTCAGGCGCATTTCATAGGAAAATTCATCAAAAGCGATATCCTAAAAAAGCATCCTTTCCCTGAATTTGTTTGTTATGAAGATGCTTTCCTGTTTTTAGAAGTTTTGCAGCATTGCCATAAAATTTATTATTCCGATAGTGGATTTTATCTTTATATCAAAAGGATAGATTCCTTATCCACAAAATCCGATGAAGGCAATATCAAGCTATATCAAAAAGCCCTTGAAAGAATGAACGCTATTCTAGGCGATAAATACCCGTCTTTACAGGTTTGCCATTGGATAGAGTTTATCAATCGCTACCATAATACCTTGGCACTCTGGCATGATCGGGGTGGTTTGAAGCAATGCCTCCAGGATGTCAAGGTCTTGCCGTTTATATTAAATCCCTATGTTCGATGGAGCTTCAAGCGCAAGCTCTTTAAGGTAAAGAGAATAATCAAAGCCTGGTGACGACCAGGGTGAGCTTGCTGATAATGTGCCCGGCGTGTTGGACCTTGGCGCGGACGGTTCACTCTTCCGGCAGTTTGTCCCGCCTATTGACCCCGAATCCGTTTGTCGGCAGCCTAAGCCCGGTAATGGCCAAGTGGGTGGAAAGCCCAACGATCATTACTCGCCCGAGAGAACCGTGATTTCGTCTCATCGGCAGGCGCGCCATGCCGGCTTAAGTCCATCATTTATCGCCCTGTGCGGCGGTCCGGCCGGCAAGGCGATGTTTCGACATGCGGCCTCATGCCTATAATCTGTGTACCGGGTACGGGTCCTCACTCAGTTATAATCTGTTTACCGGATGCGGGTCTCTATTCATTTATAACCTGTGTACCGGGTCCGGCTCCCTACTCAGTCTGATAAGATAAATATCCCCGACTTTTTTACCGAGCCGGCGGCAGGCCATACGGGCATCTGGTCGAAAACCGGGTTGAGGGCTTTTCTCTCCGCGTTGCTGGGCATGACGATATTCGGGTAACCCATCACTTTCATAAAACCCGTAACGCGGCGAATGTTATCTTCATCCCATGAAAAAAACGAGCCCTGCATGGTGCCTTGCCAGGCATTGGCATAAACCGCACGAAATTTTTTTTCGGCCGTAAAAATCCATTTTCAACGGCGCATCGGGGTCAAAATCAGCGCTTAACGCACCCACTCGACTGTAAATATCCGCAGCCAATAGCCTGTCATGTGATTGTACTATAGTGGCTGACGCAATGTATTGAGATGTGACGCCGATAATTTTGGTCTGTAACAAAATAATCAATATAATACTTGAAAGAATATAAATGGGACGCCTGACAAACAATAGAATAATGCATGACAGCCAGCTCACATAAGCGATGGGAATGAGCGTGCGCATGGGTAAGGGCTCTCCTCCCGTGACTAAATGCAATGTGAAAGGTATGAATAATACGCCGAGCCATAATAATACTCTGACTTTAATATTATAAAATCTGTTGCGTAATATAACCAGGGTGGCCAAACATATTATTATGCCGCCTATTGCTAATCTGGCGCCGTATCGCTGCGCCTCGCCGCCATAGACAGCGATTTGTTCTTTGAATATGGCATGCAGCACGTAAAAGGGTTCCGCCAATGTCTTATCATAATTGAAAAAGGCTTTAGCAATATAGCCGCTATCATGGGCAATATATCTCTGCATCAATATATTAATCACTTTATACATTATGATCGCCATGACCACGATGAGTATAAGTTTACCCAGCGTCATCACCAAGGGTTTAATTGATGGCCGACATAAGCCGCCGATATGTAAACATCGCGTGAGCAGGATACCGCAGGCGGACGCGGCAAATAGCAAAATCAAAGATTGGTAAGCGGCAATCCCGCAAGCCAGCATCATGACGACCAACGTATTCTTGGCATAGGAATTATGGATTGCCAGATTCCCGTAAAACCCGGCGCCAAAATAAATGTAGGCGCTTAAACTGACTAAAACCAGGCCGATGGCCAAAGCGGGTATATTGGAATAGAACGTTCCGATAGCCCACCAGGTGGGAAATGCGCAAAATACCGGGTAGGCTAGATAAGACCGCCAGCTTTCTCTATAACCATGGGCCTTGAGCAGAGCGATGTAAGATACGCCGAAGGCGACGATCAAAATGACGTAGGGCGCAAAAGGAACGGAAGGTTGCTGCAACAATAATTTTTCGATGAGATACGTAAACCATCTGCCTTGGCTAACCCAAACCGAAGAGTGTTGACGAAGGGCCGCATCTTCATTATCGATGGATAACGAATACGTTGACAGAAAATAACCATAAAATATTGCGCCGATAAACACTAATATGCCCAGTTCGCGAAAATTACAGCCATCAATGCGAGCCTGCTGGGCAAATTCAGTTAATAATCGGTCGGCTTTATTCAATGAAGTGTAGATAGTGTTTTTATGATCGAATAAAAGCAGCATTATAAAGGCAATCAACATCCCGGCGGTGCCGCACATCAAAATGCGTTTGTTGTGAAGCTGCGAGTGGTCAAAATCGACATTCAGCTGCTGATTATCCGGGCCGTTTTGCGATACCACCCACGCGCTCTCGCCGTTTTGCTTGACCGCTGATCCATTGCCTATGGGGTTTAATCCGACCTTGACTGAATTGAGTTTGATCCCCAACACGGTGAGATAAAGGGCATCGACGTCCATATCTTCGTCCGATCCCGGTATAGTCCACCTGACCTCCGGCCTGATTATTTCAGACGGAAATTTGGCGATGTTCCGTCCTGGCTTGATTGTCCAGGATTTGCTTTCTGGCTGTGAAGGACTACCCTGTTCGTCGATGGAAAGCCGTGAATTACCCTGGTATTTTTTCACTCACATCAATAATAAGGTGGGTGCGTCCAGCGGGCGATAATGATAAAAAAATACCGACGACCGCACTGATTAATAAAAAAACCAGCAATTGATTTATCCGCGGAATTTTAGACCGCATTGTATTGTGTATGTCTTCCATGTCAATAAATTCTCTGAATGTTCGTTTTATGAAATATTAATTTGCTCAAAAAGCAACTTGGAAAAAAAATAGGTCAACGGAAGAGTGATGGTCAGCGCCGCCACCGGGGCTAAACGGACTTCCATCCCCCATTTTTCCACCCAATAATATAAAATCGTCATGCTTAACCCATACTGCAGCGCATAAACGAAAGGCAGGCAGATAATAGATTTCAGTCCTTGATGATGTTTGAACACAAAAAAGCGGTTCATCACATAGGCAAAGAAAATACCCGCCCCATAGGCCAAGGTGAAGCTTAAGGTATAGCTGAAAGCCATCAGCAGCAGTGAGTATATGCCATAGGTCAGTGCCGTATTGATGCCGCCTGAGAGCAGGAATCGGATAAGGCTCGGCTTGAGCGCCGGCAATGCGGGAAACGTCATGATAAGGCGTTTTGAGCGCATTCGGCGAGCATTCTGAATTCGTCATAATCCCGTATGTAATCGGTGGCGTCGTAGCTATGGGACGCAAATACCATCAAAATGGCATCCGGCGAATAGCGATATTGGATGCCCCAGGTCATCGCCGGTAAGTAAATGCCTCGGGTAGGTCTGTCAAGTATGAACTCTTGGCGCTTTAGGCCATCGTCGGCCACGACATGCACCAAGCCTTTCACCGCAACCAAAAATTGATGGCAAACCCGGTGTGCATGCTCTCCCCGAATTTGTTCCGTGGGGACATCGTAAACCATAAAATAACGCACCGGCTTGAACGGAATGGCGTGACCAAAATTTCCCACCGACAAGCTACCGCGGATATCCGCGAATTTATTCATGGTATGCAGGGTTACGCCTTTCACCAGGGTTTCCGATTGCTGCGGCATTTTACCTTCCGTGGCGACGTGTTCATGGCAGATGGACCGGGCATCGACGTAGCCGATTATCTTGGCCGGATTGCCCACGACTATGGCGTTGGCGGGAATAGAGCGGGCGACGACCGCCCCCGCGCCAATCATGGCGTTCGGGCCGATGGTCAGTCCCGGCAGGATGGTGCTGTTAGCGCCCAATGACGCGCCTTTGCGGATGACGGTTCGGCTGAATTCCTGCGGATAGGCCTTGCTGCGTGGAAAAGGATCGTTGGTAAAGGTCACATTGGGACCGACAAAGACATCGTCCTCGATGGTAATGCCATCCCATATTTGCACGCCGCATTTCAACGTGACTCGGTGCCCAATCCGCACGTCATTTTCAATAAATACATGGTCGCAGACATTGCAATCGTTGCCCAAACGCGCGCCCGGCAAGATATGGGCAAAGGCCCAGATTCGCGTATTTTTGCCGATGTCTCGGGATTCACATATTGCCTGGCTATGGACAAAGAAATCTTTGGCGCTATCCATCATCTTCTCCAAAAGTTTCTACCCGCATCGGGATGGTGAGGGGGCGGTGTTTGGTATTCTCGTAGGTGCGCCAGGCATAAGAGCCGACGGTACCGAGACCCAGGAGAATCAAGCAGCCCAAAAAGGTGATTGTGAGCATAATCATGGCGTAGCCCGGTATTTCGGTGGCGCCGGAATATTTGACGAACAGAGTCAGAATTCCCAGCAATATGGCCATGCCGGAGCCCAGCGCTCCTATGCGTATCAGTAATTTGATGGGCAAATCGGTGAAGGCGAATATGCTATCCATCATATAGGTGATTTTCTTGCCCAAGGTCCAGGCGGATTGCCCATGGCGGCGCGCCCGGCGAGAATAGGTCACCAACTGGCGGCGGTAACCGAGCCAAAAGATTTGCGCAATAAGCGAACTGTGTCGTTCTTCCAACTGGAGCAACTGGTCGCGAAACGTTTTATTGCAGGCAAAAACATCCACCCCTCCGGCGGGAATATCCGGGATAACGTAACGGCGGTAGAGTCCCCAGTATATTTTTTGCCGCCAGGCGGCTTATCCAGGGATCTTGCCGGCTTTCGCGCGCGCCGACGACGACATCGATATTTTGATGCAGCAAGACCTGATTCATCACCAATACCAGTTCCGGCGGCTCTTGCAAATCCGCCGCCATAACGGCGAAGCGATCACCCTTGCCGTATTGCAAACCCGTCCTGATGGCCATGAACGAGCCGAAATTTTTCGACAATAGCACCAGCGTTGACCGGAAAGGTTGCAAAGGCAATTGGGTATGCAGCAGCGCGTAGCAACGATCGGGACTGCCGTCCACCACGAAAACGACCTCCAAATCCTTATCGAGCTTGTCGTTCAGGTCGGCAATCACCGCCAGCAGATCGGCAAGGTTCTTTTCATTGCGATAAACGGGAATGACCAGCGTCAACACCTTTATCCCTCCTGTTCAAAACAGGCCTTGGCCGCGGTAATCACGCGATCCACCTCATCGTCCGTCAAGCCGGGATAGCAAGGCAGGGACACCACGGTTTCGCAGGCGTGCTCGGTAACGGTCAGCGGGTAGGGATGATCTGCGGCGTAGGCTGACTGGCGATGATCGGGAATGGGATAATGAATATCCGTTTTTATCGCTTTGTGCTTAAGTTCGTCGATGAACCGATGCCGGTTCGCCAGCCGGATGACGTAAAGATGAGCGACGAAATCCGCCTCGGTAGAGCAGGGCAAGCCTACCCTGAACGCACGAAACGCCGCGTTATAGCGCCGCGCAATCCAACGCCGCCGTTCATTCCACGCATCCAGGTGAAGCAGCTTGACTCGCAAGATAGCCGCTTGTATCTCATCCATACGGCTGTTGCGTCCTCCGGGAATGTCCACCTGATATTTCTCTCCCCAGCCATACTGGCGTAATTGACGCATCCGCGCCGCCGTTTCATGGTTATCCGTGACCACGGCGCCGCCATCCCCCAACGCGCCAAGGTTCTTGGTGGGATAGAAGCTGAAACAGGCGGCGGCGCCGAAGCTGCCCGCCAGTTTCCCGTTACGCCGGGCGCCATGGGCTTGCGCGCAATCTTCCAAAACCGGGATGCCCGCGGCCGAGGCCAAGCGTACGATCTCCTCTATAGAGGCAAGCTGGCCGTATAAATGCGTGACGATGATGGCCGCCACGGGGGAGTCAAGCGCTGCGGCCAACGCCTGGGGACAAAGGGTTAACGTCTTGGGGTCTACGTCGATATAAACCGGTCGGGCGCCAATGGCATAAATCGCGCTGCTGGCATAAAAACCGGCGTTGGCGACCGTGACGACCCGCTCGCCGGCCCGCACATTCAACCCCCGCAGTGCGAGCTCCAGCGCGTCCGATCCGTTGGCGACGCTAATGCAGTGGCTGATGCCAAGATAGTCGGCGAACTCCTTTTCAAACGATTGCACCTCATGACCCAGCACATACCAATGGCTGGCTAATACCTTGTGAACGGGGGTAATGAAGTCAAGGTCCGCGTTCGCCTTGGCGGCGGAAAAAGAATTCAAGCTCGTGCATAATATGATGACTCATATGATTGCAGGAATTAATGGCTTCAAGGTAAGCGGAAAATGAATGTTGGCCATAATTGTTTCAATTGACCGTTTAATTAAGATTGATGTAAAAAGTGTTTTCCAAAACAGGCAAAAAGGGAGGCGATCGGTTTGCATTGGGCGCGGAGGCGTAGCCGCGCTAACCTTTGCTTCAACAAAGGCGGCTTATGGTTAGCCAGTTTACACGCTTCGTTACCAACCGGGCATGTATGGATCACCCTCTCGGTGAGGGTAGCCCTCACGCGGCCAATCCCCGGATTGGGAGATAAAAGAGCGATGAATCACTTGGTGACCCATAGTCCATTATCTCATCAGTACCGGTAGTTTATCGAAACCGCAATTCAATTGGCCTAATAATTCAGGTGCGGTTCCCCGGCATAATCTGATTTATGTGATAAATTTTTTTTCTCTGTACAATTATAAGCTATATCTTAGAATAGTTATTCTAGGATTATTCCCCTCACCGGAAGGTTGTTATAAATACATCAGAAAAAATTATAATTTTCATAATCAGAGAGATTAATGAAATGGCTAAATACGTAAGCAAGGCTTTATGTTTTTCTGTGCTGGCGGCCACCACCGGGGCTTGTGCCAGCGAAATAAACTTGTATTCCATCAACACTGGTTCGTTTGTTTATCACTTAACGGGTAACTATGGGCAATATAATGAGTTTTTTGATAATAAATTCATTTCTGTTGAACGAAAATTTTCAGAAGATTCAAAATACAGCCTATTAGCGGGAACGTTGAACAATAGTTTCGGTGACCGCTGCATAGCATTGGGTGTGCGAAGGGACTGGATAACTAATGATTCAGGCTGGACATTCAAAGGCATATATGGTTATACCGGTGAATTTTTCTTTGACGAATTCAGCCATTGTGGCGATCACGGTTCCTATCATGATTTCAGGCAAGCAACCGGAATTGGGTTTTCGCCCTATATTTACCACGCAATTCAATACAACTTCACCGATTTCTTTGCTATTGAAAGCGGGATAATCATTCCTTCCGTGTTTGTCGTGAGCGTGCACTGGAGCTTTAGATAAGCTTGACTGGTTATCCTGAAGCCATACTTCCGCGAGCTTATACAGTCGATTGACACCGCCGTTTTGGGGCCGGGATGGGAACATCCACTCTGTTATGAGCAACGGTGGGAAGTGATAGGCTCTTCTTTATGCTAATGCCAAACATAGAAGAGACGCAGCCGAATGCTAATGCCGAACATAGGAGAGACTCAGCCGAATACTAATGCCGAACATCGGAGAGACTCAGCCAAGCAACGGTGACCTGCGCCCCTCTTTTCACGGGCCGGTGTGTTGAGCCGCTTCAGCCTCACGGCTTCGCCGGCAGCGGCTGGCGTTTTAATCAAAACAGTGACAACTCTCGACGATGAGTGAATCAAACAATTTAACGCCTCTAATGACATTGCTTCACTAAGTGAAGCAATATTGCCAACGGTTTTATGACTCCACTCACGCAACGTGCATATGCGATAGCTTCCCGTCTCCGCCGGCATACACTGCCGGTTACGCAAGCAATATTGCCGATTAAGCCCTCCCATAATTGAACTGAGCTCTTCCTTTATCGGGGCGACGAAAACAGCAAAGGCATGCGCTGTCGCTTAATTATGCCGCTTGTACTCCGGCTTTAATAATTAAGCCTGACATTTTACCTGCAATGATGCCTTACCGCCGGCGCGATAGCCTTGTGTCCATAATTCGGTGGGGAAATTTTACTGCCAATATTTCGAGCCGGTTGAAGCGGCCTTCTTGAGAGGAATAATAATATGTTAGCCCTACGGAAAACGACGGTGTTATTTAGCTCAGCTCTGTTAAGCATAATGGTCCTGCCTAATATCGCCAGGGCGGATATCACCCTGCTTGACCAAAACAATAATCTGCCCATGCTTAATGGGTTGGAATTGCAATTTGGCGGTCTGCTTAGGCCGCAATATCGCAATAAAATGGGTTCGGCCGACAATCATACTTATACGCAGCGAGGTTACGACAGCGGTAGTTTTATTCATACTTCAGTCAATTATCATCTCAATGACGATATAAGCCTGCTATGGTATTACGAAGTGGGCTTCGATATATTCAATGAACTGGGGGCCGGTAGCCATTACGATCATAATAAAGACACCACATTCAGTCGTAAAAATTATATCGGTATCGCCAGCAAGACTTACGGCACCTTGACCTTCGGCCAGCAAAACAGCGTTTTATACAGCGTCATCGGCGCCAAAACCGATATATGGGATAATGATATGCACGGCCAAGCGTCAAATAACGGCGTCAACGGCAACTATGACGGATCCTATCGCGGTAAAAAGCTGCTTAAATATGTTACGGACGCAGGACCGCTGACCCTGAGCGCCAGTTGGGACGCGCCGTTGGAGGATTATTATGTCGAAAGCGATAATGTGCGTTACCAGCGCCAAACCGGCGGCGCCGGCGGCATCGATTACCATGTCGCCAAAGATTTGACGTTCAGCGCCGCCTACAGTTATACCCGGGCCAATATCATCAATCGCGTTCCGGTCGAGGGCGGAGCGAATACCACAGGCTACAACCAGGAAGTGACGGCTATCGCCGCGCAATGGAAACCCAATAATTGGATTTTGGCGGCAACGGCCGGTTATTACCATGATTTTATCCCCCGGCATACAGCAAGAATGCCGACGGACTATTTTGAAGGGCAGGCGCGGGGTTGGGAATATATGGCGGCTTACCGGTGGCCGGTGGTTAGCCGGGTCATCACCGCCGTTAAGCCTTACCTGGCCGGCGACGGTATGCGTTGGAATCATTACCAGACCAATCACACCTATCTGGGGATTGCCACAGAACTGCCCCATGGTTTCCAAATTGATTACGAACGCACCTTCAGCAATACCTCGGATAACCAGCCGGATGAAAACTGGGTTCGGCTCTGGTATCGGTTTTGATGAAACAACCTCAGCTCATCGCAAATACTTGTGCGTTCCGTCATCACTTTCAGTTGCTTCACTCTATGAAGCAATCTTGGCAATGATTTTATGACTGCTCTCACGCAACGCGGACGTGCGATGGCTTCCCGTCGTCGCCTGCCTACACTGCGGGTTAGTCGAGTAAAACAGCGCTTCACGCTTTCCGGTGTGCCTCTCGGTACCCTGGTAGCAAGCTAAGCTTCGATCAGGAGATAAAATGACCCATTCCATCACTCACCGGACGACGGCGTATCCGGCTGAGACAGTAAAAACGAAAAGACAACGGACGTTTAAAATCATGATGTCCGCGGGCATCGGCCACTTTATCGAATGGTTCGATTTTGGCCTGTACGGCACCCTTGCGGGCATCATCGGCATTAACTTCTTCGCCGGCGACGACCCGACGGTGGCGCTGCTGAAATCCTTCGCCGTGTTCGGTTCCGGGTTTTTAATGCGCCCGCTGGGCGGTTTTTTCTTTGGCTCCATGGGTGACCGGCTGGGACGCCGGAAAGTCTTGGTGACCGTGATTGTCATTACGTCTTTTTCTACCTTTGCGATGGGCATCCTGCCCACCTATTCGAACGTCGGATTACTCGCCCCGGTGCTGCTGGTCTTGATCCGGCTGGTGCAAGGATTCGCCGCGGGGGGGGGGCGAGAGTTCCGGCGTTATCACCTATCTGGCGGAAAGCGCGCAACCTCACCGTCGAGCCAGTCTGACCTGCTGGAGCGAAAATTTCAGTTTTATGGCCTTTGTCTGCGGTTCCGGACTGGTGCTGCTCCTGACCCACCTGCTGGGGGAGCCGGCGATGAACGACTGGGGCTGGCGCGTTCCTTTCCTCTTGGCCGCGCCGTTGGGGCTCGGCGGTCTCTATATGCGCCGCAATATGGAGGACTCCGCCGAATTTCATCGGCTGCAAAAAGCGGGCAAATTGGAACACTCTCCGCTGCGCGCCACGCTTACCACCTCCACCGGCGCATTGCTGTTTTGCGTGGGTTTTGTCGTGGTGAAGGCGGTGAGCAGCTGGGTATTGCAATCATTTATGCCCAGCTACCTTTCAACCTATTTGCACTATTCCCATACCGATTCCTATCTTATCACCACGCTCGGCCTGCTCAGCGTCGCTATCGTAATGCCGTTTGCGGGCTATCTCTCCGACCGATGGGGACGCCGGCCGCTGATGCTTATCGGCTGCGGCGGTTTTATCTTACTGACCTACCCGGCGATGATGGTGATGGGCCTAGGTTCGGTTGCCCTTTCCGTCGCCGCCATGAGCCTGCTCGGCATGCTTGTGGCCTTGTTTAACGGTGGCTGCGGCGCGGCAATGGCGGAGCTTTTTCCCACCGCGCTGCGTTACGGCGGTATCGCCATCGCCTACAACATGACGGTGGCGGTCTTTGGCGGCGTGACGCCGCTCATCTCTGCGAGCCTGATTTCCGCCACCGGCGACCCCTTGTCGCCTGCCTTCTACGTCATGCTGACCGCGCTTATCTCTTTTGCCGCCGTGTGGCTCGCGAAAGAGACCGCAGGCAAAAAACTGGATTAACCCGCAAAACGGAGTGGATATGAAGATCGTCGACGTACAGTGTTTCCCATTGAAAATTAAACCGCAGGAGATTTATCTCGGCGGAGATCCTGAGGGCGCCGAGGATTATTACTACCGTCCTGAATACCGCTGCGTCTATTCACGCAAAATGGAAACCTGCCTGGTGAAGATAACCTGCGATGATGGCCATGCGGGGTGGGGCGAAGCGCTGGCCCCGGTGGTGCCGCAGGTCGTCGCGCAGTTGATAACGCACCTGTTCAAACCGCTCCTGCTCGGCGCCAGTCCGTTTAGCAGTAACGTGCTGAACGCGCGGATGTACAACTCGATGCGCGACCGCGGGCATACCGCCGGCTACCACATCGATGCGCTGGCGGCGGTGGATATCGCGCTGTGGGATCTTAAAGGGCATATCTTGGGGTTGCCTCTTCACCAATTGCTGGGCGGCAGCTTTCGCGAGCGCGTTCCCTGCTATGTTTCCGGCCTGCCGCGCCCGACCGTCGAAGCCCGTTGCGAGCTGGCCCGAGAGTGGCAGGGGAAAAACTTCAATGCCGTCAAACTGGCGCTCGGCTACGGCGTGGCCGAGGACCTGGAGAATGTCTGCGCCATCCGGCAGGCGCTCGGACCGCGCTCAGACATATTTATTGACGCGCACTGGAATTACAGCGTGCACGAGGCGACAAGGCTGGCGGAAGGGCTCAAGGCCTATGACGTCCGTTTTCTCGAGGCGCCGCTGCTGCCGGAAGATGTCGCGGGCCATCGGGAACTGCGCCAAAAAAGCGCGGTGCCGGTGGCCCTTGGCGAAACGGAACATACCCGTTATCAGTTCCGTCCCTACATTGAGCAGCGCGCCGTCGATATCCTGCAACCGGATGTCGGACGCACCGGCATTACCGAGCTGATGCACATCGCTTCCCTGGCCGAAACCTGGAACCTGCTGGTGGCGCCGCATCTGAGCGTCGGGTTGGGGCCTTGTATCGCCGCCTCCATCCACGTGGCGGCCGCGCTGCCCAACTTTTTCATGCTTGAGTTCCAACCGCCGGTTTTTGATGTGGCCAATAGCCTGCTGCGCCAACCGCTCCTTTGCGCCGCCGGCCACTATGCGCTGCCCGAGGCGCCGGGACTGGGTATTGAAATCAATGAAGAACGGGTACGTGAAAATCTCTGGAGTGACGCATGCTAAAAGGTAATGTTCCTATCTTGGCAACCGCTTTTGATAAACAGGGGGCCGTTGATCTTGCCGCCATTGATAAACTTGTGCGTTTTTTGCTTGAACAGGGTATCGACGGACTGGCGTTATTCGGCAATGCCTCGGAAGGCTACGCGCTGACGGGGCGAGAGAAGGAGACGATTTTCCATCGCGTGAAGGCCATCACCGGCAAGCTGCCGCTGGTGGTCGCCACCGGCGGGGCGGCGGCGCCGGTGGCGATAGAGGAGATTAAACGCGTGGAGGCGTGGGGGGCGGATGTGGCGATGGTTAATCCCCGGCGGTGGTAAAACCCGGCCCGGAAGAGATTTACCGCTTCTATGGCGACATCTGTGAACAGTGCGATATTGATATTATGATTCAAGACGCGCCGCAAATGACCGGCGTCAGCTTTCCGGTCCCAACGCTTATTCGGCTATGTGAGGATTTTCCGCAAATCCGCTACATCAAGGTCGAGCAGCCGCCCACCACGCTTAAAATCAGCCAGCTTAAGGCTGCGCTAGGGGACAAAATCGGGCTTTTCGGCGGGCTCAATGCCGGTTTTTTATATGAGGAACTTGCCCGGGGCGTTATCGGCACCATGCCCGCCTGTGAATTTCCCGACGTCATCAATGCCATTTTGCAAGCCTGGGACCACGACAAGGAGGCGGCGCGAGCGCTGTTTTACCGCTATCTGCCCTTCCTGCGCTATGGCGTTCAACCCGGATTGGGCGTGGCGGTGCATAAAGAGATACTGCATCGATCCGGACTGTTCGCCACCGCCGCCGTGCGCTCTCCGGCAAAGGGGCTCGATAAGACGACGCAAAGGGAGCTTCAGGAGATAACCGACCATCTGCCGTTGGCGATTCTGGAACGCAAACAATGAACTACATTGCCGTCGACTGGGGAACGAGTAATTTTCGCGCCATGTGCGTCAAACAGGGCAGGGTGGTGCGCACCGTGCGGTCTGAAAAAGGCGTCGCACGCTGCCCGCGCGCGCAGCTGGGCGAGGTGCTGCGGCAGGAGTTACTGCGGCTGGGGGAGGATTACGACGCGCATTTGCCGGTCATCCTCTGCGGTATGATCGGCAGCAATATCGGCATAGTGGACGCCGGTTATCTCCCGCTGCCGGTCAGTTTTCGCGATTTGACCGCCCGCGGCATACCCCTTGAGCATGTGCTGCCCAACCCCGTTACCGTGCGCCCCGGCATCTGCAGCCGTGAGGAGCACGAAATCTGCCGGGGCGAAGAGATGCAACTGGCGGGCGCCTTAACGTTAAGCGACGCGCGGGTATTCGCCGCCGTGGGCACCCACAGCAAATGGATAACCGTAGATCCTGAGCAAAAAAAATCGTAGGCTTGCGAACGCTGATGACCGGTGAACTTTACCACCTGGTGCTGAATCATTCGGTGGTGGGTAAAGGGCTCGGCGAGCAGACTTTCTCTGATGATATTTTCCGACAGGGGGTGGAAACCGCCGTCGCCATTGCACAAGGCCACGCCACGCTGCCCAGCGAACTGTTCCGTTGTCGGGGGCGTTATATCCTGGGGGAATTCGACGCCGCCTTCGCCGCGGCCTGGCTTTCCGGCCTGCTGGTGGGACATGAAGTATTGAACGGCCATCCGCGGCAAGAGAGCGTGTGCTTTATCGGCTCCGCTCTCCTGCTTGAGCGCTATCGGCGGACCTGTCAAATTCTTCATCTGCCCTGTACCGCTCTCGCGGCTGAAGACGCGATTATTTCCGGATTGAATGCGGTGTTCCAAGAGGCTGTTTAAAAAGATCGTTATCGACACTCAGTTTGCTGACAAACGTACTCGGGACTGATGAGGCGGGGTAGGCTGCCAGAAGAGTAAACCGTCCGCGCCAGGGATGGCGCGGATCGAGCCTACAGGGATAATGAGATGGACGCTCCAGCTCTACGGCATCGAATGTGCCAAAATTTGAGCGTTTAATCTCATAAGCAGGAGCGTCCACATGCAATTATCCACTCTTGGTATCGATCTGGCAAAAAGCGTTTTCGTTCTTCACGGTGTCGATCACAGTGGTAAGACCGTACTTCGCAAAAAGCTTTCTCGCAGTCAATTCGTGGCTTATGTTATCCAACTTCCTCCCTGTCTTATTGGTATGGAGGCTTGCTCATCAAGTCACTATTTTGCTCGGATGCTAATTAGAGTCGGTCATCATGTGAAGCTGATCCCACCCCAATACGTCAAGCCTTATGTCAAAACCAACAAAACCGACGCTGCTGATGCGGAAGCTATTTGCGAAGCGGTAACTCGGCCCAATATGCGGTTCGTGCAGGTGAAAACGGCAGAACAGCAGGGTGTGCTTGCCATCCACACTGAGCGAAGTTTCCTTATGCGCGAGCGGACCGGTTGTGCCAACAGCTTACGGGCCATGCTCGCTGAGTTTGGTTTCGTCATGGCGACGGGATTGAGCGCGCTTCACAAAGGTATACCTGAAATTTTGGAGGAGGGTGAAAACGAGCTTCCTCATTTTGTCCGCGCCAGTGCGCGGCGTCAGCTTGAGCATCTGCAGGAACTGGAAGCGCGCATACGCCAAACCGAGCACGAACTCAGCAATTGGGCGCGGACACAACCTGCCTGCCAACGAGTGGAAAAGGTGCCCGGCGTTGGGATGATGACGGCCACCTATTTAGTCGCGTCGGTGGGCAATGGCCGGCAGTTCAGCACATCTAGGCAGTTTGCATCGTGGCTGGGGCTAACGCCGCGTGAACATTCGAGCGGCGGCAAACAAAAACTCGGCGGCATCAGTAAGCGCGGGGATGTTTATTTCCGTTGCATACTGGTTCATGGCGCGCGTTCTGTGGTATCGCGTATCACCTCTTACGAGCGTACCATGCCCTGGCTTATGGCTCTGGTAAAACGCAAGCATCATAACGTGGCGGTTGTCGCTCAGGCCAATAAAACGGCCCGCATCCTATGGTCAATGCTTTACCACGGAACAGAATACCGAACTCCGGCGGAGGTTTGAACTCAGTGAGCCTCCGTCAAGGTTTTTAGCGTGAAGTGTTAACGTTGTCCGGTAGTTGCATGTGAAATCAGCAAGATGGCAAAACAGGTAAGACCGCAGGTGGGACATTCTGTGTGAATACGAGGGCATCGCAGCCCGAAGGGATGATAAGAACTCACCTGGCGGCTTTCATCATGGCCGGGGAGCGCGAAGGCTCCCGCAAGAGGCCGGATATATGGTTGCAATGCCTGTTGTCAGCCGGAATGCTAAAAAACATTGCCTACCCTGAGAGCGTCCATATAGGTATTCACGGCGGGTTTACGATCTGGCAGCCTACCCCGACTAGGCACTTTGTCAACAACACAGCGGCGCCTAAGCGCCGCTGATCTTATGGGCCGCCGACACCAGGAACTTTTTCAGCGTTTCCAATTCCAGCTGTTCGCCGCTCAGGTTTGACAATGCTATCGCCGCCTGCATTCCGGGAATGGCGCAGGCCATACGGTACTCTTGCGGCGGATATCGCTTCACGATCACCTGATGGCGTCGGGCGCTGTCGATATCCTCTTTTATCAGATGAAAGTCATGTATGCCAATCAGGCTGATAATCTCTTCATCGCTTCGCCCGGCAAGCAGTTTAATGCCGATAATCGAATCGGTAACCGGAACCGAATCATAGTTCCCTATCGCCCGCGCCACGCTTTTTCCCTGCCGGGTATGGATGAGATAAACGACATCTCTGCCGTTTAGCACGCCGATGACAATGGATACCGGCTTATTACCCACTTCATCCAGTATCTCGAGAACGGCTTTGTAAAAAGCGGAATTATGAATGGCATGGGCGGAAAAACGGTGCACGCCGATACCGAGGGAGTATTTCCGCTTTTCATTGCGATGCACCATTTCCAATGCCAGCAGCGTTTGCATGATGCGGGTCACTTTTGCCGAATCCAGCGATAACCGGCGACCAATCTCCCGAATGCCTGTGGGTTCGCTCACGGTGGCCAGCAAGTTCATACAGCGAAACGCATCATAGACCGACTGGAGTAGCATTTTACTTCCTCAGAGCGGGTCAGGGAAAACCGACTGTCTTGACCCCAGCTCAGCAACAATGGCATCGATCAACGCGTCGACGCGACGCGGTTGTATCCGGCGAGTCGGATAGACGATGTGCAAAGCGGTAAGGGGCAACGAGAACGGCGCCAAAACTTCCGTCAGGCGACCGGCGTCAAGGTCTGCCTGTACATCCCACACCGACTTCTTGCACAGACCATATCCTTGCAACGCCCATTGTTTGATGAGCTGACTGTTGTCGGTGATTCTTTGTCCGCGCACCGCCACCGCGCAGGGCGCGCCATTGACGAAAAAGGGCCAGGTGCGCTCAATGCCGGGCATGAATCGCATCAGAAGGCAGTCGTGGCGGGCCAGGTCATCCGGATGTTTCGGAATGCCCTTACGACGCAGATAATTCGGCGAACCGCAAATCAAACGCCGATTTTCGCCGATAAGCCTGGTTTTGAGCGTATCGTCGTTTGATGTGCCGTATCGGACGGCGAAATCCATTCCCTGGCTGACCAGATCCACAAAGTTGTCGGTTAAACTCAGATCGATAGACACATCCGGATGCTGCTCAAGAAAGCGGTCGAGAATGGGCACGATACGGATCCGGCCCAGATCCACCGGCGCGGTCAGTTTGACCGGACCAGACAGTTTTCGCACCCCCGATTTGATTCGGCCCTCCAGCTCTTCCGCCTCGGCGAGCAATCGGCGCGCGCCTTCGGCCAGCAGCCTCCCTTCGTCGGTAAGACTAAAAGACCGGGTCGTACGCGTGAGCAGGGTCGCGCCATAGTACGATTCCAGCATGGCCAGACGCTCGGAAACCGAGGCCGGCGAAAGCCCAAGCTCACGGCCCGCCGCCGAAAGACCGCCCTTTTCAATGATCAACAGGTAAAGCCGTAGGTTTGCCAGCATTATTCGGAAATTCCGAAATAATTTTTCATTATTAAAGCAATTATCAATATATTCCGCAAGGGTTAAACTCTTCTCTCGGTTCTTAAAGCCAACAAAGAAGATGAACGCATATTGACGACTCAACCTGCACGGTCTCCTACCGCCGCAAAACAAACGAAGCCGCTTTCGCGAACCATGGTCTTGCTGTTCGCTTTTGCCTGCGGCGCCACGACGGCTAATGTCTATTATGCCCAATCCATTGCCGGGCCGATTGCGGTCGGCCTGCATTTGCCCGAGAGCCTTGCCGGGCTTATCGTTACCACCATCCAGCTCGGCTACGGCTTGGGCCTGTTCTTTCTGGTCTGTATTGCCGATCTGGTGGAAAACCGCCGGCTGGTGCTGATAGCCACCTCCGGCACCCTCCTCAGCCTTTTAGGCGTGGTGGCCAGCACCAGCGCTCCAGCCCTGATCATCACCTCTCTGGCGCTCGGCGTCTGCACCGTGGGCAGCCAGATTCTCCTTCCCCTTGCCGTACGGCTGTCGGCAGAGGAGCAGCGCGGCCAGGTTATCGGCAATATCATGGGCGGGCTGGTGGCGGGCATCATGCTGTCCCGCCCGTTGGCCAGTTTTTTTTACGGCCTATTGGGGCTGGAGATCGGTATTCATTTTCTCAGCCGCCGTGATGCTCGGCGTGTTATTACTGCTGGCAAGGGCCTTGCCGGCATGGCGGCCCACGCCCGGCCGACGCTATGGGGCCACGCTTTTGTCCATGCTGCGCTTGCTCAGAACGTCGCGGGCGCTACAGCGCCGCGCAGCCTACCAGGGTACGATGTTTGCGGTGTTCAACATGTTCTGGACCGCGGGTCCGTTGATGCTGCATGTTCGCTTTGCCATGGGGCAAAAGAGTATCTCCGCTTTTGCGTTGGCCGGGGCGGCCGGCGCGTTTTCGGCCCCCCCCTGGCCGGCCAGATAGCCGATCGCGGCGGCTCGAGAACGGGAACCGGGTTGGCCTTGCTGTTTGCCGCCGTCGCCATGCTTATCAGTGAGTGGGGACAAGCCGTGGGATCGTTGCTGATGATAGTCGCCGCCGCGATTATTCTCGATGCGTCGACACAGGCGAATCAAGTGTTCGGTTTGCGAACCATCCAGAGCCTCGACGCAGAGGCGCGCGGTCGCTTGAATGCGGCATACATGACGGTCATATTTTTTTTGTGGCGCAATGGGTTCGGCATTGGGATCAATGACCTATTATCACGGCGGCTGGTTGTCCACCTCACTGGCGGCCGCCGTCATGATAATGGGCATCCTGAGCGTATTCGCCACCGAATTTCGCGCGTAGCGCGTGCCGTGGAGGCAGGGAATCGAACCCGGCGGCTTTACACTGTGATCAAAATGAAAAACAGTTAAAGTTACTGTTTCGCCATCTTTAACGAAACGCGCGATAAATTTATTAAATATGTGACAATGTTCAAGTTTTCTCTCTCGTGGCCGTTAACCGTTATAAGACTTCTTAAGAGAGAATTTGCCATGTTCACGTCGATACGGATCCGCATCCTGGCGGTAACCATGCTTTGCATGGTATTGGCTTTATTGGTGAATACCACCATAAATTATGCTGTCACACGCCATTACAACCAACAAGCCATTAACAACTTGCTTGATACCACCGCCACCAGCCATGAATTGGGCGTCAGCGAGTGGATCAAAAGTAAATCGGCCATGATAAGCGCCTTGCATGATGCGGCATCAAATCCTGACCCGATACCTATCCTGAAACAAATGGCGGCAGGGGGTAATTTTGCCAATGTGTATATCGGTTATGCCGACAAGACCGCTAAATTTTCCGATAACACCGGTATCCCCGCCGATTATGATCCCACAGGACGACCGTGGTATCTGCAGGCGTCGAAAGCCGGTACGCTTGTGGTCACGCCGCCTTACATCGATGCCGGCACAAAAAAACTGGTCGTGACCTTCGCCCTGCCCGTGATGGTCAATGGCGCTGTTCATGCGGTGATTGGCGGCGATGTGACCATGGACAACGTGGTGGACAATATTCGCGCTATTCACCCCACCGTGCACAGCGAAGGGTTGCTGGCGGATAAATCGGGCACCATTATCGCCAGTCTCAACCCGGATTTGGCCTTGAAACCCTTGAATCAATGGCTGACGGGTTTGGACGCCGGCCGATTATATGGCGCTAACCGGCCGGTTACGGCCAGAGTAAATGGCGTGGTCAAGCAGCTACGCGCCATTGCGGTACCCGGTACGGATTGGTATGTGGTGGTTGCTCTGGACGACAATGATGCCACTGCCGGTATGCATTCGCTATTGGGCGCTTCCGCCATCGCCTTGATTCTGCTGATGGTTGTCGCCACGCTGGCCGTGAGGTTCTTGATAGGATCGCTGTTGAGGCGCCTGACCGCCATCAGTAAAGCAATGAAGGCCATAAGCGCCGGCACCGAAGATTTAACGCAACGCCTACCGGAAACCGGCCGCGACGAAATTGCTCAAATAGGCCACGCTTTCAACGAGTTTGTCGCCAAACTCAGTATCATCATGCAAAAGTTGCGCGACAGTTGCCTGTCGGTGCAGCATGCTTCAGGGGAGATGGCGGCCGGGAACCAGGATCTGGCCGGCCGAACCGAGCAAGCGGCGGATAATCTGCGCGGAACGGTCACCGCGCTGGAACAGATAACCGCGTCCGTCAGCCAGACCAGTGAGTCCGCGTCCCTTGCCAACGGCCAAGCGGCCACCGCTTCGCAATCCGCCTCGCGCGGGGGGGAGGTGGTTTCACATGTGGTGTCGAATATGCAGGCAATCGAAGTCGCCGCCGGTAAAATCGGCGATATCATCACGGTGATCGACGGCATCGCCTTTCAAACCAATATATTAGCATTAAATGCCGCCGTTGAAGCCGCCCGCGCCGGCGAGCAAGGCCGCGGTTTTGCCGTGGTGGCCGGCGAAGTGCGCACATTGGCTCAACGCAGCGCCCAGGCGGCAAAAGAAATCAAGACGCTGATTGAATCCACTACGCAGAGCGTGGCATCGGGTTCCAAATATGTGCGTTTAGCCGGCGAGAGCATGAACGATATCGTGTCGAATATCTCAAGCGTTTCAACCATGATTGCCGAGATAACCCATGCCACTCAGCAACAGCATCAAGGTATTGAGGAAATCAGCGTCTCGGTCAATCGTCTTGACGCGATGGTGCAGCAGAACGCCGAATTGGTTGAGCAGTCCTCCGCGGCGACGGCGGCTTTGCAGGAAGAGGCCCGAGAGTTGACCGAAACGGCAAGTGGTTTTCGTTTATAATCAAACCTGCTTGAAGCCGCGGATAGTTGCTTGCCAGGCAAGCCTATAAAGCGGCAAGCCGGCATTGATCAGCGCCGCGGCATTGAGGCGGCGTGAAGCGTTTTAATGAGTCATTGACATGCTTAAATGCCGCTGTGGTTTAAGGTTTCTATCCAGAAGCCATAGCGGCGGTCTTTTCACAACCTTAAGGCTTGCCAGGCAACGTAAGCGGGCGCGGCAATTGCCGGCGGTGCTGATGTTGAGATTTTGAACGGGCTTTATCCCAAGGACGATAAATGCGCCTGTTGAGTGGAAAGTCCGATGAGTATCGGCGGGGATATCGTGGAATGTGCTTGCCGCAAACTGTTATAAAGAGTGAATGATATTTTAACTGAAAAGATAAGAAACCGGGTTATCTTTTTGGTGCGTTTGCAAAAACTATATATTTTCCCCCTATGGCAAATAACGACTAGAATAAATAAAAATCGTCATGACTACCTCTCGTTTAATAAAGTAAATAAACCATACCAAAAATTCTATTTCTTCAGGACATGTTTATATAAGGAAATAAATGATGAAATCAAAATTGGGAAAGGTCGCTAAAGAGAAAAAAGAAAATTCATGAAAAAGACGCTTTTTTTTTCCGAAAATAGAAGAAGTCTTTTAAAAGATATTACCGGTATGGCGGCATTGGGGGTGCTGGGATCGGCGGCTATTCCCGTATCCGCCGCTGAGGGAAATCGTCACGCCGCCCCGCCCGCTCGTCAGGCTGACGTTAATGATTACGATGTGATCATTGCCAATGGCTTGGTTATTTTAGAACAGGGTGAAATGCTCACTGACGTCGCCATAAAAGACGGCAAGATTGCCGCCATAGGCTCGGCGTTGAAAGGGGCCGGGCAAGTTATTGATGCGGCGGGTCTGGTGGTAAGCCCGGGAATGGTGGATGCGCACGTGCATATTAATGAACCGGGGGGGGCGGCATCCGCGACGACTGGGAAGGCTATGTCACCGGTACCAGAGCATGCGCCAAAGGCGGCGTCACCACTATTATAGAAATGCCGTTGAATCAATTACCCGCCACGGTTGATAAGAAAACGTTGGAAATCAAATACGCCGCTGGAGAAGGCAAATTAGCCGTTGATGTCGCGTCCCATGGCGGTTTGGTTCCCTATAATTTAGAAAATAATGGAATCCAAGAGCAGAGCGACGGCGGGGTCGCCGGTTACAAATGCTTTATGGCCACTTGCGGGGATCCTTCCATCAAAGGCGATTTTTTGAACGTTGACGATTATTCCCTGTATGAGGGTATGCGACAAATAGCCAAAACAGGCAAGATTTTAATGATCCATGCCGAGAACGCCGCCATCACGGATAGTCTAGCGCGCATTGCCAAGAGTAAAGGCTGCGAATCGTTGAAATCCTATGTAGCCACCCGTCCGGTTTTCGCGGAAGTTGAAGCCATTCGACGGGCAATTTTCTTCGCGAAGCTGACCGGCTGCCCCATAAATTTTTGCCATGTATCGAGCCCTGAAGCGGTAGAAGAGGTGATAAAAGCGCGTGATGAAGGCGTTAATATCAGCTGTGAAACCTGTAATCAATATTTGTATTTTATAACCGATGAATTGGACGAGATCGGCCCCTTGGCGAAATGCTCACCGCCCATCCGCGACAAAAGGGCGCAGGATGGCCTATGGCGGCATGTACTGGCCGGCAATATAAGCTTTATCACTTCTGATCACTCACCTTGCCCGGCAAAACTGAAAAATAACAGCAATGCGTTTAACGCCTGGGGCGGCATTGCCGGCGTACAAAATGACGTTGATATTTTTTTCGATGAAAGCGTACAAAAACGAGGTATGCCATTGCAACAATTTGCCAGACTCATCGCAACAAATCCTGCCGACCGCTTCGCTTTGCATAGCAAAGGCAAAATTGCCATTGGCAAGGACGCCGACTTCACCTTTATCAAGCCGAATTCGCCCTATATTCTAAAAGCAGAGGATTTGGAATACAGGAATAAAATCAGCGCTTATATCGGTCGTAAAATCGGCGCCCAGGTCGCTCGCACTATGTTACGGGGCGAAACGATTTACAGCCTGGAAAATGGCCTTACGGATTCGTTTCAAGGCCGCTATATCAAAGTGTGGGCAACCTAAGCCCGGCTAGCAGTCATACCATAAACGCGAGCCACTAGGATACCCCTACTACCCGTCCGGCTGCATAAATGTTGTTGCGGTATAGGGTGCAGGGTTTCCCCGTGCGAAATGTATTGTGGGTACACATTGAGGGTCTTGATCAAACGTCAAGGCCCGGCGTAGGAAGTCGACGATTCTGGTGTTCCCCAGTTCCATGGCAATGGCGAAAGCAGTGAACCCGCTATGATTTTCAAGATGAATATTGATCCTGTTGGCAAGCAGTACACGGATGACATCATCTGGGCGTTCCGCCATCACCGCCCTGTGTAACCCAGTATTACCCTTGCGGTCGACCGAGTCGATGTCGATATCCTCATGTGCCGTCAAAGCCTCCACCAGCTCCGCTGTTCCTCTGCAAACGGCCAGTAAAAGCGCGGTTTCGCCCTGAATGTTTTTATCATTAACGCGGAGCGAGTGATGCCGCAGCAATTTTTTCACCATAGTCGTATTTCCGTCGATTACCGCCAGCATTAACGGCGTTATCATAAACTTGTCGTGACAATTGACGTCGATAGCGGGCTGCTCCAACAGTGCATCTACAACTTTGAAGTGCCCTTGAGGGACCGCTGCCATCAATGCAGTTGAATAATTATTATCCACGGCGTTAATGTTGATATCCGGGTGTTGTATTAATAATTTCACTGCTCGTAATAAACCATTGTGGGCGGCAATATGCAATGCGGTTATGCCATAGGTATTGCTAAGATTAACCTCGATTTTTTTGCTTTTGAGCAGCAGGTCGATGTTGGGAAGATTATTAGCCTCCACGGCCATTATCAGCGGAGTTGAATAATTATTTTTGATATTAACGGCAATTTCTTTGCAAGATAGAAGCAGTTCGCAAATGCTCTTATTACCCTTGGCGGCAATATGTAAAGGGGATAATCCTTCGTAATTTACTTGGTTGATATCAATGTTTTTCGCATTAAGTAATTTTCTTACCATGGTTTTTTTGCAGAGCCGAACAGCATGTATCAGAGCGCTGTCGCCCGCATCATCTCTTTGGTTAATATCAAGGTTTGTAAAAAAGCGTTAATATTTCATAGAAGCATGTATCTTCGTTTTTTACTGTCATTATTAAAGGTGGAGGCGACATTTTCTCCAGTTGAGAAATATCGATTTCTGGTCTTTTACACAGCTTTACCACTATTTTAGGCAAGTTGTTAATTAAGGCATGCATCGGAGCCGTGTAACCATTTTCGTCCATAAGATTGATATTTATTTCAGCCCTGGAAAGCAAAACATTAATGATGAAAATATTCCGGTTAATAATGGCCGACATTAACACGGTTGTGCCATTTTTATATTGATTATTAACAGATAAAGTGTTGTATGTAGCGAGCTTAAAAGCGATTAAAAGTATTTTTTGGAGAAATGATATCATAGAGAACGCAATCAATATCCCTCACCCAGGAGGGATCAAAAAATTCATCAATCATGGCGATGGGAGAGTTGTGGGTAGCGTATAAGAGCATCTCATTATCGAGAAATCCGGTGATACGCGCCTGCACTAAAGCGCTAAGCGTCAACGATTGCGTAGCCCGTTTCTCTTTATTTTCCACCCAATACAGTCCGCCAATGGATTGTATACTGTGGGTGGCTGTATCAAAGAGTATGTTCGTTTTGAAATGTGTCTCACTGAAATCAAAATCAAACAGTTTTTCCGCCAGTAATCTGTAAAAAAACACTGGATCTTCAAGAACATATTCTTGATAGGTGCTATCATGTGTAATACAATCTTTGAAGTCTATGAAAGAATAATTTTCTCTTAAAAACATGTTAACGTTGTTGAATTTTTTAAAAGTCATCACGTTGGCATCTGGTACATTTTTTGAATCTTGTTCGAGTATAGATAATATGTCATTATAGATTTTTTCAGCCAAAGTTTTGATAATATTACCCAATATCACTTCTTTGTTTAATTTCTCAAATAGGTCGATTAAGTTGGCGGATGAAATACTGAGGTTATTGAAATTTAGGGGCTTAAATTCATCTAAAATATCGATTTCCCATTTAGTGCCGTCCAAGCATGACTGATAAGCAAAAAAATAGCGTTCCTCTTCTAAAAGTGGATGTTCAGCCTTGATGTGCGATTTTATCAATGTTTGAATCAAGCCTTTCCTAAGCTGGCTTACTGACTTATAAATTCCGCCCAGACAAGCACTGTGCAATTCAGCGTAAAGAGATATGATGTATTCATATACGGCCATCGTCGGCAGCTCAAGTTTGTCAAGAAGCTTCAACAAAGCATGACCGCCAGTGGTGATAGTATAGGTTTGCAACAGGCGATTAATAGCCAATAAATATTTTTTTAGACTGTCGTGATTGTTAATCACGCTCTGTGAGCTCAAACTGTCAGTGTGTTGAAGATTGTTGACAAACTTTTCTATTCTATCGCGAAAGAATAATTCCATTCCCAGATATTTTGAAAATAAATTAAGTTGAACATTAATCTCTTGTAGTACATTGTTTATGGCATAATTTACATTGATATGATCTAAGTTTTGATGTTGCTCTATTCCATTATTTAAATAATATTGATTTAATAAAGGCCGGCACTCTAACTCCAATTGGCTGGCTATTGCTTTAATGGTTTCCGTTGGGCTTTCGATGGGCATGTTGACTCACTGGTTATCTTGTGAAATTTGTGTCGTTAGCCTAGCGCTACTCGGTGCTATCTTTCATTCCAATGATATGCAAAAAAGTACCAAACCTTAATTGTAATTTAGCGAAATAAATATTTATTATACGAAACTTTTTAAAGAGGTGAAAAAATTGTAGCATCGCCTCAACTCGCGAACGATTAAGGATATCTCCAAGCCAACACGAAAAACGTGATGCCTGGAGCGGCGATGGTCTGACTGACGCCGATGATCCCGTCCTCCCAGCCGATAGTTCCCCGGCAGAAATCGGCGCCGCACTTCGCCTCGCCTTCAGCCGTTGCACCGGTTAATACTCGTCCCGGCCATGGTCGGGACCCTGTCATCACTGAGCGGTGCCAAATCCAAATTGTCCATCTTTTGAAATTGCCGCCAATGGCAGCAAGGCTATTTTCTATATTAATCAACTCTCTGCCAAACAACTTGCTGCGAATATCAGCAATAACATTTGCTACCTGCCCAAAGTTTTTTTCATTGGCGCTCACACTGATGCATAAGGGTTCGGTCCAACGGGCCAAAAATACTCGTCCGATTTTCGGTTGTGAGCGGTGAGCTTAAAACGGCACACTCATTCGGTACATTACAACCGGAGATAATCATGAACTTCAACGCGCTTCACCACCAACCCAGACCGTTACTGATTGCCAATGTCTGGGATGCCGGCAGTGCGCTTGCCGCACAACGAGCGGGAAATCACGCGCTGGGCACATCCAGCGCAGCCATTGCCGCTATGCTCGGCTATGAAGACGGCGAGGCCATGCGTTTTGACGAGCTGTTAAATATCGTCGCCCGCATCAGCGCGGTGACGAAATTACCCTTAAGCGTTGATTCGAATGCCGGATATGGCAAAACGACGAACGATATCATTGATAATATCCAGCGGCTTGCGCATCTCGGTGTTGCGGGCATTAACCTTGAGGACAGTCGTGTGGTGAACGGCGTACGCCGGATCTCGATGGGAAATTTTATTTATTCGGCAATACAAACGCAGCTCAAGAACTTATTGTGTACGGTACAAAGGCAACACTCTTTTGCGGGAGTTTTTAACCATGAAAATCACCGATAACGCCCAATGCGATAGGTGGTATCAGGCATTGCTTGCGCGGGCGGTAGAGTTCACCGGCGTTTTTTATGTTGGAGTCAAAACCACAGGCGTGTTCTGTATCTCCGTGTGCCGGGCGCGAAAACCGAAGCGGGAAAACGTCGAGTTTTATAATGATTTTAAATCCGCCCTTGATGCCGGATTTCGCCCCTGCAAAGTCTGTCGCCCGACGGAAAACGCCTGTAGTGCGCCAATTTTCATCGAACAGGCGCTGCAATTGGTGCGTGAAAAGCCCAAAGAGCGCGTCAGCGATACCGAACTGCGCCAGCATGACATCAGCCCAGAGCGGGTGCGGCGCTGGTTCCTGCAAAACTATGGCATAACCTTCCAGGCTTTTCAGCGCATGCAGAGGGTTAACGTGGCGCTTCAGGAGTTAAAAGCGGGACGGACGACGACAGATGTCGCGTTCGACAGTGGTTATGAGTCGTTAAGCGGCTTTGCTTACACGTGCAAAAAACTGACCGGGCATGCGCCGAGCGAAAGCCGACAGATAATTTTGATCCACCGATTCACGACTCCCCTCGGCCCGATGTTTGTCTGTGCCACCGAGGGCGGCGTATGCCTGCTGGAGTTTGTCGACAGGAAAATGCTGGAAACCGAATTCAGGGATCTGCAACGCCTTTTTAAAGCCAATATTATCTCGGGAGAAAACAACCATACCCGCCAGGCGGAAAAAGAAATCGGAGAGTATTTTGCGGGTCACCGCCGGATGTTTGATTTGGCGCTTGATACGCCGGGCAGCGAGTTTCAGCGTACCGTTTGGGAGACGCTGCGCAGCGTTTCCTTCGGCGAGACACGGAATTATCAGTCGCTTGCCGCGGATATCGGCAAACCTGCGGCGGTGCGCGCCGTGGCTGCCGCCAATGGCGCCAACCGGGTGGCAATCGTCATTCCATGCCATCGCATTATCGGCAAGGATGGTTCGATGACCGGCTACGGCGGCGGCATTGCCCGCAAAGCCTGGTTAATAGCACATGAGGAAAAGGTAGTCCAAAAGCGGCCATTGGATTTGGCTGAACCTTCATAGTCTGGATAAAATTATAACTTTTCTGTTGCTGTTTTTATCAATATATATGCCGCTTGCTGTTGCCAAGGTGGGTCATTTTTACATTGGCACTAGAATACATAAAGTCAGGGACAGCATCATTTTACTCAAAAAGATGGCTTTCTTCATTGTGAAACCATTAAAATGAATAAACGTTATCTGAAAATATTTAATATTTTAAATGAAAGTTTGTTTACTAAAATTGGTTTGTGTTTTTATTTAAAAGTTGGCATTAATAGCTCGATAAAGCAGCGAATGTAAACGTCATTCTTTTAGAAGATTATGGAGCTAAACAATATTATCACATGGGAGTTTTTAACCTGAACGGTTTAAAATTGATGTGAAAATATTTTTTTTCATGTAGCCTTAGATCAATGGATTTGCTTCAGGTGGGTGCTATGGAAATGGGTTATATGTCATTTGCAATGTATAAATATCAAGATTTCGCTCAAAAAATAGTGGCCTTTATTTCTATTAGGGGAAATTATAACGAATCCTCGTACAGCAAAAGTCAGTAACGCCGATTTCTATAACCCGTTTGTAAAATTTATCGCTAATGCCTGCTAGATGAATGCTTAATCATTACTGCGGAAAAACCTTTTAAAATTATCAAGACACCCGCTGAACACAAGCGCTATCACTCTTTTAGATTTAATTTTTTACCAATTAATTATCTTTTTATGATTGATATATCAGGGAGCTATATTGTGGAAAAAATCATATTGTCTGCGCAGCAAATCATATCAGAGGTATTAACGTATACCCCGATACTCTCCTTGTTTATGTTGCCTGTTACCCGTGCGCGTAATCTCCCCAAAACAGAGGATCGGGCCCATGAGGAGGAATATCAAACCCAGGGCCGTGAGCTTTACCAACTGGCACAAGACGTCAACCACCTTAACGCTGCTGCGCCTGGCCCTGCAACGCCTTCGGCATTACAGGTCAACACGGTAACGCAGGCGGCGCTGGCCGGGCTGTATTTATCGCATAGGCTGTCGCCTCAGCTGGAAAACAGTTTAAGAGCGGGCAATGAAATCAAAAACCAATTCAATAAAGATGCATTCGCTTATCCGCCTCCTTTACCTTATATCACTGATAATTATTTACCCAATGAAGAGCCTAATGACATTTTAGCAATTGAAAATTACCCACAGCTACCGCGCCCTGTAAAGTTTTTACCGAACCACACCCTTCAGTGGGAGCAGGATACGCGCTTATTCCCTAACCCGAATCGTCAACATCCGGTTGTGGCGCCGCCTTCTTTGCCGTCGGGATTTATATCGCCGCCTCACTCCTCCCTTTTTCCCAACGCGATGGTCGGTGGTAATGTGACGCAACCTGAACGCTCGCTTGCTATTGCGCCGCGTAAACCATTCCCCAGAACCAAGTATCCCTTCAGCAAAAGCTACCGTGCGAAAAAGTATCCCGGTGCTAATTCCCTTAAAAAAACGTCGGCAACAAAATGGCTTCCCAATAATGAAGTGATCCCGGAACAATACTATTCTGGTTGGGTCGTCGAGCAAGCCGAAACCCCGTTGACCGCAGTGGAGGAGCAAACAGCATCAAAATCGCGCCAACCACAGGCGAAAGAGCGCATATCAGCGCCGGAGGGCAACGTGCCGGAACCACCGGTATTGGAAGATTTTATGCATCCCGAAGAGGCCGCTCGCCAAGGAGAACCGGCGCTGGAAAACGACATACCGGCACCGCCGGTGCCGGAAGATTTTATGCATCCCGAAGAGGCTGCCCGCCAAGGAGAGCCAGGCTTGGAAGACAGCATACCGGCACCGCCGGTGCCGGAAGATTTTATGCATCCCCAAGAAGCCGCTCGCCAAGCACCGTCTGTAGCAGGTGACCACATCCCGGATCCCCCCCCTCGGTTGAAGCGGTCGCCGAGCCTGCCGCGGCCAAAAAGATAGAGGAAAGGGTCGTCCCTGCAGAGGGGCAGGACAACCTCCCCTCGGCGCCGTTGTCTGAGCAAAACGATAAGACGGCGCCCGCGCCCCTGGCGGCAGAAAATGCCGATGGCTCTTTAGCGGGACCTGCGTCTTACCTGCTTTCCCAGGTATCGGAATTCGCTTCGCAGTTGATGAAAAAGACCCTAGACGGCGCGACCGTGGGCGGCGGAACTGCATTGGCCGGTGGCGGGGCCGCCGTGATAGAGGGCGGCGCTACCGCACTGTCTTCCGTTGGCGCTGTAGTTGAAGGCGGCGGTACCGCACTGGCATCCATTGGCACCGCAGCGGAAGGCGGCGGTACTGCATTAGCACCCGGTGGTGCCGCGGCGGCGGGGGGGGAAATGTTGAAATTCAGCGGCGATGCAGCGGCAAGCGGCAGTCTTGCCGTGTTGACTGCCGTGGGCATCAATCACGCTACGCGCCAGGAAGCGGGAGCTGCGGACGCCGTGCCGGCTAATGATCAGTCGGATCGGACGGCTGAAAGCCTGCCGTCGCTGACGTTAAGTGGCGATATTGCCGAACTGCCAGCCTTACAACCTAACGAACACATTATACCGCCCGCCGTTAAGCAAGCGCCGGAGCGTGCCGCTCTGCCGGACGTCAACGCCAAGCCCGGCAAGGCGGAAAGCCCGGTGATAAAGCCGGCCCAGATATTCGAGGCGGTGGAAATCGCCCGCCCCGTCGAACGGGTGAAATCCCATCACCCACGCCCTAAGGAGAAAGCCCCGCAAAGCCGGACGCCGCTAGCCAAACCTGGACAGGTAGTGGTGCAAGTCGACGTTCATGCGCCGATGACGATCCCTGAGAAAACGGCGGACGTTGAGCGGGAAATGCCATCGCTCATTCAACCGGTGCGCGGTGAGGCTGAGATCTCCCCTGCCGATGTCGAAGAGCCGGCGGTGAACCATGTCCAGGAGGCTATTGAGCCCGCCGAGATCAAGGCCGGGTTAAGCATAACGCCATGGCCTATTGCGCCGACGCTCACAAATGAAGCTATCATAAACCAATGCAAAATCCGGCTGGCCGCTCACGAGGAGGGCGTGTTAAAGCCTTATATTGATTCCGACTATTATGACCATGTACCCATTTATGAAGTCGTCGACAAAAGCGCGGACTTTTCGCAACCGGTGTACCGCCATTACATCGAGATGGATGGCGAGAAGGTCGCCGCTAAATTAAGCAGCATAGCGGGGCATGGAATAAAATATACTCTAATCGATGAGAGCAACTCGGGCAGCCAATATGGCCTGGCGTTTGATGACGGTCGCTGGCAATTGCAATCCCACACCGCGGAAGTCATTGACCCCACCTTGCTCAAGGTTATTACCTTCGACATGGTTGATCATGCTTGCAGCGAGGAGCAATTATCCGCGCCGGATGAGCGAGGATTACAATGGACCGCCGATAATAAAGCCTATTTGCGCATCAAGGGGCATTTTGTACATCTTCTCAGCGGAAAAGGCTATATCAACTGTTATATCATCAGATCGAAAGATGGGCGGCAAGCATTATCTTTGCTCTATAAGGACGGGCGGTTTCACCAGTTGAAAGTACCACCCCATGAAGTGTATAAATATGGTCTGAAGAGCACGTTTCTAAGACAGCGCAGTAGAATAAAAAATTTACTGGACGAAGCTGGGCATGAATTAGAAAAAAAATAGGGTCTTGGAAGCCGCGGATTGTATTAATGAGGCCTTTAAAGAACACCAAAGATACGAAGCCGGCTCTATCCTCCAACTGACCCGGCTTGCCATGGAATTTATCAAAAAAAGTGTTTTTAGGGACGCAAAAGTTGACCTGGCAACGGCGGATGTCACCGCCATTCAAGAGGCATGGGTCAAGAATGTCAGATTGCCGTTAAAAAACCAATAAAAAAGCGGACTTGGAAGATATTAATGAACTTTTTACAGAAGTGCCCATATTTTGTAGAAATTTAGTTAAATATCTTCAAAAGCCGGGACCCATAAAAATCATAGAAAAATTTGCGCTAGCACTGAATGAGCTCTCGACCACCCCCATGCCGCTTTATGGCGCTAACCCTAAAACCGTACATTATGCTTTATTCCTAAAGGGGACGAGGATAACAACAAGAATCGCTATCCTGGGTAATGATATGTTTATTTCAGCGGTGAAAATGGTATTAAACGACATCAAGCAGGTTCCAATGGGGCAAAAAATTCTGCTGGCCTTGCACGACAAATCGTTCACCATACAACCTCCGACCATGAACGCCATAGAACGGTTCGAGGACGGTCGATTTTACGCCAAAAACAGCGCCGGCGGTGCCATTGCATTTGATCCTGGAAATTTTATCATCGGCGATGAGTCAACAGTCAAGACTGAGCTTTGGCGTTATCGGAATCCCGCCATAGGCCTTTATCATGAATTACTGCATATATATTATGATATCTATCCCGCCCAGTTTAAACCAGTAGGGGAAGAAACAGCCAAAATTATTCGAGGAGGCCCAACAGAACTCGAAGAGGCTATGATCACCGGTGTCAGTTATAAACATCCTGATACCCAAAAATTATATAATTTTATTGAAGACAGTTACATAAAAGAAAATAAGCAGGAACTTATCTCTGAAAATCAGTTTAGAAAAGCCTATGCGCAAATGCGAGGGCACGAATTTTATTTTAGACGACCGTATTACGTTAAGCCGGATAAATTGACACCCAAGGAAATTAAGTTCTCTCTAACTTACAACTGAATAGGATAATTTTCACGGTAGGATAAGGTAAGACGCTTTGTGCAAGGATATGTTTGTTCAATATCCTTGCTTAGCGTTAATATTGAAATATTTTATTAATTTTATTTATATAATTGACGCAAAATAGCAAGGTATGCTTTTATGATTTAGTTATTTATGGCCGACTGTTTTTGCAACGTTGATTTGCGGTCTTATTTAACTCTTAACGATTTAGGAGGAAATTATTATGCGACTGGCAGAATTTGTGACCTGTTTTCCGAAACAAGATTTTTCAGACGGTAATGCCGTGCTGAGAAACTCAGACTGGGTTCCAAATTATGATGGAAACTGGGAGTGTTGGTCTAAAGAGGCCTGGTTTGAAGAGAAACGAAACAGGCAAGAAGCTTTGAAGAGAATAGAAGACTGCTATGATTATCGACAGGAAGTATTGGATTTATCCCATCTCGGATTGCGCTGTTTACCAATATTACCCCACCAAGTCAAATTCCTTGATGTAAGCCACAATAAGTTGACCGGCTTGCCATATCCCTACCCAACAAAGCTCATCCGGGTCAATCTGTGCAATAATAATATTAAAACGGTTCCTCGTAAATTGCTATATAATGTGGACGAGTTGATTTTAACTGGAAATCCTCTCAACAAGAAGTTCAAAAAAGACATTGCGTTACCCGACCATGACCCATGTTACATTTGAGGAAATAACCCCAAAGCCACCTCATCACACGGAAAGCGGTGCAGAGACGAACATAAGTTGGCCAAGCGCCGCGATCGTTAAACTCTGGTCAAGGAAATGATGGCACTGGCAAATATCAATTTTTTATTTTATGGGGAAATAAATGAAGAATATAAATATTGCGCTTAGCATGCACGCGAACTGCTGCAGGCGTTCCGGCACAGATCCCTTCCGATCAATGAGCGGAGTTTTTTTGCGCCAAATTGCATGGAAAACAAAATAACGTACAAGTTATCATCATCAAGGTGGGAGAATAGGGATACACTCATCGAAACTGCTTGGGCGAGGGCCTCATGAATGGGAAGTTTATCCGCATCGATACCTATTCGGGTTACCGAGGTTGCCAGCGTGATCCCACGGGCGTGCGCCATATTGTCGCCACCGATGCTGAAAATAGCGCGTTAGGCGATTATGTGCTGAAAGCGTTATCCCAGGCGGTATAGGCATTTGAGATAAACTTAATGAGCTTGTAATTATCAAAAAAACCATAATGCCTCGATAGGTAAATTCAACGTTACAGTAATAAAACTAATGTAAAAGTTATTTTTTTATGTTACCTTTGATTATCAACTGAGCTGCTGTGGGAGGTGATTATGGATAGCAGTTATATGTCATTTGCAATAAATAAAGATTCCGATTTTAGGTCGAAAACATTTGGAGCCTTTATTTCTTACATGGGAAATTGTAACGAATTCTGGTACATTAAAGATCATGAACACCGATTCATCTATATGAATGAGTATGCAAAATATTACAGTGGGTTGCCCAAAAGATTTGATCCAGAGGGAAAGCTTGACAGTGAATGCCCGGCCCCATGGTCTGAAATTGAGGATATTATACAAGCTAATGATAAAAACGTAATGGACACGCGGAAAATGATTCCAACATTGATGACTTTTTTATATGGAGGACGAGAAAAACTCATTCAACCTTTTATGGCGGATGTCACCCCTTTAATTGTTGAGGGGAAATCGATCGGAGTGGTGGGAAGAGCAAAAAAGTTGGAAATTTATTCTATGTATCATTTTGAGAACAACAAATTACCGGACTCGCTTTGTTTTGGAAATCCTACCGATTTATTCACCGATCGGGAATTTGACGTGGTGTTTTTCGCAATGCAATCGCTCAGCACCAAGGCCATCGCAAAACGGTTGGATATTTCACCCGACAGCGTGAAAAAGTACCTGCAGTCGATATATGAAAAAACAGGGGTAAGCGCACGAAGTCAGTTGATTGAATACTGCCGTAGCAAAGGGTATGATAAATTTGCGCCGAATAAATTTATCAATCCCAATCCCTATATACCGCTTGTGTAACTAATCACAGATGCCTATTGGATAAATAGCTAACTGTGGTTGTAGAAAATAGATATTTATTCAAATTGACCAAAGCATACGCGAGACAAGACATGCCAACAAATGTCAAATGGTCCTTTCTGCTGCGAAGCTTTACATCTAAAATAGTTTAAACTCAATATCTACACACTTTGCATTTTTAACTTGTGACACCAATAGGCTAACATCGCAAATTCAGTTACGGATTTTCCTGATCAATGCGTAACGGTCAACCAAATTACGCTCCGTATCATAATATCGGCTAGGCCAAATTGCTGACGGATGGACGTTGAGCTCATTCGCTATCAAATATTCTCCCCTCGGCCATGGGCGAATTATGGCATTTCCTAACGTTCCGGAACTCAGTCCTGCTTTACGGGATAAGGCCGCCAACGTGGTACCTTTCTTTCGCAACGCCGCGATAATGTCGGCTTTGTGCCAGTCTTTTTCCATTTTCTCTCATCATATTATTAATAATCAAACTACACAGCGATAAGTTATACCCTGCGAAAGGTTAATAGTTTCTAGTTCATCAATTTATGAAATCAAAAGAAAGAAATTCTTTCTTGATTACCTGTCAACAGTATGCTTATTAGATAATTTTTACACTCGCCAGAATGGGGATAGACAAAAATTTTTTCATATGGTAGTGCGCTTAGCTTGAGCTTTATTATATGTTAGCAGATATTGACGTGTCTGATTTTTTTATTACATCTTATTTAGTCGAAAATTTTTACCCAGGCGCACTAATTTTATTTACTTTACACCCAAACGTAACTAAACATGTGAATGCGCCAGTATTTGATGATTTAAAACATTAGGAAATCAAGATATTACCATGTTCAATAATTTTTTAATCAGAAATATTCTGACGGCCTTTTTTTGTCTAAACTATTTAAGCATCCTGGCTTCAAGTACTGAAAAACAACAAACGCTATCTTTTTAAAGTCGCTAGCTCGGCCTCAAAAGCGCATCATTATTTAATGAGAAAGGTTTGAACGGAAATAGAGGAGGCCGCAAACGAATTTGGCTTTAATCATACATCTATATTCCGGATTATCGGTGCTGAATGTATTTTCTGGTGACGGGAGATATACCGCTCTTTTACTGAAAACCTTTTAAGGGCGTTCAAACGCCCCAGAACATGAGATTGATAGCATTTTTGATTTTATCGGCACAATGGCTTACTTCCGCGATAATTTCACCAATGACCCCAACGGATACGCTTGATAATTCAGTTGTTATCAGACGATAATTTTCGCCGTCGATGCGGATCAGGGGGAACAAGGTTTTATTCACTTTTTCAGACAGGTGATGGGATGCTAACAGCGGGATGGCCTTTCGCCGCCCTGGCGTATCGACAATATCACTTTGCACATCGACAAACATTTTGTAATGGCTGGCCGGCTTATACTGATAAACAGTGAATTGCATGATCACTAGTTCCTGTTTTCATCGGCGAAAGAGCCATTCTTTGCAATAAATCTGGAGACTTCCTCCATCCCTTCGTGGTTCTCTTTCTTCCATTTCTCAGCCTTTATGCGACGGGCTTCCCTGCCGATGACTTCATTCACCAGTCCAGAAATATTGACGCCGGCAGCATTCAGAACCTGATAATTGTCTTTGTCCACGGTAACGCTGATTCTGTGTTTCACGGCCGTGCCCCTCTTTTGTGCATACTTTGAGTATATACTTTACGTCATTGCTCATCAATCAACCGTGCGGCAGGCTTACCGTATGGGTAACCCTGCCAGCACAAAAAGCACTGGCTTAAGTGCAGTAACGCGGCTTCAGTTGGTGCAGTTCGTCGATGGTATAACACAAAAAACATGGCGGTGGCGGTAAGCGCACTTTCAGCGCCGTATTTGACGGTTACCCGGACGGCTCCAACGGATTTCTTAAATCCCCCAGTTCCTGCAATAGCTGTAGTATCTCTCACTTGTATTCATCTGGGCTACAAGCCAATTCTTCCCTTTAGCCTGTGAATCATAATGATACCGGCATGAGCGACGCTAACCACTCAGCCAATCTCGCCGATATGCACTGGCGCATTGAGAACCTGATCCTTACCGGCACCGTTGAAGAGGTGATGGGTGATCTGGCACGCATTCGCACCGGAGAACTGACCACCATCTGGATATCGTGGCTGACGCTACGTGCCGGTAATGCTCGGACATGGTGGCGACCATCAACAGGCGAACAGGTGTTTTCGCTCTGTTTAAGCGGAGGGTTAGCCACCGCCGTGGCGCCCTGGCCATTTACTTTGATGCCAACACTTGCAACACTGCTGGATGAACAGGTCCACCATAGCGTTTGCCCCGATGGCGTGGTGTTGAGTAAGAGCCGTACCCCAGCGCGTCAACAGCCACCGGCATTAAGACCGCACGGGTCGGTGCCAGCGCAAGCGTCACGCTGGGTGCGCCGCTCGTCGTCTGCACGCAGCTGGATTGCCCTTATATATAGGATCGTGGACATTCCAGTTTTCGTCGGAGATATAGCCAATACTTATCGGATTGCTCTTCGACTTGGTAGGGTATTTCGCTGATGAATTGCGTGCGCCGCGCTGGATACGTACCGCTGATGGGGTGAAATTTATAGAGTAATTAGAGATAGTTAAGGAAAACTGTATGCCGTGTAAGCAAAAAACCCGCCTTTAGGGTGGGTTCTCTCATAATGGTGCCGGCAGTGCGCCATATGCTGAGTAAATTTTCTACTTACCCATATCTTCTTACCAACAAAGATATCAATAAGTGTTTTTTTTTGTAGAGATGACTGTGCTAAACTTCTCTAAGTGTACAAAAAAGACATATTTTAAGGTCTTTTGTGTAAAGGTATCAGAATGGACAAACTTACTGCCGTCAACAAACTGGATGAATTTAGCCGCCACGGGCGCTACGTTTTTCATTTGCGGGACTTTGAAAAACTCTTTCCAGATGAGTCGGAACGCGCATTGAAGGCTTCAATTAAACGTCTGGTAGAACGTGATATTCTGACACGTGCAATTTATGGCGTATACGTTTATAAACGTGCCAAGCAGGATGGTCACATTCTTGAGCATATCGTTAAAACCTTGCGGCGTGGTGAGTACAGCTATGTGAGTCTGGAATCGGCTCTGTCGCAATATGGCGTCATTTCGCAGATCCCTATCGATCGCTTGACCGTTATGACAACCGGACGCCGTGGTGAATATAAAACGCCATGGGGCGTCATCGAATTGACTCATACCGCACGTTCTGTCAGTGACATTCTGGCCGGAACGATTGAAACAAAATCCCCAATCCGATTTGCTAAAAAAGAAACTGCTTTTAGAGATTTACTTCGGGTCGGGCGTAATACTCATTTGATTGATCATGCGGAGCTGATGAATGTCTAAACGTGTAGATTTTGACACGCTGGTTACAGAGGCGATCCAGCAGAATGGACTATCGGCGCTACGCCCCGTGGTTGAAAAAGACGACATTCTATTTTGTCTCTCGGAAGCTGGATTATTGAAGAACCTAACATTTCAAGGAGGAACGTCACTCCGGCTATGTTACAGCTCAAATCGTTTCAGTGAAGATTTGGATTTTGCTGGGGGTATGAGTTCTGTTCTGCGGATCTGGCTGAAATTAAAGCGTGCATCGAACGTTATCTTGGCAACCGATATGGACTAGAGGTGACAGTTAAAGAGCCAAAAGAATTGCGAAATGAGCCTGCATATGCAGAAGTTAACGTCGATAAATGGCAGATATCAGTCACCACTGCGCCTGAGCGTCGGGATATTCCCCGGCAGCGCATTAAAATTGAAGTTGCCAATGTGACCGCCTATACCCGCACAGTCAGGCAACTGACGCGGAATTATTCTGTATTACCGGACGGATATAGCGACATATTAATCAACGTTGAAACGTTAGACGAAGTGATGGCGGATAAATTAGTTGCCTTTCCAGCATCAACGAAACATATCCGCTACCGGGATATATGGGAGCTGGTATGGTTGAAGCAACAGGGGGCAGTTTTACGACCTTTGATTTATACTTAACGTGTACAACATCGGCTAATTTGCTAGCGGATACGCTTATTTCTTACAGGATAATCTTGCTTCTTCTTTCGCTAACCGCATGTTGCGTCATGACAAATCCCATCGCTCTTATGAAAAAAAAGACGACAACTATCCTGGCACAGGGGGATATGGTTAAGGAAAACTGAATGCCTTGAAAGCAAAAAACCGCCTTTATGTCGGGTTCTCTCACATGGTGCACGGACTCGGGGTCATTCAGTTTTCTATTAAGTTGAATTTCAACTTAAATTTTATCCCCGCCGGTTGTCAAGACCAGCATACTGACCCGTATTTTTGTTTGTAGATTAGAAGGGTGTGACAACATTCAAAGGAAAAAGCCCGGTTGTTCCTTTGGTTCGATTCCCCATGCTTTCATTAAATCGTAATGACATCAGCGCTGCGTGTGCTGCATGATTTATCTCCAAAGATATACACAGGAGCATGACATTATGCCAGTGACGAATAACATATCTGTCAAACGCGCGACATTAAATTTGCGCATCAAACCCGCCGTCATGCATTTCTAATGGTGCGCTACGTCAGGTTCAGCCCGCCATCCGACAGCAAAATTTCGCCGGTCAGGTAGTCCGAGGCTACCAGCATAGCGACGATTTGGGCGACATCCTCCGGTCTGGCGGCTCTACGCATGGGCGAACGCTCTCGCCAAAGCTGTTGGGCAGCGGTCCAATCCGCCGTCAGAGGCGTATCCACCAAACCAGGGGCAACGGCATTCACTCTGATATCCGGTGCAAGCGATACTGCAAGCAGGCGAGTGATATGGTTCAACGCGGCTTTCGATGCGGCATAAGGGATTGATGCACCCTTGGGCCGGACGCCAGCGTGTGAGCTGACATTGACGACACAAGCAGGTCGACCGTGCCGGGCTGCATCTCTCAGAGCGGTTTCGGCTTCCGCCACGAGGCGAAATGGGGCCACCACATTGACCTCATGCAGCTCGTTCCAGATGGCAGGCGAGGCGGCCATAAGATCGGCATGGGGAATAACGCGGCTGATGCCGGCATTGTTGACAAGGACATCAAGCCGACCTCCCCAGGATACAGCCTCCCGCACAAGCCTGATCCTGTCAGCATCATCGGCCAAATCGGCTTGGATGTAGGTAGCTTTTCCCAATTCAGCGGCTAACGCGAGTCCCGTTTCAGCAGAACTGCGCGAGTGCAGGACTACGGCATACCCTTCGCTGGATAGCCGGCGGGCTATCGCGGCGCCGATGCCGGATGTGGAACCAGTCACGAGGGCAACGGGCGAGGCACTCTTTAAGGTTTGGATCAAGGAATATTTCTCCATTTTGCGGTTAGAGGGCTGGGAAGCATCGGAACAGAAAAGCCTTCACAAGCTCGCTGTCACGTATCATCAACACCGGCTGCGGCCAGTCGCGGGGCGGCCGGAGTTCATCACATACAACAATCTAAGCTGGACAGGGTTTTAGCACTATAGGTTTCTGCACTGGTTTTGAAGAAGAATAAAAAGACCTTAGCGTCATCACGCGCCGGTGAGCGCTTTTGCAACAAACCCCGGTTTGATGTGATGATGTGGAGCCGATCGCAAAGCCGCGGGAAAAGCCGTTGAATTTCATAAATACCCGTCCATAAACCTACAGCCTATAAACCCCCATGCGCCTAAGTTAATAGGGAAGTGGGTTGAACATGCTGATTGAGAAGCGCGGGATCGGGCTCAAGGTGCTAACCGGCGGCGTGGACACTACCACCACGACCGGCAGGCTCGTCTTCGGTATCTTTGCGACGCTGGCGGAGTTTGAGCGTGATCTCATAACCGGCGCATCCCGAACGTTCGTCTGCTGCGACGACTCGAAGGTGTTGGCGCATTACTCGTTGGCGTCCAGCGCGGTGATGACAACTGCCGCGCCTGGACGCTTTCGCCGCAATATGCCTGATCCAATCCAGGTGGTAGTACCGGGGCGTTTGGCGGTAGATAAATTATTACAAGGTCAGGGCGTCGGGCGGGCACTGGTGTGGGATGTCGGGCTACGGGTGATTCAGGTTGACGTTTGTCCGGCTCATGGGAGCGATGTATTATCGTCTTCCTCATCAATGGTGGGCTGGACGGGGGCATCGCGAGGTGCGCCGGTTTCCAGTATGGCCGGTAAGACCAACTCCGTTCAGCCCATCACCCGGTAGATTGGTCTCTTCGGTGTGATGGTTAAAAAATCACATACTGGAGGCTGCCTTATGTCTATGGCTACTGTTCCTACGCAAACTCACGCTTTACTTTCCATCCCCGTTGATTCCACCACCGATTTTACCGTTTTGGCCGGCCATTGTGCAAACCTGGCCGATGCTGTGTTGCACAGAGACGATCCGGCGCTGCGTGAAGCGCTCTGTCGGTGGCTGGCCTATTGTCTGGGGCAGTTGCGTCCCACGCTGGACGACGCAATCCCGCCGCATTTGATTGAAAGCCTGACGGTGGATGAGCACCCTGTATCATGTCCCGAGTTAAGTCGGGACGAGCTGTCAGTGCGTATGCCAGGCCATAGTAAAGCAAATAATCGATATAAATAAATTCATATAATCAATTATTTCAAAAGCCATTAATGGTAACGTCACCATGGGAATATTTATTTGATAATTTTCCATTAACGAAGAAAAGTAGCTCTTTGAAATCCGTTATCCTGATTTTATCATCTTATCCATTTTTCAATTTCATTTTTGATAGTCATTTGTTCATTATCCACTTCTTTTCAAGGAGAGCAAAAATCGTTCTGAGTAGAATTTCCGCTGAGGGTGCTGACATGCTCATCAGTCAATTGATCGCTTTGCCTGAGCCTTAGTCATCGTCACTTGGTACTGTTGAAAAACCAGCTGCGTAGCGGCCAACTGACCAATCCAGTGGGTTGGGTGCTAATCATGCTCAAACGTACCTGTTATGAGCAGTTGGTATTGACGAAAGCTGCGATGCCGACTGAACGGACTCCAATTCAATCTATGCCATCCATGCCTATAGGGGCTAGCGGCAATCATCCACAATCGACGGAACGTGCCACCTCACAGCAGGTAGTTGGTGTGATTGCTCATATTCGCAGCAAGTTTTTTAGCAAAAGGCTGATTGATTAAAAAGACCTTGCCGCCACTAGCAGCAAATACAAGAATAGACAGTTTAGAGTTGATACTGCTTAATGATGAAATGTTCCCGACCTTGGCCGGGACAAGTGTTAGCCTATGCAGCGGCTGAACGCTAGACGAAGCGCCGCGCCTATTTCTGCTGCGGTGCTATCGGCAGGTATAACAACATTATCAGCATCGGTTAAGCCATCGCCGCTCCATCCATTCAATCTGTCGTGATTGCTGGGACAAATAGTTATCAGATCATTCACACAGTGAATTCCGCAATTATTCATTTTTTTCAATAATTGCTGTTTATTTTTATAACCAAATCTCAAAATTAATTTAGTTTGCCAATCATCATAAACTTTTTTCATTGTATCTTGATCATAAAATGCAGCATCAAATTCAGTATCCGGATGGATCCATACATCAGAACGGGGCTTAGGTAAGACAAACCGGCTATGGGATAGTGCATCAAGGATCATATTCCCTAGATCAGCATTATCAGTGTCCAGAGCGGTTATATGCTGTGCTCCACGAGGGTCAAGCTGCGTTGCTCCATATCCAGAGTAAGTTTCAATGCAAAAAAAATCAGGATTCATTGTCGCATTGGCCCAAGCTGTTTTTACAACATCATTCATTTTATTCCACCATAACAAATGTCACTTTGATACCATTATCGCTGCCATATTCTACTGTACGTTGTAATTGCATCAATTGTACCTCGGTCGTGCTTGATGGTATACCAACCATGAGTTCACGTGTGGCAACTTGCTCTTTAGTTAAGGAAAAATAATCAATTTTATCATTTTTAAAATCAATGATTGCATCAATATATGGTTTCAAAGTATCGTGAACACTGTTAGGTTTCGCTAGTTTTGGATCTGTCATCGTATTTAAGGTCTTAACGCTCACCGCGTGACGACTAGCACTATCATAATAATCATATACTTTGAATTTGTCTGGAGATTGAATGCTATTTGGGAAAAACTTCTTGCCGACATACGCCTCAAAAGGATTTCCTTGCTCCCCTATTGGGTAGCCCCATTTCATATTAGTATCCGCCAGCTTAACGTTGGGATACTTTGTTGCCTGGCCGGGGAGCAATGAGGCCGTTTTCTCGATAAGCTTTTCGCCAGCGGTCATGCCATATTTTGCGGCAGAAGCTCCAGCCTTGACGACTTCAACTCCGCCAGCGCCTATCATGGCAACATCTGTCACCAGCTTGCCCCCTTCTACGCCCGCCTGAAAGTAGCCTTCAACACCGCCCCTTTCCTGCGCTGCCACCATATTGTCGATATGAGCTATCCATTTTTCCTTAACAGCGTCGGTCATTTTTCCTAACGCGTTGTCATCATTCACCAAGGCCTTGAGCGCTGTATAGGTTTCCTTAGGATGAGTAGCAAGTTCATAGATATCTTTCACTGTATCGTGGAATTCAGCAGGGATGCCCACAGCCATCCCGCTGGCAAAGGCAAGGACCTGACTTGCTTCTATTGATTTCCATTTGGTTTGCGCTCCCACCTCACAAGTGAACGTTTGACAGGCGTCAAGTTCCTGGGCTTTCAACGCCTGCTGCGATGTACTCAAAAAACTGAAATCCTGTGCTAATGTGTCAACTTCTTCATTAACCACATCCCTTACAGCGATAATCTCTTTAAGTGACGCCGTTGCTTCCTCGGCTTGATTTTCAGCTTCCTGCTGCTCGATTACTTTTCTTTCTTCCTCAATCTTGCGTAAAGCCGCAGAAGTTTCCTCGGCTTTTCGCTTGGCTTCCTGTTGCTCGTGTATTCTGGCCGCTTCCATTTGCGCGAGATGGGCGGCATGGGCTACCTGTTGTTGCCGAATAGTGTTTTGCACATGGGCGAGGTTATTGTCGGCTTGGGATTTGTTTTGATATGCTTCATGTAATTGGTGATGGCATTGATCGCGATGGGCTCTTTTGTGCTGTAAATCATTTTGATGGTGCGCGATATTATTTTTGAGTTGTTGCATAAGAGGCCCGTGTTGTTTTTTTCAACTGTTGAGATTTCATCAATCTCAAGTTGCCTGTATGGCAGCCCCCTCGAATTGCCGATACTTCTTTATTAATCCTTTCTTCAATCTGATTTAACTCAGATTGATTATTGTTGACATGTGCCTCACTCTCACGCACCAAATTTTCGGCGTGATTTTTTATGGTGCTCCATGTTATTAACGTTATTTGCTGCATCATTAACCCATTTTTGGGCGCCCTCTAGTGGCTTCTGGGCACAAAGCCTTTCAACCTCAAGCCTATTTAATGCTGCCTGGTGATCCCTTTGGCGGGTTTCTTCGGCACGGTGATGAGCCTCTTGATTGGCCCTGGTTCTTGCCTCCTCTGCTTCTAAACGTAATCTTGTCTCTTGGCGTTTTTGCTGCATTTCATGTCTGTTGGTACCCCTTATACCTCGGTGTTTCCCGCTATAATGGCTATTAGTTGCAGAATGAAGGTGATGGGCAAAGCTCGAAGGCGAGGCTGGATAACCACTGGCAAGAGGAGGCAGCGGTGGGGGCGGGTTATTAAAACCATGCGTAATTGTGATTCTGACTTCGTCACCCATAATATGATTTTCATCCTTAATATATTGAAGCGGATATAGGTTAAAAAATATCCACATTGAATTGCAAGTTATCCCACCCCTGATATTAATATTATAAAATGAAGAAGGCTGACGATATTTTTAAATAAAGAGGCAACGGCTTTCACAAAATAAAAGAATAATAACCGGAGTATAAAATGGGTTAATCTTTATATTTGCCATCAAATAAAAATGGATATTAATAGCTCAGGTTAGTGGTATTAAAAAGATTAGCCAGTGGAGTCATCCTCTGTTGTGAATTGAACGATTTGCGCCATGACTATCCAGATATCAATGTAATAATTTTTAATCTGCTTATGTATCACTTAAAAGCGCTAAAAAAATTCTGAGCAGTCATCACAGAATGAATGTTCGATTTTACATTGCTGATGGCCTACCCGTTACGGATTATCTGACTTTATCAATGGATAAGGGGGCGATAACGATGGCTGACAACGCAGAGAAACGAACCAGCTCATTGCATTCAGAGCTGAAAATAGAACTTCATAGCCATTACGCGATTGGCTTGTGGCAAGGGCGGGGGGGGCGGAAAAAGAGGCGGACGGTGAAAAGGGAAAGCCTTCCATCATGAGCATGCCTCGTTTTTTTTGCCTTGCGCCGCTGCACTTACCATTTAACAACGCGACTTTTACCTTTCCCTCAGCTTTCAGTTGAGACTTATCACGAATTGCCTGCTGCGTTCGCCGACTCCTTACCTGATGATTTTGGTGCACGCGAGCAGTATTAGCTGCGAGAAGAGAAGCGGGTAGATATACTGCACCTTAAAACGGGCGTAAAGTGTTAATGGCATGTTTTAAGGTGCGTAAATGATGATGTCCGAGCTGCATTCAGACTTTTCAGATTGAAATTTGCTCATGTACACCTAAAATATAGCATAATGAGGTTAATGATTTTTTTAAGGTGTAAAATGAAACGATCGCAGCAGGAACTCCTCTCTTCGGAACAACATCTCCAGCTAGCCACGCTGGGTCGAACTTTGGCGCACAGTCGAATTGCCCGCAAGATGCTTCAGTCAGAAGTCGCCATACGTGCAAATCTAAGCCGTAACACGGTGAGCCGCATTGAAAATGGCGATGCAGGCATCGCTATAGGTCAAATTCTGCGTTACCTCACCGTTATACGTCCTGGCGCAACGCTCGCAGACGTGTTGACTAAAAAAGATAACGTGGTTGATGCCCAGGAAGCAGCGAGTCGCCCTCGTCGTGCAAGGCCGCTAAGTAATAAGGAACTGGAAGAATATGACTTCTGAACAGACGTTAATGGTGCATGCGTTTTTACCTGGATCAACCCAGTCTGTTCCTGCCGGTAAGTTGCATATACTGGAAGAGGGCAGTGATCTCCAGGCATCGCGTTTTGTCTATGGTCTGAAATACCTGAAACGAAATGGGGCAATTGAAATCGACCCTGTCGGGCTTGGTATGCTGCAAGGACAGCAAGTGGTCGGGCAGGCGTTGTTTGCGCAAGAATCTGCGTTGTTTGGGGGGAATTCGTGATGCCGCTCCTGATGCCTGGGGTCGTCGCGTCATTGAAGCCAAAAAGCGGGTTCCGGCGAACTCATTGCCGGAGTCAGTGTATCTTCTTGAAGCAGGGCCAAACCGGACTGGGGCGTTGGATATCACTCCCGATGGTGAACCGGCCAGAGAGATGAGGGCTTCGACGGATATCAAATCACTGGGATATCTGTTCGATGCAGCCGAGAGAATTGAGAATGGATTGCCTTTGCCTGCAAATCTGCATGGGATATTTGATGCGGGGTCCAGCATGGGAGGAATGCGTCCAAAAGCGACAGTGGTGGTTGAGGATGGTAGCCACTGGCTGGCGAAGTTCTCTTCCCGTACCGACCGGGGTTTCTGTTACCCGGCAATTGAACACGCAACTTTAAGACTTGCGCATGCGGCAGGACTTCATGTACCCGATACTCGCCTCGAAGAGATTGGTACGGGGCGCTTCGCTATGCTGATTAAGCGTTTTGACCGTGTGGGGGCAGGAGATATCACCGGACGACGTCATTTTGTGTCCGCACTGACACTGATGAACATTCATGAGATGGCATCAATAGAAAGCAGCTATGCTGAACTGGCAGACGCTATGCGCCGCCATCTTGATGCTGCCAGCCTCGCTGAAGATTTGAAAGAACTGTATCGTCGAATGGTATTCAATATTTTGGTCAACAATGATGATGATCACTTACGCAATCATGGTTTTATCCTTATGGAGTCGCCAGCGCAAACGCCTGTAAGAGGGGCGCAAGAGCCTCAAAGTGCCGTCAATCTCGCATGGCGTATGAGTCCGTTATACGATGTGGTTCCCCGTCCTGCTCATTCTCACCATCGTCGCCTGCATCTTGGGGTGGGCGCGTTTGGTAAAGAGGCAACGCTGGTTAATGCGCTTTCCTGGTGTGAGCGTTTTAGTTTAAATCGGGTAGAGGCGATTGCGGAAATTGATAGTATCTGGCGGGTAGTCAGGGAATGGCGTAATTATTTTGAGGAACATGGTGTAGCAGGAAAAGATATTGATGCGGTCAGCCCCGCATTTTTGCATGCTCGTTATCTGGGAGGAGATGAAATAGGGATCGTTTAATTTGTATGTAAGCGAGCGGTTCGGTGGGTGAAAGTGGCATTTCCCCTCACTGAGGCGTGATCCTCCTGACCCAATGCTGAGCTTGGAAGCGCGTTCCTGAAGGTAGATCTGGGGGATCGTCGGAGAGGTTCAGCACGAGAGCGATATCGCTTCGTGGATAAAAGCATTGAAAAACGATAAATGCTATATGTTTAAAGCCACCAGCGCGGCATCGAAAACATATCGTTATTTGATGGGAAAATTTATGCGGAAATAGAGAAAACCGCAAAAGAATGCGGCTTTAATCATATATTCACATTCCGGATTATCGGTGCTTACAGTATTTTCTGGTGACGGAAGATATACCGCCCTTTTACTGAAAATCGTTTAATGGCGTTTAAATACCCCAGAGCATACGATTGACAGCATTTTTTGATTTCATCGGCACAATGGCTTACTTCCGCGATAATTTCACCAATGACCTCAACGGATACGCTTGATAATTCAGTTGTTATCAGACGATAATTTTCGCCGTCGATGCGGATCAGGGGGAACAAGGTTTTATTCACTTTTTCAGACAGGTGATGCGATGCTATCAGCGGGATGACCTCTCGCCGCCCTGGCGTCCCAACAATATCACTTTGCACATCGACAAACATTTTGTAATGGCTTGCCCGCTTATACTGATAAACAGTAAATTGCACGATCACCAGTTCCTGTTTTCATCGGCGAAAGAGCCATTTTGTGCGATAAATCTGGCGACTTCCTCCATCCCTTCGTGGTTCGCCTTTTTCCATTCCTCAGCCTTTATGCGACGGGCTTCCTTGCCGATGGCGTCATTTACCAGACCAGAAATATTGACGCCGGCAGCATTCAGAACCTGATAGTTGTCTTTGTCCACGGTAACACTGATTCTGTGTTTCATGGCCGCGCCCCTCTTTTGTGCATACTGTGAGTATATACTTTAAGCCATTGCTCATCAATCAATCGTCGCTTTTCAGGTACGAGATCAGCCTGCCTCTTTCATCGCTAACTAATTGATAAACAATATTGAACCTAAGTCCCTGGCAGACATTCTCCCCCCCCGAGATTTCTTGCGATTCACCGCCGTTAACGGTATCTTTTAGCTGCGCCTGAAAAATCAGGTGCCGGGATTGATCTCCTGAAAAACCCTCTGACGACACTTAGCGCGTTTGCGCTTTTTTTTGTGTCGTTTTTTTGTCGATAGTTCGGCTACCTTTCAATGGTGGGCTGGGCGGGGGCACCGCAAGGTGCGCCGGTGTCCAGTATGGCCGGTAATGCCAAACCCGCTCAGTCTACCACCCGCGAAATTGGCATTTCCGGTGTGGTGGTTTAAAAATCACATACTGGAGGCTGCCTTATGTCTATGGCTACTACCCCTACGTAAACTCACGCTTTACTTTCCATCCCCGTTGATTCCACCACCGATTTCACCGTTCTGGCCGGCCATTGTGCAAACCTGGCCGACGCTGTGCTGCACAGAGACGATCCGGCGCTGCGTTCGCCGACTCCTTACCTGATGATTTTGGTAACGCACTGATCGATGCCTGGCTGGCAAGACAGGGGAAAGACAAGTCATCAGGCCGGTAACCGGGTCTCATATTCTGTTCCATGCTTCAGTATGGCCCATTGTATCCGTGCTGTTCTTGTCGCCTGAGCCACCACCGCCACATTCGGGGGTTTCGCTGCATCAGCCCGTACAGCCACGGCATCCGCTCTTTCTTTTGTCCTCCGAGCCGGTTTGCCGGCAATCTGCTGACATTAACATTTAAGCTTATTTTATCAGCGGTGATGTTAAGCCTTTTGGTTTTTATCCCTGCCTTATGGGTTCTCAGCCATCCTTGATTATCGCCGGCCGCGCGCCGGCGCTTTCCTCTCCCGTGCGGGCTATACTGCGCCGCCGACCCGCCGTGCATGCCGGTTACTGTCATGGAAAGGGCGGGGAAAAATGCCGGCGATGCTATTGTGACTTGTTTCTCAAATGTTGGATTTTTGTTTGCTTCCGTTTTTTTGACGCAGCATATGATCACAATCACTTTCCCACCCCGACCCGCCAGCCTATTCTCAAATAAGATTCCTATGAGGTCATTATGTTTCTTGAAGAGCGGAGAATTAAGATTCTTCAATATTTGGATAATAATGAGCGCGCAAGCGTGGTGTGCTTGTCCAATATATTTACTGTCACAAAAGAAACTATCCGTAGTGATTTACGTGCGTTGGCCAAGGAGGGTTTAGTGCAGCGTTGCCACGGCGGTGCCATTATTATTCGCCGGAATCTTCAATCAAAGTTAATTACGGAAACCAATACGAATTTTGAGGTTTTATTGAAGAACATTGCCCATCAACGAAACAAACAGGAAAACGGCAAAGGAATAAAAAATATGAAAGGTAAGGTATGTATCCTTGGCTCCTTCAATGTGGATATCGTGGCGAAGGTCGAGCGCTTCCCCAAGGGCGGGGAATCGCTGCTGGCGCTGGGCAGCATGCTGGGGCCGGGCGGCAAGGGCGCGAACCAGGCCGCGGCGGCCAGCCGCGCCGGCGCCAAGGTCCATTTTGTTTCCAAGGTGGGCAAGGATCAGTTCAGTCAATTCGCCTATGACCATCTTTCTTCATCGGAAATACATTCTTTTAAACTCTATAAATCCGCAGAGGAGCCCACGGGCAACGCCATTATTTATGTCTCCCAGCAGGATGGGGAAAATATGATTGCCATTTATTCGGGAGCAAATAAGACCATTACCGATGAAGAAGTGGCGGAGATGGCCAATGAATTATCCGATTCCGATGTATTGTTAGTGCAACTGGAAAATAATTTTTCCGCCACACTGAATGCCATGAAACTGGCCAGGGCGCTGGGGGTGAAAATTATTATGAATCCGGCGCCTTATTCCGCCGACATTGCGCAATGCCTGGCGTATGTGGATGTGGTGACGCCCAATGAAACGGAAGCCTCTCTGCTTTCCGGGGTGGAAGTGACCGATCTGGCCAGCGCCCGGGTGGCCTCGCAGGCGATCATCGCCCTGGGCGCGCCGCGGGTCATTATCACCATGGGATCCCACGGCGCGCTGCTATGTGAAAACCAGCAGTTTCAGCATATTCCCGCGTTTCCGGCCTTAAGCGTCGACACCACCGGCGCCGGCGACGCATTCAATGGCGCGCTGGCCGCCGCATTGGCCACCGGGCAGACGCTGGCGCAGGCGGCGACCTACGCCTCGGCCTTCGCCTCCCTGGCGGTGGAAAGGGAAGGCGCATCCAATATGCCTCATCACCAGCAGGTGCTGAGCCGTTTAAGCCTCGTCCGTACCTGACCGCAGCCGGTCATGGCCCGGGTAATTTCAGGATTGTCTTCAGGAGAACAGATTCAATGAAAACCATAGACGGTATCGTACCGGTAATGCTGACCCCCTTTACCGACGGCAACCATATCGATTATCCGGGACTGAGCCGGTTGATCGAATGGTATATAGCGAAGGGCGTCGATGCGTTGTTCGCCGTCTGCCAATCCAGTGAAATGCAATATCTTTCCCTGGCCGAGCGGGTGGAGCTGTCGCGTTTTGTGGTGGACCGTGTCGCGGGACGCATTCCGGTTATCGCCTCAGGCCATATCAGCGATGATCTCGACGCGCAAATCGAAGAATTGACGGCAATGGCCCAAACCAAGCCGGACGCGCTGATTCTGGTGACCAATCATCTTGACCCGCAAAACCAGGGCTCGGCGGTCTTTTTCGATCGCCTCAACCGGCTGCTGGCGGCGTTGCCGGCGGGCGAGCCGTTGGGCCTCTATGAATGTCCGGCGCCCTACCGGCGCCTGCTGAGCGATGAAGAGCTATCTTATTGCGCCAACACCGGCCGGTTCGTGGCCTTGAAAGATGTCTGCTGCGATTTGCCCACGGTGACCCGCCGGGTCAAGCTGGTCGCCGGTACGCCGCTCAACATCATCAACGCCAACGCCGCCATTGCTTTTCCGGCCATGCTGGCCGGTGGTAAAGGGTTCGGCGGCGTTTTCACCAACTTCCATCCGGAACTTTACGTCTGGCTGTATCACCACCACCAGGATAACCCGGCGCTGGCGGAAGAACTGGCCCGGTTCCTGTCCCTCGCCGCGGTAACCGAAACCCTGGGCTATCCCAAGAACGCCAAAATCTATCATCAGCGTCTCGGCACCTTCGACAGCGCGCTCTGCCGGGTCAACAAAGACGATGTACTGGAAAAATACTGGGGACTGGGCGTTATCCTCGACCAGATCCGCGACGGCACCGAGCATTACCGGACCAAACTCGATATCAACAATTAGAACCTGTCGCGACAGGCGCAGGCAGCCTCTGTATTCGCCGGCCACATCCGGCCGGCGACCCTAAATTATAACGACCTAAAGGTGCTCCTATGGCACGTACAGCATTAACGCGTCACGGCAGTGATGACGGATTATTGCAACAGGCGGTTAATCGCGCGAAGTGGCGTCTCTTGCCTTTTCTGATCCTGATGTTCCTGCTGGCTTATCTGGACCGGGTGAATATCGGCTTCGCCAAGCAGGCCTACCAGATTTCCACCGGCTTGTCCGATACCGCTTTCGCTTTTGGCGCCGGGATCTTTTTCATTACCTATGCGCTGTTCGAGGTGCCCAGCAATCTGATGATGCATCGGCTCGGGCCGAGAGTCTGGCTTTCGCGCATCATGATAACCTGGGGACTGATTTCCGGCGCCATGTGTTTTGCCCATAATGCCACCAGTTTCTATATTATCCGCATGCTGCTGGGGGTGGCCGAAGCCGGCTTTTTCCCGGGCGTCATCTATTTCATTACGCAGTGGTTCCCGGCCAAAAACCGCGGCCATATCATGAGCATTTTCTATTTCGGCTCGCCGCTGGCGCTGATTGTCGGCGGACCCATTTCCGGCGCCCTGCTGGATTTGCATGGGCTGGGCGGTCTGAACGGCTGGCAGATCATGTTCCTGGGGGAGGGCATCGCCGCTTCGCTCATCGGCGTCGTCGCGTTTTTCTACCTGCGTAACACGCCCGCGGAAGTGACATGGCTGCCTGAGGAAGAAAAAAACGTCCTGGTGCGGGCGCTGGCCCGGGAAGAACGGGAAAAGGCCAGCCATGGGTCGATGGAGTTTCTCCGGGCGCTGAGAAACCCCACGCTGCTGCTGTTTGCCGGGATTTATTTCCTGATCCAGATAACCGGGCTGGGGGTGGCGTTTTACCTGCCGTCCCAGGTCGGCGCGCTGCTGGGCATGCATGTCGGCCTGACAGTCGGCCTGGTGTCGGCCATCCCCTGGATCTGCGCGCTGTTCGCCGGCGCCTTTTGGCCCAAGCTGGCGGTCAGAGCCGATCAGTGCAAACTCTTCGGCATCATCTCGCTGTGCGCCATCGCCCTGGGGCTTATCGTCTCCGCCGTGCCTTCGCCGCTGGTCGCCATTATCGCGCTGTGTTTCGTCACCATGGGCATCATGACGGCCCAGCCTATTTTCTGGACCTGGCCGACCGGCATGTTCGGCGGCGCGGCGGCGGCGGGCAGCTTCGCCTTGATCAATTCCTGCGGCGCCCTGGGCGGGTTTGTCGCGCCCAATATCCGCAATGGGGCGGAAAAGGTCTTCGAAACACCGGCCGCCGGCCTGTATGCCCTGGCCGGCGCCGCCATTATCGCCATCGTGTTGTTTATCTTCCTGCCATCGCGTCAAGCGCTCGCCGCTCAGGCGGAAAAAAATAAGGGACAAATGAATTATGCAGACTAATGTACAGAAAATCCTGGTATTGACGGAACAGTTTAAAAACAGCGATGCGGTCTTTGATCCGCTGCGTAACGCCGGCTACCAGGTGGAAGTGAACGAGACGTTCCGCCTGCCCAACGAGGCCGAACTGATTGAGAAACTGCGCGATAATGTGGTGGCGACCATCGCCGGCGGCGAGCCTTATACCCAGAAGGTGTTCGAATCGGCGCCGGCGCTGAAGATAGTCGCCCGTTGGGGCGTGGGCTACGACAAGGTGGATGTGGCCGCCGCCACCCGGGCGAATATCCCGGTGGCCATGGCCTTCGGCGCCAATCACGAAAGCGTGGCCGAATACGCCTATGCCATGGCGCTGTCGCTGGCCTGCCGCCTGGAAAAGCGCAACGCCATGGTGCATGAGGGCAAATGGTTTTTCGATGGTTTCCATCCCGGGCTGTGGGGACGCACCGCGGGAATAATCGGCCTGGGCCGCATCGGTTATGCCATGGCGCGGCGCTGCCGGGCGGGCGATATGCGGCTGCTGGTCTGCGATCCCTACGCCCGGGAACAACTGCTGGCCGAGCTGGGCGCCGAACGGGTCGATTTGCCGACGCTGCTGCGCAATGCCGATCTGGTCTCGGTGCATGCGCCGTCGACGGCGGAAAGCCGCCATACCATCAATGCCGAAACCCTGGCCATGATGAAGCCGGGCGCCATCCTTATCAATACCTCCCGCGGCCCGCTGATTGACGAAACCGCCCTGGCCGAGGCGCTGGCGAACCACCGTCTCGGCGGGGTGGGGCTGGATGTGTTCGAAACCGAGCCCTTGCCGGCTTCGTCGCCCTTGCGCCAGTTCGACAATGTACTGCTGTCGCCCCATGTCTCCGGCATGGATCGCATGGCGGAGCGTCTGGTCACCGAACGCTGTATCGAGAATATCCTGCAGTTTCTGGGCGGCCGCCCCGCGGCCCTGAAACCTTATGTGGTCAACCCCGTAACCCTGGAGTAATCCGGGCCGCCCCGTTCCCGGCACGCCCCAAGGCGCCATGGGAACGGGGACGACATCGTACCGCTACCCTGTCCATAACAATACTGTCCATAACAATAAAGAAGGTAATTATAATGATAAACACATCCAAGACGCTCTCCGCCTTATCCCTCGGGCTGTGCATTACCCTGGCCGGCGGCGCGTTTTCCCGGGCCGATGCGGCCGGGGACGCCGCCCAGGCCTCTATTGCCCTGAGCAACTCCTTCGCCGGCAATACCTGGCGCCAGCAGATGATTACCATCTGGAACCAGGCGGCCAAAGATGCCATCAGCCAGAAACTCATCGCCAAAACCAAAGTGGTCAACGCCGATAACTCCGCGCCACAGCAGGCCAGCCAATTGGAAAACCTGATCCTGGAAGGCTGGAAAGCGATAGCCATCGATGCCGCATCGCCCACCGCGCTGAACGGCGCTATCCAGGAAGCCTGCGATCAGGGCATCGTGGTGGTGGCGTTCGATGCCAAGGTAACGGCGCCCTGCGCGTATAACGTCGTGTACGACTATCAGAACGTCGGCCGGCTGCCGGCCCAGTTCCTGGCGGACAAACTCAACGGCAAAGGCAATGTCCTGGTGGTGCGGGGGCTGGCGGGCACCTCCATTGACGCCGATGAGTACGAAGGCGCCAAATCGGTGTTCAGTAAATATCCGGGCCTGAAGATTGTCGGCATGGTCAACGGCAACTGGACCGAGAGCGTCGCCCAAAAAGAAGTGGCCGGCATTTTGCCTGCGTTGGGCAAAGTGGATGCGGTACTGGCCCAGGGGGGGGGGCGACAGTTATGGCATTTACCAGGCCTTCAAATCCGCCGGACGGGATATTCCGCTGATAACCCTGGGCGGTCGCAGCGAAGAGCTGGCGCTGTGGAAAAAACTGAACGAAGAAACCCAGGGCGGCTACGACACGGTATCGTCCTCGACGGTGCCCGGCGTGTCGTCAGTGGCGTTCTGGGTGGCGCAACAAGTGCTGGCGGGTAAAAAAGTGCCGAAAGTCATCCATATGCCGCTGCTGAAAATCAAGGTCGGCGATCTGGACCAGTGGATCGCCGCAACGCCGGACGGCAGCGTCGCAACCTCGGTCTATTCCCGTGAATGGACCGAAAGCCTGATCCAGGCCAACCTCAATAACACCGAGTTGCCTGAATCGCCGCTGCCTGCCGGAAATAAATGATGAGCCTGCCGATGACCGCCGAAACGGCGGCTTATGCCGCGGAGCATTATATTGTGGAGCTCACCCAGGTCTCACGGCGCTTCGGCGCCGTGAAAGCGATGGAAAATGTCGATGTGCAAATCCGCCCCGGCCGCATGCTGAGTATTCTCGGCCATAATGGCGCCGGCAAGTCGACCCTGATTAAAATCCTGGCCGGGACGTTGGCGCCGTCGTCGGGTGAGATCACCATTTCCGGCGAGAATGTGACCTCGCGCTATGATATGCGGCGCGCCTATGCCCATGGCATTCGTTGTGTCTTCCAGGAGCTGTCGCTGTGTCCCAACCTTAGGGTATTCGAAAATACCCGTGTGCTGCATCCGTCCCTGTCAGGCTGGGGTTGGCGCCAAAAAGCCCGCAAGCTGATCGCTGATGCCCTGGAGCGTATCTTCCCGGAACATGGCATCGATGTGGACAGTCCGGTAAGCGAGCTTTCGCTTTCCCAGCGGCAGATGGTGGAGATCGCCCGCGCCTTTACCGTGGTGGACGCGCCGATCCGGGTCATTATCCTTGACGAACCCACCTCGTCCCTGGATCCGACCTGTGCCAGGCAACTGCTGGAGTTCACCCGCAAAATACGCCAGTACGGCATCGCCTGTATTTTCATCTCCCATAAGCTGAAGGAGATAACCGATTACAGCGATGACATCGTGGTGATGCGCGACGGACGGATTACCGCCAGCGAAATCGCGCAAGGGCTGTCGGAATCCGATCTGCTGGACAAAATGGGCATGGTGGCGGCCGGGGCGCAGGCCATTGCGCCGGTATCGCCGGGCGAAACCGGCGGGGAAAAGCTGGTGGAGCATATCAGTGGCTCAGCGGCGCCGTTTCCCTTTATGGTGCTGCCCGGCGAAGTGGTGGGCCTGGCCGGTTTGTCCGGGCAGGGGCAGCGTGAGCTGCTGCTGCGTATTCTGGCGGCGGCCAAGCGCCACGACCGGACCCTGCGGGTCCGGGGGAGACGCGGTGTATATCGCCGGCGATCGCCAGAATGAAGGCGTCTTCCCGCTGTGGTCGGTGGCGGAAAACCTGACCATTGGCGTATTAAAGCAACTGACCCGGCGGGGGCTGGTGAATCTCGGTACGGAGGAGACGATAGCCGTGGAATGGCGGGAAAAACTGAACATTAAGGTGCCTGCCGTGACGGATGCCATTACCAGCCTGAGCGGCGGCAACCAGCAGAAAGTCCTGGTCGCCAGGGCGCTGGCTTGCCAGCCGGATGTGGTGCTGCTGGACGATCCCCTGCGGGGCGTGGACGTACAGACCAAAAACGAGCTGTATGCCGAAGTGCGCACCCGGATCCGGTCCGGTTGTTCTTTCGTCTGGTTCACCACGGAAAACGCTGAACTGGCGGTGTGCGACCGTATCTACGTGTTTAATCAGGGGGCGATTACCGATATGTTCGCCCAAAGCGAATTCACCGAAGACCGTCTGATCCGCGCGTCATTTAAAGAGGGCTTGGTTGATGTCAGAACATAGCACCATTCGGCCGCGGCGGCCGGCCCTCAAGGGGAAGGGACTTTCCGCCGGGGTAGTGCGCACGGCTATCCCGGTGGTCGCATTGCTCGTCCTGTTGTTGATAACCTTATATTTGCAACCGCGGATCATGTCGTATTTCGGCTGGACCCTGCTGCTGAAATTCTCTTTGCCGCTGCTGTTCGCCACTCTGGCGCAGCTGTGCATCCTCACCATCGGCGATGTGGATCTCAGCATCGGTCCCTTCGTTTCCCTGGTCTGCTGCATTACCGCCACCTGGCTCAATACCGATCCGCTGCTCGGCGTCGCCGCCCTGGCGCTCTGTGTCCTGTTGTATGCCGGCATGGGCGCGCTGATTCATTATCGCCAACTGCCGTCGATCGTTATGACGCTGGGCGTGGCGTTTGTCTGGCTCGGCGCCGCGCTGCTGGTGCTGCCCAATCCCGGCGGACAAGCGCCCGGGTGGCTGTCCGTCGCCACCGGCTGGCGGCCGCCCTTGATACCCCTGCCGATCCTGGCGGCGGTGATAGCCGCAATCGCAACGCATCTGCTGTTCATGCGGACGTCCTACGGCGCGGTGCTGCGCGGCGCCGGCGGCAATCCGGCGGCGATGGCGCGGGCCGGCTGGTCCTTGGGCAAATTGCGTACCGTGCTGTATGGTCTGGCCGGGCTGCTTGGCGTCCTGGCCGGCCTATCGCTCACCGGTATCAATACCACCGGCGATCCCTGGGTCGGCAGTCAATACACGCTGTTGTCTATCGCCGGCGCCATTATCGGCGGCGCGGAATTCGTCGGCGGCATCATCTCGCCGGTCGGCGCGGTCATCGGCGCCATCATTATGCTATTGACCGGATCGGTGCTGTCATTTCTCAACGTTTCCACCGACTGGCAGCTTTGCCTGCAGGGTTGCCTGCTGATCCTCGTGCTGAGCTTGCGCGCTTTCACCGGCAAACAGGGATAATCCTGATGAAAACCATGAATTACAATGCGTTTGTGCGGACCCGGCCCTGGTTATGGGCATTGCTGGGCGCGGTTCTCGTGTGGTTTGGTGCGATTATCATGTCGCGCGGCCAGGGGGGCTGGGAATGCTGCTGATTTCGCTGCAGTTCGCCACCTTTTATGTCCTGGTGGCCCTGGGGCAGATGCTGGTGATTTCCTGCGGCAGCGGCAATATCGATTTATCCATTCCGGGGGTGATGACGCTGGGGGCCTATATCGGCCTCGGGGTTGCCCATGCGTCCAACAGCGCCATCGTGCCGGCGCTGCTGGCGGTGGCGGGGGTCGGCCTCCTCTGCGGACTGTTCAATGTTTTGCTGATCCAGGGGCTGAAGATCCCGCCGATGATAGCCACCCTGGCCTCGGCGTTCGTGACGCAATCGCTGGCCATCGCCTACTCGCGGGGCGCCAGTCCGCTGCCTCCGCCCCTGCTGGCGGCCTGGGCAGGCGGGCGCTGGCTGCACGTGCCGCTGCTGGCGGTGGCGGTGATGCTGCTGGCGGCCCTGATTGCCTTATTGCTGAAACGCTCGCTTATCGGACGCACCATCCTGGCGGCCGGCCAGAATTTCCGCGCCGCCGTGTTGACCGATTTGCCGGTCAGACGGGCGCTGACCACCGCGTATCTGGCGGCCGGACTGTTCGCCGCGCTGGCCGGATTGCTGCTGGCATCGTTCGTCGGCGGCGCCACGCTCGATCTCGGCCAGGATTACCAACTGATGTCCATCGCCTGCGTTATCCTGGGCGGGACATCGGTGTCCGGCGGTTACGCCACGCCGCTGGGCGTCTGGTTTTCCGCTTTGCTGCTGGTGCTGACGGTATCGATGCTGAATATCATGCAGGTCAGCCCCGGCACCCGTTATCTGGTGACCGGGCTGATTATCGTTACCGTGCTGGCGGTCGCCAGGAAAAAGGCCTGAACCCGGGAGGCGCCATGAGAACCATCGCACGGGTGGATTGCCACCATCATTTATGGGATGTGGAACGGTTCGACTATCCCTGGCTTAAACCGGGGGCCGACCGGCCGCGCGCCATCTTTCCCGATTTGACGGACATCGCCGGTAATTACCGGATAACCGACTATCTGGCCGATGCCCGCGGGGCAAATATCGTCAAAAGCGTACATGTGGACGGGGGATACGTGCCGACGGATCCGGTGGGGGAAACTCGCTATCTGCAATCGGTGGCGGACCGGCATGGCTTCCCCCACGGCATTGTCGCTCGGGCGGCGCTGAACGCGGCGGATATCCAGCCGATCCTGGAGCGGCAATGCCGGTTCGGCAATATCCGCGGCGTACGGCATATCCTCAATTGGCACGCCGATGCCGGCAAGCGCTTTACCGATCGCAAGGACTGGATGCACGACCCCGCCTGGCTGAAGGGCTTCGCGCTGCTGGCCCGTTATGGCCTGTCGTTCGACATGCAGATTTATCCGGCGCAAATGACCGAAGCGGCCCTGCTGGCCCGGCGCTTTCCCGACGTGCCGATCATCCTTAATCATGCCGGCATGCCGCTGCCAGGCGAGCCGGAGGACGCGCGGATGTGGCGGGAGGGTATGCGCCGCCTGGCGGCCTGCGCCAATGTCAGCGTTAAGATTTCCGGGCTGGGCATGACGATACCGCAATGGACGGCGGCGCTTATCCGGCCCTGGGTGCTGGAAACCATTGACCTGTTCACACCGCAGCGCGCGATGTTCGCCAGTAATTTCCCGGTGGACAAGCTATACGGCGGTTTTACCGACCTCTATGCCGCCTATGATGAAATTACCGCCGGTTTCAGCGATGATGAAGCGCTGGCGATGTTTTACGCTAATGCCGTGCGGGTATATCGCCTGTGACATCCATAGCCGAGTTAGCCGCCGCCCCCGCTATTCACCGGTTTCTGGCGATGACGCGCCAACTGCAGGGCCCCTGCCAGGGCATCGCCCCGGGCCGGCGTGATCTTTTCACCGTGGCCGGCGACAGCCAGGGCATGATCGGCAGGGCCAATGCGCCCATTAGGCACAGCGGCGTATTGGCGTAGCCGGTTATCCGCGCTTCTTACACGATCAGCGGCGGGGTTTATGGTGCCCAGCGAGTGTTTGGCGACCTACGGAGCCTTATCGAGAGGACAGGATATGTCCACGGTCTTGGGGCAGTCCAGCCCTTCATGGTCGATGACAACTTCGAATGGATGCTCGCTCCGGCGTTTGACATAGCATGGAGTTATAAAAAGGATTCGCTGTGGGTTCAGTCACACCAACTTACATTGGCGGGAAAGCGTGATAATTTCCAGGTTGAAGACTTGCTATCCGTTGCTACCCACATTTCCGGGCTTCGGCGATCCAGGGCACAAAAGATTATCAAAGATACGATTAAAGCAGTCTCTCAGTGGCGTGAATTAGCTGATGCTGAGGGTGTTCCAGAAGCATTGCGGAATAGTGTTTGGGATACTCTCAGGATTTATTTGTAACACAAACGATACTAAAAACCTTATTTTTGTTTAAATTGGAATATATACGATACAGAAATGGGTAGTCGCCTTTTAGGTTTTTGGCAAACGCCTTTTCGTCGATGGCGTTGATGAGCTGCGCCAGATGCCGTGTTTCGACCTTCGCGATATCCGTTGGGACAATGTCAGGGAACGTGTAGCGCTTAGGAAGGGAAGAATTTTAGCTCTGTCTATTGAATTTGAAGTAGGGATTGGTTGGTGGGCATAAAAAGGAAGAAGTGGTGCCCGGACTCGGTAACATTCAGTTATCTAGTAAGTTGAATTCCATCATAAATTTTATTCCCGCCAGTTGTCAAGACCCGCAGATTGACCCGTATTTTTGCTGGTAGATCATAAGCGTGGGTAGGCAGTACGGAAATAAGTCCGGTTCGTTCCTTCGGTTCGATTCCCCATGCTTTTATTAAATCGTAATGACATCAGCGTTACGCATACTGTATAATTTATCTCCAGAGATAGACACCGGAGGATGACACCATGCCAGCGACGAACAGCGTTTCTGTCAAACGCGAAACACTGAATTTACGCATCAAACCCGCCGAGCGCGACCTTATCGATCGCGCGGCGAAGGCTAAAGGGAAAAACCGTACTGATTTTGTGCTGGAGGCCGCGCACGCCGCCGCAGAGGAAGCGTTAATCGGGCAGCGCATCATTATGGCGGACCCGGAGGCCTATCAGGAATTTCTTGTCCGTCTGGATCAAGCACCTGCACCCAACACTGCACTGCGTAAAACCATGCAGACATCTGCGCCGTGGGAACAGAAAAAGTGATTTTAGCTCCTGAGCCTCTTCATGCCGGGCATATTCTTTCCTCTTTTTGTTGCGGCGTGGAGTCTATGGACAATTGGCTAAGACAGCGGGCGATGAAAAATCAGTTAACGGGCGCATCCCGAACGTTCGTCTGCTGCGCCGACTCGAAGGTGATGGCTTATTACTCGCTGGCGTCCAGTGCTGTAATGACAACTGCCGCGCCTGGACGCTTTCGCCGTAATATGCCCGATCCGATCCCGGTGGTAGTGCTGGGCCGTTTGGCGGTAGATAAATCATTGCACGGTCAGGGCGTCGGGCGGGCGCTGGTGCGGGATGCCGGGCTACGAGTGATTCAGGTGGCGGAGACTATCGGCATTCGTGGAATGTTGGTTCACGCGCTGTCTGATGAGGCGCGGGAATTTTACCTGCGGGTCGGGTTTGAAGCTTCGCCGATTGATCCGATGATGCTGATGGTGGCGTTGGGGGATTTGGTGGGGAGTGTTTGATATTTCATAGTTTTTCGATGGATAACATAAAAATAGTCCCCGTCAGAACAAGGACTGGCTCAATTTAACGCCTCTAGGTATTAACCGCATCCACATCTTGCCGGGTTGCATTCTGCTGGCAATAATCTTTTTGGGTTAGTCCATGCATACATTATGTAGCAATATTGCCGCATCATCAACGGGTCAGAATTCAATTGGCGTTGACACCTAAAAATAGATAAGGAAGAATTTTTCTTCTTCGTCAAGCGTCGGCTTTGTGGCTTTATTGTCGTAAGCGCTCTACGGTCGCTAACGCGGAGATACGCTCAGGCGATGCCAGAGCCACTCCTACGGCGCAATTGAAAGTAAATGTAGTTGTTAGTGGGTTTGGTCTAGCAGGGCGAGGGGAGGAGGTTCGGTAAAAACCTATAAATTCAGGGCGGCTGTGCCGCGTCACCGGCGACGTTCTAACACGGCGTTATATTTAGGCACATTGTCGCCTACACGCGCTAAGGCGCATTAAAAAGATAAAGTCAGGCGTGTTCTGGCCGATAATGTTTTTTTAACGGAGAAATAATTATGATTATAAAGAGCATATTATGTGCAGCGCCTCTGCTGTTGTTGAGCCTGCTTGCAAATGCAGAACAGCCTACTAGCCAATGGCAATTAGTGAATGGCTCGGACCGCAAAGATTTCCAGATAATCTGTTTAAAGGACAATAAAGATACTTTATACATCCGTGAAAATAATGGAAATAATGAGTATCGTGTTGCACGCAATATCTATTTCCAGACGTTGGCAAACAACACAACAATTCTCAGCTTCAAGCGAGGATTTGTCTCTGCTGACAAGGACATGACATACATCCCTTCAGCGAATGAAAGGTGCGAAATAACCGAACAGTAAAGTCAGATAAGCGCAGCCTGGCAAGAGGCTGCGTATGGGGCATGGATCAACTTATCCCAAAGAATTCTTTAGCCCATCTAAATTTATGATAACTCCAAATACATGTTTTACGAAGGACTTATTTAGCTCTAGTGGCTATCCGACCGTATGCTTTCTTCTCATTAGAGTTTGCCTCTGACGTAGTCCCCTGCTAGCCAATATCGAATACTATATGTAGTATCGAAAGCAGATGTACAGCCTACTATATGTTGTATTTTATGATTTTTAATGTGAAGTAATTTCCTGTTCCCACTTGATACGCTACAATTATCAGCGTATTAGGACTTACATACCGTTTGGTACAGCGGCGTGGCAGTTGCGGGGGCGTGACAGACCACGCTGTCCCTTTTCCCCAAGGTTTTTACCGGTATTCCCCTAACATATTGATATGGCAATGCATCTATGATGATAATCTAGATCTATTTATTCAAGCCCCAAGTCGCTGAACAAATTCCTGCGAATATTGAATTTTAATAATTCGCCCAAAATCATCACCGGAGATCGCTATGACGAACATCACACAGCAAGGAATTGAAGATGCGTTAGAGCGCGCTGAGTCGGCTAAATTTTTGTCAGATGAATTTATTGACGTTGCTGGGCCCTTAAACAACGCGGCCAGAACTCGGCTGGAAGACGAGCGCGGCATCGATATTGATAGCAAGCGCTGGGTGTCTTTGGACGATATCCCCCTAGGTGAAGAAGTGCTGCGCGTCGAAGAAAATCAGGAGAACCTCGATGCGGCTATCTCAACTCTTGAGCAACTCGCAGATGGCAAAATCCCAACTGACAAGATAGCTGCTGCATTTGAAGATGCTATTCAAGACCTGGAAACTGCTGAAGGCACCTTGGAAGATGTCGGTGCAAAAGACGTCATTAAAGCCGCCAATGCACCTGATGAAGATAATGATTTCTATGGCGAAGATGAAGAAGAGGAAGAAGACGACGACGAAAAGTAGGGTGGATTGGCCGGTGTGGTTCACGATCGCACTCTTGCATTTGTTCGCGGAATGTTGGTCCATGCGCTGTCTGATGAGGCGCGAGAATTTTACCTGCGGGTCGGGTTTGAGCCTTCATCGATTGACCCGATGATGCTGATGGTGACGTTGGGGGATTTGATCGGGAGCGTTTAATGCATCATCGGCTTTTGATGGATAATACAGAAAAAGTAGTCTCCGTCAGAACGAGGATTGCTTCAATGAGAAGTGCCGCAAGGGAGGTTGGTAATCCCAATTTTTAAAGAAAAGAGTTATGCTTATATCAGGCTTTGACTATTTTCAGTTCAAATTCTGTTAGCTGATTGTTTACAGCTTACGGATCAACTTCTTCCTCCGACGTGGCCGTGCTGATTGTGGTGTATGGAGGTATGGGGTCAAAACCAATTGATGAACTATAAAGTAACTGATGTCCTAGATGAAATGCGCATTCCTCATTACGTATGTGAGGAATGGCTAGGTAAAGACAGTACTATTTTCAGCCAAACACTTAACAAGGCGCTGCTACGAAAAATATAATCGCGACGCTCCTAAATTTCTGCAGAGCGCGACGTTAGGCATTAGAGCTGAACTTACTCACACAGTTAAAAGGAGAAAGATATAATGGCAGCACATTTCACGACATCTGACGCTGAATCACTTCTCAAGGCATTTGACGCACGAATTTCCCAGACAGAAGCTAAAGGGAAAATAACGACGTGGGAAAAAAGTGATGATGGAAAGTACTACACACACAAAGCGGCTGACTGGAGTAAGAAAGCTTGGTTTCGCCCAAAGATAGAAGCTGCCCAACTCACGTTTAACATCATAAAACCGAAGAACAAGAATGTGGGCGTGCTTGCTTATGCGTATTATCATGGTCATCTAATAGAAACCTTCTTAACTCATTTCGATACCTCGTTTGATAGTGGTACAGCAAGTGCTATGCCAGAAGCCGATGACAATGTTGGGTCTTAAAAAGCTCCCCAGCGGCCAGGGCCAAGCTTCTAGCTGGAGATAAACGGCGAAACATCGCTACGTGAAATCTGAGAAAAGCAACAGGGGGTAAGTTGCTCAATTTTTTTAATCCCGGCTAACTGAATGATTTACAAGAAAAATAGCAAATCACGGAGTCAGGGATCAGCATATAAATCATTATGCCAAAGGTGGAGGATGGCGCAAATAAATCATTGATCGCAGATCCTCGTATCGCGTTATTTGGGGAATAGCACGGTAAAGCGTATATTAAGATCGCGATGCCTAGGGCTTAGCGCCTCGTTTCACAGCCTCAGTTGCTATTCAACTTACTGATATATAAGAATTATGGTACAATTTTGTGGCAAAATGTTACGAATTGTGGGGAATGGCCGGTAAGTGCAACGGTCAAGAATGGGAAGGATGACGTATCATTTGCCTTGTTGGAGTAAGGTTCATCATGAAAGTACTGCAAAAGTGGGCAGTTAGAATGTAAGATAGGAGAACACAGCAGAAGACACAATACGTAGAACAGGGAGTTACCCTTGGCAACAAGAAGAGCGTATTACGGTCATGACAGGGACCGGGAATACTTTGAGCGTGTATTTCAGTCTGCAAATATCAATTTTCTTATTGGTTCTGGTGCTTCCTTGCCTGCGATAAACGTACTGGGCGAAATTGAGAACGAATTACAAGAACTCATTCGAAATGAAGAAGAAAACGAGTATTTTAATAAAGCAGCAGAGTTTCTTAAAGCAGTCTGGTTTGCTAATAATATTTTAATAGGAAGAAATCATAGTGGTGAGAGTTTTTCGCCGGATATGATTGAAAAAACCGAACAAACAAAAAATAATTACGCAGAATTTTTATTTTCTATAGAAAAAATACTCACTCGGCGACGTACCGGATTGTTACCCAGAAGGGTCAATATATTTACCACTAACTATGACCTTTTTATAGAATACGCAGCAACAAAGAATCATAACTTGGAATTTAATGATGGATTTAGCCGCAGGGTCAGCCTGTACAATCAGTCCGCATTTGATGCCAAGAGTTTCTACCGGAGTATCCACGCTACCGGGAATTTGTATAATTACAGCGTCGAATTACCTACCGTTAACTTGATTAAATTGCACGGCTCTCTGTCATGGAAAAAAAACGATAACGATATAATTTATGTACTCCAGGACCTGCCACCGAAGAGATTTAGCGGACGGATACACAGAAAAAAATGGGTAAACGCACATGCCTTAATTTTGCCGAGGAAGGACAAATTCAAAGAAACCCTACTTGAAAATGTATACTATGATTTGCTGCGTACTTATTCGAATGAACTCGATAAAGAAGGGACTTTGCTCGTTGTATTCGGATTTTCATTCGCCGATGAGCACATTGAACTGCTCACAAAAAAAGCATTGCGAAACGCGACACTAAAAATACTCGTGTTCGCGTACAATGAAGCTTCACGAGATATTTTTGAAGCGAAATTCAGTGAGTTTTCAAATGTTGAAATAGTTTATCGCCCAGGAAGCACACTGGATTTTGGTAATCTCAATCACATTATTACGAATTACCTGCGTGGTTAAAGATGAATAATACCTTTGTCGATGAAGAGTCTATTTTACGTGTGGGCGAAGTTTGCGAAGTCTCCGGCAGGATAGTCACGATACTGGTTGATAAGAACAAGAACCTGAGTGATTTATTTTTCCGAGGGAAAAATATTAAAAAATGTCTCAGTGGGGAGCTTTATTGAAATCAAAAAAGGGTTTATGACCCTCATTGGTAAAATTGAAGCCGAGAAAGTGATTGAAGAAAGACAGGTACAGGGCAGTGGCAGTGAATCGCAGCGGTATAGGCGTTATCTAACCGCGACGTTATCGGGTTATATCGACCGGCAAGGACGCTTTACCGGCGGGACACGCGAACTTCCTCTCATCGGTAATGAGGCATTCATTGTCACTGAGGAACTTATTCAGACTATTCATCAGATAACTGAGGCAAATACGGCAGGTCTAAGTTTTGCAAGAACCGATCTCGAAGACATTGATATTACCTTACCTGTCAACGGACTGATGAACTCACATATTGCCATATTTGGGAATACCGGCAGCGGTAAATCTAATACTCTGGCCGCCCTTTATAAACATGGATATCGAGCCATCTCCGATATCCTTGGGGACGTATTTATCGCGAAAAGCAAATTTCTTCTCTTCGATTTTAATGGTGAATATGGAACTCGTGAATGTATTACAGAAAACAAAATTGTTTATAAGTTGAATACTCACTCCTCTGCCGGTAATAAAATCCCAATGCCGGCGAGCATATTACTTGAGCATGAAATATTAAGTGTATTAACTGATGCAACGGATAAGACGCAAAAGCCTTTTCTTAAAAGAGTGCTAGAACTTAAAGCCAGCGTTGATGACACCGCTGATCCGCTAACTTATTTTAAAAATATGCTTAAAAAGCGAGTGCGGGATACGCTTTTTGGCAGTGAAAAGTCACGTTGTGATGCATTGTTTGATCTTTTCAGACCACTTTTTAATGATCATGAAAAGATGATATCTGACATTGAGTATCACTCTTTCAAAAAAAATATGGTATAACAACAAAGGCCGTTATTTTGATACAGCAAAAGATACCGAAGAGTCCAACCTTTTCCGGCTCGCTGATCGTTACGAATTTCCTGATGATCTGATTGAAAACATACTCGCCTTTATGCATCTTCAGTTAATATCTGAATTCCTGTCTAATCGCTCAAATCCGGAGCATATTGCACCGGTCATTAACCGGATGAGAAGTAACCGGAAGGATATTGCAAAGGTTTTTGACACCACTGGGCATTCTGATTTTTGGAATGGTAAGAATTTCGTTGTCATTGATCTGAATATGGTGAATATCAACATGAAAAAAATGTTACCACTTCTTTTAGCTAAGTGGGCCTATAATACCAAAAAAAAGAAAAATCGAAAACAACACTGAATATCATCATTGATGAGGCACATAATATACTTTCAAATGTCTCATTTCGTGAGACGGAAAGCTGGAAAGATTACAGGTTGGAAACTTTCGAGGAAATCATCAAAGAAGGCCGAAAATTTGGTGTTTTCGTCACCATATCCAGCCAAAGACCTAATGATATTTCATCAACAATAATATCTCAGGCACATAATTATTTCATCCACAGGCTGATTAACCAGAATGACCTGTACGCGATAGAAAAATCTGTATCCTACATAGATCGCATGACAGAAGAATCGATACCAACCCTGTCCACCGGAACCTGTATTTTTAGCGGTGTTGCATGTCCTATGCCACTTAAATTGCGGATCACTGAATTGGCTAAGGAGTGCAAACCTCATAGTCATACGGTTTCATTTGAGGAACTTAAGGAAAAGATTCAACCACGAAAAATTAGGCGCTCCTCGCTGACTTCATAGATTGAGTTCCCTCAAAGTGATCTACTATTTGGCGCATTTATTTAGTAATGTTCATAAGTCGCAGTCGACACATCCAAACCCAGGCATCTGAAAAAGAAAAACTTGCATTGGTGATGCGCCAACTTGACACTAGGCCCAGGCCGTTCTTGATCGCGCTCGCGTAGTGGCCAACCAGTTCAATTCCGATGCCCAGTTTTACTTCGACTGCCTCGGTGTCGCGTGCGAAACAAGGCATTACCCTCTATCTGGAGCCGTTCCGTGCTCAGTTCTCGATACCGATGTCGGTGACCTGGCAGTACCGAGGGGGTAATTGATGGAAATGTGGCTGGTGGATACGAAAGAAAGAAGTTTTGGCTGAACATATTGATGGAGCTTAAAATATAGGGGCTAAGGGATATCGAGTAATGGCCGCTTTATTATAGAGTTCAGTGATCGTCTTTACGTCCACTTCTGAGAAAAGGCTTTTACATAAAATTTGGTACTGGTTCTAGGGTCACACATTAAGATAACACTTTTATTGAGATATTAAAAGTATTCAGTATTGCATTTAATTAAAATCAATAGTCATCTCTTAAGTAAAGTAAAATAATACTTCAATTTACTTTCTGCATGAATGTGATATGATACCAATCGTTTTTTCATGATCTAAATTTTCACAAGTTGAGGCAGAAAATGAATAAAATAAAAAAATATAACTGTCCACTTTTTTTTCAATCATTGTAGATGAATCATATTTCAATGATTTTACTTCAAGTTTTGATGTGGGGACCGAGAGCAATAATCTCACTCGAATTGTGACTTTACGCTCGAAAAAATATCTTATCAAAGTTTCAGGTCATTATCAAACCTTAGGTGTAAATGCATATGGAATCGCTGTTGTTAGAGAACGTAATACATGGCAAACGAAGGCCACGCGAGATGGCAGCATAACTGGTATTGCATTAAATCAAGGTATTATTGGCGACCCTTATTTCTTTTTTGTTGTACCTGAAAAGAAGGTTATATTGGGGTTTACTACCGGGCCAAGTGGTAGTTTGAAATCAGTTGCTAAATCTACCTTAGAACAGTTTAATAGTATTAGGACAAGAACAATTGAAATTAATTTAATCCCAAAAGAAAAAGAATATTCATCCCTCAACGACATACCAAAATATAATAGTCTTTATTTTAAAATAAACTCTTCATTCTTAGTGGATGTTACTGACGATGCTCCAAAATTAATAAAAGATTTAAGTTTAGCCCCCTATATTGAAAATAATATGCAGCTAGCCTTTGATCTAGATTTTAAAAATGAAAATAGCCCATCTCTTTCGAAAGATAGCATTGTAGAACTCGTTAGTTATTTATCGGATAATGAGGGATGTACGTTGCTACGCGTAAAAGGAATTAATAATGAGGGGAAGAATTTCAATTTAGAATTTTCAAACGCCTTTTTGAATTATAAAACAGAGATAAATACTCGAAATAAATTTGTTGACGAGAATAATTCGATCCGAGTTCTAGATGAGGCCCTCGTTAATTACTTAACGAGTAGTTCGATTCAATAAATATAACAATTCTTTTTTAGTTACAGGATGAAGAGTATCTAACTTCCCCTCGTTATATAATCTTAACAAATCAGCAAATGAAATTGGATTATGGTCACCATGCAGTTTATCTTCAATTTCTTTGGCAGTTTCTCTCGTTAATCCCATATTTATCAGATTTATCATTCTTTCATCACAACAGCCTACTTCTATAAAATAATGAAGTTTAACACTCTGATTTTGTAATCCTTTGTTTGCTAGTACGTTTGTTAATAGATCATAGTAGCAACGTAAAGCATTTGAAAATCGGAAACGTATATCATTGTTTATTACTTTTATAATACTTCTAACCGAGGTATTTATAGATGGTTTCTTCTCTGAATGATCAGCATCCCATAATATTTGTTCTGCAATTATTTCTTTAAGACTATTCCCCTGTAACCACTTTTTAGCGATAAGACATACATACCTTAATGTATAATTTTCAGTAGGTACATAAATTCCAAACTCATATAGTTTTTTCGCTTGCTTGTAGTAATCTCTGAAATAGCTCATCAGATTTAGGGTGGGGTAAAAGCCAAGTATCCAATGTTGCCTGAGCACTTAGGAAGGCAAATAATCTGTTTTGTTGTATATATCCAACAGTTGGGTTTGCTTCTAAAGTAAATGATGAAATTTTTAAATTTTGAAAAGCAGTAATTACTGCTTTATTTAAGTATTCTAATTCAGTTTTATTTAACTGAATTTCAGGGGCAGTCAGAGTGTTATTTAGAACATCGTTTGAGTATTCATTAATAAGCTTATTTGCAACAGCATAGTATCTATATTGATCTTTTTCTTCGTGGCTATATGTTCCAGATAACGCATTAATTATTTTATCAAAATCTTCATTCAATAATTTAAAATATGTTGGTATTTTTACTTCATCAGCGGGTTCATCAAAATAGTCTTTATATGTCCAGTTCTCTGGCTCTATTAAATAGATATTGCCAGAAAAATGTTCCAACATTCTTCCCGCACGACCTGTTATATTATTTATCTTCACATCTTCTAAGCGCTCCGATGGTTGGTGCATAATCGGCTGAATAGGATTTTTTCAAAAAAAGGTTTTTTGCAGGTAAGTTAATTCCTTCAGCTAGAGTACTAGTACAAGCTACAAATTTTACTTGCTCATCTTTAATCAAGTTTTCAACCATTATTCGTACTGATCCAGGTAGAGGACCATAATGGAATGCTATTCCCTTTCGAAGATTCGCCGCGAGAGTGAAATCTTTATGAATAAACTCCTCGATATAATCGGCTGCTTCTTGCAAAAGAGGATTATCATCGATAATATTTAATAGCTTGGATAATTCATCTGCAAAATTTTCACAATCATCAGTTTTGTTTCTATAAATAATATTACTTTGCCCTTTGCCGAGTTTGTATACGATATCTGCAAGCCTCTTGCCTTTAAATCCTTTTGGTATACTTATAGAGTTGTCAGAATTCAGTCTAGCTATTACCATATCACGCCCTGTAGGAGATATAGACATAATTATCTTTGACACGGGGGAGTGCCTAGTTATTTCTTTTTTTGAATTCTACATCTTTAAATATGGTTGAAAATGAATTTTGATAATTCGATGATGGCATACTAATTATAATCTGAGGAACACTATCTTCGATTATTTTCTCAATCGTAAGATGTAGAAGTACTCCTCTACTTTTATCTGTAATGTTGTGCGCTTCATCAATGAATAAATAGTTAAAGTAGATATCTCCTCTCTGCAATACTTCATGTAATCTTTCTTGAGTCATTACAAAAAAGGTTTTATCTTTAAAAGATCCATCACGTGGGATAGTGCATATCTCAACTTCATTGTCTATATTCTTCTCTTTCGCTAATTGGTGTATTTTCCCTGAAACTTCAGCTATGAGAGCCCGCGTTGGTACAAGTATGGCCGCAAACGCTCCTGAACTATTCATTAATTCATTTATTAGATAGCTTAATATTATATGAGTTTTACCAGCAGATGTCGGAGCCACTGTTATCACATCGTCTCCTGAAATTAAATCATTCCATAAAGAGCCTTGAAAATCTGTTAAAATAAAGTTCAGGTCTTTAACCGTATTAATCTCTTTATGAAATTCGATTTGTGCAGTGTGATAAAGACTATATCGAAAATTGACTTCTGGATATCTTTTTTGAAGTAATGAAATATTAGGGAAATCTCCTGATGTGGAGAACAGGCTATTAGCAATAGGTATTATCGCTGGGAATTTTTTTGCAGAGACATCAAGCAACATTGCGAGAACAATCGTACCTTCTCTTCGGGTAATCTCGTCGTTTGATTTATAAAATATTTGTGCTGCGGTAAGTAATTCTCTAACTTCTTTGTGTTCCACGTTGTAATCAGCACCTATATTATGTTTAACATAAGCGCTGAAAAGCAGATTTGTAGATTTTTTGTATCCATCGCTATTGAAAATGTTAGAAGCTAGTTTTTCCAGAAAATTACTCATTTTTTTATTCCAACATATGCTATAAAATCATCAACTAATTTATCTACACAAGAGAAAGGTAGCATTAGCAATGCTGTTTCCTCTATTGACATATTTTGTTCTTCGACTTTTTTGAAAAAGTCATTTATATAATCACAAGATAATAATTTATACTTTTCTATAAAATCCTGCTCTGTAACGCATGTTGAAATAATGTCTTCTTCAGAAAAACCAATGAAACAAGGTGAGTAGATCGATTCAGAGTGCCTATTGTTAGTGAACGGATTGAGCAAATCTATCAAAAGGGATGCAATATCATCATCAATATCTGGGAAATCCATATAGCTATCTAAAAGATCAAATTCTTCTTCATATTTATCTTTTGCTGTTTTTATCGATTTCGTGGCTTCTGTCGCTGCTGATTTAAATTTGGTATATAGTTTTGATTCACCTAAGTACAACCGTAATTTACCATCATGGAACTGGGCATGTACAGCATCAGCACCGAACACTGGCATTCTACTATTTGTCTTTAATGACACTTTGCTTACAATTTTTGGTGCTTCAAAATAGACATCAAGCAAAGTAAAAAGAATAAGCTCCCCAAGTTCACCCTTGGCAGTGTGTTGACTGATTTTTCTTATCGATTTTTCGAACAACTCTTCAATCGCAGTGTCGCTGTTCCTGGCTAGCTTTTTCTCTATTTCTTTACAAGAAAGAACGTAATTATAAAGAATACCGTCTTTTATTACTTTAAAAAAATCATCATGAAAACTCAGGCCGGATTTGATGGGAAGATATACTAATAGTGTTTTGACAGACCTTCCATCTGAAAGAGTATGATGTAATATAGTTTCTTTCAAAATATTTTTAATTTCTAAATGATTTTTAAGTTGCGGTGTAAGTCTACGATTCATAGTGTATGTAGTATCTCATATTATACTTGTTCTAGATGCTAAAAACCTACAGAAATGTAAAACCATCTTGATATATCGATGTAGCACACTATGTGCTCAACCGTAGCCATTTTGAGAATAAAAATTTGATTGCATTGGTTCGACTAACAGATATTTTCCAATTCTCCCCATAATCAAATTTACCATAAACATCCCTCTGGGTATTATTCCAGTTAAAGCCGAAATCTTTATGAATTGCTGAGAGAAAATCATAAAGAATTTTTAAGTAATAAAGCATGCCTTTATATTTTACTTCGAATCGTAACGCGATTTCGGTCTTCTGACAACATGGAAAACCTCTTTCTGCCCATTTTCTTTTTGCAATGGTGGAAACATTGCAGTATCTGCGGGTTTATGCGTAGTAGGTTACTTCTTCCCCCCCCAACCCCTATTTCCCCGCTGCGGAGCAAGGGGCGCTACGTTCTGGTATGCTGCAACAGCTTTTTTCTCCAGTGAGATTTTCGTTTCTGTAATCACTTCCGGCTAATCGTTCCCCAACACAACCCGTCCCGCAAGAGTAAATAGCACGCATTCTGCGCCCTTGCGGGCCGGAACGATGCCGTGAAAGCGAATCGTCAGGCGATCCGAAGACGAAAATCACACCCCTGACGGAGAAAAAAACCATGACTATTTCCCTGCATACCCAGACCAGCGCCCCTAACACCGCAACGGCGACCAGCGTATCCCCGCTGGAGCAGTCAGGCTCCTCAAAAACGAAATGTTCAAAAACCAGAACCGATATTTATCAGACCGTCACCGACAGCATCATTACGGCACTGGAAGCCGGGGTTAAGCCGTGGGCGTGTCCGTGGCAGCGCGCGCCAGGCATGTCCGGGTTACCTACTAATTATGCAACCAATATTGCCTACAGCGGTATGAATATCATGCTGTTGTGGTGCAGTGCTTCAAAACAGGGATTCAATGATTCCCGCTGGATGACATTCAAACAGACGCAAGCGGAAGGGGGGGGGGCAGGTTCGCAAGGGAGAGCGCGGAACGACAGCAATTTTCTATACCACGCTGGAAAAGGAAAACGACGAAGGCGGGATCGAGTATATCCCGATGCTGAAAACGTTCACGGTGTTTAATGTTGAACAGATTGACGGCCTGCCCCTGGCTTCCGAGGTAGTCAGCCCCGCCGAGACGTTCAATCCACTACCACAGGCTGAAAACCTGCTCAGGAGCAGTGGCGCAAACATCATCGAGAAAGGACAAAACGCCTTTTATGTACCGTTAACCGATGAGATCTGGCTGCCGGAGCGCCGCCTTTTTTCTGACGCTGCCAATTTTTACGCAACCGGTTTGCATGAACTTGTCCATTGGAGCGGTGCAAAAAATCGTCTGAACCGTGAAATGAAAGGGAGGTTTGGTAGTGAGGATTATGCATTTGAAGAGTTGTGCGCCGAGCTGGGAAGCGCTTTTCTGATGGCGGATTTAGGGATTGTTGGCAAGGTTCAGCATGAGAGCTACATCGCTTCATGGCTGAAGGCGTTGAAAAACGACAAACGCTATATTTTCAAAGCCGCCAGCGCGGCATCAAAAGCACATCGTTATCTGATGGAGAAGGTTTGAGCGGAAATAGAGGAAGCCGCAAAGGAATGCGGCTTTAATCCTACATTCACATTCCGGATTATCGGTGCTTACTGTATTTTCTGGTGACGGGAGATATACCGCTCTTTTACTGAAAACCGTTTAATGACGTTTAAACACCCCAGAACATGAGATTGATGGCATTTTTGATTTCATCGGCACAATGGCTTACATCCGCGATAATTTCACCGATGACCTCAACGGAAACGCTTGATAATTCAGTTGTCATCAGACGGTAATTTTCGCCGTCGATGCGGATCAGGGGGAACAAGGTTTTATTCACTTTTTCAGACAGGTGATGCGATGCTATCAGCGGGATGACCATTCGCCGCCCTGGCGTATCGACAATATCACTTTGCACATCGACAAACATTTTGTAATGGCTTGCCCGCTTATACTGATAAACAGTGAATTGCATGATCACCAGTTCCTGTTTTCATCGGCGAAAGAGCCATTCTGGGCGATAAATCTGGCGACTTCCTCCATCCCTTCGTGGTTCTCTTTCTTCCATTCCTCAGCCTTTATGCGACGGGCTTCCTTGCCGATGACTTCATTCACCAGACCAGAAATATTGACGCCGGCAGCATTCAGAATCTGATAATTGTCTTTGTCCACGGTAACGCTGACTCTGTGTTTCATGGTCGTGCTCCTCTTCTGCGCATACTGTGAGTATATACCTTAAGTAATTACTCATCAATCAACTACGCGGCAGGCTTACCGTATGGGTAAACCTGCCAGCACAAAAAACACTGGCTTAAGCGTAGTGATGCAGCTCCAGTTGGTGCAGTTCGGCGAGGGTATAGACGCGGAAAACATGACGGTGGCGTGCTTCCAGCGGGATGTGCTGATGGTTAACGATGACGTATTTTATACTGTCGAACAGCAGTTCAATGGCGCGTTTTTTCTGTTGGTCGGGCACGAGATAAAAAACGTAAATCCAGTATTTATTGGTGCGCGCCAGCAGATGGCTGGCGATGATCGATTGGTAACGGGCTTTGGTTTTCAGACGGCGCTCAGTCTCAATCGCGATGACGGTTCCGTCGGGGAGGGTGATCAGCCCGTCCGGACGGTGACTGACCTGATAACGGCGGTGAAAGGTCGTGCGATCACCATTTATCCACCCGGAAGCGCCTTTTTCTCAAGGATGATCCGGGCCACCTGATTATCAAGGTGATGCTCCAGCGTCCAGCCGGTGATTTTTGAAGGTTCGAACCGCGCCGGGAAAATGTCATCCTCCGTTGTTAAAACGACGGACAGTCCATCGCTGGTTATTCCCCACAATGACATTTTCATCGTCCGTGATCCCAGCACATGCTTTTGTATTAACCCCATGCCCTCGACTTTTGACAGCAGCGTATACAGCGATTTGTGATCCCTGAAGCCGAAAAGCAGCATCAGCGTTTTAAAATCGCTGTAGGTTTCTTCTTTCAGGAAATTCAGTAGTCTCTTTATTTTCTCGCTATTGCGTGCGGTGCGCTCGTTATGCGTGGCGATAAGCATTTAGCCTCCTAAAAATCGAGAAGGGAGAGTTTTTCCTCTTCGTCAGACGTCGGCTTTGTGGCTTTATTGTCTTCATCCGTGAAGAAAAGATCGGGCCGGGTTGCCAGGATATTCGGCGTTGATATTGTGGATAAGGGGGTTTTTTCTTCCTCGTCGAAATACAGCGCGATTTTTACCGGTGCTGCTGAGGCAGCAATATCAGGGGAAATTACAAAGATCTCAAGCTCACGTTTTCTAACTTTTATGGGGGAAATCAGGGATGCAGATGGGAGTGTTTTTGTCGTAAAGATGAAGCTGACAAAATCAGGCAGGTTTAGCATCATATTGCTGTCAATAAAGAAACGCTCGGCCTGTCGGATTGTGCGTTCATCATCAATAGTTTCAGTCAGCACGGTATCAGTTTTCGCCTTGCGGACTTCATCATCCACTAATATGGTGCCTGACATCCTGGCCACCCATTCAGCCGTATCCGGGTCCATGACACGATAAACCAGTTTGAATTTAGCGTTTTCAACGACGGCTCCTACAACGGCATCACCTTTTAAATCTGCCGGGCAGTCTTTTAAATCGGCGACAGACTGATGCGCCATGATGATATGCACACCTTTATCCCGTGCTGCGCCTAATCCCTCCAGCGCAGGTTTTGAAAGATGGTATTTCAGCTCGTCGAGGAAAATGCCAATGGGACGGGGCGTTGCTTTTACCCGATCACGCCGTTCGGCCAACTGATAGAGGCGAACCAGCAGCATTCGCTGTGCGGTAATAATTTTGCTGTTTCGCATTGAGCCAATCACATAACAGCAACCGCCTTCATCAAAGATATGTTTAAGTGAAAATCCCGTCGGCGCGTTGATGGCATTGAGTAATGCCAGTTCCTCAATCTTGCCGAAAAAAGCTTTAATACTTTCAGCAATTCCCTGAACGTAATCACCATTGTAAATGTCGCGGATAGTTGAGGATGAATTACTACTGATGAATTGCGCGGCCATACGTGCCGCCTTTCTATCGTCAATGCGGTAAAAGTCAGATTCCTGGCCTTTCTCCGCCAGGCTGAAGCCGGCGACAAAAAGTTCTTCCAGTTCATCGGCGGTAATCTCTTCAATCAGGTTTAACTGGTATGTAGGTTTTCGCAGGTCAATTAAGGCAAAAGGCTTGCCTGCATCCTCACAGGCTTTCCGGTAAAGGTGCGGTGCCCATTCATCATCTTTGGGGTCCATGACAAAGATGCCTTCACCGGCCAGGATACTTTGATAAAGCAATATCCCGGTAGCCACCCCCTTACCGGCACCGGTTGTGCCGATAATATCCGCGTGTTGTTTTTGCCAGTCTTTTAACGGGAGATACATCGGTTGTTTCTCCCGGTCCATCCCGATAAAAATGCCTTTGCTCAGGTCGATATAATTCAGCGGATCATAATGCAGTGTTTCCGGCAGCAGTGATTTAACCGTGCGCACATCGGTGCGCAACTCTCGTTCAAGGGTCGTCTTTTTGACGAGTCGTTTTTTTATTTTGTCCAATTCTGGCGTTAATGTCCTGCGCAGCAGAATATGGAAAATAAAACCCGCTACGGTGAAGGCAATCATCACCGACCATGCCAGAACGGGAATGCGGGCGACTATCCGGCCTTTATAAAGCCACTGAAAAATCCAGATAACAACCGGGGCCATCGTACCGAAAAGAAAACACAGCATGGCAAAAGCGATTATCAGCTTTTGCCAGAACGGGGCTTTTTGTCGTTCATCGCTTTTCATCGACGCGAAAAACGGCATGGCCAGCCCCGATAATAGCGCCAGCATCAGTTGATGCTGTTGCATAAAAGCAATGAAGGCCAGCGCGCCATTCACTATCGGCGACAGTGAAACGGCTAGCTTATTTAAGATCATCGTGCCTCCTTCGTCAGCCACTCGCCCCGGTGCATCGCCCCATCAATTCGCCCCACGGTGTTGGACGAAAAGGCGGGGCGAAAGCATGGGAATCGTGAGGTAGCCGCGTTGCGACCATGCGCCGGGAGGTTATACTTCCCGGCCCGAACGGCGTGCGCCAATTCAAGCGGGCTGGACGCCCTTATGAACTGTCGCATGGGGGTAATGTCGCGGCTGGACGCCGCGCCAAAACCACCAAGGTCAACAGCGGCACACCGTCGCCCGCTACGCGCGACCACCCCCTTTGAGACGCCGTTTTTCGCCTATTTTTTTCTTTTGTCCGTTCCGGCCAAGCGAAAAAATGGGAAAACGCCTTCAAAGAGGGTGGTCGCGCCACGCTACCGGCTTTTGGCCGGAGACTTAGCCGCGACGGTGTGCGGGGCAAGCCCCCCCCAAATAAACCGACGCGTGGGCGCGTCTTTTCGCTCGCTGGGGCGGCGAAATTTATTCGGCTCCCCCCCGGCCAGCTCGGTTCACCTGGGGGTGAACGCTCGATGGTGGGTTCGGCGACGCAAATTAGCAATTTCTGCGAAATTGAATTTACTCGCCTCACGCCACATTTTAATTCCTGCTGGTCGCAGGGATTAAAATGCCTTAACCCCGCCACGCCCTGCGCCGGACTCGCCCAAATTACTGCGTAATTTCCCCCGCCCTTTGGGTGGCTGTCGCCATCCTTTGCTAAAACCATTCCGTATATTTTGGTCTGTATTGAGGGGCTGGGTTTCTTTACTGTAAATATCCCCGTTTTCTCCTTAATATTCGTTATTACGGATCTCAGTCAGCGTTTCCTGATAATTCTGATGGTTTTCTTCAACACTTGTTTTATCCAGATTAAATCCGCGTTTGGCTGCTTCTTGTTTGATTAACAGCCTGTCATTGGCATTCATGGTATTCAGCAGATGAAGTAACTGGCATATTACGCGGTGGTGATAAATTTCGTAATAAAGACCGCATCCGCGCATGGCTTCGTTTTCAATACGCTGAATCGCGCTGGTAACCCATATAGGATCTCCCTGTTGATTTGACCAGGGATGTCGTATAAAACCGGGCTTTACCATTTTAGCAACCCTTCTAAATTAGCCGCGCACACGGCCAAAATGACTAATAATCTGACCGATAATTGCCGGGTCGGCTTTTCCACATTCGAGCAAAAATGCTTCACGGGCATCGGCGGTGTGATAGGGAAGAAAACCGTGTTTGTTCTTTTTCACGATATTAAAGAAAGAACGTTCAGCAGAACGGCATTCATTTCCTCCGATATTTCCCGTCGTTTTCCCGTACATACATAAAACGACTTCACAGGCATCGGCAGCCATCGCAGGGGATGATGATAACGAAGCAATACAGAGAAAAAATGCAGGTAGCATGATCGATTTCATATTGATTACCTTTGGTTGAAAATAGGCTATTGAATCAACGGGAGTGGTTATCTGGATAAGCAGGGGTGTGAATGGTGTTACCGATAAAACTCAATTTCTGTTGTATTGCAGGTCAGGCAATTATTCAATTTTGGCTGGAAGGCAATGACGCCGGAGTAACCGTTTTTTTGTAGCCAGGCTTTCGCCCTGAAATAACGTTCACCATCCGGTGCGTTAACGATAACCTGGCTGGAATGTACCACGGCATACCAGACATCGGGCGGGTAAACCGCATCAGGGTTGAAGGCCATTTTTATTGACCAATGTCCCTCGACTGTGGGAGACGGCAAAATAACCCGGTTCTCTGACCACTGTGGAAGACTTGTATTCATTTCCACGCCGGGTTTACTCCATTCGGGCTGAACAGGCTCCTGTGGGGATGAACAGCCAGAAAGGATACCCATCATTGCGCTGGTTAAAAACAGGTCAATCGTTCGCATCGTTTAAGGTCTCCTTCATTTTATCCAGGTGAAGATATTTATAATAGATATCACCCATCCGGCGGATATCGCCGTGAATATCAATACTGACGATAATATCCACGCTGTTAAGCACCTTGCGCAGCAGCACCGCAAACGGGATATTCTGACAATCAGGGTTCTCAAAGCAGCGGTCAATAATGCCTTCAATACAGTCTTGCGGGCTGCCCGCATGCAGGGAGGTGATAAGTCCTTCATGACCGGAGCCGATGATTTTCAGCGCATCCCAGGCTTCCCTACCACGAATTTCCGCCAGCAGAATACGGTCCGGGTTCATCCGATAATTGGCCCGGATAAGCCTGCCGGGCGTGACGATGGCATCGTCCCCGGCGTCCGCCGGATAAAACAGATGAACATAATTGACGTGGCGATAAAACCGGATTTCGGGGTTGTCTTCAATGGTGATGAGTCTCAGGTGTTGCGGTATATAATGCAGCAGCGTTTTCATATAGGTGGTTTTGCCGGAGCCGGTTTCCCCCACAATGAATATCGTCCTGCCATACTCAACGGCCTTTTCAATAAAGCAGGGGACATCCCCGCTGGTATAATATCGGGCCAGTTCATCGTCCTTACTTTCCGTTCGCTCCTTACCCGTCACCCGGTTATAAAAAACCGGCATCAATCCAGGATTGATGCGTTTTCTGTTCGAATGACGGCTTGCGCAGCGTGATGGACACCGTATTCCGCTCGCAGGCCGGGGGAATAACGGCCTGAATACGTTCACCGGATTCAAGGGTGGCGGAAAGAATGGGCGACGTATCATCCACATTGTCCTCATTCCATGAAGCCAGCGCTTTGGCAAAAGCGTAACACTGACGCAGCGTGATCGGGGCGTCGTGCCGTTGCCATTTTCCGCGAATTTTGGTGTGGATCTCGCCGGGGCGGTTAATGGCGATTTCCGTCAGACCGTCCAGCGGCAGGAAAGCACCGAACAGCTGATCTTTCATAAAATCAAGAGACAGGTTTTCAGTCGTCATACACCCCTCTCTGTTTCATGCGCAGTTGATAGACGGAAGAGAAATCAATATCAGTGCCGGTCATGATGCTGATAACGTCGCCCTGGTTCAGATACATGGTGGGCGGAATATTGACGCTGTTCTCCAGCGTCGTTTTCGCCATTTCCGACGCGGCGGCACGGCTGTTTTCGGTATAGTCGGTGTTGCGGTCTTTTCCCGGTGCTGAATCCGCCGCCACAGCGGCGATATCCTGCACCGTGCTCAGCATCAGGGCATTACCGAAACGCGCCCAGAAATGGGTATCAATCCAGCCCGAAATACCCGCCTCACCCAGCGGGCCGGTGGCCCCGGTGTCCGTGAGTGGAATTTGCAGGCTGCCGGGCTCCGGCGTACGTAACTCCGTCCAGATAACAAACATCCGGCTTCGTCCGTGTTGCAACGCCCCGGCGCGGTAAACACCCCTGGCGACCGTGCCCGCCGGGAGCAGCTTCACATGGTTGCTGGCGCTGTAGACATCCTCGCTGATAAGGCACGAAATCGTACCGCCCACATCGGAGACAAACCGCCGCATCATTGAGCAGGGGATATAGCGGTCAACCGGGATAGTGAGATCAGGATCGAGGTTCAGCCGCCTGACGCCGGTGACCTTAGCCACCCCAGGATTTTCATTGTCACCGCTGGTAACGGAGGCGGTTGTCGGAGCGCCGGTCGGCACCGCGCTGTCGCGCGGTTCGATTCGGGTGGCTTGCGTATTGCCAGGCTGCGCGGTCCGGGTGGCGTTGCTCAGCCCGTCAGCCAGCGCCGCCGCCTTGTTCAACAAGGGTAATGCGGGTGATGAGGATGGTGCTGCGGTTTGCGTCTTGTCCTTGTCCGCCGTCGTTTCCGGCTTGTTTTGTCCGAACAAACCGAACGGATTATTATCCATGCCAAGGTTGGTTCGTGCATGTTGTCCCGCGCCGGTTGAAGGCGGAGGTGCGGTGTCGGCTTCCTTTTCGTCTTTGTTTTTCAGCGCCCCGAGCAAGCGATCGCCGCCGAGCGCCAGTGCAATCAGTAAGGCCAGGCTAACCAGACTGACCAGCAGCGTCCGGCGACCGGATGTTTTTCGAAAGCGGGTTACTTCGGGCTGACCGGGAGGCGTTTTTTGTTCCAACTCCGGGCTTGCCATCGCCAGCCGGGCACGTTCGCGGGCTTCTGACTCCAGTTCTTCCGTGGTTTTTTCCGTTGATTCAGGGGAGGATGGATCTGTCATTTGGCCTCCAGGGTGACGGCGGGAGACACGGTGTCGCCATTGGCGACCGTGGCTTGCCCGTATGCCGCGTTTTCAATCCCTACCACGGCATTGCCGTAGCGCAGTACCAGGCGCGGCGACAACGCCCGTACCACCATCACGGTGTAACTGCCCTGGCTGACAATTCGGGGCGTAACCGCTTGTTCCTGACCGTTAACCATCAGGAAGGGAGAGGGCAGTATTTTGACCGGTGAAAAACCGATATAGGTAAAGCGGCCATCATCGTAAGTGAAGTCTGGCGCTATTGACGCCGCCCCTGCCGCTACCCGTTTGGTATAGCGCCAGTTACGCGGTGAGGTGGTCTGTTTAAATGCCGTTGCTATCTGCTGTTTTTCCTGCGTTTCGCGCAGCATTTTCAGACGGGTCGCGCTGGTAGCGTCTGATTGCCGGCGAGTCTCATCCGGATAGCGATAGCGGATAACAAAAGCCTGCGAGGGCGAGTCGTTATCCAGTACATTCAGCTCCAGGCTGTAATCGCGTTTCGACGTCACGACAAAAAGATTGGTTTTCCAGTCTTTCGCGGTTGGCAGAAAGACCTGACTGACGTTATTGCCGCTGGCATCGGTCACTGGTTGTGTGATGGGGTTCGGGCTGACGCCCACCCGGTTGTCGCTGTGGGTCACCGTCCAGCCTTTGGGAAAGCCCGCTTGCGCATCAATAACCTCTTCATCATCGTCGAACAGCAGCGTAGTGACGTAGCCGGGTCGGGTGTTGACGACCGTGGCGTTCTGGCTGTTGTAAAAGACGGTCTGCATCCGGCTGTCCCAGGCACTTCCACGCGGCATGGCGGCACCCCAGGCCACGGATGACACCAGGATAAAGGTAAGGCCCAGACTATTTTTCAGCATCATTCGGTCCTCAGTTCTTTATCGCGCTGGTAGCTGGTGACGATGAAGCCCATCGGGTTCACTTCGCGCTGGCTGTCGGTGAGCTGTTTGCGTGGGAGGTAGCGGTACGTCAGGCGGATATTCCAGACATCCGTTTTGACCGAGTTATCCGCAATGCGGCGTATGGTGCGTCTGATGCGCAATGTTGCCAGATGGTCGGGCGATGTCGCGGGGGCATGGACGTTCGAAATAATGTCGATATACACGACATATTCCGCTTTATTGAAAACGGCATCCGGTGCCTGGTCATTATTAAACTCGTCCAGGTAATCTTTATTCACGCTGTCGCTGTTAAATAACTGTACATCGTCATAATCGCGCTGGAGTGAAAAATAGTTATACCCTTCGCGGAGTTTGACGTAGTTTGCCGCTAAGGCATGCGCCAGCGATTCTTCAGAAGAAATATCCCGCTCTTTTATGCGGGTCATATAGTCATAGCGTCCGGTCTGTTTATCCACCGACCACAACTCAATGTCGGTGGTTTTTAGCGGCAGCAGGATAATCAGGGCCGCAATGGTCATTGCGGCCAGGATAAATCCGACCGCCGCCATCAACCAGGCGACTTTCCTGGCGCGCTCATCCTTTTCCAGAATGACGGCTTCAAACGTTCGGGAAGATGCAATGACGTTTGCTGTTTCAGACATGGCTTGTCAGCTCCTGGATGATGGCCGGAGTGTTCACCGGTTGTGGTTCGCCGGATACCGGCGGAAGGGTGACGTTATGCTGTGTGCAGCCCATGAGCGCGCACAGCATCAGAAGGAAGATGCTGGGTTTCATATCAGGTCCTTTATTTAACGGATGCGGTGGCGCCAGTGTTATCGCCACGGTGCGAGACGAATTCGGATGTGATGAGCGGGGGAGATAATTGGTGTAAAAACTCATCCTCGGTGTGGCAGTTACTAGTTGCGAGCTGAAATCTAATCTGATATCTGGCACGGTGCGAGAAGCGGTCATTGCCATAAGCTGATATCGTTAGCTCTTCGAGCGCTTCAGTAGTTGAAATTTTTATTGAGCTACTGGCTAAAATTGCCGTAATATTAGATAGGTTAAAATTTGTACAACTCACGCACTTCTTGTATAGATTTTGTCACTTGATACATTATAAAACTTAGAAAAACACATTGCACTACAGGTGCATAAGTATTAGCTTAGTATGAGAAAAATAATCAAAGCAGGCAGAATAATGTCTGCCTTATAGGCATATTGCCTTCTATTTAACTATTATATCTCATGGGGTGCATCATGGCATAACGTGATCCGGAGAAATCTGCAATAAATTGGATTATTTTAAAAATTAAGGAAGAACTGCGCACACTATTGACCGAGGTCATATAGTTGTAAGGAGAAAAGAATCGCTGCAAATAATTTTTTTCCATAAATTATAATGTATTATATAAAATCCATCATGAAAGATTGAATGTTTATCTTAATTTTTTGAAAAAGAATTCATAATGTTTTCAGAAAAAATATAGATAAACGTAAGGGTGTTTCACAATATCGTCAGTGCAAATATTCTTTTGTCAGTGGTTGGGTTTTAATGGATTTTACCTTAAGTTAAAGGCAAGTCGACAAACTTGATTTTCACAGAAAAATTATATACACCTTGGTGTTATGCAAAAAAAATTTATTATTATCCCGCACTTTAATAGCATGGTGAAGATAATGAGAGAAGATATCCCTGATTGGTTCAAATTGACTGATATAGCTACTTTAGAGACAATGCGGCGTGTATCTGATGCTGTAGCGTCAAATAACTTAGATCTACAGATAAAAAACTCCCCAATACTGGCACACTGGTTTGTTCTTGACACTCTTTTTCTTGCTAATAGAGCGAATAGAGATGGGATGCATGCCAATGCACTTGCACTAACCCGCCAGTGTGTTGAAGCTATTAGTATTATTGAACTTGGTATTTGTGGACATCCCGAAGCCAATTTAGTCCTTTTGAAGTGGGAACAGGATCAGGTTACGCCCGGAAACCTTAGGGCGTGGTTGCAGAATAATTTATGGGAGAAATATGGCTCTGGGCTATGGAATGAATCCTGGGCTGTTTTCATGCGTGAGTTTGCTAAAGCAATTCAACCCTATGCTCATTACGGAAGAGATTTAGCTCAATGGCAGGTGAAGCTACATAGTGTGAATGGCAATAAGGCACTTCTTGAAATGAAGCCACATGCTTATGATCCACAAAAAGCGACTAGAATCACTCTTTACCATGCTTTATTGACGTATGTCCTTGGACGGCTGTGGCTCATTACTAATCATGATGATCAATTTGAAGAACTTATCTACAGGTTAGGAGATGCTCTAGGTAAGTCCCGTTATCTTGATGGTCATGCTACCAATTGGAGTCAGCAGTTTTGGGCGATGCTATGGGATAGTACTGGAAATACCATTCTTGAATGATAAATAATTTTTATTACCATTGAATTTCTTGGTAAATATTTTATTGTTACTCTTGCTAAAGGTTCTGGCATAAGAATAAAAAGAAGTTTCCTTAATTTTTTTCTTATGATTATTACTATTTCACATGTATATGGAGTAAATAAATGATATATGATAAGAGTCCCTCAGAAGCTTTGATAAAAATGAGGAGTTTGTTAAAAAAAAGACATAGAAGCTGACAATGAAGATTGGGCAGAATTAGTTTATGAATTAATTCCAATTAATTTACGAGTTAAATGGCGTGATTGGATTAGTGGTAATATAAAACATTGTATAGAAGAAGGCATAGAAACGCAAAGTGAACTATTGATTCTATCTTTTCTTTCATCAGTTAATGAAGGGAGCAATTTATTACAATCACAAGTAACTGTAGATGAGTGTTTGCCGAAATATTCTTATGTAGAAGTAAGAGATGGTCAGTCAGCCTTTGCTATTAAAGTCAGTAAAAATTGTAATGGAAGATGTGTTATTACTGGATGTTCTGTTGCTTCACGACTTCAGGCTGCACATATTATACCACATAAAGATGTAATTGATTATTCTTTTGAGAATGGATTACTTCTGCGTGCTGATATACATCAAATGTTTGATGCAGGCGATTGTGCTATCAATCCTGCTAAAAAAAAGATCTTTTTTAAAGAAAATTTATTGGATATGGACCCGGACCTAAGACCGCTAAACGAGAAAAATGTTGAGGGATTTAACCATGATATAAACTGGATCGCTTTTTCTGACCGTTGGAATAAATTTGAAGAAAATAAATATAGGTAAATATTGAATCCGGATTATTAAGATGTGGCACATAACATTGCCACAAAATTATAATATCTTGTAGATACTTCTAGTTGGTATGAGTAACACCCCTAACATGTGCAGGCATGGCAAAGCCTTTAACATTGCGCCTATGGTGGCGTTCCAAGGTATATCTCGCTCATAACCGTCCGAGGTCCTTACTGCGGACGGCTTCGTGCCAAAATCAGATGTTTTTTGTCAAAAATTCTGTATCTATAAGGCATTGTAATATGATAAAATGAAGTGCAATATTTTGATATTGTGGTTTGCAGATTTAGAAATATCTGTATATAAATACGGTTTTTTCGCCCAATAAACGTTAGTTTCTTAATTAGACAACATAGTCAGAGGTAAGAAATGGGGCTTCATGTGCATAACTTAGGAAATTTACCGAATACTGTAGATGGAAGAGATTACTTCATTTACGTGTTGGATTATGGTTGGAAAGAACCATTAACTGACACTTTGATTGCTAATTTCACAAATATGGCAAGGAAGGCATCTGAATCCAGATCTATGGTAATTGCAGGAATCGAACCTATACATTTTGCGAATGAGGTTTTTTCATGGCATTCAATTAATGGTGAAGACGGTGAATCTGTTTTACCCGCCGTCATGATTTCAACTCTGACGCCCTCATACTTTCATGAAAACAATCATGACAGCCGCAGAGCTGATGAAATTGATGATAAATTGCTGCTGATACCGCTAAAGGCAGTTTGTGAAACATCAGATGATGTAATAAGGCTCATAAACTCTATTTTTAACGACATTAAACAAAATAAAGAATTAACTGGATTTAATGTTGTGAAAACCCTCAAAAAGGGAAATGGACGTAGATTTGCGGATGCGCTGATTCTTGAACCAAATTTTAGTGGCGTGGGAATTAATCTTAAAAAATTGTTCAATTGGGGAAAATAAAAAAGGTGCGTCATTTACGGCGAGTGAGTGCGCAACGCTCACTTGTTCACACCTATCTATGTGGACGTTAACGTCCGCTTTTATCTGTGAGTTCAACGGGTCGATGCAACGCTATCCTTAATCAAGGGGGACGTTGCCATGAAACGAAGAACGCGAATTAACTACACGCCAGAACAGAAAGCGATTATCTGGGACAGATATAAGCAAGGTGATTCCCTGCATGATATCGCCAGAATGTTCGACAGATATCATTCTTCTATCATGCCCACTATCCACCAGACTGGTGGATACCGTCCCCCCTGTCCGAAAGCGGCACCGGTTAGCGCTTTCGCTTGATGAAAGAGAGGAGATATCCAGAGGGCTGGTAGCAAAACGTAGCATCAGGGACATCGCTGACAAATTATTAAGAGCCCCTTCAACGATTAGCCGCGAGATCAAGAGGCATGGAGGTGCAAAACAATACCGTGCAGCAAAAGCAGATATAGCTGCGTGGGAAAGTGCTCTGAGACCAAAACATTGCAAGCTAATCGAAAGCCCCACATTGTGTAAAATCATTGCAGAGAAGATGCATCAGGACTGGTCGCCGGAACAAATCGCCGGTTGGCTGAAACGCTGTTATCCGGATAATCAGGAAATGCATGTGTCACACGAAACGATTTATAAAACGCTTTTTATACAAACCCGGGGAGCATTAAAAAAAGAGCTGCAGCAATGCCTCAGAAGCGGAAGAGCAGTGCGCAGATCCAGAACCGCATCGCTTAAAGGGAAAGGATTAGGGTCAATCCCGGATGCGATACCTATCAGCGAAAGACCACCTGAAGCCGCAGACAGAGCCATACCGGGTCACTGGGAAGGTGACCTGATCCAGGGCTCGAAAAACTCCTATATCGTCACCCTCGTAGAACGCCATTCCCGCTTTGTTATGCTGGCCAAAATCAGGGACAACAAGACCATAACGGTTATATCTGCACTCATCAAACAAGCCCGGGAATTACCTGTTGAGCTTTATAAAACATTAACATGGGATCGTGGGGCTGAAATGACCAGCCACACCCGATTTACTGTAGCGACAGACATTCAGATTTATTTCTGTGATCCTCAATCGCCCTGGCAACGTGGCTCAAATGAAAATACGAACAGATTGCTCAGACAATATTTTCCAAAAGGAACAGACTTATCGGTTCACAGCCAGCAAAGACTTAACAGTGTTGCCAGACAGCTCAATGAAAGGCCGAGAAAAACGCTAGACTATGAATCACCCGCAGAGCGGTTCAATAAGTGTGTTGCATCCATCGGTTGAACTCACATCTCTTAGCAGCCTGTCAGGTCTAGTCATGCTCTGCCATTGGAATGTTTCGGGTTGAGTGGTGGTTCAATCCAGATAGGGGTTAGCGGTTACGCTGCTGATTAAAACGTTTCATATTCTCGATGGCGGCGGCGCGTTTTTGCCATCCAGAGAGGGCTTTGCCGGTGCCGGTAGCGATGAGTCTGCCTGCGGTTGTCGCCACCATAACACTCCCTTTAGCCGCCAGCCGGGCACCTGCTGCTCCGGCCTTCATGCCGGGTCTGGCCGCGTCAGCAGACTTACTGACCAGTCCGCTCAGTCCACTCATCACCGCGCCCTGTAATGTGGCCTGGACAGCTGCGCCACTCAGCGCACTGGCAATCTTCGCGGAGAAATAAACGACAATTCCCGAGGCGATCCCGGCCAGCAAACATTGCGCCGCCAGCGTCACCATATTGGTGTCGCTGGATGTGGCTATAGCGGCATTCAGTATTTTATTCAGATAATTGATGGCGATCCGGATGGATAAGGCAGAGAACATTATCGTCAATATCGCCGTAAAAAGGGTTTTTAGCCAGTTATCAAACATGGGTTTCAGGAAACCGTACAGCAGACAGAAAATAAACAGGGGGGCAGTTGTGGTCATTAACAGTAGGGTGATTTCGGCGAGCAGGTTGACAAACGTTGCTGCGAGTAAAAGCACGATTGCGCCACCCCACACCAGCACTTCGGCGAAGCCCCCGCTCAATTGGACATAAATGGAGGTATCCAGATTAAACAATGTCTGCCCCAGCGTCTGCGCCTTCTCCCATACAGTATCGAGCAGGACCCAGACATTATCATCGCCGCTTACGCCATCCTTCAGTCCTTCGATGGCCGCAATCACGGCATCCAGCCAGCTATTGCGATTTAACACAAAGGTGGTAATGAGCAACATCCGGCCCACATCCCAGACGACATCTTCAACCGGGGTCTGTAATTTTCCTCCCAGCGTCTGATACCCGCGATAAACGATGAACAAGGTAAATGAGCTGACAACTATAATGCTTATCATCGAGCCGTAGGTGGAAGACTGACCTTCTAAAACGGCGTTGAGTCCATCCATGATGTTTTTGTCCATGCCAACAAAAAATACCACCGGACATAATGCCTCGCTTGATAGAGTAATAGAAAGGGAAATAAAAAACAGGGAAGCGTCCCTGTTTTTACTGGCGGAGATATTACTCGGTATGGGATTTTATTTTTTTTAGCTTCCTGCTGAAACAGTGCTTCGAATTTTTCCTTTATCTCTGGCTTGCCTATTTGCGCGTACATAATGGCTGCCCTGTGGGCAAATACGCAATTATCACTCGCCTCACTATTTTTAAGACACTGTGTATAAACTGTATACGTCTCATCCGGATGTTGTTTATACCAGGCTTCGGACTTTGTCTCTTTACAACCCGATAATGCGATAACGCCTGAGGCGACGAATAAGGTTAATAAGGATTTAGACATGGTTAAGCTCCCTATATAGTGTTCAGATCAGCCACCGGTGCTGTTAATTGCTGCTGCCCAAAGGCTTTCTGTCTCTGCTGCTCCAGCAGCTTGGTTCGCTGTTCAGTCTGTTTGACTGACATTTCCCACTGGCTGCTCAGGGCATTTAATTGTACGCTTTTGGCCGCCACGGCGTTAGCCAGGTCCTGGGACTCTTTCGAGTCCTGCGCGTTGGTTATGCGGTCAGATAAGTCTGCTATATCGCTGAGTGTGCTGTTGATCCTGTTTTCCACATCGCTGGTGTTCTCAATAGACACCGCCTGGTTGAGAACGATTTGTTTGCAGCTTGCCAGGTAACTCTGTGATGTGCTGGACTGATTACAGACATCGAAAGATTTATATTTATTATATAGGCCTTGAAGTTCAGAGGAATATGAACCGCTCTGGTTGGTGAGCAGGTCATCCAGCGAAATGCCATTCTTGCGCAGCGCATCAATATCGGTTTTCAGGCTTCTGGCGTCGCTGAGAAAACCCTGAATATCCCGTACGCCCGTTGCTGTGGCTAACTGCTGTTTGTAGGCGTCCAATTCGCTTTTATAGTGGGTCACGGTTTCCTGCCATTGCTGGAGTTTCTGAACCCATTGGTTAATGGATTCGGTATTCTGCACGGCATCGAAAACCGGTATTCCGGCGCTTATCGCCTGAGTGGACATAAATAGCGATAATGCCAGGATGTTATATCGGGTACGCATTGATTTTATCTCCGGTCTGAAGGTTATATTGCCTTTTCAAGGAATGACGCTTTCCATTCCCCAGGCGTCATGCCGTCCTGATAAAGGGCATCGAATATTTTTAGGTTGTCTTCACTCCCGCTCAGCAGTTTGGTGATGTTCCCGAGACCCGACAGGTCCATTTTTGCCATCGACACAAACGGTCGGGTTTCGCCGGCGCGTAGGGGCGTTTTCAAAATCACCATGTAGTGTTCGCCCGGATCAAGATTGCGCACGATGTCATAAACACTTTCCGGCACTTTCATTTTTTCCACATAATCCGCATGGCTGGCCTTCGGGTTGGCGAGAAAAATTTGTGTGCCGCACTGTTCAATAATCGCCGGGGCGATGGGATGCCTAACGATTTCATCGGGCGACTGGGTGGCGGGGATGAAGATGCCGTTAAGCTTGCGGATGACTTTCAGCATATTGAGCGAGAATCGGGAAAATTCGACGTCGGCCAGCCACTTCCAAAATTCGTCCATGAACATCACCAGGCGCCGTCCGTCGAGCAGACTGGTCACGCGATACAGCAGGTAAAAGGTAATGGGGCCGCGGATGTCGTCATCGTCCAGGAATTCCGTGCCGTCAATACCAAAATTATCAATATCGCTAATGTTAAAGGTGTCATTCTCGTTATCAAATACCCAGCCGAATTCACCGCCCTGCGCCCATTGTTTCAGCCGGATGCGCAGCCCGTTGGTCCGGGCGTCTTTGGTCGGCGGCTCCGGCAGCACTTCCAGCAGTCGGGTAATCCCATAACGGCGGTATTCCAGCGGGTAGTCCAGCATGATGGTATCCACAGCGGTGCTGATACGCTCTTCGTCGCGTGGGTCGAGCGGCTTGCCGTTACGGCGACACAGCATCCGGACCAGGCGTTTAATAAAGCTGATGTTGCGCCGGCTCGGCGCCAGTGCAAACGGATTAAACCCGGTGGGGATGCCGGTCCGGATGCGGAAGTAACGCCCGCCCATCTGGCGTATCGACATCTCTGCCGCCCGGTCCTTGTCAAAATAAACGGTGGTCAGTCGCTTAATAGTGGCCGAGGCGAAGAACGTCGCCGGGTTGCGGTACTTCTGCATCAATTGTTGCATCATCGTCATCAGCAGCGTCTTGCCTGACCCGGTTTTACCGATAATCGCCGCATTGCCCGGCGTTTTTTCATTGAAATCATCCCGCCCGGCCTGACTGTCGTGCAGGTTCAGGTAATAACCGCCGCCGCCCGGCGATGTCAGGATGGCGATGGCCTCACCCCAAGGATTGCCGTCCCGTTTGTGGGGATGGAAGTTATGCAGGCTCGCCATATCGGCATAGTTCTGGCTGCTGAGTGCAACCAGCCGAGGGCGTAGCTGGTACACCCCCGGCAGTTGCGCGAGGTATGCGGCGGGTAACGACAGGGTGGACAGGGACGTCATGATGCCGAGGTCGGCAAAGGGCTGGGCCAGCGCGTTGGTGTCTTTTACCACCTGGTCGGCGCTGTCTGAGGATACCAGCAGGGAAAAGTGATATTTGCCGCATGACACATGCCCGGACTGGAGCAGGTCACGCAAGACAATCAGCTCTTCGCGCTGCGATATGGCGTCATCATCCGCCGAGTTCAGTCGCTTTTCCGCCAGCCGGATGTGATTCTGCGCTTCATCCCGCGCCATGCAGGTGAAGGATTGCGTGAGGACATACTCGCTTTCGGCATACAGCAGCGCATCCAGTAAACCCGTATGGGTTTGGGGCGAGTAGTCCTTAATTTCCAGACTGCGGAAAAAACGGGAGCCGCCGACCGTCTGGCACTCGGCGGTATCGGTGCTAAAGAAGACATCCGGTGTGCTGAGTATGTCGTAAAACGGTGAGCGGGTCACCGCCACCTTCTGCCATTTTCCGGTCATCAGACGGTGATAAAAAGACAGTTGCGAGGAATACACCCGTCCCTTTTCTTCATAAACGCCTAATGGCGTTGCCATATAGCGGGACAGGGCGGACGTCAGCGCTTCCTGATGTTCCAGCATCGCTTTCAGGGCGTCATCCAGTGCGGCGTGCCTTTTCCCGACCGGCTGTCTCTTCATGACCTTTTTCTCAAGCCGTGAGAACGGCGCATAACAGACGGTGAAAAACAGCCGGTGCCGCCAGAACGGCTTATCCTTTATCGGCCGGTAGTAACGCTCGGAGACCTCATCCGCAAAGGGAATGCCCGAATGGGCCTCAAACGCATCCTGGTATTGCTCTCTTAGGCGATGAATATAGAAGGTGACCGGCAGTCCTTCATACGAACGAATAACATTGTTGAGATGGGTTGCCAGAAAGGTCAGGTGGTGTTCATCCTCGCATTCAAATACGGCTCCAGCCAGCTCCCAGGTGGCAACCAGGTCGCCATGGCGGTTCCTTATCACCTGGGGGTGAATATGAGAGGAATACGGAATGTATTTATCCAGCGTGATGCGCTCGTTCAACTTCATCTTATGGGTGAACTCCGAAACATCGACGGCATCATAGCGATTGGCCAGTATGGCGTTCGCGCCGTAATGCCGGTTGGTGGCAAACCGGCCGCGGGTTTTAAATGCCAGCCAGAGCAGACCGAAATAATGAATATCCGTTCGGGCTTTGGCCTTCATTTCCATCCAGGCAGGAATAAGCAACAACGCCAGGTAATAGCTGAAATAGACCGACAGCAGGACGATGGTCCCGCTGACGATAACGAACGGCACGAGGGGAATGCCCATAATGGCGGCGGGGCGCGTCAGCGCTTTATTCAGCGTGGTCATTCGTTCCCCCTACGCCGCCCAGTAGGCCCCGAAGCCCGAGGCGCCGACAATCAGGATGGCGCCGATAATGACGTTGCGCATGTCAGAAAGACTCTTGCCGTCAAACAGGACCTTATAGCCAATCCACATGGTGGCCAGCGTGATGGTGACGGCGGCCAGCCCCAGCAGGCCGGTGGAGGTGTTGCTCAGCGTATCGCTGGCTTTATCAAATCCGCTGTCCGCCGCCAGCACGCGGGAAGCGGGTAACAGGTAAGCGACCGCAGGCCAGTATTGACGTTTTTTCGCATGGTCATTTCTCCTCTAGAGCAGGGACGGGTAAATCGCCGCGAATAACGGCGTTGGGGTAGCGCAGAGTTGTTTGCGGTGGCGTTGGATTGTTGGCTATGTCACCGCGCAGGACGGTGGCGGGATAACGCATCTCCAGCCCTGCTTTTACGGCGGCATGCCGTTGTTTATCTTCCTGTGTTGACGGGACGACGTAGCCGATACGCTGCACATAGCTGGACTGGTTAAAGGCGGATTCCGGCTGTTGGCCGGTATCGAAATTGCCGGAGTAGTAGCAACTGAGCGCGCGTTTCAAGGAGCCGCCGCGCCGGTAACAGTCGGCGAGGATGCGCTCAAAGACGGACAGATTGGTGCAGGAGTCAAACAGGTCACCGGCGGTGACGCCGTAATGACGGAAGTTGGTGCTGGTGATTTGCATCAACCCGACCGAATAACGGCGGCCTTTTGCTTCCAGTCGTCTGACGATACTGACTGCGTCCGCTTTGTTAGTGGGCAGATGAGAAATAACGCCTTTGCGGCCATGGAGGCGCTCATTCTTCGGCACAATTTCAGCGATGGCGTAAGGGTTAAAACCGGATTCGACGCGGGCGACATCGAACGACGTGGACGGATGAACACTGGCGGCGCACTGCATGGCCGCCGCCAGAAAGGCAGTGGGGGAAAGCATGGTGGCCTCGGTAAAAAAGTCCGGTAATGCGTACAGCTATTTGATGTGCAATGCCGGGTGAAGGAAAAAAAACGTAGGGATGTGGGGTGATCCTGTGCGGATGTTAGCCGGGCTGGATTTCCTGCGGGGTATCGTTATCGTCTCTGGGCTCCAGGAGGACCAGCTTGCCGGAGACGGCAATACCGGGTGTCAGCATCACGTTAAGGCCGGGTTTGCCGTTATGAGCGAACGCCACGCCGACTTTCGTCCAGTACGTGGTTTTTTCACCCTGCGGATCGGGCTGGCTTTCCTGGGTGACATAGGCGAGATAGACGGGTTTTCGCATCTTGTTTTCCTTGAATGAATAAACAGCAGTGGATTAATTAAATGAATCACATCCCGATCCTGCATTCCGATTTCAACGGGTCAGCGAGGACATTCAGCGGCACCCTGAATTGTGGTTATGTGACAGCCCGACCCATGTTGTTAAAGAGCGAATACCCTGCCCGGACGAATAAACGTCCATAAGGCCTGCCAGCGAATGATGGCGTGGTCAGGGTGCGCTTTCTGATTCAGGCGGGTAACAGTAAAATCAAACGGGGAAATAAAAGAAAAATAGCGGGGAATTAACGGTGTTCGAATTTGATTTAATACTTGGGTGAAGGGGGTGTCTGAAATATTCTGGCGGATTTATTTGTTTTTAAATCAATGCAAATATACATAGTGATTTAGGCAGATAATAAAAAGCGTGCGGATAAGAATATCGGTCCGCACGCAAGGCGTCGTATTCTCAGCGTTGACGGCGTTCGAGTGCTGTCTGGCATTCAATACAGGTTGTCACGCCCGGCAAAGTCTGACGCCGCTTATCGGGTATGGACTTACCGCACAGGCGACAGTAGGGCAATGATGGCGTTGCAGTTGATTTGAAACGGTTCTGTTCAATCATATCCTCCAGACGCTGTTCATTAAATTCCTGATCGCGATCGATTTCATCCGGCATGCGATGTCCTCCTGTCCAACGCTTCTTTTTCGCAAAGCGTAATACGGTTACAGATAGCGGTGAGGGAGGGACCATTACCCTGAGAGGACAACTCTTCAGCGATCTGCATCATCACATCCAACGCGTCGAGCGATGCGATATTTCCCGGATGGCGTTTCTGCCATTGCCGCCAGATCTCGGCATCGGTCTTTTCATCCGGAATGGGCGTCCGGCCATGAGGGATAGTGATCCCCAGCAACCGGCGACGGATGCAGACTTCATTGGAGGTGAGACCAAAATACTGGCTCAGCAGCGCAATCGAACCGCCCAGCGCCATGGCCCGGTTAATCTGTTGCTGGCGCTGAACTTCCTGACGCGACAATGTCAGGATTTGGTGTAAAGCGTCATGATGGACAGTGACCGCCATAAACTGCGCTGATGCCCGGCTGATGATAAACAGCTCATCCAGGGACAGCTGATTGAGGGCGTTCATTTCGTCGAAAGTGAAACCCAGCGCTTCGCAGTGGCGAATGTTGCCTTCCTTAAGGGCGTGCAGGGCGCCGGTTAATACGACGTAATTCAGTGATGGGATCATAATGCCGACCCCTCTATCTGTTTCTCTTGAAGGCGGCGTAACAGACGAACCAAATGGGATGCTCCAGAGCATTGGGTTATTTTCGGAAGATGGTCAAACTCGCTATTTTTAATGGATGTCCAGATCTCATCATAATAGGGATTACGTATGATTCTGGGCTCGAACCCAAAAGTCTTGAGCAGGTCCAGAATGACAGGCAAATGCATGCCGTGATTACCTTTCATAATCATTCCCTCTTAAACGTTTTCAGCGGTTGGTTAATTTAAGGTTGATCCATTCATCAATTTCAGATTCGAGCCAGGCCACGCTGGCTGGGCCAATCTTAATTGAACGCGGGAAATCGCCGATTTTCATATATAGGTAAATTTGTGAACGCTTCAGACCGGTTTTTTCTTCGACCTGCTTCAGACGTAATAACTGATGGGATGTCATAGCTTCCTCCAGTGCAGAAATGGGATATGCCCGGAGATGACACGACAACACAGAGGATGGCGTAGAAAAAGTTGATAAGCCCGTATTACGGGTTTCACTGTCCTTAATACGGACATTCCAATATATGCAAAACTGTCATTGTCATGCTGATGTGGAAGAGGGTATGGGTGAACCGCGCTTGAGCGCGGTTTTCAGCGTGTCGCCGCTTAGATGGTCGGTTATGCCATCAGTTGATGCCCATTGTTCAAAAATGGACAGGAGCTTATAGGGTTGCCTGATTAAAGGGCTGATAGCCTCATTATGTTTGCAGGCAAGCCAGAATAGACGGGATAATGGCGTGGATATCCGTGAGGAAGATGATGGAGGAATTTTGCTTTTAACCGGCATATTGATTAACTTCTCAAGTTCAGTCTGACGGATGACAAAACAGGCATCGTGCGGTAAGATATGAAGTGGGAAGTGTTTTTTGGAGCAGAATTTTCTCATTCCTTGAGATGATATATGTTCATAAATTCCCGGGGCTATGTTTTTAGGTAATCTCATTATTTGTCGTTTTATTCTTTCTTGCAATGTGACATTTTCAAACACTTGGAATACCCTTCCTGAGATAGTAACTGAAATACCATAATTGATATCATTTGCCCCAGTTACGGGTAACGGAATACCCAGGGAACGAGCCAGTAAACGCTGCAACACAACATATTCGTGCCCTATCAGCGTTGTGTCAATAATCATCTGTGTAGGGTAGATGTATTCACCTTCGGTACTGACGATCAAATTTCGCCCATTAAGAAAACAATTACTGTCAAGCTGACAAAGTCGATGGGTAAATGAGTTTTCTGCTGCTCTAAGCTTTACTTTATTTCTTGATGTTTGGACTTTTTGCAATATAATAGGAGACTGGAAATACAAAGAAAGACAGGTATTTCCGCATAGGGCATTGCGAAAAATATCGCTGTCCTTTATTTTTGTGCTTGTTAACTCCTGGGCTACGTTGACGGCTTCTCGTATAGTAAGCCAACTCTGCATTCTATTATTTTGACTCAATATGATATTATTTTTTGACATAATTCATCTCCTTTCATGTAAATAAATGTCATTTGGTATAAAAAAATCTCATTCTATTTGATAAGGGTTTATTTATTATTTATGGAAATAAATTATTAGCGTAAATATTTTATTGGGATATCGATATTAGTTTAATCATTAAACATATCTATTTTAAATAAAATATTAATAAGAAAGGAGATAAATAATTGTTTTTAAAAATATATTATATTAATAAATTTAAGAAAAAAAACCAATGAACTCAATTCAACATTACGGAATTCCGCACATCATCAACAGGGCCGATATATGTCAAGAAGGCATTTTTTGATAAGAGTATTTATATGCAAAAAGTTAATCTTAGGGTGTTGTATTTATAATTAATTTATACAAATGAATTCCTATATTTATAACTAAAAAAGAAGAGGATATAGCTAATTGATTGGTTAACCGAAATCAACAGGAACATAGCCGAGCATCGAAAAAAATAAATGAGCACAATAGAGTAGCCACTCTACTCATGAAATCAATGGTGAATGTTCAATCGCTTCCGCTCCTTAATAACGGAGTCTGGGACCATTGCGAATTTTTCTTTACTCCGGATCGTCCCAGCACTCGTACCAATTTTTTCGCTTGTATCAATCTCGATAATATTCTTGCAATATTTTTATAGAATCACATATATAAAAATATCTCATTTTATAAGTGGTGAAGAGAACAACAGATATGCAATTAAGAACATTGTAATAGCAACAATAAAATCAAAGATTCTTATTATGATTTCATTTTTAAGTAACTGAGACGAGACTCTTGAAGCAAAACCGGTTAAATAGAACCAGAAATAAGATGCTCCTCCAGCACCGATGATGAAACTAGTTTGTTCATTATAAGTAAGTCGTGAACCAAGATTTCCTAATATCAGCAAGGTATCAAGGTATACATGAGGGTTTAATAGAGAAAAGGCTAGAGTAGGAACTATAACTCCTTTACTAACTTTGGACGCTGAATTTACATGTTTTTCATGAATATCCCAGCCTATTGGATGAGCTCTTAAGGAATTATACAATGAATTAAGACCGTAGTAGATGAGAAATATTATGCCTGACCATTTTACTAATGGTAAGATATCAGGTATTAATTGTTTAAGATTACCCATGAACAAAGTTCCAAACAAAATTAATAACATATCACAGGTTGCCGCTATGGTTGCTGCAAGTAATACATTTCTTTTCTGCAATCCAATCTTGATGATAAATATATTTTGTGCACCAATGGCAACAATTAATCCAAGCCCTGTGCCAAAGGCACTTAATAATATATTGGGATAAATGGTCATATGGTTAAATGTAAATAATCTTTCTGGATGATATATCTGAATAACCAATATCAAAGCTACCGCCGCAAATTTGTGTTACATCCGAACAGATATTATAAAGTGCATTTAAACGATAATTTTTTATCAGTATTTCGGTTGCCCTGAATAATTAATATAGCATTTTTAGTGGGAGGTTCAATTTTAACTAATTCTGAGTCACGTGAATCAAGCCAAGCGAGAACATTAACGGAGTCAGAATAAATATAGTCACCACTAGAGATTTTTTTTGCCCACCTCCAATGGGGTAAAATGGTTCATCGCCTTGTGATATTTGAAATCGAATTTCTCCATTAATTTTATCTAAATCATGGGCACCAATGGATAAACGCGTTTCTAGCGAATACATATTGTAGATATCGACAAATGGATTGATATGTAACGCTGTACCTTTTTTGCGTATAATCTCCGTCAGGGCAAATGCACTAGGAGGGAATTTTTTTACACTTCTGTTAACGTCTAAAATAAGTTCATGATAACCTTTTTCTATAATACTTTGTTGTAAATCACCATCGTTTTGTTCAACTGCCTTTCTAACCAGCCTTTCATATTTATCAACAAAACTCTGTGGCAATACTTGGTAATTGTCTATGTTATACAGTGTGGCGAAACAAACTTCGTTTATTCCGAGATGCTTGAAATTATTGTCAAAATTAAATGTTACTGGGTTGTTTTTTATCTGCATGTTATTTACCTTTTGGTATTGGTGAATAATATGTAGAGTCCATATTATTCACGGCAATAATCTGTTTATGGAGGTTAACAAACCATAGCATTGAGCTTCCGTGCCATATGATTAGCTATGAGCTATGTCTCTATATTTGTGAAAGTTTTTGCAGAATTGCAATTGTCGTATCTTGCGCATGATTGAGTTTCTGCCTTGATTCATTAACCCATAATTGATGATCCAGCACGCTTTTGTACATGTCGTCAAGCATATTAGCAACGGCCTTAGGCGATGTACCACCGCTGCTTAATTGGCGCAGAACAACCTTTTCAGGCGATACACACTCCTCTATTTCTAAAATAGTTAGGGAAATTGAATTTTCGGCTAAGTATTTATGAATATAGTTGAAATCTCGTAAATCGGAGTGTATTTCTGTTAATTTACGCACTAACGTGCCACATATCTTATGTGCCTCTCTAAATGGAATGTTTATTCTATTGACCAATAGGTTAGCCAATTCTGTAACTGTAGAGAAGTTCCTCCAACACAGTTCATTTGCACGCTCAGACTGATAGATGGATGTGGTCATTTGCCGGTGACTAATGCTAACAGATGATTTTAGAGTATCAATGGCGTCCCACAACATGGGTTTATCTTCCTGAAGGTCACAATTGTACCCGAGTGTAATTCCCTTGTTGATAGTTAAAATTTGCATCAATGCACCATATACTCGGCCAACTTTTCCCTTAACTAATTCGCCAATTACCGGATTTTTCTTTTGTGGCATAATTGAACTGCCAGTAGCGAATGCGTCATCTATTGTGAGAAGCCCAAACTCATTACTGCTCCAAACGACGACCTCTTCGGCGAGACGCGAAAGATTACTCATGATAATAGCGAAAGAGGAAATTGCATGGCAAATGAAGTCCCGTGAACTAGTAGCATCTAGGCTATGGTGAAGGATACTGTCAAAGCCTAACAGCTGGGTAGTCAACTCACGGTTAATATCGAAAGACGTTCCGGCCAAAGCGCATGCACCGAGCACATTAATGTTTGTATAACGGTACGAATCTCTCAGCCTTTCAACGTCTCGCAAAAGCATGCTCACATAAGCACTATACCAGAAAGCTAAATTGATCGGTTGGGCTGGCTGGAGATGAGTGTAGCCCACAGCTAAATGGCCATTGTTTTCTGCTGCAAGTTGTAACAGATCATTAATAAAGAGTATTAGGGAATCCGTAAGATTAAGAATTTCTTCTCGCAGATACATCCGAGTATCCGTAACGACCTGATCATTTCTGGAACGTGCGGTATGCAGCCGGCCACCCGCCTCGCGCCCAATTTTTTGAATGATTAAAGTTTCGATATTTAAATGGACATCTTCACACTGTGGATCCAGCTCAATTGGAGTACGCTCATTTGCATAATATAATTCTAGTAAACTTCTGGAAATGGCCGATACCGCATCATGTGCTACAATATCCTGTTCGCTCAACATAGCAAGATGCGCCATACTTCCCCATATATCGTAACGGGTAAGCCTGGAATCTATTTTTTGTCGTTTCTGTGTAGTCGAGGACTTCATTATCGACATCTTTTTTAAATACGCCTGCCCATAGTTTAGCTGACATAACAATTTCCTTTGGTCAATTTGTTCTTTTCATGATGTCTTAAATAGTCGCAAAGCTGAGAGCGGGTATACAGTTTATTAGACCATTTAATGTTTGTATTGGGAATTTTCTGACCGTTTTTTATTATTGCCGTGATTTCATAAAACAAACTAAGCGCGTAAGTTGCAGTTCGTTTCATCAAAGAATCAGGAGTTTCACCTGATACAATATCAAATTTAATAGTTTTTATGATTTTCCCGTGATCTATTTTATTATCGATATAATGACAAGTAACTCCAAAATAAGTATCTTTATTTTCTATCGCATAGTGATATCCACCAATCCCACGGTATTTCACAGGCGCTGGATGAAAATTGATGGCACCCTTTTTGGGCTCTATCTATTACAGAATATGGTAATATAAAATCGGATTTAAATGAAAGTATCCAATCTCCTTTCCATTGTTCGACAATGGCCTTCGCTTGTGAGTCGTCGGTATTATAATTCCATAAAACGGCAATGATATTGAAATTATTCTCTTTTAAGTAACTAACGGCAAGCTGTGACCATACCGAATCGTCGCCGATAAACAAAACATTATGGCTATACATTTCTTTATACTCTCCTGCAGGATTATTTAATCTGTCCTGATAAAGAAGCGGTACGAGCCGATATCGTCAGAATTTTAAGCAGCCCTTCCGAATCATGATGATCAAATTCGCCTTCTGCTTCCATTGAGCCTTCATTCGTGTAGAGCCCATGACGTACATTCCTACTGGCGATATAACTGAGATTTCCCCTATATGCTTCAAAAGTCACTTCCCCACTCACTAGGTTTGTGAGTTCAACTATCGCCTTACGAGCCATTTGGGAACCGAGGTCAAGCCAATATCCTTGATATAACTGTCCACCTAGGAATGAAGCCGTAGTTTGATAAAACTGAATGGCTCTTCTGTCTAGAATCTGCTGAAGTAGCTGCTGATAGGAGTAAGAGAGTATGACCATTGCTGGAGACTCATAGACTCCTCGTGACTTCACACCTACGAATCGGTTCTCGACGAGATTTTCCGCGATGCCAATGCCATGTTTCCCGCCATTAACATTAAGATATTTAAAAATCTCAACGAGGCTCATTTTGCTATTATTGATTTGTACCGGCCGACCTTTATCAAAAACTATTGTAAACTGTTCGGGAACTGGCTCTGCCCGCTCTGGCCAACGACCAATACCTGGTTCAACAAACTTCATTTGGGTTTGCAGGCTTTCAAGTCTACCCCCTTCATGAGTTAGGCCTAATAAATTCGCATCGGTTGAATAGGGTTTGTCGACTGATGCTTTCACTGGAATATTATTCTGAGAGCAATAAGCAAGCATTTCCTTACGTCCCCGAAATTCATCCAAGAATTCCTGATCGCGCCAGGCCGCATAAAATTCAAGATTTGGATTCAACATTGTGCCAATGATCTGAAAACGTACTTGATCATTTCCACGGCCTGTCGCACCATGGCTGAAAATGTTTATTCCACATGATTTAATTTCAGGCAACAAGCCTTCCATAATGACTTGGCGAGCGGCACCTGTAAGATTCCAATAATTTCCCTCATATTTTGCATTGGCCTGCACAACAGCCAGCCCCATTTCCGCCATTTCATTTTTTAAATCGACTGAAACATATTCAGCAGCACCCGACCGTAACATGCGATCTTTTATTTCGTCAAAGTTATCCTCATCTGGTTGGCCCAGATCCGCTGTGAAACAAATTACTTCAACACCCCTCCTTGACAGCCAATGTGTAATAGTACAACTGTCCAGTCCGCCTGATGCAGCAAACGCGATTCTTTTTCCCTTTATTTTATTAATACCCATTTTTTCCCACTCCAGTTATTAAGACATTACTTAAAAATACTCCTTCCAACATAGAATGGTACTTTATTAAGAAAAACTTAGCTCCCATGAAATTTTTTGAACTATTATATCGGGATGTATTGGCAAATACAGACTATTTTATGGTGAGTGAACTTTCATGTATTGAAATTATAATGTGGTTTTAAAATTCTGAAAAGAAAAAAGGGTAATAAATTTTATGACGTGAAGTTCTGAAGAGAAACACAGGATGTCATAACTTATTTTGTAATCTCTTGACGATATGTTTTTTTTAAAAAAATAACGACTGCTATATAATCGTATTGATGGAATATAATTATTAGTTAGAAAATTCGCGCTATTTTCGTATTACATCGATAATGTCATTCTATTAGTTTAAATTTAAATTTTTTATCCTTGGCCTAATCCTGGTGGAGTGATTTTTTTGCTTCAGTAATTAATATGCCGGTAAGCCTATTTAGCAAGTTTGAATGAGCGTCCCAATAATACCAATAAAGTGCGATATCAGTGAATCGTCCCGGTAATAGATCAACTAACTCATTACGTTCAATCAGATCTTTATATTGGAATTCAGGGATCATCCCATAGCCAATGCCTAATTTCACAGCCTGATAGAAGATATCTGTCCCTGGTATGTAGTGACAAGTACAGGAAGATTGCTGTAAAAAAAATGCTCGGCAATAAAATTCTGTTGCAGTTGGTCTTTTTTGTTGAAGACTAATAATGGAGCTTTGGTCAGGTTACTTCTCTTAACGCCACCTTTGAACCAACGATCAGCAAAGGCTCGCGATGCGAGCAACCGATATCTGATTGAACCGAGTTTTATTGATGAACAACCATTGATAACTTTATTTTTCGAAGACAACGCGGCAAGGGCATTTCCAGATTCCAGTGCCATATGTGTAAAATCCTGATCATCAACGATTATTTCTATCTTCACTCTTTCAGTGGACAGATAGCTTGAAATTGCAGGTAGCAACCACCCTGCAAGTGAATCACTGTTGACAGATATAGCGAAACTGGCCCATTTGTCACGGTAAAAATTGTTCTTAAAATCTTCATTCAAAGCTTGGAGTTTTAGCAAGTACTGGACAAGTTTGAACCCCTCTGACGTGTATGTACAAGGGCGTTCACGTGTGACGAGCGGCACACCAACTTCCATCTCTAATGATTTGATGCGCTGAGATATTGCTGATGAAGTAATATTCAATTTTCTGGCTGCTTGCTCGAAACTTCCTGTTTCAATGATAGCCATCAAAGCATCTGCTTTTTTTTCTGTCAAACATCATGATTCGGAATGAGTTTCTATAAAATTTTTATGTTTATTGATACCTTTATCATCTATATTCGCAGAATTTTTCCAAAAATGCATCTTCTCTTGCGACAAAGTGTATACAAAATACCCCTTACTAAATTTTTTCATCAGCTCTCATAGCTTTCTTTTTTAGGCTGAACAGCTGGTCCGAAACTTTGCCGTCAGGCCAAAAAGTCCATTTTCGCCAACTGGCCGTAACTGTGGAAATTTTCGGCAGATGGCAGCCCGGTACAAATTGTAGTGAAGTGGCTGGTGAAGTGTAAAAAGTGGCGCCATTACGTGGACTTATAGAGGCTTGATGCACATGGCCACTAATCACCGCGCGTACATTGTTATAACGTGCCAAGTGCTTCATGAAGGAAGAATGATTTCTCAGTCTGTAGGCATCAATCCAGCGACTCTGCACCGGTACAACATGGTGGTGCATAAATATGGCGACATGTTTCTGTGCATGCTGGGTTAATAAGGTGTTTAGCCGGGCTAAGTCCGTTTCCGTTACTTCACCCTCATCCGAATTGGCAAGAGTCGTATTCAAACAGATAAATAGCCAGTCCCCATCAAAAAAGATTGTGGGTAAGGCAACCGGCTGTAGTATCTGCTGCATCACGGCCGGATCATCATGGTTGCCACTCAAACAGATCAGCGATGAGATGCCATGCTGGTCCAGCATCCGGAGGAAAAGAGCATAAGATGCATGTGAGAAATCGTCCGAAATATCGCCGGTGGCGATCAGCCAGTCATAAGGCGTCTGGCTTACTGCTGCTAATACTTGAGAAAGTGTTTCAGCTGTATTGATTCCTTTAAGCATGAAATCTTCGGATGCACCCAAGTGCGCATCCGTTATTTGTACGATCTCCACCGCGCGCGATGTTGAACTGGTCACTATTTATGTCCTTATCCATTTGAACGTTCAGCTTTTGCCGTTTTCTGGCCGAAAATGAAATTATTTATAGTCGAGAGCACGATAATGCCACAACCGACCACTGACATATTGGACCATAGCAAGCGCGAATCGAACCCCTGAAACAGAAATGTCATCAATGGTCCGAGAGACAACAATACCGACACGGTAAACGGCGAGGAAAGAATAATACCTTTCTGCAGCAACCAGAGTGGCAGTAGAAGGCCGAATAGCGATACTACACCAATCGCTAACATCTGCGAGGGGGTATCAACCCCCACTCCCTGACCGGTTACTGCAACCACTGCTGCCACCAAAGTTAGCAGGTAGAAGCGGTGCGCCATTATTTGACTTGCCGTCCAGTTTTGTTTTGCCAGTCCTTTAGTTGATAGCGTAGTTAATACTTGCCCAAAACCACCGATAAGTGCGGCTCCCAGTCCCAGCAGCACATGTTGCAGGCTGACGTTTTGTATAGCAGAGTGATCAGTTATTGAGGCCCAGGAGAGTACAGCTGTGCCAATGACGATCCCAAATGAGGTGATCACTTGATTAGCAGATAGCTGGCGTTGGGACATGAAGCTGGTGACGGCGATATATAGAGGCCCAATGCATCCCATCAGAGCGCTGACAATCGCAGGTTCAATAAATTTTAGTGCACAATAGTAGCCAATCCAACTGATACCGCTGGCCAGATTAAGGGTGATCAACCCTGATAGAGACGCGAGCGGGATTTTGAGTGCATTGCGCCCCTGTGTCAGGCTGAGGCGGACAAAAAAGAACAGCGTAGTAATTAAGAAGCCCCAGAATAGCAAGGTAAAAGGATATATCGACTGTAGTAACCAACCAGAAAAAACAGCATTGGCATTTGCCATGAGTAAAAATGCCAAAACTAGAAGAGTTCCTAACTTACGGGAATCACTCATATAACCTCCTTTATTTCTCGTCATATTTACCCGAGAAAAGCCGACAACCCCTAAGATGAAAAAGTAATTACGATTTGTGAAAAAAGTAGCGAAGCTAATGTAATTGCCTCCTCCTGCGACTCACCTGTTACGCCGATATAGCCAAATATGTCGTTTCCGGCAGGAGGCCGACTATGAAAATCCCCAACCTGTGCGAGAATACCGAGGTTGAATACGGCAGGATGCGACTTGACAGTCTCCGGTACGTGGATTTTGGTGATTTTCCCCTGATTGCACAACATAGTGAGTCCGACTGCAACCCGACCGGTTTTTTTTCAACGGTTTCGGTGATACCAATTGGCCAGTAGCTACACGGTAGGCTGTGGTAATCGGGCAGTAGTCATAGCTCAGTCGTGCCATTTTATACAGGCTGCCTCCTCCCACGCGTGCTGCGATTTCCAGAATGTAGGGCTTGCCTTGATGGAAGCGGAATTCCGCATGAACAACACCATGGGTAATACCTTGTGCGCTGACGCCTGCCTGCAGTGCCTGGCGCAGTTTTTCTATGTCTTTCTCTGAGAGAGCGCTGGGAGTACGATAAAGATCGTTATCAAATACTTCCAACTCGGCAGAAATGCGATCGGCAATCGAGCCGATATGAGCTTCACCATCGCATACCCAAGCTTCGATGCAATGTTCTGAACCAGCTAGAAAACCTTCAACCAGTAGTGAGTTAGGTCCGAGATCGAGTCCACTCGCCTCATGGTGACAGTAGGAGTAGTTTTGGTTGGCTTGCAGCACTAACGGGAACTGTTTGCGCATCGCCTCGTCATTGCGGATTAGGTGCACATGCTCGGCATTACCGCCCAGCGTCGGCTTGATAATCAGTGGATAACCTATTTTTTCCCCCGCTCGCAGTGCCTGAATCAGGTCGTCGCATAAATAGAAAGGGGGGTGAGGCGCTCCTCCGTTCTGGTGTGACAATCGCATTAAGTACTTATTGCGACTGTTTTTGGCCGCTTGCAGGCCGATGCCTGGCAAGCCCAGCGCTTCAGATAACACAGCTGCCGATATCACCGAGGCTTCGTCGGTGGTGATGATGGCGTTGAAGCCTATCTCCTTATGCCAAGCTTTTGCTTTGCTCAAGACCGTATCAATCGATTTCGACGGCAATATACATTTGCCTGCGAAATGAGGGTAGTCGGCACTCTCGCGACTGGCTGTCAGATAGTAAATCTCTGCTCCCTGTTGGCGAAAAATATCGTAGCGGCTGTGGAATACATCGCCGCGTGAGGTCACTTCAATATTGAGCAATTTCATAGGGATGTTGCCTTTTTAAGCTGTAACCACTCGGGCAAATTGATGATGCCAGGGATAAAGTTCTTTTTGGATATCAGATGCAGCGTTAAGTCTATAGGTTTGAATTTCCCAGAGCCCACCAATAGAGACGCCAGCCCGGCGTTTTGGGCCCCGGCGATATCGGTGGTAACGTCATCTCCTACCACCAGCACCTGCTCGTTCGTCAATCCCATGGATGCTACTGCGCTGTGGAACATCACCGGAGATGGTTTTCCGGTGACAATAGCTTGGGTACCGCTCGCTAATTCCAGTGCCTGAGTGAAAGCACCACTATCAAGCCAGGTGTTGCCATCGCGGAAATACCAGGGATTTTTGTGGAATACAACCAGTTGTGCCCCATCGCGCAGGAAGTTAAATATACGGTTCAGGATATCGTATTGGAATCCATCGTCTAGGTCCCCCAGCACCACATAATCTGGTTGCTCGGCAGTTTGTGCAATATGGCCGAAGCATGGTTGCAGTGCGTCCGGTACGGCTATAAACCCTTTGTTCTCGCCATACTTTGTCTGAAGGTAATAAAGGCAGGCTGAAACTGATGTTTGGATCTCTGTTTCACTGGCTCTGATGCCACAGTGAGTCAGTATCTCTGCCAACTGTGTTGCGTTTCTGCTGGTGGTATTACTGACAAAACGAAGCTGATAACCAGCGCCTCGCAGAGTATCAATAGCCTCGCCAGCTCCCGGCAGTGCTTTGCCATGTAACACCAGTGTTCCGTCCACATCAATAATCACACCTTTATATTTTTTCCTGTTCATCACTCAGCATTCCCGAATTAATGGAAGATCAACAGCGCCGCGTACACCAGCATAAACAAGGTGAACACGCCATGATAAAAGCTCTCGTTGAGCCAGCTGTAGAGGCGATTGCCTATTAACATAAACACCGAACCTGCCACTAGACAGGTAACGGGTGTGGTAAGGCTGATGTTAAATGCATTGGCATATTGCAACGTACCTAACTGCACAATGCCGAACAATAAATATCCGGTCACAATACAGCCCAGTACTTCCTTTTTTAGCTGATGTTGAGTCACCGCATAGGTTGACAGTAGGCTACCACCCATGTTGGTCATCCCATGAACAAAGCCCATCGTCGCCATGTACTTACGGCTGTTACGCTCAATAAATTGGCGCAGAGCGTTGGAAACGCGAACTGAAAAGCGGGATATCGCTGTAAAAATCAAAATTGCTGCAATAATGTAATGCAAGTTGAGCTTCTGCTTACTGAAAAGGGTCCATGCAAGAGAAATAATCAGAACAGGCAGACAAAATTTAATCAGCGAGAAGGCAAAATGCTTTTGCTGTTTACCTTGACGCAGTACTTGAATAGTACTGATAGTCAATGAAGGAGGGAGTAGAATCGATAGCACGTCACTGAAAGGGTATCCCATTAACAGCAGGGTGGGCGTTCCAAACACCAATAGACCCATGCCGAAAACTGACTGCACTATCGAAAATAGCGCCACAATAAGAATAATGGTCAGATCCATGCTATTCACTCAAAATGAAGGTCTTGATGTCATACATCTGCATAACTGCAGCCCGGTTACCCTCGTGAGGGCTGATCAGCGTACCTTTCAGATCTCTTAGCGGGCTGTAACCACAATGATCGCCTGCTTTGTCGCTGCGGTTGATCAGTTGGCTTGAGGCTGACGCTTTGACTCTTACCCCGTCCGGTGGCAATAAAAACCAGCTTGTATCGAACTCCTGTTGTCGAGATGGCATCGGTAAGTGCGTAATTCTCGCACCGGAACGTTCCGCATCGATAAAAAATGCATAAACTAGTGCGCAAACCTGAGTAATATCGCATCCATCACGAATTGATAGGGTACCATTCTCTGCCGGATGGTAAGCTACACGCGTGTTAGAGTAATCAATCCTCCCTTGCGCATCGAAAGTCAGCCAGCCATGTTGGGCGAGATATTGATTTAAATAGAAAGTGTCGAAAATAGGCTGCATACCATGATCGGAATTGATCACCAGCCTGTCATTCTCACGACAGCCGTCCTGTAAATCTGCTACTACGCTCTCTGCCCATTGCATTATCTGCCGGAAATAACCTGCTACCACCACGTCGTGCTGCGCCAGATTTTCAATATTAAGAATCTCATGTAGTGCAAGGTCGATAACCGGGTAATAGCCCACTGTCAGATCAGCGTCGCATTGTGCAAAGCTATATGCCAACTCCTGATAAAAGCTCTGATGTACTTGTTCTAAGCTGGCGAACAGTATCTTCTCAGCTTTGCCATCCCCTCCTTGCCCTTTCTTCTCCCCCAGTTCGCCGTTCCGGTACTGTTTTGCCAAGCTAGCATGACAGAAGTTTGCTTCAGGAGGGGTCCCGGTGCACTCTGGCGCCCGTCCAGAACGCTGGTAACGATTCTTGCCCAATAGCGCTCCTTTGAGGCGCCCATCGTCCATGGGAATGATCATCAGCGTTAGGGTTGTGTCGAGAGGAACTGGTATATAAATATCGCTAAAGACGTCAAGCGGTAATATTGCTGCGAGTCTCACCTTGTCGCACTCAACTTGTAACTTGGTGTGTTGCGCGTCTAGTGGCTGTAAGATCAATGTCAGCGTGTGTTCCCTGATATGAACACATGTGGTTTGTATAAATACCTGTGATTGATATCCAGGCTCACTATAAATGTTACTGCGCGCCACCAGCATCTTGCCTAGTTTGGCCTCATCGACAAAAGGGATGTGATTCAATCGGACGTGTTGGCCTGCACGCGCATATGTTTCCCATACCATTTCCAGCGAATTTGGCCAGCCGGTAAAGCCGTTACGAAATGTTCCTACCTGAGTCCCTTCAGGGGTATCAAACCCCAAGATCTGATGTTCAGTGGCGGATTTTCCGCTCCAAATGGAAAACAGTGAAGGAGGCGTTTGACAATTAGGCCACAGTGGCTCCAGCGGCGTGATCGCTCCCGAGTGCATCAGTTGTGACAACTTAGGCATACTGTCGGGATCGAGATATTTCTGTAGCAGGTTAAAGGGAAGTCCGTCGAGCACGGCCCATTTCACGCGCGGCAACATTTTATTCATCGCGCGCCCTCAGCAGTCGTTCTACCAACGCATTTACCCCATCACGCAACTGGTTGATATCGCCATTATTATCAAGGGTAATGTCGGCTTCGATGGCTCTTATATCGGTATCCAATGTGGAAGTGATTTGTGACTGCATGTCCTGACGCGCATTCAGGCGTTGGCGCCGAATGGACTCATCGCACAATACTCTAATTACCACATACCCGTGTTCAATCAGGGCTGGCCAATCGATCTTTTTGTCGCGTAGATCATCCGTCAAAATGACATCGCTCTTGTTCCGTTGCAGGCGGGCAAACAGATGGTTGATCAGCGAACGTGGTTCTAACATGCGTAGGTTATCAGCGATCTTTTCCATCAGATGTTGATGCTGTACATCAGCATCGATAGTTTGTGCTAATTCATTGAAGTAAGCCTGCTGCAGGCTGTAGAGTGGCTGCGCTAGTTTTTCAATGCTTACTAGCAGTCCCCGTTTGCGAAAGGCCTCTCTTAACAATTCGGCGGTGGTACTTTTACCTGATCCGCTACCTGCGACCAGCGCCAGACGTAGCTGTGTCCCCTGACATAACCGATCAGCTAAAGTGGCGGCAGGCACGTTGCCAGACAGTGTTAACCAACTCAATTGGTATAAGCGATCTCGTATTTTTTGGTGGGTGGTTTCGTTTACTGCATCCCACTCGGGCAATGCCAGGCCGTGCCATGTCGCGGTGGTGAAATATAGAGGGTTTTCAAATAAATGGTTGCTATCCAGCGCGTTCTTTTCACTGCGTCCAGTTACCTTAATAGCCAGAGTGCTATCCTGCACGTTTGGGAGCAATATCGCCTCCAGAGTGGCGGCGCGCTGTGGTGATTTGCTTAATGCACTGTAGAACAATTCGGGTGCAAATAGGAACTTGTCGCTATTTTCCGCTGTTGAGAGGGGGGATGGGTTAGCGTCATACCAAGTTTACGGCAAAGCACAGGATGTCGACGTAATGAACCCGCACCCACGTGAGGATAATCAGGCCAGCCACGTACTCTAAGTTCGTTGTTGTGTATATCCACAAGCAGTTTATCGCCGCTAAAATATCGAAAGGCTTCAGATGTGGTCAGATTGAGCATGGTCGAGGTTTTACCGGCCCCTTTAACACCACAGATAGCCACAATATTACCGGTGGCACGGTTCTCTACCCCGGAGGCATGCAGGATAAGACTTCCTTTCAATGCCTCCAGCGCCAGTAGGTAGTAGCGAAAAAACTCGATCACATGGATAAAGCTTTTGTGGCTGACATACATTGCCATATGCTGTCCGCCTTTTTGCCAGGCATAACCAGTCTGATCACGCTCATGCCAAGCGACCTGACGGCCATCGCTCAGTTCGCCGCAATTGATCTCGAGATTAAATGCCTCGGCGGTACTGCGGCGGATAGGATAAGTAGTAGTGCACGCTGCTTTCCAGTCAGCAGAAAAATCACTGTTACAGAGTAAGCTGTAAATCCACCACCTCATCAACTGTGTCCATAGGTGAAAAATTAGGCGAGATAAACGCCATTAACCTCTGGAATAACTCGCGCCGTGACTCCGGATATGTGATGTTCACCAAAAGTTTATCATTGCTGAGGATTACTGATTCCATCATCAGGCTTTCTCTCTATAAGATGAGGATGCTTGAAAATCTTTCAGGAAAGTTAGTTTTGAATAGTGACTTTTCTCAAAAGAAAGTTCTTGTGCTTGAATAAATGATTCCACCTCTTTTACCAGTGCATTAAACCCACGGTAAATATTGGTTTCGTCTGCTTTACCGCGAGTTTTCAGGTACTCAATTTCGCACTGTTGCAGGCGACCGGCAGCGTCGTGGACATCCTTGATGCGACAGTCCTCAAAATTAAGCATGTAGATATCGCCTGTCGGTAGGTATTCACAAGCAATGTCCAAGCGCACCCGTCGCCAACTCGGCAGCTTTTTTAGAGGGAGTTCAAAAAATCTGGATAGCGCTTCCTCCGGAGTGGTGTCGATACGCTGAAAGTGGTAATTACGCTCCCAGCGCTCCAGCGCATCTTCCTGATAGAGTTTTTTCTTGAAGGTGACCACCGGCTCATCGAAGCGTATCTTCTTTTTGCGGCTCCAATGCATCACCGACACGTAGCCCGCAATGTGTTTTTCATTAGGGGCGATCTCGAAGAGATCATTGTCGTAGCTCCAGTGTTCAATTTCATCGCCTAAATGAGGACGGAAGTTTGCCACTTTGCCATCAGCCAGAGCGGCGTAGAAGCGCTCATTGAGCTCGTAGAAGTTGTAATTTTGTTTGATATTAAACTTTTGCTCTAGTTCAGTATCAGGGATTCCTTTCTCGTAATAACACTCGAAGTTGTTGTTATAAAGGTAATTTTGGTGGAACTGAGCACACAGCGCATCAAATAGTTCTTCTTCAGTGATCGATATCGGCAATTCTTCTAGTGCCAGAAAATGCGTCACCCAAACTTCAATGCGGTGTACGAGGTGTGTCAACTGCCATCCAGTGGGGGTGGTCGATACTACAGCCAATGGAATGGACTCGCTGCTCAGATTTTTTAACGAGGCATCAATGACTGGGTGACCGGCGGGAGCATCCAGTACCGAACTGGCCAGCTCTCGGAGATCACAAAGAATGCTTTTGTCGGTGATTGTCTCCCCTTCCCGCAGTGCTACAAAGTACAAGGACCGCTCTGCGGGGGAAACCTGTTCATCATGGCGGATTTTCCAGCTTCCCAGAACAACGTAATTAGCCATGGATCATCTCCTGTTGTGTAAGGGCAAGATGGGTTTCACGCGCAAAATCAAGCTTAGAATAGAGATTCTGTTCAAATAGCATTCCTTGTTGCTCGAGGAAGTGTTTAACATAGGCACATACCAGTTCGAACTCTTCCATTACATTGCTGTAATCAAACAGTGTACGTGAGCGGCAGTATTCCACTTCGCATTGTGAAAATGCGAAACGCGATGGCTCATCTAAACTACGGCAGATATCGAAATAGACGCCATAGATGTTGCCGGTTTCGAGGGACTCGAAATTTACATCAAAGCGTTTTCTGCGAAAAGGCGCTAGACGCTTAATTTCACCGCCGGCCATTTCGCGTGCCTTTGACTCAAATTCTGAGTTGCTGAGCGTAACGTCATAGGAAATACTCTCTTTACGGAGTTCAGCATTTTTGGCAAACCACTTTTGTTTAATAGCAACCTTGTTATTCGTCTGGGGGGATAAAAGAGATATAACCCTTTGCTGAAGGCTCAATCACTTCGAAAATATGGTTGTCGTAGTCAAATACTTGCAGGCTCATATCGAGTTCAGGTATAAAACCAGACAGTTCACCACGAAGATTAATTGCCTCATATAATGCCGTGTTTAGTTTCCAGGTGTTCGGAATTCCTTGGAAAGTGAATTTTCTTTCCAATTCCATATCATGTTTCCAGCGGGTATACCAGCAGGTGTCATTCAATAAATGGCGGTATTTCAGTAGGCGCGGATATGCTCCTTCTAACACATTTATGCAGAGTTGCCAATCATTGGCTTCGGCCAGATTGGTGATATCCACTTCTGCATACTTCACCATTAATGTGCCATGCCATGCAGTATCATTGAAATGATAAAGTTTTGCCAACTGTTGTTGTTTGTCAATTCGTATTGAGATTGCTGGCATCAATTCGTTAAAGTGCTTTGTGATATTAAACTTGGAGAATAATGCGTCAAATTGCACTCCACTCGCTTTTTTAACCTGGCGGTGGTGATCGGTAAAATAGTGGAACTGATAAGGAGTTGATGCTATTTCATGGCAACTGTTGGCCGTAATTATTCTACTAGCGATTAAGTCGTTTTCACGATGGAATAGAGAATTATTCCCTGTTATGCTCACAGTATCGTCGCATTTCAAAACTACATCGGGGTGAGCAACCACAGTTCGAGGTGAAAAAAACTCTCCGGGCTGAAATAAAAGAATAAATAATTTGCTATCCATAAGTATCCCTCAACGAGTTGAGTTAGTATCAAGTACAAAAATATCGCCGTGTTTTATCTGTTTAAATAATTGCTCATCACAAACGGCGGGCAGTTTTTTCTCGCGCAGTAATATGCCCAAGTGGCTGAGTAGAGAGCCTTTTTCAAAAATAAATCCAGCTACCCATGGAATCAGGGAAGCCAAGGCTGCATAGGGGCGACGCGCTAGTACAATGGGTGGGAATGGTAACTTTTCCATTTCTTGCACCATGGTTGAGAATAGGTCTCCGTATACTGACGCATCGGGGACTTCTGTCAGACTCATAGAAGGGGCAATGCTGTAACTTTCAATCTCCTCTGTCTCTGTGATCAGATAGACTTGTCCGCGTGCGTAACCCTGCGACATCACCCGACCATTTGCCGAAAATACCAATTGAGTGTCCGTCACCGCGGAATAGTCCAAAGCATATAACTGACCACCAGAGAGCACCCACTCAATTTGTACATCCCCCAGTGCTCGCAAGGCATCTGCCGTCACTCGGTGTAGCAGGCTGATATTATCTTCTGTTAGCCCTGCCTTCTGCTGGGGGTTATCCAGCGTCAGAATTTGGCTGATGGCAGTACCTCGGTTCATTGCCATCAGACCATCAGGGGAAACTTCGGCCACAAGTTTTATTCCTTGTGGTGTTTGAACCTTGCGAGTGATCAGGCCACATTCGCCTTTAATAAAGTCGCGGAGCACTACCGTATAGAGTCGCCTCCCTTCGGACATCAATGCGGTGAGTTGATCCACCAAGGTCGACTTGTCAACAATCAACTGCCGTACAGCATCTGAAAAATCCACAACTACGTACTGCCCCGTAAAGTGATCCAGCAATTGTTGCTGCAACACGAAGTCTTCAAGTGCATATCGGTTGGCCTGTAGGATTATGGCTCCGGGCTGTGTTTTTTGATGCAGCCGAGCAATATCTATCAGTGGTTTTCGTTTTTGATTGAAGTAGATGGCATATGCTGGCAGTGTTTCCGCAAGTTTGACCGGCAAATCACCGTATAACGGCCAGAAGAATGCACGTGGTGTATTATCGCATTCAACACGGGCGTAGTTAGTTACCGGACGAGCTTGCAATAGCCAAACTTTTCCATCTTGGTAGGCCCATTCAATGTCGACATGGCTGTTGAGTAAAGTACGCGCGGAGTTGATTATTCCGTTGATTTGCTGCCACGCTTGGCGGTGACGTGGGTCTTCACTGTCTATTTGTAGCTGTAACGATTCCTTTTCACCGGATACCAATCCTTCCCCTAAGCCAGGTACATATTCCACGTATAAACTTTCGTGTCCACTTAACGGATGGCAACTGAATGCCACCCCGGAAAAGTCAGGATTAACCATACGTTGGACAATGATGTTAACTGCGCTAACTGCGGCATCTGCATTGGCATCACGTTTTTCCATAATGGCACGCAGAGAATAAAAGGATTTCAACACAATAAAGATTGCTTCTTGAAGGTCGCTTACCGACCTGACGTTAAGTACCGACTCATAGATGCCAGCAAAACTTTTTTTGCATATCTTCTGCCAGGCAGGCGGAACGAACAGCAACATCCAGCGTCCCTTGAGTATCTCTGAGATTACTGACAAACTCAGTGATGCAGGTCTTTGCCTTTTCAGACCACCGTAATTCATTTAACGCCCGAGTGATTTTCTCCATGTCTTGGGTAAGAAAAGCTCCGGAGGTGATGGCAATATTGCGCTCAGCATCGGCCAGGATGGCCTTAATTTTGGAGAAATCATTTAACCAGTCGGCTAAGTGTATTTCTGTGATTAAAACCATTGGAGGCACGGGGTGCTGAGTTGACAGCTCATAAATATTTCTGAATTTACTCGGAAGGATGATTTCCTGATCTTTAGCAAATTCAATCATTGGAGTTCCTCATCATGGGTTATTAATGGTAATTCCGACAGACCTTTTTTCATCTTTTCTTTGAAATCAATATGTATGCGGGTTTCAATCGGCCCCTCCGCGTTCTGGTATTTCCCGTGGTAAAGCTCGATTTCTCCTGAGGTACGCCAAAACATCATTTGACCAATATTCATGCCGTAATAGACCTTTACTTGATGAATACAGAATAGCTGAATAGTCCAGCGGCCTATAAAGCCAATATCCCCTAATGGTGCTGATAGGTTAATAAACATCCCCATGCGAGCAACGGAAGAGCGCGCAGCATATGTAGGAACGAAATTTGTACTACCCATTATTTCTATCGTTTCAGCTAGATAGAGTTTTCTCGGTTCAAGAATATAGCCGTTATCTCCGATCTTAATGATGTCTACCGGATTCTCTTTCGCTGGATCAATGATCTCATTATGGTAGACCTTCATGGTATGGCCTAAGCGAAAATTATAGCTGTTCGGATTTATATTGTCGGGTAAGAAAGGAGATATAATGATTTCCTCACTTCTTACTCTTTTTTCAATTTCTTTACCCGTTAATATCATTCTGTGATTCCTGACTGTTAAAGTCCTGATAAATTCTTGATGCAACGACGTTGTCCGAGCCATGATAACGCCCTTGATAATTAATTAGTTCGCCAAAATTTTCCCAGAAACAGATCTTGCCAATCCTCATTCCTGGGTAGACGATAACTGGCTGAGCCACAATAATCTCCAGTGTCCAATTAATAATGGCGCCGGTGTGTCCAAGTGGGGCACTGGTTTGAATAAACATACCACATGCTGCTGTGGAGAAATTGGCATAGAGCTCACTAGCGCAGGTAAAGCTCCCCATCTTCTCCAACGTTGACGATAAATAAAAATGATCGGGCTTTAATATGTAACCATGTTCAAGAATTTCAATATATTTTTCTTTTGGTGGTACATAGGAATCTATAACAGAGTTGCCGTATTCAACTAACACCTTACCAAGATGAAATGAATAAGAATTTACATCCAGGCTGGCTTCATTGAAAGGGATAATTACAACATCCCCTTTATTTACTAGCTCCAGTATTTTTTTTGCTGTTAATATCATTTTCTTCGTTTCCTATGCTTTGATTCACCAAATCCCCCTTTTTTACTTTTAAATTAGACGGGTTTTAATGAGGAAAAATCTGTTTCGTTTTATACAAAATTGCTATCATTTGATTCTCAAAGCTACAAATTTATGCCCTCTAACAACGATATCAATTTTTCACAATAATTTGCGAACTCTCTTCGTAACTAAATAAATATATGACTTAAATTTTTCACCATTCCACTGTTATTGAAAATTAAACATAACTCCGATTTGGGAAAAGTAGTAGTTTGTTTAAAAAAACTAAACGTTGATTAATAATATTAAAGAGTTACTAGAACTCACCCTATCAGGGGTATGATCCAGATCACGTGTATGCATAGTGGAAACGTTTGCAAAACATCATTTACCACTTAAACGGGTCGGTTATGGTGGCCACCGCGTGGTTAGTCAGCGTGTAGCAAGGCGGGAAGATGTTGGGTCACGATTGGGCGCGCGACCGACCCCACCCAGATCGAACGTAGGGTGTTCCCTTTCTGCACTGCGTGGCGCAGGAATTCGGTCAGGTATTGGCGGATCTCACCCGCCACGTCATACACACCTTTGTCGTCAATAGCTTTAATGAGCTGCTTCAGATGCCGGGTTTCAGCTCCGCGATATCCATTTCACTAATCTCAGGGAAGGCATAGCGCTTCAGTTAGGTAATAAATTTTAACCGCATGGTCTTCCGACCAGGGCCTGAGGCTGCCGATGTGCCATGAGGTGGCAATGTGTTTAAAGGTGCGGGTTTTCTTCTACAGTTACAGTGGTTTTTATTGATATTTTCGTAGCAGCGGGTTCAACTTCATCGGCGCCTACAGATATACTACGTTATAAAACTGAGCCGGCCTCGGTCCATAACAATGGCTTTAAATTATTACTTATGTTTTAAGCCCGTACTAATGATTCAAGTTTGAACTATATTCTTAACTTAGGCGAGATAACGATTTGATGATAAAATTAGAGAATTCAGTATATATCCTCCCTTTAGTCCTAATTTCCATAGATAAATGAACAGGAGGAAGAACAGGAAAGTGATTATTCAAAGATAATATCATATGTTCTTTCCCAATTGAACTTTGAGGGAGTGAACTTATGCCTAATCCCGAGGAAATAGCAATTTTTATGTTATCATATGAGGCACTCTCGTACACAATAAAAAAATCCTTATCATTTTCTTTTAGAACTTGCGTAACAGCGGACCGATAAGCACAACCTTGCGGGAATCCTATAAAGGGAATAAATTCAATCCGATTAAAGTCAGCAATATCTCTACTTACCCAATGTAAAGGTTCTGTCCAGAGGTGACAAATGTTTTTTAAAGCGAGTCGATTCAGAGCACTTTCCGAAACGGTATGCTTAAAAATCGCGATATCGAGTTCATTGTTATCAATTAAATATAGTAAATGATCAGATAATGCCGAAACTACTTGCAACTTGAGGTTTGGATTTACTGAAAGTAAATATGATATAGATGAGAGGATGTCAGTAATATTAAAATCATCGGGAACGCCTAAACGAATAAACCCACTCAACTCTGTTTCTCTTATATAGCTAAGAGCTTTATCTAATCTGAGTAAGATATCCATAACTAATGGAAGCAGCCTTGTACCTTCAGGTGTTAATCCACTAATATGCCCTTGAATTCGTAGAACTAGAGGAGAACCAATAATATCCTCAAGATGCTTTAAGCTTTGAGTTAGCGCGGATTGTGTACGGTTAAGTTTGAAACTTGCAGCTTGGAAGCTACCTTCAGCAGCGATACATGCAAAGGTACGTAAATGTTCAAGCGTTAATCGCCTGTCACTAAGAATAACAGCGCAATGATCATTCATTGAATTCTCCGGATTGGCTATAAATTAATCTTATTATGAAACAATTATTATTAATTTCCAAGCTAAAAATTATTATGCAATTCTAATTTTTAGCTAAAGGAAACAAGAAAAAATACCAAAGCCGAGAGTAGTCTTTAATAAATATTTTGCAACACCCCGCCAAAAAATTAGCAACATCAACGCTACATATTGTTTTCATAAAAGATGTGTAAGTAACATTAAATAAACATAAATTATACCAATAACCCGTGAGGTAAAAATTCATGACTGAACTATTGCAAGAAAAAAATAATTTAGATTCCTCTAGCATATGTTTTGACATAGGGAGATTCCTGGATTTATCTTTTCCAATAAAAATAAAACATATGGTCAACATTGAATTAAAGGAACATTCATACATGCCTAAAACGGATGATCCATTAAGTGACTGGGTGGCAAGTGTGGCAACTCCAGCATTCAAAGCCCTGGCCAAGATAAATGGCGAAAAGAAAATTTTTTGTACAGTTGGAACTGGTGCAGGATTGGATGCACTCGCTGCAATTGAAATTTTCACTCTAGATAAAGTAATTATCACGGACCTGCATGAGGATGTTGTAGAAAATGCAAGACTTAATATCGTTAAGAATATTGCAAAAAAATACCGTAGAAGTTATTGCATTAGCGGGTGATTTGCTTACACCAGTTTTAGATATTAATGAAAAAATAGACCTAATATACGAAAATCTCCCTAATATACCTACATTCGATAATATTGACGTTGAGCAGGGACAAAACAGTTCTACATATATTGAAAAACGCAACGAATTCGTTCCTTCGTTTATTTCAAAATATCTTATTACTTTGCACTATCTTGCTTTGATTGAGGCGAAAAAGGTGATTTCTTCCTCAGGCGATATTCTTTCCGTTATCGGAGGACGAATTCCAATTAAAGTCATGCTCGAAACTTCTAAATTGGCAGGATACACGGGCGCTATTCATCTAATAACTTGGAAAAAGCAATCAGAACCTGAAGACGTTATAAATGGTTATTTAGAATGGGAAAATGAGGGGTATGGACCATTTCATTTCTATCCAATCGAAAAATTGGAGGAAGTTTTTCATGAAAACCGATATTACACTGGCAATAAATATGCATTAGAGATAGAGGAGAAACTGAGTCCATTCATCTTATCACCCCAAAAGGCTCTATCATACATAAAGCATGGTAAAGAAGTCGGTCATACGGTTGTCGTTCTAAGGTGTACTTTAAAATAAAAATTTTTTTAACGACAGGATTACAATAATGAAGCGTTTAGATGAAATAGATAGGTATTCTAGTTTTATTGCCAATACAGTAACCGACTTTAAGGATGATGATACAGATGAGATACAATATGAACATATTCTTATGCTTGATCATCTATTGTTGAATGATCTAAAACCAGAACTTGAGCAGGAGGCTATAGTGAGCCGATTACCCTGCGATGTTCTTAGGAAGATACAATCATTGTATGTGTCTTTTGAAACAAAAATAGAAATGAATATTGATAGTATCATTAGTGAAAATCCTAAAATAACAAATTTCATTTTCAACGGGAACAAAAATATTTTGATGCCATATTTCAAAAGATATAAGGACCTAGTAAACAGAGAAATTTTACATTTAAAGTTAAAAAAAAATGATAAAATATTATGGATAGGTAGCGGTCCATTCCCAGTATCGCCCATAATGATATCAAAAGCTATTGGATGTCAATTTGATTGCATAGATGTTTCAAAATCAGCTGTTTATAAATCTCAAGATATATTGGAAAAATTAGATTCTTGTAATGTTCTGGTTGAACATCATGACGGGAAAAATATTAATGTAAGTTCTTATGATGTAATTATGATCGCCGTACTAGCATCTCCTATACAGGAAATAATAGACAACATTCAATTAAATGCAAAGAAAGGCGCAAAAGTTTTAAAGAGAGTAACCTATGGTCTTAGAAAGTTAATTTACCCAACTGAAGTTTTTAAAAGTGCTGACAATAAAATTAAATGGGACTCAACTGATCGCGCTCGCAGAGATCAGGTAATCTCTCATATAATTGGAACAGTTAACAATTGATATCAAGGTATATAAAATGTCAAAAAGCATACTTTTTATTGAGTTGAACCCGGGTATGGAAAGTACAGGTGCGAAGGCATTGAGGATATGCAAGAATATGGGTATCCTTACTTATGTTGTCACAAGCGATAAAAGTTTTTATGATTCATCCTTAGGTAATCCCCTCAATGATGCTGAGAAGGTCTATGAACATAGAACGGATTTGTATCATATCATTGACCTGGTTGAATACATAAAAAAATTAAATACTACACATCAATTTAGAGCTGTTACTAGTCTCAGTGAACTTTATGTTGAACAAGCAGCGTTCATTTCTAAAGCATTGGGTATAAAAAATCATAATTATGAAGCAATTAAGTTAGCAAGAAGCAAATATGCATGGCGTGATTTTTTAAGAAATAAAGGATACGCGATGCCAAAATTTATTTTTATAAAGGATATTAACGGCCTCGCTTATGTCCCGGATGAAATTGGCTTCCCATGTGTTATCAAACCTGTTGACGGTGCTGCAAGTGTCGCAGTTTCAGTTTGTGATAATTTAAATGAGCTCAATGTTGCATATGAAGAGTTAATTAACTATCCTGGTTTCGGTCGTGGCATCACCTTGAATAAATTGGCCATTGTAGAGGAGTATTTGGAAGGGGACGTATATAGCGCGGAATATGTTGTATATAAGCATGAAAGTTATTGTTTAGGATTTACGGACAGAATTATAAGCGGTTATCCATATTTTGCTGAAACCGGTGCAGGATTTCCCGCAAAGTTGTTAAATGAAAAGAAATCAAAATTTTATATTGAAAGCATTATCAATATAATGAATTTTGATAATTGCATTTTACATATAGAATTTATCGAAGAAAAGAATGGGGATATTCAGATAATTGATTTGAACCCTAGACTTTGTGGCGCACTTATTGCACCTATGATATATGAAGCAACAGGTATTGATCCTATAAAAACGCTTATAGAAATCCTGATAGGAGATGAACCAAATCTAAAAAGGACAAAAAATAGATATTGCGAATCACGGTATGTTGGCGCACAATGTTGTGGAAAACTTATAGAAGTAAAAGGATTTCAACAGGAAAATTTGAAAGTCGGATAAAATCTTTGAATTTGCTAAAAAAAATAGGAGATCAGATTACGGATATAAAATCAAATAAAGATCTTATATTTGAATTTTATACTGTCGCAGATAGCTTGAAAGCCGCCAAAGAAGATGCAGATGAATTCATAAAAAATATATCATATATAGTAGAGGTAAAGGCCATTTATTAGTAATGCGATTTAACTGCTTGGAGCGCAACGTAATGAATGAAGTAATCAAAATTTAAAAACTTTGGGTATTAATAGAATTTTCACGGGAATGGGCTACTATGTTACCATTCCATTGTTTTCAATTATCTTAATGAACACTAAAAACCTTGATACCATATCTGTTGGTTATATTATAGCAATTTTTGCGTTTGCTGCTAAGGGAGGAAGTTTACCACTATTCATCTTTCCTTCTCTTTCTCATAATATAAAAAAAATTATTATGTTTGGTACACTGAGTGCGTCTTTAGGTCTTATTTTAATTTTTATCTCTAATAATTTTTATATTATTATAGGTGGCGTTATTATTAGCGGGGTTGGAATATCGATAAACATCCTTGGAATACAAATTTATATAAGTGGAAATATTGTTGAAAAAAAATCAAAATTGAAAAATTTCACTCTGCAAATTTGGATAGCGAACTTAACAGCGGTAGTTGGCCCTCTTATTACTGGTTTTTTTTTCTCATTTAAATATTGGGTTTTCGCTCTTGTTATCTTCATTTTTTTATTTTGGTGCCTTTTTAAACTCATTATTTTATTTTAAAGAGCCTAAAGTAGTCTATGCCGATGTATTTGATAAATTTAAATTAAAGCATCTGATTTTCATGAGAAATTTAGGATTGATTATCCTTTTTCTTTTGGCATTCTCAATGTGGTTTGTTTATTCTCAAATATATTTTTTGTTGCCGTTCTATATATCTAAGACATTGAATTATGTTAGTCTAATAAATTATTTACTTTCATTTAATGCTATTGCGCTTATTGCTCTTCAGGGTGTTGTCACATTTTTCATAACAAAATATTTTATGCATTCTCACATGCTTGCTATAGCATTAGGATTTGCCTTTATTGGTGGGGGATATATTATGTTTCAACAACAAAATAGTGTTATTTGGTTATGGGTTGGTTTCTTTCTTCTGTCATTGGGCGAACTTATAATCCTTCCTGAATTAGATTTCTTGGTTTCTGAAGTTGTCGGAAAATTTTCAACAACATATGTGTTTTCAGTTTATACTATATTTTGTGGAGTAGGATATGGGTTATCTAATCTAATCTTTGGTAAATTAATTGAACACAATATTTATATCGCATTAGAATTATTGGCATATGTTTCCATTGTGTTATGCTTTTTTAGTATTCTACTTTTTGTAAAAACGAAATATTTTTCCAAATTTATCAAATCATAATGTTTTATACTATTTTTGTCCCGTGTTAATTTTAATTTTCGTGTTAATATCTTTTGTATATTCAGCATTAAGTAAGTGGTGGTTTTGTTTATCATGAAAACTCTTTTAATGGGTTATAGAGGAAACTGCCTAACAATATTAAGATTGTCAAAGTAGTTAAGAGAGGTGATTAAATGATCGTGAATTTTATATTTATTCGATCATGCGCCGAGAATATATCATATGGTGTTTGAGTTGTATTGGAGGTGCTTGTTTGTCGTATATCAAAAACGATAGACTCGCGTGTTCATAAATTTATTAAACTTAGTATGTCGACACATAATTCTTACACCAGCATTACGATAAAACCTGGCGCCACTGCCTAAATGATACCGTCCCACTTGTTCCATTCCACCATCACGTTCATCCGGACACGGTCACACTTTCATTTTTTTAAGGAATCACACCCCTAATCTTTGCGTAGACATCGGAAAAATGGGGCAAGGTATTGAGCCTTATCTTGTTGGATATGCTGGTTTTATGGCACATTATTAAAAATCATAAAGTGCTAGTCGAATATGCCAGTTTAAACGTATGCTCTAGGAAACTGGCATGTCTCAGTTTAAGCAAGATTGTCAAAAAGGGGGGATGTCGGGTTTTGAGAAAAATCACTTTATACACCAGCCTTAACTGCTACGACGTTTTACCTAATCATTGCATCACTTTGTCATGGGCTGAAGAACAAAAATAAATCTGTAAAATCGATAAATTAAGCCACCATAAAAAAGCTTTTTCAACTTGCCTTTGGAGTCATAAAATCAGGTATACCATTCGAATCAAAAATGACAGTTGTTCACTAGGCGCTAAAAAGGTATCTGAGATTTAGACACTCCTAACATCTAACATATAGTATCAAAAACGTTGTGTGACGGTTTGAGTCGATAGCATGTATAGAAGGTTCTTTCTTAAGTAATTTCAATATTGATAGTCACTTCCTTAAAATATTCACTTGTGAATATTTTCGAATTTTTCCTGATTGAATGCGGAAAAAATTACGGTAAATTATCTTATAGCATAACAAACTGTTCCTGATGGAAGAGATCTTGTTTTATGCTAGTTGACTAGTTTTCGGACGATTTATACTGCCGGGCATAAATATACGGCGCAACATATCCTCCGCGGTTTACGTCCAGATAATCCGACCACCATTGCATCATCTCCATCCGGGCTTCCAGATGTTCCGCTTTGTGCACGTAAGCCGCCCGCACGCCGTTGCGTTCCTTATGGCTCATCTGACGTTCGATGGCATCCCGTGACCACAACCCGGACTCGTTCAGAGCGCTACAGGCCATTGTCCTGAAACCATGACCGCAAACATCGGTTTTTGTGTCATAACCAATCACACGCAACGCCTTGTTGATAGTGTTTTCGCTCATGGGTTTTTCCAGGGTATAAGCGCCCGGAAAAACGAATGCCGACTCTCTGGTGATTTCCTTGATTTGTTTCAGCAGGGCTACTGCCTGCCGTGACAGCGGCACAAGATGCTCATCTTTCATTTTTGCGCCCCGGTTTGAGAATCTCACGCCCTCTACAGCCTCGCGTTGCGCGGGCACTGTCCAGATACGCGCTTGCAGATTGAACTCATCCCAGCGGGCAAGCCTTAACTCACTGGAGCGCAGAAAGACGTGCAGATTCAGTTCCAGCGCCAGGCGAGTTAGCATCCGGCCTTTGTAGTTATATAAGTTCCTCAGCAATTCGGGTAGACGTTTCAGCGGCAAGGCGGGAAGATGTTGGGCCACTATCGGGGTCACCACGCCACCCAGATCGAACGCGGGGTTGTATTTGATTAGGCCCTGTTGCACGGCGTGGCGCATGATTTTGGTCAGGTATTGGCGCATCCTTCCTGCGACGTCATGCACGCCTTTGTCGTCGATGGCCTTGATGAGCTGCGCCAGATGCCGTGTTTCGACCTCCGCGATATCCGTTTCACCAATGTCAGGGAACGCATAGCGTTTCAGGCAGGTAATAATTTTAACCGCGTGACTTTCCGACCAGAGCCTGAGGCTACTGGTGTGCCATGAGGTAGCGATGTGTTTAAAGGTGCGGGTTTCGTCTACTGCGGTTTTTTCTGATTCGCGGGGCAGGGAAGGGGGAACGCCTGATGCCAGCAGTTTACGCGCCGCGTCGCGTTTTTCGCGGGCTTCCGCCAGCGTCACTTGCGGGTAATGGCCGAGGGCCAGACGATTTTCCTTACCGCCGAAGCTGTAGCGGAAATACCACAGACGCGAGCCGCTGGTGGATACCATTAGATACAGGCCGTGAGCATCGGTGAGTTTGTAGGATTTTACCAAGGTTTTTGCAGCGCGGATTTTACTGTCAGTCAGAGCCATGTGAGGGTCACTCCATTCATCGAACTGAATGACCCTCAATTTGACCCCACATTTTCCGGATACCTAGAGATAAATCGAAACGTATCGGAAAGATTTTTTACGCTAACCTGTTGAATTTAAGACACATAAGAATTCATGAGGAAGCATAAAAAGGAAGAAGTGGTGCCCGGACTCGGAATCGAACCAAGGACACGGGGATTTTCAATCCCCTGCTCTACCGACTGAGCTATCCGGGCAACGGGCCGCATTAAACCGTATCGGCGGGGCAACGTCAACGGCTTTATCGCTTTTACGGCTCGGTTGCCGAGTTTTCATTCAGTTAACATTCGCCTGTAATGGGCTGTATTATTTCCATAAAGTAAAGATCGTAGCGAAATAAGTTATGTCATAATTTATCAAAATTGAATTTTAATATTATTAATCAGTTGCTTATCATCAGTTTTGATTTTTTATATTTTGCGGATTTTTTCTTGAACCTGGCGTAAAAAAATGCAATTATTGCGCGACTTTCTCTAATTACTCCAAGGCCAGTGGGGGACCGCAGGTATGATCAATTCCATGCTGCTGCGTAGTCACATTAGACATCTTTGTCTGATGGCCTTCTCCTATTGTCTCATCGATCCCTATAGTTCTTGCCCGCTCACGCCCACCATGCGGTGAGGCTATTCCTGACCAGCTATTAAGCATGATCAAAGCCAGAGCGCGACTCTGTTTTTCTTAATGCTTATTGGTTGCCGTCATCAGCGGTTTTTCCTGTCAATGTGACTTTTTAAAACTGGAAAACCTTTTTTACAGCGGGTTGAGAAAATTCTCTCCCTTTCGCGTGCTTCCCGGCACATACACTCATCCTTAACCTTTGGGATCGGTGACATGAAATCACTTAACATCGCGGCGAGCGCCAGCCTGATTGGGCAATTGCAAACGGCACGGGACATCGTGCCATTGGCTGAAACTGATTTTACCGACGTGGCCGCTTTGGTGGTCTCACCGGACGATGTCCGGGCGGGGCTATTGAGTATTTTGCGCAATACCGGTTTGTCGATACCGGCTTTCGTGGCCATAGACAATTCCGCGCAGGCGGCCGGTATGGCGCTGCCGAAAGAGACCTCGCTGCTGGTGCTGGACGGTTCAGCGGAAAGCGCGGCGATTCTTGAGGCCGCCGCGGACGAGTATCAGCGCGAGCTGTTGCCGCCTTTTTTCGATACCCTGACCAAATATGTCGCCATGGGCAACAGTACCTTTGCCTGTCCCGGCCACCAGGGGGAGCGTTCTTTCGCAAGCATCCCGCCGGACGGCGGTTTTACGAGTTTTTCGGGGAAAACCTGTTTCGCGCCGACATGTGCAATGCCGATGTGAAGCTCGGGGATCTGTTGATACACGAGGGTTCGGCGAAAGAGGCGCAGAAATTCGCCGCCAAGGTGTTCAACGCCGATAAAACCTATTTCGTGCTTAACGGGACGTCGTCCGCCAATAAGGTGGTGACCAACGCGCTGCTGACCCGCGGCGATCTGGTCCTGTTTGATCGCAATAATCACAAGTCCGTGCATCACGGCGCGTTGATTCAGGCCGGCGCGACGCCGGTTTATCTTGAAACCGCCCGCAATCCCTTTGGGTTGATAGGCGGTATCGATGCCCACTGCTTTGACGAAAAATACCTTCGGCGCCAGGTGGCGGAAATCGCTCCGTGGCAGGCCGACCGGCAGCGTCCGTTCCGTCTGGCGGTCATCCAGTTGGGCACCTATGACGGCACCGTCTACAATGCCCGCCAGGTGGTGGACAGAATCGGTCATCTCTGCGATTACATCCTGTTCGATTCCGCCTGGGTGGGATACGAGCAGTTTATTCCGATGATGGAGCAGTGCTCGCCGCTCCTGTTGGATCTCAATGAACACGATCCGGGGATTTTCGTTACCCAGTCGGTGCATAAGCAGCAGGCGGGATTCTCCCAGACCTCGCAAATCCATAAGAAAGACGCGCATATCAAAGGGCAAAAACGGTTTTGCAATCACAAGCGTTTCAACAATGCCTTTATGCTGCACGCGTCCACCAGTCCTTTTTACCCGCTGTTCGCCGCGCTTGAAATCAACGCCAAAATGCATGAGGGCGCCAGCGGCCGGCGCCTGTGGCAGGATTGCGTCACGCTGGGCATTGAGACGCGCAAGGCATTGCTGGCGCAATGCCGCCTGATCCGGCCGTTTATTCCTGATAGCGTTAACGGTAAGCCCTGGCAGGATTATGATACCGAGACGATGTCGCGGGATGTGCGCTTTTTCAATTTTGTGCCGGGCGAGCGCTGGCATGCCTTCAGCGGCTACACCGATAATCAGTATTTTGTCGATCCCTGCAAACTGTTACTCACCACCCCCGGTATCGACCGGGTCAGCGGCAACTATACGGCATTCGGTATTCCCGCCACCATTCTGGCCACCTATCTGCGGGAAAAGAATATCGTGCCGGAAAAATGCGATCTGAACTCTGTTCTGTTCCTGCTTACGCCGGCGGAAGACCGTTCGAAGATGCAGCGGCTGGTGGCGGCATTGGTGCAATTTGAGCGCTATATCGAGCAGGATGCGCCGCTTCGCGACGTGTTGCCGAGCATTTACGAAAAGCATACCGCGCGCTATGAGGGCTATACCCTGCGCCGGCTGTGCCAGGAAATGCATGATTTGTATGTTAGCTTCGATGTGAAGCAATTGCAGCGGGATATGTTCCGCCGGGATTGTTTGCCCCAGGTGGCGATGAACCCGCAGGAGGCGAACATTGCCTTTGTGCGCGGCGAGGTGGAGTGCGTGGCCATCAGCAAGGCGGAAGGGCGCATCGCCGCGGAGGGGGCGTTGCCTTATCCTCCCGGCGTGCTGTGCGTGGTGCCGGGGGAAGTGTGGGGCGGCGCGGCGCAGCGGTACTTCCTGGCGTTGGAAGAGGGATTGAACCTGCTGCCGGGCTTTTCGCCGGAATTGCAGGGGGTTTATGCCATCGAGGAAGAAGACGGCGTCAAGCGCCTGTACGGCCATGTGATAAGCCGTTAAGAAATGGGGGGCCGGCAAGCCGGCCCCCGCTTCATATCACCTCTCAGCGTCCGTAGTACCTCTGCACGCTGGTGACTTTGTACAGATAGCGCCGGGATTCGGCGGACGGATGTTTGGTCACCAGCGTTTCATACACGTCGCCCGGCGACAATTCGTTGATCATCTCGAAGGCCTGGTTTTTGTCGTTGGAGAATACCCGCAGCACGCTGCCCGCGCCGCCGTTGTAGGCGGCGATGACCGCGTAGCGTCTCGAGGTGGGATTGTCGATGCCCACCAGATAGTTGGTTTGCAGCAAGGCCAGGTAAGCGGTCCCGGTGTCGATATTGTTCGCCGGGTCAAACAGGAAGCTGCGGCTAGGCTGGCCCCAGCGGCCCTGCATTTTGAACACGTCCCGGCCGGCGCTGTGCTGTACCACCTGCATCAGGCCCAGGGCATCGGAGTTGCTGACCGCATAGGGGTTGAAGCTTGATTCCGTCTGCATGATGGCCAGGATCAGGGATTCGTCCACGCCGTATTTTTGCGCGGCGCTGCGCACCAGCGGCAGGTATTTATGGGCCCGTTTATCCAGATGGTTAGGCACCAGTTGGATGGTGATGGACCAGATCACATGCAGGCCGGAGGAGCGGCTTTGCAGCCGGTTTTGCAGCAGATAATCGGCGAAGTTGCCGGCCCGGCCCTCCCAGCGAATCGGCTGGCCGGTGTTATCCAGCACCTGACCGTACAGGAACGGCTCTTTACTGATCTGGATGTCGTTGGCGTCGGAATAGAGGTCGGTGGTGCTCGGATCGTCCCCCATCAGCAAGGTATTGATAATCGCCTGGCGCAAGTGCGACGCCGGATCGGTGGCGGCGATGGTTTCCACCGTGATGGTGCCGGCGTCGAAATTGATATGGCTGCGGGTTTGGTATTGATCGGTGTATTTGACGTAGTCTTTCGGTCCGGCGATCAGAACTTCATTAATGCCCCAAATATTTTCGACGTTATTGGCGAATTGCCCCATCAATATGTCGAAGCCGTTGGTGTCTTTGATATAGGCTTCGTTTTCTTCGTTTCTATGGCTGGAACAGGAAAGCAACATGGGCGCTATCACTAGCAAAGCTAACATTTTCTTCATCTTACATGCCGTGTCAGGACGAAAAATACCTACGGGGCCAATCCTGCCCCGAAAAAGAGGTTAATTGCTGGGGGAGTGTAGCCCTCGACATGGACATCCTGGCCTTCAAAAGGAATTTGATCATCTCCTGTTCAAGGATTTTGCGATCGGCCGGATTCATCATGCTGAGTTTTTTTTCATTGATTAGCATCGTTTGTTTGGACATCCACAGTGCCCAGGCTTCTTTAGAGATGCTCTCAAAGATGCGTTTACCCAATTCGCCAGGATAAAACTGGAAGTCTTGCCCTTCGGCCTCTCGTTTGAGATAGGTGCAATATATCGTTCTGCTCATCTTTATTCCTCTTTTGCGGCAGAGTGCGGTAATACCGGTTGACGCGGCTGGGCCACTTGTCTTAGCAGCCGTTCCACCGGCGCGGCCAGTCCCACGGACGGCGGCTGGGCTAAGTTATACCAGAGTCCGGCCCCTTCATCCATGCAACCCTGCATATCGGCGATATCCATGCGCAGGGGCACGATATCCAGGTGAAAATGGCTGAAGGTGTGCCGGAAAGACACCATTTGTTCGCCGCGCCCGATATCCATGCCCCGTCTTTGCAGCCAAAGCGCCAGCGCTTCCCGCTGCGGAAATTGCGGGAAACAAAACAGGCCGCCCCACAGACCGGCGGCGGGGCGCTGCTCCAGCCAGATGCGCTGGTCCGCCTGCAACAGTAAAAACCAGGCGGTTTTCTCCGGTAGGACCTGCCGGGGCTTTTTGCCGGGATAGCGGGCCCAACTGCCGGCGGCGTAGGCTTCACAGCCGGTATGCAGCGGGCAAAGCTCGCACTTGGGCCGGCTGCGGGTGCAGACCATGGCGCCGAGGTCCATCATGGCCTGATTGAATCCTTCCACGCCCTGGGCCGGGGTGAGCCGTTCGCTTAAGGTCCACAGCCGCTGTTCAACGTCTTTTTTACCGGGCCAGCCGTCGATGGCGAAACACCGGGCCAATACGCGCTTCACATTGCCATCAAGGATAGGATAATGTTGGCCGAGCGCCAAGGATAAAACCGCGCCGGCGGTGGAGCGGCCTATGCCGGGCAGCGCGGCGATATCGGCAAAGCTCTCCGGGAATTCGCCCTGGTGACGGGAGACTATCAGCTGGGCCGCTTGGTGCAGGTTGCGGGCGCGGGCGTAATAGCCCAGGCCGGTCCACAGGTGCAGCACTTCATCCAGCGGCGCCGCCGCCAGCGCCGCCACCGTGGGAAATTTCGCAAAAAAACGCTCGAAATAGGGAATAACGGTGGCTACCTGGGTCTGTTGCAACATTATTTCAGACAGCCATACTTTGTAAGGCGTTTTGTCCGACTGCCAAGGCAGGGTCTTGCGTCCGAAGCGCCGGTACCAGTCCAGCACTTGTTGCGCGAACTGTTGCGCTTGTATCATTTAGGGGGCATCACTCTTTGGCAGGTCATGGGGTGGACGCGTCAGGCAGCGATTCCAGCACAGAGTCTTCACCCTGTAAACAGGAACTTTCCGAGCCCGTCCACTTGCTAATCAAGGCTATCTTTGCATAATGCCCGTTTGCCCATCAACTTGTGCGATACGAAACGACTATGAGCAATGATGTTATCTCCCCCGAATTCGATGAGGAGGGGCGCCCGCTGCGGCGTATTCGCAGTTTCGTCCGGCGTCAGGGTCGAATGACCAAGGGGCAGCAGTCGGCGGTGGATAAATTCTGGCCGGCCATGGGCATCGATTATCAGACCGAACCGGTAGCGCTGTCGTCGCTGTTCGGCCGCGACGCGCCGGTGACGCTGGAAATCGGTTTCGGCATGGGGGCGTCGTTGGTGCAGATGGCGGCCGCCCATCCCCAGCAGGATTTTCTGGGAATCGAAGTGCATTTGCCCGGCGTCGGCGCCTGCCTGATGAGCGCCGATGAGGCCGGCATCGATAATCTGCGGGTGATGTGTCACGACGCGGTGGAGGTGCTGGAACACATGATCCCCGACGGCAGTCTGGCGCTGGTGCAGCTCTATTTCCCCGATCCCTGGCACAAGGCCCGGCACCATAAGCGGCGCATCGTGCAGGGGCCGTTCGTGGAGCTGGTGCGGCGTAAGCTCAAGGCGGGCGGCGTCTTCCATATGGCCACCGATTGGCAGCCTTATGCCGAGCATATGCTGGAGGTCATGCGCCAGGCCGTGCTGTTTCGCAATCTCTCGCCGCAAAATGATTATGTGCCGCGCCCGGCATTCCGGCCGTTGACCAAATTCGAACAGCGGGGACAGCGTTTAGGGCACGGCGTGTGGGATTTAATGTTCGAAAAGGCGGTCTGATAGCTTGAAGCGACTGAGCCGGCCGGACTCAGGGCGGCTCATTGTCATAACGTCAGGAGAAGGTATGTTGCGCAAAATGGTGCTGGGTGTATTGATGTTAACGGCATGGCAGGCCCAGGCGGATTATCAGTGTCCGGTTAAGCCGCAGGACGATATTTTTATCAGCCCGCAGCAGGTACGGGTGGTGGGCGCCGACGGGGATATCGCCATCAGTCCCGACGGCTCGGTGGCGCGAAACGGCCAGCCCTTGAACCTGAGCGGCGAGCAGCGGCGGCAGGCGGCGGATTATCAGGCGTCCGTGCGGGAGCAGTTGCCCTGGATAGACGAGGGCGCCAGCGCTCATCTGGAGAAAGGGCGCGTGGCGTTGGACCAAATTATCGTGCAGCAGTTGGGCAGCGATAGCCATGTGCGGGAAAGGCTGGCCACGCTGGATAAACAGTTGAAGCAGCAAATGAACCGGATTATCGAACACCGACCCGAAGGGTTGGCTTTTCACCATCAGGCCATCGCCCAGGTGGAGCAGGACGGCCGTCGCATAGTTCAGAACAGCATGGGCGGTGTCGTGCAGGACAGCCTGAACGAGATGGGCGTGCGGCAAACCCTGAAGGCCGCTTCCGGCAGCAGCCCGCTGCAAGCGGTGATGGGCAATCTGGGCCATTTGCAGCAGGCTATCCAGACCGAGTGGAATAATCAGGAGCAGGATTTCCAGCAGTTCGGCCATCAGGTCTGCCACCGGGTGACCCGGCTTGAGCAGCAGCGCGGCGAATTGATGAAGTCTTTGCAATAGAGGTATTAACGCGGTCTCATTGACTGTGAGTGTGTTTGTCAGCAGTTTGACGCGGCCGTGTCCCCACGGCCGCGTGCGTTACTCCATAAACAGTTCCAGCAGCGGGTTTAAAAACAGTTTGCCTTTCTCGGTGACCTGCCAGCTGCTTTCGCTTTCGGTGATGTAACCGCCGGCCAGCGCCTGGTCGAGGGCGGGGCGTATCCGCTGTTCATCCAGGCCGGTGAACGCGCCGAACTCCCGGCGCGGCGTGGGTTCCAGCAGCCGGAAGCGGTTCATGAAGAATTCGAAGGGCAAATCCGCCTGCTGCACCGCATAGCGCTTATCAAGATAGTGGCCCTGCATATAGCCGCGGGGATGACGGGTTTTCACCGTGCGCAGCAGGGTGCCGTCGGCTTGGGTCAGCTTGCCGTGGGCGCCGCAGCCGATGCCGAGGTAATCGCCGAAGCGCCAGTAATTAAGGTTATGCTCGCATTGAAAACCGGGCTTGGCGTAGGCGGAAGTCTCATACTGCCGGTAGCCGGCCCCGGCCAGCAGTTGGTTTCCCTGCTCGAAGATATCCCACAGGGCGTCGTCGTCCGGCAATACCGGCGGGCGGGAACCGAACAGCGTATTGGGTTCGATGGTCAATTGATACCACGAAAGGTGCGGCGGATTGAGCGCGATGGCCTGGCGCAAATCGTCCAGAGCTTGCTCCAGGGTCTGATCGGGCAAGCCGTGCATCAAATCGAGATTGAAGCTGCGCAGGCCCAGGCCGGCGGCCAAACCCGCGGCGGCGCGGGCCTCTTGCGGGCCGTGGATTCGCCCGAGCCGGCGCAGTTTTTCCTCGTCGAAGCTCTGTACCCCGATGGAAATGCGATTGACGCCGGCCTGGTGATAGCCGTGAAAACGTTCCGCCTCCACCGTGCCCGGATTGGCCTCCATGGTGATTTCCGCCGCGGCGCTTAGCGGCAATCGACGGCGGACGCCGTCCAGCAAATGCTGCATGGCTGCGGCGCTGAGCAGGCTGGGGGTGCCGCCGCCGATGAAAATCGTGCTGATGTCGCGCCCGCCGGCATAGGGCAGATCCTGTTCCAGATCCGAGAGCAGGTGGCCGACGTACTCTTCGTGGGGCACCTCTCCCTTCAGCGCGTGGGAATTGAAATCACAGTAGGGGCATTTCTGCACGCACCAGGGGATGTGAATATACAGGCTCAGCGGCGGCAAACTAGGCATTGCGCATGGCATCCAGCAGCATTCTCAGGGCCTGGCCGCGGTGAGACAGCCGTTGCTTCTCTTCCCGGCTCAGTTCGGCGGCGCTGCGGTTCAGGGACGGGAGGCGGAACACCGGGTCGTAACCAAAGCCGCCCAGGCCTGCGGCGGAAAGGCCGATGACGCCGCGCCAGCTGCCATGGCACACCAGGGGCGTCGGGTCTTCGGCATGGCGCAGGTAGACCAGTACACAATGGAAGCTGGCGGCGCGAGCGCCTTCAGGCACGTCTTTCAGCGCGGCCAGCAGTTTATTCAGGTTTTGCCGGTCGTCGGCGTCCGGCCCGGCATAGCGGGCCGAATAGATACCCGGCGCGCCGCCGAGATACTCCACCGCCAGCCCGGAGTCGTCGGCGATGGCGGGCAAGCCGGTAAGCAAAGAGGCATGGCGGGCTTTCAGCAGGGCGTTTTCGATAAAGGTCAGGCCGGTTTCTTCCGCGGGCTCTACCCCGAGGGAGGTCTGCGCCACCACGTCCAGGCCGAAATCCGCCAGCAATCCGGCCAGTTCGGCGACTTTGCCGGCATTGCCGGTCGCCAATACGATTTTTTGCATATTCTCGCCCTCGCAGGCCTTGTTACAGCTGATACCACAGCCCCTGGAACAGATCCATGCCCAAATAGTTCAGCATATACAGGATCAGAATAACCACCATGGCGGAAAAGTCGATGCCGCCCATGGCCGGAATGACGCGGCGGATGGGCGCCATCAGCGGCTCGCTGAGCTGGTAGAGCACGTAATCCATCGGACTGCGGCCCTGGCTGACCCAGCTCAACAGGGAGCGGATGATGATGATCCAGAACACCATCCGGCCGGCGGCTTTCAGCAGCGTCAGCAGCCCCACCAGCAGATTGAGCGGGTCCACGGCGATGGCGCCGGACTGGATAAGCATCAGCAGGGGAAATTTCAGCGTGGCCAGGATATAGGCCAGCAGCAGCGACGCGCTGTCGATGGGCCCCAACGACGGAATAATGCGGCGCAGGGGGCCGATGACCGGCTGGGTGATTTTAACGATGAATTGCGAAAACGGATTATAGAAATCGCAACGTGCCCATTGCATCCAGATACGCAGCAATAACACCATGATATAGATGTCGATCAGGGTGTTGACCAGAAACGTCAGCGTCAGCATAAGAAGAAGGTGTCCTTAATAACGTTAAAAAGTACGGAGTGGCGAAATATCAGAATAATTTTTCCATTTCTTCCGCACGCTTGACCGCCGCCCGCATGGCATCGACAACGGTGTCCATCAGCCGCCGTTCCTCGAAAACCTGCAGGGCCGCGGCGGTGGTGCCGCCTTTCGACGTGACGTTCTGCCGCAGCGTGCCGAGCGGGATCCGCGGGCTTTTTTCCGCCAGTTCGGCGGCGCCGCTTGCCGCCTGCCGCACCAACAGGGCCGCCGTCGCCTCGTCGAATCCCTGTCTGACGGCCTCTTGCTGCATGGCCTCCATCAGCAGGAAAAAGTAGGCCGGCGCGCTGCCCGCCGCGGCGATGACGCCGTTGATTTGGTTTTCCTCGGCCAGCCAGCAGATTTTGCCCACCGCGCCCATCAGGCCGGCGGCGAAATCGCGATCCGCCGGGCTTATCCGTTCCGGCGCGTAAAGGCCGCTCATGCCTTTGCCCACCAGCGCGGGCGTGTTGGGCATAATCCGCACCACATTAGCGTCGTCTCCCAGCAGGGAGCGGAAGCGGCTTAAATTGACGCCGGCGGCGATGGAGAGCACCAGCTTGCCGGAAAAATCCACCGCCTCATAGAGCGGACGGCAAACGTCCGCCATCAGCTGCGGCTTCACCGCCAGCACCACCACCTCCGCCGCCTGAGCGGCGGCGACGTTATCGGCGCTGCCGTGCACCGAAAATCGTTCCACCAGCCCATCGCGGCGCTGGGCCGTCGGCGCGCATACGGTGATAAGCCCGGCGGGATAGCCTTCCGCCACCAGGCCCGCAATGATGGCCTGCGCCATATTGCCGGCGCCGATAAAAGCGATTTTGCGCTGTTGCATGCTATTCCTCATCGTTATGATTATGCAGTGGGCGCGCCGTAATCCCGGGCGCCGAAAATAGCCGTACCAATCCTGACCAGGGTGCTGCCGGCCGCAATCGCCGCCGGCATGTCGCCGGTCATCCCGAGGGAGAGGGTGTCGATGTGCGGTAATTGGCGGCGCAGCGCGTTGAAAAGCGCCGTCATGCGCTGGAATACCGCCAATTGCCGTTGAAAATCGTCTTCCGGCGCCGGTATCGCCATCAGTCCGCGCAGCCGCAAGCGGGGCAGTTCCGCCACCGCCGCCGCCAAGGCCGGCAGTCCGTCGGGCATAATACCCGACTTGCTCTCCTCGCCGCTGATATTTATCTGGATCAACACATTCAGGGGCGCCGATTCCGCCGGACGCTGGAGGTTCAGGCGCTGCGCCAGCGGCAGGCGATCCAGGGTATGCAGCCAGTGGAAATGCTCCGCCACCAGGCGGCTTTTATTGGATTGCAACGGGCCGATAAAGTGCCAGGAGAGAGGTGGATTAATTGCCCGTTGCTGGAAATACCGTATTTTTTCGACGCCCTCCTGCACGTAGTTTTCCCCGAAGGCCCGTTGACCGGCGGCAATGGCTTCTTCGATGGCCGCCACAGGTTTGGTTTTGCTGACCGCGAGCAGGGAAATTTCCAAGGGATCGCGGCCGCAATCCCTGGCGGCGACCGCGATTCGTTCCGTTACCTGCTGTAAATTCTGTTCGATAGCGCTCATGTTTTCAGGAGGTCGTATGAATGTGGATGAACTGGTGGCCCATAGTGTAAAGCATAATGCGTCGGATCTGCACCTTTGTCCCGGTTTGTCGCCCGTCGTTCGTATCGATGGCGAATTGCGCTCCCTAGAGACGCTACCACCCCTTGGCGAAGATATTATTACCGGCTGGTGCGCGGACCGACTCGGCCCCCGCGCACGGGACGCGTTGCTGGCTTACGGTCAGGCGGACGGCGCGGCGGCCCTGGCCGGCGGGCAGCGGCTGCGCGCGCATTTTTTCCGTCAGCGCACCGGCGTTTCCGCCGCCTTCAGGCTGATACCGTCTCAGGTGCCGACGCTGGCCCAACTGCGAATACCGCCGGCGGCGGCCGGACTGCTGGCCGAGCCCCGAGGCCTGCTGTTGGTGACCGGCGCCGCCGGCAGCGGCAAATCCAGCTCCCTGGCGGCCATGACGCACCATCTTAATCACTCTTCGCGGCAACATATCATTACCTTGGAAGACCCGATTGAATTTATTCACCGACCGGAAAGCTGCCTGATACAGCAGCGGCAAATCGGCGAGGACTGCCGGCATTTTCGCGACGGTTTGCAGGGGGCGCTGCGGGAGGATCCGAACGTCATCCTGCTGGGAGAACTGCGTGATGGCGAAAGCATCCGCCTGGCCCTTAACGCCGCGGAAACCGGCCATCTGGTGCTGGGAACCCTGCATGCCCGGCACGCCTGCCAGGCCGTCGATCGCCTGCTGGCGGCGTTCTCCGGCCAGGAGCAGAGTTTTGCCCGCGCCGTGCTGGCGGAATGTCTGCTGGCGATAATGGCGCAGACCTTGGTGCCGCGGGAGGGCGGCGGCCGCACGGGACTGTTTGAATTGCTGGTGGCGACCCCGGCGGTGCGCAATATTATCCGCGACGGCAAAACCCACTTGCTGCCGGGGCTGCTGCAGACCGGCAAGGAACAGGGCATGTTGACTTTCGATCAAAGTCGCCGGCAGCAAAGCGGCCATGGCGAGCCGGCGATGGCAGTCAATGATTTTTGCAAAATCGCCGCTGTTTAAAAAACAGTGAAATTAAAGGGCCTTATAATTTTGAATTGAAATTTCAAGTCCTTTCTTTTTCAATATATAAATACATGAGAAATTCAATGTAACCCAGGTAATGTGTGGGTGAATTGTAAGTTGAAAATAGAAGGTTGAAATTGAGAGTTGAAAGTTGTAAGTTGAATATATAAGGTTGAAATAAAAAGTTAAAATCGAGAGTTAAAATAGAAAGTTAAAATAGAGAGTTAAAATAGAGAGTTGAAATAGAGCGTTAAAATAGAAAGTTGGAACAGCAAGTTGAAATAGTAAGTTGAAAATACAATGTTGAAATAGAAAGTTGGGAGTAAGCGAATAAAGCAGCGCTTGCTATAAAATTCGCGACCCGCTTAGTCATCCCCCAACAGCCCCTGGTTTCTTTTCAGGAAACGCTGGCGGTATTGCCGCGGAGAGATGCCGAAGGATTGATTGAAGACCACGGAAAAATAATTGCTGTCGTCAAATCCGCATTGGGCGGCCACTTCGCCGATGGTTTGCTGTCCATGGCGCAACAGATCCATGGCTTTGCACAATCGCAGCTGGCGTAGATACTGATTGACGCCGATGCCGGTTTGCTGTTTGAACAGCGCCTTCAGTCCGCGGGCGTTCAATTGGTGCTGTCGGCAAAAGGGCTCCAGGCGAAAGGGCTCATTGATACTGACGCGTAACGCCATCAGCAATAAATCCAACTGTTCGCCGTCGGAAAGCAACAGGCTGTCCGGCGCGTGACGAAACCGCTTGAGCAGCAGCGCCACCTGAAGGAACAGCGTCTCGCTCAAGGTTATGGACAGCGGGTCGGTTTTCATGCATTCCCGCGCCAGCGCGTCCACTTCCCGGCGCAGGACCGACATCGCCGGCGTGCTCAGCCGCCAGTAACGTTGGGCTTGGGGAACGTTTTCCCCCGGCAGCAGCGCGTCCCAGTCGGTAAATAACGTCAATCGCGGGCGGCAGTAGAGAATATTATCCAGCTCCAGATCGTTGACCGACTCATAGCTGTGCTTATCCTCGGCGTTAATGTAAAACACGTCGCCGCAGGTAATGGTATAGGGGACGTCATTGAGGATATGCAGGCCATTGCCCCGCCAGACGATGACCAGCTCATTGAATTCATGGGTATGGGCAGGGAAAGCCGGCTGCGGATGACGGTCCTCTACGGTTACCGCATTTTTATCAGACAGAAAGTAATCGGTCGTATCCAGCTTCGGATGAGACATCATGACAATCCCCGGCGTCTAAACAAAAGGGAAATGATGGCACGTTCGCCGGCGCTGTTTTTTGAGTAGGGCAACATTTGTCACTATTCACCCTCAGGATATTATCCATGTTCACCGGCACGGAGCGTTTTGGGGGAAAGGGAGAATTCACGCCTGAACTGCGTTGAAAAATGGTTGCTGTCGCTAAAGCCGCAGGCATGGGCTATTTCGGTAATGGTTTTATCGCTTTGCTGTAATTGCCTGCGCGCTTCCAAAAGCCGCAGCCGGTTGAGGTAGCGCTGCGGGGTCATGCCGGTCTGCTGCTTGAGCTGGCGGTGCAGCGTGCGCAGCGGCAGGGAAAACTGTTCCGCCAAGGCCAGCCAGTCGATATCATTGCAAAAATTATGCTGCAGCCAGCGCAGCAGGCCTTGCAGACGTTGTTCCCGGTTGCCGTCGCCCCTGCTCTGGAAGCAGCCGTTGCGCAGCATAATCAGCAACTGCAAAAACTGCCCCTCGCTGGCGGCAATGCCTTCCGGCGAGGTATCCGCCGTCAAATCGCTTAACGCCCGGATATACTGTTTGGCCTGCTGCATTTGCGCGTGGCTTATCTGCCAGTTCAACTGGCCGTCCGGCAGGTCGCGTGAAGGCAAAAAGGCGCTGAGATCCGCCAGGTAGCGAAACCCGTGGGGCGAACGGTACAGTACGTTGATCAAATTCAGATCGTCGACGTTTTCAAACAAGTGATGGTCGTCGGCCCGGATAAAACAGACCGTGCCGCTGCCGAGCACATAGGGCTGATCGTTAAGAACATGAATGCCCGATCCTTTTTCCACCAGGACGATTTCCCAGAAATCATGGTAGTGCTCTGGAAATGCAGGCTGAGGCCAGCGGGGTTCAATGGCCACCGTCGCGTCTTTTGATATAAAAAAAATCCTCACCGCAGAGTAAAGTCATTGCCGGTACCTCACCGTTACAGGAGTAATTATAGTAAGGCGTGCCGCTAATATATAACCTTAAATTATTGACGGGCATGAGTGTCATTCAGGTTATTTTTCAAAGATTGAAGAAAGTAAGATCAAAATTGCGGGGAGGATCACACATAAGCGGTAATATATTTTCTTACAGGAAGCGGCGAGTTTCAATGTCATATTTGTGATCCGTTTCACATTCATCTTCGCTATTCTGCCAGCCGGGCAGGCGGCGTGGCATTCACCGGAAGGTCATTAATCGGCAAAGTTTTTACACTGCCAGCCATAGAATGAAAAAGGTATTTACTATGGCCAAGCGGAATAATATTGCCGTCCATCTCGTTGTCCTGTCTTGTTGATTGCATCGCATTTTCCACTCTACCTTGCATGGATCAGGTTTTTTGCCCCGCGGCCAACCGACAGAGGAATCATATAATGAGTCAATCCATCGAAAATGCCTGGCATCTGGCCAAACAGCGTTTTGCGGACATCGGCGTCGATGCCGATCGGGCGTTGCAATTATTGGATACCGTGCCGATATCTATGCACTGTTGGCAAGGCGATGACGTGGCGGGTTTTGAAAATCCGGCCGGTTCGCTTACCGGCGGTATCCAGGCAACCGGCAATTATCCCGGTAAAGCGCGCAATGCGCAGGAACTGCGGGCGGATTTGGCGCAGGCTTTCACATTGATTCCCGGGCCGAAACGGCTGAACCTCCATGCCATTTATCTGGAGGCCGAGGGCCGGGTGGAACGTAACGAAATAGAACCGAGGCATTTCAGCGGCTGGGTCGATTGGGCGCGCGGCCATCAGCTTGGGTTGGATTTCAATCCCACCTGTTTTTCACACCCCCTCAGCGCCGATGGCTTTACCCTGTCCCATGCCGATGAGGGCATTCGCCGCTTCTGGATCGAGCATTGCCAGGCCAGCCGCCGGATATCGGCCTATTTCGGTCGCGAATTGGGGACGCCTTCGGTAATGAATATCTGGGTCCCGGACGGGATGAAAGATCTTACCATCGACAGGCTGGCTCCCCGGCAGCGTCTGATGGCCGCTTTGGACGAGGTGATGGCGGAAAAGCTGGACGTCCGCCATCACATCGACGCCGTTGAAAGTAAATTGTTCGGTATCGGCGCCGAAAGCTATACCGTCGGTTCCAGTGAATTCTGCCTGGGCTACGCCGCCAGCCGCGGCATCGCGCTGTGCCTGGACGCGGGCCATTTCCACCCCACCGAAGTGATTTCCGACAAGGTCACCAGCGCCATGTTGTTTGTGCCGCGATTGCTGCTGCATGTCAGCCGGCCGGTGCGTTGGGACAGTGATCATGTGGTGTTGCTGGATGATGAAACCCAGGCCATCGCCAATGAAATCGTGCGCAATAAATTCTTTGACCGCGTGCATATCGGTCTGGACTTTTTTGATGCGTCCATTAACCGCATCGCCGCCTGGGTCATCGGCACCCGCAATATGAAAAAGGCGCTGCTGCGGGCATTGCTGGAGCCCACTGAAATGCTGCGCCAACGGGAACAACAGGGGGATTACACGGCCCGTCTGGCCTTGCTGGAAGAAACCAAATCATTGCCCTGGCAGGCGGTGTGGGATAAGTATTGCCAACTTCACGACGTACCGGTCGGCGGCGATTGGCTGCGGGTGGTCCGTGAATATGAAGGTTCTGTATTAAGTAAACGCTGAGGATAATGAGTTATGCAAACCATACTTTCTTCCTGGTTCGTGCAGGGAATGGTCAAAGCCACCACCGACATGTGGCTTAAAGGTTGGGATGAGCGCAACGGCGGTAACGTCAGTTTGCGTTTGACGGCGGAGGATGTGGCGCCGTATCGCACGGAGTTTAATCCCCAGCCGCGTAAAGAGACCCTGACCCAGGCGGTGCCGGAATTGGCCAATAGCTACTTTTTGGTGACCGGCTCGGGTAAGTTCATGCGCAATGTGCAGTTATCCCCGGCGGATAATCTGGTCTTGCTGCAGGTCAATGGCGAAGGAAACGGCTATGACATGTTGTGGGGTCTGACCGCCGGCGGCCTGCCCACCTCCGAACTGGCGTCCCATTTCCAGTCCCACGTGGTGCGCAAGCAGGTGACGAAGGACAGCAACCGGGTCATTATGCACTGCCATGCCACCAATCTGATTGCCCTGAGTTATGTGCTGGATTTGGATAGCGCCAGCTTTACCCGCGAGCTGTGGGAAGGCAGCACCGAATGTCTGGTGGTTTTCCCGGACGGCGTGGGCATCGTGCCCTGGATGGTGCCGGGTACCGACGGCATCGGCACGGCCACCGCGGAGCAAATGGAATCCCATCCGCTGGTGTTGTGGCCGTTCCACGGCATTTTCGCCAGCGGACCGACCCTTGACGATGCTTTCGGGCTTATCGATACCGCGGAAAAATCGGCGGAAATCATGGTGAAGGTGCGTTCCATGGGCGGCAAGAAACACACCATCAGCCGTGAGGAACTGATTGCCTTGGGACGCCGGTTCGGCGTGACGCCGATGACGGCGGCGCTGGACGTGCGAAAATGATCAGAAAGTCTTTTGTGATGCAGGTGAATCCCGACGCTCATGAGGAGTACCGGCGCCGCCACAACCCCATTTGGCCGGAACTGGCGCAAACCCTCAAGGCGCACGGCGCTCACCATTACAGCATTTTCATGGATGAAAAACGCCACCTGCTGTTCGCCTATGTGGAAATGGAATCCGAGGCGCGCTGGAACGCGGTGGCGCAAACGGAGGTCTGCAAACGCTGGTGGGAATATATGACCGCCGTCATGCCGTCCAATGCGGACAACAGCCCGGTGAGCGAGGAGTTGAAACCGGTATTTTATCTCGAGTAAGGGGTATTCCCGGTCATATGCCGTTCAAAGTAGCTTTCCAGGATTATGACCGCGGATCCGGCATCCACCCGGCCTTTGCCCAAGGCGCGAAATCCCCCGCGTTCGAATAAATCGGCGCGGGCTTCCACGGTGCTCAGCCGCTCATCGTGCAGCACCACCTCATAGCCGAAACGGCCGTGCAATCGGTCGGCGAATTTGCGCGCCCGCAGGGTAAGCGGCTGCTCGCTGCCGTCCATATTCAGCGGCAACCCCACCACCACCAGATCCGGTTGCCACTCATTGAGCAGTTTTTCCACCTGCCGCCAATCGGGAATCCCTTCCTGCGCCCTGAATGCCGTTAACGGGCGGGCGGTACAGGTGATTTCCTGGCCTATGGCCACGCCGATGCTTTTGGTGCCGAAGTCAAACGCCATCATGGTGCGATTGGGCATTATGCGTGCCCCGCTTCGTTGGCGATATTGTGTATATCGATGCCCAATCTCCGCGCCGCCTCGCGCCAGCGGGCCGCAATGGGGGTGCGAAAGAGGATTTCGCTGTCGGCGGGAATGGTCAGCCAGGCGTTTTCCAACAGCTCATCTTCCAGTTGGCCCTTTTCCCAGCCGGCGTAACCCAGCGCCACCAGGACATCCCGGGGCTGCTTGGCCGTGCCGAGCGTCTCCAGGACATCTTTGGAGGTGGTTATCATGGTGTCTTCAGAGATACTGATACTGGACCCAAAACCTTCGCACGGGGTATGAAGGATAAAACCGCGATCGTCCGCCAACGGGCCGCCGGCGAATACCGGTTTATCCAGCCGGATGGACGGATCCCTGTCCACCGGCATGATCTTGAGCTTAAGGAGCACGCTTTCTACTGTGAATTGCTCCACCGGTTTATTGACGATAAGCCCCATGGCTCCTTCATCGTTGTGTTCGCAGATATAGATTACCGAACGCTTGAATAACGGATCCTGGAGTGAGGGCATGGCGATAAGAAAGTGATGCTGTAAATTCATTCTGACTTTTTTTATATAAAGAGTTTAATAAATAGGCGAAGGATAAGTATGCGGGTAAACGGAGCATAAGTCACTGGTCGCAGGGTAAATCTGGATGCGACCAGTTGAAAATCAGTTTTTGCCCATGGACCGTCTTTTTTCAATGGCGTCCATCAGCATGCCGGTAATGGAGATGGGAAACGCGGCTTCGATTTCCCGCACGCAGGTGGGACTGGTGACGTTTATCTCCGTCAGCCTGTCGCCTATGATATCCAGTCCGACGAAAATCAGCCCCTTCTTCTTCAGGACCGGGCCCACGTCGCGGGCGATTTTCCAATCGCTTTCCGTAAGCGGGCGGGCTTCTCCCCGTCCGCCCGCCGCCAGGTTGCCGCGGGTTTCTCCGGTTTTGGGGATGCGCGCCAGACAATAGGGCACCGGCTCGCCGTCCACCATCAAGACCCGTTTGTCCCCATCCTTGATGGCCGGCAGAAACTTCTGCGCCATGCAAAAATGACGGCCATAGCCGGTGAGGGTTTCGATGATGACCGTCAGGTTGGGGTCCTCGGCTTTCACGCGAAAGATGGAGGTGCCGCCCATGCCGTCCAGGGGTTTGAGGATGATGTCCCCATGCTCTTGCCAAAACGCGCGGATATGGTCGTCCCGGCGGCTCACCAGCGTGTCGGGCGTGTGGCGGGCAAACCAGGCGGTGAACAATTTCTCATTGCAATCGCGCAGGCTTTGCGGTTTGTTGACGATAAGGGCGCCTTCGTCTTCGGCCCGTTCCAGGATATAGGTGGCATAGATAAACTCGGTGTCGAACGGCGGGTCTTTGCGCATCAGGATGACGTCCAGGGAACCCAGTTCGATGTCCTGCTCACCATGAAAACCGTACCAGTCGTTATAATCCTGTTTTACCGACAGCAACCGGGTGGTGGCGCGGGCCTGGCCGCCGCGCAGGTAAAGAGAGCTCATTTCCATGTAGTGAATCTGCCAGCCGCGGCGTTGAGCTTCGAGCAGCATGGCGAAACTGGTGTCTTTTTTGATATTGATGGACGAGATGGGGTCCATCACAATGCCTATTTTCATCGTTTTCTCCTTTACCCAAGGTCACCGAAACGGACCTGAAGGGCCGTAATGGCGGTGAGCGCTGTGGTTTCTGTGCGCAAAACGCGGGGCCCCAGCTGGATTTCGGTAAATCCGTGGCTGGAGGTCATGGCAATTTCTTCAGAGGACAAGCCTCCTTCGGGACCGATAAGCAGCCGTACCCGTTCCACCGGCTGCGGCAGGGTATTGATGCTGTGCCGGGCTCGCGGGTGCAGGTTGAGTTTCAGTCCCTGTTCTTGTTCCGCGCACCAGTCATCGAGATTCATGGCGTCACGGATTTGCGGCAGGGCGTTGCGACCGCACTGTTCGCAGGCGCCGATGGCGATTTTCCGCCATTGCTGGATCTTTTTCGTCAGGCGCTCGCCGTCCAGCTTGACGCCGCAGCGTTCTGAAAACAATGGGGTAATGACATTTACCCCCAATTCGATGGATTTCTGAATGGTGAATTCCATCTTTTCGCCGCGAGACATGACCTGTCCCAAATGCAGATGCAACGGTGATTCGCAGTCCTGGGGCCGCGCGGCATGGACGTGGGCCACGACGCTCTTTTTACCCGCTACGGCGATTTCCGCCTCGAAGATGTGATTGCTGCCATCAAAAAGGTGCAAGGGCTGACCTTCGGACAGGCGCAACACCCGGGTAAGGTGATGGGCCGCATCGTCACTGAGCGTTACGCTGCCCTTGGCCGGGAGCGGCCCGGCATGATAGATACGCGGTATTCGCATGTCGTTATCGCTTTGATTTGGTGGCTGAAATACCGCCGCGCGTTGCGGTTGCGCGAGTCGGCGTCGCTTTCTGGCGCCGCTTGGCCGCGCGCCGCAGAGCCTTATAGTAGGTCAGGGGTTTTATGGCTGGCAAGCTCGCTCTACATAGGGATTGGCATTGCCTTGTACCGCCTCGATGCGCCGGTTCCGTTCACACTCCCAGGCTGTGGCCGGGTAAAGCCTGTTCCAGGCCTCGAACAGTTGGGTTTGTTGGCTCGACAAGCGTAACCCATAGCGGTCGCGCATATAAAAATAGGTGCGGGCGATGGCGCCGCGCGCACGCGCCGGCGGTTCCGCCAGTCGGTTTTTGAAATCGATTTTCATGGCGCATTGGCCGTATTGCCCTTCACCGCCGCGCCATTGACCGTATTGGAAGTTTCCCCGATCGCCGTTGACTTCGCCGACGGCGGGCTGCAAATTGTGTAAATCGTCCTCTATGCGACGGTAGGCGGCATCGTGCTCGCACGCTTTGCGTCCGCCGTTTTGCCAGCATTGCCGCTGGTGTCCGAATTCCCATGCCGGTACCACGTGTTCCCATTCGATACGGTTGGCGCGCACCGCGCTTTTGCGGATTTGATAGCCGCAGGAGGCCAGGTCAGGTATGCCTTTTTTGCCTTGCCAGGTTATTTTGCAGCCGCAATAGAAACTGCCGGGAGCGTCCTGGTTGATTTTTACCGCCGCGGCTTTAGCCTGGCTGAAACTGTTGATGTCTTTCGCCGCGGCTTTGGCTTGGCTGACACTGTTGATGTCTTTCGCCACGGCATTGGCTTGGCTGAAACTATTTAAGTCTTTCGCCGGGGCGCCGGCGGCAAGCATCGTCAACGGCAATAGGGAAATTAGTAGAGCGCGGCGCATTGTGTTTGGCATAACGGCTATTCGGAAAAGGAAAAACGCAGGGTAACCAATCCTGAAGCCGCAGGCAAATCCGAGGTTTTAGGCGTTTTCGTCGTAGTACAGGATATTGCCGCACTGGCGACAGCGGTATTGGGCTTCGCCGCGACGGATCCGATTATGGCGGCGGACCGTGAGATCATGGCGCCGGCAGCCGCAGGCGTAGGGGTAGGTGTGGGTGCGTACCTGGGCGAGGTCAAATTCATGGGTGCGGCGAGGATCGGCTTTCAGGACCTCGGTCATCATCCAGCGCCACTCCTTGCCATGGGGGGCCACGCGGCCGAACTGGCGGAAAACCAGTAGGTGCGCCAATTCATGGGGAATGACTTCATCAATAAAGTTGTCTTGGTTGGCCAGCAGGAGCACCGGATTGAGGCGTATTTCCCATTTTTCCAGCCAGGCGGTGCCTGCCGACGTTCCCCGTTGCCGGTAAGTGAGGGCCGGTTCGGGAAAATCGCGGTTGAAGTATTGGCCGGCCAGGCGCAGGTTGTCGCGTAGGCACTGCATGACGGCCTGTTGGAGCGCTATGGGGATGCGGATCGGTTTCATGAAAGCAAGATAAACCAGCATGAGGGGTGGAGGCAAGGGGAGGGGCCCGTGGCGTCGGGCCGGCCGCCGCTAGACGGCGGCTTCGATCCCCTTGCCACGGTCTCCCTTTAACACGCGATCCCTTTCGCATTAGCGCCTTTGGCGTGTTCGCTTTAGGTTAGGTGGTGACGGGCCTACCGAGGCAGGGGGGGCGCTCCGGCCGCCGCTAGACGGCGGCTTCGACCCCCTTGCCACGGTCTCCCTTTAACACGTGATCCCTTTCGCATTGCCGCCTTTAGCGGGTTTGCTGTGGGTTAGGTGATAGCGGGCCTGCCGCGGCAGGGGGCGCTTGCGGCCGGCCTTGGCCGCTTCGGCCTAAGCCCTGTCGCCGATTTCGCGCAGGGATTTGCCGGTCATTAGGTTGCGCTCGATATGTTCGAGGGAGATGTTTTTGGTTTCCGGTATCAGCAAGTAGGTGAGCAGGATGAACAGGATGTTCAGCGCGGCGTAGACCCAGAAGGTGTTGGCGTTGCCCAGCTTGTCCAGCATCGTCAGGAAGGTGGCGCCGACTATCATGTTCGCTATCCAGTTGGTGGCGGTGGAGACGGTAATGCCGAAGTCACGGCCTTTCAGCGGCTGAATTTCAGAACACAATACCCAAATGAGCGGACCGGCGCTCATGGCGAATCCGACAATGAACATCATCAGCATGATAACGGCGAAATACTTTCTGAAATCGGTTTCCACACCGATATGCAGCAGCGTTCCCAATACGCCCATGCCCACGGCCATCACCAGGAAGCCGAGCTTGAGGGTAGGCTTGCGGCCCCAGCGGTCCACCAGACCGATGGCGATGAACGTGGCCAGTACGTTAACCAGGCCGACAATGACCGTTCCCCACATTTGATCGGCGGTGCCGGAGAAGCCGGCGATACCGAAAATTTTCGGCGCATAGTACATGATGACGTTCATGCCGGTGAACTGTTGCATCACCTGCAGCAAGACGCCCAGATAGACCACGCGGCGGAAATTGCTGTTGTTGGTGAATAATGCCCAACCGCTTTGCGTGATTTTCAGGCTTTCACGGATTTCGTTCAGTTCGTTTTTAGCCTGCTCCGAGGTATCCCGCAGCATATCCAGCACTTTCTGCGCTTCGATATAACGTCCCTTGGCCGCCAGCCAGCGCGGGCTGCCCGGCAGGAACAGTACGCCGATAAACAGCAATACCGCCGGGATGGTGATTACGCCCAGCATCCAGCGCCAGGATCCGCTGTAGCTGAAGCCGGTATCGGACAAATAGGCCGCCAGGATGCCGATGGTAATCATCAATTGATACATGGAAATCATGCTGCCGCGGATTTTCTCCGGCGCTATTTCCGAGAGATACAACGGCGCGGTGTACGAGGCGACGCCTACCGCCAGTCCCAGAATAATTCGGGCGATAATCAACAGTTCAACGCTTGGGGTGAGGGCGGAGCATAGCGAGCCGATAACAAACAGCAATGCGCCAATCAACAGGCTGTATTTTCGACCGAGCTTCGCCGATAGCCACCCGGCGCCCACGGCGCCCACCGCCGCGCCGAACATCATCGAGCTGACGACCCATTCCTGCTCGTGCGGGGTGATTTGAAAATCTTTCGACAAGAAAGGCAAGGCGCCGGCGATGACGCCGATATCCAGGCCAAACAGCAGGCCGGCAAGGGCGGCCATAAAACAAACGAAAAAGGTGATGCGAGCATTAGCGCTGCCTGACCTGTGATTGGCAGTACTCATAGGACCTCCCTAAAACTTCGTAAATTAATAGTTATGTATGTTAGGTAAATGTACGCAGGCAATATGTGCGCTAGATCACAACTATGTAACCGATTACACTCACATATTTTTGTTAAGCAAGCATGTAAACCTAGATGCGGCAATGAAAACCTTGCTAAACACATGTCAATCTTCCGTCGACAAAACCGTATTCCGTCCCATATAACCTATAGTTGAAAACGAAGCGGTAGACAAAAAATTTATAGTGAAAATATTTCGTTAACTGAATGAAATTAATGGAAATGTAAACTTGTAATCGGTTTCAGAAAAAAGGTAAAAAAAAACGGCAATCGAGGCGATTGCCGTTAAAGAGTATAGCTAAGGAAATTTTTTTCGCGGTAAGGGATTAATTTACCTATTATTTCAGACCGGCGGCATCGCGCAGCAAATGGGCCTTGTCGGTTTTTTCCCACGGGAAATGTTCGCGGCCGAAATGTCCATAGGCGGCGGTTTCACGGTATATCGGCTGCAGCAGATCCAGCATGGTGATCAAACCATAGGGGCGTAAATCGAAAAATTCACGCACCAACGGGATAAGCTTTTCTTCAGCGATTTTTCCGGTACCGAACGTTTCAATGGAAATGGAGGTGGGTTCCGCCACGCCGATGGCGTAGGACACCTGAATTTCACAGCGGTTGGCCAAGCCGGCGGCGACGATGTTTTTAGCGACATATCTGGCTGCATAAGCCGCCGAGCGGTCCACCTTTGAAGGATCCTTGCCGGAGAATGCGCCGCCGCCGTGGCGGGCCATGCCGCCGTAGGTATCAACGATGATTTTACGACCGGTCAGACCGCAATCTCCCATCGGGCCGCCGATAACGAAGCGCCCGGTGGGATTGATGAAGAATTTGGTGGCGGGGGAAAGCCATTCGGCGGGCAGCACCGGCTTGATGATTTCTTCCATCACGCCTTCATGCAGATCCCGCAGCGAGATATCGTCGGAATGCTGCGTGGAAAGCACCACGGTATCCACGCCGATGATCTTGTCGTTGTCATAGGCGAAGGTGACCTGGCTTTTGGCGTCGGGGCGCAGCCACGGCAGGGTACCGTCTTTCCTGACCTGCGACTGGCGTGAAACCAGGCGATGGGCGTAGGTAATCGGCGCCGGCATCAATACATCGGTTTCATTGGTGGCGTAGCCGAACATCAGGCCCTGGTCCCCGGCGCCCTGTTCCAGCGGGTCGGTACGATCCACGCCCTGGTTGATGTCGGGAGACTGTTTGCCGATGGCGCTGAGCACGGCGCAGGAATTGGCGTCAAAACCCATGTCCGAATTGATATAACCGATATCGCGAATGGTTCTGCGGGTCAATTCTTCAATATCCACCCAGGCGCTGGTGGTGATTTCGCCGCCCACCAGCACCATGCCGGTTTTGACATAGGTCTCGCAGGCTACGCGCGCTTTTGTATCCTGCGCCAGGATAGCATCGAGCACGGCGTCGGAAATCTGATCCGCGATTTTATCAGGATGTCCTTCTGAAACGGATTCGGATGTAAATAGGTGTTTAGCCATCGGTCTCTTTACCTTAGAATACGGGTTAGAAATGACTGCGCAGCGCTGTGGATATAGCACCGGAAAAGCGATTTTCCGCTGATGGAGCTACGCGTCCTGCAACGTCCCGCGGATAAATAGCATTATGCAGTGAGTCGCTGAGTTAATCTATTTGGATGGATTAACTTCTGGATGGCTATTCTAGGGCACCCCCTCGGCAAAAGGCCAGCGATTTTTATGCTGAAATGTGTCAGCTTAAAGGGACGGCGGCGACTTTTTGCTCCTTATAACGCCTTGTCATGATTTTCATTTTGCATTTTGCGGGCGATGGCTGTATAAATTCGCGCGCACGATAAGCGGGATGTGGATAGCGGTCATTTACATCTTGTCACTTTTTATCCGCTCCGGCCCGGCCTTTTGCCGACGGATGCGCCGTTCCGGGGGGATGACACTGTTAATGATCCGCATTGCCTCGCCTGTTCTCCGCTATTCGGTAACCTATACTTATTCCGCGTCTTTTTCTGTTTCTCGCCGATGTTGCCGATATCCGGCATGATCGGCTGCCGGAATCGGTTGTTCGCTCGCCGGCGACCCGTCCGGTAACGCCAGGGCCGGCAGTATCAGGTATTTCACGCAGCCCATATTCTTGGGTATCTTTTGTCCCGTAGCACGGAGTTCATCAAGGTGTTTTACAATTATGGTACCGATGTACCGGATGCCGGCTGCATCCGGCGGCGTTTATTGCTGTTGGCGGTATGCGCTCGCACGCTTATCAATGCCATCGACGGTGGTTCCGACGCTGTGGAAACGGTGCACGGGAATATCAGCGTGAACCGTGGGGGAGAGCAGTAACATGTTTGATGAAAAACACCAAGGGCCTCATCGCAGCGGCCCCCATGATACTTTGCGTTCCATGCAGGAGGTGGCCATGAATGACAGCGATGCCGGTAAAATGATGCGCACCCACAATGTTCCCTATTGGGGCAATAATTACTTTGACGTCAACGAGCTGGGTCATGTCAGCGTGTGCCCGGATCCCGACTACCCGGAAGCGCGAGTGGATTTGGCCGAGCTGGTGAAAGAGCGGCAGAACGACGGCCAACGCCTGCCGGCGCTGTTTTGCTTTCCGCAAATCTTGCAGCACCGTCTGCGTTCCATTAACGGCGCTTTTAAACGCGCCCGCGAATCCTTCGGCTATGAAGGCGGCTATTTCCTGGTCTATCCCATCAAGGTCAACCAGCACCGCCGGGTGATTGAGTCCCTGATCAATTCCGGCGAGCCGTTGGGGCTTGAAGCCGGTTCCAAGGCGGAGCTGATGGCGGTGCTGGCCCATGCCGGCATGACCCGTACCGTAATCGTGTGCAACGGCTACAAAGACCGCGAATACATCCGGCTGGCGTTGATCGGCGAGAAGCTGGGCCACAAGGTGTACTTGGTCATTGAAAAGATGTCGGAAATCAAGCTGGTGCTGGAGGAGGCGGAGCGGCTTAACGTGGTGCCGCGGCTTGGCGTGCGCGCCCGTCTGGCGTCGCAGGGATCGGGTAAATGGCAGTCCAGCGGCGGCGAAAAATCGAAGTTCGGACTGGCGGCGATTCAGGTCCTGCAATTGGTAGAGCTGCTGCGCAGCAAAGGCCGTCTCGATAGCCTGCAATTACTGCATTTTCATTTGGGATCCCAACTGTCCAATATCCGCGATATCGCCTCCGGCGTGCGGGAATCGGCGCGGTTTTATGTGGAACTTCACCGGTTGGGGGTCAACATAGAGTGTTTCGATGTGGGGGGCGGCCTGGGGTGGACTACGAGGGCACCCGGTCCCAGTCGGACTGCTCCGCCAATTACGGCCTTAATGAATACGCCAATAACGTCATTTGGGGCATCGGCGACGCCTGCAATGAGTTTGATTTGCCGCATCCGACGGTGATTACCGAATCCGGCCGGGCGGTTACCGCCCATCACACGGTGCTGGTATCGAATATCATCGGCGTAGAGCGTAATGAGTTTACGGAGCCGAGCCCGCCGGATGAAGACGCGCCGCGCGCGCTGGAAAGCCTGTGGCAGACCTGGCAGGAGATGCAGGAGCCGCTTAATCGCCGCTCTCTGCGGGAATGGCTCCATGACAGCCAGATGGATTTGCACGATGTGCATACCCAATATACCCACGGCATGCTTGAACTCACCCAGCGGGCCTGGGCGGAACAGCTTTATCTGAATATTTGCCGCCTGATCCAGACGCAGCTTGATCCCAGCAACCGCGCCCATCGCCCCATTATCGACGAATTGCAGGAACGCATGGCGGATAAGCTGTACGTCAACTTTTCGCTGTTCCAGTCGATGCCGGACGCCTGGGGCATCGATCAGCTCTTTCCGGTGTTGCCGCTGGAAGGGCTGGATAAACCGCCGGAAGGCCGCGCCGTGTTGCTGGATATCACCTGCGACTCCGACGGCACCATTGATCATTACATCGATGGCGACGGCATCGCCACCACCATGCCGATGCCGCCTTATGATGTGGAAAACCCGCCGCTGCTGGGCTTTTTCATGGTGGGAGCCTATCAGGAAATCCTGGGGAATATGCATAATCTGTTCGGCGATACCGCGGCGGTGGACGTGTTTGTCTTCCGGGACGGCAGCGTGGAACTGAATGAGTCCGATGAAGGGGATTCCGTGGCCGATATGTTGCAATATGTTCAGCTTGAGCCGAATGTCTTGCTTACCCGTTTCCGCGATCAGGTGAAAGAGACCGATCTCGACCCCGCGCTGCAGGCGGAATTCCTCGAAGAGTTCGAGGCCGGCCTTTATGGTTACACTTACCTCGAAGATGAGTGATGTTATGAATAACGATGGATTGACTATGAACACCCTCGGCCACCAATACGACAACTCCCTGGTTTCCAATGCCTTTGGATTTTTGCGGCTGCCGCTGGCGTTCAACCCTTACGACGGCGACGCCGATTGGGTTATCACCGGTATTACGTTCGACATGGCCACCAGCGGGCGTTCGGGCAGCCGGCACGGTCCGGCGGCCATTCGCCAGGTTTCCACCAATCTGGCCTGGGAAGGCTGCCGCTGGCCGTGGGATTTCGATGTCCGCCAGCGCCTGAACGTCGTGGACTGCGGCGATTTGGTGTTCGAGTTCGGCGATGCGCAGGATTTCAGCGACAAGCTACAGCAGCATGCGGAGCGGTTGCTGGCGGCGGGCAAGCGCCTGCTTTCCTTCGGCGGCGATCATTTCGTTACGCTGCCCCTGCTGCGGGCCCATGCCAAGCACTTCGGCAAAATGGCGCTGGTGCACTTCGACGCCCATACCGATACCTATGCCAACGGCAGCAAATTCGATCACGGCACGATGTTTTTCCATGCCCCGAATGAAGGCTTGATCGACCCGCGGCGTTCGGTGCAGATCGGTATTCGTACCGAATATGACCGGGACAACGGTTTCACCGTGTTGGACGCGGCGCAGGTCAACGATCGCGGTGTCGAGGATGTCATCGCCCAGGTAAAAGGCATTGTCGGCGATGCGCCGGTTTATCTGACCTTCGATATCGACTGTCTCGATCCGGCCTGCGCGCCGGGTACCGGCACGCCGGTTATCGGCGGATTAAGCACCGATCGGGCTTTAAAGCTGGTGCGCGGCCTGCAGCCGCTCAATATCGTCGGCATGGATGTGGTGGAAGTGGCGCCGTCCTACGATCAGTCGCAAATTACCGCGCTGGCCGCCGCGACGCTGGCCTTGGAAATGTTGTATATCCAGGGCGCGAAAAAAGCCTGATAACAGGGTAAACCGCTCGCGAAAGGCCTGACTTTATGCCGGCGGGCCGCAGCGGGCGCGTTTTTTCAGAAAGCACGCCGTTGGGGGCGAATCGGCTAAAGCCCACCAAGCGCTCCATGGCGAGCCCGGCAGGATAGCAACGATCGTACATCAGGCGTGTCGAAGGACTACGCTCTTTGGCGGACCGGGCCCGCCAACACCGCTCGTCCGTAAGGCGTGTCGAAGGACAACGCTCCATGGCAAGCCTGGGCCCGCCAGCACCGGACATCTATAAGGCCTGTTGCAGGATAGCGCCTTAGGGTGAAGGCAGGGCCGATGACGCTAATTATTGAATCCAAAGCGTTATTGGCGCCTGCATCGCCGCCATCACCCCCTCATTGTCCGCCTCAGGCGGCCTCATTGCCCCTCCGCCCGTTTCTCACCTGATATTTCGCGCATTCCTGCATATACATTTATCACCAATTTGGGTTACATTTATCGATATTTTTTTCTTGGTCTCAGAAGTTAAGTGATTGATTTTAATATAGCTTGGTCAACGAGACACTGTTCAATCCGAACTGGAGTATAAAAATGACATCCCGTAAAACCCTGGCGAACGCCATACGTGCATTAAGCATGGATGCGGTGCAGAAAGCGAAATCCGGCCACCCCGGCGCCCCGATGGGCATGGCCGATATCGCCGAAGTGCTCTGGCGTGACTATTTGCAACACAATCCGTCCAATCCGAAATGGGCCGGCCGCGATCGCTTCGTCCTGTCCAACGGCCATGGCTCAATGCTGCTCTACAGCCTGCTTCATCTCACCGGCTACAATCTGCCGATGTCCGAGCTGGAAAGCTTCCGCCAACTGCATTCCAAAACCCCCGGCCATCCGGAATACGGTTACACCGACGGGGTGGAAACCACCACCGGTCCCCTGGGGCAGGGCATTGCCAACGGGGTGGGCATGGCCATCGCCGAACGTACCCTGGCGGCGCAGTTCAACCGTCCGGGCCATGACATCGTCGACCATCGCACTTACGTCTTTATGGGCGACGGCTGCATGATGGAAGGGATTTCACACGAGGTGTGCTCCTTGGCCGGCACCATGAAGCTCGGCAAGCTGACGGCGTTTTACGACGATAACGGTATTTCCATCGACGGGCATGTGGAAGGTTGGTTCAGCGACGACACCGCCAAACGGTTTGAAGCCTACGGCTGGCACGTGGTGCGCGGCGTGGACGGGCATGACGCCGAATCCATCAAAGCCGCCATTGAACAAGCGAAGACCGTGACCGACCGGCCTTCGCTGCTGATATGCAAAACGGTGATCGGTTTCGGTTCGCCGAACAAGGCCGGCTCCCATGATGCCCACGGCGCGCCGTTGGGGGATGCCGAAGTGGCCGCCACCCGCAAGCAGCTGGGCTGGAACGAGGCGCCCTTCGTCATTCCGCAGGACATTTACGACGCCTGGGACGCCAAATCCGCCGGCGCCGCCCGCGAGGCCGCCTGGAATGATAAATTCGCCGCCTATGAAAAGGCCTTCCCGGAATTAGCGGCGGAATTCAAACGCCGCACCGAAGGCAGCCTGCCCGCCGATTGGCAGCGGCAGAGCCAAGCCTATATCGAAAAGCTCCAGGCCAATCCGGCCAATATCGCCAGCCGCAAGGCATCGCAGAACGCTTTGGAAGCTTTTGGGCCGCTGCTGCCCGAATTCCTGGGCGGTTCCGCCGACCTGGCGCCCAGCAATCTGACCATCTACTCGAAGTCGGTTTCCCTCGGCGACAACGCGGCGGGCAACTATATCCATTATGGCGTGCGTGAATTCGGCATGACCGCTATCGCCAACGGCATCGCCGTTCACGGCGGCTTCATCCCTTACACCGCCACTTTCCTGATGTTTGTGGAATATGCGCGTAATGCGGTGCGGATGGCGGCGTTGATGAAACTTCGTTCCATCTATGTCTACACCCATGACTCCATCGGTCTGGGTGAGGACGGCCCCACCCATCAGCCGGTGGAACAGCTGGCCAGCCTGCGTCTTACGCCGAATATGCGGACCTGGCGGCCCTGCGATCAGGTGGAATCCGCCGTGGCCTGGCAGCAGGCCATCGAGCATGCCCATGGGCCCAGCGCCCTGATATTATCCCGGCAGAACCTGGCGCAGCAGCCGCGCACGCCGCAGCAGCTGTCGGATATCGCCCGCGGCGGCTATATCCTGAAAGACGCCGACGGCCGGCCGGAGCTGATTATCATCGCTACCGGTTCCGAAGTGGCGCTGGCGGTCTCCGCTTGGGAAAAATTGACCGAAGAAGGTCGCAAGGTGCGGGTGGTGTCGCTGCCGTCGCCGGAAGTGTTCGATTTGCAGGACGCGTCCTATCGCGAAGCGGTGTTGCCGAAAGCGGTGTCTGCCCGCTTGGCCGTTGAAGCGGGTATCGCCGACTACTGGTACAAATACGTTGGCCTGGACGGGGCGATTATCGGCATGACCGGCTTCGGCGAGTCCGCCCCGGCCGAGGCGCTGTTCAAACTGTTCGGCTTCACCGCTGAGAACGTATTGGACAAAGCCCATACCCTGTTGGGATAAGCAGCCTGTTGAGCTAACAAACATACTCGGAGTCAATAAGGCGGGGCAGGCTGCCAGAAGAGTAAACCGTCCGCGCCATGGACCAGTACGCCGGGAGCGTACTGGAACAACGCCTAAAGGCGTTGGCCCGCAGGGTGCCCCTCAGGGATGAGGGGCATAATTGCGCGGATCGAGCCTACAGGGAGGTATTTACGGCGTGTTTACGATTTGGCAGTTTGCCCCGACCGGGCACTTTGTCAGCAAACTCAAACCCCGGTTCTAACACCGGGGCTTTTTTTTCGATTCAGCTGGCCTGCGCGCCAAAAGTGTGCCCCTGGTCGGCTAATTGCTGCTTTTTAAGACATCTAAACGGACCTGCGTCACAAATTCAGCAAATTTATTTCGTCGAGGGCTTTTTTTTGATTATCCTAGCTGAACCGTTTCAGTTGATATTAATTCAGCAAAACAGACGTGCTGTCGCGGTGACGATATTTCGTTAACCCCGTCGAGGACGAAAGGCGTCGTCACGGCGCAAAGCGGCTTTCGGCGCGGTGAAATTGCGCTTTTTGCGCTATTGCAAAAAGCGGCAGCGCTGATATTTCGTGATATAGTTGACTGTACAAATTGATCTTGGGTTTCGAATGATTTAACCCTTTTCCCGCGCGGTTCCGGATTGTAAGCGGCTTTATACAGGTCCGCGCGCCGGTGAAGCATTCCCGGCAACGATCCCGGGGAAGGGGTGTGTTAAGACAGCAGACTGCGCGGCAACTCTACGGCAGCGTCCGCAAAAGGCTTCTCGTTCGGCGAGGGAGGATGATTCTTTTCGCCGCTCAGACAACTTTTACAAGAATCAACAAGAGGGTTCACCATGGCTGTAATTAAGATGACTGATCTGGATCTGGCTGGTAAACGTGTGCTTATCCGCTCGGATCTGAACGTTCCGGTTAAAGACGGCAAAGTAACGTCGGACGCGCGTATCCGCGCTTCATTGCCTACCATTGAAGCCGCGTTGAAACAGGGCGCTCACGTCATGGTGACGTCCCACCTCGGCCGTCCGACCGAAGGCGAGTATAATGAAGAATACTCCTTGCTGCCGGTGGTCAATTATCTGAAGGAAAAGCTGTCGGCGCCGGTGCGTCTGGCCAAGGATTACCTGGACGGCGTGGATGTAGCCGCCGGTGAGCTGGTGGTATTGGAAAACGTTCGCTTTAACAAAGGCGAAAAGAAAGACGACGAAGCGCTGTCGAAAAAATATGCCGCCCTGTGCGACGTCTATGTGATGGATGCTTTCGGCACCGCCCACCGCGCCCAGGCTTCGACCCACGGCGTCGGCAAATTCGCCCCGGTGGCCTGCGCCGGTCCGCTGCTGTCCGATGAGCTTGAAGCGCTGGCGAAAGCCCTGGGCAATCCCGCGCGTCCGATGGTCGCCATCGTCGGCGGTTCCAAAGTGTCCACCAAGCTGACCGTGCTGGATTCGCTGTCTAAAATCGCCGACCAGCTAATTGTCGGCGGCGGCATCGCCAACACCTTTATTGCCGCTCAGGGACACAATGTCGGTAAATCCCTCTATGAAGCCGATTTGATACCTGAAGCCAAACGCCTGCTGCAAAGCTGTGAAATTCCGGTGCCCGCCGACGTGCGCGTCGCCACCGAATTTTCTGAAACCGCCGCGGCGACCCTGAAATCCGCCGCCGATATCAAAGATAACGAACAGGTGCTTGATATCGGCGATGTTTCCGCCGCCGAGCTGGCGGATATTCTCAAAAAAGCCAAGACGATTCTTTGGAACGGTCCGGTGGGGGTCTTTGAATTCCCTAATTTCCGTAAAGGAACCGAAATCGTCGCCAAAGCCATCGCCGAAAGCGACGCGTTTTCCATCGCCGGCGGCGGCGATACGCTGGCGGCCATTGACTTGTTCGGCATCGCCGATCAGATATCCTATATTTCCACCGGCGGCGGCGCTTTCCTGGAATTCGTGGAAGGTAAAAAACTGCCGGCCGTGGTGATGCTTGAAGAGCGTGCCAAACAGTAACGCGACACGGAGTCGGGCGCTAACGGCGCCCGCTGCCGCCGTTGCGAAGGTTCCTTGAGGCAACGCGGTCTGAATCCTCTTTTTAATGGCCTACAAAACAGGACAAAGCAATATGTCTAAGATTTTTGATATTGTAAAACCAGGCGTCATCACCGGTGACGATGTACAAAAAGTGTTTGCCGTGGCGAAGGAAAACCACTTTGCCCTGCCCGCCGCCAACTGCGTAGGTACCGATTCGATTAACGCCGTGCTGGAAGCCGCCGCCAAAGTGCGCTCGCCGGTCATCGTGCAGTTTTCCAACGGCGGCGCGGCGTTTATCGCCGGCAAAGGCCTGAAGGCCGAAGGCCAGACACCGTCCGTGCTTGGCGCTATCTCCGGCGCGCTGCACGTTCATCATATGGCCGAACATTACGGCGTGCCGGTTATCCTGCACACCGACCATTGCGCCAAAAAGCTGCTGCCGTGGCTTGACGGCCTGCTTGACGCCGGCGAAAAGCATTTTGCCAAAACCGGTAAACCGCTGTTCTCTTCCCACATGATTGACCTGTCTGAAGAAACGCTGGAAGAAAATATTGCCATTTGCAGCAAGTATTTGACCCGCATGGCAAAAATCAATATGACCCTGGAAATCGAACTGGGTTGCACCGGCGGCGAAGAAGACGGCGTGGACAACAGCCACCTGGACAACTCCGCCTTATATACCCAGCCGGAAGATGTGGCATACGCCTATGAAAAGCTCAATGCCATCAGCCCCCGTTTCACCATCGCCGCTTCCTTCGGCAATGTGCACGGCGTTTACAAACCGGGCAATGTGAAGCTGACCCCGAAGATTCTTGACAACTCCCAGAAATACGTTTCCGAGAAATACGGTTTGCCGGCTAACTCCCTGAACCTGGTATTCCACGGCGGCTCGGGCTCCACTCCGGAAGAAATCAAGGAAGCGGTAAGCTACGGCGTGGTAAAAATGAATATCGATACCGATACCCAATGGGCGACCTGGGAAGGTATTCTGAAGTACTACCACAAGAACGCCGGTTATCTCGAATCGCAGTTGGGCAACCCTGAAGGCGAAGACAAGCCGAATAAGAAATATTACGACCCGCGCGCTTGGCTGCGCGCCGGCCAAGCATCCATGGCCGCCCGTCTTGAGCTGGCATTCCATGAATTGAATGCCATCGACGTATTGTAATCAGGCTGTTGACGTTGTGATGAAAGGCCTCCGAACCGGAGGCCTTTAACATAATGAAAAATAAAATTATTCCTGCACTTTTTAGCGCCGCGGATTGGCACTGAAAACGATTATTGGTTACGCTTAAGAAACTTCGTTGTTGCCGGCAGGTAGATCCGGCAGGTTTTTTTTCGCAATACACCAGAGGGCAGGATAATAAAATGGAAGACCTGAACGTCGTCGATAAAATCGACCATGCCGGCAACTGGCTGGTGAATAACGAGCAGCTATTGCTTTCCTACGCGGTAAATGTCGTTGCCGCCATCATCATCCTCATTGTCGGGATCCTTATCGCCAAGGTGGTTTCCCGCACCATCAATCGGCTGATGCGTGCGCGCCATATCGATATCACGGTGGCGGACTTTCTGTCGGCGATTATCCGCTACGGCATTATCATCTTTACCGTCATCGCCGCCTTGGGGCGGGTCGGGGTTCAAACCGCATCGGTCATTGCGGTTATCGGCGCCGCCGGCCTGGCGGTGGGTTTGGCTTTACAGGGATCGCTATCCAATTTTGCCGCCGGCGTGCTGCTGGTGACCTTTCGGCCTTTTCGCGCCGGCGAGTACGTAGATTTCGCCGGAACCGCCGGCACGGTGCTGATTGTGCAGATTTTTTCCACCACCCTGCGCACCTACGACGGACTACTGATCGTTTTGCCCAACAGTAAAATACTGGGGGGGGCAACATCACCAACTTTTCCCGCGAGCCCAACCGGCTGGTCAATCTCACCATCAGCGTCAGCTATGACGCCGATATCAATACGGTAAAACAGGTCATCAAGGATATCATCAACGCCGACAAGCGCGTGCTGAAAGAGCTGGGCATCACCGTTGGATTGAACAATCTCGGGCCCTCGTCCCTGGATTTTATGGTCCGGGCCTGGGTGAAAAGCGGCGACCTGCAAAACGTCACGTTTGACTGGCTGGAAAGGTTCAAACACGCGTTTGATGAACGCCAGATAGGCATACCCTATCCGCAAATGGATGTGCATATGTACCGCACTCCCAAACCACAAACCGCCGCCAACGAGGACGAAAGCAAAAAGCCGACCCCGGCCACGAATAGCCCCACGGCAGGTTAGTACCGCTACCGCCGGGCGTGCAACGAGCCGTGTTAAAGGGAGACCACGGCAATGGGGTCGGAGCGGCCGTCCGGCGGCCGTCGTAGCGCCCCATACCGGGGTACGCCCGCTATCATCGAGCTCGCAGCGGACCGTGTTAAAGGGAGACCGTGGCAAGGGGGTCGAAGCCGCCGTCCGGCGGCGGCCGGAGCGCCCCATACCGGGGTAAGCCCGCTAGCATCGAGCTTGCAGCGGACCGTGTTAAAGGGAGACCACGGTAATGGGGTCGGAGCGGCCGTCCGGCGGCCGTCGTAGCGCCCCATACCGGGGTAAGCCCGCTACCACCGGGCTTGCAGCGAGCGTGTGTTAAAGGGAGACCGTGGCAAGGGGGTCGAAGCCGCCGTCTGGCGGCGGCCGGGGCGCCCCATACCGGGGTAAGCCCGCTAGCATTGAGCTTGCAGCGAGCGTGTGTAAAAGGGAGCGTGTTAAAGGCAGCGCGCCGCCGCGGCCGTTCCACGGCCGTCGGCGATGTCTTAAAGCAGCCCAGGCCCGCTGCCCGCGGGCCAACACCTCACTATTAGTTTTGCTAATTATTGATTAGAAATTTCCATTTCATCTGATGATCGCTTTTCATTACACTGCCGGTATTTTCTGTTGAATAACAAAAGGAAAACGGCGTGTGGGCTGTATTTATCCAGGGATTCGCCCTGGGCATGGCGACGATAGTGCCGCTGGGGCCGCAGAACGTGCTGGTCATGAACCAAGGCATCCGGCGGCAATATCATCTTTTGGTGGCGTTTCTCTGCCTGCTGAGCGATATGGCGCTTATTTCGGCGGGGGTATTCGGCGGCAGCGCGCTGCTATCGCGCTCACCCCTGCTGCTGCAAGGAGTCACCCTGGCGGGGGTCGCTTTTCTCACCGTTTACGGCTTCACCGCCATTCGCCACGCGTGGCATGGCGGCGGTAAGGCGGCGAATCTTGCCGATGTCCGCCCCTCGACCCGCCGTCGCGTGGTTATCGCCATGCTGGCGGTCACCTGGCTCAACCCGCATGTCTACCTGGACACCCTGGTGGTGCTGGGCAGTCTCGGCGGTCAGTTCGAACCGATGGCGCGCCGCTTTTTCGCCGCCGGCACCATCGGCGCTTCGGTGGTCTGGTTTTACGGACTGGCCATGTTATCGGCGCGGCTGTCCCCTTGGCTGAACCGGCCGGGAGTGCAACGATGCATTCAGCTCTTCGTGGGCATCGTGATGTGGATGGTGGCGCTGAAGCTGGCGCGCCAGGCCTGGCCGCTGCTGTAAAGGGTAAATAACTGCAAATAGCCTGGCCTAAAAATAAAAATCGGCAATGATAGGCCGTATCGGCCTTTTATTACGGTCATTCAACTCGACGGGAGGCGTTATGAAGGTCAAGGCATTAGCATTAGCCGCCATGGCGGCATGGGGAGTGTTGTCCGCCCAGGCGCCGGCCGCGGAGCTGCCCGCCGGTCCGCATGTAATTACCTCGGGCACCGCGAGCGTGGAGGCGGTGCCGGATATCGCCACCCTGACCATCGTGGTTTCCATCTCGTCCAAGGACGCCGGCGACGCCAAGAAACAGGCTGATACGCGCGTGGCGCAATATTTTGATTTCCTGGCGAAAAGCGGCGTCGAAAAGCGCGACATCTTTGCCGCCAATCTGCTTGTCCAGCCCGACTATGATTTCTCGAAACCCGGCGAATCGGTGCTGAGGGGTTTCCGCGCGGTGCGCCAGGTGCAGGTGACGGTGCGACAGTTGGATAAACTCAATGAAATATTGGACGGCGCGCTGAAATCCGGCCTGAACGAAATCAGGGCGGTGGAGTTCGGGGTCGCCAATCCGGGCGCCTATCGCGACAAGGCGCTTGCGCAGGCCATGGCCAACGCCACCTCGCAGGCCCGCGCGCTGGCGCAGGGCTTTAATTCTCAACTGGGGCCGATATTCAGTATTCGCTACCATGTGTCGAATTTTCAGCCGATGCCGGTGGCGCGGATGTTTAAAGCCAATGACGCCATGGCGCAAACCGAGGCCGCGCAGACCTACGCGCAGCAAACCATTCGCTTCGACGATCAGGTGGATGTGGTGTACGAGCTGCGGCCTCAGCCTCAGCCGCAGTCTCAGCCTTAAACCTGGCGCAGCGCCTGGCGACCGAAGGAGAGCAGGGCATCGGTCACTTTACGCATCATCCGGCTTTCCGGCGCGAAGCGATGCCAAAACAGCATCCGGCGTTGGAACAGGCCCGGCGTGAGGTCAATCAGCTCGCCGCTGTCCAGTTCTCTTTCTATTTGCAGATGGGGGATCATGCAGCAGGTGGTGCCTTGGCGAGCCAACTGCACAAACGCTTCCGACGAGTTGACGATATGGCAGGGAACGCTGCCGGGGGGGGGGCAGGTCGAAATTCTGCTGCAAAAAGGCCTGATGCATATCGTCGAGATGATCGAACGCCACCGCCGGCGCCTTGAGCAGCGCGCTGCGGGTCACGCCGTTGGGAAAGTAGCGCTCGGCAAAGGGTTTTGATGCCACAAACAGATAATCGAGCGCCCCCAATTGATCCACCAGACAACTGGGCAGCGGCTGAGGCTGGATACTCACCGCCCCCACCACTTCACCACGCCGCAAACGTTCCTGCGTGCGGGTCTCATCCTCCACCTGCAGGTTGAGGCGAATAGGAGAGTCGGTAAGCACCGGCTTCAGCGCCGGCAGCAGCCAGGTAGCGAGGCTATCGGCATTTACCGCCAGGGATAGCAGCAGGGGAGTATCGCTGCCGTTATCGGTGCCGAGCCACTCATCTTCCAGCAGCTCCACCTGATGTAATAACGCCAGCAGCTTTTGCCCCTGCTCCGTTGGCCGGGGTGGGACGGTGCGTACCAACAGCGGTTGGCCGAACAGGTTTTCCAGCTGTTTTATGCGCTGTGATACAGCGGATTGCGTTATGCAAAGCTTCTGCGCGGCGCGTTCAAAACCGCGTTCCCGTATAACGGCGTCGAGCGCCTGCAGCGTTCGATAGTCCGGGCGTTTCATGCAATCGTCATCCCCTTGCGTCATGTATCCCTGCACTATGCCATAGTTTTGCCGCGGTAAGGGTTTAAAATCTTCCGGACGGCGCGTTGTCGGGTCAACGTCATGCCGCCGCGGCGTAAGACAAGCTTTTTACAGGCATATTGCTTTATAATACCGATAAATCGGGTTTCCACAGGTAAAACATACCATGACGCAGGAAGAACTTAAAAAAGCGGTGGGCTGGGCGGCATTGAAATACGTTCAACCCGGTACCATTGTCGGCGTCGGCACCGGTTCCACCGCCGCGCATTTCATCGACGCCCTGGGCACGATGAAACATCAAATAGAGGGCGCGGTATCCAGTTCCGAAGCGTCGTCGGCGAAACTGAAGGCGTTGGGCATTCCCTTGTTTGATCTGAACAGCGTCGATTCGCTGGATATCTATGTGGACGGCGCGGACGAAATCAATGGGCATATGCAGATGATCAAAGGCGGCGGCGCGGCGCTGACCCGTGAAAAAATCATCTCCGCGGTGGCCAGGCGTTTTATCTGCATCGTCGATGCCTCAAAACAGGTTGATGTGCTGGGAAACTTTCCCCTGCCGGTGGAGGTGATACCCATGGCGCGATCCTATGTGGCCCGGGAACTGGTTAAATTGGGCGGTTCGCCCGAATACCGGCAGGGGGGTGGTGACCGACAACGGCAATATCATCCTGGACGTGCGAAACCTGCGTATTCTGGATGCGGTGGCGCTGGAAGATAAGATCAATAGCCTGCCCGGCGTGGTGACCGTCGGTCTGTTCGCGCGGCGGGGCGCGGATGTGGCGCTGGTGGGCACGCCGAACGGGGTTAAAATTATCGAAGAGCGGCATTGATACTCTTATGGGCAGAGCGCGGGCCACTATGGGCAGAGCGAATACCGCTATGGGCAGGGCGGCCGGCTTGTCGGCAACGGCTTGCCCGGATCTCCAGGCAAGTGTTAATTTTAGTTACATAGCATCTTTTAATTCTGCAACTAAAATTTAGTGATAAATATCACATTCCGGTCATTTCTCTGCCATAAATAGGACGCTTCCCCGTCGCTTCAGAGGAATTATCCATAGCAATCACTTATGGTCGGTTCTTATGCTATGGGCCGGCTATTTATCGGCCTTGCCGATGCGGCAATATTTGTTATTTTGTCCGGGTGCTGTGTTTTACAGCCGCTTCTGAAGTTTCAAAAAGGGTCGGGAAATGGCGAAAGTATCGTTGGAAAAAGATAAAATCAAGTTTCTGCTGGTTGAGGGCGTTCATCAAACCGCAATCGATAATCTGCGGCATGCCGGATATACCAATATCGAATACCACAAAGGCGCATTGGACACCGAATCACTGAAAGCGTCTATTCGCGATGCGCATTTTGTCGGCATCCGATCCCGTACCCATCTGTCGGAAGAGGTGCTCGCCGCCGCGGAAAAACTGGTGGCGGTAGGCTGTTTCTGTATCGGCACCAATCAAGTGGATCTCAAAGCCGCCCTGAAACGGGGTGTGCCGGTTTTCAATGCGCCTTTTTCCAATACACGGTCGGTGGCTGAGCTGGTGATTGGCGAAATGCTGTTGATGATCCGCGGCGTGCCGGAAGCTAATGCCAAAGCCCACCGCGGCAAGTGGAACAAGCAGGCGCAAGGCAGTTTCGAGGCCCGCGGCAAGAAGCTGGGCATCATCGGTTACGGCCATATCGGTACGCAATTGGGCATCCTGGCGGAAGGACTTGGGATGCAGGTCTATTTTTATGATATCGAGAGCAAGCTGCCGTTGGGTAATGCCCATCAGGTGGATTCCCTGCCGGAATTACTGGGCCTTAGCGACGTGGTGACCTTGCATGTGCCTGATACCCAGTCCACGCGCAACATGATGGGCAAGGCGGAATTCGGCCATATGAAGCAAGGCGCGCTGTTTATTAACGCCGCGCGCGGAACGGTGGTGGATATTCCCGCCTTGTGCGACGCGTTGGCCAGTAAGCATTTGGCCGGCGCCGCCGTGGACGTGTTTCCTGAAGAGCCCGCCACCAATGCCGATCCGTTTGTTTCGCCCCTGTGTGAGTTCGACAATGTGATATTGACGCCGCACATCGGCGGGTCGACGCAGGAAGCGCAGGAAAACATCGGTACGGAAGTGGCGGGCAAGTTGGCGAAATACTCTGATAACGGTTCTACGCTGTCCGCGGTGAATTTTCCGGAGGTTTCTTTGCCTGAGCATGGGAAAAACGTCAGCCGGTTGCTGCATATCCATGAAAACCGTCCCGGTATTCTGACCCGCATCAACCAGATTTTTGCCGAGCAGAGCATTAATATTGCCGCGCAGTATCTGCAGACCACGCCGGAAATCGGCTATGTGGTGATAGATGTGGAGACCGATGCTGAAAACACTGCTCTGCAATTGCTGAAGGCCATACCCGGTACGATCAGAGCTCGTTTGCTGTATTGAGCGTTGGGCCCAAGGCGGGGCCCGCTGCGCCCTGGGCCCGTGTCTCCCTCTAGCGCGCTCTCTCGTTGGCATCGCTGCTGGAAAGCGCTCGCCGTGCAATCGGTGAACGCGGGCCTAGCCTGCCGTGGGGCGCTTCGACGGCCGCCGAACGGCCGCTCCGACCCGGCCTCGTCAAACCCGCTCTCCCTTTAACACGCGCTCTCGTTGGCATCGACGCTGGGAAGCGCTCGCTGCGAAATCGGTGAACGCGGGCCTAGCCTGCCGTGGGGCGCTTCGACGGCCGCTGAACGGCCGCTCCGACCCCACCGCCATGCTCTCCCTTTGACACGCGCTCTCGTTGGCATCGATGCTAGGAAGCGCTCGCTGCACAATCGGTGAACGCGGGCCTAGCCTGCCGTGGGGCGCTTCGACGGCCGCCGGACGGCCGCTCCGACCCCACCGCCATGCTCTCCCTTTGACACGCGCTCTCCTCAATCACATCCCTATAGGTCGCTCATTTGCCGTAAACGGTGACAATAAGCGCCGGATCTCGTTTTTTTTAAAATTTGAGTCAATATAATCAATATGATTACATATAATCATTATCATGCGGCCCTTTGCGTCAGGACTTGAGCGTAACGCAACGCGGCTACGGCCTTTAGGAGGGTAAGCATGAAACTGTTGGTGATTGCCGATGATTTTACCGGGGCCAACGATACCGGCGCGCAGCTGGCAAAGAGAGGAGCGCGTACCGAGGTTTTGCTTGATGAACGCTTCGCGGCGTCGTCGCGGGCCGACGTGCTGGTTGTCAATACCGAAAGCCGGGCGTTATCCCCAGGTCAAGCGGGGGAGAAAGTGCGCGAGGCGCTGCGGCCGTTTTTTCAGGGGACGACGGGAGCGCCGCAGGTATTCAAGAAAATCGACTCTACCTTGCGTGGGAATGTCGGCGCCGAAATCGAGGCGGCCATGGCGGTAAGCGGAGCGCGGCTTGCCATTATCGCTCCCGCTATCCCCGCCGCGGGTCGAACCACGCGGCAGGGACAATGCCTGGTGCAGGGCGTCCCTTTGATGGAAACCGAATACGCCAGCGATCCGAAAACGCCGATTTTGTCTTCCCATATCGGAACGCTTATCGGTTTGCAGAGCGCATTGCCGGTGTATGAGGCGCATCTGGCGATGGTCCGGGGCTGTGGGCTTGGCGAATATCTGCGGCAGTTGGCGGCCAAGGGGCCCTGCTGCGTGGTGATAGATGCGGAAAACGATGGCGATTTGCTGCAGATAGCCCGGGCGGCGGGCATTCTGACGGTGCCTGCTATTCTGGCGGGCGCGGCGGGCCTGGCCGGCGCTTTATCCCCTGCGTACTTTCTAACCGGGGGCGTTCCAGCTCCGGCGTACTCACAGACCGGCGGTGGCTTATGCGCTGAGGACTCTCAAGCCGGCGGCGGCTTATGTGCTGAGCACGCTCAAAATGGTAGCGCTTTACTCGCCGGGCGCGCTCAAGCCGGCGACACCTTAGACGCCGGTCCCTCTCAGAATGGCAGCGGCTTACCCGCTGGGCACTTTCAAGTAGGCTGTGGCTTATGCCCCGAGCACCCAACGGCCTCCGGCGGGCGATTGCCGGTGTTGGCGGTGGCCGGTTCCATGAGCGACATCACCCGACGGCAGATTGCCTTCGCCGCCCGGGAGCAACCGCTCGGTATCGTGGATATCGAGGTGGAATCGCTGCTGGCGGCGCCGGGCCCGGAGACCATGATGCCTTATGTCCGGGCGGCGGCGGCGGTGCTGGAGGAGCGGCGGCATTGCGTATTGCGCACCTGCCGGGACGCCGGCGCGCGGCGGGCCATTGACGACCTGTGCCGCCGATACGGCTATACGCGCCGACAGTTGGGGGAATATATCGGTTCACGGCTCGGCGAGGCCGCAAGGCTTATCATCGCCCAAAATCGTATCGGGGGGGGTTGTTTCTCACCGGTGGCGACATTGCCATCGCCGTGGCCCGCGCTCTGGGGGCCCAAGGGTATCGCATTGCCGGCGAGGTGACGTCCTGCGTGCCTTACGGCACTTTTGTCAACAGCGGGATTGATGATTTACCGGTAATCACCAAAGCCGGCGGTTTCGGCAATGAAGGCACCCTGCGCGATGCCCTTATTTTCATCGAGGAGAGGTATCGTGGTAATTAAAACCATCGTCCCGTGGCACCGTCTTCGATATTGCCTGGACAGGCAAAGCCAAGTCTGAGAGCATGGCGATATCAATTCAATTAGCCATGCAACTGGCATAGTCATGGGTAGTCTTGGCAGAGTCATGGCATAGTTAAGCGGATGTTATGAAAGGACAAAGTCGCCTTGATCAGATTATGGATTTTTTAAAAAACCCATAATCTGGTTACTGTAGATCAACTGGTCGCGGCCGTATCTGCTTCTCCCGCCACCATCCGACGCGATCTGATTAAACTTGATGAACAGGGTGTGATCAGCCGCAGCCATGGCGGGGTAACGTTAAACCGATTCGTTCCAAGCCAACCCACCACCAATGAAAAATTGCAGCGCAATCTGCCGGAAAAGAGGGCTATTGCCCAGATGGCGGCGTTGCTGGTGCAAGCCGGCGACTCCGTGGTGCTGGATGCCGGCACCACCATGCTTGAATTGGCGCGCAATCTCACCCATCTGCCGCTGCGGGTCATTACCGCCGATTTGCATATCGCCCTGCTGCTGTCGGAATTCAAACAAATTGAGGTGACCATTATCGGCGGGCGCATCGACGATAGCAGCCAGTCCTGCATCGGCGAGCATGGCCGACAGCTGTTGCGCAGCATCTACCCGGATATCGCTTTTATCAGTTGCAACTCCTGGAGCCTGCCGAAAGGCATCACGACTCCCACTGAGGAGAAGGCCGGGCTGAAACGGGATTTGGCCGCCAACGCCCGGCGGCGGGTGCTGCTGGCGGACAGCAGCAAATACGGCGCCTATTCCCTGTTTTGCGTATCGCCGCTTTCCGACCTGACCCATGTCATTACCGATCGCGGTATTGCCGTCGACATTCAGTCGGCCCTGCGTCTGCAGCCCTTTACCCTGACGCTGGCCTGATGGCCGCTCACCACCGCCACTGGCGGGACGGCGTGATGATTTCCGGCAGGGGAACATCCCAGGGTTCCACCGGCACCTGCGCCACCTGCTGGCAATCATGGGCCAGGCCGATAGGGTAAAAGGCGGATTTGCGTCGCCAATGCCGCAACGTGCGGTCGTAAAAGCCGCCGCCCATGCCGAGCCGACGCCCTTGTGCGTCAAACGCCACCAGCGGGGTGAACAGCACGTCCAACCGCGCCGGCGGCAACAGGCGGGTGACGTCCAGTTTCGGCTCGCGGATGCGCAGGCGATTCATCACCAGGGGCGTATCGGCATCATAGCGCAGGAACAGCAAATGCCCCGGACTGAAAGGGTGCAGAACCGGCAGGTAAATCTGCTGGCCGCGCCGTCGCAGGGCATCGATTATCGGCCCGGTATCCAGCTCGCCGTCAAAGGAGAGGAATAGCGCCAGAGTAGTAGCGGCGGCAACGCGCGGATGCGACAACAGGCGTTGCGCCACCGCGTCGGCGGCCTCTGTCTGCTGGAGTGGGGTTAACGCTTGCCGTGCCTTGCGGATGCGGTTGCGAATGGATTGCCGCTGTAACGATGTGTCCGAAACTGGGATCATGGCAAAGACGTTGGTGTGAAAGGGGATCTCCGAGATGCCGCCGCAGGCTGTAACCCTTGAACCCATGGTTCAAGGTGAACGCAGCGTTCTAACCTTAAGGCTTCTCGGACGAACCGAGCATGCGCACCAGTTAAAGATCGCCACATTCTTGTGGTATAAAATATCGGCTCAGGGGACTGGCCCGCTGGCGAACACCTCAGAGAAATTTTATTTATGCTTCCCGGACTCGCGCCCGGAAAAAAGCGCTATTCGAACTGCGTGCCGGGACGCTCGGTAATCCGGCCTTGCTCTACCAAGGCTTGTTCGATCGTTTGCTGCAATAACCGGATTCGTTGTTCCATATTGGCCGCATAATCGCGTGTTTTCAACCTTTCTTGCGCCAGTTCGTGACAGACGTTCAAGGCGGCGATGAAAACAAGCTGTTCCGTATTGGTGACTCTAGTTCGAACTTTAAGATCTTGCAACCGCTGATTGAGATCATCAGCCGCCTGGTTCAACGCCTCCTGTTGTTCCGGCGGGCAATTCACCCTCAGCGTACGACCAAATATTTGAATATCTACCGGTTGTGCGGACATACCACCTTCCTGCATTGTTACCGCGCCAACGCCGCGCCACCCGTTTCACCATTGCGGGAGCGTAAAGCGAACGCGACTATAATCTATATAAAACAGAAGTTACAAGCCCTTTCTGGTATAGCGACGGACCTTGGTGGTAGCATAACACGAACTTATCCTGCCAACGACGATGAAAGCGCATGTCTATACAAAATACCTTGCCGGACTATGAAAACCTGAATCAGCTGCTTAGCCAGCAGGCCGTCGCGTTAACGTCGGCGGAGATGCACGGATTGATTAGCGGAATGCTGTGCGGCGGCAACCGGGATCACAGCTGGCAAACCCTGGTGCACGAGCTGACCAATGACGGTTTGGCTTTCTCGCAAACCCTGGCGGAACCGCTGCGCCAACTGCATGAGAACACCGCGCACTCCTTGGATGACGAAGAGTTTATGTTCCAACTGCTGCTGCCGGATGACGAGCATGCCACGGTGTTCGACCGGGTGGACGCGCTGGCGGGCTGGGTCAACCATTTCCTGCTGGGACTGGGGGGTGGTGCAGCCGCAACTGGACAAAGTCAAGGGCGAGGTGCGGGAGGCCATTGACGACTTGCGCAATATCGGCCAACTGGGCTACGACGAAGACGAAGATCAGGAGGAGCTGGCGCAATCCCTGGAGGAGGTCATCGAGTACGTCCGTATGGCGGCGATTCTTTGCCATAATGATTTTACCCACCCGGAATCGTCCGCGCCGCAGGAAAACCCCCAAACCGACGTTGCACTGAGCCCTGGCGCCGGGGCGCCGGCGCAGCGATGCCCGGCCAATCACCATCACCATAGAGAGGCAGGAGAGAGTGATGACACAACAAGAATATTTACGCCGTCGTCAGGCTTTATTGGCAAAAATGGCTCCCGCCAGCGCCGCCGTGATCTTTGCCGCGCCGGAAGCGACCCGTAATGCCGACAGTGAATATCCTTACCGTCAAAACAGCGATTTTTGGTATTTTACCGGCTTCAATGAGCCCGAGGCGGCGCTTGTCCTGATTAAAAGCGATGAAACCCATCACCACAGCGTCCTGTTCAACCGGGTGCGTGATCTGACGGCGGAGACCTGGTTCGGCCGCCGTCTGGGCCAGGATGCCGCGCCGGCGAAGCTTGGGGTGGACCGGGCGCTGCCCTGGGATGAAATCAAAAATCAGCTCCACCTGCTATTGAACGGTCTCGATGTGGTGTACCACGCGCAGGGGGAGTATGCCTTCGCCGACGATCTGGTGTTTAACGCCTTGGGGATACTGCGGCGCGGTTATCGCCAGCAGCTGGCCGCGCCGGCCACCCTCACCGATTGGCGTCCCTGGGTGCATGAGCTGCGGCTGTTTAAATCAGCGGAAGAAGTGGCCGTCATGCGCCGGGCCGGGGAGATTACCGCCCTGGGCCATACCCGCGCCATGCGGGCCTGCCGCCCCGGTATGTATGAATATCAGTTGGAAGGGGAAATCCTGCATGAGTTCAACCGTCACGGCGCGCGTTTTCCCTCCTACAACACCATTGTCGGCAGCGGCGTGAACGGCTGCATACTGCATTACACCGAAAATGAATCCATCATGAAAGAGGGCAGCCTGGTGCTTATCGACGCCGGCTGCGAATATCGCGGGTATGCCGGGGATATCACCCGGACGTTTCCGGTGGGCGGGACGTTCTCCCCGGAGCAGCGCGCCGTTTATGACATCGTGCTGCAATCCCTCAATACCTCGCTGGCGTTATTCAAACCGGGCACCAGTATTCGCGAGGTGACCGAGGCGGTGGTGAAGATCATGGTGACCGGCCTGGTGAAGCTCGGCGTGTTGAAAGGCGACGTGGCCGCCTTGATAGGCCAACAGGCGCACCGGCGCTTTTTTTATGCATGGATTGAGCCATTGGCTGGGGCTGGATGTCCACGACGTGGGGGGATTACGGCACGCCGGAACGTGGCCGAATCCTGGAGCCCGGCATGGTGCTCACCATTGAGCCGGGTATCTACATCGCGCTGGACGCTGACGTGCCCACGGCCTATCGCGGCATCGGCATTCGCATCGAAGACAACATCCTCATTACCGAACAGGGCAACGAGAATCTTACCGATTCGGTGGTGAAGGATCCTGACGACATCGAGGCATTGATGGCGGCGGCGCGCTAATCCATGGCGGTCATCATTATCGGCGGCGGCATGGCCGGCGCCACCCTGGCATTGGCGCTTTCACACCTGACGCAAGGGCGGCTGGACATCGATCTGGTGGAGGCCGCGGCGCCTGAAAGCCGTCTTCATCCCGGCTATGACGGTCGGGCCATCGCCCTGGCTCAGGGAACCTGCCGTCAACTGACCGCCATCGGCGTCTGGCCGGCGCTGGCGACCGGCGCCACCGCCATTACCCAGGTACAGGTGAGCGATCGCGGCCATTTCGGCAAAGTGCGGCTGGACGCCGGGGATTACCGGGTCCCGGCGCTCGGATATGTGGTGGAGCTGCACGAGGCGGGACAGCGTTTGTTTACGCTGCTGCGCCAGGCGCCGGGCGTCAGGCTGCACTGCCCCGCCGCCGTCGTCGCCGTCACCCGGCGGCGGGAAGACGTGACCGTGCGCTTGGACAACGGCGAAACACTCACCGGCCGGCTGGTGGCGGCGGCGGATGGCTCCCACTCGACGACGGCCGGCCAATGCGGTATCCAGTGGCGGCAGCAGGATTACCGGCAGTTGGCGATTATCGCCAACGTCTCCACCGCGATGCCGCACCGGGGCCGGGCCTTTGAACGCTTTACCGAACAGGGTCCCCTGGCGTTGTTGCCTCTGTCGGGGGGGGCGCAGCTCGCTGGTGTGGTGTTTGCCCGACGCCCGGCGGGAGGAGATTGCCGCCTGGGATGATCAGGCTTTCACAAAGGCGCTGCAACTGGCGTTCGGCTGGTCTCTCGGGCGGGTTGTCGCCGTGGGGCAACGGCATGTCTATCCCTTGCGCCTGCGTACCTCGTCACATCATATCGGCCACCGCCTGGCGCTGGTGGGTAATGCGGCGCAAACCTTGCATCCCATCGCCGGGCAGGGGTTCAACCTGGGTCTGCGCGACGTGATGACGCTGGCGGAAACCCTGGCGGAGGCGGCGGAACGCGGCGGCGACCCCGGCGCGTTTTCCGTGCTGCGGCGCTATCAACAGCGGCGCCAGCCCGATCAGGCCGGAACGGTGGGCATCACCGACGGGTTAATCGACGTTTTCGCCAACGGGCACTTACCGCTTATGATCGCGCGTAACCTGGGTCTGCTGGCCATGGCCCGTTCACCCTGGCTGCGCGACGCCCTGGCGCGCCGCACCCTGGGCTGGGTGGAACGTTAATCTCAGGCCCTCAACAAGGATTTTCAGCTATGCAAGCATTCGATGTGGTAATCAACGGCGGCGGGATGGTGGGACTGGCCCTGGCCTGCGGTCTGCAGGACAGCGGTTTGCGCGTCGCGGTGGTGGAACAGCGGATGCCGGAAGATATTCCCTCCGCCGACCGCCCGGCGCTTCGGGTTTCCGCCATCAATGCCGCCAGCCGGCGTCTGTTGCAGCATGTCCGGGTGTGGGACGAGATTGTCGCGGCGCGCGCCACGCCTTACCACGGCATGGAGGTATGGGATAACGACAGCTTCGGCAAAATCGCTTTCGACGGCGGCCCGCTGGGCGTCGAGGCGTTGGGGCACATCATCGAAAACCCGATCATCCATCAGGCATTGTGGCGCCGGGCCGAGGGCCTTGCCGACGTCGAGCTGATGTGCCCGGCGTCGCTGCGGCAGGTCGCCTGGGGCGAAAACGAAGCCTTCATTACCCTGGACGACGATCGGATGCTGACCGCCCGCCTGGTGGTGGGGGCTGACGGCGCCGATTCCTGGCTGCGGCGCTATGCGGATATTCCGCTCACCTTTTGGGATTATCAGCATCATGCCCTGGTGGCCACGGTGCGCACCGAACTCCCCCATGGCGGCATTGCCCGCCAGGCGTTCCATGGCGACGGGATACTGGCGTTTCTGCCGCTGGCGCAGCCCGATGTCTGCTCCATTGTCTGGTCGCTGCCGCCGGAATCCGCGCAGCGGCGCCGGCAATTGCCGCCGGAACGGTTCAACGCCGAATTGGCCCGGCATTTCGACCTGAAGCTGGGACTCTGCGAATTACAAAGCGAACGCCTGGCCTTTCCCCTCACCGGTCGTTATGCTCGGGATTTCGCCGCCCACCGGCTTGTGCTGGCGGGGGATGCGGCCCACACCGTTCATCCGCTGGCGGGACAGGGTTAATCTGGGGCTGATGGATGTGGCCGAATTATTATCGGAACTGCGGCGGCTGCAAACCGCCGGCAAGGATATCGGCCATTATCCCTATTTGCGCCGCTATGAGCGGCGACGCAAGCACAGCGCCGCCGTGATGCTGGCAAGCATGCAGGCGCTGCGCCAGCTGTTCGACGGCGCTAATCCGGTGAAAAAATGGCTGCGGGATGCCGGGCTGCGATTGGCGGATAACCTGCCCGGCGTCAAGCCGCGCCTGATTCGCGAGGCCATGGGGTTGACCGACCTGCCGGCCTGGCTGGAAAGGGATGTCGCTTCGACTGAAAAAAATCTAATTTTACCGCTTTTTTCCATTATAATTCCTAATCCGAAGCCGCAAGCGAGACCTGCCCCACAGCGTATTGTCGGGGCATTTTGTTATCAAATTTTGCGCTAGCGACCCTATAATGAGGGTTCGTGCGCCAACGTGTTCCTTTTCTTAGCATATTATGCTGTTGCCGGGAGTGATAACGTTTAACATCCTTCTTCCCCACAAGATAATTTAATTTATGGTTTCATAGGGAGTTCGGTGGTAACTTCTGGCAAAAGGTATCGTTTGCGCAGGTTATGGCGTCGATGGCATCGCCCGTTTTGATCATAAAGAGAGAAAAAGATGGCTCAGTTGACAGCGCTCTATGAGCAGCACATCGCGTGCGGCGCGAAAATGGTGGATTTTCATGGTTGGATGATGCCGCTGCATTATGGCTCGCAGTTGGAAGAGCATCATCAGGTCCGCCGCGACGCCGGCATGTTCGATGTCTCCCATATGACCATTATCGACCTGAAGGGGCCGCGCACCCGCGAATTCCTGCGCCATCTGCTGGCCAACGACGTGGCGAAGCTGACCCGGCCGGGCAAAGCGCTGTATACCGGGATGCTCAATGCCTCCGGCGGCGTAATTGACGATTTGATCGTTTATTTTTTGACGGACGAGTATTTCCGTCTGGTGGTGAATTCCGCCACCCGCGAAAAAGACGTCGCCTGGGTCACGAGTCATGCCGCGCCCTATGCCGTGCGGGTGACCGTGCGTGACGATTTGGCGCTGATTGCCGTGCAAGGACCGCAGGCGCAGGAAAAGACCCGTACGCTGTTCACCCCTGAACAGCTGGCGGCGGTGGCAGGCATGAAGCCTTTTTTCGGCGTGCAGGCGCAAGAGTTGTTTATCGCCACCACCGGCTACACCGGCGAGGAGGGCTATGAAATCGCCTTGCCGAAAACCCGGGCGGAGTCGTTCTGGCGGCAGTTACTGGCGGCCGGCGTCAAGCCGTGCGGTCTGGGGGCGCGGGATACCCTGCGCCTGGAAGCGGGCATGAATCTTTACGGCCAGGAAATGGACGAAAGCATCTCCCCTCTGGCCGCCAACATGGGCTGGACCATTGCCTGGCAGCCGGAAGACAGGGATTTCATCGGCCGCGAAGCCCTGGAAGCGGCGCGCCGCGCCGGCACCGAACAGCTGGTGGGCCTGGTGATGACCGAAAAAGGGGTTCTGCGCAATGAGCAGACGGTGCGCTTCACCGATGGCAACGGCAATCCACAGTCGGGCATCATCACCAGCGGCTCCTTTTCGCCGACCCTCGGGGTCAGTATTGCCCTGGCCCGGGTGCCCGCCGGCATCGGCGAGCAGGCCATAGTGTTAATCCGTAACCGTGAAATGCCGGTTAAGGTCACCAAACCTGGTTTTGTACGCGCCGGTAAACCGGTGGTTCAATTTTAACTTTGCAACAGTGAGGATGGCGATGAGCAACGTGCCGACAGAATTAAAGTACACCACGTCCCATGAATGGGTGCGTGATGAGGGCGAGGGCGTTTATAGCGTCGGTATCACCGAACATGCCCAGGAACTGCTGGGGGATATGGTGTTTATCGATTTGCCGGAAGTGGGCGCCGAATTCGCCGCCAGCGATGATTGCGCCGTGGCCGAGTCGGTGAAAGCCGCGTCCGATATCTATGCCCCCATCAGCGGCGTTATCGTGGCGATAAACGAAGAGCTTGAAGCATCGCCCGAACTGGTGAACAGCGACCCTTACACCGACGGCTGGTTGTTTAGAATCAAAGCCGCCGACGCAAGCGAAGTGGAAGGACTGCTTGACGCCGAAGCCTATGTAGCCACCCTTGACGAAGAAGACGAATAAACCGCCGCACGGCCCCGGCGAACTTCCGGGGCTGTTTTCGACCCGTTTGTGATTTCCCCGTCCCATGCCCTAGCAGGACATGCCCCTAGCAGGAATAGTCGTTTATGACCCAGACTCTCAGCCAGCTTGAACACCATGACGCGTTTATTCAGCGCCATATCGGCCCTTCACCGGAACAGCAGACTCACATGCTTTCAGCCGTAGGCGCGGCCACCCTGGACGCGCTGATTGGCCAAATCGTTCCCGCCGACATCCAGCTTCCCACGCCGCCCGCGGTGGGGGAGGCCGCCACCGAGGCTCAGGCGCTGGCGGAGCTGAAAGCCATCGCCGGCCGTAACCAGCGCTTTAAAAACTATATCGGCATGGGCTATAGCGCGGTCATCACTCCGCCGGTGATTTTACGTAATATGCTGGAAAACCCGGGCTGGTATACCGCTTATACGCCTTACCAGCCCGAGGTGTCCCAGGGACGCCTCGAAGCCCTGCTTAATTTCCAGCAGTTGACGCTGGACCTGACCGGACTGGATATCGCCTCCGCCTCGTTGCTGGATGAAGCCACCGCGGCGGCGGAAGCCATGGCGCTGGCTAAACGCGCCAGCAAGCTCAAACAGGCCAACTGCTTTTTTGTCGCCGACGACGTTCATCCGCAGACGCTGGATGTGGTGCGCACCCGTGCGGGCACCTTCGGTTTCGATGTGGTGGTGGGCAAGGCCGAGGCGTCGCTTAATCAGCCGGGAATATTCGGCGTCCTGCTGCAGCAGGCGGGCACCACCGGCGAACTGCATGACTATCGCGAACTGCTTGCGGCCCTGAAAGCGCGCCGCATCATCAGCTGCGTGGCGGCGGATATGCTGGCGCTGGTGCTTTTGGCGGCGCCGGGGGCTCAGGGAGCCGACGTGGTGTTCGGCTCTTCACAGCGTTTCGGCGTGCCCATGGGCTATGGCGGCCCTCACGCGGCGTTTTTCGCCGCCCGGGACGACGTGAAGCGCGCCATGCCGGGACGCATTATCGGCGTTTCCCGCGATGCGGCCGGCAATACCGCCCTACGCATGGCGATGCAAACCCGCGAGCAGCATATCCGGCGCGAAAAGGCCAACTCCAATATCTGTACCTCCCAGGTCCTGCTGGCGAATATCGCCGGACTGTATGCGGTATACCATGGGCCGGCCGGGCTCAAGCGCATTGCCGAACGCATCCACCGCCTCACCTCCATCCTGGCGGCGGGGCTGACCGCCGCCGGCATGACGCCGCGTTTTGTCCGTTATTTCGATACCCTGACGCTGGAGGTGGAAGATAAACCCGCGGTGCTGGAGCGTGCCCGGCAACACGGCGTTAACCTGCGAGCCGACCTGGAGGGCGCGGTGGGCCTCACGCTTGATGAAACCACCGGGCGCGAGGATATCGCCGTTCTCTACGCCATTCTTACCGGCGGCGGCCGGCCGTTGGATATCGATGCTTTGGATGCCGCTATCGGCGAGGGGATACCGTCGCAGTGGCTGCGGGCCACGCCCATCCTGACGCATCCGGTTTTCAACCGCTATCACAGCGAAACCGAAATGATGCGGTATATGCATCGGCTGGAAAGCAAGGATCTGGCGCTGAACCAGGCCATGATCCCCTTGGGCTCTTGCACCATGAAGCTCAATGCCGCCGCGGAAATGATTCCCATCACCTGGCCGGAGTTCGCCGAGCTGCATCCGTTTTGTCCTCCCGAGCAGGCGGCGGGCTATCAGCAGATGATAGCCCAGCTCTCCCGTTGGCTGGTGCAATTGACCGGCTACGACGCGTTGTGCATGCAACCCAATTCCGGCGCCCAGGGCGAGTATGCCGGTATGCTGACCATTCGGCGCTATCATGAGAGCCGTAACGAAGGCGGCCGCCATATCTGTCTGATACCGAGTTCGGCCCACGGCACCAACCCGGCTTCCGCGCAAATGGCGGGCATGTCGGTTATCGTGGTGGCCTGCGACAAGAACGGCAATATCGATTTGCATGACCTGCGCGAGAAGGCGGAACAGGCCGGGGACGCACTGTCCTGCATCATGGTGACCTATCCCTCCACCCACGGCGTGTATGAAGAGACCATCCGCGAGGTGTGCCAGATTATCCATCGCTACGGCGGCCAGGTTTATCTGGACGGCGCCAATATGAACGCCCAGGTGGGCATCACCTCGCCGGGATTCATCGGCGCCGATGTGTCTCACCTCAATCTGCATAAAACCTTCTGCATTCCCCACGGCGGCGGCGGACCGGGCATGGGACCCATCGGCGTGAAGGCCCATTTGGCGCCGTTCGTCCCGGGGCATGCCGTGCTGCATATCGACGGGGTGCTGACCCGGCAGGGGGCGGTGGCCGCCGCGCCGTTCGGCAGCGCGTCTATCCTGCCCATCAGTTGGATGTATATTCGCATGATGGGCGCCCAGGGCCTGAAACAGGCCAGCCAGGTGGCCATATTAAACGCCAACTATATCGCCAGCCGTTTAAGCGGCGCGTTTCCGGTGCTCTACAGCGGTCGCGACGGTCGGGTGGCCCATGAGTGCATTCTGGATATCCGTCCGCTGAAGGAGACGACCGGCATCAGTGAAATGGATATCGCCAAGCGGCTGATTGACTACGGTTTCCACGCGCCCACCATGTCGTTCCCGGTGGCCGGTACATTGATGGTGGAACCTACCGAGTCGGAAAGCCAGGCGGAGCTGGATCGTTTTATCGACGCGATGCTGGCGATCCGCGGCGAGATAGAGCGGGTCGCCAAAGGCGAGTGGCCGCCGGAGGATAATCCGTTGGTTAACGCGCCGCATATCGAGCGCGAGCTGGCGGGGGAATGGTCCCACCCCTATAGCCGCGAAACGGCGGCGTTCCCGGCGGGTTTTGCCCATAAGTACTGGCCGAGCGTCAAGCGGTTGGACGATGTCTATGGGGATAGGAACCTGTTCTGTTCCTGCGTGCCGATTGGCGATTATGAATAGGCGGTAACCGGCGCCGTTTCCGCCCGTTCCTCGAGCATTACTTGCCCCCGCCCGTTTCCGGTCTCCCGGGGATACGGGCGGGAGGCCGTAACGCATTGGCCTTGGAATAAAACGGCTGATACTTTCCAAGAGACCCGTCAGGGAAAAGTAATCTTAATCAATCAGCCCCAAACGGGCGGGGTGATTGTTGAGATGATATCACTGAAATTTTCATTGGCATGATTTATCATTATATTTGAAAGAACGGCGGTACATGTGAATGCGTTATTCATACCTAACAGCTTGTTCTTCCATTCGACGAACCTACTTCCAACAACGTGGGAATCCAGCTCATTTGCCTTTTCCATTAACGCATAAGAGTAATTCCTCAATACTTGAGGTGACTCTGTTTCCGTACCAAATATCGCACTGGATGAGTACTTAACAAATAGTGCCGCAAGACTGAAAAAGTTTGCGCTTTCAACGTATCGCTGGCCTCTTCCAATTGAAATACATCCAATATTACGCTTATATGCGCGGTTTTGAGGACGGTCTCTTTAAGGCTGGCATCCTTAGGGCTGGCATCCTTAGGACTAGCATCAATAGAACTAGCATCAATAGGATTAGCATCAATAGGATTAGCATCAATAGGACTCGCATTCTTTGGGCTGGTATCCTTGGGGCTCATAACGTCTTGGAAGAGTTCGTGGAGTCGCAGCTGATCTTCGGCCTGGATGAGTTTATCCGCATGGGATACCGGTTCACCTGCTATTACAGATTTGAATCGAGATTCATACTCACAAAGATTTAAGATGTCTATTAATTTTTCAAAACGAGATTTATTCATATCATAATGATAACTCTGGCTGAAGAGTGTAAAGTGTTCATTGAATAATTCAAAGTAGTTGATGCTTTCTATAGGCTGGCAATGATCAGCAAGATAATAGAAAAAACAATGCCAGTTTATTCGATTTCGTTCTTTACTGAAATGAAGCATACTTGCTAAGTTCGCATGGTCAATGATCAGAGCCTTTTCTTTGTTTATCAATATATAATTGAATATGTCCGTATCCGACCAGTCAGGATGCTTGTTGCCGTTACCGTATTCCTTTTTTATCGGCATAAATTTTTACCTCATCCAATTTCAAATAATCATTGTATATAGCGCGGGCTTTTTCTCTTATTTCGGCAGCGTCGTTGTGAGCGCAAAGCACCATGAGTTGATTAAAAAAGCCATTATTATCAATCATGTAATATTTTTGTTTGTTAGCTTTTGCAGAGTTGGCGATAGTATCCAATAAAAATAACAATGCGGCTTTATTAAAGCCATTAAGTAACGTTTTTTCATTCGCTTTAATGATTTCTTTTTGGAGTAATTTGTCGCAATAGAGTCTTATTTTTTCATCATGAAGATAAAATTCCTTAGAAAACAATGTATTTATCATCACAGATTTAGGAAATGTAGGATCTTCCATGTCTACGTTGTCCTGGACTAATGAATCAATGATTTGATGAATTAAATTGACTTTGAGATCGCGATATTTATCATCAATGGTGTTTATTGTTGAAAATATTGTATCTTGATTGTTATCACTATTTAATAAACAATCTAAATGCCATTCATCCCAGGCTTCTGGTGGATTTATTGTGATATCGGCATTATCGAGCGCCGCATCAGTAAAGTTGGCACAGTTGATCTGCAGTTTGGCATGATTTAGCGTTGCACCTTTGAAATTTGAACCTTCCAAAAAAGCACCGCTGAGATCCACCCCTGTCAGATTTGCGCCGGTAAAATTCTCAGAGCAGGGCATACCGCGGGAAAAAGGCAGCTCATTTGCATTTTCAAAATCAAGATGTCTCAAATCCCTATTGATAAAATCGATTCCGCTTAAGCACGCAATTTTTGATTTGAACAACTTTGTAAATTCATCCGTCGCGGCCTCAATCAAAATATGCTTATGGTTTGCTCCGGCGGGAAGATCGTTTTGCGTTGATCTTGAAAGCCTCGGCGGACTGTCTATCTGTAAATGATGAGTCAAATTATTTAATTTTACGAGTAGATTATTATATTTGTTGACTTTAGCCTCGTTTACTTCTGAACGTTTTTGCGGATCGGATAAAAGGAGATTCAATGCCGTCATTTTGGCGCTTAGAAGACATTTTGCTATATGTATATTATATGGTGATGGGTTATTTTGAACAAGATCAATAGCTGAAGTGCAACTATTAAATAGATGCGCTTTTATTGTGGAAAGTACAACATTCATGATTTATTCCTATAAGAAATAAATCATTTTATAATCATTTAAAAAAATATATTTTAAAAAACGCTCAATCCAGGGCTCATCCTCATATCGTCATGTTCGAAAGCGGTTTTGGCACAAGGTCAACCCATCAAGGCCGGAAGGGATACGCGGATGCGATTTATCAGATGAGGCGGAGGGGAAACATGAAATCTGCACATAATCTGATAATGCGCCAGGGTCGTTTTCGGCGGCAAGGCGTATCCAGAATGATGTTTTGCCGAAACGGCAGCGTGCGTTCAGGGGGCTAGGCCACCTGCGGAGGAATGGGCCGGGCGATGCGGTAAACGTGCGCAGCCACAAACAGCAATGCCTGAACAATCACGATGCAGGGGCCGGTGGCGCCGTCGATATGAAAGCTTATGAGCGTGCCGGTCACACAGGAGCCAACCGAAGCCAGCACCGCCGCCAGCAGCATTCCGTCGAACCGGCGGGCGAGCAGGGAGGCGGTGATGCCGGGTAAAATCAGCATGGCAATCGCCAATAATACCCCCACCGCCTGCAGGGCGGCGACGATGGTCAGAGCCAGCAGGCATAACAGCCCGTAATGCAGCGTCTTGACCGGCAGGCCCTGCACTTGCGCCTGGGCCGGATCAAAACAGTAGAGCATCAGGTCCCGCCGCTTAAGGAGGATGACCAGGGATACCGCGCCGGCTATGAGCAGCATCTGCCAAAGCTCCGCAGGTGTAATGCCCAGCACGTTGCCGAACAGGATATGGTTGAGGTGCAGCTCGGTATCAATGTGCGTAAACAGCACCAATCCGAGGGCAAACATGCCCGAAAATACAATGCCCATTACCGCGTCCTCCTTCACCCGGCAATGGTCTTTGATATACCCGGTGGCCAGGGCGCAAACCATTCCCGATCCAACGGCGCCGATAACGATTGGCAGCCCGGCGCTATGGGCCAGGATAATGCCTGGCAGCACCGCATGGGAGATAGCGTCTCCCATGAGCGACCATCCCTTGAGAATCAGGAAACACGACAGTATTGCGCACACCACGCCGGCGGCGATGGCGGCAATCATCGCCCGCTGCATAAACGGGAAACCCAAAGGTTGGGCGACATAGGTCGGCACAAACTCAAGCCAGTCCATTATAAGACGCTTCGGCGTTTATTATTGCGCAACCAGGCGGCCGTCAGCCCGTGTTTCGGCGCAAACAAAAAAGCCAGCAGAAAAAGTAGGGTTTGCAGGGTAACAATGACCCCGCCGGTGGCGCCGTTGAGGAAATAACTGAGCCAGGCGCCGATGGCGCTGGTCAATGTGCCGATGACCACCGCGATGGCGACCAGGCGAGGGAATCGGTCGGTCAGCAGGTATGCCGTGGCGCCCGGTGTAATGACCATGGCTATCACCAGGATGGCGCCGACCGTTTGCAGCGCGGCCACGGTGCAGGCGCTCAGCAGCGTGAAAAAAATGACTTTCAGGCGCAGCGGCGAAAGGCCGATGGAGACCGCATGGCTCTGATCAAAAAAAACCGCCAGCAAATCTTTCCAGACCATGCAAAGCACAATAAAAGACACGCCGCTGATAATTTGCACCTGTATGACATCCGCGTCGGCTATCGCGAGGACATTGCCGAAAATAATCGACTGCACATTGATCCCGGAGGGCTTAAGCGAAACGATAAGCAGCCCGACGGCGAAAAAGGTGGTAAAGACAAAGCCGATAATGGCGTCCTCACGCAGCCGGGTATAATGGCGCACCAGCGTCATCGTCAGCGCCGCCAGCATACCGGTCATGAATGCGCCGGCGGCGATGGGTAAGCCCAGCGCATAGGCGCCCGCCACGCCGGGCACCACGGAGTGCGACAATGCATCACCCATTAGCGACCAACCCTTGAGCATCAGGTAAGCCGACAGAAAAGCGCAGACCGCGCCCACCATGCCGCTGACCCAAATGGCTTTGAGCATATAGTCGTACTGCAATGGTTGCAGCATTAGCGCCATCATTATGATACCTGCTTACCTGCGGCGACCGTGCGCAGGGGGGGCCATCCGCGCCGCCGCCGCCGCGACATTCAACTGCCGCAGCTCGCCGCCGAACGCCCGATCCAGGTTTTCCCGGGTAAAGGTGGTGGCGGTAGGACCGGCCGCCAAGACGGTGCGGTTGATCATCAGCACCCGATCGCAGAATGCCGGCACGCTGGCCAGGTTATGCGTCGAGACCAAGATGAGATGGCCATCGGCGCGCAGCGATTGCAGCAGCTCGATGATGGCGTTTTCGGTCTGGATATCGACGCCGGTGAAGGGTTCATCCAATAACATGACCGCCCCCTGCTGCGCCAGCGCCCGGGCCAGAAATACCCGCTTGCGCTGGCCGCCGGAAAGCTCGCCGATTTGGCGTCGGCGCAGTTCCCACATTCCCACGCGATCCAGCGCCTGCGCCACCCCACGTTTGTCATGGGCCGACGGAATACGCAAAAACGACATCCGCCCGTAGCGTCCCATCATCACGACATCCTGCACCAGCACCGGAAAATTCCAGTCCACCTCTTCCGATTGCGGTACATAGGCGATGAGATTTTTCCTTAACGCGCCGGCCACCGGCTGGTTATCGACCTTGACCGCGCCGGCGCCGGGCTTCACTATGCCCATAATGCTTTTGAATAATGTCGATTTGCCGCTGCCGTTTGTGCCGACCAAAGCGCAAAGGGTGCCGCCCCTGAGGCGAAAGCTCACGTCTTCGAGGGCGGTATGGCCGTTGTTATAGGTCACGGTCACGCGTTCCATCTCTAATTCCGGCGCGCGGTAGTGCGTCATAGTCCGAATCCTTTGGCGATGGTATCCGTGGTTTCGCACAGGAGACTGAGATAGGTGGGCACCGGCCCGCCGGCCGCCGAAAGCGAATCCACATACAACACGCCGCCGTAGCGCGCGCCGGTCTCCTTGCTCACCTGGCGGGCCGGTTTATCCGAAACGGTGCTCTCGCTGAATACCACCGGGATGCCGTGGGCGCGTACCTGGTCGATAACGTGGCTCACCTGCCGGGGCGTGCCCTGTTCTTCAGCATTGATGGGCCATAGATAGAGTTCTTGCAAGGCATAATCCCGCGCCAGATAGCTGAAAGCCCCTTCACTGGTGACCAGCCAGCGAAGGCCGGCGGGGATCTTGTCCAGCCGGGCGCGAAGCGGCGCATCAAGGGCGGCGATTTTGGCCGCATATTTACGGGCGTTGCGGTTGTAGGTCTCCGCATGGCCAGGGTCGTACCGCACCAGCGCCTTGCGTATGTTTTCAACATAGACCAGCGCATTGCCCGGCGACATCCAGGCATGGGGATTCGGGTTGCCCCGGTAGGGGCCGGCGCGAATCGGCAAGGGTTCGATGCCCTCGCTGACCACCACGGAGGGCACGTCGCGTATGTCGCCGTAGAAACGCGTGAATCCGCGCTCAAGGTTCAGCCCGTTCCAAAGCACCAGGTCCGCCGATAGGCTTTTGACGATATCGCGGGGCGTCGGTTGATAATCATGAATCTCCGCCCCCGGTTTGATGATGGAGTCCACCTGCGCCGCATCGCCCGCCACGTTTTGCGCCATATCCTGCAAAACCGTGAAGGTCGTGACGATTCGGAATTTTTTTTCGCTATGGGCGGCATTGGCCGTGAAAAGCAGCAGGCACCACAGAAAAAGACCCGTGGCGGCGGCTGAGAAAATAATCGGGCATTTCAACGGGGTCGTCGGCATAGGGTCGGTTAACAGCAAAATTATTATGAGTGATGAAATTATGCTCACTTATAGCATAAGCTATACTTTATAGCAAAGGCAATTTCGGCGTCTTTCCGTCAAGGTTGTTTATACCGGGTTGTTTAACACCCGCCGATGGATACAATGTTACGCTTTCCGTTTACCTGCCGGTAGACGGTTAATCCAGGCCGAACCTACGAGGAAAAATCATGAATCGCCCGGAAAAAGAGCTGTCGTCCCTTCCCGCCGGCCAGTTGGTCAATGCGCAGGAACATGCACGGGGTTTCAGGCAGGTCCGGCAGGCTCACCGTTCGGAATTGATGGACGATTATATTGAGCTGATTGCCGATCTTATCCAGGAATGCGGCGAAGTGCGGCAGGTCGAGCTGGCGGCCCGACTGGGGGTAGCGCAGCCCACGGTGGCGAAAATGCTTAAACGGCTGTCCGCCGCCGGATTGATCAGGCAGTTGCCCTACCGGGGGGGGGGTGTTTCTCACCGAGGAAGGGGAGGTCATGGCGGCGAAAAGCCGCAAGCGCCATCGGATCGTCGAGTCATTTTTGTTGGCGCTGGGGGTAAGCGCGGATACCGCCCGCCGCGACGCCGAAGGCCTGGAGCACTACGTCAGCGAAGAAACCCTGGCGGTATTCCAGCGTTTTACCGAACAGTCCCATAGCGGCAACGGCAGGTGAGATTTTCCTACCCGGCGGGCGAAAAGCGATGACCTCGGCATCGGCGGACTTTGTGGCGCTTCTCGCCGAAGGCGACGGCCGATGTCCAGCGGTATCGGCCCGGCGCAGGCGAATAAACAAGCGATTTTCACAAATATCCATATTGCTTTTCATGTAAGCCACGTATAATCCTCCCCCGGCGAAATAACCCCTTCAAGAGTGCACGTATGGCTTCCACCAGCTTAATCCAACCTGAACGCGACCTGTTCTCCTATCCCCTGTACTGGGCGGAATGCTACGGTACCGCGCCGTTTTTGCCCATGTCGCGCGAGGAAATGGAAAGGTTGGGCTGGGATAGCTGCGACGTGATTATCGTCACCGGCGATGCCTATGTGGATCATCCCAGCTTCGGTATGGCCATCGTCGGCCGCATGCTGGAAGCCCAGGGCTTTCGCGTCGGCATCATCGCCCAGCCGGACTGGACCGGCAAACAGGATTTTATGCGTTTGGGCAAGCCCAATCTGTTTTTCGGGGTGACTGCCGGCAACATGGATTCCATGATCAACCGCTATACGGCGGATCGCAAACTGCGCCATGACGATGCCTATACGCCGGGTAATGTCGGCGGCAAGCGTCCGGATCGCGCCACGCTGGTCTATAGCCAGCGCTGCAAGGAGGCGTATAGCGATGTGCCGGTGGTGCTCGGAGGAATCGAGGCCAGCCTGCGGCGTATCGCCCATTACGATTATTGGTCCGATACCGTGCGCCGTTCGGTGCTGGTGGATGCCAAGGCCGATATGCTGATTTACGGCAACGGCGAACGGCCCCTGGTGGAACTGGCGCACCGGTTGGCGGCGGGGGAGCCCATCGGCGAGATTCAGAATGTGCGTAACACCGCGGTGATGCGCAAAGGCCCGCTGCCGGGCTGGAGCGGCGTGGATTCCACCCGGCTCGATACTCCCGGGCGTATCGAGCCGATACCTAATCCCTATGGCGATGACCTGCCGTGCGCCGGGGGCGATGCGCCGGCGAAGCGGGGCAAACCGGTCACGGTCAGGGCCGCCAAGCCCAAGCCATGGGAAAAAAACCTACGTACTGCTGCCCTCGTTCGATACGGTCAAGGGCGATAAGGTCATGTACGCCCACGCCTCGCGCATCCTGCATCATGAAACCAACCCCGGCTGCGCCCGGGCGCTGATGCAGCAGCACGGCGACAGGTATGTCTGGATCAACCCACCGGCCATTCCCCTCACCACGCCGGAAATGGACAGCGTTTTCGCCTTGCCGTTCCAGCGCCTGCCGCATCCGGCGTACGGCAAGCAAACGATCCCGGCTTACGAAATGATCTTCGCTTCCGTCAATATCATGCGCGGCTGCTTCGGCGGCTGTGCGTTTTGCTCCATCACCGAGCATGAGGGGCGCATCATCCAGAGCCGTTCGGAAGAGTCCATCATCCGCGAAATCGAGGAGATTCGGGACAAAGCGCCGGGCTTTACCGGTATTATTTCCGATCTCGGCGGTCCTACCGCCAATATGTATATGCTGCGCTGCACTTCACCGCGCGCCGAACAAAGCTGCCGCCGGGCATCCTGCGTGTATCCGGAAATCTGTACGCACATGGATACCGATCACGCGCCCACCATTAAACTCTACCGCCGCGCCCGCGGGGTGCCGGGCATCAAAAAAATCCTGATCGCCTCGGGGGTGCGTTACGATTTGGCGGTTGAGGATCCGGCCTATATCAAAGAGCTGGCGATGCACCATGTGGGGGGGGGGCTATTTAAAAATCGCGCCGGAGCATACCGAATCGGAGCCGCTGTCAAAAATGATGAAGCCGGGCATGGGCAGCTACCAACGCTTCAAAGAGCTGTTTGACCTTTATTCCAACCAGGCGGGGAAAAAAGCAGTATCTGATACCCTATTTTATCGCCGCCCATCCCGGCACCCGGGACGAGGATATGGTCAACTTGGCGTTATGGCTCAAGAAAAACCGCTATCGTCTCGATCAGGTGCAGAATTTCTATCCCTCGCCGCTGTCCAGCTCCACCACCATGTATTACAGCGGCAAGAACCCGTTGGGCAAAGTCGATTATGCCAGCGAAGACGTGGTGATACCCAAGGGCGATCGCCAGCGCCGGCTGCATAAAGCCCTGCTGCGCTACCATGATCCGGCAAATTTCCCCCTTATTCGCGACGCCTTGGAACACATGGGCCGACAAGACCTGATCGGCGGTCGCCGCGAGTGCCTGGTGCCGGCTCCCGGCATCGAGGAGCAGCGTGAACTTCGTCGCACCCGGCGCTATACCACGCCGGCGATGACCAAACATACCGGCGGTATGCCGCGGACGGCGTCGGCGGAAAAATCGTTCCATAAACCGGCCCGCGGTCGCAAGCCCTGATGATATCAGCCTATTTCAGCCAGCCCTTTTGTTGCGCCGCCGTAAGATGGCCCTTTAAATGCTCCCAGAGTTCGGGATAAACATCGCCGATAAAGGCGTTGCGGGTCAATACCTGCTCCAGTCGGATGCCGTTTTCCACCCAGCTTTGCCCGCGATTATGCAGGTTCATGAGTACCGGCATCAAACGATCCAGCAGCAGGGCGAACTGCGCGTCCGCGGTTTCGGCCGCTTCATATTCCAACCACAGCTGATGGAAATGCTGACGCTGCGGTTCCGGCAATAGGCCGAACAGCCGAATGGCCGCCGCTTCCTCTTCGGCGTGCACCGCAAGGCGGCCCGGCAGATCGTAAACCAGCACGTCGCCGGCGTCGATTTCAACGATATCATGCACCAAGGCCATTTGTACTACCCGGTTGATATCCACCCTGTCGCCGGCATAAGGCGCCAGGGCCATGGCGGCAACGGCGAAATGCCAGCTGTGCTCAGCGGTATTTTCCTGCCGTTGCGTACCCAACACTTTGGTACGACGCTGAATGTTCTTAAGTTTATCGATTTCCATCAGGAAGGCGACGACGTCGGTTAATTCTCCGAACGCCAGTTCCGGTAATGCCGGTAACTCCTGCAACATGCTGACTCCTACTGCCAAACGGTGAAGGGCATCATTCTAGGGCAAATGACGTTTCAATTCGAATGCGGCGATATGTCCGGGGACATTTGCGGCTGACATATTTTGTTTAGCTTACACGTGTACACTGGAATTGTTCTCAGTTAAGCTTGTCCCCGTACCACGGATTTTTAGCAACAGACGTTCGAGGAAGTGTGAAAATGGCTAATAAGTTATTAGCTCAAGGCTATACGTTGGCGGAGGAGATTGCCAACAGCGTCAGCCACGGCATTGGTTTGATCTTCGGCATCGTCGGGTTGATTTTACTGCTGGCGCAGGCCACGGATGTGGGGGCGGACGTGACGGCATTGACCAGTTACAGCCTCTATGGCGGCAGCATGATCCTATTGTTCCTGGCATCCACTCTCTATCATGCGATACCCCATGCCCCCGCCAAGCGCTGGCTGAAAAAACTGGACCACTGCGCCATTTATCTGCTGATCGCCGGCACCTATACTCCCTTTTTTGCTGGTGGGACTGGCCTCGCCTCTGGCGAAAGGCTTGATGATAGTCATCTGGGGCATGGCGTTGGTGGGGGTGATATTCAAGCTGGCGTTTGCCCATCGTTTTGAGATCGTGTCCTTGATTACCTATCTCACCATGGGCTGGCTGTCGCTGGTGGTGATTTACCAACTGGCGCAGCGCCTGCCGCTTGGCGGCATGACGCTGCTGGCGGCGGGGGGGGGGACTTATCTATACGGTGGGGGTAATCTTCTACGCCTGCAACCGGATCCCGTTCAACCATGCCATCTGGCACGGCTTTGTCCTGGGTGGAAGCCTTTGTCATTTCCTGGCCATCTATTTATATATTTGACCGGCGGCAAGGCCGTGGCCGGGCGCCCTCTTCACTGGCGGAAGAAGGGTTGCCGCGGCCGCAGTGACGTTAATAGCCGTAACGGATGGCGTCCTTGCTTTTTTGCATCAGCGCGTCGATTTTCTGGGCATAAGCCTCAACCCCCCTGGCCGTCTCCGGAGCGGGCGCTTTCACGCTGTTTCTGATTATAGGCTTTCATCAATTGAGCCTGGGCAAAGCCGGGTTTGCCGTAACACGCCATGCTTTTTTCCCAGCAGGCGATAGCATGGTCGATGTTGTTTTGCTCGGAAAAGCGTTTACCCAATTCATTGAGTGCTTTCGCGCAGTCCTGGGGCGGCAACCCCTGCGCCAAAATTTCCTCTATTGCAGTGTCCATGGGGTCTCCATTATCGATTAATGAAAGAAGTTAAGTATATGTCCGAATATCAGACCGACGCTGATAACGTCCGAATCGCTGAAGGTGACATTGGCAAAACCATACTGACCCAACAGCGGTAGCAAAAGCGCCGGCAGCAGGGTGATAAAGATTCCGTGGAAGATGCCGCCGATAATCGCCCCCCCCGCCGTCCGCCCACCGCGTTACTGAAGATTCCGGCGGTGCCGCCGGCAAAGAAGTTGGTCAGCATGCCCGGCAGGATCATCGCCAATCCGACCCAGGGGAAAAGGAACATGCCGATCACCGAACCGATGGTGGTGGAGATAAAACCGATTATCACCGCGTTAGGAGCATAGGGGAACAGCACTGGGCAATCCAGGGCGGGCACGGCATTCGGCACGATACGCATGGCGATGCCGCGAAACGCGGGCACGATCTCCGCCAACAGTAAACGTACCCCGGATAACAATACGTAGACGCCGACGACAAATTGTATCGCCTGCAAAAACGAGAACACCAGATAGTTGACGCCTTTCGCGTAGGCGGCGACGGTTTCCGGACCGGCGGCGATGGCTGGAATCAGATAAATGGGTATCATCACCACCATCATCGATAAATATGTGTCTTGTAAAAAAGACAGCGATTGAGGGAGTTCGAGATCTTCCGTGCTTTTGCTGACATCGCCGGTTAATTTGGCCACCCCGGCCTGAACGATATATCCCACGGTACAAAAATGGCCGAGGGCGATATCATCGGAGCCGGTTATCTTGCGAACAATGGGCTGTGCCAGGGCGGGCATGCATACTGCCATCAATCCGGCTATGACCCCGCCGACAATAATCAGTTCCGCTCCCCGCAATCCGCCCATATAGCCGATGACGGAGCATACTGTTGCCATCCACAGCGAGGCCTGTCCGGTAAGGAAAATGTATTTAAAACGAGTAAAACGGGCGATGAAAATATTGACGAAAAACGCCAATACCATGATTAATGCCGTTTCCCGTCCAAGAGTTTGTTGCGCAATACCGGCGATGGAACCTACGTCGGTCACTACGCCGCGCATATTAAAACCTTTTTGGAAGACCTCGCCCAAAAAGTTAAGCGCATTAACGATGATATTGGCACCGGCCAGCAGAACCAAAAAACCCAACAGCGTTTTCAATGTTCCGGTTATCACTTGGCCCGGACTTTTCTTTTGGGCAATAAGCCCAATCATGGCGATTAGCGAGATTAATATCGATGCCTGTCCCAGCACATCATTGACGATAAAATGAAGGAAAGCCATATAAAGCCCCTGTATGGGTTAGCGGTAAGCTTATTAATGTTGATTGCTATTATTATGCTAAATAGCCCAAGTTTTGCAGGATAGGCGTTAGCTTTGTTTTAATTTCAGTTTTGTCCACCAGCCTTTTCAGATAAACAATAGTTGCATTTACCGTATAATGTTGAAATTGGGAACGGAAGTTTTCACCGGTAACAATAATATCAACCCGCATAGACGTGGCGCTGGAAATATCGCAATGGGATAAATCCGCTTTTACGCCGAGATCTTTTAACGCCGCTTCTATACTCATTTCACAGGCAAAACTGCTGCCCAGACCGGCCCCGCATACTGCCAAAATGGATAACTTTTTCATAGCATATTCCTTAATTGATCATATGAAGATGTCGTGCCGCAGAGACTAAATGAGGATCAAGCTGGCGTTTCCCGCTTAATGCCTTACTCAGCTCGCAGCTAACGGCCTGTCCGTTCAGCATGCCTATCAACATTCCGTGCCCGCCGGCAAGAATGACGTCTGCCGCTTTTTGGCCCAGGGATGTCGCCAGTAAACGATCCTTCACCGAGGGCGACGGGGCTCGCTGGCAAAATCCCAACACCGTATGCCGAGTTTTAAACCCTGTATTTTCTTCAATTATTTTGCCGATTTTTATCGACACTCCCTGCGATCCCGCCAGATGGGCATTTTCCATCGGATAACCTTCGGCGCAGACCACCAGTGCATAACCCTGGGGCACCGCCAGGCACTGCCCTATCCTGTTGCACAGGCTGCCCATATCCTGTGGAAACTCAGGCAGTAATACCGCATGCGCTCCTCCGGCAAGGGCGCAGCCGAGGGCGATATGACCGGCATCGGCGCCAAAGACTTCCAGCAAAAAAACACGTCCTTCCATGTTCCGGGCGGTGTTGTGCAACTGATCCAACGCCCGGGTCGCTACTTCCAGCGCGCTGTCGAAACCGATGGTAAATTCAGTACCGGCGATATCATTATCGATGGACATGGGAAGCACCACCGTGGGTAAACCTTCCCTGTCCAGTAATAACGCCGCCTGCGACGAGCCCCCGCCGCCGAATACCAGCAATGTTTCCACGGCCAGGGACCGCAGGCGGCTTCGGATGGCATGTCTCCCCTCCTGGGTCCAGGGCGCCCGGCTGCGTGCGCTGCGCAGCAGGTTTTTGCCGGAAGACAGCGATGATCCAATCTGTGCCGACGATAAGGCAAACGGAGATTGGTCGATAATACCGTCATAGCCGCCGTGAAAAGCTAATATATCCAATTCCTCCCGCTGGATAATTTGCACGATGGCCGAGTTAATGCCCACAGCATCGCCCCCACTGGCGATTATGGCTATTCTCTTCATTTTTTCACTTATCAAAATTGCCCGATTATATCCATTACCTGCTGTTTATCGGTCGCTAATTTAAGATTTATTACCGCATCTTCGTCGCAAAAAAATTGTGATAAGCTAGCAATCATTTCGATATGTGAATTACTGTCCACGGCCGAGAGTCCAAAAATGATAAACACCGGATCGTTGTCCTCACTACCGAAATTCACGCCTTCTTTGACTATCACCAAAGATAAAGCGGTTTTGATTACCCCTTCCTCGGGCCGTGCATGGGGCATAGCAATCCCTTCGCCCAATACATAGTAAGGCCCAATTTGTTCATGAATGGCATAGATAGCCTGCAGATATCTGCTTTCCACAGCTTCTTGCGCTATTAATGACTGCACGGCTAATTCCACCGCGCTTTGCCAGTTTTTAACCTGGTTGACTAAGTTGATATTAGCGTCATTAATCCACTCCGTTAACATAAGAAACCTCATTTAAATATAAAATGTTTTTATTAGTATTGTTTCAGAACATAAATAAAACTGTGATCCATACCTATTTACTATTAACTAAAAACATTGATGATGCAATATATTTATAGAAATGCATTTAATATCCGCAGTTATCTCTAGGGAATAACCAGTGAAAATTGTCAAGAATAATAAGATTGCGATTTGTTTTTATCGTCCGATATTAACTCCTTTAGTTGATTTGCTTATATCAATAGGTGACTCAAAGGCCTGAGTTACCCAGTCATTCACTTCACCGATATCAACAGGCTGATTCTGCTGTGCCCGATATACCGGGCCGAAAGCCATTGGCTCGGCGCGAGTTGCCAGGGCAATCAATTCGGGCAGATATTCTTTACCGGGATGTCCGGGTAATCTTTTTCAAGACGCGCGGCATAACGTTGCGCAGCCAGCTCGCCGGAAATGTCGCACCAGATTTCCGCCAGATAAGCTATGTCCGCCTGCATCAGGTAATCCCTAAGCAGTTCTTTTGGTTGAAAACCAAACCAGGCATCGATAATAAAGGTACTTCCACGGGGAGCATCGGCAACGATAGACCAGATGGCCTGATAGCTGGCTCTTCCCAAAACCCGGTTAAAGGCGCGATCCACACTGTCGATAATCTGAAGGAAAGGATTTTTTATGCCGTCCAAAGATAAATGCAGCCAGCCGGTACGTTCAGAGAGCTCAACGGCGATACTGGTTTTGCCGGACGCGGGAATCCCGTTGACCAGAACAATGCGTTTGCCGTTTTTCACGACAGGGCGCCCATGTTCCGACGTTTTTGCGTCAGGAAGATGAGTGTTACCCGGTTCGACGTGTGAAGCCGCTCTGTTATCAGCCATGATTTACCTGTCCGGCCAATGCGCCGTTGTTAGATTTACCCGCATGGTAATATTGGCGGATAACGGCCTGGATTTCATTCAGACGGGGAACCGCCAGCGTTTCCAGTTTGCCTTTGGTTAATGCGCTGTCTAGTGAAATGCAGTCTTTCCAAAGCGAACGCCCGGCAATCACGCCGGATGCGCCGTTACTCATGGCATCGGCCACCTGTTTCAAAAATGTGGCGTGATCGACCCCGGCGGAAAGGACTGCCCAGGGAATATCGCCGGCAATCCGGGTAATTTCGGCACAGGCCTGCGGCGAGCCGGGGTAGGGCAATTTCAATACCTTGGCGCCGCATTCCAGGGAAATTTTCGCGCCGCCTTCAATCAGCTCGGGGAACTTGGATTTATACTCTTCATCGCTTTCACCCTCAAGCTGATAGGTGAGGTACTCCACTACCAGTAATAAGTCTTCCTTGGCAAAATCTTCCACGCACTGACGCAGTATAGCGATATTGTGATGGTTCGCCGCGTCACGATCGGAACGCAGGTATACCATTATTTTGCCGCCGGTGCCCCCCCCAGTTCACGCACATGCCGGGCACCCACATTGGGCACCAGCCGGGATAGACGATAACCTTCCGGCGAGGTGTCCCAGCCTGACGCATCCAGCCCAATCAGCAGGGCGGTATTGCGGGAAATCACGCCGTCGTCGACCAGCTGCGGCACTGCGCAGACCGGATCCACCAATACGCAGGAGGCATTGCTGGCCAAATAACGGGTGATATCGGCCTTTATAGCCCCCAACTGCTTTTCGGAGATTTTCGCCTGCTGTTCGGGATCGCTGGTAAGCAGACTGCGCATCGCGCCGCGCTGGTCGCAAGCGATCACCATCATTGCGCCGTTGCTGCCGCAAATTTGTTGATAGCCTCGTAATTCTGAAGTAGACATCTTTGACATTTATTACTCCTGAGCGTGAAATTTGTTGCATATTCATAAACGTTGCTGCGACTGGCCGCGGCTCGCCCTGTGGTGGAAAATGCAGGTCAAATGCGCTCCGCAGGCCGGTTCATAAGGGTTTATCGCCAATGCTATTCGTTGCAATTTCACCGACATTGAGCAATAATTCCCCTATGTCAAAAAGAGTGTAATACATTGCAGAAAGGAATTTCAAGCTGAAAGAACCAATTTTGCAAGATGTGACGGCAACGCGCGCCATGATGCATATGGTGGCGAAGCTGCACTATGAGTCGGACATGTCCCAAGTGGACATCGCCCGGAAGCTAGGCTTATCGACCGCGACCATTTCCCGTTTGCTCAATAAAGCCCGCGCGGCGGGTATCATCAGGATTGAAGTGATTGAATTGACGTCGCCGGAAAATATGACCGACGAGTTGATCCAGCGGCTTGGATTAAAGACGGCATCGGTGGTGGAGACGCCGCCGAGCAATATTTTGAGCTCACTGGCGACGCCGCTATCGTCTCTCCTGCAGCAGGCGAAACTGGGCAGCGGTTCGGTGGCGGGCATCGGCTGGGGGCGGGCTATCAGGGAAGTTGCCGTGGCGGGTTTGCCGCGCATTCCGGGGATATTGACCGTCGCGCTTAACGGCGGTATGCAGCAGGCCGCACCCCATTTCCAGATTAATGAGTTCGTTCGTCTGGCGGCGCAGCATATGGAGGGAACGCCCTATTTTCTCCATGCTCCCTATATCTCTTCCGCTGAACTGCGTGATGCTTTCCTCAGCGACCACAGCGTGCAGGGCATTATATCGCTCTGGGACCGGCTGGACGTCGCCATTGTCGGCGTCGGGCTGACCCATGCTCCCAAACCCAGCGAGTCCACCGCCGCTACCCTTGATGAACAGGCGCTCAGCCAGGCCGCCGGCGATGTGCTGCGCCACTATGTGACCGAATCGGGGGAAATTCTGCATTGGGAAGGGGAAGAGCGGATGATTGCCGCGTCGCCGGAACAGCTGCGCCGCACGCCGCTGACTATCGGTGTCGCCGCCACGCCGGAGAAAGCCGCCGGGATTATCGGCGCCGTGCGTTCGGGCATGATCAATTCTCTGGTGACCGATGTGAATACGGCCCAGGCGATATTGGATAGGCTATCCGCACAGGAAGAGAGCGGCCTCGGCGTAAAGTCTGAATGAAAACGCCGCCAGCGCTGGCCTGAAGCGGCGGGGCTCATGGAAGAGCCGAGTCATAAAGCCAACGCGTCTGCAACGTAAAGTGTGACGGGTTTCTTATTCCGTGAGGGCATAGGGCAGCGGCTGAATGGCCAGCGCTCCCGCGGCATCCTCTTTTACCCGCAAACGGCTGTCCGGCGCCAAGTCATTGCTTAATACCGCCTGCACCCATACCGTGCCGTCTTCCAATTGGCAGGCGGCCAGCACGGTGCCGGTGCGGCGCCAGTTTTCCCCGAGCTGCAGCTCAAGGTCGTCGCCGGCGGCGGGAACATGGCCGGCCTTGCCCGCCAGCCAGTATAGGGCGCGTTTATTGGCGCCGCGGTATTTTGCCCGCGCCACCATTTCCTGACCGGCGTAACAGCCCTTATCGAAACTGACGCCCCCCAGCGCCTGGAGATTGACGGCTTGGGGAATGAATTGATTGCCGTTGGCGCCGTCAATCACCGCCAGTCCCGCTTCTATATTCAATGCCAACCACTGACGGCTGTCGGTGAGCTGCGCCTGGCCCTGGAGCTTGTCCAATAAACGCCGCAGCACCGCCTCGGAGGTCGCCAGCAGAAAGCGCTCCGCCGGCAGGCTGAAGTGCAATAGCGTGGTTTCCCCGTCCCGCACCACTTCATGCAGCGGGTCGGGCAGGGTATCGAATAGACCGCTCAGGGCCGCCCGCGCCTGGAAACCGGCCACGCCCACCAAAATCACGTCGTCGTCGGCGGCAATGGCGACTTTTGAGAACACCGCGTATTTTTTCAGTTCCGCCAATTGAAGATCCCGCACGCTGCGGCGTTCAATATAGGCCATGCCCTCATTGCGATGAAAAATGCGCAGATCGCTCCACATCTTGCCCTTCGCGTCGCAATGCGCCCCCAGCACGTGCCGATGCGCGGCCAAGTGCGCTATATCGGTGGTCACTTGCCCTTGCAGGTACTTTTCGGTGTCCGGGCCGGTAAGCTGCACCAAGGCCCAGTCTTCCAAGGAAATCAGCGTCAGGGGCAGGTGACTGGACGGCGTCGGCAAACGAGGGGGAAGGGAACTTTTAGAGACATCTGACACTCCTGGACAGTAAGCCGTAATTTAACTCAATGGTAAAATAGCCGGGAGGCTTTGCAAGCGGTTATTTCACCGGATCTTTGCCCATCCGTGCGATAGGTGTCGGAAAAAATTAGCAGAACGTGTCGGATTGTATCGTTTTATGTAATCTGGTGTAGCAAAACAGGTTAAACTGTCTGCCGGAATGACTCGCAGGAGGTATAAAGTCCCTATGGATATTAATAATAAAGCCCGCATCCACTGGGCCTGCCGTCGAGGTATGCGCGAATTGGATATTTCGATAATGCCGTTTTTCGAACATGATTTCGACACCCTGAGCGAGGGGGACAAATGCTTGTTTGTTCGACTGCTGGAATGCGACGACCCGGATCTTTTCAACTGGCTGATGAATCATGGCGAACCCCAGGATAGCGGATTGAAAAAAATGATTAACCTGATACAAACACGAAATAAAGCCCGTGGCCCTCTGGCGTTGTGATGTTCGGGTTTCGTGGCGCACGCAGATTTTTTCCCTGGCGATTCACGGGATATTGACGCTATTGATTCTTTTATCACCGTGGCCCGAGAATTACGGGCTGGTCTGGGTCACGCTGATTACGCTTGTGGTGTTCGAATGTATCCGCAGCCAAAGAAATATCATGTCCTGCCGGGGAGAACTGGTGTTGCAAAGCGGCCTGCACCTGCGCTGGCACAAAAGGGACTGGCTTATTAAAGGGACACCTTGGATGCTGAAAAGCGGCATCCTGCTCTCTTTGCGCCAGGTGGGCGGCAGACGCACCCGCAAACTCTGGCTGGCGGCGGACAGCATGGACCCGCGGGAGTGGCGCAGCCTGCGGCAGGCTCTGCTGCATGCCGCCGCGGCGCAACAGCGGCGCGAACGCTAAGCCAGCAGCGCGGCCGTTTCATCAAGTATCTGCTCGCACCATTGCTGCAAACGGGCGTCGCTCATATCGTATTGATTCACCTCGTCCAGGGCCAGGCCGACAAAATGCCGCCCATCGGGACTCACGGCTTTCGCACTGGTGAAATCATAGCCCTTGACCGGCCAATAGCCGATAAACCGGGCGCCGGTGGGCGCCAGAACATCATGCAGGTAACCCAGCGCATCCAGAAACCATTCGCCGTAACCCAACTGATCGCCCATACCGTACAATGCGATGATTTTACCGGACAGGTTCAGCCCGGCCAACTGCGACCAGACCGCATCCCAATCCTCCTGGATTTCGCCGAAATCCCAGGTGGGAATGCCGAGGATCAATACCGGATAATCTTCCATGCGTTGGGGCGGCACGTCTTTGATATTATGCAGGCTCACGAGGTCCGCCCCGAGAATATCGCGGATTTTCTCCGCGGCCATCTCGGTATAACAAGTGCTGGAGCCATAGAACAAACCGACTTTCATTTTATTCGTACTCTTGATGACAACCTGATAACAACAAGTGTACCAGATTTACTTTCGTATCAGGCATAATGTAGCCTGTCGTGAACCATCAGGGGCACAGATGCAACCGCAGAATAACCCATGGATAGAACAGTTCCTCGATGCCCTTTGGCTCGAGCGCAATCTGTCTGAAAATACCCTGGCGGCCTATCGCCTTGATTTGCAGCAGTTGGCGGATTGGCTGGCCCCGCGGCAGGGCACTCTTCTTACCGCCGGCGCATCGGAACTGCAATTTTATCTCGCCGATCGGCTGACGAAAGGCTACAAGGCCGCCAGTTCAGCGCGGCTGCTGAGCGCCATGCGGCGTTTTTTCCAGTATCTGTATCGGGAAAAGCTGCGTGACGACGATCCCAGCGCTCTGCTGGCGGCGCCTAAGCTGCCGCAGCGTTTGCCAAAGGATCTCAGCGAGGCGCAAGTGACGTCGCTGCTTAACGCGCCGATGCTCGAACAGCCTATTGAAATACGCGATAAAGCGATGCTGGAAGTGCTCTATGCCACCGGCCTGCGGGTTTCCGAGCTGGTGGGGCTGACCATGAGCGACATCAGCCTGCGCCAGGGGGTGGTGCGGGTGGTGGGCAAAGGAGATAAAGAACGGTTGGTGCCGCTGGGGGAAGAGGCGGTACACTGGGTGGAGTATTATCTTGAACACGCCCGCCCCTGGCTGATGAATGAACACAGCTCGGATATTCTGTTTCCCAGCAATCGCAGCCAGAAAATGACCCGGCAGACGTTCTGGCATCGCATCAAGCATTATGCGATTCTGGCGGGTATCGACAGTGAGCGGCTTTCGCCCCATGTCCTGCGGCATGCGTTCGCCACTCATTTGCTCAATCACGGCGCGGATTTGCGCGTGGTGCAGCTTTTGTTGGGACATAGCGATCTTTCGACCACCCAGATATACACCCACGTGGCCACAGAGCGTTTGAAATTGCTGCACCAGCAGCATCATCCACGGGGGTGAGGCGGGACGAGGCCTCCGGCCTTGGCAGGTTGGCCGTTTTTATACGGCCGTGGCGGCGATAAGGGACGGGGAACGCCTGCCGGCAAACGATAACGAATACCTCAGGATAAATAAACAAGGACTCTACAAAGGACTCTACAATGAAAAAAAAGGCTGCTATTGCTTTCCATTGCGGCGCTGGCGACCGCACGCGCGGCGTATGCCGACGACGCCGCCATCACGCACGCTCTTGATCGATTAGGCGTGCATCATGCTGAAATTCAGCCCTCGCCGGTGGCGGGCCTGAAAACCGTGCTGACGGAAAGCGGCGTTTTGTATGTCTCCGATGACGGCCGTCATGTCATACAAGGTCCGATGTACGATGTCGGCGGCAGCCAGCCTATGAACGTTACCAACCTTTTATTGAACAAGCGCTTGAATGCCTTGCAGGACGAAATGATCGTCTACCCGGCCCCTGAGCAAAAACATGTCATCACGGTATTTACCGATATCACCTGCGGCTACTGCCACAAGCTCCATGAACAGATAAAAGACTACAACGCGCTGGGCATTACCGTGCGCTACCTGGCTTTCCCGCGTCAGGGCATGAATTCCCAGGCGGAAAAAAACATGGCCTCGGTCTGGTGCAGCGCCGACCCCAAAGCCGCCTTCACCAAAGCCATGCATGGCGATGCGGTGCCGACGGCCACCTGCAACATCGATCTCGGCAAGCATTATCAGCTTGGCGTGCAGTACGGCATCCAAGGCACCCCGGCCATTTTGATGGAAAACGGCGCCTTGGTGCCGGGATATCAAAGCCCGAAAGAGATGGCGGCGATGCTTGAGAGACAGTCGGTAAACGGCGCGGCGGGCGGCTGAACGTGGAGGAGATGAAAACGACATTGCGGCGGCGTCCGTCGACCGCGGCCGACGGGCTGCTTGATATGGATATTCCTCCGCTGCTGAAACGGCTTTATGCGTTGCGGGGCATCAAACATGGCGAAGATCTTGAACGCAGTGTCAAGGGTTTGCTGGATTACCGGCAACTGGACGGCATCGAGCCGGCGGTGGACATGCTGGTCCGTGGGCTGGCGGATAACCGGCGATTGATGGTGGTGGGGGACTTTGACGCCGACGGCGCCACCAGCACCGCCTTGATGGTGCTGGCGCTGCGGCAGATGGGAGCGGGCCAGGTGGATTTTCTGGTGCCGAACCGTTTCGAGGACGGCTATGGACTGAGCCCCGAAGTGGTCGTACAGGCCATGGCGCGCGGCGCGGAAGTCATCGTGACGGTGGATAATGGCATCTCGTCCCATGCCGGCGTCGAGCTGGCGCACCGGCACGGCATTCCGGTGCTGATTACCGATCACCACTTGCCGGGCGAGACCTTGCCCGACGCCGATGCCATCGTGAACCCCAACCTCACCGGCTGCGACTTCCCCTCCAAATCATTAGCCGGGGTCGGCGTGGCTTTTTACCTGATGCTGGCGCTGCGCGCCCGGCTGCACGAAAACGGCTGGTTCGGGCAAAAGGGTCTGCCGGCGCCCAAATTGGCGGAACTGCTGGATTTGGTGGCGCTCGGCACGGTGGCCGATGTAGTGCCCCTGGATCGCAATAACCGCATTCTGGTTTATCAGGGATTAAGCCGGATTCGGGCCGGCCGCTGCCGGCCGGGGATTCGCGCCCTGGCGGAGATAGCCAATCGCGAGACGGCCCGCCTGTGCGCCGCCGATCTGGGTTTTGCCCTCGGGCCGCGCCTCAACGCCGCCGGCCGGCTGGACGATATGTCGGTGGGCGTCGAGTTGCTGCTCACCGGGGAACTGGCCCAGGCGCGCATGCTGGCGGCTGAACTTGACGCATTGAACCAGACCCGGCGTGAGATAGAACAAGGCATGGAAGCGGAGGCCCTGGCTTTGTGCGGCGAAATGGAGCGCGGGGAGACTGCGCTGCCCTGCGGCCTGGCGATTTACCACGCCCAGTGGCATCAAGGGGTGGTGGGCATATTGGCCTCGCGCATCAAAGAGCGCTTTCACCGCCCGGTTATCGCTTTCGCGCCGGCCGGCGAGGGGATGCTGAAGGGGTCCGGCCGCTCCGTGGCCGGTCTGCACTTGCGCGATCTGCTGGAAAGGCTGGATACGCTTTATCCCGGCATGATCCTGAAATTCGGCGGTCACGCCATGGCCGCCGGCCTTTCCCTGGAACAGGCGCAATATGAACCGTTTCGGCGGCGCTTCGCTGCGCTGGCGAACGAGTGGCTGGATCCGTCGCAGCTGGACGGCGTTATCTGGTCTGACGGCGAACTGTCCGGCGCCGAGATGAATTTGCCCACCGCCGAGCTGCTGCGTGACGGCGGACCTTGGGGGCAGGCCTTTCCGGAACCTTTGTTCGACGGTAAATTCCGCGTGCTGCAACAGCGCCTGGTGGGGGAAAAACACCTTAAACTCATGGTGGAGCCGCTGGGCGGCGGGCCGCTGCTGGACGGCATCGCGTTCAATATCGATAACCGGGTCTGGCCCGACAACAGCGTACGCACCGTGGAAATGGCGTATAAGCTGGATGTGAACGAGTATCGCGGTAATCGCAACGTACAATTATTGATCCAGCATCTCTGGCCCCTCTAAGCCTAAGACGCTACAAACATTGCCGCGGATCCGCTAGAATAGCCGGTTTATATGCATTCCATCTCTTTACGAGCTAATGACACTCATGTTTGAAATTAATCCGGTAAAAAACCGCATCCAGGACCTGTCTGAACGGACGGAAGTTCTCAGGGGGTATCTTTGACTACGATCTCAGGAAGGAACGCCTTGAAGAAGTCATAGCCGAACTGGAACAGCCCGACGTTTGGAACGAGCCCGAACGCGCCCAGGCGCTGGGCAAGGAACGCGCGTCCCTTGAAGCCATCGTCGAAACCATCGATCAGATGACCCGAGGCCTGGACGATGTCTCCGGCCTGCTGGAACTGGCGGTGGAGGAGGATGACGAAGAAACCCTCAACGATACCGTGGCCGAACTGGACCAGTTGGAAGGCAAGTTGGGCCAGTTGGAATTCCGCCGCATGTTCTCCGGCGAATACGACAGCTCCGACTGTTATCTGGATATTCAGTCAGGTTCCGGCGGCACCGAGGCGCAGGACTGGGCCAGCATGCTGATGCGCATGTATCTGCGCTGGGCGGAAGCCAGGGGATTTAAGACCGAAATCATTGAACAGTCCGACGGCGAAGTGGCCGGCATCAAATCGGTGACCATCAAGATCATGGGCGAGTACGCCTTCGGCTGGCTGCGCACTGAAACCGGCGTGCACCGCCTGGTGCGAAAAAGCCCGTTCGACTCCGGCGGTCGCCGCCACACCTCGTTCAGTTCGGCGTTCGTCTACCCGGAAGTGGACGACGACATTGATATCGAAATCAACCCGGCGGATTTGCGCATCGACGTCTATCGCGCCTCCGGCGCCGGCGGTCAGCACGTCAACCGTACCGAATCCGCGGTGCGTATCACCCACCTTCCCACCAATATCGTGACCCAGTGCCAAAACGACCGCTCGCAGCACAAGAATAAAGATCAGGCGATGAAGCAGCTTAAAGCCAAGCTTTATGAATATGAGCTGCAGAAGAAAAACGCGGAAAAACAGGCATTGGAAGATACCAAGTCAGACATAGGCTGGGGCAGCCAGATCCGCTCTTACGTCCTGGATGACTCCCGTATCAAGGATCTGCGTACCGGCGTGGAAACGCGCAACACGCAGGCGGTGCTGGATGGCGATCTGGATAAATTCATTGAAGCAAGTCTTAAAGCCGGGTTATGAGGAACCAAGATGTCTGAATCACAATCACAGGACGGTGCCCCCCCCAGGCGCTGGATTTAAATAACGAATTGAGCGCCCGCCGCGAAAAGCTGGCGCAGCTGCGTGAGCAGGGTAATGCGTTTCCGAACGATTTTCGGCGCGACGCCACCTCCGATAAGCTCCACGCCGCCTATGACGGCAAATCCGCCGAAGAGTTGGAAACCCTGGCATTGGAAGTCAGCGTCGCCGGACGCATGATGACCCGCCGTATCATGGGCAAAGCCTCCTTCGTCACGCTGCAGGACGTGGGGGGGGGGCTATACAGCTCTACATCGCCCGCGACGAGCTGGCGGAAGGGGTGTACAACGAACAGTTCAAAAAATGGGACCTGGGGGATATTCTCGGCGCCCGCGGCCGGGTGTTTAAAACCCGCACCGGCGAGCTGTCCATCCATTGCACCGAGCTCCGCCTGCTGACCAAGGCGATGCGCCCGCTGCCGGATAAATTCCATGGGCTGGCGGATCAGGAAACACGTTACCGCCAGCGTTACCTGGACCTCATCGCCAACAGCGAATCCCGCCATACTTTTAAAGTGCGCTCGCAGGTCATGGTGGAAATCCGCCGTTTCATGGTGGAAAAGGGCTTTATGGAAGTGGAAACGCCGATGATGCAAAGCATCCCCGGCGGCGCCGCGGCCCGTCCGTTCATTACCCACCACAACGCGCTGGATATCGATATGTACCTGCGCATCGCGCCGGAGCTGTACTTAAAGCGCCTGGTGGTGGGCGGTTTCGAACGGGTGTTTGAAATCAACCGCAACTTTCGCAACGAAGGCATTTCGCCGCGCCATAACCCCGAGTTCACCATGATGGAACTCTACATGGCCTATGCGGATTACCGGGATTTGATCGTGCTCACCGAGGATTTGTTCCGCACCCTGACGCAGCGGGTGCTGGGCAGCAGCAAGGTGGAATACGGCGATCAGACTTTCGATTTCGGCCAGCCGTTCGTCAAGATGACCATGCGGGAGGCCATTTGCCATTATCGCCCGGAAACCCAGCCCGCCGATCTGGATGATATGGCCAAAGCTTCCGCCATTGCCGAATCCCTGGGGATTAACGTGGAAAAAAGCTGGGGCCTGGGCCGGGTGCAAACCGAGATATTCGAAGAGACCGCGGAAAGCCAACTTATCCAGCCGACCTTCATTACCCAATATCCGGCGGAAGTCTCGCCGCTGGCGCGCCGCAACGATGAAGACCCGTTCTTCACCGACCGGTTTGAATTCTTTATCGGCGGCCGGGAAATCGGCAACGGCTTCTCGGAATTGAACGACGCGGAAGATCAGGCGCAACGCTTCGCCGATCAGGTTCGCGCCAAAGACGCCGGCGACGACGAAGCCATGTTTTATGACGAGGACTACGTCACTGCGCTGGAGCACGGCTTGCCGCCCACCGCCGGCCTCGGCATCGGCATCGATCGGATGATTATGCTGTTCACCAACAGCCATACCATCCGCGACGTGATCCTGTTCCCGGCGCTGCGCCCGCAGAAATGATCCCGTTGTCGTCCTGATGACATCAAGCGCTTTAGGCGTTGCGTAAAACAGAAGGCCGGCGATTGCTCGCCGGCCTTCTGTTTTGTCAAACTAAGTTCTTAATGGCGCGAATCGCGTTATTTCGAATAAACAGGCTTTTATAAAGCATAAGTGAAATTTTTTGGCTATTAAAAATTAATAATAATTTGCTTAAGACAGCCAAAATTGAATAACGGCAATGATGCTGTCTGTATTCTTGGTATTTTGATATCAACTTAGATTAAATATATTAAGTGTGATCTCTTGATCTATTTTTCTTAAGATGTAATGAGATAATTTTCTATTTTTTTAGACTTAAGGCGAATTTTTCAAAAATGACTTAAGGGTTGTCTTGACGCGTTATTTTACTTAAAACAGACAAACTAACGATATTCATTTGCTGGATATAAAGAAATATTTTCTTGGGTCGATATCACTCTTGTCGCAACTTTACCGCTCGGCCTAAGGATAGCCCTTATGTTGAAAACAACTCAATCCCGCTTTATTGCTTTAATCGGCCTGTTTTTCATAGCGATGACCGTCATCACGGTGGTCGTCATCCAGATATTCGTCGCCCCTAAGCTTAGGCAAACTGAAAGCGCCGTGGTCGCCAGTCAGGTTAATGAAATCGCGGTGGTCATAAACGATCGACTCTACAAAGTGGAATCCCAGGTACGCAGCATTACCGAGGCCGTAGAGCAGATGAATAGCGATGACATTGACCGGTTATTGCCTTCGCTCGTGGATCAATACGGTGATAGCGCGATATTCGGCGGCGGCATCTGGCCTCTGCCGAACCAGCGCGATCCGGCCAAGGTAAAGTTCAGCACCTTCTTTGCTCGTAACAATAATAATCAATTAACGGTAAATACCTTCTGGAACAGCGCGGCATCGCCCAATTATTTCGAACAGTCCTGGTATCTTGCGGCATCGAAGGGTGATAAAGGGCGCTGTGCATGGGCGCCCGCCTATTTCGACGACGCCAGTACCGAACCGCGAACCAATTGCGCCATGTCGATTTATAAAGACGGCAAACAATGGGGTGTGGCCACCATCGATATCACGTTGGGTTTCTTCAACCAATTAGTTATGGAGATGGAGAAAAAGGTCAATGCCACCCTTTACATCGTCGAGCCTGACGGCACCATTGTCGGCACCAGCCATGCCGGCAAGGATAAACTCCCCAAGCTCGATACGTTGGGTAATACGTCGCCCTTGGTGGCGCAGATCCGTAAAAGTATCGCGCAGATTCAAAACAACCCAAGCCTGGTGGCGGATTACGATAACAATGGCACGTCGCATACCCTATTTCTCAGTAAGACCCAAGGGCCCTGGCTCATTGTTACCGACATGCCCACCAGCCAATTGCTTACCCGTACTCACAGTATTCTGACCAGCCTGGGCATCGTACAAATTCCGCTGGTGCTGATACTGTTTATCGTGTTGGTGGGCATCATCAAAGCGTTTATGCGCCGGCTCGCGGCATTGAATAAAAATATCCGCCAGCTTTCCGCCGGAGGGGCGGATTTGACCCAACGTTTACCAAAAAGCAGCAGTCCGGAATTCAATCAAATCAATGACAGCGTGAACGACTTCATTGCATTTTTTGCATGAAATCCTTCAGCAGGTGGGTGACAGCAGCCAGGCCATCGCTTCGGCGTCCCGGCAAATGGCCAGCGGCAACCTGGATTTATCCGCCCGAACCGAACAACAGGCCAGTTCCATTGAAGAAACCGCGTCGTCTATGGAGCAATTGACCGGCACGGTGAAGCAAAACAGCCAAAATGCGGAAGGGGCGAATCTTCTGGCGCGCAACGCCTCCGCCGTAGCGGAAAAAGGCTCGGCGGTGGTCAAAGAGGTAGTGGAGACCATGGGTTCCATTGCCCGTTCGTCCCATAATATCGTCGACATCATCAGCGTTATCGACGGTATCGCCTTTCAGACCAATATCTTGGCCCTTAACGCCGCCGTGGAAGCCGCGCGGGCCGGCGAACAGGGACGGGGATTCGCGGTAGTGGCCGCCGAAGTGCGTAATCTGGCGCAGCGTTCCGCCACATCGGCCAGGGAAATCAAAAAGCTTATCGAAGATTCTGTGGCGGATATCGCCACCGGCAGCCAATTGGTAACGTCCGCCGGCGCTACCATGGACGAGCTGTCGAAAGGCGTAAATGACGTGGCTGTCTTGATGAACGAAATCATGTCTTCCAGCCAGGAACAAAGCCTTGGCATCGAACAGGTCAACGTGGCCATTGCCCAATTGGAAAACACCACGCAACAAAATGCGTCCTTGGTGGAACAGGTCTCGGCCGCGGCGCAGTCCATGCAAGATCAGACCGTTCAATTGGAAAGCGTGGTGGCGGGATTTAAGCTTTAAGCGAGCTGACAGACATGAAGTGTTAACGCTATTACGGCTAAAGCGGCCGGCGTAAACGCGCCGGCCCGTTTGTTTAAGGATAATTGCTTAAAACTCACGCGGTTAATCTACCCGCCGCTTGTCAGATGCCGTCATAAGGTTATAATGCTCTGCGCGTTTTCCTTAAGCTTTAACGGCGTTACCTCAGCGGGTGTAGTTCAATGGTAGAACGAGAGCTTCCCAAGCTCTATACGAGGGTTCGATTCCCTTCACCCGCTCCAAAGATTTTATAATCCCAGCACCCAGCACCCAGCACCCAGCACCCAGCACCCAGCACCCAGCACCCAGCACCCAGCACCCAGCACCCAGCACCCAGCGTTATCTAGAGAAACAGTTCATTCATTTCAAATTTTGAGAGCTCGTTGACGAAGTGCCCCGCGTCGATGACTCTGAGCCTATTTATAAGCAGTCAGGGATTTTCGCTGCTTTGACTCATAACTATATGTTTATGCGCGTCATATCCCATAGGAAAAAAACGCTCAGCGAACGATATTGCCTTGGCAAGCTATTTCCTGCACCCTTTTATCAAGCAACTTGCCGGCATCGAACGGATTTGCGCGTACGGGCGGGAATGGCGATAAACAAAGACTGAATAGATTTTGTTTTTGGACCGCTAATCAATTTAAACACAGTATTGATGAATAATTCCTCTATTGACGAGGTGCCACAAAGTGCTACACTGGGTTCTACAAAGTGTTACTTGGAGGCTGGCTCATGCAAATACTGAAAGTGCGTGCACAGGGAGGCGCAATGATTGTCACAATACCGCGAGATATAGCCGCCGAGCTAGGTTGGTTCGTAGGCACCGAGGTCCAGTTAGAACGTCAGGGAGAATCTTTGAGCATCAAGCCTGCAAAACGCGCGGCGCGCGGCGCCTTTACCGTGGCTGAGCTTCTGGGCCAGATTGATTCGGATGAAATCGCAGCGCTTAACGAAGATGTTAAAGCATTCACACACTCGGTGCCGGTGGGTAAGGAATATCAGTGATGGTAAAGGAAAGGATTCCGCGTAAAGGCGATATCTGGCATTTCGATCCCGAGCCGGTTTTTGGCCGTGAGCTGAAAGGGCGACACTATTGCATAGTCATTACTGAAGAGGCGTTGAACCGCGCGTTAGGCGTCGCCCTATGCTGTCCTATATCAACCCTTGCCGCGAGTGCGCGCTCGGCCGGCATGACCGTCGCGGTGCAGCCTGCGGATACCGACCGCGGCGATATACGGGGCGTGGTGCTTTGCCATCAGGTGCAATCCATCGATTTGACAGCCAAAGAAGCCACATTTGAAACGGTGGCTGAAGATACCCTGATTCAAGAGGTCATTTACAAATTGACCAACCTGATAGATCCATTGCAATAGCGTGACAGTTGTTGCGCTATACCAACGCTTCTCCCAGGTTTGATTCATTATCCTTTAGGCGAAATATCTGAGGTTTTTAATACCGCTGTCTTGGTGCAATCCCTTAAAGAGGGCAATAATTTTAGTAGGCTTAAACCTCATCTCACTCAGTCTTCCAGCAGGAGCCCCGGTCCCGTTCAATTTCCCGCACGTTGTTTATGACTGGGTAGGCCTTGGCCACGATGGCATGGTCGACCACAGTGGTCTTTAGCGCCGATAGGCGTGCCGGTGGCAACCAACCCGATTTAAACTGCCTTGGTCGCCTCTATTGTGGTCCGATCCCGAAACGGCACCGCATCGAGGCGTTGGCAGAACGCATCCATGAGCTGCCCATAAGGCGGCCTTCGCCGATGGCGACGAAACGCATTTTGGCATAGGTGCTGACAGATACAGCAATACCTACCCCCCAACACGTAAAGTTTTAACCCTATACTTGAAACACGCTGTCATCAAAGCTGAATATATATTCTAAGCGAATAAGTATCAATCTATTAACAGCCTAAAGCTTTTGTATGTGGCTTATTCAAAGCAAAAAAAGCGTTTGCCGCTAATGCATAATTAATTAGCTAATAGCGCACAGATTACCTTTATAAGAGCGCTTTATTTTAAGCTGGTAAACGAAGGAATAGATTGATATGAGTTATCAACTTTACCTATCACACTGAGAAAAATTGTCAATGTCTGTTTTGTTTGATGTAAGAATTCCTGAAATGGACATACTGTAGTGGCGCAAATCGAGTAGATTTCACTCTGTATTTTTGATTGCATTGATGATTATGGATTAGGAAAAAAATTTTTCTGCCCGCAGTTTCCATTCCTCGCCCGGCAGGAAAATTTAACGGAGATGGCAGAAACAATGAAAAAAGACTGGCACAAGGCGGATATAATTGCGGCGCTTCGAAAATCGGGTACCACCCTCGCGGCCTTATCACGTAAGGCGGGTCTCAGTTCAAGCACATTGGCAAACGCCATAGTTCGCCCTTGGCCAAAAGGCGAATTTATTATTGCGCATGCGCTTAGCATTCATCCGGCCGAGATCTGGCCAAGTCGGTATTATGATGCAAACCATGATTTAATTGATCGACATACTTTGATAAGGAAAAATCGAAAAAATATGTCTTTAATTCCCCATCCATAACATTTAACACTTTCAGCGCTCCAGTATAATGCTCCCGCAATCAGCATTGAATTTATGGCAGGTACTCCCAAGCCCTTGACCGTTCCTGCCAGGCTTCCCATTATACATGCGAAAATAGCCACCCAACCTATAATAGGCGTATCTTTATCTGCTGGTAATGCATTATTCTGTCTTAGAAAGGTTAATTTTTTTGTATTTTTCTTCACCATAAAATATCCCACTATCATTACACTGACGATAGGTGGAAAAACAATCCCTAGAAACATCAAAAAATCGACAAATTTGTCTAAAATTCCAAGTAAAGATAATACAGTGCCCATTATTCCAATAGCGAATGTGATGGTTGTATAGTTGGCTTTTTTCCCGGTTAGAACGGAAAAACTATTTGCAATCCCGAGGGATGAGGAATAAAGATTCAGATCATTTACCCTTAGCGTAGAGAACATTACCGCCAGTAGTCCGATGCCTCCCGTCGTCTCAGCCATAATTGTCACCACATCTTCTGTATGCAACGCTTGGGAAAGAATGATTGCCAGGCCATTAATCAGGTATTCTCCGGCAAAAATAGTCAACAGTGTCATTGAAAATACATGGGACGATTTTTTCGCGTAACGCGTGATATCCGGAGTCATAAGCGTTGCGACAATACAACCCCCTATAATTATCGTTATTGCATCGGGTATGGATAAATCTTCAACGTGGGGCGCAGGGTCCATTGCTGCCATCATGCTTTGATGCGAGAGAATCTGGTAGGAGATGAAGGCGATAACAGCAATAAAAAGCGGTACGGCAATGCTGGCCGCGATTTTTAGCGCCTTGATGCCGAATGCGACAAGTAATGTCAGAAATGTGCCTGAAATGGCAGCCGACAAACCAAAGCCGGGCATACCTCGCAGCGCGTGGTTGATGCCTCTGGCAAACACCGCATTCTGCACGCCGAACCATCCTAACAAACTGACAGCAATCACCAAGCTTACCAAAACCGATCCGATGCGCCCGAAGCCTGACCAACGTGCAAGCAATGTTCCAGTCAATCCTTCTTTCATACCCGCATAACCGAGGGCAAATGTCAGTGCGCCAAAAACCAGGCTAGCAATTGTGATGGCAATAAATGCATCTCCCAGGGACATCGTATGTCCTAAGATGGCGCCTAGCATAAACTGATCGAGTGCTGTTAACATCCCCGCATGGACCAAGGCGATGCTCAGAAACGATAAACGGCATTCCGGCGGCACTCTGTCGGTGGTAAAATTTTCAGCTTGCCTCATAAAAAGAGTATACCTTTTTTTTAAAATTGCAGTGGGAATACAACTATCCATTCCTTGATTGATATAAAGCTCACGTAATTGTTTTATATTAAAAATTTCTTTCTTTTGGAAGACTGAATACAAGCGACACTTGACCGCACATGCCGATATATTGAGAATGTATGAAATTTCTTTTCTAGTATATCCATGAATAATTAGCCAGATAACCTCATGCTCTTTCTCTGTAATCTCGCCCAAGGCGTAAGAAAAAATGTTGCAACTCTTCTTTTTAAAGATAGTTAAAGTCGGGTTAACTATAGAAGCCGGCCTAGCATTCCAGATGATCCCGCTACAGGAACCATCACTTCCGTGAATGGGTATTTTATCACTAATATAGGGAATGGGTTTTGAACACCCATTCCAATGATGTACTTCTAGCACGCTTACGCTACCTTTTTTATTCATGGTAACTTGATCGTGTTTTATCAATTCGTCATGCAATTCATGCCACTCAGCCGGGAATTCAATATCCAGTTTTCCCTCGACCGTGAAATTATCGGGTGTATTAGTATACTTTCTAGCGGGGGGGGGGTTCATGTAAACGTGGCGTGACTCCGAATCCTTGATGCCCCAAGGTTCATTAAGTTTCTCAATTAATGCTATAGCACTGTCAAATTCATTTTCAAACCCCATACAAATCCTTTTACTGGCGAAATTGTTTGACTAAATAGTGCCTCGAAAATGTATGCGCGAACCCACTGAGGCTGCCATATTCTGAATAGCCAAGATTTTTATAAAATCCTAAAGCGTGAAAGCTTAGGGTATCCACATAGGCGAAGTGGCAATCTCTCTTTATCGCTTCCCCTTCAGTTATTGCCATCAGCGTACGCCCAAATCCTTTCCCCCGAAAAATTTCCGCTATCCATAGATATTGTATCTCCAGTCCGCCCCACCAAGTCCTTGCAATGATGCCCCCTTGTAGCTTTTTCGACGAATCTTTCATAACTATTCTGAAGGGATGGATATCAACCGGTGAGAAAACATGATTATATCCCCACAAACCGTCGAGCACCTGCTTTTCTACGGCCTGATCAGGAATATCGCTAATTATTAATTCCATAATTTAACCTTCATGAAAATATTGCCGAAATCAACTATATAAAAAGGCACTTACCTCTCAATATTATAAGATTTTAACAAACTGATGTTCTTAAAATTTTAAACAAAAGACAAACGTTGCGGTGTTGAGTGCTCTACCTGGCTACTGACGTAAACGAAAAATACCACAATAAATTAGCGGTAGTCCCGTTTTAAACGCTATGATTTGAAGAGTTCAGTATGAGTGGGGCAAGAGTTAATTTCAGAGCCAAACGTTAGCTTACCCAGTAAGCTTTTATATCGTTACTCGGCATAACCCTCAACAGTTACCCACCGAAATAAGGCAACCTGGCGCCTTTGAGAAAAAGAAACGCCAGCAGCAGCCCGCCCCAGAGCGCCATGGTGATGTAACTGCTTATCCCCATGATATTCAAACCGCTTTCCAGCATTTGCAACAAGATCAACGCCAGCACCATCCCGACTATCCTGCCGAAGCCGCCGTCGGGATTAACCCCGCCCAGCACCGCCGCCAGAATGCTGGTCAACAGAAAGGATTCGCCGTAGCCGGCCTTGGCGGAGTTCAGCTTCGACATCATCATCAGCGCCGCCACCAGGCATAATAGCGAGGAGATAATATAGGTCGCCATAAGCGTACGCGGCGTATTGATGCCGGAATAGTGGGCCGCCCGCTGGTTGGAGCCGATAAGATAAATTCGCCGGCCCAGCGGTGAACGCTCCAACACAATCCACAGCACAGCGGCCGTCAGCGCGAAGAGATACAGCGGCACCGGGATGCCCAGCCAGTTATTGCTGTTAAGCCACAGCACATAGGCGGGGAAATTGGAGATTGCCGTTCCCTTCGAGATCAAAATGGTGATGCCTTTAAGCAGCGTCATGGTGCCCAGGGTAGCCAATATGGGGGAGACGCGGATAACGGCAATCAATATGCCGTTCAGCAGGCCGATAAACAAGGCCATGGCGATGCCGGCCAGCAGCATCAACAGCGCGCTGCCCACGGATGGGGAGAAATGCGTGGCCACCCAAGCCATGACCAGGGCGCAGCAGTTGGTAGTGGAAATGATCGACAAATTGATGCCGCCGGTCAGCATGGTCACCGCCATGGCGAAGGCCAGCACGCCGATTATCGGCAATTGCGAACCGATAGACTGGAAATTGGACGCCGACCAGAATACGCCCGGGATCTGTGTGCTGAAAACCAGCATCATCAGCAACAGCAATATCACCAGATAGCCTTCCGCATGATCACTTGATTTGGCGCCGTTCATGACAGGATCTCCGATTTGCCGCGCTGGCTCCAGGCGGTGGAGCTGATGCTGACCACGATGACCAGACCGATAATCACCATTTGCCAGTAAGAGGAAATGCCCATCAGGTTCAGGCCGTTTTGCAGTATCGCCAGCAATATGACCCCAAGCAGCGTACCCAATAGCGTGCCGCGCCCGCCGATGATGCTGGTTCCCCCAGCACCACCGCCGCCAGGACGGTCAATTCGTAGCCCAGCAGCGAGTCGGGGGCCACCGTCATAACGGTATAGGATTGCACCACCCCCGCGATACCCGACAGTAGCCCCATGAAACCATAGACGAACAGCCGCAGCTTGAAGATGCCGAAACCCAGCCGGGAAGCCGCCTCGCGGTTGCCGCCCATGGCATAGATCTTGCGGCCTATGCTGCTGCGTTTCATCAGCAGACCGGTGACTGTCAGCACTACCAGCAGGGTCATGATGGGCAGGTTCAGACCGTAATCGTTCCCGTCGGACGCGGTAAACGTGAATAAGGTCAGTCCGTTTTCAAACCAGCCGGGGTATTTATAAAGCCAGACGCCTTTGGAAAAGTAGAGCAGCAAGCCATAAAAAATATTCAGGGTGGAGAGGGTGACGATGATGGACGGCACTTTCAGCCGGTTGACCAATACGGCGTTGAAAAGACCCAGGGCGGTTCCGACGCCGCCGGCTATCAAGAACGCCGTGAGGAAATTACCGCCGTATTTCAGCAGCGCGGTGACCATGACATACTGGGCGATAATGGTCATGGGCGGAAAGGAGATATCAATTCCGCCGGAGATCAGGACGATAAACAGACCGCACGCCAAGATCATCAGCATGGCATAATTGTTTACCAGATCGTAGAGGTTGCCGAAGGTCAGAAAATCATCGCTGTAGAGGCTGAAAATTCCCCCCCCAGGATCAGAATGGTCACCATCAGCAGCCCTTCATGGCGATGCAATGCCGTTTTGTTAACCATTGACCACCTCCGCCAGCGCCGCTTCGGTTGTTTGCGACGTGAGGAATTCCGCCGTCAGCGCACCTCCGCGCATGACCAGGATGCGGTGGCTGTTGTAATAGGCCTCCTCGATTTCGTCGCAAATCATCAATACCGCGATGCCTTGTTCGGCCAGTCCGTTGATGATCTGGTAAATACCGGCTTTATTGGCGATATCCACCCCGACCGTGGGTGAATCGAGGATCAGCAGGCGCGGGCGGGTCGCCAGCCACTTGGCGATGACGACGCGTTGCGCGTTGCCGCCGGACAGCGCGTTGACCGGCAGCGACGTATCGTCAGACTTGATGGTCAGCCGGCGGATCATGTCATTTACCAGATCCCGGACCCGCCGCCGGTCAATGAGGCGATAGCGGTTTCTCACCTGCGGCAACACCGTCGAGATAATATTGTCCTCGATAGACTGCTCCATGACCAGGCCGGTGCTGAGCCTGTCTTCCGAGACATAACCGATGCCCGCGGCAATGGCGTCGCGGTTGCTGTTGAAGTGCACCGGCCGGCCGTCAACGTTGATAACGCCGCTGTCCGGGCGGGTAAGGCCGAACAGGCTCAGGCAGAGCTCGGTTCGGCCTGAGCCCAGCAGGCCGGTGATGGCGACAATCTCGCCCTGATGCACCTTGAGGCTGATATCATGGTATTGACCGCGGCGGCTCAGCCGCTCCACCTCCAGCATCACCGGCTTGCCGCCTGAATAAGGCGCCGGCACCCGGTAATCGAACGCCAAGCCGGTCATCAGGAAAGCCAAATGTTTGCTGCTCATGTCGGCCACGGGGAAGGTGCCGATATTCACGCCGTCCTGCAGCACGGTGACATTGTCCGAGATATCCAATACCTCATCCAGCCGGTGGCTGATAAACACCACGCAGATGCCCCTTTCCTTCAACTGGCGGATGAGCCTGAACAACCCTTTGACCTCCGTCGTGGTCAGGGATGCGGTGGGTTCATCCATAATGAGCAGCCGCGCTTCCTGCGCCAGCGCCCGGCAAATCGCCACCAGCTGCCGCTGGGCGATGGACAGCGTTTCCAATTGCGCGTCTAAATCAAGGGTCACGCCGATATCGTCCAGCGTATGCTGCGCCAGTTGATGCAAACGGCGCTTGCCTACCCAAACATGCCGATGGTAGAGGTTAATGGCGATATTTTCCCCAACGGTCAGGTTGGGGAATAACGAAAGATCCTGGTAGATCACTTGAATACCGCGTTTGACTGATTCCGCCGGCGTTAAATGAGAGAGGGTACTATCGTCAATGGTGATTTTCGCGCCGTCGTCGGGTAGGTAGACGCCGGAGATGATTTTAATCAGCGTCGATTTGCCGCAGCCGTTTTGGCCCGCCAGAGCATGCACCTCTCCGGGCCACAGGGTCAGGACGATATTATTGAGCGCTTTTACCCCGTAAAACGTTTTGCTGACATTTTCCAATGCAAGTAGCGGCTTCATTGCAACCCCATTATCAAGCGTCCGTGAGGAGGGTCGTGTCCGGCGCGCTCCCGCCCCGGCCACGTCGCGTTCAGGAATGTCGCCCGCGTGCATCCATTAATACAGGCTATCGATATTGTCCTTGGTCACCAGCAGCACTTTATGAAATTTGATCACTTTCTTCTCGGTATCGACGTCCGCTTTGCCGATGCCTTTGACTTCGTAACCGGGACCGATATTTTCATTTTTAAGCAGGCTGGCCGCCACCGCCGTCAGCGCATATCCCGCGGTGGCCGGATCGTAGGTGATTCCCTCGGTGATATCGCCGCTTTTGATAAGCGACGCGGCCTGGGAGGGGATCATCATGCCGTAGACATGGACCTTGTTTTTGGCGCGTTTCTCTTTCACCGCGCGCCCTGCGCCGATAGGGCCCTGGGATCCGAACGCAACCACGGTATTGAGATCCGGGTGGGCTTTCATCAGATCCAGCGTGGTGCGGCGGGAATCATCGATACTTTCCGACACGGGCATACGGCTGGTCACTTCGTGCATGGCCGGATAGTGTTCTTTCTGGTATTTCACAAACAGATCCGCCCAGAGATTGTGCTGGGGCACCGTCAGGCTGCCTACGTAAATGACATAGCCGCCCTTGCCGCCGTTGAACTTGGCCACCTGCTCGACGTTGTCGGCGGCGAACTGCTGATTGTCGATGATCTCGATATCCCAGTTGGCGCTGGGCTGGCCCGGAGATTCATTGGTCAGTACCACGATGCCGGCTTCCCTGGCTTTTTTAAACACCGGCTCCAGGACATCGGCGTCATTGGGGACGATGGTTATCGCGCTGACTTTTTTTCGCAATCAGGTCTTCGATGATTTTAACCTGCTGCGGCGCATCGGTGCTGGACGGGCCTATTTGCGTGGCGTTGACCGAAAAATCCTTGCCCCCTTGGGTGACGCCTTCACCCATGCGATTAAACCAGGGCATGCCGGCAATCTTGGAGATGTTCACTATCTCGGGCTGCGCTGCAAGGGCGCCGGCCGCGCTGACCATCAGGGCCAGGCAGCCCGCGGTCAACCATTTTTGCAGGATATTGTTTTTCATTTAATTATCCTCATGCGTTAGGAGGGTAGTGATAAACAGAGTAGACGGAGTGAAAAAGGAACCGGTACAGCGTATTGAATTGATATTCTTTATCGTTGTTATATTTGATAATCGGAATTTACACTGATGAAACATATTGAAATATGGGTTGATACGCCCGAGTTATCCATAAATATATCGGCTAAAAATATGGATAAAAAACGTCGCTATTTATGTTTAAGATTACGCTCACAAAGCTATCAGAAGTCACTTTACAAGCTGACTGAGGGTGATAGTTTTTAATCGGCTATGGCCGCGCAAAAGATTTCGCCCGTGCAAACGGTTGACGAACCCGCCGGGGGGGGGGCATTCAGGAGGGACAGTCCGCCAAAAGGGCAAACTGTCCGCGTTAATGACCGCACCTCGGGGGCCGAGTGGCGCAACGCCGGCAGGTGGGCAGGTCAATTCATCCTCTTGATGAAGGTCATGGGCCGATGACCGCTTCATACAGCGCCTGTAGCCTCAGGCGTAGGAACAACACCGCCTGGTGTTTGCGGGATAGCAGGGTTTCAACGGCGACGCCGGTTTCCTCGGCAAGCTGTTTGAAGGAATAGCCCTGAAGCTCGGTCTTTTCAAACGCTTCGCGCTGAAGGGCGGGCATATCCTCCAGCGCCAGGTCCAGCTCACGCCATACCAGTTGGCGAAGGTAATCGTCCTCGGCGCCGCTTTGCGGATGAATCAAGAGTTCTCCCAGATCATCGCCTTCAAGCCACGCGCTATTCGGGATGCTGGTTAACGGCGCTTCATGTTTTTTTCGCGAACGGTCGATAAGCTCGTTGCGCGCGGCGCGATACAGCCAGGCGGCCACTTGCTCGATGGGATGAAGATAGCTGTCGGCTTTGAGCAACTGATAGCTTATCTCCTGATAGATATCCTCGGCGTCGGCGAAATTGCCGGCGCGTCCGGCGATAAACGCGCGCAGCCGCTGCTGGCAGCCGCGCAGCGCGGCCAGCAGCACGTTGCGCCGGTCCGCGGCCTGACTCATTATGCCTGGCCGTTATCGTCGGTGGGGGGAGTATCCTCGCTACCCCGGCGATGGCGGCATCCATGCCAGGGGCCGTGCCGACGGTCCCAGCCGCGTTGCTTCAGAAAGGCCTCCCGCTCCTCGGCGCTCATGGACATCCAGCGCTCGCGGAGCTCCCAGCCCCTGCGTCCGAACATGCCATGCCCCCGAAAAAAGCCGCCGAACAGAATTTTACTGAGGATAAGCAGTCCCAGGGCTTGGAAGAAGCCAATGCTTTTCACGCCGAAAATGGCCGGCAGCAGCGCGTTCCACAGCAACATCACCAGCGTGGTGACGGCGACGATGGCCACCACGACCATGACCAATATTTTGTATTTACGATCTCTCATGTTCTCTGCTCCATCGTGTTCAGATACAGAGGTAGACGAATCAGCGGTAAAAATATTTGCCCCCCACAGATTTATTTTTGCGCAGGGTAAGACGGTTAGCGCACCCGGCGGGATAAAGATAATGCAATATTGACGTGAGGCCTTTGTTCTTGCCGCAGCCGGCTGACAAAAACGGAGGGTGGGATGCCCGCTTCCTTGCGAGACATCGTAGTAAAAGCGCTGACGCTGTCAGAGCCCAAATCCATGGCCATTCCCGTGATGGACGCGCCTTCCATCATGGCGGTAAACGCATACATCAGACAGACCTGCCGACACCAGGCGCTAAAGGCCAGTCCCGTTATCCCCGCCCGGCAAAAGGCATTTTGCTGGCCATGACCGTCATGTTAAGGACATTGACGCCAAGCGGCATGGCGGCGATATGCCGCACGGCGTCCGCGGCATATTTGACATCCATCATGGGTTCGATGGCGACGCGCCCGTCCGCCTGCAGCACGCCTTTGTTGGTTCGCGCGGATAATTCCGTCAGCGCATTGCCGATATCAATTTGGCTGCAGACGATATCAAACGCACGGCCGTCAAGGGCGATACTCTTGGTCAATCCCAGCACGGCATGCTTGCTGGCCGTATAAGGCGAAGAGAAGGGCCGGGGCGTATGGGCGGAGATGGATCCGTTGTTGATTATCCGCCCCCCCCTTGGGGAATTTGTCTTCTCATCAGGCCGAATGCCGCGCGGGCGCAGAGAAAAACGCCGGTAACGTTGGTGCTGATGACATTAAGCCATGTTTCCACCGGCAGTTCGTCCATGGGGACCAAGGGCGAATTCACACCGGCGTTGTTAAACAGCAGATCAAGACGGCCGTAGCGGGATTCGATGGCGGTGAACAACGCCTCGACGCTGGCGGGGTCGCGAACATCCGTGACCACCGCCAATGCCTGTCGACCCGCCGCCCTTGCCGTTTCCGCAATCTCGTTGAGCGGCTCCGGCCGGCGGCCGGCGAGAACGACGGTAAAACCATCTTCCAGCAGCCCCAGGGCGACGGCGCGGCCTATACCGCTACCGGCGCCGGTGACAAGGGCTATCCTGGCGTTGTGTTGCGGCTGTGTTGCTTCGGACATAGCTGACTCCTTTTTATATTCAGGGATACAGTAAACAATGTCTACCCGCGGGCCGACAGCTCTTTTTTGTGAATGAGGCGTCAGTCAGGTCACCGGTATGAAGGAATCAGTGCATCCGCACAGAGCTATCCCGCCCGGGACCGGCGATATGACCGGCGTTATTTCGAAACGACTTTAAGCAGGGTGATGCCGGCGATGATCAATGCGACGGCCAACATGCGGTACGGGTCCATACTTTCGCCGAAATAGACCACGCCTAAAATAAACGCACCGACTGCACCTATACCGACCCACAATGTGTAAGCGGTGCCCAATGGCAAGGTTTTCATGGCCAAGGCCAACAGGGCAAAGCTCAGAATCATGAAAACAAGCGTGATAAGACTGGGGATCAGCCGGCTGAAACCGTCCGATGCTTTCATTGCGCTAGACCATACTACTTCAAACAGCCCCGCCAATAGCAGGCATAACCAAGCCATGGTGTCACTCCGATAACAGGGCCGTCCCTTTATGTATGGAAGTCTCGCCGGTCGTCCAGAGAGGACGCGATTATAACAGAGTTAAACTCAGTGAAAAACACGGGCGGGTGAATGATTCCTTGCCCGCCGAATGCGTGTCCGGCAAAAGAATAGCCGGGGCGGGCTGCGGCGGGTAGCGTCTAATCAACGCTGAATATGCGTTCGATATCCTGCCACAAATCCTCTTCCGCTTCTAAACCGACGCTGATCCGCAGGATGATATCGTCCGGGCGATAGTTTTTGGACCCCACCTCATTACCGACTATCATCGGCGCGATAAGACTATGGGTGCCGCCCCATGATGCGCCGATGGCGAACACGCGCAGACGGGATAACGCGTCGTTAAGGCTTTCCGGCGTGCTACCGCGTAAAACGAGGCTGAACACTCCGCTGCTGCCGGAGAAATCGCGGCGCCAAAGCGTATGGCCGGCGGCTCCCGGCAGCGAGGGATTGAGCACGGTAACGGAAGGGTAGCGCTGCCGGATTTTTCCGGACAGCCGGTTCGCCACTTCCCCGGCGTGCGTGACCCTTAGCGCCATGGTTTCAATCCCCCGCAGCGCCAGAGCGCATTCGTCCGGCGAAACGCAGTAGCCGAGCATGCCCACGGTCTTTTTGAGCTGCAGATAGCGCGGCTGGGTATTGACCGTCACCGAACCCATCAGGATGTCCGAGTGGCCGCCGATATATTTCGTTATCGCTTCCACGACATAATCGACACCGTGTTCAATAGGGCGGAACAGCAAAGGCGTTGCCCAGGTATTATCGCAACCGACCGCGATGTTCCGGCCGTGGGCCACGGCGACGATGGCCGGTATATCCTGTATTTCCATGGTTGCGGAGCCGGGCGACTCGGTCCAAATCAATTTTGTGTCGTCGGTAATCAATTGGGTCAGTTCATCGATGTCTTCAGGATCGTAACAATCGAAGGTGATGCCCATACTGGACGCCAGGTGGGCGCACAGGTTCTTCACCGGCGGATAAACGCTGTCGGGTATCAGGATATGATCCCCGGTGTTCAGTACCGACAGGATCACCGCCGCGATGGCTGCCTGGCCGGAGGGCAGAACCACCGTATGGGCGCTGGAGTGCAGTTGGGAAATCTGTTGCTCCAGCACGCGTGTGGTCGGGGTGCCGTTCATTCCGTAGGAATAGCCGTCCGGGCCCCGCTCTTTACGGTGATAATAATCATTGGCGTTATCAAATACGATGGTGGAGGCGCGATACGTCGGCACCGAAAGCGAGCGGAAACCGGCTAAGGGCGGTTCCGGATGATGTACGCAGCGGGTTATCAAATGCATAAGGCGTCCTAAGGAGATTCAGAAGCGGGCATAAACGTAGATTGTTTACATAATAGGAACACTGTTTCTTTTATCGCGAAAGGAATATGCCTGTCAAGCTGCGTTATCGACCTGCCTCGCTCCGGGCGCACAACGGATAATGCATGGGGAGCGGGTTGAGTATCGACAATTACCGCTCAAGCCCACAATAAAGAATTGGCCGCGGGGTAATTGAGCGGCGCATAAGGGCCACCATAGCGAATTTATATGAATGTCGGCTGTAAAAGCGATGACGACAGCAGGATTCCCCTCAGGGGAATATCTTTAATCGCCTGGGTATCCTAGCTTTTTGGAAATAATCTGCGCGGAAGAAGAAACGACGAAAGCCACTTTTTCAATGGTCAGCTCGGGTGAAAACTGACTGGCGTAGGCCACGCTGATAGCCGCCGCAACCCTTCCGGCGGCATCTTTAACCGGTGCGCCGATTGAAATAATACCGTCGATGTTTTCGTTTTCCACTACGGCATAGCCTTGGCGGCGTATAGCGGGTAAATGGGAAAGTATCACCGCGGGATCGGTGACGGTGGATTGGGCCTTTTGCTGTAATTTTTCCGTGCCCAACATCTCCCGCGCCTGCTCATCGGACAGGGAGGCAAGCAGGACCTTCCCCATGGCGGTGGTGTGCAGGTAGGTCAGTTCGCCGGGTTGCCTGAGCAAAACAATGGGACCGTGACTCTTTACCGACAGGAGATACACGGCGCGATTGTTTTGAATGGTGCCCAGATAACCGTTCAGGGCATAGTCCCTGGCGAGAATGTTGAGCTCTTGATCCGCCGCTATCAGTAAATTGTCGGTTCTTGCCAGGGAAGAACCGAGGCTCAGAGTTTTATAACCTATGCTATAACGGCGGGTGTCTTCATCCTGCCGCAGATAATTATGATCCGTCAGCGTTTTAACGAAACGTTGAACAATGGTCGGGCTTAAAGCCAGCTGTCGCGCAATTTCCCTGATCCCCAAGGGCTGGGATGATTCATTTAAAAGCTCGATAATAGCGAGCCCTCTTTCAAGCGATTGACTACCCGACATAATTGTCTCCTGAATAAACTGATAAATCCTACCAAAGACCATTTTTTAATAAAGCGGTTTTATCTTGACCGCTTTTAGTGGAGTTGTTATGGTAACACTGAACCGATAATCGGTACAATGTTTCTGTTATGACCCGCTTTAGATAATAACGGTTTCGTTCATTCCAATTCTGACAATGACATAGGAAAACATGATGATGACCAGATTAATGCAGCCTATTTTCCGTATGATGACGTTCACCGGGATGGCCGTGCTATCGTTATTGCATGCCCAGGCTTGGGCCGATACCACGCCGCCGGCGGATAATATCGAAGCCGGCATTTTGGAGACCGCCCCGCCGTTCGTTTTTAAACAAGACGGTCAATATAAAGGAATAACTTATGACATCCTCAAAGAAATAGCCCAGCGGCAGCATTTCAAGATATCGGCGAATCCTATGGGTTTTGATGCCATGATTCCCGCCATGCAGTCTTCACAAATCGACGTCGCGGTGGCCGGATTCTTCGTCACGCCGGAGCGTAAAAAAATCATCGATTTTTCCGTGCCCTTTTTCCAGGAAGGCAGCGTCCTGGTGGTTCCCGTTAATAGCGCCATCAAAAGCTACGGCGATTTGACCGGCAAGGTCGTGGTCACGCAGCAAGGGTCGGCGGCGCTTAACGTGCTGAATAAACTCGCTCCCCAATACCATATTACCGTGCGAGCCATCGCCGATCAGTCCAATCTGCTGCTGACGCTGCAATCCGGCAACGCCGACGCCGCGTTTTATGATTCGGCGATTATCGAATATTTGATTGCCCAACAAGGGGCCCATCCTACGCTGAGAACCGTCGGCAAGGTACAGGAACCCACCGATATCGCCTTCGCGCTGCCGAAAAACAGTAAATGGACCACCGTACTCAATGAGAATATTGAGAAAATGAAGAGCTCGGGTGAATTGAAAACGATTATCGGCCGCTATATCAAGGAGTAAATCGCATTACTATCGGTAATCACATCTGCTGTTTTGCAAAATTTCGATTGAGGAACTGAGGATGTCAACAATACTCAGCTATATGCCTCTTTTATTGGAGGGGGCGGTCTACACCATCGTCATCACAGCCATTGCCATGCTGCTGGGATCGCTGATTGGCATTGCCCTCGCCTTGATGCAAATATCCTCTGTCGCGATTTTGCAATTCATCGCCAAGAGCTATAACAGCCTGTTCCGTGGTTTGCCTCTGCTTATTCAGATTTTATATATTTACTTTGGCTTACCGCTATTGACCGGCGTCCGGATACCGGCTTTATTTGCCGGTACCATCGCCATGACGCTCTATACCGGCGCGTTTATGGCGTCCATTTTCCGCGCGGGTATCGAGTCCATTGATAAAGGGCAACTGGAAGCGGGCAGGACTATCGGTTTCACCCACTGGCAGGCCATGCGTTTAATTGTCTTTCCCCAGGCGTTTTGGCGAATGATCCCGGCGTTCGCCAATCAATTCAGTATTACCTTGAAAGATACTTCACTGTTGTCGGTTATCGGCGTGGCCGAACTGACCATGAGCGGGCAGAGTATTTACGCGGCTAATTTTGACACCGTGCGCGTATTAACCCTGGTCGGCATTATCTATTTCATCATCTTTTTTGCCGCGGAACGATTTTCATTTTACCTCGAAAAAAAAGGTGTCCAAATGATAGCGGTAAAAGGATTGGAAAAATATTTCGGCGATAATCATGTTTTGAAAGCGGTGGATTTTACCGTAAGCGAAAAAGAGGTTATCTCGTTGATAGGCCCGTCCGGCTCCGGAAAATCAACGCTGTTGCGATGCCTTAATCGCCTGGAGGAGCCGGACGGGGGCACTGTTTTTATCGACGGCGACGATATTCTCGCCAAGGGATTTGACATCAACCGATTACGGCAGCGTATGGGGATGGTGTTCCAGCATTTTAATTTGTTTCCGCACATGTCCGTTATCGAAAACATTATGCTGGGCCCCGTGCGATTGAAAAAGCTGTCGCCGAACACCGCATATTCCCAGGCGCAGTCTCTGTTGGCCAAAGTCGGACTGGCGGATAAAGCGAAGGCGATGCCGGCAAATTTGTCGGGCGGTCAAAAGCAGCGGGTGGCGATTGCGCGGGCGTTGGCCATGCAGCCGGAAGTGATGCTTTTTGACGAGCCGACGTCGGCGCTGGACCCGGAAATGGTGCGGGAAGTGTTGGCCGTCATGCGTGATTTAGCCGGCGAAGGCATGACCATGGTTATCGTCACCCATGAAATGAAGTTCGCCCGGGAGGTGAGTGACCGCATTGTCTTTATGGCCGACGGCCGGATTATCGATGAAAAGGCGCCGGACGCTTTCTTCAACCAGGCCGACAATCCTCGCGTTGTAGAATTCCTTTCCAAAATTCTCTGAATAATTACAAGGATATATCATGCCGTTCAAACCCGCTCCCGTTTCATTGACCCAGCTTGTCCACGATCGCAAAGCCCGATTCCGACAGCAGCTTGAGAGCTCCGAATACGATGCGATTATCGTCAGCAGTCCGGAAAGCGTCCTGTATGCCACGGGCTATGAAAGCATGCCCGCGCGATTGAAAAAAGCCTATTACTATGCCGCCATCATCACGGCGGAGCGTTGCGCGATGGTCGTGCCCTCCGCCGATTTCGCGCCGGCGATTGATGCCGGCGTCGCGCCGGACGATATTACGCCGTTCGGGACCTTTTTCTTCAGCGGCGAAAGCGCCGCCAATACGCTTAATGTGCGGCACAAGGATTTCGACGGCGCGTTGCGCGAAGCGCTGACCAAGGTCAAGGGGCGTCGGGTGCTGGTGGAGTGGAACGGCATCCCCCCCCATCGTCCCTGAATACCTTGTCTTCCTGGTGCGAACGGATGGAAGACGCATCGTTGTGGCTGTTGCGGGCGCGCAGCTGTAAGCTTCCGGCGGAACAGCACATGCTGCGCCATGTCTCGGAACTGACCCAGGAGGCGCTTGAGGCCGGTATCGCGGCGGCCGCGGTGGGCATGACGGAGAAAGAGGTGAGCAACGTGGTGGCGGCCTCGATGGCCCTGGCCGGCGGCTTGCCGGATAACGTGACGGTGGCCGGCGGTATGAGAAGCGCGCTGGCGGATGTCTTCAGTACCGAGCGTCCCCTGGCCCGAGGGGACTTGCTGCGTTTCGACATCGGCTGCACCTATTTCGGTTACCGTTCCGATATGGCGCGAACGGCGGTCATGGGGGAGCCCACCGCATTGCAGCAATCGCGCTATGACGCGCTGCTGGCCGGTTGGCAAGAAGCGACCCGGCTGGCGCGGCCCGGTGCGAGGGCCGGCGATATTTTTTCCAAAACCGTCGCGACGGTGGAAGCCGCCGGCTTGAAACCCTATCGCCGGCAGCATGTGGGGCATGCCATCGGATTGCTGGGATATGAGTGGCCGGTCATCACGCCGGAGAGCGACGGCATTCTCCAGGCCGGGCAGACCTACTGTTTCGAGACGCCGTATTACGAGCCGGGCTGGGGCGGCATGATGGTGGAGGATACCGGCGTCATCACCGAAGCCGGTTTTGCGTCATTCACCACTATCGATCGCGGCCTGCGGGTCATTCCGGTCTGAGGCGGCGCGTACTCCGGCTAGCGGGCCGCATATGAACGGGCTTCCATCACCGAGCGGACCCGGGCCGCATCCGCCGGCGTGGCCGGGTTATAAATAACCATGCTGAGATCCGGCCGGCCCTCGACGGCGAATGACGAATACTCCATGGCGATAAGCCCCGCAAGGGGATGCCGCAGACTTTTGATGCCCGCGCCGTGCGAGCGCACGTCGTTGTCGCGCCACATGGCCTCGAACTCGGGGCTTTGGCGGCTGAGCTCATCCACCAGGGCCTCAATGTTTTTCGCCGCGCCCGCCCGCGTGGCGTCCGCGCGAAACACCGCCACCGCGAATCGCGCGACGCTTTCCCAATCGAGCTGCGCGGCGCGGGTTTCGGGGTCGAGGAATATCCGTCGCAGGATATTGAGTTGGCCGGGCACGTGCCTGCCGTAATCGAACACCGCCGAGGCGGCGCGGTTCCAGGCCATCACGTCCCAGTTATAGGTCTTGACAAAGGCCGGGCTGAACGCCAGCGCGTCAAGCACGCGCTGCAGCTGCGGCGAGACCCCTTCCCCCGGCTGGTAACGCACCTCGGGAGGACGGCCCAGGGCAAGCAGGAAAAGGTGCTCGCGTTCGACGCCGGTAAGCAACAGGGCGCCGGCTATCCGCTCGAGCACTTCGGCGGAAGGCGCGCCGCCCCGGCCTTGCTCCAGCCAGGTATACCAGGTCGGGCTGACGTTGGCGCGCGCCGCCACTTCCTCGCGGCGAAGCCCGGGGGTTCGCCGTCGGGCCAAGGGAAAACCAAAGGCCGCCGGGTCTAGCCTGGCGCGGCGATCCTTGAGGTAGGTTCCCAGCGGATTGCCATGGGTCGACATCATGCTCATCCTGTTTATCCTCATACCGTGTAAAGCCGCTACCCAACCCATGTAGAGTAGGGGCCGGGAGACGTTGCTGTCCACTTGTGATTGGACGGCTTCCCCCCGCTTGTTCCGCCGCCTCGTTCTTACATCATCAGGTTCGGGCGCCTTCAATTTCGTGAAAAGCGTCACACCAAGGCATGCTATGCTGGCGCCGAAGACCTGAAGGAAATTGTTTAAACCGAGGTGTGAACATGACGACCGGATTGCGCATTGCAACCGTGCTGCAAATGATACTGAACATTGGACTTATCTGCCTGGCGATAATTCTTATCGTTTTCCTCGGCAAGGAAACCTTGCTGCTAAGCGAGGTGCTGCTGCACACCGACGCGGAAGCGTCCACTTACCTGCTTATCGAGGGCATTGTTAATTATTTCCTGTATTTCGAGTTTATCGCGCTGATTGTGAAATACTTTCAGGCGGGCTATCACTTCCCGCTGCGCTATTTCGTCTACATCGGGATTACCGCCATCATCCGCCTGATTATCGTCGACCATAAAAACTCTCTGGATACGCTTTTTTATTCGGGCGCCATACTGATTCTGGTGATTACCCTGTGGCTTGCCAACAGTAATCGTTTGAAACGCGAATAGTCCCGGCCGCGCCGCCGCCCAAACATACCCGGCGTCAATAAGGCGGGGCTCTTCGCCTCGACCGGGCCCTTCGTCTCTACCGGGCCCTTCGTCGACAAGCTCAGGCCGCATCCATCGGCCTGCGGTTCAAAATAGCATTTCATTGCGATACGCCCACGCTCCTTTTACCAGCGTCGCTGCCACGGCGTCTTGTGCGCCAAGCAGGGTCAAGCTTGCCTGTTTGCCGGCTTCGATACTGCCCAACCGGTCGGCAATGCCCAATGCCCGCGCCGGATAAAGGCTGCCGTGCAGCCAGGCCTGCGCCAGGGATATATCACAGGCCCGCGCCAGGACATCGACCGCTCTGTCCAGCGTCAACACGCTGCCGGCCAGGCTTCCTTCTTCGGTGCGAACGATACCCTCGCGCATATGCACCGGCTCTTCACCCAGCATATAGTCCCCCGCGGGCATGCCCGCCGCCCGCATGGCGTCGCTTATCAAGAGCAAACGCTCGCCGCAGCAGCGGCGGGCAATGCGCATGGCCGCGGGATGGACATGATGGCCGTCCGCAATCAACTCCACCTGGCAATCCGCGGTGGTCAACGCCGCGCCGACCATGCCCGGTTCCCGGTGATGCAGTCCGTTCATGCCGTTATAACAATGGACCACGCCGTCGGCTCCCTGCGCCAACGCCTGGCAAGCGAGATCATACCCGGCATTGGAGTGCCCTATCATGACCCGTATGCCATGCGCTTTGAGCCAAGGGATAAGCGCCATCGATGCATCGTATTCGGGCGCCAACGCCACGCTGTGAAGACTGCCTTGGGCGAGGGCAATCCACCGTTCGAGCAGCGTTTTTTGCGGTTCGTGCAGCAGGCGTTCCGGGTGGGCGCCTTTATGGCGGGCGGTAAAAAACGGGCCTTCAAGATAGCTGCCGAGCAGTTCAGCCCCGGCAAGCCCGTGTTGTTGACCGGCCTTTACCTGCCGAAGCGCCCGCTCGATGTCGGCGTGTTCAGCCGTTACGGTGGTCGCCAAAAACGCGCCCACCCCGTGTTCGGCGAGAAAACCGGCGATCGTCGCCAACCCCTGCGGGCTGTCATCCATGACATCGGCCCCCGCCGCGCCATGGATATGGCCGTCAATCAGCGCGGGCATGGCGGTAAGCGGGAGCGGAGGCGAGGCGCCGTTCGCTTCGCGCTCCACCGCCTCAATCCGTCCGTCGGCGTTAAAGACCAACAGCACATTCTCCGCCCAGCCGGTGGGCAACAGGGCGCGGCGGACATAAAGCCTCTCTGGATTATTTATTTTCATATGCCGTCCCAATGCGGCTTGGTCAAAGCTTGCCGGCGCTGCCGCAGATTTGAATTTTGTCCGCGACGATTTTTTGCATCGCCAACTTGCCCGGCACGATATATTTCCGCGGGTCATTGGCCGTCGGGTTTTCGCTGAAATAGCGTTTAACGGCGTCGGCAAAGGCGATTTTCAAATCCGTCGCCACATTGACTTTACATATCCCCCGCTTGATGGCTTGCCGGACCATCGGCTCCGGAATGCCCGATGCGCCATGCAACACCAACGGAATATCAACCCGTTCACGCACCGCGCTCAAGCGGTCAAAGTCCAGATGGGGTTCCCCCTGATACAGACCGTGCGCGGAGCCGATGGCCACCGCCAGGGAATCGATACCGGTTCGCAGCACAAAAAGGCGGGCCGAATCCGGATCGGTAAAAAAACTGTCCCCGGCGGCAACATCGATATTATCCTCTTGGCCGCCCAAGCGGCCTAATTCCGCTTCCACGCTGCCGTCATACCGCTGGCAAAAGCGCACTACTTCGGCCACGGTCCGGATATTTTCATCAAACGACAGGTGCGAGCCGTCAATCATGACGGAACGCACCCCGGCAATGACTTTTTTGCTGATATCCGCAATAGATTCGTGGTGATCAAGATGCAGCGCGATAGGCAGATTGTTATCGCGGGCGGCGATTTGGCAGATGGAAACCAGATAGTCGGTCCCCGCATAGCTGAAGGTGCCCGGCGTGCCGGCCAGGATCACCGGAGAGGCCATCTCGGCGGCCGTTTCAATGACCGCCTGAACCGTTTCCAGATTATGAACGTTGAACGCGGGCACCGCATAGCCTTCGCGCTGGGCTTTTTTTGAGCATTTCCCGACTCGATATCAGGTACATATTGTTATCCTCAGATGCCGTCTTCAGTCCGGTCATCACATTTTTGCCGTTGCTGTTCATGCCAAAGGCTGGTCAGTCCGCGATGTCCGCAGGTCAGCGCCATTTCCCGAAATTCCGCCGGCGTCTTCCCCTCGCGCTCCAGCATCATTTCCGCGGCCAACTGCAGGTTTGTGCCGGTAATGACTTCATAGCGGGACTTTTCCATCGCCAATTCCGCCGCCAGCCGAAAAGGCGTGCCGCCGAGCAAATCCGTCAGGATGACCAGGCCGTTGCCGGCGTCGCAGAATGAACAGGCTTCCCGTAGAGCCAATCTGAGCCGGATGGTGCTCATCCCTTCGGGGAAATCCACCGCCCGGCATCGCTCCTGGCGACCGACCACCTGTTCTATTGCTTGCAGCAAGCCGCTGGCGAATCCCCCGTGTCCGGCAATGACGATGCCCAACATGTTGTCTTTCATAGAACCCCGATGAATTTACCGAAGACCCCCAGCACCACCGTCAGGCCAATCAGCTTTACCGGTGAAAACCCTTTTTTCATCAGCCAGAAAACCACCAGCGTGAAACACAGCGGCAACAGATTGGGCATCAGCTTGTCGAGCACGTCTTTTTGCAGCGCCACGCTGGCTTTGCCCGCATGCATCACCAGAGGGGTGGAAAAATGGACATAGGACGCCACCAGCGCGCCGATAACCGTCATGCCGACGATGGATGCCGCATGGGATATATTTTTGGTGTGGGTTTTCAACAGCGCCAATGCGCTGGTGCCGGCATGGTAACCGTAGTGGGCCAGTCCAAAACGCAGTCCGAAATGGACGATATTGAACATCAGCAAGAACACCACCGGCCCGAACAGGCTACCCTGTAATGCCAGCGACGCGCCGATACCGGCGCAGATCGGCAGCAGCGTCAGCCAGAACAGCGCATCGCCGATGCCGCCAAGCGGCCCCATCAGCGCCACCTTGACGGCGCGGATAGTGGAGATTTTCTCTTTGTTGCGCTCCATCGCCAGCACCAATCCTGACAGGAAGGTAACGTCGAACGGGTGGACATTGATAAATTCCATATGCATTTTCATGGAGCCGGCCAAATCCTCGGGCTGCTGATGAATTTTACGCAACCCCGGGATCAGGGTGTACAGCCAGCCGCCGGCCTGCATGCGTTCATAGTTGAACGATGCCTGCAGCAGCATCGAACGCCACGCCATACGGTTAAGATCGCGTTTGCTCAGCTCCTGGGCGGGAGCGCTGTCCAGATAGTCGTCCTGTTCGACCCGGCTGGTGGCCAGCGCACGGGCCATCCGTTCTTCCGCCTTGGCCGCCCGCATATCATCGGTATCGTTAAATGCCATTTTCCATCTCCTGGTGCTGCGTAACGGCGGCGGACTCGGCGGCGCCCTGTTCGCTGCGGGAACGGTTAAAGAAATCAATCAAGGCAATGGCGAAAGCGCTCAGCGCCACGGCGATGATCGGCAAATTGAGAAAGGTCACGGACACGAATCCGAGGATAAAATAGGCCGCATAGGTCTTTTTCAACATGATTTTCATCAGCAGGGAAAAACCGATGGCCGGCATCATACCGCCGGCCACGGCCAGGCCGTCCAGCAGCCATTTCGGCGCTTTCGAAACGATGGCGATGGCGGCGTCGGTACCGAAATAGACCGGCAGGAAGGCGACGACAAAATAAAAGCAGAACAAAATGGCGATACCGAGATAATTCACTCGCTCTATGCCGCGCCAATCAAGTGAACTGACCATGCGATCGCATTTGTGCATCATGGGTGAAAATACGGTGAACAGCAGCGTGATACAGCCCTGAACGGCAATGGAAAAGGGCACGGCTATGCCGATGGCCACCTTGGGATCGGCATGGGTCAGGATGGCAAACGCCGTACCGATGACGCCGCCGATGACGACATTGGGCGGTTGGGCGCCGGCCAGCGGCACCATTCCCATCCAGACCAGCTCCAGCGTCCCGCCCACCAGTAAACCGGTTTGCACGTCGCCTAATATCAGCCCTACCAGCGGGCCGATGACCACGGGACGATGAAAATGGGTCAGGCCGTCAAACAGGTCAACGCCGGCCAACCCCGCCAACAGTGCAATTAATAGTGCATTGATTAACATGACTTCTCCTTCAGGCCAGTAAGCTATTGAGAGATTCACCCGCTTCATCCGGCACTCGCCGGATTTCACAGGTGACGCCTTGTTGTTTTAGCTCGCGAAAAGCCGCCACATCGTCGTCATCCACCGAGACGGTTTTGTGTATCTGCCGTTTGCCCGCGCTAAAGTGCATATTGCCGACGTTGACGAAATGGATCGGTACGCCGCCCCTGACCAGCGTCAGGACATCCTGCGGCGTTTTACAGACAAGAAATATCTTCTGGCGATCCGCTGCCTTATGGATCACATTGATGGTCTTCTCCAAGGTGAAATAGCGAGTCTGCACGCCATCGGCCACCACCATGTCCATCAGATTTTGCTGAACGGGATCGACGGCCGCCTCATCGTTGGCCACCAGAACCAGATTAGCGCCCAGGGTGTTGACCCAGGTCACGCCTACCTGGCCGTGAACCAGGCGGTTATCGATGCGGGTCATCAAGATATTCGGTGTTGACATGCTTCCCCCTTTTTTATTGTTTTCGCACTGCGCGGACGTGAATGGAAAAATCGTGACGCCTTTCACCACCCGATTGACTTCACCGGTGGGGCAGGGATTATCCGGCGTCATTTCGAGCGCCAGCGAGGTTTCAAACGCCAGCATTTGCAGGAAGGTCAGATAAGGAAACAGCAGCCAGATATCGTCCAGATCGCAGTTGAAATCCAGCAACCCTTCTCCCTGGCGACCGCTTAGCGCGACGATGTGCCGGGCCAGCGCATCGCGGCGCAGTTCATGCAGCAGTTCATTGTCATATCGGCGGCAACTGCTTTCCGATGACATCATCAGCGTCACCAACGTATCGCCGTCTATCATGGATTTCGGGCCGTGGCGCACGCCCATCGGCGAGTCGTAGCGCGTGGCGATATGCCCCGCGGTCAGTTCCAGCATCTTTAGCGCGGCTTCTTCCGCGATACCGATAAAGCAGGAGCCGCCCAATACCATCAGCCGTTTGAATCCTCCGGTTGCCAGCATTTTCGCCTGTGACCGCCAATTTTCCCTTTCACGTTCGCACAGCGCCGCGACCTGCCGTAACGGCGCGGCGCTCTGTTCCAGCGTTTGCGGTCCGAAGAGCAGCACGGTGGCCAGCGTCATGCAGCTAAAGCTTGAGGTCATGGCGAATCCGCGATCCTGAGATGCCGCGGGCATGTTCAACGAATAGGCGTTGGGTCGGTCTCGAGAGCAACGCGCCAGCGCGCCCTCAGGGTTGCAGGTGATCATCAGGTGATGGCAATGGGGCAATACCTGCTCGGCCCGCTCCGCCGCCGCCACGCTTTCCGGACTGTCGCCGGAACGCCCATAGGACACCAACAGCGTCGGCCGCCGGGGATTCAGGTACTGCAACGGCGTGGGCACGAGGTCGGTGGAGCCATAGGCAACGGCATCCAATCCGCATTTTTCCCGCAGCCACGGCGCCAGGGCACGGCCGACGAAGGCGGAAGAGCCCGCGCCGCACAGTACGATTTGCAACGAGGGGTCGTTGAGCAGCGGTTGTAAAAAAGACCGGATGGCCGGCGCGTTTTGCCGCAGGTTTTCATGTAACTGCCGCCATACATCAGGCTGCTGGTGGATTTCTCGGGCGGTGTCGAGGGCGTGATGCTCACGCAGCCAGGTTTCGGTGTGGGAAAACAATTCGTTCATGCTAAAGCTCCTTGCGGCGCGGGCTCGCAGGCTCGCGCATAAGTCAGAAGAACCCGTTGGATCTTGTCCAGCACCAGGCGCTTCGGGTCATTGTCCAGCGTGCCGGCGCTCACCGCGCGGGCCTGCTCCGGCAGGTATTGGCTGAGCAGGGACAGCGGCGCGGGATTGCGGCGCAGATTGTCCAGCAGCTGGGCGACCGCCTGTTTAACCTGCGGTTGCGGCCAGTAGTAGCGGATGCGATCGCTGAGACTGTATTGACGATCGATACATTGCTGGTGCGGCGTACCCCGGTAGTAGCGGCTCCACTGCTGCGGTTGTTCAAACATGACCTGAGCCAGTTGGTCGCGCAAACGCGCCGCCTGCGCTTCGCCGTTCCATTCGCGATCGATGTTATCAAGGGCGAATAGCCCCTCGCGCAGGGCGAAGGTCAGCGCGGGTCCCACCTTCAGGATGGCGAAATGGTCGCGTACCAGTTCACGATAGGCCGCCGGGGTCTGGTAGTCGGTGGAGTGGGCCTCGTAAACCAGCTGCGGCTGGGTTTCGATATAACGGCTCAGCGCACGGCATTTGTCCGCTTGGTAATGCTCAACGCGATGGTGGTCGAACTCCACGCCGGGCTGAACCACCATGGCGATGACCCTGGGCCAGACGTCGCTCAGGCCGGCGTTTCGCCATGCCTGCTGATGGATATTCAGCGTCGCCGCCGCCGCCGTCGCCGTGGTCGGTTCGATGCCCGCCAACGCTGCTTTCGCGCCCCCGGCACCGGCACTTCCGTACCGATGACGTATACCGGCGGTTCTCCTCCCACCTTGCGCCAACTGAGCTCGGCGACGGCGCACAGCCGGGCGGCGCGGGCGGCGACCTCGTGGTCTCCCAGCACAACGGGGTCATCGGCGCAGGACATGGAACAATCGAGATGGATCTTGCGAAAACCGGCCGCCACATAGTCATGAACCAGTGTCTGCGCCAGCGGCATGGCCTCGGCGGCCGGACGATCCTGCCAGACATTCGGGCCCAGATGATCGCCGCCCAATAACACCTGATCGTGCGGCAGCCCTATCTCGTCGGCCAGGGCCAGGACGCTCTCGCGAAATCGAACGGGCGTCAGGCCGGTATAACCGCCAAACTGATTGACCTGATTGGAGGTGGCCTCAATCAAGACCTGCGTATGGCGTGTTTTCGCCAATCGTAAGGCGCTTTCCAATACCCAGGGATGGGCGGAACAGACCGAAGCGATCCCTGCCGCTTCGCCCGATAGATGGCGGCGGACAAGTTGTAGCATTGACTGCATGGTATCTCCCATGCGGGCTCGATGGCGTGAAAGGCCTTTGGCTGTTCATGCCAAGAAGTCAGTCGTCGGCGATGATAAGGTCCACGCCGAGGTCTGTGAGCGCCCGCTTATAGTGGTCGGGTATCCGGCCGTCGGTAATCAGCCGGTGTATCTTTCCGGCCTCGCGAATCATGCAGAAGCTTTTACGACCGAATTTGCTGGCGTCGGTCACCGCGATAATTTCATGTGCCACTTCGCACATCACGCGATTGAGATGGGCTTCACCCAGATGGGGCGTGGTGATGCCCGCCTCCAGATCAAAGCCATCGACGCCGAGAAAGAGGGTGTCGAAGCGATACTGCCGTAATTGCTGTTCCGCGGCCGGACCGTAAAGAGAGTAGGAGTTCTGATGAACGCTCCCGCCAAGCACCATGATCTCTGTTTTGTCGAACCCCGCCAGTTCATAGGCGATGTTCAGCGCGTTGGTCATGACCTTCAAATCGCGGCGACCTTTGAGGTGCGGCACAATCTGTGTGGTGGTCGATCCGGAATCCAGAATGATGGCATCGCCGTCCTTGACGAAACCGGCCGCTTTGGCGGCGATGCGAGATTTCACATCGCGATTCAGCCGTCCCTTGTCATGCAAAGGACGATCGAAAGCGAACTGGGTATTCAGCATCGCGCCGCCATAAGAGCGCAGCGCGCAGCCTTTTTGTTCCAGATAACGCAGGTCGTTGCGGATGGTTACGGTGGAAACGCCAAAGTGAACACTCAGTTCCTCGACGCTTACGCTGCCTTCAAGACACAGCCGATCGATAATGTGCTCACGACGTTTTACGGTTTCCATGGTCATTTCCGTTTCTCCCTCAGAGATTGAATGATGGCTTTCGCTCTCTTTCAAAACCATTACAACAAAGGCAATGGAGTGAAAGTGTGATCGCGATTACAGGGCATTTTTTTGCAAAATTTCAGCAAAAATCTTTCGAAAAACAATACAATGAAAGGTCATTCAAGAAATGAGGCCGCCGCCGGAATCTCAATAAACGAATTTTTCAGGCAGGGAGGTAGCCGCCGGAAGGTGGATAAATGCATTTTTCATCTCACCTTGGCGCGCAATGGGGCGGTTGAAGAATGAAAGCCGGGGCGCAAAGGCCTGGGAGAGCAAATTTCATTCCGCAGAGTGATGCCTGTCACAAAAAGGGAAATTGACGCGTCGTCGTCCCCATGGTCCATGCGGCAAACGGGACATTGGGGGGACAAACGGGTCGGGACGCATTGAAAACGTATCAGCCGGCAATCACTGCCTGCCGTTTCACCGTTTATTTGCGCTTTTCCCCGGTGATGGTATAAACGTCAACATATTGTCGTCATTATAGAATTTACCGTTTTCGGCGGAGTGGCAAATGTTAAACAGTATCGGCATTTTCTGCGGTTCCAGCGCGGGTTTGAACCCTTTGTACCTTCAGGCGGCTGAGGAAATCGGCGCTTATTTTGCGAGCAATCAGTTAACCATCGTTTATGGCGGCGGCAAGGTAGGGCTGATGGGCGCCGTCGCCGATGCCGCCCTTGGCCATGGCGGCCAGGTGATAGGGGTGATGCCTCAATCCTTGGTTGATAAAGAGATAGCCCACAATGGCCTGACAAAACTCTATGTGGTCAAAGATATGCATGAGAGAAAGCACAAGATGGCGACGCTTTCCGATGCTTTTCTGACCCTGCCGGGCGGCGCCGGCACGCTGGAGGAGATATTCGAACAATGGACCTGGGCGCAGTTGGGGTTGCATCACAAACCTTGCGCCTTTCTCAACGTCAACGATTATTTCTCTCCTTTACTGTCCATGATACGCCGGATGGCGGAAGAGGGCTTTTTGAAGACCGACTATCTGGACATGCTGATTGTTGAACAGCAGCCCGAAGTCCTGTTGCAAAAATTCAAACATTACCAGGCGCCAAAACATAAATGGCAATAATCGGCGGTTAAGAGACTTTTGGCCGTCTTTAGGCGTTATTTCGCCCGGCGGCGATGAAACGGCGGGCCGTCAGTGAACAGTAAGTCGTTGGGTTTTAGAGTCGTGCCATCCTTTTACAACGTTCATGAGCACGATTGTGACAACATTTCTTTGCCGTAGGTCCCGATTGCCGCTGTTGGCGGCATCCCTTATGCTGTACTCCGGCGCCCTGTGGGCGGACGGTGGCAAGGCGCCGGAAGACGGGGGAGATGGCGGATTTACGCTTTCAAGCGACGTCGCCGATGTGACGCATTGGGGATTGGGGGCAGGGCTCGCCTATCATCAGTCGCCTTATCGCGGTTACGGTGCCGATTTTTCGCCGCTCCCTCTGCTCTATTTTGAAGACAAATGGGTCCGTTTCCTGGGCACCACATTGGATGCCAAGGTCGGCAAGTGGGACGACGTGGCGATTACCCTGCGCGGAACCTACGCCTTCGGCGACGGTTACACGGGATCGGACGCGCCGATACTGAACGGCATGGAGAAGCGAAACGCGGCCTTTTGGTTCGGCCCGGCGGTCGCATGGACAACGGGATTCGGCACGCTTTCCGCTGAATTTCTGACGTCTGACGACAAAGGTCAAAAAGCCGGTCTCGATTTCGGCAAATCCTTTGTCTTCAATAAATTTTCAATCGAACCTTATATCGGCGCCCATTGGCTCAGCGATAAATATGTCGATTATTACTATGGCGTGATGTCGTCGGAGGCACGCCCCGGGCGTGACCAATACAGCGGCCAGTCCACCTACCAGCTGTCGGCGGGCGCCCGCTTTGGCTATCGCTTCACGGCGCACCAGAGCCTAAGCCTGGATATGGGCGTCACCCGCCTGGGCAGCGGTATCACCGACAGTCCGTTGGTGGACAAAACCACCCTCCCGATGGCCAGGTTCGGGTATCTTTATACTTTTGAATGAGCAACGGCATATGTCACGAGTCGCGCTGATCGAGGATCAGAGACGGCTGGCGGAAATGATTCGTCAGGCGTTGTTGGCTGCGGGAGTGGAGACTGATATTTTCGTCAATCTATCGGAAGCGACCTACGGGATAAAGCAGGCTGATTATGCGGTACTGCTGGTGGATCGCGGTTTACCGGACGGCGACGGGCTGGCTTTTTTGCGTAACCTGCGCGCCGGCGGCCAGATGACGCCCTGCCTGATGTTGACCGCCCGGGATGCCTTACACGACCGCATCGAGGGCCTCGAGAGCGGGGCGGACGATTATGTCACCAAACCGTTTGAAATGAGCGAACTGGTGGCTCGGGTCCGTACGCTGATGCGTCGGCCGATTACAATGACCGCGCTGGAGCAACGTTTCGCCGATATTTCCGTGGATCCGCGGGAGCATGCGTTGCGCTGCCACGCGCGCGCGGTGATACTGGCGCCGGCGGAGCTGCAGATCATGTTGGCGCTGCTCGAGGCGGCGGGACAGACCGTGCGGCACTCGGCGTTGGAACATGCCGCCTGGGGGCTGGGAGACGCGGTTACGCCCAATGCGCTGGAAGTGACCGTGTATCGGTTGCGGAAAAAGCTTTTCGCCATCGGCGCGACGGTGCGCATTGCCAACGTGCGGGGCGTGGGTTTTGCGATGCAGCCGGTGTCCTAGGGTGCTGTCTCGTCTGTTTACCCGGCGGCCGGGCCGCGCAAGAGAGAAGGCGGGTATATTCAGATATGGGATCCAGAGCCTGTCCGCCCGGCTCTGGTTCATCAGCGTGGCCGCTCTGGCGCTGGGGCTGCCGATCATCACCGCCATCGTCCTTTTTGTGTTCAATCAGTTTCCGGAGCTGATGTGGCAGCGGGACCAGGATATGAAAGCGGCCCACGATGTGGCGTCCGGGCTGGTCTTTGACGCGAGCGGTCGTCCGGTATCGATTGCGTTCAAACCGCAGACGGCCTGGCTGATGAATACCGCCGCCAGCGAAATTCTCTATCGCATATGCGATCAGGCCGGCCATACCCTGCTGCTTTCCCCCCCGCGGGCGGCTTTTCGGCCTGCTGGACAGTCAACATCTGGCCGGCGAGTCGACCCTGCGCGAAAAGGTGATCATCGACGGGCGACAGTTCGACCTGGTGACGCTGGCCGTTGAGCGGCAGGGCGGGCGTTATTATGTTCAGGTCGCCACCAGCGTGGTTTTCAATCGCGCCATCATGAATCTGAAACTCAAACCGATTCCGGAAATCATCGGCTGGTCCCTGCTTATCACGACGATTCTGTTCAGTCTGACTTTCCCCTTCACGGTGCGGCGGGTATTGCGGCCGGTGAGGGTCGCTTCCGACGCCGCCGCGTCGATAACCCCCGCCAATTTGAAAACCCGGTTGTCCTACACCGGCGTCCCGAGCGAAATTCGCCCCCTGTTGGTGGCCTTCAATGATGCCCTGGCCCGATTGGAAAACGGTTTCAAGGTGCAACAGGAGTTTCTGGCTTCCGCCGCCCATGAGCTGCAAACGCCCCTTACCCTTATCCGCGGACAGATAGAGCTGCAGCCGGCATTTGAAGACAAGGCGCTGCTGTTTTTCGAAATCGATTTAATGGCGAGGCATGTACGCCAACTGCTGCATCTGGCGGAGGTGAGCGAAGCGCAGAATTATCAGTTTGCCGCGGTGGACAGCGTGGATGTCGCCCAGGATGTGGTGGAGTATCTGGCGCGCAAGGCCGATAAGGGCCGGGTCAAACTGCGGGTAGAGGCGCCGGACGCGCTGCCGGCCCTGACGGCGGACAGGAGCGCGCTGTTTATCTTGCTGAAAAATATCATTGAAAATGCCATTAACGTCACGCCGCCCTCCGGCGTCGTCAACGTTTTCATCAGCGATAGCGCGATTGAGGTGCAAGACAGCGGGCCGGGCATCAAACCCGAGTATCTGCCTTTTCTGTTCGAGCGATTCTGGCGCGCGCCCGACGCCGCCCATGAGGGCGCGGGCCTGGGATTGGCCATTTGCAAGGAAATCGCCGTTGCCCATCATTGGCGGCTTTCGGTAAAACCCTCCGCGCCCGGCACCCGGTTTATCGTTTGGCTTTGAGCAAACAACGGCGGCAAAAAAAACCGAAGAGAGGACTTAACCTAAATAGCCTCTTTTTTTTCGTAAAATCTCCGTTAAATCATGAATTTCGCGCCGATAACCTGTCACTTTCGCCCCGCTTTGAGGTAGACTGCGGGTGGCGGAATTCTCCCCGCTCCTTTATTTAAATCATTCAGGATAAATAATGAACAAAATTCTTGCTGCTGGCGCTGCCGCCAGCCTGATGTTTGCCGCCGCATCAGCCAGCGCCGCCAGCATCACCGGTGAAGTGGGTGAGCATTATACTAACCTGGGTTTTGGTCTCGGCACCACCACGCCCGGCTTCGCATTGACCGGAAACTGGGCGCATAACGACGATAACGGCGACGTGGCCGGTTTGGGCCTTGGCTACAATATTCCCTTGGGGCCTTTTTTGGCCACCGTCGGCGGCAAGGGCTTATATATGGGGCCGGACAGCGGTAAGGACGGCTATGCCATCGCGGCGGGGGGGGGGCGGCCTGCAATTACCGGTGGGCAGTATGTTCAGTCTTTACGGGGATTATTACTATTCCCCGGATTCCCTTTCCAGCGGTATCGGCAATTATACCGAAGCCACCGCCGGAGTGCGTTTGACGGCGATCCCGGTGGTGACGGTCAGCGTCGGCTATCGCTATATGGCGATGGACGGCAAAGACGGCTACCGGGATAACATCGTGGCTGACGGACCCTACATTGGCGGCGCGTTTAATTTCTAACGCCGCACGGGCCGACCAGCGCGGTTGACTCCTATCACCGACCCAACGCCGCGCGCGTCGCAAGCGGGCCTGACATGGCATGGACGCTGGAAAGGTCTTGCGTGTCGCGGCGGGCCTGACATGGCATGGACGCTGGAAAGGTCTTGCGTGTCGCGAGCGGGCCTGTTATGGCATGGACGCTGGTATGGCCGTGCGTGTCGCGAGCGGGCCTGTTATGGCATGGACGCCGCTATGGCCGCGCGTTTCGCGAACGAGCCTGTTATGGCAAGGGACTTGGCTCGGTCGCGCCGACCGCTCCGGCGCCTTATTCCACAATCAGCCATTCATCGGCTTCGTCGAACATCTCCTCCACCAGGCGATTCAATACCGCCTTTTCCTGTTTAGTGGCATCGGTATTAATGCCGTTGGCCTGCATGGCCTTGACCTTAACGTCGGCGGAAGGGAACACCCGGTGGACGCGCTTGGACAATTCCGCCTCAATCAAGGCGCCGGCGTTCGGCAATCCGCTGACATTACGCTTATCGTAAATCAATTCTACCCGCATAAAACCTCCCTTTGGTTGATACTGGATTTTTATACAGATAATTTGGCGCCGGATCAATGGATTTGGGCTTGCTTCCCTTCACTTTCTTTCTATCAATAGTCCGCAAGGCATTGCCCATCAGGCGACGGCCACATCGCCTTGCAAATGACAACTGCAGGCCAATACATAGCCCTCGGCTATTTCCGCCGGCGTCAGGGTCAGGGTGCTGGTGGTGGTATAGCGGCCGGAAAGAAGGCGGGTTTTACAACATCCGCAAACTCCGGCCCGGCAAGCGGCGTTAACCGGGACGTTATTCTCCTCCAGCGCCGTCAGCAGCGTGGTGCCCACCGGCGCGCTGAATTCACGCCGCAGCCGCGCCAGAGTGATGTTCAACCGCCCCGAACCGGTGACGGCGGCCGTATGGAAACGCTCTTGCTGCACGTCGGCGGCTCCCAGGGCCAACGCATCCTTTTGCACCAGTTCCATATAAGGCGCCGGGCCGCAAACCATGACCCGGCGCGTGGCGATATCGGGCACCAGCGCCGCCAGATGGGCCCTCGTCAGTCTGCCGTCCATTATCGGCGCCCGCGCCCCCTGCTCGGCGAACAGCGTCAATCGCAGCCAGGGCTGGAGCGACGGCCAGGCGTCGGCAAAGATGATTTCCTCGGGAGAGCGCACGCTATAGATAACCTGCACATCCGCCCCGGGACGGTTGGCCGCCAGCCAGCGGCACATGGACATGATGGGCGTCACCCCGCAACCGGCGGCCAGTAAAAGATAGCGGCTGTCCTCCCGGCGGGCGCAGGTAAAGTCTCCCCCGGCATCCGACAGCCACAAAAAGTCGCCGATTTTCACCCGCCGGGTCAGCCACTCCGAGCCGCTGCCGTTTGCCAGCCGGCGTACCGTCAGGGTAATAAAACGGCTTTGTCCCGGCGTGGATGAAAGGGTATAGGCGCGCAGGGTCTCGCTGTTTTCAATGCTTACCAGGGCGAACTGCCCCGGTTCATACAAATAGACATCATGGCTTATCAGGGACAATGTCCAGACATCCGGACACTCCTGCTTGATATGATGAACCTGCATTCGATGGGTGCATAATTCATTGGGTGCTGACATGGCGGCTCCTTAGGCGCAGGCGGCGAAAATGGCGTCAAGATCCCGGGCCGCCTCGGTGATGGGACGAAGGCCGAATTGTTGATTCAATACCGTCAACAGATTGTCGGTAAGAAAGGCCGGCGCGGTGGGGCCGACAAAGATATTCTTCACGCCCAGGGACAGCAGGGTAAGCAAGATCACGATGGCTTTCTGCTCGAACCAGGACAGCACCAGGCTCAAAGGCAGGTCGTTGACGCCGCAACCGAGTTTTTCCGCCAGTTTTACCGCAAGCGTGATGGCGGAGAAGGCATCGTTGCATTGCCCCACGTCCAGCAGGCGCGGCAGTCCTTCCAGCGTGCCGAAATCCAGCTTGTTGAAACGGTATTTGCCGCAGGCCAGGGTCATGACCAGGCAGTCGTCGGGGACGCCGAGGGCGAAATCGGTGTAGTAGCTGCGTTCTTCCCGGCTGCCGTCGCATCCCCCCACCAGGAAAATATGCCGCAGCTTTTGCCGCGCCACCAGATCGATAACCGTATCGGCGGCGTTCAGCAGCGTTTGGCGACCGAACCCGATGGTAATCAGATGCTCGATTTCGCTGTAGGGGAAACCGGCCATACCCTGGGCCTGTTTTATCACCGCTGAGAAATCATCTCCTTCCAAATGATTGACGCCCGGCCAGCCAACGATGCTGCGGGTCCAGATGCGTTCATCATAGTGTCCGACGAAGGGGTCGATAATACAGTTGGAGGTCATCACCACCGGTCCCGGAAAACGGGCGAATTCCGTCTGCTGATTCTGCCAGCCGCTGCCGTAATTTCCCGCCAGGTGGGGGAATTTGTTTAATTCCGGATAGCCGTGCGCAGGCAGCATTTCGCCATGGGTGTAGACATTGACGCCGGTGCCTTCGGTCTGCTCCAACAGCAGGCGTAAATCCCGCAGATCATGGCCGGAAATCAACACGGCCTTGCCCGCAACCGGTTTCACGTTCACCTGGGTCGGCCGCGGATGGCCGTAGGTTTCGGTTTCGCCGCGATCCAGCAGGGCCAGGATCGCAAAATTCATCTTGCCGATGGCCATTGCCCGCCCCAACAGCTCGCTCATTTCCGCCGGCCGGGTGCCGAGCCAAGCCATGATCTCATGATATTGGCGGTATATCTCGTCGTCGTGCTGCCCCAGCACGAGGGCATGTTCCAGATAGGCGGCGGCGCCTTTGAGTCCGTACAGGCACAGCATGCGCAACCCGTGGATGTCCGCGCCCACGTCGGCTTTATCGCTATCGAGGGCGAAGCGCCGGGCCTCCGCCTGCAGGCCGGCCGGCGACAGGGCGGTCAGCACGATGCCGGCCATGGGATGTGCAATGTCCGCCGCCGGATCCCGGGCGCGGCAGCGTGCTATCAATCCTTCTCGCAGAGCGATGGTTTGACGGGCATATTCCACGATGCGCGCAGAATCGAAATTCACATTGGTCAGGGTGGCGAAAAAAGCGCGGGGGGCGAAGCTGTCGACCTGATGATCGATAATGCCCAGCGTCCGGGCTTTTATCGCCCAGGCCGATAAGCCATGGAGCACCGCAATCAGCAGATCTTGTAAATCGGAGGTTTCAGCGGTTTTTCCGCACATTCCCTGCGCATAGGCGCAGCCGTTAGCCAAGGGCGTACGGATGGTTTGTTCACATTGCACACAAAACATAATGGGTTCCCCTTATAAGATGCATTTTAAATGCATATTTAAAATAAAACGACGCCCGGCAATGTTATAGCGCAATTTCCGCTAGTTGATGATTGCTTGATATAGCGCAATTTTCGATGGGGACCGGCGCGCTCTCCCAAACTCTCGGGAATGATTGCCGGTAGAAACTACCGCACGAAATGATCAGTAACAGTTCTCGTGCAAAAAGGAGCGGTAAAAAGAAAACGGTTTCTATAGACTGCAAATCTCTCTTAATGCATTTCCTCAGGTGAATGTTCCTTATGTACACCACCCCTTTGCGATGGCGTCAATGCCCGCGTCTTGCCGTGAGACCGAAACTATGTCCATTATAAACATACTTATTCTCGCTATCGTACAAGGCTTGGCCGAACTGTTGCCCGTCTCAAGCTCAGCCCATGTCATCATGGCGGAAAAACTGCTCGGTCTCGATCCCACCGCCCCCGAGATGACGTTATTATTGGTTATGCTGCATACCGGTACCATGTTTGCGGTAATTCTGTATTTCTGGAAAACCTGGCGCGCCACCTATTTCAGCTCAGGCCGGGCGTTCCGCCACAATGCGTTCTATGTCTTGCTGGCCACCGTGGTGACCGGCGTGGTGGGGCTGGCGCTGCAAAGCCTTATCAAGCATTTTTATGCCCACAATGCCGCGGATTTCGAAATCGAGCATCTGTTCGGCAACAGCAAGCTCATCGCGGCCGGGCTGGTTGCCGCCGGCGTTTTGATAATCGCCTCGTCCCGCTTCGGCGAGCGGGAAGGGGGTGAGATATCAGGCGTGCGGGCGGTGGTGATCGGGCTGGTGCAGGGGCTTTGTCTGCCTTTCCGCGGCTTTTCCCGGTCCGGCGCGACCATTTCCACCGGGCTGTCCATGGGTGTGGCGCGCAAACGCGCTGAAGAGTTCAGTTTTGCCTTGGCGGTCGTGCTGACTCCGGCGGTCATCGCCAAAGAAGCGCTGCGCGCTTTTCACGGCGGCGGAGCCAACGCCCCGTTGGCCTCAGGGTCGCTGTCCGGCTCCGTCATGCCTATGCTGGCGCCAAGCCTGGCGGGTATGCTCTTTAGCTTTATCGCCGGTCTGCTTGCCCTGCGCTGGCTGTCGCGCTGGCTGGAACAGGACCGATGGCATCTGTTCGGCGGCTACTGTATTCTCGCCGCGCTGTTTGTCTTGTGGCTTGGGTGAGGCGGGGTTTACAAATCGGAAAAGATCGGTATAGAGGCGAAGTGGCGCCGCTGCACCAGTAAATCCGCCAGGGTATAATTATCCAGCACCGCGAAGAATGCCTGGGTGGCCTCGTTAAGCACGCCGGGCAGGCCGCAGACCGGGGCAATCACGCACGCGCTGCAGTCCACCATCGCCAGGCTTTTCTCAGTATGGCGGATAAGCGTGCCGAGATTGATCTCTCTCGCCGGCCGTCCCAGGCGGATCCCGCCGGCGCGGCCGCGAATGGTCTCGATATAGCCAAGGTGGGCCAAGTCCTGCACCACCTTCATCAGATTGTTGCGAGAAATATCATAGAGGGCCGAAATCTCGGCAATAGACGATAAACCGTCGTCTCGCGAACCGAGGTAAATAATCACCCGCAATGCGTAATCAGTGTATCGCGTGAGCTTCATTCGCCCTCCGGCAGGCTAAAAACAGGTAAACAGTATAATTGCAGGCAGCACTTTCGCCTAAGGTTAATGAGTGTTTCGCCAGGCCGGCCCTGCTGCCGCCTCAGGCTCCCCGTCACGCATTCGTTACAATACCTCTCAGTCAGATTCGCCGCCGCATTCCTTGCCTTTGAGGCTTGGGTGATTTTCTGTCAAAAAAGCGGTGTATAGGCTAATTATGAAAGTAATTTATTCAAAATCGCATGATTATGATTTCATATAAATTTAAATAATTATTATGAGGGTCATATGTATGGCAAATTCCGTATCGCGGCTTATCGCGCAATTCAATGATTACCCGCCCGCTCAGGCAAAAAACAGGGCTCCGCCGGGCAAATTAGCAGACCGCCTTAAGTCCGTCGCAACAGCGTCGGGTATGTTAACGCGCAACCTTCCGTCTGGCGAAACAGCGTTGAGTATGTTAACGCACAACCTTCGGTCCGGCGAAACAGCGTCGGGTATGTTAACGCGCAACCTTCGGTCTGGCGAAACAGCGTCGGGTATGTTAACGCGCAATCTTCGGTCCGTCAGAACAGTGCCGGATACGTCAACAAGCGACATTCGCTTCGTTGATACAGCGACGGCCTCTATTGAACAAGATCCCGATACCACAATCGGGCCTACGGAAAAAACCGAGCAGTATTCACGCTCAATTGCGTCTGCTGATGGGCGAAGCCGACTATGAAAAGTTTTGCAGCACTCTACAAAATGTCGGCAAAGACAAGTCTTTACCGGCCATAAAACATTCTCCGCCAATGCCCGATCCAGACTCTCCAGGTCAGGTATCATCCGCTACCGACGGCATAGCGGGCGCGCCATCTTTATCTGTTCCGCCGCCTTTACCATCGAAGACGGGGTTATCTCAAAGCCTGCCGGAACTGCATTTTATCGCCGGAACGATACCGCCGCCGCCGCCTTTGCCACCGAAGACGGGGCTTTCCCAAAGTCTGCCCCAATTGCATTTTATCGCCGGAACGATACCGCCGCCGCCGCCTTTGCCATCGAAGACGGGGCTTTCCCAAAGTCTGCCCCAATTGCATTTTATCGCCGGAACGATACCGCCGCCGCCGCCTTTGCCATCGAAGATAGGGCTTTCCCAAAGCTTGCCGGAGCTAAATAAAACCGGCAGGTGGAACCAAGTGACCGGCATCACCCGGGAGGAAGCGGAGGCGGGTTTCAAACAACATCGTGCCGAAAAACCCGCGGCGAAAATGGAATCCGCCGGCGATGTAAAATTAAAAAATTTGCTGGCGGATTTGCAAAGTGTGCTGAATAAGAGATTCAACTAGCGAGCGCCAGCCATCGTCCCCCGGCGGCTATCGATTAAACCGCGACATCAAACTGATAATGTTTTTCAGCCGGTCTCCCTGCAGCAAACGTTGCTTAGTGGGATTGAGCTCCGGGGTTAGCGTTTCGAAGATCCCGCCGGGATAGACGACGTTTATCAAATCCGGCGAAACCACGGCGTAATTGTAATAACTGCCGACAATCATATCCCGCGAAGGCGGCGCCGAGGGATTCAGCATATTTTGGCCGACGCTGTAATCACTTATCGGGGTGGTCACACCCGCCACGGTCGCCATCAGCGTCGGCGCTACGTCAAAATGCGTGGTGCGTCGATCGATATCGCCGCTTTGCCCGTCCGGCAGGCGCATAAACATCGGAACATGAATCTGCACATCGCTGTAATTGCTGCCGTGTCCCCAATAGTTCTTTTTATGATCGTTAAACTCTTCGCCGTGATCGGAGGTAATGATCACCAGGGTATTTTTATCCAGCCCGGCCTGCTGCAATTTCATTAATACCTGGCCTATCAGGCCGTCGTCATAATACAACGCATCGCGGTAGAGATTATGATAAGGCGTGGGATCAAAATCATTATTCAACTTGATGTGGTCGACCCGTTCCCAATAGGGCTTAAACGGCGTGACCGGATTGGGCGGCAGGTCATAGCCATGGGCGGCGTCGTAAAAAAGGAAACCGAAGAACGGGCGCGAGGGGTCGCGTTTATCGATAAATTGCTTGAAATCATCGGTTATCTCTTGATCGCGCAGGGCGGGCGTCCGGGCGCTATTGCTGATTTTCAAGTCATCAATGTGGGAAAATACCGTTCGGTCAAACGGCGGATGATTGAGGCTGGCGGAGCCGTGGATAGCGAATTCATATCCCTGGTCCGCCAGGGTTTGCATTAGTACCGGACGCTGACCGCTATTGCGCACCGACAGCCAATAGGTATCCGGCAGGCTGTAGAATAAACTGAAAATACCCGGCTCGGTGGCGTTGCCGCCGCTGCGGTGCTGATGGAAGCGCAGGGCCTGTTGGGCGAAGCGGCTGACATTGGGGGTCACTTGCGCATTGGCGTCGTCGTAGCGCCAGGCATCGATAAGAATAAAGAGGATATTGGGCTGCTGGGCCGGTTTTTGATATTGAATAGCCTGTAAGGGATAATGCAGCACGCCATCGGACGCCACATGAAGGCTGTTCTCCTTGTCCAGCGCCGCAGAGGGATCCACCCAACCCCATTTCATCAGCCGGTCTTTGGCCGTAAGGGGATAATAAAGCGGAAATTGCCGGGTATAGCTGGGAATCTGGGTCTTGTAGTTGGCGTCGTCCCAAACGTGCAGCCCCTGACTCACCAATATGCTGACCGCCATTAGCCCATAGGCCGGCTTGCGCAACCGGCTGAGGCTGGGGATTCCCGTGGTCAGGGCGCTGAACAGGCACTGCACCGCCAGCAGAACCAGGCCTATGCACCCGCCCACCAGCCAGGTGTACCAAGAGAGATCGATGATATCCCGTCCTTGGAACACCATTTCCAGAACCACGCCGTTCAGATGAAAACGGTATTGGGCATAAACCAGGGTATCCACCACCAATAGCGTGCTGAGGAAAAACGCCATCAGTATGCCCGCGGCTCGGAACAGCCGGGGAGGTAAAAAGCACAGCAGGCATTGAATCGCCAGCGCCAGCACGCAAAAGGCGCCGAACAACCCATATTGTGTGGCTAATAAATACACCAACGAGCGAACATCTCCCGTCGGTATGGTGATCCATTGCCAAAAGCGAAAAGCGATAGCCGTCATTAAAAAGGCGTTCAGCAACCAGAATATGCCTGCCCACTTGAGATTGAGCTTGGTGGAATGGAGGGCATTCAATCCGAACATATTTTCAACAATCCTGCTTTTCAGCGGTAACGGAACATTTAGGGCGGTGAGATTTAACACCCAAACGGGATTTATTCATTATTTCTTTAGTAAAAATCTGTTACCTATCTTGCCGCTGAGCTTGAATAGCACTTAATGAATAATTCATATTACGTTAAGTATAGATACCTCAAATGAGGTCGTATCGAGACGCCAATATTCCCGCAGTGAAAAAAGTGACGACGGCTAGTGAATCAGCGACCTCCGCAATGTCTACGGTGGACGTCGAAAAGTGACAAAAATATCCGAGGAAACACCACCGCATGGCCTAACGGTCGTCACACCTTTGAAGTTGGCTGGGGCATAATGGATTGTAAGCAAATATATCGAGCGGGCAAGTTCCCCTCGGCGCATATCGATGAGTTAATAACGCCGGAAAAAGTGCAGCGTTTTTACAGTGTCTGTCGCCGTCGCACTCTATTAGAGGGTAAGTTCGGCTAAGAATGGCGGCGTTCCGGGGAGGTGGGCGCGGCCGTAAACCTGGCTTTGCGCCCACGGCATCTACCGATGCCGGTTTTTATCAACGTTTCGACCGGACCAGTAGCCGGCCAGCACGGAGCCCGACAGATTATGCCAAACGGAAAACAGCGCACCGGGCAGGGCGGCCAGCGGCGTAAAGTAGATCTTGCCCAAGGTTGCCGCCAGTCCCGAGTTTTGCATGCCCACTTCCATCGCCAGCGTGCGGCAGGTGGTTTCGTCGAATCCGAACAGTTTGCCGCCCCAATAGCCGCCGAGCAGGCCGATGCCGTTATGCAGGATAACCGCCGCAATCACCACCAGCCCCACCGAAGCGATAAAACCCTGGCTGCCGGCCACCACCGCGCTGATGATGGCAAGAATACAGACCATGGAAAGGGCAGGTAATAGCGGCTCGATGCGCTTAACTGTCCGGGTGAACAGATGATGAATCGCCAGGCCGGCGAAAATCGGTATAACCACAATTTGTAAAATGCTCAGTAGCATGCCCGCCACATCCACCTTGATATGGGTATCCACATAGAGGCGGGTCAGCAGCGGCGTGGCGAATACCCCCACCAGGGTAGATACCGATGAAATCGTAACGGACAGCGCCACGTCCCCTTTGGCGAGATAAATCATCACGTTGGATGCCGTTCCGCTCGCCACGCTTCCCACCAGGATCATGCCGGCGGAGAGATCGGCCGGCATATGAAACAGCTTGGCCAATAGCCAAGCGGCCAGCGGCATGACCAGATAGTGCAGAAAGGTGGCGGCCACTACCGGCGCCGGACGCGTGAGTACCCGTTTGAAATCGCCGATTCTCAGGGTCACGCCCATGGCGAACATAATCAGCATCAGCAAATAGCTTACATAGGGGCCGATGGGGGTAAAGGTACCCGGCGAGTAATAGGCGACTATCGACAGCAAAACGGCCCACAGCGGAAACAGGCGGGTAATCTTGGCTAGCATAAGGAGGGTCCTTGTGGTCTTTATTTTAGAGAATGGGTACTGCCGCCGGCTTTTTCAGCGCCAGCCTTTGCCATAGCGAAAGTATTTGTACCGTCTATCGACGGCGGTGGCAATGAATCTCTAAAAAACGGCCATATTGCCCCGGCAAGCGTCGCTTGAAGCATCAGCCATTTGCGCAGATAGCCGCTAACCACAAACATAGATATGCATCCGCAGACGTTTTCTGCATTATCAGCATAAGCGGTGAGTTTGTTGACCAAAGCGTCCGGTGGGAACAGACTGTCGGCAGCCTGGGGTGGCCGTAAACGGCCACCCTGAATTAATCATTTTTTTTAAATGAGGGCGTCAGGAATTAAGCCTGATCCGAGGGTCTCATTTTACTGGTAATGTCTTCAATCAAAAAAGCCCATTCCTGTTCATCTATGCCGTCTTGGAAAGTATCTCCAGCCGTTCTGCGAAAATATTGGTCTTTGATATTGTAGATATCGATTGGATGGAAAATTTTCGCCTCTTCATCCCAGATGATGTTTCCCTCATGAAGATCGCTATGGATTATGCCGACATGATTGAGCTTTTCCAGCATATCCACATACCGTTCAATCGCGTCAGGCGGCAGTGCGCCAGCGGCCAGCTGCGGAATCGTTTTACCGGGAACCCGGTACATTCGCATATAAAAGAACTCATTTCCATCATGATAAATCCTTGCCGAATCCGCGCCATAATAGCGGCGGAACGAGCTGCATTCGTTAACGATCAATGTTTGTATGTCAACATCAAGGTACTCATGATTGCGAACATATTTTTTTATGACAAATTGATTGTTATCAGCATCAATAAAAACCGAACCGTAACCCCCTTCACCCAACATCTTTCCCAGCTTCAGCTCAATCGGATGTCCCGGCTGGTCGATTGCCACCACCTTAACCGTGCTTTGCGCATCCGAGGCCGCATTTTCAGCCAGAGTGGATTTTTTAAATCTTTTAGCCCATTGGGGTATTTCCCCCATCTGCTCGATTTCAAGGGCAAAATTGTACTCATCATAAAAGCCGGTTTCAGGAAACTGATATTCTTGCAATAATTGCCTCGCGCTGGCTTCGCTGAATCCATCCTGCTCTTTTAAAACATCCATCGCATTCTTTCTTTTCCTGCCGCTCAATCCTTCCGTGTAAATATTATTCAGCCTTTCGCGTGCCGTCTCGACAGAGAATTTTTCATTGTTATACCGAAGGGTTATCGGTCTTTTATTGATAGCGCCCTGGATACGGTATCTGTTGCCGTTTAATTTTTTTAGCTGTACATATTGATTCTCGATTTTTAAATAGGATTTACCCTCGGCATCCCATCGCAATCCCCTTTGGCCCGGCGTGGAAAGCAGCGTGGCGTCCACCTCCACGAACATATCGCTGGTAACGGCCTCCCGCAGTGAATTGGAGGCATGAATAGATGTCGGGCGTTCAAAGAGCCAGCGCGATCCGTCAAATTCCACCGGATAGGCTTCCAATTGATTATTGTCAATGTCATATATTTCATAGTGTAAACGATTATTCAATGTGGTTTTCGTTCTCACCGGCACGAGCATGCCGTTCATTTCGACAGCGTGATATACCGTTTCATCCGAAAGGCCTTCGGCATCCTCCACACGGTATATAATCCCGTTGCCATATCTTTTGGGGTTTTCATTTTGCTCGGCTAGGTATTTATATTCTTTGCTGACCAACTTGTTTAACTTGTTGATAACCCTTTCTTGTCTGGTATTGAAGACAGGATGCCCATTGTGTTCACTTAAATGCCAATCTTGGGACAACAACTCCCTATAAACGGGCAAGTGCTTTTTTCGCCTGATAACGTATTGACCACCGCGACAAACTGCTGGTGACGGTTCATCTGTAATTCATGTTTTTCTCCCTGGAGATGGACGAACGTCTTGCCCCCTTCGATTTGCACATTGAGCGGGGCGGCATCAGCGTCGTCAGAATATCGCCAGGTGAAATTTTCTTCATCCGCGATGACCCTTCTTTCCGGCAATCCCGATGAATCAGGATGGCCGCGGTAGGTAACAAATTCTCCGTTATCGGCGGGTTTCAGATAAATGATATTATCCCCTCCGCCGACGGCGCTCACCGCTTTCTTGTCACTCGCCAGCTTTATCAGCACTTCCTGCTGGACCCCGGTAGCGGGATTGCGCAGGGTGTAGGCGGCCCTGTCTGACAGGGGAACGGTACGCAACATTTCACGGGGCTTTGCCATGCGCACGTTTCCCCGGCGGGAGAAGGCCAATCCCTCAACATTAAGACTGGTGGCAAGCTCAGCGATGGTCAAATGATCCTGTCGGGTTGCACATATTTCATCGCCTATTGACTGGTAATACTCTTTTCTATAATTATTGGCGATAATATTCCCAATTAAGGGTTTAAGACCGATAGTAATAATGTCAGTAGCTGTATTTAGCCAGCTGGCGATATTCCGCATCGCGGGGGAGGGGGGTTCTTCAGTATCGTCATACATCATGCGAAAAGGATTTTCAGCGCGCTGGGCCTTGAAGATAAGCACTTTTCCCGCATTCTCACCGTTGGTATTAAGTACCTCGATTTCAAAAGCGCAGTGTTCTTTGATATGCTCGCCGATATAGCGATTTCTGTCTGTTTCAGATATTCTTTTCGTTCTTGAGCGTTGCTGCTCCGATTCAATCAAGGGTATTATCAAGATAGGAAAGTCGGCAGCCTTCTTTTTAGTCAAATTGGCGAAAACATCGGCTTCCCGCGCATTTAATTGCCCCTTTATGGCAAGAAAATTGCTTAACGAGTTAATAATATTATTCTTTTGCAGCGTGTCCTCAACGACATATAAATGCGCTTTATTATCCCAATGGCTGCTGCTTGGATATGAAAATATCGGACCTGGCGGAATGGCGTCGGCGGCGGGAAACCGCAGCGGGTCATACGCCTTGGCCAGCTCGTTGAATGCTCGCATGCCATGAAAAAGAGCGTTAGCTGCGCCGTGACCTATCTTGTGTATTAAGCGGCTTCCGCTGTTGGGTTCTTCGGGGACAATACGTTTTTGTCTGGAATGCAACGCCGGCGCAAGCCTGTTATCAGGCTGGGTATTCTGCCTCGCGCGGGCGAATGAGCAAGCCGCCATGGCTTTCAATGTATTGTGATGTCCGGATTCGTTTGGCATTGTTCCATTATAGGGAATAACGCAGCCGTGGGATTGCATCGGTAGATTTTCCACTATTCGCAGGTGTGGTAAAATAGCTGAGCACACATATAAAGCCGCTATTGCACTAGGGCGAGATGGCATTTTCCCTTGCTGTGAATCGGCAATGCGATTAAGTATTTTCTGATGGGTGATGTTAGGAATGTATTTCCGTGTTTTGTTTTCATATGTTCCAATGTTGGTCCTATTTCTTGCTGCGCTTATGGGCATGACTTATCCTCATTGAGTTAATAAGTTATTGCCAGTCTAGCGTAGCGGGAATTTTAACACAAAATGTTTATGTGGATAATTAGCATCAGCTTCGCAAATATATCTATCGAAGAATCGCTAGTGCGGTAAGAGAATAATCGCATTTGTTATTTCATGAGACAATATTAATTTTTAATAAAGGGAATCTTTATTCATGATTGTTAGTGCCAATGTAAAAACGATCCACCGGGGGGCGGAATACAATTGATGTTGACACATAATAGCCGGTGTCTGTTAACACAGCCGGGCTTTGGGTAATTCCCTCCAGCGGGTGGTATAGGCGGGGATAACATATCCCGGCGCATCGCCCATGTCGGGGCAATGCCTTGCCCGGCGAACCAGACTCGCCCGATACCGGTGTGGTTGATTTTATCCAGTACCGTCATCAGCTCTTCACTGGCGCGCCGGGGAGGACAGGCGTCGAATAAGTGCAGTTGCGCCTGGCGGGTCGGGGAAAAATCATTCAGCATGACCCCGGCCTTGGCGTAGCGCGGCCCCTCTTTCCAAATTCGCTCCAGGCCCCGCATGGCGGCGGCGACAATATCCCGGGTATCCTGGGTGGCGGTCAGCAGATTTTCGCTGGCGCCATTGGCATAGTAGGGTTCATTGACGGCATAGGGCGAAGAACGGATAAACACGGCTATTTGCCGGCAATATTGTTTTTCCTGGCGAAGCTTTTCCGCCGCCCGTTCCGCATAGCGGCAAACCGCCTGCCGCATATCGTCCAGGGCCGTGACGCGGCCGCCGAACGAGCGGCTGCAGACGATTTGCTGTTTCGCCGGCGTTTGCTCCTCCAGGGCGATGCAGGATTCTCCCCGCAGTTCCCGCACGGTGCGCTCCAACACCACGCTGAAGGTCTTGCGGATAAAAACAATGTTCGATTCCGCCAACTGCAGGGCGGTATGTATCCCCACGGCATCGAGACGGCGGGAGATGCGGCGGCCCACGCCCCACACATCCTCCACCGGCACTAGGGACATCAGCTTGCGCAGCCGCGCCGGATCGTTGAGGGCGACCACGCCGCCGGTGGCCGGCCATTGTTTGGCCGCATGATTGCAGAGTTTGGCCAGGGTTTTGGTGCGGGCGATGCCTACCCCTACCGTCAGGCCGGTGTCCTGACGGATCCTGGCTCGCACCCGATGACCGAACTCCCCATGGGACAGGCAGGCTTCAATGCCGCTAACGTCCATCCAGGCTTCGTCAATGGAATAGATTTCGGTCCGCGGCGCCATGGCTTCCAGGATAGACATCACCCGGGCCGACATATCGGCATACAGCGCATAGTTGGACGAGAAAATCGCGATGCGGTGCTTACGGGTCAATTCCCCCAGTTGAAAATAGGGCAACCCCATTTTTATTCCGAGTTTCTTGGCTTCCCGTGAGCGGGCGATAACACAGCCGTCATTGTTGCTCAGCACCACCACCGGCCATCCTTGCAAATCCGGCCGGAACACCGTTTCGCAGGAGGCATAGAAGCTGTTTACGTCCGCCAGGGCAAACATGGCTAGTTCCGGGTATTGTGAATGGCGTAGAGCACCACGCCGAAGATTTCCAAGGCATCCGGTTGGGGATAGAGCGTCGGAAAAGCCGGATTCATCGGTTGCAGCGCCAGGCGCGGCTTAAGGCATAGCCGTTTGACGGTGAATTCGCCGTCGACGGCGGCAATGACGATATCGCCGTGACCGGCGGTCTCGCCGCGATCCACCACCAGTAAATCGCCGTCGCCGATGCCGGCTTCAATCATCGATTCGCCGCTGGCGCGAACGAAATAGGTGGCGCTGGGATGGCGGATGCAATACTCGTTCAGGTCAAGGGTTTTCTCCACATAGTCCTGCGCCGGGGAAGGAAAGCCCGCCCGGCATTGATCGGCGAACAGCGGGAGCGATAGCACCGGCAGCATGGCATGGACGCCGGAAAAGCCTGCGATAATTTTCATTCTTACAACTCATTTATACTGTTTATGTATCCAGTATAAATAATTTCCTTTGTTTGAAAAGGTGCTGATGAAAGGGAACTAGCGAAAAGCTTATTAGCTCTATGATTAGTAAGGATCAAAAAAATGTATGTTGACGGTGGCGCGAACGCTTTTATAAATAATTAGTTAACAATGCTAATCATTAGTTGCGTATAGTTATTTATGCAATGCATAGTTATTGGGCTTTTTTTGCCGCAAATAGAGATAAACAAAGACATGAAAAGAGCGCCATGATCCTGACGCCACATTCAGCCGCTGAGGTGAATTCCGTCTATAACGGCAGAGTAGATGAACGGGTGAAGGACAATGGATCTTATTATCTTGGGTATTGACAATTTAAATTGTCGCAGATATTTTTATTTAATTGTCGGTGTTTCCTGCTGGCGATATATAATCTAAATATAATTATTCAGGATGAGATGAATGTCTGATATTCCAATTTAAGCCAATACCTCAACGCCAAATTTTTCTGCGCCAAGAAACCCGTAGTGTTCTTCGCTGCCTGTGAAAAATATAAACAATACAACAACCGTATTCTCTTCTTCCCCTAATTTTGTCGTCGCGCCGAATAACAGGATCGAAGTAATACCGGAGGCTTTACTGCCTGAGATTTCAGGTGATGATTTTGTGGATTATTTTTACAATAAAAAACCTATGGAGAAATATCCAAGAGTATTCCGAAATCACCGATCTGACGCTTTCTCGATGCGTTGATTTCCGTGGTGCGAGTTTTGCCGGATACCGGCCTGGTGATATTCGCTTAAGCGATGCCATGTTCGGCACTAATGAGCTTATCTACCGCAATTTGAATAGAGTTAATAATACTCAAGGCGGCACGTTATTTTTCAATTCCCTACGGACGTTGCGAAATAATGCCGTGCGGGTCGACTGGATGGAGCAACTGGTAGAGAAAATCAGAACCTATCAGCCGCTTTTTGTCGCATTTGCCGCAACGCCTAGCCTGCGCCAATCGATTTTTAATGAACTCAGTCAGCCGTGTTATTCGGGTTCTGAAGTGCTAAACGATTTCAAACGCTAGGGAGAGCAATGATACTTGGAATCCCTGGAATTCCCAGAGAACTATCAGCACGCGGTCCTGCATGATAGCAAAAAATAAATAAATGGTGTTCAACGCGTTCAGCCGACTGGACGCGGTAAAACAGTTTGAATACCCGTTTACGGTAAATTAGCTCATCAAGGATTATCCGCAATTTTATCCGCGCTTAATACGAAGAACTCAGGGTTGTCTTTTGCATATCAGAAGCGAATTCTGCAAGAATTTTTGCTTAGTTAATGATAAAAGTCACTGCTCTTTAACGTTCACCCAGCAGTACGGCGCGCCATTGAGACTTCGCGCCCGCTCGGTTTTTATCGCCAGGCGTCGGACCGCGGGCCATTGTGCTGCAATCGTGCCGTAATCGTGCAGCCCAAACCAGCGGAATGGCCTTCCGCGATGACACAAGGGAACATGGATGAAAATGGTACTGCCCACGGATGGGCACCGTTCCGCGTCGGCGTTTATGGCGGGGATGCAAGACACGCAGGGGGACGCCTTCTGGCTGCTGAAGGCGCAGGGCCACTGGCACGGCGGCATCCACCTGTTTGAGCGTTTCGCCCCCGATGCGGTTTACCGCCCGGACGCGCCGAAGGGTCAGGGGCTGAAAAGCATGACGGACGGCCATATCGTGGCCTACCGGCTTAATGACGACTACCTCGCCGCCGCCTATCGCCGCCAATCCTTCCTGTTCAGCTCGACGTTTATCCTGCTGAAGTCCGCCTGCGTGCCTGATAAAGCGCAGCCGGAGAACGGGCTGGATTTTTACACGCTGTGGATGCAGATAGCGCCGCTGTCGGTGTACGGCGCCGGCGATGCCGTGACCGCCGAAGTCATCGCCAGTGCGCTTAAGGTGCGCCGTGACAACCCGGCCTGGGGCTGGGTGCGCGAGGGACTGCCCGACGGCCATCAGGCACGGGGCCACACCGCGTATGACGTGTATAACCGCTACGCCGCGCCGCAGGACACCCATACGTTGCTGCCGCGCCACAGCGTGGTGGACATCCTGGCGGAAGCCGCGTTCCTGCTGGAGAGCAAGGCGGCGCCGTTTGTATACGCGCGGGTCGTTGCCGTGCCCGAGGGGGCGGCTTCGGGTTTGTCGGCGGGGGAATGCGGCTGGATATCGGGGCAGGGGGCGCACCTTAAACGCCGGGGCGGCCTGGGCGCGCTCCCCCGCTGGATGAAAAGCGCCCGCGAGAAAGGCGTCTTCAACCAGGTGGTGGCCCTGGGGAACGGGGAGGCGATACCGGTGGCGGCGGGCGAGGTCATCGGCCATCTGGGGTATCTGGGCTCCCCCACGGCGAGCCGCACCATTTCTGCCATCTGGAAACGTTCAGCCAGGACAGCCGGTTGCCGGCTTTTGTGGCCAACCGGGCCGGCGTCAGCGCCGGTGAAGCGCTCATTCATTCCGCCGCGGGCAAGACGCGCTATCACCACCTTGAGCGGGAAGACCGCTTTATGGCCGCCGCCCTGGGGGACGACCCGCTGCCCACCGTGGAAGCGCGTTTTACCCGACAGAGCGAAACCCGCCGGCACCGGGCGGAAGGGAAAGAGTGGGTTTATATCCCAAGGGAGCGCGCGTGGCTGGCGGCCGAGGATATCAGCGTGGTGCACCAGTTTGACCTGGCAAAGCGCGGCTTTGTGCTGCTGGAGCAACAGGACCCGCCGCGGACGTTGCGGCAAACGCCGGGGGAGGGCTGGCTGCGGCGGGGCTTTCACCGTCTGGCCGAGCTGGCGCGGCAAAACACCCGCGACATGGACTCCCTGAGTTATATCGAAGGCTATCAACGGCTGCTGCGGGAAATGGAGCTGGGAGAGGAGGGTCAGGTCTCGGGGGACGCGCTGTGGCGGTTCCTGCACAACCGGCAGCCGCATATCCAGAACCAGGTGCAGCGGCTTATCGTGAAACACCACAGCGAATGGCTGCACGATGGTCTATCCGCCCTGTGGCGGGCGGCGCTGGACGAACAGGCCAAACATCAGCCGGACTTGGCGCGTTACAACCGAGAGTTCGTGGACGCGCTGGTATGGATGAGGGAGGTGCCGGAGATACGCAGCGGAGAGGCGCTGTGGCATCTGCATCCCATCAGGTTTTTGGAGGCGATATCGCAAAAGAGCAATGGCCCGATAACGCTTGAGATGTTGCGTAAAATCTGGACCCAGCCGAAGTACGTCAGTGATAAAACGTTGCAAGAAGTTGCGGATGAGTTGAATGCGAATCTGACATTATGCAACCTGAATAGCAAAAATAGACTTTACCATTTTATGGCTCAAGTTTTTCAAGAGGTTGGACCAAATTTCAGAATTGTTGAGTCATTCGATTATCCCCCCCGGAAGGTCTAATAGCGCAATTTGGGTATTATAAAAAACATCGAAATGAAGCTGCGGAAGATGGTAGGGGTAAAACATGGTCCGCCAAACAAGAGGCAATAGCCAATAAGGCTTATGGAGCAAGAATTGGTAATGTTGCTTTTGGTGATGGGTGGTTATACAAAGGGCGAGGAATGAAACAATTGACCGGGAAAGCAAATTACAATTCGTTTACTGCATATAGTAAGAACAAGTGGGGAGATGATACTGACTTTGTAGATAATCCAGAACTGATTGCTTCAAGTATAAAATATGCAACCAGATCCGCTTTGGCCTTTTGGGATATCAATAAGCTATACAAGTATGCTGACAATGGTATTGATATGGATGCATCATATTTGATTACAAATATAGTTAACCCGGGTACCCATTCAAAAGAGTCGAGGTATAAAAACCTCATAAAATTTAGCCAAATAGGTATCTTTGAATTGATATAAAGATTAGAGTATTACTTGTTAAAGAGACTGTAATTTTTGAAAATCATTCTTTTAACAATAATTCAAATTTGTTCTCTACTGTATTCTGGAGGCAATTTAACTCAGCCAGCTTTTTTACACTATCATAAACGGTAACACCACTATTTGTTTTTTTTAGAGGGTACATTTATATCGCTTAGTGCAACTACTATATACCGATAATTACGATTGTTAAATATTACAGTATCATAAATATAACCATTTAAGTTATTTCCAAGAATGATCTGACTATCGGAGATTTTGTTTATTATTTGTATTTCCTTTTTGCTTTTTTGATTGATTAATGAATAAATAAGATTATCATTAACCCTTTCTATTAATAGTAGTTTTTTGTTTTGTGTTTCACATGAAAAGATGGTTTCAGCATGGATACTAATAGAAAATATAAATGAGAAAATGGCTATGATGGTTACTGGTATTTGTCTAATCAAATTAGTCGCTCCCATACTTACTATAAAATCCACTCCTTAATAATATCTGATGCAAAGGTAAAATACTAATGATATTATGCTTTTGAAACATCGCTTGGAACTAATTGAATGGTGTCTTCTCAATGTTAAAATCAAGCACTCGGAGGATAGCGCAGCGTAATAAGTGCATCTCTACAGGATCATTCTTCGGTAACTTTTTAACAATCGAGTCTATGCATATAGCTGGGGACGGTATCATGATCCTAACAGCAAAAAAGAAAAAAGGCATGAAAAAAGATAAAGTTGAAGCCATTCAGGCTTATAGGTGGGCTTTAGATCTTTATGAGCAGGCAGGTGATAATGGCAAGGTAATGGAGATTAAAAAAAGGATTTTAGAGTTAGATTGAATAACAATGCTTGCTATTCATTTTCCCATACTCTAAAGTTGTTTACATCTTCGCCAAATGAGCAAGAGTGCTCTGAGATTGTCTTCTTATCTGAAAGGGTAAATAGCCTACCGCTGGGTTCTGCTTGAGTTGAGGTGGCTTTATAAGATCCAAGATGGTATTCGACTCCCTTGATATGAAAAGATATTACATTATAGTCCGGAATCACTTTTATGCGTTTCAAAAAATCCTTTTTTATGATGTTTATGCTTTCATCCGAAAGAAATGCAGTGCTGTTTATCTTCAATTCAAGTTTATCATGGTGTTCTTTTGCGGATAATTTAATACCATCTTCTGTTGTACAGAAAAAAAGCGTTTTTTCATTGGCGTAAGAAGTGATGACGTAAGCCATTAGTGGAAACAAGAATATTATTCTCATAATTATCCCTTATTAAAATATTTTTAGCGAACATTATTTACGTAAATTTATTTGAACAACAATGTCTAAAAAATCGAGTATCAATTAAGTAAAAAATTTATCTTGGTTTAAATCCAAACGCAAGTTTAAAGCGTGATTGGTAATCAATGGTTCTTGACACGGAAATAGACAAAATGAATAAATTGGTTTGAATATTTCCGCATGAATTATTTACAAATTAATAATACACTCAATGCATAAGATAAATCTTTTCAATAAAGACCTCATGCCTTTTTCTGGCCGTTATTGGTTTTGGCATAATAGAATCGATCTTTTTTTGTGGCCAACCGGGCCGGCGTCAGCGCCGGTGAAGCGCTCATTCATTCCGCCGCGGGCAAGACGCGCTATCACCACCTTGAGCGGGAAGACCGCTTTATGGCCGCCGCCCTGGGGGACGACCCGCTGCCCACCGTGGAAGCGCGTTTTACCCGACAGAGCGAAACCCGCCGGCACCGGGCGGAAGGGAAAGAGTGGGTTTATATCCCAAGGGAGCGCGCGTGGCTGGCGGCCGAGGAGGTCAGCGTGGTGCACCAGTTTGACCTGGCAAAGCGCGGCTTTGTGCTGCTGGAGCAACAAGACCCGCCGCGAACATTGCGGCAAACGCCGGGGGAGGGCTGGCTGCGGCGGGGCTTTCACCGTCTGGCCGAGCTGGCGCGGCAAAACACCCGCGACATGGACTCCCTGAGCTATATCGAAGGCTATCAACGGCTGCTGCGGGAAATGGAGCTGGGAGAGGAGGGTCAGGTCTCGGGGGACGCGCTGTGGCGGTTCCTGCACAACCGGCAGCCGCATATCCAGAATCAGGTGCAGCGGCTTATCGTGAAACACCACAGCGAATGGCTGCACGATGGTCTATCCGCCCTGTGGCGGGCGGCGCTGGACGAACAGGCCAAACATCAGCCGGACTTGGCGCGTTACAACCGAGAGTTCGTGGACGCGCTGGTATGGATGAGGGAGGTGCCGGAGATACGCAGCGGCGAGGCGCTGTGGCATCTGCATCCCATCAGGTTTTTGGAGGCGATAGCCGAAAAGGAAATCATCTATTGGGAACTGGGTAAAACATCGGAGCGTTACGAATCGGCAGGAAGAGGTCCAGGGGTTATATCTACAGGAAAAGGCGATCATGGAGGGGCGTCTTATGGCTCGTATCAGTTTTCATCTAAAAAGGGTGTTGTACATAAATATGTTGCACAATCCAAATTCAAACATAGGTTCTTTGGATTGCAGCCGGCAACAGATGAATTTAATAAAGTTTGGAAAGATATAGCTAAAGAGTCCGAGAAGTTGTTTTTAGCAGAGCAATGGGAGTTTACTAAAAAGACCCATTATGATGTGCAAATCAGTTTTTTGGCTAAAAGAGGTATTGCTATAACGCATAAAAGGGCTGCAATACATGATATGATTTGGTCTACCTGCGTTCAGTACGGTCCCTATACAGATGTTATTATAGAGGCTCTATCCATGGTTAGAATTACATTTGATTCTAGTTCCGATGACATAATTGTTAGAACCGTACAACATTATAAACATAATAATGTCGAAAGGAGGTTTGCGAAATCCCCCAAACTCTGGTCAGGGCTAAAAGATAGGGCCTTGAGAGAAGAGATTGATTTATTAAATTTACACTCGAAAATGCTTGAGATAATGTAATTATGTCTAAAATAAACAAAAGGTATATATTGATTTCCGTTATCTGTATATTGCCCTGTTGTTCTACAGCCAATGGGAAAATAGAATATAATACATCATACGATAAATGTGTTAATGATTCTGTAGATTTGCCACAATTCGATGAATGTATTGATATGGAGTTGGACAAGCAAAATGTAATAATTAGTTCTTTGCTAAGTAAGCATAATAACACTATTTCATCAGAAGATGGAAAAAAATTGATCTTCGTGCCTTTTAAAAAAACAAAATGAAAATATTGATGAAAAAATGTAGCCTTTTGTTCCATACCGGCGGGCAGAATGGTGTTCTGCTGGCAAAACAATGTGTTTTAGATGAGACAATTGCAATTAAAGTTTTTTTAGACGATTTCATTAAAGTGATAAATGGTTAGTGTAATTGGGATGATTAAATCAAATTTCTGAGCCAGATGTTTTCAGGTGATCGCTTGCTTAATTATATTAACGATAGAATAATCGCATAGAATGGGAGCAGTCAATGATTAAGCTTTCATTCATTTTATTAATTTTCTGTTCTTTAGAGTGTTTTCCTTCAGAAGTTGTAAAGGATGTTCGGTGTTTTACATCTGTTAGTAAGAACATTAAATTAAAACTCACTTTATTAACAGACTAAGAATGGTCTGGGGGACATGTGAGATATGAAAATTAATCTAACTCAATAACAATTGTTCCGGTTGTGTTTAAATCTGAGTTACTGAAAATGATCGTTCGGGAGAAACTACGGTGGCCTGAAACGAAATAGTCAATGGGGCTATTTCTGGTAAATATAAAGCCGCTTATCAAGGGGCGGTATTTTCGAAATTTATATATTGCAGTGCAAAAGATAAAAAAGAGATTCATTTAATCCAAAACAGTAAAGCCTATCAAAATAATGATTGTAAGTGGTGATGAGTAAAGTTTAACCGAAATTTCCTATTTAATGGGTCTATAAAATAAATTGTATGTTCTCCTTAATAATTTACTTTACTAATGGCTCTAATACATTCTCTATTATATAATGTAGGCAATGTGACTCAACCAGATTTTTTCATTATCATAAACGATGGCATCCTTAAATTAGGGATGTTTTATGTCAGTCGTACGTATTTCCCTAAGTTTCTAATTTACTGATAAAATAGATATTTACTAAGTGATTTTTGTGCTTCTTAAATGTTTTATAAAGTAGGCGGAATATATGAAAAGAATATGTATTTTCTTTATAGTAATACTTTACCCGTCACTGGTGTATACCAAACTGAATACAATAAATAGCAATAATTTCCCCTCGCGCCCTGATATGATAGCTTCTATTTATCGTGAGATCGCGAAAGTGGAAAATAACATAAAAAAGGAGACCGTTAAAAATGGGATTGCGTATTCATTGGATTTGGATTATTACCAATCGCAAAGGAAAGCCATATTCGAAAAATGTGCCATTTATGGCTCATTGGGAGGGCAAAGGGCAGAAATATTGGAAAGCCAGTGTGAGCTGGATGCGGTTTCTGAATTTTATGACTTTATCAAAACTTATAGGCTGGCGAAGGGTGATACTTGATGTCATGAAGACGCTGATTTCAGGATGGCCGGATTCTTTTTGTAGTATTAATATCGGTTTTTTATCTAGGAAGTATAAACGCAGGTGAGTGAAAGCATTGCTGAATCTGACGGGCGTCCGCTTTGTAGTTCTGTTCGCATAAGGATATCATCGCCATAACCTACTCATAACTGGACAAAAGCCATGACTGCTACAGTTATTCCCTCTGTAATGCAAGCAATCGATATCAAACAGCCCGGCGGCCCGGAACAACTGGTGGCCATTGAGATGCCGGTTCCCCGGCCCGATGCGGGATATTTGCTGGTCAGGGTGGCCGCGGCGGGGGTTAATCGACCAGATGTGATGCAGCGGGCGGGGTCCTATCCACCCCCTCCCGGCGCTTCCCTGATCCCCGGTTTGGAAATCGCCGGCGAAGTGGCGGCGGTGGGACCGGATGTGAGCCGATATGCGGTGGGGGATAAGGTTTGCGCCTTGATAGCCGGGGGCGGATACGCGGAATACTGCGTCGTGCATGAAACCAACGCGCTGCCCGTTCCCGACGGTTTTTCTTTGTTGCAGGGCGCGGCGTTGCCGGAGACCTTTTTTACCGTTTGGGCCAACCTGTTTCAGCGCGGCAAACTGAAGGCGGGTGAAATCCTCTTGGTGCACGGGGGGACATCCGGTATCGGTACGGTGTCGATCATGCTGGCGAAGGCATTCGGCGCTACCGTCCTGACCACTGCGGGATCCGATGCAAAATGCGCGGCGGCTCTTGAATTGGGCGCCGACAGCGCCATCAATTACCGCACGCAGGATTTTGTCGCCGAGACGAAGCGCCTGACCGATGGTCATGGCGCCGACGTGATAGTCGATTTGGTCGCCGGCGATTATGTGGCGCGCAATTATGCCGCCGCAGCGATGGAGGGCCGCATACTGCAAATCGGCGTCCAGCACGGTCCCGCCAAGGAGCTCAATCTGATGCCCTTGCTGTCTAAACGCCTGACCCACACCGGCACCACGCTGCGTTCGCGCACGATTCAGGAGAAGGCCGCCATCGCCGATGATTTGCTGAAAAAGGTCTGGCCGCTGCTGGCGCAAGACCGTCTGCGGCCGCTTATCGATCGGACGTTTCCATTATATCGGGCCAGCGATGCCCATGCGCTGATGGAGGCCAGCACCCATATCGGCAAGATAATGCTGGTGACGCCGGGATACGCCGAGCTGCTGGCCGACGCCTAACGGCTGAAACCGATATCATCGTCAATGACTGCCGTGGGGCCGATGGGCACGCGTCCCGGTTGGGCCAGCGGCAGTTTGTGAAACGTGATTTTCTCTTTCCAGACTTTGCGCAGAAAGTCCTCAAACACCCGGATGGTGAGTTGTTCTCCGGGGCAACGGCGGTAGCTGAAGCCAAACGGCGCAAAGCCGGCGAAATCGCAAACCGGATTCGGCTGTCCGTCCGCTACCCCCAAAAACCGTACCGAAGCCGCTGTTGGTGATATCCACCTTGCGGCCGTCTTTCACCTCGAAAGACGTGATATCGAACGGACATCGCGCCAGACCCATTTGCCGGCATTTTTCCTCGTTGATTTCCGCGCTGGTGGGCACCTGGCGATAACGATCGGGATCAAATGCGTCCGGCTCTTGCCAAAGCTCCCGGCTCAGGCTGGTGCTGGTATGGGGCGTGATAAGATAGCTGTGGCGTTCGAAAGAGAGTCCGAGGCGGCGGTGAGGAGACTCGCCATAGGCGGAATTGCGGGCATCGTCGATGGCCGAGATGCTGCCGCTGTTGGGAGAAATAGTGCGGAACAACTCCATGACAAACAATTCCAGCGGCGTGTAGGGCGCGCCTTTAGCATTGTCGTAATCGCCGCTCATGGTTTGCCTGAAGCTGCTGCGCACGGCCTTATCACCGCCGTCCTCGCTTAACCGCGACATGATGCCGTAAAGCGTATTGCCCCACTGGCTCAGGGCGACGAAATTATGGAAGCATTCGAAGATGATATCTTTTTGGCTGAAGTGAGCGCCGTCGCCGGCATTTTTCAGCCAATACCAGGCCAACGTCTTTTCAGGCTCCGCCAAGCGTCCGGCGGCGATGTCCGCCACCCGTTCGTCTATCCACCCCCTGAGGAAATCCAGCCGCTTGCGCACCGCCATATAATTCTCGTAGACGATGGGTTGCAGCGGATTGCGATAGGCCAGCACGGTGTTGAACGCTTCGCCTATCTCGCGAATCTCGGTGGGGATGGCCTGACCTTTGACGCCCAAATGCAGATCCCAGTAGATATCGAAATAATAATCCAGGTAGTGGCGCATAAAAGGAATATTGGAAAATTTCGGATCCAGCAGCGCATCGAAAAACGAGACGACTTTTGCTTTATACATGGGATTGTAGAGATCCGGCGTCATCGCCGAGAAGTAAATGCGTTTACGCAGGTTATTGTCGCCACGATTTTCCAGCCCCTGCAAAAACACCGTGCTGCCTTCTTCCGGCATCGGTCGCCACTCGGAATAGATAAGCCCCCAAAGATCGGGCGGCAGCGCGTTTTCCTTGCTCAAGATAAGATCGATTAATGGCAGCATCGGCCTTTCCCCTGATAAAAGCTGCTAAGGAAATAGGGCACCACCACATTTTCCACGTAGACGCGGTCGAAATTAACCGGAATGGTCTCACGAAAACGCGCCAACGCCTCGGCGATTTCATCCGGTAATGCATAACGCTCCCGTGGCGCGGCATTCTCGGCTGCAACCGCATGGGCTGCCGATGAACCTGCGGTGAGACCTAGCGCTGCAGCGCCTTTTAAAAAAGTTCGCCTCTTCATTTGGAACTCCTTAAAATGAAAATATTCTATTTCATTCACAATCAGATGGACGGGATGTTTATTAAAAAGCGTTTTCATGCATTAAAAGCACTCATTCCCTGCTCATCAAGCCAAGGGCACAGGGGGAATAGATTGTAAAGTCTCATGAAATAACATGCTTAAAGCAGACGACGATAGAGGATGATGCTCCCGTGGAAAAAAATAAAAGTTTACCGCCGTATTGATATTACCTTTTATCGGATTAATGGCAAGGGATTGAATGCAAAAAGTGTTTCTGGGTCTGTTATCCTGAATAATGACAATGCTTAAGTTTTATTTGCGATGGAGGTCGAGCAATAGATTAATTTTATATCAAGTTAAGGTTTCTGATATTAGCAGATATTATGTTTATTTACCTTGATGGTATATTATCGCTAGGTCGGCATGTTGCGTTCAATGCCATTTAACTTGGAGATAATAAGGAGCAATGCTCTGAGCCTAATATAATTTTATTGTGCGGAGAAAATGCCACATGGCATCTTATCGCCACGGTTGCGGCTTTACATATCGCCTCCGTCATATCATGATTGTTATCGTTTATATCTTTCGACAGTGAATGGGCGTTTATGCACCGGAAATGTAAAGCATGGATAGTGTTCATCGGGCTACATGTCGCCACGGGCCATGCGTCGCAGGAAGATGAACAAATCAAGACCGATTGCGCCAAGGTAGACGGCTATGCCCAGGCGGGCCTGGCGGCCTACCGTCAGGGAGATATGGCCCGCGCCGCTGACGAGTATACCGCTCAGGCCGCCTGGGGCGAGTTCTGCCGCCTGCCGACCGCGGCGCTCCACACCGCTTACAATAATACCGCCCTGGCCTTGATCCGATCCGGTGAGCCCTTGCAGGCCAACGCCTGGCTGGCGTTGGCCCCTGAGGATCCCAAAAGCCGGGTAAATGCCGCGCTTATCCAGCCGGTGCTGGATAGGCTTAAGCCCGCGCTGGCGGCGACGCCGATGGGCGACTATTGGCGTTATGCCGGCCAGGGAGTGTGGAGCGTGCTGTCGGTCATGCCCGCGGGTAACGTCTGGAAAATCACTTTTAACGGATACTATATGCCGGGAATGGGCATGTTGTATGGCCCGAATATGGGGTCGTTTTCAATGGTGCAAGGCATTAACGACGGCAAAGCGGTGTACCGGCAGGACGCCGTCGACGGCTTGCAGGCTTGTCGGGTAAATATGGATTTCAGTCCGGACGCCGTGCAGCTCGAGACGGTTTCCGGCGATTGCGGTTTTGGCGCGAATGTTCGGGCCGCCGGGCGGTTTTTGCGGGTTTCCCTCTACTAACGCCTCGCCGTTGGCGCGGCATAACAAATGTGTTACTTTCCTTAGCATAAGCATAAAAATCATAACACTCCTCTGTATCCCCCCTTTTTTACCCGGCCCGACGCGACCCGCGGCGGGTTAAACTATGGAGTCTGTTATGCCTATTGCCCTATTGGCGCTGGCGTTAAGTGCCTTTGCCATTGGAACCACTGAATTCGTCATTATGGGGTTACTGCCGCAGGTGGCGGCAGATTTGAGGGTAACGCTGCCGGTTGCCGGCTGGCTGATTAGCGGCTATGCGCTGGGCGTTGCCATCGGCGCGCCTATCATGGCGGTGCTCACCGCCCGTCTACCTCGTAAAAGCTGTCTGACGCTGCTGATGGTGATTTTTGTGGTGGGCAATGCCCTGTGCGCCTGGGCTTACGGCTACGGCCTGCTGATGCTGGCCCGGGTAGTGACGGCGCTCTGTCACGGCGCGTTTTTCGGTATCGGCGCGGTGGTGGCCGCCGGGCTGGTGGCGCCCAATCGCCGGGCGTCGGCGGTGGCGCTGATGTTCACCGGACTGACGCTGGCCAATGTGCTGGGGGTGCCCCTCGGCACCTGGCTGGGCCAACTTTACGGCTGGCGGGCCACCTTCTGGTGCGTCTCGGCTCTCGGTATAGCGGCCTGTATCGCCCTGCTGATTACCCTGCCGCCGCAGAGAAACGCGCAACCCCCGACCTGGCCAGGGAGTTCTCGGCCCTGCGCCACGGCGGGCTGCTGCTGTCTCTGCTGATGACGGTGTTTTTTGCCGCGGCAATGTTTACGTTGTTCAGTTATATCGCGCCGCTGTTGCTGCAGGTTACCGGCGTCGGAGATCGCGGCGTCAGTTGGACGCTGTTTTTAATCGGCGCCGGGCTGACGTTGGGCAATTATATCGGCGGTCGGCTGGCGGATTGGCGACTCTCTTTAAGTCTACTGCTGAGTTTTTCGTTCATTGCGGTATTCTCGCTGCTGTTTTGCTGGACCAGCCATCAGCTGCTGCCGGCGGAAATTACGCTGTTTTTATGGGCATTGGCTACTTTCAGTACTGTGCCGGCATTGCAAATCAACGTGGTGAATCATGGCGATGATGCGCCTAACCTGGTGTCGACCCTGAATATTTCAGCCTTCAATATCGGTAATGCGCTGGGGGCCTGGGCCGGCGGCAAGGTTATCGCCGTCGGGTTGGGGCTGACCCGAGTGCCTTTGGCCGCCGGGGCGCTGGCCCTTCTGGGCTTGTTGGTCTGTCTGGCGACGTTCTACCGGGCGCCGAGGCGCCCGGCGGTGGCATAAACCTCCTTGCCGACGGTCGGTTCGCGCCCTCTAGGTCGCCTGCGCCAGTCTGGCCGAGATCGTCTCGGCGAATGTTCGCAAATGATGGACAAAATGCTGTACCAGCGAGGAAGCCGGCCGATGCAGCGGCCTTACCAAGCTCACGGTAAACGGTACCTCGAGGCTGAAAGGTTTGATAACCACCCCGCTGGCGGCGTAGTCCAGGGCAGTGAGGGGATTGACAATGGAAAGTCCTACCCCGGCTCGCACCATGGCGCATACCGATGCGGCGCTGTGGGTTTCCAGCACCAGATTGCGGCTGACGGCCCGCTGTTCGAATAATCGGTCCAGCAATTGGCGATAGCCGTCGGTGGCCGAGAGGCTGATAAACGGCAGGTGATGAAAATCTTCCGGCGTCAGCAGATCTTTAGCGTTCAGGGGATGGCCGGCGGGCAATACGCAGACCTCATTCAAGGTCATTAAGGTCTGCCGTTCGGTCCCGGCCGGGGTAAGGGTGTTTTCCGTCAGACCTAGGTCATGGCGTTGGGCGGATAGCCACTCCTCCAGCAACGGCGACTCCTGCGGAATAACGCTCAGGCTTACCGCCGGATAATCCTGAAAAAACGTCCGGCACGCTTCAGGCAGCAGCGATTGCGAAAACACCGGCAGGCAAGCCACGGAGAGCTGAGTCTGCCGGTATTGGCGAATCGCCTGGGCAGCGCCGAGAATGCGGTCCAGGCCATAATAGGCGCGCTGTACTTCTTCGAACAAACGCAGTCCTTCGCCAGTGGGTTTCAGCCGTCCTTTGGACCGCTCGAACAAGGTCAAGTCCAGCAAATGCTCAAAGCGCGCCAGCTCGCGGCTGACCGTGGGTTGCGACGTGTGCAGCAGCGCCGCGGCCGCCGTGAGGTTGCCGGTGGTCATTACCGCATGAAAAATATCGATATGGCGCAGGGAAATGGCGGCCATGCTAAGGCTCCGAGAGGCTAAAACCATATCATAATTGAATAGCTTGAGCCTATATAGATATTTTATCGCCGATACCGGAGTGGCGGATAATGGCGTCCGGCCCACTGCCCGCTAAACAGCTTGAAAAGAGGAAACCATGCCCCACAGCCTGTATGAAACCTCCGACGCCCTGAACGCAAACAACCTTCGTGCCCTGGCGCAACGCATCGGCGGCCCGGTATGGGTGTATGACGCGGAAATCATCACCCGCCATATCCGCCAGCTCCAGCAATTCGATGTCATCCGTTTTGCCCAGAAGGCCTGTTCCAATATTCATATTTTGCGCCTGATGCGGGAGCAGGGGGTGAAAGTGGATTCGGTTTCATTGGGGGGAAATCGAGAGAGCGCTGGCGGCGGGATTTATCCCCGGCCGGTCGCCGAGTGATATCGTTTTCACCGCCGATGTGTTCGATGAGCCGACGTTGCGGCGGGTGGCGGAACTGAACATCCCGGTGAACGCCGGCTCGGTGGATATGCTGACGCAACTGGGGAATCGCTCGCCGGGACATGGCGTCTGGCTGCGGATCAACCCCGGTTTCGGCCACGGTCATAGTCAGAAAACCAATACCGGCGGCGAGAACAGCAAGCACGGCATTTGGTATGGCGATGTGCCGCGGGCCATCGACGAAATACGGCGTTATGGTTTGAAACTGATTGGTTTTCATATGCATATCGGCTCAGGGGTGGATTACGATCATCTCAAACAGGTGTGCCAGGCCATGGTGGACGTCGTCATCGCCTCCGGACAGGATTTGCATGCCATCTCCGCCGGCGGCGGCTTATCCATACCTTATCGCTTCGGTGAAGAGGCCATCAATACCTCACACTACTTCGGCCTGTGGGATGACGCTCGCCGGCAAATCAGCCGTCACCTGGGACATCCGGTGACGCTTGAAATCGAGCCGGGGCGTTTTCTGGTGGCGGAATCCGGCGTGCTGGTGGCGCAGGTGCGGGCGGTAAAAGAGATGGGCAGCCGCCATTTCGTGTTGGCGGACGCCGGATTCAACGATCTGATGAGACCGGCCATGTACGGCAGCTATCATCATATCTCGGTGATTCCCGCGGACGATCGGTCGCCGCGGGAGCAGGGCGATCGCGCCACGGTGGTGGCGGGCCCATTGTGCGAATCCGGCGACGTCTTTACGCAGCTGGCGGGGGGCGGCGTGGAGCCGCGTTTATTACCCGAAGCGCGGGTGGGGATTACTTGGTGTTCCATGATACCGGCGCTTACGGCGCGTCCATGTCGTCGAATTACAATACCCGGCCGTTACTGCCGGAGGTGCTGTACGACCACGGGCATGCGCGCCTAATCCGCCGTCGCCAGACGGTGGATGAACTGCTGGCGCTGGAACGGATATCTGAAGATCTGCCGCCGGTCTGACGCCTTGGTTTGTAATGTCACATCAATCCAGGGGCGGCGGCGCCACTGAATGGCGCCGCACCAGCGTCGGACTGAAGGTATTGGTCACCTCCGGCAGCGGATCGCCGTTGGCCAGCGCCAGCGCCAACTGCGCCGCCTGAGTGGCCATCGCCACCACCGGATAGCGTATGGTGGTCAAACGCGGACGCAGGTAGCGGGAGATCAGGACATCGTCAAAACCCACCAGGGAAATTTGTTCCGGCACATCGATACCGTTGTCGCTCAATACCGCCAGCGCGCCGGCGGCCATGGAGTCGTTGTAGCAGGCGATGGCGGTAAAATTCCTTCCTCGGCCCAGCAATTCGGTGATGGCCTGCTCCCCGCCCACTTCATCCGGTTCGCCATAGGCGATAAGCTTTTCATCAATCTCGATATGATGATCCGTCAGAGCGTCCAGATAGCCCTGCAACCGATCCGTGCTGTCGGAGATGGGGTGGCTGGAGCAGATGAACGCGATGCGGCGGTGCCCCTGCTGAATCAGGTGGCGGGTTGCAAGCCAAGCGCCGTACCTGTCGTCCAGCGCCACGCAGCGATTGACATAGTCGGGCAGGATGCGGTTAATCAGCACCATGCCGGGAATGTGAGCCATCAGCGCGCTGATTTCCGCCTCCGGTATCATCTGGGCGTGCACCACCAGCGCGGCGCAGCGATGTCGTATCAATTGCTCAATCGCCTGACGCTCTTTGTCGATGATATGGTAGCCGTTGCCTATCAGCAAAAAATTGCCGGTACGGTAAGCGACCTGCTCGACCGCCTTCACCATCGCGCCGAAAAACGGATCCGAAACATCCGCCACGACCAGCCCCAGGGTTTCGGTCGACTGCTGCGCCAGCGCGCGGGCATTGGCGTTGGGATGGTATTGCAGCTCTTCCATGGCGCCGAGCACCGCCTGACGCGAACTATCGCTGGCTTTTGGCGAATTATTGATAACCCGCGAAACGGTGGCGACGGATACGCCCGCCAGTTTCGCAACATCCTTTATGGTGGCCATATCGCTTTACAGGCTCTCAAAGAGTAATCGTTTACATTTTCAAGTCTTACGGAAAAGGGCCGCCGATGCAAGGCGTTAGCGCACAGGTTGAGCAAACAATGCATAAATAGGATTATCGGCAGATAGCTTATGGCGTATGTTGCCACCGGCTCCGCCGCCGGATTCGGATTCAGGCCATGGATATAATCCTGGGGTAAATTTTACAGTTGGTTTCATTTCGAGCGGTTATCTTTCGATTGAGCGGTAGTTTATTCATTTCACGGCCTTTAGAGTAGGTATTCCCAGAGGTATTGATTGGTGAGAAATCAGCATGCCTTGTATGCTGAAACCATTTCAGTTGCACCAACCTACGCGGATGCGTAGGTTTTTTTTTGCCTGTCCGTTTATACCTGGATTTTTCGTCCCGTCCTTGGATGTTTGCGGTATCGATCCCGTCTTTCACCGGCTTTTCCCGAAGTGGGTTGCGAAAGCGCCCGAAGTTGAGGCAAGTTGTCTGTTGGTTATCCCCTTTATGCGTTCGTCCAATGGAAGCACGGCATAAAAGAGGAAGGGTAGAGCGCTAACCTCATGCTTCACAAGGAGATGCAATCCATGCCTGTCGTCAATCAATATGATCAGCCCCTAGGCGACGCTTTGCCCGATTGGCGCCCCAGGGAACGTCCCGAAAAAGGATGCTGCCGGGCCGATTCTGTCGGTTGGAACCGCTGAGCATCACTCACAGCGCCGCTCTCTACACCGCCTGGCACTGCATCAACGATGAACGGGACTGGACCTATTTTTCCGCTCGCCGCCCGGCGACGCCGGCGGCATGCGATGAACTGATAGCCGGCAACGCGGCCTCCTCCGACCCGATGCATTATGCGGTCATTGACCTGAAGACCGGCCTGGCGGTGGGGTCGGCGGCGCTGATGCGCATCGACCCGGACAATGGGGCGATTGAAATCGGCTGGGTCAATTGGTCGCCGCTGATGAAACATTCGGTCTACGGGACGGAGGCCCTGTTCCTCATGCTGGTCTATATCTTCGATAATTTGGGCTATCGCCGCTGCGAGTGGAAATGCCACAGCCTTAACCAGGCGTCCGGGCTGGCGGCCAAACGGCTGGGTTTCCAATACGAAGGCACCTTTCGCCAGGCGGCGGTGGTGAAAGGCCACAACCGTGATACCTGCTGGTATTCCATCATCGACAGAGAGTGGCCGGCCATTAGGCGGGCGCTGCAAGGCTGGCTGCAGGCGGATAATTTTAGCGCCGTGGGCGGACAAAAAAGACGATTGGCGGAATTTATGGCGGTAAGTAACGGTCGTTAAGGCACGCCTTGTCTTTTTTGCCCAGCGGTCACTCTTTTAACTTGGCGGAAAAATTCCCATGGAGGAGTATTGTTCGGGCCTGAAATCACCATGCCGTTACTTAATGATGCCCTTAACCTGCTAATATAACAGGGCGAAGCCGGCTTAGGGAGCCTTATGCCGGCCACAATAATGAATGCGACAATAAGGAGACGGCATGCTTTTTTCCCTGCTGCGACATCTTTTCCGGCTGCTTTACCGAGTGGAGATCATCGGCGATACGCAGGTGCTGAGTGAGCCCGGGGTGATGATTACCCCCAATCATGTCTCCTTTCTCGACGGCATGCTGCTGGCCGTTTTTTTACCGGTAAAACCGGTTTTCGCCCTTTATGCAAATATTACCGACGCCTGGTTTATGCCCGTGGTCAGACGGTTTGTGGATATTTTACCGCTGGATCCCACCAAGCCGATAAGCATTAAGAAACTCATTAAATATGTCGGCCACGGCCGCCCGGTGGTGGTCTTCCCGGAGGGCCGGATCACGGTTACCGGTTCGCTGATGAAAATTTACGATGGCGCCGCCTTTGTCGCCTCCCGCTCCGGCGCCACCGTGGTGCCGGTTTGGCTGGCCGGCCCGGAATTGACTTTTTTCGGTCGTATGGGCGGTATTATCAAGCGCCACTGGTTTCCCAAGATAACCATTCATGTGCAGGCCCCCCGTCAAGCTCCCCATGCCTGATGCTGCCCGTGCGCGGGATCGCCGTCGCATCGCCGGTGAAAACCTGCACCAAATCATGATGGAGGCGCGGATGAAGTCCCGCCCGCACCCCACTCTCTACCGGGCGTTCCTGGCGGCGGCGAGGCGCTATGGCGCAGGCAAGGCCTGTATTGAGGACATCGCCTTCAGGGCGGACAGCTATCGCGGTTTATTGAAAAAGATTCTCGGGGTCAGCCGCATTCTTGAGCGTATAAGCGCACCGGGAGAGTCCCTGGGGTTGCTGCTGCCCAATGCCACCATTACCGCGGCGGTTATCCTCGGCGCCAGCCTGCGCGGACGCATTCCGGCCATGCTTAATTACACCGCCGGCGCCGGCGGCTTGAACAATGCCGTGAAGGCCGGCGGCTTGAACAGCATCATCAGTTCCCGCCAGTTCCTGGAGAAGGCCAAGCTGACCGACCTGCCCGGACAGGTGACCGGCGTACGCTGGATTTATCTGGAGGACTTGAAGGACAGTCTGCGCTTGGCGGATAAGCTATGGGTACTTTTCCATTTGCTGGCGCCTCATTATGCCGAAGCGCCGCAACAGGCTCAGGGCAATGCGCTTATTCTTTTCACCTCCGGCTCCGAAGGCACGCCGAAAGGGGTGGTGCATTCCCATGACAGTATCCTGGCGAATATCGAGCAAATTCGTTCGGTGGCGGATTTCACTCCGCGGGATAAATTTTTGTCGGCGCTGCCGCTGTTTCACGCGTTCGGTTTGACGGTGGGGCTGTTTACTCCCTTGCTTACCGGCGCCAGAGCGCTGCTGTACCCGAGCCCGCTGCACTATCGGATCATACCGGAGCTGGTCTACGACCAAAACTGCACCGTGCTGTTCGGAACTTCCACATTCCTGGCTCAATACGGCCGCCTGGCCCATCAATATGATTTCGCCAGGGTTCGCTATGTTGTTGCCGGGGCGGAAAAGCTGGCGGAAGCCACCCGGCAGCTGTGGCTGGAAAAATTCGGCATCCGGATCCTCGAAGGCTATGGCGTAACGGAGTGCGCGCCGGTGGTGTCCATCAATGTTCCACTGGCGGCCAAATCCCACACCGTCGGCCGAATACTGCCGGGCATGGAGGCGCGTGTGGTGCCGGTGCCGGGCATCGAACAGGGCGGGCAACTGCATCTGCGCGGCCCCAATATCATGAACGGCTACTTGCGGGTAGAGCATCCTGGGATAATTGAAGCGCCCTCGGCGGAAAATGCACAAGGCCAACGGGAAGAGGGATGGTATGACACCGGCGATATCGTGTCCATCGACAGCCAGGGGTTCTGCGCCATACTGGGCCGGGTCAAGCGTTTTGCCAAAGTGGCGGGAGAAATGGTGTCGTTAGAGAGTATCGAACAGCTGGCGGCCCGCGTTTCGCCGGAAGGCCATCATGGCGCGGCGTCGAAAACCGATCGTTTGAAAGGAGAATCAGTGGTGTTGTTTACCACCGATACGTCGCTAACCCGCGAACTGCTGCTGCTACAGGCGCGCAAAGAGGGTCTAGCCGAGATTGCCGTGCCGCGCGATATCCGGCATATCAAGCAGATACCTCTGCTGGGCAGCGGCAAGCCTGATTTCGCCGCGCTGAAAACCATGGCGGAAAATGCGGAGATCCCGGCATGAGCCAGCCCGGAATACTGTCCGATCGTCTGCTGTCCCGGCCCATGGTCGCGGTGTTAAGCGCGCAGTTTTTCTCTGCTTTCGGCGATAATGCGCTGTTGTTCGCCACGCTTGGCCTTATCAAGCGGGAAAACTACCCCGCCTGGAGCCAGCCAGTATTACAAATGCTGTTTGTCGGCGCGTATATCGTGCTGGCGCCCTTTGTCGGCAAGTTCGCCGACAATTTTCCCAAGGGACGGGTGTTGATGGCGGCCAACGGGCTCAAGCTGGCCGGGGCGATGCTTATCTGTTTCGGTCTGAATCCGTTCTTCGGTTATTGTCTGGTGGGGGTGGGAGCGGCGGCGTACTCCCCCGCCAAATACGGCATATTGGGGGAACTGACGCAAGGGCGGCTGTTGGTCAAGGCCAACGGCTTAATAGAGGCGTCCACCATTGCCGCGATTCTTATCGGATCGGTGGCCGGCGGCGTGCTGGCGGATTGGCATGTGCTGGCGGCGCTGATTGTCTGCGCCCTGACCTATGGCGCGGCGGTGGCGGCGAACCTGTTTATACCGCGTCTGGCTCCGGCGCGCCATGGCGGTTCCTGGCATCCGGCCCGGATGCTGGCTGGCTTCGCCGACGCCTGTCGCTCCCTTTGGCGGGATGGCGAAACCCGGTTTTCCATTATCGGCACCAGCCTGTTCTGGGGCGCCGGCGTTACCCTGCGCTTCCTGCTGGTGCTGTGGGTGCCCGCGGCGCTGGGCATCAACGACAACGCCACGCCCACGATGCTTAACGCCATGGTGGCGGTAGGCATCGTGTTCGGCGCCGCCGCCGCGGCAAAGCTCATCAATTTGGAAACGGTGCGACGCTGCATGCCGGCGGGGATCATCATGGGGGGCGTGGTGGTGGCGCTCAGCGTGCAGCACCACCTGATACCCTCCTACCTGTTGCTGGCGTTGATAGGCGTCCTGGGCGGTTTTTTATCGTGCCTCTCAATGCGTTATTGCAACACCGCGGCAAGCTGAGCGTGGGCGCGGGCAACGCCATCGCGGTGCAGAACTTCGGCGAAAATGCCGCCATGCTGCTAATGCTGGGGCTCTATTCGCTGGTGGTGAAACTCAATACCCCGGCGGTGGCGGTCGGCATCGGTTTCGGCGTCCTGTTTTCAGTATCGATTTTGGTGCTGTGGGTCGCCACCCAGAACCGTCAAACTCCCCGTTCCCACGGCCCAGGGCGCTGAACGCCGCCATGACAGGACATTAGGGCGCCGGGAAGGTGAAGCGCTGGTGAATTTCTTCCAGCGCGGCAATGATTTCGTCGTCCAGCGTCAGCGTCAGACTGGCCAAATCGGTTTTCAATTGATCCAACGTTGTGGCCCCCAGCAGCGTTGAGGCGACAAAAGGCTGCCGGCGCACGAAAGCCAGCGCCATTTGCGCCGGGTCAAGGCCAACACGTCCCGCCAGGGCGACATATTCGGCGACGGCCCGTTGGGTCTGCGGCGAGCTGTAGCGCTGGAAACGGCTGAACAGGGTATTGCGGGCGCCGGCGGGCTTTGCGCCGTTAAGATATTTGCCGGTGAGAGTGCCGAACGCCAGGCTGGAATAGGCCAGCAGCTCCAGCCCTTCGAACTTGCTGATCTCCGCCATGCCCACCTCAAAACTGCGATTAAGCAGGCTATAAGGGTTTTGCACCGTCACGATACGCGGAAGATCGTGCTTCTCCGCCAACTGCAGATAACGCATGGCCCCCCAGGGCGTTTCATTGGAAATGCCGAGATAGCGGATTTTGCCGGCCCGCACCTGCTCATTCAGCGCTTCCAACGTCTCAAGGATGGTCACCGCCAGCTTTTCGTCGGTGTATTGGTAATTGAGTACACCGAAGCAGTTGGTGGCCCGCTGCGGCCAATGCACCTGGTAGAGATCGACATAATCGGTCTGCAGCCGCTGCAGACTGTCGTCCAGCGCCTTGCGGATATTCTTGCGATCGAGGATCTGCTGTGGCCTGATACCTACATCATTGCCCCTGGGCGGTCCCATCACCTTGGTGGCCAGAACGATTTTTTCACGCTGACCGTGCCTGCGCAGCCAATTACCGATATAGGTTTCCGTCAGCCCCTGGGTTTCGGGCCGGGGAGGCACCGGATACATTTCAGCCGTGTCGATCAGGTTGACGCCGGCGGCGACGGCATGATCCAACTGCTCGTGGGCCTGAGCCTCCGTGTTTTGTTCACCAAAGGTCATGGTGCCCAAGCCCAGGACGCTGACTTCAAGAGAACTGTGGGGGATACGGTGATAATACATTGAGGCTACTTCCTTAATGTCTGAAAAGGTCGGGCGTTAATTTTCCTCCGCTTTCATCGACTATAACCAAGCCAGGCCGCGGGGAAAAGCAAAAAGCTCGGTCCGGCAGGTCAATATCGCCTCGTTCTGAGGGATTACCGCGCGATCATCTGCGACACATCATTACCGTTGATTTGCATTTTATTGCCTTGCTCATCGGTATAGCTGATCATGCCGGTGGATTTGTCCACTTCAGGTTTTCCCTTGGTGAGAATCATCCGACCGTCTTTGGTGGCCATGACATAATCACTGGCGCAGCCCGACAGCAAGCCCGCCAGGAGGATTGCCGAACATACCATGATGCTTTTTTTTCATGAGATTGAGTCCATTGCGCGTTGAGAGTGACAATAAGTTTAGCAAAACGCCAATGTTCCATTCGCCGCCGGACGTTTTTTCAGACCGCTTTTCAGACCGAAACGGGGTAAGCGTTCGGGCACGTCTTCGTTGGCGAAACGATGTCATTCCTTAAGATCGGAACCGGAGCGACGGGCGGGTCCGGCTTTTTTACTCCTGGTGAGATTGAGCGCTTCCACCGCCATAGAAAAGAACATCGCGAAATAAATGTATCCCTTAGGCACATGAATATCAACGCTTTCCAGGATAAGGGTAAAGCCGACAAGAATCAGAAACGACAGCGCCAGCATTTTTACCGAGGGATGGCGAGCGACGAATTCGCCGATGGGGCGCGCGGCATATAGCATCACACCCACGGAAATCACGACCGCCGACATCATGATGAACAGATGATTTGATAAACCCACCGCGGTGATGACCGAATCCAGACTAAAGATAATGTCCAGTAGCATGATCTGCACAATGGCGCCGAGAAAAGACGTAATGCGGCTGTTTTGCTCCTCTTCTCCCCCCTTCCAGCGTTTGATGTATTTCTTTGCTGGATTTCCAGATAAGAAACAAACCGCCGAGCATCAAAATCAAATCACGCACGGATATGGCGTTACCGAACACGGTAAAAAGGGTGAAGGTCAGGCGAATGACCCAGGAGATGGATGCCAGCAGGCACAACCGCATCACCATAGCGCCGAACAGTCCCATGCCGCGGGCCTTGCTTTGTTGGGCTGCGGGCAGCTTGGCCACCACCAGGGACAGGAAAATAATATTATCAATACCCAGGACAATTTCCAGGATAGTCAACGTGCCCAACGCCAGCCAGGCGTCGGGATCCAGGATCCATTCAAACATTCGTGTTAAAAACCTAAACCGATATTAAACGAATAGTATATACCCAATAGAATCCTCGGTGCAGCCAGCGCACTTTATGCTTGACGATGCAAGAAATCACAGCAAAAAACCGGGGGGGGGGAGGGGAAGAGGCTAAATCAGGAAATGTTTGGCCAATAATGGTCCGGTAAAGGTTTTTTCAAATAAAAACCCCGGGGCAGAGTCATTATCGGCTGACCGAATTCACCGACGGCGGCGGTAAGCACCCGGCCGTTGGCGGCCTTGGGCCGCAGCTGTAGGACTTCGCCATGGCGCGCGGTGATTTTTTCCACCTGCCCCAGCACAATAAGGTCCATAAGCTCTTCCCAATCCCTTTTAAGCCGTAGCTCTTCCTGGGGGTCGGGGCTCCAAAGCAACGGCGCGCCCACTCGGCGCGCCGCCAGTGGAATGTCCCGGCAACCTTCCACGGGTATCCACAACACGCGGGCCAGCTTATAGCGCACATGGCTGGTTTCCCACGTGACGCCGCTGTTGCCGGTCAGGGGCGCAACGCAGACGAACGTGGTTTCCAACGGGCGCCCCGCGCTGTCCACTGGAATGGTTTTGAGCTCAACGCCGATATCGGCGAAGTCCTGTTCCGGCTTGCTGCCGGCGCTGGCGCCGAGATATCGCTCCAGCAAAACGCCTACCCAACCCTTATCCCGCTTGAGGTTGGCGGGCAGCGGCAGGCCGGCATGGGCCGCCAGCTCGCCGAGGCTATAACCCGCCAAAGCGCCGGCGCGGGCCACCAACTCCGCTTCATTGTCCGGCGGTCTGACGAGGCTTGACGTCAAGGGTAGGGTCATCGTTGCATAATCCACACAGTGTTTAAAAACTAGGCTGCTCTATTCACCGCCCGTCGCAGCACAGCGGTATAATACGCGATGATAAATAATAGCATGATTTATCAGTTATTTTTATACCCGGATCCTCAGCGGCCCGCCCGAGAACCTTAGGTTGTACACCTGTAGCGGGAAACAATGAACAGGATCTTACACTATGTTATCCACAGATCTATGGGATAACCTTAATAAACAGGCACTACTGTAGCTATCCACAGCCTTGACGGCCCTTTAAATTGCTGATTTGTTCCGTTATGCCAGTGATTTATGGGTCTAATTGTGGATAAAACCATCATTGCCTGATTTTTGACCTCTGTGCCCGACGGCAAAGAATCTACAGAACGCTTTGAGGATTGCACCGCTGAAGAAGAGCCGCTAGTTGCATGAAATAATGCGATATTTTCGTTCGTGAAAACAGTTACACGCTGTGCCGGGCAAAAGTTTTCCCCCATTAATTCAGCGTTCTGCACAATCCTATCCACAGAAAAAGTGTATAAAGACGTGGCCTACGAACTGAAACTGTTAATAACTTTGTCATTGAAACGCCGCAAAACCGGGATGGGCCGCGGACATTCCTGAAAAGCAGTGGTTTACCCTATTGAGGGGATGTGAAACAATCAAGTCATGTTTGCACTGTAAGTTATCGAGGTAGTCCGGTGATCGATGATGATGGCTACCGCCCGAATGTTGGTATTGTAATCTGTAATCGCGATGGACAAGTCTTGTGGGCCAGACGTTACGGACAACACTCATGGCAATTCCCTCAGGGCGGCATTAATGCCGGCGAAACCGCTGAGCAGGCGATGTACCGTGAATTGTTCGAAGAGGTGGGGTTAAGCCGCAAGGATGTGCGCATACTTGCCGCCACCCGCAACTGGCTGCGTTATAAACTGCCTAAACGCCTGGTCCGTTGGGACACGAAGCCGGTTTGCATCGGGCAAAAACAAAAGTGGTTTTTGCTGCAGATCATGTGCCAGGACGCCGATATCAATATGCTGCGCGGGGGCACTCCTGAATTTGACGGCTGGCGCTGGGTCAGCTTTTGGTACCCTGTCCGCCAAGTGGTTTCGTTTAAGCGAGACGTTTACCGTCGGGTAATGAAAGAGTTTTCCACCACAGTCATGCCGTTGCAGGAAGGCGCTGTGCAACGGTCTTGTCCGGCTAATCGACGAAAGAGGGGTTGAGCTACGCAGAATATGCTCACGCGTTTACGCGAAATCGTTGAGAAGGTTGCCGCCGCGCCGCGTTTGTCGGATACGCTGGATATTCTGGTCAATGAAACCTGTCTGGCGATGAATACCGAGGTATGTTCGGTTTATCTGGCGGACAACGATCGTCGCTGCTACTACCTTATGGCTACGCGCGGTTTGCAGAAACCGCGCGGGCGCACCATCACGCTGGCTTTCGATCAGGGCATCGTCGGGCTGGTGGGGCGGTTGGCGGAGCCCATCAACCTGGCGGATGCCCATACCCACCCCAGTTTTCAATATATTCCCGCCGTAAAGGAAGAACGTTTCCGTTCCTTCCTCGGCGTGCCTATCATCCATCGCCGCCAACTGCTGGGGGTGCTGGTGGTGCAGCAGCGCGAACACCGCCAGTTCGATGAAAGCGAAGAGTCCTTTATGGTGACGCTGGCCACGCAAATGGCCGGCATTTTATCGCAATCGCAACTGAACGCCCTGTTCGGCCAGTATCGTCAAACCCGCATCCGCGCGTTGGCGGCGGCCCCCGGCGTGGCTATCGCACAGGGCTGGGTGGACACCAGCCAACCTTCGCTGGATCAGGTCTTTCAAGCCTCGTCCCTGGACATCGCGTTGGAGCGGGAGCGGCTAACCTTCGCCCTTGGCGAGGCGGCGGCGGAATTTCGCCGCTTCAGCAAGCGTTTCAACGCCAGCGCCCAGCAAGACAGCGCCGCCATTTTCGATCTTTACTCCCACCTGCTTAACGATGCCCGTCTGAAGCGCGAGCTGTTTGCGCAAATCGATGCCGGTTTCATGGCGGAGTGGGCGGTGAAACAGGTGATTGAACAATTCGCCGAACAGTTCGCCCAACTCAACGACAGTTACATGCGCGAGCGGTCCAACGATTTACGCGCGCTGGGTCAGCGACTGTTGTTTCATCTTGACGACAGCACCCAAAGCGTGACGCAATGGCCGTCCCGTTTCGTGCTGGTGGCCGACGAGCTGAGCGCCACGCTTCTGGCGGAAGTGCCGCAGAGTAAAATGGTGGGGGTGGTGGTTCGCGATGGGGCGGCCAATTCTCATGCCGCCATATTGGTCCGCGCCATGGGGATTCCAACGGTAATGGGGCGGACATCCAGCCCATGCTGCTAAATCAGCGGCTGCTGGTGGTGGACGGTTACCGCGGCGAGCTGCTGGTGGATCCCGAACCGGTGCTGGTGCAGGAATATCAACGACTTATCAGCGAGGAAAAAGAGCTCAGCCGCTTGGCCGAAGATGACGTGGAACAGCCGGCGCAGCTTAAAAGCGGCGAGCGGATTCAAATCATGCTCAATGCCGGGTTAAGCGCCGAGCATGAACAGCGACTGGGCGATTGGGTCGACGGAGTCGGACTTTACCGCACTGAAATTCCGTTTATGCTGCAAAGCGGTTTTCCCTCGGAAGAAGAGCAGGTGGCGCAATATCAGGGCATGCTGCAGCTGTTTCCCAGCAAATCCGTCACGCTGCGCACCCTCGACGTGGGCTCGGATAAGCAATTGCCTTACATGACCCCCATCATCGAGGAGAACCCTTGCCTGGGCTGGCGCGGCATCCGCATTACCCTGGACCAGCCGGAGATATTCCTCATCCAGGTGCGGGCCATGCTGCGCGCCAACGCCGCCACCGGCAACCTGAGCATACTGCTGCCGATGATAACCAGCGTGGACGAGATAGACGAGGCCCGGCGGATGATCGACCGCGCGGGGCGCGAGGTGGAGGAGATGCTGGGCTATGCCCTGCCCCCCCCGTGCGGGTGGGGGTTATGATTGAAGTGCCCGCCATGGTGTTTATGCTATCCTCGCTGGTAAGCCGGGTGGATTTCATCTCGGTGGGCACCAACGATTTGACCCAGTACCTCCTGGCGGTTGACCGTAATAATACCCGTGTGGCGGCGATGTATGACAGCCTCCATCCGGCGATGCTGCAGGTTTTGCAAAAGATCATCGCCGAATGCGGCCGGTTGGGGCTCGATTGCAGCCTGTGCGGAGAAATGGCCGGCGATCCCATGGGGGCGTTGCTGCTTACCGGCATGGGCTATCGCTCTCTCAGCATGAACGGGCGCACCGTGGCCAGAATAAAATATTTGCTGCGCAACGTGGAACTGGTCGATGCCCGACAGCTGTCGGAGCGGGTGCTGGAGGCGCCTAACGCTATCGATGTGCGCCACCAGGTGGCGGCTTTTTTAGAGCGTCGCGGCCTGGGCGGGCTGATTCGCGGCGGCCGCTAGCATTGACCGGTTTGCAACTGACATTGTCGATGGGCAAATTTACCGCCGTTCCGCCGCGAAAAATGAACCCCTTATGATATTATGCCCTCAATAATTTGAGTTACAGGAAAGCCAACACACCTGCAGCTTGAAGTATGGCGAGTATCCAAGTCCTGAAATAAACTCTGTTGTGGTGATGAATGACAACGAATTATCTTGCGTTTCCTCAGTTTAACCCGGTAATTTTTTCCGTGGGGCCGGTCTCCCTTCATTGGTATGGTCTCATGTATCTCATTGGTTTTGTTTTTGCCATGTGGCTGGCGGTTCGTCGCGCCAATCGCCCCGGCAGCGGCTGGACCAAGGACGAAGTGGAAAATCTGTTATATGCCGGTTTTCTGGGCGTATTCCTGGGGGGCCGCATCGGTTATGTTCTGTTTTACAACCTGCCGCTGTTTCTCGATAACCCGCTTTATCTCTTCAAAGTCTGGGATGGCGGCATGTCGTTCCATGGCGGCCTGATTGGTGTTATCTGCGTCATGCTGTGGTTCGCACACCGCACCAAGCGCCACTTCTTCCAGGTCGCGGATTTTATCGCGCCGATGGTTCCCTTCGGCTTGGGCGCCGGCCGGCTCGGCAATTTCATCAATGGCGAACTGTGGGGCCGGGTGACCACTGATACGCCATGGGCCATGCTTTTCCCCGGTTCCCGCGACGAGGATTTGGCGCTGCTGCCGTTCCATCCGGAGTGGCAATCCATTTTCGATCGCTATGGCGTTCTGCCCCGCCATCCCTCTCAGCTCTATGAGCTGTTGCTGGAGGGGGTATTGCTATTTATCATTCTCAACTTTTTTATCCGCAAACCGCGCCCGCTGGGCAGCGTGTCGGGACTTTTTCTCATCTGTTACGGCGCGTTCCGCATCATCGTGGAGTTTTTCCGTCAGCCCGATGCACAGCTGGGGCTGTTCGACGACGCCATCAGCATGGGGCAGATCCTGTCGCTGCCGATGATTATCGCCGGCGTGATCATGATTATCTGGGCCTATCGCCGCCGCCCGCAACAGCAATTGTCCTGAGGCAACATGAAACAGTATTTGGAATTAATGAGGCTGGTGCGGGAGCAGGGTACGCCGAAAGCGGATCGCACCGGCACCGGCACCCTATCGATTTTCGGTCACCAGATGCGTTTTGATTTACGCCGGGGCTTCCCTCTGGTGACCACCAAGCGGTGCCATCTTCGCTCGATTATTTATGAACTGCTGTGGTTTCTCAATGGCGATACCCATGTCGGTTATCTCCATGACCACAATGTCTCCATTTGGGATGAATGGGCCGATGCAAACGGCAATCTCGGTCCGGTCTATGGCCGCCAGTGGCGTGCCTGGGGCGCGGCGGACGGTCGCCATATCGATCAATTGAGCCGGGTCATCGAGCAATTACGCCAGGATCCGGATTCTCGCCGCATCATCGTTTCCGCCTGGAATGTGGGCGAACTCGATCAAATGAAGCTGGCCCCGTGCCACGCATTGTTCCAGTTTTATGTCGCCGACGGCACCCTTTCCTGCCAGCTTTACCAACGTTCCTGCGATATCTTTCTCGGACTGCCGTTCAATATCGCCAGCTATGCGCTGTTGATGCACATGGTGGCGCAGCAATGCTCTCTGAACGTGGGGGATTTCGTCTGGACCGGCGGCGATACCCACCTGTACAGCAACCACCTTGAGCAGGCGGATTTACAGTTGACCCGCGAACCGCGTCCGCTGCCGACGCTTGTCATCAAACGCAGGCCGGCTTCGCTGTTTGAATACCGTTTCGAGGATTTCGAGATTCAAGGTTACGATCCGCATCCGGCCATCAAGGCGCCGGTGGCGGTCTGATCCCATGTCCGGCACCGACCGTGCACGGCCGGTGCAATACGTCTTATCGCCGGCGCCGGCCGTGCGCGGTCGGTGCAATGCGTCCCACGGCCAGCGTCGACCGTGCGCGACCACCGCAACGCGCATCCGGTACAAGCGATTCCTTTTCTATCTGCGGCTATCCTCGCATTTTTTTGTCGTTTCGCTAACCCCCATTCGTTTGTTTGCGCGCGGCTGCGCTTCCTGACGTTAACCCCATGGCGTGAGCGGGCGGTCGCGCGTTACGCTTCTTTCCATGAAAATCCTATCGTCTCGCAACAGGGTCATACCCTGATTGAAATGATGCTGGTGCTGTCGCTGGTGGCTCTTTTGTCCATCGCCGGGGGGGGCCTCTTGGCAGCGACACCGTCAACAAGCCCGTTTGTCCCAGGCCGGTCAGCAGATAGCGGATTTCTTTTCCCGTTGGCAACTGCACGCGGCGCGCAGTAATCACAGTTGCCGCATCGCGATCAAAACCGGCGCCCGCGGCGAACTCTGTGCGGTATGCACTTCCCGGCCAAACGAAAAAATCCGCTTCCCCTTGCCTTTGTCGGACATCTGCCTTGAGTCGTCGGCGCCGGGGTATCTCAGCTTCAAAGGGCTGCATAACACCGCCACGCCGGCGCATGTGACGCTCGGCAATCCGGCGGGAAGCGTAAAAATTATTGTGTCCGGTACCGGGAGACTGCGTTTATGCAGCGTAAAAGGACGTTTTGCGGGGATCCCCTCTTGTTGAAAACCGGTCAGGCGGGTTTCAGCCTGGCGGAGGCCCTGTGCGCCATGGCGGTAACCGGCCTGGTGCTGCTTTCCGCCCTGCGGCTGCTGCCGTTCATGTACAGGCAGTGCCATGAAGGTCTTCAGCATATGCGGCTGGTGCGGCAGATTGACCACAGCCTGCTGCTCATTGAAAAGGATCTGCGGCGCGCCGGGTTGTGTACGCGCGCCTGCGAACGACCGGCGGTCACCTTGGGCGAGCGTCGCGGCGAGCGGCGTCAATCCTGCCTGTTGGTCGCCTATGCCTTTTTCCCGCTCTCCGGCAACGCCGCCGGGGCGACATTGATAAACGAAACCTTCGGCTACCGATTGAGAAGGGGGCGCTGGAGATGCAGCGGGGCGTGGCGCATTGCAACGGATCGGGATGGGTGAACATGCACGATCCGCATCTTTGGAGGATAACCTGCCTGCGGTTTGAATCGGTGGCGAAAAACGCCTACCGGGTAACCCTGACGGGGGTTTCTCGAAGTCAGCCGGCTATCAGGTATCGCGCCAGCCGGGTTCTGGTGGGGCGCAACGGATGATGCCGACGTGTGAGCAAGGCAGCGGCGCGCTGGCGGTACTGCCGATGCTGCTGGTTATCGGCCTGTCGGCTATGCTGGGCTGGCAGCGTTTTCTGGATGCCGCAACGCTCTTGATTCACGATGAGCAGCGTTATCTTGAGGCGTTTCATGGGGCCGAATCCGCGCTGGCATGGGGGATGACGGTGCCTTGGCGCGGCGAGGACGGCGAATGCCGCCGTCCCGAGGGCGAAACCTTTCGCGCTTGTCTGTGCGCGCCGCGTCATTCAGAAGGTAATTGGGTATTGAAAGGGGAAAGCGGCGCACCCGGCGACGCGTTCGCCTCGGGAGAGATAAGCCTGTATCGGCGGGTTTCGCTCGGCGGCACAGGCGGCGTTGCGCAAGCGGGGCTACAGCAGAGCCGCATGCTGGCGCCGCTGGCCGGCGGCTGGCTAGATTACTACCCCGGTTGAAACAGCAACCTCCGGCGACAGGCTGGATTACTGTCCCGCTTGAAACAGCACCGTCCGGCGGCGCTCAAAAGGCCGAAAAAACCGGCAAGAAAAGAGACTCCTCATGGACAGCGGTAACCAGTACGGGACGGGCATGCTTGAAGCCATGGCGGCGTTGCTGCTGTTTTCCATTATGGCCCTGGTTCTGATGCATTACCTGCAGGGGCTCAGGCACAATCAGGATGCCCTGCGCCAGTATCAGCAAGCGTTGACCTTCGCTCACCAGGGATTGGAGCGGTATCGGCTCGAAGACGAGGATGTGCCATTGATTTTGCCGCCCGGCTGGCGGCTCGAAAACCAGGAACAGGCACGTGGACCGGCTTGCCGGAGGGTTGTCGCCGAAGCGCGGTCGCCTTCTGGGCGTATTGTGAAGCTCAGCGAATGGTTTTGCCGCAAAGCCGCCGGCGGTGTTTCGGCCGAAAGCCTTTGAAGCCGCTTGTTTTCAACGTCAATCCGGTTAAAGTGTCCCCATGATGGGCGGCAAGCGGCATGGAAGGCTCGGAGGAAGGCATGTTCAGAATTTATCATTCAAATCAGCTTGATTTGCTTAAATCCCTGGCCGCCGCTTTGATTGAAGGGCAGCCTCTGCCGGATCCTTTCCAGCCGGAGGTGATTCTGGTGCAAAGCAGCGGGATGGCTCAATGGCTGCAGATGGAGCTGGCGTCGCGTTTCGGCATCGCCGCCAACTTTGAATTTCCGCTGCCGGCCAGTTTCATTTGGCGCATGTTTACCGTCGTTCTGCCGGATATCCCTGAAGAGAGCGCGTTTTCCAAGGATGCCATGACCTGGAAACTGATGGCGCTGTTGCCGCGGCTTTGCGGACAGCCCGGTTTTGAGGTGATATGCCGCTATCTCGAGGATGATGAGGATCAGCGGAAATGCCATCAATTCGCCGCCAGACTGGCGGATCTCTATGATCAGTATCTGGTGTTTCGCCCCGATTGGTTGGAAAGCTGGCAACGGGAAGAACGGGTGGCGGACCTGGGGGAGGCGCAGGAGTGGCAGGCCGCGCTTTGGCGGGCGTTGGTCGACTATACCGACCGGGCCGGGCAATCCCCCTGGCACCGGGCCAATCTCTACCGGCGGTTCATCCATGCGCTGGAGCAGGCGGATTCGTGCCCGTCCGGATTGCCGCCGCGGGTGTTCATCTGCGGCATATCAGCACTGCCGCCCACCTATTTGCAGGCCTTGCAGGCGCTGGGCCGTCATATTGATGTTCATCTGCTTTTCACCAATCCCTGCCGGTACTATTGGGGCGATATTCGCGATCGCGCTTTCCTGGCCAGGCTGCAAAACCGCACCCGCCGCCACTATCGGCATCATTTGGAAAAGAATCTCTTCCGGCGACCGGAGCAGGCCGACGGCTTGTTCAACGACGAAGGCGAGCAGGAGTCAGGTAATCCGCTTTTTGGCCTCATGGGGAAAGCTGGGACGGGATAATCTTTTTCTGCTGGCCCAGCTCGACGATACGCAGGAAGTGGACGCGTTCGTCGATCCTCCCGACAATCGCCTGTTATCCATGCTGCAGCGGGATATTCTCGAACTTGAAGATCATAGCGTGGCGGGAATGAGCGCCGAGACGTTGGCGAACAGCCGGTCGAAGCGCCCGCTGGCGGCGGATGACAAGACATTCAGCCTGCATGTCTGTCACAGCCCGCAACGGGAAGTGGAGGTTTTGCACGACCAACTGCTGGACATGATGAGCGCCGATGCCGAGCTTTCGCCGCGGGACATCATCGTGATGGTAGCGGACATTGATCGCTACACCCCGGCCATCCAGGCGGTTTTCGGCAATATCGGCACCGGACGCCAGTTGCCCTTCGCCATCTCCGATCGGCGCGCGAGGCAGGTTCATCCGGCGCTGCCGGCGTTTCTCTCCCTGCTGGAACTGCCCCGTAGCCGTTTTGCCGCCGAGCAGGTATTGGCCTTGCTGGAGGTTCCGGCCCTCGCCTCCCGTTTCTCCATTGATGAAGATGACCGGAAACTGCTCAGGCAGTGGGTAGACGAATCGGGAATACGCTGGGGGCTGGACGACGAGAATATCCGCGAGCTGAAGCTGCCCGCCACCGGCCAGCATACCTGGCAGTTCGGCTTGACGCGCATGTTGCTGGGCTATGCCATGGACAGCCGCGGCGGCGATTGGCGCGGCATCTTGCCTTATGATGAATCCAGCGGGCTTATCGCCGAGCTGGTGGGGCACCTGGCGGAGTTGCTGGCGCAGCTTCGGCGCTGGCGCGATATTTTGGCCAGGCCCCGGATGCTGGAGGACTGGTTGCCCTGCTGCCGGGCGTTGATGACCGATTTTTTTTCAGCCCGACGCTGAAGCCGAGGTTGCCCTGGCATTGCTTGAAACCCAGTGGCAACAGATTATCCGGTTCGGTCTGCAGGGGGGGGGGTCTTGAACGGCCCGTTGCCGTAACCTTGCTGCGGGATGAGCTGTCCGCGCGTCTGGAAGAGCAACGGGTCAGTCAGCGATTTTTAGCCGGCGCCATCAATTTTTGCACCCTGATGCCGATGCGTTCCATCCCCTTCAAAGTGGTGTGCCTGCTGGGTATGAACGATGGCGTCTATCCCCGAACGCTGCCGCCGATGGGCTTCGATCTCATGGCGAAAAAGCCGCGGCGGGGAGATCGCAGCCGCCGCGACGACGATCGCTATCTGTTCCTGGAAGCCTTGCTTTCGGCCCAGCGCCGTTTTTATATCAGCTTTATCGGCCGCTCCATCCAGGACAATACGCCCCGTTACCCCTCGGTGCTGGTGAGCGAGCTGACCGATTATATCGCCCAAAGCTTTTATCTGGCCGGGGACGAGGATCTGGATGCGGATGCCGGCGCCGAACGGGTCAGGGAGCACCTGTACCAATGGCATCCCCGTATGCCGTTCGCGGCGGAAAACTTCATTGACGGAACCGAACTGCAAAGCTATGCCGCGGAATGGCTGCCCGCCGCCCGTGCCGGAGGCACCCCCCACCCCGTGTTCAGCCGCGCGCTGGCAAGCCGTTCCATCACGGCTTTGTCATTCGACGACCTGAAGCGCTTTTACAGCCATCCGGCGCGCGCTTTTTTTCAGCAGCGTCTGGGGGTCAATTTCCGCCTCGAAGAGCTGGAGCTTTCCGCCGATGAGCCCTTCGTCATCGAGGGCCTGACGCGTTATCAGCTTAACGATCGTTTGCTCAACACCCTGATTGCCGGCCAGGATCCCCAGCAGCTCTACCACAATGTTCGCGCTGCCGGCGACCTGCCCTACGGCGCGTTCGGCGAGCTCTACTGGAGCAGGCAGTGCGATGAGATGGCACGGCTGGCGGACCAGGTGCGGCAATGTCGCCTGGAGACGGCGGGCAGCCGGGAGGTGAACCTGATGCTGGGAGAGATTGAACTCAGCGGCTGGCTCTCCCAGGTGCAAAGCGACGGCTTGCTGCGCTGGCGTCCCGGCGCGTTATCCATGAAAGACGGACTCTCTTTGTGGCTGGAACACCTGGCCTGGTGCGCCATGGGCGGAGCGGGGGAAAGCCGGATGTTCGGCGTCAAGGGCGAGTGGCGGTTTGCGCCCATGGCCGCGGCGCAGGCGAAAACATTGTTAGTTACCCTGGTATCGGGTTATGTTCAGGGCATGAATTCGCCGCTGTTGTTATTGCACCGTTCCGGCGGCGCATGGTTGGAAAGCTGTTATGACCGCGACAAAGGCGCAATCGACTGGAGCGAAGAGCGTCAGAGACTGGCGCGGGATAAGCTTCTGTATGCATGGCTTGGGGATGATTTTCTGCCGGGCGATAGCCAGGGATCCTTATATCCAGCGGCTCATGCGCCAACTGGACGAGGAACACGTTCAGGGGATAATCCGGGCCGCGCAGGATTATTTGTTCACGCCGTTCAGCCTCAATCTGGCCGCGACATCGGAGAAGTCGAAGCGGTCAAGGGCGGCACCTTAGGGAATTGCTGGAGAGTGGAATGCGAAGACTGGTTAGCGGATTATTGAGCATTATTTTGTGCGGCATTTTTTTGCTTTTCAACCGGATGGGCCGCCACCGGTTGGCAGCCCCTCAAGGAGACCATTCGAAAAAGCAGCAAGGACATCCGGCAATATCAAGCCATCAAACTGGACAACGGCATGACGGTGCTGCTGGTGAGCGACAAACAGGCGGTGAAGTCACTTTCCGCCATAGCGGTGCCGGTGGGAACCCTGGAAAATCCCGATAGCCAGCTCGGGTTGGCTCATTATCTCGAACATATGATTTTAATGGGCTCAAAAAAATATCCGCAGCCGGAAAATCTGTCGGAGTTTTTAAACAAACACGGCGGCGACCACAATGCCAGCACCGCGGCCCATCGTACCGCCTTTTATCTCGAAGTGGAGAATAACGCCCTGCTCCCGGCGGTGGACCGGCTGGCGGACGCCATCGCCGAGCCGCTGCTGGACCCCGGCAGCGCCGATAAAGAACGCCATGCGGTGAATGCCGAACTCACCATGGGCCGTGCCAATGACGGTCTGCGCATGGCGCAAATCCGAGCGGAAACCATGAATCCGGCCCACCCGGCGGCCCGCTTCGCCGGCGGCAACCTGGAAACGTTGCGGGACAAGCCCGGCAGCAATCTGCACCAGGAACTCACGGCGTTTTACCATCGCTATTACTCCGCCAATCTGATGGTGGCGGTCATTTACGGCAACCAGTCTTTACCGCAGTTGGCGGCGATCGCCGCGCAAACTTACGGACGGGTAGCCAACCACAACGCCGTTGTGCCGCCGATCACCGTGCCGCCTATCACCAAGAAACAAACCGGCATCGTCATTCATTACCAGCCGGTGCAGCCGCAAAAAATGCTGCGCATCGAATTTCCCATCGCCGACAACAGCCGGGCGTTCCGCAGTAAAAGCGATACCTATATCGGTTACCTCATCGGCAACCACAGTCCCGACACCCTGGCGGACTGGCTGCAAAAACAGGGGCTGGCGGATGCCATCGACGCCGGCGCGGATCCGCGGGTGAATGGCAACGGCGGCGTTTTTTCCATCGCCGTCTCACTGACCGATAAAGGCTTCGCCCAGCGGGACGAGGTGATCGCCGCTATTTTCAGCTATCTGAAGACCCTGCGCGAACGCGGCATCCAACGGCAATATTTCGATGAAATCGCCCATGTGCTGCAGCAGGATTTCCGTTATCCCATCATCACCCGCGACATGGATTATATCGAGTGGCTGGTGGATTCCATGCTCAAGGTGCCGGTCCAGCATGTACTGGATGCCCCTTATCTGGCGGATCGCTACGATCCCAAGGCCATCGCCGCTCGGCTGGACGAGATGAAACCGGAAAACGCCCGTTTCTGGTTTATCAGTCCCGATGAGCCCCACGACAAAGTGGCCTACTTCATGAATGCCCCTTACCGGGTGGATCCTTTGACGCCGCGACATCTGGCGGCCTGGCGGCAGAAAGAGGGACATATCGCTTTGTCGCTGCCGACGCTCAATCCTTTTATCGCCAGCGATTTTTCACTGATCAAGCCGGGCAAAACCCTGGAGCATCCTGTCACCCTGGTGGACAAGCCCGGACTTCGGGTGCTGTATATGCCCAGCCGCTATTTTGCCGATGAGCCCCGGGCCGATATCCAGCTGAATTTCCGCAACGCGCACCTTATGGACACACCGCGCGAGCAGGTGCTGTATGCCATGAACGATTACATCGCGGGCCTCGACGTGGCCGAAATCAGCACCCAGGCCTATGTCGGCGGCATCAATTTCTCCACCTTTGAAAACGACGGACTGACGGTCAGAGCCAGCGGCTATACGCAGCGTCTGCCGCAACTGGTGCTGGAGCTTATTGAGCGCTATGCCTCCTTCACGCCCACGGCGGACCAGTTGGTTCAGGCCAAGACCTGGTACCGTCAGCAGCTTGACGGCACCGATAAAGGCAAGGCCTATTCGCAGGCCGTCATTCCGGCCAAGGTGCTTTCCGAATGGCCTTATACGGAGCGGGACGAACGGCGGGGGCTTATCGACGGCGTCACGCTGCAGGAACTGATTGACTACCGGCGGACAGTGTTCAGACCCGCCGCGCTGGAGATGCTGGTGGTGGGCAACATGACGCCGCGGCAGAGCGTCGCCTTGGCGGATCGGTTGAAAAAACACATCGGCTGGACCGGCACGCAATGGCAGCGCACGCCCAAAGTGGACATCAAACAACCCCTGCGGGCGCTTATTCAAAAAACCGGCGGCACCACCGATTCGGCGCTGGCGGCGGCCTATGTCCCCGCCGGTTATGACCGGATCCAGGGCATGGTTAACAGCTATATGCTGTCGCAGATAGTCGAATCCTGGTTTTATCAGCAGCTTCGCACGCAGGAACAACTGGGCTATGCCATTTTCATGACGCCGGTTTTTGTCGGCGATCGCGGGGGTATCGAATTTGTGCTGCAAAGCAGCGCCAAAGATCCGGCCTATCTTTATGATCGATTCCAAGCGTTCTTCGCCCAGACCGAACAGCGTTTGCGCGCCATGTCGCCGGCGGATTTCGAACAGTACAAACAGGGTGTTATCAGCCAGGTGCTGCAGCCGCCGCAGACATTAGGGGAGGAGGCGGACCAATACGCCGATGAGCTGGCGCGAGACAATACCGCCTTTGATACCCGTGATAAAGTGGTGGCTGGGTTGCGGCAACTGACCTTGGATCACATGGCGGCGTTTTATCATCAAGCGGTGATGGAACCGCAGGGGTTGGCGCTGTTATCGCAAATCGGCGGGCTGGGTCACGATCCGGTTTCCTTTGCCGCGCCCCAGGGCTGGACGCTGTATCCGAACGCATCGGCCCTGCAAAAAAACCTGCCGCTTATCCGGCAATAACTCGGGAATATTCATCCTTGACCGTGTCGACACTTGATCCGCTGACCCTGCCGCTGCGGGGAGCAAGCCTGATAGAGGCGTCGGCGGGTACCGGCAAAACCTATACTCTGGCGGCGCTCTACCTGCGTCTGCTGCTGGGGTTGGGGCAACAGGCGGCCTACCCCCGCCCGCTTAGCGTGGAAGAGATTCTGGTGGTGACCTTTACCGAAGCGGCCACCGAGGAACTGCGGGGCCGTATCCGTGAGAGTATCCATCGTTTACGGTTGGCCTGCGTGCGCGGCGCAAGCAACAACCCGCTGTTTAGCCGACTGCTGGATAGGATAGACGATGCCGGCTACGCCGCCAGACTGCTATTGGCGGCGGAACGGCAAATGGATGAAGCGGCGATTTACACCATTCATGGTTTCTGCCAGCGGATGCTCAGCCATAGCACCGTTGAATCCGGCCTGCTGTTTCAACAGACCCTGGTGGAAAACGAATCGGATCTGCGGCGTCAGGTGTGCGCCGATTTCTGGCGCCGCCACTGCTACCCGTTGCCGGTGGCGGTAGCCCGCGTCATCAGCAAAGACTGGGATGGTCCGGAAAAGCTGTTAGCGGAGCTGTTGCCCTATTTGCAAGGCGAGGCGCCGGCGGTACGCAACCCGCCGGAAAAGACGGAAACCATCATGGCGCGACACGAGCGGAACATCGCCCGTATTGACGAGCTGAAGCAGCGCTGGCGCCGGGCCGCGCCTGAACTGTTGGCGTTGGTGAGCAATTCCGGGGTGGACAAGCGCGCCTACAACAGTAAAAACCTGCCGGCATGGTTGGAAAAAATCTCTCTTTGGGCCGCCGCGCCTACCGAGGATTACGACGTGCCCAAAGAGCTTGAACGTTTCCGCCAACCGGTGCTGGAGGCGAAAACCCTTAAGGGCGCGCCGCCGGTACATCGGCTGTTTGAGGATATCGATGAATTTTTGCAACAGACGGTTACCCTGCGTGAATTGGTCATCGTAATGGCGCTGGAAGAGCTGCGACAGGCTCTGGAACAGGAGAAACGGCTGCGGGGGGGGAAATGGGCTTCGATGATCTGTTGAGCCGGTTCGACCGGGCGTTGCAAGGCGAAGGCGGGGAGGCGTTGGCGCTGTCGGTCCGTGAGCGTTATCCGGTAGCGATGATTGATGAGTTCCAGGATACCGATCCGCAGCAGTACCGTATTTTCCACTCCATCTACCGAGAACAACCGGATTGCGGCCTGGTGTTGATAGGGGATCCCAAACAGGCGATTTATGCGTTTCGCGGCGCGGACATTTTTACCTATATGCGCGCCAGAAGTGAGGTGAGCGCCCACTATACTTTGGAGACCAACTGGCGTTCATCACCGTCGATGATTGAGGGGGTGAACCGGCTGTTCCAATCCTTGCCGCTGCCGTTTATCTTCGAGCAAATCCCTTTTTTTGCCCGTGCGCGCCGCCCTGGAAAACCGCGGACTGGCATTGGAAATCGATGGCCGGGCCGAGCCGGCCATGCACTTTTGGCTGTCGCCTGGAGAGGGCGTGGGTGTCAGTGAGTACCAACATCTTATGGCTCGCCATTGCGCCGCCGCCATCCGCCATTGGCTGAGCGCCGGGCGTGAGGGACGGGCCGTTTTGGTGGAGCCCGGCGGACGGCGAGGCATTCAGGCCTCCGATATCACCGTGCTGGTGCGCAACCGCAATGAAGCGGCCCTGATTCGCGACACCTTGAGCGCACTGTCGATTCCGGCGGTGTATTTATCCAATCGCGACAGCGTGTATGAAACGCCCGAGGCGCGGGAACTGCTCTGGCTATTGCAAGCGATACTGATCCCAGGGCAGGATAGCGCACTGCGCTGCGCGTTGGCCACCAGCCTGATGGGGCTGGATGCGCAGGCGATTGAAGATATCAATAACAACGGCGCCGCATGGGATGCCCTGGTGGATGAATTCGCCGGCTATCGCCAATTGTGGCGGCAGCGCGGCGTACTGCCGATGCTGCGGCAACTGATGATTCGCCACCGCATGGCGGAAAATCTGCTGGCCTCGGCGAACGGCGAGCGGCGCCTCACGGACCTGATGCACCTGGCGGAGCTGTTGCAGGAAGCCTCCGCGCAGTTGGAGAATGAGCATGGGCTGGTGCGCTGGCTGGCCATGCAGATTGAGCTGCCTGATACTCAGGCTGAAAGTCAGCAACTGAGGCTGGAAAGCGATCGCCATCTGGTTAGGATACTTACGGTGCATAAATCCAAAGGGCTGGAATTTCCCATAGTATTTCTGCCTTTTATCGCCGATTTCCGCCAGCAAAAGCGCCCGCTGTTTCACGATCGCCGCGATTTCCAGGCTTGGCTGGATCTGTCCTCATCTTCCCAGAGCCTGCAACTGGCGGAGGAAGAGCGTTTGGCGGAAGATCTCCGCCTGCTGTACGTGGCGGTGACACGTTCCGTTTATCATTGCGGCATCGGCATCGCGCCGTTGTTTCGCGGCGGCCGGAGCAAAAGCGGCAATAGCGATGCGCACCTGGGGGCGCTGGGGTATCTGATTCAGCAAGGTACGGCCTGCGACGCCGCCGGGCTGCAAAATCACCTGCAAAGGCTGGCGACGCGGGACATCGCCGTTACCGTCGTCGGCCAGCCGGACGCGCAGCCTTGGCGGCCGCAGGACGATGACGTGCGACGACTGGCGGCCCGCGAATACCTGCCGCGGCACGCGGATAGCTGGCGAGTGACCAGCTATTCCGGCCTGCAACAGCACGGCGGGGGTTCGCCGTTAATGGATTTACAGCCCCGGCTGGACGGCGATGCGGCGGGAGAGCGGCAGCCGGATGCGGGACTGGCGCTTTCCCCTCATACGTTCCCTCGCGGCGCCGCGCCGGGTACCTTTCTGCACGGCTTGTTCGAGACTCTGGATTTCAACCGGCCGCCGGATCCGGCGTGGCTGGACGCGCAGCTTTTGCAAAACGGTATCGAGAAAAGCTGGCGACCGGTGCTTGCCCGCTGGCTGGCGGATGTGCTGCATGCGCCGCTCAATGACGACGGCATCCGGCTGTCACTATTGGCGCCCGAAAAAAGGCGGGTCGAACTGGAATTCTATCTTCCCATCAACGCCCTGGTCACCGCCGCCGGGCTTGATGCGCTGTGCAAACGCTACGATCCTCTCTCCGCCGCCTGTCCGCCGCTGAGCTTCCCCCAGGTTAAAGGCATGCTTAAAGGCTTTATCGACCTGGTTTTTTGTTACGAGGGGCGTTATTACCTGCTGGATTATAAATCCAACTGGCTGGGTGAGAACAACGCCGCCTATACGCCCCAGGCGATGCTGGGCGCCATGGCCGAGCATCGTTATGATTTGCAATACCAGCTCTATACGCTGGCATTGCACCGCTACTTGCGGCACCGGCTGCCGAGTTATGATTACCGCCGCCATTTCGGCGGGGTGTTCTACCTGTTTTTGCGCGGCATTTGCGCGGACAATCCGGGCGACGGCGTGCTGTTCCGCCGTCCCGAGGCGGCATTCGTCGAAGCCCTGGACGCGCTGTTCGGCGGCTCGACTCCCACACCGGAGCAGCCGGAGGCGAGCAAATGAATTCACTCATTGAGCAGGGACAGTCGCTGGGGCTATGGCGCCCGTTGGATATCCAGTTCGCCCGGATGCTGGCAGCGCCGGACGAGCCGGCCGTCTGGCTTGCCTGCGCCTGTCTCAGCGCCGACGCTGGCGCGGGGCACGTCTGCCTGCCGTTGGCGCGCCTGGCGCCCGATACCTTGTTCGACGGTCGTTACCCCGAACTGGCCCGCCGGGCCTGGGGGATTGCCGGCGAGCCGTCCCTCGCGGATTGGCGCGAAATATTGCTGGCGTCGCCGGCGGTCAGCGACGGTTCAAGGCCCACGCCCCTGGTGCTGGACAACCAGCGGTTATACCTGCAGCGCATGTGGCGAAACGAATGCCGCGTAGCGGATTTTTTCAATGCCGTCCGGCCCGAAGCAGCCCTTGACGAACCGGCGGTTCGTCGGGTATTGCAGCGGTTCTTTCCCACCGTCGGCAATGAGACGGACTGGCAAAAAGTGGCCGCGGCGGTCGCCGTCAGTCACCCGGTATGCCTAATTTCCGGCGGCCCCGGCACCGGTAAAACCACAACGGTGGCGAAAATCCTGGCGTCGCTGGTGGTGCTGGAACAGGGCAAGCGCCTGCGAATACAGCTGTCGGCGCCCACCGGCAAGGCGGCGGCCCGCCTGAGCGAGTCCCTGGGGGACGCCCTGACGGCGCTGGGCCTCAATGACGAGCAAAAGCGGCTGTTTCCGCCGGAAGCGGTAACGCTGCATCGCCTGCTTGGCGCGCAGCCCGGCAGCCGGCGTCTGCGTTATCATCGGGATAATCCGCTGCACACGGATGTGTTGGTGGTGGATGAAGCCTCGATGGTGGATTTACCGATGATGGCCAATCTTATCGAGGCCCTGCCGGCGCAAGCCAAAGTCATCTTTCTCGGCGATCGCTGCCAACTGGCCTCCGTTGAGGCGGGGGCGGTCTTGGGGGATATCTGTTATTTCGCGGAAAACGGGTATAGCGCGGCCCGTAATGAACAGTTGGCGCGCCTCACCGGCTTCGCGTTGCCCCCTCTAATGACGGCACGGGGCCCATCACCGGGGACAGTCTGTGCCTGCTGCGCAAAAGCTATCGGTTCGACGACGGGTCGGGCATCGGCCGCCTGGCCAACGCCGTCAATGCCGGCGACGCCGCCGGCGCCCTGGCGTTATTGCACGGCGGTCAGACGGCCGATGTGCGTTATGTGCCGGTGCGGGACGGCGAGGACTACCTGCGGCTGCTGGAGGGTGCGGCGGCGGGTTATGGCGACTATCTGTCGCGGGTCAAGGCCGGCGACGACCCCGTCGCCATTTTGAAGGCCTTCAATCGATTCCGGCTGCTGTGCGCCCTGCGGGAGGGGCCGTTCGGCATAAGCGGACTCAACGATCGTATCGAGCAACTCCTGGCCCGGACCGGGCGAATCCATCCGCCGGTAAATTCCACGGCGGGTTCCTTGACGAGAGGCTACGCGGGCCGTCCGGTCATGATCGTGCGCAACGCTCCCTCCCTCGGGCTGTATAATGGCGACATCGGCGTCATGCTCGGGGAAGAACCGTCGGCGTTGAGGGTCTATTTCCCCATGCCGGACGGCACGGCGAGGGCGGTTCCTTTAAGCCGACTGCCCGACCATGAAACCGCATTCGCCATGACGGTGCATAAGTCGCAGGGATCGGAATTCGACCACACCGCGCTGGTGCTGCCTGACCGACTGCTGCCGGTGCTGACCCGGGAACTGGTGTACACCGCCATCACCCGCGCCCGCCGTCGGTTGTCCCTCTATGGCAATGATGATGTCTTGAAATACGCCATCGCCACGCTCACCCAGCGCCGCAGCGGCTTGATCGACCGCTTGCGCAAAGGGCGCGCGGGCTAGTTTTGCTTAGCTGTCGAGCAGGTCCGTTACCAAAATCTTGGAGCGCCGGTGGTAATTATAAAGCGCCTGCTTTTTCTGCGGCAGGACTTCCACTTCCGCCGGCGTAAAGCCGCGCTCTTGAAACCAATGGATGCTGCGGGTAGTGAGTACAAACAGCTTTTTCAGCCCCATCTGGCGCGCTTGCTGCATAATGCGTTGCAGCAGCATCTCCCCGCGCGAGGAGCTGCGGTAATCCGGATGCACCGCCACGCAGGCCATTTCTCCTACCAGCTCCTCGGGAAAGGGATACAGGGCGGCGCAGGCGATGGTCAGATTATCCCGCTCGATGATGGTGAATTTATCGATTTCCATTTCCAATTGCTCCCGGGAACGGCGCACCAGAATCCCCTGTTGTTCCAGCGGGCGTATCAGCTCTAGAATGCCGCCGATATCGTTAATGGTCGCCCGGCGAACCTGTTCGGCGCTTTCCATGACGATCTGGGTCCCGATGCCCTCGCGGGAAAACAACTCCTGCACCAGAGCGCCGTCATCCTGATAGCTTATCAAATGACAGCGGCGCACCCCGCTGCGGCAGGCTTTGACCGCGCCGCGTAAAAACCGCACGGTACCGGAATAATAATCGCCGGTTTTTTCCAACGCTTCGAGCTGCTGTTGCGCATTGGCGGGAAACAGTTCGGAGATAATCTCCCCTTCCTCGTCAATAACCCCTTGGGAAGAGCAAAACCCGATCATCTTCTCCGCTTTGAGTTTTATCGCCAACTGAGTGGCCACTTCTTCCGCCGTCAGATTGAAACTTTCTCCGGTCACGGAAACCGCCACCGGCCCCAGCAGTACGATGGCGTTGCTGTCCAATTGGCGATGTATGGCTTCGTCATCGATGCGACGGATGCGGCCGCTGTGGCAGTAGTCCACCCCATCGTCGACGCCAAGGGGCTGGGCGATGATGAAGTTTCCGCTCACCACATTGATATGTGCGCCCTGCAATGGCGTGTTGTTAAGGCTCATGGATAAACGGGCGGTAATATCCAACTGCAGTAAACCCGCCGCTTGTTTCACCAGCTCAAGCGTCTGGGCATCCGTGACCCGGGTATGCTTGTGGTAAATGGGTTCCAGATGATGCACCGCCAGATTGGCGTCAATCTGCGGCCGGGCGCCATACACCAGCACCAGCCGGATGCCCAGGCTGTGAAGGAGGCCGATATCGTTGACGATATTGGCGAAGTTTTCATGTTCAATGGCTTCGCCTCCCAGCATGACGACAAATGTCTTGCCGCGATGCGCATTGATATAGGGAACTGAGTGGCGAAAGCCTTGGACCAGTTCAGTACTACGTTCCTTCACGGCAGACCCTCTGTGAATGGTTATTCGGATTTCGTGTATTTTTATGCTAATGGCCGCCTTTGGCAAGCAGCATTTATCACCCATTTTCATTGTAAAGAAAGGAAAATTAACCCTCGGCACATTAGGATAGAGTCTTTTCGAGATGACAGAAACCGGCAGATTGGGTAAAGTTTTCGCCATTATAAAAAAATGCCAGAATTATCATTAGAATAGCTTCAACTACCGGTGGTCCATGTCAGATAGAAATTTTGTGCCGTCCCGCCGACGCCTGCTCAAGGGCGCCGCCGCCACCTGGCTCTTAAGCTTAAGCCAAATGGGAATTGCCGCACCGGCGACGCTGCTGGCGGTGCGTATCTGGCCGGCCGCCAGCTATACCCGCCTCACCCTCGAGTCCAAAACGACCTTGCATTACCGGCATTTTATGCTGAGGGATCCTCATCGCCTGGTGGTGGATATAGAGGGCATGCATCTAAATGCGATCATGCGAGGCATCGGCGAACGGGTGAAAGCGCAGGATCCCTATATCCGGCGGGTAAGGGCAGGGCAATTCAACGCGCATACCGTTCGGCTGGTGGTGGAGCTCAAACAACCGGTTAAACCGCATTTTTTGACGTTGCCGCCGGTGGCGGGCTTCCAGCACCGCCTGATCATGGATCTTTACCCCATGGCCGGCGGTCGCGGTGCCGTGCAGGACGATCCGCTGCTGGCGCTGCTGGAGGATTATAACCAGGGAGAGCTGGAACGCGGCTTGCCGCCGCAATCACGGGCGTCGCGGGCGGGTAAGGCGGGCCGTGACCGTCCGATAGTGATTATGCTGGATCCCGGCCATGGAGGCGAAGATCCGGGTGCTATCGGCAAAAGGCGTACAAGGGAAAAAGATATCGTGCTTAACATCGCGCGTCATTTGCGCCGTCTGATTGAGCGTGAGGCTAAGATGAAAGCGTATATGACTCGCGATGAAGACGTCTTCATCCCCCTCAAGGTGCGGGTAGCCAAAGCGCGCAAGCTGCGCGCCGACCTGTTTGTTTCCATCCATGCCGACGCTTTTAGCAATCGGTCCGCCCGCGGCGCCTCGGTGTTTGCCCTGTCAACTCAAGGCGCCACCAGCGCCGCCGCCCGTTTCCTGGCGCAGACGCAAAATGCCGCCGATGAAATAGGCGGCGTCGGCAAGAGCGGCGATCGCTATCTGGACCATACCCTGTTCGATTTGGTGCAAACCGCCACTATCGCCGATAGCCTGAAGCTCGGCCGGCAAGTGTTGAGCCGGCTGGATAAAATCGCCCATTTGCATAAAAAAACCGTCGATCAGGCCGGTTTTGCCGTGCTTAAGGCGCCGGATATTCCCTCGATTTTGGTGGAGACCGGCTTCATCAGTAATATTGACGAAGAGCGCCGGTTGGCCACCACGGCATATCAGCGGCAGATAGCGGAATCCATATTGGCCGGCATCAAAGGCTATTTCGCGGCGGTGGGACGGCGGGAGGCATGATGAAAAAACAAAAAAACCGCTTTGAAAAGCGGCCTGTCATAATAATTTGCTTGGGAGTCGATGAGCTTGAAGTTGGTTGCGGGGGCCGGATTTGAACCGACGACCTTCGGGTTATGAGCCCGACGAGCTACCAGGCTGCTCCACCCCGCGTCCGTTAAAAATGACATCTGTGAGCAGTCAGATGTTGACTTCGTTACTCTTTATTATTTAATGAATTTATTATTTAATGAGTCTATTTTATAGACATCGCACTGCGCTGAATGGTTGCGGGGGCCGGATTTGAACCGACGACCTTCGGGTTATGAGCCCGACGAGCTACCAGGCTGCTCCACCCCGCGTCCGTGGATGCGCACTATACTCCGGACAGCAACTGATGCAACCCCTTTTTTGCGATTAATCGCGTAGAATAATGATTTTTGTTGAAATCGGGACGTTTTTGCTGCTTTTATAGCCATATCTCCCTGTTCTTTTTGGAATAATACATTTATCTATTGATTAACGTTTGCTATCTTTCGCCGTAATTGCAAGGGCATGGTTTCAACATGAGAAGAATATGAACAAGCAGTGGCTAAGCTATCTTTCCATCGGTCTGGTTATCGCCATTCTGGCCGGCTGTTCGTCGCGCCCCACCGACCGCGGCCAACAGTATAAAGATGGCCTCTTGACGCAACCCTTCGGATTGGTCAATGAGCCTAATGCCAAAGGCCGTCCGGTCAATGCCAGGGATTTTGCCGATCAGGTGACGCAGACCCAATCTGCGGCCAGCGGGCTTTATAATCGCAACTATGCCGATTATGATGCGGTCAAACGCTGGGCCATGGCGGGGGCCGACCCCCGGCAACTCGGTCAATTCGGCATCAAGGCTTTCCAAATGGAGGGGGTGGATAACTACGGCAATGTCCATTTCACCGGCTATTACACGCCGGTGATCCATGCCCGGTATACGCCGCAGGGCGAGTTCCAATACCCCTTATACCGCATGCCGCCGCGGGGCGGGAAACGTCGGCTGCCGGATCGCGCCTCCATTTATGCCGGCGCCTTGGAAGGCCGCGGCCAGGCCATTGCCTACAGCAATTCAATGCTGGATAACTTCCTGATGGAGGTTCAGGGCAGCGGCTATGTGGATTACGACGACGGACGCCCATTGATGTTCTTCGGTTACGGCGGCAATAATGGCTATCCCTATCGCAGCATAGGAAAAATCCTCATCGACCGCGGTGAGGTGGCGCGGGAAGACATGTCGATGCAGGCGATACGGCAGTGGGCCTCTCGTCACAGCCAGTCGGAAGTACAGCAACTGCTGGAACAAAATCCTTCCTACGTGTTCTTTAAACCGATTCCTTTCGCGCCGGTGAAAGGCGCCAGCGCGGTGCCGCTTATTGCCAAGGCGGCGGTGGCGTCGGACCGTTCCCTGGTCCCGGCGGGAACGACCCTGTTGGCGGAAGTGCCGCTGCTGGATAACAATGGCAAATTCACCGGCAAATACGAAATGCGCCTGATGATTGCGCTGGATGTGGGCGGCGCCATCAAAGGGCAGCATTTTGACATCTATCAAGGCATTGGACCCGAGGCGGGCCAGGCCGCCGGCTTTTACAATCATTACGGTCGGGTATGGGTGCTGAAGGGAACCGGGTCGCTGAACGGCGTGCCGTTAATGGCCGGCAATAACGGCGCGAGCGCCGGACCCGCCAATACCGTGCAGGTCAGCTACGACAATTAACGGAAGAGCCCAGGCCCGACAGGTATTTATTTGACATGAGGTTCCAGTCATGAGCGGTCAGTATACGGACGCCTATTTACAACGTTTCGGCGGCACAGCCCGGTTATACGGCCGTCAGGCGCTGGCGGCGTTTTATCGCGCCCATATTTGCGTAATCGGCATCGGCGGGGTGGGGTCCTGGGCGGCGGAAGCGCTGGCGCGCACCGGCATCGGCGCGCTGACGCTTATCGACATGGACGATGTTTGCGTTACCAATACCAACCGGCAAATCCATGCGCTGCGGGAGCAGGTGGGTCGTGCGAAAACCGAGGTGATGGCCGCCCGTATCGCCTCCATCAACCCGGAATGCGTCGTCACCTGCGTCGACGATTTTATCAGCCCGGACAATGTCGCCGCTCTGCTGGACCGCGGCTTCGATTATGTTATCGATGCCATAGACAGCGTGCGGCCGAAGGCGGCCCTGCTCGCCTATTGCCGGCGTAACAAAATCCCGGTGGTGACTATCGGCGGCGCCGGAGGCCAGATTGATCCCACCCAGATCCGTGTCGCCGATTTGGCGAAGACCATCCAGGATCCCCTGGCGGCAAAATTGCGCGAGCGGCTCAAGCAGGATTACAACGTCGTAAAGAGCAGCAAAGGTAAATTGGGTATCGACTGCGTGTTCTCAACCGAGCAATTGGTCTATCCGCAGCCGGATGGCACGGTGTGCGCCTCCCCTTCCACCGCGGAGGGGCCGAAACGTATGGATTGCGCCTCGGGCTTCGGCGCGGCGGCGATGGTTACCGCCAGCTTCGGGTTTATCGCGGTGTCCCATGCGCTCAAGAAAATGCTGGCCCGGCAGGCGCGGCTGGCGGAAAGCCAAAACGCCGCCTGAACCTGGCCGGCGTCATGACTTAGGTTGCGCCCATCGTGTCGCCGGCGTCGACTCTGCAGGATGCCGTCATGGCCCCGGTCGGTAGCTGTTCACGATGGCGTTGATGCGCTCCGCGATGGCGGCGAGGCCGCCGGCCCGGCTGACGCTGAGTTCAGCGCGAAGGCCGAGGTTATCGAACGGCGCCAGGGGATCCGCCGCGGCCAATTGTTCCGGCGTTTTACCCTCAATCGCCGCCAATACGATGGCCAGCAGTCCTTTCACGATACGTCCGTCGCTGGCGGCATAGAAATGCAGGCTGCCGTCCTCCAGCCGCCGGTGGCCGAGCCAGACGCGGTTTTCGCAGCCCGCCAGGGCGCTCTCAGGGGTTTTTAGCGCCTCCGGTAATTCCGGCAGGGCTTTGGCCAGCAGGATAATCTGCCGTAGGCGATCTTCCCATTGCCGGCAGCAGGCAAAGCGCGCCGCAACGTCCTCGGCGTTGATTTCATGGCCGAAAGGGTGTCTGTCCGTTATCGGTTCACTCATAGCCCGTTTTACTCCCTTGTTGATCGCCGTTTTTCATTCCCGCAGCATCCCCAGCGCTTTCTCGGTCGCCGCCGCCAACCGCTGGACATCCGCTGGGGTATTGTACGGCGCGAACGAGGCGCGCAACGTGCCTGTTACCCCAAGCGAGGCCATCAACGGCTGGGCGCAATGTTGCCCGGCGCGCAGGGCGATGCCCTCTTGCGCCAGTATCATGGCGATATCCTGATGATGTATCCTCTCGAAGTCAAAAGACAGCAGCGGCGAACCGGGACAACGGAAGGCGCGAAAGCCGGGCAGCGCCGACAGGCGTTCCTCAGCCAGGTCCGCCAGGGAGGCGCTGTAACGTTCCGCCGCCTGCCGATCCTGGCCCGCCAGCCAGTCCAACGCGGCTCCCAGCCCAATGACGCCGGCGATGTTCGGCGTGCCGGCTTCAAAACGGTGCGGAGCGGCCAATGGGGTGAAGCCCGCGAACGATGCCTCGCTGAGCATTTTCCCGCCTCCTTGCCAAGGCGACATCTGCGCCAACAGAGAGGGCTTGCCGTAGAGCACGCCGATGCCGGTGGGACCATAAAGTTTATGGCCTGAAAAGGCATAAAAATCAATATCTTCTTTGGTAACGTTCAGCGGTTGATGCACCGCCCCCTGCGCCCCGTCAACCACAATGACGGCCTGTGGGAAACGGCGGGTGAGCGCGGTGATGGCGGGTAAATCCGGGCATCCTCCGGTTACGTTCGACATCTGCGTCACGGCGACGACGCGCGTACGGTGGCTCAGTAGCGGAGAAAGCGTTGCGGGGGAGGGCAAAAGCCCCGCGTCCAACGGCCATTTGACGACCCGCGCGCCGGTGTGTTGCGCCGCCATCAGCCAAGGCACCAAATTGGCATGATGCTCGGCTTCGCTAACGATAATCTCGTCGCCGGGCTGCAGGCGCGGACGGGCGTAGCTTTGCGCCACCAGATTGATGGATTCGGTGGCGCCCCGGGTCCAGACCACGGCGTCGGCGGCGGGCGCCGCCAGCCAGTCCGCCACTTGCCGGCGCGCCTGTTCATATCGGTCGGTGAGGGACAGGGCCGCCGCATACGGGCTACGGTGTACATTGCCGCTGTCATGGCGATAAAAAGCCTCGGTGGCTTCAATAACCGCCCAGGGTTTCAGCGCCGTGGCGGCGCTGTCCAAATAAGCCGTCTCTATGTTCAACGCCGGGAAATGCCGCCTAAAGGCAGTGAAATCAAATTCACGCATGACCACTTTCTCACTGTGAAAAAATTACAGACTTGTCCTATTATCGCCGCCACGGACGGGAAAGCGGCAGGATTTAATCCCGTTTTCTGGAAAAACGGCGATTGCTTGTTATGCTAATTAACATAAGGTAAGGAAAATGACCTGCTTGCCTAAAAACTTCACTTTAGTTTTTTTAATCTGCGAGGAGTTAATGATGAAGAAAACAGCCGCAGTCATCTCTGTTTTTCTGCTGGGTTTGACCCTCAGCGCCTGTTCAAGCAATTATGTCATGCATACCAATGATGGTCGCACCATTGTTTCCGAGGGTAAACCGAAAGTCGATGATCAGACCGGCATGATAAGCTACAAAGACGCCAATGGCACCGAGCAGCAAATCAATCGTGCCGATGTGAAGGAAATGATGGAAGCGAAATAATTTTTCCGTCCGTTGCCCCTTGGACGCATAAAAAAGCACCGCTTTCGCGGTGCTGCATATCCACTTAACACAGACAGTAAATTGTAGTTAAAACCCAATATCGGTCAATGCGGCCTGAATTCAGGCCAAACTTGCAAACACAACATCACTTACCGGCAAACCAAAAGCTCCGCGTTTTCACTGCGTTCCAAGGCTGCTCATGGCTGTCCATGGCATTTCGCGAGCTTTCGCGACGTGTCGCCAGTCTCCGCAAGCCCCCAAAACCGTAAAAACCGCATAGCCTTTCGTTCCGGCCCACCGGTGGGGCAACTATAGGTATTTGCTGGTGCATCCACAACGGACAATTTATAATGCCTCGGATAAAAAAACTAATAGGTCAGTTACCCGTGCTTATCTTGTTCCATACCGTTGCCGATAAAGTGTTCCAACATGTCTAAACGCCTTCCTCCCCTTAATGCCCTGCGGGCATTCGATGCGGCGGCCCGCCATTTGAGCTTCACCAAAGCGGCGGAAGAGCTGTTCGTGACCCAGGCCGCGGTCAGCCACCAGATCAAATCGCTGGAGGATTTCCTCGGGCTGAAACTCTTCCGCCGCCGCAACCGTTCGCTGCTGCTCACCGAAGAGGGGCAAAGTTATTATCTTGATATCAAAGAGATATTCTCGGCTTTAGCCGATGCGACCCGAAAATTGCAGTCACGCAGCGCGAAGGGGGCGCTGACCGTCAGCCTGTTGCCGAGTTTCGCCATTCAATGGCTGGTGCCGAGACTCTCCAGTTTCAACGCCGCCTGGCCCGGCATCGACGTGCTGATCCAGGCGGTGGATCGCGAGGAAGACAAGCTGGCGGACGATGTGGATGTGGCGATATTTTATGGGCGCGGCAACTGGCCCGGGCTAAAAGTCGAGAAGCTTTATGCCGAATATCTTTTGCCGGTGTGCGCGCCTTCCTTGCTCAATGGCGCTCATCCGTTGACCTCACCGGCGGATTTGATTAACCACACCCTATTACATGACGCATCGCGTCGGGATTGGCAGGCCTATACCCGGCAATTGGGATTATCCCATATCAATGTCCAGCAGGGGCCGATATTCAGCCACAGCGCCATGGTGCTGCAGGCGGCTGTCCACGGTCAGGGCGTGGCATTGGCCAATAACGTCATGGCGCAGACGGAAATCGAAGCGGGCCGCCTTGCCTGCCCTTTCAACGACGTACTGGTGAGTAAAAACGCTTTTTATCTGGTGTGTCATGACAGCCAGGCGGAAGTGGGTAAAATAGCCGCCTTTCGGCAGTGGATAGTCGGCCGCGCCGCCAGCGAGCAGGAGAAATTCCGGATTCGTTACAATAACGGCCACGCCGTTGAACCGCATTAAGTTCTAACGTATTCCCTATTGTTTTCAATATAACGGGTATCATCATTCAACCATTGGGATTAATAATGCGAAGTCGTTCCATGTTGATTTTCGCCGCCGTCAGCGGCCTGTCGTATGTCGCTCTCGGCGCTTTCGGCGCCCATGTGTTGAGCCGGACGCTTGGGGAACCGGAAATGTCCTATTTGAGGACCGGCTTGCAGTATCAGGCGGTTCACACGCTGGCCATCATGGCGTTAAGCGTCGTTGCCGAGCGCCATGCCAGCCTGTGGTTCTATTGGAGCGGCGTGGCGCTGGCGATGGGGGTCGTTTTGTTCAGCGGCAGCCTGTATTGCCTGTCCTTGTCGCATCTGCATATGTGGGTCTATATCACGCCCCTTGGCGGGATGTGCTTGTTAGCCGGATGGTTATTGATGCTTGCCGGCGCCTTGCGTCTTAAGAAGAAGGCCGAACGCCGTGAATAAAGTGATTTTGTATTGCCGACCCGGCTTTGAAAAAGAGTGCGCCGCTGAGATAGCGGACAAGGCCGCCGCGTTGGAAATTTTCGGCTTTCCACGGGTAAAGGAGCAGAGCGGCTACATCCTCTTCGAATGTTATCAACATGACGAAGCGGAGCGATTGCTCCGCGAAATTTCCTTTACCGACCTGATATTCGCCCGACAGATGCTGCTTGCCGGCGAATTGCTGCGTGATTTGCCGCCGGAGGATCGCATCACGCCCATCGTCGGCATGCTGACCGGCGTCGTTAATGGCGCCGGAGACCTGCGGGTTGAAGTGCCTGATACCAATGAAAGCAAAGAGCTGATGAAATTCTGCCGCAAGTTCACCGTTCCGTTGCGCGGCGTCTTGCGAGCGCAAAAATTGTTAACCCCGCGGGAAAAAATCCAATCGTCCGGTTATCCATGTCTTTTTTATCGCGCCGGGCTGCTGTTATGTCGGCTATTCCTATAGCAATAATAATTCGCCTTTCTATATGGGCATTCCCCGCCTCAAGTTTCCCGCCGAGGCGCCCAGCCGCTCTACGCTTAAGCTGGAGGAAGCCTTCCACGTTTTTATTCCGGCCGACGAGTGGGATGAGCGTTTGGGCAGCGGGATGTATGCCGTGGACCTGGGAGCCAGTCCCGGCGGCTGGACCTATCAACTGGTGAAACGCAGCATGATGGTGCATGCGGTTGATAACGGCGATATGGCGAAAAGCCTGATGGATACCGGCCAGGTCATCCATCACTTGGCTGACGGATTCAAATTCGAGCCGCCGCGCAACAATGTCTACTGGCTGGTGTGCGACATGGTGGAAAAACCGGCGCGGGTGGCGCAGCTCGCCGCGGACTGGCTGGTGAAGGGCTGGTGTCGTGAAGCTATTATCAATCTCAAGCTGCCGATGAAGAAGCGCTACGAGGAAGTGTGCCAAAACCTGGAACTGTTGCGCAGCAGCCTGAAGGAGCACAGCGTCCATTCAGAAGTGCATGCCAAACAGCTTTATCACGATCGCGAGGAAGTGACGGTGCATATTCGCCGCTTCTGGAGCGCAATACCCGGTCGCCGCGACGAGCGATAGCACGGCGGCGGGCAAGCTACCATCAACGTGGGAGATTGTTGACAAATTGCCTGTCCCGCCTTATGAACTCCGAGTTCCTAGGTCAATAGTCTGCGGGCGGTCTTGTGCCGCCGTTATCCCGCTCTGCCCGATATCACCGCGATACGTCATTGCATAAGGTCATGTCTTTATGGTTCTAAATCATATCATCAGGGTTGCGCGGGATAGTTTAGCGTCAGCCCGAAACCGCGGGGGTATCTGGGGGTTGCGGTATAGCCGCGGCTATGGAGATTATTGATATCTACCGGCAGCTTGCCCCGCGGCGGAACATTGCCGATGATAACGTCGGCCGTGGCATTCAGCGACCGTCCGCGCCGCGCGATATGGTCAAAACCATAAAATGAGTAGGTCGCCAGTACCGCATCGGCGGCGGCGTCGAAATTGACCACGTCATAGGGCGATTTCAACGAAAGGAAGATCACTTTCCTTTCTTTGGTTTTGACTTGTGTTTTGGCAAAGACAATGGCGCGTCGGACGGCGCCAGCATCGTAAGCGCCCGGCCCGGCCAGCTCCGGGGCTTCACCCGAGCTTGCCCCACCGGACATATTGCCGATGATGAGTACGTCGCATTTAAGAATACAGGCCTGCTGCAGACACCAATTTGTATCGCTGAAGTTGCCGTGTTTTATCGAGGAGTAGCCATTACTATGCAATGTGTAATGAATGGCCGCGCTCTGTTCGCGCCAAGGCATAAGAATATAAATGCTCTGGGCCTTGTCTTTCAAGGGGATAAGCTTTGCGGCGTTTTTCAGCAGGGTAATTGAGTTATCGGCGATTTCTTTTTCCAAAGCGTAACTTAGCGTCATATTACTATAAACAGGCCTAGGAAAAGCGGTCATGATATTTCTTTCTCGTTTGAGATCCAAAATTCTTTGCACGGATGCGGAAACGGCATTGGCGTCGATGGCCTTGGCCGTGATTTTTTCGGCCAGCTTATCGATCATTTTTTCCAATTTAGGCGTATCTTCAGGACGATATATTCTAATGGGCATTAGCGCAATATCCACACCCGCTTTGAAAACTTCTTCCATTACGACGTGTATATCGAAATTATCGGTTATGGCTTTCATATCCAGCGCATCGGTAATGGTGACGCCTTGATATCCCAACTCGCCGCGCAATAAGTCGGTCTGTATCTTTTTGGATAACGTCGCCGGCCGGATGATATTGTCCCCTCTGAGGTTTTTCATCACGGAATCGTCGAGGGCCGGATATTGAATATGAGCGGTCATGATCATATCCGGCGCCTCGCCGGCAGCAATGGCGTCGCGGTACGGCGCAAGATCAATAGCGTGGGCGTCATCGCGGTTTTTGTCCACCCGCGGCAAGGCGACATGCGAGTCGGTCTTGGTGTCGCCATGTCCGGGGAAATGCTTCGCGACGCTCACCATGTTTTTGCTGCGCATGCCGGCAAGCGTTTCCTTCGCCAGCTGGCTCACGCGCGCCGGACAGTCGCCGAAGGAGCGAATGTTTATCACCGGATTGTCCTGATTGCTGTTGACATCCATTACCGGCGCAAAATTGGTATTGATGCCCAGCGCCAGGAGATCGCGGGAAATGACGCTTGCCTGGCGATAGGCTAGTTTTTTGTTACCGGTGCCCGCAACCGCCGCGCTCAGGGCCATATTGCCCGGAAAAGAGCAGAATTCACCACGGGGCAGACGAAAGACGCTGCCGCCTTCATTGTCGGTGGCGATAAACAGGGGAATCCCGCCCACAGGCGTCAGCTCCCTGAGATCGTCAGCGAGCTTTTGTATTTGCCGTTGATTCTTTAAATTATTGGCAAAAAGAATAATACCGCCGATATGGTTATCCTTAATAATGCTTTTTATCGTTGCCGTGAGCTGCACCATATCTTGCTTAACATTGGCTTGATTACCTTCCTGCCAATAACGGAAATCCAGCATGATTTTTTGCCCGATTTTTTCTTTAATCGTCATGTTCGCAACGCAATCGTCAGTATTACGGATTTCCGTAACGCTTTTTTCCAATGCGTAGCAGTGTTCCGTTATGTGATCATCAGAAGAGGTGCAACAAGAAAATGGCGTACTGTTTTTCGGGGTGTAACAAGATTCAGATATCATAAATGTCTCACGATAATATTAGTAGGGTACACAATAACTTTTGAAATAAACATTTAGTGCTGAATAAAATATTGAAGAATTTGAATTTTGAATAAATGAATTTATCTTATCAGGTAAACATGAACCAAAAGAGAACGGCCGCAAATAACGGCGCGACGCACGCCTATCGTGGCGCTGTAGTTTTCGGCGTAAGAATCTGTAGCAGCACCGGTGTTATTACTGGCGTTAAAACGGGTAAAAGTACCGGTGAAGTACCGATTAACGAGGCAATCGCAATTGCCGTAGATTGCCCTGCAGAACAACGCCGGTATCAAGGGTCGCCACCCGGCGGCAGATAAAGGCCATTTCCCGCTGCGCCTCCAATTTGCTCCGCCATTTTAGAGGCAGCCGCGCTAAATCCTCATAGAGCCTGTCCAGGGTGCCGGCTTCGCCGATGATCTGTGCGGCGGTTTTGGCGCCGATGCCGGCGACGCCGGGAATCTTGCTGCCGTTGATCCCCGCTAACCCCCAATAATCAGGCAGTTGCCGCGGTTGGACGCCGAAGGTGCCGGTGATGAACGGCAGGTCCAGCCAGCGTTTCTGAAAATAGTCCCTGATGTGTATCTCGGGGGACAGGAGCTGGCAATAGCCTTTATCGGTTGAGACGAGAGTCACGCGATGCCCGGCGTCGGCGACTTTGCGGGCCAGCGTCGCGGCGATGTCATCCGCTTCGTAGCCTTTCAATTGCCAGGTCGCCACGCCGGCTTGGCTGAACTGCCGCTTGATGTCTGGCATCTGGGTCCGCAGTTCGTCCGGCATCGGCGAGCGGCCGCTTTTGTAGCCCGGCAGTAGCCGGTGGCGCCAGCTTTCGTCGCGCTGCTCATCGTCAAAAACGGCCACCGCATGGGTGGGTTCGCTATGAAAAATAAGCTGTTTCAAGGCATGCAGGCACGCGGCGGGGCAGGCGGGCCCTTGGGTGGCGTGCATGCGGCGGATCAGATTCAATGCATCCACTATCAATAAATGAACCGTCATGGTGTGTCGTCCTTATCATCATCCATCAGGCGGCCTGCATAGGATAGGGTGTCTGTGTCTCACCCTATCAAGATACGTCTGGGGATTAAATGCAAATCTCATAGCAGGGAATATAGGCGCTGCCGGGCAATTTCATGCGGTGCTGAGCGACGAAACCTTGCAGCAAAAGGTCCATGCGTTTCATGATGTCCGGGTCGCCGCGCAGTTTATAGGGCCCGTGCTGCTCTATGGACTGGATGCCGTTTTCTTTGACGTTGCCGGCGACGATGCCGGAAAATGCCCGGCGCAATGCCGCCGCCAGCCGTTCGGCGGGTTGACTGCGATGCAGGTTGAGATTGGCCATGTTCTCATGCGTGGGATCGAACGGATGCTGCAAATCCTCCGCCACCTTCAGCGACCAGTTGAAGCTATAGGCGTCGCCGCTGGTTCGCCGGCTCTCTTTGACCCGGGGCATGGCTCTTTTCATCTGCCGAGCCACTTCGGCCGCATCGTCGATGATAATGGTGTAATGGCGACGGGCCTGCTCACCAAGGGTGCTGACGATAAATTCATCCAACACCCGGAAATAATCGGCGCTGATGCCCGGACCGGTGAGGATAAGGGGCAACACCTGCTCTTTGTTGGCCGGGTTCATCATGATCCCCAGCAGATAAAGCAGCTCTTCGGCGGTACCTACCCCGCCGGGGAAAATAATGATGCCGTGGCCGATACGCACAAAGGCTTCCAGCCGCTTTTCGATATCCGGCATGATAATCAGCTCGTTTACCAAAGGATTAGGCGGCTCGGCGGCGATAATGGACGGTTCGGTCATGCCGATGAAACGTCCCTCTTTGTAGCGCTGCTGAGCGTGGCCCACCGCCGCGCCTTTCATCGGCGCCTCCATGGCGCCCGGCCCGCAGCCGGTGCAGATATTCAGTTCACGCAGGCCCAGCTCGCTGCCCACCTTGCGGGCGTAAAGATATTCGGTTTCGCTGATGGAGTGGCCGCCCCAGCACACTATCATATTCGGCGCTTCGCCCACGTGCAGGCCGCGCGCGTTACGCATGATGGAAAATATCAGATTGGTGATATGCACTGAATTATTCAGGTTGAGGTTCTGGTGATGGCCGGCGGAGGCGATTTGTCCGCTGACGAAAAGGATATCGCGCAGCACCGCGAACAAATTTGCCTGAATGGAACGTATAATGCGGCCGTCGACAAAGGCCTCTTCCGGAGGATTGACCAGCTCGAGCTTCACGCCGCGTTCGCGGCGCAGTACGTTAATGTCGAAATCCTGGAAACGGGCCAGTAATTCTTTGCTGCTGTCGGTTTGGGCGCCGGAATTGAGCACCGCCAGCGAACAGTTGCGGAACAGGCGGTAGAGATCGCTGCTGGCGGTGCGTTTGAGCATATCGACTTCAAGCTGTGACAATAAATCCATTGAACCGAGGGGGCTGATATGCGTAATCAAATTGACTCCTTGGTGCGCGGTTTCGCACAAAATTTCTTCACGTTTCTCGTTACAGGACCGTCGTTTTTCAAGCTGCGGCCAGCGTGGGCGCAATATGAAAAGACGGTTATAACATTATTGCCGCGCCAGACGACCGGCTGACGGTATAAATTGCTGGTTGCTCCGCCAGGGATTGATATCCAATCCGCCGCGGCGTGTGTAGCGGGCATACACCGAAAGCGCTTCGGGATGGCAAAAGCGCATCAGATCGGTAAATATCCGCTCCACGCATTGCTCGTGGAATTCATTATGATGGCGGAAGGACACCAGATAGCGCAACAAGGCTTCGCGGTTAATGCGCGGGCCGCGATAGGTGATTTGCACCGAGCCCCAATCCGGCTGATGGGTTATCAGGCAGTTGGACTTAAGCAGATGGCTGACCAGGGTTTCGCTGACCGGCGTGTTATTATCCGCGGCGTGCCGAAGCCATTCCTCGCTGAAGGTATAGTCGTCGATGCGGATATCCTGCTCGTCAATGCACTCGCCGGCGAAGTCGGCGATGCCGCGGCCGGCGAACTCGCCGAGGCGGAACAAGGCCACCTCCGCCTCGCCGCCGGCGCAGCGGCTGAGATCGTGGATTAACGTATTTCTCACCGCGGCCCAGTCGGTGAATTTCGTCTGGTTCAAGCTGTTAAGATAAAGCTTAAAGCTTTTGGATTCGATAAGATTGCGGCTGGCGGCGTCTAGGGCTCACCTCGCCGATGGCAACCTGCGGCAGGCCCTTGTCGTTAAGCCAGGACATTTCATACAGCGTCCAGATATCGGCGCCGTGAAAACCGAGCGCGGGCGGTATCAAACCCAGGGGTTCGCGGTTAAGGGCGCGGGGGACGCCCTGCAGCAAAGCGGCGTCGTAGCGACAGCCGTAGGGAGTGGGTTTGCCAAGCGTAAGCGAGCTCAGCGCCGGTTGATTTTCATAAACGGACATAATACGTTACCTGAAATCCTTCTTGTTACATGGGGTCTAGTGTAACGTAGAGCGCCGCAAGATGAGAGAGATTATGGATTACCAAGTGTCACAGGCCCTGCAGGACTTCACCCGCCGTTATCAGCGGCAATGGCGTTCCGACACCGGCCGGCCGCCCGCAAGCCGGGCGCTGTTCGGCGTGCCGTCCCCTTGCATCCTCGAGGAGGATGAGGATCGGGTCTATTGGCAACCTTGTCCGCCGCCCCGCGAATTTTCCTTGTCGGGAGTGGAACGGGCGCTGGAGCTGCGCTTACAGCCGGCGGCGGAGGCGTTTTATTGCACCCAGTTGGCAGGAGACATGGCGGCGCGTTTTCTCGACCGGCCGTTGGAATTGTTGCAAGTATGGAGCGACGCCGACGGTATCCGCATCCAGGAAAACCTCATCGGTCATTTGTTGATGCAAAGACGGCTGAAGTTGCCGCCGACGCTATTTATCGCCACCACCGATTCCGAACTGACGGTGATTTCCATTTGTAATCTCAGCGGGCAGATCCTTCTTGAGGAACTGGGACGAAAAAACCGTACGGTGCTGGCTGACAGCCTACCGGATTTTCTAGCCCTGCTGGAACCTCAAGTTGTCTGAATGAATCTGAAATATTTGTTGATCTAATTGTGAGAGATCTCCTACATTCTCTGTGAGACATTGCTAGTAATATAAAACGAGCCCTAAAACGTTAATCATGATAATACTAATTTAATCAACAAATTAATTAGCTATATTAACAGTGCGGGTGCCAACATTATTTGCCAGCTTGTTGAATCATCTTGTATATGGTCTTCGATTAAGCGATCTTATCATTGATTTCGACGACGCTGCTGACATGCAGGCTCGGCCGTCGCTTGACAAGGATGGGTTCAGGAAGAACCGGTATAGGGAGGGTTGCGGTATTGCGCCCGGTTGTTTCAGGATGATGTTCAGGACACCTCCAGGATGGAGAAAGTGAGTGGGTCAGGAAGATTCCGCGGGCAGGAAGGCCACAAGGACATACGCCGGACGGCGTAGTCGGTTTCAAGGAGCGAAATCGCCGACACGGAGTGTTGCCGGGTTATAGCGATTATAGCCTCTTCATGGATGAACGCAGGGAGCACAGCGATAGCGGGAGTGCTATAAATGAACCGGGGGTACTGTTTCTACAGTACCCCCTTTTTCTATTGTGTGGTCTTGTTCCGCCGATGGCGAAGAGCCGCCATGATGGTCTATGATGGACGGCTGGGTACCCTTTATCTTCCGGCGGCGACGTTGATTGTCCCCGCTGCCGTTCGAAAGCCGCCGGGTATACATTTATCTAAGGGTGTCGCCATGTTTTCAGCCTCACAGGCAGCGGATATCAATCAGCTTGCAACCTTTTTATCCTGCGATCAAACCGGGGCCGCGACGCCGCGGCAGCTTGCCGACGCGGGGAAAGCCGACCTGCTGGTATTACTGGGCAACGCGGTGCTTACCACCGCCGAACGCGCTTTCCGGGCGATGTCCCTCGGCGTCGCTCCCAAAATGCTTATCGCCGGCGGCAAGGGGCATGCCACCGACTTGCTATATCAGGCGGTAGCGCGGCATCCTGTTTATTATGGCGTCGCCACCGCCGGGCGTAGTGAAGCCGAAATATTAAAAGATATCGGAAAAAATTATTTCGGTTTGCCCGATGCCATGATCCTGCTGGAGAATCAATCCGTGAATTGCGGCGACAATGCCCTCCGGGCCCGCCAGGTGTTGACGGCGGCCGGCGAACGGCCGCGTACGCTTATCCTGACGCAGGATCCGCTGATGCAGCGGCGCGCCGACGCCAGCTTTCGCCTGGTCTGGCAGGATAGTCCGGATGTGCGGTTCATTAATTGGCCCACGCTGGTGCCCGGCGTCGTCGTGCAAGGAGATAGGGCGGTCTGGAGCGATGGGGACTGCGCAAACGCTTGGCCGCTGGCGAGATTCGCCTCTCTGTTGCTGGGGGAAATTCCCCGCCTGCGCGATGCGCCGGGAGGTTATGGCCCGTCGGGGGCCGGTTTTATCGCCCATGTGGATATCCCGCCGCATATCGAAGCCGCCTATGCCCGACTCGTGCCCGCGCTCAAGCGAGAATACGGCGATCGGCTGATTTAAGCCGAGCCGCCGCGCCATTGGCGCCAGGCGGCGTTCAATGCTATCCTCAGCCGCTTTGCCGGCGAAGCGCCGAATGTCCGGCGGCGCTCAATGCTATTCTCAGCCGCTTTGCCGGCCAGACGGCAAGCTTTGAGCCGGATTTGCGCCGTTTCCAACACCCGACGCGCGAACGTTCAGTCAGGAGCACTCCATGGATTTACACCATGAAATCAGGCGGCATTTGCTTGATATCGAGCAAACGATGCGGGCCCTGTCGATTTGGCAGTCGCAGCCGCCGGCGCGGACGGCGTTCGAAAGCGTCGAGCCCTTCTGTATCGATACCATGCAGGCGCAGGAGTGGCTGCAATGGATATTACTGCCGCGCATGCATGCGTTATTGGATAAGAGGGCGCCGTTGCCGACCCGTTTCTCCATCTCGCCCTATTTCGAAGAGGCGTTGCCCGATGCCGAGCCGCTGCTGATACGGTTGCGACGGCTCGATTCGCTGCTTAATCAGGATCCCACCCTCCATCAGGTGATTACCCGGCATGATTGAAATATGTTATCAGGATGAATTTCTGGTGGCGGTGAACAAACCGGCCGGTTGGCTGGTGCATCGCAGCTGGCTGGACCGGCGTGAAAAAATCGTGGTCATGCAAACGGTGCGGGATAAGATTGGACAGCATGTGTTTACCGTGCATCGCCTGGACCGGCCCACGTCGGGGGTGCTGCTGCTGGCATTATCCCCCGAGGTGGCCCATAGCCTGTCGTCGCAGTTTGAGCAGCGCCGCGTCAAAAAAACCTATCATGCCGTGGTGCGGGGATATATGGAGGGAGACGGTACCATCGACTACGCGCTGACGCCCGAGCTTGACAAGATTGCCGATAAATTTTCCCGGCCGGACAAAGCGCCGCAACCGGCCATAAGCCTTTATCGCGCACTGGCCCGGGTTGAGATGCCGGTGGCCATTGGTCGTTATCCCACCTCACGCTACAGCCTGATGGAATTGATGCCGCAAACCGGACGTAAGCACCAGTTGCGTCGCCATCTCTCCCACGTTCGCCATCCGCTGATTGGCGATTCCACTCACGGCGACCTGCGGCAAAACCGCGGTTTCGCCCACGCTTTCCAATGTGGCCGCCTGATGCTGCACGCCAGCCGGCTGGAATTGGCGCACCCGGTGACAGGTCGGCCGCTGGTGGTGGACGCCAGGTGGGATCATGTCTGGCAAAACCTGCTGGCGCAGTTTCAATGGAACGGTATTCTCCCTGCTTTTGAAAGGGTTGAGTTTGCCTCCGACCCGGGTCAGGATGGTGCGACATCTACGCGTTAACGCGTTTGCGAAAGAGGATTAATTGAATGGCACAAGTGGGTATTTTTGTCGGCACAGTGTATGGAAATGCGTTAATGGTGGCCGAGGAAGCGGAAACCATCCTGCTGGAACAAGGCCACGAAGTAAGGCTGTTTGAAGAAGGCACGCTGGAGTCTTGGCAATATTATCGCCATCATTTCGCCCTTATCATTACCTCCACCACCGGCCAGGGCGATTTTCCCGACAGTATCGCGCCGTTGTTTCACGCGGTAAAGGAACAGGTGGGCTATCAGCCGGAGTTGCGTTACGGGGTCATTGCGCTGGGGGACAGCAGCTACGAAAACTTCTGCGGCGCCGGTCATACTTTCGACGGGCTGTTACAGGAGCAGGGGGCGGTCAGGATAGGGGAACTGTTGGAAATCGACGCGCAGGAAAACCCCGAACCGGAAGTGGTGGCGGGCCCCTGGGTGGAAAAGTGGAGCAGGCTCATCGGCGGCTGACGCGCCCAGCCCCGGCGCATTCTGCCGCCGGGGCCGGAAGAGCGTCCTGCCGTCAGGATTTGCCGCGGGACAGTTTTTCCAGATCCGCTTCGATCTCGGCGATTTTGTTGGTCACGACGCTGTCAAGGTGGCGCAGGTCGTCCAGGATTTTTTGCTTGAGATCTACTTCCGTTTGATCCCGCAAGCAGAGCTGATCCAGCTCGTCTATTACATAGCGCAGATTGGGACTGATTTCGTTGATTTCACGGTAACCCTCGGCGGCGTTATCGGACACGACGGTTTTACGCTGGCGCGGGTATTTGAATTTTACGCTTTTGGCGAAGAATTCGCCTTTATCCCGACGGAAATAAATCTTCAGAATGTCGTTGTTGGCTTCCTGACGGAGGCTGTAACGGTCGATATCGTCCGGATGATTAACGCCAAGGCTTTTCAGATTATCGTACATTGCGCTACCTCTGGTGTGGATTATCCTGGAATGGATATAGGGCGCCGGGGGCGCCATATACCCGCTGTCCGCCAATCAAGATATTAGTCTATTGTCCTTAATAACTCATTGATGCCGACTTTACCGCGGGTCTTCTCGTCCACTTTCTTGACGATGATCGCGCAGTACATGCTGTAACGGCCATCTTTGGACGGCAGGCTGCCTGAAACCACCACTGAACCGGCGGGAACGCGGCCATAATGCACTTCGCCGGTTTCCCTGTCGTAAATTTTAGTGCTTTGGCTGATGAAGACCCCCATGGAGATAACAGAACCGGCCTCGACGATAACGCCTTCAACCACTTCAGAGCGTGCGCCGATAAAACAGTTGTCTTCGATAATCGTGGGATTGGCCTGTAGCGGCTCGAGGACCCCGCCGATGCCGACGCCGCCGGATAAATGGACGTTTTTACCGATTTGCGCGCAGGAACCCACGGTCACCCAGGTGTCCACCATGGTGCCTTCATCCACATAGGCGCCGATATTGACGTAAGAAGGCATCAATACGGTGTTGCGGGCGATAAACGCGCCTTGGCGAACGCTGGCGGGGGGGGGGCCACCCGGAAGCCTTCCCGCTGGAAGCGAGCCTGATCGTAACCGGCGAATTTCATCGGCACTTTATCGTAATAGCGGGTCTCAGCGCCGTCGATAACCTGGTTCTCGTTGATACGGAATGACAGCAACACCGCTTTTTTCAACCATTGATGGGTAATCCATTCGCCATTGATTTTCTCCGCCACCCGCAGCGTACCGCTGTCCAATTGGGCGATAACCTGGTTAACCGCGTCGCGGGTCGCGCTATCCGCCGTCGCCGGCGTAATGTCTCCACGGCGTTCAAACGCGTTTTCAATGATCTTTTGTAATTGCTGCATCCTGTCTGTGTCCCGTATCTTGTCGAGTGAAAATAAAACGTAACCGCTGGGTACGGCCTATCCAACCTGGCGGATTTGCCGTCTGTCCACTACTTGTATCATATTTTTTCGTTTGGGGTGAGGGCCTCGGTCAGTCGCCGCTGCAATTCTTCCTGAATCGCCGGACTCAGGGCGCGCCGGTCGCTGCCCGCCAGGATAAACAGGTCCTCCACCCGCTCGCCGATGGTGGAAATCCGCGCGCCGTGCAGGGATACGCCCAAATCCACAAATACCTCGCTGACCCGGGCCAGCAGGCCGGGTTGATCCAGCGCCGTCAGCTCGAGATAGCTGCGACGGTCGGAGTGCCCCGGCAGGAAATCCACCAGGGTGGGGACCGAGAAATGGCGCAGTTTGGGGGAAGGGCGACGGGACCGCGGATGCTGATACTCGCCCGGTTGCAGCGTTTGCAATAAGGCCTGGCAAATAATGTCGTGGCGGTCCGGCGCCAACGGGCTGCCGTCCGGTTCAAGCACCACGAAGGTATCCATGGCCATACCGTCGCGGTTGGTGAAAATCTGCGCATCGTGCACGCTCAGATTGCGTCGGTCCAGCTCTCCCGCCACGGCGGCGAACAGATAGGGGCGATCCTGGCTCCAGATGAAAATCTCGGTGCCGCCGCGGGTGGCTTGCGGACTGATGAGCACCAGGGGCCGGTCGGCATTGTGATGGAGCAGATGGCGGGCGTGCCAGGCCAGCTGATTGGGGGAATGGCGCAGAAAATAGTCCGCGCGGCAACGGCTCCAAAGAAGCTGCAATGCCTCTTCGTCGACATTGTCCATGCGCAGCAGCGCCAGCGCCTGCGAGCGGTGATGACGGATGCGGGCGCGCATGTCCGGCGTGCTTTGCATACCCCTGCGAAGCTGCTTTTCAGTGGCGAAAAACAGCTCGCGCAGCAGGCTTTGCTTCCAACTGTTCCACAGCGTTTCATTGGTGGCGCAAATATCGGCCACCGTCAGGCAAAGCAGATAATGCAGCCGGCTTTCCGTCTGCACGCCGGCGGCAAAATGCTGTACCACCGCCGGGTCCTGGATATCGCGCCGCTGAGCGGTGACCGACATCACCAGATGGAACTGCACCAGCCAGGCCACCAGTTGCGCTTCGCGGGAATGCAGCCCGTGCAGCTCGGCGAATTCCAGCGCATCCTTGGCGCCAAGCGTGGAGTGATCGCCGCCGCGCCCCTTGGCGATATCGTGAAACAGCGCCGCCAGCAGCAACAGATGCGGGTGCGCCAGCCGTGGAAACAGCTCCACGCACAGGGGATGATGGGGCCGTTCCCGCTCGTCGGCGAAGCTCTCCAGCTTCATCAGCACCTGAATGGTGTGCTCATCCACGGTATAGGCGTGAAACAGGTCGAACTGCATTTGACCGACGATATTGCCCCACTGCGGCATATAGGCCCACAGCACGCTGTGGCGGTGCATCGGCAACAACGCGTGCCGCACCGCCCCCGGATGGCGAAGGATAGCCATGAAAAGCTCCCTGGCCTCGGGGATGTTGCACAGCGGGCCGTCAAGATGGCGGCGGGCGTAACGCAGCTGGCGCAGGGTGGCGGAATAAATGCCGGAAATGTTGTGATGACGCACCATCTGGTGAAACATGCGCAATATCGCTTCGGGCCGGCGGGCGAACAGGGTTTCATCCCTCAAATCGATAAGCGTGCCGCGCAGTTGGAAGTCTTCGTCCAAGGGCTGCGGTTTTTCATCCGGCGCCAGCGCCAGGATGGCTTCATCAAACAACTGCAGCAGCATCTGATTGAGTTCGCTGACGCGGCGGGTGACGCGGAAGAAATCTTTCATCATGCGTTCCACCGGCACATTGCCCTCGCCGCGATAGCGCAATATTTGCGCCACGCTTTGCTGCCTGTCGAACAACAGACGATTATCGTAGCGGTTGATGGCCAGATGCAGGGCAAAACGAATTCGCCACAAAAAGCTTTGGCACTCATTCAGCTCATCGCGCTCGGCCTGGGTCAAAAAACCGAACCCCACCATCTCGTCCATGGACGTGGCCCCGAAATGGCGATGGGCCACCCATAATAAGGTATGTATATCCCGCAGGCCGCCGGGGCTGCTTTTGATATCCGGCTCCAGGTTATAGCTGGTGCCGTGATAGCGCTCATGGCGCTCCTCCTGTTCCGCCAGCTTGGCCGGAAAAAAACTGGCTGGAGGGCCAGAAATCCTCGCTGAAAATGCTCTTTTGCAATTTCAGGAACAACGCCACATCGCCGCATATCAGCCGGGATTCGATAAGGTTGGTGGCGACGGTCAAATCCGCCTTGCCCTCCTGCAGGCATTGATCGAGGCTGCGTACGCTTTGCCCCACCTCCAGCTTCAGGTCCCACAGCAGGGTCAAAAGCTCGCTGATATGCTGCGCCTGCGGGGCGGTCAGGGGATTTTGGCTCAATACCAACACGTCGATATCGGACAAGGGATGCAGCTCGGCGCGCCCATATCCTCCCACCGCCACCAGCGCGGTTTCCGGCGCGGCATCGAAGCCATGAAAGCGCCAAAGCTGCCGCAGCAGCTGGTCGATGTAAAGCGCGCGGGCGTCAATCAGCGTTTCCGCCATGACGCCGGCGTTGAAGGCGTCCGCCAGCCAGGCATGAAATTCATCCAACCGCTCTTTGAGAAAAACGCGATTCAATGCTTCATCGGGCCAGGTCAGCGGCGAGGCGGGTTTCACTGGCAGGATGCTATCGACGGGAAAGTCGGCGAACTGAAGGATTCTGTCCGGCATATAAGGCCCATGGTAAAGCCGGTAACGCCGTGGCGGGGGCAGCCCGTCCCGGTCATTACCGCACAGGTGGTAGGTCTCGCCGGGAAGGGGATTCGGCGACTGCCGCCGATTAGCCGCTCCCGGGTATAAATGAATCCCGCCGCTCAGGCATCGGTCAGCCGCGACGCGGGTCCCGCGCTTAAAGCCCGATTGGCGCTCAGGCCGGGTGCGTGATGACCGTCGGCAGGGTATCGTCGCTGCGCAGGGTCATGATTTCGCAACCGTCATTCGTTACCACAATAGTATGTTCATATTGCGCCGACAAGCTGCGATCCTTGGTTTTTACCGTCCAGCCGTCTTTCATGGTGCGGATGCGGTAGTCGCCGGCGTTGACCATGGGCTCGATGGTGAACGCCATCCCCGGCTGCAGCACCAGGCCGCCGTCATCGGCATCATAATGCAACACCTGCGGATCTTCATGGAAGCCCCGGCCGATGCCGTGTCCGCAGTACTCACGCACGACGGAAAAGTTTTCCGCCTCGACGAACTGCTGGATGGCCTTGCCCAGGCTGCGCAGGCGGATGCCGGGTTTTACCATCCTGATGGCAAGATACAGGCTCTCCTTGGTGACCCGGCACAGACGTTCGCCGAGAATAGTGGGTTTGCCGACAAGAAACATTTTCGACGTGTCGCCGTGAAAGCCGTCTTTGATGACCGTGACGTCGATATTAACGATATCGCCGTCCTTCAGCTTTTTCTCATCCGAGGGGATGCCGTGGCAAACCACCTCATTGATGGAAATACAAACGGATTTCGGGAAGCCGTTATAGCCCAGGCTGGCGGAAATGGCATGCTGATGCTCGGTGATATGCCGATGGCATAGGCGATCCAATTCGCCGGTGCTGACGCCCGGCACCACATGGGGTTCGATAATTTCCAGCACTTCGGCGGCCAGGCGGCCGGCAACGCGCATTTTTGCGATATCGTCTGAATTTTTTATGGGAATAGCCATGAATAGATCCGCAGTCGGCGTTTATGTCGACGATTTATGATTAAAATAGAAAGTAATGGATAATGTTATCAGCCAAGCAACGCACTGCCAAATTATCATTTGGCGCGATGCCGGCTGTGAACAAATGGTGGAGTCCCGGCGCAGATTATGGTATAAAGCGCGCCGACGATCGGCGTAGAGTATTTTGGTCTCATATGCCGGTCAGATCAACTATACCTAAGTGTTATTACACACACGTATCGGCACATACGCCGGGGTGCCTTGGCCTTGATGGCGGGGTCGGTCGCATGGGATACGTGGAGGCATAACCCCAAACTATCTACAGAGGTTTTATCATGGCTACTGTTTCCATGCGTGACATGCTCAAGGCCGGTGTTCATTTCGGTCACCAGACCCGTTACTGGAATCCGAAAATGAAGCCCTTTATTTTCGGCGCCCGCAATAAAGTGCACATCATCAACCTTGAGCAAACGGTACCGATGTTCAACGACGCCTTGGCCGAGCTGAACAAAATTGCCTCCCGCAAAGGCAAAATTCTCTTCGTCGGCACCAAGCGTGCGGCAAGCGAAGCGGTAAAAGAAGCGGCCAACAGCTGCGATCAATTCTTCGTGAATCATCGCTGGTTAGGCGGGATGTTGACCAACTGGAAAACGGTTCGTCAATCCATCAAGCGTTTGAAGGATCTGGAAACCCAGTCGCAGGACGGTACGTTCGAAAAGCTGACCAAGAAAGAGGCGCTGATGCGCACTCGCGAGCTGGACAAGCTGGAAAACAGCCTGGGCGGCATCAAGGACATGGGCGGTTTGCCTGACGCGCTGTTTGTTATCGATGCGGAACACGAACACATCGCTATCAAAGAAGCCAACAACCTGGGCATCCCGGTATTCTCCGTGGTGGATACCAACTCTGATCCGGACGGCGTTGATTTCATCATCCCGGGTAACGACGATGCCATCCGTGCCATCAATCTCTATCTGACCGCCGTGTCCACCGCCGTTCGCGAAGGGCGCTCTCAGGATTTGGTTGAACAGGCCGAAGAAAGCTTTGTGGAAACTGAATAATAAGGCAAGCTCTAATGAGCCCTTATTAACCAAGTTTAAAATATGTTGGTTAGAGGGCCTGTCTTCAGGCCCTCTTTTTTACCTGTCCCACCCCACGGGATAACGAGGAAAAAATAATGGCTGATATTACCGCCGCCCTGGTTAAAGAACTGCGCGAACGTACCGGCGCAGGCATGATGGAATGTAAAAAGGCTCTGGTTGAAGCGCAAGGCGACATCGAGCTGGCTATCGATAACATGCGTAAATCCGGTCAGGCGAAGGCGGCTAAAAAAGCCGGTCGCGTTGCCGCTGAAGGCGTTATCCTGACGAAAATCTCCCAGGACGGAAAATACGGCGTTATCGTCGAACTGAACTGTGAAACCGATTTCGTGGCCAAAGACGGCGGATTCAAAGCCTTCGGCGACGAAGTAGTGAGCGTCGCCCTGGCTGAACGCATTACGGATATCGAAGCGCTGAAAGCGAAATTTGAAGATCAGCGCGCCGCCATGGTGGCCAAGATCGGCGAGCATATCAATATTCGCCGCGTCGCCGCGCTGGAAGGGGACGTGCTGGGGTCATACCTGCATGGCGCCCGTATCGGCGTTCTGGTTGCCGCCACCGGCGCCGACGACGAACTGGTCAAGCACGTGGCCATGCATATCGCCGCCAGCAAGCCCGAATATGTCAATGCCGACGATGTACCGGCCGACGTTGTGGCGCGTGAGCACCAGATTCAGTTGGATATCGCCATGCAATCCGGTAAACCCCGTGAAATCGCCGAAAAAATGGTGGAAGGCCGCATGCGCAAATTCACCGGCGAGATTTCCCTTACCGGTCAGCATTTCGTCATGGATCCCAACAAAACCGTCGGCCAGTTGCTGCAAGAGCATAAAGCCAGCGTGATCAACTTCATCCGCTTCGAAGTGGGCGAAGGCATCGAAAAAGCGGAAGTGGACTTCGCCGCCGAAGTCGCCGCCATGAGCAAGCAGTCTTGATAAGCCGGTCTGAGCCGCCGGCGCGAGGCTCAGACCGAAGCCGCTGTCCTTGAGGTCCTGAATTCATTGGCGACGACGTCACACGCGCGTCGTCCGCCGATAATGTTTGTCAGCACGCTGTTGTTTTTAAATACATCAGGCGACCCTTGCCGCATCAAACCAGCAAGTGCGGTATGTAAGTCGAATCCGCCCATCTTGTTATCGCTGCTTTAGGAACAGAAAAATGGCAACCAATGCGAAACCCGTATACCAGCGTATCCTGCTTAAATTGAGTGGCGAAGCCTTGCAAGGCGCGGAAGGTTTCGGTATCGACGCGAGCGTCCTGGATCGCATGGCCCAGGAAGTGAAGGAACTGGTGGAGTTGGGCATCCAGGTGGGGGTGGTTATCGGCGGCGGCAATCTGTTTCGCGGCGCCGGGCTGGCCCAGGCCGGCATGAATCGCGTGGTGGGCGACCATATGGGTATGCTGGCGACGGTGATGAACGGATTGGCCATGCGCGATGCGCTTCATCGCGCCTATGTCAATGCGCGTCTGATGTCGGCGATTCCGCTGAACGGCGTTTGCGATAATTACAGCTGGGCTGAAGCCATCAGTCTGTTGAGAAATAATCGCGTCGTGATTTTCGCCGCCGGCACCGGCAATCCCTTTTTCACCACTGACTCAGCCGCCTGCCTGCGCGGTATCGAAATCGAGGCCGACGTTGTGCTGAAAGCCACCAAGGTAGACGGCGTCTTTTCCGCCGATCCGGTGAAAAATCCCGATGCTACACTGTATGAACAGCTGAGTTACCAGGACGTCCTGGAGCAGGAGCTCAAGGTGATGGACCTGGCGGCCTTTACGCTGGCGCGCGATCATAACATTCCCATCAGGGTGTTCAATATGAACAAGCCAGGCGCGCTTCGTCGGGTGGTGATGGGAGAAAAGGAAGGGACGCTCATCTGCAAATAATGCTATGCAGCCAAATGATTTCCCGTTGCGGCCAAGGGCGTCGCGACCGGAAAGATAAAGGGTGCAGCGGCAAAAAGCGGTAATGTGCGCTAGGATAGGGCGAAATGCCTAAGGTCAACCCCTGCCGCGGCGGGTGTTGGCTATCATGGGCTTGGCATATGCTTAAGCCCGCCCGGATAACTCGTTTCCAAGGGTTCGCAACGTGATTAATGAAATTCGCAAAGATGCCGAGATGCGTATGGAAAAATGCGTCGAGGCATTCAAAAACCACATTGGCAAAATCCGTACCGGCCGCGCCTCCCCGGGCCTGCTTGATGGCATTCACGTTGAGTATTACGGTACGGCGACGCCGCTGCGCCAACTGGCCAACGTGGTGGCCGAAGATTCCCGCACGCTGGCCATAACGGTGTTTGACCGTTCGCTGGCGCCGGCGGTGGAAAAAGCCATCATGGCTTCCGACCTGGGGTTGAATCCTTCGTCCGCCGGGACCGTGATTCGCGTCCCTCTGCCGGCCCTTACCGAGGAACGCCGCCGCGATCTGATCAAAGTGGTCCGTTCGGAAGCGGAGCAGGGCAGGGTATCGGTACGCAACGTGCGGCGCGACGCCAATGAAAAAGTGAAGGCCATGCTGAAAGACAAGGTCATCAGCGAAGACGAGGATCGGCGCTCACAGGACGACATCCAGAAGCTTACCGATGCCTTTATCAAAAAGGTCGACAGCGCGCTTTCTGAAAAAGAAGCGGAATTAATGGAAATTTAACCTGTCGGCACTATGCTTGGCCGTAGCGGCAAATCCCGCCGGGATAATGTCGCTGCGGTTTTTTTTGTCGGCAACATCATAGACAAATGTTGCGCAACGTTTCAGACTACTGTGCTTCCACTATCCATTTGACATGCGGTTTTTCAGAGTACCCATGAGGCATTTGACGATTCTTGGTTCTACCGGTTCCGTCGGCACCAATACGCTGGCCGTTATTAAGCAAAATCCCGATAAATTCGCCGCCCGGGCGCTGGTTGCCGGCCACAATGTCGACGTGATGGCCGAGCAATGCCTGGCTTTTCGTCCGGCCTATGCCTGTATGGCCGATGAAAACTCGGCCCGTGAGTTAACCCGGTGCCTGCGTGACGCCGGGTCGGCCACGGAAGTTATGGCGGGGGCGCAGGCGGCCTGCGAATTGGCGGCGATGGACGGCGTGGATCAGGTGATGGCGGCCATCGTCGGCGCCGCCGGTTTATTGCCGACCCTGGCGGCGCTGCGCGCCGGCAAAAGCGTGCTGTTGGCAAATAAAGAGGCGCTGGTGACCTGCGGCCGGTTGTTCATGAACGAAACCCGTCGCAACAACGCTCAGCTGTTGCCGGTGGACAGCGAGCACAACGCCATTTTTCAGAGTTTACCTGAACCCGTTCAGCGTCAATTAGGGTACGCTTCTCTGGAAGAACACGGCGTTTCCCGAATTATTCTTACCGGTTCCGGCGGTCCCTTCAGGGAGACGCCGCTGGTGGAATTGGCGGCCAAGACGCCGGATCAGGCCTGCGCCCACCCCAATTGGTCCATGGGCCGTAAAATTTCGGTGGACTCGGCGACCATGATGAACAAGGGCCTGGAATATATTGAAGCACGCTGGTTATTCAATGCATCGGCGGAACAAATGGAAGTGATATTGCATCCGCAGTCGGTCATTCATTCCATGGTTCGCTATCGCGACGGCAGCGTGCTGGCGCAATTGGGTTCGCCGGATATGCGTACGCCCATCGCCCATGCCATGGCTTATCCGCAGCGGGTGCCGGCCGGGGTCGACGTCCTGGATTTCCACCGCATCGGCCAACTGACGTTCGAGAGTCCGGACTATGCGCGCTACCCTTGTCTGCAATTGGCCGTCCTGGCATCCGATCTCGGCCAGGCGGCCACCACGACCCTCAACGCCGCTAATGAAGTGGCGGTAGCGGCCTTTTTGCAAGGGAAAATCGGTTTCACCGATATTGCGTTAGCAAACCGCAAGGTGTTGGAGCGGATGGTATTGACGGAACCCCAAAGCATCGATGACGTATTGGCCATCGATCTGGAGGCGCGCAGCAATGCGCAGCGGGAAATCAGGGCGTTAATACAGTGAATCGTTTTGCCTGGGGCGCTTGCCTGATTTGTTACGCCGCTGTCGAAATGATATAGTCAGCGCCACCTCTCTCCTGGGCTGGCGTTCGGCTGGATGAAACCTCAGGGGCGAGCCGTGTGAGCGCACGGCTTTTTTACATATTCGGGGCCTACTGTTCCGGGAAGACGGTTGAATACGCAAAGTAATTCGAATGGCAGGAAATCCAACGCACCTGCGGTTTGAAGTATGATGGGTATATTCTTATTGAGGAAACACGTAAGCGTTATGTCGTCCGAAAAACAGCAAGAGGCAACTGTTGGGCCATCATCCGTCCCTCGTCACGTGGCCATCATTATGGATGGCAACGGTCGATGGGCTAAAAGCCGAGGGAAAATGCGTATCTTCGGCCATAAGGCGGGCTTGAAATCGGTCCGGCGCGCGGTCAGCTTCGCCGTTAGCCATCACTTTGATGCGCTGACGTTATATGCCTTTAGCAGCGAGAATTGGAATCGGCCGATGCAGGAAGTGTCCGCCTTGATGGAACTGTTCGTCAGGGCATTGGACAGCGAGGTGAAAAGCCTGCATAAACATAACGTCCGCTTACGTATTATCGGCGACACCAGCCGTTTCGGACTGCGTTTGCAGGAGCGGATCCGCCGCTCCGAGGCGCTTACGCAAAATAACAATGGCCTGACCTTAAATATTGCCGCGAATTATGGCGGCCGTTGGGATATCATTCAGGGCGTGAAACAACTGGCTGAAAAAGTACAGGAAGGTATGCTGCGTCCCGATCAAATCGATGAAGACGCCCTGTGCCGTCATGTCTGTTTGAACGAACTGTCGCCGGTGGATTTGGTTATCCGCACCGGTGGCGAACACCGCATCAGTAATTTCCTGCTATGGCAGATTGCCTATGCCGAGCTCTATTTTACCGATGTGCTGTGGCCGGATTTTGACGAAGCTGTTTTCGAAGGTGCGCTGAATGCATTTGCTCAACGCGAGCGGCGTTTCGGGGGAACTACACCTAATGATGCCGATGCGTCCTAGGGGGATTTTTGCTGAAGTCTCGCTTGATTACCGCTTGTATTTTAATACCTATCGTTATAGCCGCGCTATTTCTACTGCCCCTGGTGGGATTTGCGCTGGTAACCCTGGCGGTATGCATGCTGGCCGCCTGGGAATGGGGGCAATTCGCGGGGTTGGCGACCCGCAGCCAAAGGATCTGGCTGGCTATCCTGTGCGGCCTGCTCCTGGCGTTGATGATGCTGACCACCCCCGACTACCATCCCGTGACCTCCGCCTGGCAAGTGGAATATGTCCTGGGCGCCTCGCTGGTGTGGTGGCTGGCCGCCCTGGTGCTGGTATTATGTTATCCGCAATCCGCGGCTTTGTGGCGTCGCTCAAGCACTCTGCGGCTGCTGTTCGGTATTCTGACCATTATGCCTTTTTTTGGGGCATGCAGGCGCTGCGCCAGCATGAGTACGCGTTGAACCATTTTACCGGCGCCTGGTGGCTGCTTTACGTTATGCTGCTGGTCTGGGGCGCGGATTCCGGCGCTTATATCTTTGGCCGGGCTCTGGGCAAACACAAACTGGCCCCCAGCGTCTCTCCCGGCAAAACCTGGGAAGGGCTGGCGGGGGGACTCGTGACCTCGGCGATATTGTCCTGGCTGTTCGGTAGGTACGCGCCGTTGAATGTCGCCCCGCTGAGCCTGCTGTTTTGCTCCGTCATAGCGGTGTTGGCGTCGGTGCTGGGGGATTTGACCGAGAGCATGTTCAAGCGGGAAGCCGGCATCAAAGACAGCGGCCATCTCATTCCGGGCCACGGCGGCATTTTGGATCGCATCGATAGTCTCACCGCGGCGGTGCCGGTTTTCGCCTGTTTAATGCTGCTGATTTTCAGAGCTATTTGATCGAGGGGCCAAGAGTTATCATGTTGCACTTTCTCTGGAGTCTCGCTGCATTCATCGTCGCGCTGGGTATTTTGATTACGGTGCACGAGTTCGGCCATTTCTGGGTGGCGCGCCGCTGCGGCGTTACGGTGGAGCGGTTCTCCATCGGTTTTGGCCGCGCGTTGTGGCGGCGAACGGACCGGCTCGGCACCGAGTACGTCATTGCGGCCATTCCCCTTGGGGGATATGTGAAAATGCTTGATGAGCGTGTGGATACCATTCCTCCCGAGCGCCGTCATGAAGCGTTTAACCATAAAAAGGTCTGGCAGCGCGCCGCCATTATCAGCGCGGGACCCATCGCCAATTTTATCTTCGCGGTGTTTGCCTATTGGCTGGTGTTTATCATCGGCGTGCCCAGCTTTCGCCCGGTGGTAGGCGAGGTGACGCCTGATTCTATCGTCGCGCAGGCGGAAATTTCGCCCGGCATGGAACTAAAGTCGGTTGACGGTATCGAAACGCCTGATTGGGATTCCGTTCGTTTAGAGTTGATGGGTAAAATAGGCGACAGCCAGACCACGATCGGGGTTTCTCCATTCGGTTCGGCGCTTGTGGAGAGGAAAACCCTCGATTTGCGCAATTGGAAATTCGAGCCGGATAAGCAGGATCCTATTATCGCCCTGGGGATTATTCCCCGCGGTCCGCAAATAGAACCGGTGCTGGCTGAGGTACAAAAAAACTCCGCGGCGGAAAAAAGCCGGTTTGCAAGCGGGCGACAGGATCGTTAAAGTCGATAGTCGCCCGCTGACGCGCTGGCAGGATTTTGTCATGCAAGTGCGTGATAAACCCGGCCAGCCGTTGTTGCTGGAGGTGGAACGGCGGGGCGAAACGTTCCCCATTACCCTGACTCCCGATGAAAAAACGGTGGGCAAAGGCGAGGTGGAGGGTTTCGCGGGCGTGGTGCCGCAAGTGGTGCCGCTGCCCGAGGAGTATAAAACGATACGCCGGTACGGCCTGGTTCCCGCAGTTTATCAGGCTGGCGACAAAACCTGGCAACTGATGAAGTTGACCGTCGGGATGCTGGGTAAACTGGTGACGGGGGATGTGAAGCTGAATAACCTGAGCGGGCCGATTTCCATAGCCCAGGGTGCAGGGATGTCGGCGGAATACGGCTTGGTTTATTACCTGATGTTTCTGGCGCTGATAAGCGTCAATCTGGGTATTATCAATCTGTTCCCGTTGCCGGTGTTAGATGGTGGTCACTTGCTCTTCCTGGCGATTGAAAAGCTTAAGGGTGGGCCGGTTTCCGAGCGAGTGCAGGATTTCAGTTATCGCATCGGTTCGATTTTGCTGGTGTTGTTAATGGGACTTGCCCTTTTCAATGATTTCTCCCGGCTTTGACGCCGGGGATTATGTTAGGAAGAACGCATAACCACGATGGCGATGAAAAAGTTGCTCATAGCGTCGCTGCTTCTTAGCAGCGCCACCGTATACGGTGCAGACGGGTTCGTAGTGAAGGACATTCATTTCGAAGGACTGCAACGAGTCGCCGTCGGTGCGGCGTTACTCAGTATGCCGGTACGTGTCGGAGACACGGCCACTGATGAGGATATCGGCAATACTATCCGCGCCTTATTCGCCACCGGGAATTTTGAGGATGTCCGGGTGTTGCGCGATGGAGATACGCTGGTGGTTCAGGTCAAGGAACGCCCCACCATCGCCAGTATCACCTTTTCCGGCAACAAGGCGGTGAAAGAGGACCAGCTCAAACAGAATCTTGATGCCCAAGGCGTCCGCGTCGGCGAGGCGCTGGACCGCACCACCATCTCCAATATTGAAAAAGGGCTCGAGGATTTTTACTACAGCGCGGGTAAATACAGCGCGACGGTGAAAGCCGTGGTGACGCCGTTGCCGCGCAACCGGGTGGACTTGAAACTGGTCTTTACCGAAGGGTTGTCGGCCAAGATCCAGCAGATCAACATCGTCGGCAACCATGCCTTCACCACCGACGAGCTGGTCTCCCGGTTCCAGTTGCGGGACGAAGTGCCCTGGTGGAACGTGATAGGCGATCGCAAATACGACAAGCAAAAGCTCTCCGGAGACTTGGAAACGCTGCGCAGTTTCTATCTGGACCGCGGCTACGCGCGCTTCAACATCGATTCCACCCAGGTCAGCCTGACGCCGGACAAGAAAGGCATCTACATCACGCTGAACATTACCGAAGGCGCGCAGTATACGCTGTCCGGTACGGTGGTGAACGGCAATCTGGCCGGGCATTCCGCTGAAATCGACGCTATCTCCAAGGTGAAGCCGGGTGATTTGTACAGCGGCGCCAAAGTCACCAAGATGGAAAACGATATCAAGCAGCTGTTGGGTCGTTACGGCTATGCCTACCCCCGCGTGGTGACGCAGCCCGAAATTGACGATACCGCCAAGACCGTGAAGCTTCATATCAACGTTGACGCCGGCAATCGCTACTACGTGCGGCGTATCCGTTTCGAAGGCAATGACATCACGAAGGACGAAGTCCTGCGTCGCCAGATGCGTCAGATGGAAGGGGCTTGGCTGGGCAGCAATCTTGTGGATCAGGGCAAGGAGCGCTTGAATCGGCTCGGCTACTTTGAAACCGTCGATGTGGATACCCAGCGCGTTCCCGGCACCGAGGATCAGGTGGATGTCGTCTATAAAGTCAAGGAGCGCAACACCGGCAGCATCAACTTCGGCATCGGCTTCGGTACCGAGAGCGGCGTCAGCTTCCAGTTCGGCATTCAGCAGGACAACTGGCTGGGTACCGGCAACACGGTGGGCCTAAGCGGTACCAAGAACGACTACCAGACCTATGCCGAACTCTCGCTGACCGACCCCTTCTTCACCGTCGACGGTGTGAGCCTGGGGGGACGGATTTTCTACAACGACTTCGACGCCGAAGACGCCGATCTGTCGAGCTATACCGACAAGAGCTACGGCATAGGCACGACCCTTGGCTTCCCCATCAGTGAAACCAATTCGCTGAACTTAGGCCTGGATTATGTGCATAATGATTTGTCGAACATGGATCCTCAGGTCGCGATGTGGCGTTACCTGCACGCCAACGGCATATATCCGCCGATAGTAGTGGGAGAAAATGAAAGCGCCGACGCCAATTTCACCGCCGATGACTTCTTCTTCAACTCGGGCTGGAGCTACAATAACCTCGACCGCGGCTACTTCCCGACCTCCGGTACCACCGCCAGCCTGAGCGGCAAGGTGACCATTCCCGGTTCCACCAACGATTACTACAAAGTCACCTTCGACACCACCAGCTACTTCCCGCTGACCGAATCCGGCAACTGGGTGCTGATGGGCCGCGGACGCGCCGGTTATGCCGATGGTATCGGCGGCAAGCAGGTGCCGTTCTACGACAACTTCTACGCCGGCGGCTCCACGACGGTGCGTGGTTTCCAGTCCAACACCATCGGACCGAAAGCCATCTACTATAATTGCGCAGCGGGCGCCACGTCCTACAGCGCCTGTCCGTTGGATAAATCCAGCGATGCGGTGGGCGGTAACGCCATGGCGTTGCTCAGCGCGGAATTGATTGTGCCGACGCCGTTCATCAGCGCGAAGTACGTCAATTCCATCCGGACCTCGTTCTTCGTGGACAGCGGCACGGTGTGGGATACCGCTTGGCAGAATACCGCGCAAACCCGCGCGGCGGGCGTGCCGGACTACAGCGATCCGGGTAATATCCGCGTATCAAGCGGCTTTGCGCTGCAGTGGATGTCTCCATTGGGGCCGTTGGTTTTCTCCTATGCCCAGCCGATCAAAAAACAAGAAGGCGACAAAGCCGAGCAGTTCCAGTTTAATATTGGTAAAACGTGGTAGTATTGCGTCGATTTGAAATGATTTTAAACATACATGTAGGTTTAAGGAGTTTATAGTGAAAAAGTGGTTGTATGCCGCGGGCCTCGGATTAGCATTGGCTGCCTCAGCCAGCGTGCAAGCTGCTGACAAAATTGCTGTCGTCAACATTGCGAGTATTTTTCAGCAATTGCCTCAGCGCGCGACCGTAGCTGCGCAACTTGAAAATGAGTTCAAGGGCCGCGCTGCGGATCTGCAAGCTCAAGAAAAGGATCTGCAAACCAAAATGCAGCGTCTGCAACGTGACGGTTCCACCATGAAAGCCAGCGATCGCAACCGTATGGAAAAAGATCTCATGGCGCAACGCGAGGATTTCTCCGCGAAGGCCCAGGCTTTTGAGCAGGATAACCGCCGTCGTCAGGCAGAAGAACGCAATAAAATCCTGAGCCGTATCCAGGATGCGGTGAAGGCCGTCGCCAGCAAGCAAGGCTATGATATCGTCATCGATACCAATGCCGTGGCGTATGCCGGCGCTTCTCAAGACATCACTGCCGACGTGCTAAAGCAGGTCAAATAAGTTATGTCTTCAATTCGACTTGCTGATTTAGCGCAGCAGTTGGATGCACAATTGCATGGTGATGGCGATATCGTCATCACCGGCATTGCCTCCATGGGTTCCGCCACAGTCGGCCACATCACTTTTCTGGCCGACGGTCGCTTTCATGACAAACTTTTCACTTGCCAGGCTTCCGCCGTGGTGCTTTCGGCCGAGGCTTTGCCTTATTGGCAAGGGGCGGCTCTGATAGTCAAAAATCCCTACCTGACCTACGCCCGCATGGCGCAACTGATGGACACCACCCCGTCTCCGGCGCAAGATATCGCCGGCAGCGCGGTAATATCCCCCGCCGCGCGGCTGGGCTCGCGGGTAGCCGTCGGCGCCAACGCGGTTATCGAATCCGGCGCTATTCTGGGCGATGACGTGGTTATCGGCCCGGGATGTTTTATCGGTAAAAACAGCAAGATCGGAACCGGCACCAGGCTATGGGCCAATGTCACTGTCTATCATGAAGTCCGTATCGGCGAGCGGTGCCTGATACAATCCGGCACGGTCATCGGCGCCGATGGTTTCGGTTACGCCAACGATCGCGGCACCTGGATCAAAATTCCTCAGCTCGGCACGGTTGTCGTGGGCGACCGGGTTGAAATCGGCGCCTGTACCACCATCGATCGCGGCGCCTTGGATGATACGGTTATCGGCAACGGCGTCATCATCGACAATCAGTGCCAGATTGCGCATAACGTTGTGATTGGCGACAATACGGCGGTTGCCGGCGGTGTTATCATGGCCGGCAGTTTGACCATCGGCCGCTATTGCATGATTGGCGGCGCCAGCGTCATCAACGGACATATGGAAATCTGCGACAAGGTGACTATTACCGGTATGGGAATGGTGATGAGACCTATCGCCGAACCTGGCGTATACTCGTCGGGTATTCCTTTGCAGCCCAATAAAGTTTGGCGAAAGACCGCAGCGCTGGTCATGAACATCAGCGAGATGAGCAAGCGATTAAAAGCTATCGAGCGAAAATCAGCAAAAGACTAACCGCCTTCGCCAACTGAGCTGATAATGTGCGTTCGGGCTAAAGCCTGACGAAGACATTTTTTATTTGCGGCCTGCTAATGTACCCTTGACCGGGTTATTGCAGGCCGTGTTGTTACTGCCATCATTTTTTCAGACAGGAAGAGTATTTTGACTACTGACACTCATACTCTAGACATAGATGAGATTTTGGAGTTTTTGCCCCATCGCTTTCCATTTCTGCTGGTGGATCGCGTTCTGGATTATGAAAAGGGAAAATCCTTGCGCGCGCTGAAAAATGTCTCTTACAACGAGCCGTTTTTTCAGGGGCATTTTCCCGGTAAACCCATTTTCCCGGGGGTGTTGATTCTTGAGGCGATGGCTCAGGCGACGGGTATCCTGGCATTTAAGAGCGTCGGTAAATTGGAACCGGGCGAACTATACTATTTTGCAGCAGTGGATAACGCTCGCTTCAAACGTCCTGTTCAACCCGGCGATCAAATGATCCTTGAGGTTGAATTTATCAAAGAGCGCCGCGGAGTCGCCCGCTTCCAGGGGGTTGCCAAGGTAGACGGTGAAATTGCCTGCGAAGCGTCGATGATGTGCGCCCGTCGTCGGGAGTCCTGATAACGTGATTGATCAATCCGCCTTTATCCATCCCAGCTCCATCGTTGAAGACGGTGCCATAGTTCATGCCGGCGTCCATATCGGGCCTTTCTGTTTCATCGGCGCTCAGGTTGAAATCGGCGCCGGCACGGTGTTGAAGTCCCACGTGGTGATTAACGGCATCACCCGCATCGGTGAGAAAAACGAGATCTATCAGTTCGCCACCCTCGGTGAAGTGAATCAAGATCTGAAATATGCCGGTGAGCCCACCCGGGTGGAAATCGGCAACCGCAACCGGATCCGCGAAAGCGTGACCATACATCGCGGTACCGTGCAGGGCGGCGAAGTGACGCGGATAGGCGATGACAACCTGTTGATGGTCAACACTCACATCGCCCATGACTGCCGGGTCGCCAATCGCTGTATTTTGGCAAACAACGCCACGCTCGGCGGGCATGTTTCCCTTGATGATTACGCCATCATCGGCGGCATGACCGCGGTGCACCAGTTCTGCTCCATCGGGGCGCATGTGATGGTGGGCGGCTGCTCAGGCGTCGCCCAGGATGTCCCGCCCTACGTCATTGCCCAGGGCAACCATGCCACGCCTTTTGGCCTTAACATTGAAGGACTCAAGCGCCGCGGCTTTGATAAAGCGGCGCTGCAAGGCATTCGCGCCGCCTATAAGCTGATATACCGCAGCGGCAAAACCTTGGACGAGATCAAGCCAGAACTCGAGGCAATGGCGGCGGAGTACCCGGCGGTCGGCGCCTTCACCGAATTCCTCGCCCGCTCGCAGCGGGGCATCATTCGCTGATTATGCCCACCCCTTCCTTGGTTATCGGCCTGGTGGCCGGCGAGGCGTCAGGGGACATCCTCGGCGCGGGATTGATTCGCGCCCTCAGGCGGCATCTGCCGGAGGCCCGTTTCGTCGGCGTGGCAGGCCCGCGCATGCAGTCGGAGGGATGCGAAGCCTGGTATGAAATGGAGGAACTGGCGGTGATGGGCGTGGTGGAGGTGCTGGAGCGCTTGCCGCGTTTGCTGAAAATCCGCCGTGACCTGACCCGGCGTTTCAGCGCGTTGATGCCGGCGGTGTTCGTCGGTATCGACGCCCCCGACTTCAATATCACTCTTGAAGGTCGGCTGAAACGCCGCGGCATCAGCACCATCCATTATGTCAGCCCCTCGGTGTGGGCCTGGCGTCAAAAACGGGTATTCAAAATCGGCCGGGCCACCGACAATGTGCTGGCGTTTTTGCCGTTTGAAAAAGCCTTTTACGACAGGTATAACGTTCCCTGCCGCTTTATCGGCCATACCTTGGCGGACGCCATGCCCTTGATGCCGGACCAAGCGGCGGCGCGAAAGCGTCTGGGCATCCCCGCTGAGGCTCGCTGTCTGGCGCTGCTGCCGGGTAGCCGCGGCGCCGAAGTCGAGATGCTGAGCGCGGATTTCCTGCTCGCCGCCCAATTGCTCAGCGGTCATTTTCCCGAACTGGAGATCCTGGTGCCGCTGGTCAATGCGCGCCGACGCGAGCAATTTGAAAAAATCAAAGCGCGGGCGGCCCCAACTCCGGGTGCGTTTACTGGACGGCCGCGCGCGGGAGGCGATGATTGCCAGCGACGCCGCATTGCTGGCTTCCGGCACCGCCGCGTTGGAGTGTATGCTGGCCAAGTGTCCGATGGTGGTGGGCTATCGCATGAAGCCACTGACCTTTTGGCTGGCCCGGCGGCTGGTGAAAACCCCCTACGTTTCCCTGCCCAACCTGCTGGCGGGCCGGGAACTGGTGCCTGAGCTGCTGCAGGAGGAGTGCGTGCCTGATAAACTGGCGGCGGCGTTGTTGCCGCTGTTAAACGACATGAGCCGCAGCCATGCGTTAAAAGAGACCTTTCTGGCGCTGCATAAAAGCATTCGCTGCAACGCCGATGAGCAGGCCGCTCAGGCGGTGATGAAACTGATCAAATGACGCCCTGACGGGCTTCGCTTACGGATAGCGCGACCTTAAGGCAACGTCGAATGTTATGAGGCGGTAATCCGGCGCCTGTCCATGTTTAACGAAGGTTCCGGTTCCGAATGGAACAATAAAATCGATGACGGAATTATTTACCTATCCCATGGCCCAGTGCATCGCCGGTGTCGATGAAGTGGGACGCGGCCCGCTGGTGGGGGCGGTGGTGACCGCCGCGGTGATCCTGGATCCCTTGCGTCTGATCCGCGGACTGGCGGATTCGAAAAAGCTCAGTGAAAACGCCGCCTGGCGCTTTACGACGAAATCACCGATAAAGCGCTGGCCTGGAGCCTGGGCCGCGCCGAAGCGGCGGAGATCGACAGGCTGAACATTTTTCACGCTACCCTGCTGGCCATGCAGCGGGCGATAGAGGGGCTGCCTTTGACGCCGGATTATGCCCTCATAGACGGCAACCGTTGTCCCCTGTTGCCCATGCCGTCCCTGGCGGTGATTAAGGGGGATAATCTGGTGGCGGAAATCAGCGCCGCATCGATCCTGGCCAAAGTGTCCCGCGACCGGGAAATGGTCGCGTTGCATCTTGAGTATCCCGAATACGGTTTTGCTCAACATAAAGGCTATCCCACCGCCTACCATCTGGAAAAACTGGCGCTGCTGGGGGCGACGGTGCATCATCGGCGGAGCTTCGGCCCGGTGAAACGGGTGCTGGGACTGTGATGGGCTTCTTCATTGCCGTGTGTTTAACCGGTCCACACATCAATAACTCACTTTTGGTGGCAGGATAATGACCGAACCCCGTTTTATTCACCTGCGCGTACACAGCGATTATTCCATGATAGACGGATTGGCCAAGGTCGGCCCGCTGGTGAAAAAAGCCGCATCCCTCAAGATGCCCGCGCTGGCCATTACCGATCATACCAATCTGTGCGGGTTGGTGAAATTCTACAATACCGCCCATTATGCGGGCATCAAGCCCATCGTCGGCGCTGATGTTCTGATGCAAAACGATATGCTGGGGGATGAGCCGGCGGAATTGACTATTCTGGCGGCCGACAATACCGGCTATCAAAACCTGACCCTGCTGGTTTCCGAGGCCTATCAGCGGGGCTACGGCGCCGCCGGACCCACGATTGAGCGAGATTGGCTTATCAAGCACAACGAGGGGCTGTTGCTGCTTTCCGGCGGGCGCAAGGGCGATGTGGGCAAGTTTCTCCTGCGCGGCAATAAACCGCAAATGGAACAGTGCCTGGCCTTCTATGAACAGTACTTTCCCAATCGCTACTATATCGAACTGATACGCACCGGACGGCCGGATGAAGAGGCTTACCTGCACGGGGCGGTGGCCGTTGCCATTGAACACCGCTTGCCGGTGGTGGCGACCAACGATGTGCGTTTTCTGGCGGAAGAGGATTTCGAGGCACATGAAATCCGGGTGGCCATTCATGACGGCTTTACCTTGGACGATCCGAAAAGACCGCGAAACTATAGCGCCCAGCAGTTTATGCGCAGCGAGGAGCAGATGTGCGAGCTGTTCGCCGATCTGCCGGAAGCGCTGACCAACACGGTGGAAATCGCGAAGCGGTGTAATGTCACCATCCGGCTGGGGGAATATTTCCTGCCGCAATTTCCCACCGGCGATATGTCCACTGAAGATTTCCTGGTGGCCCGCGCCCATGAAGGGTTGGAGCAACGGCTGGCGTTTTTGTATCCCGACGCCGAAGTGCGTCAGGCCAAACGTCCGCCCTATGATGAGCGATTGGAGCGGGAGCTTCAGGTTATCAACCAGATGGGTTTCCCCGGCTACTTTCTGATTGTGATGGAGTTTATACAATGGTCCAAGGATAACGGCGTTCCCGTCGGCCCGGGCCGCGGCTCCGGCGCCGGTTCGGTGGTGGCCTATTCCCTGAAAATCACCGATCTGGATCCCTTGGCGTTCGATTTGCTGTTTGAACGGTTCCTCAATCCCGAACGTGTTTCCATGCCTGACTTCGATGTGGATTTTTGCATGGAAAAACGGGATCTGGTGATAGATCACGTGGCGGAAACCTACGGCCGGGACGCGGTTTCCCAAATCATTACCTTCGGCACCATGGCGGCCAAAGCGGTCATTCGCGATGTCGGCCGGGTACTGGGCCATCCTTACGGTTTCGTCGATCGCATTTCCAAACTTGTCCCCCCCCGACCCGGGCATGACGCTGGAAAAAGCCTTTGCCGCCGAACCGCAGCTGCAGGCCAGCTGCGACGCCGATGAAGAGGTCAAGGCGCTTATCGACATGGCGCGCAAGCTGGAAGGCGTGACCCGCAATGCCGGCAAGCATGCCGGCGGCGTGGTGATCTCTCCGACCAAAATCACCGACTTTGCGCCGCTTTACTGCGATGCCGAGGGCAATCATCCGGTCACGCAGTTTGATAAAAACGACGTGGAGTACACCGGGCTGGTGAAGTTTGACTTCCTCGGGCTGCGTACCCTCACCATCATTAACTGGGCGTTGGAAATGATCAACGCCCGGCGCGGCAAGCAGGGCTTGCCGCCGGTGGATATCGCCGCCATCCCGCTGGATGATAAAAAAAAGCTTCGACATGCTGCAACGCTCCGAAACCACCGCCGTATTCCAGCTGGAATCCCGCGGTATGAAAGACCTTATCAAGCGTCTGCAGCCTGACTGCTTTGAAGATATGATAGCGCTGGTGGCGCTGTTTAGGCCCGGCCCGCTACAGTCCGGCATGGTGGATAATTTTATCGACCGCAAACACGGTCGGGAGGCGCTCTCATACCCGGATATCGAATGGCAGCACGAATCGCTGCGGCCGGTGCTGGAGCCGACCTATGGCATTATCCTGTATCAGGAACAGGTCATGCAGATCGCCCAGGTATTGGCGGGATATACTCTCGGCGGAGCGGACATGCTGCGCCGCGCCATGGGTAAAAAGAAACCGGAGGAAATGGCCAAGCAGCGGTCGGTATTCAAGGCCGGAGCGGAAAGCATCGGCGTCGACGGCGAACTGGCGATGCACATTTTCGACCTGGTGGAAAAATTCGCCGGCTACGGTTTCAACAAATCGCACTCCGCCGCCTATGCGCTGGTGTCCTACCAGACGCTATGGTTAAAAGCGCACTACCCGGCCGAGTTCATGGCGGCGGTGATGACCGCCGACATGGACAATACCGAAAAAGGTGGTCGGGCTGGTGGACGAGTGCTGGCGTATGGGCCTGAAGGTCCTGCCGCCGGATATCAACAGCGGGCTGTACCATTTCCATGTCAATGACGACGGGGAAATCGTCTATGGCATCGGCGCCATCAAGGGTGTGGGGGAAGGGCCCATTGAAGCGATTATCGATGCGCGCAACCAGGACGGCCACTTCAAGGAGCTGTTTGATTTATGCGCCCGCACCGATATCAAAAAGCTCAACCGCCGCATGCTGGAAAAGCTTATCATGTCCGGCGCGTTCGACCGGCTTGGGCCTCATCGCGCGGCATTGATGAATTCCCTCGGCGATGCGCTCAAGGCGGCCGAACAGCACTCAAAGGCCGAGGCCATCGGGCAGGGGGATATGTTCGGCGTACTGGCCGAGGCGCCGGAGGCGGTGGAAGCCTCCTATAGCACGGTGCCGCCCTGGCCGGAGCATGTCGTGCTGGACGGAGAGCGGGAGACGCTGGGACTTTACCTGACCGGCCACCCCATCACACGTTACCTGCGGGAAATCGAACGCTATGCCGGCGGTTTGCGCCTGAAGGACATGCATCCCACCGATCGCGGTAAAATGGTGACCGCGGCGGGATTGGTGCTGTCGGCCCGGGTCATGATGACCAAACGGGGCAATCGAATCGGCGTGTGTACCTTAGATGATCGCTCAGGTCGGCTGGACGTGATGCTGTTCACGGACGCCCTGGAGAAATATCAGCATTTGCTGGAAAAAGACCGTATCCTGATAGCGCAGGGACAGGTCAGCTTTGACGACTTTAATGGCGGCCTTAAAATGACTGCCCGCGAACTGATGGATATCAGCGAAGCGCGTGAAAAATATGCCCGCGGGCTTGCTATATCGCTGACCGACAGGCAAATTGATGACCAGCTTTTAAACCGTCTCCGTTTATCGTTGGAACCGCATCGATCGGGGACGATTCCAGTGCATCTTTATTATCAACGTGAAGATGCTCGCGCCAGGCTAAGGTTTGGCGCGACGTGGCGCGTCACGCCCACCGACCGGTTGCTTAATGATTTGCGTACCCTGGTGGGCAACGAGCAGGTGGAACTGGAATTTGACTAATATAGGAATAATATGAGTCTTAATTTTCTTGATTTTGAACAGCCGATTGCAGAGCTGGAAGCGAAAATTGACTCGCTGACCGCAGTCAGCCGTCAAGACGAAAAATTAGATATTAATCTGGATGAGGAAGTTCAGCGTCTGCGCGAGAAAAGCGTAGAGCTGACGCGCAAGATATTTTCCGATCTGGGGGCCTGGCAAATTGCCCAGTTGGCGCGCCACCCCCGCCGTCCGTATACGCTGGATTATATCCAGCACGCTTTCACTGATTTTGATGAACTCGCCGGCGATCGCGCCTATGCCGACGACAAGGCGATAATCGGCGGCACGGCTCGCCTTGACGGCCGTCCGGTGATGATAATCGGCCATCAGAAGGGCCGTGAAACCAAAGAGAAAATCCGTCGCAACTTCGGCATGCCGGCGCCGGAAGGCTATCGCAAGGCCTTGCGTCTGATGGAGATGGCGGACCGTTTCAACATGCCGCTGCTGACCTTTATCGACACCCCCGGCGCTTATCCGGGGGTCGGCGCGGAAGAGCGCGGCCAGTCGGAGGCCATCGCCCATAATCTGCGCGAGATGTCAGGGTTGCGGATTCCGGTCGTCTGCACCGTTATTGGCGAAGGCGGCTCGGGGGGCGCGTTGGCCATCGGCGTCGGCGATAAAGTCAATATGTTGCAATACAGTACCTATTCGGTGATTTCGCCGGAAGGCTGCGCGTCGATTTTGTGGAAGAGCGCGGATAAGGCGCCGGTTGCCGCCGACGCCATGGGCATTATCGCGCCGCGACTGAAAGAGCTGGAACTGATCGACAGTATCATCCCGGAACCCTTGGGCGGCGCCCATCGCGATGTGTCGGCCATCGCCGCGTCGTTGAAGGCTCAGTTGCTGGCGGATCTCGGCGAGCTGGATAGCTTTAGCGAAGAAGAGCTGTTGAATCGCCGCTACCAGCGATTGATGAATTATGGCTATTGCTAGTATAGGATTGCGCCCCTGATGGGCTTGGACGCCGGTGGCCGCTGCGGCTATATCGCCGAGTTCTCCTTTTAACATAAACGTTGCATGATCGGTGATGGCGGGCCTAGCCTGCCATGGGGCGCTACGACGGCCGCTAAACGGCCGCTCCGACCCCGTTGGCACGCTCTCCCTTTTACACGCGGTCTCTTCGGCATCGACGCTGCAAAACGCCCGATGCGAGTCTCGGCGATGACCGGCCCAGCGCGTCACGGGGCACTTCGACGACCGCCGGACGGCGGCTAAGAGCCGGCCCTGCCAAACGCGTCCTTGTTTTAACTCGCTCTGTTCAAGCTCCGATCATCGTGTGTCTGCCACGCCAGGTGTGGTGTATTCTTAATTATTAGAGAATTTTCAGCGAAGCAGCCCGGAATTTAAGGATTGGCTGGATGAATATTATTGCGATTTTATGTCCGGAACAGGTGTTTTATAAGCACGGACCTATCCGGGAATTGGATGAAGCGCTAAGAGCAAAGGGGTTTCAGCTCGTCTATCCCAACGGCAGCGGGGATCTGTTGAAGCTGATTGAGCAAAATTCCCGTATCTGCGGCGTGATATTCGACTGGGATCGGCACAGCATGGATCTTTGCACCGAGATCAATGAGCTAAACGAATATCTGCCCTTATATGCGTTCATCAATACCCAGTCCTCTCTTGACGTCAGCCTGAATGAAATGCGCATGGTGCTCTATTTCTTCGAGTATGGGCTAGGCGTGGCGGATGACATCAGCACGCGTATACGCCAATATACGGACGAATACATTGACGTTATCATCCCCCCGTTCACCAAAGCCCTGTTTAATTATGTCAAAGAGGGCAAATACACCTTTTGCACCCCCGGCCACATGGCGGGCACGGCTTATCAAAAAAAGCCCGGTGGGCAGCCTCTTTTATGATTTTTTCGGCGCCAATACCCTGAAAGCGGATGTCTCCGTCTCGGTGACCGAACTGGGTTCTCTGCTCGATCATTCCGGGCCGCATTTGGAAGCGGAGGAGTTTATCGCCCGGATCTTTGGCGCCGAGCAAAGTTACATGGTGACCAACGGCACATCCACCGCCAATAAAATGGTGGGTATGTATGCCGCCCCTGCGGGGGGGGAACGGTTTTGATCGACCGCAATTGCCATAAGTCCCTGACGCACCTCCTAATGATGAGCGACGTGGTGCCCCTTTATCTCTGCCCGATCCGCAATGCCTACGGTATCCTGGGCGGCATTCCAAAAAGCCAGTTCCAGCGCGCGAGTATCGCCGCCAAGGTGGCGGCTACGCCGCGAGCCAGTTGGCCGGTGTATGCGGTCATTACCAATTCCACCTATGACGGTTTGCTTTACAACACCCGCTACATCAAGGAAACCCTGGATGTGCCTGCGATTCACTTTGATTCCGCCTGGGTGCCCTATACCCATTTTCACCCCATTTACCAGGGCAAAAGCGGGATGAGCGGCGAACGGACGCCGGGTAAAGTCATTTTCGAAACGCAATCGACCCATAAACTGCTGGCGGCGTTCTCTCAAGCATCATTGATACATATTAAAGGCGATTATGACGAACGTACCTTCAACGAAGCCTATATGATGCACACAACCACCTCGCCTCATTACGGTATCGTCTCTTCTATCGAGATGGCGGCGGCGATGGTGCGCGGCAAGTCGGGACGGCGGCTGATTTTGCGCTCCATCGAACGGGCGCTGCATTTTCGTAAAGAGGTGCAGCGGCTGCGGCAGGAGTCCGAAGGGTGGTTTTTCGATATCTGGCAGCCGGAGATAATCGATGAGGCGGTTTGCTGGCCCATCGAACCCGGCGCCCCATGGCATGGTTTCAAAGATGCCGATGCGGATCATATGTATCTCGATCCCATTAAGGTCACGATACTGACGCCCGGTATGGATGAGTCCGGCGCCATGGCCGAAGAAGGCATACCGGCGGCGCTGGTGGCTAAATTTCTGGATGAACGCGGCGTGGTGGTGGAAAAAACCGGTCCCTATAATCTCTTGTTCCTCTTCAGCATCGGCATCGATAAAACCAAGGCCATGAGCCTGCTGCGGGGCTTGACCGAATTCAAACGCGCCTATGACCTCAATTTACGCGTCAGGAATATGTTGCCGGATCTTTATGCGGAAGATCCGGATTTTTATCGCAACATGCGAATACAGGATTTGGCCGGCGGCATACATGAATTGATTCGCCAGCACCGGTTGCCGCAGCTGATGCTGACCGCCTTCGAGGTTTTGCCGGAAATGAAAATGACCCCTTATGCCGCTTTTCAGCAACAGGTGCGCGGAAACGTGGAGACCGTTGAATTGCCGGCATTAATCGGCCGTATATCCGCCAATATGCTGCTGCCTTATCCCCCTGGGGTGCCGGTGGTGATGCCCGGCGAAATGATAACCGAGCAAAGCCGCGGTGTGCTGGATTTCCTGCTTATGCTATGCAGCATCGGTATACGCTATCCGGGGTTCGAAACCGATATTCACGGCGCGCAACTGACCGAGGACGGTCGTTATCTGGTGCGTGTTTTGAAAAATGATCCCGACGGCGCCTAAAAGTCCGGTTGGCCCAGGCCTAGATCCTTTTTGACGGACAAGATATCCGCAATGAATACGCCGAACTGTTTCGCCATATCGGCGGGGACGGTGTCGGCGTAAATCGTCCTGCGGGCCACCACGATATCCTCTTCCACGCCAAAGAGGGTATCGCCACGGCAGTTGTATGCCAACAGCGCCAATAGCGCATGGTATTCATGGGGCAAGGGAAAGCAGGGGCAAAGCAGGGTGATTTTTTCCGCATCTTCCTCAAGGTAGATAATGGTATCATCCGCCAGAATGAAATCGTTGTCTTCGCCGGGGAGCAGTTCGTAATGGTCATACACCGCCTTGATGAAGCATTCCATTCAACTAACCGCCAGGATTGACAGACCGGCGCCTTTATCCGCGGCGTCGCCGATACGCTTGCGCATGGATAACCCGACGATCGCGTCGGCCGGTTTTTTATTTAGCACTTTATTGCCCGTCAGTCCGGTATTGTAACGCTGTATCTCCAGATTGCCGCTGTTGAGCAATACCGCCTGCATCAGGCGTTGTCCTTCCGCATCAAGCATACCTATCCCATTGCCGGCTTTGCCGGCATAAACCGCCGCCGCTTCACGCTTGAGCTCGACATCCAGCATGCCGGTGCGGTCCTTGCCGCTTTTACAATTCCAGCAGGGCGTGATGCCGATTTCATAAGAAAGCAATGCGACGCGCATCGCGGCTTTATAGGGTTCCCCGGCGTCGGTATGGTGTGTTTTTTGCGCCAGGATGGTTTTGAGCTGCGTCGCCAGCGTAATGACCCGCTCGGCATTTTTCGGCTTGGCGGCAAGGTATTGACCGACCCAACCCCCCCGGCGGGGCATCCGGCGAGAGATTATTTCCCAATAATTTACCTAATGCGCTGTGGTTAACCCTATCGGAAACGCCGTGACCCATTTTCAAAAAACTCAAGGCCAATTCGTTCACGCCGAAGTTAAATGCCGCCACATCGGCCTTGATGGTTACCGGTACCTTTTCGCCGTCTTTATTTCTGACGAGAAAACACAGAGGCGCTTTGCTGACGGTATCCCATGCTTCCAGTTGGTCTTTTAACTGAGACGCTTCGGTGAGTGACCCGAAATCCACGGGCGTCAGTAAGCTGGTGGAGGTCAGCGGCAATTCCACTGTGTGGCCCGCCAGGGCTTGCGCCATTTTTTCCGGCTGCTGGTGCAGGGCGGCGGCGACGACTTCCACGGCGCGAGCCAACGCCCCTTCGCGACGCTCCGGACTACCGGGCCTGAGCCCGAAAGGACTGAGTACGCCATGGCGTATCCCTGCAAACAGGGGGCGGTGGCTATTCCCTTCCCGCACTGAAAGCGTCGAGGACCACAGATTCACCGCATGCGTAACCTCTGTGCTGGATTTACTGCAAATTCCGCGATTGTTATATTTTACCGGGTAGATATCATCGTCGCCTAATTTCATTTGCGACGCGGGCTTCTGGGTGCTGACAAAGGTTTTATCGACATAACCGAAGCTGTTTTCAACGGTATCCCAATGTGCATTGTTAAGCTGTTCCTTGACTGCCTTCTCAAGCTGGCGCCTGGCGTCCCGTTTCGCTTCTCCGAAATCAAAACAGGCATGTTTTTTCAAATGCGCGGCCAACCTGTTGATTATCTCTTCTTTTAGCGCCAGCATCGCTGATATGTCTTTTTTCCCGGCGGGCACTGCGCTTTCATCACGTTTTTCCTCATCATCGAGCATGGCCTCCATTTCATCGCTTTGTTTCGCTCCCCCGATATTACGCATTGCCCGCACGCCGGCGCGCAAATAAAGTATCCGCATAGATTGTACTTGGGCGCGTAAGGCGATGGTCTGCTCTTTACCCTTGGGCATGCTCGCCGGGGGTGGCGGTCGCGACATTCTGAGCCGCTGAAAAATGCCACGTATCGATATTGAACTCCCTAGCTCGTCTGTTTTTACCGGCTTGCTTGCCGAAGATAAGCCATGATAGCGAAAAACCGAATGAGGCAAAATTTGCATAAGCCCTCCTGATGTTAATGTTGAGGATATTGATGCCGAAACTGTGTTAGATAATAGGCACGCTTTTTTTAGCTGGCTATTCAATATGTTGGAGATAAGCGTTTTATGCATCTTTGCATTAACGAAATTCTTAACAATGCGATGTTTGAAAAATGAACACCCATCGGGCTTATTCTTAATGAAGCTCTGATGTTCTGATATGCCGATATGCCGATATGCCGATATGCCGATGTGCCGATGCGCTGACGCCATTACGCTAAGTCAATAATATCGCTTATAAGCGGCTTGTTTATCCCGCCACGGCCTCGGGGTATACTCTCCCGTTGGGAAAGCGTGGTCGACGGCTGCCGTGAAAGATCAACCGGAAACACATACCGATGCTAAAACTCAATAAAGTACATCATATCGCCGTTATCGCAGCGGATTATGCAGCGAGTAAACGCTTTTATTGCGATATCCTGGGATTTACTTTACAAAGTGAAATCTACCGCGCCGAACGTGCCTCCTGGAAAGGCGATTTGGCATTGAACGGCGTTTATCTCATTGAGCTGTTTTCCTTTCCGGACGCGCCGTCCCGCCTGAGTCGTCCCGAGGCTCAGGGGCTGCGTCATCTGGCTTTCAGCGTCGATAATCTGGCTGATGCCGCAACGGCGCTGGCGACGGCAGGGGTGCCGGTAGAGCCTCTTCGCCGAGATCCTCTGACGGGCAAGCGATTTACCTTTTTCAGCGATCCCGACGGATTGCCGCTGGAACTGTATGAAGACTGAGGGAGCACCTTTCGACGATACGGCTGACTCGCTGTCCGGCCCCGTCATGGCGTTATGCGCTCATATCGCCGAGACCCTGGGGCCGAGGAGAAGGCTACTGGTCGCCTTCAGCGGCGGTTTGGATTCCACCGTCTTGCTGGATGCCTTAACCTGTTTGCGCCGGCTGCGTTGGCCCGACCTGAGCCTGCGCGCGGTTTATATCCATCATGGCTTGAGTATTCACGCCGATGAGTGGGCCGCACATTGCCTTGCCCAGTGCCAAGACCGCGGGGTGTCCTTTCAAGCGATACCGGTGCGGGTCAATCCCGAAACCGCCGGTCTGGAAGGCGCGGCCCGGGAGGCTCGCTATCAGGCGCTCCGGCAGATGCTTATGCCCGGCGAAACCCTGCTTACCGCCCAGCATTTGGACGACCAAAGCGAAACCTTCCTGCTGGCTTTGAAGCGGGGCAGCGGGCCGGCCGGGCTGTCGGCCATGGCGATATCCACCCCCTTTCACGGCCATGAGCTGTTACGCCCTTTGCTGGCGCGCAGTCGGGGGCAATTGCGGGATTATGCCGGGCAACGACGGCTGCGCTGGATTGAAGATGACAGCAACGAGGATGAACGCTTCGATCGGAATTATCTTCGTCGGCGCGTCCTGCCGTTATTGGCCCAACGCTGGCCTCGTTTCAGCGATGCGGTTGCGCGCAGCGCCATGCTTTGCGCTGAACAGGAAGCCCTACTGGATGAATTGTTGCAAGAGACGCTGGAGCGGTTGACGCTGCCGGACGGTTCGCTTGAATGGGCGCCAATGGCGGACATGAGCGCACCCCGGCGAAACGCGTTGCTGCGTCGGTGGTTGGCCTTGGGGGGGGTACGGATGCCCGCCAGGGATCAACTGGAGCGTCTTTGGACCGAAGTAGGGATGAGCAGGCCGGACGCCGAGCCACGTTTTCAACTGGGGGATCGGCAGATACGGCGTTTTCGCCAGCGCCTGTATATTCTGCCTTTATGGCGTTCGCTAAAAGCCTCTATCCTTAACTGGGTCGACGCCCGGCTGCCGTTGGCATTGCCGGACGGCCTGGGCTATTTGCAACGGGCCCCGTCCGGCATTGCGGTCCGCGCCGCCCGGGTGGATGAAACCGTCACGGTGAGGTTCACCGCCGGCGGCACCCAGCATATCGTCGGGCGCAGGCACGGGAGGCATATGAAAAAAAATTTGGCAGGAATTGAACGTCGCTCCCTGGCTGCGGGAGCGGACGCCGTTGCTGTATTATAATGAGGTACTGATTGCCGCGCCTGACATTTTCATTACTTGGGAAGGTAAGGCGCAAAATGACGGAACGGACTGGTTGATTGAGTGGGACAGGGGGAAAGGCGACAACGGGCAGTAGCAGATTACTGACTGCCCGCCAGGGGGAAGCAGCGGCGCGAGCGATTAAACGCTTACCACTACCGTGCCGAGTTCAGGATGGGTGAAACTGGCGATGTGATCCAATCGCAGCTCGTGACTGGCGCCCGCATCGTCAATAACAAGATACTCAACATGCTTTCTTGAGATCATATCACGCGCCGCGCCGGTCACCGTATCTCCATTCCGAAGCATCAGGGTGAGAACCCAATGACGCTGACAGGCGAGCTCAAGATTATCGTAATCATCGCAATTAATGGGTTGATATTCTTCATTCGTTGACATAATAGCTCACCTACATGTTACGGCGGACTACACCGCCTATTCCCTGAGGGAGGAATAAGTACCTCTATAAAGAGGTATTATCCCGCCACCATCGTACAACAGTAATTTCTTTATCAGACTATAGCACAGAGCATTCATTACCCTGTCATCAAAGGTGCCGGCGACCGCCTCTTTTGTCTCTTTTCTGGCGATGGCAGGGCATTGTCGGTTACACTGCCAGCCCGGACCAACTTTGTGGGGATATAATGGCATTAAAAGCAACTATACATAAAGCGGCGGTTAATATCGCCGATATGGATCGGAATTATTTCTCGGATGTCAATCTGGTTTTAGCACAACATCCTTCTGAAACAACACAGCGCATGATGTTACGCTTGCTGGCCTGGGTATATCACGCCGGCGATCGCCTGGAATTCACCAAAGGGCTCAGTGCGGAAGATGAACCGGCGCTTTGGTCTCACAGCGACAGCGGCGAATGGGAATTATGGATTGAATTAGGGCTGCCGGATGAGAAAAGGCTGCGCAAAGCCTGCCATGTCGCGCGCCAGGTGGTTTTGTATGCCTATAATGAACGGGCGGCGCGGGTTTGGTGGCAGCAGGCGGGACAGACCCTTTCTCAGCACGGCAATCTCTGCGTGCGCTTTGTCGATGACGGCCAGATGGCGAAATTGGCGGCGCTGGCGGCGCGCAATATGTCGCTGCAGGCAACGCTGCAAGACGGGTTGATGTGGCTCTCCGACCAGCAAACCCAACTGGAAATCGTGCCACAGACGTGGAAGGCCGCCGCGGAATAGATAAAGTTTACTGCGCTGCATTGCCGGTGCGCGTCAACCCCGCCGGAATTGTGAGCCGTCGCGGCCCTCCCCCGTCGCTTAAGGATAATACCGCAAGCAGTTTCGGCGCGCCGGCCTTAACCCTCTTTCCAAATGACTAGATATTATTAACTTACCGTAGCGTTGACGCAGAGCAATGGCGAAAGCTAATGTGCGCAGGCAAGCGCAATTAAAAATTTCATCAATTTTAGCATAAAAATAAGAGTATTCATTCTCCGGCTAATTTTCCATTTTAAAACAATAGCGAATAAGAAGGTCTTTCCCTATGCTCCTCATTGAAAAAAACAAATACCCTACGTTAATTTCTGACAACAAAGTTAGTAGTAATATAAATAGCAAATCGTCATTTTTATATAATATTAATTCTATTAAAAATATTTCAGTTAGCGAAACAAAGCCAGCCGGCATTGCACTTAATTTGCCGGATGTTAAAATAGACGCGGATGAAACCGGCAGCAATAAAACTTCGGCATTCAGGCGTGGGTTAGGGCTGCTTTCTTTTACAGCGGGCATTGGAGTGTTAGGTAAAATTGCCGGTTATTTCCGCGGAGGCGATGAGGGGACCCGCGATAAGGGATGGTTATCCGCGCTGCCTGCTAAAGAATACAGTAAGGCAAAAGAGCTCATTTCTATTGTAGGAAACCCCACACCGGTTTTATCAAGCGACGCCCCATATCGTAATACCAGTCTTTCCGAGGCATTGATAAGAGCCATGGCCGCTATTACATTATCGCCGCATTTGCCCGGTATTCATTCGCAAATCTCAGTGGCAACCGGTCATGTCGGCTTTACAAGAAGCCTTGAGGGAAATATCGTCAACCATGACGCCATTGATGTAAGATCCCAAGCATATTCGCAATACTATCAAAACGCTGCTAAGAGAGCAGGTAATAAACAAAAGTATTGGATGATGGCAGAAAAACAGCAAAAAACCAAGCCAACGACAAACATCAAAAAGCGGCATAGAAGAAAGACTATGCAGAATTTCTCACCCTACAATCTCCCTGCTTGCGTAATTGATGAGCGCTTCAAAGATTATTGGATTGAGGTGTTGACAAATATTTCAAAGTATCCCGCCCTCAATAAAAATTTGCAAAACACATCGGTTGTGAACATGAAATTTGCATCAGAAATGCTGTTTAGAGATGATTTCAATGCCAGCAAAACATTGAGTTGGTCAAAAAATACGGAAGAAAATGACTGGCCCCCTGGAGTTGATAGTCCAAATAATTTTCCTCCGGACAGCGCCAATCTTACTCATTACTTTATAGATACTCTCTTAAGCGATCTTATCCAGAAAAATTACGGAATTACCCTTACTTCCCGTCAACTGGACCAGGAGCTCAAGATCGATATTCATTATACTAAAACAGAGCACGGGGTTGAGTCATATAAATTTACAGAACATGGCACCTATTTGTTGCGGCAGATTCTTTTACAAGAGCCATCTAAAGCTTTTCACAATCCGTCCAAATCAGAAAATAGCAGCGTCGTCATCCAGAATATCAGCATACAGGGTTCGGCTGACCAAGATTATCTTTCTTATATCGAATTTATTGTAAATGGCGGCCCAGCTCGGATTTCAGCCGGCGTTGGCAGGCTTATGAATTTTTTTCTCCAGTCCCGATATACACGACGCTTTTATCACCACGGCTAAAGATCGGCTGGCCGCCGCGCTAATGCCCCATATAACGCCTGACGCTGAAATTACTTTGAAAAAAATTGTCGAATCATGGATGGACGGTTTGATTGAAGAGAAATTGGTGGGCTTTATTTGCCCGGAAGGCCACATCATGGCGGCGGGAGTTGTCGCTATCGCTCGCCCGAGCGGTGGATTACTGATTTCACTGGCAAGGGGCACTCTCTATCTCTGGAATCCCAGTGACAATACCGAGGCGCTTAAAACATTTATAGCCGCTCATCTTTCGCTCCAGCAACAAGCTTGGCTGGAGTCGGTGGACCTGACCGCAAAAATAGACGAGAAGGCATGCAAGATAACTTCTCCGGTTCTTTTGATTGATTCAACAAACATTTGGGGCGATTTGAAAATCCTCGAAAGTGAAAAGCTGAGCGAACATCTGGGTTATCATAGTCTCGTTGCTGATCATTCCGAGCGGAACCTAACCGATGGGATTGCGGCGCAGCGGTTGCTCGCCGCCAGTAACGCGCTTTCGCTGCTGGCCTTTTTCCCGCGGGCGGCTCATCCGCCGGTTGCGCAGTCATGCTGCTAAGCAATGCCTTGGCGGGAGCCGGCAGCGCTTTATATTTACACCAGGCTGCCGTCGCGCAAGACGCGCAAGAACGTGCTGAAGCTTGGGAATCGGCACTGCTTGGCATCATAATGACCGGATTATCCGGCGCGGACGATATCTATAGCCTAATAAAATCCTATGGCTGCCGGGGATACAAGACCTTTCATGAGACGGCGCTCAAATTGGGTCGCATAATAAACCCCGCCGGCTCCGTCGGCGCGGCGGAGACCTTTGTCAAAGGCAAGGTTCGCGAACGGACTGCGATGATGGTCAGAAGCCTGCTCCAGCAAAGCGACGCGACGCCGGGATTGTTAGGCCAAAGCAATGTCGAGGCAATGTTAAGAATTTTACAGATTTGCGGACGTATTAACCCGCAACAATATCAAATCGCCAGCAAAAAATCTTTTATTTCCGGGATCTACAGCCAATTGAAAGCTGTGCATGAAAAGGAATCACTTAACTCAATCCCTTCTGGATATGAATTGGCGGTGCTGGAGAATGATAGCAATAAAGTAAAATTGATGCTGCTTTCTCTCGGCTCGAATAAATTCGCCGGGTTCGGTTTGCAAGGTGCTGAACAGTCATCGACAGTTGAGCTTCAATGGCAAGAAATGACAAGCGAGGATTTTTCGTTTGATAATAAAAATATATTATTAAATGGAATTAGCGATGCGACTCTCTATGTTGAGGATTTAAAAAATTTGCCTTCAGAATCTTTAGAAGATGAGCTGATTCAGCAAGAAAGCGTATTGGCAACGAAATTTAGGCGTTTTTGCAACAAAATTAAATATGATGGTGAAAATCAAAATATATTAAGTGGAGTAGGGCGTTTTGCGCATGAAAATGGATTTAAAGATATTCGATATCGTGTCTTGTTCGTATTCGATCCTGCTCAAGAAAGTCAGATAGATAGACATTATGTCCTGTTGGCGAGATATAAAAATGTAATGTACGTCATGGAGCCCAGTGCGGAGGAAATACGTTATATTAAAATTCCTGATATAGAGGATGTGATGATATTAAGGGAGGAGAAATGGAAAAACGCTTTTGAAAATTCGGAGTCCAGGGTATTGATAACCTATAAAGATTTTATGACCGAGCAGGAGGCGAAAGATTATAATCACACCTTTGATATCCGGGGGAATGGCGAATCTGTATTGTTATCCCCAGCCGGCTTTCTTGAGCTGGATAATACTTCTAAACCCATTGCCTTCTCACTATTCTCATCGCACTACGACAGTATAGGCCAACAAGCGTTATTGCAAAAGAAAATCCGGGCTAATCTGATCAAGGATAGACTATCGGAGAACAGCTACGAATTCGTTATGTCGATTTTAAAAGAAATAGGCATTGTTACCTTAGAAAAAAAGAAGCCTTGATCAAATATCATCAGATGCATCCGCAGGAAGCGTTGCTTGAAATTATCAGAAACCCATCACAAGTAAGAACCTTCAGCGATATGCTGCGTGTCGAACCAGGCAAATTGGTTCGTTTTACCCGTTTGGAGGACAGTAAGGTATCGCATTTAATGATAAGCCTTGGCAATGGCCGTTTTGCCGGAATGAATAATAAAGCGCTTGAGTCGTCTTTGAGCAATGAAAAACGGATTCTCATCGCCGAGCAGTTAGGCACATTTAAAGAGGATGTTTTACGCACTTTTGATAAACGGCATTCTCTTCTCGTTGAGAAAGGTGATTTTCACCCCTCTCACGCGCCTACTAAATCTCTAATGGATGCCGCTGCGGAAATGATTGATAAGGTCCATTACGAGAAAAGCAGCACACGTTTTGCCTTGGAAGTATTAGTCGCTGCCAAAAAATTGGTACCGCAACAAGCGGATGCTCTGGAAAGATTGGCAACGCTGATGACGGGTAAATTAGACGGTGAAAAAATTTCGTTAGTAAAGTTGAACAAATTTTTGCTAATTGAAAAAATATATTACTCATAATGCTGAGTTGGAACAGTTGGCTGTGGGGAAACTCGTTGTTTTTTATTCGGAAGATAAACACCTTCACATGATGATCAGTCTTGGCGAAAACAAATTTGTGGGATTAAATAATCATTACATTAATAATATAATTCAAAAAAATCAAATGATAATTTCCTCCCAGGAGATGGGGAGTATCATCAACGGCAGGCTATTAAATAATCAAAATTCTTTCAAGGTTATTGTTGGCGATGCTAATTTGGAAAAAACGAGAGTATCAGCCTTATTAGGACCGGATGGGCGTCTCGAATACGTTCGAGAGGGAAGCAACAAATTGCAAATGGAAGTGAAAGCTCATGGCGCCTTGGCTAGCATCAATCACTATGATGCCATTGAGCTCGCCGATATTATTAGCGGATTACATCGTGTAATGCACCCGGAAGAATCCGTTAGTCATATAGAGCTCATATCATGTTTTGGGGCGTTAGGAGGAAGGCGATCCTCAGCCCAAATCATTTCCGACCGCCTTGGCGCCAACGTCATCAGTTACAGGGGCATTATCACCGACACTAAATCCCACAAGCGGGGTTCGGGAATTATGTTTGTACCCCATACAGGTTATGGTGCTGAAAGAATACGTCAAAATGAGCGCTGGCATCGTCGCATCCATGATTTTATCGAAGATGTCTTAAAACTCTTTAGCCATTTGCCGTTTCGCCGCCACCGCCGGGCTGTTAATGATAATCCCCCTTCGCCATGGTAGTCATTGACGTCTTGCATTTTTTGCGCAAGGAGATAAGCGCTGAAGCGTTGATGCGCTTCTATCCCGGCCTGTTGACGGAGGAACCTCTTCATCGGGCCGGTTTACTGGCGAAACCCACCGGCGACGAAGAGTCGCTGGAGGCCGCCTTGTTGACCCTATTTTATGGCCACAGCAGTATGACCAGCGCGATGGAAGCTTATATTTTATCAGGCGAATATAAAAATTTTTCCACGGGAGGGGTAATAGACGGTGAAAATTTACAGCATTCCTTACATTGGGAAGATATTGCCCCTGCGATGACCACATTCCGACGTCTGCCGTCAGTCGTGGTGGAAAACGATTTGTTAAGTGGAAGCAACATTTATATTTCGATAGCAAATGGTGAAACAGATTCCAAAGAATATATAATTAGAGTGGGTAATGAATCTAATAGCAAAACGCTTTGGCCGCTTTTGCTCGCAAACTTTTTCAAAGATCAATCCGCAAGTTTTCCCATTATGGCCGGGCTAGATGAGCACAATATTTTAAGCATGGGATTTGACTTTGACCATTTTCATTTCTATTTAAATTCATGGCGCCGCAATGATTTCACTCTGCAGATAGAGATGGCTGCTGTTGAGAATAGCTCCGAACCATCCCAACCCGCACATTATGTCCACTTCAGCGGCGGAGGACGAAAGACGGATACCCGCGACGATATCGGATTAGGCCATACCATGCTATTGGAGCAGGAAGAGAAGTTGGCATTGCAAGTGAAAGAAACGTTGGCTATCAGACGAACGGCGGGGGTAGGCGAAAGCAACGGAACGGCTGACGTGGTTTCCTCGTTGCCGTCGATATCCAGGGTGATAGTGACGTTGGTGGAAAATGATGAGAGATTCATCATGCTGCAGAGAAAAGTTCCAGAGAACATTTTATCGGATACGGCGGAAATGGCTTTTTTTTATTGCCGATGAGATTAATCAATATACGCAAAGCATTCGTCTGGGTGCTAAAACTCATCAAGGGATAGCGCCTGTAAAATCCAACGTCTCAAACTTTGTTTATAGCGATCCTGCTGCGCTGAAAAAAGCTGGATATTGATAAATTTAATTCATAACGATTAACGTAGCCATACCGGCGCCTTTTCGGCGCAAAAAAACCGGCTGCGAATATCGCAAGCCGGTTAACAGACATTCGACGAAGCTTAACGACGTACGCTACTGATTTCTCTCGCAAGATAATCGACTATATCGCTGATTTTTATCATCTTTTTCACCAGAGCTGCGGTGCTTATATTCGATTTCTTCACTGTCGAGGTTACGATCGCCGATAACGATGGTATGGGGTATGCCGATAAGCTCCATATCGGCGAACATCACGCCCGGCCGCTCTTTACGGTCATCCAACAGCACTTCGATGTTTTTGGCGCGAAGCGCTTCGTAAAGCGCCTCGGCGGCATCCTTTACCCGAAAAGATTTATGCATGTTCATCGGCAGGATAGCGACATGAAACGGCGCGATGGCTTCCGGCCAAAGAATACCGCGCTCATCATGATTTTGCTCAATGGCCGCGGCCACGACGCGGGTTACGCCAATGCCGTAACAACCCATGGTCAACGTTTGGTTGCGCCCGTCTTCACCCTGCACCGTGGCTTTCATCGCGTCGGAATACTTGGTGCCGAGCTGGAAAATATGCCCTACTTCGATGCCGCGTTTAATCAGCAGTGTGCCCTTGCCGTCGGGGCTGATATCCCCTTCCACCACTTTACGCAAATCGGCAACCTGCGGCAGCGGCACATCGCGCTGCCAGTTGATGCCGAAATAGTGCTTGCCGTCGATATTGGCTCCGGCGCCGAAATCGCTCATTACCGCCACGCTGCGATCGACCACCAACGGCAGCGGTAAATTCACCGGTCCCAGCGAGCCGGGCCCGGCGCCGATGGCACGGCGAATTTCCTCTTCGCTGGCGAATTCCAGCGGACTGGCCACCAGCGGCAGTTTCTCCGCCTTGATCTCATTGAGCTGATGGTCGCCCCGCACCAGCAACGCCACCAAGGAAGCGCCGGACTCTTCCCGGCCATGGACAATCAGGGTCTTGACGGTTTTTTCGATCGGCAAAGCAAATTGTTCCACCAGCTGCGCGATGGTTTTGGCGTCGGGGGTGTCCACCAGACGCAGCGCTTCGGCGCCTGCGGCGCGCGTCGTCGGCGGCGCCACGGCTTCCGCCAGTTCGATATTGGCGGCGTAGTCCGAATCGCTGGAAAAGACGATATCGTCTTCACCGCTTTGCGCCAGCACCTGGAACTCATGGGAGGCGCTGCCGCCGATGGAGCCGGTGTCGGCCTGTACGGCGCGGAAGTTCAGGCCCATACGGTTGAATATCGCGCTGTAGGCCTGATACATCGCATCGTAGGTGGCCTGCAGGGATTCCTGGCTCGTGTGAAAAGAGTAAGCGTCTTTCATCACAAACTCCCGTGAACGCATCACGCCGAAACGGGGGCGGACTTCGTCGCGAAATTTGGTCTGGATCTGGTAGAAGTTCAGCGGCAATTGCTTATAAGAGCTGATTTCATTGCGAACCAGATCGGTAATGACCTCTTCGTGAGTCGGGCCCAGCACAAAAGGCCGCTCGCCGCGATCGTTGAAGCGCAGCAGTTCAGGGCCATATTGCATCCAACGACCGCTTTCCTGCCAGAGATCCGCCGGTTGAACCACCGGCATGGAGATCTCAATGGCCCCGGCCTTGTTCATTTCTTCGCGCACGATGGATTCAACTTTTCGTAAAACCCGCAGGCCGGTGGGCAGCCAGGTATAGAGGCCCGAGGCCAGCTTGCGGATCATCCCGGCGCGCAGCATCAATTGATGACTGATGACTTCTGCATCGGCGGGCGTCTCCTTGAGGGTGGAGAGCAAATATTGGCTAGTACGCATATTAATCAGATTCCAAAAGGGCGGCGAAACGCCATGGCTGCTTAACCGCAGCGAAACAGAAAAAAGTGGCTTAGTTTACCAGTGCCGGCGGGCGGTCAAAAGAGACAGGATAAAAAATTAACAAAAACCATCCGCTATGTCGGCGCCATCCTCGATAGCGATGACCTCGGCCTGATTGCCGGTTACGCGCCAGCGTATATTGAATTCCAATAGACGCACCGCATAGGCTTGTTCGCCGGGATTTCTTTTACGATAGGCCGGTCGGGGATCTTGCGCCAGCACATCGGTAATAAAACGCCGCAACTGGGGATGGCGCGGAGCCAGTCGTTCCAAAGACTGCGCCGCGCCAAGGGAAAAACTGACCGCCATGCCCGGAGCGGGGGCCTGCTGGGCGAACCCCGCCCGCGCCGCGGGAAGACTTTCCGCATAAGGCAAATAGGGCTTGATATCCACCACCGGGGTACCATCCACCAGATCCAGGCTGCCCAAAGCCAGCACCACATCGGATTGACGAATATGGACGGCATTCAAGGCCACCAGGGACATGCCGAGGGCATTGGGCCTAAAGGGGGAGCGGGTGGCGAAGACGCCAACGCGGTCATTGCCTCCCAGGCGCGGCGGTCGTACCGTGGGATGCCAGCCCTGCGCCAGGGTTTGGTTGAAGATGAACAATAGCCAGATATGGCTGAACGCCTCCAGGCCGCGCACCGCCTCGGGCTGATTGTAAGGCGGCAGCAGATGCAATTCCCCCCGTGCCGTCCGGCACCAGTCCCGGCTGGCGAGGTACGGCGAATTTCTCTTTATAGGGCGAGCGGATCACGCCGATTTGGTCTAGGGCGAACCTGCTCGTTTCGGCACTTCTCATTGCGTCACTTTAAGCGCTGTACCCTGGCAAACTGCCTGCGCATAACATCCCGCCACCGACCTGACTATTTCGCATCGATGCAACAGCACGGCATTTCCTTTCATATGCGCTGCCCGCAGCTGCATATCCCTTCGCGCCGCGGCGATGCTCGGCGGCGGGTCCTGCAGGTTGACCTGGCAGGTGGAGCCATAGACTTCCCCCAAATCACGGAAAGGCTTGCCCACCAGTTCTTCAGCGGATTTATAGAGTTTTGCCGGCAGCGGTCGCGCGGCGGGTTTGCGGCTGGTCAAGGCACTGTTGTAAGGGGTGATGGCGGTGTTTTGATTAGCGGTTGTCGACGTCGGTGAATGTATCCATGAACATCCTGTCAGCGAGAGCACCAAGATACACCCTGGTAAAGCACGCATACGTTTTCCTCGGAATGGGGTTGTTATTTAGCTGGCGCTATTGAATCAATGTACGGCCCAAATAACAAGGCGGGCCGAAGCCCGTCTTGATAAAAGCGCATAAAATGACGAATTAAATATTACCAGCCTTTTACAGCGCCGCCATTAAAGATTTTATTCGCCGCGTCGTTGACTTCATCGGATTCATACGCCTGGACGAATTTCTTCACGTTTTCCGCGTTTTTGTTATCTTCCCGCGCCACGATCAAATTGACATAAGGCGACTGCTTATCTTCCACGAACAGACCGTCTTTGGTGGGCGTCAAACCAATCTGACTGGCATAGGTGGTATTGATGATCGCCAGGGCGATTTGCTGATCGTCCAATGAGCGAGGTAATTGCGGCGCTTCCAGTTCAACCAGTTTCAGGTTTTTGGGATTGCTCACCACATCCAGGACGGTGGGTTGCAGGCCGGTGCCATCCTTCAGGGTGATCAAACCGACTTTTTGCAATAACAGCAATGAGCGTCCCAGGTTGGTGGGATCGTTGGGCAGCGCTATCTGGGAACCGTCCTTGAGTTCACTCAGTGATTTGATCTGTTTTGAATAACCGGCGATGGGATAAACAAACGTATTGCCTACCGGCACCAGTTTATATCCCCGATCCTTGATTTGCTGATCGAGATAGGGTTTATGCTGGAAAGCATTGACGTCGATATCGCCTTTGCTCAGCGCTTCGTTGGGCAGCACATAATCATTGAACGTCACCAGCTCCACATCCAGCCCGTATTTTTCTTTAGCCACTTTCTGCGCAACCTCGGCAACCTGCTGTTCGGCGCCGACGATCACTCCGACCTTGATATGGTTCGGGTCTTTCTTATCCTGCCCGCAACCTGCCAATGCCAGAGCGCCTACCAATGCGCCTACGGCTGCCAGGGTTTTAAATTTAAAAGACATATCCCTTTTCCTCATATTTATGGATTAATGTTTAGATAAGCGCCGATATGGCGGCTTCATTTTCATCGACTATCTCTAGGTTCCAGTCGTTATTTATGTGTCACCGCTTTAACGATTTTATCTCCGCTGATTTGAATCAAGAAAACCAATATCACCAGTAATATCAGAACGGTATTCATTACCGTGGCGTTATAGCCGATATAGCCGTATTGAATGCCGATTTGTCCCAGACCCCCGGCGCCCACCGCGCCGCCCATCGCCGAATAGCCCACCAGGGTAATCAACGTGATGGTGGCGGCATTCACCAGGCCGGGCAGGGCTTCAGGCAATAGAACCTTGCGGATGATCTGCAATGGAGTGGCCCCCATGGCGCGGGAGGCTTCTATCAAACCAGTGGGTATTTCCAGCAGCGCATTCTCCACCATGCGGGCGATAAATGGCGCGGCGCCAATGGTAAGCGGCACGATGGCCGCCTGAAGCCCGATGGAGGTGCCGACGATCATGCGGGTAAATGGGATCATCCACACCAGCAGGATGATGAACGGTATAGAACGAAAGATATTTACCAGCGCCGAGGCGGCGCGATACAGTTTGGGACTTTCGATGATTTGTCCCGGGCGGCTGGTATAAAGTAAAACGCCAATGGGTAAGCCCACGACGAAACCGAAAAATCCGGAAACAAAGGTCATGGCCAGTGTCTCCCAGATCCCTTTGGCAAACAGTCCTAACATGGCCTCAGACATAACCTAATACCTCTACCTTAACGTGCTGTTGCTGCAAAAAGGCGATGGCGCCGCGAAAGTTTTCCTCACTTCCCGCCATTTCCGTCAGCATAATGCCGAACTTGACCCCGCCGGCGTAATCCATCTGAGCGCTAATGATGTTACTGTTAACATTGAAACGCCTGGCGGCCTCGGAGAGCAAAGGCGCATCCACCGACTGGCCGGTAAACTCCAATTGCAAGATGGGGATTTTTCCCTCCGCCGGCTCGGACGTCATACGCTGCAAATAATCTTCCGGAATGTCGAGATGGAGGGTAGAGCGGATAAACTGCTGAGCCAGCGGCGTTTTCGGATGGGAAAACATCTCGCTGACGGTATCCTGTTCTATCAATTCACCCTGATTGATGACCGCGACCTGATCACATATTCGCTTCACCACGTCCATTTCATGTGTGATTAACAAAATGGTTAACCCCAGGCGGCGGTTGATATCCTTGAGCAACGCCAAAATCGAGCGGGTCGTGGCGGGATCCAGGGCGCTGGTGGCTTCATCGCATAGCAACACTTTGGGATTGCTGGCCAAGGCTCGGGCGATGGCGACCCGTTGTTTCTGACCGCCGGACAAATTGGCCGGATAGGTATCCGCCTTATCTTCCAACCCCACCAGGGTCAACAATTCCGCCACGCGGCTATTGATGCTGCTTTTCGGCAGGTTGTCCAACTCCAGCGGCAAGGAGATATTACCCGAAACCGTGCGGGAAGAGAGCAGGTTGAAGTGTTGAAAAATCATGCCGATTTGCCGACGGGCGATGATAAGCTCCCGCTCCGGCAACGTGGTCAAATCCTGTCCGTTCACGAAAACCGAACCACGGGTGGGACGTTCCAACAGGTTTACGCAGCGGATCAAGGTGCTTTTGCCGGCCCCTGAAGCACCGATGACGCCGTATATCTGTCCGGCGGCAACATCCAGACTCACATCAGACAAGGCGGTGATAGTCTGCGATCCCTGGATGAATTTCTTAGTAATATGAGAAAGTTTAATCATATTTTTTATTGTAAACAGTTACCTGTGGCGAGAATGAAATTAAGTTATTAACGCCGGAGGACATTAATGGGGTGGATGGTAGGGCGTCTAGACGTCCAAGTCAACCAGGATTCATTTTCTAGGTTTTCCACTTTCCAAAACGTGCGATACTAGCCGTTGTTTATCATCTCAGGAGCCAATCAGTGGCACAGCTCGTTCCCGCAATATTTTTAGATCGTGACGGCACCATTAATGTCGATCATGGCTACGTATCAGAAATCGATGACTTCCAATTTATAGACGGCGCTATTGAAGCCATGCAGGAACTGAAGAAAATGGGTTTCGCCCTGGTGGTGGTGACCAACCAGTCCGGTATTGCTCGCGGTAAATTCACGGAAGATCAATTTATGCGATTAACCGAATGGATGGATTGGTCTTTGGCGGATCGCGATGTGGAATTGGATGGGATCTATTTTTGTCCGCATCATCCGGATGTCGGCGACGAAGAGTATCGACAGGATTGCGATTGCCGCAAGCCCAAGCCCGGCATGCTGTTGGACGCGAAAAAATATCTGCACATCGATATGGCGGCGTCTTATATGGTGGGCGATTCACTCAAGGATATTCAGGCCGGCCGGGCTGCGGGCGTCGGTACGACGGTATTTCTGCGCTCCGGCAAGGCCGTTGGGTCCGAGGGCGAACAACTGGCGGATTGGGTCATTGAAAGCCTGGCGCAACTGCCGTGTGCAATAAAAGCGCGTTCGGCCAGGGCATGACGGGTGTTTTTTGACCGTTCGAAAAAAAAGTGTCGATAATTGCTTGCCATTTCAAAACACACTCCTATAATGCGCCTCCATCGACTGGGACTGTGAGCAACATCACAGGGCTTGGAACCGAATCAGATACAGGCCAAACGGGCTTGACACTGAAAGAGGAAAGCGTAATATACGCCACCTCGCGCCAGCTTGAATCATGGCGGCGCACGCTCTTTAACAATTTATCAGACAATCTGTGTGGGCACTCACAAGACGGTATCGATTCACAAAAAATACCAAGTCTTAGAGTGTTTACCAGTTAATTCATTACTGAATAGAACAGTAGATTCTTTGAGCATCAAGCTTTTAATTGAAGAGTTTGATCATGGCTCAGATTGAACGCTGGCGGCAGGCCTAACACATGCAAGTCGAGCGGCAGCGGGAAGTAGCTTGCTACTTTGCCGGCGAGCGGCGGACGGGTGAGTAATGTCTGGGGATCTGCCTGATGGAGGGGGATAACTACTGGAAACGGTAGCTAATACCGCATAACGTCGCAAGACCAAAGTGGGGGACCTTAGGGCCTCATGCCATCGGATGAACCCAGATGGGATTAGCTAGTAGGTGGGGTAAAGGCTCACCTAGGCGACGATCCCTAGCTGGTCTGAGAGGATGACCAGCCACACTGGAACTGAGACACGGTCCAGACTCCTACGGGAGGCAGCAGTGGGGAATATTGCACAATGGGCGCAAGCCTGATGCAGCCATGCCGCGTGTGTGAAGAAGGCCTTCGGGTTGTAAAGCACTTTCAGCGGGGAGGAAGGGGTTGAGGCGAATAACCTTAATCATTGACGTTACCCGCAGAAGAAGCACCGGCTAACTCCGTGCCAGCAGCCGCGGTAATACGGAGGGTGCGAGCGTTAATCGGAATTACTGGGCGTAAAGCGTACGCAGGCGGTTTGTTAAGTCAGATGTGAAATCCCCGGGCTTAACCCGGGAACTGCATTTGAAACTGGCAGGCTAGAGTCTCGTAGAGGGGGTAGAATTCCAGGTGTAGCGGTGAAATGCGTAGAGATCTGGAGGAATACCGGTGGCGAAGGCGGCCCCTGGACGAAGACTGACGCTCAGGTACGAAAGCGTGGGGAGCAAACAGGATTAGATACCCTGGTAGTCCACGCTGTAAACGATGTCGATTTGAAGGTTGTGGCCTTGAGCCGTGGCTTTCGGAGCTAACGCGTTAAATCGACCGCCTGGGGAGTACGGCCGCAAGGTTAAAACTCAAATGAATTGACGGGGGCCCGCACAAGCGGTGGAGCATGTGGTTTAATTCGATGCAACGCGAAGAACCTTACCTACTCTTGACATCCACAGAAGGCCTCAGAGATGAGGTTGTGCCTTAGGGAACTGTGAGACAGGTGCTGCATGGCTGTCGTCAGCTCGTGTTGTGAAATGTTGGGTTAAGTCCCGCAACGAGCGCAACCCTTATCCTTTGTTGCCAGCACGTGATGGTGGGAACTCAAAGGAGACTGCCGGTGACAAACCGGAGGAAGGTGGGGATGACGTCAAGTCATCATGGCCCTTACGAGTAGGGCTACACACGTGCTACAATGGCGCATACAAAGAGAAGCGAACTCGCGAGAGAAAGCGGACCTCATAAAGTGCGTCGTAGTCCGGATTGGAGTCTGCAACTCGACTCCATGAAGTCGGAATCGCTAGTAATCGCGGATCAGAATGCCGCGGTGAATACGTTCCCGGGCCTTGTACACACCGCCCGTCACACCATGGGAGTGGGTTGCAAAAGAAGTAGGTAGCTTAACCTTCGGGAGGGCGCTTACCACTTTGTGATTCATGACTGGGGTGAAGTCGTAACAAGGTAACCGTAGGGGAACCTGCGGTTGGATCACCTCCTTACCGAAAGATGCGCGTTGAGTGACGTGTCCACACAGATTGTCTGATAACTGTATTGAGCAAGAAAAACCTTCTATAGGCTTGTAGCTCAGGTGGTTAGAGCGCACCCCTGATAAGGGTGAGGTCGGTGGTTCGAGTCCACTCAGGCCTACCATTCGTCCCCATGCTGCGTTGCGACGCCACTCGTTTATCACGATAAACGTCGTGTCACCACGCCTTGCCTGGAAACGAATGGGGCTATGGAGCTGTTTTTTTTCAGGCCATGGTTTAACCGTTACTCGCGCCGAAACTGTCTGCGGCTAAGCGAACCGGTATATTCCATTCATGTTGGGTTGCGACGCCACTCGTTTATCACGATAAACGTCATGTCACCACGCCTTGCCTGGAAACGAATGGACCATCGTGCTGTCCCTCTCTCAAAAATAACCGAAGTGTCGTGTTAGGCTACAGCGATATAACACGGTTTTTTTTTAAGAAAAATGGCGTGATATTGAAGGATGAGAAACGACTTGGGGCTATAGCTCAGCTGGGAGAGCATCTGCTTTGCACGCAGAGGGTCAGCGGTTCGATCCCGCTTAGCTCCACCATTTCCTTTTGCAGCGTTCATGGTAAAGGGAAGTCGGTTACCTGGTTTTTCTTGAATGATTTCAGAGCACACTGATGACGCCGATGCCTGCGGGCAAAAGCGTATTGAGTATGCTGCGAAATACTGCTCTTTAACAATCCGGAACAAGCTGAAAATTTGAAGAAACATGCTGAGGACACTCAGTATGCGAGTCTCTCAAAGCAAGCGACCCTAAGACATCTTAGGGTTGTGAGGTTAAGTGACTAAGCGTACACGGTGGATGCCTAGGCAGTCAGAGGCGATGAAGGACGTGCTAATCTGCGAAAAGCGCCGGTGAGCTGATATGAAGCGCTATCAGCCGGCGATGTCCGAATGGGGAAACCCAGTGCAATTCGTTGCACTATCGTGATGTGAATCCATAGCGTCACGAGGCGAACCGGGGGAACTGAAACATCTCAGTACCCCGAGGAAAAGAAATCAACCGAGATTCCCCCAGTAGCGGCGAGCGAACGGGGAGAAGCCCAGAGCGGTAATCAGTTTGAGCATCAGTGGAAGCGTCTGGAAAGTCGCGCAATAAAGGGTGATAGCCCCGTACACGAAGGTGCGCAAGCTGTGAGCTCGATGAGTAGGGCGGGACACGTGATATCCTGTCTGAAGATGGGGGGACCATCCTCCAAGGCTAAATACTCCTGACTGACCGATAGTGAACCAGTACCGTGAGGGAAAGGCGAAAAGAACCCCGGCGAGGGGAGTGAAAAAGAACCTGAAACCGTGTACGTACAAGCAGTGGGAGCCTTGATTCGTCAGGGTGACTGCGTACCTTTTGTATAATGGGTCAGCGACTTATATTCTGTAGCAAGGTTAACCGCATAGGGGAGCCGTAGGGAAACCGAGTCTTAACTGGGCGCATAGTTGCAGGGTATAGACCCGAAACCCGGTGATCTAGCCATGGGCAGGTTGAAGGTTGGGTAACACTAACTGGAGGACCGAACCGACTAATGTTGAAAAATTAGCGGATGACTTGTGGCTGGGGGTGAAAGGCCAATCAAACCGGGAGATAGCTGGTTCTCCCCGAAAGCTATTTAGGTAGCGCCTCGTGAGTTCATCTTCGGGGGTAGAGCACTGTTTCGGCTAGGGGTCCACCCCGGATTACCAACCCGATGCAAACTGCGAATACCGAAGAATGCCATCACGGGAGACACACGGCGGGTGCTAACGTCCGTCGTGAAGAGGGAAACAACCCAGACCGCCGGCTAAGGTCCCAAAGTCATGGTTAAGTGGGAAACGATGTGGGAAGGCATAGACAGCCAGGATGTTGGCTTAGAAGCAGCCATCATTTAAAGAAAGCGTAATAGCTCACTGGTCGAGTCGGCCTGCGCGGAAGATGTAACGGGGCTAAACCATGCACCGAAGCCGCGGCAGCGATACCTTCGGGTATTGTTGGGTAGGGGAGCGTTCTGTAAGCCTGCGAAGGCGGCCTGTGAGGGCTGCTGGAGGTATCAGAAGTGCGAATGCTGACATAAGTAACGATAAAGCGGGTGAAAAGCCCGCTCGCCGGAAGACCAAGGGTTCCTGTTCAACGTTAATCGGAGCAGGGTGAGTCGACCCCTAAGGCGAGGCTGAAAAGCGTAGTCGATGGGAAACAGGTTAATATTCCTGTACTGTGTGTGACTGCGAAGGGGGGGGGGACGGAGAAAGCTAGACCGGCCGGGCGACGGTTGTCCCGGTTCAAGCGTGCAGGTGGAAAGGGCAGGCAAATCCGCTCTTTCATAACACTGAGGCGTGATGACGAGCCACTACGGTGGCGAAGGGGTTGATGCTACGCTTCCAGGAAAAGCCTCTAAGCACCAGGTCACATGTAATCGTACCCCAAACCGACACAGGTGGTCAGGTAGAGAATACCGAGGCGCTTGAGAGAACTCGGGTGAAGGAACTAGGCAAAATGGTGCCGTAACTTCGGGAGAAGGCACGCTGGCATTAGGTGGAGGAACACGCTTCCCGAGCCGAAGCCAGTCGCAGATACCAGCTGGCTGCAACTGTTTATTAAAAACACAGCACTGTGCAAACACGAAAGTGGACGTATACGGTGTGACGCCTGCCCGGTGCCGGAAGGTTAATTGATGGGGTTAAGCGTAAGCTGAAGCTCTTGATCGAAGCCCCGGTAAACGGCGGCCGTAACTATAACGGTCCTAAGGTAGCGAAATTCCTTGTCGGGTAAGTTCCGACCTGCACGAATGGCGTAATGATGGCCAGGCTGTCTCCACCCGAGACTCAGTGAAATTGAACTCGCTGTGAAGATGCAGTGTACCCGCGGCAAGACGGAAAGACCCCGTGAACCTTTACTATAGCTTGACACTGAACATTGAGCCTTGATGTGTAGGATAGGTGGGAGGCTTTGAAGTGTGGACGCCAGTCTGCATGGAGCCAACCTTGAAATACCACCCTTTAATGTTTGATGTTCTAACTCCGGCCCATTATCTGGGTCGAGGACAGTGTCTGGTGGGTAGTTTGACTGGGGCGGTCTCCTCCTAAAGAGTAACGGAGGAGCACGAAGGTTAGCTAATCACGGTCGGACATCGTGAGGTTAGTGCAAAGGCATAAGCTAGCTTGACTGCGAGAGTGACGGCTCGAGCAGGTGCGAAAGCAGGTCTTAGTGATCCGGTGGTTCTGAATGGAAGGGCCATCGCTCAACGGATAAAAGGTACTCCGGGGATAACAGGCTGATACCGCCCAAGAGTTCATATCGACGGCGGTGTTTGGCACCTCGATGTCGGCTCATCACATCCTGGGGCTGAAGTAGGTCCCAAGGGTATGGCTGTTCGCCATTTAAAGTGGTACGCGAGCTGGGTTTAGAACGTCGTGAGACAGTTCGGTCCCTATCTGCCGTGGGCGTTGGAAGATTGAGAGGGGCTGCTCCTAGTACGAGAGGACCGGAGTGGACGCACCGCTGGTGTTCGGGTTGTCATGCCAATGGCATTGCCCGGTAGCTACGTGCGGAAGAGATAACCGCTGAAAGCATCTAAGCGGGAAACTTGCCTCGAGATGAGTCTTCCCTGTGGCTATAGGTCACCTGAAGGGACGTTAAAGACGATGACGTTGATAGGTCGGGTGTGTAAGCGCAGCGATGCGTTGAGCTAACCGATACTAATGACCCGTGAGACTTAACCTTACAACACCTAAGGTGTTTGAGAAGAGAGAGACGGATTTTCAGCGAAGGTTCCGGATAAACGGACGTGGCATCAAGCGAAACAGGCAAGATGCGGCGGACGGTAACAAATTTGCCTGGCGGCACTAGCGCGGTGGTCCCACCTGACCCCATGCCGAACTCAGTAGTGAAACGCCGTAGCGCCGATGGTAGTGTGGGGTCTCCCCATGCGAGAGTAGGGAACTGCCAGGCATCCATTAAGGCCCAATACCTTGAGCGAAGCGAAAGGCGTTGGTGAAGCGCCACAAACGGTTTTAACATGCGTTGACCCCGCAATTGTTATGTTTGGGTGTAGTATCGAATCGTGGTGCGGTAGTTCAGTCGGTTAGAATACCGGCCTGTCACGCCGGGGGTCGCGGGTTCGAGTCCCGTCCGCACCGCCACTGCAGTGGAAAGCCCTAAGCATTATGCTTAGGGCTTTTTTTTCGTCTCGCAAATCGTGCATCAATATGACAAGTTGATGTGATCAATTTCCGAAAAGGCCTGGTCTACCGACAAATAGGGTCGCGAGCTGGAAAATGTCTTCATAACCTGCCAACTGTATAACGGCATGCCGGGATCATGATGCGTCTCGTTGAGTTGATAGACGTTGAATGAAACGGGCTGAGTATCTAACAAATCATCGCCGGTTTTATGGGCACTCACCAAATAATATTGCGCGCCGGCGCGGTATAGGCGGGTATCGGCAATAGCGATCGCCGAGGCGGACAACCAATAATCAAACCAAATAAAATGGTCGCTGTTCGCCACTGGAACGATGCTCAATCCGCCATCGGGCCGGCTAATAAAAAAACTCATGCCGCGATTGGGATAAGCGGTGTTATTATCAAATTGCGCTAACATAATGTAATCATCACAACCATCATTATTGATATCAAAGACATTAGCTCCCGGTGTCAGCATTACGGGTACCAAGGGCTCGCCCTGGATTGAATAAGAAAAAAGCATTAATCCCACGAGAAAACTTTTTTTTCATCGGTATCCCTCTACTAAGTATTTACCGATCAATGAGTTAAGCAAAAAGCGGGCGACTTTAGCCCGAGCATGAAGTATAATAAAATGTCGCCAATGAATACACTTTGTACTGTTGTCCATTCTAGTAAAACGTTGGCGGCAGGTTTTAGTGGGCATATTCTTCTGTTATCATAGATTGACTTGCCATATATGACTCATTCGCCTGACCGGTAATCGGTACAATTTTACCTAACCCAAACTAACTCAACTCACAACGACACAGTAATTTGTCTTTATATCTAGGAGCCTATGCTTTGTCAGTTAAAAGGATATGTTATATAACACTATTTTCAACGCACAAAAAATAAATATATAGTTATTGTCAATAATATCGTGAAAAAAGGAATTGGTTAAATCAATAATCTAAACCTTATCAAGATAAATTTATGAATATAACTTACGTTGACGCATTGATTTGGAATGAATGCACAGACAGATTTTCTTATAATGTAATAATTATCCGTTTTTTAAGAGGATGTTAAAATTTTCTGTGGTATTTTTTCTGACTAGCATTTGATTTTTAGTAAGAAAAAAAAGCCAACCTTTTAAAATGTAGAGGACACGTAATTTTTTAAAATACTCATTTCTGAGCTAAATTTTCAGTCGACGTATTTATATTAAGAGTTTGTGAAAACAACTTTTTTTTAGATTTGGATTCTTGCCTTGATTGTTCCAGGGTTTGAATAAAAGATTTATTCATGGCGCGCTTGGTATGTCCGAATACGGCCCGTGGATATGCTGCTAATAAATTGGCTTGCCCGATGGCGGCGCTCAAAAGTAATTCACGTTCAGTGATTTGATTGATCAGGCGATAATCCAGGCAACAGCGGGCATCCATTTCACCACAGCGGTAGATAATGTCTTGCATGGTGGTGTAACCATGAGTGAAATGCAAAATTGCCGCGCCGAGTGAACCGCAGACACCTTGCCTGAGTTCAGGCATGCCGAAGCAGGCATCTACCGCCATGACCCGACGGTCAAACATCATGGCGAACTGAAAGCCTATGCCTATTGCATAACCATCCACTGCGGCCACAGTGGGCTTGTTTACCTCCAATACCGTCCGGTAGAGTCCAATGAGCCCATCCATCCAGCGTTCAGCGGCGTCGCCTTTCAGTCTCTTTATTTCATTATAATTTCCACCGGCTGAGAAGGAGCGATTTTCTCCGCCGTAAACGACCAGTGATTTGACCGTATCGTCGTGCTCGGCGGCGATGAGCGCATTGATAATGGCGACTTCAAGATCTTCATTAAGAATATTATATTTTGAATAATGGTTTAACGTTATCAGGCGTACTGAGCCGATGTTTTCTTCCAGCACCATGGTCTTGTTCCTTTAGTCATAGCAGCCGAAACGGTGGCTGATGCCGATTGAATAACTGTTATGTAAAATATTTCATCATCGCGTCATGATAGATTATACGAAAGTTATAAATATTCATTTAATGCATTTTCCTCCATGGGGATGATATGGTAAATAATATATTTACATGTTGTTTAAATGACAATATAAGTAGGTTTTTTTAAAAAAAATACTGAACCAAAGTATAGTAGGAAAAGCCGAATATGCCTTGAATGAATGCTATTTTGCTTGTAAACAATAGGATGCATCCTTGCTCATGTGAGAGTTTATATAAGCTCAAGTGAAAACGCGCCGTGACGCCGCAAGCCGAATGCCATGTTGAATGGCCAGCACAGTGCAGGTACCCGTCCTGTGGTCTATGTCTGTATGTGCAGCTATTAGGCACTGCCGCCCCCGCTTACCCTTTTTTATGGTAGACTACGAAGTAGTCATACTTACGTTTTCGGTTAACGTTGAAATTAACCGGTAAACGCCTTATAAAGTTCAATAGCTGGATAAATGTCTGTGGGTAAAAAAACAGCTATGTAGGTGACCCAATTATTCTTCACAGGCGATAAAAAGTGATAGGCGGTAACCGTGCCAAAAAAAACATATTCAGTCAGGTATGTTGCGGGCCAACCGGTTGAGCGTATTTTTCCTCCACTTGCCTTCGGTCGTCTTGGACAGGCGCTTCCCCCAGGGGAACCGCTGCCGGGTTCTAGACTTTTACGGGTGATGGTCTGGAATATTTTCAAGCAGCAGCGCGCCGATTGGCTTTCTGTACTAAAGGGTTTTGGCAAGGATGCACAGTTGATGTTGCTGCAGGAAGCGCAGACCACCCCGGAACTGATCAGATTCGCCACAGCAAACTACATGGCTGCCGACCAGGTGCCGGCATTGATTTTCCCGCAGCATCCATCGGGAGTCATGACGCTCTCGGCGGCCCATCCGGTTTATTGCTGTCCGCTGCGTGAGCGTGAGCCGTTGCTGCGTTTGGCTAAATCCGCCCTGGTGACGGTCTATCCGTTGTTCGACGGGCAGTTGATGATGGTCGTGAACATTCACGCGGTCAATTTTAGCCTGGGTATTGATGTTTATAGCAAACAGCTAGGACCCATCGGCGAGCAGATCGTTAATCACCAGGGGCCGGTGATTATGGCGGGAGATTTTAACGCCTGGAGCCGGCAGCGCATTCTTGCGTTGTATCGTTTTGCCGATCGCATGATGCTGCGGGAAGTAAGATTTCTTGACGATCAGCGACGGCGGGCCTTTGGTCGGCCGTTGGACTTTGTCTTCTATCGAGGGCTTAAAGTCACGGAGGCGTCGGTCCTGGTGACGCAAGCTTCGGACCATAATCCGTTACTGGTTGAATTTGAACCCCGTAGGCGTTCAGATAGCTCGGTACCTCAACAGCAAATTGTCGGTATCAAGACACGTTAGGCTATCGAGCAGCTGAGGATGCGTAGCGTTCAGGGCAAAAAAAACAAGCAACGTATTGCTTGTTTTGATATTGGCTTTGCCGGTCTGCGCCATTAGGTTGACGCGACTGTTCAAGAATCTGTGGCTTTGCCGTTCACGTAGAGTGTCAATCTAAGACCGGGTTGCAACGTGCTGGCGTTGTCCAACGCATTATTCCAGCGCATTACATCCTTGATGTCCACACCATGCCGTTTCGCAATGCTGGCCAACGAATCGCCTTTGCGAACCTGATAGGTAATGCTGCCGCCGTTGCCGGCAATCGGGATGTTGCTGGCGACTTCAAGCGTCTGGCCGATTTTAAGATTGCTGCTGCTATGCAGATGGTTCCATTTTAGCAAATCAGCCGTTTTGACATCCAAACGTTTGGCTATGCTTGACAAGGTATCGCCGGAACGAACCTTGTATCTGGTCTTAACGCCGCCGGCCCTGTTATCCGCCAACTGCGTCGATTGCACCGCAGCGATATCCCCGGCCGCCAACGAGTCTCTTAACTGAGAGGCGTGGGTCTTCGGCAACATCAGGTAATGCGGGCCGTTTGGCGCGGTGACGTTAAGCTTATAGCCGGTGTTATAGCTTTTCAATTTGGTCAACGACAGTCCGGACATTTCCGCCGCCTGCGTCAACTCTATTTGCTGACCTACTTCAACCCGAGCCAGGGCGCGATCATTATCGCTCTTGGGCAGGACAACGCCGTATTCCTTGCTATGCTTGATTATAGAGCTCAAGGCAAGCATCTTCGGCACGTAGATCGTTGTTTCACGGGGCAGCGACAGCGACCAGAAGTCAGTGGGTTTTCCCCTGGCTTTGTTTATTTTGATCGCTTCCATAATACGTCCCTCGCCGCTGTTATACGCAGCAACGGTTAACAACCAATCGCCGCCAAACATACGGTTGAGCCGCTGCATCATATCCAATGCGGCGGTAGTCGACGCGACAACATCGCGACGCCCGTCATACCACTGATTTTGCTTTAGGCCATAATTTCTTCCTGTCGTAGGCACAATCTGCCAAAGGCCAGCCGCTTTAGAGGCGGATGTCGCCTTAGGGTCAAAAGCGCTCTCCACTATGGGTAGCAGTACTAGTTCCATCGGCATTTTGCGTTGCTTTATCTGCTCGACTATCCAGTACATGTACGGCTCTGCCCGTAATGTTACATCGTGGAGATAGCTCTTGTTATGTAAATAACGCTTTTTTTTGTTCGCGGATCCGGGCGTTTTCCGGTACCTGCATCTTCAGCTCGTCGCTAATGAAGTTCCACAGATCGGGTTGCGCGAGACTTGAATTATCCAGCCATCGCGCCGAGGTCGCTCGATCTGATGAGTTCGCTCTATCGTCCGTGTACTTTCCTGCTTCACCTTGACCTGCCGAAGAAACACTCTGTGCATGCTGCTCGGGTACGTTATCGTCCTGCCTGGACGTCTGGCAACCCACTAGCAAGACCGAGGCGATTATCATCGCATGAGTCTTCATCGTGTATGTCAATAGTTGCTTAAAAGACAAGCAATAATACTTTGAACCTCCCGACAATACAACTAAAACCTTTAGAAATGATCCTTCTTCTCACGTAATAAGGCGAAAATACGCCATTCCTCTTTCAGCTTGTGATCAGGGTCTAACTTCCTTTGTAAATCAATGTCATGGCAACGTAAGAAAAGGTTAATTTTACCCTCAATTTGCAGCGTGGAAGGCAAACTTGCTTGGTTTTTTGACCGTAACTGTTTAATTTTACTTTCATAACCGGCGATTGACTTATCTTCGGGCAGAACGGATCGGGCAAAGGCCAGATTGGCTAAGGTATACTCATGAGCGGCGCAAATCAGCGTTTCCGGCGCTAGCTGCTTAACCTTCTGAAAAGAGTGGTGCATCTGCTTCGCCGTACCCTCGAACAGCCGGCCGCAGCCCGCTGAAAATACCGTATCCCCGCAGAAAAGATAGGGAGCGCTGTAAAATCCGATATGTCCTAAAGTATGGCCGGGGAAAGCCAGTATTTGAAAATCCAGATCCAGCAGTCTTACCGTGTCGCCCTCGCCGACAATGTGGTCGGCGCCTTTATCGGCGGTTTCCTGTGGGCCAAAGACCGGTGCGTGATAGCGAGCCGTCAATTCGGCCACTCCCCCCCCACATGATCCTGATGATGGTGCGTTAATAAAATACCCTTAAGCGTAAGGCGGCGTTCAGCAAGGGCGGCCACCACCGGCGCGGCTTCGCCGGGGTCGACGATCAGGCTTTCCTGCTGGTTGTTATACAAAAGCCAAATGTAGTTATCCTGGAAGGCGGGAATGCTGATAAGATTCATCGTTAACCTCTATTTATTTTTTTTAAGGCGTTGAGAAGATAGTCAAACATGAAACCAGCGCAAATTACGCAGCCAATCGTCGCGCCAACCTCATGGGACGACCTCCCATACGGAGAGAACTATCGCCGGGCCTTGGAGTCAAGTCTGCAGCCCTGGTGGCCAAAATTGTTTGGATTTCATTTATTGAAAATCGGCGCGTTAAGCGCCGAGCTGAACACCGAAAGCTGTGCGGTTTCACATCAGGTGAACGTGGGCATTGAAGGGGAAACGCTGCATGTGATGGCAGATCCCTATCAGTTGCCTTTCGCCAACAAATCCACCGATGCCTGCCTATTGGCCCATACGCTGTCCTATACCTCGGATCCGCATCGATTGTTGAGGGAAGTAGACCGGGTATTGATTGATGACGGCTGGTTGATTATTACCACATTTAATCCGGTGAGTCTGCTGGGCCTGGGTAAAATCTGCCCGATCCTGCAAAGCCGCCAGCCCTACCGAAGCCGTATGTATACCCAGATGCGGCTCATGGACTGGCTTAGCGTGCTCAATTTCGAGGTGTTGCACAGATCACGCTTTCAAGTGCTGCCCTGGCGGCGGCGCGGGGGACGCCTGCTGAGCGAGCATTTGCCCGCCATCGGCTGTCTGAGCGTGATAGTGGCCCGCAAGCGCACCTTCCCGCTGACCCTGAACCCGTTGAAAAGCAAAACGCTGGCGGCGTCCCTGCGCCGTACGGTGGGAGCCGCCAGCCGCAGCAGTTGCCGTCGCCTCTAGCTCTCGGAACGGTAGCCGGTATCCTCAAAAGCCGGATTCAGCGCGGCCCCTCGCGCCAGCTCGTCGCAACGTTCGTTTTCAGGATGCCCCGCATGGCCTTTTACCCAATCCCAACGCAGCACGTGATTTTGTATGGCCAAATCCAGTCGTTGCCACAGATCGACGTTTTTGACCGGTTTTTTCTCCGCCGTTTGCCAGCCGCGCTTTTTCCAGTTATGGATCCATTGGGTAATTCCCTGGCGCACGTATTGGCTGTCGGTGCTGATAACCACCTCGCAGGAATCCTTAAGGGCTTCCAACGCCACTATCGCCGCCATCAGCTCCATGCGGTTGTTGGTGGTGAGCCGATAGCCGGCGCTGAAGGTTTTTTCATGTTCCTTATAGCGTAAAATCGCCCCATAGCCGCCGGGTCCCGGGTTGCCGAGGCATGAACCGTCGGTGAATATTTCTACCTGCTTCTGCATATCTGGTAGACTACCTTCATGTTAAAAAAAACAAGTCTGACATAAATGAGCGCTACGGGCACTGGAATTACGCGGCAGATTGTTCTTGATACCGAAACCACCGGTATGAACAAGCTGGGGGTGCATTACGAAGGTCATCGCATAATTGAAATCGGCGCGGTTGAAGTGATTAATCGCCGTCTCACCGGCCGGCATTTTCACGTTTATCTGAAACCGGATCGTCTGGTTGACCCCGAGGCCTATAATATCCATGGCATCAGCGATGAGTTTCTGGCGGATAAACCCACGTTCTCCGACGTCGCCGACGAGTTTATGGGATTTATCCGGGGCGGCGAGCTGGTTATCCACAACGCGCCGTTCGATATCGGTTTCATGGACTACGAATTCGGCAAGCTCAACCGCGGGATCGACAAGACCGAGACCTTTTGTGCGATTACCGATAGCCTGGTGCTGGCCCGCAGGCTCTTCCCCGGCAAACGCAACAGCCTGGATGCGCTGTGCGATCGCTATCTGATCGATAACTCTAAACGCACGCTGCACGGCGCGTTGCTTGACGCCGAAATTTTGGCGGATGTGTATCTTGCCATGACCGGCGGCCAGACCGCGATGCGTTTTTCCATGGAAGGCGAGGGCGAGCGCACCAATACCGACGGCGGCGAGCACATTCAACGCGTTGAGCGCCCGCCGTCGGCATTGACGGTGATTTACGCCAGCGAGCAGGAATTGGCCGCCCATGAACATCGTCTGGATTTGGTCAAGAAAAAAGGCGGTAGTTGTCTGTGGCGTCCGGCGGAAGAAACCGAAAGTCATTGATTTCAGTCATCGGGACGGGAATAACCCGCGTGATGTTGAAATTATCGCCAAACGATTCTTCCCGGCGTAAAAAGCATTGACGCCACCCGACGCTGACCGTACTATTCGCCTCGCTTTCCCGACAAAGCACAAGCGCGGTGCGGTAGTTCAGTCGGTTAGAATACCGGCCTGTCACGCCGGGGGTCGCGGGTTCGAGTCCCGTCCGCACCGCCAATAAGATTCAAGATGGGCCACGGTAATGCCGCGGCCCATTTTTTTGTCCGTCCATAACCATCGGGACCGCTGAGCGCGCGGCTGAAGGTAGATAGGCGTCCCGTTGAAACGTGATGAAACCAATCTCACAACATACTGCTTTAAAAGCTATTTCCGAAAATTCGCCGTTGTGCCATCATTTTCCCCTTGATGAAAAGCGTCTTTGCGGTGCCGATGATGAAGACAACGAGTAGTCTATTGCGCCTGAGCGGGCGTAAGGGAGACCGCTCCAGGGCGGCGTTATCCCAGGAGATCAGATGTCCTTGACACATCATTCGGCCGGGGCGTCGGCGGGTAGATTCGCCTTCATCATCCTATTGACGGGTATCGGCGCCGGGCTGGCGGGCATGTCGCTTGCGTTGCTGTTGCACGCCGTCCAGCATCTGGCTTATGGTTACAGCCTGCACAGCGTCATCAGCCCGGAGACTTTTTTGATGGGGGTCAGCTCCTCGTCCGGACTGCGTCGGGTGGTGGTCCTCACGCTGTGCGGACTGGTGGCCGGCATCGGCTGGTGGCTGGTGCATCGGTTCGGCCGCAAGCTGGTGAGCATCAAGCAGGCCATCGGCGCCGAGGCGACGATGATGCCGCCGGGCACCACGCTTGCGCATATTCTGCTGCAGATTGTGACCGTTGCGCTGGGTTCGCCCCTGGGCCGGGAAGTGGCGCCCCGGGAAGCGGGGGCGTTGCTGGCAGGCTGGCTATCCCATTATGCCGGGCTCACGGTGGAGCAGCGTCGTTTGATGGTGGCTTGCGGCGCGGGAGCCGGGCTGGCGGCGGTGTATAACGTGCCGCTGGGGGGCGCGGTATTCGTGCTGGAAGTCTTATTGCAGAACTTCAACTGGCAGGCCGCGATAGCCGCCCTGACCACCTCCGCCATCGCTGCGTCCGTGGCCTGTCTGGGGCTTGGCGCCGAGCCATCCTATGTGGTTGCCCATTTTATTCTTTCTCCAAGCCTTATCGTCTGGTCGCTCGTGACCGGCCCGCTGTTCGGACTGGCCGCCTATGGATTTGTCCGCTTGACGTCAGCGGCCCGCGGACGGGTAGTGCGCAACAATTTTCTGCCGGTTCTGGCGCTTATCAATTTTGTGATTATCGGGATTCTGGCCGTCGGACTGCCGGCGCTGCTGGGCAATGGCAAAAGCGCGGCACAGCTGGGTTTTGCCAGCGCCCTGACCGTGACCGCGGCGGCGGTGCTGCTGGTGGTTAAAGTGGCCGTGACCGCCAGCAGTATCCGGGTCGGCGCCGAAGGTGGGCTGTTGACGCCGGGACTGTCCAATGGGGCGCTGTTGGCGGTGGTGTTGGGGGGGGCTTGTGGAGCCTGGCTTGGCCCGGCATACCGGTCGGCGCCTATGCGATTATCGGGGCAGCCGCCTTTTTGGGCGCATCCATGAGCATGCCTTTGACGGCCATCGTTCTCATCACCGAATTTACCCGTATCGACCATGATTTTCTGGTGCCGATTATTCTCGGCGTGGCAGGTTCGGTATGCGCCTGCCGGCTGTGCGGCAAATGGCTGGGTAAATCCTGAGTCGCGGGGGAAACCTGAAACGGGGTAAGGAGATAAATGGCTCGCCGCGCGCGAAAACGGCGGCGGCCATCTTCCTGAAACAATATCAATCGTCAGGCTTAATCATACCGGCAACGGTTATCTGCCACAAACGGCGCTCTTCGATGGGCTTCAAACCTTGGCGTTGCCGGTCAACGTTTACCATTGACATTACTCTTTAGGCGCTGAAACCATACCGGCGTAGTTCATCGCGGTATCGACCACACGTTCGCGGCGCGCCAGGAAACGATAGCAGCCACCCCCCCCAGGAAAACGCCGATAAACCAGCTGAAGTTGGCGACCTGATGCAAACTTGGCGTGAAGCTGATGGCAAGACCAATGGCCACCGCCGGCGCCAGCGCCATCACCGCTTTCGGATTAAAGCCGTTTTGATACCAATAACGTCCGCTCGGCGTGGCGTTGAACAAATCGTCCACCGAGATTTTGCCGCGCTTAATTAAATAAAAATCCGCTATCAAAATACCGAACAGCGGGCCGATAAAAGCTCCCAGCACGTCTAGGGTGTAATGGATCAGTTCCGGAGATTGGAACAGATTCCAGGGCGTGAGCAAAACCGAGCCGACGGCCGCTAACATGCCGCCGGTGCGAAAGCTGATTTTTTGCGGCGCGCAGTTGGAGAAATCGAAGGCCGGCGAGACGAAGTTAGCCACGATATTGATGCCGATGGTGGCGATAATCATGGTGAGCAGGCCCAAGGCCACCGCCACGCTGCTGCCGACCCGGCTGACGGTCTCGATGGGATCGGTTATCATCTGACCGAACAGGCTCTGGGTGCCGGACACGATGACGACGGTGACGATGGAGAACAGTAAGAAGTTGAACGGCAGTCCCCAACGGTTGCCCCGGCGTATTTCATCCATGGTTTTACCGTAACGGGAAAAATCGCCGAAATTGAGCAGCGGTCCGGAAAAATAGGACACCACCAGGGCCACGGCGGTCACCATCTGCCAGGCTTGCTGTCCCTCGGATAATGCCTTGCTGCTGAGGGTAAAGGAAATATTGCTCAGGCCGGTTTGAAAGAGGATCCAGCCCGCCAATGACAGCATCACCACATAGACCGCCGGGCCGGCGAAGTCGATGAAACGCTTAATGGCCGCCATGCCGTGCCAAAACACCATCGCTTGCAAAAACCACATCAGGCCGAAGCACATCCAACCTAAGGAAGAAAGGCCCAGCCAGCGGCTATGGGTCAGCGGCGTCAGCGCGGGGAAGAATTTCAACAACACCAGCATCAGGGCATTGGCCGCCAGAAAAGTCTGAATGCCGTACCAGGCGAATGCGATAAGCCCGCGGATCACCGCCGGTATATTGGCGCCGAACACCCCGAACGCCTGGCGGCAGATAACCGCATAGGGCACCCCGGCCATCTGGCTCGGTTTCGCCACCAAATTGGCGCATATCTGCACGATACAGATGCCGCAGAGCAAACAGAACAATACCTGCCAGCTGGCGAGGCCCAGGGTGAAGAAACTGGCCGCCACCACATAACCGCCCATGCTGTGCACATCGGACATCCAGAAAGAGAAAATGTTATACCAGCTCCAGTTTTGCTGACGGGTAGGGGCGAGATCATCATTCGTGAGCCTGGGACTGTAGCGGCTGTGATCAATGGATGCGGTCTTCGGGGTCATACTGTTACTGTTTGGCATGGAAACTGCTCCTCTTAACACTAACCCGTGAATAAAAGATGATGAAGATCTACAGGGGGAGGTTTTGCAGGATTCAGGCCAAGTGTTGATAAGCTTGTATACAAAATAATTATTTTGCGTATACGATAATCCATCGTTACGTATACAGGAGCGCGGCATGTCCAGTTGGTACGGGCTAAAAAACGTCATTTTTTCGCAGGATAAAGACGATGAGATCTACCATGCGATCGTGAAAGCCATTGTCGAGCATCAACTGCCGCCGGGCAGTAAATTGCCTGAAGAATCCCTGGCCGCGGTGTTCGGCGTCAGCCGCACCGGGATTCGGAAAGTGTTGCAGCGCCTCGGGGCGGTGCAGTTGATTACCCTGACGCCCAAACGCGGTGCGCAGGTGGCGACGCCGGGGGTGGATGAGGCCCGCAATGTTCTGGCCACGCGTTGTATGCTGGAGTGCGCTAACCTGCCGCAGGTGGCGCAGCGGTGCGATGCGACGCATATCGCCGCCCTGAAAGCTATTATGGACGAGGAGCAAGAGGCCCATGATGCGCGGGACGGGGCGACGGCGATTCGCCTGTCTGCGCTGTTTCACGTGCAACTGCAGGCCATATCCGGTAACGAGGTTCTTACGCAACTGGTATCGCAGCTCACGCTGCGCTCTTCGCTGGTCATCGCCGCTTACGGCGCACCTTGGCAACAAGGGTGTCGCTGCCACGATCACCAGGAACTGCTTGAGTTGCTGAAAGCGCGCCGTTCCGGCCCGCTGGCGGAGCGAATGCGGCGCCACTTCGATGATATTCTGGCGAATTTACGTTTTGAGCGCGGCGGCGAAGCGACGCCAGATTTTGCCCGTCTGTTCGGTATCGCCGCAAAAGGAGAATCGGTATGAGGGCATGTTGTATACAACTTATCAATCCCAACACCAGCCAGCCCATGACCGATCGTATACTGGAGGCGGCCCGTGACGTGGCCGCGCCGGGCACGGATGTTTTCGCGGTCTGTCCCCGCGAGGGCGCGCCCTCCATTGAGGGGCACCTGGACGAAGCCGTTGCCGCCATCGGCGTGCTGCAGCTTATAAAAGAGGGCCGCGAGCAGGGGGTGGACGGTCATGTAATAGCCTGCTTCGGCGATCCCGGACTGCTGGCGGCGCGGGAACTGGCCTCAGCGCCGGTTATCGGCATCGCCGAGGCGGCAATGCATATGGCGACGCTGGTGGCGACGCGTTTTACCGTGGTCACTACGCTGCCGCGCACCCTGATTATTGCGCGTCATCTGATGCGGCTATATGGTTTTGAACGGCACTGCGCCCAGTTGCGCGCCATTGATTTACCGGTGCTGGCGCTGGAGGATGGTACGGGTCTGGCCCGGCGCAAAGTGCGGGAACAATGCCTGAGCGCCAAAGAGCAGGACGGCGCGGGCGCTATCGTGCTGGGCTGTGCCGGCATGGCGGACTTGGCCCTGGAATTGACCGATGAACTGGGCATGCCGGTCATTGACGGCGTCAGCGCGGCGGTGAAACTGATTGAGTCTTTGCACGGCATGAGGCTCTCCACCAGTAAGCACGGAGACCTTAATTTTCCCATTCAAAAAGAACTTACCGGGTATTTTAAGGGACTAAACTGAAACAACAGCGCCTAAAAAGGAACTGCCCATGACCGAATCGAGCGAAAAGAAGAGCTTTTCCTTCAATAAGAATTATCCCCGCGATCTCATCGGCTATGCCGGCAATCCTCCCCATGCCGCCTGGCCCGGCGATGCCCGGATTGCCGTCCAGTTTGTGCTCAATTATGAAGAGGGTTCGGAGAACAGCGTTTTGCACGGTGATACCGGTTCCGAACAGTTTCTCTCCGATATTATCGGCGCCGCCAGTTATTCGGAGCGCCATATGTCGATGGAATCGTTGTATGAATATGGCTCCCGCGCCGGTTTTTGGCGGATTCATCAGGAATTTCAACGTCGTAGCCTGCCTTTAACCCTGTTTGGCGTGGCAATGGCCCTGGCGCGCAACCCGCCGGTGGTGGCGGCCGTCAGAGAAGCGAATTACGATGTGGTAAGCCACGGCTGGCGCTGGCTGCATTATCAGGGCATGGACGCCAAAACCGAACGCCAGCATATGCAGCAGGCGGTGGACACGCTGACAGAGCTGTTCAATAAAATTCCCCTGGGCTGGTATACCGGGCGCGACAGTCCCAATACCCGGCGGCTGGTGGTGGAACACGGCGGATTTTTATATGACAGCGATTATTACGGCGATGACCTGCCTTTTTGGACCCAGGTGGCCTGCACCGACGGATCGGTTAAACCGCATCTTATTATCCCTTACACCCTCGAAGCGAACGATATGCGTTTCGCCACGCCACAGGGCTTTAACAGCGGCGATCAATTTTTTCCCTATCTCAAGGACAGTTTCGACGTTCTGTATGAAGAAGGCGAGACATCGCCAAAAATGATGTCGGTGGGCATGCATTGCCGGCTCCTAGGGCGCCCCGGGCGGTTCCGGGCGCTACAGCGATTTTTGGATTACGTCCAGCAGCACGACAGGGTATGGATTTGCCGCCGCCGGGATATCGCCGAGCACTGGATCTCACATCATCCTTTCGTAAGCACCCGGTCGGAACATGAATAGAGCCGCCATTATGACGGTGCCGCCGGTATCCACGCCGTCGCCAATGCTGTTAAAGCCGACGATGCGGTGAGTAAAAGGCTCGCCAACGCCGTGAATCGGTCACGGTGAAATCATCGCCGCTCAAAGCATGATAGGCAAGAGCGGCGGGGACAAGATGGCCTGCCCCGCCTTGAGATGAACATAAAAGAAAGGGAGTCAATCCAGCAGACTGATATGGGCGGCGACGATACGCCAGCCGCAGGCCAGCTTTACCCAGGTTTGGGTTTGCCGGCCAATGCGATCTGTGCTGGCGCGGGTAAATTCGGTGCTTGCCACCGCCATGTCGTCGCCGAAGGTGGTGATCACGGTATTTTGCAATATCCGGTCAAGTCCGGCGGCCGGGCGCGCCGCCCTAAAGGCTTGAATAGCCTCGATGCCATAGAGATTTTCACCGGCGCCGTAGCGGATAGTGCGCGGGTCGTGCCAGAAAAGTTCATCCAGTACGGCGACGTCATTGGTAATCAGCGCCTGTTCATAGCGGTAAAAGGCGGCGTTAACCTCCGCCAATATCGCGGGACGATCGATAAATTCACTTTTCATGCTGCATACACTCTTGCTGGGTCGTTTGTTTACTGTCTGACCGCCTGGGTAAAAAGGGCTGCGCCAGAATGCCCGTATTGCCGTTCTCCGGCAAGCACTGCCCGTCGATTTTGATAGTTTTCCGGAAATATTGCGCAGCGCATCCAATTATTATTTGGCGATTATTCACATTCGACTGCTTCGCCAATCAAAATCCGGCGGCGCTGCCGTTGCTGCGCGGATCAAACGCCCCTTCCAGCATGCCGTTGGCGTGGCGGACAACCGCTCCCGCATGTCCCACCGCTTCACTGAAGTCCGGCAGCATTTCCACCTGATGACCCAGGGCGCGCAGGGATGCCGCCAGGTCGGCGGAATAACGTCCCTCCAGTTTCAGCGTATCGGTGGCCTGTCCCCAGGTTCGCCCCAGCAGCCAGCGGGGGCGCCGATGGCCTGCGCTAACGGCATCCCCTGCACCACATGGCGGATAAACAGCGCCGCCTGGGTTTGCGGCTGGCCGTCGCCCCCCATGGCGCCGTAAATCATCGTTCGTCCGTCATCAAGCCGCGCCGCGGCCGGATTGAGGGTATGAAAAGGGTATTTACCGGGAGCCAAAGCCCGCAGATGCGCCGGATTCAGGCTAAACGACGCGCCGCGATTTTGCCACAGGACGCCGCTTTTCGGCAGCAGCACGCCGCTGCCGAACTCATGGTAAAGACTTTGAATAAATGAAACCGCCAGACCGCTGCCGTCGATCACCCCCATCCACACCGTATCCCCCGGGGTCAGCGGATTGCCCCAGGGGGCCGCGCGCTCGCCGTCAATGCGCGCCGCCAGCCGGTCCAAACCGGGGGCCGCCAGCAGACTTTGCGCATCCACCTGCATGTGACGGGCATCGGTAATGCTGTTGTCCCGCGCTTGGAAGGCCAGCTTGGTGGCCTCGACAATGGCATGAAGGGTCCTGCATTCGTCCTGACGGGCCAAATCCAGTCTGTCCGTCAATCCAAGGATCATCAGGGATACCAAACCTTGAGTGGGAGGAGGAAAGTTGAATATGTCCCCCAAGGAATGCCGCAGGCGGAGCGGAACGGCGCGCTTGGCGTGATATGCCGATAAATCGTCCGCGGTGACGGGCATGCCAAGCAGGGCCATTTCGTCGGCCATATCGGCCGCCAGCGGTCCGCGGTAAAAACTGTCCAGCCCTTCCCGGGCCAGACGGGCGAGGGTATCCGCCAATTGCGGTTGCATAAACCGCGCTCCGGCGTCCGGCGCTTTACCATGGGGGAAGAACAGCCGGGCAAAACTTTCCTGTTGTCTTAATTCATCAAATTTGGCGGCGGAAGCCTGCGCCTGGGATAGCGATACCGGTATGCCGTCGGCGGCATAACGAATGGCATCCGCCAGCAGGCGTGAGAGCGGTAGCGACGGAGCGCCCATTTCACGGGACAGCGCCAGCGCTTGCGCCCAGCCCGCCACCGTACCGGCCACGGTCAGGGCCGATGTCGGGCCGCGGTGAGGGATAGCCGGCAATCCGTCATACAGCGCCATGGAGGCGAGGGAACCCGCCGGGCCGCCGGCATCGATGGCGATAGGGTCCCCTTGCGGCGGCACAATCAGCCAAAAGCCGTCGCCGCCGAGTCCGCTCATATGCGGATAAACCACTGAAACGGTGGCGGCGGCGGCCACCATGGCCTCGATGGCATTGCCGCCCGCGCGCAGAATGGCCAGGGCGCTTTCGCTGGCCAAATGATGAGGCGTGACCGCCATTCCCATGGGTGCCAAATTACTCTGGTTCATCGAGCAGGTTCCGTTAGCCATGCATATTGGGGTTAAGCAAGAGGCGTTCCAATGTGCAAAGCGCTATTGACAGAGGTCCGATCATGCAGGTTATGCTAGGTTAACGTGAAACGAAAGCAACGTAGAAGCAGGGAACATGACGCCTTTTGATGAGCGCCTGCGTGACGCCTATGACCGATTGTCCCCACAAGAGCAGCGTATAGCCGGGTTTATCGTCGACCATTTCGATGATATGAGCAGCTATAACAGCGCCGAGCTGGCGAGGCTGAGCGGGGTGTCGAAGGCGACGGTGAGCCGGCTGTTCCGCCGTCTGGGCTATGAAAATTACCGCCAGGTCCGAGATGAACTGCGCACGTTGCGGCAAAGCGGCCTGCCGCTGGCGGACAGCCGCGGCGCGGTGCTGGGGAATACGCTGTTGACGCGCCATTACAAGCAGGAAATGGCTAATCTGACCCGCTGGGTCAATCAATTGGACGGCCCGCAGTTCAGCGAGGTGATACGCGCCATGGGCCATGCTCGTCGGCTATGCCTGGTGGGGATGCGCAACAGCTATCCCGTGGCCGTCCACCTGCGTCAGCAACTGTTGCAGATACGCGGCCAGGTCAGCCTGCTGCCCCAGCCGGGACAAACCCTGGCCGAAGAGCTTATCGACCTCAGCGAAGACGATATGGCGGTGGTGGTGGCGTTTCGCCGGCGCACCCCGCAAATCCGCCCGCTTCTATCAAAGCTCCGAAGCAATAACGTTCCCGTGCTGTTGATAAGCGAACCCCAGGCGCAGGCCCTGATTCCCCTGGCGCGCTGGCATTTCGCCGCGCCCTTGGACAGCGTTTCGGCGTTTGACTCCTACTCGTCGGCCATGAGCCTGGCGAATTTAATCAGCAACGCGTTGCTGCATGATATGTTGGCTCAGGGCCGGCAGCGCATCCATCACATCGCGGACTGGTACGGTTCCCTGGAGGAGCTCGAACAGCGTCGCTCCTCATAGACAACGCGCCATGAGAGTGCAAATGCGCTTTGATGGTGCGATAGCCGGCCGTGACAAAAGAGCCGCATTCTGACTCGCGCCTCTGCTCCATCCCTCGCCAAACCAGCCTAAACAAGAGATTGCGTCGCATCGGCATCGGTGCGTGGGCGCGGGCTTTGTTTGGCACATTAGTTGCAAAATATCTGAGATAGAATCTTTTGTTTCATCCTTCCAATAGGGATCCGAAAATGAATATCAGAAAGCAGCTTATCGCTCTGGCGGGCGCCGTCCTGTTGCTTACCCAGGCCGGGGGGGGCCATGGCCGATGAATGGCAGCAAATTCAGCAGCGCGGCGTGCTGCGGGTTGCCATCCCGCAGGATTTCCCGCCCTTCGGCTCCATCGGCACCGATATGCAGCCTCAGGGCTATGATATCGATATGGCGCATTACCTGGCTGACAAAATGAAGCTGAAGTTGCAATTGGTGCCGGTAACCAGCGCCAATCGCGTGCCTTACCTGCAAACGGACAAGGCGGACCTGGTGATTTCCAGCTTAGGTAAAAACGCCGAGCGGGAAAAAGTCATTGATTTCAGCCGGGCCTACGCGCCGTTTTTCCTCGGCGTCTTCGGGCCGAAGGGCGACAGTTTGACCGCGCCGGCCCAGCTCAGCGGCAAGACGGTGGGGGTGACCCGCGGCGCGGTGGAGGATTTGGTACTGAGCGATCTGGCGCCGAAAGATACGCAGATCAAACGTTTCGAAGACAATAATGTGACCCTCTCGGCCTATTTGTCCGGCCAGGTGCAATATGTGGCCACGGGCAATCTGGTGGTGAGCGCCATCGCCCGCCAGAATCCGGACAAAGCGCCGGTAGCGAAATTCATGCTGAAAGACTCCCCCTGTTTTATCGGCCTGCGTAAAGGGGAACCGGCGCTGAAAGAAAAAGTCAACGCCCTGATAGACGAAGCGCTGAAGGACAACACCCTTAACAGCCTGTCTGAAAAGTGGATGAAAGCGCCGTTGCCCGCTGATTTGGGCGCCTGAAGAATGCATGTCCGCTGCCGGCTGATTCGGGCGCCTGAAGAATGCATGCCCATTGCCGGCTAATTCGGGCGCCTGCAGAATGCATGCCCGTTGCCGGCTGATTTTGGTGTATGAAGGGTTCATGCCCACGCCCGGCCGACTTAACGTACCGTCATATTAAGCCGGTAACATAACACTATCGGAAAGGATAAATCCTCTTGGCCAGTGTAAAGTACGATCAAATCAATCCGCCCTCCCGGCTGCTGATGGGGCCGGGGCCGATTAACGCCGACCCGCGGGTGCTGCGGGCCATGGCCAGCCAGTTGGTGGGGCAATACGATCCCGCCATGACCGGCTATATGAATGAAGTGATGGCGCTGTACCGCTCGCTGTTCAACACGACGAATCCTTGGACCTTGCTGGTGGACGGAACGTCCCGCGCCGGCATCGAGGCGGTGCTGCTGTCGGTCATCCGGCCGGGGGACAAGGTGTTGGTGCCGGTCTTCGGCCGGTTCGGCCACCTGCTGTGCGAAATCGCCCGGCGTTGCCGTGGCGAAGTGCACATCATCGAGGTTCCCTGGGGCGAGGTATTCAGCCCCGAGCGGATCGAAGATGCCATTAAAACCCTCCGACCGAGGGTACTGTTGACCGTGCAAGGCGATACCTCCACCACCATGTTGCAGCCTCTCGAGCAGTTGGGGGGAAATCTGCCGCCGCCATGACGTGCTGTTTTACACCGACGCCACCGCGTCCCTGGGGGTAACGCTCTGGAAACCGATGCCTGGGGCCTGGATGCGGTTTCCGCCGGCCTGCAGAAATGCTTGGGCGGCCCCTCCGGCAGCGCCCCGGTTACTCTCAGTCCGCGCTGTGAAGCAGTCATCCGCCGCCGTAAATGCGTGGAGGAGGGCATTCGCACCGCCGAGCATCGGGATGGCGACGACGAAATGATCTACTCCAATTACTTCGATCTCGGCATGATCATGGATTACTGGGGGCCGGAGCGGTTAAATCATCATACCGAAGCCACCAGCATGTTGTTCGCCGCCCGTGAATGCGCGCGGCTCCTGCTCGAGGAGGGGCTTGAAGCGGCCGTGGCACGCCATAAGCTGCACGGCGGTGCGATGCTGACCGGCATCCGCGCCATGGGCCTGGGGGTTTTCGGCGACGTGAGCCACAAAATGAACAATGTGCTGGGTGGTTATCCCCGCCGGTATCGACGGCGAACAGGTGCGGCAAATGATGCTCAATGACTTTGCCATTGAAATCGGCACCTCGTTCGGGCCGCTGAAAGGGAAAATCTGGCGCATCGGCACCATGGGATATAACGCGCGCAAGGACTGTGTGATGCAAACCCTCAGCGCGCTGGAAGGCGTGCTGCATCGATTGGGCTTTATCGGTCCCCAGGGGGCGGGGCTGCAGGCGGCCTGGGATTGTTACGCGTCGGAGACGCCGTCATGACCGCCGAAGGCATGCCAGGCCCGGTCGCCGCCGACGGCGCCCGGCGCGTGATGGCGCGCTGCGATATATTGGCCGCCATCACCGAAACCCCCGGCCGGCTGACCCGAACCTACCTGTCGCCAGAACATCTGCGAGCCAATCAACAGGTGGCTGCCTGGATGCGCGAGGCGGGTATGCGGGTCTGGCAGGACAGCGTGGGCAATATCTGCGGGCGTTATGAAGGTCAACAGCCTAGCCTTCCCGCCATCCTGCTCGGATCCCATTTGGACACGGTACGCAACGCCGGACGCTATGACGGGATGCTGGGGGTATTGTCCGCCATCGAGGTCGTGCGCTTTCTGCACCAACGTCAATGGCGGCTGCCCAGGGCCATCGAGGTGATTGGTTTCGCCGACGAAGAGGGCACACGTTTCGGCATCGCTCTGCTGGGAAGCCGGGGTATCACCGGCACCTGGCCGGCGGAATGGCTGACGCGTAAAGATGATAACGGCATCGACGTGGCGCGGGCCATGCGTCAGGCCGGCCTGGATCCCGCTCTTATTCCTTCGGCAAAACGGGATGGGCAGGCCTTTGCCGCCTATCTGGAACTGCATATCGAGCAGGGGCCCTGCCTGGAACAAGGGGAAACGGCGCTCGGTGTGGTGACCGCCATCAACGGCGCCAGGCGTCTAAATTGCCGGTTTACCGGCGCGGCCGGCCACGCCGGCACGGTACCGATGCGGCTGCGCAAAGACGCATTAAGCGCCGCCGCGCGCTGGATGGCGCAAATCGATGATATTACCGTTGGCCACGGGTCGGAGATGGTGGCAACCGTGGGCATGCTGCAATGTTTGCCCGGGGCGGTAAACGTTATACCCGGCGAGGTGAACCTGACGCTGGACGTGCGCGGACCGGACAGCAGGGAACTGCAGGCGCTGGTGTCCGCGCTGCTCGACCTGGCCGGCGCCGTCGCCTCCCCGGCGGGGCGTGGATTTCAGCGCGGAAGAGTTCTATCATATCGACGCTACCCCTTGCGATGCGGCCCTCCAGGCGGAACTGGCCGCCAGCTTGTGCCGTACGCAGGGCAGCGCCCCGAGGCTGGCCAGCGGCGCCGGTCATGACGCCATTGCGGTGGCGGAATGCTGGCCGGTGGGGATGCTGTTCGTCCGATGCCGGCAAGGCATCAGCCATCACCCCGATGAGTCGGTGATGGAGGAGGACGTGGCCGTTGCCCTGCGGGCTTTTTCCGATGCCGTCAACTCCCTGGCGAACGCCGCGGGGGATATGAGTTTACGCTTGAAAGCGGGTTAATCCTGATGACATGTCATGGTGGCGCTGCGTAATGACGCTGAATGAATTCAATCATGCCAACGCCGACCTGTTGCGACCGATGCTGCTGGCCTGCGCCGCCGTGGCGTCCTGGGTTGACGGCATTATCGCCGCCCGGCCTTTTATCGGCTTGGATGAGCTGCTGGCCTTTGCCGATGACAGAGCGCGGTGCTGGACGGCGATTCAGGTGGACGAAGCCCTGTCCCATCATCCGCGTATAGGAGAGCGGCGAGAGGCTCAGGACGCCGACGCCGAGCATTCCCGCCGTGAGCAGCCGTCGCTTGGCGACCGCGACGGGCGACTGAAAATGGCGTTGAAGGCAGACAACCGGGAGTATGAAGCGAAATTCGGCCGGATATTTCTGATCCGCGCCGCCGGGCGCAGCGGCGAAGAGATCCTGGCCTGTTTACGGCGGCGGCTGCGAAACGATGCCGAGCAAGAGCTGTTGGAAACGGCGCGGCAGCTGCGGGAAATCGCGCTTTTACGCTTACGACAGGGAGTATCCGAATGGGGATGATTACCACGCACGTGCTGGATACGTCGCTGGGCAAGCCCGCGGCAGGCATGGCGATAACGCTGGAGGCGCGACGCGACGGCGCATGGGTCGGTTTGGCCGACGGCATCACCGGCGCCGACGGGCGTTTGAGCGGGTTGACGCCCGACGGGGTGCCGCCGGGGCATTATCGCCTGAGCGCCGGCGTCAGGGAGTATTTTGCCGCCGGTGGGCGCAGCACGTTATACGGCGAGGCCATAGTCGATTTTTATCTCACCGAAGGTGATGAGCATCTGCATTTGCCGCTGTTGGTCAGCCCTTATGGGTGGTCGACATACCGGGGCAGCTGAGCTTTAGGGGGGGCTCCCTTTAACACGTTCGCTGCACGTTCGTTGATACCAAGCCTATCGTGGCATGAGGCACACCGGCGAGCGGAATAACCACGCTCCCTCGATTTCTTCGGCACGGTATTTCTCCAACTGTCAGGGTTTAGCGTCGGTGAACGCAGGTTTATCCTGTCATAATTGTTGCCGGTACGGGCTAGGCGTCCAGTTGAAAATCATCCGCATCCAGCCAGGCGGGGAACGCTTTGCGGTATTGGTTCAGGCTATCCAGGGATAATTCGGCCTCCAGGCATTCCGGCTGGTGGGGGGGGGGTGCCCTGCGCCAGAATGCTGCCCGCCGGGTCGATTATCAAGCTGTCGCCGCTATAGCGATGGCCGTTGCCGTCGGTGCCGACCCGGTTGCAGCCCGCCACATAGGCCTGATTCTCGATGGCGCGGGCCGCCAGCAGGGTTTGCCAGTGACCGGCTCGCGGCGCCGGCCAGTTGGCGACATAGAGGGCCAAGTCATAATCTTGCCGGTTGCGCGACCATACCGGGAAACGCAGGTCATAGCAAACCTGCGGCAGGATGCGCCAGCCGCGCCATTCCACCACCAGCCGCTTTTGTCCCGCCCGATAGTATTGATGTTCTTCCGCCATACGAAACAGATGGCGTTTGTCATACACATGAACCCGTCCGGCGGGCTCCACCAGCAAAAAACGATTTACCGCGCCGTCCGGCGTGCTGACGGCGGCGCTGCCGCCCACCATCGCCTGGGCGGTCTGCGCCCGTTTGTGCAGCCACTCCACCACCCGCTCCTGGGACAGGGCGTTGTCAGCCGCCTCCATGGCGAAGCCGGTGGTAAACATCTCCGGCAGGATAATCAAATCACGCCCGACGGCATCCGCCAGCAGGCGGTCGAAATGCGCCAGGTTGGCCTCGCCGTCCATCCAGACCAGCGGTTGTTGCATGACGCTTATCTTTAAAGTTGACATAAGCGCTCCGCGGCGGCGTCCAGGGTGGCGTCCCGTTTGGCGAAGCACAGCCGGATAAGCTTATGCGGGAAAGGCGCGGCGCAAAATACAGAAAGAGGAATGGCCGCAACGCCGATATTTACCGTCAGCCATTGGCTGAACGCCACGTCGTCCAGATCAGAAACGGCGCTGTAATCCGCCAACAGGAAATAAGTCCCCTGGCAGGGTAAAACCTTCAATCGGCTGTTCGTCAGGGCGCAGACCAAATGGTTGCGCCGTTCGCGATAGAAATCAGGCAGTTGCTGCCAGTGTTGCGGTTCGGCGCGCAGCATATCGGCGATGGCCAACTGGGCCGGCGTATTCACCGCGAAGGTCAGGTATTGATGAATTTTGCGCACTTCTGCGCTGAGCAGCGGAGGCGCGATGCAATAACCGATTTTCCAGCCGGTCATATGAAAGGTCTTACCGAACGACGAGACGGCAATCGACCGCTGACGCAGCTCCGGATGAGCCAGTATGCCGGCATGGCCGCCGGGAGCAAAGCAAATGTGTTCGTAGACCTCATCGCTCAGGACATAGATTTCCCGCTCAGCGATGGCCTGCCATAGCTGCGCGAAATCCTCCGGCCGCCAGACGGTGGCGGAGGGATTGTGCGGCGTGTTCAATATGACCAGGCGGGTTTTATCCGTCAATTGGCCGCGAAACGCCTCCCAGTCAACGCTAAATGACGGCGGCTGCAGAGCGATATGGCGGGTGACGCCGCCCGCCAGGGCCACGGCCGGCTCATAGCTGTCGTAGCTCGGGTCGAAACAAATCACCTCATCGCCGGTCCGCACCAGCGCGCTGATGGCGGCGAACAACGCTTCAGTGGCGCCGGCGGTAACCGTTATTTCGGCATCCGCGTCCGGACGCCAGCCGTAAATCTGTTCGGTCTTATCGGCAATGGCGGCCCGCAGCGCCACGGCCCCCGTCATCGGCGCATATTGATTGGCGCCTTGGCCGACATGGTAAGCCAACCGTTCTTTCAAATAGGATGGCCCGTCGAAATCCGGAAACCCCTGGGAGAGGTTGATGGCTTTGTGCTGCGCCGCCAGCGCGCTCATTTGGGTGAAGATGGTGGTGCCCAACGACGGAAGTTTGCTTTCTGGTGTGAAGGATGTGCTGCTCATGTTCCGATATCGCTCTTAAAAGCGGGTTTTCATCCAATATAACACGCTGGGGACAATTGACAATCGGGACGTTTAGATGGGTAAACGGCTAAACGCGAAAACTTAAGTTAATCAAAACAATTGAAAAAGTCTTACAAATATATGACCTATAATTCAATCGGCGTTAACGCCATTATAACTTTCACCTGATTTAAATCCTGTATAAATGAGAAGCCCTATGATTAACGTCAAAAAAATCGCCTTCCCTATCATCCTTGCCGTCGGCGCGCTTTCCGGTTTCGCCCGGGCTGAAACGCAGACCTATGCCATGGATCCCGCCCATACTTCAGTGGTGTTTTCCTGGAACCACTTTGGCTTTTCCAATCCCACCGCCAATTTTTCTAATGTGACCGGCAACATTGTGCTGGATGACAAGCAAATGACCCATTCAAAAGTCGATGTGACCATTCCCATCGATAGCGTGGATACCCATGTGCAAAAGCTGACGGAAGAGTTTAAAGGCAAGGATTATTTCGATCAGGCCACCTATCCCGACGCTACGTTCCACAGCACCAAAATCGTCAGCGAAGGCGGCCATAAATATAAGGTCTACGGCGACCTGAAAATCAAGGATATTACCAAACCCGTCGTGTTGAACGCGGTGCTGAACAAGAAGGGCGAACACCCGATGGAGAAAAAACCGGCGGTGGGTTTTGACGCCACCACCACCATCAAACGCGCTGAGTTCGGTTTGGATAAATTCGTACCCATGGTGAGCGATGCCGTCAAGATAACCATTTCCACCGAAGCCATCGTGAAATAACTCCCCGCTCCGCTGCCGGGAAAGGGTTGCCGCCCGGCAACCGCGTCTAACGGCAGCGGACAGGCCTTTTGATGCCTTATCGCTTCCGATGCGCGGGTTTCATTGCGGTTTTATGTCATGGTACTCTGGCTCCCCTATAACGATTTTCCTGCTATTACCCCCACGCCTCTTGCCATCTTTGCTTCTCGCCGTTTCTTCAATCCGGTAAACTGTTACCGGAGATTTTCTGAATTCGCGAGCCTATACCGAGGGACTTATGTATCAGGATTTGATTCGTAATGAGCTTAACGAAGCCGCTTTAACGCTGGCCAACTTTCTGAAAGACGACAAAAACATTCAATCCATCGAGGATGCGGCCAAGCTTATCGCCGATTCCTTTAAAGCCGGCGGCAAGGTGCTGTCCTGCGGCAACGGCGGTTCCCATTGCGACGCCATGCATTTCGCCGAGGAGCTTACCGGCCGTTATCGCGATAATCGTCCGGCCTACCCGGCCATCGCCATTTCCGACCCGAGCCATTTGTCCTGCGTCAGCAACGACTACGGCTATGATTTTGTCTTTTCACGCTATATCGAAGCGCTGGGCAACAAAGGCGATGTCTTATTGGGCATCTCCACTTCCGGCAATTCCTCCAATATTATTCGCGCCGTGGAAGCCGCGCGGGCCAAAGGCATGAAGGTCATTGTGCTCACCGGCAAAGACGGCGGCAAAATGGCCGGCACCGCCGATGTGGAAATCCGTGTGCCCCATTTCGGTTATGCCGATCGCATCCAGGAGATTCACATCAAATCGATTCACATTCTGATCCAGCTGATTGAGAAAGAGATGGCGGCGGCAGCGTAACCTGGCCCCAGCCTGGCTTAGTACCGGCGCTAAAATGAAAGCGGCAATCGGGCTGAGCGCCGACATTGAAATGAAGGCGGCAGCCTGGCTTAGCGCCGGCATCAGAACGCAAGCGGCAGCATAATGTATTAACGCAATCGGATGGCGGCGTCGTTGAAATGTCTTGCCGTTATCGGGATTGCGTGGAACGGGAGAGGGCCATGTGTGAACTGCTCGGGATGAGTGCCAATGTGCCGACGGACATTTGCTTCAGTTTTACCGGGTTAATGCAGCGAGGCGGTCGGACCGGGCCGCACAAGGACGGATGGGGCATTACCTTTTACGAGGGGCTGGGCTGTCGCACCTTCAAAGATCCGCTGCCGAGCATTTCTTCTCCCATCGCCCGGCTGGTTCAGGATTATCCCATCAAATCCTGTGCCGTGATCTCTCACATTCGCCAGGCCAATCGCGGCCGGGTGGCGCTGGAAAACACCCATCCGTTTACCCGTGAGCTTTGGGGTCGCAACTGGACGTTTGCCCACAACGGCCAGCTGCGGGGATATCATCAATTGGATACCAGCCCATACCGGCCGGTGGGGCAAACGGACAGCGAATTTGCTTTCTGCTGGCTGCTGGCGCGGCTGGCGGAGCGCTATCCCCGCACGCCCGGTCATTGGCCCTCGGTGTTCCGTTATATTGATAACTTGGCGGGAGAGCTGCGGCAAAAAGGCGTATTTAATATGCTGCTGTCGGACGGCCGCTATGTCATGGGCTACTGTTCCACCAATCTCTACTGGATCACCCGGCGGGCGCCGTTTGGCAAGGCGACCCTTATCGATCAGGACGTTGAGATTGATTTTCAGCGACAGACCACGCCAAACGATGTGGTGACGGTAATCGCCACCCAACCGTTGACGGGGAATGAAACCTGGCACAAGGTTGCGCCAGGGGAGAGCGTGTTATTTCGGCTGGGCGAGCGCGAGCTGTGACGGCACGGGCGTCCTGCCCATCTGCATCGGCGTGCCTATGACATACTGCCCGTTGACTACCGCCACCGCCGCAGGCTGGTGGTGTTCGGCGAAGTAGGCGTAACCGGGCTGCAATTGCTGCCAAAAAGAGTAATAAGTGGAGTAACGATGGCGTTGCATATTTGCCGGCGTCATGCGGAACGGGTAAATATGAATTTTTATTGCGTCTTGCCCGTTTCTTAATGCCGCTTCCACATAGCGGTAAATTTCGGCGATATATTGATCGGTCATGGCGTAACAACCGATAGAGCGGCAATCGCCGTGAATCATCAGCATGGCGCCGGAATAGCCGCGGGATTGATCGTAGGCATTGGGAAAACCGATATTGATGGCGCGGTAATAATGGCTGTTTGGCTGCAAATTACGGCTGTCGATAGTATAAAAACCCTCCGGGCTTTTAAAATCGCCTTCCACCCGTTTCGGCCCCAGGCCGCCGGAAAAATTGCAAATCCCGTAGCTGCCTATCATGCGGTATTCGGCGCCGACCTTGGCATAGAGCTCAAGGGTGCGTTCTTCTTTGAAGATTTGAATAAATACCGGTGAGCCGAGCAACTGGGCTTTCAATTCATTGGAAACTACTTGCTCACTGGCATAACTGACGGAAGCAAATGCCGGCATACAAAACAACATCGCAAATAGCAGTGCGATTTTGCTCATTATCATTCCTGCGTAGTCAAAATAAATAACAAACCTGCAATATTCATTGCCGGCAAACCCTTAAAAACGCTATTACAACAAAGATAATCAGCGACACCATATCACTGCACGAACATTTATCAAGATACGTTTTGTATATATTCGCGTATTTACTGTATACTTATACAGTTGGAGGGGCCAAATGCGCAAAATCATACATGTCGATATGGATTGTTTCTTCGCGGCGGTGGAAATGCGCGACGACCCGAGCCTGCGCGATATCCCTATCGCCATCGGCGGACGGGCGGACAAACGGGGGGGGTGATCAGCACCTCCAACTATCCGGCCCGGGTCTTCGGCGTGCACAGCGCCATGTCCACCGCCATGGCCATGAAGCTTTGTCCCCATCTTAAGCTGTTGCCGGGACGTATCAGCGCCTATAAAGAGGCCTCTGAGCATATCCGGGAAATTTTCGGCCGTTATACGCCGCTTATCGAGCCGCTATCGTTGGATGAAGCGTATCTGGATGTCACCGACAGCGCTTTTTACAACGGCTCCGCCACCCTGATGGCCCAAGCCATCCGCGCCGATATCGCCCGTGAGCTGCGGCTGACCGCCTCCGCCGGGGTGGCGCCGGTGAAATTTCTCGCCAAGATAGCCTCTGACCTGAACAAGCCCGACGGTCTGTACGTCATTACCCCCGAGCAAGTGGCCCCCTTTTTGCGGCAATTGCCGTTGGGCAAGATACCCGGCGTGGGCAAGGTCACGGCGAAAAACTGGCGGATATGGGGCTCAATACCTGCGCCGACGTGCAGCGTTGCGATTTGGCACTGCTGCTAAAGCAATTCGGCAAATTCGGTCGGGTTTTGTGGGAGCGCTCTTTGGGCGTTGACGATCGGGAAGTGACCGCCGATCGGCTGCGCAAGTCGGTGGGGGTGGAGCGCACCCTGGCGGAGGATATCGCCGACTGGGCGGCGTGCGCTCAGATTATCGATGCGCTGTATCCGGAGCTTGAGCGCCGGCTGGCGCGGGTGAGGCCGGATCTGCATATCGCCCGGCAAGGGATCAAGCTGAAATTCGCCGACTTTCAGCAAACCACTCAGGAGCATGTGTGGCCGGAGCTCAATAAAGCGGATTTAATCGAGATTGCCCGCCAGGCTTGGGAACAGCGGCGCGGCGAGCGCGGGGTGAGGTTGGTGGGGCTGCACGTGACGCTGCTGGATCCGCAAATTGAGCGGCAGTTGATATTTAATTGGGAAGATAATTCATTATTGTGAGGATGGGGGGGGAGCTGCGCTCCCTCAACCCCTTAACAGGCTTGCTGCACGATCGGTGTTTGCGGGCCTACCGTGCCGTGGGGCGCTCCGGCGGCCGCTAGACGGCCGCTTCGACCCCATTGCCGCGGTCTCCCTTTAACGGGCTCGTTGCACGATCGGTTCTCGTGGTCTCCCTTTAACAGGCTCGTTGCATGATCGGTGGTGGCGGGCCTACCGTGCCGTGGGGCGCTCCGGCGGCCGCTAGACGGCCGCTTCGACCCCATTGCCGCGGTCTCCCTTTAACAGGTTCGCTGCACGTTCGGTGTTTGCGGGCTTAATGTATTGCGGCCCGCCGTATGATCAAACTTTTTCCGGGATGGCGCGGAGCAGGGCGGTCAATAAGGTCCAGTACTGGCCGACGCTTTTGATATGTACCTGTTCGTCGGGTGAGTGGGGGCCGGTGATGGTCGGCCCGATGGAGACCATGTCCATGTTGGGATAGGGCTTTTTGAATAGCCCGCATTCGAGACCGGCGTGGATCACCTGGATGTTCGGCAGTTTATTGAACAGCTTTTGGTAGGTTTCGCGCACCAGATGCATGACCGGCGAGTTGGCGTCCGGCTTCCAGCCAGGATAGCTGCCCTTGGCGATGCATTTGGCCCCGGCCAGTTCCCCTAGCGCGGTCATGGCGCCCACTACATCCTCTTTGCCGCTGTCGATAAGGGAGCGGATCAGGCAGCGGATGGTGACGGTGTGTTCATCCAGGGAGACTACGCCGACGTTGAGGGAAGTTTCCACCACCCCTTTTACGTCGTCGCTCATACGTATAACGCCGTTGGGGGTGGCGTTCAGCAGGGCGATAAACTTATCGCCGCAGGGTTTGGTCAACGCCTGCAGTGCGGATTGCACCGGTTCCACTGTTACAGACGGTTTCTTTTCCTTGGCCGCCAGTTCCGTTTGGATAACCGTCAGGAATTGGTGCGCGAGCGCATTCAGGCTCTCGGTGTTTTCCTGCGGCAGGGCCAGGGTGGCGAAGGCCTCGCGGGGGATGGCGTTGCGCAGGGTGCCGCCGGTGACGTCCAGTACCCGCAGATCCAGCTTTTTGGCGTGCTGGAACAGGAAGCGGGCCAGCAGCTTGTTGGCATTGCCCAGTCCAAGGTGAATATCGACGCCGGAGTGGCCGCCTTTCAAACCGGTGAGCGACAGCTTGACCACCTGGTAACCGGCGGGCACCGGTTCGCGTTCCAGCGGCAGCTCGGTCTTGAAATCCACCCCGCCGGCGCAGCCCATATAAACCTCGCCCTCTTCTTCGGAGTCGGTGTTGATCAAAATTTCAGCCTGCAGCCAGTCGGGCTGCAGATTGAACGCGCCCTCCATCCCGGTCTCCTCGGTCATGGTGAGCAGCACCTCCAGCGGGCCGTGCTGCACGCTGTCATCCGCCAGCACCGACAGCGCCGACGCCATGCCGATGCCGTTGTCCGCGCCAAGGGTAGTGCCGCGGGCTTTGACCCAATCGCCGTCGATATAAGGCTTGATGGGATCGCGGGTGAAATCATGGATAGTATCGCTGTTTTTTTGCGGCACCATGTCCAGATGCGCCTGCAATACTACCGGACGGCGCTTTTCATAACCGGGCGTCGCCGGTTTGCGCAGCAGGACATTGCCGGCCTGATCCCGTTCCGCGAACAATCCTTTTTCCTTGGCCCAGCGGATGATATGGCTTGCCAGGGCCTCTTCATGATAAGAGGGATGGGGAATGGAGCAGATTTTGTCAAAAATTTGCCATAGGGGCTGTGGCGAAAGTTGAGTCAGTTCAGACACGATTGAAACTCCTGTAACGACAATAGACCCGTGCCGGGGAGTGAACGTGGCGAGCAGCCGGCCGGATAATTAATGATGGCTCAAGAATACCACTTTACTTTAGCCACGGGTGAAACTGCGGTTAAAAAGGGCGGAAGCACTGGTATTTCGGCGGTAGCGTCTCTATAATCTCGCGCAACCTTTTTTCCCCTGGTACATTTAAGCCGAACCGATCCGGCCGGGACAGCATTTATGAGTGAAAAATACGTCGTCACCTGGGACATGTTGCAACTTCAGGCAAGGAAACTGGTCCAGCGCCTGCTGCCGTCAGCACAGTGGAAAGGCATTATCGCGGTGAGCCGCGGCGGTCTGGTGCCCGCGGCGATCCTGGCCCGTGAAATGGGTATCCGCCACGTGGACACGGTGTGCATCTCCAGCTATGACCACCAGCACCAGCGCGCCCTGACCGTGCTCAAACGCGCGGAAGGCGACGGCGAAGGCTTTATCGTCATCGACGATCTGGTGGATACCGGCGGCACCGCCAAGGCGATACGCGACATGTACCCCAAAGCGCATTTCGTCACCATTTTCGCCAAGCCCGCCGGCCGGCCGCTGGTGGATGATTACGTGGTGGATATTCCCCAGGATACCTGGATCGAACAGCCCTGGGACATGGCGGTGGCCTTTGTCCCGCCGCTTGGCGAGCAATAAACATTTACCCGGTTTCATCGACGCCCGCCTTTGCGGGCGTTTGTTTTTTTGGCCGGTTAATGCGTAATCTGGCAGGTATCCTCCCGTCCACGCGGGAAACGGCTTAACGACACGGTCTGATGGAGAGCATGGCTCGATGAGCGGTTCCAACCTGAGCGAAACACTGTTCAAACCCTCTTTCAAATTACCCGAAACCTCCACGCTGGTGACGCGGGTCCGCCATCCCGGCGGTCAAAAGCCGGTGCTTGCCGCCCTCGACGGCGCCAATCCCGGCAATTGGTATCGCATGTTGAACCGCCTGATGTGGATCTGGCGCGGCGTGGACGCCTGGGAGATCGAAGAGACCTTGTCCCGCATCGCCGCCAGCAAAGCCGAACGCACCGATGACCGCCTGCTGGATACCGTTATCGGCTATCGCCCCGGCAACTGGATTTACGAGTGGTCCCACCAGGGCATGGCCTGGCAGCAAAAGGCTATGGATGAATCGAACCCGGAAGCGTCCGGCGAACAGTGGCTGAAAGCGGCCAATCTTTACAGCATTGCCGCCTATCCCCATCTGCCGGGGGATCAATTGGCGGAGCAGGCGCAGACCCTGGCCAACCGCGCCTGGGAAGAAGCGGCGGAACGCCTGAGCTATCAGCTCAAGGCCCTGACCTTCCCCATCACCGGCGGCGGCGCGCTGACCGGATTTTTGCATCTGCCGTCCCAAGGCGGCGGACCTTTTCCCACTGTGCTGGTATGCGGCGGGCTGGATATGCTGCAAAACGACACCTATCGCCTGTTCCACGACTACTTCGCGCCGGCGGGCATGGCGATGCTCACCATCGACACGCCCTCCATCGGCTTTTCGTCTAAATGGACCCTGAGCCAGGATTCCAGCTTCCTCCATCAGCAGGTGCTGAAAGCCATGGCGGATATTCCCTGGATAGACCCACGGCGCATTACCGCCTTCGGCTTCCGGTTCGGCGCCAATATCGCCGTGCGCCTGGCGTATTTGGAATCCCAGCGCCTGCGCGGCGTGGCCTGCCTCGGGCCGGTGGTGCATGCGCTGTTCACCGACGCCGGCCGGCAGGACCGGGTGCCGGGCATGTATATGGACGTGCTGGCCAGCCGCATCGGCATGGCTCACGCCTCGGATGCATCGCTGAGAATCGAGCTCAGCCGTTATTCCCTGAAAATCCAGGGCTTGCTGGGACGGCGTTGCCCCACGCCCATGCTGGCGGGCTATTGGGCAAACGATCCATTCAGCCCCAAGGAGGAGGCGACATTAATTGTTTCTTCTTCCCTGTCCGGCACCCTGTTGCCGGTGAAACCGGCCCCTGTGTACCAAAATTTCCATCATGCCTTGCTCAATATTCGCGATTGGCTGAAAAAAAACTGAAAACCCTGAGTTGATTTATCCGGTCAGTTTGCTAAATAAAGAAGACCGGATATTTTTTTTGGCAGCAGAGGTTGAGAAAGCATGGCTTTAGTCAGTGGACATCCGAAAAGCAGATTAATGAAAGGATTTACCGCGCTCGGTCCCTATATCCGCGAAGGACAGTGCAGCGACAATCATTTTTTCTTCGATTGCCTGGCGGTATGCATCAACATGCAGCCGTCGCCGGAAAAACGGGAATTTTATGGCTGGTGGATAGACCTGAACGCCGAAGAGAAACGCTATACCTATGCCTATCATTTGGGCCTGTTCGACAAAGAGGGCCATTGGAGCGAGAAAAAAATCCCCGATGGGGAAACCCTCGATAAGCTGGAAAGCTCGCTGCGGCAGTTTTACACGCGCTTGCGCGCCTATATCGTCTCACTGGAAATGACGCTGGAACCGGCGGATTCCTTCAAGGAGCACCCCTTCAGCCTCTCATCCTGACAGCACGCCGGGCCTGCTTTTTATCGCAAATCGCGTTATGCTGAGCGTCATGAATACTCTACATCGCTCGAGTTGTGGGTAGGTCAGCGCATCTGCAACCAGAAGTATGACGAGTATACCCTATAGATTTCGAGTAGCGGCCAATATGGCGGCAGCTCGAAACATAGGGTATGGCGCTTTTTCTTTTTCAAAGATGGGCACGGCTTTTTAAGATTATAACGGCAGAATATTATGGATGGCAGCCAGACACTGGTTGTGAAACTGGGCACCAGCGTACTCACCGGCGGATCGCGCCGGCTCAACCGCGCCCATATCGTCGAGCTGGTGCGCCAATGCGCCCAGTTGCATGCAAACGGGCACCGCATCGTGATTGTCACCTCGGGGGCCATCGCCGCCGGACGCGAACATCTCGGCTACCCGGAGCTGCCGGCCACCATCGCCTCCAAGCAATTATTGGCCGCCGTCGGCCAAAGCAGCCTTATTCAGCTTTGGGAACAACTGTTCTCCATTTACGGCATCCATATCGGACAGATGCTGCTGACCCGCGCCGATATGGAAGACCGCGAGCGTTTTCTCAACGCCCGCGACACCCTGCGCGCGCTGCTGGATAACCGCATCGTCCCGGTGATCAATGAAAACGACGCGGTGGCCACCGCCGAAATCAAGGTAGGGGACAACGACAACCTCTCGGCCCTGGTGGCTATCCTGGCGGATGCCAACAAGCTATTGCTGCTCACCGACATTGCCGGTTTATACACCGCCGATCCCCGCAACCATCCCGATGCGGAACTCATCGCCGAAGTCAAAGAGATCAATGACGCCCTGCGCGGCGCGGCCGGCGACAGCGTATCCGGCCTCGGCACCGGCGGCATGGCCACCAAGATTCAGGCCGCCGACGTGGCCAGCCGTGCCGGGGTGGATGTGGTCATCGCCGCCGGCAATCGGCCCGGCGTTATCGGCGACATGATGGCGGGCCGGTCGGTGGGCACTCGCTTCCATGCCCAGGAGATGCCGCTGGAGACCCGCAAACGCTGGCTGTTCGGCCCGCCCCCCGCCGGGGACATCACCGTTGACGACGGCGCGATCACCGCCATACTGCAGCGTGGCAGCTCGCTGCTGCCCAAAGGCATCAAGGCGGTGGCGGGGGATTTCTCCCGCGGCGTGGTGGTGCGCATCCGCGGGCTGAACGGCAAGGATATCGCCCACGGCGTCAGCCGCTATAACAGCGACGCCCTGCGCATGATTGCCGGCCACCATTCTCAGCAGATTAACGACATCCTCGGCTACGAATACGGCCCGGTGGTTATCCACCGCGACGATATGATTATTTATTAAGGAGTTTTCATGCTCGAGCAAATGGGTAAGGCCGCCAAACAGGCCTCCTGGCGGATTTCGGTGCTCAGCAGCGCTGAAAAGAACCGGGCATTGCTGGCCATCGCCGACCGGCTCGACGCGCACAGCGAGACCATCCTTGCCGCCAACGCCCTGGACATGGCCGATGCCCGGCAAAACGGCCTCAGCGAAGCGCTGCTGGATCGCTTGCTGCTCACCCCCGCCCGGCTGTCGGCCATCGCCCAGGATGTGCGCCAGGTCGCCCTGCTCACCGACCCGGTGGGGCAGGTGATTGACGGGCGTTTGCTGGATAACGGCCTCAAGCTGGAACGCCGCCGGGTGCCGCTGGGCGTCGTGGGGGTTATCTATGAAGCGCGCCCCAACGTCACGGTGGACGTGGCCTCCCTGTGCCTGAAAACCGGCAATGCGGTGATACTGCGCGGAGGCAAAGAGACCCATCGCACCAATACCGCCACCGTTGGCGTCATCCAGGCTGCCCTGGCGGCCTGCAACTTGCCCAAAGAGGCGGTACAGGCCATCGACAACCCCGATCGCTCCCTGGTGGCCGAACTGCTGCGTCTGGACCAGTATGTGGACATGCTGATCCCCCGCGGCGGCGCGGCGCTGCATAAGCTCTGCCGCGAACAGTCCACCATCCCGGTGATTACCGGCGGCATCGGCGTCTGCCATATCTATGCCGACGAAACCATCGACTTCGCCCAGGCGCTGAAGGTCATCGAGAACGCCAAAATACAGCGCCCCAGCGCCTGTAACTCACTGGAAACCCTATTGGTGCACCAAGGCATCGCCCCGGAGTTTCTCGCCGCCCTGAGCCGCCATATGCACGCTGTGGGCGTGCGGCTCCATGCCGATGAACGGGCCATGCCCTACCTGGCGGACGGCCCCGCCACCTGCCTGGCGGTGGAAGAGGCGAACTACCACGACGAATGGCTCTCCCTCGACCTGAACGTCCGGGTGGTCACCGGCTTCGACCAGGCGGTGGAACATATCCGACTCTACGGCACCCAGCACTCCGATGCCATCCTCACCCAATCCCTCAGCGCGGCGGAACGCTTTGTGCGTGAGGTGGACTCCTCGGCGGTCTATGTCAACGCCAGCACCCGCTTCACCGACGGCGGCCAGTTCGGCCTCGGCGCGGAAGTGGCGGTCAGCACCCAGAAGCTCCATGCGCGCGGCCCGATGGGTTTGGAAGCGCTCACCACCTATAAGTGGATTGGGTACGGGGATAACCTGGTGCGGGGGGTGATGCTCCTGGCTTCTGTGACGTCTGGAAGCCCTGGTTTTTGACGGAACCCTTGCCGCATAATCTTAATTAACGCCATGGCCGCCGACTTTCGACGGCCATGGTTATTTTCCCCTGGCAGTATTCAAGTCTGAACGTTGATTTGCTAGGTCAATCCTCCAGACCGTCATCATAGTCAGTAAACAGCCCCCGGTGTCGCTCCACAAATTCCAGCGTATTGCCCTCCGGGTCCTCCAGGAAAATCGTGCCGATGCCCTGGTCCAGCGGGCCTGCGCTCTCCGTCAGCCAAAATATTTCCATGGTGAGGGACATTTGGTAGGGACGCAGACCCTTAGCCAGCAGATGGCGGCAGCAATCATTGAGATTTTCCACCTGAAAGGCGATATGACGGGAAGGGTCCCGCGGCGCCGGCGGCCTGTCGGTGGGCATCAGGTGCAGGGAAAAACCGTGGCCGCTGCCCAGCCAGTTGCGTTTGGTGGGATGGACCTGCATACCGAGGCTATCGCGGTAAAACGCCGTCATCCTTTCCATATCCATCACCGCCAGCGCGGCATGGTGCACGCCTTGTAACTTCATTAACCACCTCTTTACGGTTCAAGGTTAGAGAAAAATCCATCAGGTTAATGATAGCGGGTCTTGATTGGTTGATATTTATTAGCAATCTGCTCTTTTTATCAGCATACGAACGCGCGCCTATTGACTCTTAAGCCGCTTTTGCATAACGTGTCCCCCCCCGTGATTTGCCCCCGCATGACAGCCTTATCATGCCGATATAGCTCAGTTGGTAGAGCAGCGCATTCGTAATGCGAAGGTCGTAGGTTCGACTCCTATTATCGGCACCATTTGAAACTCTTCCCAGGTCTACCTAAGGCAACTAAAAGCGCTGATACTGCGGCTTTCAGCCCGTTTCTTATCTCCTATTATTAACCTGACTCAACCGAAATCAAGTCACAGTTGGGGGCATAAGTGGGGGCATTCTGTGTTCGGCCCAGGGAGATGCCCCCAATGAAGCTTAATGCACGGCAAGTGGATGGCGCCAAACCCAGAGAGAAAGCCTACAAGCTGGCTGATGGCGCAGGCTTGTACTTTGAAGTCATGCCCACCGGTTCCAGATACTGGCGCATGTAATATCGCTTTAACGGCAAAGAAAAACGCATGGCGCTTGGCGTCTATCTGGCGGTGACGTTGGCAGCGGCAAGGGTGTTGCGTGATGACGCCAAAAAGAAACTCGCCGGCGGCATCGACCCCTCTGTCGCGAATAAGGATGAAAAGCTTATTCGCGATGTGCAGGTCAATAACACCTTCCAGTCCGTGGCGCTGGAGTGGTACAGTTCAAAACTGAGCCGCTGGTCGGCGGGTTACGCTTCCGGCATTCTCGATGCCTTCACTGAAGACGTATTTTCGTTTATCGGCCAAAAGCCCATAGCCGATATCAAGCCTTTTGAGCTGCTAAACGTACTGCGGCGCATGGAGGACCGGGGCGCGACTGAGAAGGCCAAGAAAGTGCGGCAACGCTGCGGTGAAGTCTTCCGCTACGCCATCGTTACCGGCCGTGCTGAATATAACCCCCGCCCCTGACCTCACCAACGGCATGCAGGGGCATGAACACTACCATTATCTCTTTCTCTCTCCTCAAGAACTACCAGTCTTTTTCAAAGCATTATCAACATATTCAGGCAGCGCGCCGGAGGTATTGGCCGCACGACTGCTATCATCACCGGAATACGCACAGGTGAGCTTGAGGCGCTTCCTAGCAAGAAATAAATGCCGAGAAAGCCATATGGGAAATTCCTGCCGATCGGATGAAGATAAGCCGCTCGCATATTGTGCCTTTGTCCAGCCAGGCCAAAGCCATAATCGAAGAAATCAGGGGAATGACGAAGAAATACCCATGTGTGTTTCTAGGCCGTAATGATCCCAGAAAAACCTTGAGCGAGGCGAGCATCAACAAGGTATTTAAGCATATCGGCTATGCCGGCAAAGTCACAGGCCACGGTTTCAGCCATACGATGAGTATTTCCTTCACGAATAGGGCTATAACGCGGCCTGGATTGAAACCCAGATTGCGCATGTCGATAAAACTCTATACGCGGCACTTACATCACTGCTCAATACCGGGATGGCCGGCGGTAAATGCTTCAGTGGTATGCCGATTATATTGACTCGCTGGAACGTGGGGATAACGTGGTCTAAGGCACATTTGGGAAACGCGCATAACTGGGCATATGGACAGTAAGGGTTAGACGGTAGTAGACTTCTATAGACAAACAAAGAGTAGACTATGTCTAGGTTGATCCTCGAAAACCCGCACAGCTCTGCGGGCTGGCATGGCCACCAAATCAGAGTATGCGAGGTGCGCGTGATAGATGTCAAAAGGGAGCTTGAAGAATTTGAATCACAATTTGTGAAGATTATGGATGTCATCCAGGAGGTAAAAACATACACTCAAGTATCTGATGATACTTTGGTCGCTAAATGGATATTGAAACGTATCTCAGATTATAATAAACCATTCCCATCAATATATCGAATCAATAAGTTTTACGAGTTTGAATACGTATTTTCTGGTTACGGAAAAGATCCTGATTTGGATGCTTTCCGGGATATACTTTCTGATATTATAAAGCATAAAACTCTTCCAAGTTATGATGAACCACCTTTTGAAGATTCGGATTGGAATAGTAAACTAGCATTTGATGCTGGCTTTAAACGAGAAGATATATCTGATGTCTTTCCCTTTTTAACCACTTCGCCCGTGTCTTCGTTAGCACAAGGTAACATTAATGATCTAGACGTTCTTAAATGCGAAACTCCTTTAGATTGGAGAGAGTTTCCTGGAAAAGCAACTGCGCTAATGTTTATTGCTGGGCTTGCTACAGCACTAGAATCAACTGGGGGAAAATACTCGAGGGGCGGAAAAATAAATAAATCAGCCATTGCTGATGCCGCTGTACAGGCCATCAACAAACATGGCAAAGGGACGGATATTTCAAGTAGAGCGCTAACAGAGCTTATAAAAGCCGCATTGGATGCGAATTTGCCCGATCGAGCAAGCACTTCCAAAAGCTGAAAAAAACTTCCAATAATCTCCACCATTCCTGGCAGAGCTTCCAAAACTGCTATTGTACCATTGATAGGGTAAAAAACACTTCCAAATTCGAAATGGTTTCACTTCCAACTATATTACGGAAACTTCCACACTATAGGCCATAGCCCTGCTGAAATATATCTCGTAAACCGCAATAGACATTACGAGGTAAATGTGTCGCAAATCTTTATCCAATTCTCTGAAGTCCAAAAACGCACAGGCTATAGCAAGGTATGGCTTTACCGTTTTATCAGCCAAGAACGTCTCCCTAAGCCGGTAAAAATTGGCTCTCGCTTGATCGCTTTCGTCGAAAGTGAGGTTGACGAGTGGATCGATAAGCACGATCGCTGGATCGCGTCCGGAGGTCGCCTAATAAAAATCACCTATAGTCGCAAATTGGCCTAACAGAAATTAGTCGCAATTACTCGCAAGATCGCCTGATCAGCGAAATGAAAATATGTTGCGGTGAATTGCGAAAGAAGTAAGTCAGTATTAGCAGCACTGTCGCGACAGCTCTCAATAATCGCATATTGGAGCAATGAACATGGTAACGAAGAAAAATACTGCTTTTGCTGGCAGTACCCAAACTCATCCTACAACCAGCCAGGAAGGGGGATCAAACAACAACTTTGCAGCGCGGATCCCTGTTAAAATTAGTGATATCGGCGGCAAAGAAATTCAATCTGTCAGCGGTCGGAACCTGCATGAATTTTTACAAATAGGCCGAGATTTCACCACTTGGATTAAAGATCGCATCAAACAATATGGATTCGTCGAGGGGTTGATTACATTACCGTTGAAGATTTGAGCTGCCCAAAACGGGGGAGCGTAAAATCTCGTCAACAGCTTGAGCATGATTACATTCTCAGCCTCAATATGAGCAAAGAAGTATCAATGGTCGAACGAAACGACCAGGGCAAGATGGCCCGTCAATACTTCATTGATTGCGAGGAACGCCTACACCGGGTAGCGCCTGGGGAACACCAGGCAGCTTTGGCTGCGTGGCGTAAAAATCGCTTAGCTGCCTGCGAAGATCACAAGAATATGGCCGATGCGATGAAAGGCTATATCGAGCGTACCGGCGATAATCAGCATGGTTTCGCCTACAGCAACGAGTGTATTTTCTTGAATCGCTTAGTGCTAGGTATGCATCCACCGATGTGGGCGAAACAAAAGGGTATTTCGACAAAACAGGTACGTGATCATATGAACGCTGACCAATTAGCGCTATTGGCCTATCTGGAAAGCCGTGATTGCACATTTTTGGACCTGGACACGCCAATGGATACACGGAAAGAAAGGCTGACCGAACTGGCCCAGCGCTGGCAGGCTAAGCGTGTAGGGGCGTCATTATGAACAATGTCTTGTTCCAGGGCATCCACTTTCCATTGGTAAGGGCTCAATTTGAGCAGCTAAATCTTTGCGTGATCTGCAGGTCCGATTACAAATTAACCCAACTGCCGACTAAGTTCGATACCCCGAAATAGCGGCCGGGGATATCAGCACAAATCACCGCTTATCGAAGGGCGTCAAATCAACGTCTTTATGCTCCAGACCAACATGAAGATGCCCAGCCAGAGTAAATACGCTCTCTCATGCCCGTAGAAAATATGTTGGTTCAGTTAGTTCAGTTGGTTCAGTATTTATGGGATGCTGTTTTATAATCAATCATAGTTGAAACTGAACCAACACTGAACCAACAAAGGGATGCTTCGAACCTATATTGTATGCCAAGTTATGGTGAGGGCATAAATGAACATTTACTGTAATTGACTATTATTTAATCGATCTGTTTGGATATCCAGTGATTTTCTTGTTTTCTTACCTCGGATGAGGTATAAAAAATAGAAAATCATATAGAGGCCAATCCGATGTATGCATTCAATTTTGCTAAACCTGTTGTGCTGTCAGACCCTGATGTAGTTGAATCTTACTTGCAGCCAATGAACCTCAGTCAGGCTAATTTGCAGAGAATCCTCGATCGGGGTTTGTCTGGACGTTATTCGACTACCCCAAATCATCCGTTGATCTCCCGCGGGCAGTATTTCTATGGTGAGGCAGTTAGCGGAGCCCGTGACATTCTTGCCCCTCATGGTTACAAGCGACTGTCAATAAGGAATGTTGAACTGACGACGAACGATACCACAGCAATTTATATCTGTCGTGGTTGCGATCAAACGGGGTTGGTGCATGGGTATCCAGAGTCCCGCATGAAGAAAGGCGAATTTACATGCGATTTAATGGGGCTGATTCTTAACAATACCCCAGGGCAACGAAAATTGCGATTAGACGATAATCAGCTCAATTTGGATTTAGACCTTTTCGAAGGGGATACTATCCCACTTTTGCCTAACAAAATCGGACTAGACCTATGGTTTTTACTTTATGATTTTTATGTACTTGATGAGCATCACCGTGTGGGTATGCGGGCGGAGCTTTCAAGACCAATTTCATATAACGACAAGAATGTAGTGAACAGCTTCTCTACGCGTCTGATACTGGATATCCACCAGCCAGATCCTATTATTCGGAGTGGTGACGAACCGCAGTTTACTCCGAATATTGAATTTGACATTTCCAAAGCAGGTTAAAGTATGAACCATGTTTAATTCAGAACGTCTACGCATAGCGAGAGAACGAAGAGGACTAACGCAAAAAGCTTTAGCTGAAAAGGCTGAGTTAACCAGTAAGACTGTTTTTAACTATGAAACAGCGGGCATTTTCGATGCCATCGCTAGCGATAGTATGGAAAAAATTGCAGTAGTTCTTAATTACCCTGTTGAATTTTTTCTCGATGGAGATGTCCCTTCTCTGCCAACTGAAGCGGTTAGTTTTCGAGCTATGACAAAATTAAGTGCTCAAAAACGAGATTCAGCCCTTGGCGCCGGTAAGTTGGTACAGGAATTGTCATCTTGGATTGATACTCAATTCAGCGTTCCCGAGCCTAATATTCCGGATTGCAGTTTTGATGGTTACTCCGAACCAGAACGCGCGGCGAGCGCGGTTAGAGAGAGTTGGGGGATAGGTGAACTATCCATTTCTAATCTCGTTCATTTGCTTGAAGCAAACGGAATAAGGGTTTTCTCTTTGGCTGAAAATTGTGCCGAGGTGGATGCTTTTTCATTTTGGATGGATGGTAAACCCTTTGTTCTTCTAAATACCATGAAAACTCCAGAACGTAGCCGTTTCGATGCCGCACATGAACTGGGACATCTGGTCCTTCATAAGCACTCGAGCAACAATGGCCGTCAAGCTGAGATGGATGCAGATCGGTTTGCTTCCGCGTTTTTGATGCCTGAGCGTAGTATTTTGGCGACTGTTCCTCGTATGCCTTCGCTCGACCTATTGATTTCATTAAAGAAGAACTGGAAAGTTTCATTGGCTGCATTAGTCCGTCGTACGTTTGATGTAGGGTTGTCAACTGAGTGGCATTACCGCCAGCTGTCAATCGCACTGGCTCGTCGGGGTTATCGTACGGCGGAGCCGCAGGGGGATGCCTGAGCGAGAAAAATCCTTAGTTTTGGATAAGGTGTTTTCTGCGTTACGAGCTCATGGAGTAAAGCGTGGCGAGATCCTGGCGCAATTGCGATTCCCTGTCGATGAAGTTAGCGCGTTAACCTTTAACAACAGCTTCTTCATGGGCGCTATTGATGGAGATGGTATAGCTTCCATAGCAGATGGAAAACATGTTGCACATTTAATCCTCGTTAAATAATCTGATACTCGACCAGTGCCTCAATTATGGCGGTGAAAACCGCCATTTAACATTGGATCTGACGTGTTAACAGTAATTATAACGTAAGGGGCCGGGCATCTCGCCTTGTTGATTGATTTTCGTTAACGCATGCTCATTTCACCCATTTCAATCGGCGTGAAATTCATCATGGTAAAACGGCATTCCCGCTCTGAGCAGTTGCGGCATATCGAAGCCTGGCAACGCAGTGGATTATCCAAACCCCAGTATTGTCAGCAACATCGCCTGGCGATTAACAGCTTTTATTCTTGGCTCAAAAAAACATCACATCAGCGACGGCGTCACCACGACCCCGCCGGTCGGCGCGTTCATTCCCATCCGGCGCCTGTCGGCGGACAGCAGCGGTGAAACGGTGACGCTCAATCTGCCCAACGGCTGCTCAGTCAGTTGTCTTCCGGCTCAGCTGATGAACGTTATGCAGGCGCTGTCCCTATGTTAACCCCACAACATATCTGGCTGGCGCGCGAACCGGTGGATATGCGCCGGGGTATTGATGCGCTGACACAATACGTCACCGATAATCTGCGCCAGGTCTGGCAGGACGAGGCCGCCTTTGTGTTTTGCAACAAGTCCCATTCCCGCGTCAAAGTGTTGCGCTGGGACAGGCATGGGGTCTGGCTGTGTCTCAGGCGTCTTCACCAGGGGCATTTTGTCTGGCCCAAACAGGGCGACTGCGCCTGGAAGCTGACGCCGGCGCAGTTCGACTACCTGATAAAAGGCGTCGACTGGCAACGCGTTGACGGGCTGGACTTAAGTCAAAGGAAGTAGAGATAAAAATGAATTAATACCTTGATTATCAATGACAATAATGCCTTTTTTTGATAAAATCAGTGCATGGATATCGACGCACTGCTCGCCTCACAAAACCCCGATGACCTGCGCTCTCTGGCGTTGAAATTACTGTCGGAAAATCAGGCGCAGGAGGAGGCGGCTGCCACACTGCGTTCGGCGCTTGAGCGGCAAACAGAAAAAAAATCAGGCATTAGCGCTTTATATCCAGCAACTGGAAAAGGCGCTGAAAATGGCTCGTCGCTGGCGTTTCGGCCGTAAAAGCGAAGTCTTCCAGGGCGAACAGCGCGGACTGTTCGATGAAGATATCGAAGCTGACGCCGCCGATATCGAGCAACAGCTTGACACGTTATTACCCGAGCCGAAAGCGCAAAAACCGGCCGTGCCCAAACGCCAGCCCCTGCCGCCGGAACTGCCGCGCCAGGATATCCGCCTGCCGCCGGAACTGCCGCGCCAGGATATCCGCCTGGCGCCGGACGCCGATACCTGCCCGGACTGCGGCCATAAGCTTCGGTTCATCCGCGATGAAATCAGTGAACGGCTGGAGTATGTCCCGGCGCGTTTTATCGTGCATCGCCATATCCGTCCGCAGTTCAGTCGCCCGCACTGTGAGACGGTAGTCAGTGCGCCGCTTGCGGCACAACTGATAGAAAAAGGCCGGCCCGGACCGGGGCTGCTGGCGCAGGTGGTGTGCGCCAAAAGCCTCGACCATCTGCCGCTCTATCGCCAGCAGGGTCTCTATCAGCGCAGCGGCGTCGATATTCCCCGCAGCACACTCGCCGGCTGGTTCGGCGCGGTGGGCGCGGCGCTCAAACCGCTGGCCGACGCCTTGCATCACGACCTGTTGCAACAGCCGGTACTGCAAGCGAATGAAACACCGCTTGCTATCCTCGACCCCGGCAAAGGCAAAACCCAACGCGGTTACCTGTGGGCCTACGTCAGTGCGCAAAGCGCCGACCGGGCCATCGTGCTCTATGACTGTCAACCGGGGCGCAGCGGTCAATACGCCCGCGACGTGCTCAAGGGCTGGTCCGGCACCCTGGTGGTGGACGGTTATAGCGGTTACCAGGCGTTGTTCGAGCAAGACAAGAAGACAAAGGCCGTCAGCGTGCTGGAGGCCGGTTGCATGGCGCATGCCCGGCGAAAGTTTTTTGACCAGTTCAAGGCCAATAAAAACCCGGTGGCCAAACGCGCGCTCGAGATTATCCGCGAGCTCTACAAGCTCGAGCGCAACATCAAACACCGGCCGGCGGCTAAAAAGCGCCAATGGCGACAACGTTACGCCAAACCCCATCTGGCCGCCTTCCATACCTGGCTGGTGTTGCAACAGGCGCAATCCGCGCCCGGCTCGGGGCTGCGCGCAGCGCTGGACTATACCCTCAAACGATGGCCGGTCTTGTTGCGCTATCTGGAGGATGGCCGGGTGCCCATCGATAATAACCGCTGCGAGGTGCGACACGAAGTCGCCTATAGAAGTTGTTCCCACCTGGAGGGAACCACCTGTGTCACCGGGTGAATCTAGAAGGCTGAATCAAGAGCGCCTTTGACAATGTCACGAGGCACCGCAAGGTGCGGGGTATCAATCGCGAGAGGCGTACCCCTCTGGCAGCCATAGCCGGATGAGTGCTAGATAGTTGGTATGGTGAACATATGTGAATCTGCGTAAAGATCGTTAGGTTGAACGAGCGAAAATGGCTTATACGCTCGAACCAAAATGGTACTGGAGATGGGAACTGCGCTTTTCGCACGCGCGTTCGTGACCCGTAAGCCTCCCGGTCGATAGCAGGCGCCTAACCCGACGTACTTCCGTAGGTGGAACGTGGAAATCCCGTACCGCTCCCTTTGGGGACAGCTGTTTGCAAAAACTGCTTAAGGTGGTGCGGGCGAAGGAACGAGGAAAAAGCGAATGCCAATCTGTAATGGGTTGGACAGAAGTTGAAACATCACTTCACGCGAAAGCGGGCAGACATCCTTATGGTCTCTCTTCACAAGAGAAATTGTAGAACCCTTTCAACGGAAGGAGAGCAAATGAGCGCGGCAGCACTGGCGCGTGCATCTTCTGGCACGGCGTGGGACGGCATCAATTGGGCCGTTGTTCGACGTCGAGTAAGAGGGCTGCAAGCGCGTATTGTGAAGGCTACACAGGACGGCAGCCATAATAAGGCGAAAGCCCTGCAATGGCTGCTGACCTCACTCGTTCAGCGGCAAAGCATTGGCCGTCAAGCGGGTGTCTGAAAATAAAGGCAAAAATACCCCCGGCGTGGACAAAGTCACTTGGAACACACCAAGGGCCAAGATCCTCGCGATAACGTCGTTGAAGCGGCGAGATTACTCGCCACTTCCGCTTCGCAGAGTTCTTATTCCGAAGAAAAACGGCAAGACAAGGCCTCTCGGGATCCCCGCGATGAGATGTAGGGCCATGCAGGCACTGCATCTGCTGGCTCTGGAACCGATCGCGGAGACTACCGCCGATCCAAACTCTTATGGGTTTAGGCCGGAACGCTCAACTGCTGATGCTGCCGCACAATGTTTTAATGTGTTGTGCCGAAAAGCTAACGCAGAATGGGTTTTAGAGGGCGACATCCAAGGCTGTTTCGACAATATTAACCACGACTGGTTGATCGCCAATATCCCCATGGACAAGACGATCTTGCGGAAATGGTTGAAAGCGGGATATGTCTACCAAAACGAATTATTCCCCAGCTATGCCGGTACTCCGCAAGGGGGTATCATTTCGCCGGTATTAGCTAACATGACACTGGACGGGCTGGAAGCGACGCTGGCGAAGACATTCCCCAAGGCACAGTGGACAGGCCGAAAAATGCGTGTGGTACGTTATGCAGATGACTTTATCATTACCGGCTGCTCGAAAGAATGGCTGGAAAGTGAGGTCAAACCAGTGGTGGTTGAATTCCTGGCAGAACGTGGACTCGTTCTTTCCCCGGAAAAAAACCAAAATAACGCACATCAGGGACGGATTCGACTTCCTCGGATGGAATCTTCGAAAGTATAACGGCAAGCTCTTAATCAAGCCGTCGAAAGCGAATATTAAGGCACACCTTGCCAAGATCCGAGAAGTGATCAAGACAAACAAGACGGCCAGGCAGGTTAATTTGATAGGAATGCTCAACCCGATTTTACGGGGGTGGGCGAACTATCATAGCCATGTGGTCGCCAAGAAAGTCTTCAATCGGGTAGACAACGAAGTCTGGATAATGCTCTGGAAATGGGCGGTGAGGAGACATCCACACAAAGGGATCCGATGGGTCAAGGACCGTTACTTCAAAGTTCAAGGATCCCGTCAGTGGGTATTTTCCACCGTTAAAAAATACGCAGACGGTAAGGCGAAGGAAATCGCCTTGCTGAAAGAATCGGATACACCAATCGTGCGGCACATCAAGATCAAAGCCGCCGCTAATCCGCATGACCCCAAGTGGAATGAGTACTTCGAGTCCCGCTGGGGCAAGAACATGCTCAGATCTACACGAGGCCGTGCGAAGTTATACCGGATCTGGCGGCAGCAAGGAGGCTTGTGTCCTAACTGTCACAAGCCGGTGACCGAAAACACGCCGTGGCAAAGTCGCCACATTGTGAAGCCGGCTCACGGTGGAACGGACGCAGTATCCAATCTTGAGATCTATCATCTGCGCTGCCCTAGAGATAACCAGAATGCCAATGTTGAAGATGAGTAGCCGGGTGCTTAAGTGTGCCTTGGTGGAGGCTTGAGCCGTGTGCTGGGAAACTCGCATGCACGGTTCTTAGGGGGGGGGGTTGGACGCGGGTAACCGCGTCTGACTACCCGACAATGTCATGCGCCCGGTGGCGGTGGGAAGGAAGAACTGGATTTTTGCCGGTTCGCTGCGCGCCGGGCAGCGGATGGCGGCTATCCTTAGCCTGCTGGAAACCGCCAAACTCAACGGTCATGACCCTTATATCTGGCTGCGGGAGGTGCTGACGCGGTTGCCTTCCTGGCCCAACAGCCGAATAAACGAACTGTTGCCCTACGCCGAAAACAGCTTTAGCCCATAGCCCATCCCTCGATATCCCATCCCCCCCCATCGTGGGTGGTCGGACCCGAAAGTCCGACCGGCACTTCGTTGCCCACTCTATGGCCCAGGCTCTCGGCAAAGGAATAAGAGTAGAGTTGTATAGTGGCATGGCCGGTCTTAATGGTTCCTTAACGGTTCCCAATGTTGCCAAATCCATTTTGCCGGCACGGTAAAAAGCATTACCGGGTCAATATCGGATGGCAAGGTGAGTTCCCCGCTCGCTTACAAAACTTCAGTAAAACCTATCGTAATGAGGTACTGATTTTTATCTGTTCAGGACGTTGCAAGAGATCAGGGATATTACTTAAAAATGGCTGGATGAGTACAACCAGGAACGGCCTCATGAATCACTGGGGAACATGACGCCGAAAGAGTATCGGATGACCCGAAGTTCACCGAGGATCTCAAAGAGTGCATGGCTTTAACATCGGGATGCTTAACTTGACCTTTATCGCTTAATCCCACTGACTTCTTCCAATTCATTTTCCAATACTAAAACTAAATTGCTGAGATATTCCGGACCATTTTGATAAAATTGCCTTTGTCTGACAGCGTCATCGTATGTTAATTTCGTTAACAAATCCTTTATTTTAACGCCAACTTTAGCTATTTCGAATGAAAAGTCCGTGTCATAGAATGGAAGAATTTCCTTGGTTTTGTAATTGAAGACAATAGCTTTAATGGTGTAATCGTCGAGTATTTGGATAAATTTCTTATCACATGTCAAAATAGAAGGGAAGAAATTATAGGAATCTTTCTCCAATTTAAGAGTGATTGCGCACTCAAGAAATCGTTGATGGCGTAGATCCCAGGCCATTCCTCTTACGTAGCTCCAAAAGTCTTTAGCATTATTTCTTACTTTATGAAAGAAAGAAAATTGGGTGCCTTCTTCAAAAAAACGCTTTGCCAATAAAATTTCTCTGATGCCAATGAAGTGGGCATCATAATGAGAAAATTCCAATAAATTTATAAGCTTACTTTCTAATGATTTGTTTGGGCCTCGCATCTGTATAGTACACATTTTCAATATGTAAACATAAAGCCGATTATAATCTTGTGCGAGAGTTTTTTTAATTGCAGAATTAGTTAATTCATGATTCATTGACGCCATAAAACGTTGAGCTTTAAAAGAGAGTTCTTGATTAGATATTTTTGCGACAATCTTTCCTGTCGCTTTATATTCTTCTACATCAAGATTTCTCAATATCTCATAAGCACGAATTCTACTGAATATCTCCTCTTGATGTCGCATTTCAGTTAAATTATTATAATTTTCCATCTTATACATCATAGGATCTATATCAACATCATCTCGAGATATAAAATCAAAAAATCTCTTTGTAATCTGCTGGTAGTTTTGTATGATTTCCTTCAATGAAAGGTTTTAAATAACTCAATGCCATGGTGTCTAAAGAAATAGAGTAATCTATGGGAAACGTGACATTTCTACCCATAATGAATATCTCCTCAAATATGTTAGGATCAAGAATAAAAACACGACCTGTTTTAAATAATCCTCGTATAGCTGAGCCGGAACTGAAATTTCTATTAATGGAATGGCCAGTTGCCGCACCTTTATCTGAAGCGAATATAAATCTATAGTCTAATAGATACTTATAATAGACCCTATAGATAGCAATAGATTCTCGAAGAGACTTTGCATTACAGATATCATAAATTATATTAAGTTGGAAAGAGTTCATTATTCTCACTTATTTAAGGTTAATTTTTATATAAAAAATAATTGAATCATTCTATAATGAAATTTTATTATATTAGAACAGCTACATGATAAATTCAAGGATTTAATGTACCCTAAATAATTTAGAAATGGCGCTCATGGCTGTCAAAAATTAACTATTAAGTTTATTTTCGCATAGATCACTATAAATATCAGTTATGGTAGGGCTATAGAGGACCATATAGAATCGGAGTAGGATACGATTCTAATTTTTAAATTTTTGAGAAAAATCAAAATTGAAATCGACCAGGTATTTATCGAAGGTGTTCTCCCAAACTTTACGGACGTCAGGCGCAATAGCCCCATGCAGACCCTGACGCTTTACCATCTATGTGATTTTTAGTTATACAGAAGGCAACCCCAGCCTATCAAAAAACGCCCTGTTACGTTCCCGCGCAGCATTGAGCAGTCGGTCGAAAGAAATCACCTCTATATAAGCTTTAAAATTGGGGTTATAGCCGAAGTAACCCAGGTGGTCACTGGTTGCGGTTAGCCCCAATGTCTTGCATCGCCTTATCACTGACGGGGTCAGATCGCAGATGGAGTAACAAAAACCGGGTATGTCTTCAGAGTTAGGAATAGGACGGCCTTTAGCTGTTCGGGCGCCACCTGTTCGTATGCGTTCGAGGTAACCGAGCGCTTGTTCGATAGGATCTTTATCTTCGCCGGCTGCGGCATCGTTGCGCATGGGTCGTTTGATTTCAATAATCACGATGGAGGTCAGTGGCACCTGCTGGCCCTCGGAGAAAAGAATGGGCTCATCGTAAACATTCAGTGCACAAATATCGGGTTTTTTGTTCTCCATGCACTGCGTAATCGGCATAGAGCAAAGTGTTTTGTCAGAGGCCAAGAAATCATGAAAGGCCAATCGTTCATCGATAAGCCAGAGGTTGCAGCTATCAAGATGAACCTCTTCCGACGTTTTACGCAATGGCATGATTAATTCATGGACCAGTTCTTCTTTAATATATTTTCCGTCGGATGCACGCTGAATCGCTTTTTCCAAAATATCCAGAACCACTTTACGATGGAACACATAATCGGCCAAATTGGATTTTTTAATATCATCCACCTTTTCCAGATAGCTGGAGAGACGAGCTTTGTACCGATCGGGCGATTCGCTTTTACCGAAATTCATCACCTCCTGTCCTTCAGATAATATGTCGCTTTCCAGTTCAGCCAGCTGCTTATGGAGCAGTAAATCGAGATCCTTGTCGGAAATATCGGGAGGGATGGTCAATTTTTTTTCATCCATACGCTTTAGTATGGGGCGATAACGTGGTGCTCGCTGAGAGACAAACCGTTCAATTCTGGCTCGTCCCGCCGCCTGCGAGACCTTAAGATATTCATTCAGGTATCGCACAGCATGAGTGATAATCGCATTGCGAATATCGTACATAGTGATTTCCGTTTCAGAGAATAGGTCATCAGTGAATTCCTGAATGTCAAACTCGACACGCTCCGGTCTGGCATGAATGTCAAGGAAAGAAGAGGTAACGTAGCATGCGTAAACGAAATCACCGTCTTTGTCCTTAATTTTGCCATGCAGGCCCGGTAATTTACCTGTTATATTTTCTTCTTTCACCACTCTGCTTGCGGCACACCAAGCGATGAAGGGCGGTTTGGCTAGGCTGGCTTTCAGCTTGAGATGAGTCAGCTCAAATTTTTGCCGTTTTATAGAGATCGCTTCTTTGTTAGACGCTGAAAGTATATATTCCTGATAGACGTCATTCAAAAAGATACTTTCACCGTCATCCCGAACAGTAATCGCGGGGGCGCCCCCAGCGCGAACAAAATACCAAAGACAATGTTCAAACAGACTGTTTGCAATCGTTTGGGCCGTTTTTGGCGAGGTTTCACGGTATTTCTTTTCAAAGCCTGAAAGATGCACGCAGGTTTGCAAGGTAGCATCCTGTGGCGTATCCGTTATCGTCAAACCCAAAACACCCTGTGCTGCGGTAAATGAAAAGGTTCCCTGCTTCATCACACCGGTATCGTCCCGATAATGACTGTTCACCTCGACGGCTACAAAGGCTTTCAGCCACAGCAAACGCCCGACACCTCGGCAACCTTGCTCAACCTTATAGTCACTGTCTAATGTTTCGAAGGACAGCATATTGCGCGCGTGAAACCCGGCGCCGTTATCATAAATTTTGAAGCCGAATATCGGCTCTTGAGGCGTTGATCCGCGTTTGGATTGACTGCCACTGAACGTTAATGAAGTTTGCGGCATACGGATGATGTCGATAACAATTTTTCCGTAAACCGGGGTGTCGCTGACTTCAGCGATAGCATGGATGGAATTGACCACCGCTTCAAACAGCGGCATGAGGCTTTGGCTCAGAGGTAGTGTTGTGTTACGAAGCCTTCCCGGTAAAGAGGTATTCATGCCCATCGCGAGATTCCTTACTATCTGTGTGTCTTAACTCTTTTTTGACGTGCTGTGTAAAGGGTTGTTAATGAATGATCTGGTGTTATATGAGCAAACGCATTCTTTTTCAGCTGTGCTGCTGCGGGAAGAAATTTTACAGCCGGTAACGCTACGGTCGTTAAACGGGCGGTTTTAATCTCGCTGTTTTTGTTGAAATGAACACTGCAGGGTTAATTATCGATGATGCTCTGGAATTAACATTCAACTATTGCCCATCAATTATTAACCCTACTCATTACCGCATCGCTTATTTATTTACACCAGCAATTCCGTATCAATGATTAACTGCCCATTTTTTACCGTCACGGTCACCTTCTTGCCGGTGGTAAAACCGCACTGATGCAGCCAGCGGCCTTTTTAGCATCAATGCCGGCGCAGCATTGGGCATACCGCCATTTGGAACATAGCCCACGGTATAATAACGGGTTTCAACTTTTGCTTGGGATGTACGCGGTTCTGACTTAATATACTTTTTAGCCATGGTGACTACTTTCGATAGTTGCTGATGGTGAGCGGCGGTAGGGCGCTTCAACGTCTTATCGTCGCGTTTTTAGTAATTAATGTTTTACTGACTTCATTTATAACCCTATTAAGAATTAGATGCTTCACGGATGTTGTTAATAACAATACGTAAGCGTTGATTCGCTAAAATTAAATAACTAGGATTATACTGGATACTTTATCAGTGAGGTGAGGGAAAATCCATCAAAAAAGAAAATAAATAACTCAACATAATAACGATGATATAGAGTTAATCATAACGTAGTGATTCTTGTTAATGTAAGTTTATTATCATTCATACAAAAACGAATAAGAGGGCATATTCCGGCCCAACCCGTCTTTTTATTTAAAATCAAAAAATACAATTAGCGAAATCATTAAATGGAAAGGATAATTAATCCAGCCGCTGCCAAAAGAAACCTTTTTCGCCCATGCTGCTGCCGAAGTGTAACCTGATACTCCTGCTAAGAGGGCAAAGGATCATGTTGTTCTATCTCTGCATCCAGTCGGGCCAGATGTCGATAGTAATTTTCCGCATGGTGATAGGCTTTGCTCCGCCCGGACGCATGGACGGCGCCTTATGCAAAATCCTAAAACGGCGGGAGAACATTGTAAAACGATTGGAAGGTAAAAGCTAAGGTGTAGCCGTGGCAATGAGGAAGACTTGATTCATGTCCTGACTTGAGTGTGACTAAATTACCAGACTTTTAATGATCTGTTTTTTTCTGCTCCTTTAAATTGCTGACACTTGCGCCGTATTTCTAGTAAACTCATTTTGACCATTTGGTTTATACAATGAGTATCCATCTGCCAGGAGATTAACATGTCAACGGCGATAAGTAAGTGGGGGAATGGCGTAGGCCTTCGCATTCCTCAGCCTTTCCTGTGGCAGCTAGGGCTGGAAGTTGGCGATCGTGTAGAGTTCAAGATTGTTAATGATAAAATAATAATTTCAAAATCTGGCCCGACTCTAGAAGAGTTGCTGGGAAGGTGTACCGCAGAGAATCGGCACGATGAATTGTTCGGTGACTCTCAAGGTAAGGAAATGCTGTGAGTAAATCCGATTGCCTCGCCAGAGGGGATATCGTACTGATTAACTTCAACACACAATCAGGGCATGAGCAGGCAGGAAGAAGGCCTGCTCTTGTCATTTCCGATACTCACTTTAATAAAGTCACTGGTTTTGCTGTTTTGTGTCCTATAACCAGCCAAGTAAAGGGAAATCCCTTCGAGGTTGAAGTTAGGGGAACTAAACGCATCACGGGCGTTATTATGTCGAATCAGTACAAATCATTGGATTGGGTGTCGAGAGATGCCAAAACGGTAGATAGTGTCGTCATTGATGTCGTTAATGAAGTTAATTCGATCATAGCAAAAATCTTGAAGTTGTGATTTTATCCAACCGGAAACATTAGCGCTAAGCTCGTCGGCCACTGGCTGTAGTTTCCAGCCGCAAGGCGGAATAAGCCACATTATAGCTTTTTCTTCAAGTTCAGTAGCTAAAGTATAATTCGTTATTATAAGTCCCATCATTCTCATAAGAAATAAGTAACATAGGTGGATTATCTTTAATGCATAAGAACTCACTTCAGGCATAGAATAACTGATAATCCACCCTGCTCATTACCTCATCGTTTTTTAATTACACCAGCAATTCTGTATCAATGATCAGCTGCCCGTTTTTTACCGTCACGGTCACCTGCTTGCCGGTGGTAAAACCGCACTGATGCAGCCAGCGGCCTTTTAGCATTAATGCCGGTCGGGCATTGGGCATGCCGCCATTTGGAACATAGCCCACGGTATAATAACGGGTTTCAACTTTTGCTTGGGATGTACGCGATGCTGACTTAATATTCTTTTAGCCATGCTGTTGCCGAAGTGACACCTGATATTCCTGCCAAAAGGGCAGCAATCCATGATGACGGCCCAGCAGTATATAAGTCGCGTCTAGTAGGCTTAGCCTTTCAGATTCAAAACCCGTCTCCCATGTTCCCTACGGCCACTTTAACGCGGATTCGCCATCATTTTATCGCCTATAGGGAGCGCCAGGGCAAAAAAAAGCTTCCAACATGTGCAGGTTGTTGGAATCGGGGTGGTATGTTTGCAGGATTAACCTTTGTCGACGTCAGGGGAGCTACTGCATATTCATATCATCAAAATCATCAAAATCATCAAAATCATCGAAACCGTTGATTTCACTTTTCACTGAGATAAAGGTCTAGCACCTTTTTAGCGAAATCCTCGCTACGGATGTAAAAATAGCAGTCGGGTACATTCAGCACGTCCGCAAACCGGCAAGCCAGCTGGAATTGGGGGATTGAACGCCCGCTTTCATACTGTGATACACGCTGTTGAGCGCTATCAGGCTCGATGCCTGCTGCTAATCCCAGCTTTGTTTGCGAAAGCCCGGTTGCCAGCCGCGCCCGCTTCAATCGATTACCTATCATTCCTAACGCCAAAAAAAATTATGTTGGCGCATTTTTAGCAGTTTTTTAACCTGTCGCTGTAAACAAGTTGTTTACATTTAACTGGGATAGGGAAGTTTCAAATGCATGCTATAAAAATTAAAACCGAGAAAAATTATTTGTTAGTTACTGAGATAAACAATTTCCTGTTGTTAGATGTCGCCTTGTACTATGTGACGACAATAAAATGTTTTCTCAAAGCCGGGCAGGAGATGCAAGCTACATGAGATGCTCTAGATGAGACGCGCGTTGATAAATTGAGAAAGAAAATAATTATTAGAAAAGAATAACTCAGCATAATAACAATAATATATCATCCACAATGGCGTGGTAATACATTGTTAATGTGAATGTATAAACAATGATATTGAAACGCGGATAACGGTATGTTTCGGTCCACCCCCCTTTTTTTTATCCCATGGGTTATCCTAGCGGACCAAATTATTCGCTTTCTTAAAAGTTAAGGGATTCAGATTAAGTGTGCCGCAAAGACCCGCAGCCAAAATTAAGATTCCTCCAATGATTTGCAGGAGTGAGAAAACATGGCCAAAGGCGAAATAATCAACAATCACTGCGACGACGGGATAGATATAGGATATGATTGCGATAGTTGCTGTTTGTAGCTTTTTATACGAAGCATAAATTAGGATATACATGAAAGCGCTGTGAACAACACCTAAAATGAGAAGACAACTCCACTGCCACGCTGTACCGGAAAGCTGGCTGAATTCGGCAAAAGGCGACAGCACGACGACGCCAATCAGCATTTGAGACAGGGCGATAACATGGGGAGGAATATTTTTGATATGCTTGCTGGCAAGGGTTGCCGTGGCATAGAGTGTGGCTGCAATCAGGGCCAGGCCGCAGCCTAAAAGATATGAGCTGCTCACGGCAATATTCTGATTTTCCGGATCGCCGATTAATACCACGCCCAAGAATGCGATGAGCAGCCATGTCAGCCTGTATTTGCTGATGCCTTCTTTGAAAAGAAATGCGCCGCCAAAAAAAACAATGAACGGGGCGACGTGATAGAGAGTTGTCGTAACGCCTATAGACGCATATTTATACGAACTGAATAATGCGATCCAGTTGAGGACAATTGATAGTCCTACGATAATCATTAACCCAACGTTTTTAGCGGTAAGATAGGATTTGTTAAATAATTTTGCGTATAGGCAATAAATTATCAAGCAAACGCTCCCTACCACGCATCTTGCGAATACGACATTGATAGGGGATTGCCCTGACGCGATAACGAAATAACCGATAGTACCGGATAGAAGCATAGCTATGGATAGCTGAGCAGTACCGGCCTGTTTTTCTGTCATGTTCACGGCTAGATTCCCCTTATAGATTCGGATGAAAATAATGGTGTAAGTTTAATGGCCTTTTTTATCGCCAACTATCGCCAACTATCGCCGCTGAAACGGCTCGGGCGAGTTCAATATCAAAGCCTTGCCATTGTCCGTTGGCTGTATCCCGCCGGGAAACTCCGTGCAATCCCAAGCCTACGCCTGCGCGGGGAAATCCTCGCTTTCGAATCTCAATAATCATCCTATATGATTCTCCCGGTTGGACCGTTTTCCTGCCATTAGGGGTGACAGATTGACCGACAGGTGTAGTCTTAAGGATATTACGGCGTCTGTGAATACACATGTTTGGAAAGGAGCTTTGCACCGTGCGCATAAATAACGTTGAGGGGTTGCTTCCCAATTTGGTGACTTTTAGCCGGGTGGTGGAGGAGGGGAGTTTTTCCGCGGCGGGGCGAGAGATGTTGCTCAGCCCTTCCGCCGTCGCGCGACAAATTGATCGTTTGGAAAGGGATCTGGGTGTGGTTTTGCTGCAAAGGACGACCCGATCTTTGCAGGTGACGGAGGCCGGGCGGGAAATTTATTTGATGGCCGGCGCGATTATCGACAAGGCGGATGAACTGTTGGCCAGGGCGAAGACCTATAGCGAAAGCCCCCAGGGATTGCTTCGCATTACGGCGCCCGTGACGCTTGGCAAAATGATCCTTTCTCCATTGTTGCCCCATTTTTTGGAGCAGTACCCGGATATCCATGTGGATATGGATTTTTCAGACAATCTTGCCGATCTGTTCCGGGAGCGCTATGACCTCGCGGTCAGAGTGACCCATCGCCCTCCCGAGGACCTGGTCGCCAGGACGCTGATGCCGGTCAATTATGTCCTGGTGTGCGCCGGAAAATACGCTAAGGCCCTGCCAAATACCCTGGATGAGCTTGAACGGCATTCCATCTTCATGCCAAAGGACAGAGGATTTGGAACCACATGCCGTTTTGCCGGTAATGGTCGGGAGTATCAGATTGTCATACAGCCGAGATTGGTGACGAATAATGGCGATGCGATATTGGATGCCTTGCTGCAAGGACTCGGTATCGGTATCCTGCCGTATTTTGTCGCACAGCGGTTGATCGAATCCGGCGAACTGGTTGTGGTTCTTCCTGAATATGACGTTATCCCGCCACAGAAGGATATCGCTTATATCCTATCGCCGCCCAATTATCTTATGCCTCCCAAAGCCAGAGTGTTTATTGACTTCTTGCTGAGTCATGTCAGAAAAAAGGTAACACCGGCCATATCATGAACGCCCCGTTGTTGCAGTCCGTAGCCGATAGCCGTACGGCGATGTCTACGCCTTCACCGCCGCATCATCATGGGTCGTCACCGTCTATTCTCCTGGGAACCGCCCGGGCTTAACGCCGTGAAGGGAGTATCAGCCGGTCGAGTATTCGCCGCAAAACGTCCTGCGACGTGGCGAAATTCAGGCGCACATAGGGCTCGCCGCCCTCGATAAATGTTTCGCCGGCGCTGAGCGCCAATCCGGCGTGCTGCAAATACCATCGGCCGGCCGATGGGGACAACCTCAGTGAGGAGAGATCAATCCAGGCGAAATACGTTGCTTCAGGTGCATAGAGCCGTGCCTGGGGGAGATATTCTTGCAACGTGTCATAGGTTTGTTCGCGGCGGTCGAAAAGATAATGGCGTGCGCCTTCGAGCCATTCCCCGCCTTCGTCCCAGGCGGCCACCGTGGCGTCTATGCCGATACCGGCCGGGTAGCCCAATGTGCGGGCGGGCAGACGGCGGGTGAATCTGGCTTTCAGCGCGGCGGCGCCGAAATAGATGACGCCGCAGCGCAGGCCGGGGATATTAAAGCTTTTGCTGGCGGAATTGAGCGTGACCGTCCTGGCCGCCAGCGAAGGCCGCAGAGAACCGAAAGGAATATGCCGCTGGTCCGGATAAACCAGATCGGCATGGATCTCGTCGGCGATAACCAGCAGATCGTGTTTTTCAGCCAGGGCCGCCAGCTTTTCCAGCTCATCCCGGCGAAATACCCTCCCGGTCGGGTTATGGGGATTGCACAACAGCAGAATGCGCGCGCCGTTTTCCGCCTGCTGTTCGAGATGCGCGAAATCAATGGCGTATCCGGCGCCATTATCAACCAATGCGCTGGTCAGTGGCCGGCGGCCGGTTTCTCGGACGGCATTGGCAAAGGGCGGATAGGATGGCGTCAGGAACACAATGCCGTCGCCCGGCTCGCTGAAAGCCAGAATCAATACATATATCGCCTGCACCAATTCGTTGACCGTCAGGACATTGTCCGGGTCGGTATCCCAATGGAAGGCTTGGCGCGTATAGCGGCTGAACGCGCGCGCCAGGGCGAATTCCGCCCGGTCATGCTGGCGGTAAGGGTAGCCGGCTTCCTGTGCCCGCGCCCAGTATTTGAAAACCTCGCCAATCGAGGGCGCCAGCGCATAATCCATTTCCGCGACCCAGGCCGGCAGAACATTATTTGGGTAAAATTGCCATTTCATCGTTTGCCGGGGGATTAACCGTTCCAGCGGAATCAGGTAATGTTCGGCAAACCGGCCGGCGAGTTCTGCATGCGTTTGTTCCGGCATATCAGCGTGCTTCCCGGTAGGCTTCGGCATTGGGTAAAATGCCTAAGGCGCGCCGCAGGAACACGCGGGTGCGTTCGTGGCGCGGCTCGTGGAAAATCCGTTGCGGATCGCCGGATTCGATAATCCGGCCCGCTTCGGTAAAATACAGCATATCGCTGACTTCCTCGGCGAAGCGCATCTCGTGCGTCACCAACACGCAGGTGATGCCGTCCCGGACCAGATCACGAATGGCATTCAGCACTTCCCCCACCATTTCAGGATCCAGCGCGGAGGTCACTTCATCGAACAGAATCAGTTCGGGCCGCATGGCAAGCGCGCGGGCAATGGCCACCCGTTGCTGCTGCCCGCCTGAGAGTTCGCCCGGGTAGGCGGTTTCCTTATGTTCCATATGGACCTTGCGCAAGAGCTCGAATGCCCGCTCGGTCGCTTCCTGACGTGACAGGCCCAGTACTTTGATGGGGGAAATAACCAGGTTTTCCAGTACGCTCAGGTGAGGGAAAAGATTGTACTGCTGAAAGACAAACCCACCCGTTTGCGCAGTTCGACAAACTCCTTTTCCGATTTCAGGTCATGAACCGGGATGCCGCAGACGTCTATCTTGCCCTGTTGCGGTCGCAGCAGGCCGGTCATACTGCGCAAAATAGTCGATTTGCCCGATCCCGAAGGGCCGATGATAGACACCGATCGGCCCTGCTGAACGGCGATATCGATGCCTCTGAGGACCTTATTATCGTTAAATGAAAGGTGTACGTCTGCGAGTCGCACTAAGGGCTTTTCCGCGCCAGGGCGCACCGCGCAGGAGAGATTATCAAGACTGGGCATGGCGTTTTTCCAGTAGCCGCGTCAGGCGGGCAATAGGGTAGCAGTAGATGAAAAAGAGCAGTAACAGGGCAAAATAGACCAGCACGGTGAAGTCGGTGCGCGCCACGGTATTGCTGGCGATGGTGGCCATGTCCACCAGATCGTGAACGCCCACCAGCGAAGCCAGGGACGTGCTCATGGTGATGCCGGCATACAAATTCATCCAGGGCGGCAACATGCGTCGCACGCACTGGGGCAATATCACATAGCGGAATATCTGGCCGCGCCTGAAGGCCAGCGATTGCGCCGCCTCCCATTGCGCGCTGGCGATGGACTGTATCGCGCCGCGGAAAATTTCGGCGATAATGGCGCTGGCGGATAATCCCAGTCCGATAACCACTTTTATCCAGTCAGGGAAAGGCAGATACCAGTGAAATAGCGAGAACTCAAAAGGAAAAACGTAGGAGGTGAAATAAATCAGCACCAATATCGGCGCATTACGGAATATCTGCACATATAACCGCACCAGATAACGCAACGGGCGGGAAGGGGACAGGGACAAGGCGCCGATGACCAGGCCTGCCAGGGTGCCAAGCGCCATGGCGACGATGCTGATCCCGATATTGACCACCATGCCGCTCAACAGCGCCGGCAGCCAATGCCACAACAACCTGATGCAAAGCGGCGCCGTGCCGGTAAGCAGCCAGAATGCATTCAGCGCCAGCAGTATCAGCAAGGCGATAAACCAGGGATCGGCGCAGACCGCGGCGATGGCGTCGCGGCGGCCCGTGCGGGCAATGGACAGGTTCAGGGGGATATCACTGGCCATAACCGGGCATCCTCAGGCGGCGTTCCAGCCGGCGGCCGGCAACGCTGACCAACCAGGTGAGCAATCCGAACCAGATAAGGATCAGCAGCAGCAGTTCCAACACGTTGTCGCGCTGCGACCAAATCATTATCGACGCATAAGTGACATCGCCTACCGCGATGGCCGATGCAATGGCGGTCATTTTCACCAGATCCACCAGATTATTGATAAGCGACGGCAGCGCGAAACGCACGGCCAGCGGCAGTTGCACATACCAGAAGGTCTGGCGGGGCGTAAACGCCAGCGAGCGCGACGCTTCCAGGGTAATGGGCGAAACCGCCCCGATGCCGGCGCGCAGGGCTTCGGCATGGAACACCGCTTTATGCACCGCCACCACCAGTACCACCCACATCAGCGGGGTGATGGGGCTGGCGCCGTTCGCCATCTTTTGGCTGATCAGCATATTCAGTACCAAGAATGCGCAATAAAGCTGCACCAACGCCGGGGTATTACGGATCAATTCCACGAAAGCGCCGGCCGGAGCGACGATCCAGCGGGATTGGCGCGTCATGGCCGCCGCAATCAATACGCCGATAAGCAAACTCAACGGGATGGTCAACAGGCACAGTTTCAGCGAAACCCAGGTACTGGCGATAAACGCCGCGCGGTCGATGGGATCGAGCACGAAAGCGTAATTCAGGCCCAGTGGCCGGAGCCACGCCACCAGATGCGCAAGAAACGATTGGATCACCTCAGGTCCTCCCCCTTCGATGGTATGGCGTTAACCGGGCTATTCATCAGTCCATCCCCTATGCGGCTGGCGGCGTTCATGTCATTTATCCACCGGTTCAGGGGGGGGCTGAGTCAAATTGTCCCTGTTGGGCTTTTTGCCGGGCGACGCTGAAATAGTCGTCCGGAACACCGTATTTACGGGCAAAATCCACTAATAAACCGGTCTTATGCCAGTCGCGGATCACGCCGTCCACAAAGCGGCGGGTGTCTTTTTCGCCGCGGCGGGTCCAGATAACCGTAGGGGAGGGGATCAACTGATCGGGAGTGGCAATTCGGTAATCCGCCCATTGCGCCGCGCTGTCGCCGTTCAGGACCTGATGCATGGCCGGCGCGATATGTACCGAGGCGACGCAGGTGCCGCCTTTAAGGGCCAGCAACGATTCGGGAATGCCGCGCAGTCCTTTGACAATGGCGCCGTAATCCTCCAGCGGCTTGGCAAAGTTACTGCCTTGGGAGACACAGGCCACTTTGCCCTTCAGATCTTCCCAGCGGGTAATGCCGCTGTCTTTGCGCACCAGCGCCGCGCCGCCCACCAGATTGTAAGGCGTTGGAGCATAACTCAGCGCCTCGCTGCGCTCTTGGGTCCACTGGATATTGGCAATGAGCAGGTCTACTTTACCGGACTGCAGGAACTGCACTCGCGTTGAGGCGGTGACCGGCACCACGTCCAATTTTACGCCCAGACGATTGGCGATATTCCGGCCAAGCTCGGTCTGAAAACCGCCGGTCTGGCCGGTGGCGGGGTCCAGAAAGCCAAACGGCGGTTCGGGACCATCCACGCCCACGATGATTTTTCCCCGATCCTTAATCTTATCCAGCGTCGCATCCGCGCCGGCCTGCGGAGAAAGCGAGGTGAACAGTAAGGCCGCCAGCGCCAGATTAAAAAGACAATGTGTTTTCATACCATCCCGCTAAAAAAGTTTTCAATGATGACAGGTGATTAGCTGCCTTGGAATTTCTGATGCAATTCCTGCAGTAAGGGTTGCGGCGGCGTAATGCCCAGCCTTTTTTCCGTTTCAATCAGCCAGCCTGTGCGGTGCCAGTTTCGGATAACCCTGTCTACCGCGGCAATGGTGTCGGTCTCGCCCTTGCGGGTCCAGACCACCGAATCCGCCGGCAGAATTTCGCCGGCTATCGGCGCGTGATATGCCGCCCATTCACCGCCTTTGCGCACCAGCGGCTGGAGTAGCGTCGAATCATGCACCGCCGCGACGCACTGTCCGCCTTTCAGCGCCAGCAGGGAATCAGACGAACTTTTGAACCCTTTGATAACGGCGCCGTAGTCGGCCACCAACGGCCTGGCAAAACTGCTGCCTTGCGAAACACACACTGTTTTGCCGCGCAGATCTTCCCAGCGGGTGATGCCGCTGTTTCGCGGCGTCAGCGCGGTGCCGCCTACCCGATAAAACGGCGTGGGGGCGTATCCCATGCTTTCTGCCCGTTCTTTATTCAGATCCATAGAGGCGATGAGCAAATCAACCTTACCGGCCAGCAAAAACTGCGTGCGGGTGGCGGTTTGCACCGGCACCAATTCGGCTTTAACGCCCAGATCCTGCGCCAGCTTACGCGCCAGATCGGGGTTCCAGCCTATCAACCGCCGGGTTTGCGGATCGACCGAGCCAAAATCGCCGCCGTTGACCATGACGCCGATGGTCACGGTGCCCCGTGACGTGATTTTATCGAGCGTGGCGTCGGCCTTGACGGTAAGCGGAGCCAATGCCAGCATGGTCATGGCAATAATCCCTTTTCGGTATTTACCCAAGTCAATAGCCGTTCCTTTATGCATAAAACCTTCCTGTTATCGTTTATTTGTTGCCGAGTGGTTAAATAATCAACCGGCTCAGTAAATGATTTTTTAATAAGTATCTTGATTTAAATACGTTCTCATTATGCCGCGGAGGTATTAGACGTTTAGGCGTTATTTTTTTCGACAGTCAATTTATCTTTTCATTTAAGGCCACACCATCCATCAAGCGTTTGTAATAAGAATGGCCGGTATTCAGGGCACCAATGGGATTGTGAGCCAGCACCCGGTCTTTTACGATAAGATAGGTCACCGGCGCGTCCGAGTTTTTTTATAAATAGGGAATCATGACCGACGCATAAACCGCTAATAACATTCAGATCGGTTTTTTCCTTATTACACAGCTTGGCCTGCATTACCGGGTTGCACATGGCTTCATAGTTACCGGGGCGGATTTTATCCTCATCGGCTATGCCGACGCTGCACTTATCCTGTCCTCCCACTTTGCAAAGCACCCCGAACACGTCCAGGCCGTTGGCGCGCAATATACTGGCAAATATCCGGTTTTCCTTGATGAGGCCGGCGCAGGAAGCTACGCCGATTTTTTTCGCCCCTATTTTTTTGGCAAATACAATAATCTCTTCCACCCGGGTCAACTGGCCGTAATATTGACCTTCCACCTGGGCCGACGCATGCATGATTCGGTTAACCAAAGGGTCGCTATCGTAAATAGCCAGGCTATCCTGTAATACCGATTCATTATCTTCAGCGGTGGTTAAGCATTTTTTGGGGAACGTGTTGTCCCGGGTCTGACAGTTAAGAAAATTACATTCCGTGCAGGTAAATTTACTTGCCATTGCGGCACCCTCATTGTCATCAAAGAAACGTCTGACCTGAACACAAACGTTTTCCACAAAAATAGAAGGGTTTTTTCTCTTCCGCAACTGATGATATTGCATAATGATATATCGATTATGGCTTTTTCTATCCGGCTAACGGGCAATGAAGCTAAGGAAATAGTCTTTAAATGTTGAATAAATGTTAGTGATTTCTACATTACATCACAATGAGATGAGGTCGATATCGGAACTGCAAAAATAACATTTGAATATTTATAATTGTACTTTGACTCATTTTTTCATCCATGGGAAGGTGAATCCCATGGTCGCCGTGGGGTTATCGTCATTTATGAGTCAATTCGGCATGGGTACGGGCAGCGGCTGATATCGTTTTATTTGAAAACAGGGGAAAGCAGTGGCGCATTTATCCGTTAACGAACAGGCACATGATTTCTTATTTGAGACGCCATGGCAGGCCTCCCAAAATTTCTTTGCCGCCACTGAGGGTAAGCGCGTCATATTACTGTTTCTTCGCTATTACGGCTGTACCACCTGCCAGCTCGAAATACACCAATTAATTCATGATTACCCACGTTTTAAAGCGGCCGGCGTGGAACTCTATATTGTCTTGCAAAGCAGCGCCGAGACGATTATCAGCCAGGTAGGGCGGGGAGATATTCCTTTTGAGATTATTTTAGATCCCCGGCAAAAACTGTATCGTACCTATAATATCGGCTCACGGGATCCGGACGCCGCCCGCAGCGAACAGCATCAGGCTAAAGTCAAGAAGGCCAGAGACCTGGGGTTCATCCATGGCGCCTATGAAGGCAATGAGCTCCAGCTACCCGCGACTTTCATTATCGGTCCCGACCATCGTATTGAATATGCCTATTATGGACAGGAGGGGTCGGATATTCCCGCCCATGATGTACTGCTTGAAAAATTAGCGCAATTGCGTACCCGTTAAAAGGAACCTATGATGAAAATCACGCAAGTTGAAGTATTGCATATACATGAAATCGCCACCGATGGACATAAAGGACAGCGGCCGATCATCGTCCGTATTGATACGGATGAAGGTATTTACGGACTGGGCGAAGTGGGACTGGCCTATGGTTCGGCGGGCAGGGCCGCCTATGGCATTATTCAGGATCTGGCGAAGCATATCATCGGAAAAGACCCCTTTAATATTGAAAGTATCTGGGAGACTTTATACAAGGAAACCTTTTGGGGCCAGGGAGGCGGTGCGGTAATTTTCGGCGGCATCAGCGGTATCGATATCGCCTTATGGGATATCAAAGGCAAAGCGCTGGGCGTGCCGGTATATCAGTTGTTGGGCGGGAAGACGCGCGAAAAGATACGGACCTATGCCTCTCAGATCCAACTGGGATGGTCATCGCAAAGGGTGCCCGCCGCCCACCCCGAAGAGTATGCCGCCAACGCCAGAGCCATTGTAGACGCCGGGTATGACGCCTTGAAAGTCGACATTATCATGTTTGATGACAAGGGCAAAAATCTTGGCCGGCTGGAGGGGCCGATACCTCATTCCATTGTGCGGCAGGCGCGCGCACGGGTTGAAGCGATCCGTAACGAGGTTGGCCCGGATGTGGATATCATTATCGAAAATCATGCCCGCACTGATATTACCAGCAGTATCCAACTGGCCAGGGCTATCGAGGAATTTAATATATTCTATTACGAGGAAATCAATACGCCGCTTAATCCCGAACTGCACAAATTAGCCAAGGAAAAAATTACTATTCCTATCGCCTCCGGTGAACGCATTTATACCCGCTGGGGATTTTTGCCCTTTCTGACCAATCGATCCCTGGACGTGGTACAGCCTGATTTGGGGACCAGCGGGGGCTAAGTGAAGTAAAAAAATCAGCGAATTGGCCCATATCTATGAAAGCACCGTACAGGTCCATATCGCGGGGTCAGGGATTATTGCCGCCGCCGCGCTGCATCTTGAAGCGGCAATTCCCAATTTTATCATTCATGAACATCATCAAAAAACGCTAATACCCGGTTATATTGAGTTATGTGAACACAATTACCAACCGGTCAATGGTTTCCTTACCGTGCCGGAAGTGCCGGGCATCGGGCAGGAGTTGACTAAAGCGGCGTATCAAAAAGCCGACCGGGTGACAATTAAATAACGGATCTGGCTGCGAGTCGCATAGACATGGAAGAAGCGTGTGGGTTTGGGGCCTGAGATGATTGCCAGGAGATATAAGATTGTCCCGGCCGAAGCCGGGAAGCAAATATCAATAACGCGGAAAATTATAATGTTCAGGTACCTGATAGTTATCAGGCATATCACAGGTATATAATGCGTTGGATAATCGCAAAGTATCCTCTTTCAGATAATCAAAGAAATCCGCAAGCCTCATGGTAAATATATTAATGCAAGTTAACGCTGCTCTTGCCGCCAGGTCGTCTTTGGCGACTCTGGCTTTTCTTAATAATATGATGGCATTTTTTAACCTGATCATATCGTTCTGAAACTGTTCATCAAAATCAACTTTATAATCGAGGTATAATTCCTCAATATTGATAGATGCCAATTCGTCTACAATGGCTTTGTAATCTTTTACCATCTCACCAAATGCTGTGTTTTTTATCATTTCAAAGTCCTTCCTTCCTTTTTAGCCTTAGTTGTCTTGTCATAATTAATGCTGCCATCCAGATTTAGCACATGTATAAATTTATCGTTCATATTGAGAACGTCTGAATGATTTTCATCTGCCATGAGAATAAGATTGTTTGGAGGATGATATAATTGTTATGTAGAGTGATAGGGTCCCGACCGAAGTCGGGACGAAGTGTTATCAATGATCTGAGATAGAATGTTACTCGTTGAAATTGTAGTGCTTTGGAATTTTATAATCTTCCGGTATTTCTATCCATTTTGGTTTGTTTAAAATAGATTCTATATCGTTCACTATAGCATTGAAGAAATCAGCAAGCCCCATTGATTGTGCTCTCAAAATAAGCAATGCAGTTTGCATCGCCAATTCATCTTTCTCACTGTGAACATTATCTAAAAAAAAGATCGTTTGATTTAAAAAATTCAATCTCGTTTGAAATTTCTCATTCATATCCTTTTTATAGTTGATAGCTAACTAATCAGTTTCAAACAATTCGCCTAATTTTGCAACATATATTTCGGAAAATAATGCTTTCATTTTTTAAAATTTAAGCTTGTCATTCATTTGGCAATCTTGCTCTTCATTTTAAGTTTCTACTGTCTTAACGAATTAATACTACCATTCATATCCAAAATGCAGCTAAATTTGTTTTTTTACCCTATGTCATTTTCAGCGAGGTGCCGTTTGTGATTAATGAAATGTGATTGAGTATTTTTCGCACCCTGTGAATATGGGATTGTCCCGGCCGAAGCCGGGAAGCAAATATCAATAACGCGGAAAATTATAGTGTTCAGGTACCTGATAGTTATCAGGCATATCACAGTTATATAATGCGTTGGATAATCGCAAAGTGTCGTCTTTCATATAATCAAAGAAATTCGCAAGATCCATGGTAAATATTTTAATATAAATCAAGGCCGCTCTTACCGCCAGTTCGTCTTTGGCGATCCTGGCTTTTTTCAATAAAATGATGGCATTTTGTAGTCTAATCATGCTGTTCTGAAACCTTTCATCAAAATCGACTTTATAATCGAGATACAATTCTTCAATATTGATAGATCCCAATTCGTCTACAATGGCTTTATAATTAAGAACCATTTCACCAAATACTGTATTTTCTATCATTTTAATGTCCTTCCTTCGCCTTCAGCTTTGTCTGTTTTGTCAGAATTAATGCTGCCGTCCAGATTCAGCACACGTTTGAGTTTATCCTTCATATCGAAAACCTCTAAATGATTTTTATGCCAGCCATCCAGATAAAACTGGTCGCCCTTTTGGAGGTCTGAACTTATATCATCGTTAACCCTATAAACAGTTTGCCCCTGATATATTTTGCTGGTTTTTTGTGAATTAATCTTCGTTAGCTCACCAAACCCGGTTTGTTTAAAAATTATTTCTTTTTTAATGGTTTCGAAGCCCATATCGGATTCGCTAACAAAGAACCTTTCAAGGGTTTGTGTAAAAATTTTCCGTTAATATTCTCTGTCTTACTTTACTAAGGTAATGTTTTATCAACGTGCTGCCGTTAACTCACGATGTTGACGCGGACGAGGGTTGTCATTTTCAGCGAGGTGCCGTTTGTGATCAATGAAATGTGATTGAGTATTTTCCGCGCACTGTGAATATGGGATTGTCCCGGCCGAAGCCGGGAAGCAAATACTAATAACGCGGAAAATTATAGTGTTCAGGTACCTGATAGTTATCAGGCATATCACAGGTATATAATGTGTTGGATAATCGCAAAGTGTCGTCTTTCATATAATCAAAGAAATCCGCAAGCCTCATGGTAAATATTCTAATATACATCAAGGCTGCTCTTACCGCCAGGTCGTCTTTGGCGACTCTGGCTTTTCTTAATAAAATGATGGCATTTTTTACCCTGATCATATCGTTTTGAAACTGTTCATCGAAATCAACTTTATAATCGAGGTATAATTCTTCGATATCGATAGATGCTAAACCTTCTACAATAGCTTTATAATCAAGCACCATCTCGCCAAATACTGTGTTTTCTATCATTTTAAAGTCCTACCTTCTCTTTCAGCTTTAGCTGTTTTGTCATAATTAATGCTGCCATCCAAATTCAGCACACGTTTAAATTTATCGTTCATATCGAAAACCTCTAAATGATTTTTATGCCCACCATCCAGATAAAACTGGTCGCCCTTTCGGAGAACTTGACTAATATTATCGTTAGCCCTATAAACTGTTTGCCCCTGACAGATTTTGCTGGTTTTTTGTGAATTAATCTTCGTTAGCTCACCAAACTCGGTTTGTTTAAAAACTCTTTCAGTTTTAGTGGTTTCGGAGCCCATATCGGATTCTCTAACACAGAACCTTCCAAGGGTTTGTGTAAAATTTTGCAGCTAATAATGCACATTTAGAGACATTTATGAAGCTCATTTGAAGCGCCCGGTAATGAGCGCTGCAATGCTAAATGTGCCGCAAATCTGAGAAATATCCGGCCGAAGCCGTTATACAAACATCATTTATGTGGGAAATTGTAGTGTTTTGGTAGCTGGTAATTTTCGTGTATATCGGGCCAAATTGATGAACTACGTAACAAATCAGCATCATCTTTGAAATCCTCAAAGAAGTTAGATAGATTCATTGCGTATACCCTGATGTAAACTAAAGCAACTTTTGCGGCAACTTTATCGTCAGCATCTTCGGCTTCATTTAATAGAATAATTGCATCTTGAAGCTTAATCATGTTGTTCTCAAATCTTTGATCGAGATCAGCATTATAATCAAAAGACAAATATTTTCCATTGTTTGGAAATTTAGCTTGTAAAATTCCAATGAATCTCATCTTCAGTTTTGAAAAAATGTTGCTCTCTTTCATTTTGGTAATATCCTTCCTTCAGCAATTGCTTTATCTGTCTTAGTCCTATCGATACTGCCATCCAAATCCAGAACATAGTTAACTTTATTATTTTTATCAAAAAATTAGATATGGTTGTTATGTTTAGCCTCTCCAGTCCATGAATAATATTCTATCAACATGCCGCCGTTAATTCGAGATGTTGATGCGGGCTAAGACTGCCATTTTCAGCGAGATGCCGTTTGTGATTAATGAAATGTGATTGAGTATTTTCCGCACACTGTGAATCTGGGATTGTCCCGGCCGAAGCCGGGAAGCAAATATCAATAACGCGGAAAATTATAATGCTCAGGGACCTGATAGTTTTCAGGCATATCACAGGTATATAAAGCATTGGATAATCGCAAAGTATCCTCTTTCATATAATCAAAGAAATTCGCAAGATCCATGGTAAACATTCTAATGCAAGTCAAAGCTGCTCTTACCGCCATGTCGTCTTTGGCAGTCCTGGCTTTTCTTAATAAAATGATGGCATTTTGTAATCTGCTCATATCGTTCTGAAACTGTTCATCGAAATCAACTTTATAATCGAGGTATAATTCCTCAATATTGATAGATGCCAATTCGTCTACAATGGCTTTGTAATCAATTACCATCTCACCAAATACTGTGTTTTCTATCATTTTAACGTCCTACCTTCGCTTTCAGCTTTAGCTGTTTTGTCATAATTAATGCTGCCCTCCAGATTTAGCACACGTTTAAATTTATCGTTCATATCGAAAACCTCTAAATGATTTTCACCTGCCATGCGAATAAGATTGTTTGGAGAGTGATATAATTGTTATGTAAAGTGATAGGGTCCCGACCGAAGTCGGGACGAAGTGTTATCAATGATCTGAGATAGAATGTTACTCTTTGAAATTGTAGTGCTTTGGAATTTTATAATCTTCCGGAATCTCTATCCATTTTGGTTTGTTTAAAATAGATTCTATATCGTTCACTATAGCATTGAAGAAATCAGCAAGCCCCATTGATTGTGCTCTCAAAATAAGCAATGCGGTTTGCATCGCCAATTCATCTTTCTCACTGTGAGCATTATCTAAAAAAAAGATCGTTTGATTTAAAAAATTCAATCTCGTTTGAAATTTCTCATTCATATCTTTTTTATAGTTGATAGCTAAATCATCAGATTCAAACAATTCGCCTAATTTTACAACGAATATTTCAGAAAGTAATAATTTCATTTTTTCAAATTTAAGCTTGTCATTCATTTGGCAATCTTGCTCTTCATTTTAAGTTTCTACTGTCTTAACGAATTAATACTACCATTCATATCCAAAATGCAGCTAAATTTGCTTTTTACCCTATACTTCGAAAGGGCTATTATGTTTAACATCCAAGTAGAACTGTCTGCCATGGAAAGATAATTACTGATATCATAAGTGGCTATCTAAACAATTTGCCCTTTGTAGTCATTGATGTTTTTAGTGAGATGTTTTTCGCTTTCTCACCAATCTCGGTTATTTAAAAAATTTCTTTAATATTATCAACAGCGTCGTGATTTGGTCAATAGCTTTCTAACTTGATATTAAGCGAAATATATCGATTTCAAACAGCTTTCCAAAAAAAATATGCGAAGATAACGATAGTGTTTTTATCTTGACACCTCCTCAATTTTTTTATTACCTTTACCTTTTTACATTAACCAATAGTGCTGATAATGCGGCTTTCAGCGCGTTTTATATCTCCCGCCTCCCCAATCCCTAAGTAATATTTCATCAACGTGCCGCCGTTAACTTGCGATGTTGACGCGGATGAGGGTGGCATTTTCAGCGAGATGCCGTTTGTGATTAATGAAATGTGATTGAGTATTTTCCGCACACTGTGAATCTGGGATTGTCCCGGCCGAAGCCGGGAAGCAAATATTAATAACGCGGAAAATTATAATGCTCAGGGACCTGATAGTTTTCAGGCATATCACAGGTATATAAAGCATTGGATAATCGCAAAGTATCCTCTTTCAGATAATCAAAGAAATTTGCGATCTCCATCGTAAATATATTAATGCAAGTTAACGCTGCTCTTACCGCCAGGTCGTCTTTGGCAATCCTGGCTTTTTTCAATAAAATGATGGCATTTTGCAATCTGATCATATTGTTCTGAAATTTTTCATCAAAATCAACTTTATAATCGAGGTATAATTCCTCAATATTGATAGATGCTAATTCGTCAACAATGGCTTTGTAATCAATTACCATCTCACCAAATACTTTGTTTTCTATCATTTTAGCGTTCTTCCTTCCTTTTTAGCTTTAGTTGTCTTGTCATAATTAATGCTGCCATCCAGATTCAGCACGAGTTTAAATTTATCATTCATATCGAAAACCTCTAAATGATTTTTTATGCCCGCCATCCAGATAAAACTGGTCTCCCTTTTGGAGGTCTGAACTTATATCATCGTTAGCCCTATAAACAGTTTGCCCCTGACAGATTTTGCTGGTTTTTTGTGAATTAATCTTCGTTAGCTCACCAAACCCGCTTTGCTTGAAAAACTCCCCCATATTGCCCACGGCGCCCTGATTAGGTCGGTAGCTTTCTTTCTTGCCGCTGAGCATAACATAAATCGGCTTATCGCCGGATTCAAGCGGCGGCACCACAATCAGATCGCCATCAAAACCCGGCAAAGCCGTCACTGTCGGCAGCGTGACAGGCTGTGCATTATTGCCGGTATGGGTGACAGGCTTAGGGCCTTTCTCCGGCGTGACGAGGGAACCCAGGCCTTCACTGCCCGGAGTGTTCGCGGGTGTCACGAGAATGGTTCTACCCGGTAACTCGTCCGTAGCGGGTAGCGTGCATTGGTAATTACCCTTGCCATCCGGTACGCCGGCCAGGACGCGAACGGGCGTGGGCTGTTCAGTTCTGATCAATTCGACGTCTATTTGGCTGTTTGTTAATACCAGGCGGCCGCGGATAGGGACGTCGATGGTGTTTTGTTCCAGAGCCGCTGAGCGTAAACGCTCTTCTGATGGCATGTTGAGCATGGCGGCCGGCAGGGTCTTGACGAACAGTTTGCCGCCGTCCACCTTATCACTGCCTAATCCCGCCTCCTTGGGATAAAGTCCGGCAATAATGATGGCGGCGTGCGGGCCCGCTTTTGATGATAAGGCAATTCCGCCCAGTTCAGCCAAGGCAGCCGTAATTCTCGCCAATAAACCTTCGGCAGCGGGCGCCGTAGAGGTCAAACCTGCCGCGGCAACCAGGGTTGCTGCTTGGCTTGTGCTGGGAAGCGACGTAGAGGTCTGTATGTTTTCTTCAATTAAAGGCCTTGCGGCAATGAGCTCTTTGGCCACCCTGTCCGCATCATCGACTTTTTTTCTGCGCTTCCCTGGCTTCAATTGCTCGTCTCTCGACTTCGGCGGCCTCATCGGCTTTCCTTCGTGCTTCCTCCTGCTCTCTGGCCGCTGTTGCTTCTTGGGCTAATCTTTGTTGCTCCGCTTCCCGATTTTTTGCTTCTTCCTGTTCTCGACGTCTTGCCTCCTCCTGGGCCTGGCGTTGCATGTTTTCCTGCTGTTTCGCCGCTTCTTCCTGTCTGATTCTGTCGGCTTCCGCTGCCCCCTTCCTTGCGTTGGCTTCTTGAATGTTGGCTTGCGTTTTAGCCCTCATTTCAGCAAATTTTTTTTGCTGTTCTACTCTGGCCTGTTCCATTCTTCGGTTGGTTTCTTCTTTTTGTTTTTTTTGTTGCTCGGCTTGTTTTCTCTGTTGGTCAGCCATTTGGTCTCGAATCTTTTGATTAGATTGCTGAAGATTGCTATTAAGATTACTCAATGCTGTGTTTAATTTTCCTACCGCTCTCGGGCTTGGACCGCCCAATCCAGCATTGGAGGCGCCCGTTATATGGCTGATTGGCCCATGCGGAGTATGAGTGATTGATCTACCGTTGCCTTGGTATATGGTCCTTCCGGTTGAGTGTAGTGGTTTAATTGGCATATTCTTTCCCTAGATTAATTGACGAAGGTAAATATTATTTTTTGCTATTAATTTTAAATGGCGGAATGAGCTCTCTATTTACATAAGCACCCTCCATTAAAAAATAAACGGCAATAAGTAATTAACTACAGGAAGAGTCAAAGATATTTAAACGAAGAGGCTAAAAAAGGGAAATAATAAACGGCTGTTTAGCGCTAAGTAATAGGATGATAATCAATTATAAAATAATGAGTATTCGATACGCTTAATTATCGACTTGCCGATTTCGTTGATGTTGCCGTCGGCTTTGTTGAAGAGGTGAGACATAAACTCATCGACCAAATAGCGGAATTGATTTGCTCCCCAAAGATCAATTTGTCGCTAGGCGAATGGTTGAGTCTATTATGATCAATCCGTACATATTTACTACCTAACAATAGTTTTAAGAGTTAATGCCAATGCCATTATCCATTAGCGGTCATATTTTGATTTTCATCGTGGATATGATGATTTAGCGGCAATTGTCGCTGCTAAATCGACGTAAATAACGCAAAGAACTCTCTACCGCGACGCAAGGAATGAAACCGCGCCTCACGACGCCGGTACAGTACCGGATGATAAGCACTGGTAGCTTATGATAAAAACCCCCCGGTGCCGGATGATGCGTCCTGGTCTATAACCGGGGAACAGATGCACGGGCGGGTGTGTCGCATTGGCCGCGTGGATGATAAGCAACGCCGGCTTATCCGGGTCGCCCGCCCCGTGTTCCGGATGCCGATAAACACACCGGCACAAAGCGCATATCCCTAACCGTTCGACGATGCTCACAGACACTATTTATTTTCAGACGAAAACGCCTCATTCAACCGAAAACGCTCCATTCAGACGAAAACGCCGCAACGGATGTCAGGCGTGCGCGTCCTTGATGGAAACGGCTTCATTTCTCTTGGCCGGTCGCGTAATCCAGACCAGGGGGATGATCAGGATAAAGATTCCGGCCGAGAGATAAAAGATATCGTTGAGCCCTAACATGGCGGCCTGGGCGCTGAGTGTGGAATCGAACAGCGCTTGGGCTGACTGGGTATTCGAGTGCAGCAGCGCTTTGATCGCATCAATCTGCTGATTGAATAGCGGATTGTAAATGCTCGCCTGCTCGGTGAGGCGGGCGTGATGCAGGATTGTGCGGTTGTTCCACGCGTTGCCGGCCAGCGACGTGCCGACCGCGCCGCAAAACACCCGCACAAAATTGGAGAGCCCCGCGGCGGCGGGTAGCCGGTCGGCCGGCTGGCCGGAGAGAATGACCGACGTCAGCGCCAGGAAAAACATCGGCATCGGGATGCCCTGCAGCAGGGTGGGCAACACCAGATGCCAGGTGTCGATTTCGGTGACGTATTGCGAGCGCATCAGGAAGACGATCGCAAAGCCGATAAAGCCGAGCGTGGCAACGGTGCGGGCGTCGGTGCGCGGCAGCACGCGTCCCATGATGGGCGCCATGATGACGGCGAAAAAGCCGAGCGGCGCGGTCACCACCCCCGCATCAACGGAACGGTAGTTGAGGTATTCCTGCATCCACTGCGGCAGCAGTACGAGATTGCCGAAAAATACCGCGTAACCCACCGAAATAGCGACGGTGCCGCCCAGGAAGTTGCGCTGTCCGAACAGCCTGATATCGACAATAGGATGCTCCTCGGTCAGTTCCCATACCAGGAAGAAGGCGAAGCTCACCAAGGCGATAATGCCGAGGGCAACGATAAGGGGTGATGAGAACCAATCCAGATCTTTGCCTTTATCCAGCACCACCTGCAACGAGGCGACCCAGGTTATCAGCAGGCTGAGCCCCACCACATCGATAGGCAGTTTTCGAGTGGTCGTTTCGCGGTCTCGGTAGATTATCCAGGTGACGCCCGCCGCGAAGAATCCGATGGGAATGTTGATAAAGAAGATCCACGACCAGCTGTAGCTGTCGGTTATCCAGCCGCCCAGCAAGGGGCCGGCGATGGGGCCCACGGTGGCGGTCATCCCCCAAAGAGAAAGCGCCATCGCGGACTTGTGTTTAGGATACGAACCCAGCAAAATCGCCTGGGAGAGTGGAATCAGCGGGCCGGCCACGGCGCCCTGCAACACGCGGGCGGCGAGCAGCACCGGCATGGTGGGCGATATGCCGCACAGCCACGACGCCACGATAAACAACAGGATGGCGCCGACAAACAGCCTGACCTGGCCGATACGCTGCGTGAGCCACCCGGTCAGCGGGATGGATACCGCATTCGCCGCGGCGAACACCGTGATGACCCAGGTGCCTTCGTCCACCGATACGCCGAGATTGCCGGAAATGTTCGGAATGGCCACATTGGCGATGGACGAGTCGAGCACGGTCATGAACGTCGCCAGCGCTACCGCGACGGTCGCGAGAAATAGCTGGCCGCCTTGCAAAGGACGAGGAGGAGCCTTGATTGGAGTCATGAGGAAAACCTTTTGATATTTTCAAAAATTATGGCTTTTATTGGGGGTGGCATAAATGCCAAAATTCCGTCGTTTTAAGACAATGAGAGCTGGATATGGCGGTTAAGAGAGTCGGTTTTGTGTTGTATCCGGGGTTTACGCCGTTGCAGCTCGCGGTGGCGGGCGTCTTCGATATGGCCAATCAGCTGGCGGGCGAGACGTTGTATGAGACCCGTATGATGTCCGAACGAGGCGGTCTGTTGCGCGGCCCGGTGGGCGTGTGGGTGGAGACGGAACCCTTTTCCGATGACTATTTCGACCTGCTGGTGGTGGGCGGCGGCGCGGTACAGCCGGATGCCGCGGTGATTGAGTTTCTGCGCACCGCACCGCAGAGAAGCAGACGAATCGCCGGCGTGTGCACCGGTACTTTCGCCCTGGCCGCCGCCGGTCTGCTGGACGGTCTTAGGGTGACCACGCATTGGAAAATCGCCAGAAAGCTTCAGGAGCGTTTTCCTTCGATCCATGTGGAGGAAAATCGAATTTTTATCGCGGACGGATCCATCTGGACATGCGCCGGCAGCACGGCGGGTCTGGATCTTGCGCTAGCGTTGATTGAAGACGACTTCGGTATCGAGACGGCCCGCGCCATCGCCCGTCATTTTGTGATGTACCAACGCCGCAGCGGAGGGCAATCGCAGTATTCCACCCTGCTTGAGCTGGAACCCAAGTCGGATCGGTTGCAAAACGTTATTACCTACGTGCGCCGTAATTTGAGCAATCGCCTAAGGGTGGAGGAACTGGCGGCGGTGGCCAATCTCAGTCCACGGCAATTCAGCCGATCATTCCAAACCGAAACCGGTCAATCGCCGGCGAAGGCGGTGGAGAACATACGGTTGGAGGCCGCGCGGAACCTGATGGAAGACAGTACCCATTCCATTAGCGCCATCGCTCGGCAAACGGGATTCGGCGATGCGGACAGAATGCGCCGCGCCTTTGTCAGGGCGTTCGGCCAGTCGCCCGCCATCATGCGGCGTGCCGCGGGGCGCCTAGCCGATATCAACGTAGAGTCACAGTCTTAACTCTATATAGGTTTAAAGCAGGGTAAAACCGAATGGGGGCTTCAAAAACAATGATAAGTTATGGTCTTACCATCGTGGATACATCGGTATGATTGATATAAATTTGGATTGATGTCTTTTTTGGTGTACTTTATAATATACTTTTAAGTATACGTCGTGGAGGTGTTATGGAGCGTATTCTTGCGGAAAAATCAGTAAATATCACTGAGTTACGTAAAAATCCCGCCAAGTATTTTATTGATCAACCTGTTGCTGTGCTTTCCAATAATCGACCTGCGGGTTATATGGTGAGTGCGAAAGTCTTCGAGGCATTGATGGATTTGCTCAATGAGAATCAGGAGAAAGGGAATATTGCGGCACGTTTTCGGCCCACGACCGAAAGGCTGAACGAAATTACTACTCGTGCTCAAAAGCTTTTACAGGATGCATCTGATACTGATCTAACTGAGTTCACGGAATGAGTATAAGGGTTTTCAAATCGAAGTTGATCTGTGAACAAATCAGCCCGCAAGAGCTTGCTGATTTGGAAGCGGATTTTTTATGGTACAAAGAAAAAGGCGTTTTGCCTGATACATTTGGGCGTGATGCGCCGTACGATAATGATCGAACCTATCCGTTAATAAAAAGTGAGCAGGTTGCTCATATTCACCTTGCTGATGGAGGCACCACCTTTCCCAAATATCTGCGCCAATTCAAAAGGACCAGCGATCAGGCTCATTTAGTCTATTGCCAAGGTGCAATGAATTTAGACATTTATCTTCTGATCATCATTTTAAAACCTGACGCTCATAAAAGGGCGCGGGACAATAATAATATGTCCAAGATAGGCAAGATGGCGGAAGCATTCAGAATGAAGTATTGAGAGTTAAATGAAAATTGCCGAATTATTACGCCAACGACAGGCAGCCACACCTCTTTTCAACCCACTCAAGGAAAACGCCCGCGCCCCCAGTGGGCTAGAATCCGATTGGCGTTGACACCTCGTTACGCCGACAGGTTTAAATCGAACTCTGTAGCCAGTATATCCTATTCAATATGACTATTTTGCTGGCGGCTTAACCTTATACCCGGTCATTAGCGGTAACTTAATTTTATCATTGTATTTAGTGTTACCGATCACATTCGAAATCTTTCAATCGGCCAACAATCGTTCAACCCTGTCATCCGAAGCGCTAATGGATTGATGTATGTTGGACGAAATTATCATTAAGCAACTCCACGCTATTGTGGGGGAAGATAATGTACTGGTTGGCGGCGTTAATTTGACGACCTATAGCTACTATGCCGCTGCCGATGTGCCCCGAGCAATGCCTGAAGTGATTGTCATGCCTACCAGCTCGGAGCAAGTGCGAAAAGTAGTGCGGTTGGCCGCCTGGAAAAGTATTCCTCTCTACCCGCGCGGCGCGGGAACCAATCTCAGCGGCGGAACCCTTCCTCTTCAACATGGAATAGTCCTGTCGTTGCAAAAAATGGATCAGATTCTGGAAATCGATGCGGAGAATCTCACCGCCACCGTGCAGCCCGGCGTCGTCATCCAGGATCTCAATAATGCCGTCGCGCCCTATGGATTGATGTATCCGCCCGATCCGGGCACCGTTACCACCGCCACTATGGGCGGTTCGGTCGCCGAAAACTCGGGGGGACTGCGTGGCTTGAAATATGGCGTCACCAAACATTATGTCATGGGTATGGAAGTCGTCCTGGCCAATGGCGACAGCGTGCGTTTTGGCGGTAAAACGGTGAAAAACGTCACTGCCTATGATTTTTCCAACCTCTTTGTCGGGTCTGAGGGCACGTTGGGCATTATCGTGGAAATCACCTGCAAGTTACTCCCCGAGCCGAAATTTCATCAAGCGATGCTGGCCGCTTTCACCCATATGGAAGACGCCGGTAAAACGGTTTCCGGCATTATCAAGGCGCAGGTTATTCCCGCCACCCTGGAAATTATGGATAACATGACCATCCGTACGGTGGAGGATTTTGCCCATGTCGGGTTGCCCACGGACGCCGCGGCGCTGCTATTGATTGAGGTTGACGGCATGGCCGAACAGGTGGTGGCGCAGGAAGCCGACGCGGTAATGAAAATTGTCGAAGAAAACCACGGTAGCCTGCGTATCGCCCATTCGGATGAAGAGCGAGACAATCTCTGGTCCGCGCGACGGGCGGCATTGCCCGCGCTGGCGTCACTGAATAATACGGTGGTGCTGGAAGACGCCACCGTGCCCCGTAGCCGCGTGACCGACATGCTGCTCGCGTTGGCGGAGATCGGGCGCAAGTACCGGCTGGTGCTCGGCACCTTCGGCCATGCCGGCGACGGCAATCTGCATCCCACCCTCCTCGCTGATAAATATAATGCTGACGAAATGTCCAGGGTGCATCAGGCGGTCGAGGAGATCTTTGCCACCGCCCTCGAATTGGGCGGCACCTTATCGGGCGAACACGGCATCGGCATCGCCAAAATGCGTTTTTTAGGCAATGAGATAGGTGATTCGGGGCTCGAACTCATGCAAAGCATCAAAAATGCCTTGGATCCCACCCATATATTAAATCCTGGCAAGCTCATTCCCAGGGAAGAGAAAACTCATGTATCCCGTTGAAAAGTCGATCCCGGTTCAGACCGTATACGACGACCTGTCCGCCATCCAAACTGAACTTGATAAGTGCATGCACTGTGGTTTCTGCATGGCCGTTTGTCCGATTTATAAAACCACTAAAACCGAATCCGGTGTGGCGAGGGGCAAGATAGGCGTGGCTGAAGCTGTTATGGCCGGCAATTTGCGCATCGAGGATCGCGATGTCGTCGATATGCTGTTCAACTGCCTGGTTTGCAAGTCCTGTATGCAAAATTGCCCCACCAAGGTCGATTTTGGCCGGATCATTCTGGCGCTGCGGTGTGCCGTGGTGCGAGAGAAGGGTTTACCCTGGGTCAAAAGGGCGATATTCGCTACCCTGAAACGGCAGGGATTGTTTGACTTGGGCATGAAAACCGGCGCGCGGCTGAGCGGCTTGTTGTTTCGCCCGGCCGGGCAACAGGCAATAGCCCCCCCCGTGCCTGGTTGGCGTTGCTGGGAAAATCGGCGGGCTTTGACCAAAACCGGCTGCTGCCGGCGTTAGCCAAAAAAACGCTGCGGGGCAGCTTACCTGATGTTCTTGCCGTCGAAAAACCTGTTGCCAGGGTGGCATTTTTTACCGGGTGTTCGTTCAATTACCTGTACCCTGAGGTGGGTGAAGATCTGGTTTTAGTTTTGCAAGAAAATAACATAGACGTCGTGATTCCTCCGGATCAGGGATGCTGTGGCGTGCCCGTGCTGGTTCATGGGGATATAGAATCCATTCGTCTGCTTGGCAGAAAGAATATTGACGCGATGGATAACAGCGGCGTTGATTATATCGTTACCGGCTGCGGTTCCTGCGGCGGGGCTTGGCAGCATGACTACCCGGAAATATTCAGGCTTGATCCGGTCTATGGGCCAAGAGCGAATTTTTGGCGCAGTCGAACCTATGATATTTCCACGCTGCTGACTGACGTTATCGGTTATCGTTACCCCCGAGGACAAGTGAATGCCGTCATAACCTATCATGATCCCTGCCACCTGAAAAAAGTGATGAGGGTTTGCCGTGAACCCAGGGAGATACTGAAAAATATACCCGGAGTGAAATTCAAGGAGATGGCCAGGGCTGACGCGTGCTGCGGCAGCGGCGGTTCGTACGTGCTAACGCATTTCAAAACGTCGGTAGCCATTGCCGAAAGAAAAATCAACGACGTCAATCACACTGACGCGGATACGATTACCACCGGTTGCCCGGCCTGTATGATGCAATTATCCGATAACGTCAATCGCTTCGGTCATCGGCAAAAAGTCAGACATTATATTTCTATTCTGGCCGAATCGTATCGCAATGAGAAAGCGTCGGGTTGATTGATAGAGTGCCGATAAGGTGTTTAACACTAAACTCGTTAGGCCAGGCCAGGCCAGGCCAGTCCAGGCCATGGGCATAGCGTTGCCTCAGCCGAATCAACGGGTAGACAGCATCTGGATCCTCATGGGCTGATACAGTGATTGGGGTTATAGCAACCGGTTAATTCTTCCTAACGCTAAGGTGGCGGCCACTTTGACTTCTTTTACCACGTCATTGGAAAGCAGCAAAAGGCGCTCTACAATTTCCGGCTCAGGGTCAGCCGATTCAGCTAAGGCCTGAATGGCGGCAATTTTAACTTCCCGCATATTGTCGTTTGATAATGCTATTAATCTTTTTTTTACGTCCGGCAACATTTCAATTCTCCTGTGGGCACGTGCCACTATCAGTCTTTCTTTTTATATTCAGATTAAAGTAGGGCAAACCGGTTTTGTAGGCTTAGTCAGCGATATCTCGCCGACCTTGCCACATTAATTATTCCCGTCAAATTAACGACTTTTCCCTAATCAAACATTCCCTTAAAGCAACGGAATCATCCGCAATGTCACTGCGCGTCGCTACAGTAAGCTTCCAAGAGAGGTAAAACTGCGCGCTGGTACGCAAAAGAAAGCGCATAGGGTGGAAATTAAGGATTTCGCATTTGAGGCTGGCAGGGAAGGGCGCAATGACGGCCTGTTTACGCTCTGGCATTCTGCCCCAGCCGTGCACTGAGTCAACAAGCTCACGCCCCCTTCTAGGGCTTTTACATGATCACTTTTTGTGATGGAGCCGGGAGGGCCATTCATGACGCAGACTTGCGGCAATCTCGGCTAATAAAGATTAAAGACATCACAGGCCCAGGCCGTTTTACAATGTTCTTATCAACCGGGCGGGGTTGCCGGCATAAATCCCTTTCACCGTTACGGGCTTCACCACCACGCTTCCCGCACCAATCACCGACCCGCTGCATATCATATCGGTTAATATCGTTGCGCCGCTGCCGATGGTGACATTATCGCCAAGGCATATTCTGATCCAACTTTCTGGGTCCGGAACTGGCTTGCCGCACGTGAACAAGTCATTGGCAAAAGTGACATTGTGTCCGACAAAGCAGTCTTCACCCAACGTCACATTCTCACAAATAAACGTATGCGACTGCACACGGCTGCCGCGCCCAATAACACACCCTTTCTGAATTTCCACAAAGGGGCCGACAAAGACGTCGTCATGAAGCTCGCAGCCATAGATGTTCGATGGCGCCATTATTCTGACGTTATTGCCGGCGATTACGTCGCGAATGGCACAGTTGATAATTTCCATACCTATCCTTCGATAATATCCGTCCATGCATAACATTTTGCAATTATAAGGAAAATATCCGATTTACAACAGGCGGCAAACCATTATGTCTGGTACTTAACGGCAGCCTCATTTGATAGGTATCCCTAAACTTTTTGTGCCGTTAGTAAATCAGTGGCTGTTTATAATTACAGTATTATTCTTTTGATTTATGCTTTTTCAGCAAATCTTCGATGGCCTCATCTAATAATCTGCTTTTGGGTATACGCGTGTTTTTCGCTAACTCATTGAAAAGTGGAACTAGTTTATTATCTAAAGAAGAGGTAAACCGCGTTCTGTTTTTTTAAAAAAAGGCTCAGCCATAACCGACCTCAGTGTCCGCTAAAACATGAGTGTAAACAGCTACCAGATAGATTATAGTGGTTGAAGATAGTGCCTATATAGTGATATCGTGCCTTTGAGCACTTGCAAAAGTGCTGCAAAAAATAGGATTTAGTATTTTTTTTGGCCAGCATGGGCATGCAAAAAAATAATCTATGCACGTTAAATCATTAATTTTATTTATTAGTTGTAATTGATTTTATTTATCAGTTGAAACATAAACATCATCATCAATTTATTGGGTATATAAATATGTGCCATTACCAATTGACCGGCGAGTCTTCATTGGGCCCCGTTGAGGTTTTGCTGGGCTGGAACTCAACATTTTCATTTTTCTATATGTTTATTGAGCTGAGTTACCGGCCGCCGCTTTATTCATGCCTTCATGACAAGGATGTGGGGAATGATGTGCTGGAGCATTATCAAAATGTTCTTGATAGTTTTGGAATAAATAATATTAATTTAAAAAGAGGCAGTGAGTTATATGACAACCTCCTCTTGGATTGCATAAGAGTCACTCTTGCGCGCGACGCAGAGGCGTGACTTCTCAGGCCGGATGTGTTCAGGCGCCATAACGTTGCCGATTCCTTAAGATAACGCTTTCGCGTAGTGAACGGCAAAATAGCCGGTTAGTGCTGAGGGGCGTAGCGCCATTTAGGCATTACATAATGCGTTAACCGGAATAGGCGCAAAGGCTGTATTGCGGTTGGCTGCCAAGAGGCAGCGAGGAACTGAACGGTTTTCCGCTGTGCTTTCGCTATCACTATCACAACATTGTGCATCAAATGGGGGAACATAAAGGGGCCACTGAAATTTAATCGCCGCTGGTATAGACTGTTCCGATTATGTGCTGCCGGCATGCTTTACTTAACACGTGCTAATTGTTTGGAAAATTATATGAAGCCGTCCGTCAAATATGAGTTTCATCATCTCGGCATACCGCTGCAAGATGGAAAACACGAAGGTCATTTTAGTGAAAAAGCCGGGATGTTTACCGCTGATAATCCGGGCAAATTCAAAATACAGTGGCACCGATTCACGCAGGATTCACCGTTGCATCCTCTTTTGCAGACTATCCCCCATGTCGCCTTCAAGGTTGATTCCCTTGAGGAGGCGATAAGGGGCGAGGAGGTCATACTGGGTCCTTACGAGCCGATTGATGATTATTTCGTCGCTGTCATCAACGACGCAGGCGCGCCCGTTGAGCTTATCCAAACCACGCTTTCAGATGAGGAACTGTGGGGCCGCGCAAGGGCAGGTAAGGGAAATATATACAGAAAATAATAAGAGGTTCCAGCTCTATCATTAGGACCGCCGTCCCTCCTTGCCGATGTTTTTCAAACAGCCTCAGAGATGTTTCAGGCGGGCCGCGAACGAATGAACTTTATAGTGATAAGATCGGGTGCTTTTGGGTAATCCTCAGAGAAAATATCCGGTATATACAATAGTACTTCCACTGATAGTGATTCAAAGTTCGTATCTACAGCTTAAGTTCAATTAATTTTTTTGTAATCTGTAAGTTCTCCGAACAAGACCTACTTGAGTTTTCTACGTAATGGTTAAAATTATGCTCATCATCATAATAAATAAAATAAAGGACATACGCCAAAAGAAACACTGTGATCTAATGAAGCATAGTGGCTAATAAAAAAGTGTGTTGTTGAATTTTTGTTTAATGGCATCTGCCATGATTACTCAGCGATAAAGCTTAGAAATGGTGTTCAATGATACGAAAATGGATATTTTGTTATTCACAGTGAGCTATGATTTTCAGAAAAACAGTTTTAAGCAAAATATATTGTTTATTAAAGAAAGCTATTGTTAAATAGATACTAAATGGAATTAAAATAAATGAAGAAAGTTCACGTCTATTGCTTGCTAAGCTTATTGTTTACTTCCGCATGCAGTTCGCAAAGGTTGCACACGCAAAGCCATTCCGCCGTCGGCGTTACAGCGCCATCGAATAACAAAATAAACAATTATGAAAATGATATCCGTATAGCTGTTCAATCAAAGATATATATTGAAAATGATTTCATCGGCAAAGAATGTATTATAAGTACCACGCTGTCTAAACAAGGCGTGGTGGGCGACGACGTAAAAACCAAAGGCTACAAACCGCTTTGTGAGGCTGCCGTTACTGCTATCAAAAACGCGGCCATACCGCCTGTGCCTGATGATGAAATTTACGAACGCTTCAAGACGTTAACCATTGATTTTAAGCCACAATAATTGGCAATAGACCCCGTTTGCTCATATACCGGTAGAAACGCTCAGTTACTGTCACTCTTTCGCTCAGATTGTCAAAATGTTTATGCTGGGCGCTTATGGCAAAACAGAAGGTGGTTTGATTGATGCTGTGTTTATTTGGGTAGGTGTAAATATTATCGTTATAAAAAAACTGAGGATAAAGTATGCAAACCAACATCACGACTTCATCTATAACCGGTTCTCGTTTCAATGTGATAGAAAATCCCAGTGCAATGGAACCCAAAAAGATCAAAACAGCTATATTACGTGCATCGAATGATACAAAGATTATTAATAAAATTGCAAACAGTCCAGCCATGGGGGAAGAGCTTAGCCAATTATCTGAATTGACAGATATCAGCACTGTGGCGAAACTGAATAATGTTGTAAGCGTTATAGGTAAATTGCCTATCGAAAAACAAGTAGAAGCCACGGAAGTAATGGGATTTCACTTTTTCAATTCGATGAAACAAAAAAACGCGATTCCCATTGAAACTTTTCTTAAAGATGCTCTTAGAGATGGCATTAAACTCAGGGAGATGGGTATAACAATGTCCGATCAAGATTCTCGATTTGATTTTGCGATTGATATGATAGATGCTGAATTGCATTCTGAAAACAGTACACTCAAAATACGCGATTAATCTCATATTTTTTTCTAAAAATATCGTTGACTGTATGCACTATTTTTTTCGCATGCATACTATTGTGAGAAATGCTTGTCGCATCTGAATACCTTGGAAGCGAGGGTTTCACCTTGAACTTGCCCGGGTTATCGCCCGAAAGACGGGTGGCCAGGGTGTCGCTGCAACAGCCGTTGTAACCTTGTTGTCAATTTTATTCCTTGAAAAGCGTTTCCATCACATAAATTTAAAGGTTCCAAAGTAAAACATCAAGAGGCTTCAAAGCGCAAAGATGGGCTATTGCTTCTCATCGTAAACGCCATAGGTAAAGCCATCAGAAGTTCAATGATGGGCGATACCATGATTTGGATAGCGAGAAAGCGCCTGGATCAACATCAATTATCGCACCGTCTTCCTATATTAGTTTGAAGACGATGCGATATTCACTTAATTAAGCTGATAATCCAGCGTTATTTCCGCTTTCAACAGCTGCGACACCGGGCAACCGGCCTTCGCTTTTTGAATGATTTTTTCAAATACCGCGTTATCGACACCCGGCAGTTTCACCGTGCTGTTCAAGGCTATCTTGGTAATGGCAAATCCGCCTTCGACTTTATCCAGCGAAACATCGGCGGTGGTGTCGATGCTTTCAGGGGTATACCCCTCTTCGCCGAGCATCAGGGACAAGGCCATGGAAAAACAGGCGGCATGGGCCGCGCCTATCAGCTCTTCCGGGTTGGTGCCTTTGGCGCCCTCGAAACGGGTGTTGAAACCGTAGGGTTGCTTTTGCAATGCGCCGCTTTCGGTGGAAACGGTACCTTTACCGCGTTTAATATCGCCTTCCCAATGGGCCTGTCCTTTCTTATGAATAGTCATATTTTTCACCTTTTCCAGAAACAAACAATAAGTATAGAAGATCGCATCCATCATGCCTGTGCCTGAGCTTAATGGGGTCGTTTTAGAGGCAGGTTGCGGCAAAAAACCGTTCGCTCGTTGCACGGACTACGATGATTGGGCCTGTTGGGCAGGTGCGGATTATTTGCGGCGTCATGATGGGAATTGACTTGCTCAGACACAACGCCCGCTCGTTGGCGGGCGTGCATCATTTATCAATCTTTAACGGGTTTACCGTTGATTTGGGCCAGGCTATTGGACATCGCTTGCAATTGAATATGCATCGCCGCGTTGTCGGTTTTTTCTTCAAGGCGGGTCGCTTCAAGATGGGCGCTTGTCTGGGTCGAAAGCTTATCAATTTTACCGTCAAGCTCCAGGCGGGAAGCGTCAATCTTTGCTTCAGTGACGGTTTTATACGTCTCTAATTCATCCTCGAGATGAGTATAAATAAGCCATGCTCCAATATAGGCAAGGGCAAGAAAGCCCAAGCCCAGCCACATTGCGGATTGAAACGTAAGAGGGGTTTTCAGGTAATGCGCCGGCGTTGCGTTCATAGCGTTCCCCTTTGCTTCTGTGACTTCTGAGCGACACACGTCGCATTGTCGCCCTGATTATCATGCGTGGAATTATCTTAGCATCCTTCCTGCCTCTGACCGCTCGGTTATTGAGAGAGTCGCGTGCTCTCTCACTCTTTCACCGCCACCCCGCCCGATGGCCGGCCGGGTATCGCTTTTAGCCTGAGTTCCGCGCCGCGCGCCAACGGCGCGAGCAGGAAAATCATCCCCAGCATCAGCGCCATCACCAGGTAGACATGGGTGAAGCCGCTACGCTGGGCGAAGAAGCCGATGGGGGCCGGCGCCATCAATGTGCCCAGATAGCCCATGGTGGTGGCGACGCTCATGCCGGTGCTGGCGGCGATGCCAGGCTGATTGCCGGCGGCCGAAAAGGCAATGGGCACCACATTGGCGATGCCGATGCCGGCGACGGCGAAGGCGAAAATCGCCTGCCACGGGCTGGCGGCCAACGCGGCGGTGAGAATGCCCGCCGCCGCCAGCAGGCCGGATAGGCGCAAAGTACGCACCGCGCCGAAGCGGTTGCGCACGGCGTCGCCCATAAAGCGCAGCATCGCCATGGCGCCGCCGAAGAAGGCGAAGGCGAGGCTAGCGGTTTCAATGTCGGCGTGCAGGTCCTTCAGCAGGTATCTGGAGGACCAGTCCACCACCGCGCATTCCGGGATCATGCCGAACAGCGCGATGATGCCTATCAAGTATGCCGTAGGCTTTCTGGGCAGTCGCATCGGTTGTTTGACGGCGGTTCTCGGCGCCGGGTCATCCTTGATAACGAACGGGCAGGTCAGTGCGATAAGCGCCGCCGCGGCTGCGCTTACCAGCAGAATATGGGCGAAAAATCCCACATGCTTGATGGCATAGCCGCCCACCGAGCCGGCGACGAACAGGCCGATGCTCCAGCAGCAATGGCAAAAGGACAGCACAGCCCGCGACAGGGCTTTTTCCACCGCCACCGCGTTGGCGTTCATGGCGACGTTCATTGAGCCGATCATCGCGCCGAGGATAAACAGGGCAACCACCAGCAGGGGAATGTTCGGCGCAAATCCCACCGGCAGCAGTGCCAATGACGTTGCGACGGCAAACATACGGACGATACGCTGCGAGCCGAATTTGGCCATCAGCATGCCCGACACCGGCATCATGAACAGCGCGCCCAAGCCAAAGGTCAGAATAAGACGTCCTATGATTTTGTCCGAGGCGCCGAAACGCGGAGCGAGTTGCGCAATCTGCACCGCCCAGCCGCCGGTAACGAAACCGTTGACGAAAAACAGTAACGCCGCCGCCCAGCGTCCTTTTTGCCGCCGTTCCATCAGGAGGGGGGTCCGCAGCGCCGCCGGTTCGTTATGACGGGCGGCGACCCGTTCCACGATGAGCTGGCGTCCCGGGCAGAACGACAAGATTGACCCGTCCGTGCCGTTGGGCAGCACTTTTATGCCTAGGAAGTCGGGGAGTATGAATTTTGCCCCGCAGGGCAGCAGGTCTTCATCGCCAATGCCGACGCAATAAGCGCCGGCGGCCACGGCGGAGGTCACCCCGCTTTTGGCGTCTTCGAAAACCACGGTTTTGGCGGGGGGGAAGGCCCAGGCGCTTGGCGCCGAGCAGATAGGGATCAGGGTAGGGTTTGCCGCGGGCCACGTCGTCCCGCTCGACGATAACCGAGACATAAGGCTGCGCTTGCAGCAGCGCAATAACGCGATCGATCTTCAGACGCCAGCCGCTGGTGACGATACCCAGCGGGATGCCGGCCGCGCCAAGGGCGGCGATAAGCTGCGCCACGCCCGGGATGGGATCGCAGTCGGCGGTATTTTCCACATGGATGATGTGGGCCTGGACCCTGGCCTGATCGGCCAGCGGCAAATCGTGGAACAGGGCGCGAATGGTATGGGGCCCGGGCTGGCCGTGGATGTGCTTGACGATATCCTCATCGGTGATTTGGCGCCCGTACATGTGGGCCGCCTCGCGCCAAGCTTGTTCAATGACGGCCTTGGAATCAATCAATACGCCGTCCATGTCGAACAATACCGCCGCGACCCTTTCTACTGACTCACTCATCTGTCTTTTCTCCAACATGCAATAGCGCTTCGCGCTTGAGATGGGCGGCGGCCACCACCACCTGCCCCAGGGAAATACCGCCGTCATTGGTGGGCACCCACTGATGGCAATAGGGTTTGAATCCACGCTGCTCAAGGCAGCTCAGGGCGTTTATCAAGACGAATTCGTTGCAAAAAACGCCTCCGCTCAGGACTATCTGATCAATGCCGTAACGCTGTGCCAGGCACTGGCACACCTCGCCGATGATATCCACGATGGTGGAGTGGAACCGTCGGCTCAGCTCGGCCACGTTCCCCATCGGAGAGCGCAGCAGGCGCACCAGTTCCCCCACCAGCGGGCGGTAGTCCACTTCCAGGCAGCCGTCGAGATCCCGAATGTCATAATCCAACGGTTCCGCCATATGGAAGTCTCTTTGCAGCAACGCCTCCATTTCGATGGCCGCCTGCGCCTCGTATTCCACCTGCGGGCAGATGCCCAGCAGCGCCGAGATGCCGTCAAACAGACGGCCCATGCTGGTGGTGGGGGTAGCATTGATTTTTCTGGCGGCCATCTTGAAAAAAACATCGCGCCGCTGCTCGGGCAGGCTGCGGACAGCCGGCACCTCGGCGTCGGCGACGTATTCGCCGAAGGCTTCCGCCAGCAGCGAAACCGCGACGCGGATCGGCTCTTTAACCGCCTGATCTCCGCCCAACAGCAGCATGGGACGTAAATGACCGACCCGTTTGAAGGCGTCGAAATCGCCGAGCAGGAACTCTCCGCCCCAAATGGTGCCGTCGGTGCCGTAACCGGTGCCGTCGAAGATCACGCCCAGGGTTTTGCCTGAAAGGCCGTTTTCCGCCATGCATGAGGCCAGATGGGCGTGGTGGTGTTGCACTTGCACCACGGGGATTGCCGATTGTTCGAGAGCGTTGCGAGTGGATCGAAAAGCAGGGTGCAGATCGCAGGCGATGGCGTCGGCCCGTACCGCCAACAGGTCTTGCAAATGTCCGGCGCAATCGATGTGGGAGGCGTAGGTGGTTTCATTTTTCAGGTCGCCGATATGCTGGCTGATAAAGACCTGTTTGCCCTTGCTGATGCTGACGGTGGTCTTCAGCTCGGCGCCGAGCGCCATGACCGAACCCACCGCGTAGGGCAGATGTATGGGGTAGGGCGCATACCCTCGCGAGCGGCGCAGGAAGGATATTTGCGGCTCATCTTTGCCTTCGCGCACGATCAAGCGCGCCACCGAGTCATCCACCCGGGTGCGTATGTCGCGATTGTTAAGGATGAAATAGTCCGCGATGTCCCCCAAGTGCTCGATTGCCCGCTGGTTTTCAAACACAATGGGGTGCCCGGACAGATTGCCGCTGGTCATGACCAGCAGCGGCAGCGCGGGGTCTTCCAGCAGCAGGTGGTGCAGCGGCGCCGACGGCAACATTACCCCGAGGCTGGGGTTATGGGGGGCGATGGCCTCCAGGGCGCTTTCCGGTCGCTTGCGCAGCAGTACGATGGGCCGTTGCGGGCTTTCCAGCAGCGCCCGTTCGTGCCGGCTGATAAAGGCCCACCGGGCGGCGCTGCGGCTGTCCGCCGCCATCACCGCGAAAGGCTTGGCATCGCGGCGCTTGCGGCGCCGCAGTTCACCTACCGCCGCCGCGTTGCCGGCATCCGCCGCTAAATGAAAACCGCCGAGGCTCTTGATGGCGATGATGGCGCCCTCCCGCAGCCTGGCGATGGCGTAGCGCACGATATCGTTGGTCTCGATAGGGTCGCCGCGCCGGTCGGTGAGTTGTAAGCGCGGTCCGCAAACCGGGCAGGCGTTGGGCTGAGCATGGTAGCGGCGGTCCTCGATGTCGCGGTATTCGCGCTCGCACTGTGGGCACATGGGAAATGCGCTCATAGTGGTTTGCGGGCGATCGTAGGGCATGCCGAGGATAATGGAGTAGCGCGGGCCGCAATTGGTGCAATTGATAAACGCGTACCGGTGGCGGCGATTGCCCGGATCCCGCAGCTCTCGCAGGCAGTCCTCGCAGACATTGGAGTCCGGCGGTATGAGCGTGTCCATGTGCGCCGTATCGCTGCTTTTGCGTATATCAAAGCCCAGGTAGCGCGGGGCGGGCTCCTCCCTGGGCACTTCGCGCACGTCGATAACGCGGGCGAGAGGCGGCGGCCGGGATATCAGTTCATCTATAATCTTTTCAATGGCTTTGGCCGGGGCCTGGAGTTCGAGCAAGACGCCTTCGGCATCGTTGAGCACCCAGCCGGTTGCCTCAAAGGCGCGGGCCAAACGATGGACGAAGGGCCGAAAGCCGACGCCTTGCACGATCCCGCAGATCCGATAGCGACGTGTCTCGGGCGCGCTCGCGAGTTCAGCAAAGTCTGGGAAGTTCCGCGCCATAGAGTTCCTCGACAGATGTCCGGGTACCGTCCGATTCCACCATCCACACCTCCGGCAGCGTGGCCGCTTCCACTTCGCCGATGATAGCCGCCTGACGTCCGTTGATATCTTCCCGCAACAGCGCCAGGACCTTATCCGCCGCGTCAGGCTCGACAAACAGGCACAGGCAGCCTTCGTTGGCGAGGTTGATGACGTTGACCCCCAGCATATCGGCCGCCATGGCGGCTTCAGGCTGTATCGGCAGCGCCTGCTGTTCGATGCGGATAGCGCAACAGGCCGCACGGGCGTGCTCATGCAACACCGCCGACAGTCCGCCGCGGGTCACGTCGCGCATGGAGGCGACCTTGCCGGCGGGCACATTTTTAAGCACCGAATCGATCATGTGATTGAGGGGCGCGCAATCGCTCGGCACGTTGCGCTCGAAGCCGAGGCCCTCACGCATTGAAAGCAGGTGAATGGAGTGATTGCCAAGATAGCCGCTAAGAATGATTTTTTTGCCCGGCATGGACATGGCGGATGGAGACCGGAGGACGTTCAATGACGCCGACGCCGGCGGTATTGATAAAGATCTGGTCCGCTTCTCCCTTGCCCACCACCTTGGTATCGCCGGCGACGATTTTCACGCCCGCCGCGCGGGCCGTGTCGCGCACCGACCCGATTATCTTCAACAGGTCGGCCATCGGCAGGCCCGCTTCGATAATGAGGCTAAGAGTGATATAGAGCGGACGCGCGCCGCTCACCGCCAGGTCATTGACGGTGCCGCACACGGCGATTTTGCCGATGTCGCCATTGCCGAAAAACAGCGGGGTCGCCACGAAGGAGTCCGTGGTGAAAGCAATACGCTGGGTGGGCAGCTCCAACAGGGCGCTGTCCTCCATGGCGCCCAGGTAGGTATCCCCCAGCGTCTCGGCAATCCTTTCCACCAACAGCCTGCTGAGCTTGGCGCCGGTGCCGTGATCCAACACCACGGTTTCCACCTGCGCATTCTGGTATCCGCCGGACGAATCCCTGCCGGCGGTCAGGGTGACTAGACTGCTCATGCCGATCTCCTTTCATCACGTTCGGGGAGGTCGTCGTGTTTGTCCAGCCATGACAGGATTTCCGCCGAGGGCGCCACGGTGGCGCAGTAACCCGCCAGCCATTGCAACGCGCGCTCAGTGTCTTCGGCAGTGGGGGAGAAGACGCAATCATTGGGTACCCAGACGTTGTAGCCGCGGAAAAACGCGTCGGCTGCCGTGGTTTGTACGCACACATGGGTTTGCAGCCCGGTCACCACCACGGTCTTGACGCCGAGCTTGTGGAGGGTGTCGTCCAGCGCGGTTTCATAAAAACCGCTGTCGCGTCCTTTTACCACCACCAGATCCGAGGGATGGCGGATACTGTCGATAAGCTGATTGCCCGGGGTGCCCGCAATGGCCGGTATGCCCGCCGCGCGATTGCGGTAGCGGCGTTGCACCATTGGGTCATTGGGGTCGTGGATCAGCTGCAAGTGAATCACGACCTGATCCGCGGCGCGGATACCGTTAAGGAAGGTGTTGAATTTTTGGAGCTTACGCTCTAATGCCAGAGGATCGGTGGTTATTTTATAGGTAAATTCATATTGCAGGTCATTGGTGAGCACGGCAACGTTTGGCATGTTTGTATTCTCATTATTCGGGGGGAATATCGATTTGTGATCCTGTTCAGTTCATGATTAAGAAGTGAAGCCTCCTGAATCCATCGAATCGGGGAACTTTTCCCATAACATTCTCCTTAATGTAAAGCGAATGCCAATTTCGCAAACAGATGACAATATCTCTCGAAAAGCGCTAAGCTGTATAATTCCAATTTCTCCCTATTCGATTCTCAACCGGAATGGAAATAAAGCTGTTGCGCGCGTTCGTCACACTGGCCGAGCAGGGTAACTATCACGCCGCTGCGGAAGCCCTGTACCTGACGCAATCCGCCTTGACCAAGCAAATCCAGGCACTGGAGCATCTGACCGGGGTGAGCCTCTTTCATCGTGGCCGGCATGGCGCGAAGCTCACCGTCACCGGCAAGCAGCTCTACGGCAAGACCTGTGAATTGCTGAAACAACATGAGGCGTTTTTGGACTTTACCCGAAAGCTGGAGAAGGGAAGCGCCGGCAAGCTGGCGCTTGGCTTTGGCATCTCGTCATTTCGATTGGCGCCGGCATGGGTCAATCTTTTTCGCGAGCACTTTCCCGAAGTGGAAGTCTCCCTTAATGATATTCCTTCCAATGTGCAGTGCCGGATGCTGACGGAAGGGCAGCTCCAGGCGGGATTTCTTCGCCTGCCCATGACCGAGCCGCTGAAGTTCAAGGTGCTGATGGAAGAGAAACTCGTTTTGGCCGCCCCGTCAGGCACCTCGGTGGATCCGGCGGATATCCGGCCGGTATTCAAGAGGCATCAACTGTTGCAGATCGACCCGCATCGCGGGCCTTGCCTGGCGGAACAGGTGACCCGTTTTCTTGAAGTGAATCATCTTAGCGTTAAACCTTTCTCCGCCGCTGACGATATTCACGCGCTGCTGGCGCTGATCGCGGCGGGAAACGGCGTGGCGTTGCTGCCCTCGGGCATCAGCCATTTCTTGCCGGCCGGCGTAAGCATTGTGCGACCCGAGGGGATGCACACCCTTTGGCAAATCGGCTTGGCCTGGAACCCGAAAATTAAGGATGTGCTGCGGGATAAGTTTTTGCAGATGATGACGGCGGCAATCTAAAATTGACAGATGAGTGAAAAATTCGCTATTTTGGCGGTAATATTAAAGGGTTGCAATGAAAACTGATATATAACCCACTAACAGCCTTAAAAACCGAAGTGTTTTCCAAAATTTTTAATTCCTTTCTTTGTTTGTCTCACTGAACGTTCAAGCTCATTATTTACTCTTTCCAGAGTTGGGGGTGCTTCTTTTCTTATTTGTTCGAAAATACGTTTAGTCTCTCTTATCACTTTATCTTCAGTGGATAACTTTTTTCTTCATTGGTTTGAGCGCCAATATCTTGCTGCAACCGACCCTTCAGTGATTCCAAAGAAGTATCCAACTTATCTTCATCTTGAATATTATAGGGCGTGTTGGCATCATGACAGTCCAAATCATCAATAATAACATTACATGGAACAGTGACTTGCCGTATCAACTCCACGACCTCTTGCGTGTTGCTTACGGTCATAAGCGATAAAGTAATGTCTTCAAGATTATTTTTTGAAAAGCTGATGAATTCTTTGACGCTGGCCTTAGCGGTATCGGTGCGATTGCTGACTAATTCCAATTTTTGAAGAAGCGTTTCAAACCTTTTAGGTAAACTTCCTTGTTGGTTGACGGGGATGTTAGAGTGCCCTGGTGCATTATTGGCTGTGAAACTATCAATGTTCATTTTGTCATGTCCTTAAAGTTAAGTGTTCTACTAAGATAACAAAAAGGACTTAAATGGATTCTAAATAGCTATTATGACGCGCCGATTCCGGTCAGAGATAAGCTTCCGGTAATACGAATATACTTATTATTCAGGCTAACCAGCTCCTCTTGTTTTGCCGCGTCACGCATTAATGCCTTTATCGAGCACATCGAGGCGCGCGCGCGATTATCGCCGCGGGTAATAATCCCTACCTCTTATGTATGTGGCGATAGATCCCGTCAAACGGCGGCAGTTTCCGCCACCAGACGCAGCAGCGTGACCTCGGACGGCGCGCCCAGCCGGATCGGCGGCCCCCAATAGCCGGTGCCGCGGCTGGTGTAGACCCAAAGATCGTTGAGCTTGGCCAGCCCGTGCACAAACGGCTGTTGCAAACGGATGAAAAACGGCCATGGCAGAAACTGGCCCCCATGCGTATGGCCGGACAGTTGCAGCGTAAAGCCCGCTTCCGCCGCCGCCGCGGCGCTGCGAGGCTGATGGGCAAGCAGTAGCCGAAACGGGATATCAGCGGGGGCGCCGTGCATCGCTTTGGCCGGGGAGCTCATGTGCGCCGGGTCGACGCTGCCCGCGCCGTAATCCGTCACGCCCGCGACGATGGCATGGGCGCCGTCGTGGTCGACCACCACATGTTCGTTCATCAACACCTGGAAACCCAGCCGGCGAAACTCAATAATCCAGTCATCCGCACCGGCATAGTACTCATGATTTCCGGTGACGAAGAAAGTGCCGTGCCTGGCCGATAACTCGCCGAGAGGCTTGGCATCGGCCGCCAGTTGAGGCACGGTCCCATCCACCACATCCCCTGTCACCGCGATCAGATCCGCCTTGAGCCCATTAACCGTCGCGACGATTTTCTCCACATAACCGCGTTTGATGGTCGGGCCGATATGGATATCGGTGATTTGCACGATTGAAAAGCCGTCAAGCGCCGCCGCCAGCCCGGCGATAGGCACCTCGATAATCTTTACCGGCGCGCTGCGACGCGCGTTGTAGACGCCGAGCAACGTCAGGAATACCGCCAGCGTCGGGACCCCCAACGCGCTGTAGGCTGCATATTCCGCCGATGCCGCACCTTGCGGGCTATTGATAATGTACATCAGGAGCAGCGCGATATCGCGCAGTACCGTCAACGCCAGAAGCGTAGAAAATAAGCCCATCATGAGAAATCCCAGCCACGCAAGCCGGTCCGACAGCGGCTGTGATTTAATACGGCGGGCGGCTCTGCCGAGGGGGATCAGCGAAACCGACGCCACAAGCAGCATCGCTCCAAGCACTTTATAAGGCATGCCGAGCGGCAAGTCAGGTATTAGCCGCAGTCCGATATAAACGTGCAAAACAATAACAATGCTGATGAGTCGAATGAAAAAAGGAATACGGCGCATAGATAGTCCTGTCTTTTGGAGAGAGCTCCATCGTATGTATGCCCCCAATCCAAACCTTCATCTCGACCTTATACCACTATCCATGCTTTGGGCCCATTATGTTATTGTATAGTGTTGTAAACCCGCAGGCGTGTCTGGCGTTAGCCTTGCTTATCGGTGCTCTCAACTTAACTTTTATTGTTTATTTCCAGGGATTATTAAGCAGCTTCTTGTCGTAATAGTGAGACGATTTCTTTGAATATACAGCCATGACGAGATGAAATTTTATGCTTTTGTAAAACAATAGCGTCCCTGAAAATAGTAATGTTGCTAACGTCTTTATTTAAAGATGTAGTGGTAAGAACAGGGGAAATGAGTGCTAAGCGCTGCATGGCGACCGACCTGCCGAAAAGCCGAGAGTGCAGCCCTGTGAAACCACAGCGTCTGCGGAAGATAGGTCCTAAACGGGTATAATCTGTTCTTGAACATTCATGAAACTGAAAGATCGAAAGGGGAGGGGCGATCACACGCCCCACAAGCTTATTTTCGGCCGAGGATAAAGCCCAGCAGCAGACCGATGGTGCCGATGGCGGCCAATCCCGCCAGCGGATATTCGCGGACCTGCTCGCGAGCCCCGGAAACAGCGTCGTTAAATGCTTCCGATACCTTGGCGGTGGCCTGCCGTGCCGTGCCCTTGACCTGTTGATCCGGTGAATCGACGGCTTCGCCGAATTTTTTTTGCGCGGCGCCGACGAGACCTTCGGCCTTGTTCTTGGCGGAATCGGCATAGTCTTTAGCAGCTTCATCATTGGGTTTTGAAATATCTGACATTGCTATTCCTCTTTTTTTATCCACATCGTTAAGGATAGTTAAGTTCCGCTAATAGTGTTAATCGCCGCGTAACGCGACACCAAGCTCCTCAGGTTGGCATCTCTGGTTATGCGCTTTGCCGCCGTATGCCGGCGAGCGGCGACAGCCCGGCTTTCGTAGCGGAATGTGAAAGCGGCTATTGTTCCCGGCGTGGAATGAAGGAGGGGCGATGTCGCGTGATTGACAATGTATCCGGCACATGGAAGGATAAAAAATCGGCATGAGAGTAGAGGAGAAATAATTGGCTGATGTCTCTTTGATTTATGAGCCCGATCCGCGGCTGCGGTCCCAGTCCGAAGCGGTTACCGCCTTCGGGGCCGATTTACAAGGGCTGGTGGAGAATATGGTGCGGGTCATGCGTGAGGAAAAGGGTGTCGGGTTAGCGGCGCCGCAGTTAGGCATTTTACGGCGCGTGATTGTTTTGGAAGTGGCGCAGGCGATTGAACGCGACGGCGAGCTCATTGATGCCGTTCCCCTGACCGTACTGGTCAATCCGCAGATAGCGCCGGCGGACGCGGACGACGAAAAGGTCTGGGGCTGGGAGGGTTGCCTCAGTATTCCCGGCTATCGGGGCTACGTGGAGAGATGGCGGCACATCGCTTATACGGCGCAGGATGCGGATGGCAGACCGGTTCATGGCCGGGCGTCGGGGTTCCATGCCCGTATCATCCAGCATGAGGTCGACCATCTGAACGGCATTTTATATACCGATCGCACCGAGCAGGTCGAATCCTTCGTTCGCCCGGCGCCCGTTTCTCAGTCTGGCGACGCCGGTGGGGAAGCGTAGCGGAAATTATCGCTCTTGCCTGGAATGCGGCGGCTAACGTCTCTTTGACGGCGCGAAAAAGTCTCCGCCACGCTCCCGATACCGCCATTGTCGTTCACTCAATGATGAGATAACGCAGTTGACGTCATCGGCGGGGCTCTCTCACCGTCAATGGCATGCTTTGTCAACGGCATTTTCCCTATTGCGGATACAGTAGCCAATGGCGAATCAATATCAAAAATGGGTAGCCGGCCTTAGAAAATAATAAACAATAAGCCCCACTATAACCCAGAACACCGCGCAAAGCAGAAAGACGGCAAGCCACGCTTTGCGTTTAATATCATGGTCGGTTTTGTTGCCCATTACGTTTGCCAGTAAGTCGGTTAGATGTAGTGATTTATCGGTGTCTCTTTCAAAATCATTAATTCGAAAATGATTTTTGTGCCCGCGTACCCATTGTCCGCCGCTATCGGTTAGGCGTGGTTATAGGATAAGCCTTAACCGGCGTGGTTGCCATTTGTCGGTTGGTTGACTTGGCCGGGGGCAGGCCCAAGCTCGTCACTCCAAAAGGCGTTATTCCAACCGCACCCGCTTAGGGTCACGCTAAGTATGATGATGCCGATAAACAATAGACGTCGCATTACGCCTCCGCTGTTTCATTCAATGTTCCAGAAACGATTTTCGCGCCATAAAAGCTTGAAGCTTGGGTAAGCAACATCTCGAGCATTAAAATGGCTTATATAAAAAGAGAATTTCCCGTGCCCATCGTCTTTAATGATAACCGAGCTCACCGCTTTTATCCGTTGAGAACAGTAATAAAGATTGTTTTTTAATGGGTTATGACCTCAGTCAAGATTTTTTGGTGCATTTCCCATTCTGTGTCTACTATTAACGTGGCTAATATACGGTCGCGATTAAACGCTGCAGAATGTGGTAAATCGCAGCTTTTTGCTTTGGCACAATTGCGATCCGGTGTTGATACGTCTGGCGATAAAGGGAGATTACAACATGTTAGAAAATTCTACCACTGCACCCGGAGTTTATAATGATACCCTGGTTGAGCCGGTAAGTGCCGTGCCCCTCAAGCGTATTTCATGGAGCGCCATTTTTGCTGGCGTCATTATTTCAATGGTGGTTTATCTCTTGTTATCCATATTGGGTACCGCCGTTGGCGCCAGCACTATTGATCCGTTGAAAGAACAGCATCCCCTTGATGGTTTAGGAACCGGCGCAGCCATTTGGACCGGCGCCAGTATGCTTATTTCCATTGCGGCGGGCGCTTATGCCAGCGGGCGTTTGGCACAGCGTGAAGGGGCGCTGCACGGTTTGTTGATGTTCGGCGTAAATACCTTGATATGCGCGTGGTTCCTCATTGTGGCGGTCAATAGCGCCATGAGCGGCGCGATGAGCGTGGTGGGTTCGGGGTTGCAACTCATCGGCAGCGGGATTTCCGCCGCCGCGCCGCCGGTCACCCAAATGGTTAAAGAGAAACTGGGGGAAAATAATATCAATCTCGACAGTTTGCAAAATCAAATCGAAACCACATTACGCCAGACGGGTAAACCGGAATTACAGCCCGAGAATTTGCACAACAAGGCGCAAGGAGAAATGGATAATGCACAACAGCAGGCGTCGGATACTGCGAATCATCCGCAAACGGCCGATACCGATGTGGTGAATTTTATTCAAGGACTGATTCAGCGCAATCAAGATACGTTCCAGGCCGCCGACCGTGACGCGCTCAAAAATATCATTAAAGCGCGAACCGGTAAAAACGATCAAGAGGCCGATCAAATCGTCGACCAGATGGGTAAAAGTTATCAGCAAGCTCGAGCCCAATATGAACAGCTAAAACAGCAGGCAGAACAGAAAGCCCGCGAAGCGAGCGATAAGGCGGCAGCGGCTGCGGCGAAAGCCAGCTGGTTCACCTTCTTTATGCTGATTGTGGAAGCCGTACTGGCCGGCGCCATGGGGATGGTGGGGCGTCGTACCCAGCCGCGTCCGAAGGTGGCTCAGCAGCAACCGCTTTAATTTTGCGCGTCTGAAAGTGAAAAGGGGGAGGTAGCTACCTCCCTTTTTTTTATAGACACGATAAATATTTTAGGTCGGAAAACGTGGTACTCATAGCTCGCGCCCAGTCTGACTGTCATTGTTTAAACGTTCTTTCATTTTGATATGAATATTACGCCCAAGGCATAAAGCCGTTTGAAACAATGAGGGCATCAGCCGGGAGCGAGGGGCAAAAGAATGCAGTTTGCGGCGTGCGCAATTTGCTCAGGGCCGCCGCGTGGCGGCCAAAGCTTTAAGGAATAATACTTCTCGCGCAGTCTTGTGCGTTCTTCCAATGATTCGAAAGACCAAAGATGCACGATACGAGGCAAGCCGTCCAAGGCATACATATTGATAATCAGATGGGAAGTATATTCATGCGCAGGTTTAAGCGCTTTTTCCCAGGCGGCGATGGTGGGCCGGATGCCGCCGGGTTTCAGGAAATAGGTGCGAAGCTCGAAAAATTTGCCGTTTTTTACCGGCGCCGCATCCGGCAAGAATGGGAATTTCCTGAAGCTCTCTCTGGATACGGTAATGTCTTCCTCGTCGGCGGCAAATTCACATGGCCCGGTTAATGCCCGTTCACGGGCTGCGGCATGTCGTTTCAGGTCGGGGTAGGCTCGCAGCAGGATGATCTGAAAAAGCTCGCCGATTTCCGTTCGCCATGCGCCCAATAATTGAATTTCACCGCTATTTTCACGGGCAGACTGAACGCATCGGTCCGCTGTTTGATTTAAGTTAAGCGCCGTCGCGCTGATCCGGCATAATTCATAAATCATATGCGCCTCACGTTTTAGGGCCTATGGGTAACTGCATTGTGCTTATAATGGACCATTCTGCCCTGCATCGCACCCATAAATTAGTCTGCCATACTGGCGCAGCGTAGGCTTACCCATGCCTTATAGTGATTAACCGGTTGATAGCTATTAATGCTATTCGGAATCATTACTCCGTTTTGATTATACTGCTGCGGAAGCCTACTAATAAGTCGATTTGAAATGATGGAAATAGTGAAAATATTTTTATTTGAAGTTTAAAATATATGACTTGGATAACTATTTTTCTTTAATGACAAAACGCCACGATGCCATACAAATCATTTGCCAAGGACTAACGCGAACTTTATAGTATTGAAAAAACCTTTCCCGGCTTTGATGCCATTCATAGACGTGTAAGTTTTTAACCTTGCCGCTATATTAATAGCGGTCTTACTTTATCTTGCATCTTTCATATAGGACTCACCATGAATGAAATAGACACGCCAAAGAGGTGGAGTTGTTTTTCTTGTTGCCCGTTATCACATACTGAGGAGCAAAGCAGCTCCCGAGAGGGGAGAATTCAGGTCCAGTCGGTTGCCAATATGCCTGCGTTGCCCATCGTTTCTGCTGAGAGTCCTGTATCAACCCAACCAGGGGAACGTTTCGCGGCAGCGGTTGATGCGATAGCGAACTTGCCGGATGCCACAACGTCCGACAGGGCGGCGGGTTCACAACAGGGTAAGTCGGCCCGGACGGCCGGCTCTCGTGAAGACATTATCGGCAGCCGAAGCGTGGGCTGCGTCAATATGCTCTCTCCAATGGGGGTTCAGCCGGACAGCTTCAAAAAGGATTTTTTACAGCGCTGTCAGGACAGCATGTTTGACCTGACGGGTAAATATGCCGGTGCGGTGAAGCAGCGGTTTGAAGAAAACTACGGTCGGGACAATTTACGAGATTTCAAAATTTTTTCGATAGTGAATTTCATCATAATTGAATATATAAAACGCCACGATGATTTATCTCCTGAGGGGGTTAGCGAATATAATAAGATTAAAAAAACCTTAGGGGATATATTAAAAACGGATCCTTTGAATGGAAAGTCTTTCTTTTCCAATATGAGAAGTGATGCATCTTTGACCAAATTAAAGAAGATGGCGCAAGCCATGAAAAAATGTATAGATATTTTATTTTATAAAAATGATTTCGGGCCTGGGGATTTTATGCTGCGAGAATTTGTTCTCGATTTCATATTGTATTTTAACTTTTCGAAAGATGTTGAAAAAATTGCTAAAATCTCTAATCGTATAGGCGTTCTGAAATTTCTAATATCGCCTTATATACATGCATTAAACAGTGGTCGAGATTTGAGGATAAACTGTTTCACAAGGGATAACGACAGGAAATATATTGATAACTTAGCACAAGAACTTGAATTTATACGAGATTATGTGGAACATTTAGTAATGATTGAAACCTTCTCCAAAGACGTTTTGGCAATAGAGCGCTATGTCAATGAACTGCCGGCTGTACCATGAAACCCGTAACTCTGTTCGCTGACCGCTTGGACTGATCGTTTTATCACTAAAATCGGTCCGTGATGCCTTATTGGCAGACGCTTATAGTTGATGATGGATGCGCATGAATGATAATGCGCCGATGGTTAGCGCTAAGGTCCCGATTGCCAGGCTTACGCCATTTTATTGCGCCCCATAAGCATTAGGGGCGCACAAAGACTATTTGATCATGGACAGCATGGCATGATCACGACCGCCATGACCACCGTGGCCATGCCACCAAGGGCAACCGTTCAAGGAAACGGTTATTGCAATAATACCGATAAACATCATTAAACGTCGCATAGCAGCTCCTTTTTGTAGTTAGTACAAGTATTAACCATAAATAAAATTAATCAATGCGATTAGCGGCTTTATTGAAATTTTGTAATGTGTCGGACCACAATCATATCGCTCGGACGCAAGATGTATACCCTAAACAATCTGAGTGCAGAAAGGCGCTAATCCGCCTGCAACGCGGAGTATGGCGAACATAATCAGCTTTCGATCGCGTGTTGACGAGAGACAGCGGCCTGCGCGTCATCACTCTCCCCGAGACGTTTTAAGTAGCGGTAAACCGCATACTGTCCGCGCACCCTGCGCCGTCGTCCCCCGGCGACATAGCGGTTGCTCATCGCTTGATCCAGGATGCGCGCCTTTACCGTGTCGCTGAACAGCAATTCGAGAATAGCAATCACTTGGCTGCGCAGCGCATTATCGAGCAGTTCCACGCCCACTTCGATGCGGTTATCGATATTCCGGGTCATCCAGTCGGCGGAGGAGAGAAATACTCTGGGAACGCCTTTATTGTGGAACACATAGACCCGGTCATGCTCGAGGAATCGGTCGAGAATACTGATCACCCGGATGTTTTCGCTTACCCCCGGCAAGCCCGGCACCAACGTGCACATGCCGCGCACCAGCAGGCTGACGGGTACGCCGGCGGCGGAGGCGGCGTACAGTCGCTCTACCAGCCCGGTATCCACAAGGTTATTGACTTTGAGCCGGATCCCCGACGGCAGTCCGGCGGTGGCGGCGGCGATTTCGGCATCGATTAATCGGTACAGACGAATGCGGGCGTTCAACGGTGAAACGATAAGCCAACTGAATTTTACCCGCCGGTAGGGATTCTCAATAAAGCTGAACACCTGGCGCACTTCGTCGGTAATGCGTTCGTCCTTGGTGAGTAGGGCATAATCCGTATAGAGCCGGGCGGTGCTTTCATTAAAATTACCGGTGCCCAGATGGGCGTAGCGCCTGAGCTTGCCCTCTTCAAGGCGGCTTATCAGAAACAGTTTGGAATGGATTTTCAGCCCCGGCATTGAAAACACCACCTGCACGCCGGCATTTTTCAACCGGCGCGACCATTCCAGATTGGCCTCTTCGTCAAAGCGGGCTTGGAGCTCCACGACGACCGTCACCTTTTTACCGTTGCCGGCGGCGTGGATCATGGCGTCCATGACGCGGGAGTGACGAGCGACCCGATAGATATTGATCCGGATGGTCACCACAAAAGGATCGAACGAGGCATGGCGCAGGATTTCCAGCGTGTGCTCAAAGGTATGATAGGGATAATAGAGCAGGATATCCCGTTCGCTGATGGCGTCGAACATGTTCCGGTAACCGGCGAGATGCGGATGCGGCAACGGGGGTAGGGGTTCATTTACCAGACGCTGCTTGCCCATGTCGGGAAAGCGGATAAAGTCGCGGAAATTATGGTAACGCCCTCCCGACAGCACCGAGTCGTGGTCTTCGATGCCGAGCTTGTCATACAGCATTTTGAGCATAGCCACCGGCATATCGCGCTGATAGGTCAGACGTACCGGCTCCGCTTTCAGACGCTGCCTCAGTCCGGTGGACATCATCTCCGGCAGGCTGGTGTCGTTTTCCATGGCCAGGATGAATTCGGCATCCCGGGTCATTTTCATGGAGTAGGCCTGAATCTCGTCATAATCAAAGAACACGCTGAAGATATCGTCCAGGCACAGGCGCATCACGTTATCCAACAGGATAAGCGGCTGGCGGCGACGCGAGCCGGGATCGGCGGGCAAGGGAATGAAGCGCGGCGTTTTGTCGGAGGGAATTTCCAGCATGGCATAGCGCACGTCGGCGTCCCGGATCATCTCCACCACCAGATAGGTATATTCATCCCGTAAAAAGGCCGCCAAGCTGGTTTCAGGCTCAATGACGATGGGGAACAGCAGCGTTCTGAGGGATTGGCGAAAATAGCCTTTTATCCAGCGGCGCTGCGCTTCGGAAATCTGGCTTTCATTGAGCAGAAATATCTGGTTGCGAGCCAATTCTCGGAGCAGGTCGTTATAAAGAGCATCGAATTTTTCGTTGCTTTGCCGGATGCGCTGCTGCACCTCGCCCAAGAGCCGGATATCGGTATCCTCGCCGAGGGCCTCGCTAATAAGACGGCGTCGGCGAAGATCGGCAAAGCGGACCTTGTAAAACTCATCCCGGTTGCTGGAATAGATGCCCAGGAAATGGATGCGTTCCACCAAAGGATTCCGTGGGTCTTCCGCTTCCTGAAGGACCCGTTCGTTAAAAGCGAGCCAACTCAGTTCTTTGTCCATATGAATGTGTTGGGGCACGTTAACTCCCTGTACAATAGACAATAAGGATGGCTTAGTATGGGGACGATTGATGACAATTTTTCGTGCCTGTCTTCAGATAATGACGTTTTTTTTTCATTGTGACGCCACGCTGACTTTCACCGCTGCGTCAGCTTTTCCTTTTTTCTGAACGCTGAAGGCGGCAGGCCGTTCAACAGGCGAAAATCCCTGGAAAAATGGAGAGGGTCATTGTACCCGACCTGTTGTCCGATTTCGGCGATGCTGCCTGTGGTTTCGACCAGTAAGCGCCGGGCCTGGGACATGCGATAGCTCTTGAGCCATTTCATCGGCGATTGCTGAAAGGTGGTATTGAACAAATGGAACAATTGTGATTTGCTGACCTGGCAGTAGCGCAGAAACGCGTCGATACTCCATTCATCGCTATAATGACTTTGCATGTGGGAAATCAGTTTATGCAAGTTCTTATGCATGCGGCCAGCGTTATTATTGTGTTCTATGCTTCTGCTATTTAGCATTATTAAGATAAGTTCAGTGATACAAATCTCGCTTCTTATATCGGCGGTAAAGTCTCTCAGGGAGAACTGTGTGAGAATTTCGCTAAAAAGCGCCGCGACGGTGTTTTTATCCCTGATGGTAAATACAGGATTGTCCTCGATATTAAGAAAATTCATAAAATTATTCAGCTTTTCGCCATCGACTCTAATCCATTCTATTTCCCAGGGATCGTCTCTTGTCGGGTAATGGGCGTGGGCTAAACGAACCGGTAACCAAATTAATTGCCCGGCGCCGGCTTTAAATGTTTTTCCTTCAATTTCTACCCAGCCGCTGCCGCGCACGGGAAAAATGAATTCATGCCCGGCAACGGACTCTCTTCTAACGATAAAGTCGGGTGCGGTCGCGATCTGCCCGCCGCGCAGGAGGCGGTAATTGATCAGTGGCGTGAACTCAAGGGAATTACGATAAAAATTTGAAACGATCGTTGATTTTTTTCCGCCGCCATAAGCCCTCCTCAACGCATCTTTAGTATTCCTCTTTTAGGTTGGCATTAAAGGTCATCGCGCCATATTTATGACGCCAATCACAATATTGTTGACACTACATTTCTATCCATGCGGCATGGATTTTTGCTTCTCACGGGTTACGCCTTTTGACGTTTACTCTGTCGGCACGAGAAACATCTGATGATGTACCGCCGTATCTTGTTAAATTAAGGGGAAGCATAAATGATTGATTTTAGCGATCCAAAACAGATTGCCAAAGCGATTCAATTTACCAATGTTAATCCAGACCTGACCCGCGCACAGCTTTTGACGCATCTGGACGTATGTATGGAATTTCAGTTTGACGCCGCCATGATTGCGCCGTGCTGGGTTTCATTGGCGAAAAATGCCCTGAAGGGGAGCGGAGTCCGCGTAGCGACCACGGTGAATTTCCCTCAGGCAAATGATACGACGGCGATGAAAGTGGCTGCGGTCCTTGAATTGGGCAAGCTAGGGGCGGATGAATTTGATTTTCCTCCCAATCCGGGTTTTTTACTGGGAGGAATGGAAGAAGCCTATTTTGATGAACTTAAGCAAGTCGTCGCCATTGCCCACGATCTCGGTATGAAAGTCAAAGCCATGCTGGAGTTTGGTTTCATTACGGAAGAGACGCTAAAAATCAAGGCCGCTCGCTATGCATGCGAGGCGGGGGTTGACTGGGTTAAGCAATCAAGCGGATGGGGCAAAGGCGGTTGCGCCGCCACGGTTGAGGACGTGCGATTGCTGAAAGCCACCGTCCGGCCGCCGTGCCGGGTGAAAGTATCGGGTAAGGTCAATACGTTGGCAAAGATGAAAGCAATGTTTGAAGCCGGCGCCGAGCTGGTGGGAACCAGTTCCGGTCCCGAACTGGTAAAAGGAATGGCTGGCGATATCAACAGCTACTGACGGCACAGGCCTAAAACCGTCGGGATGGGCGTTGAGTCCCGGCTCACCGTAAAGAGGCTCAAGCATGGGTGTGTTTATTCTGGGCAGTTATGCCAAAGCGCTGGTCATGACCACCGAACGTATCCCACTGGCCGGCGAGACGCTGATTGGACAGGACTTTCGCCAGACATGGGGCGGCAAGGGTTCTGACATGGCGGTACAGGCCGCCCGTTTGGGGGCCGACGTCATCTATGCCGGGGTGGTTGGCGATGATGTTTTTGGCCATGAGTTTATTGAGTTGATGCACCGTGAAGGCATTAATATCGATGCGCTTACGGTGAGCCGTAAACAGCCCACCGGCGCGGGACTGATTATCAAGGATCGGTCGGCGCGCAATATCATCGTGGTGGACATGGGGGCCAACCGACTGTTTTCCCCCCCCGGCTGGTGGATGACGCGCTGCCGCTGATGGAAAGCTGCCAGGTTGCGCTGGCCCAGCTTGAGATCCCGTTGGAAACCGCTTTACATGGCCTGGGCAGAGCACATGATCTGGGCAAAATAACGATGTTGAATCCGGCGCCGGCCAGAGACCTGCGCCAATGTGATCTGAGCTGCGTGGATTACCTGACGCCCAATGAAACCGAAGCGCGGGTCGCCCTGGGACTGGCCCCCGACAGTCCGGAAAGTCATCGCGAGATAGCGGACTCGCTGTTGGCCACCGGCTGCCGTTGCGTCGTGATGACGCTGGGGGAAGCGGGCGCGGCGATTTTTACCCGACAAGAGGCCTACGAAATCCCTGCATGCCCGGTGGATGTCGTTGACAGCAACGGCGCGGGAGACAGTTTTAATGCCGCCCTGGCGGTCGCCCTGAGCGAAGGACAATCCATCGGACCGGCCGTCCGCTTTGCCAGTGCCGCCGCCGCGCTGTGCTGTACGGTCTGGGAAACCGTCCCTTCCTATGCGACGAGACAGGCGGTCGAACGTTTCCTCGAAACCCCCCTCAGGAGGACACTCACAATGAAACCAGACAGAATACTGCATCCCAAATTGGCCGAAGCGTTGGCGACACTCGGCCATACCGATATCGTTCTGGTCACCGATGCGGGTTTCCCGATACCCGCCAATGCCAATCGTATCGATTTGGGTTTTTGGCCTGGCATTATCGACGTGCGGGAAATACTCCGGGTTCTGCGCACGGAGGTTTTCTTTGAAGATGTCCGATTTGCGCCGGAGGTCAGAGACTGCTATCCGTCGTTGTATCAGGAAATCCAGCGGATATGGACCGGCAGCGGCGCGACCTTTACCGCCGCGACCCATGAAACGCTGTGTCGCGACATCGCGCCGATGGCCAAATGCGTTATTCGATCCGGCTCCTTCGAACCCTGGGCGAATTTCGCCCTTACCGCCAGCACCGATCCCTTCGCCTGGTTTACGCCGGCATCCGGGGTCGCGCCGTTGCCCGCTTACCTAAGCCGCAGGGAAAACATTCTTGCCCACCGGGTGCCGGAACTGATGCCCTGAGGCAGCGAAACGATTGGGAGAGAGATATGCCAACGTTAAAAGAGCAATTGGAACGCGCGACGCCGCCGACGTTACCGCGGCGGAAAGATTATCGAATTGGCATCATCGGCGCCGGCTTTATCGTCGAGCATTGCCATTTGGTCGCCTATAAAAAAGCGGGTTTCAACCCTTGTGCCATCACGTCCTTAGATAAAGCCAATAGCACGCGGCTGGCGAAGGCGTCAGGAATAGCCAAGGTGTGCGATGGTTGGCGGGATCTGGTGCATGATAAGCAGATCGAGGTTCTGGATATCGCCGTGCCTCCGCATATCCAGCTTGAGATAGTCCGGTATGTTTGTTCCGGAAAAATGGCCTGCGGCCATATTAAAGGCATTCTCTGTCAAAAGCCGCTGGCTATGTCGTTGAGCGAAGGCCGCGAGATAGCGCGTCTGAGTAAAGAGAGCGGTATTCCCATCGCGGTGAATCAAAATATGCGTTACGACCCGTCCATGCGTGCGCTGAAATATGCGCTGGATAACCATCTGTTGGGCGACCCGGTTATTGCCAGCATTGATATGAGGGCTATACCGGATTGGCAAGCCTTTTTGAGGGATTACAATAAACTGGAACTCTATGCGATGGCCATTCATCACATCGATGTGTTCCGCTATTTATTCGGCACGCCGGAAAAAATAACGGCGGTCTGCCGTACCGACCCGCGTACGTTTTTTGAGCATACCGATGGCATTACGCAGTATACGTTTCAGTACGCCGACGGTTTCATCGCTACCAGCCTTGATGATGTCTGGGCGTGGCCTGGCGAACCTTGCGAGAAGAGAAATTATATCAACTGGCGCGTTGAGGGGACCGAGGGCCTGGCGGAAGGTGATTTCGGCTGGCACCGGCGCGCGCCGGAGTATTGCGGCAGCAGCCTGAAATTGACCTCGAAACGCCATCCGGGAGCGTGGATTGCGCCGCAATGGACCGCTCAATGGTTCCCGGATGCCTTTATCGGCACCATGGCCGGCCTGCTGTGCGCCATCGAACAGGCAAAAATTCCGGATATCAGCGCCGAAGACAATGTGCTGACTCTTGCCTGCATTGAAGCCTGTTACGCGTCGATTCGGGCGGAAAAAACCGTTTATCTTGCCACTGTCCTAGAGGAGTGAATAGATCATGATTAATGTCGGGATATTTACCGGATATTATCCAGATACGCTGCTGCGCACTATCGAGAAAGTGAAAGAGGGGGGGGGGCATGGGGTGTGTGCAGCTCGACCTGGAGTTTAGCGATATCAGCCTGTCGCGGGGAAATATTACCAAAGAAAAGGCGCATGGGGTACGCAATGCTTTTCGTCAGGCGAATCTTCCTATTGTGGCTATTTCAGCTTATACCAATTTGGTGCATCCGGATCCGGTAAAGCGCAAACAGAATATTGATGGGGTCAAAGAGATTTTGGTCCATGCCAGGGATTTCGGTACGCCCTATGTGGTAAGCGAAACGGGCACCTATAATACCGAAAGCGACTGGCTTTATGACCGCAAAAACAGCACCGAGGAAGCCTATCAGGAATTCCGGGCCATAGCCTTGGATCTGGCGAAATTCGCCTATGAGCATAACGCGGTTTTTTTGGTGGAAAATTACGTTAATAATATTATCGGCTCAGTGGGTCAGGTCGCCAGGCTTCTGCATGATGTCGATCATCCTGGAATAGGCCTCGTGCTGGATCCGACTAATTATTTTGACGACAAAAATATGGGCAAGGTTGATGAGACGCTGAACAATATATTCCATGTGCTGGAAGAAAAAATAACCATCGCACATGCAAAAGATTGTAAAATGGCTAACGTGTTGACGGAAAAATTCGGTGGTGGGGCGGCGGAGCATAATAGCTTTCGAGGCGCCGGCGCCGTTGAACTGCCGGCCGCTGGGTTGGGTGACTTGAATTATCCGCTGTATGTCCGCCTTTTAGCGGCAAAGCACCCGAATATACCGTTGATTATTGAACATGTCGATGGACCGGATATTCCCCGTGCCAAGGCATTTGTTGATGAGGTTTTATCAACAGCGGGTGTATGATAATTACTGAGTGCGGGCCGAATAATGTTTTTATCCCTGACTTCCTGTCAATACGCTTGGTATATTATTATAAATCAGGGCGTAATTAAATTAACTGCGGCTGCAATTACGCAGCCGCAGTTACGGTCCATAGGACAATTGCAATACTGTTTTTAGGCAAATGTACAGTCAGTCACAATTAATAAAATTTAACTTAACGTTACATTTCCCTAGCGCATGGGCTAAGTGCAAAAGCCTGTCTAATCCCGGCTGAAAGCCGCATTGCTTCTTTGAAAAAGCGGCAGCGTGCGTTATCTTCCCTTTATCAACTTACCCATCATATAAAATAACCTAAAGAACCCGATGGCGTTGCCGATAGCTATGCTGAGCATAGGTTTTCGCGTATCAAGTTGGTATGGTGAATAGATATATGGAAAGCGATGATGATAAATTTGAAAAGCAAAATTAACAGCATAAAAGTATCTCATAAGCTTTATTTAGGGTTCGGTATTGTTTTGCTGCTGGTGGTTATCTCGTCAGGACTGAGCGTTCAACGCTTTAAGTCGATACGTGATATTTATGAAAAAACCAATTTGATTTATAATATCAATATTGACGTTTTTCAAGTGAAAGTAAATCGCGTGAAATATCTTTATTCATCCGATGAGAGCGTACGCAAGGTTATGGACGGGTTTATCGATCACGCCGCCGCCCTGACCCATGAGGCTCAGGCGTTGCCGTGGGATAAAAGCGCCAAGAACAATTTGGCCGACATTGCGCTCTATCTCGGTGATTTTCACCATTCATTGGAAACGATGAGCCTTTACTCCAAAAAAATGGCTGACGTTAAATCTCAATTGAACGCGTTGTATAACAAAAACGCCCTTGAGCCCTTTAAAGCCGCCTTGCTGAGCCAGAATATGAGCGCGGATATGACGAACAAACTCAATGCGTTCGCCCTTTCTTTTATTAATATCAAGGCAAATGCCTATAACTTGCAATTGAATGGTAATGATGATGCGCTGGCGCTGCTGCAAAAAAGCTACGGCGAAGATGAGAAAGAATATCAGGATTTGGCGGCGGGTTTGACGCCGGAACAAAAACCGCAGCTCGATGCGTTGTGGGGCATGTTCGGCCAATACAAAAACTTGGGCGAGACCTATTACAGCGTCTATAAAAATCTGAATGCGGCGGAAAATGACGTCAAGATAGCCGGCGATAACAGCAGCGCCGCGGTAAAGGTGATCATTAACAGCGTGCAAAAGAAAAATGATGCCTTGGCCTATGGTTCGGCAAGCATCACCATCCTCATCGGATTGCTGGCCGTGATTTTCGGCATAGCGGTTTCCTGGTACATCACCCGGCAAATCACCCGTCCCGTGTTGCGTAACCTGGCGGTCTCGGAGCGCATTGCCGACGGTGATCTCAGCGGGTCGATCGCGCCCGACCGAAATGACGAGCTGGGCCAGCTTACTGCCTCCATGGCGCGTATGAATGCCAAATTGCGTACCATCATTTCCGAGGTGCGTGATTGCGTCGGCACCGTCGCCGCCTCGGCGGCCAAAATCGCCATGGGCAATGCCGATCTGTCTTCGCGCACCGAGCAACAAACCACTGCGGTGGTTGAGACCGCCGCCAGCATGGAGGAGTTGACCTCCACGGTGAAAAATAACGCCGAAAATGCCAAACATGCCAGCCAGATTGCCGGCGAGGCCACGCAAAACGCCCATGAGGGCGGTGAAGTCATGAAAAATGTCGTGAAAACCATGGACGACATTTCCTCCAGTTCGAAGAAAATCAGCGATATTACCGCCGTTATCAACAGTATAGCGTTTCAAACCAATATTCTGGCCCTTAACGCGGCGGTGGAGGCGGCGCGCGCCGGCGAGCAGGGACGCGGGTTCGCCGTGGTGGCAAGCGAAGTGCGCAGTCTGTCGCAGCGCAGTTCACAGGCGGCAAAGGAAATCGCCACGCTTATCGGGGAGTCCGTTTCGCGCATTGACGTGGGCTCCGCGCTGGTGGCCCAAGCCGGGGACACCATGAAGCAGATAGTCGCTTCGGTATCGCGGGTCAATGACATCATGGGGGAAATCTCCTCGGCGTCGGAAGAGCAAAGTCAGGGCATTGACCAAATCGCCCGCGCCATCAGCGAGCTGGATACCACTACCCAGCAAAACGCCGCGCTGGTGACCGAGTCTTCGATCGCCGCCGGCTCGCTTGAAGATCAATCGGCGGTGCTGGAAAAGCTGGTGACCAGCTTTATTCTATAATGCTTGCCTAATTGTCCGCTGCATTGGGTCCATAACAGCGCCGGACGCTATCCCCGGTAATCCTTATACTTCCACCGGATAGCGTTCGGCATGGCTGGCGACATAGGCCTGCCCGTCAGGGGTTACCCAGCCTCTAAACATTCCTTTCGTATTGAATGGCGCGGCGATAACGCCATTGGCATCAACGGCGACCGCGCCGGCGCCCACTCCTTGTCGTTTAAATTCGCCCAGTATATGAAAGGCCGTCGCCTGCGGGAGACTTTCACCGGCATAGCGTATGCGGCTGGCGATATCGTGGGCCAGCACGTGGCGGATGAAATACTCCCCCTGGCCGGTGCCCGACACTGCACAGACGCCGTCCCGTGCGTAGGTGCCCGCGCCGATCAACGGGCTGTCGCCGATGCGTCCGGCGGGCTTGTTATTGTATCCCCCGGTGGAGGTGGCGGCGGCGAGATGGCCTTGACCGTCCAGGGCTACCGCGCCGACGGTCCCGTGCTTGTCGGATTCCCTCGCTGCTTTATAGGTGCCTGCCGTTTGATGACGGCGCATGGCCGCAAGGGCCTCCACCCGGCGCGGCGTGGTGAAATAATCGGCGTCAACGCAGGGGAGCCCATGGGCCAGGGCGTAGCGGTCCGCGCCGTCGCCACACAGCAACACGCTGTCACCGGCGTCGAGCAAATGACGGGCCGCCAGGATGGGATTGCGGATATGCCTTGCCCCGCATACCGCCCCGGCGGCAAGGGTAGCGCCGTACATAATGGCCGCGTCCAGTTCATGCTCCCCATCGGCATTAAGGGCCGCGCCGTGGCCGGCGTTAAAGTAGGGGGAGTCTTCCATCACCACGACCGCGGCCTGTACCGCGTCCAGCGAGCCTCCCTGGCCTTGCAGTACCCGCCAGCCGGCGGCCAGCGCCTGTCGGAGCGCCTCGCGGGCGGCCCGCCACTGCGCCGCGGTCATCTCATCTTCCGCCATGACGCCGCAGCCGCCATGCAGGGCTAATGCTATCGGGGAGACAGTCTCAACCATGGTGTTTACCTTATTATTTTATTGCTGTAATTGCGTTATGCCCGGCAAGGAGCAGATTCATTATGCTTCACGGCCAGCGACAGGCGACATTCGGTATGGCTTCACGCTTATTGGCAGGCGGCCTTCATTATGATTTCACGCCCAGTGGCAAGCGACCTTTAGTCTGGCGGATTCTACCGCTAATATCGGCTGTTCAACCAGATAAAGATCGGTGGAAAAGAGAGTCAGTTCAAGGAAGGGGGCATTGTCCGCGACGTTCCTTCAATTGCTGGCGCCCATTTCAGCTGTCTCACCGGGTCATAAAAAATCCCTATGGCCCGTTCGCGGTCTCGTCGGCTGACTGTGATATAACTCTCGTAAAGGCTTTATCAGTCATGTTAGGGTTTAATTAATCCTTAAATAGGACCAATAGGACGGTTCCAGGCAGCACAATGCAGTCATTTGATTCATTAGTCCTAAATTAGGATATATGCGAGAGCAAGGCGCGGCCAGGCCGTCCGACTCGCGCTGGGTTGCGAAAATCGTCATTAACTACCGGAGCGGACAACAATGAACGGGACAGACTATGTGGTGATGGCGCTGTATGCCCTGATGATTGTCATTATTACGCTGTGGGCGATGCGCAAGGTGGGCAGCACCAAGGATTTTTTCGCCGCCGGCGGTAAAATGCCCTGGTGGCTGTCGGGCATTTCCCATCATATGTCGGGCTATAGCGCCGCGGTTTTCGTGGCCTACGCCGGGGTGGCCTACAGCTATGGCATCACAATCTATTTCTGGTGGGCTTTGCCTATCTCCATCGCGGTATTTCTCGGCTCGTTTATCTTTGCGCCGCGTTGGGCGCGACTGCGCATCCATCTGCATATCGAATCGCCGATGGAGTATCTCGCCTCCCGCTATAATGTCCCGACGCAGCAGCTATTGGCCTGGAGCGGCGTACTGCTGAAAACCTTCGACGTCGGCGCTAAATGGGCGGCTATCGCCATCATCATCAATGTGTTTACCGGTCTGGATACGCTCTACGGTATCGCTATCTCCGGCTTGTTTTGTCTGTGCTATACCGTGATGGGCGGTCTGTGGGCCGATGCCTGCAATGATTTCGGCCAGTTTGTGGTGCAATTTATCGCGGCCATTGTCATGGCGGTGGCGGTGGCGGCCCATATGGGGGGGGCTTTCATGAACTGCTCACCGTGTGGGACCGGTTGCCGCCGGCCCATGCCCAAATTATCCGCGAGCCTTATACCCTGGGTTTTATGCTGGCCTACTTCGTGATTTACACCCTCAGTTACAACGGCGGCACCTGGAACCTGGCGCAGCGATTTATCGCCTCGCCGCGGGGTAAAGATGCGCATAAAGCCGCGCTGCTCTCGGCGGTGTTGTATCTGGTGTGGCCGTTGGTGTTGTTTTACCCCATGTGGGCCTCTCCCGTGCTCTTTCCCGGCATTGCCGATCCTTCCCAGTCTTATTCTGTGATGGCGATGCACTTGTTGCCCAACGGGTTGATAGGCCTGGTTTTGGTGGCCATGTTTGCCCATACCCTTGCCATGACGTCGTCCGATTCCAATGCCATTACCGCGGTGGTCACCCGGGATATTCTGCCGGTGCTGTTGCCCCGCCGCTTTGGCAATGGTCAATCCTCGCTGGTGGTGGCGCGGGTGACGGTGGTGGCGTTTATCGTTACCACGCTGCTGATTGCGGCCAATGCCGGCCGGTTCGGCGGCGTGCTGACCTTGCTTATCGTCTGGTTCGGCGGGCTGGTGGGGCCTATTTCCATTCCCATGCTGCTGGGATTGCTGCCCTGGTTTAGAAAGTGCGGTCCCTTTGCCGCCATCGGATCCTGGGCGGTGGGCATTATGGCGTTCTTTTTGGTTAAATTCGTTATACCGGGCATGAGCACCACGGCAGTGGTGGCGATGCCCGTGATGTCATCGCTGATTGTCTATGGCCTGGCCGGGGCATGTCGTCGCAGCCCGGTCCGCCCGCAGGTGGACGCCCTGCTGGCGGCGCTCAATCAGGATCAGGCAGCGACTGCTGCCGGAAATCCCGCCGTTGCCCTGCGTAAGTCGTAAGTAGTTTTGATATCAGGAGTTTTATATGCCATTGCCATTGCCATTGCCATTGCTGACTCGCCGCTGCGAACGGCTTACCGTGGAAGTCTTTGCCGACCGCGCCGCGCTGGGCAGTTATGCCGCGGCGGCGGCGGCGGATTATCTGCGCCGTTGCCTGGCCGGGCAGGAGCGCGTTCGGATTATTTTCGCCGCCGCGCCGTCGCAGAATGAATTCCTCGCCGCTCTGGCGCAGGCCGAGGGCATCGATTGGTCTCGGGTGACGGCATTTCATATGGATGAATATATCGGCCTGCCGTCGGATTCGAAACAACGTTTCAGCCATTATCTTAACCAACATTTATTCCAGCTCGTGCGGCCGGGGACAGTGCATCTGATACCGGCCTGGGAAGACACGCAGCGTATTTGCCGCCATTACGAGCGCCTGCTGCGGCAGGCGCCGGTGGATATGGTTTTCCTCGGCATCGGGGAAAACGGCCACCTGGCCTTTAACGATCCGCCGGTGGTGGATTTCCAGGACCCCGCTATGATGAAAACGGTGGCGCTGGATCCGGTGTGCCGTCAGCAGCAGGTAAACGATGGATGCTTCCCCGCCCTGGACGCGGTGCCCACGCATGCGCTGACGTTGACCATACCCGCCCTGATGGCGGCCGGACGCTTGTTTTGTATGGTGCCGGGCGCACAAAAGCGGCTGGCCGTTGCGGCCTTGCTGGGGCAGCCGATATCCACCCGCTGGCCCGCCACCATTTTACGCACCCATGCCGCCTGCACCTTATATACCGATCAGGACGCCTTCGGGGAAAATGCCCATGAGTAAGGTGTGCCTGCGGGGCAGGGGATTACCGGGATTTATCCGCTGTGGAGATCCACGGGGAACATGGCGTGATAAGCCTTATCAAACCGCTGCCGGCGGATGACGCACTGCCCGTTATCGCGCCGGGACTGGTGGATTTGCAGGTCAACGGTTATGCGGGGGTGGATTTCAATCATTGTCCTATCGAAGAAGAATCCGTCCTGGCGGCGACCCGGCGTTTATGGCGGGAAGGCGTCACGGCGTTTTTGCCCACGGTGATTACCCATCGCGATGAGGATATCGAACAGATGGTCCGGGCGATAGCCAACGCGCGCCGACGCTTTGCCGACGTCGGGCACAGCGTGGCCGGCATTCATCTTGAAGGCCCGTTTATCTCCCCCGAGGAGGGGCCCCGCGGCGCTCATGACCGGGCTTTAGTCAGGGCGCCGGATTGGGATATGTTTCAGCGCTGGCAGCAGGCGGCACGCGGCGATATCCGCGTGTTGACCCTGGCGCCGGAGTGGCCCGGCAGCGAAGCGTTTATCCGGCGCTGCGTGCGGCAAGGGGTGACGGTATCCCTTGGCCATACCTGCGCCGATGGTCACTGTATTGCCGAGGCGGTGGCGGCCGGCGCATCCATGTCTACCCATTTGGGCAACGGGGCGCACCTACTGTTGCCCCGGCATCCCAATTATATCTGGGAGCAACTGGCGCAGGATGATCTGTGGTGCGCGATGATAGGCGACGGCGAGCATTTACCCATGTCGGTGCTTAAGGTGTTTATGCGGGTAAAGCAACAGCGGGGATTTTTGGTGAGCGACGCCACCAGCCTGGCCGGTATGCCGCCCGGGCGCTATCAGCTGCATATCGGCGGCGATGTCGTCCTGACCGCGCAGGGACGCCTGTCGCTGGCGGACAATCCCGGCTTGCTGGCGGGGTCGGCGCGAGGGCTGCTGCACGGCGTGAATACCCTGATAAAAGAAGGGTTGGCGAGCCGTTCCGTGGCGTGGGACATGGCTTCAATACGGCCTTCTTCTTTGCTGGGCTTGCCGACGCAGAAGGGGCTGGCGGTGGGAGCGCCGCTGTCGGCGACGCTGCTCCATGAGGGAGCGGAGGGCCGATTACAGGTCTTGGCCACCTATGTAAAGGGGACGTGCGTTTGGCGGTATGAGTAGTTTTTACCCCGGCCGGGTTGTGCCATAATGCCGGTGTTTTCCAGCCGAGAGCCAGGGTACGCCAATAATGAAAGAGCCAGGAAAGGGACCCGCGCTGCTGCGTCAATATAACGAAAAGCACGTGTTGTCATATCTGCGACAACATCGAATCAGCTCACGTCTCGACATCTCCCGCGCCCTTTCTTTAAGTAAAAACACCATTTCCCTTATTATCGATGATTTTATCGCCGGGGGATGGGTGGCGGAAATCGGCGTTGCCCCCTCCCGCTCAAGCGGCCGTCCCAAAATACATATCGCCCTCCAACCCGATAAAATGAAAGCCGCCGGCATCATGGTGGAACGCCATCGTTTGCACTGGGCAATATATAATTATTTCACCGAACCTCTTGAGCAAAAAACGCTGGCCCTTGACACCGCCGACGCCGAAAGCGTGGTGGACGGCATCGCCCGCCTTTGCGCATGGATGCATCGCCGATATCCCGAACTCATCGGCATCGGCGTCGGTTTTCCCGGTATCATCGATCCTCGCAGCGGCTATATGCACATATCGTCTCACCTGGGTTGGCGGCAGGTGGATATCCTGACGGCATTGCGCCGCAGCGTGGCGCTACCGGTGGGAGTCATGAATATCGTCAAGGCGGCGGCGTTGGTATCACGCCAGCAGGAGAACGCCGATGCGGCCAATGAACCCACCTTTTACCTGCGGATTGCCGAGGGTATCGGCGGCACGCTTCTCACCGAGCACGGGGTCTATTACGGCGGCAGTTGGACCGCGGGGGAAGTCGGCCATCTGAACGTCGCCCCCGACGGCCCGCTTTGCACCTGCGGGCAACGAGGGTGTCTGGAATCCTTGATTGCGTTTTCGGCCGTTAACGCCGAGCTTGAACGATTGCAACCGGGATTGCATTGGGAGAGCCGGACGCAAGCGCCGGCGCTGGCGGATAAGGTTATCGGCCGGGCGGGGGAGCTGCTGGGCAAAGCCCTCAGCCAGATTATTCATATGGTAAACCCTAAAACCTTGCTCATTGACTGCGTCTATAACGCATCGCCGATCTTTACCGGGCAGGCATTAACCATGGCGCGGCAGCATACCTTGCCGTTCGCCTACGGGCATACCCGCATCCGTTTCCTGCCTCATAGCTTTGATCCGGCCCATGGCCTGGCTTTGGCGATGATCCAGCGCCATGAACATATCGAACTTTAGAGAGCGAAAGGCTTCGCCCAAGATCTGATAGCGGCCGAAACGGCCGGATAAATTTCCTATGAATTCCGTTGACTGACAAAAAAATTGGGCCAGGGTAGGCCCAAAAATGAAGACATGCAGACTATTTTTATGTGATGAAGACTAAATAATTGGTGCAAACTTTGCAAATACAAAAGGATGAATTGCGATCACGATTGCATAATAAATATTTCTTTTGCTCTCAATGGGCTATGTTTATGTTCCGTTTCGTTCCATTATGAATTCATTTTTTGCAAGGCGTCCCATACCATGGCGGCGCCGGCCGTCAACATCATGGCATCGATGAGGCGGTCAAACGCGTTAACTGATATTTTCAGCATGAACCGCTTGCCGATATAAACGCCGGCAACCAACGTAAAGCCCACCATCAGGCCGTTAGTCATAACGGATTGGGGCAGTGCGCCGATGGCGCCGAAAGCCGAGGCTTTGGCAAGGTAAATCGCGAAGGAGGCCGCCGCTTCCGTTGATAACAGCGCGCCTTTAATCAACCCGTATCCTGCGAAGAGGGGGAGGGTCAGCGGACCGGTGGAGAAAACGATCCCGGTGAGATAGCCTATCAGGGCGCCCGCCAGGGCCAACTGTATGTCATTGAGCGTCAGCGCCCTGGCGTTGGCCCAGCGCCGAACCGGGATAAGCGCCAGGAAGAACAGTCCTATGCACAGGTTTGAAAGGGTCGCGGGCATGATCCAAAGGGTATTCGCTCCCAATACGGCGGCAGGGATCCCGGGCAGCGTATACCAGAGAAAAGCACGCAGATGGATGTCCTTGCGCCACATAAGCACCCGAGAAACATTACCCATGATGGCGGCGATGGCCATGATGGGAATGGCCGCCTTGGGACCAAACGCAAAAGCCAGCCCCGGCAACAGCATGATGGAGGATCCGGTGCCCACAATACCGCTGACGACGCCGGCCGCCACCCCAAGCATGATAATGACCAGATACATCACGGCGATTACTCCTTATGTAATGGCGACCGGGGTGATGATAGCGCCTGAAAAAGAAATCACTTGTGCTAAAATTTCACGCATATGTGATTAAAAAGGACGGACAGTGCGCACTCTTCCCCCTTTGCCGGCGTTGAAGGCCTTTTTGGCGGCATGCCGGGCCGGCAGCTTTACCGCCGCCGCCAAAGAGCTGAATATCTCTCACGGCGCGGTAAGCCGGCATATGCAGTCAGTGGAAAAGTGGTTCGGCGTGCATTTGTTCGACAAGGAGGGGCAACGCCGTATCCCGACGCCCTATGCGCTGACACTGGCCCGCGAGCTGGGAAGCGCGTTTGATACGCTTGCCGACATTGCCCTGCGCTACGGTAATGGGGGACGCAACAATGTGTTTAATGTCAGCGTGCCCACCACGCTTTGTCTCAAATGGTTATTGCCGCGCCTTGATGATTTTTACGCGCGCTTTCCCCACGCCAACCTACAGATATCCACGGCGACCACCGAGCAGTTGCACATTATCGGGCACTATGATCTGTTAATCCGGCGGGATATCAGCGCGGCGGAATATTCCGCCATCGCGTTTCTGCAAGACCGGCATTGCCTGATGGCTTCCCCTGAGCTGCTCAAGCGTTATCCTTTGCGCCTGCCGCAAGAGGTTCTCCATTGCCCGCGGATAGAAACGCTGACCCGGCCCGGACAGTGGAATCAATGGTTGACTGCGGCGGGCCTGGGGAAGACCCACGCCGCCATGTTACGCCGTTACGATCACTTTCATGTTTCCCTCCAGGCGATGCTGGAAGGCATCGGCATAGGATTGGGTCCAATTAATACCCTGTCAGCGGAGATTGCCCGGGGGCATTTGGTTCCGTTGTTTCCGCAGTTATCGGTCGACCCCTGTCAATATTGCGCCCTGACGCCGGTGGGCGTGCAAAAAACGGTGCTGCATCAATCCTTTGAACGCTGGCTGGTATGCCAGGGCGAGCAGAATAACCGCGCCGTCGACAGCGTTTTGGATAATTGATTGCGCTGCTATGGCCGGTTGCACCGACCTCAGGGCCCGCTGATTTTCTCGCTGGGGCTTTTGCCCTAAACTCTGGTCAACCTATGAACAAGGCATGATATTTCACGATGAACCTACAACCCTTTACTCTCCCTATCGCTGACGCCGAGCTTGATGACTTGAGATCTCGCCTGGCCGCGCGCTGGATTGGGGCCATTGACGACGCGGACTGGCGTGGGGGCACCTCGTTGCGCTTTATGCGCAATCTGGTGGACTATTGGCGGGAGGGTTTTGACTGGCGGCGGCAGGAATCACGGCTGAATGCCTTTCCCCAGTTTATAGCCGAGGTGGGCGGCCAGCGTATTCATTTCATTTACCAGCGCGGCAAAGGGCTCTCCCCCATGCCTTAAGCCTTAAGCTTGAGCTGCTCGTTAAATAATGATTTTGAGATAAGCGTCATATTTTTTCTACAGAGTGGCGAAGCCGGAAGAGTTTTAATGAACCTACCAAAAAATTCTTTTTAAATCATCAGCTGGGCTTTGCGAAGAAAAGACTTCTCACATAATGGCCCTTATGAGAGAGCTGCTTTATTTTTATACAATAATAAATACTTGTTTTTTTATGCGGCGGAGACCTTGATTTTTATATTAAAAAAAGACTTTTTATTTTCTTTATTCCTTCGCCGGTCAGAGGATAAAAAAAGGAAATACCGGGGCTGGAAGTGGCGATCTCATTACCGGTGAACTAAAGTATAATTGGATTTTTGCTATTAATGGCAAAGCCTTCCGGGCGATAATTCAACACTACCCCTCATGAAGCCGACACCTCTTCGTTTGCCTTGGAGCATTATGTCAAATACAACAGATTTGAAAGAGGGGGAAATAAAACCCGATGAAAATAAAAACCATCCACAGAAATCCTGGTTAAAAAAACTCGGGCCGGGTTTAATCACCGGTGCCGCCGATGACGACCCCAGCGGTATTGCTACCTATTCACAAGCCGGGGCCCAGTTCGGCTACGCTATGCTTTGGACGCTGATGCTGACTTATCCGCTGATGGTGGGCATTCAGATTATCAGCGCCAAGATTGGTCGCGTCAGCGGGCACGGGCTTGCCACCAACATCCGCAGGCACTACCCTAAATGGCTGCTTTATATCATCGTAAGTTCGTTGCTGGTTGCCAATACCATTAATATCGGCGCGGATATCGCCGCTATGGCGGGGGCGCTTAACCTGTTGGTAAAAGGCCCCATCCATATGTATGTGGTGGGATTCGGTTTCGTCTCCTTGTTGCTGCAGATATTCATTCCCTATAAACGCTATGTCCGTATATTGAAATGGCTGACGTTGGCATTGCTTGCCTATGTGGCCACGATATTCATTATCCATACTCCCTGGAAGCTGGTGGTTATCAATACCTTTTGGCCGCATTTATCCTGGACGCCGGCCTATGTCACGACGGTGGTCGCCATATTCGGTACGACCATAAGCCCCTATCTGTTTTTCTGGCAGGCGTCGCAGGAAGTGGAAGAGCAGCACGCCGACCAGCAGGCCGAAGCGCTTAAACATGCTCCCGAACAGGCGGACATGAATTTCCGCCGTATCAAAATCGATACGTTTATCGGCATGGCGGTTTCCAATGTGGTGGCATTCGCCATTATTCTCACCACGGCGGTGACGTTGCATGCGCACGGCGTTACCGAAATACATACGTCAGCGCAGGCGGCCACCGCGCTGCGGCCCATCGCCGGCGATTTCGCCTTTTGGCTGTTCAGCGCCGGTATTATCGGCACCGGCATGCTCGCCATCCCGGTACTGGCCGGCTCAGGCGCTTATGCCGCCGCCGGTGCGTTCAAATTTCGCAATAGCCTGGAGCTTAAATTCACGTTCGCCAAGGAATTTTACGGCATCATCGCCATATCGACCTTGATAGGCATCGGCATCTGTTTTATGCCAATCGATCCCATCAAAGCCCTTTATTGGAGCGCGGTAATCAATGGCGTTATTTCCGTACCCATTATGGTGGTGATGATGCTCATGGCTTCGCGGCAGGAAATAATGGGAAAATTCGTCATCTCCCCCAGGCTAAGTTGGCTGGGCTGGATTTGCACGGCGGTCATGGCGGTGGCGGTAGCGGCCATGTTCGCCACCCTCGGCAAATAAGCCGCAAGGCCCAAAAAGGGCCCAGCGCCGTTTCTTCCGTTTTCTTGTCAATGGACGAACAGGCTGAGTAACATCACCATCGCCAGCCCTGCCAAGGAATTCACCAGCTCCAGCAGTCCCCAGGTTTTGAAAGTGTCTTTCATGGAAATCTTGAATGACTGCTGAAAAAGAAGGAAGCCGCCATCATACATCAACGTCATGGTGTTACTGCCGACGGCGCAAACCAGCACCATCAATACCGGATTGACATGAAAAGCGTCAATCATGGGCGCAACGATGCCTGCGGCGGTGATGGCCGCCACGGCGCCCTGTCCGGTCAGGATGCGGATAATAACGGTTATGAGCCACGCCAGAATAAGCGGGGACACCGGAATATTCCCCACCATGCTGACAATGGCGTTGCCGACGCCGGTGTTGATAATCACCTCTTTCATAATGCCGCCGGCCGCGATCACCAGCAACACGTTAGAGACGCCGGATATGGCGACGTTCAAAGTATGGGTAATTTGCTGGCCGCTTCTTCCCCTTAATACGCCCAAGGCGAAGATGCCCACCAGCACGGCTATCAGCATACTGATTTCCGCGCTGCCCAAAAATGCCGCCACTTTGTAGAGTTCGCTACTTTTATCTACCATTAATCTGACGATGGATGAAAAAATCATCAAGATAGCGGGCAGCAGCGGTACCAACAGACTGATGCCGAATCCCGGTAGTTCATGGGCGGGTTTGAATTCCGGAGGCGCCATGATATCGCCCAATGGCATTTTATCGATACCCGGAATAAATTTTGTCAGAATGATACCGGAACAGATGATGGAGGGGATGATAACAATAAGGCCAAAGATATAAACCAGAGAAATATTGGCGTGAAATGCGCTGGTTAAAGCCATCGGTCCCGGCTGGGGCGGGAAGATACTGTGTCCCATGGTTGCTCCCGCCACCAGAGGGACAATAAGCCGCATGTAGGGAATATTGGCTTTTTTGGCAATGCTTATCACCAGTGGAGCGGTAATAAGAAAGGCCACTTCATAGAACATCGCCATGCCGAAAATAGTGCCGATGATGAGCAAAGCGAATTGAAGATATCGCACCCCCAGTAAATTAATGATGGTATCAGAGATTTGTTGGGATGCGCCTAATTCCGTCATTAATTTACCGATCACCGCGCCGAAAATCACAATCAGGGTGAGTGTGCCTAGTATACTGCTTAAACCTGTCTGTATCGTGGTTACGATTTTATCGATGGGCATTCCCTCAGCGAAAGCGAGAAAAATAGCTGAAATCATCAATGCTAAAATAGTGTGCATTTTGACTTTGACAATTAAAACGATCAGCAGCCCAATAGCCACGAAAACCCATAACAGCGGCATAATGTTTGCCATAATATTGACCTTGTAAAAAACGATTTAGAAATAATATAAACTTCAATGCGGCCCCGGCATGCTTCTTCTTCTCAATTCATTTCTCTCCAGCCTGAGATAAACTGTCCACAGGGCCATCATCTTTTATTGCGCAAAGCCGCCTTACAGAAATATTTTTAGACAAGCAATATTCATTATTCCTAACGCCTCTTTTGCAGAATCAAATCAGAATAAATTAATGATCTTCATCACATTTCCATACTACCATACTATGATACGCAAACTGAGTTCTGTGAAACCGATCACATATTTTCCCTCGTTAAGTATCACTAGCGGGTCTTGAGAAGTAATGAGTTGGGGATTTTAATGCGGTTTAATCGCGTTTCGGGCATAGCTTCCGCGATGGCTATTGTGGCCGATTTACGCTCTCCGCAGTCTGCACCATGCCGATAAACAGGTCCCGCATCGGATCCGCCAGGGCCGGGTTCCAATACATACCCACGTCCCAACTGGCGTAGGGGCCTGTCAGGGGCAGCATGTCGATGCCTTCCGGCGCAATATACGCCGTGCTCTCCGGTACGATGGCGATGCCCACGCCCGCGGCCACCAACGCCAGCATGGTCTGGAGATCGCGCGTTCGCTGCACGACATGCGGGGCGATATTATGGTATTCCAAAAAATTGTTCAATTTGCCGATGCAGCCCCGGTCCCTTTTTCAGGCAACAGCTGAATAAAAGGCTGCGAAGCCAGCAATGGATAAAGCAGCAGTTCCGGTTCGGTTAACGTTACCGTTTTTTTCTTCACCGCCAGCACCAGTGATTCCTCAACGACTTTAAGTCCTGTCAGCGGCGGCGCCACGGGCATACGCATAAACGCCAGTTGAAGCTGCCCGGACAAGAGCTGCGCGGTTTGCCGGGTGGAGGAGATATCCTCAAGGCTGACGATGACGTCCGGATAAGCACGGCGAAAGCGGGCGACCCACGCCGGGGCGATTTTAATCCCCGAAATTCCAAAACCGATGGCCAGGTTGCCTTTGACGCCTTTCGCCATATCAAGGGCGTAATGCCGCAGGACTTCCGCCTGCTCCACCAGCGCCCGCGCCTTTTCCAGCAATAATCCGCCGGCATGGGTCAGTTGGGCGCCATGCCGTCCACGCACAAACAAGGTCAGGCCCAGCTCGCTTTCCAGCAGCTTGATTTTTTTGGTTAGCGCCGGCTGCGTAATAAACAACCGCTGCGACGCTTCACGGTAATTCCGTGTCTCCGCCAGCAAAACGAAAGCGCGTAAGAGCTGAGTATCCATTCCAATAGGTTATCAAAGATTGAGAATAAGTGATTATATTTTAATTGATTTTTGCTATCTACTCATAATGAGCCGCAGAGCGCTGGCCTGTGACAGCCATCACGGCCCGTACTGTTAATCAAGTGGACCCTCAGCGCCCACATTTTCTGTAAGGTTGAATACCGTCGGGAGAGTAAAATGTCAAAACAACGCTTCGTTTTTCTAATGAAAGGGGATGTTGTTACCCCCCAGTCGCTGGAAGATCCTGATGCCGGCGAAATTATTCGCGCCGCCCTATGTCAGCGCTTCTTCATTTCTCCTCTGCAGGTTTTGGCAAAAACAGCCATGAGGCGCTGACAAGGTTCACTTTGGTAGGCGAAGGGGACGCGTTTGCTAAAAAACAAGAGGTCAGAATTTATTAATCGTTTAGATGAGTGAAATATATTTCAATGCCAATCCATCACCTTAAGGGTGAAAAGGTTGGCACATTAAAATGAAACTTTTTCAAATTTTTACAAAGCAAAATAGATTAATAACAGCAATTCTTTAAATACTGCTCTATATATTATAGGTAAAGATCTGTTTAACACGAAACATCTTTATATTATATAGTTTTTAAGAGATGCTAACGCCACCTCGTCAGATTGTTTATTAAATATAAAAACATATTTTTTGAAATAAATATGCTTAATCAATAAACGATGATGACTTAGATATGTATTCGATCTAAATGATTAAACCTACCGTGATTAATTCCCTATGCTATAGCATACAAATAAAATGATGTTTTTAATTTCAGTGAAATAATGACAGCAGCAAAAAGGAAGATGCTATCTATGATAAAGATGACCGAACCCGCTATGCATTCACCCGCTACCGCTCAGGCCTTTATTAAGGGTAAAGCACCGAAAAAACAGCTGCTTCCTCATTTCACAACGGCGTATTCATCTCATCATAACATTAATCACAAACACGACCCGCTAAGCGGCCGCGAGCTTCACCAACGCGCGCTTGATTTACAAAATGAAATGACGGCTCGGTCCGGACCTTATTCAGCGCAGGGCGAAAGGCTTGCGCCCCCAAAAAGCCTGTCTGAACGCTTTATTTACGCACTGATGATGGCGTCGCCGCTAAGCCTGGGCGAGCACATCAATGCAACGTCGCGCCGCACAACGCAAGGTTTGGCGACAACCGATATTAGCCTGCCGCGAAACCAGGCGAGAAACAGCATTGATGGTTTGCTTGATCAAACGTCTTCTTTCCGGACCGGCTGTCATCGGCCTGGCCATACATCGGCATCAATAGACCCTATGATATCAAGGGGACGGCGCGAAACGACGTCTCCTTCCCGCTTTACCAAAGCCGACCCGCAATATTTGCTTGGCGTTTATTTAAACAGAAAAGCGGCGGCGGCGTTGGATTTCGAAAGCATGTATACCCCGTTGCTGGGATCGAAAATTATTGAGAGCGTCCATCGCTTTCCGGACATTATTCCCGAGATTGCTCGGCTGACGCTTCGCGCTAGTCATCTCTATGGCGAACGCCGAGGAGAAAACCTGACGCCTTCCCAGCAACGCAGGTTAATCGGTCAAACGTTGTGCCGGCTGATTTATAATGAGGAAAGCATTATTTTGCGCTTGGCTAAAGTATTTGATGGCCGACGTCATATCGTACATCGGCAATATAGCGCCCTGGTAAAAACCTGGCCCTTGCCTTCGGGACATGAAGGCAATGAACGCCTATGGCGTGAAGTCTATGAGGCGCCGGAAGCCCCTATCCTTTTTCTTGATAGCCTCTATGCCGAGCCGCAGACCCAGGAAGAGCGTAAAAACGACACCGGTAAGAGTGTTGATCTGGATAATCTTTGGGTCGGCAGCCTGACCTGGACATTAATGCAGTTCGGCGCCAAGGTGATTTCGCAAGAAAATCCCGAGAGACTGAAATCGTTGTCGCAAAATTCACTGATCGAAATTGGCCTCGGATTGGTAGGCATGTTCCGGCAAGGGGTAATGTCCTCCGGAATAGAACCTACTATGCACCTCGGATTATTGATTTATTATCTGCGCGCGCGGCCAGAGCTGGGGTTGGGGGAAATTCTTGCTTCCGATACGCTTGATGACGCCTTTGGCGTGTTGAAGGCAGAGCTGGAAGAGCGCCATCTAGCATCCGAGAATCTGTATAAAAGTTTTGAACATTACCAGACTGCTTATGAACGCTCACTTTGGCGCACCCGAAGAGAGACGGCTGAGGAATTGATTAGGCAATATTGCGGTCGGCCAGACGCCCCCTTGGTTCAAGTAAGCATATCCGGAGGGACGCAAGGATTTGATCCTAAAGATCCTGTTCGTCAATATATGACCTCGCCAGCGAATCAATATTGTTCGGGTTACCCTCAACTTTTGCCCAATTTGGATGATTTTTATCAACAGGAAGTGGATAAATTTGCCGACGCCATTCGGCAGGTGGACAGCGCGCTGTTAACGGCCGCATTTATGACCAGCGACGTTGACGATGAAAATTTGCAGGTTGAGGATTTACTTTTTTTTGCAGCAATCGACCATTGAAAGGGTCACTCCCAAGCTGGAACCCATTCGCTATCCGAAAGACATGATTTATTCAAATGTGATTTTGGAGTATACCGGCAAATCCGACACGCTTTTTTTTCAGGCCAAACGAGGCGACAATTCAAGTCTTTATGCCCTGCAAACCACCCCGCAAGGCTATCATCTAAGCAAGATCAAGGCTGAACATCATCATTATGATGCGTTGCAGCCTTTTATGTCGGATTGGCCGGCGGCGGAGTATAAGTCGCAATATACCTTTATCATCGCGATGCACCAGCATGCCGTATTAAAACATGTGAGCGAGACGGTAGCACAATTTTTGCAACGGCTTGCGCAGGAGCATTATCTCTTTTTAGGCTGCAAATCCATACCCAGGGCTATGAAAGCCTGACATCTATTTATCCAAAAACCTTTGATAAGGTGGCCGGTTACATTATTCCCTTCTACAGCTGCATCAACTCGATTATCGCAAATCAGCATCAGGCCGCTTTTATTGAGTGCCTGGTGGATGGCGCGTTGGTGGGGCTACCCATGATCTTTGCAGGGGTTAAAGCCGGGCACGTACTTTTTCGGGAAGCAACGGCCGGCATAGGAAAAACATTAAGCGGGCCGATATTCAGCGCCTCGAATCAGGAAATTTTCCGTAATGTCGTTCCCACGTCGGTACAGATTGCCGGCGGTATTGCCGGCACGCGCTCACAAATGGGCTACGCCATGAATATCATGACCAAGGAAGCATTAAGGAGCATCGATCCCGGCTTTGCCGCCTTGCGTTCATTGAGCGTTGTGAGCAAAGGGCTTTATTTGGCGTTACTGAGCAGAACGGTCGTAGGGCTAGGCGCGTTATCGCCTCGATTAGTCAAGATATCCAACGAAATTCCCAAGGTCGTTTCGGAAAATCTTGACCTGGAAGGCGCTATTCTCTATAGCGGGGACGGCAGCACGCCCTTGACGGTATCCCTCAAGGGCATTTCCTATTCGGTAATGGCAATCCAAAACAGCAGCATGGTGGCGGTCGAAACCGGCGAACGCACGCTAGACGGCCAGTTGTTGTTTGCTCAGTTAGATTTTCAGAGCCGCCTGGGTATTTATAAAAAATACTATTGCCTGAATAACGCACAAGCGCCGCGTTGTGATCTGAAGGAGTATGAGTATCCCAACGTGCGGGTGGAAGAAGACGTTTATTCGGCCTCCTCTAAGAAAGGCCCATATTATTGGCCGATTTCCTGCAGCGCGCCTATTAAAATGGTAGTGGTTTACCCGCTGCATATGCTGCAGTTTGAAGAACGGCAATGGGCAGTATTTGAGATCAACCAGCGACGCTGGGCTTTTGACCATCAAACCGGCAACATGCTGGGCGTGGATAACACCGATGATTGGGAAGAAAAATCCCTTGCGCAAGGGGGACTGGTGCCTATGATCGAGCTTGGTGATAACAATCGATCTTTAGGGCTGCATCTGCTGACTCAGCAACCTCGGCATAAACGCGATGCCGGCTTGCCAAGAATTCAAAATTGGGCACGGTTGCTGGCAAATCACAGTATGTATGAGGACGGGCTTTCAGGTTACTCCGCCTCTATCGTGGATGAACGGGACCTCAGCGTAAAAATCGGCGAAATGGACTATTTTTTGTCGATTGAAAAAAATGCCGGTACTTTTTTATTGCACCATCGCCACAAAACCGACGCGCCGATGTTTCGGGTAAGCTACGTTATCGACAGCGGCGATTTCGTCTTTGCTTCGCCAATGGATCTGCCCAACTCCCATCGATTAGGCGAAGCATTGCGCGCGAAAATTGCCGCGAATCCGTTTGCTACGCAAAAACCTTATAACGATCTTCTGTTACCGCCGCTTTTTAATGGCGCATTTTCTTATGGAAACAGAATGTTTCTAAAGATAGGCGACCGTATTATGCATATCGCCGCTTTTAACGGCGTATATCACACTCTTTCACAAGAAGGGGAGGGGGCTAACGGTAAGTTCTGGACGCTACGCTACGAGCTGTTTACCGGCAATTTCGATATTGTCGAAAGCAAGGATCGATTTTCTTCTGCGCTTCATGGCGCAAGGGATATCCGTTCCCGCTTCGAACTGCTGGCGAGTCGTACCTATAATAGAAATATCTATTCCTCATTGGCGACGCTGTGCGGTATGGACTACAGCCACGCGGATACCTCGCCCATTCCCGAATCCGATCTCTACGGCCGTTTGCGCCAGACGGCGCTGTTGCTGCGCCTTGACGCGCATCGACGAAATGAAGTGCTCCATGCATCCAGCGTCGCGCTGCGCGCTTTCAAGATGGACCGCTATCTGCCGGCTGAATGGATTAACGACTTTCAAGCGCTTGCATTATGGGCCACTTTGGAAAAAACGGTTTCGCTGTGCCGTTCCCGAAAACGCAGGGGAGAGCCCTTGGCTTGTCAGCAGTGGTCGCACGTTAAGGACGTCGTCTGGCATGTACCGGCGCCGGTATTTATGGCGCGAGGACCGGATATGCGGATGTTTATCGCTCACCTGGACAGTGCCGCCGGCGCAGGAGGGCAAAAAAAAGAATATGAGTTACAGTTAAGCCATGAGGGCCTTATCGCCAAACCGCTTGAGGTGGAAGGGAATTTACGTGTTTGGATGCCGCCGTTAAATCATGATATTTTCCGCACCATAGCCACTAAAAGCCGCTTTTTGGAAACTCAGCACCCCTCGTTCTGGGTAGATGGGGAAAATCAGGTTTGGGCGCAGACGCCCGATGATGTAAAAATCCGCCTGTATCGAGCTAATAATAATTCCATAGTCGATGACATTGTGACGTCGCCGGACGGCAGTATCGTGGCCTTGATACATAAGCGCTCGTCCCAAATGAATCTGGCGCTGTTATACAGCTTGCCTTCCATGGGCGAACCGTCGGAGGATGACGGTCTTTCTTTTTTTTAAAGAGGCCATTATGGAAGGCGCTGTCTTACCTGGCGCATCCTGGTGGGTAACCGACACCGGCGACGTGTTTGCTCCTTGGGAGGGGGGGCTGGTCCTATCTGGCGGACGATAATCCCCACCGGGCCACGCCGGAAGGTTATCAGCCGAATTTTGTTTCTCCCGACCAGCGTTTTCTCGGCTATACGCCAAATGTTGACGATTCTGAAGGACCTGAGGTCATTTTGCAGGATACGACAAACGATCGGCAAATAAGGCTGCGACGCAGTCAACCTTGCACAATTCAAAGTTTTGGCATGAAGAGCGTGGTGAGCGCGGCGTTTTCCGCTTTAAACGTACTGGTGGCGCTGGGTTTTAGCGACGGATATATCGAAATATTCCGCATTGATGACGAGGATAACGAAGGTATGGTCGAATCCTTGGGGCATCTCAATTTACCGCTGGCCAACCTGGTTGTCGCCGATGTTTCTTATCCCAAGCCAAAGCGGATGGCGATGAAATTCAACAATGCTTTTGACCGGTTAATCGTTTTTCATGACATAGGCGACTTTGCCGCGAACCAGCAGGGAAACGGCACCTTTGCGGTTTCTGAAATTAATGTGACGGATACGCAATAACCCTGCCTCGACCCTCAGGCATCAACATGGCCATTCGGCTTATCAATGAGCCCTGGCCTTTGGGGCTGCTTACAGGAGGCGAGTCGGCTGCCGGCGTTGCCGGTTTGGTTGGCGCTTACCGGGACGCTGCCCGGCTGAGACGCAGCAGCCGGCATGCTAGGATAAATGCGTTACCTTAGCCATCGTATTCTCTCTTCGCACCGTGCCCTAAAGGTTGTCCCCCCCCGCTTCGAACGGAAGATGAGAAAATGCCGTTGGCCCCAGATAAGAATGGATAAAGCCTTTGAAATATGTGACAGGCGAAACATGATGATGTGCAAATGAAGAGATATGTTCTCAAAAAGTGGTTAATGACTATTCGAATGCACGATGAGGTTCTACATTTTTCTCTCTAAAATATTTTAATTATTTTAAAGCTAAGCCGAGGAATTTATGAATGCTCGTTGGTTGCGGATCGGTGGAACACTTATGTTCGGTCTCTTCGTTTCTTATCTCGACCGGATAAACTTATCGGTATCATTAGTCTCTTTAGCAAAAGACCTGAATTTTTCCGGCGAAAATTTTTCCTATATCTCAGGGTGGATTTTATCAACCTTTCTCATTGGATATATTTTTTGCTAACGTTTTAGGAGGCGTTTTTACATCACGCTTTGATCCCAAAAAAATCGCTATCTTGATGGTGGCACTATGGTCTATAGCGACATTTCTGGTCGGCATGATCCATTCATTGGCCTTGCTTATTGTCTGCCGCTTAATACTCGGTATTGCCGAAGGCATTTACTGGCCTCAGCAATCCCGCTTTGTTAAGCTCTGGTTTGCGCCCAATGAATTGACGCGCGCCAATAGTATTATTCAATATTACGGGGAGTTTTTGGCATTAGGGCTGGGCTTTTTGATTATGATGCCTATTTATGATGCTTTGGGGTGGCGATTCCTCTTTTTCCTTTGTGGCGGCATTGGATTATTCGTTGTGGTGCCGCTATATAAAAAAGATACTTTTGAATACCGCTGATGCGCCTTACAAAGAAGACCTCGAGACCCGTCCCAGTAAAATATCGCCTCGCCTTACGCTGCAGGACTTCGGGGGACTTTCATTCATATTGTTGATAATCACTTTCGTGGCGCAGGGGATGTTGTTTTGGGGAATTACCCTATGGATACCCATGGCCGTCAAATCCCTTGGCTTCACCGGCATGGCGCAGGCTATCGGCAGCAGTTTGCCATACCTGGCAGCGGTGGCGCTCGCGATTCCAATCTCCTATGTCAGCGATAAAACCGGGAAACGGGTGCTAATTGCTTCATCCGGACTGCTTATCCCCGGCTGCCTGTTATTATTGCTGCCGGTTGTCGATAACGGCTATATCAAAATAATGCTGCTCAGTCTGGTCATGGGTTACTTCGCCAGCAGTTTCTTGCCCAACATCTGGTCGATTATTCAGTCGAACGTCAAACCCCATGCCATTGGCGCGGCCGCAGGGATCATTAATGGAATAGGCGCCGGCGGCGGGGAACCCTGGCCGGCATACTGGTGGCCAGGGTGTATGCGACAACCCATTCTTATATGTCGGGATTTATGATATTGGGCCTGTTTGTGGTGCTTGGCGGCGTATCCCTTCTGGTCTATGGCCGTTTGAAGAGACACAATCTTGTGGCTCTCGCCGCAAAGACTTGTTGACCGTAATGTCATGGTTTTGACCAGCAGCCACAGGCATAACGAGGGGGTCGCTGGTCAATGCTGTCTTTGGCCGAAACGGCATCGCTTACACTTGCTGCCTTCTCAATAAACGGTCGGCGTGAGCCATTCTCAAACAATGCCTAATTTTGCCATGGCGACGGCGAGCACGATTGCCAATAACGGCACCAAAACACAGGTCACGAAACAGTACTTGTAGGTTTCTTTGACTTCGAGCCCGGCAATGGCGCTTGCCACCACGGGTCCGCTTGAATGGGGCATGGCATCCAGCGCTCCTGAGGACATCGTGACGACACGATGCAAGGCATTCATATTCACATGGGCCAATGAGAGTTTTGCTCCCATGGTGGTAAAAAAATATGCCTAACCCACCGGCGGCTGAGCCGGTTATCGCTGAAAAAATATTGATGGAAATCGCCGAAGATATAAACGGGTCCATGCTGATATTATTGACTAATGCGACGAAGGACTGGAATGCAGGAGCATGATTCACCACGCCGCCAAAGCCTAAAACCGCTGCCGTCACCAATAAAGCGAATACTCCATTTTTTGAGCCATTATTCACCACGTCGTTAAGCGATTCTCTGCGACGAAAAATAAGCATACCGATAATGACGGCTAACCCCATGCCAATAACCAGCGAATAAACGGGATCGACTTTGCCTTTTAGAATAAAAATCGTCACAATCAAGATAATGACCGGCATAATCGAAGCGAATAAGCCAGGGTATTGGCTAATATCACATTCATCCATATTTACAAATGAATCATTGGCTCCTGGGACGAAGTGTTCTCCGGCTAAAGCCAGTTTTTTCTGTTCCCTCATTAGGTAACGATAGTTAAGATAAAAAGTCATTATGGAGCAAACGATGCCAATAATGGGCCCGGAATAAATAGTGGTGCCCAAATATTGTGTTGGTATTAGGTTTTGAACCGACGGCGTGCCCGGTAACATGGTCATTGTGATCGTTGCCGCCACGCCAAGCACAGATGCGGGGAATAATTTTTTAGGTATGTCTGCTACCCTGAACAATGCTATGGCAATAGGGTAGAGGGTGAACGCGACTAAATAGGTGCTTATCCCTGCGTAGGTTAGAATCAGCGTGGTGGCAAACATAATCAATATAACCCGTTGTTTACCCAGCTTTTTCATTAGCCAATATGAAATTGAAAATGCAGCGCCGCTACGATCCATCATCGCCCCAAAAATAGCGGCAAGCAAAAACATTAAAAAGTAGCTGCCGGCAAAATTTTTCATGGCGACACAATAATCATTAACAAAAGTGTCCCATGGAGACATTCCATTGGACACTATAATAACAAGAGAAGCAATGATAGTTACCGGTATCGTATTAAGTCCGCGGTAAACTAAAATAACAATAACCACAACTGATAACAGTAATCCCAGAATGCTTATCATCCTATTTCCTTATCTATTATATTAGATTTTCACAACGTATTTTCCAATCTTATCCCAATCGATAGTGATACCCAGACCAGGTTTGTCAGACACGATAAAATTCATTTTGTCATCTGAAATAAACGGGTCGCAGACAATATCACTTTTGAGCGGGTTGATATTGACTTCTGATTCCATGATTTCGGCATTTGGCATGGTTGCTGACATTTGCAAACTGGCGGCAAAATGCACGGCGGAGCCAAAAGAGTGCAAACTCACCGGGCGATGGTTGGCCAAGCTGAGTGCGGCAATTTTTTTACATTCCGTGAAACCACCGGTCCAGCCAATATCCGGTTGAACAATATCGACAGCTTTATTTTTAATGAGCTTATTGAAACTCCCCAATCCTTGTTCGGTTTCAAAGCCCACGATGGACATGCCTCTGGGCAGGCGTTCGGCAATTTTTGCGCAACCCTCCAGGTCATCCACCAACGTCGGTTCTTCAATCCATGAAACATTTAAATTATGCAATTCATCCAAATTGGCAATCACCGTGTCGGCACGCCAAGCCGCATTCATATCGACAATCAATTTTTTTGTTCAATGACCTTTCTGGCGATGCCGATGCGCATCATATCCTCTGCCAGCGTCACGCTGAAATCTTGTGCGGGCATATAGTGCAACGGGTTCATTGGCATATCCCAATTTCGCCCAATTTTAATTTTCACCGCCTGATAACCCTGCTGCATATAGCCTTCTATCTCTTTCTCAAACTCGTCCAGGCCTTTGCCGGCACCGTAAAATCCCCCGCTGGCATAGGTGGAAATGGTATTTTTATAGCCGCCGATGAGTTTATATATAGGCAAATTGGCGACTTTTCCCAGGATGTCCCATAATGCAATATCAATCCCGCTCATTGCCGCCATGACTAAGCCTCTTTTCCCGTGTGCCACGCTGCACCAAAAAAAGCTTATTCCAAATCCATTCAATATTCAGCGGGTCCTCATTAATCAAAAGCGGTGAGAATTGCTTGTCAATAATAGATTTAGTGACCTCTAGGGGATTGCCGTAGGTAAAGGCTTCACCCATGCCGTAAATCCCACTGTCCGTTTCAATTTTTATCAATAATGCTTGCCGCGCATTTATTGTCGAAAGCGCGTCGCCGATTGGATTTTCATATGTATAACGTAATGGAATGACCTTGATGTCTGATATTTTCATTTTGATCTCTTGTGGAAGTGTTTATATAAAGTAAAGAGAAGAGTTGATTTTGCAGACTGCCTTCTGAGCCTTGTGTTAAATTTTGATAAAAATTAAATTCAAACATACGGCCAAGATCGGGTGTATTTTCCCGGCAGAATGCAATGTTGGGTAGCATTAATGTCTGGACGTGACAGGTTCAGGGCGCTGTGGGATAAGAACAGCGTCAATAGTAGTGGCTTTGGCCTCTGTTTGCTTGACACTCATACTAGCCAAAATCCGTTTATTTTTTTTGTTATCATCACATGATTATTATATTAAATAAGGGGAGAAGCGAATGCATTGGTCATTTGCATAGAGATAACGTCTTTTTTTTAAAAAATTGTTTATAGAATCCTGCAGCAATACTGTATTTCTACATTTTTGCATCAATATTCACATCAATAGACCCAGCCGTGCGCCGCACAACAGGCTTATTGATAATCGGCTCAAATCGCCTTAATTTTTCTCATCGGGCGTAGGGCGCAAATGCCGTCAATCCGGCCTCGATGACGCTTGCGAGCGGGTGGCGACGCTCCAGCCTCCTCCCAGCGCTTTTACCAGCGAGACGGACATTTGCATCTGCTGTCCTTGAATCTGCACGTCCTGGCGTTCGGCGGTCAGCAGGGATTGCTGTGCTGTAATCAGGTCCAGATGGGTGGCCAGACCCGCTGCGTAGCGATCGGTGGAAAGCGACAACAGGCGCCGGGCATCCTCGACGGCTTCATGTGACTGGCCGGCGGCCTGATTTAAAACCCTGAGCCCCGTGACGGCATCCTGGGCCTGCTGGAACGCGGTCAAGACGGTTTGGCGATAATTCGCCTGCGCGCCTTGATAGCCTTCGTTGGCATATTTCAGGTTAGCCGCCCGTTTACCGCCGTCGAACAAGACCTGCTGAAACGTCGCCCCCAGGGACCACATTAGGCTCGGCGCGCTAAGCAAACTGGCGAAATTGGTGCTCTCATAGCCGATAGCGGGATTGAGGGTGATGCTTGGGAAATAGGCCGCCTGCGCCACGCCGATTTGCGCATTGGCCGCGGCCATCGCCCGTTCGGCGGAGGCCACGTCCGGGCGCCTTTGCAACAGATCGCTAGGCAAACCGGCGGGTATGTCGGGCGCGTGCATGGCAACCGTTTTCGGCGCGATGGAAAACCCCGGCGCCGGCGTGCCCACAAGCGTCGACAAGGCATTTTCGTAGGACGAACGCGGTTGCAGCAGTAACTGCGCCTGAATGCGCGTGGCGTCGAGCTGTGTTTTTTGTTGCAACAGATCCAGGCCCGAGACGGAGCCGAGATCGTGTTCGGCGGTGACAAACTCCAGAGCCTGTTGTTGCAACGCCACCGAACGGTTCAACACATCAATCTCGGCATCGAGCTCGCGCAGCGCAAAATAATCGGTGGCGATCTCGGTGGTCAGCGCCAGCCTTGCGTTGGCCAAATCATCCCCTGACTGCTCGGCGGAAGCCTTCGCCCCTTCTACCTCGCGGCGGATGCGGCCAAACAAATCCAGGTCATAGCTGATGGTGGGCCCTACCGCCACCTGGTTTTGTACCGTCGACTGGTTTTCCGTGCCATAGGAGGTCAGCGGCCGATTGCGGGAGATTTTCAGCCGCTCGACGTTGCCGCCCATATCCACCTCGGGCACCTGTTGCGCCGAGAACGTGGCAAGCGTAGCCCTTGCCTGCTCATAGTGAGTCAAGACGCCGGCGAGGGTCTGGTTGTCATTTAGCCCCTGTATTTCCAGGCTATTAAGCGACGAGTCATTAAAGCTTTGCCACCAGTCAAGAGACAGCGCCGCGTGGGACGGCTGGCCCACATGCCATAACGACGCATCCTTCCATTGCGCCGGCGCCGATGTGTGAGGCGGATGGTAATCCGGCCCAACCGTGCAGGCGCTTAGGCTGATGACGGAAAATGCCGTACAGCCGCGCGCCACCGAGACAAAAAGAGGGGTGCGTGTTTTCACTTCGTCTCCTTCTTATTGCCGGAAGAAGGCTGAACGATGTGTACCCGATCGCCGTCGGCGATGGAATCGCTGGGGTTGATGATGACTCGGTCATGAAGATCGATGCCGCTTGCCAGGGCGAGGGTCTGGCCGAGATCCTGAGCAATCCGAATAGTGCGTAAATGCACGATGCCATGATCGTCAACCGTCGCCAACTGCGGGCCTTGTTCTCGAAAAATCAAGGTATTTTCCGGCACCAGCAGCGCGGCGTGGGCAATCGCCGGCACGGAGACCTGCACGTAGGCTCCCGGCCGCAGTACGTTGTCGGGGTTGCGCAAGCTGACTTCCACCTGCAACGATCGCGTCGGCACATCGATGGCGCCGGAGATGTGGGTGATGGTGCCTTTAAAGGTTTCGCCGGCCAGTTCAGTCAGCGTCACGTCCACCTGCTGCCCCACCTTGACGTTTTGCGAATAGGCCTGCGGCAATTGCACATACACCCGCAGCGGGTCGGTCTGCGTAAGGGAAAACAGCGCTCTGCTCGATCCGCTGCCGGCATCGATAAGGTCGCCCACATCCACATTGCGTTGCGTGATCACGCCGTCGAACGGCGCCACGATGCGTTTAAAGGACTCAAGCTGGCGTAGGCGTTTGACATTGGCGTCGGCGGCCTCAAGGTTGGAGACATCCTGTAGATAAGTGCTTTCTCGCTCATCCAGCTCCTGCTGCGATACCGCGTCTTTCTTACGCAGCGCCGACCAGCGATCGTACGAGCTTTTCGCCAGCCCCAGCCCTGAATTGATTTGGTCGCGCTGGGCCACGGCCTGCAGCAGTTCCTGGTCGATTTCGGGCGTATCCAGCTCCGCCAGCAACTGGCCCTGTTTGACATGGGCGCCGATGTCGTCATACCAATGCAGCAGGTAACCCGTCGCCCTGGCATAGATGGGCGACTCCACGTAACCCCGCAGGGTGCCGGGCAACAAGGTATTCCCATTGCCCGCGGATTGCTTGGGCGTCACAACGTCGACGTAATCCACGGCGTTTTCCGCGGTGGTTTTTTTTATCGATCGATCCAGGCTGAGATTCGCCAGTACGGTTCCCGCCGCGCCGAGCGCCAGCAGGACCAAACAGATACCCACGGCAAGCTTGGCGTGTTTCCACTCTTTTCCCCCGGGGGGGGCAGGTGGTGGTCGCCCTCCGATCCGCCCTGGGAAAGCAACAACGAAGCATGGTTTTTCTCTGTCATCGCGTTTACCTTTTCAGCTATTGTCTTGCCCGGCGGCATCGGGATTGTCGGGACCGTCATGGGTCGGCGCCGGCCCGTGACGTTGTCGGCGTTTCTCGAGATGCAAATGGATGGCGGCGAAGGTCATGGGAACGAAAAACAGCGTGGATACCGTGGCGAACAGCAGGCCGCCTATCACGGCGCGCCCGAGCGGAGCGTTTTGCTCAGCCCCTTCGCCGAGGCCCAGCGCCATCGGGATCATGCCGATGATCATGGCCAGCGCCGTCATCAATACCGGACGAATACGGGTCGCGCCGGCTTCCAGCGCCGCGGTAAGGGGCGCCTGGCCGCTCGTCATGCGCTGACGGGCGAATGCCACCAATAAAATACTGTTGGCCGTCGCCACGCCCATGGTCATGATGGCCCCCGTCAATGCCGGTACGCTGAGGTGCGTGCGGGTGAGAAACAGCATCCAGGCTATCCCGGCCAGCGCGGCCGGCAAGGCGCTGATGATAATGAGCGGGTCGACCCAGGATTGAAAATTCACCACAATCAGCAGGTACACCAGCACGATGGCCATCGCGACGCCGATGCCCAGGCCGATATAGGAGCTGTGCATGGTGGCGACCTGGCCGCGCACGAAAATCTGGCTGCCGCGGGGCAACGATGAACGGGCTTTAGCCACCAGCTTGTCGACCTGGCCGGCCACGCTGCCCAGATCGGTCTGCTCCACGCTGACATAAAGATCGATGACGGGACGGACATTATAGTGCGATACCATGGCGAATTGCCGTTGCGCGGAGGCTTGCACCAGGTTCGCCAGCAACTGCGACGGCCCGGAATTCGACGCCGATACCGGAATGCGCATGAGTTGATCCATGGAGGCGATGTCGTATTGAGGCATTTGCGCGGATACCTGATACTCAACGCCGTTTTGATTGTTGAACCAAAATCCGGGGGAGGTCTGGGCGCTGCCCGACAGCGCCAATAATGTGTTATGGGTCACGTCCGATGGCGTGAGGTTAATCTGCTGTAGCCGGGTCCGGTCCATTTGCAAATTGATGACGGGCTCGTCCGGCTTCTGCTGAATGTGGCTGTCCACCGTCCCCGGAATCAGCCGAATCTGCTTATAGAGCTTGCTTGCCACGTCAAAATTCTTTAATTGGCTGGTACCGGAAACCTGAATGTCGATGGCCGCCGGCGAGCCGAAATTCAGTATCTGCGTGACGATATCCGCCGGTTGAAAAAAGAACTCCACGCCGGGAAATTGTTTCGGCAACGCGCGACGCAGCTGGTCAATGTAGTCAAGCGTCGCGTGATGGCCGGCATTCAGGGCGATTTGTATCTCCCCGTCCAGGGTGCCGATGGTGCCGGAATTGCTGTAGGAGAGGTTGATGCCGCTGTAGGGCAAGCCCAGGTTATCGACGATGGTGCTGAGTTCCCGCTTGGGGACGGTTTGTCGCACCACCTTTTCCACTTCATCCGCAAGCCTGGCGGTCTCTTCAATCCGGGTGCCGGTGGGGGCGCGAAAATGCAGGCGTATGTCCCCCGAATCCACCGTCGGAAAAAGTCTTGACCGAGGACGAAGATCAATCCCATCGAGAGGAGACAGAAGCCGAGAAAGAGGCCGCCGAACAGACCGCGCCTGACCAGGACCGTGCTCAATATCACCACGTAACCGGCACGGACGCGCTCGAATCCGGCATCGAACCGCTTGTACAGCCGCTTGAGGATATTGTCTTTTTTCGCCCCGTCGCCGCTATGCGCATTTTTCATAAGCATCATGGCCAGGGTGGGCACCAGCGTACGGGAAAGCACATACGAGGCCAGCATGGCGAAGACGACGGCTTCCGCCAACGGGACGAACAGGAACCGGGCGACCCCGGACAAAAAGAACATCGGGACGAACACGATGCAAATGCACAGCGTCGACACCAGCGCCGGGACCGCGATTTCCCCCGCCCCTTCCAATATGGCCTCATGCAACTCCGTGCCCAGATGCAGGTGCCGTTCGATGTTTTCGATGGTCACCGTGGCATCATCCACCAATATTCCCACCGCCAGGGCAAGACCGCCGAGGGTCATGATATTGATGGTTTCCCCCAAGGCATGCAGCGCGATAAGCGACGTCAGGATGGACAGCGGTATGGACACGGCGATGATAAGCGTGTTCCGCCAGTTCCCAAGAAAAAGCAGGATCATCAGTGCCGTCAGGCTGGCCGCGATCATCGCCTCCTTGACCACGCCGCTGATGGACGCCTTGACGAACAGCGACTGATCGAACAGCGGGGTGATTTTAAGATCGGCGGGCAAAGAGGTCTTGGCCACCGGCAACAGACCATACAAGGCATTGACGACGGAAAGCGTCGAGGTATTGCCGGTCTTGAGCACAGACACCAGAATCCCTCGGTGTCCGTCCTGCCGGACGATATTGGTCTGCGGGGTAAAGCCGTCCCGCACGTGCGCCACTTCCCGAAGATAGGTGGTGGCGCCGTCGAGGGTCCTGATGGGGATGTTGTTAAGATCCTCAACCGTCGGCGGCTGCCCGTTCATATTGACCGTATATTCCTTGGCCCCCATCTTTGCCGTGCCCGTCGGCAGGATCAGGTTTTGCGCATTGACGGCGTTAACGACGTCATTAGGCGTCAAGCCCTTGGCCAGCAAGGCCTGGGTATCAAGGTCAAGGGAGATGACCCGCTGTTTGCCGCCGTAGGGGTAAGGCACCGAGGCGCCGGGAATAGTGATGAGTTGCGGGCGCAAAAAGTTCAATGCCGCATCGTTTAGCTGCTGCTCGGACTCCTGCTCGCTGGATATCCCCAGTTGAATGACCGGGATACTGGAGGCGGAATAACTGATGATAAGCGGCGGCGTCGATCCCGGCGGCATTTGCCGCAGTTGGGCCTGCTCCACCGCCACCGTTTCGGCGATGGCCTCTTGAAGATTGGCCGAGGGCTGCAAAAAAAACCTTGATGATGGCGATGCCGGCTAATGACTGAGACTCTACGTGTTCAACGTTATTCACCGTGGTGGTGAGGCCTCGCTCATTCACCGAGGTGATGCGATTGGCCATATCCTCCGCCGACAGCCCGGTATAGCTCCAGATGATGCTGATGACGGGAATATTCACCTCAGGCAGCACATCCACCGGCGTTGTCAGCAAAACAAAAGGCGTCATCAACAAAATCAAGATTGCCATTACGAGAAACGTATATGGCCGCTTTAACGCTATGTTAACGATCCACATCGATAAAAGGCCCTGAGAGACGGTTGCATAAAGGCCCCTGGGGGCGGTTAACGTTGACGGCGAACGCTTGACCCGTGGCACCGGTCCGAACTCATCCGCTTCGTCGCGCTTGAGTCAGAGCATTTCCAATAGTAGAGCAGTTTAAAATCGGCGAAAGGGGGGTACTGAGCCGCTTGACAGGGGAAAAAACGGCCAGGGGAAAGGGCGGCGGGACGCGGCTCGTAACGTGAAACTCCATATAAAATATGGAGATAGCGGTATAGATAACACTGCGCCAATCACGGTTCGGCGGGGTAACGGCGGGCAGGGAATCTTTTATTGAAAACAGCGCTAAATTGTTTCCTGACGTTACTGTCAACAATTTAGCCTTTATATTGGGGCGTTCACCCTTTGCGAATCATTGCCGACAGTTGGCGTTAGCGGATGTCTTTACCCATAAGAACCATATCCGCGCGGGGTTGTTTCTCCGCCGGTATAAAACCCAAAGCGCGATACAATGCGACGGCATTGTGATTATCCGGGTACACATTCAGGGTGATACGGTTGACGTCGCCCTTTTGGACGGCTTCGGCCATCAATTGCTCGCATAGCGCACGACCGAATCCGTTGCCTCTGGCGGCAGGGCGCACGATGATTCGGGCCAAATGCCGCACGCCGGGATCTTTGGTGACGCATTGCCCAAATCCGACCGGGTCTTGCGGGCTCTCGGCCTGACACAGCACATGGCTGATTCTGGCCCCCTGGGGTTCATGCAACACCCGCGGCAGCGTTTTTGCATCAAGGGGGAAGGGGACATCCGGCCCGGCCCAGCGGAGGCATTCAGCCGCATCCGCCACCCAGAGAGCCAGCGCCGCATAATCCGCGGGTGTCGGCAAACGTAATACTAAAGCCATAAAGACCCTTATCTTTGAATCACTTTATTTCGGTGACGAAGCTATCACGATTGCGCCGGACTTTCTTTAAATTCACCAGCCAATCGCCTTCGGCCGCGCGATAGCCGAGCGGCAGCATAACCACGCTACGCAGTTTCTTGGCTTTCAAATCCAGAATTTCATCCACCGCCGCCGGATCGAATCCTTCCATCGGCGTGGCGTCTACTTCCTCGAAAGCCGCGGCGATTAGCGCGGCGCCAAGACCGATATAGGCTTGCCGCGCCGCCGCCTGATAATTCGCCTCCGTTCCGCGTTTGGCGACGATACCCAGCAGCATTTGGCGATAATTTTCCCAACCCTCGTTTTTAAAGCCTCGCACGTCGTTGGTCAGGTCGAACATCATATTCACCCGGTCCGCCGTGATGTCGTCCCACGCGGCAAAGACCAGCAGGTGCGAACAGTCGGTAACCTGCCCCTGATCCCAGGCCACGGCGCGAATCTTTGCGCGAATTTCCGCATTGCTCACGACAAATAATTCGAAAGGCTGCAGCCCGCTTGACGTCGGCGCCAGACGCACCGCTTCAATAATGCGTTCGAGCTTGTCGGCCGGTACGCTCTTCGTTGCATCGTACTTTTTGGTTGCATAGCGCCATGCCAATCTGTCAATCAGGGTCGTCATCGTATTTCCTTCAGGTCTGGATGTGAACGCAGGAGCGGTTCTCCCCGTATAAAGCGGCTTAGAGCTCGGTGAGGGGAGCTCCCTGTATCCTATTGCCTAGGGCTCAGTGAGCGCCAGCCTAATGGCAAAAGGGTAAGCTCGGCTAATATAGCATGGTAAAGACATTCAGACGGGTGCAGACAATGCTGTGCGGGATGGGTTGTTAGTATGCGGCTGTCAAAAATACGGGCCTCTTTAGGCGGTGTTTGGGTGTCACTGTGATATGAAGGGCAAAGGGTAAGGACTGTCTGGTGATAAACGGATCCAAGACTCCTGCTCCCGTCCTGTTACAGCCGGGTTTTAGCCACTTTATAAACCTCTGAGCGCTCACGCTTGCCGACCGCCAGCACAAGTACGATCAATTCTTCATCGATAGCTTGATAAACTAACCGGTACCCGGCTGACCTGAGCTTGATTTTATAACAATCAGGCATGCCCTTGAGTCGATTGGCTGGGATATGAGGATTGACCAAAATCTCTTTTAATTTCTTTTTAAACTGCTCGCGAATTGGCGCACCTAGCTTTTTAAATTCCTTAAGAGCGTGCTCTTCAAAAGCCAGCTCATAGCTCATCCAGATCGACCTTAACGCGTTTACCTTTCATTCGTGAACGAGCAATCTTACCCAGTTCAATATCTTCCATATATTCGGCCATCGCCTCCCATATTTCTGGGGAAATGTAGTAACCGGAAATATGACCATTGGTTAACACCGCCACCGGTTGTCCATGAGACTCTTTCAAGGCGGCATTAGGTGATTTTTTGAAATCACTGATGCTCACCGCCGCATTGGCCAAGATAGGTTGCACAGACATGATAATCCTTTTGTTAGTACGGAATTTGATACTGAAATTAGCACCAAGTTGAAAAAAAAACAATAGCATTGCATAGGATGATTTCATGAATGAATCGCCATCAAGTTGCAACATGAGGTGGCCCTCTGTTCTTTACATGGCATTTCCTTTTTAGTGTCGGAATCTTATAAATCCTGGTGGATTGCGTGGAAAACTTTCCCGATAAATTACGACACTATGTCAGCGATACCGAAGGGAAGGCAGACTTCAAAGAATGGCGACTTTTCAGCGATTCCAATACGCCGCCGGGGGCTGAATTCAACCCCTCTCGTTATTGGCCGTGCTCGGGGGCATAAACGCCGAGACACTAACGCTGTGCGTGACTGAATGGCGAATGGGTTGAGGGCAGCAGTTTTTCAAGCTGCTGAAGTTTTTCCATCAGGGTGTAAATCAGCAGTTCCCTGACCTCTTCCGCTTCGATTTTATAAGCGGCATAGGCCAGCGCCTGACATTGGCACTGCACATCGTCGAAACACAGCGTGGCGGGGTCGAAAAGGTTTTCCATGGTAAGCACCAAATAAAGAAGAGGTGCGGCGTAGAATGTCCATCGCGGATTGCAAGGCGAAAAGCAGACACGGCGACCTCAGTTGCGGGCGCCACCGGTATTGAAGATCAATGGCGGTGGCCCAAATCGGGATCTCACAACCGCACAACCCATCGGCCAGCCCTAAAGCTGCCCGACCTGAGCCACCATTGAGATGACAACGAGTCTTGCCTCGTTGTTCAATGATTACCTAGAAAACGACATAATACAACCTGCATATTATGCCGTTGGTTGTGTAAAGGAGTGAGGGTCCTTACATTAAGAATCTAATGCAGAACTAGAATAGCGGATATAATTTTAATGTAGCAAGCGTTAAATTATAAAAAATTAGTTGCAATGTTAATTTAATCATTGGGTTATAAGATGATTTTGGAGTGGTTGTTTTTTTTGGTTATTCAGTTAAGGGTACCCAGTATTGCTCCAAGAGCACTATTTTTTTACCAAAGGTAAGGTTAGGTAAATAATGGATGAATAAATAACTTATTTGGAATGTTTATCAGGTTGATAAAACGTTAACTATTAACCGATGATGATTATCAATAAGCAATCAACGCTTGGCAGTAAATGATTGATGTTCATTAATACTCGATAATCAACTAAATCCTTCAGTTTTCTTTGACCACTACCGATGAGGATCTCCGACCAATTTTTGCCTTACGTAAATAACTGGTGGCATATTGCAGGGTGAGCTGATTGGGCGTTCCTCGTTATATTCTGTACGCCGGTTCTCTATGAACAATCTTACTTCGGATAACGGATCAATCTCGAATTCAAAGATGATTTCCCGTCTGGTGGTGGAATACGACGAGCTGCGCCAGCAGTACCAGCAGTTGCGCCGACCGTTCGCCGTTACGGTTGGGGTTTTGTACACCGACATGTGGATGTTTCCGCCGGTTCAGTATTAAACGAGCAAGCATCCGTGCGAGAAACCCATCGACATGATGCGCCATATCATCCAGACCAGCAGCCGGCCAGACGACACGGTGGCCGACTTTTTTATGGGATTCGGCAGCACGATAAAAGCCGTGTTGGGACTCGAACGTGTCGCGATAGGTGTGGAGCTCGAAAAAGAACGCTTCCTGCAAACCCAAAAAGAAATCTGCGCAGAAGTCAGCGGCCAACATGTCGCTGAAGCGCTGCGGTTGGCGGCAGGCATAGAGCCTGAGACTGCGACTGCGAGCAAACGCGTCCCACTTCAATGAAACCGGGCGTTCAAGCCGCAATGTCAATTAGCCTTTAAATTTGCAGATCTGCTAGATGTCCCCGGTTCGTATTCTTTATACCCGTGATGATAGTTTTGAGTGGAGCAGAATTGTGGGGTAGGGTCAAAAAGGTGTGGCATAACTTTGTCTAAGGTGAAGATCAACATTACATTAAATTTATTGAATTGTCGTATATCGCAAGATAATTAGAGTAATAATTAGGGCATAATATGCTATTCGTACCCTGCTTCAAGTAGGGTGTAATTGCCAGTATTTAGAATTCATTAACGATAAGGAACATAGAAATGTTCAACTTGGTCAAGAAATTTATATATAGGGCTATAGGACTTGGAGTGCTTCGAACTGAAATCCGATCCGACTTTACAAAAATTAATAGCACAAATAATAATTTAAATTTGTCTTCCGCGGCGTTGTCTGCAATCGATGAGTTGGTGCAGCGCAGGCTTGATGAAAAGCTGACGCAATATTTTCGCTGGAGGATGCCGTTATCTTTTCCTGAGCATGGGAAGACGTTTATCCATACCAATGATGGTCATCGATTGTATGTCGATCCTAACGAACCCTTTATGACGCTTCACCTTTTGGAACATGGTGAATGGGAAACTCCGGTTCGTAGGGAGCTTCAACGCGAGCTTACCGAGGGAGCAACCTTTGTGGATATCGGCGCGAACATCGGTCTTCACACGCTCTATGCCGCTTTTCTTGTTGGTGAAAAAGGCCGTGTATTTTCCATAGAACCCCATCCGGTGACTATGGCAATGCTCCGTCAGAATCTGGAAATCAATGGTTTGCTTGAAAGGGTGGAGCTAGCTCAGAAGGCTATATCAAATGTTGACGACGCCACTGTCGCTTTTGAGTATTTCGCAGAACATCCCGCAATGTCCGGACTTAAGGTATCAAGGGAAATTCTCGATAAGTTCAACGGTACACTTAAGCAAATCAATGTTGAGACAATTACCTTGGATAGCTTGGTGAGTCGAAATAATTTAGTACCTGATCTAGTAAAAATCGATGTTGAAGGATTTGAATATAACGTTCTCGAGGGTTGTGTCGAAACCATCTTAAAATTTCCTCATGTTCGTTTCATGATGGAATATGGAAAAGTCATGGCTGAATCCGTTATACGTCCCGGCATCGGGGGTGAAATAGCCAAGTTTTTTGAGGATAAAGGTTTCAAGGTTTCGAAGATACAAGAAAATGAGCTTGCACCACTGACGTATGAGCAGTTTGTGGCGGAGGTTGGGGGAGATTATATTTTCGCAAGGTAGCATGCAACTCGGGCTTAATTGCCCGATCTAATCAATCTAACTTCAGCATAATGTTTGTTGAATGCCGCAAGATCACCACAGTTGTCCCACAGCGCAAAAAAGCCCACAGGGCTTACGCGATGCGGGCTTCTAGGACTTCGTTGGATGGCTCTGGTAACCATCAACCAAGAATTTGGTGGAGCTGGGGGATTTGAACCCCCGTCCGAAATTATTACGTCCTCGGTACTACATGCTTAGTCAGTCATTATATTCGGACGGCAGCTGCGGACGGACACGCTACTGACGAACTAGCCTGATTGGATTTAACGCTTTGACCCCAGGCAGGGCCGCCACGCGATCTCTTTTGGGTTTGACCTCTCTTGATCCCCGTCCTAAGAGCGGAGGCTAGGGAGAGAGGAGAACCTCAGTGTTTTAAGCTGATTAAGCTGCTACAGCGTACTCGTTAGAGTCATTGCTAGCAACGGTTCCGAACTTATCTTTCAAGTTTGCAATTATTTTTTTTGAGGCTGTTTAACGAGGCCTACCTCACCTCGGCATGCACCTTGGGTTTCACAAATCCCGTCGAATCCAGAATCAGCCCCAAGTTGTTAATTTCATTATAGCAAAAACGCGGGAGCGGCGCAAACCCTAACGGTTGCCGTGCTTCATGATGCGCGCTTTATCCACTTGCCATTCACGTTCTTTGATGTCGGTGCGTTTATCGTACTCTTTCTTACCCTTGGCAACGCCGATGCGCACTTTAATCCAGTTGTTTTTTCCAATAAAGGGAAAGCGCCACGACGGTGTAGCCTTCGCGGTTGACCCGGCCGAAAAGCGTCGAAAGCTCACGCTGGTTCAGCAGCAGCTTGCGGGTCCGGGTAGGATCGCAGACCACATGGGTCGAGGCCACCGCCAGCGGCTGGAAGGTGGCGCCGAAGAGAAAGGCCTCGCCGTCTTTAAGCAGCACATAGCTGTCGCTGATGTTGGCTTTTCCGGCGCGAAGCGATTTGACTTCCCATCCCTGCAGCGCGAGTCCGGCTTCGAACTCCTCCTCAACGAAGTATTCAAATCGGGCGCGTTTGTTCAGCGCAATGGTGGCAGAGCCTGGTTTCTGAGCTTTTTCTTTGTCATGGTATTAAATATTATACGGTTTTCCGGCGCAAAATTAAATGCTTTACTCTCTCAGCCGCTCGGTTTTCGCACAAATCTCGCGAAACTCTTGTTTACGGATTTTCCATCTCATGACGGATAAATGATAATATTAAGAAGTGAATGACATGACAGGAACCCCTATGCCTCGTATTAGCCGTTCTGCCTTGGTGCCTTACAGCGCGGAACAGATGTTTGCCCTGGTCAACGATATCCATGCCTACCCGGAATTTATTCCCGGTTGTACGGGGAGCCGCGTGCTGGGAAAAGAAGGCAATGAGCTGACCGCGGAGATGGACGTGTCCAAAGCCGGCATCAGCAAAACGTTTGTGACGCACAATGTGATAACCGATAACGAAAGCATCGTGATGCGTCTGGTATCCGGGCCTTTTCGCCGTTTTGCCGGCGATTGGCGTTTTACCACGCTCAGTCCGGAAGCTTGCAAGGTTGAATTTGAACTCGATTTTGAATTCAAAAACAAATTGATCGAACTGGCGTTCGGCCACATCTTTAAAGAGATGGCCAATAGCATGGTGCAGGCGTTTACCCTGCGGGCCAAGCAGGTTTACAGTGCCTGACATCAGGGTGGAAGTGGTTTACGCCTTGCCGGAGCGGCAATATCGCTACCCGCTGACACTGCCTGAGGGCAGTACGCTGCATCAGGCCATTATCGCCTCCGACATCCTGGCTCTGAGGCCGGAAATTGACCTGGATAAAAACAAGGTGGGCATTTTCAGCCGTCCCGCCGCGCTGGAAGATGTATTGCGTGACGGCGATCGGGTGGAAATCTACCGCCCGTTATTAATGGATCCCAAAGAGTTGCGACGACAGCGTGCGGAGCGCACCAGAAAGTAAGACGGAGGGTTATGTCCGTCTTACTGTCGTCAGCGTTATCACTGAGCTTGGATATGACCGAGCGTTATAATCGGGTGCTATTACGCCTGGTGTCACTCAGCATTATCACTGCTTCTGATGGCTGATTGTTATGACTGAGGCGTGCTCAGCGCAGCCTGATTGTCGATATGGGTCAATGCGCCGCTGTTATCGAACGTCAAGGTCAGGGTCTGTTGAGTGACTGGCTCGTGGCCCGGCTGGCGGCGGAATACATAGAACCAGGTATTGGTGCCAAACGGGTCGTGCAGCATTGGCGTGCCTAACGTATAAGCCACTTGTTGCTTGGTCATGCCGGTGTGAAGTTTAGCCACGTCGGTTGCGGTCAGATAATTTCCCTGGTTGATATCGGGACGATAGACCAATCTTTCCAGCGTAGAGCAACCGGCGGTTAACATCAGAAGGACGACGGCAGTGGCAGTCAACGTCTTACAGCTCATAATAATCACATTCCTTTTGGGCATAGGATGCAGATGATAATAGACCTTGCCGACATTGGGAACCTCTACAAGGCCCCTCTATGACCGCGGGAACGTAAAAAAGTTGAGCTTTTCTATGCCGCGAGCAGTTCTTTAGCATTTGCCAGCGTATTTTTTGTCACTTCACTACCGCCCAACAGTCGCGCCAGCTCTTGCAAGCGGGCTTTTTTATCCAGCGCAAGCATTTGCGTTTCAGTCTCGCTGCCATCGGTGTTCTTGCTGACAAAAAAGTGATGATGACCCGAGCCGGCGACCTGAGGGAGATGAGTAACGCACATCACCTGGGTGGACTCGCCCAACTGACGCAGCATTTTACCCACAATCGCCGCGGTAGGGCCACTGATGCCGACATCGACTTCATCAAAAATCAAGGCCGGCGTATCCATCTTGCGGGCGGTGATCACCTGGATGGCCAAGGCGATGCGCGAGAGCTCGCCGCCAGAGGCGACTTTAGCCAGGGGTTGCAGCGGCTGGCCGGGGTTGGTGGTGACCAGGCATTCGATGCGATCCGCACCGTCGGCGCTAAGCTGTTCCTCGTCGAAATGCACGGCGAGGAATAATTTCCCATGGGGCAATGACAGCTCGCGGATGCTGCGGGTAATCAGTTCGCTCAATTCGTCGGCATGTTCCAGCCGTTTCTGGTGAAGTCGGCGGGCGGTATGCAAAGCCTGCTCATGGAAACGTTCCACCGCCTCCGACAGGCCTTGGGCATCCTGATCCTGACGTTCGCCGGATGCCTGCTCCTGCAGCATGCGCTGATGCAGCTGCGGGAGCTCTTCGGCACTGACATGATGCTTGCGCGCCAGGTTCATCTGTCGCGATAACCGCTGTTCCAGTTCAAACAGCCGCCCTGGGTCGAGCTCCAGACTATCGCCGTAATGGCGCAATTCATCGCTGGCCTCGTTGAGCTGGATGGCGGCTTCCTCCAGCAAATCCAGGATCGGTGAAAGCGCGGAGTCCATGGCGACAAGTTCCCCCACACTGTGCTTCACCCCATGCAACAGGGCGAGCAGATTGTGCTCTTCTCCCTCGCTCAGGGTATCAAGAGCCTGTCGGGCGGTGGTAATCAGCTGGCCCCGGTTGGACAAGCGCTGATACTCAAGGTCCATTTGTTCAAATTCATCGGGCACGGGTAAGAATTCATTGAGTTCTTTTAGCTGGTATTGCAACAGCTCCTGCCTGGCGGCGCGATCGGCGGCGTTCTGGCGGGCGGCCGCCAGCGCCAGGCAACTTTCATGCCACTGCCGGTAAGCGCCGGCCATGCTCTGCAGCAGCGTCTTTTCATCGGCATAGGCGTCCAGCAGGCGCTTTTGATGATCGGGACGCATCAGCAACTGGTGGGCGTGCTGTCCGTGAATTTGAATGAGAAAATGGCCCAGATCGCGCAGTTGCGACAGCGGCACCGAGACGCCGTTGATAAAGCCGCGGGAGCGCCCGTCCTGTCCCACCACGCGTCGCAGAAGGCATTCGCTGCCGTTGTCCAGCTCGTTTTCCGCCAGCCAGCGCGCCGCCAGCGGGGCGTCGCACAGGGCGAAACGGGCGCAGATATCCGCCCTGGCGGCGCCGGGCCGCACCATGGCGGCGTCCGACCGGCTGCCGAGGCAAAGGCCTAGCGCATCGATGGCGATGGATTTGCCCGCCCCCGTTTCACCGGTTATCACGCTCATTCCCGCTTGAAAATCGATAGTTAATTCCCGCACGATGGCAAAATTAGCGATGGTCAGTTGAGACAGCATAGTGATATTCCTGTACAAAACAACATAGCTGGAGTTAAGCACAGTATAAACTGGTTTTTTATACAGTAAAGCGGCGCAAAGGATTTTTTAAAATAATTTTTTCGACCACCCCAGCTTGGTGCTGAGCGTGTTGAAATAGTTGTAATCAAGGGGATGCACCAGATCCAGATGATATTCGCTGCGGCGGATGAATATCTCTTCTCCTTCCTGAATAGGCAGGGCGATCTGGCTGTCGCAGCTTATCTCCAGCTCGCTGCCGGTCTGGGAAAACTTCAGCCGTATGGTGCTGTTGCCGTTGATGACCAGCGGCCTGGACGATAGCGTATGCGGAAACATCGGCACCAGGACGATGGCGTCCAACGGCGGAGTCAGGATGGGACCGCCGGCGGAGAGGGAATAGGCGGTGGATCCGGTCGGGGTGGCGATAATCAGGCCGTCGGAACGTTGTGAAAAAGCGAAACTGTCGTCAATATACACTTCAAATTCAATCATGTGCGCAACTTTTCCGGGATGCAGCACCACCTCATTGATGGCGGTGCTGAGCCGTCCGCATTCGTTATCGCGGCAGACCTGTGCCTCCAGCAGGAAGCGCTCTTCGCAGCGATACTCTCCCGCCAGAACATCCGACAGTTGCTGTAGGGCGGAATCCGGGTCGAGATCGGTGAGGAATCCCAGATTCCCGCGGTTGATGCCGATCACCTTGGTATCATAACGGGCCAGGATGCGCGCCGCTCCCAGCATGTTGCCGTCTCCTCCCACCACCACCGCCAGGTCGGCCCGTTGTCCGATATCCGCCAGGCTGCCCGTGGCGGCGCCCTCCAGATTGAGATCTCGGGCGATTTGATGCTCGATGATAACGTCATGTCCCTTCGCGATAAGCCACTGGTACAGCATTTCATGCGTGGCCAATGCGTTGGGGTGGCGCGGGTGGCCGACAATGCCGATGCTGTGAAAAGGTGTATTCATGTTATTGCTTTTCCTCGCCAAGTTTTGCTTATTCATTATGCGACATCCCTTGAATCCCCGCTATTCATCCCCATAATAAGCCGAGTAGCAAGATTGCAAAGCTAAAACGCGGAGAAACTCATAATGAGTAGTAAAGAACAGAAGAGCCCTGACGAGCAAGCCTCACCGGAAATTGACATGGAGCCAGAGCATCAGTCGGAAGCTGTGCCCGAGACGGCGGAAGTCGTGGATCCGCGCGATGAGCAAATCGCTGATTTGCAGGCCAGGCTGGATGAATTGCAACAACGGGAACGCGACAGCCTGCTGCGGGCCAAGGCGGAAATGGAAAATGTGCGCCGCCGCGCCGAACTGGATGTGGAAAAAGCCCACAAATTCGCTTTGGAAAAGTTCGCCGGCGAGCTGTTGCCGGTTATTGACAATCTTGAGCGCGGGCTGGATACGGCGGATAAGTCCAACGGCGAGCTTGTCCCGCTTATCGAAGGCATCGAGCTGACGCTGAAGTCGCTGCTGGATGCGGTGCGCAAGTTCGGCATCGAGGTCGTGGAGGCAACCCATGTTCCCTTCGACCCCGCGGTGCATCAGGCGATGACCCTGCTTGAATCAGACGAACATGAACCCAATCAGGTCATGATGGTTATGCAAAAGGGTTACACCTTGAACGGACGTTTGCTGCGCCCGGCCATGGTGGCGGTGTCGAAGGCCCGCGGCTAACGATGCCGGCCCTTGGCGCGGACATGTTGACCAAGGTTGCCAACCTTGGCGCCGCCAGGTTGATCTGAATTTCTGCTTGAATTCTTCCCGCCGGCTGGCGAATCGTCAGCCTTGGCGGGATTGTCGATGCCATAAAGTCCTTCTTCCCGACCAACCGAGGGTTTTTATCTTTCCGGCTCATCTTTAACTGTCCGGATTTTTGGCCGTCGCCGCGTAAATCAATGCGGCGGCAGATGCGGCTGCCAATCAATGGGTTCTTGCCCCCGCTGCGTCAAAAAAGCGTTGGTGCGCGAAAAGTGCCCGCAGCCCAGGAAACCCCGGTGCGCCGACAGCGGTGAGGGATGGGGCGCCTTTAGGACATGATGGCGGCGGGGATCGATAAAGCCGCCTTTCTTTTGCGCATGGGAACCCCATAGCAGAAACACCACCCCCTCACGGCATTCATTCAATACCTCGATAACTTTATCCGTAAACGTTTCCCATCCCAGGCTGGCGTGGGAATGCGCCTTGCCCGCCTCCACCGTCAGCACGGTATTGAGCAGTAATACTCCTTGGTCGGCCCAGCTTTGCAAACAGCCATGTCCAGGTTGGACAAAGCCGGGAATGTCCGTGCCGAGCTCTTTATAAATATTCACCAGCGAGGGCGGCGCCGGCACGCCTGGCCGCACGGAAAAGGCCAGACCATGGGCCTGATTGGGACCGTGATAAGGATCTTGCCCCAGAATAACGACCTTCACCGCCGCCAATTCCGTATAACGAAATGCATTGAACACATCGGATTGCGGCGGATAAATGGTTTTACCCTCCGCCCGCTCCTGAGCAACAAAGGCCAGGGTTTGCCGGAAGTAGGGTTTGGTCTTTTCTTCGGCGAGGGTATCCCGCCAGGTCGGGCTCTGCGTCATGGTACGCTCCATGTTGAAAATGACTCATGGTAGCTTACCGGGTTAGCGACATGGGCGAAATGTTTTCTCGCGGGGAGATGCATGGCAACTTTAATTGTATTATTTCAAATAAATTTTAGAAATTTTAGCCCTACGCAAAAGGCAAATTTGATATAAAACAAAAACATGTCTTTTTGGTGAATAGGTTATTGCGCTAAAAATTGATTTAAATCAAAGATGGCCGGTCTATTGACTGGTATATACTCACTCAGACGAATTGGTTTTACCAAATGTCCACAAATGTAAAACATGCGTTAGGGCATAACTTGAAAATTTTGCAAGCCACACCATGGAGGCATCTATGATCATCGGAACCCAAATTACCGAGGCTGACAATAAAGCATTGGTTAACTCTTTCTGGCTGCTGGATAACAGCGTGGAGCAAGCCCGTTGCCTGTGCGCCGTCGCCGGCTATGCCAACGACCAGGTCGTCGCGTTGAGCGAACTGGGCAATATTGAATATCGTCAGATTCCCATTGAGCAAAAAGAAAACGTGCGCGTTGAAGGCGGCCAGCATTTGAATGTGAATGTGCTGACCCGTGAAACCCTGGAAGACGCCGTTGCCAATCCGGACAAGTATCCGCAATTGACCATTCGCGTCTCCGGCTATGCGGTGCGTTTCAATTCATTAACGCCGGAACAGCAGCGTGACGTTATAACCCGTACCTTTACTTCAGCCCTATAACGGCACATAACGATCGACAAGGGAGCCTGGGCTCCCTTTTTTTATAAGCAAAAGTCAACAGGATCAAATCCGCTTCATTACCCCGCTGTGCCAAATTTGCGCAAAACACTGTCCACATCATTTTTGATACAATTTATTGAAATCAAATAATAATTAATATTTTTATAATTATATTCAAAATAAAAATTTTAGTTAAGTATCAGAAAGGGGCTGATTTTAGCTTTTCGGGCGGCAAAGCGCTGAAAGAGCGGTATTCCCCTATAAAAAAGCCGCCTCGACGGGCGGCTTTACTCACTGTGCGGTGCATTATTCACCAACGGGCTTTGTCGTCGGTGGCTCGGCCGCGGCCTGCTTGCCGGCTCGGCGTTTACCGATGTTTCTTTGGTCCCGCAGTCGCACCTTGACCTTGTCTTTCACCTGGCCTTGCCGTTTTTTCTCTTTCCGCTTGGCCAGAACTTTTTTCGACGGCTTGCCGGTGGCCTTGGGCGAGGGCGCCCGAGTGGCGGGGCGCAATTCATCCACAATTCGCGCTTTCAGCGGCTCGTTCAAATAGCGGCTTATCTTGCCCAACAGCAGATGATCGTGGGCCTCCACCAGGGAAATCGCCGTGCCTTTTCGCCCCGCCCGCGCCGTGCGGCCAATCCGGTGCAGATAGACGTCGGCGGTGGTGGGCAGATCAAAGTTAATCACATGGCTGACATCATCGATATCCAACCCGCGCGCGGCGACATCTGTGGCGACGAGCACCGACGTGCGCCCGTCTATCATGCGCTTGATGGCTTCGTTGCGTTTGGCCTGCACCATTTCGCCTTCGAGGTAACAGGAGGCGATGCCTGCTTCGTGCAGCCAGCTCACCAGCTCGTGGACGCGCTCGCGCTTGCGTACGAAAACAATGCTTTTCGTGACGTCGGGCTGTTGCAGCAAATGGCAGAGCAGGGCGGTTTTGTGCTTGAGATCGTCGGCGCGATAATACCACTGCACGATTTTCTTACGTTCGCGCCGGGAGGGAGAGGCGTCTATCTCCACCGGATCGTTAAGCAGGCGTTCGGCAAAATCCTTTACCGCGTTGCCTTCCAGGGTGGCGGAAAACAGCAGCGTCTGCTTGCGCCAGCGGGTTTCGGCGGCAATAAGCTCTACGTCGTGGGCAAATCCCATTTCCAACATCCGGTCCGCTTCATCCAGAATCAGCGTTTCCACCGCCCGGCAGTCGAAATTCTCTTCTTTGATGTATTGCAGCAACCGGCCGGTGGTGGCCACGACGATGTCTTGGTTTTCGCTGAACACCTCCATGTGATTCATATAGGCCACGCCGCCGGTAATGGTGGCGACGTCAATCGTGGTGCGGGCCGCCAGCGCCTTGGCCTGATCCGCGACCTGCATGGCCAGTTCGCGGGTGGGCGTGACAATCAATATCCGCGGCGGGCCGGATTTCCTGCGGGGAAAATCCAGCAGGTGTTGCAATACCGGCAGCAGATAAGCGGCGGTTTTACCGGTTCCGGTAGGCGCCGAACCCAACACATCGCGTCCCTCCATGGCCGGCGGAATAGCTTCAGCCTGAATGGCGGTAGGGCGCTCGTAGCCTTTATCTTGCAGGGCGGCGAGCAGGCTTTCATCTAGGTCGAGTTCGGTGAATTGGGTTACGGTCATGGTCTACCTCTGGTTGGGGCGCAGATTATAGACGGATCCCGGCCAATCTTCATCTGTTTCCGCATGCCGGGTTATTTCCACCCGGGCCGATTTGACATAAAGTTAGCCGATTGTTCGTCGGGAGCCTAGTCATGTTGAATTCTCCGGGTCAAACATCCCTGTTGCGACGGGATGGGTTTACCTTTAAGCATTTTTTTGTCGCCCACGATCGCTGCGCCATGAAAGTAGGCACCGACGGCGTACTGTTGGGCGCTTGGGCGCCGGTTTGCCCTGCTCCTCGGCGTATTCTGGATATCGGCGCCGGCTGCGGCCTTATCGCCCTGATGCTGGCCCAACGCACCGGAGCGGAGGTGTTTATCGATGCCCTGGAGCTGGACGGCGAGGCGGCGGCACAGGCGGCGGAGAACTGCGCCTCAAGCCCTTGGGCCGCGCGTTTGCGAGTGATTCACGACGATGTTCTCACCTATGCGGCGGCGGAGCGCTATGCGCTGATTGTCAGCAACCCGCCTTATTTTCCGGTGGGCATCCCGTGCAAAAACATCGGCCGCGATCGGGCGCGATCCACCATGACGCTTACCCATGAAGAATTACTGGCCGCCGCCCGGCGGTTGGTGACGCGGGACGGCCTGTTTTTACTGGTGCTGCCATCGGACATCGGCGGGCAACTGGCGGCGCGGGCTCGTCGCGAGGGCTGGCATCTACGCTATCGCACCGAGGTGTCCGACGGTCCGGGCGGCTTGCCGCACCGGGTTTTGCTGGGGTTGTCCCCCACGGCGGGAGAGACGGCTTATTCGACATTTGCCCTGCGGGATGAAAACCGCGCTTATTCTGCGGCATATCGCGCGCTGACCGGGGATTTTTATCTTGGGCTATGAGCCTGGATGATGGCGTTCGGGCCATCACCCAGGGCGACGCCGCGCTACCCGCTGCGGGCGTCTTGCTCGCCTGTCGCCGACGCGGGCCGCGCCCTGCCGTCCGGCGACCGGGCGGCAGGTTATCAGGGATGCAGGATGGTGGGTTGAGGGTTGTCCAGCATGTCCGGATAATCAAGAGTATAATGCAGCCCCCGGCTCTCTTTACGCAGCATGGCGCTTTTCACGATCAGTTCCGCGACCTGAATCAGATTGCGTACCTCCAGCAAATTATTGGAGATGCGGAAATTGGAGTAATACTCGTCAATTTCCCTTTGCAGCAGATTGATGCGGTGCAGGGCCCGCTCCAGCCGTTTGGTGGTGCGCACGATACCCACGTAGTCCCACATGAACAGGCGAAGCTCGTGCCAGTTATGTTGCAGCACCACTTCTTCGTCGGAGTTGCTGACCCGGCTTTCGTCCCAAGGAGGCAACAGTTTCGCCTGTTTGACGCTGGGCAGGCGCGTGAGAATATCCTCCGACGCGGACCAGCCGTAGACCAGACACTCCAGCAGCGAATTGGACGCCAGGCGATTCGCTCCGTGCAGCCCGGTATAGCTTACCTCTCCGATGGCGTAAAGCCCGTCCAGATCGGTGCGTCCGTGCTGGTCCACCATCACGCCGCCGCAGGTATAGTGCGCCGCCGGCACGATGGGGATGGGTTCTTTGGTCAAATCGATATCCAAAGTCAGCAGCTTTTGGTAGATCATCGGAAAGTGATGTTGGATGAATTCCGCCGGCTTATGGCTGATATCCAGATACATGCAATCGGCCCCCAGACGTTTCATCTCATGATCGATGGCCCGTGCCACGATGTCGCGGGGCGCCAGTTCCCCTCGTTCGTCGAAATCAGGCATAAAGCGGGTGCCGTCGGGGCGTTTAAGCAGCGCGCCTTCGCCGCGCAGGGCTTCGGTCAGCAGAAAATTTCGCGCCTGGGGGTGAAACAGGCAAGTGGGGTGGAACTGGTTGAACTCCAGGTTGGCCACCCGGCAGCCGGCGCGCCAGGCCATGGCGATGCCGTCGCCGGAGGAGATGTCGGGATTGGTGGTGTATTGATAGACTTTCGACGACCCGCCGGTGGCCAGCACCACGGTTTTGGCCCGGCAGGTCTCCACCCGTTCTTTTTCGCGGTTCCAAATATAGGCTCCCACCACCCGCCGGGTGCCGGTCAGTCCTACCTTGCTGGAGCTTATCAAGTCCACCGCGTTGCATCGCTCCATGATATGGATATTCGGATGATTAGCCGCTTTTTCCACCAGGGTGGTTTCCACTTCTTTGCCGGTGGCGTCCGCCGCGTGCAAAATCCTGCGATGGCTGTGCCCCCCCCTTCGCGGGTCAGATGGTAGTGTTCCTTTGTGCCGACGCTGGTCTCGGTATCGAACAAAACCCCTTGATCAATCAACCATTGCACGCAGTGGCGGGCGTTGCCGGCGATAAATTCCACCGCTTCGCGATCGCACAGGCCGGCGCCGGCCACCAGCGTATCGTTCACGTGGGAGTCGATGGTGTCGGTTTCATCGAACACCGCGGCAATCCCGCCCTGCGCATAATACGTGGATCCTTCGCTGAGCGGTCCTTTGCTCAGTACCATGACCTGACAACGCCCGGCGAGGCGTAATGCCAGAGATAGACCGGCCGCGCCGCTGCCTATGACCAGTACATCGGTTACATATTCTGTAGAAGGTTGCATTTGGATGGTGGTTACCATTAGAGAAATGACAGTTTTCCGATGGTAGCACTCAATGATTTAGGGCTAAACCGCTAATTGCTGTTATTTTACCCACGACAATTTTCGCTTCTTTACAGACAGTCGCGCCAATACCGGGTAACCTGCGCTGTTGAAACGGTGCCGGGCCGGTTTTGGCATACCGCCCGCGTGATGACAGGAATCTAACACGTAAAACTCTATTTCATGATAGTCTGACTGACACCCGGCCCGAGAGCCGGCGCACCGATAGCCGTCTCCCATTGAATTAAAAAAAATAGAGGTGGGACGGAACTTCATGGTTAGCATAAACTCCAAGCGGGAGCTTGCTCGTGTTATTGGTTAAGTGGCTGGCGGTACTATTTTTCGCGTGGAGATAAATTTGGGGAGAATTTACCTCGGATGAGCGAGCAGTTAACGGATCAGGTGCTGGTTGAACGGGTTCAGAAAGGCGACCAGAAAGCGTTCAATTTACTGGTCGTTCGTTACCAGCATAAAGTGGCGAGTCTGGTGTCGCGTTATGTTCCCCAAGGGGACGTACCGGATGTGGCCCAGGAGTCGTTTATCAAGGCCTATCGCGCGCTGGACTCTTTTCGCGGAGACAGCGCTTTTTATACATGGTTGTATCGTATCGCCGTCAATACGGCGAAAAATTACCTGGTTGCTCAGGGTCGGCGTCCGCCGGCAAGCGATGTTGATGCCAATGATGCTGAAAACTATGAAAGTGCCGGCGCATTGAAAGAAATATCGAACCCTGAGAATTTAATGTTGTCTGAAGAATTGCGACAGATAGTGTTTCATACTATCGAGGGGCTTCCCGAGGATTTACGTATGGCCATTACGCTTCGGGAACTGGATGGATTAAGCTATGAAGAGATAGCGTCCATCATGGATTGCCCCGTGGGGACGGTAAGATCCCGTATCTTCCGTGCGCGCGAAGCTATAGATAATAAAATTCAACCGCTGATTCAGCGACAATGATGGCGGCAGGAAAAGGTGCCCACGCATGCGTAATGAAAAGCTTTCGGCTCTTATGGATGGCGAGCTATTCGATAATGAACTGATTAACGCGCTGTCCAAGGATGACGCGTTACAACAAAGCTGGCAAAGGTATCATCTTATCCGTGACACCCTGCGCGGGGATATCGGCGAGACGCTTCATCTTGACCTTGCCGACCGCGTCGCGGCCGCTATCGCCCGTGAGCCGGTGCGCCTGGCGCCCGCGGCGGTTAAAGAATCGCAACCGCAGCCGGAAATCTGGCGCAAGATGCCGTTTTGGCGCAAGGCGCGCCCCTGGGTCGCCCATGCCACCCAAATCGGCCTGGCGGCCTGCGTGTCGCTGGCGGTCATCGTCGGCGTCCAACACTATAACCAGCCGGTCAACAATAACGACGCTCAGCCCGAAGCGCCGGTATTCAACACGCTGCCCATGATGGGCCAGGCATCTCCCGTAAGCCTTGGCGTGCCCTCAGGTGGAGCGGTGGCCGATGCCGGTTCACAGCAGCAGCAGGTTCAGGAACAGCGCAAGCGCATCAACGCCATCCTGCAGGATTTTGAATTGCAGCGCCGGGTCCATTCGACGCAATTGCAATTCGACCAGCATGAAACCCAGCAGGCCGCGGTTCAGGTACCGGGAACGCAGTCATTAGGAATGCAGCCTCAGTAATGAAGTCATTTTGGTGTGCTGCTTGTCTTGCGACAAGCAGCTTGCTCTATGCGACAAGCGCCACGGCAGAGGCAACCGCCCCCGTTCCTGCCGGGACCCTTGCGCAGACAACCGCCCCCGGGGTGTTGTTGCAGCAAATGAGTCAGGCAAGCAAATCCTTGAGTTATGAATTTGCTTACGTCAGCGTCAGCAAGCAGGGTGTGGACTCATTGCGTTTTCGCCATGCGCTGTTTGAAAAACGCCCCTTGGCGCAATTGCTGCAAATGGACGGCCCCCGTCTCGAAATCCTGCAGCGGGGCGATGAGATCAGTTACTTCGAGCCTGGTCTCGAGCCCTTTACCCTCTCCGGCGATCATATCGTTGATTCTCTCCCCTCTATCGTTTACGCTGATTTCGGACGCTTGGCGCAATTCTACGATTTTATTCCCGTAGGGCGCACGCGGGTCTCCGATCGGTTGTGCGACGTTGTGCGCGTCGTGGCGAGGGACGGCAGCCGATTTGGTTACGTGGTATGGATAGACGCCGAAACGAAACTGCCATTGCGAGCCGACTTGCTTGATCGCGACGGCGAGTCGCTGGAACAGTTCCGCGTGATATCCTTTGTCGTGGATCCGCAGGTCATGGCCATGATGAAGGGGTTGCAAAAGGTGGATCTACCGCCGCTGCTGGCGGTGCCCGCCTCGGATAATGTTCAGTTTGACTGGGACGCCAATTGGCTGCCGGCGGGGGCCGTTGAGGTCTCGCGCAGCCGGCGCACGCTGCCGGGCTTCAATATACCCATTGAGGCCAGGTTGTATTCCGACGGCTTATTCAGTTTTTCGGTGAACATCAATCAGGCCACCGCAAGCGACGGCACTGGCGAGCGGTACATCCGTACCGGGCGGCGCACCGTTTATACCGATGTTCGCAGTAACAAAGAAATCACCGTGGTCGGTGAATTGCCTCCGGCAACCGCCAAACGTATCGCCGACAGCGTGGTGTTTAAGGCGCAACCATGATCAAAGAGTGGGCAACGGTTATCTCCTGGCAGCAAGGCATGGCGCAATTGCGCTGCGAGCAAAGCTCGGGTTGCGGCGGTTGTCATTCCCGCCACAGTTGCGGCACCAGTATTCTCAACAAGATGGGGGCCGATGCGTCGCATCAGCTCCATGTTGAAAGCAGGCATCCTCTGGTGCCCGGCCAGCGGGTTGAGGTCGGCATCACCGAAAGCAGCCTCATCCGTTCGGCCTTGCTGGTCTATATGCTGCCTTTGGTGGGATTGATCGGCTGCGCGTCGGTGTTGCAGGGCCTGTTCCACACGGATATCGCCGCGGCCCTGGGCGGTCTGTTCGGCGGCGGCGGCGGTATGCTGCTGGCGCGTTATCTGGCGCAGCGCATCGGCAATCAGCGCGAATATCAACCGGTGATTTTGCAGATAGCCTTGCCGCCGTCCTCCTCCTCTTTCCTCCGGGAAAAAGAGTAGTTTTGCCGGTGACCGGCGACCGCCGGCCAGGTTGCCTTGTCGGCGGAGCGTCGCCCGGATATCGTTTTTCCCCCCTCTCGGGGAATTTCAGTTCGTTGCGCGCCAGCGCTCTCAGGCCGTTATTCCTTGGCGCGCCTCCGTTGTTCATCGATTTTCAACCGCGCTTCCTCCGCTGCCTTTCTTGGTTTCCGCTTTCAGTGTAAGATGCGACGATGTTTTTACGGGCGGTTCTGAAACTGTATCCCGCCCCGTTTCCATGAGAATGATTTTCAGCGTTAAAATTAGAGAAAAATTCATATAAATGAAACATATAAGAAACTTTTCAATAATCGCCCATATCGACCACGGTAAGTCGACCCTCTCCGATCGCCTGATCCAAACCTGCGGCGGATTGGCCGAACGGGAGATGGAAGCCCAGGTGCTGGATTCCATGGATCTGGAACGAGAACGCGGCATTACCATCAAGGCTCAGAGCGTAACGCTGGACTACAAAGCCAAAGACGGTGAAACCTACCAGCTCAATTTTATCGATACCCCCGGGCACGTGGATTTTTCCTACGAGGTGTCGCGCTCGCTGGCGGCTTGCGAAGGGGCATTGCTGGTGGTGGACGCGGGGCAGGGGGTGGAAGCGCAAACCCTGGCCAACTGCTACACCGCCATGGAAATGAACCTGGAAGTGGTGCCGGTTCTGAACAAGATTGACCTGCCCGCCGCCGATCCGGAACGGGTGGCGCAGGAAATTGAGGATATCGTCGGTATCGACGCCACCGATGCGGTGCGTTGTTCCGCCAAAACCGGCGAAGGCGTGCCCGAGGTGCTGGAACGGCTGGTGCGGGACATTCCGCCGCCCCAAGGCTCTGCCGAGGGTCCGCTGCAGGCATTGATCATCGACTCATGGTTTGATAATTACCTGGGAGTGGTGTCGCTGGTCCGGGTGAAAAACGGCACGCTGCGCAAAGGCGACAAGGTCAAGGTCATGAGCACCGGGCAAAGCTATAATGCCGATCGTCTGGGTATCTTCACGCCGAAACGGGTGGACAGGGACGTTTTGAACTGCGGCGAGGTGGGCTGGCTGGTGTGCGCCATCAAGGATATTCTGGGGGCGCCGGTGGGCGATACCCTGACCTTGACACGACAGCCGGCGGAAAAGGCCCTACCGGGCTTCAAGAAAGTGAAGCCGCAGGTTTATGCCGGCATGTTCACCATCAGTTCCGATGATTATGAAGCCTTTCGCGACGCTCTGGGCAAACTGAGCCTGAATGACGCCTCGCTGTTCTACGAGCCGGAAAGCTCCACCGCCCTAGGATTTGGTTTCCGCTGTGGTTTCCTTGGTTTGCTGCATATGGAAATCATTCAGGAGCGCCTGGAGCGGGAATACGATCTGGAGCTTATCACCACCGCACCGACGGTTATCTATGAAGTCGTCACCACGGATAACCAGACTCAGTACGTGGACAGCCCGGCCAAATTGCCGCCGCTGAACAATATCCTGGAACTGCGCGAACCCATCGCGGAATGCCATATGCTATTGCCGCAGGAATTCCTCGGCAATGTCATTACCCTTTGCATTGAAAAGCGCGGCGTGCAGACCAACATGGTCTATCACGGCAACCAGGTGGCGTTAACCTATGACATACCCATGTCTGAGGTGGTGCTGGATTTTTTTCGATCGGCTGAAATCCACTTCCCGCGGCTATGCATCGCTGGATTACGGTTTCAAGCGTTTTCAAACCTCCGATATGGTCCGGGTGGATATCCTTATCAACGGAGAACGGGTGGACGCCCTGGCGCTGATTACCCATAGAGACAATTCCCAGCGTCGCGGACGCGAAATCGTCGAGAAAATGCAGGAGTTGATTCCCAGGCAGCAGTTCGATATCGCGATTCAGGCGGCGATTGGCAGCCATATCATCGCCCGTTCCACCATTAAGCAATTGCGTAAAAACGTACTGGCGAAATGTTACGGCGGCGATGTCAGCCGCAAGAAGAAATTGCTGCAGAAACAAAAAGAAGGCAAGAAGCGCATGAAGCAGGTTGGTAACGTGGAGCTGCCGCAGGAAGCATTTTTGGCTATTCTGCATGTCGGCAAAGACAGCAAATGAGTTTGAGGAGTTAGCATGGCGAATATGTTTGCCTTGATCCTGGCAATAGCGACCTTGATAACAGGTATTATCTGGTGCGTGGATCGATTTAAATTGGCACCGGCGCGCCGGATGAAACAATCGCAAGTCCCGTTGAATACGGGCGCGCCGGTCGCCGGTAAAACCGTGCCGAAAAAAGCCGCTCAACCCGGCTGGATTGAAACCTGTGCTTCAATCTTTCCGGTATTGCTGGTGGTATTCGTAGTCCGTTCTTTTATTTATGAGCCATTTCAAATTCCATCGGGTTCAATGATGCCGACGTTATTGGTGGGTGATTTTATTTTGGTGGAAAAATTCGCCTATGGGATCAAAAACCCCATTACCCAAACCACCCTCATTCCCACCGGTCACCCACAGCGCGGCGACGTGGTGGTATTCAAATATCCGTTGGATCCGACGCTGGATTATATTAAGCGCGTAATCGGGTTGCCCGGCGATCGCGTCAGTTACGACCCCCTGTCGAAAACCGTCACGGTGCATCCGGGGTGCGGCGGCAGCCCTACCTGCGCAAATGCGCTCCCGGTGACATACAGCGAAATGTCGCCCAGTGATTTCGTCCAAACCTTCGATTCCACAGGCAACAGTGAATCCTCTTCCGGCTTTATGGAAGTGCCGCCGGATCAGTCGGTGGACGACGGCATCCGCCTGGCGCAGCGCATCGAGACGCTTGGCGATGTGTCCCACCGTATTCTGACGGTGCCCGGCCAGGAGGATCAGATGAATCTCTATTATCAACAGCGCATGGAGTGGGTTGTGCCGGGGGGGGGGAGAATATTTCATGATGGGCGATAATCGCGATGACAGCGCTGATAGCCGTTATTGGGGATTCGTTCCGGAAAGAAATCTGGTGGGCAGGGCGACGGCGATTTGGATGAGTTTTGAAAAACAAGAAGGAAAATGGCCTACCGGCATTCGTTTACGACGTATCGGCGGAATTCATTAATTAAATCTCTTCTTTAAGCGAAGCATTATCGCGCCACCCGTTGTAGAATATACATAATACCTTTCTCTAGCTGCGGCCAACACGGCCGCGGCTTGAAAGATGAAGGGCATATACGCAAAAGCTTTCGAGTTGCGGCAAGGCGGCAAGCTTGTGAATCCCGATGAGCTTACTCAGGTAAGTGATTCGGGTGAACAAGCGTAGCCAACACGGCCGCGGCTTGAAAGATGAAGGGTATAAAAGACGGTTTCCCATTTGGGAACCACTGCAAACGAAACAGTTTTGGCGTGGCTCAGCTCAGGCAGACCTGTTCCGTATGCTGTAGTTATTTGACGCATGGTTGAGTTATTGGTAACGCATGAACCCCATCTTAATTAATAGGCTCCAGAAAAAACTGGGCTACACTTTTCAACAGCATGAGCTACTGTTACAGGCTCTGACACACCGAAGCGCCAGCAGCAAACATAATGAACGGCTGGAATTCCTCGGTGACTCCATATTAAGTTACGTCATTGCCAATGCGTTGTACCTCCGGTTTCCGCGGGTGGATGAGGGAGACATGAGCCGCATGCGCGCGACGCTGGTGCGGGGCAATACCCTGGCGGAAATGGCGCGCGAGTTCGAACTGGGTGAGTGTCTGCGCCTGGGGCCGGGGGAATTGAAGAGCGGCGGATTTCGCCGCGAATCCATTCTCGCGGATACCGTGGAAGCCCTGATCGGCGGGATATTTCTCGATAGCAATATTCAGAATATCGAGCGTCTGATACTTAGCTGGTATCGCAGCCGCCTGGAGGAAATCAGCCCCGGCGATAAGCAAAAGGATCCCAAGACCCGTTTGCAAGAGTATCTACAAGGGCGTCATTTGCCGTTACCGACTTATCTGGTGGTTCAGGTTCGCGGCGAGGCGCATGATCAGGAATTTACGATTCACTGCCATGTCAGCGGCTTGTCTGAACCCGTGGTGGGTAACGGATCCAGCCGCCGCAAAGCTGAACAGTCAGCCGCCGAGCAGGCGCTGAAAGCGCTGGAGCTTGAATGAGCGAAGAAAAAACCTATTGCGGATTCGTGGCCATCGTCGGGCGGCCCAACGTGGGCAAGTCCACTTTGCTGAACCAGTTCCTGGGGCAGAAAGTGTCCATCACCTCGCGAAAACCGCAGACCACCCGTCACCGCATCATGGGTATCCATACCGAGGGACCCTATCAGGCAATCTATGTGGATACCCCAGGGCTGCACATTGAGGAAAAACGCGCCATCAATCGCCTGATGAACCGTGCCGCCAGCAGTTCCATCGGCGATGTGGAGTTGGTAATCTTCGTGGTGGAAGGCACCCACTGGACCGACGACGACGAGATGGTGGCGAACAAACTGCGCGCCGTCCATTGCCCGGTGGTATTGGCCATCAACAAGGTGGATAACGTCACCGATAAAACCCGCCTGTTGCCCCATATGAATTTTCTAAGCCAGCAGCTAAACTTTCACGACGTCGTGCCGATTTGCGCCGAAACCGGGATGAATGTCGATACGTTGGCGGAAATCGTGCGGAAGTGCCTGCCGGAGGGAATTCATCAGTTTCCCGAGGACTACATAACCGATCGTTCCCAGCGTTTCATGGCCTCGGAGATCATCCGTGAAAAATTGATGCGTTACCTGGGGGGCATGAGCTGCCTTATTCCGTCACGGTGGAAATTGAAAGTTTCGTCACCAATGAGCGGGGCGGTTTTGATATCCACGGCCTGATCCTGGTAGAGCGCGACGGGCAGAAAAAATGGTCATCGGCAACAAGGGCAGCAAGATCAAAACCATCGGCATTGAGGCCCGTCAAGATATGGAAACGATGTTTGAAAACAAGGTTCATCTCGAGCTGTGGGTCAAGGTGAAATCCGGCTGGGCCGATGATGAACGGGCCTTGAAAAGCCTGGGTTACGGCGAAGATCTCTGAGGGGATTGCCGATGGAAGGCTGGCAGCGCGCCTTTGTCCTGCATGGACGGCCCTATAGCGAAACCAGCCTGCTGTTGGATTTTTTTACCGAAAACGACGGTAGGGTAAGAGTTCTCGCCAAAGGCGCCCGGTCACGCCGTTCCTCCCTGAAGGGAGTGCTACAGCCTTTCACGCCGCTGCTTATCCGCTGGAGCGGGCGCGGCGACGTCAAAACCCTGCGCAACGCCGAGCCCGTCTCACTGGGACTGCCGTTAACCGGCCTGATGCTCTACAGCGGGCTTTATGCCAATGAGCTGCTTTCCCGCCTGGTATCCTACGGCGCGGACTACTCCTCACTGTTTTTCGATTACCTGCAATGCCTGCAATCCCTTGCGGTTGCCAACGATTCTCCTGAGCCCGCCCTGCGCCGATTTGAGCTGGCGCTGCTTCACCACTTGGGATATGGCGTGGATTTTCTGCACTGCGCCGCCACCGGCCTGCCGGTGGACGATGATATGACTTACCGTTTTCGGCAGGAAAAAGGCTTTATCGCCAGCGTCATCATCGATCATTACACCTTTAACGGCCGCGAGCTGCGGGCATTGGCCGCCGCCACGTTTCCCGATGGGGAAACACTGCGCGCCGCCAAGCGCTTTACCCGCATGGCGCTTAAACCCTATCTTGGAGGTAAGCCTCTAAAAAGCCGAGAGCTTTTCGGTCGGCCCCCGGCCGCTAAAATCCCGCCCAAACCGTTGCCCGACGACGACTCGCCCGGTTAAACTGGATATGGCCGTTTCGGTTCGGGATAATCCACCGCGCCAAGCATAAACAGGCGAGTGTGGACAGACAGGGTTAAATATTGGGTGTAGACCTACAGGTCTACGCTGGTAAGGTTGACGAAGTACAGAGGAATGCTATGTCCGGTTTGCTGTTAGGCGTGAACATTGATCATATTGCCACCTTGCGTAACGCGCGGGGCACGAATTATCCCGATCCGGTCCAGGCGGCATTTATCGCCGAGCAGGCGGGCGCGGACGGTATCACCGTTCATTTGCGCGAAGATCGCCGTCATATTACCGACCGCGATGTCCGTATACTGCGCCAGACCATACAAACCCGGATGAACCTCGAAATGGCGGTCACTGACGAAATGATCGCCATCGCCTGCGAGTTGCGACCGCACTTTTGCTGTCTGGTACCGGAAAAACGCCAGGAAGTCACCACCGAAGGCGGCCTGGACGTGGCCGGCCAAAGCGTCAAGATGAAAGATGCGGTGGCCCGTTTATCCGCGGCCGGGATTCAGGTATCGCTATTTATCGATCCCGATGAAAAACACATTGCCGCGGCTGCCGCGGTGGGCGCGCCTTATATTGAAATTCATACCGGCGCATACGCCGATGCCGCCGATGAAGCCGGCCGGCTGGCGGAGCTCGAGCGTATACGCCGTGCAGCGGCGTTTGCCGAGCTTCAGGGGCTTAAGGTGAATGCCGGCCATGGCCTGACCTACCAAAACGTACAGGCTATAGCCGCGCTGCCGCAAATGCACGAACTGAATATCGGCCATTCCATTATCGGCCGTGCCGTTATGGGCGGATTGGCCGAGGCAGTGGCGGAAATGAAACGGTTGATGCTCGGGGCGCGCGCCTGATGCCCATCCTGGGAATAGGCACCGATATCGTTGAAATAGAGCGTATCGAGGCGGTGGTGGCGCGCAGCGGCGACCGTTTTGCCCGCCGTATCCTCAGTGAGGCCGAATGGGAGCAATACCTGCGACATAAGCAGCCCATCCGTTTTTTGGCCAAGCGTTTCGCGGTAAAAGAGGCGGCGGCGAAGGCATTCGGCACCGGTATACGCAACGGCCTGGCGTTTGCGCATTTTGAGGTGGTCAACGACGTCTTGGGCAAACCCGGTTTGAAACTGCATCTGCAAGCCGCCAAACTGGCGGCCAGCCTTAAGGTAACGCACATCCACGTGACGCTGGCGGATGAACGCCATTATGCCTGCGCCACCGTTATCATCGAATACTGAACAAAGGGCCCCGGCTTATCGGCTGATGTCTCCTCGCTGTATGGCGCGACGGAGGCGAGACCTACAATCGATCACCGTGGTACATCATCACGAATTTTTCCCACAGCTGCTCGTTGCTTTCCACGACGGCCGGGTCAGCAACAATGGTGTTATCGATAGGGCAGACCTTTTGACAGGTGGGTGTCTCGTAATGACCGATGCATTCAGTGCACCGATCCGAATCGATTTGGTAGATTTCCGGCCCCATGCTGATGGCCTGGTTCGGGCACTCAGGCTCACACATATCGCAATTGATGCATTTCTTGGTAATCAATAAAGCCATTTAACTCTTGCACCCCATTACCGGCCGTGCTTTGTCCAGCCGCCTCACCCGCGCACATTACCACAAAGCCGGGTAAAGACCAATCATGGCTGCCGACTGCCGACAAACCCACGGGAGGTCAATAATGACGGCTTCGCATCATTCAGGCTTGTCACTTTTCAGCCCCGCTTTTTGTTAAGCACCCTCTGAATTATTGGAAGGTTGACGAACGGTAAAGAATAAATTAAAAGTGCTATACAGTTAATCTGATTTATTCTACTCTTGATGACGCGTTATTTTAAAGACATTTCCCATTTAAGTACTTCGCTATCAATAAACATTAAAATAAATAAGAAGTGGCTGAGTCATTTAACGGCTTACTTAACTTTCTCATTAATAAAGCGAGCATTACCATCATGAAATAGCTGAAATTTAAATTAATTTAAAAACGGGAATAATAATGAGATTAAATGATAATGCTATTTATCGCCATGATATAGGCACGTACTATAATAAAACTCATCCATATTGTAGTGACAAAAAATTAACGTCAAGTTTGAAGAGGACAGCCGATGACCTCGGCGGCGCCGTTGCGAATAATGGCAAAGGCACGATGTTGCTTATGTTGTTATTCGTGTCCAATGTCGTTGAATCACCTCTGTGTCCCCGCCGTCTCCCCTCAGATAGGCATGCTGCTCCAGGCCGGCGGCCGACGGGGCTTTGCCCATCACCGGCGCGCCCCTTGAAAAAACGCGCTGCTTTCATCAGCGAAAAATACGGCAGCGCCATTCACAAGATGCGCGTTGCCGGCGCCAGGCGTCGGCAGCAGTGATAAAGTCATCGCCGGTCGACGTCTTCGAGCAGCGGGAGGGCGCAATACGACGGGGCGCCGGCCATGCCGGCCGCGGCAAAGCGGCATAAACCATAGTAAACATATCGGCCGTACCGGCGCCGATGTGTATAACGCGGCATCGGACGGAATGCCGTTGACCCGGAGCATGGCGTCGATGGGACGTCAGGTTCAGGATTGCGTTCTCAGAATTAAAGCGTTTCTCGATAGCATAACGTCTTTCCCCCAGGCGGCGGCGGTGACATTACCCCTTGATACGGCAGTAAATAAAATTCTTACGGTTATTCCTCCCGGGAATCTTTATTATCCAAAAAAGTACCGGACTTGAAACCCTATCCAGACAAAATGCCGCCATGTCGGATTTTTTCCGCAATTTCCCTCTAAAAGATATCGATGAGAGCAACGCCGGTTCGAACCTGGTTCGGCAGGCCATATCCTATCTTGCCGAGGATGAAAAACACAGGCATGACCTGGCTAGAACGTTACTGAATCCCGTCGCCTATTATGGCGGCGGCGAAGAGGAAGCTATTCCTGATAATGTGGCCGCTATGGTGGTTCGCCGCTGGATTCATTTTAACTGGTTGAATGATACTTTTGAAAATTTTTTCATTGAACTTCTATGTAGGCATCAGGATCTCGGCAGCGTAACATTATCCTCCCTTGGCACTGGGCTGAAAAAAGTTTTGAGGGATTATACGGATGATATCCTTGAGGAAGATGGCGCTGAGGGTAATAGGGTATTCGCGGAACGCCTTTGGGCTTGGACTATCGTCCCTGAACTTCCGGTATTGGCGTATTGGCAGGCGCCGCCGTACGAAAATTTCAGGTTGGTGGATTTTGATTTGGGCGAAGCGCAAGCCGGTTTGATTTTCGGTCGCCAAAGCGGCATCGACATTTCCATGATAAGCTTTGAAGAAGCCGTGGAGTTGGGTAAATTTGTCCAGGTACAGGTTGAAGAGAATCTCGCTCCTGTTCAATGGCTGCTATTTTATCAACTTCCTGCCCTAGCCAAATTTATAGCATCTCGCAACGGCTCTTATCAAGGCTTCAGCTATTATGCAAACACTGTCTATGATGCACTAAACTATTATTTCGAGGAGAAAGACCGCTATGTAGAGGCCAATAATCCTTTCAAAGTGTTAGCTGTGGCGATGGCGAATTACAAATCGCGAACGACGCTGGCGGAGGAGATCGTCAATAAATCTTGTCCCTCGGTCAGCGCCAGTGAGTATTTATTGAAAATCACCCCTACTTGTCCCGAACCATTGATAAATCACGATGACGATCATATACCTGTTTCTTATATATTACATCGCGCCGGTGGCCCTGACCCTGCATTACTTTACTTTTATCCAGACAGACCCGGAAATGTTATTTTGCCGAACATTGATGATGTTTTTGTCGCGCAAAATAACGCTATCGCCGAAAAATACAGCGTGGTTGAACGGCTATTGTTAAGCCAGGCATGGGGCCTATTTTAGTACGGACGATAACCGCTGGCGCAATACTCTTGTCGATAAATATGTGGCTTCTGAGGCCCTGATCAATCCAAAGTTTGGTTTTAAATACTGCCATAAAAGGTGGTTTCGCGAGAGCCCTGTCTTGTATGATTTTTCCGCCGAGCATGCAAAAAATCATTATGGATCCGAATACCGAGCTGTTTGCGGTGGACCGATTTGAACAGCCTGTATTCTATGCGTTGAGCCGTTTTAACGAAGGCTATCTAATTATATATCTCACGCCAGTAGAGAAAACGACGTCATTTAAATTTTTCCGCTCCGGTGTTTCTGTCTGCTTGCTTAAATCAAAAAATATTTTAGCCAAAACCCACTCTTTTGAGCAGCTGATAACGTCCCTGTTGGCTGATCATAAGGAAATTTTGCTCAAAAAGCTTTATGATGCGGGTTATGACAAGCATTTTCTTCATATAGCCAAAGATTTTTTTTCTTTCATTAATACCCTTCTATTCCTGCATCGACGGCATTACCGAAGATGACGTGGAAGAAACCCTGTTTGATTGCGCGCTGGACATCGCATCCCTGATACCGGTAGTGGGTCAGATGAATCGTCTGTCGGTAAAAAGCGGTACGCTATTTTTGCAAGGGCTGCACACGGCGGGTCGAAATGCGTTATCCATGGCGGCGGCGCGCTATACCATGAAGGAAATAGCCTCCAAATCGGCTAAGACCCTGATGGTAAAAGCGCTTCAGCCGGCATCGAAAATCGTCTCTCTCAAAGAAGTATCGGCATTGGCGAAAAACACGGCTCGCTTGATGGATCCAGGATTTGAAATTATCTACTTTGTCGGGAAAAAATCGTTTAATCAGGTGGCGTCAGCCGGCAGACAAATGGGAAAGAGCTTACCCAAACTGAAAGCCTTATTCGATCGGACAACCGATGCGCCTAGGCTAGCGCAGCAGCCGGGACGTATTGGCCCAATATTTATCGCCGCAGAGCAAGGCACGGGAAGAAAAATCGACCTTCAGCCGCTGGTAGATCAGAAATACCGAGGCCGCGCGGTTTATGCCATGACGAATCTGGAGACCGGCGTTCCGTTTGGTCCCAAGTTTTTTCTCACCAACAAAAACCATTTCAGGGCCATCCCGGTCAAATTCAGTTCGAAAATACAAACTGTCCTTCAGCAGGGACTCGGCGGCAGAGGCGCCCCCCCCGCGCTGCGGCCGCCTGGGGCGCCGATCCCCACAATGCTCCAGGCTCATCACGAGCAGCCGGTTCGGCCGTAAATCCGGGGCCTTTGCCGCGCGCTTATGCGATAAGTCCCGCCAAAGCGCCACGGCGCGACTATAACGCCCATGGCATCTTTATCAGACAAAATGAGATCCGGGTCAGAAATGACGGCAAAGCCACCTCCGTCATATACGATCTCACGCATAACGTGTTTTATCTGCGCCATGATAAAACAAAGGTGAAAACAATAATTGAACAATTTCCCGAAAAGACCTATTCCATTGATCCCGCCGGCAGGCTGAAAAAAGCGACCGTCCCATCTCCGGCGCCGGCAGCGCCGAGTGAACAATATACCGGCATACAGGCATTGGGGGTGGATTTGAAATGGGATAGCGCCCCAATAAAACTCTCACCGGAGACAAAACACAGCATCCCCAGAAAAATCACGTCCATATGGGTCGGAAAAAATGACATTTCCGATGATATCGTTAGAAATCTGCAAAATAATGCCCTCCAGGCGAAAGAATTTCCGCGGCCCCATGATTTCAAGCTGTATCTGTCAAGCCGCGACGAGGGCGCTTATCAACGAAATATGGAGCGTCTACAACGATTGGCGAAAAATGTGGTGGTCATCAACCTGGAATTTACTGATTATTATCATGCTTTCTCGCAAACGAAAAATTACGATCATTATCTTGCCGCCATTGATGGAAATGGCGGCAAGGCCACCAATTTTGCCTCCGCTTGCGATGTCATCCGGCTGGATTTGCTCAATCGCCGGGGCGGTCTTTATATGGATGTGGACGATACGCTGTTTATTCCCCCTGGGACATTTGAGCTTAAAACCCACCCTGAAGGACTCATTCTGTCGACGCCGGTTTATCATGATGCGTTGAATGTGCAGGGTAAATATCCGAATAGTAATTGGGGAACCCATGCCAATAATCCAACGCTGGCCGCCATGCTGGAAGAGAGTTACCAACGCTATCTATCGCACAGAGAACTTTATCGGCAACGCCCCCCCCTCTTGCAGATGAGCTCGCTGTCGGCCGCTATGCGTCCACGCTGTCGTATGTCAGCGGGCCCGAACTTTTCAACCATGTGATTGATCAGCGCCTGGCCATCGAGAGGCAGACACGGGAAGCGCTTAAGTTATACAACTTGCCTGTGGTGATGGACTCGCCCACCTATGCCAGATTGGAAGAGTATTGGGACCTTGAGGCTTGTGCGTTAAAGGATTTTATCGGGATCGGCAATGCGCATACCTGGCGCCACTCTTGATAGCTAAAAAAAGGTATCAGGCATTTTAAACCCAAAATAATTCGTGTTGCAGGAAGGCGGCGTCGCAACGACAAATCTTTCAGGAACAGATTTGGACGCTGCTTGCAGCGGCCCATTAGGGGCTAGGCTTATGGATGAGCCTGGTATTGCCAACGCACCTGCAGCTCAGGGATGAAGGATATAGCGAAATAAACGCCTGCCAATCGTTATTATCATCTCATGGAGGATATTCTATGCCATTATCGCCACCACTATATCGAGCCTATAATACGGAAAGATTCGACTTTGATAACCAGAATCATGATTATCCATCAGATAAATTGAAAGAAGCTGATATAAAAAAAACCGGCAGTGCCCTGATTAAACTGGCGAAGATCGTTAATGAACAAAATATTTTCAATTCAGGTTTTTCGTTCATTCCCACCGTACCGGCAAAAACGCAGTTGCTGTTCGCCTCGGTAAATTTTTTTAACCTCGGCTGCCGTCAACAGCGCGAACATCCAACAGCTGAGTCGGCCATTGGATGCCGTGCTTTCCGTCATGGATCCTCCCTCTGCAATTTACAATGCCATCCCGGGCAGCATATTTGATGCTTTTAGCAAAATGTACAATTATGTAAAGACAATTAAGGATCCTCTTAAATTCCCCCTTGCCTCTGCCGCCTCGTTGGGGGAAGGCGCTGCAACCGCCGCTTCGGAAAAAAAATAATGCCGGCCGTATATGTGGCGGCGGAAACGTTTTGGATGATAAAAACTGTTATATCGCTCAATTATTGGCGCAGTGTGATCATGAACTTGGCGCTATAACCTATAACGAACGTGCGGTTTTGGTCAATGCGGTTATTGATGCGCTGGACGGGAAATCCCTTCAAGTTGAAGACGTTGCCCGTTTTATCCTGGCGGCCGGCGGTGGCTTTGGCGTTAATCCCCATGAAACGCTGCCGGCGTCTTCGGCCAGGGTGATTATCAATGCCTGGATAAGCGAAAATATCTTTGGCGGCGGCATGCTTGATTTTGTCGTCAATTTCTTTCAAAGAGGATCCAGCTCAGCAAGCGACCGGCTATTGCTTATTCAAAGCAGGCTTGATAGCAAGGTCGAAATTTTTTTGACGATGCGCGCATCACGAGCATTAGCGGGGCCAGCGACTATGTTAAACGCCACATCGTCGCGCCGGTGCTTCCATTGCTGGCTATTCCACTCCTCTATGATATCAACGCTGACGACCCCCTCTGGTGTTACAAACATGCCGGGTTTTCCTTTGCTTTGGCAGCCGGTAGCGACACGCGGGCATTAACGGCGCAGGACGCCGTGGCGCTGGGTAGGATGATTTGCCTGCAGCTCAATCTTGGGGTTGCGCCTGATCATTGGTCGAATTTTTTCCTCATCCCCGCATTGATTGGCTACAGCACCGATAACGCTGACGCAACAATGCAGGATCCCCAAATGAGTGGGTCGGAGTTGGAAAAAAGCCCTGGAAAGATTTTTCACGTCGCCGGCGGGACGCTGCGGGCAGAATAATCCTTTGGTCCGGTGGTCTGAACTTAACAAAACTTTCCAAACCCGGTTGCAAATAGCGCAAGCGAATCCTAACTATCATACCCGTTTATTGGATGAAAAGTTTAAACAGCAGACCGACGATCTCACTGATGCCTTCTATCAGGCGGACCGGTTGCTTATCGGTGACGCCCTAAGCCGTTTGACGGAGGGGGAATTAAACTTCATCAATACCGCACGCATTTCGCTGCCGACATTTGCGTTCATCAAGCAGCATAAAACACGTGCCCATGTGATGCTGCCGGCGTTGTCCTACGACCCGGATCGGGTGACCATTATTTCTGGTCCCGTTGACGTCGATCTCATCGGCGCTGAGCGAGAAGGCGAACGACGCATTTATGCCTTGGCGAAACAAAAGCGGCATTATGAATTGACCCGCGTGGATTCGGATATCGCTCGGTATAAGATGCTGTTGGCGAAAGCGGAGCGTTTAAGCGTTCAGGCTGATTTTAGCCTGGAACTGACGGAGGGTCCGGCCCCGGCGCCGGGCGAGGGAGAAACCGCCGATGAATGTTTGATAAAAACGCTGACGCTAAAGCATAAAGATGCGTTGCGCCAGGCGTTGAATGACTACGGTAATATAAAAACGCCGGTGGAATCAGTCATTGAATCGCTATTATCCATGCTGCCTTTATATTCCTGCTTGACCACGGGTGAGGAAGGGGAGAAGGGTGAAAAATTTTATCACTGCTCAATGGATGCCTTATTGTTTGCGCCTATTCTGAAAGCAGGCGCCAAACGGGCGTTAAATAAAGGGAAGCAGTCCTTTCGTCTAGACGTTATGCCGGCGTGGAGATTGGCGCACCGGGGACAATTCCTTCCCCTGACCGAGGCGACGCTGCGTACCGTGGATCCTCTGATTGAACGCTTGCCATCGGCATTGGGAAAAACGGCCTTTTCGAAATCATCACGGCTGGGTAATTATTTCGAAGAGGTGATTCCCGGCATCAAGAGTGCCTTTCATAAAATTAAAGCCGGCCAACGCAGGGGAAAATTGCCGTTGGAATTTACCCCGGATAAGTCCATTACCCTAGACGGCGTCAAAACGCGGGCGGCGTTTATCAAACCCGGCGGCGATAAATACCTTGGGCAAGAGGTTTATGTACGGCTCAACCCGGAACATACCGGGATTTTGAGCAACAAGTATACTCTTAACAATCACCAAATTAATGTTATCCCGCCGCAAGAAGCAGCGCTGCTGGCCAACCCGATACGTTACCAGAAACTGCCGCTGCAACCGGTAATGGCGATGAACGGCCCACGGCCGGTGGCCGGCACCTCGTCGGCTGCACACCGTCCTATGCCCATCCGACCGCCGGTACTCAGACTCCCTGCCTTCACTGCCTTTATACCGTTGCGCAGGATAGTCCCCTTGGATGACGCGTTTGTTTTCGCTCATATCGAGGACGAGCTCGGCCGAATATTCGGTCAATTACCAACCGTCCGGGTGACAGGTACCGTTGAAACCGCCTTAAGTATAAAACACCCCTACCTTGCCGGCGCGCAGCTTTCGGTGAGCGTCAAGCTCAAAAATGTTTTTGATGATCTTGGACGGGTCAATGATTTTTTACAGCTCGCTAAAACTGATGTTCTCGAAAAGACCATGTTGAATAACTATTTTTCAGGGGTTTTATCGGTTAACAATCCCGCGGTTGTAGAACAGGCGGTCAGCAGGTTTCAAGACATTATCGATAAGGCGGTTAAATTGAAGGAGGAGGTGGTGGATAATGTCACTATCGTTTCCACGGTCAGGAAAAAGGATGATTTCGGTGTTTACCGTTCAGGGTTCGACCCGGCGCCGGTTCCTTTTTCTCCTCGCTATGAGCCGTTGGATCTCAGAGGTGAAACCGTGGCCTTCGTCGTGCCGGGGGATAGACATAAGCGGGTCGTCGTCATGGCCGATTTGCTGGTACAGTCTCTGACTCAGCAGGAACAACTGGCCAAAAGCCTGATGCACGAGGTTACCCACCTCGCCGATTTTACCGACGATATTTATTATCTCACCGCTCAAAGCCTTAATGCCGCGTCCGCGGATCAGGTCTCTTACCTGCATGATCTCTTGGCCGGGAGCGACGGGGTTTTCTATGATTATCTTCGGCCACTGATTAAGCGCCACTTGCGTTGGTCGAGAAACGCGCCGTTAACCGATGATATGATTAAATACGCTATTATGCATGATCCGATGTTGCAGGCGGACGTGATGACCAGAAACGCCGATACCGTGGTCAAATTCATCATGGATATCGCTAAACTGGTACGTACGCGGACAAAAAGGGATATCGCCGAGGGGTATAGCCTCCTGGAGCAGACGCTGCTGCATATGAGCCTCAAACTGGCTATCGATGCCGCGGGGGAGCCGGTACCTTGACATCCGGGCTCAGCGGATGTCGTCTCGTGGTGCTTCACCGAGGAGACCATGCCAGGAGGGGTCAGTCTTGGCGAATAAGCCGATTGACTGGATGACTATCGTCCACGAGGTTATTCAGCCGATTTGCTGAGTTTTTTCACCAGCTCCTCGCTATGGCGGATGCGCTGCGGCGCATTTTCCAGATCCCGCTGTACCAGCGCCATAAACAGCAGATCGGTCAACGACAGCTGCGCCACGGTGGAAGAGATGGCGCCGCTGCGTTGGGCTTTTTCATCAGCGACGGTGTATAAAGCAATATCGGCGTGCTGTTGCAGGCTGTTGGGGGAAAAGTGCGTAATCGCCATGACGCCGGCGCCGACCCGGTGCGCTTCCTGAGCCGCCAGATTGATTTCGCGCCGGGTGCCGCTGTAGGAAATGGCCAGCAGCACATCGCGGGGACCGAACGCCTGTACGGTGGCCAGCAAGACGTGCATATCGGTTTCCGCCACCGCCGACAGGCCGATCTTCATCAGCTTGTAGGAAAAATCCCTGGCCACCAGCCCCGATGCGCCGATGCCGACAATGACAATCCTGCCGGCATTTTTCAGCAACGCCACCGCCGATTGCAGTTTGTCCTCGCTGTTGATGTCCAGTGTCGCTCGCAGGGCGGCCAGTTTTTCGGTCAGCAGCTTTTCCCCGACGATTTTGATGGGATCATCGCTAAGTATTTGATTGTGAACCGGGATTGATACAGGGACATGGCCGGTGGCCAAAGCTTCGCTTAAAGCCAGCTTGAGTGCGGTAAAGCCTTTGTATCCCAGCTTTTGCGCGAATTTCACCACGCTTGACTGGCTTATTCCCAGCCGGGCGGCCATTTGCTGCGAGCTAAGATGGCGTGCCTCGTCGGTATCGGATAATAATAAATCCGCCAATTTACGGTCGTTAACGGAAAGGCGCGAATACAGCTGGCGAATGCGCAGCAGGCTGCTCATATGAATTCCCAGATCCCTCGATAAGTTTGTGTTCGGCGCGAATCCGCTCGCCTGCCGGAATTAAATATTCAATAATAGTGTTTATTATTTGAATTAAAAAATTCAACGGTGATGTGATGAATTTAGGCGCCCTGGTGTCGGAAAGCCGCAATAAGGCCTCCATGGAGCTCGACAGCCTGACCACCCTGGAAATGGTGCGTTTGTTCAATCAAGAGGATCATAAAGTGCCGGAGGCGGTGGGCCGGGAATTGCCGGCCATTGCGGCGACGGTGGATCTCGCCGCGGCGGCGCTGGCGGCGGGCGGCAGGTTGATCTACCTGGGTGCGGGCACCAGCGGTCGCCTGGGCGTGCTGGACGCCGCCGAATGTCCCCCCCCACCTTCGGCGTGGCGCCCGAGCGGGTTATCGGCCTGATTGCCGGCGGGCCCGGCGCGTTATTAAAGGCGGTGGAAGGGGCCGAGGACAGCCTGACGCTGGCCGAGGCGGATTTGCAAGCGCTGCATCTGACGGCACAGGACATGGTGATCGGGCTGGCGGCGTCCGGACGCACGCCTTACGTATTGGGCGGCCTGCGCTATGCGCGTCGGCTCGGGTGCGCAACGGCGGCGGTTTCCTGTAATCCCGATTCTCCCATCGCGGCCGAAGCCGCGGTCGCTATCTCCCCGGTAGTGGGACCGGAAGTGCTCACCGGCTCCACCCGAATGAAATCCGGCACTGCTCAAAAGCTGGTGTTAAATATGATTTCCACCGGAGCGATGGTAAAACTGGGAAAAGTCTACCAAAATCTGATGGTGGACGTAAAAGCCACCAATATTAAGCTGGCGGATCGGGCGTGCCGTATTGTCGCCGACGCTACCGGCGCAGATATGGCTACGGCGGAAAAGGTTCTTGCGCAAACCGAATATGAGGTTAAACCGGCTATCCTGATGATACTTACCGGCGTTGACGCCGCGGCGGCGCAACAAACATTGACGCGGCATCAGGGATATCTGCGCCGGGCGCTGAATGCGCCGCGCTGAGTCAGTTTGGTCGTGTAGTAAGATTTTCGAGCCGGAGGATGTGTTTTGAGCGGCAAAGCAGCATCACGCGTTATTTTTTTCGATTTGGACGGCACATTGCATCGGCAAGATATGTTCGGTTGCTATTTGCGTTATCTCCTCGGCCATCTGCCGTTGAATCTCGTTCTGGTCTTGCCGCTATTGCCCATCGTTGTTATCGGCTTAGCGTCGAAAGGGCGTTCGGCCCGCTGGCCGATGAGCCTGCTGTTATGGTCGATAACCTTCGGCCATAGCGAGACGCGTTTGCTTGAACTGCAAAATCGCTTCGTGGCCTGGTTTCGCCGGCGCGTTACGGAATTTCCCATCGTGATGCAACGGCTTAATGACTATCTGGATAGCCAAGATACCGAGGTCTGGCTGATTACCGGTTCTCCCGAGCCCCTGGTCCGCGGGGTCTATAGCGATGCACTGTTCTTGCCCCGCGTGCGTCTCATCGGCAGCCGCATGACCCGGCGCCATGGCGGCTGGGTCCTGACCCTGCGCTGCCTGGGGCATGAAAAGGTCGCACAACTGGAGCGTGAACTGGGCACGCCCCTCAAACTGTTCAGTGGTTACAGCGATAGCCTGCATGACAGTCCGCTGCTCTACTTTTGCGAATACCGCTGGCGCGTAACCCGCGAGGGGGGGATCTGAAGCAATTGGATTAACGGCATGTCCCGCGCCCTTTTGCGTCATGGCGGCCTTGAAAGTTATAATAGCCGACGTTTTTTTTCGGGAAGGCGATGATGACCATCGAACAGGGGGATGAATATTGGATGCGCCATGCCCTGCGGCTTGCGGAACGCGCCGAGGCCGAAGGGGAAGTGCCGGTGGGGGCGGTGCTGGTCTTGGGGGAGCGGGTGATAGGCGAAGGCTGGAATCGGTCAATCGGCAGACACGATCCCACCGCCCATGCGGAAATTATGGCCTTGCGGCAAGGCGGCGAGGTACTGGGCAATTACCGGCTAGTGGACACCATTTTGTATGTCACCTTGGAGCCGTGCGTCATGTGCGCCGGCGCGATGATCCACGGACGGGTGGGGCGGCTGGTCTTCGGCGCTCGGGATGAGAAAACCGGCGCGGCCGGCTCACTGTGCGACATACTGCGCCATCCGGGGATGAATCATCGGTTGGATATCACGTCTGGGGTGCTGGAACAAGAGTGCTCAAGCCGGCTCAGCGCATTTTTTCGCGGACGCCGGGCTGCGCATAAAGCGCGGCGTCAGGGGATGAAAGCCCAACCCCCCCCGCCGTTCGCTAGGGGGAGACTTTGGCCAGGGCGGGCGAGGTGCCGGAGGGAACCGGCGTCAGCCCGGAAAACCGACTGGTGATGGCCGGATAGGCCGCCGTGGGCGGCGGAACGTTCTGCGCTGCCTGGAGCGCCGGTTTATTCTCTTTTTCTTTCTCTTTATCTTTTTCCTGCAAATACCCTACCAGGCTCATTTCGTAGCGACGAATATTTTCCACATAATTGTAGGCCTGCTGGCCGCGGGCGTAGCCGTAGGTGGTCTGCTGGTAATAGCGAGGCTGGCTGAGCATCGGCAGGCGCAGCTTGACATCCACCCAACTGTCAGGGTTTCCCTGCTGCTTGGCGGTGAGCGCCCGTGCATCCAGCATATGGGCATAACCCATATTGTAAGCGGTAAGCGCGAACCAGATTTTCTCATCTTCAGGAATGGTATCGGGCACTTTCTGCATCATATGGGACAAGTACAGCGCCCCGCCGCGGATGCTTTGTTCCGCGTCTTGGCGGTCGCTTATCCCAAGGCTGTCGGCGGTGGCGCGGGTCAGCATCATCAGGCCGCGCACGCCGGTGGGCGAGACGGCCTGCGGATCCCAATGTGATTCCTGATAAGAGATGGCCGCCAGCAATTTCCAGTCGATTTCGGTGGCATACTGCTGAAACAGGGATTGCAGCGCCGGCAGGGTTGCATCAATGGAAGAGAGGAAAGTTTTGGTATCCACGTAATCGAAACTGCCCACATGGCCGAGGTATTTTTCCTCCAGCCGTGCGATGGCGCCTTCTTCGTTAAGCCCGCTATAGAAATCCAGCAGAGCGGCGGAGAGGTTGTCGCTGTTTTTCCGTCGCAAATACCAGGTGACCGGCTCTTCGTCGCTGACATCAAACGCCACCGCCAACTGCGGATGAACGCGTTGCAGCAAGCCTAGGGTGGAGGAATCCGCCAGGGTATAATCAAGTTTGCCTTGCGCCACCTGCTCAAGCAGTGCTCCGCTGCTCAAATCCGAGGAAACTTCCCAGGCCAGATGCGGAAACTTTTTCTCCTTCATGGCGCGCAGCAAAGAAATATGGGCCGAACCTGAAGCCACCGCCAGCCTGCCCTGAAGCGCGCCCAGATTCTTCGGGCGGGGCTGTCCCAGGCGATACACCAACTGCTGGGAAACGTAATAATAGGCCGGACCGGTGGTATAGCGCTTCAGGCGATCGCTGCTATAGACCAGGCCGGCGGCCAGGATATCGGCGTCGTCGTTGTCCAGATCGTTGAACAATTCGTTGAGCGTGCCGCGCTGACGGATGACCAGCTTTACCCCGAGATAATCGGCGAAACGCTTCGCCAGTTCGTAATCAAAACCGGTGGGCTGGTGCTTGGCGTTGGTGTAGCTCAGCGGAGCGTCGATGGTGCTGACGCGTAACGTTCCCCTGGCCTTGATCTGGCTGAGCGTATCACCCGGTATGCCGTGCCATGGGACGTTGAACCAAAGTGCCCAGGTCAGCAGTACCGTGACAGCGCCGATCACGACATAATTTAACTTTAAACGCTTCAAATAGTTATCTCTTGCCGGAGTGCATTCCCTGCAGTCTCGAACGGCAAAATCATTATCATTGTCTCCCTGGCGTCGGGGCATTTTGCGCAACAAAGCGGCAAGGTGCAACTAAAAAAACATAAAGGCATTACTATTAATAAGGTTATTCATCTTGCAAGAATAACCACGCAAACGGTTTCGTCCGCTGTTTGGATTCTCTATAATGGCGCGCGTTCCCCCTGAAGTCGCACCCCATGGCAAGCCGCGCCCGCTTCGGCGGTTCGCGGTTTAAAGACGAGAGATCCTTATTATGGAAATACTGCGCGGTTCGCCCGCTTTTTCGGCATTTCGTATCAACAAACTGCTGGAGCGCTGCCAGGAAGCCCGGCTTCCCGTTGGCGATGCTTATGCTGAGTATGTTCACTTTGCCGATGTGAGCGCGCCACTCGATACCGACGAACGCGCAAGATTGCAGCGGCTGTTGCAATACGGTCCCTCTCTCGCCGAGCATTCGCCCCGCGGGCGCTTGCTGCTGGTGACGCCGCGTCCCGGCACGCTGTCCCCTTGGTCGTCGAAAGCCACGGATATCGCCCATAACTGCGGTCTGTCGAAAGTAAAGCGGCTGGAGCGCGGGCTGGCGTTTTATCTTCAGGGACCTACCCTCGATGAGGCGCAATGGCGCCAATTGGGAACGCTGCTCCACGACCGGATGATGGAAACCGTCTTTGCTGAATTCGAGCAGGCGGCGGCGCTGTTCGCCCAACAGCCGCCGGCGCCGGTAGGAGAGGTGTCTATGCTCGCCGAGGGGCGCGCCGCTCTGGAGCGCGCTAATCTCGCCTTGGGTCTGGCCCTGGCGGACGATGAAATCGATTATTTGCTGGATGCGTTTACCCGGCTGGGCCGCAATCCCACCGACGTAGAGCTTTACATGTTCGCCCAGGCCAACTCAGAACACTGCCGTCATAAAATCTTCAATGCCGACTGGGTTATCGACGGCCGGGCGCAGCCGAAATCGCTGTTCAAAATGATTAAAAATACGTTTGAGCAAACGCCGGAATTCGTGCTGTCGGCTTACAAAGACAATGCGGCGGTGATGGAGGGCTCGGCGGTGGGGCGGTTTTTTGCCGATCCCCACAGCGATCGCTACGATTTTCATCAGGAGCAGGCGCATATCCTGATGAAGGTGGAGACCCATAACCATCCCACCGCCATTTCTCCATGGCCCGGGGCCGCCACCGGTTCCGGCGGCGAAATCCGCGACGAGGGGGCCACCGGACGAGGCGCCAAACCCAAGGCCGGTCTGACGGGATTCTCGGTCTCCAATTTGCGCATTCCCGGATTTGAACAACCCTGGGAAGAGGATTTCGGTAAGCCGGATCGCATCGTCAGCGCCCTGGATATCATGACCGACGGTCCGCTGGGGGGCGCGGCGTTCAACAATGAATTCGGCCGCCCGGCGCTCACCGGTTATTTCCGCACCTATGAAGAACGGGTCGACAGCCACAACGGCGTTGAACTGCGGGGGTACCACAAACCCATCATGCTGGCGGGCGGTATCGGCAACATTCGCGACGGCCACGTGCAAAAAGGGGGAAATTTCCATCGGCGCCAAGCTGATTGTCCTGGGCGGACCGGCGATGAACATTGGCCTGGGCGGCGGCGCGGCATCTTCCATGGCCTCCGGACAATCGGACGCCGATCTGGATTTCGCCTCGGTGCAGCGTGACAACCCTGAAATGGAGCGGCGATGCCAGGAAGTGATCGATCGCTGCTGGCAGCGGGGAGACGCCAATCCGATTTTGTTTATCCATGACGTGGGAGCCGGCGGCCTTTCCAACGCCATGCCGGAGCTGGTGAGCGACGGCCATCGCGGCGGACGTTTCCGGCTGCGCGATATCCCCAACGACGAGCCGGGCATGAGTCCGCTGGAAATCTGGTGCAACGAATCCCAGGAGCGTTATGTTTTGGCGGTGGCGCCAGAACGGCTTGCGGAGTTCGATGCCCTCTGCCGTCGCGAACGGGCGCCTTACGCGGTGATAGGCGAAGCTACCGAAGCGCTGAGCCTGAGCCTCGCGGACAGCCATTTCAATAATCAGCCCATCGATCTGCCCCTGGACGTTTTGCTGGGCAAAACCCCCAAAATGCTGCGGGATGTGACCCGTCTCGCGGCGGCGGGTCAGCCGCTGGCGCGTGAAGGCATACAGTTGGCCGAGGCGGTGAAACGGGTGCTGCATTTGCCGGTGGTGGCCGAAAAAACCTTTTTGATTACCATCGGCGATCGGACCGTGACCGGTATGGTGTCGCGGGATCAGATGGTGGGCCCGTGGCAGATCCCGGTGGCGGATTGCGCGGTAACCACCGCCAGCCTGGATAGCTATTACGGCGAAGCGATGTCCATCGGCGAGCGGGCGCCGGTGGCGCTGCTGAATTTTGCCGCCTCGGCCCGCCTGGCGGTGGGTGAAGCGCTTACCAACCTGGCGGCGACGCAAATAGGCGATATCAAACGGATTAAATTATCCGCCAATTGGATGGCCGCCGCAGGCCATCCGGGGGAGGACGCCGGCTTGTACGACGCGGTGAAGGCGGTGGGGGAAGAGCTTTGCCCGGCGCTGGGGCTGACCATCCCGGTGGGCAAAGACTCCATGTCCATGAAGACCCGTTGGCGGCAGGGCGTTGAGCAGCGGGAAGTTACGTCTCCCCTTTCCCTGGTGATAACCGCCTTTGCCCGGGTGGAGGATGTACGCGGCACCGTCACGCCGCAGCTACGTCCCGTCGGGGACAACCGGCTATTGCTTATTGATTTGGGCGCCGGGCGCCAGGCATTGGGCGCCACCGCCTTGGCGCAGGTCTATCGCCAACTGGGGGATGAGACCGCCGATGTGCGCGATGCCTCGCAGTTGGCCGGATTTTACCGCGCCATGCAGGAGCTGGTGGCGCAACGCCTGTTGCTGGCTTACCACGATCGTTCCGACGGCGGCTTGCTGGTGACCCTGCTGGAGATGGCGTTTGCCGGGCATTGCGGCCTGGATATCGATATCGCCGCGCTGGGTCGGGACCGGTTGGCGGCGCTGTTCAACGAAGAACTGGGCGCGGTGTTGCAGATTGCCGCGCAAGACGGCGAACAGGTGGCGGAGATTTTCGCCCGTCATGGTCTGCGGGATTGCCTGTTTGAGCTCGGCAACGCCGCGGTGGGCGATGACGTGGTTATCCGCGCCGGCGAGAGTAAGGTATACCGTGAAAGCCGAACTATCCTGCGTACCTGGTGGGCGGAAACCACCTGGCAGATGCAGCGGCTGCGAGATAATCCCCATTGCGCCGACGAGGAACACGCCGCGAAACAAGATGATGGCGACCCGGGGCTTAATGTCAAGCTGACCTTCGATCCCGCCCTGGATATCGCCGCGCCTTTTATCGCCAAAGGCGTTCGTCCCAAGGTGGCGGTACTGCGCGAGCAGGGTGTGAACTCCCATGTGGAAATGGCGGCGGCGTTTTATCGCGCCGGTTTTGATGCCGTCGACGTCCATATGAGCGATCTGCTGGCGGGCGGACGTGACTTGCAGGCTTTTCATGGGCTGGTGGCCTGCGGCGGATTTTCGTATGGCGACGTGCTGGGCGCCGGCGAGGGTTGGGCCAAATCCATTTTGTTTAACCCAAGGGTGCGCGATGAGTTCGCCGCCTTCTTCAACCGACCGCAAACGCTGGCGCTGGGAGTGTGTAACGGCTGCCAGATGATGTCCAACCTGCGGGATTTGATTCCGGGGGCCGAACTGTGGCCGCGCTTCGTACGCAACAAATCTGAACGCTTCGAGGCCCGTTTCAGTCTGGTGGAGGTGACGCAAAGCCCGTCGCTGTGGCTGCAGGGCATGGCGGGCTCGCGTCTGCCTATCGCCGTCTCGCACGGAGAGGGACTGGTGGAGGTGCGCGACCCGTCCCACTTGGCGGCGTTGGAAAACGCCGGGCTGGCGGCATTACGCTTTGTCGATAACCTGGGGCATGCCACCGAGCGCTATCCGGCGAATCCTAACGGTTCCGCCAACGGCATCACGGCGGTTACCAGCGCCGACGGGCGGGTGACCATCACCATGCCGCATCCGGAACGGGTTTATCGCACGGTGAGCAACTCCTGGCATCCGGATGAGTGGGGCGAAGACGGTCCTTGGATGCGTATTTTCCGCAATGCCAGAAAGCAGTTGGGCTAAGGCATCTTATGCAAGTGTCGTTTTTTGGCTGATTCTCGGAATTATCTGTCTCCGATTGGAGACAGATAATTAGCTGATTATTAAGAATATTTTATTTACTCCAGCTTTGTGTCTCAATATGACGACAGGCATAGCGTTTTTCTCTTGTCGCCCGGCTTTAGGGACAGCGGCTGCCTGATTATTCTCTATATTTTTCAATTAATTAAATTTATATTCTACTTCTGGCACGATAACTGCATAATAACCTACAGTTGCTCATTCACCCTGATATGCCGACGCTGCTTGAGGCAGTTTCTCCATAACTCTTGAATGACGCCAAAGAACGGTGCCTATCGTCCACCAAACCGATAATTGTCCTCGGGCTTTATCAAACATCGGGCGACACGTTGAGTGAGGCACCCCCTCTTACTTAAAAAAGCACCTGCCTTCGGGCGGGTGCTTTTTTGTGCCGACCGGTAAGGCCGTGGCGCCGGCCTACCGTTATCGCCGGCCGTTGCAGGCGGCATCTTGCCAGCCGGAAAGGCTAGGGCGCTGTTCCCGAGGGCCATTCTGATTTTTCGCTTTCGTCAGGGTCGAGAGTCGGATAGCATTTATCGTGTTGCGGCCGGCATAGACAGGATGATTTCGTTGAAAAAGTGGCGTTTGTTTCCCCGTTCGCTGAGACAGTTGGTGATTCTGGCCTTTACGCTGGTGCTGTTGCCCCTGCTGTTGCTGGCCTACCAGGCCTGGAAAAGCCTGGATCACCTGAGCGAGCAGGCGGCGGATATCAATCGCAGCACCCTGGTGGATGCGCGGCGCACCGAATCCATGAGCAGCGTGGCGCTGGAGATGGAACGCAGCTACCGTCAGTATTGCGTTCTGGACGACGAAACGCTGGTGACGTTATATCAAAATCAACTGCGCCAATACGGGCAAATTCTGGCGGCTCACGGCGCCATGCCTCCCGACCAGCGTTATGGGCAGCGCTTGCGGGATCTGCTCAATCGGCTGCAGCATCTCGAATGTGAAAACAGCGGACCGAGCAACGCGGCGTCCGACCTGCTCAGGGATTTTTCCCGCGCCAACAATGACATGGTGCAGGCCACCCGCAACAGTATCTTCGCCCGCGGGCAACAGTTGCAATTGGCCATCGCCGAGCGCGGCCGTTTTTTCGGCTGGCAGGCGCTACTTTTGTTTTTATTCAGCCTGGTGCTGGTAACGCTATTTACCCGGATGATCATCGGCCCGGTTAAAATGGTGGAAAACATGATTAACCGGCTGGGGGAGGGCCGGCCGCTGGACGTGAGCGTCTCATTCAGCGGGCCTCGTGAAATTCAATCCCTGGCGCAGCGGATACTGTGGTTGAATGAACGTTTGTCGTGGCTGGAATCCCAACGGCACGAATTTCTAAGGCATATATCCCATGAACTGAAAACCCCGCTGGCAAGCCTCAGGGAAGGCACAGCGCTGCTGGCGGATGAAATCGCGGGTCCCCTGAGCGCCGACCAGCGAGAGGTGGTGGCTATCCTCGACGGCAGCAGCCGCCATCTGCAACAATTAATCGAACAGTTGCTGGATTACAATCGCAAGCTCGCGGACAGTCCGGCCGAATATGCCGACATCGACCTGCGCAGCATGGTGGATTCGGTGATAGCCGCCCACAGCCTGCCGGCCCGGGCGAAAGATATTCATACCCTGGTGGAATTGGAGTGCGAACATTGCCGGGCGCAGCCGCTGTTGCTAATGCGGGTGCTGGATAATCTCTATTCCAATGCGGTGCACTACGGACAGGAATCCGGTAACATTTGGATCCGCAGCCGAAAGACCGGGCAACGGCTCCGACTGGAACTGGCCAACAGCGGCGAGCCGATACCCGCGGCGGAGCGGAGCATGATCTTCGAGCCTTTTTTTTCAAGGCCGCGTCCAGCGTAAAGGCGCGGTAAAAGGCAGTGGGCTAGGGTTGAGCATCGCACGGGATTGTATCCGCCGAATGAACGGCGAACTCAATCTGGTCCAAGTGGATTACGCCGGCGTTTGTTTTCGTATCGAATTACCTTTAACCGCCGAGAACGCATAATAATGAAATTACGGTTTTCACCAGACACGCATGGACTTGCCGAATGTGTTAAGCATTTTTTCAGCCTGACGCGCCGCGCCTGCGCCACGCCACGGCTGTGGGGGCCGCTATTGATGCTGCCTTGCCTGCTGACCGGCTGCGCCGGCCATTACGACAGCCGGCACTCCTCTATGCTTTCATCCGCCGCGCCCAAAAGTCCGGCGCCCGACCTTTATGCCGCCGAATGCGGCCACCTCTGGGAAACGCGCGCTGACGGCGAGCTTCATGACGCCAACTATTGGCTGCGCGCTATGGAGTGCGCCGAACGCATGACGCCTTCGCAAGCGCGGCTTGCGGCGGAAAATCAGGGGGGGGGGCGATACTTGGGATGACGCTTTTCGCGAAAGCATATTGCTGAACGCCGCGAATATCTCCGTGGTTGAACGGCGCCGGGCCTATCAGCGTCTGTTGGGTTTTCGTTCCGAGTTTCCCCCTTCGGTCTACCCCATTTTCAAGATGTGGCGCCAGCAGCAGGCGCTGCGTTTGATTCTGGCGGATGAACGCAGCAGCAATCAGCGGCAATTGGAAGCCGACGCGGCGCAAATCGATCAAATGAGGCAGCAGCAGGCGGAATTGCAAAGTAAACTGGATATTACCACCCGCAAGCTGGAAAATCTGACGGAAATCGAACGGCGCCTGTCGGCCCGTAAGCAGGGCATGTCGGACAGCGGCGACAATGATGTCGGCGACGGGTCGGCATCCGATGCCCCGGCGTCCGGCGGTCCTGCCGCCGTGGATAAAACGGCGCCGGCCGCGAAGCAATGAAGCGAGGGAAGCGGTAACCCATGAACCAGCGTAAAAGCGCCAATCTGCTATTGGTGGACGATGATGCCAGCCTGTTGAAATTACTGGGAATGCGACTGAGCAGCGAAGGTTTTAACGTTACCACCGCCGAAAGCGGACAGGAAGCACTGCGTCTGTTGGCGCGGGAAAAAATCGATTTGGTGATTAGCGATCTGCGGATGGACGAGATGGACGGCCTGGCGCTGTTCGAAGAAATCCAGCGCCATCAGCCCGGCATGCCGGTGATTATCCTCACCGCCCACGGCTCCATACCTGATGCGGTGGCCGCCACGCAAAAAGGCGTATTCAGCTTCCTCACCAAGCCGGTGGATCGCGATGCGCTGTATCAAGCCATCGATGAGGCGTTGAAACTGTCAATGCCCGCCGGCGATGAGAGCTGGCGAGAGTCTATCGTTACCCGCAGCCCCGCCATGCTGCGGCTGTTGGAGCAGGCGAAAATGGTGGCCCAGTCCGATGTCAGCGTCTTGATTACCGGCCAGAGCGGCACCGGCAAGGAGGTCCTGGCCCAGGCGATTCATGCCGCCAGTCCCCGCGGTAAAAACGCTTTTGTCGCCATCAACTGCGGCGCCTTGCCGGAACAACTGCTGGAATCGGAGTTGTTCGGCCATGCCAAAGGGGCGTTCACCGGCGCGGTCAGCAACCGGGAAGGGCTGTTTCAATCCGCGGCGGGAGGGACGCTGTTCCTCGATGAAATCGGCGATATGCCGCTGTCGCTGCAGGTGAAACTACTACGGGTATTGCAGGAGCGTAAAGTGCGCCCCCTGGGCAGTAACCGGGACTTGGATATCGACGTCCGGGTTATCTCCGCCACCCACCGGGATTTACCCAAGGTGATGGCGCAGGGAGAGTTTCGGGAAGATCTTTTTTACCGCCTGAACGTGGTCAGTCTGAAATTGCCTGCGTTGCATGAACGGGCCGAGGATATCCCCCTGTTGGCCAACCATTTACTACGCGCGGCGGCACAGCGGCATAAACCTTTTGTGCGCAGCTTCTCCGCCGACGCCATGAAGCGTTTGATGGCGGCCGGCTGGCCCGGTAATGTACGCCAGCTGGTTAACGTGATAGAACAGTGTGTGGCCTTGACTTCAGCGCCGGTCATCAGCGAGGCGTTGGTGGAGCAGGCGCTGGAAGGTGAAAACACCGTCCTGCCCACCTTCGTGGAGGCGCGGTTGCAATTTGAATTGCATTATTTGCGTAAACTGCTGCAGATTACCAAGGGAAATGTCACTCAGGCGGCGCGTATGGCGGGCCGTAACCGGACGGAGTTTTATAAGCTTTTGTCGCGCCATGAGCTGGACGCCAATGACTTCAAAGATTAAGTTGGCCCTCTTTTATCCGATGATGAGCGGTGCAGGCCGCAAATCAGCTTGAGAAAGGTTGTATAATGAAAAAGATCGATGCGATTATCAAACCGTTCAAACTGGACGATGTCCGCGAGGCGCTGGCGGAAGTCGGGATCACCGGCATGACCGTCACGGAAGTGAAGGGTTTCGGGCGCCAGAAAGGACACACCGAACTTTATCGCGGCGCGGAATACATGGTGGATTTTTTTACCCAAGGTCAAGATAGAGCTGGTGGTGTCGGACGATATCGTCGACAGCTGTGTGGAAACCATCATGCGCACCGCGCAAACCGGTAAAATCGGCGACGGTAAAATCTTCGTGTTCGACGTGGCGCGCGTGGTGCGCATCCGTACCGGCGAGCAGGACGAAGAGGCGATTTGATCCTGACGGAGGCTTCCCCCGGCGCGCTATGCCGCCCTGGGGTAAGGCCGTTGCGTGTGTAAGTTAGCCGCCGTTACGCAAACTAGCGTCGTTACGCAAGTTAGCGACGTTATGCGTGATAGCGTGGTTACGCAAGTTAGCGCCGTTATGCGTGATAGCGTCGTTACGTAAGTTAGCGCCGTTATGCGTGATAGCGTCGTTACGTAAGTTAGCGCTGTTATGCGTCACAGCACCCCTCAGTATAAAATGCCCTGCGGCAAAACCGGTTACCATGAACCGCAGGTCATGAAAAAGCGTCCGCCTCAGTGAAAAAATATCCCGATGGTTCGCCGACGCCCACGCCGCGCGCGCTGCCGGGCAGGGAACGTAAACGTTTGCTTAAAAAGCCGGGTTCGGCCCTATCGGAGCAGGGGCAAAAAAGTTTACACTATCGCCATACCCTTCGGAGCCACCCCACATCATACCAAGCAGGAAAGCCAACGCGCCTGCAACTGGACCATGTTGGGTTATTACATCGCCGAATTACGTCAGCTGAGTCAGGAGAACCGGATGTTAAAGCGTGAAATGAACATTGCAGATTACGATGCCGAACTGTGGCGGGCAATGGAACAGGAAGTGGTGCGTCAGGAAGAACACATTGAACTGATTGCCTCTGAGAACTACACCAGTCCGCGCGTAATGCAGGCCCAGGGCTCTCAGCTGACCAATAAATATGCCGAAGGATATCCGGGCAAACGCTATTATGGCGGCTGTGAGTTTGTGGATATCGTCGAACAGCTGGCTATCGACCGCGCCAAAGCGCTGTTCGGCGCCGATTATGCCAATGTGCAGCCCCATTCAGGCTCGCAGGCCAATTTCGCCGTCTATACCGCGCTGCTGCAGCCGGGAGATACGGTTTTGGGCATGAATCTGGCCCATGGCGGCCATTTGACCCACGGTTCGCCGGTAAATTTCTCCGGTAAGCTCTATAACATCATTCCTTACGGTATTGATGAAAGCGGCCATATCGATTATGAAGAATTGGCGGAGCTGGCGTCTACCCATAAGCCGAAGATGATAATCGGCGGTTTCTCCGCCTATTCCGGCATCGTGGATTGGGCCAGAATGCGTGAAATCGCCGACAGCATCGATGCCTATCTGTTCGTGGATATGGCCCATGTAGCAGGTCTGGTGGCGGCCGGCGTTTATCCGAATCCGGTGCCGCACGCTCATGTGGTCACCACCACTACCCACAAGACGCTGGCCGGTCCGCGCGGCGGCCTGATCTTGGCGAAAGACGGCAGCGAAGAGCTGTATAAGAAGCTGAATTCGGCGGTCTTTCCGGGCGGGCAGGGCGGTCCGTTGATGCATGTTATCGCCGGCAAAGCGGTGGCGCTGAAAGAAGCCATGGAACCGGCGTTCAAAATCTATCAGCAACAGGTGGCCAAAAACGCCAAGGCCATGGTGGCAGTTTTCCTGGCTCGCGGTTACAACATCGTTTCCGGCGGCACCGACAACCACTTGTTCCTGCTCGATCTGGTGGATAAAAATCTCACCGGCAAAGAGGCCGATGCCGCGCTGGGCCGCGCCAATATCACCGTCAATAAAAACAGCGTGCCCAACGATCCGAAAAGCCCGTTTGTCACCTCCGGCGTACGTATCGGCACCCCGGCGGTCACCCGGCGCGGTTTTGGCGAAAACGAGGTGCGGGAATTGGCGGGTTGGATTTGCGACGTGCTGGACAATATTCACGACGAAGCGGTCATTGAACGCACCAAGCAAAAAGTCCTCGGCATCTGCGCCCGTTACCCGGTTTATGCCTAATTAGAAAGAATTTTTTCCCCCCCGCATGGGCGATTGCGGGGGAACGCCTTAATCAATAAATCACTATTTCCCGCCTTTCCACATTGAAAGGTTTCTTGGCGACGTGGCGCTGAGATAATACTGTAAATTGACCATTATGAAATTTCAGGTTGATTCTTTTTAGTTTTGAACCAACATGATACCGATAGATTTTATTTTTACCTTTGCTTTTATTCGGGATCACTTCCACATAGCGCCCCTTGACTCTTAGATAGCTTTTATTGTCACGTGACCATTGCAATCCGCGCGCATCGGGTGCGGATAATGCCGCTTCCGTCAGAGTGGGGTCCATCATCTCCACGGTAATGCGGGCTAATAAAAATTCCGTAACGTGCGGAGCGGTAGGCTGTTGCATTATCCATCGTCCTTCAATGAAGGCCAAGGGATAACCGACCGCTTCATGCTCAGCATCAAAAATCTCGTATTTGACGCCATGTCCCGGCATGACAACAGCGCGTACCGCTATTTTTTCGTTGCTTATCTCAATATAGTGCCGTGACGTCGGCTGGTTCTGACCGTTCTGGGTATCATACACCTGATAGATTATTCCTGCGCCATAGGACGCCGGGTTGAGATTTTTCGTCCGGCTGCCATACTCGCTTTCCGACAAGGTCAGCGCGCATTGGCGTATAATGCCGGACTGTTGTCGTAATATTCTTGGATTAATGGATTGATAGGGCGGTTTACGTATTTTTGCCGGATGCATTTCTCCGCGGCGATTATGCTTTTTGCCGTTTATTTTATAAAGAGACGCCGGCGAGAGCGTGGATATTGTTTTGCGCATCACATCGACGGGGGCATCGGTTTGTGGCAGAAGCATTTGTGCATGCAGTTGCGGGTCTACCTTATAATGTAGCCAGGGATCGGAAATATGATTTGAAAAATTTCCTATTGGAAAATATTTTCCATCAGTAGACTCATCTTCAGCCATCATATAATTTTCAGCGGGATCGAGATAGGGCAGGCTTATGCTCCCCGCGGCCAAGGCTGCGGGGCTTGAGTCCCGTGCCGCGTTGATATTATCCGCTGCCCGTTTACCTGGTTGGTCAAGGGCATTCTTGTCACGGTGGGGAGAGACCAACGCATTGGTGAGGTAAAGGGCGGTCGTGATGGCCTGCGGCACATTTTTTTATGCGCATTTTCCCGGCGGCTGTCGGCTTAACGTGCAAATCCTTTTCCTGTTGTAAATTGAGCGACATCTGCCGGAGTTTTTCCCCGACGTTTAAAAAATCATGGTCATCGTTATTTTTATTATCGGGAATGTTTCTCGCCTGTGACAAAGGCAGCGAGTAAAATAAAACTGCGGGCAGCCACTGCGTTAATGACAGGAGAGGGGTTTTAATGGAATTGCCAAAATCCAGGGCAATATGAGACACGCGCTCAAGAGAACGAATGCGGTTATTCGAATTGGCATTTTCGGCGTCATGGAGAGTGGATTTTTTTGCAATGCTTTTTGCTGCGGTGAAACAGACACAGAGCCGGTTTGTATTGTAAATGAATTCATTAATATATTTAATAGATGCCAAAAGGTGCCGCATAGTAGTGAAAGCATTGACAAAAATAAAGCCATGTCGGCAGTTAATGAGCGATTTGTTAAAATTCAAAAAATGATAAACACGAGGGCAATATGTTTTCTCTCGACGGCGTTGTCGTTCCGGCCGCTAAGGGGGCGATTCCGCAGCGTAAATGTACTGGCGCTATGCTTCCAAGAGTTGGCGTATGCGCTCTTGCTGGGATAGCGCCAGCGGCAAACGCACCAGTATCAGCGGTGGAGAGAACAGCGGTAACGGCAGAGTAAACGTCGAAATGACCAGGTCGGTATTTTTGGGCGCGCCGCGCATTTGAAATTCGGCGAGAGATTGAAATTTAATGTTTAGCGGCAGAAGGGTCAGCTCACGGATTTGCAATTCCAGCATTCTTTCTCTGTCTCCCCCGCTATGGGTGAGAATCACCACCTGTTTTTCCTGTAAATCGTTGTCTTGCATCAGCCAAGCGCCAAAAATCACCGCGATGAGCCCTAACTCTTCGCGGGGAAATCGAATCCGATATTTCGCTTCCAGCGGCATCACCGCCCCACGGGTGGTGCGCAGCAGCCGGGGATATTTCTCTTCCAGCTCCAACTGCAGGCTGTTGTCGATGCCGACATGGAAATGGCAGCGCTCCAAAGCGGCGCTGAGATGGGAAAAAAGCTGACCGGCCAGCATTTCTGGCTCATGGAAGGTCATACCTGACACCTGTTCAAACCGCTTGATGATGTGATTGATTTCCCCCATAAGCCGGCGGTCATCATCGGTGTCGGCACAGGTCTGTTTGGGGGTTTTCAACAGACGGGCCAGCAGGGTGAAGCCGACAAGTTCGCTTTCCGGCAGCGGCCAGGTCGAAAAGAGCGCCCGAACCTGCCGGTATTCTGCTTTCTGCCGTAGCCATTGTAATTGATGCTGATTGAATTCCGGTTGTTCCCGTCTGTGGCACTGCATCAGAACATAGCGCAGGTAGAAATGTAAAAAAGCCAAGTCACTGACGGACGGCGCTCTTTCCAGTAACGAAGTGTAACCGGCGACGGCCGACTCTAGCTGTGGGTCGGAAATTTGCAAATCGACGGGCAAGTGCAGCCATTGATGTTGCTGTAACGGCAAAAAATAGCGTTTGACTTTATCCGGACACACACGCAACGCTCGGCGCATACCTTCTATAAGGCAAAGCCGCTTATTCAAAACATTGCCTTCGATCCGGTAATTGCCGTTATGCCGCTCCACCAGGGAGAGATGGTATATACGCCGCATCTCACTCTCGATATGGACGAGATCGCGCCTGGTCGTTGGCAGATCCTCGCCGTTATACCTGGAAAGGGAGACCAACGATAGCGTTGGCAAAGGTGCAAAAAGCATCAATAGCAGATGACTGCGACGTTGCGGACCGGAAAGCGCTGGCACCGAAGGGGTGGGCAGGCTCATGGATATGAATGTCCTCACATTAATATTATCGCTAATGATAGCTAATCAATCCGCCAACGTGAGGTTAGGCGAATTTTTGTTTGCGAGATTTTAGCGCGGTCACACTTTAAGCGCGGTTCAGGCGTTGAAAGGACGCTGTTATCGCAAGTCTTTGCAACAGTTAATGGCTTGCGGTAGTGAATAGCTATCCGCTAGCATCAGCGCTGGTGAAGCATTGAAGCATTGAAGCATTGAAGCATTGAAGCATTGAAGCATTGAAGCAGTGAAGCAGTGAAGCAGTGAAGCAGTGAAGCAGTGAAGCAGTGAAGCAGTGAAGCAGGGGTCTTCGACAGGGTGGAGCGTCGCAATAAGCGTATCAGGGGGCCGGGTGGGGCTAGGCGTTGTTAGGGCGAGTGAAAATCGACACCGGCGTCGGCGGGGGTATTCGCGCCGGGCGCTGTTGCTGGCGTTAGCCTGGGGATTGAGCCGGGCCGCCGCCGCGCATCCTCACAGTTTTATCGATATGAAGACCGAAATCATCAGCCGGGATAATTATCTCAGCGGTTTCAAGATGACCTGGACCATGGATGAAATTACGTCAGCCGATGTCTTTTACGACGATGCCGGCGCCAAACCAGATTCGGTGGCCTGGAAAAAACTGGCGGCTCAAGTCATGGCGAATGTGCTGGGCCAGCACTATTTTACCGAGGTTTATCGGGACGGGCAGCGGGTAAAGTTTGAAGACATGCCGGCGGAGTACCATTTGTACCGTAACGGGCAGAAGGCGGTGCTGATGTTCGTTCTGCCGCTGGCGCACCCGCCGCTGCTTTCAGGCAGCCCAATTACCTTTTCAACCTATGACCCCACCTACTTTGTCGATATGACCTATCGAGACCAAGCCGCCATCACATTGCCCGCCGCATTGTCCTCGCCGTGCAAACTGACTTTGATGACGCCCAAACCCAACCCGTCCCTGCAGGCTTACGCGCTCTCGCTGGACAATCCCGGATCGAAGGGGGTGGATACCAGCCTGGGTAAACAATTCGCGCAACAGGTGCAACTGCAATGTCATTAATGATCGCGTCCAGGCTCGGTTCCCGGCATTTTCGCTACGTTCTGGCGAGCCTTTGGCCGTTCTGGCTGTTTCTGCTGGCGGCCTTGACCGCCATACGCTACCTCATCGCCTATTGGCCTTTCATCCTGCTAAATAGCGTGCTGTGGCAGGAACGGCTGCATCAGCATTTGGCGCAATTGCTTTATCAGGTTCGTCAAGACCCAGGTCGGGCCGGACTGTCCCTGGCGCTTTTCAGCCTGTTTTACGGCGTATTGCACGCCGTGGGGCCCGGCCATGGAAAAGTGGTGCTTACCACCTATTTGGCAACCCATCCGTCACGGTTGAAACTGAGCATTTTCATGACATTGGCGGCATCGCTGCTGCAAGGGGCCATGGCTATCGTTCTGGTAAGCGTGGTGCTGATAGGTCTGCATCTTTCCTCACGCGTTTTACATCTCGGCGAATTCGCCTTGGAAAAGAGCAGCTATATCCTGGTGGCGTTCCTGGGGTTGCTGCTGTGCCGACGGGCAATACTGAAACTGCGCGATACACTACGCCATTTTCGGCGGCGCGGGCCAACACCCATGGGTACCATTGTTTCGCTGCGTTATCTGGCAAATGAACCCTCGGCGAAGGGGCGGCTGTATCGGCCCGGTCTGTCCGCTTTTCAGCCGCCCACGGCGGACACCCTACATCATGCCGCGGACTGCGGCTGCGGGCATCATCATGTGCCTGATGAAGCGGCGCTACAGGCAACCGCGGGCTGGCGAACCCGTGCGGCGGTGGTGCTGGCGATGGGGTTTCGACCCTGTTCCGGCGCGGTACTGGTGTTATTGTTCGCCAAGGTGATTGGGGTATACGGTTGGGGCGTGCTCTCGGCGCTGGTGATGGCCGCCGGAACATCAATGACCCTGCTGACGCTGGCGTTAGTGGTGTTTATCAGCCGCCGCGCCGCTGAAGGCCTCAGCCGTCGACATGCGCCGGGGATGTCGGCCGGCGTGGCCTGGGCGACCCTGTCGCTGGCGGGCGGTCTACTGCTTATCGCCGTCGGGGCTGTGCTCTATATCAGCGCCCAACCTTTGCTGACGGGCGCTATCAGGCCGTTCAGCCATTAACGGACAGCGCCGCGCCGGTTCGGCGCGGCCGCGGACATCGGATGTTTAACGCCGCAGCGCGTCGCTGAGTTCGTCGCGCATGGCGGAAAGCATGGCTTTGACCACCCGCGGATTGCCCGCCACCAGATTGCCGGACTGCCAGTATTCGTGCCCGCCGACAAAATCCGTCACCAGCCCGCCGGCTTCACGCACCAGCAAATCGCCGCCGGCGTAATCCCAGGGTTTAAGCCCGATTTCGAAAAAACCGTCCACCCGGCCGGCCGCCGCATAGGCCAAATCCAGCGCGGCGGAGCCGCTGCGGCGAAAATCGGCGCATCGGGTGAAGAGCTTACCCAACAGGTTGATGTAGGTGGCGGAGTGCTGCTTGGCCTTGAAGGGGAAGCCGGTGGCCAGTATGGTGCCGTCCAGTTCGCGGGCGGCGCTGCCGCGCAGGCGATATCCGTTCAACTGGGCGCCTTGGCCGCGCGTGGCGGTGAAAAGCTCGTTACGCATGGGATCATACACCACCGCCACTTCGGTACGGCCTTTGATGCGTACGGCGATGGAAACGGCGAAATGGGGAAGATGCTTGATGAAATTGGTGGTGCCATCCAGCGGATCGATTATCCATTGCACCTCCTGATCCTCGCCAATCAGTTCACCGCATTCCTCACTGATAACGGTGTGCTGCGGGTAGGATTTACGAATCACCTCAATAATCAGCCGTTCGGCTTCGCGATCGACATTGGTGACGAAATCGTTATCGCCCTTTTGGCTGGCTTCTACGGCATCGGGAGTTTCGTAATGTTTGGCAATTAAATTGCCTGCCTTTCGCGCAGCGCGAATGGCGATGTTAAGCATCGGATGCATGGAATCGTCCACTAAGATGTTAAAGAACTAAAACGGCGCGGATTATAGCAGAGCTTCGGCAAAAAACCTATGGCTGTGATAATATATCGCCACTTTTCCATTCGCTTTTAGAGACTATGCTACATAATATTCGCGTTGTTTTGGTGGAGACATCCCACACCGGCAACATCGGTTCCGCCGCGCGGGCCATGAAAACCATGGGATTAAGCAACCTTTATCTGGTAAACCCGCGCACCAGGCCTGATTCGCAGGCTATCGCGCTTTCCGCCGGCGCCAGCGATATTATCGGCAACGCTACCATTGTCGACAGTCTCGACGAGGCGTTGGCCGGATGCGGACTGGTCGTGGGTACCAGCGCGCGCTCGCGGACCTTGCCCTGGCCGATGCTTACCCCCAGAGAGTGCGGGGTAAAATCCGTCGAGGCCGGCGAGCACGCGCCGGTGGCGCTGTTGTTCGGTCGCGAACGGGTGGGCCTGACCAACGACGAGCTGCAAAAATGCCATTTTCACGTGATGATCCCCGCCAACCCGGAATACAGTTCGCTGAATTTGGCCATGGCGGTGCAAATTCTGGCCTACGAGGCCCGCATCGCCTTCTTGGACCGGGAAAACCGGCTGGCCGCCGCGCCGGCCCATGACGAGGAATCCATCTATCCGTTGGCGGATGAGCTTGAACGGTTCTACCAGCATCTGGAGCAGGTATTGGTGCGCACCGGTTTTATCCGGGCAGCCCATCCCGGACAGGTGATGAACAAACTGCGGCGTCTGTTTGTCCGCGCCCGGCCTGAAAGCCAGGAGTTGCATATCCTGCGGGGTATTCTGACCTCCATTGAACATCCCCAGGAGATAAAAAGCGAGTCCGAGCGCGGATAATACTTGAGTGAAATGCTTGGTTAAATAGTTGACTAAATTACTCGGGAATGGCAGACTTTCGACATACTTCACCAAATGGGAATTATTATCATGAGACTGACTTCTAAAGGCCGTTATGCGGTTACCGCCATGCTTGACGTTGCGCTGCATTCTCAGGAAGGTCCGGTTCCGCTGGCGGAAATTTCCGAACGCCAGGGCATTTCCCTCTCGTATCTCGAACAGCTTTTCTCCCGTTTGCGTAAGAATGACCTGGTGGCCAGTGTGCGCGGTCCCGGCGGCGGCTATTTGCTCGGCAAAGCGGCGGATCAAATCGCCGTCGGCGCCATCATCACCGCCGTTGACGAATCGGTGGACGCCACCCGTTGCCAGGGCAAGGAAGGCTGCCAGAACGGCGACCGCTGCCTTACCCATACGCTGTGGCGCGATCTCAGCGTGCGCATCAGCGAATTCCTCAATAATATCTCCCTCGCGGAGCTGGTGCAAAACGAAGAAATTCTGGATGTGGCCGACCGGCAAAACAATGATGTCCGCCGCGCAGCCACAAACGGCCGTATCCAAGAAACCATTAATGTTAATCTGCGCGCTTAGGCGGCGCTACGGTTTCTGACATATACCCCGGATAAATCGAGCTGCGGGAAAGCCGAACTACCAGCAACGTGAAGTATGACGGGTATAGCTTGAAGTCGCGTACGGAGCTCAACAATAATGAAATTACCGATTTATCTGGACTATTCGGCCACGACCCCGGTCGACCCTCGGGTCGCCGAAAAAATGATGCAGTTTTTAACCCTGGACGGGACTTTCGGCAACCCGGCTTCCCGTTCCCACCGCTTCGGCTGGCAAGCGGAAGAGGCGGTGGATATCGCGCGCAACCAGATAGCCGAGCTGGTAGGCGCGGATCCACGTGAAATCGTATTCACCTCAGGCGCCACGGAATCCGACAATCTGGCCATAAAAGGCGCCGCCGAGTCTTATCGCGACAAAGGCAAACACATTATCACCTGCCAAACGGAACATAAGGCGGTGCTGGACGCCTGCGGCAGGCTGGAGCGGGACGGTTTCGAGGTCACGTATTTATCGCCGCGCCCTGACGGCCTGCTTGATTTGCGGCAATTGGCGCGGGCGATGCGCGATGACACCATCCTGGTCTCTGTGATGCACGTCAACAATGAGATTGGCGTGGTGCAGGATATCGCGGCCATCGGAGAGCTTTGCCGCAGCCAGGGAGTCGTCTTTCATGTGGACGCCACCCAGAGCGTCGGTAAATTACCCATCGATCTCGGCCTGCTCAATGTGGATTTGATGTCCTTTTCCGGGCACAAGATTTACGGTCCCAAAGGTATCGGCGCACTGTTTGTCCGCCGCAAGCCCCGGGTGCGTATCGAAGCGCAAATGCACGGCGGCGGCCATGAGCGCGGTATGCGTTCGGGCACCTTGCCGGTGCACCAGATCGTCGGCATGGGTGAAGCGTACCGCATCGCCAAGGAGGAGATGGCCGAGGAAGCGCCGCGCCTGCGCGCGCTGCGGGACAGGCTGTGGAACGGCATCAATGGCATGGAGGAGGTCTATCTCAACGGTTGCCTGGAGCAGAGTGCGCCGAATATCCTCAATATCAGCTTCAACTACGTTGACGGCGAGTCGCTTATCATGGCATTGAAGGATTTGGCCGTTTCCACCGGGTCCGCCTGTACTTCCGCCAGTCTGGAGCCTTCCTACGTACTGCGTGCTCTGGGACTTAACGAGGAACTGGCCCACAGCGCCATCCGTTTTTCCCTCGGTCGCTATACCACTACTGAAGAAATCGACTTTGCCGTCCAGCAGGTTCGCAACGCCATCGGCCGCCTGCGTGAGCTTTCACCGCAATGGAAACTGTTCAAGCAGGGCGCGAACAGCGACAGCATGTCATGGACCCGGCGCTAAGCCTCGCTTCTCTGACTATCCAGGCGCGGCGCGGGGGATCAACCGGCATGCGGTTATCCCCGCCAGCCTCCGGCGCCTTGGAAAATGCTGAAAAACCCGACTCCCCCTTGCGCGAAAAGCCTTTATACCGATATTTTAGCGGGCAATAAGCCTGATCAAGGGATGTTGCTGCTAAGTGTCATCCCATTGTCATTAGGTTCAGAGACCATCGGCGAGCCTTGGGCCGCAACGTCAGCCGCAAGGCCAATAGCGGGGGCGCCGTAAATCGATTGCGAAGGCGTCCGCGAGGGGGCGAGAGAATTAATCACTGTACCGGATACGTACAGAATTGCCTCACATAAACAACAATTACAGGAGTCAAATCATGTCAACCGAAGTCATGCCGGTCATGCTATCCACGGCGTCGGCGGATCCTCGCTGGGGCGAAAAAACGTTGCTGAGCGCGAGCGATCGGGGAATGACCCTTCACCTGACCGGCGAAAACGCGCTAATGGATATTCAGCGCGGGGCGCGCAAAATCGACGGGCAGGGCGTAAAACACGTCCGCCTGGCTGGCGACGGCTGGGATTTGGAGCGCAGCTGGTCTTTCTGGCAGGGATATCGCGGTCCCAAGGGCGAACGGACGGTGGACTGGCCGGAACTGGCTGAAAACGACCGCCGGGAACTGGATAACCGGCTAAAGGTCATTGACTGGGTACGCCATACCATCAATACCCCGGCGGAAGAACTGGGCCCCGAACAGCTGGCGCAGCGCGCGGTGGATATCATGTGCCACGTTTCAAGCGACATCCATTACCGCATCACCAAGGCAGAGGATTTGCGCGACGGCAATTATATGGGTATTCATAGCGTCGGCCGCGGTTCGGAAAGGCAGCCGGTGCTGCTCTCGCTGGACTACAATCCCGGCGGCAATCCGGATGAACCGGTACTGGCTTGTCTGGTGGGCAAAGGCATCACCTTTGACAGCGGCGGCTACAGCCTGAAAGGCAGCAGTTTCATGGACTCGATGAAGTCCGATATGGGCGGGGCAGCCACCGTCACCGGCGCATTGGCATTGGCCATCGCCCGCGGGCTGAAAAAACGCGTGCGCCTGTATTTATGTTGCGCCGATAACATGGTGAGCGGCAATGCCTTCAAGCTGGGGGATATTATCCGCTATCGCAACGGCAAAAGCGTGGAGGTCATGAACACCGACGCCGAAGGTCGGCTGGTGCTGGCGGACGGTCTTATCGACGCTTCGGCGAAAAAACCCCGCATGATCATCGACTGCGCCACGTTGACCGGCGCGGCCAAGACCGCCTTGGGCAATGATTACCATGCGTTGTTCAGTTTCGACGATACGTTGGCGCAATCGCTGCTGCAAAGCGCCGAGCAGGAGAACGAACCCTTTTGGCGCCTGCCGCTGGCGGAGTTTCACCGTTCCCAACTGCCGTCCAATTTTGCCGATCTCAGCAACGTGGCGGGTGCGTCCTACACCGCCGGCGCCAGCACGGCCGCGGCGTTCCTGTCGCATTTTGTGGAGAACTACCGGCAGGGCTGGCTGCACATCGATTGCTCCGCCACCTACCGCAAGAGCGCGGTGGAGCAATGGTCCGCCGGCGCTACCGGCCTGGGCGTACGCACGCTGGCTAATCTGCTGTTGTCCCAGGCGGTCGAACTATAGCGCCCGCCCATAGGCGTTGAGCCGGTTCATCCAATGTCTTGCCCGCGCGGAGGCCAGGTTCCAGACCAGGCAGAGATGAATGGCACAAGACGGGGGGGGCGGCCCGGTTAACGGAGAAGGTTATGACTCAAAATAATGCGGCGGAGGTGAATGCGCTGGACCTTGCCTTGCAACGGGCGGCCGGCGAACCGGCCCACCGGCCGGCGTTTTTTCGCCAATTGATGGATTCGACGGTGTATGTGCTGGGAGACGCCGGCGACGGCTGGATAGCCGGGGCAGCCCGCGCCGACGGCGAGCAAGCGGTTAACTTGCAACACTGGGAAAAACCGGACGGTACCACCGCCATTCCCTTTTTTACCTCTTTGACCGCCCTCCAGCGGGCGGTAACCGAACCTCAGCCGTTTATGGCGCTGCCCGCCCGGACGCTGTTTGCCATGACGGCCGGAGCGGAGCTTTTTTTTAAACCCGAAGCTGCCCTACGGCAAGTCGTTCGGACCGGATGAAATCACCGCCCTGATGATGAACGGCGGCGATGCCCTCACAGAACATGAAATACTTGAGGGCGAAACGCGCTTTACCTTGAGTTCGCCGGAGCGGAAACCGGCCCAGATGGTGGATTCCCTCACCAGGCTGTTTGCCGATTACAAACAGGTTCGCCGGGCTTTTATGGCGCAAATCCGCGATGAGCCCGAGGAGGCGCCGCACTGGCTGATAGGCCTTGAATGCGAAGGCGATGCCGAGGCCGCCATTGAGGCGGCGGGGCAGGTGGCGACGGATACCGCTCCCGACGAGCAGCCGGTGGATCTTTGTCTGGTGGGCGAGGACGAACCGGGCATCAGCCACTACTTTATCCACCATATCCAGCCGTTTTATGAACGCAAATGGGGCAGTTGGCTGCGCTCCCTGCGCGATGATAAACAGCCCTGATTGCCGGTATTCAATGGGACGTTGCTCATGAAGACGCAGGCTGCGCTCCCTGCTCGATGACAAATCGGCCTGAGTGGCCTACTCGATGAGGCGCCGCCGCCATGGATCCCCCGTGCGAAATGCCGTGAACACCGCGTCGCGGGCGTCAAGGCAGGATTCAATCAGAAATTCTCGGCGCCGCATTGGTTAATCACCCGCCTCGCCGGTGGCGATGGGCACATCGTCCCGCGCGCCCCACTCGCTCCAGGAACCGTCGTAAAGCGTCACGTTATCCAGGCCCAGCGCGGTCAGCGCCAGCACCGCCACCGCCGCGGTGACTCCCGAACCGCAACTGGCCACCAGGGGCCTGGCGGTATCGACTCCCGCTTGGCTTAACAACGACCGCAGCTCAGGCTCGGGCAGCAACTCCCCGTCCCTCACCAGCTCATGCCAGGGCACATTCCTGCTGCCGGGAATATGTCCGCGGCGCAGACCGGGCCGCGGCTCCGGCGCCTGTCCGTTAAAACGGGCGGCGGGCCGGGCATCTAGGATTTGCGCCGAGCGGTCGACGAGAATACGGCGCATCTGTGCCAAACTTGCGACTCGCCCTTGATGCGGACGGGAGCGGAAAGGCTGCGGGGCCGAGGCCACCGGGCCTAAAGTCAGCGGCAAACCGGCCCGCCGCCAGCCCGCCAGGCCGCCCGCCAATAGCGACACCCGTTCAACGCCGGCAATAATGTGCAGCATCCACCAGGCGCGGGGCGCGGAAAACAGCGAGCCGTCGTCATAAATCACCAGATGCTGCGCATCCCCCACCCCCAGCGCCGTCATGGCGGCATCAAACGTCCCGGGAGGCGTCAACATATGCGGCAGCGCGCTGTGGCCGTCGGACAACGCCTCGATATCGAACATCACCGCCTCGGGTAAATGGCCCGACAGATATTCTTCATGCAGAATGCGCGGTCCCTGGTAACCGGGAGGCAGCATGCGCGCATCCAATACCCGAATCGTTGGGTCGGAGAGACGGGCCTGCAGCCAGGCCGGGGAGACAAACGGCGAAGAGGTCATAACGAAGCTCCGTGACGGCGGGCGACGGTTTTTGGTCCGCCGTCGCCCTTAAGATAAGGCATTGTCGGTGATTTTGCGCCGGCGGACAAGCTGAATGCCGTTGAAGAGGTTGACTGGCGGAATTTAATTTTTGAGCGATTTGCACGGAATTTGCGCTGGTATAAACCCTTTTTTTATGGAAAATAGAATAGCCCCTTGAAAAGTAGGGAATAAGCTGCATTTTTTTTAACGGTATGTTGCATTTTTGATAGGCAAATGCCCATCCGATCCCTATAATTTGCGCCACTTAAACAGGCCGACATAACAAACCATTAACTCGGCTTTCTTTTAAATTGTTACAAAGAGGTCATTATGACGATAGAGCGTACTTTTTCCATCGTGAAACCCAATGCGGTGGCGAAGAATGTCATCGGCGCCATCTATGCGCGTTTTGAGCGCGCGGGCTTCAAGATAGTCGCCGCCAAAATGGTGCAATTGACCCGCGAGCAGGCGGAAGGCTTTTATGCCGAGCATCAGGGCAAACCCTTTTTTGACGGGCTGGTGGGTTTTATGATTTCCGGCCCGGTAATGGTTCAGGTGTTGGAAAGCGTGGATGCCGTACGCCGCAATCGCGATATCATGGGCGCCACCAATCCGGCCAATGCCCTGGCGGGAACGCTGCGCAGCGACTTTGCCGACAGCCTGACGGAGAATGCCGTGCACGGTTCCGACTCCGCTGAATCCGCCGCACGTGAAATTGCTTATTTCTTCAGTGAAGACGAGATTTGTCCCCGTTCGCGCTAATCGTCGCCGCACAATGGATAAAAAAAGCCGGGCCGGCGCTTTTAAGCATCGCCGCTCTGCGCTAAAATCTAGTTCCAATGCGCCCCGGATGAGGTGGTAATCCGCACTCGGCCGGGGCATTTCTTTATCTTTCCCAAGCCATAACGTGTAATAACGAGGCCTTCGTCAACATGTCAGAGCAATATGTCCCTGCAATACCGCCGGCGGCGGTGGAGCTCGCCGAGCCCGCGTCCCTCAATCAAAAGCTGAACTTGCTGGATATGAACCGCCAGCAGATGCGCGAGTTTTTTCAAGGACTCGGCGAAAAACCGTTTCGTGCGGATCAGGTCATGAAATGGATGTATCATTATTGCTGCGACGATTTTGATCAAATGACCGACATCAACAAGAACCTGCGCGGTAAATTAAAGGCGCTGACCGAAATTCGCGCGCCGGAAGTGGCCAGCGAGCAGCGTTCCGGCGACGGCACCATCAAGTGGGCGATCAAAGTCGGCGGCCAACAGGTGGAAACCGTTTACATTCCGGAGGAGGATCGGGCTACCCTGTGCGTCTCCTCACAAGTGGGCTGTGCGTTGCAATGCACGTTCTGCTCCACCGGGCAGCAGGGATTCAACCGTAACCTGCGGGTATCGGAGATCATCGGCCAGGTCTGGCGCGCGGCGAAGATTATCGGCGCCGCCAAGGTCACCGGCCAGCGGCCGATTACCAATGTAGTGATGATGGGCATGGGCGAGCCCCTGCTTAATCTCACCAATGTGGTGCCGGCCATGGAAATCATGCTGGACGATTTCGGTTTCGGCCTGTCCAAACGCCGCGTCACCCTATCCACGTCCGGCGTGGTGCCGGCGCTGGACAAACTGGGCGACATGATAGACGTGGCGTTGGCCATTTCCCTGCATGCGCCGACTGACGCCATACGGGATGAAATCGTTCCCATCAATAAAAAATACAATATCGACGCGTTCCTGTCCGCGGTACGCCGCTACCTGGATAAATCCAACGCCAACCAGGGGCGGGTGACGGTGGAATATGTCATGCTGGATCATATCAACGACGGCACGGAGCATGCGCATCAACTGGCGGCGTGTTTGAAAGACACCCCCTGCAAGATCAATCTGATTCCCTGGAATCCCTTCCCGGGGGGCGCCCTATGGACGCAGCTCCAACAGCCGGGTCGATCGCTTCTCCAAGGTCTTGATGGATTATGGCTTTACCACCATCGTACGCAAGACCCGGGGCGACGATATCGATGCCGCCTGCGGGCAATTGGCGGGGGATGTCATCGATCGCACCAAACGGACCCTGCATAAGCGTATGGCCGGGGAGCCTATCACGGTAAAAACCTTGTGATGGTAAGCCGCGGGAACGGCGGCAAATGGCATTAACCGAATCTTCAGAGGATAAAAGGGAACAGGCATGACGCTGAGACGGTTAACTGGAGTATTATTGTTATTTGGATTATTGAATGGATGCGCCGGCGATAAACATGATACCCAGATATCATCGCAATCGTCGCAAACGCGGCTGCAGCTGGGCATGGAATACCTGGCGGCCAATAATCTGGATGCGGCGCGTCAGAATCTCGACAAGGCAGTGAAAGGCGCGCCCGCCGATTACCGCACTCAGTTGGGCATGGCGCTTTATGAGCAACGGGTGGGTGAAAACGACGCCGCGCGGAACCGTTACGATCTGGCGCTGAAATTGGCGCCGCAAAACGCCACGGTTCTGAATAATTACGGTGCGTTTTTATGTAGTTTAGGGCAGTATGTATCGGCGCAACAACAGTTTGCCGCTGCGGCGCAGTCATCAGATTACGGCCAGGTGGCCGATAGTCTGGAAAACGCCGGTTATTGTTTCTTCAAAGCCGGGCAAAATGATGAGGCGCGGACGCTGCTCAGCCGAGCGCTGAAATATGACCCGGATAAGGGCGTGGCGTTGCTGGCGGAAGCAGACCGGCAATTTAGTGAAGGGAAAGGCGATAAAGCACAACTATTATTGGATGTTTATCAGCATATTCTTCCGGCAAGTGCTGAAAGTTTATGGTTACAGATTCGTTTCGCTGCGTCAGCGGGACGCCACAATGACGTTCAACGTTATGGCACACGGCTTGCGCGAAGTTTTCCACAATCTAAACAGTACCAGCAGTTCCTAGCTAATGAATACTGAAGCCCTCCAAGATCAGACAGCATCAACAACGACAGGCGGACGCCTGCGTCAGGCCCGTGAACAAATGGGACTCAGCCAGCAGGCGGTGGCCGAAAGGCTGTGCCTGAAGGTCTCTACCGTGAAGGAAATTGAAGAGGATCGGGCCAATCCCAATCTGGCCTCGACCTTCTTGCGGGGTTACATCCGCTCCTACGCACGGTTGGTTCACGTTTCCGAAGAAGAAATTTTGCCGATGATGGCGAAACAAGCGCCGGTGCGAGCGTCAAAGGTCGCGCCGATGCAGACCTTCGCCCTCGGGAAAACCCGCAAAAAGCGGGACGGTTGGTTAATGGGCTTTACCTGGCTCATCCTGTTCGTGGTGGTAGGCCTGACCGGCGCATGGTGGTGGCAAAACCATCAGGCGCAGCAGAAAGACATCACCGATATGGCCGATCAATCCTCCGCTAAGCTTAACCAGGGCGGCGATAGCGATAGCGCCGCCGCGGGCGGGCAAAGCGGCGACGACAATACCGGCACGGACGATGCGGGCCAGCCGCCGGCGGACCAGCCGGCCGGCAACGATGCCGCAGCCGCGGGCGGCAACGGCAACCCGCCGGCAACGCCGTCGCAGCCGGGAACCTCGGCGGCCGCCGCGAACAACGGCGCTAATGCCAATGGCGCAGCTTCACCGGCCGCGGCGCAAAACAACGCGCCCGCCGCCGCGCCGGCTTCCTCGCCGACCCAGCCGGCGCCAGCGCCGGCAGCCGCCGAAGCCGATGCCAGCGCCAATGGACTGGTAATGAGCTTCACCGCCGACTGCTGGTTGGAAGTTTCAGACGCCACAGGTAAAAAACTGTTCAGCGGCACGCAGCGCCCCGGCGGCAAGCTAAGTCTGGCCGGCCAGGCGCCGTTCAAACTGAAAATCGGCGCGCCGGCGGCGGTTCAGATCCAATATCAGGGCAAACCGGTGGATTTGAGCCGGTATGTCAGGTCAAACCAGGTTGCACGACTCACCATAGCCGCTAACTAGGCTGCATTGAGCAATTATGGAGAGAAGGTAATGCATAATCACGCCCCCATCAAACGCCGGAAATCAACACGGCTTTACGTCGGCAACGTGCCGATTGGCGATGGAGCGCCTATTGCCGTTCAATCAATGACCAATACCCGTACCACCGATGTTGAGGCGACGGTACGGCAAATCAGGTCTCTTGAGCGCGTGGGCGTCGATATCGTCCGGGTTTCGGTGCCCACGATGGATGCGGCGGACGCTTTCCGGCTTATCAAGCAGCAGGTCAGCGTGCCGTTGGTGGCGGATATTCACTTTGACTACCGTATTGCGCTGAAAGTGGCCGAGTACGGGGTTGACTGTCTGCGAATCAATCCCGGCAATATCGGGTCCGAAGCGCGTATTCGTTCCGTGGTGGATTGCGCCCGTGATAAAAACATTCCCATACGCATCGGCGTCAACGCCGGCTCCCTGGAGCGCGACATCCAGGAAAAATACGGCGAACCCACGCCGGAGGCCTTGCTTGAATCGGCCATGCGTCACGTCGACATCTTGGATCGCCTTAATTTCCAGGCGTTCAAAGTCAGCGTCAAAGCCTCGGATGTCTTTCTGGCGGTGCAATCCTACCGCTTGCTGGCCTCACGCATCGATCAGCCCCTTCACCTGGGGATCACCGAAGCGGGGGGGGGGCGCCCGCAGCGGGGCGGTCAAATCCGCCATTGGCCTCGGCCTGCTGCTCAGCGAAGGCATCGGCGACACGCTGCGAATTTCGCTGGCGGCCGATCCGGTGGAGGAAGTCAAGGTAGGATTCGATATTCTCAAATCCCTGCGTATTCGCGCCCGCGGCATCAACTTTATCGCCTGCCCAACCTGTTCGCGCCAGGAGTTCGATGTCATCGGCACGGTGAACGCCCTTGAACAGCGGCTGGAGGATATCGTCACGCCGATGGACGTTTCCATTATCGGCTGCGTGGTGAACGGCCCGGGCGAAGCCCTGGTCTCCACCATCGGCGTCACCGGCGGCCATAATAAAAGCGGCTTTTATGAAGACGGCGTGCGCCAGCGTGATCGCTTCGACAATGAACAGATGATCGACCAACTTGAAGCAAAAATTCGCGCCAAGGCGGCCATGCTCGATGACAACAATCGCATTGTCGTTAATTTGATTGATAAGTAACGCTAAATTTAAAGAGAATTGATATGGCGAACAACATCCAGGCCATTCGCGGCATGAACGACTATTTGCCGGAAGAAACGGCCGTTTGGCAGCGTATCGAAGGCATATTGAAGGGCGTACTGGCCGGTTACGGCTACAGTGAAATCCGTTTACCGATCGTCGAGCAGACCCCCTTGTTCAAACGCGCTATCGGCGAAGTGACCGATGTTGTGGAAAAAGAAATGTACACCTTCGAGGATCGCAACGGCGACAGCCTGACGTTGCGGCCGGAAGGAACGGCGGGCTGCGTTCGCGCCGGCATCGAACACGGTCTGCTTTACAACCAGGAACAGCGCCTGTGGTATATCGGGCCGATGTTCCGGCATGAGCGTCCGCAAAAAGGGCGCTATCGTCAATTTCACCAACTCGGGGCCGAGGTATTCGGCCTGCAGGGGCCGGATATCGATGCGGAACTGATTCTGCTTACCGCGCGCTGGTGGCGGGCGCTGGGTATTCATGAGCATGTCGCCCTTGAGCTGAATTCCATCGGCTCCCTTGAGGCGCGTGCCGATTATCGCAATGCCCTGGTGGCGTTTCTTGAACAGCATCAGGAACGGCTGGACGAAGATTGCCGCCGCCGCATGTATGTCAATCCGCTGCGTGTTCTGGATACCAAAAACGAAGATATTCAGCTGTTATTAAAAGACGCGCCGGTGTTGACCGATTACCTTGACGAGGAGTCGCGTAAACACTTTTCCGGCCTGTGTGAACTTTTACAGCAGGCAGGTATCCCATATACGGTCAATCCAAGTTTGGTGCGCGGCCTTGATTACTACAATCGCACGGTCTTCGAATGGGTGACCGACAGCCTCGGTTCGCAGGGAACGGTATGTGGCGGAGGCCGCTACGACGGTTTGGTGGAGCAATTGGGCGGGCGCGCTACCCCGGCGGTGGGTTTCGCCATGGGACTGGAGCGCCTGGTACTGCTGGTGCAAGCGGTGAATCCGGCGTTCAAGCCTCGGCCGACGGTGGATGTTTATCTGATTTCCTCCGGGCAGGCGACCCTGGGCGCGGCCATGAGCCTAGCGGAAAACCTGCGCGATGCCGTGCCCGACCTGCGGCTGATGACCAATTACGGCGGCGGAAATTTCAAGAAACAGTTCGGCCGGGCCGACAAATGGGGCGCACGGTTGGCCTTGGTTTTGGGAGAAGATGAAGTGGCCGTGGGGCAGGTGGTTATCAAGAATCTGGCTACCGGCGACCAGGAAACGCTGGCGCAAAGTGATGTTGCTGCACGGCTGGCATCGTTTTTAGGTTAAGGAGAAGGACACCGTGGAAGTCTACAGCTCGGAAAACGAACAGCGCGAAGCGCTGATGCGGTTTTTTGCGGATAACGGTAAAGCGCTGGCGATAGGCGTCATTATCGGGATTGCCGCGTTGGTGGGCTGGCGTTATTGGCACAACCATCAAAATGAATCGATGATGAAATCCTCGGCCTCCTGGCAGCGGGTCAACACGGCGCTGACCAGCGACGCGGACCAGCAGCGACTCGATGCCGCGCAAAAGTTTGCCGACGGCAATAACAATAACTATGGTGCCTTGACCTCCATGGGTTTGGCACGTTTTTATGCGGAGAAAGGTGATTTCAACTCCGCGGAACGACAACTGAAGAAAGCCTTAACCCAGACGAAAGAAGAAAATCTTCAGTCGTTGATCAATCTCCGTCTGGCACGTGTTCAGCTTCAAGGGAAAAACGTGGACGGCGCGCTGACCACTCTGGCGGGGGTGAAACCCGAGGCCTGGTCGGCACTGGCGGACGATGTCCGTGGGGACGCCCAGGTTATCAAGGGTAATAACCAGGCGGCGCGGGACGCTTACGACAAAGCGCTCAAAGCGAATCCGCCGCAGGCGTTGCAAGCCTTGTTGCGCATGAAACTGAATAACTTGTCCAGCTAAGAGGGACCCCATGCAATTGCGTAAAACATTTTTCGTCGGACTGATTTCATTAGCTTTACTCAGTGGCTGTTCATGGTTTAGCGGTGAAGAGGATGTGGTTGTGATGTCGCCGCTGCCCAAAGTGGATAATCAGTTCCAGCCGACCGAAGTCTGGAGTAAATCGGTCGGGAACGGTACCGGCGAATTTTATTCCAACCTCCATCCGGCCTGGCAGGATAACCGGGTGTTCGCCGCGGATCGTCGCGGTACGGTGAAAGCGTTGGATATTGATACCGGCAAGGAAATATGGTCGGTGGATTTGTCGGAAAAAACCGGCTTCCTGTCCAGTAACCTGCCCGCCTTATTATCCGGCGGTCTGACGGTGGCGGACAATCGTGTTTATATCGGCAGCGAAAAGGCCGTGGTCTATGCTCTGAGCGCCGATGACGGTTCGGTTGCCTGGCAGACCAAAGTCGCCGGCGAAGCCGTGTCGATGCCGGTGGTCAGCGACGGGCTGGTGCTGATTCATACCAGCAACGGCATGCTGCAGGCCCTCAATCAGACCGACGGCACCATAAAATGGACGGCGAACCTCGATATGCCGCCGTTGACCCTTCGCGGGGAGTCCGCGCCGGTCACCGCCTTTGGCGCGGCGATAGTCGGCGGGGATAACGGCCGCGTCAGCGCAATTATGCTGGCGCAGGGGCAGATGATTTGGCAGCAGCGCATATCTCAAACCACCGGCGCGACGGAAATCGCCCGCCTGGGTGATGTAAACACCACGCCGGTAGTGGTAAACAATGTTGTCTATGCGCTGGCTTATAACGGCAATCTGGCGGCAATGGATCTGCGCTCGGGCCAGATAGTCTGGAAGCGTGAAATCGGTTCGGTTAACGATCTGGTCGTGGACGGCAGCCGCATCTATGTTGTGGATCAGGACGATCAGGTCATGGCGCTTAATACCGACGGTGGCGCGACCTTGTGGACCCAAAGCGAGCTGTTGCATCGTAACCTGACGTCGCCGGTATTGTTTGATGGATATCTGGTGGTGGGCGATTCGGAAGGTTACCTGCATTGGATCAACACCGACGACGGCCGGTTCGCGGCGCAAAATAAAGTAGACAGCTCCGGCTTGCAGAGCAGACCCCTGGTTGCCGGCGGCAAATTGCTGGTACAAGCTAAAGGCGGTGAGGTTTACGCGTTCACCCGCTAAAAACCTTTTACGCGGTGTTTTAGCCGTATTCGGGTTTCTAACGGCTCCTGACATATTCAGGAGCCGTTTTGTCTTATATAATCAGCCCGTTTTCGTGCTGAACTACCCTATTTTCTCAAGAGGTTGTAACAATGATACCTGTCGTCGCGCTGGTTGGGCGCCCCAATGTAGGAAAATCCACCCTGTTTAATCGGTTAACGCATACTCGCGATGCGTTGGTGGCGGATTTTCCGGGGCTGACGCGTGACCGCAAGTATGGTCGTGCGGAATGGGAAGGACACGAATTCATTGTGGTGGATACCGGCGGTATCGACGGCAATGAAGAGGGGGTGGAAACCCGCATGGCCGGCCAATCGCTGGTGGCCATTGAAGAAGCCGACATCGTGTTGTTCATGGTGGATGGCCGTGCCGGATTGATGCCGGCGGATGAAGGCATTGCCAAACATTTGCGCAGCCGGCGGAAAACCACGCTGGTGGTGGCTAACAAAACCGACGGAATCGATGCCGACAGCGCGGTGGGCGATTTTTACTCCCTCGGCCTGGGCGAGGTTTATGCCATCGCCGCATCCCATGGCCGCGGCGTCAACGCCCTGTTGGAAGATGCTCTGTCGCCGCTGGTGGTGGAGGAAGCGGAACCCCCGGTGGAGTATCCGGGCCAGGAGCCTTGGCCGGAAGATGAAGAGGCCATTCCCGCGGATGAAGAGGAAGAGGCGTTTGATCCACAATCCCTGCCGATTAAACTGGCCATTGTCGGTCGACCCAATGTCGGTAAGTCCACGCTCACTAACCGGATACTGGGTGAGGATCGCGTGGTGGTGTTCGATATGCCGGGTACGACCCGCGACAGTATTTATATCCCGATGGTGCGGGATGAGCGGGAATATATCATTATCGACACCGCCGGCGTGCGCAAGCGCGGCAAGATAACCGAAACGGTGGAGAAATTTTCGGTCATTAAAACCCTGCAAGCCATTGAAGATGCAAACGTGGTGCTGCTGGTTATCGATGCCCGCGCCGGCATTTCCGACCAGGATCTCTCGCTGCTGGGCTTTATCCTTAATAGCGGACGCTCACTGGTGATTGCGGTGAACAAATGGGATGGCCTGACGCAGGAAATCCGCGATGAGGTCAAGGAGACGCTGGATATGCGCCTGGGCTTTATCGACTTTGCCAGGGTCCATTTCATCTCTGCCTTGCACGGCAGCGGCGTGGGCAATTTGTTTGAATCCATCAATGAAGCCTATCGTTGCTCCACCAAGCGCATCAGTACCTCCATGCTCACCAATATCATGCAAATGGCTGTTGATGAACATCAGCCGCCGTTGGTGCGTGGACGGCGGGTAAAACCGAAATACGCCCACGCCGGCGGATACAATCCTCCCATAGTGGTAATTCACGGCACCCAGGTGAAGCATTTGCCGGATTCCTATAAGCGTTATCTGATGAATTATTTTCGTAAGTCGCTGGAGATCATGGGGACGCCGATCCGTATTCAATTCAACGAAGGGGCCAACCCCTTTGCCGGCAAACACAACACATTGACGCCGACCCAAATGCGCAAGCGCAAGCGTCTGATAAGCCACATCAAAAAAAAGCAAATAATCCCAAGCGCCCCGCAGCGGGCCTGTTTTCGGTGACTTGCCGGCGGGCGTTTGTGGCGCAGGCATGGTTAAGTTTTTTCAGTTGCCGGTAGCAGGTCACCGGTCGCCATTGGCTTGCTGCAAGCGTCAGATAACCACTTGCCAATAGCTTGTTTAGAGTTGCCGGCTGCAGTTAGACGGTAGCCCATAGCCCCTCGCGGCACGGGCGGTAACCCCTTTCGGCCGCAAAGAGGCTACGATGATAACGATTTTATCGCGTTCGTTTGGCTGCTTAAGGAGAGAAGCAATGGATAATAACTGTCCGGTCTGCCGACATGAGCTTCTGCGGCAGGATTCGTTTTTTATCTGTCCGTCCTGCCGAAGTCGGTTTGCGCAAGAAGTGCCGTGCCCCGACTGCGGCAAGACGCTGGAAGTGCTGAAGGCCTGCGGCGCGGTGGATTACTTTTGCCCCCATGGCGACGGGCTGATTTCCAAAAAAACGCGTTGTGCCGCGCTTTATCGCTCTTTAAACAGGCGCCGCCTTATGCTAATGGCTCCGCTCATGCATGTGGCACTCATGCTTGTGACGCTCATACTTGCAGCACTTATGCTTATGGTGCTCAAGCCTATGGCGAAGAGTGCCGGCCGGAATGAAGGGCGTAAGAGTTGATATAACGCGTCAAGGGCATAAAACAGCGGATCAAGCCGCTGTCGCATTGAGGTCTGGGGTCAACGCTGATATTTGATGAAATCGGTTTTTCTGGCGATTTTATCGTAGAGCGCCATCGCGGTCTGGTTGCCGTTTTGCGTCATCCAATAGACGTCGGCCTTACCGGTTTTATCCGCATGGGCATAGACCTTTTCAATCAGCAACCGGCCGATCCCATTGCCGCGCATGCTCTCATCCACATATAAATCCTGCAGATAGACCACCGGTTCCTGATACCAGCCGCTTTCATGCACGACGCAATTGACCAGGCCCACAAGCTTTCCCTGATTTTCCGCCACGAAGGCAAACATGGCGGGATGGTCCTCATCCACCAAACGTTGAAAGGTGTAGTCGTATAACGCATCGTCGCGTATGGTGGAGTAAAAACTGAGATAGCGTCGCCACAACTGCTTCCACCTGTCTTTATCCTTAAGCGCGATAGACCGTATAATTGTGTCGTTAACGGCCGGCATATAAACCTCTCCGGTTAAAAGCCTGCTCCAATGATTCTGACGCCAATGCGATGTTGGGCATCGGACCTAGACAGACGGTAGCGACAAACCGGTTGTCATGTCAATCGTTAACCGGCGCAAAGTGAAAGAGGACAGTCGCCGGTATTGGCTTTACAGCCCTTCGGGCGGTCATTCCCGCCGAAAACGAAGGGTATAACGGTATTCCCGCTGGTGGAGCAGAAACTGTTTATGCACGCTGGGACTCCAGGAGTCATCGCCTCCCACCCCCATGTGCCCGCAGTCCAGATTCAGCCATACGCCCGGTTCCGGCTGCAATAAGTGCTGATGTGTGGCGCGAGTCAACTGACCAGTACTGTAGCGTCCGGCGGAAAAATGGAAATCGCCGCTGATATGCCAAGCTCCCAGTTCCACCCAGCGGGTAAAACAGCGCAAGCCGTTCTCACTGGGGAAGATATAGGGGGTATGCATCTGCTCAAGGGGCAGGCGCCAGAGGGAAAAGCGTGCTCCATCGCAGCGGTCCGGGTAATTTTCATGGGGCCCCAGGCCCAGCCACCCCACCTCTTTTACCTCTTCGTTCAATTGGCAGACCACGCCTACGCGGGGCAGGGACGGCAGGCTGGCGGACGGCGTTACCCGAATATCGGTTTCAAGCTGTCCGCCGTTATCGATTGAGATCTGCCAGAGGCTTAATATCAGTAGGCTATCTTGCCGGAAATAGCCGTGCCTGATGTGGAAAACAACCCTATCCGGCAACTGTTCAGCCTTGAGCGACAGGCAGCGGTGGTCGAGATCGAACAGGCCGGCGGCTTTCCAGCGCTCCACCCAGGCACGGGGGTCGATACGATCCACCTCGCTGATGCCGATATCGTTATCCAGCGGCGCCCGCACGAACTGGTCGGTCAGCGGAGCCAACAGGCCCGGCTGTTCGTCGATATACCACTGGGTCAGCCAGCCGCTGAGTTTATCCAGCTTCCAGCGCTGTTGCCGGTGGCAAACGAAAAATTCCCCCTCGCTTTCGTGCAGACGTGGGGGCTCGTTTGCCGGGCGAGCCGGAGGCAGGGACGATAAAAAGTCACAGGACAGCGGCCATTGCTCCCAGGCGGCGCAGTGCCCGGCGGGAGACCAGGGGTTTCAGCCGGCTGCAGGACACGCACATGCAGATAAAGCCGGCCCTCACCTTTCAACGGCGGCAGCGTTTCCGCAAGCGTCAGTTCGGCTGTTTGCCCGGGCGCCAGCGTCAAAGAGGCTTCCCCGTGTCGAAGCGGAATGCCGTCTTGCTCCAGCGACCAGTGTAGAACCTCGTTATCGCAGCGGCGAAACAGGTATTCGCTGGCCACCTCGATACGCAGCGGTTGGGTATCAAGCAGGCGGAACTGAAAAAACTGCTGCTGCTTTTTCGCTTCGTACAGAGCAGGGTGCGGCGTGCGATCGGGAAAAACCACGCCGTTGAGACAGAACTGGCGATCGTTGGGCCGGTCGCCGAAGTCCCCGCCGTAGGCCCAATAGGTACGCCCCTGCTCATCGGTGCGCTCCAGCGCCTGATCGGCCCAATCCCAGATAAAGCCGCCCTGCAGGCGGGGGTGCTGACGAAAGGCCCGCCAGTATTCGGCGAAATTGCCCAGGCTGTTGCCCATGGCATGGGCGTATTCACACAGGATTAGCGGTCGTTGCTCGCCCGGCAGGCCGATCCATTTTTTTTATCGACCATTTGGGTACCGCCGGGAAGCGCTGATCCTCGTCGACCCGCGCATACATCGGGCAGACAATATCGGTGGCGGCAGTATCGGCGCCGCCTCCTTCATATTGCACCGGACGACCCGGGTCCCTTGACTTGACCCAGTGATAGAGCGCGTCGTGGGTGGCGCCGTGGCCCGATTCGTTACCCAGGGACCAGATAATGATGCTGGCGTGATTGCCGTTGCACTGCACCATGCGGCTCACCCGCTCGCTGAAGGCCGCAAACCACTCCGGATCGTCGGACAGCCGGTTCATGGGCTCCATGCCGTGGGTTTCGATATTGGCCTCGTCCACCACATACAGGCCATAATGATCGCACAAGCGGTACCAGAGCGGGGTATTGGGATAATGGGAACAGCGCACCGCGTTGAAATTGTTCTGTTTCATCAGCAGAATATCCCGCCGCATGCTCTCGGCATCCATAACCTGCCCGCGAGACGGATGATGCTCATGGCGATTGACGCCGCGAATCAGCAGGGGCTTGCCGTTGAGGCGCAGCAGGCCGTCCTCGATTTCCACCTGCCGGAAGCCCACGTCATAGGCCTCCGCCTCCAGCACGGCGTCCGTCTGGTCCCTTAATGTCACCACCGCCCGATAAAGATCCGGGGTTTCGGCGCTCCATAAGCGGGGCGACGCGACGGGTAATTGGATATCAACCCGTTCAGGGTAGCGTCCCCGCTCATCGATTATTTCGGAACCGAACGGCGCCCGGCGCCGGGCGATATTTTCATCCCCGCGCCATAAAGAGACCTCAAGACTGTAGCCCTTGAGCTTGGCATCCGGCGGCGCAAGCGAAACGGCAACGTCCAGCACGCCGTCTGTGTAGAGTGCGTCAAGCCGGGTGCGGATGCGGACATCGTGAAACCCTACCGCCGGTTTATGCAGCAGTGAAACGGAGCGGAAAATGCCGCTCATGCGCCACATATCCTGATCTTCAAGATAGCTGCCGTCGCACCAGCGCAGCACCATTACGCACAGACGGTTTTGACCGCTTTGCAGATAGGCGGTCAGATCGAATTCCGCCGGTAGCCGACTGTCTTGGGAATAACCGACCCAGTGGCCGTTGCACCACAAATAAAAAGCGGAATTCACGCCGTTGAAGATGATGCGGATGCGCCCCTGGTTCAGCCACCGGTCGGGCACGCTGATGTCGCGGGAGTAACAGCCGGTGGGGTTGTGCTCGGGAACCCTGGGCGGATCCACCGGAAAGGGATATTTTACATTGGTGTAGATGGGCAAATCGTAGCCGGCCATTTGCCAGTTTGAAGGAACGGCAATTCCCTTGGCATCCGCCAGATCGGACTCCAGCCAACTCTCGGGTACGGACTGCGGTTCCTTGAAATAGCTGAAACGCCACTCGCCGTCCAAGCAAAGCCGGCTGGGTGAATCCGTGTCCCGTCGCGCCTCGTCTTCATCTCGCCAGCTGTGGAAAGGCGGATGGGCGGGCAGGCGCCGGTAATGCGTGCTGGCGGGATTTTCCCAGTCCCGCCGAGATAAAACGTCGGCCAGGGATGAAAACGAAGATGCTTCCGGATGCGTTGAGCGGGAACTATTCATGGTAAGCCTTCATGGTATGCCTTCATCGTTTTATCGCGTCGCAATGTGGAACGCTATAAAGATAATAAACAATGTATTGGGAAGATAAACCATGAGATATCAAACTCTCGGCGGCGATCGCAATCTATCATCCGCCGAGACGACGTCCATCCGTCGGCCCGCGCCGGTCTAGATAACCTTGGGCAATGCGCCCCATTCCTTGTCATCCGCGGCCGATTCGGTTTTCACCGCGGCGTTCAGACGCAAAAAGCGTCCGGTATAGGCGTGAATGCGATCGGTGAGCGCCGCGTCGCCATGCAACGGTTTGCCGTAGGAGGGAATGATCTCTTGCAGCTTTTCGCTCCAGGCCGGCGACGCCGAGCGGGATTTGAACATGTTCTTGAGCAGTTCCAGCATAATGGGGGCGGCGGTGGACGCGCCCGGCGATGCCCCGAGCAACGCCGACAACGAGCCGTCGTCAGCGCTGACCATCTCGGTGCCGAACTGCAAAACGCCGCCTTTTACCGGGTCTTTTTTAATGATTTGCACGCGCTGTCCGGCATCGATTAAACGCCAGTCCTCGAGCCGGGCCTCGGGATAATAGTCTTGCAACGACGCCAGCCGCTTTTTATCCGACATCAGCGCCTGGCCGATAAGATAGCGCAGCAAATTGAGATTATCCCAGCCGACGCGGATCATCGGCATGACATTATGTCGGTTCAAGGAGATAAACAGATCGCGCCATGAACCGCGCTTCAGGAATTTACTGCTGAAGGTGGCGTAGGGTCCGAACAGCAGCGAACGTTGTCCGTCCAGCATGCGGGTGTCGATATGCGGCACCGACATCGGCGGGGCGCCCACCGGAGCCTTGCCATACACTTTCGCCAAATGGCCGTTGACTATCTCGGGCCTGGAGGTGACCAGGAATTTACCGCCTACCGGAAAACCGGCATAGCCGCGCGCCGCCGGAATGCCTGATTTTTGCAATAGCGTGAGGGCCGCGCCGCCGGCGCCGATAAAGACATGACGGGCACGAACCGTCTTGCGTTTGCCGCCGCGGTTTACATCGGCGACGGTGATTTCCCAGGTCGCGTCCTCTTCCCGGCGGGTAATGTTCACCACTTCATGCTTGAGGTGCAGCGTAAAGCCGTCCCGCCGCGCCAGCGATGCCAGCATTTGGCGGGTCAGCTCGCCGAAATTGACGTCGGTGCCCATATTCATCCGGGTGGCCGCTACCTTTTGAAAAGGGTCGCGGCCTTCCATAATCGTGGGCGCCCATTGTTTAATCACATGGCTGTCTTCGGTATATTCCATGCCTGTAAACAAGGTGCTTTGGCTTAAGGACTGGTAGCGTTTGCGCAGGTAATTCACATCTTCCTCGCCCCAGACGAAGCTCATATGCGGAACGTTATTGATAAACGTTTCCGGCGCGCCCACCCGCTGGTTTTTGACCAGATAGGCCCAGAATTGCCGGGAAACTTCAAATGATTCATTAACGGAAACCGCTTTGGCAATATCAATAGAGCCGTCCGCCCGTTCCGGCGTGTAATTCAGCTCGCAGTAAGCAGCATGGCCGGTGCCGGCGTTATTCCAACCGTTCGAACTCTCCTCCGCTGTGTTATCCAGCCGTTCATACATTTGGATAGTCCATTGCGGCTCAAGCTCGTTGATAAGGGTGCCCAGCGTGGCGCTCATGACCCCGCCGCCGATAAGAACCACATCTACCGGGGCGTTGTTCGCAGCCTTTTCCCGTTGGGCAGACGCCAACAGACTCATGCAAAGGCCCGCGACGAAATGCTCTTTCATGCGCAGTGTCTCTATATATGAAATTAAGTATACGGCAGGGCAATATTATTGAGGTTGATTTTGGCCCAATACTGTCTGCTATTCGGTTCCGATTCTATTAGGCGTAAGCTGCTATGTAAACCAAAAAGTGATGTTATCGAAGGGTTAAGATAAAATGTTCTTATGTCTATTAACTGGTTGTTTTAAAAGTATAATGCTGCGACAATTTGTAAAAAGTAACTTTTTTACAACAAATTATTACCCTCTTTTAATCAGGCTATAAATGCCTTTTAAAGTTGAATCTACGCCAGATTATCTTATAAACAACCGTATCGTCTTAAATCCGGCAATATATAGCAGCTCGTATGTTCCCGCTTTTTTCACTGTGGGCAGAAGTTGTTTTCATCGCTATTTGATTGATATTATTTTTACTTCTAATGGCGATTTATCCCTTCAGGATAAGCGGATATTACCTGTCTATTTTGGCGGTTAAAGGAATTATCATGGTGAATACCACGGCGGATCTCGCTGACGGCAGTCGTTTCTGGCAACGTAATTTATTTGTTTGTGTATTCGGTTCCTTCACTACCATTATCGCCATGACGCTACTGCTGCCTTTTCTCCCTCTTTATGTGGAGCAATTGGGGGCGACGGGCCATGCCGCCATCAGCCAATGGTCAGGCGTGGCCTATGGCGCCACGTTTTTCAGCGCCGCGTTCACCGCGCCGCTCTGGGGGCGTTTGGGGGATCGTTACGGCCGCAAACTGATGCTGATCCGCGCAAGCCTGGGCATGGCCATCGCCATGACGCTGCTGGGCATGGCGCAAAGCGTTTGGCAACTGGTGGCGCTGCGTTTGCTGGCCGGCTTGCTGGGGGGGGATATGCCTCGGGTTCCATGATTCTGGTGGCGACGCAAACGCCGAAAGCCCGCACCGGCTGGGCGCTGGGCGTCCTCTCCTCCGGCATCATGGCCGGGAATTTCGTCGGCCCGCTGATAGGAGGCACCCTGCCGCCGCTCATCGGCATTCGCGGAACCTTTATTTTTGCCGGCGCGGCGATATTCGTGGCGTTCCTCGGCACCACGTTTTTATTGAAGGAAGAGCCGGGCGCCGCGAAAAAGCGCGCCGCCGAGCCGTCGCCCGCCGGTGCGAGCCGGATGAGCAAACCGGTACTCGCCATGCTAATCACCGGATCGCTGCTCATGATCGCCAATATGTCCATCGAGCCTATCATCACGCTTTATGTGGGACAGTTGGTGCCGGCTTCACGGGTGACGCTGGTGGCTGGATTCGCCATGTCCGCCGCGGCCCTGGGCAGCATCTTATCCTCCTCCTGGCTGGGCAAGCTGGCGGACAACAACGGCCATTGGAATGTGATTATCGGCTGCCTGCTGGCGGCGGCGATACTGCTTATTCCTCAGGCATTCGTCACACAGGGTTGGCAATTGGTGGCGCTACGGTTTTTTATGGGACTGGCGCTGGGCGGTCTGCTGCCCTGTATCGCCAGCGTCATCCGGCACAATGTGCCGGACAAGACAGCCGGTAAAATGCTGGGATATTCCACCTCGGCGCAGTATGTCGGGCAGGTGGCGGGCCCACTGCTGGGCGGGGTGATCGGCGGACATTTAGGGATGCGTCCGGTATTCCTCGGCACCTGCGTCTTGCTGTTTATCGGGGCGATGTATAACGTTTTCGCCCGTTCCGGCGCGCGTAAAGTCTCCATTCGGTGAAATCGGCATGAGGATTCACGGCGTTCAGGCGGCCCGGCCGCTCTGAATCCGCGCCTTCGGCACAGGGTTAACCGCTAGCTTTTACCGGCGGGCTTCTTCGCTATCGGCTTTGCCGGATTAATGCGTATCACCTGGCTATCCACCCAACCGTCTTGCAGCCGGGTGGTCAGTGCATCCCCGGGCCGAACCTGCCCGGCGCGCTTGATAAGCTCGCCCCGCGCGTCGGTGGTGACGCTGAAGCCGCGCGCCAGAGTCTTTAGCGGGCTGACCGCCTCCAGTTGCGAACAAAGCGCGCCGAAGCGCTGCTGATGTCCGTTAAGGCGGCGGGTAATGCCTTCGCGCAGTCGGTAGTGCAAAGCCTGTAAATACTGTTGGGCACGACCGATGCGCGGCAGCGGCGATTGCTGGGCCAGCCGTTGCCGCACCCGTTCGTGGCGGCGTTGCGCCAGCCTCAATTGCCCTTGCATGCCGTCGTCCAGCCGGCGGCGCAGTTTGACCAGAGCCGTTTGCCGGCGCGCCAGCCGCAGGTGGGGATGCTGCTGCTGTAAACGGTGCTGCAGGCGGATAAACACCTGCCGGCGTTGCGCCAGATAATAATCCATCGCCATCTCGAGCCGCTGCTGTTGAGATTGCAGCCGGCGTACCAGTTCTTGCTGATTGCGGCTCACCAGCTCCGCCGCCGCCGAGGGGGTAGGCGCCCGGAGATCGGCGACGAAATCGGCGATGGTGACATCGGTTTCATGACCGACAGCGCTCACCACCGGCAGGATACTGGCGAAAATGGCCCGCGCCACCCGCTCGTCGTTAAAGCTCCATAAGTCTTCCAGCGAGCCGCCGCCGCGCCCGACGATAAGCACATCGCACTCCTGCCGGTGATTGGCGGTTTCAATGGCGCGCACGATGGCCGCCGGCGCATCCTGACCCTGCACCTGGGTCGGGTAGATAACCACCGGCAGAGAGGGATCCCGCCGGCGCAGGATGTTCAGGATATCGTGCAGCGCCGCGCCGCTGGCGGAGGTGATGACCCCCACCCGGCGGGCCGGACTCGGCAAGGGCTGTTTATGGATAGAATCGAATAAACCTTCCGCCGAAAGCCGCTGCTTAAGCTGCTCGAACTGCTGCTGCAACAGGCCGTCGCCGGCCGGCCGCATGCTTTCGGCTATCAGTTGGTAATCGCCGCGGGGTTCATACAAGGTCAACGAGGCCCGCACCAGCACCTGTTGCCCGTTACGGGGAGCGAAGGCCGTCCGCCGATTGCTGTTGCGGAACATGGCGCAACGTACCTGGGCGCGGTCGTCTTTGAGGGTAAAATACCAATGGCCGGAGGCGGGTTGGGAAAAAATTGGAAATTTCCCCGGTAAGCCAAATCTGTCCCATCTCGCTTTCCAGCAGTTCGCGCACCTGCTGATTCAGGCGGGAAACGGTAAAAACCAGTGACGAGGCAGGAGTGGACATGTGAGCTGGATCAACTTTGTTGAAAAAGACTTAATTGATTGATATTACGTATCGTACAGCGCTTATCAAGGTTTTTTTTGAAAAATATTGCTGGAGGCAAGGGTTTAGGTTCTGTATAATGCCACGGCAATATTTTATACATCCATCCTGGTGAGATATTGCTATGCTACGTATCGCAAAAGAAGCCCTGACTTTCGACGATCTCCTCCTTTTACCTGCTCATTCCACGGTCCTGCCCAATACGGCCGACCTGGGAACCCAACTGACCAAAAAAATCCGTCTTAATATTCCGCTGCTGTCCGCCGCCATGGATACGGTGACCGAGGCGCCGCTGGCCATCGCGCTGGCGCAGGAAGGCGGCATCGGCTTTATCCATAAGAATATGTCCATCGAACGCCAGGCCGAGGAAGTCAGCCGGGTGAAAAAACATGAAAGCGGCGTGGTGACCGATCCCAAGACCGTCACCCCGTCCACCACGCTGTCCCAGGTAAAAGAGATGACCGCCCGCAATGGTTTCGCCGGTTATCCGGTGGTCACCGACGACAATGAGCTGGTGGGCATCATCACCGGCCGCGATGTGCGCTTCGTCACCGATCTTTCCCAGCCGGTCAGCGCGGTGATGACGCCAAAGGAACGCCTGGTGACGGTGAAAGAGGGCGAGGCCCGTGAAGTCGTGCTGCAAAAAATGCATGAGAAGCGCGTGGAAAAAGCGTTGGTGGTGGACAAGCAATTTCATTTGCTGGGCATGATCACGGTCAAAGACTTCCAGAAAGCGGAGCGCAAGCCCAACGCCTGCAAAGACGAGCATGGCCGCTTGCGGGTGGGCGCGGCGGTGGGCGCCGGCGCCGGCAACGAAGAACGCATTGACGCCCTGGTGGCCGCCGGCGTCGACGTGCTGCTTATCGACTCCTCCCACGGCCATTCCGAAGGCGTTTTGCAGCGCATTCGCGCCACCCGCGACAAATACCCCGATTTGCAGATTATCGGCGGCAACGTCGCCACCGGCGCCGGCGCCATCGCGCTGGTGGAAGCCGGGGTAAGCGCGGTTAAAGTCGGCATCGGCCCGGGATCCATTTGTACTACCCGTATCGTGACCGGCGTCGGCGTACCGCAAATCACCGCTATTTCCGATGCGGTGGAAGCGCTGGAAAGCACCGGCATACCGGTTATCGCCGATGGCGGCATCCGTTTTTCCGGCGATATCGCCAAGGCTATCGCCGCCGGCGCTTCCTGCGTCATGGTAGGCTCGCTGCTGGCCGGCACCGAGGAATCTCCCGGCGAAATCGAACTGTACCAGGGCCGGTCGTTCAAGTCCTATCGCGGCATGGGTTCGTTGGGCGCCATGTCCAAGGGTTCATCCGATCGCTATTTCCAGACCGACAACGCGGCGGATAAACTGGTGCCCGAAGGCATTGAAGGGCGGGTCGCCTATAAAGGCCGCCTGAAAGAAATCGTCCACCAGCAGATGGGCGGGCTGCGTTCCTGCATGGGGCTGACCGGCTGCGCCACCATCGATGAGCTGCGCACCAAGGCTGAATTTGTCCGCATCAGCGGCGCCGGCATTCAGGAAAGCCACGTCCACGACGTCGCCATCACCAAGGAATCGCCGAATTACCGTATGGGCTAAACGCGCCGGTCGGCGCGCTGCGGGCGTAACAGTGCGTTATCCCTGTTATCCCGCCCCGTTTAGCGCCGGATGGCCGAGGACCGGCCATCCCTGATTTTTCTTCCCGGCCCCGGCCGGGTGGTGTTTTAATTACGTCACCGCTCTTGGAATACGCCTTCTATGACAGACAATATTCACAAACATCGCATTCTGATTCTGGACTTCGGCTCGCAATATACACAGCTTATCGCCCGCCGCGTCCGCGAACTCGGCGTCTATTGCGAACTCTGGGCCTGGGACGTGACGGAGGCGCAGATCCGCGCTTTCGCACCCAGCGGCATCATCCTTTCCGGCGGTCCCGAAAGCACCACGGAACACAATAGCCCGGTTGCGCCGGAGTATGTCTTCCAGGCCGGCGTACCGGTACTGGGCGTTTGCTACGGCATGCAAACCATGGCCATGCAGCTGGGGGGCAGGGTAGAAGGCTCTTCCCAGCGCGAGTTCGGCTACGCCCAGGTCGAGGTGATCAATGACAGCGCGCTGGTGAGGGATATCAAGGATTCCCTCAGCGTAAACGGGCAGCCGCTGTTGGATGTCTGGATGAGCCACGGCGACAAGGTCACCGGCATTCCGGCGTCGTTCGTCACCGTCGCCAGCACGGAAAGTTGCCGGTTCGCCATTATGGCCGACGAGGAAAAACGCTTTTACGGCGTCCAGTTCCATCCGGAAGTGACCCATACCCGCCAGGGACATCGGATTTTAGAGCGGTTCGTCAAGGATATCTGCGGTTGCGAGGCGCTGTGGACGCCGGACAAGATCATCGAAGACGCCGTCCAGCGCCTGCGTCGTCAGATCGGCGACGATCGCGTGATCCTCGGCCTGTCCGGCGGGGTGGATTCTTCGGTGACCGCCATGCTGCTTCACCGCGCCATCGGCAACCGCCTGAGCTGCGTGTTTGTGGACAACGGCCTGCTGCGGCTGAACGAGGCCGCCCAGGTGCTGGAGATGTTCGGCGAGCGGTACGGCCTGAATATTATACATGTCCCGGCGGAAGCGCGTTTCCTCAGCGCCCTGGCCGGCATCGACGATCCTGAAACCAAGCGCAAAACCATCGGCCGCGTATTCGTGGAGGTTTTCGACGAAGAGGCGAGCAAGCAAACCGACGTCAAATGGCTGGCCCAGGGCACGATTTATCCCGACGTGATTGAATCTGCCGCCAGCGCCACCGGCAAGGCCCATGTCATCAAATCCCATCATAACGTCGGCGGATTGCCGAAAGAGATGAAGCTGGGCCTGGTGGAACCGCTCAAAGAGCTGTTCAAGGACGAAGTGCGCAAAATCGGCCTGGAGCTGGGCCTGCCCTACGATATGCTCTATCGCCATCCGTTCCCCGGGCCGGGCCTCGGCGTCCGCGTGTTGGGAGAGGTGAAAAAGGAGTACTGCGACCTGCTGCGCCGCGCCGATGCGATTTTTATCGAGGAGCTGCATAAAGCGGATTTGTACAACAAGGTCAGCCAGGCGTTTACGGTATTCCTGCCGGTCCGCTCCGTGGGCGTGATGGGAGACGGCCGCAAGTATGACTGGGTGGTCTCCCTGCGCGCGGTGGAAACCATCGACTTTATGACCGCCCATTGGGCCCATTTGCCCTATGATTTCCTCGGCCGGGTCTCCAACCGCATCATTAATGAAGTCGATGGAATTTCGCGGGTGGTCTACGATATTTCGGGCAAGCCGCCGGCGACGATCGAGTGGGAGTGATCCCAGGTCCGGCATAGCCTCGCATCCGGAGGCATAAAACATCCTTAAGCCCGCAAAATCGCGGGTTTTTTATCTCTTTTCTGGCGCGGTCCGGCAAATTTTCGAACTGCCAATCACTTCGTTTCTTTAGCATAGCAGACAGTACAATTTGAACCAATTACCATGTTCGGCACTGGATACCCTGCCCTCCTGAAAGGGGCTCATGGTATTGGAAGCAATTCAATTATCTGTTTCAACAGTAAATTTTGAGGTGCTAAGGTTTATTCTGAGCATGATATTTCAGATGAAGAGTCACTCCCATTCGTGTTGACTAATGCCTGGCTGTTTATCAATTCGCAAAAAAGCTCACTTTGAGTGAACTATTTTTGCATTTTTTAAACCACGAAGGATTGGTGAAGGGTTAAAGAACGTGCTTTTAAACACTATAAGTAAGTGGGAGGGAAAGCGGAAAAGTAAACCAACTGCTGACCGGGCGCCATGAGCCCATATTGATATCCTATCATTGATGACACGGCGCCGGGCAAGCTGACGCGGAAGTTCAGCCGTGAGACAGAAAGTAATGAGAATGTCGTTTTTTGAGCTAACGGGTGTTTGCCGGACCCTGCTGTCGGCGAAGCTGGAAGCGGCCATGGGTCCCTTTTGTAATCAATTTGGCAACTTCTTTCATATTGGCAGTCAAAATCTTTAAAACTCGAACAAAGCTTTTAGCGAAATGCCCAGTCCGTTGGCAATCACTGCTATCACTTCCAGCGTCGGATTTCTGACGCCCCGCTCAATCCCGCTGATATAAGTGCGATCCAGGCCGCATTTGTCGGCGAATGCCTCTTGAGAAAGCCCTGCCTGCAAGCGAAGCGTTTTTACGCGTAGCCCGAAGCGGACGGTAATATCCGTAGATTTTTTCATGCTGATAAGCATTATCTTTTGTTGCCTATCAGACCACGGACTATTAGTCACAATCGTTGATTTTTATGCTACCATTGTGACTTATAGTCAACATCTCATTGAGGAATGGCATGGAGCAACATGATTGGCATCCGGCTGATATTATTGCGGGCATAAAGAAGAAAGGGACATCGCTGGCGGCGATTTCCCGTTCGGCGGGGTTGGCTTCGTCGACATTGGCGAATACATTGACGCGGCATTGGCCAAAAGGTGAACGTTTAATCTCTGAAGCGCTGGGTAAACGTCCCGAAGAGATTTGGCCTTCCCGCTATCATATGATAAAAAATGGGCAAGGCAGGGAGGGTGGGCCAGATTAAAAACTGCTGCCAATTAACCTTTGCGGGGTTTGATGATGCTTATAGTCGTTTTCAGTACTATTGGCAGGTTGTCAAATCAAAGAGTGTTTTTTTTTGCAATCTTTACGCGCCTACCGGCCAGCGACCTAACAGCATTGACTTTTTTGAGTATTCATAGTTTACTATTTTTAATATAGTTACACTAAAAGTTGATGTATGTCATCAAAAATAAACTGGCTTTTACAAAATACAGCACCCGGTTCTCTGGTGGCACAGTCTTGGCTGACTAAGCATGCTATCAGTCCTTCTCTGGCGCATAGGTATGAGCAGAGCAACTGGTTGCGAAAACTGCGTTCGGGGATATATATGCGCACCGGACGTGAGCCTGAATGGAGCGACGCGGTCTTATGTTTGCAAAACCAGTTATCTGTGCCGGTTCATCTGGCAGGCCTTACCAGCTTGACCTACCAGGGCCGCGCTCATTATCTCCAGCTAAACCGCAAAAGTATCTGGCTATATGTAGAAAACAAAGCGATATTGCCAAAGTGGTTTAAAGAATTCTCCGGTGTCGACTGGCTTTTTCTTTCCAATCACAAGTTATCCCCGCTTGGCGATCACTATCTGACTGATATCGAGATAAAAGTGGATACGTTGAAAGCCAGTGTGCCTGAGTTAGCTGCCTATGAACTGGTAAATGCGGTGCCGGCGAAGATCGCTTTTGAGCATGCGGCTGAGCTGTTTCAGGGATTGGTAAACTTGAATCCGCGCAAAGTGGAAAAGTTACTTAACGCCAGCGGTGCGGTGCAAACGAATCGCTTGTATCTATTTTTGGCCGATTATTATGCCCATGCCTGGGCTAAACGTATCGATAAAACCAGTATAGACTTGGGGTCAGGAAAACGTCAGGTGGTGCAAGGCGGTAAATTGGATAAACGATACCAAATCACCGTACCAGAAAAATTTATTACTGGAGAGTCATTGCATGGATAAGCAATCGCCCTATTACCAACAGGTCGCGCTATTGATAAGTACGTTACCGGTGGTGGCAAGCTGTGCGTTGACTGACACCAGTCTGGCGGTAAATCCCTGGATGCCAGCTTTGCCGCTGAATAAGCCAGTCCCTCCCGGCCCGACGCTTGGGGGGGGGGCGATAATGATCTATCTACAAGTGCGGCCCCTATAAGCCTATGCTATCCGCGATAGCGGCTTCTTTTTCAAGCCAGCACCGAAAAGCATCGAAATCCTGTCGCTCACAGCGCAGTGGTTCGCGCCAGGCGATGAACCATCCGTAACGGTCTTCCACCTGGACATCGCATACTCGTATCAACCGACCGGCAGCCAAATCATCGGCGGCGATTACTGAGCGCGCTAAAGCGACCCCTTGGCCTGATATCGCCGCTTGCAGAAGAAGACCGGCGTCGTCGTAACTCGGGCCTTGAGTGGGTTCAGGCATATCAAGACCAGCCGCTTGAAACCAGGGACTCCACCGTTGCCGTGGACTGCGAAGGAGCGTGACTCTCATCAAATCCTCCGGCTTCGTGATTGGCGTGCTGGACAACAGGACGGGGCTGCACACGGGAAAGGTGAAACTTTTCATCAGTCTCAGTGCATTCAAGCCAGGCCATTGCCCCGGACCATAGCGAATAGCCAGGTCAACACCATCTCGACTGTCGAGTGTCGCCAGTGCGGCAGTCGGGCGCAGGGCAATATCCACTTCGGGATTGGCCGCTTGAAACGCCGAGATTCGCGGCATTAACCAGCGCGCGGCAAAGCTAGAGAGAACGCTCACGGTCAGCGTTCGTGTTAACTGACGTGGCGCGATATAGGCACGCGCGCTATCAAGAGCGTTCAGAAGCTGCTGCAGACCGGCGCGTATCTCCAGCACAAGCACCTGTCCTGCATCGGTGAGAAGCATACGCTGACCATCACGAACAAAGAGCCGCACCCCGCCCAAGTCACGCTCCAGCCGCGCAATGTGATGGCTAATAGCGCCGTGAGTAAGAGACAACTCCTGAGCCGCCCTCGTATAGCTCAGGTGCCGAGCCGCCGCCTCGAAGGCCCGCAATGTCTGAAGGGGAGGAAGATAGGGGATCATGTCAGCCTGTTAGTTTTACTCACATCCTACGCGAGTCGAATTGGTTTGTCGATTCCGTTTGCCGATCGCAGAATGTGGATATCCGACAAGGGCTGCCGCGTTTCGAGTCCTGAATAACTTGCTGATTGGGTCGTTAAATTGACTAACAAAGTAAAAACTGTAGCTGCCGATTCGACACGGCGCCAGGGCAATGCCGATCTTAAGCCTTTGTGGGTCGTGTTCGGCCTCGCAATGGGTCCCGTCGTGGCTTTGGGACTTTCGCGGTTTGCCTATGCGCTTTTGCTGCCGACAATGCGTTCGGATCTCGGCTGGAGCTTCGCCGATGCCGGCTCGTTGAACACCGCCAATGCGTTAGGCTATTTGGGAGGTGCCCTAGTTGCGGCACCGGTCGGCCGTCGCTTTGGCGGCAAAGTCATGTTCGCGTTTGGGCTGCTGGCGACGGCTATCGCAACTGGCGCTTCAGGTTTAACCGCAAACTTCACAGCACTGCTTGTCTTGCGGTTGATCGCAGGGTTTACCGGAGCCATTGCCTTCGTTTCAGGCGCGGGGCTTACATCTTCGGCGGCGACGGGAGCCTCTGCTTTGCGAGCCTCAACATTGCTAGGCGTCTATTTTGCGGGCGCGGGCATCGGTGTCACCGCATCGGCGCTTGCCGTCCCACTACTTCTTGCGACGCTGGGCTGGCGTGTCGGCTGGCTAATTCTTGGCGGATTGGCCTTGGTGGCCACGTTTTATGGCTGGTTCGCTTCAAGCCGACTCTCTTTCCAACCCTCCTACGGCGTATACAGCGCCCGTGGCGGCTGGTCGCCTCGGTTTATGGCTTACGAACTACTCGCGTACGGTCTCTACGGCGCCGGCTATATCGCCTACGCGACTTTTATTGTTGCCTATCTGCGTGGCAGCGAGGGATTTGACAGCGAATCGGTCATCGTCTTCTGGACAATTCTTGGTTTGGCGGCCGTTGTCGCTGCTTTCGCCTGGGTGCCTGTACTTGGCCGATTAACGGGAGGCTGGGGCGCCGCGGCTACGCTTGGCACTGTAACGATTGGAGCGGCATTGCCGCTGCTGTGGCCTGAGCCGGCAGGAGCATATCTCTCCTCCATTCTATTCGGTGGCTCCTTTCTCGCGGTCATCGCGGCAGTCACATCCTTTGCTCGCAGAGCGGCAAAGCCCCACGCATGGACCGCGGCGATTGCCGCGCTAACCATCGCTTTCGGCATCGGACAATGTATCGGTCCTGTGCTAACAGGAGCGCTTGCCGACGGGCCGAACGGTATTCGTGCGGGCCTCTGGTTATCTGTAGGAATTCTATTGGTATCCACCATCATTGCGGCCTTCCAGCCGGAACCTTCCGCCAGGTGGGATGACCGCGGAACAATGTAGCCGTAATCGTAGTGAATGGCCCTGATTTCATGGGTGAAGCAAACGTTGTGAGATCAAACTGGAATAGTTGAGGTCATATCCAATCTAATTTGGCAATGGGATGCCGTCGATGTCGCCATGACCGTCAATCCATCCCGGCTCGGGGTACATCCGGCAGTGGCTGCGGCGATTCGCAAAGCTGCCGATGCGCTCGCGCGTGCTGGTTACGAAGTGGATGAAGTCGAACCGCCGGAAACCGACGCAGTCGCCGAGCTGTGGTGGCGGTTGGCCTGGTGGGAGGTCGGCGCATTATCCGGTGCGGGAATTCGGAAGTTTGGCGATGAAGGCGTGAAACGAGCAGTCGAGATCTATTTGGAATCCACGTCGAAGGGCGATCTTCAGGCGTACATGAAGGGCGTAGCCGCTCGCGCGACACATGTCCGTAGATGGCTGCAGTTTCTAGAACGTTATCCTCTGGTACTCGGTCCTGTATCGACCGAGCTGCCATTCCTGGTCGACTTTGACTGTCAGGGCGGGCTGACCGGTGAAGCATTGCGCAAAGCACAGCGCTTACTGATCGCAGTCAATCTCCTCGGACTTCCTGCGGCGGCTGTTCCGACTGGATTGTCGGATGGCATTCCTGTGGGCGTTCAAATCATTGGATCTCCATTCAGGGAAGATCTCTGCCTCGATGCTGCGGAAGTCATCGAGGCGGACGTAGGGTTCTCTATTCCAATCGACCCCCGACGATGACTTATCGCTGTTGCAGCTCGCCGCGGCGGGCGCTATGGATGACAGTCCGCACATGCGCCGCCTGCGATGAACGAATGGCCTGGAGCGGCATGCCGCCCATAAGCAGCGTTTCGATAAGGTCGATATGCAGGGTCGCGAGCAGGGCGTGGGCGGCGTAAAGGGTTTCATTTGCCGCCGTGCCGGGGGCGGCCTCCTCGATAAGCCGGCTCAGCAGCCCGTGCATCCATTGATAGTGCGCTGATTGCAGTAGCTGCGGAGCGATTTCACGGGCGCGGATCAGGTGGCGGTTTTCCAGCTTGAAGCTCAGCAGCGCATCAAGAAAGGCGATGGTTCGCTCGTCCGGCGGCGCCTTCGGACCGAAAGGAGGTTGCCCTTTTTCAACGGCCCCGAGCAAGGGTTCAAGCTTTGCCGTCCACAACGCGTCAAGCAGGCCGTCGCGGCTGCCGAAGGCGCGAAACAGCGTACCCTTTCCCACCCCGGCCGCGGCGGCAATGGCCTCCATCGTGATAACCGCCGGGGTCTCGCTGCCGGCGAAGAGCGCATCGGCGGCGGCAAGCAGCAGCGCTGGCGGGACCGCGGGGCGGCCCCGACGGATTGCTTGTATTTCGGACTCTTGGTCCGTTATAATGGGATGCGCTGAACTCATAAAGCCATCTTAGCAGGAGACCATTATGTCAACAATATCGCGCCTTCCCCTTTGGTTTGCGTCCGCCATCGACGCGCTTCGTGCCGGAGACACGGACGGCTATATGAAGATGTATGCGCCGGATGCCGTCCATGAATTCCCCTTCGCCCCCGAGGGCGGGGTTCGGCGTCTGGAAGGGCGGGATATGATTGCGGCCTACATGCGTAAACTACCGGAGATTATTCGCTTTGGGTCGCTCAGCGACATCCGCGTGCGCGAAACCGGCAACGAAGTTATCATTGAGGCCACGGGTCATCATCATCGGTTGGCGGATAATGCGCCAAGGGAACTGAACTATGTCTGGTTTATCACCCTGCGCGAGGGGCTGGTGACGCATTTTCGCGATTATATGAATCCTCTTCAGCTTTCGGAAATGTAAAAGATAATGAATAATACCGTGACGCCGAGGGGGGGGGGATTGTGCATTCTTTCATGGGGCGCCATTTCTCATGTTATAACTATTGCGAAATAGCCAATGAAATATCGGTATCGCGGGCGCGAATGGCATTGCCAGACCAAGCTGTAATGTCGCCTCGAAAGAAAATCGCTCGGAAACGATAGCTTTTACAGAACCTCTGTATAAAAAAAACAAATGCAACATGCAATGGCTTTTAAGCCCTATATTATGAATAGATAATCTAGGGCTGGATGAGCCTTATGGGTTATTTTTTATAAACTTCTACTTCAACGGTTTTATGATCCGACGCATTACCCACTCTTTCCGCAATCACAAAAAAGCAGTCTTTTGCTTTAATACCGCCAGCTTCATGGCATTTTTCATTTGCTTGTTTGGCAATCTTTTTATGACCAACGCTAGGGGTACCGGGCTGGGTAATCGAAAAATCTCCTATTTTAGTATAAGTTGCGGATTGTTCACGTGTGATTTCCTTAGCAGCAAAAGAAGAGGTGGAGAACAAAACGGTAGCGGCCAGTATTAAGGTAGTGTATTTCATTTCGTATCCTTGTCCTGATAAAAGTGATGTGGTTTGAAATTAATTTATTCTCACCCAATAAACAATTAGCACAACTTTTTGGAAAGTCAATGTGGACGCCGTGCAGCCTCTTTTTAAAAAAAGAGAAGGCTGAAGTTGATTTGAAAGTCCATCGCTTAACTTGTCAGAAATATACGTTGTCGGCGAGCTGAAAGGAGAGAGGTGTTCACGGGTTTGGTCTGGTTAAATAGACCAAGCATCCCCCTGATTTTTTTTGCAAAGACGATCCCAACATAGCCAATGCCTGCTGCGATAGCCGGAACTCTCCACTCTTCCCGTTGCCTGAAATTATCATGCTACCTGCGTAAGGCGTATCGGTAGCTTTTCGCGCCAAGGTTGTCATTTGACAACCTTATCGAAATAAACCATACTGGAGATCAAGGATGACTCGATGTAAGCATTCGAAAAAAGAAGTAGACGAAGCGCTCAAATAGGTACAAGAGCAAGGTTGGCGCCTTGAAAACAGCGGCGGTCATGCTTGGGGAAAAATTTATTGCCCCTATAACGATGACGACTGTCGTTGCGGAGAGTTTTGCATTACCTGTGTGTGGAGTACGCCAAAGAATCCGGTCAACCATGCCCGCGCCCTGCGCAGGGTGGTGGATAATTGCGCAATGCATTGTAAATAGAATCATGACGGCGCTAAGGAGAAATCATGGAATACACCTTTACCTTAAAGTATCAACTTTCGGCTGAAGAGGATGGACCTGACGAGATAGTCGAACGATTAGGGGAGGCAGGCTGTGATGATGCTTTGGTGGGCGTCGGGTTGCCCGGTCGTTTGGCCCTGGAGTTCGTACGTGAATCCGGCAGCGCCGAGGCGGCGATAAGCAGCGCGCTAGAAGATGTGAGACGGGCCGTCCCATCGGCGGAGCTTATCGAGGTCGGGCCGGATCTGGTGGGTTTGACCGACGCGGCGGAAATGGTCGGGGTTACAAGGCAGAATATGCGCAAGCTGATGCTGGCCCATCCGGGTCATTTTCCTGCGCCCATACATGAAGGAAGCGCATCCGTCTGGCATTTGGCGGATATATTGTCCTGGTTGCAATCCAGGGGGAGCTATGTGTTAACGCAAGAAGCGCTTGAACTGGCGGAGGCGGCAATGAATGTCAATGTGGCGAAAGAAACTCGCCGCCTGCCGCCTGAGATGGGCAACAAACTGCGCGCTGTACTCGGTTGATTCCTTCGCGGCTCTGTTACCGGCGTTGCGCCGATATTGGATGTCATTGGGGCGGCGCTGAGGCTCCCTAATGCCGAAACGGGTCTACTGACCACGTTGCCGTTCATCGCTTTCGGGGCGGTATCGCCTCTTGCCGCGCTGTTTGCCCGCCGATATGGAATCGAGCGTTCATTATTCGGAGCGTTCCCGTCATATCAATCTCTAGCATCTGCGAACGGGACGTTGGCATTATCGTGAGTCGGCGCCAGACGAAAAGTGGGTTATTTTGTGTATGATGGCGGAGAAGGTAAATGCAAGGCGGGATAACGATCGGTAATCCTACGGGAGGGCGTTAATGACGGATAATCTACATCGCTGCGCATGGGCGGCCTCTGACGCTCTCATGCAGCGCTATCACGATTCGGAATGGGGCGTGCCTGAACGCGATTCCCGCAAGCTGTGGGAAACCCTTATGCTGGAGGGTTTTCAGGCGGGCTTGTCATGGTCGATTATCCTGCGCAAGCGGGACGCCTTTCGGCAGGCTTTCGCCGGCTTTGATCCTATCATTGTCGCGGCGTACGGCGCCGATGACATCGAGCGCCTGATGGCCAATCCGGGCATTGTGCGGGCGCGGGCGAAAATCGAAGCGACGATCCGCGGCGCGCGGATTTACAACGACATGCTGGCGCGCGGCGAGAATTTTGCGGATTACTGTTGGTCTTTTACCCACGGCGAGCCCTTGATGGGGACGGGCTTTGTCACTGAAACGGCGCTGTCCGGCAGAATCTCGAAGGAGTTGAAGCAGCGGGGGTTTAAATTCGTCGGCCCGACGATTGTCTATGCCTGGATGCAGGCGGTGGGGATCGTCAACGATCATGACCCCGCTTGCTTTTGCTATCGCGGGAGCGACGATTAAGAAAGGTATAGGCTAAACACTTTCATGTTGACGCGACGACCGCGGCTATGATCAGCAATAGATTCACTATTGTTTTCCGACTGTTGTTTCTTTATGGTCGGAGAATGATAGACCATGAGACCATGAGACCATGAGACCATGAGACCATGAGACCATGAGACCATGAGACCATGAGACCATGAGACCATGAGACCATGAGACCATAAATCATCTTCATAAACAAAATCAGATACGCGGTGATCTATAATAGAGTTAATAAATTTCAATGAGTAATTTCATTATAAAATCAAAAACGAATCAACGAAGGCCGATTATCCAGGCCTTGGTTGCAAACTATTCGACCGCAATAAGTCTGATTCCCTATAAAATTGTTCCGCTGTTAAATGCTATAGAGAGTGAAATTCTCTATCATTTAGGTGTAATATCACATAATTATAAGAGAAAAAATATACAGTGCAATGCATTGGTATCGTCATCTTCCAGCCTATTTGCAGGGAGTGGTCTTTTGAAAACCCAAACATGATTTGTCGGGAAGCGGAATCATTCTCCCTACGCTTGATGAGTGCAATGCCGCGCGATTATTGCTGAAAGCCTCGGGATACTGGACCAAAAGAATGGAAATGATTTATAGGGTCGTTATGGGGCGAAAAGAAGCGGAAAATAAAGTCGGCGTCTCTCTGTCAGCGCGATAATAATAATTATATTATTTATTTACTAATGGTGTAATATTCATTTAGAACATTGCGTAATTTTACGGGTCGCTTGTGTTATTGATTTGAGCGATTTCATGATGTTTCTGATGAATAAATTTTTTTTGGCTTGGCCGTTGTTATTGTAAAATGGCTATCATCTCAAGGTGTAACGAAATACAAATTTAGGTGCTTAACTAATGTCCATGCCATTAATAAGAAAATTATTTAATTTTCAAAATTTTTTAACACTGTATGCCCGGAGTAATCAGAATAATCAGAGTGCTTAGAGTAATTATAGTTGGATGCAGGCGGCAACTTTTCGATAAACCTGTCCGGAACAGATTTACGTGCTGCTTGCGGCTTCCCCGAAGGGAAGCGGCTCTTAGATGATCGGAGAGGTTGCGCCAACGCATCTGAACCTGAAAGTATGACGGGTATATTAATTGACCTTTTTATCCATGCTGATGAGACGTTTATGAATAGAATCAAAACCGTGTTTACTATTGTCTTCGCCATGCTGACGGCGTCGATTAGCCCGCGCTGCGCCGCCGGCGAGGAAAAATCCGATGAAGTATCGCGCCGACGTGGAGCGTTCCGTCCTGCCCGTCATAGAGCGCTATGCCATTCCCGGCATGGCGGTTGCTTTGACTATTGATGGCAAACATTATTTTTATAATTATGGGCTTTCTTCGGTGGCGCCGGCGAAAAAAGTCACTTCGGAGACCTTGTTTGAACTGGGTTCCTTGAGCAAAACCTTCAACGTCACGCTTGCCGCCTATGCCGATTTGCAAGAGAAGCTCAGGTTGACCGACCGCGTCGGCCAGTATCTACCTGGCTTGAAGAATACCGCTTTCGGCGATTTGTCCCTTATCAATTTGGCGACCCATACCACGGGCGGGCTGCCGCTGCAAGTGCCGGACTCGGTCACCAGCGAGGCGCAACTGATGGACTATTTGCGCGCATGGCGTCCCTCGGACAGCGCGGGACAAGGGCGTTCGTACTCCAATATCAGCATAGGCGCCCTTGGGCTTATCGCCGCCAAGGCGCTGGGGGACAGCTATGCCCATCTGTTGCAGAACGTTATCCTGCCGGGACTGGACATGCGGCATACCTGGCTCGATGTGCCCGATCGTGAGATGACGAACTATGCTTGGGGATATAACAAGCAGAATAAGCCGGTTCGCGTCAATCCGGGTATGCTGAGCGAGGAAGCCTATGGCGTCAAGTCCACCTCCGCCGATATGATTCGGTTTGTGGAGGCCAATATGAAGCAGGCGGGGGAGGGTAATGCCGTTCAGCAAGCCGTAACGGAAACCCATCGGGGTTATTTCTCGACGGCACATTACACTCAGGATATGCTTTGGGAGCAATACCCTTGGCCGGTGGCGTTGAGCACCGTGATTGAGGGCAACTCGAATGAGATGACCTATAACATCAATCCGGTCAAAACCCTTAGGCCCGTCACGCCTCCGCGGCAGGCCGTTTTGCTGAATAAAACCGGTGCGACGGAGGGTTTTGGCGCCTATGTGGCGTTTATCCCGGAGAAAAAATCGGCATAGTGATGCTTGCCAATCGCAATTATCCCAATGTCGAGCGCGCCCGGGCGGCATGGCAGATTTTCAGCGACATCACCGGGAAGGATGCATCGTCCCGCTGAATCGCGGCGGGCATGTCCTCGACCGGGCACATCGGTAGACGAAGGAAATATGATCTCTGGTAGAGCGCTTATCATCGGTTTCATCTGCCTGCTGCTCCTGTCATTCGGGCAGAGCTGGTACAGGGCTAAGCAGAGCGGAGAGGTTTTTACCGGGGAGCAGTGGTGGGCGGCCCGGCGGGATTCCGCCGGTATCGCGCCGGATCCGGTTGCGCTTCGCGATACGGCAATCGTTCAGGTCTACGCGGCGCCAACTTATGGCTGGCGAGGCTTGGTGGCGGTGCACCCCTGGATCATTTTCAAAAAGGCCGGCGACATACACTATAGCCGCTATGATGTCGTCAGTTGGGGCGGCGATGAAGTGATTCGCCGTGATTACGCGCTTCCCGACGGGTATTGGTACGGCTCACGACCCGCCTTATTGGCGGATCATCGCGGTCCCCGCGCCGAAGCCATGATCCCGCGCATTGAGGCCGCCATCCGAAGCTATCCCTATCCGCATACCTACCATGCATGGCCCGGGCCGAACAGCAATACCTTCATGGCCCATATCGGCAGGAGGGTTCCCGAACTGCAACTGGATTTGCCGGCCAATGCCATCGGCAAGGATTACCGGGCGCTGACGCACCCCGTTGGATTATCCCCCTCGGGCCAGGGGGTGCAGATTTCCGTGCTTGGTCTGCTGGGTCTGACCGTCGGCGTGGAGGAGGGCGTTGAGGTGAATATCCTGGGACTCAATATGGGGGTAGATGTCCTGTCCCCCGCGCTCCGTCTGCCCTTCGTCGGTCGGCTTGGCTATGACAAGGTGGCCAGGGACGGGATTTGAACGCCGTTTTGCTCCGGCGTAAGGGTAGCGACGCTAGCGGGTTCTGGAGTAGATTGGCGCTATCGCGGGTATTAATTGCAAAGGACAACGGTTATGTTTGCTGGTTTAAGCGCTTTTCCACTCACTCCTATGAATGAGGCGGACATCGATGAACGGCGGTTTCTGGGGCTGATAAGGCGCCTGGTTGCCGCGGAGGTAGATTCCATCGGCGTTCTAGGTTCCACCGGCAGCTATGTTTACCTTAGCCGCGCCGAGCGCGCGAGGATTGTCAGGCTCGCGGTCGAGCATGCCGACGGCGTAGCGGTGATGGCGGGCATTGGCGCTTTGCGAACCCGCGACGTGCTTGAGTTGGCCGAAGATGCACAGAAAGCGGGGGCGAGCGCGGTGCTTCTCGCGCCGGTTTCCTATCAAACGCTCACCGATGAAGAGGTTTTCCGGCTCTATGAATCGGTAACCCGTTCCCTTTCCATACCGCTGTGCGTATACGACAACCCGGGCACAACGCATTTTGTCTTTAGCGACGAGCTGCACGGCCGGATAGCCCGGCTACCGCAGGTGCGCTCCATCAAAATTCCCGGCGTGCCTGAAGATCCCTCGGCGGCGCAAGCCAGAGTCGAACGGCTGCGTGCCTTGATTCCAGCCCATGTCTCCCTGGGCGTCAGCGGGGATGTGTTTGGCGCCGCGGGCATGAATGCGGGGTGCGAAGTCTGGTACTCCGTCATCGGCGGCCTCTTTCCTCGCGCTACGCTTGCCATTGCCCGCGCGGCCCAGGCCGGCCGCGGGAGTGAGGCCGTTAGGCTGTCGGCAAGGCTGGAACCTCTTTGGGCGCTTTTTCGCCGGCACGGCAGTCTGCGGGTCACGGCGGCGGCGGCCGAAATATTGGGGCTTGCCGATTCCCCGTGCCTGCCCTTGCCGCTAACCGCCCTGGATGCTGAGCCGCGGCGGCGATTGGCGGAATTTTTAACCGCCGCGGGTATGATTGATTGAGACGTCCCCTTTCTCTGCCATGAGATAATGACGCCATAACAATAACCACTTTCTCCCAGATTAGAGGAGTATTGAGTATGAGCAATTCCTCCGAATATGTGCCGCCGAAGGTATGGACCTGGAATAAAGACGACAGCGGCCGCTTTGCCAACATCAACCGTCCGGTGGCGGGGCCGACCCATGATAAGGAACTGCCGGTGGGCCGCCATCCGCTCCAGCTGTACTCTCTGGCGACGCCGAACGGCGTAAAGGTGACGGTGATGCTGGAAGAACTGCTGGCTCTCGGCCACAGCGGCGCGGAATATGACGCCTGGCTTATCAGAATAGGTGAAGGCGATCAGTTCGGCAGCGGCTTCGTGGCGGTCAATCCGAACTCAAAGATTCCCGCGCTGATGGACTGCGGCGGCCCTGAGCCTATCCGCATTTTCGAGTCAGGCTCGATACTGCTTTATCTGGCGGAAAAATTCGGCGCTTTCCTGCCCAAGGCGACCGCAGCGCGCGCCGAATGCTTGTCCTGGCTGTTCTGGCAAGTGGGCAGCGCCCCTTATCTTGGGGGCGGCTTCGGCCATTTCTATGCCTATGCCCCCGTCAAAATAGAGTATGCCATCAACAGGTTCGCGATGGAGACAAAACGCCAGCTCGATGTGCTTGACCAGAGGCTTGCGGAAAATGAATACATAGCGGGCAGTGAATACACCATCGCGGATATGGCTATCTGGCCATGGTACGGCGGTCTGGTGAAAGGTTGGCTATATGAGGGTGCTGAATTTCTTGCCGTGCAGGACTATAGACATGTGCAGCGCTGGGCCGACGCTATCCTGAATCGACCTGCCGTTCAGCGCGGGCGTATGGTCAATCGTGTGTTCGGCGAACCCTCCGGCCAGCTGCATGAACGCCATGACGCCGCCGATTTCGACACCCGGACCGAGGACAAGCTCGACGGTAAACGCTAGCGGCCGATTTTGCGGCGTCTGCTCAATCCCCCTGTCGTCGGGGAACGGAGACGGGCTTTAACCCGTCCTCACGGCGGGTTATTTATCTGCATTCTCAGGAGACAACCATGGAATACCTGAAACTCGGAGGAACCGGCCTCGACGTGTCGCGGCTGTGCCTCGGCTGTATGACGTACGGCGTGCCCGATCGCGGCGGCCACGAATGGACGCTGGATGAGGACAAGAGCCGTCCGCTGATTCGCCGCGCGGTGGAAGCGGGGATCAATTTTTTTTGATACCGCCAACGTTTATTCTGACGGGACCTCGGAAGAAATCGTCGGCCGGGCGCTGAAAGAGTTTACGCGCCGCGACGAAGTGGTGATTGCCACCAAGGTGCACGGCCGTATGCATCCTGGTCCGAATGGCGCGGGGCTCAGCCGCAAGGCCATTATGCAGGAAATCGACAATTCGCTGCGCCGGCTCGGCACGGATTATGTCGATCTCTACCAGATCCATCGTTTCGATTATAACGTGCCTATCGAGGAGACGCTGGAGGCGCTTCATGACGTGGTGAAGGCGGGCAAGGCGCGCTATATCGGCGCCTCTTCCATGTATGCCTGGCAGTTCGCCACTCTGCTTCACGTCGCCGAAGCCCATGGCTGGACGCCGTTCTCCACCATGCAGAACTATGTCAATCTGCTTTACCGCGAGGAAGAGCGTGAGATGCTGCCGCTGTGCGAGGCCAAGGGCATCGGCGTTATTCCCTGGAGCCCTCTGGCGCGCGGCCGCCTTACGCGACCTTGGGAAGAGAGCAGCAGGCGAGCCGAGACTGACAAGTTCGGCAAGACGCTGTATGAGCACACCGCCGATGCCGATCGCAAGGTGGTGGCGGCCGTGTCGGCGGTGGCCGAGGCGCGTCACGTTCCCCGCGCCCAGGTGGCTCTGGCCTGGGTGTTGTCAAAATCCGTCGTCACCGCCCCTATCATCGGCGCATCCAAGCCTGGCCATCTTGACGATGCCATCGCCGCCCTTGATTTGGCGTTGAGCGCCGAGGAAATTGCCCAGCTCGAAGCGCCTTACGTTCCCCACAGCGTGGTGGGATTTTCATAACGCCCGTCGCGGGAGCCAGGGCGCCGATACTTGTTCGGCTCGCCGACGGAGAGCGCAATAGCAGGGTTTGCCGGGCCGGTCGTCAAGCGCTCAGCGGAAAAAGGGCTTGTGGTGTTCCAGCGCGCGATGCATCAGGAAATACTCGCCGTGCTCAGCAATGCCGGAAGAAATGATTTTCCAGTCATGCCGCTGATAAAACGCCAGGGCTCGGCGATTTTTGGTCAAGCATTTGAGCGCGATCTTGTCTGCGCAGAGCGGATAGCATGCTTCCAGCAGCGCGGTGGCGACGCCGCGCCGTTGCCAGGCCGGGGCGACAAAAAGATTATGTAAAAAGCTGTCCGGCAGCCACAGAGAGGCGAAGCCGACGATATGATTTTGCTCCTCGGCCACCAGAACCTTTTCGCCGAAGGTGGCGCTGTCGAAATCCTCGAGATGCCAATGACTACCGTCCAGCCAGGTCCAGCCTTTCCTGCGGGAAGCCAGATACAGGGTACGCAAAAAGGGGGCGATCCGATTCTTGATAGTTCCTGACGAGCACAGCATCTCCTTACGGCAATTAACCGGTGCGGTTGATGGAATAGTATGGAAAGCACTCGGCGCTTAATTATATCAGACAAATCGCCCTGAATTCGACGGTTGTGGCTTTTGGGAACCTCTGTTGCGGCGCGAGCCGTCGGAAACGGATGGCCGGGGGGGGGGTGGGACCGTAGTTTAAGGGCGGCGTCACGGACCCGGCGATGGAAATTTTCCGAACTGATAAGAATATCCGATGTTCTATTAGTGGTTGCATCAACAGCTAGCCTCTTATATTATCGAAAAAGATCCGTGAAATTAATCTTACATAAAGTCATTTATTTCCTGGGAAGGATAATAAATAATGAGTATTAGTTAATATGCAGGCATAGATTATGGAAAAACCCGTTGAAAACAATCAAGACGATTTTATCAAAGCCATGAAGAAAGAGCTTAAGCTTTATCTTATTCAAATCTTCAGGAATACGCATGTTTTTTGTTTTGCTTACTTAATGATGAACAAATCACACAATTCTCCAGCCTCTATAATATCCGACTATCCGGCTGGCTGGATTAATCAATATAAAAATCATGGCTATCAGAAAATTGATCCGGTGATGATCATCGCCTGCCGTAAATTTTCGCCGTTCCACTGGCCGGACAACCCGGCGATAATCCATCAGCACAGCTTTTTCAACATGTCGAAATATTACCGGCTCAATAGCGGTTATACATTCACGTTACATGACGGCGATGATAATCTGGCGACGCTGAGTCTTAGTAACCGCACCGGCAGCACGGACTTTTATCGTATCATTGAACAAAACAAGGAAAAATTCCAGATGCTGCTGATAACCACCCACGAAAAAGTCACCAACTTCCTGCGCGCCAATGCGCCCGCCGTTCAACCCTATGGCAGCGGCCCCCGCGACGCGCTGCTGTCGCCGAGGGAGAAAGAAGTCTTATTCTGGGCCAGCGCCGGTAAAACCTATGGCGAGGTGGCGACTATTCTCACCATAAGGGAAGGCACGGTAAAATTTCATATAAGAAATATCATCGATAAACTGGGCGTAGTGAATGCCAAACACGCCATAAGCCGGGCCGTGGAACTGAAACTTTTGAGTTGACGCTTTTTTATGTGCCAAGGCTGGTCACGCTATTTCTCAGGCGGTCCGGTTAAGACGCTCTATAAAACGGATAAACATAATTTGGTAATATAATATTTTACCTAATTCGTTGATTGACGAACCAGCGTATTTTATTCCTTGAAGCCCGGCTGATTATTGATTCAACACTGGTTGTAGCGGCATTGAGATTCCTTGCGTTATTCTCTTTTGGCGGAACACCGATTACAAGGGTTGGCAGCAGTATAAATATAAATTTTTTATCATTAAGGGCACGCGGAATATTTAACATGTCTAAAAATCTTGTTTTTTGTCTATTGTTTATATTCTCATTATCAGCTTTCGCATCTACTATCTCGGATAAAGACGTGCTTCAGAATATCCTTGATGAGTTTACCTTTGAATGCCTTGGCGAACCAGCGTGGCCTATCTCTCAGCCGCTGGAAGGCGACTCTTGGCTTTCCGGCCGACTGGATATCCTGGCGCAGGCCGGGCTCACCCAACCGGCCTGGAAAAATAATCGACAGGTCTGGCTTCTTACCCCTACCGGCCCCACAACGCGACGTGGCGACCCCTGCTACGGGCGCATGCTTTTGCGACAGGCTTCTCAAGAAGCCCGTGCGGATCATTGATCTTTTCCTTGCTCGCCCGGATAATCAACAGACTTGACTCGGGGTGTTCGTCATTATGCGACGGACTGAGAATTCACCCGCATGACCTGATCTGGATAATACCAGCGTAGGGAAGTCACGGCATCCCTCCCTCCGGATCCGTCTTCTTGTACGCCGGTTGGAGGAAATATGACTGTCCAACCTATTGAAGTTTCCGGCCTGACCGCTGCCGCCTCACTTGACCTGCTCCGACAGCATGGGCCGTTGGTGCATTGTTTAACCAACGACGTCGTGCAGGCTTTCACCGCCAATACTCTGCTGGCGCTCGGCGCGGCGCCGGCCATGGTCGTTGAACCGGAAGAAGCCGCGCAATTCAGCGCCATGGCAAACGCCTTGCTGGTAAATATCGGCACGCTTTGCCAAAGCCGGGCGCAGGCCATGCTGGCCGCCGTTCAATCGGCCAATGAGGCCGGCACTCCCTGGGTGTTGGATCCGGTGGCGGTGGGCCCCCTTGACTATAGAACCGGCTTCGCTCGCCGCCTGCTACCGCTACGCCCGGCCGCCATCCGCGGCAATGCTTCCGAAATCCTGGCGTTGGCTGGCGAAAGCGCTATGGGCCGCGGCGTTGACAGCGCCGATGATTCCTTCCATGCGCTGTCCGCCGCCCGCAGACTGGCGAAGGATAATCAAACCCTGGTGGCGGTCACGGGACCGGTGGATTTTGTCACCGATGGGGAGCGGGTCTGGTCAATCAATGACGGCCATCCGCTGATGACCCGGGTGACGGGAACCGGCTGCGCGTTATCGGCCGTGGTGGCGGCATTTTGCGCCTTGCCGGGGGATCGCTTGCAGCACGTGGCCGCCGCCTGCAAGGTCATGGCCCGCGCCGGCCGGCTCGCCGCCGCCGATGCAACCGGTCCCGGCAGTTTTGCCGTGCTCTTTCTTGACCGGCTGTACGCTTTGCAAGGAGAACATCTGCAATGAACCGCATCCACAATCTTTTGAGCATCGCCGGTACCGATCCCAGCGGCGGGGCGGGCATTCAGGCCGACTTGAAAACGTTTTCGGCCTTGGGCGCTTACGGTACGACGGTAATCACCGCCCTGGTGGCGCAAAATACCCGCGGCGTGCAGTCCATCTATCCCATTACGCCCGCCTTCGTCGGCGAACAGCTGGACTCGGTGCTCAGCGATGTGCGCATCGACAGCGCCAAAATTGGCATGCTGGGACAGGCGGATATTGTGCGGCTAGTAGCGGAAAAATTGCGGCGATACCCCATTCCCTTCGTGGTGCTGGACACGGTGATGGTGGCTAAAAGCGGCGATTTCCTGCTGCAGCCCGATGCGGTATCTGCACTGCGGGATGACTTATTGCCGCTGGCCTCTCTTATCACCCCCAATATCCCTGAAGCGGCGGCCTTGTTGAACTGCCCGCAGGCTACCGATGAAGACGACATGCGTGAGCAAGGCAGGGCCTTGCTGGCCCTGGGCTGTCAGGCCGTGGTAATGAAAGGTGGCCACCTGCATGGCGAATCTAGCCCCGATTGGCTGATAACCGCCGATGCAGAGCAGCGCTTCGACGCCCTGCGGGTCAATACCCGCCATACCCACGGCACCGGATGCACGCTGTCCGCCGCGCTGGCGGCATTGCGCCCGCGGTACAACGACTGGGCAACAACCCTGCGGGCGGCGAAGGACTGGCTGCAGCAGGCATTGTTGCATGCCGATGATTTAGAGGTCGGGCAAGGTATCGGGCCGGTGCATCATTTCCATCAATGGTGGTGACATGCCGGTAAGAACGCTTTCGGCGTAGCTGAGAAGCGACCGGGCAAACTGCAAATGGCGGGCGTCAAAAACGTTAAGCGGGTAATGTTTCTCGGCGCGATGAGGACGGATGCGCAATGACGGCACCAGTTTGTCCTCTTTTTTTGTCCGGCACCGCCGTAAAAATGTATCCCGGTTGCAGGCGGTCTTCCTCGTCGCGCCATAATAGCTGGAGGGAGGGATAAGGGGGTTGGGAACGGGCGATAAAAACGTTACCGGACCAAAACCCTTCGAAAGGACCGTCTTTTTGCAGCCGTTTTTCATCGAAAATGGGCGCGTTGAGCCATGAGGTCAGTGCCGCCGGCGTAACGGATTCTTCCAGCGCTTTCCAGAGCGGGCAGCCGTTTTCCAGTTGCCAGCATGCCATGCCGAGATAATCATTCAGCGCTTGCCAATCCCGTTCCAATTTGAGTTTCAGCGCTTTATCGAGCAGGGTGCGGTATTGAACGATTGGGCTGCGCAGTTCCCCGATGGTGTCATAGGTTATCAAGGTGGCATTGCGCGGTTTGCGGCGCAGCGACAGCCACAAAATGATCTTGGGAACGCGAAAGGCGATGGATTGTACGCTGAGGCGGTATTGGTTCGCTCTGGTCAGCACAAAGCCGTTTGACGTGCCCCGCTTATCCTGATAGTTGTGAATCACCACCACGCTGTCTTCACCCAGCCACCCGGTAACATAATGTTCTTTGTTGCTGTCGGTGATTTTCAGATCATTCACCATGGAGCAAAGGTACTTATCGTCCAATGCCGATAGGGGGTGAGTCTCATCGGCGCTGTAATAAAGGCGCTGGGGCAAGGGTAGATCGGGTGAAAAAACGTGCATTATGCTTTCCTGAGTCAAAGTTATCCTGGGGTATCGATATGGCCGATAGCTTACCTTAAGTTGTTATACAAATTCCCCACACCGGCGCCTTTGCCGGTCAATAATGTGCGTAAGATCAAAATCCCTATTCCAATAACGGGCATTGCGGTGGCAAACGGCAGGAAAGTGCCGCCGGCAGCACCTTGATCAAGAATTTTTTACCTCGCAGGGGTTCGCCGTCGAGATTAAAGATAACTTCGTGTGGGGCGCTTATTTCAAGCCAAGGCAAGGCGGCGGCAACGATATGGGAATCGTCCTGGTCTGGCGACAGGCTGTTAAGCAGTATGGGCAGCATGTTCTCGACGGCGAAGATACTCAGTTGCAGCTTACCGTCATTGATAAGCGCCCCCGGACATAATACCTGACCGCCTCCGGCCTGGCGGCCATTGCCGATGCCGATGGCCAGGGCATCGCCGGACCAGCTGAAAGCGGGGCCGCGGATATCGCAGCTATCGGCTTTAAGCTGGTCCATGCGCAATAAACCGTGGATAAAGTAGGACGCGCCCCCGAGCACCGATTTAAGCTTTGCCGGCGTTTCGCTGGTGATACGGGGACCAAAGCCGCCGGTGGCCATATTGATAAAAAAACGATCCTGGTTCACCTGTGCAAGATCGATTTCCGTTGCTTTACCCAGCACCGCCAGCGTTAACGCTTTTTCCAGTTCCATCGGAATGGCGCAGCTTTGGGCAAAATCGTTGGCGGTGCCCAGCGGCAGGATACCGAGGATAGGGCGGCGCTCCGCCGGCAGCAATGCCAGCGCGCAAGCGACTTCATTGATGGTGCCGTCGCCGCCGCCAGCAATCACCGTTTGCACTCTAAGCTTGACCGCTTCATCCACATAGCGATGCACATCGCCATGCTCCCAGGTGACGCGAACATGTAGGGGATAGCCGGCTTGCCGTTGCCGCCGCACGGCGTGTCGGAGCTCTTCATTGGCAGCGTTCTTGCCGTTTAGGATAATCAATGACGCGGGTACGGCTGACATGGTGGCTTCCTCTAATCCATTCTCATTACCATGATGTCGCGGGAGGGGCGCCCCCCCCGCGAGTCGTAACGGACAGCGGAGGGCTTATCGCCGGCGTCTTGTTTAAATACTAACGCCGGCGTTGGGAATGTCGAGGAACAAGGCTGCATTTTACCGGGCGGGCGGGGTAAAACAGTCAAGGCGCGCTAATACAAAATAAAAAGCCAGCTCAAGGGAGGATGAGCTGGCGAAAGAGGTGGTTCCTGGTGTAGCTGGGTCGTTATTGTTCATTTGGTTTCAGCAAGCGCATGATACGCGTTGCGAATAAAGCGTTGTGTGACCCAATTCTAACTTCCGGATATTTCATTATCCCGGCGCGGTGGGGCGGCGGTTTTACCATGAGGATCGCGAGTGGTGGTGCCCTCAAGGTTACGCAGCAATAAAGCGAAACGGACATCGAGGGCTTCCGGCACCGGCAGATAAACAGTGTGGCCGTTGCCGGGTGCAACCTGTGCGGAATTTCCTTTAATATCGATAATCTGTTCAAGGGAAAAAGTGACATTTCCCTGGGGCGTCATCAACTCGACGCTGTCGCCGAGGGAGAATTTGTTTTTTACCGCCACTTCCGCCATAGGGCCTCGGCGAACACCGGTAAATTCCCCGACGAATTGCTGGGTATCGGATACCGAATAACCGTAATCGTAATTCTGCTGGTCCTCATGGACATGGCGGCGCAGGAAACCTTCGGTATAGCCGCGATGGGCCAGACCCTCCAGGGTGCGAAGCAACGTCGGATCGAAAGGCTTGCCCGATGCGGCGTCATCAATGGCCCGGCGATAAACCTGGGCGGTGCGGGCGCAGTAATAGAAGGATTTTGTGCGGCCCTCGATTTTCAGCGAGTGGACGCCCATGTCCGTCAGACGTCCCACATGGGCGATGGCCCGCAAATCCTTCGAGTTCATGATATAGGTGCCGTGCTCATCCTCGAAGGCGGTCATATACTCCCCTGGTCGCTGTTGTTCTTCTATCATGAACACGTTGTCGGTGGGCGCGCCTATCCCGAGCGTAGGCTCTACCGAGGTGACCGGGATGGGCTCATATCGATGAACGATATTGCCGACGTCGTCTTCTTTGCCTTCCCGCACTTTATATTCCCAACGGCAGGCATTGGTGCAGGCGCCTTGGTTCGGGTCCCGTTTGTTGATGTAGCCGGAGAGCAGGCAGCGGCCGGAATAGGCCATGCACAGCGCGCCGTGGACAAACACTTCCAGCTCGATATCCGGCACCTGTTGGCGTATTTCGGCGATCTCTTCCAGGGAGAGCTCTCGTGACAGAATGACTCGCGACAATCCGGCCTGTTGCCAGAATTTCACCGTCGCCCAATTGACCGCATTGGCTTGAACGGACAAATGCACCGCCATCGCCGGGAAAGCCTGGCGCACCATCATGATAAGGCCCGGATCGGACATGATCAGCGCATCGGGACCCATTTCCACCACCGGCTGCAAATCGCGGATAAAGGTTTTCAGCTTGGCGTTATGGGGCGCGATGTTGACCACCACATAGAATTTCTTGCCCAAGGCATGTGCTTCATTGATGCCGATGGCCAGGTTCTCGTGGTTGAATTCGTTGTTGCGTACCCGCAGGCTGTAACGCGGTTGGCCGGCATAAACGGCATCGGCGCCATAAGCAAAGGCGTAACGCATATTTTTCAATGAGCCGGCGGGGGGAGAAGCTCCGGAATAAACATAGTCAATCTCGTCTGATATCAAGTCAGTTTGCCCGGCCCCCCGACCAAGGGTCGGGGACGATGGGAAGGACGCGATTTTAGACCCGGACGGGGGAAAAAATCAGCTAAAAAAAACAATTGGCCGCTAAGGGCCATAGACGGGTAGGGCGTATAGACGTTGAAGCCTTGCGATGGGATACCTTCTTAGCTAGAGATTATTATCGCCGGAGCCGCTGGGGTCCCCGGCGAAAAGACCCTCAGGAAGTCAAATCCATGACTTCTTCCGTGGCGGCGCACTCCATAGCCGCTTTAATTCCCCGGCGGGCATCGGATTCGCTGCTGTAAGGGCCGCTTAATCCGAGGATTTGCTCATTTTTACCCCGTAAGACAAAGTAGGGGTGCTCGTCGGTACTTCTTTTAAGCTCATAATTATGCTCGTCCGGGGCGTTATAACGGGCGAAGGTAATGGCGTTCTCCGCGGATGCTTTACTGCAAAACATCTCGCTGGCGAGAATTATTTCCCCATTTCTTCCTTTAAGTGTGAAAAGGTAATGTCCATTCCTGACCTTTTGCAGCTCATAATGCACGGTTGCCATAGCGGGCCTCCTTTTGAACCGCTTGAACGCACTTGCGCTCACTTGAGAGTATAGGAGGTTTTGGCAAATATCGCCGTGGCTGAAACGGTTAAATTAGCTCACAAGGCTCGGCTTCCCAGCGGTAGCCCATACCGTAAACCGCGCGTATGAACGGAACGTCTTCCGTCAGGCTTTCCAATTTCCGGCGCAAATTCTTGATATGGCTGTCGATAGTGCGATCGGTTACCACGCGATAATCATCATAGAGCTGATTGAGCAACACTTCCCGCGAAAAAAACTTTACCCGGCTCGCTGGCCAGGATTTTCAGCAGGCGGAATTCCGCCGGAGTCAAATCCAGCGGCATGGAACGGTAGCTAGCCTTAAAACGGTTTTCGTCTATCAACAGCGGGCTCGGATTGGGCAGGGCGGACAAGGGGCGATAACTGCGGCGGATAATGGCTTTGACCCGGGCCACCACTTCCCGCGGGCTATAGGGTTTGCAAATATAATCGTCCGCGCCTATCTCAAGTCCCAGCAAACGATCGATTTCTTCGGTTTTGGCGGTCATCATGACGATGGGCACATCGGAAAAAACGGCGGATATCGCGGCACAGGGACAGGCCGTCGCGGCCGGGCAGCATCAAATCCAGCAAAATCAGCGCAGGCGGCGCCTGGTGCAGATAATCAACCACACCATCGCCGCGAGTCAGCCAATGGGTTTGAAAATCGGCCGCTTGCAGGTAATCCACCAGCAGTTGTCCCAGTTTGGGTTCGTCTTCCACAATCAAAATGGTCGACGGCAGGGCGTCATGTTCAGTCATAAGATCCTGGCAGCTTTGGAATCCAAAGGTAATACTAGCGCTATTTGCAAACCGCCTAAAGTCGAATGTGACGCTTGGAGATGACCGCCGTGGGCTTCGACGATGTTCTGGCAGATAGGCAGGCCCAAGCCGGAACCGCCGCTGGCGCGATTGCGCGAACCCTCCGCGCGGTAAAATCGTTCGAAAATTTTCGACAGTTGCGATTCCTCCACCCCCGGCGCGCTGTCTTGCCAGCGCAAAGTCAGCTGTTCCCCCTGGACAACGCCGCTTATCACCAGCCGACCCGGCGAGTCGGTATAGCGGAGGCTGTTTTCCAGCAGGTTATGGAATAACTGGGTCAGGCGGTCCGGATCGCCGAAAATCGATGCCTGTTCGGGTAGCGAAAGGGAAATGTCCAGCCCTTTGAGACTGAACCTCTCCAAGCAGGCCGCCACGGCTATCTGCAGCAGATGAATCACATCCACCCGGCTTTTACGGTAGGCCAGCGCACCGGAATCCGATAGCGAAAGCTGGTGTAAATCGTCCACCAGCTTGGTCAGAATCTGGACTTCCCCTTGCAGGGAGGCCAGCGAATCGACGGTGGGCTTTCTGACGCCGTCTTGCAGCGCCTCAAGCTCGCCGCGCAAAATCGCCAGCGGCGTACGTAATTCATGAGAGATATCGGCCATGAATTCTCGCCGCATGGTGTCGTTTTTTTTCCAGCGACGCGGCCAGTTGGTTAAAATCGCTGGCCAAGCGCCCCAGTTCATCTTGGGTGTCCGCCATGACGCGGGCGGAGAAATTACCGGCCGCCAGTTGATGGGTGCCCTTCACCAGCCGCTTGACCGGGGCCAGCAGGCCGCGGGCCGTGAGCCAGGCCACCGCCGCCGCCAACAGGCCGGCCAAGGCGACAATCAGCCAACTGGTGCGCTGTTGCTGCTTATCAAAGCTGATATCCGCTTCGCGCGTCAGCCGTTCCACCGGGGTCGACATTATCCAGCCCACCACCTCGCCGTTAACGGTGATGGGCAGGCGCGGCCCCTCGTCCGGCAGGGGGCCGTCGGGGCCCACCAATTTATGCATTTCTCCATCCACTACCCAAATCTGGGTACGTAGACCGTGCGGAGGGTAATTTCGTCCCTCATCGGGATTTTGCTCAAAGGATCGCAGCAGTTGAAAGACGAAACGCTCATTGTTGCGCAGAAAGCCCCAGTTGCCGTGCAATTGGTATTGTTCGGTCAGCGCATTATCCAGTAAGGCGATTCGTTGGCTATTGGTGCGTTTGATATAGTCGATAAATCCCCGTTCGAAACTCAACCTTACGCCCCAGTGCATGGTAATCACCACCAGCATGCAGGTGGCGAAAATGGCCAGGAATAATTTCGCGGTAATGCCGAATTTCATGATGACCTCGTTAGTTTTTGTCTTCCTGTTCCGTCAGTACGGCATTTTTCACGGTATCGGGCGGTACCTTGAGAAAAACCAGCGCCGGCAGGGCGATAACCACCGCCATACAGAGATAGGTGGCGATAAAAACCCCGTGCATATCGGCGGGGTTGGAGGTGGGGTGGTGCGATGCGACGAACAGGCCGAGCAGAATTCCCGCGGTGGTGACCCCCAGGCTCATGGAGAGCTGCATGACCATGGACAATAAACTGTTGCCGCCGCTGGCCAGCGTATCCGGCAAATCCTTAAGCGTTAAGGTATTCATCGAGGTAAATCGCATGGCGTTAACCACGCCTTGAAAAAACAGCACCACCGGTATGGCATAGGTCCAGCCCAACAGGGCCACCAGGGGAAACACCAGATTGATGGCCGCCAGCGCCAGCGTCGCCCCGGTCAACACCACGCGGTAGCCGAAGCGATTGACGATTTGCACGATCATGCGCTTGGTCCCCATGCTGCCTATCACCATGGGGATCATCATCAACCCGGCATGAAAGGGAGAGAAACCGATGCCCAACTGTAAAAACAGCGGCGTCATGAACGGCAGCATTCCGCTGCCGATTCTTCCCATCAGGCTGCCGAACAGGCCAAGGGAAAAGGTCGGGGTATCGAACAATTTGAGATTGAACAGGGCGTTTTCGTTATTGCGGGCATGCAGGTAGTAACCCAGCAACGCCAAGACGCCCGCCGTCGCCAGCAGAGTGATATACAGAGGACCGATATCCAGGCTGCGGCGCCCCCCCCAAGGCCAGCGTCAACGTCGCCATGCCCACCGCCAACAGCACGAAACCGAAAAAATCAAAGCCGCGGGTCTGCATCTGGTAATTGGGCATCAACAGCCAGGTAATCAGCGCGCCGACGGCGCCCACCGGCAAATTGATAAGGAAAATCCAGTGCCAGCTGGCATACTCCACCAAAAAACCCCCCAGCGCGGGCCCCAGCAACGGACCTACCTGGCCGGGCATGGTGACGAATGCCATCGCCGCCATATATTGGGATCGCGGCACGATTTTCATCACCGTCAGCCGGCCCACCGGCACCATCATCGCTCCGCCGATGCCTTGAATTACCCGGGAAATCTCCAGCGCATGCAGGGTGGAAGAACGTGCGCACAACAACGACCCGAGGGTGAACAGCAATATGGCGCTGAAAAAGACCTTCTTGACGCCGAAACGGTCCGCCAGCCAGCCGCTTGCCGGTAGCATCATGGCCACGGTCAGCACATAAGAGACGATAACCGAATGCATATGCAGCGGGTTTTCATGCAGGCTCTTGGCCATGGAAGGCAGGGCGGTATTCACGATGGTGGTGTCCAGCGTCTGCATAAAAAAGCCGAAGGCTACTGTCCATAGCTGCCAATGTACCGACGCGGAAGGGCGGGGTTCGGCGGTCGCTACTGGATGTTGGAATGGATGCCATCTCATGCGGTCGTTACTCTTCTTTGGGAGTTGAAAAATAGGGGCGCTTCGCGTCGCTTCATTCGTATTTTATCAAAAAACAGATAAATGACCGGCGTGGTGTACAGGGTCATCAATTGGCTGACCAGCAATCCGCCCAAAATGGTAATGCCCAACGGCTCCCGCAGCTCGGCGCCGTCGCCCCGGTTCAGCAGAAGGGGCAACGCGCCGAGCAGGGCGGCCAGGGTGGTCATGATGATGGGGCGAAAACGCAGTTGGCAGGCCTGAAATATGGCGTCACGGGGGCTGATGCCGCTTTGCCGCTGGGCGGTAAGGGCAAAATCCACCATCATGATGGCGTTCTTTTTGACAATGCCTATCAACAGCAGGATGCCTATCAGCGCAATGAGGCTGAACGGCGTGTTGAACAGGTTCAGGGCCAGCAGGGCGCCTACCCCCGCCGACGGCAGCGTCGAAAGGATGGTCAACGGATGAATATAGCTTTCATAAAGCATGCCGAGGACGATATAGACCGTCGCCATCGCCGCCAGGATCAACAGCAACTGGGCATGGCGGTTTTGTTCGTAGGCCAGGGCGGTGCCGGAGAATTCGCCGCGGACGCCGGGGGCACCCCCAGTTGAGTCATGGTCCGTTCAATGGCCGCCGTGGCGTCCGACAGCGCCACGCCCTCAGGCAAGTTGAAGGCGATGGTGGATGCGGCGGACAGACCTTGATGATTTACCGACAGCGGCGCATTGGCCGGCCGCCAGCGGGCGAAGGCCGAGAGGGGAACCGGCCGCCCGGCGCTGTTGTTTAAAAACAGGTGTTTCAGCGTGTCGGGATCCTGGGTATAGGGCGGCGCGGCTTCCATCACCACCTGGTACTGATTGAAAGGCTTGTAGACAGTGGAAACCCGCCGCTGGCCGAAAGCGTTGTTCAGCAGATTATTGACATCGGCCACCGACAGCCCCAGCCGCGCCAGCGCGTCGCGATCGTAAACCAGCTCCAGCTCCGAGCCTTTATTCTGTTGATCGGAACTGATATCGGCCAACTGCGGCAACGTCGTGAGCGCCGCGCGTACCTTCGGCTCCCATTCGCGAAGATCCGCCACGTTGTCCGCCAGCAGACTGTATTGGTAGCCGCCGTTGGCCTGGCGCCCGCCGATGCGGACATCCTGCGCCGCCATAAGAAACAGGCTGGCCCCCGGCTCTTTCGAAAGCTTAAGCCGCAAACGCTGGATAACCTGCTGAGCGGATACCCGGCGTTCCGCCCGCGGTTTCAACGAGATGTACATTGAGCCGCTGTTGGTGCGGGATCCACCGGTAAAACCGGTGACGTTGTCCACCGCCGGATCCTCCCGGACGATGCGCATGAAATCCTGCAGCTTGATGTGCATGGCTTGGAAGGAGATGCTTTGGTCCGCCTGGATAAACCCTAATAACCGACCGGTGTCCTGCTCGGGCAAAAAAAGTTTTTGGAATCGAGAGGTAAAGCCAGATATTCAGCGCCAGAGTGGCGATAAACAGCAGCATAACCCAGCGAGCACGCAGCATTACCCATTGCAGGGAGCGGGCATAGCGCCGTTGCAAAGCCGGCATAAGGGCGGTTAAACCATCAGGCCGGGGCAAGGCGGGGCGGTTGTGCAATAGCCTTGAGCACAGCATCGGCGTCAAGGTCAGCGAGACCGCGAGGGAAATCACGATGGCCACGGACAGGGTGACGGCGAACTCCCGGAACAGCCGGCCCGGCAAGCCGTCCATCATGAGTATGGGAATGAATACCGCTATCAGCGATAAACTCATGGACAGTACGGTGAATCCCACTTCCCGTACCCCTAGTAAGGCCGCCGACCATGGCTTGATGCCGTTTTCCACGTGTCGGGCGGTATTTTCCAACACGACAATGGCGTCATCCGCCACAAAACCGGCGGCGATGGTCAGGGCCATCAGCGAGAGGGTATTGAGACTGAAACCGCACAAGTAAATGGCCGCGAAGGCGCCAGTCAACGACACCGGCACCGCCAGCGCCGGGATGAGCGTCGCTCGCCAGGAGCGCAGGAACAGCCTGACCACCAGAATCACCAGCGCTACCGCAATCATCAGGGATTGCTCCGCTTCCGCCAGCGAGGCGCGGATAGTGGGCGATCTGTCCTGCGCCACGTCCAAATCGATGCCGGCGGGAAGGGAGGCGCGTAACGCCGGCATGGCATCCCGGAGGGTCCTCACCGTGGCGATGATATTGGCACCCGGCGCGCGCTGAATGGCCATCAGAATCGCCGGCCGGGCGCCGGCCATACCTGCGTTGCGCACATCCTGCACCGAATCGTTCACCTGAGCCACATCCTGCAGCCGCACCGCGCCGTTATTGCCGTAATGCACAATAAGCGGCCGATACTCTTCGGCGGAATGCAGGTCGTCATTGGTGCGGATTTGCCAGCGTGACACACCGTCCTCCACGGCGCCCTGGGGGAGCCGGACATTGGCCTGACTGATGGCCTCGCGCACTTGGTCAAGGGTGACACCCTGGTGGAACAGCGACAGCGGGTTGAGCTCCACTCTTACCGCCGGTAATGAGCCCCCTCCCACAGTGACTTCGCCGATGCCGGCCATTTGCGAGATGTTTTGCGCCAGCTCGGTGGAAGCGATGTCGTAGAGTTCGCCCTGGCTGTAAGTGTCCGAGGTGAGCGCCAAAACCATAATGGGGGCGTCGGAGGGATTGACTTTATAATATTGCGGACGGTGGGTCATTCCGCTAGGCAACAGGCTTTGCGCCGCGTTGATGGCTGCCTGGACATCCCTCGCGGCGCCGTTGATATCGCGATCCAGACTGAACTGAAGGATAACATGCGTTGTGCCCAGGCTGCTGGTGGAGGTCATCTCGTTGACGCCGGCCACCCGGCTGAGCGCCCGCTCCAACGGAGTGGCCACCGATGAGGCCATGGTGTCGGGATCGGCTCCCGGCAACGAAGCCACGACCACCAGCACCGGGTAATCAACCTGCGGCAGCGGCGCCACCGGCAACAGCCGGAAACCGATGACGCCGCATAACGTGATGGCCAGCATCAGCAGCAATGTGGCTACCGGACGGTGAATGAAAAGGGCGGAGAATTTCATACCGGCTCCGGCGTTGGGTCCAACGAACGGCGGTAACGGGACAATTTGTCAAATAAAAGATAGACGACCGGGGTGGTAAACAGCGTGAGCGCCTGGCTGACCACCAGTCCCCCCACCATGCAAATCCCCAGTGGCCGCCGCAGTTCGGCGCCGACGCCGGTGCTGAGCATCAGCGGCAGGGCGCCGAACAGCGCCGCGAGCGTGGTCATCAGGATCGGCCGGAACCTCAGCAGACTGGCCTGATAGATGGCGGTGTAAGGCGTCAAGCCTTTTTCACGCTCGGCGGCCAGGGCGAAGTCAATCATCATGATGGCATTTTTCTTGACGATGCCGATCAAGAGGATAATGCCGATGATGGCGATGATGTCCAGTTCGTGGCCGGAAATCATCAGCGCCAGCAGCGCGCCCACCCCGGCGGTGGGTAGGGTGGAAAGAATGGTGACCGGGTGGATAAAGCTTTCGTACAGAATGCCCAGCACGATGTATACCGCCACGATGGCGGCCGCAACCAGCCAGACGGTTTTGTCCAGCGCCGCCCCAAACGCCTGCGTGCTGCCCTGGAAACGGGTGACGAGGGAGGCGGGTAGCTCCAGCGACTGTTCGGCTTGCCGGATGGCGGACACCGCCTCACCTAGAGAGTAGCCCGGCGTCAGGTTGAACGAGAGGGTGGCGGCGGGGAATTGTTGCAAATGCTGGATGGAGAGCGGCCCTAGCCGCTGACGCACGCTGGCGATGGCGCTCAGCGGGACGATGGCGTTATCGCGGCTTTTCAGACGAATATCGTTCAGCGACGCTAAACCGGGAGTGGCGTCGGTGTCATGTTGCAGCACGACCCGGTATTGGTTGGACTGGGTGTAAATCGTCGAGATCAGCCGTTGGCCGAAGGCATTATACAGGGCATTGTTCACATCCGACATAGTGATGCCCAGACGGCTGGCGCTGTCGCGATCCACGTCGATATAGGCTTCCAAACCTTGATCCTGCAGAGAGCTGCTCACGTCCCGCAATTGCGGCAAGGCCTGGAGCAGCGCCAGCAGCTTCGGCGCCCATTGGGTCAGATCCGCCGGCGACAGGGACTGCAAGGTAAATTGATACTGGGCATAACCGCGCTGGGTATCAATGGTAAGATCCTGTAGCGGTTGCAAATAGAGCCGTATGCCGGTGAGCCCGCCGACGGCCCGTTGCAGCCGGGCTATCACGACATCGATGCTTTCCGCCCGCCGCTCCAGCGGCTTGAGATTGATTTGCAGCCGGCCGCTGTTCAACGTGGCGTTAATGCTGTCCACGCCGATTACGGAGGACACGCTCTCAACCGCCGGGTCGCGCATCACGATGGAAACCACGTCCTGCTGGCGCTGAGCCATGTTGCCGAACGACACGCTTTGCGCGGCCTGGACCGTACCCTGGATGACGCCGTTATCCTGAACCGGGAAAAAGCCCTTTGGGATAATCAGGTAGAGCAAAATCGTCAGAACCAGCATGCTCAAGGTCACCGACAGCGTTTGCCAGGGATGGCGGAGCACTTTCCCCAGGGCGCGGCCATAGCCGGCCACAAGGCGTTCAAACAGACGCTCGCCGGCGCGGGTGAACCGATTTTGTCCGCGCAGCGATTCGACGTTGAGCATGCGCGCGCACATCAGGGGCGTCAGCGTCAGCGACACCACGGCGGAGATAAGGATGGCGACGGCCAGGGTAACGGCGAATTCCCTGAACAACCGGCCGACAATGTCTCCCATGAATAGCAGCGGAATCAGTACAGCTATCAGGGAGACCGTCAGGGAGATAATGGTAAAACCGATTTCCCCGGCGCCTTTCAGCGCCGCCGCCAGCGGTTTTTCCCCCTGTTCGATATAGCGGGAAATATTTTCGATGACGACGATGGCGTCGTCCACGACGAATCCGGTGGCGATGGTGAGCGCCATCAGCGTAAGGTTATTAACGGAAAAGCCCAACATATACATCGCCGCAAAGGTTCCCACCAGGGAGAGCGGCACGGCCACCGCCGGAATGACCGTCGCCGCCGCGTTACGCAGGAACAGGTAAATCACCATCACCACCAGGGCGATGGACAGCAGCAGTTCAAACTGCACGTCTTGTACCGACGCGCGGATATTCACAGTGCGATCCGTCAAGAGGGACAAAGTGACGGATTTGGGCAGGCTGGCGGTGAGCGCCGGCAGCAACGCGCGAATATCGTCGGCGGTGGCGATGACATTGGCGCCCGGCTGGCGCTGAATGTCCATCACAATCGCCGCTTGGCCATTGGCCCAGGCGCCCAGATTGACGTTCTCCGCGCCTTGTTCGATGGCGGCCACATCCCCCAGACGGACCGGGGCGTCGTTTTGCCAGCTGATAATCAGCCGGCGATAGTCATCGGCGGTTTTCATTTGGTCATTGGCGGACAGGGTCATTGCGCGCTGCGGTCCGTCCAGGCTGCCTTTGGGGGTATTGACGTTGGCGGCGGAAATGGCGCTGCGCACCGTTTCGCTGTCCAGGCCGTGCGAAGCCAGCGCCTGGGCGTTGAGTTTCACCCGGACCGCCGGCCGCTGACCGCCGGAGATGGATACCAGGCCCACGCCGGCGACCTGGGAAATCTTTTGCGCCAGCCGGGTCTCCACCATGTCCCGCACCTGAATCATCGGCATGGAGGTAGAGGTTACCGCCAGGGTCATGATGGGAGGATCCGCCGGATTAACCTTGCTGTAGACCGGCGGGCCGGGCAGATCGGGCGGCAGCAGGTTGGCGGCGTTATTGATGGCCGCCTGCACTTCCTGTTCCGCCACGTCAAGCGGCAGCCGCAGTTGAAATTGCAATACAATGACCGATGCGCCGCCGGAGCTGCGGGAAGACATTTGCTGCAATCCCGACATTTGGCCGAACTGGCGTTCCAGCACAGCGGTGATGGCGGAAACGACCACATCCGGACTGGCGCCGGGATACAACGTCGCCACCTGCAGGGTGGGATAGTCCACCTCCGGCAGCGCCGATATCGGCAGTGCCCGGTAACCGATGATCCCGGCCAGCAGGATGGCCGCCATCAGCAGCGTGGTGGCCACAGGTCTCTGGATAAAAAGCCTTGAAGGGCCGCCGTTGCGGCCGCGCGACACGGCCATCAGGATTGTTCCTCCCGGCGTTTCGGCATGGCCCTCTCAGTGGGTTCAGCGCCGACCGGCGTCACCACCTCCACGCCGGCGCCTTCGGTCAGGCGGTCGATACCGTCGGTGACGACCCGTTGTCCCGCCGCCAGTCCGGCGGATATCACCCTTTGACGGCCGTCCTCCATGCCAGCGGTGGCGCGATGCTGGCTGCCCTCCATACCGAGGGTGACTCGATGCCGGCTGACCCGATCGTCATCGTTAAGCACCCAGACAAAATGGCCGTCGCCGGTCATCTGCACGGCGGCGGAGGGAACCACCACCGCATCGTGCAAGGTATCCACTTTCATGCGGATATTGACGAATTGATTGGGAAACAGGCTGTCGTCGGTGTTGGCGAAACGTGCTTTCAATTTCACGGTGCCGGTGGCGGCGTCTATTTGGTTATCCAGACTCAAAAGCTCGCCGTCGGTAAGCTTTTTCCTGTTGGAGCGATCCCAGGCTTCCACCGGCAGCGGGGCGCCGGTTTTTAGGCTTGTGATAACCTTGGGGATATCGCTCTCGGGCAGGGTGAACAGCACGTCGATGGGCCGGGTCTGGGTGATTATCGCGATGCCGGTGGCATCGGCGCCGGTAATGTAATTACCCACATCCACCTGCCGTAAACCCACCCGGCCCCCGATGGGGGCGGTGATGCGACTGTAAGCCAACTGGAGCTCGGCGCCGGCCAACGCCCCTTGATCAATCTGAATCTGTCCGGCATATTCATTCACCGTCGATTGCTGGGTATCCAACTGTTGTTGTGAGACCAGATTGCGTTTGCGCAGGTTCTGGTAACGCGTCAGATCCTGTTTTGCGTTGCCGAGGGTGGCCCGGTCTTTCTCGAGCTGCCCTTTGGCCTGCTGCACCGCCGCTTCAAACGGTCGCGGGTCGATTTCCGCCAGCAGTTCGCCCGCCTTTACCCATTGTCCCTCGTCGAAATGCAGCGCCATGAGTTGTCCGTCCACCCGGCTGCGAACGGCCACGGTTGCCGCGGCGGTCACCGTGCCCAAACCGGTGAGATAATAGGGGACCGATTTTCGCTGCGCCCGCGCCGCCTGGACCGGCGGCAAGTCATGCGGTTGGCGCCGACCGTCCTGCTGGGCGGTGCGCCGCCGTTCGTCGGCGTGTTGTTGGCGGATTCCGACCGTAAGCTCGGATAACCATTGCTGATGGAAATGGCGCCAGACAACCACGGCGCCAATGACAATAATCAATAGCACTACTGTTAAGCCAAGTAAGCGTCCAATGCGTTTACTCATCATTGATATTATTACCTTTACGTCACGCGAGCGGGGTCTAAGGATCCCATGTCCTTGCCAAAAGAAAAGTCCTTTCAGTATTATTTTAGCCAGAAATGGAGCGGTAAATATGAAGGAAGTATGGAGGTACTGTCAGGGAACAAGGGGAAGCGTCATTATCGCCGCCAAGGCCGCTGACAAAAGCGGTTGTTAGCGGCTTAAAGGGAAAACCTAAAGAAAAGGCCGGGCGTCCGGCTGCGCCTAATACATGACTAGGCTTCGATGCTTTCACTTTTTTGTTTAAGCAACTCGTTGAAAATGCGCTCAACTTTGTTGATTTGCTGCAAAAACTCAGTGGGAGACAACACATGTTGTTTACTGCTCATATAAGCTAAAGCCAGCTCCTTTGCTTGATAACGATTGAATGCGTACATATCCGAGTCCTTAATAATATTTGCAACAGAGTTCAGTGGGTTAACAACGAACTCGCTAATATGCCAACGAAAACCTAGGAGAGGTTGAATGCCTAATATTACTTACCTATCCTGATACCCCTGATTACATCAGCCAGCATTGTGGTAATACCCTTTGCATGGAATCAAAATAGGTGTAATGGCATTTTATTTCCAATCGATTGCACAAATGGATTCAATTGTTGGAATGTTCCAATTAGGCTTTACATCTCGTCAACGGGTGGCAATGCGCCAGACATCGCAAATGGGTTAAATGCGCTCCCAACACAATAAGCAGGCTTTTATAGTGCGACTTTGGCGGCGAAATCATATTTTCAATATGATACACATCTCCTAAAGCAATTACGCGTTTTCCTTGGGAATATCCCACTTCAACGGTATCGCCGCCGGGCATGTTCAATGATCTTGATTGCAGGAAATAGGTTTTATCATGATCAACGACCCTAATGAAATTCAACCCATATACTGATGAAAGGAGTTCCGGATGCCGTCTCAATTGATCAACGCATTCAAAAAGCCGGTTGGCTTTACGCTCCTCGTCGGCAATAAAAGCGGTATTGAGATGGTTATTATAGCGAAAAAAACTCAAACGAGTTTACATTCCTTCTCTTTGGCGCTGGTTCGCGATGATGACTTAATTCGAGGTAATAACCTTCGGTGTCGCAGGCGTTTCGAGCGCAATTGGGAATCCAACCAGGCAGCTGGACTTCCGTAAGATAGGGTATTTTTGAGATAAATGAATTAGAATGAATAACGGCTAATTCTGAGCTGTTTGTTTGCATATGATTTCCTTATATATACAGATGCAATCATGCTGTATTAAATTATCGAGCCAATTTATTTTGGAAGGAAACTATTTTTTATTTTGAATTCGGGTTAGGTATGTTTCGATTATATCTTTAAGGGATAAAAAGGCAATGGTTTTACGATGAGTGCAAAAGCATTATGAAATCCGAAAAGGGGCGCTCGGCGCATCGCCATAAAATGGAGGCAATTCCCGCCCGATAGGTGCGGGAGAGGGGAACGTTATGTTGCGTCTGGAGACTATTGCGGCGCCGAGACATCGATATCGCCGAAATATTTTCGCGCGAGAGTTTTTACGGTATTCTGCGCTTTTACCTTGGCGATAGCCTCGTTTAATTGCCGTTTCAAGGCATCATAGCCTTTGCGGATACCAAAAGCGATGCCGCTGCCAAGAATAGCATCGTCGCTGACCGCATCGCCGACAAAGGCGAAGCCCTTACCCTGCGGCTGGGCGAGAAAGCCGGATTGGCCGGCCGGCGCCAATACCAGGGTGCTGTCCAACCGACCGGAAGCCAGATCCAGATACACCTGATTTTGATCCTGATAGGAGACGATGCGGACCCCCTGGGGGGGGGGCCCAGTGGGCGTTGGCATAGGATTCCTGGATGGAGCCTTGCAAAACGCCGACGCTTTTGCCTTTCAGCGCTTCAGGGGTGGCGGTTAATCCGCTATCGGCGCGGGCGATGAGTTTGGTGGGGACCCGATAAATCACATCGGTAAAATCAATGGCCTGTTTACGTTTCGCCGTGACATTCATGGCCGAATTAATGGCGTCGAATTTACGGCCCTGCAGCGCCGGGATGAGTCCGTCGAAGGAGGTATCCATCCATTGGCATTTCGCCTTGGCGGCCCGGCAAACGGCATTGCCCAAATCGATATCGAAGCCCTGCAGTTCTCCGGTGGGGGATTTGGACTCAAAGGGAGGATAAAGGGCTTCGAGCCCAAAACGGATTTTTTCCCTCCTCGGCCAAAGCCGGCAAAACGGTCAATCCACAGGTAAAGAGCACTAAGGCGGAAAATGTTTTCATGTCTAGTCCTGTTAAACGTCAATAATCAATAAATGTACTCATGTTAAGTCCTGTGGAACGTCAATAAACAATGCGGCTGCCTGCGCGTTTGGATTGGCGTTATTCAGGCGGGGCGCCAGGCGCACAGACGCCGCGCGCCCTCAAGCAGGGTTTCATCGTCTTTGGCGAAGCTCAGCCGGATCATGCCGGTCTCGGTTCCGTCGCTGTAAAACGCCGACAGGGGAATAGACGACACTTTAGCCTCCCGAATCAATTGGATGACCATGTCATGGTCTTTCATGGCGGAGAAATGACCAAAACGGGCCAGCAGAAAAAAGCTTCCTCCGCTGGGCATCACGTCGAAGTGAGATGACGCCAGCGCCTTTGTCAGCAGATCGCGTTTGTGCTGGTAGAAGGCCGGCAGGCGGTTATAGCTATGCGGATTTTCCAACGCCGCGGCAAAGGCATACTGCATCGGCGTATCGGCGGCGAATACCATGAACTGATGGACCTTGCGAATCTCCCACATCAGTGCCGCCGGCGCCAGGCAATAACCCACCCGCCAACCGGTGACGCCGTAGGTTTTGCCGAAGGACGATACCACTACGCTTCGTGGGGCGAGGGCCGGGTAGGCGGCCATGCTCCGGTGGGGCTGGCCGTCGAATACCATATGCTCGTAGACCTCATCGGAGAGAATCAGGATATCCGTGCCGTCCGTCAGCGCGGTGAGCCGCCGGATATCCTCTTCGCTAAACGCCATGCCGGTGGGGTTATGGGGACTGTTGACGATGATCATGCGAGTGCGGGGCGTGACGGCGGCCCGCACCGCATCCCAATCGATGCGCAAATCTTCCAGGGACATCTTTACCGCGACCGGCACCGCTCCCTGCAGACGGGTGATGGGGGCATAGCTATCGAAGGCCGGCTCAAAATAAATGACCTCATCTCCGGGCCGCACCAGGGCGCTGATGGCGCTGTAAAGCCCCCTGGCTGGCGCTGGCGATAATGGTTATCTCTTCCACCGGGTCATAGCGGCAGCCGTAAAGCTTCGCCACTTTATCGGCCAATGCCTGGCGCAGCGCCGGCAGTCCCGGCATCGCCGAATATTGATTATGGCCGGCGCGCATTGCGTTGGCGGTGTTCTCCAAAAGCGTAGGATCGCAATCGAAGCTCGGCGAACCGGAGGCGAGATTCAACGCGTTGTGCTCGGCGCTTAGCAGGCCGACGGTGGTAAAAATGGTGGTACCGACATCAGGCAGCTTAGAGCGGGCGGGAATAACGCTCTGCATGGGAAAGGTCCTCAATGGGTTACGCCCCGGCGACATTCGTCCGGGCAAGGCGGTTTCAGGGTGATGTGCAATGATTAAGCTATAGATATCGATGGTCGACAAGGGATCATTCATCATAGTTGCCATGTTGTACGATCATGGCTGCCGTGGCAGGATGTGAGCATGGCAATAATAACGGGTGCGATATCGCAATGGGCGCTCTTCCTTCCCTGGATGTTTTAAGAACCTTCGTGATTGTGGCGGAACAGTTGAACTTCACCCATGCGGCACAGCGGCTGAATATTACCCAGGGGGCGGTAAGCCGCCAGATAGCCGGACTGGAGCGGCATCTGGGCGCCGCTCTGTTTATCCGGCGGGCCCGCGGCCTGATGTTGACCGAGCGCGGCGCCGAAATACTGGTCCCGTTGCAACAGTCCATCGGGCAAATCGATGCCGCCCTGACGGGATTCCTCGGCAAACCGGATACGCTGCGGATGAAATGTCCCACCTGCGTTATGCGCTGGCTGCTGCCTCGGATTATTCAACTGCAATCCCGGCATCCGGAAATCGATATCGCGCTGACCACCGCCATCACCCATGGGGTGGATTTCAACCGCGAACATTTTGATGCGGCGGTATTGTACGGCCGGCCGGCGGATAAACGGCTTTGCGTTATCCCCCTGTTCGACGAAGTGCTTACGCCGGTTTGCGTGCCGGAGATCTGGCGAAACGGCGGCACGACGGTGGACGAGCTTAAAAATAAAACCTTGCTTCATCCCACCCGCGACGGGCGCGACTGGCTGGCATGGCTGCAGGCGGCCGGCTGTCGCGCCGCGCCGGCAACCAAAGCCCAGCATTTCGATACCCTGGATTTGGCCATGACCGCGGCAATACAAGGATGTGGCGTGGCCATCGGCGATCTGTGCCTGATCGAGCCCGAGCTGGAGTCAGGCCGTTTAATCGCGCCGTTTCCCCTGCGCCTGCGAAGCGGGGCGGCTTACTATCTCGTCTTTCCCGAACACGCGTCTCCTGCGCCGGCGCTCCAGCTGCTTACGCACTGGCTGCAACAGGAAGCGCGGCACAGCCGGCGGCGCCAGCGGGATAATCCCTTCCAAGCCGATGCGCGTATCGCTGTTGACGGTAATACTTAGCAAAACAGAATATTACCCGCGGACGCATTAACGTTTTACACTGGCTACAGAGCTATCCTGCACTTCCTGCTTTAGCACCGACACGACAGATTAAGGAGAGAGTATGAAAACCAGAACGCTGGGTCGTTCGGGCATTGCCGTACCCGCGCTGTGTTTCGGCGGCAACGTCTTCGGCTGGACCATAGATCAATCCACCTCTTTTAGCATCCTTGATGCGTTGGTGGATAAAGGGCTTAACTTCATCGATACCGCCGATGTGTATTCCGCCTGGGCCGACGGCAATCAGGGCGGTGAATCGGAAACCATCATCGGCAATTGGCTGAAGAAAACCGGCAAGCGCGACGGCATCATTCTTGCCACCAAGGTGGGCAAGCCGATGGGCAAAGGTAAAGAAGGCCTATCGTCCGCCTATATCAAACAAGCGATAGAAGCTTCCCTGCGCCGGTTGCAAACCGACCATGTCGATTTGTACCAGTCCCATGCCGATGACGAATCGGTGCCTTTGGCGGAGACCTTGAGCGCCTTTGACGCGCTTATCAAAGAAGGCAAGGTGAGGGCCATCGGCGCCTCAAACTACAGCGGCGCCCGGTTGGCCGAGGCGCTGCGCGTCAGCGAGCAGAACGGGCTGGCACGTTACGAAACCCTGCAACCGCAATATAATCTCTACGACAGGCAGGACTACGAGCAGGACCTGGAAGGGGTTATCGCCGCCCACGGCGTGGGCGTCATTAATTATTACGCCCTGGCCAGCGGTTTCCTGTCCGGCAAATATCGCGCCAAGGAGGACGCGGCGAAAAGCAAACGGGGCGCGAACGTCATCAGCCGATATCTCAATACCCGCGGACTGCGTATCCTGCATGCGCTGGATGAGGTAAGCGAACGCTGTGGCGCGACGCCGACCCAGGTGGCGCTGGCCTGGCAGATGAAACGGCCCGGCATCACCGCGCCCATCGCCAGCGCCACGTCCCTGGAGCAATTGGATGAGTTGGCGAAGGCCACGCTACTGACACTGCGCGACGATGACTATGCTTTGCTGGCGCAGGCCAGCGCCTGGCAATAAGCGAGAGCCCAGGGCCGTTGTGGCCCGGTATTTGCTTAGACACATGATAATTCCCCACTTTGGACGAGAAAAAGGTCGGCATGCATCCTGGCGCGGCGTACGATGACTTACTGGCGAATCAGGCGACGGTTAGCGATACGGCCGGCTGGCTTGGCCGACTAGATCTGACCTTTGCTCTTCGGGGACGGCGCACGGCGATGGTCCGGTGCGTCCATACCGGCCCTTTCACCGTGCAGCGCGCCTTTTATCCTGAAGAAGATCATCCTCATGTTTACCTTCTGCATCCGCCGGGAGGCGTGGTGGGTGGCGACCGGCTCGAGCTGTCGGTACGCCTGGAATCGGGCAGCCATGCGTTGCTGACCATGCCGGGAGCGACCAAATTTTACCGTAGCGCCGGCGCCGAGGCGCGCCTGACGCAAAAATTTTCCCTGGCGGAGGACAGCGTTTTGGAGTGGCTGCCCCAGGGCACCATCGTCTTTCCCGCCGCCAATGTCGCTATGCACAGTGAGTTCACCTTGCTGCCGGGCGCGCGTCTGCTGGGATTTGAAACCTTTTGCCTGGGGCGTCCGGTCATGGGCGAAAGCTTTGATCAAGGACGGTTCCAGAGTGTGTTGCGTATTCACTGTCCTGACTCGGCGGGACTTCACGAGCGATTGGGCGTCACGGGGGGACGGCTTGAAAAACTGGCGGGTTATCCCCTGATGGGCGCCTTTTTCGCCGCGCCCGCCGATGGGAGGATGCTGGAAAAGGTTCGCGGCCTGTTGGCGCGGGCCGACCTGCCGGCGGCCGGCGCTACGCTTGTGGACCAACTGCTGCTGGTACGGCTGCTGGAACATGACAATCAGCGCCTGCAGGGGATATTGCATAACGTCTGGGCTCTGCTTCGACCGGAAATAGTGGGCCGGCAGGCGGTGCCCCCGCGTATCTGGTCCACCTGAGGGCTCACCGGCGGCCATCGGCGGGGTGCGGGCCGGGCATGTCACGCCCCCGGTTGGTGCGATTTATCGCCGTTGCGCCGCCATGGTGCGACCGGCGACCTCGAATCGTGCATTGGAGGACGATAAGCGCCCGTGATGGCTGGCGTGAAATTTGCACGCCGAAGATCGATCAAAACCGGCGCCTTAGGGCGGGCGGGACCGAATTTTACTTGAGTCACCGTTTGGGCGACCTAGGAGCATGAAATGGAGCTGTCCCCGAGAGAGAAGGATAAATTGCTGCTGTTTACCGCGGCGTTACTGGCGGAGCGCCGGAAAGCCCGTGGCTTGAAACTCAATTACCCGGAAGCGGTGGCCCTGATAAGCGCGGCTATTCTTGAAGGCGCCCGGGATGGCTTGACCGTGGCCGAGCTCATGAGCGCCGGCCGCGAGGTTCTGACCCGCGATGATGTTATGGAAGGGGTGCCTGAAATGATCCCCGACGTGCAGGTCGAAGCCACGTTTCCGGACGGTACCAAGCTGGTGACCGTGCACGATCCCATAATCTGACAGGACAATCATCATGATTCCAGGCGAAATGCGTATTGCGTCCGGCGATATTGAAATGAATGCCGGCCGCGCGCGCATCCGGGTGACGGTGGCCAACCACGGCGACCGTCCGGTGCAAGTGGGTTCCCATTATCATTTTTTTTGAAGTCAACCCGGCGCTGCGTTTCGACCGCGGACCGACGCGCGGCTTTCGGCTGGATATCGCCGCCGGCACGGCAGTGCGTTTCGAGCCGGGCCAGTCACGGGACGTTACCCTGGTGGCCTATGACGGACGGCGTGAGGTATACGGATTTCGCGGCGAGATAATGGGCAAACTGGAGCCATCCTCATGAGTAAAATCTCACGGCGCGCTTACGCCGAGATGTTCGGCCCCACCACGGGCGATCGGGTTCGGCTGGCGGATACCGAACTGTGGATTGAAGTGGAAAAAGATTTCACCGTCTACGGCGAAGAAGTGAAGTTCGGCGGCGGCAAGGTGATCCGCGACGGTATGGGGCAAGGCCAGATGACCTCGGCGTTTTGCGCCGATCTGGTCCTGACCAACGCGCTGGTAGTCGATCACTGGGGAATCGTAAAGGTGGACATCGGCGTCAAGGACGGGCGCATTATGGCTGTCGGCAAAGCCGGTAATCCGGATGTGCAGCCGGGCGTGACCATCGCCATCGGCCCCGGCACCGAAGTGGTGGCGGCGGAAGGTAAAATCGTCACCGCCGGCGGCATCGACAGCCATATTCATTTTATCTGTCCGCAGCAGGTAGAGGAAGCCATCTGTTCCGGCGTGACCACCATGATAGGCGGCGGCACCGGGCCGGCCGCCGGCACCAATGCCACCACCTGTACGCCGGGGCCGTGGTATCTGGCGCGCATGCTGCAGGCGGCGGACGCGCTGCCGGTGAATATCGGTTTTACCGGCAAGGGCAACGCCTCCCGGCCGGAAGCCCTGGCGGAGCAGGTGGAAGCCGGCGCCATCGGGCTGAAGCTGCACGAGGATTGGGGGTCGACGCCGGCGGCCATCGACTGTTGCCTTGGGGTCGCGGATGAATATGATATCCAGGTGGCCATCCATACCGACACCCTGAATGAAGCCGGCTTTGTGGAAGACACTCTGGCGGCCATCGGCGATCGTACCATCCATACCTATCATACCGAAGGCGCCGGAGGCGGCCATGCCCCCGATATCATCCGGGTGTGCGGCTTCGGCAATATCCTGCCGTCCTCCACCAATCCCACGATGCCTTATACCGTCAATACCATCGATGAACATCTCGATATGCTGATGGTGTGCCACCATCTGGATGCCGGCATCGCCGAAGACGTGGCCTTTGCCGAGTCCCGTATTCGGCGGGAAACCATCGCCGCTGAGGATATCCTGCATGACCTGGGGGCCTTTTCCATGCTCTCTTCGGATTCCCAGGCCATGGGCCGGGTTGGGGAAGTTATCCTGCGCACCTGGCAGGCAGCCCATAAAATGAAGGTGCAGCGCGGTCCGCTGGCGCCGGACACCGAGAGAAACGACAATTTTCGGGTGAAACGCTATATCGCCAAATACACCATCAACCCGGCCATCACCCACGGCATTTCCCATGAGGTAGGGTCCATCGAGCCGGGTAAACTGGCGGATCTGGTGCTATGGTCGCCCGCGTTTTTCGGCGTCAAACCGAGCCTTATCATTAAGGGCGGCATGATCGCCATGGCCCCCATGGGGGATGCCAATGCTTCCATTCCCACGCCGCAACCGGTGCATTATCGCCCCATGTTCGGCGCGTTGGGCCGTGCCCGCCACGCCACCCGCATGACCTTTCTCTCTCAGGCGGCCCGCGGCAACGGCCTGGCGGAACTCCTGGGGCTGTCCAGCCTGATTGGGGTGGCGCGCGCCTGCCGGCGGGTCGGAAAAGCCGATATGATCCATAATCATTGGCAACCCACCATCGACGTGGACGCGCAAACCTACCAGGTACGCGCCGATGGAGAGCTATTGGTGTGCGAGCCGGCGGCCGTTTTGCCGATGGCGCAACGTTATTTCCTGTTTTGATGAGGCCTGTTGCATGTGTTTTTGCGATGCGAATTGCAACAAGAGACGTGTTACGGTCTGTTTTGCGTCGCTCTTTTCAATGCTGCCTTTATGATTGCAGCCTGAGTGATTCGGCCTTTTTAAATCATTTTTTTAACAGAGCCAGAGAGAACCCGGATGATAGTGTTAACGAAACGTCTTGATCATGCCCATGACATCACCGCCTCCCTGACCATCGATTTGGATACCCGGTTGAAAAGCCGGGCGCAGGTCATGCTCGACGATGGCCGCGAGGCCGGCCTGATGCTGCCCCGCGGCCAGATTCTGCGCGGCGGAGATTTGCTGTCATCCGAGGACGGCGCCGAAGTGGTGCGCGTCATCGCCGCGGTGGAAACCGTCTCCACCGCTTATGCCGCCGATCCGCTGCTGCTGGCGCGTCTGTGCTATCACCTGGGCAACCGCCATGTCCCGCTGCAAATCGAGCAGGGTTGGGTACGCTATCAGCACGATCATGTGCTGGATGATATGGCGCGCGGCATCGGGGCGCGGGTGAGCGCCGAACAGGCGCCCTTTGAACCGGAGGCCGGCGCGTATCAAAGCGCGCCGCACGGGCATCATCATCACTGACCTGGCCGATTTGGCGCTGCTGCGCCTGTTGCAATTAATCAGCCCCAGCCTGCCGGTGGGCGGGTTCACCTATTCCCAGGGATTGGAGTACGCGGTGGAGAAGGGGTGGGTGGCTTCCGACACCGATTTTGTCCGCTGGCAGCGGCTGATTATCGAAGATACCCTCGGCCGGGTGGATTGGCCGGTGCTGATGCGTTTGTATCGCGCCTGCGAGGAGCGGGATAGCCGAAAATTTGCCCACTGGAGCGACTTTTTGCTGGCGAATCGTGAAACCGCTGAACTGCGCGGCGAAGAAAAGCAGCGCGGCCAGGCGTTGGCGCGGCTTATCGATGAGTGGCCGGATTTGCCTTTTTCCGCCGAATGGCAGGCGCCGCTGCGCCAGTGCCAGTTGGCTGGCATCGCCTGGCTGGGGTGGTGTTGGGGTATCAATGGGCAGGCGCTGGCGCTGGGTTATGGCTACAATTGGCTGGAAGGCAGCGTCATGGCCGGGCTTAAACTGGTGCCTTTCGGCCAGCAAAAAGCGCAAAGCCTGCTGCGCAGTCTGTCGGCGATTTTGCCCGAGGCGTTGGCGCGTGCCCTGGTCCTCGAAGACCATGATCTGGGCGGCAGCTTCCCGTTGCAGGCCATCGCGTCATCCTGCCATGAGACCCAGTATTCCCGTTTGTTTCGCTCGTGAGCGAAACCGCTAAGGGTTCGAACAATCCATTTAGGAAAAGAAAATGCAACAGTATAAACAACCGTTACGGGTAGGGGTCGGCGGTCCGGTGGGCTCCGGTAAAACCGCGCTGCTGGAAGCACTGTGCAAAACCCTGCGGGATCGTTATCAATTGGCGGTGGTCACCAACGATATCTACACCAAGGAGGATCAGCGCATTCTTACCGAGGCCGGCGCCCTGGAAGCGGAACGCATCGTCGGGGTGGAAACCGGCGGCTGCCCCCATACCGCCATCCGCGAGGATGCCTCGATGAATCTGGCGGCAGTGGACGATTTGGCGCGGAAATTCGGCAATCTGGACATTATTTTTGTTGAAAGCGGCGGGGACAACCTCAGCGCCACCTTTAGCCCCGAACTGGCGGATCTGACGATATACGTCATTGATGTCGCCGAAGGGGAAAAAAATTCCGCGCAAAGGCGGGCCGGGCATCACCAAATCGGATTTCCTGGTGATCAATAAAATTGATTTGGCCCCCTACGTCGGCGCCTCCCTGGCGGTAATGAAATCGGATACCGACCGGATGCGTCCGCATAGGCCATGGGCGTTCACCAATCTCAAAACCGGCGAAGGACTGGAAACGCTGATAGGTTTTATCCTTAAACAGGGACTGCTGGCCGACGGCCAGACCGCCCGCCCCTGAGGTCGACATGACCGGCGATGCCGCCGGTCACCCTGCTTTGACGGCGGCGCAGCGGCGACTTACTCGCTGAATTGACGCTGGCCCCAGCGCGCCAGACCGGCGGTGACCGAGCCGAAATCGTCGCCGCCGGCAAGGGGGATGCCCGGCAGGCTGCGTTCCACCGCCGCCCGCAGCAGGGACGAACGGGCGCTGCCGCCGGTAAGATACACGACGTCCGGACGCGGCGCGCCGCTTTGCGCCATGACCTCGTCCACCTGCTGCTTGATGCGGTTCATCGGTTGGCGGATGGCTTCTTCAAATTCCGCCCGGCTGATAGCGACTTCCATGCCGCCGCGAATGAAATCCAACGGGACTGTCGCGCGCGGGTTGTCGGAAAGCGCGATCTTGCTCTCTTCCGCGCTGCGTACCAGTCGGTAGCTCAATCGTTGCCGGTAAACCTGCAACAGCCCCGCCAGACGGTCGGCATCGGCGGCCTCCATTAGCAACTCACGCAAAAAACGCCCGTTGGCGACACTGTAAAATTCGCTTTGCGCCGGAATATCATTGACGGCGACCGCTTGCCAGAAGGGGAGGGCCGGCAGCGCCAGCCCTTTGACGGTCGCGCCCCCCATTCCGATGCTGGGCGTCAGATGTTTAAACGCCAGCATGATGTCCAGATCGTTGCCGCCGACCCGGCAGCCGCTGTGGCCCAGCAGGCTTTGGCGGCGATCTCGTTGTTTGAGCCACTTCGGACCCATCAGCAGCAGGGAGCAGTCTGTGGTGCCGCCGCCGATATCCACCACCAGGACGGTTTTTTCCTCCCGCAAAGTGGTTTCGAAATCCAGGCCCGCCGCCACCGGTTCAAACTGGAATTCGACATCGGAAAAGCCGGCGCGCGAGGCGGCGCGTTGCAAAATCCCCTGCGCCTGCCGGTTGGCTTGTTCCGAGCCGGTGCCTTGGAAGTTCACCGGCCGGCCGATCATGGCCTGGCTGATGGGTGCGGAAAGTCTCGCTTCCGCTTGCCTTTTGATATGGCACATCATGGCGCACACCAAATCCTCGAACAGGGCGATTTGCTGCGGTTTAAGGCCGTTCGCCCCCAGAAAGGACTTCGGCGATTTCACGAAGTAGATGTCCTCCGGGTCAGCGATGTAATTGGCCAGCGCGCGCTGGCCGAATTGCAGGCTTTGATCGGTGAGGATGATATCGTCCTCACGATTGGCGTTGATGGCGCGGCGCAGCAGCTGCTGGTTTTCCTCGCTGCCGGCGGGCACCTGCCAGAAGCGGTGCAGATATTCGCTCACCGCTTCCCGGGTCGGCGAGCAGAGCATAGACGCCATATAAGGCGAGGCGCCTTCCAAGGGCAGTAGCCGCGGGTCGCCTCCCTCCATCACCGCCACCGAACAATTGGCGGTACCGTAATCGAATCCGATAAACATCATTCTTCCCCCATGCCAATGAGGCGGCAAACTTTACAATAATGTTGCAAAGCAGGCAATGGATAACGGTTCACCGAAGTCAATTCCTTTGTGGCGAGGTTGACTGATTATAGTTGCGGACTGTCGGTGGGATTCGATCGCGGCGTCTGTCCTGGATGCTTGAGTTCAGGTTCGAACACGATGACTTGGCCGCGTCCGCTATGTTTGGCGGTGTAACAGGCGATATCGGCCTGGGTCATCACTTCCTTGCTATGGAAATTTTCCGCCGTGATCAGGGTGATGCCCGCGCTGCCGCCAATGGAATAGCGCTTGTGCTCCCAATGAAATGAATAACTGATGATGGCATCAATGATTCTCTGTACCTGTTTTAGCGCATCGTCCAGGGCGCTATCGGGCAAAATCAAGCCGAATTCATCGCCGCCGAGCCTGGCCAGGCAATCGTATTGGCGAATGTTTTTTTGCATCAGCAGTCCCAATTCCAATAGGAGCGCGTCACCCGCCGCATGCCCGGCCCGATCGTTGATTTCCTTGAAACGATCCAAGTCAATGAACACCAGCGCGTGGCGTCGTTTTTGGCCGACGGCGGTTTGTAGCGCCTGGTCAAGATGCTGCGCGAAGTTGGCGCGGTTCGGCAGGCCGGTCAGGTCATCATGCAGCGCGTTGTAACTCAGCTGCTGCATTAAGTGCCGGGACTCGCTGACGTCTTTAATGACCAGCACCGCCCCCAAAATGGCGCCGTCGATATTTTTCAGCGGGGTGCAGTTGTGCTGGATATCGAAGAATTGGCCGCTGCGGCTGTGCAGCACCAGGGAGGATTGCAGTGAAGAGGCTTTTTGGCGCGACTGGATTTCCGATTGCAACAAGGTCGGCAGCGCCGGGCCGTCGTGGCCCAAGGTGATGTGAATGATATTATCGATATGCCTGCCGTGGACTTCTCTTTGCAGCCAGCCGGTCATTTTCTCCGCCACCGGATTCATAAAATTGACGCACATTCGTTTATCCACCGAAATAACGGCATCGCCGATGGAATTCAGTGTGATATGCAATCGCTCCTTTTCTTCATGCAATGCATCGGTAAGGCGGGCCTCGCTGGTAAAATCCAGACAGATGCCCAGCATGCGCGCCGCCTGATGGTTCTCATCCCCCAGCACATTGGCGTAAAGGCGGATGTGGCGCAACTCTTGATCCGGTTTACGGATACGAAATTCAAACGAGAACGGTTTACGTTCGTCCACGGCTTTGGTGAAATATTGCAGGGCCAGCTGCCGGTCTTCGTCAATGATACAGGCCAGCCAGTAGTCATAGGTGACCTTTTGGCCTGGCGGCAGGGCGTAGATTTCCGCCATGCGCTTGTCCCAGTTCATGGCGTTGGAAGCGATATTCCATTCCCAAATGCCCACGCCGCCGGCCTCATTGGCCAATGTGATTCGCTCCATCAGCCGCTGATTGAGGAGTTCGCTGTGTTTGATTTCAGTGATATCCTCAATCTGCGAGATAAAATAGAGCGGCACTTCATTTTGATCGCGCACCAGGGAAACCGCCAGCAGCGCCCAAACGATTTCGCCGTCGCTACGGATATAGCGTTTTTCCAGGGTATAACTGTCAATCAGCCCGCTAACCAAGTCGTTCACCTGTTTCAGGTCGGTGGTCAAATCGTCCGGATGGGTGATTTCCTGAAAACTGAGCCGTTCCAACTGCTGGGGGCTGTATTTCAAAAAACGGCACAAGGATTTATTCACCTGCAGCCAAGTTCCTTCCAGGGATACCAGGGCCATGCCGATAGCGGAATATTCCATGGCGAAGCGAAAACGGGTTTCGCTTTGTAGAATATTGCTGCGTTCAACCCGAAAGGCATGCATGACCATCGCCATGGCATTGGCGGGAATCAATATTATCAGCACCGGCATTTGCGGCAATAATTCCGGATTGATGATTTGTGGGATATTGAGCTGCACAATTCCCGCTGAAAGGGAAATGAGCAGCGCTAGTGTAACGATGAGAAACAGGCAAAATGTTTCAAACCGGTGCAGGCGTATGGCGCCGATAAATAACGGCAATGCGGCGAAAGTAAACGGGAATGGCATTAATTTTACCGCCAGATAACTCACGCCAAGGGTAAACAGCGCTATCAGCAGCATTTCGATCCCCGTTTTTTGCTTATGCATGCGGTGCAGAGCCTGGTGTCGCCACAACATTCCCACCGGGGTCAAGGTGAGAATGCCCACCCCCTCCAAGGTGAGCCAGTGCATGATAAACGGCAACAGACGCGCTGTGGGCACGTGAAAGAAATACGCGGCGGCGAGGGCGCCGGCGGCGGGGACCAGCAATACGGCGATGAGGAAAAAATTTAAGCCAGGAGAGAATGCCGTTAAGAGGATCCGACCTATCAAGGATGGAACGCAGTATCCAGGCGCCGAGCGCCGCTTCCGCCAGCGTAATCGCCGTAATAGGCAGCCTGGCGGACAGTCCGGCCTCCGACATGCCGCTGGCGGCCATCAGGGCCAGAGCGCCGGCAAGTAACATGGCTCCCCAACGGCGCAACGGCAGCGCAAACAGCGCCGTCAGCAAGAGCGCCGTGGTAAACCAAAAGGGGACGAGGGGACTTTCCGGCCGGCCTGGTAACAGGCTTGCCAGGGACAATATGAATACGAGCGAGGCAATTGCCGGAATGATAAGCCGATTTTTATTATTTATAGACGTGTTTTTGCCGGCATCCATAGTTATATCCTGAGTATTCTTATAGTTAGAATAGCAGTTTACTACCGAAACGAGTGACTATCTTATTAGGCCGCAGCGAAAATTATGCGCGCTTCACCCCAGAAAGTTGACGCATTTGTCATTATATTTGTAACCTCGGCACGTATAAGTTCGTCTTGGGCAAGGCCTTCTCGCCTATCTCCGCCGCTTCCTGATCGTGCTTGCATATCGTTCGTGCGGCAACCATGCTGCCCTGCTCAACCTTGTTTCGCCAGCAACATGGCGCCCTCTACATAAGCCAAGCCTGGTGCGCGTTTACCAAGCTGTTATTTTATAATAAGCCGACAAGCAGCCACTGCCGGTCTCTAATCGCAATACAAAAGAGAAATTCTTTTCAGGTTAATGCCTCGAACACATCATCGAAGCGCCGCTTGGTGACTGAAGTGTGAGTGAAGCCTGTTTTTTTTGCATATTTAGCTCATTATTAGGTTATGAGCTATTTCTTGAAGTAAAAACACAATTGCTCAGTTATTGTCATCTTTCAAACAACGATATAATGAGTTTACTTAATGCCGACTAACCTTTTGATAGATTCCCCCATTGCGCAGCCGCATCCATTCGTTTACCACTCCGCAGAAGAAAACGGAGATTCAATTGCCGGTATCAAGACGGCGGCCAATGTAACCATTTGCCGAAATAGCACTAAATCACCTGATGACAGTGCCAGAATCATCCAACGTTTCTTCCAAAAAGTCATAGCAGCGCGCGCCTATTACAATATGTTTTCCAATGGCTCCTATTTCAAAGAATTGGGCCATGAGCTGCCTAAGGTTTCAGGACCGCCATCGTTTGCTGCTTTAACGCATTTGGACAAAATCTCGGCGGAATATCTTGAGAATATAAGAGCAAAAACGTCTGATTTGAACAGACAAGAACTCGCGTTACTTGAAAGAGTAATCGATGCAAACATATTATTAAGGCATCAATCAAACTCTAATCTTGCCGAAAATAAATTGCTGAAAATATTCTCCAATGACTACCTGTCTCGTCAAGGGATAAACTCTGGGAAGAACACCTTCGCGGGAGATAAGACATGTTTAAGCAATCATGGCTTTGTTTTCACCGCCGTTGAATTTGCGGCAGATCTTTCGCAAGCACCGTTAAACACAAAGCACTCGACCGTAGACTTTGGCGCAAATGCTTATCTTATCGATGAACAATCCTTGCGCAATAAAATTATATATTACACATTGTGCGATCACTTTGATAACCAACAGTTTCCGTTTTTCACTCATGAGCATCAAGAATTCATCAAGCAATTCCCGCAAGCTAAAATTGAAGCCTACCGCCACATTCATGGTGATAAAGGCGTCCATGATGTTCCGATTTTCAACCAAAAAGATATGAAGCTGGCATTAGGCTTACACCTTATTCATTTTATCAGATCTTCCAAGGATCCCATCTTCAAAGAATTTGCCCTAAAAAAGGACATGACTGAGAAAGAGTTGGACAGGTTAATTAACTTTGTGTTTCAACCTGAATGTCATATACCGCAAATGGTTAACACATCCCGCTATAGTGAAAAGAAGCTTGGGGATATCCCCTTAAAAGCAGCTGTTATGGCGTCAAACTTGAAAAGATTAAATCAGCTGGTGACCAGCAAGAACGATGCATGCAAGGCGATGGTTATTGCAATTGAAAAAGCTAAAGAAGACATTGTTGATATTCTTTTGCAACAGTGGGAATTCACTTCTTTAGATATACCAATTATGAGAGCCATTAACTTTGGAGATATTGAATATGAACTTAGTAAAAATTCCGCCAGTACAAAAATTTTGCGCGTGTTTTTAGAGCGAGGACTGGTTGAAGTCAACAAAATTTTCAAAAATACCAATGGCGGCGATACCATGCTTGATAATGCTATAAAATACGATGATAATGAAATGGTCTGCTTGTTGAAAAAATTCGGGGCGGTTCGGGGTAAGGAGCTAAGTGGTAATAATGCTCAAATCCATATACGCTGATAAAAAAGTCGCGATATTTTGCCCTTTCTAACCCATAATTAATGGTCTGGGATAAGGGCAAATAGAGCCGGCTGATAGAATTGTTACTGCTATTAGGGCGTCTTGCACGGCAGGCGACGGCATCCGCAGTGTATGAGACAGTTTCGCCATAAATGTCACCATCGCCAAAGCGGATGCCTGTGCTTAACCATCAGAACGTGAACCGCCTGCTACCTTTTGCTGCTCAATCGGCTCGGCAGGTTGAGCCTGCTGATGATGCCACGCCCCGATGGCGGCAAAAACAAAGCGGCCGAACAGGATGATAAAACTTATCAGTAGAATCCAGCGGGTCATCCGGACCGATGTTCGTCGTCGTTTTTGCATGCAATAAGCCCGCTTCGTTAATTTCCCGATCCTCAGGTCTGCAAAAGGCTTGGCTGCGCTTGTCCTGTATCGGGATCAGGGGCGGTAACGCTTCTGTCTCTTAGGACGCCGCGTCCTCTGTGATATCCAATTGCCAGCCGATAACGTCCGACCAATAGCTTTGCTCGCGTTCAAGATCAAGCTGCACCAGGTTATTCTGGGCAAAAAAACCCGCCGGGAACGTCAGGGTCCAATGATTTTGATCGGTGGTGAGCCGCAGCTGCATGGGCGTAGTGGCCTGCCTTTGATTATTGAGCAAAACCGCCAGCCGAAGCAATTGCAGGCAGGGTAAAAAGTGTTTTTTGCGAAAAAGATTCAGGCGGGGCATCTCCTCAAGCCTGATGGCCTTGCGGTGAAAACGCACCAGGGTGGCCAGCAGCAGCTGCTGTTCCTGATTGAATCCCGGCATATTGGTTTGCTGCAAAATATAGGCGGAATGGCGTTGCAACCCGCTGTGATTGATGCCCAACCCCACTTCATGCAACAGTGCGGCCCATTTCAACAGCGCTTCCAACTGGGAATTGCGCAACTCTTCATTCTGATCGTACCACTGCTGATAGAGGATCTCGGTGGTATCGCTGACCCGTTTGGCCTGATCGCTGTCGATATTGTAATGTTCCGCCAGGCTTCGAGCGGTGCGGCTGCGGATGTCCTGATGGCGGAACCGGCCCTCCATTTCATACAGCACGCCTTCGCGCAACGCGCAGTCGGAAAGCTGCAATTCACTGATGGCCAGGGTGTCCACCACGCCGCATAAAATGGCCAGTCCCGGCACGAAAACGCTTTTGCGTTCTTCGGACAGGCCCGGCAGATTCAGCGCGCTAAAGTTTTTGAATTTCATGACCTTATCATAAAGCAGTTGCAGGCGTTCCGGAGTAATGCCGCCGTTTTCCCCCAGTTCCGCCAGCACTTCGCAGGCCGCCTTGATGGTCCCCGATGCGCCTAGAGCGACCTGCCAGCCCAATAGCCGGTATTGCCAGGCCAGGGTTTCCAGCTTTTGCGCCGCCGCCAATCTGGCGCGGCGAAAATGCACCGGACTGATAACGCCGCCGGGGAAAAACTGGTTGCCGAAGCTGACGCAACCCATACGGCGGCTTTCCACCAGTATCGGTTCGAAATTTTCACCGATCACCAGTTCGGTGGAACCGCCGCCGATATCGATAACCAGCTTGCGGCCCTTTTCAGACTGGGTGTGCTCTACCCCCATAAATATCAACCGGGCTTCTTCATGGCCGGAAATGATTTCGATGGGATAGGGGATGACTTTCGCCGCCCGGCTGAGAAATTCCTCGGCATTGACCGCCTCACGCAGGGCGTGGGTGCCGACGATGGTGACCCGCTGCGGCACAAAGCCCTGCAGCCGCTCGGCGAACAACGCCAGGCAGTTCAGACCGCGGGTGATGGCTTCCTCGCTCAAATGGTTGCCGGCGTCGAGTCCGTCAGCCAGGTGCACGCGCTGTTTCAGCCGGCTCAGCACCTGCAATGCGCCGTTGACCACCCGGGCAACCACCATATGAAAACTGTTCGAACCCAGATCGATGGCCGCGAATTCTTCGGGTTTGGGCGAGGTAGGATGGTTTAATGGCATACGTCAGGCCTGATCTCCGGATTGTTCCAATTGTTTAATATAATCATAGATGGCGGTCTGCGCACGTACCTTACGCCGATTACCACGCGGGACATAGCGGTTACTGAGTCCGGCATCGATATAACGCGCTTTCACCGTATCGCTGAGAAGCAACGCCAGGATATCAAGCACCTGCTGTTTCAACCGCGGGTCGAGCAAGCCCACCGCCACCTCAATCCTATAATCGATATTGCGGGTCATCCAATCCGCCGAAGAGAGATAGACTTTTTTGTCTCCCGCGTTTTCAAATACATAGACTCTATCGTGTTCCAAATAGCGGTCGACGATGCTGAGGACCCGAATATTCTCGCTGATGCCGGGTAAATCGGGGATTAACGAGCACATCCCGCGCACCAGGATATGAATGGGCACACCCACGCCGGACGCGGCATAAAGCCGGTCGATAAGGCCCTGGTCAACCAGATTGTTGATTTTGAGCGTGATGCCCGATGCGATACCCGCCTGGGCATTGGCGATTTCCTGATCGATCATTTGATACAACATATGCCGCGAATTTTGCGGCGAGACCAGCAGGTAATCGAAGCTGACCGGGCGATAGGGATTTTCGATAAAATTAAACACCCGGCGCACTTCGTTGGTAATGCGCGGGTCGGCGGTAATCAGGGAGTAGTCAGTATATAACCGAGCGGTTTTTTCGTTGAAGTTGCCGGTGCCGATATGGGCGTAGCGCACGATTTCATCCCCTTCATGGCGGGTGATCAAAAACAGCTTGGCATGAATCTTCAACCCCGGCGCGGAGAAAATAACGTGCGCCCCCGCTTCGGTAAGGCGCTTGGCCCAGTGGATATTGGCTTCTTCGTCGAAACGCGCCTGCAGTTCCACCACTACCGTGACCTTTTTGCCGTTGTGGGCGGCATGGATCATCGCGTCGATGATGCGCGAGTCCTTGGCGACCCGGTAGATATTGATTTTGATGGAGATAACGCTGGGGTCAAACGAGGACTGGCGCAGCAGTTCCAGTACATGCTCAAAGGTGTGGTAGGGATAATAGAGCAAAATATCACGTTCGCGTATGGCGTCGAAACCGTTGCGAAAGTGCTCGAACCAATTATGGCGCATGCGCGGCAACGGCTTATTGACCAGGTTGGCCTTGCCGACATTGGGAAAGTTGATGAAATCCTTAAAGTTATGGTAACGTCCGCCGGGAATGACCGAGTCATAGGAAGAGATGCCGAGCTTCTCCTTGAGCATTTCCACCATGCTGTTGGGCATATCCCGCTGATAGACAAAACGCACCGGTTCGGCGGTCAGTCGCTGCTTCAGGCTGGAAGACATCAACTCCAGCAGGCTGGATTCCATTTCCGTCACCAAATCATACTCGGCGTCGCGGGTCATTTTCATCGAGTAGGCGTTCAGGCTGTCGAAATCAAAGAAACCGGTAAAAATGTCGTCCAGGCAATAGCGCAGAATATTGTCCAGCAGGATCATCGGTTTGCGGCGGCGGGGCGGCTCCGCCGGCAGGTTGATGAAGCGGGGGACCTTATCCGCCGGTATTTCCAGCAGGGCATAGCTGGTTTCCTGGCCGCGGATGATCTCCACCGCCAGATAGGTGTAATCGTCTTTAAGAAATTCCACCAGATTGGTATCGTGCTGAATCAATATCGGCGTAATGTGCTGGCGGAGCTGATGTTTAAAATGGGAACGCAGCCACTCTTGCTGGTTCGGCGAGAGCTGACGCTCGTTGATCAAAAAAATCTGATTACGGGCCATTTCCAGCAGCAGGTCATTATAAAGGTTATCAAATTCCTGCTCGGCATTAAGCACTTTAGACTGAATTTTATTCAGCAGGTGGCGGGAGGTGATTTTGGATCCTTGCTCTTCGCTTATCAGGATCCGCCGCTTTAATTCAGCGAAACGGACTTTATAGAATTCATCAAGATTATTGGAGTAAATGCCGAGAAAGCGCATGCGCTCAATCAAGGGATTGGTTTTGTCCGCGGCTTCTTGCAATACCCGCTCGTTAAAAGATAACCAACTCAGTTCTTTTTTCGCTGTAAAGCTTTTCCTGACCCATTGCCGCTCCGTTGATTTGTTCAGGAAGGAAGGTCCTGCGCTGCCAACATTATCGACCCCTGAGGGGGAAGTCCATAACAACAATTGTCTGGCGATTGTCATCTTAATATCTTACAGGCAACATAGTCTTCCTTCATCCACCCAATTGGTGAGATTGTTCCTATATAACAGGATTATATGACAGAAAAACGGCTATATGCCCCTGATACCGCCCCGCGCTCGGCGCGGGCGCGCCGCCTGAACGACCGCTTGACCCGCGGGATCGTGAGCGTGGGCGGTATGTTGGTGCTGCTGGCGCTATTGTTGATATTCTTCTACCTGTTATATGCGGTGTTTCCGCTGTTTCGAACGCCGTCCATCACAATGGCAAAAGGGGGTATCGCTGCCGGCGTCGTCCGCGCCGTTGGCGTGGGGCGGCGACGTCTCCCGCGGCTGGGGGTACCGCATCGACGCCGACGGCACGGGTCGTTTTATTCCGCTGCAAGAGCGCAAAGCGCCGGCGGCGGAGACTCTGATGGCGAATTTTAGCTCCCTTGCGGCGGCGGGCGGAGCGCCGCTTTATGTTTTGGGCGATGCCCGCGGCAACATCAAGGTCACCGAGCCGGTGTTGGCCGACTTTCCGGCCAACCAGGCAACATGGACCTTTCCTTTCGGCGAGGCTGACCGTGTCTTGAGCGATGACGGGATGCCGTTGCGTCATTTGGCGCTGGCGCAAACGGACGGCGGGCAGGGGGGTGATTGCCGCACAGACGGCATCCGGCAAACTTGTACTGGCCCGCATCGGCCGGCAGGAAATGACCCTTACAGGCTTTTCCCCCGATAACGCCGTGGTGGACGACGTTTCCCTGTCCGCCGACGGACGGCAGCTTTATGTCTTGTCCGGCCTGCGTTTGAGCCTGTATGACGTTGGGGAGGATGGGCCGCCGCGGCTGCGTCAACAGGTGGCGCTGGCGCGCACGGGGCCGGTGCGAATAACGCCGCTGCCTGCCGACGGCTCGCTGCTGGTGCGGGACGGTGAACAGGGAGTGACGCTATGGTCCGACATCCCGGTACCCGGCGGGAGCCGCCTCACCGCCATACGGCGATTTGCCGGCGCGGTCCGGCCTGATGCCCGCATTGTGGTATCGCCACAGCGTCCGCTGTTCGGCGTGCTGTCGGTCGACGGCGCGTTCGAGCTGTTCAGCGCCCGCGAAAGCGCCGTGCGCTGGTCCACGCGGCTCCTTGCCGGCGCGCGGGTCGCTTTCAGCCCGCGGGACGACGGCATTATCGGCGTGGATGAGCACGGCTGGCATAGCTGGCGACTGGATTTGGCCTCGGTGGAGATAAGCTGGCGCACGCTGACGCAAAAGGTGTGGTACAGCCATTATCCCGCGCCGGCCTGGACGTGGCAGTCCACCACGGCGAACGGACGGGACAGCGGTAAATTCAGTCTGGTGCCGTTGCTGGCCGGCACGTTGAAAGCCGCCGGCTACGCCATGCTGTTCGCTACCCCGCTGGCCCTGGCGGCGGCAATGTATACCGCCTGGTTCATGGCGCCGGGGTTACGTCGCGTGGTCAAGCCCGCCATGGAAATCATGGGGGCGGTGCCCAGCGTGATTATCGGGCTGATTGCCGGGGTTTGGCTGGCGCCGCACTTTAGCCGGGTGCTAAGCGGCGTGCTGCTGCTGCCGCTGATACTGCCGTTGGCGGTCTTGGCCGCCGGGTGGGGCGTGAACCGGTTGCCCGCCGGTTGGCGCGACCGGTTCGCTCCGGGGTGGGATTGTCTGGTATTGCTGCCCCTGGTGGCGCTCACCGTCTACCTGATGTGTCGTTTTTCGCCGCTGCTGGACCGGATGCTGTTCGGCCTTCCCCTGTCGGAGCGATTGGGGGAGCTTTATAACCCGATGAATGCGCTGGTGGTGGGCATCGCCATGGGGTTTGCCCTTATCCCGCTGATGTTTTCCCTGGCGGAGGATTCCCTGTTCACGGTTCCGGTCAGATTGATACAGGGCTCTCTGGCCCTGGGAGCCACTCCCTGGCAAACCCTACTGGGCGTTACGTTGCCCACCGCCGCCGCCGGCCTGTTTTCGGCATTGATCCTTGGACTGGGCCGGGCCATCGGCGAAACCATGATTATCCTGATGGCCAGCGGCAACATGCCGCGGGTGGACGGCAGCCTGTTCCAGGGATTGCGGGCGCTGGCGGCGAATATCGCCATCGAAATACCGGAGGCGGCGCAAAACGGCGAGCACTACCGTATTCTGCTGTTGACCGCGCTGGTGCTTTTCGTTTTCACTTTTATTATCAATACCCTGGCTGAGACGTTGCGGATGCGTTTGCGTGAACGCTTTCGGCAACAGGACGGAGAGAACGGATGAACGCCTGGTTTCGTTCGGGACGCCCCTGGATTTGGCTTACCGCCGGGTCGGTGAGTATCAGTCTGCTGGCCATGTTGTCGCTGATCCTATTGCTGGGCTGGCAGGCGATGGGATTGTTCTGGCCGCGCCCGGTTTATCAATTTCAATCAAGCGCCGAGTCCGGCCTGCCTTCGCGCCTGCTGGGAGAAATCTACGCCGTGTCCCGGCAGCGGGGCGGGACTCAACGGGAAGATGACCGGGAGGAATATGTCGTGCGCGTCGGCGGCCAGGACGCGGATCGTGATTTCTATACCGTGGCGTCCCGGCAGGTGGCCGCGCGATGGCGCCCTGCCGATGTGTTGGTGGTACAGCGTGATTTTTACCATAGAGAGTATGGTTTTTTGCAGGGCATGCTGGAGGACGGGCAGCCGCTCACCGTCGCCGATTTGCCCAAGGCCTTGCGACAGCGCCTGGCGCTGTTGGAAACCCAGCGCCGATTGGCCCGTGAATTGCGTGATGACGTCCGGGCCGATTTGATTCAGCGGTCGGCGCATTTGGCGCAGCAGCGCGAGGAATGGCTCAGGCATGGGCAATGGACGGCCCGCCGCCAGGGAGAATATGGCGCGGCGGCGCATGAATTGGCGCAGCGGTTGGCGAGGGCGGACAACCAGCAGGCGGCGTTGGAAAAAGAGCTGGATCGGGATCAACTGGTGCTGGCGGACGGGGAGGGCGTCATGCGGCGAATACCGCTGCGTGAAATTGAAAGCGCCTGGTATCCCAATCGGATGACCCTGCTGGAAAAAATCCAGCTATGGGGCGGCCAGTTGGGCCGTTTCGTCGGCAAGCCGGCCGCGGACGCCGGCAATACCACCGGCGCGTTCCCGGCGATGGTGGGGACGCTGTTGCTGGTGATGCTGATGTCGGTCATGGTCATGCCGTTCGGCGTCATGGCGGCAATCTATTTGCATGAATATGCCCGCGCGAATTGGCTGACACGTCTGATCCGGATTTCAGTGGGCAATCTTGCGGGGGTGCCGTCCATTGTGTACGGCGTTTTCGGTCTGGGGTTTTTCGTCTATGTGCTGGGAGGAACGCTGGATAAATTGTTTTACGCCGATGCCTTGCCCAATCCCACTTTCGGCACGCCGGGTTTGCTGTGGGCCTCGCTGACGCTGGCCCTGCTGACGCTGCCGGTGGTGATTGTCGCAACCGAAGAGGGGCTGGCCCGCATTCCCTCTTCGCTGCGCCATGGTTCGCTGGCGCTGGGGGCCACCCGGGCCGAAACCCTGTGGCGCGTGGTGCTGCCCGGGGCGGCGCCCGCCATGATAACCGGTCTTATCCTGGCGGTGGCCAGGGCGGCGGGAGAAACCGCCCCGCTGATGCTGGTGGGCGTCATCAAATCCGCGCCTTTGCTGCCCGTAGACGGGACCTTTCCTTATCTGCATCCGGAGCGGAAATTTATGCACCTTGGCTTTCAAATTTATGATATGGCGTTTCAAAGCCCGGACAGCGATGCGGCGCGTCCGCTGCTGTTTGCCACGGCGCTGTTGCTGATACTGATCGTCGTCGGCTTGAATCTGGCGGCCATCGGCCTGCGCCACCGCCTGCGGGAAAAATATCGCACGCTGACGCTTTAATGGAGAACTCATGTCTTTGGTAAATCAAGAGCCATTTCCGCCGGTGCCGGATGTCGGCCTGCTTGACGACCGGCAAACGGCGCTGGAGGCGAATCGCCTCGCGGTGTATTACAATGGCCGTCCGGCGCTGGAGGATATCAGCCTGCGCATACCCAAGCGGCATATCACTTCTCTCATAGGCCCCTCGGGCTGTGGTAAATCCACGCTGCTGCGCTGTTTCAACCGTATGAACGATCTTAGCGAGGATTGTCGCGTTGAGGGGGAAGTCCGGCTGGCGGGAGAAAACATCTATGACGCGCGCCAGGATGTGGTGGCGTTGCGCCGCCGGGTGGGCATGGTATTCCAGCGTCCCAACCCGTTCCCGAAATCCATATACGATAACGTGGTGTACGGTCTGAGGCTGCTGGGGATTCGCGACCGCCGGGCGTTGGATATCGCCGCCGAACAGGCGCTGCGCGCCGCCGCCCTATGGCATGAGGTCAAGGATCGTCTGCGGGAGAACGCGTTTCGCCTTTCCAGCGGCCAGCAGCAGCGGCTGGTTATCGCCCGGGCGATTGCCGTTGAGCCGGATATTCTCTTGCTGGATGAGCCGACCTCGGCGCTGGACCCCATCACCACTTTGACCATAGAGGAGCTGATGATCTCGCTGAAGGCGCGCTTCACTCTGGTGCTGGTGACGCATAACATGCAGCAGGCGGCGCGGGTATCGGATTATACCGCCTTTATCCACCAGGGCCGCCTGGTGGAGTACAATACCACCGACAGGCTGTTCACCTCGCCGGCGGAACGCAAAACCGAAGAGTATATTACCGGACGTCTGCGTTAGGGCTAATCCGCCGCATAGCCGGCCGGCGGCAACGGCTGGCCGTCCAACCGGGCCGCGCCGTCGCGCAGCTCAAGGCGGCCTTGCAGCAGCCAGCGGATGGCCAGAGGATAGATGGCGTGTTCCTGGGTTTTGACGCGCGCCGCCAGCTCCGCTTCATCATCGCCGGGGAACACCGGAACCTTCGCCTGCAAAATCACCGGCCCGCCGTCCAGTTCCTCGGTGACGAAATGTACCGATGCGCCGTGTTCGTCGTCGCCGTTGGCCAATGCCTGGCGATGCGTGTGCAGGCCGGGATAGCGCGGCAGCAAGGAGGGGTGGATATTCAGCAGCCGCCCCGCGTAGCGGCCGACAAACGCCGCCGACAGGATGCGCATATAGCCGGCCAGAATAACCGCCTCCGGCCGGTGTTCGTCGATAGCGGCCATCAACGCCCGATCAAAAGCGTCGCGATCCGGATAATCGCCGGGAAAGAGGGCATGGGCCGGCAGGTCCGCCCGGGCGGCGCGCTCGAGACCGAAAGCACCGGCGCAGTTGCTGAACACCGCGGCGACGCGCGCCGGGATTTTACCGTCCCGGCAGGCGTCGATTATCGCCTGGAGATTGCTCCCGTCGCCGGAGATCAGCACGACAATTTTTTTTCATCAGCGAATGATCACCCGGTCCTCGCCGACGAGGGTGTCTATTTCTCCGAGCTTCCAGGCCGTTTCCCCCAATTCGTGCAACAGGGCCAGCGCGCCGTCGGCGCTTTCCGCCGGCACGGCTATCACCATGCCGACGCCGCAGTTGAACGTACGGTACATTTCATGACGGCTGACATTGCCGGCCTGCTGCAGCCAATCGAACACCGCCGGCCACTGCCAGCTGCTTTCGTCAATCACCGCCCGCGTGCCCGCCGGCAATACCCGAGGTATGTTCTCCCAAAAACCGCCGCCGGTGAGATGGGCGATGGCATGGATTTCCGTCCGGGCGATAAGCTCCAGCAGCGCTTTGACATAGATACGGGTGGGCTGAAGTAGGTGATCCGCCAGGGACTTGCCGGCCAGTTGGGTTTGCAGCGGATCCGTTTGGCTGAACTCGAGGATTTTACGCACCAGGGAGTAGCCATTGGAATGCGGACCGCTGGAGGCGAGGGCCAGCAGGACATCTCCCGCACGGACTTTGCCGCCGTCGATGATCTCGGATTTCTCCACCACGCCGACGCAGAATCCGGCCACGTCATAATCCTCCCCATGGTACATGCCCGGCATTTCCGCCGTCTCTCCCCCCACCAGGGCGCAGCCGGCCTGCTTGCAGCCTTCCGCGATACCGGTGATGACCTGGGCGGCGGTAGCCACATCCAGCTTTCCCGTCGCGAAGTAATCAAGGAAAAACAGCGGCTCGGCCCCTTGCACCACCAGATCGTTCACGCACATGGCCACCAGGTCGATGCCGATGGTATCGTGACGTTGCAGGTCCATCGCCAGACGCAGTTTCGTGCCGACGCCGTCGGTGCCGGAAACCAGAATCGGCTCGCGGTATTTCTGCGGTATCGCGCACAGCGCGCCGAAGCCCCCAGCCCGCCCATGACTTCGGGACGTTTCGTCTGTTTCACCACACCCTTGATGCTGTCCACCAATGCGTTCCCGGCATCGATATCCACGCCTGCGTCTTTATAGCTGAGAGAGGTTTTTTCGGTCACTGCAAGATCCCCACGGAGATGATATGTTGCGATTGAACAGGGCGCCGGCAATTCTAACAGTGTGGGCAAACGTTTGCGAGCGGTGTCGATGAACCGATCCGCTTTTGACGTCAATCCCTCTTTCGCGCTGAAGGCGCCGTGGCTTTGTTGCCCGGCTTATTCCTGAGCCGCCACCCCGAGGTTTATTTTACTTCACCCGCGCAAGCGTTGTAAAAATCCGCCGCCGAAAAAAATGTGTCTCCTGCTTGCCCCTTCCTGCAACTCGCCATTGCAACTCGCCATTTAGCGGGTAAAGTTAATTTTAATAATCCATTGATCGTGATCAGCTATTTTCATAGGGCACGGCAAAAAAAGGGGTTATAATCTCGCGATTTTTTTTGACCGTTCAATGCTTCTTGGGGAGAGTAATGATGAAGATCGTTGAAGTAAAACACCCACTTGTTAAACACAAGCTCGGATTGATGCGTGAACACGACATCAGCACCAAGCGTTTTCGTGAGTTGGCGTCGGAAGTGGGTAGTTTACTGACCTATGTGGCAACCGCCGATCTTGAGACGGAAAAAGTCACAATCGACGGCTGGTGCGGTCCGGTTGAAATTGATCAAATCAAAGGTAAAAAAATTACCGTCGTGCCTATTCTGCGCGCCGGTTTGGGCATGATGGACGGGGTACTGGAAAACGTTCCCAGCGCGCGCATCAGCGTCGTGGGTATTTACCGGAATGAGTCCACGCTTAAACCGGTGCCCTATTTCCAGAAGCTGGTGTCGGATATCAATGAGCGTATGGCCCTGGTGGTGGATCCGATGCTGGCCACCGGCGGTTCGATGATTGCCACCATCGATTTGTTGAAAAAGGCCGGCTGCAAGGCCATCAAGGTCTTGGTGCTGGTGGCGGCGCCGGAAGGACTCGCCGCGCTGGAAGCGGCGCATCCCGATATTGAACTTTATACGGCGGCCATCGACGAGGGGCTGAACGAGCAAGGCTATATCATGCCGGGCCTCGGCGATGCGGGCGATAAGCTATTCGGTACCAAATGACGTTCAGCCGACCTTAAGGGTCGGTTTTTTTTGTTTTTCACCTGAGGAATTCACATGACCCGTCGCGCCATCGCAGTGGATGAACGCCCGCCGTTATTGCAAACCATCCCATTAAGCCTGCAGCATCTGTTCGCCATGTTCGGCGCCACCGTCCTGGTGCCGATCCTGTTCAAGATCAACCCCGCCACGGTGCTGCTGTTCAACGGCATCGGCACCCTGTTGTATCTGTTCATCTGCAAAGGGAAAATTCCCGCTTATCTCGGCTCCAGCTTTGCCTTTATCTCGCCGGTGCTGTTGTTGCTGCCCATGGGCTATGAAGCGGCTCTAGGGGGGATTCATTGCCTGCGGCGCGCTGTTTTGCGTCGTGGCCTGTATCGTCAAGGTGGCCGGCACCGGTTGGATTGAAGTGGTTTTCCCGCCGGCGGCGATGGGGGCCATTGTGTCGGTTATCGGGTTGGAGCTGGCGGGGGTGGCGGCCAATATGGCGGGACTTCTGCCCGCCGACGGGGCGAGCGTGGATCATACCACCATTATCATTTCCATGGCGACGCTGGCGGTGACGGTGCTGGGCTCGGTGCTGTTCCGGGGGTTCCTGGCGATTATCCCGATCCTGGTGGGGGTGCTGGCGGGCTATGCCCTGGCCTATTTCATCGGTAAACTTATCGCCGGTGGCGAGCGCCCATTGGTTTGCCTTGCCGACCTTTTATACACCGCGTTTTGAATGGGTGGCTATCCTGACCATTCTGCCGGCAGCCCTGGTGGTGATAGCCGAGCATATCGGCCACTTGGTGGTGACCGCCAATATCGTAAAACGCGATCTGCTGCGCGATCCCGGGCTGCACCGTTCGATGTTCGCCAACGGCGTTTCCACCTTGCTGTCCGGCTTTTTCGGCTCCACCCCCAACACCACCTACGGCGAAAATATCGGCGTGATGGCCATCACCAAGGTCTACAGCACCTGGGTGATTGGCGGCGCGGCGGTATTCGCCATCCTGCTGTCCTGCGTCGGCAAGCTGGCGGCGGCCATCCAGGCGGTGCCGGTGCCGGTGATGGGCGGCGTCTCGCTGCTGCTGTACGGCGTGATTGCCGCTTCCGGGATCCGGGTACTGATTGAATCAAAAGTGGACTATAACAAGCCGCAAAATCTGATCCTGACCTCGGTTATCTTGATCATCGGCGTCAGCGGCGCCAAAATCCATGTCGGCGCCGCCGAGCTCAAGGGTATGGCGCTGGCCACGGTGGTGGGCATCGGCCTGAGCCTGTTGTTCAAGGTGATAACGCTTATTCGTGGTGAAGAGGTGATTATCGATGCCGACGCCACTCCCGTCATCGATGCGGACAAGCTTGGAGAGTCCGAGCGCTAGGAGGCATTCACCCATGCCGAGGCTGGCCCGCGAGGTCTGCTCGTGCGGCGAGCCTGTTAAAGGGCGTCCGCAGCAATCAATGGTGCTGAAGTCGTCACGGCCGGCTGCGGTCTCCGACCTATGGCCCGTCAGGCCCGTTGCGCCCCTGTCAGTGTTTACGAAGCGAAGCCGACCCGCTGCCCGGCGGGCGTGACAGCGCTATTATCTTGATCGGCCCCCCCCGGCCCGCAAAGCCTGCCGGGACCGCCGCAAAACGGTTACCGCCGAAGCGAGAAACAGGCCCGCGATGGGGACGCCGACCATAATATCCGGCCAGCGGGAATCGAAGGCATATCCCGCCGCCGCCGCCAGCAGCACGCCCAGATTGGCGAATAAATCGTTGCGCGAACACAGCCAGGTCGAGCTCATGTTCAGATTGTCTCCCCGGTAACGCCACAGTAAACCGAAACAGAAAAGATTGGCCGCCAAGGCCACGCCGCCTACCAGCGCCATAATGGACCCGTCGGGCCGCACCGGGAACATGATTTTTTCCGCCGCCTCCCACAGCACCGCCAGACCGAAGAACAGCATTAAAGCGCCTTTAACCGCCGCCGCCGAGGCCTGCCAGCGTGCCGAACGCGCCGCCACGAACAAACTAAAGCCATACACCATGGCGTCCCCCAGCATGTCCAGCGCATCGGCCAGCAGCGAGGTGGAACGGGCGTGCCATCCGGCCATCCCCTCCGCCAGGAACATGGCGGCATTGACCGTCAGCACCAGCCATAGCACCCTGGCGTGACGAAGCCGCAAGGCCGCAATCTCGCAATGTTTATCCTCGCAACAATCAGCCATGCGGTTATCCTCGTGAAAACGGCGGCTCAGCCGGCGCTGGCGCACTCCAAAGCTTTATGCTAAACCTTGCATTAACTTCAAGGTCCAGTGTTATTGCGAGGAAAATATGTTGATAGGCGAATTGGCGAAACGTACAGGCTGCGACACGGCCACCATTCGCTTTTACGAACGCGAACGGTTATTGCCTGCCCCAGGCAGAAGCGAAGCCGGCTACCGACTTTACTCCCAAGAGCATGACACCCGGCTCAGGTTTATCCTTCGCTGCCGTCAGTTGGGCATGCGGTTACATGAAATCAGGCAATTGCAGGAATTACAAACCCACCCGAACCGCGCCTGCGATGATATCGATGCGCTGTTGGAAAGACATATCGCCCTGGTGCGGCAGCGGATTACCGCGTTGAATGAACTGGAGATAAAGCTCCATGAATTGCGCGGCTGCTGCCGGCAAAAGACCAAGGTGGGGGAATGCGGCATTTTGACGGCGCTGACCTTGCCAGGCGCGATGTAAAATCTATCTCATTGCTGTAAATGGCGTAGGTCTTAATGATAATTATTCATGATATTTGTTACTATATTGCTCGGCAGGATGATCCCTTTGGTATAGGCTACTTCTATTTCCATATAAGCGGCGATTAATGTAATAGTATAATTAATCAAATCCAATTTCAGAGCGACCTTTTCGAGATAAGGAAAATACTCGGTTATATTCTCGGCGTCATCGGCGGTGATAAACCCTTGTTTATAGGGTTTCAACAATATTATGGCGACCTGCTCCTTACTCAAGCCGCTGACATAGGCGAGACGGATGATTAATACGGTCAGCAGCGGCGGGGCGCCGGCTGATGTCGTCTCCCTGGCAATGGCGTCTGCGGCTTGCGCGCACTCCAACGGCTGATATTTCATGCTGGTCACTCCTGGCGGTATTTCCTGAAATTGCTTATCGGATGGTTTTCTGAAAACATCAATCCCGATTTTATCCCCTCCCCGATTTTATGTTAAACTAAAATTGTTAACCTGCCTGTATGCATTGAGGTAATTCTGACTACGCCGGCGCAACTCTCTCTACCGCTTTATCTGCCAGATGACGAAACTTTCGCCAGTTTTTTCCCCGGTGAAAATCTGTCGCTGCTGGCGGCACTGCACAGCATGTTAATCGAAGAGCATGGGAGTTATCTCTACTTTTGGTCCCGCAAAGGGGGCGGACGCAGTCATTTGATGCATGCCGCCTGCGCCGAGCTGTCCGTTCGCGGGGAGTCCACCGGTTATGTGCCGCTGGATAAACGGACCTACTTTGTGCCGGAAGTGATGGACGGCATGGAGCAACTGGCGTTGGTCACCATCGATAATATTGAATGCATCGCCGGCGACGAACCCTGGGAAATGGCCATATTCAATCTCTACAACCGGATACAGGAAACAGGGCGCACCCGGCTTATCATAAGCGGCAATTGCCCGCCGCGCCAGTTGAAGCTGACACTGCCTGATCTCGCCTCCCGTCTGGACTGGGGGCAGATTTACCGGCTACAGCCCTTGTCCGATGAGGAAAAGGGCGCCGCGCTGCAACTGCGCGCCAGGCTGCGCGGCTTTGAACTGCCGGAGGACGTCAGCCGTTTTCTGCTCAAAAGGCTTGAGCGGGACATGCGCACATTATCACAGACCCTGGATCAGCTGGATCACGCCTCCATCAGCGCCCAGCGCAAGCTCACTATCCCCTTCGTCAAAGAAATTTTGCACCTGTAACGCAGATCCTCAACCCAAGGCGGTGCTCATTACGATTTCTGGTAGGGCTTGAAACGCTTTTGCAGATCCCGCAGCTGATCGATCCGGGCGTCATACCGCGCCTGTTGCAGGCTGCCCAAGCTCACCAGCGAGCTTGCGTTGCTCAAAGCCCGTATGGCTTGATCAAGCTGCCCGTTCAGCGCCAGACTCTCCGCCCGCGCCGCCAGCTCCTGATCCCTGGACCCCACGCCGGCGGAGGCCTGGGCCAGCAGATCCCAGCCGTTGGTATCGTCCGGATGATTAAAGGTATAGCGGTTAAGCAAATGGATCGCCTGCGCATAGCGCTGGGCCGAGACGTAGGCGTTCGCCAGATTGATCAACAGCACCGGATTGGCGGTGTTATCCTCGCCCTTCACCAGCGCTTCCAGCCGGGTAATGGCCTGCGGCGCGCGCTGTTGCCCCAAATCGATATCAGTCATCAAATCCACGAACCAGACATTGGCCGGCTGTTTGTTGAGCAGCGGTTGCAGGGTCTGGCGCGCATCGTCATATTTTTTCGCCTGGTAAAACAATATCGCCTCGCCGTATTGCGCGGCGATAAGCTGACGCGGACCGCCTTTTTTTCCACGCGCTGAGGGTGTCGTCGCTTAATACATTGTTGGCGCTGCTGTACATGGAGAGAATACGCGCCTTGGCCAGATAAAAATCCTGCGACGAATCCATCACCACGTGCTTCATCTGGTTGGCCCGGTTGCGGATATCCGCCAGGCGGCTCATGGGAAGGGGATGGGTCAACAGCATTTCCGGCGGCGTGGTGGAATACCGGGTTGAGTCCGCCAGCTTTTGTAGGAAATCGGGCATGGCCTGCGGGTCGAAGCCTGAACGTTGCAACACTTGGATGCCGATGCGATCCGCTTCCTGTTCATTGGCCTGAGTAAAGCTGATTATCCCCTGCTGCGACCCGGCCAGGGTGCCGCTGAGGGCCGCGATGCCCATCTGCGGGTTGGCCATGGCCAGCAATATCGACCCCAACGTGCCGGCCCAAGTAAGGGGAGCGTTGCGCTTCTGGTCCTCCATGGCGCGCGCCAGATGGCGCTGGGTCACATGGGATATCTCATGGGACAGCACCGAAGCCAGTTGGCTCTCGTTATCGGTATAACGGAATATCGCCGAGTGCAACACCACATTACCGCCGAAAAAGGCGAAGGCGTTCAGCTCGTCGTTATTGATCAGGAAAAAATGGAATGGGAAATTCACCGAGTGGGCATGGGACACCAGGATATTGCCCAAATGATTGATATAGGTTTCAAGCAAGGGGTCGTTAATCAGGGGCGATCCGCCGCGCAGCTGGCGGACATAATAATCTCCCATCTGAATTTCCTGGCCGATGCTCAGCGTGCTGCCGGCGGCGGTGCCCATATCCGGCAACTGGTCCGGCGAATCATCCGCCAGCGGAAGCGGGCTATACGTCGCGGCCATGGTCGCCAGAAGGCCGGCGACAAGGCAGTTTTTCATCCTTGGGAACATAGACTATACAACCTCTACCTGAACCGTAGCGATATCGTCTTTGACAATAACGGCAACTGAGCGTTCTCGCTAATTTCGCGCCGGCAGCCGCCCTCCCGCCCGCGGCGGAAAATCACTGCCGGCATGAATCAGACGCCTTTGAGGTAGGCCAGCACGATATCGTGATGATTGCTGGTTTTAAAGTCGTCGAACACTTTCTCAATCCTGCCGTCGAGCCCGATCAAGAAGCTGATTCGATGTATGCCGTCATAGGTCTTGCCCATAAAGGATTTTTCACCCCATACGCCGAACTCTTGGGCCACACTGTGATCGGCATCGGATAATAAAGTGAAATTCAGCAGCTCCTTTTCAACGAATTTCGACAGTTTTTCCGGTTTATCGGTGCTGATGCCCAGAACTTCCACGCCCTCCTTATGCAGCTCATCCATATTGTCGCGCAACCCGCAGGCCTGCACGGTACAGCCAGGCGTCATGGCTTTGGGATAAAAGTAAACCAGCACTTTTTGTCCCTGGAAGTCGGTCAGACTAACCTGTTCACCGTCCTGATCGGGCAAGCTAAATTTCGGCGCGGTATCACCGGCTTTCAGTGGCGTCATTGCAATACTCCATCTCTCTATTAATTCTGTGGATGATTCACAACACTAATACTGCCTTGCGCATTCAGTTCTGTACAGAGTTGATGAAACGTATCTTCAATCTGTCCCACCGGCCATCCCGCGGGGCCATGGGCGGTAATCTGGATAAAGAGCTGCGCCGGAAGTCCGCCCTGGGCCGGCTGCGTTTTCGACACCAGCTCGGCGATATTCATATGATGGCTGTCAAATAAATCGGTAAAACGCTCAATCAAGTGCGGGGAATCTTCCACTTCCACCTTGACCCACACCGTGGTCGGCGTCTCCTTTTTCTCGCTGGCGACGGTCCGTTTCATCACGATGAGCAAATCCAGGTCAACCCCTTTGAGGGGCAACGTGGATTCGATAAGGGTAATGGCGTTCCAACTGCCGGATAACAACATAATCAGCGTGAATTCTTCCCCCAGCATGGCCAGGCGGCTATCTTCAATGTTGCAGCCGCAGCCGCTGACATGCCGGGTGATGGTATTGACGATGCCGGGACGATCCGTGCCCAGCGCGGTGATGACCAGATAATGTTGTTGTTGCTGCGGCAAAATTGCGCTTCCTGTCCAGCGAGATGTGATTTACATGGTAACCCTAAAAAAACCTGCTGCCAAGGGCTTACATGACCGATGTTTGCTTGCTTTTGGATAGGTGACAAAAGTACCATGAATAACCTGTTTGTGGAGGGGATGGTCAATGTTTACGGGAAGCATAGTTGCACTGGTTACACCAATGGATGACAAGGGTGCCGTCGATTGGGCAAGTTTAAAAAAATTAATCGATTATCATGTCGCCAGCGGAACCTCGGCGATTGTCTCCGTCGGCACCACCGGTGAGTCGGCCACCTTAAGTCATGAGGAGCACGGCGAGGTGGTGATGCGGACGCTGGATCTCTGCGACGGGCGCATTCCGGTGATAGCCGGCACCGGCGCCAATTCCACTTCGGAAGCCATTTGTCTGACGCAGCGCTTCAACAACAGCGGCGTGGTAGGCTGCCTGACGGTGACGCCTTATTACAATAAACCGACTCAGGAAGGCCTGTTCCAGCATTTCAAGGCGATCGCCGAACACACAGACTTGCCGCAAATCCTGTATAATGTGCCGTCGCGGACCGGTTGTGATATGTTGCCGCCCACCATTGCGCGTTTGTCCAAATTGAAAAATATTGTCGCGGTGAAAGAAGCCACGGGGAACTTACAGCGCGTCAGCCAGATCCAAGAGCTGGTTGATGACGACTTTATCCTGCTCAGCGGGGATGATTCCACCGGGCTGGACTTCATGCAACTGGGCGGTAAAGGCGTTATTTCCGTCACGGCAAACGTTGCCGCCCGTGAAATGGCGCAAATGTGCGCGCTGGCGGCGCAGGGAAATTTTGCCCAGGCGCGCCGGATAAACCAGCGCCTGATGCCGTTGCATCAGAAATTATTCGTAGAATCCAACCCAATTCCCGTTAAGTGGGCCTGTAAAGCATTGGGATTAATGGCAACCGATACGTTACGTTTGCCGATGACGCCGCTGACCGAGAATGATAGCCGTGTTGTTGAGCAAGCATTAACGGATGCCGGTTTGCTGTAACTCTGTTAGGGAGAATTGATGGCTTATTCATTACAAAAGTCGATGGCGGCGAAGGTTGCGGGCGCATCGTTGTTCATGCTGCTTGCGGCCTGTTCCAGCGATCAGCGCTATAAACGGCAGGTAAACGGAAACGAGGATTACCTGCAAGCACCGGCTCTAAGCCCGCTCAACAGTCCATCCGGCATGATTCTCCCCGTCGAGAACGGGGATTACACGGTGCCCGCCGGAACGCTGCAAGGCCAGGTGGGTAAAGGATTGGATGTGCGGCCGCCGGCGCAGCCATTGGCTTTGTTGGACGGATCGCGCTCGCAATATACCGGCGATACCGCGGTCATCCAGATTGAAAACAGCGCCCAAGCCCGCGATCTCTGGTCGCGGGTCGTTGCGGTGGTGCAGAGCAAGGGCTATACCATCGCTAGTCGTCAGGATGCCTCCCAGACCTTGAACACCGATTGGGTGCAATGGTCCCGCGCCGACGAGGATGTGCAATACCGCGGCCGGTATCAGATAAGCCTGCGTACCCAAGGCTATCAAACCTCGCTGATAGTGAAATCTTTGGCCCTGGAACAGCAGAATAATCCTGTGGCGGCGCCGGCCCTGGTGCAGCGTTATACCGTGTCGATGATGAACAGCGTGGCGCAGGGGCTTGAGCAGCTTAGCGAAGATCAGGAAAACAAACGCGCCGCCGGTCAGACCGCCGATCTGAGCGTTGAAAGCGGCGCCGATGATTCCGGCCTGCCGTTGCTGGTGGTGCGTTCCCCCTACGCGGTGGTGTGGCAACATCTGCCGTCGGCGCTGAGCAAAATCGGTATGAAGGTCAAGGACAGCAGCCGTCCGTTGGGGACCATTTCCGTGACCTACGATGCCCCGGGCAGCGGAACCTGGGATGAATTGGGCGCCAAGGATCCCGACCTGGTCAACGGCGATTACAAGCTGCAGGTGGGTGATCTGGGCAATCGCAGCACCCTGCAATTCACCGATCCCAAGGGCCATACCCTCACCCAGTCGCAAAACGACGCGCTGGTGCCGGTATTCCAGGCGGCTCTCGGCAAGTCGTCCGCCCGCTAATCCAGAAAAGGGGCCGATGCCCCTTTTTTTTATCGTTAAGCGTTACTTGCAATCGGAGTGAATCAAGATGCAAAAGTTAGCTGAGTTGTATCGCGGAAAGGCGAAAACGGTCTATACCACTCAAGACCCGGATTTGCTGATTTTAGAATTCCGTAACGATACGTCAGCATTGGACGGCCAGCGTATCGAGCAGTTCGACCGCAAAGGCTTGATCAATAATAAATTCAACTATTTTATTATGACCAAGCTCGCCGAAGCCGGTATCCCCACGCAAATGGTCCGTTTGCTGTCGGACACCGAGGTATTGGTAAAAAAATTATCCATGATCCCGGTGGAATGCGTGGTGCGCAATCGCGCCGCCGGCTCTTTGGTGAAGCGCCTGGGCATCAAGGAAGGCGAAATCCTGACGCCGCCGCTGTTCGATATGTTCCTGAAGAATGACGCCATGCACGATCCGATGATCAATGAATCCTACTGCGCCACCTTCGGCTGGGCGAGCGCAGCGCAGCTGGCCCGCATGAAGCAGTTGACCTACCAGGCCAATGACGTGTTGAGCAGGATTTTTGACGATGCCGGCTTGATCCTGGTGGATTTCAAATTGGAATTCGGTCTGTTTCACGGCGAAGTGGTGCTCGGCGATGAATTTTCTCCCGACGGCAGCCGTTTGTGGGATAAAGCGACCCTGAATAAAATGGATAAAGATCGTTTCCGCCAAAGCCTGGGCGGCGTGATTGAAGCCTATGAAGAAGTCGCACACCGCCTCGGTGTTGAGCTGGATTGACGCGCAATCGTTTTCCTCTGGTGAATTCAGCGTAATTTCGCCGCCAAGCGGTAAGCTCAACGGCTCCCTGCAAAAAGCGGCATAAAACATTTGGCCGGCCGTATGAGACGGAAGGCCTGGGGCCGCCGCGCCGGGGGCGTTTTGCGCTGGATAAATAAAATGGGATGGAATTCTCATGACGTTTTTGGACCCGACGCTGCTGATTTTGCTGGCGCTGGCGGCGTTGGGCATTCTCAGCCATAACAATACCGTTACGCTGGCATTGCTGTTCTTGTTGATAGTTCGTCTGACGCCGTTAAGCCATTTTTTCCCCTGGGTGGAAAAGCAGGGCCTGACCCTCGGTATTATCATTTTGACCATCGGAGTGATGGCCCCTATCGCCAGCGGCACGATCTCCGCCTCGAGCGTCATGCAATCATTTCTGCACTGGAAGTCGCTGTTGGCCATTGTGGTCGGGGTACTGGTCTCCTGGCTGGGAGGTCGTGGGGTTTCCCTGATGTCCAGCCAGCCTTCGGTGGTGGCCGGTCTGCTGGTGGGCACGGTGCTGGGAGTCGCTTTGTTGCGGGGGGGGGGTGCCGGTGGGTCCGTTGATTGCCGCCGGTATTCTGTCATTGATGATCGGCAGGCATTGAGATGTGCGGCCTGAGTCCCGCCGAGGCGGAGTGGTTCGGCGAAACGACGGCCGACATGCGCCGGGCCGGTATCCGTCGACTGCTGGTGCTGAGCGGCGATGCGACCTGGAGCGCCTCATGGGCGGACAGGCTGCGCCGGTTGCTGCCCGGCGATTGGCTGTGGGTGGGCGAGGGCAGCGACAACCGCGGCCTCTCTTGCGCGCCGTCAGCCCTTAGGTCCCGGCTGGGACAGGAGTTTCTTCACGGTATCTTTGACGCCCGCCGAGGATTGGCGGCGGATGGCCTGGCGGCGCTGGCCGGGATGCTGACCGCCGGCAGCTGGCTGGTATTACTCGCGCCGGCCTGGGCGGACTGGCCCGCGCTGCCGGACGATGATTCCCTGCGCTGGAGCGAACGGTCCGAACCCATCGCCACCCCTCTGTTCATTAAGCATTTCCAACAGTGCTTGCGGCATCGGCATGAGGCGCTGCTGATAAGGCAAGACTTTGCCTCGCCGCTGCCCGTTTGGCCTCCGCGCCCCGCATGGCGGCCGCCGCAAGGCGGCCCCACCGCTGAACAGCAGGCCTTGCTGGGGCGGCTTATGGCGGCGGAGCAAGGTATTTTTGTATTGACCGCCCCGCGCGGACGCGGCAAATCCACGCTGGCCGGAATGCTGGCGGCACGCGCCGACGCGGATTGCTGGGTCGTGTCCCCGGCCAGACAGGCGGCGGATGTGCTGGCGCGCCACGCAAAGAGCCGGGCCAGATTTTTCTCCCCCGACGCGTTGCTGGACCACTGTCGCCATCATCCGGCGGCGGGCTGGCTGCTGGTGGACGAGGCCGCCGCTATCCCGCTGCCGTTATTGCGGCAGTTGATAAGCTATTTTCCCCGCGTTTTGCTGACCACCACGGTAGAAGGATATGAGGGCACCGGCCGCGGGTTTTTGCTGAAGTTCTGCGCCTCCCTGCCGCAGTGGCATAATCTGACTTTGCGCCAGCCGTTGCGCTGGGCGGCCGGCTGTCCGCTGGAATCCGCCCTGGCGGAGGCGTTGCTGCTCAATACCGACCCAGTGGTGGAAGAGGGCTGCGCGGGGTCAACGGCAAGCCCGCCGGATACGGCCGATATAACGCCGATGCCGCCATCGGAGCAGCGCGGCGGCGAGCCGTGCTTTGTTCAATTGAACCGGGATAGCTGGCGCCGGCGCCCGCAGGCGCTGCGGGATTTTTACGCATTGCTCGCCGGCGCCCATTACCGCACCACGCCGCTGGATTTACGCCGGTTGATGGATGCGCCGGGCCAGCATTTCACCGCCGCCTATCGGCGCGGCAGGCTGAATGGGGCGCTGTGGACGGTGGACGAGGGCGGATTATCCGCCGAATTGGCCCATGAGGTGTGGGCGGGGCGTCGGCGCCCGCCGGGCAGTCTGGTGGCGCAGTCGCTGGCGGCCCACGGCGGTTTTACCATTGCGGCGCAGCTCCTATCACGCCGCGTCAGCCGTATCGCGGTGGATGCCGCTTATCGCCGTCGGGGTCTGGGCCTGGAATTACTGCGTCAGGCGCGCCGGCAGGGGGAAGATGAAGGCTTGGATTACCTGTCGGTAAGCTTTGGATTGACCGAGGATCTGCGGCGATTCTGGCGAGCGGCCGGTTTTCAGGCGGTGCATGTGGGTTCGCGCCTGGAAGCCAGTAGCGGGTGTTACAGCGCCATGGCGCTGTTGCCGCTGAGCGCCGCCGGACATCGGTTGCTCCGGCGGGCGGCGGCGAAGTTCGCCCGCGACGGGGCTTTCGGGGCGGATGACGCCCGGCCGGAGCTTAACGACGACGACTGGGAAGATCTGGCGGGTTTTGCTTTCGCCCATCGCCCGCCGGAGGCTTGCCGAGGGGCGTTGCTGCGTTTGCTGCGGCTCTGTGCCTTACCGCTGCCGGCCCTACGCGGGGGACTGGAACAACGACTTAAAGATGCCGATATGGCGACCCGCCTCGGCGTCAGCGGCAAAAAAGCGTTATTGATCAGAAGGCGGGAAGAAACCGCCGCGGCGTTACGGGATCTGGACGCTCAGGTCTGCACTCTTTGGCGGCGCCGAAGCGAACCCGGCGGCTATTTGCCGGACATGCCCTAACTTGCGCCCTGGGACCAATCCCGCTCGGGTATGTCCGGAGAGTACAAACTAGAGCCAGTCCAGCGCGGGCATGTTCAATGGGTACAATACAATTAGGGGCGCTAAAGGCCGCGGCCGGATTATTTTTTCTTCGGCCAGTCGTCGTCTTCGTCCCATTTGGCGTTATTGTCCCGATGGGGCGGTAATTGCGGCCGGTCTTTCAGGTAGCGGTTGACATCCACCCGGCGCAGTTCCTTGATGCCCGAAATCAATATACCTATTATCACAATCAAAATGATCCACCAATATTTCTCCAACCATTCCATGATGCTACTCCTTATCCACATTACTGATATAACGGCGGAATATGGCCGGTAACCGCGGGATGATCCACATCGACCCCGCCACGTCGACGTCTTGCCATGACTTCAGCACGATGTCCGGCGTGAGCAGGCTTTCCGCCCGGCAGGCGAGAGGACGATAGCTCAAATGCCAGGGTTCGATGGCCACACCGCCCCGAAAGCTGGCATAAGGGCGATAAAAATCAAAGTCGGCCATATGTTCGGTCAGCCAATCGCTCAAGGGGCTAAAATAACCGCCGGGCTGATATTCCGCCGGGGTTAATTGCAATGCGCCGCCGGCCGGCAACAGGTCCGGGTCGTAAACGTCCACATCGCTGCCCCAATGATGGCGGCTGGTGCCGGGCAACGCCGACCAGCGCAAGATGGCTTCGCAGCGCTCGGGCACGCTCAGGCTTTGGCTATTTATCGGCCGGCTCTCCTTGTCTAATAATGGCCGCTCGCCGCGAAATTTACCATTCCAGATAGCCAATTGCCGCTGGAAATCGCGAAAACCGCTGGCGGGTTGCAAATTGAATCCCTGCCGCAGGCCTGCCTGCCGCAGTCCGTTGAACGCTGCGACGGCCTCGGATTGCAGGCGGTGCCCCTCGGACAGCGAAACCACATGAAGGTCGGTTTGACCGGTAAGCATGGCCGGCGTCATCATAAAACCAATTGCTCCATAATGCGTTGATACATCCGGCCCAGCAGTTGCAGATCGGCGGCGCTGACGCATTCATTCACTTTATGGATGGTGGCGTTGACCGGGCCCAATTCAACCACCTGCGCTCCCATACGAGCGATGAAACGTCCGTCCGACGTACCGCCGGTGGTTTCCAGAGCGGGGGTGAACGCCTGATAATGGCTTACCGCGTTGACAACCGCCTCCACCAGCTCCCCGCGCGCGGTAAGAAACGGTTGGCCGGAGAGCCACCATTCCAGCCGATAGCGCAGGCCGTGACGTTGCAGCAGGGCTTCCACCTGGGAGCGTATCTGTTCGTCCGTCAGTTCGGTACTGAAACGAAAATTGAACTGCACCGTCAACTCGCCGGGGATCACATTATTACTGCCGGTGCCGGCCTGGATATTGGCGATTTGCATGGTGGTCGGGGGGAAAAAACGCGTTGCCCCGATCCCATACTACCGATACCAGCTCATTGAGCGCCGGTATGGCGCGGTGCACCGGATTATCCGCCAACTGCGGATAAGCCACGTGGCCCTGGATGCCCGCAACGGTCAGGTTGGCCGTGAGTGAACCCCGCCGGCCGTTTTTAACGATATCGCCGACGTGCTGATGGCTTGACGGCTCTCCCACCAGACAATAGTCCACGCGTTCCCCGCGGGCCATCAGCGCCTCCACCACTTTTACCGTACCGTTGACGGCGGCGCTTTCTTCATCGGAGGTGATAAGAAAGGCCAGTCGTCCGCCATGGTGCGGATGCTGTGAGACAAAGCGCTCGGCGGCGACTATCATGGCCGCCAATGAGCCTTTCATATCGGCGGCGCCGCGGCCGTATAACATGCCGTCCCTCAGGGCGGCCTCGAAGGGGGCGTCCGCCATTCCTCCGCCTTGCCTGCCGGCACCACGTCGGTATGGCCGGCAAAGGCCAAGGTTTGGCCTTCGCCGCGCCAGGCCCAAAAGTTCAGCGTATCGCCAAAGGGCATCGGTTCGACGGTAAATCCGGCGGCCTGTAAACGTGAAATCAATAGCGCCTGACATCCCGCGTCATCGGGGCTCAGGGAAGGACGCCTGATGAGCTGCTGGGCTAATTCAAGAACCGGACAGGGCATATCACACCCCCCCCGGCCGGTGAATCGCCCATAGGCTTCCGGGTCAAAACCCACCAACAGTGCGCCGTCCCGCCGTTGTAAAACCGGGCGCTTGACGATGGCCGGCTGACTCAACATCAACGTCAACGCCCCGTCGGCATTCTCAGCCTGGCGGCGTTGTTCTTCGTCGAGTTTGCGCCAGGTGGCGCCGCGGGTATTGAGCAGTTGCCGCCAGTCGGTCCGCTGCATAAAGCTTTGCAGCAGCTCGCGGCTGACGCCATCCGTCCGGTAATCGTGAAAGCGGTAAAGCAACTGCCTCTCGTCGAGCCAGCGGCGAGCCTTTTTCATCGTATCGCAGTTTTTAATCCCGTAAATCGTTAACAAAGTCTCTTGATCATGCATGGACATCAGCCGCCTCTACAACCTATCGTTACCGGGATCAGGGGACGTATTCGACCCGGTTTAACCCAATAGCTCTCATAATGCGTCAAAATGGGTCATGAATCCAGGCAGTGGTAGGGGCATCGTGATTTATCCGCCGGCGGGACGCTGCTTTTCCGGTTTTTCCAACACTTCAAACAGTACTGAAATAGGGATTTGCCCTGCCGGATTCGGCGATTTCCGAATAATCGATTTAAAGACCTTATTTTATTTAATGGTATTTTTCCGTCAGCGCAGCGGGTGAAAGCAATATCTCTAAAGGTTGACGGAAGTGTTATATCATTCAACTTAAAACGTAATTCATTCAATGATCTCTAACAGGACATTTGTATAAAATGCGTTTTTCCTGGGGTTTTAATAACGCTTTTTCAGCAATAGCGAATGGCAATAATGAGCTGAATCCCGCCGGACGCAGGCCCAACGTCAATCAGGATTCTCGCTGAGATACGCGTGGCTCCCGCGCTGCACCGCAGCCCTGGAAGGCGAATTGCATCAGGATAGTGCATTAATGGGTTAGCGCAAATTCATTTTGTGAGGCTTCTCGAAAAATATAAACAATTCTTCTCGTCGGCTCTTTTTTTAACCAAGCCAACTTTGTATAATAAGCGCACAATAACAGTGAGGCAGTGGTGATTGATACAGATATGGTCGATACAGAGTTAGGTAACTGGAAAGAGTTTATTGAAGCAATGTTGCGCAAATAAACATATGCTGCAAACAAGGCCACAATTTTATTTTATGTAATTTTGCACACCTTGGAAAATACCCTGAATACTTTGAATTGCGCTTGGGCGCTCTCGCAGCGTTAACTCTTTCAGAAACAGATTGAATAGTGTTCGCTGGCCCGAGTAAGGGCGGAGGCAAGTCTTGCCTACGCGCCTGCGAAGTGAAGCATGATGGGTAAACATCTCTATGATAAAGGCCACCCTATAACGGTGGCCTTTACTCTTTCAGGCGTGGAAATTATGCTTCCGGACCTTCGCCTTTTTCCGTCAGCAAATGGATATTCGAATCGGGATGCGTCTGGTGAAGGGAGGGAAACCGACGGCGGATCAGCACAAAAAACAGCGGGATAAACACAATCGCCAGCACGGTGGCGGAAAGCATGCCGCCGATAACCCCGGTGCCCACCGCGTGCTGGCTGCCGGAACCCGCGCCGGTGCTCAGGGCCATCGGCATCACGCCGAAGACGAAGGCGAGGGAGGTCATCAGGATAGGCCTAAGCCGCATGCGCGAGGCGTGCAGCGTCGCTTCCACCAGTCCCTGGCCCCGTAAATGCAGCTCATTGGCGAACTCGACGATCAGAATGGCGTTTTTCGCCGACAGGCCGATAACCGTGAGTAGCCCCACCTGGAAATAGACATCGTTTTCCAGGCCCCGCAGCCAGGTGGCGAGCAGTGCGCCGATCACGCCCAGCGGCACCACCAGCATAACCGAGAAAGGAATGGACCAGCTTTCATACAGCGCCGCCAGGCTCAGGAATACCACCAGCAGCGAGATGGCATACAAGGCCGGGGCCTGCGAGCCGGAAAGACGCTCCTGATAGGACATGGCCGTCCATTCCAGCCCGAAGCCGGTGGGCAATTGCCCCACCAGTTTTTCCATCAAATCCATTGCGGTGCCGTTGCTGATGCCGGGAGCGGCTTCGCCGACGATTTCCAGGGATGAAATGCCGTTGTAACGCTCCAGCCGCGGGGAACCATATTCCCAGTGGGAGGTGGCAAAGGCGGAAAAAGGCACCATGGTGCCGCTGCCGTTGCGGACGAACCAATGGTTGATATCGTTGGGCAGCATCCGGTATTCCGCCGCCGCCTGAACATAAACGCGCTTGATACGTCCCTGATCGATAAAATCATTGACGTAGGTAGAGCCCCAGGCGGTTTGCAGCGTGTCGTTAATATCATCGACGGAAACGCCCAGCGCCTGAGCCTTATGCTGATCGACGTCAATTTGCAGCTGCGGGCTGTCATCCAGGCCGTTATGACGCATACGGGTGAGTAGCGGCGAGGCCATGGCCTTGGCCAACAGCTCATCCCGCGCCGCCATCAGCTTAGCGTGCCCGAGGCCGGCATGATCCTCCAACTCCATATCGAAGCCGGCGGCATTGCCCAAGCCGGATATGGCCGGGGGATTGTTGGCCAGGACCTGGGCTTCGGGAATCTTGGCAAAGGCTTTGGTGGCCCGCTCGATGATGGCGGCGGCGGAACGCGTCGCGCTCGACCGTTCATCCCAAGGTTTCAGCCTAATAAACATTCGCGCGACGTTTTGTCCGTTGCCGCCGGGGGCGGTGCCGATGGTCGAATAAACCGACCGCACGTTATCCTTTTCCTTGGTCAGAAAATAGCGCTCGACCTTGCCCACCACTTTTAACGTCTGCTGCTGGGTGGCTTGGGTGGGCAACTGCACCTGGGCCATCAGTACCCCGAGATCCTCCGTGGGTAGAAATGAAGTGGGCAAGTGCAGAAACAGCAATACCATGCCGCCCAGCAGCAGGGCGTAGAGCACCAGCCAACGGGCGCTGCGCTGAAGTATAGCGGTGATGCCGCGTTGATAACGGTTGGCGCCCTTGTCAAAGGAACGGTTGAACCAGCCGAAAAAGCCTTTTTTCTCGTGGTGATCTTCTTTGCGCACCGGCTTTAGCAGCGTGGCGCATAACGCGGGGGTTAAAATCAGCGCCACCAGCACCGACAGCACCATCGCCGAGACGATGGTCACGGAAAACTGGCGGTAAATCGCACCGGTGGTGCCGCCGAAAAACGCCATAGGCACGAACACCGCCGACAGCACCAGGGCGATGCCCACCAGCGCGCCCTGTATCTGTCCCATGGATTTGCGGGTGGCTTCCCGCGGCGACAGGTGCTCCTCGCTCATGACGCGCTCCACGTTCTCCACCACCACGATGGCGTCGTCCACCAACAGACCGATGGCCAGCACCACGGCGAACATGGTCAGGGTGTTAATGGTGAAACCAAACGAGGCGAGTATGGCAAAGGTTCCCAACAACACCACCGGTACGGCGATGGTGGGGATTAAGGTGGCGCGAAAATTTTGCAGGAACAGATACATGACCAGGAATACCAGAACAATGGCTTCCAGCAACGTTTTTACCACGTCCTCGATAGAAGCGGTAACGAAAGGCGCGGTTTCGTAGGCGATCTCCGCTTTCAGGCCGCGAGGGAAATAAGGCGTCAGCTCCTCCAACCGCTTTTTTGACATTGACGTTGGTTTCCAACTCATTGGCGCCGGAGGCCAGTTTAACCCCCATGCCGGCGGCGGGCATGCCGTTATAGGTACTGAGATAATCATAATTCTCCGAGCCCAGTTCGACATCCGCCACCTGGCCCAGGGTGACCACCGAACCGTCGCTGTTGACCCGCAGGGTGATGGCGCGAAACTGCGCCGGGGTTTGCAACTGCGACTGCGCGTTTATCGTGGCGTTCAGCGCCTGCCCGTCCACCGACGGCGTGCCGCCCAACTGGCCCACCGCCACCTGGCTGTTTTGCGATTCGATAGCCGTCACCACGTCGTCGGTGGTCAATTGATAGCTATTGAGCTTGTCGGGATTCAACCAGATACGCATGGAAAATTGCGAGCCGTAGGCGTCGATTTCGCCGACGCCGTCGACCCGGCTCAAGGGCTCCTGCAGATGACTCACCATATAGTCGGCGATGTCGGCCTTGTTCATGGAACCGTCGGTGGACACAAAGGCTATCATCATCAGGTTGCTGTCGCCGGTTTTGGTGACGGTAATCCCTTGGGTCTGAACCGCCTGAGGCAAGCGGTGCTGCGCCACCTGCAACTGATTTTGCACCTCCTGCATGGCTTCGTTGGGATTGGTGCCCGCCTCGAAGGTCAGCGTGGTGGTGGCCTGCCCGGAATTGCTGCTTTGCGACGCCATATAGAGCAGATTATCCAAACCCGTCATGTTCTGTTCGATAATTTGCGTGACGGTATTTTCCAGCGTTTGAGCCGAAGCCCCGGGGTATTTGGAGGTGATGCGAATGGTGGGCGGCGTCAATTTGGGATATTGCTCGATCGGCAACGTAAATATGGACAAGGTACCGGTTAAACAGACGATGATTGCTAAAACCCAGGCGAAAATCGGGCGATCAATAAAAAAGTTGGCCATTCAATCAAAACCTCAAGGCGACTGGTCTGTTATTGTGAGGCGACTTAAAGCGAGGCGCCATCGCCGTAGTACTTTACGCGTTCGTGCGTGAGGAAACGTGGAGAAAAAAAGGAGATCGTAAAAAAAAGTGATATTCACACATCAATTTCCCTCATCACTCTTTCCTTAAGTTAAATTCGTTATTACCTTATCTAAACCCGTTGCCTGGATGAATTTTCCTGAATCGCTCTCGTCAAGACCGAACTTTGAGTTATGATCCGGATCACATCAACATCCCATCTTGTCGGATTATAGAGGGCGCTATGCCGTTGAACGTTAAAATCCTAGAAAATAAGTTGTTATCCAATCATTGGTTCGTCCTGCGTAAATTGCGCTTTAGCCTCCAACGAAAAGACGGCACTCCCTTAGAGCAAATGCGCGAGGTCTATGACCGGGGAAACGGCGCCACCATTTTGCTGTATAACAGTCAGAAAAATTCCGTGGTGCTGATTCGCCAGTTCCGTATGCCCACCTATATGAACGGCAACCCCACCGGCCTGCTGCTGGAGACCTGCGCCGGTTTATTGGACGATGATGAGCCGGAAGAGTGCATCCGGCGTGAGGCGATGGAAGAGACCGGTTACGCCGTGGGACACGTGGAGAAACTCTTCTCGGCCTATATGTCCCCCGGCGGCGTCACCGAAATCGTGCATTTTTTTTGCGGCCGCCTATGATGAATCCAACCGCGATAATGAGGGGGGGCGGCATCGATGATGAAGATATAGAAGTGGTGGAGCTGCCTTTTGGCGAAGCCCTGGCGATGGTGCGGGATGGCCGTATTCGCGATGGCAAAACCATCATGCTGTTGCAGCATGCCCAGTTAAGGGGATGGTTGAAGGCGTAAGCAGAACCTGCCGAGGATAATCATTAAAAAGCTTTAGCCAAACCACTAACGGAGTGCTGGATAAATACACAGTAGTGTTGTATATTTAATCGACTCCCTGGAGAAGCCGTCGCTTTCCGACATAAAGTGGTGAACGAGATGATGATATCCGCAGCGGGTTTTGAAACCCTTTATCAAACGGTCTCGATGAGCAGCCGTGAACTGGCTGAATTGATCGGGACTCCCCATGGCGAGGTTACGCGCCTGATAAAAAGCCTGGAAACCAGCCGGTTGTTATCTCAGCCGTTACCGGTAAAGAGCAGCCGGCGCGGAGAAAAAATCTGCCGGGAATATCTGCTGAACAAAAGGGATTCGCTGATGGTCATCGCGCGGTTATCCCCCTCTTTTACGGCGGTGGCCCTCGATCGCTGGCACGAACGTGAAATGCAGCACGACCTGCCCGATTTCACCAATCCGGCCGTCGCCGCCCGCGCCTGGGCCGAAGAATATGAACGGCGCCAGTCCTTGGAACGGCGCATGGCGCTGATGACCCCGAAAGCGGATTTTTTCGACCAGTATGTGGCGGTGGAGGAGGCGATGGGATTTCGCCAGGTCTGCAAGCTGCTGAAGGTCAAAGAGGCGGACTTTCGGCGCTTCCTGCTGGAGCGCCACATCATGTATCGTCTGGGGGGCCTGTTGACCCCTCATCGCCAGCATCTGGATGCCGACCGTTTCGAGGTGCACACCGGCACCAGCGAAAGCCGCCATGCCTTTTCCCAGACGCGCTTTACCGTCAAAGGCGTGAAATGGATAGCCGGTCTGTGGGCCGAACACCTCGCCGAAAGTCTGCGGGGCGAGGTGGCTTAACGGCTCCCGGCCGTGCCCAGCCGTTGCGATAGCAGCGGCCCGGTCTATTGACAAATGTACTCGGCGTCAATGAGCGGGTCCCGGCTGGGCACTTTGGAAATGCGGATAGCATTGGCGAGCACGTTTCGCGTCGGCATACTGGCCTACTTAATCAGAGTTTGGCGGCAAGAAGATCTTCCAGGCTTTGCTGGTCCACCGCGAATTGACGGATGCCTTCGGCCAGTTTGTCCACCGCCATCGGATCCAGGTTGTGCTCCCAGCGGAATTCGGGTTCGGACAACGGCGCAGGCTGGTGCAGGCCGGTGGTGGAGGGCGTGAGTTTGCGCGCCACGGGCAGATCGCTTTTGTGCAATTCTTCCAGCAAGGCCGGTGAAATGGTCAGACGGTCGCAGCCGGCCAAGGCCAGGATCTGCTCGGTTTTACGGAAGCTGGCGCCCATGATCACCGTCTGGTAGCGATGCTGTTTATAATATTCATAAATGGTGCGTACCGATTTCACGCCCGGATCCTGTTCCACGTCATAAGGATCCATCGGTTTGCGCTGGTTATACCAATCGTAGATGCGGCCGACGAAGGGTGAAATCAAATAGACCCCGGCCTCGGCGCAGGCTCGTGCCTGGGCAAAGGAGAACAACAGGGTAAGGTTGCAGTTGATGCCTTCGCGTTCCAGCTCTTCCGCCGCCTTGATGCCTTCCCAGGTGGAGGCAAGCTTAATCAGGATACGGGATTTATCGATGCCCTGTTCCTGATACAGGCCCATGAGCTTGCGGGCTTTGGCGACGCACATGCCGCGATCGAACGACAAACGGGCATCCACTTCGGTTGAGACGCGGCCCGGCACGCTTTTCAGTATCTCCACACCGATATTCACCGCGAGTTTGTCGCTGGCATTGATAATTTGCGTTTCGCGCGTACCGCCCTGCTTACGGGCATAGGCCAGCGCATCTTCAAACAGCGGCTGATAGGCGGTCAGGCTGGCGGCTTTAAGGATAAGCGACGGGTTGGTGGTGGCGTCCTGCGGGGTGTAATGGCGGATGGAATCTATGTCTCCGCTGTCGGCCACGACGGTGGTAAATTGTTTCAGCGCTTCTAACTGGTTCATTCTCAACTCCATGAAAGTAGAAATGGCACATCTTGTTGAAGGAAGAGTTAACCTAAGAATAACACTGCCTCAACAAGACCGGGAATGAAATGCGCTTTTTCTGATTATTACTCTGGCCGGAAACAATGGCGCGCCGCCGCCGGGCGCAATATTCTGTAACAGGCCGGCCTATGGTCCGACGTTCTCGGCCTAGGTCGAAACAGGGCGCCCAGCGTTTAGCCTGTTGCCGGCAGCGGTCCGGTTCATGGGCGATAGAGGCCGTTCAGCGTTTGGTCTGTTGCCGGCAGCGGTCCGGTTCATGGGCGATAGAGGCCGTTCAGCGTTTGGTCTGTTGCAGGTAGCGGTCCAGTTCACGGGCGAATTCCTGTCGCTCCCGCTGGCTCAGCGGCGGCGGTCCGCCGGTCTGGATGCCGCTGGCGCGCAGGGTATCCATGAAATCCCGCATGGCGAGGCGCTCGCGAATGGTTTCCGTGCGATAGCGTTCTCCGCGCGGGGTAAGCGCCGCCGCGCCTTTTTCCATCGCCTCGGCCGCCAGCGGGATATCGCTGGTGACCACCAGATCGCCCAAAGCTATTCGGCGGACGATTTCATTGTCCGCCACGTCGAAACTCGGCGCCCACGCGCAGAGTGCGGATAAAGGGCGAAGGGGGCACCGCCAGCGTCTGGTTGGCCACAAACGTCGTTTGGATGGACTCACGTTGTGCGGCGCGATACAAAATTTCCTTGATGACCTTGGGGCAAGCATCGGCGTCAACCCAAATAGCCATTAGTTCCCTCCCTGTGACAACCAGTCGCGCGCCGGTAGAAAATCCCGGTACAACGCGGCTTCCGGGCTCTCCGGCGCCGGATGATAATCATATTCCCACCGCGCCAGCGGCGGCATCGACATTAAAATCGATTCGGTGCGGCCACCGGATTGTAATCCAAACAACGTACCGCGATCCCATACCAGATTAAATTCAACATAACGTCCGCGCCGGTAAAGCTGAAACTGGCGCTCGCGCTCGCCCCAGGGTAAATTCCGGCGCCGTTGAACGATAGGCAGGTAAGCCTCCAGATAACCTAGACCCACGGCGCGGGTGAACGCGTAGGCCCGGGGGAAGTCGGGTTGATTCAAATCGTCAAAAAAACAGCCCGCCGATACCGCGCGCTTCATTGCGGTGTTTGAGAAAAAAATAGCTGTCGCACCAGGCTTTATAGCGGGGATACACCTCTTCGCCGAAAGGCGCGCAAAGAGAGCGGGCCGTCCGGTGCCAGTGTTCCGCATCTTCGCGAAAACCGTAAAACGGCGTTAAATCGAAACCGCCGCCAAACCACCAGACGGGGTCGGCATCGGGCTTTTCCGCCGTAAAAAAGCGAACGTTGGCATGGCTTGCGGGTACGTAGGGGTTCAGGGGATGGACCACCAGCGACACCCCCAGCGCCTGGAACGCCCGGCCCGCCAGTTCGGGACGGTGAGCGGTGGCGGTGGGCGGCAGTCGCGCACCGGACACATGGGAAAAGTTGACGCCGGCCTGCTCGAATACCCTGCCGCCGGTCAATACCCGGCTGCGCCCGCCGCCGCCCTCTTCACGCCGCCAAAGGTCTTCCCTGAAGCTTGCGCCGCCGTCTTCGCCGGCCAGGGCGTCGCAAATCCGGTCTTGTAAATCAAGCAGGAACTGTTTGATATGCTCGATATCGGAATGATTCATGCAACTCACTTGTGGTTGGTGGCGCAGCCTAATGATCGTTACCCAGTATACCCTCGCGCCGTGGCCATGCCTAATGGCTAAAGCCGGTCAACCAGCGCTACTACTGGTGAAATGGCGTTCATGAGCGTCGTAATAGTCCAGGAAATCCAGTATACCGTTACTGATGGCGAGGGCGATCCGGTCTTGAAAACCGCTGTTTTCCAACAGCTGCTCTTCCCGGTGATTGGTGATGAAAGAGGTTTCCACCAGCACAGAGGGTATGGACGCGGATTTGAGCACCGCAAACGCCGCCTGCTCGGTGTGCTGGCTGTGCAGTTGATGCACCGGGCGGATATGATTGAGCAAATGGCGGCCCAGCGTCAGACTGTTTTTGATGGTGTCGGTTTGCACCAGATCGAACAGAACCTGCTGCAAATAATTATCCTGTTGTTTATATTGTGCGCCGGCCACGTCGTCGGCGGCATTTTCCTGTTTGGAAAGATAGGCGGCCATGGCACTGCTGGCGCCGCGATTGGATAAGGCGAAGACCGATGCGCCGGCGGCGTCGGCGTCGGTAAAACCGTCGGCGTGAATGGAAACAAACAGACTCGCCCGGTGCTCCTGCGCCAGTTCAACGCGCCGAAATAGCGGAATGAATTCGTCTTCCTCACGGGTGAGCCGGGTCTGAATATGCGGCTGCATCGCCAGGTTGGCCCGCACTTTATTGGCGATGCTCAGCACCACGTGTTTTTCTTCAATACCCCGATGGCCGATGGCCCCGGGGTCGATACCGCCGTGGCCGGGATCAATCATAACGCAGCGGGGCTTGTCGGCGGCTTTGCGAGGCTCTTGCATCGACCGCAGCAGGCCGTCTGCGGCCATGACTGAACGGTTGGCCATGGCGAAAACCGCCAGACCGGACAGCAGCAATCGACGGCGGGTTTGTAGGACAGACGTGGCGGATTCGCGTTGATATTTGTTCATTACCATAATAAAAAAGGATGATTGACTTAGAAAGGCGTACAAATGTTAAGGTATAACAGAGTCTTTCGAAAGCAGCGATCACGGATCTATGTCTATTTGTTGCCTTAACCTCTGTCGGCTACAGGACGTGAGAAATGATCGTAAAGAAGTGATGACATTTGCTTTATTAGGAAATAACGTGATATTGAATCGTTAACGTTTATTGCTTGATATGACGGCGGTCAGCTATGGAAATCCGTGTATTTCGCCAAGACGATTTTGAAGAAGTGATTACGCTTTGGGAACGTTGTGATTTATTGCGGCCGTGGAACGATCCGGAAATGGATATTGAACGGAAACTGAATCACGATCCCGATCTGTTTATGGTCGCCGAGGTGGCGGGAGAAGTGGTGGGGTCTATCATGGGCGGTTATGACGGCCATCGCGGTTCGGCCTATTATCTCGGCGTACATCCCGACTTTCGCGGGCGCGGCATAGCCAATGCGCTCATCAGCCGTTTGGAGAAAAAACTCATCGCCCGCGGCTGCCCCAAAATTCAGTTGATGGTGCGGGAAGACAACGAAACGGTGATCGGCATGTATGAAAAGCTGGATTATGAGGTAGTGGACAGCGTGACGCTGGGGAAACGTCTGATTGAGGATCAGGAATATTAATCGGGGGCCGACCCGGCAACGGCCCCGGCGCGATAGGGTTATTGTTTCAGGATCCGTCCCACGCTGATGTGCGTTCCATGCCGGTCTTTCAAAAGGCGCCCGCTGATGCTGACCAGATCCTTTGGCGTGACGTCCTGTCCGTTCCATTTATCTCCTTTTATTTCCAGGAGAACGGTACCGGTCGCATCGCGAAAAAGGTATTTGTCGTTGTCGACCTTCTTTTCAATATGACCATCCAGCGTAACCCAAGCGTTGGTCTTCATTTTTTTGGCCGCATTGATGCTGGTATGTCTGGCATCAATGGTTCCCCCGGTAGCCGCTCTCCTGCTTGCTCGGCGGCGGGGGCGTTTCATCGCCGCGAAAACCGCCGGTTTGCGCAAATGCCGGCAGCCCAAAGCATGCCAGCAGCGCCGCGATAGCCCATTTTCCCATGTCGTATCCTCCCTGTTTATGCGGTCGGTTAAGCATGGCACAGCGGGGGCGGTTTGCGAGGTTTGAGGCAAAACAAGCGGGAAATCAGACTTTAACGGACCGACGACGTCGCATGTGAATTTATGGCACTTTTGGTCTTCGGCGGTATCCAATAGCGGTGCGTGGGATTCCATGCCGTCGTGGTCGTTTTTCTAAGGAGAAAGTATGAAGCAGTTACGCCCGTTGATTATCGGGCTACCCATGCTGCTGGCCGGTTGTTCGACCTTTTCGAACTTCTCGTGGTCCAGCTTGTCCCCCTTTAACTGGTTTGGCGGCGCCGTCACCGTCAAGGACGCCGGCGTCGGCGGCATCAACGCCGCCACGCCGTTGGATCCGCAGGCGCTGAATAAAGCGCTGAACGGAGATTATCGTCTGCGCAGCGGCATGGAAACCCATGACGGCGGCATCCGATCGCTTTACCAGGGCGTAAAGGACAACGAAGTGAGGCTGACGGTCTACGGTTCGGCCGCCGGCCGGGTTGATCGAGTGGTGGTGACGGACAAGGACGTCGCCTCGGAATGGGGCGTCAAGGTCGGCACCCGCTTTAGCTCGCTGTACGGTAAAGCCTTCGGCGCCTGCCGGAAAAGCGCCGATGAGGATCAGAACGGGGTCATCTGCGCCGCGCCCCAGAGCGCCCATGTAAGCTATGTCTTTACCGGCAACTGGCACGGCCCCGATTCGCTGATGCCCGCCGACGATATTCTCAAAGATTGGCAAGTCAGTCAGATAGTCTGGCAGGCCGGCGCTTCGCAATAGCCGCATCGCCGCCGAAAAGGCGGCGTAATTTCTCCTTATGAGCCCGCTTGCATCGCCTAACGCCTAAGACGGGCTCATCTTCATTTTTTGCGCTCTTGGCGAGCCTGACGGCCTAGAACGTTGCACCATCAGCGGGCTTATAGCTTTTCATGCTGCCAAAGCACAAAAGGATATATAAAACCGTTACAGGTTCTGCCCCCGTTATAAATAAACTAGCTTACAGGGTACTTATTCGCACCACTCCGACCAAGGCACAGAATGAATCGAACGCTGTTTACCGGCCGCGCGCTGAAGAGCGGTATTGCTGCAATACTGCTGGCCAGTGTTTCAGCGCACTCCACCGAGCTGCTCAATAGCTCCTATGATGTGTCGCGGGAACTGTTCGTGGCGCTGAACCCGGGGTTTGAGCAGCAATGGAGCGCCGAACACCCCGGCGACCCGCTGACCATCAAGCAGTCCCATGCCGGATCGTCTAAACAGGCGCTGGCCATTTTGCAAGGGTTGAAAGCGGATGTGGTGACCTATAACCAGGTGACGGATGTACAGATACTGCACGATCGCGGCAATCTGATTCCAGCCGATTGGCAAAGCCGTTTGCCCCATAACAGCTCGCCGTTCTATTCCACCATGGGCTTTTTGGTACGCAAGGGCAATCCGAAACATATTCACGACTGGAGTGATTTGGCGCGCGACGACGTGAAGCTGGTGTTTCCGAATCCGAAAACCTCCGGCAACGGCCGGTATGCCTATTTAGGCGCCTGGGGCGCCGCCAATATTGCGGATGGCGGCGATGGGGCGAAAACCCGCGCCTGGATGCAAAAATTTCTCGCCAACGTGGAAGTGTTCGATACCGGCGGACGCGGCGCCACCACCACTTTCGCCGAGCGCGGCCAGGGGGATGTGCTGATCTCCTTTGAGTCCGAAGTCAATAATATTCGCCATCAGTACGGCGACGGCAACTATGAGGTCATCATCCCCACCGTCAATATCCTGGCGGAATTCCCGGTGGCCTGGGTGGATAAGAACGTCAAGAAAAACGGCACCGAACAGGCGGCCAAGGCCTATTTGAATTACCTGTACAGCCCGGCGGCGCAAAAAATCATCTCCGGTTTCTATTATCGGGTTAACGATCCGGCCATTATGGCGGCCGCCAAGGACAAATTTCCCGATGTGCGGCTTTTCCGGGTGGAGGATCAATTCGGCGGCTGGCCGCAGGTGATGAAGACGCATTTTGGCGACGGCGGCGAGCTGGATAGCTTAATCGCGGCAGGGCACCGGCAATGATGTCTTTTACGTCCAGCAAACGCGTATTGCCGGGCTTCGGTTTAAGTCTGGGCAGCAGTTTGCTCTTTGTCTGCCTGATCCTGTTGTTGCCGTTGAGCGCGCTGGTGATGCAGCTGGCGCAAATGACCTGGCATCAATATTGGCAGGTGATAACCGGTCCGCAACTGGTGGCGGCCTACAAAGTGACGCTATTGTCCGCCGGCGTCGCCGCGCTGTTCAATGCCCTGTTCGGCATGCTGATGGCCTGGATTCTTACCCGCTATGAGTTTCCGGGACGGCGGCTGTTGGACGGCCTGATGGATTTGCCGTTCGCCCTGCCCACCGCGGTGGCCGGCCTGACCCTGGCGACGTTGTTTTCCACCACCGGCTGGTACGGCGGTTGGCTGGCGCAGTTCGGGATCAAGGTGTCCTACACCTGGCTCGGTATCGCCGTGGCCATGGCGTTTACCAGTATCCCGTTTGTGGTGCGCACCCTACAGCCGGTGCTGGAAGAGCTGGGTCCCGAGTATGAAGAGGCGGCGGAAACCCTGGGTGCCGGCCGCTGGCAATCATTTCGTCGGGTGGTGCTGCCGGAAGTGGCCCCGGCGCTGCTGGCCGGCACCGCGCTGTCGTTTACCCGTAGCCTGGGAGAATTCGGCGCGGTGATTTTTATCGCCGGCAATATCGCCTGGAAGACGGAAGTCACCTCGTTGATGATCTTCATCCGTCTGCAGGAATTCGACTATCCCGCCGCCAGCGCCGTCGCCTCGGTGATATTGGCCGCATCGTTGCTTTTGCTGTTTGCAATCAATATTTTACAGTCGCGCTTCGGCCGGCGTCTGGGAGGGCACTGATGGCTGATATCCCCGTTTTCAACGGCGCCGTCCGCGCCCGTACCGATTGGCTGAAATGGGCTTTGATCGGCACCGGCGTTGTGATTTCGCTGCTGATACTGGTTATCCCGCTGGGTTTCATTTTCATCTCCGCGCTGTCGGAGGGTCTGGCGCCGGTGTGGAAAAACCTGCGCGATTCGGACATGTTGCACGCCATTTGGCTGACGGTGCTGATCGCCTTGATTTGCGTGCCGGTCAATATCCTGTTCGGGACGCTGCTGGCCTGGCTGGTAACCCGTTTTCAGTTTCGCGGCCGGCAACTGCTGTTGACGCTGCTGGATATCCCTTTCGCGGTATCGCCGGTGGTGGCCGGCTTGCTGTGCCTGTTGTTTTACGGCAGCAACGGCCCCATCGGCGGCTGGCTGGAGAATCACAACATCCAACTGATGTTCTCCTGGCCGGGCATGGTGCTGGTCACCATCTTTGTGACCTGCCCGTTTATGGTGCGGGAACTGGTGCCGGTGATGCTAAGCCAGGGCAGCGAAGAGGATGAGGCGGCAATCCTGCTGGGAGCGTCCGGCTGGCAGATGTTCCGCCGCGTCACGCTGCCCAACATCCGCTGGGCGCTGCTGTACGGCGTGATACTCACCAATGCCCGCACCCTTGGCGAGTTCGGCGCGGTGTCGGTGGTCTCCGGCTCCATTCGCGGCGAGACCTATACGTTGCCGCTGCAGGTTGAATTGTTGCATCAGGACTACAACACCGTGGGGGCCTTTACCGCCGCCGCGCTGCTGACGCTGATGGCAATGGTGACTTTGTTCCTGAAGAGCGGTATGCAGTGGCGCCTGGCGCGTCAACAAGCCCATCTTCCACAGGAGGATCCTCAATGAGCATCGAGATTGATCACATCAGCAAATATTTCGACAGCACCAAGGTGCTGAACGATATCTCCCTTGATATCTCGACCGGCGAAATGGTGGCGCTGCTGGGGCCGTCGGGATCCGGCAAGACCACTTTATTGCGCATCATTGCCGGACTGGAACAGCATAACAGCGGACATCTGCGCTTCGGCGGCCGCGATGTCAGCCATATCCACGCTCGGGAGAGGCAGGTGGGTTTTGTCTTCCAGCACTACGCGCTGTTCCGGCATATGACCGTCGCCGACAACGTCGCCTTCGGCCTGACCGTCATGCCCAGGCGCGAACGTCCCGGCCGGACCGCCATTAAACAAAAGGTGGAGCGGCTGTTGGAAATGGTGCAGTTGGGCCATCTGGCCAATCGCTACCCCTCGCAGCTTTCCGGCGGACAGAAGCAGCGGGTGGCCTTGGCTCGCGCGCTGGCGGTGGAGCCGGAAATCCTGCTGCTGGACGAACCTTTCGGCGCGTTGGACGCCCAGGTACGCAAAGAGCTGCGCCGCTGGCTGCGTCAACTGCACGACGAACTGAAATTCACCAGCGTTTTCGTAACCCATGATCAGGAAGAAGCGATGGAGGTGGCGGATCGGGTCGTGGTGATGAGCCAGGGCAATATCGAGCAGGTGGGGACGCCGGTGGAAGTGTGGCGCGAACCCGCCAGCCGTTTTGTGCTGGAATTCATGGGCGAGGTGAACCGCTTGGAAGGTGAAATCCGCGGCTCGCAGGTCCATATCGGCAATTACCACTGGCCGCTGTCCTATACGCCGGCCCATCAGGGGAAAATCGATCTGTTCCTGCGCCCCTGGGAGATGGATATCAGCGCTCAGCCCGGCGAACACGGCCTGCTGCCGGTGGTGGTGGCCGAAGTCAGCCCGCGCGGCCATTACTGGCAGCTTACCGTGCAGCCGGCGGGCTGGCATCCGGAACCCCTGAGCGTGGTGTTGCCGCTGGCCGGCACCGCTGCGCCGCTGCGGGGCGAGCGTTATTATCTGAGCGGCCGTCATGCCCGTTTATACGCCGGCGACAAAGCCCTGCAATCGGTGGCCCTGGCGAAAAGCGCCTGACCGGCGCCGCGTTTGTCGACAAAGTGCCCGGCCGGGCACTTTACCTGCTCCCCTGCCGTTACCGCCGATTTTCTTTTACTTATAATCTGATATTATAAGCATCAACGTGTTTTATACATTAACCCTGACACAGGGTATCCGCGATTTTCGGCGCCGCCAAGCGGCCAGAAGGTCGTGGGTCTGCAGTGAGATTCGGCCGTGACCACACTTGAACATTGTATAGGCAATACGCCTATGGTGGCGCTTCAGCGTCTGGGCCGGGAAACCGGTTGCGATATCCGGGTCAAACTGGAGGGCAATAATCCGGCCGGGTCGGTGAAGGATCGCGCCGCGCTGGCGATGATCCGCCAGGCGGAGTTGCGCGGGGAAATCGCCCCCGGCGATAGGCTAATCGAAGCCACCAGCGGCAACACCGGCATTGCGCTGGCGATGATTGCCGCGATGAAGGGGTATCGGATGACGCTGCTGATGCCGGAGAATATGAGCGCTGAGCGTCAGGCGGCGATGCGGGCTTACGGTGCGGAGTTGATACTGGTGCCGCGTGCGGCGGGCATGGAGGGCGCCCGGGATCTGGCGCAGGAGATGCAACGCCGCGGCGAAGGACGCGTCCTGGATCAATTTAATAATCCCGATAACGCCCTGGCGCATTTTTCCACCACCGGGCCGGAAATCTGGCGGCAAACCGATGGCAAAATCACCCATGTGGTTTCCAGTATGGGGACCACGGGCACCATTACCGGCGTCGCCAAGTATCTGAAGAGCCGGCGCGACCAGGTGCGGGTTATCGGTTTGCAACCGGAAGAGGGTAGCGCGATACCCGGTATACGGCGGTGGCCGCCAGCCTATATGCCGGGCATATTCCGCCCGGAACTGGTGGATCGGGTGCTGGATATGGGACAAGGGGAAGCCGAAGAGACCATGCGCCTCATGGCGCGCGAAGAAGGAATTTTCTGCGGAGTAAGTTCCGGCGGCGCGGTGGCGGGGGCGCTGCGCATTGCCGCAGAAGCGCCGGGCAGTCTGATTGTGGCCATAATCGCCGATCGCGGCGACCGCTATCTTTCCACCGGCGTCTTTGACTGAGCGCCTGTTAACCTCTTCTTGCCATCCGGTCGTCACGACAGGTAATGATGTCCTCCCAAAATACCGAGATTACCGCGATAATGATAACGGGAAGCGAGCAATCCCGTGAACGCATGGGCCTTTAGCTGGTCATAGCATACACTCTGGTTTATTTATGCTGTGCCGAGGCATACCCTATACAGTCGCGGCTTTAATGGAGAACAAATATGAATATCTTACTGGTTGATGATGACAAGGAACTGGGCAAGATGCTGAGCGATTATCTTACCGCCGAGGGGTTTGTCACCTCATGGGTCCCGACGGGTAAAGAAGGCGTCTCGGGCGCGCTGTCCGGTGAATACACCGCCATGATCCTGGATATTATGCTGCCGGACATGAGCGGCACCGATGTGTTGCGGCTGGTGCGTAAAGACAGCCGGATTCCCATTATCATGCTGACCGCCAAGGGGGATAACATCGATCGGGTCATCGGGCTGGAAATGGGCGCCGACGATTATATGCCCAAACCCTGTTATCCGCGTGAATTGGTGGCGCGCCTGCGGGCGGTGCTGCGGCGCTTTGACGAGCAGCATGAGGAGCCGGCCGAAGCGGGAACGGTGGTGTATGGCGATCTGGTGTTGAATCCGGCCACCCGCAGCAGTCAATGGCAAGGCAAGTCATTCGATTTGACCGCGTCGGAATTCAACCTGTTGGAATTGCTGATGCGCACGCCGGACCGCGTGGTGTCTAAAGACGATTTGTCGGAAAAAGGGTTAGGACGCCGCCGTGAAGCTTACGATCGCAGCGTTGATGTGCATATCAGCAATATCCGGCAAAAGCTCGCCATGCTGGCCGACAGCAGCCTGAGCATCGAAACGGTGCGCAGCATAGGATACCGGATCCGTTGATGAGCACGCGCGGACGCTTATTCTGGAAAATTTTGCTGGGATTCTGGCTGATATTTTTGTTGATCACCCAATCGCTATGGGTGGGGTTTTCTTTATACGGCAGCCACCATGAACCGCCGGAAGAGAGCATGGCCCGCCGCATGGCGGAGCTTCAACTTGGTTCGGCGGCCTCTGTGCTGTCCCGTGGCGGCCTGCCGTCGCTAACCGCCCTGATGGCCGATTGGCCGGCGGAGCAACGGCAATTCTTAACCTTCGCTCCGGATAACGGCGCGTTAGCGCAAAATCCAGCCTCCCCGCCCGAGATAACCCGCCGGGTCATTCTTCCAGACGGCCAGGCCTATCGGCTGCGCTACGATATCGAATCGTTGAGGCGGTCTTCGCATTCCGGCTCCCACAGCAGCATACTGCACATGCCCAGTCCGCTGTTCTGGCTGGGGGTGGCGGTGGGATTACTGTTCAGCCTGATGCTGGCGTGGAATCTCACGCGGCCGATGCGCCAGTTGCGGCAGGCGTTTGCCCGCGTGGCCCAAGGCGATTTGGCGGTGCGCCTCTACCCGGTGATGCGCCGACGCCATGATGAGATAACCGACGTGGCCAAGGATTTCGACGCCATGGCCGAGCGGCTGCATGTGCTGGTCAGCGACCGTGAAGCCCTACTGCACGACGTTTCCCATGAATTGCGCTCTCCCCTGGCACGCCTGCAGCTGGCCATCGGACTGGCTCACCAGAATCCGGAAAATGTCGGCGCGTCCCTTGATCGCATCGAACATGAGGCCGGCCGGCTGGACAGGATGATTGGCGAGTTGCTGGCATTATCCCGCGCTGAAAACCAAGGGTCGCCGGGGGAAGACTATTTCGACCTGCTGGGCTTGCTGGAAGCGGTGGTGAACGATGCGCGCTACGAGGCGCAGGTGCCCGCGGTGGAAATCCGTCTGATAGCCTATCAACCGGAAGATTATACCGTCAAAGGCAACGCGGAGATGATGCGGCGCGGGGTAGAAAACATCGTGCGCAATGCGCTGCGTTTTTCCACCCAGGGGCAATGCGTTACGGTAGCCTTGTCCCGGCAGGACGGCTGGCTGTCCATTACGGTTACCGATCAGGGACCGGGCGTGGATGAGAATAAGCTGTCCAGTATCTTCGACCCTTTCGTGCGGGTGAATTCACCCCAGGCGGGTAAAGGCTATGGTCTTGGGCTCGCCATCACCCGCAAGGTGGTGCTGGCGCACGGCGGCCAGGTGGAAGCGCATAACAAGCCCGGCGGGGGACTGATGATCCGCATCCGCATTCCCCACTGGCGCTGAGAACAAAAAAACGGCGCGTAAAGTAATTACACGCCGCTTAGCAAGATTTTACCACTGTTGTTGTGCAATCACCGGTGAACGGCGATTATTTTTTTATGCGGATAATCGGGGTTTCGCCTACCACGACGCTGCCGGACAGCTTTGACAGCTCTTTAATTTCATCCATATTGGAGATAACGACCGGGGTCAATGTGGATTTCGCTTTTTCTTCCAGCAAAGGCAGATCAAACTCAATAACCACATCACCTTTTTTCACGCGCTGACCTTCTTGAGCGATACGTTTGAATCCTTCGCCCTTTAACTCTACTGTATCAATGCCGAAGTGGACAAAAAGCTCGATACCGCTGTCCGATTCGATTGAAAATGCATGGTTGGTTTCAAAAATTTTACCAATTGTGCCATCCACCGGCGCTACCATTTTGTTGCCGCTAGGCTTAATGGCAATACCGTCGCCGACGATCTTTTCGGCGAAAACGACATCCGGCACATCTTCAATATTGACTATTTCACCTGAAAGTGGTGCAACAATTTCAATGCTTCCCGTGTCTCTCTTATCATCGGAAACCAGAGATTTCAGTTTATCGAACAAACCCATGATCTTCTCCTAAGCATTTATATCGGGTCAGCGTCGTGAAATCAGCAGAGCGTTTTTTCTTCAATGAATTTGTTCACCAGATTCATCAGCTCTTCCGCGGTAGGCTGAGCTAAAGCTTCCTCTGCTAACGCTTTCGCATCACCAAAATTGGTATTACGTATAATTTTCTTGATGCGCGGGATAGAGATAGCACTCATGCTGAATTCATCCAGTCCCATCCCTAATAACAGTAGTGTAGCACGTTCGTCACCTGCCAGCTCGCCACACATACCGGTCCATTTACCTTCCGCGTGGGATGCGTCGATAACCTGTTTGATTAATGTCAACACGGAGGGAGCCATTGGGTTATAAAGATGCGAAATTAACTCGTTACCGCGATCCACCGCCAGAGTATATTGCGTTAGGTCGTTTGTTCCAATACTAAAAAAGTCCACTTCTTTCGCCAGGTGATGCGCGATGGTGGCGGCGGCCGGCGTTTCCACCATAACCCCCACTTCAATGCTTTCGTCGAAGGCTTTTCCTTCCGTCCGCAGTTGGTCCTTCAGCAGGTCCAGCTCGACCCTCAGGGCGCGGACCTCTTCTACGGATATGATCATCGGATACATAATGCGCAGTTTCCCGAAGGCGGAGGCGCGCAAAATGGCGCGCAGCTGCGCGTGCAGCATTTCCTTACGGTCCAGACCGATGCGGATGGCGCGCCAGCCGAGGAAGGGATTGTCTTCTTTCGGCAGGTTCATATAAGGCAGGTCTTTGTCGCCGCCGATATCCATGGTGCGCACGATGATGGCGCCGGTGCTCAGGGATTCCGCCACGGCTTTATACGCCTGGAACTGCTCTTCCTCGGTGGGCAGGGTATCGCGATCCATAAACAGGAATTCGGTCCGGTACAGGCCTACGCCCTCGGCGCCGTTGCGTTCGGCCCCGGCGACGTCGCGCACGGTACCGATATTGGCGCACACTTCCACCTGATGCCCGTCCAGCGTAACCGCGGGCAAGTCCTTCAATTTGGCCAGTTCGTTTTTCTCCTGCACGTACTGGCTGTACAATGCTTTAAGCTCTTCGATGGTTTCCGGCGGCGGATTAATATGAATTTGGTTGTTCACCGCATCCAGAATCAGATAATCGCCATTATTGACTTCTTTGGTAATGCTGCCGGTGCCTACAATGGCCGGCAATTCCAGCGAACGGGCCATGATGGAGGTATGAGACGTTCTGCCCCCCCCAGATCGGTGACGAATCCCAGCACTTTTTCAAGATTGAGCTGGGCGGTTTCCGACGGGGTCAAATCGGTGGCCACCAGCACCACTTCCTCGCTGATGGCGCTTAAATCGATAATGGGCATGCCGAGGATATTGCGCAGCAGCCTTTTACCGATATCGCGCACATCCGTGGCGCGTTCTTTAAGGTATTCGTCATCGAGCTCTTCCAGCGCCTTGGCCTGGGTTTCGATAACGTTATAAGCGGCGGCGTCCGCCGTCGCGAGCTCGTCTTTGATGAGGGCTATGATATCCTGCTCAAGCTCTTCGTCTTCCAGCAACATAATATGGCCTTCGAAGATCGCTTCCTTTTCTTCACCGAAGGTTTCGCCGGCTTTGGTTTTGATCGCTTCCAGCTGTGCGGATGCTTTGGCACGCCCGGCCAGAAAACGCTCAATTTCCTGCTCCACTTGGCTGGCGGAAATTTTCTTCCGGTTGATGATAATCTCATCTTCCTTCAGGAGGAGCGCCTTACCAAAGGCGATACCCGGTGATGCTAAAATGCCTGAAATCATAACCCTACCTTACTCACTCATATCACGCGTTAACTTAAAAGACCGGGCTGGGGATTACTCAAGCTCTGCCATCAATTTAACCAGGTGTTCAACCGCTTTTTGTTCGTCTTCGCCTTCAGCGATAATGGAAACGACGGTGCCCTGAGTCAGGCCGAGGGTTTGTAATTTGAAGAGGCTTTTGGCGCTGGCGCTTTTGCCGTTGGAGCTCACCGTGATATCAGAAACGAAGCCTTTTGCTTCTTTAACGAATTGCGCTGCGGGGCGGGTATGGAGGCCGTTAGGTGCGGTAATCGTAACTTCTTGCTGGAACATTATGTTTCCCCAACTTATTAGATGATATCAATGTTGTGGGACTAAAGTTTAGCTTATGAGGCGGACTTTAGCCTATATGGTTAGTGCCTGAGTATGTTACAAAGGCGAAGATGTATGCGAGCAAAAAACGGTATAAAAGCATTTCTGGCTAAATCTTGTGAAGGCTTTGTTATGCCGTTACGCTATGGGTCATTATGCCGTTTTTTAAGTGAAATCCATAGGGCATTAATCGATTCAGCTACAAGAACAATTAATAGCCTGATTAATTTCATACATCGAAATAATTGTCCGCTTAAATACAAGGCAGAGCCAACAAAAACAGTTATACGGGGCGCAAAAATTTGATCCAGTCCACAAAAAAGCACCCGGTCGGGTGCTTAGGCTGAGCAAAAGTAGACGGAAGCTAATACTATTATTGCTGCAATTCTTTTTCTGTGAACAGATCCACAAACAGCGCGGTGCTCAGGTAACGTTCGCCGGAGGAGGGTAGGATAACCACGATGGTTTTATTGGCGAAGGCTTCATCTTCCTGGAGCTTAAGGGCGGCCGCCACGGCGGCGCCGGAAGAGATGCCCGCCAGGATGCCTTCTTCTTCCATCAGACGACGCGCGGTGCCGATGGCTTCATCATTGGTTATCTTGGCGACGCGGTCTATAAGGCTCAGGTCCAAATTTTCCGGGATGAAACCGGCGCCGATGCCCTGGATTTTATGCGGGCCCGGCTTGATTTCCTCTCCAGCCAGCGCCTGGCTTATCACCGGTGAATCAGTGGGTTCCACCGCCACGGAAATGACCTTCTTGCCCTTGGTGTTTTTCAGATAGCGGCTAACGCCGGTCAAGGTGCCGCCGGTGCCGACGCCGGCGATAAACACGTCCACGTCGCCGTCGGTGTCTTCCCAGATTTCCGGACCGGTGGTTTGTTCATGGATGGCCGGATTGGCCGGGTTACTGAATTGCTGAAGCATCAGATAGCGCTTGGGATCGGTGGCCACGATTTCCTCAGCCTTGGCGATAGCGCCTTTCATCCCTTTCGGACCGTCGGTAAGCACCAGATTGGCGCCCAGGGCCTTAAGCAATTTTCGCCGTTCGATACTCATGGTTTCCGGCATGGTCAGGGTCAGTTTGTAACCCCGCGCCGCCGCAACATAGGCCAGGGCGATGCCGGTGTTGCCGCTGGTGGGTTCAACCAATTCCACGCCCTGTTTCAGGACGCCGCGCTTTTCCGCGTCCCAGATCATGTTGGCGCCGATACGGCATTTCACGCTGAAGCTCGGGTTGCGCGATTCCACTTTGGCCAGGATGCGGCCATTGCCGATGCGGTTCAAACGTACCAGCGGGGTATGGCCGATGGTATAGGAATTATCTTCGTAAATATTGCTCATGACCGGTCCTTTACTGTTTATGCCAATCTAGGGAGTGATATTCAGAGCATACCCTTTCAAGGTAATGACGGAAGTGAAAGAAAAGTATATCGATATGTTATTAAGACATAAGTTTTAAGAACAGGTTCACTGGCTTTTCCGTTCCATAAAGTCATCACGATAGCTGTCCACCCACATGGCGGTGGCGCCGCACACCGCCACCGGCATAATCAACAAATTAAGCACCGGGATTGCCGTGCAGAAACCCACGATGGCGCCGAACTGCATATTGCGGATCCTATGGCGCCGCAGCGCGCCGCGCATGACGGCGAAACCCACTTTGTGGTTATCGAAAGGATAGTCGCAATATTGGATGGTCATCATCCAGGCGCCGAAGAAAAACCACAGCACCGGCGCGACGGTCTGGCCGAAGAGCGGAATAAAATGCAGAAAGAGCAAAACCAGCGCCCTCGGCAGATAATAAAGAAGCTTCAGCCATTCCCGATGCATGACGCGGGGCAAGTCCGTTATCAGCGCCGTCACCCCGCTGTCCGGTAACCGCCTGCCCGTTAGCCTGGCTTCCAACTGTTCCGACAGCAGGCCGCTGAACGGGGCGGCGATGGCGTTGGCGACGGTGCTGAAAAAGTAGCTGAAGATCAAGACCACCGCCAGGATGGCGAGCGGCCACAGAATATAGCCCAGCCATTGCAGCCACTGAGGCATGTGTTGCAGCAGGCCGGGGATCCAGATGTGCAAACGGGTATAGAGCCACCAAAAGGCGCTCCCCAGCAGCAGGATATTCACCAGCAGCGGCATAATGACGAAACGTCGGATGCCGGGCAACGCAATTAAGCGCCAACCCTGGGCAAAATAATGGAAACCGCTACGGGATTTTATGTCGTTAAGCATTTTTTTTACGCCGTTTTCTCACCGATAAAAAGAAAAATTGGTGTATGTGTTATCATGAAATTCTGCCGTTTTACGCGTTTTGTTCGAAAAAACAGCAAAAAAATGTGCTGACGCTATCTTTATTGTCAGAAAGTACCCTGTGGACTTGCACTTGTCTACGCAGGCAAATAGAGTTAAGAGAGTAAATGTTTGCCGCGGTGGCAATGAATTAGAACAACTGAGATGGCAATGATGCAGGATTTGCGTCTGATATTAATCGTTGTTGGTGCGATCGCTATCATAGCGTTGCTATTACACGGCCTGTGGACCAGCCGGAAAGAACGCTCATCGGTTTTTCGCGATCGACCGGTTAAACGGCTGAAACAAGACCGGCGGGATGAGGACGAGCCTCCGCTGGAGCAGCGTGATGAAGGCGTGGGAGAGGTCCGTGTGACGAAGCTGCGCGCCGACGAACCCTCGTTCGGGCCTTATGATAACCCTGAGCGCGATGCCCGTTCGCCGGAGGCGTCGAAAACGCCGGCGCGCTCCGTGCCGCAACCCGATCCCTTGCTGGATAACGCCCCGGACGAAGAGGAAGCGCCCGCGGCCGCGCCGAAACCCCGCCACAAATCTTTCTTCGCCAAGCGCGCATCGGCCCGCGCCGCCGAGGAGTCGCCGGTGACGGCGCATCAGCCCGAGCTGTTTGGCGATGACGACCTGGGGCATAACCCGTCATCGGCACCGGACGCAGGGTCGGAAAACCCTCCCTTCTCGTCATCCGAGTCGGAGCCGGTCAAACGCAAAGAGACGGTGCTGGTGTTGCACGTCGCTGCCCACCAGGGCACGCTGATAGGCGGTGAGGAGCTGTTGCAAAGTATTTTGCAGGCGGGATTGCAGTTTGGCGAAATGAATATTTTTCATCGCCATCTTAACCCCGCGGGCAGCGGTCCGGTGCTGTTCAGCCTGGCGAACATGGTGAAACCGGGATCTTTCGATCCGGAAGGCATGGGGTCTTTCACCACTCCCGGGGTGTCGATGTTTATGATGGTGCCGTCCTACGGCGACGCGCATCAAAATTTCAAACTCATGCTGCAATCGGCGCAGCGCATCGCCGATGACTGCGGCGCCGTGGTGCTTGACGATGAGCGCCGCATGCTGACGCCGCAGAAACTGGATATTTACAAAGCGCGCATCCGCGAGGTGCTTGAAGTGAAGAACGGCGCCTGAGGTTCAAGGTGCCGGCGTTAATTATCCGGTCATGACTATTCGGTTATAACAGCCCCCGCTTGCGGGGGTTTTTTTTCGCGACGGTGGGCTATGGAACAGATCGACCAAAAAATCAATGCGCTGCGGGAAAGGCTGCGTCATCACGAATATCAGTATCATGTCCTGGATGCGCCGGAGGTGCCGGACGCGGAATACGACCGTTTGATGTTGGAACTGCGCGAACTCGAAACCCAATACCCTGATTTGCTGACCGCAGATTCACCCACCCAGCGGGTGGGAGGGGCGCCCCTCACCGCCTTCGGCCAGGTTCGCCACGAAGTGCCGATGCTTTCGCTGGACAATGTTTTTGATGAAGAGGGTTTCCTGGCGTTTAACAAGCGGGTGACGGATCGGCTGAAAAGCGACGATGAGCTGCTGTTTTGCTGCGAATTGAAGCTTGACGGACTGGCGGTGAGCCTGCTGTATGAAAACGGCGAGCTTATTCGCGCCGCCACGCGCGGAGACGGCGCCACCGGCGAGGATATCACCTCCAATGTGCGCACTATCCGCACTATACCGCTGCGTTTGCGGGAGGGCGCGGGCCCCATTCCCCGCCGCCTGGAAATTCGCGGGGAAGTGTTTATGTCCGAGGCCGGCTTTCGCAGGCTTAACGAAACCGCCGCCCGTGAAGGCGGTAAAGTTTTCGCCAATCCCCGCAATGCCGCCGCCGGTTCTTTGCGGCAACTCGATCCTTCCATTACCGCCAAGCGCCCGTTGACGTTTTTCTGCTACGGGGTCGGCCTGTTGGAGGAGGGCGAACTGCCGGGCAGCCATTGGGAGCGTTTGCAGCTGTTCAAATCCTGGGGCATGCCGGTAAGCAGTCGTATCGAACGCTGTACCGGCAGCCCGCAGGTACTGGATTTTTATCGGCGTATTCAGGCGCGGCGGGCGTCGTTGGGTTTCGATATCGACGGCGTGGTCATTAAAGTGGATTCCATGGCGTTGCAGCAGCGTTTGGGCTTTGTCGCCCGCGCGCCGCGCTGGGCCATCGCCTTCAAATTCCCGGCGCAGGAACAAATGACCCGTGTGCGGGACGTGGAATTTCAGGTGGGCCGCACCGGTGCTATCACTCCGGTGGCTCGTTTGGAACCGGTGCTGGTGTCCGGGGCCATGGTCAGTAACGCCACCTTGCATAATGCCGACGAAATTGAGCGCCTGGGCGTGCGCATCGGCGACACGGTAATTATTCGCCGGGCCGGCGATGTTATTCCGCAGGTGGTGGGGGTCGTGCTGGAAAAGCGGCCGGCGGATGCCCGAATGGTGGTGTTTCCCACGCATTGTCCGGTTTGCGGCTCGGATGTTGAACGGGTGGAAGGCGAGGCGGCGGCGCGCTGCACCGCCGGACTGGTTTGCGGCGCCCAGCGCAAGGAATCCCTCAAGCATTTCGTCTCCCGGCGTGCGATGGATGTGGACGGAATGGGGGATAAAATCATCGATCAACTGGTGGAACGCGAACTGGTTAAAACCCCCGCCGACCTGTTTCGTTTAAGCAAAGAAAGCTTGGCGCGCCTGGATCGCATGGGGCAGAAATCGGCGCAAAACCTGGTGGACGCGCTGGAAACCGCGAAACAGACCACCTTTGCCCGATTTTTGTACGCGCTGGGGATCCGGGAAGTGGGTGAGGCCACGGCGGCGAGCCTGGCGGCGGAATTCATCACCCTCGATGCGCTGTATGCCGCTGATATAGAGGCTTTGGTGGCGGTGCAGGATATCGGTCCGGTGGTGGCGGCCCATGTGCGTAATTTCTTTGATGAGCAGCATAATCTGGATGTTATCGCCGAACTTATCGGGGCGGATATCGGCATTCGTTGGCCGGCGCCGGTGATGGCGCCCGCCGCAGCCGACGGCGGCAATCCATTCGCCGGCAAGACTGTGGTATTGACCGGGTCGCTATCCGGCTTGTCGCGGGACGAGGCCAAAGATCGCCTGACGGCCCTGGGGGCCAAGGTCAGCGGCAGCGTCTCGGCGAAAACCGATCTGGTGATTGCGGGCGCTGCCGCCGGCTCCAAGCTGACCAAGGCCCAACAGCTGAATATCGAGGTCATCGACGAAGCGGAAATGATGCGCCTGTTAGGTGAGTAATCCGCGGGCCGGGAGGGGAAAATGGAAAAAGAAGATCTGGTTGCCATTGCCAATACCGAAATGCCCTTCGGTAAATACCAGGGTCGGGCGCTTATCGATTTGCCCGAGCCTTACCTGCTGTGGTTCGCCCGCCAGGGAGAGTTTCCCGCCGGCCGGCTGGGGGAATTGATGTCCATTACCCTGGCTATCAAAATAGAGGGGTTGGAAGGGCTTATCAAACCGCTTAAACGTAAATGATGCGCCTACCGGGCACTTTGTCAACAAGCTCAGCCGCCTTAGGCGGCCCTTTCTCAGCGGGATCCGCGAAAGTACGGCGTGCCCAGCGCGCTTGGCAAATTCGCCCGGCGTCCGAAAATCAGCAATACCAGCATCACCGCCATAAACGGCAGCATCTGGATGACATCGGTGGGAACCGCTAACCCCACCACCTGCAGGGCGGTGGTGAGGGATAAGCAGACGCCGAACAGCAACGCGCCGCCGAGCACCCACAGCGGCCTGCCCCGCGCCAGCATCGCCAATACGATGGCGATAAAACCGTTGCCTTGCGTCATATAGGGCACAAAGATGCCCGCCCCAATCTGCGACATAAACGCGCCGCCGGTCCCCGCCAGCAGTCCGGCCACCAGGACGGCGAGGGTACGGATCCCCGGCACATTCACCCCAGCGGCATCCAGGGCGGCGGGTTTATCGCCGGCGGCCTGCAGGGCCAAGCCCAGGTTGGTATAACGGTAGAGCAGGGCGAAAAGCGCCACGGCAATGACGGCCAGGTAAACAATGGGGGGCTGATTGAACAGAATCCGGCCGATAAACGGGATATGCGAAAGCAGAGGCAGCGGCAGGGCGTCGACGCTTCCCAACCGCGGATAGGTGCGGCTGAACTGGATATATTGCAATAACGCCGTCGCCCCTTCAGCCCCAAGCGTGATGGCGATGCCGATGACAATCTGATTAAGACGCAGCCAGACGCAGCAACCGGCCATCACCGCGGCGACCGCCGTTCCCCCCGCGGCGCCGGCCAGCAGACCCAACCCCATGGACTGGGTGTGCCAGGCGATGTAAAACCCCAGGTAAGCGCCGGTGAGCATCATGCCCTCCAGGCCTATATTCAGGACGCCGGTCTTTTCGGACAGTTGTTCGCCCAACCCGGCCAACAACAGCGGTACCCCGGCGACAATGGCGCCCAAAAGCAAAGAAGCGATAAATCCCTGGCTCAACAGTTCCATCATGACCCGCTTCTCCCGTGGCGCCGTCGTAGCGCCGCCATTTCCGTCAGCGCCAGCACCAACAGCAGGATGGCCACCGTCACCAGGGTAAAATGATTAGGCACGCCCATCCGGCGCGCGGCGCTCTCGCTGCCGATGGACAGTACCGAAAAAACGAACACGAAGGCGATGGTACCGTAACCGTTGAAGCGGGCCAGGAAAACCAGCGGCACCACTACCAGGCTGTAGGCCGGATTCCAGTCGGCCCGAACATTACCCTCGATACCCAAGACCTCCACCGCCCCCGCCAGACCCGCCAGGGCGCTCGACAGCGCGAATACCGCCATGGTCAGAGGCCGCAGCGGCAATCCCGCATGCATCGCCGCCCGCGGATTGGCGCCGATAGTACGTAGCCGCAGACCGAATGCGGTGCGGGTCAGCAGCCAATGCACCGCGATCATGGCCGCCAGACCTATCAGCACGCCGCTGGAAATGTCCGTGCCGAACAGCGACGGCAACCGGTGTTCATAAGGCAGGGTCCGCGTCTGCGGCACCGTGGTGCGGGGATCGAAGAACGTCAGTTTCACCAGCACGTTCGCCAGGGATATGCCTAAAAAAGACATCATAAGGGTGGTGATGATTTCGTTAATATCCTGCCAGGCTTTGAGAATGGCGGGCAAGAGCGACCATACCGCCCCGGTTGCCGCTCCCGCCAGCAATCCCGCGCCCAGGGTCAGCCAGACCGGGGCGCCGAGACCGTCGAGGGGCGCCGCCAGCGCCGAAGCCGTCACCGCCCCTAATAAAAACTGTCCGTCGCCGCCGAGATTCCACAAGCCGGCGCGAAAGGCCACGATCAGGCTGGCGCCGATCAGCAGCAACGGCCCCATACGGGTCAGCGCGGCCTGACAACCCACCGGGGTCAGCAGTCCCTTACGCAGAATATAGCCATAATACTCCAGCGGATTGACCCCCATGAGCAGCAGTAGGCCGCCGGTGATAAGCAGGGCGATGAACACCGGCCCCACCGACCAGCCGATCTGCGCCAAACCCTGCTGCAACCAGCGCGAAAGGCGAGGTAAAGCATTCACAGCGTTGCCCCGCTCATCAATTCGCCGATGCGGCCGCGGGCCTGGGGACCGTTGCGCACCATGCCGATGATGCCGCCCCGGGACATGACCCCGATGCGGTGCGACAGTTCCAACAGTTCCTCCAGATCGGTGGAGATTACGATGACCGCCATGCCGCCGCGGGCCGACTGGCGTATCCGCTCGCGGACCGCCCTGGTATTCCACACATCCAGGCCGTGAGTGGGTTTGGCGAAAATGACCACCCGGGCCGGGCCGTCCAATTCCCGTGCCAGCAGCGCTTTCTGAATATTGCCGCCGGATAGCTTGCCGATGGGGGTCTCGAATTCCGGCGCGCGGATATCATATTCCGCAATGCGTTGGCGAGCGTGGCGGGCAATGGCCTCAGGCTGCTCGATACCCCGGCGCCAGAAAGGCGGCTCGCCTATCTGTTTGAGCAACAGATTAACGGACACGGGGAAGGTCGCCACGGTGCCTTCCCCCAAGCGATCGTCGGTGACATAACGCAGGCCGAGCCTGCGCCGCCGGGCGATGTTCAATTTTTCGATGGGATTGCCTTCCAGCCGGATGCTGCCCTGTGTCAAGGTTCGTTGTCCCGCGAGCGCTTCGGCCAACTGCTTTTGCCCGTTGCCGTCGATGCCGGCGATACCGACGATTTCCCCGGCGGCCACCGCCAGATTGATGTCCCGTAACGGCTGCTGCGCATCGTCCACCGCCAGCCCCGTGACCTCAAGCACCGGCGCGGCGGGTAAATCGGCGCCGAGTCCGCCGATGATACCACCGGCAGACGCGCGTTCGGCGGCATGGATACCCCTGGCGGAGGAAGATACATCACCGGCATTGATATCCCCGGTGGAGTAAGTTACCTTTGCGGTGGTCCGCGCCGGGTCTGCCGGATAGCCGTCGACGATTCCCTCCTCCCCCTAAACGGGACCCTAAGCGCCGCGTTTTCGTCCCGGGCGGATAAGTCGAACATCATATCCATAACCTCGCGGGCGGTCTGCTCCGGCGTCTGTTTTTTCAAACGATCCGGCGGAATCTCACCCACCTTGCGCCCCCGGCGCAAAACCGAGATTCGATCGCCCCAGGCCAGGGCTTCGTTAAGCTTGTGGGTAATAAACACCACCGCCAGTCCCTGGGCCACCAGTCGCCGCATCAATTGCCCCAATTCCTCGGCGTTTTTCGGCGTCAGCATGGCGGTGGCTTCATCCAGTATAAGCACCCGGCTGCCGCGCAGCAGGGCGCGAACGACCTCCGCTTGCTGTAGCTCTCCCAGGGACAGCGACCCCGCCGTGGCGAAGGGATCCACCCGCACGCCGATATCCCGGGCTATTTGCTCGACCCGCTCCGCGTACAATCGACGGGCCGGCCGTCGCCACCAGGGATCGCCCAAGGCAATGTTGTCCACCACGCTCAGGCCCGGCACCATCATGGCATGCTGGAACACGGTGCCGATACCCAGCGTCAGCGCCCGTCGCGGTGAGCGTAATACCTCTTCACGGCCGTCAATGGCGATATGGCCCTCATCCGGCCGCTGCAATCCGGCCAGCATCGCCACCAGGGTGGATTTGCCGGCGCCGTTTTCTCCCAGCAATACGTGAACTTCCCCGGCCCGCACCGCCAAATCGATCCGGTCGTTGGCGACAATGCCGGGAAAACGCTTGGTAAGCCGATTGACGGTTACGACGGGGGCTGCCTCAGCGGGCTTCGGGCTCATCATATTATTCCGCCAAACGAAACCGCTAAATGAATCCGCTCAATGAACGGAGCGTAATGGCGCCGCGGGCTTCGCAATGGCGTCACCGGCCGTTTGCCGCCAGCAGGTCATGCAGCGTTTTGGCGTCGTAATCCGCCGGCACGACGATTTTTCCGCTGATGATCTGATCCCGCACCTGATTGACGCTTTGCCAAACATCGTCAGGAATATGTTTGGTTTTCAACAAGCTTATGGAACCGTCAGCCAAAGACGTCTTATAGTTATGACTACCGTATTTGCCCTGTTTGTAATCTTCGATCATGGCGGTGAATACCGGGGTCAGATTCCACAATACGGAACTCAGCAGATTGCCTTTATCGATGCTGGATTTATCCCCCACCACATCAATGAAATAGACTTTGCCGCCGTCCAACGCCGGGGTGGTTTCCACCGCTTGCAGCATGCCGAAGCTGGAACCGTTGCCCTGGCCGAAAACGATATCCGCGCCGGCGGCGATAACCGACGCCGTGACCCGCTTGCCGCCGGCGGCATCGCTGTAGGCCGCCGGGCCGATGACCGCATAACGGATTTTAATATCTTTCCGGGCCGCTCTGGCGCCCAGGATAAACGCAGATGCCTGGGCGTTCCAGGCGGGCGGTTCGCCGGAGACCACAATGCCGACGATGCCGCTGCGGGTCATTTTGGCCGCCAGAGTGCCGGCCAGATAGGCCCCTTCCTGGCCGCTGACGGTATAATCCGCCACTTTGCCGGCCTTCAGCGAAGACGGACTGTCTGTGACCGCCACGGCAAGGTGGGTCTGCGCCGCGATTTCAGGGGCAGCCTGGTTATAGCCGCTGGCATGGGCGATGATCAACTGCGCTCCGTCATCGGCCAAATCGCGCAGGGTGGGGCGCACATCGCCGTAACCGAGGTTTTCAGCTACGGTGACCTTAACGCCCTCTTTGGCGCCCGCCGCCTTGGCGGCGGCGATCCCCTGCTGATTCCAGCCGAAATCGGTACCGGGTTCGGGGGTTATTATCGCAATGGCATTGATTTGTGCCGCAAACGACGCCGGATACCCCAATGTCATGGCCGACATCAGGGCCGCAAATTTCAACCACCTCTTAACCATTATGCTTTACCTCGATAAATATTATGATTGACAATGCAGCGAATTGCCTCTTTCCTGTTGCTTCCCGTTCGTCAGGCAAATGTCGGCCAGAGGATGTCATGAAATCAAAGGGGCTCATCCTGTCCTGTTTTTTAGTTTTCACCGCTGCCGTTCACGCCGGCGAGCAAGTCGCCAGCCCGCGCGGAAGCCGGGGGTTGCTGCCGTTTTCCCTCACTGTCGGCAACGACGGTACGTATGCGCTGGATTGCCAGGCCACCACCGCCCACTGGTATTCGGTGACGCTGGGTCAGGTCGATGCCGGCAAACAATTATCCGCGCGGTTATGGAAAGATCCCGCCAGCGGCGAAGTGATTATCCTTAACCACCATCAAGACCGCATGCCGGTCCAACGCATCTGGTGCGGCGCGGCGGGTCAATCCTGGCAAACCCGCAGCGAAGTCCGGCTGCCCACGGAGCGGCAACAGCCCCCGCAATCGATTGCCATGATTTGTGCATACCGCGTTGGTCCCATCGACTGCCGGCCGGCCTGACCTTACGGCGCATTATCATGCGCTTCCGGGGGCTGGATGAAAGCCCGGCGAAACAAGAAAAGCATTTCTTTCCAGAACCCGACCATCGCATTGCCGCTTGCACCGCCGGGAGTCATCTCAAAACCCTTGCGGGAATGACGCGGCGCTCTTGCCACAACCCGGCTATCGCGCTGCGTCTTGCACCGGCGGGGGTCATTCCGTATACCCTCGTGGGACACACGCACCGCCATAGCGCATTTCCACCGTTCGCAAACGAACATAAGAATATTATAAAATAATATCCTATTGAAAATATTATAAAATTTAGCAAAATCCGCTGCTGGAATTAATTGGTATGACCTTTGCACTTTACAAATACTTACGTATCGAAGGACATTACCATGGAAAACAGTAAAGCATTGCCCGGACTCAAGCGCACCCTGGGGAGTTTTCATCTCTGGGGCATCGCCGTGGGTCTGGTGATATCCGGTGAATATTTCGGCTGGAGCTACGGCTGGGCCCAGGCGGGGACGCTGGGTTTCCTGATCACTTCTTTGGCCATCGCCGCCATGTACTGCGCGTTTATTTTCAGTTTTACCGAGCTGACCACGTCCATTCCCCACGCCGGCGGTCCTTTCGCCTATGCCCATCGGGCTTTCGGCCCCACCGGGGGTTTTATCGCCGGCTTCGCCACGCTGGTGGAATTCGTTTTTGCGCCGCCGGCCATCGCCATGGCCATCGGCGCCTATCTCAACGTCCAGTTCCCGGCAATAGAGCCCAAATGGGTGGCCCTGGGGGCCTATCTGGTCTTTATGTTACTGAACATACTCGGCGTCGGCATTGCCGCCACGTTTGAGCTGCTGGTTACCCTGCTGGCGATTTTCGAGCTGCTGGTGTTCATGGGCGTTGTGGCGCCGGGATTCGATTTCGCCAATTTTACCCGCGGCGGCTGGGCCGGCGCGGAACACTTCAGCGTCGGCGCGCTGTCCGGCATCTTCGCCGCCATCCCTTTCGCCATCTGGTTTTTCCTGGCGATTGAAGGCGCGTCCATGGCGGCGGAAGAAGCGAAGGATCCGCAGCGCACCATCCCCCGCGCTTTTATCGGCGGTATATTAACCCTGACGGTGCTGGCCCTCGGCGTCATGGCGTTTGCCGGCGGCGTCGGCGACTGGACCAAGCTTGCCAATATCAACGACCCGCTGCCCCAGGCGATGAAAATCATTGTCGGCACCAGCAGTGGTTGGCTGCATATGCTGGTTTGGCTTGGCCTGTTCGGCCTAATCGCTTCATTTCACGGCATTATTATGGGTTATTCGCGGCAGATTTTCGCCCTGGCGCGAGCCGGCTATTTGCCGCGCCCCCTCTCACGGGTCAATCGCCGCTTCCGGACGCCCCATTGGGGGATTATCGCCGGGCGTGGTGGGGATTGCTGCGATATTCTCCGATTCGCTGATTATCATCGGCGGCCAGCCGCTAACGGCAAACATCGTTACCATGTCGGTATTCGGTGCTATTGTAATGTACATTGTCTCTATGGCGTCGCTGTTTAAGCTGCGCCGTATTGAACCGAGATTGACCCGCCCTTTCCGCGCGCCGATGTACCCCTTTGCCCCGGCGTTCGCCCTGGTGATGGCGGTTATCAGTCTGGTGGCCATGATTTATTATAATCAGCTGCTGTTTGTGATTTTCGCCGTCATGATGCTGTTGGGTTACGCTTATTTCCGCTTGACCCGCCATGCCCGCGATGCGGCGGCGCCGGACGCACAGTTGACGTTAACGGAGTAATCGGGGAGGAACGATGTTTCAAGCCACATTGGGCCATCGCCACTATCGTTTCGCCGATTTGCGGGAACTGATGGCCAAGGCATCGCCGCCCCGTTCCGGCGATTACCTGGCGGAAATAGCCGCCGCCAGCGCGGAAGAGCGCATGGCGGCGCGTATCGCGCTGGCGGATTTGCCGCTGCGGGCGTTTTTGCAACAACCCCTTATCCCTTATGAAGAGGATGAGGTGACGCGCCTGATTATCGACGGCCATGACGAGGGGGCTTTCGCCCCTCTGTCCTCTCTCACGGTGGGAGAGTTTCGCGACTGGCTGCTTTCCGAGCGCACCGACAGCGCCCGCCTGGCTTTGGCGGCGCCCGGCATCACGCCGGAGATGGCGGCGGCGGTGAGCAAAATCATGCGTAACCAGGATTTAATCCTGGTGGCGAAAAAATGCCGGGTCATTACCCGCTTTCGCAATACCATCGGCCTGCCCGGACGCATGAGCGTGCGGCTGCAGCCCAATCATCCCACCGATGATTTGAAAGGCATCGCCGCCAGCATGCTGGACGGTCTGCTTTACGGCTGCGGCGATGCGGTGATCGGCATCAATCCCGCCAGCGACAGCCTGCCGTTGCTGGAAAAGCTGAACTATATGCTTGACGATGTCATCGGCCATTTCGCCATCCCTACCCAATCGTGCGTATTGACCCATGTCACCAACACCATCAAGCTGATAGAGCGGGGAGCGCCGGTGGATCTGGTTTTTCAGTCCATTGCCGGCACCGAGGCGGCCAACGCCGGCTTCGGCATCAACCTTGCCCTGCTGGAGGAGGCCAGACAGGCGGCGTTAAGCCTTCATCGCGGCACTCTGGGCGATAACGTCATGTATTTTGAAACCGGGCAGGGCAGTTGCCTGTCGGCCAACGCCCATCACGGCGTGGATCAGCAGACCTGCGAAGCCCGGGCCTACGCCATTGCCCGGCATTTCAAGCCGCTGCTTATCAACACCGTGGTGGGGTTTATCGGTCCGGAATATCTTTATGACGGCAAGCAAATCATCCGCGCCGGTCTGGAGGACCATTTTTGCGGGAAATTGCTCGGTGTTCCCCTGGGGTGCGACGTGTGTTACACCAACCACGCCGAGGCGGACCAAGACGATATGGATACCTTGCTGACGCTGTTGGGCGCCGCCGGATTGACCTTTTTGATCGGCGTGCCCGGCGCGGACGATATCATGCTCAATTACCAGAGCACCTCGTTTCACGATGCGCTTTATGTCCGCGAACTGTTGGGCCTCAAACACGCGCCGGAATTTGCCGATTGGCTGCGGCGTATGCAGATCATCGATGTCGACGGGCGGCTGCGCGACGCCGGCAGCCGCCATCCGCTGTTGCAGCATTTGCCGCACCTGGAGGGAATGCGCCATGAGTAAACTCGTTTCGCCCCCGGCCGGTCAATTTCCGGCGGGCAACGTTATTCACGATAATCCCTGGGAAAGCCTGCGGGAATTCACCGCGGCCCGCATTGCCCTGGGGCGCGCCGGCTCAAGCCTGCCGACGCGGGAAGTGCTGAAGTTCGGCCTGGCCCACGCCCAGGCCAGGGACGCGGTGCACCAGCCGTTTGACAGCGAGGCGCTGGCGGCGCTGCTTGATGAGGACGGCCTGAGCACGCTGACCGTGCATAGCGCGGCGCCGACCCGGGAAACCTTCTTATGCCGGCCCGATCTCGGCCGCAAGCTCAATGCCGAAAGCCGCCGGATGCTGCTGGATTATCCGGATAAGCAGGCCGAACTGCTGCTGGTGGTGGGGGACGGCTTATCCTCCAAGGCGGTTCATCGCCAGGCGGTGCCTTTTATCCGCGCGCTGATGCCCTATCTGGCCGTGCTCGGCATCAAGCCCGCGCCGGTGGTGCTGGCTCATCAATCGCGGGTCGCCCTGGGCGATGATATCGGCGAGTGCCTCCGGGCCGAGGCGGTGGCGATACTTATCGGCGAACGTCCCGGCTTGTCCTCGCCGGACAGCCTGGGGATCTATTTCACCTGGGGACCGAATACCGGGCGTCTGGAATCGGAACGCAACTGTATTTCCAATATCCGGCCCGAAGGACTGGATTATCCCCAGGCGGCATTCAAGCTGGCATGGTTGCTGGAACAATCCCGGCAGCGGCGTCTATCGGGCATCGCGCTTAAGGATGAAAGCGACAACCCGGCGCTTTACGGATTGGTGAAACCGCTGTTTCGCCAGGAGGAACGGCGCCCGATAGCGAAACAGTGAGTATAATAACGAGTCATATCCCGCCGTTTCAAAGGACGTTCTCATTAGTATGATTCTTCCGGCATCGTATATCCAGTCGCTGGCCGAAGGTCCGCCGTTCGGCCTCGATCTTCAGCGCGATACCGCAGCGCCGTTAAGCATTTGGCACTGCCGGTTCGATACCCTGCGTTATCGGGACGGCGAATACGCCGCGCACGGCATCAGGTTGCCGCCCTCCATCGCCGACGCGGCGTTAAAGCGCCGTTCCGAGTATCTGGCCGGCCGGGTCGCCGCGGCCCAGGTTTTGCGCGCGCTGGGCGCAGGCGCATTCCAGCTGTCGGCGGGGGAGGACAGGGCCCCCCGTTGGCCGGGAAATGTGCAAGGATCCTTGTCCCACAATGCCTCTCTGGCGGTGTGCATCGGTCGCGTACGGCCGCGGGAGAGGATTTCCGGTTTGGGCATCGATGTGGAGACCCTGATTGCCGATGCCCGCGCCCCGGATCTGTGGCCCGGGATAATCAGCACGGAGGAGCACGCGCTATTGGCGGCGACGGCGTTGTCTTTCGCCGTTGCCCTCACGCTGGCGTTCTCCGCCAAAGAGAGCCTGTACAAGGCGCTTTATCCGCAGGTTAAGCGTTATTTCGATTTCCTGGATGCCAGGGTAATCGGGCTGACCGATAAACACATCGTGCTGGAACTGGTTGTTGAACTGACGCCGCAACTGCCGGCGGGGATGTGTTTTCACTGCGATTACGCCTGCTCCGATGCAGAGGTTTTGACCGTAATGGCGGTAGACGGCGCATGATGCCCATCGCCGGCCCATGCTTTCCCCGCCGACAGCGGTGGACTCTTGCCAACGAGGGAAGATCCCCCATTCCCATCAGCCAGGGCACGTTGGTAAATAGCCATTGCTGCGCAAACCTTCACGTGCTTCAGGTATAACATTCCCACTTCAGTCAATCCGGCGGGTGGGAAGATTTGATTATTCATGCTTTTCATGCCTTGCCCACCGTCCGTTTGCGTTGCCGGGCCATCGTCCGATAGGGGATAATCCACCGGTCGCGCCGGGGTCTGAGGGGGGGGGGCATGCCGGCCGGCGGAGAAATATGGATTTTTGCGCTACACCTGCCGTCATGGCCGTTCGCGTCGTGACAGATTATCGTTTTTGTAAACGGCGCCATGCCGGCTAACCCTCGGCTGAAGTCCGCCGTGGCTGGGCTCACAGGCTAAAGGCGCTGGAATGACACCGCAACGGCGTTTACCGCTGAAATATATTTTGTTACAAAACTGACTGTTGTTTACCTATAAACCCGGCGGTATAGTTGCCCGCCTAATAGTTGCCTAGGCATGCATTTCATGAACCACTTTACGCTGGATGATATTGATACCGTCTATACCTGGGGGAGAAATATCAACCGGTTGAATTTCGTCAAGGACCGTTTCCTTGAAAAATATCTGGCGCCTTACGAGATTACCGCGGCGCAATTCAAAGTCATGCTGTTGATGACCCGGGACGGCGCTACCACGTCGGCGGAGCTATGTCGCTGCATTTCGTTGGACAGCGGCGCCATGTCGCGCATGCTCGATCGCCTGGAAAATAAAAATATGATTATGCGGGTGCGCAGCACCGCGGATCGCCGCCAGTATCAACTGGCCCTGACCGAGAAGGGACAATTGTTCTGCCAGGAAATCGCAGAGATTGCCGTCAAAGCCTTTAATGATTTATTAGCACCCTTGACGCCCGCCGAACTCAATGAACTTGATCGCCTGCTGAGCAAGCTGGTGGTTCTTGCCGATATTTAAGGAGTAATTTCACCATGCCGTTGCGCATTCGTTTCTTACCGCTGTTCTGTTCATTCGTTCTGGCGGGGTGTGCTTTGCCTAATGGTTTGCATACCGAAGGCCGGACGCTGGATGTTTCGACATTAAAAAGCGATCGTACCTTGTCCGCCACTCCCCGTTCCGCCGCGGCCTGGCCGGCGGCGGACTGGTGGAACAGCCTGGGCGATCCGCAGCTTGCCATTTTGATCCAACAGGCTCTGCAATCCAGTCCGGATATGCAGGTGGCCGATGCCCGCGCCCGGCAGGCCAGCGCCGCGGTGATGTCGGCGCAGGCCGAACGCATGCCGACCCTGGACGCCAGCGCCGGCATGACCCGCGAACGGCTTTCCGATGTGCAAGACCCGCAGGGTAAGGGCAAAGAGTATTACACCGTACGAAATCTGTCGGCGCAGTTCAGTTATACCTTCGATCTGTGGGGCGGTCAGCGCGCCGCCTGGGAAGCCGCCGTCGGCCGGGCCAACGCCAGCGAAGTGGACAGACAGGCCGCGCGCCTGACGCTCTCCGCCGACGTCGCCCGCGCGTACAATACCCTTGGTCAGGCCTATGTGATGGAAGATCTGGCGCAGAAAGACCTGGCGCGTACCCATACCATGCTCAACCTGGCCTCGAAACGGTTCAGCGCCGGGCTTGACAGCAAGTTCCAATATCAGCAGACCGAAAGCCTGGAGGCCTCGGCGGAATCCACCTTGACCGATGCCCAGCAGCAGGTGCGCGCCGCCGGCATCCGTCTGGCGGTCTTGCTTGGGCAAGGGCCCGATCGGGCGTTAAGCATTCCGCGTCCGCACCTGATTGCCCCGGAAGCGGTAAGCCTGCCTAACCAACTGCCGGCGGAACTGCTGGGACGCCGGCCCGATCTGGTGGCGGCCCGCTGGCGGGTGGAGGCGGCCACCAAAGACATCAAGGTCAGCCGCACCGCGTTCTATCCCAATCTTAACCTGACCGCGGCGGCGGGCGCTCAATCTATTCTGGGGGATGCGTTCTTTGGCTCCCCTAACCGCTATTTCAGCGTGGGGCCGGCCATTTCCCTGCCTATCTTCGACGGCGGCCGCCTGCGGGCAAACCTGGCGGGCAGCAACGCCGATTACGATCTGGCGGTGGCGCAATACAATCAGTCGCTGGTGAACGCGCTGGGGGATATCGGCGACACCATTACCCGCCTGAGCTCGTTGACGGTTCAGATTCAGCAGCAGCAGCGCGCCTGCGATATCGCCAATGACTCCTGGAATAACGCCATGCAGCGCTACAGCGCCGGCGTGGGCAATTACCTTGATGCGCTGAGCGTGCAACAGCAGCTCATCCAGGCAGAGCGTGAGTTGGCCGCCCTGAACGCCGAACGTACCGATACCGCCATCCTGTTGATGCAGGCGCTGGGCGGCGGCTTTAAATCTTCACTTCCATCGACCGCCGCGCAAACCGTGGCCGTAAATCAAGCACACTGAGAATAATTTTTATGGCTGAGATGAATTCCAATTCTGAACAAGCAGAGCAAAAAGCCACGCCTGCCACGCCCGCGACGCCGCGGGCGAAGCCGGGCAAGCGCCGACTGCTGTTATCGATATTGCTGGTGATAATCATAGTGGCCGCCGTGGCGTTCGGTCTTTATTACTACTTTTACGCCCGTTTTTACGAAAGCACCGACGATGCGTATGTTAACGGCAATCTCGTGCAAATCACGCCGCAGGTCACGGGTACCGTGACGGCTATCGCGGCGGATGACGGCGATTTCGTCAAGCAGGGACAGGTGCTGGTGCGCCTAGATCCCAGCGATACCGAGGTAAGACAGCAAAGCGCCGAGGCCAATCTGGCGAAAGTGGTCCGCCAGGTACGCGGTCTGTACAGCAATGTCGATAACTACAAGGCGATGCTGGCGGCGCGTAAAATCGAACTGCAGCGCGCCAAGGATGATTACCAGCGTCGCGCCAACCTAGCGCGGGACGGGGCGATATCCCAGGAAGAATTGTCCCACGCCCGTGATGCCCTGACCTCGGCGGAAACCTCGCTGACTTCCGCGCAACAGCAATTGAGCACTAACTTTGCATTGGTCGATGACACCACCATCAGCAATCACCCCGATGTGAAAGCCGCCGCCGCGCAGCTGCGCCAGGCCTATCTCGATAATGTGCGCAGCACCATGGTGGCGCCGGTGACCGGTTATGTGGCGAAGCGGTCGGTACAGGTGGGCAGCCGCGTGCAGCCCGGCACCCCGCTAATGGCGGTGGTCCCCCTCGATCAAATCTGGATCGACGCCAACTTCAAGGAAACCCAACTGGTGGACATGCGCATAGGCCAGCCGGTGGAAATCGATGCCGATCTCTACGGCGGCAAAGTGAGCTACCGCGGCAAAGTGGAAAGTCTCGGCGTCGGCACCGGCAGCGCCTTCTCTCTGCTGCCGGCCCAAAACGCCACCGGCAACTGGATTAAAATTGTCCAGCGTTTACCGGTGCGGATTCGCCTGGATCAGGACAATTTGAACAAGTTCCCGCTGCGTATCGGCTTATCAACCGATGTCACCGTGGATTTGCACAACCAGGACGGGCCGGTACTCGCGCCCCATCCGCAGGAAAAACCGCGTTTTGCCACCGATGTGTATGATCATCAACTGGCGGAGGCGGACAGCCTGGTGATGCGCATTATCCATGAAAATGGCGAACAGGCTCAGAGCGCCGGCCAGGAACAAAATTGATGCGGGGTCGCCATGAGTGATCAATCGTTTCGTCCGCCCAGTCTGGTCCTGGCCACCATCGGACTGTCGCTGGCGACGTTTATGCAGGTGCTGGATACCACCATCGCCAACGTAGCGTTACCCACCATTTCCGGCAATCTGGGCGTCAGTTCCGATCAGGGGACCTGGGTGATTACCTCGTTCGCGGTATCCAATGCCATCGCGTTGCCGCTGACCGGCTGGATGTCCCGGCGTTTCGGCCAGACCAAGCTGTTTTTGGCGTCGGTAATCCTGTTTATCATCACGTCGTTTCTGTGCGGGATTTCCCAAAGCATGACGCAATTGGTGATATTCCGCGCGCTGCAAGGCTTTTTCGCCGGTCCGCTGTATCCCATGGCGCAAACCCTGCTGCTGTCGATTTACCCCGCCGCCAAGCGGGGGATGGCGCTGTCCCTGTTGGCGATGGTGACGGTGGTGGCGCCCATTATCGGGCCGCTGGCCGGCGGCTGGATTACCGATAACTACTCCTGGTCGTGGATCTTTTTCATCAACGTACCCATCGGTATTTTCGCTGCCATGCTGGTTATCATCCAGTTGAAGGAGCGTCCGGAACAGGTGGAGCATCAGCCCATCGATTATATCGGCCTGGGTCTGCTGGTGTTGGGGGTCGGCCTGCTGCAGGTGGTGCTGGATAAAGGTAACGATCTCGACTGGTTCAGCTCCAATTTCATTATCATCGGCACGATCATTTCCACGGTTTCGTTGATCTCGCTGGTTATCTGGGAATTCACCGATAAACATCCCATTGTCAACCTGCGCCTGTTTCGCTATCGCAATTTCTCCTTCGGCACGCTGGCGCTGGTGTTGGGTTACTCCGGCTTTTTCGGCATCAACCTGCTGTTGCCGCAATGGTTGCAAACACAACTGGGCTACACGCCGGTGTGGGCCGGGATGGCGGCGGCGCCCATGGGCCTGCTGCCGGTGATATTATCGCCGCTGGTGGGGCGCTATGCCCATGTATTCGATTTGCGCTTGTTGTCGGGGGGGGGGATCGTTCCTGGTGATCGGCGTGTCGTGCTTTATGCGGGCCGATTTTAATACCATGGTGGATTATTATCATATCGCGATGATCCAGGGATTCATGGGTATCGGCATCGCGCTGTTCTTCATGCCCACCACCAGTATTTTGCTCTCCAGCCTGGCGCCGCGAGAGATTGCCGACGGTTCGGGGTTGGCGACCTTTTTGCGGGTGCTGGGGGGGGGGAGTTTCGCGTCGTCGCTGACCACTTGGATCTGGCAGCGCCGTGAAATATTCCACCATGCCCAGCTGGTGGAAAATATCACGCCTTACAGCCAGAATACGCAATCGTATATTGCGCAACTGGGGGGCGGCAGCCAACGGGTGATGGCGCAGTTGGACAAGCTGGTGGAAGGGCAGGCCTATATGATGTCCACCGTCGATTATTTCACCCTGCTGGGCTGGATATTCTTCTCGCTGGTCGTCATCATATTTTTGGCCAAACCGCCGTTCACCGCTCAGGCCGGCAGCGGCGGCGGGCATTGATGTTTGCAGATGTACTTGGCGGCGCATAAGCGCCGCCATGAGAGTGTCGACAAAGCGCTTGGCCGGGACGGGCCGCCAAATAGTAATGAACGACCGCCTTCTCAAATTTTTGCCAATGGTTTGCGCATAGCCGAATGGCTTGCTGGCACAGGGGCGCCTGCGGCCATTTGCTCAGACCGTTAGCCAGATTGCCGCCGACGCTGTTGCCCGCCACCGCCAGGCGTGAACCATCCACGCCGATTACATCGCCATGCCCCGCCACCCAGCGGGTTGCGGCATAGGCCTGATTAATGGCCACCGGATAATGCGCTTCCGGGGAGGGGGGTATAATTGACAAAGACCGCCGCCGCGCCGGATTCCGTCACCAGATCTCGCACTAAACGCCCATGGGTGGGAAAATCCCCCAGGATCCAGCCGTCGCAGTGGAAGAACATAAATACCGGCAATGTGCCGGTGGCTCCCGCCGGTTTGACGATTTCTAACGAGATGTCCTGGCCGTCGACGGTAATGGTTTTGCTTGAAACGTCGGCGGGCGGCAATTTGGCGTTGGCTTGGGCATTGATCAGGGCTTGGCGCGCATTTTGCGGTGAAAGTTGTTCCATGGGCTTGGCGCCGGTGCTGTTCAGAGCGTTCAAAAACGATTGCACCTGACGATCTAAATAGAATTTCTTCATAGGCATGGCTTGGCATGGATATGATTTTAAATCAGTGGGTTAGAAATGCAGTCAATAAGACATGTCAGCGAAACGAGTCGCCTCCTTTCGCCTGCTATCGAAGCGGAGAGTTTCGGGCGCGAAAAGTGGGAAGGGTTACCAGCCGATTCGCGCTCCCCCATCCGCGCTGTTGTCAATTCGGCCCTTGGCTTGAATGCGCTCCATGCGCCGGTTAGGTTTCAATTTCCCCTCTCGATCTACCGAGATAACATTAGGTGGGCCAATCCATATAGGGCCTTTTGCCGGGGGAGTATTGTCATGATGGGAGCAGGCGGAGATAAGCAGTGGGATAAGCAGTAAAAAACAGCGGTAGAGTATCATGCAAGCTCCGTTTAGTGTGCGACGCGTCAGAATCAAATCGTTTTGATTTAACGGGACTTTATCAAATTTTCATCTGATATGAAGCGCAATAAAAAAGCCTGTTGTCTTTGCGTTTGGCTTATTGCCGTAGTGATCCCGGCTTTCGGGAAACGGGAATAATGATCGCTAAGGGCGTTTTTTTTAAAAGCGGGGGCATGCAATACAGATAAATTGGGAAAATTGTTGCGAAGGAAGATTTCTTTGAAAGTGGTGGGTCGTGCAGGATAACTCGGCCGTTGGCCTCGCCCTCCGGGTCGTTGCCTAACGGCAACGCTGTCTCGCTTCGCTCGGCTCGAACCTGCGCAGGTTCTCATCCCAAACGACGCGTGCGATATAACTGTTAAGGGGAAAATTGTTGCGAAGGAAGATTTCTTTGAAAGTGGTGGGTCGTGCAGGATAACTCGGCCGTTGGCCTCGCCCTCCGGGTCGTTGCCTAACGGCAACGCTGTCTCGCTTCGCTCGGCTCGAACCTGCGCAGGTTCTCATCCCACACGACGCGTGCGATATAACTGTTAAGGGGAAAATTGTTGCGAAGGAAGATTTCTTTGAAAGTGGTGGGTCGTGCAGGATTCGAACCTGCGACCAATTGATTAAAAGTCAACTGCTCTACCAACTGAGCTAACGACCCACTTGAAGATTCAGAAATGGTGGGTGATGACGGGATCGAACCGCCGACCCTCTCCTTGTAAGGGAGACGCTCTCCCAGCTGAGCTAATCACCCATTTCTGAAAAACGAAAATCAAAACAATACAGAGTCAAGAAGTGGTGGGTGATGACGGGATCGAACCGCCGACCCTCTCCTTGTAAGGGAGACGCTCTCCCAGCTGAGCTAATCACCCACTTCTTACAGCGTATTACTTCTATTTCTCACCGCGGAGCCCACCCGAACAAGAGTGGTGGGTGATGACGGGATCGAACCGCCGACCCTCTCCTTGTAAGGGAGACGCTCTCCCAGCTGAGCTAATCACCCCCGCCGTGTGGTGTCGCATTATAGGGATACTGCCAAGTGAGTCAACGATTTTTGAAAGTAAAAAGTGTGTTCGTCGTAAAATTAGTCAAGAAGTGTCCCGCCGCCGACGGAATATTGCTAAAAAACGCGGCGAAAGTCGAACGGCGTTGAGGAATCGGGGGGGGGGAGTGGTAGAATATTGTCCACTTTTTATAACCGGCGGGAAGCTGTGCTTCCTGCCGTCAGCCAAGCGTGATTAAGGCAATGTCCCTGATGAAAATTAAAACCCGTTTTGCGCCCAGCCCCACCGGCTATCTGCACGTCGGCGGCGCCCGTACCGCTCTTTATTCGTGGCTGTTTGCCCGCCATCACGGCGGAGAGTTCGTGCTGCGTATCGAGGATACCGATCTGGAACGCTCAACCCAGGCGGCTATTGATGCCATTATGGATGGGATGAATTGGCTTAATCTGGATTGGGATGAAGGCCCGTATTTCCAGACCAAACGCTTTGACCGCTATAACGCGGTTATCGATGATATGCTCGAACAAGGCACCGCCTATAAATGCTATTGCTCCAGGGAGCGGCTGGACGCGCTGCGTGAAGATCAAATGGCTCGCGGGGAAAAACCCCGTTATGACGGCCATTGCCGCGGCAGCCACGAACATCATGCTGCAAGTGAACCCTGCGTGGTGCGTTTCGCCAATCCGCAAGAGGGTTCGGTGATTTTCGACGATAAAATCCGCGGACCGATTGAGTTCAGCAACCAGGAATTGGATGATTTGATTATCCGTCGTACCGACGGGTCCCCCACCTATAATTTTTGCGTGGTTATCGATGACTGGGATATGGAAATCACCCATGTTATCCGGGGAGAAGACCATATCAATAATACCCCGCGGCAAATTAATATCCTGAAGGCGCTGGGGGCGCCGGTGCCTGAATACGCCCATGTGTCGATGATCTTGGGTGACGATGGCAAAAAACCTCTCCAAACGCCATGGGGCGGTCGGGGTGATGCAGTACCGCGACGACGGCTACCTGCCGGAGGCGCTGCTGAATTATCTGGTCCGCCTGGGCTGGTCGCACGGCGATCAGGAGATATTCAGCATTGACGAAATGAAAGCGCTCTTCAGCCTGGGGGATATCAACAAATCCGCCAGCGCGTTCAATACCGAAAAATTACAGTGGCTCAACCACCACTATATTAATCACCTGCCGGCGGAGTATGTAGCCACCCATCTGCTCTGGCACATGGAGCGGGAAGGCATCGACACCCGCAACGGCCCGCAGCTCACGGCGCTTATCAGACTGCTGGGAGAGCGTTGCAAGACCCTTAAGGAAATGGCGTCATCCTGCCATTACTTCTATCAGGACTTCGAGCAGTTCGATGCCGACGCCGCCAAGAAGCATTTGCGCCCGGTTGCCCGCCAGCCGCTGGAATCGGCCCGCGCCAAACTTGCGGCGCTGGTCGATTGGACGCCGGAGCGGATACATCACGCCATCGAGCAGACCGCCGCTGAGCTTGAGGTGGGCATGGGCAAGGTGGGAATGCCGCTGCGGGTCGCCGTCACCGGCGCCGGCCAATCGCCGGCATTGGACGTAACGGTGCACGCGGTAGGCCGCGCCCGCACCCTGGCGCGAATTGACATGGCCCTGGAGTTTATTGCCCGGCGGGAACAATAAACCGGCCCGGAGCCGCTGATTTGGCGGCTTTTTCAGCGTTTGATGCGTTTAATACATTTAGCCGTTGACACCGTTTGCCGGGTTTCATATCATGCGCCCCGTCCACAGGATACGATGTGTCGATGTCTGGGGCTATAGCTCAGCTGGGAGAGCGCTTGCATGGCATGCAAGAGGTCAGCGGTTCGATCCCGCTTAGCTCCACCAATCTTTTGATTGGTTTGAACCGGTATCCTATCTCAGTAGTCGTTTGGGGCTATAGCTCAGCTGGGAGAGCGCTTGCATGGCATGCAAGAGGTCAGCGGTTCGATCCCGCTTAGCTCCACCATTTTCATGTTAAAAAAACCGGCTTATGGCCGGTTTTTTTATGCGCGGGTTGTCCCGCCTTTTCGATTGCGAATGCGTTTGTCGACAATCAGAAACTCAGGCGCATAGCGCCTGAGTTCCGCACATAAAAAAAGGGTCGGTTGTACCCGACCCGAACGGGCCTCGCAGCCCTAATGATAACGATTCTTTCCCGCAGGTATTACATCACCAATCCGGTAATGGCCGCCGACAGCACGCTCACCAGGGTGGACCCGTAAACCAGTTTCAAGCCGAAGCGCGATACCACGTTGCCCTGCTGCTCGTTTAAGCCTTTGATTGCCCCGGCCACGATACCGATGGAGGAGAAATTGGCGAAGGACACCAGGAACACCGACAAGATCCCTTCCGAACGCGGCGACAGTTGGCCGGCGATTTTTTGCAGGTCCATCATGGCGACAAACTCATTGGACACCAGCTTGGTGGCCATGATGCTGCCCACCCGCAGCGCTTCGTGGGAAGGAACGCCCATGACCCAGGCGAACGGGAAGAAGATATAACCCAGTATGCCCTGGAAACTGATGCCGAAGAGGACGGTAAACAGGGCGTTGATGGCGGAGATGATGGCGATAAAGCCAATTAGCATTGCGGCGACGATAATGGCCACTTTGAATCCCGCCAGAATATACTCCCCCAGCATTTCAAAAAAAGCTTTGCCCCGCATGCAGATTGCTCATCTGTAGCTCTTCTTCCCTGTCGACCCGGTAGGGGTTAATCAGCGACAGCACCACAAAGGTACTGAACATATTCAATACCAGCGCGGCCACGACATATTTGGGTTGCAACATGGTCATATAGGCGCCGACGATGGACATGGACACCGTTGACATGGCGGTCGCCGCCATGGTGTACATCCTGCGCTCGGACATTTTGCCGAGGATGTCCTTGTAGGCGATGAAATTTTCCGATTGGCCGAGGATCAAAGAGCTGACGGCATTGAATGACTCGAGTTTTCCCATGCCGTTTACCTTAGACAGCAGGGTGCCGATGATGCGGATAATCCAGGGCAACAGGCGGATATGCTGCAAGATGCCGATAAGCGCGGAGATAAAAACGATCGGGCACAGCACGTTCAGGAAAAAGAAGGCTAAGCCCTGTTTATTCATATTGCCGAAAACAAAGCCGGTTCCCTCGGCGGCATAGCTTAACAATTTATCAAACAGTGCGGAAAATCCCTGGACGAACCCCAATCCGACGGATGAGTTGAGGAAAAAATAGGCAAGTAAAATCTCGATGACAAGCAGTTGAACGATAAAGCGTATTCTGATGTTTTGGCGGTCACGACTGACAAGCAACGCTAAAAAAGCCACCACGACGAGGGCGAGAAGGAAATGGAAAATCCGGGCCATAAATGCTCCAATCATAAGCCATGCAATAATTCGCCGCTTATTCTAGGGAACGGCAGCATTAAAAACGAGTTATAAGTTGCAAATATAGAAAAATCCTCTAGCGACCCGTTGTTACGGCATATCGTTACCGTGAAAATTAAAATAATTGTTATTATTGTGGTCAGCACTGTTTTTGTTGTGCTAACCTTTGTTAGTAGCCCAAAAAATGCTCTACATCATCCCTTCTTCGGAAAGGATCTACCAACAGGTTGGGTTATTGACACCCTATATGTTCATCATCGTCATCTATCGCAGAGATAAGCCGAAACGTTCCAAATGCACTTGATAATTATTATCGTTTGGGTACGATGAAGCTGACTCGATGGATCATAAGGGTAACCGATATGCTGACCAGCCGAACTGTTGATGAGGTGAACCGCTCCGGGCGAAAGATAAAACTTTCTCTGCTCGGGCCGGCGTTCATCGCTGCTATCGGGTATATCGATCCGGGAAATTTCGCCACCAATATCCAGTCCGGCGCCAGCTTTGGCTACCGGCTGCTCTGGGTGGTGGTCTGGGCCAACTTCATGGCCATGCTTATTCAACTGCTCTCCGCGAAACTGGGCATCGCCACGGGTAAAAACCTGGCGGAGCACATTCGCGACCGCTTTCCGCGCCCGGCGGTGTGGGCCTACTGGATACAGGCGGAAATCATCGCCATGGCCACCGACCTGGCGGAATTCGTCGGCGCCGCCATCGGCTTTAAAATGCTGTTGGGCGTATCGCTGCTGCAAGGCGCGATTTTAACCGGTATTGCCACCTTTCTCATCCTGATGCTGCAAAATCGAGGCCAGAAACCGCTGGAAGTGGTCATAGGCGGCCTATTGGTTTTCGTTGCCGCCGCTTATATCGCCGAACTGTTTTTTTCCCAGCCGAACGTCGTCGAGCTTGGCAAAGGCATGCTGATTCCCTCGCTGCCGAATGCCGACTCGGTTTTTCTGGCGGCCGGCGTATTGGGGCGACCATTATGCCTCATGTCATCTATCTGCATTCCTCCCTCACGCAAAGCTCACGGGAAGGCACGCGCGCCCAGCGCTACTCCTCCACGAAATTGGATGTGGCTATCGCCATGACCACGGCGGGATTCGTGAACCTGGCGATGATGGCCACCGCGGCGGCGGCCTTTCATTTTAGCGGCCACAGCGGGATTTCCGACCTGGGCGAAGCCTATCTGACCTTGACGCCGTTATTGAACCACACCGCGGCGACGGTCTTCGGCTTGAGTCTGGTGGCGGCCGGGCTCTCTTCCACCGTGGTGGGCACCATGGCCGGGCAGGTGGTGATGCAGGGATTCGTCCATTTCCATATTCCGCTGCTGGCGCGCCGGTTGGTGACCATGCTGCCTTCCTTTATCGTCATCATGGCCGGCTTGGATCCCACCCGTATCCTGGTGTTGAGCCAGGTGCTGCTGAGTTTCGGCATTGCTCTGGCGCTGGTGCCGCTGCTGGTATTCACCGGCAATCGCCAACTGATGAACGAGATGGTCAACACGCCCCTGGTGAAAATCATCGGCTGGTTTATCGTGGTGGTGGTGGTAACGCTGAATATTTACCTGCTTATTTCCACGGCGTTGTAATAAATCGCGGCGCGGCAATGGGCGATGGAAAAAAACGGACTGGCTGTCCGGATATAGAGTGCTGACGAATGCGCGCGGAGCCTACAGGGATAATGAGATGGACGCTCCAGCTCTACGGCATCGAATGTGCCAAAATTTGAGCGTTTAATCTCATAAGCAGGAGCGTCCACATGCAATTATCCACTCTTGGTATCGATCTGGCAAAAAGCGTTTTCGTTCTTCACGGTGTCGATCACAGTGGTAAGACCGTACTTCGCAAAAAGCTTTCTCGCAGTCAATTCGTGGCTTATGTTATCCAACTTCCTCCCTGTCTTATTGGTATGGAGGCTTGCTCATCAAGTCACTACTTTGCTCGAATGCTAATTAGAGTCGGTCATCATGTGAAGCTGATCCCACCCCAATACGTCAAGCCTTATGTCAAAACCAACAAAACCGACGCTGCTGATGCGGAAGCTATTTGCGAAGCGGTAACTCGGCCCAATATGCGGTTCGTGCAGGTGAAAACGGCAGAACAGCAGGGTGTGCTTGCCATCCACACTGAGCGAAGTTTCCTTATGCGCGAGCGGACCGGTTGTGCCAACAGCTTACGGGTCATGCTCGCTGAGTTTGGTTTCGTCATGGCGACGGGATTGAGCGCGCTTCATAAAGGTATACCTGAAATTTTGGAGGAGGGTGAAAACGAGCTTCCTCATTTTGTCCGCGCCAGTGCGCGGCGTCAGCTTGAGCATCTGCAGGAACTGGAAGCGCGCATACGCCAAACCGAGCATGAACTCAGCAATTGGGCGCGGACACAACCTGCCTGCCAACGAGTGGAAAAGGTGCCCGGCGTTGGGATGATGACGGCCACCTATTTAGTCGCGTCGGTGGGCAATGGCCGGCAGTTCAGCACATCTAGGCAGTTTGCATCGTGGCTGGGGCTAACGCCGCGTGAACATTCGAGCGGCGGTAAACAAAAACTCGGCGGCATCAGTAAGCGCGGGGATGTTTATTTCCGTTGCATACTGGTTCATGGCGCGCGTTCTGTGATATCGCGTATCACCTCTTACGAGCGTACCATGCCCTGGCTTATGGCTCTGGTAAAACGCAAGCATCATAACGTGGCGGTTGTCGCTCAGGCCAATAAAACGGCCCGCATCCTATGGTCAATGCTTTACCACGGAACAGAATACCGAACCCCGGCGGAGGTTTGAACTCAGTGAGCCTCCGTCAAGGTTTTTAGCGTGAAGTGTTAACGTTGTCCGGTAGTTGCATGTGAAATCAGCAAGATGGCAAAACAGGTAAGACCGCAGGTGGGACATTCTGTGTGAATACGAGGGCATCGCAGCCCGAAGGGATGATAAGAACTCACCTGGCGGCTTTCATCATGGCCGGGGAGCGCGAAGGCTCCCGCAAGAGGCCGGATATATGGTTGCAATGCCTGTTGTCAGCCGGAATGCTAAAAAACATTGCCTACCCTGAGAGCGTCCATATAGGTATTCACGGCCGGGGTTGCCATTTAGCTACGATCTGGCGGCCTACCCCGACCGGGCACTTTTCAATAAACTCAGGCCCGAATATGCTCGGGCCTCCTCGTCGGTAATCGCCCTCAGCCCAGAATGTCGTCGATCTGCTTGAGCTCTTCTTCGCTGAACTCCCGGTTGGACAGCATGCCCACGGCATCCTCGATCTGTTCCGGCTTGCTGGCGCCGATAAGCACCGAGGTCACCCGATCGCCGCGCAATATCCAGGCCAGGGCCATCTGTGATAATTTTTGTCCACGGGACAGGGCAATGGCGTTGAGTCGGCGCACTTTATCCATTGTCCGCACATCCAGGCGCTCTTTGGTCAGAAAGTGGCTGCCGGCGGCCACCCGAGAATCTTCAGGAATGCCCTCCAGATAACGATCGGTGAGCAATCCGCCCGCCAGGGGGGGAAAAAAGCGATTGAGCCGACGCCGGCGTTCGCCAGCACATCCAGCAATTCAGGCTCGACCCAGCGTTCAAACATGGAATATTTCGGCTGGTGTATCAGGCACGGGGTGCCCAGGTCCCGCAGGATTTTGAAAGCCTGCCGGGCCAGCTCCGCCGGGTAATTGGACAGTCCGATATACAACGCCTTGCCCTGGCGCACCAGCAGATCGAGGGTCGTCATGGTTTCCAGCAACGGCGTGGCGGTATCAGGACGGTGGTGATAAAAAAACCCATATCCACATAATCCAGGCCCATGCGCCGCAGGCTCTGATTGAGGCTGGAGACCAAATACTTTTTCGAGCCCCAGTCGCCGTAAGGGCCCGGCCACATGGTGTAGCCCGCTTTGGTGGATACTATCAACTCATCGCGGTAGGGATGTAGATCCTCGCGCAGCAAACGGCCGAAGTTTTCTTCCGCGGAGCCGGGGGGCGGCCCGTAGTTATTGGCAAGGTCGAAATGGGTTATGCCCAGATCGAAAGCGCGCCGCACCATTTCCCGGCTGTTTTCAAACCGGGTGATATCGCCGAAATTATGCCACAGCCCTAATGAAACCGCCGGAAGCTCAAGGCCGCTCGCGCCGCAGCGGCGATACATCATGTCTTGATAACGGGTCGGACTGGCCAGATAAACCATAAGAGATCCTTTAATCATAAAGCGGGACGGTAGGGTAGCTATTATTGACCGCCTTCTCCAGGTAGGCGATCACATTTTACAGTCTTCACTCTTACCGCCATGACGTCAAATCGCGAATACAGTAAGCGCGTTATGTGACAGGGTGCCTTACAGTCAACTTCTTTTTTTTCGCTATGATAATCCGCCTTAGCGCATAAACGACGCTCATAGCGCCATACTGGAGTTGCTAAGGAGACGCCGGGACTGCTCGAGGGCTATAGTGTTATGTACCAACACGAGGCATAAAGTGGCGGATAATATTGAGATGGTTTGCCGGCGTGCCTCTGTTTGACGCCACCACCCTCCATGCCGCGGCGGCCGTGGCGTTTGCTCTGGGGGAGAAAGAATAACGTGGCGGCAGGGCAGTTCCGATCAAAACGTCGCCAACATATAGCAAAGGTCATTATAACTGGTATTATTATTTTATTGTTTATGCTTATTGTCAGGCGCATGTCTTAAAGCAGTGTGCCATGTGATTGGAATCTCGAATATAATGACAAAATACGCTTTGGTGGGTGATGTGGGCGGGACCAATGCCCGTTTGGCGTTATGCGATATGAGCGACGGCGCCATTTCCCATATCCATACCTATTCCTCCCAGCAGTACAGCACCCTGGAAGCCGTGATCCGGCATTATCTCGAGGCGCAGAAGGTCGCCGCCGCCGAAGCCTGCATTGCCATTGCCTGCCCCATTACCGGCGATCGGGTGGAGATGACCAACAATCCCTGGAATTTCTCCATCAAGGAGATGAAAGCGAACCTGGGCTTAGCGCTGCTGGAGGTTATCAATGATTTCACCGCCGTATCGATGGCGGTGCCGGTATTGCGTGAGGCCGACATTGAGCAGTTCGGCGGCGATAAGCCCCGGCCGGGACCGATAGCGGTGTACGGCGCAGGCACCGGGCTGGGGGTCTGCCATCTGGCGCGCCAGGACAAGCGCTGGGTCAGTTTGCCCGGGGAGGGCGGCCACGTGGGCTTCGCCCCCGGCAATAAAGATGAAATCGCTATTCTGTCACAACTGAATGCCGAGCTTGGGCATGTGTCGACCGAACGGGTATTGTCGGGTCCCGGCCTGGTGAATATCTACCGCAGCCTGGTTAAGGCGGACGGTCGGGCGCCGCAAGACCTGCGCCCATCGGAAGTCACCGATCGGGCCATTGCCGGCGACAATGAGGATTGCCGCCGCGCGTTATCGGTATTTTGCGACATCATGGGCCGCTTCGGCGGCGATCTTGCGTTGAATATGGGCACTTTCGGCGGGGTCTATATCGCCGGCGGACTGGTGCCCCGGTTCAAGGATTTTTTCCGCGCGTCCGGTTTCCGGGCGGCGTTTGAGAATAAAGGCCGCTTTAAAAGCTATTTGTCCCCCATTCCGGTTTATCTCATCACCCACGAGCAACCCGGTTTGCTGGGCGCCGGCGCCCATTTGCGGCAACTGATGGGCAGTGAGCTCTAGGCGGTCAGGAGAGCGCCTTTCGCCATTGACCATGGTCGGCCTCTTCGGGAGTATATGTTCGGCATCTGTGTAACACGCCTCGTGAGGCGCATCTACCGCTTTCGATGGCCGGCGTTATTCCTGTCTTTCACAGCCGCATAAGCTGCCGGAATGCCTTGACTTTGCTACGGCTGACCGGCACTTCGAAATCCAGATCGTTAAGCCGCAAGAGATAGGTGTTGTTGAACCACGGGACAATTTCGCGGATCTTCGCCAAATTCACGACATAAGAGCGATGACAGCGAAAGAAAAACGCTTCCGGCAGGCGGGTGCAAAATTCGGTGATAGCCATCGGCATGACGAACGTTTCCTTACGGGTATACACCAGCGTTACCTTTTCCTGCGCCGCGGCATAGTAGATATTATTGATGTCGGTGACGATAATACGTTCATCTTTTATCAAGTTGATGGAGTGCAGCCCGGCGTAGGCATCACTACCGCCGGACGCGGCGATGGCGGGCTGCGTGGGTAATGCCTCCAGCTTTTGCAACATGGTGACGATACGCGACTCTTGGTAAGGCTTCAAAATATAATCAAAGGCTTCCAGCTCGAAAGCCTCCACCGCATGCTCTTTATAGGCGGTGATAAATACAATCTGCGGCCTGTGAGCGAACTTGCTGATGCTTTGCGCCAGCAGTACGCCGTCCAGGGAGGGAATATTGATATCCAGAAAAATGACGTCCACCTCGTGGCTCTGTAAATAGCGCAACACGTCCAGACCGTCTTCAAAGGTGGCTTCGATGATCAAATTGCTGTGTTTACGAATGAGGTAACTCAATTCCTCCTGCGATAAAAATTCATCTTCGACAATAACGGCTCTCATACTGTCTCGCTTTTTCCGGACAAAACCGCCGCCTTCAGGCGGCCAGCTGATTGTTTTTCAAAGGGATGTAAAACCAGATTTCGGTGCCTGGCTCGAGTCGGCGAATATGAAGCCCTTCGCCATACAACAACAACACGCGGTGATGCACGTTCAGCAGGCCGATTTTTTTGCCCGGTAACGCGTTACGTTCCACTTGATTGATAACGTCTTCGCTGATGCCGTTACCGGTATCTTTTACCGAAATACGAATACGGTCGCCGTCGCCTCTGACGGAAATCACCACCACGCCTTTACCTCGGCAGGGCCGGATGCCGTGAACAATGGCGTTTTCCACCAGCGGCTGGATAAGCAGGCTGGGAATGGTAAAGGACAATTCCTCATCAATATGATAGATGATGCTCAGTTTACTGCCGAACCGCGCTTGCTCAATGGCGACATAATCCTGGATCTGGTAAAGCTCTTTTTTAATGTCTATCTGGGCATCGTTCAATTCCAGGTTATAACGCAGATATCGTGAGAGATTGATAATCAACTGCCGGGCTGTATCAGGATTGATGCGGATTGAGGAAGAGATGGCGTTCAGGGCGTTAAACAGGAAATGCGGGTTGATTTTACTCTGCAGGGCTCTGAGTTCGGCCTGATCGGCCATTTCCCGCAGCTGTTCAATGCGGGAAACCTCGATTTGCGTCGAGATGATCTGCGACAGGCCGATGGCCATGACTTTGAGGGAGTTGGTGATTTGGTGAGCGTGGCGATAATAGATCTTCAACGTGCCGGTGACGACGCCCTTTTCCCATAAGGGTATGATGATCAGCGAATGGATCTGCGGGGTGCGCTCAGCCTCATCATTGTTTTTAATAGTGATTTTTCCGCTTTGGATACTTTCTTTCGTCATTTCGCTGATAATTTCGTGGCCGATATTATAAAACTCGGCGCCGACGCCGACATAGGCCAGGATATTATGCTCATTGGTGATGGCCACCGCGTCGGCCTTGATATCGGCGCGGATGATATCGCAGACGGTATTTAAAGAGTCGCTGTTGATATGCCTGAAGTAGGGCAGCGTTTTATTGGCGATATCCAGGGCCAGCTTGGCCTGACGGGCCGCGATGACTTCTTTTTCATCTTCCACGCCCTGCACCAGCAGGACAATCATGCCGATACTGACGCCACCCAGAATCATCGGCAGCGCTATCTTGGAGACGATATCCAATCCCATCGACATCGGCTGGGCCCACAGAATGACCAGCAACATGGTCAGGCACTCGCAAAGCATACCGCCGATAATACCGATACCCCAGCGATGCTCTTTGACGATTTTCAATTTGATATAGCCGGAAACAAACCCGGCCACCACGCTGCTCACCAGGCAGGGCACCGAAGTGGGACCGTTTATATCGATGAGATAGCGGTGCACGCCGGCGATGATGCCGGTGGCTATACCGACCCAGGGGCCGAAAAGAATTCCGCCCGACATGACCGCAGTAATGCGTATATTGATAAGCGAACCTTCCACGGGAATGCCGGAATAGGTACTGAAAATCGCGAAAAGTGAAAAAATCGCCGTGACCGCCAGCAGCTCCTGGCCGGTATGCTGCTCTTTTTGCAACAGCTGACGAAATTGCCGGGTCCTGGTGAGCAGAAACAGGCAAATCAACATTAATGCCGCGCGTTCATAAACCGCCAGCAGCATATCAAACATCTCTTTCACTACTCCGTCCCGCTCAGAACAAGGCTGTCACTACTATAAGCAATAGACGGACAATGTTCCACCCGCGGCATTGCCGGCGCCGGACATGCGGCTGGTAAAAAGAGGAAACCTGAGCAAATTAAAGAGGAAATTATTTTTCGTCAATATCGCAGGATTTTGTCCAGGCAATGCCCGTTAAAGAGGAATACTACTATCATAAAATTTATCACTTCCGCTTTTATTGCCGGGTCTGTGGCGAGTCATGGTAAAAAGCACTTGCCGCGCCATGAAAACACGCACAATGGCGAGGTCCCCGCGGCTCAGACCGACTTTTCAGCCTGTGCGGCGGCGAAAGCGGCGGCAGATTATTCTCTTGTGCCGGCGGGGCAAGGTTAGCCATTGTATTTTCAGCGGTATTGTTATAGTTTCATCTACAGACCCGTTCGCGGGTCAACGTCGCTCGGATGGTCCGGGCGCTAACGTACATCGAGGATATTATGGCCGAATCCGGTTCATCACGGCGTTTTACACGCATCGAACGTCTCCCCCTTATGTATTCAACATTACTTCCGAGCTGAAAATGGCGGCGCGCCGTCGCGGCGAGGATATTATCGATTTCAGCATGGGCAATCCCGACGGACCGACGCCGCCGCACATTGTCGAAAAACTCTGCACGGTGGCCCAGCGCGAAGATACCCATGGTTATTCCACTTCCCGGGGGATACCGCGTTTGCGGCGCGCCATCTCACGCTGGTATGCCGACCGCTATGAGGTAGAGATCGATCCCGACAGTGAAGCCATCGTGACCATCGGGTCGAAAGAAGGGCTGGCCCACCTGATGCTGGCGACGCTCGATCATGGCGATACGGTGCTGGTTCCCAATCCCAGTTACCCGATCCATATCTATGGCGCGGTAATCGCCGGCGCGCAGGTGCGTTCGGTGCCGCTGGTGGAAGGCGTTGATTTTTTCCGCGAGCTGGAGCGGGCCATCCGTGAAAGCATTCCCACGCCGAAAATGATGATTCTGGGATTTCCCTCCAATCCTACCGCGCAATGCGTAGAACTGGATTTTTTCGAGCGGGTGGTGGCGCTGGCGCGGCAGTATGGGGTTCTGGTGGTGCATGATTTGGCCTATGCCGATATCGTCTATGACGGCTGGAAAGCGCCTTCCATCATGCAGGTGCCGGGGGCCAAGGAAATTGCGGTGGAGTTCTTCACCTTGTCCAAAAGTTACAACATGGCGGGATGGCGAATCGGTTTTATGGTGGGCAATCCTGAGCTGGTAAGCGCGCTGGCGCGCATCAAAAGCTATCACGACTATGGCACCTTTACCCCGCTGCAGGTGGCTGCCATTGCCGCGTTGGAAGGGGATCAGCAGTGTGTGCGGGATATCGCCGAGCAATATCATCAGCGCCGGGACGTGCTGGTGCGGGGCCTGCACGAAGCGGAATGGATGGTGGATAACCCCAAGGCTTCAATGTATGTCTGGGCGAAAATTCCGGAGCATTACGCCGCCATGGGATCGCTGGAGTTCGCTAAAAAATTGTTGTCGGAAGCCAAGGTTTGCGTCTCGCCCGGTATTGGGTTCGGCGACTATGGCGATACCCACGTCAGGTTCGCGCTGATTGAAAACCAGGATCGCATCCGGCAGGCGGTACGGGGCATCAAAGCGATGTTCCGCGCCGATGGGATCCTCAAGCCCAGCGGCGCTAAACACGCCGTCGACCCGGCATAATGACCAATACCGGGTTATGCCCGGTTGCGGGCGTTTGTCCCAGCAATAAGATTATTGCCGTCCGGTTTAAAGAGCTTCCCGCAATATTGGGTCTGGTTTTACCCTTATCCCACAGGACAAAACGCAATGTGGATGCTTCTGGCCGCGGCTCTTGCCTGCGGAACGATTCCCCGTCTGGATCGCACAATCGCCGCCGCGTTGCTTTTCGCGGCGTTGATGTTGGCGGTTTATGAACGCGTCGTGAGCTGGCCGGCAATCCTGGCGCTGATTTTCTTTGCAATGGCGATAGCGGCAAAAAGGCATTACCGGCACAGCCGTATGTTTTCCGTAAGCGCGGAAATCCTTTTGTTGCTTTGCAGCCTGGGGTTGTTTATGCATTTGTTCCCGGGCTTCCATAATCCCAGGGTGGTTGATCAAGCGGCGGCAGGGCCTTTAAGCGCGCGTTTCAGTTTATATCTCAATCTGGATAAAGCCCTGGTGCCGGTCTTATTGCTGGCCTGCTTGCCCGGGCTATTATCCAGACCTCCGCCGGTGGCGTCGCGGTGGTATTATTGGATGGGACTGGCGCTTTGCATACCTGCATTGCTTGGCTTGGCGACGCTGCTGGGCGGGCTTCGCGTCGAATGGCATTTTCCCCCTTGGCTGGGTTGGTTTATCCTGTCTAATGTTTTTTTTGTCTCCCTGGCGGAAGAAGCATTGTTTCGCGGCTATCTCATGCAGCGTTTATTGCTATGGACGCAAAATCCCGCCATTGCACTGGGCGGCGCGGCCTTTTCCTTCGGCCTGGCGCATATCGCCGGCGGCTGGATGCTGGCGCTGTTTGCTGGTCTGGCAGGTCTCATTTATGGTTTGGCCTGGCTCTGGAGCGGTAAATTATGGGTCGCAACCCTGTTCCACTTTTCCCTGAACCTGACGCATCTGCTCTTCTTTACCTACCCTTTTTATCACCCCGGCGGGTAAAAGATTGTCGCCGAAAATCACAGTGTGGCGACCGGGTCGTCCTCCTAAGCTCAGCCACCGTTCAGCAGTCTGCTTACAGATATGAAAACAGGAAATGGAGACCCTGAAATTTCCACCTCGCGTTTTCCCGTCGCCATCTCACTTTGTTGTCGGACGCAAGGCTGCTGAGGTGAACATAGAGCTTTTCCCAAATGTATAAATTACCCTAATGAATGAAACAATATTCAGAGGATACTTTAGTATTTTGTTGGTGAGTCACAGCGGCTTAGGTAGGGGGGGGTATACAGAGATTTTATGTGTATGCTTACAGTTATAAGATGTGATCTTAATCATTAAAAGAGTATCATGATCACGCTATGTTTGGGCAACAACAGTGTCGTTGCCGCTCTATTTTTGAGAACACCACTATGCAAAACCTTGTTATTGATATCTTGCGGAAACTGGCTAAAGTTGATGCCACCACCAAGGATCTCGTTGCGCAGGTAGAGGCCCAGTCCTTGCTTTTAGCCGCTTTGATGCTGACAGTGGGCAAAGGGAGTTCTCCCGTCATGGCCACCAATATTGAAAAAGCCATACTCTCCGCCGCCAGCGCCAGCGATGAGATACTCCAATCGGACGTCGACTTGCTGTTAGCGCATTTTGTCCGCCTGATTTCGGTATCGCAGTTTGTAGAGGTCAATGGCGATGAAGCCAATGCAGAGAACACAACTTCTTGATGCGCTGCAATCCCGGCCATAACGTTATTGGCAGGGCATCGTCCAACGCTTAATGACCACTAGCTCACGCGGTGATGTGTATACGTAATGTGCGAGCCGTGACGGCTCGAGCAATAATTCCAACAGGGGTTTTGCCCATGGCATTTATGAGCGGCATGCAGTTTCGCTGGCTGACGCCATCGTTACCTCACCTTGGTCAATTAGGACGCTGTACCGGCGGGTAGGGGAAGAATAGAATGTCGCTATGCTGCCGGACGGGGGAAGTCAGTAGGCTTGCCAATGCTGAATGTAATCGCTTAACGCTTGCTTGCGATTTAACGATAACAGCCAGTTTAAGAATGGATCGGTAACAGGCGAGCAAAAAAAAGCTGCTTCGGCAGCTTTTTTTACGCTTAGAACATCGCGCCAGGCGGCACATCTTTAACGGTATTAAGATAGGACGCCAGCATCTTTTTTAAAAGGTTACGTAATTTCATTTGTCCGGCCTCTGAAGCAATGTAATATAAATGTTGTCTACGGGATACATAATATGACCTCCATCACATAAAATCAAGTTTTTGTGATGGGCATCACACATTTTTTTCGCATATAACAATAGAACGCTGAAATATTCAATTAAATTATTAATTTATAAAAAAATTTTGAATGCACGGCCTTGGGTATTGTTGAACCCTCTCCATGCCTCCAATCCAAGACATGGATCGAGCCTGATGCTGTCGAGCCCGGCTGCTGGTTTTGCCGAGGCGTGTTATGCTGTGGATAATTCTGCAGGGGGAGCCGTATGAAGCCATTGATAATGGGGATGTTATTGTTCGTGATGGCATTTTCGTCTCTTGCCGGTGTGACGTATACGAAAGAGAACTTGAATGTCATTTATGAGAAAGGAAAGCTGCCCAAAGTGGGGCAGGCAGTGACCAAAGAGGATACGCCGATGGATTTCAATGAATGCCGGAATATAGGCAATCAGACCTATGCCGCGTCCGTCGGCAGTTATCCCGCCAAAATCATTAATGACTCAGGCGTTGAATACCAGTTGAAAATATGGAAGGAAAACGGCCTGGTTGTATTTAATTGTTCCAGAACGGAAGGAAGAAAAACAATAACCCAAGCCGATTATCAATGAATTGGCGGGTGGAGACGTATATAACCAAAGCGTTAGACGAATCTAAAAAAGTTGATGAAGCAGATGGAGTAAATCATTAATGAATTTTAATGTGGGCAGCATTGTTAACTCCCTCGAAAAATTAGTCTCGGGATAAATTCTCTTAAATCATAGACATCAATTTAATTATGTGTTGAGTTTTTTTTCCTCAGCAGGAAAGCGATTAGATATAAAAAGGTAATAGTCGCTCTGCAAGTGAGCTATTAATTTTTTAGCAAAAACGCTGTTGCGATAAGCATTGCCGACATCATACATGAAATCACCTTATTACTTGCTGCCCCCTCATTCCCTTGCTTCCTTGAAAACGATATATTTCGAATAAAGAAAGCCGCAAACCAGGCTGAACAAAGAAAAAGAGATCAGCGTATAAAGTCCTTGGATATTGAGGCTATCGCTTATCAGGCCGAACACGATGCTCATGATCCCCATGAATCCCACAAAGAGAACGTAGCGCGCTATCGTCGATTCACTTCTAAAGGTAAATTTTGCGTTGGCAAAAAATGAAAATGTCACGGCGCTGGAGAAGCCGATAAAGTTGCATATCGCTTGGTTATTCGTAAACTCATGGCGGATTATCGCAAACACCGCCCAATGTATTAAGGTATTGACTATCCCGACTGAAACATAGCGATAAAATAATCTATTCATATCAGTGTTTTAATAAAGAATAATTTACCCATTGTATCTCATCCGAAGCAAATGTCCATGCATTGTGGACAGCTTGCCAGGTCCGCGGCCGCCGTCCGGCCTGATGCGGCGCTGCTAAGCGACTCGACCCTCGGTAACGTTAAATCGCCGGCGTGAATGGATTAGCAGTAGCGCTATGCACTTCCCAGTTAACCCGCCACGGCGCTGATCTACTTTATAACTCAAAATGCTATTTCCGGGCATAAAATGGCCTAACATCATGAATATTATGGTTTAAAAAAACAATAGATATTAGCCATAAATACAATTATAGTGGTATATACTGTATTTAAATACAGTATATTGACCCGCGGCCTTGGCTTAGCTTTCCGAGAAGCTTTGCCCTTATCAACATCAACATCCGGAGGTATTTTATGCCCACTTCCATCACCGGCGTGATCCCGACCGCTGAAGAATACAATGATCTCGTTACTCAAGAACAAATGAACGCCGCCATCGGCGGGCTGTCAAGTGAACTGTCATCTTCCAGCGGGGGGGGGGACACTGGTCAACACCGGTTCCGGCACGGTAGAGGAGCGGTTTACGGCTGATGAAGCCAGGATAGTGCATAGCCTGTCGCCTGATGCCACCGACCCTGCAACGGCAAGCGAGGGTGATGTTTATTTTAATACGGCGGAAAATGTGTATAAAGTCTACCGCGCGGGGAGTTGGCTAGAAGATGATTCGGCAGCCTTGGCCCTGGGTTTGGCGTCTTCAATCGGTTTATCGTTTATCGGCCAGGTTGACAGCGCTGAGTCGCTTCGAATAACGCCAGCCGCACCGGGCGACAGGATATCGCTTGCCTCGTATTTTACCGGGCTGGGGTGTGGCGGAGGCGAGTTTATCTATACCGCCGACACGGTCGCTGCCGATGATGGAGGAACGATTTTTAGGGTAAATGAAAATTATGTTTGGAAAAGGAAGGTCATTGGGGCAATCGATGCCACGTGGTTTGGCGTTACAGGGGATGGCGTTGACCGTGGAACTTATGTGAATGCAGCTTTAAACTACATCATTGCGAAGGGCGGCGAGTTGGTTTTTCCTAACGGGACCGTTAATTTCGGCACGCTGCGTTATGCCAATAGCGATATGAATGGGCCATCGTTTATATTGACTGGCTATGGTACAAATGTCATTTGGGAAAATGTTGATCCTATTCCGATTGATATCACAACCACCAACTATACATCTGAGACGACTTTGATTCAGCTTGGTACGGATCCCTCTGGTTATGGGCGAGGTGATTATTTTCCGTCATTCATTATTGAAGGGTTTACTTTCGATTATGCTAATCAATCGAATAAAGGCGGAAACACCTATGCCACAATGGGGGCGGGCCCGCATCCAACGCCCTATAGTTGCGGCACGACTATGCTTGATATATGGGGTAGTTATCATCCCATTGTGCGTAACTGCACTTTTCAGAATTGTTGGGGTAACGCGCTTCGATTCAGAAATTGTAATTCTCCTTACGTAGGCAACGTTTCCAGCAAAGATGTTGCCGCAAATGAAATACTAGACAGATTGAATGGCTCTGAATCCTCGGATTCATTCGGCAGCGGCTGCTTTTTGTGGGGTTGTTACAACGGCTGCGTGGAAAATTCGCAATTCATAAATACCAAAGTTTATCTATGCGACCCGGCCTTACAGTCATCAAATGGCACTGTTTATAACGGCACGCTCTGTGGTTATATCGGGTGTTACTGTGAATATCCCCTGGGAGTAGATGACGTCGCAAAAGTACCTCCCGGCGTAACAAGCATCACCGATGCCTCAGGGGCAGCCTTGCCTTTCGCCGATGATACGCAACATGGCACATTCAAAAATGTAACGGTCTCAGGATATGTGTTAGGCATCAAGGGCGAAAATAGCACCAACATCAGCGTCACAGATTGCAAAGCGTACAACTGTTATCTACCCTTGCTCAATGCCTCGAGCATGTACGTGCAGGGTGGTGTTTATGATAAAACAGAATGTTCATATCTGACGAATCCACAGAATGGTTATCAATTTCAAGCCGCCGTTATTTGCAATGGATCTTTTTCGGGTGATTATCCAACATCGCAATTTACCGTTGATGGTGCCTCAGTTTATTGCCGTAGTAGCCGGGCCTTTGTAAATTCCAAAGGCCACAACCGGATTATAAACTGCGATATTACAATTTCCGATGCCGGAACAGTTCACGATCAGTTGACGGAAAATACTATATATGTTACTGAATTTTCGGGGAATCATATACAATTCTTGCCTTCAACGATTGAACTTACTTCCCAAGTGCGGGTAACAAATACAAATACTTTCAAAATGCATCATAATACTTTTATAAATGAAAATGCATCTGCAATAATTACCATAGGTACGGGAGACAGCAGCGGAAGCTTATGGACAATCAATGATAATACGTTTAACGGAAGTTTTAAGATTTTATTTAACGGAGCGGTGAATAACTGCATTTTTTCATAATAATACCTTTTATCAAGACGGCTCCATATCCTGCGGCGGAAATATGTCTTTAGGCATTGTCGGGAATACATGGAAATCTCTCTCAAACTCTTTTGCATCGACGGGAAATTATCCCATTTTCATGAGCGGCAACTTCAATGTTAGAATAACCAATAATGTCATTTATATCAATCAAGACGTAGAACTCAGTGCCTATTATAGCTTTATCAATGTTCCTAACACCTCCTGTAAGTTTACCCGTATCGAAAATAATGCATTATTAAACAATGTTCAAACATACGGCATAAGACTTATGTCGGCAAAATTTGAGATAGCAGACATCAGGAACAATTACTCCGACACCACCACAACGCCTATGTCATATTGGAATTCAGGAATGAAAGGTCCGATAACGCTCAAAAATAATTGCTGGGTGCAAAGCAATCCTGCAACTGATTATAATAAAGTTGCTAATCTCTCTACCTATTACAAACCGCATCGCGGCGATATTGTTGATTACCTTATACCGTCCGCCGGCGCAATTGTTGGAATGGTTTATGATGGCGCAAACTGGTATAGCGCTGGCACGGTTGGTTCGACAATCATAACGTCGTAAGATAAACCAGTAACATTGAGGGGCGGAGGGAAAAGAAGGGTATGGGCAAGGACGCTCATTCTAAGTCGCTACTTTGCTACTTTGCTACTTTGCTACTTTGCTACTTTGCTACTTTGCTACTTTGCTACTTTGCTAATTTGCTACTTCGCTACTTTGCTTTCTCGGCGCTTCCCGCGCCATCCTTCCTGTCTGATCATAAACAATACATAAACGAATTTGATTTTCTTATCTTGCCATTCTCCTTTTTTCTCCACATTGTGAATTTGTTGATAAATGTAATGTTATGTTGTTATTTAACAAGTATTTAGAAAATCTAAAATGAAATGGAACACACCTATTTAAGAACCGCCAGTGGGAAAAAAGCCCCAAGCCTTGCTCTTCTCATTGAGCTGCTGGAGGGGCAATGTATACCGGATAACCTCTGGCGCAAGCGTTTTTTCAGGATTAAATTCGCGGCGCGTTCTTTATTACATCCCATGCTTTCCTTGCGAATTCTCGGCAATATCGCCACCAATCCGGTCTGGAGAGAAGCTTTCTCCGTCCAGACCAAACTGCCGGATAAAATCCACAAGCCTTACCTGTATTCAGGTTTATCGGTGCGCCAAAGGGCATCGGCGCTGATTGACCACTATCACTACATTGAAAACATCGAAAATGTCCCGTTGAGAAAGGCTTTTCTTAGCGCCCAGGGCAGGGTAATTGCCTCATTTACCGGCAAAGAGGGCGAACTGTTCACGGTGAAAATGGGTTCCATCGGCAAATCGGAGCGAGAGGGGGAAACCAATATGTTTTTGTATATGGGCGAAACCCGATTGGCCGCGCTCACATTTTGCCTCGTGCGACGGCCGGAAGGCGCCGTCGCAATCGTAGGCGGTTTCCAGGGAGCCAATCGCTCGACGCCTCATGAACTTATCAAACAAGCCACGAAATCCTGCTATGGATTGTTTCCCAAACGCCTGTTGCTGGAAAGTTTGCTGCGCATCGTTAAACGTCTGGACATTAAGCGCATACTGGCCGTGAGCGATGCCGGTCATATATTCAACAGTCTGCGCTATCGGCGCCGTAAAAAAGATGTGTTTATGGCAAGCTACGATGAATTTTGGGATTCCATTAACGCCATACCCTATTCAACATCGCTGTACGATATTCCCCTGACCATCCCGCGCAAAGAGATGGATGATTTGCCGAGCAAGAAGCGCTCCGAATACCGAAAGCGCTATGCCTTGTTGGATGAACTGAGCAACAGCATGAGCTCGCTTCTGGCGTGATGGCGCGGTGATGAAGGGCAAAGCGGTTTTTCAACCTCATTACCCTGCCTGCGTACGTTATCGCTTTCCTTTTCCCTCTTGTTGACTTCCGCGGCTAAAGCCGCGGTGGTATAAAGGCGCCCGAAACGTAAAAAGCCGGACGCCGCACCCTAGTTAAATCACGTTCTCATCGCGCAGCGCCGCCACGGCCGCTTCATCATAGCCCAGCTCACGCAGCACTTCGCCGGTATGCTCGCCGCGCAGGGGAGATGCGGTGACTTCAACCGGGCTGTCCGACATTTTTATCGGCATGCCGACCGTTTTATATTTCCCGCGCACGGGATGGTTGACCTCGACGATGGTGCCGCTGGCGCGAAGGGCGTCATCTTCAGCGATTTCCTTCATCGACAAAACCGGACTGCAGGGGATGTCATAATGATTTAGTATTTCCATCGCTTCGAATTTGGTCTTGGTCATGGTCCACTGTTCGATACGCCTGAAAATCGATTGCAATTTTGGCAGGCGGGCGGCGGGCGTTTTGTAGGCGTCGTCATCGATCCAGCGCTCCTCGCCGATGACATGGCACACGGCCGGCCATACCGCTGCCTGAGTGATAAAGTAGAGATAGGCGTTATGGTCCGTCTCCCAGCCTTTGCATTTGAGAATGGAACCCGGCTGGCCCCCGCCCGAGGCATTGCCGGCGCGCGGCACCGCCTCGCCAAATCGGCCATCGGGAAATTGCGGATACTCTTCCAATACCCCCGTTCGTTCCAGCCTTTGCTGATCCCGGAGTTTAACACGACAGAGATTGAGCACCGAGTCTTGCATCGCCACCGACACCTTTTGTCCGCGCCCGGTGGCATGGCGCTGGAAAAGCGCGGAAACAATTCCTAAGGCGAGATGCAAACCCGAGCCGGAATCGCCTATCTGCGCGCCGGTGACAACGGGCGGACCGTCATCGAAGCCGGTGGTGGACGCGGCGCCGCCGGCGCATTGCGCCACATTCTCGTAGGATTTGCAGTCTTCGTAGCGACCCGGCCCGAAGCCTTTGACGGACGCGAGGATCATTCGCGGGTTGGCGGCGTGTATATGTTCCCAGGTCAAACCCATACGGTCGAGCGCGCCGGGAGCAAAGTTTTCAACCAGTACATCGCTGCGCTTTATGAGTCTGTCCAGCACCTTAAGCCCTTCAGAGGTTTTGGTGTTGAGGGTGATCGCGCGTTTGTTATGGTTAAGCATCGTAAAGTACAAACTGTCCGCGTCCGGAATGTCGCGTAATTGCTTGCGCGTCGCGTCGCCCTCGCCGACACGCTCGATTTTGATCACATCAGCGCCCATCCAGGCGAGCAATTGGGTGCAGCTTGGGCCGGACTGCACATGGGTAAAATCGATAATTCTGATCCCGTCCAATGCTTTGCTCATGAACATTTCCCTCGAAATAATTGACGTAGTGTTATCCGTTCTGCTCACCCTAAGAGCATGCAGCCTCTATCGGAGCGTCCTATCCGCCGCCTTTAATGACGGCGAATCAGGCTGCGCGGCCGCTTCCGCCTCGGCCAGACGTTTGCGCAATGCGCGTTCCTCGTTAAAGCGAGCGGTATCATCGCGAACGATGGCGACGATGGCGGCCGGCCTGCCGTCTTCCCCGGGCAGCAAGGCCACGGTGAAGGCGATGGAAACGGTATCGCCGTCACGCGTCTGGGCCGGCACACGAAGAAGCGATGCGCCGTACCGGGTGATGCCGGTCTGCATGGTCTGATGATAGCCGGACCAGTGCCGCCGGCGTTGCCGCTCGGGAATGATAATATCCAGCGAGGCGCCGATGGCCTCGCTTTCCGTGAAGCCGAACAGGCGTTCGGCGGCGGGATTCCAGGCGGTGATGACGCCGCCGACGTCGGAAATAACGACGGCGTCGCCAATGGCCGCCAGGAACTGCTTCAGGGCGAGTTCCATGGTATTTAAACCGCTTTGGCTGAGTGAATGGCCGCTACCTGCTCTTTCGAGTAACCCAGTTCAGCCAATACTTCATCGGTGTGTTCACCCAACAGCGGCGAGGCAGTCACCTCGGGCTTGAGATCCGAGAACTTGATAGGACAGCCGACCGTCCAATAACTGCCGCGTACCTTGTGCGGCACCTCGACAATGGAGCCGCTCTCCAACAGGGATTTGTCGTGCAGCAGTTCCTTCATCGACATCACCGGCGCACAGGGAATGCCGAATTTACCGAAATAATCCACGGCTTGATATTTGTCTTTCCCGGTGATCAAAATGTAGTTTTCAATGGCGCCGAAAATCTCCATGATATGCGGCTGACGCGCCTTGGGCGTCGTGTAGGCGGGGTCCTCTCTCCATTCCGGGCGTTCTATCGCGTCGCAAATAGGGGTCCATACCAGGTCTTGTACCGTGAAATAGATGTAAGCGTTGGGATCGGTTTCCCAGCCCTGGCATTTGAGAATCCAGCCTGGCTGTCCGCCTCCGCCGGCGTTGCCGCCGCGCGGCACCACGTCCGTGAAAGGTTCATGGGGGTACTGCGGATACTCCTCCAGATACCCGACCTTGTCCAAACGAAGCTGATCACGCATCTTGACGCGGCAAAGATTGAGTACGGCGTCCTGCATCGCGCAGGCGACTTTTTGTCCCTTGCCGGTCTTTTGCCGTCCGATATAGGCGGTGAGAATACCAATGGCCAGATGCATACCGGTGTTGCTGTCTCCCAGCGCCGCCGCTGAAATCGTCGGCCCGGCATTTTCGCCTTTCCACCAACCGGTGGTGGAAGCCGCGCCGCCGGCGCATTGCGCAACATTTTCATAGGCTCTCAGGTGTTCGTAATGATGGCCTTCGCTGAACCCCTTAACGGATGCCAAAATCATGCGGGGATTGAGCTCTTGAATGTATTCCCAGGTGAAGCCCATGCGATCCAGCGCGCCGGGGCCGAAGTTTTCCACCATCACATCAGACTCTTTGATAAGCTTTATCAAGACTTCCTTGCCTTCAGGCTTTTTGGTGTCGAGCGTGAGCGACCGCTTATTGCTATTGAGCATGGTGAAATAAAGCGCGTCGGCATCCGGAATATCGCGCAATTGATTACGGGTGATGTCGCCCGAGCCCGGACGTTCGATTTTGATCACGTCGGCGCCGAACCATGCCAGCATTTGCGTGCACGCCGGACCGGCCTGCACATGGGTGAAGTCGATGATTTTGACGCCGGCCAAAGGCAACACTTTGTTTTTACTCATAATGTAATCTCCTGGATGTTTATTTCTTGTTCGCTTTAGCGGGATTCAATTTGGTGATGCGGCCGCTTTCGGTTCCGGCGGTCTCGTCAATCACCGCATTGATAAGCGTCGGTTTGCCGGAGGCGACGGCTTCGTTCAGAGCCTTGTGCAGTTCGTCGGCGGTGGTAACCCTGACGCCCACGCCGCCAAAGGCCTGCATCATCATTTCGTAGCGCGCGTCCTTAACGAATACCGTGGGCGCCATGTCGGTCCCGCCGGAACCATTCTTATCCGTTCCCTTGTAAATGCCGTTGTTGTTGAAGACGACAATGCAGACGGGCAGGTTGTAGCGACAAAGCGTTTCCACTTCCATGCCGCTGAAGCCGAAGGCCGAATCACCTTCAATGGCGATGACTTGATTGCCGGTCACAATCGAGGCCGCCGCCGAGAAGCCCATGCCTATGCCCATGATCCCCCAGGTACCCACGTCCAAACGCTTGCGCGGCAGATACATGTCCACGATGCTGCGGCCGAAATCCAGGGTATTGGCGCCTTCGCTGACGACAATGGCCTCTGGGTTGGCCTTGACTACGTCCTTCACCACGCTCAACGCGCTTTGGAAGCTCATGGGCGATGGACGCGCAGCCAGCGTTTCCAGCATTTTGCCGACGTTTTTTGCCTTGCGTTCAGCAATGGCGCCGGTCCAGTCAAGAGAGGGCTTGCTCCAGTCGTTGCCGATGCCGGTCAGCAATGCCTTCACGCAGGAACCGACGTCGCCGATAAGCGGAGCGTCAATGGCCACATTGCTGTCGATTTCAGCGGGCGCGATATCGATCTGGATAAATTTCTTCGGCCCTTTTTCCTGTCCCCAGGTTTTGCCCTTGCCGTGGGAAAGCAACCAGTTCAAACGAGCGCCCACCACCAGAACCACGTCGGATTCCTGCAAGACATAAGATCGCGTGGCGGCGGCGGACAGTTCATGCGTATCCGGAAGCAAGCCCTTGGCCATGGACATCGGCAGATAGGGAATGCCGGTTTTCTCCACCAACGCGCGGATATCGGCGTCGGCCTGGGCGTAGGCCGCGCCCTTGCCCAGCAGGATGAGCGGTTTTTTGGCATTCTTGAGCAAAGAAAGCGCCCGTGCGACCGAATCGGGCGCCGGTAGCTGACGTGGGGCAGGGTCAACCACTTTAATCAGCGACTCAAGACCGGCTTCAAGGGGCATGGTTTGCGAGAACAGTTTGGCCGGCAGATCCAGGTAAACCCCGCCGGGGCGGCCGGAGAGGGCGCTTCGGATGGCCCGAGCGATACCCACGCCGATGTCTTTGGCATGCAACACCCGGAAGGCGGCCTTGCATAGCGGCTTGGCGACGGCCAGTTGATCCATCTCCTCATAATCCCCTTGCTGCAGATCGACGATTTCCCGTTCGCTGGAGCCGCTTATCAGAATCATGGGGAAACAGTTGGTGGTCGCATTGGCGAGGGCGGTCAAGCCATTGAGAAAGCCGGGCGCTGAAACGGTCATGCAGATGCCGGGTTTGGCGGTGAGGAAACCCGCCGCCGCCGCCGCATTACCGGCGTGTTGCTCGTGCCGGAAGGAGATAACGCGCATCCCTTCGGTCTGCGCCATCCGCAGAAAATCAGTTATCGGAATTCCCGGCAAACCGAAAATAGTATTAATATCGTTCAGTTTGAGCGCATGGAGAATAAGTTGGAAACCGTCGATCAATACAGGATCTTCCGACACTGCATCTGTTCCGGCACCAATTTCGCTGATAGCAGACATAAAGCCTCTCTTTTAATTGCTACGTATTAAGTATTGATATGAATTAGGGTCTTTAATGGGTTGTTACCATGACTGGGCTCGCCTCTTTCCAGATGGGGGGGATGCTTCCACAGCGGAAGTAGGATGAAACCGGAAAGTAGCGCCATGACGGAAGAGACGATAATGGTGAAAGGATGGCCGTAGGTGGTAATCAGAAAGGAGGCCAATACGCCGCCATATATCCCGCCTAGCCCCTTGGCCGTGGCGTAAAGCATGCCGTAGTTTGAGCCGGAAGCGACTTCGCCGTAGTAATAACCCACTATCGAAGCAAAGAGCGAATACAATGCTCCCCAGAAGAATATTGAAATTATACAGCTGCTGATAAATCCCGTTGAGCTGCCTGCTTCACCAAAAACCAGCGCGACGAGGGAAAAAAGGCCGCAGAGGATATAAAAAAACCGTCATTGTTCTGTCGACGCCGATCTTATCCGCCACCCAGCCGCCCACCACTCGGCTTAAACCGCTGGTGACGGCAATGCCGACGGTAACAACGGTTCCCGCGGTGACGCTGAAATGAAATGCCGAGGCAAATTTGATGCTATTTGAAATAAAGGTCAAACCCGCTGAGGAGGCTAAAACAAATGAGGCAATCAGCACCCAAAACTGCCAGGTACGCATGGCCTCTCCCATGCTATATTGCTTTTCGCAGGGGCGTTTGAATATGGGGTTTTTCGCCGCGGCCGAGCGTGCAAAATAGGTCCATCCCCTCGGCGGGTCTTTCATGAAAAAGCCGGTCACGATAATGACTCCGCCGATGATCACTGTCATAAAGTAAATAACATTGAAGAAGGTACTGTCAGGCGCGGTTTCTGAAATATCCCGGATTGGAAAGATAAACGGTATAGCGCCCCAGGAGAAAGCCGCGGATATTATGCCTATCGTGATATTTCTGTGATCGGGGAACCATTTATTGCATGTTGTTACCGCCGCGTTGTAGACGAACCCGCAAAAGAAACAGCCGATACACCAGACGATGAGTATTGTTGCATAGGAAAAAGTTTGTCCATAAGCACAAATCAGAATACCAATCCCTGCAAAAATACCGGCAACCACAGAAACAATCTTCGGCCCGAACTTGTCGCGTAATATACCCCCCCCGGCAAGGTACCGAACGCTTGGAAAATGACAAACGCGGTGAACATCAACGAGAGTTTATTGGGCGTCCAACCATAGATCTTGGCGAAATGCGGCGCAATCACCGACCAAGCGTATTCGTATGGGCTAATAACGGACATAGCCAAAAAAGCCAATACAAAGAGCCACCATCGACTGAAGCCGAGTATTTCTTTATCTGTACGATTCTGCGTAGTCATAGTGTCACTCATAGCACTATCTCCTGATTTGAGAGCTTTAAAACATAAGGTACGGAGTGAAACACCTAAGGAAACATTCAATTAAAAAAATGACGGCTTATTCGCAATGTGTCGCACTCAATTTTTATAATCTTTAACTGGAATAATATGCAGTATTCCGTCACCCGATACCTGGTAAGGTTCTATCGGTTTAAACAGGAATGTTGCCTGTCTGAATATCTTGCGCCTGCATGACAATAGCCTCCATGCGATGCTTAATGCGGCATCACGTAAGTATGCAGGTTGCGAATGTTATTCAACTGTAGCGAATCAATGACACAATTGAGCTCGTTCGCTGCCGCTGGCTCTCTCACCGCTGATTAAATTATCATATCTTTCTTACCCTTGGTTTTATTAAATAAATTTGAGAGGTGTTTCTAATATTTTAAATGAATATTTAATTAACATCTCAAAACAAAGGATCTTCATCCTGTTTCTGGTAATTATTAAGACCTACGGGAACTGAATGCGGAAATGTTTTTTTTATCTAGCGATGATTTTAAATCATGAATATTTCAAATATATCTCTAAGGCAGCTACGTATTTTTTTAGCGGTTGCTGAGCATCACGGTTTTAGCCGGGCGGGCAACATGCTTTGCCTAACGCAATCCGCCATGAGTCACAGTATCGGTGAGCTGGAAAACGAATTGGGGATCCGTTTATTTGATCGTACCACGCGTGAGGTCTTGTTGACGCAAGAAGGGGCTAACCTGGCGGGAGAACTTCGTCGTTTACTGGGAGAACTTGAAACCACGCTGAGCAACACCCAGCGCAGGAGCGAAGGGCATCGCGGGCTGGTGCATGTGGCCACCAGCCCGACCATATCAGCGGGCATCATGCCGGATTGCATCAGGCAGGTCGTTGCGCTCTATCCGCAAATCAATCTGATCGTGCATGATCAGGTACAGCAGCAGACTCTGCATATGGTATCGAACGGCGAAGTCGATTTCGGCGTAATCATCGAACCCTCCGTGCCCACCGATCTGTACACCGAGACCTTTATGGAAGAGCCTTTTTGTCTGGTATTGCCCGAGGCTCATCCTATAGCACAGCAAAAGCAGGTGGAATGGTGCGATTTGCAGGATCAAGAGTTGGTACTGCTTGATTATGCCTCCGGGAGTCGGCCGTTGATCGATAGCGCATTGATTCGCCATGGCGTCACTCCCCGCGTGATTCAGGAACTTGGGCATGTCACCACCATCTTCCGTATTTTACAGTCGGGTTTGGGCGTCTCGGTCATACCGCAACTGGCGTTGTCGTCCCTGGAGGGATACGGCCTGGCGGTACGTCAATTATTGCCGAAAGAGAATCGGCGGCTACAGCTGGCGCGCAGGCGTAATCGCTCGCTATCTCCGGCGGCCACGGCGGTATGGGGGCTTGTTCAGCAATGGTGTCAGACGTAACCGGTTCTCGACAGCGGCTCTTAGTGTTTTAAACCATGACCGAAGGCCTTTACAGCCCATATTTGCCTTGCTGCTGTCACGACAGGCGTCGCTGTGCCGGCAAGCGTTGGTGTTCAGGATGGTTATTCAAGTTAACGGCAGCCATCATTGACGGCAACGTTCGCGGTGCGCAGAAAGTGACTCCATTTCGTGCGCGAAAGGGGATCGCGACGCCGGCTCCGCGCTATCGGAATTACCTTTAGCGAGCAGCAAGGGTGGATAGAATGGTGCCCAATCGGGCGGCGTTGAGGAAAAGGACAAGTCTGTATGACTGTTTGTCAGGCTCGAACTCTCATGCATAGACCGCTGCGGTTTTACTACTTGAGCCAATCAGCAACGCCATGGTGTCCCGAGCAGGATTACGCTGCAATGGATGGCGGAGCGGCATATTGTCCAACAAACTGGTTATCGGGGGATTTCAGCAAAGGGGGAGTGAGTATTACTACTACGACTCTTTGCGGTACTGATCTGCGCAATCACCCTAGCGGGTATGAGTTTTCAATGAATGGACAGGCATTGGTTAATTTATTTATATGATAAATTAGGACCAGGGTAGGCTCAAAATGATTACAGCGAATGGAACCCAATGGAAACAAGCTCATCATACCTAAGCAGTTAAATTCCTCCAGAACTCAATCCATTACGTTTAACTACCATTTCAATGCTTCACAAATCCTAACGAAAAGCATAGCCTGTAATTATATACAGTGTTTTGTGTATAACTGCAGAGCAAGGCTTCTCTTTGTGGGGGGGGCTTGCCTTCATCGACAACACCAGCATGAGGTAGGCTATGACTATTCCAAACGTAGTGGTATCAGCTCCATCTCAGCTTTTCACCTTACCCAATTCCTTCGCTGCGATAGCAGGGGGGCTCGATTTACATTGGCCAAATCGATACCGATCCGACCGTGACTGCTAATCAGATTCAGGTTTATGTCCAGAACGATGACGGCAGTACAACCGCTGTGAGTCAACCAATCAGCATTGGGGCCGGCGGCTATCCTGAGTACAACGGAACGGTTGCCAAGTTCGTGACAGTGGAAGGCCAATCAATGGCTGTCTTGGATGCGAATGGGGTGCAGCAATTTTATTATCCTGATGTATTAAATTATGACCCTGACCAATTGGTTGTTAATCTTGCGGGAGTTGATGGTTATCAATTCATAGGGAGATGTCCAGACATTGCTACGTTAAGAACTGTCTCACCCACGGCAGATAAACAAAAAATAGAAGTAATTTCGTATAATGCCGAAACTATAGATAGGCAACATAATTACTGTCTAAATACTGCTGGTATTTATGTATCCGACTTGCTTGATGCCGCTACTCCTGACGATGGATGGTTATGTATCGTAACTAGTAGTGGAAAAAGATGGAAAAAATTAGTTGAAAATACACGACTAAACTTGGCGAGCGCCGGCATTCTTCCTGGCGCTGACATTGGTCCAATGCTTCAGGCAGCAGTTAATGTAGTTGATTCATATGTCCAGGCCAAAGGTTTCTATGGGCGTCCAGTGATAGGGGTTAATGCTGGTAAATACACTACTTCAATCCCAATTAGCATACCGTCTTGGGTAAGTGTGGAATTTTACGGTAACGTGGTAATAGACGGTTCTGCGTTGGCAAGTAACATGTATGTTTTATCTATTACCAATACTATAGCCGGGATAGATGTCCAATATAGTCAGGGATATAACCTCTCGGGCATTGGCGGGCAACTCGAAATTGTAGCAGGCGGAAAAACAAATGCAAATGCTTCAGGGTTATTTATCGGTAATACCTCAACGTCTCGCTCTCAATGCCGAAACGTTGCGATAAAAAAATGTTTCTATAGTAAATACCCAAAATGCGCTGACAATTGCTTCCATTGATACATACCTTTTTTCGGCTGAAAGTTGTAGATTTGAACAAAACCGAATTGGACTCAACTCCCCCTTTTTCAACCAATACCAACTCGGGAGAGCGTATGTCATGGAACAATTGTACATTCGGAGGTAATGACTTATATCACGTTTATACAAACACACCTGCTATGGATTTGGGCTTTATTAATTGTAGCTTTGACTTCACCTCTGGGGATGTGGTTCATTTAGGCCCTTCAGCCTCTTATATGGCTATGAAATTTGTTAATACTCATATAGAAGGGTTTGATCAATTTATTATTCAAACAGAAGGTTCGGCACTCTATAGAAGTTTTTATTTTGTAAATCCAACAATATTACCTCGTATGCGGGATGGCTCGCAATTTTCACCTTCCCTTGGACGCGCCAACTCACCATCAAGGTTACTTTTTAGCGCACCAGATTCTTCTATAAGCTTAAATGGGATAGACTTGAGATATGAGCAGCCACCTTACTTAGAAGATTTATTTATGTCCAATACAGGAACGAAAATATATGCAAATGCGTTTGTCAAAAGCGCTGGCTATCAGGCATGTGCAAGCCTGTCGCATATATGCAATCGTGGTTATGATTTTGGTGACGAAATTGTAGGGACAGTAATTGGCGCAGGCTCTTTGACCCTTAATAGATTCACCTGTACAAGCAGAAATTCGATAACGGCTATGATTACTAACCGTTCCGATGGAAATGGGTTACAGCTAGAATTAACTGGAACTGCTACTGGCTCATATATTACACTTATTTCTAACAATTCAAGCCCAGTAAAAACCGGTGACAGAATTTCAGTTTTCGGTGCGCTGCAAATCCTAAGTGCAGTTGGGAATGCTATTATAACACCTACCATAAACTGGTTTGATTCAGAAGACGCCTTAGTAAGCTCAATAAACGGGGCGCAGACTAATATGGCAAATGTATTCGCCAATACGAACCTACCAAATTTTTCAGATGGTACAAATAGATATATAGCATGCACAGCCGGTGTATTTACTGCACCCCAAGGTGCAGTTTCAGCTAAATGCTCTGTTACTTATTCATCTATACAGGGGATACTTAACGTGTCACGCCTCGCTATGTTTCGAATTGATTAGAATTGAAACCCTGTTTGGGGTTTATTCTTTAACGTTTTATCGTCGTTAAACCGGCCAACCGGTTCACCGTCGAGGGCGCCGGCGAACTCGACGTCAGCGTTCAAGAATTCGAGATATTTCTCTCTTGTTTCAAACTGAGCAAATCTGCCGCACATGAATTTCAACTTTGTGAATAGGTATAGATGAAGTATAGGAGGTCTTTTGGGGGAGTGATGACGTATGTGATCAATGACATGCAGCGAGAAGAGTTTGACGATTATCCGGGGATGTGAGAACCATTACAGCTCGTCGAGGTAGTCGGCATACCACTGCATCATTTCCCGGCGCTTATCCAGATATTGTGCGTGGTTGTAAATGCCGCGCACTTTATTGCGGTCAACGTGGGCGAGTTGGCGTTCAATTAAATCTGGATCAAATCCGTGCTCGTTTAAGATGGTACTTAACTGGTGTCGGAAGCCGTGACCACTGGCGCGGCCTTCGTATCCTATGCGCCTAATCACCCCTAAGATGGAATTTTCGCTTATGGGTTTATTCTTATCGCTCCGCCCCGGGAAAAAGGTACTGCCCGTGTCCGCTGATGGGCCTTAACCATTCAAGCAATGCGATCGTCTGTCTGGACATCGGGACGATGTGCGGCCGGCGAGATTTCATTAACTCACCTGGGATTTCCCATGTTCCATTTTCAAAGTCGATAAAAGACCATCTTGATTCCCTAAGTTCGACGGTACGCAGCCCAGCAAGTTGCAAGAGCTGTGTGGCCACTTTGACAATAACACTACCGCTGTAAGCCGTCAGGGCCCGGTTAAAGTCGCCCACTTCCGATTCCTGTAAGAAGGGGTAATGCTCTGGCTTTGGCGCGCCCATGGCGATAGACAAATCCGGCGCCGGGTTATAATCAGCTCTGCCGGTGCCTATCGCATACCTGAACACCTCACCGCACCGCCGTCTTGCTTTTCTCGCTCGCTCCATTGCCCCGCGTTCTTCAAACCTTCGCAAGGCTTCCAACAGCACCATTGGTTTTATCTCAGTTATCAACAAATCCCCAATAAGCGGAAAGATGTCTTTTTCGAACATACTCATGATTTCATCAGCATATTTCTCTGACCATGTTTTCTTTCTGCTGCTGAACCATTCGGTAGCTATCGAGCGAAAGGTATCACCGGTCACTGGCTCTTGTGGAGAGTGCTTTAGGGATTTTCTCTCACCGGCTGGATTGATGCCGGCCTTTATTTTCAATTTAGTTGCAGTCTGAGCGGCCCTTGCTTCAGCCAAAGAAATATCTGGATAGTCGCTAATACTCAGCGTCTGCTCTTTTCCGTTGAAGCGATAGCGAATTCGCCAAACTTTGGTACCATTAGGGGTAATGAACAGGAATAGGCCGCCCCTATCAGCCATGCGATAGCCTTTATCTTTTGGTTTAGCCTGTTCTATTTGTTTTGCGGTCAGCATTTGTGGGCATCGCCTTGAGGGCATTTCGAATGTGCCCACATGGATGCCCGCAAAAGTTCGGTTTAGTCAATGGATTTTGGGTAATTCTAGGTAACTATATTCGGCGGGGGAGCTCTGATTTAGCGGGGTTTTGGTAATGTGAAGTAACGCACGGTAATTTCACAATGGTGTCCCCGACAGGAATCGAACCTGTAACTAACCCTTAGGAGGGGCTTGTTATATCCGTTTAACTACGAGGACCGGACAGCGGGTGGCATTATACCTGATTCCGCCCCGAAAATAAGCGCTTAACGGTCTGATTGCTCATTACGTCATCAACCGGCGAAAAAAAACGTTTTCCCATAACGCCTCGAGAGACGACGTCCGGCCTCGGCTCATCCTCGCCGGCGGGTTTCCCGTGGCCCTGGCATGGCCTCGGCGGCCGTCTTCCCGCTTTGGCCGCCTGTGTTATGATGACCTGTCCATCCATGAACATTAGAGCGCCTGATGCTGGAAGCGAAAAACCTGTCCTGTATTCGTGATGATCGCGTGTTGTTTTCCCGTCTGTGCTTTCAAGTCTCGCCGGGAGAAATCGTTCAGATTGAGGGCGGCAACGGCACGGGCAAAACGTCACTGCTGCGTATTCTGGCGGGTCTTCTCCGGCCGGATGCCGGCGAGGTCTGTTGGCGACGGCGTGATATTCGTCGGGTGCGGGAAGCGTATCATCGAAGCCTGCTTTATATCGGGCATCAGGCCGGTATTAAGCTCTCGTTGACCCCTTTGGAAAATTTGTCGTTTTATCAGGCGGCCTGCGGCGGCCCGCGTGATGAGAAAGCGATTTGGCATGCGCTGGAACAGGCGGGATTACTGGGGTATGAGGAGTTGCCCGCCGCCGGTCTCTCTGCCGGTCAGCAGCGACGGGTGGCTCTGGCCCGTTTGTGGCTGAGCCCGGCCCGTTTGTGGCTGCTGGACGAACCCTTTACCGCCATCGATAGGCAGGGCGTCGATCGATTGCTATCGCTGTTTGACGCGCACAGCACGGAACGTGGCATCGTGATGCTCACCACCCACCAGGCGCTGCCCGATACCGGGGCGCTTATCCGTAAAATAGCCCTCACGCCGGCGCGGGAGATGCCATGTTCTGGCTGATTGTTCGCCGCGATTTGCGTACCGCCTGGCGAAGCCGCGGCGAGATTATCAATCCGCTGTGGTTTTTCCTGATTGTCATCACGCTCTTTCCGTTGGGGGTCGGGCCGGACCCGCAATTATTGCGCCGTATCGCCCCCGGCATCATCTGGGTGGCGGCGCTATTGGCTTGTTTGTTATCCCTTGAGCGTTTATTCGGCGAGGATTTTCATGACGGCACCCTTGAGCAATTGCTGCTGTTGCCTCTGCCGTTGCCCGCCGCCGTCCTGGGCAAGATAGGCGCCCATTGGCTGGCGACCGGCTTGCCGCTGCTGCTGCTTTCGCCTTTGGCGTCATTGCTGCTCTCGCTGGATTTTGTCACTTGGCGGGCCGTCGCGCTCACTTTGTTATTGGGTACGCCTACCCTGAGCCTGTTGGGCGCCATGGGGGCGGCATTGACCGTGGGGTTACGCAAAGGTGGTGTATTGCTGAGTTTATTATTGCTACCCTTATCTATCCCGGTGTTAATATTTGCTACCGCTGCCATCGATAACGCCTCGCAGGGGTTACCCATCGGCGGATTTCTAGCGATCCTCGGCGTGTTGCTGGCGCTAAGCGCCATGACGGCGCCCTTTGCCGCCGCGGCCGCATTACGCGTTACGTTGCAATAGTTCACCGTTTTACGATAGCTTGCCGCTGCGGATGGAATGTTTTGAGGGCGAACGTCTCGTTTTACCTTGGGCCTGGTATGGATAGCAGAGCTGGCATCGGCGGTGGGCCTTGTGTTGCTGGCGGTTCTAATAGAGGCATTGGACCTGGTGTTGGTAGCATAGCTCGTTTTATAGCGGACAGAGTGAGGCATGTGGAAAAAGTTGCATCAATTGAGCAAGCCGGAGCGGCTTTATCGGCTGAGCGGCGCTGTCATCCCTTGGTTGGCGCTGGCCGCGGGGGGCTCGTTGTTATTGGCTTGGGCGTGGGGTTTTGGCTTTGCGCCGCCTGATTATCAGCAGGGTAATGGTTTTCGCATTATCTATGTCCATGTGCCTGCCGCGATCGGGTCGATGGGAATCTATGTGGCGATGGCGCTGGCGGCGTTTATCGGCTTGGTATGGCAAATGAAGATGGCGGATTTGCTGGCGGCGGCGATGGCGCCGGTAGGCGCGGTATTTACCTTTATCGCTTTGGCGAGCGGCGCCGCCTGGGGAAAGCCCATGTGGGGCGCCTGGTGGGTATGGGATGCGCGCCTGACGTCGGAGCTGGTATTGCTGTTTCTCTATCTGGGGGGCCATTGCGCTGTACAATGCCTTTGATGATCGGCGCCTGGCCGGAAGGGCCGCCGGCATTCTGATCCTGGCGGGAGTGGTCAACATTCCCATCATTCATTACTCGGTGGCGTGGTGGAACACGTTGCATCAGGCCTCTGTCCCCATGGATCAAAGCATATCCCCCGGCATGCTTACGCCGCTGCGCTGGGCCATTCTCGGCGACCTGCTGTTTTTTTTGACGCTGACGCTGATGCGTCTGCGCAACCTGATTTTACTGCAGGAGCGCCAACGCCCATGGGTGCGGGCATTGGCCGCCAAGGCGCGGCTGCCATGAGCCCCGCGTTCACTTCCTGGGCGGCTTTTTTCGCCATGGGCGGTTATGCCTTTTATGTCTGGCTGGCGGTAGCCGCGACGTTATTGTCCATGGCCGGTCTGGTTATCCACACGTTGTGGCGGCGCCGGCGCCTGCTGGCGCAAATCCGGCGCCAAGAGGCGCGCTTGCGGCGCATCCGCAAGGGGGCGTCGCAGTCCTTGCCGATGTCGGGCGCCGGCGCGCAACGGGGGAACATAACGTGAATCCCCGCCGTAAAAGCCGTCTTTATCTTCTGCTGGGAATGCTGGCGGGCGTTGCGCTGGCCGTGACGCTGACGCTGTATGCGCTGAGCGCCAATATCGATCTGTTTTATACGCCGCGGGAGATGCTGCAAGGTAAAGGCGGGCAGCATGAACTGCCGCATATCGGCCAGCGTCTGCGCATCGGCGGGCTGGTTATGCCGGGCAGCGTGCGGCGGGATGCGCAAACCTTGAAAGTGACGTTCAAAATCTATGATGCGGTGGGCGCGATTACGGTAAATTATGACGGCATACTGCCGGATCTGTTCCGGGAGGGGCAGGGGGTGGTGGCGCAGGGCGTGCTGTGCGCGGGTAATGTGGTGCAGGCTAAGGAAGTGCTGGCGAAGCATGATGAAAATTATGTTCCTCCCGGCGTGGCTGAGGATCTGAAAGGGCCTGGCGGTATGGCGGTCAACGCGCGAAAGCCGGTATTGGATGAAGCTTTCGTTTCCGCCGGGGGAGATAGCACGCAAACGAAGGTCGCGCCATGATCCCGGAGCTGGGGGATTTCCTGCTGAGTCTGGCCATCGCGCTGGGGCTGTTATTGAGCATTTATCCGCTGTGGGGCGCGGCGCGTCAGGGATGCCAGGCTTATGGCCACCGCGCGTCCGCTGGCCTGCGCGCTGTTTGTCTGTGTCGGCGGCGCTTTTTTCTGCCTGGTGTATGGTTTTGCGGTCAATGACTTCACGTTGATTTATGTGGCCAACAATTCCAATACCCGGTTGCCGCTTTATTATCGCATCGCCGCCGCCTGGGGTGCCCATGAGGGCTCGTTGTTATTGTGGGTCTGGCTGCTGAGCTGCTGGACGCTGGCGGTGGCGCTGTTTAGCAGGGGAATGCCCGATGAAGCGGCGGCGCGGGTGCTGTCGGTGATGGGAATGATCAATGGCGGATTTCTCGCTCTTATCTTATTGACCTCAAATCCCTTCAGCCGGACCTTGCCGTCGTTTCCCATTGACGGGCGCGATTTGAATCCGGTGTTGCAGGATATCGGGTTGATCTTTCATCCGCCGCTGCTTTACATGGGGTACGTGGGGTTTTCCGTGGCCTTTTCCTTCGCCATCGCCTCGCTTATTACCGGCCGGCTGGACACCGCGTGGGCGCGCTGGTCTCGGCCATGGACTCAGGCCGCGTGGGTTTTTCTGACGCTGGGCATCGTGCTCGGCTCCTCATGGGCCTATCGGGAACTGGGGTGGGGAGGATGGTGGTTTTGGGATCCGGTGGAAAACGCTTCCCTTATGCCTTGGCTGGCGGGAACGGCATTACTTCACTCCCTGTCGGTGACCGAAAAACGCGGCGCCTGCCGATCGTGGACGGCGCTGCTGGCTATCGCGGTCTTCTCCCTTTGCCTGCTGGGAACCTTTCTGGTGCGTTCCGGGGTGTTGGTCTCTGTACATTCCTTTGCGTCCGATCCGGCCCGCGGCATGGTTATCCTGGTGTTTCTGATGCTTGTGGTCGGCGGCTCGCTGGTGCTGTACGCCATCCAAGGCACAAAGGTACGCAGCCGGGCGCAATACGCACTGTTCTCGCGTGAGACGTTTTTGCTGGGGAATAACGTGCTGTTGATGGCGGCGATGGCGGTAGTCCTGCTGGGTACGCTATTGCCCCTGATTCATAAGCAGCTGGGTATGGGCAGTATTTCGGTCGGCGAGCCCTTCTTCAACAGCATGTTTACCGCGCTGATGGCGCCGTTTTCCCTGCTGATGGGGGTTGGCCCTCTTATCCGCTGGCGGCGGGATGACGCCGGCAAGTGGATAAAGCGTTTGGCGTGGGCATTGGCCGCCAGCCTGATTTTGGCGCTGTCGTTACCCCGGCTGATGGGGGACGACATACGCGGCATGAGCGTCACCGGCCTGTCGATGGCCATGTGGGTGATTATCCTGACCCTGTGGGAGCTGCATGAGCGCGCCGCCCATCGCCAGGCTTTCTGGCGCGGACTGGCTCACCTGACCCGCAGCCATTGGGGCATGGTGCTCGCCCATTTGGGGGTGGCGGTGACGGTGATCGGCATTACATTCAGTCACAACTACAGCCTGGAGCGGGACGTGCGTATGAAGACCGGCGACTGGGCGGAGATCAAGGGCTATCGTTTCACATTTCAGGAACGTCACAACCTGACCGGTCCGAATTATACCGGTACGGCGGCGGTTTTCGATGTGACGCATAACGGCCGGCCCGAGGCCCGGCTGCGAACGGAAAAACGCTATTACAACCGGAGCCGGTCCCTTACCACCGAGGCGGCCATCAATGGGGGCTTAACCCGCGATCTTTATGCCGCGCTGGGTGAAGAGTTGGATGACGGCACCTGGGCGGTCAGGCTCTATTACAAACCCTTTGTGCGCTGGATCTGGCTGGGGGGCCTGTTGATGGCGGCGGGGGGACTGTGCTGTCTGGCGGATCCCCGTTATCGCGCTCGGGCTTTGAACCGGCAAACCGGGAAGGCGGCCCGATGAAAACCAGGCTGCTGCTTGCTTTGCCGCTGCTGGTCTTTCTGGCGCTCACGGCGGTTTTTATGGTGCAATTAAGCCGGAATGCCCATGGCGACGATCCTACCCTGCTGGAGTCGGCGTTGATTGGCAAACCGGTACCGGCGTTTACCCTACCGTCCCTGGACGACCCGGCGAAGCGCTACAGCCAAACGGCCTTGCGCGACGGAAAGCCGCTGCTGCTCAACGTCTGGGCCACCTGGTGTCCCACCTGCCGGGCGGAGCACCAATTCCTTAATACGCTGGCGGCGCAAGGTATTAGGGTAGTGGGAATGAATTACAAAGACGATAGGCTAAAGGCGCTGCATTGGCTCGACGCCTCGGGCAACCCCTACATGCTGAGCCTTTATGACGGCGACGGCATGGTGGGGTTGGATTTGGGGGTGTATGGCGCGCCAGAGACCTTTCTTATCGACGGCAAGGGCATTATCCGCTATCGGCACGCCGGGGATCTGAACGCCGGCGTCTGGCGGCGGGAATTGCGGCCGCTGTATGAAAAATATGCCGGAGGGGCCTGAATGCGCGTGGGTTATCTGATAACGGCGCTGCTGCTGTTCAGCGCCGCCGCGGGCGCCGCCATCGACGGCCGACAATTTCGCAGCCTGGACCAAGAGCGGCAGTATCAGGAAATCACCGGTCAGTTGCGTTGTCCGCAATGTCAAAACAACAGCATCGCCGATTCCAATGGAATCGTCGCCGCCGATATGCGCGATAAGGTTTTTCAACTGATGCAGCAGGGACAGACCAAACGGCAAATCATTGATTATATGGTGGCGCGATATGGAAATTTCGTCACCTATGAGCCGCCGTTAAACGCGTTGACGTTACTGTTATGGTTGGGACCGTTGCTGGTGGCGGCGTTGGGCGGGTTGGCGGTGGTATTGCACGCCGTGCGGCGCGGCGGGCGGCGAGTACCTCTGACGCGCGATGAGCGGCGACGCCTGATGACGCTGCTGGATAAACCGGACGGGAAGCATCCATGATAGCATTGGGGGTGACCATGGCGTTCTTGCTGGCGCTGGCGGCGGGCGTATTCGTGCTGCCTGCCCTGCGCCTCGGACCAGGTTCCGGCGCGATGAGCCGCGACGGTCTCAACACCCTGTTTTATCGGCGGCGCCTGGATGAACTGGCCCGGGACGAAGCGGAGGGGCTCATTGCCGAACGCGCCCGGCACATCGAGGATCTGCAGCAAAACCTGCTGGCGGATATTCCGACGGCGAGACAAGCGCCCCGGCGCAGGCTGGGGAACTGGGTATTGTTGCCGGGGGTAGTGACGCTTATGGCGGTCACCCTGGGTTTTTACGCCGGTACCGGCGGCTATGGACAGCTTTGGCGCTGGCAGCGCCAGGTGGATGAGCTGCCCGTGCTGCGCGCCCGGCTCATGGATCCCCATGCCCGGCAGTTGACGCCCGCCGAGCTGTCGCGTTTCGCGGTGGGATTGCGAGCGTCTTTGCAGCGGCAGCCGGATAACGTGCGGGATTGGTTAATGCTGGGCCGTATCGGCGCGGCGCGCAAAGACGCCGCCATGGCCATCCTTGCTTTTGAACGGGCCTGGCGTTTGGCGCCGGATAATGATGATATCGGGCTCGATTACGCCACCGCGCTTATCCGTTCCGCCGATGCAGGCGACAATTTGGCGGGCAACCGGTTGCTGCATCAGCTTATACAACGGCGGCCGTCCAGCATTCCCACGCTGAACCTGCTGGCTATCAGCGAGTATCAGCAGAATAATTTTCCTCAGGCTATTATACTATGGCGGCGTTTGTTGACGTTATTGCCCGCAGATGACGCTCATGTGGAGATAATCGAGCATGATATCGACCTGGCGCGCAAGCAATCCGGCCAGGGAGGCGCTTAAGCCCGATGTTGCCGTTACGCCGTCGTTGGGCGGATTGCCGCCCAAATCGATTAACAGGTGCCCTAGAGGCGGGCATAATAATTAAAAACGGAGTCGCATGATGAATTACCGCCTGTCAGGCGTGGCGCTGGCCAGCATATTGGTTCTGGGATGTGCCAGCAAAACATCCGAGCCAACCCAGCAACATTCGGATCCGCTTGAAGGGTTCAACCGGACAATGTTCAATTTCAACTACAATGTCCTTGACCCGTATGTGGTGCGCCCCGCAGCGGTGGCTTGGCGCGATTATGTGCCGATGCCGGCCCGTAACGGTCTGAGCAATTTTCTCAGCAACCTTGAAGAGCCGGCCTCTATGGTGAACTATTTCGCCGTCGGCAAACCCTATGAAGCCATGATTCACTTCAACCGTTTCTTCCTTAATACCCTTCTGGGGATGGGCGGCTTGATTGATGTCGCTTCCATGGCGAATCCGAAGCTTGCCAAGGAGCAACCCAGGCGCTTCGGTACGACCCTCGGCACCTATGGCGTGGGATATGGTCCGTATGTAGTGCTGCCCGCTTACGGCAGCTTTACGCCGCGCCAAGACCTGGGCGATATGGCGGACGATTTCTATCCGGCGCTCAGTTATCTCACCTGGTGGATGAGCATTGGAAAGTTTGTTTTCCAAGGCATAGAAACCCGGGCTCAGCTATTGGATTCGGACAGTCTGCTGCGTAACTCTTCCGACCCTTATGCCATGGTGCGCGCGGCCTATTTCCAGCGACACGATTTCCTGGCCAGCGGCGGTCGTCTGGTGCCGCAGGAAAAACCCGAACGCCAAGGCGATTCAAGGCGATTTGAAGGATATCGATACGCCGTAGGGGAGAAGCCGGAAAGCCAACGGTTAATCCCTGTTATCATTGCGGTGAAAAGCGTATAATCAAGCACAGATATTTTGTAAGGTTAATATTGTCAGACAGGTTCTTCCTGTGGAGAAAAAACGATGGCACATTCAATGAATAAATGCAGCGCTGAAGAAACGGCTGCCTGCTGCTGTGTCGATGTCGGCACCATCATCGACAACGAGAATTGCAAGGCGTCTTTCAGCCAGGTTTATGAACAACGCCACCAGGCTGAAGCCATGCTGGCCACGCTGACGGAAAAAGCCCGCGCGGTGGAATCCGACCCCTGCCAGATTACCAGCCGCCTTGAGACGGTTGACGGCGGGGTGAAACTGGCTGCCGATTTCAATTTCAGTTGTGAAGCTGAAAGCCTGATTTTCCAGCTCGGTTTGCGTTAAATTTCGTGATCGCGGGCCGGTGAACGGGCCGCGATTGTTTTATCACGCCATTTGTTTTATAAATTTTTTCCTTCGGTTCACTGTTCATCCCATACGCTAATGTTAACCGGCAAGACTGCTGCTCAATGAAGTTATTTAGAAAGTTTTTTGTCATTATTAAATTGGTAGAACTGCTGATTATACAATCGCCAGCGGCGATGTATAATAGCAATAAAAACCTGTCGTCATGAAGGGGAAGTCCGGCGGTGGTGGAATGATAAACCAAAATCGGTTTGCCATTGCATATAAAGCGCTTACGCAAGGATTTGATAAGGCTGTACGGCAGCTTTTCTCAGGATGCCGCTGCCAGCCGGCGAAACGGTTAAAATGTAATGACCCGCAATTATGCTTTGGAAACGGCAACGGGTAACTCATCTGCTATATTATAGCGGATGGCTCTGTTTAAAAGGATGGCCAATTAAATATATATTGCTAATATTGATGTCTTGCTGAAGTTGATAGATTGACGGTATTGATGTCTTGCTGATTTTAACAGATTGCCAATATTGATGTTTTGCTGATATCAACAGACTGTCGGTATTAATGCCTTACTGATTTCAATAGATTGTCGGCATTAATGTCTTGCTGATTTCAATAGATTGCCAGCATTAATGTCTTGCTGATTTCAATAGATTGCCAGCATTGATGTCTTGGTGATATTAATATATTGCCGGTATTGATGTCTTGCTGATATTAACAGAATGCCGGTATTGATGTCTTGCGGATGTTACTAGATTGTCGATATTGATGTTTTGCTGATTTTGATGGATTGCCGGTATTGATATCCTGCTGATATTGAGAGATTGCTATTATTGATATGGTAGCGATGACAACCTAAAATCTCTGTACAATGCGATGGATATTTTCCATTAACGGTCGGTGTGGCAACAGGATATCAGCCGGTTTGTCGCTATTTATAATCAAGCCGGAAAAAACGTGCCGGTTTCGGTATAAGCAGCATGAGGCCATTATCCGTTACGCCTCTACGAATATCCCGCCAGGGCAGGAGAGGCCGGTTTATTCATACTGCTTAAGATAGAGGGCTTAGGCCTTGGCATGTTCGCGGCGGACATGTCCAAGGGGCGATGGCGGCGCCCGCGGGTGTCAATTGCAAAACTGTTACTTAACGCGCACCTTTAGCAGGAAGTGTTGTCTTATGCTAATAGCCATTACTGTCAGTAGGTTTTTTTGTTATGACATTTTGTTCTCGGGAGGGGCATCTGTGTTCGATGTGTTGACTACCTAGTGGGTATTGATGTAAAAAGCAGCGTTTTATTACGCAATTTCGAGCTCTCAATGCCCGATCGCTTCGGGGGGACGGTATGCTGTGCGTCTTGAAGTTTCTACGAAGCTTCATACAAGGCGACAGCGTGACGCGGCAATGTATATTTGTTTCCCCGTGCGTTTTTTGTCAAACAACAACGGTGCACTATGCAAGTTTTGATTATGCGGCACGGCGACGCTGCGTTAGAAGCCGCCAGTGATGCTGAAAGACCTTTAACTGTTCGTGGCCGTGATGAATCACGCCTGATGGCGAGTTGGTTGAGTAGCAAAATTATCGATACCGATCGTGTTTTGGTCAGTCCTTATTTGCGCGCCCGGCAAACGCTGGACGTCATGCGCGATGAAATGGTGCTTCCGGACGGTGAAGAGAGCCTGCCGGAGCTGACGCCGGGCGGCGACGTCGCCATGATCTGCTGTTATCTGCAGGCGCTGGCCAATGAGGGCCTGGGCAGCGTGTTGGTCATTTCGCATCTGCCGCTGGTGGGCTACCTGGTGGCGGATTTGTGTCCCACCGAGCAGGCGCCGATGTTCGCTACCTCGGCGGTGGCCTGCGTGGACGTGGACGGAGCCGACGGAAAGGGCGTATTGAACTGGCAGGTCAGCCCGGCGCAATTGTTGGCGAAGGTGTAATTCCTTTTCGACCCCCTTGGGGACGTTTCATTCATCAAGCTCTATCAACACCAGCAGCGCGGCGTCCCCGCCGAAATTTTTAGGCGCTTGATGAAAGCCGAGCACGTCGGGATGCTGCGCCAGCCATAACGGCGTTTGCTGTTTTAGGATATGTTTGCCATGGCCGTGCATCACGCAGGCGCAGTGCACATGCTCCCGCCGGCAGGCGGCCAGCAAGGCGCCCAACTCCTGTTTGGCTTCAGCCTGGGTCATTCCGTGCAGATCGAGGAATAATTCGGGCAGGTAATCGCCGCGCCGTAATTTTTTCACCTCGTAAGGGCTGACGTCAGGGCGCATGTAGCGGGCCGGTCCATCGCTCTCCAATAGCGGCTGAAATTCATCGGAAAAGTAAAAACTGGCGTCCACCTGTTCGTGCAGCAAGCGCCGCGCGGGCACCGTGCTGGTTTTCAGCCGCGGTTTAGGCGGATTGAACGTATCCTGCCGCAAAGGTTTGGTGCCGGCCACGGACTCGCGAAACAGATGACGTTCATCATCGGCCAGTTGATATCTTTTTTTCATTCCTCACTCTGCAATTGCTGTTTTTAGCAAGTTTACCCTCTAATTCCCTTTCCAAGCGAAACTTTCCGGTAAAAAAATACGCGCGGAAGCGGTTCTGGACGGTCGTGCCTGCTGCTTTGCGGGACGCTTCATGGCAAACTAACCGGCAGAAGAGATGACATTGCCCCCCCCGGAGAGCAAATTGGATAAGATTTTTGTCGATGAAGCGGCCGCCGAGCTGCACACCATTCAGGATTTGCTGCGCTGGACCGTCAGCCGCTTCAACGCCGCGCAGATTTTTTACGGCCACGGCACCGATAATTCCTGGGATGAAGCGGTGCAGCTGGTGTTGCCAAGCCTGTTCCTGCCGCTGGATTTTCCGGAGGAAATGTATCATTCCCGGTTGACCTCCAGCGAGCGTTATCGCATTGTGGAGCGCGTGGTTCGGCGGGTCAACGAACGCATTCCGGTGCCTTATCTGACGAACAAGGCCTGGTTTTGCGGGCTTGAATTCTATGTGGACGAGCGGGTGCTGATTCCCCGCTCCCCCATCGGCGAACTGATTGACAACCGATTCCACGATGTGCTGCCGTCACCTCCCGCCCGCATCCTGGATATGTGCACCGGCAGCGGCTGCATCGCCATCGCCTGCGCGGTCGCTTTTCCCGAGGCGGAAGTGGATGCGGTGGATATTTCCGGCGACGTGCTGGCAGTGGCCGAAATGAACATTCAAGCCTATGGGCTGGATCAGCGCGTGACCCCCATTCGCTCCGATTTGTTCCGCGAGCTGCCGGCGCTGCAATACAATCTTATCGTGACCAACCCTCCCTACGTCGATGAGGAGGACATGAGCGATCTGCCGCAGGAATTCCGGGCGGAACCGGTGCTGGGCCTGGCGGCGGGCAGCGACGGGCTGAAGCTGGTGCGCCGCATTCTGGCGGCCGCGCCGCATTACCTGAGCGAGGACGGAGTGCTGATCTGCGAAGTGGGCAACAGCATGGTGCATCTTTTGGAGCAGTACCCTGAAATTCCCTTCACGTGGCTGACATTCAATCATGGCGGCGACGGCGTTTTCATGTTGACCCGACAGCAGTTGGCGGCCTGCGGCAAGACGTTTGCGTTGTTTCGGGATTAAAGGGCAAGGGAAGCGATATTATCCGGCCGGTTCATATGACTATGGCGCACAAGCGGTCGGCGTTGTTTACTTTACAGGTTTGACAAAGGAGTCCCGATGGCAGGGAACAGTATAGGCGAATTATTCCGCGTCACTACTTTTGGCGAATCCCATGGGGTGGCGTTGGGCTGCGTGGTTGACGGCGTTCCTCCCGGCATCCCGCTGACGGAGGCCGATTTGCAGCGGGATCTCGACAGGCGCAAGCCAGGTACGTCCCGCTATACCACGGCGCGGCGCGAGGCGGACCAGGTGCGTATCCTGTCCGGGGTATTCGAAGGCGTCACCACCGGCACCAGTATCGGATTGATGATTGAAAACACCGACCAGCGATCGCAGGATTACAGCGCCATTAAAGATGTGTTCCGTCCGGGTCATGCGGACTACAGCTATGAAATGAAATACGGTCTTCGCGATTACCGCGGCGGCGGACGCTCCTCGGCGCGGGAAACCGCGATGCGTGTGGCGGCGGGCGCCATCGCGAAAAAGTATCTGGCGCAAAAGCACGGTATTTTGGTGCGTGGCTATCTGGCGCAGATAGGGGATGTCCGCTGTGAGTTGAAAGCCTGGGATCAGGTGGAACAAAACCCGTTCTTTTGCCCCGATCCCGAACAGCTTGAGGCGCTGGATGCGCTGATGCGCACGCTGAAAAAAGACGGCGATTCCATCGGCGCCAAAGTGACGGTGATGGCCGAACGCGTGCCGGCCGGACTGGGAGAACCGGTATTCGATCGTCTGGATGCCGATCTGGCTCACGCATTGATGAGCATCAATGCGGTGAAAGAGGGTGGAGATCGGCGACGGTTTCGCCGTGGTGACCCGGCGGGGCAGCGAAAACCGCGATGAGATTACCCCGGACGGTTTCGTCAGCAATCATGCCGGCGGGGTGTTGGGGGGGGAATCAGCAGCGGCCAGACTCTCATCGCCCATATCGCGATGAAGCCCACCTCCAGCATTATGGTGCCCGGCCGCACCATCAACCGCCAGGGCGAGCCGGTGGAAATGGTGACCCGCGGGCGCCACGACCCCTGTGTGGGCATCCGCGCGGTGCCCATCGCGGAGGCCATGATGGCGATAGTGCTGATGGACCATTTATTGCGGCAGCGCGCCCAAAACGGCGACGTGGTGCCCTCGTTGCCACGGTGGTAATACATGCGATATTGGATAGTCGGGGCATTTACCGCCCTGGTCTTTAGCGCGGCCGCGGCTCCCACCCCCTGGCAGAGAATAACGCATCCGGTGGCCGGCAGCCCGCAGGCTATCGGCGCCTTTGCCAACGGGTGTATTATCGGCGCCCAACCGTTGCAACTGGAGGCGGCGAATTACCAGGTGCTGCGTCCGGATGAGCGGCGTTACTTCGGCCACCCGGATCTGCTGCTGTTTATCACGCGATTGAGCAATCAGGTCCATAATCTGGGACTGGGGGAAGTGCTGGTGGGGGATATGGCGATGCCCGCCGGGACGCTTTGGCAGCGGTCATGCCAGCCATCAGTCCGGGCTGGATGTGGATATCTGGCTGCAAACGCCGAGCCGGCGCTGGACGGCGCAAGCGTTATTGAAGCCTCAGCCGTTGGACCTGGTGGCGGCCGACGGGCGGGATATTAACTCCCGCCAATGGCGGCCGGAAACCATGATGTTGATTAAGCTGGCGGCGCAGGACAGTGATGTGACGCGTATTTTTGTCAACCCGGCCATCAAAAAAACAGCTGTGCCGGGCGGCCGGCGCGGATCGCGCCTGGTTGACCAAGGTGCGTCCGTGGTTCGGCCATCGCGCCCATATGCATGTGCGCCTTCGCTGCCCTCCTGATAGCCGCGAATGCCAGGATCAGCCGCCGCCCCCGCCGGGGACGGTTGCGGCGCCGAGCTCGAGAGCTGGTTCCTGCCGCCGACACCCGGCAAACCGCCGGTGAAGAAAGCGCCGCCGCCGCTTCCGCCCTCTTGCCAGGCGCTGCTGGACAACCATCTGGTGGCCGACTGAAGAGCGCCGCCTGCGCGGCGTTTTGGAAACAACAGGCGATACGGACGGCCGGATGCGGCCTGGCAAATTAGCAACGGATAAACTCATGGATTGGTTAGCGGTTTCACCCCTGGTGCTTGTGCTGCTGTTCGGCGTGGCGCTCTTCGCCGGGTTTATCGACTCCATTGCCGGCGGCGGCGGTTTGATAACCCTGCCGGCGCTGCTGGCGGTGGGGTTGCCGCCGGCGCAGACGCTGGGAACCAATAAGCTTCAATCCGTGGGCGGCTCTTTTTCCGCCAGCCTCTATTTTATTCGCCGGCGGGCGGTGGATCTGGGCGGGCAAAAACTGACCATTGGTATGACGCTTATCGGCTCCATGACCGGCGCTATTCTCATTCAGCATCTGCAGGCCGGATTGCTGCGCCAGATTCTGCCGCTGCTGGTTATCGGCATCGGGCTCTATTTCCTGCTGATGCCGCGTATCGGCGAAGAGGATAGCCAGCGTCGCCTGTCGCCCTGGCCGTTCGCTCTGGCGGCAGGGGGCGGCGTGGGTTTCTACGACGGATTCTTCGGGCCCGGCGCCGGATCGTTTTATGCTTTGGCCTATGTGACGCTGTGCGGTTTCAATCTGGCGAAGTCCACCGCCCATGCCAAAGTACTGAACTTCACCTCCAACCTGGGCGGACTGGCGCTGTTTATGCTGTCCGGCAAAGTGGTATGGAGCGTGGGGATAGTGATGCTGGCCGGCCAGATTCTGGGTGCCAGACTGGGGGCGCGCATGGTATTGACCAAGGGACAGAAGCTGATTCGCCCGATGATTGTGGTGGTGTCGCTGCTGATGAGCATGAAGCTGCTTTATGATAATCACGGCGCCGCCATCATGTCATGGCTCTCCTCTTATTTGTAAACGATAAAGAGATTATGCAAACCGAAACCCACCATTATCAGCAACTGATTGAGATCTTTGATCTTTGCTTCGCCGACAGCCTGAATACGCATCTCATCAAAGGGGATGAAGAGCCTGTCTACCTGCCTGCCGATGACCAGGTTCCCTATCACCGCATCGTATTCGCTCACGGTTACTACGCCAGCGCGCTGCATGAAATCGCCCATTGGTGCATTGCCGGGACGGCTCGCCGGCTGCAGGTGGATTTCGGCTATTGGTACTGCCCGGACGGTCGGGATGCGCCGACCCAGCGGCAATTTGAGCAGGTGGAAATTAAACCCCAGGCGCTGGAATGGCTGTTTTGCGTTGCGGCGGACTTCCCCTTCAATGTCAGCTGCGATAATCTCAGTGGCGATTGTGAACCGGATCGCATTGCTTTTCAAAGCCGGGTACATGAGCAGGTCATGGATTATTTATCGCGGGGTATACCGCAACGGGCGGGCCGTTTCATCGAGGCGCTGCGGTCGTTTTACCAAACCGTCCCGTTGACCCCGGCGCAATTTCGCCATCCCGCCGAGGCCCTGGTGCTTTCGGCGCAGAATAATCAATAGAGGACATCTGATGATCGCAGATTTTGAGGCGCGCATTTTGGCGTTGATTGACGATATGGTGGAGCATGCCAGCGATGACGAGTTATTTGCCGGCGGTTATCTGCGCGGCCACTTGACGCTTGCGGTCGCGGAAGCCGAAGAGCACAACGAGCATACCCTGGAAGCCCTCCATGAGCGGGTACAAAGCGGTATCAACAAAGCCATCGGCAACGGCGAGCTTTCTCCGCCGGATCAGGCGCTGGTGCTGGGCATGTGGCACCGGCTGTATGAGCGCGCGAAAGTCTGAAAAAACTCCTTACCAACGTTAAACGAAATGAAAGTATCCGCCCCCGCGCCGTCCCTCTTCACGTAAAATCCCTCCCCAGTGGTTGTCGGTTTGCAGGAGGCGGTGTGGCGGCTTCAACATCCCTGCGAGGGGTCGCCGACAGGCTTGACGGAGGAATTGCCCTTATCACGCAAGTGTGCTCTACGCGCCATAGCGCCAGTTCCTTTACGCATCGATCCCGTGCCGGCGGGCTTCATCTTTCCCGACCCCTTGGCCCCTGATTCACCTGCGCGCCTGAACGATGACGCCGGACCCCGTTCCCGCCAAATGAAAACAACCTGAACGGGATTTCCCCCCGGCGAATCCGCTGTCATCGGGGTCATCATTCCGGTTCGCGCCGGTCCGCCAATGGATGTTTAATCATAAGGACAGCTGATGCTCAACAAATTATCCCTTGCTAAAGTGCTACCCGACTATCGCGGCATCGCCCGTTTGGCGTCTTTGCTCACCCTGGCGGTCATCAATAGCGCCGCAGGGCAGCCTCTGCCGCCGGAAGATCGGGAAGAATCGCGGCGGGAGCTGGATGATGCGGACGTCATTACGGTCAGTGCACCTCGTGGTTCGCCGCTGACGGTGGTGACGTCGCCCCGGGCGCCGAGGCAGCCGGTACCCGCCAGCGACGGCGCGGGCTACCTGAAAACCATTCCGGGTTTTTCACAGGTGCGCAACGGCGGCACCAACGGCGATCCGGTTTTTCGCGGCATGTTCGGTTCGCGGCTGAAGATACTGGCCTCGGGGGCGGAAATCCTCGGCGCCTGTCCCGGTCGTATGGATGCGCCCACTTCCTATATCTCGCCGGAAAGTTTTGATCTGCTGACCCTGGTTAAAGGCCCGCAGACCGTGCTCTGGGGCCCCGGGGCTTCGGCGGGCGTCGTGCGCTTCGAACGTACCCGCCCGCATTTCGAAACGGGAGGCGTCGGCGCCGACGCCGGCCTGCTGGCCGGGTCGAACCAGCGCTTTGATAAAAATATCGATGCCCGCGTGGGTAACGCCGAGGGGTATTTGCAGCTCATCGGCACACAATCGCGGGCCGGGGATTATCGGGACGGCGCTCATCAGCGCGTTCCGTCCCGCTGGGATAAATGGAGCGGCGATCTGGCGCTCGGCTGGACGCCGGATACCGATACACTGGTGGAATTCAGCGGCGGCAAAAGCGACGGCGAGGCGCGCTATGCGGGGCGGGGCATGGATGGTTCGCGCTTTCGCCATGAACGTCTCGGGGCCCGCTTTGAAAAGCAGGGCATAGGCGAGGTGCTGGACAAAGTAGAAGCGCAGCTCTATTACGGCTATGCCAATCATGTCATGGACAATACCAGCTTGCGTACACCGGTCAGACCGTCCAGCTGTTGCTGTTGCAAATCAACGCGGCAGGCCGCGAGCGGCGCCAAACGTAAAAACTTGGATCGTCGCACCGTCGGGGGCCGGGTCATGACCGATTGGCTCTGGCGGGACCTTAAGCTGCAATCCGGGGTGGATGCCCAGGGCGACAGCCATCGCGGCAAAACCAACGGGATGTGGTATAAAGACGCGCATTTTGCGGATTACGGCCTGTTCGGCGAATTAACCCGGTATACCGACGGGCCGGGCCGTTATATCGGCGGGGCGCGTGTCGACAGCCGCCGAGCCAAAAAATACGCTAACGGCGGCGGGCAGGACCGTTCGGCGCTCACGCCCGCCGGTTTTATCCGTTACGAGCATCGGCCGGCCGCATCGCCGTTCATGTTTTATGCCGGGTTGGGCTACACCGACCGTTTTCCGGATTACTGGGAGCTGTTTTCACCCTCCGTCGGCCCCGGCGGCGGGGACCCCTTCGGTCGCCTGCAGAGTGAAAAAACCCGGCAGATTGACGTCGGCGCCCATTACAGCGGCCAAACGGTCAATGGCTGGGTCTCGGCTTATCTGGGTCGGGTAGATGATTTCATTCTTATCAAATACGATCCGCAAAATGCCAACCGCAGCCAGGCCGATAATACCGATGCGATCATTACGGGCGGTGAAGCGGGCCTGGAATTCTCGCTTTCCAATCATTGGAAAACCGATGCCGCGCTGGCCTATGCCTGGGGTAAAAACAGCCGCGATGGCCGTCCCTTGCCGCAAATGCCCCCGCTTGAGGCGCGATTCGGGCTGATGTATGAACGGGAGCGCTGGAGCGCCGCCGGGCTGTGGCGCGTCGTCAGCAGCCAGCACCGGGTGGCGTTGAACGAGGGCAATGTGGCGGGTAAGGATTATGCCGCCGGCGCCGGTTTCGCAGTGCTGTCGGCCAATGTCGCCTTTAAGCCGACGGACCGGGTGAAGATCAGCAGCGGCATCGATAACATCTTCAATAAACGCTACAGCGAGCACTTGAATCTGGCGGGAAACAGCGGTTTCGGCTATTCCGCCAATGAGCCGGTCAATGAACCGGGCAGAACGGTATGGGCTAAACTGAACGTCTCGTTCTAAAGCGGAAGCTTTCGCTTCGGCCGAAGGGAATGTCTCGTTCTCAAGTGGAAGCTGCTGTTTGGACCTAGACGGAATGCCGGGTTCTCAGCGGAAACTTCTGCTACATCCTAAACAACGCCGTCCAGACGGCGCGGGGCGGCGGGATAATCGATGGCCGCGCTAAAGCGGGGGTAAAGAATGATTATGCCGCCGCGAAGCGCGAGGCAGAACGATCATGCCTCGGCTAAGGGGGGGGAGCAGAATATTCATTGCTCATGTAAGGTCAAGCGTCGCGGCGAAGTGACAAGCCTAGGCCCATCCGCGTTTTATAGCCTGCTTAAAGCGCTTTTCCTCGCAGCAGTTTTCTCACCCAAAAACGATTGGGGCTCAATGCCGCCGCCAGCTCGCGGCTGATGGGGAGCGGCTCGCCGAACATCTGCGCCGCCAGTATTTCCGCCGCCAGCGGCGCCGAACATAAGCCTCGCGAGCCCAGGGCGCCGAGCATAAACAGATTGGCATGATGGGGAGCCGGTTCAATGGCGCCGCCGCGTTCCAGCAGCCGGGTAAGATGCCGGTAGCGGGCCTGTGTGGCCTCGCTGTCGGGTACGTTACCCACCATAGGCATATGATCCCGCGCCGTGCAACGTATGCCGATACGCGCCTCCCCGTGGCGAATATCCACGGCGTCGGTCCAGGCCTGCCGGGGCAGGCAGGCGGTCAACCGTTCAAGGTTCTGTCGCTGTTCGGCCGGGCTGTAATCGGTGCTCTCATTATCCCATACCGCGCTGGCCCCCAGACAATGGGTTTGATGTGCGGGGCTGGCGGGGGTCAAATAGCCGTCGTAGCAGAGCACTTGTTTCAAGGCATTGAGGGGCGGGACGGCGGGAATGTGGCTGACCTGGCCGCGTACGCTTGTCAGGGGCAGATCACGGGTGGCCGGCCATTGCGGCATACGATGGCCATTGGCCAGCACCACGGCGACATGCCGGGCGTCTCCTTGCGCGCATCGCAGTCGCCACCCGTCCGAGTCGGGAGTGAGCTGTTCGACGCAATGCCCGTAATGAAGGACCATGCCGCGCTCCCTGGCCCGTTCCAGTAAACCGGCCGTCAGCTGCGCCGGATTCAGCCATCCCCCCCCTGTGGGTAACTGGCGCCGCCGGCGCTCACCGCCAGGCCGACCCGTTGCGCCATCTCGCGGCCGTCCGCTGCGCACACCAGCGATTCCGGTAAGCCCAGCGTCAGAATTTCATGGATTTTGCGGGCGCTGCGGGAATCATAGGCAAGCTGCGCCACGCCGCACCATTGATGTTCGAATGCGATGCCCTGGCGCGCATATTCCTGATAGCATCGGAGCGCGAAAGGGAATGCGACGGCAAAAAATTGCGTCAGCGCCTCGTCGTCGATATTGAGCAAAGGATACAACGCGCCCTGGCGATTGCCCGATGCCCCTTGCGCCGGGGCATCGTCGGCGCAATATAGCGTCACCTGCGCCCCTCGTCGCTGCAGGGCCTCCGCGCAAAGCGCGCCGGCGATGCCGCCGCCGATGACAGCCACTTCCCACGGATGCGCCGCGCTTTGCCGCTGATACCAGGGCGTGCCGTTTATTCGTGGCGCGGCGACGGCAATCTCGCCGGACAGCATTTCCCGCTTCACGCCGAATCCCGGCAGTTTGCGGACATTGAATCCCGCCTGTTGCAATCCCCGCCTGACGAATCCGGCGGCGGTAAACGTGGCGAAAGTACCCTGCAATCCTGCCAGGCGAGCCATGGCTGTAAAGAGCGCATCGCTCCACATGGCGGGGTTTTTTCGCCGGCGCAAAACCATCAAGAAACCAGGCGTCCACCTGCCCGTGAAGACTGTCGTCCAGCTCAGGCAGTACGGTATTCACCTCCCCAAGCCACAAATCCAGCGTGACGGCGCCGTCGTCCAGAATCAACCGGTGACAACCGGCGACCGCCGGCGGCCAGACACTGCGCAGCTTGGCGGCGTAAGGGGCCAGTTCAGGCCATCGCTGATGGGCAAGCGCCAGATCCCCGAGCGCAAGGGGAAATTGCTCAAAGCTGATGTAATGCAGCCGTTGCAATACGCCGTTTTGATTATCCTGACGAAACTGATGGAAGGATTGCCATAAGGCCAGAAAATTCAGCCCGGTGCCGAAACCGGTTTCCGCGACGGTGAACGCCGCGCGTGGATGCTGGAGGAAACGATGGGGCAGGCCGTTGCCCGACAAAAAGACATAACGGGTTTCCTCCAGTCCGTCTTGATCTGAAAAGTAAACGTCATCAAATTGTCGGGATACAGGTGTACCCTTTTCATCCCAATCCAGTACCGCATGGCCGATAGGGGCGCGATTCAAGGCGATAGCCTCATTTAACAAGAAGTGAAAGGATTCTAACCAGCTGTGCTTCACGGCGCAAATTTCGTAAACTTCGTCTGATCGGACTTGTTCAGCGTACAACTGTAAGCTAAAGTGCGTCACAGAATCTCATATATAAATACAAGAGGTATTAAATGAAACGTGCGGTGATTACCGGCCTGGGAATTTTATCGAGTATCGGGAACGACCAGAGAGAAGTTCTGGCTTCCCTGCAGCAAGGCCGCTCCGGAATCACTTTCTCCCAGGAATTGAAGGATTCGGGCATGCGCAGCCATGTCTGGGGCAATATCAAACTCGATACGACCGGGCTGATTGATCGAAAAATTGCGCGCTTTATGAGTGATGCTTCAATTTACGCTTATCTCTCCATGGAACAGGCCATTAAAGACTCAGGATTGAGCCCCGAAGACGTATCCAACGATCGCACCGGCCTCATCGTCGGCTCCGGCGGCGGTTCGCCGCGTAATCAGGTAGCCGGTTCGGACGGCATGCGCGCCCGCGGCCTGCGCGGCGTCGGCCCCTATATGGTCACCAAGGCCATGGGATCCGGCGTATCCGCCTGCCTGGCGACGCCGTTTAAAATCCGCGGCGTCAACTACTCCATCAGTTCCGCCTGTTCCACCTCGGCCCACTGCATCGGCAACGCGGTGGAAATGATCCAACTCGACAAGCAGGATGTGGTTTTCGCCGGCGGCGGCGAAGAGCTGTGCTGGGAGATGGCCTGCGAATTTGACGCCATGGGCGCGCTCTCCACCCGTTACAACGACACTCCCGCTAAAGCCTCCCGCACCTATGACGTCAATCGCGACGGTTTCGTTATCGCCGGCGGCGGCGGCATCGTGGTGGTTGAAGAGCTGGAGCACGCGCTGGCCCGCGGCGCGCATATCTATGCCGAGGTCATCGGCTACGGCGCGAATTCCGACGGCGCCGATATGGTGGCGCCCTCCGGCGAGGGAGCTATACGCTGCATGAAAATGGCCTTGAAAAACGTCGACACGCCCATTGATTACCTGAACGTTCACGGCACATCCACCCCGGTGGGCGATGTGAAAGAGCTTTGGGCCATTCGCGAGACCTTCGGCGCCGATCAGCCGGCATTCTCATCCACTAAAGCCATGACCGGGCACTCCCTGGGCGCGGCCGGGGTGCATGAAACCATTTTCACCCTGTTGATGCTGGAGCATAATTTTATTGCACCGAGCATCAATATCGAGGAACTGGATCCGCAGGCGGAAGGCATGAATCTGATTACCGAACCCACTGAACGCCGATTGACCACCGTGATGACCAACAGCTTCGGTTTCGGCGGCACCAACGCCACGCTGGTGCTGCGTAAATATCAATAAATCCAGAGAGGCCGCCCTACGGCGTCACAACCTCACCACCTGAGGAGCGTTTCCGGCCGCAGGTGGTTTTTGGTCTGAACGGCACAGAGCGCCGACGCTAAAGCGGCAGTGAGATACCCGCGCCGGTGCCGCCCGATTTAAAGCCGAAGACGCACCAGCGCTGCCTGTTTTAAACCCGCGGCAGAAGCGCCGGTGCCGCTTGCTTTAAACCTGCCGCCACAGCAGTGCCGGCGCCGCCCGCCCTAAACCAGCAGCCAAACCAGAACCAGGACCGCCAGCAGCGCCAGCAACACCACCCAGCGGCTTTTAACGAGGCCCGGGTGCTGATCCCTCGGCTCGGTGGCTATCAGGGGATTCATCGCCGGCTGCAAAAGCCGGCTGTCGGCGGTTCGATGCTGGCTTTGGGTGCGGGATAAGCGGTAGACGAACAGAAACTGCATCACCGCGCTTACCTGCGCCTGTGTCAGCACGCTTTGCGCGGTGACGTTGAAATGCTGCAGGCAATAGGCTTCGATAGCCTGTTGTTCTTCGCTGCTGGTGGGTTGTTTCAGAGCGGCCAGCACCGTCGCCAAGGTAGGGGCGGCCTGTTGTGATAATGCCACATGTCCCTGGGCGAATTGCATCAGCAGAGGGAAATGGCGCGCCGGAATAGGGTCGCCGGATTTAAGACCCATCATGTTCATCAGGCTTTGCCAGATATCCGCCGGCGATTCGCCGGTGGCGGCCGCCAGCCGGATCACCTGCTGGCTGAGGGCGTTGTGTTCAGCCGGCAGCAAGGTGCGGTCGGAGATGGCGGCTTGCTGGGGCTGGGGAATGTCAAGCCGTCCCTGCTGGAGCAATTCCACCACCTGCTGCAACTGTTCGGCATCCAGCTGGCTCAGGACGGTATGGCCGAATTCACGCCGGATATAATCGCTCACCGCCTGACGATTGTTGCCTTGCGGCAGCAGGTCGGTCAGTTGTTGCATCAACTGCCGGCCGGCATGGGTTTGCTGGGCCAGATCCAGCCGGTCTTGCAAAAGCTGCTCCGCCGGCAGAAATTGCCCCGAGGTCAGCTCGGCCTCGCCGGGGATATCGAGCTGGTGGCGTAAAGCGGCCCAGATTTCGGGTTCCTTACTGCTGCTTAACGCCATGATTTTGACAATCAACCGTTCAAGGGCGGTGCGCTGCGCTGTGCTGAGCGGGCTGGCGTCGTCTCGCACGGGAGTGGCCGCGCCTATTCTGCCACGGGGCGGATCCCCCGGGGCTGAATTGCCGGAACCCTGTACAGGTTGCATATGACTCATCCTTTCATATAGAGGGCTGCTGTCATCCAACCCGGTCATATCGGCGGGCGTCTGGAAATCGTGCGGCGAATAATATCAAGTCGCACAATTATAGGGTAGCAGCAAGCGTCAGCAAGGCATTTTCTGCGCGCAATGAGCGCGGCGTCGGCAAACGGCGGCGTTATTCGCCGCGGACCGTAACAGGTTGTGCCGAAATTTTGCATGTTAGCGTTGGGTTTCCCCGATGTTCGGTGGCAGAATATTCTCCTTTTTGAACGCGATGACTGCCAATGAATGGCTGACGGAGCCCGATGTGAAAATAGTGGTGGACGAGAATATGCCTTACGCCCAGGCGCTGTTCAGCCGGTTAGGGGAGGTGCGCCCGGTGGCCGGACGTCATATCGACGCCGGTATGCTGAGCGGGGCCGATGCGCTGATGGTACGCTCCGTTACGCCGGTGAACGCCGGCTTGTTGCAGGACAGCGGGGTGAAATTCGTCGGCACCGCCACCGCCGGCACCGATCATGTGGATGAGGCGTGGCTCGACGGCGCCGGCATCGGTTTTTCGGCGGCGCCGGGCTGCAATGCGGTGGCGGTGGTGGAATACGTGTTTTCCTCCCTGCTGTGGCTTGCCGAGCGTGATGGTTTCGCCCTGGCGGACAAAACCGTCGGGATCATCGGGGCGGGCAATGTCGGCGGGCGTTTGAACCGGCGTTTGCAATCCCTCGGCATCCGGACTTTGCTGTGCGATCCGCCCCTGGCCGCCCGCGGCGGCGCCGGTCCGTTTCACCCGCTGGAAAAGCTGGTGGCGGAAGCGGATGTGTTGACTTTTCATACGCCGTTGACCCGGTCCGGGCCTTACCGCACCTGGCATCAGGTGGATGATTCCCTGCTGGCGGCTTTGCCGGACGGACGCATTCTGATTAACGCCTGCCGCGGCCCGGTGGTGGACAATGCCGCGCTGCTGGCCGCCCTGGAGCGGGGCAAGAAGCTCAGCGTCATCCTGGATGTCTGGGAGCCGGAGCCGGCGCTGTCGCTCCCGCTGCTGGGCCGGGTGGATATCGGCACGCCGCATATCGCCGGCTACTCGTTGGAGGGGAAAGCGCGCGGCACCACCCAGGTCTATGAAGCCTATAGCCGTTTTCTCGGCGCGCCGTCCTTCGCTCCCCTGGATGAACTGCTGCCGCCTCCGGCGGTGGAACGGGTGCGGATACGCGGCCCTCTGGATGAAGGGATGCTAAAGCGGCTGGCGCATCTGGTGTATGATGTGCGTCGCGATGATGCGCCGCTGCGGCGGGGGCGGCCGTGCCGGGGAAATTCGACCGGCTGCGCCGCCAGTATCAGGAACGCCGCGAGTGGTCGTCAATGCGGGTCGAAAGCGACGACCCGGCATGTGTCGGACTGTTGCGGGATATCGGATTCAACGCCGTACCCGCGGATTCTTAACCTTTTGGGAGGTCACTATGTCTGACGGCTGGAATATCGCCTTGTTGGGCGCCACAGGCGCAGTGGGTACGGCGCTGCTGGAATTATTGCAAGAGCGGCGGTTTCCGGTGGGAGAGCTTTACCTGTTGTCCAGCGATCGCAGCGCCGGCGAGACGCTGCGTTACGAGGGTAAAAGCCGCCTGGTGGGGAATGCCGCGGAGTTTGACTGGTCTTTGGCGCAACTGGCGTTTTTTGTCGCCGGCAGCGACGCCAGCGCGCGCTATGCCGACGAGGCCGCGGCGGCGGGTTGCCTGGTTATCGACAGCAGCGGGCTGTTTGCCCTTGAGCCGGACGTGCCGCTGGTGGCGCCCGGCGTGAACGACCAGGCGCTGGCGGACTATCGCAACCGCAACCTGGTGGCGGTGGCGGACAGTCTGACCAGCCAATTGTTGTTGGCCGTCAAGCCGCTGGCCGAATCGGCGGGACTCGCTCGCCTGCATGTGATTAACCTGCTGTCGGTCTCCGGCCAGGGCAAGGCGGCGGTGGATGCCTTGGCGGGCCAAAGCGCGCGCTTATTGAACGGACTGCCGGCGGAGGCGGGATTTTTCAGCCGGCAGCTGGCGTTTAATCTGCTGCCGCTGTTGCCGGATGAAGAAGGCAGCGTGCGAACCGAACGCCGCCTGGTGGATGAGGTGCGCAAGATTTGGCAGGACGAAGCGCTGCCCATTGCGGTGGGCACGGTACAGGCTCCGGTGTTTTACGGCCATGCGCAAATCGTGCATATGGAAACCCTGCGGCCCATCGGGCCTGGAGAGGCCCGCGAGCTGCTGGACGGCGGCGAACAGGTGAGCGTCGGCGAAGAGCAGGAGTATCCCACCCCGGTGGAAGATGCGTCGGGCCAAGTGCGACTGAGCATCGGTTGTTTGCGCAATGACTATGGTATGCCGGATGTGCTGCAATTCTGGTCGGTGGCGGATAACGTACGCTTCGGCGGCGCGCTGATGGCCCTGTTGGTGGCGGAGCTTATGGTGACGGAGTATTTGAATTAATGTCGCGGGAGCTGTCCGGGTTTGCCCCGGCGCCGATGAAACTCGCGCTGGGTATCGAGTATGACGGCAGCCGTTTTTATGGCTGGCAGCGACAGCAGGAAGTCGCAAGCGTCCAGGCCTGCCTGGAGCAGGCCCTGTCCAAAGTGGCGGATGAGCCGGTGACGGTATTTTGCGCCGGGCGTACCGATGCCGGGGTGCACGCCACCGGCCAGGTGGTGCATTTCGAGACCCTCGCCCGGCGCGAGAATGCCGCCTGGACGCTGGGGGTGAACGCCAATTTGCCCGCCGAGGTGGCGGTGCGCTGGGCCGCCGGCGTTACGGCGGATTTTCATGCGCGTTTCAGCGCCACGGCGCGCCGATATCGTTATATTATCTATAATCATCCCTATCGCCCGGCCATCTTGTCCCGTGGGGTGACGCATTTTTATCATGAACTTGACGCAGAAAAGATGGAACGGGCGGGGCGCTGTCTGCTGGGTGAGCATGATTTCACGTCTTTTCGCGCCGTCCAGTGCCAGTCCCGAACGCCCTGGCGCAACGTACGGCACCTCACGGTGACCCGCCGCGGCGCTTACGTGGTGGTCGATATCAAGGCCAATGCTTTTGTTCATCATATGGTGCGAAATATCGTAGGCAGTTTGATGGAGGTGGGATGCGGACACCAAGGAGAAGGGTGGATCGAGGAGCTGCTGGCGGCCCGCGATCGCACCCTGGCGGCGGCCACCGCCAAGGCGGAAGGACTGTATCTGGTGGCGGTGGATTATCCGGCGGGGTTCGCCCTGCCCGCACCGGCCTTGGGGCCGCTTTTTTTGGCTGATTAGCCTGTTATCGTTTTTTTTGCGCTTCCGGGGATAGTTATATATGGAATTTATCCATTTCGTAGTTGATTTCATTCTGCATATCGACGTTCATTTGGCGGAGCTGGTGGCGCAGTACGGCATCTGGGTTTACGCCATCCTGTTTTTGATTCTGTTTTGCGAAACCGGCCTGGTGGTCACGCCTTTTTTACCGGGAGACTCATTGCTGTTCGTCGCCGGCGCGCTGGCGGCGCTGCCCACCAATAGCCTGGATGTGCACCTGATGGCGTTGCTGCTGGCGTGCGCGGCGGTAATGGGGGATGCGGTAAACTACACCGTCGGCCGGCTGTTCGGCGAAAAACTGTTCAGCCGCCCGGATTCACGGGTTTTTCGCCGCAGCTATCTGGACAAGACCCATGAGTTTTATGCCCGTCACGGCGGCAAAACCATTATCTTGGCGCGTTTTGTGCCTATCGTTCGCACCTTCGCGCCGTTTGTGGCCGGGATGGGACATATGTCCTATCGCCATTTCGCCCTGTTCAATATCACCGGCGGCGTATTATGGGTAGGCTTGTTTACCTATGCCGGCTATCTGTTCGGCGATTTGCCGGTGGTGCAGCGCAACCTGAATTTACTGATTGTCGCCATTATCGTCCTGTCGGTGCTGCCCGGCGTCATTGAGGTCTGGCGGCATCGGCGAGCCGCCCGGCGAGGATAATGCGCTTTTTTGGGCGGCATCCGGCGTGAATTATGCGCATCGGACGGAGTTTTCTATCCCAACTCGCTGGCGGTTATGGTTTAATGGGCAACATTTTCTAAGACCCTTTAGGTTCAAACAGAAAGGTTATCGATGAGCTGGATTGAACGAATTCTCAATAAGAGCACTATCACGCCGACGCGCAGGGCGAACATCCCTGAAGGCGTCTGGACGAAATGCGATAGCTGCGGCCAGGTTTTATATCGTGCGGAACTGGAGCGCAATCTGGAGGTGTGTCCCAAATGCGATCACCACATGCGTATGACCGCGCGGGCGCGCTTGCTTTCCTTCCTGGATAAGGGCAGCGAAGTGGAGCTGGGCAGCGAGCTGGAGCCGCGGGATATTCTCAAGTTCAAGGATTCGAAAAAATACAAGGACCGCCTGGCGACCGCTCAGAAAGCCACCAACGAGAAAGACGCCCTGGTGGTCATGAGAGGCATGCTTTACGGCATGCCGGTGGTGGCGGCGTCGTTTGAATTCGCCTTTATCGGCGGCTCCATGTCCTCGGTGGTGGGGGCGCGGTTCGTCCGGGCGGTGGAACAGGCGCTGGAGGACGACTGTCCGTTGATCTGCTTTTCCGCCAGCGGCGGCGCCCGCATGCAGGAAGCCCTGCTGTCCTTAATGCAGATGGCGAAAACCAGCGCCGCGCTGGCCAAGCTGCGCGCCCGGCGTTTGCCCTACATCTCCGTCATGACCGATCCCACCATGGGCGGCGTTTCCGCCAGCCTGGCCATGCTCGGGGATCTTAACGTCGCCGAGCCGAAAGCGCTGATAGGCTTTGCCGGACCCAGGGTCATTGAGCAGACGGTGCGGGAAAAGCTGCCGGCCGGTTTTCAGCGCAGCGAATTCCTGCTGGAAAAAGGCGCTATCGATATGATTGTGCGCCGGCCGGAGATGCGCCTGAAGCTGGCGGGCCTGTTGGCGAAATTCACTCATCGGCCACAGCCTGAATCCACCCATACGCCGGAGCCAAGGCAAGAATTCATTCCCGAAGAGCGTCAAGACGGGGTATAACCGTTGTTGAACCCGCCGCCGCGTTCGGCGCGGGGTTTTTTAGGTGAATCAGTACAGTCAATGAACGGGATGTATGGAAAAGCTTTCTACTCCTCAAGCCACGTCGCCACTGGCCGCGTGGCTTTATTACCTTGAGCGGCTGCATGCCAAAACCATCGACCTGGGCTTGGAACGGGTAGGGGCGGTCGCCGCCCGCCTGGACTTGCTGCAGCCCGCGCCCTGGGTTTTCACCGTGGCGGGCACCAACGGCAAGGGCACCACCTGCCGTCTGCTGGAAACGATTTTGCAGGCCGCGGGCTTTGCCGTCGGCGTCTACAGCTCGCCGCATATGCTGCGCTATGCCGAACGGGTGCGTGTCCGGGGCGAGGAGCTACCCGACATGCGCCATAGCGAGGCCATGGCGGCCATTGAGTCCGGGCGCGGCGATATCTCCCTCAGCTATTTTGAGTTCGGCACCCTGGCGGCGCTCTGGCTGTTCAAACAGGCACGGTTGGATGTGGTTATCCTCGAGGTCGGGCTGGGGGGCGTCTTGACGCCACGAATATCGTCGACGCCGACGTGTCGGTGATAACCAGCATCGGCCTTGACCATACTGAACTGCTGGGACCGGATCGGGAAAGCATCGGCCGGGAAAAGGCGGGCATTCTGCGCGGCGGCAAACCGGCGATTATCGGTGAGCCCGATCGTCCCGCCTCCATCGACAGCCGGGGGCGGGAAACGGGGGCCCGGCTGTATTGCCGGGAACGCGACTGGTGGTTCGAACGAACCGGCGATGAATGGCGTTGGCGGGACGATGAAATGGCCTATACGCATTTGCCGGTGCCGGCCATTCCGCTGGCCAATGCCGCCGCCGCCCTGGCCGCTCTCCGACGCTCGCCCCTCAAGGTAGACGAGGCGGCCATTCGGCGCGGGCTTGAGACCGCGTCTCTGCCGGGCCGTTTTCAGATTGTCGGGCGTCATCCGTTACGTATTCTCGATGTGGCGCATAATCCCCATGCCGCCGGTTATTTGTCCACGCAGCTGGCGCAATTGCCGGTGACAGGCAAAGTACGGGCGGTGGTGGGAATGTTGTCCGATAAAGACATTCCCGGCACCCTGGCATGCCTGCGATCCCAGGTTGACGAATGGTACTGCGCCAGTCTGGCTGGACCGCGCGGGGCCGGTTCGGCCGAGGTGGCGGTCCATCTGGAGCGGGCCCGGCGGTTCGACGACGTGGCCGAGGCCTGGCGTCAGGCGTTAAAGGATGCCGATGCCGCGGATTGCATTCTGGTGTTTGGATCGTTTCATACCGTGGCGCCGGTGCTGGCGTTGATCAACGCGGAGAAACAACGTGGCGAGTAAATTTCAGAACCGTCTGGTGGGCACCATTATCATCGTCGCGCTGGGGGTCATCGTGCTGCCCGGCCTGCTTGACGGCAAAAAGAAGCATTACCAGGATGAGTTTGCCGCCATTCCCCTGGTGCCGAAGCCCGGTGACACCGACGAAACCGAGGTCTCGCCCCAGGCGAACCAGGCATTGCCCAGCCAGCCGCCGGAAGGGGCGGGGGCCGCCGTGGAACAGGCCAATACCGCCCCGGCCGGGGAAGCGCAGCCGGCGGCGTCGGTTCCCGATAACGCCGAACAGCCCGCCATCGCGGCCGCGAAACCCAATCCTGCCGCGCCGCGCCAGCAACCGGTGAAAACCGCGCCGCGCCCGGCGACCGCCAAACCGGCGGCGAGAGCGGAGAACAAACCGGCGGCGTCAGCGGAGGAAACGGCGCCAAGGCCAACCGCCGCGACGCCCAAACCCGCCGCGACGCAGCAGCAGGCCGCGGAGCAAGCGCCGAAAGGCCAGGCCTGGGTGGTGCAGTTGGGTGCGCTGAAAAATGCCGCCAAAGTCACTGAAATCGTCGCCAAGCTGAGGCTATCGGGCTATCGGGTCTATACCGTGCCCTCCCAGCCGGTGGCGGGCCAGATTACCCGGATTTTCGTCGGACCGGACGCCTCCAAAGAAAAACTGCAGGGCGCCTTGGCGGAATTGAATCAGTTGAGCGGGCTCAATGGCCAACTGCGGGCCTATCAAGTGCGCTGAAGGCCGAGGAGGCAAAGAAGCGAAGCCGTAGGATAGCGCGCCGTTTCGCTCTATCTTCCTGCGACGGATGGCTTTTTTTTAATTGCCGTTATTTATTTAGCGAGAGGACGGAATTCCGGTGCGCAAACGTTTTCTTTTTCTGATAGAATTCGCCGCGAACCAGTTGTCGGGGCGGATAACCATGGGATTTACGCATGACGTGGGTTGATTATGTCATCATCGGCATTATTGCCTTTTCAGCCCTGGTGAGCCTGATTCGCGGGTTTATACGTGAAGCGTTATCGTTGATAACCTGGGGATGTGCTTTTTTTTGTCGCCAGCCACTATTATGTATATCTCGCAGTCTATTTCACCCGCTTTGAAGATCAGCTTGTTCGCAATGGCATCGCGATTGCCCTGTTGTTCGTGGCGACCCTGATTGTCGGGGCAATCGTCAATTACGTGATTGGCTCTTTGGTGGAACGGACCGGCCTGTCCGGCACCGACCGCGTGCTGGGAGTGTGCTTCGGCGCGCTCAGAGGCATATTGATCGTCGCGGCTGTCTTATTCTTTTTGGACACCTTCACCGGCTTTGCTCAAAGCGCGGACTGGCATCAGTCGGAGCTGATACCGCAATTCAGCGGTATCATCAGATGGTTTTTTGACTATCTGGCAAGCACGTCGAGTTTTTTACCGAAGCATTAATCGCTGCGGTAACGCTGATGAGGAAATGACAACATGTGCGGTATTGTCGGTATCGCCGGTTTTATGCCGGTCAACCAGTCGATTTACGACGCGTTAACGGTGCTTCAGCATCGTGGGCAGGACGCCGCGGGCATCGTGACCATCGATGCATTGAACTGCTTTCGTTTACGCAAAGCCAATGGCCTGGTGAAAGATGTGTTTGAAGCGCGCCATATGCAGCGGCTACAGGGCAATATGGGCATCGGTCATGTCCGCTATCCCACCGCCGGCAGTTCCAGCGCCTCCGAAGCCCAGCCCTTTTACGTCAATTCCCCGTTCGGCATCACCCTGGCCCATAACGGCAACCTGACCAATGCCCATGAGCTGCGCACGAAATTATTTGATAAAGGCCGGCGCCATATCAATACCACGTCCGATTCGGAAATCCTGCTGAACATTTTCGCCAGCGAACTGGACCGTTTCCCGGATTATCCCCTGGAAGCGGACAATATCTTCGCCGCGGTCGCCGCCACTCATCAGCAGATTCGCGGCGCCTACGCCGTGGTGGGAATGATCATCGGCCACGGGCTGGTGGCGTTTCGCGATCCCAACGGCATACGTCCGCTGGTGATTGGCAAACGTACGCTGGCGGATGGTCGCAACGAGTACATGGTGGCGTCGGAAAGCGTGGCCCTTGATACCCTGGGCTTCGAATTCCTGCGGGACGTGGCGCCGGGGGAAGCGGTATACATCACCGAAAAAGGCCAACTTTTCACGCGGCAATGCGCGGAAAATCCCCAAAGCCATCCCTGCCTGTTCGAATATGTCTATTTTGCCCGGCCGGACTCTTTTATCGACAAGGTTTCCGTCTACAGCGCCAGAGTGCGCATGGGCCAGAAACTGGGTGAAAAAATCGCCCGCGAATGGGAAGACCTGGATATCGACGTGGTGATCCCCATCCCGGAAACCTCTTGCGATATCGCTTTGGAAATCGCCCGGATCCTGAACCTGCCCTATCGGCAAGGTTTTGTGAAAAACCGCTATGTGGGACGGACATTCATCATGCCCGGCCAGCAGGTGCGCCGCAAGTCGGTACGCCGCAAACTCAACGCCAATCGCGCCGAGTTCCGTGATAAAAATGTGCTGCTGGTGGATGATTCCATCGTCCGGGGCACCACGTCCGAACAAATCGTCGAAATGGCGAGGGAAGCCGGGGCCCGCCATGTTTATCTGGCCTCCGCCGCGCCGGAAATCCGTTTTCCCAATGTCTACGGCATCGATATGCCCAGCGCCACCGAGCTCATCGCCCACGGTCGCGAGGTGGATGAAATCCGCGCGTTGATTGGCGCCGATGCGTTGATATTCCAGGATTTAAGCGACCTTGAACAGGCCGTGCGCGAGGATAATCCCGACATCGCCCAGTTTGAATCCTCGGTCTTCAACGGCATCTATGTCACCAAAGACGTGGATCAGCGTTATCTGGACTATCTGGAATCACTGCGTAACGACGACGCCAAAGCGGTACGGATGCAAAACGAAGTGGAAAACCTGGAGATGTATAACGAAGGTTGACAGGGATTTTCGGTAGCGCCGATGCGACGCCGCACGCTTGGGCGGCATCCCGTGCCACCGGAAAGTGCAGGTGTTTACGCACCCGGGCGGTTACGCGCGCCGGGTGTTTTTTATCCAGGCCACGGGCCATGGGGGGCAGACTGCGGGATAATGACATGAAACGACTGATAGTGGGCATTTCCGGCGCCAGCGGGGCTATCTACGGCGTTCGGCTGCTGCAGGTCCTGAAATCGGTGGCGGAGGTGGAGACGCATCTGGTGCTGAGCAATGCCGCGCGCCAGACCTTGTCACTTGAGACCGATTATAGCGTTCGGGATCTGCAGGCGCTGGCGGACGAAGTGCATGACAGCCGCGATATCGCCGCCAACATCAGCTCCGGTTCGTTCAAAACCGCCGGCATGGCGGTTTTGCCCTGTTCGATGAAAACCTTGTCGTCCATCGTCAACAGCTACACCGACGGGTTGCTGTCCCGCGCGGCCGACGTGGTATTGAAAGAGCGCCGCACCCTGGTGCTGTGCGTGCGTGAAACTCCCCTCCATCTCGGCCACCTGCGATTAATGACCGCCGCGGCGGAAATGGGGGCGGTGATCATGCCGCCGGTGCCCGCATTTTACCACCGTCCCGCCTCTTTGCAGGAAATCATCGACCAGACGGTCAATCGGGTGCTGGATCAGTTCGATATCGCATTGTCCCAGGATCTGTTTACGCGGTGGCAGGGCGCCTAATGCGCCCTGGTTCCATTTTATGGCGTCGCCGGTCGCCGGAACGCTACCTGATGGCGCGTTCTTATAACATTGCACCAATAATGATCATGCTGTGTATAATCCTGGTGCAATGAGAGATGTCTTTTCGCTCAACAATGTAACAGCTGCCATTATCCGCGGTCAGGACGTCCACGTAAAGGTGATGGAATTGTACCGTTATGCCATCCGGGGGAGGGTGGCGCCGGCAATGGTTAAAATGGCACGAAAAGTGCAGATGAATTAGCCCGAAAAGCTTAACAGCATCACAGGGTCTACCTAACAAAAAAATATCCAGAGGGTAATGTATGAATAAGCTGGTTAAAGTTCTTCCCCTTATATTGGCAATGGCTTACGCGGGAAGCGCATTCGCGGCGGTACCAAAAAGCGTCAAGATTGGCACCGATCCTACCTATGCGCCGTTTGAATCCAAAGATTCCAGCGGACAGCTGGTGGGGTTCGATATCGATTTGGCGAAGGAGTTGTGTAAACGCATCAAGACCAAGTGCACCTTTGTGGAAAGCGATTTCGATGCCTTGATTCCTTCTTTGAAAGCCAAGAAAATCGATGCCATCATCTCCTCGATGTCCATTACTGAAAAGCGCCAGCAGGAAATCGATTTTACCGATAAGCTTTACGCCGCCGACGCCCGCCTGATAGCCAAGGCCCCCACCACCATCACCCCGACTCTGGACGCGCTCAAGGGCAAACGCGTGGGCGTCCTGCAGGGCTCCACCCAGGAAGCCTATGCCAATGCCAACTGGCAGCCCAAGGGCATAGACGTGGTGGCTTATGCCAACCAGGATCTGATTTATGCCGATTTGGCCGCCGGTCGTATCGATGCCGCGTTCCAGGATGAAGTGGCCGCCAGCGAAGGCTTCCTGAAGCAACCCGCCGGCAAAGGCTATATGTTTGCCGGTCCGTCGGTGAAAGACGATAAGTTCTTTGGCGTCGGCACCGGTATGGGCCTGCGTAAAGATGAAACGGATTTGAAGGCGGCGCTGAATAAAGCCTTTGCCGATATGCGCAAAGACGGCACTTACGACAAGTTTGCCAAAAAATATTTCAATTTCGACGTTTACGGCGGTTAATCCTGTCATTCGGTGTTTGCCCGCCCGCGTTGCGGGCAAACATGTTTTTATCCTCGGCCAGGACAGGATATGACTGATGTTTTATGGCTACGCACAACTGATTTTTAACGGCGCCCTGGTTACCCTTGAGCTGGCGGTAAGCTCGGTCTTGCTCTCGGTGGTTATCGGCCTGATGGGGGCCGGCGCCAAACTTTCCCAAAGCCGCGTGCTGGCCGCTATTTTCGAAGGCTATACCACGCTTATTCGCGGCGTGCCCGACCTGGTGCTGATGTTGCTGATTTTCTACGGTCTGCAAATCGCCCTCAACAGCGTTACCGAGGCCCTGGGAATGGACCAGATCGATATCGATCCGATGTCGGCGGGCATTATCACCCTGGGTTTCATTTACGGCGCCTATTTTACCGAAACGTTTCGCGGCGCTTTTTTGGCGGTCCCGAGAGGACAAATTGAAGCGGCTACCGCCTTCGGCATGTCCAGTGGGCAAATTTTCCGGCGCATCATGTTTCCCGCCATGATGCGTTTCGCTTTGCCGGGGATCGGTAACAATTGGCAGGTCATTTTGAAAGCCACCGCGCTGGTGTCGTTGCTGGGTTTGGAAGACGTGGTGAAAACCACGCAACTGGCGGGCAAGGGAACCTTCCACCCGTTTTACTTCGCCATTGTGGCCGGCGTGGTCTATCTGGTCTTCACCACGCTCTCCAACGGGGTGTTGTTATGGCTGACCCGCCGTTATTCCCATGGTGTTAAAAAGGCCGAACTATGATTGAGATTCTTCAACAATACGGCCAGGCACTGTTATGGAGCGACGGCTACCGTTTTACCGGTTTGGCCATTACCCTTTGGTTATTGGTTTCCTCAGTGGTCATGGGGGGATCATGGCGGTCTTTCTGGCGGTGGCGCGGGTTTCGCCGCTGACATGGCTGCGTTATCCCGTTTGGCTGTTCACGTATATTTTTCGCGGAACGCCGCTTTATGTGCAACTGCTGGTGTTCTATTCCGGCGTGTACAGCCTGGATATCATTCGCGGCACCGATTTTCTCAATGCGTTTTTCCGCAGCGGTCTTAATTGCACCGTGCTGGCGTTGACCCTCAATACCTGCGCCTACACCACGGAAATTTTCGCCGGCTATATTCGCGGCGTGCCTCATGGAGAAATCGAGGCGGCCCGTGCCTATGGCTTTACCCGTTTCAAGCTCTATCGCTGCATCATTCTGCCTTCGGCCCTGCGTGCCGCCATTCCGGCCTACAGCAACGAGGTTATCCTGATGCTGCACTCCACCGCGCTGGCCTTCACCGCCACCGTGCCCGATGTGCTGAAAATCGCGCGGGATATCAATGCGGCGACCTTCCAGCCGTTTTATGCGTTCGGTATCGCGGCGGTTATCTACTTACTGGTCTCTTTCGTGCTGATTTCCCTGTTCAAGCAGGCTGAAAAACGCTGGTTGCGGCATGTTAAACCGCAATAAACCTCAGGCGCCGAGTATGGGTATGACTATGCAAGACACTAAATTATTGATTCAAGAATTGCACAAGCGCTATGGGGATCAGGAAGTCCTCAAAGGGGTATCCCTGGAGGCGCGGGCGGGGGATGTCATCAGTATTATCGGATCCTCGGGCTCCGGCAAAAGCACGTTTCTACGCTGCATCAACTTCCTGGAAAAGCCCAGTGAAGGATCAATCAGCGTCAATAACGTCGATATCCATATGGTGCGCGACCGTGACGGCCAACTTAAGGTGTTTGACAAGAAACAGTTACAGCTGTTGCGCACCCGCCTGACCATGGTGTTCCAGCACTTCAATCTGTGGAGTCATATGACGGTGCTGGAAAACGTCATGGAAGCGCCGGTGCAGGTGCTGGGGCTCAGCAAGCGCGAAGCCCTTGAACGGGCGGTGCGCTACCTGGATAAAGTGGGCATTGACGAACGCGCCCGGGCGAAATATCCCGTCAACCTGTCCGGCGGGCAGCAGCAGCGGGTCTCCATTGCCCGCGCGCTGGCGATGGAGCCGGACGTGCTGTTGTTTGACGAACCCACCTCGGCCCTTGATCCCGAACTGGTGGGCGAGGTGTTGCGCATCATGCAGAAACTGGCGGAAGAGGGCAAGACCATGGTGGTGGTGACCCATGAAATGGAGTTTGCCCGGCACGTTTCCAGCCACGTCATCTTTTTGCACCAGGGGGTTATCGAGGAAGAGGGGCCCCCCCCGCCGACGTCTTCGGCAATCCACAAAGTCCGCGCCTGCAGCAATTTCTCTCTGGCGCGCTTAAATAACGGCGTTATCCTGGGCGGCGGCGGACGGGCGCAGGCCGGTTACGCCGTGGAGGCGACTATCTCTTCCAGGGCGTCGCGCAGTTCGCTGTAACGGAACGCAAACCCCGCCTGTTCCAGTCGTTTGGGTATGGCGCGCTGTCCTCCAAGCACCAGGGTCGCGCCTTCTCCCAGCAGCAATTTCACCGCCCTCGCCGGCGCGCGCATCACCGCCGGACGGTGCAACACGTCACCCAGCGTCGCGGCAAACTGCTCGTTATGCACCGGATAGGGCGAAACCAGATTAAACGGGCCGTGCAGGCCGTCGGTGGTCAGTAAAAACAGCAGGGCGTTAACCATATCGTCGATATGTATCCAGGATAAAAACTGGCGTCCGTCCCCCACCGGCCCTCCCAGCCCCATTTTGAACAGCGGCAATAGTTTGCTCAGCATACCGCCGTCCGAGGCCAGCACCACGCCGGTGCGCGACAGGCACACACGGGTTTTGCCGCTGTCCGCCGCCATCGCCAGGTTTTCCCAACGCTCGCAAAGGGTATGAGAGAACTCGTCCGCCGGCGGTTCGTCCTCGGTAACCAGGGTTTGATCTTGATTACCGTAATAGCCGGCGGCCGAGCCGGAGATAAAAACCGAGGGCGGATTATCGCTTTGTTTGATCAACTGGCTTAGCCGTTCCGTGATATCCCAGCGGCTTCGGCACAGCACATCTTTCTGCTCGGAAGTCCAGCGTTTCTCGGCGATGGATTCGCCGGCCAGATTGATGACCGCATCGAATTCGTCTAGGCTGCGGCAAGAGCTGAGGGAGGTCAGGGTGGTGATGTGGGTACCCAGTTTTTGGTGGGCGCGGGGAGCGTCACGGGTCAATACCGTAATCTGGTGTGATAACGCCAGCAACCTGACTATCAGATGCCGTCCGATAAGGCCGGTTCCTCCGGTAATCAATATTTTCATTTTCGTCCCCCTTCTCGACCGGTGTTTTAACCCGTTGTGGTTTCAATCATAGGACATATTGCGGCAAAAATGAGTGCGGCGGCATGGCTAATTGAGAATTAAGCTGCTGCCTCGAGGAAAAAAAGCGGTTAATCAGCGAGCTGGCGCGCTCTGGCAGAGGGAAGCGCGCTAGGTAGGCGCTTGCCGACAACGTGCCTGTCCCGCCTGCGCGATCCCGAACGCGTTTGCCGGCAGTCTGAGTGAGGCTATTTTTTGACCGCCAGCCGGTAGGCGCGCTCTACCGCCGGCCGAGATGCGATGGCGTCAAGCCAGCGTTTTACCGCCGGATAGTCGGTCAAGTCAATGCGCTGGCGATCGTGGGCGGCCGCCCAGGGATAGGTGGCGATATCGGCGATGGAGTAATCCCCGCCGGCAAGATAGGCATGATGTTGCAGTTGCCGGTTCAGCACGCCGTACAGCCGCGCGGTTTCTACCTGATAACGTTCGATGGCATAGGGAACCGGTTTGGGCGCAAAGTGATTGAAGTGGTGATTTTGCCCCAGCATCGGCCCGAAGCCCGCCATTTGCCAGAACAACCATTGGATGGCGGCTTGGCGCTCCCGCAGCTCTTTTGACAGCAACCTGCCGGTTTTCTCCGCCAGGTAAAGCAAGATAGCGCCCGATTCAAACAGACTCAGCGGCTCGCCGCCGTCGGCGGGTTGATGGTCGACAATGGCCGGAATTTTGTTGTTGGGGGAGATAGCGAGAAACGCCGGGGAAAACTGTTCATTAGCCGAGATATTGATGGGGTGAATTTTATAGGGCAGTCCGGTTTCTTCCAAAAAGAGGGTGATTTTATGTCCGTTGGGGGTAGGGGCGTAATAGAGATCAATCATACATTCTCCTTGTCGGCGTCATGTGCTTTGTGATGACACTTTAGAACAATTAGCCTATGAAAGCATCCTTTAGGCCTGCTGTCCAAAGCGGCTTCACCCCTTGAAAACGCAGAGAATCGTTGCCGCTGCGGGGAAGTTTGTTAAGCTAGTCGTCATGTCCGTTTATAAAGTAGGAGAGGTCAATGAAACTGCTGTTTGCCGCCGATATACATGGATCCCTGGCCGGCGCCAGGAAAATGCTGGCCGCCTTTGACGCCAGCGGGGCCGATTGGCTTATTTTGCTGGGGGATTTGCTTTACCACGGACCGCGTAACCCTCTGCCGGAAGAGTACCGGCCGGCAGAGGTGGCGGCGTTGCTTAATCCCGTTGCGGACAGAATAATGGCGGTGCGCGGCAACTGTGACAGCGAGGTTGATCAGATGCTGCTGAATTTCCCCATTACCGCCCCTTGGCAGCAGATTTTACTGGATCAATGCCGGCTGTTTATTACCCATGGGCATTTGTATCATCCGGGCGCCCGCCCGCCGCTGCGCGCCGGCGATGTATTGGTGTACGGTCATACCCATATTCCCCAGGCCGAGAAATCAGAAGGGGTATTTTGCTTCAATCCGGGCTCGGTGAGTTTGCCCAAGGGCGGTTTTCCTCCCAGCTACGGCCTGCTGGAAAGCGGGGTATTGCGGGTGGTTTCAATAGAAACGAGTGAAACTATTGCGCAAGTGTCGATTAACCACTAATTTAAGACCCATCTCGGTACGTTTTTTTTCAATTTTTTACAAAAGGTGCGCGGCTCTTCCGCGTCTTATAACAAGGGATTCGAAAGATGGTGCAACAGAGTCAGGCTGCGGGTATCGAATGGGTAGACATCGTCAACGAAGAGAATGAGGTCATTGCCCAGGCCAGCCGTCAGCAGATGCGCGCCGAACGCTTGCGGCATCGTGCCAGCTATATCGTGGTTCATGACGGGGCCGGCAACATCCTGGTGCAGCGACGTACCGAGATCAAGGATTTCTACCCCGGTTATCTGGACGCCACCGCGGGCGGCGTGGTGCAAAGCGGTGAGAACATGCTGGAATCGGCCCGGCGCGAGGCGGAGGAAGAGCTGGGCATTGCCGGCGTTCCGTTTGCCGAGCACGGCTTGTTCTATTTTGAAAATGAGCATTGCCGGGTATGGGGCGCGCTGTTTAGCTGCGTTTCCCATGGTCCTTTCGCGCTGCAGGCGGAGGAAGTGGAGGCGGTGAATTGGCTGCGGCCGGAAGAGATTACCGCCCGCTGTGACGAATTTACCCCCGACTCGCTGAAAGCCTTATCCCTTTGGATGAGCCGTAATAATCAGCAGAGCCACGGCAAGCCCCTGGCCGATCGGGATGAACCGCCCGCCGCGCCGCAGACTGATAACGTTTGACGGCAACCGCTGTCCATCATGATAAACCGGCCCTCCGCACTCCGGGCCGGGTTATCGCCTTCATGGCGTCACGCGCCATGGCTATGCGCTTATCGTGATAGCCGGCCGCCATAATCCCGGCGGCGCCTTGATTTTGATATGCCGCCATACGGGCCCGAACTCTACTTATCGGATGTGCTATCCGGACACCGCCTCAGACACTGTCCCTTTTGCATAGCGAAGAGGAGATGGCCGCCACCGGCTGCCAGGATTCGTCATTCAGCCGGGCCAGTAGGGTTTTGCCGGCTTGCACGCCGATTTCCCGGTGCGGTACCGTCATGGTAGTCAGCGGCGGCTGGCAGACCCGGCTGACATCGCTATTGCCAAAGCCGGCCACCGCCAGTTGATCCGGTACCTTGATGTGCCGGCGTTGGCATTCGTATAACACACCGCAGGCCAATTCATCGGACAGGCAAATCATGGCATCCAGTTCCGGCCAGGCCAGCAGGAATTCCGGCAGTTGATGCGCGCCGGTGCTGAACGCCGCCGGCTCGGCGGCATTGATAACCCGGTGCGGCGACATGTGGTTGCGCAGCATGGCTTTATGCCAACCCTGTAAATATTGCTGGAACAGCCATTGTTCCTGGTTGGCGCACAGCAGACCCACATTTTGATAGCCCCGCTCCAGCACGGTCTGGGTCAGTAAATCCATCGCCTGTGCAATATCGATACCGATATTCATATCCACCGGGTCTTCGCAAATCGCTCCGATTTCAATGACCGGGATGTTGGCGCCTATCAGCCAGTTGCGGGTATTGTCGCTGTGCTCCACGCTGAGCAGTACCGCCGCCGCCAGATTATAGGCCAGCAGCGTTTCCAACAGCTTTTCTTCCCGTTCCGGACGATGCCGGGTTTCGGCCAGCATGATTTGGTAGCCGGCCGGTTGCAGCACTTTCTGTAAACCCGCGAACATTTCCGCACAACCGGGTTCCAGCAAGCTTGGCACCAACATGGCGATGGTATAGGAGGAGGCCGACGCCAGAGAGCTGGCGGCCAGATTCGGCAAATAGCCCAGCGCCTGAACCGCGGCTTCGATTTTGTCGCGCAGTTTGTCAGAGACCTGCTCTGGTGTTCGCAACGCCCGGGAAACCGTCATGGTTCCCACGCCGGCAAGCTGCGCCACGTCCGCAATAGTCACCCTGCCAGTGCTGCGCCTTTTTTTATGATGGGCATGGAGAATCCTAAAGTTTCATGCACGCCAGGCGACGAAGAGCGCCGAAAGGCATCGATGGCACAAAGGGTAATAACAATAAAAGTAAGACCTTGCACTAGTTTAACCCGCCCTCGCTCTTAGGCATATACCCCTTGATGCCCTTATGTATCGCTAAAAGGGTAATTTTGATAGCGCTATCACAAATCTGATCGCCGTCCTTTTGATAGCGCTATCTTTGGGAGATAAATCACAGTCTACCGAATAAAGCTTCATTAAAGTTCCTTGCATCCCCAAGACGGTACGGGGCGTGCCGGGAACATCAAAACTGAAGGAGGCGCTGTGCTAAACACGTGGTTAACCGATGAGACCATACTGCTTACCGATAGGGTGGACGACTGGCGGCAGGCGGTGGCGCAGGTTGCGGCGCCACTGCTCGCCAACCACATTATCGACGCCGGTTATGTGGATGCCATTTACAGGCAGCATCAGGCGCTGGGCCCCTACTATGTGCTGGCGCCGGGTATCGCTATGCCCCATGCCCGACCGGAAGAGGGCGCTCGATCCTTGGGATTATCGCTACTCCTGATTCGGCAAGGGGTTTGCTTCCTGTCAAGCGATAACGATCCGGTTTATTTGGTGGTGATGTTGTCTGCCCCGGATAATAATAGTCATGTGGAATTGATTGCCGAATTGGCGGAGCTGTTTTCTTGCGAGCAGGATATACAGGCAATTCGGCAAGCTACCACTATCGAGGAGATAAAGAAAATTATTGCTCATTATTAACGGGCATGTTCTTGGCCGGAAAGTATCTTCACTGTTTGATGTCAAAAGGTTAAATAATATAAATAGGCTTACCTGAACGGTTATAAGCAGGTCATTGCTATATCAAAAATTTATCACGGGCGGTTATTATGAAAATCATGGCAATTTGCGGTTCCGGGCTGGGTAGTAGTTTTATGGTGGAAATGAACATAAAGAAGGTGCTGAAAAAATTGGATATCGAGGCCGAGGTGGAACATTCCGATCTCTCTTCGGCCATACCAGACACGGCTGATCTCTTCGTGATGGCGAAAGATATCGCTGACAGCGCCAGGATACCGGACGATAAGCTGGTGGTGCTCAGCAATATCATTGATATCAATGAACTTGAAACTAAGCTGCGGGTTTATTTTCAATTGAAATAACTAACCAAATTGGCGAGGTAAATATGTTTACCCAGGAAGTTCTCAAATTCATCGTGGATATTCTTAAGGTGCCCTCGGTTCTTGTGGGCATTATCGCCTTAATTGGCTTGCTGGCACAGAAGAAATCATTTTCAGATATCGTCAAGGGCACGGTTAAAACTATTCTCGGATTCCTGGTGTTGGCTGGCGGCGCGACAGTATTAGTCGGTTCATTAAATCCTCTGGGCAGTATGTTTGAACATGCCTTCAATATCCAAGGGATAATACCAAATAATGAAGCTGTGGTTTCCATTGCGCTCGGAAAATATGGCGCATCGACGGCGCTTATTATGGCTTTTGGCATGGTCGCCAATATTATTGTCGCTCGCTTTACCCGGCTGAAATATATTTTCCTGACCGGCCATCATACTTTTTATATGGCATGCATGATTGCCGTCATCCTTAGCGTGGCTGGTTTTGACGGCATCGAAATGGTGTTCACCGGTTCGTTGGCGCTGGGACTCATCATGGCCTTCTTCCCGGCGCTGGCCCAACGCTATATGCGGCGTATCACCGGTAACGATGATGTGGCCTTCGGCCATTTCGGCACCCTGGGTTACGTGCTTTCCGGCTGGATCGGCTCGCGGGTGGGCAAGAGTTCACGCTCCACCGAGGAAATGAGCTTACCGAAAAATCTCAGTTTTTTACGCGACAGCTCAATTTCCATTTCCATGACCATGGCGATCATTTTTATCATCCTGGCGGTCTGCGCCGGCCAACGCTTTGTTGAATCGCAATTGAGCGGCGGCCAGAATTACCTGGTCTATTCCATTATTCAGGCCATTACCTTTGCCGCCGGGGTCTTCATTATCCTGCAGGGGGTGCGGTTGATTCTGGCGGAAATCGTACCGGCTTTCACCGGCTTTTCGGAAAAGCTGGTTCCCAATGCCCGCCCGGCGCTGGATTGTCCGGTGGTTTATCCCTATGCCCCCAATGCGGTGCTGATTGGCTTTTTGTTCAGTTTCCTGGGCGGCCTGGTGGGATTGTTCATTCTGGGGCAAATGAGTCTGGTGCTGATTTTGCCGGGGGTAGTGCCGCACTTTTTTACCGGCGCCACCGCCGGCGTATTCGGCAACGCCACTGGCGGACGACGGGGCGCAATGATCGGCGCCTTTGCCAACGGCGTGCTGATCACCTTCCTTCCCGTACTGCTGTTGCCGGTACTGGGGGCGATCGGTCTGGCCAATACAACCTTCTCGGATGCCGATTTCGGCGCCGTGGGCATTATTCTGGGAAATTTGGCCCGTTTCCTGAACAAGGAAATGATCATGGTGATCATCGTAGCGGTGTTTGCGTTGCTGGTGGCTCATAACTACTTCGGCAAACGCAAGCCGGAACCTGTTGCATCCGGTGTGAAAAAATAAGGCGAGGAACTCCATGAATAACAATCAGCAGTTGCGTCAGTTTGCCCGTGAGATCCGTATCGCTACCCTGAAGATGCTGACCGGTCTGGGATTCGGCCATTACGGCGGCTCAATGTCGGTGGTGGAGACACTTGCGGTACTCTACGGCGATGTGATGCACATTGATCCGGCCCGGCCGTTGTGGCCCGGGCGAGACAATTTTGTTTTGTCCAAAGGCCATGCCGGTCCGGCGCTCTACAGCACTCTGGCGTTGAAAGGTTATTTCCCCGTCGAAGAATTGGCTACGCTCAACCAGAACGGGACCCATTTGCCGAGCCATCCGGATCGCCTTCTTACCCGTGGCGTGGATGCCACCACCGGCTCGCTCGGGCAGGGGGTCTCCATTGCGGCAGGCATGGCGCTCTCCCATCAATTGGCAAAGAGGGATAACCGGGTATTTTGTATTCTCGGCGATGGCGAACTTAACGAAGGGCAATGCTGGGAGGCATTCCAATTTATCGCGCATCATGACCTGAACAATCTGACCCTGTTTATTGATTATAACAAACAGCAATTGGATGGCCCGTTGGATGAGATAATCAGGCCCTTTGATCTGGAGGGCAAGTTCCGTGCTTTCGGTTTCGAGGTGCGGACTGTCAAGGGCGCGGATATCGAAGGCATCCGCGCCACGGCGGCGCCGGTGCGTGACGGCGGCCAGCGACCGCTGGTGATTATCCTGGACAGTATCAAAGGACAAGGCGTGCCTTATCTGGAAGGGCTGGCGAATTCACATCACCTGCGTCTTTCGGCGCAAAGCAAGGGTGAGATCGAACGGGCGATAGCCGCTTTGGAGGCCGAACATGATTAAGGTTACGCTGGAACTGCAAAAAGACGCGATTGAAATGCGCCAGGTGTATGCCAATAGTCTGCGCGGGCAGTTTGAGCGGCAGACGCCGGTTATCGCCCTGGAAGCCGATCTGATGAGCTCCATGGCCACTGATGGTGTGCATCGGGACTATCCCGACCAAGTTATCAACTGCGGCATCATGGAAGCGAATGTGATGGGTGTGGCGGCGGGCTTGTCGCTGACCGGCCGGGTGCCTTTTGTGCATACCTTTACCGCTTTTGCCAGTCGGCGCTGTTTCGATCAGTTGTTCATGGCGCTGGATTATCAGCGTAATAACGTGAAGGTGATAGCGTCCGATGCCGGCGTCACCGCTTGCCATAACGGCGGTACCCATATGTCGTTCGAGGATATGGGTATCGTGCGCGGGTTGGCCCGCTCGGTGGTGCTGGAAGTGACGGACGCGGTTATGTTCCGGGATATTCTGGCGCAATTGATGACTCTGGAAGGGTTTTACTGGGTCCGTACTATGCGCAAGCAGGCGGTGAAAGTGTACGAGGAGGGTTCCCATTTCACCATCGGCAAAGGCTGTGTGGTGCGCGATGGCGCCGATGTCACTCTGATTGCCAACGGCATTATGGTGGCGGAAGCGATTCGCGCCGCGGCGATGCTGGCAGGGCAGGGCGTAAGCGCGGCGGTCATCGATATGTTTACCCTGAAACCCATTGATAAGGCACTGATCTGTGAGTATGCGGCCAAAACCGGGCGGGTGGTGACGTGCGAGAACCACAGTATTCACAACGGACTGGGTTCGGCCGTCGCAGAAGTGCTGGCGGAACACTACCCGGTGCCCTTGCGGCGGGTCGGGGTGCGGGAACGTTACGGCCAGGTGGGTACGCAAGAGTATTTGCAGCGGGAGTATGGCCTGACGGCGGAGCATATAGTGGCGGCGGCCGGCGAATTGCTGGAACGCTAAATCAGTGGCGGGCTGATGGCAAATCAGCGCTGAGCCAAAAGGACGGGACCGGATGCCGGAAGAGTAAACCGTCCGCGCCACGAACGGCGCGGGTCGTGCGTACAGGGAGGTGGTTTTGCGTGTGTACGATCCGGCGTCCTCTCCCCGCCGGGCATTTTGTCAATAAACTGAAGCCGGCTTGCGCCGGCTTCAGTCATAGAGCGGATACCCGTTCGAAACGGTTATTGCTTATCTTCAGCCTGCTTCGACTGAATGGCGGTCAGGGCGACGGTATAGACGATATCGTCCACCAGGGCGCCGCGGGACAAGTCGTTGACCGGCTTGCGCATGCCTTGCAGCATCGGCCCGATGGAGATCAGGTCGGCGGAACGCTGGACCGCTTTATACGTGGTGTTACCGGTGTTCAGATCCGGGAAGATAAACACTGTGGCTTGACCGGCAACCGGCGAGTTGGGCGCCTTGGACTTCGCCACGTCGGCCATGATGGCCGCATCGTACTGCAACGGACCGTCGATGATGAGATCGGGACGCTTTTCCTTTGCCAGACGGGTGGCCTCGCGAACCTTTTCCACATCGCTGCCGGCGCCGGAGGTGCCGGTGGAGTAGGAAATCATCGCCACGCGGGGATCGATGCCGAAAGCGGCGGCGGAATCGGCGGACTGTATGGCGATTTCAGCCAGCTGTTCCGAGGTGGGATCCGGGTTGATGGCGCAGTCGCCGTAAACCAGGACCTGTTCCGGCAGCAGCATGAAGAATACCGAGGACACCAGCGAGCTGCCCGGGGCGGTCTTGATTAACTGCAGCGGCGGACGAATGGTGTTGGCGGTGGTATGAACCGCGCCGGAAACCAGACCGTCCACTTCTCCCTGTTCCAACATCAGCGTGCCTAGCACCACGTTGTCTTCCAACTGTTCGCGGGCTACCACTTCGGTCATGCCTTTGCTCTTGCGCAGCTCCACCAGACGAGGTACATAACGTTCGCGGGCCACGTCCGGATCGATGATTTCGATGCCTTTGCCCAGCTCAACGCCCTGCACCGCGGCGACCCGATGGATTTCGTCCGGGTTGCCCAGCAATACGCAATGAGCGATGCCGCGTTCGGCGCAAATGGCGGCGGCCTTGATGGTGCGGGGTTCATCCCCTTCCGGCATCACGATGCGCTTGCCGGCCTGGCGGGCCAGTTCGGTCAGTTGATAACGGAACGCGGGCGGCGACAGGCGGCGTGAGCGTTCGGAACTGGCGGTCAGCGATTCAATCCACGTATTGTCGATATGGCCGGCGACGTAGTTCGCCACTTTTTCCACCCGGCTGTGGTCGTCCGCCGGCACTTCCAGGCTGAAGCTTTGCAAATTAAGGGACGTCTGCCAGGTGTTGGTGTTGACCTTGAACATCGGCAGGCCGGTCTGGAAGGCGCGTTCGCACAGGCTGCTGATGGTGGGATCGATCTGGTAGCCGCCGGTGAGCAGGATGGCGCCCAGTTCCACGCCGTTCATGGCGGCGAGGCAGGCGGCAACCAGCACGTCGGGACGGTCGGCGGAGGTGACCAGCAGCGAGCCCGGGCGGAAATGTTCCAGCATATTCGGCAGGCTGCGTGCGCAAAAGGTCACGGACCTGACGCGGCGGGTGCGGATATCGCCTTCGTGAATGATGGTGGCGCCGAGATGTTTGGCCATATCAATGGCGCGCACCGCGATCAAATCGAAACTCCAGGGCACCACGCCCAAAATCGGCAAAGGCGTGCCTTCGAACAGCTGTTTGGCATCGATATTGGTGACGCTGGCCTTGGTGGAATCATCGAAAATTTCCGACAAATCCGGGCGGGTACGGCCCTGTTCATCCACCGGCGCGTTCAGCTTGTTGACGATAACGCCGACGATGCTTTTGTTCTTATTGCCGCCGAAGCTGGAGCGGGCGAGTTCAATCCGTTCTTTCAACTGATCGGGGGAGTCGTTGCCCAGTGAAAGCACAAAGACGATTTCAGCATTAAGGGTCTTGGCTATCTCATAGTTCAGCGCATTGGCGAACTGATGTTTACGGGTCGGTACCAGCCCTTCCACCAGCACCACTTCCGCGTCTTTGGTATTGTCATGATAACGGGCGATGATCTCTTCCATCAGCACGTCTTGCTGATTAGACCCCAGCAACGATTCCACGTGGCTCATCCGCAGCGGTTCGGCGGAGGGAATGGTGGAGTTGGCGCGGACGATCTGGGTCGTGGCATCAAGCGCATCATCACCGGAGCGAGGCTGGGAGATAGGTTTGAAGACACTCAGACGCACGCCTTTTTGTTCCATGGCGCGAATGACACCCAGGCTGATGCTTGTCAGTCCGACACTGGTGCCGGTGGGGATCAACATGATTGTACGGGACACGGCTAAACCTCTTTTACGGTTGCTCGTTGGTCAAACAAGTATTCCGCCGGGGACCCCCCCCGGTCGGAACGGGGAAATATCACGCCGTCAGACGGGCGGCGTCCTGGGCGATGACCAATTCTTCATTGGTCGGAATGACGATAGCCGGGCGGCTGGCGTCCGTGGTGATGACGCCGCTGTTGCCGAAACGGGCCGCTTCATTGCGTTTAGCATCGACCTCAAAGCCTAGCAGCGACAGTTTCTTCAGGGTCAGCTCGCGCACCATGGCCGCATTTTCACCAATGCCGCCGGTGAAGATAACCGCATCGAGCCGGCCTTCCATCAGCGCGGTATAGGAGCCGATATATTTCGCCAGACGATGGCAGAACACATCCATGGCGCGCTTGGCCTGCGGTTTGGACGCGTAATTGTCGATAACCCAGCGCATATCGCTGGTTTCGCCGGTCAGGCCCAGCAGGCCGGATTCCTTAGTCAGCATATGGTCGATTTGATCAACCGTCATGCCCATGGCATTATGCAGGTAAAACATGATGGCCGGATCGATATCGCCGCTGCGGGTGCCCATTACCAATCCTTCCAGCGGGGTCAGCCCCATGGACGTGTCCACGCTTTCGCCGTTGCGCACCGCGGTAATCGAGCCGCCGTTGCCGAGATGGCAGGTAATGAGGTTCACCGACGACATCGGCTTGTTCAGGAATTTGGCCGCTTCACGGGTTACATAGAAGTGGCTGGTGCCGTGGGCGCCGTAGCGGCGGATGCCCTGTTCTTTATAAATGGAATACGGCAGGGCGTACAGATAAGCCTCTTCCGGCATGGTTTGGTGGAAGGCGGTGTCGAAAACCGCCACGTTCTTTTTCGCCAACTGCGGAAAATTCTTCTGCGCTTCGTTGATGCCGATGATATGCGCGGGATTATGCAGCGGCGCAAACGGGATGGAATCTTTGATGGCTTGGAGAACGTCGTCGGTGATGACCGCGGAGCTAGTGTATTTCTCGCCGACGTTGACGACGCGATGGCCGATGGCGGTGATCTGAGCTGATAATTCTGGTTTTTGCGCCAGAATTGTATTAACAATAAAGCGTAATGCTTCGCTGTGTGCCGCGCGGTTGCCCAAATCAGCTTCGTGTTTAGCGCCGTCCATCTTCCACTTGATGCGCGCTTCCGGCAGGTTGAAGCACTCGGCGAGACCGGAAAGATACTCTTCACCGTTTGCAGCATCGATAATGGCAAATTTAAGGGATGAACTGCCACAGTTAAGAACCAGTACTAGCTTACTCGACATGGAAGTACCTATGTGTTGTGCATGGTTAATAAATCAACAATCAGACTTTAAGCGTAGCGCATCAGTCTAATGAGATTTATGATTAACATCATGCCAAAGGTCATTTTTTTGACATGAAATCGAAAATAGTTGAAGTTGCTAAATTTTTTTTGAAACGTCATTTTGCTTGTTCCCCGCCGCAATGGACGGAGAATACCGACATCTTACTGTCCAAGCCGGATAAGGTGGCCGAGAGACGGCGATAAGGATAACGATTGCCGACGGCAAAGGACAAAATAAATTTAAAAGCTCTAAAAATATCTAGTGTTTTTGCACAAAAAATTTAATTTTTATTCGTAAAGTTGAGGTCCGCTATGTCGACAATCCCCTCCGGTTCGGTAAGCTGGTATAAAATTTTCCAGCGCGGACAAGACTATATGAAAACCTGGCCGACCGACAAACGCCTGGCGCCGATGTTTCCGGAAAACCGCATTATCGCCGCCACGCGTTTCGCCGTGCGTTTCATGCCGGCGGTAGCCGTATTTACCCTGAGCTGGCAAATCGCCCTCGGCGGTCAGCTCGGTCCGGCGGTGGCGACGGCCATTTTTGCCTGCAGCCTGCCGATGCAAGGGCTCTGGTGGCTGGGCAAGCGTTCGGCGACGCCGCTGCCGCCGACGTTGCTGCACTGGTTCCATGAAGTTCGTCATCAATTGACCGAAGCAGGGCAGGCGTTGGCGCCGGTGGAAGGCACCCCTACCTACCAGATGCTGGCGGAGCTTCTTAAACGGGCCTTCAAGCAGCTCGACAAAGCCTTTTTAGACGATTTATAACCCTATCGCGCCACGCGCTTCGCGGCGGGCCGATATTTCATCATCGTCTGTTTTAAATCAAGAAAATATCGGCTTGCGATACCGCCGCCGCCTGCAGTATGACATGCTGGCGGCGGTATAGTTTCGGCGATATAACGCACAATTCAGGAGTGGATGATGGAGATGACAAACGCCCAGCGGCTTATTCTGTCGAACCAGTATAAAATCATGATTATGCTGGATGCGGATAACGCCGAGCGCTACCGCCGCCTGCAGACCATTGTAGAGCGCGGTTATGCCTTGCAGATGGAGGAATTGGATCGGGATTTCGGTCAATTGAGCGAAGACGTCTGTCGTACGATTATCGATATCATGGAAATGCACCATGCCCTGCAGGTGTCCTGGGGTAATCTGAAAGACCGCCAGGACATTGATGAACGGCGCCTCTCCTTCCTGGGTTTCGATGCCGCCACGGAATCCCGTTATCTGGCCTATGTCCGCTTTATGGTGTTTACCGAAGGGCGCTACACGTTATTTGATTCCGGCAGCCATGGTTTCAATGCGCAAACCAAAATGTGGGATAAATATCTGCGCATGCTCGCCGTGTGGCAATCCTGTCCGCGCCAATATCATTTGAGCGCGGTTGAAATTACGCAAATCATTAATGCCTGACGGCGCAATCCGGAGATATGCCCGTGCTTTGTAGCGGTTTTTTGTTTGATCTTGATGGAACCCTGATTGATTCGTTACCCGTGGTGGAACTCGCCTGGAGCAACTGGGCTAAAAACAAAGGCGTTCCTATTGCGGAGATCCTGCATTTCATCCATGGCAAGCAGGCGATTGCTTCATTGCGCCATTTTATGCCCGGCGCCAGCGAAGAGACGCTGCGGGCCGAGTTTCTCGCCCTGGAGAAATTCGAATCGGAATGTATCGACGGCGTGACGGCTCTCCCCGGCGCGGTGGCGCTGTTGGAGCGCCTTAACGCGCTGGATATTCCCTGGGCCATCGTGACCTCGGGAACGATGCCGGTGGCCGCCGCCCGGATTCGGGCCGGCCGGTTGCCTGACCCGGCGGTGCTTATCACCGCCGAACAGGTGGCGCGGGGCAAGCCCCAGCCGGACGCCTATCTGCTGGGCGCCGAAAAACTGGGGTTCGCCCCCGGCCGATGCATTGTCGTGGAAGACGCCATAGCCGGTATTCAGGCGGCGCTGGCGGCCGGTTGCCCGGTGATTGCGGTTAATCCGCCGGCCCACACGCCGCAGAAAGACGCCGTGAGCATGCTGCTCACCTCTCTTGAGCAGTTACGAATCGAGCGGGGTGCCGACGGCGCCAGGGGTTAGCCTTAACGCCTGACGTTCTCCCCATCGCGCCGATCTTCAGGAGCCATGTCGTGACCAACGAACTCATTTGGGTGCTCCTTCTGCTGCTGCTCGCGGTCTTTTTGTTTATCACCGGCAAGGTGCGCATGGATGTGGTGGCGCTGCTGGTGATTATCGCGTTCGTGCTGAGCGGTACGCTCACGCTCACGGAGGCCACCGCCGGATTCAGCGATCCCAATGTATTGCTTATCGCCGCCTTGTTCGTTATCGGCGAAGGCCTGGTCCGTACCGGCATTGCCTACCAGATGGGCGAGTGGTTGATGCGGGCGGCGGGCCAAAGCGAAACCCGTATGCTCATCCTGCTCATGCTTACCGTCGCCGCCCTGGGTGCCTTTATGAGCTCCACCGGCGTGGTGGCCATCTTCATACCGGTGGTGCTAAGCGTCGCGGCGCGCATGAAAACCTCCCCGGCCCGGCTCATGATGCCTTTGAGTTTCGCCGCTTTAATCAGCGGCATGATGAGCCTGGTGGCGACGCCGCCCAATATGGTGGTCAATAGTGAGCTGGTCAGGGACGGCGCGCGGGGATTTGGTTTCTTCGCGGTGACTCCCGTGGGTGTCGTGGTGCTTGTTATGGGCATCGGCTATATGCTGGCGGCGCGTTTTTGGCTTAACGGCGACCCGGTGCATGAACAATGGAAACGCCGTACGTTTCTGGATCTGATCCGCGATTATAAGCTGAGCGGGCGGGCGCGGCGATTGGCGTTGCGGCCGGATTCGCCGCTTATCGGACAACGGCTGGACGATCTGAGATTGCGCGATCGCTACGGCGCCAACGTGGTGGGCATCGAGCGCTGGCGCAAATTCCGCCGGGTGATGATAAGCGCCGGGGGAAACACCGAGTTGAAGCAGCGCGACGTCCTGCTGGTGGATATTTCGGCCAACGAGGCGGGACTGCGGCGATTTTGCGGCGAGCAACTGCTGGAGCCGATGATTTTGCGGGGCGAATATTTTTCCGAGCAGGCCCGCGATGTGGGCATGGCGGAAGTCAGCCTGATCCCCGATTCCGAACTGTTGGGCAAAAGTCTGCGTGAGGTGGGCTTTCGCAGCCGATATGGACTCAATGTGGTGGGTATCCGCCGTAACGGCGAGGCGATGGCCGGCAAACTTATCGACGAGGAGCTGCGGCTCGGGGATATTTTGTTGGTCATCGGCGACTGGAAGCTTATCCGCCAGCTTCAGTCGCAAAAACAGAACTTTATCGTGCTTAATCTGCCGGCGGAGGTGGATGACGTGGCGCCGGCGGTAAGCCAGGCGCCCCATGCGCTGTTTTGCCTGGCGCTGATGGTGGCGATGATGCTCATCGATCAGATTCCCAACCCGGTGGCCGCCCTTATCGCCTGTATATTGATGGGCAAGTTTCGCTGTATCGACATGGAAAGCGCTTACCGCGCCATCCATTGGCCAAGCCTGATTCTTATCGTCGGCATGATGCCGTTTGCCCTGGCCCTGCAAAGAACCGGCGGCGTCGATCTGGTGGTGCGCTTGCTGATGGACATCTCGGGCGGAGCGGGGGCGCATATGATGCTGCTGAGTCTGTTCGTCCTTTGCGCGGTAGTCGGGCTGTTTATTTCCAATACCGCCACGGCGGTCCTGATGGCGCCCATCGCGGTGGCCGCCGCCCGCGAAATGTCGCTCTCCCCGTATCCCTTCGCCATGATAGTGGCCATCGCCGCGTCTTCCGCCTTCATGACGCCGGTGTCATCGCCGGTCAATACGCTGGTGTTGGGGCCGGGAGGCTATACATTCAGCGATTTTCTGCGCCTCGGCGTGCCTTTCACGCTGCTGGTAATGACGGTAAGCGTACTGCTGGTGCCGGTGCTTTTTCCCTTCTAAGCAGGCTATTCGCCCCTTCACCTCGTCCGCCTGTTCACCCCGGCCAATCCATGCCGAGGAAAATTTCGCCAATGCGGCCACACCCGGCCAGGCGTTGCAAGCAGGAAACGCCGCCGGCGCGCGGATTGACGTTACAGGGGCGAATCGTGGTTGCTGATTTCGTCCAGGGACAGGCTGAAGCTCGGGATAAATACCGTCATGAAATATTCCATCTCCGGACTGTGCCGCTCTTCCAGGGTTTTTTCCAGACGCGCCATGGCCGGCGTAAATTCGTTATTGCCGGCGGAAATCTCCTCCAGGCATTTTAAGTAGGCGCACAGCGTATCCGCCTGCTTTACCACCGCCTTCTCTTCCGGCGCATAATACGCTTCGTCAATCAGCGGCCTAAAGTCATCCCGCAGCTCTTCCGGCAGCATCTCGATGAGTTTTCCCTGCGCGATTTTTTCAATGTTTTTGTATTCATGGGCGATTTGCGCATTGAAGTATTTGATGGGCGTCGGCATGTCGCCGGTGAGCACTTCGCTGGTATCGTGATACATGGCCAACAACGCGATGCGTTCGGCGTTCAGACGGCCGTCGAATCGACGGTTTTTAATGACCGCCAGGGCGTGGGCGACAAACGCTACCTGCAGGCTGTGCTCGGACACGTTTTCGGTACGAATGTTGCGCATCAACGGCCAACGGTTAATCAGCTTTAACCGGGAGAGGTGGGCAAAAAAATGACTTTGATTCATAACTCACTCTTATTGCTGATGATATTTTTGCAAAAAACGGCTGAATTTACCGATGGCGGCTTCAAGCTCATCCACCCGCGGCAGCGTCACGATGCGCAGGTGATCGGGCCAAGGCCAATTGAACGCGGTGCCTTGAACCAGCAAAACCTTTTCCTCCAACAGCAAGTCCAGTACCAATTTTTGATCGTCAAGAATATTGAAACGCCGGGCGTCGATGCGCGGGAACATGTAAAGCGCGCCGCTGGGTTTCACGCAGGAAACGCCGGGAATGTCATTGATAAGCTCCCAGGCGCGATGTCGCTGCTCGTACAGCCGCCCCCCCCGGCAGGATGAATTCGCTGATGCTCTGGTAACCCCCCAGCGCGGTCTGAATGGCATGCTGCATCGGCACATTGGCGCACAATCGCATGGACGCGAGCATCTCCAGCCCCTCGATATAGCCTTTGGCCTGCTTCTTGGGCCCGTTCAACACCATCCAACCCTGACGGAATCCGGCCACGCGATAGGTTTTGGACAGGCCGTTAAAGGTCAGGGTTAGCAAATCAGGCGCAAGGGCGGCAATGGAATGGTGTTGAGCCTCATCATAGAGTATTTTGTCATAGATTTCGTCTGAGAAGATGATCAGGTCATGCCGGCGGGCTATCTCCACCAATTCCAGGAGGATTTCCTTGCTGTAGACCGCACCGGTGGGGTTGTTGGGATTGATGATGACCAGGCCCCGGGTACGCGGCGTAATTTTTTTTCCGTATGTCATCCAGATCCGGGAACCAGCCGGCGCCTTCGTCGCAGAGATAATGAACGGCGTTCCCACCGGAAAGCGCCACTGATGCGGTCCATAGCGGATAATCCGGCGCGGGTATCAGCATCTCGTCGCCGGGATTGAGCAGGGCCTGCATGGATTGCTGTATCAGCTCGGACACGCCGTTGCCGATATACACGTCCTCGACGGTGATATCCAGCATATTGCGCGCCTGATAATGCTGCATAATGGCTTTACGCGCCGAATACAGGCCTTTTGAATCGCAGTAGCCTTGTGAAGTGGGTAAATGACGAATCACATCAACCAAGATTTCGTCAGGCGCTTCGAAACCGAATGGAGCAGGATTACCGATATTCAGCTTAAGAACCTTATTACCCTCCTCCTCGAGACGTTTGGCTTCTTTGAGCACGGGTCCGCGAATGTCGTAACAAACATTTTCCAGTTTGCTGGATTTTTCAACGCTACTACTCACAATTTTAGGCCTTATACGGGGAAAACGTCTTCCAACGGGGAAATTACGCATTCTGCATAATGTACTCTTCTGCGGTGGCCATTTGAAGGTTTCACAATAGCATCAGCGGTAATGTTCAAATTGAAAGCAGTAAGTCAACATCTAATTTTACATTATATTATGTATTCAGTAAATAAAACCATAAAATTTGGCATGTAAAATATCTTCTGCTGTTGAAATAATCTTTACATTTCGCGTGGTTTCACGGTTTGAGTATTTTATATACTAATGAGCGTTATTAAGGTCTACTCTGATAAAAAGAGGTCGGTTGGCGACCGGTCTAGTTAACAGCGGTTAAGATGTTAAGAAAAATTGCGTAAATATCCCTTTCGCATTCCTTTTCTTACAAAAGGGCGGAGATGAGACGAGGTATCATGATACTTATCACACTTTTTACCCAAGCAAAGTATCACTACTTCATTGGCATGTGAGCACTTTCCCATTGAAAAATAAAGGTCAACTTTTGATGCTTACAAATTATTGTTGTTTCGTTTAAGGTAGCTATTTATGGTATACATTTATCAGCAAGAAATTTTTACCAAGAGATATATTTTGACCGTAGAAACAATAGTTAAGAAAAATTTATGTAAATAAAGCAGGTTGGGATTAAAAAATTGGACCTAGCCACTAATATTCAACATTTGTAATTGATGTGAGCATGCCATTTAATTAATTACATTTAAGTTTTCGATTGATGTTAAGCCTTTCTTTGTTTTACATATAGCTGTATGCAGATGATATCCTTGTGAAATTTAGCTTATCACCCATTGTGAGCGCTAGGTTTCATCGATGCTAGCTACCATTTATATAAGTGAGCGCTTTGCCCTCAAACGCAAAGTTCCGCAAGATTAAAGTGCGTATCGGCTATCGAAGCGGCTCGAGGTTTTTGTCGCGAAGGTATGTGGGGGAGATGTGCATAACGGTTATAGCTTGGAAATGCGATTTTAGAAACGCCAGGGTAGTAGTGTGTAATTAGAATTCAAAAGTGAAGACAATATTATGACCAATGCAAATCGTCCAGTGCTCAATCTAGATCTTGATTTATTGAGAACGTTTGTTGCCGTCGCTGATCTCAACACCTTTGCGGCCGCAGCAGCTTCAGTATGCCGAACACAGTCGGCCGTAAGTCAGCAAATGCAACGATTAGAACAGCTTGTCGGAAAAGAATTGTTTGCCCGTCATGGTCGAAACAAGCTTTTGACCGAACACGGAATTCAATTGCTTGGTTATGCCAGGAAAATTTTACTTTACAACGACGAAGCCTGTACGTCCCTGATGTACAGCAACATTCAGGGCTCGCTGACTATCGGCGCCTCGGATGACACGGCTGATTCCATACTGCCGTTCCTGCTTAGCAGGGTCACACGGATATATCCGAAGCTCTCCATCGATGTTTGCGTTAAACGGAGCCCTTTGATGCAGGAAATGCTCAACAGCGGGGAGGTGGATTTGGCGATAACCACGCTGGGGGAGGGAAAACATCCCCATGTCACCTTGCGCACGTCCCCGACCCTGTGGTATTGCGCCGCCGATTATCGTTTCAGTCCCGGCGACGTGATCCCCCTGGTGGTATCGGATGAACCCAGCCCGTTTCGAACCATGGCCATAGACTTTTTACAAGACGCGGGCATTCCCTGGCGTATCGCCTATAGCGCTTCAACATTGGCTGCTATCCGGGCCGCGGTTAAAGCGGGCCTGGGCGTGACCGCGCGGCCGGTGGAAATGATGAGTACCGATCTCAGGGTGCTGGGACAAGGCGAAGGTTTGCCGCTATTGCCCGATACGCAGTATGTGCTGTGCAAAAACCCTCAATGCGAGAATGAGCTGGCCATGGCGATTTTCAGCGCCATCAACTCAGGCAGCGGTTCCTATAGTCCGGCGCTTCCTCGCGCAGTGAACGGGGAGGGAGAAGGGGAAAGTTACACCGTCAGCGACGAATAGTATTATTAATATCACTAAGCCCCTGATCCAAGGGGCTTAATTTAACAGAATTTATTAAAACACTTATTATAGTAAGTTATCATCTTTAACCTGTTATAAATTTATTTTTCTTATCCTTTTCCCCCTACTGGCGTCATCCCGAACCTTGATTTGCCTTGCCGGGCAACCATAAGCATGCCTATTAAATAGAATTCCATTTTAAAACGCCGTTTCTGTAAAAAAATTTTTCGTGTCGCGCACATAAAGTGCAAATTTCACCGCCAAAAGTTGCAAAATTGTGTCCTGGATCAAATTTTACCCTTACCAAAAACACGGAATAACATGATTTCTCGCGAAAATGGTATAGTGTCTTCTAGGTCATGCAGTCCCCGAACGAAGATGTTCAACCGTTGACCCTGTTTACTGACTCGATTAAGCGAAAAGCATACGCATCAAATGTTAATATGATATTGCATGTGTAAATTACTATGAAGTTTCCTTTGTCCAAGTTGACAAAAGGTTATGCAAAGGAGTAAAAACCCCACATAATGACTGTGTTTGCCCGTGGCCTCAGCACTATGCAGCACTATGCGGTTTTTTATCCTTCCCATAAATCGATGTGGTGAGTCGAACTGCCGTTAAAGAGCAGGCTGTCAAAACGCCACTTTTGATGAGTAAGCAAAGAGAATGTCAATAACCACTGAAGTCACCGCTCATTATTGGGCACTCGCCGTATTTTTCATTGGCGCCGCCGGTCTCTGCTGCTTTATGTTAACGGGCGGTTATCTCCTGGGCGGAAAAGCCCGTGCCCGTTCAAAAAACGTCCCGTTCGAATCCGGTATCGATCCGGTCGGAACCGCAAGATTGCGGCTTTCGGCCAAATATTACCTGGTAGCCATGTTTTTCGTCATTTTCGACGTGGAAGCATTGTATTTATACGCCTGGTCGACCTCCATCCGCGAAGTGGGGTGGGGCGGCTTTTGCGAAGCAGCCGTTTTTATTTTAGTGCTGTTGGCGGGATTGGTTTACCTGGTGCGGATCGGCGCCCTGGACTGGACGCCTGAACGTTCCCTGCGTCTGCGCCGGTCCGGTCCGATTGCCGAAAACCAACGTCGACAGTCGTAATAGCGAGGCAGAAAAATGAACTATACCCTCACCCGGGCAGAGCCGGACGGTGACAACGATCGGTATCCGCTGCAAAAACAGGAGATTGTCGCCGATCCCCTTGAAGGTCAGGTCAATCGCAGCGTCTTTCTGGGCAAGCTTGAAACCGCGTTGCACGATGCGGTGAATTGGGGCCGCGGCAACTCACTTTGGCCCTATAATTTCGGCCTTTCCTGCTGTTACGTCGAAATGACCACCTCGTTCACGGCGGTTCATGACGTGGCGCGCTTCGGTTCCGAAGTTATCCGCGCCTCTCCGCGCCAGGCGGATTTCATGGTCATCGCCGGTACGCCTTTCACCAAAATGGCCCCGGTCATCCAGCGTCTATACGATCAGATGCTTGAGCCGAAGTGGGTGATTTCCATGGGCGCCTGCGCCAATTCGGGCGGCATGTACGACATTTATTCGGTGGTGCAGGGCGTGGACAAGTTCTTGCCGGTGGATGTCTATATCCCCGGCTGCCCGCCGCGACCGGAAGCCTACATCCAGGCGTTGTTGCTGTTGAAGGAATCCATCGGCAAAGAGCGGCGCCCCTTATCCTGGGTCGTGGGCGACCAGGGCGTCTATCGCGCCAACATGCAATCGGAACGCGATCGCAAACAGGGTGAACGAATCGCAGTCACCAACCTGCGTTCCCCTGACGAAATTTAGTTTAAAGCGCGAAACGACACGATGCGTGCCGGCCATAATAAGTCAACGCGCACAATGGCATGATGCCGGTTCAGCCTTAATTTGGTGAAAAAACTATGACAGAGTTGATGACGCAAAACCTCGCCCAGCCGGCCTGGCAAACCCGCGATCACCTTGATGATCCGGTTATTGGCGAATTGCGTGACCGTTTTGGCGCCGAAGCCTTTACCGTTCAACCCACCCGTACCGGTATTCCGGTGGTGTGGGTCAAGCGCGAGCAGATCCTCGATGTCCTGCTGTTCCTGAAAAAACTGCCGAAGCCCTATGTGATGCTCTACGATCTTCACGGCGTGGATGAGCGGCTGCGCGCTCACCGCGAGGGCCTGCCGGCAGCGGATTTCACCGTATTTTATCACCTGATTTCCATTGAACGGAACCGGGACGTCATGCTGAAGGTGGCGCTGTCGGAAAGCGACATGCATCTGCCCACGTGCGTCAAAATATTCCCCAACGCCAACTGGTACGAACGCGAAACCTGGGAAATGTTCGGCATGACCTTCGACGGGCATCCTCACTTGACGCGCATCATGATGCCCAAAAGCTGGCAGGGCCATCCGCTGCGCAAAGACTACCCGGCGCGGGCCACTGAATTCGATCCCTTCACCCTGACCAAGCAGAAGCAGGATCTGGAAATGGAGGGGCTGACATTCAAGCCTGAAGACTGGGGCATGAAGCGAAGCCGCGAGAATGAAGATTTCATGTTCTTGAATCTCGGTCCTAACCATCCCTCCGCCCATGGGGCCTTCCGCATCATTTTGCAGTTGGACGGCGAAGAAATCGTCGACTGCGTGCCCGATATCGGTTACCACCACCGTGGCGCGGAAAAGATGGGCGAACGGCAGTCCTGGCACAGCTACATCCCCTATACCGACCGGGTGGAATACCTGGGGGGGTATGCGTCAATGAAATGCCGTATGTGCTGGCGGTGGAAAAACTGGCCGGCATCGTGGTGCCGGACCGGGTCAATGTTATTCGCGTCATGCTTTCCGAGCTGTTTCGCATCAACAGCCACCTGCTGTATATCAGCACCTACATACAAGACATCGGCGGTATGACGCCGGTGTTTCTGGCCTTTACCGACCGCCAGAAAATCTATGACGTGGTGGAAGCCATTACCGGATTTCGCATGCACCCCGCGTGGTTTCGCATCGGCGGCGTGGCCCACGATCTTCCCCGCGGCTGGGACAATCTGTTGCGGGACTTCCTCAATTGGCTGCCCAAGCGCCTCGACTCCTATGTAAAAGCGGCATTGAAAAACAGCGTGCTGCGCGGACGGGCCGAAGGCGTGGCCGCCTATAATGCCCAGGACGCGCTTGATTGGGGCGTCACCGGCGCGGCGCTGCGCGCCACCGGCATCTCCTTCGACGTGCGCAAATGGCGTCCTTACTCCGGTTACGACAATTTCGATTTCGAAGTGCCGGTGGGCGACGGCATCAGCGACTGCTATAGCCGTGTCATGCTTAAGGTCGAGGAGATGCGCCAGAGCTTGCGTATTCTCCAGCAATGCCTGGATAACATGCCGGAAGGCCCGTTCAAGGCGGACCACCCGCTGACCACGCCGCCGCCGAAAGAACGGACGTTACAGCATATCGAAACGTTGATAACCCACTTCCTCCAGGTCTCCTGGGGACCGGTGATGCCGGCCAACGAATCCTTCCAGATGATCGAGGCCACCAAGGGGATAAACAGCTATTACCTGACCAGCGACGGCAGCACCATGAGCTACCGGACCCGTATCCGTACGCCGAGTTTTCCGCATCTACAGCAAATACCCTCGGTTATTCGCGGCAGCCTGGTGTCCGATCTCATCGTTTATCTGGGCAGTATCGATTTTGTCATGTCAGATGTGGACCGCTAATTATGCCAGATTCCAAAGCCAACCATGAACAGGCTGTCGCGTCCGGCCAACCGGCCGCAGCCGAGGTTTTCGTGCTCAGCGCCCTTGAGCGCGATGCCATCGAGCATGAAAAACACCATTACGAAGACCCCCGCGCCGTGTCCATCGAAGCGCTGAAGATCGTGCAAAAGCAGCGCGGCTGGGTGCCGGACGGCGCCATAGACGCCATCGCCGATGTGCTGGGTATACCCGGCAGCGATGTGGAAGGGGTCGCCACCTTCTACAGCCAGATATTCCGCCAGCCGGTGGGCCGCCATATTATCCGCTATTGCGACAGCGTGGTATGCCACATCACCGGTTATCAGGGCATTCAGGCCGCGCTTGAGCAGTCCCTGAATATCAAGCCGGGCGAGACCACCGAAGACGGGCGTTTCACCCTGCTGCCCACCTGTTGCCTGGGCAATTGCGACAAGGGGCCGACCATGATGATCGATGACGATACGCACGTTCATCTGACGCCGGAAGGTATCGGTTCGCTACTGGAGCAGTATCGATGACCAGACAGATTATACGTACTGCTGAAATGCATCCGCTGACTTGGCGCCTGCGGGACGACGAGCAGCCGGTGTGGTTGGAGGAATACCGCGGCAAGAACGGCTATACCGGCGCCGAAAAGGCTTTAAAAGGCATGGCGCCGGATGACATCGTCGGCCTGGTCAAAGATTCCGGTCTTAAAGGACGCGGCGGCGCAGGCTTTTCCACCGGGCTGAAATGGAGCCTGATGCCCAAAGATCCGTCCATGAATATCCGCTATCTATTGTGCAATGCGGATGAAATGGAGCCCGGCACCTATAAAGACCGGCTGCTGATGGAGCAGTTGCCCCACCTGCTGGTGGAAGGCATGCTTATCGCCGCCTTCGCGCTGAAAGCCTATCGCGGGTATATCTTCCTGCGCGGCGAGTATATCGAGGCGGCGGCCAATCTGCGCCGGGCCATCGCCGAGGCCGCCGAAGCCGGTTATCTTGGCAAGAATATTCTGGGTAGCGGTTTTGATTTCGAGCTGATGGTGCATACCGGCGCCGGCCGCTACATCTGCGGCGAGGAAACCGCGCTGATAAGCTCCCTGGAGGGGCGACGCGCCAACCCCCGTTCCAAACCGCCGTTTCCGGCCACCGCCGGCGCCTGGGGCAAACCCACCTGCGTCAATAACGTGGAAACCCTGTGCAACGTGCCGGCCATTATCGCCGACGGCGTGGAGTGGTACAAAGGGATCACGGCGGGCAAAAGCAGCGATACCGGCACGAAGATGATGGGCTTTTCCGGTCGGGTGAAAAATCCCGGCGTGTGGGAATTGCCCTTCGGCATCACGGCGCGGGAAATTCTGGAAGACTATGCCGGCGGCATGCGCGACGGCTTGACCTTGAAAGCCTGGCAGCCGGGGGGCGCCGGCACCGATTTTCTCACCGGCGATCACCTGGATTTGCCGATGGATTTCGAGCATATCGGTAAAGCGGGCAGCCGTTTGGGAACCGCGCTGGCCATGGCGGTAGATAACGAAATCAATATGGTTTCCCTGACGCGCAACCTGGAAGAGTTTTTCGCCCGTGAATCCTGCGGCTGGTGCACTCCCTGCCGCGACGGTCTGCCCTGGAGCGTGAAGCTGCTCAAGGCGCTGGAATCCGGACGGGGGCAGCCCGGAGATATCGAAACCCTGGAGCAGCTTTGCCGCTTTCTCGGCCCGGGCAAGACGTTTTGCGCTCATGCGCCGGGCGCCGTCGAGCCGTTGCAAAGCGCCATCAAGTATTTCCGGCAAGAATTCGAAGCGGGAATCGCACCGCAGCATATCGGCAATACCCGCGCTATTGCCGGTGTGCAGCCAAATTTGCTGAAAGCGCGTTGGTAACCCTGTAGCGGTTGTCCGCCGTCGGGCATGGACGACCGCCGCACGAGACGCATTTTTGATTAACGCCCGCGGTTTTTCGGGCCACACGGAAGCATGCTGACTATGGCTACCATTCATGTAGACGGCAAGGAATATGAGGTTAACGGGGCGGACAATCTGCTGGAAGCTTGTCTTTCGCTGGGCCTCGATATTCCCTATTTTTGCTGGCACCCGGCGCTGGGCAGCGTCGGCGCTTGCCGCCAGTGCGCGGTAAAGCAATACCAAAACGCCGAAGACACCCGCGGAAGGCTGGTGATGTCCTGTATGACGCCGGCGTCCGACGGCACCTTTATTTCCATTGCCGATGACGAAGCCAAGACATTCCGCCAAAGCGTGGTGGAATGGCTGATGATCAATCATCCCCATGACTGCCCGGTGTGCGAGGAAGGCGGCAACTGCCATTTGCAGGACATGACGGTGATGACCGGCCAGAATTTCCGCCGCTACCGTTTTACCAAACGCACCCATCGCAATCAGTATCTCGGGCCGTTTATTTCCCATGAAATGAACCGTTGCATCGCCTGCTACCGCTGTGTCCGTTATTATAAAGATTATGCCGACGGCACGGATCTCGGTGTCTATGGCGCCCATGACAACGTCTATTTCGGCCGGACCGAGGACGGCGCGCTGGAAAGCGAATTTTCGGGCAATCTGGTGGAGGTTTGTCCCACCGGGGTATTTACCGACAAAACCCATTCCGAACGCTATAACCGCAAATGGGATATGCAGTTCGCCCCCAGCATCTGCCAGCAATGCAGCGTCGGCTGCAACACCAGCCCCGGCGAACGCTACGGGGAACTGCGCCGCATCGAAAACCGCTATAACGGCAGCGTAAATCATTATTTCCTGTGCGACCGCGGCCGTTTCGGCTATGGCTACGTCAATCTTAAAAACCGTCCCCGCCAGCCGCAGCAGCGTCGCGGCGAGGATTGGATAGCGTTGAACGCCGAGCAGGCGATGCAGGGTGCCGCCGACGCGCTGCGCCAGGCGAAAAAAAATGATCGGCATCGGGTCGCCGCGGGCCAGCGTAGAGAGCAATTTCGCCCTGCGGGAGCTGGTGGGGGCCGACAATTTCTATAGCGGCGTCAGCGCGGCGGAGCAGGGGCGTCTGGCGCTGATGCTGAAGGTACTGCGCGACGGCGGTATCCGGACCCCCGCGCTGCGGGAAATCGAAAGTTACGACGCGGTGCTGGTGCTGGGGGAAGACCTGACCCAAACCGGCGCGCGCATCGCCCCTGGCCGTGCGCCAGGCCGTCAAGGGAAAATCACGGGAAATGGCGGCGGCGCAAAAGGTCGCCGACTGGCAGATAGCCGCTATTCAAACCATCGGCCAGCGTGCCGGTTATCCACTGTTCGTCACCCATGTGGACAGCACCAAGCTTGACGATTTGTCCGCCTGGACCTACCGCGCGCCGGTGGAAGATCAGGCCCGGCTGGGTTTCGCCATCGCCCATGCGCTGGACGACGGCGCGCCGGCGGTGCATGATCTCGCGGACGGCCTGGCGGACAAGCTGGATATGGTGGTGCAGGCGTTGGCGGGCGCCCGCAAGCCGCTGATCATTTCCGGCGGCAGCGCCGGCAGCGAAGCGGTGATCGCCGCCGCCGCGAATGTCGCTCTGGCGTTAAAGGGCCGCGGCGCCGATGTCGGCATCACTTTTGTCGCCCCCCAGCGCCAACAGCATGGGACTGGCGATGATGGACGGAGGCCCGTTGGACGATGCGTTGGCCCAGTTGGCAAGCGGAGAGGCGGACAGCGCCATCGTGCTGGAAAACGATCTTTATCGCCATGCCCCGGCGGCGCAGATCGATGCGGCGCTGGCCAAGGTCATCAACCTGATTGTGGTGGATCATCAGCGCACCGCCATCATGGATAAAGCGAATCTTATCCTGCCGGCGGCCAGCTTTGCCGAAAGCGACGGCACCCTGATAAACCAGGAAGGACGCGCACAGCGTTTCTTCCAGGTGTTCGATCCGGCCTATTACGACAGCCAGACGATCATGCTGGAAAGCTGGCGCTGGCTGCACTCGCTGCACTCCACCTATCTGAATCGCCACGTGGACTGGACTCAGTTCGATCATATCATCGCCGCCTGCGCCGAGGCGTTGCCGCAGTTGGCGGGCATCGTCCAGGCCGCGCCGGATGCCAGCTTCCGCGTCAGCGGGCAAAAACTGGCCCGTGAACCGCACCGCTACAGCGGCCGTACCGCCATGCGCGCCAATATCAGCGTGCACGAGCCCCGTCAGCCGCAGGATAGGGACACCATGTTTGCGTTTTCCATGGAAGGCAACAGCAGTCCGCAAAGCCCCAGCAAGCAGGTGGCTTTCGCCTGGGCGCCGGGCTGGAACTCTCCGCAGGCCTGGAATAAATTTCAGGACGAGGTGGGGGGGGGGCCATTTGCGCCACGGCGACCCGGGCGTCCGTTTACTGGAGCCCGGCGAAGGGCGTCTGCCTTACTTTACCCTTATCCCGTCGGCCTTCGCGCCGTCGGCCGACGGACGCTGGCGCGTCGCTCCCTATTACCATCTGTTCGGCAGCGAGGAAACCTCGCAACGCTCCGCCGTTATCCGGGAACGGATGCCGGCGCCGTATGTGGCGGTGAGCCGGCGGGATGCCGAGCGACTGGGGGTAAACAGCGGCACGCTGCTGGAATTCACCTGCGCCGGCGAGTCGGTGCGGTTGCCGGTACGATTCAGCGAGGGTCTGGCCGCGGGCCAGGTAGGACTGCCGCTGGGGTTGCCGGGCATCCCGCCGGTATGGGCCGGTCTAAGCGTTGAAAATCTGCGGGAGGCCGCATTATGAGTTGGTTAACATCGGATGTGATTGACGCCATTATTGCCGTGCTGAAAGCGATTGTGATTTTGCTGGTGGTGGTGTCCTGCGGCGCCTTCATGAGCTTCGGCGAACGCCGCCTGCTCGGGCTGTTCCAGAACCGCTACGGGCCCAACCGGGTAGGGTGGGGCGGTTCGCTCCAGCTGGTGGCGGACATGCTGAAGATGTTTTTCAAAGAGGACTGGATCCCGCCTTTCGCCGACCGGATGATTTTCACCCTGGCGCCGGTGATAGCCTTTACCGCGCTGCTGCTCTCCTTCGCCATCGTGCCGGTAAGTTCCAGCTGGGTGGTGGCTGATCTCAATATCGGCGTGCTGTTTTTTCTGATGATGGGCGGCCTGGCGGTATACGCGGTGCTGTTCGCCGGCTGGTCGAGCAATAATAAATACTCATTGCTGGGGGCCATGCGCGCCTCGGCGCAAACCCTGAGCTACGAAGTTTTCCTCGGACTGTCGCTGATGGGCGTGGTGGCGCGGGCCGGTTCCTTTAAGCTGGGGGACATCGTCGCCTCCCAGGCGCATCTGTGGAACATCATTCCGCAGTTCTTTGGTTTCGCCACCTTCGTACTGGCGGGCATCGCGGTGTGCCACCGCCATCCTTTCGACCAGCCGGAAGCCGAGCAGGAGCTGGCGGACGGGTACCACATCGAATACTCCGGCATGAAGTTCGGTTTGTTCTTTGTCGGGGAATACATCGGTATCGTGACCGTATCGGCATTGATCGTCACGCTGTTTTTTCGGCGGCTGGCAGGGGCCCTTTCTCCCCTCCTTTATCTGGTTCGCCCTCAAAACCGGCTTCTTTATGATGATGTTCATCCTGATCCGCGCGGCGCTACCCCGTCCGCGTTATGATCAGGTGATGGCTTTCGGCTGGAAATTCTGTTTGCCGTTAACGCTGCTGAACCTGCTGGCGACCGCGGCGGTCATCTTGTACAACGCTCAATAAGGGGTGAAAAAACCATGACATTAAAAGAGCTGGTCTTTGGTTGCGGCACCCAGTTACGCAGTATCTGGATGATTGGCATGCAGGCGTTCAGCAAACGCGAGACCCAGATGTATCCCGACGTTCCGGTGAATCCGCCGCCCCGTTTCCGCGGCCGCATCGTGCTGACCCGGGATCCCGACGGTCAGGAGCGTTGCGTTGCCTGCAATCTCTGCGCCGTGGCCTGTCCGGTAGCCTGTATTTCGCTGCAAAAGGCGGAGACCTCGGACGGACGCTGGTATCCGGAGTTCTTCCGCATCAACTTCTCCCGCTGCATTTTCTGCGGTTTGTGCGAAGAAGCCTGTCCCACCACGGCAATCCAGCTGACGCCGGATTTCGAAATGGGTGAGTACAAGCGGCAGGACCTGGTTTACGAGAAAGAAAATCTGCTGATATCGGGGCCGGGTAAATATCCGGAATATAATTTTTACCGGATGGCCGGCATGGCGATCGGCGGGAAAGATAAGGGCGAAGCGGAAAACGAAGCCAAACCCATCGACGTCAAAGGTTTGCTGCCCTAAGGAGTTAAGCATGGAAGTCGCTTTTTATGTCGCCGGCCTGGTGGCCATATTGGCCACGCTGCGGGTCATCACCCATACCCACCCGGTACGGGCGCTGCTGTATCTTATCGTGTCGCTGCTGGCCATCGCCTGCGTGTTTTTCACGCTTGGCGCCTATTTTGCCGGCGCGCTGGAAATCATCGTCTATGCCGGCGCCATCATGGTGCTGTTCGTGTTCGTGGTGATGATGCTTAATCTCGGGGCCTCCACGGCGCGCCAAGAACGCGACTGGCTGGCGCCCTCCGCCTGGATCGGGCCGGGAATCCTGTCGTTGTTGTTGCTGTGGACCCTGGTGCGGGGCATTCACGGCGCGGCCGATCACGGCATCAGCGGCGATATGATCAGCGCGAAAAATGTCGGTATCACGCTGTTCGGGCCTTATGTCCTGGCGGTGGAACTGGCGTCAATGCTGCTGCTGGCCGGTTTGGTGGTGGCCTTCCATATGGGGCGTGAAGACCGTGACATGGATGCCCAGGCCAAGGGAGTGAAAATACCCGACGCCGTTAAAAGAAAATCGGAGGAACAAGCATGATCCCGCTATCCCACGGACTCATTCTGGCCGCCATCCTGTTCGTTCTCGGTTTAACCGGCATGCTGATCCGCCGCAACCTGCTGTTTATGCTGCTGGGGCTCGAAATCATGATCAATGCCTCCGCCCTGGCGTTTGTGGTGGCGGGCAGCTACTGGGGACAGGCCGACGGACAGGTGATGTATATCCTGGCCATCAGTCTCGGCGCGGCGGAAGCCAGCATCGGCTTGGCGCTGTTGTTGCAGTTGCATCGCCGCCGCCAGAACCTGAACATTGATAAAGTCAGCGAGATGCACGGATGAACCTACTCTATTTAACCATTCTGTTTCCCCTGCTCGGATACCTGCTGCTGGCGTTTTCACGGGGACGCTGGGGGGGGGGAAAACCTCTCGGCCCTGGTGGGTGTCGGCGCGGTGTTTTTGGCGGCCCTCACCACCCTGTGGGTGGCCATTGATTTCCTCGGCGCCCGCAGCGACGGCGGAGCGGTGTTCAATCAGCCGCTATGGACCTGGATGTCGGTGGGGAATTTCAATATCGCCGTCACCCTGAGTCTGGACGGCCTGTCGCTCACCATGCTGTCGGTGGTGACCGGGGTCGGTTTCCTGATCCATCTGTTCGCCGCCTGGTATATGCGCGGCGAAGAGGGCTACTCGCGCTTTTTCGCCTACACCAACCTGTTTATCGCCAGCATGGTGGTGCTGGTGCTGGCGGATAACCTGCTGCTGATGTACCTGGGCTGGGAAGGGGTGGGGCTGTGCAGCTACCTGCTTATCGGCTTCTATTATACCGAATCGAAAAACGGCGCGGCGGCGATGAAAGCCTTTATCGTCACCCGCATCGGCGACGTGCTGTTGGCCTTTGCCCTGTTTATCCTGTTTACCCAGCTGGGTACGCTGAATTTCCGCGAAATGGTCGTCCTGGCGCCGCAGCATATGGCGGCGGGTTCAACCCTCATCACCTTGGCGACATTGATGCTGCTCGGCGGCGCGGTGGGTAAATCGGCGCAACTGCCGTTGCAGACCTGGCTGGCGGATGCCATGGCCGGCCCGACGCCGGTCTCGGCGCTTATCCACGCCGCCACCATGGTGACCGCCGGGGTTTACCTGATTGCCCGCACCCACGGACTGTTTCTGCTGGCCCCCGAGGTGCTGCACCTGGTGGGCATCGTCGGCGCCATCACCCTGGTGCTGGCGGGTTTCGCCGCCCTGGTGCAAACCGATATCAAACGGGTATTGGCCTACTCCACCATGAGCCAGATTGGCTATATGTTTCTGGCCCTGGGGGTGCATGCCTGGGATGCGGCCATTTTCCACCTGATGACCCATGCGTTTTTCAAAGCCCTGCTGTTCCTGTCATCGGGCTCGGTCATCCTGGCCTGCCATCACGAGCAAAACATATTCAAGATGGGCGGGCTGCGTAAATCCATTCCCTTGGTGTACGCCTGTTTTCTGGTGGGCGGCGCGGCGTTGTCGGCTCTGCCCATCGTCACCGCGGGCTTCTACAGCAAAGACGAAATCCTGTGGGGCGCCCTGCTCAACGGCAATAGTAACCTGCTGCTGGCGGGTCTGGTGGGGGCCTTCCTCACCTCCATCTATACCTTCCGGCTGATTTTCATCGTCTTTCACGGCAAAGAGCAGATCAAGGCCCACGCCGGCAAAGGCATAAGCCATCATCTGCCGCTGTTGGTGCTGCTGGTGCTGTCCACCTTTATCGGCGCGTTGATCACGCCGCCGCTGGCGGGGGTTTTGCCGGATATGCGCGCCGGCGAGACGGGCAAGATGACGCTGGAAATCTGCTCCGGCGTGGTGGTGGTCATCGGCATCCTGATTGCCGCCTGGCTCTATCTCGGCGAGCGCCGGCTGGTGAAATCCATCGCCGCCAGCGCGCCGGGACGGCTGCTCACCCTATGGTGGTTCAACGCCTGGGGCTTCGATTGGCTGTACGACAAATTGTTCGTCCAAACCTATCTGGGCATCGCCCGATTGCTGCAGCGGGACCCGTTGAACGCATTGATGAATACGCCGGCGGTGTTGGCGCGCTGGGGCGGCCGGGGCCTGACGTTGAGCGAAAACGGGCAGGTACGCTGGTATGCGGCATCAATGAGTTTAGGGGCCGTGATTGTGGTGGCGTTGTTGATTTTTGTTTGATGCTGTCCGGATAACGCTTTATCGAACAATGGAAGTCGTCTGACCTACAAGCGGTGTGGTGACGACATGCGCGGAGCGGCAGGTGAAACAGGCTGCCGCTCGACAGCAAGTTTTCAGGTTTTTTCAATTTAGGGACGCATAACGCCATGCTACTACCTTGGCTGATACTTTTCCCCTTCATTGGCGGTCTGCTGTGTTGGCAAAGCGAGCGTTTCGGCACCAAGGTGCCGCGCTGGATTGCCGTGATCGCCATGGGGCTGACACTGGCGCTCTCCCTGCAATTGTGGTTGCAGGGCAATTATTCACTGGTTTCGGCGCAGGGATTGCCCCAGTGGCAATCCGAATATGTACTGCCATGGATACCGCGTTTCGGCATTACCATTCATCTGGCGCTGGACGGCCTGTCCTTGCTGATGGTGGTGCTGACCGCGTTGCTCGGGGTGCTGGCCATACTCTGCTCCTGGCGTGAAATCCAGCGTTACCAAGGCTTTTTCCACCTGAACCTGTTGTGGATCCTCGGCGGCGTCATCGGCGTGTTCCTGGCTATCGACATGTTCCTGTTTTTCTTCTTCTGGGAAATGATGCTGGTGCCGATGTACTTTCTGATTGCCTTGTGGGGACACCGGGCGTCGGACGGTAAAACCCGTATCGCCGCCGCCACCAAATTCTTTATCTACACCCAATCCAGCGGCCTGGTGATGCTGGTGGCCATTCTCGGATTGGTGTTCGTTCACTACAACGCCACCGGCGTGTGGACCTTCAACTACGAAGATTTGCTGCATACCCCGATGTCTTCCACTGTGGAATATCTGCTGATGCTGGGATTCTTCCTGGCTTTCGCGGTGAAGATGCCGGTGGTGCCGTTGCACGGCTGGCTGCCGGACGCCCATAGCCAGGCGCCCACCGCCGGCTCCGTCGACCTGGCGGGGATTTTGCTGAAGACCGCGGCATACGGCCTGTTGCGTTTCAGCTTGCCGCTGTTCCCCCACGCCTCACATGAGTTTGCGCCCATCGCCATGTGGCTTGGGGTGCTGGGTATCTTCTACGGCGCCTGGATGGCGTTTGTTCAAACCGATATCAAACGCCTGATTGCCTATACCAGCGTGTCCCATATGGGCTTTGTGATGATAGCCATCTACAGCGGCAGCCAATTGGCCTATCAGGGGGCGGTGGTGCAGATGATTGCCCACGGCCTTTCCGCCGCCGGGATGTTTATCATCTGCGGGCAGCTTTACGAGCGCCTGCATACCCGCGACATGCGGCAGATGGGCGGCCTGTGGGGACGGCTGAAGCTGATTCCCGCCCTGTCGCTGTTTTTCGCCGTGGCGACCCTGGGGATGCCGGGGACCGGTAACTTCGTCGGTGAATTCCTGATCCTGTTCGGCAGCTTTCCGGTGGTGCCGGTCATCACGGTCATTTCCACCTTCGGCCTGGTGTTCGCGTCGGTGTATGCCCTCATCATGATGCAGCGCGCTTATTACGGCCCGGCCAAATCCCCCGATATTTTGCCGGGCATGACGGTGCGGGAGCTGTCGATTATTTTGCTGCTGGCGGTGCTGTTGGTGTTGCTGGGAATTTTCCCGCAGGCGGTTTTGCAGACGTCGCAGGCGGCAATGAGCAACGTACAGCACTGGTTCTCGATAAACGAAGCCGGTTCAACCTTTACAACAACAAGGCCGTAATTCGCCATGACAATAACTCCTCAACAACTGATCGCGCTATTGCCGCTGTTGATCGTCGGATTGACGGTGGTGATTGTGATGCTGTGCATTGCGTGGCGACGCAACCATTTCGTCAACGCCACTCTGACGGTCATCGGCCTGAATGTGGCATTGCTTTCGCTCTTTTTCGTCGGCCAGGCAGGCCCTATGGACGTGACGCCGCTGATTCGGGCGGACGGCTATTCAATGTTTTATACCGCCCTGGTGCTATTTTCCAGCCTGGCCACCAGCACCTTCGCTTATCCCTGGTTGGCGGGTTACCCCGGTAACCGCGACGAGTTCTACCTGCTGGTGTTAATCGCCGCCATGGGCGGTATTTTGCTGGCGGGCGCCACGCATCTGGCGTCCCTGTTCCTGGGGATTGAGCTGCTTTCGCTGCCGCTGTTTGGCCTTATCGGTTATGCCTACCAGCAAAAACGGCCGTTCGAAGCCAGCATCAAATATACGCTGCTGTCCGCCGCCGCCTCTTCCTTCCTGTTGTTCGGCATGGCGCTGGTGTATGCGGATACCGGTAATCTGTCATTAGTCGCCCTGGGTCGTCAGCTCAACGCGGCCATGCTGCAACAGCCGCTGCTGCTGGCGGGATTGGGGATGCTCATCGTGGGCATCGGCTTTAAGCTTTCGCTGGTGCCGTTTCATCTGTGGACGCCGGATGTGTATCAGGGGGCGCCGGCGCCGGTATCCACGTTTCTCGCCACCGCCAGCAAAGTGGCGATTTTCGCGGTGCTGATGCGTTTGTTCCTGTATGCGCCGGTGACCGACAGCAGCGCGCTGCGGCTGGTGCTGGGCGTTATCGCCTTCTGCTCCATTCTGATAGGCAACCTGATGGCGCTGGGGCAAAGCAATATCAAGCGGCTGCTGGGCTATTCCTCCATCGCCCATCTGGGTTATATGGTGGTGGGGCTGATTGCGGTCAACGCGCATTTGCTCTCCATGGAAGCGATAGGGGTTTATCTGGCGGGTTATCTGTTCAGCAGCCTGGGCGCGTTCGGCGTGGTCAGCCTGATGTCCAGTCCCTATAGCGGGCCGGACGCCGATTCGCTCTTTTCATACCGGGGACTGTTCTGGCATAAACCCATCCTGTCGGCGGTGATGACCGTGATGATGCTGTCCTTGGCGGGGATTCCGATGACCCTGGGCTTTATCGGCAAGTTCTACATTATCGCCGCCGGCGTGAGCGCCCATTTATGGTGGTTGACCGGGACCGTGGTGGCGGGGAGCGCCATCGGTCTTTACTACTATTTGCGGGTTATGGTCAGTCTGTATTTGAGCCCGCCGGAAAGATTACGGCGCGATACCCCGAGCAACTGGGCATTGACCGCCGGCGGGGTGGTGGTGCTTATCTCCTCTCTGTTGGTGCTGCTGCTGGGGATTTATCCGCAGCCGCTGATAGCGATTGTGCGGCTGGCGCAGCCGATAATGTAGTGGGTTTCCGCCCTCGAGGGGGCGGGCCCCCCCCTTTAACCCGCTCGCTGTATGATCGGTGCCGGCGGGCTTACCCCGGTATGGGGCGCTCCGCGGCCGACAATGGCCGCTCCGACCCCATTGCCGGGGGCTCCCTTCAACAGGTTTGCTGCACGATCGGTGTTGGCGGGCCTACCGCGGTATGGGGCGCTCCGGCAGCCGCTAGACGGCTGCTTCGACCCCATTACCACGGTCTCCCTTTAACAGGGTTGGCTGCACGTTCGGTGGCGGCGGGCTTACCTCGGCATGGGGCGCTCCACGGCCGACAATGGCCGCTCCGACCCCATTGCCGGGGGCTCTCTTCAACAGGTTTGCTGCACGATCGGTGTTGGCGGGCCTACCGCGGTATGGGGCGCTCCGGCAGCCGCTAGACGGCTGCTTCGACCCCATTACCACGGTCTCCCTTTAACAGGGTTTGCTGCACGATCGGTGGCGGCGGGCTTACCCCGGTATGGGGCGCTCCGCGGCCGACAATGGCCGCTCCGACCCCACCGCCGCGGTCTCACTTCAACAGGTGTCCGCATTTGCCTCTCATTTGCAGGTTCGCTGGCGGAGGGCCGTAGCATTTTGAAAGATTTCCGCGCAAAAAAAAGATGTTAAAAAAACCTTTCTTGACCCCAATCATTGTTTATTCGTGCGGTTCGGTGATAATGCAAATAAATCTCATTGACGTTTGGTATTGGTTCAATGTTCACTTCTTTGCCGAAAATGTTATTGTGCGCCGCTCTTTGGCTGCTCGGTGCGACGTCCGCCTGGTCGGCGGATGATTACAAAGCTTGGATCACCGACATTCAGGGACGTTTGGATACCACCGCCCACCTTTATCAACAGCAGCAAAAAGACGCTGCGCGCCGCGAGGTGCAGATGGCCTATTTCGAGGTGTTCGAAAACCTGGAAGGGCCGATTCGCATTAATACGTCGGCGCAAAAAAGCTATCAAATGGAGAGCGAATTCGGCGAAATCCGTCAGATGATTACTGACGGCAAGCCGCTGTCCGATGTGCAGGGCAAAATTGATACCCTTAAAGGGGAGTTGTCCGACGTTCTGCCCGTCTTGACCGGTGGCAAGCCCCTGGTGGCCACCGCGCAGAATTCGGTCTACGGCAACGACAAAATAGCCCTGTATTGGCAGCAGCAGTTCAAGGTTATCGACGATTTTCTGGCGAACGCGTTGACGCAGTATCAGCAGGGTCAGTATGACGCCGCCAGCCAAAGCGTGCAGCAAGCCTATTTCCAGGGATTCAAGAATTCGGAAATGGAAATGTCGGTGCGCAATAACCGCTCATCGGCACAGGCCGCCGATATCAATCAGCAATTCTCCGCCTTGGTAAATCTGACGACGCAGCCTAATCAAATGACCGCCGTGGCCTACGGCGATACCACGCTTTTGCAGAATATCGAAGATCTGCTTCCGGGGCTGCCCACCACCCGTCCGGATCAGCCGGTTTCGGCTCCGGTCCCGGCCGCCGCCGCCGGCGGGGCGGGCAGCACGGCCGCGGACGCAACCCCTGACGCCAACTGGCGGCAGGTGAGCGACGATATCAATGCCGCCGTCGTCGCCGCCATCGCGCAATATCGGTCCGGGCAGGGCAAAGAGGGCATGATGGCGATTCAGGACGCTTACTTCGATCATTTCGAAGGCAGCGGCATGGAAAATAAAATCGGCTCTCGCGACACGGCGTTCAAAACCAGCCTGGAGGGCTATTTTACCCGATTGGTGAGCCTGATGAAGGCCGGCGCGCCGGCGGCCCAGCTGCAGCAGCAGGCCGATGCCCTGGCGGCGGATCTCACCAAGGCGGTGGATATGCTGGGGGCCGGGCAGCAGAGTCATTGGAGCCTGTTTATCTATAGCCTATTGATTATCGTGCGCGAGGGGTTGGAAGCGCTGCTCATCGTGACCGCCATCATCGCTTACCTGGTGAAAAACAAGCACCAAGACAAACTGCCGATGATTAACCAATCGGTGTGGGTGGCATTGCTGGCAAGCCTGGTCACCGCGGCGCTGTTTCAGTGGATGTTCGTCAATTCCGGCGCCAACCGGGAATTGCTTGAAGGCGGCACCATGATGGTGGCGATGGTGACCCTGTTCTTTATGAGCTATTGGCTGCTTTCCAAGGTGGAGGCGCGGCGCTGGAAAGCCTATCTGGAAGGGAAGCTCTCTTTGTCCCTCACCAGCGGTTCGCTGGCGGGGCTGTGGTTCACCAGTTTCTTGGCGGTCTATCGCGAAGGGGCGGAAACGGTGTTGTTCTATTACGCCCTGATTGGGGATTCCGCCGGCGTGTCCGGCCATATGTCCATATTGGCCGGGTTCCTGGTGGGGTGCGTCGTGCTGTTGGTCGTGTATGTGTTGATGCGTTATACAGTGGTGAAACTGCCGCTGAAGCCGTTTTTTATGTTTACCGGCGGCTTTATGTATCTGATGGCTTTTGTCTTTGCCGGCCAGGGGGTACTGGAGCTGATTGAAGGAAAATTATTCGAACCGACCTTGTTGAAAAACATGCCGCAAATCAGCCTGCTGGGGATCTATCCTTATTTGGAGACTCTGGCGCCGCAAGCGGTTTTGGTACTGGCCGCGCTCATTGCCCTCTGGGTGATGCGTCGCCGTTCCCGTGCCTCATTACCCGCACATGAAGCAGTGTAGGGCAATTTATAACAATAGATACCCAAGAAATTTCCCACCGCGGCCATGGCGCCGACGGCGTGAAAGAGAATGGGCATAGCGTTGATGACTTGAGGATAAGGTAGATGAAGATGAACACAGGGTTGATAACCGCGATGGTTGTCACCAGCTTTACAGTGGCGCCGGCGGTCATGGCTGCGGAACATCCGGCGGGTGAGCCTATCACCATGAACGGTATGGAAATCGCGGCGGTGTATTTGCAGCCCATCGAGATGGAACCTCGCGGCATGGGGCTGCCCGCGGCCAAGGCCGATGTCCATCTTGAGACCGATATCCACGCGGTGAAAGGCAATCAGAACGGTTTCGGCGCTGGTGAATGGATGCCTTACCTGACCATCAGCTTCTCCCTGGTGAACACCGACACCGGCGCGAAGCAGGACGGCACGTTTATGGCGATGGTGGCCAATGACGGCCCGCATTATGGCCAAAACGTCAAAATGATGGGCGTGGGCAACTATAAAGTGACTTTCCATATCGAACCGCCGCCGAAAGCCGGCATGTACCGTCATACCGATGCTGAAACCGGCGTCGGCCCCTGGTGGAAACCGTTTGACGTCAGTTACAGCTTCAAATACGTCGGTTTGAAATAAGCCCGTCCGGTAACGGCCGCTTCGGCGACCGTTACCTCTTTTTCCGTCATTATGGCCTGCCGGAACACCGCAGGGTGGTTACCGGTTCTGAGTAGGCGTCATGAACTATTTTTTTTGTTACCGCATTACAATCTTTTTTGCCGGTGGCGCTGCTCTGTGGTTTGAACTGGGTTCGCCGGCCGACGCCCTCCCTCCGCGGACTGGTATGGACGGGGTTACTGTCTCTGACGGCAGGGACCCTGGCCGGCGTCTTTTTGCCCGCCGGCCAGACGCTCCAACTTGCCCTCACCGTTTTGCAATGGGTTCTGCTGCTGTTGTTCCTGGCCTGTCAGTTCACCTATTCCGTTCGCGTCGGCTATGGCTGGCAGTGTCTGCTGCTGGCCGGGGCGGCGTTGCATTGGGGGGCCGATCCCAACCTTAGCGCGCTGACGTCGTCGGGGTTATCAATACCGATTTATTGTTAAACCTCAGCGCGGTGGTGTTCGCCGTGGTTATTCTGGCGCTGAGCGCGGCTATGACCGCCATGGTGGTGCGTCGACTGCCGGCCTGGCGTTGGCCGCTGCTGCTGGTGTTATCGCTGCTGCTGTTGGCGCCCCTGTGCGGCCAGGCCGTTCTGCTGTTGATGAAGCTGGAGGTGCTCGGGCTGACCAAACCGCGCCTGAGCTTTGTCGCCCATGTCACCAACGGCGCCCCTTGGCTGAATTACCTCAGCGCGGCGGTCATGGCGCTGTTGCTGGCCGCTTACCTGCCGCTGCTGGCGGGTCTGCGCGGCGAATACCGCCGCCGGAATGAACCTATTCCGCGCCGCAAGGGCCTGGCGCGCTATCGTAACGCCCGCCGAACCGCGGCTGCCCTGCTGGCCTGCGCGGTCTTGGCGGCGGCCGGCCAGCTCTATTGGGATTTGGTGGCTTCACAGCCGCCGCGGTTATCCGAAGCGGTGCCGGTGACCCTGGCGGCCGACGGTCAGGTACATATCCCCTTGCAACAGGTGCGTGACGGCAAACTACACCGGTTTGTCTGGGTGGCGGACGACGGCAAAGCGGTGCGTTTTCTGGTGATAAACCGCTATCCGGACCGGTTGCGTCTCGGCGTGGTCTTCGACGCCTGCCTGCTGTGCGGCGATCAGGGGTATGTGATGGAAGGCAATCAGGTGGTGTGCGTCGCCTGCGGCGTGCATATCTTCATCCCCTCCATCGGAAAATCGGGCGGCTGCAATCCTATTCCCATTGCCGATTGGCGTAACGACGATAAAGAGCTGGTCATAGGCAAACCGGCGCTGGCGGCGGGGGTTAATTATTTTACCACCGTGGTGACGCTCAATGTCATCGATCCGGTGGACGGCAGCAAGCTCACCAACATCAAGGCCGAATATAAATACAGCTACGGTGGAAAAATGTACTTTTTCGCCTCTGAAGCGAACTATAACCGTTTCCGCGGGCAACCGACTCAATTCGTGCCGGCCGCCGCCGGCGGCGACGCGGCGGGGGATTAGCTTATGTTATGGCGCATGTTGCGGCAGTCATGGTACAGGAATATTCGGCGCAAATCCCTGGCGGTATTGACGGTGTTCCTTGCCGCCGGACTGATTTCGGCGCTGCTGGCGGTTTCCATCGATATCGGCGACAAAATGGCGCGGGAGTTGAAGTCCTATGGCGCCAATATCCTGATTGAACCGGCGGGCCAGGCGGCGCTGCCGGTGATGTTCGGCCAGCGGGCCGTGCCGCTGTCGGGGAGGATCTGATTGATGAATCCGAACTGCCCAGCATCAAGGATATTTTCTGGCGGAACAACATCGTCGGTTTCGCGCCGCTGCTTAACGGCGAGGTGATGGTAAACGATACTCAGGTACCGGTGTTGGGCACTTTTTTCCCAGCCGGTCAACGTGCCGGATGAGCCCGATTTTCGTACCGGGCAAGAGGTCATCAGCCCGTATTGGCGAGTAACGGGACAGTATCCCCATGAGCCGGCGGCGGCGGGGCAACTGCCGGAGGCTTTGGTCGGCAAGCAACTGGCCCAGCGCAGCGGCTGGAAAACCGGCGATGTGCTGACCCTCAAGGGCAGCCGGAGCGCGGCGACGGTGCGCATCAGCGGCGTATTGGCCAGCGGCGGTGATGAAGAGAGCCGTTTGGTCATGCCGTTGGCGGTGGTCCAGCAATTGCTGGGATTGAACGGCAAGGTGCAGGCGGTGAGGGTATCGGCTCTGACGGTGCCGGAAAACGCGCTCTCGCGCCGGGCGCGGGATAATCTCGACGGCCTGTCGGCGGCGGATTATGACCGCTGGTATTGCACCGCGTTCGTTTCGTCCATCGCCCACCAGCTGGAGGAGGCTATCTCCGGCTCGGTGGTCCATCCCATTTGGCAGGTGGCGGCTTCCGAGGGCGTGGTCATCGAGAAGATCCAGCTATTGCTGGCGGTGGTGACGCTAGCGGCGCTGGCGGCCTCGGCGATGGGCATCGCCTCGCTGATGACCAGCACCATCATGGAGCGCGCCCGGGAAATCGGCCTGATGAAGGCGTTGGGGGCGCATCAATGGCAGATTATGCTGCTGTTTTATCTTGAGGCGGTGATGAGCGGCGCGCTGGGCGGCCTATTGGGCTGCGTGGCGGGTTGGGGACTGGCGAAAGCCATCGGCGTAATGCTGTTCGGCGTTCCGCTGAGCTTCGCCTGGGTAGTGGTGCCGTGCGTGCTGGTGGTGGCTATTCTTATCGCGGTCATCGGTACCTGGTTCCCGGCCCGGCGCATCGGCAGGCTTTATCCGGTGGAGGTGCTGTATGGCAATTGATATGGCCCAGGGCCTGCCGACGGCGCGCCAAACCGCCCTCGGCAATTCCATGTTCTGGCTGCTGGTGGTGCGGGCCCTGCGGCTCCGCCTGCAACGGGTGGCTGTGGTATTCGCCGCCCTGACGGTGGGCGCGGCGATCGTGACCGCCATGGCTTCGGTGTATTTCGACATTAATGCCAAAATGAGCCAGGAACTGCGCACCTTCGGCGCGAATTTTTACCTCGGCCCCGGCCACGGCGACAGCCTGCCGGCGTCGTTGCTGCAACCCATTATCGACAGCGCGCCGCCGGGTCTCATCAATGCCTCCAGCCCCTACCTGTACGGCATGGCGCGCACCGAACTGCAAAAAGTGGTGCTGATGGGGGTCTACTTCGATTCCCTGCAACAGCTGGTGCCTTATTGGCAGGTGAAAGGGGACTGGATCGGCGTCGATTTCGACGATCGCCATGCCATGATAGGAACCAAACTGGCGGATATTCTGCACGTCAAGCTGGGGGATACCCTTAATCTGGTGGAAGGCAATAAGCGTAAAGCGCTGCAAATCAAAGGCATCGTCGAAGCCGGCGATGCCAGCGACAATATGCTGATAGTCAACCTTGATTTAGCGCAGGAGTGGCTGCATCAACCGGGGGAAATCAGCGACGCCATGTTCAGCGTCAATAACGATCTCGGCCAGGTGGACGCGTTCGCCCGCCGGCTGCAGCGCCAGCACCCGGATCTGGACGTGCGGCCTATATTGAAAGTCTCGGCCTCCGAAGGTCAGGTACTGAATAAAATCAAAGGATTAATGGGGCTGGTTTCCGCGGTGATCCTGATTTTGTCGTCCCTGTGCGTCAACACCACGCTGATGGCCATCGTCGGTGAACGTTCCCGTGAATTCGCCCTGCAAAAGGCGCTGGGCGCCAGCGCCCGGGACATCACGCTGCAAATGCTGGCGGAAACCGGCATTATCGCCCTGGCGGCGGTGATTTGCGGCCTGGCCGTCGGTTTTGTCCTGGCGCAAATCCTGGGCCACGCGGTGTTTAACGCCTCCATTGCCCTGCGCGCCCCGGTTTTTCCGCTGACCCTGGCGTTGTCGTTATTGGTGGCGGCCGTTGCGGCCATCGTCCCGGTCCGGCGTGCGCTGCATGTTGTCCCGGCCCAGGTCCTGAAAGGAGAATAAATCATGGCTTCAACCATCAGGTTGGTGCAACCGCAGCCGCTGGCGGATTTCGTTATCGAGACGCGGCATCTGTTCAAGCGCTTCGGGAAGGTCACGGCGCTGGAGGACATCAATATCCGCATTCGCCGGGGAGTTCGTCGCCTTTATGGGCGCCTCCGGCTCCGGCAAAACCACGCTGATGAACATTCTGACTTGTCTGGATACCGCCAGCGAGGGCCAGGTGCTGCTGGACGGCGTGGACGCCGCCGCGCTGGATGAAGAGGGGCGGCGCAATTTCCGCGCCGACAAAATCGGCCTGGTGTTCCAGCAATTTCATCTGATCCCGTTTCTCACCGCGTTGGAAAACGTCATGCTGGCGCAACACTACCACAGCGTGACGGATGAGCCGGCGGCCCGGGCCGTGCTGGATCAAGTGGGACTGGGGGCACGGGTGGATCATTTGCCCAGCCAGCTCTCCGGCGGCGAGCAGCAGCGGGTATGTATCGCCCGCGCCCTGGTTAACGAACCGCCGGTGATTTTCGCCGATGAGCCCACCGGCAATCTGGACGAGGAGAATGAACAGCGGGTGCTGGATTTGCTGACGGATTTGCACCGTCAGGGCAGAACCATCGTCATGGTGACCCATAATCCGGATCTGGGACGTTTTGCCGATCGCATCATCCGTTTGCAGCATGGCAAATATCTGGGAGAGGAAAAAAATCATCATGAAATGGCGTCGCGCGGTTAATCTGTTTTGCTTGCTGGTGCTGGCGGCGGTTCTGGGCGGCTGCAAGGACGAGCAGCGGGTGTCCATCGGCGCCCAGGCGCCTTCCCTGGCGGCGTTCGATTTGCAAGGCCGGCCGGCGGCGCTGGAAAAATGGCGCGGAAAACCGGTATATTTAACCTTCTGGTCGGCGGATTGCGGCGGCTGCGCGGCGGATTTGGCCGCCCTGCAAAAGCTCACCGATAGCGACGGTCAGGGTAATGGCCCGGTGGTGGTAGCCGTAAATACCGATCCTGAGCAGACGGATATCGCGCCGTTTCTGCGCCAGTTGAACCTGAGCTATCCGGTGGTGCGAGACCAGCTCGGCATCACCAAAGAGCGCTATCAGGTGATAGGCACACCCACCTCTTATCTTATCGACGGGCAGGGCAGGGTAGTGGAAGCCCATCAGGGCATGCAGGGCGAAGCGGCGCTGGCGGCGATGTTTCGTCAGGCGCAACAGGGGAAATCATGAAGAACATCATTATCGGCTCATTGTTTTGCTGCGTGACGCTGCCGGCCTTGGCGGCCGTCGACGGGGCGCAGAAATACAATGATACCTGCGCCGATTGCCATGGCCGCAAGGCCGACCGACAAGCGTTCGGCAAAGCGCCGCCGCTGATATCGTTATCCCGCGACCAGTTGATAGCCGGCCTCAAGGATCGTCGTGACGGCAAAATCGAGACCAGCGGCGCCGAACAAAGGGCCAAAAGTGCGCTGACCGATGAAGATATTCAAGGGGTGGCGGATTATATCCAAACCCTCAAGCATTAACGACGTCTTAGCGGATTGATTTTAGGAATGATCCGGCGGCAAATGTTCCTCGGCTATTGAAATACTTGGCTATAGTTATTGAGTCGGTCTTTCATCAGAACACGGAGAACAGTTATGGCTAACCCAACAGATCCTCTACAACCCAATGAAACACACGTGGATGACGACGTGCAATTGCTGTCCGATACCTTGGAAGAGGTGTTGGCCTATTCCGGCGACAAGGCGGACCAGACCTATATTGAGTTGAAACACCGTGCCGAAGCGGCGCTGGATGAGGTCAAGAAACGCATCAGTCATGCGTCGGATAATTATTACTACCGTGCTCGGCAGGCGGTGTACCGCGCGGATGAATACGTGCAGGAAAACCCCTGGCGCGGCGTGGGAATAGGCGCGTCGGTGGGGTTGGTGTTCGGTTTGCTGCTGGCCCGCCGCTAATGTTCCGCCGGCTGGCTTGCCGGGCCAGCCGCGACCGCCTTATATATGCATAACTTCACCATTCCTTTCGCTTTTGTTCTGTCAGACCTTATAATCCATACTCATATAATTAGCTAATACACCCAATTGCTTTCGCCAGACGGCCAAACGGCCGCCATCGGGCTAATAAAGGGTGTTTTTATACGGGTGTCTATGCTGTCGTTACTCCAATCAGCGCTCCAACAGCACATGGACGCGGGGTTCATTCCTCGCCAACCGGGGGTTTATTCCATCAGCCTGCCCTGGACGCCCGGCAAACATGTGCCCATGCTGGACTGGCTGCACGCCTCGCCGTTCTTTCCTCAATGCTATTGGCAGCACCGCAACGGCGAACAGGAAGCGGCCTGCTGCGGCGGCGTAAAAATTTTTTCATCGCCCGACCGCGGCGCAGGCTTTTCTCGCCGCGCATCCGGACCGTCGCACCCTGCGTCTTTGGGGCCTGAACGCCTTCGGCAATGGCGAGGGCGAGCCGGAAAGCACCCTGTTTTTACCCCGTATTACCTGGCAGCGCCGCCAACAGGACCATGAGTTAACCCTCAATCTCGCCAGCGACAGTTCCCTGCTGGAAGACGCGCGGCTCTGTGCCGAGCAATTGGCCCGCATGCCGAAAGCCGCGCCCCTCAGGCCTTTTGCCGCCTGTGAAATCAGCGCCGCGCACCAGCCCGAGCGCCCGCTGTGGCGGCAAATAGTGACCCATGCGCTGTCGGCCTTGCGCCGTCAGGAGTTCGCCAAAGTCGTCCTGGCGCGCCGTACCCGTCTTGAACTCTCGGGCGACATCGGCGCCGCCGCCCTGATGGCCGCCAGCAAGCAAGTGAATCACCACTGCTACCACTACATGCTGCGTTGGTCTTGCTCAGAAGCGTTTTTGGGGTCAAGCCCGGAGCGGCTTTACCGGCGGCAAGACGATGTAATCCATACCGAAGCCCTGGCGGGGACCGTCGCCGCCGGCGGACCGACCCAGTCCGCCGCCGGGCTGGCGGACTGGCTGATGAGCGACGATAAGAATCAGCGGGAAAACCTGCTGGTGGTGGACGATATCTGCCAACGGCTGCACCCGGCGGCCTTAAGCCTCGACGTCACGCCGCCGGAAATAGTCAGCTTGCGCACCGTGCAACATCTGCGGCGGACTATCGAGGCGCGCCTTAACCGCCAGGATGACGCCCGTTGTCTGTCCATGCTGCAGCCCACCGCCGCGGTGGCCGGGTTGCCCCGCGACGCCGCCCGGCGCTTCATCGCCCGGCATGAACCGTTCGAACGACAATGGTATGCGGGTTCGGCGGGATACCTTTCCTTGGCGCAGTCGGAATTCTGCGTTTCCCTGCGCTGCGCCCGGCTGCAAAACAACACCGTTTGGCTTTATGCCGGCGCCGGCATCGTGGAAGGATCCGATGCGCAAGAGGAGTGGGGCGAAATTGATAACAAAGCCGCCGGTATGAGGACGTTGTTCGCCGGGGCGTCCCCCCCCATCGCCGGAGTGAATGAATGCCGTTTTAAATCAACATCCCGCCGGCGGGATGTGCCTATAATGGCCGCGGCCGGACGGCCGTATTATACCCTATGCTCTGACCGCCGTGGCGGGATGGGTTGTTTATCGCCTAGAGACGGTTTTCTTTCATGACTAGAGACGCCAAGCCTGACGCATCCCCGGCCGGATTCAATCGGCGTTGGGCCAAAGTAGTGCTGGAAACGCTAACTCGCCACGGCGTGCGCCATATCTGCATCGCCCCCGGTTCCCGTTCCACTCCCCTGACGCTTGCCGCCGCCGCTCACCCGCGGCTGGTTCGCCATACCCATTTCGATGAACGCGGACTGGGTCATCTCGCCCTGGGACTGGCCAAGGCCACGCGGGCGCCGGTGGCGGTCATCGTCACCTCCGGCACTGCGGCCGCCAATCTTTATCCGGCGCTGATTGAAGCCAGCCTGACCGGCGAGCGGCTGATTTTGCTCACCGCCGACCGGCCGCCGGAATTGATCGATTGCGGCGCAAATCAGGCTATCCGCCAGCCCGGCTTGTTCGCCGGATTCGCCGGGCAATCGGTGAATCTGCCACGGCCAACGCCGGATATCCCGGCGAGCTGGCTGACATCCACCCTCGATCAGGCATTGTCGACCTCGCAAACAGTGCATATCAATTGCCCGTTCGCCGAGCCCCTTTACGGGCCCGATGAGCGTGAGGATCCCTGGTCACAGGCATTGGGGACCTGGTGGCGGGATGAGGGGCCCTGGCTGGCGCGCTCCCACGGGGTGGGCGATGACGCCGTGCCGTTGGCGGAGTGGGCCGAATGGCGTCGCCGAAAAGGGGTAATTATCGCCGGACGCGTGCCGGCTGAGGACGGAATTTCCTTGGCGGATTGGGCCGCCGAGCTGGGTTGGCCGTTGATAGGAGATGTGCTGTCGCAAACCGGCCAGCCGCTGCCGTTCGCCGATCTCTGGCTGGCGGATCCCGCCGCCGGAGAGTGCCTGGGGCAGGCGGAACTGGTCATACAATTTGGCGGCAGCCTGACCGGCAAGCGGTTGTTGCAATGGCAGGCGCAATGTCGGCCACAGGAATATTGGCTGGTGGATCCGCTGCCGGGCCGTCTGGACCCGGCCCATCATCGCGGCCGACGGTTGCAGTCGTCCGTCGGCGCCTGGCTTTTGCATCATCCCGCCCAAGACCGCTCCCCCACAGACGTGTCCCCACGGGTCAAGGAGAACTGGGCCGCGCCCCTTGAAGGGTTGAGCCGCCGGGCGCACCGCCATATCCAGGCGGCGATAACCGACGGCCTCGGGGAAATGGCGCTGGCGCACCGGCTGGCGGGACTGCTGCCCGCCGAGGGCCGGTTGTTCCTGGGCAACAGCCTGGTGGTGCGACTGGTGGATGCCCTGGGTCAATTGCCGGCAGGCTACCCGGTATTCGGCAACCGCGGCGCCAGCGGTATCGACGGTTTGCTCTCCACCGCCGCCGGCGTGCTGCGAGGCGGCGAGGGGCCGCTGCTGGCGCTGGTGGGGGATTTGTCGGCCCTTTACGATCTGAATGCCCTGGCGCTGTTCCGTCAGACGGCGACGCCGGCGGTTATCCTGGTGATAAACAATAACGGCGGGCAGATTTTCTCCCTATTGCCGACCCCGGAGGCGGAACGCGAACGGTATTACATCATGCCGCAACAGGTGGAGTTCCGCCATGCGGCGGCAATGTTCGGTCTGAACTATGCGCGGCCGACGGATTTCAGCGCGTTGAAAAGCTGTCTGGACGAGGCGTGGCGGCAACCGGCGGGCGGCGCCGCCACCTTGATTGAACTCAAGGTGCCCGCCCATGACGGCGCCGAGGCTTTTCGTCGCCTGGCGGCGGGGATGGCGCTATGAAGTGGGCGGTGCATCGTTTACGGCCCGGCAAGGCCGGCCGGCCCTGGCTGATATGGCTGCACGGCCTGCTGGGCAGCGGCGCGGATTGGGCGCCGGTGCTGCCCTATTTTGACGGCTGGCCGCAGGCGGCGCTGGATTTACCGGGCCACGGCGCCTCCTGCGCCATCGCGCCGGAGAGTTTTGCCGCGGTTTCCCAGGGATTGGCCCATACGCTGGCGTCCCTGGGTATCGAACACTATATTCTTATCGGTTACTCCTTGGGCGGACGCATCGCTCTTTACCACGCTTGCCGAAACAGCCCGGCGGGGCTGCGGGGGCTGTTTGTGGAAGGGGCGCATCCGGGGGTTGGACAGCCCGCAGGCCCGGGAAGAGCGTTTGCGCCACGACGGCGCCTGGGCCCGGCGTTTCGCCCAACAGCCCTTGAAGCAGGTATTGACCGACTGGTATCAACAACCGGTGTTCAGCGATTTGTCCATCCTGCAGCGCCGGGAGCTGGTGGCGTTGCGCATCCATAATCAAGGCACCGCCGTTGCGGCCATGCTGGACGCCACTTCGTTGGCGCGCCAGCCTGACTTGGCTCCGTCGCTACAGGCGTTGACCTTGCCCTTCGGCTATCTGTGCGGAGAGCGGGATACGAAATTCTCCGCGCTGGCGCGGCAAGCAGGGTTACCCTATTTCCTGGTGCCCGATGCCGGTCACAATGCCCATCGGGCCGAGCCGGCGGCTTTTGCCGGTCAACTTTTATCTCTGCTTGCACCGTTCTATTAAAGGAATGTTTTATGCACAAACCCAATGAAGAACAATGGTATGCCCCGGTGGACTGGCATGATTGCAGCGGTGATTTTGTGGATATCCGTTATCAGAAATCCGCCGACGGCATCGCCAAAATCACCATTAATCGCCCCCAGGTGCGTAACGCCTTCCGTCCGCAGACGGTCAAGGAAATGCTCCAGGCTTTGGCGGACGCCCGTTATGATGAAGGGATTGGGGTCATCATTCTTACCGGTGAAGGAGAGTTGGCGTTCTGTTCCGGCGGCGATCAGAAAGTGCGGGGGGGGATTATGGCGGCTATAAAGACGACAGCGGCGTACATCACCTGAATGTGCTGGATTTCCAACGGCAAATCCGCACCTGCCCGAAGCCGGTGGTGGCGATGGTGGCGGGATACGCCATCGGCGGCGGCCACGTGCTCCATATGATGTGCGACCTCACCTTGGCGGCGGATAATGCCGTTTTCGGCCAGACCGGTCCGCGGGTGGGATCCTTTGACGGCGGTTGGGGCGCGGCGTATATGGCCCGCATCGTCGGCCAGAAAAAAGCCCGGGAAATATGGTTTCTCTGTCGCCAGTACGACGCGCGGCAGGCGCTGGAGATGGGGTTGGTCAATACCGTGGTGCCGCTGGCTTCCCTGGAAAAGGAAACCGTACGCTGGTGCCGGGAAATGCTGCAAAACAGCCCCATGGCGTTACGTTGCCTGAAGGCCGCGCTCAACGCGGATTGCGACGGACAGGCGGGGCTGCAGGAACTGGCGGGCAACGCCACCATGCTGTTTTATATGACGGAAGAAGGCCAGGAAGGCCGCAACGCCTTTGTGGAAAAACGCCAGCCGGATTTCTCCAAGTTTAAACGGAACCCCTAATGCGCAGGGGGACGCTATGGCGTTATAGCCTGCCGTTCAATGCCGGCGTCATGCTGCGCGGCCGGCGGTTGACGCAGCGCGCCGGCCTGCTGGTGCGACTGGAAGATGGCCCGCGTAGCGGTGAAGGGGAAATCGCCCCGTTGCCGGGATTCAGCCGTGAAACGCTGCCCCAGGCCGCCGATGCGGCGCTTGGGCTGCTGCGGCGATGGGTGGACGAAGCGCCTGTTCCGCTGGAAGCCGGCCTGCGCCACGGGGAGGATGCCATGGCTATACCGCCGTCGGCGGCGTTTGGGTTCAGCTGCGCCCTGGCTGAGCTGGAGGAGCGCTTGCCGTCGCAGGCGAACTACCGGTCGGCGCCCTTATGCCGCGGCGACGGCGATGATTTTATCCGGCGTCTGGCCGGGACGCCGGGAACAAACCTTGCCAAGGTCAAGGTGGGCCTGACGGACGAGCGGGAAGAGAGCCGGCAAATCAACCGATTGCTGGCGGCGCTGCCGGCGTTGCATCTACGCCTGGATGCCAACCGCAGTTGGTCCTGCTCCGCCGCCGCCGCGTTCGCCCAAGGCCTTGATACCTCCCTCAGGGGGCGAATCGATTTTATCGAGGAACCCTGCGCCACTTCCGCCGAATCCCTGGCGTTCGCCCGCGATACCGGCATCGCCATCGCGTGGGACGAGACGGCCCGGGAGGCGGGTTTTTATCCGCGGCCGCAGCCGGGCGTGGCGGCACTCATTATCAAACCCACCCTTACCGGGAGCCTGGAACGCTGTGAACGCGTGGTGGAACAGGCCCGGCAGGCGGGACTCACGGCGGTGATAAGCTCCGCCATCGAATCGAGCCTGGGCCTGACGCAACTGGCGCGGTTGGCTTATGCCCTGACCCCCGGCGTTTTACCGGGGCTGGACACGCTGTCGACGCTGGGGGCGCAACTGCGGCGCCCCTGGCCAGGCAGCCCCTTGCCGATGCAGTCCCCGGCGGAACTGCGCGTTATCGCCCAGGTAACCTGAGGGAACGGCTGCCCTCGCGAATCACGTTGAATGACGACCATGACGAGTTTTGACAATTGGCCCTGGCTATATTGGGCGCATCATACCCCGCACAGCATCGCGTTGCGCATGCCTACGACGCAGTGGAGTTGGCTAGACCTGGCGCGGCGGGTCGATGAACGGGCCGCCGCCTGGCAACGGGCCGGCGTGAAGACCGGCTGCGGCGTTGCCCTGAGGGGAAAGAACCGATTGGAGCTGGTGGTGGCTTATCTGGCGGTTTTGCAGTGCGGCGCACGGGTCATTCCCCTTAATCCCCAACTGCCGCCGGATCTGCTGGCGCAATGTTTGCCCGCCCTGAACGTCGATTTCGGCTGGTGTGGCGCGGAAAACCCCTGGCCGCACGGCATCATAGCGCTGAACATGACCTCACAGGACGGCGCCGTTCCGGCAAGGGTACCCTGGCATATCAACCGGCTGGCGACCCTGACCCTCACGTCCGGATCCAGCGGCCTGCCGAAAGCGGCGGCCCATACCTACGCCGGCCACCTGGCAAGCGCCGCGGGGGTATTGTCGTTAATGAACTTCCAGCATCGCCATAGCTGGCTGCTATCGCTGCCTATGTATCATGTTTCCGGCCAGGGCATTGTCTGGCGTTGGCTGGCGGCCGGCGCCACTTTGGCGTTGGCGGAAGCGCTGTCCCTGGAGCAGGCGCTGGCGGGCTGTAGCCATGCCTCGCTGGTGCCCACCCAGCTGTGGCGTCTGTTGAAAGGCGATATGGCCGGACTCAGTCTGCAGGATGTCTTGCTGGGGGGGGGGCGATGATCCCCCTTGACCTCACCCGGCGGGCGGAAGCGCGGGGTATTCGTTGCTGGTGCGGCTACGGTCTGACCGAGTTTGCCTCGACGGTGTGCGCAAAACGCGCCGATGCCTCCCCCGGGGTGGGCACGCCGTTGCCGGGCCGGGAATTGCGGCTGGTGAACGACGAGGTCTGGCTGCGGGGCAACAGTATGGCGTCGGGCTACTGGCGTCACGGACGGATAGTGCCTTTTACCGACGGCGAGGGCTGGTTCCATACCCGTGATCGGGGCCGGTTTGTGAACGGAGAACTGCATATCGCCGGCCGGCTGGACAACGTGTTTATTTGCGGCGGCGAGGGCGTCCAGCCGGAAGACGTTGAACGCATCCTTTCCACCCACGACGGCGTACGGCAGGCTTTCGTCGTACCGGTGGCGGACGAGGAATTCGGCCAGCGTCCGGTGGCGGTGGTAGAGGGCGATGTGCCTTTTGATAAGCTCTGCGCCTGGCTTAATCCGCAGTTGGCGCCCTGGCAGCGCCCGGTGGCGTATTATGCCTTGCCGGCAAGCCTCGGCGGCGGCGGCATCAAAATTTCCCGTCGCAGCGTTATGGACTGGGCCGCGGCGCAATTCGCCATTAATCCCTAAAGAAAGGTTGTGTTTATCGGGCCGGCTTTCTAAAGTGACGGTATAGGGTACATAGGAGAACATAATGCTTAGGGTAGAAATGCTGTGCACCGGCGACGAAGTTCTGCATGGGCAAATTGTCGATACCAATGCGGCGTGGCTGGCGGATTATCTCTTTGAGCAGGGCCTGCCGATGAGTGCGCGCATGACCGTGGGCGACAATCTGTCCGCGCTGGTGGCGGCCTTGACCGAGCGCAGCCTGCGGGCGGATATTCTTATCGTCAACGGCGGACTGGGGCCCACCAGCGACGACCTGAGCGCGCTGGCGGCTTCCACGGCGGCCGGTGAGGAACTGGTGGAACATCCGGAATGGCTGGCTAAAATCGAAGCCTATTTTGCCGAACGGGGCCGGGTCATGGCCCCCAGCAACCGTAAACAGGCCCTGATCCCCGCCAGCGCGGAGATGATCGACAATCCGGTGGGCACCGCCTGCGGATTCGCCCTGCGGCTGAACCGCTGCCTGATGTTTTTCACCCCCGGCGTGCCGTCGGAATTCAAGGTCATGGTGGCGCAGGAGATTATGCCGCGGCTGCGTGAACGATTCGATCTGCCCGATCCGCCGCTGTGCCTGCGCTTGACCACCTTCGGCCGCGCGGAGAGCGATCTGGCAAGCCAGCTTGACGGCATGCCGTTGCCGGAGGACGTGGTGCTGGGCTACCGCTCCTCCATGCCCATCATCGAACTGAAACTCACCGGCCCGGCCCATGAGCGTGACGCCATGGAGCTGGCCTGGCAGCAGGTGCGCACGGTGGCGGGGGAGAGCGCGATATACGAGGGCACGGATGATTTGCCCACCCAACTGGCCGGGCGACTGCGTCAACGGGGCCTGACCCTGGCCATCGGCGAGGGGTTTACCGCCGGCCTGCTGAGCTGGCAGTGTCACAGCGCCGGCATGCCGGTGGCAAGCGGTGAATGGCTGGCCTTTGCCGAAGCGGCCCCTGACGCGGCACATTCCGCCGGGGCGGCGCCCTCACCCTTGCCGGCGTTGGCAAGGGAAGCGCAAAGACTGGCCGCCCGCCACGCCGCGCCGCTGGCGCTGGCGGTGGGCAATCTGGAAAACGAGCGTCTCAGCATAGCGCTGTATACGCCCGATCGCAGCTATGCGCAAACGATAACCTTTACCATTAATATTCAGCGGCACGGCCTCAAGACCCGGCAGGAAGTGGTGTCGTTGATGGCGCTGAATATGCTGCGCCGCTGGCTTAACGGCTGGCCGGTTTACGCCGAGCACGGCTGGATTAAAATCACCGATAAGCTGGTGTAAACCGCCGCGCCCCCGACTCGCCGAGCGCGGCTGGACCCGGCGTGCCGATAGGCTGGCGTACGCTGTCACGCTCCCGACTCGCCGGGCTTTAGCCTGGTCCGGCGAGAGAGGCGACGCGTTGGCGCCGGCCGGTTTTCTCAGTCATTTTTAATGATGAATTGCTTGAACTGAGGGCTCATATAAGCGGCGTAACCGGTATCGGTCTTGCTGATAAGATAGACCGCCAAGCCGTATTTTTTGGCGGCCGCCATGGCTTTCTCGGGTCCCAGCACCATCAAGCTGATATCCCAGCCGTTGGCTTCCAACGGGGTGGCGGCGATAACCGTCGCCGAGGCCAGTTTGTGTTCAATGGGCCGACCGGTTTTGGTATCGATGATATGGGAATAGCGCTTGCCGTCTTTTTCAAAATAGTTGAGATAGCTGCCGGACGTGCTGATGTCGTATCCCTGCAACTTCACCGCGTCCGGCTGAAAAGCCACGGCGGCGTCGTCAGGCCGACGAATCGCGATGCGCCAGGGCACGCCTTGGGGGTTGACCCCGCGGGCAAACACCGCGTTGCCCACGGATATCAGGTAATTGGTCAGCCCTTTGCCGTCCAGTAGACGCGAGAGCAACTGCGCCGCATAGCCCTCTCCCAGCGAGGAAAGGTCCACGTAGACGCCGGGCAGGTCTTTTTGCAGCCAGTCCCCCTGGCTGTCGCTTATCAATTTGAGATGTAGCAGCCCCACCAGCCTGCGCGCCTCATCGATTTGCGCCTGACTGGGAAGGGTGCCGCGCTTGCTTTTATCCGGGCCAAAACCCCATAAATTCACCAAGGGACCGGCGGTGATATCAATTGCGCCGCCGGAGTCATGGCCGACGCGCAGGGCGGTGGCGATAATTTCCGCCATACCCCGGCTGATGGGAAACGGATCGACGCCCTGGTAGCGATTGAAGCGGGAAAGGAGGGAATTTGGCTTGAAGGTGGATATCTCGTCGTCGACCTGGTCCAGCACCGCGCTGATTTCCCCCTGCAGCGCCGCTTGATTTTCCGGCAGCGGTCCGACGATTTTTACGCTGTACAGCGTATGAATGGCCTGTCCGGCAAAGGTATGGTTTTCCGTGGCGGCGTGATGTTTATTGATAAAAAACAGAATGGCGGACAAGACGATTACGCCGCCAATCAGCAGAGCCCTTCTCATCCGAGTCGGCATAAGCATAGTGAAAAACTCCCAGCCTTTCCGGCCCGCCGGCGGCATGGACAAGACTGTGATAACAAGGAACGCATTATAAGCGCTTATCTTACCCGCTTTCCAGCCGCTCGCGTTCTTTCTCCGGTGAATAAACACTCCCTGACCGTGGTTGAATAAGCCTATCGCAAGACTAAACGAACCGGCATTAATACTTTACCGGCCTCGAACGCGAAGCCAAAATAAGGTTGGCGATTGTGCCGATGAAAATGGAATAACCTATTGAAAATAATTGATATATCTATTAAGAATTTCAAGGCTATTCATCAGGAGTCTTTCTCGTTCCGTTCGCGATTCACCGTCTTTATCGGCGACAACGCCACTGGAAAAACCAGCATACTGGATGCCCTGGCGGTGGCGCTGGGCAGCTTTTTTTCTCGGCCTGGACAACATCAACTCCAGGCCGATACGCCCCGATGAAATCCGGACGATTTCCGTCGGCGGGCGCCCCAGACCGCAGCTTCCCGTGTCCATCGAAGCCAAAGGCGTGATTGACGGCCGCCGCCCGATTGTATGGTCAAGAGAAATCATCCGGCATAAAACCACCCTTAAGGGCGCACGGGCCCTAAGCAATATCGCCGCCCGCAAACTTGAGCATAGCCGCAGGCCCAAAGCCGAACGCGGCGCCGGCAAAGAGGTGATATTTCCGCTTATTTCCTATTATGGCACCGGCCGCCTGTGGGCGGAAAATGAAGAAATAGGCTACCAGAAGCAGGCGGAAGGGATAACCAAAGCCTATACCCATTGCTTGTCCGCCAAATCCTCAAGCCGTGATTTTCTCTCCTGGTACAAAACCCAGGACGACAACATCAGGAGGTTTGGCGATCCCCTGGATATCATCCATCTTAACGCGCTTAAAGCGGTTATTCTCAAACTGATGCCCGATAAGCGCTGGGTCGATACGGAGTTCGACTATAAGCTCAATACGCTGGTGGGCACCTACAGTGATCGAAACGGCAGGAAGTATCGTCTGGCTTACAATCAACTGAGCGATGGTCTGCGCAATATCATCGGGATCGCGGCGGATATGGCTTACCGATGCATTCAACTCAATCCGCATTTAGGCGGCAATGTCGTGGTGGACACGCCCGGCGTGGTGCTGATTGATGAGATTGATCTGCATCTGCACCCCGTCTGGCAAAAGAGCATCATACAGGATTTCAAGGATGCTTTTCCCAAACTGCAGTTTATCGCCACCACCCATTCCCCTTTTATCGTACAAAGCCTGGGGGAAGGGGAGCTTATCAATGTCGATCGGCCGGGGAGTGATGCGGTACCTAACATTTTGCCCCTGAATAAGGTGGCGACGCAGGTCATGGGCATTGAAAATATCCGCAGCGATAACTTTGAGCTGCGCGTTCAATCGGCCCGGGAAAAGCTGGCGAAAATCAACGCCGACGGCAGAAAATTAACCCTTGATGACTATTTGAAGATACGTCAGGTGGTGAATGCGTCTCTTTTCAATGAAACGGATGATCCGGAATATAAAGCCTACCTGTTGGCCAAAGATCAGGGAGATTCTTATGAGACCCGTTGATAAAGGGGCCTGGCCGGTGACGAAAAAGGGTGCCAAAGCGGTACTGACCCAATGGCGAAACGCCAAGCAGTACCTGGAGGAGCGCACCGGCAGTTATTGCCATTTCTGCGAAATGCGGGTCAATAATGCCCTGGCGATAGAGCACATAAAATCCAAGGAGCGCTTCCCCCGGCTTTCCGCGTGCTGGACCAATTTCCTGCTTATCTGCACCTCCTGCAATTCGCGCAAAAATACATTGCCCCTTAACGTTCCCTATCGGGATCATTACTACTGGCCTCACCTTAATAATACCCTGCTGGCTTTCCATACGCCGCTGGCGGGAGAAAATGCCCTGGTAGTCAATGCCCATCCCGCCCTGTCGCCGGCGCAAAAGCAAAAAGCCGACGCCACGATAAAACTTTATGCATTGGATAAAATCACGACGGCGGCCGGCGACAGCGACCGTCGGTATCTGGAGCGCAAACAGACCATTAGCATGGCCCTCGAACGTCTGCAAGAGTATGCCGATAAGCGGGCGAGCACGGCGGCCATCGTCGACCTGGCGGTCAGCAGGGGATTTTTCAGCCTCTGGCTGGATATTTTCCACGGCTATCCTGAGGTGGTGCGCGCGCTGCTTGACGCCCAACCGTTTTGCCAACGCAACGCCGCCTGGTTTGGTGAAAACCTCGAGCCTCTGCCCCGCAACCGGGGCAAAGCCGATCCTTTATGAGGGCGCATCCCATAGGGGTGTTCTAGGCGGGACGAGTCATTTAGCGAGCGCCTTGGCGCGACGGCACCGCGTCAAAATCCTCCGCATCCACATCGTAACCCGACGGTTCCCAGCGAATCAGCAACAGCGCCAGCAGGCCCGCCACGGGGGCCGCGGCAATCACCCAGAACACGCCGGTTTTGAGGACGGACACCAGTACCGGAAACAGAAACAGCGAGAGCGTGGAACTGGCGCGCATCAACGTTTGGTTAAAACCGACGCCGACGCCGCGCAGCGACGTGGGATAACTCAAGGAGGCAAAGGTCATGCTGTGGGAGCCCGGGCCGAACCCCTGGCCGAACAGGAACAGCGCCAGCATGGCGAAGGCCAGGGCGGCATGGGCGCCGTCCGCCGGCCGGCCGATAAACGCCAGCCCGACCAGCGCCGCCAGTTGGCAGACATAGCCCAGCACCGTCATCCGCCAGGCGCCGAACCGGGGTACATAGCGAACGCCTATCAAACCGCCGACAAAGGCGAACAGCAGGTTCAGTCCCAACGAGGCTAAAATGGTCGTCAGCATGGACTGCGCCAAAAAGCTGCTGATGATCACCGGCAAACCGAACGCCACGGCGTTATAAGCAAAAGAGGACGCCACGGCGATAACCGTCGCCAGCACGGTCCGGCGCAGATAAACCCCTTGCAGCAATCGGCCATAGTTGCTCCAGCGCGCGCGAAGCGCCGTCGGCGCGGGCCGCTGTTCCGTCATCGGGGCCGCCTGGGCATTGATGCCGTAGGAGCGGCGCAGGATTCGCGCCGCGCCGGCCAAATCGCCCTGATTGGCCGCCCATACCGGCGACTCGCTGATATAGCGGCTGCGGATGGCGATAATAGCCAGCGCCGGCACCGCGCCGAAGCCCAGAATCAAACGCCATAGCCAGTGGGTTTGCTCGGCGGGCAGCACGGCGTACAGCAGCAGCACCAGCAGATAGGATATGCTGATGGCGGCATACCAGGTAGGGCACCACATGGCCACGCTGGCCGCTTTGTTGCCGCGGCCCTTCAGACGGGAAAATTCCGCCAGAAAGGCCATCGCCACCGGTAAATCGATCCCGACCCCCAATCCCATGATAAAACGCGCGCCGGCCAAAACCCATTCATTCGGGGCGAAAGCGCAGGCGATGGCGGCGAACACAAAGAAAAACATATCGGCCATAAAGACCCGATAGCGGCCAATCTTGTCGGTAAGATAGCCGCCGAAAAATGCGCCGACGATTGCGCCGAAGGTGATGGCGGAGGCCACCATGCCGGTGCCCGCCGGGGTAAGATTGAATTCGCGGGTAATATCTTTCACCCCGAAGGCCAAGGCGCCGAGATCGTAGGCATCCAGGAACACGCCTCCCAAGGCGATGCCGATGATGATACCGGCATGGCTGCGTTTATCCGCGCCGGAATTGACTAAATGGGACACATCGGCGGCGCTGCGAATAAAAACGGTATCGCTTACGTCAGGCCTTTCCCGGTCTAAAACGGCGACGTGCGCCATATTAAGCAATTCGGACATAGAGATTGAAGACTTAAGAAAATGTGATCTGGGTAACAAGAGCATACCGGGCAGGAAGACGTTAACAAATGCCGTTTTGCTATAACTTACAACTAAAAGATCGAAGCGAGCAATGCCGTGCCAGGCCCACGATCACCGGTCGCGTGCAGTGAACGTGTTAAAGGGAGACCGTGGTAATGGGGTCGAAGCAGCCGTCCGGCGGCTGCCGGAGCGCCCCATACCGCGGTAGGCCCGTCGGCACCGGGTTTGCAACGAACCCTGTTAAAGGGAGATCGCGCCAGTTTGCCCCAGCCGGGAACTGACTCCGACTACAGCTCCAGCTCGATATCACCCGCCGGCAGACAGCAGCAGGGGAGAATATCCCCAGGGCGGATACAGGCCAGCGGCGATTGAACATACTTCACCCGTCCCTGCAGCAGCCGCATACGGCAGGCGCCGCAATAGCCGGACCGGCACTGGAACTCGACATCGATCCGGTTGGCCTCGAAGGCCTCCAGCAGCGAACGGTGGCCGGATTCGCATTGAAGCTGCGTCTGTAGATGGCGCAGCGTGATTTTGGCCGATACGTCCATGGCTTATAGCTCGAAGTCGCTCAAATCGTCCGAATTGACCTCGGAATCGATTTGTCCCACCAGATAGGAACTGACCTCCACCTCCTGCGGGGCCACCTGCACATTGTCGGACACCAGCCAGGTATTGATCCAGGGTATGGGATTGGAACGGGTGGCGAAAGGCAAGTCCAGCCCCACCGCCTGCATGCGGATATTGGTTATATAATCAATATATTGGCATAAGATATCTTTGTTCAGTCCGATCATGGAGCCATCGCGGAACAAATAACTGGCCCACTCTTTTTCCTGTTCAGCCGCCAGCACGAACAAATCATAGCATTCCCGCTCGCACTCTTTGGCTATCTCGGCCATTTCCGGGTCGTCCTCGCCGGAGCGCATCAAATTCAGCATATGCTGGGTGCCGGTAAGATGCAGCGCCTCGTCGCGGGCGATCAGACGGATGATTTTGGCGTTGCCTTCCATCAGTTCGCGCTCGGCGAAGGCGAAGGAACAGGCGAAACTGACATAAAAGCGAATGGCTTCCAGGGCATTGACGCTCATCAGGCACAGATAAAGGCATTTTTTCAGCTCGTGGAGATTGACCTCCACCTCGGCGCCGTTCACCTCATGGCTGCCGATGCCGAGCAAATGATAGTAGCCGGTGAGTTCGATAAGCTTATCGTAATAGCCCGATATATCCTTGGCCCGTTTCAGGATCTCTTCGTTGGTGACGATATCGTCGAACACCAGCGCCGGGTCGTTGACGATATTGCGAATGATATGGGTATAGGAGCGGGAATGAATGGTTTCCGAAAACGACCAGGTTTCCACCCAGGTTTCCAGCTCGGGGATAGAAATCAACGGCAGCAGCGCGATGTTCGGACTGCGGCCCTGGATGGAATCCAGCAGCGTCTGATACTTCAGATTGCTGAGAAAAATGTGTTTCTCATGTTCCGGCAACGCCTGGAAATCGATACGATCGCGGGAGACATCCACCTCCTCCGGCCGCCAGAAAAAAAGAGCTGCTTTTCAATCAGTTTCTCGAAGATATCGTATTTTTGCTGATCGTAGCGCGCGACGTTTACCGACTGGCCGAAAAACATCGGCTCAAGCAACTGGTTGTTTTTGTTTTGTGAAAATGTGGTATAGGCCATGGTCTCTCCCGTTTACGCGGACGGCAAGCGCGCCGCCCGCGGCCTTGTTTAAATCTTGCAGGCCCCGCTTTCGCAATCATCGACCTCGGCGGCGGCTTGCAAATCTTCCTGGGCATCTTCCGCGCCGTCGCGGGTGTTCTGATAATACAGGGTCTTCACCCCGAACTTATAGGCGGTGAGCAGATCCTTTAGCAACTGCTTCATCGGTACCTTGCCGGCCGGGAAACGGGTAGGGTCGTAGTTGGTATTGGAGGAAATGGCCTGATCGACGAATTTCTGCATCAATCCCACCAATTGCAGATAGCCGTCGTTATTGGGCATCTCCCACAACAGTTCATAGGCGCCGTTGAGCCGATCGGATTCCGGCACCACCTGGCGCAAAATGCCGTCTTTCGACGCTTTGATACTGACGTAGCCGCGCGGCGGCTCGATGCCGTTGGTGGCATTGGAGATTTGCGACGAGGTTTCCGACGGCATCAGCGCCGACAGGGTGGAATTACGCAGTCCGTGCCGCCGGATATCGGCGCGCAGGGCCTCCCAATCGTAATGCAGCGGTTCGCTGCAAATCCCGTCGAGATCCTTTTTATAGCTGTCGATGGGCAGGATGCCCTTGGCGTAAGTGGTTTCATTGAACCACGGACAGGCGCCCCGTTCCCGGGCCAGCGCGTTGGACGCCTTCAACAGATAATACTGGATGGCCTCGAACGTCCGGTGCGTCAGGCTATTGGCGCTGCCGTCGGAATACTTAACGCCGTTTTTCGCCAGATAATAAGCATAGTTGATGACGCCCACGCCGAGGGTCCGCCGGCCCATGGCGCCTTTGCGCGCCGCCGGGATGGGATAATCCTGGTAATCCAGCAGCGCGTCCAGCGCCCGCACCGCCAGGGTCGACAGCTCCTCCAAATCGTCCAGACTGTCCAGGGCTCCCAGGTTAAAGGCCGACAGGGTGCACAGGGCGATTTCGCCGTTCTCGTCGTTAACGTCTTCCAAGGGCTTGGTGGGTAACGCCACCTCCAGGCACAGATTGGACTGACGAATCGGCGCCACGGCGGGATCAAACGGACTGTGGGTATTGCAATGATCCACGTTCTGGATGTAAATCCGGCCGGTGGAGGCGCGCTCCTGCATCATCAGGGAAAACAGCTCCACCGCCTTGACCCGGATTTTACGGATAGCCGCGTCCTGCTCGTAACGGGTATACAGCCGCTCGAATTCGTCCTGGTCGGCAAAGAACGCCTCGTACAGCCCCGGCACATCCGACGGGCTGAACAGCGTGATCTCTTCGCCTTTGACCAGACGCTGATACATCAATTTATTGATCTGTACGCCGTAATCCATATGGCGGACGCGATTGCCTTCCACGCCGCGGTTGTTTTTCAACACCAGCAGACTTTCCACTTCCAGATGCCAAAGCGGGTAGAACAGCGTGGCCGCGCCGCCGCGCACGCCGCCCTGGGAGCAGGATTTCACCGCCGTCTGGAAATGTTTGTAAAAGGGAATGCAGCCGGTATGGAACGCTTCGCCGCCGCGGATTGGGCTGCCCAGCGCACGGATACGGCCGGCGTTGATGCCAATGCCGGCCCGCTGGGAAACGTATTTGACGATGGCGCTTGAGGTGGCGTTGATGGAATCGAGGCTGTCGCCGCATTCTATCAGCACGCAAGAGCTGAACTGGCGCGTCGGCGTACGCACTCCCGACATGATGGGGGTCGGCAGGGAAATTTTGAAGGTCGAGACGGCATCATAGAACCGCTTGACGTAATCCAGCCGGGTCTCCCGCGGGTAGCCGGAAAACAGGCAGGCCGACACCAGGATATAGAGAAACTGCGCGCTCTCGTAAATTTCGCCGGTCACCCGATTTTGCGCCAGGTATTTGCCTTCCAACTGTTTCACTGCGGCGTAGGAAAAGTTCATGTCGCGCCAATGATCGATAAAACCGTCCATCGAGGCGAACTCTTCCGCCGAGTAGTCCTCCAGCAGGTGCTTGTCGTATTTGCCCATGCCCACCAGCCGCGACACATGATCGTAAAGCTTCGGCGGTTCGAACCGGCCGTAGGCTTTTTTTGCGCAGATGGAATACCGCCAGGCGGGCGGCCAGATATTGGTAATCCGGCGCGTCGCGGGAGATCAAATCCGCCGCGGCTTTGATAATGGTTTCATGGATATCGGCGGTTTTGATGCCTTCATAAAACTGGATATGCGACCGTAGCTCGACCTGCGAGACCGACACGTTTTGAAGCCCTTCCGCCGCCCAGTCGATGACGCGGTGGATCTTGTCCAAATTGATTTTTTCTTTACTGCCGTCGCGTTTTGTAACAAGCAGACTCTGGTTCATGAGGCGTAATACCTGTCTGAGTGATCCCTATGGATAAGCAAAAATAGTGTCTCGCAATGAGCTGAAACACTATATATGGGGTTTTTAAGTTAATTTGATAACAAGATAGTGACTAACCGGCATTATTGCAAGGGACGAATCGAGTGGATTTTGTGGATAACTTGGGGGCGAAATGTTAACAGGACGGGTGAGGCGCTTTGCCGTCTGCCCTGAGCGAAAGTCAACCGCTGTGGTTAAAAAATTCAAAAAGATATTATTTGTTGAAATAGTAAACGTTGCCCGAGCCGGCCATGGCCGGCCGGCGCCCTCTCGTCGAACTAGGGCCGGCGGCGGGCATGCAGCATATAATTGACGTCGACGTTTCCCCCCCAGGGTGAAGCGATCCCGCAAAAGATTATAGTGCAGACCGGTAATATGACGCTCGTGCAGCGACGTGCCGTCCAGCCAATGCAGCAATTCCGCCGGTTTGATGAATTTGGCGACGTCATGGGTGCCGCGCGGCACCATGCGCAACAGGTACTCGGCGCCCACGATGGCCATCAACCACGCTTTGGGATTTCGGTTCAGGGTGGAGAAAAAGACGTCGCCGCCGGGCTTGACCAACTGCGCGCAGGCGCGGACGATGGAGGCGGGATCCGGCACGTGTTCCAGCATTTCCATACAGGTCACCACGTCATAACGGCCCGGATTTTCCGCGGCATGCTCTTCCACGGTCTGCTGTACATAGTCTATAGCCAGCCGGCTTTCCAAGGCGTGCAGTTTGGCCACCGCCAGCGGCTCGGTCCCCATATCCAGCCCGGTGGCCACCGCCCCTTCACGGGCCATGCTCTCCGTCAATATTCCGCCGCCGCAGCCCACATCCAGCACTGTCTTGCCGAACAACCCGTCGGCATGGAGCAGGATATAGTCCAGGCGCAGGGGATTGATGCGGTGCAGGGGTTTGAATTCCCCTTCCATGTCCCACCAGCGCGAGGCCACCGCGTCGAATTTGGCGATTTCCCGCCGATCCACGTTATCGCCGCCGGCCGGAGGCTGGGGATGCTTGCTGACTTCCGGGTTCATAACAAACCTTCCTGAATGTTCCAAGAGCGAAATGACGTCAGTATACCTTCAACCGGACTTACCGTCAGCGCTTGGGTAGCGGAAACAACTATAATTAGGGGGTTTCAGCGCCGACAATTTTCCCAGAATCGCCGATCTATGGTATACTTTGGCACCTTTAAATCCGGGTGGATGCTTCAATTAGTAGAGGGATAGCGGCTCAATGAGTGACCTAGCCAGAGAAATAACACCGGTCAACATCGAAGAAGAGTTAAAAAGCTCTTATCTGGATTACGCCATGTCCGTTATCGTCGGACGCGCGCTGCCGGATGTACGGGATGGATTGAAACCGGTACACCGGCGCGTACTGTTTGCGATGAGCGTACTCGGTAATGACTGGAATAAACCTTACAAGAAATCGGCCCGTGTGGTCGGGGACGTCATCGGTAAGTATCATCCCCATGGGGATACCGCGGTCTACGACACCATCGTGCGTATGGCCCAGCCGTTCTCGCTGCGTTATATGCTGGTGGATGGCCAGGGTAATTTCGGTTCCGTCGACGGCGACTCCGCCGCGGCGATGCGTTATACCGAAGTCCGCATGTCGAAAATCGCCCATGAACTGCTGGCGGACCTCGAAAAGGAAACCGTGGATTACGTGCCGAACTACGACGGCACCGAGCAAATCCCGGATGTCATGCCCACCAAGATTCCCAACCTGCTGATCAACGGCTCCTCCGGTATCGCCGTGGGGATGGCCACCAACATTCCGCCGCATAACCTGACGGAAGTGATCAACGGCTGCCTGGCCTATATCGATGACGAGGACATCAGCGTCGAAGGCTTGATGGAACATATCCCCGGTCCCGATTTTCCCACCGCCGCCATTATCAACGGCCGACGCGGGATTGAAGAGGCTTACCGCACCGGACGCGGTAAAATTCTTATTCGCGCCCGGGCGGAAGTGGAGGCCGATGCCAAAAGCGGCCGCGAAACCATCATCGTGCATGAAATTCCCTACCAGGTGAATAAAGCGCGTTTGATTGAAAAAATCGCCGAGCTGGTGAAAGACAAGCGTATCGAAGGCATCAGCGCGCTGCGCGATGAATCCGACAAAGACGGGATGCGCGTCGTCATCGAAATCAAGCGCGATGCGGTAGGGGAGGTGGTGCTGAACAACCTCTATTCCCAAACCCAGCTGCAGGTCTCCTTCGGTATCAATATGGTGGCGCTCCACCAGGGCCAGCCGAAGATCATGTCGCTGAAGGATATCCTGTCCGCCTTTGTGCGCCATCGTCGGGAAGTGGTGACCCGCCGCACCATCTTCGAACTGCGCAAAGCGCGCGATCGCGCCCATATCCTTGAAGCCCTGGCTGTGGCGCTGGCCAATATCGAACCGATTATCGAGTTGATAAGGCGCGCGCCGAGTCCGGCGGAAGCGAAAAGCGCCCTCATCGCCCGCTCCTGGGAACTGGGCTCGGTGGCGGCAATGCTGGAACGCGCCGGCGACAACGCGGCGCGGCCGGAATGGTTGGAAGAGCAGTACGGCATTCGCGAGGGGCGTTACTACCTTACCGAGCAGCAGGCGCAAGCCATCCTGGACCTGCGCCTGCAGAAGCTGACCGGTTTGGAACACGAAAAGCTGCTGGACGAATACAAAGAGCTGCTGACCCAAATCGCCGAGCTTATCATTATCCTGGAGGATCCCCATCGGCTGATGGAAGTGATTCGGGAAGAGCTTACCGCGGTGAAGGAGCAATATAATGATGCCCGCCGCACCGAGATAACCGCCAATACGTCGGATATCAATATCGAGGATTTGATCAATCAGGAAGACGTGGTGGTGACCCTGTCCCATGAGGGCTATGTCAAATACCAGCCGCTTACCGATTATGAAGCCCAGCGCCGCGGCGGCAAAGGTAAATCGGCGGCCCGGATCAAGGAAGAGGATTTCATCGACCGCCTGCTGGTGGCCAACACCCATGACACCATCCTGCTGTTTTCCAGCCGCGGGCGTCTTTATTGGATGAAGGTTTACCAACTGCCGGAAGCCAGCCGCGGCGCCCGTGGCCGGCCGATTGTCAACCTGTTGCCCCTGGAGCCGAACGAGCGCATCACCGCCATCCTGCCGGTGCGGGAATACGAAGAAGGGCGCCATGTCTTTATGGCCACCGCCAGCGGCACGGTGAAAAAGACCGCGCTCACCGAGTTCAGCCGTCCGCGCAGCGCCGGCATTATCGCCGTCAACCTCAATGACGGCGATGAGCTTATCGGCGTCGACCTCACCGACGGGCAGAACGAAGTCATGTTGTTCTCCGCCTACGGCAAGGTGGTGCGTTTCCCGGAAAGCCAGGTGCGTTCCATGGGCCGTACCGCCACCGGCGTGCGCGGCATCAACCTGGCGGACCAGGATCGGGTGGTTTCCCTGATTATCCCGCGCGGCGACGGTCCCATCCTGACCGTGACGCAGCATGGTTACGGCAAGCGCACCGCCCAGGCTGAATATCCCACCAAATCCCGCGCCACTCTCGGCGTTATCTCGATAAAAGTGAGCGAGCGCAACGGCGAGGTGGTGGGGGCGGTGCAGGTGGATAACAGCGATCAGATCATGATGATCACCGATGCCGGCACGCTGGTGCGCACCCGGGTGTCCGAAGTCAGCATCGTCGGACGCAACACCCAGGGCGTCACGCTCATTCGTACCGCTGAAGGCGAACACGTGGTCGGTTTGCAGCGCGTGGCGGAGCCGGTGGATGACGAAGACCTCGACACCGTCGAAGGGCTGTCGGCGGGAGAAGAGAACGAGGCGATTGACGATGCCGATAGCGACGATGACGCCGCGGATGATATCGCTCTCGATGACGATGCCGACGATGCCGACGATGCCGACGATGCCGACGATGCCGACGATGCCGACGAGGGTGACGATGAGGACGACTACCCGAACAGCTGACATCCCAGCGTCCGACCGGGCACTTTGTCAACAAGCTCAGCCAGCGCAATGCGCTGGCTTCTTCTATACGGGGTGGGTAGTGTGGGCGTACCCGCATTTTTCAGACGTGGCAGCGGAATAATACGGTTTTGAAATACTTTTCGTCCTTTCGCACAACGGTAAAAATATCCCGCTATCTGTTTCGGACGCTGGCTCTGTTGCTATGGGCGTTGGGGGCGCTGCTGTCCACCTTTTATATCGTCAGCCTCCTGCATCAGCGTGAATCCGATCTACGGCAGGAATACAATACCAGCTTCGCCCAGGCCCAAAATTACTTCACCCGCTCCGCCGACATGATGCGTGAAATAAAATATGTGGCGGAAAACCGGCTTAGCACCAGCTTGCCCGGCCCTGACATGGTGAGCGGCTTGTTGGACGGCAAGGTGACCCGGCCGGAATATTCGCCGCTTTATCCCAACTCGGATTGCGGCCAGGTGGAAACCGAATACCATAATTCCGTGGATTCGCTAAGCTATTTTCTCAGCTACTGGAAAGACGGTTTTTCCGAGACCTACGATCTTAACCGGGTGTTCTATATCAGCGGTGAAGGTCTCTGCATGGCCAATTTTAATCTGCGCGCCGACAACGGCGCCGGCAACGCCCTGCCGAAAAGCCTACAGCAGCAGGTCACCAAATACCGCAACGCCCGACAAAACGAACGGGAAGACTCCCTGTATTGGATAGTCCCCGGACAGCGATCGGGCAGCGGCTTCTACTATATGTTAACCCCCGTCTATGTGGCCAATAAGCTGGAGGCCCTGCTGGGAATTGAATTGAGTATCCGGCTGGAGGATTTCACCACCGCCAGTAACCTGCCCATCGGTATCACCTTGCTGGATCAGAATAATGCGCCGATGCTCTCGCTGATGGACGGAGAGCGGCGTGTCTCCGAGCTCAACGTTTTTCCGGAGGCCGCCGGCTTTTACGGCTATACCGAAGGCTTCAAGGATCTGGTGATGAGACGAAGCCTGGCGCCGATGCCCCTGAGCATGGTGTATTCGCTGTCGTTATCAACCATCATCGAAAATTTCAAAGGGGTATTCATCAATGCCCTGTTGCTGAACGTTCTCTCGGCGCTGCTGTTGTTTACCCTGACCTGGTTGTTTGAGCGCAAAATGTTTGCGCCGGCGGAAAAAAAACGCGTTGCAGCTTGAGGAAAATGAACAATTCAACCGCAAAATCGTCGCTTCCGCGCCGGTGGGAATTTGTATCCTGCGTATCAGCGACGGCGCGAATCTTATCAGCAATGAGCTGGCGCACAATTATCTTAGCCTGCTTACCGTGGAGGATCGCGAACGCATCATACACATCATCTGCGGCCAGCAGGTGAATTTTGTCGATGTCATGACCAGTAATAACAACAACCTGCAGATAAGCTTCGTCCATTCCCGCTATCTCAATGAAAATGTTGCTATTTGCGTGCTGGTGGATATCAGCGCCCGGGTGAGAATGGAGGAGTCTCTACAGGAGATGGCGACGGCGGCGGAACAGGCCAGCCAGGCGAAATCCATGTTCCTCGCCACGGTCAGCCATGAACTGCGCACGCCGCTGTACGGCATCATCGGCAATCTGGATTTGCTGAAAAGCCAGGATTTACCGGAAGGCGTCGACCGTCTGGTGATGGCAATGAACAATTCGTCGGCTTTACTGCTTAATATCATCAGCGACATCCTGGATTTTTCCAAAATTGAATCGGAGCAGTTAAAGATCGAGCCGCGCAGCTTCTCTCCCCGAGAGGTGGTAAGCCATATCGCCGGCAACTATTTGTCGCTGGTGGTGAAAAAACGACTCGGCCTCTACTGTTTCATCGATCCGGGCGTGCCCTTCTGCATGCGGGGCGATCCGGTTCGGCTGCAGCAGGTGTTATCGAACATATTGAATAATGCCATCAAATTTACCCATAGCGGCTGTATTTCGATTCATGTTTTCTGCCATGACGGCTATCTGCAGCTGTGTATCCGGGATACCGGCGTCGGCATTGTGCAGCGTGAATTGATCAAGCTGTTTGATCCCTTCGTGCAGTTGGGCAGCGACGGGCACCAGCAATTTCAGGGCACCGGCCTGGGATTGGCGATTTGTGAGAAGCTGGTCAACCTGATGGACGGCGATATCGCCGTTGAGTCGGAAAGCGGGCTGGGCAGCCGTTTCACTATTCGGCTGCCGCTGTACGAGGCGGCCTATCCTCCCACGGTCATCAACAGCGATTTATATGGCCGGGTTTGCGCGTTGGCGGTGCGCAATGCCGCGCTTGAGGAGTACCTGACCCGTTTGTTGGAGGAAAATGGCCTGGTTGCCAGGCGGCTGGGGGATGAGCCGGTGGGGGATGACGAGGTGCTTATCAGCGATGATGAGGTGGTTTATGAGGGCGGTCATAGCGTCTGGATTCGCTTCACCATCGCGCACATCGGTCCCGCGTTGGAAACGGATCCCGGCCATTGGGCGCTCAGTCCGGCTTTTGCCGAGGAACTGCCGCTGTTGCTGCTGAAAATTTATCGCTGCGAACCCGCGATGGCCTCGACGCCGCCACCGTCCTTGCCGCCGACGAATGACGAAAATAACGATATCAAAATTCTGGTGGTGGACGATCATCCCATCAACCGTCGCCTGCTGGCGGACCAACTGGGCTCCCTGGGTTATCAGGTAGTAACGGCGAACGACGGCGTGGATGCCTTAAGCCTTCTCAGCAAACAGCCGGTGGATATCATCCTTAGCGATGTGAATATGCCGAAAATGGACGGATATGAATTAACCCGCCGTTTACGCAAACAAGGCGTGACGCTGCCGGTGATTGGCGTAACCGCCAATGCGCTGGCGGAGGAAAAACAGCGCTGTCTTGATGCGGGAATGGACAGTTGCCTGTCCAAGCCGGTCACAGTGGACCTGCTACAACCTGTGCTGGCCCAATTCAGCCATAAGGCGCGGGCACAGCGCGCTACACTTGAGGAACACCATTAAACCCTTGCCGCCGGATATCGGCTGATTACTCTTTATCCACCGGCGCCATGCTCACCGACGACAGGTAATTAAGCAGGGCGATGTCATTTTCCACTCCCAGCTTCAGCATGGCGGATTTTTTCTGGCTGCTGATGGTTTTGATGCTGCGGTTTAGCTTCTTGGCGATTTCCGTCACCAGAAAACCTTCCGCGAATAAACGCAGCACTTCGCTCTCTTTCGGAGATAGACGCTTATCGCCATAGCCGCCGGCGCTGATTCTTTCCAAAAGTTTCGCCACGCTGTCGGGGGTATATTTTTTGCCCTTTTGCAACGAGGCCAACGCCTTGGGCAGATCGGTGGGCGCCCCTTGTTTAAGAACGATGCCGTCAATGTCCAATTCCAGCACCGCGCTTAATATCGCCGGATTGTTATTCATGGTTAATACAATAATCGCCAATTGCGGATAATGACGCTTGATGTATTTGATAAGAGTAATGCCGTCGCCATACTTCTCGCCGGGCATGGACAGGTCGGTCACCAGTACATTGGCATCCAGCTTGCCGAGGCTGTTGATAAGGGAGGTTGAGTCCTCGAATTCACCGACAACCTTAACCCATTCGATTTGCTCCAGGGATTTGCGGATACCGAACAGGACGATCGGATGATCATCTGCAATGATGACGTTAAGATTATTCATAAAGTTGACTACCTTGCATGCTGTAGCAGTTTAATGACAAAAACATCAATTTGGCGGATATCGTCGCCGATTTTAGAGTTATCATTTTCTATCTTAGCTTGTTTGATATGTTGTTCCAGCGTTTCACACAGCAGTTTGCCGGGTAAAAGATTCAGCATGGCAAAAACACCTTTTAGGCGGTGCGCAGTCTGGGCCAGCGCGGCCAAATCGCCGCTCTCCGCTTCAGTATACAGCCTCTTGATGTCATCGGGTACTGTCTCGACAAAGAGGGGCAAATACTCGTCAAGCAGCACGGCGGGGGAATCTGCAACAGCGCCGGCCGACGCGATACCCTCGTCCTGAACAACGTCAGATTGCGCCAGCCGCAGCTCCATTAACTGTAGCATCGCATCGAGCAATGAAGAGGCGAGATTGAAATTGACCTGCAAGCGATTGGGGGTCAAAAGCGTTATTCCGCCCTCGCGGTTTTGCACCAGAAGTGAAAAGTCCTCCAAACGTGACTCATCGTCCGTGACTAGCACATCATGCGCCTGCACCAAGGTATGCTCTTCCGGGTGGAGACATTCCACCCCCATTGCTGCAGCATACCGCTGACGATCCCTTGGATTTCTTCATTGGCGATATCCAGCATCGCCACCGTGCCGCCGAGGATTTGTTCATTATCATCCTGCTCGGCAATCTCCTCATGGGGCAGGGCCAGCCGTAGCCGATAACGGGTGCCGATACCGGGTTTGCTGTGGATATCCAGGTTGCCGCCCATTTTCTTTGCCAATTGGCTGCACAGAAACCAGGACAGGCCGGATCCCCGTTGGTAACGATCTTTTTGCGCCTGGCTAACGAAGGGTTGCTGGAGGTTGGCCAGCTCCTTGGCGTCCACGCCGTCGCCGGTATCGCTAAGGCTGAGTATCACCGTATCCGGTCGAGAGGGATCCGAGTCTATGGACAGCACGATTTTGCCATATCGGGTGCTGATGATACTGTAATCCAGCAGCAGCGAAAGCATTTTTTTCACCGCCGCCGCATCGCCGGTATGGCGCTGATTGAAGGGAAGGCGATAGTGATTGAACAGGCCCAGTCCTTTTCGATTCAAGGCGGGCAAGCGCTCCGCCAGCAGCTCGTCAACCAGCGCGGACAGGGAAAAAGCCGCCGGCGACGGCTGCCAGTCCTGCAGTTCCAACTGCGTCAGCAAACGCAAATTATCGAACAATGCCTCAAGACGCCTCACCTCCGTTTGCAGTTCAAGGAGCATACGCCGGCGTTTGTCTTCCTCGCCCGCCTGCAGCAGCCCGTCAAGCAGCGTATTCATCGCCGACAGCGGCTGATTCAGTTCATGCTGAAAATTGGTCAGGATCGCCCGCCGAGCCTGATGGTTTTTTGTGAATTCCAGTTGCGCCTGCTGTAGTTTTTTATTAACCAGCACTTCTTTATCATGGTTAAGTAATTGAAAAAGATAGGTATCTGATGAAAGGCCGCTTTTAAACATCCTGATTTCATAAACTTCATTATTTACCGTGGCCTGGATTATCCCTTGATGGGCTTCGGCGAGATTAGCTATCTTCTGCAGACTGAGGTGAGGCAGTAAATGATCGGCTATCTTATTGCTGACGATCAGATTGTTGTTACTGAAATCGTAAATCAGCAAACCCAGCGGCAGGTTGGCTATCACCTCATCACTGACTATCTGGCGGGATTTCAGCGCCAGAGCCATATTTTCCCTGGGGCGTAAAAAATGTTGCCGAATCACGTAGAGACCGAAAACAGACAGCGCAATCAGGATAATATCTATCGCGATAGGCCAGAGATTGTTGCGCAATAAATCCACCGTCAGACTGGTGAGCGGCACGCGATAGACCAGTTGCAGCGGGGCATCCTCCAGACGCGAGCCTACCTCCAGGTTCGCGCCTTTAACATGGGTGCTGATTTTTTGACCATTATCCCGTCCGCCGTCACCTTCGTTGGCATCGGCGCCTTCCATATCCATATCGGCGTCGTCGGCGGACAGCAGGGAGAAATTGGCCCGCGCCATATTCAGCGGAATAAGATCGCTGACCGGGAGGTCCACCGCGATGATAGTGGCCAAGTGGCCCGGCTGATTGAAGATGAACCGCTGAGTAAAATAGAACTCGTTTTGAAAGCGGAATTTGCGCAGCGGCGAAAAACTTTCACGCTGATCAAGTATATTGGCCTGCTGCAACATCTCGGTGCGTCGCGTTTTAATCAGGCCATTGATGAAGCTGTCTTCAAACCGGGTAGCGCTGTCACGGAGCGATTGAGTGGAAATCAGCGTCAGGCTGTTATCGGTGCCGTTCAGGTAATATAAAGAGTAGGGGATGCTTTCCGAACCCCATAGAATGTCCAGATAAGCCGAGATGCTGGTGGCGATGGACAGCGTGGCGGCGTCATGCACGCCGAAAATCATGGCATCGGTTTTTTTGTGGGGCTTGTCTACATAAAACACATCAGGGCGTAGACGGGATTCTTTAAGCCCGGAGTTTTGATTGGGCAGGCCAGCGGCGTTCACCGCCAGCGAAAGGTCGTAGAGCTGGTCCGTCACAAAACGATAGGTATCGATCCGTTTTTGCAGCGCGACGGTGAGAGTGGACATGCTGTGTTTTTTTTCAATGAGATAAGCATTGACGGCATGGAAACCAAACAGCCATAACGACAGCAATAGCAGCAGGATAAACAACAGCAGGCCGCGGGTTAGCGCCGCCGAGGTCAACTTCAGATTCTTGATTTGCATAAAGCGGGTTTTGCCCATCGTTTTATTGAGTCGCTCGGCGCGCGCTCGCGCTGACCAACAGGAGCAGTATTGCGACGCAGCCGAATGCGACGAACAGGCTGCTTAAATGGGCAATAAAGCCTATTAGGGCCGGACCGGCCAATATGCCGGCATAACCCACGCTGGATATCGCCGCCAGAGCCAGATTAGGCGGCATATCCTTTTGATTGCCGACGACGCTGAACAGCAGCGGGACCAAATTCGACGCTCCCAGCCCCACCAACAGAAAACCGAGCAGCGTGACCACGCCCTGATTAACCGTAATCGCCAAAATCAACCCCGCCGAGGCGCATAAACTGCCCGACAACAGAGTACGGCGGCGGCCGATGGCGTTGATCAAACGATCGCCGTTCAGGCGTCCCAAGGTCATGGCAATGGAAAACAGGGCATAGCCCAGTCCGCCCCTGGCGCTGTCAAGGCCGCGTTCCAGCGTCAGAAACAGCGCGCTCCAGTCCAGCATGGCGCCTTCGGTTAAAAAGAGAATAAAGCATAGCGCCCCGATGAACAGGACCTTGCCGCGGGGCATAACCAGCAGCGGTCCGGACTCGTTTTTCGGACGGTCGGACAGCAGGTCCCCGACGGCATACAGCAGTAATGCCAGAATAACCAGAACAGTAACGATAATCGCCCACAGCGGCGGCAAATCCAGCCACAGCAGCAGGCTTACCAAACCCGCTCCGCCGATGCCGCCGATGCTGAAAAAACCATGAAATCCGGACATCATGGCCCGACCGCTGGCTTTCTCCACCCTCACCGCCTGAATATTCATGGTGATGTCCATCGCTCCCAACCCCATGCCGAACAGCAAAAGCGACAGTCCCAGGGTCAGGCTTCCCCCGGCGACGGCCAGGGCGGGAAGCGCCGCCATCACCATGACGGCGGAACCGATAATCAGCGGTTTGCAGCCCAGGCGGCCGGCCAAGGGGGCCGCCAACGGCATTGACAGCAGCGAACCGATGCCCAGGCACAGCAGCAGCATCCCCAGGGATGCGTCATCAACGTTCAGCCGCTGCCTGGCGTAAGGGACCAACGGCGCCCAGGACGACATAGCGAATCCGGCGATGAAAAAGATAATGCGCGTGGCGATCCGTACCGGTAAGGCGGCGTGCTGTTCCGTACTCAGCGTTTCAGTCATAAAGCTTTCGGCATCTCCCGCCCAAATAGAAATAAAAAACCAGTAAGCGCAACGATGGATTGGCATCAAGCCGTCAAATAGACATCGAACCCGCTATCTGTCGGCGCTGACGTCGTCGCTTTCTTCCTGCCGGCGCAGCCAGAGCGCAATGACCTGCACGATATATTCTTGCTGTCTGTCGGTAAGAGGCTGTCCCTTGGCGATACCGTGCCATTTTTCCAGACAACCCCGGCAGCAGGTCGCGGTGGCATGTTGCGCCACGAAAACCGGGTGCCCCCGCCAAGGGGTTTGCTTGCCGTCCCTGACCGGCTGGGCGGGCGTCAATCTGTCATGGATGAAGTCATGGGCATGGGAAAGTATTACCGGCATGCCCTTGGCGCGCAAATAGGCCCTCTCTTTTTGGTTAAGCCGAAACCGGGATCTAAAGGCCGATTGCTGTAAGCGAAGCCAGAGGTCTTCGAGCGTCCGATGTTGTTGCATAGCGTTAACGTTCCCGCGGGGATATGGCGCTTACCGCGGCTCACTGAGCGACGAATCATAGCGTAAAGTGTAACACGGCCCATAAGAGAGACGAAGCCTGCCGTGCGGGTGACGAAACCGCACGCAACGGTAATAGTGAAGAATCTGCTTCAAGATAAGCGGCCCGGCGTTGTGGAACCGCAATAGGGATGGGAATGAGAATCAAAAATAGCATCGATGCTCAAAAACCCATGGGGTTGCGCAAAAAACGCTCAATATATTGATTTTTTATTTTCAATTTAACGTGATTGAGATCTAGTATTTACGATTTAGAATAATTGGTGAAAGAAACTAATGTTTCAAGTTGCAATAAAATCAAATAGAAATATATAATTTACTGGCAAAAATAATATAAAGGGTTAATATGGAAATGGGTTGTATATGATAGTAACATTTATTAATAAATGTTCCTTTCTTTATCCACAATTAAAATTTAGGCATAAAAAAAGCCGGCACAGGGCCGGCCAATAAAGACGTTAAACCAAATGAGAGTAATAATGACAATTTAATGATGATAGCGCTTAAAATCATAGATGAAAAAAAAGAGACTTTTTAGCACATCGTGCTATTTGACAATTTTATTTTAAGTTGATGATTTTAATTCATTTTCTTATTTTTGTTAAAAACAAGATCTATCTCAAAGTTTTAAGTTTCCTTGTATGGTGATTAAAAAATTAGTTCCCTTGCTGTTACAATTTTAAATAAAAAATTTGCATTTTGAAACACTGTAAACCAATTCGTAGCATTTTAACGCTAGTATAAAACTTCATTTATTGCAGAATAAGATTGCGTGTCAGATACACAGTTGATGATACAGCACACAAAGTAAAATAGTGGCCAAAGATAATAAATATACCGAGGAAAAGAAAATGAAACTACAGGTTCTTGCCCTGTTGATTCCAGCAATGTTAGCGGCTGGTGCGGCTAGCGCTGCTGAAGTCTATAATAAAGACGGTAACGATCTTGATTTGTTCGGGTCTCTCCATGGAGATCACTATTTTTCAGATAATGACAGTCAAAATGGCGACCAGACTTATGCCCGTGTCGGTTTCAAGGGCCAGACCCAGATCAACAATGAGTTGACCGGGTACGGCGACTGGGAATACCAGATTAACGGCCATGTGACTGAAGCCTCCGGCACCACGGACGGCGGCAACTTCACCCGGTATGCGTTTGCCGGTTTGAAATACGGTGATTACGGCTCATTCGACTATGGCCGTAACGACGGTATTCTTTACGATATCGCTGCGTTTACCGATATGCAGCCTGAATTCGACGGATCCACCTATGGCGCCGACCAGTTCATGTTCGGCCGTTCCACCGGTGTGGCCACCTATCGCAACAATAACTTCTTCGGTCTGGTGGACGGCCTGAAATTTGCCGTGCAGTACCAAGGCGAAAACGGCGGTTCGGGCGAAACGGCCAATGGCCGCGATGTGCTGACCCAGAATGGCGACGGCTACGGTATGTCGCTGAGTTATGATCTTGGCGCGGGCTTTACCGCCGGCGGCGCGTTCTTCAACTCTAAACGTACCGATGAACAAAACGGCAACGGCGATCCGGCCATCTCCGGTCGCGGCAACAGAGCCGAAGGCTATACCGGCGGTTTGAAATATAACGCTAATAATATTTACGTAGCGGCTATGTTCACCCAGTCTTACAACGCGGCGCCGTTTGGCTCTGATACGTCTTCAACCATTTATGGTTACGCCAATAAGGCCCAAGCGTTCGAAGCTTATGCCGGCTACACCTTCGACTTCGGCCTGGTTCCGTTCGTCGGGTATAACCAGACCCGCGGCGAAAAAATCGGCGCCGCCGCCGACGGCAATACCTATGACAACCAGGACCTGGTCAAGTTTGTTGACTTGGGCGCCACTTACTACTTCAACAAAAACATCTCGACCTATGTCGACTATAAAATCAACCTGATCGACAGCGACGCCTTCACCCAGGCCGCCGGTATCAATACCGACGACGTCGTTTCCCTCGGTTTGGTTTACCAGTTCTAATCAGCCTAACGGCTTAGCATGGGCAACAGGGAGGTTGCCCGTCTTCGCCCCGCTATCAAGCTCGATTTCCCAATTCGCCGCTCTTCGTCGTTACGCCATCAGGTCATTTCAGCACGCAAGCAATGACACCGATAACGCGGCGTCTATCCTTGACCTGACATAAAAAAATAACTTATTGCCACGGCGTTTAAGTTCGGCGGTTTACTATCCCTCGCGTAATATGCGCACCCCTCTCTATCTTAATGCATCTGTAAGCGGTTTATATAATGGATTGATTTCTTAATTATATCATTATATAACTATTTATTTAATGGATACTCTGGCCTGTTAATAAAAAACGATAATTTTCATAGCTTTATAATATTTTTAGTAATGTATAAAGTTTAAGGCAAACTTTTCTGCGAGCACAATGCCGATGGCATAACGTGTTTTGGCTGTGAATAGTTGCATGCCATCTGCGGAATATGTGCGGTTAAATAACGGAAGAAAATATATCTATAGGGGAAATAATGAAACTACGTATTCTATCACTCATGATGCCGGTATCAATTATTTCCGGTGCGGCGGATGCCGCCGAAATCTATAACCGTAATGGCAATAAATTGAACCTTGCCGGCACCATTGTCGGCGTGCATTATTTTTCCAATAATCAGAAGGCGGATGGGGATAACTCCTACATGCGTTTCGGTTTCGATGGAGAAACCCAGATGAGCGATGAATTGACCGGCTATGGCCGATGGCAGTATCAAGGGGATTTGAACAAATCCGAAGATGAAAAGGACAGTCAGGGCTCGACGCTTCTGGGCTACGCCGGCGTGAAATACGGGAAATTCGGCTCCTTCGACTATGGCCGGAATTTCGGCGTATTGTATGATGTGCTTGCCTATACGGATGTATTGCAAGAGCTCGGCGGCGATACCTACGGCGTCGACGATATGATGTCCAATCGCGGCAACGGCATGGCCACCTACCGTAATCGGGACTTTTTCGGCTATATAGAAGGCCTGAACGTTGCGCTTCAATACCAGGGCAAGAATGTCGAGGGGAGTGAAAAGGGCAAAGGCCGCGACGTCATGCGATCCAACGGCGATGGTTATGGCATGTCGCTTACCTATGACTTCGGCGGGGGAATCGGCGCAGCGGGCGGCTTTACCTCCGCCAATCGTACTCTGGGGCAAAAAAATCTGGCCTACGGCCATGGCGACGGCAGGGCCAATGCCTATTCAGGCGCGTTAAAATACAGCAAGGATGAACTCTATATTGCCGCCATGTATACCCAGAGCTATAAACTGATGCGGTTCGGCGACAGTGCAAAAACGGTTCACGGATTTGCCAACAAGGCGCGAAACATTGAGCTGGCGGCCCAATACACGTTTGATTTCGGACTGCGGCCGTCCGTAGCCTACGTTCAGGCGCGCGGCGATGATATCGAAGGTTATGGCAGTCGTAATTTACGGAAGTATGTCGATATCAGCACAACCTATAACTTCAATAAAAACATGCTCACCTTTGTTGATTATCAAATCAATTTACTCAGGGATGATGATTTTTCCCGCGCCGCGGGAATTCACCACGACAATATCGTCGCCGTGGGCATGGTCTACCAGTTTTAAAGTTAAAGATAGGGCGGCTGCCAGGGCGGCCAAGCACAGACGCCTCGGCATACCGGCATGACTGTATGAGATGGCGGCACTCGTATTGTGCGGGCTTACCGGTTTAAATTGGGTATGATGACATCCTCTAACGGTGTAAGGGAACGTCTCATGAAAAAACATGCCTGGTTGACCGGCGTGGCCTTGGTTGGCTGCTTTATGTTGAGTTCGACGCTTATCATGCCGGCGGCGCGGGGGGGGGGCGACCGCCCCGGCGTCCAGTCCGCCGCCCGTCCCGACAACAGTCACCTTCGTTCAAGAGTGGCCGGTAGCGGATGGATTCTGGATCCCTTGGACCTTAGGCAAAGCGAAAGGGTTTTACCGCGACGAAGGTATCGATTTGAATATCGTTGCGCCGCCCACCGTTGCCGATACCATGAAGTATCTCGGTACCGGAAGGGCCGATGTAGCCTTCACCACGGTAATGGATATCATTTTCGCCAAGGAACAGGGAGCGCCGGTCATTGCCATTGGACGTTACGGCACCGGCAATAATTGGGGTATTTTCACCCAAGAAGGCCATCCGGTTACCGTCCGCGAGCTGAAAGGCAAGAAAATCGGTATTTATAACGATGCGTGGACCAAGGCGCAACTCTCCCTGGTGCTGAAAAGCGCGGGTATGACGCTGGATGACGTGCAAATGGTGGCGGCGGCGGATGACACCGTCCCGCTGCTGCTGCAAAACCGCGTCGACGCCACCACCGGCATCACCAACGCTGAAGGAACGGAATTGGCGGTGGCGGGGAAACAAACCCCGATATTCATGCCCGCCACCGCCTATGGCGTGCCGGATACCCCTATTTTCATGTTTGCCGGCAATCAACCCTGGCTTGAGAAAAATCCGGCCCTGGCCAAGGCGTTTATGCGCGCCACCAGCAAAAGCATCCGTTATGCCATTGCACATCCGGATGAGGCTATTGCGGCTTTTGCCGCCCAGTACAGCAAGTCCTACGACGCGGCGTTTGTCAAACGGCAATGGCAGGACACCATGGCGGTACTGGGTAAGCCGGACAGCGAACAACTGAAGCTGGACGATCGCGCCTGGAGTGAATTGCTCAACGCGGTAAGCGGGCTCGGCATCGTAAAACAAACCTTGCCGCCGGCGCAGTATTACACCAACGACTATCTCCCATAAAATTAACGCGGCGGGAGACCGGCCTATGCCCGGATGCCTTCGCGCTCGTTCATCCCGGCGGCGTCATTGGCCATGCCGACTCCATGCCCTGGTGTTTCCCCGGCAACGCGGAGCAACGTCTGTTCTATCCGTTCGGCGTTGAGCTCAAACGGCAGACGAGCGGCGATGCTCGGGGCAATATTAACGCCTTGGGCAATTTGCGCGGCGCGTGCCGACACTGAGTCGATAATGCCCAGCTCACGCAGGGTCAGCGGTGTTGAAAACGCTTTCAACAGGCTTAGCAGCCGCGTCCGCGACGGCGCGTGAGGCGTATCCAGCAGAGACTGGACAACCAGGCCGAATCCCACCAGCTCGCCATGGAGGAAGCGGTGTAAATCGGGATGCCGGGTCATGCTGTTATGGATGCCATGTGCCACGCCGATACGCGCTACCTCATCTCGCATGCTGTTGGCCATACCCGCCAGTGCAATTACCGCATCCACTACTTTTATCAATGCCGGGGTCACCCGGCGGGCCTGGTTGTCGGCGACGGCTTCTTCGCCTATCTGTTCAAAAACATCCACCGCCAACCTGGCGGCCTGGGCTTTCAGAACCAGCGACAGGCTGCTGTCGTCCTGGCGCAGATAGGGTTCAAATTCGTACCATTTGGCCAATGAATCCACGATACCGGCTTTAAGAAAGCGAACCGGCGTCTCGGCGATGATTCGGCTATCTACCAGTACCCATTCCGGCGTGCGCTGCAACGGCATGGAATTCAGATGGGTGCCGTCAGCGGTGTACAGGACCGAAATGGGCGACCAGGCTGCGCAAGTGGCGGCGACGGTGGGTACGGTGATAAGCGGTAAGCGTCCGCTGGATTCCGCGATGCCCTTGGCCGTATCCAACACCTTGCCGCCGCCGATGCCGATGATAAGCGCGACATCATCCGCCAAGGCCTGTTCGGTGAACGACGCGATGGCGGCAGCGGTGCATTCACCCGTTAGAAAGTAGCGTTGATAAACGATACCCAGAGCGTCGAAGCTGGCATCGACCGCCTGCCGCGTCGCCTGCCACGCCTTGGGGCTGGTGATAATCATGACGTGGTCACGGGTAAAAGGCGCGACATAATCGCCGATGCGGTCGACGATTCCCGGCTCGTTTAGATAATTTTGCGGTGCTTTAACAACAATCACGCTCTACCTCACTTAATATTATTTCTGCATACCCCAGCGTTTTACCGTCACCCGTTCAAGGGTGGTAAATATCAATCCTTCCACCAACAGCCCGATGATGATGACGGATATCAGGCCGGCGAACACCCGATCGGTAAAAAGCTCGTTGCGGTTTTGGAAAATATACCAGCCCAATCCGCCTTTGCCGCTGGATGCGCCGAACACCAGCTCGGCGGCGATCAGCGTTCGCCAGGCAAAGGCCCAGCCAATCTTGAGCCCGGAAAGAATGGAGGGCAGGGCGGCGGGAATCAGGATGTACCACACGTAACGCAACCCGCGCAGACCGTAATTTCTTCCCGTCATGCGCAGCGTATCGGATACGGCGAGAAATCCGGCATAGGTGTTGAGGGCCATGGGCCACATAACGGAGTGCACCAGCACAAAAACAAGGCTGTTTTCCCCCAGGCCAAACCACAACAGCGATAAAGGCAGCAAGGCGATGGCGGGCAGGGGATTGAACATGGACGTCAGCGTGCTCAGCACATCCCGACCGATACGGGTCGATACCGCCAATGAACTCAACACCAGCGCCATCGCGGTGCCGATGATATATCCCTTGATCAGGGTGCCGAGGGAAAACCCGATTTTGGTCGGCAACTCTCCGCTGGCCATATCTTGCGTAAACGCCTTAAGGGTCTGGATAAACCCCGGCAACAGCAAATCATTATTTTGCAACCGCGCCGCCCCCCTCCCACAGCAGGATCAGAAGTAGGATAATCACCGATTTGCGCAGCCAGGTTTGATTCCACAGACGCGTCGCCAGCGGCAGGGGCTTGACCAGGGTCATTTTTCCCAAAGGCGGCAGTTCATAAAGGTATTCCGGGCGTTCCGGCGGCTGAAGGCTCATAGTGGTTTTCCTTTCGTGACCGTCATTTGCCCACCACCTTGAAACGAGGCCTGGCCGTCTGAGTCGGCATGGATGGGGGCGCGCTTTCCGGGGAGCTGAACAGCATATTGTGAATACGTTGCGCCGTCTGCTGGAAATCGGCGCTGCCGAAATCGTTGATACCAAACTGGTGGCTGTTGATTTCCGCCCTGACCCGGCCGGGATGAGGCGACAGGAGCAAAATCCGGCTGCCCACCACCAAGGCCTCTTCAATGGAATGGGTGACGAACAGCAGGGTAAAACGGACTTCCTCCCACAGCGCCAGTAGCTCTTCCTGCATCTTGCGCCGGGTCAGAGCGTCCAGCGCGGCGAAAGGCTCATCCATCAGCAGCACTTTCGGCTGCATCGCCAACGCTCGGGCGATGGCCACCCGCTGTTTCATGCCGCCGGACAGGGTGTGGGGATAGGCATCGGCAAAAGCCGACAGACCCACTTTATCGAGGAAATAGCGCGCATGTTCCCGTGCTTCGGCCCGGCGGGCCTTGCCGCTGGCCAGCAGGGGAAACATCACGTTTTCCAGCACGGTTTTCCAAGGCGGCAATTGGTCGAACTCCTGAAATACCATTAAACGATCGGGCCCGGGCTGGGTTACCCGTTGTCCTTCCAGCTCTATGCGGCCGCTGACCGCCGGCAAAAAGCCGCCGATGGCTTTCAACAGACTGGACTTACCGCAGCCGGAAGGCCCTAACAGCACGAACCGATCCGCGGCGAAAACGTCGAAACCGACATTATGCGTCGCGCGAACCACCCGCTGATGGGTAGCGTATTCAAGATTTAAAGCGTTGACCCGGAGCAACGGCGCCGCCGGTATGTGTTGAACGTCATAGGCCATTATGCAGGTCCTGTAACCGTTAAGGGCGATATATCAACTGCCGGGCAGCGCGTACGCCTCGGGGAAAAAGTAATCCTTCCAGGAGCCGGCCTGATTTTTGAGCACGCCCAGTTCGTGTAATTTATCCGCATACACAAAGGTTTTTTGCGGCGTGATGGTAAAGTCATTTTCCGGATCGCTGATGATTTTTTCGATAAGCGGCAACGGCAGATGGGATTTCTCTACCCGAATATAGGTTTCGGCCGCTTCGTGTTTATTTGCCTTGATGAAATCAGCGGCTTCAGCCAGCGCGTCAAAAAAAAGCTTTATAGGTTTTCGGATTCTCGTCGTGAAATTTTTCAGTGGTATAAAGCAGATTAAAGGTGCCTTTACCGCCTAAAACATCGTAGGAACTCAGGATCTTATGGATATTGGGATGCTCCAGCGCCTGATATTGAAAAGGCGGACTGGAAAAATGGGCGGTGACTTCCGAACCGCCGGAAATTAACGCGGCAGTGGCGTCGGGATGAGGCAGGCTGAGTGTAATATTATCGAAACGTTTATAATTTGCGTTGCCATAGAGACGGGCGGTTTCGATTTGTAGCGTGCGTGATTGAAACCCGACGCCGGCCGCCGGCACCGCGATACGATCCTTATCGGTCAAATCCTTGATGCTTTTCACCGCCGGGTTATTGCTGAGCAGATAATTGGGCATGGAACCGAGGGAAGCTATCGCTTTGACGTTCTGCTTGCCGTGGGTACGGTCCCATACCGTCAGCGCCGGCGGCACGCCGGCGGAAACCACATCCAGCGAGCCGGTCAGCAATGCCTCGTTCATGGCGGTGGCGCCGGAAATGCTGTGCCAATCCACCTTGATATCCAGCCCTTCCTGCTTGCCGTGTTTTTCAATCAGATGCTGATCCTGGACCACGTCCAAAATAAGATAACCGATACCAAATTGCTGCGCGATACTGATGGTTCCTTCCCCGCGGGCGCTTATCGAGCCCAAAGAAAAACCGAGCGCGATGACGAGGCCGGCCCGTTTAAAAAGTGCATTCATTGATTATTCCCAAAATAAAGAGAAGCATTGTTGAGTTCATCATAAAGTCGGAGCGAGCATATTCCTAAAGTGTTTTTTGGAATAAATTAGAATCAAATTCTTAGTAAATATTTAGATTTGCTTAGCAATATTTTCGCTAAACATTTCTAAACCTGTTAAAAGAAAAAAGAGGCTGCGCAGGCTTTGTTTGGCGGTGCATATTTCTGACGGCAAGTCATTTTTGCCCTAATAATATGATTGCCTATTGCTTAGCGCTAATTTCACTATGCTTAGCATCTTATTGTCTTTTGGCGGCGGACCCTTGCGCGATACAGTCCTTGCAAAATCAAGCGCTGTTATTGCTAACGGAGTTTTGTTTGTGCCCATTTTCAAACCGAGTTTTTTAAGGAAATTTCTTACCGATCGCCTGACGGAGATTCAGGTAGATAACGAAATTGCCGTCCAGGTGGCGGACAATTTGGTGGAATCCTGCTTAAAAGGGCATGATTCCCATGGGGTCAGCATGTTGCCGCGTTATATCGCGGCCATCCGCGAAGGCGGTTTACATCCCCATGCCGAGGCCACGCTCACTCTTGACGCCGGGGCGTTGCTGTCCTTTGACGGAGGCCAAGGGTTCGGGCAGGTGGTGGGCCGTCAGGCCATGGCCCAGGGCATCCTTCGTGCTCAACGGCACGGCGTGGCGGTCGTGGGCCTGGCCAACGCCCATCATCTCGGCCGCATCGGCGCCTGGGCGGAACAAGCGGCGGCGGCCGGACTGGTCTCAATACATTTCGCCAACGTCAACAGCCGTTCGCCGGTCATGCCGTGGCAAGGGCAAAAACCCCGGTTGGGAACCAATCCATTTTGCGTCGGCATACCGGTGGATGGCGCCGATCATCCGCTCATTCTGGATTTCGCCACCAGTATTATCGCCGGCAACAAAGCCCGTATCGCTTGGAATGCCGGCCAGGAACTGGCGCCCGGCTGCATTGTCGACAATCTGGGCCAACCCGCTGTCGATCCGCGCTGGCTGATGGCGGAACCTTTCGGCGCATTGCTGCCGTTCGGCAATCACAAAGGCTCAGGCCTGTCGGTGGTCTGTTCGCTGCTGGGGGCGACCTTGACCGGCGGCCTGACCGAGAAGCACGATAACCGCCATACGCAGCGCATACTTAACAGCATGCTGTCGATTATTATCGATCCGCGAAAGCTCGGCGGCGCGGCGAATTATCAATCGGAAATCGCCGATATGCTGGCTTGGGTTCGTAGCTCCCGAGACGATACGTCTCTCAAACTGCCCGGCGACGTCGAACATGAAAAGTATCAACAGCGACAGGCGTCAGGCATTGAAATCGACGACACCAGTTGGCGACAACTGGCGGCGTTGGCGGATCCGGCGGGCGACGTGCTTTCGGCGGCTTCGCTACCCTGACCATGCTGACCAAAAGCGCCCCGTGGGGGCCTGGTTGTTCCAGGTTGACTCCCTACTTCCCTTAATCTCTTATCATCAGGACAAAACACCATGCATTTGGCCCGTTTCCCCCGACTTTCCCTAGGGCAATTCCCCACCCCCTTGGAGGCATTGCCTAATCTCAGCCGCTATCTCGGCGGCCCCGCTCTCTATATCAAGCGTGACGACAGTACCGGTCTCGCCACCGGCGGCAACAAAACCCGCAAGCTGGAGTTTTTGCTGGCGGATGCGCTGGAAAAAGGCGCCGATGTGGTAATAACCCAGGGCGCCACCCAATCAAACCATGTGCGTCAGACCATTGCCGCCGCCGCGAAAATCGGTTTGAAAACCCAGGTGCTGCTGGAGAAGCGGGTAGAGCGATTCGGTGAGGATTATCAACGCTCCGGTAATGTGCTATTGGATAATCTGTTGGGGGGCGTCATCGTCGAGAGCCTGCCGGCCGGCACCGATATGCAACAAGCCATGGAAGCGCTGGCGGCAACCCTGCGCGAACAGGGTCATCGCCCTTATGTGATACCGGGCGGCGGTTCCAACCCCATCGGCGCCCTGGGGTATGCGGCCTGCGCCGAGGAGTTGCTTTATCAGTCGAGCCGACAGCGGCTGCGCATCGATCATGTGGTGCACGCCACCGGCAGCACCGGCACCCAAGCCGGTTTGGTGGCGGGGTTGAACGCCAGCAACAGCGGCATCCCGGTGCTGGGCATCAGCGTTCGCGCCCCCAAGGCCAAGCAGGAGGAGAATGTCTTTGCGTTGGCGAGCGCCACCTGGAAACTGCTGGGCGCCCGCGGGGAATTGTCACGCGATTGGGTCCAGGTCAACAGCGATTACGTGGGAGAAGGCTATGGATTGCCCACGGCGGGTACCTTGGAGGCCTTGCGGTTGTTGGCGCAATTGGAAGGTATTCTGCTCGATCCGGTGTATACCGGGAAAGGCATGGCCGGCCTTATCGATTTGATCCGCAAAGGCCGCTTCGGCAAAGATGAGCAGGTGGTGTTTATACATACCGGGGGCTCGGCCGGGCTGTTCGGCTATCGCCAGGTATTGGAACAATCGCCGGCATGAGCGGATTCCTGCTGGGGGTATTAGGCGGTATGGGTCCGTTGGCGACCGTCGATTTGTTGCAAAAAATCATCGAGGAGACGCCGGCGCGGCGGGACCAGGCGCACGCGCCGGTAGTGGCATGGAACGTACCGCAAATCGCCGACAGGCAACGGGCGCTGGCGGGTACCGGTCCCTCGCCGTTGCCGGATTTACTGCCGGCGCTGGCGCAGTTGAACCGGGCGGGGGCGACGCATATTCTGATCGCCTGCAATACCGCCCATTTTTGGTATCCTCAGTTGGCGAAGGCCAGCAAGGCTCCCATCGTGCATATCGCCGACGCCACGATAGAGAGCCTGGACCGGGAGAAGGTGGAGCGGGTGGGGCTTATCGCCACACAAGGCACTCTGGACGCAGGGTTATTCCAGCAGCGTTTCGCCAGGCTTGGGATAGCCACGCTGCCGCCGCAGCCCGATGAAATGGTCGAATGGTTCGTGCCGGGCTGCTATGCGGTGAAGCGCGGCGAACTGCAGCGCGGCGGCGAGTTGCTGTCGCGCCTGGCGCAGGCGCTGGTGGCCCGAGGGGCCGACCGGCTGGTGCTGGCCTGTACCGAGGTGCCTCCGGCATTGGCGGCTGTCGATTCCCCGCTGCAACGGTTAAGTATCGATCCTACCCGAGCGCTGGCAAAGGCCGCGGCCCGCTTATGGGTGGCCTATCGGGATGGCGAGGGCGCCGTTTCCCCATAGCCGAAAAAAGCAAAACCTAAGATGACTTTTGGCTTTACCCTTGCCCTGCGGCGTCTTTGAAAACAATCGTGCCGGTTGATGTGATGCCGTGAGGTTTTAATTGCCTGAAATGATGCAGTATTTGGGAAAATCTTTCTCTTTGAAAACGGCGTTTTTTTTCTTAGCATAAAAAACTATAAGTTACCCATTTTTTCTTATTTCACCCTTTAGCGCTTCCCCGGTATGAATATAGTTAAATTCAAGATAACGGAGGGGCGACGGGTGAACTTTCAGCAGCTACGCATAATACGGGAATCAGCCCGGTGCAATTATAATCTGACCGATGTGGCCAGTATGCTATTTACCTCCCAATCCGGGGTCAGCCGTCATATTCGCGAATTGGAAGAAGAATTGGGGGTGGAAATTTTTATCCGCCGCGGCAAGCGTTTAATTGGCATGACGGAGCCGGGTAAAGCATTACTGACGGTGGCGGAACGCATTCTCAGCGATGCCAATAATATCCGCCGCATAGCAGATGTATTCGCCAATAAAGACTCGGGCGAATTGTCCATTGTCACGACCCATACTCAGGCGCGTTATAGTTTGCCGGCGGTTATCAAGGAATTCCGCGAGCTGTATCCCAGGGTACGCCTGGTGTTGAATCAGGGCAGTCCGGAGGAGATTGTCGCCATGCTGCAATCCGGCGAAGCCGATGTGGGCATCGCCAGTGAAAAGCTGATGAGCGAGGAGCAGTTGGCGGCGTTTCCTTATTATCGCTGGCATCACACCATCCTGGTGCCTCAAGACCATCCGCTTACCAGGGAAGCGGACATTACGCTTGCCACGTTAAGCCAATACCCATTGGTGACCTACCGGCGCGGCATCACCGGTCGTTCCCGGCTGGATATCGCCTTCCAGGCCGCCGGACTGAAACCGGAAGTGGTGTTAAGCGCGCAGGATTCCGATGTCATCAAGACCTATGTGGAGCTGGGCCTTGGCGTGGGACTGCTGGCGGATATGTCCTACAACCGTGAGCGCGACAGCGGTCTGGTGAGCATTAATGCCGAACACCTGTTTGACGCCAATACCGTTTGGCTTGGGGTCAAGCGGGGTCAGTTACAGCGTAAATATGCCTGGCGTTTTATCCAGCTTTGCAATCCGCAATTGAGCCTGACGGAGATAGAAGAGCAGATCCTTTCCCCTTATGCCAGCGAGCCTGTGCTGGACTATCAAATCTGATATCCTCATGCCCGTTGATACGGGCATGAGACTTGCCGATAAAACTGCTTTAACGACGACATGCGGGCCTGATGGGCTTGCCGCGCGCTTGCCTGCGGCTTTATTCCACCGATGCGGCCTGTTGTGGGGCGGGCTGCGATATCAGCGTTGTCAGCGCGCTAGCCGCCAGCCGGGCAAAATAGACCGCCGCCGGATAAATGAGCTGTTCCGAAGGGTTGAAGCGGGGATGATGCAGTCCGAATTCGCTGGCTGACCCTATGCTGACAAAGGTGCCCGGCACCTGCTGCAGGTACAGCGAAAAATCTTCGCCGCCCATTTGCAGTTCCGCCTCCTGCACCTGATAACCGGCCTCGGCCGCCACTTGCTTGCTGAACTGCGCCCAATAGGGGGTGTTGACCACCGCCGGCGGGCCCGGATACCAACTGAGCGCCGCTTCGGCGCCCATGGCGCTGGCGACGCCGTCAATCACCCGGGTCAGTATATCCGGAACACGTTCGCGAATCGTTGCGTTATGGGTGCGAACCGTGCCTTCCAACTCCACGGTTTGCGGCAGGACATTCCAGGTATTGCCGCCCTGGATACGGGTTACGCTCACCACCAGCGATTCCAGTGAACTGAAGTTCCGGCTGGGCAGGGTTTGGAGCGCATTGACAATCTGGCTGGCGGTGACAATGGTGTCAATGCCCTGCTCCGGTTTGGCCGCATGGGCGCCCTTGCCGGTCACCGTGATTTGGAAACGATCGATATGGGCATAAAAGGCGCCGCCGCGGGTGGCGAAAATGCCCAGCGGCAACTCCGGGGCGTTGTGCATACCGAACACCGCCGAAACGTTTTCCAACGCGCCGGCGTCGATCAGACGGCAGGCGCCGTTAAAATTCTCTTCCGCCGGCTGGAACAACAACCGCACCGTGCCGGGCAGACTTGCTTCCCGCTCCTTGAGCAGCAGCGCCGCCCCAAGCATCACCGAGGTATGGACATCGTGGCCGCAGGCGTGCATTACCCCTTCATTGCGTGAGCTAAAGGGCACGCCGGAAATCTCCTGGATAGGCAACGCGTCGATATCGGCCCGCAGCGCGATTATCGGGCCGGCGCCCGATCCTATTTCAGCCACCACGCCGGTATCGAGCTCCAGCGGCACGATACGAATGCCCGCCTCCTGCAGCCAGCGGGTGATTTTTTCAGTGGTGGCGAATTCCTGGTTGGAGAGTTCAGGATAGGTATGCAGTTCGCGTCGACAACAAATAAGTTTTCAGCAAGTTCGCCAGACATGGGCCAGGACCGTTTCAGCAGTATGAGAATTTATCTTAGCGGGTAATATTCAACGGCGGTAAATACTGTTCGGTTATATTACATAGCCATCAGGTATGACCCTGCGGTAGGGGCCGCAGGGCCCGAGGCGACGCCTTGGCGTCATTGTGCCGACGGGAAATCCGCGCCTTTGGTGACGTCGGCCCAGCCGTCATAATCCCGTTGCAACAGCTGAATTTTTTTTGTAGGCGTTTTCCAGCGCGGGCTTTCCCAGCAGTAACCGCAGCGGCGGCTGTTTGGCTTCCACCGCCTTGACGATGGCTTTTGCGGCGCGCGCCGGATCTCCTATCTGCTTTCCGCTGCCGCCCCGGCTTGCCCGCGCCCGGCTATGGGCGGTATCGGCATAATCGGCGATGGTTTGCGGCGCTTCGCTGGCCGACCGCCCGGCCCAATCGGTGCGAAAGGGCCCGGGTTCGACGATCAACACCTTGATGCCCAACGGCGCCACCTCCTGCGAAAGGGATTCGGAAAGCGCCTCCACCGCAAATTTGGTGGCGTGGTAAAAGCTCAGCGATGGGAACGTCGTAATGCCGCCGATGGAGGAGATATTCACTATCGTGCCGCTGCGCTGCTCTCGCAGGGTCGGCAGCACCGCCCGGGTCATGGCGGTCAGGCCCCAGACGTTGATATCGAACATTCGGCGCACATCTTCCATCCGGCTCTCTTCAAACGAGCCGAAATAACCGACACCGGCATTATTCACCAAAACATCTATCCGACCGAAGCGTTCCAGGGCGGCACTGACGGCGCCATCAATCTGATCCTGCCGCGTCACGTCCAGTTTCAACGCCAGGGCATGCTCCTCATGGCCGGCGATGACATCCGTTACCCCATCGGGATTGCGCGCCGTCACCACGGTAGGATAGCCCAACGACAGAGTAAGACCGGCCAACTCGCGGCCGAAGCCGGTGGAACATCCGGTAATAAACCATACTGGCTTTTGTTGCGTCATTTTCTTTCTCCAGGTCGCTCGTTATAACCATAACCGTAAAGCATAGTCTCTAAAGCCGTAGAGAGATGCAATGGATCAACGCTGGACAACCCCGTCAAAAAGACCGCCATGTCAGGGTTGTCTTCGCCGGGGCGGATTTGGCGTGGCGGGCTCGCCCTCATTGAGGTGCCGGGGCGTTTGCGCTAAGGGAGCGCGCTGGGAAGATGTGGCGAACACAGGGCCTTTTACCGATTGTTGACTGCCCGGGGGCGTTGCCGGGGGCGCTGAGTCCGAGGGCAGATTCATTGATGGGATGGGCTTATATAAGCGGTGAGGCGGCCTGGGTGTTTCATTGGAAGACGCCGGATATTTTTTAGGCAAGCAAGCGGGGGAGCGGGGCGGCGGGATGTGAGACGAGTTGATGGATGACAAGGAGGCGCCAGGCAGGGGAATCGATGAATTGGCGGCCGAGTTGAGCCAGTGGGGCGCATTGATGGAAGACGGCTGCCGTTGGCGGCAAGCGTCTTGTTTCTGTTCGCCATAGGGTTGAGGAAGGCTGAACGCCCCTGAGTTTATGGAAGAGCGGTTATACATAGGCACATACTCCTTATGTGATTGTTTAAAGGCGCTGGGACGGTGGCAGGATCATGACGTCATGCCGGTTTTTCTAAAATAATCCGGGGCGGGATATAAATGAGAGGAAAACAACTGCAATAAATCTTTGCCTTATGGCTGTGAAGGTGAAACAGTTCCGGCATAAGCGGCTATCATCCGGCATAGCGGATAAGCGATAAAAGTTAATGCCGGAATGGATATCTTTGTTAACGTATCGGGTGGTTGCATAGGGTAGAAGTGTGATTATTATCACTGACAATTATTAAGATTAATCTTATGATAATCACATCCTTTACAGAGCTAACGCCTTGACCGCCGCCAACGCCGTCAAGAGTGCCGGAGATAAGCGCCGGAAAGGATTGTCCCCCGGACAAGGCCCTGCGTGCAGGGCTTTTTTAACACAGAAAAGCGCATCGGCTACTTACCTCCTCTTAAGAGGGAGTACAGCAAAGGTTGTCGGTGCGCTTCTCTGTCATTTCACCGAGTCGCAATGCCCTCGCCGAGTATGTTTTCTGTCGGTCATGCATACATAAACGTAACGAAACCAGCAATGACCAAGGCAAGCGCGGCTAAAAATGCAATGTCGTAGGTACGCAGCATAAGTCACCTCCTTTTCCTACCCTAATCATGGCGGGGATTTTTCCAGGTCGCTGTGACAGGCAAGGCATTTTGTAAAAAAACGCCGATGATGACGCCATCCCATGTTCAATCAGGGCTACATGTCGGTGGGTCGTCAATGCCGTCCCGCTTTTTTATCGTTTAACCCGCCCGACCCACAGACAATCCGATGAATTTTGTTCAGCATAAATGAACTTCCAGCCATCATCAGGATATGATTCCTATACCATCATGACTCCGTTGACCCGCTTTTCGCCCTTAACATTACTCATGACCTGGCTGATAGGCATCACTTTACCCACGGTTTCGGCACGTGCGGATACGGTTTATTTCAAGAACGGCGATCGGATAAGCGGCGACATAAAATCGCTGGATAGGGGGAAACTGGTTTTGCAATCCACCTACGGCGGCCTGTTATCATTGGATTGGTCGGCGATTAGCACCTTGCAAAGCGATAACCCCGTCCTTGTGCGTCGTGGGACCCAAGGGGCGGAATATCTCTATACACTCCGGCCGGCAAAGCCGGGCTACGTGCTAATTATGGACGATTCAGCGCATGACATCGTCCCACTCGGCACGTTTAGCCAGTTGGTAAAGCCCACCCCACGTATAACCGGCCTGGCGTGGAGCGGTAATGCCGATATCGGTGTTGATCTGCAAAAGTCTTCAACGCGTCTGCAAAACACTGTTCTGGATTTCAACGGCCGGTTAGTCTACGGCATGTGGCGCCACGATATTACCGGCAGTTACCATCGTGAAACAGAGGATGCCGCCGTCAATACCGATAACTACAGCGCGCGCTATTCTTTGGATCGTTTTATCAATCAAGGATTTTTCTGGCAAGAACGCATAATCTATAAACGTGATTGGGTGGAGGACCTTTCCCGGCAATTTGCCCTCGGCACCGGGCCCGGTTATCAATTCTGGGCTGATGAACTGAGTTCGTTCTCTTTGACGGCGCTCTTTGGCCGCATCAACTATCTTTATAGCGACGATGAGCAAGACCATTTTACCGCCGCCGGCATTCGTTGGGATTATGATCGCTTCATTTTCGGCAAACAGCTGGAATTTTACGCCCGGGGCGAGTTTTCCCGCGGACTGTCCGGCGATATCGCCAGCCTGGACGCAGATACCGGCATCAGGTACAAGCTCACCGATCGGACTACGCTTCATTTCTCCTACGGTCGTGAACAGGTCGGCGGAGCGAGGGAAAGCCTAAACGAACAGACGCTGTCCACCGGGCTTGGCGTGATATGGTGAACCGGCCGGAGAGGTTTTGCGTCAATTCACCCTCTCGGCAAGGGCCCATGACACCGAATCGAAAACATTGCCCTGACATCCGCCGTCCCGGTCAGTCAACAAATTCCGGTCAACCCATTCTTTCAGCACCAAGAACCGGTATTGCTGTAAAAATTCGGCCAATCCGCCTTTTTCGATGCCGAATTGCCAAGGTTCTCCGGCGACCTTAACCTCCGCAGTACAAATTTTTGTCTCGACACCGCCTTCCCCGCGAATGACCTCGGCATAAGCATAATCGAAAAAGAGTCGGCATCGTCCGGCCGAGACGCCGCTCACGGCCTCCAATACCCGCTTAGCCCGTTGCGGCGTTAGGTACATCAAAAGCCCCTCAAGCAGAAAAAAAGCAACTGTCTTGAGAGGTTAAATCCAGGCTTTCCAACCACATGGAAAAGTCATCATCAGAAAAATCCATGGGGATAAAATTAACGTTTACGGGATAGTCGATGTTGATTTTTTCCAGCAGCTGCCGTTTGTTGTGTTGCATATCCGGATGATCGCATTCATACACCACACAGCGACTCAGTTCCCTTTGGAAGCGATAGGCACGGGAATCATAACCGGCGCCTAAAATAAAAACATGGGTGGTATCCGCCGGTAAGGCGTCGAACAGGCTATCGACAAAACGGGTTCTGGCGACGATATACTCATAGATTCCAGACGGCAGCATGGGACTGAAACCTTCAAAGCCCAGCACAAAAGACTTGTGGAGCAATGAAGGCAAAGAATTAAGTGCCCGGCTTATCAACACGGCGACATAGTCATCGCTTTTATAGCCTGCTCTTTTTTCATTGAAGGATTTCGCCCGCAGCAGGCAGACCATTTCGGCGGTGGTGGAAACAAAGGGTTTAGGTTTTGTGTTCATGGAATAGCCCTTGATATGAGTCAGAGATGATTGAGTGATCTTGATTGAGATTTGGTTAGAATACACTTTTGGAGATTTTAAGTAGTGATTAAGTTCTTCTATTTCAATAGAAATCTTATCAGTCTATAAAATCAGAGGAAATGCTCGGTAACTTGAGTATGGCTAAACAGATAAAACATAGTGGTTTGGAAATAGGGTCTTTCCTCTCCAAAAGGGTGCTGTCGGGAACAGCATCTTCACCGCCAGTGCGATTATGATGCCGAGAACGCTCTCTTGAAAAAATTAAGGCTTACATCGATGTACACAGGTTTTCAAATAATATTGATTCGATGATAAAAAATATTTCCTCTTTTAAAAATAAATTTGATAGTTTGGTTGATAAAAAAGGCAACCCTATAAAAGGTGTGAAATAAATCACATACAAATACAAAGTCAGCAGAAAGTGTCAAGAAATTCGGCTGGATCAGTCATGATTTTTAGTATAAGCTTACAATAAATTATCATTAAGATTACAATCGATGGTAATTTCAATTCAAACCAGACACTTTTGATAGGATTATGGTGTTGCCATGCCTGGAGAAATCATTGTCGTCGGTGGGGGTTTTTTTGGTTTGTATCTTGCTGAATACCTATCAATAAAAGGTTATCATGTTACTGTTTATGAACAGTCGGCAAATGTAATGATGCGTGCATCATATAATAACCAAGCTAGAGTTCATAATGGTTATCATTATCCTCGCAGCATATTGACCGCGTTGCGCTCTCGTGTGTCTTTTCCACGATTCATAAGAGAATTCAAAGATTGCGTGATATCCGATTTCGACAAATACTATATGGTCTCCAAGGTCATAAGCAAGGTGACAGGAGACCAATTTTTTCATTTTTGCGAACGTATTGGTGCAAATTGTTGTTTAGCCCCTGAAAATATTAGAAAAATGGTAAACCCTAACTATATTGAGTCAATCTTTTCTGTCGTGGAGTACGCATTCGATTCGCTTAAGCTTCGTGAAATAATGATTGGCAGGCTTGTTTCGCAAAACGTAAAAATATGCAAAAACTCAACCGTTACGAAAGTCCAATCTTACCAAGATGGAATATTAGCCACAATAACGTGCGGTAATGGTGAATACCAAGCGTTTTCCAAACACGTATTCAATTGTACTTACGCGCATACCAACTACCTATTGAAAAACTCCTCATTGCCGTTAATACCCTTAAAGCATGAAATGACTGAAATCTGCCTCGTGGATGTTCCGGATGAACTAAAACACCTTGGCATAACCGTGATGTGTGGTCCTTTCTTCTCAGTCATGCCATTTCCATCTGAGCATCTGCATTCATTCAGTCATGTTCGGTATACTCCACATTTTGAATGGATGGATGATGACAACAAAAATTACACTGACAGCTATGTGAAATACGCTGATTTACAAAGAAATACAGCATGGAAATACATGATTCGAGATGCGCAAAGATATATTCCAATCCTGCAAGAATGCCAATATCGAAAATCATTGTGGGAAGTGAAAACCGTACTTCCGCTCAGCGACAGGGATGACTCCCGGCCCATTCTTTTTAAACCAAATTTTGTAATGAATGGGTTACACTGTATAATGGGGGGGGAAGATTGATAATGTTTACGATGTATTGAATGCTGTTGAAAAACACATTTTATAAATATAGGCTTATCAATGAAAAACGAATCTTTTTTATCAGTAACTTTTGTGGTGAGAGAGTCTATTTCATTATTCAAAGAGCATATCATTGATATATTAATGGTTTTAGAAGATAATTTCACCGATTATGAAATAGTCATTATCAGGCCAGGCCCCTACATAGCCAACACAATGGATGAAGACAAGCTAATGCAGGAGGTCCCATGCATGCGTCTTATTCAGTTATCGGCGAATGTACAAGAAGATATTGCATTAGGGGTAGGATTGGAAAATTCCATTGGAGATTTTGTTATTCTATGGAATTGCAAAAAAGACCCACCAGACATAATTCCTTGTTTGGTGAATATCAGTAAATCAGGTTATGATATAATCTTAGGGGTTTCAGACAATAAAAATACTTTCTTTTATAGTTTAATAAGAAAGTTGAGTAAGCATTTGTTGAGCCTTGTCGATTACTCATTGCCTGAAAACACGACAAATTTACGTTGCCTAAGCCGAAGGACGGTCAATACGGTGACAAAAATAGGACGTTTTCATCATCAATTAATGATGCGTATTCAAAAATCAGGCTATCCCTTTAAAGAGTTTTCTTATACTCAAAGATATTGTCGCTCTACTAATAATATATTTGGCGCTTTTCGTTCTCTTTTACGCTTGATGATATTCAATTCAAGTAAGCCTTTACGTCTAATGTCAATGGTGGGATTCATAGGCAGCGTGATAGCCTTTATCTTTGCCGGCTACAGTATCATAGCTCGTTTGTTGATCGGTCATATTGTGGATGGCTGGACGACTACTATATTCTTTATGTCATTTCTTTTTATGTTACAATTTGTCATGCTGGCTTTTTTTTGGAGAATATATAGGGCGTATGATCGATGAGCGAAGTGAACAGGCAGATTATGCGATAGTGTTTGAAAAAAATAGTAATATTATGCTAAATTCAGATCGTGTAAATGTGAAACAAAGCTCTGTCGCTCCAGATGTTAATTTGGTACAAACGGGTCGTGACACTTAATCACTCATTAGAGAATGCTATATGGACGCGTTGATAGGTTACAGTGGCTTTGTTGGTTCAAGTTTATTGAGACAACGTACATTTGACTGTCTTTATCGTTCAACTAATATTCATGAAATAGACGGTATGAAATTCAATACTGTCATTTGTGCTGGAGCGCCAGCGCAAAAGTGGATAGCAAATAAAGATCCTGTAGAAGATTTAAAAAAAATAAAATCCCTGATAGATCATCTAGAAAAAATAAGTTGCAAGAAATTCATCTTGATCAGTACAGTAGATGTTTTTAAAAATTCACAATCAGTTGACGAGAATAGCGCAATTGATGAGCAGGATCTGCATGCATATGGTTATCATCGGAGACTTCTAGAGAAGTTTGTTGCGGATTTTTTTCCCTGGATCGCTCATCATCCGCCTGCCTGGTCTAGTGGGTCCTGGGTTGCGTAAAAATATTATTTATGATATCCAGCATAATTGTCAATTATCGGAAATAGATCATCGAAGTATTTTTCAATTTTATCCAATGGTTAACCTTTGGTACGATATTCAGGTAGCTGACTTTTCGGGGCTAAAATTAATTCATTTGACATCACAGCCAATAAGTGTTCATGAAGTTTATCTCTCCTGTTTTGGCAGAGAATTCTATCAAGAAACACTGTATTCACCTGCTAAGTACGATATGCATACATGCTACGCTTCTCTTTATGGGAAGAGCGGCGGTTATCAATATAATACCGCTGAAGTGGTACTTGCTATTCGCGCATATGCCCAATCGGAACCGGGCCTTTTCAAACAAATTATGCAGAAAAAAAAATGAGACTTTCTATTTCAAATATTGCATGGGATACTGCTGAAGATCACAGTGTCGCCCGCTTGCTGCAGCGGGAAAACATAACAGCGATTGATATTGTGCCGGGTAAATATTTCCAAAATCTTTCTCATGTCCGGAAAGAAGAGGTTTTCAAGCTATGTGATAAATGGGCTCAATATGGAATTGAGATAGTAGGCATGCAAGCATTGCTCTTTGGCACCTCCGGATTGAGTCTCTTCGGTTCTATGTCCTCAAGAAAAAATTTATTACATCATTTGATAAAGGTGCTAAGAATTAGCGGAATCACCGGTGCCGGTCGATTGGTTTTTGGCTCTCCTAAAAATCGAGATCGCGGTACATTAACTGATGACGAAGTAAAAAACATTGCCGTTCCTTTTTTTTCATCAATTAGGTGACTATGCCATCGAGCAAAATTCGATCATATGTCTTGAGCCTAACCCAGCTTGTTATGGCTCCAACTTTCTTTTGGATACAAACGAAACCGCGCAAATGGTGGCATTAATTAATCATCCTGCAATAAAAATGCAGTTTGATACGGGCGCATTAGCTATAAATCATGAGAATGTAGAAATGATCATAAAGAATTTTTCTCCTATTATAGGACACATACATATTAGTGAGCCCGGGCTCAAAGAATTAGGCCACGGAGATGTTAGTCATCAGGAAATAAGCAATATTTTGAAAAAATATTTGCCAAATTCGTTAATTACCATAGAAATGAAAGCAACAGAAGATGTAGAACACTTGACATCAATAAAACAGGCAGTGAATTTTGCTAATTCGGTTTATATAGAGAACGCCTGATCGAGAATGTACTATTTTCCTGGGGCTTGTCTTATTGATACTATATCAGAACTTACATATAACATATCGACTTTGACTTTCTTTTTGAAATCGATAGGCTGGGGTAAAGATTTCCGCTAAAACTTAAACATTTTGGCGATGTTTTAAGCTTGCGGATCAGCTTGCTCTTTATTGTGCAAATGCTCATAAGTAAATTTCTATTAAGGCTTATCTTCATTTTGTCTAATCTACATTGTTCGCTAAAGTTGTCCACAATCAACAAAATTTCTCTAATATTGTATGAATGTTAGTTTGATTCCTATACAGATTGCATCGTGCTAGGAGAATATATGACAAAAAATTCTGAAAAAACCACATCAGTTACATGGCAAGTACCTGATTATGTTACTCAGTATTGGGCAGGAAAAACTAAAAATTATTGTGTAGTTATACCTGTTATAAATGAAGGAAAAAGAATTGAAAATTTATTAAAAAAAATGTTAGTCAATAATATCCATACATTAGCAGATATAATTATTGTAGATGGTGGAAGTACGGATGGGTCTCTCTCAAATAAACTCATTAAAGACCAAAAAGTTTCTGCTTTATTGATCAAAACCGGACCTGGAAGGCTAAGCGCACAATTGAGGTGTGCCTATGCCTTTGCATTACAAAATAAATACAAAGGCATTGTAACTATTGATGGTAATAATAAAGACGACCCCGCTGCCATAGGTAATTTTATAGCAGCACTAGAGCAAGGAATCGATTTTGTTCAAGCGTCTCGATTTATTTCTGGAGGAGTATCAGAGAATATTCCGTTATTGCGTAATTTAGCAATCAGATTAATTCATGCACCAATGTTAGCCTTCTTTTCCGGCTTTCATTGGACTGATACAACCCAAGGTTTTAGAGCCTATAGCAGTAAAATGCTAAGTGATAATAAAATTTCTATTTTCAGAAATATCTTTGATGGCTATGAATTGCTGGCTTATCTTTCGTACTGCGCACCCAAAATGGGTTTTAGATGTCTAGAATTACCAACAAGCAGGCGGTATCCACGAGGCCAAGTGCCGACAAAAATTCGCAGCGTTTCCGGAAATCTGGCTATTCTTGTTGTATTGCTAAAGGCTTGTCTGGGGAAATATAACATTTGATTAAAACTAAATATTCAATTGGGTACATATGCTAAGAATATTTTTTGCATTTTATAATTAATATTTAGTTATCAAGTGCGTGAAGATGATCAAACTGGTAAAACACCTACCTAAAAATAAAATAATCAGTAATTAAAATCAATGTATAGATATTATATATGAACAAAGTAATTATAGGGATCAAGATCAGTAATAATTTTATAGTGTAAGTTTTGATAGATAGCGCTTGAGAACGTGTCGCAAAGCAAAATGACAAAGGAAGCAATGCAGGCAATAGATATCGTCCTTGGAAGCCTTGTATACGCCCGTAATTAAGCGGCGTCCAAATTAAGTATGCAGTTACTAATAATAAAATTATAGACGAAATTATTGATAAAAAAATCAAAAGGCTAAGTTTTTGGGAATGATCACGATTGTAGTTTAAGGATTCAAACAAGATTACCATAAATGAACTTATTAAAATTAGAGAGCTAAATATACTGCGATCGAAATAAAAAGATATATTAGGGGATATCAAAGCTGGAAAGCTCGCCACAAATGCATACAATGATTCTTTAATAAAGATATAAGGATTATGAAGAATCACTAAAAATTGTTTTGGTGAGTCTACGCCAACAAACATTGCCCTCATTATTATCGGCTTTACAAATGGATACCATAAGATCGCTGGTGAGAAAATTATCAGAAAACTTATGATGATTTTTTTATAACCAATATTGACATAAGCTTTGTAAAGCAAAAGTGCTATGCCTAAAGGGAAATATTGTGGGCGTGCCCATATTATTAAAGAGGTTAAGGCTGGCGCGAAATATTGTGGGCTAGTATATATATCTTTATGCTGAAAGTGGCTAAGCATCCCAACAGTTAATGCAGCGAAACTTATGATCGTTGCATCTTGAGAAAAAAGAAGCAAATAAAGATAACGTGCTTGGCAGGGTTAAAAAAAACAATAAAATCAATTTCCCTTTTTTTAAGAAGAAATATACCCATTGCAGAAATTAATAAAGCTGCAATCGAATTAAATATTCTGCCAAAGTATAATGATGTCGAAAATTTGAAATCTAGTGCCCTTGATATGAGCATAGCTGTAGATGTAAATAAATATGAGGTTGGGGGGTACACGGCGAAGGGATCCGTCAGCGATACCAAATGGTTAGACCATTTCAAATCTTTTATTGATGAACGAGATAATTTCAATGGAGCATTTTGGGGAAATAGTTAATGAAGTTCATTGATGGGTCAGTGACAAATGGGACAAGCGTATCAGGGCCTTCGACAGTACCGCTTTCCCCATTGTTTTTCTTAATTCCTTTAAAATCGGTAATATTACCATAGGATACATCAATGGCTCTTAAAAAATGCCCCCATTCGTCATTTCCTTGAAGAGGGTAAGCAGCAAAACAAAGAGCAAAAACCACCGGCGCAAACAGTATGATATATATCATATGAAGGTTCGAATAGACTGATTCTACAAATTTTTGTGAGTTTATCATTTAGTTTGACATTTTATGTGTTATTGGCAGTGGTGGCTCAAATTTTATACAATTCTATGAGGTTTACAACTAAACTCCTTTTATATTAATAAAATTTTGACAGGTGTCAAAAAAACGGAAAATAAAAAAATTTTCAAAACGAGATGGCTGCACTTATTCGACACCATCGCATTCAAAAGGTTGGCGCTGGCAGCGTAGCCCGTCAGATTTTTACCGAATGCGATTTATGTGGGCTATATTTCAACTTGTATTTCGTTTTTGATGACAAGAATTCAGATCTTACATTTTCATGGCCCAATAGTTATTAGGTAGGTTGTCACCACGCTTGATTACAGGTTGCCCCGTGTGATGTGGTCCATGTCTGTTAAGCATTTTTCTACTGTCGGGTTATGCAATGTTATCAGGCTTTAAATTTGAAAGACCTACTCCTCTTTCGGATGAAGCAGCTGACTGGACACTGCATGACTATGTGCATCACTTAAGCTTAATAGAAACTTTCAGCTTAGATTTCCGCCTACATACTCAGGAAAAAATAGAAGAAGCACGTGATTCTATTGCGAGCATGTTTGATAACGTGGCGCATTTACAAAGCAGTTCCACCGAATTTTGATTGCCCCGTACCCGATTCAGCACCTAGGTAAATCAGTGACCCGGCGTTTGAATCGCCCTGCGAGCGAAGGAAGCTTGCGCGGTGTGTGGTCTCTCCGGTTTTCGTACCACCGCCAATGAGGGTCTACGACCAGTTTATGCTTTGCGTAAACCACCGGCGGCATAGGGTCGAGTGAGCTGTGTGCATGTTCCTCGTTATATTTTGCACGCCAGTTTTGTGACGGCGCACTGCAACAATCTTCCACAGCTTCCCATGATCCGGTGTCCCCGGCCCTTTACGGGGCTTAGATTCAAGCATGTCGTAGCGCGATAGCCGCGCTTTCCAGAGACCGTTAAGCTTTCTAGCTACAACATATAGGTCGGCTGGGCCTGGTGCGTTATTGCCAGGTTATAGGCTCCTTTAAAGGCAGCACCGTTACCGTTGAGCTTGCCGGCGTTATGGACATGCACCGGTATAGGGTGTTTCAACGAGGCCGGTTAGGAGCTTCGAATTGTGAGACAGAGAATGTCTATACCGAATAGCGATAATGCCGGGTTACAGTGCTGGTGCGCCATGATGTACGTGAACATTAGGAGAGGTGTATGAAATCGCTATCCGGCGATGGGCGGGCCAGAACGGTTAAAAAATTTTAGGTGGGTTTATCTGGCTTTTCTAAAAACGCAGGCAAAAAAACCAACCCTGGCAGGTTGGTTTTCTTGGGATGGATTGGTCGGCATGAGAGGGTTAATGTTAAATCTATCTATTTGTAAAATAATGAGAAATTAGATTACATATTATGAAAATATGCCTAAGTCAATGCCTAAAAAATAGATCGAAAAAATATTTGAGTATCGTCACAACTATCGCATTTATTTGCTACACGAAATAGGGACATTATCCCCCCCCACCTGGCTATCGGCCTGTTCCTGTAAACAAACACAGCGAATCAATGCGCAATTGACTAGCTCAGACAGTCTTCATGACCATTCCCGCCGCGGCCAACAGCATGATTACTCCAGCCGAACGGAACAGCCTCCTTTGCGCTTTTGCGCTGGTAAGAAAAATGGCGGATTTTCAGCGCGGCCAGAATAAATACAGCGCCTACGCTTAAAAGAACGAGGATTGTCAACGGCACCAGCATGATACCCCACGTCATCAGCGACACATTATCAAGTGAGATAACCAGAGGAAGGATGGCAAGGTAAAATGCCACCGTTTTTGGATTACCCAGGGTGATGGTAAAACCTGACAGCCAGGCAGATGCAAGCTCGTGTCGCGACGCCGGTTTTCCGATATTGATAGCCTGTGGCTGGTATTTCAAGAACTGCCAGGCGAGCCAGCACAGATACAAGGCAGCTGCCCAGTTTATCAATATAAAAACAGAGCTGTAATTGTGTGCAATCACCGCCAGTCCGAGTACAGCAAAGGACAGGTAAACAAGGTCGCCAATAATAAGGCCGCCCAGCATGGTAAAGCCCGAAATAGCCCCGCCGCTGACGCTGCGGGCAACCAGGGCCGTCATTCCCGGTCCCGGAATGGCGGCGGCCAGCCCGAGAGCCGCGACATAAGTTAAAATCTGCGTGATTCCAAACATGTCGTGTTCCTGTTTCGTAAGATCATTGATGTCCCTGTCCATTAACAGATAAAAATTGAAAATTAATTATGGGCACATTCTGACTACAGCTCGGGCAAAAACCAAATCTTGCGCAGCAATTCCAACCGATTTGAACACAGTGGGTTTTGAGCGTGATGTCCGGCGGGATGATAAGGCATCGCCCAGCTCACCGATTTCGCTGATAGGATATTGTGCACTGATTAGCCGGTTTTCCCTGGCCTCCTGAAGGCAGGTCGAGGCTTGCCAGGCGGCATCCTGTGAGTCGACATACAGCTCAACCCCGGCATATACATCTGCATCAAACTCTTGAAAACCCGGTGCAGATGCGCCCACGGCATTGACATGGCAATGCGGTTTAAGATCCTTTAGCCTGAGTAATGGGGATTTTGATGCGGTCACAGTACAAATAATGTCTGCGCCATTGACCGCCTTTTCAGGTGTTTGTTTTACTTCAATAGGCAAGCCCGTTTCTTCGCGACACCAGGCGGCAAACCGGCCGATATGGGCGCTGTCTCTTCCCCAGATTGTGATGCTTTCTATTGGCCTGATAAATCGCATCATCTGCACATGCTTTCTGGCCTGTATGCCATTGCCCAGTATGGCAAGCTGGGAGCAGTGAGGAGAAGAAAGTTGGTCAGTTGCCCATGCGGGGATGCCACCGCCGTTCTTAATTCCGTGATGGCGCCGGCGTCAATAACCGCTATTCCTCCGTCCGGTAGGGCGTCATACAGCAGTATTACCCCCTCATGCGAAGTTCGCCCATCGGCATGGCTGAAATCAACTTTCACCGTTTTTAAGCCAAGGCCTTTCCAGTCTCCTTCCCGGATACATGCCGGCATGGTTCCCATAATGAAGCCGTCTTCAGCCGCGATGATGTCGCGTGGGGATTGCATGATTTTACCCTGGCTGAAAAGCGTAAAAGCTTCTCTGCTCAGTTGCAGGCACAGCTCGGGTGGCAAGGCATTCTCGACATTCTGTCGATCAAAATAGCGCATAGCAAAGACGACCTTTCATTCTACTTCAGTGCCGACGTCCATAAACTGAGGTTCCACCTCAGTTCCAGCAATGCTATTAAGCAGGGTGGACATGGTTTTCTGCGAGACGCCGAGAATGACATCCAGCATATTTTCACGGGTAAAACCGGCATCAAGGAATGCGGCCACTTTTTCCGCAGAGATCTGTCCATGCGCCAGTATTACCGCACGTGTAAAGTGATAAAGCGCAGATAATCGTTCAGGTAAATTATGCGGGTCATGTATCAACTGATGCAGAATTTGAGCCGGTACGCCCTTGTGCATTGCTATCCATTTATGAGCCTGAACGGTATAGCTGCATCCATTAACAATGCCGGTGGTTATCCACACCACGGCTCGTTCTTCTTCCTGCAATGAACACTGCGAAAAAGCATCGTGAGCAAACTGATAGGATGAAAGAAGCGCTGGAGATTCGGCCATGTAAGCACTCTGCCTGGGAACCCAGCCGAAACTATCAACAGAACTCTGCAATAACGCCCGGCTAGCCGAGGGGGCGCTTTGCGGAGTATGCGGTTTCAATATGTCCATTTTTATTCTTACCTTATTAGTGTTGAGTCTGGGAGCCGAATACAGACCAGAGCATATGGATTGGTCTGGTGCAGGATACGAATTTCAGGTTGTGTAACCCGACGGCGATTTCCGTCGTTAGCGCCATATCGACTTCACCATTTGCCACTGCTATAGCAGCTGCGCTGGTAGAGTCCATCTCGACAATTCGCGCAATAAAAAGCCCCTCGGGAAGCAATTCATTGATTAATGGAATGGGGGCAGGGTGTGAAGCTATACACAATGGACGATAGGGTAATGGACCTTTGACAGCAAGACCGTACAGGGGCGTATCAAAAACGAATGTCGCCAAGAGCGACAGTCGTGTATCCATATAAAAATCATTAATTGCGGGATAGGCATTGGCTACTACTAATAATCCCTTCTCCTTATTAAGATTTTTACGCGCCAATTCATAGGTCTCATTAAGGACCAAAGTGTGAATGCTGCGGTTGTACGTATCAACCATCCATTTACTGAAAAACCGCGATGCATATTCGCTGCTTGTACCTGACGGACCAAGCGTGTAAATAGGTAAATTTAATGCTCGCTCTAACCCCATATCCATGAAATATTTTTTCATCATTCATTCTCTCTATAAGGACGAATTAATAAACGGGCGTTAACCAAGAACTGAAATTATCTATTTCGCCACGCACGACCTGTTGATAAATACTTTTTATCGACAAAGTGATACTTTCATCATTCATACTTTTAAGATGATGGTGATCTATTTGTATAACCGGGGAAATTTCCACACCTGTTCCGGAGAGAAAACATTCATCCGACATAAGTACCTCTGAAGGCAATATATCTCTCTCTTCTACTTCTAATCCCAAACTCTCCTTCGCCAGGATTATTACGGTAGCACGTGTAATGCCTTCTAGAATATGTGCATTAATCGGAGGAGTAATTATTTTTTTTCCCTTTTACAATGAAAATGTTTGATGTTGTCGCTTCTGACAGATTACCATGCGTGTTTAACATAAATGCATCGTCATAACCGCTCAGCCGGGCAGACTCTATCGCCAGCGCAGAGTTAACATAGCTTCCCGTAATTTTTGCCCGCACAGGGATGGCGTTGTCGGCAATCCTCCGCCAGCTGGAAAATGTGCAGCGTATTCCATCCTGTTTTACATAAGAACGCATATTCAAGGTGTTTATTGATAAACTGCTGCTTACTCCTGAAAGCTTTACACCAAAGCCGCTGCCTGGCAGTAAATGCTGCTTGAATGCCAGAGGTCGAATATAGCAATCGCTCTGGGCATTATTGAGATGCAATAAGTTGAGAATTGATTTCTGTATTTCATCAGCGGTGGGTATATCGTCAATCAGGAGCAATGATGCAGAATTCAGTAGCCGCTTGATATGTTCATCCAGCCGGAAAATGTTTACGTTTTCTCCCTTATGGCTGATGTATCCACGTATCCCTTCAAATACTCCCGTCCCATAATTAAATGCTTGAGTAGTCACCGGCAGCGAGGCGTTTTGAGCTTCAACAATCTCACCATTGAGATAAACCAAGGGATGATGTGCAGTTTTAGTTTCTATTAATGATGTGTGACGAACCGGGATGTTCATGATTTAAACCCACCAGAGATTAAGTCCAGCGCCGCATCCCGGTCGGTGTTATCCCCTTCAGGTCTGCGATCATGCAATCGCGCGGCTTTCCAGCTCACCATCGCTGAGGTTCCGGTGACGGCTGTGGCCTCGCCTATTGCGAGGTTAACTCTCACGCCATTTAATTTGTCTTCCATATGTTTTTTGACTTCAGAGAGCAGGGCAGCGGAGTCTGTAGTGGAATCAAATAACTCCACAGTGATATTGAGCGTGTCCGTTCTTTGCTGGCGTTCAATCTGGATGGCGAAATCGAGGCAGCCGGTCAACTTGTCGAGTAATGCAGCCTCAAGGTCCCACGCACAGTATTGGGTCCCGTTGAGATTGAGGACATCACGTACACGGCCTATCGGAACAAGCCTCTGACATCCATTCGGCATTAACGTTGAACGCACCATGTCACCGGTTCTATAGCGTATCAGGGGTTTTTTGTCCCTTATAAAGATGGGTAATGACCAGTTCACCTGTGACCTGTCCCCTGGCGTTATCAAAAGGGTTACCACTAACAGGCTCGATGATTTCATAGTAGTTATTCAGCGGAACGGTATAAAGATAGCCATCATGGTTGCAGACCGCGAGAATGGAGGATTCCTGTGAAGCATACATGCAGTTATATATCTGGGCGTTCCAAATATCGCCAATGTTTCTTAATAAGGCGGGAGTGGTGAGTTAACCGACGGTGAGTATCAAACGGATGCTGCTCTCGGCGGGAGAACGACCGGATTGCCTCATAAAGCGGGCCAGCGAAATGGCGACGGCAGGAGTGCAGACTAAAGCCGTGATTTTCAGTTCACTAATCAGTGCCATCACACGCTTCATTCCAACGACGGGCGAACGCGGCCACATTTTTACAACGCTATGACCTAAGCTGCGTAAAACATCTTCAAAAGTATCACCGGTTGAATGCAGCTCGCTTGGCCCCATTACGCCTACTATATGTCCGGTACCATGCTGATTGAATATGTTCCGGTAATGCATGATCAGAGGTGTGTTATTATGTATTGAGTCGATCTCATTTCGTGGACATGGCGTCGGAGATCCCGTCGTTCCCGTCGTTCCCGTCGTTCCAGTCGTTTCATAATAGATCCAACTATCGCGAAGAGGGGCTGACGCAAGCGACGCCCCATATTTTCTTAAGTCATCCTTTGTGGTGAACGGGAGTGAATTTATTTCACTAAGTGTAATGTTTTCGAAGTCATGCTTTGTTATTCCAGAAAGATGATTTTTATAAAATTGCGAATTTGAAGAAACATAATTCAGCACATCTTTAAAACTGTCGTTTTGATGCTTAATCAACTGACTCCGGCTAATTTTTCCTGCTTCGAAATCCCTATGTTGCTGATACACACCCCTGGCTTTCAGGAGGAGGTCGTCTTTGAAAACAGCATACATAATAAAAACCTCTCGTGTTGAAAAAATCACACCATCGCTTTAATGGCATAGTTCGGCTCAGGATGTAAACTATTCTGAAATTAGTGGGTAGGTTGTGCTTACTTCATTATTTATAAAGTGGAAGGTTACCCGTAAGTCCGGTTATTTTCTTTTTGGGGCCAATCAAACCTATAGCCACCAATTCTATGTTTGTGCTGCTGACGAATGATATGCGTTCACCATATTCATCATATGTTTTACAGGATTGTGCAAGCGCACTGAACGGCATTGCATAAATATCTGCGTCTTCTTTAGCTGCGCGCTGCAATTGCTGTAAATAATCTCCAGAAGATAGAAGTATTGGTAGAGGAGAGTGAATCACACCCGGATAGTTCAGACCGTCAAGGCTCTGCATATCCGGACCGACGAGTTTTTTCGATAGTTTTCCCGAAGCTTATACCAATCACGCTGGCGGCATTTATTGCCAAGCCGGTGGGAAGGTCGCTGTGAATGATGATGGTACAGCGATGAATACTGGCATCGAATTTCATATTTAGTCCTTTTATTCCTGGGGAAAGTGACAGATAGAACTAAGTGATTCAAATAAGCCCGTATTAAGCGTAAAGTCACTATTCAGTTCGAGATCTACTATTGCCCAGTCCGCAATTATCTTCCATTTGTTCACCCCGGCCTGATGATCGGGGTGAACAAGGTAAGCGTTCATATCTTCTTTGTTTTCAAACAGGCCTACGACAGCAAAATCGGCAGCAATGCTACGGTGGGTAACGTTTCGGCCAGAAATCCACCCTTTTATCTCTCTAATGAAATGATGGTGTTTCCGGGTAGCCCGTTCTGCATCGATAGCTTCAAGCGATGACCAGTTCCAGGGACTTTTAAAAGTGAACAAGACGATGTGTAGCAGCATTTTCACCTCAAATACTATGACATTATTATGATTTGAATTATTAGACTGAGTAATTATTATGCCTGCGGTTGGCGGAAATTTGTTACCTATCTGCCTTTCATTTCTGATGTCAATAGGATAGTTTTACCCAAATAAACGTTACTTTGGAAAGGGATTTGCTTTTATGGCACTCGATAAGACAGAAATGAAAATTTTGCGGCTTCTACAGGATGACGCTCGCATTACCAACCAAGTATTGGCAGATAAGATCGGTCTTTCTGCTTCTCCATGCTGGCGCAAAGTGCGGAAGCTTGAGGAAGATGACGTCATCCAGGGGTACAGGGCGGTACTGGACAGGAAAAAAATCGGGCTTGGTGTCATGGTTTTTGTGCGCGTTGCCATTGATAGCCACAGTGAGGCTGAAGCTAAAAAGTTTGAAGAAGAGGTGACGGCTCTTGAAGACGTGGTAGCCTGTTATAGCATAGGCGGGGATGCCGATTTTTTATTGCAGGTCGTCGCAAATGACCTGGACTCCTATGCTGATTTTGCCATGTCGGTCGTTCGCCGCCTGCCTGGTATAAAAGCGATGCAAAGTATGTTTGTCCTAAAGGAAATAAAACCACTGGTAACTTATCCGATAAAAGACATATTTAAAGCAGGAATTCTATAAAGAAGTCCTCCGGCAATCTCCCCGTTTTCACCCCCGGTTCAGGACGCAGGGCAGGGCGGTGCCGGATGTCGGGCTTTTCAAACACCCGGCCAATCCGGGCCGCATGTTGGGGGGGGTGACCCGTCCCGCATTCAGCGCCTGGTTCATGACATCCTTGATGCGCTGCATAGGTCGTATTACGGTTTCAAACTTGCCAGCGGCACGCGCAGGCCCCAATGCGCCGATAAACTGCTGGGCGGTGATGCTGGCGATGTCGAGGGAACCAAATCAAGGGGGAGTGCATTGGACAATAAAAAAACGGCAAGTCATGATAACCTGCCGTTTTTTAATTTTTTACTGGTCTTGTCTGGACATCTGTGAACAAAACCCTGGGATGGATTGGTCGGCATGAGAGGATTCGAACCTCCGACCCCCCGACACCCCATGACGGTGCGCTACCAGGCTGCGCTACATGCCGACTTCATGGGCGCTTATACTACCTTTTCCTGTATCGATTGCAATAGCACTTTGGCGCGACTGCTTTAGATTTAGGCAATTAGTTGGCAATAAAGCGTTTTTCATCCGTCAGCACCTGCAACAGGAGGGCTAGCTGGGGTTTCGCATGGTGAATCCGTTTACCTTTCAGGTCATAGGTGCGGTAATCGCCGTCGCCTTGCAGCACAATTGTTTGGGTCGGCGTGTTGATGGCAAGCGTACCGTTGTCTGCGCTTGCCACCCACTCATTGCGTCGTTGCACCGCAAACAGATCTTCACCCTGGGTATAATCGCCGGGATCGGTGGTGCTGTGCAGCAGACGCTGCATCAAGGTGGCGGTAATATCGTTGTGGCCGGTGAGTTTCTCGATGACCTGCGGCGGCGTGCCCGGCCAATGAACAACCAGGGGAACCTGAAGCTGAAAGCGGTTAAGCCGGGTGCCGGCTTCCCAATGGTCGTTGTCGGCATCGTTCATCTCCACACCGTTGCTGGCGGTTATCACCACCACGGTATGGCTCAGATCGCCTTTGTCGCGCAGCGTCGCGAGTATCTGTCCGATATAGGCGTCCAGACGCTGGGCGCCCTGCAAGTACTGGCCGACGAGCGCCGGCGTATCATTTTGATCGGTATCGATATCGGTGCCGTTGAATTCGACAAAAGAGAACCAGGGCGCCGAACCGGAATAGGTGGAGCGCCATTTTTGCCATTGTTGAACCGTCTGCCCATCGCTTTGGCCCACCGGTTCCGGCAGACTGAAATCGGTAAGCAGCGCCTGCCGGTCCAAGGGGCTGCTAAAACCATTGGAGGAGAACAGACTGAGCTGATATCCCTGCTTACCCAGAGCATCCAACAGAACCGAGGTTTTGCGCGATGCCAGCACCCCGTCCAGATAAGAGGCGGAAATACCGTAAAAGAGACCGAACAGGCCGGTATCAGCGCGGTTGCCGGTGCTGAAATGATTAGCGAAAACCACGTTTTGATCGGCGAACTGCTTTAAAGCCGGCATCTGTTTCGCCAGCGTATCGTTACGCAGGGCGCCGGTGGTGATAATCAGTAGATTATAGCCGCTGCCGCTCTGTTGGAACGTCAGCGGACTCAGAGGGTATTCCACCGCCACCGCTTCGGGATTGCCTTGCCGCACCAGGCGTCGTTCATATTCCTGCGCGTCCAGCAGGCCGTGGCGCTCCAGGAAACGGCGGGCGGTCATGGGGTAGGACAGAGGCAGGTTGGAACGCTGCATCGTTATGGGGCGATAGAAATTGGCGTCAGCCCAGATATACAGGATATGCGAGGCGAAAAAAGCGCCAATCAGCAAAGTGGCGATGGGCTTGCCGATTTTATGCCGGTTAAGGCTGCGTAATTTTTGCCAGCTCCAGGTGGCAAACAGCATTTCAATAAGAAATATCACCGGTATGCCGATAAACAGCAACTGCCAGTCTCGCGCCAGCTCGCCCTCGTCAGGGTTGACCACCAGTTCCCATACCACCGGATTAAGATGCAGATGAAAACGGGTGAAAACCTCAGTGTCCACCAGCAGCAGCGTCAAGCCGGCGGTAGCGATGATGACCGAAAGGAAACGCAACAGGCGCTGGGATATCACAACGAAGGTCAACGGAAAGATCACCAGCAAATACAGCGTGAAGCCGATAAAGCTGAAATGGCCGAGCCAACTGACGAACGCATAGGTACGACCGGCCAGTGAGCCCGGCCAGTCGGCGACGAGCAAATAGCGGCTGCCCAGCCCGAGGCTGAGCAGAATATTGAAAAGTGCGAACCAGTGACCCCAACCGATCATTTGGGAAACTTTGTCACGGTAGCGCTGACTATTTGTCACCATAATCAGTTTTGGCAGCTACATTAGTGCGTGTCGACGTCGCCAACGGAGGACTGCAAGGCTTCGCTGAACGAGCGAGCCAGGGTTTTCCGCTGCTCCGGCGACACGCTGGTGGTGATTATATGGGTAATCATATTACCCAAAACCATCAACGATAAATCCGTCGGCGTATGATGCTTGGCCAACACCGCCGAGAGTTCGTTCAGTAAGGTCTCGATTTGCTCGTCGCTATAACGGGATGTTTGCGGCATAATATATTCTTCATAACCTCTTAAAACCCGCTATCTTACCGTATCAACTCCTCTTTTTCCGCATTTTTATGTTTTTCCTGTGGTGGCGCGCTGATTGCCGTCGGCAATGGCGACGCCGGTTGCTAAAGAAGCCTATTCGGTGTTTGAATACGCCTCTCACCAGAAGGAGAATAAATCATGAGTCTGGATATTGGCCAGATTGCGTTGCATCAGCTCATTAAACGTGATGAGCAAACCCTGGAGCTGATTTTACGGGATTCGCTGTTGCAGCCAAACGCGGCGGTGGATGAGATGATGGCGGAGCTGCATCGGGTCTACAGCGCGAAAACCAAGGCTTACGGCCTGTTCAATCCCGACAGCGAGCTGGCCGAGGCATTGCGCCATTGTCGTCGGGGTGACGAGGATTTTCTTTCCTTCACCCGAGCCGCCACCGGCCGGTTGCGCGACGAACTGGGCAAGTATCCGTTTGCCGAAGGCGGCGTTGTGCTGTTTTGCCAATACCGCTATCTGGCGGTGGAATATCTGTTGGTGGCGGTGCTCGCCAGCTGCAGCAGCATGCGGGTCAATGAACAGCTTGATATCAGCAGCACTCATTATCTGGATATTAACCATGCGGACATCGTGGCGCGTATTGACCTTACCGAATGGGAAGCTAATCCGTCGTCTACCCGCTATCTTACCTTCTTGAAGGGGCGGGTAGGGCGTAAGGTGTCGGACTTTTTCCTCGATTTTCTGGCCGCCGCCGAAGGCCTGGACGCCAAGGCGCAAAACCGCGGTCTGCTGCAGGCGGTGGATGATTATTGCGCCGAGGGACAGTTGGATAAGCCGGCGCGGCAAAGCGTGCGCGAGCAGGTTTACGGTTACTGTAAAGATCAATTGCAATCCGGTGAAGAGATTGCGCTGGCGGAATTGTCCGAGGCCCTGCCGCCGGTGGGGGACAAGTCTTTTCAGGCGTTTACCAGCGGGGAGGGCTATGCTCTGGAGGAGAGTTTTCCCGCCGATCGCGGCACGTTACGGCAATTGACCAAATATGCCGGCAGCGGCGGGGGCATTACCCTGAGTTTTGACGCGCAATTGATGGGCGAGCGAATTTTTTTGGGATCCCGCCACCGACACCCTTACCATCAAAGGTACGCCGCCGAATCTGCGCGATCAGTTGCAACGGCGGCTGGGAGGTAAGGATTAAGGCCGGGGGTTATGCCGGAAAAGACAAAAAAAACGCCGCATCAGCGGCGTTTTTTGAGCTTCCATGACGGTTCGAGCGTCATATACGCGCGGTTAAACGCGAACAAAGTCGATATGCGTCAGCTTGGGTTTGAACGGATGACGTTGCACTGCCTGAACCTTGACCTTGGTTTCTTTACCGTCGATCACCAGCGACAGGACATCGCTGTAGAAACCCGGTTTGGTTTGGGTATTCAGAACAATTTCGTGTTCCATTTCAATGGCCACCGGCGCTTCCGTACCACCGTAGACGATGGCGGGGAACTTGTTGGCGATACGCAGGCGGCGGCTCGCACCCTTGCCCTGCTCTTTACGCGTTTCTGCATTAATGATTAGCATTTATTTTCTCGATACTGACAAGTATTCCCGCTACAGGCGACCCAGCAGCGGGCTGGATAGTCTTGCTTTAAAGTAAAGCGGGCGGAATTCTACCGGAATATCCGCCCGGGGGCAAATAAAACCCGGCCTCAACCCAGTGCATTAGCCAGCCGGTAACGGCCCTGATAATCGAAGATTTTTTCCCTTACCCGCCAGAAATGACCGTGGCGGCGGGCGACGACGAAATCCGGGTGACGCAGCAGCGGCGCGGCTTTTTGAATGTCGGCGGCGGTGAGCCAGGGAAGAGGAACGCCCGGCGCCCGCTGGTGCTGCCGCAAAAAGCGGTATTCAAACAGCCGCCGCTGGGCCGGCGTGGCAAGGCGGTAGCGTTCGCTGACCTCGGCGCCGTCTTCATCGTGATACGTCGCCCGTAGCCACTGACCGCGCTCATCTTCGCCTGCCGCCAGCGTCATGCCGCCGCAGCGCAGTACCATGGCGTCTTTTAATCGCAGCGCGGCTTTCAGCATATCGTCCGGGTCCACCAGAAGATGCTCGCACTGTGAACAGCGGCGGGCGGCGATATCGTTTTCGGCACCGCAATCGGGGCAGATTTTGAATCTGAAGCGAAAGTCGCATTGGCGACGCTCGCCAAGATCATTCTCGCTAAAGCCTTGGCAGCGTCGGCCGTAATGCTCAATGACGGCGCCGTCCGGCGCGGTTTTACCCCAAAACGTGTTGGCGAAGCCGCACCGGGGGCAAAACACCTGGACCGGACTGCCGCCGCCGGGGGGCCTGGGCTGTCCGATTTCGGGGAAAAAACAGGTCGTGGCCGTTGCCGGCATAGTCCAGAATGACGCAGCGGGTCTTGCCGGGCGACAGCCGCAGCCCTCGGCCGACGATTTGCTGGTACAGCCCAATGGATTCGGTCGGCCGCAGGATCGCTATCATGTCGACATGGGGGGCGTCGAAGCCGGTGGTGAGCACCGACACATTCACCACATAACGCAGCGCCTGCCGCCGGAAGGCGTTAATGAGACCGTCACGCTCCAAGGGAGGGGTAGCGGCGCTGATAAGCGCTCCCTGCCCGGGAGGCAGCAGGCCGAGAATCTCACCAGCATGTTCGACGGTGGCGGCGAAAATCATGACCCCGCGCTTATCCGCGCCGATTTCTATGATTTGCCTGACGATAAGCGGCGTGACCCGACGCTGGCGCTTAAGCTCCAGGTTGAGATCCGATTCGCTATAATAGCCGTTCAGACCGGGCGCCAGTCGGCTGAAATCATAGTGCAGCACCGGCATATCCAGGCGCTCGGGAGACACCAGAAACCCGTGCTTTATCATGTAGTGCAGCGGCAGCTCAAAAACGCATTCGCGGAAAAAACAATTTTCATCTCCCCGCACCATGCCGTGGTGATGATAATGATAAATCCAGCCTTTACCGAGACGAAAGGGGGTTGCCGTCAGACCCAAGATACGGAGATCGGGACGGGCCAGGCGCAGGTGCCGGATAATTTGCCGGTATTGGCTGTTTTCGTCGTCGCTTAACCGGTGGCATTCATCAATGATAAGCAATGAAAAGGCGCCGTCAAATTGCGGCAAATGGCGGGCAACAGACTGAACGCTGCCGAATACCACCTTGCCCCGGCTCTCCCGCCGCTGCAATCCGGCGGCGAAGATATCCGCGTCATCGCTATCGGCGACGTCGCTCGCCGCCTCGCACCCCAGCGCCCGGTATTTTTCATGATTTTGCGCTACCAGTTCCTTGACGTGGGCCAGCACCAGCACCCGGCCGCGTGCCATACGCGCCAGCTCGGCGATGACCAGGCTTTTGCCTGCGCCGGTAGGCAGGACGATGACCGCCGGCGACTGATGGCGACGGAAATACGCCACCGCGGCGTCGACCGCCTCCCGCTGATAAGGACGAAGGGTGAATGCCATTAGAAACAGGGCTCAGCGATGCTGCCGTCGGCGTTAAAGCGGACGAAATTGAGCATAAAGCGCATGGTTCAACATACCTGATAATTTTCGAGGGGCGGACATACGGCACGCTCGCAAATACCCGAAGAGTAGACCTCTAGACGACCGGCGGCAAGCTCGCGACTGCTTGGAACTTAGACGTCTGGAGTGGCCGGCGGCAAGCTCGCGAATCTTTGGAGCTTAGCCGTCGGCGGCGCGCTGTAACTCTCTGGGACTTGCATGTCTAAGCGACCGGGGCAAGCGACAGATTTGCCGTGAGAAAATTTGGGCGCTATTGCAAGCGGTCTCGCAGAGGCGAGGCTTCAGGACGAGCCGAGTGACAAGCCCGGCTCAGCCGTCGCTCGAAAGATCAAGGGGATTCGCTAGGCTTGCAACGCAAGCCCCGTTATACTGCCCTGTATCTCTTGCCCATGCGGCCCTTTCTGTTCCATCCCATTGCATCGCGGATGCACAACCGGACGCGGCAACGCGCCGGGGGAGCGACAGGCGTTAAAGATTACAGGCAAAACAGACTTAATGCGACTGGACAAATTTCTATCTCAACATTTAGGCATTAGCCGGGCGCTGGCGCTGCGGGAATTACGTGCCAAGCGGGTGACGGTGGATGGCGAAACCGTCAGGCAAGGAGCCTTTCAATTGCTGCCGCACCACGAAATACGCTTTGACGGCAATGTGCTGCGGCAAATCATCGGACACCGTTATTTTATGCTGCATAAGCCCCAAGGCTATGTCTGTTCCACCGATGATCCCGAAAACCCCACCGTACTCTATTTCATGGACGAACCGGTGCCGGATAAGCTGCATGCCGCCGGTCGCCTCGATATCGATACCACCGGACTGGTGCTGATGACCGATGACGGCCAGTGGTCCCATCGGATTACCTCTCCCAAGCACCACTGCGAGAAAACCTATCGGGCGACGCTGGCGGAACCCCTGTCGGCGGACGCCGCCCGGCAATTAACCGAAGGGGTGATGCTGCGCGGCGAAACGCTCCCCACCCGCCCGGCGGTTCTGGAGATGCTGTCTGAACGGGATATTCGGCTGACCATCAGCGAAGGGCGTTATCACCAGGTGAAGCGGATGTTGGCGGCCATCGGCAACCGGGTGGAGACCCTGCATCGCGAACGCATCGGCACCATCGTGCTGGATGCGGGCCTGCAGCCGGGGGAATACCGTCCGTTGACCCGCGAGGAGATCGACAGCGTCGGCGCGCCGGTAAATCAATGATGCCGCGGCGAGCGGGCTGGGCGTTACAATAAGGAGTGGTACGACGTGCAAACATCCCAAAAATCCCATGCCGGGCTGATTATTATCCTGGGTTTGTTGTCCATGCTGATGCCGCTGGCAATTGATATGTATCTGCCGGCCATGCCCGCCATAGCCGGCGAGTTCGGCGTCAGCGCGGGCAGCGTGCAAATGACCCTTAGCGCCTATGTGCTGGGTTTCTCCATCGGCCAGCTTTTTTACGGCCCGCTGGCGGACAGCCTGGGCCGCAAGCCGGTTATCTTGTTCGGCACCTTTTGTTTCGCCCTGGCCGCCGCGGCCTGCGCATTATCCCACTCGGTGGAGCAACTGATTGTCATGCGCCTGCTGCATGGCTTGTCCGCCGCCGCCGCAAGCGTCGTGATCAACGCCCTGATGCGGGATATGTTCACCGCGGACGACTTTTCCCGCATGATGTCATTTGTGGTGCTGGTGATGACGGTGGCGCCGCTCTTGGCGCCGGTTATCGGCGGCGCTTTGCTGCTGCTGTTCAACTGGCACGCCATTTTCTGGATCATGACCCTGGCGGCCCTGGTGGCTACTGTGCTGGTGCTGCTGTATATTCGTGAAACCCTGCCGCGGGAGCGGCGGCAAACATTCAGTCTGCGCGCCACCATCGGCAATTTCGGCGCGCTTTTCCGCCACAAACGGGTATTTTGCTATATGCTGGCCAGCGGGTTTTCCTTCGCCGGCTTGTTCTCGTTCCTGAGCGCCGGCCCTTTTGTCTACATCGATATCAACGGCGTTTCGCCGCAGCATTTCGGTTACTATTTCGCTCTCAACGTGGTGTTTTTGTTTATCATGACGCTGATAAACAGCCGCAGCGTGGGGCGATTCGGCGCGCAGCGCATGTTTCATCTTGGTTTGGTTATTCAATTGCTGATGGGGATCGCCTTGGTTGTCGTCTGCACGTTTAACCTGGGTTTTTTGCCGCTGGTATTGTGCGTGGCCATCTTTGTCGGCTGCGTGGCGATGGTGACGTCCAACGGCATGGCGGTCATCCTGCAAGAATTTCCCCATATGGCCGGTACCGCTTCTTCTCTGGCCGGCACCCTGCGTTTCGGCGTCGGTGCTCTGGTGGGGGGGGGGCGATTTTGTCTCTGGCGAGCTTCCAGAGCGCGTGGCCGATGGTGCTCTCAATGGCGTTTTGCACCCTGAGCGCCATGCTCTGCTACGTTTATGCCAGCCGTCCGCGCAAAAGCGAGCGCACCGCCGTGAGTTCCCCTAAAATCTGACTTTTTGTTTTGAAAATGTAAACCAAAATCGCGCAACAAGTTATGCAATTGCATAAAAAAGAGTTGAGTTCCGCAGTTTAACGCGGTACACATAGACTTAAAAGGTGACTTGTCTCACATTTTTGGGGTTAAAAAGATATTTTTGTAAACTATAAAATCATGCATGTCATTCTAACATTATTATTTTGTGATAAAATTGTTACTTGCCATTCGATTATCTTTGGGGAAAGGCAGTGAATAATTTACAATTATCCGTTATACATCGCCTGCCGCGTTCTTATCGCTACCTAAACGGTTTTTTGCGGCGTCAAAGTTGAACCCATTGAAGCGGCGACCGGTGGCATCAATTCGCTGGTGGGCCTAACGCTTCTCAATTATGAAGGCGACGCTCCTCGCAGCGCCTGGGATACCATGCGAGAGCTGGCCGGTTCGCTGGCGGAAATCCAGGTCTCTTGTTCGGTGCTGGAATGTGAAGGGCAGCCCTGCCTGTTTCTGCACCGCGACGATGAATGTACCGCCCTTTGCCGTTTGAAAAATATCGGCGTGGCCATTGCCGAACCCGCCGCCGTGCCCTATAGCGCCTGAAGGCTTACGGCTTTGGGCACTCGACTAGCCGTCGCTTGATTGCACCAGTTGCCGGGTATACTCCGCCGCCGGCGCCTCGAAGATGCGACGGCACTCGCCTTGTTCCACGACTTCTCCCTGGCGCAAGACGACCACCTGGTGGCACATGGCCTTCACCACCTGCAGATCATGGCTGATGAACAGAAAGGTCAACTGATGTTTTTCCTGCAATGATTTCAATAATTGTAAAATCTGTCCCTGTACCGAACGGTCTAAAGAAGAGGTGGGCTCATCCAGAATCACCAGTTCCGGCTGCAGGATAAGGGCCCGGGCGATGGCGATGCGTTGGCGCTGTCCGCCGGAAAATTGATCCGGATAGCGATGGCGCGTCAGCGGATCCAACCCCACTTCCCGCAAGGCGGTAATCACCCGCTGTTCTTGCTCCAGGGGCGTATAACGATGATGAACCCGCAGCCCCTCTTCGACGATTTGCGCCACCGTCAGCCGGGGATTAAGAGCGGAGTTCGGGTCTTGGAACACGACCTGAATGCGGCGGCGTAGGGGCAGCATCTGCCGTCGGTTAAGCTGATGCAGCGGCTGGTTTTCAAACCAGATTTCCCCATCGGATTTCAGCAGGCGCAGCACCGCCAGCGCCGTCGTGCTTTTCCCCCGACCCGGATTCCCCCACCAGTCCCAAGCTTTCGCCGCGCCGCAGGGTGAAGGTCACGTCGTTTAATACCCGTTTTTCCCTCACCCCTCGGCGCAGCAGCCCGCGCTGTACTGTAAACGATACCCCCCAGGCTTTTGACATTCAGCAATACGGGGGCGTCGGCCGGTACCGGCAGGGGGCAACCGCCCGGCCCCGCCGTCAATAATTGGCGGGTGTAATCATGACGCGGGGCGCTAAAGAGCGTCCGGCAGGGACTGACCTCCACGCATTTACCGTCCTTCATTACCGCTACGTCATCCGCCAGTTGGCGAACGATATTCAGATTATGGGTGATAAAGAGCAGCGCCATGCCCATCTCGCGGCGCAAATCCGCCAATAGCCGGAGGATTTGCGCCTGGACCGTCACATCCAGCGCGGTGGTGGGTTCATCGGCTATGAGTAATTTTGGCCGGGTCAGCAACGCCATGGCGATCATGACCCGTTGCCGCTCGCCGCCGGACAACTGGTGAGGAAAATCCCTTAGCCGCGATTGGGCGTTGCGTATGCCCACCCGATCGAGGCTGGCCAGCACCTCGCCCCGTGCGGCGTCTTTGCGCATGCCCCGATGCAGAGCCAACACTTCCAGCAATTGCTTTTCAACGGTGTGCAGCGGATTAAGAGACGACATGGGTTCTTGGAAAATCATGGCGATATCGTTGCCTCTCACTCGTCTTAGCGCGGCATCGTCCGCGCGAAGCAGGCTTTGCCCCTGAAACAGGATATCGCCGTGGCTATAGACGGCGGGAGGGGACGGCAACAGACGCAATATCGATAATGCGGTCACGCTCTTGCCGGAACCGGATTCCCCACCAGCGCCAGCGTCTCGCCGGCGTTAACGGTCAAGGATACCTGGTCCACTACCTGGCGGCAGGTTTCTCCCTGGCGAAAGGCGACGCTTAATGCTTGGATTTGCAGTAAAGGTGTGGTCATGGTCAATGGCTCTTGCCGGGGTCGAAAGCGTCGCGTACCGCCTCGCCGATGAAGATCAGCAACGACAATACCAAGGCCAGCATCACGAACGCGGTGATGCCAAGCCAAGGCGCCTGCAGGTTGTTTTTGCCCTCCAGCAGCAAATTGCCAAGGGAAGGTGAGCCCAGGGGCAGGCCGAAGCCGAGGAAATCCAGCGACGTCAGCGTGGTGATGGAGCCGCAGAGAATGAACGGCATAAACGTCAGCGTCGCCACCATGGCGTTGGGCAGCATATGCCGCAGCATAATCATGCCGTCGCTCACCCCCATGGCCTGAGCGGCGCGGATATAATCGAAATTACGGGTGCGCAGGAACTCGGCGCGCACCACGCCCACCAGGCTCATCCAGCCGAACAGCACGGTGATGCCAAGCAACCAGCCGAAATTCGGCGGTACCACGCTCGACAGCAGAATAATCAAAAACAGCGTCGGCATACCGGACCAGACCTCAATAAAACGCTGGCCCCACAGGTCAAGCCGTCCACCGTAATAGCCCTGGGTGGCGCCGGCGATAATGCCTATCAGGCTGGAGAGCAGGGTAAGCGCCAGCCCGAACAGCATCGACAGGCGAAAGCCATAGAGCAAATTCGCCAGCACGTCTTTGCCGGCGCTGTCGGTGCCCAGCCAATTTTGTCCATCCGGGGGCGAAGGAAAGGGTCGTTCCGTGGCGAAATTGATGGTGCGGTAGTCGTAGCGGATGGGCGCCCATAGCGCCCATCCGTGAGATGCCAGGCGCCGGGCGAGGTAGGGATCGCGATAGTCGGCGGCGGTGGCCAGCTCGCCGCCGAAGGTGGTTTCATCGTAGCTGACCAGCAGCGGGAAATAAAAATGACCCTCGTACCGCACCAGCAAAGGTTTGTCATTGGCCACCAGTTCCGAACACAGGCTCACAATAAACAGCAGCAAAAACAGCCATAACGACCAATAGCCGCGGCGATTGCGGCGAAAGCGCGCCCAACGCGCCTGGTTGACCGGGCTTAACCCGCTCATTGCCGCCTCTCGAAATCAATGCGGGGATCCACCAGCGTATAGGTCATATCGCTAAGGATGTTCAGCAGCAGGCCTATCAGGGTAAAAATATACAGCGTGCCGAACATCACCGGGTAGTCCCGTTGGAGAGTGGCATCGTAACCGAGCAATCCCAGTCCGTTGAGGGAGAACATCACTTCAATCAGCAGCGAGCCGGTGAAGAACATGCTGATAAACGTGGCGGGAAAACCGGCTATCACCAAAAGCATGGCGTTACGGAAAACATGGCGATAAAGGATCTGCTTTTCGTTCAAGCCCTTGGCGCGGGCGGTAATGACATATTGTTTGCGGATCTCATCTAAAAAGGCGTTTTTGGTCAGCATGGTCAGGGTGGCGAAGCCGCCTATCACCGTGGCCAGCACCGGCAGGGTGATATGCCATAGATAGTCGGTTATCTTCTTATACCAGGGCAGGCTGTCGAAATGACTGGAAACCAGACCGCGCAGCGGGAACCAATCGAGATAGCTGCCGCCGGCGAACAACACTATCAGCAAAATGGCGAACAGGAATGCCGGAATGGCGTAACCGACGATGATAAGCGTGCTGCTCCAGACATCAAACCCGCTGCCGCTGCACACCGCCTTCCTGATGCCAAGCGGGATGGAGACAAGATAAATAATCAGCGTGCTCCATAATCCCAGGGTGATGGAAACCGGCAGGCTCTCTTTAATCAGTTGCATGACCGATGCCCCGCGAAACAGGCTGTCGCCGAAATCGAACCGGACATAGTGCCACAGCATGGTGAAATAACGCACGTGCAGCGGTTTGTCGAAGCCGTAGCGTCGGGTGATTTCCGCAATGACTTCCGGATCCAGCCCGCGGGCGCCGCGATACTGGCTGTCGCCGATTTGCCCGCCGTGCAGCGCCTGGACGCGGGCGGTAGGATCGTCGCGGCCGGCGGAGAAGCCGCTTTGCTGTCCCGTTTCAATGGCGGCGATGGCTTGGTCCACCGGGCCGCCGGGGGCGATTTGCACGATAAAAAAATTCAGGGTAATGATGGCCCACAGCGTGGGAATGACCAGTAATAGTCGACGTAATAAATATGACGTCATGCAAACCCCTCTGTTAGCGCCGTTCCTCCGGCAATTTAGCCGACCGGTTGACATCGTACCACCAGGTGTCGAACCCCAGCGCATAAGTGGGACGGATTTCCGGCATGGCGAACTTGTCCCAATAGGCCAGCCGGGTTTGATGAGAGAACCACATGGGGATCATGAATTGATTCCAGGTCAGCACCCGATCCAGTGCCCGCCCGAGGGACAGCAGGGCTTTTTCGTCCCCCTGGTGGCGTACGATTTCATTGATCAGGCGGTCGATGGCCGGATCCTTGACGCCGGGGCGGTTATAAGTGGATTCCACATAGGCCGACCCCCACATGATCTGCAAATCGCCGCTGGGATAAGGGAATGGGGCATAGGTGGAGGGCATCATGTCGAAGTCGCGCTTGCGCAGCCGGTTGGTGAATTGCGCGCTGTCCACCTCCCGGATTTGCAGGGTGATGCCCAGCCGTTGCAGATTATGCTGAAACGGCAAGATGTATTGGCTGTTGCTGCCGCTCATCAGCATCATTTCAAACTGGAAAGGTTTGCCGGTTTTAACGTTCACCAACTGCTGATTCTTCAGCTCCCAGCCGGCCTCTTTCAATAACGCCAGTGCCGTGAGCAGGTTTTTCCGATCGTAGCCGCTGCCGTCCGAGACCGGGGGATGATAGATATCGGTAAAGACTTCCGGCGGAATTTGTCCCTTCAACGGCGCCAGCCACGCCAGCTCGGCGGCGTCGGGATACCCTCGGGCGGCGTAGTCGGTATTGGTGAAGTAGCTGTTGACCCGCTCATAGCCGTTAAAGAAAAGCGCTTTGTTCATCCATTCAAAATCAAACGCCAGGGCGATGGCTTCCCTGACCCGTCGGTCGGCGAACAAGGGACGCTGGATATTGAATGCCAGCCAGGGCGTACTGACCGGGGCATTATTGGGCACTTCCTGTTTGACGATATAGCCGCGATCGAAATTACCGCCGTGATATTGAGTGGCCCAATTTTTCGGCGAGGTCTCCACCCGCAGATCGAAGGCGCCGGCTTTGAAAGCCTCAAGAGCGACATTGTCGTCCAGATAATAGTCATAGCGGATGGTGTCGAAATTATTGCGTCCGCGATTGACCGGCAGATTCTCGCCCCAATAATCTTTGACCCTCGAATAGGTCACGTACTGCCCGGTACGCCAGGCGGTGATACGATAAGGTCCGCTGGCGGGCGGCGGCGAGGCCAGCGGATCGCTCAGTTTGTGGTGCTGCCAGTAGCTTTCCGGCAGAATGGGCAGGTCTAGCAGACCGAGCAATTTATCTTTATCGGGTTGGGGAAATTCATAACGCACGGTGAGTGGCGCAATCGCCTTCGCCGTAACGCCTTTATAATACAGACGGAATTGCGGTACGCCTTCGGTCATGAATTTGTTAAAGGTAAAAGCGACGTCCCGTGCGGTGATGGGCTGATGATTATGGTAGCGGGCCCGTGGATTGATGGTTATTTCAATCCACCTGAAATCCGACGGGTAGCGCGCCGACTCCGCCACCAGCGGATAATAACTGCCCATTTCATCATCGGAGGTGGTGAACAGAGAGTCATACAGCTGGTCGGTTCGCATGGCGGCGGAACCTCGCAGGGCATAGCGGTTGAAATTATCAAAGGTGCCGATGGCGGCCAAGGTCACCGCGCCTCCCTTGGGGGCGGCGGGGTTGACATAATCGAAATGGTCAAAGTCGCTGCTGTATTTGGGTTCTCCCAGCAGCGCAAACGCATAACCCTCATTGATGGTCTCGGCGTGCAGACCGTAGCTGACGAGGCTAAAAACCAGCGCTATCCAAAGACGTAAAAACATCAGGTTACGCTCCTGCGCAGATGCTGACCGACTCAAGGCGATAATGACAAATCGAACTCTAGTATAATAGTTACATTAACGATTTATATAATATTAATGTCAAAATAATCAGATTGATTTTTGATTCACCGGCGAAGCAAATTCGACCATAGAGCGGGAACAGCGAGTGGCAGCGCAGACATCGCGCTGTACGTCAATATCATCTAAGACGAATTAATTAACGTTAGGCAAATTATTAATTACCTCATCACAAAATGAGATTTACAAAACTTTAAGAATGAGCAAAAAAACCGTCCTTTGAGGACGGCCTTTTTTCTCGTTCGGCATTAAGGGCGTTTAATTAATAACCATTATTTATTCAACTTTGAGTCCCGCGCACCAGTACTCTACGCGCTTCGCGATAGCGTTTCTTCCAATAATCTTCATCCATGCTGGATATCATTACGCCACTGGTGGTTGATGCATGAACAAATTGATCGTTACCCAGATATATTCCCACATGGCGACCGGTGGAACCGGCATGGAACAGCACTAAATCGCCGGGACGCAGTTTCCCGCGCTGGATTTTGGAGCCCATACCCTGTTGTTCCGTCGTGGAACGGGGTAATTCAAGGCCGAACTGCTCTTTGAAGGTCATTTGGACGAAAGCCGAACAGTCAATACCACGCTTGGTATTACCGCCTAACCGGTAACGCACGCCTTTCCAGAGGGCGTATTGATCCATAATTTTCGTTTTAATGTCGACATTACGGACCATTTCTTCAAATTGTTCCTGAGAGGCTTGCAGTGAAGACTGGCTATTATCATTAACTGCATGCATCTCAGCGGTTTGTCTGGAGCTTTGAGAACTACAGGCGGAAAGCGCCACAGCGACCGCCACTGCGGGGATGAACCGCAGAACATATCTCAAAATAGGTTGAGATTTGACCATTATAAGTGTTATCCCTTAAAGTCCTTAGCGACGATGCCGCTATAAAAATGCCAAACGAATCGAGAATAAAGCGCAAATACCAATCGACCAAATATTATTCCTACAATGTGTGGCTGTTCTCACACAATTTAATGGCATTCATACCAGTCCATGAGTACAGCGAATTTGAGGTTACCGTAATGAATTACGGAAAGCGAGAAGTTTTATCGACTAATTTATAACTTTTGATGATGTGAAAGTTTATTGATAATAAGGTTAAGAAACGGATCAATATCATAACATTTCATGGTAAAGCGGCGGCGTGGGAGGAAACAGCGGCTTTAAAGCGTCCTTGCATCGGTCATCAGGCGTTAGCGTTTGTCATGGGAGAACATGAAAAACGTTAGCGCCGACATACATAAATCCTATTGAAAACGGCTGACCCGGGCCCCCGGCAGATGATGATGAACCCAGTTTATCAACTTATCGCCGGCATCCGTCAACAGCCACCAGCTCAGTCCCACCAACAGCACCGACAGTGAACCCACCGCGATATCGGTGAACCAGTGCGCGCCGATCATGACCCGGGGCAACCCGAAGACGACAAAAATCAGCAGCCCGCCCGCCAACGCGCGTCGGCCGAAATAGCGCCACATATAGGCGGCGAAAATCAGCAGCATCATGCCGTGATCGCCGGGGAAGCTGTTGGCGGAGGAGTCCTTGGTGGGAATAGAGACAAATTGCGAGATGCGCGCCACATTGGGGTCATTCTCAAAGAAAATCGTCGGACTGGCATGGCTGACCGGCAGCAAATGACCCAATTGATTAAGCACCACCGCGGAAAGCAGCATCACGATGCCGATGCTTATCATTCGATAGCGTTCATCATGGCCGGCGCGGCGGAAATAATAATAATACATCGCGCCCATGAACAGCAGGGAGATGGCATCGAAAGCCCGATAGTTGGCGATGGCCAGCAACACGGCGAAACGATGGCTATGAACCATCAGGCTATTGAAAAAAGGAATATGGACGAATCGACGCCAAACCAGAACCCATGGCCGGGGAGGAGAAACCAGGATAAAAAAAGCACAATACCCAAAATATTGAGTGTGATGATAACGGGCAAACGTTGCATCTTGAGAAGCCTGAAAGAGCATTAACATTAATGTAATAATAATAATGCTAATTTAAACGTGCCCTCAACAAAGAGGTTTGTAAAACATTCCAGTCGGCCGCCGAGGGATTGATAAGCTCGATGCGGCTGTCCGGCGGCGGGGTTTGGCGGGTTTCTATGGATAAATCCTGCCCCTGACGATTAATCGACAATGCGCCTTCGGCGATGCGTAAAACGCCTTTTACGCGTTCGACCGGGGCCAGGCGTGCCCACTCCAGCAGGCGCACGGTATCGAACACCGTATCCTGGTCAAATATCCAACCGCAGGATGCATAATCCTGACCCTGATTCAGTGCCCGGCGCCAGCCGGTATTGCCTGGCAGGCTGAGTGCGGCCAAGCCGGTTCCGGCGATACGCTGCCCGTGATGGTGCGTCCCCGCGGGCAGCTCCCGCACGTTACGGCGCGGGGTGTCCAGCAGGGCGGGGGAAACTCGGCCGCGGGTGGCGCTGATGATGGGCCTCTCTGCCGCGTGCTCACGGCCCCAGGCCGCGAGTTGTTCCACATCGCGAGGGCTGTAGGCGTCCTGCTTGTTGGCGATGATGATATCCGCCGCCGCCAGCTGGTGGCGGAAATTTTCATTGCCGGTATAGCGGGGGTCGCCGAGCTGGCGTGCATCCAGCAGACACAGGGTTGCCTGCAGCGTAAGCCAGCTTTCATAGAACGGCGAGGCCAGCAGCGCCAGAATCTGTTTCGGGTGTCCCAGCCCGGTGGGCTCGATAAGCAGCCGGTGAGGACGATGGCGTTGCAGCAGGGTATTGAGCCCCACCTGCATGGGTAGGCCGTTGACGCAGCACATGCAGCCGCCGGGGATCTCTTTGATAAGGGCGCCGCTCTCGGCAAGCAGCGCGCCGTCGATACCGATTTCGCCGAATTCATTAACCAACACCGCCCAGCGTTCATCCGCCGGCTTGTTGGCCAGCAGATGCAACAAGGTGGTGGTCTTCCCGCTGCCGAGAAAACCGGTCACCAGGGTGGTTTTAGCGGTCATGGCCTTTCGCGCTCACGGCAAACGTAACAGCCATCAATGAGGGCGTCCGAAACAATCGTGACAGCCATTAATCGGCGCGGCTCATATAGCGGCGTTCAGCCACGTGGATACGGATTTTTTCGCCGCTGTTGAGATACTCCGGCACCGATACCGTCAGTCCGGTGCTCATCAGCGCCGGTTTGGTGCGGGCGCTGGCGGAGGCGCCCTTGATGCCCGGCGTGGTCTCGACAATCTCGAGATCAACCGTTTGCGGCAGTTCCAGCGCCAGCACCAGCCCGTCCATGGTCAGCACCTGCATCCCGGGAATGCCGCCCTCGGGAATGAACAGCAGCTCTTCTTCTATCTGGTCTTTCTTGAAGGGATAAGGCGTGTAATCCTCATCATCCATAAAAATGTACTCGTCGCCGTCGATGTAGGAAAAGGTCACCGAGCGGCGGACGAGATCAATGGTGTTGAGTATGTCGTCGCCCTTGAAACGCTCCTCCACCTTCAGCCCGGTACGGACATCGGAAAAACGCATTTTATAGAGCGTGCTGGCCCCTCGCGCGCTCGGGCTCTGGATATCAATATCTTTGACCAGCAACAGCTTGCCGTTGTAGTTTACCGCCATACCGCGCTTAATTTCGTTTGCTCTAGCCATTAACAGGAACCTGTATAATTGTGTCGGAATCTATGGCGACACGTTACCGTTGCCGGGCGTTCCGGGCAAGGGGGAATTGACTGTGTCGCGGGGCAGCGGCGAATCTACATCACGGATGCGCCACATGCAATAAGCGGCGCCGGCAATCATAAGCAACGCCACATAAAAAACCGTATGCAATTGCCAGATTTCCGAAATCAAGCCGGCCAGCGAGCCGGCGAGAATCCAGCCCACGCGACCGGTATTGGTGAAAAGCGTCGTGGCCGAGCCGGCTTGGCCGGGCATCAAATCCTGAAAATAGATCATGCCGATTCCCGCCAGTATACCGATGAACACCGCATTAAGCAGCTGCAGCAGCAGGAGCGCCGTGGTATCGGTAAACAAGGTCAGCCCAAGGTAAAACAGCAGTCCGGCGCCCACCGAGATGCGCATCAGCAGGCGATTGCCGTAGCGTTTGGAAACATAACCGGCTATCAGCATGGTGGGGATTTCCAGCCCGGCGGCGGTGCCCATCATAATGCCGGCCATCTTTTCCGCTAGGCCCAGCTCATGAATCAGGTACAACGGCATGTTGATCAGATACATGCAATTGCAGGTCCACATCAGCGTGCAGGCGATAAACAACAACAGGGTATCACGGCGGTTGCGGCGAGGCGCTTCCATCACCGCTTCGGTGTTGAGGGATGACTTGCGCATGGCGGGCAGCAATAGCCACACCAAGGCGCCGCACACGACAAAGGTGACCGCCGCCATCATATACATGGCCTGGAAACCGAAGCCCAACGCCAGGGCGAAGGCCAGCGGCGGGCCGATAACCCAGGCCAAGGAGACCTGGGCGCGCATCACCGAACTGAACATGACGGATTCGCGGCCGCTGTTATCGGCGTGTTCCCGGGCCAGGGCGAACAACTGCGGGTTGGCGGTTGAACCGAAGCTGGTCAGCAGTACGCCGACCATCAGCAGGACGAAATAATTGCGGTTAAAGGCAAAAAGCACGCAACCGGCCGCTCCGAGGGCGCAGCACTGAAAAATAAGCTGCTTGCGGTCGCCTTTTTTATCGGAGCGACCGGCCAGGAACTGGCTCACCACAATCCCGATTACGGCGCTGCCGGTATAGAACAACCCCACCATAAACGGGCGAGCCTGCACTTCGGTTGAGAGAAATACGCTTAATGTCGGGAGTTGCAGCGCGCCGGCGATACCGGAGAGAAAAGCGATCACCAGAAATGCCGAAGCGGTCATATCCGGAAGACGCCGCGAGAGGGCGAGAGGCGTATGCATGAGTTTGACGTCTGAATCAAGGGCAAAAGAGAACGCGGGCATCATACGCCAGTTGGGCTAAAACGAAAGGCTGCGGCGAAAAAAATACAGTTGCGGCCCGTTCTTGACATTTTTTGCTAAAAAAAATGCGCAATCCGTCTTGGTCCTGCGTCGGCCTCTTCAGCGGTATCAATATTATCAACGCCGGGAAAATCCTTCAGCGAAGGAGGGCGATCACGTATATAAAGGAAAAAGATTTGTGCAAAGGGGCCTTCAGCATAACTTCAGCCCCAGCGTAAAAAGTCGATTTCTGCGGATGCGGGGTCAGCAAATTGTGCGTCGCTTCAAAGATTCGTCAGTAAAAATTCGCCGATGCTTGCATTCCGTATTCCATCGTCGGAAACTTGATTGAAACGTTTCAGCGCCGTCGGGGAAAATGTGCCCCAAGAACGGCGCCGTGATTTCCCATTTGAGCTGAAACGATTCAATTTCAGCAAGCGAGGAGATGTATGTTTGAGTTGTCACTGAACGATATTCATCTCGGTGCCCAGGCCCCGAACAAACAAGAGGCTATAACGGAGGTCGCCGCGGCGTTGACGCGGGCAGGCTACGTCCGCGACGGCTACCTGGACGGCATGTTGCAGCGCGAACAGCAAACATCCACCTTTTTGGGCAGCGGCATCGCGATTCCGCACGGCATTCCCGCTACCCGCGATCAGGTGCTGAAAACCGGCGTCCAGGTGTTTCAGTTCCCCCCAAGGGATTGAATGGGGCGACGGACAAAAGGCCTATGTGGTTATCGGTATAGCCGCCCGTTCCGATGAGCATCTGGCGCTGCTGCGTCAGCTGACGCATGTGTTGAGCGATGAAAAAATGGCCGAACGCCTGGCCACGACCACCGATGCCGAGGAGCTGCGCGGCGTCCTCACCGGCGAACGGCTGCCGGCGCCCTTTCTGTTCGACGTTTCGCTGATGGCGTTGGATATCGCCGCTGAAGATATGATGACGCTCAAGGCGCTGAACGCCGGCCGCTTGCAGCAAGCCGGGGCGGCGGACGCTGATTTCGTCAGCGATGTGATAAGCGGCAGCCCGCTGAACCTCGGCCAGGGCATCTGGATTAACGATGCAACCCGCGGCAATTTGGCAAGCTCGGTGGCGATAAGCCGCCCCTTGGCGGCATTCAACCTGGACGGGCAGTCGGTCGCCTTGCTGGTGACCGTGGCCATGGCGGACGAGCAGCCGCTTAAGGTCTTGAACCAGCTTGGCGATTTTGTGCTGGCGGGAGACACGGAGCGCCTGCTGACCGCCGATGGTCCCGATTTGCTGGCTCTCCTCTGCGGAGAAGCGTCACAAACCGGTACACAATTGAGCGCGGAGTACGTCATTCGTAACGAGCATGGTTTGCATGCCCGCCCCGGCACCGCCCTGGTGAACGTGATCAAGCAGTTCACCAGCGCCATCACCGTCGCCAATCTTGACGGCAGCGGCAAGCCGGCTAACGGACGCAGCCTGATGAAGGTCGTGGCGCTGGGTGTCCAGAACGGGCACAGATTACGTTTTACCGCCGACGGCGCCGATGCTGAACAGGCGCTGAAAGCCATTGGCGAGGCAATTGCCTCCGGACTGGGAGAGGGTGTGGCATGAGCAGGCGAGTAGCGACCATTACATTGAATCCGGCTTATGATTTGGTCGGATTTTGCCCCGCCATTGAACGGGGAGAGGTTAACCTGGTGCAAACAACCGGACTGCACGCGGCGGGAAAAGGGATAAATGTAGCCAAAGTACTGAAAGACCTGGGCATCGACGTCACCGTGGGCGGTTTTTTGGGTAAGGAAAACCAGGACGGTTTTCAACTGTTGTTCAGTGATTTGGGTATCGCCAACCGTTTTCAGGTGGTGCAAGGGCGGACCCGCATCAATGTCAAGCTGACGGAAAAACAGGGCGATGTCACCGATTTCAATTTCTCCGGCTTCAATGTGACGCCGCAGGATTGGGACCGCTTCGTCAATGATTCCCTCACCTGGCTCGGCCAGTTCGACATGGTGGCGGTGAGCGGCAGCCCTGCCGGCGGGAGTGCCTCCCGAAGCTTTTACCGATTGGATGATAAAACTGCGCAGCCATTGCCCGTGCATTATTTTCGACAGCAGCCGCGAAGCGCTGGTGGCCGGTCTGAAGGCGGCTCCCTGGCTGGTAAAACCCAATCGCCGCGAGCTGGAAATCTGGGCCGGACATAAATTGCCCACGCTGGGGGATGTGGTGGCCGCCGCTCATGCCCTGCGCGAACAAGGCATCGCCCATGTGGTTATCTCCCTCGGGGCGGAAGGGGCGCTGTGGGTTAACGCCTCCGGCGCCTGGCTGGCGAAACCGCCGGCCTGCGAAGTCGTCAGCACGGTGGGCGCCGGCGATTCCATGGTGGGGGGGGCTGATTTACGGTTTGCTGATGCGCGAATCCAGCGAACACACGTTGCGCCTTGCCACCGCCGTGGCGGCGCTGGCGGTAAGCCAAAGCAATGTCGGCGTTACCGATCGTCCTCAACTGGCCGCGATGATGGCCCGGGTCGACTTAAAACCATTCAATGACCAGCAGGAGACAAAATGAACACGCTGCTGAAATTAGACAGTTCACTGGGCCAGGCAAGAGGCCATCTGGTGAAAAAGTTACTGGCGGCCGCCGCCGCCGATGCCGGGCTGAACCTGGTGGAGTCCGCCGCCGAGGCGGAACTGGTGGTGGTGGTGGGCGCTCCCGACGGCGCTGATGCCGAGCTGAACGGCAAGAAGGTCTATTTCGGCGAGGCGGCCCTGGCCGCAAGCCGGCCCGCGGCGTTTCTGGCCCAGGCGAAAAGCGCCGCCGAGATTTATCAGGCACCGACCCAGGCACAGGGCGGTGCCGCGTCGCTCTCCCCACGGGGTCCGAAACGCATTATCGGCGTTACCGCCTGTCCCACCGGGGTGGCGCACACCTACATGGCGGCGGAGGCCATCGAAGGCGAGGCGAAAAAACGCGGCTGGTGGGTCAAGGTGGAAACCCGCGGTTCGGTGGGCACGGGCAATGCCATTAGCGAAGAAGAAATCCGGCAGGCGGACTTGGTTATCGTGGCTGTGGATATCGAAGTGGATCTCAGCAAATTCGCCGGCAAGCCCATGTATCGCACCAGCACCGGCCTGGCGCTGAAACGGACCGCGCAGGAACTGGACAAGGCCGTGCTGGAAGCCGAGATTTATCAGCCGGAAGCGCAAACCAGCAATGCGCCGGCCAATCAGGAGAAGAAAACCGCCGCCGGGCCATACCGCCATTTGCTCACCGGGGTATCCTATATGCTGCCGATGGTGGTGGCGGGAGGGTTGTGCATCGCCTTGTCGTTCGTTTTCGGCATCCACGCGTTTGAACAACCGGGCACCTTGGCCGCGGCCCTGATGCAAATCGGCGGGAAATCGGCCTTTGCGTTAATGGTTCCGGTGTTGGCGGGTTTTATCGCTTTCTCCATCGCCGATCGTCCGGGGCTGACGCCCGGACTGGTGGGGGGGGCATGCTGGCGGTCAGCTCCGGCGCCGGTTTTATCGGCGGGATAATCGCCGGATTCTTGGCGGGTTACGTGGCGAAGCTTATCAGTAATAAACTGCCGTTGCCGCCAAGCATGGCGGCGCTGAAACCCATACTGATCATTCCCCTGATCGCCAGTTTGATAACCGGCCTGGTGATGATTTACGTGGTGGGTACGCCGGTGGCTAAAATCCTTACCGCGCTCACCGGCTGGCTGCAATCCATGGGCACCGCCAATGCCGTGGTCCTGGGCGCGATACTGGGAGCCATGATGTGCAGCGACATGGGCGGGCCTATCAATAAAGCCGCCTATGCCTTCGGCGTGGCGCTGCTCAGCACCCAGACCTATGCGCCGATGGCGGCGGTAATGGGTGCGGGCATGGTGCCGCCGTTGGGTATCGCCGTCGCCACGCTGCTTGCGCGCAACAAGTTTGAAAAAACCGAACGCGAGGCCGGCAAAGCCGCCTTCGTTCTCGGCCTATGTTTCATCACCGAGGGCGCTATTCCCTTCGCCGCGCGGGATCCGTTCCGCGTCATCCCCAGCTGTATGGTTTCCGGGGCGGTGACCGGCGCGTTGTCCATGTTCTTCGGCGTGAAGCTGATGGCGCCCCATGGCGGGATGTTCGTCCTGCTCATCCCGGGGGCCATCACGCCGGTGCTGTTGTATCTGATCGCTATCGCAGCCGGGACCTTGCTGTTGGGCGTGCTGTATTCCCTGCTCAAACGCCCGGATCAGGAGCTGGCCAGGGCGCTGGCCTGACGGGGCAGGTTCGGCGGCCCGATAGGTAACGGGCCGCCGAACCCCTTGCAAGAGAGCCTGCCGGGGGATGTTTTTGCCGAGGCGGGCATAAAACGAAACCTGCCGGGGTTTGTTAGTGGTGAAGCGGGCATAAAGGGAATCTGCCGGCGGGTGTTATTGTTGAAGCGGGCACAAAGGTAATCAGCCGTTGGTTGTTTCCGGCGAAGCAGATACAACCGAATCGGCGCGGCCTTATAGATAACCCGCTGCCCAGCAACGCTAATCCCCCTGTTTATGTTAGCCGAATCAGCTTTTTTTACGGTCGCCGTCCATGGATTTCAGCCAGGCGATTTCATCGGGCCAGATAGCGGGATTCACCGTCTCCAGAATAAGCGGGATACCGTCAAAGCGCTTATCCTCCATAATCCAGGCAAACGCGGTTTTGCCGATATGGCCCTCGCCCAGGCTGTGATGGCGGTCGACCCGGCTGTTCAGCAGGGTTTTGGCGTCATTCAGGTGCATACCGCGCAAATAGTCAAAGCCGACGATGCGGGCAAAATCCGCAAAGGTCTGACTGCAGGCGTCTTCTGTGCGCAGATCATAACCGGCGGCGAAGGCATGGCAGGTATCGATACAGACCCCCACCCGGCTTTTGTCTTCCACTTTGTCGATAATCGCCGCCAGATGTTCGAAACGAAACCCAAGATTACTGCCCTGGCCGGCGGTGTTTTCAATCACCGCCGTCACGCCGTCGGTTTTCGCCAGCGCGATATTAATGGATTCTGCGATACGCGTCAGGCAGTCATCTTCATCGATTTGCTTCAAATGGCTGCCGGGATGGAAATTCAGCAAGGTTAACCCGAGTTGCTCACAGCGGGACATCTCATCGATAAAGGCGTCGCGGGATTTTTGCAGCGCGTCTTCCACCGGATGGCCGAGATTGATCAGGTAGCTGTCATGGGGCAGGATTTGCTTGGCTGAAAAGTGATATTCCTCGCAGGCGTTTTTGAATTTTTCAATGTCGCTATCATTCAGATCCGCCGCTTTCCATTGCCGCTGATTCTTGGTAAATAAGGCAAACGCCGTCGCATCGAGTTCATGGGCGCGGATGACCGCCTGATCCGCTCCGCCCGCGGCGCTGACGTGGGCACCAACATATTTCATGGCTTTCTCCTCGAATTTTGATGGGTTATTATGCCTTGAACCCGAAATAGTACCTTATCCTCGTCGTCTACCCGAAATTTATTAGCTAGAGCGGCCATCGTCGCTTTTTCAAGGCAGGATCTCAGCGTCTTATGCATATCACCTTGCGCCAACTGGAAATTTTCACCGAGGTTTTAAAAAGCGGCTCCACTACCCAGGCCTCCGCCGTCATGGCGCTGTCCCAATCGGCGGTGAGCGCGGCGCTGACGGATTTGGAAAATCAACTGGGGGTGAAACTGTTTGACCGCGTGGGCAAACGCCTGGTGCTGAACGAGCACGGCCGGCTGCTTTATCCCCGCGCGGTGGCGCTGCTGGAGCAGGCGGGGGAGATAGGCGGCCTATTTCTTCAAGGCAACGGCGCGCTGCGGCTGTTTGCCAGCAGCACCATCGGCAATTATATCCTGCCGGAGATCATCGCCGCTTACCGGCGGGATTTTCCCGACGCCCCGCTGGCGTTACAGGTTGGCAACAGCCAGGACGTGATCAACGCGGTAATGGATTTTCGCGTCGATTTAGGCTTGATAGAAGGGCCAAGCCACAACCCGGCGCTGGCGACGCAGCCCTGGCTGCGGGATGAACTGGTGGTGTTCGCCGCGCCGGACAATCCGCTGGCGGGAAGGCCTCTGCGGCTCCAAGAGCTGGCGGACGCGCCCTGGATATTGCGGGAGCAAGGGTCCGGCACGCGGGAAATCGTCGATTATCTCTTGTTGGCGCAATTGCCGCGATTCCAGTCGGTAATGGAGCTCGGCAATTCCGAAGCCATCAAGCACGCGGTGCGCCATGGATTGGGCATCAGCTGCCTGTCCCGGCGGGTGGTGGCGGAAGCGCTGGCCCTGGGCACATTGGTAACGCTTACGCTGCCCTTGCCGCCGCTGTTTCGCACTCTGTATCTGGTGCACCACCGGCAAAAACACCTCTCCCAGTCGCTGACCCGGTTTCAGCAGTATTGCCAGGGCAATGTTTGAATATCGATCACATAAGGACTCTGCTTGCGGGAAGTTAATGCCGACAACCGCGCACCGCCCCTGCAAAAGATAACTGATGATGCCAATCGTGCAATGAGCCGGCTTAAAGAAAGCTGATATCGCCCATCATGCAATGCGCCCGCTTAAAGAAAGCTGATATCGCCCATCATGCAATGCGCCCGCTTAAAGAAAGCTGATATCGCCCATCATGCAATGCGCCCGCTTAAAGAATACTGATATCGCCCATCGTACAATGGCCCGCAAAGGGTCAACATGAAAATGGGGTAATGCTAATAATCCGCCGGCTATCATGAAGCTCTCTAATAACGGGCCGGCAAAACTATCCCCTGCTGTTCATTTTGGTACAATCCGGCCTCGAATTTTTCATGGACAGACACATCATTATGTTACGAACCCACAGCGACACCCGACGTGTTCCGGGGTTGCGTCGTGAACTTAAGGCACGCCACCTGACAATGATCGCCATCGGCGGTTCCATCGGCACCGGCTTATTCGTCGCCTCGGGGGCGACCATCTCTCAGGCCGGGCCGGGCGGGGCGTTATTATCCTATATTTTCATCGGCCTGATGGTGTACTTCCTCATGACCAGCCTGGGGGAATTGGCCGCCTACATGCCGGTTTCCGGCTCCTTTGCCACCTACGGCGCACGCTATGTGGAAGAGGGTTTCGGTTTCGCCCTCGGCTGGAACTACTGGTACAACTGGGCGGTGACCATCGCCGTGGATTTGGTGGCCTCGCAGCTGGTGATGAGCTATTGGTTCCCCACGGTGCCGGGTTGGATTTGGAGCGCGCTGTTCATGGCCGTCATGTTCGGCCTGAATGCCATTTCGGTCAAAGGCTTCGGCGAAGCGGAATACTGGTTTTCCCTGATTAAAGTGGTCACGGTCATTGTCTTTATCGCCGTGGGCGTATTGATGATTGCCGGTATCCTGCGCGGCGGCGAAAGCGCCGGCTGGCACAATTGGCAGGTGGGCAACGCCCCGTTCGCCGGCGGGTTTCCGGCCATGATCGGGGTCGCGATGATAGTCGGCTTCTCCTTTCAGGGCACCGAGCTTATCGGCATCGCCGCCGGCGAATCGGCCGATCCGGCGAAAAATATACCGCGGGCGGTACGGCAGGTCTTCTGGCGGATTCTGCTGTTCTATGTGCTGGCTATCCTGGTCATCAGCCTGATTATCCCCTATACCGACCCGAACCTGCTGCGCAATGACGTCAAAGACATTACCGTCAGCCCCTTCACGCTGGTGTTCCGCAACGCCGGCCTGCTTTCCGCCGCGGCGGTCATGAACGCCGTTATCCTGACGGCGGTGCTGTCGGCGGGTAACTCCGGCATGTATGCCTCCACCCGAATGCTGTACACCCTGGCCTGTCAGGGCAACGCGCCGAAAATATTCGCCAAATTATCCAAGGGCGGGGTGCCCCGGAACGCGTTATACCTCACCACCGCCATGGCCGGCCTGTGTTTCCTGACCTCCATGTACGGCAACCAGACGGTGTATTTGTGGCTGCTGAACGCCTCCGGCATGACCGGGTTTATCGCCTGGCTGGGCATTGCCATCAGCCATTACCGCTTCCGGCGCGGATATATGATTCAGGGACATGATTTGGCGGCGCTGCCGTACCGCGCGGGCTTTTTCCCGCTCGGACCGATTTTCGCCTTTGTGCTGTGTCTGTTGATTACCCTGGGCCAAAATTATCAGGCGTTTTTGCAGGACAGCATCGATTGGTACGGCGTCACCGCCACCTATATCGGGCTTCCGCTGTTCCTGGTTATCTGGCTGGGTTACAAATGGCGCCACGGCACCCGTCTGGTGCGCTACCGGGACATGACGTTCCCCGGCCGCGGCGAAAGCCATTCCGACGTCGAACCCGTTACGCTGGCGCCAAGCCCGGCCGAAGGAAAATAAAGGTAGGCCGGCTTATTGCCGGCTTCAGACTGCTGACAAACGTACTCGAGGTCAATAAGGAGGGGTAGGCTGCTAGAAGAGTAAACCGTCCGCGCCACGGACCAGTACGCCGGGAGCGTACTGGAACAACGCCTACAGGCGTTGGCCCGCAGGGTGGCTCTCAGGGATGAGAGCCATAATCGCGCGGATCGAGCCCCCAGGGAAGGGTTCACGGCGGGTTTACGATCTGGCAGCCTGTCCCGACCGGGCACTTTGTCAACAATCTAAGGCCGGCTAATTGCCGGCCTCATCATCATTCGCAGTAAACTCATTTTCAATTGCAAAATTATTCTTTAGCGCCCGCCCGCAATATGCCTAAAATAATCACTCCCTCGTAAAGAGCCGGCCGTGAGCCGGTGATTAAACGCTGTTTCGCATAAGGTCCCGGCATGTCATACGCAATACGAGTCCAGGTTGCTCCCGATAATTACTACTCTTTCCCCGGCGCCATCGACAAACTGACGGCGTTTTATTCGGCGGCGGCGTTGGCCGACGCGGTATGGGTCTATGGCGAACGCGCCCTGGCGGCGGCCCGCGACTATCTGCCGCCGGCGTTTTCCGCGCCGGGGGCGGTGCGCATCGGTTTTGGCGGCCATTGCAGCGAGCGGGAAATCGCATCCCTCGTTCGCCGCGCCGGCGATCGCCGTTCCGTGGTCATCGGTATCGGCGGCGGGGCGGTGCTGGACACGGCGAAGGTGCTGGCGCGGCGGCTGGGGGTGCCTCTGGTGGCCATCCCCACCATTGCCGCCACCTGCGCCGCCTGGACGCCGCTGTCGGTCTGGTACAACGAGGACGGGGAGGCCCTGCGCTTTGAAATTTTCGATGACGCCAATCACCTGGTGCTGGTGGAGCCGCGGATAATCCTGGCGGCGCCGAAAGCGTATCTGCTGGCGGGCATCGGCGATACCCTGGCGAAATGGTACGAGGCGGTGGTGTTGAGCCCCACGCCGGAGCGCCTGCCGCTTACCGTGCGACTGGGCCTTCAGACCGCGCTGTCGGTACGGGACATCCTGTTGGGGCAAAGCGCCGCCGCGCTGGCGGCTCAGGAACAGGGGCAACTGACCCAGGACTTTCTGGATGTGGTGGATGGCATCATCGCCGCCGGTGGCATGGTGGGCGGACTGGGAGAACGGTACACCCGCGTGGCCGCCGCTCATGCGGTGCATAATGGTCTAACGGTACTGCCCGCCACCGGCCGGTTTTTACACGGCACCAAGGTGGCCTACGGCATTCTGGTGCAGTGCGCCTTGCTGGGACAGCATGAGTGGCTGCGCACTCTCAGCGCCGCCTGGGAGACCTTCGGCTTGCCCACGTCTCTGGCGGCGATGGATGTGGATATCAATGATTCGGCGGCCATGGCGCAGGTGACGGCCCGCACCCTGCAAGCCGGAGAATCCATCCATCTGTTGAAGGATGACATCAGCGAAGCCGGCCTGCTGGCGGCGATGAGGGCGGTGGAAGCGGTTGCCCGGGAACGGCGAGCCTAAATCTTACCTCGGGCGTCCGCCCGGGCACGCACTTCCGCTGCGTGGCGTACGCATCGAGCCCGCTGCTTACGCCTCCATGGCGCGATACCCGGCGCGGGGCGCGGCGGGTATGTTCCCGCCGCCATCCGGCGTCAAGCGTTGAGATACCCGGCATGGAAGCGCAGGTGGTCCTCGATAAAACTGGCGATAAAGAAGTAGCTGTGATCATAGCCCGGTTGCATGCGCAGCGTCAGCGGCCAGTTTTTTTTCACGGGCCGGCCGTGCCAGTTTTTCCGGCTGCAACTGCTCCCCCAAAAACGGATCCGCCTCGCCCTGATCGATGAGTATCGGCAGGGGACTGGCGTTGTCGCTCATCAGCAGCCGGCTGCTGTCATAGGCGTGCCAGGCGCGCTCATCGCTTCCCAGGTAGGCGGTAAAGGCTTTCCGCCCCCAGGGCACGTCGCTGGGATTGACGATGGGGGCGAAGGCCGAGGCGGACCGGAAGCGTCCCGGCAAACGCAAGGCCAGCATCAGCGCGCCATGACCGCCCATCGAGTGGCCCATAACGGCCTGCCGATCGCTTAAGGCGAACTGTTTGCGCACCAGGGACGGCAACTCGTCGGCCACATAATCGAACATATGATACTGACCGGACCAAGGCGCTTGGGTGGCGTTGAGATAAAAACCGGCGCCCTGGCCCAAATCATAGGCCTCGTCGTCCGGCGCATCCTGGCCGCGCGGGCTGGTGTCCGGCATGATAAGCGCCAGATTCAGCGCGGCGGCGATGCGCTGGGCGCCGGCCTTCAACGTGAAATTCTCGTCGTTGCAGGTCAGGCCGGACAGCCAGTACAGGGCATGGGGTGGAGAAGCGTGCCTGTTTTCCGGCGGCAGATAGACGCTGTAGGTCATGGGACCGCCGATACTGGCGGCCTGGTGTCGATAACGGTATTGCCGGCCGCCGAACAGCCGGTGTTCTTCAAGACATTCGGGCTTGGTCGCCATCATAGGCTCTCGTTTTTAAGAACGTCGTTCACGGACGGAAATGAATCACCGAACGAATGGATTTGCCGGCGTGCAACAGCGCAAAGGCCTCGTTGATTTGCTCCAGTCCCATGGTATGGGTGATAAAATCATTGAGTTGAAACTCGCCGTCCAGATAGCGCTGCACCAATCCGGGCAGCTGTGAACGCCCCTTAACGCCGCCGAAGGCCGAACCGCGCCATACCCGCCCGGTCACCAGTTGGAAGGGCCGCGTGGAAATTTCCTCGCCGGCGCCGGCCACGCCGATGATAACCGATTCCCCCCCCAGCCTTTGTGGCAGCACTCCAGCGCCGAACGCATCACATTGACATTGCCGATACACTCGAAGGAAAAATCCACGCCGCCCCGGGTGAGTTCAACGATGACCTCCTGGATCGGTTTATCGTAATCATTGGGATTCACCAAGTCCGTTGCCCCCAGCTTTCGCGCCAAATCGAATTTCCCGGTATTCACGTCAATACCGATAATCCGACCGGCGCCGGCCATTTTGGCGCCGATAATCGCCGAGAGTCCGATGCCGCCGAGACCGAAAATCGCCACGCTGTTTCCCGGCTGCACTTTAGCGGTATTAATCACCGCACCCATGCCGGTGGTGACGCCGCAGCCCAGCAGGCAGACTTCTTCCAACGGGGCCTCTTTGCTGATTTTGGCCAGGGAAATTTCGGGCACCACGGTATATTCGGCGAAGGTAGAGGTTCCCATATAGTGGAACAGGGGTTTACCGTCTTTGAAAAACCGGGTGGTGCCGTCAGGCATCAGACCTTTCCCTTGGGTCGCGCGAATGGCCTGACAAAGATTGGTTTTGCCGGAGCGGCAGTATTCGCATTCGCCGCACTCGGGGGTATATAAGGGGATGACATGGTCGCCCACCGCTACGCTTTTGACGCCTTCCCCCACTGCTTCCACCACGCCGCCGCCCTCATGGCCCAGAATCACCGGGAAGACTCCCTCGGGGTCCTTGCCCGACAAGGTATAGGCATCGGTGTGGCACACGCCGCTGGCGACAATACGCACCAGCACTTCTCCTTTCTGCGGCGGCATCAAATCCACCTCTTCCACCGACAGCGGAAGATTGGGGCCCCAAGCGATGGCGGCGCGGGTCTTTATCATTTGCATATTGGCATAACTCCTTTTATTTCCCATATTTTTCACGTTGCAGGTACGTTGGCGACGATGACTCGGCTTATCCATGGGCCTTTCCCCGTCGGGTCGGCACAAGTGCCGCCAACTCCGTTGCGGACGGATTTGCCTCTCGCTTGCCGCCTACCTGCAACGTGAAATCTACAGGGTGTAGACATTAACGGCAGGGTGAATGGGCTGGCCGCCGGCATCGGTCGCGTCGGCAGCCCCGTCCGTCAGCGTAAAATCGCGACTGTCGGGGAAATGCGCCGGCGCCGGGGCCTCTTGTTCGATAATCAACTGTTTAAGTGCTTGTACATTGGGACTGAAAGCGTCCCGGCGCCAAATCAGCCAGGTGGCGACATCGGCGGTTTCAGGGGGCAGGGTATGCACGGTCACCTTCTCCTGTCCCGGCAGTTGGCGCAGTACCGCCAGGGGCAGCATGGCCACGCCGGCGCCGCTGGCCACGCAGGCTTGCATGGTGTGATAAGACTGAATTTCCATGACCGGCCCGTGGGCTACGCCCTGGTCGCTGAACCAGGCTTCCAGCCGCTGTCGGTAGGAGCAACTGGGGCGAAAGGCGAATATCGTCTTTCCGGCCACGTCCCGGGCATGCACGACCGGTTTCTGCTCCAGGCCGGCTATCAGCACCAGTGTTTCACGAAAGCTGACGCAGCCATGGATTTCCGGATAGGCCACCGGACCGTCCACCAGGGCGGCGGCCAGCGTGCCGGCGCGAACGCTGTCCACCATTTCGCCGGAAGATCCGGTGACAAGCGACAGCGAGACTTTGGGAAAACGCTGGTGATAGTTCGCCAGCAGCGCCGGCAGTCGTATGGCGGCGGTGCTCTCCATGGCGCCGAGGGCAAAATTACCCACCGGCTCGCCGGCGCGGGCCATCTGCAGCGCCTCTTCACTCAAAGCCAGGATCTTGACGGCGTAACAAAGAAAATTATGGCCTAAGGGCGAAAGCCGCAGGCGCTGTTTTTCACGAATGAAAAGATCGCTGCCCACCTCGTTTTCCAACTGGCGCAACCGCGTGGTGAGGTTGGACGGCACGCGATGAAGCAGTTCGGCGGCGCGGGCCAAGGAACCGGTATCGGCGACGGTACAAAACATCTTGAGCTGGGTCAGATCCATGCGTTCTCGTTTTGTCAGCAACTTAGTCTTTATTATTCATTTTCCGTGAGTTTATTGATCATGCATGCTATTAGCAATAAAAAAATGAATCGGAGTGGGTATGGCGGTAAAAGTGGCCCTCAGCGGCTTTCTGGCATTGTTGGTGGCGATGGGCATCGGCCGTTTTGCCTTTACCCCTCAGGTACCGCTGATGATTCACGACGGCCAGTTGACCCTGACCAGCGCCGGCCTGGTGGCGGCGATGAATTATCTGGGTTATCTCCTCGGCGCTTATGACGCCATGCGGGCCTCCGCGGGGCTTGAGCGCAGGCTGTGGGCCGGCGTTTGGGGCGCGGTGGCGCTGACGCTCTTGTCGGCGGTTATTCACAGCGCGCTGATGCACGGCATCGTGCGGCTGTTTATCGGTATCGCCAGCGGCTGGGCCATGGTGTTGGTATCGGCCTGGACGCACGACCGGCTCCTGCTGCTGCGCAAGCCGGCTCTGAGCGCCGCGGTGTTCGCCGGTCCGGGCACCGGCATTCTGGTAAGCGGCCTGCTGGCCCTTGTCATGCACCACTACCGGGTCGGCGCCGGCCATGCCTGGTGGGTCTATGGCATCGTCGCGCTGGTGCCCATCGCTATTATCAGCGGATATCTTCCCCGCCATGGGGAATTTATTCGCCGGGCGCCCCCGGAGGCCGCGCCCCCTCTGAACCCGGCGTTGAAAAAACTGCTGTGGAGCTATTCGCTGGCGGGCTTCGGCTATATCCTGCCGGCGACTTTCCTTTCGCAAATGGCGGCCCACCGTTTTCCCGACAGCGCTTTCGGTCTATGGGTGTGGCCGACGTTCGGCGCCGCCGGCGTGGCGGGTATCGCGGTGGGGATTTTGACCCGCCGTTATCTGACGCCGGGCAAACGGCTGGCATTGACGTTATGGGCCCAGGGGCTGGGGGTCGCGGTGATGATAGCCCTGCCCGGCGTAAGCAGCCTGGTGGTCGGCGCGCTACTGACCGGCGGCGGATTTCTGAGCGTCGTACAACTGACGCTGGAGTGCAGCCGGCGGCAAGCGCCGGACCACATGCGCTTCATGGCCGGTTTGCTTACCTGCGGTTATGCCGTGGGGCAATTAATCGGCCCGGTATTGTCGGCCTTCTCCAGTGCTGTGACCGGAGGGCTGGAACCGGCGCTGGCGGTGGCCCTGGTCGCTCTGCTGCTGGCGGGCGGCCTGGTGTGGCGCCAGCCGTGACGCCGGCGGGATGGGACCATGTCATCGAGGGTTTTATCCTGAACCCAAGGGAGCGCGCGGCATGTTTACGATCCCGTCCCTGTCTCGATCAAACGCGTTATCATCACGTTCGGGTTTGACCGTTTGTGGCTAAATTGCGGTAATTTCATCATACATGCAATACTATCGCTGGATAATCGTCTCGCGGTCCTCTAGAGTGGTGACGCCTCTTGACGCGATGAGATCAAAAGCCGCTTTGCCTGCCGGAGAAAAAAAATGGTATTGCTGACAAAAGAAGCATCTTTGGTGCATGAAACCCTATTGGCTCGCGGCCTTGAAACGCCCCTGTTCGGCGAGTCGCTGGATGCGGAAACCCGCAAGCGTCTCATCGCTGAACACATGACCGAGATTATGCAATTATTGAATCTCGATCTGCGGGACGACAGTCTGGCGGAAACCCCTCACCGCATCGCCAAAATGTACGTGGATGAAATTTTCTCCGGCCTGGATTATGCCAATTTCCCTAAAATCACCCTGATTCAAAACAAGATGAAAGTGGACGAAATGGTGACGGTGCGCAATATCACACTCACCAGCACCTGTGAACACCACTTTGTGATTATCGACGGCAAAGCCACTGTGGCCTATATTCCCAAAGAAAGCGTTATCGGGCTGTCGAAAATCAACCGTATCGTCCAATTTTTCGCGCAACGTCCGCAGGTTCAGGAGCGCCTCACCCAGCAGATCCTCATCGCGCTGCAAACCCTGCTGGGCACCACCAACGTGGCGGTATCCATCGACGCGGTGCATTACTGCGTCAAGGCGCGCGGCATCCGCGACGCCACCAGCGCCACCACCACGACATCCCTCGGCGGGCTGTTCAAATCCAGCCAGAATACCCGACAGGAGTTTTTGCGCGCCGTTCGTCATCACGACGATTAAGCGTACAGGGCCAAGGGTTTTCTTGACGACATTTTACGCAATAAGGTCCGAACATGCGCGAGCGCATCGTCATGCTGGATTGCGCGCGGGGAATGGCGATTCTCGGCATCCTGCTTATGAATATCACCGCCTTTGGCTTGCCCAAGGCGGCCTATCTCAATCCCGCCTTTGCCGGCGAACCCTCGCGCCTCGATGCCTGGGCCTGGGCGTTGACGGACATGGTGGCGCAGGTGAAATTCCTCACCCTGTTCGCCCTGCTGTTCGGCGCCGGACTGCATATGCTGTTGCCGCGCGGCAACCGCTGGATAACCTCGCGGCTGCTTTGGCTGATGGCCTTCGGCTTTGTTCATGCCGTTTTTTTCTGGGACGGCGATATTTTGCTGGATTACGGCCTTGTCGGCCTGCTTTGCCTGGGGGTGATCCGCGGGATGCCTAATCCGCGCGCGCTGTTTATGACCGGCGGCGCATTCTATGTTTTCGGACTTTTCATTTTGCTGTTGCTGCAATGGCTGGTGGCCGACGCCCCGCCGGGGCGATTTTGGCAACCCGGCATCGCCGATCGGATATATGAATACTACTGGCAGACCACCGGCGGTGCAGAGGCCTGGGGAGAGCGACTGGGGCTGTTGCATGACAGCCTGACGTCCTTAGGGTTGCAATACGGCTGGCTGCTGGCCGGATTGATGATGATGGGGGCCGGACTGATGCGTTGCGGCTGGCTGTCCGGCGCAATGCCACAGGCCCACTACCGCAAGGCGGCCGCCCTGCTGATTAGCGCCGGCGTGCTTATCAATCTGCCGGGGGTCGTACTGCAATGGCATGTGCATTGGGCTTTTCGCTGGAGCGCCTTTCTGTTGCAGGTGCCGAGGGAATTGAGCGCGCCGTTCCAGGCGCTGGGGTACGTGGCCTTGTGTTACGGTTGGTGGCCGCTTCTCTATCGCCTGCGCATCGGCCGTTGGCTGAGCAACGTCGGACGCATGGCCCTGACCAATTATCTGTTGCAAACCCTGCTGTGCACCTTGCTATTCAATCAGTTCGGCCTGTTTATGAGCTACGGCCGGGCCGCCCTGCTGCTGTTTGTCCCGGCCGTCTGGATGATAAACATTATTTTTTCCGCCTTTTGGCTGCGGTTATTCAGCCAGGGTCCCATGGAATGGCTATGGCGCAAGCTCACGCGATTAACCGGCGGAGGGCTTAAGGTTCAACTAATGTAGCTGTGCTAATATTCCCACCATCTCATTGGTTTAAGATTGAAGAACACATGTCGCTACAGCAGGTAAAACATTTTCCCCGGCCGGTTATTCACCCCTGGGCTTTCAATATTTTTTGTTGCGCTGATAATCACATTTTTCCAAAATGTTCTTTTTTATAAAAAAGTGCTGGGATTAGTGGATATTTCTCAGCCGCATAATCTGCTGTTCTTTCTAAGCATGCCGGTCACCGTGCTCTTTACCCTGAATTTTATCTTCAGCTTTATTTTGTTGCCTTATATCCGCAAGCCTATTGTTATCCTGCTGTTGGTCAGCGATGCGCTGGCGCAGTATTTTATGCTGAGCTATGGGGTATTGATCGATCGCGGCATGGTGCAAAATATCGTCGATACCACCCCCGCGGAAAGCTTCGCCCTGTTTTCACCGCAGCTGGTGTATTATCTTTTGGTCTTGGGGGTTTTGCCCTCCCTGGTAGTTATTTGGCTAAAGGTAAAGCCCGCGGCGTTTTCCTGGCAAAACGCCGGTTTCCATCTGCTGAATATCTTGATATCCCTGTGCGTGATTGCCCTGGTGGCGACATTTTTTTATAAAGACTACGCATCCTTGATGCGCAATAACCCGCAGCTGATTAAAAATCTGGTACCCAGCGACATGGCGGTGGGAGGCTATTCTTATTATAAACATGACTACATCAAGAATATGCCGTTTGTGCAGATAGGCTTGGACGCCCATAAAACGGCGCCGGTAAATGATAATCAGAAAAAATTTGCTGATTGTGGTGGTTGGAGAAACGTCTCGGGGACAAGACTTTTCCCTCGGTGGGTATGGCAAGCTCACCAATCCTCTGCTGGCGCGGGATAACGTCGTTTATTTCCCGAAAACCACCTCTTGCGGCACCGCCACGGCGGTCTCGGTGCCCTGCATGTTCTCCAACATGACGCGGGCGCATTTCGACGGCGATACCGCGGCTCACCAAGACAACGTACTGGATATTTTGCAGCGGGCGCATGTCAATGTGTTATGGCGCGAAAATGACGGCGGCTGTAAATACGTTTGCAACCGCGTCGCCACCGATGATTTATCCACCTGGAAAAACCTGCCCCGGTTTTGCTCAGATGGAGTATGCCTGGACGAGGCGCTGCTCAATCATCTGGATGATTATATCAATGGGCAACATGACGATACCATTATCGTCCTGCACACCATCGGCAGTCACGGGCCCACTTATTACCAGCGTTATCAGGCTGCCCAGCAAACATTTACCCCCACCTGCGATACCAATGAAATACAAAAGTGTTCAAACTCATCGCTGGTAAATACCTATGACAACACTATTGTTTATATTGATTATCTGCTGGATAAAAGCATAAAGCTATTGCAGAGTCATCAGGACAAATTCAATACTGCCCTGGTGTATTTATCCGATCATGGCGAATCCCTGGGGGAAAACGGCCTGTTTTTGCACGGAATGCCCTACGCGGTGGCCCCGGCGCAGCAGACACACGTCCCGATGCTGTTGTGGCTGTCGCCCTCGTTTATGCAGGCTCAGGGCATCGCGGACGATTGCCTGCGAAACCAGGCGATACGGCAAACCTATTCCCATGATAATTTATTTTCCACCTTGCTCGGTCTCATGAACGTCGGCACCCGGCTTTATGAGCCGTCCCTGGATATCGTGCAACCCTGCAGGACGACGCGGTCATGAAGATATTGATCATCGAAGACGACAGGTTTTTACAGGAAGGCCTACAATTGGCGCTGCAACAGGAAGGATACGCCAGTGACGGCGCCGGCAGCCTGAGGGAGGCGGAAAGCCTGATGGAAACCACCGCCTATAGCCTGGCTATCCTCGATTTGGGACTGCCGGACGGCGACGGCATGTCGCTGTTGGGTAAATGGCGCAAAAGCGGCATCGATGTACCGGTATTGATTCTTACCGCCCGGGACGGCCTGGTGGAAAGGGTCAGCGGCCTGAACCTCGGCGCGGACGATTACCTTATCAAGCCGTTCGCCTTGGCGGAACTGCTGGCGCGGGCGCGGGCCATTATCCGTCGTCACCAGGGCGTCAGCAATAACCTCATCCGCGTGGACAATATCACCCTGGATCTCACCAGTCATGAAGTCACCGTCGACGGCGGACCGATTGATATCACGCCGAAAGAGTTCGCTATCCTCTCCCGATTGATGCTGCGCGCCGGACACCGTATTCACCGGGAAACGCTGCATCAGGATTTGTATAACTGGGACGACGATCCCTCCTCCAATTCGCTGGAAGTGCATATCCATAACCTGCGGCAAAAAATCGGCAAAGACCGGATCCGCACCCTGCGCGGCTTTGGATATCTGCTCTCCAAAGACAACGGTGAACAGCCATGAGTTCTTCCGGCCGGTCCCCCCCCTTATCAGTATGCGCTGGCGCTTGATTGTGGTGTTGGGCATTATTTTATTGTGCTGCCAATTTATTACCGTTATCTGGCTGTGGCATGAAAGCAAAGAGCAAATCGACTTGTTGGTCAATCGCACCCTGGCGGAAAGCGTCCGCAACGAGCACGTCAATCAGGAGATTCGCGAGGCCATTGCCGCGTTAAGCGTACCGGCCCTGATGATGGTCATTGTCACCCTGCTGTTTTGTTTTCAGGCGGTAAATTGGGTAACGTCGCCGCTTTCGCGACTGCAAAAGGCGCTGCAGAACCGCGGCGCCGAGAATTTCGAGCCGCTGCCGGAACAAAGCAACATCAAGGAAGTCATTGCCGTGACCCGCAGCCTCAATCAATTGCTTGGCCGGCTTAACGACACGCTGCAACAGGATCGCCAATTTGCCTCCGATGTGGCCCACGAGCTGCGCACGCCGCTGGCGGGTATTCGGCTGCATCTCGAATTGCAGGAAAAACAGTCGGACGTCAATAACCAGCCGTTGATTGAGCGGGTGGACAATATGACCTACACGGTGGAGCAATTGCTGCTGCTGGCGCGCGTCCGCCATGATTTCACCTCCGGCCATTATCAGACGGTAAAACTGCTTGAGGACGTTATCCTGCCGCAGCGGGAAGAGCTGGAGGACATGGTTCGCCTCCATCGGCAAACGCTGCGCTGGACCTTGCCGGAACAGGAAATTCCTTTGCGAGGCAATGGGATACTGCTTCGGCTGCTGCTGCGCAATCTGGTGGAAAATGCCCATCGCTACAGCCCGGAGCTGAGCCGCATCGACGTGCGGCTGCTGCGTGACGATGAAGGGGCTATCCTCCTTGAGGTGGTGGATGAGGGGCAGGGGATTGATCCCGCCAAAGCCGTGGAACTGACGAAAAAATTCGTTCGCATGGATCAACGCTTCAACGGTATCGGTCTTGGGTTGAGCATTGTGACGCGTATCGCCCAACTGCACAACGGCAGGTTTGAACTGCTGAACCGGCAAGACCGACCGGGTACCCTTGCCCGGCTGATTTTACCGCCATCCCGATAAATCGCCGGCCTGTCGCGAACCCAATTATATACTCCGTTAATAACTCAACGGGTTGTCCCAAGCCTTATCATACACTCCGTTGATAACCCGACGGCCTGTGCCAGGCCTTATCATACACTCCGTTGATAACCTGAGGGCCTGTGACAGGCCCTATCATACACTCCGCTAATAGCCCGGTTTTGTTGGAAAATAAAGCCTTAATCCGCTCCGGAATGTGACCCAGCCTTTTTCCAATGTAAGCGCTTTCGGTCCTGTGAGCTGTTTCACGCTGCGCCATGAAGAAAACGGTTAGGATAGCGCCTTATGTTTCATACCTGTGAAGGCAATGGCGAGATTTCCGTGCCTTAACAATGCGTGCTTCACCCGTTTGGTTAAATATTATCCTGGGCGGACGTAATCAATAACAGGGGATGACATGATCACCATACGTGATGTGGCGCGGTTAGCCGGAGTCTCGGTGGCGACCGTTTCACGAGTATTAAATGACAGCGCCATCGCCAGCAAGGAAGCCCGCGATCGGGTGATGAAGGCGGTGAATGAATTGGGGTACCGTCCCAACGCCAATGCGCAGGCATTGGCCACGCAGATAAGCGATACCATCGGCGTGGTGGTGATGGATGTCTCCGATCCCTTTTTCGGCGCGCTGGTAAAAGCGGTGGATACGGTGGCGCAAAGGCATAAAAAAAATGTCCTTATCAGCAACAGCTACCATCAGGCCGACAAAGAGCGGCATGCCATCGAGGTATTGATACGCCAGCGCTGCAGCGCGCTGGTGGTCCATGCCAAAATCCTCAGCGATGAGGAACTGATCCCGTTTCTGGAGCGGGAGCCGGGCATGGTTTTGATAAATCGGGTCATTTCCGGTTATGAACATCGCTGCGTCGGGCTGGACAACGTCAGCGGCGCGCTGATGGCTACCCGAACCTTGGTAAAACAGGGCCACCGGCAGATAGGTTACATTGGTTCCAACCATCCCATTGAAGACGAGGCGCAGCGGCATCAAGGCTATCTGCAGGTAATGCGGGAAGAGGGCATCACGCCGCCGCAAAGTTGGCAGGTCCTCGCCTCGCCGGATTTGCAGGGGGGGTGAGGCGGCCATGGTGGAACTGTTGGGCCGCAATCAGCAATTGACGGCGGTGTTCGTTTATAACGACGGCATGGCGGTGGGCGCGCTGGCCACCCTGCGGGAAAACGGCATAGCGGTGCCGAATCAGTTTTCGGTGGTGGGGTTTGACGATATTCCCATTTCACGCTTCACCAGCCCGCATCTGACCACAATACGGTACCCGATTTTCGCCATGGCGGTGGCGGCCACTGAGCTGGCGCTCCAGGGCACCGCCGGGTTGCTGGATCCCAAGCAGAGCCACCTGTTCATGCCGACGGTGGTTCGCCGGCATTCGGTGGCGCCTCTGCGAAATGTGGCGGCGATCACTTCCTCATCACAAGATGAGATGTAACCGTTTTCAAACTGTGAGAATATTCACAGTTTATTAACATTCGTGCCTTTATGCTAGCCATGTTTTACGCCTGACATGGACAAAACACGTGTCCAGCCGGACCCCGAACATTTTACTCCGGCCCCTGCCCGCGGTAACGGCACACCCGGCGTATGAGTATTTGGAAATTGTTTCACCCAACACGCAACCCTACAAATTTCCGGAGAATCTAATGAATAAAAAGGCATTTGTTCTTACCGCCGTGGCCGCCGGCCTGTTGTTTTCAGTCGTGGCGCGGGCTGCCGACACCCGTATCGGGGTAACTATTTATAAATACGACGACAATTTTATGTCGGAGGTACGTAAGGCCCTGGAAAATGACGCCAAAGAAAGCAGCGGCGTTCAATTGCTGATGAATGACTCCCAAAACGACCAGTCCAAACAGAACGACCAAGTGGACGTGCTGATAGCCAAAGGCGTAAAAGCCCTGGCGATAAATCTGGTCGACCCGGCCGCCGCGCCGGTGATTATCTCCAAAGCCCGCAGCGCGAATATTCCTGTGGTGTTCTACAATAAGGAGCCAAGCCGCAAGGACCTGGACAGCTACGATAAGGCATATTACGTTGGCACCGACTCCAAAGAGTCCGGCATTATTCAGGGCGAGCTGATTGCCAAGCACTGGCGGGCCAACCCGCAATGGGATTTGAATAAAGACGGCGTAATTCAGTATGTCCTGCTGAAAGGCGAACCGGGACACCCCGATGCGGAAGCCCGTACCACCTATGTCATCAAGACCCTGAATGAACAGGAAAAAATCAAGACCCAACAGTTGCAGCTGGATACCGCCATGTGGGATACCGCGCAGGCCAAGGATAAAACCGACGCCTGGCTGTCCGGCCCCAATGCCGATAAGATTGAGGTCATCATCTCCAATAACGACGCCATGGCCATGGGCGCGGTTGAAGCACTGAAAGCCCACAATAAGACGGCTATCCCGGTCTTCGGCGTGGACGCCCTGCCCGAAGCGCTGGCGATGATCAAATCCGGCGCCATGGCGGGTACCGTGCTCAACGATGCCAACAACCAGGCAAAAGCCACGTTTGATCTGGCGAAAAACCTGGCTGCGGGCAAACCGGCCGCCGCGGGCACCCATTGGAAATTGGAAGATAAAATCGTTCGTATCCCTTACGTCGGCGTCGACAAAGATAATTTGACGCAATTCACCAAGAAATAATCCTGACTCCCCCGGCGTCATTCCGCGCCGGGGGATATTATCTGTTTCAATCCTAGCCGGGTATTATCATGGCCGACATTACGACCGAACAGCCCCGTGAGTGGCTGCTGGAAATGACCAATATCAGCAAATCATTTCCTGGCGTCAAAGCATTGGATAATGTGAACTTAAAAGTTCACTCTCATTCCGTTCATGCATTAATGGGAGAAAACGGTGCGGGAAAATCCACTTTATTGAAATGTTTGTTTGGTATTTACAGCAAAGATTCCGGAACCATCGTTTTTCAGGGTAAAGAAGTCAATTTCAAGAATTCAAAGGAAGCGTTGGAACATGGCGTTTCCATGGTGCACCAGGAGCTGAATCTGGTATTGCAGCGCACCGTGATGGACAATATGTGGCTTGGCCGTTACCCCCTCAAGGGCATGTTTGTCGATCAGAAGAAGATGTACCGCGATACCAAGGCGATATTCGAAGAGCTGGATATTGATATCGACCCCTACGAGAAAGTTGCCACACTCTCCATTTCGCAAATGCAAATGGTGGAAATTGCCAAAGCCTTTTCCTACGATGCCAAAATCGTCATCATGGACGAACCGACTTCATCGTTGACCGAAAGGGAGGTCAGTCATCTTTTCAGCATTATCCGTAAACTCAAGGCGCGGGGCTGCGGAATTGTCTATATTTCCCATAAGCTTGAAGAGATATTCCAGTTGTGCGACGAGATAACCATCTTGCGCGACGGGCAGTGGATCGCCACTCAGCAGGTGGAAGGGCTGACGATGGACAAAATCATCGCCATGATGGTAGGGCGCGAACTCAGCCAGCGTTTCCCGGATAGGCTGGAGGGAGATCAGGGGGAAGTGATTCTGGAGGTCAAGGATTTGACGTCGCTGCGCCAGCCCTCCATTCGCAATATCAGCTTCAATCTGCATAAAGGTGAAATACTGGGGATCGCCGGACTGGTGGGCGCTAAACGCACCGATATCGTGGAAAGCCTGTTCGGTATTCGTGAAAGATCTTCCGGTACGATAGTTTTGCACGGCAAGACCATCAAAAACAAAACCGCCAACGAGGCGATAAATAATGGTTTTGCCTTGGTGACCGAAGAACGTCGGGCTACCGGTATTTATGCTTTCCTGGACGTCGGCTTCAATTCACTGATATCCAATATTCGTAATTATAAGAATAAAATCGGATTATTAAGTAATACCCGCATGAAGAGCGATATTCAGTGGGTTATTGACTCCATGCGGGTTAAAACCCCCGGCCATAAAACCAACATCGGTTCGTTATCTGGCGGTAACCAGCAAAAGGTTATTATCGGACGTTGGTTATTGACCCAGCCTGAAATCCTGTTGATGGATGAACCGACACGAGGGATAGACGTCGGCGCTAAATTTGAAATTTATCAATTAATTACTGAACTGGCAAAGCGGGGTAAAGGCATTATTATTATTTCGTCGGAGATGCCGGAATTGTTGGGAATTACTGACCGGATTTTGGTGATGAGTAATGGTCTGATGGCGGGGATTGTCAATACCAAAGAGACCTCCCAAAACGAAATTTTACGTCTTGCTTCCGTGCATCTTTAATTTTAGGGGTTCTTATTATGAATGCGTTAAATAAGAAAAGCCTGCTCACTTACTTAAAAGAGGGCGGTATTTATGTCGTGTTATTGGTATTACTGGCGCTGATTATTATACAGGATTCCACTTTTTTTAAGCTTGATTAACCTGAGCAATATCCTTACACAGTCCTCGGTGCGGGTCATCATCGCTTTGGGCATGGCGGGCTTGATTGTTACCCAGGGGACCGACCTGTCCGCCGGGCGGCAGGTAGGTTTGGCGGCGGTGGTGTCGGCTACCATGCTTCAGGCGATGGATAACGTCAATAAGGTGTTCCCCAACCTGCATACCGTACCGATTCCCCTGGTTATCCTGATGGTATGCGTTATCGGCGCCATCATCGGCTTGGTGAACGGTCTGGTCATTGCTTACCTGCACGTGACGCCTTTTATTACTACCTTGGGTACCATGACCATCGTTTATGGTATCAACTCGTTGTATTACAACTTTGTCGGCGCATCGCCCATTGCAGGATTTGACAGTCATTTCTCGACGTTTACGCAGGGGTTTCTACAATTTGGCGAGTTCAAGCTGTCCTATATTACCTTTTATGCGGCTATCGCCACGGTATGCGTCTGGATACTGTGGAACAAGACCCGCTTCGGCAAAAATATTTTCGCCATCGGCGGCAATCCGGAAGCGGCGAAAGTGTCCGGCGTCAATGTGCCGCTGAACCTGATTATGATCTATGCCTTGTCCGGGGCGTTTTATGCTTTCGGCGGCTTGCTGGAGGCCGGCCGTATCGGCAGCGCCACCAACAATCTAGGGTTTATGTACGAATTGGACGCCATCGCGGCTTGCGTGGTGGGCGGCGTGTCGTTCTCGGGCGGGGTGGGGACCATCGCCGGGGTGATTACCGGGGTGATTATCTTCACGGTTATCAACTACGGGCTGACCTATATCGGCGTTAATCCCTATTGGCAGTATATTATCAAGGGGGCAATCATCATCTTCGCGGTGGCATTGGATTCACTGAAATACGCCAAGAAGAAATAAGCAGGCATGTTTTCCCATTAACAGGCTCGGCGGCAGCGACCTTCACGCTCCCGCCGCTATCGCATATCCTGCAGTACGTCCGTGGCTTCGTCGTCAGGCTTGGGCTGGATTTCCAATAGTTGCTCGGGGGAGACGGCGGGATAGTCCTGGGCGCCCTGGGGGACTTCCTGCGGGGAGGGGATGGGGATCTGCGGGCCAAGGAAGCGCGGCTCGCGCTTCATGATATATAAATCAGCCAGGGTACCCAGGCGCGCACCGAATTCACGCATCCGCACCGAGAACATGTTTTTGGGCGAGGGTACCGCGTAGCACTGGGCCTGTATGCCCATGTGCTGGGCGATAAACAGCGCCCGCTCGCAATGAAAACGCTGGGTGATAATCGTGAAATCGTTGGTATCAAATACTTTGCGGGTGCGGATAATCGAATCCAGAGTGCGAAAGCCGGCGTAATCCAACACGATATCCCCGGCGGGCATGCCGTGGGCGAGCAAGTCCCGCCGCATGGTCACCGGCTCATTGTAGCTTTGCAGGGCGTTATCGCCGCTCAGCAGCAGGTAATCGGCCTTGCCGCTGTTATAGACGTTCATGGCCCCCTGGATGCGATAGAGATAATATTCGTTGATGACACCGGTGCGGATATACTTGGCCGTACCCAGTACCACGCCCACCTGGCGATGGGGCAAAAGTTTCAGGTCTTCATAAATGTAGGGCGCGGTTTTCCAACTGATCCAGCGGTCCAAGCCGACCGCCGAAAGCAGCAACACGCCCGCAATACCAATCAAAAAATATACCAGGCGCTTCCACATGCCGTAAGCCTTAACCGGATCCTGCTGCGATGTCATGTCCTCAGGCTACTTTACCTGGCAGCCCGACGCAAGGAGCGAAACCGGTCGAAGGCCTTAACGTCGGCGAATTGCGCTGCTCGCCGCAAAAACCGCGGAGCAATATGTTGTCGACGAGCGTCCATTGGTTTCGATACGCTCGGTTTATGCCTCTGTGGGCCGGCGTTAGCCGATCAGCCGCCGGCGATATATCTCGCCGCAGCCGATTGCGCGCAGGACGGAACAGGCGGCGTCCCATTGCGATAACGCAGCGTCGCGTTCCGCCACGACCGCCCGACGGATATCCCGGCACTCTCCCGCGGCCATATTCAGCAGGATAAGCGCCGATTGCAACGGCGGCAGGCTGGGATTGAAGGCGGCGTTTTCAGCGTAGCGGCCGGCGAAAATCCGTCCGTCCGCCAATTGCAGCGCGACGCCGCTGTGTGCCTGACTGTAGGGGGCATGGCTCTGGTTGGCCGCCTGCAACGCCTGTTGCACCAGCGGATCCTCATTGCCGGGGGCGTTTCCCGTAACCTCCCCCAGCCCATAGCCGTGTTCCGCTTTATCAAATAACAGGCTTTGTATGGCCAGATCCCGTGGGCCAAACGCATCGGGCAGGTAATGGGCAAGGGTTAAGGGGGGCGCGCCCCGGCAGATGGATCATGATATCCGCGCCGCTGTTCAGTTCATTCATAAACTGCCGGCAGTGACCGCAGGGAGTGTAATTGACCGTAATGCCCCGTAGCCGCTGTTCGCCCCGCAGCCAGGCATGGTTAATGGCGCTTTGTTCGGCGTGAACGGTCTGCGAAAGAGGGACGCCGGCAAACTCCATATTGGCGCCGAAATAAAGATTGCCGCTGATGCCCTGTGCAATGGCGCCGACGCTAAAGCGGGAAATCGGGACCAGGGCGCAGGCGGCCGCCAGGGGGGAGCAGCGCAAGGCATAAATCGTCCTCATCCAACCGCGCGGCCATCATCAGGCCGGAAGCCTGCCGGGCGCTCAGCATACCGTTGAAGGCCGGTTCGGCGACGATAGGCGCGAGGGCCGTGCGCAAATCCGATTCAAGGGCCGCCAGCGGCGATTCATAACGTGGATGCATGGTGCGATTCTCCCGACCGGTCAAGGGAGAATCATTCTAAGCGCTTAAGACAAAAATAATATGATCATTATCTTATCCTGCCGATTGCCTCAGCCAAAATCCGCCGGCGGCTTGAGACGTCATGACGACGCTATCAGCCAAACACCTCCAGCAATATCGGGAACAGAAACGGTGCGATCAAGGAGGTGATAATTCCACAGATCACCAGCGCCAGCGAACTGAACGCGCCTTCCTGGAAATCCATTTCGGCGCAGCGGGCGGTGCCCAGGGCGTGGGAGGCGGTACCCATCGCCAGCCCCCGCGAGGCTTTGGTGGTGATGTTTAACAAATTCAGCAGGGTGTGGCCGAACACCGCGCCGAGTATACCGACAAAAATAACGCAAACCGCGCTGATGGCGGGAATGCCGTTGATGGATTGGGCTACCGCCATGGCAATGGGCGTGGTCACCGATTTCGGCAGGATAGAGGCGGCGATTTCCGGCGTGGCCCCCAGCAAAAGCGCGATAGCGGTGCCGGTTATCATGGCGGTAAGACTGCCGACAAAACAAATGCTGATAATGGATTTCCAGCGCGCGCGGATTTGGTGCAGTTGTTCGTAAAGGGGAAACGCCAGGGCCACCACCGCCGGCTGCAATAAATCGTTAAGCGTCCGGCTGCCGGCAAAATAACGGGCGTAGGGGATGCCGGTCATCAGCAGAAAGAAAATAATCACCACCATGGCGACCAATAACGGATTTAACAGCGGCATGTGGTATTTTCCCGCCAATCGGCGCGCGGCAAAAAATACCGCCAGCGTTAAGGGTAGCGACCACCAGATATTGGCTAACATCATTTATCCTTGCCGGGTTGGGGCACTGGGCGTTCGCGGTGAATATAATGGGAGCTGTAACCCACCACCAGCATGACAATCAAGGTGCTTACCATGCACGACACCACGATGGGGCCGAATTGCGAGGAGAGTTGCTGATAATAATTCATCACGCCGACCCCAATGGGCACAAACAACAGCGCCATATAACGGATCAGCAGATGGCAGCCCGGTTTGAGCCAGGCCGGCGGCAAAATTTGCAAGGAGAGCAATAGAAACAGAATAAGCATGCCGAGGATACTACCGGGTATGGTGATGGGCAGCAGTGAAGACAAGAACTTTCCGATAAACAGACACATATAAATCAAGGCGAAAGCGCGGACTAAGGCCCAGCCGTTCAACATAATATTGCGCATTATCTTAACCTTATTACTTATCGTGTTTATCATACAATTAAACGGCAAGGCGTGCTACCGTACTCTGCGTTGCTTGGAAAAAGGTATAATGACATTGTCATGGATCATGGCTAAGGTAATTCTGCCATCCGGCTTGATTCTACCCGACCCGAACCGCATGAGGCCTTTATGAAGGTGAAACCGGCTCCGCTTCAGGAGAAGTTTATCATGTCAGAAGCTACCCTATCGGCAAAGCAATATGAAGATAGCCGGCCTTTACTCTGGCTGGTTGAAAACCATGTCGGGCCTTATGACGCCACGCTGTTTCTCGGCAACGGCCTGGCGGCCAGCGACGGGGGATTGCTGGCCGCCAAGGGCATTACTTCCGCCTTGAATGTGGCGGTGAATCTGCCGCTGGCGCCGCTAACCTTGCCTGACGGGATGCTGCTTCGCCGCAGCCATGTCGGCTTGATCGACGGACGCGGCAATACCCCGCCTCATCTGCTGGCGGCAATGCTGGCCCTGGTGGGGCTGCTGACCCAGGCCAGCCCCGGCAAATCCGGTTATCCCGCCCACCGTCCCGGCAATATCCTGGTGCATTGCCGGGGCGGGCGCAGCCGCGCGGTGGCGGTATTGGCGCTGTTTTTACATCTGGGACTCACCGATCGCTACCCGACGCTCAAAGATGCCTTCGATCACCTGCGCGGCGTGCGTGGTCTGGATAACAACGAACCCTGCGGACCGTTATGGCAGCTTACGGTTCAATGTTTGAACAGCAACTTAAGCGGCTGGCTTAAAGGGCTGTTGCACGGATAGCGGGGAGCGGAACCGGGCCCGCCGTCTCCCCGGGGGCCCGGCAGCGGCATGGCCCCCATCCATACGTGATCGGTATGGCGGCTGGCAACGCATGGGCCGGCATTCAACGTTCAGCCCAGGTCGTCGGCCCTTCGCCGTGAAAAGCGAAAGCCGCGGTAAAACAGCCAGAGGCTTATCAGCGTCGCGAGTATCAAGACCCAAAACAGCGTCACCGGCGGCGCATAGGTGAGCACAAAACCGGTCAGCAACGGGTTGGCCGCCCCGCCAAGGCTGCCTAGATTTTGCATGCCGTAATAGCTGCCCTTCAGGTGCGGCGGGGCGATGAAATCGATAAACAAATATTCCACCGGGATGATAATGATTTCCCCCAGGGAAAAGACGGCGACGCCGATAATCCACAGCGGCAGCGAATGGCGGGCGAGGATGAATACCACCAGACCGATGATGAAAAACAAGCTGCCGGCCATTAGCCAGGGCAACAGAGTATCCCGCCTGATATTTCGGCTCACCAGATACTGCAGGGTAATCACGATGGCGGCGTTGGTGGGCAAGGTCAGTCCCACCACGCGGTAGGCGAAATCACTGTTGAACGCCACCATCAGATATTGCGATAGACAGCTGGCGAATTGGCTGCATACCAGGCTGCCCAAAGCGCCCCCGAGAGTAAAGTAAATCAGCCGTTTGTCGTGGCGCAGTACCCCCAGGACCTGGCGGAAATTGACTCTCTGTTTCTGTGGCGCCGTCTCGTCAACCTTGTCGATATTCAACGGCGGTTGGCCGCAGCGCGGCAAAAACCAAGCCATGATAAGGGTCGCCGCCGCGCTGAGCGCGCCGGCCAGATAAAACGGCAAAGTGGGGCTGCTTTCAGCCAGCATGACCCCGAGCGGCGGACCCACCGCCCAGCCGACGTTTACCAGCGTATAGTTGGCGGAAAACGCCCTGATGCGCGCCGCCACCGGCAGCCACTGGGCGATGGTGGCTTTGAGGGTAATGCTGAACTGCCCGTAGGCGCTGTTGATAAGCGCAATCAGCACCACCAGTCCCGCGACGGCGCGACACGACGGCAGCAGGAAAAACGACAGGGCGAACAGCGCCATAGAGCCGAGTATCAACCCGTTCTTGCCGAATCTGTCCGTCAAATAACCGCCGTACAGGCTGAAAACAATGCCCAGTGTCAAGCCGGTGCCCAGCACCAGGCCAATCTCATCAGGCGCCATGCCCCGTTGGCGGGAGAGATACAGCGCGAGAAACGGCAGGGTCAGGCCACGCCCGATGGTAAGCGCGACGGACGTCAAAACCAGGGCGTTGATGACCGGCGGGAATCCTTTTTTCAATGGGACTTCCATGATAAACCTTAATCTTTCCGGCCTTGGCCGTTACGGTAACCACGCCGCAGGGAAGGCGGCGCGTTACCTTTATTCTCTTTACTTCACCGCCATGCCCGGCAGCGCCCCGGCGTCCGGGCTGAGCAAGAAAATATCCTCTCCCCCCCCGGACCCGCCGCCATGACCATGCCCTGGGAGATGCCGAACCGCATTTTACGAGGGGCCAGATTGGCCACCATCACCGTCAGCCGGCCTTCCAGCAGTTGCGGATCGGGATAAGCGGCCCGAATGCCGGAAAAGACCTGACGAGTCTCGCCGCCCAAATCCAGCGTCAATTTGAGCAGTTTATCCGAACCCTCCACCAACTCGGCTTGTTTGATGAGCGCGATACGCATATCCACCTTGGCAAAGTCGTCAAAACCGATGGTTTCCAGCAACGGCTCGTCCGCCAGAGGGCCGGCGACGGGTTTTGCGCCGGCTGCGGCCGCCTCTTCCTTCGATTCGGCGATCATGGCTTCCACATGGGCCGGGTCGATACGGTTGAACAGTGCCTTGAAGGCGTTGAGAGTATGGCCCGCCAGCGGCGTTTGGATAGCGTCCCATTCAAGGGTAACGTTCAGGAACGCCTCCGCCCGCTGCGCCAACGACGGCAGCACCGGTTTCAGGTAGGTCATGAGCACGCGGAACAAATTGATGCCCATGGAGCAGATAGCCTGCAGCCGCTGTTCGCCCCCGTCCTGTTTCGCCACCACCCACGGCGCCTGTTCATCCACATAGCGATTGGCCGCATCCGCCAGCGCCATGATCTCCCGAATCGCCCGGCCGGACTCGCGGCTGCTGAACGCCTCGGCGATGCTCGCCGCCGCATCGGTAAAGGTACGGTATAACGCCGGATCCGCCAGGCTATCGGATAAGCGGCCGGCAAAGCGCTTGGCGATAAAGCCGGCGTTGCGGGACGCCAGGTTCACCACTTTATTGACGATATCCGCGTTGACCCGCTGGACGAAATCTTCCAGATTGAGATCGATGTCGTCGATACGGGACGAGAGCTTGGCGGCGTAATAATAACGCAGGCAATCCGGGTCCAGATGTTTGAGATAAGTGCCGGCCTTGATAAAGGTGCCGCGGGATTTCGACATTTTGGCGCCGTTCACCGTCACGTAGCCGTGCACGAACAGATTGGTGGGCTTGCGGAACTCGCTGCCCTCCAGCATCGCCGGCCAGAACAGGCTGTGGAAGTAAACGATGTCCTTGCCGATAAAGTGATACAGGTAGGCATCGGAGTCCACCCGCCAGTAATCGTCAAAAACGATATCGTCCCGTTTGTCGCACAGATTTTTTAAACGAGCCCATGTAGCCGATAGGGGCGTCCAGCCAGACGTAAAAGTATTTGCCCGGCGCGTCCGGCACTTCAAAACCGAAGTAGGGGGCGTCGCGGGAAATATCCCACTGCTGCAGGCCGGATTCAAACCACTCCTGCATTTTATTGGCCACTTGCTCTTGCAACGCGCCGGAGCGGGTCCAGCCCTGAAGCATGTCGCTAAAGGCCGGCAAATCGAAGAAAAAATGTTCCGACTCCTGCATCACCGGCGTGGCGCCGGATACCGCCGATTTCGGATCGATCAAATCGGTTGGGCTATAGGTGGCGCCGCACACTTCACAGTTATCGCCGTACTGATCCGGAGACTTGCATACCGGGCAGGTGCCCTTGACGAAGCGGTCCGGCAAGAACATCTCTTTTTCCGGATCGTAAAGCTGGGATATGGTGCGGTTTTTGATATAGCCCTTCGCCTTCAATCGCTGATAGATCAGGGTCGATAACTGGCGATTCTCCTCGCTGTGCGTGGAGTGGTAGTTATCATAGCTGACGCCGAAACCGGTAAAATCCGTCAGATGTTCATGGTTCATTTCATCGATCATTTTTTCCGGCGCGATGCCCAACTGCTGCGCTTTGAGCATAATGGGCGTGCCGTGCGCGTCGTCGGCGCAAATGAAATAAACCTGATTGCCGCGCATTCGCTGAAAACGGACCCAAATATCAGCCTGGATGTGTTCCAGCATATGGCCTAAATGGATTGAACCGTTAGCATAAGGCAACGCACAGGTCACCAATATTTTTTTTGCGACTTGAGTCATGTTTGGAATGCGCTTTTGTTGAATGACATAAAGAATTCCGATGGTAACCGATAGCGACACCCCACGTAAACAAGCTCCGCCAGTTCTGTTATGCTATGTCCATCGATGACCAACCCTAATTACTCCACATAATTCGAGTTACAAGAAGGCGGCGACGCAGCGACAAATCTTTCAGAAACAGATTCGTACGCTGTTTTCAGCGGCACCGCAGGGGCGATGCTCATGGATAAGCCGGGTATCGCCAACGCATCCGCAACGCGAAGTATGATGAGTAAAACAGATTACAAGGAGCCGGGATGAACCCTCCATCGCCCGAACAATCAACCCCGGACGCCCTGCGCGCCCAGGTAGCCCAGGTGCTTGCCGCCTATCGCCATCCGACCCTTAAGCGCGATTTGACCGTGCTCAAGGCCTTGTTTCATTGCGCTCTGCTGGACGGCGCGCTGCACGTTGAACTTGCCATGCCCTTCGCCTGGCAAAGCGCCTTTGAAGAGATGAAAGAGAGCGTGAGCGCCGAGCTGCTGCGGGTGACCGGCGCCAAGGCCATCGACTGGAAGCTGACGCATAACATCGCCACCTTGCGGCGGGTCAAGGATCAGCCGGGAATCCACGGCATTCGCAACCTGATTGCGGTCAGCTCCGGCAAAGGGGGCGTCGGCAAGTCCAGCACCGCGGTCAATCTGGCGCTGGCGCTGGCGGCGGAAGGGGCGCGCGTCGGCCTGCTGGATGCGGATATCTACGGCCCGTCCATTCCCGCCATGCTCGGCACCGCCCATGAGCGTCCCACGTCCCCCGACGGCCAGCATATGGCGCCGATCATGGCCCACGGCCTGGCCACCAACTCCATCGGCTATATGGTCACCGAAGACAATGCCATGGTCTGGCGCGGCCCCATGGCCAGCAAGGCGCTGCTGCAACTTCTCCAGGATACGCTTTGGCCGGAGCTGGATTATCTGGTGCTGGATATGCCGCCCGGCACGGGCGATATTCAGCTTACCCTGGCGCAGAATATCCCGGTTACCGGCGCGCTGGTGGTGACCACCCCCAGGACATCGCCCTTACCGATGCGCGCAAGGGCATTATTATGTTCGAGAAAGTCGGGGTGCCGGTGCTGGGCATCGTGGAAAACATGAGCGTCCACATTTGCAGCCACTGTGGTCATCTGGAGGCCATTTTCGGCTCCGGCGGCGCCGAAAAGCTGGCGGAGCAGTACCACTGCGCTTTGCTGGGACAATTGCCGCTGCATATCAGCTTGCGGGAGGATCTCGACCGTGGCGAACCCACGGTGGTCAGCCGTCCGGACAGCGAATTCACCGAACTCTACCGCCAGTTGGCCGGACAGGTGGCGGCCCAGCTTTACTGGCAGGGAGAGGTGATCCCCACCGAGATTGCGTTTAAGGCGGTTTAATCCCCAACGTAACGGGGATGGGCTAATATCCTATCCCCGCCATCGCCTGCGCGGATGATCACTCAGCAACACGTATATTGTCTGTTATGATTAAATGTAGTAACGTAGTAACATGAGCTGACTGAGGGGGTTTGCGATGACAATGACCTGTATTTCAAGCCGGGAATTAAATCAAAATATTACCAAAGCTAAGCGGGATGCGCAGAATGGCCCGGTATTCATCACATCTCGCAATAAGACTACCCATGTATTGCTTACCGTAGAAGACTACCGCAAAATGACTGGGGATCGTAAGAGCATTCTGGATGCGCTCCAGCCCCCTGAAGGGGTATCTTTCGATCTCGAGACGGAGCGAGTGGACATACAGTTAAGGAAGGCTGAATTTTAATATGTATCTTTTGGACACCAATGTGATATCGGAAATCGGCAAGGGAGCCAGGACAGACAGCAAGGTCCGGCAATGGGCTGAAAAAATCGAACATCATGAGATGTTTACGTCAGTACTGGTCATCATGGAGATTGAAAAGGGCATTTTGTTAAAAGAACGAAAAGACCTTGAACAGGCTAAATCATTGCGCTCTTGGTTTACAGAATCGGTTATGAAGAATTTCGACGGACGGATATTGGAAATCAACGAGTCCGTTGCGTTATGTTGCGCAAAAATGCACGTGCCGGACCGTAAATCCATGACGGATTCGCTTATCGCCGCGACCGCTATGGTTAATGCCATGACGCTGGTGACGCGCAACACAGCGGATTTTGTTCAAACGGGTATAGCTTTACACAATCCCTGGCTTTAGCTCTGCATAAAGTTGCGGCCTCATCAGTCGGGCGCGATACGTCGCCTTCTGGTTTAATCCCAACTCGGATCCCGCTCCTAGGCGGAAGTACGTAGGGCATATTTAAGCCAGCCGGATTTACTGTGGGTTAATAAGAGACGTATCCGCATCAAGACGGCCTTTAAGCAAGTCCGAACGGGTATAGACGTGGTGAATCGGCGCAATGGTCAATGCGATTTGCTCCAACAGGCTTTGGGTCGGCGCTTTTTTGCCTTGCATCACCAGCAGCAGCGGCAATAGCAGCACTGCCGTCAACTGTCCCGCCGACAGATGACGGATGCGGGTACCGCGGGAGTACTGCATCAGCAAAAACGACGTACTGATGGCAAAGCCCAGCGTCAGCCCGGCAATTACTTCCGACACCGAATGGGCATGCAAAATGACCCGCGACACGCCGATGGCCAGGGCCAGCAGATAGCCGCAGGCCACCGCCGCCAGACGGAGGCGCCGGGACACCCGACTGGCCAGGATCCAGATCAATACCGGCCAGATACTGGCGGATAACGCCGAATGGCCGCTAAAGCCGGTAAAGTCGAGGGTCCTGCTGCCGATGCCCCAGCCTAAAAAGGCCAGCTTCGATACGATGACGATAGCGCCCGCCGCGCCGATCAGCAGCAGCCATTGCAAGCTGGTGCGCCGGGTTTCCGCCTTCCAAAGCAGCAAGGCGACGATAATGACCGCGCAGGGCAGCAACAGCATGGTGTCGCCAAAAAAGTCAGCCAATGCCAATTCATTCAATAACGCTCAGTCCGGTTGTATGATGATGAGAAGATACTGTGGTTATACTTTACGCAAGAGCCTGATAATGCTCCAGCATGATTTATCTTAAATTTGTGACTTAAGTCGCTGCAAGGCATAAAATAGAGGTTCTCGCTAAAGGGAACATGCCGCTAATGCTGGCATCGTACCCGCCGGCACTCTATAATTGCCGCGTTAAACGCGCCGTAAACGCGTGCCCCCTCTCTTTTCACCAGGCCGCTTATTGTATGACTGACAAGTCCCACCAGTGCGTTATCATCGGCATTGCCGGCGCATCTGCCTCTGGAAAAAGCCTCATTGCCAGCACGTTGTACCATGAATTATGTGAACAGGTAGGCGACGAACACATCGGCATTATCCCCGAAGACAGCTATTATCGGGATCAAAGCCACATGATCATGAGCGAACGGGTGAAAACCAACTACGACCATCCCAGCTCCATGGATCACAACCTGCTCTTCCAGCACATCCAGATGCTGAAAGCCGGCCAAAACGTGGAAATGCCGGTGTACAGCTATCTTGAACATACGCGCCGTCCCGAAACCCTGCGCCTGGCGCCGAAAAAAGTGATTATTCTGGAAGGGATTCTGTTGCTCACCGACGCGCGCCTGCGGGAAGAAATGAATTTTTCGATTTTCGTCGATACCCCCCCCTGGACATCTGCCTGCTGCGGCGCATGAAACGGGATGTCAATGAACGCGGGCGCTCCATGGACACGGTAATGGAGCAATATCAGAAAACCGTACGCCCGATGTTTCTGCAATTTATCGAGCCCTCCAAACAGTACGCGGACATTATCGTGCCCCGCGGCGGCAAAAACCGGATTGCCATCGATATATTAAAGGCCAAGATTTGCCAGTTTTTTGAATAAATCATCGTATCCGCGCAACGGACGCCCGCGTGGATAACGACCCTATTTCAGCGTCTTATGGAGAACCCGCGATGAGACTGTGCGATCGTGATATTGAAGCCTGGCTGGATGACGGCCGGCTGGTCATCAGCCCCCGACCTCCCGTCGAGCGCATTAACGGCGCCACTGTGGATGTCCGGCTCGGCAATCAGTTTCGGGTCTTCCAAGGGCACAACGCCGCTTTTATCGATCTGAGCGGTCCCAAGGATGAAGTCACCGCGGCGCTGGACCGGGTGATGAGCGATGAAATCCGCTTGCCGGAAGGCGGCGCCTTCTTTCTTCATCCCGCCGAACTGGCGCTGGCGGTCACTCTTGAGTCCGTCACATTGCCGGATAATCTCGTGGGCTGGCTGGACGGACGCTCCTCGTTGGCCCGGCTCGGCTTGATGGTGCATGTCACCGCCCATCGCATCGATCCCGGCTGGCAGGGTAGAATCGTGCTGGAGTTCTATAATTCAGGAAAGCTTCCCTTGGCTTTGCGTCCCGGCATGCTGATTGGGGCCTTGAGCTTTGAGCCCTTAAGCGGTCCGGCCGCGCGCCCCTATAATCGACGAGAAGACGCTAAGTATCGTAATCAACAGGGAGCCGTTGCCAGCCGGATCGATAAAGACTAACGCCGCCGGAAGCAGGGTTGCATGAGAAAACAAATGGGGATTTCATGAAGAGATTACTGACTACGCTGGTCATACTGCTGGCGGTTCTGGTTGTCGGCATCACCGCCCTGGTGGTGCTCATCAACCCTAATGATTTTCGTCACTATATGATTGCCAAAGTTAAACAGCGTAGCGGTTATTCACTGGAGCTCGACGGCGATCTTCGCTGGCATGTTTGGCCGCAGTTAAGCATTTTGGCCGGCCACACCACGCTTACGGCGCCCGGCGCCGGCGTGCCGGTGGTAAGCGCGGAGAATATGCGGCTGGACGTGGAGCTTTGGCCGCTGTTGTCCCATCAGCTCGCCATTAAACAGGTCTTGCTCAAAGGCGCGGTGATTACCATCACTCCCGACAGCGCCGCGGGGCGTCCGCAGAACGCCCCCATTGCGCCGGCCGATGCGCCAAGCCTGGTGAATCAGCCAGGCTGGTCTTATGACATCGCCAGCCTTAAGCTCACCGATAGCTTGATGATCTGGCAGAAACAGCCCAACGAGCAAATCAATTTGCGTGATTTGAACGTTGATGTGGAACAAAGCGCAACGCGCCAGGCCGACATTACTTTTTCCAGCCGCATCAACCGCGACCAACGCGATCTTACCGTTTCACTCAAAGGCAATGTTGATTTAAGCCATTATCCGCGCCAGATGACCGCCCGCCTTGACAGCGTTGATTATCAGTTACAGGGTTCCGGGCTTCCGGCGAACGGAATCAAAGGCGAGGGCGCCTTCAGCGCCGATTATTCCCGCACCAACCAAACGCTGGAAATCAGTAATCTGACCCTTAGCGCCAATGACAGCCATCTTTCGGGCCAGGCCAGCGCCAAAATGGATACGGTCCCGCTCTACCAGCTTGATTTGAATGCGCAGCATCTTAATCTGGATAGCCTGATGGGTTATACGCCCGATGATGCTTCCGGCGGCGCCGGGCAGGCTATCGCCCACCAAACCAATGGCCGGCCGATCATCGTTTCCGCCATGGAGGTGCATAATCCCTCATTCCTCAATGGTTTTAACGGACAGCTTAACCTGACGGCGGATCAGGTCATTTATCATGGGTTGAATATCACCGATTTCAAGGCCCAGGCGGACAATCGCCATGGGCATCTGGCGCTTAATACTCTGGGCGGCAAGCTGGGGGAAGGCGAGTTCAGCCTGCCGGGCACCGTCGATACCACCGGACCGCAGCCTACATTCGAATTGCACCCCACTATCAAACGGGTTGCTCTGGGACCCGTGATGCAGGCTTTTGCGTTGCCGCAGACGCTCACCGGGCTGCTGTCGGTAGAGGGCCAGATAACCGGCCAGACGTTTACCACCCGTGATTTTGCCCAGAACTGGCGGGGCGCAGGCCGGATGACGTTGGACAACGCCCGGCTGGAAGGGCTCAACATACAACAGCTCATTCAGCGCGCGGTGACTCATAGCAATACCAGCGTGAGCGCAGATCAACGCACGGAAAACTACTCCGAGGTAAAACAGCTGACCGCCCAGGCCACCCTGAACCGGGGTAATCTGGCACTGGCTGATTTGGCGGGGAATTCCGACCTGCTGGCCCTCAGCGGAGATGGAACACTGAATTTGCCGGGTCGCCAATGCGACGTGAACCTTAATATCAGGGTATTAAAGGGCTGGCAAGGCGACCCGCAGATGGTTGCCGCGCTGATTGCCACCCCCATTCCCCTGCGCGTATACGGCCCATGGGATGCCCTGAGTTACCAACTGCACGTGGATCAGCTTATTCGCAAACAGCTTGAGGACGAGGTGAAGCGTCGTCTTAACGACTGGGCGCAGAAAAATCAAAATCATCCGCAAAATAAAAATATTCAAAAGCTGCTGGATAAATTATAAATTCTGCTGGTGCTGGTGCTGGTGCTGGTGCTGGTGCTGGTGCTGGTGTCAGAGAAGATGATGGTGCAAATGTCAGTGCGGGTGTCATTGCAAATGCCACCGCCCCCGCATGTGCCGTTACAAATCTCAGTGCGGGTGCCTGAGCATCATGCGCCAAAAACCTTCTTTATGACCCGGCGAGCATATCATGGCCGGGTCATAAGTATTACCCTAAGCCAAGCATTACCGACGATAAAAAACGGCAACGCCGGGGCGACGGCTTACACTTCATACTCAGTCTCTCTAACAGGGGTAATCAACACCTTCAGGATGCGGTGGCTCTCTACGTCCAGTATCTCAAACAGATAATTATCGATACGGATTTTATCTCCCGCTCGAGGAATGGTTTGGCTATGCTCCATCAACAATCCGGCCAGGGTGTGATATTCCCGGCGCTCGTCCAGGGAAATATCAATATAGCCTGTAAGATCCTCCAACGGCAGGTAACCGTTGACCACCAGCGTACCGTCATCCCGCTGAGCAATGTCATGGCGCGGGTCCAAATCCTCATTCTCCAGCGGCAAATTGCCGGCGATGGTCTCCATGATATCGCTTAAAGTGATAATGCCTTCCACCGACCCGAACTCATCGACGATAAAGGCAAAATGGGTATGCGCTTCCCTAAACTGCTCCAGGGCCAGCAATAACGACAGCTGTTCAGGAAACACCAGCGGCTGGCGAATCAGAGCGCGTATATCCAAGGGCTCTTTGCGCAGTTGCTGGGTCAACAAATCAATCACATGCACGACACCCAGCGGCTCGTTGGCTGCGGCATCCTCGGTAATCACCAGCCGGGTGTGTTGATTGTTTTCCAACAGTGACACAACGGACTCGGGGGGGGGGTTCCCGCAAGTCGATATGCTCGATATCGTGGCGTGAAGTCATGACGCTGCTGACGGTGCGCTGCGCCATTCCCATCACCCGTTCAATCATGCGCCTCTCCTGATCATTGAAGAGCTCTTGTCCCTCACTATCATTATCCATGACCAGCGAGGAAGTCTGCGTATCCAGCTCGGCTTCTTCACGTTTGCCGTTGAGCAGGCGCAACACCGCTTCGGCGGTGCGTTTGCGCAGTGGCATCGACGAAGAGAGAAAGCGCCGCCGGTTAAATTGGGCCAATTGGTTAAGGCACTCTATCCCAATGGAAAAACCGATGGCGGCATACAAATACCCTTTGGGAATGGCGTAACCAAAGCCATCCGCCACCAGGCTAAAGCCAATCATCAGCAGAAAACTCAAACACAGGATAACGATGGTGGGATGGGCATTGATAAAACGGGTCAGTGCTTTACTGGCCAGCATCATTACGCCGATGGCCGCCACCACCGCCACCATCATTACCGCCAAGTGGTCAACCATACCCACCGCGGTAATCACTGAATCCAGGGAAAAAAACGGCATCCAATATAACGATTTGCGCAACTACCGGCCAAAATCGGGCGCCTTTGCGCTCGGATTCTTCCTCGTCGTCCTTGCCCTCAAGACGGTCATTAAGCTCCATGGTAGCCTTGAAAATCAAAAATACCCCGCCGGCCAGCATGATCAGATCCCGCGGGCTAAAAGGGTGGCTCAAAGCGCTGAAAAGAGGGGAGGTTAAAGAAACCAGCCACGACATGGAGGCCAACAACATTAAGCGCATCGCCAACGCCAGCGCCAATCCGACGATCCGGGCGCGATCCCGCTGTGCGGTGGGCAGTTTCTCCGCCAAAATGGCGATAAATACCAAATTATCGATGCCCAGAACCAGCTCAAGCACAACCAGGGTTGCCAGGCCTACCCACATTGTCGGATCCACGATCCATTCCATCATCAAGTGTTACCTATTCTTTTCTGCCCACGTGAAATGATGAGAGTTAAGCGTTCAAAACTCAACCAAGGGTTTATGTAAAACATGGATAAATTTTAACCTCTTCCGACCATCGTTAACGGTGTATGACGAAAATATGAAATAAAGGTATAAATTTGTAACTTCCAAAAATTGAGTCAATTTGAATGATTTGCAAATTATGGATTATGAACTTGAATTAAGCATTACCCGCAATAATTATCCAAGGTTAGCTTATCATGAGATGCTAATGAATAAGTTTTCGTTATTTCTCAGTATGATGGAATGCAGTATGCTCTGCTACGCAGGCCGGAACGCCGCAAAGCAAGGAGGAGAGAAACCGGAACGGGTAGTCTTATTCCTAAAAGGCGAGGCATGGGGCAGGGAAACCTTGTAAAGAGATAATTAATAATTAGTATAACAATGATGTGGCATATGTTGTGCCAATAATACTTATTTTGGGTAAAAAAACACCGCGCAAGTGCGGATTTGTGACTGAGATAACACTGGCCAAACCCCCGCAGGGCGGGTTAAGTGACGTAAGAGAGATTAAGAAGCAAGCAAAAATCGAATAGCGTATTGGTAGCTGCAAGCCAGGGGCGGTAGCGTGGTTTTCCTTAACATGGGCAAAACTTGCCCACCAGCGCAACAGCCGGTAGATAAAAGAATATCCCAAGCCCTTCGTCCTGATGAAAAATCAAACCCAAGGCTTATAAGCCAGGTAGTCGGCTCAAATTTTGTCTCAAATACAGTGTAATGACTCAGTTTTTCTTTGCGCTGACTATTCCTCATTAAGTTATGTCGTAAGTTATCGGCCGCTCTTACAGAACCTTTAACCCCTAAAACAGTTTTTTTATAAAAAATTATTGTGAAATTTTGGTTATTTTTTGGGCTGAAAAGTAAAATTTTTTTAGTTTTCCTTAGCCGCAGCGCAAGCAACAGCCTTGTTGTCATATGTGTCTAAATGAAATAGGTTCAAAATGTTAAGTTTTATAGTTGAATTCTTTAACGATATTTGCTCAAGTAGTTCTATCCTTACTTTGAATGACATATCCATGGGATGTGAGCCTATTGCAAAAAACACTCCCTGTACCCGGAGTACCATGAAGCGCAGCATCGTGATGTTTTGGGACTTTTTTGGTATTAACCCCTTTTCGGTAGACGGTATCAAAGACACGGATACGCTTTCTAGCCGAGCAACAACGAGAGTGACGATAACTCAATGATGAAAACAAAACTTAAGTTGATGCCGCTTTTGGTGTCTCTATGCTTGGTAAGTGGTTGTACAGTGGTTCCAGGGATGAATCTTACGACAAGCGGGAAAACAGTCATCAAACAGGACGACTCCAATATTGATATCAGTCGTTATGTTAATGTTTTTCCGCTGACGCCCAGCCTGGTTGAGGAAATGCGTCCTAAGCAGATTTTGGCGCAAAACAATCCGGTTTTAGACAGAGAAATGCAGAATTATGAATACCGGGTCGGTATAGGAGATATCCTGACTATCACTGTTTATGATCATCCTGAACTCACTACACCGGCCGGTACATATCGCACGGCAGCTGATGCAGGCAACTGGGTGAACGCAGACGGAACCATATTTTACCCTTATATCGGCAAAGTCAGGGTTGCTGGGCGGACAGTAGGGGAAATTCGGGATGAAATTACTCGTCGCATCGCGCAATATATCGAAAGCCCACAGGTAGATGTGAGCATAGCGGCCTTTAGATCACAAAAAGCGTATGTAACAGGTGAAGTAACAAGGTCAGGGCCTCAGGCTATCACCAATGTGCCTTTAACGATACTTGATGCGATCAATAATGCCGGGGGCTTAACGGAGTTTGCTAATTGGCGTAACATTGTCTTAACGCACAATGGCGTTGATCAAAATATTTCACTGCAAGCGCTAATGCAAAAGGGCGATTTACAGCAAAATCACCTGCTTTATCCAGGCGATATAGTATTTATTCCCCGCAATGATGATCTTAAGGTGTTTGTAATGGGTGAGGTGAAAAAGCAGGCTACCCTCACCATGGATAGAAGCGGGATGACGCTGACTGAAGCACTAGGCAATGCCGAGGGCGTCGATCAATTGGCTACCGATGCGACGGGCATATTTGTAATCCGTGCAACGCACGGTACCAAAGGCGGAAAGGTAGCAAATATTTATCAGCTTGATGCATCGGATGCAACATCTCTTGTATTGGGTACCCAATTCCAGTTAGAACCCTATGATATCGTGTATGTGACTACCGCACCAATAGTGCGTTGGAACCGGGTAATCAGCCAGATATTGCCGACTATTGTGGGTATTGACTCTTTGGGTGAGACGGGGACATATATAAGAACCTTGGACTAATCATGTTTGATTCCATTTTAGTAGTTTGCTTTGGGAACATATGCCGTTCTCCCACGGGAGAAAAATTATTAAAAAAAATGTTGCCCAATAAAAATATTTATTCAGCAGGAGTAGGGGCACTTATCGGTAGGCCTGCAGATGCTACAGCGATAGAAGTAGCTATGAATCATGGAGTGATTCTGGAAGAACACAGGGCTCGACAACTGACTGCAGAATTATGTCGAAAATATGATTTAATTTTGGCTATGGAGAGAAAACAAATTGATGCTATCTGTAAATTGGCACCGGAAGTACGTGGTAAAACTATGTTATATGGACATTGGAATAATCAAATAGATATTCCCGATCCTTATCATAAAAGCCGAGAAGCGTTTGAGTATATTTATCGCTTACTTAATGATTCTGCCCAAAAATGGGTAAAAGCCTTGAGCCGCTAGCCAGGATTACCATGTCAGAGAAAAATAAGATGTCCCTACCCAGAAATGAAAGTCCCGATGATTTTGATTTGGCGAAATTTTTTGGAGAATTGATTGACAATAAATGGTTGATTTGCTCAATCATATGTTCTGCACTCCTGCTAGCTTGTATATATGATATTTTTGCTACGCCAGTGTATCAAGCTGATGCATTAGTACAAGTCGAGCAAGATGTTGCGAATTCACTAATGAGTAATCTCAATGCGATCTTACCAGATAGCAACCAACCAGAATCGGCAGCTGAAATTGAGCTAATTGAATCGCGTATGGTATTAGGCCAAGCTGTTTCCGAGCTGGGCTTAGATACGATTGTCAGTGAGAAGTTTTTCCCTTTTTTTGGTAGGGGTTTGGCAGAATTAACTGGTAAACAGAAAGCAAAAATATCAATATCACATCTTGAAGTTCCGGACGAAGCAATTGATGAGCCAATGACACTCGAATTCGACAAGAGCAGTTCTTATACTTTAACATATGATGGCCAAGAAGTATTAAAGGGACAAATTGGAGAATTAGTAAGAAAAAACGGATTTCAAATTTTAGTTAACGATATTAAGGCAGAACCAGGAACAAAATTTAGAGTTGTAAAAAGTACGGTTTTAAACGTAATTAATGCTCTAAAAAAAGATCTTGTAGTTGTAGATAAAGGTAAAGATACCGGTATATTGGGACTCACTCTAACTGGTAATGATCCTGTGTTGATTCAAAAAACATTAGATCTTATTACCGTTCTTTATCTCCGGCAAAATGTGGAACGTAAATCGGAAGAAGATGCAAAAAGCCTAGAATTCTTGAAAGAACAGCTGCCACGAGTTCGTGCAGCTTTAGATATATCCGATACAAATTTAAATAAATATCGTCAACAAAAGGATTCGGTTGATTTATCATTGGAAGCTAAATCTGTTCTAGACACCTTAGTATCCATTGATACACAGTTAAATGAATTAACATTTAGGGAAGCCGAAATTTCAAAATTATTCACGAAGGATCATCCAACATATCGTGCACTTTTAGAAAAACGCAAAACATTGGAAGATGAGAAAGATAAAATTAATGAACGAATTTCGGCAATGCCAAAAACGCAGCAAGAAATATTGCGTTTGAGTCGAGATGTTCAGGTTGGCCAACAAATATATATGCAGCTACTAAATAAACAACAGGAGTTGAGTATTAGCAAAGCCAGCACAGTTGGCAACGTTCGGATTGTAGATTCAGCAGTAACTCAACCTAAGCCAGTTGAGCCTAAAAAATTAATTATTCTCATTTGTTCAATTTTTTAGGCGGCATTCTGTCTGTAGGTATAGTTTTCATGAAAAGCTTCTTACTTAAAGGAATTGAGAGTCCGGAGCAACTTGAAGAGTTGGGTATAAATGTTTACGCAAGTGTACCTTTATCAGAATGGCAAAGAAAAAAGAATATTGCTTTAAGTAATAAAAATAAAAAGTATATTAATCGTACGAGTAGTTTGTTGGCGATTGACAACCCTACAGATCTTGCCATAGAAGCCATTCGTAGCCTTAGGACAAGTTTGCATTTCGCAATGATGGAAGCAAAAAATAATGTATTAATGATATCAGGTGCTAGTCCTTCTATTGGTAAGACGTTCATTAGTGCGAATCTTGCTGCGGTTATTGCACAAGCAGGTTTACGTGTACTCTATATCGATAGTGATTTGAGAAAAGGGTATGCGCATGATTTGCTGAATATTGATGGTAAAGTTGGTCTATCTGAGATACTTTCTGGGACCATGGATAGTGAGTCCGTTATTAAAAAAACCAGCATAGAAGGGTTTGATTTCATTGCACGAGGGCAATTGCCTCCCAATCCTTCCGAACTATTAATGCATAATAGGTTTAAACAATTGATTGAGAAGTTAGTAAAGATGTATGATATTATTTTAATTGATACTCCTCCGATTTTAGCGGTAACAGATGCTGCTATCATAGGGCAACATGCCGGGACAACCCTTATGGTTGCCAGATTTGAACAAAACACTCCGAAAGAGATTGATGTGAGTATAAAAAGATTTCAACAAACAGGTGTTGAAATAAAAGGAGTTATTTTGAATGCAGTGGTACGAAAAACCTCAAACTATTACAATTATGGCTATGATTATTACCATTATAGTTATAAGAATGAAAATAACTGATTTAGTAAGTTAAATCAAAAAATCACCAAAAGTTATTTTACGACTTAGGCTAATATATGAAAGAACAACGAGTTGGTTTGGTCATACCAACCTATAATGGTGGGGAGTTATGGGCAAAAGCATCAAATAAAATTTTTGAAATAAAAGAAAACAAGATAATTGATGAAGTTTTAGTAATTGATTCATCAAGTACCGATGGAAGTAAAAAATGGTCAGAACTTTATGGATTTAAGCATATTACAATCCCAGGGGGAGAATTTAATCATGGAGGTACAAGAAATCTTGGCCTTAATGAAATTCAATGCGATATTGTTATTTTTACGACACAAGATGCAATTTTGATTCCCAACTCAATAAAAAACTTGATAGATGTATTTTGTGATGATCAGGTGGCGGCAGCTTACGGGCGGCAACTTCCACACGATGATGCAAATCCAATTGCAATACATGCAAGGTTATTTAATTACAAAAAAGACAGTTATGTGGTTGGTATCCAACAAAAAAAGGAAATGGGGTTAAAAACAGTTTTTATGTCTAACTCTTTTTCAGCATACCGAACAACTTATTTCAGAGAACTTGGTGGCTTTCCAAATAAGACTATTTTGGGGGAAGATATGTATCTGGCTGCAAAAGCCGTTTTAGCTGGATATAAAATTGCTTATGTCGCTAATGCAATTGCTTTGCACTCGCATAACTATAGCCCTATAGAAGAGTTTAAACGATATTTCGATATAGGCGTTTTTCATCGCAATGAGGGTTGGATAAGGGCCTCTTTTGGTGGAGCGGGGGGGAGAGGGCAAAAAATTCATTATCTCAGAAACGAAATATCTTTTGAAAAATGCTGTGTTGTGGTTGCCGTTAGCCTGCATTAATAATTTTTCGAAAATAGTTGGATATAAACTTGGCGAAAGATTTAATAAAATTCCAATTGGTATAAGAAGAAAAATAAGCATGCATCACAGATATTGGAAAGATAATTAAAATCGTTTTAAATTTAAATTGGACTTAAAAAGCTCCTCTTTTTATACAAAAATGTAGATCACAAATAAAAAAACTCTTACTGATTAAATATATTGTCTAATTCGTATTGAATAAAACAGGCGATGCTATCTGCTAAGCTTCATAACCCTTAGGGTGATATTTTGTAAAATATTTTTTGGTGACGCTCAAAAATTTTAGGCTACAGCTTTTCAAGGCTTATAGTTACTATTGTCGATACATCAATTATAATTAAACTCGATTGTTCAAATAGACAGTAAGATAATCGTTTATATATACTATGCCACAAATGTTTGATTTCATCATATCTAACAGGTTCTGACCCATTGACATGAGTTAGCATAATTTGGCTTTTTACGATGAAATCAATAGTTATATAAAAATTACATCTAAATAAAAAACATCAAAAACAGAGAACATGCACATAATAATTTGTACTTCCTCTAGTAGTGTCACCGCACGAGTTGTTTGGAGCTAGGGCCAGTTAAATTTATTAGTTCTATAATCTAAACGTCAATGGAATTTACAGTTATAATAAGGTCATCGTTAATTCCATGCTTAAGACGACGTTCAATCCATTGTGAAATTTTTAGATTTATATCTTCTTCTCAATCAATCAGCTATAACTTATAAAGTTAATTTGTGAATTTGACCTGGAGTTATTCGAGTGTTACATTCTTAGATACCATGTTATCTAGTTCAATTAATAGTAAACACCATATAATTTATAAACTATCTTAAGTGCTTTCTAAAATTTCATTTATTTAAATTACACAGATGTTTTAATTAATAATGATAAGTTCCCCATCTTTACTTGACAAAAGTAATCCATATGAAGATTTCGAATATCGAGGGTATGTAAAATATGAAGATTTTGGTAACGGGTGGCGCGGGTTTTATTGGCTCGGCTGTTGTACGACATATAATCAATGAAACAAAAGACGAAGTTCTTGTTGTTGACAGCTTAACGTATGCAGGTAACAAGGAATCACTAAATTCAGTTGCTTCTAATGCAAGATACAGCTTTGAGCAGATTGATATTTGCGACCGTGGAGAGCTAAATCGAGTCTTAACTACCACACAACCTGATGCCATAATGCATCTTGCAGCTGAAAGTCATGTCGATCGCTCAATCGATGGCCCGTCGGCTTTTATTAGTACTAACATCGTTGGTACGTATACGTTATTAGAGGCAGCACGTCAATATTGGACCCTGCTTTCAAATAGTAAAAAATCTAAATTTCGTTTTCATCATATTTCTACAGATGAAGTATATGGTGATTTACACGGAACAGCCGATTTATTTACTGAAAAAACACCATATTCTCCAAGCAGCCCATATTCTGCATCAAAAGCAGCTAGCGATCACTTAGTTCGCGCTTGGCTTCGAACATATGGTTTCCCTACGATTGTAACAAACTGCTCCAATAATTATGGTCCCTACCATTTCCCAGAAAAATTAATTCCACTCATCATATTGAACGCCTTGTCAGGTAAATCTTTGCCTGTATATGGTAATGGTGGACAAATTAGGGACTGGTTATATGTTGAAGATCATGCAAGAGCACTTTATAAGGTGGTCACGGAAGGCAGTATCGGAGAAACCTATAACATCGGTGGCCATAATGAGCGTAAAAAATATCGATGTTGTTAAAATAATTTGCAGACTTCTAGACGAACTAGTCCCTAATAAACCTAAGGGTATCACTAAGTACGAGGACTTAATTCAATATGTTACTGATCGTCCTGGGCATGATTTGAGATATGCAATTGATGCTTCTAAAATCGAAAGAGAACTTGGATGGAAGCCTCAAGAAACATTTGAAAGCGGTATTCGTAAAACTATTGAATGGTATCTCAGCAACGAGAATTGGTGGCGTCGTGTACAAGATGGTTCATATGCTGGAGAGCGCTTGGGTTTGACCAATTAATTACTAATTAAGGGATAAAAATAATGAAAGGTATCGTCTTAGCAGGTGGTTCGGGAACTCGTCTTTATCCTATAACACGAGGGGTATCTAAACAGCTTTTGCCAATTTATGACAAACCGATGGTTTATTATCCTATCTCAGTTTTAATGTTGGCCAATATAAAAGATATACTTATAATCTCGACACCGGAGGATATACAATCCTTCAAACGTTTGTTAGGCGATGGTAGTGACTTTGGTATAAATTTGACATATGCGATTCAACCAAGCCCTGATGGACTCGCACAAGCTTTTCTTATTGGGGAGGAATTTATAAATGGTGAAGGGTGTGCTCTAGTTTTAGGCGATAATATATTTTTTGGTGAAAGCTTTGGCAAAAAATTGGAAAATGTAGCACAACGCTCTACTGGTGCTACAGTATTTGGGTATCAAGTAATGGATCCCGAACGCTTTGGCGTCGTTGAGTTTGATAAGGATTTTCGTGCCTTGTCCATTGAGGAAAAAGCCCGTTGCGCCCAAATCTAATTTTGCCGTAACGGGTTTATATTTTTACGATAAAAATATAGTGGAAATGGCAAAAAGAGTTAAGCCATCACATCGGGGTGAGCTTGAAATCACGACTCTTAATCAGATGTATCTAGAAGAAGGTCTCCTTAAAGTTGAACTCTTAGGCCGCGGTTTTGCTTGGCTCGATACAGGCACGCATGACAGTTTAATTGAGGCTTCTCACTTTGTGCATACGATTGAAAGAAGACAGGGTTTTAAAATCGCATGTTTGGAGGAAATTGCATATCGAAAAGGATGGTTGTCGCTAGAACGTGTAGCTGAACAAGCAAAACTTCTCAGTAAAACTATGTATGGTAAATATTTATCACAAATTATTGCGGAGTAAGCAATGGAAGTTATTGATACAAAAATTATTGGTGTGAAAATTATTCAACCAAAAGTATTCGGTGACGATCGTGGTTTTTTCCTAGAAACCTTCGAATCTAAGAGATATAAGGAGGCATTGAACATAACTGAGGATTTTGTTCAAGATAATCATTCGCGTTCAAGCCAAGGTGTGTTGCGCGGATTGCATTTTCAAAGGCAAAATCCGCAAGGCAAGCTTGTTCGTGTAGTAAGAGGCGCAGTCTTTGATGTGGCGGTAGATATTAGAAAATCCTCTGCAACTTATGGCCAGTGGCAGGGAGTAATCCTTTCTGAAGAAAATAAAACTCAATTTTGGATACCACCTGGTCTAGCTCATGGTTTTGTCGTTATTTCAGATATTGCAGATTTTGAATATAAATGCACTGATTATTATAATCCAAGTCAGGAAGGCTGCCTGCTTTGGGATGATCAAAGTATTGGCATTGAGTGGCCAATTGAAAGACCATTTCTATCAGAAAAAGACAAATTAGGTAAGCTATTGAAGGATCTTAACTGATGAAAATTTTACTCACCGGGGCTAACGGTCAATTAGGCCGTTGTTTTCAAGATCGATTGCCCACAGGATGGCAACTTCAAGCAACTGATTCTGATACTTTAGATATCACTGATTTTGAAGAAGTCATCCGGTTTGTCAAAGAGTGTATGCCTGATGCTATTGTCAATGCGGCCGCATATACAGCTGTTGATAAAGCTGAATCTGACATAACTATAACAGAACGCGTTAATATTACGGGGCCAAAAAATTTGGCTATCGCGGCTAAGTCCATAAATAAGAAGTTTATACATGTTTCAACCGATTATGTATTTGATGGTAATTCGGAAGAACCGTATATTGAGACGGATCCCACAAACCCTTTGAGTGTTTATGGAGTAACAAAACTTAAAGGTGAGCAAGCTGTTTTAGATAACTTAGAACATGCAATAATCATTCGCACAGCATGGGTATTTAGCGAATACGGCAAGAATTTCGTAAAAACAATGATCCGACTTGCTAATGAACGAAACAAACTCGATATTGTAAATGACCAGTTTGGCTGTCCAACTTATGCAGGAGACTTAGCTGAAGCGATAATCACACTTCTGAAATTGCAAGTTACTGGGATCTATCACTATTGTGGAAATGAAGCGGTTTCATGGTGCCAATTTGCCGAGACTATTTTTGAAAAGGCCTTTGAAAATCACTTAATCTCACACATACCTTCTATAACGGGCATTACTACTGAGCAATATCCAACTCCGGCAAAACGACCAAAATATTCAATTCTCTCCTGTAAGAAAATAACCGACCTTGGAATAAAGACTTCGGATTGGAATGAACAATTAAACAGAGTGATATATAAGATCGTCAATTAAGATTCGGAAAAAACCGTTATGCTTTGATATAACTGACTCTTACCTTATTTTACTAACATGCATAGCTTAACATATCAAAAAAATTTCATGGTTTTGTTACTTTTTTTATCTTTAAAATGGGAAAATAAATGGCCGATGATAAAGTGACAGTCTATATTTCAACTTGCAATAGATTAGAGCTCTTAAAAAGGGCTGTTTCGTCTGTTCTTACACAAGATTATACTAATATTGAATTAATAATATGTGATGATGCTTCAAACGATGGAACAAAGCAATATTCATTAGAAATATCCCAAAATGACCCACGGGTCAAATATATGCGAAATGATTTTAATAAAGGGGCCTGTGCAACGAGAAATCTTGCTATTTTTTCAGCCACAGGAAAATTTATTACTGGCTTAGATGATGATGATACATTTTCTTCTAATAGAATATCGTATTTTATTAGCAATTGGGACGAAAAATATTCTTTTTTATGCGCAAATTTCACTAATAAATTTGATGACAAGGAATTTTTAAATTATAGTAATAATACTGGTCAAACTTTTTGTCTCAACGATATTTTATTTGAGAATCAAGCTTCCAATCAGATATTTACCCTTACTTCACGGCTGGTTAGCATTGGTGGATTTGATATTTCAGTTAAAAGATTACAAGATTGGGATACGTGGCTTAAGCTAACTTCAATGTATGGCCAATTTTTGAGACTTCCCGCAAGCACTTATGTCATGTATCATAACCATTCTATAAACACCGTAAGGGTTTCTAATAGTTATTCATTCCTTAAAGCACTAGAAGATCTACGTGATCGCAATATTGATTTATATGATGTAAAAAGTTTAGTGATAATGAATCATATTATTTCTTTAGGGAATAAAACTATGAGGTTGACGGATTATATTCACTTTCTATATTTACTAAGGAATATAAAGTTGTTTTTTTCTTATGTCTATCAATATCGTATAAAAAAGAAAATTTGAATAACTTTATTGGCTTTTGGTAATATTACTTTAAATGGTTAGGTGCTTAAATGTTTAATAAAGAGATAAATATTTTTTCTGTTATTGTATCTTATAACCCGGAACTTAGTAATCTTATTAAAATAATTCAAGCTTTGAAGTTGCAGCATGTAAACACCATTGTTGTTGATAACGGCACATTGAATGTTGAAGATAAGTTGCGGCTAGAAGAAATTTCTTATGTATTAAAATTAGATAGCAATTTAGGCATAGCTAAAGCACAGAATGTTGGAATTGAGATGGCAAAATCTTTTTCAGCTGATTATATTATTTTTTTTGATCAAGATAGTCAAATTGAAGAAGATTTTGTTAAAGGACTCACGTTTGATTTTTTCAATATAAGGGATAAAGGTGTTAAATTGGCTGCTATTGGACCTGTTTTTACTGATAGTCGCTATGGTTTTACTATAAAGTTTTGCATATTAGTAAATTTGGGTTTCGTACCAAACTCAAACCTCAAGATTATAAAAAACCTTTTGAGGCTAGCGTTATTATTTCTTCAGGAATGATGATTCCAATTGAAGTTTTTAGTGACATTGGCCTAATGAATGAAAATCTATTTATCGATTATGTAGACACTGAATGGTGTTTACGAGCTATTTCTAGGGGATACAAAATATATGTCTCTACATCTGCAAGAATGGCACATTCGATAGGCGACTCAATGGTGAAACTTGGTTTTTTTAATGTGCCTGTGCATTCTCCATTTAGGAGATTCTATAGAATTAGAAATGGGTATCTCCTAATAAGAATGAAACACATTCCTTTTTTAGTTAAAGCCCGCGAGAATTTCTTTAATATCATCCATCAACTTGTATTGGTATTCACTCAAAAAGGAAAAAGACGAGAATATATGACAGTATTATTTAAGGGTATTTCGGCAGGTTTGAAAGCTAAGAAAAACTAAAATATTGCATTATATGTATTTTGGCTATAGATGCTATCTTTTCATTTTGCGACTTCAGATCTTCGTTGGTATAGAGCGAAACTTCAAATAAAATTTTTTTGAACACTAACGAACAATACATTTTGAGGCATTTTTTATCATCCAGGATGATTTGGGTCATTTCAATAAACAGTTTGCTTTTATTTGAATAACTTTAACTTTCTAGTTATAAACTTGACGTGCTTTAGTTAGATAGCTATTGAATTATATATAACAATTTTATAAGATAGATAAGCACTATGAGTACTTAACATGGTTCAATTTTGAATTTTGTTTTTTTTTAGGGTTGACAACAATTTTAGCAAAAATTAAATCTTTTTTGTTTTCAGCTTAACCTTTAAAATTTTAATATCGTCTGTTATCTATTAGGTTTAGCGTGATTATGACTACCCGCTACATGATGTGAGGTGGCTCTGGCTAAACAGCAAAAATTTAGATGCATTAGGACTTAGCACATCTTCAGGCTAAGTCCAGCCTCGGGAAGGGGTATAGTAATTTTCTTAAAATTGGTTAAATATCATAAATCGCTTATATTGCTATTTTTTGGCTAGCAATTTTGTGCTAAAATTCTATCATTCATGTATCCATATTTGAGCAATATGAAAACAATTTATCTTAATCCCTTATATCTTTTTGGATATGCATTTTTAGCTGCAATATTCTTATATAGTTTAAAATTATCTGGATTGTATAAAAATGGTGACGCGACTTTAACATTAGTCATTTCTATTATAAGTGTGATGGCCATTTTTTTTAGGTGTGATCTTCAACTCTATTTTTACAAAACGTATAAAATTTGATATTGCAGATAATTATATAAATAAAGTATTATGGCCGAATGCACTATTTATCATTTTTGGGTTTGCTATTGATTGTGCAGCAAGTGGTGTTATCCCTTTACTAAGCGTAATTCAAGGAGCAGATTATGATTATAAAGACTTTGGTCTAAAGACGTTTCACGTATTTTATATGGGATATATGTCCGCTTTTTCAATTGTCTGTTTTGAGAGATATTTGGCAACTAAAAATAAAAAATTTTTTTGGTATTCCATGTTTGGTATTGCAGTAACAGTACTAATTGTTAGCCGTGGAGCTATGTTATTATTGTTGATTCCAATGGCACTTTTGTTTCTTAGTCAGAAAAAAATAAAAATAATAAGGGGGGGGGGCGGGGGGGGATAAAGAAAACAGTATTAATAACTATATTTGTACTTATTGCAATTTTAGCATTTGGTTATATTGGCGATAAACGAATGCTTGCCTCTGGCTATAAAGATGATAATGCTATTATGAATATAGGCCAAGCAAATGATTTATTCAGTAGCATTCCATCTGGTTTTTTTTGGGTTTACTTATACACCTCATCTCCATATGGAACACTTGCGGCGCAGCAAGGATTTGATAATACAAATAGAAGTGATTTTGAAACATTTATTGAAGGTGCGGTTCTCCCTGACTTTGTTAGTAAATATATAGCGCCAACTGTTTCAACTATATTTCAACCTTTAAGGTTAACACCCGAACTTACTGTTGGGACTGGTTTTAGTGTTGCTTTGGTTACATTGGGATTTACAGGAGTGATATTGTTATTTCTATGGATTATATTCATATCATTCAGCTTTGCTTGGCTCAATAGAAATAGGTATATAAAGTCAACATGTGCAATACTTTCTGCTGCCGCAATTCTTATGACATTTGACAATATGTTTATATTTAGTTCGTGCGTAATGCAATTAATAATTATCACTCTTTTCTCTAGATTTAGATTCAGCAAATACTTTTTAATTTAGGTATGTTCTAAGAGTTTTTCTCATTTACAGGCAATGTCCAAAAGCAGCAATCTTGCTCTCTGCAAATCATTTACATTGGGAGGTGGTTGATATGGAACGCCGTGAACTTTTGAAAGGATCATTATCTGGCATCATTGGCGCTTGTGCGGCAAGTACTTTTGAGCGGGCTGCGTACGGTAAAGATATTACTTCCGGAAATGATGATGCAACCGATAATTTCAGGCTTTCACTAAGCGCGGAGCGGGGCCCTGGAGAAACTGTACATATTGCCGATACCTCCAGATCTCGGGAGTCTACGCAAACCCCTCAAGGAGTATCTTTGTCTGATTGGATCTTTGGGAATACCCGGTCAATCTATCTTTATCTAACGCAGGATAAAGTTGACTCATTGAAACGCGGTGATATGACAGATGTGACTACAGAATTAAACAAAGCTATGGAAGATAATATTGCTATTTTTCTTCCAAATGGGAATTATTCTATATCTAAAACAATAAAAGTAGGGCAAAATTCTTCATTAATAGGAAATGGTGCAAAAACTGTCTATATAGATAACCAAGGAAATAATCACGCCTTTACTTTTCCAATTGGATATTTCAGGGGGACAAAAGATTTCTTTGGTTTTAGTATTGGCAGTAAAAAAGCAACTGCAATCGATAAATATGCTTTCTTTTTTGATTCCGCACCAAATGGTAAGCTCGATTATTCTGTGGGATGGCGCTTTCTTTGCATTGAGTTTTACGGTTTTGGAATGGGGGGGGGGCTGGTACCTACAGGATTGTTTTAGGGTAACCATTAGAGATTGCGGAGCAACGGGTTTAGCAAATCCATTCTCGATTGTGGGAAGTGTCGTGGAATTAACAGTGGATAATTTTGCAAACAATGGAGATAAACAACCAAAGACAGTGCTTGGTAGTTACGGTGTATATATGGGTACAAAAAAATATAATGATGGTAACAATATCAAAATGCCAGAAGGAATCAATTTCATAAATTGTAAATTTGTCAGGCAGGATGTGGGTGTTCATGCGCTTGGATTGTTTGTCCAATTTTTGAACACCGAATTTGACTATTCTTCGAAGTTCGGAGGATTTTATGCAGGTGGGGATAAAGTAGATTTTATTAACTGTTATGTTGCTTCTCAATCGGCAAGAGATAATGATTTCGTTGCATTCATGGTTCAAGCATACGCGCCGCAAACTCCAGAACCTGTTAGCATAATAAATTGTACTATAAATATGCAGAAAAATAGTATTAAAGACAAAAAGTCTTTCGGGATCAAGTTGTCTGGAGGGGCTATAACGCTTAATGCAGCAAGAGTTGAAAATTGTTTTTTCAGAGGGGATGGCTATAATAGCTGCATTTTTATTGAAAAGAGCAACGCTGTGATTATCAGAGGTAACACTTTTAGAGTCAGTGGACAAAATATTAACATCGTCTCTGTCAAAAATATGACATTGTGTGATAATTTTGGTTTAGGCGAATTTGTTCTTCCTCAGCCAGATGGAACAGAGTGCTGGATAATAACAGGTAATACTGGCAATTTCGCTAAAGTAGATTTAACTAAGGCTAAAAATTCTCTTATTGTAAACCAATCTTTATCTGCAAATCATATTTATTGACACAGAATTATGTATTTGCATATCATTATAAATGCTTCTAAAGGGTTACTTTTCCACAATACTTCTCCATTTGATATAGGTGATCCTTTAACTAATGGAAGCGAAAAATAGAAGTTTTATTCAGATTTAATTCTTGCATTGATTGTTTTATCAGTGCCAAATTACGGATAGCTAGTTTGCATATCAATTGCTGAGCGCAAAACTGCTAAAACTATTATCACTTATCCGCATTTGCACAGCCGAGTGGGCGTTAACAATGATAATCATTGTGCAATGACCTTATTAGGCCGTTGATTTTTTTTCGGCGTATTCATCATCGAATTTTCATTGAGCTGGATGAATTTCGATAATTTAAGGTGTTGCGAGGTGATAAATACAGAGGTATAACGAAAAGCATCAGTATGATGTCATCGATTATATTACGGTATTAGGCAGGCCACTAAACAAAAATTTTAAATATATCGACGAAGTAAAATAGACCGGAACGAGACGGTAGAGTTAATGATGCAAATTGCAGCACGTTGTTGTAGTAATTAATTCTAATACGCAAAAGTCTGGACTTTCTCATTATCAAAATTATAGCAGTACGAATTTCCGGTCTTTTCCCACTCAATAATAGCCTGCTTGATGCTGAGCTTTAACAAAACTTAATGTTTTTATAAGTGTTAAAAAGCTCTTAAATTTTTTTTGTAGAAAAATTCATAAATTGTTTTGTTTACTTGCTTATTTTTTTAACATCAAAGAAATACCAACTTTCTGTTGTTAAGCGGCGAAGTGTCGAATTAAATTTGCTCTGGCAAAATTGAAAAATCCTTAATTTCTTTGAAAATCTTTCCAAGAAATTTTAAATTCTTACCTTGTTTCACTGTATTTTCGAATTTAAGTTTATTTTTATAATTAAAATTTATATAGCCAGAGAGTTTTGTAGGTTGTGCTCTAAATTCTAGTTTTGAAGCACTAAAACTTTGGCGTAATTAAAATATTTTGATTTAATTCATCTGAAAATCAAGAGGTTTTTTCTGATTAAATTTATAAATCCTTAAAGTCAATTTCCAATCAGGAGTATTGTTAATCTGGACATTTTATTTAATGTCCAATGATTAATATCTCTATTTTATATATCATACTAATTAACATGGAAATCACATGGGGTTATTATCAAATGCTAAATGGGTGGCTTTTTCCCAGATTTTCAAAATTGGGGTACAGCTATTAAATATTGTTGTTTTGGCAAGACTAATTCCTCCAAGTGAATATGGGCTCATGGCGATGGCTACAGTGGTTACTAATTTCGCCTTGCTTGTAAGAGATTTAGGTACAGCTGCTGCGATTATTCAACGAAAAGATCTTCAAAGCAGAACCATAAATGCGATATTTTGGCTGAATGTTTTCATGGGATTTTCAATAGCAATAATTATCATCATCATGTCTCATCTTATTTCAATATTGTTTCATGAACCGCGGCTGATTTTGATACTTTGTCTGTTAGCGATCAATTTTCCATTAGCAAGTACTGCCTCCGCGCATATGGCTTTGCTTGAGAGAGAATCTAAGTTTAAAAGGGTTGCCAGTATTGAAATTAGTTCATCAATTGTTGCAGTAATAATAGCTGTCATTATGGCATATCTTGGTTATGGTGTTTATAGCCTTGTTTCACAGAGTATTATTTTATCCTGTATGTCAACTATTCAACTATGGCGAGCTTCTAGTTGGCGGCCTGATTCTCGTAGATTATTTGATTGGGATGAAATAAAAGGATTGATCGGATATAGTGGTAATTTAACAATATTCAATTTTATAAACTATTTTTCTCGTAATGCAGATAGCATGATGATAGGGCATTATTTTTCATCATCAGTCTTGGGTGCATATTCGTTAGCATATCGTGTGATGCTTTTCCCTTTGCAGAGTTTGACATTTGTTGCCTCTCGTGCATTATTCCCGCTATTAAGCCAAAGACAAAGTAATATTGATGATTTTAAAAAAAACGTACCTTCAAACTATTTATTTTATCTTGCTTTTTGTGTTTCCCTTAATGGTGGGTTTAGCAACTTTAAGAGAGCCTTTCGTGAATCTGGTATTCGGAAGACAATGGTATCTGACATCTGTATTACTAATATGGCTTGCACCTACGGCAATAATTCAATCTGTATTAAGCACTTCAGGTACAGTATTTATGGCTAAAGGAAGAACTGATATACTTATGCGATTAGGTATTTTCAGTACTATATTAATGCTTATATCATTTTCAATCGGCGTTCATTATGGAATAGAGCAATTCACTAAATTTTATTTTGTTGCCAATCTAATAAATTTTTTCCCTGTTATGTTTTTGGTTATGAAATTCATAAATGGAACTATGATAGAGCTTTTCAAAAAAATATTTGAAATCATAATTTCATCATTTGCAATGATGTTTTTTATTTTAGCCATAAGGAAATATTTTATCTACTTTAAAAATATAGATAATTTTTATGTCTTAGCTATAATCGTTTTCCTTGCGATGTTTTTTTATTTTATTGTGATTAGTGTGTTTAATCCTATCAATGTTAAAAATAGGATTAAATCATTAAAGTTGAGAAAGTCTTTTTTTTAATTTCTCGTATGGTGAGGATAGTATGTTAAAGTTAGCAATGCTTGTTGTATTATATGACAAGGAAATGGTACAGTCTAAGACGCTGACTGCTTTAATAAATTACAATATTGAGAATATTTATTTAACCATAATAAATAATGGTCCAAATTCAATTGATGAAGAAAATCATATTTTTGAATTTTTAAAAGTGCAAACCGCCTCAATTAAGCTTTATAATTATCTTGAAAATAAACCTCTTAGCAAAATATATAATCAATTCATTACAGAAAATTTTAACGCAGATGGATTTGTATTTTTTGACGATGATTCACTCCCGCAAGCTAGTTATATCAGATCGTTAACCAGTAATTGTCACAATAGTGATATTATGATTCCAAGAATAATATCAACTGAAAATAATAATCTTTATTACCCAATCGAAAAAAATAATATAATTAACACTGATGGGTATTTAGATGCCCATGTTACGATGTCAATAAGCTCAGGATTAGTTATATACAAGGAATTTGCGAGAAAAATGATAGAAATTTTCGGTTCTGTCTTTGATGAGCGCTTTGCGTTATATGGAGTTGATACGTCCTTTTTCTTGAGAGTGATGCGAATCAGCAGGGCTAATGGAAAGGTAAAGATATATTGCGCTGGGGTGATAAATCACTCTTTATCTAGGACTGAAGGCGAAATTTCAAAATTCAGATTGAAAGAACGATTATATGATATTGCTATTACTGCAAGGTTTTATCCAGAATATGTTTCTTTTTTTGTTTTTTTGAAAAAAATAGTAAAGCTATTACTGTCAGCTAAAATTAATCTTGCCTATTTGTTGGTTTACTATTACATATACGGTAAGCATCCTCGATGTGAATGAATTTGTTTCGGATTTTAAGGATAATCCACCAATTGGATTTTTAATTTATGAAGTTATATGACTTAAATTGAAAAAGATCATCGAGGAAAAAATTAATATTGGTTCATGTCCTGGTTTAATTAGGAGTAATAAAAATAGAAATACTTTAACGCTAAGGTTTGTGGCCTAACATTTATATAATTCCTTGTGCGTGGGGCATATAGTTCTAATGGTCTCCAAAACCAATTTGTTTCATACTGCCGGACTTAAACAGGGAGCTATTTTTTTAGGTGAAGATTAGCTGTTGTCTCATATTTGAAAAATGAAGCGGATAATTTTCTTAGATAAATTATGTATTTGAGGTTGGGCATCATATTGCTAATATCCAAATATCATGTACCTTCTTTCACATTTTTTTATAAATGACGCATTAGCAAATTGAAGCTTGAAAAAACTGTTATTAAAATCCGCTTGAACCTCTCATTGGGTTTAGCTTCCTCCTCTATTTATTTTGTCATTACAATTATATATGGCTGGATGATAATCGGATAATTGGCGGTATAGTTATTAGTCATATTCATAATGAATTTTATTTTGAAACTTTTAAGAATATGGTGGATTTCCGCAATGACAACTGTGCCTAAATCAATTTATGATAAAGAGCATTCTATGAATAAGAAAAATTTTTTCCTTTCACACCTTAGTCGGAAAGATAACTTTGGTTTTTTTTTGATTTATTTTTTCTCTGTATGTCTTTACTTTTAGCCCTTATGATTTTGGATGTGATGACTGCTGACCTCTATGCCTTTGTTCCAAGAGATGAAATGCATGCTAGATATTTTTCTCATATTATTCTCTCGGTAGTGTGTGTCTCATGGTTCTGGACGCGCCTTCGGCATTATACTTACAGAAAGCCTTTTTGGTTTGAGCTAAAAGAAGTTCTAAGAACGCTTATAATATTTTCAGTTATTGACCTCGCTATTGTCGCTTTTTCTAAATGGGAATTATCCAGATATGTCTGGTTCTTAACTTGGGTTTTAGCTTGTATAATGGTCCCATTAGGTCGAGCCATCGTTAAGCGTTCCCTGAATTGGGCAGGGATTTGGAAAAAACAGACTATTATTATCGGTTCGGGTAAAAACGCCTGTGATGCTTACTTAGCCTTGCAAAGTGAAGAAATCTTAGGTTTTGATGTTATAGCGTTTTTTGAGGTGGGCAATAACAATAAATCTCAGTTGTTCGGAAAACAGGTTTTAAAAGATGAGTCGGATTTGTGGTTACTCGTTGATAATGATAATACCCAATTTATTGTTGCCGTTGAGTTTGAGCAGCATGCCTGCCGGGATTATTGGTTAAAAAATTTGGCCAAGCATAATTGTCGTTCTGTCTCTGTAATACCAACACTAAGAGGTGTGCCCTTATACGGGACTGACATGTCATTCATTTTTAGCCATGAGGTTATGATACTACGAGTAAGTAATAATCTCGCGAAGCGATCATCGCGTTTTCTTAAACGTACTTTTGATGTTTTAGGATCTGCATTGATTATGATATTTTTGTCTCCTGTAATAGTTTTTATACTTTATCAGGTCTCTCGGGATGGCGGGAGCCCTATTTATGGTCATGAAAGAGTGGGTTTGAATGGGAAAAAATTTCCTTGCTTGAAATTTCGATCTATGGTCTTAAACTCACAGGAAGTGTTAGCCGACCTGTTGGCAAATGACGAAGAGGCTAGAAAAGAATGGGATAGAGATTTTAAACTGAAAAATGATCCCCGCATAACCAAAGTAGGAAAATTTATTAGAAAGACCAGTCTCGATGAACTGCCACAGTTATGGAATGTTTTCAGGGGTGAGATGAGCCTGGTGGGGCCAAGGCCCATCATTGAAAAAGAACTTGAACGCTATGCCGGCGATGCGGATTACTACCTTATGGCTAAACCTGGGATGACAGGGTTGTGGCAAGTAAGTGGACGTAACGATGTCGATTATGATGTCAGGGTTTATTTTGATGCGTGGTATGTGAAGAATTGGTCACTTTGGAATGACATCGCCATATTGTTTAAAACGATAAATGTAGTCTTGAGACGAGATGGTGCTTATTGAATAAGCCAGATTATAGTAAATTACTTGGCTGATGTTTTCATCTTAGTTTTTTCTTTAGTACTGACCCATAGCTTTCCCTGTATACCTTGAAAAAAATACGGTATTGCTTTTAAATCAATCACTTTACTAACGGGGTAAAGAAGTTTGTAATCATATCGTTCAACCAGGTGCTAATATTGTAACTATGCTTATGATCATATGTCTTTTTTTTAACCAATTTGGTGCTTACTGAATGAAAATACTAAAAGCCGTAATCCCCGTTGCCGGTCTTGGCATGAATCTGTTGCCGGCCACCAAAGCCATACCGAAAGAAATGCTGCCCATTGTTGATAAACCCATGATTCAGTATCTGGTGGAGGAGTGCGCAGCTGCCGGCATCAAAGAAATCGTATTGGTTACCCACGCGTCGAAAAATGCCATTGAAAACCATTTCGATACCTCGTATGAACTTGAGGCTCTACTGGAGGCCCGAGTAAAAAATGCCCTGCTGAAAGAAGTACAGACAATTTGTCCGAAGGGCTTGACCATCATGAATGTACGCCAGGGCGAGCCGCTGGGGCTGGGGCATGCCATCTTGTGCGCCAAGCCGATGTTAGGCGATTCGCCGTTCGTGGTGGTGCTGCCTGATATCCTATTGGATGATTCCACTTATAATAACCACAGTGAAAACCTGGCGGCCATGGTGAAAAATTATTATGAAACCGGTCATAGCCAAGTATTGGTGCAATCCATACCGCGTGAGCATTTGCCTGAATACTCCGTTATAAGCTGTAATGAGGACGTCTCCGCGCCCGGCGACAGTGCCCTAATTCAGTCGTTTATCGAAAAACCTCAGGATCTCGGCAACATCGATTCCGATTTGGCCGCGGTAGGCCGCTATGTTTTGTCGGCGGATATCTGGCCATTGCTGGAAAAAACGGAGCCGGGCGCCTGGGGGCGGATTCAGCTTACCGATGCCATTGCGTCGCTGGTGAATCATCAGCCGGTGGATGCTTTATATTTAACCGGTAGAAGCTTCAACTGTGGTCGCAAATTGGGCTATATGCAGGCTTTTGTGACCTACGGCTTAAGAAATGAAAAATTTGGCGAGGATTTCCGTGAGAAAATCAAAAGCCTTCTGTAGCATAGCTCGTGGTTGCAAATTAATGGGTTATGCTAAATAACACGGGAGTTCTTATGGCGATTCTTGTCACCGGCGGGGCAGGGTTATATTGGTTCGCATACGGTTTTGTCGCTGCTGGAGCGCGGCGATGAGGTGGTAGTGCTGGATAACCTCTGTAATGCGTCCGATGTTTCCCTTGACCGGGTGTCCGAATTAACAGACAAAGATATTGTTTTTTATCAAGGCGACGTGCGGGATCCGGACTGCTTGCAACGCATTTTCGACGACCACGATATCACGGCAGTGATTCATTTTGCCGGCCTTAAGGCGGTAGGGGAATCCGCCCACAAGCCGCTGGAGTATTATCAAAACAACGTCAGCGGCACGTTGGTGCTGCTTGAGGAAATGCGACGGGCCGGCGTGCACCGCTTTATTTTCAGCTCTTCCGCCACCGTTTATGGCGTGGATGCGCCGGTGCCCTATGTGGAAACCTCGCCTATTGGCGGCACTACCAGCCCTTACGGTACGTCCAAGGTGATGGTGGAGCATATTTTGGCGGACTTTGCCAAGGCCGAACCGCAATTCTCCATCATTGCCTTACGCTACTTCAATCCGGTGGGCGCGCATGAATCAGGTCGCATCGGCGAAGACCCGAACGGCATTCCCAACAATCTGCTGCCGTTTATCGCACAAGTGGCGGTAGGACGAAGGGAGCAGTTGCAGATATTCGGGGGTGACTACCCCACTGAGGATGGCACCTGTTTGCGCGACTATATCCATGTCATGGATCTGGCCGACGGTCATCTGAAAGCCATGGATCACCTGGCCGTCATAAAAGGTTTTAAAGCCTATAATCTCGGCGGCGGTAAGGGGACGTCGGTGCTCCAAATGGTTAAAGCATTTGAGCAGACCTCCGGTAAAAGCATTCCCTATGTTATCGCTCCGCGGCGCGAGGGTGATCTGCCGGCGTTCTGGGCCGATCCGGGATTGGCCAAACAGGAACTGAACTGGGCGGTCACGCGAGATCTGGATTGTATGATGCGTGATGCCTGGAATTGGCAGAGGAGTAATCCTGGCGGTTATAAGAGCTGATCATCTAAATATTCCTACTTTGCTGGCAGAAGATTTTATATTCAAAGACCGGGCCCAAGCCCGGTCTTTTTTGCTTGTTGTTTCTTGGCCGGTTGTGAAATATAAGGCGTATGGCGACCATAAGAAATATATAATACAATTACAATTGTAAGGCCATGCCGGTATGTAGCTTTAAGGCGATTAATTTGGTGAATAGTCGTTTATAGCTGAATTGTCTTGACTGCTACCGGGCAAAGAATCATGGTCACTTTCGGAATTATCGTTCAAACCTGATTCGTCCGGACTTGAATTAGATACTGCGCCCTTACTATCAAAAACTTGTTCCTCATCGGTTCCATCCTCAGAAGTACTCGTCCACCGACCATCACTATAAAGCGTATCTTTGCCGTCAGCCTCATTTGGGATGCTATTAGACGTAGTGCCATCATCATTGATGCAGTAAGATCCACCCAAACCATTGGGCTGGCAATCTTCTGCATAAGCGGATCTTAAGAGCGGCGCCAGCAAAAGGATAAGAAAAGCCTTTTTCTTCGTAAGCATTGTTTGACTCCTGCTGTCAGGTGATACTCCATCTTTATAGTATTGAGGCAAAATGTCACGCAGCAAAATTCCTAAAATCAAATAAATATTATATCTATCTGTTTTAAAGGGGAAATTCTTTTTCAAAGGTTTTGGTGTAAGGCAAAATTAGGATAAAGTGTAATTTTTTCTTTTAAATGACCTTGCATAAGTTCGCTAGATATCATCGAAGTGCGAAGCGCACGATCCTAAGCGGGAATAGCTACATGGGTAGAGGAGGGGCGTAACCAGCGCCAGTATAAAAAATCTACTATTATGATATTTATTTGGAGACGCTTAGCAGCTTATACAGCATCTTACCTTGCGCATAGCTTAAGGTTTTCAAGAAAAAAAATGTTTGATTTGAAAAACATTGAGAGTGCCCAATTTATAAATCAATATTTGTATGGTGTTTCAGTTGAACACTCTGACGATGATCTCATCAGCTTTTAAGTTAAAAAATATTTGTCCCCTATTGAATCATTTTATGTTGTGTTGAGGATGTATAACACGGGACGGATTACTCACTTTGCCCAGTCAAATTTGAGACCAGGTAAGAGCTAAGCTTAATTTTTCAGTGAATTTGTTGATAATTTTCTCATTAGATGCGCAATTGAAAAAGGCTTAAAGTCAATGTTTAACTACTATTCAACGAATGTGATTATATAAATACCTGCCTTCTCTGAATTTCAAACATCTATGTAAAACTGATTTTGAAAATTGACCGCTAACATGAAGTATCGATACTGTAAAATTTTACAGAAGTTGGACCAGTCGATCGTATGCCTAAAACTGCAAAATAATCATTATTTTTCAATCAATTTGCTTACTTTTAGTTATTCTGAACATTTTTGATATCGGTTAATAATGTTACGGCTACTGAATACGCTAGGGCAGTAACGGTTATGTAAGTTAAAATCCCTAGTTGCGGAGAGAGCAAACCTATAAATGAGAATAGTCTGGAAACTTTGCTTGTTTTACAGAGTTTTCAAATATTTTGATGCACTTATCGGTTAATATTGACAAAAGGAAAATAGATATGTTCCAATAAGCAATTGGGGAAAACGGCTTCTTAGCATGTATATGCCTTCCCAAAAATATTAGCTTTTTACAAGTGGAGCACTCAAAGGTGAGCAAAAAAGTAGCGCTGATTACCGGTATAACTGGACAAGATGGTTCTTACCTTGCCGAATTTTTACTCGAAAAAGGTTATGAGGTCCACGGCATCAAGCGTCGCTCTTCCCAGTTCAATACTCAGCGTATTGATCATATATACCAAGATCCTCATGAGAAAAACATAAATTTGATGCTGCATTATGGCGATCTTACTGATACGTCCAATCTTACGCGGATTTTGTCGGAGGTGAAGCCTGACGAGGTGTATAACCTGGGAGCGCAATCTCATGTGGCCGTAAGTTTTGAATCTCCGGAATATACAGCGGATGTAGATGCAATCGGCACTTTGCGTTTACTTGAAGCGATACGATTTTTGGGACTGACGGATAAAACACGATTCTATCAAGCGTCCACTTCCGAGCTTTATGGCCTCGTGCAGGCTCAGAGGCAAAGCGAGACCACGCCCTTTTACCCTCGCAGTCCTTATGCCGTAGCAAAGATGTACGCATATTGGATTACCGTTAACTATAGAGAAGCCTACGGTATGTATGCCTGCAATGGCATTCTCTTCAATCATGAATCATCACGCCGCGGTGAAACTTTTGTTACCCGTAAGATCACGCGAGGCCTGGCGAATATTGCTCAAGGTTTAGAAAAATGCATCTACATGGGCAATTTGGACTCGTTAAGAGACTGGGGACATGCTCGTGATTACGTCAAAATGCAATGGATGATGCTGCAGCAAGATAAACCGGAAGATTTCGTTATCGCTACGGGCCACCAATACAGTGTCCGTAATTTTATTGACATGGCAGCGGCAGAATTAGGCGTTAAGGTCAGGTTTGAAGGAACTGGTGTTGACGAACATGCGATTGTCGAACAGATCACGGGCGATTTGGCTCCCGCTTTGCGAGTTGGCGATGTTATCGTTAAAGTCGACCCCAGATATTTTCGGCCTGCTGAGGTGGAAACCTTGTTGGGCGATCCTACCCGTGCTCGCCAAAAGCTCGGTTGGACACCGGAAACATCACTTGCAGAAATGATAAAAGAAATGGTAGCAAACGACCTGTCGATCGCAAAACAAAATACGTTATTGAGATCTAACGGTTTTAAGGTAAATATCGTTGTAGAGTAGTTAAATTTAATCATTAGGATCGTATCGGTTTAGGCCTAGCGGTCCTTTTGCACAACTTAAGCGATCACTATTGCATGTTTACTGATCTGATTTTTGCTTTGAAAAAACCACAGCTTTGGGGCGTTCTTTCTTGGTATGATATAAAACAACGCTATAAACGTTCTACGCTTGGACCTTTCTGGGTCACCATAAGTACCGGCGTGCTGGTTGGCATGTTGAGCATTTTATGGTCTACGCTTTTCAAGCTGAATGTAAAGGAATATCTTCCTTTTTTTTGCGTGGGACAAGTTGTTTGGACCTATATTTCAATGCAGCTTACCGAGGCATGTACGGGTTTCGTCCAATTTGAATATCTTATTAAGCAATCGAAAGTTTCTTTTTGCTCGTTAATTTTACGAATACTCAGTAGAAATATTATTATCTTTTTTTCACAACTTTATCATCATAGTAATCGTTATAACTTTTGTAGGGCCTGGTTGGTCAGCCTATGCATTTTGGGCAATAGTGGGATTGTTTATTCTTTCTCTGTTCTTATTTTTTGTATCTATAATCTTGGCAATTGTTTGTACACGCTTTAGAGATATGCAAATGATTGTACAAAACCTTTTGCTAGTCAGTTTTTATTTCACCCCGATCATGTGGAAAACAGATCAACTGCATGGGGTCATATTAGAATATATTAAATTTAATCCATTAGTGCATTTTTTCAATATCATTCGTGAACCTTTGCTTGGCGTTCGTCCTGAAACTGTCTCGGTTATTATTTCTATTGTTTGTACTGTTGTGACCTTTTTAGCTGCGATGGTGATCTTGATGAAAACAAAAAACCGTATAGCATATTGGCTGTAAAAATGGAAAATATTATAAAAGCTGAGAATATTACAGTAGAATTCCCTACCTATACTGCATCGCAAAGAAGCTTGAAAAAGTTCCTTTTTCATAATGCAGTGGGTGGCGGCTTAAGCCATACAAACAATAATGTTTCAGTTCGCGCCCTTGAGAACATCTCTTTCGAAATAGCCAAGGGAGACCGGGTAGCATTAATTGGTCATAATGGAGCAGGCAAAACAACGTTGCTCAGAGTTCTAGCAGGCGTTTACCACCCTACTGCCGGTAACATTTCTATCAAGGGTGAAGTTGTTTCTTTAATCGATATGGCGATGGGGATGGATAGCGAAGCCACAGGCTATCAAAATATATTCATTCGCGGTATCTTGTTAGGTCTAACCCGTAAAGAGATATTACGACATATTGATTACATCATTGATTTTAGTGAACTTGGTGAATATATCACATTGCCGGTTCGTACGTATTCGAGCGGAATGCTTTTAAGATTAGCTTTTGCAATCATTTCCATCCTAAAACCTAGTGTTTTACTAATGGATGAATGGCTGACAGTAGGGGATACGTCTTTCCAGCAAAAAATGGGTAAAAAGCTTGAGGAAATGGTAAATTCCGCATCAGTTTTGATATTGGCTTCTCATTCTAAAGTAACCGTAAAAAAATTCTGTAATAAGTTTTTTTTAATGGAAAATGGGTCGCTTAAAGAAATAGACTATACAAGCATCGATGATTATTTGTAACCAAGGCAAAATTGATGAATATAGATAAAAAGATTCTGATCACTGGTGGGAATGGAGTCCTCGGTTATGGGCTGAAACGGGCATTAACCCAACGTGGGTATGTCAATGTGCTGGCCCCATCCAAAAAGGAATTAAATGCTTTAGATCAGTTATCGGTAAATTCTTATTTCGATATAAATAAACCGGATTACGTCTTTCATCTCGCTTCTCTTGTTTATGGATTACAGGGAAATTTAGATAACCAATTCACTTCTCTCTGTAGTAATACGCTTATTAACCAGAATGTTTTGCAAGCTTGTAAGTCGAATAACGTTGAGAAAATTTTTTTCGCAGGCACGGTTGCTTCGTATGAATACCCTTATCGTAAACTGCCATTGGAAGAATCCTTTTCGATGTCCGGTGACCCCCATTTTGGTGAGTATGGCTATGCTATGGCAAAACGACACGCCTTATCATATCTAAAAATATTAAAAGAATATCATGGAATTGATTATTGCTATGGTTTATTCACAAATTTATTTGGCCCTAATGATAAATTTGATATAAAAAATGGCCATGTCATTCCTTCTTTGATAGAAAAAGCAATATCGAATGTGCGTGCCGGTGAAAAAAAATTAAAGGTATGGGGAAGGCCTGAAACAACAAGAGATTTTCTCTACAGTTTTGATGCGGGTCATGCCGCAGTTCACGCTTTCGATAATTATAGTGGTATCATCAATATTGCTAGCGGGATTGAGACATCCATTAAGGATGTGGTTGATGCAATTAATCTTTATTTTGAAAATAATTTAGTTCTTGAGTGGGATCCTAAGTCACCTATTGGTGTTCCAAGAAGAAGTGTGAACATCGACAAATTGCTTTCGACGGGATATCAACCCTCGCTGAATCTAAATAAAAACATTGCAGAAACTATTGACTGGTATTTGAATAACTTGTCCGGAATTAGAAAATGAAAAAAATAGCTATCGTTTCGAGCTGCGCTGAAAGTTGTGGTAATGCATATTTTACTCAAGTTTTGATTGATTCTATGAGCGCAGAAGGTTATGAGGTTGAATGCCCTGGGTTAAACCTTTTTTTGACTCAATCCTCAAATCGCTTAGCCCGCAAAAAAGCAGACAGGCATATCGAAGAAATATGCACAAGTTTGAAAGATTTTGATGGCGTAAACATACAATTTGAAGCAGGCCTGTATGGCACTCTGCCCTCTGATATTACGAAACGTTTGAAGAAACTCGTTAACGCTAATCCAAACATAAGCGTGACGCTGCATAGTCCTCGGCTGATAAGTGATAGCGCAACAGAGAGAGAGGCGATTAAGCTAATGCTCAAGCTGCGGTTGTTCAAAGCTATCAAGTTATATTTCGAGTCGTTAAGATATAATATCTCAATTCACTTAAATCAGAAAGTTGTGCGTTTTTTGATTCAAAAGAAAGTGAATATTATTGTACATACAGAGCGTGCCAAAGAACAAATCGAGTTGCTTTATGGTTATGGCAATGTTTCCGTGCATCCATTGAAGATTGTTGACACTAATATTGCTACGAACTGCAATTTAATTACTTCTATTAAAAAAGAATATCGTTTCAATAATGAAGACAAGATAGTTGGAATTTTTGGTTTTATTAATGAGTATAAAGGTCATACTTTGGCCATAAGAGCCCTCTCTCATTTGCCAAAAAATTATAAGCTTATGTTTTTTGGCAGACAGCACCCGCAGACTATAAAAAATAATGAACTTGTTAATTATTATATTAGTAATCTTCAAAAAGTCATTACTAAAGAAAAGTTAGAAGACAGGGTCTTTTTTATGGGAGAGTATGATAATGAAGATTTCGTAAACCTGGCTTCTTCCGTTGATTTTGTGTGGTTGCCCTATGTTGAAAATGGGCAAGATGGTTCGGGCATAGCTTCTATAGTTTTTGATGTTTCAAAAAAAAGTACTCTGCTCTTCGTCCTTTGCTTTTGATGAAATGATGAAGCTGATACCATCATATTCTAATTATATGCGGTTTGATATAGGTAACTATATGGAACTGGCAAGTAAAACGCAAAATTTTATGCCTATAAAAAATAAAAAGCTTGGGACCGTTTCTTCACGTTATACACTTAAGACGCAAGCTGAACTGTATATTCGCCTTTCTTTAAAAAAGAATGATGAGCAGTTGTGATTAAAGAGGCTGTTTTTTAAAGAACCTGTGCCGTCAATTTTTAGCCGCCAATAGCAGGATAGTGCTCTTTGTTTTATGTTTCATTATGATGTGAGAATGATGCATTGAGCCTGGTTAAAAGTTTAGCTTTGAGGATAATGGCTGTTGTTATTCCTTGAATCACATACTTCAAGAATTTACATCCCTAGTGCCGCAGCCAGAGTGGATGTTCTTGGAATATGTGAATTTTCACTCATAAAAAATATAAAGCCGATGAAAACATTCAAAAATATTCTTGTATATATTGAACCGTGGATAGAAAATGCAGCTCCTGGGTGGAAAAAAATTATATCTGGTGGTTTGGCGAAATAATTAATTCAATTACCTTGCACAAAAATCAAAACAACGAATCTACAAATGTCTTTTTTTCTTATGGGTGATGATTGTGCTTTATATTGGGATAAAATGAATAATACCCCAGCAGCGCTTGCCAGCATAAACCAAAGAGAACTGTTGGCTATTCATCCAAATCCACGAGATTCACTGATTAAATGGCTTACTAAAAGCTATTCAACAGATGAATTACAACGTATGGAAAGTCTGATAAAGGATAAACTTGGAGATTTTGTCCCTGACGTTATTTTTACTATATCTCCCACCCCATTTCTAGAGCATCTCTATCCAGATGCTTTGGTTTTATATAGAGATGCGATGTATTGCAGGGAACCCTGGCCAGACGAAATGACTTGTTTTGATCCCATTGGGTTAAATTTGAATAGTTTAATAGGCAAATATGGTAAAAAACTTTCAACTGTGACGACTAAAACTGATGAATTTTTTTGTAATGCATTACGAGAATTTATCAAAATTGACCCTGTCATAAGAAGTTTCTACCTCAGGATGATTGCTAAGTATAAATATTATTTTGATAAGCTTATTTTGCTGCCATTACAATCTAATGGGCATTATAATTTTTACAGCGCGACAATGTTTGCAAGCCAATTTGACTATTTGTGTTATATCCTTGATCATACGCCAAGTAATATTGGTATCATAGTTACTGAACATCCAGATGATAATACATTAACAGAGGAGACAGTTAGATATCTACGAGCAACATATAAAAAATTTTATATTTTTCGAAGAGCTCAAAGATCATCATTCACCTTCTCAATATTTACTGAATTTTGTAAATGGCATGATCTGTGTAAGTTCAGGTCTTTGTTATCAGGCCATGTTATTAAGAAAACCTGTTTATATAGTAGGAAATTCACAGTTTAAATCGTTTTTAAATTCTTTTAATGATATCGGCATAAATTTTAATGTTAACTATGATGGAATGATTAAATGGCTTTTGACACATTATTTCTTTTCATATGGCCGTATTAAAGATGGAAAATGGGTTTGTCACTACATTGAAAATTTATTAAGAGCGAAAGAAGGGCATGATTTATCGCCAGATGATTTTTGCGAAATTGATGTTGAGACTGATATCCTGAATGATATTATTGAAAGAAAACGCGATTCGCGACTTTATAAGCCAGGGTTGCAACATAGCCATACCAGTTAACAATCAAATGAATATGTAAAATTAATGTACATTTAATCAATTAGATCCGAAATGGTGTTTTTACCAAGAAGACATTGAGTATTGAATGCAGCTAACATGAGGTTTTTGTCTAATTGTTAACCGTGTTCTCATTTTAATCTCAGTTTTGATGCGTTTTTTTAGGCCATTATGGTAATATAGTCGCACTCTAGCTAACATTAGCGCAGTTTTTTTTATCAATAATGAAAAAACCTTTCTCGTAATGAGTGAGGGTTTGCTTTTGGGACGATTTAAAAATGTTGCTACCAATTATCATGGCTGGCGGAACGGGCAGTCGTTTGTGGCCTATGTCGAGAGAACTTTACCCAAAGCAGTTTTTGAAATTGCAGGGCAAAAATTCGATGTTACAGGAAACTGTCATCCGATTGAGTGGCCTGCAAATTACTGAACCTTTAGTGATATGCAATGAGGAACACCGATTTCTCGTTGCAGAGCAGCTTCGGCAAATCAAACAACTAGCAAATAATATTATTTTAGAACCCGTTGGACGCAATACCGCGCCCGCAATAGCGCTTGCGGCATTGAATGCGACTTCAAAAGGTGACGACCCTGTTCTGTTGGTATTGGCGGCTGACCATGTCATTGAAAATACAATGGCTTTTCAAAAAGCTGTCGCTTCGGCGCTGCCTTATGCCGATCTCGGTAAACTTGTGACCTTTGGTATAGTCCCCACCGGTCCTGAAACGGGTTATGGCTACATACAGCGGGGTGAGAGTGTCGGCTCCCACGAAAAGGAGGCTTTTGAGGTTCACCGTTTCGTGGAAAAACCCGATTTGGCGACAGCGGAAGGCTATGTTTCCTGCGGCGAATACTATTGGAATAGCGGTATGTTTATGTTTCGCGCAAAAAAATATTTGAGCGAATTAGGTAAATATCGCCCTGATATCCTCTCCGCCTGTGAAAACGCAATTGAAATACCTCAGCCGGACACTGAACAAGACTTTATACGCATCAATAAAGACGAATTTTTGATTTGCCCTGATGAGTCGGTGGATTACGCCGTTATGGAAAAAACTTCTGAGGCAATAGTTGTGCCTTTAGATGCGGGGTGGAGTGATGTAGGCTCCTGGTCCGCATTATGGGAATTGAGTAAGAAAGATGAGCATAATAATGTGCTTAATGGCGATATCTTTACACACAACTCTTTTGATTGCTATATCAATACAGATGAAAAGTTAGTGGCGGCGGTTGGCGTGCAAAACATTGTTATAGTGAGTACCAAAGACGCTGTATTGGTTGTCAATAAATCCAAGGTACAAGATGTCAAGAAGGTTGTTGAATACCTTAAGCATCAAAGCCGAAGTGAATACCGGCGTCATCGTGAATCATACCGGCCTTGGGGGCGCAGTGATAATGTTGTAAACGAAGCTCGCTTTAATGTTAATCGGCTCACGGTCAAACCTGGAGGAATGTTTTCGTTGCAAATGCATCATCATCGTACCGAGCATTGGGTGGTTTTATCTGGTACGGGGCGTGTTACTTTAGAAGACAAGTCTTACTTGATTACCGAAAATCAATCCACCTTTATTCCAGTCGGTTCTAAACATATGCTTGAAAATCCAGGGAAAATTCCGTTGGAAATTTTGGAAATCCAATCTGGTTCTTACTTAGGAGAGGATGATATTATCCGTATTCGTGACCATTATGGGCGCTGTTGAATGTTTATGTCACTGCTATAGGCTTGATTGGTGGTGAGAATTTGATGGTAAAAACATTTGACCAAATATACATAAAGGTTTCAAATAGTGTGATGCAATATCAATAGAAATTTATAATTGAGGGAAAAATGTCAGTTCTTACTTGCTTTAAAGCCTATGATATTCGTGGAAGACTTGGGAATGAGCTCAATGAGGATATTGCTTACCGTATTGGTCGCGCTTATGGGGAGTATCTCAAACCCAAAACGATGGTCGTAGGCGGTGACGTGCGGCTTTCCAGCGGCATGTTAAAGCAGGCCCTTGTTGAGGGTTTACGCGATGCGGGCACTGATGTTCTGGATATAGGCGTTAGCGGTACTGAAGAAATCTATTTTGCAACTTTTCATTTGGGTGTCGATGGTGGAATTGAAATTACGGCGAGTCATAACCCATTAGATTATAATGGAATGAAGCTAGTCCGCGAAAATTCAAAACCCATTAGTGGCGATACTGGTTTGATGGATATTCAACGCTTGGCCGAGATAAACAATTTCCCGGCTGTAAAGGATGAGAAGCGGGGAAGCTATGATACTATAAGCATTATTGATGCATATATATCTCATTTGGTGAATTATATCGACTTCGCCAACTTCAAAGAGCCCATGAAATTGGTGGTCAATTCTGGTAATGGTGCTGCTGGTCATGTGATTGATGCTTTAGAGAGAGTTTTTTAAACACTCAGGTGTACCTATCGAGTTTATCAAAGTGCATCATCAACCAGATGGCAATTTTCCAAATGGTATACCTAACCCATTGTTGCCAGAGTGTCGTCAAGATACCACTGATGCTGTTAAGAAATATGGTGCCAATTTTGGCATTGCTTTCGATGGGGATTTCGACCGCTGCTTCTTATTTGATGAACAGGGGAATTTTATTGAAGGCTATTATATTGTCGGTTTGTTGGCCGAGGCTTTTTTGCATAAGAATGCCGGTTCAAAAATCATACATGATCCGCGGCTCACGTGGAATACAATTGATATTGTAACAAAAGCTGGCGGGATACCTGTCCTTTCAAAAACCGGTCACGCCTTTATTAAAGAGCGGATGCGCAACGAAGATGCCATTTATGGTGGAGAGATGAGCGCGCATCACTATTTTCGCGATTTCGCATATTGTGATAGTGGTATGATTCCCTGGCTTTTGGTGGCGGAGCTGGTAGCTGTTAAAGGCAAAACACTTGGCGAGCTTGTGCATAAACGTATGCAGGCATATCCGGCATCAGGTGAAATCAACCTGAAACTGAATAATGCGCGATCAGCGCTCGCAATGGTCGAAGATAAGTATGCTCCAATGGCTCTTAAAATAGATAAAACAGATGGTATAAGTATAGAGCTCGAGGAGTGGCGCTTCAATATAAGGGCATCTAATACGGAACCGGTGGTTCGCTTAAACGTTGAATCAAAGGCGAACACTGTTCTTGTCGCTGAAAAAACAAAGGAAATCATAACGTTATTAACGAGTAATGGCGCATTTTAGCAATCGTTATACATAGCTGAAACGCTTTAAACTTTTTTGGTAGCAAAAATCACTGAATCGACTTATTTTTTGGCATAACTTATGCTGGTTTGGTCGGTTAGAAGCTGATCGTAGGGTTATCGTCGTGATGAGTTGAACAGATTCATGATACTCTTCTTTTACAGGCTGATAAAAAGAACCCTATGCAAATTTGTGATGCCAGTTAAATCTGAATACGAGATCTCTTAATTGACTGCCAGCTATGAATTTTCTGGCAGTCCAGTGCTTTAAGCAGACCAGAAATTTTAAATGAAGGGTTATCCTCCCTATGTTGAAAGTTTTACATTTTTATAAAACCTATTATCCAGATTCTTATGGTGGCATTGAGCAGGTAATATTTCAGTTATGTGAAGGTGCGGTTGCACAAAATGTCGAATCGACGGTTTTGGCATTAAGCCCACGAGGTTCAATAAATTGCCAATCCTTCTCTCATCATAGGGTCGCTTATAGTGCGATAAATCTTGAGATGGCATCTACTCCGTTTTCGCTAGATGCTATCATTAAATTCAAGCGATTAGCATCACAGGCTGATGTTATCCATTACCATTTCCCATATCCTTTCATGGATATGATGCATTTTATTGTTGGCTTGGATAAGCCGACCGTTGTTACTTATCATTCAGATATAGTCAAACAAAAAAGATTTCTCAAAATATATAAACCTTTAATGTATCATTTTTTGAACAGCGTAAATCAGATAGTCGCATCCTCTCCAAACTATGTTCAAAGTAGCCCGATATTACAACGCTTTTTACCAAAAGTAAGTGTCATACCCTTTGGTCTGGATCCAAAATCTCATCCTTTAGTCGATGCCAAACGGCGCATCGGCTGGCGTGAACGCCTTGGGGAGCGCTTTTTTTTATTTATTGGCGCGTTTAGATATTATAAAGGGTTGCATACCCTGCTTGATGCAATGGCTATTTCCCCCTATCCACTGGTGTTGATAGGGGTTGGGCCAATGGAAGCCGAACTTAAAAAACACGTCAACGAAAGCAATCTGAAAAATATACATTTTCTCGGGGCGGTAAGTGATGAAGATAAGGCTGCGATTTTAGATCTCTGTTATAGCGTTGTTTTTCCTTCACACCTGCGGTCCGAGGCATTCGGCATTACCCTTTTAGAGGGAGCCATGTACGGTAAGCCGTTAATTTCATGTGAAATAGGTACTGGAACGACGTTTGTTAACATTCATAAACAGACCGGACTTGTCGTTCCCCCTCAAATCCTGCAGAACTGGCGGACGCCATGCGCCAACTATGGATTAATGAGCCTTTGGCTGCGCATTATGGGCGTAATGCCTTAGACCGATTCAAACAATTATTTACCTCTACCCGTATGGTTGAGGACTATGTCCAACTTTACCGCGATATGACTGGCAAGTACTGAGATAGGTTGTTGCTGCAATACAATCGCTTCTAATCAATAATTATTATGCGGTTTCAAATGCTACTTGTTACACCATCAACCGCATCAATTACTACCCTTAGCGTGTAAAGCTAGGTTAACATATGATCCACATTTTGTTCCCTGCCCGCCCTCCTGTAAGGGGACAGGGAAATCATCTTCAGACAGGAGTTGCTTAATGTCCACACAACAGATTGGCGTAGTCGGTATGGCGGTAATGGGGCGCAATCTGGCGCTGAACATCGAGAGCCGCGGTTACAGCGTATCTATTTTCAACCGTTCACGCGAGAAGACGGAAGAAGTGATTGCGGAACACTCTGACAGGAAGTTGGTGCCGTACTACACTCTGGAAGAATTCGTCAATTCCTTGGAAAAACCGCGCCGTATCCTGTTAATGGTCAAAGCCGGCGAGGGCACTGATAAAACCATCGAATCCCTTAAGCCTTTTCTGGACAAAGGCGACATTTTGATCGATGGCGGTAATACCTTTTATCGTGACACCATACGCCGCAATAAAGAACTGTCCGCCGAAGGATTCAATTTCATTGGTACCGGGGTTTCCGGTGGTGAAGAAGGCGCGCTAAAAGGGCCGTCCATTATGCCTGGGGGGGGCAGAAAGCCGCTTACGAACTGGTGGCGCCGATTCTGGAAAAGATAGCCGCCCGTGCTGAAGGTGAAGCCTGCGTAACCTATATCGGTCCCGATGGCGCCGGGCATTATGTCAAAATGGTGCACAATGGTATTGAATATGGCGATATGCAGCTGATTTCTGAAGCTTATTCTTTGTTGAAGAATGCCTTGCATTTGAGCAACGAGCAGTTGGCGGCAACGTTCAGTGAGTGGAATAAAGGGGAGCTTAATAGCTATCTTATTGATATAACCAAAGATATTTTCACCAAAAAAGACGACCAGGGTAACTATCTGGTGGATGTCATTTTGGATGAAGCCGCAAATAAAGGCACCGGCAAGTGGACCAGCCAAAGCTCGTTGGACCTGGGCGAGCCGCTGAGTTTAATTACCGAATCGGTATTTGCGCGCTACCTCTCTTCTTTGAAATCCCAACGGGTCGCCGCATCAAAAATACTTTCCGGTCCCAAAGATGAGGCATTTGCCGGTGACAAAGCCGAATTTACCGAGAAAGTGCGCCGTGCGCTGTATCTAGGAAAAATCGTTTCCTATGCACAGGGCTTCTCCCAGTTAAAAGCCGCCTCGCAAGAAAATAACTGGGATTTGAACTATGGCGAAATAGCAAAAATCTTCCGTGCGGGCTGTATCATTCGTGCGCAATTTTTGCAGAAAATTACCGATGCCTATGCAGAAAACGCTGATATCGCCAATCTGCTGTTAGCCCCTTATTTCAAGAAAATCGCCGACGATTACCAGCAGGCCTTACGTGATGTCGTGGCGTTTGCGGTTCAGCATGGCATCCCGACACCGACATTGTCCGCCGCCATCGCCTATTATGATAGCTATCGTTCCGCCGTGCTGCCGGCCAATCTTATTCAGGCGCAGCGCGACTATTTTGGGGCGCATACCTACAAACGTACCGATAAAGACGGGGTCTTTCATACCGAATGGCTGGAATAAATTTTAACATCTGCCAGTGAATGCTGGTGGTATTAGATTGACCCGCGCTGAAACCGGCCCAAAATTAGGGCCGGTTTTTTTATTTATAAAATATAGAAAATATCGTCATCATTCCTCAACATATTATTTTCCCGCCAAATCCGGCTAAAGCTTTGAGATTGACCTGATATCTGCGTAGACTATTGATTAGAAATTTATTTTATCTACCGTAATCTGGAGTAGGATATGGTTCGCTTAACATGGAATTGTTTGCAACAAAATAGAGAAACAGGTGAGATTGAGCCGCTGATCTATTCTCAGCCTTTAGTCACTCCTCGGCCGGTATGGTCGTTCAATATCCGGGGTATTGGAAACCGCACGGAAAGTTTCCAACCTCTACCAGAACCTGGGGAGGCTAAACAAGGGTCTTCGGACAACGCTTCCTTTAGCGCGTTAACTGCTGAAACGACAACGTCAAAGCCGGCCAAAGGGTGCCTGCGATTCAACTCATTATTAAATAAAACATTTTATCGAAAAGCCATCACCAGTGCAGCTACCTGTGAAAATCGTCGACAGCCCCAGGTTTTCAAAGGCTTACAGGAGTCTAGGTTTTTACTTATTCGATCCCGGTCGGTTATTACAAGCTGGCCCGCAGCGTCTCAGCAGCTTATACATCTGGTTTTTTAGTGAGCAAGGGCTTAAACGAATAAAAGAAGAACAACTGCTCGGCGCCTGTCAAGATCTTCTTTCGCGATTAGCAGACTTGCCGGCACCCTGCCAATTCCATATTACAGCACAGATTTTCGAGAATATACCGAGATTATCTGAAAATAAAAAAGAACTTTGTCATTTCGTTGAGAATATGCTTAAAGATAGTACTTATTTATGCCCGGCCTGCCATTATCTGAGTGAATTGTTGTGGCATATCAAGAATTCAATACGGCCTCAATAGAAGAAGAAAATGGGGTGTGTTAGCTATCATCGTATTATAGTTGATGAGGTTGGTACGGTAAAAATGGTTGTTCCATTATTACCAATAAATTTCAATTCCAAAACATCTATAAGCATATAATATAATGCCCAATAACGTCGTTCATTTAAATCTCAACAACTCTCAAAATTTACCGTCTGACTATAGCGTCTATAACGGCGGCTTCACGCAATTCCCTCTTTCATCCGCTTTGGGACGGCTGAAGATTGTGCACAATATAACCGCTAATGGGAATGCAAGTTTTGCTGATATGGCCCCCGGCCTGTCCGCTGGGGCTAGGGTTTATGGTATGGCCCCCGGCCTGTCCGCTGGGGCTAGGCCTTCTGGTATGGCCCCCGGGCTGCGCGCTAGGCCCAGCGCTGCTAATTTGCCTTCCGACCTGTGCGATGAGTCCAGCGCTGCTGATACATCTACCCGCCGCATTCAGTGCGCTTCTTATGTATCCCATGATCGGATCGCTCCCTTATTGAAAAAAAAACGTAATCTTCAGACAGGAACACCGCTGCAACATGGGTTAATCATTCAAGGACTACGTCAGGGATACGGTTTCCCGATGTTGGAGGCTTTGTTGGGAACAGATACCCAACTGGGTGTTATCCAGTATTTCAGTCCTGAGGAGCAGCTAAGACAATTGATAGAGGTGATGGATAGATTCAGCTCAATGGAAAAGAATCAGAGATTGTTTATTTTTCAACGAATGCGAGAGATTAACGTTGTATGGCAGAGCAAAAGTCAGCACTTAGGCCAAATCAGTTTTTTGCGAGGTTCCGCCTTGAATTATTTTTGCCGTAATTGCCTAGCCATTTATCCGGCGCAACAGCTTACAGAGGTTTATGATTTTATGTTGCAAATTATGCCCAATCTGGCCCCAGCGCATTGCAATAAGATTGTCTCTTGTTTAATTAAAAACTTTTATAGACTTTGCCAAAATACTTCATCGGATAAGCATTACGTTTATTTCAAAGAGTTGCTTAAAGCAGCTTTCCGATGCTCAGCGGATATGAGATGCCAAAATCTCAGCTATCTGTCTAAAACGCTGTCGTTTTTACCGGCAAACCAGATAAACCGTGCAGCCAGGTTAATCGGATTGGCTACGGAGGAATGTATGCCGAAGGCTTCGCAGAAAAACATCATGGATAATGTTTTGGCCAGTTTGCGTAACCATACTCTTCGTCATCCGATAAATGTTTTAAATTTTAGATTTTATTCACAGGTTATATCGCCAATAGCGTACAAATGATTAAGATGGAAAGCTTTATAAACTCAGGGTGGCTATTTTAACTATTACTCATGAACGTATGGCAAGGCGAGAGATTAATAATCTCTATAAATGTTGTATATTCATTGTGTTGTCTTATTTTATTCCTTTTAGCATTAAGCCTGAAGATTTTTTCATTGGATGATTGCCCGTTGAGGCACGTGTTTTTATCATAAATTAAAGGGCGGCCGGCCACATTCTATATTTCAAAAGGGTTTATTTCTATGATGTCCAATACGCTATATCATGCTTCTTTGCCGGCCGCCAAGCGGCATGACGTCGTGCCGCCTGATTTCAAATTATTGCACGGCATGATCGACAAATTGGAAGCGGTGCATAATAGCCTTATGGACAGCAGCCTACCGCTTTCCCTTTTTAAGACCAGGGAAAGTGACATGCTGGACATGTTAGGGCCATTACATGACATTATGGCTCACATATGTGAATTGATTATCGAGGACTCCAGGTTGCTAAGGGATGGTGCGGCGTTAGCGGGCAAACGCGCGATGCTGTCGCCGAACAGCATGCCAAACACGCCGAGCACGTCAATCACGATGGGCACGGCCGCCACAACAGTCGCCACAGTGGTTAAATCCACCGCGCCCTCGGTTCTAGACGTCGTTTTGATGAATGAAAGTAGGCTATCAGCAATAGGTGAAATACCGCCAGCGGTGGGCCCTTTGGATAATTTCAGCGCTAATAACCGCACTATTGCGCTCGATCCTGTCTTCCCTGTGGATTCAGACAGCAAAAACATCGAGCGGTTATATGAATTAATCCAAAGGGTGCAGCTTGCGCTGATACCGCTTAAGGGTCGTTTGGAAACCAGGGCGGAGGCGCAAAAAATACAGGGCTTGACCCACGGTTTGCTCAAGGAAGCCGGTCGTATTGAGAAGCAGATGAAAGAGGGGCTGTTTGCGTCGGGAGGAAAGCCCTAAGCCGAAGCGCTCAGGCTCTAAGTTCAGCTATTTGACTACATTTGTTGAACCGGGAGGAACTTGACGGCAAAGCCCACGCCGTTGCAACAAAACTGTTTCGCTCGGCGCCATTACGCCGACGATGCCGGCGGAATGGCGTAGGAGTCAGCGTCGCGCTAATGAGCGGATCTTTTCGCTACGCCGATTTTTATACTTCAACGGCGGATTCATCACGATGGCATCCAGGCCGCGGGGTTTATTTGTTGTGACGTTCCCGCAGGCGGCCGATGACATGGCTGAGATCCAGCTCCTGATCCTGTAACAGAACCAGCAAATGGTAAACCAGGTCGGCGGCTTCATTGGTCAATTCTTCCCGGTCATGCACCGTGGCGGCCAGAGCGGTTTCAACGCCTTCTTCTCCCACTTTCTGCGCAATGCGTTTGGTGCCGCTGGCATACAGGCGTGCGGTATAGGAGCTTTGCGGGTCGGCGCTTTTTCTTGTCGCCAACAGGGTTTCCAGCTTGTACAGAAATGACCAGTCGCTGGCGGCCGGGGAGAAGCAGCTGTCGGCGCCGGTGTGGCAAGTGGGGCCGTCGGGATCGGCCAATATCAACAGCGTATCGTTATCGCAATCGGCATGGATGCTGACGACATTCAGAAAGTTTCCGGAGCTTTCTCCCTTGGTCCATAAACGCTGTTTACTGCGGGAAAAGAAGGTGACCTTGCCGGTATCCTGCGTGACCTTCAGCGCCTGCGGATTCATATATCCCAGCATCAGGACTTCGCCGGAAACGGCGTGCTGAATGATCGCGGGCAGCAGTTGGCCGGTCTTGGCCCAATCCAGCGCGGCGCTTTGTTGTTCGGTTAACATAGTCTGATCTCTACTCCCTGTTGCGCGAGAAACGTTTTCAATTCTCTGATATTGATGATCTGTTTGTGGAATACCGAGGCCGCCAGCGCGCCGTCCACGTCGGCATCCCGGAACGCTTCCAGGAAATGCTCCCGCGTGCCGGCGCCGCCGGAGGCTATCAAGGGGACGTGGCAGAGTTCGCGGATAAGCTTTAGCTGGCGCAAATCGTAGCCATTACGCACCCCGTCCTGGTTCATCATGTTGAGGACGATTTCACCGGCGCCTCGCCGTTGCACTTCGGCCACCCAATCGGGGGTGAGCCATTGCGTCACCCGAGTCCGGGTTTCGTCGCCGGTATACTGATTGACCTGATAGGCGCCGCTGTCGGCGTCGAACCAGGTATCGATGCCCACCACGATGCACTGCACGCCGAAGCGGTCCGCCAGGCGCGTAATGAGCGTCGGGTCCGCCAGCGCCGGGGAGTTGATGGAAATTTTATCGGCGCCGAACGATAGAATTCGGCCAGCCTGTTCCGGGGTCTTGATGCCTCCCGCCACGCAGAAGGGGATATCAATAACCTCGGCCACGCGTTCAACCCAGCTTTGATCCACCACCCGATCGTCCGAGGAGGCGGTGATATCGTAAAACACCAGCTCGTCGGCACCCTCTTCGGCATAGCGCCGGGCCAGGGGCACGATGTCGCCGATAATCTCATGATTGCGGAACTGTACGCCTTTGACCACTTGCCCGTCCCTGACATCCAGGCAGGGAATTATGCGTTTTGCCAGCATGCGATAGCCTCCTCCAGGGTGAATTTATCTTCCAGCAGGGCACGGCCGACGATCACTCCCTGTACCCCGCTGCCGCGCAACCGTCTGATATCCTCCAGACTGCCGATGCCGCCCGAGGCCTGGAAGGCGATAGCGGGGTAGGCGTTACAGATGTCTTGGTATAATGACAGGTTGGAGCCCTGCAATGTGCCGTCGCGGGAGATATCCGTGCACAGCACATGTTTGAGGCCATAGGCCTGGTATTGTCCGATGGCGTCTTCAAGCGTTATGCCCGAATCCTGCTGCCAGCCGCTGACCGCGACCCGACGCCGCCCCGCATCGTCAATGCGCACATCCAGCGCCAGCACCAGCGCATCCGGGCCGAAACGTTCAAACCAGCCCTGTACTTCCCGCGGCTCTTTCACCGCGGTGGAACCCACCACCACTCTTGTGGCGCCAGCCGTCAGCAGCGCTTCGACGTCCGCCGTCGTGCGGATACCGCCGCCAATCTGCACCGGCGCGGGCGTTACGCCCGCCAGCAGGGTTTTTAACAAGGAAATTTGACGCGCCGCGGGGTCTTTTGCGCCGGTAAGATCCACCAGATGCAGCAACTGCGCGCCTTGCCGGACATAATCTTGCAGACGGGGCAGCGGGTCGTTGCCGTATTGCCGGCGTTGTCCGTAATCGCCCTGATGCAGTCGCACCACGGTGCCGTCGATCAAATCCAAAGCGGGAATAATCACCGGTTACATCTCCAGAAAGTTTTTGAGTATGCGGGCGCCGGCGGCGCCGGAACGCTCGGGGTGGAACTGCACGCCGAAGAAATTATCCCGTTCCACCGCCGCGCTGAAGGGCTCGCCGTAATTGCACTGAGCCAGGGTGGCGGGGCATAACGGCATGGCATAGCTGTGCACGAAATAGAAATAGCTGCCGTCGTCGATACCGCGGAACAGCCGGCTGTCGCTGCGGGGCTGTACCTGGTTCCAGCCCATGTGCGGCAGGGGAAGGCCGTAGTCGGTCATTTTGACCACCGGCGTGTCGATGATTCCCAGGGTGGCGATGCCGCCGTTTTCGTCGCTGCGGCTGCCCAGTAATTGCATACCCAGACAGATGCCCAATACCGGCTGGGTGCAGGATTTCACCAGGTCAATCAGGCCCCGCTCCCGCAGTTGATCCATTGCCGCTTGCGCGGTGCCTACGCCGGGAAGGAAGAGTTTATCCGCCCGCAGGACGGTATCGGTCTCGCGGCTGACCACGGGCCGGTAACCGAGGCGGCGCACCGCGGCGGTGACGGAGAAGAGGTTGGCGCAGCCGGTGTCGAGGATCACGACGTTCATTACAGCACTCCTTTGGAACTGGGCAGGGTGTTGCCTTCCACCCGGATGGCCTGGCGCAGGGTGCGTCCGAACACTTTGAACAAACTTTCCACCCGGTGATGATCGTTTTTACCCTTGGTTTTCAGATGCAGGGTGCAGGCCATGGCGTAGGAGAGGGAGCGGAAAAAGTGTTCCACCATTTCCGTACTCAGATCGCCCACCCGCTGATAATTATATTCCGCTTTGTATTCCAGGTGCGGCCGGCCGGAGATATCCAATGCGCAGCGCGCCAGGCATTCGTCCATCGGCAGCATGAAACCGAAACGGCCGATGCCGCGTTTGTCGCCCAGGGCCTGGTTAATGGCTTCCCCCCAATGCCAGGGCGGTGTCTTCCACCGTGTGGTGGTCATCGATGTACAAATCCCCTTTGACCTCGATTTGCATACGGAATCCGCCGTGAGTGGCAATCTGATCCAGCATATGATCAAAAAAGCCGACGCCGGTATCAATGGCGCTGTCGCCCTCTCTGTCCAGCCAGACCTGAACATCAATAGCGGTTTCGCGGGTAACGCGTTTGACATGGGCGTAGCGATCCCGGCGGGTCAGCTGTTCGGCGATCGCCGGCCAATCGAGGACATCGGGCTGGTAGCGCAGTCCCTTGATGCCCATATTGCCCGCCAGTTGCATATCGGTTTCGCGGTCCCCGATGACATAGCTGTCGACCTGGTCCATCAAGCCGTTTTCCATATAAATTCGTACCATGCCGGTGCCGGGTTTACGGCATTCGCAGCCGTCTGACGGCAGATGCGGACAGATGAGCACTTTGTCGAACCGGATACCCTGAGAACTGAAAATCTGCATCATCAGTTGATGGGGCGCGTCAAAATCCGCTTGCGGAAAGCTGGCGGTGCCCAGGCCATCCTGGTTGGTGATCATGATGAGGCTGAAACCGGCTTTCTGCAGCGCCAGCAGGGCGGGAATGACCCCCGGTTCCAGCGCCAGTTTATCCAGCCTGTCGACCTGAAAATCCTCCGGTTCGCGGATAAGGGTGCCGTCGCGATCGATGAAGAGTATTTTCTGCATTATATGGCCTCCCGGTGCCGGGTCGCGTTCACCGGCAATTGGCGCAGCGCCGTCACGACCCGCCGGCACTCTTCACGGGTGCCGATGGTGATGCGCAGGCAATCTGTCAAACCGGGCTGTTTACTTTGATTGCGCAGAATAATGCCTTGGTCCCACAGGGCTTTAAATGCCGGGCTGCCGGGGGCGAAGCGTACCAGCAGGTAGTTGCTTTCGCTGGGATACACTTCCAGCACCGCATCGCACTCCCGCAACGCGTCGGCAAGCCATTGCCGGGTGGCCGTGATTTCCGCTACCCGGTCGCGCATCAGCGTCAGGCCTTCCGGGCTTAGCGCCTGTTCGGCGATATCCGCCACCGGCAAGGACAAGGGGTAGGGGGCGATGACTTTCAACAACAGTTGGATAACCTCGGCGCCGGCCAGCACAAATCCACAGCGCAACCCCGCCAGCGCGAAGGCTTTCGATAGGGTCCGCAGGACAACCAGGTGCGGATAGCGTTTAAGCCAGCCTGCCAGAGTCGCCTGGGGACAAAATTCGATATAGGCCTCGTCCGCCACCACCAGCGCCCGACCGCGGGTCATCTCCAGCAGCGTTGTCAGGTCTTCGGGCCGGATGATATTGCCGGTGGGGTTATTGGGGCTGCAGACATACACCAGCTTTACGCCGTCCAGCTGTGATGCGATAGCGGGCAGGTTTAATTGCCAGTCCGGCAGCGTCGGCACGGTGCGGCGTGCGACGCCGAAGGTTTCGGCGCTGACGGCGTACATACCGTAAGTGGGCGGACAAAACAAAATAGCGTCGCGGCCGGGTTCGCAGAATGCGCGTATCAGCAGTTCGATGCCTTCATCGGCGCCGCGGCATGCCAGCACCTGTTCTTTGTTGACGCCGGCATAGGCGGCATAGCCCTGGATCACGCCTTCCGGCTGGCAGGAGGGATAGCGGTTCAAATTGCCGTCGCGAGGTTTGAGCGCCGGCGGCAGCGGATATTCATTGGCGTTGAGCCACACGTCCCCGCAGCCGCCGAGGCGGCGCGCCGACTGGTAAGGCTCCAGCGCCAAGACATTGGCGCGCGCCAGATTGCTGATGGTCATGGTTGCTCCTGTAACGCGTTGAGGGCGGCGACACGTACCGTGACGGCGTATTTATGGGCGGTCAGCCGTTCCGCCGTCGCCAATGTTTCAATCGTCGGGGCCAATGCCAGCAAACCCTGCGGCGTAAGGTGCTGGACGGTCATGCGCTTTTGAAAGTCCGCCAGGCCCAGGCTTGAATAGGTTGAGGTGTAGCCATAGGTGGGCAGCACATGGTTGGTGCCCGAGGCGTAATCTCCCGCCGATTCCGGCGACCAGTCGCCGAGAAATACCGACCCGGCGTTGGTTATCTCCGCGACCCTTTCTTGTGCGTCGCGGGTTTGGATAATCAGGTGTTCAGGGCCGTAGGCATTACTGATGTCGATGCACTGCGCCAGATCGCGGGCGATAATCAGCCGGCTGCCCTCCAGCGCCTGACGGGCGATATCGCCGCGGGACAGGCGAGCGATCTGCGCTTCTATTTCCTCGGCCACGGCCTCGGCGATGGCCGGATCGGGCGTCAGTAATATGACCTGGGAATCCGGGCCGTGCTCGGCCTGGGACAATAAATCGGCGGCGACAAACGCCGGCGTGGCGTCGCTGTCGGCTATCACCAGTACTTCGGAGGGGCCGGCGGGCATATCGATGGCCGCGCCGCCGGACAGTTGGCTGACCTGGCGCTTGGCCTCGGTGACCCAGGCGTTGCCCGGACCGAAGATTTTATCCACCTTGGGTATCGATTCGCTGCCGAAGGCCATGGCGGCGATGGCCTGGGCCCCCCACCTGATAGATGTCCTGCACGCCGCACAACGCGGCCGCGTAAAGAATTTCATCGGCGATGGGGGCGGCGAGCAGAGGATTACCCGCTTGCAGCCGGCGATGCGCGCCGGCGTGGCGAGCATCAATGCCGTTGAGGGCAGCGGCGCGGAACCGCCGGGAATATAGAGACCCACTGAAGCCACCGGTCGGGTCAGCTGCCGGCAGCGGACGCCGGGCTGTGTTTCCACGTCCACCGGCGGCAGTTGCTGGGCGCGATGGAAAGATTCGATATTGTTGACCGCCGTCGCCATGGCCTGTTTCACTTCCGGCGCCAGGCGGTCCGCCGCCTGCTTTATGGCTTCGGGACTGACCCGTAATTGGTCGGTGACGATGTGGTCGAAGCGTTGATTGAAGGCGTTAAGGGCCGCGTCGCCACCCTGGCGTACCTGCGCGATGATATCGCGTACCGCGTCGCCTATCCGGTCGGACACCGCCACCGCGGGGCGCGCCAGCATGGCGGCGCGTTGCTGGGGCGAACAGGCCTCCCAGCGAATCGGCGTAGAAAAAGCAGGGGACATGGCGCTACTCCATCATCTTTTCAATGGGCAATACCAGAATGGAGCTGGCACCCAGGGATTTCAGGTTTTCCATTGTTTCCCAAAACAGGGTCTCGCTGCTGACCATGTGCATCGCCACCCGATGTTTATCGCCGGCCAGCGGCAGGATGGTGGGGCGTTCGGCGCCAGGCAGCAAAGCCACGATATCATCAAGACACTCCGTGGGAGCATGCAGCATGATGTACTTCGATTCACGGGCCTGGATGACGCCTTGGATACGGATCATAAGCTTATCAATCAAGGCCTGTTTGGCCGGTGAAAGTTCGGCATCGCTCTGTATCAGGCAGGCTTTGGAGCGGTAGATCACTTCTACTTCCCGCAGGCCGTTGGCCTCAAGGGTGGCGCCGGTGGAAACCAGATCGCAAATGGCGTCCGCCAGGCCGGCGCGGGGCGCCACTTCCACCGAACCGTTGAGCAGGCAGGATTTGAAATTAATACCGAGTTTGTCGAGGTATTGTTTAAGCAGATGCGGATAAGAGGTGGCGATGCGTTTGCCTTGCAGGCATTGCGGCCCGGTGAAAGGCTCATCCAGGGGCAGCGCCAATGACAGGCGGCAAGCGCCGAAATCCAGGCGGCGCAGGACGAAATAGCGGGGGTCTTCGCCCTGGGCGCGCCGATTAAGCAATTCTTCCTCCAGCACGTTTTCGCCGATAATGCCCAAATCCACTACCCCGTCCATGACCAGGCCGGGAATATCGTCGTCACGAACACGCATGATATCGATGGGCATGTTTTCCGCGAAAGCCAATAAGCGTTGCTGTTGAAGATTGATTTTGATACCGCATTTCTCGAGCAGCTTCTGCGAGTCGGTACTCAGTCTGCCTGATTTTTGCATCGCTATCCGTAAACGTGATTTGTCCAAAGTAAAGTCCTCTAACCGATAATTTAAAAATTCATTGAGCCAAAAAAAAACCCTCGGAAGAAATCTTCCGAGGGCTCTCTTGAGTTCTGCGCCGCTGGAAGATTTTTGTCTTCCAGCACCAACCGCCTGAAAGACTAGTCAGGATGATGGTGATGATGGTGGCTAAACAGAACGCGGTTCATAAAAATTCTCGCAATCAATTGATGATGAATCAGTGTTACCTTTATAGTTAAGCTAACGATATTTGCCGCCGAGTGCAACATTTTTTTGCCGATCGCCTTGATGTTCAACTGCGAGGCCTTGCAGGCTCAATGAACGGCAGCATCGCCAACGAGGGACTATGAAAAAAATCGCGATTGTGGGTTTAGGCTGGTTGGGAATGCCGCTGGCCCTCTCATTACTGGCCAAAGGATACGGCGTCACCGGGACGAAAACCACGCCGGACGGCGTGGATGCCGCCCGTATGTGCGGTGTGGAGTGCTACCCGATGCTGCTGACGCCGGAAATCCAAGGCGAGCCGGAGGATCTGGCGGCGCTCTTTCAGGTGGATGCGCTGGTGATTACATTGCCCGCCGGCCATACCGTAGAGCAGCCGGCGGAGTACTTCCTGGCGGTGCGCCAGGTGGCGGACAGCGCGCTGGCCGGCGGCGTGCCCCGGATCATCTTCACCAGTTCCACCTCGGTATACGGCGATACCGTCGGTCTGCTGCGAGAGGACAGTCCGCTGGCGCCGGTCACTCCCACGGCGGTGTGTCTCATGGAGCTGGAGCAGTGGCTGCACCGACTGCCCAATACCTCCGTGGATATTCTACGTCTGGCGGGGCTGGTGGGGCCTAGCCGTCACCCCGGGCGCTTTCTGGCGGGCAAGACCCGTTTGCCCGGCGGTTCCCATGGGGTGAACCTGGTGCACCAATCCGATGTCATCAGCGCCATCGAATTATTGTTGAAGCTGCCGAAGGGCGGTCATTTGTATAATATTTGCGCTCCAGGGCATCCGGCGAAGCGGGATTATTATCCGGCTCGGGCGCGGGAGCTGGGCAGCAGACCGCCGGAGTTTTTACCCGGCGACGATAAGGAAACCGGTAAAATCATCGACGGCAACCGTATTTGCCGCGAATTGGGATTTGAATATCAATATCCGGATCCGGCCATGATGCCTTTGGAGATGCCCTAACGCTACGGCAGCCCCGCTAACGGCATGGGGCGCGGCAGCCGGCGCCATTCAATCCGAATTTACCTTATAAAGCAGTGGAAACGCCTTGGAGGAGAGTAAATCGGCAATAATATTATTCCCTTGATTATGCCCGGCAAACGCTTTTATCCGTTGGAACGGATTTGCCAAGGATGCCCGTAGCCGCTATGTTTTCTAGAGCGGGCGCTTTTTATGCCTACGTATATGGCCACCGCCCTATCATTGAGCGAAGCATCTCTACGCGGGTGACAAATGCACAATCTCAAGGAAGTCGAGCTTTTTACGGTTTCGCGCCGTGAAGCGCATTACCGTGATGAGAGCCGAACCAGCGCGTTCCAGCGGGAGGTCAATGCTTACCTGGAACGCTATCCCCATACGCAGCATGTTGATATTCTTCTCACCGATCTGAATGGTTTTTTTCGTGGTAAACGTCTTCCCGCCGCCGGCCTGTCGGCCTTGGAAAACGGCTGTTATTTCCCCTCGTCGATTTTCGCCATCAATTTGTACGGGCACACCGTTGAGGAAGCGGGGCTCGGGCAGGAAAAAAGGGGGAGCCGGATCATTTATGCATGCCGGTACCCGGCACTCTGGCGCCATCGGCCGCGGATCCAGCGCATATCGCTCAGCTTATGCTGACGATGCTGGATGAAGAGGAGTCGCCTTTAAATATTGAACCGCGCAATGTCTTGAATAGGCTATGGCAATCCCTGAAACAGCGAAACATCTTCCCGGTGGTGGCGGTGGAAATGGAATTCTACCTGGTGGACAAGGATCGCGATGACGCCGGCATGCCCCAGCCGCCCTGCATGCCGGGTAGCCATGAGCGTCACACCCAGCCCCAGGTCTATTCGCTGGAAAATCTGGATTATTTCGCCTCCGTGCTTGCCGATATCCATCGGCTGGCGGCGTTGCAAAAACTGCCTGTCAACGGCGCGGTAGCCGAATCCTCACCCGGCCAGTTCGAAATCAATCTGTTGCATGGCGATAATCTTCTCAAGGCCTGTGATCATGCTTTGCAATTGAAACGGCTGGTGCGGCTGGCGGCGGAAAATCACGGCATGAACGCCACGTTTATGGCGAAGCCTTATGAAAATTTCGCCGGCAGCGGCATGCATCTTCACATTAGCCTGCGGGATGGTAAAGGCATTAGTCTGCTTTCCGACGAAAGCGGTCGGGACTCGCCGCTGATGCGCCGCATTCTGGCCGGAATGTTGGATTTAATGCCGGCCTCCATGGCGGTGCTGGCGCCGAACATCAATGCCTTCCGCCGGCTTCAGCCGGGCATGTATGTGCCCACACGGGCCGATTGGGGGCATAATAATCGCACCGTTGCGCTGCGTATCCCCTGTAGCGATAGCGTCAACCGCCGGGTGGAATACCGGGTGGCGGGAGCGGATGCGAATCCCTACCTTGCCTTGGCCGCGGCGCTGGCGGGCATTTCTCACGGGCTGGAAAACCGTCTGCCGTTAATGCATGAGGCGACCGGTAACGGCGGGGGACTTCAGGGTGCCTTGCTGCCCCTGCGGCAATGCGAGGCGCTGCGGATTTTCGCCGATAATCAGGCGTTGCAATGTCAATTGGGCGAGCAGTTCAGTCATGTCTACCTCACATGCAAACAGGCGGAGCTACGGCATTTTGAACGCATGGTGACGCAGACCGAAATCGGTTGGATGCTGAAAAACGCCTGAGACCGCTGCTGCAGCCTGAAGCTGCGCAAGCTAAATCGTTGCAACTTTAGCCGCTGCAACTTACAGCTGCTGCAAGCTAAATCGTTGCACCTTTCAGCCGCCGCAGCCTAAAGCTGTTGCAAATAATCAAACAGCGCTTTCAGCAGTCGGAGATGATTTTCATTGTCCTGATGCTCCACATAAAGCCGTTCCAGCGTCGCCACATAGCTTTGCAATGTTTCCGGGCTGAACAGGTTTTTGCGATAGTCCAACCAGCGCTGTTGTTCGCTGTCATCCAGCGTATGGGGAAAGTTTCGCGCCCGATAGCGAAACAGCAGCTCTTTGAGGCGGCCGTCGACGAAGCTCACATCCATCGCCGGTAGATTGGCCGGCTCGGTCTCCAGGATAATTCCCATCGCCGTGCGATCGGCGTCGCTGAAAAAACCGTTATACAATTGGGCATCCACGTTCTCGGAGGGAACAAAAGGCTCTGCCTCGCTAAACACCGCGAGGACCTTTTCCCGAACTTCCGCATGCCGGCGCAGGATGTGCAGATTATCCAGGCAACGCTTGCGATCAATGCCCAGTCGCTCTGCGTCTTCCGGCCGCAGGGTATTGGCGGGGGCCAGTACCGGACATTTGTTGATATGCACCAGCTTGATGGGCACCGGCGCTCTATCCTGCAGGCGATCGCGGCGGGTATACAGCAGGGTGCGCAACTGATTCGCGTCCAAATCCAGCAATACCGACATATCCCCGGCCAGATCGCAAACGATCAGCGCATTCTGATTTTCAGGATGCCAGGCCAGGGGCGCAATCCAGGCGGTATTGCCGCGCGCGGCGCCGAACATGCCCGACACGTGCACCAACGGCTTCATGGCCGCTACGTCAATCAGGGCCTTCAAAGGATGTTTACCGCGGTGCTGGTAGAGATAATCGAACAGTTTGGGCTGAGCCTGACGGACCAGGCGGGCCATGGCCAGGGTGGCATAGACATCCGCCATGGCGTCATGGGCATGGCTATGCTCCACGCCGTTGGCCCGGGTCAAGTGCTCGAGGCGGAAACTGGGCAGGCCGTCATCATTGAGCGGCCAGCGGATGCCTTCCGGACGCAGGGCGTAACAGGCGCGCATCACGTCCAGCAAATCCCAGCGGGAATTCCCCTGCTGCCAACTGTAGGCATAAGGGTCGTAGAAGTTACGATAAAAAAGATTGCGGGTCACTTCGTCATCAAAGCGGATGTTGTTGTAACCGAGGATACAGGTGTCCGGCACGCTGAACATGGCATGGATGCGCCGGGCGAATTCCGCTTCGTTTACGCCGTCGCGGGCCGCCTGTTGGGGCGTGATGCCGGTAATAAGCACCGCTTGGGGATCGGGCAGATAGTCGTCCGCCGGCCGGCAGTAAAAGACCTGCGGCTCGCCCAGGGGGTCGAATGCCATATCGGCCCGGATGCCGGCAAACTGCGCCGGGCGATCCAACGCCGGGTGGGTACCGAAGGTTTCGTAATCGTGTACCAGGAACGTCGGCTGTTTCAAGGGTATGGTCACTGTCTGCGCATGTCCGGTCAAAGTGTTACGCTTGGCTGCCTGACGGCGGACAAGCTTCGCATAGCACATGGTAAACCATATTGGCGCCGGCCAGAAGGGGGCGAGGCCGACACGGATTTTCAGTGGCGCAGGAGCGTTTTCTAAACGTCTTTACGAATATCAGGCGAAGCAGGTGGCGAGAGGTTTGAATTATTTGCCGAGGGTGACTGAATAAAAAGCGCTCTGAGTATCTCGGTATCATTTGAAATGTCATTAAAAAAAGCTGTGAGTTTATTTGCGTCTTCACGAATGAAAATTAGAGATTCAGCGACGAGCTCTTTTCTACCTGCTTTTTCCGCTTTGGCCATGATATTTATTACCTGGTTCAGGGCATTTAATCGAGACCTGAAAATGAGCTCCCAATCTTCATTGTAATCAATTCGTAAATTGTTAAAGTCACTCGCGCGCAGTCCTCTCGTTGAGAGTAAAGATAAATAGCTATTTTTCATGCTTTCCAAATTCAAAGTAACACATTTCGACGGCGGCAGATGCCATGACCGAGTCCTGGGAATCAGGACGGATCGCTGCCGTACTTTCTCGGCGGGTTGCTCCGGATTTCGGGTCATTTTATGGGGTATATCCGTTTGGGAAAGGGACGACGTTCGCGTGAGAGGCGATGGCTGTTGTGACATGCGAGGGGCGGGAATCGGCTTTGCTTTGCTGATGTGAACCAAAGACGCCGCGTTTTCCTCCGAAGCGTTATCAGCGTCCACGTCTGCGGCCGGCGCGGCTTCGTCTACAGCGGCGGGTGGACGTTGGCGAGCAGTTGGCGCGGGAATGACTTTGGATGGGAGGCCGCCGCCGCATGGCTCAATCGGCGCCAAGCTTAACCCTGAAGGTAATGCCGGCGCCTTATCGTCCCATTGGGAATGGACGCCAAGCTTAACCGCGGTTTCAATGTCGACAAACGCTTTACCGTTCGATTGCCCCGACGGGCGTTTTTGCCGAACCGTGATGGCTTCCTGCGCCAAGTGCCGCTGCATTTTCCGAGTCTTGTCTTCCTGCATAGACTGTCTGGCCCGGTTTATCGACAGTAGCAGATGCGTCTCCTCCCGCTGTGGTGAACCCGGCCCGTGCGCAACGGTATTCGAGGCGTGGACAATCTCTTGTAACGGGCTGTGGTAAACCGCGCTAATCGGCTCGTTATTCTCTTGTTGCCTAAGAAGGTTTACGTTTTCAATTGAGTTATTCATTATTGAATCTCCTTTTCTCGAATGAATAAATTTTCAATAATTCGAATAGGCCGATATTAGGGCTATGAAAATCAGCTTGGATGTAAAAAAGATACTCTTATGCCTATTAACCATAGGTAAACTGGATCATTCTAAATATATTATGAATGGGTCTTGGATGCGCCTTGGGCAAAACAGAACTGTTATTATTTATAATTAGAATATCTAATTCTTATCTTATATATGAAGCCCTCAAGAGTTTCTGTAAGCGAATTCGATTTTGAAACCGTGATCACAAGCGGCGGCATGCATCAGGACCGTTTTTTTATTAAACTTCCGCAATGATTCACAGGGTAAAGCCGTAACTATCAACAGGGGATGATGAGTGTTATAAGGGGGATTTAAACGCCACCGACGCTAATTATCCGCCGACATAGCGGTCGGCCGGGGTTTGTGGGCACCGATAAGTATATGCTGTACGGTCATCATTTTCCGATCTCGTCGCGGCGAGATACTTTGGCGCCGATAGGGGCAACGCACAAGCACGCCTTAGAGCAAGGTGGTCAATCCTATTACCGCCAGCCAAAACAGGGAAGATAATATAAAGACCAATTTCCAGGCAAGAGATTTAGAGATATTCATCATAAGCAGGTATATTTACGCTCGTATTAATAGGTAAGTTATATTTAAGTTAAACAAAATAGAGCGCGACTGACTCTATGAAGTGCCGGCAGCTTAGCTCAATTCATTGTCATGAACCAGCCGGCGGTGGGTAAAGTTGATTCGATTTAGGTAAAGTCTACATTGAGCTCAATTCAAAGCGCCGACATTCCGTAGAATATCGTTTGGCTAAAAACCTTGAAGAGCAAGCCATCGAGGGGCGACATTCTATTGTCCCGGCGATTGACAGTGTAATAGCATGTAAGCCCGGTCCGCCGGCGCGTTTCCCTTTAATATCATCTGCCTCGTTTACCGGGGAGAGCGGCGATGCGGGGGCGAAAAGCATGTTTCTTCGGAACGCTGTAACATTTCGACACGCATAAGAAGAATTTATGATGTGAAAGCCCGGTAAATTATTTAAAATACCGTTCCCGCTTAGTCATTCCAGGTTGATAGCCCGTGCGTTTGGACAGAAAGATTTCCTCCCTAGAAAATACCATTTACCAGCACTACCGTATCGCTCATGGATTGCGCATCGGTTTGGCATTTGTTTTGACGTTCATGATTATCCGTTTGCTGAGTCTTCCCGAAGGGACCTGGCCGCTGATTACCCTGGTGGTGGTCATGGGGCCGATATCATTCTGGGGCAATGTCTTACAACGGGCCGGACAACGCATCATCGGCACGATATTCGGCGCCGTTTCGGGGCTGATAGCCCTGCGGCTGGAGCTCTACTCCCTGCCGTTGATGCTGGCGTGGTGCGGTGGGGTGATGTACGTTTGCGGCTATTTGACCTTGGGCAAGCGGCCCTATATGGCGCTGCTCATCGGCATTACGCTGGCGGTGGTGTGCGGCGCCGGCGCCGGCGATATGCAGACTGCGCTTTGGCGAAGCGGCGATGTGATCATCGGCTCGCTGTTGGCCCTGCTGTTTACCAGCATCTATCCGCAACGGGCTTTTATCCATTGGCGTATGCAGATGAGCGCTAATCTCACGGCGCTCAGCAAGATTTACGCCGCCTACGTCTCGCCCAACATCATTGAGCGGCCGCGCCTGGACGGCCGATTGAAAAAGCTGCTTACCGATGTGGTGAAAATGGGCACGCTGGCGGCCCCCGCCGCCAAGGAAACACGTATCTCAAAAGACGTTTTCGACAAGATTCAGAATCTGAGCCGTAACATCGTCTGTGTGCTGGAACTGCAAATCGATGCCTGGTGGGCGTCGCGGGAAAGCCACTTTATCTTGCTGAACGCCACCGCCTTGCGCAGTACCCAGATGGTAACGTTGCGAACCTTATTAACGCTTGCCGAGGCGTTGCGGCAGGGCAATCCCGCGCCAATTGTCGCCAACAGCGGTGAACTGGGCATTATTGCGGCGGAACTGCGGCAGTTAATGGAACTGGCCAGCCGGCGCGAACAGGTAGAGGCGCCTATCTTCGGCTATGTCTGGCTAAGCCTTAAGCTTACCGCTCAGCTCGAGCAATTGGCCACATTGCTGTGCCTGGCGCTCCGTAAGCCTTTGCCTGAACAGGCAGATTGAGGTAGGGTTCGGCGTCGAAAACGCGTAAAATGCCATTAAGCCATTGCACGGGATAGCTGCTACTCTGTAAGGTAACGACTATCAATTTGTCATCGCAACCTTTTTAACCTATGACTTTATCAAGGAAACCGAAATGGATCATATAAAGCCCTCTTTCCAGGATGTGCTGGAATTCGTGCGCATGTTTCGCCGTAAAAACAAATTGCAGCGTGAAATCGCCGATAACGAGAAAAAAAATCCGCGACAACCAAAAGCGGGTCTTGTTGCTGGACAACCTCAGCGACTACATCAAACCGGGCATGTCCATCGACGAAGTCCTGGCGATCATCGCCAGCATGCGCGGTGATTACGAGGATCGCGTTGATGATTACATCATCAAAAAACGCCGAACTGTCGAAAGAGCGTCGCGAATTGTCCAAGAAACTGAAATCCATCGGCGAAGTCAAAGCGCTAGTTTCCGCCAACACGCCGAGCGGTACCCCCACCGCCTGAGTTCCGCGTGCGAGCGGCCTGACCAGCTGCTCGATGTGCCGTCGCCCGCAAAAACTTCTCTTGACATAAAACCGGGGCCGGAACCGGCCGGTCCCGGTTTTGTCTTTGTTTCCCTGCACCCGCGAGTGATCACAGCGTAATGATATATTCCTACTGCTTTGCTAATTTATTGCTTAAGAAATAATCTTGCGACTATAAATAAATTACCGGGACTATTGAAAAATGGCAATAACATACAACATTCCCTGCTTCATAAATGCTTTATGTCGTTGCATTATTGCATGACCACTTTTTACTGAATAATATTGTAGACTTATGGGGTTATTTGTATATTGGCGTTACGACACCCAGGTGTAATAAAATTGGCCGGACATGAATTGAGTTTCTTATATAATATTTAATAAAATTTATAGTATGTTACCTATTATTGACAGAAGGCGGCAGAAACTTCTCCCGACGGCTAGGTCTTGCTTTTCCGGTCGGGAAATTGACAATGGCACTAGTGGAACGCAGGTAAGCTATTTCATGACCATCAGAAAAAACCAGCTTAGTATAATATTACGCTCAGTTCTATTATTATCCACAATAATGATTTTACTGCAATCATTGGACCCACCCAGACTGCCGATGACAATGATTCAATCGCCGCTGCCGATGAGTTATTATCCCATATTGTCACCCGCTCCTCCGCGGGCCAATCCCTTTTGCTCAGTCAGAAAGACGCATCCGGCACATTGCCCTTGCAATCCGTTGCGCAGGGAATTTAACGGCAATTATGTCAGCGCCGCAAATAATGATCTGCATTGCCAATGGCAAACCAACGGCGAACGCAGTACGTATCGCTTCATCAAGTATGACGATATCAAAAAACGATTAAAGCGTATTGTGAGACGACTGCTTCGTCTGAAGTATTAAACCAGGCCCGCCAGGGGGCCTTTGTTAATGATGGAATACCGCCAGGCGCTGTATATTGTTTTTTATCGCCGCTGCCGATTCATCAAATTGACGCTGCTCCCGATCGTTGAAATCCAGCTCGATAATCTGTTCAATGCCGCGTTGGGTTAATACCGCCGGTACGCCGATGGCCAATCCTTCCATGCCGTATTCGCCGTCCAGCACGCAGGAGACGGTGAGCGCCCGATGGCTGCTGGTAAACAGGTTGCGGCAAATTTCGGTAATGGTGCCGGCGACACCGTACTCGGTGCATCCTTTTTGTGAATAGATTTCAAATCCAAGCTGGCGGGTGCGTTCGCTCAGCGCCGCAAAATCCAGCTCATGCCCGGTTTTCAACCGGCTGTACTCGTTGAGGGTCATGCCGTACACCGAGGAGTGCGACCAGACCGGAAACTGTGTATCGCCGTGCTCGCCCAGGATAAAGGCGTCGACGCTTTGCGGCGCGATGTCCAGGTGCTCCGCCAGAATACGCCGCAGGCGAGTGGTATCCAGCCATACGCCCGTGCCCAGTACCTGGTGGCGGGGCAGTCCGGAAAGCTTCCATACCTGGTAGGTAATGATGTCGCAGGGGTTGGTGGCGACTAAAAAGATCCCTTTGAAACCGTTTTGCATCATTTCCGGCACGATACTGCCCACGATGCGCGCGGTGCCGTCCAGCTCATCCAGCCGGGTCTGGCCGGGTTTCAGGCTGCCGCCGGAAACGGTGATGACCGCGATATCCACATCGGCGCAATCCGCGACCGGCCGGGCGCTGATGGTGATACGCCCCGGCATATAGGCCGCCGCGTCGGCGAGATCCTGACGATGGCCCTCCACCAGCGAGGCATTCAGGTCAACCAGGATTAATTCCTGGCATATCTGTTGATTCAACAGCGCATAGGCGGCGGAAGATCCTACATTGCCTGCGCCGATGATCATCACTTTACGTGGTTTCATACTGCATGCCTCATGATCAGCTAAGCCAATACCGCTACCGTGATAAGCCAATGGCGTGTTTTCATTTATAACATTTTTATTAATTATTGCATAACTAACAAAATGCTATCCTTGCAGCAGTATTTACTGCCCCGGCGCCGAGAAGGAGCGCATTAAGCATGGCGATATTCGAATATGGTCACAAGGAACTGTCCTGGCTGGCGAAAAAGGATAAGCGCATGGCGCAAGCCATCGAGCGTATCGGACTTATTAGCCGGCCGATGATGCCGGATCTCTTTGCCGCCTTGATCCGTAATATCGTCGACCAGCAAATCTCCACCAAGGCCGCGCTGACCATTAACGGCCGATTGCGGGCGCTGGCCGGCGATATCAGCCCGGCGGCCATTGAACGGCTGACGGCGGAGCAGATTCAAGCCTGCGGCATGTCGATGAGGAAAGCGCTTTATATCAAAGGGGCGGCCACGGCGGTGATGAGCGGCGAACTGGATTTGGCCGCCCTCAATCATTACAGCGATGGGGAAGTCGTTGCCGCCCTGTCGCGCTTGCCGGGAATCGGGATATGGACCGCGGAAATGCTGATGATGTTTTCCATGGGGCGGCCCGATGTATTAAGCTGGGGTGATTTGGCTATCCGGCGCGGCATGATGAATATGTATCGGCATGCGGAACTGCCCCGGGAGCGTTTTGAGCGCTATCGCCGCCGGTACTCTCCTTATGGTTCTACCGCGTCGCTTTATCTATGGGCCTATTCCGCACCGGAATTCAGTTTGCGGCCGGTGACCAGGACTTCCGATTAACGAGTCACTTACATGATTGCTTTCGCGGGCAGGCTGTTAGAGGAATAAGCCGCCCGCGCCGGAGAGCGGTACGTCGGAGCGTTTTGGAACAGCGCCTGTAGGCGTTGGCCCGCAGGGTGCCCCTCAGGTATGAGGGGCATGATCGCGCGCATCGAGCCCCTAGGGAAGACTTTAAGGCCTGGTTTGCCATTCAGCGACGTCCGGCAGCCTGTTTCGACCGGGCACATTGTCAACAAACGCCTTGCGGACGGTCGTCGCAGCCCATTGCGCTTAGCGTCCGTCGGCGCCGTGCCCGCTCTTAAGCTTTAAGCGCTCAGCCAGCCCAATTTGATGACGAACAGCAGCGACAGGATAACCAGCGCGGCGTTCAAATCGCGGTAACGACCGCTCAGCAATTTAACCACGGTCCAGGTGATGAAGCCAAAGGCGATGCCGTTGGCGATGGAATAGGTCAACGGCATGGTCAGGGCGGTCACGGTGACCGGCGCGGCCACGGTAATATCCCGCCAGTCTATTTCCGCCAGACCCGAGGTCATCAACACGGCGATAAACAGCAATGCCGGCGCGGTGGCGAAGGCGGGCACGCTGCCTGCCAGCGGCGCGAAGAACAGGCTCAGCAGAAAAAGTATACCCACCACTATCGCGGTGAGGCCGGTGCGGCCGCCGGCGCCGACGCCCGCGGCGGATTCGATATAGCTGGTGGTGGTGGAGGTGCCCAGGAGCGAACCGAACAGGGCCGCGGCGCTGTCCGCCACCAGGGCTTTGCCCATTTTAGGGATATTGCCGTCTTCATCCGCCAGTCCGGCGCGCTTGGTGACGCCGATAAGCGTACCGGAGTTATCGAACACGTCCACGAACAGGAAGGCGAAGACCACGCTGACCATGGAAACGTCAAACGCGCCGCGGATATCCAGGTGAAGGAAGGTCGGCGCGAGGGACGGGGGCATGGAGAATACGCCGCCAAAGGGACTGAAGCCCAGGGCGATGGAAATAAACGTCACCGCCAAAATGCCTATCAGCACCGCGCCCGGCACCCGGCGTGCTTCAAGCACCACGATAATGATAAAACCCAGCATGGCCAGCAGCGGGCCGCCCTTGGTCAAATCCCCCAGGCCCACCAGGGTGGCGGGATTGCCGACGACGATACCGGAACTTTCCAAAGCGATGAGGGCCAGAAACAGGCCGATGCCGGCGGCTATACCCGATCGAAGCGGCAGGGGAATGCTTCTGATGATCCATTCGCGTATTTTAAATACCGAGAGCGCAAAAAAGATCAGCGCCGAAAGGAATACCGCCCCTAAAGCCGTTTGCCAGGTATGGCCCATATGCAACACCACGGTGTAGGTGAAGAAGGCGTTCAGCCCCATACCGGGCGCCAGGGCGATGGGATAATTGGCGATGAAGCCCATCAATGCCGAGCCGATGGCGGCGGCCAGACAGGTCGCTACGAATACCGAGCCTTTATCCATACCGGTCGCGCTGAGGATAGAGGGATTAACAAACAGAATGTAAGCCATTGCCAAAAAAGTGGTCAACCCTGCCAAAATTTCGGTTCGAACGTTAGTACGATGAACCTGTAATTTGAAAATTCTTTCTAACATGGGAGTTATCTCATTGAAGTTGTCTGCACAGCCTAAGCAATAGCTATGCCATCATTCCGCCTATTTTCAGGCGGCGGCAAACCATGAAGCAGGCGCATTATATAAGGAAACATGAATTCGGGCGCGTAAAAAGAGATTTTCCTGTGCGTTTTTCAGCCCCAAAACGGGGCCTTGTTTTCACCGTTATGGTGCTTTTGCACCAATATGATGCGTTTGCGGCGCATGTCGCCGGCATGGTCGTCTCAAGGTGTTGCCGAGGATGACGGCGTTTCTCCCGGCATGTCAAAGTTACCCTGCGCCCTCAAGGTTTGGCATACTGTCTGCACCGTCGCCATCATCATTGTTTACCGGAGCGTTAAGAACATCAAATGACCGCATCCCCGACCCAGCCGGACATTGTCGCTCGCATCGAAGCGTCCTTTGCCAATCAGACGCCCGCCGGCAAGCGGATCGCCAGCTGGCTGCTGGCCAATCTCGGGCAGGTGCCCTTTGAGACCGCCGACGGTATCGCCCGCTGCGCCAAAACCAGCGGCATTACCGTCGGCCGCTACTTGCGGCGCATCGGCTATCGTAATCTGGACGATTTCAAACGGGCGCTTCGGCATGAAGGGGCGGCGCTATATCAAAGTTGGGGGGGGGGTCACCGATCGCCTGGACGCCTATCGGCAACGCAGCGGGCAGCCACGGCAACAAAAGCTGCAACACTCCTTGAGCCTGGAGCTGGAAGCCATTCAACATGTCTATCAACTGGCGCAAACCGAGACTTTCGACGTTATCTGCCGGCAATTGGCCGCCGCCGACGCAGTGTTCATCGTCGGCATACAATCGACGCGCGGCATCGCCAACGCCTTTTTCAGCCAGTTGGAATATCTGCGGCCGCGCGTCTATTTTGCCGATGGTTTATCCGGTACCTATGTGGAATCGTTGAATTCAGCATTTTCCCGGCCCTATCTGGTCATGACCGATACCCGCGCCTATTCGGTAATGGCCCGCAGATATTGTCAAGCGGCCACTGAGCGCGGCCTGCCGCTGGCGTTGATTACCGATCTGTTTTGTCCTTGGGCGCGGGATTTCCCGGCGGACCTGCTGCAGTTGAAAACCGATACCGGCCAGTTTTGGGATGCGCTGTCGCCGTTTAGCTGCCTGTTCAATCTGATGCTGTCGGCGGTGGTGGAGCAGCAGGGCGGCGATATGGCGGAACGTCTGGCGGCCAACCGCCTGTTGCAGCGGGAATTGGGGCAATTTGAACCCTAAGGGGGAAGTGTCGGGGGCGAAAAGCACAGGCGTCTGTGAGCATCGATTTCCGGTATAGCGGCCAGGTAAAGTTCTGCTACTCTTCTAAAGAGACGCTTCCGGGTGCCAATTTTATGTTTAATAATCTCGAGGTTTGTCAGGCGGTGCTCAATGCCTTGCCTGATGCCACTTTCCTGAAAGATCAGAACTTTCGACTGGTTTTCCTCAACCGGAAGGCCTGCGAGCTTTTCGGTAAACCGGCGCAAGAGCTCATCGGCGAAACCGCGCTGGACGGGCTGGACGAACAACTGGTGTCGCACATCCTCGAACGGGACAAGCTGGTGCTGGAAACCGGCGAGCCCATGGAATATGAGGAACGCGTCACCGGCCGGGACAATCAGGTCACCGTTTTTATGGTGCGTTCGTCGAGAATCACATTGAACGCCAAGCCTTATTTGCTGATTTCCCTGCATGATATAACGGTATTGCGCGAGTCCGAAGCGCAAACCCGCTATCTGGCTTACCACGATATTCTCACCGGCCTGCATAATCGCACCGCCCTTTATGAGCAGCTTAATCACGTGGTGGTGCCGGGCACAAGCACGGGGCATGCCTGCGGGCTGCTGATGTTGATGGATCTCGACGGATTCAAAAACATCAATGATACCTACGGTCATCAGGCCGGCGATTTCGTGTTGTGCGAATTCGCCCGTCGCATGCAGCATGTGGCGCCGGAGGATAGCCTGGTGGCGCGGATGGGGGGCGATGAATTCGCTCTGTTGCTGGGACGCGATATCCTGCACCAAGATGCCGACTCGCTATGCCGAAAGATCGTAAAACAGACGCAATCCCCCTTCACCCTTACCGGTGCTTCGCCTTTCGTCACGGTATCCGTGGGCGTCATCCGGATTGTGGAGTCGGATACCACCGCCGGCGAGTTATTGCGCAAAGCGGATGCCGCCTTGTATGAGGCGAAACGAAAAGGCAAAAACGTGCATTGTTTTTATTCCGAATCGCTGGATGCCAGCCTGACCAGCAAGCGGCGCATGGAAAAGGCCCTGGCCAATGCGTTAACCTCGCATAACGGCATCAGCTGCGCCTATCAGCCGCTGGTGCGGGCGGGGGATAAAAAAATCATCGGGGTCGAGACGTTGGCCCGCTGGGAAGACCCGGTGCTGGGAGAGGTGTCGCCGGTGCAGTTTGTGCCGTTGGCGGAAGAAACCGGGCTTATCATCCCTTTGGGCAAATTCATCCTGCGCCAGGCCTGTCGCGAGATGCAGCCCTGGAACAACCTGTCGGTGTCGGTGAACGTCTCGCCGATTCAGCTTCGGGACGGCGCCTTCGCCCGCATGGTGCTTGAACTGCTGGCGGAAGAAAATTTCCCGCCGGAGCGGTTGGAGCTGGAATTGACCGAAACCGCCATTATGAATTCCGATGCCAACAGCAAAGACCAACTGGTTGCCTTGCGACTCGCCGGCGTGAGAATCTCCCTGGACGATTTCGGCACCGGCTATTCCAGCCTCAGTCTGTTGAAGGACATCGTGGTGGATAGCGTAAAAAATCGATAGGTCCTTCGTGCAGTTCGTTACTCAGCTAAAGGACACGGCCGCTATCGTCACCGCCGTCTCCAATCTGGGGGTCAAGCTGAATTTGCAGGTGATAGCCGAAGGCGTGGAAACGGTGGAACAGCAGCAATTCCTGGTGGACGCCGGCTGCACGCAACTGCAGGGCTTTTTGTTTTCCAAGCCGTTAACGCAGGAAAACCTGGCGCATTTGCTGGCGGACGACGAGGCGGTGAACCCCGCTTTGTCGGCTAAGAGCGAGTAACACGTCCGCCGTCGCTTCCGGCGGCGATGGCCTGACCGAAAACGTCGAGGTTAGTCATTTTCCGTTGCCTGGTTTAATACCGCGGCGTAGCGGTGGAAAATAAACCCGCACAGGCCCAGCGCCAGGGCGCAGAAGACTCCCCCCCCACAAAGCCGATATTCTCCATGCCGATATGCAGGCTCACCTGATTGCCTAAGAGCGCCCCGGCGCCGATACCGATATTGAAAATCCCGGAAAAGAGCGACATGGCCACGTCGGTGGCGTCAGACGCCATCGTCAGCACCTTGACCTGCATACAAAGGCCGATGGCGGTCATGGCGATGCCCCATACCAGACTCAGTACGGAAACGCCGAGCTCGCTAAAGGAAAGGGGTCGCAGCAGTACCAAACACAGGAGCAGAACGCCGATGGCGGTTATCAGCACCCCCGAAGGATAGCGGGCGCTGAAGCGGGAGAATATCAGGCTGCCGATAATGCCCGCCAAACCAAACAATAACAGCACCAGCGTCGTGAAATTTTCACTCATGTCCGCGATTTTTTTGCAGAAAAGGCTCGATATAGCTATAGGCGGTGTAGTGGGCGGTGACGACGGTGGCGGCGAGAAGATACATGCATACCAGCGCCGGCCGCCTGAACAATTCCGGTACGCTTTTCAACGAGCCGGAGTGGTGGCTGGGGAGCGTCGGCAGCAGTTTAAACAGCAACGCCATGATCACGCAGGCCAGCGCGCCGATAATCATAAAGGTGGTCCGCCAGCCCAGCGCTTCGCCTATCATGCGGCCCAGAGGCAGGCCCAGCACCATCGCCATGGCGGTGCCGGTGCTGAGCAGACCCAGCGCCTGCGCCTTTTTGCCGCTGGGGGCCACCCGCATGGCCAGGGAAGCGGTGATGGACCAGAATACGGCATGGGCCAGCGCCACCCCGATGCGGGCCACCATCAATACGCTGAAACTCCAGGCGAAGGCGGATAACGCGTGACTGGCGATAAAGACGATAAAAGTCAGCATCAGCAGGGTGCGGCGCTCTATCTTGCTGGTGAGCAGCATGAAGGGTAAAGACATCAGCGCCACCCCCCCCAGGCATACACCGTCAATATCAGACCAACCTGGGCGGCGGTCATGGAAAAGCTGGCGGCGATGTCCGACAGCAGGCCGATGGGGACGAATTCAGTGGTATTGAAGATAAATGCGGCCAAGGTCAGACTGACCACCCTTAACCAGGCGGTGGAGCGGGAAGAACGCGATATTTGCATAAGAGTAACAGCCAAAGATTTCTGTTGTTAACGATATGGATAAAAACCGTCAGTGGCTGTAATGATAGCGCGTTTTTTCCTCAGTGTTACCGGTAATTTGCCTAGCAGGGGCGTTAATGTAAATTTTCCAGTGCCCGACTTGATGGCCTTAAATCCAGCGGATTGCGTGGCAAACCTGCTCGAAGCCGGTCAGGCGGGACTGGCTGCCGGAAGAGCCTGCCGTCCGCGCCGGGGGCTCAACGCCCGGCGCGTTTGGAGCAACGCCGCGGAGCGCTGGTCCGTGGGGCGGCTCTCATGAATAAGAGCCGTAATGCCAAGGATCGAACCGGATGTATTCAGGGCGGGTTTGCCGTTTTGCCGGGACTGGCTGACTGTCCCGAACGGCGCTTTATCGACAAACTCGTCATGTCGTCATCGGTTGCGCTAAAGCAACGGCCGGTCGACGCGCTCAGGCCTTGGCGACTTCCATGCCCAGGGAATGAAGCCGGCGAATACGTCCATACAGCAACAGGGACAGACCGCCCAGCACCACCAGGCCGCCCAGCACCATGAAAGCCGACATGTAGGATCCGGTTGAGGTATAAATCCGCGCCACCATCAGCCCGGCCAGGGTACCGCCGCCGCCGGCGCCCACGCCGTTGACGATGCCGGACGCCGCGCCGATGGCGTGAGGCTGTACATTGGATTGAATGATGGACCAGATATTCGGGGTAAAACTGCTGGCGTAATAGCCCATGGCCAAGGTGATCAGGGCCAGTCTGGCATAGCCGTTGTCCAATGCGGGCAGCAACAGCAGCAGGACGCCCGGAATCAGCATGCCCAGAGCGGCGATAAGTATCCGCTTGCCGGTTTTATCGCTGATATAAGCCATCGGAATGGCCAGCGCCACGGCGGCCAGATAGGGCAGAGCGCTGCCCACGGCCTGTCCCATGCCGGTAAAGCCGATGGATTTCACCGCCATGGGAATCCACAAGGTAATGCCCCAAAACAGCATGCCTTGGGTGAGATAGGCGAATATCACCAGGATAAACGATGCGCCGCCAAACGAGGCCAGGGTCAGCCTGGGCGGTTTCGCCTGGGCTCTGTCACGGGGTTTTTTCCGGATAGGGCGCATCGGCGGTGTTGAGTAATGTTCTGGCATAGAGCGGTACCATGATAAGCAGGCCGATAGCGCCGCAAAGGTAGAAAAGGTGGCGCCATCCCAGCGCGGCGTGAAGGGGGGGTAAGAATGATAAAGCCCAACCCCAACGCCAGGAATTGTCCGTAATACTGGATGACGCTGTTCGCCCGGGTCAGCTCATTGGGCGCAAACCAGAGTTTGACGAAACGGGATTGCTGCGGCCAGTAAATGCCTTCGGCCACCCCCAGCACCAAACGGCATATCACCAGCAGTACGACCGATTGCGCCATGCCGGTGACCAACGTGGAGACGGACCAGAGACCCATCATGAAAATAGCGATTTTTTTCGGATCGACGCGAGAGGTAAATACGCCGCCGAAGATATTGGCAAATATATAGCCGATTAAAAATGCGGTTAATACCCAACCCGAAACGGTGGCGAAAGTATTGCCGGCGAAGCCGAGGTCATGGGCCACGGAGGGTAATGAGACGGATAAGTTTGTTCTGTCGATATAGGAGACAAACATACCCAGCATGAGAGTACCGCCAATGCGCAACCAACGAGCGTTCATTTTATTATCCTTGCGTCAAAGGTTAAAAGCCGTTTTGGCGAAAGACCCTTTCTCCCGCGAGAAAAGTCATTTGGGGTATTAATAGTCTATCGCCCGCCAATCGCTCTCCGTGAATATCCGTGAAAGCAACGTTTCCCCTGACTAATTTAAATAACGCTATGTCGGCGTTAGCGCCGGGCGCGAGGGTGCCTATCTCCCGCGGCATTTTTATGGTCTTGGCCGGCGTGGCCGTGCAGGCGGCGATAATCTCGAATAGCGGCATTCCCAGGGCCAGCAATTTGGACATTACCCAAGGCAAATTGAAAGCCGGTGAAACATTGAAACTGAAACGCGAGGCGTCGCTGCTGATGATGTCCGGATAAAAACCGTCATTGATGGCGCTTCGCGCCGTTTTTATGGAGAAATGGCTGCGGCCATGAGCGCAATCAAAAATAACGCCCCGCCGCCGAGCGTCTTCTACCTCCGCCAGCACATGGCCGTCGCTGCCGATAATGGTGCTGCCCTTGCCGTGGAACGCGTGGGCATAAATATCTCCCGAGCGGAAAAGGCGCACCAGCTCCGCCGTGGGGACAACCGGGTCGGTGGTATGCACCGCCACCCCACAGCCCAACTCCTCAGCCAGCGCAACCGCCGCCTGCATCGGCTTCACCCCGAGGTTTCGTACTACGCCGGCTTCTTGTTTGATTTTCAAGCCCAGCAGCGTATCCGGATAGCGGCGAAAAAGCGCTTTTATTTTCGGTATGTCATATTTTTCCGGATCCTGGTTTTCTTCGTCCCAGGTTTGACCGGGGGAGGAGGCGGCCAGGAAGCTTTTAATCCTTACCAGGCTTTGGCAGATGACCTGGCGGTGGAAGGATTCGTAATTGGCGCTGCCCGCCGAGCCGGCATCCACAACGGTGGTGACGCCGTGGGGCAAGGTGGACAAATCAGCGGGAACGCTGTACTCGGTGCCGCGGTAAAAGACGTGGGCGTGAAAGTCTATTAAGCCGGGGAAGAGGTAACACCCCTCGCCATTGATAATTTCAGTGGCGGCGGTCGTGGGGGTCTCTGCGGCGGCGATACGGTCGCCGATAACGCGCAGCGACCCTGTTCCATCAATCCCTTGCGCGGGATCAATGATATGGGCGCCGGTAATGAGTATATCTGGATTCAGCATTCTGTTTCTAGAGCGGGAGGCTCTAGCCTGCAACGGAAATAACAAGGGTAAAAGAAGTATTTCATTCCGGCCGGGGCTGTTCATTAGGCGAATGCATGAATTGTTGGCTTTTAAAATCCCTTTTGCTGTGTATTTTACGACCCCATGTCGTCTCGGTCACATTTCCTAATTTTAATTTGAAGCAGATCACATGACTTATTCGCCGATAATATTCTCCGCGATTTATTGAAAAGGCTTTTCAGTTTAATTAATAAAATTCTATTCTCCAAAAACCTCTCCCTGATAAATATTTTATACGTTGTGAATGACTGTTTTAAGCCTTTGGGGCCGGGCGATGACGATTGCTCTCGCCGGGGAGCGTCCCGACGAGAGAAGTGAGGGTGAGGAGGGGGTGACGGCGAGGTGCCTGCCGCGCCTTATTGGCCCCCTCTATGTTGGTAAATAGCCTTAAATAGGGCGTTCCTGCGCAGGGAATTACAGCCGCGACGTGAAATCCCGCCGGGCTTTGCCGATGTAAACCTGCCGCGGCCGATAGATCTGCGGCTTCTGGCCGTGCATTTCGCTCCAGTGGGCAATCCAGCCGATGGTGCGGCCCACCGCGGAAATAACCGTAAACATCGAGGTCGGCAAGCCCATGGCTTTTAAAATCAGCGCGGTATAGAGATCCGCGCTGGGGTAGAGTTTATTCTCCAGGAAGTAGGCATCCGTCATGGCGATATGTTCAAGCTCGATGGCCACCTGCAGCAGGTTGTCTTCCATACCCAGCTCAGCCAGGACCTCATGACAGGTTTTACGGAGAATGGCGGCGCGAGGATCGAAATGGTGATAAACGGAATTGCCGAAGCCCATCTGACGAAAGGAGTCCTGCCGGTTCTTGGCGCGGTCGATAAAGGCCGGAATGCGATCAACCGTATTGATCTCCTCCAGCATGCGCATGCTGGCTTCGTTGGCGCCGCCGTGTAGCGGTCCCCACAGCGAGGCAAGGCCGGCGGCGATGCAGGCGAATGGGTTCGCCCCTGAGGATCCGGCGGTTCTGACGGCGGTGGTGGACGGGCATTGGCCGTGATCCGCGTGCAGGATCAGAATGCGGTTCATGGCGCGCTCCAGCACCGGATTGACCGCGGATTTTTCCGCCGGAATGGCAAACAGCATATGCAGAAAATTACCGGTATAGGAAAGCGCGTTATTGGGAAAGACCGCGGGTTGCTCAATGGAATATTTATAACACATCGCCGCTACGGTGGGCATTTTGGACAGTAGCCTGACCGCCGCCAGCTCCCGGTGTTCGGGGTTGCCGACATCGAGCTGCTCATGGTAGAACGCCGCCAGCGCGCCCACCACCGCGCACATCAGCGCCATGGGATGGGAGTCGCGCCGAAAACCGCTGAGCATCCGGCTCATCTGCTGATGGATCATGGTGTGACGGGTAATGGTCTCGGTGAACACGGCGTATTCCGCCGTTGACGGCGCCTCGCCGTGCAACAGGATATAGCAGACTTCCAGAAAGGAGCATTGTTCCGCCAACTGCTCCACCGGATACCCGCGGTGCAGCAGCACGCTGTTGCGCGGGTCGATAAACGTAATGGCGGATTCGCAGCCGGCGGTATTGGTAAAGCCGGGATCGTAGGTGAAAAATTCCTCGGCGCCGAAAGGCCGAATATCCAACGCCGCCGGTCCGCCCGTGCCGGCGTTGAAATCAAGGACCATCGCCTTTTGATCGTTAAGAATAAGGGTCGCTTTTTCTCGGTCATGTTTTTTCTCCAGCCCAAATTTCAAAAAAGAACCTGAGGGTAAGTTTTAGCATCATTATCCCATAATGATTTCACATTACTCGTCTGTGAAGGATTAAACCAGAGGGAAGCCGGCGGGGGCCGGCGCAAAAAACGAGAAAAGTCTGCGTTGGCGGAGTCTTGAAGCTTATGCGGCTGGGGGCGGGGTTACAAGACCCGGCTTATCTCCGGGCCGCGACCTTGAAGGATGAGCGCCGTTCCCTGAAGCTCAGCGACGGCGTACGGTGTATGCTCCTCGCCGTCCACCATGCCCTTCAGGGTGATGAAATCGGTATCCTCAAGACGTTGATAGCCGCCGCCATGCTGGTGGCCGCCGAAATAGGCCCGCACCCGATAGCGGCATAATAATTCCGTTACCACCTCATCGTTCCAGAGATTATGGGTATTGACGGGGGCGAGGGGATAATGACCGAACACGATGATCGTTTCCTGACGGGCGCGGGCTTCTTGCAAGACGCTCTCGAGCCAGCGCAATTGCGCGTCCCCCAGCGCGCCATTCCAGGCTTGCGCCTGCGGTTTGCCTTCCGCGGCGAGCTGAGCCAACATCCGCCGTGCCTGTTCGCCATCCTGCCCGTTGGCCTCATTGCAGTACAAACTGACGTCATTGCCGTCAATGACGATAAAGCGATAGCCGTTAACCGCAAAGTGGAAATAGTGCTTCGGCAGTCCCAGCGGCGGTTGCAGACGGGAAAAATGACGGGAAACGGTATCCGCATCATGATTGCCCATCACCGCCACATGAGGATGCCGCAGCCGGCGGTAAAGCGGCAACAGGTCATCGTAGCTGGACCAATGGCGGTCCACCAAGTCCCCCAGCGTGACGACGAAATCCAGCGGCGCCGCATTAAGACCCTCTATCGCCGCGGCGAGCTTGCGTAAGCTGTGGCGGTAATAACGACGATGTTTTAAATCAGGGTCGGCATCGGCATATTGCGGATCGGCAATCAGCCCGAAGCGCACCCTGCCGGGGGACGGGGCGTCGGCAAACAGGGGCACGCGGTAAAACGCGCCGACATCACCCAATGCCCGCCATTGGCCGGCGGTCAGTAACCTGTTCATCTTTTCTTCGTCCTTGGCCGCGGCCGAAGGATACGCCGCGGCTCATGATGAGCACCTCCGGGATCTGAACAGCAAAACAGAGGTGGTGGACAGACGTTTTATCGCAAAAGCGTGACGGTTTTATGGCAAAACGACACGGGAAATCGACTAACCCGCAAAGTCCTTATTTTAGGCGGTTCATTGTCAACAAACTCGGGCCCCGCCTTGCCGGGGCCTTCGTCTTTATGGAAGGGGAACATCAGTTTTCCGGCACCTGGGTTTCCAGTTCTTCGATCCAGATGCGGGCGTTGCCGTCCGACGGCGCGCGCCAATCGCCACGCGGCGATAAGCTTCCTCCGGCGGTGACCTTGGGGCCGTTTGGCGAGGCGGAGCGCTTGAATTGGCTGGTGGTAAAGAAGCGATAGAGAAAAACCCGCAGCCAGCGGCGTATTTCCGCCAGCGGATAACCGGGCCGTTTGTCCGGCGGAAAGCCGGTGGGCCAGGCGCCGGCGGCGGGATTCTCCCAGGCGTGAAGCGCCAGGAACGCTATCTTCGACGGCTTGAAGCCGAAGCGCAGGGTATAAAACAGGTTAAAGTCCTGCAAATTGTACGGCCCGATAATGGATTCGGTGCTTTGTATGGCGCCGGCGGCGTCGGCGGGCACCAGTTCCGGGGAAATCTCCGTCGCCAGAATGGCCTCCAGCGTATTCGCCACCGGCTGTTCAAACTGGCGGGAGGAGATAACCCAGCGGATCAGGTGCTGGATCAGAGTTTTCGGCACGCCGGCATTCACATGATAGTGGGACATCTGATCCCCCACGCCATAGGTGCACCAGCCAAGAGCCATTTCCGACAAATCGCCGGTGCCCACCACCATGCCGTTTTCATGGTTGGCCAGGCGGAACAGGTAATCGGTGCGCAGTCCCGCCTGGACGTTTTCAAAAGTGACGTCGTAGACCTTTTTCTCCCTGGGCGTAGGGGTGGCCGATATCCTCCAGCATCCGCAAGGCGGCGGGACGAATATCGATTTCCCGGTGGGAAGCCCCCAGCGAAGCGATAAGGCTCAGCGCGTTTTGCCAGGTTTCATCGCTGGTGCCGAATCCCGGCAGGGTGCAGGCGATAATATTTTCCCGCGGCAGATGCATGCGGTCCGCCGCCTTGGCGGCGACGATCAGCGCCTGGGTAGAGTCCAGTCCGCCGGAGACGCCGATGACCAAACGTTTGATGCCGGTGGCCGTGGCCCGCTGCGCCAGCGCCGCCACCTGAATGTTATAGGCTTCGTAGCAGTCCTGGGCGAGCCGGTCTTTATCGGCCGGCACGAAGGGGAAACGCTCCACCGTGCGCGCCAAACCGAAATCCTCTTTGCGGGGCGCCAGCGTGAAGGCGATGCGCCTGAATGACCCCACCCGCGCCTCATGGGTGCGCCGGTTGTCGTCAAAGGTCCCCATGCGCAGGCGTTCCTGGCGCAACAGGTCGAGGTCGATGTCGGCCATGGCCCACTGGCTTTCCAGAGCGAAGCGCTCCGTTTGCGCCATCAGTTCGCCGTTTTCATAGATAACGCATTGGCCGTCCCAGGCCACTTCGGTGGTGGATTCGCCTGTCCCCGCCGCGGCATAGAGGTAAGCGGCCAGGCAGCGCATGGATTGGGAGCGGCATAGCTGTTTGCGCGTATCCGCCCGACCGATGGTGATGGGACTGCCTGACAGATTCGCCAAGACGGTGGCGCCGGCCAGCGCGGCTTCGGCGCTGGGGGGATAGGCACCCAGAAGTCCTCGCAAATCTCCGCGTGCAGGACAAAGCCCGGCACGTCCTCCGCCTCGAACAGCAGGTCCGGGCCAAAGGGGACGTCTTGGCGCGCCAGGCGGATGGTCCCTTTGGTCTGATCGCCGGCGGCGCACTGCCGGCGTTCGTAAAATTCCCGGTAGGTGGGCAGGTAGGATTTCGGCGCCACCCCCAGTAATCGGCCCCGGTGCAGCACCAGGGCGGTATTGTAGATGCGGCCGGCGTAACGCAGCGGCGCGCCCACCACCAGTACCGGCGCAAGGGCGGCGGTGGCGTCCAGCAGCTCGTCTACGGCGCGTTCCACCGCATCCAGCAGGGTATCCTGCAGCAGCAAATCCTCGATGGAGTAGCCGGAGAGGCATAATTCGGGGAAGATGCCCAGCGCCACGCCCTCGGCATCTAGACGCACCGCGGTCTCGACAATGGCGCGGACATTTTTTGCGGGCTCCGCCAGCGCGCAGGATAGGGTACAGGCCGCTACCCGGGCGAAACCATGCTGGTAAAGCGAGCGAAAGCTCATTGACATAATACGTCTTCTCACGTTTGGCTGAACGATAATAACCGACTGTTGCCACTATAGCAGATGGGGCCGCCGGTTCAGTAGCGGTTTACCCCTACGCCGCCGCGTTGCCGTTACGCTGCGGGCGCAAATAACGGCGTGCGAGAGCCCGATAACGCTGACCGAACCGCAGGGATTTGCGTCATACTGTGGGCCTTGTGCGTCGGGATTCAGGCCGCCGCATCATCGTCCGCCCGTGCAGGCCGCGGAATAAAATGAGTTTCATAGGAGAGCAATCATGATCGTTGAAATGCGGGTCTATCACTGTTTGCCAGGGCGTTTGCCGGCCCTGCAGGATCGTTTCAGAAACACCACCCTGGCTTTTTTTGGAAAAGTACGGCATTGAGCCCATCGGTTTTTGGACGACGCTGGTGGGGGAAAGCAATCAGTCGCTGACCTACCTGCTGAAATGGGCCAGCCTGGCGGATCGCGAGGCGCGCTGGGGCGCCTTTCAGGCGGATCAGGATTGGCTGAACAAGCGAACCGCCAGCGAAGCGCAAACGCCGATTGTCGCGCGCATTGAAAACAGTTTTCTTGCTCCGACGGATTTTTTCCCCCCTTGCGCTGAATGAGGCCGTTTTGACGCAAGACGCCGCGGATAAGTCGAGGTTTGCCGGTACCGGCGGCTTTCATCAGCCGCCGTCAATGCCTGACGAGGATTGAACCGCTCCTGTGAGGAGGCATACGCCACGGCATCCAGGTCGGCATCACGCAATCCGGCAGCCAACGCCACGGTGGCGCGGTCCATACCACCTAATGCCAATAGATTACGGGCAACTAGGCCAGATCGCTATGGGATGAGATGATCTGCCCGACAATGCCGTAATCCAGCGCTTGCTCGGCGGTGAGCCAGAAATTGCGGTCAGTGTCTTTTTGCACTTTTTCCAGCGGCTGGCCGGTGGCGTCGCTTATCAGCCTGTTGACCCTATCCAGCATGCGCAGGATTTCCTTCGCTTCAATCTCGATGTCCGTCGCCTGTCCCTGCACGCCGCCCAGGGGCTGATGGATCATAAAGCGGGTATTGGGCAGGGAAAAGCGGTTTTTCCTGTCAGCCGCCAGGAAAATGGTGATGCCGGCGCTGGCTACCCAGCCGGTGCCGATAATCTGGACCTCCGGCTTGATGAATTTGATGATGTCGTGGATGGTATCGGCCGCTTCCACATGTCCGCCCTGGCTATTGAGGAAGATTTTTATCGGCTTGTCATTCAGTTCCTGCAGGATCAACAGTTGCGACACCACTTTTTCGGTCAGGGCCTGGTTGATTTCCCCTGAAATGATGAGCGAACGGGCGTCCAATAATTTGTTCAGGGCAAAGGCGGAAATCGCCGAGGGATCTTTTTCTTTATCGTCATCGTTCTCTTTGGCTTGAGACCACATAGCATTTCTCTCCGGTGCAATAGATAATGTGTTTGACGCCAATCCTAAGCTTACCCCAAATGCCGGGACGGCGCATACCCTTGCCGCGGGTCTATGGGGAAAAGCCGGGAAAACGATTAAATCTCAGCCGCCGGTCGCCTACCGTCGATGGCGGCGCCAGCGGGTGCGTCGGCTGACGGCGCCCTCTCCCGGGTTTGGGTGGTTTATCACGTTATCCCCGTTGCCGAGGGCGCCGCGGGCTGGAGAATATCATGCACGACGTACCGACGCTGTCCCCCGCCCTGCGGGAAAATACGCTGCGCCTGGCGGACCATCTTCCGGCGATGACCGACGGGGTGTTCCGTTCATTACTGAAAATGAAGGAGTATGCCGAGCTGATGCCGGTGGTCAGGCTGGATGTGGATAAATCCATCGCCTTTTCCGCCGATCTGTGGTTCCAAACCATGCTGAGCGGTATGCCGCCCTCGGCTGAGGATTTGCGCATATTCGAAGAGTTCGGCCAGCGACGGGTACATCAGGGGATGCCGCTGCCGGCGTTGCTTAGGGCATTCAGGCTCGGTTCCCTTGAGCTCTGGCGCGAATATATCCGTATCGCGGAACAAAACGAGGATCTGCGCGAGGAGCTTCTGTTCAGCATCTCCCCCTATTTGTTGACCTATTTTGATGCGATGGCGCAGTTGATTTCCCAGTCCTATCTGCGGGAGCAGTTCCGCCAGACCCGCTGGCGGGAGTCGTTGCAGCATCAGTTGTACGGCCTCATCTTCACCTCGCCGCAAGACAGTGGGGAGTTCCATAAAACCGCCGCAGCGCTGGGTTTGGACCCGGCCGCGCCCAGAATTGCCCTGGCGGTTTATCTGCCGGGCATCGACAGCAACGCCCCGCGTTTTTCCGGCGAGCTTGACCGCGTGACCGCGGAAATAGCCCGCGGACTCGATGCCGCCGAGGAGAACCTGATGAGCGTCTGGCATCATGGCCGCTTGCTGATATGGGCGCCGGCCTTGACGGGCAACGTCATGAACGCCAACGATCGCATCATGGCGGGTCGCGCCGCCGCGCTGAGCGAGGCGCTGCCCCCGGCGGCCCTGATGGGGGTGGGATTGATGGGGCAGGGCGCCGAAGGTTGGGCCGCCGCCGCGCGGGAGGCCAACCGGGCCCTGGATTTTTGCCTGGAACGTCATGATGAACGCCGGGTCTATTTCTATTCCGATATCGTCGTGGAGGAGAGCGTACGGGGCAGCGATACCCCGCTACGTTATCTGGTTTCGCTGTTGGAACAGCTATCCGCGGAGCCGGAACTGCTATCGACCCTGGAAACCTATTTCGCCCGCTGCCAGCGCCGTAAAGAGGCGGCAAGCGTATTGGGCATACATCCGAACACGCTCAACTATCGGCTGGAGAGGATTGAAAAGCTGCTGGGCGCCCGTCTGGACGATGTAGGCTGGACCACAAAGCTTTATGTCGCGCTCAATCTGCGCCATGGCCCTTCGCCCGTTACGGGGCCGCGGCGGCGCGAATAGGCGTGGGGAAAATCCCATGCCGGCGCAAGCCATAGGGCTGACCTTGGCGGCGCTCTTGGCGGCAATGATAAAATACGACGCTGATAATAAATTATTTTGGAAATAAATCGATATCCGTTGTGAATATTCACAAAGAATTCCTGCAATAATTTTTAATTGATTAAGCCCATTGACAGGGATAGGGTTGCTATATATTTTAAAAATATCTCACCAACGCGTTATACGCTATACCGCTCATTTATTATTGTCGGTATGCCGGGATTTTTGTCATGCTCGAGGTTATATGCAAGATTTGACGTTGGGGGCGTTAATATTCTTCCCGAAATTTATTTGGGTTATATTCCTTGGTTTCTTTACCTGGCTGCTGGTGCGTTTAATCTATCGCAAGCATATTTTTAATGGCGCGTTTTGGCACCCTAATCTTATTGATCTCGGCGTCCTGTTTTTGTGCATCTATATCAGTCATACGCTGATGATTTCGCTGGAATCTTCATTATGAAAGCAGTTGGAAAATATATTCTCAGCGTGATTATGTTGTTTTTGATTGTGGTGGTCAGCTATCGGTTGTGGAATTTTTATACTCTCGGACCATGGACCCGTGACGCAAAAGTACGCGCTGAAGTAATACAAATTGCGGCGGAAGTATCGGGCAAGCTGATTCGCCTGCCCATTGCCGACGATCAGCGGGTCAATCGGGGCGATCTGCTGTTGGTTATCGATCCCAGCGATTATCGCATCAATCTCGACAATGCGGTGGCGAAATCGGAACAACTGGTCATTCAGCGAGAAAGGGCGTTGCATCAATATGCCCGGCGAGCAAAGTTAACCAATCAGGTCATTTCCCAGGAAGATCTGGAAACGGCGAGGACAACCTTATCTTCTTTGAACAATCAAATCGACCAGGCCATGATCGCCATAAAAAAGGCCCGGCTGGATTTAAGCCGTACGGAGATATCCGCCCCCGCCAATGGTTATGTCACCAATCTTGGGCTGCGGGAAGGGAACTATGTCAGCGCCGGCCAGTCATTATTAGCCCTGGTGGATGCGAACTCATTTTATGTCATGGCCTATTTTGAAGAAACGAAAATGCGTTTTATCGCCATCGGCAAACCGGTGGAGATCGATCCCTACGACGGCGGTAAGCCCATGCGCGGCCATATTGTCGGCATCGGCCGGGCGATTGTCGATCAAAGCGCGACGACGGGAGCGCAGCTGCTGCAAAATGTTGAACCCGATTACCCCTGGGTGCGCTTGGCCCAGCGGATCCCGGTGCGAATCGCCATCGACAGCCTTAAGGACGGCGCCGTCAATCCGCCGTTGATTGCCGGCAGCACCTGCACGGTGAAGATAAAGGATCGCTGATGGCCGTCATGACCGGCAGAGCAACGGCGGCGGTGACAAAGGCCGTCCATTTTGGCCAACGGGTGGATTATTTATTTGCCCTGCGCTTTTGGCTGGCGACGCTGCTTGCCTGGTGGGCCGCCATCGCCTTGCAACTGGATAAGCCTTATTGGGCCGTTATGACGGTGGCGGTCGTCAGTTATCCAAGCCAGGGGATGCTTATCGCCAAATTTATCGCCCGGCTGTTGGGGACGTTGATCGGGATTTTGATGGTGACCGCATTGGCGGGCATCAGCCTCAATGCACCCTGGCTGATGTCGATTTATCTGGCGTTATGGCTTGCCTTTTGCACTTATGTCGCCGGGGGAACCCGCGGCATGGCCACCTACGGCTGCGCCCTTTGCGGCTACACCTCGGCCATAGCGGGTTTCGGCATATCGGTTTCGCCGTCGCCCTACAACCTCTTTTTTATCAGCCAGGCCAGATTATCGGAAATTGCGCTGGGTCTGGCCGCCGCGCTGCTGGTGACGTTTCTGCTGCCGTCCCGGCTGGATAACCGACTTTTTTGCAGGCGGCGGAATCTAATCGCCGGGGAACGCGGGAATTGCTGAGGTCCTGCCTGCTGGGCTATATGCCGGAGCGGGCGCTACTAGCGGGTTGGTATGCACGCGTCAACGCCTTGATGAACGCCAGGCTGCTGGGCATAAACGACGCTCGCTCCCTGCTGACCGATGTCGCGCAGGGAGAGCGTGAGAACCTGCTGATCCACCGGCAACTGAGGCTGGCGAGCGGGTTTTTATCATTGAAGGCCATGTCCCTGCGCCTGTTGCAGGGCGGGGGCGCCGATGCGATCGGGTATCTCGGCGCTTTGGCGGCGTGGCTGGACGAGGACGCATTTCCTCCCGATGCCGCCCCGCCCCGGCCGACCGGGGCCATGGCGTCCAGCAGCGCCGGCAACCACTTCTACTCAACCCTGCTCGGATGCCTGGAGGCGACAGGCTCTCAGGCCGCCGAACCCACGACCGCGGTGGGCCATGTCTTTGCCGGGCCACGGGTTTACCGCGATCGCCATGAAATGCGGCTTAATGCCGCCCGGACCTTCTGCAGCCTTCTGATTGGGGTGTTTTTTTGGCTGGGAACCGATTGGGATATGGGGTATATCCTCGCCGTGCTTATCGGTATTTCCTGCGCCCTTGGCGCGCATTATCCCATGGTGAACCGTCTGGTGCTGATGGTGCTGGCCGCCGTCGCGCTGGCGGTGCCGACGGCCTATGCGCTGTTGTTTGGCGTCTTTATCTCCACGTCGGAACTGCCGCCCGCCATGCTGGCGCTCAGCCCGGTGCTGCTGGTGGCCGGGGCGGGGAAATCCCTTTCCACGACCGCGTTCATTTTTTTTCACGTGTTTATCCTGGGGGTTATCTTCCTCATCAACTTCGCCAATCCCATAAGCTATGATTTTTCGCGTTACGCCAATATGGCGGTGGCCGCGGTCTTCAGCGTGATAATCGTCGCCTTGGTCTTCTATTTCATTCCCCAAAGCGCCGACCGGTCGAAACTCAGGCGGATGTCCCGCGCCATCGCCGCGCGTTTTACCCGCGACATGGCCCGGCCGCCTTTACACGCCCCCTTTGAGGACTATGTTTACAGCGCCATTTTTCTTACCCGTAATATGCCGCGTTGTATGGAAAAACAACGCTTTATCCGACTATGCTGCCTTACCCTTGCCGTCAGCCGGGTAAGATATCTGGCATGGCGGCAATCCGCCGTCGCGCTGCCGTTTCCGTCGTTTTTTGTCGCCGCGTTGATACGGGAGGATTATCCCGCTTGCCTGGCGTGGGCCATGAGAAACCGGGAAGAAAGCGATGAAGCGGCCTGGGGGTATTGGTGGGAAACAGAAACGGTATTGCGCTATCTGCTGGACGGGAGAGTGACGGGGATTTGAGCCAAAACGTCGTCCGTGAGACTCGCCGGCGTTAATCCGCAATGCCCTTCAAGGCTTTATGCGGGCAGATTCCTGAAATGTCACCCAATCGCTTCGTGATACTCGTAAGGCCTGATGCAGGCGGCGTCGCGCGCACGCTCCGTAAACGGCGCTCGCCGGCCGACTAAATCAGCGGTTTATGCAGCAGGGCTTCCAGCACTTTCAACGGCGCATGGCGGGGACTTTTCATGGCGTCGGGCGCTAACAGGAAGGTTTGTTCCAGCATGTATTGCCCGTTCATCGCCGCGTGCGGGGTTTGATCGGAAAAACATATCCAGCTGCTGCCGGGAGGGAACTCCACCGCCAACTGCGGCCCGTGCTGCTGGTAGTCGGAGTCCGACTTCATGGCGTCGTGCAGTTGCAGCATCAAGTGATCATAATGGCTGCGCCGGGTTTTGGTGATGCCGAGCTTGTGCAACAGCCAACTGTTGAGCGGGTGGTAGCGGCCGAGGGTCGGCAGGAAACGCTGCGCCAACTGTGGGAAGGGCTCGCCCACCCGCCAGGAGCGGTTTACCCCGTTGGGGTTGACGTTGGTGAAAATGCGCAGGATGCGTTGACCGTGAGTGGGCCGGGAAGGGAAGGCGTCAACGTGCAGGCGACTGTCGTCCTTGCGCCACGAGGTGCTGCTCTTCCAGCCGGCGACGGGGTGAAGCCGCAGCGTATTGGCGGGGCTGTGCAATGTCTGCCGGTAAACAGGCAGCAATGCCGCCACCAAACGGCAGCACTCCTGGTAATAACGTTCCAGCATCTGTCGCACCGCCGGCGCCCGCTCCGCCGCCGCCACGCCGACGAGCCGGTTATTGTGCGGCTGAAAACTGATATTCTTGCGTTTCGGGTCCACGAGCCGGGGATCCAGCAGGGCCGTTTCATTCTCCGTCAGGGCAAAGGAGAGGTGGGGAAAGAAGAGTATTTTGCCTTCCTCAAGGGATTGCAGCGCAGCGGCGGCATCATGTCCGCCTTCATTCCAATGTTCTTGGTTGAAGGTAATGACGGCATGCTCAAAGGCTATTTCATTGTCAGACATTTCAAATCCTTGCTATTTTCCAATGCGGCTATACAAGGGATGCCAATTACTGTCGCACGATATTCACCCGCGATACAATACCGGCGTTAAACGAAACGTAAATTCAATGAAACAAATTTGTAGAGTCCTGGATAGAATAATTCACCCGCGCTGAAGTATCGGCATCAAGGCAATGAACAAAAGATATTGAATCTCAACCGGCGAAATAGAGTATCGGAATAAAAAGCCACAAGGGTTAATGATGTATTTATCGGCGTCGGAAAAAAGATAAAATTACCGCAATACTGGAAATGTGCCTTGACTCACATATTAGATGACGCTTTTTGCTCCTTCTCCGTTTTGCCTTCCGAAACGTTCTTTATCTCCCTGATAGCTCCTCGAATGGTTTATAGTGAAAAAGCAATCACCGGTCCCGCCTGTTAGGGGCAACGGCTTTCCATCGATAACGGCTATTGAATAAGAGGTTTTTTATGCTAGAGCGTTACAATACCACTCGGCGCATGAGCCAGATGGTGACTTGTCCGGCGACGGCAACCCTGATTTATTTGGCGGGGCAGGTGTCGGATGACTTGTCGGACGATATCGCAGTGCAGACCCAAAGCGTGCTGGCGAAAATCGACGGCCTGCTGTCACTGGCGGGCAGTGATAAAACCGGTCTCGTCAGCGCCCAGATATGGCTTCGGGACATGGGAGACTTCGACGCGATGAATCCGGTATGGGAGCAATGGCTGCCGGAAGGCCGGGCGCCCGTCCGGGCCTGTGTCGAAGCGCGGCTGGCGGATCCCCGGTTAAAGATAGAAATTCAGGTCATCGCCGTCAAAACCTCGGCATAACCTCGGCTTACTCTCAGCGTAATACCCGGATATGCGCCGCGATAATGCCGGCGCAGGCCAAGGCGCAGGCGGCAATCATCACAAGCGATACCGCCGTCAGGACAAGGGGGAAAGGATATGCCCCCGGTTTCCATCGGGAGGATAACGCCGGCGGCACATGAGAACGCCGAGGACAAGGGACAGCAACAGCCATCCCGCCACCGTGACGGCAAGATTGCCGTTGATAAAACCGATACGCAAGAAGAAAACCGCATCAAGCATCATGACGAACAGCGTTCGATCCCAGGCCTGCCGGGTGCGCTCCGGCTGCAAACCGGGATCGCGGTTGTTCCCTGCCGGGTCCGGAACGCGGCGGGGCAGGTCCGGAATGATTTGCCCGGCGTTGCCGTTTTGCGTCATCTATCCCCAACCGCCGATGAGGATAAACAGGATAAAACAGAAGGCGGTCAGCACCACCAGCGCGGAGATAACGGCCAGCAGGCGGGTATAAGGCAGCGGCCGGTCGTTGCGCATCGCTTTTTCATTCTCCTCCCAGCGGCGCAATGCCACCAGGGCAAGCAGCGCGCCCCCCAGTGACAGAAAAATGGCAAGCAGGCTTCTGATAAGCGGCGACGCGAAGCCCGACGCCAGCTGATCCAGTGCGATGGATCCCGCCAGGAAACCGAGGGCGGTGCGTATCCACGCCAGAAACGTGCGTTCATTGGCCAGCGAAAAACGGTAATCCGGATCTTTACCCTGCCGTTGCCAGCCGTTATTGTTGAAAAAACATATCTCGTCCCGCAATGAACCTTTGGCTACAGGGTAGGCATACTATGGCGACAAGTAAATGACGGGCCGTTGCCGCGGCACGCGATGGGCTACAGCCAATGAGCCCACCCGGCTTATTGCGGGTAGGGTACCCAATCGCCTCCGTCAAGACGGATAAACGTCTTGCCCTGATACTCTATAACGGTGCTGGCGTCGTTTTCCGACACGGCGGCGGTTTGCGGCAAGTCTCTCGTCAGGGCGGTCCAGTCGATTTGCGGCGCCTCGAACACCTGACCGTCCAGTAGGCGGGACACCAGTTCGGACAACGCCAGATAGCTGCTGGGAGCGGCTATTTGCAGGGTAGGCTGCCGATGGGGCGCTTTGATGCCGATGAATTTTATGCCCATAGGCACATGGGTAATGGAAGGACTGGGGATATCCCTCAGGCCCGCCATCTGCATTTTATCGCCCACTAGGGCGGCCCCGTGTTCCGGCACCACCACCACCACCACCCGGCGGCCGGATTTTTCCAATTCCGCGAAAAAACTGTCCAGCTGATTAAACAGGGTAGTGGCGCGGGAGGCGTAATCGGCGGCGCTGTGGGCTCCCACATAGCGATTGCCGTCATGCAGCGGGATAAGATTGAAGAAGGTGGCGGTGCGCAGATCGCCATAATGATTTTGCTGCGTCAGCCACCTGTCCAGCAACTGCAAATCGTCGTAGACGGGTTCGCCGTCAAAAGAGTTCAATGCATGGCTGATGCCTGCCTGGGACATCAGCGGCGCCTGCATATTGCCGTCTTCGCGCAGGTTTTGCAGGAAATTGCCGAATTGGCCGCTGTGATCGAGCATCAGCTCGGTCTTGAACCCGAGCTTCGCCAGGTTATCGAACAAATAGCACTGTTGGTTGGCGGGCGAGTACAAATCCTTGTGTTTTTCCTGACCGCAGCTCGCCCGCAGCAAACGAATCGCCGCCGGGCCGCTGTAGGCGGTGCCGGAATTGAAGTTATCAAACATCACATCAAACTTGCCCCAGAACGGCGAATCCTTCATCTGGATGGCCTCCAGATCGGACCAGGACAGGGAGCAAATCTGGATTATCAGCAGGGAAAACGGCTGGGCGTCCGCCGGCAGCGTTTGCGGGAAGCGGGTGGCGCGCTGGCTTTCCCGTTCATAAAATCCGTTGAGGTAGGCGGTGAGGTTATCACTGGTGGGCGGTGCAGTCATGGCCGCCGACATGCCGTCCCCGGCGGCGGTCGGAACAGCGGCCGGTCCGGCCGCCACCGACGTCATCGCGCCGAACTGAATGGATGGGCCGCCGATACGCACGAGGTTAAGACCGATGAGTGCCGCCACGGTAAATACCGTTACCCGCACCCACTGGGAGATAAAAAGATACGCCACCAGCAGAACGAACGCCGCTCCCACCCATTGCCAGTTGATGAAACGGTTGAGCAGTTCCAGCAGATACTGGGCGCTGAAACCGGCAATCTGCGATCCCGCCGACAGGATGGAGTGAATGCCCGGCAGCCAGGTATCGTTATAAAACACGACGAATCCGATGGGAATGCCCAGGATATTTCGCCAGCGGTGCAGGCGTGAAGAGGGCAAGGGAAACAGCAGGTAGGCGGCGAACACCAGATTATCCAGCGCGTGGAAATTCAGGTAACCCAGCCACAACAGCGTGAACTTGACAAGAAAATAATAATTCCAGGCGCCAAGACCGCGCCAATGACGTCTTAAACCCGTTTTATTCATCGGACTCATGTTGTCTTCTTTTTACCTGACGGAGATCTTTGCGCGTCCAGATGCCTGCCGACTTCAAATAACGCGGAGAAAGAAAGTAAGATTGCAGGGTGGGCAGCCAAAAAGGAAAACGGCGATGAAAAAGATAGCCCAGCGGAAAAAAAATCACGGCGCACAACAGCACCAGTTGCAGGATGTCGTCGAGATTCATGGTTGAACGTCCGGCGCCAGCGACAACGGCCGCGGGTCGCGCCGCGCCGACGCGGGCCGCGCGAACGACGTTCGCGCCGTAATCGGCGCCCCGTCGGCCTCCGCCGCGACGGCAGTGGGGCCGGTGTTGCCGATAAGCTTGACCTGGCTGAGAATTTGCACGTCCTGCGTCCATACCTGGCGATTGCTGAAGGCTTCGGCGATGGGCAGACGAAACAGATAGCCCAGCACGGTATCAAGATCGTTAATGCGGCAATTGGAGAGAAACAGATAAATCCGGCTCGCGGTCGCGGTCATCAAATCGCCCCCTCGCCTCAGGCGGCACAGCGATAACGCCTGCCGGGGCGGCAAGCCCGGGACCGGCCTTAGGGCGATGAGTATGCCTTTGTCGTCTTCCGGCATCAAGGGATTTTCAATCAGGGTCGGCACCACCTGGCGAAACAGCGCATTGTTTACCGCGCCCTTGAATTGCGACGGATGGACGGCGGCCAGCAAGGCGTCGATGGACGCCGGCACGTGACGGGTAAAGCGCTGTCCCTGGATGCCTTCCAGCATGGTGAGGAAACGCGACAACGGGGCGATATAGGGCGCCACCAGGTTGGCGCCGCAGGCCAACAGCAGCCTTTCGTCGGTATAGCGCAGACTGGCTTTCATTTCCCTGACCACCAATTTCAAGTCGATGCCGCGCTGGCGCCGCAACGTATGGATCTGTTGCGCCAACCGGGCGACCTGTTCGCTTTCGGTCAGGGAGAAAATCAGCGTGGCCGAGTGTCTGAGCATCCCTTGCTGCAGCACCAGGGCATTATCGTCCAGCAGGCGCCAGTTCGCCGACAGCGGCGGCGCGCCCTCCAATACGCTTTTTTCCGCCAGGCAAAGCTGCTCGTCATTTACGGAAGGGGAATAAGACGGCGACAGAATACTTTGCATAAAGCGTCCGCCGCTATCCGTTTCCCAGGTCATGGCCTGGTTGGCTATTATCCCTTTACCGTTAAACCACCAGGAGACCTGATATCGAATGCAATCCTGTAGCCATTGCACGCTCGATAAACCGGAAAGCACGGGAACTTGGGAAATAAGCTGGTTTTTTAATTGCGATACGCCGCTGCCGTAAGCGAGAATTAAAAAAAACGGCATTATGCGTTATCAACCATTGGTGACTATTTTCCAACCAATCGTTCATTTCTTTTTGCGAAAAATCTTTCCATGCGCTTGCGGGCAGCAGAAAGATAAAAAGGCGTGCCTTGACATTAACGGCTCGCGCCAAATCAGAGGTCAGCCGACGGAGAGCGGACTTTTTTTTCCGGCAGCGTGAACAGCGGCAGCGAGGCCGGCGGCCCCGGATTTTCCGCGCCGGAAGGCGGCAAGTCGGCCATGAGCTCCTTGGGACGTTCGCCGCAGCAGACCAGCGCCGCGCGGGTATCGGCCCCCTGGGCGTTGATGATTTGCCGACAGAGCTGGCGGGCATCCCCTTGACGTTCTATATTGACCCAGTAGCAGCCTGGGGATTGCATTCCCGATAATTCTGCAAAACTATGATGGATGCCAAATGAAAAGGAGAGCGCCATGTGTTATTTTGCTTTTAGTTAAAAGTCAGTTGAGGTAATAACGCTTTTAAGAGTATGCTAAATTGTCATCTCGCTATTGGCAATAACTAATTCTAGAATTGGACAAACAAATACGCAGGCTGACCTGTCGATATTAAATAAATGTCATTATGTTATTGGAATATTTTAAGGCGCAGGCATGGAAAATAAGTTATTTACCCCTCGTTCTACTCTGGCGACAGAAAAACAAGATGATGTCTGTGTGTTAAGTCATATTTTCTCCCTGCCGACATTTCATTACGTCGATATCAATCTGCAAGAGCAATTGCCGGATATTCTCGCGCGCTGGCCGCTGTTGGCGGAGTTCGCCTCTGCCGACGGACTTGTCGGCCTGAGACCGTCATCCGGCCCTGTCGGCCGCGGCGCTGAACAGAAAGGGTAGGGGATGCCTGTTATCGCTTTGTCGGGTATCCGTGGCGGCGCCGGCGCCACCTCGATAACGGCGGCCTTGGCCTGGGCGTTATGTCAAGCCGGCGAATCCGTGTTGGCGGTGGATCTGTCGCCGGATAATCTGCTGCGGCTGCACTTTAATATGCCTTTTGAACAGGCGCGGGGATGGGCCCGGGCCGAAATCGACGGCGAGGGATGGCGTGAGGGCGCGATGGAATACCTGGAGCCATTGGCGTTTCTCCCCTTTGGTCGAACATCCGCCGAAGAACGGTCGATGCTGCTTGACCCTCTGCAGTCCGGGCGGGAGGATTGGGGACGCCATCTTTCCCGGCTGTGCGCCGGCAGGCGCTATCGCTGGGTCCTGCTGGATATTCCCGGCGGCGAAAGCGCCATATCAAAGCAATGTCTGCCGTTCGCGGATCATGTCATGATGGTCATCAATCCCGACGCCAACTGCCATGCCCGTTTACATCAACAGGCCTTGCCCGCCGGCAGCCGGCTGCTTATCAACGGCTATCGTCCCACCAGCGGGCTCCAGCAGGATATCCTCAAGCTTTGGCTGCAAACGCTGGAAGGCGTGCTGCCGATCATTATCCATCGAGACGAGGCGATGGCCGAGGCCCTGGCGGCGAAACAACCCCTGGGAGAATATCGGCCGGACAGCAATGCCGCCGAAGAGATCGTGACGCTGGCCAACTGGTGTCTTATTCACTGCTCAGAACCCGCCCCATGATGCTGCTACGCTGTGTCCTTATGCCGCCGGTATCGCGGCGCCTCCAGCAACGCTACCGGGACTATCGCGCTCAGGGCGCGTCTGCCGGCGCATCGGCGCTGATGAACCTGTTGGTGATGCTGTGCTGGTTGTTCCTGCGTCTCGAATCGCCGGGCTGGCGCCGGGTGCGCTGCGCTCGTCGGCATTGGTTCCCGCATATTTCCCCCCCTGCGTCCCCGCCCGTTGGACGGCTTGCGCTATGTGCTGCAAAGCGTCTGGCTGCTGCTGCTGTTGCCCGGCCGGCGCGTGAAGCCGTGGCTGGTGGAACCGGCCTTCGTTCGCCGCGGACGACGCTGTTATCATCAGTGGCTGCAAAATGTGCCTCAGCGCCTGAACCGAGCCGGGCTCGGCGAGGAGAACCTGCAATCTTTGCGTCGCGTCAATCGCGGTATACGCCGGCTGATGCTTTACGCTCTCAGCGCGGTGGCCGCGGTGACGACGCTGTTTTGCATTACCCAGCCTTTCAGCCTGTGGGCTCAGTTTGTTTTCGTCGTTTTGCTATGGTGCATCGCCATGGTGGTAAGGCGAATACCGGGCCGGCTACCGGCGCTGATGCTTATCATCCTGTCCATGACCATTTCCTGCCGCTATCTGTGGTGGCGCTATACCTCTACCCTGAACTGGGACGATCCGGTCAGCCTTACCTGCGGACTGCTGCTGCTCTTGGCGGAAACCTATTCCTGGCTGGTGCTGATACTGGGTTATTTCCAGACGCTGTGGCCGCTGCACCGCAAGCCGGTGCCCATGCCGCCGGACGTGGCGTCATGGCCGACGGTGGATGTCTTGATCCCCACCTTCAATGAGGATTTGTCGGTGGTCAAACCGACCCTGTATGCCGCACTGGGTATCGATTGGCCGCAGCGAAAGTTGGCCATTTATCTGCTGGATGACGGCAACCGGCCGGAGTTCAGGCAGTTCGCCGCCGAATTGGGCATTCATTATCTCGCTCCGCCGCCCCACAAACACGCCAAGGCGGGCAACGTCAATTACGCTTTGGCGCGTTCGCAGGGAGAGTTCGTGGCGGTTTTCGACTGCGACCATGTGCCGACCCGCTCATTTTTGCAAATGAGCCTGGGGTGGTTTTTCAAAGATACCCGGCTGGGTATGCTGCAAACTCCGCATCATTTCTTCTCTCCCGATCCCTTTGAACGGAACCTGGGCCGTTTTCGCCGCGCCCCCAACGAAGGCTCGCTGTTCTACGGCCTGGTTCAGGACGGCAACGATCTGTGGAACGCGACCTTTTTTTTGCGGCTCGTGCGCGGTGATGCGGCGCTCGGCGCTCCAGGAGATAGGCGGAATGGCGGTGGAAACCGTCACCGAGGATGCGCATACCTCGCTGCGCCTGCACCGCCACGGCTACTCCTCCGCCTATATCCGCATTCCGCAGGCGGCGGGGCTGGCCACTGAAAGCCTGTCGGCGCATATCCGCCAGCGCATCCGCTGGGCGAGGGGCATGGTGCAGATATTCCGTCTGGACAATCCACTGTTGGGCAAAGGGCTGAAGCTGGCGCAGCGCCTGTGTTACGCCAACGCCATGCTGCATTTCCTGTCGGGGATACCGCGGCTTATCTTTCTCACCGCGCCGCTGGCCTTTTTATTGCTCCATGCCTACATTATTTTTGCGCCCGCCCTCGCTATCCTGCTGTATGTCTTGCCGCATATGGTGCATGCCAGCCTGACCACCTCCCGGGTGCAGGGCAAATACCGTTATTCGTTCTGGAGCGAGATCTATGAAACGGTATTGGCTTGGCATATCGCCATGCCTTCCGCCATGGCGTTGCTTAATCCCCATAGCGGGAAATTCAACGTTACCGCCAAGGGCGGCCTGATTGAAAAACCCTACGTCGACTGGGTGCTCACCCGCCCGTATCGCGTTCTGATGTTCTTGAATCTGTGCGGGCTAGTCGCCGGCATTTGCCGGCTGTGGTACGGCAACGTCAATGAAATAATGACGGTTTTCATCAGTCTGGCCTGGACGCTTTACAATCTGACGATCCTCGGCGGCGCCATTGCCGTCGCCTTTGAAGCGCGCCAGCTGCGTCAGGCCCATCGGGTGGAGATTGACATGCCGGCGGCGCTGATGGTGGGTGACGGCCATCTTTACGCCTGCACTTTGCACGATTATTCGGATTCCGGCGTCGGCGTGCAGCTCTGCTATGAAGAGGCCATCGCCGCCGGCGACAGCGTCAGCCTGCTGCTTCGGCGCGGCCGGCAGGAATACGCTTTTCCGTGCGAAATCACCCGCGTCTATCAAGACCGGCTGGGCATGAAACTGAGCCGGCTGACGACGCAACAACACGTTGAATTTATTCAGTGTACGTTTGCCCGCGCCGATACCTGGGCGCTTTGGCAGGACGGTTTTCCCGAAGACAAACCCATCGACAGCCTACGTGAAGTCCTGGCCCTCGGATTCAGCGGCTATCAGCAAATGGCGGAGTATGCTCCGCCCTTTTTTCGCCGGCTGTTTTTGGGCCTGACGGCGGCGGTGACCTGGTTTATCTCCCTTATGCCCCGGTGGGTGGCGGCAACGCCCGCCGTCCCCCTTAACGACGAGACGGCGCCTTTGCGGCGAAGATAATAATATGAAAAAATTGATCTGCGGGATCTTGATTTTCACCCTCGGTATCGCTTACGGCGCCACGGCGACGAGTACTTCGCCGGCGTCCGGTTATTCGTCGCGGCAGGCCGGTTTGGCGTCGGCGTCTAACTCCCTGTCACGGCAGGCCGTTTCGGCGCCGGCATCCGCCTCCTCGTTACGGCAGGCCGATTCGGCGCCGGCGTCCGGTAATTCGTCACAGCCGGTCGGCCCGGCGTCCGCGCCCGGCTCCCAGCTACAACCGGTGGTTTTGCCCGCGGCGCCGGTGCGGGATGTTCGGCTGCGGTTTGCCGACGTGGCGCCGCCGCCGGGGGCGTTTGTGCTGCGCGGCGTCAGTCCCGACGGGCAAATCGAGTTCGGCGTGCGCAGCGATGAAGTGGTCACCCAGGCTCAGCTTGCCTTGGAATTTACCCCATCGCCGGCCTTAATTCCCATCGAGTCCCATCTCAAGGTCTATCTCAATGATCAATTGGTGGGCATCACGACCATTACCCAGGATCAATTGGGGAAATCCAATCATGTCCTGCTGGATATCGATCCGCTGTATATCGGCGATTTCAACCGGTTGCGGCTTGAGTTCGTCGGCCACTACCAGAATATTTGCGAAAATCCGGCCAGCAGCGTGCTCTGGCTGGACATCGGCAAGACCAGTTCGCTGAACCTGCGCTATCAGCGATTGCCGCTGCAAAACGAGCTGTCCCATTTCCCCGAACCGTTTTTCGACGCGCGGGATAACCGGCCGCTGACGCTGCCGATGGTCTTTGCCGTTTCGCCGGATGCCGGACAACAGCGCGCCGCCGCCATACTGGCTTCCTGGTTCGGCGCCCGCGCGCAGTGGCGCGGCCAATCTTTCCCGGTATTGTTTAATCAGTTGCCCGTAAGCCACGGCATTGTCTTCGCCACCAACGCCGAGCGGCCGGATTTTCTGCGCGATCGCCCGGCGGTGAACGGTCCGACGGTGGAAATGATCTCCCATCCCGCCTTACCCTATGTCAAGCTGCTGCTTATCATGGGCCGGGATGATAACGATCTGGTTACGGCGGTGCAGGGCATCACCCAGGGCAATATTCTGTTTCGCGGCCGGAGCGTGCAGGTGGATCAAGTCCGGCAACTGGCGCCCCGGCTGCCCTATGATGCGCCGAACTGGGTGCGTACCGACCGGCCGATGACCCTGGGGGAATTAAAACAATACCCGGAGCAGCTAAGTTCCAGCGGCATCCAGCCGGCGGCGATTCCGTTGACCATCAATTTGCCGCCGGATCTGTTCCTGATCCACAGCTCCGGCATCGATATGCGCTTGAAATACCGTTACACGGCGCCGCAGCGGGATAACGATTCCCGTTTGAACATCAGCCTGAACAATCAGTTCGTCCAGGCCTATACCTTGGGGGCCGGAAGGCGAGCCGGGCAATGCGGTGTTGCACTTGCCCCTATTGCGGGGGTTGTTCGATTCGGCGAAAGCGCTCACCATTCCGGCCCTGAAGCTGGGGGAAATCAATCAATTCAAATTCGACTTTGATTACACCACGCTTCTGGCCAGCGGCGCGGAGGGGCGCTGTGAAACCTATACCACCGCCGTGAATCACGTGGTGATCGACGATAGCTCGACGCTGGATTTTTCCGGCTATCGCCACTTTATCCCCATGCCCGATCTGCGCGCCTTCGCCAGCGCCGGTTTTCCCTTCAGCCGCATGGCGGATTTGTCCGAAACCCTGGCGTTGGTGAATAAACAGCCGCGGCCGGAGCAGGTCACCACCTTGTTGAACGCTCTGGGAGGGATTGGCGCGCTCACCGGCTATCCCGCCCTGGGGCTGCGCCTGACCGACGATTGGTCGCAGGCCGGGAGTCTCGACAGCGATATCCTGATGGTGGGCGTTATTCCTCCGACCCTGAGAGATGATCGCAAGATGAGCATGCTGGTGGACGCTACCCAAAGCTGGGTGCGTCAGCCGAACCGCCAGGTTCCGTTGCCGGATATGACGTTGCCGGCGAGCGACGCGGTGGCGGACAGTGAAACCACCGTCAGCGCCAGGGGACCGCTGGCGGCTATCATCGGCGTGCAGTCGCCGTCCTATTCCCAACGCAGCATTGTGGCGCTGCTGGCCGACGGTCCGCAGGGGTTCGGCCTGCTGAATCAGGCCCTGGGAGACAGCGGCAAGCGGGCCGCCATGTTTGGTTCGGTGGCGGTTATCCGCGATTCGGGGGTCAATAGCCTGCGGGTGGGCGAGGTTTATTATGTCGGACACCTCCCCTGGTGGGAGCGGATATGGAATGCCTTGGCCACCCATCCGGTGCTGATGGCTTTCATCGCCATGTTCGCGGTGGTGCTGGTGGCGCTGCTGCTGTGGCGGGGGTTGCTGATCGTGACTCGCCGCCGGCTGTCGCCGGAGGATCGGGATTGAGGCGAATGCGAGCGTTCCCTCTTGCGCGCGGCGCAATGCTGGCAGCGACGCTGCTCGCCGCCGGCCCGGCGCCGGCGGCGGACGTGTCGCCCGGCCAATGGCTGCTCAAACAGGTACGTGCCGGGGAGGCCGAGCACAACGATGTGCTGGTGGGGCAAGCCCTTTATCGCCTGTCGCTTATCGAGCCGGATGACCCGGAGGTGATAGCCGCCGGACTGCGCCTGGCGCTGCGGCAGGGCGACAGGGCGTTGGCGCAGCGCCAAATGGACCGGTTACAGCGCCTGGCGCCGAATGCGGACGTTACCCGGCAGGCGCGGCTGAATATCAGTCTCACCACGCCGACGGTTCAGCAGCAGTTGCAGCAGGTCCGGCTGTTGGCGACGGCGGGGCGTTTGAACGAAGCCAAGGCCGGTTACGACGCACTGTTTCAAGGCCGGCCGCCGACGGTGGATTTGGCGGTGGAGTACTGGCGGTTGGCGGCCCGTATGCCGGGACAGCGGCCGACGGCCATCGATAGGCTGCAGCAACTGGACCGGGAGTTTCCCGGCAATGCTTCCCTTCGGCTACTGCTGGCCAAATTGCTGTTCGCGCAGCAACGCGACGGCGAAGGCTATGCCATGTTGCGACAGTTGGCGGATTCCGCCGACGGCCGCGGCGATGCCGAGGATATTTGGCTGGCCAACCTCAAGGCTATGCCGGTAGGTGAGCAAAGCATCGACGGACTGCGGCAGTTTATCGCGGTGTTCGGCGACGGTCGGCAGGTGGATGAGGCGAAAAAAGAGCTGGCCCGGCAGCAAAGCCTGGCGGCGGATCCACGCTATCAAGCGCGTATTAAAGGGCTGGCGGCGGTGGCGGACGGCGCGGGCGCGCCGGCCATCGCACCGTTGAAACAGGCGCTGGCGCTGGCGCCGGACGACGCGGAGGTGCTGGGGGCGCTGGGGCTGGCTTATGCCCGCGCCGGACGGCGTCCGCAGGCCATCGCGTTTTTTGAACAGGCGCAAAAGGACGACCGTAACGGCTTTCACGGCGATAAGTGGCGCAGCCTGATCGCCAGTAACCGCTATTGGCTGCTGCTGGACGAGGGCGACGCCGCGCTGAAAGCCCATAATCTCACTCTGGCGCAGCGGCAATACCGGCAGGCGCTGGATATCGACGGCGGCCGCAGCCAGGGCTGGGTGGGACTGGGGCAGGTGGCCGAGGCCCGTTCCGACGACGCCGCCGCGCAAGCGTATTTCCGCCGAGCGTTGCGCATCGAACCCGACAACGGCAGCGCCATCCGCGGACTGAACCGCATCTACCAGCGGCGTTCGCCGCAAAAAGCCCTCGATTTTCTCAGCGGCTTGCCGCCGGCCAGGCGCGCCGCCATGCACAACGATATTACCGACCTGCAGGTTGAGCTGTGGAGCGCAAAGGGGGGATGCGCGGGCGGCACGGCGGCAGTGGGCGCAGGCGGCGGACGACTACCGGCAGGCGTTGCGGCTGGCGCCGGACCGGGTGTGGCTGAATTACCATCTGGGAAAAGCGTTGCAGAATGCCGGACGGATGAGCGAGGCGGACGCCGTTTTCGCGGCAATGGCGGTACGGCTGCCGCGGGACGGCGAACAGGTCTATGCCTACGCGCTGTATCTCTCCGCCAGCGGCAGGCCGTCGTCGGCGCTGGCGCGTCTTGATACGCTGCCCAAGGCCGAATGGAGCCAGGGCATGAGGGAACTGGCGGCGCGGCTGCGGCTGCAAGAACGTCAGGACCGGGCGAGCCGGCTGCGGGCAAGGGGCGACGAAGCGGCGGCCATCGCCCTGCTCTCGGCGCCGCCGGTGGACAACGGCAGTCGGCTGATGCTGGCGGACTGGGCGCTGGCGCGCCGGGATTACGCCGGCGCGCTGGCAGGCTACCGGCAGGCGGACGCCGCCGAACCCGGTAACGGCGATGCGCGGCTCGGGGAAATCGAAGCCTTGCTGGGGCTTAGGCGCAAAGATGAGGCGCGGCAACGCCTGGCCGCCTTCACGGCGTTGGCCGCCGCGAATCGAAACGACGACGTCGATACGCAGCGCAGGCTTGCCGCGCTCTGGACCGAGGCGGGGGATCCCCGCGAGGGATTGGCGTTGTTGCGCCGCGTCAAGGCAATGGCGCTGCGGCAAGGGCCTTCCCAGACCGATGCCTTGATATTTCGGGACAGCGCGCGGTTGGAAGAGCGTCTCGGCGAGCCGGCGGCGGCGCGTGAGGATTACCGCCAGGCCATGGCGGACAGCGGCATCGCCGCCGCGCCGCCGGCGAACAACGACGATTATACCCGCCTGACCCGGGCTCGGCAGGACGATGACTGGCTTAAACGCGGCATTCGCAGCGACGCGGCGGATCTTGCCCGGCAGCAAGAGGTCAATGTCACCCTGGCCCATGACTACTCTTCTTCCAGCGGCACCGGCGGCGTTTCCGATTTCACCGCCAACGACACCCTGCTTCAGGTCGACCTGCCGGCAGGGGATGGCCGGGCGTTTTTTCGCACCGACACCCTCGATATCGGCGCGGGCAGTTTCGCTACTCGCCAGGGGCGCTATGATAATGTTTTCGGCACCTGCGCCGCCGCGGGCTGTCGTACGGATACCGGGCAAAGCGCCAGCGGCACCAGCCTGGCCGCCGGCTGGCAAAATGACCGTTGGCAGGGGGATATCGGCACTACGCCGCTGGGGTTCGATGTGGTGGATTGGGTCGGCGGACTGAGCTACAGCGGCGACTGGCGCAATATAGGCTGGACCGCCGCCGCATCTCGCCGTCCCCTCACCAATTCCCTGCTGGCGTTCGCCGGCGCCCGCGATCCCGCCACCGGCATCACCTGGGGCGGCGTGCGCGCCACCGGCGTCAACCTTTCCGCCAGCTACGATCGGGGCGGTGCGGACGGACTGTGGGGCAATGCCGGCATGCAGCAGCTGACCGGCGAGAATGTCGCCGATAATGAGCGTGTACGGCTGATGACCGGGTATTACCATAAGATTATCAATGACGATAACCGCCGGCTGACGGTGGGATTGAACGGCATGTGGTGGCATTATCAGAAAGATCTCAGCGATTATGCCCTGGGACAAGGGGGATACTACAGTCCGGAGCGTTATGTCTCGCTCTCGGTGCCGGTGAATTATCGCCAGCGCAGCGACAACTGGTCATGGCAACTGGGGGGACGGTGGGCTACTCGCAGGCCAAAACCCGTGATGGGGCGCGCTATCCGCTGCAGGCGTTGGTGCCGGACGACAACGCCGACAAAGGCGACGTCGAGCCGGGCGGCAGCAGTTCCGGTTTCGGCTATACGCTGCAGGCGGTGGTGGAACGCCGCTTGGATTCCCACTGGACGCTGGGCGCCGGCATAGATATACAACAGGCCAAGGATTACACCCCGAGCCATGGTTTCATCTATCTGAGATATGGCTTGGCGGGCTGGCAGGGAGATCTTGATTCGCCGCCGCAGCCCCTTATTCCCTATGCGGATTTCCGTTAGAACGGCAATTACCATCAGCGCAAAACATATAGGCGCAAGCTATATATTAATATTTAATTATTGATAAAAACAATTTAATAGCCAAACGATTAGTGGATAGTATTAACCCGACCTGAAACAGGCCGATTCCTCCATTATCGACGGCACTACTTATAACTTTAGCCCGTATTTAAAAAATGTGTGAAAAAATTTTTTTCTTTCCTCAAATGGGGCTAAATGAGAATAGTTGCCGTTAATGAAATGACAGTAACGGCAGGGGAGAGTGGCATTATGTCCCTATTGATTTTTATCGCAGGGATGATAACGGGATCTTGCATTGGGCTATTGGCCGCCGGATTGTGCCGGATGGCGAAATAATGGCATAGCCCCTTTATGATGAAATATTGACTGTCAAACCCTTCTTTTAAAACGGCCGCAGAGAAAGAGTAAAAAGGGCCGGCGGGGTTTGGCGTGTGTATTGCGCTTGTCAGTAAGAGGGGGGGGGGAATAAAATGTATGATGATATAAGCACATTCAAGAAAAAGCCAACCTGGCCAATTTTAATTTCCGGTCCATTGCGAATAACAGCGATGTCGCTAATACCGAAAGGGAAGCACCGGCCCCGGTAAATTCGGCCCCGGAGCAAGGCGGCGTTGAATCGCCGGTTTCCCGTCGCCAACCGCTGGCGGAGGCAATGGCTCTGAAAGAGCCGGAGAGCGCGGTGAGCGAGGGGATGCGGCTACTGGCGGATGAATCCACGCCGGTGCTGAGCGGTCACGCCTCCTTTGCCGCCGCACACGACATTACCGCCGGGGTCCGCGCCGTCATGGCCATTTCCCCAAGCGAAAGCGTCGGTCATCCCGGGGAAAATAGCGGTGTGACCTCCATTGACGTTCCGCTGTTATCGCTTTTCAGGTCTATTTCATCGAAGGTGTGAGGAAAATGTCTCTCCCGACCCGGGAAGTTTTCCAATTCAACCGTAAATCGATTAAAACCACCCCAGGTTGACTATGAATAAGATGGTGTATTTCTTTTTTCTTTATTGCTGTTGCCTGCAGTGGCATTGGTGATACTCACGCCAATGAATAGTGACAAGCAGTATATTTTTGGATTTATCAATATCGCTTTTATCGTGGTATTAGGCCGGTTTCAGGGACGAAAGACGCTTATAATAATGATAATGTTGTCGCTGCTGATGTCCACAAGATACATCTATTGGCGCGCGTCCACTACCCTGCATTTCAATTCCAATCTGGAATGTTTTTTGGGTGTCGGATTATTCATGGCCGAAATTTATTCTTGGGTCATTCTTACTCTGGGCTATTTGCAAACCTGCTGGCCATTGGAGCGTTCCATTGCCCCATTGCCGGCGGATATGGCGTTATGGCCGACGGTGGATGTTTATATTCCCACCTATAACGAGAGTCTTGATGTGGTGCGGGATACGGTTTTGGCGGCGCAAAGCATGGATTATCCCGCGGACAAAATGCGAGTCTATATTCTCGATGACGGCACGCGCGGCGAGTTCGAACAGTTCGCCGCCGACGTCGGCGCGGGCTATATCACCCGCATCGAGCATTCCCATGCCAAAGCCGGTAATTTAAATCATGCGATGGCATTGACCGACGGGGAATTGATCTGCGTCTTTGACTGCGATCATGTGGCTACCCGTATATTTCTTCAGGCGACGGTGGGCAGTTTTTTGTTGGACCCGCGTTTGGCCTTGATCCAAACTCCTCACCATTTCTACTCTCCCGATCCTTTTGAACGTAACCTCTCCGCCGCCAAGCAGGTGCCTAATGAAGGGGCGCTGTTTTACGGACCGGTACAGCAAGGCAACGATAACTGGAACGCGACGTTCTTTTGCGGCTCCTGTGCGGTGATTCGGCGCTCCGCCCTTGACCAGACCCAGGGTTTCGCGGTGGAAACCGTGACGGAAGATGCCCATACCGCATTGAAACTACAGCGTATGGGCTGGAATTCCGCCTTTCTGGCCATCCCGCTGGCGGCGGGGCTGGCCACCGAGCGCCTGGCGCTGCATGTGAATCAGCGCATCCGCTGGGCCCGCGGCATGACGCAAATCTTTCGCATCGACAATCCCTTGTTCGGCCGCGGGCTGACCTGGCAGCAGCGCTTATGCTACCTGAACGCCATGCTGCATTTCCAATATGGCCTGCCGAGAATGGTGTTTCTTACCGCGCCCTTGGTATTTCTGCTGTTCAATTTGAACATTATCGCCTCCTCCGCCAGCTTGATCTTGGCCTATGTGCTGCCGCATTTGGTCATGTCAATCTTTGTGAACTCACGCATAACCGGACGCTACCGTTATTCGTTCTGGGGCGAGATTTATGAAACCGTTATGGCTTTTCATCTGATTTTTCCCACGCTGTTAAGCCTGGTGTCGCCAAAATTAGGCAAATTCAACGTCACTGATAAAGGCGATCTTTTGGATAAGAATTATTTTGACAGCAACACCGTCAAGCCCTTGATTATCACCGCCGTGCTCTTGGCGCTCAGCATGATTTGGGTCTCGGTCCGGCTGGGGCTGCACCAATATCCGGGCATCGACCCGCGGGTCATCCTGTTTAATCTGGCCTGGGCCGGCTACAGTCTCCTGATTTTGCTGGCCTCCATCGCGGTCGCCAAAGAGAGCCGCCAAATCCGCAAAACCATTCGCATCACCGTGGAAATACCCGCCGTGCTGCATTTTGCCGACGGCACCTTCCTGGCGACCCACAGCACCGATCTCTCCATGGGCGGGGCAAGGGTGGCGATAGGGAAAGCCAACGACGCCGTCGGTAAAGAGGTCAGCAGCGTCGAACTCAGCTTCCAGCAGGACTCGATACACCTGCCGGCCCGTTCGGTGGGGCGCGGCGCCGGCGATATCCGGCTCGAATTCGGCCAAATCACCCTGGGTCAACGGCGGCAATTGGTCCGGATGGTCATGACCCGCGCCGATGCCTGGGTCAGCGAACCCTGCGAACCGGACCGGCCGCTACGCTCGATGGGCGGCATTATCCGTAGCGTATACGAACTGTTTTTCGGCCGTAAACTCGGCGCCGGCGGCGGACAACGCCAGCCCCAACCCAGGGCGCTCAAGCAGAAGGGAGGGGCGCAATGAGCCGTCAATTTTGCGGCGGCTCCCTCAATCCGCTGTTCCTCGCCTGCTGTCTATTAAGCACGACGGGCGTAAGCCATGCCGCGAAGAGTGCCGCGGGAAGTGCAACGGATAGTGCCGCGGAAAGTGCCGCGGAAAGTGTCGCCACCGGCGGCGATATCCTCCCGCTGCCTCAGTTACCGGCGCCGGGCGCCCCCGCCGCGGGCGTCGCCGCAGCGCCGGCCAATGCGCAGACCTCATTGTCGATTTCCCTGGCGGAAATGGGACAAAAATCCGGACTGACCTTAAGCGGAAATCAGCTGCAGTCCGGCGTGGTGTTTTCCCTGCCCCACGATCTGGTGGTGACCCAGGCCAAGATTTCCCTGGCGTTAAGCGTTTCCCGCGAGCTGGCCGCCACGGGCAAAAATGTTCAATTAATGCTCAACGGCCAGCCGCTGGGCTCGCTGCCGTTGAGTCAGGACGGCGGGGATAACGCGGTCTACCAAATGGATATTCCGGCCTCCATTATGGTGGCCGACAATAATCTGAGCTTTCGAATCAACAGCGGCGCCGATGTCTCGGGCCCAGGTGGGGAATGCGAAAAAGCGCTGCCGGCCAACTACCGGGTCACCGTTTTGCCGACGTCGTCCTTTGAGCTCAATGGCCTTCGGTTGGATATCGGGCGCAGCCTCGAGTCGCTGCCGCGCCCGTTTTTCGATCCGCAGCAGATGAAGGAGGCGCAAATCCCCGTCTCCTTCACGGCGCAGCCCACCGCCGACGTCATCGGCGCCTCCGCGATTGTCGCCTCCTGGTTCGGCGCCCTGGCGGGGCACCGGGATGCGGATTTTCCGGTACTGCTTAATGCCTTGCCGAAGGAAAACGGCATCATCGTCGGCAAACCCGGGGATGTGGTGGGCGATTTTACGCTGCCCCCGGGGGACGGGCCCGGCCTGCAGATTGTGGATAATCCCCAAAACCCGGTCTATAAGCTGTTGCTTATCACCGGCCGCAACGAACGCGAGTTACGCCAGGCCGCCTGGCGGCTGGTGTCGTCACCGCTGCCGGCGCAGGATTCCCTCAGGGGTCCAGCCGCAGGAAATTCCGTTCCGTCAGCCCTATGACGCGCCGCGTTGGATTACCACCCGCCGGCCCGCCTCGCTGGCGTTAAACGGCGGCGACGACGCGCTGACGGTGACCGGCGGCTATCACGGCGCAATCCCGGTGGCGTTTCGCGCCGCGCCGGACTTGTTTATGTGGAATGAAGAAACCATTCCGGTGGATATCAACTATCGTTTTCCCACCGCAAGCTGGCTGGATGAAACGCAGTCCCATTTAAGCGTGTCGATGAACGGCGTGTTTATCCGCGATTTACCGGTCAACCGATCCGGGCCGTTCGCCACCCTGATGCATTATGCCGGTTTTGATACCCGCGAGGAGCATGCTACCGTTCAACTGGATCCCTATTTGATCTATGGCGACAATCAGCTGGCGTTTTATTTCGCGCTCAATCCCACCGCCGATGCGCCCTGCAACGCGTTGAACAACGATAATATCCGCAGCCGGATCGATCCTTCGTCCACCATCGATCTCAGCCACGCCTATCACTTCGCCCAGTTGCCGAACCTGTCCTATTTTATCGGCGCGTCTTTTCCTTTTAGCCGCCAGGCCGACCTGGCGCAAACGTTACTGCTGTTGCCGCAAATTCCCACCGGGGCCGACATCCAAGCCCTGCTGGATTTGGTGGCCCGCGCCGGCAACGCCACCGGCGTGCCCGCCGCGCATGTCAGGGTGGCGTTGGGGGATGCCGCCGATACCCATGACGGGCAGGGGTTGAAGGATACCGATATCCTGGCGGTGGGTTCGCTGGCGCAAGGGGATTTTATCCGCCAAGTGCTGGCGGGCAGCCCGTTTACCGCCGGCGACAGTTCGCTGAACGTGCCGACGCCGGCGATGTGGCCGCAGCTCAGGGCCTATCTGGACGGCGATAGCATTCCGCAATACGCCCAGGCCAACCGCTATCTCTCATCGGTCTTCGCCTGGCGCGGATTCGTCAGCTTTCCTTCCGTCTGGGGCGCCAAACATATCGTGGTGCTGGCCACCGCGTCCGATGACGATCAACTGGGTAAAATCCACGGCGACCTCGCATCGGACTTTATCAATTCCAGAATACGCGGCGATGTGACCCTGATCGCCAATGATAACGATATCCACAGTTTCCAGGTCGGTCCGCGCTTCGCCAGCGGCGATTTGCCCTGGTACCTGCAAGTGCTGTGGTATGCCGGTCAGCATATCCTGGCCTTAGCCATCCTGGGATTGTGCATTTCGTTGCTGCTTGGCGGTCGTTGCTATGTGTTTTTGAAAAATCGCGCGGCCCGACGGTTGGAAAAAGGATCCGAGCATGAATAAGGCAGTGATGACGGAGATGGCCGGCGGGAACACGCATCCATGAATAACAAGAAAAGAAATGTCTGGATCGGCGGCACGCTGTGCCTGGGCTCCGCTCTCGGGATGGCTCCTTACGCCTTCGGCGCGGATAACGACCCGGCGGTAAGGGTCCTGTTGGATCAGGCGACCTACTGGCACCAAAAATCCCATGACGATCTGGCGAAAGCCGCGTTGCAAAAAGTGTTTCAGGTGGATGCCGGCAATATTACCGCCGTCTATATGATGGCGCTCTATTCATCGCAAAACGGCGATGAAAAGGAAGCGGAAAAATGGCGCCAAAAGCTGATGGCGCTTTCTCCCAACGATCCGCGCCTGGCGTCGCTGGCAGGAGAACAGCGCCTGAAGGCGGTATCCCCCGCGCAGTTGGCCGAGGCGCGTAAGCTTGCGGCGGCCGGTAACGTCAAAGCGGCGGTGGCGGCCTATCAGGCGTTGTTCAACGGCTCGCAGCCCATCGACAGCCTGGCGCTGGAATATTACATGACGATGGCCGGCAGCGCGGATTCCCTGCCCGAGGCGGTGGCCGGCTTGCGTCAGCGCGCCGGCCTGCTGCCGCAGGATACCGACACCCAGCTGGCACTGGCGAAGGTATTGACCTATCAGCCCTCCACCCGGCGGGAAGGCAGCGAAAAGCTGGCGGCGCTGGCGGACGGCAATAAAGAGGCCGATCAGGCGTTGCGCCAATCGCTGTTATGGATGACGCCGCAGCCGGACGACGCCGACGTTTACCAAAAATACCTTCAGCGCCATGCGGACGATAATGCGGTGCTGGAGCATTACCGCCAGGGCCTCGGCGGCGGCGCCAAGCAAAGCGGCTACACGGCGCTCAACAGCGGAGATTTAGCCGGGGCCAGGGAAAAAATTCGCCGCGGCGCTGAAAGCCAATCCCAACGACGGAGAAGCCTTGGCCGGCCTGGGCTACGTCAGCATGCGCCAAGGAGACTTCGACGGCGCCGGCAAATATCTGCAGCAAGCCGCGGCGCTGGGCGGGCAAAACAAAGACCAATGGAGTATGCAGGCGCAGGACGCGGCGTTTTACGGCCAGTTGAATCAGGCTAAAAACGCGGCCCGCGCCGGCGACGCCGACCGCGCCTTATCCTTAAGCGCCCCGCTTGCGCAGGCCGCCGGCGAGAAAGGCCTGTCGGTGAATTTGTTTCGCGCCGATCTTTTACGGCGCAAAGGCGCCCTTGGCGACGCCGAAGCGCTGTACCGCCAGCTTATAGCGCAGTATGCCAATAACACCGATGCCAAAGCCGGACTCTATTTTGTCCTTCAGCAGGAAAATAAGACCCAGGAGGCCAGGCAAGTGCTGGCCACGCTGCCGGCGGCGATGCGCGCCCGGTTTGCCCCCGCCGGGGCGAACGTTGAACCGCTGCGCAAAGAAGCGGCGATGGCGATGAGCGCGGGCAATGCGCAGCAGGCATTAAGCCTCCTGGGCCGGGCAATGGCGACGCAGCCGGACAATATCTGGCCGCGTCTGGATGCGGCGCGGATATTGCAAAAACAGGGTGAGGACGGACAGGCCCGCGCCCTTATCAGCCAGGGGACGCAGAAACCGGGGACGTCGGCCGACAATTTATACGGCGCGGCGCTCTTTGCCGCCGATGAGAAAGACTGGACCTGGGCCCAGTCCCTGCTGGCACGCATTCCGCCAAGCGCAAAAACCGCCGAAATGGGCGATTTGGATAAGCGGGTTCGCTACCGACGGCAGCTCGCCGTCGCCGAGAATTATCTGCGCCAGGGGGATTCTCTGGCCGCGTCCAATACCTTGCGTATCCTGGCGCAAAACCCCCCGACGTCGCCGGCGGATGTGGGCGTGCTGGCCGAGGATATGATGGCGGCGGGGGACGCGCAGCAGGCGGTACAACTGGTAAGAGCGAGCATCAACGGCGGGCTGCGCGGCACGGTGGGTGAATATGGCGAGCACATCGCCGTTCTGAATCAGGCGGGCTTGTTTGATGAAGCCGATGCGTTGGCGAACAATCCGGCGCTGATAAGCGCCAGCACGCCCACTGAAGTGGCGGATATCCGCGCCGGTACGGCCATCGTCACCGCCGACCGGCTGCGGGAGGAAGGCAATATTTCCGCGGCCTATGCCAAACTCAAAGCCGAAATAGACGCCAATCCCAATAACCTGGATCTGCTGCTGGCCATGGGACGGGTCTATGGAGCAAGCGGTATGTATCAGGATGGGCAGCGGATATATACCTATGTGCTCGCCCGCGATCCGCAAAACCTGGCGGCCCGCGAGGGAGAAATCGGCCTCGCCCTGGCCCAGGGCGACGTGGCGCGAGGTCAACGCCTGTTGGCGGCTATTCCGCCGACCCGGACGCCGGAATATCTGCTGTTGGCGGCGCAGGTGGCGGAAGCGGCCGGCAACCATAAACAGGCTTTGGCGCTGCTGCGCACGGCCCAGTGGCGCAGAAGCGACGGCGGCTTGACCTCGGCGGCGCCGACAATGGGTTCCATCACGGACACGCCGGATATCATCAGCGGCGCCCAGAGCGCCGCGCCGATTGTGGTGGCTGACCGTACCCAGCAAAACATCAGCGCGCTGGCCGATGACATTCAGAACAAGATAGCGACCTGGACCCAGGGCGGTATGTCGGTTCGATCCCGCAACGGCGAAAGCGGCCTGAGCCAACTCAATGAAGTCGGCGCGCCGCTCACTATTTCCGGCGTCCCGGATGATTCGTCCCGGCTCGAATTGACCGTGACGCCAACGTCGTTAAGCGCGGGGGGGGCATGAGCGAGGTCAGCAGCGACCGCTTCGGAACCGGCCCGCTGCAGCACGCCGATCGCGTGATAGCGGCGGCCGCCGCCCAGGCTGCCGCCACCGCTGACGGCACCACTGCCGCCACGGTGGATACCGATGCCGACGCGCAGGACTCGCAACAATCAAACGGCGTGGTGACCAACCTGTCGCTGAGCGGGGACAGCTATCGGGTGGACATCGGCTCGACCCCGCTGGGTTCGGATATCACGCGCATCGTGGGAGGCGTGCGCTGGTCGCCGGCTTTGTCGGCCTTCAGCAGATTAAATCTGGTGGCGGAACGCCGCGCCGTGACCGACAGTTTACTGTCATACGTCGGCGTAAAAGACCAACTCACCGGCACCACCTGGGGGGGGCGGTGACCAAAAACGGCGGCAGCGTCCAATATACCTATGACGACGGCACCGCGGGGTTCTACGCCGGCGGCGGGTTTTATGATTATCTGGGCACCAACGTACCCGATAACCAAGAGGTAGAGTCGTCGGCGGGTATCTACACCCGACCTTATCGCACGCAAAACAGTGAATTCAAGGTGGGCGTGAGCATTGATTATGAAAAATTCGATAAAAATCTAAGTTATTACACGGTAGGGCAAGGCGGTTACTTCAGTCCGCAGGATTATCTCAGCCTCGCTATACCGATGGAATACAGTCATCAATATGAAAACCTGAAACTCAGCCTGAATGGTTCTGTCGGTTATCAATCCTACCATCAGGACAAGAGCGCGTATTTCCCGAATAATGCCGCATTGCAATCGGAGTTGGCGGCATTGGCTGCTGAAGATGCGGACATCGACAGTGAGTATTCTGCTTCAGGCAAAAACGGGATAGGTTATTCGTTGGCGGTGGATGCCGATTACCGGTTAAGCCAAAATATGCACCTGGGCGGCAAGGTTGGTTATGATACCTTCGGAAGTTATTCAGAAGGTACTGGCCTAATATATTTTAAATATTTGCTGGACGATAAATAAAGATGAACGAGACTACACTTTTGCAACCACAGCAAGATGATTATTTGCAGCGACGTTATCAGGCCGGTTGGCATGATCTGGTGCATATTATGTTTGCCAATATTCTGATTAAAAAAGACGAGGTCACTAATCATGAAGCCTTGCGGAATATAGGGCAATCCCTCGCCCAGTGGTATCCCCTGGCGGCCTGCGGTACGGTGCATGAGCTGGAAGAGCGGCTTAATAAAATTCTGGAATTCTTCAACTGGGGATTCGTGAAAATCGCGCCGGCGGAACGGGAATTGATCTTGGTGCACTGCGCCTGGCCCCACGCTCCGCGTATGGAGGATGAGGGCCGCTGGCGTCAGGCCAGCGCCTGGGTGCTGGAGGGCGCCTATTCGCAATGGCTGATTTCCCAAGGCGGGACCAATACGGTACCGGTGATTTGGAATAATCAGGACATGACGAAGGACGTGCTGATTTTCAGATATGCGATGTAGGAGCGGTCAAACAAGTGATTATTTGTTGATAGGTATGAAGTCCTTTTTGTTCCCATATTAACGTGGAGCCGATCGCATGTCTGATACTATAACAATGCCAGTGCCGATGTCTAAATTGTCATTATTGGACTATATGATTGATAAAGCACTAATGATGACAATCACTGACGCGGACGGTGTGATTCAGTACGCCAATCAATTATTTTGCCAATTTTGCGGATTCAGTCAGGAGGAACTGATTGGCAATACGCATGGCATTCTCAGTTCCGGAATTCATGATGAAATATTTTTTGCCAAAATGCACCGTCTCATCAAGTCCGGCGAAGTGTGGCGAAATGAAATTTGCAATAAATCGAAATCCGGCAAGATTTTTTTGGGAAGATGTGACCATCATTCCGGAAGTCGATGACCGTGGCAACATCATTCGCTACTTCACCATTAGGTTTGATGTCACCAAACAAGTCCGCAACCGGATGAAATTTTATCATAAAAGCCAGCGGGATAATTTAACCAGGGTATTCAATCGTCATGGCTTTTATAATCAAGCCGGCGTGGTTATCAAAAACATGTCCGCGGTCGTGGCGCAATCTTTTTATGTGGCCATCTTCGATGCGGATAAATTCAAGTCCATTAACGATACCTTAGGACATAATCAAGGGGACAAACTGTTACGGCTGTTGGCCGTCAGGACTAAAAATGTCTTGGGGGAAGATACTTTATTGGGCCGGCTGGGGGGGAGATGAATTCGCGTTGCTTTTTCCCGCGGATATGACCTATGTTCAGCTCTGCGCCATGCTGGAAAAAACTCAAGAGCGCCGTCAACGAGGGATTTATTCTCGACAGGCTTAAAGAACGTGTTTATATCTCCCTCAGTATTGGGGTGGCGCATTATCCCATTAACGGCACGACGTTTTCAGATGTCCTTAAATGTGCGGATACAGCGTTGTACGAAGCAAAGAGTCGCGGTGGCGACGATTATATTTTCTATCAGGAAATCGAGTACTCCAAGATGGGCGGCAGGGCCTATCAATGAAGGCTTGAATATGTGCGCAATACCAGGGATACCTTTACCCGGGAATGATGTGTTGTAAGTTAGATTATAAATCCAAGGATGTTTGCTATGTTGAAAGCTGTAATACCGGTAGCCGGATTGGGCACTCGAATGCTGCCGGCCACCAAAGCAATTCCAAAAGAAATGCTGCCGTTGGTGGATAAACCCTTGATCCAGTATATTGTGGATGAATGCGTGTCGGCGGGAATAAAAGAAATTATCCTGGTGACGCACTCCTCTAAAAACGCCATCGAAAACCACTTCGATACGTCTTTTGAACTGGAGTCATTATTAGAGCGTCGCGTTAAGCGCCAACTGCTGGAAGGCGTTCGTTCCATCTGTCCCGCCGGCACCACGATTATGCACGTGCGCCAGGGGCAGTCCAAGGGTCTGGGCCATGCCGTGATGTGCGCCCATCCGCTTATCGGCGACAATCCTTTTGTCGTCCTGCTGCCGGATGTGCTCATTGACGAAATGGCGAACGGACGGCCCACCGGCAATCTGGCGGGAATGATTGCCCGCTTCGACGCCACGGGCAGAAGCCAGATCATGGTGGAAACCGTACCGCGGGAAGACGTGAATAAATACGGCATCGTCGACTGTGGCGCGGCGGTTTGCCCGCCGGGAAGCAGCGCGTCTATCTCCGCCTTGGTTGAAAAGCCGTCCGTGGAAGACGCGCCTTCCAATATCGCGGTGGTGGGACGCTATCTTCTGACGCCCGCCATCTGGCCTTTGCTTGCCATGACGCCGCCGGGCAGCGGCGACGAAATACAACTTACCGATGCCATTAGCCTGCTGTTGGAGCGCGAGGTGGTTGAATCCTTCGGCATGATCGGCAAATCACATGATTGCGGCGATAAACTCGGCTATCTCATGGCTTTTGTGGAATACGGGTTGCGTCACCCATCCTTGGGGGCGGCTTTTACGTCCTGGATGAAAGCGATTAATTTCGGCTAGCCGCAGTCCGTCGTCGATTAAGAACGTATAAAAGGTATCCGCTTTTTAAGCGGATATTTTCTTATCCGGTTTTAATCCGTCGCATCGCGTCTATAACATAGGAGAGGATTAACCAGGTGAAAAAAATTTTTTGGGTGATGATTTCGTTATGGCTGACGGCCTTTTCATGCGCCGCCGACGTCGGGAATCTAGGATGGCAACAATATAAACAGGCCTTTGTGCTGCCGGATGGCCGCGTTGTGGATACCGGCAATCATGATGTCAGCCATTCCGAAGGGCAGGGATACGGCATGTTGATGGCGGTATTTAATGATGATAAACAAACCTTCGCCAACATTTGGCGCTGGACTCGGCAAACATTGTACCGAGACGATGTAGGGTTATTTTCCTGGCGTTATGAACCGCAGGAAAAAGTCGCCATTGCCGATCCAAATACCGCATCGGATGGCGATACGCTTATTGCCTGGGCTTTATTATTGGGAGGGAAAAAAATGGAACGATGAAGATTATTTAACAATGTCTAACCAAATACAAACCGCGCTGTTGAATCATGCCGTTATTTCCTATGGAGATTATACGGTAATGTTGCCTGGCATTGAGGGGTTTGAACATAATGACCGGTTAACATTGAACCCTTCTTATTTTATATTCCCTGCCTGGTATGATTTCTATCAATACAGCCATAACGAGACTTGGCAAAAGCTCATTGACAGCAGTATGGTTCAATTAACCAAAATGGATTTCGGCGAAGATGGCTTGCCCACCGACTGGGTGGATCTTGATCAGAACGGGCAATTCTCACCGGCGGCGGGTTGGCCATCCCGTTTCAGTTTTGATGCGGTTCGTATTCCGCTTTATTTGCGCTGGGCCGGCATCTCCGGCAGTACCTTATCTCCTTTCATCAAACATTGGTCTAAATCCGAACGGGACAGTACGCCGGCATGGATCGATGTGGTCAAAAATCAAACGGCTGAATACTCCCTATCGCAAGGAATGCTGGCGGTGCGTGATTTGACGCTGGATGATAAGCAGCCGATCTCCGGCACAATCGGTCAAAAAGAAGATTATTATTCCGCCAGTTTGCATTTGTTGTCGTATTATGTACAAAATCAATTGTCCCACTCCGTGGAATAATTTTTTTTCACAAAATAAAAGATCATTTTAGAAAATTAATTGTAAAGAGTGTTTCAGTTTGCAATGAGGTAGCTCAATGACTGCACAATACCGTGCCGGATCTCCACAATCAAATTACACAAGAGATTTTATTATGTTATAAATGTCCCCCCACGTAGCCAGGCGGGAACAAGTCAATTCGCAAAGGCGAAAAATAAGATGATACCAATGTTATAAAAACCGTTAACGGCGAGTTCTTGGTGTGTGAAAAATTTAAAAAAAATACAACCTGCGTAATACCACAGAATTGCGACGTTGAGTCACGCTTGCTTAGCTTGATATTTAGAGCTGGTCTTTCAGGGGAATTAAATGAACATTCGTGATTTAGAATATTTAGTTGCGCTTGCAGAATTCAATCATTTCCAGAGAGCGGCGGAAGCCTGCCATGTAAGTCAACCAACATTGAGTGGACAAGTGCGTAAACTTGAGGACGAATTAGGGCTTAAGTTATTGGAAAGAACCACAAGGAAAGTGAGTTTTACTAAAAACGGATTGATGTTGGTAGATCAAACCCGGGCGGTTTTACGGGAGCTTAAAATATTAAAAAACATGGCTGCCATGAAGCAAAATGCCATGCCTACTTCTTTGCATATCGGTATTATTCCCACCATCGCGCCCTATCTGTTCCCCCATTTGTCCATGGCGGTAGGACATAAATTTCCCACGCTGCAACTGTATCTGCATGAGGCAAAAACGCATCAACTTATTGATCTTCTTGAAAAAGGAAAAATAGAATGCGCCATTATGAGCCGGGTGCGGGAAACGGAGTCCTTTGTGGCGCCGCTGCTGTTCGAGGAGCCGATGAAACTGGCGGTGGGGAAGGGCAATCCTTTGGCCAACCGGGATATCATTTCCATGTCTGAGCTTAAAGGCCAAAAATTATTGATGCTGGATGACGGTAATTGCCTGCGCTGGCAGGTAAAAAAATATTGTTATCAGTTCGATGCCGACGAAGATACCCGGTTTCAGGTGACGAATCTGGAAACCATTAAAAGCATGGTGGCGGCCAATCGCGGCATGGCGCTGGTGCCGCTTCTGGCTGCGTTACAGGATAATAAGGGCGAAGACATTCGTTATCTCTCCTGTATCAATCCGGAACCGAAACGGGCGGTGGTGTTGGTTTTCCGCCACGGCGATTCATTACGGGACCGCTACGAGCAATTAATCGTCATGATCCGTAACTATATGGAGAATCATTTTATGATGAAAATAGTTGAGAATATCTGATATATCATTTATTGCCGTCCTATAAGAATTTACTTAGGGTTTTCTTGGCAAAAAAACCTAAATAAGCTACGGATTATTATTAACGCCTCAGCAAGATAAAATGTTTTGATAAAGTAAATTTATGTTATTTCATCTTGAATAAAAGCGAGCCGGCGCCGCCTAGGTAATTTATGCCTGGCGCATGGGATATGTCATGCGCCATGCGCCTTATGTCAAAAGCCAAGCGCCTTGTGTCATAAGACATGCGCCTGGTGTCACAAGCCATTCGCCATGGCTTCGCGCCTCAATGCTGGCCGTTGACCCAGGTGACCAGGTCGGCGGCTTTCAATGCCTTTGAATAAAGGAACCCTTGAGCGATGTTGCATTGCAACGCCTGAAGCTGCTGTTTTTGCAGCTCGGTTTCCACACCTTCCGCGACCACCGTTTGCCGCAGGCTTTGGCCGATACGCACCACGGTGGTGGCAATCGCCTTGGTCTTGCTGCCTTCCTGGAAATCCTGCATAAAGCTTTGATCGATTTTGAGCTCCGTCATCGGCAGATGAGCCAATCGCGACAGGCTGGAATAACCGGTGCCGAAATCATCCATTGACAAGCCGACGCCCAAACCGCGCACGGCGCAGATCACTTTTTCCGTTTCAGGGCGCTGATTCATCATCACGCCCTCGGTAATTTCCACCGTCAGGCAGGTAGGGGGCAGCCGGTATTGCTCCAGCAGGCCTTTGATGTAATCGGGCAGGCTGCTGTTGTAGAAATTGATGGGGGAGAGGTTGACCGACACCACCGGTATCGGCACGCCGTCACGACGCCATTCCGCCATCTGGCGGCAGGCTTCCTGCAACGACCAGCGGCCGATGGCCTCGATTTCGCCGATTTCCTCCGCCAGGGTGATGAACTTCGCCGGCGAGACGTCCCCCAGCACCGGATCGCTCCACCGCGCCAATGCTTCAACGCCGTAAAGTTTGCCGTCCTTCAGCCAGATTTGCGGCTGATAATGCAGGCGCAGTTTCCCGTTGGCAATGGCGGACTTCAACGCCGTCGCCAGAGTAAGCCGCTCCTGATCCACCTGGTCCATATCCGGGCTGAAAAAAGATATCCGCCGCTGGCGGGCATCCGGCTGCTGTGGGTGGCGATATTGGCATGCCGCAGCAAGGTATCCCGATCGGCGCCGTTGTCCGGATAAAGGCTGACGCCGATACTGGCGGAAATGTCCAGGGCAAAACCGGACACATCAAACGGCAGATGGAACAGGGACAGGATTTTTTCCGCCAACAGACGCGCGCGTGGAGCGTCGCAGCCCGCGGCGATCAGAACAAATGAATCACTGTGGGAGCGGCTGATGAACGCTATTTTATTAAGGTGCTCTTCGAACCGGCGGGCTATTTTCACCAGCACGGTATCTCCCGCGGCATAGCCCAGGGTGGTGTTGACCTCTTTAAAATGGACCAGGTCGACGAAAAAAATGGCGAATTGTTTTTGCTGCCCGGATTTTAATAGTTCATCAATATGCTGATATTGATGTTGCCGGTTCGGTAATGCGGTTAATGCGTCAAAATGGGTTTGCTGCAAGAGTGGATTCTCCGCCCCGGGAATAATATTCTCCGTGGGATGCAGCACACCCATATAATAATTTTTATCGCTTGTCACAATTTTTGACAAAGCGAGGGAGACGGAAATTTTTTGTCCGTCTTTATGCTTGATCTGAACATCGCGCCGCCGGTCCGTCTGCGGGGCGTAGAGGGCGTCGCCCTGATCGGCGATACGTATGCCGGGCAAGGGCAGCCGGTGCCCCAACACTTCATGGCGGCTGTATCCCCACAGGTTCTCCGCCCGGTTATTGAAGAATAAGACGTTATTCTTATCATCAATAATAATAACCGCATCCGTTGCTTGTTCCAGCGCGGGGAGAAGTATATCCGAACAAAAGAGGCTTTTTTTACACAAACATGCTGAAGGCCCAGGGAATTTAGTTAGCCGTCATGCTAGATGAACCTGAGAGCCGGCGCAACAAAAAGCATTGCATAATTGATATATATAGTCTGTGACTATGAAAGCGATCAATAATAATACACCTCTATCGTCCTTGGCTGTTTTATTGTGATATTTTTATATAATTATTGATCGGTCAAGAGAATAGACGGCTTTTTTCATTGTTTAAATCTATATATATATCCGAACTGAAAGGAAGCGGCGGCCTTTCAACTCGCCGTCGGCAGTATTTCCTGGCAATACGTCACCATTTCGTCGAACAGCGCCCGTACCTTGCCCGCCACTCGCACTCCCGGGGGGGGGGCGCAAAAGATACAGGTCGTGCTCCGGCAATGCGTAATCGGGCAACAGCCGCGCCAGGGCGCCGCCGGCCACGCTCTCCTTGACCATGAAATGGGGCAAGACGGCGATGCCCCGTCCGCATAATGCCCATTGCAGCAGAACCTCTCCGCTATCGGAATGAAAACGACCCGCCGGCAAAAGGGGTATCGGGTCCCCCTGCCGTTGAAACACCCATTCGGCATGGGTGCGACCGGAATAGATCAGGCATTCATGTTCCGCTATCTGATCCGGCGTGCGCGGCGTGCCGTGTTTCGCCAGATAGGTGGGGCTTGCCACCAGCACGGAGGCGATGGGACAAATCCGGCGCGCGGCGAAACTCAATTCGTTGATGGCGCCGATGCGGATGACGGCGTCAAAGGATTCCTTCAGCAAATCCACATACCGGTCGTTATAGGAAATATCGAACTCAAGGGAGGGGTAGCGCGCCGCCAGCCGCTCCAATACCGGTTCAAGATGCCGGATGCCGAACGAATAGGGCGTACTGATGTGCAGGCAGCCGGCGATGGCTTCTTTGCGTTGTGCAACGGCTTGGTAGGCGTTATCCAGTTCGCGCATGATCAATTGCGCGTGACGATAGAATTCATTGCCGGCGGGCGTCAGCGTGACGCCGCGGGTATTGCGCAGGATAAGACAGACTCCCAGCTCCGTTTCCAGCCTTTCGATGCGACGGCTGACGACGGAGGTGGATATGGACAGCTTCCTGGCCGCATGGGTAAATCCCCCGGTTTCCGCCACGGTGACAAATCCCTTTATATCATCCAGTACCGGCATGATGACTCCCCTTTTAGTCAATGCTCTGTTACCAGGAATGAAGGTACCGCATGGCCGAGGCACCTGTTAGGTTAGCCAAAACAACATGCCAGTGTAATGTTTATCGCCGTATCAAGGAATAGCGATGTCTCAAGCAGCTTATTATGCCGTTAAAAATATCACCCTCGCGGCGGCGCAGGGGTTGCTCAGCGTGGGCATCCAGGCCGCGTTGGAACAGAACGCCGCCGTCAGCATCGCGGTGGTGGACCGCGCCGGGCAATTGGCGGCTTTCGCCAAAATGGACGCCGCCCCGCCGGTTTCCGTAAGCGTAGCGCAAGGGAAAGCCCGCACCGCCGCCGCCATTCGGGACAGTTCGGCGCTGTTCGAACAGATGATTAACCAAGGGGCGACGGCGATGCTGTCCGTGCCGGACCTGGTGCCGCTGACAGGCGGATTGCCGCTGTGGGCCGACGGCGAAATCATCGGCGCCGTCGGGGTCAGCGGCTCCTCCGGCGAAGGCGATCTTCGTCTGGCCGAACGTATTGCCGCCGCGCTTTAACGCCTCCGTGGCGATTGAAGGCGGCCCGGTTAATTCATTTTATCGTAATGCAAGGAGTGTGCTTTTTGGGCAGAAAAACAAGGAATATCCTCGAGCGCGAGGCGCGGCCGGCGCGTGATCCATTTCGTTTCCGTCGAATAAGCGTCGCGGATAAAACGCGCGTGGCCGAGCGCTTTTGGCGCATCCGGTTCAGCGGGACCGATCTCAGCGACTTTGATTCGCCGGCCTTCGATAACCTTGTCACGCTGTTTTTTCCCGATCCGAAAACCGGCGCGCCGCATTTGCCCGAAGTGACGCCGGCGGAAGTGGTCTGGAAAGACGACGCGCGTTTTTACTCACGGGAGTTTACGCCCTTGGCGTTTGAGGGTAGTGGCGTGATGACGCTGGATGTTTTCAGCCGCGAAGGGGAATTGGACAGCGACTGGGCCGCCCGCGCGCTGCCGGGACAGGAACTGGTGGCGGGCGCCCCGGGAGAATCGTCGGTGTTATCCGATGAGGGCCGGTTCCAGCTTTACGTCTGTGATGAATCCGCCCTGCCGGCGTTCAGGCGACGCCAGTCCGCCGTCAAAGCCGGGGACTGGCATCTGTTTGCCGGGATCGATGAAACCGCGGGCCGCGCCTATCTCGGCGGCCTTGAAGACATCGACGCGAGGTGGCTGGGGAGCGCCATGCTGGATGCCGATAATCTCGGCATGCTGATAGGCGCCCTGGATAAAGTCTCTCTGCCCGCCGACGATTATCTGGTCTGGCTGGCCGGCGAAGGAGAAACGGTCGCGTTGTTAAGCGATTATTTCACCCAGCGCCGCGGCTGCGATCCGGCTTGCGTTCACGCCGTCGCCTATCGGCGCCATCGTCCGCTAACCGCTGAACCGCCATTACGGCGGCGGTAATCGTTTAACGCACGGTCGGGGCGATAAGACCGGGCCGTCATGGAATCGAGCATGAACACAATCAAAACGGTATTTATCATCGGCATAACCGGCTTTATCGGCGGGAGCCTGGCCGTCACGCTGAAAAAAGGGATACCGGGTACTGGGCTTGGTACGACGGGATGGCGACGCGGCCCTGGTGGAGGATGCCGGCATGATTCCGGTACGGGGCGAACTGGCCGATACCCGCGTTATCGCCGGCGCGGTGGCGCAATGCGATGCCGTCATCCATGCCGCCGAATGCGACGACCCCGCGATTGCGGCGGGCTTCCTCGCGCTTATGCGGGGAACCGGTAAAACCTTTATCTATACGTCCGGTTCCGCCATCGTGGCGAATTGGCGGCATGCCGAAACCTCAAGCTTCGTGTTCACCGAGGATTTTCCGGTGGAAAGCCGGGAGCCCTTCCCCCATCGGGCGGAAATCAATAAATCAGTCCTGCGCGCATCGCTTTACGCGGTACGCAGCATCGTCATCGTCCCGGCCATGGTCTACGGCAGCGGGCTGTTTTTAGGCAAAAAAAGCAAACAGATTCCTTTGTTGACGGCCGCGGCGAAACGGTTCGGCGCGGCGGTTTACATCGGTGACGGAGAACATCGCTGGAGCCAGGTGCATATCGAGGATCTGGTCGGGCTTTACCTTGCGGCATTGGAACGCGCCAAGCCTGGCTCGCTGTTTTTTGCGGAAAACGGCGACGCCTCGTTCAAAGAGATAGCCACGGCTATCCATAACAGACTTCAATTATCCGGCGCGCCGGTATCCTTAACCAGGCGGCAAGCCGCGGAATACTGGGGAGAGATGATGGCCACCGTCGCGTTGGGCTCGGACTGCCGCATCAATGCGGACAAGGCCCGCCTGTTCCTGAACTGGTCTCCCAGCCGCGCCTCTTTCCACGATTTCATTGATGAGTAGAGTACAAAACTCTATTGATCATAAGAGTAAAAGACTCCACTGATAAGAAGAGTATTTGAATTCGCGGAGGAGAGGCATATACTCCGTAAATAAGAATGAGAAGTATTCAATGTTAATGTTTTGTGTCCTAGACATTGCGCAGATGAATCAAGGAGAACAGGATGCGCTTGAGCGCAAAGTTAAAAACAACGCTGCTGGCCTCGCTGCTGGCGCTGGCGGGAGGGTGTGGACAGGCCGTCGCGGCCGAACAGGGCGGCACGCTGACCATCGAGCATGCGCAGGGCACCACCCAGGTTCCGCTACGACCGAAAAAAAGTCATTGTGCTGAATCCGCAGACGCTGGATACCATGGACGCGCTCGGGATCACGGTGGCCGGCGTGCCGCAGAGTAGCGCGCATCTGCCGCCGTTTCTGGCCAAATACAGCGGCGGCGGCTATCTCAACGCCGGCACATTGTTTGAACCGAATTACGAGGCTCTCAGCGATGCGAGCCCCGATCTCATCATTGCCGGCGGGCGGGCCCATGACGCTTACGACAGGCTCAGCGCCATCGCCCCCACCATTGCGTTGGACGTGGACGACCAGCATTTCATGGCCAGTTTTACCCAACGCACCGAACAGCTGGCGGCTATTTTCGGTAAAGAAGCCGAGGCAAAAAAGCGGCTGGATGGCTTCAGACAGCAGATAGACCAAATCAAGGGCAAATCGGCCAACGCGGGCAGCGCCCTGGTGCTGATGGTCAGCGGCGGTAAGATGTCGGCTTTCGGCCCGGGGTCCCGTTTCGGCTTCATCTATGATGTGCTGGGATTCAAACCGGCCACGGTATTTAACGAGACCGGCAAACACGGCAATATCGTGACCTCGGAATTCGTGCTGAGCGTGAATCCGGCATGGCTGTTCGTGCTGGATCGCGACAGCGCCATCGGACGATCGGACGGCGCATCGGCGCGTCAAGTGCTGGATAATCCCCTTATCGCCAAAACCGCCGCCTGGCAAAAGCAGCGGGTGGTCTATCTGGATCCCACTTCCATGTATATCGCCGGCGGTCTGCAAAGCTATAGCCAACTGATGGTCGCCATTAACCAGGCCTTGGACAAGAAATAATGGATTTTATCCGGCTGGCGGCATGAAACCCCTCTCCCTGGCAGTGATAGCCGCTGTGATGCTGTGTCTGATCGTCGCCAGCCTGTTTGCCGGCGCCGGGGACGTCAGTCCCTTGAAGGTATGGACCGATCCCGTTATGCAGGAGATCTTCTTCATCAGCCGGGTTCCGCGCACGCTGGCCCTGCTGTTGGCCGGCAGCGCCATGAGCGTGGCCGGCCTTATCATGCAGATGTTGACCCAAAACCGTTTCGTCGAGCCCTCCATGGCCGGCACCACGCAGTCCGCCAGTCTGGGACTGCTTGTCATGATGGTGGTGATGCCCTCGGCGCCGGTGATGCTGAAAATGGCGGTGGCGAGTCTGTTCGCTATGGCGGGCACCCTTCTGTTTATGCGGCTGCTCAAGCGGGTGGCGCTGAAATCGGCGCTGGTGGTTCCCTTGGTCGGCATTATGCTGGGGGCGGTGATAAGCGCCGTCACCACCTTCGCCGCCCTGCATTTCGATTTGATGCAGTCGCTGGGGAACTGGGAAAACGGTGATTTTCCGGCGTGCTGGCAGGCCGCTACGAGCTGTTGTGGCTGGTGGGCTTATTGACGCTGGCGGCGTGCCGGGTCGCCGATCGGTTCACGGTGGCCGGCATGGGACGCGCGTTCGCCATGAACGTCGGCCTGGACTATCGGCGGGTCATGCTGACGGGCCTGGCGATTATCGCCCTGGTCAGCGGCGTGGTGGTGGTGGTGGTGGGCGCACTGCCTTTTTTGGGCTTGATCGTGCCGAATCTCGTCCGTCTGCGGATGGGCGATCATATGCGCAAGACCGTCCCTTGGGTGTGCCTGTCGGGGGGCGGCCTGGTGCTGTTTTGCGACCTCGTGGGACGGATTATCCGCTACCCCTTTGAAATTCCGGCCAGCGTGATCCTGGGGTGGTCGGGGCCGCGGTCTTCCTTCTGCTGCTGCTCGGCCAAAGACGCCATGTCGGATTGTAAATCCGGGACGACGGAGGTCGCCGTTCACCGGCAGGCGTCGCCAAAAGCACGGCTGTTGCTGCTGGGATGTCTGTCGCTTATGGTCATAACGTTGTTCATGACCGTCCATTTAGGGCACAATCTGCGCTATATCCTTTTCCATCGCGCGCTGGTCCTGGCGACAATGCTGCTGGTGGCCTTTGCCGCCGGCGTCTCGACCCTGCTGTTTCAAACGATCACCCATAATCGCGTTCTGACGCCGTCGATGATGGGTTTTGAGGCGCTGTTCATCCTGCTGCAAACCGCCATGATTTTTTTTCATCGATGACCGCGTCCTCGCCGACCTGGGCGTCGTTGGACAATTTCTATGCGAATCGCTGCTGCTGGTGTTGTTTTCGTCCCTGCTGTATCGCTGGCTGTTTACCGGACGGGGCAATGACCTGCCTCTGCTGCTGTTGGCGGGCATTATCTGCGGCACCCTGTTTCGCAGCTTCTCTACGTTGCTGCAGCGGCTGCTAACCCCCGGCGAATTCGCTATCCTGCAGGGACGGATGTTCGCCACCTTTACCCGGGCGCCGCCGGAACTGGTGGCCATCGCGGCGGCGGCGGTGGCGATAACGGCGCCTTTCCTGTGGCGCCAGCGTTTTTGCCTGGATGTCCTGGCGCTGGGGCGAGACGCCGCCGTCTGCCTGGGCATCGACTACCGGCGCAAGGTGACCCTGATTCTGCTGCTGGTGTCGGTATTGGTGGCCGTTTCCACCGCGTTGGTGGGACCGTTGACCTTTTTGGGCTTTCTAGCGGCGAATCTCGCCTATATGATGGCCGGCTCCCATCAGCACCGCTTTCTCCTGCCCGCCGCCTTCCTGCTCGGCCTGATTACCCTGGTGGGCGGTCAGCTGATTCTGGAACAGCTGTTGAACATGTCCGGCGCGTTGTCGGTGGTCATCGAGTTTATCGGCGGTTCCCTGTTTATTGTCATGTTATTGAAAAAGGTCAGTCTGTGATTGAAATCAGCAACGTCAGCAAACGCTATGACGATGTGGCGGTACTCGACGGGATTACGGCGACCATAGCCGAAGGCGGCATCACTTCGATCATCGGCCCCAACGGCGCCGGCAAATCCAGCCTGCTCTCGGTTATCAGCCGCTTACTGCCGGCGGACGGCGGACGGGTTCGGGTCAATGGCCTGGATGTGGCCGCCACGCCGGGGGATGTGCTGGCCACCTGCCTGTCGGTGCTGCGCCAAGAGAATCGGTTCACCAGCCGGCTCACCGTGGCGGATCTGGTGGGATTCGGCCGCTATCCCTATACCAAGGGCCGGCTCAATGAGGACGACCGCATCCGCATCGCGGCGGCGCTGGACTTTCTGAACCTGACGGATTTGCGGCATCGTTATCTGGATGAGCTGTCCGGCGGACAGCGCCAGCGAACCTACGTGGCGATGGTGCTGTGCCAGGACACCAAGTATGTTCTGCTGGACGAGCCGCTGAATAATCTGGACATGAAGCACGCGGTGGCGATGATGAAGCAGCTTCGCCGCGCGGCGGACGAGCTTGGCAAAACCATTGTCCTGGTTATCCATGACGTAAATTTCGCCTCGGTCTATTCGGATTGCATCATCGCCATGAAAGCGGGGCGGGTGGTGTATCAGGGGCCGCCGGCGCACATCATGGCGCCGGCTGTGCTGGAGGACATCTTCGACACGCCGGTGGCCATCGAACGGCTGCAAAATCAGCATATCGCCGTCTATTATCGCTGACGTCCGCCGGCAACAGACGCGCGGACGCCGCAATGAGGCTAGATGTGCTGCCTCTCTATTTTACCCACAATCAGCAAATAAGAGAGCAGGCCCAGCAATCCCATAGAGCCGACATACAGGATCGCGATATCAAAGGAGTGGGTCCAGGACAAAATAAACCCGATAATCAAAGGCGTTACGATGCCCGCCAGATTGCCGCACATGTTGAATACGCCGCCGGCGACGCCGAGCACCTCTTTCGGCGAGGTGTCGCTCAATACGCACCAGCCGAGATTGCCGAATCCCTTGGCGAAGAAGGCGATGCTCATGGCGCCGACCACCAGAATATCCGACTGGGTATAATTGGCGGTGACAATGGCGCAAGACAATAACATGCCGCAAATAATGGGGAATTTTCTCGCCACCGTGAGGCTGTAGCCTTTTGTGAGCAGATAATCGGAAAACACGCCGCCGATGATGCCGCCGACAAAACCGGCCACGGCGGGTATCGAGGCTATCATCCCCACTTTGAGTATCGACATGCCCTTTGCCTGATAAAGATAGGTAGGGAACCAGGTCAAAAAGAACCAGGTGATGGATGTCAAACAGAACTGGCCGATATACACGCCGATCATCATTCTGTTGACGCACACTTTTCTTACCTGGCCAAACGTTACGGTGCCTTTTCGCGGATCAATACCCAGTTCCGGCTCGCCGCCGCCATCCCTGATATAGTCAATCTCAGCCTGATTAACGTTTTTATGACGCAAAGGGTCGCGAACATAGGTCAGCCATAATCCGCCCAGGACAATGCCGATAACGCCGATATAATAAAATACGTGATGCCAATTGCCGACGTTTAATATAAAGGTCATCAAGGGCGTAATAAGCGCTAATGAAATATATTGCGCCGCCTGATAAATCGCCGTGACGAAGCCGCGCTCATTATTGGGAAACCATTGAACGCTCAGGCGACTATTGGCGGGGAAAGCCGGCGCCTCAATTCCCCCCCCATGAATAATCTCAATATGATCAATGCCATCAGCGGCGCGGAAAATAAATATACCGTTCCTTGTAGCATGGTGACCAGGGACCAGCCTATCAAGGCATAGCCATAAACCAGCCTCGAACCGAATCTATCCAATAACCAGCCGCCGGGAATTTGCATTATCACGTAGGATATGCCGAATACAGAAAACGCCAGGCCCATCATTTCCGGTGAGAAGTTGAATTCTTTACTCATAAACGGCGCAACGACGGAAAGCGTCGCCCGATCGGAATAATTAAATACGGTGGCGGCAAACAGGAAAAACAGCGTTATATATCTTATATTGGTTTTTTTTACCGGTTCTTCTTTCATGTAGAGCCTCTGACGTCATTTGAGCCAAGAAGGTATTTTTTTGATAAAATGTTCCAAAACCGATGTATTCAAAATACATCGGCTTTTTTAAAAGCAATAAATTAAGGACGTTTGCCGAATTCGGCTTGTTGCACCGTCCAAGCCAGGGCCTGTTCGCTCAGGGTGAAGCCAAGACCGGGGCGGTCGGAAATCAACATGCGGCCGTCGCGCAGTTCTAATTGCTCATTAAATAAAGGATTGAGCCATTCAAAATGCTCCAGCCAAGGCTCGATGGGATACGCCGCCGCCAGATGCAAATGAATTTCCATGGCGAAATGCGGCGCCAGTTTGCGGCCGTTTCTGGCGGCCAGATCCATGATTTTCAAAAAAGGCGTGATACCGCCCACACGCGGGGCGTCGGGCTGCACAAAATCACTGGCGTTGCCGAGTATCAGCTGTTCATGCTCACGAAAGCTGGTGAGCATTTCCCCGGTGGCGATGGGGGGTGTCAAGGGCGGTGGTGAGCGCGGCATGGCCCTCCACGTCATACGCGTCCAGCGGCTCCTCTATCCATACCAGATTAAAAGCTTCCATCTTGCGTCCGATGCGCATGGCGGTTTCCCGATCCCATTGCTGATTGGCATCCACCATCAGCGGAAAATCATCTCCCAACTCTTTACGCACCGCGGCCAGCCGTTTCAGATCCTCGGCGGTATCCGGCTGCCCGACTTTGATTTTTATGCCGCCGATGCCGCTTTCCCGGGATATCGCCACGTTTTTTAATCACCTGATCCAACGGCGTGTGCAGAAAGCCGCCTGAGGTGTTATAGCACCGTACCGAGTCCCGATGAGCGCCTAACAGCTTTGCCAGCGGCAATCGGGCCCGCTTGGCTTTCATGTCCCACAGGGCAATGTCAAACGGCGAAATGGCCTGGACCGCAATCCCGCTGCGGCCTACCGAGGCGCCTGCCCACAACAGCTTGGTGTAAATTTTATCAATATCATTGGGATCTTCCCCCAGCAGGTTATCGGCGATTTCCTTGGCGTGGGCATAGATGCCTTGGCCGCCGGCGCGTTTTGAGTAGCTAAAGCCGATGCCCTCGCAGCCGTCGCGGGTGAGAAGCTGGGCAAAAATAATCGCCACTTCGGTAAGCGGCTTTTGCCGGCCGGTCAGTACCTTGGCGTCGCTGACCGGTGTCGCCAGCGGCAAGAACGCCAACGAGACCTTGACCCAAACGATGCGATCACCGCTTTCGGCGGCGGTACGCACATGGGCGACCTTGGCGTAGGACACGGCATCAGAGTTTGCACTGGCTGTCATCTTTATTTCTCCTTAAAAGAATGGCTCGAATTTCTGTATAAATGTTTGCGCTAACATTTTTAACGCTAACTGGGATGTCACGCCATATGTTCGCTGTTTATGTGCGGGATCGATCACAAAATAACGCTTCAAAGCCGGAGGGGGAGCGCAGCGGTTAGCCGCATTTATGGCAAGAAACGACGAATTTTTGTTGCTTATGATTGCGCAATCATTTTAACTGTCCGCCGACGACGGCGGCTACCGGGCCCCTAGGAGGCGAGGCGTAAAAAGGCCGGCCTGCGTTATTGGGTTATACGTTGTTTTTACGGTACTCTATGCGCTTCACGCGTCGCTCAAGGACCGGTATGATGGCCAAAAATACGCAGAAAAACATGGGTAAAGTAAAGTCTCCCACCCTTGAAGATGTGGCGCTTCGGGCGGGTCTGTCCCCCATGACGGTCAGCAGGGCGTTGAATAATCCCCATCTGGTGCGCGCTTTGACGCTGCAAAAGGTCAGGGACGCCATTGCCGCCACCGGCTACATTCCGAACCTGCTGGCGGGGGGGGATTGGCGTCAAATCGCAGCAAGCTGATTGCCGTCGTGGTACCGCAAATCAATAATAATATGTTTGTGGATACCGTTCAGGCCCTGAGCGACCAGTTGGCGGAACGCGGCTACCATATGCTGCTGTGCGTCAGCGGCTATACGGAAGAACGTGAGGCGGAAATCGTTTCCGCTGTCCTCTCAAGACGCCCGGATGGCGTGGTATTGACCGGGATACAGCATTCGCCCGCCCTGAAACGCGTGCTGCTGTCTTCCGAGTTGCCGGTGGTGGAGATATGGGATCTGACTCCCACTCCCCTGGATATGCTGGTGGGGTTCTCGCATGAAAGGGTAGGCAATAAAATCGCCGGCTATATGTGCGATAAGGGCTACAAACACATTGGCCTCATTTGGACCGAGGACAAACGGGCGGCGGTGCGCAAAAAAGGGGTGCTGGACGTCTTGCGCGAAAACCGGCTGAAGGCTATCGGGTCTGTGTCCGTCCCGCTGCCGGCCGCCCTGGCGAAGGGCCGCGGCGCACTGCGGCAACTGCTTGAATCCGAACGGCGCATTGACGCCGTCATCTGCAGTTCCGATACGCTTGCCCAAGGGGCCATCATCGAGGCGAACCACCGGGGGCTCACGGTGCCCGGCGATATCGCCGTCATGGGGTTCGGCGATCTGGATTTTTCCCAATATCACAGCCCCTCCATTTCAACGGTGAAAATCGATCGCTGGCGGGTGGGCATAGATGCGGCCAATATGCTGGCGGATAAAATCGAGGGAAAAGCGCCGATGGACGCGGTGAGGGATATCGGTTTTGAATTGATTGAACGGGACTCCGCCTGATGCGCGTCGGTATAAGACGCCGCGCTTTCACGCTTGGGCCGAAGGGCGATGGGCGGAGACCAAAAGTTCCAGCATGGTCTCGGCGGCGAGGGAAAGGGGATAGGCGGCGTGCGTGACGGCATAATGCTTGATTTCCCAGGACGGCGTACCGGGGATCGCTTCCAGGGGTAACATCGGCCGCAGCAGCTCGGCATAATGGGACGGCAGGATGCCCACATATTGCCCGGTGGCGATCAGCATGGCGACGGCCTCGATCCCCGTGGCTTCCGGGCCCTTGGGATAGCCCAGCACCGCGATGCTTTCCGCCACGAACGCCTGGTTCTGCCGAAAAACCACCGGCCGGTTTTCGCCGCTGTTTCGCGGGCTGACGGCATACAGGCGATGCGTTTCGCTATAGAGCTCAATATAACGTAAAGATATGACCTTTTGCTGCTCCATTATTCCCTTCACCGCAATATCCAGCTTACGATCGAGCAGGGCTTGAATAAGCTGCTGGGCATTCAGCGTATGCAAAGATAAATTTACCAGCGGCGCCATAAGACTTAATTGGCGCAGGGCAGTATGAACAGCGGTGGCTTTATTTCCAATGATATTATCAGTAAAACCTATGGCTAAAGGCCCGGATATTATTCCACGGCTGGCGTCCATTGCCGGAAAAATTCTGTCCAGGGCATTCAGCGCTTCCTGGGCATAAATCAAGGCCGCCTTACCGGCATCAGTTAATTCAAATCCCCGCGGCCCCCGGCTGCATAATGTTGCGCCAAGTCTTTCTTCCACAGACTTTATCTGGCGGCTGATGGTGGCCTTGGTCATATTAAGTCTGCTTTCAGCGGCGGAAAACCCTCCCGACATGGCAACCACGCAGAATATTCGTAATGCTCTCAGATCCCTTTCATTCAGCATTCTATTTTTCAAGGTTGTCATTTCCGCAACGATGATTACAAAGAATGTCTATTTTCCCCCCGGATATTGTCTCTATACAATCGCGTTAATGCTATTTTTTGCCCATCAAGGAAATTACGTTATGTCCCAGCGGCTCACTATTGCCCCGCAAACCAATCATAAATCTTTATTGTTTTCGGATTTAGCGCTCGATTTGGATAATCTACAGGCGCATTTCGCGGTATTGGGCATGCCTTACGGCGCCGCCTATACGCCGGCGGATTACAACAATGACCAGACCCGGGCGCCCACCGCCATTCGCCAGGCCTCCGATCGGGTTATCCGCGGTCCCGAGCGCTATGACTTCGATATCGACGGGCCGTTGTTGCAAGGCCGGGACGACATCCGCTTTGTGGATTGCGGCGATATTGCCGCCTCTCTCAACGATCCCCGCGGCCATTTCGTCCGGGCGGAGCAGGCCACGCGCAAAATCCTCGCGGCGGGCGCCATTCCCATCGTACTGGGCGGCGACCACGGTATCACCAACCCCATTTTGCGCGCCTTTGACGACCAGGGGCCTATCACCCTGGTTCACCTGGACGCCCATCTGGACTGGCGCGATGAGGTCAACGGCGTCAAGGACGGGCTATCGAGCCCGATGCGGCGCGCGTCGGAATTGCCTTATGTGAAGGATATCATCCAAATCGGCATGCGCGCCTCCGGCAGCGCGCGCCAGGAAGAGGCGGATTATGCCCGCGCATGGGGGGCAAAAATTTTTACCGCCTATGAGCTGCACGATATCGGCATGGATGAGGTGCTAAGGCAGATTCCCGACGGCGGCCGTTATTATCTCTCCATCGACGCGGATGGCCTGGATCCCACCTGTATGCCGGCGGTGGCCGGTCCCGCGCCGGGCGGCGTGACCTTCGTCCAGGCGCGGAAATTGATCCACGGCCTGGTGGCCAAAGGGCGGGTCATCGGTATGGATTTCGTCGAAATTCAACCGTCGAAAGATATTCATCAGCTTTCCTGCATGATAGCGGGACGCCTGATCCTGAACTTTATCGGCGCCGCCATTCGCGCCGGTTATTGCGATTGCGCACGTTAACACACCTCCGAGGGTAATTCATGGACATCAAACGCACCTTTCTGGCCGTCTTCGCGCCGGTGATTTTCTACGCGGGCGCCTGCCTGGCCGCCGAGCCGATACGGGTGGCCATCGACCCCACTTTTCCCCCTATGGAATACACCCAGGGCGGACAGCGCACGGGCTTTGACATTGATTTGGCCAATGCGCTTTCCGCCCGGCTCGGCCGCGCGATGAACTACACCGATATGGATTTCAAGGCCATGGTGCCTTCGGTGTTGGCCGGCCGGCAGGATATCGTCCTGTCCGCCATTTACATCACCGACGATCGCAAAAAAGTGGTGGATTTTACCGATCCCTATTTTTCCGCCGGGCTGGTGGTGATGGTGAAAAAAGGCGAGACCGGCATAAAAACGCCGGCGGACCTGGCGGGTAAGCGGGTGGCGGTGCAGGTGGGCACGAAATCCATCGCCGTGTTGAACGACAACTACCCGAAGGCCGTTCCGGTGGAGGTGGAGAAAAATGAGGAAATGTTCAACGCCCTGGAAACCGGCCGCGCCGACGCGGTGGTCACGGGCAAGCCCGCCGCGCTGCTGTACGCCAAGTCTCGGGGCACCACGGTCTTGTTGCCGGAACCCCTGACCCATGAGGATTATGGCATCGCCGTCAGCAAACGCGAACCGGAGCTTCGCCAGGCGTTAAACAAGGCCCTGCGGGAAATCCGGGCGGACGGCACCTACGAGAGGTTGGTGCAAAAATGGTTTGGCGCGGCGGGTAAATAAAGGAGCGGGCGGAATATGGTCACCTTTGATTTTACGCCCGCGCTGGCGGGCTGGCGGGACTTGCTGGCGGGCGCGTGGGTGACCGTGGAAGTGACGCTTTGCGCGATGCTGCTCAGCTGCCTGCTGGGGACGCTTATCGGCCTGGCGCGCACGAACCCCGAGCGGCGCCTGCCGTGGTTGGCCGGCAATATCTATGTCATTTTTGTCCGGGGCACGCCGCTGTTGGTGCAGTTATTCATTCTTTATTTCGGTCTGCCTTATTTCAATATCGTCATACCGGCGTTTGCCTGCGGCGTCATCGGCATGGGCTGCTATTCGGCGGCCTATGTTTCCGAACTGGTGCGCGGCGCCATTATCTCAATCGATCGGGGGCAGACGGAGGCCGCGCGTTCAATGGGCATGTCCGCCGGCCAGGCCATGCGGTGGGTGATTTTGCCGCAGGCGCTGGTGCGGATGGTCCCGCCGCTGGCCAACGAATTTATCGCCCTGACGAAAAATTCCGCGCTGGTGTCCCTGGTGACGATTCATGATGTGATGCATGAAGGGCAGAAAATCATCAGTATCTCCTACCGATCGCTGGAGGTGTATATCGTTATCGCCGGTATTTACCTGGTGCTGACCGGCAGCACCATGTACGCCCTGCGCAGGGTCGAGCTGAAACTGCGGGCGGGGGGGGGGATGGTGCAATGAGCCAGGGCATTATCCAGGTCAGCAACCTGACGAAATCGTTCGGCGAACTGCAGGTCCTCAACGGCATCGATTTGACGGTTCACCGCGGCGAGGTGGTGGTGATTATCGGTCCCAGCGGTTCGGGGAAAAGTACTTTTTTTACGTTGTTGCAACGGGCTTGAACGCGGGCAGAGCGGTTCAATCCGCATTTGCGGACAGTGGCTGCTGCAAGACGGCAGGATGCTGGACGAAGGGCGGCTCAACGGTTTGCGGGTGCATGTGGGCATGGTGTTTCAAGCCTTCAATCTGTTTCCCCATCTGACCATTTTGCAAAACGTCGCCATCGGTCCGCACAAGATTCTCGGCCAGCCCAAAGCCCACGCCGAACAGGCGGCCCGGCGGCTGCTGGACAAGGTCGGCCTGGCCCACAAGGCGCAAGCCATGCCCGCCAGCCTGTCGGGAGGGCAAAAGCAGCGGGTCGCCATCGCCCGCGCCTTGGCGTTGCAGCCGGAGGTCATGCTGTTTGACGAGCCGACCTCGGCGCTGGATCCCGAACTGGTGGGGGAGGTGCTGTCGGTGATGAAGCAATTGGCCGGCGAAGGCATGACCATGCTGGTGGTCACCCATGAGATGTCTTTCGCCCGGGAAATGGCGGATACGTTGGTGGTGATGGAAGAGGGGCGGATTGTGGAAAGCGGACCGGCCAAGGCCATATTCGCCCAGCCCGCCCATGACAGAACGCGGGCGCTGCTGCAAAAAATCGGCGCGGTTTAAACACAAGGTGACAATATGACCGATATGCGTGGAACGGGGCGGGCTAACCGCGCTTTCACCGGGATCGCGACGTTTTTGCGCGCCGATTATTGCGACGATATCGAGCGGCTTGCGGCCGACGTGGCGGTATTCGGCGTCCCGCTGGATGAAGGTTCTCCCTTTATGCCCGGCGCCCGGCTGGCGCCGCGCAGCATCCGCGAACACTCCCTGCGGTTTTCCCCCGCGGGATTTTACGATATCCAGCGGGAGCAACGCTTTCTCGCCGATGAAGTGGCGACCGGGCGAATTCAGGATGTCGGCGATGTGGATATTCTCCCCACCAATCTGCCGCAAACGTTGGAAAACATCAGCGAGATGACGCGCCGGCTGCGCCGTCAGGGCGTTATCCCGGCGGCTATCGGCGGCGATCATTCGATTTCCTACCCGCTGATCCGCGGGCTGGAAGAACCGGTGCACGTCATCCAGTTCGACGCCCATCTGGATTTCGCGCCGGTCGTGAACGATATGCACTATACCAACGGACAGCCCTTTCGCCATATCGCCGCTTTGCCCCAGGTCAAGAGCCTGACGCAGGTGGGCATCCGCAGCCTGCGGGTGCGCCCGGAAGAAGCGGCCGACGCGCGGGCGCAGGGCAGCCGCATCGTCACGATGAACGCGCTGAGGCGGCTCACGGCGGAGGCGGTAGCGGAAATGCTGCCGGCAGGGGAAAAGTGCTACGTGAGCATTGATATCGATGCGCTGGATATGGCGCTGGTGCCCGGCTGCGTTTCCGCCGAACCCGACGGCATGCAGTACGCGCAGCTCAGGGACATGCTTTGCGTCCTGGCGGCGCGTATGGAGATCGTGGGTTGCGATATCGTGGAGGTCAATCCGCTGCTGGATGTCCGCACCGGCGTCACCTCGTATCTCGCCGCCCATACCCTGGTGGAATTTATCGGCCATATCTTCCGGCGGCTACGGCGGTAGCGCTTATAACGGGCGCCGGGTGCGAGTGTCGCGGGTCATTTGACCGCCGGCAGTCTGCCGGCCCCGGATTGCCATTTTTTCGGCGATACGCCGTACCAGCGGTGAAAAGCGCGGGAAAGCGCGCTGGTTTCGGCGTAGCCCAAGAGTTCCGACAGCGCCGAGATATTACCTTGCGCCTGTTCAAGATAGAGTAGCGCCAATTCTCGCCGGGTATTTTCAATCAGGGTCTTGAAGTTGATCCCATGGTCTACCAGACGCCGCCGCAACGTCCAGGGGGGGGGGCATGTTCAGGCCGCGGGCCACCTCGTCCAGCCGCGGATTGCCCTGGGACAGCAATTCCACCAGCTTGTTTTTCACCAGATCGAGGAAGTTTATCGAGACCCGGTTCAGCTCGCCGACCATTTCCAGGCTCTGGCGGGCGACGTTCAACAACAGGGGATCGCGGCCCGGCATCGGCTCCGCCAGCGCGCGGGGTTCAAAGGCTATCGCATTGACCTCTTGACCGAAACAGACGCCGCGGCCGAAGGCTTGCCGATGTTCTTCCAGCGGCCCGGGGCAAGGGTGCTCGAAATAGACCGCCGTCGGCTGCCATTCGGCTCCCAATGCCTGCCGCATCACATTACACAAAAGCGCCAGCATCAATTCGTTAGGGTGGCGTCTGTTTAGCGCGGCGTCTTCAGTGCGGTATTCCAGCAGGCAAATCCCTTGTCGCTGGCTTAGGCGCAGCCGGCTGTTTTGCTGATGTAGGGGAAAATAATCCGCCAGCGAGGCCAATGCCAGCCCCAGGGTCGGCGATGAAAGGCAAATATAGCCCAACAGCCCGAGGGATTGCGGCGGAAACTGCCGGCCGAACGCCAGGCCGAAATTCGCGTTGCCGGTTGCTTTCGCCGCCTCTTCCAGGGCTCGGCAGTAGGAAAGCAGGCTTATAGGATCATTGGGTCGTCGGGACGAGTGCTCGCTGAGGCCGGCGACGTCCAGCACCTGCAGGCCATCGCCGCCTTGTCGCGTAATAAAATGCGACAAACCGGTTAACATCGCCGCAAGCAATAGCGGTTGAGAACCGATTGAGAGCGGCATACTGGCAGTGGGCATCAGGTGGCTCCTGTGTCGTACAACAATTCATGAACAGTGTGGGCGACCGGCTCATTAGCGTTATTCGCAGGACTGCGCGAGCCCCTATCGACCTGCGCCCGGGCTAAGCTTATCCATAAGCGAACCTATCCCCGCTGTCTCTTCGAGCTTGAGAAGAAGGGCAAACAGCGCGCTTGCTTCATCGGGAGGCCAATACGCTTTGACGCAGTCGGCGAATTTATGTTCCAGCGCCGGGCGGCTCAGGCGCCATGACCGACTGCCCGGCTCCACATCCGTGGCGCGCGCATGCCGCACGCCGTCCAGCGTGGTCAGCCGCAGGCGACAGCCCAGCGCCACGCCGCCGACGCCCTTCGGCAGCCGGTCGTCGGTGAAGATGCGGACTTTTTCCGCCAGCCGGCGAACCCGGGCGCTGCCCACCGTTTCGTCGCTAAAATCAGCCAGGTTCAGATGACCGGCCAGGGCGGCGATGGCCAGGCTGAAAGGCAGGCTGAATTTGGCCTCCATGGCGGTGCCGGCCTGCGGATGGATAAGGATCCCCGGCGTGGCGGGGTCGACATCAACGTCGATGGCGGCTATTTGTTGCGGCTCCAGCCCCTCGGCGGCCATGATTTCCAATAGCAATGCCACGGCGGCGTGGCTGCAGGTACAGCAGGGATATGCCTTAATGGTCACGCCAGGCTCCACCAGCGCAAAGGGGCGGCCGAAACTCGCTATCAACGCGTCCCCGGCCGGCGGAGTTCCGGCAAAGATATCTACCAGTCCGCCCGGTCCCAGCAGGCTGCCGGGAGTGGATGTCAGCCCGCCGGCCGCCAACCGTGCCGCCATGATGCCGTGGGCGGCGGCAAGGCCGGTCTGCATCGGTTTGGCGTCGCTGCCGAAATTGCTGCGCAACCCGCCGGCCATCGAGGCGGCAAAGCCCAAGGCATGGCGCAGCTGAACGGCATTCAGGCCCAGCAGCAGGCCGGCGGCGGTCGCGGCGCCCACCACGCCGAGCGTGCAGGTGGCGTGCCAGCCCGCCAAATAGTGCCGGGGGTTCACCAGTTTCCCCAGCCGCATGACGGTTTCCACTCCCACCAGATAGGCATCCAGCAGCGTTTTGCCCGGAGCGTTGGCGGCTTCGCACAGCGCCAGACAGGCCGAGCCCACCGTTACCGTCGGGTGGCTGAGGGACATAATGGTGTCGTCGTCGTCAAAATCGTGCACATGGGCGGCAAAGGCGTTGAACAATGCGGCCTGCTGCAGGCTGAGACTCCGGCGGTGACCGGCGGCGCGGGCGGTGGCCCCCGCCTGTGGAGTTCTTTCGTCCAGGGTGCTCAGTAATTTCAGGGAAGAGGGGTGATGGGCGCCGGCCATCATCACCCCCAGCAGGTCCGCCAGGTGCTCGGCGGCGACGGCAAGGACCTGCGCCGGTTTTTCCCCGGCGAAGCAAGTCAGCATGCAGGCGGCGATGTCCGCTTCGGTATCAGCATAAGAGATCATATTTTCAACCTTTGGGAGTGGAATCCCATTGCGGGGGGACAGCCTGGCCGGCGAAGGATTCCACCCGCGGCGCGCGCAGGACGATATGGCGGGATAAACGTTGTTCAAGCAGCGAGCCCGCTTTGGACACCAGGGAACAGAGAATAAAGTAGACGATGAGCATGCCGCCGTACACCGCGAAGCTGGATACTCCTCCGGTGACGGAGGTCGAGCGTTCAATCACAATCTGCCCGGTACGCAGCAGTTCAACCACCCCCACCACTGAACCCAACGTGGTTGCCTGAATCAGGGTGGTCGATAGCCCGCAAAACGGCGGCAGAATAACGCGGACTATCTGAGGTATCAGCACTAGCGTAAAAAACAGCAGCGGATGAAAACCGAGCGCGCTGCCGGCTTCTTTTTGTCCTTGATCGACGGACATCAGGCCGCCGCGGATGATTTCAGCGCCGTTGGCCGCTCCCCAGAGAGACAGGCTGATGACGATGGAGGTGAAAGGATCCAATGAAAAAGCGATGATGGGCAACACAAAATAGACCGTCAGCACCAGCACAAATATTGGAATGGCGCGAATGATTTCCACCACGACGATAAACAGCCAGCGCAGCGGCTTGAAGCGGCAAGTGATCCCCCAGGCCAGCAGGACCGCAAATAGAGTCGATGCCAGCAACGTCCAGAACGATAGCTCAATGGTTACCAGGATGCTGTGCAGAAACAGCGGTAGATAGTCTATAAGCAGATGCATCGGTTAACTCCTGATAAACGGCCGATTCATTCGAGTTTCCAACAGCCGCAGCATAATGGAGAGTACAAACACCGTGGCAATGTAAATCACGGTGATGGCGCTGAACATTTCAATGGTTTTGAATTCCAGCGACACTTTGTCCACCGCGACATAGGTCAATTCGGCCAAGCCGATGACCTGCATATAGGAGGAATTTTTTAATACGCCTATGGCGGTGTAGAGCAGTGAGGGCAGGGCGATACGCAACGCCAACGGCCAGGCCACCAGCAAATGGTAAAGCACAACGGAAAGGCCAAGGGCCTGGCTGGCTTCCTTCAGCCCATGGGATACCGCCGCCAGTCCGGCGCGAAAATTCTCGATGTTATAGGCCACGGCCCACAGCGATAACGCCAATACGCCGGAATTGAAGGGCGATAATTTCAGACCTATTTCCGGTAGCCCGAAGTAAATGAAAAATATTTGTAATAACAGCGGCGTGTTGCGAATAAACATCACATAGCCTTTTATCACGGAGGCTATCTTTGTGCCGGAAGCGGATATTTGCACCGAGGCCAATATCGCCCCCAGCACCGCGGAAATCACAATGCTGATAATACTCAGGCGCAGCGTCATCAACCATCCCGCATAAAGCGCGGGCAGATTGTCGAGTATATAGTGCCAATCGAATGTCATTCCCATTGCCGCCTCTGTCATAACCTGCGCCCCCGGTTCCATGCCGATGCCGCCGCGGGGCCTTGCCCACCGCCGTCAATATCACCCGCCGCTACTTCTTCGGCGGTTCGCCCTCATAGGTCGCGAGGGTGAACGCCTTGATCTGATCGTTCTTGATATATTTATCCACCACCGGACCATAAAAGTTCTGCGCTTTCATTTGGGTCAAAACCGCGTCCAGATAGGTCTTCCACTCGGTTTCGCCTTTGCGGATGCCGCCGCCGCCATACTGGACATCATATTGTTGGTTTATGGGCAGCATGCGCACATCGGGATTGGCCGGCACCAGGGTAATCAGTGAGGCGATATCGCCGGTGTACGCCGCCCCACGCCCCTGGCGCAGGCTTTGCAGCGCGTCGGCGTTGCTGTTCATGCGTATCAGTTCCGCCTTCGGCGCGTTTTTTGGCCAGCCAGTTATTCTGGCTGGCCCCCTTCAGCACGATGATCTGTTTATCAAGAATATCGGCGTTGTTTTGATAAGGGCTGTTTTTCAACACCAAAAAACTGCTTGAACCCCAAAAATACGGGGTAGTGAAATCAATCACCTTTTGCCGTTCGGGGAAGATGCCCAGGGTGGCGAGGATCAGATCGATTTTCCGTCCCATCAGAGCGGCAATGCGGTTTTCCGACGTCACGCATTGCAACTCAATCTTGTCGGGGCTGCCGAAGGCCACTTGCGCGATATGGCGCGCCATATCCACTTCAATGCCGGTGGGCTTGCCGTCGCTGCCCAGAAAACCCGCCGGCTGATAATCGCATTTGACCCCGACCCGTAATTTACCCTGATCGGCAATATATTTAGGCAACGGCGGCAGCGTATCAGCCCGGCCGGCCGGCGCCATGCCGAAAAAAAACCCACGGCGGCGGTTAAGGTACATAACCACGATGTGGAATAAAGACCGAGACCGCGAAATGACTGTCGTACTTTCATTCTTGCTACCCCTCCTGGCGGACCTGAAGATATGTGATGAAATACATCGCGCCGGATGCGGGCGTATTCCCTACCGAGGCGCGCTGATGGCATTAATGCAATAACTGGTTGAAAAACGCTTTTGTCCGCGCCATGGCCGGACGGGTAAAGATATTCTCGGCGCTGTTTACCTCGACGATTTCCCCGCGCTCCATAAACACCACGCGATCCGCAATCCGCCGGGCAAAGCCCATTTCATGGGTCACGCACAGCATCGTCATGCCGGTGCCGGCCAGTAACATCATGATTTCCAGAACTTCGTTAACCATTTCCGGATCCAGCGCCGAGGTGGGTTCGTCAAACAGCATGATTTTCGGTTCCATGCAAAGCGCGCGCGCGATGGCCACGCGCTGCTGCTGGCCGCCGCTGAGCTGACCGGGATATTTGGCCGCATGGTCGGCGATATGCACCCGCGCCAGTTGACCCATGGCGATATCCCGCGCCTGGGCCGACGTCAGTTTCTTTATCCATACCGGCGCCAGCATGCAGTTTTGCAACACGGTGAGATGGGGAAATAAATTGAACTGCTGGAACACCATGCCGACTTTGCGGCGAATATCCCGTCCCAGACCGTTCTGATGGGACAGCTCCACGCCGTCAATAAGGATCTTGCCCTGTTGAAAAGGCTCCAAGAGGTTGATGGTGCGCGCCATGGTGGATTTTCCCGAGCCGGACGGCCCGCAAACCACCACTCTTTCCCCGGTCTGAATATCAAGATTGATGTTTTTCAATACCTGGGTCTGGCCAAACCATTTATTGACCCCTTGCAGCCGTATCGCCGATGGGGCGTTGCTTATTGCCGGTAAAGACATGCTCTCTCCCGCTGTAGATAATATCCCGAACCACCGAACGCTCCGGTAATGCCCGGCTTGGTGAGGATTTCCGCTTGAAAACGGCGGCTGTAAAACATGTATATAGAGACAGCCTTGCTAATGTTCTGTGGTAAGAAAACCATAATAATGTTGTACATTCAACATATTTTTTGACGGACCATAATGGCACAAGCCGCGCACTATTATCGTGCGCCTGGCCGGTGGTATTCTGCCGCCAAAAAGGTATTGATAAACCGATCTTTAGGGATAAACTTGAACAAAATTGCAATTTTTTCCCTTAAAATAGGCAGGGTTATCGCAAAATTTATTTTTTCTCTGCCTCAAAAAGGGGCAACAGGGTACCCGGTGAAAAGCGGACATTCAGGGCATTCTCCGGCCGGCGTTTTTTCGCTTTCCGTCTTTCCGACATAATATGACGCGCATTTCTTAAGTTGAAATACCAACAAAAAAATGTTGTACTCATTTCATTATTTCTTCGCGGATAGGTCATATGCTGTATCAAGATGAATTTATTCATCGCCTGCGCGTGCTGTTGCAGGCGGCGTTGCCGGAGTGGGGATTGGACGCCGGCAGTGAACTGTCGCTGCTGACGGTGTCGGAAAACGCCACCTGGCTGGCGGTCGATCCGCTATCCCAACGGCGTCTGGTGTTGCGCGTGCATCGTCCGGACTATAGCAGCGCCGAGGAGATCCGGTCGGAACTGGCCTGGATCCAGGCGTTGCGCGCGGCCGGCACGGTAGACACCGCCGCGCCGGTCCCCCGTTTGGACGGCGGTCTGGTGGGGCATCTGCCGGACCAGGGCACCTTGCGCCATGTGGTGGCGTTCGAGTTTGTCCCCGGCCATGAACCGTCCCTCTCCGGCGGCCTCAAACAGCGGTACGCCGAGCTCGGACGAATCAACGCGGCATTGCATAACCACAGCCGGCGCTGGCGTAAGCCGGCGGGATTTGTGCGCAAACGCTGGGATTTCTCGACGATTATCGGCGAGCGGGCCCGCTGGGGCGATTGGCGCCATGCCCCGGGCCTGGCGCCGGAGGGTATGCGCATCCTGGAGCGCGCCGCCGCGTTGTTGAAAAAACAGACCGATGCGTACGGTCAAGACCCGGCGAGATTCGGGCTGGTGCACTGCGATATGCGGCTGGCCAACCTGCTGGTGGACGGGCCCCGGATGACGGTAATCGATTTCGATGATTGCGGCGGCTGTTGGTATATGTACGACTTTGCCGCCGCGGTAAGTTTCATTGAAGAAGATCCCCGCATCGGCGAGTTTCTGGCAGCCTGGCTGGAGGGATATCGCAGCGTGGCGCCGCTCGGTGCCGACGATGAAGCGGCAATTCCGATGTTTTTGATGCTGCGGCGCATGCAATTGACCGCCTGGATAGCCAGTCACGGCGAAACCTCCACCGCACAAAGCATGGGGCCTGACTACACCCGCGGCACGGTTTCTCTGGCCGAACGTTATTTGGGTCTTCACCTGAAGGGATAAACCATGAACGAAGCAAAACCCATTCTGGCCTTGAACCGTTTCGAGGCCGGCGACATGGGACAAATGGATCGGCGGTTGGCGGAATTGGTGGCGCGCAGATACAAAACGCAGGGACGTTCCTCGGTCATTTTTTATCAGCAACCGCTGGAGATTGTCCGCGCCGCCGGCGTTTGGATGTATGACGCCGCCGGCAAAGCCTATTTGGATATGTACAATAATGTGCCGTCGGTGGGGCACAGCCATCCGCGCGTGGTGGCCGCCATGACCGAACAGGCCGCCAGGTTCAATACCAACAGCCGCTATCTTTACGAAAATCTCAGCGAGTATGCCGAGGCGCTGCTGGCGACGTTCCCCGCGTCGCTATCCAATGTGGTATTTGCCTGTACCGGCAGTGAAAGCAACGATATTGCGCTGCGCATCGCCACGGCCGCCACCGGCAAAAAAGGATTCATCGTGACGGAAACCGCCTATCACGGCAATACGTCGGCGGTCATGGCGGTGTCGCCCTCCGCCTATCGCAACAGCCGGATACCCGATCATGTCCGCACGGTTCCCGCGCCTGACGCCGCTCGCCTTGGTGCGGGCGCCGATCTGGAGCGACAGTTCGCCGTCCGGGTGCAGAACGCTATCGATTCGCTGAATGATGCAGGCATCGGTTTTGCCGGCCTGCTGGTGGACACGATTTTTTCCAGTGACGGGGTCTTTGCCGAACCGGCGGGTTTTTTGCGGGAAACGGCGGAGCGGGTGCATCGCGCCGGCGGCCTCTTTATCGCCGATGAAGTGCAGCCCGGTTTCGGACGAACGGGTAGCGGCTTCTGGGGCTTTGGCCGCCATGGACTGATTCCCGATATCGTCACGCTGGGTAAACCGATGGGGAATGGTTTTCCCATGGCGGGGGTGGTGACGCGGCCCGACCTGTTGGACGCCTTTTGCCGGCAAACGGAATATTTCAATACCTTCGGCGGCAATCCGGTGGCCGCGGCGACGGGGCTGGCGGTGCTGCAGGTTATCCATGAGGAGCAGTTGATTGCCCGCGCCGAGAGCGCCGGCGCCCGGCTGAGGGCCGAATTGCGGCAGTTGGCCGCGCGCTATCCCGTCATCAGCGACGTTCGCGGCGCGGGAATGTTCAACGGCATCGAGTTCCGCCGTCCCGACACCGGCGAACCGGATGAAAAAATGGCCGCCGCGGTGATAAACGCTTTAAAGGATCAGGGGGTGCTGATAGGCGCCGCCGGCGCCCGTGGCAATACGCTGAAAATTCGGCCGCCGCTGTGTTTCAGCCTGGATAATGCAGCCTTTTTCCTGGACAAATTCGACAACGTCATGGCCGGTTTGGCGAAAACGACGGGCGGCCGGGCATGAAGTGCCGGCGGGTTGAACCGTGACTGCGCCGGCCGCCGAGCGGAGCGGTTGCTATCACGGCGACATTAACGCACTATGACGACTTCCCCCCGGGGGATCGTTAGCCATTTTCCTTTGACCGGTAACACATGTCGAAAACCAAACAATTGCGCCAGGATAAAATCCTGGCGGAGATTAACGACTCGCCCAGCCTGCGTATTGCCGAACTGGCCAAACGGCACAATGTTTCGACCGAAACCATCCGCCGCGATCTCGATGCGTTGACGCAAAGCGGCCACTTGAGCCGGACCTACGGCGGCGCCGTGCGGGCGGAAAGCAGCGAACCCTCCATCAGCGAACGCCATCGCCTGTTTGTGGCCGAACGCGAGCGGATTGCCCGGGAAACGGTTAAGCACATCATTAACGCGCATATTCTGATGATAGGATCAGGCGCAACCACCCTGCATGTCGCCAGGCGCATCGCCACCGCCATGAAAAACATCACCGTGATAACCCATTCTTTTGGCGTGGCCACGGTGCTCTCCATCAATCCCACCATCCGGGTGATCATCGCCCCCGGCGAGTATGAAGCCTCGGAAGGGTCGGTTGCCGGCGCCCTGACCATGGGGTTCCTCAATCAGTACTTTGTCGATTTTGCCATTCTGGGCGCCAGCGGCCTTTCGGCGGAAGGTCCCAGCGATGCTTCCGTCGACTGCGGCATGGTCTACGGGGCCATGGCACAGCGCGCCGGCAAAACCATTGTGGTGGCTGATCATTCGAAATTCGGCATGACGTTCCCATGGCGCTATGCCTCATGGAACCAGGTCCATCTGCTTATCACCGACCGGCAACCGGAGGGGCAAATGCTGGAATCATTGCGCAAAAACCAGGTGGAATACATCATCGCCTAGGGTTCTCAGCGCCTTGGCGCTCCGCGCGCGAGGACGGAGCGCCTGCATGCCTACCGGGCGGCCAGCGCCGTCAACATCGATCTTAACGCGGCGTTTGCCCGAACCCCTTGTTGGCGCCTAAGTTCCAGCGCGCGGCCGTCTTGTTCCAACTGCCGTCGCGCCGACGCTATCGTCTGACACAGGATATCCGGCCCGGTGCCGCCGGCGAAGTTACGGCGCTGGACCGCCCCGATGGGATCAAGCGCGGCGCTGACAAAGTCGTCGTCAATGGACAATTCCTTTCCGAGAATATCCTGCGCCGCCCGGTTCACCATCGCGGCGTCGACTTCATTGGCGGTTTTGCCGGCCTCAAGCGCCAAACGAACCACCTGGCCCACCACATGATGGGCTTCCCGAAACGACAATCCCTGATGTTTAACCAGCATATCAGCCAGTTCGGTAGCGGTGCTGAAATTACGCAAACACCGCTGCAGCATCAGCTCGGGGCGCGGTTGTACGTTGGCGATGACCTGCTTGAACAGCTCAAGGTTTTGAACGGTGCGGGCCAGCGCCGGCCATAAATCCGTTAATCCTTCTCTGATGGCGTCCAGCGAAACGGTAAAATGGGTAGAACGGATGGCGCTCAAGGCGCCGGTCAGCGTGCCGAGGATCCGTGCGGACTCGGCGCGCAGGAACTCCAGGGCGAACGGATTTTTTTTCTGCGGCATGATACTGGACGTGCCGGCCACGCTGTCGGGAAAGCCGATAATGGAGAACTCATCGCTGGTAAAGGTATGGAAGTCCTGGACCACCCGGCTCCAGGTTACCGCCAGCTGGGCCGAAGCGTACAACAGCTCGGTAGCGAAGTCGCGGGAGGCCACGGTGTCGAGCCCGTTGCGCGTCACGCCCTCGAATCCCAGCAGCGCCGCCGTGCGTTCGCGATCTATGGCGAAGCTGCTGCCGCTGAGGGCGGCCACGCCGAGGCTGCCCTGCATTATTCGCGGCCAGGTTTCCGCCAGACGCTGGTAATCGCGTTGGAGAGCTTCGGCATAGCCGGCCAAAAGATAACCGAAGGTAATAGGCTGCGCAGGCTGCAGATGGGTATATCCCGGCATGACCACCGCGGCATAGGCGTCGGCCTTTTCCAGGCAGGCCCCACGCACGGCATTGAGGGCAGACATTATCTGCAGGGCTAAGCGGGCCGCCCGCAGACGATCGAGGGTGGCGCCGATATCATTACGGCTGCGCGCGACGTGCAAAAACCCCGCCTCATGGGCGCCTACCGCCCGCCCCAACCGCAATTCAAAGGCAAAATAGGCGTCTTCGGTACGGGGATCGATGGACTGCGGATCCTCCACGCCTTCTTCCTCCATCGCCAACAGCGCCCGCGCCAATATTGCGGCACGCTCCGGGGTCATAAGCCCGCACTCTTCAAGCATCACCAGGTGAGCGCCGTTGACCGCCAACATATCGTGGAAATCAGCGGGGTTGGTGTTTGCCAGCAAGGGACGATAGATGAATTCCTGAATTTCGCGGATGGGATCCTGCGCCAGGCGGGCGCCGATTTTGTCGGTGGACATACGATATTTCCTTTTGCTTTGCTATCCTTCATTGCCGGCTCAGGTGAAACAGCATTGGCAATTTTCGGAATCGATTTAAAAATGCGGTATTGTCAGATCCTCATTTTGGCGCGTAGCGACTGCAAGGTCTTGCCCGATGCGGACAGTTTTTTGACTGATGGAGACGTAATGCATTTTCTTTGCGCAGAGTGGATTGGGAATGAGAGCGCCGGTTTTTGTCTTTTGCCGTGACAAGCCACCGGCGGCTCTCATGATGGATTACCGCGGAAACGGTCATCTCCATCGTCTTTCACATTGGGTATGGCGCCCGGCGGTCAATGCGCGGTCAGATCAAGGCTATCGCTCTGACCGGGGAAGCCGAGCCGCCCTTGACCCTGAGCGGCAGCGCGATGAAGATAAAAATCTCGGGCACTTTATCCAGATTGGCCAGGTTTTCCATAATCAGCTTGCCGGCGCCGAGAATAATTTGATGCGAGGGATAGCTGGAATTGGACCAGGCGTCCAGAGACATGGCGTCTGAGCCGATAACATTCACGCCTTTGCCGAGCAAATACTCCGCCCCCTCGCCGGAGAGTCCGGACCAGCCCGATAAAAACGGCTTATGATGCGGGCGGGGCCGCCATTTCTCATCATGCCCGGTACGAAACAAGACAATATCGTTCGGCTTGATATCCCCGTTCCGCTTTTCCCAGGCTTGAATCATCGCCACGGTTATCTCGGTATCGTCAGGATAATCGGAGACGTCTATTTTAACGCCGCGGCCTATCAGTTGGCCAACGTCTATCTGCTCAATGGTCTTGCCTTCGGGGATAAAATGCGAAGGCGAATCCACATGGGTACCGCAGTGATCCCCCATTTGCAGCAGATTATTATAATTACCGTCACCGCCGGCGTAGGTTTCCGAATCCACCAGAACGAACTTCGGGTGCGTCGGCCATACCGGCATGGAAGATTCATAAAGATGATTCAACTCTACCCGTTCGCAGTTACGCAATGCATTCAAAAGTTCACTGTTCATATTAAGCGCTCTTATGAGAAATGGTTTCTTTGATAAAGTAAAGCGGCAGGCAGGACAGGATCAGAACGCCCACAATAATCATATAGTGCACATTAAAACCATAGTCGCGGATGATCCAGCCGGTGACCGGCGCCACCAGTATGCCCGCAATCCCCACTGCCAGGCCAATCATCAATCCCATGCTGGAGGCGGCCGCCTTCGGCGCGGAATCGATGAGCAACGCATACGCCACTGGATAAGGCGAGTTTCGGAACAAGCCCCAAAAAATCAGGATTGCCCAGCCGAACGCGGCGGAATGGATATACGTGCACAGAGCGGCGGCAACCATCCAGCCGAAAATGATGACGGTCAGCGAGGTTTTACGGCCTTTAACATCGGAATAGCTGCCCCAGACTATCTGTCCTATCCAGCCCGTGATGCCGGAGGCGCCGGAGATGATCGCCGCGGTTGAAAGGGGCAGGCCCACTTCTCGGGTCAACTGGAGGGTAAGAAAGTTGGCGATGCCCATTTCCGCCCAGGTAAAGCCGAAAATCAATGAAATGGCCAGCAGGCAATTACGGTTTTTCAGGCAGGAGAGGGATTTACCCAATGCGACCCTGAAGCCGTCCGGCTTGCTCTCGTTCACCGGCTCCACCGGCACGGTGAGGTTTTGTTCCTTGATCCACTTCATGACCTTTTGATGGTTTTTCTTGGTGCCGACGAAATACTGCAGCAAGACGATGGACAGGCCGATCAGCGGAATGAACAAAAACGCCTGCCGCCAGGTGCCGAAGGCGAGAATCCCGGCAATCAGCACCGGTCCTATAAACTGGCCCAGCGGGAACCCGGTATGATGCACGCCGATGGCGAAGCCGCGGTTCTCTTTTTGCCACCACTCGCCTAATAATGCAACGTTAATGGGTTCGGAGCCGCCGGTTCCCATCCCCATAAATACCCGCAAAGCCTGAAATGCCCCCAGGGTTTTACAGAACGCGGTGGCCACGCCGGATATCACTTCCACCAAGACCGCGACGGTCCAGCTATAACAGCGTTTATGGCCGGTACCGACGAAATCGGAAAATATACCGAAAATTACCGCGCCGCTTAATGTACCGAAAAAGCTCAATGAATTGAGCCAGCCCACCTGTATTTCCGTCAGGTTGAAATCTTTCATGATGGCGGGCAGCAGCGTGGGTAAAATAATCCGATCGATGGAGTTCATCAATATCGCCGACGTGGTTATGACCAGCATCCACCAGGAAAGGGAGTGCGCTTTGGGAAAAAAGCGTTGATTTTCCAAGGGTTGTAAGTTGTCATTGGTATTGGATGTCGAAACATGATCACTTTTTTCATTATTAATCAATGGTATTTCTTCGCTTCCCATTTCTATTTAACCTCTTATGTAAGGTAAATGGTTAGAGTCGGTTATTTTGATTACCCCATGTTTTTTGATCAGACAGGCAAATAATAGGCACAACAATTAAACCCTTGCTAAATAAAAGGTAATAATGCCCTATGCCTCAAATGATTGAGGTAAGATAGTAATAAACAAAAAGACTAAAAACCGATGCCAGTTTCAAGTAAGACAAATGTATTGGATTAAACCATAATGTTTCCTCAGCAAAACGAAGACGGCGTAAAGCGTGATACCTCGGCATTGTCAATATCGTAAAGATACGTTCTTGAATGCTACCATACAAGAATGGAATCATCGAATTTCGACCTAAATCACAATTTTTTTACATGGGGCGCTTGCTCGCCGGTACAGGGCCGCGTCTTTCACTTGTTCAACGGCCCCTGTCAAGGGCATGGCGCAGAAGAGGGGTTCAGCAAAGGTTAGGATGGGGGAAGAGGCTCATCGGCGGCCTTAGGATAAGACCGCCGGCCCGGCGTGGCGTTTCGCTCATGGATACAGCGGGGCACCCATGAGCCGGGGAGAATTACAGCGAGCCACGATTGAGGATGCGCAGAAAATCCGCTTTATTCGAGATGAGCGAGAGCGCATTTGCGATGATTTCATCACTAAAAATCGATGCAACCTGTTTCAGCACGTCGATATGCTCCTTTTCTTTGGCGATAACGCCAATGGCAATAAACATCACATTGCTTCTGTCCCAGATAACCCCATCGGGAAACTGGAAAATCTCAACGCCTTTTTTGACGATGATATTTGCCGCCGATTTGGGGAGGTGGGGCAGGGTTATGCCATTTCCCAGAAAGGTAGAGACTTGATGCTCTCGTTCATTAAGGAAAGCAATGCAGTCCTGGCTGACGCAGCCTTTTTCCTGAAAACATTTACCCACTATCGATAATACCTCGGATTTGTTTCTTGCCTGGCAGCCGAGATGAAGGTTGTCGAGGGTTAGGTTATCTATCATATTCCGTCTCCTTAGGGATATAACGTGTTTTGCTTGGGTAAGGCATTCGGCGGCTACTTGCCGGAAGACAGTTCCTCCTCTAATTCCTCCAATGACTTATTTGACGTTTCCGGTAAAGCGAATATGACAAATAGAATAACCAGATAATTAATGGCCGCAAGAATCAGGAATACGGGCCCTAATCCGAGCTTTGCCTGAAGAACCGGGAATAAATAACTGACGATGGCATTCATGATCCACATGAAAAAAACCGAGATTCCCATGGATAAACCCCGAAATTTCAAGGGGAAGAGCTCCGCCAACACCACCCAGGTGAGAAAGCCCATGGTACCCTGCATAACGCCGACAAATAACGCCCCCAGCAACCAGATCGCCGTGGCTTTCATCTCCCCCACCAGGTAATAGTCAACGCCCGCGATAATCAGGTGCAACGTCGCCATCAGGGCGAAACCAGAAATAATCAGCGTTTTGCGTTTAAATCTGTCAACCAGAAACGCCACGCCGATGACCATGCCGCCGACGGAGAAAACACCGTTCAACACATTGCATATCAATGATGTCCTCTCGGAAAAGCCCGCGGTTCGAAGTATTTCCGTACCATAATACATAATAACATTCACCCCGGTGGTTTGCTGTATGGCCGCCCACGCGATTCCCACCAAAAGCAATTTGAAGATCCAGGGCGTATTGAGCATTATCGATAAAGAATTCCTCGAGTGCAGTTTCTTTTCCGCTTCAATATTGATAAGCGTAATGATCTCTTCATATTCTTTTCGGGCCCTTTCCGCCGGACGTATTTCTTTCAAAATTGTCAAGGCCTCTTCCCGACGATTTTTGCTCACCAGCCAACGCGGACTTTCCGGGGATCGCCACATGCCGATAAGCAAGCTCATGGCGGGTATTGCCTGAATGATTAACATATACCGCCATACATTCGGCAGGTGTCCCCAGACAAAGCCGATAATGGCATTCACTGCAAACGCGGCCAGCTGACCGATGACAATGGCCACTTCATTTAAGCCGGTAAGCCTGCCGCGCATTTCCGTAGGCGAAACTTCCGATATAAATGTCGGCGCCGTAACCGACGCGCCGCCCACGGCATAGCCCAGAATAAAACGTGCAATGAGCAAGACGGCGATATTGGGCGATAATGCTGAAATCATGGCGCCGAAAAAAAACACGTAGGAGAGATATAATAGATATTTCCGGCGGCCAAAATAATCGGCCAGTCTGCCGCCGCAGACGCTGCCAAGGGCGGCCCCCACCAGTAATACGCTCATCACCAGGCCTTCGGTCATCGGCGTAAGCGCCATTCCTTCTTTTAAAGAGGGAAACGCGCCGTTGATGACACCCGTATCATAACCGAACAGCAGGCCGCCGAAGGTGGCGACTAGCGTGATTTGATGTAATCGTTTTCTCTGCTGTATATTGAGATCAATTATTAGCGACATGTTTTTGCCTTTTATTCTCTAAACCATGTAATGCCAAAAATCTTTTCAAATATGCACGGCGAGAGCTCGGCACCAGTTAAATTAAAGGTGCTGAAAAAATTTTTTTGGCACGCTGAGTTGTTATTTCCTTAATATATTTATTTAAGAAAATAAGGCGTATAAAAAAAATTATTTGAATCTGCGGCTCACCAAAGGCGCAGCTCGCTGCCCGCGGCGCCGGATTATTGTTGATGTTCAACCGTAATCCAGCGGCGTTCCCGGGCTGACCGGGCGATAGCTTCCAATACTTCGGAAACCCGCAATCCTTCCTCAAAATCGGGCCACAGCCTATCACCGGCGGAAATGCCGTTAATCAAATCCCTGATTTCGATGGTTTTTTGGTCATTGAACCCGAACCCATGCCCGGCTGAAACGCAAAAGGGAGCATAGTCCGGATGAGAGGGGCCGACCAATAGCGTTTTGAATCCCTGCCTTTCCTCGGGGTCGTCATGCCGGTAAAGCTTTATTTCCGCCATTCTTTCCTGGGTGTAGGCAATAGCCCCTTTCGTGCCGGTCACCACAAAGGTTAAGCCCATTTTACAACCGCTGGCGATACGGGACGTTTCGATGACGCCCATCACCCCTGACTCAAAACGGATTAATGCGCTCGCCTGATCCTCATTTTCCACCTTAACCCGTTTGGCGCCATCGCGGGGATCGGGGCGTTCAGCGATCACGGTGTCCATATCACCGGCGACTTCACGGATATTGCCCACCAGGTAATGGGCCATATTAACGATATGCGCGGCCAGATCCCCCAGCGCGCCCAAGCCCGCTAAGGCTTTTTTGCAATGCCAGTCTATCGGCGTTTCCGGGCTGGCCAGATAATCCTCGTTATGGGTGCCGTAAAAATGCACTATTTCGCCGATTTCGCCCCGCTCGATAATCTGCTTGGCGAGCTGCGCCGCCGGATTTTTCATATAGTTAAAGCCCACCAGCGTTTTGACGTTCGCTTTTCTGGCGGCGGCGACCATCTCGGCGGCATCCGCCGCCGTCAATGCCAGGGGCTTTTCGCTATAGACATGTTTGCCGTGCTTGATGGCTTCGAGGGCCACCTCTTTATGGAGGAAATTCGGCACGCAAATATCAACGACATCGATTAGCGGATCGCTGACCAATCGGCGCCAGTCCGCCGTATAACGCTTGAAACCAAAATCTCTGGCTTTTGCCTCCGCCAGATCTTCATTTATTTCCGCCAGCATTTCTTTCACCAATTTCCCTTTTAAGGGAAAAAACGGTCGGCGCCTGGGCATAGGCTATTGCATGGCAACGGCCGATATAGCCCGTCCCCACCAAGCCGATTCTGATTTCTTTCATTATCGATTCTCCTTACCTTTGCTACTGCATACCCGCCACAACCCATCATGGCGGGCGGGTAGCCGAAAACCTCAGGGCGAAACAAGCCTTGCGGAGTTAATGGATGGTATATCGGGTACCGGATCAGAGGCCGGCGACCTCGCGGATATATCGCCTGGCTTTAACGGCATACTCAAACGGATTGGCTTTGGCGGGATCTTGTTCCGCCTCCACCACTAGCCAGCCTTCATAGCCAAAATCATCCAGCAGTTTGAAGACCGGACGAAAATCAATCACGCCGTCCCCCGGCACGGTAAAAGTGCCTTTTTTCACCCCGTCCAGAAAACTGAGTTTATGGGCGCGAACCTCCGCCACAACCTTATCCCGCACATCCTTGAGATGAACGTGGTTGATGCGCGGCAAGTATTTTTCCAGGATGTGCAGCATCGCTTCCTGCGAACCCTCTGAATAATAGGCATGGCCGGTGTCGTAGAGCAGGTAGACATCGTCATTCACCAAATCCATAAAGCGATCTATTTCCCCGGCGGTTTGGATGCCGGTGCCCATATGATGATGCAGGCCGACGGTCATGCCTTTTTCGGCGGCCAGACTCGCCAGCGCGTTATAGCCGTTCGCCACCTGTCGCCACTCGCGATCGGTAAAGTCAGGCCGGCCTTCCAGTACCGGCTTCGGCGTGCCCTGGGTGCTGCGGGACTGCTCGGAGCAGCCGATGACTTTCGCCCCCATGGCATAAAGAAAATCGCGGTGGGCAACGAATTCGTCGAGGGTTTTGGCCTGTTGTCCGTCGGCAAAAAAGGTGCTGAACCAGGCATTGCAGATTTGGATTCCGCGTAGATCGAGCATCGGCTTGAGGATCTTGGGATCGCGGGGGTATTTGCTGCCCACTTCGCTGCCGGCAAAGCCGGCCAGCGCCATTTCGCTTACCGTTTGCTGAAATGTGTTTTCCTTGCCTAAATCGGGCATGTCGTCGTTGGTCCAGCCGATAGGGGCAATGGCGAGTTTGACTTTGTTTTTATCCATAATAGGTACGCCTCGAATAGAGTGGTCATCGGATAGCGGTTCAGAACATCTTTGCTTTGTGAACTTTTATAGAAATTTATATTTCATATTATTCTAATACAGAAAAAACGTTTTGTTATGCGATGAAGATCATATATTGAAGGTTAATTTGCCGCCAACGGCGGATAGCGCTTTTCATGGGGCCCATCTGCGATGGAATGGGATATACACTGCTGTTTTATAACAGCAATATGCGGCGAGGCTTTCCCGTGCCGAGCCGTTTTTTCCAGTGAGCGGGGAGAAGCACTTATACGAGGTGGAAACGGGGCGACAAGCAATACAGGCCCGGCCGTTATTTCGCTGTGTTGTTAAATTTTTAATCCTCCAAAAAGCCTAAAAAAGAAATATATATTTCATTATGGCGCGTTTTGCATCAAAGCGCCGTTTCCTCCACGGTAAAAGCGCGCGCAGGCAGGTCCCGCCTCATTGTTCCCAGTGCGTTTCAACATGATGCCCCGCCGACGGCGGGGCCTGCCTAGCAGCCGTCGGTGGGTTCAGTACTGGCGCGCCTTGGCGATATTCTCCGCCAGGGTGCGCGCCGCCGCCTGTATATCGCCGCTGGCGGAGACCTGCGCGCCGCCGACCCGCCACCAGCTTAAGTAACCGTGGATCATGGTTTTCGGCAGCACTTTGATATCAATCAGCGTCGAGACGGTTTGTCGCCTGGCGTCTTCCAGCGCGAAAAGCAGCGCGTCCACCGTGGTGACTCGGTAGCTCTTGCAGCCGTAGCCTTCGGCGATTTTGGCGAAATCCACCGGTACCAGGGCGCCGTCGAGGCGGGACGGCGAGGTGGCGCGGAATCGGAATTCGGTGAAAAAGCTGTGCATGCCGTGTCCCAACTGCAGGTTATTGATGCAGCCATTGGCCATGTTGTCGAACAGCAGCACGTTGATTTTGCAACCTTCCTGTACCGAGGTGACCAGTTCGGAATGGGACATCATGAATGCGCCGTCCCCTACCAGGGCGTAAACCTCCCGTTCCGGCTCGGCCAGTTTGACGCCCAGCGCCGCGTTGACTTCATAGCCCATGCAGGAATAGCCGTATTCCACGTGATATCCCTGAAGGGAGGTCGTCCGCCATATGCGCTGCAAATCCCCCGGCAGGCTGCCCGAGGCGGCGACAATCACCGCGTCCGCCGGCAGCGTTTCATTGGCGATGCCCAATACCCGGCTTTGCGTCAGCAGCGAACCGGTAATGCGATTGAATTCGGCAAAGACGGCGCGGCGGTCCAGCCCGTCGTCCACCTCCGGCACGAAATCGTCGCCGTCGTAATCAATGGCGTAAAGCCGTTCCCGTTCGGTCCGCAGCTTGGCGCGTACGTCGTTTACGCGATTTCCCCAATCGGGAAGCCAGGCTTCCGACGCCAGGCATTCATGAAGAGCGCGCAGCGCCTCGCGGGCGTCCGACGTTATCTGGCAGCCATCGAGCTTGAAGGCGTCGAAACGGTTGATATTGATGTTAAGAAAAGAAACCGCCGGATTCTGAAAAAGCCATTTGGACGAGGTGGTGAAGTCGGTATAGCGCGTGCCGACGCCGATAATCAGGTCCGCCTCCCTGGCCAGCAGATTGGCGGCAAGAGTGCCGGTTTCACCGATACCGCCGACGTTCAGCGGGTGGTCGGAGAGTAGCGTGCCTTTCCCGGCCTGGGTTTCGGCGAAGGGAATATGATAGCGTTCGGCGAAATTGCGCAGCGCCTGACCGGCATCGGAATATTTCGCGCCGCCGCCGCAGATAAGCAGCGGTTTGCTTTTACGCAACAGCAATTCCACCGCCGCGTCAAGCATGTCCGCCGTCGGCGGCTGCCGTTCGATGCGATGCACGCGTTTTTGAAAAAAATAATCCGGATAATCGTAGGACTCGCCCTGCACATCCTGCGGCAGCGAAAGGGTGACCGCGCCGGTTTCCGCCGGGTCGGTCAACACGCGCAGGGCGTTGACGCAGGCGCTCATCAGCTGTTCAGGGCGGGAAATCCGATCCCAGTATTTACTGACGGCGCGAAAAGCATCGTTGGTGCTGATACTCAGATCGTGGGTTTGTTCGATTTGCTGCAACACCGGATCGGGCTGGCGCGTGGCGTAGACATCGCCGGGCAGCAGCAGCAAGGGAATACGGTTGGCGCTGGCGGTGGCGGCCGCCGTGACCATATTGGCGGCGCCGGGACCGACGGACGAGGTGCAGGCGTAAATTTGCCGGCGCAATGACTGCTTGGCGTAGCCGATGGCGGCATGGGCCATGCCTTGTTCGCTCCGGCCCTGATGGATGTGCAACTGCCCGCTGTCCTGCTCCAGCGCCTGTCCCAGCCCCAGAACATTGCCATGGCCGAAGATGGCAAAGACCCCTTTAATAAATTTTGTTTCGACGCCGTCAACTTCAACATATTGATTATCCAGGAAACGCACCAGCGCCTGTGCCACGGTCAATGTGATTTTGTTCATGTTTATGGTGACTTATCGGGTTATGTAGACATAACAGGATTATAAGAAGTTCAGTCGGGAAAAAACGCAAAATAAAATATTAATTTCATTTTTGAGATAATGGTCAAATTTTGGAAAATACGTTTTCTTTTGCACAACGGCCGGCTTAAAAAAATTTTTTTTGTTTTTAGACATGACACGAGAAAAAAAACGTTTATCGAATTGTACGCTGCCCCTGTTTTTTAAGGGAAATTCTTAGGAATAGTGCAATTTAGATGATATTTATCATACAGATAAACACCAATCGGCCATTTTGCCGGTAGGGTTAAAAGCGGCAACAGGGGTGCGTGAAGCGGGTAAGGTCTTTTCCTGATACCGTTAAAATGAAATTTTCATTTTCATCGTCGCCGGACCCTTGGCTGGAGACGTGGTTAACCCTTTTCTCCGGCGGTTGGATGCAAGCTTGACGTACTTAATAAAATGACGTGATATTTTCAATAATAGGTTGATTTGAAATTTTCAATCATAATAATCAAGGTGAGCGCTTTTGCTGGAATTTACGGTGTGCCGTTTTCATGACAACTTCTACTCCCCAACTTTCGTCATTGCAGGATGATATTCGCAACCGCTACGATACGCTCAGCAAGCGATTGAAGCAGGTGGCGCGCTATATGCTGGATAACAGTACCAGCATTCCTTTCGATACCATCGCCTCCATTGCCGAAAAAGCCCATGTGCCGCCCTCGACGCTGATCCGATTCGCCAACGCCTTTGGTTTTGACGGCTTCAATGAAATGAAACAAGTATTTCGCCAGCACATGATGGAGGATACCGTCAGCTATACCGAACGGGCCCGATTATTCCGCCAGACCGCCGGCAGGGAGTCCAGCGCGCCTGAAACACCGATGGAAATATTGAGCATGTTCAGCATGGTCAACAGTTTGGCGCTGCAGCAATTGCCGGGGCAGATCAAGGAAGACGATTTGTCCCGCGCGGTGAAACTGCTGGCCAATGCCAACACAATCTATGTCATCGGATTGCGCCGCTCCTTCAGCGTCGCCGCGTATTTGACTTATGCCCTGCGGCATCTCGAACGGCGCGCTTTTCTTATTGACGGGCTTGGGGGGGGATGTTCGCCGAACAGCTAAGCCTGGTGCGGTCCGATGACGTCGTGATCGCCATCAGCTATTCGCCGTACGCCCAGGAAGTGGTGGAACTGGTCTCCCTGGGGGCCAAAAGCGGCGCCAAGCAAATCGCCATTACCGATAGCCTGGTCAGCCCGCTGGCCGCGTTCAGCGAAATCTGCTTTGTGGTGCGCGAGGCGCAGGTGGACGGGTTCCGTTCCCAGGTCTCCTCCATGTGTTTATCACAAACGCTGATGCTGTCCCTGGCAATGGAAAATGCCGCCCGCCTGCCCGACGATACGCATAAAGCGGGGTGACGGGCGGCATTGCCGAAACGTTTGGACGTCCCCCTGGCGGGGGCGTTTGCGCGGCCGCTCAGCGCCCGTTGAACACAGTCCTAGGGCGCCTTGGGATAGTCTGCCGAGTTTATCCAGGCATGGTCTTTTTCCCAGGTAAACCGCCATTTCCGTACCGGCCCGGCCATCACATTCAGGTAATAATCGTCGTAACCCGCCAAGGTGGCCACCGGATGATAGCCGCGCGGGACCTTCACGACATCGCGGTCATACACCGGCAAACATTGGTCAAGGGTTCGATCGTCGGTATAAACCCGCTGCAGGCAGAACCCCTGGGCCGGGTCAAGACGGTGATAGTAGGTCTCTTCCAGGTAGGTCTCCTCGGCTGAATTTTCCGTATCGTGCTTATGGCTGGGATAAGAGCTGCTGTCGCCCTCGGCGGTAAACACCTCCACCACCAGCAGGCTGTCCGCCGGGTCGTTTTCCGGCAGGATATTATGCACCAGCCGTTTGTTGCGCCCTTTGCCCCGCCGCTCGACGCCGACGGCAGCCGGCGCGATGAGCCGCGCCGGTAAATCGCCTTTGCCGGGCGCCGAGCACACCGCAAGTTCCAACTCAGTGTGCGCGACGATATGCGCCCGATCGTGGTGGGGCACGTAAACGGAATAGGGCGGTATGCGTTCAAAAGGGCTCATGCGTTTGCCGATATGGCGGAATTCCGCCTGACGAGTGGTGATGCTAGTCAAACCCGCCACCACCACCAGGCAAAGCTCGCGGTCGCCGCAGTCAAGATCCAGCGTCTGTCCCGGCTTAAGCAAATAAGCGTCAAAGCCGACATAACGCCAGCCGGCGTTCGCCGGGGTAACGTGCTGGATTCGCCCGCCGGTATTTCCGGCCTGGTACTTTGATAATAACGTGGTCACAGCATCCTCCTGTTCGAATCGATACTTGTGCTCCTCTACCCCAGCCTGGCGGCGCATGCGGTAGAGGGACGCGTGTTTTTGAAATTTCTCACACCATAAGGTTACGGAATAAAAATTTCAAATATATTGCTTTGAAATTTTATTTTAATGAGAGCCTTCGCACATTTTTGACGGCGCCACCGGGCGCGGACCCTATGCGTGAGCGCGGAGCGTTAGCCTTTTATGGCCTATTGCATGGCCCAGCGTATGGAGTCGTGCCTGGGGTAATGCGCCGTCGCTGGAAGAAGGAAATTCTATGCGATGGATCTAAAATTTTAAATTCCATCATTAAATTTTTTTTGAAATAAATGTTCTAATATCGGCAATAGACAATGCCTCGCCGACGCGCCGCTCAAACATAACAGGCAAAATCAATCAGGGTGGGAACGCACTGGCGGGATGATAGGGATAACGCTTTCGATTTCTCATTTACCTAAGGATCTTACTATGACGATTTCCACCTTTTCCCTGCCCCGTAACATTATTTATGGTGAAAACGCGTTAGATAGCCTAGCGCAATTAACCGGTAAAAGAGCCGCGCTGGTGACCGGCGGCAGTTCGATGAAACGCCTGGGATTTTTGCAACGCGCCGAGGACCTGCTAAAACAGGCGAAATTTGAATGCATTATCATTGACAACGTCGAACCCAACCCCTCGGTGGAGACCGTGCGTCGGGGCGCCGACGCGATGCTGGCCTTCCAACCGGACTGGATCGTGGCCATCGGCGGCGGGTCGGCGCTGGATGCGGCCAAAGTGATGTGGTGTTTTTATGAGCATCCTCACTTGAGCTTCGAGGACATACTCCCCGTGGGCGCCATGCCGCCGTTACGCGCCAAGGCCCGCTTCGTGGCCATCCCCTCCACCAGCGGCAGCGCTTCTGAAATCACCGCTTTTTCAGTGATTACCGATAGCAAAAATCATATCAAATACCCGATCGTGGCGGCGGATATGGTGCCGGATATCGCCATTCTCGATCCCCTTATTCCAGCAAAAATGCCGGCGCATATTACCGTCCATACCGGCATGGACGTGCTGACCCATGCCATGGAAGCCTATGTTTCCACCGCGGCGACCTCATTTACCGACCCCTATGCCGTCGAGGCCGTGCGCCTGGTGTTCGAAAATTTGGAAACCGCCTATTTGCAGCCGGATAATATGACCGCCCGATATAATATGCATAACGCCTCCGCCCTGGCCGGCATCGCCTTTACCAACGCCTCTCTGGGTCTGGTGCATTCCATGGCGCATAAAATAGGCGGTGAGTTCGGTATTACGCACGGACTGGCCAATGCGATCATGCTGCCCTATATCATTCAATATAATCGCCTGGCCACGGATAAATACCGTCAGCTGGAAAAAACGCTCAAGATCAAGGATCTGATTGAAGCGGTGAGGGAGCTCAATCGGCGACTGGGTATTCCCCTCACCTTAAAGGAGTGCCGTGAGGTGGCCATAGAAGAGAAGGACTTTAACCGCGTGCTGGGAAGAATGAGCAAAAACGCGCTGGCCGACCCTTGCACCTTAACCAATCCCGGCCATCCTGATGTGGAGGATGTCAGGGTGCTTTATCAACAAAGCTATTATGGAGAAGAAGCCTTTATGTTTTTGGTGAACTAGCGCAAGCGGGTATGTTTTTCGTTGATTAGCACAAGCGGGGCGGCCAAATGACCGCCCCGCAAAGCTGAAGCATGAATGAAAGCTAACGGCTATATCGTGCCGTCCCAGGAATCCACCTTTTCGCGTTTGCGCTCTTCCTCGTCAAACCAGCGGCTGGTTACGCACTTGGTCTCGGTATAAAAGCGCACGCCGTCTTTGCCCAGGCAATGGAGATCGCCAAAGAAGGAGTGCTTATGGCCCGAGAACGGAAATACGCCCACCGGTACCGGAATGCCCACGTTGATGCCCACCATGCCGCCGTGGGTCCGTTTTTGAAATTCCCGCGCATAATGGCCGTTCTGGGTAAAGATGACCGATCCGTTGGCCAGCGGATTCCGGTTCATGACGCGCAGGCCTTCTTCGAAGCTTTTTACCCGTTTGAAGCATAACACCGGCCCGAAAACTTCCTCGCTGCCGATACTCATCTCTTCGGTGACATGATCAAACAGCGTGGGTCCGACGTAATAACCGTTTTCAAAGCCGGCCACTTTATAGCCGCGGCCGTCCAACACCAGCTTGGCGCCTTCCTCAATCCCTTTGGTTATCCAATTTTCCACCGACTTTTTATGTTCGGGCGAGATAACCGGCCCCATGTCCGTCTCTTTCAGATAACCCGGTCCCACCTTTAGCGCCTTGGCCTTTTCCAACACGGCGGCGACGAGCCGGTCGGCCACCTCTTCCTGAACCACGACCACCGGCAACGCCATGCAGCGTTCTCCCGCGCAGCCGAAGGCGGCGTTGATGATACCCGCCGCGGTACGGGCGATGGGCGCGTCCGCCAGCACCAACGCGTGATTTTTGGCTTCGCACAGCGCCTGAACGCGTTTGCCGTGGGCCGCCGCTTTGGAATAGACATGCAGCCCCACCGAGGTGGAACCGACAAAGGAAACGCCGTTGATATCAGGATGCGTCAGAAACAGATCGGCTTCGTTGCGCGAGCAGGTGACGATGTTAATCACGCCGTCGGGTACGCCGGCTTCCTGGTAGAGTTTGGCGATTTCCATACAGGTCATCGGCGTCATGCTGGCGGCTTTGATCACCAGGGTATTGCCGGCGGCGATGCACAGCGGCGCCATCCAGCCCATGGGGATCATGGCGGGAAAATTGAACGGCACGATGCCGGCAAACACTCCGATAGGCTCGCGGTACAGATTGGTATCGATGCCCGCCGAGGCATCCAGCAGATTTTCGCCGGCCAGCAGCGTAGGGATGGAACAGGACAATTCGGTGCCTTCCTTGGCCTTCAGTACATCTCCCTGGGCATCGCCCCAAGCCTTACCGTTTTCGGTCGCTACCAGCTCCGTCAAGCGTTCTTCGTGCTTAATCAGCAGTTCCCGCACCCGAAACATGATTTGCGCGCGTTTGATGGCCGGGGTATCGGACCAGGCCGGGAACGCCTTGCGGGCGGCGGCGATGGCGGCCCTCACTTCTTCCTCGGTGCAGCAGGGCGCTCGGGCGATACTCTCGCCGGTACTGGGATTACGCACCTCCATAAAACGGCTGGTTTTGGAATCGAGCCAGCGGCCGTCAACCAGATACTGCAATGTTTTCGCTTTAGACATATCCATCTACTCCATCATTTGATAATCGTTTTTTGTTTGCCGGACATCATGATGCGTAACGGCCTTTTGGCCCGCGGGCTACGCGCATCGTCAACGGTGGCGGGAGGGGCGGACAATCCACTTCCCCCGCCGCCGAACAACGCCGATGTCAGCGCGCCGGCCACAGGGTTTTGCCTCGATACACCCGGCATTATAAGGTCGATAAGTCCGAGAAAAATCATTTTTAGAATAAATATTTCACTAGTGGGAGATTGATCAAAAAAAATGAAATTTCTGTATCTTGTGGTGTTCGTGAAACGAAATGAGGGAAAAAATTTTAAATAAAGACTTTATAAACAATATATTACATTTCTATATACGATTTTATTCTGTATTTATATGTATTTAGCTAATTATAAACTTACATTTAATGTCAATATCTTATGTGTAAAACCTGTTTTTAGACATCGCATCGATAATGAAATAGGTAAGGGTATTTTTTTTAACATGATTGAAAACGAAATTTTTAATCCTCATAATATCTTCATCATTTTTTTCGGGGGAATTGCACATTATGGGTAACGCGCAGCGGCAAAAACCGCTTGATGTAATATGCATCGGACGCATTGCGCTTGATTTATACGGACAGCAAATCGGCGCCCGGCTGGAAGACATGGCCACCTTTGCCAAATATCTCGGGGGATCGTCGGGCAATGTCGCCTATGGCACGGCGGTGCAGGGACTGAAATCCGGCATGCTGGCGCGGGTGGGTGACGAACATATGGGCCGTTTCCTGCGTGAGGAGCTTCAGCGCGCCGGCGTGGATACCCGCTATCTTATTACCGACAAAGAGCGATTGACGGCGCTGGTGATCCTGGGGGTGAAGGATCAGGAAACCTTTCCGCTGATTTTTTACCGTGATAACTGCGCGGATATGGCGCTGAGCCCCGAGGATATCGACGAAGCCTATATTGCCTCCAGCCGGGCGGTGGCCATCACCGGCACCCATCTCTCCCATCCCGATACGCGGGCGGCGGTGCTTAAAGCGCTGGAATTCGCGGAGCGTCACGGTTTGCGACGGGCGCTGGATATCGATTACCGGCCGGTACTTTGGGGTCTCACCGGGCTTGGGGACGGTGAAACCCGCTTTATCTCCTCGGAACGCGTGACCCGTGAATTGCAAGATGTGCTTCACCATTTCGACCTGATTGTGGGCACCGAAGAAGAATTCCATATTGCCGGCGGCAGCACCGATACGCTGACGGCGCTGCGCAACGTCCGGCAGGTGAGCGGGGCGGTCCTGGTGTGCAAGCGCGGAGCGCAGGGTTGCTCGGTATTCGAGGAAGATATTCCCGCCGGCTGGGACGGGGTGACGCTCTACAGCGGCGTGCGGGTGGAGGTGCTGAATGTCCTGGGGGCGGGGGACGCCTTTATGTCCGGTCTGCTGCGCGGTTATCTGAACGATGAAGGCTGGGAGAAGTCCTGCCGTTACGCCAATGCCTGCGGCGCGCTGGTGGTGTCCCGCCACGGTTGCGCGCCGGCGATGCCGACCCGTCTTGAACTGGACGATTACCTGCTGCGCGAGAAATCGGTGCCGAGGCCGGACAAGGATGCGCGGCTAAATCATTTGCACCGGGTAACCACCCGCAAGCGGCAATGGCCCGAGCTCTGCGTGTTCGCCTTTGATCATCGCAAACAACTGACGGACATGGCCCGCGCCGCCGGCCGGAACGAAAGCGATATCCCCCGCTTGAAACTGCTGTTGCTGAAGGCCGCGCGGGCCGCGGCCAGTGAAGCGGGCTTGAAAGACAACGGCGGCATCCTGGCGGACACGACATTCGGCCAGGGGGCCCTCAACGATATTACCGGCGAGGGATGGTGGATAGGGCGCCCCATCGAATTGCCGGGATCGCGGCCGCTGCGTCTGGAACATGGCGATATCGGTTCGCAACTGGTGGGTTGGCCGCTAGAGCATGTGGTGAAATGTCTGATCTTCTACCACCCCAAGGACAGCGAGGCGATGCGACAGGAGCAGGAGGCTTTGGTAACCGAGGTCTATCGCGCCTGCTGCCGGTCCGGCCACGAGCTGCTGCTGGAAGTGATCCTGCCGGAAGACAACCCGGACCGGGATGAGAGGTATTATGGACAGATCCTATCGCGTTTTTACGCTTTGGGGATTTTGCCGGACTGGTGGAAACTGCCGCCGCTGTCGCCGGCGGGCTGGCGCGGGATAGGCCAGATTATCGAACGTCATGACAGCCACTGCCGTGGGGTGGTTATCCTGGGACTGGATGCGCCGGAAGCCGCCTTGAAAGCGGGCTTCGCGGCGGCGGCGGATGCGCCGGTGGTAAAAGGATTCGCCGTGGGCAGGACTATCTTCGGCGAGCCGGCCGCCAAATGGTTCCGGGACGAGCTGGATGACGACCGGCTGGTGGAAGAGGTAAAACAGAACTTCCTCAGGCTAATCGGCTACTGGCGAACTTACCGCCCGGCAACATCCTGGAGAAGCGGGGCTAACGGCAAGCCGCAGGAGTGACGTTTGGCAAAAAACTCCGGCCAGGCTTGTCGCTATGGCCGGAGTGACGTCTGTTATCATCAGAACCGGAATTTTTCCTCGATTTCCTCCAGCGTCAGACCCTGGGTTTCCGGCAAAAACTTCACCTGGAGAATCAGCATGATAATATTCGCCGCGGCAAATATCCCGAATGTCATGCCCCCGCCGTAGGTGCTTAGCAGTATCGGGAAGACGGATTGAATGATAAAGTCAAAGATAAAAAGCCCGAATACGGCGATGCCCATTCCCGTGCCGCGCATTCGCAACGGATATATTTCCGCCAGCATCAGCCAGAACACCGGCGCTATCCAGCCCTGCATGAATATCAGAAACAATAGCATCAGGCCCAGAATAACGTAACTGGCGCCGGCAAAATTGCCGTGCATCGTTTCAACCCCGTTGATAACCTCGCCGTGAAAGAAAAATTTAAAGCACAGACCAATCAGGATCAATGTCACGGTCACGCCTATTTGCCCGGTAAAAAACATTTTACGCCGTGAGGTCCGTCCGATGATCGCCAGTCCCAGCAGGGTGGCGAGAATGGAAATCAAACCATTGGCGACGGCCGCGGTAACGGCGGCGGTATCACCAAGCCCGGTGGATTTCAATACGGTCGGCGCATAGTACATGATGGTGTTGACGCCGGTCACCCGCGTGGCGAGGACAATCATCAAACCGATGAGAATCAGCTGACGGACCCACTTCTTTTTCATTTCCCTCATCAGATGAAACCTGACTGATTCTACCGCGATGACATTCTTTATTTCTTTGACTTCAAATTCAATTTCATCTTGGCTTCGCAGTCTGCCCAGGACCTTTCGCGCCTGGTTTTCCAGCCCCTTCTTAAGAAAATATCTGGGCGATTCAGGCATAAACAGCATCCCAATCCACAACAGGGCCCCTGGAATCGCCGGTATCGCCAGCATTAAACGCCAACTGCCGGATAATTCAGGATAGGCATTAACGATCCCGGCATTGACCGAGTAAGCGAGGAATTGCCCGGTAACAATCATGAGTTCATTTACCGTCACCAGCCTCTCGCGCTGTTTGGGCCTGGCGAGTTCGGAGATATAGATAGGCACGGTGACCGAAGCGCATCCCACCGCCAGGCCGAGCACAAATCTGGCGACGAGCATTATGGTGAAGGTTCCGGCCATGGCGGTGGCTAACGCGCCGGCCATGAAGAAAGCCGCTATCCACAGCATATTTTTGCGTCTTCCGTGTTTATCCGACAGGGCGCCGCCAAGCAGGGAACCGAACGCCGCGCCGAATAACAGTGAAGAGGTAACAAATCCCTCCGCCGTCGGACTGAGACCTAAATCCCGTGACATGAATATCAATGCCCCGGAAATTACGCCCGTGTCATAACCGAAGCATAAGCCGCCAATCGTCGAAACTAGGGTGATAAGCCTCATCCGCTTCGCGGTTTGCTCTTCTGTCAATGGCGATGAGGCCTGCGTTTCTGTTGTAAGATGCATTTGACATTTCCTGTGTTATTTTTTTCAAAAAACAAGGTATGTAGGGATGTGTATTTCTGCCGGTCTTCAATAGCGATAAAAATACGATTCCAGACGAGCAGGATGTGATGCTGATTACAGGGGCGGCGAGGTATCAGGCGGCGCCGCCTATTAGGTATTGACCTTTGCCTCCGATTTGTTTTTGCCGTAACGCGTCCTGTTTGAGCTGCCGCAGGGCCGATCCTGTGCCAGTGACCGACTTTGCGCTTAATGGAAAAATATATCCATATATTAATTTTATGAAATAATAATTTCGTGAATTAAATCATAATTTCCAGCCAGATTGCGTTTTTTTGTGTGATTCCCGTCTACAAATAGGCGGGATTCGATCGCTGCCTGCGGCGGGACCGGCCGCGCGGGATGCGTATTTTTTTCACCGGCGGCTTGCTGCCGGCGCCGCAGTGGAAGGCGGGTGGGCAGGAGGGGTTCTATCGCCATGTGCGGCCTGTACTCAATAGTTTGATCTTCCTCTCAAAATAAAATTATTTTTTCATATTTTAATTTAATGAAATTAAAACATGTATATACTCATTTCATACTTCAATTCGACACAGATGTCCGGCTTTTAATGACCGGGATATACAGGGCGGGTATCTGACGTGCGGCGAATACTCTGTAAAAAATAACGGGCCCAGAAGGCCCGCGCTCGTGCAATGGATTAATAATTTATTGTGAGGATCATCATGTTAAAAATTGCATTATTAGGGGCAGGACGCATTGCCAAGATCCATGCTAAAAATATTCATGCTCATCCTGATTCAATGTTGTATTCCGTTTCCGATATCAGCACGGACGCCGCCCGGTCTTTGGCCGGGCAATATCAGGCCAAGGTGCTTTCCGTCCAGGACGCGATTAACGATTCCGCCGTGGATATTGTTTTAGTGGCGACATCGACGGATACCCATGCTGAATTCTCCCTGCTGGCTGCAAAAGCCGGCAAGGCTATTTTCTGTGAAAAGCCCATTGATTTGAAAATCGATCGCGTAAAAGCCTGCGTGGCTGAAATCAACCGGATCGGCGTGCCTTTCATGATAGGTTTCAATCGACGTTTCGACCCGAATCACGCGCATCTGCATCGTGCCTTGCGCGCGGGGGAAATCGGTGAACTGGAGCATTTGCAAATCAGTTCCCGTGACCCCTCCCCGCTGCCGGATGATTATCTGTCGGCCTCCGGCGGTATGTTCCGGGATATGACCATTCATGATTTTGATATGGCGAGGTTTCAGCTTGGCGAAGAACCGGTATCCGTTTCGGCCATCGCCTCCGCGCTGGTGAGTCCCTCGGTGAAAGCGGCGGGTGATATTGATACGGCGGTCATCACCTTGCAAACCGCCTCCGGAAAAATTGCGGTGATCAATAACAGCCGGCGGTCAGGCTACGGATATGACCAGCGTATTGAGGCCCATGGCCGGAAAGGGGCGCTGCGGGTCGATAACGTTCCCACGACGACGTTGGTCAAACTCACCGAAGAAGGCGGCGTACAGGCGCAAAAACCGTTGCATTTTTTTTCTGGAACGCTATGACGAAGCCTTTAAGGAAGAGTGGCATGCCTTCGTTGCCGCCATCAAAAACAAGGCGCCGATGCCCACCAACGCCAGTGACGGTCTGAAGGCGCTTATGCTTGCCGAGGCGGCGATGGAGTCGCTGAAAACGCAGAGGGTCGTCAGCCTGTCCTTAGAAGGGGTTTAACATGAGATTGGGCATCGTATCAGACAGCCTCGGCCGCCTTTCAACGGAAGAGGTGATCAAAACGGCCGCGGAACTCGGCCTGACCCGAATCGAATTCGCCACCGGGAACTGGTCGACCGCGCCGCATATCGGCCTTGAAAAACTGCTGGCGAGCGCTTCAGCCCGGGCAGAGTTGAAAAGCAGACTCAACGATTATGGGTTAACCCTGTCCGCCTTGAACGCTAACGGTAACCAACTGCATCCGGGCGCCTCAGGGACCAAACACGCGGAATGCGTCGACAAGACTTTTCAGTTGGCATCGCTCTTGGGGGTTGAAAATGTGGTGATGATGTCCGGATTGCCGGCGGCGCCCGGAGACAGCTACCCCAACTGGATAGTTTGCGCGTGGCCTCCTGAAACACAGGTGATTCTGGAACATCAATGGGACGTCGCCGGCGAATACTGGCGGGGGCTCTCGCGGATGGCCAGGGAGCGCGGCGTTAAACCGTGCATTGAACTGCACAGTCAGCAGTTGGTTTATAATCTGCCGTCCTTCAACCGGCTACGGGATATAACAGGGGAGATTGTCGGTATCAACCTTGATCCGAGCCATATCCTGTGGATGGGCGGCGATCCTATCGCCCTTATCCGTCATGCCGGCGAGATGATCTACCATGTTCATGCCAAGGATACCTATATCGATCGTTATAACCGCGCCACCGCCAGCGCGCTGGATAATCGCCCTATGACGATGAGCAAGGAAAGAAGCTGGTCCTATGTCACCCTCGGGTATGGCCAGCCGGAAGACTGGTGGAAAGAGTTTTGCTATACGCTGGCGCATTTTTCCAATCCCGAGCTGACCCTGAGCATCGAACATGAGGACATGAACTTGTCCTGCCTGGAAGGCGTGAAAAAATCGGTGGACCTTTTGCTTCGAACCGCGATGTTTGAGCGTTCCGATTATCAGCTTCCCGCTATCTAGCCTTTGCGTTGGCGAAACATCCATTCCCGGATGGGTTCGATAGTATAGGCGATACGCCAAGTGTTGCGATGACCGCCGGCCCCCGCGGAGGACTGGCCGGCGGGGATGACCGTCCCCCGGCGGAAAGTCACGTAGTTGATGGGGCTGCCTTCGGCGTCTATCTTGTCGAAGGCGGCGCGGAATTCTTTTGGCGTCCATGTCCCGTCCCACACGGCGCGGCTGATTTTCGCGCCGTTCTTTTCCAGTGCGGCGGCGATGGCGTTTTGCCCAGGCCAGGCTTTGTCATCGTCCTCGGAAACCAGGATCCACAGCTTTTGCCGCGCCAGGGGGTTCACCAGCGCGGGATCCCATTGGCCGGCCACCAGGAAGGACGCGGCGAAAAAATCCGGATACTTGATATCCATCGCGATAGACATCATGCAGCCTCCCGATTGACCGGTGGTATACAGCCGGTTGCGATCAATGGAATATTTGCCGGTCAGCATATTAATGAGGTTGATGGTGGTATCGAGCATGGCGGAAGTATGGTTGTCATCGTCGGCGATGATTTCGGCGTATTGCGGCGCTAGGACAAAGCAGGGACGTTTGGCCTGATCCGCCGGGCTTGCCCATGCCACCGCGCCCAGCCCCTGGAACAAAGTGGTTTGCGTCACGTCGCTGGTGGCGCCGGCATCATGCATAAACAGCACCAGCGGCCAGGATTCGCCGGCGTGATAGCCCTTCGGCGCGAACAGATTGTACCGCAGCGTTTTACCCGTCCTGGCATCGTGGAACGCCAGCGGCTGAAAATCATCGACGATAAGGTTTTCGACCTGGGTTGTTTTCAGTTCGCGGCCGCGCGTGGGGATAATTCGTCCGTCGGCCATCGTCACCGAACCCCGTTGTACGATGTTGGCTTCGGCGCGCCGGTACCACGTATCATAAACGGGTATATCGCCGGCTTTGCCGGGCCCGCCGCCGGCTGAGGCCGGAGCCGGGCCGCCGTTTTTCGGCTCGATTTTTTCGGCCAGCGCGGCGTTTTCATCCGTCGGCGACAGCGTCACGATGACGAAATGCCCCTTGGCCGAACGCTGCGCCGGATCGGCGGTTGTGCTGACAAAGGCGCCGGTGACCGTTCGCCCGGCGACGCGGAAGCTTTCGGCGGTCAGGTCCCTATCCGTTACCGGCGCGCCGTATTCCACCGCCACCGCCGTCAGGCGGATGCCGTCGCCAAACACCTGAGTGACGGCTATGGCGCTCTTTATGGAAGGGGCGCCGTTTCGGGCCAAGGCGGGCACGCTGACTGCAAGCAGCGCGCCGGCGCCGGCTAACAAAAAAGTCACGACGAGAGGGCATTGTCATACTCCTTCAAAATTGACTTGATACGTTGTTTTTCAGCTTGCCGGTAACAACCGCGCCGTCGCCGGCATTACGCGTCTACTCTTTACGCCATTGAGCGCGCGCATAACCCCCAGCATCGGCCGATATTGTGGCATAATGCTTTCAACATGGGCATAGACAAGATGAGAGGTAATGCGACCGTTCGGCGCAGAGGACGAGATGTCGCGCAAAAATTTTGCGCAGGCCATTCCCTCATGCGCTGAAATAAGGTACAAGGCTGCATGAAAATTCCAAATAGAATCCAACCCCTGGTGGATGACGGCCTGATAGACGATGTGGTCCGTCGATTGAAAAGCGGCAAAGAGGCCGACGTCTACACCGTGCGGTGCGGTGCGGAAATCCGCTGCGCCAAGGTTTACAAAGAAGCCGCGCAACGCAGCTTCAAGCAGGCCGTGCAGTATCAGGAAGGCCGCAAGGTCCGCAACAGCCGCAGCGCCCGCGCCATGCAGAAAGGCTCCAAGTTCGGCCGCAAACAGCAGGAGGAATCCTGGCAGACGGCGGAAGTGGACGCGCTGTTCCTGCTGGCGAATGCCGGCGTGCGGGTGCCCAAGCCCTATCTCTGCCTGGACGGCGTGCTGCTGATGGAGCTTATTACCGACGCCGACGGCGAGGTCGCTCCGCGTCTTAGCGATGTGATGCTGAACGAGGAAGAAGCGGAAACGGACTTCGACACCATGATCCGTCATATTGTGCGCATGCTGTGCGCCGGCATTGTGCACGGGGACCTATCCGAATTCAACGTGCTGATGGACGCCGAGGGACCCGTGATCATCGACCTGCCCCAGGCGGTGGATGCCGCGGCCAATAATCATGCCAAATCGATGTTTGAGCGTGATGTGAACAACATGACCGAATACTATGGCCGTTTCGCGCCGCGGTTGTTGAAAACCCATTACGGTAAAGAGATCTGGGCGCTGTACGAAGAAGGCAAATTGACGCCGGAAACCGCGCTGACCGGGCAGTTTTCTGAAGATACGCCTAAAGCGGACGTTGATTCGCTGCTGGATGAAATCATTGCCGCCGAATATGAATACCACGATCGCCAACGCAAGCTGAAAGAGCGCGATCTCTAACCCCGCGTCACCGCAATCACGACGGCCGGCGAGTGAGTCCGGGCCGTCGATTCCGCCAAGATAGTCTATGATTAATCTTCATGTGCAGCCGGGTGCCGAGGCAATTGCGTGGAGTCTACATCTTTTTCAAAAAGCTGGGGTGCGGAATACCTGGCGGACGGCGCGGTGCGCTTTCGTCTTTGGGCGAGCGGCCAGGAACATGTGTCCCTCAGGCTTGCCGGCAACGACCGGACCATGACCCCGGAAGGCGACGGTTGGTTCGAACTGCGGGTCGCCGGCGTGTCCCCCGGCGCGGAGTACCATTTTGTTCTCGCTGACGGTTCTGTGGTGCCGGACCCGGCTTCCCGCGCACAGAAGGCGGATGTCAACGGTCCCTCGCTGGTCGTTGATCCGGCCCGCTACGCCTGGCGGAACACCCACTGGAATGGCCGCCCTTGGGAAGAGTCGGTGGTGTATGAAATGCATGTGGGCACTTTCACGCCGCAAGGCACGTTCCAGGCGGCCGGCGAAAAACTGCCTTATCTGGCCGGGCTGGGCATTACCATGGTGGAGGTCATGCCCGTTGCGCAATTCGGCGGCGATCGCGGCTGGGGTTATGACGGCGTGCTCCTTTATGCGCCGCATTCCGCCTACGGCTCGCCTGAGGATTTCAAGGCCTTCGTCGATGCCGCCCATGGGCTCGGACTTTCGGTGGTGCTGGATATCGTGCTGAATCATTTCGGACCGGAAGGCAATTACCTGCCGCTGCTCTCGCCGGATTTTTTCCACCGGGAGCGGATGACGCCCTGGGGCGCGGGCATTGCTTATGACGTGGATGCGGTCCGCCGTTATATCACCGAGGCGCCCCTCTACTGGCTGGAAGAATTCAACCTCGACGGCCTTCGCTTCGATGCCATTGATCAAATTGTGGATACGTCCGACAAGCACGTGCTGATCGAAATAGCCGAGCGCATCCGCGCCCGGATAACCCGCCGGCCTATCCACCTGTCCACCGAGGACAGCCGTAACGTGACTTTTCTACACCCGCGCACGGAAGACGGCGCCGTGCCGTTGTTTACCGCCGAATGGAACGATGACTTTCACAATGCCGTCCATGTTTTCGCCACCGGCGAGATCCAGGCTTACTACCGGGATTTCGCCCAACACCCCGAGCGGCTTATCGCCCGAGCGCTGGCGGAGGGTTTTGCTTATCAGGGCGAAGTGTCGCCGCAAACCGGCAAAACGCGCGGCGTTAACAGCACCGCACAGCCGCCGACGGCCTTTCTGGATTTCATACAAAACCACGACCAGGTGGGCAACCGCGCCCAGGGCGAACGGCTCATTGCACTGGCCGGCGCCGACCGCGCCAAGGTTTTGCTCGCCACGCTGCTTTTGTCGCCGCATATCCCGCTGCTGTTCATGGGTGAGGAGTATGGCGAGACGCATCCTTTCCTGTTCTTCACCGATTTCCATGGCGCGCTCGCGAAAGCCGTGCGCGAGGGCCGCAGGAAAGAATTCCAGGACCACGCCGGCCATGAGGACGAAAGCGTGCCCGATCCGAACGCCGTTAGCACGTTCGAGCGATCCAAGCTTGACTGGCGCAAGACGGTCGGCCCGGAGGGGAAAGACTGGTTGGCGCTGACCCGGACGCTCTTGACGCTGCGCCGGCGGCATATCGTGCCGCTGCTTGCCGCCGCCCCCGGCGGCGCCGGCAGGGTGGTGGAAACGGCGAACGGCTTTTTCGCCGTCGCCTGGATGTTCCCCAAAGGCACGCTGTCCATCGCGCTTAATATCGGCAAGACCCCGCGGCCGCTGCCGGAATTGCCCGGCCGGACGCTCTTCGCCTGGCCGGAAGCGACCCGTGTTTTGCCGCAAAACGCCATCATCGTTCGCCTAGCTTCGGGAGACGCCCAGTGAAAATACCCACCGCGACCTACCGTATTCAGTTTCGCAACGGCATGACCTTCTGCCGCGCCGCCGCCCTGGCGCCCTATTTAAAGCGATTGGGCATCAGTCATCTTTACGCCTCGCCGATATTCACCGCCACGGCGGACTCAACCCACGGCTATGACGTTATCGACCCGAACGAAATCGAGCCCGCCATCGGCGGCCGCGAAGGTTTCGACCATCTGGTCAATGTCCTCAAGGGCATAGGCCTCGGTCTTATCATCGACATCGTGCCCAATCATATGGCCGCTTCGCTGGAAAATCCCTGGTGGCGCGATGTGATTGAAAAGGGCGAAAACAGCCGCTATGCCCGCTATTTCGACATTAACTGGTCGACGCCCCTGACCTTGCCCTTTCTTGGCGATACCTTCGAGGCCGTGCTGGAAAACGGCGATATCGCCGTGCGGCCGGATCCGAACACCGGCCGGCCGGCTTTCGCCTATTTCGACAGCTTTTACCCGCTGGCGCCGGAAACCTATGCAGGCCGCGAGGCGGCGATATTGCGTCTCACTGACAAAGACGAGATGGCCAAACTGCACGAGCGTCAGCCCTATCGGCTGATGTCCTGGCTCGACGCGCCCCGCGGCCTTTCCTATCGCCGCTTCTTTGAGATAACGGGGCTGGCGGGGGTACGCGTTGAAGACGAGACCGTTTTCGCCGACACCCACAGGTTGATTATCGAACTGGTGCAAAGCGGCGCGGTGGATGGACTGCGGGTGGACCATGTGGATGGGCTCGCCGATCCGAAAGGCTATCTGGAGCGTCTTCGCCGGGAGGTGGGGCCGGACTGTTATATTACGGTGGAAAAGATCTTAGGAGAAGGCGAGCAGCTTCCGGCGGACTGGCCGGTTGCCGGCACCACCGGTTACGAATTCGTGGCGGCCCTTTCCGATGCGCTGGTGGATGGCGACAAGATAGGCGCTTTGCGCAAGGCCTATAACGATGTGGCGGGTAAGCCGGTAAACATGGACGCGGAGCTGCGGGCGGCCAAGCTGTTGATGGCGGATAAGAATTTCGCCGGGGAATTCAATACGCTCCTTTCGTTGGTCATAACCATTGCCAAGACGGACGTAGTAAGGCCTCTTGACGAGCGGCCTGCCAGGGCGGCTCTGCGCGAGCTGCTGGTGGCCTTCCCGGTTTACCGCACCTACGGCACGGCGCAGGGACTGCCGCCGGCGGACCAACGGCTGCTGCGCCAGGTGGCCGCCAACGTCGGCAACGGCCCGAATCCCCCCCCGATCCGGCGGCGCTCGATTTTTTGGTCCGCATCCTTGAAGGAAAAGTCGGTGAAGCCGCCGCCGGCGAGGCGGCGGTCTTTCGTACCCGATTTCAACAGCTGACGGGGCCGTTGATGGCGAAATCGGTGGAGGACACGCTGTTTTTCCGCCAGCATATGGCGCTGGCCCTTAATGAAGTGGGCGCCGAACCGGTGCCGCGCGTCTTTCCCCTCGACCGCTTTCATGCCGAAATGAAGATGCGTCTCGAACGGCAGCCGAATGCGCTTTCCGGCACTTCGACCCATGACACCAAACGCGGCGAGGATGCCCGCGCACGGCTCTACACGCTCACCGAGGCGCCGGAACTGTGGGCCGCAAGCGTCGCCCGCTGGCGCCGGATGAACCAGCGGCGGGTTTCGACGCTGGGCGATGGGCGGGCGCCGGAGCCGGCGGTGGAATGGATGCTGTATCAGGCGCTGGCCGGCGTCTGGCCGACCACGCTGCGCCCCGAGGACAGGGCGGGACTGCGGGCGCTCGAAGCGCGATTTAGCGCTTATGTGGAAAAAGCGCTGCGGGAGGCGAAGCTGCGCACCAACTGGGCCGATAACAACGACGCCTATGAAAAGGCCGTGCTTGACTATGCCCGCCACCTGCTGTCGCCGGCGAACCTTGATTTTCTGGCGGATTTTTCCGCCTCGCTACAGCCGTTTATCCGTGCCGGCCTGATCAACAGCCTGACCCAGACCGTGGTCAAGCTGACGGCGCCGGGCGTACCGGATATCTACCAGGGCAGCGAGGCGCTGGATTTGAGCCTTGCCGATCCCGATAACCGGCGCGAGCCGGATTTCGCCGCCCTCGAACGACTGCTGGATGAGCCTGAAAATACGCTGGCCTCCACGGAAGAGGGATGGTTAAGCGGTGGGTTGAAGCAGCATGTCATCGCCCGGCTGTTGTCCCTGCGCCGGCAAATGCCGACGCTGTTTCGCCAGGGCGACTATCTGCCGCTGGCCGCCACCGGACGGCGGGCGGGAAAGGTGTTGGCTTTCGCACGGGCGGAAAGGGACGAGGCGCTTATCGTTATTGCGCCCTGCCTGGTGTTCGGCGCGCTTCAAGGCGGTCTTGCCCGGTCGCGAACCCTATGCTGGGCCGAGACGGAAATCATTCTGCCCCCGCGGCTAAGCCATCGCCGCTACCGCGATATGTTTAGCGGAAAACCGCTAACGCTGGCCGATCGGATCGATCTGTCCGCCTTTGGAGGCTGTTTACCTGTCATTTATAGCGCGGAATGATGCTTATGGTATTATGCGTTATCGGCGACATTTCGGCTTAAGCGATATTCGATTCCTTAAGCCAACTTATTATAGAAACCCTGTTTTCTTATCCCTATTCTACTTTATGTTAAAACTAAAACGTATCTGTGCCCTGGCCTTATGATAAAGGAACCGAGTGATGAAAAAAACGACGGTCATCCAAAGCATGGCGATAAAAAAAAGCGGCTCGGGGTTTGAGCGGTCAACACTATCATGAAGCTGATCGGGCCAGAACCACCTATGGCTTGAGTAATTTTGCTCTCCGGAAATCACCTGACGAGTGGAGGAATGCGTGGATAGCAGCGTCAAAAACCGTACGCTATAAAAGGTAGAAAATGGCGAAACCCTATAATTATATATATGAACAATTGGTTAAGTCGGAAGACGATGTCGCAGGGATAATATCCTATTCTGTCTACAAACGGCAGAAAATGAAATTCATACAGGACTTTAAAAAAACGCACGGCTGTGATCCCAGTGAAGCCGAATTGAAGCCCTTCCTCGATATCTCGACTTCCCCGCAGCAGCTTGAATTTTATAAAAGCGAATCCACCGTTCTGACAGAGAAATTTCTATCACATGTCTTAGCTGATGATTTAAATGAAAGGGAAGTTTTTTTTCTCTAACCGTGTCCATGACGAATTGAAGACGATAAAGCCCAATCATATTCTTGATATCCTGAAAGGCGCTGCGGGTTCGCTCTTTTTCGTCATCTTGACGGGCGCCCTGTACGGCGCCGTATGGTCCTTCTCCGTTTCGCCCAAAATGATAATTGAGAAGATATTTAATGTGCAAATCATCTCTGTTGAGAAAAAATAGTTCTGCTGGCGCAATAACATCATTAATAGCTTTGTTCGTTTATTTTTGAAACTGTCATGCGCCGCGCAGAGAAGCCAAAGGCATTAGCAAAGAGTGATAACGCCGCATTTTCTGCGGATGCTCACCCCTCGGCGGCGTTATCCAGCCGGGCCACCAGTCGGGTCAAGCGCAGAAATTCCTCCACCGCCAGCGGCGGCAACTCCTGACACAGGGCATGCTGAATCTCGCCGATTTTATTTGCTATCTCCTGATGTTGCCGCTGTCCGGGCGGGGTCAGGGACAGCAGGGAGCGGCGCGCGTCCAGCGGATCGCGGGGATCGCGCATCAATCGGGTGCGTACCAGGCGCATAACGGTTCTCACCGCGTTGCTTTCTTCGATCAGTCCTTTCAGCGCGCTGCTCCGAATATCAATTCCCGGCTGGCGGGCGACGATGTCCATCAAGACAAATTGCGCGGCGCTCAGGCCGTCGCCGCAAAAATCGCGCCAGACTTGCCGATACTGGCGGCAGGCCAGACGCAGAAAAAACCACGGATAGTGAGCCAGAGGCGGGACGGATGGGCTGATGCCGCTATCCGGCGCGCGCTGCGAAGCGGGTTTAAGCGCCAAACCGTGGCCGAGCGTCGCCCAGCTCAGCACCACCGCGGCCTGTTCAGAGCGACTCAAGGGAGACATCAACTCCAGGCCGATTTGCCGCACCAGCGGCACCATATCCTCAAGAATTTTCAACGCATCAGGGTATAAACGCAGAATAGCGCGCCGCGAGTCGTTGCTGTCTTTGCCGCGCTCCACCAGGCCCTGGTCCATCAAGCGCTTAAGGATCGGGCCGATAGTGGCCCGGTCAATACCAATGCGGTCGGCCAAGTCGTAATGCCCCACGCCGGGGCTGTGATAAAGACCGGTTAACGTCAGAAATTGCGGTTGGGTAAAACTGCTGCCGATGGCGGCGCGCCATAGCGCGGAACTGACCTGATCGGCGGCGCCGAGTGCAAAACCTGGCGTATCGAGCACATGCCCATTCATCTCAGGGCCTCAATTAAGCAAAATGAAAAGGCCGTCGCAGCGGCCGAAGTTTATGGACAAAGTGCCCCGCCTTATTGACTCCGGGTGCCTTTGTCAGCAGTCTGAGGCCGTCACGGCGGCCGCTATTCATGGTTAAGAATCAAGGTTAATGGTAAAATTATTTTGCGCGCGCGGTAAAATTTCGCACCAGGTTGGACAACAGCCGCGCCACGTTATTATCGCCATTATTCACCGGCAGCGCGCCGGCGAAAATGATTGAGCCCACCGAGAAGACCGCGCCGCCGCCGGGATGCTCTATCAATACCATATCAGAACGCACATTGTGATTATACAGGCCGTTCAACCGGTTAGATACCGTGGTGACATCTTCCGGCACCGGCACATACCATTCGCTGTGCGGCTCCGATGAGGCCAGAACCACGGTGTCGGCCGGCGTGCCCCAGCGCACATCGACCCGGTCGATTTCATCCCCGCTGGTGCCGTTCATGATAAGGCCGAAATCACCGATCACCTCCTCGTCTATGCCGTCGAAGACCCAGGCGACCTTATCATCGTAGGACTGCGGGGTCCGCCGGTAACCGGGGGCGCGATTATCCCAACCGTGCGCGCCCATGCCGATGCCGAACAGCTTGTTGGCGCTGCGGCCCCGCGTCCGCCAGAGACCGCCCAATTCGCCGGTGCCGGCGTGATAACGTTCGCCGGGGCAGGCGTCCCAGTGGCGTAAGCCTTCCGATTTTCTCACCTCCACCACGTGGGGCATATCGCTAAACTGCGTGGTGACCCAGTAGAAACCATCGCCGCCCAGATACATCAGCGCGCCGCCCTCCTCGACGTGGTTTTCATAGGCATCCAGCATCTGGCCGCTGTAATACTCGGGATGGGTGCCGGTAATCACCGTCTGATAAGGCATCAACACATTTTGCCATTCCTGATTCAGGTCGTGCTCGGTAAGAATATCGAACGGCAGCCCCTGCTGGTGCAGAAACCAGACGAGATACAGGTCGGCGGAGAAGCGGCGCGGCGCGCCGAATCCCCAGAACCGGTAGGTGGGGCGCAGGTTCGGGATCGGCCTGAGAAAGCTGGAATAGGCCACGCCGGAACCGTCGTTATGCAGATCATAGTGACTTTTTCCCCACTCCTGATGGTGGGCCACCAGATCTTCCCAAGCACCCGTCTGCACCGGAATTTCGCTGCCTTGCTCAAAATCGCCTTCGGTCAGGTGTTCGTTGGCGTAGGCCAGATAGGTATAGGTGGCCAACACCAGCGCGATTTTCTCCGGTTCGGCGTCGGCGGCGGGTCTTAGCGCCAGCGGGATATAGTCGTCCGCCAGCCCCGCGGCGCGCAGTCTTACGGCATAGACGCCGCTGTGCAAACCGGCGGGCAGAGTAATGTGCGCCGCCACCGGCCAGCAGGCATCGCTTAAATCGTCATCGTGAAAGTGAATGGCGTTGTATTGCTCCGGCGCCTGCCGCCAGGCGTGGTATTGATTCGTCCAGCCGGGCCCGGTCATGGCCCGGGTCGGCGCGTTGTAAAGGGCCAGCGAAACGTCATTGCCGCTGATATCGGGCGCCGTTTGCAGGCTCATCTGTTGCTCGAATGCCCATTCGGCCAGCAATACGCCGTCGCTGCGTATTGTCGGCGCGGCGATTTTGCCGTTATAGGGCCGGCGGGGAAATGTCTGACTGCCTATTTTTTCGATGTACCCGGCCGCCAGCAGCACCGGGCTCTCACCGGACAGGGGAATACCCTGGCCTGTTATCGACGCCAGGGGCTGTGGCGTCGTCTTACCTTCACTAAGCCGATGGACGGTCAACCCGCTTTCCGTTGAATCGATGCGCAATGTCACCTCGAACCACTCACGGGACGACAGCGGCTGCTCCATCGCCAGCAGCGGCGTGCCCCCATGCAAAAGGGTGAGACGGCCGGCGGTGGATAAGCCTAAACTCAGTTCGACGTCCGGCAGGCTGAAGATGCCCTGGAATTCATGGCCTTGGGGCAGGGTGGGCCAGAGGGAAAACGACACCTCGATTGATTTGTCCAATGGCACGGGACGCAGGCTTATGCCGTAGGAGCCTATCGGCGTGTCATACTCTTTGACCTTCAACGCCAGCGGCGCGAACTCGCTTACCTCCTCATGGACAAAACCGGGACCGGCCGGGTTTTCATCGCCGTGCAGCAGGCGAACCAGGCTCAGTTCCACATCCTCCACCGAACTGCTCGCCATGACATCAATGCTTTCTCCGGCGCGGCAGCTCAGGGCGGAGAGATAACCGATAAGATACATGTTCATTCCTCAACGAGATTTATGAATGAAGAAGCGCACGGCTTCCAGCGCGGCGGCCATCACCAGCACGCCGCCGGTGATAATGCCGCTCAGTTCGGTGCCGATATCCAGCAGGATGAGCCCGTTGCGCAGTACGCCAATCAGCCACACCCCCACCAGTACCCGCCAGATGCTGCCCTTACCGCCGGTAAAGGGGATGCCGCCGAGCAGTACGGCGGTGAGAATAATCACCTCAAAGCCGTCCCCCAGCGTGCCGGACGGCGCGCTGTCCAATCGGGCGATTTGCAGCAGGCCGGCGAGGCCCACGGCGGTGCCCGTCAGGGTATAAAGAACGGTGACGATCGTTTTGACGCGAATACCGATCAGGAACGCAGCGCGTGGGTTAACGCCGATGGCGATAATTTGACGTCCGATGGGGAAGCGGGTGGTGGCGAGCACGCTTATCAAGCCGATTATCACGGCGGCGATGGCCAGATTAGGCAAGCCGAGCGTCGACCCGGAGCCAAAATTGGCGAAAGCGTCGGGAAAGCCGTAGATGGAACCTTGGCCGAGATACTGCGCCAAACCGCGCGCGGCGGCCAGCCCGCCGAGGGTCACCACGATCGGTGAAAAATTAAGCATGCCGATCAGTAAACCGTTCAGCGCGCCGGCGGCGGTGCCTACCGCCAGCCCGACGAGAATGCCGGGGAACAGGCCCCAGGCGTTGATGGTCAATCCCGCGGTAACCCCCACCAGGGCCAGCACCGAGCCGACGGAGAGATCAACATAACCGGCCATCATCAGCATGGCGAACACCGACGCGACGATAAACGTCGGGGCGTTTTGCGTCGCCACCGCCAGCATATTGCCCGGCGTGAAAAAAACGTCACTTTGGGTAGAGAAGAAGATCATCAGCGCGACGGTTGCCACCGGCAGAATCCATTTGGTCGCCAGCAGCGCCAGCGTTTTGACGTTCACGGAACTGCCGGTAGCCGCCGGGGTCGCCAAAGGACGGCGGGGTGGGTTGGTGGTGGACATTGCGTTTTCCTGTCTCATCAAAGGGGTAGAAAATTCAAACCATGGTCGTCAAGGGGCCGATGCTTATCGCGCGGCGCGCTGTGCGCCGCGAAACGTCAAGATCAGCCGTGGGCAAGGGTTATCAATGCTTCTTCGCCGATATCCGGCGACACGATTTCGCTGACCTTTCCGTCAACCAGCACCACCACCCGGTCCGCCAGCGCCACAATCTCCTCGGCGTCGCTAGAGGCAAAAAACACCGCGTGATCTTTTTGCGCGGCGTACGCACGAATCAATTGATACAGATCCTGTCGCGCGCCGACGTCAACGCCCTGGGTGGGTTCGTCCAGCAACAGCAAATGGGTGGCGTCAATGCCCGTCATCCAACGGCCCACCATCAGTTTTTGCGCGTTGCCGCCGGAAAAAGTTTCCGCATCCCGGTCGGGTTCGGCAGGGACTAAACCCACCCTTTGCGCCGTCTTCCTAAAGGCCGCCGCTTCATCGGCAAGAGAACGCCACGGCCGGGACATGGCCGGGTAATGGGGCAGCAGCAGGTTCTCCTGCGCGCTCATACCGCTGAACAGCGACTGTTCCTTGCGGTCCGAGGCCACCAGCGCCACGCCGCTGCGCCGCGCCAACAACGGATTTTTCAAATTCACCGGCTTACCGTGCATCAGCAATTGGCCCTTGCCCGGCCTGACGCCCGCCAGCCCCTCGAGCAGGTCGGTGCGTCCGGACCCGAGCAGGCCGAAGATACCGACGATTTCGCCGTCGTGCAGGCTGAGCGTCACCGGACCGGTCCAGCTCGAGACATAGTTTTCCAACTGTAGAAAAGGCCGGCCCCGGGCGCGCTCCGGCCGCTCACTGGACGATTCGCTCTCGGGAGCGATGGCATGCACCAAATCGCCCAAGGTGAGTTGATCGATACTGCGTGTCCAGAGCACATTGCCGTCCCGCAGTACCGTGGCCGAGTCGGCCACCTCCAGCACCTCGCGCAGCAAATGGGTGACATAAATCACCGTCAGGCCGTGGTCCTGGGCCAAGCGGCGCACCAATTCCAGCAGGGCGGTAACCTCGTTTTCGCTCAGCGCCGCGGTGGGCTCATCGAGAATCAGCACCGAGGGCTCTTTCAGCAGGGCGCGGGCGATTTCGATAATCTGTTGTTCTCCCACGCTCAGGCTTTCCACCAGCCGCGAGGGGTCGAGATCCACCCCCAAGGATTCAAGAATTTCCATGCTGCGCTGCCTTTGCGCGCGAAAACGCAGGGTACCCAACCGGGAACGCATTTCATTACCCAGGAAAATGTTGTCGCTGATGGTGAGGGAACCAATCAACTGAAAGTGCTGATAAATGATTGCCGTTCCGGCCTCGAACGCCGATGTCGGCGTAAAGCTGTGCCAGACGCGTTTGCCGATGACCATTTCACCGGCGTCCGGCGTCACCGCGCCGCTAAGACAGCCCAGCAATGTGGATTTTCCCGCTCCGTTCGGCCCCAGCAGAGCATGGACCTCGCCGGCTTTGAGATGAAGATCCACCCCTTTCAACACTTCGTGGGAAGCGAAGGATTTACGCAGATTCTTGATTTGCAAACCGCCGGCGGTGAGGTCGATGCCCATGTCTTAGTCCTTGTATTGAGCAATCAGCGCATCAAGTCGCTGCGGATGTTTCAACGTACCCAGCTCAACGGCGGTTTCGTAGTCTTTACGGCCTTTTCCGGTGATGGCGGCAATGGAATTATCGATAATGGACTGCGCCAAATCGTCCAGCAAAATGGCGGCGGAAGCACGGTATGCACCGCCTTTTTCACCGCTTCGAGGCCTTCCACCGTGCCGTCCTGACCGGCGATATAGACATCCGCCGGCTTGATGCCCGCATTGGTGAATGCGCGCAGCGCCCCTAGCGCCGCATCGTCGTTGATACCGATAAATACCCGCAGGTCAGGATGCTGACGCAGCGCATCTTCCGCAATCTGCAAGCCGCAGGCTTGCGTCGCGCAATCCTGTTTCGACACCACCTTCAAACCGGCTTTGTCGAACAGCGCCAACGGCTGCTCCCAACGCCCGGCGAATCCGGTCAAAGGCGTCAAGGTCGTGACCGCCGCGGTTATCCCGCCGTTGGGATAGCGTTGCTTGACCCAGGCCAGCGCATCTTCCCCCACCAATCTGCCGCTCTGCACGTTATCAAAGCCCACTGAACCGTCGGCGTTGTCGCTGTGCCCGGCATAGGTCAACCATTTGGTGCCCTGTTTTTGCGCCTGCTTACGCAAACCGTTCAGCGCGGTGCCTTCCACCGGCAACACCACAATGGCGTCCACCCGGCGGGTCACCCAGCTTTCAATGGTGGCGCGCTGAGATTCGAGATTGCTTTGCTGCGTGTTATCCAGCAGCACCTTGACGCAGCCATTTTTCTCTCCGGCCAGGACGACCTTTTTCAGGGCGATGGCGAATTGCGATTCGCCCACCGGGTGGCTGAAACCGAGGGTATAGGTTTTCTCACAGGTTTTGGCCGCGGCCGCGGCAACGGGCGTCACGGCACAAGCGGTCGTCACGGCGGCGGCTAACATCAGCCCGCGATAAAAAGATGGTGATGGCATAAAAAACCCCTGCAGTTGATACGTTTAATAAGCAAGTGAATGAGGATGGGCAAAGCAGTGCGTCCGCGCTTTTTTGGTTCGCTTCTTGGGCGCGATGGGGCGAGGCGCTGCATTACGCATTGAAAGTAACATAGAGTGTATAGCATGTAAATAGGTTGAAATATGCGCAAATAAAAGTTCAATTTCAACTGTTCTTCCCAGTTGTGCTGAGATTTTCTGATATGTTAAGTGGGGTAATGCCATTAAGAACAGAAGTTTATGCAGATTAAGAGCCTGGCGGCCGCAGATTGACGGGGATGTAACTCGATGCGATGGCCTGGATAAACATGCTATACATTCTAAATTAATAACTATTTCGTTTTTGTAATGCAAAGATTATCGAGAGGTAAAATTATTGATGCATGATCTATGCCATCGACTTGCGGCACGGTTCGTGCGGCGCCCTCGCCGGAACGTGGCGCATTTCTTTCGGCGTAGTTCTTGCCGGCATTGCGTAACCGCTCTCTCTCGTTGAAAGTGCTGATGTCAATGGATTACAGATTGGATGATTTGCAATGTCCCACATTAAGATGGGGGATTTGGCTGAACCTGATTTCGGCATGCCGCCACAGGCGTATCGGACGCTCCGCCGGCAAGTCGATAGTAATTATCACTCGGCCGGCGCGGTGAATTTTATCCGGCCCTATTCCCCTATGAAACGGGATAATGTGCAGGGATTGCAGGAAATCATTCGTTTTGCCGCCCAAGGCCACAAACGCCGGCAACCCATGGTGGGCCGCCCATTCGCTAGCCGACTTTAACAGCCAGTTCTGTCCCGCGCTTGATAGGCAGCGTTACCGAAATAAAACCGTTTTTCGGATCACGAATCCAGGCCAGGAAATCGGGCTCGGCATTGTCATTCAGCACATATCCGCCGGGTCGCAACTGAGGCGCAACCACCTCGATAACCTGACGTGCCAGGGTGGGCCCCCTCAGCCAGCGGCCAGCCGTCAATCAGCACAAAATCCACGGGCCCGCCGGTATCCTTCAAGGTCTCTCGCGCATCGCCAATGCGGATATCGACATAGTCGGACAGCCCGGCATCCGTGAGATTACGGCGGGCGGTTTGCGCCTTGGCGGCAACCAGTTCAGCGCCAATGACCTGCCCGCCGCCGTTGTCCCGCATAGCGGCGGCAAAATAGACCGCGGACATGCCGATTGATGTGGCGAAATCAACCACGCGTGTCGCCTGCATTGCCCGGCAGAGCAGGTAAATCAAGTCACCTTGTTCCGGATGAATGGAAAAACCATAATCGGCGAATTTTTCAGGATCATGGGGGTGAGGGCCGCTGAATGCGTCCGCTGAGGGGCGTTTGCGCTCCGCATTCATGCGTTCGAGCACCTGGAGTATCCGCGGGTCGCGAATGGGGGAGGGCGCGGCGGTTGATTGACTCATGGCTATCCTTTCTGCTGGTTGATATTGAGTGGGATTGACATCGCGCCGTCGCTGGCGTGAGGGTCGGGATAAAGAGATAATCATATTTATTCATTATAGGGTACCAGTAAAGTACCCCGCAGCTGGATGCACAAGGGCGCAGGCATCAACTGGAAACGTTAAAAAAAAGAATCCGCATGGTCTTAAGAGGTATCAGCGCCTCTGCATAACCCATTTGAAGCAGACGGATGAGCACCGTGTTCCTATATTGATGTTAATTTTATTTCGTTTTTTATATTAATGGTGAAATATAAAAAAGTTAAATTAGATTTAATTGAAATTTTAATTAGAAAAAAAACGGAAAATTGAAATTTAAATTCCAAGCGCTTCGGGTAGACTCATGGGTCATGAGGCAATGATATTTCACCGCGGAATATCGTTTCCTCGCGGCCACTCCTTATTGTAATCACCGGAGCCTTATGATGAATTTGGAAAAATTCCCACGTTACCCTTTAACCTTTGGGGCTTCCCCCATCACACCGCTGGAAAGACTCAGTGATTATCTTGGCGGCGACGTAGAAATCTATGCCAAACGCGAAGATTGCAATAGCGGTCTGGCATTCGGCGGCAATAAAATACGCAAACTGGAATATCTGATCCCCGAAGCCTTGGCGCAGGGATGCGATACGCTGGTCTCCATCGGCGGCGTTCAATCCAACCAGACGCGCCAGGTCGCCGCGGTGGCCGCCCATTTAGGCATGAAATGTATCCTGGTGCAGGAAAACTGGGTGAATTATGCCGATGCGGTCTATGACCGGGTGGGCAATATCGAATTGTCGCGCATCATGGGCGCGGACGTGCGTCTGGACAGCGCCGGTTTTGACATCGGCATCCGCGAGAGCTGGAAAAGCGCGATGGAAGAGGCCGCGCAGCATGGCGGCAAACCTTTCCCCATCCCCGCCGGCTGTTCCGAGCATCCTTACGGCGGGCTGGGGTTTGTCGGCTTTGCTGAAGAGGTGCGGCGGCAGGAACATGATCTCGGCTTTACATTCGACTACATCGTCGTGTGCTCGGTGACCGGCAGCACCCAGGCCGGAATGGTTGTTGGGTTTGCCGCCGATGGCCGCGCCAGAAAGGTTATCGGCATCGATGCTTCCGCCAAGCCGGAAAAAACCCGGGCGCAGATTTTGCGCATCGCGCGCCATACCGCGACACTGGTGGAGTTGGGACGGGAAATTACCGAAGAGGACGTGGTGCTTGATACCCGCTACGGCGGTCCGGAATATGGTTTGCCCAATGAGGGTACCCTTGAAGCCATACGCTTATGCGCCCGCCTGGAAGGCGTTATAACCGATCCGGTCTATGAAGGTAAATCCATGCAGGGCATGATCGATATGATCCGTCGGCATGAATTCCCTAAGGGCGCCAAGATCCTCTACGCGCATTTAGGCGGCGCGCCCGCGCTGAGCGCGTATAGCTATCTGTTTCGCAATGGCTAGGCAAACCGGGGCCCGGCGGCCTGGCCCGCCTACCGCGGCTCAAAAATCGAGCCGGGTCGTGGAGAGCACTTCGCGCAGGCCGATAAAAGAGCGGATTTGACGCACGCCGGGCAGGAACAGCAACTGCTCGGCATGCAGGCGGTTAAAGCTTTGATTGTCCTTGGTGCGGATCATCAGCATATAATCAAACTCCCCGGTAACCACATGACATTCCATACAGCCGCTGATTTTTTGCACCGCGGCCTCGAAATCCTCAAATGAACGGGGCGTCGAGCGATCCAGCACCACGCCTATCAACACCACCAGACCCGCGTTGAGCGCCCTGGCGTTCAGCAGAGCGACAAAACCCGTGATAAGGCCTAACTGTCTAAGCCGCTCCACTCGCCGTAAACAGGCCGGCGGACTCAGGCTGACCTTTTCCGACAGCGCCACGTTAGAGATGGATGAATCCGTCTGCAAAAGCCGCAGGATGGCGATATCGAAGCGGTCAAGCTCCGGGGATATCTTTTCGTTGTTTTCGGATGCCGCGTTCGTTGATTTGGCTTTCATGATTTACCCACCGGGCTGTCAACACAACCGGCATTATACCATGGCGATAATTTTGCCCGTTTATCGTTTTGGGAGCGGAGGGTAATCGCGTTTTCCCCCCCGCCGTTAAAAAAAATAACCAACCCTGTTTAATCCTGACCGATGGTGCTAAGGTACATCGCTCAATAAATAAGTGACCCGAAAGGGTTTGGTCATGGACGTAATCGGAATTATCATATCGGCGGGGAAATCCTCCGTTGATGTCGCGCTGTATACGCTGCTCCCCATCATGGTCGTGATGCTGGTCATCATGAAATTTCTTGAAGTCAAAGGCGTTCTGGATGTCGTCGTCAAGTGGACGGCGCCCTTGCTGAGGCCCTTCGGGCTAAGCGGCATGAGCACGTTCGCCATGATTCAGCTTAACTTCGTCAGCTTCGCCGCGCCGCTGGCCACTTTATCAATCATGGAGAAGCGTGGCGTTTCCGACCGTCATCTGGCGGCGACGCTGGCGATGGTATTCGCCATGGGCCAGGGCAACACTTTTTATCCGTTAACGCCGTTCGGATTGCACTGGGGTGCCGCCATCGTGATCTCCATCATCGGCGGGCTGAGCGCGGCGGCGCTGACCTACCACTGGCTGGGACGAAAGCTGTCGGTGGCGGAAGGCGCCCGCGTAGAAGCGGCGCGGCCGGAAGAGCAGACGGCGCGAGGGATCATCGGAATTATCAATGGCGCCGGGTCGGACGCCATCCGTCTGGCCATCGGCTCGGTGCCGATGCTGCTGTTATCGATGGTCGTCGTCGGTATGCTGCAAGCCGCCGGGATGGTGAGCGGGCTGGAGCACTTGCTGGCGCCGGTGCTGGCGTCGCTCGGGATCCCCGAAGTCTTCGTCATGCCCACGCTGGTGAAATGCCTGGCGGGGGGCACAGCCTACTTCGGCGTGATTTCCGATCTGGTTCAGCAAGGCAAAATCACCGCCAGCCAAATCAACGCCTCGTCGGGATTGCTGGTACAGACCTTCGATTTACCGGGGATCGGCATCTTTCTCGGCGCTGGCTCGCGATTCACTCGGGTTTTCCGCTATGCCGCGCCGGGCGCGATGTTCGGTATTTTGGTGCGCACTCTTCTTCATCTGGCGCTCTTTTGATACAACGCTCGAAAAACAGTCTTAGCCCCTTAAATCCCGCTTACGCTCTCAAGCCGGCGGCGCTGCGTCACTGGGTGATGAGCCAGAGCCGGTCAGTTTGCCTTCGCTGACTGGAGTTGAGCTAATCGTCGCCCTATAAGCTTAGAATGCAACATTAACAGAGAAATTTACGTTACCGTTTCGCAATAAGCATAAGACGAAGTACAAATATTAATGCAAAAAAAATATTGCTCACAGTTAACGAAACATAAACAGGGCAATGTTCTGAAAGAAAAAACTTTCATACTTTTGACGAAAGAGATAAATTCTGAGTAGGCCAGATTAGTTTTTAGAAAATTTTAAGGAATATTGTGGGAATACTTTTTTTTCCCTCGCCGGACAGAGCCGAAGAAATACGAATTATTATCCAATCAAAAACTTCATCGAGTTATCGCTCCGGTTATTGAATCTAGATTATGCCCATTAGGCTTTGTTCGTCAAAAAGATTTAACGTGGTTGCGTAGTAAAGATGCGCCAATTCGTCAAGTCTTTACTTTCGTTAAATGGAAAGGGGGCGTATTCGCGCCAAGATGGGGTTTATCCTTTGATTTTGTGCCGCATGTGGTGGCCAACGCAACCATCAAGTGGCATAGAACCGAGAAGTCCGCCGGTATAGATTTCGTCGTTGATGCGAGGGAGAGGGAATGTAATATTTCCTATATCTATGGCCCTCAGGAGGTCTCTGGCCGAATAGAAAGAGTCATGCAGCGAGTGATGCCATCAGCGACGAAATTATGGGATAGCACTCGCTGCGTCAGTCAGATTCCAGCGGCGTTTGAGTGGCGAAAAGAGGGAAAACACAGTGATTTTTTATCTTTATTATCCGCATCCCATTGCCTACGCTTTTTCCCTCGCGCTCAATGGGCGGCTCACAGAGGCAAAAATAGAGCTGGATAAATACCGTATTTCCGGACGCTACGCTTCCTCAGTGCGGGAAAAATTGTCTGTCATGTTGATAGAGCTAACGAAAAGCCCGCTTAGGGTTAGCTGATGTGGCGTTTTACACTTCAGCAGCCGTTTAACGACTGAATTCTTCGGCATGCACTGAGGGGCAAGTGCAGGCATTCAAAACCGGTATTATCTGCTGATTGCTTTTAGCTGACTAGCCAATAGCCGCTAAATCAAGCTGGAGGGCATGACGGTGACGAATAAGGATTCACAGGCCAGTGAAATCAGCCGGTCGGTGGGCATGGTAATTCAGAATTTCAATCTGTTCCCCCTATGACCGCGCTGGAAAACGTTATGCTGGCGCCGCGTCGGATATTGGGCAAACCGGCGCGGAAGTGCTGGGAGCAGGGCGAAAGCCGCCGGCTCTTCGCTCAGCCGCAAACCGCCGAGCTGCAACAATTTATCGCCTCGGTGCGTGGCTTGAGAGAAGGTTGAACCATTCCCCCGTTAAGAGTGCCTCATTGGTGAGGTTTTAACCCGGATAGTAAGCGTATTCCCACGACGGTGCGCTTGCGTTGAATTCCGGGTCTGGGGTATACGGCGGTCATAACCGGCGTAAGAAGCAGCATGCCCGTGCGCTCTTTCCTTTTGAAGCGGCATCCGCAACACCTGGCGGCCGTTTCACCTCTCGGCGAATCCCTCTTTTATCCCGAGCTTAAGCCTGCATAATGGCGGCTATCACGGCGTCGGTGACATCGCGAGTCGTCGCTTTGCCGCCCACATCCGGCGTTATGATTCCCGCGGCGCACACTTCTTCCACCGCCTTCATCAGCAGCCGGGAGGCTTCATGCTCCCCAAGATGGTCGAGCATTTGCGCCGCCGTCCAGAAACTGGCCACCGGGTTGGCGATGCCTTTGCCGGTGATATCGAATGCGGAGCCATGGATAGGCTCGAACATGGAAGGGAAGCGGCGTTCGGGGTCAATATTGGCGGTGGGCGCCACGCCGAGGCTGCCCGCCAACGCGCCGGCAAGGTCGGAAAGAATGTCGGCGTGCAGGTTGGTGGCGACGATGGTATCGAGGGTTTTCGGATGCAGGGTCATGCGGTGCGTCATGGCATCTACCAGCATTTTATCCCAGGTCACATCAGGAAATTCCCGGGCCGCTTCGGCCGCGATCTCATCCCACATCACCATGCCGTGGCGCTGCGCGTTGGATTTTGTTACCACGGTCAGCAGCTTGCGCGGACGGGACTGTGCGAGTTTGAATGCATAACGCATGATGCGGGTAACACCGGCCCGGGTGAATATGGCCACTTCGGTACCCACTTCTTCCGGTAGGCCGCGATGTGTGCGACCGCCGTTACCGGAGTATTCACCTTCCGAATTCTCGCGCACGATGACCCAGTCCAGATCGCCGGGGCCGGCATCACGAAGGGGGAGCGTATTCCCGGCAGAATTTTGGTGGGCCTGACGTTGGCGTACTGATCAAACCCCTGGCAGATGGGCAGACGCAATCCCCACAAGGTAATATGGTCCGGCACGTCCGGAGCGCCTACCGCGCCGAAATAGATGGCATCGAACTCTTTCAGCGTTTGCAGGGCATTTTCCGGCATCATGGCGCCATGTTTTTTATAATAGTCTGAACCCCAATCAAAATGGTCAATCTGAAGCGTTAAATCACCTATTTTCTTTTGCAGGCATTCCAGAACACTCACGCCCGCGGCAATGACTTCCGTACCAATACCATCAGCGGGAATAGCGGCGATTTTGTAGTTGCGCATGGTAAGACTCCTTACAAGTTATACAATTTTATTGAATTAAAAAATATATTTGTTGGCGACGATAGCTATCGAATATAAGTTCCAAACCGGGTTACATCGTCATTGCTATATCTGTGCCACAATTCCCTCTATTGGCATTAATAACTGACGCCTGATAACTATCATTATGCATAAAAAGGGATTAGTATCATCCACATCCGTTTATGCAAAAAAATGATATAATCGCAAAGGAGCAAAAAATGGAACTTAATCAGCTTCGATGCTTTATCGCCGTCGCGGACGAACTGCATTTCGGGCACGCTTCGCAGAAGCTGGATATGCACCCATCAGCGCTTGGGCGCCATATCAAACTGCTGGAAGAAAGCCTGGGCACCCGGCTGTTGTCCCGTTCAACCCGCAATGTTTCCCTGACCCCGCACGGTGCGCTACTGCTCGACGAAGCCAGGGACATCGTCGCGCGCGCGCAGGAGCTGCAACAGCGTTTCCAGAAGCTCGCACGGCAAAGCGCCGGACGTCTGCGCATCGGTGCCATCGACAGCGCGGCAATAAGCCTGATCCCGCTTATCCTTCACGTTTTCAGACAATCATGGCCCGAGGTGGACATTCAGATCATGGAAGACAAAACGTCGAAGCTGTTGCCTAAGCTGAAATCAGGCCGTTTGGATCTCATCTTCATTCGCCCGATGGAACAATGGGATGATTCCTTGGAAAAACAGTTTCTCTTTTATGAAGACGTGGTACTGGCCATTTCCGACAGGCACCCGCTGGCGCGGCATCAGGAAATACGTGTGGACGATCTGCTCGATGTACCCTTGATTGTCCCGGAAAGAAGCGTTCGTCCCCACAGCTACGATCTGACGATGGATCTCTTTGAAAAAGCGGAATTCAAGCCGCGCCTGGTGAAAATAGCGGATGAAAAACAGACCATCATCAATATGGTCGCCGCCGAGCTGGGCGCGGCAATCATGCCGCGCTGGGTAACGCGCATGTCCACGCTCAACGTCAAGTTCATCCCTTTTGCCAAGGAAGTCCTCAGTATCAGAAAAAAACTCCCCCTATCGGCGGCGTGGGTAAAAAATTCGCGCGATGTGGTTCGTGACAATATGATGAAAATCGTTATGCAGGAGCTGGAGATGATTTCCCGGCAATATTAAACGCGCGCCATCCGCATGGCGCGGTAATGTTTAAAGGTTGCCCACCCTGGAAAGAGCCGAAATCCTGTTCTTGAGACGGCCGATCTTCCCTATCTCCACTTCGATAATATCTCCTTCCTGCATAAAAAGGGGCGGGATGCGTTTTTTCCCCACCCCGCCGGGGGAACCGGTGATAATGATATCGCCGGCTTCCAACGGGCTGAATCGCGAAATATATTCAATCAATACCGCGACCGAATTGACCATGCCCTGAGTGGTATCCTGTTGCACTCTCTGTCCGTTCAGGTAGGTCTCGATGGCTAAATCCTGCGGGTCCGTTATCTCATCCCGGGTGACCAGCCAAGGCCCAAACGCCCCGGTCTTGCGCCAGTTTTTGCCCGATGTGAACCAGGTATACTGCATGTCGCGCACCGATCCGTCCATAAAACAGCTGTAGCCCGCGACGTGCTCCAATGCGTATTCCCGTTTGACGTTATCGGTATCCTTGCCGATGATAACGGCCAGTTCTCCCTCATAATCAAACTCATTGCTACAGTCTGGCTTGCACACCGCTTCACCGTGAGCGCAAAGAGAATCAGGGAATCGTACAAACAGCGTAGGGGCATCGATGGTCTGTTCGAACTCAATCCTTTTTTCTTTATAGTTCATTCCGACGCAGAATATCTTGCTGGGATTTTCAATCACCGGTAGAAAGCGGATATCCTGCAAACGGAAATCCGGTGCTCCCTTTTTTCATATGAGACAGCTCACCTAAAGCGTTTCCGGCGATGGCCGATTTAAGATCGGGGAAATAGGCTGAAAGCTGCTTTCCCAAATCATAAACCTGCGCGCCATCGACGTGACCCCAGGTCTTCTCACCGGAATGGGGATTCACGAAACTTAATAACTTCATATGTCATCCTGTAGTAATATCCACGAACGATCGATTATTTGATGAATTTAATCTGCTGATTTATTTCTTCGATAACGGGTAATTTTCGGGCATTATATATTTTCTTATTTCCTTCGAAGAGATTATTTCCCTCAGTATCAATGGAAATAATCAATGGGCCGAACTCCTTTACCCGGTTTACCCATAGCGTTTCCGGCATGCCCAAATCGCGCCATTGCGCATCTTCTATTTTTTTCGACACAGGTTGCCGCCAGGACGGCGCACCCGCCGGGGAATACCGCGTGCACGACTTTATGAAGTCGGCAACCCTCTTCGGTATTCGGGCCCATCCCGCCTTTACCGACGATGAGCTTTACCCCCGTCTGGGCGATAAACTCTTTCTCGAATTTTTCCATACGCATGCTGGTGGTGGGACCGATGGAGATCATCTCGAATTCGTTATCTCCCTTGTCTACCACGATGGGCCCGGCATGAAAAATCGCCAGTCCTTTCAGATCGACCGGGAGTTCGCGCCCCAGCTCTATCAAACGCCGGTGAGCCACATCCCGGCAGGTGACCAGCGTGCCGGTGAGGTAAACGACATCACCGACGTTAAGCGACAGTAAATCTTCATCTTTGATGGGGGTAGTCAATATTTTTTTTCACAGTACAGCGCCCTCGTGTGACAAAATTTCATAGGAGAGGTCGGCCGCGAAACGAATCGCGCCGCGGCGATGGGCCCAGCAACCGGTGGAAACCGCCACACCGATGGTGGAGGGGTGACGCGCAGAAGATTCGATGTTGACGCCCATGACGGAACTGTTCCCCCCGAGCCCTTGCGGACCCAGGCCGACTTTGTTTAAACCCTCCTCCAGCAGTCTTTCCATTTTTGCCGCATCGGGATTGGGATGTTGCGAGGCGACGGGACGCAAAATGGCTTTTTTGGAAAGGCGTGCCGCCGTTTCCACCGAGGTGGAGATCCCCACCCCCACTAACAGCGGCGGGCAGGCGTTTACGCCATAGGAGGTAATGACATCAAACACAAACTGATTCACCCCTTCGTAACCCTGGCCCGGCATCAACACCTTTGCCGCGCCGGGTAAAGAGCATCCACCCCCCCCGCCATATAGACCTCAATGGTGCAATGATCGTCATCGGGGATAATTTCCCAATCCAGCCAAGGAACGCGAGAACCCGTATTGGTGCCAGTATTTTTTTCAATAAAGGTTTCCACCGCGTTATGACGCAGGGGGGGCCTGCTTGGTGGCCTCAAGGGTCGCGGTTCTCAATACTTCTTCAAGCTGCCCCAGATAGGGAAAGTTTGCGCCGGTCGTGATGAAGTATTGAATAACGCCGGTATCCTGACAGCAGGGCCGGTTTAATTCATCCGCTCTTTTTTGGTTTTCTGCCATGGAGTCATATACCACCTTAGCCAATGGCGCATCTTCCCGGGCGCGTAATTCTTCGAGCTTTTTGATCACATCGGTGGGCAAGCGCTTGCCGATATAACCGGTAAATCGGGTCATTACCTCAGTGAGCAATGATATATCATTCGACATGTTCAACAGATACTCCTTATTTTTGCTTTTAAACCAGGGAATTCTTCAACGCTTTACGCTTACGGCTGAACTCAATGGATAAGGTTAACAGCGCCGACATCACCAACATGGCCGCCACGCAATAAAGCGCCAGCGAGTAATCTCCCGTCGTTTCTTTCAACCAGCCAATCAATGCCGGGCCAGCGAATCCGCCGAGATTGCCGATGGAATTAATGGCCGCCAGTCCCGCGGCGGCCGCCGGTCCCCGCAAAAAGAGCGATGGAATACTCCATAGGGGCGGTTTGCATGAAGAGATGCCGATATTGGCGATAATCAGGGAAAAAAATGGCCAGGGGCAGGGAGTGGACGGACCCCGCAAGGATAAAGCCCAGGCAGGCAAACAGGCAGGCGCTCACCACATGCCACGTCCTTTCCTTGGTTTTATCGGAATGTTTTGCCCACAGAATCATTGCAATAACCGAGAGCGCGGCGGGAATGGCATTGATAAAGCCGATTTGGAATGTGGTTAAGCCAAATGATTTGATAAACTGCGGCGACCAGATATTAAGGGAGTACAAACCTGCTGAAGTGCCGAAATAGACCACGGCCAGCGTCAGGACGCGAATATCCGTCAACCCCTTCCAAATGTTGCTTTTTTCCTGGTTTGATTTATCCCTGTTTTCTTCCGCGAGAGTGTTAACAAGCCATGTTGTTTCCGTTTCCGTTAACCAGCGATTTTTCTCCGGCCGATCGTTTAGATAAAAGAAGGTGAAAATGCCCAGCAAAATCGCGGCCATGGCATCAATCAAAAACATCAGCTGCCAGCCTTTCAGACCAAAGGCGCCATGCATGCTTAAAATGGTGCCGGCAATGGGCGAACCCAACATGGAGGATATCGGGGCCGCAGCCATGAAAAAAGCGATAACCTGCGCGCGGCGTTTAATAGGAAACCAAGTGCTTAAATAAAGAATGATGCCAGAGAAGAAACCTGCCTCCGCCACGCCTAACATGAAGCGGATAATATAAAAACCGGTGGCGGTTTTTACGAACATCATACAGGCCGCGACTATCCAGCTTAGCATGATGCGGGCCAGCCAAATCCTCGGGCCGACTTTTTGCAAGATAACATTTGACGGTATATCCGTCAGGAAATACCCAATAAAGAATACACCGGCGCCAATGCCGAAGACGGTTGAAGAAAAGCCCAGATCCTGGTTCATGGTTAACGCGGCGAATCCGATGTTGATTCGGTCGAAAAAAGCAATAAAGTAGGCAAACATGACAAATGGGACAATTCGCCATGTTATTTTTTTAAGTGTAAGAGGTTCTGTGGAATGAGTCATAGCATATTTCCCATTATTTTAATAAATAATCATTCATCCCCTATTGCCTTCATAAACGGCTCTAGGTCGGCGAAAATAAATATGCACTGCTCGGTAATGCCGATCATCCTGCGGCAATTATATAAAAAAATGCAATACTGGCGTCTGGCAAGAATATCCCCTTTAAAAGCGATACCCAGATCAAATATAGGGCCAATTCAGGGCCAATAATAACCATTTTTTTTTTTTTTTTTTTTTTTTTTTTTTTTTTTTTTTTTTTTTTTTTTTTTTTTTTTTTTTTTTTTTTTTTTTTTTTTTTTAACATAATTAAGTTTTATCATTAACAAATGCATTGTAGAGAAGAAATGAATATGTGTGATGAACTTCAAATATTGGACAGTTACGTTGGCCATCCGGGCAGCACAACGGCTGATTGACGCGCCAGGCGGTCGGTTACCCGCTGCGCGCGCGCCTTTGCGCCGTCTCTTATCTCAATAACATGACCTGGTGATGTAATCGCCCAATACCAGATAGTCAATGCGGGTTTTGAGGAAGGTCTTTATTGCATTTTCCGGCGAACAGACCTCCGGCTCGCTGTCGTTGAAAGAGGTGCTCAGCAAAATGGGCACGCCCGTCAGGTTGCGGATATCTTTATTGCGAGGATACGCCAGCAGGCTGCGGTTGCCCAGCGCCCAGGGGCCGAATTCCATTCGCCCCTGGAACCATGCGACAACGTTGTTATCCGCGATGAGCTCAGCCACTGTCTCATGGATATTGTCCGGTTTCTCCCACCTAAAACCCTATTTTTTCAGCGCCTGCTTGATGCCTATTACGAGAAAATTTTACGTGTGAGCACTCGGTTTTATGGTGAGATAACCTATTAGCGATTGATCGGGCTAATTATAAGTTGAAGGTTATTGATAATGAAATCTGCACTGAACGACTGCCAGTTGCTGGTGGTCACCTTTTCCAGCCACGCGGTAGACAAACCGATGCTCACCGGAAATCCGTCTTGACCAAAAGCCTGAGAGGTCACCTTTAAGTGGTTCGGGTTTACCTAATCCTTTGAAGGGTGTCCTCTTGGTATCCTTAATCAGATTGTTGGTTTTAGTGACCATACCGGGGTCGTTTTCTTGCCAGTACAAATAATCCTGCCAGGCATTCTCTGTCCATAGAAGTTTCATATCAGAGCGTCGGATCCACCTCTACCAGCTTGCCGTCACCGAGCTGCTTAATGCTCTCGCGCAGCCGGTCCGCGTTTGCCGGGGTTGAAAGCAAATGCAAGGTTTCCAGAATAGATTCATATTCACCCTCAGCCAGCATGATCATTGCCTCTGAACCTTGGCGGGTCACAAGCAGCGGTGCCCTTGATGAGATAGCTTGGTCAAAATGAGCCGCGATGTTCTGGCGGAATTCTGTCAAACTGACGTGTGGCATAGGTAAGTCTCCTCCAGACAGTAAATGTACGTACTTACGTACATATTAAGTATGAAAATGAGAGATGTCAAGGTGGGCAAAAGATTCCAAAATGAAAGAGTCTGGCTAGCCAAATATCTTGGCTAGGCAAAATACCTAAACGCCGATGGACAATTTGATTACGCTGGCCTAGTACAGTTGCACGATCATGAACCGCGTTGTTGTCAGCCGGTTTTCTAGCGCCGGGATCCATTCCCCAAGCTAATGAATTTCTATCTTCATCACGCTGCTGCCGGGCATCAGCACAAGATACAGCAGGATAGACGTCGATAGAAAATGCATCAGGAAAATTTTCACGCTAACGCATTGAATCAAAATCACATAGGGGTCCGTAGAAAGGCATAAAAGCAAAAAAAGCCCGCCTTAGTCTCCCAAGGCGGGCTTTTCTAGAATTTTGGCTCCTCTGACTGGGATCGCCTTTGCCAGCAACTGGCTGATAAATAGGCTAAGCCTGAATTTTTCTCGTGTCAAGACCACCAGAATGACCACCATTTAACGAATATTGAGATAGGGTATGTGAGGGTACATAATCATTGGGTATATTCTGGCTGCTATCAGTTCAGTTGAGGATCCAGAATATCGATAACTTTTGCTAAAACTTCGTCAACGATACTGGGTTCTGTGGTTGCCGCATATTTTGCCTGACGCTCAATCAGGTCTAAGGTTCGAACCTGGTAGCATAGCGCTACACCGGTAATTTTGTCGGTATCGGTACTCGAACCATCAAAATAAACGGTAACCGCTTCTGAACGAGCCAACCCTCCGCCACTGGTGATAGGTACACAAATTGCCGTCCCTAACTTTTTGTTAAGCGCCTGTTCAGTAATAATCAGGTAATAATGCGGGCCTTTAAACTCTCTTCCGCTGACCGGATCGCCGCTTGCATGCCAAATTTCACCCTTCGCCGGGGCGCTTCTTCTGCGAACCATTAAATCACCTCTTTACCGACCGGATAAGAATTCAGCTCGTCATAAGAGGCTTCGTTGAACGCTCGCACTTCTTCCTCATCAATTCCCTGCAACAACGTTGCGAGCGATTTGCGGCCACGCGCAACTCTGCCCGCCGGTTTAATGCTAATCGTGTCGCCGGACGCTTTTACATCGAGTTTTATACCTACTCGCCATCCCATATTGGTGGCGATGTCGCTGGGGATCGTGAGAACTACCGCGCCCCCTTGCTGACGTAAACGAGTAAGTGACATAGTCGTCTCCTAAGCTATAAGTGTAACTTTATCTCACATTTGTTATAGCAGGAGATCTCATAAAGTCACACTTTATCATCTTCATAGGTTAGATGCGTGGGTGAGGTAAGCAATCTTGCGGCTAGAGTAAATCGGCGGAACGGGATACTGGATTAACAATATCAGTCAATGGCTTTTGGGTGATAATAATTTCGCGTTACAATTCAGCTCACCATGCTGGGCAGGTTCAGATGTCCCTGATGTAATAAAAGAAAAATATGACGAGATGTTGTAATGGAAAAAATAATTACTTTTTTCTATAATTTTTTTCATTCCTAATGTTGGGCTAATCAAATATCGTCAGAATTTTGTTACCAAAACAGTAACAGGCTAAACATCATGGAACCCGCCGAAAAAACCTTTAAGATTATTGCTTGCAGTAAAGTGCCAGAAATAACGTTTTTTTTCTGGTTGATTAAGATGATGTCCACCACTGTTGGCGAGACAGCCGCGGATTTTTTGAACGCGGAATTGGGGTTGGGTCTCGCTGGCATCGCCGCTGTGATCGGCGGAATGCTAGCTTTGGTGCTCTATGTACAGGTGAAGGCGCGCAGCTATATTCCTTGGCATTACTGGCTCGCGGTGGTGCTTGTCAGTATTTTCGGCACGCTTGTTACCGATATCTTAACCGATCAATTGGCTATTCCCTTGTTGCTGTCATGTGCTATGTTTGGGTCCACGCTTATTCTGACGTTTATGATCTGGCACCGCACTGAAGGGACTCTGTCCATACATGCTATCAATACGCCTTCCCGCGAATTATTTTACTGGACCGCTATTCTGTTTACATTTGCCCTAGGTACGGCGGTGGGTGACTTTGTTTCCGAGAGTTGGGCAATGGGTTATTTATCATCGGCTCTATTGTTTGGCGCCCTAATTGCCGTCACGATACTGGCCTTTTACGGACTAAAGGCACCCGCCGGATGGTGTTTTTGGATAGCATATGTTCTTACCCGGCCCTTCGGAGCATCCTGGGGTGATTTACTCTCTCAACCTGTAGACAACGGTGGGCTTGGATTAGGCAGCATGACCACCAGCTCGCTGTTTTTGTCAGCCATATTGATTCTGGTTATATATCTCTCGTTCAACGAACGGCGTCCTCACCGACAATGAGCACATCCGAATATAACAGTCTGATAACGATAAGTCTGACCCGCTTGACGAAAGCGGTGAATCACTTATATGGGGAGGGGAATATTTTGTTACATGAATGGATAAGTAGTGTTTCAGCATCGCATATCAGTATTTTGCTCGCACAAAACTGGCTGCTGGGGATTTTAATTATCGGTGCAATCGTATTCTGTGAAACCGGATTGGTTTTTGCTCCCTTTTTCCCTGGTGATTCACTGCTATTCACAGCCGGAGTGTTTCTGGGTTCCAGTCATATTTCACCGGTTGTCCCATGGGCGATACTCGGTTTATCCGCCGTGCTAGGTGATGGTCTAAACTATTCGCTGGGACGTTCCGCATGGAGTAAAAAAAATAATCAATAAAAAATTACTTAAGCCCCAGCATGTTATTAAAACAAGCCGTTATTTTGAGCGTTATGGTGCCGCGACGATCCTGATCGGAAGGTTTATACCCATCGTCAGGACAATTGCTCCATTTGCGGCCGGTTTATCCGACATGCGGATTAAGACCTTTGTCATCTATAATATAGTTGGCGCCTTTGCTTGGTGCGGTATTTTTTTGGCCTTGGGCTATTACCTCGGGGGTATTGCCTGGGTACAAAACCATATGCCACTAATATTGTTTTTGATAGTTGTGATTTCTCTGCTGCCGGTGGCATTTCAGTTGTTACGCAAAACCGAACTGGAGAGGCCGTAATGAGAGCGCTGCTGGTGGAAGACTGTCCGATGATAGGCGGGTGGTACAGGCCGCTCTGAGTGATGCCTGCTACGCCGTGGATGGGGGTAAAACGGTATTTGCGCAATAAAAACATTAGCCGCCTAGCCAAATGATCTGGCGCTGCTGGATTTCGGAAATTACCGGAAAAGACGGGTCTTTGGTACTTGCGACGCTGTGTGAAGAAGGTCATGCCGTCCCATTGCTGATCATCACTGCGCGCGATGTGACAGCGGATCGTCTGGAGGAGGAGTTGCTATCGTCGGTGGGCAGATTTTTTCACAATTATTAGTTTTTTTTATTACACAGGTGTTCTTGCTGTTTTTCAACGGGACAAAAGCAAACCAATAAGGGGCAGTGGCCTTAAGGCGTCATCATGGATCAGATGAAGGTTGAGGATCGATCGCACCAATGGCCTGGTGCCCTTGATGTTTGAAAGGACTTATGTCAGAGGACGTGGACACGCCAGTTATCTTTGTGCAGATGCGTGAGGGGCCAATGGGAGCAGAGCGAACTTTGTTCCATTTTTAGACGCCGCTGGTGGTAGTTTATCCAGCGGAAGGGCAGGCTACCAGAGACGTGAACCGCCGGGATTAACCAGAAGATAAAGACGTGCGAACCGGAAATTTTGAAAGGTTTAACAGAAGGCTTGAGACTGCGAATTTTCGTGTCGTTAAGAGACATTTGGGGGTCACTCCGTCATCGAACCAACTTGACCCCAAATCTGACCACCAAATTCTCCCGATGAGGAGGGAAAACTGAAAATGCATCGGGAAGACTTTTCACGCTAACTTGTTGAATCTAAATCGTATAAGGATTCGCAAAGAGGCATGAAAACAAGAATCTGGCTCCTCTGACTGGACTCGAACCAGTGACATACGGATTAACAGTCCGCCGTTCTACCGACTGAACTACAGAGGAATCGTTTGAACGGGGCGAATCATATCCGGCCCCCGCAAGGGTGTCAACGCAAAATAAAAAGATGCGGTGTGATTGCCTAACCCTTAGCCAAATTGCCGGTCTTCGGTAATGTTATGCCCGAAACGCCGGTGTCAGCTTTCCGCCGCCGCCGCGCCGCCGGGCGCGGCCGATGGCGAGGAACGCTGTGCGACAAGCCGCGCCAGGGGATCCTGGCGATAAAACTGTACAAAGCAGCGATAGAGCGCGGGAAACCTGTCGGAGAAAAGCTCCGTCGAACTGAAAAAATACTCCGACAGCACGGCAAAACACTCCGCCGGATCGGTGGCGGCATAGGCATCCATGCTGGCGGCATCCTCGCCCACGGAATCCACTTCGTCCTGTAAATCCTCTATCGCCGTTCGTAAAAGATTCTCCCAGTGAGCCACCTCGCGCAGCGGAATCAGCGGCATGCCGTTTACCACGCCGGTGTTGCGCCCGTCCAGCTTATGAGCGGTTTCATGGATTATCAGATTAAAACCGGAAAGATCGAACGAATCCTGTATTTCCTGCCAGTTAAGCACGATGGGTCCCTGATCCCAGCTTTGGCCTGAATGTACCATTTCGCCGCGGTGGACCAATCCCGCGTCATCTTGCCATTCATCGCTGACCAAGAACGGAGAAGGGTAAATCAGTATTTCATGAAAACCATCCAGCCAATCCAGCCCGAGGCCCAATACCGGCAAACAGAACAATAGGGCGACCCGTGCCTGCATCACCTCATCGAGTTCCAGTCCCTGCAAGGCGACAAGCTTCTTTTGTTGCAGAAACCGGTCCGCCAGCAGGACCAGGCGATGCCGTTCTTCGGCGGTCAGAGGCGAAAATAACGGAATAGCCGACGCCTCTTGCCATAGGGCAAGGGTTTCCGGCGAGGGGGCAGCGTTTTTCCAAGGCCATTTCATCATCGTATTGCTCGATAAGTCGTCACTTGAATCGTCAGGCGTGGTTTAACACTATTAAAATGCCGCAAAACCGGGCATGATAGCAACCGCTAAAAGGAGAGATGCCGGAGCGGCTGAACGGGACGGTCTCGAAAACCGTTGAAGGAGCAATCCTTCCGAGGGTTCAAATCCCTCTCTCTCCGCCAGTATTCAAGCAGTAATCCCGCGTGCGTTTTGTGACGCAAAGCTCGCTGGACAAAACCGCTTTGTATTGAGCTTGGGAAAAATTTGTTTCCAGGTCTAATTGTCTAACCCGCGTTGCGCTGGCATTATCATCGAATTATTCTCCCTACAGCCCTGCCTGATTTCAATGCTATACATTATATTAATTCAGTTTCAATGCTGTCGCTCAGCTTATCTTACGACCGAAATAGTGCGAAAACGGCATTATTCGCTTTTGCTATAACATCGTGCCGCGTGCTGGCTTTCTTTACGATGGTAATAAATTGCAATAAAGCGCCCTATTTTGCTTACGCTTAAATTTAAATCACAGCGAGGACAAATGTTTTCCGCCAGGGCACAAGGATAGCGAAACATTTTCTCTATTTTACACATAAAGCCCTATTAGCGATTTTTTACCATCAACGCGCTGCTTGCTATTTATGGAGAGTTAGGGGCAAGTATAAGTGATCCATTGATCCTGGCGAGAGTTGATCAGCGTGAATTTCTTATCCGAAACGCGCTGCGCCAGAAAACCTTCCCGGGTCACGGCGGAGGGGATAAATTGCGTTCTATCGGCGGAGTGCAGCATTCCGCTCTCAACGCTTCCCTGTGCGGTGGTTATGGTGAATGAGGCATATCTATCGATAATGAGCGCTCGGGTCATGCCAACAGGTTGGCCGGCCAGACTTTTGACTTCTCCCTGGCACTCCACGCCGCGGTAGTTCGAAGAGCAGGCGGCAATCAGCAAAGCCATCAACGAAAATCCGGTTCGCCACCCGTGTAAAAGGGGATATCGTCCGGCCAGGCGGCTGACAAGCGTGCTGGGGACATCCGCCGCAGAGACATGTAATCTGTCCATTTCTTCCTTAACGGGAGCCTAGGTCTCGGGAAATACCTCGTCGAATTAGGCAATTATAGCCGATTTTTTGCACGCCGCGTTGTTCTTAAGCAAAACGTTATCGGATAGCCAGGCTGGATTGCGTGGGCGGGAATAGGGCAATCGGCACGGCGCCGCGACTGTGGCGCTTCAGGAGGGTAAGGCGGAAGACGAATCAGAGACGATGATGTCAACAAACCGGATGTTTCATTTTTACAATGCTGGCCAGTCGGGGGGTATAGACGACGGAATCCGATGGAATGTTTTCATTGATAAAGGACATGGCGCCAATCGTTACATTATCGCCGATGACGATATCATTGCCGATAATACAGCTGTTCGGGCCGATGGTGACGTCATTTCCTATTACGATTTTACTCGGACGATCGGTTTCTTTGACACCAATGGTGACATTTTGCGTTATATGGAAGTTTGTGCCAATAACCGCGCAATCCGCAATGACTATGCCGACGAAATGGGAAATTTTAAATCCTTCGCCTATATCCGCCCCTAATTTTATATCCAGGCCATATTTATTCCTCAGATTGCGGTTAATTCTGATAGCGTACTTTTTGACCTTATGGCCGCCGGTTTTGTATAGATAATTCGCAATCCGCCACCAAAAATGGTAGCGCCGGGCGGGGAACTTAATCGCTTTGCATAGGACCTCAAACCAGGAGAAGGGTTTGGGCGAGACGATAACCTCCCGCTGCAGGCAGTCTTTCAAGTGTTGTAAAGCAAGATCGTGCGCGTTTACAAAAGTCAATAAATCAGCGTCGCCATGCTGGTCAATTATGGAGATATTTTGGAGTTTTAATGTTTTCATAAAATGTCTCGAGAATTTTACTGTGTGTTTTTGTAAAAATAATTAACTTTGCATTCGCAGAATGGAGAGGTCAATTATTACTAAGCACAAAAAGGCAAAAGAACCGGCCCAATGCTTTCCACAGCGACGACTCCAAGAAAATTTTTATACCTTATCGCAATATACATTTATTTCTCGTTTTAATTCAAGAAAGATTTTATTTGTGTGATGGAGCGCCCTAAGTGCAATTATTGTCTTTGATATTTGTCGCCCGCGCGCATGGCGTCGTGCCATGCCGGGCAGATTGAATTTTTCCCGTGGCATCAATCCATTGGGCCGCTAGGGTAAAACTTGGCTTCACAGTGGTGACGGCTGCGTTTATACTGTATATAAAATCAGTATAGAGGCGTTAGGCTATGGGCTTTCCTTCTCCCGCACAGGATTATATCGATAACAGAATTAGTTTGGATAAAACCTGTATCCCCCGTCCGGCCTCCACCTATCTGGTGCGCGTTGACGAGGGATTCAGTGCGGCGGGCATCCTGCCAGGGGCGATCCTGGTGGTGGATGCGGCGGTAAAACCGTGCCATGGCAGCATTGTCGTCGCGGTCATCGACGGCGCTTATGCCATCCGTGGTCTGCGTTTGCATCCGTTCCCGGCATTGGAGAGCCTGGCAGGGCGCGGCGAAATTACCCCTATTGATTTGGATGAGGGCGGCATGGTTGTTTTCGGGGTCGTGACGTTCTCGATAAATGATTTGCAAAACGAAAAGAGTGATTTGCAACCCTTTTCGTCAGGGGTTCCCGGCAAATTTACCTAGACCAAAAGGCGCGGCAATTGATAATATATCGCGCCTTTACCGAAGTTTGGCCAAACCAGTCCTTCACATTGCCTTCGCTGGATGTTTAGCGTCAGCGGGTTTAGTCCCGTACATTTAGTCTCGCAGCCGTTAGTAAATCGATAATCATATGAACGTTCAAACCGATAGGGGGGAGATTGCCGATGATCTTTAATCTCTCCAACAAAAAGCTTACCCGCCTGGCTTCGCTGGTGTCCCTGAGCGTTGCCCTGTTGCTGGTGGGCGTTAAAATCTGGGCGTGGTTGCTGACCGGTTCAATCTCGATGCTGACCTCCGCCGCGGACGGCCTGGTGGACGTTATGGCTTCAATGGTGACCCTGGCCGGCGTTTATTATGCGCAGCGCCCGGCGGATAAGGGCCATCGCTATGGCCACGGCAAGGCCGAGGCGGTGGCCGCCTTTGTTCAGGCGCTATTGCTGGGGGAGCAGGTCTGGTATTGGGTATTGAATCCGCCGGCCGGCTGTTTCATCCACAGCCTCTGTCTCAGCAACATCTGGGCATCTGGGTCATTATCGGCAGTACTATTTGCGCCAGCGTTTTGGTGGCGTTGCAAACCTATGTGGTCAGGAAAACCGGCTCCACCGCTATCGCCGCCGACCGCGCGCATTATGTTACCGATATTGCGGTCAATGTCGCCGTATTGGCGGCATTGGTGCTGGACGGCTTGTTTGGCTGGACGCGCTCCGACGCGGCCGGTGCGTTGGGTATTTCCTGCTATATGTTATGGAATGCGCGCGGCATGGTGCTCTCGGCATTGATTCAACTGCTGGACCAGGAGTTGGATATGCGGGACCGTCGGCGCATTCGGGCCGCAGCCTTGGGCTGTGAAGGGGTGCGGGGCGTCCATGATATTCGTACCCGTAATGGCGGCGACCGTGTGTTTGTCGAATTGCATGTGGAAGTCGACGGCCAGCTTACCGTCGACGTGGGACATGAAATCGGCGATGCCGCGGAGGCGGCGGTAAGAAAGCTGTTCCCGGCCGCGGAAGTGTCCGCTCATCTCGAACCCGCCGGCATAGACGACGAACGGCTCGATAATCTGGTGAAGTAACGCCCCTCCCGGTTTAAAAAAACACCCACACAAAAGAAAAGTGGGTGTCCAACATCACATCACCCCACGCCCTCGGGCGGGGACTTCAAAATTATCATTTCAGCATCATCAAATGATAATGATTAATTATAATGACAATAATATTCACATAAATTATGTGCTTACATAACTTTTCAACACTTTACTAAACCTTAGCAAATCTGCCGTTCTTTCCCTTCAGTCACAATTATTAATGAAAAACTCCTGGTTTGTTGCAGGGTTTTGTCACCTTGAGACCTCGTGATCGGCTAAAATTGAGGGTAAGACCCAGAACGTGGTGAATGAAGAGGTTTTGCCGCTTTTGGCAAGGGTATAATTCAGCGATGGTATTGATTTGCAATAGACTATTACGTAAAGGTAAGGTTTATGTTATACCCGACAAAAGATGCGTAAAGGGTCTTGCATAAAGGCCGGCAAAGGTCTGTTATGAGAACATCGGCATGTGTTAATAGGCGAGAGTTTACTAGGTAACTTATGATGAAAAAGATTCTGATTCTTTTATTTTCCCTTAGCCTGGTTATGCCGGTAGCCGGTTTTGCCGCGCCATACTGGCATGGCGGCCCTGGCCCTTACCATTATGGCCCCCATGGCTGGATTGGCGGACGGCCTTATCCCGGCGTAAGGTTTGATTATTTGCCCGGTTTGGCGGAAACCGTGCTGGTAGCGGGCTTGACCTACTATGTACTGGACGGCGTGTATTACCAACGGCAAAACAACGAATACGTGGTAGTCAATGCGCCGGCCGTTGTACCCGCGCCCCAAGCCTATGTCTCCGGTCCCGGCAATATGACGGTTCTGGATTTGAACGGCGAACGCTATTATGTCAACCAAGGACATTATTATCGTCGCGATATCAACGGACAGTATCTGGAAGTGCCCAGACCGGCCGGATTGTAACTGATCATCTCTTGACAGCGCCTGCCTTGTGCAGGCGTTGTTTTTTGAGGGCCTGCAATGCAACAGACTCTTATTGAGAGCAAAATGATGATGGAAGGATTAATAACCACTCGATTCAGTGCTTACAATTGGCTTTGATTTTCGGCAAGCCTCAGCGACGCAATTCATTCAATTACAATATATTACGCCCGAATTAAATTATTTTACGGTTTTTGGGGATGGCTCTATTAAAAATTCATTTCTTCTCCTTTAGAAAAGTCATCCTGAATGGCATTCAATAACTTATTCACTTCTATTTACCCATAATATAATTCCCTCCTGTCCGGTTCCGTTGGCGAGATTTAAATTGGTGTTCTACTCTAATAGTGTTAGAGGACGATTAATGATTGCTTCTCTAACCTGTTGGCAACAGACCTAAGAGATTTCAATTTTATTGAATTCTACATTCACGTTTGGAGGTTTACATGGCAGATCAACGTAAAGGTTCTGGTAATTTTGCGGACGATAAACATAAAGCATCCGAAGCCGGTAAAAAAGGCGGACAGCACACCGGGAGCGGCGGTTTTAAAAACAATCCCGAAAAGGCATCCGAGGCCGGTAAAAAAGGCGGTCAAAACAGCCACAGCGGCAGTGGCGGTCGTAATTCCTGATAGCCAACCCTGGTGAATGAACTGTCGTGACTGGTCACGACAGTTCTTTTGCGGCCTCTGCTGTATTTTCCTCCGATATTTCATCGCCAATGATATCCATCCCCATTTTGGCACGTCGTTATCCCTTAAATAACAAAATCAGCACCTTTTTATATATCAATGAAAGGCGCCACGGTTTTGTCGGAAAATGAGTAGCTTGTTCCGCTTTATGCCGGCTCATAATTTACCTCATGGGCAATTGTTGTATACTCACATTTTTAGCCGGTGAGATTATCGGGTTGTGCCGGCGCCGGCGAGATCAGGGGGAAGCCGATATGGATGATAATCACTATGCTGCGCTCATCGAGCGTATTAGCGCGTTGGAGGCCCGTGAACGGCAGTTAACCTTAACATCCCATGCCTACCAGGTGGTTATCACCACCATCCTGGGAAATCTCGATGCCGAGACCCGGGGCCGCATTATCAGCATGGTGGATGAAGCGCATGAAATAGCCTATTCGCAAGCGGTAAATCGCAGCGACAAAAATTTGTCGGAGATTATCAAAGGCGCCGATGAAATCGTGCAGCGTATGTTTAACTACGCTCAGGGCGGATCCCATTCCGATTTGCCATAACCCATCCTTCGGCGGGCGCCCGCCCGCCGTGATGAGATACCCGCTCGCCCGGGTTCTCATTGATCAGCCCCCCCCTATGATGGCGGATTAGGCTGTTTTTCCCTCTATGCAAAGGTTTTCCTGCGAAGCGGCCCGAAATTTGCAATGATCGGCAACGTGATGGCAGAGGCCCGCGGTTCTGCCTGGATGGATTATCGGGAATAGGGAAGAGCAATGAACACAAACGCATTGATGATGGCCTGCGCGCTGATACTGCTGGCGGGTTGCGATAAACCGCCGCCGGAGCGCGGCGCGGCTTGGGCGACGGAAGGGCAAACCATGGGGACGTTTTACCGGGTTACCTTGGCTTCACCCCCTGCCGCCGCCTTGGTGGGCTTGAAAGAGCAGATAGCCCGGGCGTTGGATGGGGACGATCAAGAATTGTCCACTTACCGACCGGACTCGGTACTGTCTCGCTTTAATCACTATAGCGGCCCCGCGCCGCAACGCATTTCCGCCCGGATGGCGGACCTGGTCTCCACCGCGCTGCGCATTGGCGCCAAAACCGGCGGCGCAATGGATATTACCGTTGGTCCTTTGGTGAATCTATGGGGTTTCGGCCCGGATAAAGAGCCGGTGTCGATGCCGACCCAGGCACAGATCGGCGACGCGAAAGAGCGGGTCGGCCTGCAACACCTTCGGTTAACGGAGAATGTTGAGGGTCAATGGCTGCAAAAGGATCTACCGGGTCTGTACGTGGATTTGTCGACATTGGGTGAGGGATACGCCGCCGATCATTTGGCGGCTCTGCTGGAACGCAGGGGAATCACCCGTTATCTGGTGTCGGTGGGCGGGGCGGTGATTTCCAGAGGGCTCTCGCCGCGGGATAAACCTTGGCGGGTGGCTATCCAAAAGCCCACCGATCGGGAAGTGGCCCCACAGGCTATTGTGGATTTACAAGGTCATGGCATCAGTACCTCAGGCAGCTACCGCAATTATTATGAATTACAGGGTAAACGCTTTTCGCATATTATCGATCCCGTTAGCGGACGACCCATTGAGCATAGGCTGGTGTCCGCCACCGTTATTGCCGCCACCGCCATGGAGGCGGACGGCTGGGACACCGGACTGATGGTGCTGGGCACTGAAAAAGCGAAAACGTTGGCGCTGGGGGAGGGATTGGCGGTCTATCTCATCACGAAAACCGATGGGGGTTTTGATGCCTGGATGTCGCCGCAATTCAAATCCTTTATCGTCGACGAATCTGTCGCGTCGCCGGAAACAAGGTAGGCCGGTATGACCCGGCGGCGTAAAATAGCAAACGGGAGAAAATCATGAATAAAAACGTTGTCGGAACGTTGCTGGCCGTCTTGTTGCCCATACTCCTTCATCCTGTCTGGGCCGACGATAGTATGGCCGGCATGAAAATGGATGACCCGCAGGCCTTGAGCCCCGCCAGCCGGTCTTACATGGCCTCAATGAAGGATATGCACGAGAAGATGGCGGAGGGCGTTAAAGCGAGCGATCCCGACGTGGCGTTCGCCCAGGGCATGATCCCTCACCATCAGGGCGCCATCGCCATGGCGCAAACCGAATTGCAATACGGTAAAGATCCCCATATGCGGAAGCTGGCGGAAAATGTTATTAAAGCCCAACAAGCCGAGATCAAAACCATGCGGGATTGGTTGGCCCATCATCCCAAGGAGGCAGGCAAACACTAATTGACACGGCTGACTTGCATTTCGCCACCCGATTTGGTAACTCTAGAATGCCCAGGTGTTATCGGGGAATCTTTTGGTCAAACCACCTGATCTGACAAATAAGCGAGGCGTTTATGAGTAGAGGTAAGGATAAGTCAGCCAAGAAGAAGCCGGAGAAAACACTAAAGGAAAAACGGGCGGATAAGAAGAACAAGAAAGAGCTCGAAATATAGTCTGTTCTTTCTGCCACCAGCCCGGCATAGGCCGGGTTTTTTTTATGCCGCCGCGTTGGCGGGAATGTTATTCATAAGAACCAGGCGACCTCAGCCGCGCTTCGCGAAGCCGCTGCTTTGGCGGGAATGTTATTCATAAGAACCAGGCGACCTCAGCCGCGCTTCGCGAAGCCGCTGCTTTGGCGGAAATGTTATTGATAAGAACCAAGCGACCTCAGCCGCGCTTCGCGTTGCCGACAAAATGGTTCAGGCCTTGGGCGTCATGAGCGCTGGCATCCAATAACGGATAATATGGCAGCGTTAAAAAGGCCCGCCGAAAACGCGGGCGAACAACAGCTTAAGATACACCAGGGAAATAGCTAATTTTCTCTAGTTTACGCTCAATTTTACGAATTACTATAGGCCAAAAAAATCATCTCATTTTATATTATTCATTTTATACGTCACAACTCATTTTATTTATAAAACGCCACATCATCCTAGCTGATTGATTATATTAATTTATTATACAAATCCTCGCAACACGCCGCCTTCTTGATGAAGCTGACTTTGAAAATACATGACAAGACCTTTTTATAGCTTGCATTATCATCGGCACGAATGTTGAGCGTGTTTTATTTAAAGCGAAGCGGCGGCGTTAGGCGCAGAGGCAACGATGGATCGTTACGACAGGTTTGCGGAGTGACGCCAAAGTATTTTTTAAAAAAGCGTGGTGAATTGTGATTGTGAGTTAAATCCATAATCCAGAGCGATGTCGATAATGCGATGATCGGTATCACGCAAACGCATTACGGCTTCGGTCAGCTTGCGTTCACGTATATAGCGGCCCACTGCAATGCCGGTAGTGGCGCGGAACACGCTTTGCATATGCCATACTGAATAACCGGACCGTTCGGCCAGTTCAGGCAAGGCTATATCGCGGTCCAGATGATCCTCAATCCAGTCGGCAAGGGCAATCGCCAGAGGTTCATTGGGTTTGATTTCACGCATATTCGCTTTTTCCGCCGCCGCGGCTTAGGTAGAAAGAGAGCTTCATTCTAAAGAGAGTTCCGCCAGGAGCAAGACAAAACATGCCCTCTCAAGGGCAGGGCGGCCGCATATTCCCCGTTATCGGGGCTGGACGCCCGGCGGGGCCGTCCCCGCACGGGGTAATTAAGGCTTCAGACATCGCCTTTGTTGTCCTCTTCCACCGCGTCGTAGATACGTTGCATGATATCCGGAAAGGCGGATTGCACCCGACTCCAACTGGGGATAAAAGGCTTATCGTTAGGGCGTTCGATAAAGGCCTGTCCTGCGTCTAAAATGCATTGCATAAACAATTCCACCGCCGCTTCCTCGCTATGCTGATCGAACTTCAATCCGTTCATGATGGCGTCATGATGGTAAAATTCAAGAATATCAAGAGCATTGCGATAATACGTGGCTTTTAACACCCGGAAAGAGTCGCTGGTGAGATTGACCCCCATTGTGGCCAGCTTCCGGTACAAAGACTGGATAATGTCGTTGCTCATGCGTTTGAGTCCCCCTGAGCCATCGTCTTCCGCCAGGGGTTGATGTTTATGATCATAATTGTCGGCGATCTCTACCTGGCAAATATGATTGGGTGAATAGTTCCGGTAGATTTCAGACAGCAAACCAATTTCCAAACCCCAGTCGCCGGGAATTTTCATGTCATGCATGATTCGGGTGCGCATGGCGAATTCGCCGGATAAGGGGTAACGGAAGCTGTTGAGGTAATCGAGGTATTGCGATTGCCCGTAGACATTCTCTAGCGAACGCAGCAACGGGCCCACCAGCAGCCGCACAACCCTACCGTTCATTTTGCCGTTGGCGACCCGTGCATAAAATCCTTTGCAAAATTCATAGCTGAATTTGGGATGCACCACCGGATAAAGCAGGCGTGCCAGCATACCCCTATCATAGGTAACGATATCGCAATCGTGCAATGCCACCGCCAAGGTGCGATCCGAGGCAAGGGTATAGCCGGTACAAAACCAGACGTTGCGGCCTTTTCCCGGTTCGGTGGGGGATAGCCCCTCTTTTTCAAGTTCGGCGTCAATGGCTTTTAATCGCGGGCCGTCATTCCACAAAATGCGATGGTGTTGAGGCAGCCGGGAAAAAAACGCCCGCGCATACAAAAACTGTTCGCGATCGGCGCGATCAAGGCCGATAACGATTTCTTCCAAATAGGGAACTTTGGCTATTTCATCGACAATATGGGCCAAAGCCGGACCTTCCAGCTCCGAAAAAAGCGAAGGAAGTATCAATCCCATTTTGCGTTTTTTGGAAAATCCAACCAGTTCGGTTTCCAATTCCTTGACGTTACGGTCCGACAAATTATGGAAATTCGCAATAATCCCATTTTGATGAAAATCGCTCATAAACAGACTCCCCAATAATCAATATCTTTAAAATTATTGTTTATCACTCAACGTCGCCGCCGGTGATAAAATGTTTCATTCCCTCGCTCCAACCTTCGGGCCCATAGGCTGTGGTCCGATAAACATGATGTTGACGCGATGCGAGTTCCACCGGCGTTTTACTGTAGCCGCGGATGATAACCGCGTAATCCACCGCCTCCAACATTGAAATATCGTTAGGGCCGTCCCCTAAGCCTAGGGATTGCCAGGGCCTGCCGTCATTTTGGCGATAAAGATCCAGGAGCCAGCGAACCGCGGCGCCTTTGTCGCTGCCTTTCGATATCACATGGTAAAAACGGCCGCCTTGGATCAATGTCAGCGACCGTTGTTCCAGTTCTTGCCTGAATTCTTCCATTCTTTCGTCGCTGTCGCGCCAGATCAAAGCCTCCGATGCCTGACGTTGCCGGGCCGAAAGCGCATCATGCGGGGATAGGCCCGTCCATTCGCTGACAACGGTTTCATCGGCGTCGCCAAAACCGAAAAATTTGAAGCCCCGCAGGTCGCGCAAGGTTAGCAATACTTCTCTGATGGCGCTGTAATCCTGTCCAAGGATCTTGGTAAGCGGTTCGTCCGAAGACTGCCCTAAAGCACCGGCGTGAAGCAATGCGCCGTTTTCAGCAATAAAAGGCGCGCCCTCCAGGCCCATGCTAATTTGCAATGCCCTGATTTCATTAGCAGTCTTGCTGGAACAAAGGGCCACCGGGATATGGTGCGACTTGAGTTTTTCCAGCCAGTGCGCCGCGGGTTGCCAGCTATAGGTATGATGATCGAGCAATGAGCCGTCCAAATCGGTAATCACGAGTAAAGGATCTTGTAAACTGGGCATGTTCAATCCGCCTTATCCGCCAATAGTGACAGTACAATTGTCACCTCTGCACTCAATGAGTATATACGATGCTTCGGTATAGCAGAGGCGTTAATCTGTTTTCGTCCCCTTGCCGGCGGCCTAGGAGTCACAATACTCAATCTGCTCTAATGATTATTAGGAAAATTCCTAATTATAAGCCGACTATTTTCTTGGCCTGCTCGGCAGGATGGCATAAGTGACCAGGGGTATATTTGATATAAATTTTTGAAAAATAAGCAATTTATTGCGAAATCACTTTATTGGGATTCCGTCGCAGGGTTGGCAACGACGTAAACTCATTCAGTAGCGATGATAACCGAACTTGCTAAACGTCGCCTTACGATTACTATTGATGAGTAATCTGATTTCCCTGTGTAACGAACTTTGAAACTGTCCCGCTCTGCGGGAATTTGCCCCGGCGCGTTTTGCCGGGTTTTTTTTGCCTGCAAGGGTTGGTTTTTACATCTCGCCGGTCCCGACCCCTACCGTCTAACGATTGACTTCCGCAACGGTATAATCGCGGATATCCAGATGATAAGCTTCAGCCAGTGCACCATAGTTGTTGTAGCGTTTACCTTCCGCAGTCACCATATGGGCATGATCGTTGCTTTTGTGCTCATATACGTCATGGCCGGCGGCCGCGTTGACCGCTTTGATTAAGGAATCCACATCAATACTGATTTCTCTGTGTAAATGTTCGTTATATTCTTTGGCGAAAGGCATTTTCTTTACCTCGTTTTGGTTATTGCAAACCGTCCCTTGGTTAAGTATAGCGTCTTGGCTTGATGACGCTCGTACGCTGTGTGTGCCTATCGCTCCCGTCCATGCTTCCGACCGCAATCCGTCAGCTATTTTACAGATATCTTCTCTTCGCCCGCTGACCGGAGGGGGGGGGTCATTTGTACTAAACTACTATCTCAGCATATTATGAGGTAAGTCATGAAATTACATGATCGGGTGTCGGTTAAAACCGACGGCGGACCGCGCAGAAAAGGTTCCATCCTGGCAATTGAAGAGTTTAGCGAGGGGACCATGTATCTTGTGGCACTGGATGATTACCCCACCGGTATCTGGTTTTTTAATGAGATAAGCCATCCCGACGGCATTTTCGTCGAGCCGCTGTCGGATGAAGCTTGATATTGCCGCCAGTAGCGGAGTTTGGCGGGATACAGACCGATGTGGTTGATTAAACCGGTATCAAGGTTAACCCGATACCGGTGATTTAATGGCTTCCGCCTGAAAAAGAGAGGTTCAGCGCGCGTTGACAAAGATGCCGCTGGTTACGGTATCGGTTAGCCTGACCACGTGATAAATGACCTGTTTATTATGGGTTTTGATTTTCCGTTTAATATTGCCTTTGTGGGAAGATACCGTTTTGGCCTTGATTTGCATACGGTCGGAAATCTGAATGGTATCGTGGCCGGACATCCACATGCGTAACATATTCGACTCGGTTTGACTCAGTCTGACCGGGTTGAGATCAAGAGGCGCTTTATGGGCGTTGTCAGGAACCTTATGTTTGCTGCAGCCCAGAAGCAGTGAATTGAGCGTCTCGGGTTTAATGGATTTTGACGTGATGATGAGGTTTTTGCGTACAAAAAGGTAGTCTTCGAAATGAATGTTGGTCATGGCCATAAAGATGAAAAACAGCGTGTCGGGATGGAGTGTGATGACCCGTTTGATTCTTTCAGTGGCATCCGGCTCGTTGATAAAGCACTCTTCGTTGATGAAAACCACATCGGGCTTGATGCGTGAGCATTTGCTCTGTAACTGGCTGAAGTCGCTTAATGTATTGATATTACGCTTTTTGACGCCGGCATCGGTTAAAAACCCCGTGAGACCGAGACGGGTATAGCTGCATGAGTCCATGATGATCGTTGGCATAGCGCACCCTCATTTAAATTCGCTTATCTGTTTTATTCAACGATAAAATGCTTATCTCTGGCCTGGAAATTTCATAAAGCTTCACAGTTAGCTAATGTTTTATCAACAATCTATGAGCGAGTTCAATGACAATTTTTTGAGATCAGTCTCTCAAAAGTAAATCTATAAATTTGACTTAAGTCTGGTTGATAACTTTGCAAGGCCGACGTTATGCTTAACCGCCTGGACGCCCCGAATTTGAGTTAAGACAGCCAAGCCGCGCGCGCTTCCCTCTTCCGGCGAGTGGTTGCCTCAGACAATCATATTATAAAATTAGCTAACTAAACATAAGAAAAATTCATCTTTCGCTCAACCGTCTTTCTTTACATCTTTTAGGCTAAGAAATCATTTGTAACCCTTTCCCAACGGCGATTTTTTTTAATTTTATCAAAACATTAATATCGGTAATTTATCAAATAAGAATTAATATCATTTACCGTTGTTTAATTTTGCCTCAAAAAGGCTATTTATTGGCCAGATATGTAAGCGGGCTTTCAAAGTTTTATACATTTTTTCCCTTGGAGGGGCCTTATTTAGCCCATGTCAAAGTGCCCGTATGAGGCCTTTAGAGAGCATTTATCGAATTTATTGAAGTGTCGGCTCTCGTAACGCGCAGGGGATTCAAGGCTGAGACGGCGCGCTTCCCGCGCCAAAATCGTAAGACGTGATTTCCATACCGCCTAAGGTGTTTTCTTGTCAATCAGCGTTGCTTACGTTTCGAGGCTGTATGACCCCGGTCACACCCCCAAACACTGCGGGAAGTCGCGAGTCATCGAAGCAGAATTCGTTAACGGCCGGGATTTATGACATACGAAATATTATTGTCTATACTAACTAATGTCTTGAGCCGCCCGAGGGACAGGCGGGATAGAATAAGCGGTAAAAGCTGGCTTTGCGTTTTTTTACGCTGTTTCAAGGAGAATGGCGATTTTCAACATTCACTCCATTATCATTTATACTCCTTTGTCACCTGCTTATCTCTTCTTCTATCCTCGCCGGGCTGCTTACATAAAGCGATAGCGCGTCGTGTCAACTGCGGCTTATCGCCGACAGAACGCGCGTATCCAGCGAGGCGTCTGTTACGCTGCTCGCTTGCGGTTTTAAACGAGGATAACAGGTATGACTGACAGTGAACCATTACCCCCCGATCCCCTTTAATTCATATGCATTCTTTTTTGACTTGGACGGTACGCTCGCCGGCATTGAAACACGGCCGGAATGGGTATCTATTCCCGACGAGGTAAAACAGGCGTTGGCCGAGCTGCTCTCCTTGACGCAGGGAGCAGTGGCGTTGGTATCGGGTCGGTCCCTGGATGAACTGGACGCGCTATGCGCGCCGCTGATATTTCCCGCCGCTGGCGTGCACGGCGCAGAGCGCCGCGACGCCGCCGGCCAAGTTCATCGTATCGAATTGTCGCAGGCCTTGCTGTCAGCGCTGGGCGCTGAACTCAGGCAGGCCATTGCCGCCTATCCCGGATGTCACGTTGAGGAAAAAGGCATTGCTTATGCTTTACATTATCGGCAGGGAGAAAAATTTGCCGAAGACATACTGGCTCTGGCGGAAATGTTTACCCACCGTTATCCGGAGCTGTCCTTGCAAGCGGGTAAATGTGTGGTAGAACTTAAACCCCGAGGCGTCGATAAAGGCGGCGCCATCAGCGCGTTTATGCGGGAAGCGCCTTTTGTCGGTAGAACGCCGTTATTTATCGGTGACGATCTTACCGATGAAGCCGGTTTTTACCAGGTAAATGCCCTTGGCGGCGTTTCAATCAAGGTCGGGTCGGGCGAAACCGCTGCGCGATATCGTTTGGATGATGTTGGCAAAGTCCATCAATGGCTATTGTCATTGGTTAAACAACAAGAGAGTCATTCTATTAAAACCATCATCTCGGTTGGGGAGGATTTATGAGTCGCTTAGTGGTCGTTTCGAATCGTATTGCCGCCATGGAGGGCAAAAAAGAAAGTGCAGGGGGGGGGGCTTGCGGTCGGCATTATGGATTCTTTAAAGGATGCCGGAGGTTTATGGTTCGGATGGAATGGTAAAATCAGCGAGGAAGATCTTCCGTTAGAACACCACCAACAAGATAATATTTCTTTTGCCGCTTTTAGCCTCAAGCAGAGTGAATATGATCAATACTATTTAAATTTTTCCAATACGGTGATTTGGCCGGCCTTTCATTACCGTCTTGATCTGGTGCAATACCAGCGTGAAGATTACGATGGTTATTGCCATGTAAATGAGAAATTGGCCGAGCGTTTAAAGCCCTTGGTTAAAAAAGACGATATCCTGTGGGTTCATGATTATCATTTATTACCCTTCGCCGCCGCATGCCGTAAATTAGGCATGAACAATCGTATCGGTTTTTTCCTGCACATCCCTTTCCCAACCTCTGAAATTTTCAATGCATTGCCGCCGCGAAAAGAATTATTGGAAATGTTATGCGAATATGATTTGCTTGGTTTTCAAGCGGAAACTGATCGCCTGGCATTCATCGAAAATCTCTCGCTGGTGACTGACGTCGAACAATTGGCGGAAGACAGATTTTCCGCTTACGGAAAATTTGTCACAGCGCGCGTTTATCCCATTGGCGTCGAGCCGGAAAGCATTCGTGAGCTGGCGGAAGGGCACTTGCCGCCCAAGCTTGCCCATTTAAGGGATAAATTGAACGGGCAACTGATTATCAGCGTCGACAGGCTGGATTATTCCAAAGGCTTGCCGGAACGTTTCCAGGCGTATGAGACATTGTTGGAAAAATTATCCTCAGCACCGAGGCAATATCCGCTACTTCCAAATTGCCCCCACGTCGCGGGGTGATGTGCAAGCCTATCAGGATATCCGTCATGAGCTGGAAACGGAAGCAGGGCGAATCAATGGTCACTTTTCCACATTGGAGTGGACGCCGCTTTTTTATCTGAATCAGCATTATGAACGCAGCCTGCTGATGAAAATTTTCCGGCATTGCGACGTGGGATTGGTCACGCCCTTGCGGGACGGTATGAATTTGGTGGCGAAGGAGTATGTGGCCTCGCAGGACCCCGCCAACCCCGGCGTATTGGTGTTATCGCAATTTGCCGGCGCGGCTAATGAACTGACCACGGCATTGCTGGTGAATCCTTACGATCGGGACAGCGTGGCGGCGGCTCTTGATAAGGCGCTCATGATGCCGCTGACGGAAAGAATTGAACGATATCAGGCAATGATGGAGGTTATCACGCAAAACGATATCGTTCATTGGCGACAAACTTTCCTGAATGATTTGAAAGCGGTGCCGGTGCCACAGGCTTCCGGGCGGCATGCGGTAAAAGAGGCTTCGTTGTCCAAACCGGTCTGAACTCTTTCTATTATTATATCGCCGTAAGGCGGTTAACTCAGTTGGCGCCGGCGTATCATGCCGGCCGCCTCTCCTTATGCGTTTGAGTGACGGCGGTCTGATATCGGGCAGGCACGTTCGGCGACCGCGTTTTAGCCATTAAATCCATATCCTATTGTTCCCTAAGGATTAGGGACAGGGGACTTGATTCATTTCAATCTATACCCCTTCTATTATTCCGTGTTTGGTATAAGAAGTAAGCTAAAATAAACTGTCAGCACGGCCGCTGCTAAAATATTGATCAATTTTGACTCAAGTTTTGATTATCACCGCCGATGTTAGAGTGACATAGCTGAATTTTCGCTGTGGACTCTTTTACGCCCCATCGCTGACAACACATCATTTTACTTCTCATTTCGTCATAATGATTAAATATGCACAATCTTAACGATTTTGAGTGATTTGCTTATAAATAACGCAAGATCGCAGCGGTAAACCCTGCTCTTTACAGGCATATGTTTCATAGATGTTATTGATGCATTTAAAGTCTAAAACGTTTAAAAACAGCATTTATGCGGCATAATTGTTTTTAACAACATATTTTCGGTCACAAATTTTTATTTTCGAATGATATTCTGTCATTTAGCACCCTATCAGGATAAAAATCTGTCAATCTGGTCTTAAATGATAATCGTTATCATTTAAGTGAGCTCGACGCTTACTTTTTAATCTCCCATCATGTCTGACCAGTAGCAATTCTGATCAAGTGAACTCATTTTCTGTGATCTAGATCACACTTTATCTAAAATTCGTCTGAGGGTAGATTGTATGACTGGCAGATTCAGCGTTAGAGTTGCGGCGCAATTAGGATTAATCTCACTAAATTGTAAAAAAGTTTCAGGGAAGAAACCCTAATGAACCAGGATGATTGTGGGCAAATTTATTCGGACGGCTATTAACGGTTTGGCTTTATAAAATTGGCCGTTGGGATTGCCGGATAATTAAATCATCGTCTGGTACCGCTGATTTTCATTAGCCACCCAGGGGAAAGATCCCCGGATACCGGGCGATATTTTTATCACCCAAGTTATGTTTTTAAACATAGTCTAGAGGGATGGGAAAATGAATACGAGTGAAATACGCAAACACGTTTACGATATTAATTTATCATATCTTTTATTAGCGCAGCGTCTAATTAATCAGGAAAAAGCCTCAGCCATGTTCCGCTTGGGTATAGATGAAACAATGGCTGACGTTTTATTGCAATTAACCTTACCGCAAATGGTTAAATTAGCTGAGACGAATCAATTACTTTGCTTGTTCCGCTTTAACGATCATCAAACCATAACACAGCTTACGCAGGACTCGCGGGTGGATGAATTGCAGCAAATACACACAGGCATTTTATTATCGAGCCAATTACAAGAGCGGCTGGCCTCGAAAGAGAGTCACATGACGAAAAAAAAGGGCTTAGCGATGGCCGGAAAAAAGTATCGTTCAAGAGGCTAAAGATATCCAGCTCGCAATGGAATTAATCTCATTGGGCGCCAGATTACAGATGCTGGAAAGCGAAACGCAGCTGAGCCGCGGGCGGTTAATCAAACTTTACAAAGAGTTGCGCGGCAGCCCGCCCCCTAAGGGCATGCTGCCGTTTTCAACCGATTGGTTCATGACATGGGAACAAAATATCCACTCTTCCATGTTTTACAATATCTATCAGGTGCTGGTGCAAAACGGACAATCCCTCGGCGTTGAAGCCGTTATCGGCGCCTATCGCCTGTATTTGGAACAATGCCCGCAAGAGGACGGCGAAGTGCCGCTGCTGGCGCTGACGCGCGCCTGGACGCTGGTACGTTTTGTTGATAGCGGCATGCTGCAGCTGACGCCTTGCAGCCATTGCCATGGCCATTTCATCACCTATGCCCACCAGCCTGAACAAGGCTTCGTTTGCAGTTTGTGCCAGCCCCCCTCGCGAGCGGTAAAAAAGACGTAAACTTTTGCCGAGCGCGGCCGATATTATCCCCAAGCTGCTGGATGAACCGGCAAAACGCGCGGTCTGAACGGGTCGTTTCCCCTGGATGACAACACTCATGGCGTCGCCTCGGTTTGAGGTCGCCATGGTTATCGTCTTTCGGTTCCCGCCGATTTGACTACGTGTTAGCCCACATCTTTTTACCGGGGGATCAAGCGTGTTAGTGATATTGGGATATGTCGTCGTCATTGCGGCGGTGTTTGGCGGTTATGCCTTGGTCGGCGGTCATTTGGGCGCGTTATATCAGCCTTCCGAATTCATGATTATCGCGGGTTCAGGCATCGGCGCCTTTATCGTCGGCAATAACGGCAAGGCGATCAAAGCCACGTTTCATGCCCTTCCACTGTTGTTTCGCGGCTCGAAATACAATAAATCCCTGTATATGGATCTGATGGCGCTGTTATTCCGGCTGATGGCGAAATCGCGTCAGCAAGGTATGCTGGCGTTGGAATTCGATATCGACTCCCCCCAAGAGAGTGAAATATTCAAGCATTATCCGCGCATTCTCACTGACAGCCTGCTGGTTGATTTCCTCACTGATTATCTGCGACTGATGATTGGCGGCAATATGAACGCTTTTGAAATCGAATCGCTGATGGACGAGGAAATCGAAACCTATGAACATGAGTGCGAGGTTCCTGCCGGCAGTCTGGGCCAGGTAGGGGATTCTTTACCGGCCTTCGGCATCGTCGCCGCCGTGTTGGGCGTGGTGCATGCGCTGGCCTCGGCGGATCGCTCCGCCGTCGAGCTGGGGGCGTTGATAGCTCAGGCGATGGTGGGTACGTTTCTCGGTATTTTGTTGTCTTATGGTTTTATCACGCCCCTGGCGTCGCTGCTGCGGCAAAAACGCGCTGAAACCACCAAAATGATGCAGTGCATCAAAATTACCCTGCTTTCCAGTATTCATGGCTATGCGCCGCAAATCGCGGTGGAGTTCGGCCGTAAGACGCTTTACTCCGCTGAGCGCCCTTCGTTTACCGAGCTTGAGGAGCATGTGCGGCATGCACGGGATCCGGTGAAGGCGCCGGTGGAAGAAGATGCATGAAAAACCAGCCTGTAGTGGTGGTGCGCAAACGCCGTCCGTCCGCGGGGCATGGCGCGCATGGCGGCGCGTGGAAAATTGCCTACGCCGATTTCATGACCGCCATGATGGCGTTTTTTCTGGTGATGTGGCTGTTGTCCATTGCCAGTCCGCAGGATTTAACCTCCATCGCCGAATATTTTCGCACGCCCCTTAACGTGGCCATCACCGGCGGCCCGAAAAGCAGCACCGACAGCAGCCCGATTCCGGGCGGAGGAGACGATCCTACCCGGCAGCAGGGGGATGTGCATAAGAGCCTGGATAATCTGATGCAAAAATTGGAAAAAAAGCGGCTTAACCAATTGCGCGAGCGGCTGGATCAATTGATTGAATCCGATCCGCGCCTGCGGGTACTGCGGCCCCAATTGCTGATTAACCTGGTGCAGGAAGGGCTGCAAATTCAAATTCTGGACAGCCAGAATCGCCCGATGTTTGAAACCGGCAGCGCATTGGTGGAGCCCTATATGCGCGACGTACTGCGCGGCATTGCCCCCATTTTGAATGATATCCCCAATAAAATCAGTATATCCGGTCATACCGACGCCGCTCCCTACGCCAATGGGGAGCGGGGATACAGTAACTGGGAATTATCCGCCGACCGCGCCAACGCCTCCCGGCGCGAATTGATAACCGGCGGCCTGGCGGAGGGGAAAATCCTGCGGGTGGTGGGGATGTCCTCCACCATGAGCATTGCGCCGAAGCAGCCCTTTGCCGCGATAAACCGCCGTATCAGCCTGGTGGTGTTGAATAAGCAGACGGAGGAGATGATTGAGCATGAAAATGCGCAAAATCCCATGGTAGAGATAAACCAGTCCAAAGAACTCTCGACCCAGCCCGAGTTTAAAGCAGCGGCGAACGCCGGTAATGGCGCGGCGGCTCCCGCAGTTCAGCCCGCGACGCCTGCCGTCGGTGGGGCGGCTCCCGCGGTTCAGCCCGCGACGCCTGCCGTCGGCGGGGCGGCTCCCGCGGTTCAGCCCGTGACGCCTGCCGTCGGCGGGGCGGCTCCCGCGGTTCAGCCCGCGACGCCTGCCGTCGGCGGGGCGGCTCCCGCGATTCAGCCCGCGACGCCTGCCGTCGGCGGGGTGGCTCCCGCGGTTCAGCCCGCGACGCCTGCCGCCGGCGGGGCGGCCTCCTCGGTTCAGCCCGCGACGCCTGCCGCCGGCGTTAAGGTCCACGCGGCCGCTCCCCGGATAACGACAGCCATTCCACCGGCCCCGGATGCCGTTCCGGCGGCGCCGGCCAACCCTAAAGGGGCGCCGGCGACTCCCGCCGCCGGGGCACGGGCCGGACTTGAAAGATGACGGGTATAACGAACGTGATTCAGCAGGGGTAAGTTTATGAGCATGGATATAAGCGCATTCTACCAAACATTTTTCGACGAGGCCGCCGAGCTGCTGGCGGATATGGAACAACACTTGCTGATTCTGGATCCGGAAAATCCGGACAGTGAACAGCTCAACGCGATATTCCGGGCGGCGCATTCCATCAAGGGCGGAGCGGGGACGTTCGGCTTTACGGTATTGCAAGAGACGACCCATTTGCTGGAAAACCTGCTGGATGAGGCGCGGCGGGGTGAAATGGCCCTTAGCACGGCAATCGTTAACCTCTTTTTGGAAACCAAAGATATCATGCAGGATCAACTGGATGCCTACAAGACGGCTCAGGAACCGGATGCGACGAGCTTTGAATATATCTGCGCCGCGTTGCGCCAACTGGCGTTGGAGGCCAAAGGCATCGCCCCGGCGCCGGCGGGCGAAAGAGGTGGGGAGTCCGCGGCCGTTGCCGCGGCGGACGCGCTGCGCCATATCCGCCTGAGCGGCCTCAAGGAGAGCGAAATCCCCTTGATGCTTGAGGAATTGGGTAACCTGGGTACGGTCATCGAACATAGCCAAACCGGCGATAGCCTGAGCGCGAAGATAGACACCACGGTAAGCGAAGAGGATATCTGCGCGGTGCTCTGCTTTGTACTGGATGCCGAACAGATACATTTCGATGAAGCCGGTCAGGGGCAACAGATTAACGCCGCGGACGACCCTGCCCAGCCCGAGGATACCGCGCCGGGCTCCGCGACCGCGCTTGCCGACACCGTAACCGACACGCCGGCAAAGGATGGCGTTGCCGAGGGAAATCACGGCGGCAAGGTCGCCGAATCCTCGTCGTCGGCGAATGATGCCGTGGCAGGGGAAGACCATGGCGATGTCGCCGCCGAAGTCCCGCCGCGGGCGAATCCGCCAAGCGGCCATGCCGCCGCCGAGCGGGTCGAGAATAGGGACAATGTGACGCCCATTACCGCCTCGCCGTCGCAACCCGGCGGGGGCGCGCCGCGGATCAAAGCGGCGGATACCAGTATCCGCGTGGCGGTGGAGAAGGTGGATCAGCTTATCAACCTGGTGGGGGAATTGGTCATTACCCAGTCGATGATCGCGCAGCGATCCGGCAGCCTGGATCCGGCGCACCATAGCGACTTGCTCAATAGCATGGGGCAATTGGAGCGCAATGCCCGCGATCTGCAGGAGTCGGTGATGTCCATTCGCATGATGCCGATGGAATATGTCTTCAGCCGCTTTCCCCGCCTGGTGCGTGATTTGGCCGCCAAGCTGGATAAGCAGGTTCAGCTCACCCTGGAGGGCAGCTCCACCGAACTGGACAAGAGCCTGATCGAACGCATCATCGATCCGTTGACCCACTTGGTGCGCAACAGCCTGGATCACGGTATCGAGTCGCCCGATGTCCGCGGCCGGCTGGGTAAAAATCCCATCGGCAATCTGACGCTTCGCGCCGAGCATCAGGGCGGTAACATCTGCATTGAAGTGATTGATGACGGCGCCGGCCTGAACCGGGAGAAAATTCTGGCCAAGGCGTTATCCCAAGGCATGGCGGTGAGCGATAGCATGACCGATGAGGAAGTGGGCATGCTTATCTTCGCGCCGGGCTTCTCGACGGCGGAGCAGGTCACCGATGTCTCCGGGCGGGGCGTGGGCATGGACGTGGTAAAACGTAACATCCAAGCGATGGGCGGCCACGTGGATATCTTGTCCCAGGCGGGCAAAGGCACCACCATCCGCATTCTGCTGCCGTTGACGCTGGCCATCCTCGACGGCATGTCGGTGCGGGTTAGCGAGGATGTCTTTATCCTGCCGCTGAACACGGTGATGGAATCCCTGCAACCGCAGGCGGAAGATCTGCATCCCCTGGCGGGAGGGGAGCAGGTGTTGCAGGTGAGGGGCGAGTATTTGCCGCTGGTGGAACTGCATCAATTGTTCGATGTGGCCGGCGCAAAAACCGACCCCACCGAAGGCATCGTGGTGATTTTGCAAAGCGCGGGCCGCCGTTACGCCTTGCTGGTGGATCAGTTGATTGGCCAGCACCAGGTCGTGGTGAAAAATCTGGAAAGCAATTACCGCAAAGTGCCGGGGATTTCCGCCGCCACGATCCTGGGAGACGGCAGCGTGGCGTTGATTATCGACGTATCCGCCTTGCAGTCCCTGAACCGCAACAAACGGATGGCCGGCGCCGCTTGATTCTTGCAAAGACATCCTGAGTAATTCAGGTCGCGGGAAAGCCAACCTGCCCGTAGCCTGAAATATAACGATTATGGCCTACTGATTAAAAAGGTGAAAACCATGGCAGGACTCGCAAACGTCACCACGATGACGGGGGAAACCGTAGGGCAGGAATTCCTGATCTTTACCCTGGGGGATGAGGAATATGGCATTGATATACTGAAAGTCCAGGAAATACGGGGTTATGATCAGGTCACGCGTATCGCCAATACGCCGGCCTTTATCAAAGGCGTGACCAATCTGCGCGGCGTGATTGTGCCGATTCTCGATCTGCGCATTAAATTTGCCCAATCCGATGTTCTGTATGACGACAATACGGTGGTCATTGTGCTGAATTTGAGCGAACGGGTCGTGGGTATCGTGGTGGATGGGGTCTCGGACGTGCTGTCCCTGACCGCCGATCAGATTCGGCCGGCGCCGGAATTCGCCGTTACCCTTGCCACCGAATACCTCACCGGTCTCGGATCGCTGGGGGAGAGGATGCTTATCCTGGTGGATATCGAACGTCTGCTTAGCAGCGAAGAAATGGCGCTGGTGGATACCGCCGCCGCCCATTAAGCAATGCGTCCTTCAGGCGGAATCGGCTGATTCCGCCCATTTCCCCCTTTTTTAATCAATTGAGCGCAAACGGCGGCCGGCGCAGATGCAGCGTTGAAGACGGCGGTTAGGTGTATTTACCGATAAAGTTTTCAGCCCCCCCCTGCCGATAAAAGTGACACCAGGTGTAGTGGGACTTTAGGCATGTTTAACCGAATCAAAGTTGTTACCGGCTTAGTTCTGATATTGATTATTTTCGCGGTATTACAGATTTCATCGGGAGGGGTGTTTTATCACTCGCTAAATAAAGACCAAAGGTATTTCGATCTCTATCAGAATATCCGTAAGCAACAAACTTCCCTCAGCGCCAGCTGGGTGGCGCTGATGGAAACCCGCAATAGCCTGAATCGCGCCGGCGTTCGTTTCCTGCTGGACGCCAACAAGACGGGCAGCGGCCCGACCGTGGCCGAATTATTGACACAAGCGCAGAGCACCCTGAACCGTTCGGAACAGGCTTTCGCCGCGTTTGCGGCCATGCCCGCGGCGCCCGGGCAAGATATCGCAACCCTTAAGTCCCTTAAACAACAATATGAGCTGCTGCACGGCGCGCTGGCGGCGCTGAACGCCAGTCTGAACAGCGGCGATATCACGGCGCTTAACGCGGGCGAAACGCAGAACCTGCAAGATGCGTTCGAGGAGGATTACAACCGCTTCCTGGCGGGCAACATCCGGCTTTATAACGATGCGGTGGAAGACAGCGATCGGGCCTATAACCAAGCCCTCGACGTGTTGGCGACGGTGTTGATTGCGGTGCTGTTGGTCTGCTTGCTGGTTTGGGTGGGAATACGCCGCATTTTGCTGCATCCGCTGAATTATCTGATAAAGCACATTCGCGGCATCGCCGAAGGAGATTTGACCCGTGAACTCTGGGTGGCCGGCCGCAACGAAATGGGCAAACTGGCGGAAAGCCTGCGGGATATGCAATCGTCCCTGGCCGGCACCGTCCAGTCCGTGCGACAGAGCGCCACCACGATATACCGCGGCGCCACGGATATCGTCGCCGGCAATAACGACCTTTCCGCCCGCACTGAACAGCAGGCCTCCGCCCTGGAGCAAACCGCCGCCAGCATGGAGCAGCTCACCGCCACGGTAAAACAGAACGCCGAGAATGCGCGCCAGGCCAAACAGCTGGCGTTGAACGCGTCGGAAACGGCGCAAAAAGGCGGCAAAGTGGTGGATAACGTGGTGAAAACCATGCATGAAATCGCAGGCAGTTCACAGAAAATCGCCGATATCACCGGCGTGATAGACGGTATTGCCTTCCAGACCAACATTTTGGCGCTCAATGCCGCCGTAGAAGCGGCCCGGGCCGGTGAGCAGGGGCGCGGATTCGCGGTGGTGGCCGGCGAAGTCCGCAGCCTGGCGCAGCGCAGCGCCCAGGCCGCTAAAGAGATTAAAGGTTTGATTGACGATTCGGTAAACCGGGTCGAGGTGGGGTCGACGCTGGTGGAGAGCGCCGGGGAAACCATGGCGGAAATCGTCAATTCGGTGACCCGCGTTACCGACATCATGGGTGAGATTGCCTCGGCTTCCGATGAGCAGAGCCGCGGCATCGATCAGGTGGGAGAAGCGGTGTCGGACATGGACCGCGCCACGCAGCAAAATGCCGCTTTGGTGCAGCAATCCGCCGCCGCCGCCGCGGTGCTGGAAACGCAGGCCGGGTTATTGAATCAGGCGGTGTCGGTATTCAGCCTGGCGGACGGCGCGCCGGCGCCGGCCATTGAGCAACGCGAAGCGTCCGCGGCCGCCCCGGTCAGGATAGCGGAGAAAACGCCGGTCAAGACGCCGGCGAAAAGCCTTGAAGCGACGTCACAGGAAAATTGGGAAACCTTTTAATTACGCATTGTGAGAGTTAAAACCAGCAAGAGGTTAATGATGTTAACGCGTATTCGGATTTCCACCAGCCTGATCATGATTGTCCTGATTTTCGGCCTGATGCAATTGATGAGCAGCGGACTTTCCTTTAAAGCGTTCCGGCGCAGCAGCCAAAACTTCAATCACGTTGTGACGGATAACGTGAAGCGCAAAGCGCTGAGCGACAGCTGGACGGAAATACTGCAAACCCGCAATTCCCTTAATCGCGCGGCTACCCGTTTTGCGTCCTATACGCCGCTGGAGCAGATCACCCCGATCATGGATCAGGGCAAACGGACCTTGGCTCATTCGCAGGCGATATTCAGGCAATTCAGCGCCATGCCGGTCAGCGATGACAGGGAGCGGGCGTTGCGGACCCGGACTACGCAACGTTTCAATGAGATGATCGCGGCGCTTAACGATGCGGTGGGCATGCTGGACAACGGCAACGTGCAGGCTTTTATGGCGCAGCCGACCCAGCAGTTTCAGGATGCCTTTCAACAGCAGTTCGACGATTATATGAGTTACCTCACCGGCGTGATTGCCGATACCGGTAACGACAACCTTAACGCCTATCGCTTTTCCGGCTGGATGCTCGGCGCGGTTTCCGGCATCACCCTGGTGCTTATCCTGCTGTCGCTGGCGTGGCTGAAAAACATGCTGCTGCGGCCGCTGGCGGTAATGAGCGGTCATTTCAGCGCCATCGCCGGCGGCGATTTGGGCAATCCCATCCATGCCCGCGGGCGTAATGAAATAAGCCGCCTGTTTCATCAGTTGGAAGCCATGCGGGACGAACTGGCCAAGACGGTGCTGGCCGTACGCGAGGGCACCGATGCCATGCAGAGCGGCATTCAAGAGATTTCCGGCGGCAATAACGACTTATCCTCCCGTACCGAACAACAGGCGGCATCGCTGGAAGAAACGGCCACCAGCATGGAGGAACTGACATCGACGGTGAAGCGCAACGCCGAGAATGCCCGCCAGGCCAGTCAGCTGGCACGCGATGCTTCCGCCACCGCCCATAAGGGCGGCGAGCTTACCGGCAACGTGGTGCAGCGCATGGCGGATATCGCCACCAGCTCACGTAAAATCAGCGACATTACCAGCGTCATCGACGGCATCGCTTTTCAAACCAATATCCTGGCGCTGAACGCGGCGGTGGAGGCGGCCAGGGCCGGCGAACAGGGCAGGGGATTCGCGGTGGTGGCCGGCGAAGTGCGGAATCTGGCGCAACGCAGCGCCCAGGCGGCCAAAGAGATCAAGGGCCTGATTGACGAATCCTCATCCCGGGTACAGCAGGGGTCCGAACTGGTGGCCTCCGCGGGCGACACGATGGACGAAATCGTCCGTTCGGTGACCCGCGTCACCGATATCATGGGAGAGATCGCCTCGGCGTCGGATGAACAGAGCCGCGGTATCGATCAGGTGGCCGCCGCCGTGAATCAAATGGACGCCGCCACCCAGCAAAACGCCGCGCTGGTGGAGCAATCCGCCGCCGCCGCGCAGGCGCTGGAATCCCAGGCCGATTTCCTGATGCAGGCGGTGCGCGTCTTCAGACTGCATCACCAGGATCCGCAAGACGTTGCCGGGGAGCAACGGGCGGTAGATTTCACTTCCCGACCCATCGGGCAATCAACCTAAGTCCGGCGCAAGCGTGGCGCAATGAGAGATTTTATGCCGAATCAGGCAGAATATGCCGCACGATGGTCAAATTGGGCGCTACCGGTGCCCTTATCCGATGCGCATTTTCAGCGCATCTGCCAGTTGATTTATCAACGGGCCGGCATTGTGCTGGCCAGCCATAAACGGGAGATGGTGTACAACCGCCTGGTGCGGCGGTTACGGACGCTCGGGATAACGGATTTCGGCACCTACCTGGCGCGCCTTGATGCGGACGCCGGCGGCGAGGAGTGGGAGGTGTTTATCAATGCCCTGACCACCAACCTCACGGCGTTTTTTCGCGAGCTGCATCACTTCCCGATCCTGGCGCGTCACGCCAAAGAGCGATCGGGACCTTACTGCGTGTGGAGCACGGCGGCCTCCACCGGCGAGGAGCCGTATTCCATCGCCATGACGTTAATGGAAACGCGTTCCGGTCCTTTGAGCCAGGTCCAGGTCATCGGTAGCGATATCAATACGCAGGTGCTGGACAAGGCGCGAGCCGGCGTCTATCGCCAGGAGGAGCTGCGCGGCCTGAACCAGGCGCAGCGGCAGCGGTTTTTCCTGCGCGGCACCGGTCCCCACGCCGGGCTGGCGCGGGTGCGTCCGGAAGTGAGCGCCCTGGTGCGTTTTCAATATCTGAATCTGCTGGCGGCGGATTGGTCTTTGCCGGGCCCCTTTGACGCCATTTTTTGCCGGAATGTCATGATTTATTTCGATAAAGCGACGCAGGAGCGGATTCTGCGCCGTTTTGCGCCGCTATTGAAACCCGGCGGCCTGTTGTTTGCCGGACATTCGGAAAATTTCAGCCAGATCAGTGATGACTTCAAGCTGCGCGGACAGACGGTCTATCAACTGACTAAGGAAAGACGATGAATAAAATCAGGGTGCTTTGTGTGGATGATTCCGCATTGATGCGTCAATTGATGACGGAAATCATCAATGGCTTTCCCGACATGGAAGTGGTGGCCACCGCGCCCGATCCTCTGGTGGCGCGGGAGTTGATAAAAAAAACTTAATCCGGCGGTGTTGACGCTGGACGTGGAAATGCCGCGCATGGACGGGTTGGATTTTCTGGAAAAATTGATGCGCCTGCGGCCGATGCCGGTGGTCATGGTTTCCTCCCTCACCGGTCGCGGTTCGGAGATTACCCTGCGGGCCCTGGAACTGGGCGCGGTGGATTTCGTCACCAAACCCCAGAGCGGCCTGCGCGACGGCATGCTGGCCTACAGCGAATCCATCGCCGAAAAAATCCGCACCGCCGCCCGCGCCCGCTTGCCGAGACGGCACAGCGGCGATACGCCCCCGGTACTCACCGTCCCGCTGCTGAGCAGCGAAAAGCTGATTGCCATCGGCGCGTCCACCGGCGGCACGGAAGCCATCAGACATGTGCTGGAGCCGCTACCCGCCACCAGTCCGGCGCTGCTCATTACCCAGCATATGCCCCCCCCGGCTTCACGAAATCTTTCGCCGAACGCTTAAATAAGCTCTGTCAGATTACGGTGAAGGAGGCCGAAGACGGCGAACGCATACTGCCGGGGCACGCCTATATCGCTCCCGGCGCGCGGCATATGGAGTTGGCGCGCAGCGGCGCCAACTATCAAATTCGCCTCCATGACGGGCCGCCGGTGAACCGGCATCGTCCGTCGGTGGATGTGTTGTTCAAGTCGGTGGCGCAATACGCCGGCCGCAATGCCGTGGGCGTCATTCTCACCGGAATGGGAAACGACGGCGCCGCCGGATTGCTGGCCATGCGCAATGCCGGCGCCTATACCCTGGCGCAGGATGAGGCCAGCTGCGTGGTGTTCGGTATGCCCCGCGAGGCCATCGCCATGGGGGGCAGCAACGAGGTGGTGCCGTTACACCAGATGAGCCAGCGGATGATGACGCTGATAAGCGCCGGGCAGGCATTACGTATTTAGCGACCCGTTAGCGGGCAATATTCATAACAGGAGTAGGTATGGCTGATAAAGAACTCAGGTTTCTGGTGGTGGACGACTTTTCGACTATGCGTCGCATCGTTCGTAACCTGCTAAAAGAACTGGGCTTTAATAACGTAGATGAAGCCGAGGATGGCGTCGACGCCCTCGCCAAGCTGCACGCCGGCAACATTGATTTTGTCATTTCCGACTGGAACATGCCGAATATGGACGGCTTGGCCTTGCTGAAAAACATCAGAGAAGACGGCACCCTGGCGAAGTTGCCGGTATTGATGGTCACGGCGGAAGCCAAGAAAGAGAATATCATCGCCGCCGCTCAGGCAGGAGCCAGCGGTTATGTGGTCAAGCCCTTTACCGCGGCCACGCTCGAAGAAAAGCTGAATAAAATATTCGAAAAGTTGGGGATGTAATCAGGAGGGAGTATGAGTAACACACCAGCCATGCCGAACGCCAACGCCACGGATCTTATCGCCCGTATCGGCCAATTGACCCGCATGCTGCGGGATAGCCTAAAGGAACTCGGTCTGGACCAGGCTATCGCCCAGGCCGCCGAAGCCATTCCCGATGCCCGCGACCGGTTGGATTATGTGGTGCAGATGACCGCCCAGGCGGCTGAGAGGGCGCTTAACAGCGTCGAGGCCGCCCAGCCCCGGCAAACCCTGCTTGAGCAAGGGGCGAAGACCCTGACCGACCGCTGGGACGGCTGGTTTGAAAATCCCATCGAACTGGCGGATGCCCGTGAACTGGTGACCGATACCCGCCGCTACTTGAAGGAGGTGCCGGACCACACCGCCTTTACCCATACCCAGTTGATGGAAATCATGATGGCGCAGGATTTTCAGGATCTCACCGGCCAGGTGATAAAGCGCATGATGGATGTGATTCAGGAAATCGAAAAGCAATTGCTGATGGTGCTGCTGGAAAACATGCCGGAACCGGTGCAGGCCAAGCGCGCCAACGACGGTTTGCTCAACGGTCCGCAGCTCGATCACAGCGTCGACGGCGTGGTGGCCAACCAGGATCAGGTGGACGACCTGCTGGACAGCCTCGGTTTCTGAGAAGGCATCGGCGTATGACCCGCGAAAACGCCCCGGCGGAGGACTGCCCCTTCGGGGCTCCGCGATCCGCGAAATAAACGCCCCGGCGGCGGATTGACCCTCCGGGCGGTTGCTATCCGTGAAATAAACGCTCCTTTAGCACGCTGTTCCCGCCATCGGGACGGCGTGATTTTGTCATGCTATACCCTCCAGACTTCGGGTTGCACAGGCGTTGGCCGCAACGGGAAATGGCAGATCTTTACAGCGAAATCGCAGGCAAAGGGTTGATCGGATAAGGCATGGCGGACGACAGCGATCTGGAAAAAAGCGAGGCGCCCACCGCCCGGCGATTGGAAAAGGCCCGTGAAGAGGGGCAAATTCCCCGTTCCCGTGAAATGACCTCGGTCATGATGCTGCTCGCCGGCCTGGCCATCATGTGGATGGGCGGCGAAACGCTGGGCCGCCAATTGTCGGCCATGATGGCCCAGGGGTTTCGCTTCGACCGCGGCCTTATCGGCAATGATCAGACGATGCTCTTTCAGGTGGTCTCCCTACTCAAACAGGCGCTATGGGCGCTGCTGCCGCTGTTCATCGGCCTGGTGGTGATGGCGCTGGCGGCGCCGTCGCTGCTGGGGGGGGGGCATCATGTTTAACCCCGGCGCGATCAAATTTGATCTCAACAAGCTTAACCCGTTGCCGGGCATCAAGCGTCTGGCTTCAGCGCAGTCGTTGTCGGAGCTGTTCAAGGCGATTCTCAAATCCCTGCTGGTGGGCTGGGTCACCGGCTATTATCTCTGGGCGCACTGGCCGGGCATGCTGCATCTGGTGATGGAGCCGCCGGCGACGGCGATGGGCGACGCCTTGGAGCTCATCGCCGTTTGCATACTGATGATCATTTTGTCCCTTACCCCTATCGTGGCGTTCGACGTGTTTTGGCAGATATGGAGCTACAACAGAAAGTTGCGCATGAGCCGTCAAGACATCCGCGACGAGTACAAGGAGCAGGAGGGAGACCCGCATGTCAAGCAACGCATCCGGCAACAGCAGCGCGCCTTGTCCCGTCGGCGCATGATGAGCGATGTGCCCAAGGCGGACGTTATCGTCACCAACCCCACCCACTATGCCGTGGCGCTGCGCTATGAAGACGGCAAAATGAGCGCGCCGAAGGTCATCGCCAAAGGGGCGGGGGAAATCGCCGCGCGCATTCGCGAGCTCGGCGACGCTTATCGTATACCCATGCTGGAAGCCCCGCCGCTGGCGCGGGCGCTTTATCGCCATTGCGATATCGGCCAATCGATTCCGACGACGCTTTATGCGGCGGTGGCCGAGGTGCTGGCCTGGGTGTACCAGGTGAAACGCTGGCGGCGGGAAGGCGGATTGATTCCGAAAAAACCCAAACATATCGCAGTGCCGGCGGCACTGGATTTTGCCCACGGGAAAGAGTGAGATGGCTTACCTGATATCATTACTACGATTGCCCGTCGACGTTAAATCGGTCCAATGGCAAATACTGGCCGGTCCGATACTGATCCTGATGATTTTGTCGATGATGGTGCTGCCGTTGCCGCCCTTCATTCTGGATCTGTTGTTTACCTTCAATATCGCCTTATCCATCATGGTGCTGCTGGTGGCGATGTTTACCAAGCGCACGCTGGAATTCGCGGCGTTTCCCACCATTTTGCTGTTCTCTACCCTGTTGCGGCTGTCCCTGAATATCGCCTCGACCCGGATTATTCTGCTGCACGGCCATACCGGCACCGCGGCGGCCGGCCGCGTTATCGAGGCCTTCGGCCATTTCCTGGTGGGGGGCAACTTCGCCATCGGCATCGTGGTGTTCATTATCCTGGTGGTGATTAATTTCATGGTCATCACCAAGGGGGCGGGACGTATCGCCGAAGTGGGGGCGCGGTTCGTCCTTGACGGCATGCCGGGCAAGCAAATGGCCATCGACGCCGATCTCAACGCCGGTCTCATCGCCGAAGCCGAGGCGAAAAACCGTCGTAGCGAGGTGGCGCAGGAAGCGGACTTTTACGGCTCGATGGACGGCGCCAGCAAATTCGTCCGCGGCGATGCCATCGCCGGCCTGCTTATCATGGTGATAAATGTCATCGGCGGCCTGTTGGTGGGCATGATCCAGCATGGCATGGCGTTGGGGGACGCCGCCGCCAGCTATACCCTGTTGACCATCGGCGACGGCCTGGTGGCGCAAATCCCGGCGCTGGTGATTTCCACCGCCGCCGGGGTGATAGTGACCCGGGTCGGCACCAATGAGGATGTCGGCCAGCAAATGGTCGGCCAGTTGTTCAATAACCCCAAGGTCATGATGTTATGCGCCGGGGTGTTGGGGCTGCTGGGTCTGGTGCCGGGCATGCCCAATATGGTGTTTTTGCTGTTTACCGCCATGTTGCTGGGATTGGCCTGGTGGCTGCGGGGCAGGGGAACCGTTGCGCCGGCCCCCAGCGCGCTGCCCGCCAGGCATGAAGAGAACCAGGCCAAGGAAGCCAGCTGGAGCGATGTGCAGTTGGAGGATCCGCTGGGCATGGAAGTGGGTTACCGGCTGATTCCCATGGTGGATTTTCAGCAAAACGGCGAACTTTTGGGCCGTATCCGCAGCATCAGGAAAAAATTCGCCCAGGAGACCGGCTATCTGCCGCCGGTGGTGCATATTCGCGATAATCTTGAATTACAGCCCGCCAGCTACCGGATTTTGCTCAAAGGCGTTGAGATGGGTCATGGGGAAGCATACCCGGGGCGCTGGATGGCGATTAACCCCGGCAGCGCCGTGGGCGAACTGGCGGGGGATAAAACGCGGGATCCCGCCTTCGGCTTGCCGGCGGTGTGGATAGACAGCGCCCTGAAAGAGGTGGCGCAGACCCAGGGGTATACCGTGGTGGAAGCCAGCACCGTGGTGGCCACCCATCTCAACCATCTGATCAATTTGCACGCCAGCGAACTGTTGGGGCGGCAAGAAACCCAGCAATTGCTGGATCGGGTGACCAAGGACATGCCCAAGCTGACGGAGGATTTCATTCCCGGCGTGTTGACGCTCACCATCTTCCATAAAGTACTGCAAAACCTGCTGGCGGAGAATGTCCCGATCCGCGATATGCGCACCATTATCGAAACCTTGGTGGAACATGCGCCGATACAAAAAGATCCGGCGGAACTGACGGTGGTGGTGCGGGTGGCCCTGGGGCGGGCCATCACTCAGCGCTGGTTCCCCGGCGACAGCGAAATTCAGGTGATTGGCCTGGATTTGGCGCTGGAGCGGGTGTTATTGCAGGCCTTGCAAAACGGCGGCGGCCTGGAGCCGGGCATGGCGGATCGGGTGCTGGCGCAGGCCAAAGAGGCGTTAGCGCAGCAGGAGAGCCTGAACGCCCCGCCGGTATTATTGGTCAACCACAGCTTGCGTCCGCTGTTGGCGCGCTTTTTGCGCCGCAACCTGCCGCAGCTGGCGGTGCTGTCCAATCTTGAGGTGAGCGATTTGCGCCAGATCCGCATGACCGCCATGCTCGGGGGCACCAAATGACGGCGCGCATGGCGCCGCTGTTTTGCCTGTTGCTGCCGTTGGCCGCGTCGGCGCAATCGGACCCGCCAACGCTGCCCAACGGCATCAATGCTTTATTGAATAGCAAAAAACCGTCGTCGTTGGCCGGTTTGAACGGTAATACAAACCTGCCGGCGGCGAAAAGCCGCGGCAAATTCCTGACCTTGAAACCGGCTATGCGCGCCGCCGCCGGCCAAACCTCAGCGCCGGGCCGGCAGTCGGCCTTGAGCGCAAATTTATCGCTGGCTCGTCAGTCGGCCTTGAGCGCAACGGCGACGTCGGCCTCGCCGCAGGCGCATAACTCGACCCTGAGCGCAAATTCGTCGCTGGCCTCGCAGTCGACCCTGAGCGCAAATTCATCGCCGGCCCGACAGTCGGCCCTGAGCGCAGCGGCGGCGGCAGGTAAAGCGGCGGCGACGGCGGCGTCAGGCGTCGTCGATGGACGCCGGCTGCACGCCCTCTCGCAGGCCAAAGGCTTTATGTCCATTGAGGGCAACGCGAATGGAGGATGGTCGGCGCAAGGGCGTATGCTGGTAGTGAATCAGCGGGGAGCGGTTAAAAGCAGCCCGCCCCTGCGCCCGTTGACCCGTTTGCCCGCCGGCGCCAAGGTAAGTTCGGTAAACTGGCGGATCAAGTCCGGCGGCGCGCTGCCGTCGGGGGTGTCGTTGACGCTGTGTATGCCGGCGAAATGCTTGCCGCTGGACGGGTTGGCGGGAAGGAGCGACGGGCTGGCCGGTATGCCGGCGGATGATGCGCTGGTGCTGGGTATTGTCGTGGCGGGGACCGGCGTGCTGTTTCCGCCGGTGGTGTTAACCTCTTATCAGGTGCAGGTGAATTATACTAACGGCGCTACACGCTGAACTTTCGTCCGAGAATATGGCTGTTTTGCGCTTGCCCATCGGGACCATAAAGGCTCCGCCGGGCCTGATGCGCTTCCAGTACCGCCAGGATTTCCTGATTCTGCTTCAAATGCTGATTCAATAACAGGCCGTTACGCGTATTGTTGCGGCTCAGACCGGCGGTCAGCCGGAGAATGGTTTGCCACAAATGCTGCAACTCCGGGTACTGGCCATAGGCTGATTCCGTCAGTCCCTGCCCGCGCGCCGCGTTTTGCCGTTGATCGTCCAAATATTGCAACGTGGCCAGCTGTTCATTTTTATTTTCCGTCACCCGGTGCAATAGCGCGGCATTCACCTGGCCCGCGCTTAATAAACGCTGTTCCTCCACCAGGATCAGTTCCAACTGTTGCAATACCCCCAGCATTCGGGCGCAAAGTTTTTCCAATTCGTTCATGGCGTTCGCTTAGTTATTCCGGATCGTTGAGCATCGCTTGCGTTTCTGAAATAAGCGCATCGGCGATCTTTCCGGTATCCACTTTGAGTTCGCCATTGCGAATGGACTGTTTCAGGCTTTCAACTTTCGCGCTGTCGATATCAAGGCTGCTTGACTGACGCAAACTGCTTTGGGCATCGCTCAAATTAACCTGCGTCTCTTCGCCGCTGGCATCGGTACTGTCGGTCGCTGAGTTTTTTTGCGGCTGGACAGTACCTATTTCTGAACCCTGAACCGGGGTCAGCGGGGTGATGGGACGGGTACTATCAATACTCATACAGCCTCGCTTATAGCCATGTTTTGTGACACTGTCGGATTGCCTTCAATTATCGGTATGGGGAGGCGAATCTTTAATTTTTTATCGCGTCGCCGGACGATATTGTCCGGACGCCTAACAATTAAAAGCGTAGCACGGATTTATAACCCCACATGGATGCTGCCGTCGGGCATAACCCGGCCATTAAGGGTTTGGCCGGAATCCATGCGCACTTGCAGGGCGTCGTTCACCGCCGCATTGTTTAACGCCTTGCCGGTGCTTTGGATGGCGAAGCCCTCTCCCTGCGCCGACACCTGTACCGGCTGGCCTATTTTTATCCGCCAGGGCCGGCGGAGCATGGCGGCGGTCAGCGGCTGACCGCTGCCGATAGGTCTTTCGGCGACGCTGCCGGTGGCCCATTGCCGGTCGGTCAACGGCAATTGGGAAAGCAGGTCGAGTCGTCCGGTTTGCCAGCGAATATCCTCCGCCGACAACGTCTGGTTTTCCGCCACCGGGCGAGCGGCCACCAGGTAACGATCGGTGACTTTCACTTCCGTTTGCAAATAACGCTTTTGCGCGCCGCAGACCATGGCGACGCTCACATTGCCCCAGATGCGATTGCGCGAGGGCAAGGTGAATTGCGGCGCCGGGCAATTCAACCGCGCCTGGAGGGGAGTGGTTATCACCACCTCCAGGGCCGCCGGCGGCGTGGTAAACTGTTTTTGCATAAAAGCGGTGAGCTGTTCGGTCAGGGGATCGGCGGCGCAGGTCCCCGAAGAGAGCAGCAGACAGGCCGCAATCCACCGCCCCAGAGAAATAACCGACGGCCGTCGACCCTTGAGACTCTCTCTTTCGGCCGGACGCACTTTCTCGCGTCGCCCCTGGCGCCTGACGTCCGGGCTGTGGAATATTTCTCGCCTCACCTCTTGCCTCTGATTGGTTATTTTCACCTGAACGTCATTCCCTCGCCCTAATAGCGCGCCATGGCGAGCGGGCTATTACAGTGTACTGTTTCCTTTTCTGTCCAATGGCGAAAATAGCGCTGCAATTAATGCTTATTCCGACGATAGGCGAAGGGTGGTTGCGTCTAAGCTGGCATCCAATCTCTATTGCTAATTATTCGCGGAAAAATAATGCTCGATAAACTCGATGCCGCCCTGCAATTCCAGCAAGAGGCGCTTAATCTGCGCGCACAGCGTCAGGATATCCTGGCCGCCAATATCGCCAACGCCGATACGCCCGGCTATCAAGCGCGGGATATTGATTTTTCCAGCGAGTTGAAAAAAGCCCTCAGCCAAGGCCGGGACAGCGAGAACGGCCTCTCTTTGACCACGACTTCCCCACGGCATATCGCCGCCACCGATCCGGGCGAGTCTTTCAGTCAACTGCTTTATCGCGTGCCGGATCAACCGGCCCTGGACGGTAATACCGTCGATATGGACCGGGAAAGGACCGCTTTCGCCGACAACAGCCTGCAATACCAAACCAGCCTGACGGTGCTGGGGGGGGGGCAAATCAAAAACATGCTTGCCGTGTTACAGGATTCATAAGCCATGAGCATGACGTCCATTTTCGATATTTCCGGTTCGGCGCTGACCGCCGAGTCGCAGCGTATGAACGTTGCCGCCAGCAATTTGGCCAATGCCGACAGCGTTACCGGTCCCGACGGGCAACCCTATCGCGCCAAGGAAGTGGTTTTCCAAGTGGCGGCCCCCGAGGGGCAGGAGATAGGCGGAGTGCAGGTGAGCGGGGTGGTGGAGTCGCCGGCGGCGGACAAGCTGATTTATGAGCCGGGCAACCCATTGGCGGACGGCAACGGCTATGTCCGGATGCCGAATGTCAACGTGGTGGATGAAATGGTCAACAGCATGTCGGCGTCGCGCAACTACCAGGCCAACATCGAAGTGATGAATACCGCCAAAACCCTGATGCAGAAAACCCTGACATTGGGCCAATAACCGGAGGACAACATGGGCGTTTCAGTCAGTCTCAACGATCCGGTGGATGACACACAGGTTTCAACCACCAGCACCAGCAGCACCGGCGACACCAGCGCGGATCTGCAGAATCAGTTTCTGAGTTTGCTGGTGGCGCAAATGCAAAACCAGGATCCCACCGATCCGATGGATAACTCTCAGCTCACCAGCCAGTTGGCGCAGATAAGCACGCTGAACGGAATTGAAAACCTCAATACCACCCTGGGATCCATCTCCGGACAGATAACGACATCGCAGTCGCTACAGGCCGACACCCTGGTGGGGCACGGGGTAATGATTGACGGGACGTCCCTGGTGGTGGGCAGCGACGGCTCCACAACGCCGTTCGGCATCGATCTCGATTCCGCCTCGACCGACACCACCGTGACCATCACCGACTCCACCGGCAAAGAGGTGCGCACGGTAGACCTCGGCGCGCAGACCGCCGGCGCGCACAGTTTTACCTGGGACGGTACCGATGATTCCGGCACGGCGGTGGCCGCGGGCACCTATACCGTTTCGGCGACGTCCACCGCCTCCGGCGGCGGCACTGTGACCACCACGCCGTTGGAGTATGCGGAAGTGTACGGCGTGAGCACCGACAGCAGCGGCGACACGGAATTGAATCTCGGTCTGACGGGTAACGTCACCCTCGACAAAATCGTCCAAATTATCTAACCGGTAACCGGCGACAGCCCGCGAGCGGCTGGTCTGCTTTCATTACCACAGGAGAGTCTTATGGGTTTTTCACAAGGTGTCAGCGGGCTGAATGCCGCCTCCAGCAATCTTGACGTTATCGGCAATAATATCGCCAACTCGGAAACCACCGGTTTCAAGGCCGGCACCACCTCCTTTGCCGATATCTATGCCGGTTCCCAGGTGGGCTTGGGGGTGGAAGTGACCGGGGTGACCAATGATTTTAGCGACGGTGACGTGGATTCCACCGGCGATGGCCTGAATGTCGCCATTTCCAACAGCGGATTTTTCCGGGTGGTGGACTCCAGCGGGAATGTGTATTACACCCGCGATGGCGATTTACAATTGGACGACAATCGTAATTTGCTCACCAGCACCGGCTATAATGTCACCGGTTATCCCGCCAGCGGCACACCCCCCACCATCCAGCAGGGCGCCACGCCGGTGGATCTCAGCATCCCGCTGACCGGGATGTCGGCCACCGCCACCACCACCGCCACCATGGAACTGGATCTGGACTCGGAATCCACCGCCGTCGACACCACCACGACGCCCTTTGACGCCACCGACTCCTCCACCTACAGTTTCTCCGAGCCGATCACTACCTACGACAGCCTGGGCAATCCGCACAATATCAGCCTGTATTTCACCAAGACCGCGGACAATACCTGGGACGTGAAAGCCGTCGACGGCAGCGACTCCAGCGGCACGGTGCAGGATCTCGGCACCATGTCGTTCAACTCCAACGGCACGCTGGCCTCCACTGCGTCCAACACCGCCGGCGACGCCGCAGATACGTTTACCATCAACATGGTCGGCGTGGACGGTTCCGCCGCCTCGACGTTTTCGCTGAACTTTTCCGGCAGCCTGCAGCAGTACACCACCGCCAGCAGCGTCAGTTCCCAAAATGCCAACGGTTATCCCGCCGGCGATTTGACCGACTACACCATCAATGACGACGGCACCATCACCGGCACCTATTCCAACGGTCAAACTCAGTTGCTGGGTCAGATTGTGCTGGCCAACTTTTCCAATCCGCAGGGCTTGACCGCCGACGGCAATAACGTCTACACCGCCACCGCCAATTCGGGCCCGGCCGTGCTGGGCACCGCCGGCACCGGCAACTTCGGCACCCTGACCAGCGGCGCGCTGGAAGACTCCAACGTCAATCTCAGCAACGAGCTGGTGGACTTGATCGTCGCCCAGCGGGATTACCAATCGAACGCGCAGACCATCAAGGCGCAGGACACCATTATGCAAACCCTGGTTAGCATGAGCTGACCCTTCGGGCGGATAACACCATGGATCACGCAATTTACACCGCAATGGGCGGCGCCAGCCAGTCACTGGATCAGCAGGCGGTCATCAGCAACAACCTGGCCAATGCCTCCACCTCCGGTTTCCAGGCGCAATTGTCGGCCATGCGGGCGGTGCCCGTTAATGGCGAGACCCTGCCGACGCGCACCCTGGTGGTGGCCTCCACCCCCGGCACGTTGACGACGCCGGGACCGCTGGATTACACGTCGCGCCCGCTGGACGTGGCGGTGCAGGATCAAGGCTTGCTGGCGGTGCAACTGCCCAACGGCGAGGAAGCCTATACCCGCAACGGCAATATCCAGGAGGACAATACCGGCCAATTGCTGATCCAGGGCTATCCGGTGGTGGGACAAAACGGTCCGCTGGTGGTGCCTACCCAGGCATCCATCACCATGGCGGCCGACGGCACGGTGTCGGCGCTGGGCGCCGGCGACCAGCCCAACACCGTCGAGGAAGTGGGGCAATTAAAGCTGGTCAAACCCGACGACGGCCAACTGGTGCGGGGCGACGACGGCCTGTTTCATTTGACCGCCGCCGCCTCGGCGCAGGTGGGGCAAGCCTTGCCGGCGGATAACACCATTAAGGTGATGCCGGGAGTATTGGAGGGCAGCAACGTGAATACCGCGGAATCGCTGGTGGACATGATAGGCACGGCGCGGCGCTTTGAAATGCAAATGAAGGTGATTTCCGACGCGGACGATAACGCGGAAAAAGCCAACGAGCTGTTGACGGTAAGCAGCTAATTTAATCGGGAGTACTGCGGATGATCCGTTCACTATGGATTTCCAAAACCGGTCTGGACGCCCAGCAGACCAATATGGATGTGATATCCAATAACCTGGCCAACGTTAGCACCAATGGATTCAAGGCCCAGCGGGCGGTATTCGAGGACTTGCTGTACCAGACCGTGCGCCAGCCCGGTGCGCAGTCCTCCGATCAAACCACGCTGCCCTCCGGTCTGCAATTGGGCACCGGGGTCAGGCCGGTTTCCACCGAACGGCTGTTCAGCCAGGGCAATCTGCAGCAAACGTCCGAGTCCAAGGATTTGGCCATCAACGGCCAAGGTTTCTTCCAGGTGCTGCTGCCGGACGGCACCACCGCCTATACCCGCGACGGGTCGTTCCAGGTGGATGCCAACGGGCAACTGGTGACCTCCAGCGGCTATACCATCCAGCCGGCCATTACCATTCCGTCAACGGCGCAAACCATCACGGTATCCCGCGACGGGGCGGTAAGCGTTACGGTGCAGGGCCAAACCAATGCCCAGCAGGTGGGGCAACTGACCCTGAGCAACTTCGTCAATGACGCCGGGCTGGAAAGCCTGGGGGAAAATCTTTACCAGGAGACGGAAAGCTCGGGGGCGCCGACGGAATCCAATCCCGGCCAGAACGGCGCCGGTTTGCTCTATCAAGGCTATGTGGAAACGTCCAATGTCAACGTGGCCGAGGAACTGGTGGACATGATCCAGGTGCAACGCGCCTATGAGATCAACAGCAAGGCCATTACCACTTCCGACGACATGCTGGAAAAGCTTACCCAGATGTGATGACCGGATCGCGCGGCTTTGCCGGGCGTGCGCCGGCAATGGCGTAACGCTCTCTTGGCAAGGGCGATGGTTCGCTTCGTGACATATAGGTGACAACGTAACATAGGCTGTTCAACCGCGGCGTGTTGGGTTGATCAGGATGCAACAGGCCTTATGAAACAAAAAGAGATGATTTTGACGACGCCGATAAACCGGGCGCGATGCGACATGACTTCCGTGGCGGGCGGGCTGCTGGCGCTGGCGGCGTTTACGCTGACCGGGTGCCTCGGACACCATGAAAATCTGGTGCAAGGGCAAACCACCGCGCAGCCGGCGCCGGCATCGGTTCCGGTGGCCAACGGATCGATTTTTCAGACGGTGCAGCCGATGAATTATGGCTATCAGCCGTTGTTCGAGGACCGCCGTCCGCGCAATGTGGGCGATATTCTGACCATTACCCTGCAGGAAAACGTCAGCGCCAGCAAGAGCTCCACCGCCAGCGCCGATCGGGCGGGCAGCGGGACCTTCAAGGTCACCACCGCGCCGACGGCGCTGAACGGCCTGGTGGGCAACGGTAAAACGGATGTGGATACCAACGGCACCAACGACTTCTCCGGCAAAGGCGGCGCCACCGCGCAAAATACCTTTACCGGCACGATCACGGTCACCGTGGATCAGGTGATGTCCAACGGCAATCTGCGGGTGGTGGGCGAGAAACAAATCGCCATCAACCAGGGTACGGAATATATCCGTTTCTCAGGGGTGGTCAATCCGCGCACCATCACCGGCGACAACTCGGTATTGTCAACGCAGGTGGCGGATGCCCGTATCGAATATGTCGGCAAAGGCTATATCAATGAAGCGCAGGAAATGGGTTGGCTGCAACGCTTTTTTCTTAAATGGGCGCCCTTTTAAACAGGTAACGATAAGTATGTGGATTTCAGCCTTGATATTTTTCCGGCGTTACCGGGCAGTAGTGCTGGCGCTGTGCGTATTGACGATGCCCGCCGGCGCGGAACGGCTCAGGGATCTGGTGGATATTCAGGGCGTGCGGGGCAACCCGCTCATCGGCTACGGTCTGGTGGTGGGCCTGGACGGTACCGGCGATCAGACCACTCAAACGCCGTTTACCACGCAAAGCCTGACCAATATGCTGTCGCAGTTGGGCATCACGGTGCCTACCGGCACCAACATGCAGCTTAAGAACGTCGCCGCCGTGATGGTGACCGCCGATTACCCGGCCTTTGCCCGCGCCGGGCAGAATATCGATGTGGTGGTCTCCTCCATGGGGTCGGCCAAAAGCCTGCGCGGCGGCACCTTGCTGATGACGCCGCTGAAAGGCGCGGACAATCAGGTGTATGCCCTGGCGCAGGGCAACCTGCTGGTGGGCGGCGCCGGCGCGTCTTCCGGCGGCAGCCGGGTCCAGGTGAATCAGCTGGCGGGAGGGCGCATCAATGACGGCGCCGTCATTGAGCGGGAATTACCCAACACCTTCGGCAGTAGCCGCCTGCTTACGCTGCAGCTGAAACAGGAGAACTTCAGCCTGGCGCAGCGGGTCAGCGACACCATTAACGCACAGGGGGGCATGGGCCTGGCCAGGGCGGTGGATGCGCGCACCATTGAACTGCAACTGCCCGCCAATAACAGCAGCCAGGTGCGTTTCCTGTCGGAAATCGAAGATATCGACATCAATGTCGGTGAGATGGACGCCAAGGTGATTGTCAACTCGCGTACCGGTTCGGTGGTGATGAACCGTAACGTCATGCTGGAAAACTGCGCCGTGGCTCAGGGTTCGCTGTCGGTGGTGGTGAATAACCAGCAAAACGTCAGCCAACCGAATACGCCGCTGGCGGGGGACAGACGGTGGTCACGCAGCAAACGCAAATTTCGGTCGACCAGGGCGGCGGATCGCTGAAAACCGTCAGACAGGGCGCCAATCTCAGCAGCGTGGTACGTGCGTTGAACGCCCTCGGCGCAACGCCCAACGATCTGATGTCCATCTTGCAGGCCATGCACAGCGCGGGATGTTTACAGGCCTCGCTGGAGATCATCTGATGCAGGTTAATGACCCGGTCGACCCCACTTCCGCCGCTTATGACGCCAATTCGCTGGCGAAGTTGCACAGCGCGGCGGCCCAGTCTTCCCCCCCAGGCCCTCAAGGCAGTGGCGAAACAGGTGGAAGGCCTGTTCGTGCAGATGATGCTCAAAAGCATGCGCGCCGCGTTGCCCAAGGGGGCTTGACCGACAGCAGCCAGGCGGACCTCTACACCAGCCTTTACGACCAGCAGATGTCCCAACAGATGACGTCCAAAGGGTTGGGGTTGGCGGACATGATGGTGAAGCAGCTCAGCCGCGGCGGCGGGCCGGACGATGCGGGGGTGACCGCCGCCGCCGCGGATGCCGCCAAGGCGCCGACGATGGACATGACCATCCTGCACGGTCGCGATGCCGCCGCCGTGCCCTATCTGCCGTCGTCGACCTGGGGCGGGTCTTATTCCCAGAGCGGCGACCAGCCGTGGCGGCAACAGGAAAAATCCGAGGATAATTCCGCCGCCGGACAGCATTTTACCGACAAGCTTCAGGTGCCGGCCATGCTCGCCAGCCGGCAAAGCGGCATACCCCATCATCTTATCCTGGCCCAGGCGGCGCTGGAATCGGATTGGGGACGGCGGGAGATCCCCGCCGCCAACGGCATGCCCAGCTATAACCTGTTCGGTATCAAGGCCGCCGGCGATTGGCACGGCAAAACCACCAACGTCATGACCACCGAATATGAAAACGGGCAGTCGGTCAAGGTGATGCAGCGTTTTCGCGTATACGACTCCTATCTTGACGCCATCAAGGATTATGTCCATCTGCTTACCGACAACCCCGCTACCGCGAGGTGGTCAACGCCGGACAGCCGGAGGCCGCCGCCTACGCGCTGCAACGGGCGGGCTATGCCACCGACCCCGATTACGGCGCCAAACTGGTGCACATCATCGGCCGGCTGAAAAATGCCGCCGGCCATGTGGCGACCGCCTATACCCGCGACCTGGGCGGATTATTCTAACGGCCCGTTTCGGCCGGGCCGGTCCGACGGCCGAAGGTGATTTTTTCATCTTGACGCTCAAGTTTGGCCCGGACCGGACGATATAACAGAAAGGGTGTGGCCGCGTGCCGCGACCAAAGAGGCGTCATACCCTCCGGTATAAGGAAAAGCGATGTCAAGTTCATTAACCAATATAGCCGCCAGCGGTATTTCAGCCGCACAGATTGCCCTGAATACGGTGGGCAATAATATCAGTAATGAGCCCGTTGCCGGCTATAACGAGGAAAAGACCGAGCTCTCCGAATCTCTGGGCTCGGGGCTGACCGGCAGCGGCGTGTCGGTGACCGGGGTGACCCGGGAGTACGATTCGCTGGTGGTCAATCAGCTGCAAATCGCCTCGGCCACCGCCGACGCCACCAGCACCTACTATAATCAGGTGTCGCAAATAGACGATTTGCTGTCCACCAGCGACACCGACCTCTCCTCAGCCATGAGCACGTTTTTCACCAGTATCCAATCGCTGAGCAGCGATGCCTCGGACAGTTCCGCGCGGCAAACCGTCATCAGCAGCGCCGACAGCATGGTCAGTCAGTTCCAAAGCGCCTCAAGCTATCTGCAAAGCATGGATACCTCGATTAACCAGCAGCTGTCCACCAGCGCGGCGGAGATCAATAACTACACGCAGGAAATCGCCAGCCTCAACAGCAAGATTGTCAGCTCCGGCGGCAGCGACGCGGCCAACTCGCTGCTTGACCAGCGGGATGAGCTGGTGAGCGAACTTAACGGTATCGTCGGGGTGACCTCCAGCGTACAGTCCAACGGCTCCGTCAATCTGACCTTCGCCAACGGCCTTACGCTGGTGCAGGGCAGCAGCGCCTATCAGGTGGAGGCGGTACCGTCCAACGCCGATTCGGCGCAAACCGTTCTGGCCTACGACAGCGGCACCGGCACGCCGACGCAAATCAGCGACGCTTCCCTGACCACCGGCAGCCTGGGGGGAATATTGACGTTTCGCGACGGCGCGCTGACCGATGCCCAGAACGAGCTCGGCCAACTGGCGCTGAGCCTGGCCAGCAATATGAATCAGGTGAGCGAGCAAGGGGTTGATCTGAACGGCGATACCGGCACCGCGTTTTTCAGCTACGACGACCCGTCGGTCACGGCCAACAGCAAAAACAGCGGTACCGCGACCCTTACCGCCACCTATGACAGCGACAATCTCGATCAGGTGCAGGCCAGCCAGTATCAGGTGAAGTATGTCAACGGCAACTGGCAGGTGACGCAAAGCAGCACCGGCGCCACCGTGACCGCCACCGCGACCGCCGGCACCGATGCGGACGGCAACCCCACCACCATCCTGAGCTTCGGCGGCATGGACGTCACCGTAGACGGCAGCGCGGCCAACAACGACAGTTTTATCGTCGATCCGGTGTCCAACGTCATCGGCAGCATGAAGGTGGCGATTACCGACCCGAGCGAGATAGCCGCCGGCCTGCCGGATGACGATGATGACGATACCGGCGCCAGTGATAACCGCAACGCCGAAAATATGCTGGCGCTGCAGGACGACAAACTGGTGGGCGGCTCCGCCACCCTGAGCGGCGCCTATGCGACGCTGGTGAGCAACGTGGGCACCGAAACCAGTAATGCCGACGTCACCAGCACCGCGCAGGCCAATATCGTCACCGCGCTCACCAATCAGCAGCAATCGGTTTCCGGCGTCAACCTCGATGATGAATACATTGATTTGACGCGCTATCAGCAATATTACCAGGCCAATGCCCAGGTGATTTCCACCGCCAGCGACCTGTTCAATGCCCTGTTAACGGCGGTGGCAAGTTAAGCCGGCGCCACAATTTTTAAGCATTAACGCCAAGGATAAACGCCATGCACATGAGTACCAGCATGATTTATCAGCAAAGTTTAAACGCCATTGATAATAACTACAGTCTGTTGGAGTCCAGCGAAATGCAGCTCTCTTCCGGCAATCGGGTCAGCGTGCCGTCCGACGATCCCATCGCCGCCTCGCAGGCGGTGATTATCAACCAGTCCCAATCGATGGATGACGAATACAGCGCGGCCGCCACCTCGGCCACCAACAGTCTTTCGCTGGAAAGCTCGGTGCTCAGTCAAATCACCACCGTGATTCAAAATGCGCAAACGCTGATTATTCAAGCGGGAGACGGCACCCTTAGCGATTCAGACCGCCAGTCCCTGGCCACCACGCTCGAATCCTATAAATCGCAGTTGCTCTCCTTGGCCAACACCAAGGACAGCAACGGCAACTATATCTTCGCCGGCTATGACACCGACACCGCGCCTTACACCGAAGACGCCGACACCGGGGCCGTCACCTACAGCGGCGGCACCCAGGCCATCACGCAGCAAGTGGATGCCAACACCAGCATGGCGGTGGGCGACGTCGGCTCGGCGGTGTTCGATACTCTGCAGGCGGGGTATGAGCCGGAACCGGACGGTTCGGCCAGCGAAGCCAACGTTTTCAATACCATCGATGACGCGCTGACCGCGCTCAATACCCCGCAGGATGACGCGGACGCCGATACCACCGCCGCTTATACCGACGCCATGGCCAAAGCCACCCGGGGACTCAGCAACTCGCTGGATAACGTGCTGACCGTGCAATCATCCGCCGGCACCAAGCTCGATCAGCTGGACTCGCTGGACAGCATCAGCAGCGATCGTTCCATCATGAACCAGACGCAGGTGAGCGATTTGACCGGCACCGACTGGTATTCGGCCATCTCGTCATACAGCATGGAGCAAGCGGCGCTCCAGGCCTCCTATACCACCTTCAGCGCCATGAGCAAACTGTCGCTGTTTCAGATGAACAGCTGATAATCGCGCCCCAAACCCGTCCGGTGGCTCTGGCGGGTTCTTTGGGAGGTACGCTTATGCCTCCCGCGTTATGCCGCGGCGTTGGCTATCCGCGGCATTTTTTTTCAATTCGTGGCTTAACTCGCATTTTAAGGACTTAACTTTGCAGACTGGCATGGCTCAACGAATCTCGCCAGAGCTCGGCAGAGCTCAACCTGGAAACCATCGCTCACCATAGCTTCACCCGACCGCATCGCCTGATATAGCTCAACACGCTTGGCCCGGCAGTATCGTTCAACGTGGCGCAAGCCATCTCAGCCTTGCCGCGAAAAAACCTGCAACATTTCCGCCATCGCGTTGAACGCGCTTTCCATCAAATGTTCCCAAAAGGGCGCCAGCAGGGGCATCAGCAGGCTGAACGCCAGGATGCCGATGGTGAGGGTCAGCGGAAAACCAATCACAAACACCGTTAACTGAGGCGAGACGCGGTTTAATAAGCCCAAAGCGATATTCATCGTCAGCAGCAGGGTTATCATCGGCAAAGCCAGCATCAGCCCGTTAATGAAAATCATCCCGCTGGCGCGGCACATCGACATGAATCCCTCGGCGTTCAGCGGCAGCGCCGCCACCGGCAGCGTCTGGAAGCTGTCGGCCAATATCGAAATCATCCACAGATGGCCGTTCAAGCCCAGGAAAAGCAATAGGGTAAGCATGTTCATAAACTGGGCGAGAATGGGCATGTTCAGGCCGCTGGCGGGATCCAGAAAGGTGGCGAACGACAGCCCCATCTGCAAGCCGATCACTTCTCCCGCCATTTCGATGGCGGCAAGGGCGAACTGCATTACCAGCCCCAGGGCGACGCCTATCAGCACCTGCTGCAGGCCCAGCCAGAGTCCGGCCACGGAATAGATTGGCGTGGTGATGGGGGGGGGGTAGCAGCGGCGCCAACAAAGACGTGACGGTGACCCCCAGGCCCACTTTGACCCAGGAAGGGATACTGGCCTCGCTAAACAGCGGGGCGGTGCCTATCAGCGCCAACACCCGCAGCAGCGGCCAAAATCCCTGTGTCAGCCAATGGGCGAGCTGGGAGATATCCAGGGAGGCCATGGTTAACCGGCGAGGGAAGGCAGGCTGGCGAACAGGGCGCGCATATAATCGAGTATCAGGTTAAGCATCCAGGGGCCGGCGATGACCACGGTCGCCACCACCGCCAGGATTTTGGGGATAAACGATAGCGTGGTTTCGTTGATCTGGGTGGCCGCCTGCAGCAAGCTGACTATCAGACCACTCAGCAGCGCGGCGATAAGCGGCGGCGCCGCCAGGGCCAATGCCACGTATATCGCCTGGTGGCCCAGGGTCATTACGGATTCCGGTGTCATTTTTATGGCCTGGATGAATGCTAGGTGTAGAAACTTTGCGCCAGCGAACTGAGCAGAAGCTGCCAGCCGTCCACCAACACAAAGAGCATAAGTTTAAACGGCAGCGAAATGGTGGCCGGCGGCACCATCATCATCCCCAAGGCCATTAATACGCTGGCCACCACCAAGTCGATGATCAGAAATGGAATAAAGATCGTAAAGCCGATTTGGAAGGCGGTTTTCAACTCACTGGTGGCATAGGCGGGCAGCAGGATCCGCATCGGCACCGCTTCCGGTCCCGGCAGCGGGCCCTGATTTGCCAAGCGGGCGAACAGAGCCAGGTCCGCTTGCCTTGTCTGGCGCAGCATAAACGCTTTCAACGGTTGCGCGCCCTTGTCGATGGCCGCCTGCATGGTGATTTTGTTTTCGCTCAGGGGCTGATAAGCCTCGGTATAGATGTTATCGAACACCGGGGCCATGACGAAAAAGGTCAGAAACAGCGCGAGTCCCAATAATACCTGGTTCGGCGGGGCGGAGGGGGTGCCCAGCGCGCTGCGCAACAGACTCAGTACGATGATGATGCGGGTAAAACTGGTCATCAGCATCAAGGCGGCGGGCAGGAACGTCAGCGACGTGAGGAACACCAGCGTTTGCACCGGCAACGACCAGTTTTGGCCGCCGCCCGCCAGGGGATGGCTGACAATGCCCGGAAGTTCCGCCCAGCAGGCCGGCGACAGGCCCAGCAATACCAGGGTCAGTAGGTGAAGCCAGTGCCTGCCCGGGCGGCGGTGTTTCCCTAAGGCGACTTTCATGACTCTCTTCCCGTCCGGCTCATGACCTGGCGCAGACGCCGGCGAAAATCGCCGGCCGGCGCCGCGGGTTTATCCTGCTCTTCCTCTTTCGGCGCCGGCAAGGTGTGCAGCGGGGTGATGTGCTGCGGTGTGACGCCCAGCACCAGCCAGGTGCCTTCCACTTCCACCACCACCACGCGCTCCCGCTGGCCCACCGAACAGCCGGCAAGGACTCTCAAACGTCGCGAGGGCTTGACCGACGGCGCCAGACCGAGTTTACGCACCAACCACGCGCCCACGACTATCAGCAGCAGAATAACCCCCAGAGTGCCTCCCACCTGGCTCAGCGCGCCGGCGGCATTAAACGTCGGCGCGGCGGATGGCGTGACTACGGTCGTCCCCTGCGGCTGCGTATCGCTCATTTAGCGGCTCAACCGGCGCATGCGCTCGGAGGGGGTGATAATGTCGGTAATACGCACGCCGTATTTATCCGCCACCACCACCACTTCGCCCTGGGCTATCAAGTAGCCGTTGATCAGGATGTCCAGCGGTTCCCCCGCCAGTCCGTCCAGCGCCACCACCGACCCCTGCGACAGCCGCAGCAGTTCCTTGATGGTCATTTTGGTGCGTCCGAGTTCGACGGTGAGTTTGACCGGGATATCCATAATCATGTCGATATCCTGCAACGGCCCGGCGCCGTCTTCGGCGGTCAGCTGATGGAATATGCCGTCGGTGGAGGCCGGGCGCTCTTTGCTCGCCGTTTGTTGTTCATCAAACGCCTCTGCCCACAGATCGTCGGCGGATGGCTTATCTTCACCGGACGGTTTCTTTGGGTCACTCATCGGGCTGTTCCTCTTCAAGGGAGTTCAATACGGGATTAATCAGTTGTTTTATACTCAGCGCGTACTGACCGTTCAGGGTGCCGTAATGACTGGTTAGCACCGGCACGCCGTCCACATGGGCAATCAGATAATCGGGCTTGTCTATGGGCAATACGTCACCGGGCGTCAGCTTAAGAATTTCCGACAACCGCAGCTGGACTTCGGCGAAATTGGCCACCAGTTCCAGCTCCGAGTGCTGCACTTGCTTCACCAGATTCTCGCGCCAGCCCTGATCCTCCATCCGCGAATTTTCCAACGGCGGGTTGGTCAGCAACTCCCGCAGGGGCTCTATCATGGAGAAGGGAATACAAATGTAGAATTCACCCACCATCGACCCGATTTCCACATGGAAAGGGGTGGTCACCACAATATCGTTGGGCGAGGTGGTGATATTGGTAAATTTCACCTGCATTTCGGCGCGAACGTATTCCACGTTAAGCTTGTAAATGGCATTCCAGGCGTCTTCGTAGCCGTCCAGCGCCAGCTTAAGCATCCGGCGTATTACCCGCTGTTCGGTATGGGTGAATTCGCGGCCCTCCACCTTGATGGGGAACCGGCCGTCGCCGCCGAACAGGTTGTCCACGGCGATAAACACCAGGCTGGGGGAGAAGACGAATAACGCCGTGCCCCGCAGGGGGTTTCAGATGAATCAGATTAAGATTGGTGGGCACCGGCAGATTACGGGCGAAATCATGATAAGGCTGAATCTTGATGGCGCCGACGGTGATATCCGGGCTGCGGCGCAGCAGATTGAACAACCCCATGCGGAAAGAGCGCGCGAAGCGTTCATTGATGATTTCCAGCGCTTGCAGCCGTTCGCGCACCACCCTGCGCTGGGTATTGGGATCGTAGGGTTTGACGTCGTTGTCGCTGCCGTTGCTGACCGGCAATTGCTCATTGTCGTCGCCGTTGAGCAGCGCGTCGATTTCCGCCTGAGATAATATGCTATCGCCCATAGTGTTCAGCGCAATATAAAGGCGGTGAAAAGAACATCGTTGATAACCGGCCGTGGTTGGCCGTTCACCAAAGGTTCGCTCAGCACCTGTTTGATTTGTTCCACCAACCGTTGCTTGCCCTGGTCGTTAGCCAAAGCGTCCGCGTCCTGGCGGGAAAGCAGTAATAACAGTCGACTGCGTACTGCCGGTAAAAAATCGGTCAATTCCTTACGCGTTGCGTCGTCGGGCAGGCGCAGCGTCAAACCGATGTAAAGCACTCGGTCGGGATCGTTTGTCGGATTAACCAGGTTTACCGTAAAGGTGTCCAGCGGCAAAAAGATGGGGGTGGGCGGCACCGGCGGCGCGCTGGCGATTTTAGCCGGTGCGCCGGGCAAACGGCCTTGCCACGCGTAATAACCGGCCCCGCAACAGGCAGCCAGGATAATGACCGCCAAAATCACTTTCCATTTCGTTTTTTTACGGGCCGAAGGAAGCACATTCTGAGACATAACGTTAAGATATTCCTATGAGCGTGACGACATTTTTCCTTTGCGATAGCCGCAATATGCCGGTTGTTAACGGCAATTATCCCGTCTCACGCTCAATTCAATAGGACGAATAGGCGGGATAATTTGCGTTAACTTAACCGTTTGCCTGTTCAGACAAAGGTATCGACGCCGGCGGTGCGGCCCGTGGCGGATGAGGGCGTCTGGATGGTGGTATTATCGGCCGGCGCGGCCGTGGCATTAATGGAAAATATTTCGCCGCTACCGCGAGCGTCGCCGCCGGACGCATTCTGTCCGTTGCCGCCCCAATTGGGAGTGGCGTCGCTGCCGACGCTGCTTTGTCCCAGGCTGATGCCGCTCTGCGCCAGCGAATCGCGCAATTGCGGCAAGGCGTCCTCAAGGGCGGAGCGCACCTGGCTGTGTCCCGACGCCAGGTGGATTTGCATCACGTTGTTGGTATCCACCTGCATGCTTATCTGGACTGTCCCCAGACTGTCCGGATGCAGGCGCAGTTCAGCGTTCTGCTGACCGTCGCGGCTGTACATCACCACCTGCTGGCCGATGGCCTGCTGCCATTCATCGCTGCCTAGCTGCGCGCTTATCAAGGCGCTGGCGGGGGTCGGTGTGGAGGTATTGGCGCCGGCGGCGCTTAATGTCGGGGTCACCGTCGGCGTGGCGACCGGCTGGGACGAACCGCTGTCGGTCTGGATATCGCCGGTTTTCTTCAGCGTGATGACGGTGTCGTTTGAGCCGGAGAAACTTTGCAGCGGTTCACTCTGCCCGGAGAGGGCGGGGGTGACGGTAGCCTGAGCGGCGGCGCCATCGGTGCTGGCCGGCTGCCCTTGGTTGTCAGCGGCGGCCGACGGCGCATTGGCATCCAGGGATTCGAGGTTCATGACGGTGGCGGATTTTTTCACCGCCGCCGTCACCGCCGCCGGAACCGTGGCCTTTGCCGCGGACTGTTGGCGGGCCGCGGTATTTTCTGCGGCGGTTGCGGCGGACGTTTGCGTACCGTTCAACGCGCTGTTCGCCACACTGTTCGCCACACTGTTCGCCGCACTATTCGCCGCGTTAACCGCTTGGTTATCCGCTTCATTACGCAGAGCGCCCATTGACGCATCGGTTGCCCCAGTACCGTCGGCGAGGGTTTGACCCGGCGTCGCCGACAGGGCGCTGCCGTTGGTCGCCGCATCGGCGGTCAACAGGCCCGCGGCCGTCCCGGCCAGGGAAGACACATCGTTCGCGCCGGCCGTCAGCGCCTGGCCGGCCGTTAATGCTCCGGCCGCCGGTAACGCCGCCGGATTGGTTTGAGCCAGCAACGCCATCAGGGTTTGGGCGGCATCGGTGTCCAACGCCGGATCGGCGTCTTTTTGCGCGGCGGCGCCGGCCGTGGTTTTCGCCGCCTTGCGGTCTTTAGCCTCGGCGCCGGTAAGCGTCGTCGTCGAGGCCGGCGCATCGCCGCCGCTGTCGTCGTTTTTGTCCGCCCGTTGCTGTTTCGAATCAACCTGCCTTTGCACTGACGCATCGACGGCGGTTTGCGTGGCGGCGCCGTTGCCGTCCGTCGACGTCGCGGTATCGTTGTCGGCGGACTGCTGCTGTTGCCGCTCGGCCACCTTGCTGTTAAACAGCGCGCTGAAGCCCTGGTCGCCGGTGTCGGCGGTGGAAGCCGTCGCGCCGGCGGTGGCCGCGCCGGAGGTGGAGGTTATCTCGCTGGGCAATGTTATCATTTAGGTTTTCCTCACCGTAGCCTGCTGGGCGAACTCATCCATCTGTTTTTGTTCTTGCCGGTTTTCATAGGACCGCTGAATCCGCTCATGCCGGGTTTGCAACGTCGAAAGGGCATTCAGACGCTGTTGTTTGGCTTGCCATTGCTGTATGGCCTGTTGCAAGCGCTGTCCCCATTGCGTCAATAACTTACGATGCTGCTCGATGGCGGTTTCCAGCGTGATGATAAATTGCTGATAGTTATACCAGCTGGCGGAGGCCATTCCTTTTGTCATGCCGGTTTGCAATTTTTGCCGGTATTCTTTTTCGTATTGCTGCAATTGTTCCAACTGCTTCTTGGCCGACAGATGGGACTGACGGACTTCGCCCAATCGAAGGGCCGCCTGATCCAGCTCCTCTTTGGCCATGTCACGCAACCTGTCCAAAGCGGTATCGTTATGACTGTTCATCTGACCTCGCTAACCGGCTTCGCCAAGCCGAACAATCCACGCAGCTGTTCGCAGGCCTGCGGATAATCGCTGCGCTGGTGCATGTTCTGCTGCAAAAAGGCCTCTATGGCCGGATACAGGGCGATGGCCCGATCCAGCAAGCCGTCGCTGCCGGCGGCATAAGCGCCGACGCTGATTAAATCCCGGTTGCGCTGATAGCGGGACAATAGCTGTTTCAACTGTCTTACCAACTGCTCTTGTTCCGGCGGCACGATGGCGGTCATGGCGCGGCTGATGGAGGCTTCGATGTCGATGGCGGGATAATGGCCTGCCTCCGCCAACTGGCGCGATAACACCACATGGCCGTCCAAAATGGCCCGCGCCGCGTCGGCGATGGGATCCTGCTGATCGTCCCCTTCGGTGAGCACGGTATAAAAAGCGGTAATGGAACCGCCGCCGCTGATGCCGTTGCCGGCGCGCTCCACCAGGGCGGGCAGGCGGGCGAAGACCGATGGGGGATAGCCTTTGGTGGCGGGCGGTTCGCCCACCGCCAGGGCGATTTCCCGCTGTGCCATGGCATACCGGGTCAGCGAATCCATAATCAGCAGCACGTGATAACCGCGATCGCGGAAATCCTCGGCGATACGCGTCGCGTAGGAGGCGCCCTGCATGCGCAGCAGCGGCGAAACATCCGCCGGGGCGGCTATCACCACCGAACGCTTCAGACCCTCGGGTCCCAGGATATTATCGATAAAATCCTTCACCTCGCGCCCGCGTTCGCCGATAAGCCCCACCACGATCACGTCCGCCTGGGTATAGCGGGCCATCATGCCCAGCAACACGCTTTTACCCACGCCGGAGCCGGCGAACAGCCCCATACGCTGCCCGCGGCCCACGGTGAGCAGCGCATTGATGGGGCGCACGCCCACATCCAGCACCTCTTTGATGGGCGTGCGTTGCAACGGATTCACCGGCGCGGTGTTGAGAGAGGCGCTGTAACCGGTATCCGCCGCCGGCAGCCCGTCCAGCGGACGTCCGCCGCCGTCCAGTACCCGGCCGAGCAGGGCGACGCCCAACGGCAACTGCTTGCCCGATTGGCCGTCGCCGCGCAAACGGGCATAGACCCGTGCGCCGGGCACAATGCCTTCCACCTCTTCCAAGGGCATTAAAAAGAGCTTGTCGCCGTTAAATCCCACCACTTCGCAATCCACTTCGTCGGTAACGTCCCGACGCCGGCGCTCGATAAGGCAAGGCGCCCCCAGCGGCAACTGTAAACCGGTGGCTTCCATGATAAGGCCGGTGGCGCGGGTCAACCGGCCGTAATGACGCACCATGGGCGTCGCCTCCAGGCGTTGCTCCAGGGAGTCCAGCGATTTAAGCCAACGTCCGAGGCGCGCGGTCATTAGAGCTCTCCCGGCGCGGCCAGTCTGCACAATTCGTGCCAGCGGGTGGCGAGGCTGGCGTCAAGATCCCCCTCCAGCGCCGTGACTTTACAGCCGCCGGGGTGCACGTCGTTGTCCGGCACCAGCCGCCAGCCATGAAGGCTCAGGGCCGCCCCCAGTTGTCTTTCCACCAACGGAATCAGGGACGGATGCACGCGCAACTGCGGTTTGCCGCGCAGCAGCGGCTCTTGCTGCATCAATTGCTGGATTTGCCGCAGCATGGCCCCCGCTTCGCCCACCGGGGCCTGACCCAGCACCTTTGCGGCGGCGGCCAGCGCCAACTGCGCCAATCGTTCCACGATGACGCTGTCCATCGCGTCCAGCGTATTCTGAAATTCGTTCACCAGCATTTGCAATTGGGCCACGGCGGGCTGCTGCTCAAGGAAAATCTGCTGCCGTCCCTCTTCCTGACCGGCCTGCAGTCCCGCTTGATAACCGTCCCGCTGGCCCAGTTTGAACCCCTCCTCAAAGCCCCGGTGCTGCGCATCCGCCTGGGTCTTTTTCCGCAGCTCGTTAAGGGCCGTTTGCTGAGCGGATTCCTCCGTTGCCGGCTCATCCGGCGGCAAAAGCGGTTCCGGCGGCAACACCGGCCGGGCCAGATCGTTCAATGACCAAGGCCGCCAAGGCAGATGATTGAAGGCATCAGACATAGGTATCTTCTCCGCCGCCGATGGCCATTTCGCCGCTTTCCGCCAAACGGCGGACAATCAGCAAAATGGCCTTTTGCTCGTTCTCCACCTGGGACATGCGCACCGGTCCGCGGGTCGCCAAATCGTCCCGCAGGATTTCCGCGGAACGTTGCGGCATATTGCGCAGGAATTTTTCCCGCAGCGGCGGCGCGGCGCTCTTCAATGCAATCAGTAGGGATTCCGACTCCACTTCCTGCAGCAAACGCTGAATGCTGCGATCGTCCACGTCCACCAGATTTTCGAACAGGAACATCTCGTCGATGATCTTTTGCGCCAGCTCGCCATCGAAATCCCGTACCGCGCCGATAACCGCCTCTTCCTGCTGGGATTTCATCAGGTTGATGATCTCGGCGGCGGTACGCACGCCGCCCATTTTGCTGCGTTTCAGGTTCTGGCCGTCCAACAGACCGTTCAGCACCTCGGTCAGTTCCGCCAGCGCCGAAGGTTGAACGCCGCCGAAGGTCGCGATGCGCAGCATGACGTCATGGCGCAGTTTTTCATCAAACAGCGCCAGGATATCCGCCGCCTGGCCGCGGCGCAGATGCACCAGGATGGTGGCGATAATCTGCGGATGCTCTTCCCGGATAAGATCCGCCGCGCTTTGCGGCTCCATAAAGTTGAGGGTCTCCATGCCGGTGGTGGTTTCCCGCGTTTCGAGAATATCCTCCAACAGGCTTGAGGCGCGCTCTTCCCCAAGGGCCTTGATCAGCACCGAGCGCAAAAAATCCCCGGCGTTGATACTGAGAGCGGCGTACTGTTCCGATTCCGTTTCGAATTCTTTCAGCACCTCCAGCAACTGCTGCGAAGAAGTCTGTTGCATATTGGCCATGGCGCTGCTGAGCTGCTGGACTTCCCGGGTCGAGAGATGTTTGAACACTTCCGCCGCCCGGTCCTCCCCCAAAGTCATCAACAGCACGGCGCTTTTTTCGGTTCCGGTCATTGTCATTGCTCGTTGCTCATCCATTGGCGAATCACTAACGCCACAATCCGGGGATCGCCGTCCGCCATATCCCGTATCCGCTGCGTGCGGGCCTCGGTGTTTTCCCGCTGCTGCGCCCGTTTCTGCTCATCCTGTTGATCGCGGCTGAGTTTGACCACCGTATCCTGTGGCTGGCGAGGGGCCGGCGCCTCTGGTACCGGCGCCGGCACGGCTTTGGCCCGCAGCAAAGGCCGAACCACTTTGTACCAGAGGAGGCCTGCCACCAGTAACACCAGCAGCCAGCGGCCGGCGGTGACCATATCCTCGAAAAATCCGGCTTGCTGCCAGAACGGCAGGGCGCCTTCTGCCAGATCGCTGCTGACGAACGGGGTGTTCACCACGTTAAGCGTGTCCCCCCGATCGGCGGAAAAGCCCATGGCTTCCCGCGCCAAATCTTCCACTTGCGTCAATTGCTGCGGGGTTAACGGAATCGGCGGCTTGCCCTTTTCCCCCGGCAGATAATTCACCACCACCGCCACCGACAGTCGTTGCAGATTGCCTATGCTGCGTTCCACATGAACCACTTTATGATCCAATTCATAATTGATGGTTTCATCATGATGGGTATTGGACGGCGTGACGGGGCCGGTTCGATTTTGCTCGCCGTTGGCGTTATTGACGCCCTGCCGGCCGTTTTGCGTGGAAACCGTACCGTTGATGGGGGCCGTCGGGGCCACCGAAGGCTGGTTGGACAGCGCGCCCGGAATGCCGCCGGGCATATTCGAGCCCAATTGTTCGCTTTGGGTTTCCTGCTTGGAGCGGATGGCTGAATTGTCGTTACCGCCGTTGGGCAGGTAATGCTCGTCCGTTTGTTCCTGGGCGTCGAAATCTATCTGCGCCGTGACCTGCGCGTGGACATTCCCTCCGCCCACCATGGGCGCCAGGATATTTTCGATATTTTGCTGATAGCGGCTTTCCAGCTCGGTGCTGAATTTCAACTGCGTGGCGTTAAGCATCCGCCCATTGGCATCCGCCTGCGTCAGCAAGTGCCCTTGCTGATCCACTACCGTGACGTTGGCGGGCGGCAGTCCCGCCACGCTGCTGGAAACCATATAGACGATAGCGTTGACCTGGCCGTCGTCCAACGCGCGACCGGGTTGCAGAACCAGAGTGACCGACGCGGTGGGATTTTTTTTGCTCCCTGACAAACAGCGAGGGCTTTGGCATGGCCAGGTGGACCTGCGCCGACCGCACCGGTCCCAAGGTTTCAATGGTTCTTGCCAATTCCCCCTCAAGACCGCGCTGATAGTTGATCTGCTCGCTAAATTGACTGATGCCGAACTTTTCCTGGTCCATTAATTCAAAACCCACCGAACCGCCCTTAGGCAATCCCTGGCTTGCCAGCTTAAGCCGGGTTTCATAGACCGTATCGGCCGGTACCAACACTGCCGTTCCCTGGTCGCTGAAACGGTAGGGAATATTCATCTGGGTCAATTGCGCAACGATATCGCCTCCATCGCGATCGTTGAGGTTACTGTACAACACGCGGTAATCGGGGCTTTTTGCCCATAGCGCCAAGACCACGACAAGCGCAATCGCGGCGGCGGCGGCGATGGCGGCGGAAATTTTCGGATGGCTGCGCAGATGCTCCCACATCGGCATGAACGGGTTCTTGCCCTGGCCGGTAGAACCGTTTTTTCCCGTGCTCATAGCCTGTTCCTGCTAAGAGTTGAATGGAGCTGCTTAGTGGCTGATAACAAAACTCTCTCCCTGCGGTGCTTAACTGGCGTTGCCGGCGGTCCTGGATTTACATGGATGTCATTATTTGCTTTTAGCGTGCTATTCGATGGCTGAAATAACCGGGTAATTTAGCGTTATTTAACCCGTTAGCCTGTTCGGCGTTCTGCTAAGGTAGCCTCACATGAAATAATATTTAATGAAATGATGTGGGGGATCTTATGACTACTGCCGGCATTCAGTCCGCGGTGGAACAACTTCAGCATGCCGCGCAGGCGGCAAAGGGCACGGTCGATACGTCGCCGGTGACCGGCGGCAGCTTCGCCGACCAGCTCAGTGCGGCGCTGGACAATCTGAGCGACACGCAGAACAAAGCGACCATGGAAGCGCAAAATTACTCCACCGGCGCATCGCCGCTGGGCTTAAATGATGTCATGGTGGATATGCAGAAATCGTCCATCGCGTTGCAGACCGGGGTGCAGGTTCGCAACAAAGTGGTCTCAGCCTACAACACCATCATGAATATGACGGTATAGCCTCTATTTGAGGGACGATGAAGAGGGCATGTCGGGTCAGCGGAAGCTTCTCCGCCTTTTATTGCCGCCTGCTCTCTGTTTGCCGATTTCGTCTGTTCCGTGTTTTTCATTTCCGCCGAAATCGCCGTTATCGCGCGTTCCCTTCTTAATAAAGGTTTTATCATTGGCTACACGCCACAGGGTAAATTGTCGGATTGATTTTTCAGAAAGACAGGGTCTTGGATAATAGCCAAGATTTCGAGCCGAAGATAGGGGAAAAAACAGGGAGATATTTTCTCAACATGATTCTGGGCATATTATTGAGTAGCGTTTTCATAACACCTGGTAATGTCCTGGCAGGGTTGTTGTCAGCGCTCTTGGTGTAGTGTCCTGGCAGGGTCGTGTCAGCGCTCTTGGCACAATTTTTAGGCAGGGTTGTTGTCAGGGTTTTTGGTGTAATTCTCAGGTATGGTTGTCGGCATAATTTCTATGTAGAGTTGTTGGCATAATTCTTGGCATGGTGCTCAGTATAACTCTTGGCATAATGTCTGAACGTGGCTCTAAGCATAATTCCTGGTTGAGTTTCTTAATGGTTTGTTTAATTTAATTTAATCAAAATAAACATAAGAATATAACAATAATCGGTAAGTTGAGTTCTTTTAATAAGTATTCAGGTAGTTAATCGTCTGTTAAGCAAATCGACAAAGGAGTGAGACCTTCTCAACCGCCGAACATAATCTGATTCAAGCGGTGAGACGGGCTAGTAGAAGTCAATCGCTTGCGCCAGGAAACACTATGCCCAGCGCGTATTGGAACAATGCTGCCGGGCATAGGGCCGCGGGGGACTCGCAGAGATAAACTCCAGAATTGCCGTCGAGCCGTGGGAAAGGGGTTACGGCAAATCGCTTTGAAGCCTCAGGGAAGGGTTTATGGCAAATTGTTCTCAAGCCCGGGTGAGGGTACACGGCAGGTTTACCTACAGCCTGTCGCGACCGGCAACCTGGTCAACAATCCCCCTTCATATTTCTTTCATAAAGCCATGCTAGCGTAAAAAAGGGCGGATTGACGTAAAGGCGATAATTGATGGGCTTACCCGAACAGGCGCTGCAACACTCCCGCGACACATTGGATCAAGTCATTGGCCAGGCGATTATGGCGCTGCACCGGCAGGGAAAGACGCTCGGTCTGGGCAGCATCCTGACTTACCTGACCGAGCGGCAGGAGAGTGAATCCGATGAGGCCACGCGCTATTTTATCGGCGTGGCCATCGCGTTGCTTTCCATTTAAGATAGTGGCGTTCGGCCTCGGGTCGGCTGCCGGTTATGTATCACCCTACGCCAAACGGAAGCAGACCGCTGAGTTAAACAAGGGCCGCCAGTGGCCGCCGTGATGAAAACGCCATTGTCCCACGGCGATAAAGTCGCGGTCAGCGATGGCGGGGACGAAGAATCTTGGCCAGCAGGAAGCCCACCCCGCCGGCGACAAGCAGTGCCGGAATCGGGTCATCGATGGTTTTGGCTTTAATCGTATCGATGCAGTCATTGACGCTGAAACATGCCTGCGCCGCGTGCTTGCGCACTTTCCCTTCCAAGTTCATGGCGTTGTCGCCGGTGGCCTTGCCCAGAGCCTCCTGACCTTTGCCCGCCGCTTCCTGCGCTTTATCTTTGGCTTTTTCAAACATAATGAATTTCCTTTTTTAAATGGAACCCATTTAAATATAGGCGACTATTTCACTCTTACCTGAAAGTAATGGATTTCAAGAGTCATCCGAAAGCGTGGACGGCAACGTCTTTTTCCCTTGGGGCTTTCGTCGCTCTTTCGAGCCTTCTCGCCGCGGGCCGAGGATAGACGGATGCCGAAAAGCCAAGGTTATTACGTTTACACCGGATTCCGCGCGTTGTCGGATGCCCGCAGGCGTTGCTAACAGCACTGTTTTCGGCAGATATTGGCTTCATGCTTTAAGGTTTACCGGATGGCAGGTTTTTCAACCTGTTATTATAACGTTATTTTTTTATTTCACCCGGCAGCATTGACTCGCGATCTGAAAACTTGTGATACGTCGAATTTATTTTTTGTTGACGATTGGATTGTCCAATAAGGTCGCGCAATTGGTTTAAACGGGCCTGCAGTAACTGATTGATCTCCTTTTCGTTGTCTAATAGTTGACGTATTACCAGCGTAATCTCATCCTGGGTAGCGCCAGACAATAAAGTCTCTTGTTTGAGATTTAATTCGGAAATTTTCGCCACGGCATGCACATATTTTTCTTCAATATAGACCAGGTTATCCCATTCTGATTGACGAGCCATTAACAGCATGTTTTCACTCAAAACAAGTATTTGCTGATAATGGGCTAAGAGGGAAGGGCAAGCATCCATCATGGCTATCCTAAAAGGTAAAATAAATATAAAATAGTGGGTTAATCCTGCTCATTTACAAGCGACTGTCATCACCAGCCTCTATGTCGTGGGACAACCATTATGAGAAACGAAACATGACGTGTTTTATACCGAAAACGTTGTCGTTATGAACCGGCGCCTCCAGGCGTAATATCTTTCCAGGCATCGGCGATTTCTCCGAGCAGTTGCCTGATTTTTTTCCAAAAGTTCGCGATCGTTATTTCGATTGACCCGAATCAGGCTACGAACAAAATAGTCGTACAGACCGGCGAGGTTTTGGCTTAACTCGCCGCCGTTCTCGATATCCAGGCCCAATTTCAAACCGTTATTAATGATATTGATGGCATGGGTCAGCGCCTTGCCTTTCGCCGCCGTGTTGCTTTGCTGAATATAGATGTCCGCTTTTGCCAGGGCGCTGAGCGCCCCGTCAAATAGCAGCGTAATCAATTTATGCGGGCTGGCGCTCATCACTCCGCTTTCCAAGCCGATAGTGGCATATGCTTGTGAACCGTACATACAAAAAATTCCTTCTGTTTATTTCGTTACCGCTGCCATTTCTATCAACTGCTGGTACTGCTTGTGCTGCTGGTGGTGCCAAGCGACGTAGAGCTGCTGGAGGAGGTATCAAACTGCTGCGATAAAAAGGTGCTGGTGGCGCTTAGCGAGGACATCAACACGTCCAGATTGGTGAACTGTGTTTGATAGCGGGCAATATCCGAGGTGATTTTATCCTGCACCTGGGTATATTGCTTGCCGAGATCCGTCAGCTCGCTGTTGACGCCGTCTTCGGCCCCGCTGATAACGCCGTCGGTACCGGTGAAATCATTGGTGATATTGACCATTTGGGTGGCCAGGCCGGTGGTGGTGCCGTCGCCGACGAAAAACGCGGATACCTCGCTCGGATTGTTGGTCAGGTTGGTCACCAGCGTGGTTTCGTCGGTGGTCAATTCGCCGGTGTCGGCGTCCTGGGTGATGCCTAATTGGGACAGCACTTTAAAGGTAGAGCTGGATTGCGCGGTGGAGAGCGCGCTTTTTATCTGGTTTTCCACCGAATCGAGCACGCTGTCCCCCAACAACGGACCGTTGGTGGAAGATTGCGACTGTCCGGCGTCCACCGCGGTGTATTGCCCCAAGGTATTAAAGGTGGTGAGCAGGCTGTTATAAGCGCTGACCCAGTCGTCGATGGCGGAGTCGGCGTCGGTGACGCTTTGGCGCAGATTCAGGGTTTGCGTGGACGAGGTGACTGAGTTGAGCGTCAGGGTCACGCCCTGAGGCACATTGGTAATGGTGTTGCTGCTGCGATCGATGGAGACGCCGTTCACCGTCAGCAACGCGTCCTGCCCGGCCACGGTTTGCGTCATGCCGGAATCGGTACTGGTGGTGGCGGTGGCGCTGGTGCCGGAATCGGTGCTGACGTTTGCGCTGGAACTGTAGCCGAGAATGGCGTTAAGCGTATCGTCGCCGCTGACGCTCATATTGATGTTGGAGCTGGCGCCGGAGGTGTTGGAGGTAATAACCAATTGATAGCCGCTGTCGCCGGATTGCACATAGCTGGCGGTCACGCCGGCGTTGGCGCTGTTGATGGCGCTGATAAGGCCCGACATGCTGGTTTGGCTATCGGATAGGCTGATGGTGGTGGCGGCGCCGGTGCCCACCTGGATGGACAAGGTGCGATCGGAGGCGTCGGGCGTGCCCAATTCCGTATCGATGCTGGAAAAAGTCTGGCCGCTCACCAGGGACTGCGCCTGCGCCAGCTGTGAAATGTCGATGCTGTAGTCGCCGCTGCTGGCGCCGGTGCCCACCGTGGCGGTGAAGTCGTCATTGGTGCTGGCGACCTGTTGGGTGTAGAGCGAGGCGTCGGCCAATGCGGCGGAGGCGGTATTAAATGACTCCAAGGCGCTGGCGAGCGTGCCGTAAGCGGTAAGCTTGGTGTTTTCAGTGTCTTCTTTATCGGTGATGGGGGTCAGCGCTTCTTCTTCGTTGGTCTGCAACGACGTCAGCAAACTGCTGAGATCCAAACCCGATCCGACACCTAATGAACTGATGGCTGCTGTCATTTTTTCCTCTTTATACATGCATGATAAGCACAGCAGTTATCGGCAAGGACCGCAGGAAGTTTACCGGAATTTTTTACGGCAAAGGGCGGGAAAAAACCGCGGTTAGTGGGGTATATCGATCAATTGGTTTTGCAAAACAAGAAATCAAATTTGCGTTTTCGGCTAAAGGTTGGCAATCGTCCGCCGATACAAGGGGGACGGGCATGAACGCTTCTTAGCCTAACTGCCTGAATTCATTACCTCAGTTCTGACGCTTGTTTAAAAGGAACATTGCCATGGCAGAATTTATCAACACCAATACCATTTCGCTGATTGCGCAAAACAACCTGAGCAAATCCCAGACCGAGTTGGGCAATGCCATCGAAGATTTGTCATCGGGCCTGCGTATCAACAGCGCCAAGGATGACGCCGCCGGCGAAGCAATCGCCAACCGGTTCACCTCCAATATCAACGGCCTGACCCAGGCTTCCAGCAATGCCAACGACGGTATTTCACTGGCGCAGACCACCGAAGGCGCGCTGGATGAAATCAATGACAACTTGCAGGCCATCCGTACCCTGACCGTACAGGCGCAGACCGGCACCAACTCCGCCAGCGACCTGCAATCCATCCAGGATGAAATCACCCAGCGTTTGGCGGAAGTCGACCGTATCTCTCAGCAAACCGACTTTAACGGCGTGAAAGTGCTGAGCGATAACAAAACCCTGAATATCCAGGTGGGCGCCGATGACGGCCAGACCATCAGCATCAATCTGCAGCAGGTGGATTCCCAGACCCTGGGCCTGGGCACTTTTAACGTCAACGGCACCGAAGGCCAGACTACTACCGTTCAGGCGGGCAGTACGGGGGATGTGACCGCATTGACCGCTACAGCCGCCGGTGACTCGGTCAGTATCGGCGGGACCACCGCCACCCTGGGCAGCTCGGTGTCCTTTACCGATGCCTCCGGCAATGCCGTTACCGGCACTTTGGTCAAAGGCACGGATAGCTCTGGTAATACCAATTATTACGTTGAAAGCAGTGACGGTAACACGTTGTATCAAGCCACGGCTATCAGCAGCGATGGTTCAGCGGTCACGGTAGGGGATGCCACCAGCGGTAGTATTACTGCTGGCGCATTTACACCCACAAGCGATCAAACACTGACTAATTTAAGCGCCACCGACGGCACTGCCTCCAGCGATTTCACAATGACCGCCGGCGGCTCCACGGCAACCGTCGCAACCGGCGATGCGTTGACCTTTAAGGATGCATCCGGGAAAACCATCTCCGGCGGGACTTTGGTGCAAGGCGCTGACGGCAGCTACTCCGTCGCCACCAGCACCGGCCTGTACAGCGTAGAGGGCGTCTCTCAAAGCACGTCGGGTGGCGTTACCAGCACCACTATTACCATGGGTAATGAAACCGCCGGCACCAGCACGGTTGGCGCCACCACCACCGCCTTCACCGCCAGCACCGCCGCCAGCACCATTGACGGCACCGATGTCACCGCTATCAATATCTCCGATATGAGCGGCGACAACAGCACAGCGTTAACCAGCGGTACGCTGATTGAAGACAGCGACGGCAACTACTATGTGCAGGATGCGCAGGGCAACGATTACGCCGCCACGGTATCTATCGACAATACCACCGGCGTGGCGACGGTCACCGCCGACTCCACCAAGGCCATCGCCAATCCGGCTTCCTCGGATCCGCTGGCTACCCTGGACCAGGCGATTTCCGAAGTGGATACCATGCGTTCCAACCTCGGCGCTATCCAGAACCGCCTGGATTCCACCATTGATAACATCAGCAACACCACCACCAACCTGAGCAGCGCCCAGTCGCAAATCGAAGATGCCGACTATGCGACGGAAGTTTCCGCCATGAGCAAGGCGCAAATTCTGCAACAGGCCGGTACCGCCGTGCTGGCCCAGGCCAACCAAATTCCGCAGACCGTATTGTCGCTGCTGAAATAACGTTTGGCTCAATGCCTCTATTCAACCCCGCTTTTCGGCGGGGTTTTTTTTCCGGCGGAGCCTAAGAATTGACCTCGTTATAATCAATTGATTTCCAATAACTTGTTTTAATTGCAAATAAAAGGACAGGTTACGTAACAAGCCGTAAATAGAGGGTAATTGGGTGACTATTCCGACGATTGATCCCGCCTGTTGAAGGGATAATAACGGCGATAACAGGATCAATGTAGGGTGAGGCATGGTGAGCGATCTGTATACTGCCACGGGCGGAGTCGATAAACAGTCCCTTTGGCAGCGCTATATCCCCCTGGTCCGTCACGAAGCGTTGCGGTTGCAGGTCAGGCTTCCCGCCAGCGTGGAACTGGACGATCTGTTGCAGGCCGGGGGAATCGGCCTGCTGAGCGCCGTGGAACGGTACGATTCCCTGCAGGGAACGGCGTTCACCACCTATGCGGTCCAACGCATCCGCGGCGCCATGCTGGACGAGCTGCGCAGCCGGGATTGGGTGCCCAGGAGCGTGCGGCGCCATGCGCGGGAAGTCGCCCAGGCCATACATCAGGCCGAGCAGAAGCTGGGCCGGGCGGCCTCGGAACAGGAAGTGGCCCAAACATTGAATATTACGCTGCAGGAATATCGGCAGATATTATTGGATACTAATAATAGCCAGCTATTTTCCTATGACGAGTGGTGTGAAGATCATGGCGACGGCGTCGATACTCTTATGCCAGGGCATGAAGAAGCCAATCCGCTTCAGGTATTAATGGAAGGCAATTTACGTGAACGCGTAATTGAAGCCATTGATGCATTGCCTGAAAGAGAAAAAATGGTCTTGGTACTTTATTACCAGGAAGAACTTAATTTGAAAGAGATCGGTGCGGTTTTGGAGGTCGGCGAATCGCGGGTCAGTCAGTTGCACAGTCAGGCAATTAAACGGCTCCGGGCGCGATTGAATAACGATATCTGATACCTGTCTTCGTTGGAAATTATTATTTCCAGCACTATTACCAGCACTATTACCAGCACTAGGGAAAACGATATGTTAGCCAAAGTGGACAAAAAACGGCCGCTGAGCCGTTATCTGAAAGATTTCAAGCATAGTCAAACTCACTGCTGTCAATGCGGAAAACCCTTGGACCGGATGACCCTGGTGTTTCGTGGGCAAATCATTAATAAAGAAGCCATTGCCGGTATGGATCAGCTAATAGACGATCAGGTCTGGCATAATCTGAATAAAGAACTTACCGCGCTGTGCCGCTTTTGCAGCGTCATATCTTGCCACGCGGAGCCGAATTATTTTGATATAAAAGCATTCAAGCAATATCTTTTTGAACAGACGGCCATGAGCCACAGCACCATTCGCGAATATGTGGTTCGGCTGCGGCGTTTGGACGAAATTCTGGCCGCCAGGAATTATCCTCACGATCGATTCGAGCGTCCCTGCGGTCCGCAAAAGCTGATTGATGAAGTGCCCGACGCGGGACAAAGCAATTATCGAATCGCGCTGCGAAAATACGATCAATATTTGAATTGGCAACGTAATTTTTAACGCGCCGAAGATATTTTAATTTCCGGTTGATTCAATCGAGGATGTCTATATAGCCGGGTTTGCCGTTTACCTGCGATGTGGCGGCCTGTCCCGACCAGGCAACTTGTCAGTACACTTGCAGCGACACGTTCCGCCGTTGTCAGCATACTTGCAGCGGCACGTACCGCCGCTGTCAGCATACTTGCAGCGGCACCTTCCGCCGCTGTAAGCGTTGGCTAGCCCAGCATCATCAGGCTGGTATTTCCCCCCCCGCCGCCGCGGTGTTGACGCTCACCGATCGCTCGATAAGCAACGGCTCCAGTAAAATGGCCGTGTCGCCGCAGGCATAACCGCTTACCGAAATCAGAGGACCGGGGCGCCGGGCGATATCGCCGCACAGGGCGAGCAATCGATCCGAATCGCCGTGAAACAGCACCGCGTCCGGGGCGTCGGCATCGGTTAGCCAGTCCGGGCTGAAGACGATTTTTTGCCGCACCGGCGGCGGCAGGCTGTCGAACAGGGAACGGGCCGCCGGCGTCTCGGTCCACAGCGCGCTGGCGTCTAGCGCGGTGACCGCCGCCAGTTGATTAAGCAGATCGTCGTCGTCCTGCGCCAAACACAGCACCCTTTCTTTGGGCAGCAGGCGATAGGCGTTTTGCTCACCGGTGGGGCCGGCCAGTACCCGCGTTGTTCCGGATTGAGACGCTTCGCCGAAACCACGAAACAGCGCGGCGCGCTCGGTGCCGTAACGCCGGTCGGCCCAATCCGCCAGCGCCAGCAGCGCCGGCGACGGTTCCCTCGCCGGCTGTGCCTGGCTGTTCGTCTTGGCATCCAGCGCTGCCAGGGATGCCGGAATGCGGTGGGCCGGGCGCTGGGAGAGCAGACGATAAAGATAAAGCGGGCCGCCGGCCTTGGGGCCGGTGCCGGAGAGGCCCTCGCCGCCGAAAGGTTGTACTCCCACCACGGCCCCCACCATATTGCGGTTGATGTAGCAATTGCCCACCCGAACCTGTTCGACGACCCGCTCGATGGTTTCGTCGATACGGGTATGCAATCCCAGCGTTAGGCCGTAGCCGCTGCCATTGATCTCACCTATCAAACGGTCGAGATCGCTGCGGCGATAGCGCACCACGTGCAGCACCGGACCAAAGATCTCTTTTTCCAGCGAAGCTACCCTGTCCAATTCAATCAGCGTCGGCGGCACAAAGGCGCCGAACTCTCGTTCCGCCGTCCCGTCATGGGGCAGATAGGTTCCCTGCCAAATAGGGTAGCCCGCTTCGCCCATGGCCGCGATATGGTCTTCAATGCGTTGTTTGGCCTCGGCATCGATAACCGGTCCGATATCGGTGGAGAGACGGCGGGGATCGCCCAACACGCACTCCGCCATGGCGCCCCGCAGCATCGCTAATGTGCGCTCGGCGACGTCTTCTTGAATACACAACAGCCGCAGCGCGGAACAGCGCTGGCCTGCGCTGTCGAAAGCCGACGCGATGATATCGGTCACCACCTGTTCGGTCAGGGCCGAGGAATCGACTATCATGGCGTTCAAGCCGCCGGTTTCGGCAATCAGCGGTACCTTGTTCCCCCGTAGATTCAAGCGTGTCGACAACGTCTGATTAATGGCGACGGCTACCGCGGTTGAACCGGTAAACAGCACCCCCTGAACCCGCGCATCCGCCACCAGGGCCGCGCCGACGGTTTCTCCGTTACCCGGCAATAGCTGCAGCGCGCCGGGCGGAACGCCTGCCTCAAGCAGAAGCGCCACGGCCTGGGCGGCTATCAGCGGGGTTTGTTCCGCCGGTTTGGCGAGCACGGTATTACCGGCGGCCAGCGCCGCCGCTACCTGGCCGATAAAAATCGACAGCGGGAAATTCCACGGACTGATGCACACCACCGGCCCCAGCGGGCGCAGATCTCCATCATCAATGCGCTGGATTTCACCGGCGTAATAGCGCAGAAAGTCTACCGCTTCCCGCACCTCTCCCACGGCATTCGACAGATTTTTACCGGCCTCGCGCACCAGCAGACCCATTAATATCGACATGCGCGTCTCCAGTAGGGTCGCCGCCTGCAGCAGAATTGCCCCCGCTCGTCGGCCGGCGTGGACGACCACATGGGCGCATAATGCACCGCCGCGGCCAAGGCCCGTTCAATGTCATCTTTTGAGGCGTCGCGGCAAACCCCTACGCGATCCCGTCGGTCGGCGGGATTCAACACCGAGCGAAACCCATCGCTCTTCCCGGTTGTCGCCGAGGCGGTGGGTAAGGCATCCCGGCCCTCCAGCGCCCGTGAAGAGGCGGGAAGCGCTGGCGAACGGTTTTTCGGCGCGTCGTCGGCGATAAGGGGTTCGGCCGACCAAAGGCGCCGGCCGTTATTGAGCAAAGCGCTGGACAGCGAGGCGAGGCGATGTTCATTGGTCAGGTCGAGTCCGGCGGAATTGAGCCGGTCCGCGCCATAAAGTCCCCGAGGCAGGGGAATGGCGGGGTGGGGCAGGCCGATGCGGCCCTCGCGCTCGCCCAACCCAACCACTTCCTCCACCGGGTCGGCAATCAACTGTTCCACCGGAATCCCGGCATCGGCGATACGATTGACAAATGAACTGTTGGCGCCATTTTCCAGCAACCGCCGTACCAAATAGGCAAGCAACGTCTCGTGGGTCCCCACCGGCGCGTAGATACGACAGGGACGGTTAAGCTTGTTGTCGCCGCTGTTGCCCACCACCAAATCATAAAGCGGTTCTCCCATGCCGTGCAGGCACTGGAACTCATACTGGCCGGGATAGTAATTCTGCCCGGCGGCATAATAAATGGCCGCCAGGGTCTGCGCGTTATGGGTGGCGAACTGCGGGTAGACATACTGCGGTACCGTCAGCAATCGCCGTGCGCAGGCCAGGTAGGAAATATCGGTGTAGGCCTTGCGGGTGAAGACCGGATAGCCTTCAAGCCCGTCGAGCTGCGCGCGTTTGATTTCACTGTCCCAATAGGCGCCCTTGACCAGCCGGATCATCAGCCTGCGCCCGCTTCTTTTGGCCAAATCTATCAGTTCGTCAATAACCCATGGACAGCGTTTCTGGTAGGCCTGGATAACGAACCCCACGCCGTTCCAACCCGCCAACGCCGGTTCGAAACAGAGCTTGGCGAGCAAATCAAGCGACAGCTCCAGCCTGTCCGCCTCTTCGGCATCGATGTTGATGCCGATGTCGTAATGCCGAGCCAGCAGGGTCAGGGCCAGCAGGCGCGGATAAAGCTCGTCCATCACCCGCGCGTACTGCGCGCGGCTGTAACGGGGATGGAGCGCCGACAGTTTGATGGAGATGCCGGGTCCTTCGTAGATGCCGCGACCGTTGGAGGCTTTACCAATGGCGTCAATGGCCTGTTGGTAGGAGACCATGTAAGCCTCTGCATCCTCGGCGGTCAGCGCGGCCTCGCCTAACATATCGTATGAATAGCGAAAACCTTTTTGTTCGAAACGGCGGGCATTCGCCAGCGCCTCGCCGATATTTTCGCCGGTAACGAACTGTTCGCCCATCAGCCGCATCGCCATATCCACTCCTTTGCGTATCAGCGGCTCGCCGCTTTTGCCGATGATGCGGTTCAAGGCGCGGGTCAGGCTGGCTTCGTTATGGGTAGAGACCAGACGGCCGGTAAACAGCAGACCCCAGGTAGCGGCATTAACGAACATCGATTGGCTGCGGCCCACATGGGCCTGCCAATTGCCTTGGCTGATTTTGTCGCGGATCAGCGCATCGCGGGTGGCCCTATCGGGAATGCGCAGCAACGCCTCCGCCAGGCACATCAGGGCCACGCCCTCCTGCGAGGAGAGGGAAAATTCCTGTAGCAAATGCTGTACCATGCCGGCGCGGCCGGTTCCGGCCTTTTGTCCGCGCAACGCTTCAGCCAGCCGCGCCGCCAGCCGGTTGACGGCCTGCGCCTGCGCCACCGGCGCCCGGGCCTGTTCCAACAATAACGGCACCAAGTCGGTTTCCGGACGACGGGAAGCCGAGGTCACGGCGTCGCGTAAGACGGACTGGGGGAGGATCTCTTGGGCGAAATCCAGGAAGGGACGGGAGGGATCCAGCGGCATATCCACCACATTCTCTTCGCCGTCGCCTGGTGAGGCGGCGGTCAATCCCGTGGCCTGTTCCGTCTTGGCGCCATCGCGGTCCAAAAAAATCCAAATAGTGAAAAATAGCCTGTTTAATCAACCAGTGCGGGGTGCGATCGATACGCTGGGCGGCCAGTTTAATCCGTTGCCGGGCCGCATCATCCAGTTTAACGCCCATCGTCGTGCTTGCCATGCTGACTTCCTGCTGTAGAGGAGATGAAACACTATCGCTAAAGTTGCAACTAAGTGCAACTCAGTTAATAAAGGTTTAACTTATAGTTAATGATATGCCTTTTTTAACCTATGACCCCAATTAGAGAGGATGATGAACAAGAAGCTAAATAGCGCAGGAAAGAATTAATGCGTGACTAACCCCGTCATTTTTAATCAATAATTCTTTATTTTCAGTAAGGCGGGAATAATGCTTTGCACGATGGCTTGGTTATTTCTTCGCCTTTGACAAAAAAAATGTTGCATTATGGCGGCAAAGTGTAGCAATGTCATTATACTCAAGTGAGAAAGCGGCAGTAAGCAAGCGTGTCAGTCTTAAAGCGGCTGGTGTTGACGGATGTGTGATGTAATGTAAGAGCGCTTCGTTAACTTTCTGAATACTAAGTCGCTTAATCGTCAATCGGTAATTTGAATGTTTGATTTCGATTGTTCGATTTTAGTACAGACGCGATATTGTTAACCTCAAAATGGGGATCGCTAATGACAGTGTCCTTTTATGGGCTGACTTTACCACCGGATGTATTACCCATCGCCGCCGAAACGCACGGCGAATTCTACCCCGACTCACCAATCTCATTTTATGGCAATACCTCTGCCCCGCAAAATGTCCGACATCCTTATTTACCCCTCGATGAAAAAACCCTGGCTGCGGATTTGTTACGCACGTCCAAGGGATTATTTCATCCACTCCAATGGCTTATTATGGCTTAAAGGAAGCCAAAACCTCATTTGAATGTGAAGCGTAATCACCGGGGGACAGCCTCGCGTGAATGGTGAAACAAACTGTAAGGTGCCACTTATGGGAAGACAAAAAGTAGTGATCAAAGCTCGCCGCGAAGCTAAACGCGTTATCCGGCGCGAGTCACGCAATCACAAAATGCGTGAAGAGGACTCGGTCACTTCTCTTGTTCATATGAGCGGGATTGAATCGATTGGCATGGCGCGGGATTCCCGCGACACTAAGTTGATTGAGGCACGTAATGAAGTTCAGGAACATTACTTGATTGCCATTGAAACCAAACAGTTGATATTTGCAACCGGCGAAGCGGGTTGTGGTAAAACGTTTTTGAGCGCCGCCAAGGCGGCTGATGCATTGATACATAAAGAGGTGGAGCGCATTATCGTCACCCGGCCGGTCTTACAGGCTGATGAGGATCTTGGTTTCTTGCCCGGGGATATTGCCGAAAAATTCGCACCCTATTTTCGGCCGGTCTACGATATATTGTTACGTCGACTGGGGTCATCTTTCATGCAATATTGTCTGCGACCGGAAATCGGCAAAGTGGAAATAGCGCCCTTCGCCTACATGCGGGGCCGAACATTTGAAAATGCGGTGGTCATACTGGATGAGGCGCAAAATGTCACCGTCAATCAAATGAAAATGTTTTTAACACGTCTGGGAGAAAACGTTACGGTTATTGTGAATGGCGATATTACCCAGTGCGATTTACCCCGCGGCGTTAAATCCGGTTTGGAGGATGCCTTGGAGCGGTTCACCGAAGAAGATGACATGATAGGCGTCGTGCGATTCGGTAAACAGGACTGCGTGCGTTCCGCATTATGCCAACGAACCCTGAATGCCTACCGCTAAGGGTTCAGGAAAAGCGTTTTTCGCTGCTGTCGAAAGATATTGAGCCAAAAAGAAAAAGCCCGGCGTTTGAGCCGGGCTTCATCAATTCTGGCGGTGAGGGAGGGATTCGAACCCTCGATACGCTTTCGCGTATACACACTTTCCAGGCGTGCTCCTTCAGCCACTCGGACACCTCACCACATTGCTACCGCTGGGGTAACGGGGCGGTACTATAGGGAGTTGGCCCATTCCGGTCAAGCATAATTTCTGTTTAGGCGGCTGTTTGCTCAGGGTTTGAGCGTAGTAAGCCGTTTTGGCCAACGCGTCGTAAAAGCCGTAAAACCCGTTAAAATTGATATCGGATTATCCCTTAATAATGTTACCCAAACGCGCGCTTTTCGCGCCGTTACCCTCCTTGTTGTCTATTCGCCTATAAGAGGCTTGCTTGACAGGGTTTCGTGGCCACCATCGATAGGCCTCGGGCGTTGGTTTTCGGGCGATGGTTTTCGGACGATGGTTCTCAGGCGATGCTGTTCGGACAATGGCTCTCGGGCGAGAGCCGGGCAGGCATGATAATAGGTGAACGCCATGGGGCGAAACAGACATAAGGGCAGGATGCACTGACGCTAAGGGGCACAGCGGCGTTATAGAAGTCTTAGGGCGAGGAGTGATGTCATCGGCTACAGGGGCCGCTGATAAAAAGTCTTACCGGCCTATCGAGGAGGTCAGTCTGTTTTTTCCAGTAAAAATGGGGGAAAGCGGCCCGCCAATGTTCTCTTGACGGCATAACCCTTCCCCGACTTTCTTGAGCCATTTGACTAAAAAGCTAAATGTTAAATATGTTATATTTTAATAAGCATAAATTTTTTTAATCAATCGGTGAAAAAATCACCCCATTGCCTCTGCGTTTCCTGCGGATACATTTTACACAAGCCGCCGCCGGGAGTGAATGTCAATTCACCGAAATAGATTTCGCCGTCCGCTTCGTAAAAGTCGATGCGCAAATAGGTAAATTGCTCGGCGATACGTCTGGCCAGCGTTAGCATTTCCTCCAGGTTTTCAGGGGCCGGCATAGGTTCGGGATTATTGGGCAGGCCCATTCGGATATCGGTCCTATTCCATTGGGTGTCAAAAATATCCCGCCGATGTATGCCGAATCTGTCGTAATCCACCTGGATAAATATATGCATTTCCCCTTGGCGGTTAAAGCAATGGAATTTTAGGTCATTGGGTACTTTGCCTTTATGGAGCAGTAGCTCTTCTACCATGATGCAGGGGGAATTGTCTTATAATGGTATTCTCTGCAAGCCTTATAGTAATTGCTTGCAGTCCACTGTTTAGTCTCCGTACTTAAATCATCAAAATTGCATTGGCTTTTATCATAGACGATCCTAACAAAACCACAGCCGTGGTTAGCTTTGATGACAAATGCATTCGGCAATTCATCAAAAATTGAGTGTGTCAGTTCTGGACAAACCTTATACAGCTTAATTAAATATTTTTCCCCTATGATATTGGCAATATAATCCCGCACCCGAACTTTGTCCGCTAGCTGGGTGTAAATGGATTTAGGTTTAATATTACGGACAATAATTTTTTCACTAAATGTTTTTGGTCTTATGATATTTGGCCATTTTTTGAAAACATGGGCATATTTTAATTGATGGTAAAGAATGTCAGGTAAAAATTTCACTGCTTTTTTAGCGAGAGGATTTAACATAGCTTCGAACCTCATTTATTAATATAGGTAAGCTTTTATAGGCACAAAACAGCGGGTTTGTGACTAGCCCTTTTTTGAAAAACGCATTGAGACACAGTAATGAAATGGCTTCGGCAGTTAAGGTGGAAAACGCTGCCCCCTTGATTCCATACAGAGGTATAAATAAATAGTTAAGGCCAACATTAAGCAGTGCAATCACCGGCATTTTCAAGGAAACAAAATGAAAGCCGGAGTGAAGAAGAATGACGCGATATGACAGCGTGCCCAAGACGCTGCAAAGGGATGTCAGCGCGCAAACCCACAAAATGTCCGCCGCATCCGCGAAGCGTGCGCCGTAGATTAATGATATGATTTCATTACGAAATATGAACAGATTAACCACAATGGGCAAGGACAGGATCAGTATAATCAAGTACAATGAGCGGATCTTTTCGCTGCTTTTATGGCTGTCCCGCTCAGCGGCGATAAGCGTCATATAGGATGTAATCAATGCCAGCGGTACTATGGCCCACCCTTGGCTTATCGCCAACGCCGCGTTATAGATTCCCACCGCACGGAAACCGAGAATTTTACCCAGCAGTATCTGGTCAATACGGGTATAAACGACAATCGCCAGGCTTGAAACCATGAGCGGCATACCGACTTTCAACAGATAAACGTTATAAAAATCAAAATATTTAAATTTGCCACGCCTTTTTAAGGCGCCGCGCGCTTTATGCTGGGTGCGATGAAATAATATCATGCGCCATAGGTAAGGCAGGAAACTGCGGGCTGCAATAGAAAAAGCGAACCAGATCAGGCTTAATTGAAAATAGACCCATATCAAGTTCATGCAGACAAATACAACCAGAGCGGCATTATTGATGATGAGATTGGTTTTTGCCGCCAGTGTCGCATCATAGTAAAGTTTATAGGTATCGCGTAAAGTAAAGAAATTAGCTGCTATTAACACCAGCATGATTTTTTGTTGAGAAAATGGCAGAACATGTTTTGCCCATAGCATCAGACAAAGGCTGAATATAAAATACAGCACCAGCTTGATCCTTAATGATGCGGCCATAAGTGCGATTCCGCTGGCGGGTTTCTTCGCAATACGGTTGAATAAAACATTATCGCTGCCCAATTGAATAAAAGGCGTAACTAATGCCATAATAGAGAGCAAATAGCTTAAGGTGCCGTAATTATCCGGCCCTAGATAACGGGCGACATACATGGCTGAAATAATGCCGGCAATAGCGAAGCATATCTTTTCCAGTACGACCCACAGAGAATTAAAGATGATTTCCTTCATAATCCCCTTACAACTCAAATTTGCTGTTGTGCCAAATTTTTCAAAGAATATGACTCAAATGGAAAACAGGACCAATGAGTAATGGCTGTTAGTATTAATATCCACGCGGTGCGCATTTGTTGTCTATTTATAAACATAACTTTATCGAATAGTTAATGAATAGCGAATAACAGGATTTTACACAAGTAAAAAAACCTAAAATGAATATTTCATTTCATGATGAAATTTATTTCATAATGAAATATTAAAAATTTTATATAAAGCGGTGTGAATGATATTTTTTGTGGATTTCATTTTATGAAATTTGCTTTTTTTTGGCATAAAAAAACCCGCATAAAATGCGGGTCGATATTTATCGAATAGCATGCTGCGCAGTTAATGAGTGGTTGGCACTCAATTGCGCTAATTAGCAATGGCGATGCTAAAAATTCACATTGACTTTATTAATATCATGAACCATCCGGTGCATAGGTTAAACCGAGTGGACAAGTAAATGTCACGGCGGCCACGCGATGATTGAAATATATCCACTCAAAGTTCGTCGAAGCTATAGATATCTTCAGGATTGTGTAAAAATAAACGATGACAATCATGAGGATAACGGAACTCAAAAAGATAAGTATTAATCTCTTCTTATATTGATGAAATTTTGCTGCATAAATAAAAAAAATATTTTTGAACGAATCGAGACGCACTGCGCTGGGTTTAGGGACTGATCTGGACAAGCGAGAATGATTGGCGGCATTCCATATCGGTCCGGAACAGAAATCTTCCTCCATCGCCTGAGCATACTTAACCGCAGACTCTATAGCTTGCCCGCGAGGTTTCGGCATCGGAGTTCCTTCAGTGGAAATTTTATCAAAGCTGATGTTAACCATCTGTTTTTCTTCGATAATATATCCAATGCGCGGAACAGTTTTTATAATTTTATGATCGTAATCGCCAAGCTTTTGACGGACGGATTTAACCGTTTGATTTATCGTTGAATCCGAACAATACGTACCTTTCCAAATATGATTTACCAACTCCTCGCGGGTGACGACATTGGGGGAGTTCTGTACCAATAAACTCAGTATTTGATACTCTTTCCAGCGTAAGCGACTGTGCAAGTCCGGTGCAATTCTTACATCGAGATGATCGATGATGATAGTCGGTGTAGGTTTCATCTCAAAATACCTCACTTTTAGTTTTTTTTCTTATGGCATTGCAGTTCAAAGCGTTACATGTATAAAAAAAGTTTTCAAGAAGCCCTGATTCCAACAAAAACGATCATTTTATTTATTTCATAAATTACCGATATGCCATTACTCCCTCCAGTCTGTTTGTTGGCCTGGTCCCGTTTATTTAACATAACGCATTTAACGATAGCTGAGCCTATCAGGGTATGGGAGGGTAATAAATCTTAATTTCACCTGCCGCCAAAAAGACTAAAGAGTGTATATGAAATTTTCAAGTCTGCTTTCTATGAGGAGATAAAATAAATTTCATTGAAATTTTATTAGATTTCATCTGTTTCAGCGACCGGCAACTTCACGTGAAATTGCCGGTCGGCATGAGAGCTTGAAAAGAGGGAGGGTTGAAGCAGTATGTCTAAAAAAGAGTTTAAAATTAAAAAAGTTATTGGGGCTAAATATAACTCTATGGAAAATATGAAATAACTTGTGGACTACAGCTCTAATTATTTAAAAAAGTGATTTTATAATCAAAAAATCTGCATATATATTCATAATAATTCATTGAGAATGATTTTACTTATCATTAAAATAGTTAAAGAAAAAGGGTCTTTATGAATAAAATTTTCCCTTGAAAAATGATTTTTTTTTAACAAATTTTTTTTAACCTGCGGCTTTTCTTGGCGGTGCAGAGTTGAGACAGCCCATTTAGTTCGTTTTATGGACAAATCGCGGACATGGAACAGCGAAAAAGAGAATAAAAAAAGCATTATTTGTCAAAAAAATCCACGCCTGCGTCATATTGGCCAAAGCCCACCGGCGTGACGGGGCTAGCGTTACCCTCTGTTCTGTGCGTCGAGGGGCGTCGGGGGTTGCCCCTGTGCTGGCCGACGGCTCTGTTTTGACCCACTCAGCGCCGATTATAGAAAGAGCGTCGATTATGGAAAACAGGATACGTCATGGAGATCATTTTTTACCCTCCTTACGAATCTTCGCAGCCTTGGATAAGCGGCATGCGCGCGCTTGCCTGGCGCACGTGTGCGGGCATTGTGCCTAAAACCGTCATTGCCGGCTCACGTCGGAATTGACGCGGCGATGGCAAAAAGGCCACCCTCCCATTGCGCAATGCCCGGAAGTATGACAAGGTCTGCAACCATTGCAAAATAGGGGTGTTGAAATGAATGATTTTTCGATGGTTTGCCGGGTATTGGGAACCTTGTTTTACCGGTCGCCCCAGGATGAAATACTCGCGCCGCTGATGACGCTTATCATGGACGGGAAGCTTACGGAACATTGGCCTCTCGATCAGGATGATTTGCTGGCCAGACTGGGCAAAGGCGTTACCCCGACGGCGTTGGCGAAAGATTATTCCGCCCTGTTCGATGGCGCGGCGGCCAAGGTTCAGCCGTTTCGCTCTTCCTGGCTGGCTGCGCCGGAAAGCGATGTCCGCGCTTTTCTGTCGGAATCGGGCATGCCGTTGGCGGAAACCCCCGCCGATCATTTCGGGACGTTGCTTTTGGCGGCCTCTTGGTTGGAAGATCATGCGCAGCAGGATGAGACTATCGCCCAAATTCGGCTGTTTGACGAATTTTTAATGCCTTGGAGCGATATTTTTCTCGGCAAAGTGGAGGCTAACGCGGGCAGCGATTTCTACCGGGTCCTGGCGATGATAACCCGAGAAGCCCTGCAAGCGTTGCGGGAAGAGCTCGCCGAAGCATCTGCATAGACCGACGCGGCTCGACGGGATTTGGGGCGGGGAAGGTTCTCGCCCGGATTAAGCTTCTGCGGGCAGGAGGCCTATAACGTCACAGATAAAATAAGTGTGTTGACTCTTCGCCTAAAAGTTTTCCATATGCCGCCCATGCCGCCCATGCTGATGAAAAGCCTATAATGGGAAAATCAGTTCGCCGGGTTTGACTTCCAGTCCTTTAGCCAGTTTCTTTGCCAACGCTTCGGTTTTGCTGTGATTCGGGTCCAGAACGTAAGCCGGTCTGTTGTCGAAATAAGACTTCAATGCATTATCAAGGTAGGGGGCCAATACCTTGAACGTCGACTGCAATTTTTCCGGCTGGACCTGATAATCCACCAGATGCATGTCCTTGAGGTAGATGGCGCCGTGCTCCCTGTCGTAAGAGGGTTGCGCCTGCAGCGTGAGCGTAAGATCCGCCTGCTGGGAACCCCACAGGGTCTGGATATCAAGCCGGGCGTTGCCGGAGAGGCGTATTTTATCAGGCTCAGTCCGGCCAATCTGGCTATTGAGATGGGTTAACACGATATTGGCATTCAGCAAACCAGGCACACCAAGGGTTTTCTTGAAATCATTATGTTTTTGCAAATAGCCATTGACGTCCTGCTCGCTGAGCCGGTACTCGGTCAGCTTGCCGCAACCGGTTACCGCCAGGCTTAATATCACGGCCAGCGCCGCAAAAGCTCTCTTTGTCATGCCTTTTCCGTTTTAGCTCGTTTGGTGTTTTATTCCGACGAAGCATACCATGTGTCGGCCGGCGGGATAAGGGCGAAACTGGCCGCGGCGGTCGGGGGGGGAAGCCGCTATCGGCCGCTCAGCATGGCGGGCTCGATGCGTCGCCGCCGGAACTGCCGGTATAAACCGAAGAACGTCGCCAGACCGATGATGCCGAGCATAAACCAGGGCAGTTCCGGCAGTTCCAGCCGATGGCCGGCATCATACAGCCAACCGCCGCCGCTGTAACCGATGGCGCCGCCGATAGCCAGGCCGAGTCGGCTAAAACCGAGATAGCTGCCGCGGGCGCGGCTGTCCGCCAGTGACGCGCCCAGAGTTTCCCGTGCCGGTTCGGCAATGATCGAGCCGCAGTAAAACAGGCCGATCAAGCTGAACAGAACCTGCAGATTTTCCACCAGGCCGATGGGAAACAGGCTGCAGGTCATAATCAAAAGACCCGCCATCAGGCGCGTTTCCAGGCTATAGCGTTTTTCGCTCCAGCGCGCCACGGGATAAAGGAACAGCAGCGACAGCATGGCCTCAATGGCGTACATCCATTTCACCGCCGAGGGTTGGCCCGCCACTTCGTTCACTTTGATAGGCAGCATCAGCAACACCTGTACCGCCAGCATATAATAGCCGGTCAGGGTCAGAACATAGATGACGAAGCGATGATCCCGCAACACTCTGCGCATGCCTTCGATGATCGGCGCGCGGGTAGTGGAGATACGGTAAGCCGGCAGCATCCAGGCGTTGAACATCGCTCCCAGAATAAACAGCAGGGCGCCGGCCCAGCACACCAGATGGAAATCGTAATAGAGCAGCCAACTGCCGATAAGCGCCCCAATCACTGAGCCGGCGCTGTCCTGCATCATGAGCAGCGAGAAAAATCGGCCTCGCTCATTGGGCCGGATAAGCTTGACCACCATGGCGGTACGCGGCGGGTCGAACAATGTCCCGCCCAATCCTGAAAGAGCGCAAGATAGCCATAGCAAGTAAGGCTCATCGGCGATGGCCATCAAGGCGAAGGCCAGGGCGCGCAACAGCATGCCGGTGATGATCATGGGTTTCGCCCCCAATCGATCGGCGATGGCGCCGCCGAAAATGCCGAGCCCCTGTTGCACGAACTGGCGCAAACCCAGGGCAATACCCACCATCAGCGCGGCCCAGCCCAATTGGTCGACGAAACGAATGGAAATGAGCGGAAATACCACGAAATAACCCAGTACCACCAACATATTATCCATGAGGAGAAAATATTTACCCAAGCTCCGAGCTTGCGAAACCGATGACATACTTCACCACAAAAGCCAATCCTCAATAAGAATCCTCATTCTGAACGTTATCAAAGGAGAACGAAACCCCGGCGGGAAGGATATTTTTTTATCGAAAAATGATAGTAAAAACGCTAATTTATGAGAGCGATCTCTTTTTCTGCCTCGCGGCGGAAAAAAGTATTCCCGCCGGCTTTTACTATGGTGAAATATGAAGGTTATCGTCATGGCGACGGGCAAAGGGAGCGTTGCCGCAATGATTGTATGACCCTTGATCATGCGTGTTCCATGATGGTTTTTAAACAGCCCGGATAGCGGAGGAAAGATGTTTGGCTATCGCTCAGCGTCGCCGAAGGTGCGACTGGTCACCACCAGATTGGTGGTGCGTTTGGTTCATGAACGCGACGCTTACCGCCTGGCCGATTATTATGCCGGCAATCGCGCCTTCCTGAAGCCTTGGGAGCCTATCAGAGATGAGAGCCACTGCTTCCCGTCGGGCTGGCAGGCCCGTTTGGGGTTGATTACCGAAATGCACCGGCAAGGCAGCGCTTATTATTTTATCCTGCTGGACCCGGAAGAAAATGAAATCTACGGCGTGGCCAACTTCAGCAATGTGCTGCGCGGGTCTTTCCATGCCTGTTTTCTCGGCTATTCACTGGGGGAGAAGTGGCAGGGGCAGGGGTTGATGTATGAAGCCCTGCAGTCCGCCATCCGCTATATGCAGCGGCAGCAGCAAATGCACCGCATCATGGCCAATTATATGCCGCACAATAAACGCAGCGGCAATTTGTTGGCCCGGCTCGGTTTTGAACGGGAAGGCTATGCCAAGGACTATTTGATGATTGACGGTAAATGGCGCGACCACGTTTTGACCGCGTTGACCTATCCGGGCTGGACATCGGGCCGCTGACGACTTTTTGGAGAACATATGACCCTACGCATCGGTATCGTCGGATTGGGAAGCATAGCGCAAAAAGTGTATCTGCCGCTATTATGCCAGGCCCAGGATTGGCGGGTAGCGGGGGCGTTTTCTCCGCGCCGGGAAAAAGCGCGGATCCTGTGCGACAGTTACCGCATTCCCTGCTTCACCAGCCTGGACGACCTGGCGCGGCAAAGCGACGCGGTCTTTGTGCATACCAGCACCGCCAGCCATTTCGAGGTGGTGTCGTCATTGCTCGGGCGCGGTCTTCATGTCTATGTGGACAAACCCCTGGCGGATACGCTGGCCCAGGCGGAACAATTGATATCCCTGGCCGAACGCCGTCGCTGTGCGCTTATGGTGGGGTTCAACCGCCGTTTCGCGCCGCTTTATCTGCAATTGAAACGGGAGCTCGGCCAAGGCGCTTCCCTGCGGATGAACAAGCACCGTGAAAACAGTATCGGCCCGCAAGACGCCCGTTTTACCCTGCTTGACGACTACCTGCATGTGGTGGACACGGCGCTGTGGCTGGGCGGTGGCGAGGCGACGCTGCAAAGCGGTACGATACGTCTTAACGACGCCGGCCAAATGATCTACGCCGAGCACCATTTTCAACAGGGTGAGTGCTGCGTCACCACCAGTATGCATCGCCAGGCCGGCAGCCAGCGTGAAACGGTGGATGCCGTGACCGCGGGGGCGCTGTATCACATCGAGGACATGCGGTTGTGGCGTAGTGAAAGCCGGGGCATTATCAACGAACTGCCGGCGCCCCCTTGGCAGACGCTGCTGAATCAGCGTGGTTTTACCGGTGCGGTACGGCACTTCATCGAGGCGGTGAGCAATCAAACCCTGCCTTCAGTGAGCGGCGAGCAGGCCTTAATCGCCCAATCCTGGATTGAGCGTTTGTTGGTCCAGGCTCGGCGCGCCTGAACGCTTCAGACCGCTGACGAATTGACCCGGAGCCTGTAACCGCAGGGCGCTTTGCCCACAATGTCATCTCTGCCTCGCGCTTGCGCCACCCAGCATCGCCAAGCCGGACGTCCTATCGCGGCGGCCGATTGGCGCAATCACCGTTTATGGTCCATAGTCAGATAGCCCCCAATATGTAAAATTTTATGTAAACGAACAAATCGGACAGGGGCGGCAACCCGGTTGCCTGCGCATTTATCAACACTTGTCATTTATGCCCGCTGGCATATCTCCTCCGGCACTGCCGAAAGGTCTTAAGGTGCCGCTTTTCCAGGGTTAACAAACCGGCCATGACATAGCGGGCTCATCCGCCATAACGGCATTTCGTCTTGAATGTATTTACCCCTGTGACATGACGCCGCAGGCTAAAGGTCCTTATGAAAAAGATGCTTGTTGAAATTCTGCATTTGCGTAAAGCCGCCGCGCCCTGGGATGATATCGCCCCCGTTCGGGAAGAATTATTCGGCGTCGAACGTCTGGAACAACATGCCGAAAGCCTGGCGGCGGCCCAGGGGATCACGGCGAGTCCCCCCCCAGGGTCCTGTCGCTTCACGAACGTTTGAACGACAATGCGGCGGTATTGCTGGCCGCCTATCGCGCCAGCGCACTGGAGCTGGAGAGAGGCAATACCGTGGTACCGGCCGCCGAGTGGTTACTGGATAACTATCACCTGGTGGAAGCGCAAATACGTGAAATCCGCGAAGATCTCCCCCCCCAGTTTCTACCGTTTACTGCCCAAGCTATCCCAAGGCCCTTTTGCCGGCTATCCACGGGTTTTCGGCCTGGCCTGGGCATTTGTCGCCCATACCGACAGCCATGTCGACCCGGAAAATCTTAAACGTTTCATCAATGCCTACCAGCGGGTACAGCCCCTGACCATCGGTGAGCTGTGGGCGGTGGCCATTACCCTGCGCATTGTTTTGATTGAAAATCTGCGACGGCTGGCGGACCAAATCGCCGAGGAAAGGAAAGCCAGCCAACAGGCGGAAAATCTCGCCAACCATCTGTTGAACAAAGGCGATGCGGTGGCCGCAATGGCGACGGCGCGCCTGGATCATTATACCGCGCCGTTAAATGAACACTTCGCCGCTCAATTGGCAAAGAGGCTGCGTAACCGGGATCCCCGCACCACGCCGGCCTTAAGCTGGCTGGAAAAGCGATTAACGCTGCAAAGCAGTTCCATCGAGGCCATCGTGCAAAATGCGCAACAGCGTATGGGGGCTTCCAACGTCACGGTGCGTAACATCATTACCAGCATGCGTTTGATCTCGGATATCGATTGGGCAACGCTGTTTGAAAGCGTCAGCCTGGTGGATGAACGGCTAAGACAATACAGCGCATTCGATGAGATGGATTTCACTACCCGTAACCTTTATCGCAGCGCCATCGAACTGTTGTCCCGCGGGTCCGGCTTGGGCGAACTGGAGATTGCCGGACGCGTATTGCTCCGGGCCAACGCCGCCGCCGCCGAACAGGCCGACTCGAATGAAGCCGCCCGCGTCGGCGACCCGGGATATCATCTTATCGCCGGCGGACGCCGGGCGTTTGAGCGCAACATCGGTTTCAAGGCGCCCTGGCGGCTGCGTATCAGCCGTTTTCTCATTCAACCGGGCATCGTCGGCTACGCCGGCGCCATCCTTTTGCTGGGGCTGCTGGCGGCGGTGGCGTCGGCGGCATTATTCCGCGACGCCGCCGGCCTCGGTTGGCTGATTATCTTTGTCGTCCTGGCGCTCCCTGTCGCCTGTGAAGCCGCATGCGCCCTGGTTAACCGCCTGGTGAACTGGCGCCTTGGCGCCTCGCCCCTGGCGGGATTGGCCTTAAACAGCGGTGTGCCTTCCTCCCTGCGGACCATGGTGGTGGTGCCGGTTCTGCTGGGGGACGGAAACGATATCCGCGAACTGGTTGAACGGCTGGAAGTGCATTATCTTGCCAGCGGCGAGGGAGATTTGACCTTTGCGTTGCTCTCCGATTTTTTTGGACGCGCCCTTGGAGCATCTGCCCGAAGACGGTGCATTATTAAACCGCGCCCGCGAGGAAATAGACCGGCTGAATCAACGGCATGGTCCTGGTCCGGCCGGTAAACGGTTTCTACTGCTCCATCGCCGCCGCCGCTTTAACGACAGGGAAGGATGCTGGATGGGATGGGAGCGTAAACGGGGAAAATTGCATGAATTGAACCGCTTATTACGCGGCGCCGCCGATACCGGTTTTATCGACGGCAGCCGGGTGCCGGAGGGCGTCCGTTATGTCATCACCCTCGATGCGGACACGCGGCTGCCGCGAAATACCGCGCTGCAGCTGGTGGGTAAAATGGCCCATCCCCTTAATCGTCCCAAGTTCGATATCTTGGGCAAACGGATAGTAAGCGGTTACGGCATCCTGCAACCCAGGGTCACGCCCTCATTGCCGCTGGGGGCCGAGGGGTCAATCTATCAACGGGTGTTCTCAGGACCCGGCGGCCTGGATCCCTATGCCTCCGCCGTATCGGACGTCTATCAGGATTTGTTCGGCGAAGGTTCCTACACCGGCAAGGGTATCTATGACGTGGACGCTTTTGAAGCGGCGCTGAAAGATCGTATCCCCCCCCAATACGCTCCTTAGCCATGACCTGTTTGAAGGCATTTATGCCCGGGCCGGATTGGCCTCGGATGTGGAACTGGTGGAGGACTCGCCCGCCCGCTACGACGTGGTGCTAAAAAGGCAACACCGCTGGACTCGCGGCGACTGGCAATTATTGCCTTGGCTGCTTAACGGCCAGGGTGGATTGAGTCCGGTGCCGGCGGTGGGCCGCTGGAAAATGATTGACAACCTCAGGCGATCGCTGGTGGCGCCTTGCTGCCTGTTGGCGCTAGGCTTAAGCTGGCTGCTGCCCGCCTCGCTGGCGCTGGCGGCCGCCGGCCTGATCCTGGCGGCCATCGCCATTCCGTCGCTGGTACCGATTTTATGCGATCTGCTGCCGCGCCGCCGGCGCATCCCGCTCACTAAACATTGGGCCAATGTTGAGAGCGATCTGCGCTATGCGCTGTTGCGGATATTTATGCAGGTGGCTTTTATGGCCGATCATGCCTGGCAGATGATTGACGCCATAGTCAGAACAGTATTTCGAATCTGCTTTAGCCATCGCAGGCTGCTGGGGTGGACGACGTCGGCCCAAACCAGCGGCAGCCCGCGCCCGACGCTCTCGAACTATTGCCGGCATATGTCGGCCGGTTTTCTGCTGGCGCTGGCCATAGCGGCGGCGGCCCTGGCCTTCGCGCCCTGGAATTGGCCTATCGCCGGGGTGTTTGTTCTGTTGTGGCTCTCGGCTCCCGCGGTGGCGCTATGGGCCAGCCGGGCGCCGGTCATCAAGCCCAAGGCGAATCTGGACGCCGTCCAAACGCGGAATATGCGGCTAGTTGCCCGCCGCACCTGGCGCTATTTCGAAACCTTTGTGACGCCGACGGACAATATGCTGCCGCCGGATAACTTTCAGGAAGATCCACGGCCGGTTATCGCCCACCGCACTTCCCCCACCAATATCGGGCTGTACCTGCTTTCTTCGGTCACGGCGCGGGATTTCGGCTGGACAGGGACCGGCGCGACGGTGGAGAGGCTCGAGCAGACGTTCGCTTCCCTGCTGAAGTTGCAGCGCTATCGCGGCCACTTCTTTAACTGGTATGAAACCCGTACCCTCGAGGCGCTGACGCCGGCCTATGTTTCCTCCGTGGACAGCGGCAATCTGGCCGGCCATCTCATCGCCTTGGCCAACGCCTGCGAAGAGTGGCTGGATTGCGCCCTGGCGCCCGCTTGGCGCGCCGGAACGCGGGATCACCTGCTGTTGATACGCCAGGCGCTGAAAAGCACGCCGGAGCTGGATAACCTGCCGCTAACGGTGGCGCTGGATGAAATTCACCGCGAGTTGGCGCTTCCCCTTGCCCAGGAAACTCAGTTGCCTCAACTGCTGACCCTGGCGGAAGAAGCCCATGGCCTGGTGAGCGATATGCTGGCGCTGATGGAGGAGAGTCCCGACCCCACGCCGCTGTTCTGGCTGGAGGTCCTCAAGAACAGCCTGGCCGCCCACAATAACGATATGCAAAGCGGCCTTAAAGACCCCGGGGCCCTGAACGAGCGCTTGCGAGCGTTGGCGAACGCCGCCCGCACGCTGGCGCTTGAGATGGATTTCCGTTTCCTGGTGGACGACGAACGTAAACTGCTGTCCATCGGCTACTCCTTTACCGATAACCAGCTTGACGGCAGCTGCTATGACCTGTTGGCTTCAGAAGCCCGGCTGGCCAGCCTGTTCGCCATCGCCAAAGGCGATATCCCCGCCAAGCACTGGTTTCGCCTGAGCCGCGCCGCCATCCAGTCCGGCAAAGGGGCCGCGCTGATTTCCTGGTCGGGTTCCATGTTCGAATACCTTATGCCGTCGCTGGTGATGCGCGCGGCCGCCGGCACCCTCTTGGAGCAAACCAACCGGGTGGCGGTGGCGCATCAGCAAGCCTATGGCCGTTCCCTGGGTATTCCCTGGGGTATCTCCGAGGCGGCGTACAATGCCCGTGATATGGATTTTACCTATCAATACTCCAATTTCGGCGTGCCGGGGCTGGGGTTGCAGCGCGGCTTGGCGCAAAATCGGGTCATCGCCCCTTATGCCACCGGCCTGGCCTCCATGGTGGACAGCCGGGGCGCCGCGGACAACTATCGCCGGCTGGCGCAGATGGGAGCCAAAGGAACCTATGGTTTTTACGAGTCGCTGGATTTCACCGCTTCGCGTTTGCCGGAAAACCAGCACGTGGCGGTGGTGCGCAGTTATATGGCCCACCATCAGGGCATGACCCTGGTGGCGCTGAACAATACCCTGCAACGGGGTATCATGCGGGAGCGTTTCCATCGAGAACCCATGATCCAGGCGAGCGAACTGCTGTTGCAGGAGAGAATGCCGCGCGAAGTGGCGCTGGCCAAGCCCCACGCTGAAGAAGTGAAACGGGCGGTGGATAAATCCGGACTCAATCTGCTCAGTCAGCGCCGATTCTCGGCCATACCCGCCGGCGCGCCGGTGGTGCATATGGTCTCCAACGGCCGCTATGCCGTCATGCTCACCGTGGCCGGCGGCGGCTACAGCCGCTGGGGCGATATCGCCATTACCCGCTGGCGCGAGGACGCCACCCGTGACGACGCCCGTACCTTCATTCGTTTTCGCGATCTGCGCAGTGGAAAGCTCTGGGCGGCCGGTTTGCAGACCCTCGGCATGACCGCCATGAGCGAACGGCGGGTCCGCGCCTTGAAGGGCAAATCGTACAACCAGGTGATTTTCAGTGAGGACGATGCGACGTTTATTCACCATGACCGTACGCTGACCACCACGCTCAATGTTTTGGTTTCGGGCGAGGACGACGGCGAAGTGCGGCGCGTCATGCTGACCAACAGCGGCCGTCGGGTGAGGGAAGTGGAGTTGACGTCCTACGCGGAACTGGCGCTGGCCCCGCTGAGCGCGGATACCGCCCACCCGGCGTTCTCCAAAATGTTCGTTCAAACCCGCTATATGCCGGAATTCACCGCGCTTATTGCCACCCGACGTCCCCGAACCCCGCATGAGCCCTCGGTATGGGTGGCTCATTTAGCCATTGTCGAGGGCCATAGCATAGCCGAGCCGCAATATGAAACCTGCCGGGGGCGGTTTATCGGCACGGGCATCTCGCCTCTGCAGAGCGAGGCTATCCAGGGGCGGGGGGCCCTTGTCCAATACCGTCGGCACGGTGCTTGATCCCATTTTCTCCCTGCGACGCCAGGTTCGGATTCCCGCCGGCCGCTCGGTACGGGTGACCTTCTGGACGCTGGTGGCCGGAAGCGAAGCGGAACTCATGGCTCTTATCGATAAGCACCATGATCGCAGCGCCTATAAACGCGCGAAGACCCTGGCGTGGACCCAGGCGCAGGTTCAGCTACGCCATTTAGGCATCAATGCCGAAGAGGCGGCGGACTTTCAACGTCTGGCCGCGCCGCTGCTGTATGCCGACCCCCGTTTCCGCCCGCCCTCCGATATCATTATCCAGGGAGCGGGGAAACAATCCGACCTGTGGCCGCTGTCCATCTCGGGGGATTTGCCCATCGTCTTGTTGCGTATCGACGATATCCAGGATATCGCCCAGGTTAAGCAACTCTTGCGCGCCCAGGAATATTGGCACATGAAATTGCTCAGCGTTGATGTGGTCATTATCAACGAGCATGCCTCTTCTTACCTGCAGGATTTGCAGGTCGCCATCGAAACCGCGGTGCGCAGCAGCCAGGCCCGCCCCCGCTACGCCGGTGAATCCTCACGAGGCGGCGTCTACACGCTGCGCGCCGATTTGCTGAGTCGCGAGGCGCGGATGCTGCTGCAATCGGTGGCCAGGGTGACCTTGTTGGCCAGACGAGGCAAAATCTCCCTGCAATTGGCGGAGATGGAATTACCGCCGGTGACGATGCTGCCGCAGCGCAGGCTGACATTGCCGGCGGCGGCGCAGATTCCCCGGCCGGAGGAGCTGGCCTACTTTAACGGCACCGGAGGGTTCGCCCGCAACGGTCAAGAGTATGTCACGGTAATGGATGGAGACACGCGCCCGCCGGCGCCTTGGATCAATGTCATCGCCAACCCTGACTTCGGCTTTCTTGCGTCGGCCCGGGGCAGCGGATACACCTGGGCGCAAAACAGCCGCGAAAACCAGCTGACCCCCTGGCTTAACGATGCGGTGGCGGATAACGGCGGCGAGGCTATCTATATTCGCGATGAAGCCTCCGGTGCGCTGTGGAGTCCGACGCTGCATCCTATTGACGACGGCGGCCGTTATCTGGCTTATCATGGTTTCGGCTACTCCCGGTTTGAACACCATACCCAGCAGGTTCATACGGCGCTGCTGCAATATGTTCCCTTGAACGATGCCGTCAAAATCTCCCGGCTGACGCTCCGTAATGTCAGCCCCCATCCGTTGCGCCTGTCCGTTTCCGCCTACGCGGAATGGGTGCTGGGCACATCGCGCGGCGCGTCGGGGCCGTTTTTGATCACCGAGCACGATGAAAGCACCGGCGCGGTGCTGGTGCGTAACTCATGGTCCACGTCCTTCCAAGGCCGGGTCGCATTCGCCGATTTGGCCGGCCGACAGAACGGATTTACCGCCGATCGCACGGAATTTCTCGGGCGCAACGGCAGCATGCATGCCCCGGCCGCGCTCCTGAGCGGCGGCCGCCTCAGCGGCGCGCACGGCGCCGGTTTCGATCCCTGCACGGTATTACAGACGACGATTGAATTGGGCGCGAATCAGAGTCGGGAAGTGGTGTGGTTTATCGGACAAAGCGATAGCGTCGAGGAGGCGCGCCGGTTGATTGCAACCTACCGCGCCGCGGATTTGGACGACATACTGAACCAGGTCGCGCAGCATTGGCGACAGCGCCTGCGGGCGGTACAGGTGACCACGCCGGATCCGGCCATGGACATCATGCTCAACGGCTGGCTGCTCTATCAAACCCAGGCCTGCCGTATCCAAGCCCGCTCCGGCTTTTATCAGGCCAGCGGCGCCTATGGTTTCCGCGATCAGTTGCAGGACGGCATGGCGTTGACCTTTGCCCAACCCCAACTGACCCGCGGCCATCTCCTGCGGGCGGCGGGACGCCAGTTTATCGAAGGAGACGTACAGCACTGGTGGCTGCCTCATTCCGGTCAGGGCGTGCGCACCCGGATATCCGACGATCGGGTGTGGCTCTCCTTTGCCGTCGCCACCTATATCCATTGCAGTCATGACGAAGGGATTCTGGACGAAACGCTCTCCTATCTGGAGGGGCCGCGTCTGGAGCCGGGCGAGCATGACGCCTTCTTCCAGCCCATGATCGCCGCTGAGAGCGACACGTTATACCGGCATTGCGTGCAGGGCCTGGAGCAGACCTTGACGCTGTTCGGCGAGCACGGACTGCCGCTTATGGGCACCGGGGACTGGAATGACGGCATGAACCGGGTAGGCGAGGGAGGGAAAGGCGAGAGCGTCTGGCTGGGTTGGCTATTGCTTCGGACCCTGGCGTTGTTCACCCCCTGGGTCGCGGGCCGTGAGCCGGGACGGGCCGCCCGCTGGCGGGCTCGGGAAGAGGCCCTGCGCGACGCCATGGAACGGGAAGCCTGGGACGGGGAGTGGTATCGCCGCGCCACTTTTGATGACGGCACCTGGTTGGGAAGCCGTCAAAACGATGAATGCCGGATCGATTCCATCGCGCAGTCCTGGTCGGTCCTTTCCGGCGCGGCGGATGCCGACCGGGCCGCTCAGGCCATGGCTTCATTGGAAAAACTATTGATCCGGCCCGAGGACAGGCTCGCGCTATTGTTCACGCCGCCGTTCGACAAGACCGGGCACGACCCCGGTTATATCAAGGGCTATCCCCCCCGGCCTGCGTGAGAACGGCGGTCAGTATACCCATGCCGCCATGTGGGCCATTCTGGCGTTTGTCGGTCTTGACCAGGGGGATAAAGCCCATGACCTGTTCGCTTTGCTTAATCCCATCAACCATGCCCGCACGCCGGAGGGGGTCGCGCGCTATAAAGTGGAGCCCTATGTCATCGCCGCCGATGTCTATTCGGTGGCGCCCCACGTCGGGCGCGGCGGCTGGACGTGGTACACCGGTTCGGCGGGCTGGATGTACCGCGCGGGCGTGGAGGGTATCCTTGGCATCCGGCGGGAAGGGGACATGCTGATAGTGGATCCCTGCATCCCGGCCGACTGGCCGGGCTTCAAGGCCGAGGTAAACGTGATGAATACCCGTTTCGCCATTGAAGTGACCCGGAGCGGCCCGCGTTCCCGAGGCGTGTCGAGAGCACTCCTTGATAATGCGCCATTGGCCTTGATTGACGATCACGTACTCACCAGGCTTGATGGCGGCAATCACCTGTTGGCGCTGACTTTATAACCGTGGTTCTTACCGCAGGTTACAACTGAGGCTAGCGATTTCCGCAACAGAGGGTAGACTAGGCGCACCATAAAAGATAAGGATGTCGGCGGGGGCCGGTTGACGTTGTCTACCCCCGGCACTCCGGTGTAGCAGAAATCATTCTATGAATTTATTGAAGTCACTGGCCGCCGTCAGTTCCATGACCCTCTTTTCGCGGGTACTGGGTTTTGCCCGCGATGCTATCGTTGCCCGAATATTCGGCGCCGGTATGGCGACGGATGCGTTTTTCGTCGCCTTTAAGCTGCCGAACCTGCTGCGCAGGATTTTTGCCGAAGGAGCGTTCTCCCAGGCGTTCGTCCCCATCCTGGCGGAATACAAAAGCCAGCAGGGCGAAGAAGCCACCCGCACGTTTGTCGCCTATATCTCAGGTTTGCTCACGCTGGCGCTGGCGGTGGTGACCCTGGCCGGCATGGCGGCGGCGCCATGGGTCATCATGGCGACCGCTCCCGGCTTCGTCGACTCGCCGGACAAGTTCGTCCTGACCTCATCGCTGCTGCGCATTACCTTTCCCTATATCTTGCTCATCTCTCTGGCCTCGTTGGTGGGCGCGATACTCAATACCTGGAACCGCTTCTCGGTACCGGCGTTCGCCCCCACGCTGCTGAATGTCAGCATGATTCTGTTCGCCCTGTTCGCCGCCCCCCCCATTTCCATCCGCCGGTGTTGGCGCTGGCCTGGGCGGTGGTGGCGGGAGGGGTATTGCAACTGGGCTACCAACTGCCCCATCTGAAAAAAATCGGCATGCTGGTGATGCCGCGCCTGCAATTCAAGGATGCCGGCGTCTGGCGCGTGCTCCGTCTGATGGGGCCCGCGATCTTGGGCGTCTCGGTGAGCCAGATTTCGCTGATCATCAATACCATCTTCGCTTCGTTTCTCGTCTCCGGCTCGGTTTCCTGGATGTATTATGCCGACCGGCTGATGGAGTTTCCTTCCGGCGTGCTCGGCGTGGCGTTAGGCACCATTCTGCTGCCGTCGCTGGCGAAAAGCTTCGCCAGCGGCAATCACGATGAATACTCCCGGCTGATGGATTGGGGATTGCGGCTCTGTTTCGTTCTGGCGCTTCCCAGCGCCGTCGCCCTCGGCATTCTGGCGAAATCCCTCACTGTCGCGCTGTTCCAGTACGGGCGCTTCACCGCCTTCGACGCCTCCATGACTCAACGGGCGCTGATGGCCTATTCAGTGGGTCTTATCGGGCTGATTATGGTCAAGGTGCTGGCGCCGGGATTTTATTCGCGGCAGGACATCAAAACGCCGGTGAAGGTGGCGATTTTCACCCTGATCATGACGCAGGTCATGAACCTGGCGTTCATCGGCCCGCTGAAGCATGCCGGGCTCTCCCTCTCCATCGGCTTGGCCGCTTGCCTCAATGCCGGGCTGCTGTATTGGCAACTGCGCAAGAAGAACATGTTCCACCCGCAGCCTGGCTGGCCGTCGTTTTTGACTCGTCTGGTGATTGCGGTGCTGGTGATGTCGGCGGTGCTGCTGGGAATGCTGTGGGTCATGCCCGATTGGGCGCAGGGCAACATGCTGGCCCGCCTGCTAAGGCTGGCGCTGGTGGTGGCGATAGGGGCGGCGGCCTATTTCGCGGCGCTGGCCGTCCTGGGATTCAGGGTGCGGGATTTCGCTCGTTCCGTAAGCTAGCGGAGCCGGTATTTCCGTAAGCTGGCGGAGCCGGTTAAAGGGAGACTGTACCAAAGGAGGGATTGCTCTAGCGGCAAAAAAACTTCCGGTATTGCGCAGGCGTGGTATGCAATTGCCGCATAAAGGCGCGGCGCAGAACATCGGTGCCGGAAAAACCGCAGGCGGCGGCAATCTGCTTTAGGGACAAGCCGCCGGTCTCCAGCAGATGGCGGGCATGGGCGATGCGAGCCTGCTCCAGCCACTCTCCCGGCGTGATACCGATTTGCTGCCGATAAAGACGGTTGAAATGGCGCGGACTCAGACCCATCCTCGCCGCCATGGTCTGTACATTGTGGCTTTCACCCAGATGCGCCTGAACATAGCGCTGTAAATCCTGCAGCGCCGAGCGGCCGGGCAGCGAAATATCCCCCTTGCGGATAAACTGCGATTGACCGCCGGGCCGCTTGAAATACATCACCAATTGCGCGGCCACCGCCAGGGCGGTTTCCCGCCCCACGTCCTCTTCCACCATGCTTAACGCCAAATCCAAACCGGATGTCACGCCCGCCGCGCTACGCACCGGTCCGTCCGCCAAGGTGATGGCATCTCCATCCACCATGACCGCGGGGTAGGCGGCGGCCAGATAGCCGGCGACCGCCCAGTGAGTGGCGACATGGCGTCCGTCCAGCAAACCCGCCGCCGCCAGCAGCAGCGCGCCGCTGCAAACCGAACCGAACCGGCGGCTGTTCAGCGCCCGGCGGCGCACCCCTTCCAGCAAAGCCGCATGGGCGAGACAGGACTCTATACCCGGCGCCCCGGCCACCAAAAATGTATCTATCGGCTCGCTTATCTCATCTTGCAGCCCCACATCCGCCAAGAGCCGCACGCCGGAAGAGGCGTGTATGACGCCTTTATCAAGACCCATCACCCGCAGGCGATAGATCTCACGTCCGCGCTGCTGATTCGCTTCGGCGAAGACATCCAGGGGACCTGATACGTCCAGTAGCTGCACCCCCGGCAATGCCAGGATAACCATGTTTTTAATCATTCGTCGGAATCCGTGTCAGCGGCGGTCGTAATGTCCGTAATCGTCGCTTTAATACGATTGAAGACATAAAGTTTGCGCCTTATGCTCATTATTATCAATCGACATAAGGAGTTTCATCATGGCTTTTACCGTTAACGGCATCCGCATCCCTGATAGCCGGCTGGCTCGCGCCGCCACTGAGCTGGTACGCGACACCGAGTCGCCGCTGTTATTCCATCACTCCAGCCGGGTCTACTATTTTGCCGCCCTGGCCGGTCGCCAGCGCCAACTGGCCTATGATCCCGAGCTGCTGTACGTCGGCTGCATGTTTCATGACATGGGGCTGACCCATGAGCATTGCAGCTGCGATAAACGGTTCGAGGTGGACGGCGCGGACACGGCGCGGGAATTTTTGCAAAGCCAGGGCATCGGCCAATCGGACATCGACAAGGTCTGGACGGCCATTGCGCTGCACACCACGCCCGGCATACCCGAATTTATGGATCCGGTCATCGCCCTGGTCACCGCCGGGGTGGAAATGGACGTGATGGGGCTCAATTATGAGGGATATGAGGACGAGGTCCGCCGGCAGATCGTGGCCGAACATCCCCGCGGCCTGAACTTCAAGGAGGAGATTATCCAGGCGTTTTACGACGGAATCAAACACAAGCCCGAAACCACCTTCGGCAACGTCAAAGCCGATGTGTTAGCCGACAAGGACCCCCATTTCGTCAGGGGAAATTTCTGCTCGGTAATACGCGCATCACGCTGGCAGGGATAGTTATATTGCCAAGGCCCGCGACAGCGGGCCTTCAGACTGCCGACAAACGTACTCGGGATTAATAAGGCGGGGTAGGCTGCCAGAAGAGTAAACCGTCCGCGCCAAGGATGGCGCGGATCGAGCCTACAGGGAGGTATTTACGGCGTGTTTACGATCTGGCAGTTTGCCCCGACCGGGCACTTTGTCAACAAACTCAAGGCCCGCGACAGCGGGCCTTATTGCCTACATCCGCTCAACCGTCTCAATGCCCAGCAAATCCAATCCCTGCTTCAGCGTGCGGGCCGTCAGCCGAGCCAGTTTCAGGCGGCTTTGCAGGACGGCGTGACTGTCGGCGGTAAGGATCGGGCATCGCTCGTAAAAAACCGAGAAGAGACCGGCCAAATCGTACAAATAGGCGCACATGACGTGGGGCGTACCGTCGCGCGCCACCGTGGTCACGGCTTCCTCAAACTGCAGCAGCCGCGTGGCCAGCAACGCCTCATTGTCGTCATTGAGCACCACCGGCTGGGTCAATTCTCCCTCGCTCAGACCGCTGCGTTTGAACACCGAGGCCACGCGGGTGTAGGCATACTGCATATAGGGCGCGGTATTGCCTTCGAAGGTCAGCATATAATCCCAATCAAACACATAGTCGGTGGTGCGGTTTTTGGACAGGTCGGCATATTTCACCGCCCCTATCCCCACCACCCGCGCCAGCGTTTCCAATTCTTCCGGCGGCATATCCGGATTTTTGACGGCGATAAGCCGGCGTGCGCGCTCCAACGCCTCATCCAGCAAATCCGACAGCTTGATGGTGCCGCCGGCGCGGGTCTTGAAGGGTTTGCCGTCCTTGCCGAGCATCATGCCGAACATATGGTGCTCCAAAGGCACGGATTCCGGCACGTATCCCGCCTTGCGCACGATAGCCCAGGCTTGCATCAGGTGCTGATGCTGCCGCGAATCGATATAGTAAAGCACACGATCGGCTTTTAACGTCTCGTAGCGGTATTTGGCGCAGGCGATATCGGTGGTGGTATACAGATAGGCGCCGTCTTTTTTCTGAATGATAACGCCCATCGGCTCGCCCTCCTTGGTCCTGAACTCTTCCAGATAGACCACGGTGGCGCCGTCGCTTTCCACCGCCAGTCCCTTGGCCTTCAGGTCGGCCACGATCCCCGGCAGCATGTCGTTATACAGGCTTTCCCCCATCACATCTTTACGGCTCAGGGTGACGTTCAGGCGATCATAGATCCGCTGGTTTTGCGCCATGGTGACGTCCACCAGCTTGCGCCACATGCGGCGGCAATACTCATCGCCTCCCTGCAGCTTCACCACATAGCCGCGGGCGCGTTCGGCGAACTCGGCGTCTTCGTCATAGGTTTTTTTTGGCGGCCCGGTAAAACTCCTCCAGGCTGGACAGTTGCATATCCGGCTCGCCGGCGGACTGAGTCTTTTCCAGATAGGCTATCAGCATGCCGAATTGCGTGCCCCAATCTCCCACGTGATTGGCCCGGATGACATGATGACCCAGAAACTCCAGGGTGCGCACCGAGGCATCGCCGATGATCGTGGAACGCAAATGGCCCACATGCATCTCTTTCGCCACGTTCGGCGCGGAATAGTCCACGACCAGGGTCAAGGGTTTCACCGGCGCCACATTCAGGCGCGGCGAGGACAGCGCGGCTTCCACCTGCGCCGACAGCCATTGACGGTCGAGAAAAATATTGATAAACCCCGGTCCGGCGATATCGACTTTATCCGCGATGCCTTCAAGGCGCAGCGACGCCACCACTTTCTCGGCAAGCTGTCGCGGCGGCATACCCAGCTGTTTCGCAACGGTCATCACGCCGTTGGCCTGATAATCGCCAAACTGCACTTTCGCCGATTGGCGCACCTGTGCTTCGCTTGCCGCGGGGGCCCCGGCGGCCGTTAACGCCTGACTGACTTTTTCTGCGAGGAGAGCCTGAATATTCACCGTATTACCTTTATTACTCACGCCGCCAATGTGTGTCGTTGCCCCACATGCCGGCCATTTGATCAAGCGATGCCGAACCCACCGAGGCCGATTGCCCCGGCACGGTTCGCCAAGTAAAAAGAAACACCGCTTATACCATAAAAGGCGGCCCGCGTCAGTATGCAAGGCGGCGCTTATCGCAATGTTGCCGTGGGAAGCTTACCAACCGGAGGCGGGAAGGTGAGAGACAAAACACTCAGGGGAAGAGGCCATAACCCGAAAAAAAATGACTATCGGCGGCGGCTTTTGCGTGAAACGCCCAACTGATTACGGTTCCTGGTACGTAGATGCAATATAATGGAAAATATAGCGATAACAATAAGTACAACACACAATATTAGTAACAACATAATTATATACTCATATTACTATTGATCTTGAACCTAACTTATTTTTTTAAGGCATTCAATCCCCACTGCATGCTTTAAGACTATACTGAGCATTAAAAGTCCATCAGCATCTTAAGCCCGCGTTTGGCGCGGCCTTGACGCTCCGCACACGCTTTTTCGCACAGGCTGCGCGCAGCGTTAATAATCTCAAGCGGTGACATTAAAATATTATTAGTTTAATAATAATAAGTGTAATAATTGATTTGATAAAATATTCCTGAAATTTTGCTTAACAGGAAAAACGCCGGAAAAAAAGTGAAAAATAAACATTGGCAGGAAATATCTCAGTTAACGGATTTATCCGAAGATTTGATGGGGTTCAGCGCGCGATTGGCGGCATTGGCTCGCCGGCTCGGTTTGGATCTGGCGATTTATCATATTGATCACATCGCGTTGCGTTGCCATCAGGAAGCCACCGCGCAGCGCTGGTTCGACGGCTGGAATCAATGGGGGCATTGTCTTGGGTCGAACGCCGTTAACGGAAGGACTATTGCGCTGTTCCATCTGCCGGCGCCCCTTGCCTTCGACGGTCTGCGTATTGATTGCCTGGAACTGCCCTGGCCGGGGCCGCGCCGTTATCCCCATGAGGGCTGGGAACATATCGAAATCGTTCTGCCGGGACCGCCGCACCTGCTGGCGCAGCGTGCATTGTCCCTGTTGAGCGATGCGGCGCTCTCGGCCCCCGATATCAGGATCAAACAGAGCGCGCCGCAGGGGGAAAAACGACGCTTTACCCAACCCGACCCTGGCGGTTACCGACGGCGTTGTGACCATCAAATTTCATCCGCACAGTCTGCGCGCCCTTTTGGCGAAGGCGGAGGTTAACGGGCATTGATGGCGCTCGCCATCCGTTCAACGCCTTCCGCCAGCAAAGCCTTTGGGCAGCCGAAGTTCAGCCTGACGAACTGCGGGCAGCCGAAGTCGGCGCCGGCGGAGAGACCTACCCCCGCCTGTTCGAAGAAACGCTGGGGGTCTTCAACGGCCAGTTTTTCCGCATCAATCCACGCCAGATAGGAGCCCTCAGGGGCGACCATCCGTAGCCCCGGCAAGGCGTTAATCCGTGCCGTCAGCCAATCGCGATTAGCGCGCAAATAGGTCAATTGCTCGTCCAGCCAGGCTTGTCCGTCGCGCCAGGCCGCGGTAGCCGCCGCAAAAGCCAGCACGTCGACGCTGGGCACGATACCGCTGCGCTGCGCGATAAAACGCATCCTCAGCCGGGAGTTGGGGATAACCGCCAGCGAGGCGCCCAGCCCGGCGATGTTGAAGGTTTTGGACGGCGACATCAGCGTCACCGAGCGCTGCTCCGCCTCGGGACTAAGCGAGGCGAACGGGATATGCCTTACTCCTGGCTCAAGCAGCAGGTCGCAGTGGATTTCATCGGAACATACCAGCAGATCGTGTTGTTCGGCGAAGGCCAACTGTCGCTTAAGTTCATCGCGGCGATAAACGGTACCGCCCGGATTATGGGGATTGCATAACATCAGCAGCTTTTCACTACCGGTCAGACCGGGTTCAACCGCCGCTAAGTCCATCTGCCAACGACCGTCCCGTAATACCATGGGGGCCAGGACCTGCGTTCGTTTCGCGCCGCGCGCCGCGGCCCGGAACGGGGGATAAACCGGGTTGGGAATGATAATCCCTTCCTCCGGCGCGGTCAGCCCGCGCACCGCCAGATTAAGACCGCTCACCAATCCGGGCAAAAACACCAGCCACTCCGGTCGCACCCGCCATTGATAGCGTTCGAGCATGCGGGCGATAAACAGTTCGGTTAATTCCGGGGGCGGGAAACCGTAACCAAAAACGCCATGGGCGATACGTGCCTGCAGTGCCTCGATAATACAGGGCGGTGAGCGAAAATCGGTATCGGCCACCCAAAGAGGAATGACATTCTGTTCATAATACTTTTGCCACTTATAACTGTCGCTGTGACGTCGGTCGATACTTTCGTCAAAGTTGAATGCCATAGTAAATTCCTTGAGCGATGAATAAGAATTCTTCGCAACAGATGGATGGTCACGTTTTCTTATGCCTGTTAACCCGGCGTGTCAAGAAGGAGTAAAGAATGCCTAAACTGGAAGTCTGCTGCTATAACGTCGAGTGCGCAATCACGGCCCAGCAAGCGGGGGCGGATCGCATCGAGCTGTGTTCGGCGCCCAAGGAAGGCGGTTTGACCCCAGGCTATGGGATGCTGAAGCTGGCCAGAGAACGGGTAACGATTCCGGTCCATCCGATTGTCCGGCCCCGCGCCGGCGATTTTTGCTATAGCGACATTGAGTTCGATATCATGCTGACCGAGCTGGCGCTTATTCGCGATATGGGTTTCCCCGGCGTGGTGGTCGGGGTCCTGGATGCGGAAGGGCATGTCGACTTAGCCCGCATGCGGCTTATCATGCAGCAGTGCTCTGGTATGGAGGTGACCTTCCATCGTGCCTTCGACCTCTGTTTCAACCCTCACCAGGCCTTGGCCCAATTAACCGATTTGGGGGTGGCCCGCATTCTCACATCCGGCCAGCAGCAAAGCGCCGAAGCAGGATTAGCATTATTAAGGGAACTGACCGGGCTTAGCCGTGGTCCAATCATTATGGCCGGTGCGGGCGTACGCTTAACCAATTTGCATAAGTTTCAGCAAAGCGGCATACGTGAATTGCACAGTTCGGCAAGGCAGGTTATTCCATCCGGTATGCGTTACCGGAAAGCGGGAGTCAGCATGAGCGTCGACTATGAAGCGGATGAGTTCAGCCACTATTGCGTCGACGGCGATATGGTGGCGGCGATGAAACATGCGCTGACGTTATCCAGCCTCTCCTCCCGTTTGGCCTGAATACAGTTTTTGCCGCGCACACGAACTAACCCACGTGATGCTTGCAAGTACCAAGCCCCAACATTTTTATTGGGGCTTTTTTTGCTCAGGATTTACGGGCAATCACCATGGCCCGCAGCGGGGCGGGGTAACCTTCCACCGTTTTGCGCGGGTCGGACGGGTCAAGGAAATCCTCCAGGGATTCGCTGGTCATCCAGGCCGTGCGGCGCTGTTCCTCGGTGGAAGTGGCGGTCATATCCACTACCCGGACATGGCCGAACCCGCATTTTTCCAGCCATGAGGTCAATGCGTTCACCGAAGGGATAAAATAGACATTACGCATCCGGGCATAGCGTTCTCCCGGTACCAGCACCTGACGATCGTCCCCCTCGATCACCAGCGTCTCGAGCACCAGCTCTCCCTCCTCCGCCAGTTGGTTTCGCAACTGCAGAAGATGGTCCAGGGGCGATCGCCGATGATACAGCACCCCCATGGAAAACACCGTATCGAATGCCGTCAGGGCGGGTAATTGCTCGATGCCGAGCGGCAGCAGATGCGCCCGCGCATCGCCGCCGAGCAGTTTACGCACCGCTTCGAACTGGCACAGGAACAACTGCATCGGATCGATACCCACCGCCAGCCGCGCGCCGGCCCCCACCATGCGCCACAGGTGATAGCCGCTGCCGCAGCCTACATCCAGGACAAGCCGCCCGGCCAGGGGAGCGATATGAGGCAACACCCGCTCCCATTTCCAGTCCGAGCGCCATTCGGTATCAATGTGGATATCGTAGAGTGAAAAGGGGCCTTTGCGCCAAGGCATCAGTTGCCGCAACAAGGCTTCGATGCCCTCTTTCAAGCCAGGGGGCAGCGGCGCCGCTCCCTGGGCGGTGACCCCGTGCAGCAAATCCAGGCGCGCCGGCGTTAGCTGCGGTAACTTTTCCACGGCGTTGAACCAGTGTTTATATTTGCCGTGCAGGGAGTCTTGCCGCCAAGCGCTTAATTGCGCGGGTAAAGTATCAAGCCAATGCTGAAGAGGGCCCTTGGCAATCAGTTGGTAAAAATCGCCAAAATCCGTCATCCCACGCGCTCCGGCTTGATGGCGATGAGAGAGCCGAAGTTGAAACATTGAAACCAGATTTCCCCATGGGCGAAACCGGCCTGTTGCAGACGGGCTTTATGGGTTTCCACCGAATCGGTCAGCATGACGTTCTCCAGCATGCTGCGTTTCTGGCTGATTTCCAGTTCGCTATAGCCGTTGGCGCGTTTAAAATCATGATGCATGTCAAACAACAGTTCGCCAATCTCCTCGTCTTGAAAACTGAATTTTTCGGACAGTACCACGGCGCCGCCGGGATTGAGTCCGGCGAAAACGCGGTTAAGCATAGGCTGCCTATCTTGCGGGGGGGGAGAAACTGCAGGGTGAAGTTCAACACCACCAGCGAGGCGTTGGTTATCGGCACATCAAGAATGTCAGCCTGCACCACCTCCACCGGAATGGCGGCGCGAAAGGCGTCGATATGCCGTCGGCAGCGCTCCACCATGGCGGCGGAATTGTCCACGGCGATAATCCGGCAATCCTCGGCGGTAATAGCGCGCCGCATGGCCAGGGTAGCGGCGCCCAATGAGCAGCCGAGATCATAAATGCGTGAACCGGGGCGGGCGAAACGCCCCGCCAGCATGCCAATCATGGCGATGATGCTGGCGTAGCCCGGTACCGACCGTTGGATCATGTCGGGGAAAACTTCGGCGACGCGCTCATCGAACGTCCAGTCGCCCAAATTGGCGATCGGGGTGGAAAAAAGCTTATCTGGCTTCGTCATGACAATATCGGGGAAAATTCATGGAAAAAGGGCATTCTACCAGATCCCCGGCGCAAAGCATGCGGCGGTATCCATCTTGCGGTACGCATTGCGCCGCGGCGACCTTTTTTGCGGAAAAATACCTCTCGCCGTGGTGACCTTATCACAGAAGAATGCGTTTCGCCGCCGCAGCCCTATTATGAAAGGATGCGTCTCGCCGCCGCAACCTACTAGAGAGGGTGCGTCTCGCCGCGATGGCCAGCCTTTAGAACAGCGTATCCTGCTGCGGCCAGTTTGGGCATGGGCCGATGGCGGGTATATTTGCCTCAAGACGCGGCCACAAATGTTGGGCCAGGCGCGGGGCCTGGGCGATGTCCGGCGTATGAATGAACAGGAACGGCGTATGGCTTTGTTGCCATTGCGGCAGCCTGTCCAGCCAGGGCTGAAACAGCCGCAGGCTGTCGGCGAGATCGTCGTTGCCGATATAGCGAATCAGCGGCCGGTCGGCGGTCAGCAGCGCATGCACGGGCACCTTGGGTTTTTGCCGCTGCGCCGTCAGCAGCGCGGGACTTTGCGCGCGGGCCTGATGCACCGGACGGCTGTCGAGGATCACCCGATTGACGCCGCGTTCGCCCAGGCCGCGGTTCAGCGCAAGCTCTTGGGCGCCTTTGGCGAAAAATTGCTCATGCCGCACTTCCACGCCATAGCTGAATGACCGCGGCAAGGCATCGATAAATGTCCAGAGCGCCGGCAGGTGCTCGGGCCCGAACGCCGCCGGCAGTTGCAGCCAGTATTGGCCGATACGATCCGCCAGCGGTTCCAGCGTTTGGTAAAATTGCGCCAAAGGCTGCTGAAAATCCCTCAGTCCGCCGTGGTGGCTGATGGCGGCCGGAAATTTGAAACAAAAGCGGAAACTTTCCGGCGTCATGGCGCGCCAGTCATAGACCCGGCTGACCGGGGGCAGGGCATAAAGCGTGGTATTCCCTTCCACGCAATTAAAGTAGCGCGCGTAATCCGCCAGGGTGCGCATGCCCAATCCGCCCCAGCCGCTGTGCTGCCATTGCGGCAGGCCGACGTATATCACCGGCGCGCCCCGTAACGCCGCTCACGCCAGCGCGGCGAGCACCTCGTCGCAGCGACGTACCCGGCCGATGCGCGGGAAAATATTTTGCATGCTGTTATCATGCTGTTCCTTATCGTGTGCGCTGCACGCATCCTCCACCACCACCAGCTTAAAGCCCATCTCCCAAGCGTTGCGCGCGGTGGACTCAACGCCGATATTGGTGGAGATGCCCGCCAGCACGATGGTGTCGACGGCGCGCCGGCGCAGTTGCATCTCGAGATCGGTGCCGTAAAAGGCGCCCCATTGGCGTTTGACGATACGGATATCGCTGTCCTGCACCTTAAGCTCATCGGGAAATTGCCACCAGTTTTCCGGCAATGCCTTACCGCCCATGGCGGCGTCCACCGGCTGCGTCAAGGCTTCGGCGAAATCCGGCGACCAGCCCACACGCACCAGAAACACCGGCGCGCCGGCCTCCCGAAAGCGCCGGGCCAACTGTCCGGCCCTGGTCACCACCTGCTGGGCGCTATGCGGACCGCCGGCAAAAGGCAGTATACCTTGTTGCAAATCAATCAATACCAGCGCACTGCCTTTGGTTTCAAGTTCCAGCATAATACCTCTCCTGTAATTAACAAAACCGGACCATCGCGGCCCGGTCTATTCAGATTGTGACCGGGAAAGGGTATGTTAGACGACGGACAACAAAATAGCCCTGGACGGGAAAATATTGTTAATAAATATGTTAATAATTGATTATTTGACCTGACCACCGGCAGGAGTGGCCTTCGGGCTTATCCTGCGAATGAAATTACTTTATAATGGCCGCCTTTCAAAGACGGGCACAAATGCCGATGCACAACCGTCAGACCCCATGAGCGAATATACCCGATAGCTTTCCGGCCGCGGCGTGAAAGATGGCGGGTATGAACGCCTCTACCCACTGAAGATGGCGGGGCGGCATGGGCTTAAATTTAAGGATATCGTGATGCGTACTGTATATTGCGGACAGTTGAATCTGTCCCATGTTGGCCGGGAAGTGACGTTGTGCGGGTGGGTCAACCGCCGCCGCGACCTCGGCGGGCTGATTTTCATCGACATGCGGGATCGTGAAGGATTGGTGCAGGTATTCTTCGATCCCGATCGCCAGGACGCGTTCGCCCGGGCATCGGAACTGCGCAACGAATTTTGCATCCAGCTCACCGGCACGGTGCGGGCAAGACCCGACAGCCAGATCAACGGCGAAATGGCCACCGGCGAGGTAGAAGTGCTGGCGACCTCCCTCACCATTATCAACCGCTCCGAACCGCTGCCGTTGGATTCCAACCAAAACAATACCGAAGAGCAGCGGCTCAAATACCGCTACCTGGATTTGCGTCGTCCGGAGATGGCGGCGCGGTTGAAGGCCCGCGCCCGTATCAGCAGCTTCGTGCGCCGTTTCATGGACGGCGAAGGCTTTTTGGATATTGAAACGCCGATGCTCACCAAGGCCACGCCCGAAGGGGCGCGCGACTACCTGGTGCCCAGCCGGGTGCATAAAGGCAAATTCTACGCGCTGCCGCAGTCCCCGCAGCTCTTTAAGCAACTGCTTATGATGTCCGGTTTCGACAGGTATTATCAAATCGTCAAATGCTTTCGCGACGAAGACCTGCGCGCCGACAGGCAGCCCGAATTCACCCAGATAGACGTGGAAACCTCCTTTATGACCGCGCCTCAGGTGCGGGAAGTCATGGAGCGGCTTATCCGCGCACTATGGCAGGAAATCAAGGGCGTTGATCTAGGCGCATTTCCGGTAATGACCTATGCCGACGCCATGCGCCGTTTCGGTTCCGATAAACCCGATCTGCGCAATCCGATGGAAATCGTCGATGTCGCCGATTTGGTGAAAGATCTCGAATTCAAGGTCTTCTCCGGCCCGGCCAATGACGAGAATGGCCGGGTGGCGGCGATTCGCGTGCCCGGCGGCGCGCATATCAGTCGCAAGCAAATCGACGAATACGCCAAATTCATTGAAATTTACGGCGCCAAGGGGCTGGCCTATATTAAAGTCAATACCCGCTCGGCGGGCCTGGAAGGAGTACAAAGCCCCATCGCCAAATTCCTGGACGACGGCGTACTGGCGTCTATCCTCACCCGTACCGGCGCCCTGGACGGCGATATGATTTTCTTCGCCGCCGATCGCGCCAAGGTCGCCACCGATGCCTTGGGCGCGCTGCGCTTGAAACTGGGACGCGATTTGCGTATCACCGACGAACAGCGCTGGGCGCCGTTGTGGGTGATCGATTTCCCGATGTTCGAACTGGACGATGAAGGCGGACTGGCGGCCATGCACCACCCCTTCACCGCGCCGTTGGATATGGACCCCGCGACGCTTACGGCCAATCCGCTGTCGGTGGTGGCCAATGCTTACGATATGGTGCTCAACGGCTATGAAGTGGGCGGCGGGTCGGTACGTATTCATCGCGGCGATGTCCAGCAGACGGTCTTCAGTATCCTGGGTATCGACGAACGGCAGCAGCGGGACAAGTTCGGCTTCCTGCTGGATGCATTGAAATACGGCACGCCGCCCCACGCAGGGCTGGCGTTCGGGCTGGACCGCCTGGTGATGCTGTTGACCGGCACCGATAACATCCGCGACGTTATCGCTTTCCCGAAGACCACCGCGGCGGCGGATCTTATGACCGATGCGCCGAGTTTCGGTAACGCCGATGCCCTGTCGGAGTTGTCCATCGCCGTTATCGGCAAGGGCAAGGAAGCGGCGGAACGCGGACAGCAATAAATGGCCTGGAAGCGTCCGGTTTCGGTGTTGATTGTCATTTACGCCCGGGATAGCGGCCGGGTATTGATGATGCAGCGCCGGGACGATCCCGACTTTTGGCAATCCGTCACCGGCAGCCTTGAGGGGAATGAGACCCCCGCCGAGGCGGCGAAGCGGGAGGTGTGCGAGGAAACCGGCATCGATATCGATGCCGAGGGGCTGCCGCTGCGGGATTGCGAGCGCCGCGTCGAGTTTGAAATTTTCAGTCATTTGCGCCACCGATATGCGCCGGGAGTGACGCGTAATACAGAATACTGGTTCAGTTTAACGTTACCCTCTGAGCGGGAGCCGGTGATAAGCGAGCACCTTGCCTATCAATGGCTCGAGGCCTCACAGGCCGCTTTGCTGACCAAATCCTGGAGTAATCGGCAGGCGATTGAAGAATTTGTTATTTATCCGGCCTGAAAAGGCTTATTTCGGAGAGAGTTATGGCAGGTCATAGTAAGTGGGCCAATACCAAGCATCGCAAAGCGGCTCAAGACAGTAAACGCGGCAAGATTTTCACCAAAATCATCCGTGAATTGGTGACCGCCGCGAGGCTCGGCGGCGGCGACGCGGGTTCAAATCCCCGCCTGCGCGCCGCGGTGGATAAAGCCCTGGCCAATAATATGACGCGGGATACCCTTAATCGCGCCATCGCCCGGGGCGTGGGCGGCGATGACGATACGCCGATGGAAACCATTATCTATGAAGGCTACGGCCCCGGCGGAACGGCGGTAATGGTCGAGTGCCTGAGCGACAACCGCAACCGTACCGTTTCCGAAGTACGCCATGCCTTTACCAAGACCGGGGGCAATCTCGGCACCGACGGCTCGGTATCCTATCTGTTCACCAAAAAAGGCGTGCTCTCCTTCGCGCCCGGACTGGATGAGGATCGGTTGATGGACGCGGCGCTGGAAGCCGGCGCGGACGATGTGGTGACCTATGACGACGGCGCCATCGACGTTTACACGACGCCGGAAACGTTCGGTTCGGTGAAGGATGCCTTGGAAGCGGCCGGTCTGCACGCCGAGGAATCCGAGGTGGCGATGATTCCGTCCACCAAGGCGGATTTGGATGAGGAGACCGCGCCCAAGCTGCTGCGCCTCATTGATCTGCTGGAAGACTCCGACGACGTGCAGGAGGTCTACCATAATGGCGAAATCTCCGACGAGGTGGCGGCGACTCTGTGACCGGTATGCGGTCGCGGCGGCTGAATCCGGCGGCGGGCGGCGGGGAATGACGATTATTCTCGGCATCGATCCCGGTTCCCGCATCACCGGTTACGGCATTATTCGCCAGCAGGGGCGGGCGCTCACCTATATCGGCAGCGGCTGTATCCGTACCAAGGTAGATGACTTGCCCACCCGGCTGCAGTTGATCTATGCCGGCGTCAGCGAAATCATTACCCAGTTTCAGCCGGATTTTTGCGCCATCGAGCAAGTCTTCATGGCGAAAAACGCCGATTCGGCGCTTAAGCTGGGCCAGGCGCGCGGCGTCGCCATCGTGGCGGCCATGAATCACTCTTTACCGGTGTTCGAATACGCCGCCCGCCAAGTGAAGCAAACGGTGGTGGGCAACGGCTCGGCGGACAAAAGCCAGGTGCAGCATATGGTGCGGCTATTACTGAAATTGCCCGCCAGCCCGCAGGCGGACGCCGCCGACGCGCTGGCCATCGCCATTACCCATTGCCATGTGAGTCAAAACGCCATTCGGGCCGGCAACAGCCGGCTAAATCTGGCTCGGGGCCGCTTAAGCTGAGGGGGGGGGGCGCCGACGCCTGCCGGCACTTTGTCAACAATTTCAGGCTGGATATTCATCCAGCCTTTATTATGTTATAAGTGTTAGCCATCGGTCGCTGACTGAACGACAATCAAAAGGAAGGTCAAAGTGATTGGACGCCTGAGAGGCATCATTCTGGAAAAACAGCCCCCGCTGGTGTTGCTTGAAGTCCAGGGCGTCGGCTATGAAGTGCAAATGCCGATGACCTGTTTTTACGCCCTGCCGGAGACCGGACGGGAGGCCGTCGTTTATACCCACTTTGTGGTGCGTGAGGATGCGCAACTGCTGTTCGGTTTTACCAACCGGCAGGAGCGCGCCCTGTTTCGTGAACTGATCAAGGTCAACGGCGTCGGCCCGAAGCTGGCGCTGGCCATCCTCTCCGGTATGTCGGCGCAGCAGTTCGTCAATACCGTGGAGCGGCAGGAAATCGGCGCTCTGATGAAACTTCCCGGCGTCGGCACCAAAACCGCCGAGCGGCTGGTGGTGGAAATGAAAGACCGCTTCAAGGGCATGAACGGTGAATTATTCGCCATGGGCGGCGGCTCCCTTCCTCCCCTCGCGCCCACCGCCGGCGCGCCGACGGACGATCCGGAAGCCGAGGCGGTTGCCGCCCTGGTGTCATTGGGTTATAAACCTCAGGAGGCCAGCCGCATGGTGAGTAAGGTGGCGCGGCCGGACGCCGACTGTGAATCCCTAATCCGCGACGCCCTGCGCGCCGCGCTGTGAGGTAAAGGATGATTGAAGCAGATCGTTTGATGTCTCCGTCCACGGTGCTTCCCGAGGAAGCGATCGACAGGGCTATCCGGCCGAAAACCCTCGACGATTACATCGGGCAACCGCACGTGCGCGAGCAAATGGAGATTTTCATCCAGGCGGCGAAGCTGCGCGGCGACGCGCTGGACCATCTGCTGATATTCGGCCCCCCCCGGCCTGGGTAAAACCACGCTTGCCAATATCGTCGCCAATGAGATGGGCGTGAATCTGCGCACCACCTCCGGACCGGTTTTGGAGAAGCCCGGCGATTTGGCCGCCATGCTTACCAACCTTGAACCCCACGATGTCCTGTTTATCGATGAAATCCACCGCCTTTCCCCGGTAGTGGAGGAAATACTGTATCCGGCCATGGAAGACTACCAGTTGGATATCATGATAGGCGACGGGCCGGCGGCCAGATCGATTAAAATCGAACTCCCCCTTTACCCTGGTGGGGGCTACCACCCGCGCCGGCTCGCTGACCTCGCCCCTGCGCGATCGCTTCGGTATCGTGCAGAGACTGGAGTTCTACCAGGTGGCGGATTTGCAGCATATCGTGAAACGCAGCGCCGATTGCCTTGAACTGAGCATCACCGAATCCGGCGCCCATGAAATCGCCAAGCGGGCGCGCGGCACGCCGCGCATCGCCAACCGGCTGCTGCGGCGGGTGCGGGATTTCGCCGAGGTGCGCGCCCAGGGCATGATAAGCGACGAAGTGGCGGTCAGCGCCCTGGATATGCTCAATGTCGATACCGAAGGCTTCGACTTCATGGACAGGAAATTGCTGTTGGCCATCATTGACAAATTCGTCGGCGGCCCGGTGGGACTCGAAAACCTGGCGGCGGCCATCGGCGAAGAAAAAGAAACCATTGAAGATGTGCTGGAGCCGTTTCTCATCCAGCAGGGCTTTATCCAGCGCACCTCGCGGGGCCGCATCGCCACCGCCTATGCCTATAAGCATTTCGGCATCCAGCGCGACGAACCCTAGCCGGATGACTGCAAGGCAGTCTCTGGGTATTCATCACAGCACGTTGCCGTGTCGTTTAGGGTTGTGAGATGTCTGTAATGTTATAATGGTGACCGCCTCCTTTTCGCCGAAGGGAAATGTCATTATGTCTCCGCATCATAACGCAGGTTTCAGGCTGTTGCTGGCCGGCATGGCGATTTTGGCCCTCACCGGCGGCTCGGCCTGGGCGAATATCGTGACCTCCATCAAGCCGCTGGGCTTTATCGCTTCGGCCATCGGCGACGGCGTCATCGACACCGACGTCCTGCTGCCGGACGGCGCCTCTCCCGATAATTACGCGCTGCGACCAGAAGATATCAACCGTATCCGCAGCGCCTCCCTGGTGGTTTGGGTCGGCCCGGAAATGGAAACCTTCATGACCCAGCAGGCAGCGGCGCTGCCGGCGACAAAATTATTGACATTATCCTCCACGCGGGCGATTAAACCGCTGCTGATTGCGGGCGGTGGACAAGACGACAATGCGGTCGTTTCCCCCAGCAATGCCGGCAACGCAAGCCACCCTCCCGGCCGATACAACACGTATATCTGGCTATCGCCGGAGATCGCCGCTCGCGCCGCCATCGCCATTCATCATCGTTTGTCAGTGCTCTGGCCGGATAAGCAGGCACAATTAGACGAAAATCTGCTATTTTTCACCGCGTCATTGACAAAAAATGACAAAATAATCGCTACAATGCTAGCGCCGGTAAGCGGTAAGGGGTATTTCGTGTTTAACGATGCCGAAGGCTATTTTGAGCAGCACTACGGCTTGACGCCCTTGGGGCATTTGACGCTCGGCTCCGAAATACAGCCCGCCCACCAGGCTTTACAAAACATTCGAACTCAGTTGGTTGAGCATAAAGCATTATGCGCTTTTGCTGAGCCGCAGGTCAGGCCGGCCATCATCAGTGCTGTATCCAAGGGAACGGACGTGCGCATAGGCACGCTGGATCCTTTCGGAAACGGAATCGCTTTGGGCAAGGACAGTTATAATCATTTCTTGTTTCAATTGACGAATCAGTACTTGAGCTGCCTGAATACAAAATCATGAGGATAGTAATAGGTGCAGCAGCTCGTTCGCTCTATCACCCTGGCATATAATAATCTTCCCAGGCCCCACCGCGTGATGTTGGGGTCGTTAACCGTAGTGACCCTGGCCGTAGCCGTATGGCGACCCTATGTTTACTCTCCCGTTATGAAACCCACCATTGGCCGCAGCGTGCCCGTGGAAAAACAGCCTGTTCAGGACCTGGCCCCCGACGCCAGCGAGCCCATCGATCAATCCGCCGCCGATAACGATGATGATGTGCCTCCTGGGGACGATCTTGATGAGAAAGTCGCGGGGGAAACCGGCGTACATGATTATATTGTTTCCTCCGGCGATACCCTGGGCAGCATACTGACCCAATACGGCATTGATATGGCGGATGTTTCCCAACTGGCCCGGCAGTTTCCCCCATTGCGCAACCTGAAAATCGGGCAAAAAATTTCCTGGACGCTGAACGGCGACGGCGAGCTGCAACGCTTGACCTGGGAGATGTCCCGGCGGGAAACCCACACCTACGACCGCCTGGACGGCGGTTTCAAGGAAAGCGTGGTCAATCAGTCGGGGGAATGGAGCAATGCCATCCTTACCGGCACGGTCGCGGGCAGCTTCGTCAACAGCGCCCGCGCCGCCGGCTTGTCCGGTTCGGAAATCAGTTCGATCATCAAAGCGCTGCAATGGCAACTGGATTTTCGTAAACTGCGGCAGGGCGACCAATTCGCCGTGCTGACCTCTCGCGAAATGCTCGATGGCCGTAGCGAGCAGGGGGAAGTGATTGCGGTGCGTTTGCGTACCGGCGACAAGGATTTCTACGCGTTTCGCGCCGCCGACGGCAAATTTTACAACCGGGACGGCGCCGGATTGGCACGAGGATTTATGCGCTTCCCCACCGCCAGGCAATTCCGGGTGTCGTCTAATTTCAACCCACGGCGCCTGAATCCGGTGACCGGTCATATCGCGCCCCATCGCGGCGTGGATTTTGCCATGCCGGTGGGTACGCCGGTGTTGGCGGTGGGGGACGGAGAGGTCGTGGTGAGTAAAAACGGCAGCGGGGCGGGCAATTATGTGGCCATTCGTCACGGCAGGCAGTACATGACCCGGTATATGCATCTAAAAAAATTGCTGGTGAAACCGGGCCAGCAGGTGAAACGCGGCGATCGCATCGCGCTGTCAGGCAATACGGGCCGTTCCACCGGACCGCACCTCCACTATGAGATCTGGATAAATCAGCAGGCGGTGAATCCGCTGACGGCAAAGCTACCGCATACCGAGGGCTTGGCAGGCAGGGGATCGCCTTGATTATCTGGCGCAGGTCCGGGAAGCGATGCCTCAGCTGCAGTTCAATTGATATGGTATCTTAAGGCATTCTGCAGTAGTCCAAAGACAGTTGAGAGTGGCATGGAAAACAATAATAAGACCCAGGTGGCGGAATTTGTCCCCGTATTCAAGCGGGAATTTTTCCTGCCCCGTTACTGGGGCGTTTGGTGCGCCATTGGCTTGATTGCCGGCGCGGCATTTGTGCCGGCCCGGTGGCGTGATCCGGTATTGGGCGCCATGGGGCGTACAGTGGGACGATTCGCCAAGGGGGCCCGCCACCGCGCTCGGGCCAACCTGCGCTATTGCCTGCCGGAGCTACCGGATGAACAGCGGGAAAAAATCATCGACGAGATGTTCGCCATGGTACCCCAATCGACGGTACTCTTGGCTGAACTGGCTTGCCGTAGCCCTGAGCGCCTGCAAAAAAAAGGTCAATTGGCACGGCAAGGAGATCATTGAGGCGGCGCAGGCCCAGAACCGTAATATCATCTTTCTGGTACCCCATGGCTGGGCGGTGGATGTACCGGCCATTCTCATGTCATCAACCGGCCAGAAGGTAGCGGCGATGTTCCACAATCAGCGTAATGCGCTGGTGGACTACATGTGGAACCGGGTTCGCCGCCGTTTCGCCGGTCGGCTACACGCCCGCAACGACGGTATAAAACCTTTTATCTACTCAATACGCCATGGCTATTGGGGATATTACCTGCCCGATCAGGATCACGGCGCCGAGCACAGCGAATTCGTGGATTTTTTCGCCACCTACAAAGCCACGCTACCGGCCATCGGGCGCATGATGAAAATATGCCGCGCGGCGGTAATCCCCCTCTTTCCGGTCTATAACAGCAAAACCGGAGAATTGGATATTTATATCCGCCCGCCGATGGATGATATCGCCGATGCCGGCGATCGCGATATCGCCCGCCGAATGAATGAGGAAGTCGAAATACTGGTACGGCCGAACCCCGAACAATACACCTGGATTTTGAAATTACTCAAAACCCGCAAACCCGGCGACCCGGATCCCTATAAACGCTGATCCCGCCGCGGCGTCAAGCGGAGAAAAGAGAGCCGGCTTTCGGCCGGCTTACTCTGTATTGAAACAACCCTGAAACAACCTTTTACTCCACCCGCAGGATCCGGCTGGTATTGGTGGTGCCCACGGTGCTCATGACGTCCCCCCTGGGTAATAATCACCAAATCGCCGGACATCAAAAAGCCCTTGTCGCGCAGGAGATTGGCCGCCTCGGTAGCGGCAAAAACCCCATCGCCATCGCTGTTGAAAAAGACCGGCGTAACGCCGCGGTACAGTGCGGTGAGATTTAGCGTATGCTCATGACGGGAGAGGGCGAAAATCGGCAATCCGGAGCTGATGCGAGACATCATCAGCGGCGTGCGGCCGGATTCGGTCAGGGTGATGATGGCGCTGACCCCTTTCAAATGATTGGCCGCATACATGCTGGACATGGAAATGGCTTCTTCAATATTATCAAACTGCACGTCCAGTCGGTGTTTGGACACATTGATGCTGGGAATTTTTTCGGCCCCGAGGCAAACCCGCGCCATGGCGGCCACGGTTTCCGCCGGATATTGGCCGGCGGCGGTTTCCGCGGATAACATCACCGCATCGGTACCATCCAGCACGGCATTCGCCACGTCCATCACTTCGGCGCGCGTGGGCATCGGGTTAGTGATCATCGATTCCATCATCTGGGTGGCGGTTATCACGGCGCGATTGAGCTTACGGGCGCGGCGAATCAATTTCTTTTGGATGCCCACCAGCTCGGGATCGCCGATTTCCACTCCCAGATCGCCACGGGCCACCATGACCACATCGGAAGCCAGAATAATATCGTCCATGGCTTCTTCGCTTGCCACCGCTTCGGCGCGTTCCACCTTGGAGACAATCTTGGCGTTGCAGCCCGCATCACGCGCCAAACGCCGCGCATAATTAAGATCTTCCCCGGTACGCGGGAAAGATACCGCCAGATAATCCACGCCTATTTTCGCGGCAGTGATGATATCGAGCTTGTCTTTTTCAGTCAGGGCCGGGGCGGATAGACCCCCGCCCATCTTATTGATGCCTTTATTGTTGGACAGCGGGCCGCCCACGGTAACCTCGGTGAAAACCTGAGTGCCGACCACTTCCAGCACTTTCAACTGAACTCTTCCATCATCAAGCAGCAGGACATCGCCGGGCACCAGATCGGCCGGCAACCCCTTATAATCGATGCCGACCCGCTCGCGGTCGCCTTCCCCCTTGCCCAGATTGGCGTCGAGTATGAACTTGTCTCCCAGGCTCAGGAACACTTTGCCTTCCCGGAAGGTGGAAACGCGGATTTTGGGCCCCTGCAAATCACCCAAGATCGCCACATGCCGTCCCAGCTTCGCGGCGATCTCGCGTACCTTGTTGGCCCGGATCAGGTGATCGTCAGCAGTCCCGTGGGAAAAATTGAGGCGAACCACATTGGCGCCGGCAGCAATAACTTTTTCAAGATTATTGTCACGGTCGGTGGCTGGCCCCAGCGTGGTTACAATTTTGGTTCTTCTGAGCCGTCTGGACATGGATAACTCCGTTGACTTGGGCATTATTGGTGTAGCAAAAACATCGTATCATACCACCGCGGCGGTGAGGCACATGCCCACCGCCGCGGCCGGTTGATGCGGCTGTATCGAATAAATCCCCCTTTTTTGACGTACATTGCATTTCGCTGCTTTTCGCGGTTTCATCCAACAGCTTTTTTTGGTGCTCCGGGGGGGGACATTTTTTTTCCCTATAATGTACTGCTAATCAAATTTATACGCTGCGGAATCCACCTTTTCAAAACGCGATTCCTTCAGGGCTTCCTTGACCCGTTTCAGGTTATCCCTGAATTTGGCCCCGCGGCGCAAGGTAAAGCCGGTGGCCAGAACATCGATGAGCGTTAATTGCGCGATTCGCGATATCATTGGCATAAAGACATCGGTATCCTCGGGAACATCCAGGGCCAGCGTCAAGGAAGCTTCATGAGCCAGCGGCGAATAGGGCGAGGTAATCGCGATAACGGTTGCATCATTCTCGCGCGCCAGTTGCGCCAGGTCCACCAGCATTTTCGTTCTGCCGGTATGGGAAATCAGCACCACCACATCCCCTTCACTGGAATTCATGCAGCTCATGCGCTGCATAACGATGTCCTCGGAATAGACGATGGGGATATTAAAGCGAAAAAACTTATTCATCGCATCATGGGCGACCGCGGCGGAAGCCCCCAGACCGAAAAAGGAGATTTTTTTGCCTGGGTGAGCAAGTCCACCGCCCGGTTGATGGCCGCGATATCCAGGCGGGTTTTTACCTGCTCCAGACTGGCCATGGTGGATTCAAAGATTTTAAGCGTATAGGAATCGACGCTATCGTCTTCATCCACATTGCGGTTTACATAAGGTGTACCATTAGCCAAACTCTGAGCAAGCTGTAATTTGAAGTCCGGGTAACCCTTAGTATCTAAACGGCGACAAAAACGGTTTACGGTGGGCTCGCTGACATCGGCCATCCGGGCCAAAATGGCGATGCTGGAATGAATAGCGGTCTGGGGCGTGGCGAGGATAACTTCCGCCACTTTACGTTCAGACTTGCTCAGCAACTCCATATGGCTATTAATCTTTTCCAGCATGTTCATAAGTGAATTGCTCATGGGTTTAACCGATTTCACACAAAGGAGAAATCATTACCGGTTTGTTGAAATATACTACGAGCCGGAAGGCAAAGGCAGCAAATCCGGCGCGCACAACGAGTTTTTTACCAGACTATGACCCGTGTCTAACTTTCAAAAGTGTAATATATTGACATTATTGTTTCTAAATTACATTTTGTTTGCTGAAAGTGAGATACGGCACGCTAAAAAAAGTCCTTTTTATGGGATTTATATGGTGATTTACTGGTCGGCGTCAAAAAAACCTTTTAAAATGTAATAAAATTACAAACATCCTGCACGAGGAGAGGAACATGGCGTTAACATCCATTGCCCAGGCATGCGATCTGGTTATTTTCGGCACGAAAGGCGATTTGGCGCGCAGGAAGTTGCTGCCGTCGCTGTATCAGTTGGAGAAAGCCGGATCCATCAACCCTGAAACCCGGATCATCGGGGTAGGCCGGGCCGATTGGGACGTGAAAGCATATACCAAGGTGGTACGCGAAGCGCTGGAGACCTTCATGAAAGAGCCTATCGATGAAAAGCTCTGGAAGACGCTCAGCGCACGCCTGGATTTTTGTAATCTCGACGTCAACGAAACCAAGCACTTCAACCGCCTGGGGGAAAAACTCGACCAGGAAAACCGCGTCACCATCAACTATTTCGCCATGCCCCAACACCTTCGGCGCCATCTGCCAAGGCTTGGGAGAGGCCGGGCTAAATAAAGAGCCGAGCCGGGTGGTCATGGAAAAACCCCTGGGTACCGATTTGGCCTCTTCCCGGGTCATTAACGATCAGGTGGCGAAATATTTCAAAGAGTGCCAGGTTTATCGCATCGACCACTATCTGGGTAAAGAGACCGTTCTTAACCTGCTGGCGCTGCGGTTCGCCAACTCGCTGTTCGCCAGCAACTGGGACAACCGCACCATCGATCATGTACAGATTACCGTGGCTGAAGAAGTGGGCATCGAAGGACGCTGGGGCTATTTCGATAAAGCCGGCCAAATGCGCGATATGATTCAAAGCCATCTGCTGCAAATCCTGACCATGATTGCCATGTCGCCCCCGTCGGACTTAACCACCGATCGCATTCGCGACGAAAAGGTAAAAGTCCTGCGTTCGCTGCGCACCATCGATCATACCAACGTGCGCGATACCACCGTACGCGGCCAATACACCGCCGGTTTCGTCCAGGGTAAAAAAGTGCCGGGTTACCTTGAAGAAGAGGGCGCGAATAAATCCAGCCATACCGAAACCTTTGTCTCCATCCGGGTGGATATCGACAACTGGCGCTGGGCGGGGGTCCCTTTTTACCTGCGTACCGGTAAACGTTTGCCCACCAAGAGTTCCGAAGTGGTGATTTACTTCAAGAATCCGGCGCTCAATCTGTTCCGCGACTCCTATCAACAGTTGCCGCAAAATAAATTGACCATTCGTCTGCAGCCGGACGAAGGGATGGATATACAGATCCTTAACAAGGTTCCGGGTCTTGATCATAAGCATCGCCTGCAAACCACCAAGCTGGATTTAAGCTTCACCGAAACCTTCAATCAGGAGCATCTGGCGGACGCCTATGAACGGCTGCTGCTGGAGACCATGCGCGGCATCCAGGCGCTGTTCGTTCGCCGTGATGAAGTGGAGGCGGCGTGGACATGGGTGGATTCCATCATGGAAGCCTGGGAGTCCGACAACGATGCGCCGAAACCTTATCAGGCGGGCACCTGGGGGCCGGTCGCCTCGGTGGCCATGATTACCCGCGACGGGCGCTCCTGGAATGAAGTTGAATGATTTGATTGTTTACCGTTGCCATAAAGGCAAGACAGGAGATATCGAGTAATGAAGAATTGGAAAACAAGTGCGGAAACCATCTTGACCGCGGGTCCGGTCGTGCCGGTTATCGTTATCAATAAACTGGAACAGGCGGTACCGCTGGCGAAAGCGCTGGTGGCGGGCGGCGTTCGGGTGCTGGAAGTGACGTTACGCACCGCCTGCGCCGTCGACGCTATTCGCGCCATCGCGAAAGAAGTGCCGGAAGCCATCGTCGGCGCCGGCACCGTCACCAATGTTCAGCAATTGGCTGACGTCACCGCCGCCGGCGCGCAGTTCGTCATCAGCCCCGGGGTAACCGAGCCGCTGCTGAAAGCCGCTACCGAAGGGAATATCCCGTTGATTCCGGGTATCGCCACCGTGTCCGAACTGATGCTGGGTATGGATTACGGTTTGCGGGAGTTCAAATTCTTCCCGGCCGAAGCCAATGGCGGCGTCAAAGCGCTGCAAGCCATCGCCGGACCGTTCTCTCAGATCCGTTTCTGCCCCACCGGCGGGATTTCACCCAAAAATTACCGTGATTACCTGGCGCTGAAAAGCGTGCTGTGTATCGGCGGCTCTTGGCTGGTGCCCAATGACGCCCTGGCAGCGGGCGACTACGCGCGCATTACCGAGCTGGCGAAAGAAGCGGTGGCCGGCGCGAAAGCCTAATAATGCTTAAGCGTTGTAAATCATAGCGTCATCACAAAGGCTCCCTTATGGGAGCCTCACACTGCTGACAAACGTACTCGGAGTCAATGAGGCGGATCGAGCCCCCAGGGAAGGGTTCACGGCGGGTTTACGATCTGGTGGCCTGTCCCGACCGGGCACTTTGTCAACAAGCTCAGGCTCCCATAGGGGAGCCTGACACTTCTCACGCAAGGCAGCCTTTCGGTTATCCCATCACCTCAATGGCCGCCGCGGCGTTTTTCGCCGCGTTCACGGCGTCTTCCACCGTATCCGCCGTGGCCAGGGCCACGCCCAGGCGGCGTTTGCCGCTGATGGTCGGCTTGGCGAACAGCCTGATTTGCCGTCCTGCCGACAGCGCCTGTTCCACACCGCTGAACGTCAGGTCATCGCTCTCAAGTTCCAGCAGGATCACCGCCGAGGCCGCCGGGCCGTATTGCCGGATGCCGCCCACCGGCAAGCCCAGAAAAGCCCTTACATGCAGGGCAAACTCCGACAAATCCTGCGAGATAAGCGTCACCATGCCGGTATCGTGGGGGCGGGGCGAAACCTCGCTGAAAATCACCTCGTCGCCGCGCACAAACAGCTCCACGCCGAACAACCCCAGGCCGCCAAGGGCGGCCACCGTCTTTTTCGCGATATCCCGCGCCCGTTGCCAAGCCAGCTCGCTCATCACCTGCGGTTGCCAGGATTCGCGGTAATCCCCGTCTTCCTGACGATGGCCGATGGGCTGACAAAAATGAATGCCGTCCACGGCGCTGACGGTCAATACGGTAATCTCAAAATCGAACTGCACCAATCCTTCCACTATCACCTTACCGCCGCCGGCCCGTCCGCCTAGCTGGGCATAATTCCAGGCGGCTTCCAGCTTGCCGGCCTCACGGACCAGGCTTTGCCCTTTGCCGGATGAACTCATCACCGGTTTGATAATCAACGGATAGCCAATGGTCGCCACCGCTTCGTGAAGTTCCGCAACGTCCCCGGCAAAGGCGTAGGGCGAGGTAGGCAAGCCCAGAGTCTCCGCCGCCAGGCGGCGTATGCCTTCGCGGTTCATGGTGAGAAGGGCGGCGCGGGCACAGGGAACAACATGATGGCCGAGCTGCTCGAGGGTCACCAGCATATCGGTGGCGATGGCTTCGATTTCCGGCACGATGTAATCCGGCCGCTCCTGTTCTATAAGGACCTTAAGCGCGTCGCCGTCCAGCATATTCATCACATAAGAACGATGGGCCACATGCATTGCCGGCGCATCGGCGTAACGATCAACGGCAATCACCTCCAATCCCAGCCGTTGGCACTCAATGGCGACTTCTTTGCCAAGCTCGCCGGAGCCCAGCAGCATAACCTTGGTTGCGCCGGGCCGTAATGCCGTTCCAATGGTGACCATTTTTTTTCCCCCTGACCTGATAGAAAATTGCGCGCAGTATAAACGAAAACGTTTGCCTATGCAGCAGGACCGGGTAGCATGCCGGTAAAGTCACTAGGATCAATCACTAGGCCACAGAGTTAAAATGTCATCATTTGTGTCCTCTTGTATAAATCCCTTTTTCAAGCGATTTTTAACAGGCTATTATCATCTGATAACCTGAAACACGGAAAAACAGAATATGTGGAGGCTTTATGCATAAAACGGGACCCGGTCCGCTGGGCGCATTGTTACTGGGAATGATGCTGTCGCCCTTAGTAATGGCAGCCGATCAAACTCAATCGGCAACGGCGGATTCCACCGCCCCCCAGTCATCCTCAGACGCCGACTCTGCCGCTCAACCACCCGTCCCGCAAACGCAAGGGACGACGAGTGCGCCGAATTCCTCCACCCAGCAGCCGACGGGGCCATCCGCCCCCCAAGCCGCCACTGTGCCGCAGACACCGCCTGTAGACAAGACCGCACCGGGGCAGCAGACGCCTCCCGCCGCTGGAGCCGCACCGGCGCAGCAGACGCCTCCCGCCGGCGAAACCGCACCGGCGCAGCAGACGCCTCCCTCCGGTGGAGCCGCACCGGCGCAGCAGACGCCTCCCGTCGGTGAAGTCGCTCCGGCGCAACCCACGCCGCCGGCCGCGCCGGAGCACACCCCCGTCAAAAGTAAAAATACTCCCTCCGCTTCCAAACCCGCCGCCTCCAAGCCCGCCGCCAAGAAGGCCGCCGGTGAGAAATCCGCCGCTTCCAAACCCGCCGCGGCCGTGAAAGCCAAGGCCGCCGCCGAAAAAAGCCCCCCCCGTGCAGACCTTTGCCGTGGCGCCTTGCCCGGATTTGAATGCACCGCAGGTAGCGGAGTTGATCCAGCAGGACTATACCCAAAATCGCTTTCCGCGGTTTGCCGACGATAAACAGGCATTAGGGGGCGATACCATCGTGGCCTGGATCAATCCGGAAGAGGTGATGGGTACCGGCGACAACTGGCAGGCACCGTTAAAAATCCGCGGTCAAACCGCCGATCGCAGCTATGGCGTCGCCCTTGACTGTCAGAAAGGCGTCATCACCTATACGCTTGGGCATTGATTCCGTTTTTTAACGCTCCCCTCGCCATCCGCCGGATTCGTCTCTACGCCTTGTGGTGATTCCGGCGCTTCACCGGTTTTATATTCCCCAGTTGCATGAGTTGATGCCCGCAGCCGCTTGGCATCCTGGAATATTCGTGCCACTCTGTTTCTTATGCGGAATTTAAGGAAGGTATGTATGATTTTTCCTCCGGTAGCGGATAAAAAGCCTCACCGCCTCGCCATGCACGGTGATACAAGAGTGGACGATTATTACTGGTTGCGCGACGACAAGCGTGAAGATCCGGCGGTGCTTGACTATCTTGCCCAGGAAAATACGTACGGCGAGACCATGATGGCCGGTTATGAAGAGTTGCGACATAGGCTGTTTACCGAAATGGTGGAACGGATCCCGCAACAGGACCGATCCGTGCCCTATGTTCGTCGTGGTTATCGTTACCAGAGCCGTTATGAAGAGGGCAATGAGTATGCCATCTACACCCGCCAGTCCACCGACCTGGACGAAAACGACGAATGGGAGACGTTGCTTGACGGCAACAAACGCGCGGCGCAAAGCGAATTCTATACCATGGGCTCATTGGAAGTCAGTCCGGATAACACTATCATCGCCGCCGCCGAGGATTTCCTCTCCAGGCGGCTTTACGGCATCCGCTTCAAAAACCTGGCGCGGAACTCCTGGTATCCTGAAGTCATCGAAAACGCATCGTCGAGTTTCGAATGGACCAACGACTCCCACTATCTTTATTACGTACGTAAAAACAAGAAAACGCTGCTGCCCTATCAGGTCTATCGCCACAAAGTCGGCGCCCCCACCGAACAGGATGAGCTTATCTACGAGGAAAAGGACGACTCTTTTTACGTCAGCGTCCATAAAACCACTTCGGAACGCTATATCATTATTGCCTTGGGCAGCACCACATCGGGAGAAATCCTGCTGCTGGACGCCGATAATCCCCATGCCCGGCCTGAGCGCTTCCTGGCGCGTCGTCACGACCATGAATATTCACTGGATCACTTCCAGGGCCATTTTTACCTGAGATCCAACCGGGAGGGAAAAAAACTTTGCCCTCTACCGCAGTGAAAGCAGCGATGAGGCTTTTTGGGAAACGCTGATCCCCGCCCGGGACGATGTGGTGCTGGAGAGTTTCACGCTCTTTCGGGATTGGCTGGTGCTGGAGGAACGGCACCAGGGGCTTACCAGCCTGCGCCAGATCCACTGGCTAAGCGGCGAAGAAAAGGGTATCGCCTTCGATGATCCCACCTATGTGACCTGGCTTGCCTATAATCCCGACCCGGATACCCCCTGGCTGCGTTATGGATACTCCTCCATGACCACGCCCACCACGCTGTTTGAATTGAACATGGATAGCGGCGAACGCATTTTGCTCAAACAATCCCTGGTCAAAAATTTCGATGCGGACAATTATCGCAGCGAACGGCTCTGGATAGCGGCACGGGACGGCGTCGATGTCCCGGTGTCGCTGGTCTATCGCAAGGGTCTGTTCAAACCGGAGCATAATCCGTTGCTGGTTTACGGTTATGGATCCTATGGCAGCAGTATGGATCCCGATTTCAGCGCCAGTCGGCTTAGCCTGTTGGATCGTGGTTTCGTCTTTGCCCTGGCTCATATCCGCGGCGGCGGCGAGCTTGGCCAACAATGGTATGACGACGGCAAGCTGTTCAATAAAATGAATACTTTTAATGATTTTATCGACGTCAGCCGTGCGCTGCTCGACCAGGGCTACGGCGATAGGCGACAGGCGTTTGCAATGGGCGGCAGCGCCGGCGGGTTACTAATGGGGGCGGTCATCAACATGGCGCCGGAACTGTTCAAGGGCGTAGTGGCTCAGGTCCCGTTTGTTGATGTGGTGACCACCATGCTGGATGAGTCCATCCCGCTGACCACCGGTGAATATGATGAATGGGGCAATCCGGCAGAAAAGGCCTATTACGACTACATGAAACAGTACAGTCCCTACGATCAGATCAAGCCGCAGGCGTATCCGCATTTGCTGGTGACCACCGGCCTGCATGATTCCCAAGTGCAATACTGGGAACCGGCCAAATGGGTCGCTAAGCTCAGGGCCACTAAAACCGACGACCATTTGTTGCTGCTTTGTACCGACATGGATTCCGGTCATGGCGGCAAATCCGGCCGTTTCAAAGGCTACGAAGGGGTATCGATGGAATACACCTTTATTCTTTCTCTGGTGGAATAACCCCGATTGTCCGCAGGGGTTTAAAAGCCGCCGGGGTTAACTGCCCCGGTCCTGCTCCGCCAGCGTCAGAAAATGCGTGATGCTCATGCGCATATCCGCCGATAAATCCTTCAGGTTCTTCAGCATCCATTCAAGATAGCCCGGATCTTCCCGGGCAATGCGCGCCATGGATTGCCCCCGGTATTTGCCGAACTTCAGCGTGGTCAGCAACGTCGCCTCATTGCTGAATGCCACCATTTGTTCTGCGGTCCAGCCGGAATCACTCATGATCTTCATTAACAACGCGGCGGTGACATAGCAATCATACAACGCGCGGTGGGGATAAAGTCCATCGGGCACCTTCACCGGCAAGTCGAGGGCATAGCGAAGGTATTGATTGCTGTATTTCAAGCCGGGGTAAAGTTTTCGCGCCAGCTTGACCGTGCATATCCATTGCCCGTGCATCTCAGGCAGCATGCGCCGGTCAAAAGCGGCATTATGGGCGACGTAGTAAGGGCTGCCGTGATAACGACCGATAACCTTGGCGATACGGGGTTTATCTTCGACCATCGTCTCGGTGATGTGATGAATGGCCATCGCCTCAATCCCAATCGGACGACCGGGATTCACCAGGTCGCTCATGGCATTGGCGAGCTTACCCTCAATGACGTCCACCGAGGCTATCTCCACAACGCCGCCGTCGAGACCGCAGGTTTCAGTATCGATAACGCGAAATGTCATGGCCTTTCCTGAATTGCGAATGAAAGACCCATTATGACCCTAACGGCAAAAACAAAAAACCCGCATCAGATGCGGGTTTAATTCAGGTTGCCTTACACGATATCAGGCTGAGCCTTTTTGTTGCGCTTTTCGGCACGCTTTTCTTCCGGTGACTTCAGCGGTTTCTTTTTTGTGTCTTTCTTACGATCCATTCCCTTACTCATGATTTACCTCTCTGTAAAAGAATCGGAAATGTAGCAATGATTAACTGCCTGTTGGCCGGGATAATCAAGTCAAATCGTGCTATTCCAGACCGCCGAAAAGCGCCTTTCCCAGTGGCCCGCTTTTTTTAACATAAGGCCGGCGGAGAGGGCTGAAGGGGAATGCGACCCTGCGGTTAATGCGCCTTGGGACGCCTTAACCCAGACATCATTTTTTGGGCTCATAGGGCAAGCGCGAAAACCCCAGCGATGACTTACGGTAGAACGCCACCCGCTCGCGGAAATAGGGGCGTAAATGCTCCGGCTGTGCACGTTCAATCTGTTCGGCGACCACCGGCATATTGTAACGTTCCTTAAAGGCTACCCCTGACGCGGCCAGGTCGACATTGACTTTTTCCATGGTTTCGTGGTCAAGCTTAGCCAGATTATATTCCATCCTTCCTCCTTAAGCGCCGTACGATGGATGCTAAAATAATGGACCCGGCTTGAAAATGCAAGGCGCCAGGTTCATGCTAATCAAAATAATAATCGTTAGTATTAGCGCGCAATGAGGTGTTATTTCATTGGGGTTTTCGAAAGCGATAGCTTTGAATCGTAATACTAATCACTATCAAATAAGACTTCGTACATAAAAGAACAATTTTGAAAATGAAATAATGATAATTAATTGAAATATATAGTTATTTTATTATTTTTCGTCCATCAGTTAAATCAAGGTTTAAAAATTGTTATGCTATAGGCATAATAAGGTCTATAAAATTACCTTGTAGCGAATAACAGGAATCAGACCAATGCTAAAACAAGAAATGGCACAAAAACTTAATGAACAATTAAATTTGGAATTCTTCTCTGCCAATCTTTATTTACAGATGAGCGCCTGGTGCAGCGATAAAGGTTATGAAGGCGCCTCCGCGTTTTTGAAAACCCAGTCGCAGGAAGAAATGGATCATATGCGGCGTTTGTTCGATTATCTCAACGACACCGGTTCTATGCCTGTCCTGGGCGCCTTGGAGGCGCCGCCCACCAGCTTCGCCTCGTTGGCTGAACTGTTCAAACGCACCTACGAACATGAACAGATGATCACGCTGAAAATCAACCAGTTGGCCCATGCGGCCATCACCTCCCAGGATTATTCCACCTTTAATTTCCTGCAATGGTATGTTGCCGAACAGCATGAAGAAGAAAAATTGTTCAAATCCATCCTGGATAAATTGTCTCTGGTAAACACTGATAGCAGTGGTTTATTCTTTATCGATCAAGATCTGAAAAAATTGAACGGCGGTGATAGCGCCGGTACGCCGGCCTGAGCCGTCATCGGTCCGGGACGGCAAGAGATAGGTTTGCCTCCGGGCGGCGCTGGACATCAGAACCGGCCAAATCGAGGGGGGGATCATCGACAGCGTTCGCTCGACTTAAGTCCTTGCAATCGTTATTATCTGCTTGCGCCAAGGTAATAACGCTGCCGGGATTTTTTCGTTTTATCGTGCCGACGGAAAACCGGTAACGACGCTTGGGACTTAAAAGCGTCGGTTGAATCCGACATCATCTAAGGAACCGCCGTCAATGGCAATAAAACGTTTACTCCCGGCTTTCGCGCTGTTGCTTGCCGGCTTCGCTATGCAACAGGCACAGGCTCACGCCCATCTTACCTCTCAATATCCGGCGGCCGGCGCCGACATGTCCGCCGCCCCCCCCAGGCGTTGACGCTCAATTTCAGCGAAGGGTTAGAACCCAACTTCAGCGGATTGACCCTTATCGGCCCCGATAACAGCCCGATCCCTACCGGTCAAATAAAAACCGATCCGGCCAATCCGGCGCAGATTATCGTACCAATAGAAAAGCCGCTGGCGCCGGGAAGCTACCAGGTGCAATGGCACGCGGTCTCGGTTGACGGCCATAAGACCCAGGGCGACTATCGCTTTAACGTCAAATAAATGCTAACCCTCGCGGCTTGTTTCTCCGCCAGCCGTTATATTCACGTCGCGGCGGTGATGCAACTGTTCGGCATCACGCTTTTTAGCGAGTATCTCGCGCCAGCGGCGCTGCGGCAAAGTTTGCGCGGCGCTTTCGCGCGGACGGTGCGGATATTGGCGAAATTCTCCTTGCTGACGGCGGCGATCGTTCTTGCGTTGCAAAGCGGACAAATGGGGCAGGGATGGTCGGATACGCTGCGTCCGAGCGTTTGGCTGGCAGTACTTCACACGGATTTCGGCACGGTATGGGGATGGCACATTTCGTTTGCCCTGGCCGCGGTGCTAATTAGCGGCCGCGCCAACTTGCCGCCCTGGCGTCAACGGTTGCTCCTGGCGGCGGCGAGCGCTTTACTGCTCACCCTGGCACTCACCGGCCATACCGCCATGAGCCTAGGGTTGCGCGGCATATTGCAACGAATCAACCAGATAGTACACCTCTTTTCCGCCGCGTGGTGGCTTGGGTGCCTGGTTCCCTTGTTATGGTGCCTGCCGCTGCTGCGCCAGACGGCGCGGGAAGACGCCATGCGGGCGCTGATCCGTTTTTCACAAAGCGCCCACGGCGCGGTGGCGCTGGTGATATTAACCGGTATTATCAACGGTTATCTGATACTCGGGCAGTGGCCGCCGGATTTATCCTCTCTCTATCAGCGCATGCTGATGATAAAAATCGCCGTGGTGGTGGTAATGGTGCTTTTGGCGGTGACCAACCGTTATCGGGTTGTGCCGATGATGTCGCGACATCCGTCGCGGGCTGTTCATTACCTGACGATATTAACATTGGCGGAACTGGTACTGGGGAATGCAGTGCTGATTTTAGTGAGTATATTTGCCACTCTGGAGCCCTAAGCATCGGTTCCGGCGCTTGCTTCCAACTCAAATAGGTTCAAACATGAAAATCCGGTTTCTCATCCTTCCCATCGCGCTGATTGCCCAGGCGGCAGGGGCAGCGCAAATCGTGACCGTCAGTAAATTCCAATACGGCAAACAATGGGCCTTCCAGCAAGAGGAACTGCAATTGCTTTGCCGGGCGGATCAATCCCTATTCGCCCTAAATATGAGCACGCTGATGCAATATCCCCTTAACGATAAAGCCAAAAGTGAAATGCTGTCCGGTCAAGTCAAGGCGGTGCCCGTGGAGACCATTTTACTGGATGACCCTGCCAAGCCTGGACAAAAAATGAGCATCGCCCCTTTTGCGGCCCGCGCTCGGCAGCTTTGCAACCAGCCCGGATAATACCCCCAGTGATTACCACGTTAATAGTTAATCATGTTAATAATTATAATCGTGCGTGATATCACAAAGTTATGATTTTGTGAATGATATGGGTCGTGAATGCGACATAATCGATGGAAAACCCGCCGTAAACTCCTATACTCAGAGACGTAAGATTAAACAGCTTACATTAATGCCAACTTTTAGCGCACGGCTCTATCCAAGAGCCATTTCCCTGGACCGAATATAGGAATCGTATTCGGTCTTTTTTTTATTCTCTGATTTATCTATATATTTTGGAGTTGTCCGAAAATGTCCAAAATTCGTCCGAAATCTAATAATCGGCCTGAATCTCTACCCACTCCGTTCCTCGCGAATCTAAATACAAACTGGTCATCTTCATTGACTTGTGCCCAAGTAATTTCTGGACGAATTCCATGCCATACTCTGCGGCATAAAGCCGCGACGCCAGGCTTTTTATTTCATGAAAACTCGGTGGTGAATCTTCATAGTTAATTTCTGAGTCCTTCAATGCTCGGACGAAGGCTTTTGTAATCGAATCCGCATTAAGTGCTCCGGGATTCCTGCCGGCTTTTGTACTTGACGAACTTATTAAATAATCGCTTCGGCTATCGATGAGGCATTTATCTATAACTTGCTGAAGTGACAGATCCAATACACGGAGTCGTATAGTAAGAGGGATTGCGATCCTTGCACCGTTTTTTTTGAATCGCCACGGATAATCTAGACACTTCCGATTCGTTGATAATATTGGTTTTCATATTCTGCCGGTGACATCTGATCGCTCGAACCATGCCGCCGCTTACTGTTATAAAACATTTCTATGTAATCAAAAATATCGCTGCGGGCTTCTTCCCGCGTTCCGTAGATCTTTTTCTTTACCCGTTCACGCTTCAGTAACTGAAAAAACTTTCCGCAGCCACGTTATCGTGACAGTTACCACGACGGCTCATGCTGCCTTCCAGCCTATGGGATTTCAGGAACGACTGCCACTCATGGCTTGTTACTGACTGCCCTGGTCTGAGTGAACCAGTACCTGTTTTTGGGGATTACGCCGCCATACGGCCATCAGAAGTGCGTTCAGGACAATGTCCTTTGTCATCCGTAATTGCATTAACAAGCCGATGACTTTGCGTGAGAGCAGATCGACAACCACGGCCAGATACGGCCAGCCTTCGTGGGTCCTGATATAGGCTATGTCCGTTACCCAACGCTCATCCGGAGCATCCGGATTGAACTGTCGCTGGAGCCTGTTGGGTGTCACTATACTGGCCTCAACTTTGCGTGCCCGAGGCCTCCGGTACCCGACCTGGGCCTTTATTCCAAACCTTTCACCAGCCGCCAGACCTGGTTCAACCCGCACTGTTGCCCGCTATCTCGGAGGTCCAGATGGATCTTGCGATAACCATAAACGCATCCCGACTCCAGCCAGTATTGTTTTATCTGTCCCGTCAGTCTCAGATCGGCCTGATGGCGTTGTGAATACGGCTGCTGAAGCCAGGCATAAAACCCACTCGGATGCACATCCAGCACACGACAGAGTAGCCGCGCTCAACAATTTGCCGGACGGCTTCTTCTTTAAATTCGGGGGTAAAACGCTGTGTTCCCATGGTGTCCTCCTATGCTCAAAACTGTAGGCCAGGAGTGTCCACGATCCTAGGGGCAGTCCACGGCAGCGCAAATTTTTTCCGCTGATTCTAGTTCAATTAATGGACATTTTTCTTGATATACATATCTAAAAAACCGGGCCATCGCTGGCCCAAACGAGACAATAAAACGGAACATAATGGGAAACAGTATCATACCGAATCGGTTAAATTCATCAATAAATCAATCGATTATAGTTAAGCACCATTTCAATGCTTCACAAATCCTATCCAAAAGCATAGCCTGTAATTATATACAGTATTTTGTATATGACTACACATCAGGGCTTCTCATTGAGGGAAGCTTTGTTCTTATCGACAGCACCATCTGGAGGCAGGCTATGCCAACATCAGTTACCGGCGTTATCCCAACAGCCGAAGAATACAATGACCTCGTAACTCAAGAAGAATTGACAACCGCTTTAGGGGAAATAACCACAGATGATATCAGCATAGGAGAAACAACTCTCAATCAAATTCTTAGCATTGATATAAGACAGTTTGGAGCCCATCCTATTACTGAAGGAGGTTATGAGGACTTTGATAGCACTGATGCATTTCAGCTTGCAGTAGACTTTGCTGCTGCAAATAATATAGGTATGGTCAAGTATTCAGGGCAATATAAATTACTGAGCTTCCCAAAAACGTTTACTTTACCGGGTGATGACGGAACAGTTTATCCATCATGGGTTGGTAATGGAGATACTAATATTGCAGCTGAGAGTACCAATTTTCTGCCAGTCTCTATTACTGTCCCTTCATCTATCAAACTCATGGCAGATAATAAAGATAAAGATGCCTTAATCGGCCCATATAACTATATGACGGGTGATATCAATTTGAGTTCTGGTGCAATGTTTTTATTTACTAACGGAAGCAAAGAAACTACTGTGCGTACTCAGATGGAGAATATAAGTATTTCAAACTCGTTTATAGGTTACGTTTTAGAAGGAATTTCATTCCGTTCAGATTTAAATAATTGCCTTTTTAGTGGATGTGGCATCGCTGGGATTGAGCAAGGAGTGGAAAAAAGTACTAAAAGAAATATTGCAATTATTAATTGTTATGCTGGAATTGTCCGTGGTGGTTGGTGGACATATCGTTCGAACACTCGCCAAACCACCACATATATGCCACCATACCCAGCAATTGATGTTTATCTAAGTTGCTGGGTCGATGCGGATTCAGTTGATGGTTTCAGTTATACTTCACCAGGTGGTACATGGGATGCGCGCTATGCAGAAATAGATTCTTTTTTTTGATACATATTTTTGGAAAAGTATTAATTCACCTACCATAGCAAATGGTGGTCGGCTCAGTAATAATGCTGACCCCATATCACCATCTGAGATTACTCCTTTTTATGGTATCGCATCACGGGGTCTGATTGGTTTAAGTCGATATGGTAGATACATGTCGAATAATCCGGTGGTAAATGCCAAGACTCTCAATACTCATAGGGCCCCATTTTATTTAAATATGGGCAATCGGAGTACTTTAGATGAGTGTTTTATAGAAAATAGCGGTTATGCAAATCCCTCGTTAAAAAGTGGTGTTTTTGGTATAGATATTACCGATCCATTACGTTCTTCAGGATATCTGCAGCCGATTGCCGCTGAAGGTTATATATCAAAAAATAATATTGATCTCGTAGGATGTCCCACTGGAACCAACAAACCCATAACGATGGGTGTGAGCAGATATTTATATCATGGTGTAAGCGGGGCCAATAATGGAAATGCAGATGATTACTCTTTTCCGGTTGTCACTAGTTACAATAATGTTGGGCAGAAAATAAATCCAGTTTTATATCGTTGGGATCTATCAGGAAATAACGCTGAAGAAAAAACTCTCTATTTACAACATATGAATTACTATCGTATTCCAGCATTGGCATTTGGAAATGATATGTTTACTTTTCAATATTCTGAAGATACATTTACTCCATCTCTTATAGTTGGAACAACATCAATTGCTCTTGTGTCGGCAATAGGCTCGTATACGCTAATTGGTAATGTAGTTGAGTGCGATATACAATTAAATACAGGTGTAAATTTAAACAGTATCAGTGGGGATGTAGTTATTGGTGGATTACCTTTCCCAAGGGCCACTATTAATCCTGCAAGCAATTTTTCAAAGGTATTTGTTTGGGCGTTGAAAACAAGTGCTGTTGGACTCGGGGGAAGTATGACGGGAACAAATGTTACATTAACTAAAAACTATATGCAAAATAATTTGTCTGGAAGTGATATTTTATCAAATAACGCAAATTATATAATATTAACTGTCAAATACACTAGGGCAAGAAATACAGTGGATATGTAGTACATTGAAGCAAACATTATGTGATGGTTGTTTTGAACGAAGCCTTAAATTATTTTAAAATGGACTGTGTTTCCAAAAATACCGGCTCGTGCTTAATGTGTGGCCGGTTTTTTTGCTTTATCAAAAATTATACATAATGATATCGATAGGGGCACCTGCTGGAGTGCGGTGACGTGGGTGAGTAACGACTTGCGAATAGAGGCGTTTAATGATTGCCCAACGATGTGACTGCTGCCGAAAAGCGAACACGGAAATTTTTACCATCGCTATCCCGAAAAGGCTGATAACTGTTTGATACGAGACGGATGTAATGATAAGCAATAGTAAGTGGTTTTATCGGATTTCATCTAGTAATCATCTAATATATATATTTTATTTTTTTGCAATGAAAAAAAGGGTTCGTATTTGGTCTTTTTCATTCTTTGCTTATAAAGCAATTAACTTATGTATGAAAAAGAACTGAAAATTTATTTCAGGCCTAAATTGCAACCCTTTCCCTTTCCCGCTAACTTCACTACGAACTGTCCATCGCCGATGGGTTATGCCCTATTAATTTTGAACAGACTCCATGCCTTATTCGGCAGAATAGTTGTGGGAAGCCGGTCTTATGTTTACATGAAAACTTGTTGCATGAAAACTTGGATGTGATCATGCCGGCAAAATCTGGAAAAGCCCAGGCCGGGCCTGCAGGCCATTTTTTACCAGACAGTGCCTCGATCGTACCCCTTCTGTCTCCTTTAAAAACCACGCTGATTCTTTTGCACCCGTTTCTGTAAAGCATCGCTTATCGACTATCCCACCCGTGGTATTTCAAACTGAAAGCACGGATAAAAATAATATTAAATTCAACACTTTACATTAATTCGGCGGCTAAAGGTAGCAGGTTCTCTAAGCGCGGAATGGTACACAATCACCCTATAACTCATCCGGTTAAATGACGAAAATCGGAAGGCTGCCGGGTTTTTTACCTTTCTCTCCTTGTATTGTAACGAGAGTTTGGGAAATAAGGATTAACCGTGTAAACCACAGTCTTAGTGAGGCTAAAATGGCAGAATTAACCAAAGAAACAATGCTTTACAATGATTATAACTGGGCTCGCGATCCGAAATATGGTTCGCAAAACCATGAGATGGAGGCGGCTAAAATCGATCGCCATGCGGGCAAAGACGTTCTTAGGTATATCAATCAATGGCCGGGGAGCGACGAAAGAGAGGTCACGCCGGAAGATAGGCTTTATCTTGAATGGATTATCCGGGAAAAACTGCCGACGATAACCGTATTAACAGAGGAAGTAACCGAATTTTTGCTGAATGCTTACCCTTATAATAGAGCGGAATTCAAGAAATCAAAAGAATATAGAGCCCATAAGCTTTACCAACATTAAAAATAGACAAACCCCATACCCATGGGGTTTTTTCTCCAAGCGCTTGCCGCAAGCAACAATAATGGTCCGCCGACTACCGCACTTAATGCTTAAACGATATCCATTGAAATGATGGCTTTTGCGATTCACGGCAGGTCATCGAGGCTTGAGCTCATGTTATCGTTTCTGGACTTTGGGAACAGGAGATTAAAATCATGGGTGAAAATTTTCAGGAAGCACCTCTGCCATTGGGCAGCGTTTTCAGACGCGACGACCATGTGATTTTAGTATCAAAACCCGTCGGAGAACCGAGAAAAAGATACCGATTAAGCGTGCGGATTTCTTCCATACATGAGGGGATTTACCAAGGGTTTATCTCATCGGTGGAAAATGCCGACGATCATGAAGCCCCAGGTGATTTCTTTCACCGTGAAGAACGCATCAGCTTTGAAAAGCGGCATATTCAGGGGATTGCGTCCTTTGCAGAGAAAAGCGCGGCTCAGGCGAGGTGAGGGCGTTTCGTCAACGGCTCCCACGCCTTATGAGGCCGATTGCCTGTCGCCGTCCCTCCAGATGCGGCGGCGGGCATTACCCTGCCCGTCTGAGAAACCGGCTCTTACGAACTAAAGATGGCAACAGGCGTCGATTGGAACTAGGATGACTTTACTTAACGGGGGAAGTTTCCCGTTGCGATGTTCCTCCGTTTTGACTCTTCCACAAGTTTATGCCGTACTTTAGTATCAACCTAAGGAGGCTATAATGACCGATATTTCCTCACTGTTGGGTAAAGACGCCGCGACGCTCTTGGAACACCATTGCACCACCATCCCCGCCGAACACCTCTGCCTGCCGGGCAGCGACTATGTTGACCGGGTGATGATAGACAACGTCCGTTCGCCGGTGGTTTTGCGCAATATGCAAATGATGTTGAACACCGGCCGTCTGGCGGGCACCGGCTATCTCTCCATACTGCCGGTGGATCAGGGCGTTGAGCACTCCGCCGGCGCTTCCTTCGCCGCCAATCCCCTCTATTTTGATCCGAAAAACATCGTTGAGCTTGCGCTGGAAGCCGGCTGTAATTGCGTCGCCTCAACCTATGGCGTGCTGGCGGCGGTTTCCAGGCGTTATGCCCACCGCATACCTTTCCTGGTGAAAATCAATCACAATGAAACCCTGAGCTACCCTACCCAATACGATCAAACGCTCTATGCCAGTGTCGATCAAGCGTTTGATTTGGGTGCGGTGGCGGTGGGGGCCACTATCTACTTCGGCTCGGCGGAGTCACGCCGCCAAATTGAGGAAGTGTCCGCCGCCTTTGCCCGCGCCCATGAGCTTGGGTTGGTAACGGTGCTGTGGGCTTATTTGCGCAATCCGGCATTCAAGAAAGACGGCGTGGACTATCATACCAGCGCCGATTTAACCGGTCAGGCCAATCATCTTGCCGCCACCATCGGCGCCGATATCGTCAAGCAGAAGATGGCTGAGAACAACGGCGGCTACAACGCCGTTAATTTCGGCTATACGGACGAGCGCGTCTACAGTTCACTGACGTCGGATAACCCCATCGATCTGGTGCGTTATCAACTGGCCAACTGCTATATGGGCCGCGCCGGTCTTATTAACTCCGGCGGCGCGTCGGCGGGCGCAACGGACATGGCGGAATCGGTACGCACGGCGGTTATCAATAAGCGGGCCGGCGGCATGGGCATGATCATGGGACGCAAGGCATTCAAACGCTCAATGAAAGAGGGCGTTGCGTTGATTAATGCGGTGCAGGACGTCTATTTGGACAAGACCGTTACCATCGCCTGAAAACGATCGAAGCGGGGTCTGAAACTCCGCTTCATCGTTGGGCTAACCCACTTTTCGGCACAGATATCTGTGCTTGATAAGGCTTTTGAAGCATTCGCTTGTTGAAGGCGCCTCCATCAAGGAATGATAGACGTTTAATGACACGCCGGGGTATTGATAAACCCCGATGGTTTGGAATTTGATTTCAAGCGTGCGGTGGGCTGCATCATATCCCACGGATTGGATATCTTCGGATACTACCAGTTGACGTTCCACGTACTGTTCCTCCGCTGGAAAAGAAAACTCCGGAAAATCGTAAAACAATTTAAGCGGGACAACTTTGTCGAAGATCATGATTAAAGTTTCGCCAGGGTCATTTGCCGCTGCCTAGCGTCCCTTCCGTTTCCGATGCGTGTTCCGGCACCGTCAGCACCTGCTTTATCACCCGATAGCAATCTTCGGTATGCGCATTCCCCAGCACTTTCAACGCGCTGAAACTCAGACCGGCGGCAGCGGCCTGGCCAACAATGGGTACGTAACGCAGCGCGGTTTTAGCGGTGATTTTGATGCCGGCCCGTTTAAGCAGCAGCGCGACGATTTTGCGGGTTATATTACTGCCGATGACGCGGCTGCCGATGCCGGAGATGGCCGCCAGCGTGTATTTTTTGCGGTTGGGATGCAACGCATCGATTTGCTGCGGAGTTAAGCCGAATTTCTCGTTAATCGTCGGTAAAAGCGCCATTAAAATCGACACATCGGTGCCGATATCCAGTCCCGGTATGGGAATAACGGCGGCGCCGGCGGATAAGCCGGCGCGCCGAGTCACCATTTTCCGGCATTCCCGGCGTACTTGTTCCAATTCTTCCAGGGTACGAATCACGGCAATTCTCCTTGGATATTTTTTTAACGGGAATGTCGGCTATTGATGCGATAGGTCGCTATTTTCAGCGCAAAATCTATAATGAATTCACTACCCTCGGTATGAGTCATTAAAGACTAGCATTCAGTCATCAGCCTGCGGGCTGATTTTTTTTATAAACAGCACTCTCTCTCCATACGCATTTATACGCCAATCCATCAGCATTTATGCCAATACGTGAGCACTGAAATACTTGATCACTGCAACATACGAGCATTGCAACATATGAGCATTGCAACATACGAGCATTGCAATATTTGAGCACTGATAAATAGCCACTAAAATTAAGCGGCTTTCGGCACTAGACCCGGCTTCGACGCTTTATTCCAGCCGCATGACCCAGGCATCATTATCGTGGTCATAATGCTGCCGGTAAAGAATATGCTCTTTGCCGTCAAGGAGAGCGGGGATGCTGGTTTGCTCATCCCAGCCGTCCAATTGTTTACAGAGTTCAGGATCCGATTTGCAGGGGATGCTCAGGATATTCTCGACGTGATGCTGTGCTCCCCTAGATAACTCCGCATCGTCAACTTCAAAGCTGCCTATTTTGACTGTCGTCTTGGTCATGGCTAACCCCTTCATTTTTTATTGCCTGGAGCAAATTCCCTTGGCTTCTCACGCCTTAAGCATAGCCAAGTTCGCTGGATTTGCTTGAAACGCCATGCCGTACGACGCGCCGGGCGGCATCCGGTTTTTAACGAGCATCCCGGCAATACGTCGCGGTGACAATCTGGCCATTATCCCTGCGGAATGGCGGTGCCCCAGTCTTGCCACTCCTTCTGCTCCTCATTGTTGAGCAAAAAATGCTTGCCGGGGCTTGCTTTAGGCGCCAGCGGCGTGGTCGGCGGGGTGGCGAACGCGATGCCGCCGCGGATAAACTGCTGGAATGTACCGCTTTTCACTGTGCCGCCGGTTAATCCGAACTTCAAATCATAACCTGACGCCAGCCAGAATACCGAGTTGTCCCGTACCAGGTGCTGGTACTGTCTGCTGATGCGTAGGGATACATACACCCGATCCGCCAGCGGCCCGAGAGACATCCCGGTGACGGTGCCGACCTCGATACCCCGGAACAGCACGGGCGTACCCACCTGCAATGATCCCGCCTCCGGCGTATCCACCACGATGTTCAGCCCATCGAGAAAACGAGAATCGCTGATGGTCGCCTGCTGTAAGGTAAAGTTGCGCGTAGCTTGCCCTTTGCCCGGTTCGACATTGATATAGGGTTGGAACAGGGTTTCCAGATGGGTCACCCCGGCTGCGGAGATTTCCGGCGTTACCACCGAGAATTGGGTACCGACCCGGGCGAAAGCCTGGACATACTCCGGATAGAGCACCGCCTGCGCCAGCACTTCGCTGTTCTGGGGAGAGAGCTTGAGCGTTTCCACCTGCCCGATATCGATACCCAAATAGCGGATGGGCATACCCGGCGACAGTTTGCCGGCATCAAAGGTTTGCAGCACAATCTGGCTGCCCAGCGCCCGCGCCGCGTTTTCCGACGCGTACAATTTTCGCGGCGCGCCTTTGACCAACACCGCGCCATCCAGATTATCGAAGCTGATAGCGCCTTTCAGCGCGCGATCCAGCGGCGATGCCTGCACGCTGATTCCGCTGCCGTTGATTTGCATCCTCGCGCCGCCCTCCGCCCAGAAGATGCTCCTATCGGTCAGCAGCTTGCGGTATTGCGGATGAATATACACATCCACTTCGAAATTTTTAGCGGTGGGACGGACATCAATAATTTCCCCCACTTGGAATCGCCGGTACATCACAATTGACCCGGTTTGGATATCCGGCAGGCTATCGGCGGTGAGCGTCAGCGTCGCGGCGGGCTTTATACCCTGGACGCCTTGTTCGGCGAGCTCCCGATTGCCGTAAAGCGGATAGTTCGCCTGCGGCGCGCCCTGCGTGCCGGGGAGCATCAGGATGCCGCCGTCCAGCCACTGTTGCGCGCTCGCCCCCAGTACGCGCAGACCGTCCAGGCCGAATTTCACGTCCAGCCTGCTATTGACGACGAATTTGGTGTTTTTATGCAACAGGCCGGCATATTCCGGCGCCAGCGCCGCTTCAAACAGCACTCCGTTCCCGTCCAGTTTGCGGCTGATGACTTTGCCCACTTCAACGCCATACAGGGTCAAAGGCTGACCGCTGTCGATGCCGTAGCTTTCCGGCGCCGAGAGGGTGAAGGTTTTTACGCCCGGCTCTTGCAACAGGCGGTGGTTGCTGTCGAGAACGGTGAAGTGATCCTGCGGCTCGCCGTCGCCGGGAATCAGATTTAACGTGGTGCCGGTAAGCAGTCCGCTGAGATTCATATTGGTCAGGGAAACCTGCGGCGCCGCCATTTCGATGCGCGAACCGCTGCGCATCAGGTCTTTAATGGCGGGATTGATGGTCAGCTCGCCCGTCACCTTATTCGCGTCGCCAAGGGACAATTTGGATAGGGTGCCCACTTCCAACCCTTGGTAAAGCAGCGGGGTATGGCCTTCACTGAGATTATCCCCATCCGGTAAATCCACCGTAATAATCACCCCACGCTGGCTGTGGGCGAGATCGGGATAAAGGGTGAAGGTATCATCGGTGCGGGCCTGTTCGCTGTTTTGCGGCGAATCAAAAGCGATGGCGCCGTTCACCAGCGCCGCCATGCTTTCCATATCCACCTGGACGCCATGGAAATCCACATTAGCCTTGATACCGGAAACATTCCAGAAGCGGCTGTCTTTTTTGACCAAATCCGTAAAGCGCCGGTCAATCAAGACATCGATATTCACGTCGCCTTTTTCACGCGAAATATCATAATCATACACCTTGCCCACCGGCAATTTGCGGTAGTAGACCAAGGAACCGGTATTGAGCGACCCGAGGTTTTGCGCATGAAGGTGAATAAGCAACTCACCGGTATTGACCCGGTATTTCGGCTGGGTGTCGAGGGCGGTGAAATGGGTTTGCGGGTCGCCTTTACCGGGCATCATGCCGATATAATTGCCGCCCACCAACGCATCCAGCCCCGAAATGCCCGCCAGGGACGCTTTGGGGGTGACCAGCCAGAACTGGGTACCCTGGCGCAGGGCATCGCGCATATCGCGTTTGATGCTCACCTCCACCTTGATGGTGCGCAAATCATTGCTGAGTTTGATATTTTGCACCGTGCCGACTTCCACCCCTTGATAACGCACCGGCGTCCGACCGGCCACTATGCCGTCGGCGGAGACGAAGTCAATGGTGGCCGTGGCGCCTTTCTCCTGGACCGTGCTGTAAACCAGCCAACCGGCAATCAGCAGGGCGATAAACGGCAACAGCCAAAACGGAGAAATACGGCGCTTGTTTTTGACTTCCGCGCTAGTCGGTATAGTCGGCGTTTGCTGCATGTGCATCCCATATCAGACGGCTGTCCAACCACTCGACAGCAAGTATTGTCAAAATGACGGCGGACCCGAAATAAAACGCCGCCGGTCCCATTGTAAAAGCCAAAAGCTGGTCGCGATCCACCAGCGACATCGTGATGGAAATGACAAACAAGTCCAGCATGGACCATCTGCCTATCCAACTGACAAAGCGTAGCAGGCGAATGCGGGTTTTTAATCCCTGCCTGATGTTGAAATGGATGCTCAGTAATATCGTCAGCATGACGATGATCTTCAAAAAAGGCACCAGGATGCTGGCGATGAACACCACCGCCGCCACCGGGATGTTATCGTTTGCCAGGGAAGCGATGGCGGAAAGTATCGTGCTTTCATTTCGGCTGCCGTTGATATAGATGATGGAAATAGGCAGCACGTTGGCCGGAATGAGCAGGACTATCGACGCTATCAACGCCGCCCAGGATTTTTGCAGGCTTTGGCGGCGGCGAAGGCGTAGCGGGGTATGGCAGCGCGGACAGCGGCCCCGAGCATCGGCGTAGCCGGTGAAATGGCAGCCCAGACAGACTCTCAGCGCCTCGGTATTGGTGCGCAACGGGGGGAGGGTTGTGGATAAAATGCTCCCACAGCTGGCCGATGTTCAAATGGGTCATGGTCAGTACGCCAAGCAGCGCCAACGCGATGAACGCCGGCAGCGCCAGGCCGGTGTTCACATCGGCGTAATCCTTGACCTTGATGGCCGCCACCGCCATGCCGATAAGATAAATATCCAGCATCACCCACTCTTTCAAGCGCGTAAGCATCAGCAGCACCGGGCGCAGGTTCATCCCCAGCCGTTCGCCGACGTTGAGATACAGCAGGGATATCACCAGGGTGCAGGGGGCGCCGACGGTGCAAAACGCCACCATGCTGGCGGTAAGGGGGCTACCTTGAATGGCCATTTGCCAAATGCCGTGCGTGAGTGTGGCGTTAATGGAGGTGCCCAGCAGGCGAATGCTGATTAACGGCTCCCCATAGGCAAAGGGCATCAACAGCACCATGGTCAGCGCCATGACAGCCAGTCGATTTATCGTCCATTCATGGCCGTGGCCCACCCGAGCCCGACAGCGGGGGCAAAAGGCGTCCTGATCCTGATTCAACGCCGGAAGGATAAATAAAGCATCGCATTGGCTGCAACGCTGATAACGCCCTTGAGGCAAGGCGGAATGGATATGCTTTATCTTCATATGCAATGGGCGCTGAATTCGTTCATACCCCTTATACCCCGCCACGCCGACGGTGTAGCGCAAACATACCCGCGGGCACTGGCTTTGTGAAGCAATAAAGGATTAATCTTGTGGCCTTAGGCATTTATTGCTTATTTTATAGAGGCTGACTTTTCGGCTGATATCAATCAGATTAGCTCATTTATTGGTTTACATATGAACAAACAACAATTCTATAGTGAATTACTACAAAACATGACGGCGTTGATTGACGGCGAAACCCATTTTATCGCCGCGATGGCCAATGTCAGCGCCTTGCTGTTCGAATACCTCGAAGACGTTAATTGGGCCGGTTTTTATCTGCTGGACGGTGATACACTGGTTTTGGGACCGTTTCAGGGAAAAAATCGCCTGCGTGCGCATCCCGGTGGGAAAAGGCGTCTGCGGCACGGCGGTGGCGGAACGCCGTATACAGCGGGTGGATGATGTCCACGAATTTCCCGGGCATATCGCCTGTGACGCCGCAAGTCTTGCTGAAATCGTCTTGCCCATCACCCTCGACGGACGGGTGGTTGGCGTACTGGACATCGATAGCACGATTTATCATCGTTTCGATCAAGAGGACGAAGACGGCCTGAACGCTTTGGTGGAGCGGCTTTGCCAGCAATTAAATCAAACTGACCTGCGAAGATTTATCAATAATACCTTATATTGATATACGGATAACGTGGCATTTGCCGATGGCGTCATTATAATGACGCCTGTTCATGCCTGCGCTGGTTGGCAAACCCGTTGTAATCAGGAAATTTCATGGAAAATCAACCCAAGTTGAACAGTAACAAAGAAGTGATTGCTTTTCTGGCGGAGCGCTTCCCGCTCTGCTTTACCGCCGAGGAGAGGCGCGGCCTTTGAAAATCGGTATCTTTGCGGATCTGGTCGCCCGCATCCAGGGAGAGGATAGCCTCAGTAAAACCCAGCTGCGTTCGGCGTTGCGGCTTTATACGTCAAGTTGGCGTTACCTTTACGGTATAAAACTGGGCGCTCAGCGGGTGGATCTCGACGGCAATCCCTGCGGGGAGTTGGAGGCGCAGCATGTTGAACATGCCCGCAAGCAGCTCGAGGAAGCCAAAGCGCGCGTGCAGCAGCAACGCGCCGCCCAGCAGGCTAAAAAGCGCGAAAACGGCCAGGCTCCCGCCCCGCGTCGCGCCGCGCCGGCCAACCCGAATCCGGCCGCCGCCGAACGTAAAGGCGCCGAAGGCGCGAATGCGCCGCGGCGACAGCGTTCCGCCGGTCGGCCCAAGAGCGAACGTCCGTCTCAAGAGGTTAAAAAACCTGCTCCTGTCCGTCAGGTGCAAGTTACCGATATTTCCAAACTGCAAATCGGTCAGGCCATCAAAATCAAGGTAGGCAAAGATCCCATGGAAGCAACAGTGATGGAAATTGCCAAAGAAGGGGTACGTGTGCAGCTTTCTTCCGGGATGGCTTTGATAGTGCGCGCAGAACACCTGCAGTTCTGATACGGAGGCCAACCAGGGCATGAACACATTTGTCAGAGTTACTGCGCTTGCAGGATTGTTGCTTGCGGGTCAGTTGTCGGCGGCAGAGGTAAAAATCACCCGCGCCGATCAGATTCCCCAGCTTCACGAAGAAGCCCAGCAAGAAACGGTCAGCGAACGCGTCACGGCGCGTTTTACCCGTTCTCATTATCGTCAGTTCGATTTGGACGATGCTTTTTCAGAGAAAATCTTCGCGCGTTATTTGAATATGTTGGATTACAGCCACAATGTGCTGCTGGCATCGGACATCGCCCAATATTCAGATAAAAAAGATCAGTTGGACGACGAGCTTAAAAGCGGAAAGCTGGATGTGCCCTTTGCGCTTTATAATCTTGCGCAGCAACGGCGCTTCGAGCGTTACGAATATGCGCTGGCCCAATTGGCCAAGCCCATGGATTTCACCGGCAACGATACCATCGATCTTGACCGCAGCAAGGCGCCCTGGCCGCAAAGCGAAGCCGAACTGAACAAGCTTTGGGACGCCAAGGTCAAGTATGATGAATTAAGCCTTAAACTGACCGGCAAGAAGGACGCGGAAATACGCGACATTCTCGCCAAACGTTATCAGTTCGCGATTCGCCGGCTGGCGCAAAGCAACAGTGAAGACGTGTTTCAGATGGTCATGAATGCGTTCGCCCATGAAATCGATCCCCATACCAATTACCTTTCCCCGCGCAATACCGAACAGTTCAATACCGAAATGAGTCTATCGCTGGAAGGGATTGGCGCGGTATTGCAGATGGACGACGATTATACTGTCATTAATTCTCTGGTGCCCGGAGGACCGGCGGCGAAGAGCAAGTCCATCACGGTGGGCGATCGCGTGGTGGGCGTCGGCCAGACCGGCAAACCCATGGTGGATGTCATCGGCTGGCGGCTGGACGATGTGGTTTCCCTCATCAAAGGCCCGAAAGGCAGCAAAGTCCGTCTGGAGATATTGCCGGCGGGCAAGGGAACCAAGACGCGGATTGTCACCGTCACCCGCGAGCGCATCCGACTTGAGGATCGCGCCGTGAAAATGACCATCAAGGAAGTAGGGCAACAGAAGGTCGCCGTGCTGGATATCCCCGGTTTCTACGTTGGTCTGACCGACGACGTCAAGGTGCAGCTGCAGAAACTGGAAAAACAGAATGTCAGCAGCGTGATCATCGACTTGCGCACCAACGGCGGCGGCGCATTGACCGAAGCCGTATCGCTGTCGGGGCTGTTCATCCCCAGCGGGCCGATAGTCCAGGTCCGTGACAATAACGGCAAGATCCGCGAGGACAGCGACAACGACGGCATTGTTTACTATAAAGGTCCGCTGGTGGTGCTGGTGGACAGATTCAGCGCCTCGGCGTCGGAAATTTTCGCCGCCGCCATGCAAGATTATGGCCGGGCGTTAATCGTCGGCGAGCCGACCTTCGGGAAAGGCACCGTGCAGCAGTACCGCTCCCTCAATCGCATCTATGATCAGATGCTGCGTCCCGACTGGCCGCCGTTGGGCTCAATCCAGTACACCATTCAGAAGTTTTACCGCATCAACGGCGGCAGCACTCAACGTAAAGGGGTCGTACCGGATATCATCATGCCGACCGGCTACGAGACGGACGTCGAAACCGGCGAAAAATTCGAAGATAACGCCTTGCCCTGGGACAGCATCAATGCGGCCACTTACGCTAAGTACGGTGATTTGAAACCCTTTGCCGCCGAGCTGTTGAAAGCCCACCAGGCGCGAATCGCGGCGGATCCGGAGTTTCAATATATCGCCCAGGACATCGCCCGCCTCAATGCCATGAAGGACAAACGCAATATCGCGTCCCTGAATCTGGCGCAGCGTGAAAAGGAAAATCACGAGGATGACGCCATTCGTTTGCAGCGCATCAACGAGCGCCTGCAGCGGCAAGGTAAAAAACCGATAAAATCCCTCGATGACATTCCGAAGGACTACCACGAGCCTGATCCTTATCTGGACGAGACCGTGCATATCGCGTTGGACCTCGCCAAGGCGGAAAGCGGCCAACAGCCGTTGCAACCGGCGGCGGTAAAATAAACGCAGGCGCCGATAAGGCGCCTTTATTTATTTACAGAATGTAAAGTTATGTCTTTTTAAGCACTTATTGCCAAGCAATACTTGAAAACCCGCTTGGAGCCCATACGATCCCCTTAACGCAATCGGCGTGATTTTTATCAGGGGATACCATTCTATATGATGCGCATAGCTCTCTTTCTGCTTACCAACCTGGCGGTGATGCTGGTATTCGGTCTGGTGCTAAGCCTGACGGGGATACAATCATCCAGCGCCGCCGGGTTGATGATCATGGCCGGCTTGTTTGGCTTCGGCGGGGCCTTCGTTTCGCTCTGGCTATCGAAAACAATGGCGCTGCGTTCGGTGGGCGGGGAAGTGATAGAACGCCCGCGTAATGAAACCGAACGCTGGCTGCTGGCCACCGTACAACGCCAATCGCAGCAGGCGGGTATCGTCATGCCGCAGGTGGCGATTTATCACGCGCCGGATATCAATGCCTTTGCCACCGGCGCCAGGCGCGATGCCTCTTTGGTTGCGGTCAGCACCGGGCTGTTGCAAAACATGAGCCGGGATGAAGCCGAAGCGGTCATCGCCCATGAAATCAGCCATGTGGCCAACGGCGATATGGTGACCATGACACTGATTCAGGGGGTGGTGAATACCTTCGTGATTTTCGTCTCGCGCATTCTGGCGCAGCTTGCCGCCGGCTTTCTGTCCTCGAACCGCGACGAAGGCGAGAGCGGCAACGGCAATCCGATGATTTATTTCGCGGTTTCCATGGTGCTCGAGCTGGTATTCGGCGTACTGGCAAGCCTTATCACGCTATGGTTCTCGCGGCATCGCGAGTTTCACGCCGACGCCGGTTCGGCCAGGCTGGTGGGCAAGGATAAAATGATTGCCGCGCTGCAACGACTCAAAACCAGCTACGAGCCCCAGGAAGAGGGCGCCATACTGGCTTTTTGCATCAACGGCAAGGGAAACGCCTTCGGCGGGCTGTTCATGTCGCACCCGCCGCTGGATAAGCGTATCGAGGCCCTGCGAACCGGCGCCTATATGCGCTAAACGTCATTGGCCCGGGGAGCTTTGCCGCTGCGGGTTGGGCTGACTTATGCGCAATGCGCTTACGACCGCCGCCACCGTGGCGAATCCCCCGCCCAGCAGCAATGAGGCGTGTGTGCCGCTGGTGCCTAATAAATTCAACATTAAAGCCACCAACGCGGCGCCGGAAGTCTGTCCCACCAGGCGCGCGCTTCCCAGCATACCGCTAGCCCCGCCGCTGCGGTTGCGCGGGGCTGAGGTGATGATGGTGTGATTGTTGGGGGATTGGAATAAGCCAAACCCGGAGCCGCAGATCATCATTCGCCAAATGATCTCGATATTGCTCGGCGAGTCCGGTAGCCAGGCCAGGGAAAAGAGTCCGATGGCGAAGACGCCTAAGCCTACCGCCCCCAGCAAGCCGGCATGGACCTTGCCTATCAACCTGCCCGCCAGCATGGCGAACATCATGGTCGCCAATGGCCAGGGCGTCAACAGCAAACCGGTAGCCACCTCATCACGGCCAAGAACGCTTTGCAAATAAAACGGCAACGAAACCATGGCCAGCATTTGCGCGCAAAAAGAACAAATTGAGGTGCCAAGAGACAGGGAAAATAGCGGAATACGCAATAAATCCACCGGTAGCAGAGGCCAGGCCTGGCGAAGCTGATGGCGGACAAAAAACGTACCGATAATCACCGCGCCGCCAAGCTCGGCCAAAATAACATAGCCGTTCATCCGCTGCGCGAAACCGCCAAGGGCCGACAGCAACAGGCCAAAGGTAAGCGCGTTCATGCCGGCGCTGGCGAAATTGAAGCGCTGGCCGCTGTTTTTTACCGGATTATCCGGCAAGAATCGATGGCCGAGATAAAAAGCCAGCAGGCCGATAGGCACGTTGATGGCGAACAGCCACTGCCAGGAGGCAATGGATAGCACACCGGCGGCCACCGTGGGACCCGCGGCGGTAGATACCGCCACTATCAGGGTATTGATGGCCATACCCTTACCCAATAATCGCGTGGGATAAATGATGCGGATAAGCGCGGTATTGATGCTCATGATGGCCGCCGCCCCGAAACCTTGCAATACGCGGGCGCTGGTCAATACCCACAGGTTATGGGAAAGGGCGCAGGCCAAAGACATTAGGCTGAATAGCACCAAGCCGCATTGATACACCCGCCGGAAACCATAGATATCCCCTAGAGTGGCGAAAGAGAGCAAGGTCATTATTATGGCGAGCTGATAAGCATTGACCACCCAAATGGACGAAGCCGGGCTGGCATGAAGCTCACGCGCGATGGTGGGAAGTGCAACATTGGCGATGGCGCTGTCCAGTACGGCGACGGTGATACTGAGTGCTACGGTTACGATTGCTCCATAGCGCTGTGGAGTAGGAACGCCATCAGCAATTTTATCAATCATGAAAGTTTCATTTACCGTAAAACCTTTATCCTAGCATCAAATCCCGCGGGAACGGCCCCCCAGGCCGCTGAAGAAATGTAATAATTACTGACTGAATACTCAAGCCTGGTATATGTCTTAAGGCCATTGCGAAATTCAAGGCCTTACCTTTATAATAAAAATTCTGTTCTAATTTTTTTAAAACAAATGCACAGCAGGGTTTCAATAAAAAATGACGATTGCAGATTTAGACAGACAACCCGATTCCGTATCGTCGGTATTGAAGGTTTTTGGCATCCTTCAGGCTTTGGGTGATGAGCGGGAAATCGGCATAACCGAGCTGTCTCAGCGGGTATTGATGTCGAAAAGCACCGTCTATCGGTTTCTTCAAACCATGAAATCATTGGGGTATGTCTCACAGGAGGGCGAAACGGAAAAATACGCCTTGACGCTGAAATTATTCGAACTTGGCGCCAAGGCGTTGCAGAACGTCGATTTGATACGTATCGCCGATGTACAGATGCGATCCTTATCCAATTTGACGCGAGAAACAATCCATCTCGGCTCGTTGGACGAGGACAGCATCGTTTACATTCATAAAATTGATTCCATGTATAATTTGCGTATGTATTCTCGTATTGGTCGGCGAAATCCCCTCTATAGCACCGCCATCGGTAAGGTATTGTTGGCGTGGCGCGAGGTGGAGGAGGCGCGGCGCATTCTGGCCGGGGTGGTTTTCAACCGCAGCACCCACCGAACCGTCGCCGATGCCGCGGCCTTGATGCCGGAATTGGCGAACGTGCGCGAACAGGGATACGGCGAAGATAATGAGGAGCAAGAAGAGGGTTTGCGCTGCATAGCAGTGCCGATTTTCGACCGGTTCGGCGTGGTGATCGCCGGTCTGAGCATTTCCTTTCCAACCATCCGTTTCGCCGAGGACGACAAAAAAATATGTCGCCATGCTGCACGAAGCAGCCCGCAATATTTCACGACAATTAGGCTATCGAGAATACCCGTTCTAACGGAGCCGAGGAGACACTATCATGACGGAACCTCTTGCGCGCGATCAGGAATTCATCTCCGATCTCGTGGCATGCCAGTTGGTTATCAAGCAAATCCTCGACGTTATCGATGTGATAGCGCCTGCACAGGTTCGCGATAAAATGTCGCATCAGCTTAGAAGCATCGACTTCACCACCCATCCTGCCGCCGCGGATCCCATTACCCGCCGGGCGATTGAAAAGGCCATTGCGCTCATTGATATGAAGTTTGATCAATCGCCAACGCATTGATTTATTGGTGTAGGCAGTGAAGCGACGATTTCGGGTCATTGCCTTGCACCAATATCATCTTCAATAAAATCATTAATATGGTAATAAAATGCACCATGGTTAGTCTTTGTTTAACTTCCTGAAGATAAAATATACCGATCGGGGGAGTACGGGACACGGGTTTTGAAAAAAAACACAACATTATCAATCCTGGGCATATTGCTGCTGTGCCTGATGCTATGGCTATCGGCATTGAATAGCTTTTGCGATCAGGGTGGTGATTTTTTCAATGGCGTGTGTTTTGTCACTAAATGGATGCCGTGGTGAATAATCGTTTGTCAGGGGAGGGCAAATTTTCGTTTCAGGATCCATTGCTGAGCGTAGGGTGCTAAGATAGCGTCTGGTGTTATCAGTAATTAGGTCATGTTATGAACGATTTTGGATTAAATACCTTGAATATCGGCGTTATAGCGCTGTTTTTATTCGTTTTCTGTATCGGTTTGCTGGTTTGGTTCTTCCTTAATCGCGCGAGCGTAAGAGCCAATGAACAGATAACCCTACTCAATGAACTTCTTGAACAGCAAAAGAAACAGACCGAGCTGTTGATGCGGTTGGGACAGGCGGGTTCGTCGCAAAACGATGCTAAAGCGCCGCCCGCCGGCGAGCCTGTCACGTTCAAAGATTTCATTGCCGAGCGTTAAGCCTTAATCTCCTGCCTATCCTTGTTGTTTATCGCGGCATTTCCCACCGATCCGGCTACCTTCGTGAGCATTATCCACACTGGATTTTTTATCGATGTCTCCTGCGGATCGTGGCATGCCGTTCACAATCTATCAACATCCGCTGTTATTTCACCGCTGAAACTTGCATTATCTTTCAAGAAAATGCTTCTCATCATATAAATGTTGCCTCAGATAGGCGATTAACCAGAGGGTCGAAAGCGCGATGGCGAAAAATAATCCTTGGTACGACGCGTCCAAACCCCACCATACGCCGTCAGGCTTTCGTAACCTTGAGCCGGGCATCAGAACGCCTGACGCCTTTAAAAAATGGCAACGGGAACGCAAGCGGCAGGGCTATCCCAAGCCGCCCCAGGGCGGCTATAGCCTGTTCATACGTAATTGGTGGCAACGCGCTGATTTCAGCGGCACTGAAGACGCTGTCTGGTGGCTGGGTCACGCCTGCATGGTGCTTCGCGTCTCCGGACGATACCTGTTGATCGACCCCGCGCTGGGGCAGCGCGCGTCGCCTTTGCCCTTTATCGGTCCCAAGCGCAAAACGCCGTTGCCGGTAGGTATCCACGAGCTGCCGCCCATTGAGGCGGTGCTTTATTCCCATAATCACTATGACCATCTGGATAAAGGCACGCTACGACGGTTGTTGAAGCGCTTTCCACGCCTGCAGGTGATGGCGCCATTGGGCATGGGCGAATGGTTTGAACGTCGAGGCGTCCGAACGGTCTCTCAATGCGATTGGTGGGATGGCGTTGATTTTCACGATATGCGCCTTCATTGCGTGCCGGCGCGCCATTGGAGCATGCGGACGTTCAAAGATCGCAATCGCAGTCTCTGGTGCGGCTGGGTGGTGGAAAGTAAAAGATGGCGTTTTTATTTTTCCGGCGATAGCGGTTACAGCGCCGGGCTGGCCGAAATCGGGCGGCGTTTGGGGCCTTTCGACGTCGCCGCCTTGCCCATCGGCGCCTATGCACCAGAATGGTTCATGGGGGAAAGCCACATGAGTCCCGCCAGTGCGGTAAAAGTTTATCAGGAATTGCGGTGCCCCAAGGTCATACCGATTCATTGGGGAGTATTCGAGCTGGCTGACGAATCCCTGGACGAACCACCGCAGGAGCTGGCTCAGGCTTTATTGACCGCCGGCATCGCCGACCATCGGTTTATACCGTTGAAAATCGGCGGCAAAATTGATATCTAGGTTCGCGGGAAACTGCCGAGCGCGGCTTTAGAGCGGAGTAATCGGGCTGTTTCACTTTTCATGACAAAATAAAAACTTTTTTAGTATCTTATTATATTAGATTAAGGCCAAATAAAAAGCATGACAGTATTAGGCCAATATGATGACTCAAAGGTTATTTAATTATCATTTTTTTAAGAACGATATATTACAGCATAATGACATCAAGACATAAGCGACAACCAGGCTGATGATAACGCTATGTTGGAATTATACTCGCTTCAGACCCTTGGCAAACGTCTCGTTGCACGATATTGGTGATCACAAATAGCGCATAACCCATTAGCATAGACACGAACAATTATCGGACGCAGCGTGGTCGCTTGCGCGCGGCTTAGGCTAATCGTGCTACAAGACCGCCTCAGGTGTGACGAATGGTGGATAATTAACCTCTACCTGACTTTAGCGGTGCTGATAAATTCTATTTCGTCCATAGTCGATTACGGTATAAGAAAACTAAGAAAATGTGAGCCATGCCTCTTGTTTTCTTTAATTGGGAAATGAATAGTTATTCTTGAATAATGCATTGGACGTTGACAAAGGTTTGCGCTAAGGTTAACGATAAATGGTACAGATATCATGTTGGTGGTTTCGCTCTGCACACAATGGGTCATTTTTTCAACTCATTGATGAAGGGTGGGCGACCGGATGCAACTGAACGATTTAATTATGTGCGACATATCCGGCCCTGATCAAAAATGGCTTGCCATTGATTACAGAGTATGTGATAACGCATTTGGGTAAAACGAGGTACAGTTCTGTATATGAATGGCATTTTCAGTAAAGAAGTTTTGCGTAAAGACGATATCGTTGCATACCGCTTCTCTGCCGATCCTAATCTTAGTGCCTCAAGCAGTAACGACTCCAGTTTGTCTCTGTCTCGCCTCAGGGCGATTTAAACACTCCAAAGGAAATATGCAAGATGGCAAAGATCAAAGGTCAAGTGAAGTGGTTCAACGAGTCTAAAGGTTTTGGTTTCATCACTCCGGCCGACGGCAGCAAAGATGTGTTCGTACACTTCTCCGCTATTCAGGGTAACGGCTTCAAAACTCTGGCGGAAGGCCAGAACGTAGAATTCGAAATCCAGGATGGCCAGAAAGGCCCTTCAGCAGTTAACGTAACTGCCCTGTAATCCGCGTTGCTTCGGCGGCAGTCAATCATTTGATTGATGGATGACATGTAATCCCCCTGCCGGTCTTGAACCGGCAGGGTGTTTGCTTCCAAAATGTCCTTCCTTGTTTTTGCATACCCCTCTTTATTATCAAGTAATGAGTTATCAGATAATTACCAGACCAGAATGTTGATTGCGACCGCTAATGGTTGGCGTGGCTGGATCCAGCTCGCGCTGTCGGCAATATCTGCGATAGCTGGTGTAGCGGTGGCTACCGGCATCACTGGCGCAAATAGTGCATTGCATGAGCACGTCAACGCCCTGAAAACCCAACGTCTCTAACTTACAGCGGGCAATGGCGGCCAAATCAAGATGCCGCGGGCGCGGCTGTACGATATGCGCCGGCATGGTCAATTGTCGCAGAAAATCGTTCGCCAGGCTTTCACTGACTTCATAACAACAGGACCCCGCCGCCGGTCCGATGGCCGCCACCCAATTTGCCGGGCTATCGGGATAAGTCAGTTGTTCGGCAAAGGCTTCTAGAATTCCCGCCAGCAGCCCGCGCCAGCCCGCATGTACCACGCCGATGCTTTTACCGTCGCGGCGGCAAAACAGGATGGGCAAACAATCGGCGGTAAGCACATGCAGCAATATGCCCGGCGTGGAAGTCAGCAACCCGTCAGCCTCGCCGCAGAGCTCGGCCGGCCGGCGGACGCGGCGGATATCTGTGCCGTGCACCTGCTTTTTTAGCGGGACGGTCTGTTGCCAGGGCTCCAACGACGGGTGTAATAATGCGCTTGCGTCGCCAAAGCCGTGACGTACGCCCGCAACGTTCTGTATCAGCGGGGAATAAACTGTCATAATGTTAAGAAAGGGCTCAAGGTGTTAAAGATGTATGGATTCATTTTATCCTTTTTACACCTGCCGGCCAGCGACAAAGATGCATTCGGTCCGGCGTACGGGGAAAAGTTGCGATTTGTTGCAAAAAAGTTTGTCTTGTAGCATTGTTTTGACGCTAATGCTCCAATAGTTAGGGTTTAATGCTTTAAGTCAATGGGATGGCGACGCGAGAACAATGTGAAAAATAATTCGGGGCAGGGTAAGCAAAATTTTATTCAGTGGCGCTTTGGCTTGATGTGCATCGGCATATCGGCCATTTTGGCGATATTGCTGCTGCGCATTGCCTGGCTCCAGGTCATTAAACCGGATAACCTGGTGGCCCAGGAGAATATGCGGTCATTGCGGGTAGAACAAACGCCTATTCCCCGCGGTATGATAACCGATCGTAACGGACAGCCTCTGGCGGTAAGCGTACCGGTGGATGCCGTTTGGGCCGATCCCTATGAAGTGGCGCAAAAGGGCGGGGTCGAGAATTCGTCCCGCTGGCAGGCCCTGGCGCAGACCGTTAATATGCCGTTCAATGAAATGGCTGAGCGCATCAATCACGATCCTCACATGCGCTTCATTTATCTGGGCCGTCAATTGGAGCCCAATGTCGCGGATTACGTCAAGCAGCTGAAATTACCGGGTATCTATTGCAAGGATGAATCACGCCGGTTTTACCCGGCGGGAGAAACCGCGGCCAATCTGGTGGGCTTTACCAATATCGATGATCAGGGTATTGAGGGAGTGGAAAAAAGCTTCAACCGTTTGCTGACGGGCGTGGCGGGCCAACGGATAGTGCGTAAAGACCGTTTCGGCCGGGTAGTGGAGACGCTCTCCTCTACCGACAGTTCGCCGGCGCATAATGTGGCCTTGAGCATCGATTTGCGCTTACAGCGTATTGCGGAAGAGGCGTTAAGTAACGCGGTGGCCTTCAACAAGGCGGATTCGGGGGCGGCGGTGTTGGTGGATGTGAATACCGGAGAAATATTGGCGCTGGCCAATTACCCCACTTTCAATCCCAATAACCGTACCGGCGCCCAGGAAGATGACTTTCGCAATCGCGCCATCAGCGATATTTTCGAGCCCGGCTCGACGGTAAAACCCATGGTGGTGATGACCGCGTTAAAGCAGGGCATCGTCAAACCCGACAGTCTGCTCGATACCCACCCCTATACTTTAAGCGGCCATCTTATACGGGACGTGGCGTTTTATCCCGAATTAACCCTTACCGGGATTTTGCAAAAATCAAGCGATGTCGGGGTATCCCGTATGGCCCTGGCCATGCCTATTACCGCGTTGTTGAAAACCTATCTGGCCTTTGGGCTCGGTCAGCCCACGGATTTGGGATTAACCGGTGAAAGCAGCGGCCTGATGCCGCACAGGCAGCGCTGGAGCGAATTGGATCGCGCGACATTTTCTTTCGGTTACGGCCTGATGGTGACTCCGGTGCAGCTTGCCCGTGTCTACGCCACTATCGCCAGCGACGGCGTCTACCGGCCGCTTTCCATCACGCGCATCGATCCGCCGGTGGTGGGACAGCGCGTCATGGACGCGACGCTGGTGCATGAGGTCAAACATATGATGGAAAGCGTTGCGTTGCCTGGCGGCGGCGGGATCAAGGCGGCGGTGCGCGGCTATCGCGTGGCGGTCAAAACCGGCACCGCCAAAAAAATCGGGCCGGACGGCCAGTACATCGATAAATACATCGCCTATACCGCCGGCATCGCGCCGGCCAGCCGTCCGCGATTTGCCCTGGTGGTGGTCATCAATAATCCCCAGGGCGGCAAATATTATGGCGGCGCGGTTTCCGCGCCGGTTTTCAGCACCATTATGTCCGAGGTGTTGCGGACCATGAATGTGGAACCTGACGCCTTGCCGGAAGACAATAATCGCATCGTGATTGCCTCGAAATCCGATAATCATCCGTCATGACCGGGCGGATTTTACGGTAAGATGCTCGCCTTGTCGTCGTTCCGTACGGAAAAGCTTATGTCGATTTATCAGTGCCCCCTGTGTCAATTGCCGTTGCTGCCCGCCGAGGGCTACTGGGCTTGTGGGGGGCGGCACCGCTTTGACAGCGCCCGCGAAGGGTATGTCAATCTGCTGCCGGTGCAATTCAAGCGCAGCAAAGAGCCTGGCGACGATCGGGCGATGATGCAGGCCCGGCGAACTTTTCTCGATGCCGGCCATTACCAGCCGATGCGCCATAAGGTGATGGCGCTGATAATCGGCCTGCGGCCGGACCGGTATGTTCGCTGGCTGGATATCGGTTGTGGGGAGGGCTACTACACCTCGGCGCTGGCGGATGCGGTGACGATCAGCCCGGCACGGGGACGGGTTTATGGGCTGGATATCGCCAAAAACGCGGTACGTGCCGCGTCTAAGCGCTATCCTCAGGTCAGGTTTTGCGTCGCGTCCAGTCAGCGCCTGCCTTTTCTCGACCATTCCCTCGACGGTCTCTTGCGCATCTACGCCCCTTGTAATCCCGCCGAGATGTATCGCGTGCTGCAACCCGGCGGTCTGGTGGTTACGGTAGCGCCGGGACCACGACACCTCTATCAGCTTAAGGAGAGAATCTATTCTCAGGCGATGCTCCATCCGCTGAAAGATGAACATATGCCGGGCTTCGCCCGCGTAGCCGATGAGCGGTTGCGCTTTGACATGGCATTGACCGGCGAGGCCGCCGGCGACCTGCTGCAGATGACGCCTTTTGCCTGGCGCGCGACGCCGGAGGGGGTAAAGGCGCTGCGGGACCAGGAGAGATTTATCTGCGAAACCGATTTTATCCTGCGCGCCTGGCGACGGGAATCCTGATCCCAGCCGGCCTCGATTGAGGCCGGCCATCTGTCCGTCAGCTGTACCAGTTAGCCAGTAACGCCGGGCCGATATGGGTATAAAGAATATTGCAGCCGATACCTATCAGGATGACGCCGCCGATGATTTCCGCCTTTTTACCGAGGATCGGTCCGATAAAGCGACCCAGCAACATACCCAGCGTGGCCATGATCATGGTGGCCAAACCGATTATCATCGCCGTGTGCAGGATATTCACTTCCAGGAAGGCCAGTCCGACGCCGATGGCCATCGCGTCCAAACTGGTGGCGATAGCGGTGAAGACCAGCACCCGAAGGCTGTGGTGACCCATGCGGGGTTTGGCGTCCCCCTGCTTGCCGAAGCCGCTTATCATCATGCGAACGCCCAGGCACGCCAACAAGACGAAGGCGACCCAGTGATCCCATTCCATGATATAGTGGCTCGCTATCAACCCTAGCGACCAGCCGATTAACGGCGTGATGGCCTCGATACTTCCGAAGATGATGCCGGTTCGCAGCGCTTCGCGCAAAGGCGGCTTGTGAAGTGTGGCCCCTTTGCCGACAGAGGCGGCGAAGGCGTCCATAGACATACCCAATGCAAGGATTAACGTTGCGGAAAGGTTCATACCATGACCTCGGCTGGGAGCCAATATCCACGCTTCCCCATCTCCCAACCTAGCGATGGTTCGTCGTGTCTATAGTCTCGCCAACCATCCTGGTCGCCCGCACCACGTTTAAAACCAAACGAGTATGTTGATACGGACATTCCCGCACTGGAGACGGAAACTGGCTACTCCCTAATGACGGGCCAACCTTAACATAATAATTAACGGTAAAACAACTACAAAAAAAGAATGGGTTTATTGAATGTAATCGATAATTATTTACAAAAGAAAAGGGGATTAGCGGATATTTACTGACCCAGTATACCGAAGGTTGTTTAATAGACACAATACAAAAAGCGTATTGATCTTGTGCGGCGGAAATAACCAATATGACTGTGTGTGTTAATATCTTGTTAATTATTTGACAGAAAGAATTGATATATCGTCTCAAGATCGTCCAGCTGTTTTACCTTTATCAGCAAGCGTCGTTTTTCCAGATCGATCACCAAAAAACCGTCTTCGGATAAATTCATATTTTTTATGCGGTTATATTTAATAAAAAAATTCGCGTAAAAAAAACCTTCGCTTTTGAAAATCAATTTAGGACGACGGATATAGGTCAGATAACAGGCCATGAGAACCAGGACCAATAGCAGCGTGGTGGTAAGCACGGTACCGCCGGTAGTGATATTCTGATAAATCAGGATACACACCAGTCCGATAAAAATCAGGGCATCAATGCGATTGAGTCGATGTAAGCCTATCTTTAAACGGGTTTTGCCTTTGAGAAAGTAATCAACAATAAATTCATCATAAACAGCAAACAGCAGCGCCAGCGCGATGACGACTATCAGACCGATATCGGTGACAGACATTCTACCTCCCAAAAGTACATAAAAAAACCGGGGGGGGCAGCCCCCGGTTTTTGACCAACCCTGTTACAGGCCCAACAGTCCTATCCAATACCCGAAGATACCGATGGCGAAGAAGCCGATGATAATCCACAGGGCATTCACCTTGCGGCGCAGCAGCCACATACAGCCAAAGGTCAGCAGCAGCGGCACCAGGCCGGGCATTAACTGATCGAGAATGGTTTGTATCGTGGTTACCGTCGTTTGTCCATTCTGATTGGTAATGCGCGACACCACAAAGGGTATATTGACATGGGTCCATTTATTGACCAGGGCCCCCATGACAAACAGGCCGAGTATGGACGCCCCTTCCGTCAGTTTCTGCAGGAAGCCGCCGCCCATGTCGTTAACGATATCCACGCCCTTACGATAGCCGTAGGCGACACCGTAGTAACGGACCAGAAGACGCACCAAGTTGAACAGGATAAAAAACAGCATCGGGCCCAACAAACTGCCGCTCATGGCGATACCGGCGCCAAGGGCGGCGAAAACCGGACGTGCGGTGCCCCAGAAGATCGGGTCGCCTACCCCGGCCAAGGGACCCATCAGGCCGACCTTCAGACCATTGATGGCCGCGTCGTCGATAGGCGCTCCGTTAGCGCGCTGTTCCTCCAGCGCCATCGTCACCCCGAGTATTGGCGCGGTCGGGTACGGATGGGTGTTGAAGAATTCCAAATGACGTTTAATCGCCTGCTTGCGCTCTTCGGAGTTTTCCGGGTAAAGACGGCGTATCACCGGGACCATTGAGAAGCAGAAGCCCAGGGCCTGCATACGTTCAAAGTTCCATGATCCCTGAAAAAGGTTCGAGCGGTAAAATACCCCGCGTATATCTCCGGGAGTCAGTTTCTTTTGACCAGTTGTATCGACCATTTCTCTCACCTTTTAATCAAGTTCATTGTCAAGATCGTTAACGCCCTGAGCCGGCGCGGCCTGTCCCGTCCCGCCCTGGGTATGATTGTATTTAGGGCTCAACTGAATGTAGAAGATGGCCATAACGATACCAATAACGCCGAGCGCAACCAGATTAAAGTTGGTGAAAGCGGCGGTGACAAAACCCAGGAAGAAGAAAGGCATCAAATAGCCGGCACGCATCATGTTGACCACCATTGCGTAACCGACTACCACGATCATGCCGCCGGCGATGTTCAGGCCATTGGTGACGACCGCGGGAATTGACGACAGAATCGAATGGACGGTATCGGTTCCCACTGAAACGGCAACGATAACGGCCGGTATGGCGACTCGCATTGCCTGCAGCAGCAGGGCGCTGACATGAAGCCAACTGATAGCGGTGAGATTGCCGCGTTCCGCGGCGCTGTCAGCGGCATGCTGGAACGCCACGGTGATAGTGCGGACGATAATGGTCAGTACCTGGCCGGCGGCGGCCAAAGGTATTGCCAGCGCGATGCCCGCCCCCACGCTTTGATTACCGGCGATAACCAGAATGGTGGAAATGATGGACGCCAAAGCGGCATCAGGCGCCAGAGCGGCGCCGATGTTCATCCAGCCGAGGGCAATCATTTCCAACGTACCGCCGATGATGATACCGGTTTTCATGTCGCCCAATACCAGACCGATCAAGGTACAGGCCACCAACGGCCGGTGAAACTGGAATTCATCCAGCACCGACTCCATTCCTGATATACAAGCTATGATAAAAATCAGCACAATTTGAAGCGTGGTGATCTCCATTGTACTTCTCCTCAGACAAACGTAAGAGAGCGGTAAATTATTTCTTCAGAAATACATACGCCCTTGATTGTTAGTTTTACGGTGAAAATTTAATTACCGACTTTAGCTATCAAATCCATCACTTTTAGCGGGCTATCGGTAGAAACCTTGCGGGCCTCCAGTTCAATCCCCCTATCGTTGAGCTTATTAAAAGACTCAATATCTTTTTCATCCACGGAAATCGCGCCATTGACCTGGGTTTTGCCCTGACGGAACGCCATCCCGCCGACATTGACCGACGTTATTTTTACTCCCCCCTTCGACGACACGCAGCACATCGGTGGGGTTGGTGAACAACAGCATCACGCGATCTTTTGCATATTTGGGATTGTCGTAAACGCGAATGGCCTTGTCCACATCCACCACATGGGCGGTTACCCCTGGCGGCGCCACCTGAGTCAAAAGCGTCCTGCGCACCGTATCCGCGGCAACTTCATCGCTGACCACGATAATGCGTTTGACGTTGGTTTCCTTCGTCCAGCGTGTAGCGACCTGGCCATGTATCAAACGATCGTCGATACGCGTCAGGGCAATGGTCATATGCCCGCCGGCGGACGTGCCGACCGGCGCCGCCGTCTGCCTTGGGGCCGGGGCGGGCGCTGGGGCGGCGACCTTCACTTCCTGCGCCTTTAAAGCCTTCACGCCGGCACGTCCGGTTTCCAACGCGACATTAACCAATTCCCCGAAGGATGGATTATCATCACGCGCCATAAAGGTTTCAGCGAGCATGGGAATGTTGACACCGGTAATAACGTCGTAATGTTCTTTGTCTACGACGATACGACTGGCGGCATTGAACGGACTGCCTCCCCAGGTATCGACCAAAAACAGGACCCCTTCCTTGGTATCGAGCTGTGCTAATTTTGCCGTGTATTTTTCAATCAATGTCTCAGCGTTTTCCCCGGGAACAAAATCAATCCAGGCCACGTTGCTCTGTGCGCCCAATATCATTTCAGCCGTTTTAAGTAGTTGTTCGGCCGCTGACCCGTGAGTGCCAATGACGATAGCAATACTCACTGGATACCTCCTCTGTTAACAAATTGGGTTAAGCAGTAAAACCACCTCCGTGACCAAAACGAACGAATCGGTGGTTCTACTTCTTAGCCAGGGTACCAAGCCACCCTGTTTGATGTCCGCTGTGTAGAATGAATCGATTCAGATAGATAAATGATTCAATAGCGGTTAAACGCGATTTATTTTAGTGTGTAAAAAAATAAAAATTGTGACGGCGCTCAGTAATTTGTGCATGCGGAAACGAATCAATGCACAAAGTAGTGTAGATGAGGAGAATGACGTCTTTTAGACAAAAAGTTTTATGTCTTCCACGTCATCCCTGTTAAGGTAAATTGTGTTTATTTGTTAAGGAGTGAAGGGCCACAGCCCCCCCCTATGGACTGTCACCGAAAGACATTTATCCGAGATTCGGCCGCCGCGCCGAGACCTGTCCCAATCCTAGCCTCGTCTTTTCTATCCAAAACCCTCCGGCTTAGCCGGGCCATCTTTATCGCCGAGCGCCCGAAGGCTGCTTTTATGACCTCGGAAATTCCAGTTGACCAAAAACGAGTGCGGAGCGTGCGATGGAGATTTTAATGGATCCGACTCTGTGGATAGGTTTGCTGACGCTGATTGTGTTGGAGATTGTGCTGGGTATCGATAATCTGGTGTTTATCGCCATCCTGGCTGAACGGCTGCCCCCCCAAAAAAGCGCGACAAGGCGCGGGTGATAGGGCTTGGAATGGCGCTGGTGATGCGCTTGGCGCTGCTGTCGCTCATCTCATGGATGGTGACCCTGACCCGTCCCTTGGTTTCGGTAGCGATGTTCGAATTTTCCGGCCGCGATCTGATTTTGCTGGCGGGCGGGTTTTTTTTGCTGTTCAAAGCGACGCTGGAATTGCACGAGCGGTTGGAAAATCATGAGCATGGCGGCGCCCACCGTGGCTATGCCGGCTTTTGGGCGGTGGTGACGCAAATCGTGATTCTGGACGCGGTGTTTTCCCTCGATGCGGTGATAACCGCGGTGGGCATGGTCAATAATCTGCCTGTGATGATGACGGCCGTCATTATTGCCATGGGCATCATGCTGCTGGCTTCCAAGGCATTGACCCGTTTCGTCAACGCTCACCCCACGGTGGTCGTGCTGTGCCTGAGCTTTTTACTGATGATAGGGTTGAGCCTGGTTGCCGAAGGGTTTGGCTTCCATATCCCGAAAGGCTATCTCTATGCCGCCATCGGCTTTTCGGTGCTTATCGAACTGTTTAATCAGATTGCCCGACATAATTTTATCAAAAACCAATCGCGCCGGCCCATTCGCGAGCGTACCGCGGAGGCGATATTCAGGCTGATGGGGGGATCTCGGACCCGGGAAGATAACGAACAGGAAACAACCGACCGGCCCAAGGAGCCCTTTGTGGATGAGGAACGCTATATGATAACCGGCGTTCTCTCGTTATCGTCCCGTTCCTTGCGCAGCGTAATGACCCCCCCCGCAATGACATCTCCTGGGTGAATAGCCGGCGTTCAGTGGGTGAGCTGAGAACCGCGCTATTGTCGACGCCCCATAGCATGTTCCCGGTATGCGACGGCGAGCTGGATCAATTGCTGGGAGTGGTACGCGCCAAGGATTTGCTCCTGGCGCTGGATAACGGCGAGGATATCAGCGCCTATGCCGCGCAAAACCCGGCGATTGTGGTGCCGGATACCTTGGATGTGCTTAATTTGCTGGGGATTTTGCGCCGAGCCAAAGGCAGTCTGGTGGTGGTCAGCAATGAATTCGGCGTTATTCAAGGGCTGGTGACGCCGCTGGACGTGCTGGAGGCCATCGCCGGCGAGTTCCCCGATGAAGACGAAACGCCTGATATAGTGGCGGATGAACAGGGTTGGCTGGTGAAAGGCGGCACCGATTTGCACGCCCTTCAGCAGGTGCTTGGCGACGGCCGTATGATTATACATCACGATGTGGCGTCGCTGGCGGGCATGTTGCTGCATGAGCGGGATCATATGCCCGCCGTGGGGGATGTGATGGTTATCGGTCATTGGCGGTTCACCATTATCCGGATGTTGGAGTATCGGATTGAACTGGTGAGAATCGAGCGTATCGAGCGCGAACCGGAATTCGGAGAAGAGTAGGCCCTAGGGTCTACTGCTCGACTCGGCGGCGAGTTGGCCTTGCCGCCGCTTCGCGTCATCAGTCGCATTGAACCTTGATGGCCAGGCCGCCGCGGGAGGTTTCCCGGTATTTGGCGTTCATGTCTTTACCGGTCTCGTACATGGTTTCGATGACTTTATCCAGGGACACTCGGGGGGGGGGCGCTGGTACGCCGCATGGCCATGCGCGATGCATTGATGGCCTTCACCGAGGCGATGGCGTTTCGCTCGATGCAAGGGACTTGAACCTGGCCGGCGACGGGATCGCAGGTCAAGCCCAGGTTGTGCTCCATGCCGATTTCCGCCGCCACGCAGACCTGTTCGGGGCTTCCGCCCATCAGCTCGGTCAGTCCGGCCGCCGCCATCGAGCAGGCGACGCCTACCTCGCCCTGGCAGCCGACTTCGGCGCCGGAAATTGACGCATTCAGCTTATAGAGAATGCCTATGGCGCCGCTGGCCGTAAAATAGCGTTGGTAAATGTCCGGCGTCACCGGTTCGATGAAATGATCATAATAGGCAAGCACCGCCGGTACGATGCCGCAGGCGCCGTTGGTGGGGGCGGTAACGACGCGGCCGCCGGCGGCGTTCTCCTCGTTAACCGCCAGAGCGAACATATTCACCCAGTCAATGACCACCATGGGGTCGCTGGAGTGTTTATCGGAAGAGACCAGCATGCGACGTAACGCAGCCGCTCGGCGCGGTACACGCAGCGGGCCGGGCAGCACGCCTTCGGTATTCAATCCGCGATCGATGCAGGCGCGCATGGTTCTCCACACCGCGGCGAAATAGCGCTGAATTTCCTCTTCCTCGTGCAGCGCCAGTTCATTTCTCATCACCAGGCCGGAGAGGGACAAGCCGGTGCTTTTGCATTGATCCAGCAATTGCTGGGCGCTGCAAAATGGATGAGGCACGGAGACGATATCTATTACCGGCTGGCCGAAATGGGCTTCGTCGACAATGAAACCGCCGCCCACGGAATAGTAGGTCTGGCTGTAAAGGCATTCCTCACCGGAGAACGCGGTGATTCGCATTGCGTTCTCATGAAGCGGCAAACAATCGCTGTGGAAAATCATGCCTCCCTCGCGGGGGGAAATCCACTTCGTGGCCGTCCCCCAGCGGCAGACGTTGGCGTCGCTCGACGTCGCGAATGAAAGCGGAAATAGCATCGATATCCACCGTATCCGGGCGATTACCCGCCAGACCAAGGATAATCGCGCTGTCGGTGTGGTGGCCTTTACCTGTCAGCGACAAAGAGCCATAGACATCTACGGCCACTCGGGTAACTGTCGTCATAAGCCGTTTCTCAACAAGATCGTCGGCGAATTGTTTACCGGCTTTCATGGGGCCCACGGTATGGGAGCTGGACGGGCCTATGCCGATTTTGAACATGTCGAATACGCTTATCACGCTGGTCTCCTCACTGGGCCAATACCAAGAATTCCCCTCTGTGCGGCATCTACCTTGACGATATCTGCCCCGATAATATCCAACCCGGTGACATCCGGCTTGGTAACGGCCCTGTTAATGCCAGCCGGCTCCGTGATACCCATTTTCACGACATCCATTTTTACTGCACCTGCGTTATGCTTGCCCGTGGGCAATGCTCTTAATTGTAATGAATCGAACCGTCTCCGGCGCGGTCTTTCGCATGATAAAAACTAATGCCAACAGCTTGGCGTATCCCTCCTCGATATGCGCAATGACGAGGTATTGCGCCGCTTTGCCGGTTAGAGAGACCGAGCAAAGCTAATGTGAAGGCGCATTGTTTTAATTATATTTTCCGCAATAAAATAGCATTGTAACGGCCAGCGAAACGGGGAATATTTGGTTGAAGTAGTGATATAAATAACCAATTAATAATGTTTACTTAGTCATAAATTCTGAAAAAATGAGCCTAATGCAGGGGATTTTAGCGAGTAAAATTAATTTGGGAAGTGATTTTTCCGCGCGGCGTGACGGGGATCGCCGCGCGAGGTCAACATTGGATGTGTTGCCCCAGGCGATAAAGGATTTGTGCGGTCAATCCCCAGACCATATGATTGCGGTACCAGGAGAAATAAATCTGTAATCGCCGGGTGCGGCGCACTATCTGCAGCGGGGTATAGCTGGCCAGGGAGAGCGCCTGACCTAACGGCATCTCGAACATATCGGCCACCTCGTCCCGGCTGGGATAAAAGCGCGCATCGGCGGGCAGCAATCCCACCACGGGCGTGACTTGAAAACCGCTGTTGCTGTCTAACGGCGGCAATTGCCCCAGGATGCGCACCGACTTCGGGAGAATGGCGACTTCTTCCCAGGCTTCGCGCAGCGCGGTGTCAATCAGGTTTGCATCTTCCCGGTCGGCGGATCCCCCGGGGAAAGCCACCTGGCCGGCATGTTTGCGCAAGGCCGCCGATCGCCGCGTCAGCAGCAGGGTGGGAGCCGGCCGGCATACGATGGGCACCAGCACCGCCGCTTGCCGGACATTGCGCGGCGGCTCACTGTAGCCTGGCAGTTGCAGTTGGAAACGGGTGATGAAATCATCGAGCGTAAGCATCGGTTCAGACGTAATCATCGCAATCGAATTTCTCCAATAACGGTAAAATCGTTGCTAATTTCGCTAAGGTTTCCTGATATTCCGCTTCTTCGCTGCTATCGGCCACGATGCCGCCTCCTCCCCAACAGAACAGCTGCTGGTTTTCGGCCACCAGCGTACGGATAGCAATGTTACTGTCGAGGGAACCGCAGAAACTCACGTAGCCGATGCTGCCGCACCAGGCATTGCGGCGCTGCGGTTCGAGGGCGTCGATTATCTTCATGGCGCTGACCTTGGGAGCGCCGGTAATCGATCCTCCCGGAAAGCAGGCGCGCAGCAGCGAACAGGGAGGGACAGCGTCTGGAAGCGCGGCGGTAATGGTGCTTACCATATGATGAACCGCCGGAAAGGCTTCGATTTTAAATAATTCCGGTACCTTCACGCTGCCGGGCACGGCGACGCGGCCGATATCGTTACGCAGTAAATCGACAATCATCAGGTTTTCCGCTTGATCCTTCGCCGATGCCGCCAAAGCCATGCCCTGAATACGATCGGCCTGCGGATCCGCGAGCCGCGGAAGCGTGCCTTTAATCGGCCGGGTCTGGATCCGCCGGCGGCGCAGGCGCAGGAAACGTTCCGGCGACAGGCTCAGCACTGCTTGGCGCGGCAGGCGTATGAACGCGGAAAACGGCGCGCGATTATGCCGCAGCAAATGGCGAAATGCCTGCCATTCATCTCCGCTGTATGCCGCGTGGAAACGTTGCGCCAAACAGACCTGATAACAATCGCCGGCGAGCAAATGTTGCTGAACCCGGCGGAATTTTACCCCGTATTCATCACGACTCATATTGGACCGCCAGGCGGTCGTCAGCGTGAACGGCGCTGACGCCCCCACCGCGCCCGACGCAAGTTCGCTCCGCCGGCGGTCCGTGTCGCGGTAACTGATCAATGTCAGGCGACAAAGGCGGTGATCGGCGATAACCGCCCAATCGTAAATGCCCACGGCCATATCCGGCAGTTCGATATCGCGCACCGCCCGCCGGGGCAGCGATTCCAGCCTGCGCGCCAGATCATAACCGAACAGGCCCAGCGCGCCGCCGAGAAACGGCAAATCGTCCAAGGTTTCGGCATGAATGCCGGCGGCGTCCAACTGCTCCTGCACCAGCAAGAAGGGATCGGCGGCGCTGTGCCGGACTTTCCCGTCCTGGGTTATCACCGTGCTTTCCCCTTGTGTGACCAGAGTGGCGATGGGTTCCGCGGCCATGATATCGAAACGGCTGTCGGCATGATCGGCATGGCCGGAATGTAGCAAAACAGACCAGGGTCTTGAGGCATACGGCGCGAAGAGCGCCGTCAGGGCATCAGGATGATAGGGCAAATCAATCAGTTGCGGCGTATTCATAGTATCCAACCAATAAATCGTCACGGCGCGCCGGACGTAGCGGCAGGAATGATAGCGGCTCTTGATGCTAACATAAAGCGCATTGATTGGCGGAGCCGCGGCCGACGTGAGACAATACCCAATTCGTTTACCCTTTGGAGAAATAGCATGCTCACCGATATGCCCGCGTTGACCCATGAACAGCAGCAGCAGGCGGTTGAACGCATCCAGGCCTTGATGGCTAAAGGTTTGAGCAGCGGCGAAGCCATTCGTCAGGTGTCAACCGAAATACGCGCCAACCATACCGGTGACCGGGTATCGGTTCGCTGGGACGACGACGAAGCAGCCCAGCCGTCCGATGAAGAGGCGGACAATGCGGCCCGGCCCGGCGATAGCTGGGAAGAAAATGACGAATTCTGAATCCATCGCCGGCGCTGCTCTTCCTCAGGTTCATGGTTCAACGCGGATTTTTGCTGTTTAACCTCGGCTCGCATCAGGCTAAAGGGTAAGCGGACACCCCGATCCACTCGCCGACAGACTGTTTTAACAGTGGTGGTTGACAATGAGTGTGGTTTCCTGCTCCCAGGCTTGGCATAATCCGTAGGCAACCGAACGACAGAGAGTCTTTGTGACAGATGATTTTGCGCCCGATGGGGCGTTGGCTTCGGCCATTGCGGGTTTTAAACCCCGAGAGTCGCAGCGCCTGATGGCCGAGGCGATTGAAAACGCCATTGAAAACAGGCAACCGCTGGTGGTGGAGGCCGGCACCGGCACCGGTAAAACTTACGCTTACCTGGCGCCGGCGCTGCGAGCCAAACGCAAGGTCATCATCTCCACCGGCTCAAAGGCTTTGCAGGATCAGCTCTATGCCCGCGATTTGCCGAAAGTCGCCGCGGCGCTGAAATACCTGGGCACGACGGCGTTGCTTAAAGGACGGTCCAATTACCTCTGCCTTGAGCGCCTGGAGCAGCAAACCCTGGCGGTAGGCAATGTGGCGCCGGAAATCCTCGGCGAGCTGGCGACGATACGGGGCTGGTCGTCGCAGACGGCGGACGGCGATATCGCCACCTGCGGCGGAATAGCGGAAGACAGCCCGGTGTGGCCTCTGGTCACCAGCACCAATGATAATTGCCTGGGAAGCGATTGCCCGCTTTACAAAGAGTGTTTTGTGGTAAAAGCCCGCCGCAACGCCATGGATGCCGATATCATCGTGGTAAACCATCATCTGTTCCTGGCGGATATGGTGGTAAAGGAAGGGGGCTTCGGCGAGCTAATTCCCACCGGCGACGTCATGATATTTGATGAGGCGCATCAGTTGCCTGATATCGCCAGCCAGTATTTCGGCCAGCAGCTCTCCAGCCGGCAATTGATGGATTTAGCGCGGGACATGACCCTGGCCTATCGCACGGATTTGCGTGATATGGCGCAACTGCAAAAAAGCGCGGACCAATTGACGTTTCGCACGCAGGATTTCCGATTGGCGCTCGGGGAGCCTGGATTTCGCGGCAATCTGCGCGACGTACTGGCGCAACCCGCTTTGCAGCGCGCGCTGCTGCTGCTGGACGACGCCCTTGAATTATGTCACGACGTGGCCAAGCTGGCGCTGGGCCGTTCGGCCTTGCTCGACGCCGCTTTTGAGCGCGCCGCGCTATACCGCGGCCGTCTAAAACGTTTGAGAAATATTCAGGAGCCGGGTTTCAGCTATTGGTACGAGTGCAGCGCCCGGCATTTTGTCCTCGCACTGACGCCGCTTTCGGTTTCGGAGCGTTTCCGCGAGGTCATGGGCGAGAAAGCGGGAACCTGGATTTTCACTTCCGCCACGTTATCGGTGAACGACCGGCTGGATCACTTTACCCGCCGTATCGGGCTTGAAGAGGCACGAACCTTGCTGTTGGCCAGTCCATTCGACTATGCCTCCCAATCCTTGCTGTGCGTGCCGCGCTTTTTGCCCGAAGCCAATCAGCGGGGCGCGGCGGTCAGGCTGGCGCAGATGTTGATGCCGGTCATCGTCGCCAACCGCGGGCGCTGTTTTTTTCTCTGCACGTCCCACCAGATGATGCGGGATCTGGCCGCGGAGTTCCGCGCCTCGCTGACGTTGCCGGTATTGCTCCAGGGCGAGACCGGCAAGCGTCAGCTGCTGGAGCAATTCGTCGCCGCAGGCAATGCCGTGCTGGTGGCCACCAGTAGCTTCTGGGAGGGCGTGGACGTGCGCGGCGAGGCGCTGTCATGCGTCATCATCGATAAATTACCCTTTACCTCACCCGACGATCCTCTGCTGAAGGCGAGGGTGGAAGATTGCCAATTGCGCGGCGGCGATCCTTTCATCGAAGTACAGGTGCCGGAGGCGGTGATTGCCCTGAAGCAGGGCGTCGGCCGATTAATACGGGATAGTGATGACCGGGGCGTTTTGATCATTTGCGATCAGCGGCTGGTGACCCGGCCTTATGGCGAGATTTTTCTCAAGAGCCTGCCCCCGGCGCCGCGCACCCGTTCGTTGCAGCGGGCTATCGACTTTTTACAACGCGCATAGCGACGACGGCGTTTTAACCACGGGCGCCGGCTCGTTTTACCCTCGGCGGCGCGTGGGTGGCGTAAACGCGCCGGTATCCCCATGTCCGTGGGAATATGCTATGATGCATGCCCGTTTTTGATCATCTTGTTTTACTCCCGCCTGAGGTTTGGCATGTCTACGCGAATTTTAGCCCTTGATACCGCCACTGAAGCCTGTTCCGCCGCCCTGTGGCTGGATGGCGATATCAGCGCGCGTTTTGAAATCAGTCCCCGCGAGCATACCCGGCGCATTCTGCCTATGGTGGACAGCCTGCTGGCGGATGCCGGTATCGCGTTGGCGCAACTTGACGCGCTGGCCTACGGCCGGGGGCCGGGCAGTTTTACCGGCGTGCGGATAGGGATAGGTATCGCGCAGGGTCTGGCGCTGGGGGCCGACTTGCCGATGATTGGCGTCTCGACACTGGCGGCGCTGGCGCAGGGCGCCTGGCGTGAAACCGGCATCGACGATGTTTTCGCCGCCATTGATGCCCGCATGGGGGAAGTGTATTGGAGTGCCTACCGGCGTGACGCCGGCGGAAATTGGTTAGGAGAGGAGAGCGAGGCGGTGATAAGCCCCGCGCGGCTGGCGGCGTCCATTGCCGGGCTCGGCGGTGTCTGGGCCAGCGCCGGCACCGGCTGGGAAACCTACCCCGATTTGGTCAAGTCCCCGCAGTTGCACATCCGCCATAGCGCGATAAGCTTACCTCATGCCGAGGATATGTTGCCGCTGGCGGTACAGCGTCTGCAACGGGGCGAGGCGTCGCCCGTCGAATGCACGCAGCCTACCTATCTGCGCAACGAAGTGGCTTGGAAAAAACTTCCCGGCCGCGATTAAGGGGCAACTTATACCCTCGGCGCATGTCATAAAAGATAAGTATCGATAAAGGGTCGTCGTATGTCTGTTGCACCTGTTTACAAGGCCATCGTCAGGTATTGGGTTAACATTGCGGATAAGAGGGTCAATAAGATCAGGGTGGCGCGTCGCCTACGTCAGGCAATGTCGTTAACGGCGCTGACGGCGATTGTCGCCCTGACCGGCTGTGCCTCCGTGCCGGAATCCGTTCGAGGCACTTCCGCCAATCCGCAGCAGGATTTGGTGCGGGTCATGAATGCCCCGGCGCTCTACGTCGGCCAGGAATCGCGGTTCGGCGGCAAGGTCGTCAAGGTGGATAATCTCAACGGGCGCACCCGGCTGGAGTTAGTCACCGTGCCGTTGGATGACGGCGCCCGTCCCATGATCCATCAACCTTCCGTCGGTCGTATTATCGCCTATGTCAGCGGTTTTCTCGAGCCGACGGACTTTAACCGTCAGTGGGTCACGGTAGTGGGGCCGATTACCGGTACCGAGCGCGGCGCCATCGATCAGGCGGCCTATGATTATGTCGTTGTGCAGGCGCAAGGGTACAAACGCTGGCAATTGGCGCAGCAGGTTATCGCTCCCATGGGACCGCCGATTTCCCCTTGGGGCGGGCCATTCGATCGCGGCTGGGGACCCTATTATGGCGGGTTCGGCTGGGGAGGCTACTATGGCGGCGACGCCCGGGTAGAAACCGTCATCACCGAATAAATCCGTTGCTGGCTCGCCTTTTAGCGTGGGCGGTGATGATACCCGCCGGCGCTTTTTTGCTATTGGAACTCACTTAAGAGACTGCAGTGTTAAATTACAGACTAGTCACCACTGATATCGATTTAGAGCAGATTTGCGCCCTGGCCCGCCGCCATGCGCGGGTAGCGCTGGATACCGAGTTTATCCGCACCCGCACCTATTACCCCCAGCTAGGGCTGATACAGCTTTACGACGGCGATAATCTGTCTCTCATCGATCCGCTGACGATAGGGCAGTGGCAGCCTTTTATCGATCTGCTGGCGGACCCGGCCGTCATTAAAATACTCCATGCCTGCAGTGAGGATCTCGAGGTTTTCCTGCATGCGTTTTCCCAGATGCCGACGCCGATGATTGATACCCAGGTATTGGCGGCTTTCAACGGTCGTCCCCTGTCCTGCGGTTTCGCCGCCCTGGTGGCGGAGTATGAACAGGTGGTGCTGGATAAAAGCGAATCCCGTACCGACTGGCTGGCGCGCCCCCTGAGTGATAAACAATGCGAATATGCCGCCGCGGACGTTTTCTGGTTGCTGCCGATGGCCGCGCGCCTGATAGATGAGACAATTGAGGCAGGATGGAGCGAAGCGGCTCAGGAGGAGTGCGATGCTTTGTGCCGCCGCCGCCAGGAGATTCTTGATCCTGAATTGGCTTACCGTGACATCGGTAATGCCTGGCAATTGCGTACCCGGCAACTGGCCTGCCTGCAAAAATTGGCCTCGTGGCGCCTGCGCAAAGCGCGCGAACGGGATATGGCGGTGAATTTCGTTGTGCGCGAGGAAAATCTGTGGCAGGTGGCGCGCTATATGCCGGGCTCTCTTGGTGAACTGGATCGATTGGGGTTAAGCGGGCCGGAGATTCGTTACCACGGCAAGATGTTGCTGGCCCTGGTGCAGGAAACCGCGGCGCTTCCTGCCGAGCAATGGCCTGAAGCGCTGGTGAACCTTATCGATAGGCAGGGCTACCGTGCTCTGTTCAAAAAAATCAAAGAGTGTATTTTGCGGGTCGGCGAACAGTCGGGGCTGAACATGGAATTATTAGCGTCGCGACGTCAGATCAATCAATTGCTTAGCTGGCATTGGCAGTTGAATGCCATGCCGAGGTCGCCGGAACTGCTCAGCGGTTGGCGTGATCGGCTGTTTGGCGCCGCGCTGCGGGAATTGCTCGTAAACCATGGCGAAACCGACGCCATCGACAAAGCGTTGTAATCAGCGGCGGAACAGAAGAGCGGCCTGATGGATGAATTCCGGGCGGGTTGGGCTGCCGCGGTCTATTGACGGTCGCGGGCCTGAGACCCCCCTGCTTGCGCAGGGGGGGTTATTGACTGGTTATCATTTGGGACTTTCTTCCGCTTCCGGCAGCGTTACGTTAAGCTCAAGGATGGATATATCTCCCTCCCGCTGTTCAAGCTGCACCGAGACCATTTCCGGATCGATTTGCACATATTTGCAAATCACCTCCAGAATATCCCGTTTCAACTGCGGCAAGTAATGAGGTTCGCTATCGCCCCGTCGACGTTCCGCAACGATGATTTGCAGCCGTTCCTTGGCTATATTGGCTGTCGTTTTTTTGCGGGAGAGAAAAAAATCGAGTAATGCCATGGTTTATCCCCCAAACAGGCGTTTTAAGAAACCCTTCTTCTCTTCTTCGATGAAGCGGAAGGGACGTTCTTCTCCTAACAGGCGATCAACCGTGTCTGAATAGGCTTTGCCGGCATCAGACTCCTCATCAAGGATGACCGGCTCGCCCTGATTGGACGCGCGCAGTACCGACTGATCCTCGGGAATGACGCCCAGCAGGGGAATTCTCAGGATTTCAATAACATCTTCCATACTGAGCATATCGCCGCGACTGACCCGTCCCGGGTTATAACGGGTCAGCAGCAGGTGTTCCTTGATAGGATCCAGCCCGTTTTCCGCGCGCCGGGATTTCGATGATAATATTCCCAGGATGCGATCCGAGTCGCGCACGGAGGACACTTCCGGGTTGGTGGTGATAATCGCCTCATCGGCGAAATAGAGCGCCATCAGCGCACCGGTTTCAATACCGGCCGGGGAGTCGCAAACCACAAAATCAAAATCCATCTCGTTCAAGTCGTTCAGGACTTTTTCCACGCCGTCACGCGTCAAAGCTTCTTTATCCCGCGTTTGCGAGGCGGGCAGGATATAAAGACTGTCGGTACGCTTATCTTTAATCAACGCCTGGTTAAGCGTGGCGTCACCCTGGATAACGTTGACAAAGTCATAGACCACCCGGCGCTCGCATCCCATGATAAGATCAAGATTACGCAGGCCGATATCAAAATCGATTACGACGGTTTTTTTGCCTTTCCGGGCCAGGCCGGTAGCAATGGCCGCGCTTGATGTGGTTTTGCCAACGCCCCCTTTACCCGAAGTAACAACTATAATGCGTGCCATAAATGGATTCCTTGTCAAGGGCTTAATTTAAAGGTTGAATGGTAAGCGTATTGTTTTGCAAACTGAGGCGAGCGGCTTTTCCCAGAAATTGCGCCGGGATTTGATCGCTCAGCCAATATTGACCGGCAATGGAAACGAGCTCCGCGGAAAGATGCGTGCAAAATATCTGGCATAACGCATCCCCCGACGCACCCGCCAACGCCCTGCCTCTCATCATGCCGTAAATATGGATATTGCCGTCGGCGATAAGTTCCGCTCCGGCGCTGACGCTGCTGGTGACGATAAGATCACAATCGCGCGCATAAATTTGCTGCCCGGAACGGACCGGCATATCGATGCGTTTGGTCTTCTGCGCCAAGGCCGGGGCGACGGAAGGCGCGGCGCGTTTTTGCGGTTTGCCTTCGTTCAACAGGGGCAGGCCGCTACGAACGATAGCACGTTTAAGCGGTTCGTCCTTGCATCCGCTGACGCCGACGACATACAGCCCGGCGGCGGAAAAAATTCGCCTAAGCTGCGGCCAGTTGACGTCATGCGGCAGGCTGGACACGTTGATTACCACCGGTGCTTCTTTCAGAAAATCAGGCGCCTGCTCGATTTTCTTTTGCAATGCCTGACGAATATCCTCAGGTTGGGCGTCATGTACATGAATTACCGATAAGGTAAAGCTACTGCCTTTCAACTCAATGGGCGTCTGTGACATCTATCCTGACTCAGTCTTAACACATGTATTTCCCGGCAAGCTACCGGTAAGCGATATTCCGAAGCACTGCATGCATGTTATAGTCACTACTATATTCAGGCAAGTCACTAAACCACGTAAACCGAGCGAAAAAATATGTATTGTGTGATCTATAGAAGTAGCAAACAAGATCAAACTTATCTCTATGTCGAAAACAAAGATGATTTTTCCAGGGTCCCGCCGGAGTTAATGGCCCGGTTCGGCAAACCGGTGCTTTCAATGCTATTGCCATTAAATGGTAGCAAAAAACTGGCGACTGCGGATATCGATAAAGTTAAACAGGATTTAAAAGAGCAAGGCTACTACCTTCAACTGCCGCCGCCTATCGAAAATTTAATGACGCAGCATGTCAAATCCGCAATAAAATAACTGATCATTAATCCACTATTTATCCGCCGGGGCCGAGTCAGGCAGTGAATAATGGGTGGTTCACACCGCTGCATATTATAGGGGGACACGCCCTACCGCTTTAACCGCTTCAGTGTGCATAAACCAGTTCAACGGGGGAGAGACAGCCCATTGTGCCGTTTCCGCCGGCGATGTAGGATGATGTTTACTTTTCGGTAGTATAAAGCATAAGCCGGCAGGCAGGAGTAACACGACATGTATCAACACAGAGATTGGCAAGGGGCGTTGCTGGACTTTCCGGTCAATAAAGTGGTTTGCGTCGGCAGCAATTATTCCGACCATATCAAGGAAATGGGCAGCGTCACTCCCACTGAGCCCGTACTGTTCATCAAGCCTGAAACCGCCCTTTGCGACATCCGCCAGCCGATAGCCATACCCGGCAATCAAGGAGAAGTTCACCACGAAGTTGAACTGGCGGTTCTTATCGGCATGCCGCTCAAGCAATCCGATGAAGAGCATGTTGCCCGCGCCATCGCCGGCTACGGCGTGGCGCTTGACCTGACGCTGAGAGAGCTACAGGCCAAATTTAAAAAAGCCGGTCAACCCTGGGAAAAAGCCAAGGGTTTCGACGGGTCATGCCCCATTTCCGGGTTTATTCCGGTGGCGGAATTCGGCGACGCCCAACAGGCCTCTCTGACATTGAAAGTGAACAACGAAATCCGGCAGCAGGGTAACACCCGGGATATGATCACGCAGATTCTGCCGCTTATCGCCTACATGAGCCGCTATTTCACGCTGCGCCCCGGCGATATTATATTGACCGGCACCCCGCAAGGAGTGGCAAAGCTGTTGCCTGGCGACAATTTAACGGTTTCCCTTAACGACCGCACTTTGACGACACGCATTATTTAGCATTCCGGCGTATGCCTCTTGTAATGAAAGGGCGGCAACGTATCATGGATTTTGATACTAGCCGACCTGATTCACACTGGAGGCAGCAATGACAACACTTCCCTTCTGGCAAGAAAAATCCCTTGACGAAATGACCGACCAGGAATGGGAGTCTTTATGTGACGGTTGCGGTCGTTGTTGTCTGCATAAGTATATCGACAGCGAAACAAACCACACCCATTCCACAAACGTCGCCTGCAAACTGCTTAATATCAAAACCTGCCGATGCCGGCATTATGAGACGCGTTTTAAATATGTTTCCGGGTGTATCAAGCTGACGCGGGAAAATATCACCACGCTGGATTGGCTGCCCTCAACCTGCGCGTATCGCCTTAAGGCTGAGGGCAAACCACTTTTGCATTGGCATCCGCTGATTACGGGTTCAAAAGCGGCTATGCACGGTGAGCTTATTTCGGTAAGACATATTGCGGTACCGGAAAGCGCATTGAATGAGAAGGGAAAACAGCTCTTACTTAAAAAAGCGCGGACGTCATAACTGCTTATACTTACCGACATGGGTGCTTCATGACTGAGCTGTGGGCAAAGGCTTTTTTGATGTAATGCCGTTCCAATATGTCAAAGGTATCTTTCACCCGCCTCACTTGTGCATGCCGACAATTTGTCACGGCTTAGCCAGCGGAACGGCAAAAAAATTTGCAACCCATCCCCGAAAGCTTTATATAAATCCACTGGGTTTCCACCGGATGCAATGATGACGACACGCCCCTTTTGGCAGGAAAAAACCTTGGCGCAGATGACCGACCAGGAATGGGAGTCCCTGTGCGATGGCTGCGGCCGTTGTTGTTTGCATAAGCTTATCGATGAAGATACCGAAGAGGTCTATTTCACCAATGTCGCTTGCAATCAGCTTAACATCAAAACCTGCGAATGCCGGCACTATGAGACGCGGTTTGAATATGAGCCGGACTGTATCAAGCTGACGCGGGAAAATCTCGTGACTTTCGATTGGCTGCCGCCCACCTGCGCCTACCGGCTGCGGGAGGAGGGCAAGCCTCTGCCGCACTGGCATCCGCTGATAACCGGTTCCAAGGCCGCCATGCATGGCGAGCGGATTTCAGTGCGTTATATTGCGGTGCCTGAAAGGGATGTGGAGGATTGGGAAGAGCATATCATCAACAAACCGGCCTGGGCCAGGTAGCGGCATGCGATTGTTGATTTCCGCAGTTGAATCAGAGGTGTTTGGGTTTTTGAATGAGCATGCCGATACCCCTCATTAAAATTCAGCGACGCTTTGGCTTTCTTTGCAATCTGCCGGTGTTAGGATGTGATAAAGCATTGATTCCGGATCCCTTGTTATAAAGATGGAAAAACTAAAACCAATCGTTATGCTGCTTGCAGCGACTTTTTTTTGGCGTGACGGCCTACATGAACAGTACCCAGGGTGAAACGACCCCATCCCCTGGACCTGCAGTCAACCTGCCGGTTCAACTTAAACCCGTCAAAGCGAATGGCAATAAATTCAACCAGGCTAACTGCGCATCCTCCTCTTGCAAGGCGAACGTAGCGAAACTTGCCAAGTCCCTGCCTTTTGTCATTGAACACATTACGTTTAATAATTCCTTTAAGGATAACCATAGACTGGTAAAAATCGAAGCCGGCGTTACGGGTGGAAACAGGATTGAGTGGGCGGCAACGTCAATCGCCATCGCCGAGGTGGCTTCAAGGACCGGGGCTGACTCTATTGAGGTTTTGCTTAATAGAAATGAGATACCCCTTGATCAATCGATGATGTTCAGACAATTATCGAATGTGTATTACGCCCCAAATCAGAAAAAAAGCATATGGGGTAGCGCAATAAAAAGTAAATGGGAAATTTATGTCGCAAAAGAGAAAAAATATCGCTACTAAAAGAGATATTTATATCAACAATTTTTTCGATAAGACAAATCAAAAACTTATCGATAGCGGCGTTGATTATGATAAAGCGGATGAAAAAGCAAACCTCATTACAATGAATAAATTCCACTTAAAAAACGATTGGGTTTTATTCAGCGGTAATTTAAATGAGAGTGAAGACGGCATGGAAAGACAGACGATTCGGTTAGTGCATAATGCCAAGGATGAATCGCTAAAAGCCTTAAATGGATGTTTATCCGATGCCAATGCAAGCGATAATTCTTGTCATAAGTCACAGATAAGCGGATTTGATGACTGAACATAAATTGCCGCACGTTAATGTATGAGTTTATTACAGTGAAAATTTCATCAAAGAAACAATGCATTATACGCGAAATGCTAGATTAAGGACATTCCTTTACATATTTTTTCACAACCCATTCGAACGTTTTGCACGGGCAATGGATAATCGCGGGCAGTGATGCGTAAACGTGACGAGCAATGAAAACCCGGCCGCGGCCGGGATGCTGACATTATTTATGAGGAAAATGGTAATGCTCAGGGATTTTATAATTTTCCGGTATGGCCGGCCACTGCAGTGTTTTAAGCAACATACCTGCATCAACATCGATGTCGCTGAAAAAATTTGAAAGCCCCATGGCATAGGAAGTGATATGCAACAAGGCTGCTTGAGTCGCAATTCCATCGCCAGCGGTGCGGGCTTCTTTCAAAAATACGACGGCATCTCTGAGTCTGGCTATTTGCTCCTCCAAATCTTTATCAAGGTCCAATTGAGTATCTATAGCCAAATTCGTATCACTTTTAGCGGGAATCTGTCTCGATAGTTCAATGTAATTTTCTTTGAGTTCATTTAGAAACGGATCTTTTTTCATTTCGGTAAGGTCCTACCTTCAGTTTTAGCTTTTGACCATTTTTCATGGTTAACGCTGCCATCTAAATTCAACACGGTACGGATTTTATTCGTTTGATCAAATACCTCTATATGATTTTTTATGCTTACCATCTAGATAAAATTGATCCCCTTTCTTAATGCTTTCGCTGATATGATAACCCGGCTTTAGCCGGGTTGCTGCTATCATTTATGGGGGAAATGGTAATGCTCAGGGATTTTATAATTTTCCGGTATGGCCGGCCACTGCAGTGTTTTAAGCAACATACCTGCATCAACATCGATGTCGCTGAAAAAATTTGAAAGTCTCATAGCATACGAACTGATATGTAATATAGCTGCTTGAGCAGCGATTCCATCGCCAGCGTCCCGAGCTCTTTTCAAAAAGACAACGGCGTCTCTAAGTCTGGCTATTTGCTGCTCAAAATTATGGTCAAGATCTAATTTTGTATCTATGGCCAAGTCCACATCACTTTTAGCAGAAATAGTTCTTGAAAGTTCGACATAATTTTCTTTGAGTTCATTTAAAAAGGGATTTTTTTTCATTTAGGTAAGCTCCTACCTTCTTTTTTAGCTTTTGACCATTTTTCATGATTAACGCTGCCATCTAAGTTTAGAACAGTGCTAATTTTATTGTTTTTATCGAATACCTCAATGTGGTTTTTGTGCTGAGCATCTAAATAAAACTGATCCCCTTTCTGGATGTTTTCATTAATATAATCAGTGGCTTGATAAACCGTCTGTCCTTGGCAGAGTTTACTCGTTTTTTGCGAGCCGTTCTTCGTTTTTTCACCTAAGCCGGGCTGCTTGAAGAATTCTCCCATATTAGCGACGGCACCCTGATTAGGTCGATAGGTCCGCTTGTTCTTTTGCAGCACGCTTAGGGCGGGGGACCCTCTGCCCCCTGCCGGCAGACCCTGGCTCAAGCTGTCCAGCGCGTCTTTGGCGCCCAAAATCACTTTGGCCGAGGTGGGCATCGCCTGATAGATGGCGTCGGCGGTGGCTTCATTTTCAGCCGAGATAAAGCGGGCGAGCTGGGAGCGTTCTTCGCTGTTTAAGCTGGAAACAAAGGGAAAACGTCTTATGGCGGTGGCGATATCTGTGCCGCCTTCTATTTCCGCCAGGGCGCCGATGACGCAAAACGGGTCGCTCGGGCAGTCGTCAGCCATGAGCTGTTCGCGATTTTGCCGGCTGATATCGGCATATTTATCATAAATTGCCTGCGTGTCCTGGCCGGTTTTTTCGCCGCCTGCAATTCTTTGTGCAGGTCCATCACCTGCGTCGAACCGAAGGACGTATTCACCTTTTTGATTTCAGTGGGGGGAGGCGAGGGCTTCAATGATTGGCCGCTATCGACGGCGGAATCGGAACCTTTTACCTGCGCGTCCTGCGACGAGAGAGCTAACGCACTGAAGTTATCAATGATTGGAACGAAATCGTTATGTCCGGTGCTTCTGGCGACAATAAGGTCTTTGACGATTTTCGTTGTTTCATCAGCATCGAGCCGAGTTGCTTCATACGCCTTTTCCTGGGCTTCTTTCGCGGCGCGTTGGGCTGACTGTTGTTGTTTTAATGTTCCGGCCTCTGCTTTCCGGCTTTGCACTTCAGCGGCCTCCTTGGCTTTTTGGCGCGCTTCCTGTTGCGCAAAATGGACGGCTTGGGCTTCTTGATCGCGGCGAATATTCTCTTTTATCTGGGCGAGGTTTTGTTCCTCTTTGGATTTACTCTGGTGGCTTGCCGAAAGTTGATGTTGAAAATGATTTAAATGCCCCCGTGCCTGATTGACTTCATCTTGAAATCGATTTATTTCATGCTGAACGGCTGGTGATACTTTATTGAGTTGTCTGATCATTTCATTCGCCACTGCTTCTGGCATTTTGCCGTAAAATCCACGGGCTTTGGCGAGCCGTTCATATTCATTTCTAGCGAGTTCAAACTGGTGTTGCTGGTGCTCGAGATGGTGTTTGAGATGATGCTCGCTGTCTTTTAGATGATGTTCGGTCTGCCGTATCTGGTGACAGAGATGTTGCATATGCTCATCAACATCCCGTACTGCTTTCTTTGCGGCATCGAGGGGGTTTTTTTGCCGCCCATGCCTCATGCGCTTTTTGACGAACCTCTTCCTCATGACGCCGCTGAGCCTCTTGTTCGTGCCGAATGCGCGTTTCCTCTTGCTGCTTACGCTGTGTTTGCTCGGCCTCTTGCTGTTTACGCTGTGCTTGATCAGCCTCGAATCTGCGCCGTGCTTCTTCCGCCTCGGCTTTTTTCTCTGCTCTCGCCACCGTTGTTTCCTTTCGCTTCTACTGGAGATTTTAACTTTATTAGGCCGTCCAGCCGGAGCGTTATGCCCGCGTTCAAATCTCATGGTGAAATTATGGTTGGGCTCAGCCCGCCAGACCGGTGCCGGCGTAGGGGCGGGGGGGGAGGCGGGGGCGGTTTTTTTGCGTAAACAGTGATGGTTTCGCTCATATTCATCCTTCCCTAGATTAATTGATAACAGTGTAAGCATATTGATGACATTAATTATTGAGATAATAGCGAGGAGCGTTACCTAAGCCTTACTCAATATAAACGAACTTAATAAGTAATTAATCACAGCTATAACAAATGAATTCTAAACGTAATACAAAATTGACGCTAAATAAAATAAATTATTTATTAAAAATTTATCCGCGCAGAATATTATAAGAAATTAATAATGTGAATAGTGTTAGAGTTATAGAGGCTCTAAAAATCAGGTTAGCGGAAAGATTCGGTCCTACTGAGCTTTACGAAGAGTAAAATTTGCTGGCGCTTACTAAAGAGTTTGATTAATATCAGAATTTATTCAACAAGCCGGTAATGATATGCAAATCACCTATAACTTTCCATTTATTCCAGCGCGACCCCTGAGTCGCCCATCGACTGAATTTTCTTTTGATCACATTTCAGGCCGAGATGTGATATTAATGAATTTTAAAATGATGGGTGGCGGCGATATGGCTTTGGCCGAGAAAATTACTGCCATTGCCTTGAATCTAGGTTGCCGTATCGTAATGGTGCCTATAATAACGGATGGAAAAAAGACAAGGATGTTAGCACCATTCAGTGTGAAAATGGCTAATAGCGGAGCGGATATCGCCTCGTTAAATAACCCTGTTATAGTTATTACTCCTGTTGGGTATTATCCTGTCGAGGCGCTGAGAAAAGATATCGAAGATCTTTGTCGATCACATAATATTGTTAAGCAGGATGCTATACTGATCGATGAAATGGATTTACTTAATACCGACAGACTGAATTTAGAGCAAAAAACACGTTGTTTAAAGGGGATGGGCTTTCAAAACATAATACCTTATAAATTGGGTTTCAGTGAGGGTGCTATTGGTTATATCCCAATAGATCTTAATACTATTGATGCTATCAAAGACAGATGCAAGTATGAATTAGGCATTTTCTTGGATAGCCTTAATCTAGCGCTGGATGTACAAAGCGATTATTATCTTGGCTATATCTGCTCAAAGCAGGCTAGTCTTGCATCAAGGAAATTTATTTTCAATACGTTGGTTGAAAAAATAAACGACTGTTCACAGTCAAATTATATCATTGTTGTCACGGAACTCGAAAGTTTCAGAACGCAATTGGTTATTTCGATGAAAGAGACCCTAGGGAGCAATGAAGAAAATAAAGAGATAGACAACAACGCCGCTCGGCTTTTTTCGAAAACGTCGATCTTCTTGGCGGGAGAGGATGATCATTATCTTTCAAAAGTGACGGAAATTTCAGGTGTCGGGAACAAATTAGTGAATATAATTTTTTGTAATAAATTACCGAAAAATATTTTCCATGATTTCATTTATCTATCTCGGACGGGTATGGCCAGTGGCGACCAATCGCTTAGCGAATTTTTATCCTTAACAAAGAAAGTGCCCTATTATGAAGTGCAACCCTGGAAGTTTCATTTGGCGGAATCCTTATCAAAAATCGCCAACGATGTGGGTGGATCTGAATTGAGAACCTGGTTTTCCCATAGGATCGTTGGCCAAGATCAATATGGTGATGAATTTTCTACTGAACTGGCCTCGATTCAAAAAAAACCTGACACACTCAGCAAGTATGAGAGAAAATATCGAGAAATTTCATAACTTGGTCACAGAACGCATTGCTGATGGCTTTATTGCCGATGCGATACTTGATAAAAGCGGGCTTAATCATCAAGTACAGGTAAGTTCAGCCTTTTCGCTTTGGCAATCATTGACGACAACATGCGCAAACGTCTTTCAGACTCTTTTGCATATTGTCCTCGCCAGCCGATTATACCAACGCTTTTTCCGTGCTTACCAGAGAGGGGTATTGGAACAAAATGCGTCCGATGCCCCGGTTCAAGGCCCACCAGACGGCGATCGCGCCGGCCGCGCATAGGGCGGTGCCTATCAGTGGGTAAAACGCCAGCCACAATAGAGAGAACAGGCGGTGATGAAAGGCGTGAAAGCGCACCAGCGCTCCCAGCACCGGCACCGCCAGCAGCTCGGTCAGCAATTTGTGCAGCACGTAAATCTGCAGGGTATTCTTGCCGATCCAATTCAGGACCTGCAGCGCTTTATAATCTAATGCCAAGCGGCGATTAAGCCACTGGCAGCTCAATATGGCGATGCATACCGCCAGCGCGCTGATAAATAATCTTCCGTCCAAAGCAAGCAATTCGTTGAGTAAGGCAAGCAATATCAGGGCAGCCAACACCCAAAGGCAGGATCGTTTATCAGACAGCAAGGCGACGATTTGTGTGCCGAGAAAACAGCCGGTGAAAAAGAAAATACCGTTCTGCGCCAGGCTTTCGGGACCCCACCATGGTACAAAACCCTGGGCGCAGGCGTAGTTAAGCAATGCGCCCAGGACAAGCAATACTTGCCAGTGCCGTCGCCACAGTTTGCTGACGACAAAGTACAGCGACAGGGCATACAGATACCAGGGGCTCGACATCGCCGTCGTCACATACAGTAAAAATTGCGATAAAGAGCCGGCATAGGCGGCGTTGTGAGCCATCAGCCGCCAATGGTCGAATGCCAGCTCGCGGTTGATGAAGCTTACGCACAGCCACTGCACCAGGCACCACAGCAGATAGAGATAAAACAGATTAACGGCTTTTTTGGTGAAGACATCTCGCCAGGGACGATTGATAACGCCATCCGCTGCCAGCAGGCCGGATATAAAGAAAAATGCCGGCATACGCAGCGGCACCAGATATTGGTTGATTCCCACCCAAATTCTGGTGGAAAGGTGATGTGAATCAATCACCGTCAACGACGGGATATAGCTTGTAGTGATGATGTGATTCAAAACCACCAGCAATATGCAGATACCTTTCAGAGAATTAATCCATTGAATTTTCTTGGCAGAGGTCGTCATGAGAACTCCCCGTCAGCGGTGATGTTGAGCAAACTAAAACGGAGGGTAACGGGGATGTTGAAGAAGTCTCAAGTGAAATCAAACCATGAAAGATGATTTCATTTTTTATAAGAAGGCTCTTATGGGGCCTCTGCAGGCAAAAGCAAAGGACCCGGTTGGGCCCTCTATGCCTTAGCGGCTGAACAGATCCCGCTTTTTGGGGGGGGGGAACAGCTGGGCCAACAGTACGAGAACGCCCACCAGGAGATAGGCGCTGAATATCACGATCATCCACTGGGGCATTTCCAGCGACATGAAATGCCATTGGCGGACCGCGCAATCTCCCGTTGCGCTGAAAACGGACGGCAGCCACTTGTCCAGCGGCAACCAGGAAGGGAAACTGACAAAAAAATCACAGGTGACGAAGGGCGAGGGATTCAACTGAATATCGGTATGCTTCATAGCCAGTTTCAGGCCTTCCCAGGCACTGTATAACCAGATAATCAATGCACCGTAGCGCAAGGGCGTCGCCGGCGCGACGGCGCCGATAATCCCTGCGCCCATGATGCCGTAAAGCGCAACCCTTTGGTAAATACACAACACACAGGGTTTCAATAACATCACATGCTGAAAATAAAGCGCCACCAGCTCCAGGGCCAAGGCTGTCAACACCATCAATAACCAGGCGCCACGACCCCGCGAACAGCGGTTTAGAAATTGCAACATATATTATTATCCAGGCCAGTTGCTTGTAGACACGCAGTTTAAATCAATTAAAGACAGATGCCAGCCTCTTTTTTAAGTAAAGTGCGATTCGTTCTCTTACTCGTTTCGCTTTCATTGAAATTCTTGTCATGAAGAATTTCGTAAAGTGATATTTTTTGCGACGCGTATAAACGTTATCCGGGGGCAAATGTTAGTATTATGTTTAAAGGAAGCATAACGAGGATTAATCATAAGGCGACAATGATGTTGTCTTATTACTCTAGTCGGCGGGGTTTTACCCCGAGGCCCTTTATCTCCCTATATCAGCTTGGCGCAATCTGCTATCATTAGCCCGTTTTAGCTTACCTACGCATGCTGCTACGGAACATACTATCATGGTCATCAAGGCGCAAAGTCCCGCCGGTTTCGCGGAAGAGTATCTGATCGAAAGCATCTGGAATAACCGTTTCCCGCCGGGTTCGATTCTGCCCGCGGAGCGTGAGCTTTCCGATGTGATAGGCGTGACGCGCACCACCCTGCGGGAGGTATTGCAACGGCTGGCGCGTGACGGCTGGCTGACTATTCAGCATGGCAAGCCGACCCGGGTGAACAATGTATGGGAAACGTCCGGTTTGAATATTCTTGAGACCTTGGCACGCCTCGATCATGACAGCGTGCCGCAGCTTATTGATAATTTATTGTCGGTGCGCACCAGCATCGCTTCGATATTCATCCGCATGGCGGTCCGCTTTTATCCCGACAAAGCGCAAAACGTATTGGCTCAGGCGGCGAATCTGGAAGATCAGGCCGATGCCTTTACCGAAATGGACTACCGTATTTTCCATGAGTTGGCGTTCGCTTCCGGCAATCCGATTTATGGTCTGATTCTCAACGGATTGAAAGGGTTATACCTGAGGATGGGGCGCTACTATTTTTCCAACCCGCAGGCCCGTGAGCTGGCGCGAAATTTTTACACCCACCTTTCTTCCTTGTGCCGGGAAAGATTGTACGACCAAGTCATTGATTTAGTACGTCATTACGGCAATGAGAGCGGGGCCATCTGGAACAGCATGCAATCCGCCATCCCCCATGATATCGCGGAAGCCAGGCGCTGATCCGGCGTGATGTATTCGCAATAAGCGTTTGAGGCGGCGGGACATGCCTTGAGGCGTGAAGGCCGATGGCCCGACCTTCACCTAACGACGTGTATCCTCGCGGAAATCAGAGGGGAATATTGCGAGCGGGGCAGCGTTCAATCAGCTCCACATTGCCGTCTTCATTCAACTGCTCCATATACACATCAAAACTCCACAGGCGATGGATGTGCTTCATTACTTCACGACGGTTCTTTGCCAAGGGGGCGCGATTTTGCGGCGTGTAGCGCAGCGTCAGTGATCGGTCACCGCGTAGGTCCACATTCCATATCTGAATATCCGGTTCCAAATTACTCAAATTATATTGTGAGGAGAGCTCCTGCCGTATCGCCCGATAGCCATCTTCATTATGAATGGCGGAGATTTCAAGGTAATTGTTATGATCGTCGTCCAATACGGTGAACAAACGAAAATCACGCATGACTTTCGGCGACAGGAATTGACTGATGAAGCTTTCATCTTTGAAGTTATGCATGGCGAAATGCAGAGTTTCCAGCCAGTCGCTGCCGGCGATATCCGGGAACCAGCGACGATCTTCCTCCGTCGGCGATTGACAGATGCGCTTGATGTCCTGAAACATGGCGAATCCAAGCGCGTAAGGATTTATCCCGCTGTAATAAGGGCTATTGTACGGCGGCTGATAAACGACATTGGTATGGCTATGGAGAAACTCCAGCATGAACCGGTCGGTCACTTTCTTCTCGTCGTAAAGATGGTTGAGAATGGTATAGTGCCAGAACGTGGCCCAGCCTTCGTTCATCACCTGCGTTTGTTTCTGCGGATAGAAATATTGGCTGACTTTACGGACGATGCGCAAAATTTCCCGCTGCCAGGGTTCCAATAAAGGCGCGTTCTTTTCCATAAAATACAGCAGGTTTTCTTGCGGCTCATGGGGATAGCGGCTGGCCTCGGCGGGCAGTTCCTCTTTATCCCGGCGAGGCAGGGTGCGCCAAAGATCGTTAACCTGGCTTTGTAAATAAGCCTCGCGGCTTTCCTGTCGGGATTTTTCTTCTTCCAGGGAAATTTTTTTGCGGCCGTTTGTAACGGTCCACCCCGTGATTCATCAAGGCATGGCAAGAATCCAGCAGTTGTTCCACCTGTTCGACGCCGTAACGTTCTTCACATTTGGTGATGTAGTTTCGGGCGAAGATCAGGTAATCCACAATGGAACTGGCATCTGTCCAGCTGCGGAACAGATAGTTATCTTTGAAAAAGGAATTATGGCCGTAACAGGCATGGGCTATCACCAGCGCCTGCATGGTCATGGTATTTTCTTCCATCAGGTAGGCGATACAGGGATTGGAATTGATGACTATTTCATATGCCAGCCCTTGTTGGCCCTGTTTGTAACGTTGCTCGGTTTCAATAAATTTTTTGCCGAAAGACCAATGGGTATAATTGATCGGCATACCGACACTGGAATAGGCATCCATCATTTGTTCTGACGTAATGACTTCTATCTGATGGGGATAAGTATCCAGCCGATAGAGTTTAGCCACCCGGTCAATCTCGTCCAAATATTCCTGCAGGAGCTCAAATGTCCAGTCGGGCCCATCGCTAAGACAAGTGGAATCCTTTAAACGTTCATCAACGGAAATCGTCATCAGCGCACCTCATCGTTACAGACAGTACATCTTCATGCTGGCTTATTATTAATCCTAGTGCAAGGTGAAAATTACGCAGTGTCTTACCGGGCTCTACGCCTTCGCTGACCTGGTTTTTTTTGTAACTTAACCCACCTTATGTTTCCTTTCGTCATTTAGCGGTTGAAATCACGATGCAGCCGAGTATTTAATGAATTGTGAATACCGGCCTGGGTTTGCGCCGGTGAACGAAGCTTTTTACAGGGTGCGTCGCGATATTCTCTTTATTCTGGCGTTAACATTTTCGTGAAGGGACATTTAACAATGCGGGTGATTATCTTAGGAAGCGGCGTCATCGGCGTCGCCAGCGCCTGGTACCTTTGCCGGGCCGGGCATGACGTCTTGGTGCTGGACCGGCAGCCGGGACCCGCTCTGGAAACCAGCGCGGGCAACGCCGGCCAGATTTCCCCCGGATATGCGGCGCCCTGGGCGGCTCCCGGCGTACCGCTAAAAGCGATTAAATGGCTGTTCCAACGCCACGCGCCTCTTGCCATTCGGCTTAACGGCGCCGATCGTCAATTTCATTGGATGTGGCAGATGCTGCGCAATTGTGACAGCCGCCATTACTACATCAATAAAAGCCGCATGGTGCGTTTGGCGGAATACAGCCGTGACTGTCTAAAGGAGTTGCGGGCCGATACCGGCATTCAATACGAAGGACGTCAGGGCGGAACGCTGCAGCTCTTTCGCACCGATAGGCAATATGCCAGCGCCGCGAAGGATATCGCCGTGCTGCGTGATGAAGGTGTGCCGTTTGAATTATTGGAATCCCGTCAACTCGCCAGCGTGGAACCGGCCTTGGCCGGCGTCGCCCATAAGCTTACCGGCGGCTTGCGGCTACCTAATGATGAAACCGGCGATTGTCAACTCTTTACCCAGCGTTTGGCGAAAATGGCGGCGGATTCAGGCGTCATTTTCCGCTACGGATGCGATATAACCGGTCTGCTGCGTTCCGGCAAGACGATAACCGGAGTGAAGTGCGGCGGCGAGGTCCTGCAGGGCGATGCCTATGTGATGGCGTTGGGTTCTTACTCCACCGCCCTGTTGCGTGATATCGTTCCCATTCCCGTTTACCCCTTGAAAGGCTATTCGCTTACCATACCCCTGGCGGATGAAAGCGCCGCCCCGGTTTCCACCGTACTGGATGAAAGCTACAAAATCGCTATTACCCGCTTCGACGGACGAATTCGGGTGGGGGGGGATGGCGGAAATCGCCGGGTTCAATACCGAATTGGCGAGAGCGCGCAGAGATACGCTGGAAATGGTCGTGCGGGATTTGTTCCCCGGCGGCGGGCATGTCCACCAGGCGACCTTCTGGACCGGGCTGCGGCCGATGACGCCCGATGGGACGCCGATTGTCGGCAACACTCCCCTTAAGAATCTTTACCTGAATACCGGACACGGCACGCTTGGCTGGACCATGGCCTGCGGTTCCGGGCGTCTGCTTGCGGATATCATCAGCGGTAAGGTTCCTGATATTCCCTATGACGATCTGTCCGTTGCCCGCTATGCCGACAGTTTTCGAACCGGCGTGGAACCCACAATGGCTTAAGCCTTTGGATGCGCGGCGCCAATGGTCATGCCGGCGAAAATATGATAATTTTTGTCATATTATTACTAAATTTAATGTTCGCTGATGAATACTGAATACAAAAATTTTTCCAAGCTTCTCCATCTCACTTCGCGCGCTTTGCGGATGGCCATCGACCGTCGTTTGAAATACCTTGGCTTAAGCCAGGCGAGCTGGGTGGCGGTGGCCGCTATCGCCGGCGCGAAAGATCCGTTGTCTCAAAGCGAACTGGCGCAATTTCTCGGCGTGGAAGGGGCGACTATCGTAACCATGGTGGACAGGCTGGTTAAAACGGGACTGGTGCGGCGTGAGCCTACTCTTGCCGATCGGCGAAAGAAGCTGTTGGTGGTGACGGCGGATGGCAAAGCGCTTTATGAAAAGGTTCGCAGCGAAGCGGATGCATTAGGCCAGGAGATACTGGAAAACGTGGCGGAGCCGGATTTACAGGTGGCGATGCGAGTGCTGGCCGAGGTTTATGCCGCCACGGAGAGTCTGTCCTGACGTTACTGCTCCTCGGCTATTTTTATCCCGATTTTGCTCACCCGCTGATCTTCTTTTTCAGCGATGGTCCACACCAGCCCCTCTGAAACGGCATTATCACCCACTACCGGTTCACCGCCGCCGAGCAGGCCCATGACAAATTCGCCCAGGGTGAATTCCCGCGCATATTTTTCATCAAAATCCAGACCGTAAATGGCCGCCACGTCTTTTAGCTTGGCATTCGCCTCCAAAATGAAATCGCCGAAAAACCGTTGATCCAGCGCCACTGGCGGCGCCAGGCTGAACAAACGACCGAGGGCGGGCAGATCCCGTTCACGGCCGATGACGCACAGCACATCCCCTTCTTTAAGCCGGGTATTGCCGGTGGGATGCAACAGCACGTTGTCACGGAAAAGCGCGGCGATACGGGTGTTTTTCGGCATTTTCATATCACGCAATGCCGCCCCTATGCACCAGTTCTCACTGTCGAGTTTATAGATAAACTGCTCCCATGGGTTTTCCGGATGAATATCCATCCCGACGCGGTTAATGGGGGAGGCGGTAGGGGGACCACTACCCGTGCCAATTTAGCGGCGTATCCCAGGGATGTGCCCTGGAACAGAAGCGAAATCAAGACGATAAAAAAGCGACGTTAAAGAACAGTTTGGCGTTGTCCAGACCTGCCATCATGGGGAACACCGCCAAAATGATAGGCACCGCCCCCCCCGCAGGCCGACCCAGGACAAAAATATCCGTTCTCGTGTCGTGAAATTTCGAAACGGCAGCAATCCAACCCAAATGGATAACGGTCGCGCCACCAACATCAACCACAGGGACAACAGCAATGCCGGCAGGGCGATAAACCATAAATCGCTGGGGGTAACCAATAATCCGAGCACCAAAAACATGCAAATCTGGCTGAGCCAGGCCATGCCGTCAAAGGTTTGCAAAATGCCGTGGCGGCTACGTATCGGACGGTTGCCCAATAAAAAACCGCACAGGTACACCGCCAAAATGCCGCTGCCTTCAAGGGCGGTGGTCAACGCGAAAATCATGATGCCCCCGCTCACCGCCAGCAGAGGATAGAGCCCCCCCCGCCAGGGAAATGCGATTGATGGTTTGCAGCAGCAGCCAGCCTCCGCCGAAGCCGAACAGCACGCCCAGTCCGAACTGCTGGACAAGATGCGCAAGGAACATCCAGCTCAAATGCGTCTGTCCCTGCTGAATCATGGCTATAAGGGTGATGGTGAGGAAGACCGCCATCGGATCGTTGCTGCCTGATTCGATTTCAAGCGTTGAGCTAACGCGTTCATTCAGGCCTTTATTCCCGAGCAAAGAAAAAACCGCCGCCGCATCCGTCGAGCCGACGATAGCGCCTATCAGTAAGCCTTCGATGAGATTCAGCCTGAACAGCCAGGCGGCCACCATGCCGGTCAGGCCGGCGGTAAGTATCACGCCTACCGTGGCCAGCGACAGGGCGGGCCATAGGGCCACGCGAAAGGACGCGGCGCGGGTGCGCATGCCGCCGTCCAATAAAATGATCGCCAATGCCAGATTACTGATTAAATAGGCCGCCGGATAATTGTCAAAGCCGATGCCGCCGATGCCGTCCACACCCGCCAGCATGCCGATGGCGAGAAAGATAACCAGAATGGGAATACCCAGGCGGGATGAAAGAGAGCTGAGCAGTATGCTGCCGCCCACCAACAGGGAGCCGATGATAAATAAACCGATAATGGTATTGCTGTCCAAACGACGCTCTCCTTTTTTTTAATCGTTGGCGGACCCGCTTGACCGTGCGCAAAAGGTCGTCAAATTCGAGGCTTCAGGCATGAGAGCCTGCATTTTGGCCATCTGTGGCAAAATGGGAGGGAAGTTGCTCCTTTCTCCAATAAACTGGCCCGTCGACGCCGGCGGGTCTAAGATAGGAAGAGTAAAACCACGAGCGGCCGGGTTTCTGTCTGGTCTTGAAAAAAACAGCTCTTTTTTACGGTAACATAAAATCTGCTTTAGTGGAAAGGGCTACTTTCAGACCTTTTATCTGTTCACCGCCGTAAAACGGTCCAAAATCGGGGCCGGCCCGATCGGGGCGATGCAGAGGTTATCCGCCGACGGGAAAGCAACGGACTTTTGTCCGCCGTCTACCGCCGATTTTCATTCATGCTATTATAGAACCACAGAAATTATTAGCCCTCAAATCGAATTCGAATGAAAATTAATGGTCAGTATTACGATGCGCTGATTATGAGCGAGTGGCATGAATTGATCGACATGACCAGCGACGTCGCGCATCGTCTGCTGATGTCGCTTACCGACGACGATATCAGTCCATTGGTTGATGATTTTTACGAATACATGCTCAACGACGATGACGCCAGGCTCTTTTTGTCCAGCCAGCAGGTGAAAGATCGTTTGCATGCCACGCTACTCTCTTGGATCAAACAGGTTTTGAGCAGTTCCACCGCCGACCTGACGCTGCTGATTGCCGAACAACGTAAAGTGGGAAATATCCACGCCCGCATTGGCATTCCCATTGATCTGGTGGCCAGGGGCGTTCGCCGGGTTAAACAAAGCCTGTACAGCAGGCTGCGGCTTGAACAGATGGATCCGGCACTGTGCTATGACGCTCTGCGTTTTTGTTCCCTGGCCATGGATACGGCGATTGAAGTGATGACCACCGCCTATTCGCGTACCCATGAAACAACCACCAAGGATCAGGAAAATTACCGATTATTTTCCATTCTTGATAATGTTAGCGTCGAGCGCGAGCGGCAGCTGGCGGCCCTGCTGAACTGGGAAAATCGTTTCATTTACAATGTGGCAACCGGTTCCCTTGCTTCCGAGATTCAAACTCTGGCGGATTCCGAGTTTGGCTTATGGTTTCAGCATAAAGGCCGCCATGTTTTTGCCCAGGTGGATGAAGTGACTGAGATTACGGCGCTGTTAAACAGTATCGATGAGTTTATAGAGAGCTACACCTCGGACATGATTGCCGTAGCGGAACAGCGTTACATGCTGTTGCGTACCGTAAGACAACGGGTGATGAAGATGACGTCTTTGTTGTCTTCATTATTTGAAGAATTGGCAAAATTTGAAAATGGCAAAGATCCGCTGACGAATCTTCTGAACCGGCGGTTTATTCCCACCATTCTCCGGCGGGAAATCGCACTGGCCATGCGTAGCGATACCTCGTTCGTGGTGGCCATGCTGGACATTGACTATTTTAAAAAAATCAACGATTCCTACGGCCATGACACCGGCGACGCGGCGTTGAAAAATATTGCCGCGATCCTGTATGAAAGCGTGAGGAGCAGCGATTATGTTTTTCGCTATGGCGGCGAGGAGTTCATGATCGTATTTGTGGAAATCTCGGTAATCCAAGCCGGCCTCATCATCGACAGTATCCGCGAAAAAATTGCCAGCCGGCCAATCTATCCGGGCGGCAGCGAACAAATCCAACTCACCGTCAGTGTCGGTTTGTGTCAGTTTGACGGGCATCCGGATTACGAACGTCTGATCCGAAAAGCCGATAGCGCACTTTATGAGGCCAAAAAAAATGGACGCAACCGATCGGAGACTTTCCCGCCTCAGGAATGACGTTATTTCCGCACGGACGTAACGCTGGGAACAAAGAGGATGGGGGGAGGATGGGGCGGCTTGCCTGCATTGAAGGAAGCGGCCCCTAAGGTGGAATCAGTCAGAAAAGGCTGCCCACTGGCTGACCCGTCAAGGTGCGGTTATCTTTCGCTGACCTGTTTGTGGAATAATTCACGGAATACCGGGTAAATATCTTCCTGATCACGAATGTGCTGCATGGCGAAGTTACTGTATCTGGCTTGCAGGTCCTCATATTCCCGCCATAGGGTTTGATGCGCCCGACGGGTTATTTCTATGTAGCTGTAATAACGCACCATCGGCAGCAGCTTGTTCGCTAAGAGCTCATGACACAACGGGGAATCATCCGCCCAGTTATCGCCATCCGATGCCTGTGCGGCATAGATATTCCACTGTGCCGGGTTATATCGTTCTTTAACGACTTCCTCCATCAACTTTAATGCGCTGGAAACAATGGTGCCCCCGGTTTCCTGCGAGTAGAAAAATTCATGCTCGTCCACTTCCTTGGCCTGGGTATGATGCCGGATGTACACGACATCCACATTTTTATAGGTTCTGCTAAGAAAAAGGTAAAGCAGAATATAAAAGCGCTTGGCCATATCCTTGGTGGCTTGATCCATCGAACCCGAAACGTCCATTAAGCAGAACATGACGGCTTGGCTGGAAGGTTCGGCCCGGCGTTCAAAATTTTTAAAGCGCAGATCGAAGGTATCGATAAATGGCACCCGTGCGATTTTTTGCCGCAGTTCGGCAATTTCCTTCTGGATGCGTTCTTCTTCCAATAACTGCACCGGCTCGCTGTTGGCCAATTGCGCCAGTTCTTCCTCCAATTCCCGGATCGAGCGGCGTTTCCCCGCCGTCATGGCAGTACGCCGTACCAGGGAATTTTGCAGCGATCTCACCACGCTGATATTGGCCGGCACTCCGGTGGATGTGTAGCCGGAGCGGTGGGTTTTATACTCGTTTAGCTGTTTGTACTGATTTTTTTTGCAGATTCGGCAGCGCCAGATCTTCGAACAGCAAATCGAGATATTCGTCTTTCGAAATCTGAAAGACGAATTCGTCCTGCCCCTCGCCATCCTGGCTGGCGTTTCCCTGACCGCTGCCGCCGCCCCCGCCTCCCGGCGGGCGCTCGATTCGGTCATTTTGGATAAAGTGATCATTGCCGGGATGTACGCGATGACGCATTCCCCCTCGTCCCTGATGGAAAAAAGGCTCATTGATGTCGGTGTTGGGAATCGAGACCGATTCCCCGCTCTCCACATCGGTAACCGAACGCTTGTTGATGGCCCCGGCAATCGACTGTTTTATCTGTGACTTATAGCGGCGCAAAAAGCGTTGGCGGTTAACCATGCTCTTGTTTTTGCCGTTAAGTCGTCGGTCAATAAAGTAGGCCATATCTCTCCTCCGGACGACAGTGTCTACGCGCCGCGTTTAAGACGATTTCCGAACCCGCAGATACCATTCGCATAACAGGCGGACCTGTTTACGGGTATAGCCTTTCTCCATCATGCGATCCACAAAGTCGTCATGTTTTTTCTGCTCGTCAGTGGATGTTTTCGCATTAAAAGATATTACAGGCAACAACTCTTCGGTGTTTGAGAACATTTTTTTTCTCAATAACGGTACGGAGCTTTTCATAACTGGTCCAATTTGGATTACGTCCGCTATTGTTGGCCCGGGCACGCAGCACAAAATTAACGATTTCATTGCGGAAATCCTTAGGATTGCTAATGCCGGCAGGCTTTTCAATTTTTTCCAGTTCAGCATTCAATGCCTCTCTGTCAAATAATTGGCCGGTATCGGGATCGCGATATTCCTGATCCTGAATCCAAAAGTCCGCATAGGATACGTAACGGTCAAATATATTTTGTCCATACTCGGAATAAGATTCCAGATAAGCGGTCTGAATCTCCTTGCCAATGAACTCGGCATATTTAGGGATAAGATAACCTTTCAAGTGCTCAAGATATTTTTCAGCGACATCCTGCGGGAACTGTTCACGCTCGATTTGCTGTTCAAGTATATAGAACAAATGTACTGGGTTGGCGGCAACTTCGCCATGATCAAAATTAAACACCCGCGAAAGGATTTTAAAGGCGAATCGGGTGGACAAGCCGTTCATGCCTTCATCCACGCCAGCGTAGTCACGGTATTCCTGATATGACTTGGCTTTAGGATCGGTATCTTTGAGGCTCTCGCCGTCATAAATCCGCATTTTCGAATATATGCTGGAGTTTTCCGGTTCCTTCAGGCGCGACAAGATAGAGAAACGCGCCAGCGTTTCAAGCGTACCGGGAGCGCAGGGCGACTCCGCCAATTCACTGTTGCTGATAAGCTTTTCATAAATCTTTATTTCCTGCGACACCCGCAGGCAATAAGGCACCTTGACGATGTAAACGCGGTCAAGGAAAGCCTCATTGTTTTTATTATTTCGGAACTGTACCCATTCCGATTCATTGGAATGCGCCAGGATGATGCCGTTGAACGGCAGGGCGGCGATTCCTTCGGTACCGTTGTAATTGCCTTCCTGGGTGGCGGTGAGCAAGGGGTGCAGCACTTTGATCGGCGCCTTGAACATTTCCACAAATTCCATGATGCCCTGGTTGGCGCGGCATAATGCGCCGGAGTAACCGTAGGCGTCGGGGTCATTCTGGGCGTGATCCTCCAGTTTACGGATATCCACTTTCCCCACCAGTGCGGAGATATCCTGATTGTTCTCATCGCCGGGCTCGGTTTTGGCGATGGCGATTTGTTCAAGGATTGACGGCCAAACCTTGACTACCTTGAAGCGGGTGATGTCCCCGCCGAAATCGTGCAAACGCTTGGCCGCCCAGGGCGACATGATGGTGCCGAGGTAACGGCGGGGGATGCCGTAATCCTTTTCCAGAATATTGGCGTCCTCCAGCGGGTTGAACAGGCAGAGCGGATGATCGTTCACCGGGCTGCGTTCGCCGTTGGCGCTCAGAATATAAATGGGGACACGCTGCATCAGGGACTTCAGGCGTTCCGCCAGGGAGGATTTACCGCCGCCGACTGGGCCGAGCAGATAGAGAATCTGTTTCTTTTCTTCCAGCCCTTGAGCGGCATGTTTCAAATAGGAGACGATTTGCTCAATGGCCTCTTCCATGCCGTAAAATTCTTCAAAGGCAGGATAGCGTGCGATAACGCGGTTGGAAAAAAGCCGGGAGAGAGGCGGCTCCTGAGCGGTGTCAACCATAACTGGCTCACCGATGGCCATCAAAAGCCTCTCAGCCGCATTGGCGAACGCGCTGCGATCCTGGCGACAGACAGCCAGGAATTCCTGCAAGGTGAACTCTTCGTCCTTGGCAGCTTCGTAGCGCTGACGATACTGGTCAAATATGTTCATAGCGATGCCCGTCCTTCGTTATTAGCACAGGTTAAAAAGGAGCTAATTGATATTTTGCGGCTCCTGAAAAAAAGATCCCTCCTGAGTACAGCAACCACTATGCCAACTTGTACACATTTTGCCGTAACCGCTCTCAGGTCAAATCTTTCTCTAAGATAAAGTTTAGTTGGCATCTTGGAAATGTCATTTAAGTGTTAACGCTTTTTTTAAGATATATCAATGACTCAGTTGCTGAAATATCTACCAGATCCCATTGTGGCGCGGTCTGTAGGGCTGTCAACAGATTCCGTTATAGTTTATAGAAAATTAGGATATAATTTAGATGTTAATTGTTCGTTTCTGTAAATAACCGACAATGCCCAAGGCTTTACTTTACATTTCTAAATTTTGATTGGTTGTAGCCGTTGTGCTTTTTTACATTAGGGGAAACTTTCACTGTGAAAACTAACTCATTTCAATTTGGGGCCGTGGCCTTCGCGGCTGCGCTCTATATGCCGATGGCGACCGCCGGTACATGGTCGCTGGGGGCATCGGCGCTCTATTCAACCTCGCCGTACAAAGGCGGGGATGACAAGGTACTTCCCTTCCCGCTGATAAACTATGATGGGGACAGCGTCTATATACAAGGCCTCAGCGCCGGTTATTACCTCTGGAAAGATCAACAAAATCAATTCTCCATGGTCGTCGAGTATGCTCCCTGGCGCTTTAAGCCCAGCGACGACGATTACGGTTACATGAAGCAGCTTGACGAGCGCCGCTCCACCGCAATGGCCGGATTACGCTACCGGTTCGCCGCCCCATGGGGGATAATCCGCACCGAATATGTTGGCGATATCCTCAATAACAGCAACGGCTTCACCGCCGATTTGGCTTACCAGTACCCGTTTACCTTCGACAAGCTGACGCTCCTGCCGGGTATCGGGGCGGCATGGGCCAGCAGCAATCAAAACGACTACTACTTCGGCGTCAGCCAGCAAGAGTCCCGGCGCAGCGGCCTGGACGAATATCATCCCGGCGACGGCTGGTCTCCCTACCTGGAGTTAACCGCTGTGTACGCCTTTACCGAGAGTTGGCATGGCTCGGTAATGGCCAGATACACCCGTTTAAGCGACGAGGTCAAGGACAGCCCGATGGTAAACGCCAATTCCACCCGGTTTGTCGGGGTTGGGTTGACCTATCGCTTCTAATATAGTGCATTGTCTGCACCATAATAAAGCGTTTCAGGTTTATTGCATCAATTCAGTGCGATTACCGTGATTCATGAGAACAGGAGGGTCTATAACCATGAAACAGGTGATTTTTCCCGATGGATATGCCGCGCCCGCCATTGGTCAGGGTACGTGGTATATGGGGGAACGGTCTAGCAATATAGCGCAGGAAGCGCGTGCAATACAATATGGTCTCGATTTGGGATTGACGCTTATAGATACCGCGGAAATGTATGCCGACGGCGGAGCGGAGCGAGTGGTGGCGCAGGCCATTCGCGGACGGCGTGACGACGTCTTTTTGGTATCGAAGGTTTACCCGCAAAACGCCGGCGGCGCCAAAGCCGTCACTGCCTGCGAAAACAGCCTGCGTCGGCTGCAAACAGACGTTATCGACCTCTATCTGCTGCATTGGCGGGGAAGTATTCCTCTGGCCGACACCCTCTGCGCCATGGAAGATTTGCAACGAGCGGGGAAAATCAAACGCTGGGGCGTGTCCAACCTGGATTTGGCCGATATGCAAGAGCTGACGGCGTTGCCTGGCGCAGACGCCTGCATGACAGACCAGGTTTTATATCATCTCGCGTCCCGCGGCATCGAATACGATCTATTGCCCTGGTGCCGGGAGCATTCCGTGCCGGTCATGGCCTACTGTCCGCTGGCACAGGCCGGTAAGCTGCGTAACGGGCTGATGGACAGTCCGGCGGTGCTGAATATTGCACAAGATCTGGGCGTGACGGTGGCGCAAGTCCTGCTGGCCTGGGTTATCCGCTTTCCCGGCGTATTAGCCATACCCAAAGCCGCAAGCGAGTCCCATGTCAAGGAAAATGCCGGGGCGCTGACCATTACGCTGAACCCGCAACAAATCCAGGCTCTGGATGAGGCTTTCCCGGCGCCTCAACGTAAAACGCATTTGGATATCGTTTGATTGTCTTTTTTGCCCGCATCCGCTCTCGCGCTTTGGGCGTCATCATTGACCTCAATGCGCCGGGCGGGCGTGCGTGTTTTCTCGTCGCCGCGATACTTTCCTCAACTATGTTGAAATACTTGATTAACATAAAATTAAACGCATTTTGTATAAATTGGGGTTATGGTACCTGTGCTCGGATAGGCTTGGCTTGACGGGCATCCGCCCTCTGGTACGCGAGGCGGGCTCAAATAATGAGCGCGCCAATAACGTTGGAAACGGTTATATGCATCCACTCATTCGCTGTTTGTCTTCTTCCTGTTCCCATAGCTCAACACCTATCGCGACAATACCTTCCTGGGATACAGAAGCATACGGTAATTATATGGCGATGAAGCATCCGGAAGACGAGGTATTGGAGAGGCAGGCGCGCAATCCCTCGGCGCTTCGGCTTCAACTGGATAAGATTGCCCGCGAGGAAGAGCGGATCATGGGCTCTCTCGCCCTGTTTGATAAATTTTTCCTGCCTGCTGAACCGATGATTTATAGGGCGGTGAATGAGCAGCTTATGGAAATATATCGCCTAAGCCAGACCTTCCGGCGGCTGTTCAACCTATGGAAAATGACCGGCGATGGGGAGAATTTTCTCCAACAATGGCGACTGATGCCCGGCGAAAACGTCGCCGCTCCAAACAATGACGCTGTCTTGTTACAGTGCGGATTGGTACGGGATGTCAATGGCTTCCGGCAAGTCTGCTATCCCATAACAGGGCGAGAGGCGCACGAAGGGCGGCAAATTCTGTTATATGAACTGGTTTGGGCGCTGATGCAAAATCCCGGCGCCACAGATTCGGAATGCTGGCGCTGCGCCGCCGAATACGCCAATTTGATTATGCGGGAACTGGCATGGCCTTTTCCTTCCCGTTCAAGCTGTTTGTCAATGCTGGTTATTTCCCACTATCTCAGCTGCGGCATTGCGTCGCCTTTTGCCCAATCATATAGGGTCGGCGCGACGTTTCCTTCCCGTGCGGAGCAGGCTTACCGGAAACTTGGCGCCAAGGTCATGCCGGCGCAGATTCTGCAATGGAGCGCCATCGCGAGAGATGAGCGCATGCCCCGCATTAAAATGTCCCAGTATGCCAAGCAGATGGGATTGAATCGCGCCGCCCTCAGCCGATTTGTCGGCTCCAGCGGAATATTGACGAACCGCGGTAAAAATCTGCTGGCGCGATCGGCGGTGGCGATGGATGTAAAACAACTGGCGAGTTATGTGCGCGCTTGGCTGCTGCTGCCCGACGATGAACGTTGGGCAGCCGGCGGTCAAAAGGGCTATGTCAGAGCGAGAGGGCTTACGCTCGGCCGCTGGCGTCACTATGTCGATAAGAACGACAAGCTGACGAAACGCGGGTGGTCATTGCTGGCGCGCACGGCGGATCAACAATAGCAAGCGGGGTATAGGGGGCGTCGTGAACGGATGTCACGCGGTCGTCGCTACCCCGCCCGGTTTCAGCCTTTACGCAGGCTGATGGTGGCGGCCAAACGAGACGGGACGGAAGGCGCGGTCACCAGCGGGTCGTTAACGCGGGCGGTCTCAACGCAGACATAGGTCTTGTATCCCTCATCGGTGATATCACCGATTTGTTTCGCCAGCTCAGCGCCCGGATTCCAGGCCACAACATCGCTGTGATTGTGGTGGCGTATCTCGATAACCCGGTTAAGCAGCGCATCGTGAATCAGGCTTACCGCTTCGGGGTGCGTATAAACACGATCCACTTCTTCGCCGCTGAAGCTTAAATCGCCTTTTTGCGGCGCGGTGGTGCCGTTTTTGACCTTATCGATATAGCTATTGCCCAACCCGCCGATGCTGACCTTGGCAATATCGCCGATGTTGAAATAGCTGTGCAGGGCAGTGGTGTTCTGGAAATCGCCCTGTGCTTCGAGCTCTATGCCGCAGGTCTTGCCCAGCGTGAATTTTGCGGTGAGGGTGAAAGGTTTCGGCCAATATTGTTCGGTGGCGGTACTGTCATGCAAGGTCAGGACGAGGTCGACCTGACGGTCGTCTTCCTGATGTTTAGCCAACTGCCAGGGTAAAATGCGTGCAAAACCATGATTCGGACTGGCGACTTTGCCGAACCAGGGCCAGCAAATGGGGATGCCGCCGCGGATGGCTACGCCGTCTTTAAAGGCGCTGGTTTCGCTTAACCACAAAACCGGCTCTTCCCCGGCGGGCTGCCAGGCGATGAGATGGGCGCCTTGCAACGTCACCGCCGCGCGCACCTGGGGATGATCGATAACAATGACCGGCAACTGGTCCCATTGACGCAGGCTGACCGATGAAGAGAGCTGTTCTTTGACGGGTAACGCAAAAAGAGTGTCGTACATATTCGGGCCTTATGGAAATGAGGAAACGGATCAAATAAAAAGGGCGACATAACTGTCGCCCCATGCTCATTCAGCTACCGGCAATCATTTCTTGGCGATATGGGAAATCAGATCCAGTACTTTATTGGAATAACCGGTTTCGTTGTCGTACCAGGATATCAGTTTGACAAAGTTCTTGTTCAACGCGATACCGGCTTTGGCATCAAAGACCGAAGTCAATTTTTCACCATTGAAATCGGTGGAAACGACATCATCGGTAGTATAGCCCAGGATGCCTTTCAGTTCGCCTTCGGAGGCGGCTTTCATCGCGGCGCAGATCTCTTCATAGGTCGCGCTTTTTTCGATGCGTGCGGTCAAATCCACAACGGAAACGTTAGGGGTCGGAACGCGGAAAGACATACCGGTCAGTTTACCGTTAAGTTCAGGGATGACCTTACCCACGGCTTTAGCCGCGCCGGTTGAGGACGGGATGATATTCTGGGATGCGCCGCGGCCGCCGCGCCAGTCTTTGTGAGACGGGCCGTCAACGGTTTTCTGGGTGGCGGTGGTGGCATGAACGGTAGTCATCAGCGCTTCGACGATGCCGAATTTATCGTTAAGGACTTTAGCCAACGGCGCCAGGCAGTTGGTGGTACAGGATGCATTGGAAACGATATCCTGGCCGTCATAGGTCTTGTGGTTGACGCCCATAACGAACATCGGCGTGTTGTCTTTTGACGGACCGGTCAAAACCACTTTCTTCGCGCCGGCGGTGATATGCTTGCGGGCGGTTTCGTCGGTCAGGAAGATGCCGGTGGCTTCTGCGACGACGTCGACGCCGATGTCGCCCCACTTCAGGTTAGCCGGGTCTTTCTCTGCGGTAACACGGATGGTTTTACCGTTTACAACCAGATGGCCGTCTTTCACTTCCACGGTGCCGTTGAAGCGGCCGTGGGTTGAGTCGTACTTAAGCATGTAAGCCATATAGTCAGCATCTAACAGGTCGTTGATTCCGACAATTTCCACATCGTCACGTTCCTGCGCAGCACGGAAAACAATGCGGCCGATACGGCCAAAACCGTTGATACCTACTTTGATAGTCATATATTCCACCAGCTATTTGTTAGTGAATAAAAGGTTGCTTGTAAATTTACAAAAACCTCACGCAGCGTCAAGCGGAATCGTGTCAATAATTGCTACAAATCAAACCCAATAACACCGTTTGGACGTAAAACGTCCGTTCCGCTGCCTGCCCAGCTACGCATAATATGAGGCCGATAGCCCGCAATTAAAACAGCACCTGGCAGTTAAATGTGACGGTAGTCACACTTACCGCTCACGTTGTCTTTCCTTTCCCATTTTAAGCTAAAAATGTCCGCGATGTTGTTAATTATTTGTTATAATAGTCCGGTTAAAACGGCTACTTTCTCTTATCCGCCCGAGAATGACTTTTATGGCTAAAGATGAACCGATACAACCGTCAGCCCGCCAGCTTACCGACATGCAACGGTACGTGACCCAGCAAAGGGGAACCGAGCCGCCTTATAGCGGTAAGCTATTGGAAAAATAAGCGTACAGGACAATATCACTGCCTGATTTGCAACGCGCCATTATTTTATTCCACCAGCAAATATGACTCCGGTTGCGGATGGCCGAGCTTTTACGAGCCGGTAAGCGATACCGCCATCCGCTATCTGGACGATAATTCCCACGGCATGCAGCGCCTTGAGATTCGCTGTGGCAATTGCGACGCGCATTTGGGACATGTCTTTCCAGATGGGCCTCAGCCCACCGGCGCCCGTTTTTGCGTCAACTCCGCCTCGCTACGTTTCAAAGACCAGGATAACGGTGAAGAAATCAGCGGCTGAAACCCGTGGTCCGGGTCCTCGCTTTAACGATTCAGCTAATTATTCCTCTACGGCTCGAATGCAAGGAGAATGTTATGGATGTCGACGCGCTCATGGCGACGCTTACCCCGGAAATCTATCAGCGGTTATCGACGGCGGTGGAACTGGGAAAATGGCCCGACGGCGTTCGTCTCACCGACGAGCAAAAAGAGCATTGCCTGCACATCGTCATGCTGTGGCAGGCAAAGCATAATCACCGACCGGAGCATATGAGCATCGGGACAGACGGCAATATCGTGATGAAGAGCAAGCGGGAACTGCTGGCTGAATTGAGCGACGACGCGGCGGATATCTATCGGGCCAAGCCGGAGTAGGGCATCGCCGTGCCGTTCATCCGCCCCTCAGCATCGGGTCGGCAACATAGGGTTAGAGATATCCGGATATCGGCTCCCCAGCATCCGGTTGGCAACGTCCGGTTATAAACATTCGGGTAACGACCTCAGGTTATCTACCGTCGTTGGTAAACTCCGCCAGCGTGGTAAGGCGCGCTCCGCGACGGCGCATTTCCTCCAATGCCCCGGCGCTATCGCCGGGGTGCAGGTCTACCCCCGGCAGCCGTCGACGATGACGTCCACGGCATAGCCAAGGGCAAGGGCGTCCAGCACGGTATACTTGACGCAATAATCCGTTGCCAAACCCATAATGAAGAGGCGACGGATGCCATGTTCATCCAGCCAATCGTTAAGGTCGGTCTGGGCCCGGTGACCGTTATCGTAAAAGGCGCTGTAGCTGTCGATATCGGCCTGCCGGCCTTTGTATATGCGGTGTTCGATGGCGCCGCAATCCAACTCATGATGCAGCTTGGCGCCGGGCGTATGCTGTACGCAATGTATCGGCCACCATACCTGTGGCAGACCGTCCAACAGGCCGGTTTCACCCACCCGCCCGCCGGCATTCACGGCGAAACTGCCGTGATCGGAGGGGTGCCAGTCAAGGGAAGCCGCCACCGGGATGCTTTTTTTGCCGGCAAACGGCCAGGGCCTGATTCGCTATTGCGACGACCTTATCGCCGTCGGGCACCGCCAGGGCGCCGCCCGGGCAAAAATCATTCTGCAGATCAATCAGCAACAAGGCTCGTTTCATACCGTTTCTCCCGCCGCATCCTCACCGGTCAACTCGCCGCGGAGATCCTGCTGCATGATGCGGCGGATGTCCCGCGCCGTCAGGGATTGGCTGAGTAAAAAGTGCAATTTGGTCAGCGCCGCTTCCACCGTCATATCATAACCGCTGATGACGCCCGCCCGGGCCAAGGCATTGCCGGTGGCGTAACCGCCCATGTCGACCCGGCCGGAAAAGCATTGAGTCAAGTTCACCACCACGCTGCCGCGCACCACCGCTTGCCGTAGCTCATCCAGCAGCGCCGGATGCTGCGGCGCATTGCCGACGCCGTATGAGCGCAGGATCAGCGCCTTTACCGGCTGCCGGAGGAAGTTGCCCACCACATCGGCGGAAATACCCGGATACAGGGTAACGACCCCTACCGGCTGCGGCGTGATGGAATGGAGAATCAATTCGGCGCCGGAGCGATGCGGCAGCGGCGGCGCAACAGGGCGAATATGGATACCGGCTTCCATCAGCGGCGGCAGATTGGGGGAGGCGAAGGCATCGAAACCGTCCGCATGCGCTTTTGTGGCGCGGTTACCCCGAAACAGCTTGTTATTGAAAAAGAGGCTGACTTCATTTATGGGGTGATGGGCGGCGAGGTATAACGCATTGAGGAGATTGGTTTGTCCGTCGGATCGCAACGCTTCCAGCGGGATTTGGGAGCCCGTGACGATGACCGGTTTGGCCAGATTTTCCAGCATAAACGACAGTGCCGATGCGGTGAAGGCCATGGTGTCGGTGCCGTGCAGGATGACAAACCCGTCATAGCTATCATAATGTTCCGCCACGTCCCGCGCGATATGCCGCCAGTCGTCCGGGGTCATGTCGGAGGAGTCGATGAGCGGCGCATATTCATGCACGGTGAAATCCGGCATCTCCGGACGATAGAACTCCGGCATCAGAGCCAGTTGGCGCTGCAAATGGCCCGATACCGGTATATAGCCGTTATCGGAACGCTGCATGCCGATGGTGCCGCCGGTATAAGCGACATAGATGGATTTTTTGGACATGGGACAAGGTAAGGCCGGTCACGGGACTGTAGGGGTAATTATACGTTCCCGCGTCAATAACACCAGCGTTGCGCCGATTGCGGGCCGGCGGCGCCAGCGGCCGCCGGCGGAGAAGGGTTATCGGATATCGCCGCAGGAGAGGCAATAGGCGTAGCGGTTTTGCGGATCGTTCAGGCTGGTCAGCAAACCGGGCTGCGCGGTAAACAGCGATGTAATCCGGCTCGCCGGAGCGGGCAGCCATGCCTGTACGGTCGCCGGCAGGCGGGCGTAAATCGAGGCGCTGGTTTGCGACAAAACCAAATCGATCAGGCTGGGTTCCTCAACATACCAATTAAGATGGTATTGCTTCAGGTTCGCCAATTCGGCGGCCTTGGCCACGGCATCGTCAAAATCCCCCAGTTGGTCCACCAGGCCGTTGGTTTTGGCGTCGCTGCCTATCCACACATGGCCCTGGGCTATTTTATCCACGTCCTCCGGCGTCTTGTTCCTGGCTTTGCCCACCAGGGTAATGAAGTTCTTATAGCCGTTTTCGATGTTCATCTGCATCATTTGGGAGAATTCAGGCGGCAAGGCCTTGGTAATGGCTAAATCCGCCAACGGCGACGTAGACACCCCATCGGTATGAACGCCGACGCTGCCGAGCGTATTCTCAAAGGTGTTGATAACGCCGAAAATGCCGATGGAGCCGGTCAGCGTGCTGGGTGCGGCGATGATGTAGTTGGCCGGGGTGGAAATCCAATAACCCCCGGAGGCCGCCATGCCGCCCATGGAAACCACCACCGGTTTGCCGGATTCACGGGCGGCCTCCAGTTCCGAACGGATGAGCTCCGAGGCGCTGACGCTGCCGCCGGGGCTGTTGACCCGGAATACAATGGCCTTGATATGGGGATCGAGCCGGGCATCGCGGATTTGGCCGGCGGTGGTATCGCCCCCCCACCGATCCGGGCGTTTCCGGCCCGTCTATGATGGCGCCGTCGGCGAAAATCACCGCGATCTGTTCGCCTTTATCCGACGGCGGCTGTACCGGGTAATCATACATGCTGACGGCATTGATGGTTTTTTTTCTGCTTGTTCCAGCCGAAGGTCTTGGTGAGTTCGGTTTCGATGGCAAAACGCGACGCTACGGTATCCACCCATTTATTGTGCAGGGCAAACTGCGCGGTATCGCCATCGACGGCTTTCAGGTCCGCCAGCATCGTCGGCGCGCCGGGAAAAAGCTGCTGCGGCGTTATCTGGCGGTTGGCGGCGACGGTATCCAGGTAGTGCTGCCAAATCTGGCTAAGCCAACGACTGTCGGCGTCCCGCGCCGCCGGCGACATGTCGTCGCGCATAAAGGGCTCCACCGCCGATTTATAGGTCCCCACGCGGAAGATGTGCGTGTTGACTTTCAACGTATCCAGCAGGCTCTTGTAATAGAGATTATTGGTGGCCAGGCCATGTAAATCCACCGCGCCTTGCGGGGTCAGATAGATTTTGTTGGCGAAGCTCGCCAGGTAGTACTGTGATTGATTATAACTGTCTCCCACGGCGAAAATTGGTTTGCCGCTATCGCGGAACTCACGTAGCGCCTTGCCGATATATTGCAGCGAGGTGGGATCCGCCCCGGCGAAATCCTTCAACGAAAGCACTATGCCGGTAATATTCCGGTCTTCTTTGGCTTGCCGCAGCAAATCCACCAAATCAAACAAAGAATTTTCCTGCAGGCGATTGCTGGATGCGCCTAATAACTCACGACCTATCTGGCGGAATTTATTGTTCATCGACGGTTTTTCCACCACGACGCCGGTAAGATCGACCAGCAGCGCCCCTTTGCCCGGCTCGGGCGTGGAGTGGTGCACCTGCAGGTAAATACCCACGCAGATGACGATGATGAAAATCAGAAACAGGTTAAGGATAAACTCGCGGATAAAATTCAACAAACGCCAGGCCCAACGAAACGGGCTGGATATTATTCGCCACAATGTGCGCATGTGCTCTCCATAAAACAACCTAGTGCAGGATCAGGAATGTAATATCTAACCATGGCGCCGGTAATCAACGCGCGAATGGATCATTATTCGCTCAGAATGGCGATATCCTCTCATTGTCAGGTATCCTAAAGATCCGCCCGCCAAATGTCAGCATGAAAAAAGATAAAAATTCGGTGAAAAGCGTCGGGCTGTCACCGTCGCCGGGCATATGCTAACGTTAGATGCCCGTCATCTTTCACGTTGCCGCTCTATTGTCAGCCTTGTCGTCGGCCGCCTTGCTGCAACGTGAAAGCGATGGGGTATGGGTTTGAATAACATCAGGAGTAGGTAATGGATGCACTTGAACTTTTGTTGAATCGCCGTTCCGCATCTCGACTGGCTGAACCGGCCCCCTCGGGCGCAGCCCTTGACAATATCATACGCGCCGGCATGCGCGCGCCGGATCACGGCACACTGCAACCTTGGCGCTTCGTCATTATCGAAGGTGAAGGCCGCGAGAGGTTGAGCGAGCTGTTGCATCAGTCCGCCATTAAGGCGGAGATGGACGAGAAAGGTATTGAAAAAGCCAAACAGGCGCCATTCAGGGCGCCGCTTATCATAGCGGTTCTTGCCTGGTGCGATACGCAAACCAAAGTGCCCCGCTGGGAACAGGTGGTGTCGGCCGGCTGTGCGGTGCATGCCATGCAAATGGCGGCGGTGGCCCAGGGCTTCAACGGTATCTGGCGTACCGGCCCGTGGACGACGCGGCCGGAGGTGAAACAAGCCTTTGGCTGTCGCGAGCAGGACGATATCGTCGGCTTTCTTTACCTGGGCACGCCGCAACTGAAAGCGTCCTCCACCCTTATCCCTCCTGATACCGAGCCTTTTGTCCGCCATTTTTGACCCGGAGAGCGTAAAATCGTTGGCATTGTCTTTGGTGCAGGGTGAGTAATGCAGCTTTATATCGCTGAAAAACCGAGTCTGGCGCGGGCGATTGCCGACGTGCTGCCGCAGCCCCATCGGCGTGGCGAGGGGTTCATCGCCTGCGGCGATAATCATATGGTGACCTGGTGTATCGGCCATCTGCTGGAGCAGGCGCAGCCTGATGCCTATGATACCCGATATGCCCGCTGGTCGCTGGCTGATTTACCCATTGTGCCGGATAAATGGCGGTTACAGCCGCGCTCATCGGTACAAAAAACAGCTGAACGTGGTCAAGCGGTTGCTGGCGGAGGCGTCGGAAGTGATTCATGCCGGCGATCCGGATCGCGAGGGGCAGCTATTGGTGGACGAAGTGCTGGATTTTCTGGCGTTGGACGATGATAAGCGTCGGAACGCCAAGCGCTGTCTGGTAAATGATCTGAATCCGGCGGCGGTAAGCAAGGCGGTCAGCCGTTTGCGGGAGAACCGGGAATTCGTGCCGTTGTGCGTCTCGGCGCTGGCGCGCGCCCGGGCCGATTGGCTGTACGGTATCAATATGACCCGCGCCTACACTCTGCTTGGCCGCAATGCCGGCTACCAGGGAGTCTTGTCGGTCGGGCGGGTGCAAACGCCGGTGCTGGGGCTGGTGGTTCGCCGTGATGAAGAAATCGAAAATTTCGTGCCGAAGGCTTTTTTCGAGGTAAAAGCGCACATAGTGACGCCGTCACAAGAGCGGTTTGTGGCGCAGTGGGTGCCAAGCGAGGCTTGCGAATCTTATCAGGATGAAGAGGGGAGGCTGCTTCATCGCCCCTTGGCGGAACATGTGGTAGAGCGTATATCCGGCCGCCCGGCTCAGGTAACGCTTTTTCAGGACAAGCGTGAATCGGAAACGCCGCCGCTGCCATTCTCCCTTTCCGCTCTGCAAATCGACGCGGCAAAACGCTACGGCATGAGCGCCCAGCAGGTGCTGGATCTGTGCCAGAGGCTTTATGAGACCCATAAACTTATTACCTATCCCCGCTCGGATTGTCGGTATCTGCCGGAAGAGCACTTTTCAGGCCGGGAGGGGGTGCTGAACGCCATTAGCGCGCATTTGCCTGATCTGATGGTTATGGCGACCCTGGACACGACGCAAAAAAATCGCTGTTGGGATGATAAAAGGTCGATGCGCACCATGGCATAATTCCCACCGCCCGCGGCGGCAAAACGGCATTAAGCGATGATGAAAAGAAGATCTATGCTCTGGTGGCCCGTCAATATCTGATGCAGTTTTGCGCCGATGCGGTATTTCGGCGTTGTCTCATCGAATTGGATATCGCCGGCGGCAAGTTTGTGGCCAAATCCCGTTTTCTGGCGGATGCCGGTTGGCGAACGCTGCTTGGCGCGAAAGAGCGCGACGCGGAAAATGACGGTACTCCGTTGCCGGTGGTGAAAAAGGCGATGAATTGCTGTGCGAGTCTGGAGAGGTGGTAGCCAGGGAAACGCAGCCTCCCAGGCCCTTCAACGATGCGACGCTGTTATCGGCTATGACCGGTATAGCCCGGTTCGTGCAGGACAAAGAGCTGAAAAAATCTTGCGGGCCACGGACGGGTTGGGCACTGAGGCCACCCGGGCCGGGATCATCGAGCTATTGTTTAAACGGGGTTTTCTCTACAAAAAAGGCCGCAATATTTTTTCCAGCGAGAGCGGCCGCGGTTTGATCCATGCGCTGCCGGAAAGCGCGGCCTCGCCGGACATGACGGCGCATTGGGAATCGACCTTGACGAAGATCAGCGAAAAGCAATGTCGTTACCAAGACTTTATGGCGCCCCTGACCGAAACGCTGCGCGCCATGATTCAGCAGGCGCGGCAACAGCCGCCGCCGCCATCGCTAAGGGGATTGCCGCCCACCGCTACATCCGGTAAACAGGCAGGAAATCCCAGGCGCCGTGGGCGTAAAGCCGGCAAGGCGACCAAAGAGTGACATATTACAAACGGTCATGGCTTTAACCGGTTTACCTCATACCGTTGGGGAGGCGAATCGTTATCGTCACAGCGCAAAATCCACCCAAATCGGCGCATGATCCGACGGTTTTTCCATGGCGCGAATAGCATAGTCAATGCCGGTGGCGACGCAACTTTGCGCCAGCGGCTTCGATGCCAACAGCAAATCGATGCGCAGACCGCGGTTTTCATCGAAACCGCGGGAACGGTAGTCAAACCAGGAGAAGCGGTCGTTGCAATCGGGGTTGCGGCTGCGAAAGGTATCCACTAAACCCCAGTCCAGCAGCCGGCCCATCCACTCCCTCTCTTCGGGAAGGAAGGAGCATTTGCCGGTGCGTAGCCAGCGCTTGCGGCTCTCTTCGCCGATACCGATATCAAGATCGGTGGGACTGATGTTCATATCGCCCATCACCAGCAGCAGCGATTCTTCATGATGATTCTGTACGATATAGTCTTGCAAATCTTGATAAAAACGGGCCTTGGCCGGGAATTTAACCGGGTGATCGCGGCTTTCCCCCTGAGGAAAGTAGCCGTTAACGACGGTGAGGATGCCTTTTTCGGTCATGAAATCAGCCATGATAATGCGTCGCTGTGCGTCGATGCCGTCGCCGGCAAAGCCCCGTCGTATGGCCAGCGGCTGTTCCCGGCACAACAGCGCCACGCCGTAATGGCCTTTCTGACCGTGATAGTAGACGTGATAGCCATGTTGGGCGACGTCCTCGAGGGGAAACATGTCGTCATGGACCTTGGTTTCCTGTAAGCCGATGACATCAGGACGATGCTGCTCGACGATTGCGCCAAGTTGGTGTGGTCGGGCACGTAGTCCATTGATATTAAAAGAGACAAACTTCATTGTATGCGCCATAAGGAGGGAGCTTTCAGCGATGGTAGCAGAAAAACGGCGTCATTCAAACGGTCCGGCGTTGCGCAACGTTGTCTCGCGCTGCTCGGCTCGAACCTGTCGAAGGTTCTCACCCTTCCCCCCTACCGGGGCGCATATCAGGGATGTTATCGGCTTTGAACGAGAGGAAACTTTTAGGATGGTGGTGGGGGAAGGATGACTCGTCACTACGTTCCTCGCCCTTCGGGCCGTTGCGCGTTGCGCAACGTTGTCTCGCGCTGCTCGACTCGAACCTGTCGAAGGTTCTCGCCCTTCCCCCCTACCGGGGCGCATATCAGGGATGTTATCGGCTTTGAACGAGAGGAAACTTTTAGGATGGTGGTGGGGGAAGGATGACTCGTCACTACGTTCCTCACCCTTCGGGCCGTTGCGCGTTGCGCAACGTTGTCTCGCGCTGCTCGGCTCGAACCTGTCGAAGGTTCTCACCCTTCCCCCTACCGGGGCGCATATCAGGGATGTTATCGGCTTTGAACGAGAGGAAACTTTTAGGATGGTGGTGGGGGAAGGATTCGAACCTTCGAAGTCAGTGACGGCAGATTTACAGTCTGCTCCCTTTGGCCGCTCGGGAACCCCACCAGGGCTAAACGCAAATATTGCATTAAGCGGGGCGCATGATATCAAAAAAGACGCCGCTGTAAAGATAAAATAAGCCGTAAATTATTCACTTGCCGTTTTTTTCGACATGAGCGTGAGCGGGTGGAAGGAAAAGCGGCGTGTTTGACACGAAACCAGCCGCACCTGGAGCGTGCGGCCGTCAATTAGGCTAAAAAATAATGGTGTGGTTGCCGTAAACAAACACTTTTTGGGCCAATACGCGGTATAAGGCGCGGCTGAGGACGTTCTTTTCCACGTCACGCCCGGCGCGCATCATATCTTCCGCGGTATAGGTATGATCGACATTGATGACGTCTTGGATGATAATCGGGCCTTCGTCAAGATTATCGTTCACGTAGTGCGCGGTGGCGCCAATGATTTTCACACCTCGTTCGTAGGCCTGCTGATAAGGGCGCGCGCCGATAAATGCCGGTAAGAACGAGTGATGGATATTGATGACGCGATTGGGGTAGTGGCGGACGAAACCCGGCGTCAATACACGCATGTATTTCGCCAGCACGACGTAATCCGGCATGTAGGCATCTATTTGCGCCATCATGCGCGCGTCATGTTCTTCCCGGCTGAAACCCTCGTGACTGACCAGATGAAAGGGAATATCGAAGCGTTCCACCAGCGTGCGCAGATTATCGTGATTGCCGATGACCGCGGCGATATCCATGTCCAGTCCGCCATAAGCGCTCTTCATCAGCAAATCGCCCAGGCAATGCGCCTCCTTGGTGACCAGGACCACGATACGGCGGCGACCGGCGTCATTGAGTTCCCGTATCGTGCCTGCCGGCAAGACGCGATCCAGATCCGCCAGTAAACGCTCATCATCAAACAGACCTTCCAATTCGGTACGCATGAAAAAACGCCCGCTGCGGTGGTCGACGTATTCATTGTTTTGCACGATGTTCAGCTGGTGGTCAAAACAAATGCTGGTGATTTGAGCTATCAAACCCTTTGCATCCGGGCAAATGGTGCGAAGTATTTTTCTTTGGGTTATTTGCGACTGCATTGACGTGCCAATCCTATACCAACTCATGGAAGATGTTGTTAAAACGGTCAGTTCTAATCCCGGCGGGTTATTGCCCGCAACATTTTTTTGAATTTTTTACCCGACCCGCAAGGGCATGGGGCATTTCTCAGGGGCTGCTGATATATGCCGTCGATATAATACCAGCGTTCGTTCAATTGGACAAAGCGTGAGCGTTCATGAATAAAACCGGGCCGTTTCGCTTGCAGATCATAAAAAGCGGCGATGAATTCAACATAGGCTTCGTGGCTGTTTTTACCGGTGACGGCGTCGTTTATCGTCAGACGCCGCCATTCGGTAATGGGAAAATGGCCGGCAAGATCGTCGCGCCATTGTTCAGCATGGCAATCAGGATGCCAAGTGTTTATTAAATAGTCGAGTTCATGTAATACATACGCGGTGTAGCGAGAGCGCATCAGCTGTACCGGATTTGGCGGATAGCGCAAACCGGTGATAAACGGCCCGCAGCAATCGGCGAAATCCATGCCGCTGCCGCAGTGACATGGATTTTCCACACATCGCCTCGGTGATAGGGTTAGCATCAGCAATTGAGGGTCAATCTTACCCGATGTCATGCCCCCAGTCATGGAGCTTTAACGGGCAAAGCACGTTAATGTTGATTTTGGTCATTGCATAATTCAGAAGACCGTCTTCGTTAAACGCGAGCTAATTCAAGTGAATAGTGAATTTTTCTTGTTAATGGCGAGGTAAACCGCCATGATTTTGGCCGGATGGGATGCATTTTTACCTAATGGCTACTACGCTCCTTACTTAGGCAAGAACAATTTTTCGGTTTGCTGAGGTTTATCCGACCAGTTCAAGAGCAAGGGGTACCAGGAAAACAGGCCCGGTTTATGGTTGAATACGCGATTCAATGAATGATGAGTAACAGACTAATCAGCCCCTGACATTTCTTATAAGTAAAAGTGGCGAGACTGAGCCACTATTAAGCTGATTGGAGTAAGGGGTCTTTGATGGTAAAGCCGTTAGTAAATAAACAAATATTAATTATCGAGGACGAGGCGGTATTCAGGTCCGTGCTCGCGCAATTTCTGCAGTCGATGGGTGCTCAAGTCCATGAGGCGTCCCATGGCGGGGAAGCGTTAAAGATTTTACCCACCGCGCACCCCGATTTGATCATTTGCGATCTGGAAATGCCCGAAATGAATGGGCTGACGTTTGTCGAGCGCTTTCGCGCGGTTGATGCCGCTACCCCGGTATTGGTGGTATCCGGTACCGATCAGATGACCGATATCGCCAAGGTGCTGCGTTTGGGTGTGCAAGATGTCCTGCTCAAACCTCTTGATGATTTCTCCCGTCTACGGGAAACGGTGCTCGGTTGTCTTTATCCCGATATGTTTACCTCGCAGGTGGATGAAGAAGAACAATTATTTCAGGATTGGGATGCATTGAGCCAGCATCCCGGCGCCGCCGCCAAGTTACTAAAGCAATTACAGCCGCCGGTACAGCAGAATATTGCCCGTTGTCGGGTTAATTATCGCCAACTGACCATGGCTGAACAACCGGGTCTGGTGCTGGATATTGCGGCGTTGTCAGAACATGATTTAGCCTTTTATTGTCTGGATGTCACCCGCGCTGAAGAAAAAGGCGTATTGGCGGCTTTGCTGTTGAGGGCGCTATTCAATGGGTTGTTGCAGGCCCATATCGCTAACCGGTCGCACCGCCTGCCTGAGCTTTCCACGTTATTGCGGCAGGTTAATCAACTGCTTCACAAAGCCAATCTCGAGGGTCAATTTCCCTTGTTGGTGGGATATTATCATCGCGGACTCAATAATCTTATCCTGGTGTCGGCGGGGTTGAATGCTACCCTGACCGCCAACAGTCATCAAATTCAGCTTAATAGCGGTGTACCCTTGGGCACGATGTCAAACGCCTATCTAAATCAAATCAGCGAGCATTGCACCGAATGGCAATGTCAGGTGTGGGGCGTCGGCGGAAGATTAAGGTTAATGCTCTCCACCCAATAACGTGCCGGAAGGGAATGTTCTGGCTGTGAATAGGGTCAAAATGTATTCAATCCATTCTTTATCAATGCTTTATAAAAATGGGTAATTGTCTTATTTTTTTGTCAAAAGCCGCCTTGCATCCCACGCCAACAGTCTAAACTGGTATACTTATCTGGTTTAAAATTAGATAAATGTCATTTTATTATTTTGACGAAATGAGAGAGGTGGTTGATGTCTGTTATTAATACAAATACCAAGGTGAGAAAAGCGGTTATCCCGGTGGCGGGACTGGGAACACGAATGTTGCCTGCCACAAAAGCCATACCGAAAGAGATGTTGCCCTTGGTGGATAAGCCTCTGATTCAATATGTCGTGAATGAGTGTATCGCCGCAGGCATAAATGAAATTATTTTGGTCACCCACTCCTCCAAAAACTCCATCGAGAACCACTTCGATACCAGCTTTGAGCTTGAAGCCATGCTGGAAAAGCGCGTCAAACGGCAATTACTGGAGGAGATCCAGGCGATTTGTCCCCCGCACGTGACAATCATGCAGGTCCGGCAAGGATTGGCAAAGGGATTGGGCCACGCGGTGCTATGCGCGCATCCGCTCGTGGGCGACGAGCCGGTGGCGGTGATATTGCCTGATGTCATTATCGACGAATATGAATCCAATCTGAAAATCGATAATTTAAGTGAAATGCTGGTACGCTTCAGTGAAACGGGCCATAGCCAGATTATGGTTGAACCGGTGGACGATGTGACCAATTATGGGGTCGTGGACTGCCATGGCAAGGAACTCAAGCCCGGTGAAAGCGCGCCTATGGTGAATGTCGTCGAAAAGCCCTCCGCCGATGAAGCGCCGTCCAATTTAGCGGTGGTAGGCCGTTATGTGCTGTCCGCGGATATTTGGGCACTGTTGGAAAAAAACCCCGCCGGGAGCCGGTAATGAAATCCAACTGACGGATGCCATCGCCCTGTTAATGGAAAAAGAAACCGTTGAGGCTTATCACCTCAAAGGCCTAAGCCATGATTGCGGTAATAAACTGGGCTATATGGAGGCGTTTGTTGAATATGGCATCCGCCATGACACGCTTGGAAAAGAATTCAAACAGTGGCTTAAAGAAACCATTACAAATTAATACACTCAAATTTTTCAGGGCTTTGTTTCAACCAGGATATTCAACATGAAAGTAACTGTTTTTGGTATCGGCTATGTTGGTTTGGTGCAAGCGGCGGTATTGGCGGAAGTCGGTCATGATGTTCTTTGTGTGGATGTCGATGAGCGTAAAGTTGAAAACCTGAAAAAAGGGAATATCCCTATTTTTGAGCCGGGTTTGACACCGCTGGTGCAGCAAAACTATGAATCCGGTCGGCTGAAGTTTACTACAGACGCCGCGGCCGGCGTTCGTCATGGCATAATGCAGTTCATCGCGGTCGGCACTCCTCCGGACGAAGACGGTTCGGCGGATCTGAAATATGTTACGGCCGTGGCGCGTACAATTGCGCAATATATGGACGATCACAAGGTCGTGCTGGATAAATCCACGGTGCCGGTGGGAACCGCGGACAAGGTTCGCGCCGTCATGCAGGAAACTCTGCAATCCCGTAACAGCAAGCTGACGTTCGATGTGGTTTCCAACCCTGAATTTTTAAAAGAGGGAGCTGCCGTCGCCGATTGCATGCGTCCGGAGCGGATTGTGGTAGGTACCGATAACGAACAGGCGGTCGAGTTGTTGCGGGAATTGTATGAACCCTTTAACCGCAATCACGATCGGATGATCCTGATGGATATCCGTAGCGCTGAGCTGACCAAATATGCGGCTAACTGCATGCTGGCCACTAAAATCAGTTTTATGAACGAGATTTCCAATCTGGCGGAAATGCTGGGGGCTGATATTGAAAAAGTACGGCAGGGCATCGGCTCTGATTCCCGTATAGGTTATCATTTCATTTATCCAGGCTGTGGCTATGGCGGCTCGTGCTTCCCGAAAGACGTGCAGGCATTGATTCGTACCTCCGAGCACATCGGTTATCAACCAAAATTGCTGCAGGCGGTGGAAGATGTCAATTACCAACAAAAAAGCAAGCTACCACAGTTCATCAAGCGCCACTTTGGTGAGGATCTGCAGGACAAGACCTTTGCTCTGTGGGGGCTATCCTTCAAGCCCAATACGGATGACATGCGTGAGGCGTCCAGCCGGGTATTGATGGAAACGTTATGGCAGGCCGGCGCCCAGGTACAGGCTTTCGATCCGGAAGCAATGAATGAAACCCAGCGGATATACGGTCATCGAGGCGACCTTAGATTAATGGGTACCAAAGAGTCCGCGTTGCATGGGGCGGACGCCTTGATCATTTGTACCGAATGGCAGAATTTCCGCGCGCCGGATTTCGATATGATTAAATCCATGCTTAAGCAGCCAGTGATTTTTGACGGACGCAACCTGTATGATCCTGAACGTTTGGCCAGCCGGGGGTTTGTCTATTACGGCATAGGCAGGGGAGCTTCGCTTACTACCTACAAATAGAGGTTTCATGAAATTTTTGGTCACAGGTGCTGCGGGCTTTATTGGTTATCACGTCAGCGAGCGTTTGCTTGCTGACGGCCATCAGGTCGTCGGTATCGATAATCTTAGCGATTATTATGATGTACGTCTCAAGCGTTCACGCCTTGAACGATTAGAAGATAAGCAATACTTCAGTTTTCTTAAATTAGATTTAGCCGACCGGCAGGGTATGGCTGAACTTTTTGCTCACCAGGGATTTCAACGGGTGATTCACCTGGGTGCTCAAGCCGGGGTACGGTATTCTTTGACAAACCCACTCGCCTATGCTGATTCTAATCTCATCGGCCATTTAAATATCCTTGAGGGTTGCCGGCATCACCATGTCGAGCATCTTCTTTATGCCTCGTCCAGTTCGGTCTACGGCCTGAATCGTAAAATACCGTTTTCCACCGATGATTCCGTCGATCACCCTGTGTCGTTATATGCGGCGACCAAAAAGTCTAATGAATTAATGTCACACACTTATTCGCATTTGTATCAGCTTCCCACAACCGGCCTGCGATTTTTTACCGTCTATGGCCCGTGGGCGACCTGATATGGCATTATTCAAATTTACCGAGGCTATGCTTGCCGGAAGAAGCATTGATGTCTATAACCGAGGTGAGATGCGTCGCGATTTTACTTATATAGACGATATTGTTGAAGCAGTAATTCGTTTACAAAATGTTCTGCCGGCGGCGGACAGTCGTTGGACGGTCGAACAAGGTTCTGCCGCCACCAGTTCGGCGCCTTATTGCGTCTATAATATCGGCAATAGTCAGCCGGTAAAATTGATGGATTACATTCAGACGCTGGAAAAAGTGCTGGGTATCACCGCGCTGAAAAAATTTAATGCCGATGCAACCCGGTGACGTGCCGGAAACCGCTGCCGACAGTGAAGCGTTGTATAAGGCTATTGGTTTTAAACCCCAGACCTCGATCAGTGAGGGAATAGAGCGTTTTGTGAGTTGGTATAGAGATTATTACCAGCAATAACCTGATGTGACAACGTGTACTTTTTAGATGTTATAAGCGCCCTAAAGGGCGTTTTTAACGTCTTGTAGGCGGTTTTTTATTCGCTTTATACGGCGCTTGTCCGACGGCAATTTAAGGGCGTGAGGTGAAAAATATTGGTCAGTAAAATCATTGCCCTGCTCACAATTTATACGCTTATGGGCTTTTACTTGGGTAAATGCATCTGTAAGAAAAGCATTGCTGATAAAGTTGAAAGGGATTAACGCATTCGTCGGGATGAAATTTAGCCGACAGGAAAAAACTTCAGCCTTGGGATAGGATCAAAAAAAACGCCCGCTGAGTATTCAAACGGGCATTTCATAAAAAGAGATATATCCGATTACAGCAGGAAATCGTCCAGCGTTTTGCCTTCATCTTCAATAGACTTCTTGATGACAGCAGGCGTACGGCCTTGGCCGGTCCAGGTTTTGCTCTCACCATTTTCATCGGTATATTGATATTTAGCCGGGCGAGCTGCACGCTTGGTTTTACCCGTCGCTTTAGATGCGCTCATGGTTTGCAGCAATTCATTCGGATCGATACCGTCGGCAATCAGCATTTCACGATATTGCTGTAATTTGCGGGTACGTTCTTCGATTTCTGCCTGTGCCTGACTGTCTTCCTCGCGGCGTTCATTGACTACCACCTCAAGTTTCTCCAGCATTTCCTCCAGAGTTTCTAGAGTACATTCTCTGGCTTGCGCACGCAGAGTTCGGATGTTGTTAAGAATTTTAAGTGCTTCGCTCATTGTCCTAATCTCGAATAATATAAATGGGGCGTCGGGGTAATAATAGAGCGGTAGTTTCTTTTCTGCAATAGCTAATTTGTAAGTAAGGTGAAAAATAATCTTTTTTCAACCACCCCGCCCGGTGAGGCTAAATATATGCCCCTAACCGGGTAATGACAAATTGATTCACTATGTTGCGTTTTACCACTTCACCCGTTAATGGAGTGCATATTGCACAGTGCGTTTCATTATAAGCCACGTTTATATCGTAGAAAAAATTTGCGTTTTTATAACCAATGTTTAAACCCTGCGCCTATTGTGGGGGGGGGGTAACTCACCGTCTCTGTCCGCCTAGAGGCAAATGGCAAAGCCGATAGGGATGGGCTACCGGGTAATGTTTCATTAAAACGCGACATAAATTAAAGGGAAATCCGGGCGGGGCTATTTACCGCTCGGCCTTGTCGCCGCTGCGCCCGGTTGACTTAAAGACCCCGGGCGCCGGTGCTCCGCCGGCGGGTTAAAGTTTATGATACACTGGACATCATAATTATTGTGCCTTTGATTTTTACCGAAGAGGGCTGATGGCTCAACTTTATTTTTATTATTCTGCGATGAATGCGGGTAAATCCACCGCGCTTCTGCAATCGTCCTATAATTATCGGGAGCGAGGCATGCGCACTCTGGTATTTACCGCCGAAATAGATAATCGTTTCGTCCGCGGACAGATCAGTTCCCGTATCGGACTGTCCTCCCCGGCTGAGCTCTACCGCCCCGATACCGATTTGCTGGCGGTAATACAGGCGTTCCACGGTCGGCAACAGCTTCATTGTATATTAGTGGATGAAAGCCAATTTCTAACGCGTGAACAGGTCGCTGCGTTATCGGATGTAGTGGATTGGCTGAATATACCTGTGCTGTGTTATGGATTGCGTACCGACTTTCGCGGCGAGCTTTTTCCAGGCAGTCATTATCTGTTGGCTTGGGCGGATAAGCTCATTGAGCTTAAAACTATCTGTTACTGCGGACGCAAGGCAAATCGTGTCCTTCGCCTTGGCGAAGACGGAAAACCCGTCCATGAGGGTCAGCAGGTCGTTATCGGCGGGGATGAAAGGTACGTGTCGGTATGCCGTAAACATTTCAAGCAAGCTATGGCCGAGGACTGTGTCGTGCCGGGCTACACCCCGATGGTTCCTCCCGACGCTCTGTGAACGTAAGCTGACCGGCCTCAATAATGCTTGGCGTTGCCTGCAAAGGCATTGGCTCAATAGGGTGCCGGAGAGGGATAATAAGGCGCTTTAACAGGCTGTGACGCGGTTTTGCGATGAGGGCGAGGCTAGGGTGCCACTGGGACCTGCGATTCCGTGATGGGCCGATGAGGGCGTATTTCGCATTAATTGCCGTACCCACATCCCGCTCAGGGAACGTTGTCGGCGGGCAAAAGCGATATGCAAAGTCCGCGGCTGGGAAGGGGATAGCGTGATTAACGCGTGTAGCCGTGCTTTAACGCGTCATTAAACAATGTCAGGCGGAAAGGCGGTAGGGTATTTAACGGACCCTGAGCCAAAGGCGTGACAGGCTGCCAGAAGAGTAAACCGTCCGCGCCACGGACCAGTACGCCGGGAGCGTACTGGAACAACGCCTACAGGCGTTGGCCCGCAGGGTGCCCCTCAGGGATGAGGGGCATAATCGCGCGGATCGAGCCTACAGGGTGGTATTCACGGCCAGGATTGCTTTTAGCGAGAACTGGCAGCCTAGACCAACCGGGCGCTTTGTCTGCAATCCCACATGATACAGGCCCCGTTAGGGGCCCAGTGTCATGCCCCCCCGATATCACTATCGGGGAGGAAGTGGTGCTTCACCGCGGGTAAATTGCCGCCGCGATCAGCTGGTCACTTTTTTGCCTTTCTTCTCGGTCTTCGCTTCCGCGGACGGGGCTTTTACCGCCTCGGCGGGAACGGCCGGCGCATTGGCCACCGCGGCGGCATCGGCGAACGGCTCGACGAATTTGCGACCGTAATAAGTATCCAACAGAATCTGTTTCAATTCGGCAATCAGCGGATAGCGCGGGTTGGCGCCGGTACACTGGTCATCGAACGCATCTTCGGACAGCTTATCGACTTTCGCCAGGAAGTCCGCTTCTTGTACGCCCGCTTCGCGAATAGAAGTGGGAATGCCCAAATCGGCCTTGATTTCATCCAACCACCCCAGCAAACGTTCGATTTTCTGCGCGGTACGGTCGCCTGGCTGGCTCAGACCCAGATGATCCGCTACTTCGGCATAACGACGGCGGGCCTGCGGACGGTCATACTGACTGAACGCCGCCTGCTTGGTGGGATTATCGTTGGCGTTATAGCGAATAACATTGGAAATCAGCATCGCATTGGCCAAACCGTGGGGAATGTGGAATTCAGACCCCAGTTTATGCGCCATGGAGTGGCAAACGCCCAGGAAGGCATTGGCGAACGCGATACCGGCGATGGTGGCGGCGTTATGTACGCGTTCACGGGCCACCGGGTTTTTAGCCCCTTCATGGTAGCTGGCCGGCAGATACTCTTTCAGCAGTTTCACGGCCTGCAGCGCCTGGCCGTCGGAAAACTCGGTGGCCATAATGGACACATAGGCTTCCAGTGCATGGGTAACCGCATCCAAACCGCCGAAGGCGCAGAGGGATTTGGGCATGTTCATCACCAGATTGGCATCGACGATGGCCATGTTAGGCACCAGGGCATAATCCGCCAGCGGATATTTCTGACCGGTGGCATCGTCTGTCACCACGGCAAAAGGCGTCACTTCGGACCCGGTGCCGGACGTGGTGGTGATGGCGATCATCTGTGCTTTGACGCCCATTTTCGGGAACTTGTAGATACGTTTGCGGATATCCATGAAACGCAGCGCCAGTTCTTCAAACGGGGTGCCCGGATGTTCGTACATGACCCACATGATCTTTGCGGCATCCATCGGTGAACCGCCGCCCAGGGCGATAATGACGTCCGGTTTGAAGGACATGATCTGTTCGGCGCCTTTGCGCACGATGCTGAGGGTCGGATCCGCTTCCACCTCGAAGAAAACCTCGGTTTCGATGCCGTGGCCTTTCAATACGGAGGTGATCTGGTCGGCATAGCCGTTGTTGAACAGATAGCGGTCCGTCACGATGAAGGCGCGTTTTGCGCCGTCGCCGGCCACTTCATCCAGGGCGATCGGCAATGAACCGCGACGGAAATAGATGGATTTGGGAAGCTTATGCCACATCATATTTTCAGCTCGCTTAGCCACGGTTTTGGTATTGATCAGGTGTTTCGGCCCGACGTTCTCGGAGATCGAGTTACCGCCCCATGACCCGCAGCCCAGCGTCAGTGAAGGCGCCAGCTTGAAATTGTACAGGTCGCCGATACCCCCTTGCGATGCCGGGGTATTGATCAGAATACGCGCGGTCTTCATTTTTTCGCCGAAAAAGTTGACGCGTTCCGCCTGGTTGTCCTGATCGGTATAAAGACAGGAGGTGTGGCCGATACCGCCCATTTCCACCAGTTTTTCTGCTTTGACCACGGCGTCTTCGAAATTCTTGGCGCGATACATGGCAAGCATAGGGGAGAGCTTTTCATGGGCAAAGGGTTCTGATTCGTCCACAACCGTGACTTCGCCCACCAACACCTTGGTGGTGGGGGGGGAAACGGTAATCCCGGCCATGGCGGCAATCTTGACCGCGGGTTGGCCGACAATGCCGGCATTAAGCGCGCCGTTTTTCAAAATGATGCTCTGAACCGCCGCCAGTTCCTGACCGCGCAGCATGTAGCCGCCGTGGCTGGCAAAGCGTTCGCGTACCGCGTCATAAACTTCATCCACCACGATTACCGACTGTTCGGAGGCGCAAATCACGCCGTTATCGAAGGTTTTGGACATCAGGATAGAGGCTACCACGCGCTTGATATCGGCAGTTTCATCCACCACGACCGGCGTATTGCCCGCGCCGACGCCGATGGCGGGTTTGCCGGAACTGTAGGCGGCCTTCACCATGCCCGGCCCGCCGGTGGCGAGGATAAGGTTAACCAGCGGGTGATGCATAAGCTGGTTGGAAAGTTCTACGGTGGGTTCGTCTATCCAACCGATAATGTCTTTCGGCGCGCCGGCGGCGATAGCGGCCTTGAGCACGATTTCAGCGGCTTTGTTGGTGGCTTTCTTCGCGCGCGGATGCGGTGAGAATACGATGCCGTTGCGGGTTTTCAAGCTGATTAACGCTTTGAAAATGGCCGTGGAAGTCGGGTTGGTGGTGGGCACTATGCCGCAGATGATGCCGATGGGTTCAGCGATGGTGATGGTGCCGAAGGTATCGTCCCGCGACAATATTCCGCAGGTTTTTTCATCTTTGTAGGCGTTATAAATATATTCCGACGCAAAATGATTCTTGATGACCTTGTCTTCCACAATGCCCATGCCGGATTCCTCAACGGCCATTTTGGCCAGCGGGATGCGTGCATCTGCTGCGGCAAGAGCGGCGGCGCGGAAAATTTTGTCCACCTGCTCTTGAGTAAAGTTGGCGTATTCTCGCTGGGCTTTTTTCACCCTTTCCAACAGGGTATTCAGTTCAGCGACATTAGTAACAGCCATAATGCTCTCCTAATAAGTGTTAAAATTTCGGTTAAATTGTTAAACTCTTTAAGTAAAAAGCCTTTCCCTGTCGTTGTCCAAGACCCAAGAACTAAGGTTAGTTTATCTGCACAACTACCGATAGGCAGTGGCATAAAGGGCTATTTACTTAACGAGTTTGTTCAGATAGTTAGCGATGTATAATTTCTTTGTTTATTTTTATAATTCCCTTTTGTCCCCGGGGGTATCGCTATTTTGTCTATGGAAATAGTAAAGAGTATTGGGGCCGTTAATTGTGATGTAAATCACAAATTGTTGAGGCTGACTCCTTTCAGCAATGACAATATGAAGCAAAGGTTACAATTATCCTCCCTTCAGGTTAAGGGATGACATGCAGAGATAATGTCATCATCATTTTATTAACATTTCATTTGCAAAAAATAACGAAAAATTTACCTGACGCGTAGACTACGGTTAATTGAGCTACGGCACAATGGGAATACTGTCAGAAAGTATAGCGAGATGAAAAGCGTAATTACACAACGTCGGTGTGCGGCGTTTTTAGCTTTACCCGAGGGCAACGGGTGCCCGGAAAGTGACATATCGCACCCTAGCACAGCAGCGACGTGGCTAAGTGGAACATCATTAATCGACAGTGAAATTAAGTAAATATATTACTAATTCAGGGAGATGTGAACGTATAAGAAAAAGGGGCCGTTTTTTTTCTTAGCCTAAGCGGCGAAGCCTCTTGTCACGATGGGGTACAGATGTTATTAGTGTTAACCCATGAATCATTAGGGGTTTATTCTTTTTACAAGCCATTTACTGCCCCGCCGTGTTTTATTGTAACAAACGATTTTTTCATTAGTTAATTTGAAGCAAGGTCGGCTTTCTTGATTTGATTATGATAGCAAATAACTCCTTTCCATACCTGAATTACGCCATGACCATTTTGCCGGACTCGGGCCGGTTTGTTTTCTCTATACTCAATGGCTTTCACGGTGCGGCAAGGCGGCACGTTCGTGGCACATTTGTCACGGATGGATTTGAACAGCAAGGAATATCGCTTCTCTCAGGCGGTTTCGTTCACCGCTATTGGCCGAGGAGCGCTTATACCCGTTAATCGGGAAGCCGCCGACTGCTAAGAATGCGTCGCGCAATAATAAAAACCTGGAGTGCATTAATAATGACCAACATCACGAAGAGAACTCTATTGGCGGCAGGTATTATCGCGGCCATGGGAGTGGTGTCCGTAGGAACGTCTTTTGCGGCACAGGTGCCCGCCGGCGTCACATTGAGTGACAAACAGGAATTGGTGCGAGGAAACGGCGCCGAACCGCAATCACTGGATCCCCATAAAATCGAGGGGGTGCCGGAGGCCAACGTTAATCGCGATCTGCTGGAAGGATTGGTTATCAGCGATTTACAGGGCCATCCGCAGCCGGGGGTGGCGGAAAGCTGGGAAACCAAGGATTCAAAAGTCTGGATATTCCATCTGCGCAAAGACGCGAAATGGTCAGACGGCTCGCCGGTGACGGCGCAGGATTTTGTCTATAGCTGGCGGCGCCTGGCGAGCCCGCAAACGGCGTCCCCGTACGAAAGTTATCCCCAGTATGCTCATATCGTCAATATTGACGATATCATCAGCGGCAAAATGAAACCCGATACCTTGGGCGTCAAAGCCATCGATGCCAGCACGCTGGAAGTCGACCTCAGCGAGCCGGTGCCTTACTTTCCCAAATTGCTGACACATCCCTCAATGTCGCCGGTGCCGCAAAAGGTCGTGGAAAAAATTCGGCGACAAATGGACCCAACCGGCCAACTGGGTCGGCAACGGCGCCTATAAATTGAAGGATTGGGTGGTGAATGAACGTATTGTGCTGGAACGTAACCCGCAATATTGGAATAACGGCAAAACGGTCATCAACCAGGTCACCTATCTGCCGATTTCCTCCGAAGTGACCGATGTTAACCGCTATCGTGCCGGTGAATCCGACATGAGCTACAATAATCTACCCATCGAGTTGTTCCAAAAGCTCAAGCACGATATTCCCAAAGAAGTGCATGTGGATCCCTATCTCTGCACTTATTATTATGAAATCAATAACCAAAAAGCGCCGTTTACCGATGCGCGCGTGCGTACTGCTCTAAAGCTAGGCCTGGATCGCGATATTATCGTCAACAAAGTCAAGGCTCAGGGTGACCTGCCGGCATTTGGCTTTACCCCGCCTTATACCGACGGCGCCAAACTGACGCCGCCGGCGTGGTTCGGCTGGACGCAGGAAAAGCGCAACGCAGAGGCGCGCAAGCTGCTGGCGGAAGCCGGCTATAGCAAAGACAAGCCGCTTACCTTTGAGCTGTTGTACAATACCTCCGATTTACATAAAAAACTGGCTATCGCCGTTGCCTCCATCTGGAAGAAAAACATCGGCGTCGACGTCAAATTGGAAAATCAGGAATGGAAGACATTCCTTGAAACCCGCCACCAGGGTACTTATGACGTTTCACGGGCCGGATGGTGCGCCGACTACAACGAACCCACCAGTTTTCTGAACATTATGTTGACCAACGGTTCCAGTAATACCGCGCATTATTCAAATCCGGCATTTGATAAACTGATTGCCAGCGCGATAACGGCCAAGTCCGAAAATGAGCGTAGTGAGATTTATCAGCAGGCTGAACAGCAATTGGACAAAGATTCAGCCATTGTGCCGGTATATTATTATGTTAATGCCCGTCTGGTGAAACCTTATGTCGGCGGTTATACCGGCAAAGACCCGCTGGATAATGTGTATGTGAAAGATCTCTATATCATCAAGCATTAAGGATCGGTTCGGCTGATGACAGGGCAGGGCTGTATAAGTCTTGCCCTGTTTTTCACTGCCAGTCCTGACAGCGCAAGAATGTTTGTTATAGGTGTTAGTAATGTTAAAGTTTATTATTCGCCGGTTTCTGGAAGCGATACCGACGCTGTTTATTTTGATCACCATTTCATTCTTTATGATGCGGTTGGCGCCGGGCAGCCCGTTTACCGGCGAGCGTAGCCTGCCGCCGGAAGTCCTGGCCAATATAGAGGCCAGATATCATCTTAACGATCCCATCATGAAGCAATATGGCGATTATCTGTTGCAATTGGCCCATGGCGACTTTGGTCCTTCCTTCAAATATAAGGACTATTCCGTTAACGATCTGGTGGCCAACTCGTTTCCGGTCTCCGCCAAGCTCGGGCTGGCGGCTTTTGTGGTGGCCATCGTTCTCGGGGTCTTCGCCGGCGTGATGGCGGCGTTGCGACAAAATACCAAATGGGATTATCTTGCCATGGGTTTCGCCATGACCGGCGTGGTCATTCCCAGTTTCGTCGTGGCGCCTCTCTTGGTGCTGATTTTCGCCATAACGCTGAAATGGCTGCCGGGGGGGGCGGCTGGAACGGCGGCGAACCCAGGTATATGCTGCTGCCGATGATTGCGTTGTCCCTGGCCTATATCGCCAGTATCGCGCGCATCACCCGCGGTTCGATGATTGAAGTCCTGCATTCCAACTTTATCCGCACCGCCCGGGCCAAGGGCCTGCCCATGCGCCGTATTATCCTCAGTCATGCCTTGAAGCCGGCCCTGTTGCCGGTGATTTCGTATATGGGGCCGGCGTTTGTGGGCATAATCACCGGTTCCATGGTCATCGAAACCATTTATGGACTGCCGGGCATCGGGCAATTGTTTGTCAATGGCGCGCTCAATCGCGACTATTCGCTGGTATTGAGCCTGACGATTCTGGTGGGCGCCCTGACCATTCTTTTCAATGCCATAGTTGATGTCTTGTACGCGGTCATCGACCCTAAAATACGTTATTAACGCCGGAGCACGGCCCTATGATGGTGAGTAATAAAAATAGCGAGGCTCTGGAGAAATTCAGCGAAGCACTGGAAGTGGAAGGCCGCAGCCTTTGGCAGGATGCCCGTCGGCGCTTTATTCATAATAAAGCGGCATTAACCAGCCTTGTCGTATTGCTTTGTATTATCCTGTTTGTGGCCTTGGCGCCGTCATTGTCGCCGTTCGCCTATGACGATACCGACTGGGGCATGATGTCCAGCGCGCCGAGTTTGGCGTCCGCGCATTATTTCGGCACCGATTCATCGGGCCGGGATCTTTTGGTGCGGGTGGCCATCGGCGGACGAATATCGCTGATGGTGGGCATTGCGGCCGCGCTGGTGGCGGTGGTGCTGGGAACGCTGTACGGCGCCATGTCGGGTTATATGGGCGGTAAAATAGATTCGATAATGATGCGTCTCCTGGAGATTCTCAACTCCTTTCCGTTTATGTTCTTCGTTATTCTCTTGGTCACCTTTTTCGGCCAGAATATCTTTCTTATTTTTGTCGCCATCGGCATGGTGTCCTGGCTGGATATGGCGCGAATCGTGCGGGGCCAAACCCTGAGCCTGAAACGCAAGGAGTTTATCGAAGCGGCGGTGGTGAGCGGCGTTTCAACCCGTAATATTATTTTGCGCCATGTGGTTCCCAATGTGCTCGGGGTCGTGGTGGTGTATGCCTCGCTGCTGGTGCCCAGCATGATTTTGTTCGAGTCGTTTCTCAGCTTTCTCGGACTGGGCACGCAAGAGCCCTTAAGCAGTTGGGGAGCGTTGCTCAGCGACGGCGCCAATTCCATGGAAGTTTCCCCATGGCTGTTGCTGTTTCCCGCGCTGTTCCTGGTGATTACCCTGTTTTGTTTCAATTTTATCGGCGACGGTTTGCGTGATGCCCTCGACCCGAAAGATCGCTAAGGAGCGCCGTGATGAGCATTACCGATAATTTCTCTCCGGTCTATGATCCCGTTGCGGGAGCGACCGAACCGGCCTTGCTGGAGGTGCGGGATTTAAGGGTGACCTTCGCCACCTCCGATGGGGACGTTACCGCGGTCAATGACCTGAACTTCACCTTGCGGGCCGGAGAAACCTTAGGGATTGTAGGCGAGTCCGGCTCCGGCAAATCTCAAACCGCCTTTGCCCTGATGGGGCTGTTGGCGGCCAACGGGCGTATAGGCGGATCCGCCGCCTTTAATGGGCGTGAGATTCTCAACTTACCGGAAAAGCAGCTCAATAAGCTGCGCGCCGAAGAGATTTCCATGATCTTCCAGGACCCCATGACCTCCCTGAATCCCTATATGCGGGTGGGGGGAACAGTTGATGGAAGTTTTGATGTTGCACAAAAAAATGGCCAGACATGAGGCGTTCGAGGAATCGGTGCGCATGTTGGACGCGGTGAAAATGCCTGAAGCCCGCAAACGGATGCGTATGTACCCCCATGAATTTTCCGGCGGAATGCGTCAGCGTGTAATGATAGCCATGGCCCTGATGTGCCGCCCTAAGCTTCTGATTGCCGACGAGCCCACCACCGCGCTGGATGTGACGGTGCAAGCGCAGATAATGACGCTGCTTAACGATCTTAAGCGTGAATTCAATACCGCCATCATCATGATAACCCATGATTTGGGCGTCGTCGCCGGCATCTGCGACCGGGTGTTGGTGATGTATGCCGGCCGCACCATGGAATATGGCCGGGCGGCGGATATTTTTTACCGGCCGAGCCATCCTTATTCCATCGGCTTGCTGGCGGCGGTGCCCCGTCTGGATGCCGACGGTTCATCGATGATGGTCACCATACCCGGCAATCCCCCTAATCTGCTGCGCCTGCCGAAAGGGTGCCCCTTTCAGCCGCGTTGCCCTTTCGCCATGGATATTTGTTCCACCATGCCGGCGCTGGAACGTTTCGGCGATGACCGAATCCGCGCCTGTTATAAGCCCGCGGAGGAATGGGTATGAATGCCCTGGACGAAAACAGAAAAGTGATCCTGGAGGTTGATAGCCTAAAGGTGTATTTCGACGTAAAGGGCGATAAACAATGGTTTTGGCAGCCGGCTAAGCATTTGAAGGCGGTGGACGGCGTGTCGCTGCGTTTGTACGAAGGGGAAACCCTGGGGGTGGTGGGGGAGTCCGGCTGCGGCAAATCGACCTTCGCCCGGGCGCTGATAGGACTGGTCAAATCCACCAGCGGCCGTATCGCCTGGCTCGGTAAAGAATTGCAGGACCTGACCAACGCAGAATGGCGCGACACCCGCAGCAATATTCAGATGATTTTCCAAGATCCCCTGGCCTCACTGAACCCGCGCATGACCATCGGCGAGATTATCGCCGAGCCCTTGCATACCTACCATCCCAGGATGCCGCGCCAGGACGTAAAGGATAAGGTCAGGAATATGATGATGAAGGTAGGGCTATTGCCCAATCTCATCAACCGCTATCCCCATGAATTTTCGGGGGGGGGGCCAATGCCAGCGTATCGGCATTGCCCGGGCCCTGATCCTGGAGCCGAAGCTAGTCATTTGCGACGAGCCGGTTTCGGCGCTGGATGTTTCGATCCAGGCGCAGGTGGTAAATTTATTGCAGCAGCTTCAGCGGGAGATGGGGCTGTCGCTTATCTTCATTGCTCATGATTTGGCGGTGGTAAAACACATATCCGACCGGGTGCTGGTGATGTATCTGGGCCATGCGGTGGAATTGGGCACCTACGATGAGGTCTACAATAACCCGCAGCATCCCTATACCAAAGCGCTGATGTCGGCGGTGCCGATTCCCGATCCCGATAAGGAACGCAATAAAAAAAATCCAGCTGTTGGAAGGGGATTTGCCTTCCCCCCATCAACCCGCCGTCGGGCTGCGTGTTCCGTACCCGCTGTCCTATGGCCGGCGAAGCCTGCGCCGTTACCCGACCGATTTTGCAAGGGGGATTCCGGCACGCCTGTTCCTGCATCAAGGTGGATATCAGCCAATTGGCGGAATAGGGTGCGTTATCACTGAAACGCACCGCGGGCGTGCAAAATTCGTGAGTGTTAAAGCGTTCGCGTGTTAAAGGGAAACCGTGCTGATGGGGTCGAATCGGGCGTGGTTTTCCCGCCCGACGGAGCGCCCCACAGCGCGGTAAGCCCGCCAACACCGAATCTTGAACCGAGCTCGCCAAAGTGAGCGCGCAATAGGGATCAAAGCGGGCACGGTTTTTGCCCGCCCGAAGGGCCGCCAGCCAAAGGCCGGTTACTCTTTCCAGATAATATGGCAGATTTTTTCCGAACGATCGCGGCACAGCAGCATGCGGGCAAAAATATCGTTAACCGGCAGGCCGTCCTGCTCCGCCAGGCCGATGACGACCTCGGCGAAAAAGTCCGGACTCAGTTCGAAATCCACCTGTTCGTGCCACTGCTCGGAGGGATCGAATAATTCCGCCGCGCCGCGCTGCTCAAATTGAAGGTTAAACAGCAGCACGTCCGCGGGGTCAAGATTGTCCGTCGCCAGTTCAAGAAAAATGTCGTATGCCTGTTCGATGATCTCATCATCCGTCAGGCGGTTATCCAAATCCATGTTCGGTGTCCCATCATGTTGCGCCGCCGGGCACATCACAGCAGCGGGCTGAAAAAGTAGAACAAGCGCTCGATAATGCGCTGCCAATAGGGACGCTGCGCCCATTTTGCCGGGTCTATCAGCCGGGAGCGGGCAATATAATCCTCCTGCACCCGCGCCAGATCGCTGCCGAAATCGTCATCGTCAATCACCAGCGTGATTTCAAAATTCAACCAGAGGCTGCGCATATCCAGATTGACCGTGCCCACCAGGCTCAATTGGCCGTCAACCAAGACGCTTTTCGTATGCAGCAGCCCGCCTTCAAATTGGTGGATATTGACGCCGGCTTCAAGCAGTTCGGCAAAAAAAAGCGCGGCTGGCCCAGCCCACCAGCATCGAGTCATTATAACGGGGCACCACGATATGCACATCAACGCCCCGCTGGGCGGCGGTACAGATGGCATGCAGCAGATCGTCGCTCGGCACCAGATAGGGCGTGGTCATGATAAGCTGCTGATGCGAAGCATAAATGGAGGTCAGCAGCGCCTGGTGGATAACCCCGTCGGGGAATCCGGGGCCGGAGGCGATCACCTGGATGGTATGACCGGTTGCCTGTTCGAACGGCATGATATTGACATCCGGCGGCGGCGGCAGGACTCGTTTGCCGGTTTCGATTTCCCAATCGCAGGAATAAATAATGCCCATGGCGGTGGTCACCGGTCCCTCCATCCTGGCCATGAGATCTATCCATTGGCCAACCCCCGCATCCTGTTTGAAATAGCGAGGATCCACCATGTTCATGCTGCCGGTGTAGGAAATGTAGTTATCGATAAGTATCATTTTCCGATGCTGGCGCAAATCCATGCGGCGTAAAAACACCCGCAATATGCTGACATGCAGCGCTTCCACCACATCGACGCCCGCCTGGCGCATCATGGCCGGATAGGGACTGCGGAAAAATTTCACGCTGCCGGCGGAATCCAGCATCACCCGGCAGTTCACGCCGCGTCGGGCCGCCGCCATCAGCGCTTCCGCCACTTGATCCACCAGACCGCCGGCTTGCCAGATATAAAACACCATTTCGATATTGTTCTGCGCCAGCCCGATATCCTTGATTAAGGCCTTAAGCGTATCGTCGGTGCCGGTGAGCAGCTGCAGCTGATTGCCTTTCAGGCCGCCCATGCCTTGCCGCAGTTCGCATAAACGAAACAGCGATTGCGCCACTTCGCTGTTTTCGGTGGCGAAAATTCGTTTACATTGTTTAAGATCTTGCATCCATTTAGCCGTGGAGGGCCACAAGGCCTTGGCGCGCTCGGCGCGACGCTTGCCGAGATTCAGCTCTCCGAACAGCAGGTAAGTGATGATCCCCACCAGGGGAAGAATATAGATAACCAGCAGCCAGGCCATTGCGGACGGAACAGCGCGGCGTTTCATCAATACCCGCAAGGTGACACCCGCTACGAGTAACCAGTAGCCGAACACCAGTAGCCAATTGATTACATTATAAAGAGTTGTCATAAGGGCGAAAAATCCTGTTCGCAATTCTCGAAACCTGAGTGTACGCATAAGGCGGGAAAAGAGGAAATTCTTTTCAGCCTGTCGGGCCTTTTCACTGGCTTGCCATGATTTTCCAGCCGCTTGGTTATCCGGCGGAAAGGAATATAATGACGGCTTTCCCTCATTGTCGTTAGAGCATGTTCGTCCATGAAAAGAAGCAGAAATGAAGTCAGCCGCTGGCGTATGTTAAGACAAGCGCAGCGCCGCCGGAGCCAGTGGGTTGAAGCGCAATCCCGTACCTATCGCCATCTGACGCGGTTACGGCATTTGCAGCTTAAGCAACAGCGCCGCTCGCTGCTCTATTCCTTGAACTATGAATTTTGACGCTCTACCTTTGTCTGAAGTCTGAAGTCTGAAGTCTGAAGTCTGAAGTCTGAAGTCTGAAGTCTGAAGTCTCCATTTCGCGATTCGCGGTCGGAGGCTTATCGCGGACGGGCAAAGTCCGGCGGTCATGGCGGTTCGCACTGTGAAGCGCGCGTTAGGCATCCTGCTCCTTCAGCATATCGATAAAGGCGCGCAGCCCGGCGGGAACGTGACGGTGACCCGGATAGTACAGGTAGAGTCCGGGGATGGCGGGGCACCAATCGTCCAATACGGTTAATAGCCGACCGTCGTTCAACCAGGGCCGGGCGGCCGGTTCCGGCACATAGGCAATGCCCAGTCCGTCCGCGGCCGCTTCGATCATCAGGATATTATGGTCAAGCGTCAATACGCCGGGGACATCAATGACCACCTCTTGCCCATGCTTGGAAAATTCCCAGCGGTAGAGTTTTCCGCCGGGAAGACGGTGGCGGATACAGCGATGCCGCCTGAGATCGTCCGGGACCTCGGGCCGAGGGTGTTCGCTGAGGTATGATGCCGAGGCCACGGCGATAAAGCGAAGTTCCCGGCCTATAGGTACCGCTACCATATCCTGAGGGAGGGATTCTCCGAGGCGTATCCCGGCATCGAAACCTTGTTCGACAATATCCACCAAATTACCCTGTGCGGCCAGATCAAGGGACATCTCAGGGTAACGTCTCAAGAAGCCGGGGATCACGCTGTGCAAAAGCCATCGCGCCGCGATTTCGTTGGCATTGATCCTTAACGTTCCGCTGGGATGTCCGCGCGTTCCGGCGACCCCGTCCAAGGTCGCGTAAAGCTCTTGCAATACCGGCGTCATCCGTTTAAGCAGTTGCTCTCCCGCTTCGGTGAGGGACACGCTGCGCGTGGTGCGATTAAGCAATCGGATACCCAGTCGCTCTTCCAACGTGCGCACCCCATGGCTCAGGGAAGAGCGTGAAACGCCAAGCGCGTCCGCCGCGCGCTGGAAACTGCGGTGGGCGGCGACGGTGGAAAAAGCGTTAAGGTCAGTCAGTGTGGGTTTCGTCATTGAATAAGCGCGTCGTCATTAGTGAAAATCTTTCACGGGGTTGTCCTAACTATAGTCTCTTCACGCACGAATGAAACCCTTCTACTCTGGAGCCTGATGAGGTCAACAAACTGTAAAAGGGAGCACGAGTATGTCGAAAAACATCTTTATTACCGGCGTTTCCAGTGGGCTTGGCCGTGCGATGGCCGAAGCGGCGCTGGCGCGCGGCCACCGCGTTATCGGGACGCTGCGCCAAGGAGATCAGTTGGCGGCGTTTGAGCGGAACGCTCCCGGGCGCGCCATCGGCCGATTGCTGGACGTTACCGATATTTCAAAGATTGAGACCTTGGTAACGTCCATCGAGGCGGAATATGGCGCTATCGACGTTTTGATCAATAACGCCGGCTATGGCCTGCGGGGCGTGGTGGAGGAATTAGCCCTTGACGCTCTGCGTCAACAGTTCGAAGTCAATGTATTTGCGCCCGTGGCGCTCATCCAGGCAGTGCTGCCGGGCATGCGCAAACGCCGGCAGGGGCATATCATCAACATTTCTTCCATGGGCGGCGTGGTTGCTTTCCCAGGACTTGGCGCCTATAACAGCAGCAAATTCGCAATCCTGGGTATCGGGGATGCGCTGGCTAAGGAAGTCGCGCCCCTCGGCATTCACGTGACGACCGTGGAGCCCGGCGTGTTCCGTAGCGATTGGGGCGGACGATCCCTGGCGCAATCCGACCATGTCATTCCTGATTATCATTGGGTATTTGACGCAAAGCGGGCGCCTGCCTTCAATTGGGGAGACCCGGCGGCGCTGGCCGCGGTGGTTATGGACGTCATCGACGCCGACGTACCGCCGCTGCATTTGCTGGTGGGACCCACCGCTGTTCGTCTCGTTCGTGAAAAGCTCGCCGCGCTTTCAGCCGAAATCGATCGTTGGGAACCTTTGTCCCAGGCGAACGGCGAGGGTTGACGCCGCTTGGCTCAATGCAGGAAGCGCTCAGGCACTGAGTGGGACAATGCCGGCGTACGCGAACCTTGGTTAAAACAATGCTGGACCGGAATGAAAAAACCGGCTGTATGCCGGTTTGTGTGAGGTGAAATCCCTTCAATTTATTGTAATGCCATCCCTAACGCTCGCTGGCGAATCACTGTGTTGTGGTGGTGGTGGATGTCGAGGTGGATGTGGACGTACCGCTTCCGCCGTTCGGATCGCTGGCGGATGCCATCGCCGCTACCGAACCGGAAACCACGTCGGCATCAGCGGACGTTGCGGAGCCGGACGCGCTTTGCGTCGCCACGTCGGCCGTTCCCGCCGCGCCTGCCGCCATGGCGGTCGTGGTGCCGGCGGCATACAACACAAGCAGTGCCACAAAGATTTTTTTTGGACATAATTACCTCCGATTGTTTGAAACTCACGGGGAGTACAGCCCTTACAAGGTATTCGATAATGTCATCGTCGACAAATCGTAAGCCGCTAACGAATATGATTTTTTTCAGTGGATCGTGCTATATGGAGGGTCAACGCACTGATTCGTGGTTGTTTATTTTTTGTACTAAGAATATTCCTAAATGATAATCCTAGTCATTTATCAGCCATGTTCATTTTTTTTCAACTAACGCTGAAACTTGAGGATATTTGCCGGCCCGTGCGTAAAAATACGTCGCTAATAATTAATATAATTTAAGTATGACGAGGAGGCTGCGTTATTATTGCATAGAAATGATAAAGTGATAAATAGCCTTTCTATTCAATGCGCTGCTGATAATCGCAATGCCAGGGCCATTATTTAGTCATAACGACTGAATTTTTGTCTTCACTGCAACCAGTCCATGGGCAATACTGGTTTATCATCCATGGCTTTTTCAGCTAAAGTTAAAATTTTATAATGATTGAGGGTGTTAGGATAAATATTTCTGCCAATAAAACGGGAGTGTTAGCCAAGAACGCTCCCGCTGGGAATTTCAAGGTGGGTTTTCGCGGCTTCAGAATGTTTTACGGTAGGGTTTTACCGCTACGTTTTTATAGACGCCGGCGGCGACATAAGGATCGGCATCCGCCCATGCTTGCGCCATCTCCAACGAGTCGAATTCGGCGATAATGACCGAACCACTGAATCCGGCGGCGCCGGGATCATTACTGTCTATGGCTGGCATCGCTCCGGCCGTGAGCAACCGGCCCTGGTCACGCAATAATTGTAGGCGCGCCACGTGAGTCGGCCTGACGGATTGGCGCTTTTCCAGGGAATCGGCCACATCTTCAGCATAGATAACATAGAGCACGATGAATACTCCCAACGGATTGGTTTTCACAAAGTGATTCACGTTATGACATCAGGGTCTTGAGCGCAATGAAAAATTTTTGATTGGTGAAATCTGCGGCTTGGGCGGGGTAAAAGATGTTTTTATCCGCTAACGGTCAAGACTTTGATAAGAGTTATTGAATATGATTGTTATTTGCATTTAAACTTCATCCATAGGAAAACTTTAGTTGAGATGGCGTTAAATATTTTGAAAACAACTCGTCGATTTATGTGGCCGTATGTCGTATCCGTGGGGCTGCATACCTCTTTGGTGGCGGGTTTGCTCTACGCTTCCATCAATCGGATATATCCGTCCATCGCTGTGGAACAACCGATGAACGTCACCCTGGTGGCGCCCGCCCCGGAACCCCCCCCGCCGTGCAGTCCCCGACGCCGCCCGCTCCTCCCGAAACGGCAGCGCCTCCAAAGCCGGCGCTGGAACCTGAATTGAAGCCCGAACCTATAGTGGAACCGCCGGCGCCGGTTCAGTTGCCGAAACCCAAGCCAAAGCCCCAACCCAAGCCGACAGTGAAAAAAGAAGTGAAGCCCCGGCCTCATAAAGAACCCACCCCGGTTAAAGAGGCGTTGACCTCTGCGCCTTTAAGCGAAGCGCCGGTGAAATCCACCACCCCGCCGACAGCCGCGCCGGCGTCTTCCTCGGCCAAGGCCGATACCGGACCGGTAGCGTTAAACCGGCAGGATCCCGACTATCCCGATCGCGCAAGGGCGCTGGGGATTGAAGGACGGGTACAGATTCAATTCGATGTCAACGTAGACGGGCAGGTTGAAAATCTGCGGATTATCTCCGCCACGCCGCCTAATATGTTCGAACGGGGCATTCGGGAAGCGACGCGCAGATGGCGTTATCAAAGCGGAAGACCGGGTAAAAACGTCACCATGACCATTATATTTGAGCTGTCGGGCATCAGTAGCCATGGCGATTGAGGATAGGCATAGCCCAAACCGCCGGCGGCGGTTCGAGCGGTGGGAGTGACGGAAAAGGGAAGTCCGTCAGGTTTCGTCGGGTGTGAACTGGCGCTTCCCATCCGGCAGAGCGCGGGCTTTGCCTGCCAGATCCACCGCCACATAAGTGAAAGCCGCCGCGGTGGCGCGATAACGCTGCCCGATGGGTTCGGACGAGACCTTCTTCACCCATACCTCGACATAGATGTTTACCGAACTGGTGCCGGTTCGCGTGCAGCGGGCATAACAACAGATGACATCACCCACCGCCACCGGTTTCAAAAAGGTCATGCCGTCCACCTTTACCGTCACCACGCGGCCTTCGGCGATCTCTTTCGCCAGTATGGCGCCGCCCATATCCATTTGCGACATCAGCCAGCCGCCGAAGATATCACCGTTGGCATTCGTATCGGCGGGCATCGCCAATGTCCGCAATACCAGCTCGCCGCTGGGTAAAACCGGTTTTTCGCTCATCGTGCTTTCCGCTATTAAAAAAGCGGCCCGCACAATGCAGGCCGTCTTTAAGGCATTAATGGGGATTTTTTTTGGTCTTCCGTCATGTGACGGTAGACATAAACGCCGCTCAGCAGGGTAAACAGCAGGGTAAGGCCGGTCAGGCCGAATACCTTGAAATTGACCCAAACGTTTTGCGGCAGCCAGAAGGCGATATACACATTCGCCGCGCCGCAGGCGATAAAAAACAGCGCCCACGCCACGTTCAGATTATTCCATACTTGGGGGGGGGGCAGCGTCATTTCCTTGCCCAGCATGCGCTGTATCAGCGGTTTCCCCATAACGAACTGGCTTACCAGCAGCGCGATGGCGAACAGGCTGTATATCACCGTCACCTTCCATTTTATAAATTCGGCATTGTGATAATACAGGGTTAGAGAGCCAAAAATGGCTACCAGTATGAACGTCAGCAACGTCATTTTTTCGACTTTACGGTATTTGATCCAGGTAAAGGCCAATACCAACGCCGAGGCTGCAATCAGCGCCCCGGAAGCGACATAGATGTCGTACAGTTTATAGAAGACGAAAAACACTACCAATGGCAGAAAATCAAGAAACTGCTTCATAGACAAATCCGTGGTTGGTTGAATGAGCCTGAGCCCGAGTTATGCCTGACGCAGCAGCATGTACAGACGATAGAGATAAATGAGCAACAAAGCGGAAACGATATTGCTTAATCCATTGAGCAGCACCGCCGCCACCAGGGAAGAAACCTGGGTTAATTGCGCCGCCAACACCAACACCGCCGCCTTGGCCAGCAACCATACCAGCACGGCCGGCGTGATAAGGCGAATATTGGCGAAGGCCAGTTTACTACTCAAGCGCATGGACTTGAATACCCCGAGGTTTTCACTTACCGCGATGATGGGGGCCAGACTCAGGGCGATAGCCACCAGGATGCCCGGGATCACCACCAACAACAGTCCCAACTGCACCAAAAGCGTGGTGATGAATATTAATAATAACAGACGCGGAAGAATCGGCGCGGAAAGTCCCACTGCGCGAAGCACGCTGATGGGCTGCCGGTTTGACACCAGCCTTATCATGGTGAGTAACGCGCCGGCCAGTATAACGTTGCCCACCAGGCCGGCAAAGGTGCCGGCGGCGGAGGCTCTGAGCAATACCCTCTGCTGTTCCGGCGTCATTTGCTGCACCAGCTCCTGCAAACTCATGTTCGCCGTATCCGTTGCGACGGTACCTTCACCGTTGAGAACCAGCAATTGTTCGGTATCCGGTGACAGCGCGTGACCCAATGAGACGCTTATCAGCGCCGTCAGCAGTGCCAACAGCACAATACTGACGAATTGATTGCGGGTGAAATTCAACATATCCCGGTATAAGGTACTTGCCATAATTGGCATGACGACTCCTTGGCAAAACGTTCTGATTAAGGCCGGTATTCTACCTGTTAATCCGACCGTTGGCACCCCGTCGCCGCATCCGTGCGCGTTTCGTTTCCAACGGGACGTTGAGGGACCCCCACCGGCAAGGGGGCAGCCCGTAGGCCGCTCGGGCTCGGTCGCAGGCGTTGTTGACGCGGTCCCGTTCGCCGGACCTGATGAATTCACGGCAGGGAGAGGGTCTGTCGGCATAAATGGAGCAAAATACCCGGCATCCCACCTGTCCGGACAGGGCACGGCAGCGCGGCTTTTTTCATTGGTGCCCGCCATGCAACGCAGGAAAGGCGTCAGCGGCTCTGTGAGCTCATGGGGGACGATACCGCCGCCGTCATCGCCCTCGGCCCAGTAAAAGGACACACGAAACCAGGCGCAACATGCGCCGCAGGTCATGCAGGGATTATCGCTTTCGCTCATAGTGTGGATAGTACCTGAATAGTACCGCTTCCTCCGTTGCAACACTGAACTGAAATTACGCATCGAACGCCGGTAAATCAAACGAATTTCTGTAATGTGGTTTATTCATCCACCCTGGTCTTGGACTGACAGGAATAGATTCGAAGCACAATAACGAATTGATTTAAATGTACTTAAAAAAAAGTTCAACGTTAAGAGGCCTGCCGCCGTGGCATAGTCTTTATCGTCACGTGGATCAATGTTGTGACGAAAGGCAAACATCTCAACAAGGAGCGAGAAATGAAAGGCAAGGCAGTTGGCGCGGCGTTGGCGGGATTACTTTTTTTCGACGGCGGTGCCGGCCCATCAGGCGGGCGATTTTTTTATCCGGGCCGGCTCCGCCACGGTGCGACCGGCGGAAAGTTCCGATAATGTGCTGGGGATGGGCGAGTTCAATATTGATAACAATACCCAACTCGGACTGACGTTGACCTATATGGCAACGGATAATATCGGGATAGAGCTGCTGGCGGCGACGCCTTTTCGCCATAAGGTGGGCTTGAGCAGCACCGGGGATATCGCTACGGTGAGACAACTCCCCCCCCAGCCTGATGGCGCAATACTATTTCGGCGCGCCGCGAGATAGGCTACGGCCTTATCTCGGGGTAGGCATCAATTATACCCAATTTTTTGATGAAAAATTCAATCAAACCGGGCGCGACGCGGGGCTGAGCGACCTTAGCCTCAAACATTCCTGGGGTATCGCCGGTCAGGCGGGGCTGGATTATAACCTCAACGAGAGCTGGCTTATCAATATGTCGGTTTGGTATATGGATATCGATACCGACGTCCGCTTCAACGCCGGCGATCGGCGGCAATCTATCCATACCGATATTAACCCCTGGGTATTTATGTTCGCGGCGGGATATCGTTTTTAACCTGTCCTGCAACGATAACAGGGAGACAATGTGGCGCGACAGCGCCTCTTCAGACTGCTGACAAACGTACTCGGAGTCAATAAGGCGGGGTAGGCTGCCAGAAGAGTAAACCGTCCGCGCCACGGACCAGTACGCCGGGAGCGTACTGGAACAACGCCTACAGGCGTTGGCCCGCAGGGTGGCTCTCAGGGATGAGAGCCATAATCGCGCGGATCGAGCCTACAGGGATAATGAGATGGACGCTCCAGCTCTACGGCATCGAATGTGCCAAAATTTGAGCGTTTAATCTCATAAGCAGGAGCGTCCACATGCAATTATCCACTCTTGGTATCGATCTGGCAAAAAGCGTTTTCGTTCTTCACGGTGTCGATCACAGTGGTAAGACCGTACTTCGCAAAAAGCTTTCTCGCAGTCAATTCGTGGCTTATGTTATCCAACTTCCTCCCTGTCTTATTGGTATGGAGGCTTGCTCATCAAGTCACTATTTTGCTCGGATGCTAATTAGAGTCGGTCATCATGTGAAGCTGATCCCACCCCAATACGTCAAGCCTTATGTCAAAACCAACAAAACCGACGCTGCTGATGCGGAAGCTATTTGCGAAGCGGTAACTCGGCCCAATATGCGGTTCGTGCAGGTGAAAACGGCAGAACAGCAGGGTGTGCTTGCCATCCACACTGAGCGAAGTTTCCTTATGCGCGAGCGGACCGGTTGTGCCAACAGCTTACGGGCCATGCTCGCTGAGTTTGGTTTCGTCATGGCGACGGGATTGAGCGCGCTTCACAAAGGTATACCTGAAATTTTGGAGGAGGGTGAAAACGAGCTTCCTCATTTTGTCCGCGCCAGTGCGCGGCGTCAGCTTGAGCATCTGCAGGAACTGGAAGCGCGCATACGCCAAACCGAGCACGAACTCAGCAATTGGGCGCGGACACAACCTGCCTGCCAACGAGTGGAAAAGGTGCCCGGCGTTGGGATGATGACGGCCACCTATTTAGTCGCGTCGGTGGGCAATGGCCGGCAGTTCAGCACATCTAGGCAGTTTGCATCGTGGCTGGGGCTAACGCCGCGTGAACATTCGAGCGGCGGCAAACAAAAACTCGGCGGCATCAGTAAGCGCGGGGATGTTTATTTCCGTTGCATACTGGTTCATGGCGCGCGTTCTGTGGTATCGCGTATCACCTCTTACGAGCGTACCATGCCCTGGCTTATGGCTCTGGTAAAACGCAAGCATCATAACGTGGCGGTTGTCGCTCAGGCCAATAAAACGGCCCGCATCCTATGGTCAATGCTTTACCACGGAACAGAATACCGAACTCCGGCGGAGGTTTGAACTCAGTGAGCCTCCGTCAAGGTTTTTAGCGTGAAGTGTTAACGTTGTCCGGTAGTTGCATGTGAAATCAGCAAGATGGCAAAACAGGTAAGACCGCAGGTGGGACATTCTGTGTGAATACGAGGGCATCGCAGCCCGAAGGGATGATAAGAACTCACCTGGCGGCTTTCATCATGGCCGGGGAGCGCGAAGGCTCCCGCAAGAGGCCGGATATATGGTTGCAATGCCTGTTGTCAGCCGGAATGCTAAAAAACATTGCCTACCCTGAGAGCGTCCATATAGGTATTCACGGCGGGTTTACGATCTGGCAGCCTATCCCGCCCGGGCACTTTGTCAACAAGTTCAATGAGGCGCGACAGCGCCTCTTACGCTTACTTGATACTGAGATGATTTTCCACTTCCCTTACGCCGGGAACGCGGCGGGCAACGGCGACGGCGCGGCCGGCTTCACGGGCCGAACCGACAAAGCCGCTAAGCTGTACGCGCCCTTTGTAGGTATCCACATGAATACTGCGGGAAGTGATGTCTTCATCGCCAAGCAATTCTGATTTCACTTTGGTGGTTATCACGGTGTCGTCGATATAACCGCCGGTGCTTTCCGATTTAGGGGTGGGCGCACAGCCCAGTACCGCTGTTGCCAGCACCGCGCTAAGCGCGAAGGCGAAAAAATGTCTCCAGGTTTTCATGTTGACTCCTCGGTATTTTTATCCGTTTTCCAGTCGAACGATGGCCGGTATCGCTCACCGGCCATCAGAGTGTTACTGATAAAACGAGGATTTTCAACTTCAGCGGCGCGTCGCGGCTTTCATTTCCCTGACAAAGGTGCTTAGCTCATCCAGCATGGCCGTGGGGTTGCCGGCATTGCGCTCGATGATCTTGACGATGGCCGAACCGGAAATCGCCCCCGCGGCGCCTGCCGCCAGGGCCTCCCGCACCTGCGACGGCTCGGCGATGCCAAAGCCCTGCAGGGCCGGCGCGCCGTGATACTCCTTCAGGGTGTTTACCAAATGCCGCAGAGGAACATGGCCGCGGTTTTCACTGCCGGTGACGCCGGCGCGGGACAGCAGATAGGTATAGGCGCGGCCGTGTGAAGCGATTTCGCGCAGCAGAGTGCCGTCGGCGTTGGGCGGGCAGATAAAAATCGGCGCCACGCCGTGGCGCAGGGCGGCGGTGCGAAACGGCAGACTCTCTTCCAGCGGCACATCCGCCACCAGTACCGAGTCGACCCCGGCCTGGGCGCAGCGGGCATAAAAGGTGTCGATGCCTTTATTGAACACCAGGTTGGCATACATCAGCAGGCCGATGGGGATATCGGGGTGTTTACCGCGAATGGACGCCAGCATGTCGAAACACTGGTCCGGCGTGACCCCGGCGGTAAAGGCCCTCAGGTTGGCGTTTTGGATGGTGGGGCCGTCCGCCAGCGGGTCCGAAAAGGGAATGCCCAGCTCGAGCGCGTCGGCGCCGGCTTCTATCAGCGTATCGATGATGTCCAGCGATTGGCGGGGAGTAGGATCGCCGAGGGTGACGAACGGTACGAAGGCTCCCTCATTGCGGCTTTGCAGCGCGGCGAATAATTGTTCATAGCGTTCCATTAGATTTCTCCTCGCGCTTTCAATATATCATGCACGGTAAAAATATCCTTGTCCCCGCGCCCGGAAAGATTTACCACCAGAATCTGCTCTTTTTCCGGTTCCGCCTTGATCATTTTCAGCGCATGGGCCAGGGCATGGGACGACTCCAGCGCCGGGATGATCCCTTCATGGCGGGACAGCGCCTTGAACGCTTCCAGCGCTTCGTCATCGGTAATGGAAACATATTCCGCCCGGCCGATGCTGTTGAGATAAGCATGTTGCGGTCCTACCGAAGGGAAATCCAGACCGGCGGAAATGGAGTAGGACTCTTCGATTTGTCCGTCGGACGATTGCATCATCGGCGATTTCATGCCGAAATAGATGCCCAGCCGGCCATGCTTGAGGGAGGCGCCGTGTTGTCCGGTCTCGATGCCCAGACCGCCCGGCTCGACGCCTATCAATCTGACCGAGGATTCGTCGATAAAGTCGGCGAACATGCCGATGGCGTTGGATCCGCCGCCGACGCAGGCCAGCACCGCATCCGGCAGACGGTCTTCCCGCTCGCGCAGTTGCCCCTTGGTTTCTTCGCCGATCATGCGCTGGAATTCCCGCACGATGGTGGGGTAAGGATGAGGGCCGGCGGCGGTCCCGAGCATGTAATGGGCCTTTTCATAACTGCCGGACCAGTCGCGCAGGGCCTCGTTGCAGGCGTCCTTGAGGGTGGAGGAGCCGCTGTGCACCGGAATCACTTCCGCGCCCATCAGCCGCATGCGGAAAACGTTCGGCGCCTGACGTTCGGTATCCTTGGCGCCCATGTAGATACGGCATTTCAGCCCCAGCAGCGCGGAGGCCAGGGCGGAAGCCACGCCATGCTGGCCGGCGCCGGTTTCGGCGATGATTTCGGTTTTGCCCATCCGTTTGGCCAGCAATGCTTGTCCCAGTACCTGATTGGTTTTATGGGCGCCGCCGTGCAGCAGGTCTTCCCGCTTCAGATAGAGTTTGGTTTTGGTGCCGGCGGTGAGGTTGCGGCACAGGGTCAGCGGCGTCGGGCGGCCGGCGTAATTGGTGAGCAGGTCATTGAATTCGGCCTGGAATGCCGGGTCGCTTTGGGCGCTGACGAAGGCTTCTTCCAACTGCAGTAGCGCCGGTACCAGAATCTGCGGTACGTACATGCCGCCGAATTCGCCAAAATAGGGATTAAGTAATGTCATGCGTTCATGTCTCTTGTTAAAGCGGACCGGGCATTAATAGGCGCGTAGCGTCTGAAATACCGTGGCCAGTTTATGATGATCCTTGAGTCCGGGCGCGCTTTCGACGCCGGAGTTGAAATCCAGTCCCGCACAGCCCAGCTGCGCCGCGGCGACGCAGTTATCCGCCGCCAGCCCTCCCGCCAGCATGACGTCGTCAAGGGACTGTCCCGCCAGCAAAGACCAGTCGAATCGCTGGCCGCTGCCGCCGCCATTGTCCAACAGGTAGCGATCGACGCCGGCGTAGTCTCTGGCGGGAGATTTTTCGCGCATATCCAGCGCCTTCCAAATCAGGCGGTCCGTGGGCAAAAGACCGCGCAGGGCGGTGATATACCCTTGATCTTCACTGCCGTGCAGTTGTACGGCGTACAGCCCCAGCGCGCGGGCGGTTTCCGCCACCTCGCTGAGGTCGGCGTCGCGGAATACCCCCACATAACGCAGCGGCGCGCCGGCCATGACGTGGCGGGCCCGTTCCATGTCCACCCGGCGCGGCGAGGCGGGAACAAAAATCAAGCCGCCGTAAAGCGCGCCGGACTCCCAGGCCGCCCTGGCATCCTGCGGCCGGGTCAACCCGCACACTTTATTTTCCCCCAGCAACACCCGACGCACGGCGCAGTCCAGATCCGGTTCCGACATCAGCGCGCTGCCGATAAGAAACCCGTTGGCGAAATGGCTCAGTTCCCGTACGTGGCGGTATGACGTGATGCCGGATTCGCTGATGACCGTTACGCCGCCGGGCAGGCGCGGCGCCAGGGTGCGGGTGCGGTTCAGGTCGATGGACAGATCGCGCAGGTCGCGGTTATTGATGCCCACCACCTTGGCGCCGAGGGCGACGGCGCGGCGGCACTCTTCTTCGCTAATGGCTTCGGTGAGTACGCCCATATCAAGGCTATGCGCCACCGCCGCCAATTGGCGGTAACTGTCGTCGTCCAGCACCGACAGCATCAGTAAAACGGCATCCGCCTGATGGTAGCGCGCAAGGTATATCTGATAGGGATCGATGATAAAATCCTTGCACAATACCGGCTGCGGCGCCACGTCGCTGATTTGGCGCAAAAAGTCGAAGCTGCCTTGGAAATATTTTTCATCGGTAAGGACCGAAATGGCCGATGCGTAATGCTTATAGATGCCGGCGATGGCCGCCGGATCGAAATCGGCCCGAATCAGCCCCTTCGAGGGAGAGGCCTTCTTGCACTCTAAAATAAAGACGGTCCGCGAACCTTGCAGGGCGTGATAAAAGCTGCGGCTGCTCGGCTTCACGTCGTCGAGAAACGTGGACAAAGGCTGACGCTGCTTTCGGTCCGCAATCCAGATTTTTTTATCGGCGACGATTCTCGCCAATACCGTATCCTGCATATTTTTATCCTCTTGCCGCCAACGCGGTCACTAATTCGTAGGCGCCGCCGCCGCGGATGGCCGACACTGCCTGCCGGGTATTGTCCCGCAAATCTTCTTGTCCGAACAATTTTAGCAGGAGGGCCACATTGGCGGCGACCGCGGCTTCGTGAGCCGGCTCGCCTTTACCTTGTAGCAACCGTGCCAGAATGTCACGATTTTCTTCCGGCGATCCCCCCAACAGAGCCTCAACGGGTTGGCTTTGCAGGCCGAAATCCTCCGGCCGCAGCGTATAGCGGGTGATGTCGCCGTGGTGCAATTCCGCTACCTGGGTCGGCGCATGCAGCGCCACTTCATCCATGCCGCCGCCATGCACTACCGCCGCCCGCTGATAGCCCAGCATCCGCAGGGTTTCGGCGATGGGCAGCACCAGCTCGGGGCTATAAACCCCGATGAGCGCCAGGGGCGGTCGGGCCGGGTTGATGAGCGGGCCCAGTACGTTAAACAGCGTACGGGTTTTCAACTGCTGGCGAACCGGCATGGCGAAACGAAAGCCGGTATGGTATTGCGGCGCATATAAAAAGCACACGCCGAGTTCATCCAGCGCCTGGCGGGATTGCTCCGCCGGCATATCCAGACGAATGCCGAAAGCCGCCAGCAAGTCGGAGGATCCTGAGCGGCTGGAGACGCTGCGATTGCCGTGCTTGGCCACTCTGGCGCCGCAGGCGGCGGCCACAAAGGCGCTGGCGGTGGAAATATTGATGCTGTTGGAGCCGTCGCCGCCGGTGCCGACGATATCGGCGAACGGATAGTCCGGCCGTGGGAACGCCATGGCATCCGTCAGCAAGGCGCTGGCGGCGCCGGCGATTTCATCGGGACTCTCGCCGCGAATTTTCATGCTGATAAGCGCCGCCGCCAACTGCGTGGGCTCCAACTGACCCTGGATAATCGCCGCAAAAAGCCGTTGGCTTTCCTCGCGGCTGATGCGTTCGGCCTGAAAAAGCTTGTCTAATATTTGTTGCATGAACGTTTCCTTGCGCTTAAGCCAACGCCCAGTCCAGCGTTTGGTTCAATAAACGCGCACCCTGGGTGGTTAAAATGGATTCCGGATGGAACTGGAATCCGCAGACGCGATCGGCATCGTGGCGTACCGCCATCACCATGTTGTTGAAATGCGCGTTGACAGTCAGCCCGGCCGGGATTTCGCTGCCCACCAGGGAGTGGTAACGCGCCACCGGCAGGGGGTTGGGCATGCCGGCGAACATGGCCAGTCCGTCATGTTCGATAAGCGATGCCTTACCGTGCAGGATTTCTCCCGCTTGCCCCACGTGGCCGCCATAGGCTTCAACGATGGCCTGATGTCCCAGGCAGATGCCGATAATGGGCAACCGCCCACGCAACGCGTTAAGCAACTGCGGCATGCAACCGGCATTGGCCGGCGCGCCCGGTCCGGGAGAGAGCACCAGAATGGGATTTTTCATCGACGCTAATCGGCCGGTAATGGTTTGCGCCGGCAGTTGGTTGCGGTAAACCACCACCCGGTGTCCGGCGGCGCGCAGCTGATCCACCAGGTTGTAGGTAAAGGAATCGATATTATCGAGCAGCAGGATGTCGGCCATTAGAAAACCTCCCGTGCATGGTGTGCGGTGGCGATGGCGCGCAGCACGGCGCGCGCTTTGTTGCGGCTTTCATCGGCTTCGGCCTGGGGGACGGAATCCAACACCACGCCGGCGCCGGCCTGAACGGTGGCGATGCCGTCCTCCACGTAGGCGGAACGGATAACGATGCAGGTGTCCAATTCGCCATGGCCGTTGAAATAGCCGATGGCGCCGCCGTAGCTGCCGCGCCGGGTGCCCTCGGCCTCGGCGATAAGCTGCATGGCGCGGACCTTGGGCGCGCCGCTCAGGGTGCCCATGTTCATGCAGGCGCGGTAAGCATGGAGCGCATCCAGATCCCCCCGCAGCGTCCCCACCACTCTCGATACCAGATGCATAACAAAGGAATAGCGATCCACCTTGGTCAAATCGGCGACATAGCGGCTGCCCGGTTCGCAAATCCGCGCCAGATCGTTGCGAGCCAGATCCACCAGCATCAGGTGTTCCGCCAGCTCTTTATGATCGGAGCGCATCTCCAGTTCGATGCGGCTGTCGAGGTCGGCATCAAGGCTACCGTCCGGTTTACGCCCGCGGGGGCGAGTGCCGGCTATGGGGTAAATTTCAATTTGCCGGCTGGCGGCATCGTATTTCAGCGAGCTTTCCGGTGAAGCGCCGAACACCGTGAAGTCATCGTCCTGCATGAAGAACATATAGGGGCTGGGATTATGCCCTTTCAAGGTGTGGTACGCCGCCAGCGGCGACGGGCAGGGCAGCGAGAAACGGCGGGACGGCACCACCTGAAAAATCTCCCCTTCGCGAATCGCCTGCTGCATTTTCTCCACCACCCGGCAATAGTCTTCATCGCTTTGATTGCATTCCAACGTCATGCTGTCGATGGTCTGGAGCGGGATGGGCGCCGGTTCACGCCGGAGCTGATGTTGCAATTGCTCCAGGCGGGCCTGCAACCGCTGTTTTTCGCCGGCGGAGGGACAGAACAGACTGGCCTGTATCTGGCAGGATTGCCGCTGGTGGTCAAGAATAAGCAGGGTTTCCGCCAGGTAAAAACAAAAATCCGGGCAACGGCTTTCCTGTTTTACCTCGGGCAGCGATTCAAAACCGGCCACCAGGTCATAGGCGAACAGGCCTCCGAGGAATAAGGCTTCCGGCTGATTTTCAGGGATTTGCACCAGCGTCAGCAGCAGGCGCAGGCAGTCGAACACCGACAGGGCACGCAGCCGCGCATCTTCATCCATGTGATTTTCCGCCGCCGGAAAAAGCAATTCGCGACCGTTGGGATGAGACCGAACCTGAACCTCGGGCGGTAATGCGGCATCGAGCAACGGCAGCAGCGCCGCGCCGTTGTCGGTGAGCGCCTGAATCGTCACCTGCCGGTCAAGGGCGGAGATGCGCATGGCGCTGTCCAGAACCATCCAGCTTTTGAGATTGCGCTTGCTGTCGATTTCGGCGGATTCAAGCAGCAAGGTGGCGGGACGGGCGCCGCAGAGATGGTTGAACATCGCGGTGGGATCGTCCCGGTAAGTGGCCGTCGCTTGTAGTAATTCCAACGGGGGTCGCATGGTTTGCATTGTTCGCCTTTCCTGTTTTCGCCCATAAAAAAACCCGCTTTGCTGCGGGCTTTCGGGATCGTGCTCTGTCTGATGACAGCAACGCATGATAACACCGCCCGCTACAGGGAGGTGCGCCACCAGCGAAGCATAACCAAAGTAGTCGACATCAGCAGATTCTCATCGGTAAAAAGTATGCGTACTAGTAAACTAGTTCAACAATGAATTGTCAACAGGCGTGGCTTAAAATCGGTAAATAATCTTACCTGTACGATTCATCGACGATAAACGTTATGATAGGAAAATGCTTTGGGCCTTCCCAACGGCATCTTTATCGGGGCGTCTCCCGCTTTGCCGCAACGTAAAAGGGTTTGGGTAACATATTGAAGGTAAATGTGACTGATAAACCGTTGGCCGCGAAATCATCGTTGCTCACTCTGTACGATCTGCACAGCCATACTACCGCCTCGGACGGAGCGCTTTCCCCGCAAGAGCTGGTGGCGCGGGCGGCGGCCATGGGTGTGGACGTGCTGGCGATTACCGATCACGATACCCTGGACGGACTGCCGGCGGCGCGTCAGGCCATTATTGAGCACGGCTTGCCCGTGGCGCTGGTGCCGGGAGTGGAAATATCCACCCTGTGGCAAAACCATGAAATCCATATCGTCGGATTGGGCATCGACATCGCCCATCCGGCCATCGTCGAACTGATGGCGTCCCAGCGGGACAAGCGGCGGGAGCGGGCGGTTGTCATCGCCCAGCGCCTGGAGCATGCCGGTATTGCCGACGCCTGGCGGGGCGCCTGTGGGCTGGCCGGCGACGGCGTGATAACCCGCGGACATTTCGCCCGCTATCTGGTCAGCATCGGCAAGGCCGATTCCCTGGCGGCGGTGTTTAAAAAATACCTGTCCAAAGGGAATATCGGGTATGCGCCGCCGCAATGGTGCAGTATCGAGGAAGCCGTGAACGCCATCCGCCAGGCGGGAGGGCAGGCGGTGGTGGCCCATCCGGGCCGGTATCGGCTATCGGCCAAATGGCTTAAGCGTTTGCTGGATCATTTTGTGGCCGCGAGAGGGGACGGCATCGAGGTCGCTTCCTGCCAGCAATCGCCGCAGGAGCGGACGCTGCTGGCGCAATACGCCCGCGAAAGGGGATTGCTGGCTTCCCAGGGTTCGGATTTTCATATGCCTTGTGCCTGGATTGAATTGGGGCGTAAGCTTTGGCTGCCGGGGGGGGGGAGTGGAGCCCATATGGCGGGACTGGCCGATGAAGAGTGTCGTCGCGCCGTTGGAATCTCTAAAGGGATAAACAGGGTTTGCCGGGAAATAGTCCCGATAGACAAAATAAGGAGTGTTAATGAGTCAGTTTTTTACCATCCATCCAGAAAATCCACAACCGCGGTTGATTAACCAAACCGTGGATCTGCTGCGCAAAGGCGCGGTGATCGTTTATCCCACCGATTCGGGATATGCCCTGGGCTGCCGGCTGGAGGATAAGAATGCTATGGAACGCATTTGTCGAATCCGCAAGCTGGACAGCGATCATAATTTTACCCTGGTATGCCGGGATTTGTCCGAGCTTTCAACCTACGCCCATGTGGATAACCAGGCGTTCCGATTAATGAAAAACAACACGCCGGGCAAGTATACCTTTATATTGAAGGCCACCAAGGAGGTCCCGCGGCGGTTGATGAACGAGAAGCGTAAAACCATCGGGCTGCGGGTTCCCTCAAACGCCATCGCCCTGGCGTTGTTGGAAAACATGAATGAGCCCCTGATGTCCACCACGCTGATGTTGCCGGGCAATGATTTCGCGGAGTCCGATCCGGAGCGGATCAAGGATCATTTGTCGAAGCAGGTGGATGTGGTGATTCACGGCGGATTTCTGGGTCAGCAGCCCACCACGGTTATCGATCTTACCGAGGACGCGCCGCGCGTGGTGAGGGACGGCGTCGGGGATATTTCGCCCTTTCTCTGAACGTGGCCTCTCTTGAACAGGGTCGTTGCCGCGTCGGCGGGCGGTAAATCACGCCCGCTTAGACTTGGCCTCAGCAAATATGCCTCCCTTTTACACGCAGGGTTTAACCATGGCGAGAGGGGGTTGCCGTTCGACGCTTTCCGGTCAATATGTCCTAGAGGCAATCCGCCTTGTATTCATAGCGATTGGCTTTGTCCGGTTCGTCAGCCGTGATGGCGACGATGTCGGTGAGGGTGGTTTTGGCCACCGTTTTGCCCGCCAGCAGCGCCGCGGCGATAGCCACCACCGCTTCCCCTTCCTGTTTGGGATTTTGGGCAATCAACACGTCGATGGTGCCGTTTTTGAGCGCATTGACCTCGGCCGTGGCGGCATCATAGGCCACCAGCTTGACGCGCTTCGCCGCACCTGCCTGGCGCAGGCCTGTAATGGCGCCGATGGCGCCCTGATCATTGGTGGAAAACACCCCCGCCAAATCCGGGTGGGCCGACAGGGTGGAGGTGACGATTTCCGCCGCTTTTTGCGGATCGTCGCTTTGATATTGAGGACCGAGATAAGTGATGCCGGGATAAAATTTGATCTGTTCGGCGAAGCCCCGTTCGCGGGCGTCCTGCGCCGCCGAGCCGGGGGCTGGGTAATCACCAAAACTTTTCCTTTGCCGCCCAAGAGGCGGTTCATGGCCTGGGCCGCCATTTTCCCGCCCTGTTCATTATCGGTGACAATCTGCGTCGCCAGGAATGACGTGTCGTTCAGGGTCTGATCGACCGTGAGCACCTTGGCGCCACGGGCGGCCAACTGCTTCATGGGGGCAACCAGCGCCTGCATATCGGTGGGCACCACGGCCGCAACCGCCGGTTGGGTCGCGGTGACGGCGTTAACCACCGGGATCTGGCTGTCGGCGGCGAACTGGTCCGGCGCAAACACGGTCAGCGACAGCCCGGCCTGTTTGGCTTTTTCCTGCGCCCCGCATTGCAACGCCTGATAAAATGGGCTGCCTTTCACACCCAATACCAGCGCGATGTCCTTACCGGGTTTGGCGGCGGCCGGCAGGGCAAGTCCCATGGCCAAAGCGCAGACCAGAGTCGACAGTAGGGTTTTACGCATCATTTTCACTCCGTTAAGGTCAAAGGTTAACCGCGTTCTCTCGCCCGACGTTTCAGTTGGTCGATCCACACAGCCAAAATCAAAACCGCGCCCATGGCGACGGTCTGCCAGAATGGCGGTATGCCGAGAATGACAAAACCATTCAGTAAGATGATCGGAATAAAGACGCCGATAACGGTGCCGGCCACGCTGCCGATACCGCCGAACAGGCTGGTCCCCCCAACACCACCGCCGAAATGGTGGAAAGATTGTCCATGGCGTGGCCGCCGATGGTCGTGGTGGAGAACCGGGCGTTGGACATCACGGCGGCCATGCCCGCCAATGCGCCTGATATCATGTAAATGCCGATAAGACGCCGGCGGACATTCACCCCGGCGCGGCGAACCGCCTCCCTATTGGAGCCGGTGGCGAACACATGCAGTCCGAAACGCGTAAGATGCAAAATCGCCGCCGCCGCCAGGGTTGTCACGGCGGCGATGGCCACCAGCATCGGTATGCCGGCGATAGCGCCGCTGCCTATGATGTCCACCAACCGTTCGGGCATCGCGCGGACATCCACTCCGCCGCTGACGATTTGCGCCAGCCCCAACGCCATACCGAAGGTGCCCAGGGTAACAATCAGCGCCGGGATACGGGCCACTGCAATCAGAAAACCGTTTAGCGCCCCCCATAGCCCGCCCGCCAGCAGCGCCGCCAGCGTGCCGAGAGCGATAATGCCCCAGCCCGCGTCGGTGGTGCCGAAGGTATTGCCCGCGCTGCCGGTGAGATACAGCATGACCTGCGCCGAGACGACCGACGAAAAGACCAATACCGCCCCGACGGACAAATCAATGCCCGCCGCGATGATGACAAAGGTCTGGCCCACCGATAGCACCAGCAGGATGGCGGCATTTATGGCGATTTGCGACAGATTGTAGGCGGAACCGAACTGCGCCGGACGCAGCAGGGCGAACAGCGCGATGAGCGCTATCAGCAGCAAAAATATCCAGCCGCCGCCCAACAGTTTCGCCAGATTTTCACGCAGCGGGGCGGGGGGGGATGGCCGTCCGCCGGCGGATGCCGCGGTGCTTCGTGACGGCTGTTGTTTATCGTCCCGACAGGGTTGCCAGACTCACGGGCCGGGTCACCGGCGCAATAGGTCGCCCCGTGACGGTCATTCGGTTCCCGGGAGGGTCCGCCGGTCAACGGTATCGGGTCTGAATCGGACGCAGAGAGCGTATTTTTCATCGCGGCTCCTCGGCGGCGACGCCGCTGGTCATGGCAGTGACTAAATCTTCAACGCGCGCTTGGGCGGTAAAGAGCTGGCCGACGCTGCGGCCCAGACGCAGCACTTCTACCCGGTCCGCAATATCAAGCACCTGCGGCATATTGTGGCTTATCAGCACCACCGCTATCCCCGAGGCGCGCACTTGCCTTATCAACGCCAGCACGCGCTCGGTCTGTACTACCCCCAGCGCGGCGGTCGGCTCGTCAAGGAAAATGACCCGGTTCGCCCACATGGCGGCGCGGGCGATGGCCACCGACTGCCGCTGCCCGCCGGACAGGGTGGAAATGGGCACTTTCAGCGAACGCAGCGCCACCCCTAAACGGGCGAACTGGCCCACCGCCTTGCGCCGCATCGAGGCCCTGTCCAGGCAGCCGAGCTTTCCCAGCAGGCCCGGCAGCAGCTCTTCGCGCCCTAGGAACAGGTTGTCCACCGGCGTCAGTTCCGGCGCCAGCGCCAGATCCTGGTAAACGGTGGAAATACCCAACCGCTGCGCGGCGGCGGGGGACGCGAGGCTCACCGGCGCGCCGTCGATAAAAATGGCGCCGCCGTCCGGCCGATCGGCGCCGGAGAGGATTTTCACCAATGTTGACTTGCCGGCGCCGTTATCGCCTATCAAGGCGCAGATTTCACCGGGATAAATGCGGAAATTCACCTCTTGGAGCGCCCTGACATGGCCGAAATGGCGGCTGATGCCGCGGGCTTCAAGAACCGGCGTGCTCATAGGCGGACGCCTCCAGCGGCAGGCCGATATTGTTGGAAAACGCGAACCACTCGTTGTAGGACGCCCCGGTCAAATTGGCCCAATGGGCAAAGGCGGCCTGCGCGTCGGGAAAATGCCAGACTTCCACGGTCTGGAAATCGTGCTGGCCGCGAATGTGGTATATGCCGATGCGCGCCGCGCCGGCGTGGATTGCCTGTTTCGCCAAGGCATCCCAGCCGGTTTGTTTTTCCCGCCGCTCCCTATCGGACAGACGGTACCAGTGGGGCCGCGGGCGGGCATAATGAATCCAGAGACTATTTGACATAGAGTGTTCCTTATGCGCGTTCAGGCAGCAGCAGTTCGGCCAGCGGGCGGATTTTGCCCACCACATGCCGGGAGGTGGTAAACATAAAATCGGCGGCGTCTTCATGGCCGCTGATGGCTTTATCCACGGTTTCAGGCCGGTCCGTTTCCCAGATGCCCAGGTGATGCCAGCCGTGGGCCCAGTCCAGACGATGCCGGCCGGCGATGTTGATATTCAGCGCCAAATCCCCTCTAAAGGCGATATCGCATTCGGCGTCATAATCCCGTCGCCGGGCGGCGGTGGCTTCGCACCAGGCATCGTTCCATTCCCACAGAGCCATAAATCCCCAGCCGCGCTTGATATCGGGCCCTGTACCTTTTACGGTGGCGAACTCTCGCGGGCCCAGCAGCCATTCGGTGGCGAATAATTTCCCCCCAGCCCGCCTGCTCCAGTCGTACCGTGCCCGCCAGCGCCGCGTTTATGTCGGGGGCTTCGAATGCCCCGGCCAGATCCCAGGGATGGGCGAAGCCGCTGTCAAGCGCCATGGGCCGCGTTTCATCTTGTACATTGAACATGGCCCGAAAAGACATCAGCCACCCCTCGCGGCGCAATTGCTCAAGCGCCGCCATCAACCGCCGGTAATCCTCGTCGCCATAGACGGCGGGGCCGCCATCCGTCTGCCGTTTGGCTAAAAACGCCACCACGCAGCCGGCAGCGGCGGCCGGCTGTGAACTGAACACCTCAGTCTCGCTGGTGAGCAGAGTCATAACGCCTCCCGGACTTTCGCCACCGCGTCCATAAGCTGTGCCACGCGTTTGCCGTCCACCGGCAGCCACCAGCGTCCGTCTTGCTTCAGCCATTGGCCGATGATGGCGCCGTCGGCGGCGGCGAACAGGGTCGGCACCTGGCTCGGTGAAAGTCCGGAGCCCACGATGACCGGCAAATTGGTGCCGCCGCGCACGTCGTTGACTTCGCGGGGTTCAGTAGGGGAGCCGGTGCGGGTGCCGGTGGCGATAAGCACATCGGCATCGAACCATTCAGCGTCGGTGGCCTGTTCCGGGATGCTGCGATCCGCCGTAACCGCATGGGCGCCGAACTTGACGTGCACGTCGGCGAAAATGGCGACGTCGCGGGCATCGATCATGGCGCGATAGCGCATGGCCTCCGGCGCCGGGCCGTTAATGAACCCTTCGTTGGCGACGTAGGCGTTGGCCCACTGATTGACCCGTACCCAGCGCGCGCCCACCGCCTTGGCGATGGCCAGCGCCGGAATGGCTCCGTTGGCCACGCAGGTAATACCGATGGGGGTCTGTACCGCGCCGCGGATTTCCATGCAGACGGCGGTTAGCGCCGCCACGGTTTCCGGACCGATATGCTCCGGCCGCGAGAAGGGCAGATCGCTGGCATTTTCCACGATGATGCCGTCAATCCCGCCGCGGGCAAGCGTCAGGGCGTCCTTAACCGCGGCGGCGGCGATAGACTTCATGGATTCCCCTTGGTAGCGGGGCGCGCCGGGCAGCGCGTTGAGATGGATAACGCCAATCACCGGTTTTTTCACCGGAAAAAGCGTCGCCAGCATATCGGGTTTCTCGGGCAGTACAATCGGTGCGGCCATAATCTCTCTCTTGTCATCGTTCGGTGTTGCCGGCGGCGTTTCGCGCCGGAGCGTGCTCGGATTCAATTAGCTGTTTGCGGGTGGGATAGGAGGATTGCGCTCCCATGCCGCCGCAGCTGAAGGTGGCGGCGTCAACCGCCTCCTGCAGCGCTCGGGGGATATCGTCCCCCGCCAGCCGTCGGGCGATAAACCAGCCCGCCAGACAATCGCCGGCGCCGGTGGTGTCCACCACCGCGGGAGTACCGGCAAAGCGGGCGTGGTGGCGGGCATCCCCGCGGACATAGCGCGCGCCCTGGGGTCCGAGGGTGCAGATAACCGACTTGACCCCCAGCGCCAGCAACTGCGCAATGGGGTTACGGCCTATCTGCGCCAGGGCCCGTTGGTTGCAAAACACCGTTTCGGCTCCCTCTAGCACCGAGTGCAGAGGCGCCAGGCCATTCATAAAGGTGGCGGGTTCCAAATCGATGGACCAGGGGATGCCCGCCGTCCGGCAATGCCCGATAACGCCATGGGCGGCATCGCCATACACGGCGGTATGCAGCCAGCCGACGCCGCGCCAGTTGAGGGTGTTCAATAGCGCGTCGTCGGGGTACATGGACACCCCCGGTTCCAGCAGCAGCCGCTTTTCCCCCAAGGCATCCAACAGTACGATGGCGCGGCACGTGCGGCCCGGCTTGCGCCCGCCGGTCACATCAATGCCCGCCGCCCGCAACGGGTTCAACAGACCGTCGGCGAAGAGATCATCGCCGGTGGCCACCGCCAGACCCACCTCGGCGCCGGCCAGCCGACAGGCCAGCGCCGCGTTGGTCACCACGCCGCCGGGCATCTCGTTGGTGATGTTCACCAGCAGCTTTTCGTCGGGCTGGGGCATGCTCTCCATCAGCAAAGTGGTATCCAGGCTGATATCGCCGATAAACAGCGCTTTAGCGAGCGCCGTCATGATCGCACCAGATCGATGGTGAAACTGTAGCGATCGGCGCGGTAGCTTATGGCGGCAAATTCCACCGGTTGTTGCCGGCTGTCGTGGCAAAGGCGCCGGGCGATAAGCACCGCCGTGCCGCGGGCGATGGCCAAGGACCGGGACAGATCGCCGTCGGCGATACCCGCGCTGATGGTTTCCCGCGCGCCGGTAATACGGCAGCCGCAGCGCTGTTCCAGCCAAACATAAAGGGAACCTGAATTGAGCTCTTCCACGGTGGGAATGGGGTGATGGCCGAACAGCGCCGGCGCAAGCCAGGAGTGGGACACCGCCACGGCCAGTCCGTCGGCGCTCAACAGGCGCGACACCAGCAGGGTTTTGACATTCTCCGCCAAGCCCAGGGCGCCGGCCGCTTCCGGCGGCGGGGCGGTCATACGGACGGCGAGGGTGGCATAACCGGCGGTAAACCCCCGCCGCCGCATATCCTCGGCAAAACTGGACATCTGATTGAGAGGCTGCACGACATGGGGGGGGGGCAGCACCATCGAGCCTTTCCCGGCGCGGCGCGTAATCAACCCCTCTTGCTCCAGCTTGTCCAGCGCGGTGCGGGCGGTGGTGCGGCTGACGCCGAAGGTTTTATTCAGCGTCGCTTCAGAAGGCAGAATGTCGCCGGGTTTGAATCCGCCGAATTCGATTTCGCGCCGAAGTCGCTCGGCGATTTGCCACCAAAGGGGCTGCGGGCCGGAAAGCAACCCATGCTGATCCCAATTCATTATTAACGCCCTGTTAACCATAATGTCATGATAATTGAATGTCATGACATTGTTGTCAATATGGCTAATTCGGATAAATCAGCATGAAAATCATATGGTTCTATGGTTTCGATGGTAGGACATTTGGGTTTTTATGAAAAAGAAACAGGCTGTTAAAAAAAAGACATTGATACTTTTGTTAACCTAACCATCGCTTGTGTAAAGATTGATAGGAAATAATTATGATGCGGTTAATGTGAAACGCATCACTCGCTTGATGGGATGAAATGGCGGAATTTTACCCTATGTTTAGCCTCAAAATGCCAAAAGCGACCGCTATTGCATATGAGCACATTAGCAAAAGCGATCGATAATATAGCTTTGCCTTGCTTAAGTTGAAACTAAAATGTGGTAAGTTTATTAACTGATATAGTGAAGCGTGCATTCAAAACTTCTTCTAATGGCTCAAATAAATTTGTTATATTGATCATCATATTACGACAGCCATTATCGTGAGTGTTCTTAACAAATAAAAGTGATCCAGGTTTACAAGATACTAAGGGGTTAGAGCTTAAGCCCTCACCCTTAACTCCAGACAATCGTTTGATTATACCTGCAAAATTGTCAATATTTCAATAAGATGATGATGTTTGGGAATCATCAAATTTCCTTTTAAGGGGAAAAGTCAGAGTGGGGCAATGATGCCGCATCAAGCTTCAAGGCCCTTATCAACGCTGAGATTTTTGCATAGCAAAGGGTTAATCTCTGTTTAATTCCTTGTTTATTTACATCAGACGCCCGTGAAGGCGACAGCCGAGGTTTCAAGGAGCGAAAAGCTGCAAAAAGTCCTGGCCCGCGTCGGACAAGGTTCCCGCCGGGAAATTGAATCATGATTGAACAGTGCCGCGTCAGCGTCGATGGTAAAATCGCCACGCTGGTGGATAGGGTGGAAGCGTTGGCTTCCACCAAGATCCGCATCGACGGCCATGTCATTTCCGTTACCCCTTCCGACGAGTCGGTATGCCGGATACAGGCCTATTACAAACCGGAAGGGGAACTTTGCACCCGCCGCGGTGGCCAGAGCAGCAAACGCAACGGCATTTAGTCTCCTACTGCACAAATTTATTGACCAACTTATCCCCAAGTAAATCAAAAAAAATTTAAATCAACAATATTATTTTCTCCATTAACAAAATAAGAATTTACTAATTTCAACTTTGAAACATCATCAGGTGTAGCCAGCACATGTTTAGGAAGTTTGAACTTCTCATCAAGATCAAAATCAATTTCGAACTCAGCTCCATTTAGAACGTTTTTGCCGATTTCATTCCATTTAATTATTTTAGATTTTAATTTAGATAAAAAATCTTTTTCGGTAGAAATGAAATTAGCCCAGACATCAATTATATAATATTCATTGTTTGCTTTTACTCGGCACACTTGATGCGCGAAACTTCCTTGTGACTTGTAATAAGAAATTTTAGGTTTTAACCCAAGCTTATGGCATAAAGCATAGGCAATGAGTGACATTTCACCACAGTTACCAAACGCGTGTTTAAGGCAGTAATTAATTCCCTCTGGAATAGAATCAGGAAAAAAATTTTTTTGGCCCCTTGTTCAAGTTGATGTAATATGTACATATCCTCATTAATATGATTTTTTTTGATCTTGTTAGATGATTTTAAATGATTTCCTTTGTACAATAAACGCGCTGTTTTGAGAACGTTTTCGAGCGTTTTTAATGCATCATCCAGCGTTTCCGCTTTCTGAATATCATATTGAACGGCTGATTGACCATCGGCAATCGCATCTACAGACAAGCCATATTTGTCTTTAAATTCAGGTTTAAATATGCCTGTTGCAAAAAGCCATAATAATAAATCTTTCCCTGATTTCTTATCATTTGGACTATTTAAAACGAGAGTCTCTACGGTATTTTTTGCTTCTTTAATATTTTTCGTAAAATTTTTGGTTACCGTTTCATTAATAAAGGTCACTGGTAATGTTTCTTCCAGTATGCTTTGGACACCACTTTTTCCAGGTATTGATGGGTTAAACATTATAAATTCTCGCGAAGATGAAATAATTGAATAAAACGTTAATATTAGAAGATCCACTTGATTGAATACGCGACTTTATTCCCTAGATTGACAATGGCTATGTGCGTACATGCTTGAATTGTTTAGCCATGTAAAATTAGCTTCGTTTTAATAAACTTTACAGATAAATTGAGTATGATTATTGTAATTTTTGGCTTTTTGCCAAAAAAAGATTAACGCATTGTCTATTGTACGGAATTTTTGTCACAGCAGGGGGGGGGGCTTTGCAAACAGGTATATCGCCCCGCGAGGGTCTTTGCGCGAAGGGGGGGGCAGCCTCGACGTCTGGCGAATAGCAAAAACTTTATCAGTTATTGATGGAACCCGCACAAGCTTTCATCCTTGATTTAGTGTAACATAGCCGGCCGCGTAAAAGTTTGTTTGCTGTTGCGGCAGTTAAGCTTTTACGTTGAATTTTATGTGCAGCGATGCATTGAATTACATTATTGCATCGTTTTCTAGACGCCTGTGAAGGCGACAGCCGAGGTTTCAATGAGCGAAAAGCTGCAAAAAGTCCTGGCCCGCGCCGGGCAGGGGTTCCCGCCGGGAAATTGAATCCATGATTGAACAGGGCCGCGTCAGCGTCGATGGTAAAATCGCCACGCTGGGGGACAGGGTCGAGGCGTTGGCCTCAACCAAAATACGCGTCGACGGCCACGTCATTGCCATTACTCCCTCCGAGGAGTCGGTCTGCAGGATACTGGCTTATTATAAACCGGAAGGGGAACTTTGCACCCGCCGCGATCCCGATGGTCGTCCGACGGTTTTCGATCGTCTGCCGAAAATCGCCGGCTCGCGCTGGGTAGCGGTGGGGCGCTTGGATATCAACACCTCCGGCCTGTTATTGTTCACCACCGACGGTGAATTGGCCAACCGGCTGATGCATCCCCGTTGCGAGGTGGAGCGCGAGTATGCCGTGCGGGTTTTCGGTCAGGTAGACGATGAGAAAATTCGCCAACTGACCAAAGGCCTCCAACTGGAAGACGGCTTGGCCGCGTTCAAGTCCCTGAGTTTTCAGGGCGGCGAGGGCCTTAATCAGTGGTACAACGTCACCCTGAATGAAGGGCGCAATCGCGAGGTACGGCGGCTATGGGAAGCGGTGGGGGTGCAGGTCAGCCGCCTGATTCGTACCCGCTACGGCGATATTCCCCTGCCGAAGGGATTGCCCCGCGGCGGCTGGACCGAACTCAGTCTGCTGGAAATCAATTATCTGCGTGAAATGGTGCAATTGCCCGCCGAGACGGTCAGCAAAATGCCGGTGGAGCGTGAACGCCGCCGCATGAAAGCCAATCAGATTCGTCGGGCGGTGAAACGCCATAGCCAGGTGACACCCACCCGTCGCGGCGGCGGCCAAAGCAGCAAACGCAACGCCGGCGCATGATATGCGGGCAAGGCCGGCTACGTCCGAAGCACCAAGGCTTCATGCCGGCCTGCTAAAGGGAGGGAGACCGCGGTACTGGGGGCGAAGCGGCCATAGTCGGCCGCGCAGCGCCCCCATGCCGCGGCGGGTCCGTTATATAGCGCGTGCGACGAACCTGCTAATGGGTGCGACGCCCTACCAATCAATCCCCTGCTGCGCCTTGATGCCGGCATCGAAGGCGTGCTTTACCGGGCGCAGTTCGCTCACCGTATCCGCCAGATCCAGCAGTTCACGGTGGCAGGCGCGCCCGGTAATGATCACCGTCTGGTTTGGCGGGCGACGCTTTAGCGCCTCGATCACCTCGGGCAAATCGATATAGTCGTAAGTCACCATATAGGTCAGTTCATCCAGCAGCACCAGGTTCAGCGTTTCATCCGCCAACATTCGCAAACCGTGCCGCCACACTTCTTGCGCGGCGGCGCGATCGGTGGTCCGGTTTTGCGTATTCCAGGTAAAACCGGTGGCCATCACCTGGAATTCGACGCCGTGGGCCTCCAGCAGATTACGTTCGCCGTTGGGCCATTGGCCCTTTATAAACTGAATGACCCCCGCGCGCATGCCGTGCCCGACGGCTCGGGTTACCGTGCCGAAGCCGGCGGTGGTCTTGCCCTTGCCGTTACCGGTAAAGACTATCACGATTCCACGTTCCTCACGGGCATCGGCGATGCGGGCGTCTACTTTTTTCTTTTAATCGTTGTTGACGTTGCTGGTGCCTCTCTTCGCTCATGATACCATCCTGTTATGATGCCGGACCGGGTTTGCGGTTCGGTTGGGCATCGAAACTGATGCCGGTTTTGCGGTGGCTATCGTCACCCATCAGATAGAGATAAATCGACATGATATCCGCCGGCGTTTTGAGTTTTTCGACGTTTTCATCCGGAAACGCGCTTTTGCGCATGGCGGTCCGGGTGCCCCCCCCGGATTGATACAGTTAACGCGCAGCGTGGCGGCGGGATATTCATCCGCCAAGACTTGCATCATGCCCTCGGTGGCGAATTTGGAGACGGCATAAACGCCCCAGTTGGCGCGACCGCGCCGGCCGACGCTGGAACTGCTGAACACCAGCGAAGGACGATAGGATTTCAGCAACAGAGGCAGCATGGCCCGGGTCAATAAAAAAAGCGGCATTGACGTTCACTTCCATGACATTACGCCAGCTGTCGGCGGATTGCTGCGCCATGGGCGCAATTTCGCCCAGCAGCCCAGCATTATTCAGCAGCCCGTCCAGTCGGGGAATATCCCGCTGCAACGCTTCCGCCAACCGCAGATAATCCTGCTCGCCGGCCTGCAATAAATCCAGCGGAATGACGCGCGCCGCCGGCCCGCCTTCATCGGCGATCTGTTGTTTCACCGCCGCCAGTTTCGCCTCGGTTCTGCCCAGCAGCAGCAGCGATGCGCCGTATCTTGCGTAGGTCAAGGCCGCTTCCCGTCCGATACCGTCGCCGGCGCCGGTCACCATGATGATGCGTTGCTGCAACAGATTATGTGCGGGCTGGTAATACACGTTGGACTCCTTTGCATACGTCTGCTTACCCGACAGACGCGGCGGGCAGCAGGTTTTCGCGCGGCGACAGGCGCTTGCTCTGTTATGCCTGAATCGGCGGTGGATTTCAATGCGCGGACGGCGGATGCAGGGCTTTGTCGCCGTCTTTACCCCCAATGGCGGGCGCGAGGGCGGGAAAAACAAGGATAATCACTGCCATACGGCGGAATATTCCGAATTTTCTGACGACGGGGCCCCCGGCGGTTAGCTAGAATAAGCCACAACGAAGATGATTACTATCAAGGTGGCGGAATGGAATTTCTTTCTCTATATGGACTTTTTTTTGGCGAAGGTCGTAACGGTGGTGGCGGCTATCGGCGCCATTATGCTGGTGGCGATGGGTTTGCGCCAGCGTCAGCGCCGGCGGACAGGCGAGCTCCAGGCCACCGATTTGGGCAAGCATTACCGTGAAATGCAACGGGAAATGCAGCTGGCCCGCATGGGAGAAGCTGAGCAGCGTATTTGGCATAAGCGTTACAAAAAAGAGGAAAAGCACGATGCCAAAGTGGCGCGCAATCGTGCCAAACGAGGAGAAAAAACGCCGTTGAAATCCTGCCTGTATGTGTTGGATTTCAAGGGCAGCATGGACGCGGGGGAAGTGGCGTCGTTGCGGGAAGAGATATCCGCCGTGCTGGCGGTGGCCAAAGCGGAGGACGAAGTGCTGCTGCGGCTTGAAAGCCCCGGCGGGGTGGTCCATGGTTACGGGCTGGCCGCATCGCAGCTGCAGCGCTTGCGCGACAAGGGCATTCGCCTGACGGTGGCGGTGGATAAAGTGGCCGCCAGCGGCGGGTATATGATGGCCTGCGTTGCCGATCGCATTATCGCCGCCCCGTTTTCCATCATCGGTTCCATAGGCGTCGTGGCGCAGATTCCTAATTTCAATCGCTTGCTAAAACGTAATGATATCGATGTGGAACTGCATACCGCCGGCGCCTACAAACGCACCCTGACGTTGTTCGGCGAAAACTCCGAGCAGGGCCGCCGGAAATTTCAACAGGATCTTAATGAAACACATCAATTGTTCAAGGAGTTCGTGCACAACATGCGCCCGTCGCTGGACATCGAAGCGGTGGCCACCGGCGAGCATTGGTACGGCACCCAGGCACGGGAAAAGGGACTGGTGGACGCCATCGGCACCAGCGACGATCTGCTGATCGCCGAAATGGCGAATCATGAGGTGATAAGCATCAAATTTGCGCGACGTAAACGTTTGTTGTCACGCTTTACCGACAGTGCGGCCCTCAGCATCGAACAACGGCTGCTGCATTGGTGGCGCAAGGGAGAAAATCCTTCATTATGACCGTCGGCGGGCCGGGCACTCGGCCCGCTGCCTGTAGGCGGTCATTCCTGTAAATGGTATTTCTCGGACAGCACGACGGCGAGGTGTTTAAACATATTGAATACCGCCGTGGTTTTTCGGGTGGGTATTCCGTCTTGATCGAAAAAGAATTCGCCGCGGAAAACCAGCACGCCGTCTTTTTGTTCAACGTCGGTCGCTTCCATGCCGTGCATATATTCATCATGTTCACGAATGATTCTATTCGCCTCAATCAGCAGGCTTTCGCGATCTATGGGGGTGGTCTTGGCGTACATAAGTTTTGCTCCTGGGTTAACGCGGTGACTATTGTAATACCCGGTTGTGTTTGGCTGCAAACAGACTAAGGTTTATTCCGTCGGCGCATTTTTTCTAATTGCTATGCATTGGCCGCTTTTTTGTACCGCTAATATACTCCTCTTGCCATGAGTTGCGGCGGCAAGGCTTGTCTTGCTTACGGTGGAAATTTCTTGGGTATAAGTTGCACCAACTTTTTTATCATGTAGAGTGTGGGCCTTCATGACTCGGGGGATGCCGAACACAACAAACCGGCAATGGATTTATCAATATCATCTCAACATATTGATAAATTTATTAATTTTATCAATAGGTTAATCTCATGTCGCAAGTGAAAAAACAGACCGGCTAGCAAGAGGTTGATTTTTTGACGGTACTGCCGCAATATAAATTCAGAGGTATGCCCAGCCAGGGTCTGGCGCACAAAAAGCTTCTTTGCAAAGAAGAAATCATTTAGGTAAAGGTAAAAATGGGTAAAGCTCTCGTTATCGTTGAATCCCCGGCGAAAGCCAAAACGATTAATAAATATTTAGGTAATGACTACGTGGTAAAGTCCAGCGTCGGTCACATCCGTGATTTGCCCACCAGCGGTTCAGCCAGCAAGAAGAGCGTCGACACAACTAAAAAGCAAAAAGCGAAGAGCGATGCGAAAACCGCGCTGGTTAATAGAATGGGAATCGATCCCTATCATGGTTGGAAAGCCCACTATGAGATATTGCCGGGCAAAGAAAAAGTGGTCACCGAACTCAAAGCGTTGGCGCAAAACGCCGACCATATTTATCTCGCCACCGACCTTGACCGCGAAGGGGAAGCCATTGCCTGGCATTTGCGGGAAGTGATTGGCGGCGATGATGAACGCTTTAGCCGCGTGGTATTTAACGAAATAACCCGTAACGCCATTACCCAAGCGTTTAAGCAGCCGGGGGAACTGAACATCGATCGGGTTAATGCCCAGCAGGCGCGCCGGTTTATGGATCGCGTGGTGGGGTACATGGTTTCGCCGCTGCTGTGGAAAAAGCTGGCGCGCGGCCTCTCCGCCGGTCGGGTGCAGTCCGTCGCCGTCAGACTGGTGGTGGAGCGCGAGCGGGAGATAAAAGCCTTTGTACCGGAAGAGTATTGGGAACTGCATGCCGATTTAAAGGTATCGGCCAAAGCACAGTTGCAAATGCAGGTGACCCACCAGGGGGACAAACCCTTCAAACCGGTCAGCCAGGCGCAGACCCAGGCGGCGGTCAAGCTGTTGCAAAGCGCGGCCTACACTATCGCCGATCGCGAGGACAAACCCACCAGCAGCAAAGCCGGCGCGCCATTCACCACCTCCACTTTGCAACAGGCCGCCAGTACCCGGCTGGGATACGGGGTGAAGAAAACCATGACGCTGGCCCAGCGGTTGTATGAGGCGGGGCATATCACCTATATGCGTACCGACTCCACCAATCTGAGCCAGGATGCCCTGAAGATGGCCCGGGATTATATCGGCGCCCAGTTCGGCGACGGCTATTTGCCGAAGCAGGCCAATGAATACGCCAGCAAGGAAAACTCCCAGGAAGCCCATGAGGCGATTCGCCCTTCCGACGTGGGCAACCTGGCTGAACAGCTGAGCGATATGGAACCGGATGCGCAGAAACTCTATCAGCTGATTTGGCGCCAGTTTGTGGCCTGCCAAATGACGCCGGCGCTGTATGATTCCACCACCCTGACGGTGAAGGCCGGCGATTTTTCCCTGCGCGCCAAAGGGCGTATCCTGCGATTCGACGGCTGGACCAGGGTTATGCCGGCCTTGCGCAAGAATGATGAAGACCGAACCTTGCCCGCCGTGAAGGTAGGGCAAGAACTCAGCTTGGAAAAATTATTGCCCAGCCAGCATTTCACCAAGCCCCCGCTCGTTATAGCGAAGCTTCGCTGGTGAAGGAGCTGGAAAGCGCGGCATCGGCCGGCCTTCCACCTACGTATCGATTATTTCCACCATTCAGGATCGCGGGTATGTCCAGGTGGAAAACCGGCGGTTTTATGCCGAAAAAATGGGGGAAATCGTTACCGACCGGCTGGAAGAAAATTTCCGCGAGCTGATGAATTACGATTTTACCGCCCGCATGGAAGACAAACTCGATCAGGTCGCCAATAATCAGGAAGAGTGGAAAGCGGTGCTGGATTCATTTTTCACCGAATTTTCCCATCAACTGGAAGTCGCGGAAAAAGACCCGGAAGAAGGGGGCATGCGTCTTAACCAGATGGTGATGACCAGTATCGATTGCCCCACCTGCGGACGTAAAATGGGCATTCGTACCGCCAGCACCGGCGTGTTTCTGGGATGCTCCGGCTATGCTCTGCCGCCGAAAGAGCGTTGTAAGACTACCATCAACCTGATTCCCGAGGCTGAGACGCTGAATCTGCTGGAGGGGGACGACGCCGAAACCAACGCGCTGCGTGCCCGTCGTCGCTGTCCGAAATGCGGCACGGCGATGGACAGTTATCTTATTGATAATAATCGCAAAATTCATGTCTGCGGCAATAATCCTTTGTGCGACGGCTATGAAATCGAGCAAGGCGAATTTCGCATCAAGGGGTACGACGGTCCGGTGGTGGAGTGCGAAAAATGCGGATCCGACATGCATTTGAAGCTGGGGCGTTTCGGCAAATATATGGCCTGCACCAACGAAGAGTGCAAGAACACCCGCAAAATATTGCGCAACGGCGACGTGGCGCCGCCCAAAGAAGATCCGGTGCCGTTGCCGGAGCTGCCCTGTGAAAAATCCGACGCCTATTTTGTCCTGCGCGACGGTGCCGCCGGGGTGTTTCTGGCCGCGAATACTTTCCCGAAATCACGGGAAACCCGCGCGCCGCTGGTGGAAGAATTGGCCCGCTTCAAGGATAGATTGCCGGAAAAACTGCGTTATCTGGCGGATGCCCCGGTGAAGGATTCTGATGGCAACAAAACCTTGGTGCGCTTCAGCCGCAAGACCAAACAGCAATACATTGCCTCCGAAAAAGACGGCAAAGCCACCGGCTGGAGCGCGTTTTATATCGACGGCAAATGGCAGGTGAGCAAAAAATAAGCCGACGCGCTATCGCCGATACCCTGACAACCAACCTTCGGGTTGGTTTTTTTATGTTTTATAAATAAGTTATATATAGCGATTTTTTATGATTAAATAGTATTAATTGCAGAATATTTCTTTTGCAGATTTATGCTGACAAAGCCGGCCGCCTCTCAGTGACAGCGACTCTACACGGTACCCTCGCACCTGTTATGCCAGGATGACAACTATGAAATTGCAACAGCTTCGTTATATTGTTGAAGTGGTGAATCATAATCTTAATGTTTCGTCCACCGCCGAGGGCCTTTATACCTCTCAGCCCGGCATCAGCAAACAGGTAAGAATGCTGGAGGACGAGCTTGGCGTGCAGATCTTCGCCCGCAGCGGCAAACACCTGACCCAGGTGACCCCGGCGGGGCAGGAGATCATTCGCATCGCCCGTGAAGTGCTGTCGAAAGTCGATGCCATAAAAGCCGTGGCCGGCGAACACACCTACCCCGATAAAGGGTCGCTTTATGTGGCCACCACTCACACCCAGGCCCGCTACGCGCTGCCGGACGTCATCAAGGGATTTATCGAACGCTACCCGCGGGTGTCCCTGCATATGCATCAGGGGTCGCCTACTCAAATTGCCGAGGCGGTATCCAAAGGCGTGGCGGATTTCGCCATCGCCACCGAGGCGCTGCATCTCTATGAAGATTTGGTCATGCTGCCTTGCTATCATTGGAACCGGGCCATCGTGGTGCTCCCCAACCACCCGTTGGCCAATAAGGCGAACATCACCATTGACGAATTGGCGGCCTATCCGCTGGTGACCTACACCTTTGGATTCACCGGCCGTTCAGAATTGGACACCGCTTTTAACCGTGCCGGACTGACGCCGCGCATCGTGTTTACCGCCACCGACGCGGATGTGATTAAAACCTACGTTCGCATGGGGCTGGGCGTGGGGGTGATAGCCAATATGGCGGTAAGTAAAGAAGCCGATCCGGATCTGGTGAAAATCAATGCCGACGCGATGTTTGCCCTCAGCACCACGAAAATCGGCTTTCGGCGCAGCACGTTTTTACGCAGCTATATGTATGATTTCATCCAGCGCTTTGCTCCCCATTTGACCAGGGATGTGGTGGATACCGCCATTGCCCTGCGATCCAATGAGGAGATCGAGGCAATGTTCAAAGACATCAAACTGCCGGTTAAATAACGCTTCACGGCCGTTGCCCGGGCGGTTTTTAACAACAACGGCCCGGCGATGCGCGCATGATATGTTACAAAAAAGTTGCATTAATCTTGTAAAATGATGGCAGGTTACCTCAAGCCCCGTAGGGTTATGACTATAATAAAATAAAAGTCTGGAGGGGTTATGTCGTCATCAATTCGTGATACCAGCAAGGATTCTCTGTCGGTGGGAGATCAAACCTACCGTTATTTCAGCCTGTCCCGCGCGGCTCGCCGATTGGGGAGCCTGGAGGCGTTGCCCAAGTCCCTGAAGGTGCTGCTTGAAAATCTGCTGCGCAACGAAGACGGGGATATTGTGACCGAAACCCATTTGCAAGCGGTTGCCGATTGGCTGAAAAACGCCCATGCCGAGGGCGAAATCGCCTATCGACCGGCCCGTGTGCTGATGCAGGATTTCACCGGCGTGCCGGCGGTGGTGGATCTGGCCGCCATGCGCGAGGCGGTAAAACGCCTCGGCGGCGATGTGGATAAGGTCAATCCTTTGTCGCCGGTGGATCTGGTTATCGATCATTCCGTTACGGTGGACAGCTACGGCGATGACGGCGCCTATGAACAGAACAATCAGCTGGAAATGGAAAGAAACCTCGAACGCTATAAGTTCCTGCGCTGGGGGCAGCAGGCGTTCAGCCGTTTCCGGGTGGTGCCGCCGGGCAACGGCATTTGTCATCAAGTCAACCTGGAGTATCTGGCGCAAACCGTTTGGCATGAACAATTGGACGGGGAGGAAGTGGCCTATCCCGATACCTTGGTCGGCACCGATTCCCATACCACCATGGTGAACGGTCTGGGCGTATTGGGCTGGGGCGTGGGCGGCATCGAGGCGGAAGCCGCCATGCTCGGCCAGCCGGTGTCCATGCTTATTCCGGATGTGGTGGGCTTTAAACTTGTCGGCAAACTTAACGAAGGCATCACCGCCACCGACCTGGTGCTGACGGTGACGCAAATGCTGCGTAAACATGGCGTGGTGGGCAAATTCGTCGAATTTTACGGCGACGGATTGGACGCGCTCCCGTTGGCGGATCGGGCCACTATCGGCAACATGGCGCCGGAATATGGCGCCACCTGCGGTTTTTTCCCGGTGGACGCGGTGACGCTGGATTACCTGCGCCTCACCGGCCGTGACGAGACGCAGATTGCGTTGGTGGAAGCCTATTGCAAAGCGCAGGGCCTTTGGCGCAACAGTGGCGACGAGCCGCGCTTTTACCAGTACGCTGACGCTCGATATGGGTACGGTTGTGGCAAGCCTGGCGGGGCCGAAACGGCCCCAGGACCGGGTACCCTTGCCGGGGGTGGCGGCGGCGTTTCGCGCCAGCGACGAACTGGATTTCACCAAGCGCACCCATCATCCGGATTTCCAGGATGTGGAATTGGACGGCCAATCCTTTAAGCTCCGCCAGGGAGCGGTGGTCATCGCGGCCATTACCTCCTGTACCAATACTTCCAATGCCAATATCCTGATGGCCGCCGGACTGCTGGCCCGCAACGCCGTGCAAAAGGGCCTGAAGACCCAGCCATGGGTGAAAACCTCTTTGGCCCCCGGTTCCAAGGTCGTGACGGATTATTTGGCGGCGGCGGGATTAACGCCGTTTTTAAACCAGTTGGGTTTTAATCTGGTGGGTTACGGCTGCACCACCTGTATCGGCAATTCCGGACCGCTGAAAGAGCCCATCGAGGCGGCTATCAAAGTCGGCGACTTGACCGTCGGGGCGGTGCTGTCCGGCAACCGCAATTTTGAAGGACGAATCCATCCGCTGGTGAAAACCAACTGGCTGGCCTCGCCGCCCCTGGTGGTGGCTTATGCCCTGGCCGGTAATATGCTACTTAATCTCAGCACCGATCCCTTGGGCACCGACCCGCAGGGTCGGCCGGTCTATCTTAAAGACATCTGGCCCAGTTCAGCTGAAATCGCCGACGCGGTGAGCCTGGTGAACAGCGCCATGTTTCACAAGGAATACAGCGCCATCTTCAACGGTAACCCCGACTGGCAAGCCATCGACGTCAACCGCACCCCTACATACCTTTGGCAGGAGGATTCCACTTACATCCGACTGACGCCGTTTTTCGATGCTATGCAGCACCGGCCCGAACCGGTATCAAACATCCGGGATGCCCGCATTCTCGCGATGTTGGGAGATTCGGTGACCACCGACCATATTTCGCCGGCGGGCAATATCAAGGTGGACAGCCCGGCCGGCCGTTATCTTCGTGAAAACGGCGTGGAAGCGGGCAACTTCAACTCTTACGGCTCCCGCCGCGGCAACTATGAAGTCATGATGCGCGGCACCTTTGCCAATATCCGGATCAGGAACGAAATGGTGCCGGGTGTGGAGGGGGGGGGGATAACCCGTCACTATCCATCCGGCGATGAACTGCCTATCTATGACGCCGCCATGCGCTACCAGCAACAGCAGGTGCCGCTGGCGGTCATTGCCGGTAAGGAATACGGCTCCGGCTCCAGCCGCGACTGGGCGGCCAAAGGTCCTCGTCTGCTGGGCATCCGGGTAGTGATCGCCGAATCCTTCGAACGCATTCACCGGTCGAATTTAATAGGCATGGGCATTCTGCCGCTTGAATTCCCGGCTGGCGTGACCCGGCAGTCTTTGCAACTTAAAGGAGATGAACGCATCAGCATCAGCGGCCTGGATAAACTGACCCCAGGCCAGTCGGTGGCGGTAGACATTGACTACGGCGATGGGCGCCGCGAGCAGGTAATGGCGCGCTGTCGTATCGATACCGGCAACGAACTGACCTATTACCAACACGACGGTATACTGAACTATGTGATTCGCAAAATGCTGTGAGCGACCGCTTGCCGGGGCCATTCGTTAAGCGCCACGGCTATGCTTTAAGCCTAATGGCCATGCTTTAAGCGACATGGCCGGCTCGCGGCAGTACCGCGATCATGACGTTTAGAGATCCAGCAGATGGCCCATTTTGGCGGCTTTGGTATTAAGGTAGCGCTCGTTTTTGGGGGTTGCGGCCGACTATCAATGGCACGCGTTCAATGATATGGATCCCCGCCTCGGTGAGAATCTCCACTTTCTGCGGATTATTGGTGAGCAGCCGGATGGACTCTACCCCCAACAGCTTGAACATATCCGCGCACAGCGTGAAATCCCGCTCGTCGGCGGCAAAACCCAACTGATGATTGGCTTCCACCGTATCAGCGCCTTTATCTTGCAGCGCGTAGGCGCGAATCTTATTCAGCAAGCCGATGTTACGGCCCTCCTGGCGGTGGTAGAGTAGAATTCCCCGACCTTCTTCGGCGATGTGCGTGAGGGCGGCTTCAAGTTGGAATCCGCAATCGCAGCGCAGGCTAAACAAGGCATCACCGGTCAGGCATTCGGAATGAACCCGCGCCAATACCGGCTCTACGCCGGTAATATCGCCGAACACCAGCGCCAGATGATCGTGTCCCGTGGCGATTTCTTCAAAACCCACCATCAAAAAATCGCCCCAGGGTGTCGGCAGTTTGGCTTCTGCCACACGTTTAAGCTGCATTTGACTCTCCAAAACCGAAATACTGACGCGCATCCTACTTATTATCACGCTGTTTGACCAGTCTGATGCAAAGTGACGCGCGAAAATCCGTTAATAAGGTATTTTGCCATAAGTTCATTAAAAACTGACGATTGATCATGCTTATTATTGGCAAAATAGTCATTTGATTGTCACAATCCCTTACCGTCGCGGGCTTGCCTCTCGGTCACCCCCGCCGGCCAGGAGATTACACTGTTTGCGGCATGGACCCCCTTAGCGGAAAAAAAACACATGTTTGATATTGCAAAACGCACCGGTATAGGTGCCATGGTGCTTATGGTAATCCCTCTCTTGGCCTGGGTCAGTGGCTGGCAGTGGCATCCTGATAACGAGAAGTGGTGGTGGCGGGTACTGTTTTGGATTACCCAGACCGTGACGTCTCCCTGGGGTTTTATCACCGCCCTCGTGCTGATTTGCTGGTTTTTATGGTGTTTGCGGTTTCGTTGGCGACCGGCGCTGGCATTGGCCTGCATTTTGGGCGCCGCGCTGCTGGCGGGCCAGGGTATTAAAACGGTCATCAAGGATCGGGTGCAGGAACCGCGGCCCTATGTGATGTGGCTCGAGCAGACCCATGATATGGACGGAAGGATATTTTATTCCCTACCCGGCAAGGCCCGCGCAATGCTGGTGAAAAAAGAGCTGCAAAACGAGCGGGAGATCCCCCGCTGGCTGCGAAAACATTGGCAGCACGAAACCGGATTCGCCTTTCCCTCCGGTCACACGATCTTTGCCGCCAGTTGGGCCATGCTGGCGTGGGGGCTGCTGTGGCCCAGGCGTCACTATGCCTCGGTGGCCGCCATTATGATCTGGTCGGTGGCGGTATTAGGCAGTCGCATGGTGCTGGGGATGCATTGGCCGCGCGATGTGGCAATGGGCGTCCTGTTGAGCTGGCTGGTTGTTACCCTGGCCTGCATCCTGGTGCAGCGCGCCCTCGGCCCCTTGGCCCCCGAGGCTGGTGAAGCAGGGGATAGCTAGCGCGTCCCGTAGGTAGCCTCTTTTACCCGCTGCCTGTTGCACACGGAGGCGTTAACGGTTTTCGCCATTCTGTCATACCTTGCCCCTTTTTCCCTTAGCGACGCCATATCGCCATCGCCGCAAGATGTAACAGCAATGTTGCTTTTGTGATAGCTATCGCTATTCCAAAATTTCGCCATGGACAATCATGGAGAGAATTGCCACACTCTGAGTGAATATAAAATCAAAAGTGAATATATATTCATAACGGAGAACAACAATGAACGCCTACCTACTGAAACCCTGTCTTGCCGCTGTATTACTGTCGCTGTCAATGGCGTCTTTCGCCGCCGATAAAGGCCTTATCGCCATTATTACCCCATCCCATGACAATCCTTTTTTTTAAAGCGGAAGCCGACGCGGCCACGGCCAAAGCCACCGAACTGGGTTATACCACCCTGGTGGCGTCCCATGACGATGATGTGAGCAAACAAAATCAGCTGATTGAAACCGCCATTGCGCGTAAAGCCAAAGCAATAGTGCTGGATAACGCCGGCGCCGATGCCACCATCGGGCCGCTTAAGAAGGCGAAAGCCGCCGGCATTCCGGCGTTTCTTATCGATCGTGAAATCAATGCCACCGGCGTGGCGGTGGCGCAAATTGTTTCCAACAACTATCAAGGCGCACAGCTGGGGGCGGAAAAATTCGTCAAGCTGATGAACGGCAAAGGCAACTACGCTGAGCTGCTGGGCCAGGAATCCGATACCAACGCCCATGTGCGTTCACAGGGCTATCACGACGTCATCGACGACTACACCGGTCTGAAGATGGTGTCCCAGCAAACCGCCAACTGGAGCCAAACCGAAGCCTTCTCCCGCATGGAATCCATGCTGCAGGCCCATCCGGAAATCACCGGCGTCATTTCCGGCAACGATACCATGGCCCTGGGGGCGGAAGCCGCCCTGAAGGCCGCCGGACGCAAGGACATCATCGTCGTGGGTTTTGACGGCAGCGACTATGTGCGCGACTCCATCCTCGCCAAAGGCAATATCAAAGCCACGGTGTTGCAACCAGGCTGGCGGGAGGCGGAAATGGCGGTGGAACAGGCGGATGCCTACCTGAAAACCGGTAAAGCCCAGAAAGAAGAAAAACAGCTGATGGATTGCGTATTGGTTGACGAAACCAATGCCAAAAACCTGAAAAATTTCGGCCTTAAACCTTAATTGACGTCACTGAAGGGGCCGGGCGGTCCCTTCAAAAACAGGAGAGGCTATGCAACCGAGCGTATTACCCCTTTCAGGCAAACCGGTCAAGTCGGGCAGGTCGGGCACATGGAAAAAACTGGCGGGCTGGACCCTGGCCCTATTGATGCTGTCCGCCTGCGACGTGGTCAAGCTGGACGGCAGCGGCAATCCCATTATTCCCGCGGACCCCAATGCCGGGCCGGATTATGCCGACCAGACGCCGCAACAGATAGCCCAAGGGTTCTGGGGGCCGAAAATACTGCCTGCCGCCCGCCGCCAGGCACTGGATTGGCCGGCGCTGAAACAGGCGCAGGAAAAATTGGCCGGTACCGATACCAAAAGCACCTACAGTAAATTTTCCGCCAAGGTCAGTGGGGTGGATGCCGACGGTATGGAACGCAAACTGACCCTTAACGTTAATGGCGATACCGTGTTGTTGCAATTGGGACCCGTCATAAAGGGTAACGCGGTGCGCGATGCCGCCGGATTTATTCATTTTGAGGATTTTAAAAACCAGGTGCAGTTCGCCCAGGTGGCCAGAGCGTTGAATAAACAGGCGTTAAGCGGCCTGCCGGCCATTGACGCCAGCTGGGTCGGACAGCCGGTGGACGTGCTGGCGGCGTTTACCCTGAGCCATAACAGCCTTGACGACGGTGTGGCGCTGGATATCAAGCGGGGGACGAGTCAATGAGCGATAAACCTGACGTGGTGTTGCGCGCAAAAGGTATCACCGTGATGTATCCGGGCACCCTGGCGCTGGACAATGTGGATTACAACGTCTATCGCGGCAAGGTCAATGTGATCATCGGTGAAAACGGCGCCGGCAAATCCACCCTGATGAATGTGCTGGCCGGCGTGCAGCCGCCCACCGCCGGCGACATTCTGCTTAACGGCCGGCCGGTGAGCTTCAGCAATACCCGTGAAGCGGCGGCCGAGGGTATCGGCATGGTCCACCAGGAGCTGAACCTGTCGGAGAATTTGAATGTGGCGGAGAATATTTTCCTCGGCCGCGAGCAGCAAAGCGGCCTTTGGCCCATCAACCAGGAGGAACAGGAACGGGTGGCCGCCGAACTGATGGCGCGCCTGAGCCAGCCCATCTCTCCCCGGGAACTGGTGTCCAATCTCAAGGTCGGTCAACAGCAAATGGTGGAGATTGCCAAAGCGCTGGCGGAGCGGGCGGATATCCTCATCCTCGATGAGCCTACCTCGGCGCTGAGTAAAAATGAAGTCGACGTACTCTTTCGGGTGATCCGGGAACTGACCCGCCAGGGGGTGTCGATTATCTACATCTCCCACCGCCTGGAAGAGCTGATGGCCATAGGCGATCACATCACTATTTTACGGGATGGACGTTTTCAGGCCGAGGCGGTGGTGGGGGATATCGACGTGCCCTGGATCGTGCGGGAAATGCTTGGCGGCGATCCGGTCACGACGTTTCTCAAGCCCGGTCGACAGTTTGGTCTGCCGGTCTTGCAGGCGGACCATATCACCTGCGTCAATGATGCCGGTCATCCGGTGGTAAACGATGTCAGCTTTACCGTGCGCGCCGGCGAAATTGTCGGCATCTACGGTCTGATGGGGGCCGGGCGCACGGAGTTGTTCGAGTGCCTGCTGGGCACCGAGAGAAACTATCTCGGCAAAATCTGGCTGGGGGACCTTCCCATCTCCACCGGTATGTCCACCGCCAACCGCATCAAGCTGGGCATGACCCTGGTGCCGGAGGACCGGAAAAAATCGGGTATTTTCCCCGCCTCCTCGGTGGCGGTCAATCTGACCATCTCCAGCTTATGGCGTCGGCTGCAAAACGGCTTCAGCATTATGCGCCGGGATGAAGAGCGGGTAGTGGCCTCCACCATCGGCACCCTGTCCATCAAGGTATCCTCGCCAGAGGTGGAGATCCAGGCGCTGAGCGGCGGCAACCAGCAGAAGGTGGTTTTGGGGCGTTCGCTGCTCACCGACCCGAAACTGCTGTTGCTGGACGAGCCCACCCGAGGCATCGACGTGGGCGCCAAGGCGGATGTGTTCGAAATGATGGCGGCCTTGTCCGAGCAGGGGATAGGGGTGTTGTTTTCCACCTCGGATCTCAAGGAAATCATGGCGGTCTCCGACCGTATTCTGGTGATGTCGAACGGGAAACTGACGGCGAACGTGGAACGTCAGTCCGCCGAGGAATCGGCATTGGTCACGGCGAGTGCAAAAGGGTTCTGAAATGAAAGCAAACAATACCGCCACATTAGCGCCCCTTGCGGCCGGCCGATCATTCCGGTCGCGGGAAAATATACTGCTGCTCTTGCTGAAGCTGCGCACGTTTATCGCGTTGTTTCTGATCCTGGGCTTTTTTTACCTTTACCGTATCCGGTTTCTTGGCCACTGAAAGCATCTTGATCATGTTGAAGCACATCTCCATCAATGCCTTTTTGGCGCTGGGCATCACCTTTGTCATTATCACCGCCGGCATCGACCTGTCCATCGGCGCCACTTTGGGACTGTGCGGCATGTTCGCCGGCTACCTGATAACCCACGGCATCGTGCTGCCGATGTTCGGCATCGCCATTTTTCCCAGCGTCTGGCTTATCGTACCGGCGGTGCTGGTGCTGGGGGGGTTTTATCGGCGCCGTCAACGGCTGGATCATCACCCGTTATAACGTGGCGCCGTTTATCTGCACCCTGGGCACCATGTATATCGTGCGGGGCGCGGCGATGCTGCTGTCCAATGGCGAAACCTTTCCCGGCCTGGACGGCAATCCCCGCCTGGGCAACACCGGTTTCGACCTGATCGGCGCCGGTTCGCTGCTGGGCGTGCCCTATTGCATCTGGCTGATGTTCGTCTTGGCGCTGATTATCGCCTATGTCGCGCGCCGCCTGCCGTTCGGTCGTCACGTGTACGCCATCGGCGATAACGAACGGGCGGCGGAGCTGTCGGGTATCAAGGTGAAACAGGTAAAGATCTGGGTTTATACCATTTCCGGCCTGTGCGCGGCGGTGGCGGGCATCGTGGTGACCTCGCAGTTGGTGGCCAGCCATCCGGCCACCGGGACGTCGTTTGAAATGAACGCCATCGCGGCGGTGGTGCTGGGGGGACGTCGCTGGCTGGCGGCCGGGGAACCATCGTCGGTACGCTTATCGGTGCCTTCGTCATCGGCATTCTGGCGGACGGCCTGGTCATGATTCAGCGAATTTTGGCAGATGGTCATCAAAGGCATGGTCATTATCGTGGCGGTCATTATCGATCAGATGCAAAACCGGATGCAGCACAAGGCGGCCATCGTCTCGCAAAAGATCGTTAAAGAAGAGGCCGCAACCGAGTAACCCCCGTTTCCGTACCGTTCATGATAATGCGGTGACGAACGCTCTTGAGGTCGTGATGGACGGCGAGACGAGGGGGTTACCCGAAGGGATGGGCGGCGGATTTTTTACGCCGTGAATGAATAAATATTCTAATGTGGATAAAAATTCACATAAGCAATGATTGATAATCAAGAGGTAATATGATGAATCCCTATTCATTGTCTATTGATGCCCTGGTGACCAAGGCGCGGCAAATTCGCCGCCGCATTGTGCAACTGAATGCCGGCAGCCCGGCGGGAGGCCATACCGGCGCCGATCTCTCCGAGGTGGAGATCCTCACCGCGCTTTATTTTCGCGTACTCAACTGCGCGCCGGACCGGCTCGATGATCCCGCGCGGGATATCTACATTCAATCGAAGGGCCACGGCGTCGGCGGCTATTATTGCTGTCTGGCGGAAGCGGGCTACTTCCCGACGGACTGGCTGCCGACTTACCAGCATGCCGATTCCCATTTGCCGGGCCATCCGGTACGTCATAAAACCCCCGGCATCGAGCTCAATACCGGCGCCCTGGGGCATGGGCTGCCGGTAGCGGTGGGGATTGCCTTGGCGGCGAAGCGGGATAACAGCCCCCGGCGGGTCTTCGCGCTTACCGGGGACGGCGAGCTGGCGGAGGGCAGCAATTGGGAGGCCGCCCTGGCGGCGGCGCATTACGGCCTCGATAACCTGATTATCATCAATGATAAAAACAAACTGCAGCTGGCGGGCGCGACCCGGACCATCATGAATACCGATCCGCTGGCTGACAAGTGGCGGGCATTCGGGCTGAATGTCACCGAGTGCGCCGGCAATAGCCTGCCGTCCGTGGTGGAGGCCCTGGAGAACCTGCCTTGCAACGGTAAGCCCAATGTCCTGATAGCCAATACTGAAAAGGGCGCCGGCATTTCCTTTACCCAAGGACGAGCCGAATGGCACCACCGGGTGTTTAAAGGCGATGAAATCACCCTGGCCTTGGAGGAACTTAAAGATGAGTAATGCAGAACATTTGGCCAGCGTCATGGTGGAACAATTGATCAAAGCGGTAGAGAACGGCCTTGACGTGGTGCCGGTATTGGCCGACTCCGTTTCCACCGCCAAGATAGGCCCGTTTATCGCTCGCTTTCCCGATCGCATCGTGAACGTGGGTATAGCGGAGCAAACCATGGTGGGCACGGCGGTAGGCCTGTCCATCGGCGGCAAAATCGCCGTGACCTGCAACGCGGCGCCGTTTCTCATTTCCCGCGCCAACGAGCAGGTGAAGGTCGACGTTTGCTACAACAATTGCAATGTGAAACTGTTTGGCCTGAACGCCGGCGCCAGCTACGGGCCGTTGGCCAGCACCCATCACAGCATCGACGATATCGCCATCATGCGCGGTTTCGGCAATATCCAGATTTTCGCGCCGTCATCGCCGGAAGAGTGCCGACAGATGATCGATTATGCCTTGTCCTATGTGGGGCCGGTCTATATCCGGCTCGACGGCAAGGCGCTGCCGGCCCTGCATGACGAGACATACCGCTTCAGGCCCGGACACATCGACGTCATGAGTCATGGGGAGGACGTCGCGTTGGTGGCCATGGGCTCGACCGTGCATGAAGCGGTGGATGCGGCCCGGCTTCTGGCGGAACAGGGCGTTTCTGCCGCGGTCATCAACGTATCTTCCATCCGCCCGTGCGATACTCGCCAACTGCTCTCCCTGTTAACCGAGAGTCAACATGTTATTAGCATTGAAGAGCACAATATCAACGGCGGCGTGGGCAGCCTGGTGGCGGAAGTGTTGGCGGAAGCCGGCCGCGCCATTCCCCTGGTGCGGCTGGGCATCGGCGACGGCGAATATGCCATCGCGGCGGATCGCGCCGCCATCCGCGCCCATCATGGTTTCGATGCGCAGGGCATAGTGAAAACTGCCCTGCGCGTTTGCCGGGAGAATTGATTATGGCCACCCCCCATCATTCTGGCCATTGACGAGGGCACCAGCAACGCCAAGGCCATTGCCGTCACAAGGGAGGGGCGGATAGCGGCGAAGGCGTCGAGGCCTTTGGCGTTGTCGCATCCGCGTCCCGGTTGGGCGGAGCAGGATCCTCAGGCGGTCTGGCAGGGGGTATGCCAGGCCATTGAGGAGTGCCTGTCCGCGCTGAATGACGTCGAGGTGTCGGCGGTGGCCGTCAGCAATCAGCGGGAATCGGTGCTGATCTGGGAACGCGCCGGCGGTCGGCCGCTGACGCCCATCGTCAGTTGGCAATGTCGCCGGTCCGAGGATTTTTGCCGTGAGCTCCAAGAGGATGGGCGGGGCGAGATGATTTACCGCCTTACGGGCTTGCCCATCGATCCGCTGTTCCCGGCGGCGAAAATTCGCGGCATGCTGGCGGCGCTGCCGGACGGTTTTGCCCGCGCCGAGCGGGGCGAGCTGTGCGTCGGTACCCTGGATTGCTGGCTCGCCTGGCAACTCACCGGCGGTGGGGCCTTTGTCACCGAATATGCCAATGCCTCCCGCACTCAATTGTTCAATATCCGTGAAGGACGCTGGGACGACGCGTTGTTGCGGCTGTTTTCGGTGCCCGCCGGCTGTCTGCCCTCGGTGCGGCCTTCGGCTGCGGTACAGGGTTACACCCAGGCCGGCCGGGCGCCGGGACTGGCGGGCGACATTCCGGTGGCGTCGCTGATTGGCGATTCCCACGCGGCGTTATACGGCCAGGGGGGGGGGCAATCGAACCGGCGATGTAAAAGCCACCTACGGCACCGGTTCATCGCTGATGATGGCGCTGGAGGACATCGGCGAGCCGACGGCGGGCCTAAGCACGACCGTGGCCTGGCATGACGGCCGTCTGCGGTATGCCCTCGAGGGCAATATTACCCATACCGGTTCCGGTCTGGCCTGGGTAGGGCAAATGCTGGGCATCTCTTCGCCAGCGGAACTCTCCTCTATGGCATCGGGTTTGGACGGCAATCAGGGCGTCTATTTTGTCCCGGCGCTGTCCGGCCTGGGGGCGCCGTACTGGGACAGCCGGGCGCGGGGCCTGGTGTGCGGGCTGACCGATGCCGCCACGCCCGCGGTGCTGGCGCGCGCCGGCCTTGAATCCATTGCCTACCAGATAGCCGATGTGTTTTTCGCCATGGAGCGGGCCGCCGGGCGAACGCTGCCCGCCCTGAGGGTGGACGGCGGGGCCACGCGGAACGCCTGGCTGATGCAATTCCAGGCCGATTTGCTGCAGCGCCCGCTCATACGCAATCTTAACGCCGAAGTTTCGGCTCTGGGCGCCGCTTATCTGGCGGGCAAGACCTTGGGCTGGTGGACCCACGAGGACATCGCGGTCTTGCCGAGGGAAGTGGAGTACATCGAACCCCGGGCCGAGACCGCAGCGATGCGAGACAATTATAAAAACTGGCAAACAGCCGTGGCACGGGCCCGTTATCAAATAGAACAACCCTACCGGGAGTAATGTAATGTCGAGAAAAATTCTACAACAATTAACCTTAGGCGTGATCGTCGGCAATCGGGGCTTTTTCCCCAGCTATCTGGTCACCGAGGCGCGGCGCGATGCGGCGCGGGTTTTTGAGCGATTGGGCATCAAGACGGTGATGCTGGACGAGAGCCAAAGCAAGCTGGGCGGGGTGGAAACCTGGCAGGATGCCAAAGCCTGCGCCGAATTGTTTCGCCGTCATCGCGACGAAATTAACGGCGTAGTGATACTGCTGCCTAATTTCGGCGATGAAAAAGCGGTGGCGGACGCCGTTCGCTTGTCCGGATTGACCGTGCCGGTATTGGTGCAGGCGGAGCAGGACAGCCTGGATAAAATGGGGTTGGCGACCCGGCGCGACAGTTTCTGCGGCAAAATTTCCCTGTGTAATAATCTGCGTCAGTGCGGTATCCCCTTCACGCTCACCCGCCGCCATGTCTGCTCGGTGGCCGGCGAGGATTTTGCCCTGGATCTGCAGCAATTCACCCAGCTTTGCCGGCTGGTGCACGCCATGAAAGGGGTGCGTATCGGCGCTATCGGCGCCCGGCCCGCCGCCTTCAATACGGTGCGTTACAGCGAAAAACTGTTGGAGCGAATGGGGGTATCGGTGGAGACCCTGGACTTGTCGGAAATCTTTACCCGCGTCGGCCGGCTGAGCGACAGCGACTTGCGGGTGGACGAAAAGCGGGCGTTGCTTAAAGAAAATGCCGATACCGCGGCCATACCGGCGGAAAAGCTGCACCGCATGGCGAAACTGTTCGTGGTCATCAGCGAGTGGGTGCTGGCCAATGATATCGATACTACCGCCATCCAGTGCTGGACTTCGCTGCAGGAGAATCTGGGTATCAACGTATGCTCCATTATGAGCGTAATGTCCGGGCAACTGATGCCCAGCGCCTGCGAAGTGGATGTGATGGGGGCGCTGTCCATGTATGCGCTGGCCAGTTGTTCATTGTCGCCGGCGTCCATCGCCGACTGGAATAATAATTTCGGCGACGAGCAGGATAAGTGCGTACTGTTCCATTGCGGCAATTTTCCCGCGGAAAGCCTGGAGAGCCCGGTGATGGGCACGGCGGATATCATCGGCACCACGGTGGGGTGCGAAAACACCTGCGGCGCGGTGCATGGGCGCATGAAAGCCGGCCCGCTCACCTATTTCCGCCTGTCGTCGGATGATTTCACCGGCAAAGTACGGGCGTACGTGGGGGAGGGGACGGTGGTGGACGACCCGCTGGATACCGTGGGCTGCCGCGCGGTGGCGCAAATCCCCGCCATGGAGCCGTTGCTGCGCTATATCTGCGAGCAGGGTTTCGAGCATCATGTGGCCATGAATCACTCCGCCACCGCCGCGGTGCTGCATGAGGCGTTTACCAAATATCTCGGGATTGAGTGTTACTGGCATGGCCGGGCGTAAAACGCGAAAGGCGATCGCGGTCTGCCTTTAACACGTTCGCTGCATAATCGATGATCGCGGGCTTACCGCGCTGTGGGGCGCTCGGGCGGGCGGTAAAACCACGCCCGCTTCGGCCCCATCAGCACGGTCTACCTTTAACATGTTCGCTGCACGTTCGGTTTACGCTGGCTTACCGCGCTGTAGGGTTAGATAAGCTTTTCACCCACCAGCCGGTCGGTGATGAGCACATCGATATAGCGGCCTTCCAGAGCACCCTTGATGGCCGCGACTTTTTCGTGCCCTCCCGCCAGCGCCACCACCCGTTCGCATTCGCGTACCTGGGGCAGCGGCATGCCGATAACCGGATCTTCATCCTCCGCCAAAACCGCTTCCCCCTTGCTATTGAAATAATGCAGGCAGATGTCCCCCACCGCGCCTCTTTGCGCCAGCAGTCTGAGCATTTTCTCATGGTAGTAATTGCCGGAATTCATCAGCAATTGAGAGGGTTCCAGGGCGCCGACACCTACCAGCGCCACGTCGACTTCGCTGAATTTGGCCACCACGTCCGCCACTTCGCTGCTGTTGACCAGCCGCAACCTGTCTTCCACCGAGCGTTCAATGCTTTGGGCCGGCAGAAGATAGGCCGGACAATTGAGCTGATCCGCCAGCTGTTGGGTCAATAGGGTGGCCTGAACATTACCGTTGGGTCCGACGCCGCCAAGAAGCTGGATAACGCCGCTGGCCTTTACCGCCAGCGGATGAAGATTATCCACCATCTCCCGCAAGGTACTGCTCCAAGAGGAGATGCCCACCAGATCGTTCGGGCGAATGCTGGTTTGCATGTAATGGGCGGCGGCGGAACCGATGGCCTGCTTGATCTGCTGTGGCTCGGCGTCGTCCGGCACATCCACCACAATGGCCTGGTCGATGCCGTATCGCCGTTGAATGGCCGATTCCAGGCCCATGAACATATTCGCGGGCTGGACCACGCTGATTTTCACCACGCCTTCCTTGATGCACCGGGTGATGGCCCGGGAAACGAAAGATTGTGACAGGTGTAACGCGGCGGCGATATCCGCCTGTTTTTGATTTTCGCTATAGTAGAGCGTGGCGATTTTCACTAATAATCGCTGTTCATCTTGCTTTGACATGGGGCATCACCAGACTTGCTTTAGAATTGCCTCATTTTTATGCATTACTGAATAAATAACAAGGCCACTACGGGAGACAGGGCTATTGACCGTGGCATTGAGGCTGGGAAAGCGTGATGATTTAACCCTCGGCCCCGAATTCAGCCCGGCGGGCAGCAGATAATGCAGTTAAGTTGACTGCGGGATTTCCTTCATAACGCGGGAAATGCTAATTTATAGGCTCTGGGCACCGGTTGCCGGTGAAATCCATTCCAATAACGCAGATGCAGGAAATCATGTGAAATATGTATTGATATTTTTGCTGGTTCTGGCGATTTTTATTGTTTCCGTCACGTTTGGCGCGCACAACGATCAGATTGTCACCTTTAACTACCTGCTGGCGGAGGGGCAATATCGCGTTTCCACCCTGCTGACCTGGATTTTTGCCCTGGGTTTTATCCTGGGCTGGGCGGTGTGCGGTCTATTCTATATGCGCGTCCGTCTCGCGCTGATGCGGGCACAGCGGCGGATAAGACGGCTGGAACAGCAGACGGCGGTTGACGGCCAGGTGCCCGTTGCCACTGCGTCCGCTGCCGGCAAGGAATAGCGCGCTATGTTGGAACTGCTGTTTCTGTTGTTGCCCGTGGCTGCCGCTTATGGTTGGTACATGGGGCGCAGAAGCGCACAGCAGGACAAGCAACAGGATGCCAATCGCCTCTCCCGCGAATACGTGGCGGGCGTGAACTTTTTGCTGTCCAATCAGCAGGACAAGGCGGTGGACCTGTTTCTTGATATGCTGAAGGAAGACAGCAACGCCGTTGAAGCTCATTTAACGCTGGGAAATCTCTTCCGCTCACGGGGAGAGGTGGACAGGGCCATCAGGATCCACCAGGCGTTGATGGAGAGCGCGGCGCTGAGTTTCGAGCAGCGGCTGCTGGCGACCCAACAGCTGGGCCGCGATTATATGGCGGCCGGTTTCTACGATCGCGCCGAGGAAATGTTCACCCAACTGGTGGACGAGGACGATTTCCGTACCGGGGCATTGCAGCAATTGCTGCAAATCTATCAGGCCACCAGCGATTGGAACAAGGCCATCGAGACGGCGGAAAAGCTGGTGAAGTTGGGCAAAGAGCATCGTCGGGTCGAAATCGCGCATTTCTATTGTGAACTGGCGTTGCAGGCCATGGGCAGCGACGATTTGGACAAAGCGATGTCGCTGTTGAAAAAAGGGGGGGCGGCGGCGGATAAGAACTGCTCTCGCGTCTCTATCATGATGGGGCGCATCTTTATGGCGCGGCAGGATTATTCCTCCGCGGTGGGCGTGTTGCAAAAGGTGCTGGATCAGGATAAAGAGATGGTGAGCGAGACGCTGCCCATTTTGCAAACCTGTTATCAGCACCTTGAAAAACCCGAGGCCTGGGCCGAATTTCTCACCCGCTGCGTGGAAATGAACACCGGCGCGGCGGCGGAGCTGCTGCTGGCGGACGTCATCGAACACAATGACGGCACGGAAAACGCCCAGCTTTATATCAATCAGCAACTGCGCCAGCATCCCACGATGCGGATGTTTCACCGCCTGATGGATTTCCATTTAAGCGAGGCGGAAGACGGCCGCGCCAAGGAGAGCCTGCAGGTGCTGCGGGATATGGTGGGGGAACAAATCCGCACCAAGCCCCGTTACCGCTGCAATAAATGCGGTTTTACCTCGCACAGCCTCTACTGGCATTGTCCTTCTTGTAAATCCTGGGCCACCATCAAACCCATCCGCGGCTTGGATGAACAATAATCTCTGACCAAGCCCGGCGGGAGGAGACTGGCTTTTCCCTTCCCGGCAGGTAAAATACCTTGTCAGTCCCGGGCCTTTAACGCAAAAGCGTGAATTCCCGCATCGTGCGCAAAGCGTCGCGCCGCCCGGACCGGCCATCCCATAAAGCATATATTTAAAAGGTAACTTCATGACTCGCGACCAAACGTCGTCATTGCCGCCGGGGGGGTTCCTCGCCGATTATCGTGGCGCTGGATTATGCCTCCCGAACCGAAGCCTTGGCTTTCGTTGAAAAGGTTTCCCCCGGCGACTGCCGACTGAAAATCGGTAAAGAGATGTTTACCCGCTTTGGTCCGGAACTGGTGCGCGAGCTACGCCAGCGGGGATTCGATATTTTTCTCGATCTGAAGTTTCACGATATTCCCAACACCGTGGCCAAGGCCGTAAACGCCGCGGCGGAATTGGGCGTATGGATGGTGAATGTGCATGCCGCGGGCGGCGAACGGATGATGGCGGCGGCAAAAAACGCCTTGGCGCCCTTTGGGGCCGAAGCGCCGAAGCTTATCGCCGTCACGGTGCTCACCAGCATGGCGGATGAGGATTTAATCGCCCTGGGCATTCCCTACGGCGCCTCCGAGTATGCGGGGCGACTGGCGGAATTGACCCGGCGCTGCGGATTGGACGGCGTGGTCTGTTCAGCCCGTGAAGCCGGCGCGTTCAAGCAGCGTTACGGCGCTGATTTCCTGCTGGTCACCCCCGGCATTCGGCCGGAGGGCTGCGATGCCGACGATCAGCGGCGAGTCATGACGCCGGTGGAGGCACGGCGCGCCGGGGTGGATTACATGGTGATCGGCCGGCCGATTACCCGTTCGTCTAAGCCCGCTGAGACAGTGCAAGGCATTTTGCGTTCATTACGCGATGGGGGAGGTTATGATGGACAATAGCCGGCTGGTCTATTCCACCGAAAGCGGACGTATCACCGAGGCGCCTAAGCCGGTCGCGCGTCCCGCCGGCGACGGCGTGGTGAGAATCCAGCGCCAGACCAGCGGACGCAAAGGCAAAGGCGTGTGTCTCATAACCGGTCTGGATGGGGGCGACCATGCGCTGGCGGCTTTGGCGGCGGAGCTCAAGAAAAAATGCGGCTGCGGCGGTTCGGTCAAGGATGGCGTGATTGAAATCCAGGGAGATAAACGGGATGTGTTGAAACAGCTGCTGGAGGCCAAGGGGCTTAAGGTTAAACTGGCCGGCGGCTGATCTGGCGCCGGCGAAAATGGCTGTACAGGCGCTCTTTCGGATTTCCGGGCAATAAGATATTGCCCGGATAGAAAACATTAATGCACCTGATGGCCCACCACGCCCCCCACCGCGGCGCCTCCCAGCGTACCCAGCGCGCTGCCGTTGGTAAGCACCGCGCCGCCCACGGCGCCCACGCCGGCGCCGATAGCGGTATTGGCGCCACGCCTCGTTGCGCAGGCGCTCAGGGTGACCGCCAGCGCAATGGCCACCACGGTCGCGGTAATGCGTTTGGTTGAACATTTCATCATCGAATTCTCCATGACCATCTGATGTAATTATCTGCTAGATCATAATTATAGTCTGCCTCGCTTGTTTGGCCTGGATTGTCGGAAATATCCGACGCCCCGCCCTCTGCTTCGAAGATATGCCGCACGTCGCGAAAACCGGCCTATAGCAGAAGTGTGGCCTATCTTTAGCCGTTTACACCATAGCGGATGCCTCTGGCTGCCGGGACAATGTCTTCTAGCGTTCAAGAGGACTTAACAATGCTGAATGAATTGAAAGAACAGGTCCTGGAGGCCAACCTCGCGTTGCCGCGCCATCATCTGGTGACCTTCACCTGGGGTAATGTCAGCGCGGTGGACCGCGAACAGGGACTTATGGTAATAAAGCCTTCCGGCGTCAGTTATGAAGAGATGACGCGGGAAGACATGGTAGTGGTCGAGGTGGAAACCGGACGGGTGGTGGAAGGGCGCAAAAAACCTTCATCCGACACCGATACCCATCGGGTGCTCTACCTTGAATTCGCCGCCATCGGCGGCATCGTGCATACCCATTCACGCCACGCCACCATCTGGGCGCAGGCGGGGCGGGACATTCCCGCCTGGGGCACGACCCACGCCGATTATTTTTATGGCGCCATTCCCTGTACCCGGCTGATGACCCCGGCGGAAATTCAGGGCCGCTATGAATGGGAAACGGGCAAGGTGATTGTGGACACATTCGCCACCCGAGGTATCGAGCCTGCCGCGGTGCCGGCGGTGCTGGTGAATTCCCACGGTCCTTTCGCCTGGGGCACTGATGCCGACAATGCGGTCCATAACGCCGTGGTACTCGAAGAGCTGGCCTATATGGGCCTGTTTTCCCGGCAGTTGACGCCGGATTTACCCCCCCATGCAGGAAGAATTGCTGGATAAGCATTACTTGCGCAAACACGGCAAAAACGCTTATTACGGCCAATAATCCTCAATAAGACCTTGGCGCCATAAAGTCGTTATTGCGGCGCCAGGTTATATTTCTTTTCAACCTGGAAATGCCCGCGGACCAGGCTATTTCACCGCCTGTTTAGTTAGGCCATTTCCCGCCTGTCGATACCTTCCATGTCGTCCTGCCGGCATTCGCTCATGACCTCTCCACTGCGGTACTATGTCTCTCCAGTACGGTACTCTGTCAGATATCCAATTTGCTCAGCAAGATCCTGGAGAGCAGATGCGGGGGGGGTACCTAACGCACTTTGTCAAACATTTCAATCCACCGCGGGTCCTGTTTAGACTGTTTTAACAAAAGATCACTGATCTGACTTGGGCAATCCGAATTCTGACGTGCGAAATGAATTCTATGAACCAGTTCAGATTTTGTTCCTATATTGCCTAGGGATCGAATCAAGCATTATAAGCAGACCCAATGGCAAGCTTGGTCCGCCTAACGATAGTAGACCGCCAGCAGCTAAATCTCATAAAGTGGCTTCGATGGATAATAGTTGCATTTTTAGCTGATGCCACTTCAAGGATGATTGCATGGCCTGTTTAAATAAGACAAAATGCCCTTGAGAATTTATAATGCTATTAATGTCGTACACTCCTGAAGTAATTCAATTCTTATAAAGCTTGAATTAGCAGCGGACTTATGGCTTAAGATCGGTGTTTGCGTGATATGCACGTGAATGAACACATTCTCAAAGTTAAATAAAAATTTAATCTCTATGAAAAGGAAATCTCTATGTTCAATGCCATATCTGGTTTAAATTATTTCAACCCCGCCTATGCGCAAAATACCAACAGACTACATATAGATAAATCTCTGAGAATATTGCATAATTGGCAAGCCGGAGCCGAGGGCTTGACAAAAGAGCATATAGACCAAGCGGTGGCGAAAATAGAAGAATGCGTTTTTTCAAGGAAGGGAAACTTTAGATCTTAGCGGTATGGATCTGAGGGAAATACCCATTGTCCCGCATGGTATCAAAGAGCTGAATCTGAGTGGTAATGCACTGATAACACTGCCTGCAATCCACCATGGCGTAAAAAAATTAGACGTTAGCCATAACCAGCTCGAGCATCTTGGTGTCATGCCATCGACCTTGGAAGAGCTGGATTTAACAGATAACATGTTTAGAGAACTACCTTTCATTGGGCATCCTCTGCGTAAGCTTGAATGTAAAGACAACCTGCTTCAACACCGCATCCCGAAAATTCTCCATTATATTTGGCTGGGAAAGTCCCCGTTGCCCGCTTTCGCCGTGTGTAATATAATTAACAGCGCTGTTAAAAATCCGGATTATGAAGTGAAGGTCTGGGTGGAAAACACAGCAAAAATCAGGTCGCAATTAATAAATGCCGGTTATTCTAGCGCGTTAATTTCAAGGGTGAAATTTATCGAGCCGAATCTGCCCCCTATCATTCAGTCAGTTATTAGCAGAGAGGGTGATCATACACAATTCGCGAATTATGCGGCAGCTTCAGATGTTTTTAGATTATATTTGTTGTTTAGGGAGGGAGGTGTCTATCTGGATGTGGACGTGGCCATCAAGAATCCTTTGGGGGAAATTAAATCTCAAAGTTATGTCAAGGAACCCATGTCTGATTTCTTGATAAGTTTAGAATACGAATATGTTGACGGAAGAAATATTGTAACGTATGGAAATGCTGTGATGGCGGCGGCAAAAAATTCGGCCTCTGCCAGTGAATTATTATTTGAAGCATTATCGCCTTATCTAGCAACAGACAATCGTATGTCATTGGGTATTCTGAATAATTCAAATTTCATTGGCGATTTTTCCAACCAGGTTTTAGATGTTGGTTTTAAGTTGGAAAAGACGAATCCACACTCCAGAGCATTTGGTCCTAATATGTTTGATAAGATATACGACTACGATGACGTGATCTGGGATCTCAAAAAAACGAATTCATTGTTTAGGATTAATCTTACTACGATGCTTACTGGACCCAAGCTTCTTTATAGATATTTTATGTCTAAAGGGATAAAAATTGGATTGAGTAATCATATTCGAGCTGATGCAAATGATTTTTCGAATTTGAATTTGCCATTAAGTACCATAACCATGAGAAACAGTGATATTTTTGGCAAGCTAATCAAAACAAAAAAAGGTTATGTGTGGAATGAGAAGACTGATGCTAAGGGTAGATGGGTGCATTTGAATAACTTAAAAAAAAGAGAATTCAGAGGTCTGACTAAATACTGAATCTGTTTAAGCGCGTTCTTTTTCTTAACTGATACAAATGTGGCTTAGGGCAAGGTCTTCTCGGTTTAGAAACAGTACAGTGGCGGTCAAGGGCCAAAGGATGTTTTTTGCTGAGGGATAGGTAGTCAAAAAGTGAATATGGCGGCAAGGATTAGCCTGGTCTGACTACATGCTTCATGCAATAAACAGTCACTGGATGAACGTATTTAGACTTGGTAAAAAAACGCTGGATCGTTGATTTATTACGACGCTGCAACGAGGTAGATCAAGCTAAACGTAGGCTTGATCCCGAATAAAGGGAGACGTTTGCCTCCCCTCAAGCTCAAAACATCATACCGGCCGCGCAATCACCGAGCGTGTTTCCTGGCGCACTTCCGCCAGGGTGACTTCGATACTGTCGCCCTGACGGTAGCGCTCTTCGCCCTTTACCTGCACGGTGCCGGTATCCTGGCTGCACATCAGCTCATCGCGCACGCTGTGGATAAAGGGCGCCGGGATAAAGGCCACCGCGCCGTTTTCCTGCAGGCGAACCCGCATGCCGCCGCGGGAGATATCAATGATTTCCGCCGCATAGCGCGTGCCGTCGCCGGCTTTGTCCTTGAGATAACGGGCATACAGCCAATCCCCCACGTCCCGTTCCGCCATGCGGTTCAGCCTGCGGCGTTCCGCCATGCGCAGCATGACGTCCTCAGAAGGTTTGCCGGCGGCTTCTTGCCCGATAAGGCTCTTCAGCAGGCGATGGTTGATCATGTCCCCGTATTTGCGAATGGGCGAAGTCCAGGTGGCATAGGCATCCAGACCCAGGCCGAAGTGCGGTCCCGGTTCGGCGCTTATCTCGGCAAAGGTCTGGAAACGGCGGATGCGGCTGTCGAGATAGGAGGTGGGCAAGGCGTCCAACCGGCGGCGCAAAGCGCAAAAGCCTTCAAGGGTCATCAGCGCGGCGGCATCGGCCTGGATATCATTGTTGGCCAGTACGGCGACCGCCTGGTCCACCAACGCTTCATCAAAACCATGATGAACGTTATAGACGCCGAAGCCCAGCCCATCCCGCAAGACGCGCGCGGCGCAGATATTCGCCGTTATCATGGCCTCTTCCACCATACGGTTGGCGATACGGCGCGGCTCTATTTGGATATCCAGCACATCGCCTTTGTCATCCAGCACAAAGCGGTAATCGGGCCTTTCTTTAAACACCAGCGCATTGGACTGACGCCACGCGCTCCGGGCCTGGCTCAGCCTTTGCAACAGGCGGATTTGCCGCGCCACGGCGTCATTCGCCGGCCGCCATTCACCTGTTCCCTCCAGGTAATCGGATACCTCGTCATACACCAGCTTGGCTTTGGATTCGATCCAGGCGGCAAAAAAAGCGGGTTTGCCCGCCAGCGAGCCGTCGGGATTCACCGTAACGCGGCATACCAAGGCCGGACGGCGCTCATTGGGGCGCAACGAACAGAGGTTGTCGGAGAGGTGGCGGGGCAACATCGGGATATTAAAGCCCGGCAGGTAGTTGGTAAACGACCGATCCCCGGCAATTTTGTCCAGGGCGCTGCCGGCCTTAACATAAGCGGTGGGATCGGCGATGGCGATGGTGAGCGCCAGCGCATCGCCTTCCCCTTCCGTCACGTACAGCGCGTCGTCCATATCTTCCGTGCTGGCGCTGTCGATGGTGACGAAATCCAGATTGGTCAAATCCTCACGAACCAGATTCGCGTCCTGCAAGGTCAATTCGCCGGTCATGGCCGGCGCTTCGCGCTCGAGATTGTGGCGGGCCAGCGTCACCCACCAGGGAGCGAAATGATCGTCGCCGGTGGTGACCAGATGGGTGATTTCAGCAAAGAAATGCCGATCGCCTTTTAACGGATGGCGGCGCATTTCCGCCACCGCCCAATCGCCGGTTTTAAATTCATGCTCGACATTGCGTACCGGCCGGCAGGGAATCACTTCCTTGATGAGCGGATGGTCGGGAACGATGGACAGCCGGTCGTCCTTTAGCTGCACCCGGCCGACAAAGCGCGACAGTGAAGCCTCGAGAAGGGTTTCCGGCTCGGCTATCTCCCGCTCTTTTTCCGTGCGTACGACGGCGGCGATCCGATCGCCGTGCATCACTTTTTTCATAAAGGGCGGCGGGATGAAATAGCTTTTTTGGGCGTCGACTTCAAGGAAGCCAAACCCTTTCTCGGTACCTTTGACCACGCCTTCGACACGGGGCGTCTGAGAGTGAAGTTGCTGTTTAAGCTGCGCGAGCAGCGGATTATCTTGAAACATAATGTCCAGAAGAGTGTAAAAAGGCTTCAATAACGGCAGACAGTTTTACGCGAATCGATGGTTGGCGGCAAGTGTAACCCGCCATTAAACGATAAAAAGCCGCCCGGCTCTGGCCGAAGCGGGCGGCGGGGTTTCGGCGGCTAAATAATTCTCGCCGTGTCCGCAGGTTTGCTCGCCAGTAAACGAACCGGGATGGATTTGGAGGTGGGCGTATGGGTGCCGTCGCCGAAGCTCGACAGCGGCACCAGCGGATTGGTTTCGGGATAATAGGCCGCCAGGTTGCCGCGCGGAATATCGTAGCTTATTGCTTTGAATCCGCTGACCTTTCGGCTGACGCCGTCGTGCCAAAGGGTTTCGATATCCACGCTGTCGCCGTCGCTCAGGCCCAGCGCAGCCAAATCCTCCGGATGGACAAAGACCACTTCCCGCTGTCCGTAAACGCCGCGGTAACGATCGTCCAATCCATAAATCGTGGTGTTGTATTGGTCATGGGAGCGCAGGGTTTGCAAGGTGAAAGGCACCGCTCGATCGCCGATTTGCGGAAACAATGTGTCCGGCAGGGGAGCGTCGCTGAATTCCGCTTTGCCGCTGGGCGTATTGAAGCGGAGTTCCGCCGCGGCGTTGCCGAGGTAGAATCCCCCGGTTGTTCGCAGCGAAGATTGAAATCCGCGAAACCGGGCAGGGTGGCGGCGATGTGGTCGCGGATCAGATGATAATCTCCCGCCAGGTCCCGCCAGTTCAGCTTTTCGTTGCCCAGCACCGCTTCGGCGATACCGGCGACGATGGCGGTTTCCGAACGTTGCGACGGGGAAAGCGGGGGATTCACGCCTTCCGAGGCGTGCACCATGCTAAAGGAGTCTTCCACCGTCACATACTGGCTGCCGGCGGCCTGCATGTCGCGCTCGGTGCGGCCAAGGGTCGGCAGAATCAGCGCATCGCCGCCGGTGACAAGATGGCTGCGGTTGAGCTTGGTGCTGATATGCACCGTCAGTTCGCAACGGCGTAATGCCTGTTCGGTACGGGCGGTATCCGGCGCCGCCGCCGCCAGATTTCCCCCCCCAGGGCAATCAAGACCTTGATGTCGCCGCGCAACATGGCTTCCAGGGCTTCAACGGTACTGTGCCCCGGCGCGCGGGGCGCGCAGAAGCCGAAATGGGACGACAGGCTGTCAAGCAGCGCCGCCGGCGGTTTTTCATCAATACCCATGGTGCGATTGCCCTGGACATTGCTGTGGCCGCGCACCGGACATAACCCCGCTCCCGGTTTGCCCAACTGTCCGAACAGCAGTTGCAAATTGACGATTTCCCGCACGGTGGGAACCGAGTGCTTGTGTTGGGTGACGCCCATGGCCCAGGTACAGATCACCCGTTCGGCGCCGCGGTAGATATCCGCCGCGTCGCGGAGTTGCTGTTCACTCAGGCCGGATTGCCGGATGATATGCGGCCAGGGGGTCGCGTCCACCGCTGCCAGATAGGCTTCCATTCCAAGGGTGTGGCGGGCGATAAACGCCTGGTCAAACAGGCCGGGCAAGCCCTCAGCCATTTGCCGGCGATGGGTTTCCAGCAGCGCTTTGACCATGCCGCGCACCGCCGCCATGTCCCCGCCGAGATTGGGCTGCAAATAGCTCGAGCTGATACGGCCGGATTTGGGCGTCAGCAATTCCAACGGATTTTGCGGGTCGGCGAAACGTTCCAGTCCGCGCTCCCGCAAAGTATTGAACGTGACGATGCGGGCGCCGCGATCGGCGGCGTGGCGCAGGCTATGCAGCATGCGCGGATGATTGGTACCGGGATTTTGGCCGAACACGAATATCGCATCCGCCTGTTCGAAATCATTCAGGCGAATAGTGCCTTTGCCAACGCCGATGCTTTGTTTCAAGCCGCTGCCGCTGGCTTCATGACACATGTTCGAGCAGTCGGGAAAGTTGTTGGTGCCGAACATGCGGCCGAAGAGCTGATAAAGGTAGGAAGATTCGTTGCTGGCGCGACCGGAGGTGTAAAGCTCCGCCTGATTCGGGTTTTCCAGGGCGCGCATATGGCTTGCTATCAGACTGAACGCTTCCGGCCAACTCACCGGATAATAGCGGTCGTCTTCGCGGTTATAGCGCAGCGGCTCCGTCAGCCGGCCTTGGTACTCCAGGAAATAATCGCTCTGTTCGTAGAGTTTACTGACGGTATGCCGGGCGAAAAAATCCTTATCCAACGCCTTGCGAGTGGCCTCCCAGCTTACCGCCTTGGCGCCGTTTTCACAAAAGCTGAACGTGCTGGTATTGTCATCGCCCCAGGCGCAGCCGGGGCAGTCAAACCCTTTGGATTTATTGACCCGCAGCAGATTACGAATATTTTTAAAGGTTTGTTTACTGTCCCGCACATAGCGGGAAGTGGCTTCCAGGGAACCCCAACCACCCGCCGCGCCGGTATAAGGTTTAATCGCAGGTTTAAATTTCATGAGCTGATTTCGCAGGTGAAGGAAATTGATTAAATGTTAATATATTTTTGGCTAAATGCGTTATTAAGGTTAATTTTAGGCAAGGCAGTCAAAAGCGTCTAATCGAATGACCTAATCGCGGAATAGACAATGGCTATTGCGCATCTTTTGTCCGCCTGGCAACCAGGCTTTTGTGATAGCGCTCAAATTTTTACCCATTGCCCTCCTGAGGTAAGCGAAGGTGGCGAAGAGTGACTCATACTTATCTAAATATTAATAAGTAAGAGAATCATGCCATGAACGAGTTAAGCAGTAAGATTCATGGATTCGGCAAGGCCCTAATGATGCCGATTTCCGTGATTGCCGCAGCGGGAATTTTTCTCGGGCTGGCGGCGGCCATGCAGAATCCGGCGGTGACCGGCGCCGCGTTCGCCAGCCTGAAATACCCCCAATTGGTCATAGGCTTTATCCGGCAGGTGGCCGGCGCGCTGTTTGCCAATCTGCCGCTGTTTTTTGCCGTCGCCAGCGCCATCGGACTGGCGAAAGCGGAAAAACCCACCGCGGCTTTCGCGGCGGTCATCGGTTTTATCGCCATGCACGTAGGAATAAGCACCAGCCTGGCGGCGCAAAATCTTACCGCCGTTACCACCCAGGTGCCGGCGTTGATGGCCAAAGGCATGACCCCCGTCAAGGCGCAGATGTTCTCCGCAGAATTTACGCCCATGCTGGGTATTTTCACCTTCAATATGAGCGTATTGGGGGGCGTCATCGCCGGCCTGACGGTTGTGGCGCTGCATAACCGTTTCTATACTATCGTGCTGCCGACGGCGGTGAGTTTTTTCGGCGGCCGCCGGTTCGTTCCGATTATCACGGTGGTGGTGTTGCCGCTGCTGGGGGTGGTGCTGTCCCTCATCTGGCCCGCCATCGGCGCCGCCATCGCCTGGGTGGGCAACCTGATTGGGGAAAGCGGCCAATACGGCGCCTTTCTGCTGGGATTTTTCGAACGGTTGCTGATCCCAACCGGCCTACACCATATCCTTAATGAAACCGTGCGGTTCACCCCTATCGGCGGCATGGTGACGGTGGATAATCACACGCTTGTCGGCGCCCTGAATATCTTCAATACCGCCCTGACCCATCCCGGGCTGTTGACCGATGAGCAGGTACGGGCGTCCACCCGCTTCCTGGCTCAGGGTAAAATTCCTGTCATGATGTTCGGGCTGCCGGGCGCGGCGCTGGCCATGTATCATTGCGCCCGGCCCGAACATAAAAAGCGGGTGAAAGCGCTGATGATGGCCGGCGCCCTGGCGTCTTTTACCACCGGCATCACCGAACCGCTGGAATTCTGCTTTGTGTTTATTTCACCGGTGTTATACCTCTTTCACGCGGTGCTGTGCGGCCTGTCTTTTATGTTGATGGACATGTTGCACGTCATGATAGGCAATGTGCAGGGGGGGGGGCGCCATCGATCTGGTGGTTTTCGGCGTGCTCGGCGGCGGCAAAACCCACTGGTGGTATACCGTGCTGCTGGGGATGATTTATTTTCCGCTTTACTATTTCGGCTTCCGGCTGATTATTACCCGGATGCGGATTGAAACCCCAGGCCGTGAAACGCAGGAGCAGGAAGCGCAGGAGCGCAAACCTTTATCCGCCAACGAGCGGGCGGTCAATATCATTACCGGCCTGGGCGGCCGGCAGAATATCGCCGACGTGGATTGCTGCTTCACCCGCCTGCGGGTCCGGGTGAAGGATATGCGGCAGGTGATCGACAGAACCCTGATGCTCACCGGCGCCAGCGGGGTCAAAAGGGTGAATGACAACGACGTCCAGGTTGTCTACGGCCCGCAGGTGGAAAAAATAGCCCAGGATGTCAAAGTGACCCTCGGGGTCAGCACGTGATAAGGCGGTCATCCCAAGGCTTTCAATGATATGATAATCAGGCGGCTCTCATGGAGGAAAGCCATAATCCCACGGAACGAGCCTTTTATGGACGGATTCACGGCAGTTCTACGCTATCGCCGCTTTCTCGCATCCCGGCCCGTAACTGACACCTTGTCGGCAAGCGCCACGATTGCCTTTGACCGGAAGGAACCGATGGATATTAAACAGCTTATCTATTTGTGCAACCTGGAACGGGAGCGCCATTTCGGCCGCGCAGCGCAAGCAAGCTTCGTCAGCCAGCCGACGCTTTCCGCCCGTCTGAAAAATCTTGAGCAGGAGCTGGGGGTGGCGCTTATCCACAGAGGCAACCAGTTCCAGGGGTTTACCGCGGAGGGGGAGCGGGTGCTGTCGTGGGCGCGGGAAATCGTCTCGGTCTACCAGGGGCTGAAGCTGGAGGTGGAATCCCTTAAACAGGGTCTGGCGGGCACCCTGCGTATCGGCATCGTGCCGCAGTGCGGTATACCCTTGGCTCAGTTATTGTCTGACGCTCGGCGGGAATATCCGGATCTCGAGTATCGCCTCGAGGTAATGAGCGCCGATCGGCTGCTGGAGGCCATGGTGAATCACAGCGTGGATATCGGCGTAGGGTTTTTCGAACCGCAAGTGCTGCGTGAACTGAATTTCCGGTCGGCGCCGCTGCCGGACCGCGGAGTGGACCTGGTGTTTCATCCGGCGCATTTCAGCGGGCTCTCGACGCAATCCGGCCTGACATTGGCTCAGGTCGCGGCCTTGCCCCTGTGCCTGGCGGAACCGAGCCGTTATTTTCGCCGCTATCTGGACGAACACTTCCGCGCCGCCGAGCTGCGCCCCCGCATTGTTCTCGAAAGCGCCTCGGTTTTCCATTTGCTGCAGGGGGTGTTCGTCGGGCTTGGCTGCGGCGTCATGCCCCGCGGGCATTTGTTGCCGGGGATGACGCCGGAACTCGTCGCCTCGCCTATCCGGCTCCCCGCAATGAAACGCCAGGGCGCCTTGGTGATGGCCGAACCGAATCGGTCGACGCCGCTGGCGAAAACCCTGTTCACCTTTGCCGCCGCCTGGTTGGCGGAGCGGATGAACGGGGTTTAAGCAGGGCCGGGCAGGTGATTAATTCTGTTCCAGATCGTTCATGGAGGCGATATTGAAACCGCCGTCCACATGAATGACTTCACCGGTGATGCCGGAAGCCAGATCGGAACACAGGAACGCGGCGGTGTTGCCCACGTCCTCAATGGTCACGACGCGGCGCAGCGGGGTCACCGATTCGCAGTAAGACAGCATTTTCTTGAAGTTTTTGATGCCTGAGGCCGCCAGAGTGCGGATCGGGCCGGCGGAAATGGCGTTGACCCGTATCCCTTGCGGGCCCATGGCATTGGCCATATAACGCGTGTTGGCTTCCAGCGACGCTTTGGCCAGGCCCATGACGTTATAGTTGGGAATGGCGCGTTCCGCCCCCAGGTAGGTCAGTGTTACCAAAGCGGAATTCGGATTGAGCATGTGACGGCCGGCTTTCGCCATGGCGACAAAGCTGTAGGCGCTGATATCGTGGGCGATGGCGAAACCCTCGCGGGTCACGGCGTTCACATAGTCGCCGTCCAGTTGGTCGGCGGGGGCATAGGCGATGGCATGCACCAAACCGTCATAGGTCGGCCATACCTTGGCCAGTTCCACATACAGTGCTTCGATGCTGGCGTCCTCGGCGACATCGCAGGGCAATACGATGCTGGAACCCAGTTCACCGGCGAAGCCTTCCACCCGTGATTTCAGTTTGTCATTCTGATAAGTGAATGCCAGCTCGGCGCCCTCGCGATGCATCGCCTGCGCGATACCGAAGGCGATGGAGCGGTTGCTGGCCACGCCAGTCACCAGAATGCGCTTACCGGTAAGAAAACCCATAGCATTAATCCTTGTAATCATTTTTACATGCGGCCGCGACGTCAGCGCCGCGGCATTCGACGTTCTACCCAATGGATTTCGGGTTGCAGCTTGGCTGCAATTTGAAAGATGGCGGTTCTATAAACCGGCGGAGTTTACCATGATTACCGCAACAGGTGTAGACCCCGCCCCTGAGGCGTCATCAAGGCATAGCGGCATCGCGGCGCCAGGCATCCGCCGTCAGCGCCTCGCCGAAATGACTGGCAATCAAGCGTTTGGTGAGATCATGCAGCGGCGCCGCCAGCACGTCGGCGGTATTGCCGCGTTCCACCACCTCGCCGTCCTGCATCACCATGATCTGATCGCTGATGTGCTTCATCATGCCCAGATGCTGAGTGACGTAGATATAAGCTATACCCTGCTTGGCCTGCAGCTCGAGCATCAAGTTGATGATTTGCGAGCGCATCGACATATCCAGCGACGCCAGCGCTTCGTCGGCCACGATGACCTTGGGCCGCAGGATAAGCGCTCTGGCCAGTCCCACGCGCTGTTTTTGTCCCGGCGCCAGCATATGGGGATAATAATAGGCATGATCAGGGCGCAGCCCCACTTGCCGCAGAGTCAGGTTGATGGCCTGTTCCCGCTCCGGCGCCGCCATATCGGTATTCAACCGCAGCGGTACGTCCAGCAACTGACCGATGCGCTGACGAGGATTGAGGGCGTTGCCGGCATCCTGGAAAATCATTCGGATGCGCTGGCTGCGATAGCGATAATCGCCAAAGGTCAGCGGGTGGTCGTCGATAAGCAGTTCGCCGCCGGTGGGCTCTACCGTGCCGGCCAGCATTTTCGCCAGGGTGGATTTACCCGAGCCGTTCTCGCCGATAATCGCCAGGGTTTGTCCTTCCCGCAAAATAAAACTCAGCGGCTTGACCGCTTCCACCTGATGTTTATGGAACAAGCCGGTACGGTAACGGAAGGTTTTAGTAAGATTGCGCGCTTCCAGGAGGGTTTCCATTGTTATTGTTCCTCCATGTTAAGGGGGAAATGACAGGCGAACCAATGGTTCTTGACAGGCTCCAGGGGCGGCATTTCTATACAGGTCTTCTGCGCGTAAGGGCAGCGCGGGCCCAAGCGGCAACCGATGGGCAAATGCTCCAGGGACGGGATGCCGCCGGGCAGGGTGTTGAGCCGGCTTTTAGGCGGCATGGAACGGCCGAAATCCGGTATGGCGCGGATAAGCGCCTGGGTATAGGGATGATGAGGCGTGGCGATGAGTTCCTCGCAGGTGGCGCTCTCCACCGTCTGGCCGCAGTAAAGCACATTGATGCGGTTCGCCCATTTGCTCATCATCTGAATGTCATGGCTTATCAGTAAAATGGTGGTGTTGTTGTTCTGGTTCAGCCCCGCCAGCAGCCGGAAAATCTGCGCCTGGGTGGTGGGCTCCATGGCGTTGGTGGGTTCGTCGGCAATCAACAGCCGAGGCTGATTGGCCAGAGCGATGGCGATCATGACTTTTTGGCACTCCCCTTCGGTGAGCTCGTAAGGATAGCTGCCCATGATCATTTTATGATCCTTAATGCCCACCCGGTGCAGCAGCTCGATGGCCCGGCGTTTACGCCAGCCGGGTCGCCGCCACCACTGCCCTTTATACGTCCAGCCCGGGATTACCTGGCAAAGCTGGCGACCGATGGTTTCCGAAGGATCGAGGCACGACTGCGGCTCCTGGAAAATCATCGAGACGTTATGGCCCACCAGACGTCGACGCTGGCGCGGGGTCAGTTGCAATAAATCGATGTCGTCGAAGCGAAACCGGTCCGCCGTGACCCGCCAGTTGTCCTTGGTGACGCCGCAAATGGCTTTGGCAATCAGGCTCTTGCCTGAGCCGGATTCACCCACCAGGCCGCGGACTTCCCCCTCTACCAGAGTGAAGCTGACGCGATCCACTGCTTTGACCGGTCCGTCGGCGGTCATAAATTCAATGGTGAGATTACGGATATCCATTAACGGCATTATTCCACCTCCGCAATCATGGCGCGGCGCAGGCCGTCGCCCACTATGTTCACGATCAGGACGCTTAACATAATGGCCCCCCCGGCAGCATCACCGTCCAGGGCGCGGCATAAACCAGTTCCAGCGTATCCCCCATCATGGCGCCCCACTCAGGGGACGGCAGTTGCGCCCCGAGATCGAGAAACCCCAGGGCGGCGATATCCAGAATGGCCATGGACAACGCGCGGGTGAAGTCGGATACCAGAATGCCGGCGATATTCGGTAACACCGCATAGCGCAAAATATGCGGCATCGATGCGCCGTCGATGCGCACCGCCAGCACATACTCTTTTTCCAGCTCTTCATGCACCGCGCCGTACACCGTGCGCACAATGCGCGGCAATATCGCCAGTCCCACCGCCAGCATGGCATGGCCCAGGGAAGGGCCGGTAAACGCCACCACTACGATGGCCAGCAGCAGCGACGGAATGGACAGCAGTGTGTCGAGCACATGATTGAGGGCCGCCGAGCGCAGGCCGTGGCTAATGCCCGCCAGCACCCCCAACAGGAGGCCGAGGACCGAAGCCACGAGCGTCAGCAGCAACGCCGCCCCGAAGGTGGGCGCGGCGCCGGCCAGCAGGCGGCTGAGCACATCCCGCCCCAAATCATCGGTGCCCAGGAAAAAGGAGACATCCCCGTAACGTGACCAGGAAGGGGGAAGGAGCTGGTAGCCGAGAAACTGTTGGTCAAGGGAATAGGGCGCCAGCAACGAGCCGAACAGGCACAGCAGCAGCAGCAGAATAAAACCGTACAATCCTATCATCGACATGGCGTCATGGTAGAAAATGCGCCAGATGTAACGCAGCGGGCTAGGCATGCGTTTTTCGCGATAAACGTTATCGGAGAGCATACCACTCCTTATGGCGTAGCGGATTGGCCAACGCGCCCACCACATCCGCCAGCACGTTGACGGCCACGACCAGCGACCCCACCACCATGACGCCGGCGGATATGGCGGCGTAATCCTGCTGGCGTATGGCGTTGATAAGCCAACGGCCCACGCCCGGCCAGCTGAACACCACTTCGGTAATCATCGCCAGCGTCAGCATGGTGGAAAACTGCAGGCCCAATTTGGGAATAATGGGGGGAGGGCGTTGTGCAAAACGTGCCGGCGGATAATGGTGGCGAGCGTCAAACCGCGGGTGGCCGCCGCCTTGATGTAATTTTGAGCGAACACCTCATCGGTGCTGATCCGCATCAGCCGGATAACCTCCGTGGTAGGGGCCACCGCCAGGGCGACAATGGGCAACACCATATGCCGCAGGGTGCTGGTTATCATCTCATGGCGATAAGGGGAATCCGACAGCCAGGCGTCCAACAGGGCGAAGCCGGTCACCGGCTTGATCTGGTACAACAGATCATAACGTCCGGAGACCGGGAACCAGCCCAGATGCAGCGCAAAGAACAGCGTTAGCAATAACGCCAGCCAAAACACTGGCATCGACAGGCCGAGCAGGGCGAAGATGCTGATGCCGATATCCTGCCACTTATTACGTGTCACCCCGGCCATCACCCCCAGCGGGATGCCGACGATAAGGGCCAAAATAAAGGCCAGGATGCACAATTCAAGCGTGGCGGGAAATACTTCGCGCAGTTGCTCGCCGATGGCTTGGCCGTTGATGCTGGAGACGCCGAAGTTCATATGCAGTAAGCTATTGAAATAATATAAATAGGCGTCGGTAAACGATGCGCCGCTCAACGGCGCGCCGGGGGTGAAATAACTGAGTGAAAACCCCACCAGCGAGAGAAAAAACAGCGTGATCAACAGCAGCAGCAGCCGGCGCAGGATAAATATAATCATGGTTTCGGTTCCTGGGAATCTTCCCGGTAGACCCCGGCGAAGGAGGCGCTGCCGAAGGGACTGAGCACCAAGCCCTTGATGTCATAACGATAGGCTTGCAGGCGTAGCGAAGATGCCAAAGGCAATATCGGCAATTGATCTTCCAGTATATGCTGCGCGTTCCGATAGGTTTCCATGCGCCCGGCCAACTGTTGCGACAGCAACGCCGTATGAAGCAATGCATCGAACTCGGGCTGACACCAGTGGGCGTAGTTGGTCTGAGAGCCGATGGCGGCGCAGCTGAGCAAGGGCCGGAAGAAGCTGTCCGGGTCATTGCTGTCGGTCGACCAGCCCGCCAGCGTCAGATCGTGATTCATGGTCATAAGCCGGGCCTCCTGGAAACGGCCCTCCACCGGAACGATAATCACTTTGATGCCCACCTGCGCCAGATCCGCCTGGATAAGCTCAGCGGTCTTAAGCGGGCTCGGGTTATAGGATTGCGATGCCGTCGGCACCCATAAACGCAGTTCCAGCTTGTCTTTGCCGATGGAGTGCAACAGCGCCCGCGCTTTGTCGGGATTGTATTCGCTGACCTTGGCGTCATTGTCATAGGCCCAGGAGGCGCGCGGCAGGATGGAGGCGGCAGTCTCGGCGGTGCCGTAATAAATGGACTGCATCAGACGCTGATTATTGATGGACAGCGCGATGGCGCGGCGCACCCTGACGTCGTCCAGCGGCGGTTTCGCGGTATTGAACGCCAGATAGGCGATATTCATGCCGGGCCGCAGCGTCAAGCGCAGGCGCGGATCGTCGCGCAGGATAGGCAACTGGCTGGCGGCCGGATAGGCCAGCACATCGCACTCCCCGGTCAGCAGTTTGGACAAGCGGCCGATGCCGCCGGCCCCCAGATCGATGATCACTTGAGACATCCGCGGCCGGCCGCGCCAGTAATCGTCATGGCGCAACAGGCGGATGAACTGCCCGGCCCGGTATTCTTTCAGCATAAACGGCCCGGTGCCCACCGGCTGGCGGTCAATTTGTTCCTGACGGCCGGCGGCGCTGAGCTGCTGGGCATACTCTTGCGACAACACCGGCGCGTAATGGGTGGCGATGTGCCACAGAAAGGAGGCGTCGGGGCTGTTGAGCCGGAATTCCACCGTGTCGTTGTCCAGTTTACGCACGCTTTGCACCGAGTCGGGGAATTGCAGGCTGTCGAAGTAAGGATACTCGCCGCCGTTGACATCGTGGTAAGGGTGATGGATATCGAACATGCGGGCAAAGCTGAACACCACGTCATCGGCATTAAGAAACCGGGTGGGGGTAAACCAGGCGGTATGTTGAAAGGGAACGTTTTTACGCAGATGGAATCGGTAGGTGGCGCCGTTGTCCAGCACTTCCCAGCTTTGCGCCAGCTCCGGAATAAGCCGGTAGGTATAGGGATCCACATCCAGCAGGCGGTCATAGATTTGCGCCGAGAGGGTATCCACCGTCAGCCCGCTGCTGGCCATTTGCGGGTTGAAGGTATTCAACAAGCCGTTCACGCAATAAACAAAGCCGCTTTGCCGCACATCCGGCGGCGGGGGTTCGGCCGCCGACGCGGGCAGGCCGGCTGGGACAATGAGGGCCGTCCATAATAGCGTCAAGAGAGAAAACCGTTTAATTCTCATCACCAATCAAATCCTACCGGATAATGATTTCAGTTTACCTTACTCTGGCGCGACACCCAATTTATGCCGTGAATAAACGCGCCGGATAGCCTGATAAAGCGTCAATCCGCGCCGGTCGGCTTAAAAACCCTCCACAGTACGCGGTCTAATGAGAATTATTATCATCAAAAAGCTTTACACATGATAGTGAGAACCATTATCATAATCTTATCGATGAACGTAAGACTCTTCGTTCGCCGATACGACATTGCTCACATTGCTTCCAGTATTAATTTGCCAGCCCCCGGGTTGGCTTTTTTCGCCGTCGCGGCGTGGACGCCTAGGGCCTATTGCTTACCCTGATAGCGTGTTTTTTCATCATCCCCCGCAGTTGATGGTAGCTTAATGACAAGAGTTCGGCGGCCTGCCGCTGGTTATACCGCGCTTGAACCAACGCCTTTTCTATCCACTCTTTTTCCTGTTGTTCCAGCCAGGATTTAAGATTGAGCGGCAGCGAGGACGGCCTATCGGTCTGGGCCTCCTCTGGTAAGCGTTCCGTTTTCGTCGCCGCGAAAGGATCGAGCAGGATCGAATCCAGCGGCTGCTCGCTGTTGCCATGGCGATAAGTGGACCGCTCTATCACGTTCTTCAACTCCCGCACATTGCCGGGCCAGTCATAAGACAGCAACGTCTGCCGCGCCGGCGGGGTAAAGCCCGGAAACAACGGCAAATCAATCTCGCGACACATCTGGATGGCGAAATGTTCGGCCATGACCATAATGTCTTGCCGCCGTTCCCGCAGCGGCGGCAAGGCCACCACGTCAAACGCCAGCCGGTCCAACAAATCGGCGCGAAATTGGCCGGTCTTGGCCAGGCGGGGTAAATCGGCATGGGTGGCGCAGACCAGGCGCACATCCACCTGCAACGGCCGGCTGCCGCCGACGCGCTCCAGTTCACCGTATTCAATGACCCGCAATAATTTCTCCTGCACCATCATCGGCGCGGTGGCCAGTTCATCAAGAAACAGGGTGCCGCCGTCCGCGCGTTCGAAGCGGCCTTGATGCCGTTTTTGCGCGCCGGTGAAGGCCCCCGCCTCATGACCGAACAGTTCGGAATCCAACAGGTTTTTCATTTAACGCCCCGCAGTTAAGGGAGATAAACGGACCCTGCCAGCGCGGGGAGAGGTAATGCAGTCGGCGGGCAATCAGCTCTTTTCCGGTGCCTCGCTCGCCGATAACCAACACCGGTTTGTTCAGCCGCGCCAGGCGGGACACTTGCTCTAGCACCTCCAAAAAGTTATTGGATTGACCCAGCAGGTTTTCATGATGATCCGCCATGGTGAATTTCGCCAACAGTTAGTGTATATCATCACTATAGTCGAAAAATACGGATTCGCAATGGTATTATTTATTTAAAATCAATCGATTAAAAATGTTGGCGAGTTGGCATGCTAATTGTAAACAATGAGTTGTGCCGTGTTCTTCATGAACATTTTCAGCCGACACCGGCGAATATATAGGGGATCTGCAATGGGTATTTTTTCTCGTTTCACCGATATCGTGAACGCCAATATCAATGCATTGCTGGATAAGGCGGAGGATCCGCAAAAATTGGTCCGACTGATGATCCAGGAAATGGAAGATACGCTGGTAGAGGTGCGTACCACGTCTGCCCAGGCATTGGCGGAAAAGAAACAGTTGCTGCGGCGTATTGACCAGGCGCAAACGCAACAGGACGATTGGCAGGGCAAGGCCGAGCTGGCCCTCAATAAAGGCAAAGAGGATCTGGCCCGCGCCGCCTTGATGGAAAAACAGCGTCTGACCAAGATTGTCGCCGCGTTGCGCCAGGACGTGACGGTTATCGAAGAAACCCTGGAACGCTTGAAGCGCGAAATAGGCGAATTGGAGAATAAGCTGGCGGAAACCCGCGCACGCCAGAAAACGTTGGCGTTGCGCCATCAGGCCGCCGCCTCTTCCCGGGATATTCGCCGCCAGTTGGACAGCGGTAAAATCGACGAAGCCATGGCCAGGTTCGAGCAGTTTGAACGGCGTATAGACAGTATGGAGGCGGAAGCCGAAAGCATAGGTTTCGGCAAGCAGAAATCCCTGGACCAGCAGTTTGCCGAACTCAAGGCGGATGACGAGATAAGCCAGCAACTGGCGGCGTTGAAAGCGCAAATGAATAAAGCCGAATAATGGCGGCGTCTGCGCAGGCATGGACCCGGTCCGGTGCCGCATTTTACCATGATAAGGAGTCATCATGACCGCACTGTTGATTGTGCTTTCAGTACCCTTGACCGTTTTTTTGCTGTTTGTGGCTCCGGTTTGGCTCTGGTTGCATTATAACAACCGACGCAGGCAGGGTTCGTTTATCCAGGAGCAAGATGCCCGGCGCCTGACGCAGCTCCAGGATGACGCCCGGCGCATGCAGGCGCGTATCCGGGCGCTGGAGGATATCCTGGACGCGGAATATCCCGATTGGAGGCAATAGCATGAATGATACCCTGAAAAAACGGCTATACCGGCGACCGGATGAGGGCATGATCAAAGGGGTTTGCGCCGGCCTGGCCCGCTATTTCGACATACCGGTGCGGCTGGTGCGTCTCATCGCGGTATTGTCGATGTTTTTGGGTTTATTTATGCTGACCCTCATCGCTTACGTCATTCTGGCCTTTTGGTTGGAGCCGGCGCCGGCGGATGAAAACGAACCGGGTTCGGCGTTCCTTCCTTTCAACCGGCAATTGGACCTGCTTGAGCTGCAACTGAGGGACAGCGAGCAGCATCTGCGCCAGGTGGAGCGATATGTGACCTCTGACGCTTTCGGGCTGCGTAACCGATTCCGCCAGCTTTAGCGCGGGTGGGATAGATTTCTTTCCATCTGTCAACTTTTTGTGACAGATGGCTTCATCCCGGCGTCGCCGCCACGTATGATAGCGCTCATGACCTTCATTCATGGAGAGGCGCGCCATGCGTATCGAAGTTTTTTGCCAAGATCGCCTGGGTCTGGCCCGGGAACTGCTGGACCTGTTGGTTTCACATAACATCGATCTACACGGCATCGAAATAGATCCCATCGGCAAGATATACCTAAATTTTCCCCAGTTGGAAGGGGACATGTTCCCCAGATTGATGGCGGAAATCCGCCGTATCAAAGGCGTATCCGATGTGCGAACGCTGGCCTTCATGCCGTCGGAACGGGAACGCCGGGCCCTGGAGGCGCTGTTGGCCGCCATTCCCGAACCGGTATTGTCCATCGATCTCAAGGGTCGGGTGGATCAGGCCAATCCGGCGGCCCTGTCGCTGTTCGGCCTCGGGGCGGAAAAAATACGCCGCCAGCCCGCGGGGGCCTTATCACCGCGTTTAATTTCACCCGCTGGCTGGAGGATGAGCAGCCCGCCGCCGATAGCCGTCGGGTGGTCTTGGCGGGGCAGGATTTCCTGATGGAAATCATCCCGCTTCGCCTGACGGCGGATAATGGTAAAACGGCTCCGGCGGGGGCGGTCATATTACTGAAATCCGCAGTGCGCATGGGGCGGCAATTGCAGGAAAACGGCCCTAACGACGACAGTGAATTCAACCATATCATCGCCGTCAGCGGCAAAATGCGCCAGATGGTGGAGCAGGGACGCAAGCTGGCCATGCTGGATGCGCCGCTGCTGATTATCGGCGAGACCGGCACCGGCAAAGACCTGGTGGCCCACGCCTGCCACCTGCGCAGTCCGCGGGGCAAGCGTCCCTTTTTGGCATTAAACTGCGCCGCGCTGCCGGATGAGGTGGCGGAAAGCGAATTGTTCGGTCACGCCGCCGGCGCCTATCCCAACGCGTTGGAAAGTAAAAAGGGCTTTTTTCGAACAAGCCGACGGCGGGTCGGTGCTCTTGGACGAGATAGGCGAAATGTCGCCGAACATGCAAAATAAATTGCTGCGTTTCATCAACGACGGGACTTTTCGCCGGGTGGGGGAAGACCGGGAAATGCACGTGGATGTCCGGGTGATTTGCGCGACGCAGAAAAACCTGCTGGAGCTGGTGCGTAAAGGGCAATTTCGCGAGGATCTCTATTACCGCTTGGACGTATTGACCCTGACTCTGCCGCCGCTGCGGGAAAGACCGGATGACGTCATGCCTCTGGCGGCGCTGTTTATCGCCCGCTTTTGCGATGAGCAAGGAATAGCGCATCCGAAGCTGGCTCCTGAACTGACGGCGGTGCTGACCCAGTATGCCTGGCCCGGCAACGCGCGACAGTTGAAAAACGTATTGTACCGCGCCTTGGCGCAGATGGACGGGCATGTGCTGGGGGCCGACGATATCGACCTGCCTGATTTCGCCCTGCCGTTGACCATGTCCGAGGAAGCCCTGGGCGGTTCGCTAGAGGATATCAGCAAAAGATTCGAACGTTCGGTGCTGACCCGGCTTTACCGCACCTATCCCAGCACCCGCAAATTGGCGAAAAGGCTGGGGGTGTCTCACACCGCCATCGCCAATAAATTGCGGGAATACGCACTGAGCGCCAAAAAAAAGCGATGAGGATGAAGACGCGTGACCGGCGCGGCGGGTATTTCGGCCGTTGTTTTCCGGCGCTTGGGCGTTAATTGCTAAACGGCGCTTTAGCCAAGGCCGCCATCGCCAGCCGGTAATCCGGTTCGTGGGTTATTTCCTTTACCCGTTGACTGTAGATCACCTCATCATGCTCATCCAATATCATGACCGCTCGGGCGGTCAGTCCCTTCAACGGGCCATCGATGATTTCCACTCCATAGCGGCGCATAAATTGTCGGTCTCGCAGTACGGACAGAGTGATGACCCGGTGTAGGCCTTCCGCGCCGCAAAAGCGAGACGTCGCGAACGGCAAATCGGCGGAAATACACAGCACCACGGTATTAATGAGAGAAGCCGCCAGGTGATTGAAACGGCGCACCGTTGCGGCGCAAATTCCGGTATCGATGCTGGGAAAGATATTCAATATCTTGCGTTTGCCGGTATGGTTGTTTAACGTTATATCTTTGAGATCCTTGGCCACCAGGGAAAAAGTTCGGCGCCTTGTCCCCTGGCTGGGGCAACCTGTCGACGACCTTAATCGGATTACCTTGAAAATAGAGGGTTTCCGCCATGCTGGGTTCCTTGTCTGCGTAAGTGGCGAACCCAGTCTAAAAGATGACTCACAACGAAGATAGCCGAAATTTTACAATAATAACTTTCACATTCAATGGGGTTTAACTCCAATCCCAAGGTAACCCTCAATCGAGGACAGACGATGAGAGTAATGCGGTTTTACCCTGAAGCATGGCCGCTTCATACCCCCTTTGTGATTTCACGCGGCAGCCGCACGGAAGCCAAAGTCGTGGTGGTGGAAGTGGAGCAGGACGGCGTTAAGGGTATGGGTGAATGCACTCCCTATCCCCGATACGGCGAGAGCGAACAGTCAGTGATGGCGCAGTTGGCCTCGGTGCAGTTGCCTTTGCATCAGGGAGCTTCCCGTGAAGCGCTTCAGTCATTGCTACCCGCCGGCGCGGCGCGCAACGCGGTAGACTGTGCGCTGTGGGACGTAGAGCGCCAACTCAGCGGCCAGACCCTGGCGGAGTATGCCGGCGTCCAACTGCCGACGACCATCAGCATGGCGCAAACCCTCAGCATCGGCGAGCCGGAGGCGATGGCCGAAGCGGCGTTGGCCTATTGGCAAAGGGGCGCCAGGCTGCTGAAAATCAAACTCGACGATCGATTGATTACCGAGCGGATGGTGGCTATCCGCGCCGCCGTTCCCGAGGCGACCCTGATTGTCGATGCCAATGAGGCCTGGCAACCGGAGGGATTGGCCACCCGCTGCCAACTCCTGGCAGATCTGGGCGTGGCGATGCTTGAACAACCGTTGCCCGCGGAGCAGGATGCCGCCTTGCAGCATTTCATTCATCCATTGCCAATCTGCGCGGATGAAAGCTGCCACACCCGACAACAGCTGCCGGCGTTGAAAGACAACTATGAGATGGTGAACATCAAGCTGGACAAAACCGGCGGACTGACCGAAGCCCTGCTGTTGGCCCGACAGGCGAGGGAGCAAGGCTTCGGCGTCATGCTCGGCTGCATGCTGTGCACTTCAAGGGCTATCGCCGCCGCCTTGCCGTTGACGCCGGCGGCGCGGTTTATCGACCTGGACGGACCCACCTGGCTGGCCAGGGATGCCGAGCCGCGCCTTGCATTTGGCTGCGGGTCCATCGCGTTGGAGTAAGGCTTGCAGCGCTCTAAAGTGTCGGCCTTATCGCCGTTGTTCAAGGCCGGTAGCGCAGCAGATCCACCAAAGCGTCCAAGTAACGCGTGGTGGCGGCATCCGCCGAAACGGCGGGCAATTCGGCGGTGATGCAGGATAAACCCCGTTCTTGACACCAACTGCCGAAGGAGCCGGGGGTGGCATAGCCGACGCTGTCCGCCAGCGGTAGGGCGAGTTTTTCCGCCAGCCATATCGCCAGGGTTGAACGGGCATGCTGTTCGATACAGGCCAACGGCTCATGGAAGGAAACCACCCAAGCCGGGTCCAATCGCGCTATCAATTGACACAGCGCGCGCGTTTCCGGTTCCGAGCCGGGGGCGTCGCCCGGCGACAACAACACATCACGGGCGTCGCTTGCACTGGTCCAGCGATATACGGTCTCTACGGGCTGCCAACAGGCGGTGGGGAAATTACGGTTCAAATCGACGCCGTTGGCGTTCGCCCGCAGTCCCAGCTGACAGCCGTCCGGATTGACCGCCAACACCATATGATGCCTTGACGGCGAAGCCCCCAGGGTACGCAGCGCGCAGGATAGCGCCACCACGCCGGCGGTTTCATCGCCGTGGGTACCGGCAAGAATCAGCCCGGTATCCGCTGAGATTTCAGCAGCGGGAAAGTAGAGCAACGGGGCGCCGAGCACCGTTGTCCCAAACGGAATGCCGGGTGAGAGCAGTTTGCCGCGCTGCGGGCGAGGATGATAGAGGGTCATGGGCTTTGCCGCCACAAAATACTGGGTTACAATGAGTTACAGCATTTTATCGCAAAAGACCGACGTGTTTCGACTGATTTTTGCGCCGGCGCCGGGATGATGCCGGACCGGTCATAACCTTAAGGATAATTTTATGCCTGGTTTTAAGTTCGGCCTTTGCGCCTCGCTGATAATCGCCTGCAGTCCCGCTGCGCGTTCGGCTGTGGTCCCTGACGGCGTTGAATTGGCGCCGGTACAGCACATCGCCCGCCACATAAAGGACGAGCCGGCGTCCCTGGATCCCATCAAGGGCGTCGGCCTGACGGAAGCGGAGGTGATGCGTGACCTGTTCGAGGGGTTGGTCAACCAGGACGCCAAAGGACGCCCCATACCCGGTGTGGCCCTGAGCTGGCAGACCAATGATAATCGCACCTTTATTTTCCATTTGCGTCCGGATGCCAAATGGTCCAATGGTGACCCTGTCACGGCCAATGATTTCGTCTATAGCTGGCGGCGGCTGGCTGACCCGAAGAACCTGTCTACTTTTGCCTGGTTTACCCAACTGGCCGGGTTGACCAATGCGGGTGAGATTATCGCCGGAAAACTTCCCCCTGATAAACTGGGGGTCAGCGCAACGGATGATCACACCTTGAAAGTGGAGCTGGACAAACCGGTACCTTATTTTGTCAGCCTGACGGCGAATTTCAGCCTTTTCCCGGTTCATCGGCCAACGGTGGAGAAATACGGCAGCGACTGGACGAAAGTCGGCAATCTGGTGGGCAACGGCGCGTTTCAACTACGGCAGAGAGTCGTCAATGAGAAGCTGGTGCTCGTCCCTAACCCTTATTACTGGGACAACCGGCATACAGTGCTGACACAGGTAACGTTTATTCCCATCAACCAAGAGTCGGCGGCGCTTAACCGCTATCTCGCCGATGATATCGACATTACCGAATCCTTTCCAAAACCTCGCTATCGGCAATTGCTGAAAGATCTTCCCGGGCAGGTTTATACCCCCGCACAGTTGGGAACCTACTATTACGCCTTTAACACACAACGCGCGCCCACCAATGATGTACGGGTACGTAAAGCCCTGTCATACGCCATCGACCGGCGAATCATCGCGGAGAAAGTGCTGGGCAGCGGCGAAAAACCCGCTTTCCACCTGACGCCGGACGTGACCGCCGGCTTTGCGCCCACGCCCAATTATCTGCAAAGACATTCCCAGGAAGAACTGGATGCCGAAGCCAAAATACTGCTGACCGCGGCGGGCTACGGTGCGGATAAGCCGCTGAACTTGACCTTGTTGTACAATACATCTGAAGGGAACCAAAAAATTGCTATCGCCGTCGCCTCTATGTGGAAGAAAAAACTCGGCGTTAATGTAAAACTGGTCAACCAGGAATGGAAAACCTATATCGATAGCCGCAACACCGGCAATTTTGACGTGGTTCGAGCATCGTGGGTCGGTGATTATAATGAGCCCTCCACCTTTTTATCGCTGCTTACCGCGGCCCACAGCGGCAATATCGCCAAGTTCAACTCTCCACAATACGATAGTCTGCTTGAACTCGCCAGTCGGCAAACCAACCCCAAACTGTTGACGGTGGATTATAACAGGGCGGAGGACATCCTTACCGAGCAGTCCCCCATTGCTCCTATATACCAGTATACCAACGGTCGGTTGATCAAGCCCTGGGTAAAGGGCTATCCCATTACCAATCCCGAGGATACGGCTTACAGTCAAAGTATGTATATCATCAAGCATTAACGACGTCGTGGGGGATTAAGCAGGAGGCATGCCGTTGTTGCCGCTGTAACGGCCCAATGGCATGCGGACGAAATAATCCCGCGACCCGTCTTGTCAAATGACACTCCTTCGCTTAAAGACCTCCTCGGCGATCCGCTATATCAACATTTTTGCGTTGAGATGATGTATTTTTTGCATTTTAGCGCCAAGGTAAAAATATCAAAGGTTATTGACGTAAATGCATTAGGCTATGGTTATTTCACTTTTATACTTTGCAATAAATATCTTTCATCGTTTAGGCGGTTTTTTTCAATTAGACTTATTTGGGTTGAAAGGTATAGGATTCTCATTAGCCAATGAGGCACAGCGGGTCTGTTTAATCTATTTTATTTCTTTGATAAATCAGAAGAGATGCAAGGATTTCTTTCACCGATGGCATGCTCTCGGTCATGGGATGATTACTCCATTCGAATTACATTTGTTATAGTATTATTTTTTTTCAATGGATTTTGACGCATAAAATATAATTAGGTTTCCTACATGATAATTAATTACTGTCATCATGACGCCCTTTTTAAACGATTTTTCGCCGAGATAGCCATTGCGCGGGATTTTTGGAAATACATCTTCCACCCTCTTTACGGCAGCGCTGTGACTTTAATACACTTAACCTTTGCGCCGGTTCATATGTCGAGCCAAACTTACGCAACCACTGTTCCGACATGCTATATTCGGTGCGTACCAACCAGGGCAGCGGTTATATCTATTGTTTGGTGGAGCATCAAAGTAGTCCGCATAAGTTAATGGCGTACCGCATGATGCGTTACAGTCTGGCGGTTATGCAGCAGCATCTTGATCAGGGCTACAAGGATCTTCCCGTGGTGATGCCACTGCTGTTTTATCAAGGCAGCCGAAGGGGTTATCCTTATACCAACGACTGGTTGATGTGTTTTTCCGACGTTGAGCTAGCTCGTCAAGTATACCATCGGCCGTTTCCGGTTATTGATCTTACCATCATGTCTGATGAGGAAATCATGACTCACCGGCGAGTCGCCCTACTGGAACTGGTGCAAAAGCATATCCGGCTGCGGGACATGACGGAGCTGGTCGAGAAGATCGGCCTGTTGCTGGCGCTATGGCCCCCTTCAAAGGACTTGCAGAAAAGTCTGGTGGCTTACTTTGCCCAGGTGGCCAAAATTGAAGATGTGAAACTTTTTTAAAGGAGCTGGCGCAGCAGGCGCCATGCTTGCAGGAGGAGGATGAAATGATGACAATCGCGCAACACTTTGAACAGAAAGGGAAGTTGGAAGGTAAGCTGGAAGTCGCTCGTCGCTCGCTGGCTGACGGGGCCAGCCGCGGCCAGGTGAAAAACTGGACGGGCCTATCCGATGAAGATCTTGACCGCCTGGAGGTAAAGGAAGAGCAGGCGGGATGAACGCCGGGCCGTTTACAATGACTATACTCGTGACAGTCATTCGCCTTTGAGAACCTTAATAACGATTTTGGGACGGCGGCGATTTTTTGCGGCAACGGGGGCAACGCGCGTAAAGGGCAGATAATGGACAAGGTGATAAACAGCGTTGCTTACCAGGCGGGGCGTCGTATAGGCGACATCACAATTGATGACATCAGCGAGGTTTTGAAACAGCCTGATACCTTCGTCTGGTTAGGCCTGTGGCAGCCCGATGACGTTTTCATGCGGAAAATTCAGGAAGAATTCAACCTGCATGATTTGGCTATTGAGGATGCGCTTGCGGCCCATCAACGCCCTAAATTGGAAACCTACGGCGACTCGCTGTTCATCGTGGTGAAAACCGCCCAGTTTATCGACGGCGCGGTAAAATATGGCGAAACCCATTTTTTTGTCGGCGCGCATTTCCTCATCACGGTCCGTCATGGAGCGTCTTCCAGTTACGCCGCCATTCGGGCGCGTGCTGAGGAGAATCCCTCGTTGCTGGCAAAGGGGCCGGGATTCGCGCTCTATTCTATAATGGATTTCGTCGTGGATAATTACCGGGAGATCATCAACCGGTATGAGACTCAGTTCGATGCCATCGAAGCGGACATGTTCAAATCGGAGTTTGATCCACAGGCCGTTGAGAGGGTATACCGCTTGCGACGCGAACTGTTGGCGATGCACAATGCCGCTGTCCCTATCGACGAGATTTGCAATCAGCTGATTCGTCTTCATGAAACCGTTATCCCAAAAGAACTGCGGGCCTATATCCGCGACGTTCAGGATCATGCTCATCAGGTGATAACGCGTACCGACGATATGCGCGAAATGTTAACCAACGCCATGCATGTCAATCTGGCGATGGTGACGGTACGGCAAAATGAAGTGGTGAAACGTTTAGCCGGTTGGGGGGCCATCTTGGCGGTGCCGACCGTTATTTTCAGCCTATACGGCATGAACTTCGCCTGGATGCCGGAATTGAAAACCGCCTGGGGATACCCGGTAACGCTGCTGGTGACCTTTATTGGTTGTGTCGGTCTGCATCGAAAGCTTAAACGGTCCGGCTGGTTATGAGATGCTAAAAAGAAGGTGTAAACGTTGGAATCCATTGATCAAAAAGCTCTGCATATCAACGGGGTTTTGTATGCCGGACAATTGGACGGCGCCGGGGGGGGGGATACGACCTATAGAAGCAGCGGACATCGCCCGCTGCGACCACCCTTGCTGGCTGCATCTGGATATTGAGCATCAGGCCAGCATGGCTTGGTTGAACGAGACGTCGCTGATACCGGATCCGTTACGCGAACCTTTAGCCGGAAACAGCACTCGGCCCAGAGTTTACCGGTTGCCGGAAGGGGCGCTGATTATACTGCGCAGCATCAATTTCAATACCGAGGAATCTCCGGAAGAGCTGATTGTCCTGCGGATATATATTACCGATAAGCTGATCGTGACCACCCGACGCCAGCCGATTCAGGCGGTAGAGGAAATTCTGGACGAACTGCAGAAAAAACAGGGGCCGGTAGACAGCGGCACCTGGCTGGTGGAAATGAGCGATGCCTTGACCGATCACACCAGTGATTTTATCGATGATATGCATGACAAAATCATCGCCCTGGAAAACGACCTGTTGGAGCAGCGCATTCCTCCCCGCGGCCAGTTGGCGCAACTGCGTAAACAGCTCATCGTGCTACGGCGCTATATGGGACCGCAGCGCGATGTCTTTTCACGGCTGGCCAGCGAACATTTATCCTGGATGGACGACGACGACAGGCGCCGCATGCAGGAGATAGCCGACAGGCTGGGACGTGGGATTGACGATATCGACGGCGGTATTGCCCGCACGGCGGTCATTGCCGATGAAATTAATTCCTTCACCGCGGAATCCATCAACCGGCGAAGCTATATCATGTCCCTCATGGCCATGGTATTCCTGCCCACCACTTTTTTAACCGGCCTTTTCGGCGTCAACCTGGGAGGGATTCCCGGCGGCAACATGCGTTATGGCTTCAGTCTGTTCTGCTTATTGTTGGTGCTATTGGTGCTGGGGGTTGCATGGTGGTTAAGGTATCGTAAATGGCTTTAATTCAGCGCATTTCTATTGCGTTTTTGTGCAAAAAATTGAAAAAATGCTGCTCAAAATTGAGCAATATCAAAAATACCGCGCTTTAAATCGGGCATTATCCCTCTTGCAGGTGAATGCAACGTCAAGCGATGGGCGTTGCGCTCCATATTGTCTTACTTCCTTTTTTTGAATTATTGCATAGCATATTTAATTCATATAATGCCAGGTTATTTGACCTGGCATTTTTTTGCGCTTTACCTGTCCGCCGCTATCCTTAAGAGAACAGAAGTGTAATGATTTCTTCATTCCCAACAAGGTGGACAGCATGTCGTTATCGTTAACATCCGGTGAAATCGACCGTAAGCGCCGGCATCGTTTCAGCATCCCCGCCGATCCGATCCCCAATGAACCCATACCCACCGATCCGCCGCCTATCCCCCATCCGTTGCCGGATCCGCCGCTGGAACCGCCTTACAATCCGGATCCCAAGCCCATCAACGATCCGCCGCCTCACATTCTTTAGGGCACGAAAATGAATCAACGCGAATACAATGCCGCCGTCCGGTCCTGTCTACAAGCGCTGATCGGCCGACAATGACCGGTTGGCGAAACGAAAACAGTGTCCCGGGAAGCCCGGCGATGGCAACCTTCCTGGACCGCCGGACTATTTTATTTCAGTCACCGGCAAACGTTCGCCGGCAAGAAGGCGATGCAAATCATCGGCATCGTCCGCCCACCCCGGCGGCGTAAGAGGAACCGCCTGCCGATCGAAAGCCAGGTCGCCCCCGTCTATAATCGGGTCGCCGGCGGTGATACGCTCAAAGTCAAACAGCTGACGGTCGGCAAGGTGAGACGGCACCACATTCTGCATGGCGCGGAACATGGTCTCGATTCGCCCTGGATAGCGCTTATCCCAGTCCCTCAGCATTTCACCTATCACCTGCCGTTGCAGGTTGGGCTGCTGTCCGCACAGGTTGCAGGGAATAATGGGGAATTCGCGCAGGCGGGCATAACGGTCGATGTCTTTTTCGCGGCAATAGGCCAATGGACGGATAACGATATGCTTACCGTCGTCGCTCATTAGCTTGGGCGGCATGGCCTTGAGTTTGCCGCCGTAAAACATGTTCAGAAAAAGCGTCTGCAGCATATCGTCGCGATGGTGGCCCAGGGCAATTTTATTGGCCTTAAGCTCGCCGGCGGTGCGATAAAGAATGCCTCGCCGCAGCCTGGAACATAATGAACAGGTGGTTTTACCTTCGGGAATCTTATCTTTTACGATGGCGTAGGTATTCTCTTCGACGATACGATATTCGATCCCAAGGGAATCGAGATAGGTCGGCAGCACATCGTCGGGAAAGCCGGGTTGTTTTTGATCCAGGTTCACCGCAATCAAGTCAAAGTTTACCGGCGCGTTTTGCTGCAAGTTGCGCAAAATATCCAGCATGGTGTAGCTGTCCTTTCCTCCAGACAGGCACACCATGACGCGATCCCCTTCCTCAATCATGGCGAAGTCGGCAATGGCTTGACCTACATTGCGTCGCAAGCGCTTTTGGAGTTTGTTGCCATCATAGGTTTGTTTCTTTTCAACCACGGAAGTTATGCCTTAGGAGTTATGATTCAAAAAAGATGCCGACAGCGGCGTGTCTTGCGGCAATGGACAGGGCGAACGCGCGCCCTTTGCAGCCCGGCAGCCCGATTTACTCCGCCATGTCCTGCATCAGCCTATCATTGATCGCCGCCACCGCGCGTTCGCCGTGCTTGATATGGAAGACAGTCAATTGGCGGTTCGCGTTGAAACGAGGGCTTATGGTGATGTCATAGGATTTCGTCAGGACGCTCAATGGGCTGCCGTTACAGAACGCTTCGTCGATTTCAAGCCAGGAAAAGCCTTTTTTACCTCTGCGCCAGGGCGCCAGACCGCGAATAAGCCACACCCCCCTCCTGATCGTAGTAAAAGCGAAGGCGCCTGCGCCAAGCGATATCATAAAGCAGTTTTACTATCCCGATAAACAAGATGACGTAACCGGCTAAAATGATACCGGCCGCGCTGGCGGACTGGGAAACCAGCAGACCGATGGCGGTCAACATCACAAACAGCACCCACGGGCGGATATAAGCCACCCATGAAAGAGTAAACCGGCCATGTTGAGGCACTTCGACGACAGCGTTCCGATCCATTTTGCATCCGCATCAATCCAGCCGCCGGCATAATACCGCCTCCGCCGGCGGCTGAAAAGACCCGACTTCGTGAGCCAGCGTCTCGGCTAACCTGAAAAGGGCTGCATCAATCCTGACGCTGGCATAATACGGCCTCCACCGGCGGCTAAAAGATCCGACTTCATGAGACAGCGTCCCGGCTCGTTTGAAAGGGCCGCCGAAAACGGGCCGGCGGCGCTTCGGCGGGCTTATTCCGTCGTCTCCCCTTTACCCGCCATGCGCGCCAGGAAGTCGTATTTTGCCTTAAGATCCTTTTCCGCCGCCTGGTAAAGCGCATCCGCCACCTCCGGCTGCTGACTGTTGAGTCGCCGGAAGCGCTGTTCATTAAGCAAGGTGGCGCTCAATTCGCTGCTGGGGGGGGCGGGAGTCCAGCGCCAGGGGGAGTTTGCCTTCCTCGCCGCGCCGCGGATCGAAACGATAAAGCGGCCAGAAACCGGTGGCGGTCAGCTGACGCATCTGATCGTGGCTCAACGCCAGGTCATAGCCGTGTTCCTCGCAGGGGCTATAGGCGATTATCAGTGACGGGCCGGGGTATGCCTCGGCCTCCTGAATGGCTTTTACCGTTTGGTTGAGCTGGGCGCCGAGGGAAATCTGCGCCACATAGACATGTCCGTACATCATCATGCTTACCCCCAAATCCTTGCGGACTTTGCGTTTGCCCTGTTCGCCGAATTTGGTCACCGCGCCGAGGGGAGTGGCTTTGGATTGCTGGCCGCCGGTATTGGAATAGCATTGCGTATCCAGCACCAGGACGTTGACGTTTTCCGACAGGCTCAGCACATGATCAAGCCCGCCGAAGCCAATGTCATAGGCCCAGCCGTCGCCGCCGATAAGCCAGATGGATTTGTCCACCAGATAATCGGCATCCGTCGCCAGCTGACGGGCATCGTCTTCGGTATGGGGCTTCAGCAAGCTTCGCAGTTGCTGTATTTGCCCTCGGCGCTCCTCAACCGGCATGTTTTCCGCCCGCAACCCCGCCAGCAGCTTTTCCGGCAGCAGATCCCGGTATTGATCCAGCAGCCGCAGAACGCGGCGGCGATGGCTGTCCACCGTCAGACGAAAACCCAGTCCGAATTCGGCGTTATCCTCGAACAGCGAATTCGCCCAGGCCGGGCCGCGACCCTCTGCGTTGGTGGTGTAAGGCGTCGAGGGGAGATTCCCGCCGTAAATCGACGAACAGCCGGTGGCGTTGGCAATCAGCAGCCGGTCGCCATAGAGCTGGGTCAACAGCTTGATATAAGGCGTTTCGCCGCAGCCGGAGCAGGCGCCGGAATATTCGAACAGCGGCGTAATCAACTGCGAGGTGCGTATATCGATACGTTCCAATTGTTCGGGCTTCATTTCCGGCAGGTTGAGGAAGAAATCGTAATGCCGTTTTTCCTCCTCCACATGCTCCAGGCGCGATGACATATTGATCGCTTTGACGTCGGGATTTTGCCGATCCTTGGCCGGGCAGACCTCGACACAAAGATTGCAGCCGGTACAGTCTTCCGGCGCCACCTGCAGCACGTATTTCTGACCGCGCATATCCCGTGATTTGACCTCAAGGGACGCTAAACCGGCCGGCGCGTCGTGCATAGCATCGGGTGAGACCACCTTGGCGCGGATTGCCGCATGGGGACAGGCCGCCACGCAATGATTGCATTGCGTGCATAATTCCGGTTTCCACAGGGGGATGCGTTCGGCGATATTGCGCTTTTCCCAACGGGTGGTGCCCACCGGCCAGGTCCCGTCCGGCGGCAAGGCCGAGACCGGCAGAGCGTCTCCCAGGCCGGCCAGCATCGCGGCGGTGACGGTTTTGACAAAATCCGGCGCGGCATCGGATACCACCGGCGGTCGCAGCGGGCTTTGTTCGTCCACTTCCCTAAGCGGCACGGCGTGCAGGGCTTCCCGGGTCGCCGCCAGAGCTTGCCAGTTGCGTTCCACCAATTCCTGGCCTTTGCTGCTGTAACTGCGGGCGATGGCCGATTGCAGGGCGGCGAGGGCGGCGTCTTGCACCAAGACGTCCGTCAGTTGGAAAAAGGCCATCTGCATCACCGTATTGATACGAGCCCCCAGTTGGCATTCGCGGGCGATTTGCGCCGCGTTGATGATGTAAAACCGCGCCTGGCGCGCAATGAGCAGCCCCTGCACTTCCTGCGGCAGCCGCCGCCAGATTTCGTCGGGGGAATAGGGGGGTGTTGAGCAGAAAAACGCCGCCCGGCCGCAGGCGTTCCACCATTTGATACTTGTCGATGAACTGCGACTGATGGCAGCCGATGAAATCGGCATGGCTGATAAGATAGGCCGAATTGATGGGATGTTCGCTGACCCGCAGATGGGAAACCGTCAGGCCGCCGGCTTTTTTCGAGTCATAGACAAAATAACCCTGGGCGAACAGCGGCGTGCTGTTGCCGATGATTTTGATGTTGTTCTTGGTGGCGGAGACCGAACCGTCGCTGCCTAACCCGTAGAATAATGCTTCCAGCTTGGCGCGATGAGGCAAATTCGCCTCCGGCAGCGGCAGGGATAAATTTGTTATATCGTCATAAATGCCGACGGTAAAGCGCGCCCGGGGCTCAGGCAACGACAGCTCATTAAAAATGGCCAGTACGCAGGCCGGATCGAACTCTTTCGACGACAGGCCGTAACGGCCGCCGATGGTGCGGGGCAAACTGTCGCGCCGCCCCTGGCTATAAGCCTCCGCCAGGGAAGTCATCACATCCAGGTAGAGCGGCTCCGCCAGCGCTCCCGGCTCTTTGGTGCGGTCCAGCACCGCGATGGCGCGGGCGCTTCCCGGAATGGCCGCCAGCAGATGGTCGGCGGAAAACGGGCGATAGAGGCGGACTTTCACCATGCCGACTTTTTTCCCCCCTGGGTCAGCAGGCTGTCGATGACCTCTTCGCAGGTGCCGGTGGCCGAGCCCATCAGGACGATTACCCGCTCGGCCTGGGGATGTCCGTAATACTCAAACGGCTGATAACGGCGCCCCGTTGCCTCGGCAAACGACGCCATAGCCTGTTCCACATGGGCGAAAGCGCCGTTATACCAGGGATTAGTGGCTTCACGGGACTGGAAATAGGTATCCGGATTGGCGGACGTGCCGCGAATAACCGGATTGTCCGGCGTCAGCGCTCGTTGCCGATGGGCGTCGATACCGCTTTGCGGCAGCAGGCGTTTTAGTGTTTCGTCCGCCAGCGGCGCGATTTTGTTGATTTCGTGGGATGTGCGGAAACCATCGAAAAAGTGAATGAAAGGCAGTCGGCTGTTGAGACTGGCGATATGAGCGATGAGAGCGAAATCCTGAGCTTCCTGCACGTTACCGGCGCACAGCATGGCGCAACCGGTTTGGCGTACCGCCATGACATCGGAATGATCGCCGAAAATCGACAAGGCATGGGTAGCCACCGTTCGCGCCGCCACGTGCAGTACAAACGGCGTCAACTGCCCCGCCAGTTTGTACAGGGTTGGAATCATCAGCAGCAATCCCTGGGAGGAGGTGAACGAGGTGGACAGCGCGCCGGTTTGCAACGCGCCGTGCACGGTGGCGATGGCGCCGCCTTCGGATTGCATTTCCACCACCCGCGGCACGTCACCCCAGATGTTGGCGGCGCCGGCCTCCGACCAGGCGGAAGCCAGCTCCGCCATGGTTGAACTGGGGGTGATGGGATATATCGCGATAACTTCGTTAACACGGTAGGCCACCGAGGCGACTGCATTATTACCGTCTGTGGTGATCATGTTTTACCTTATTTACTCTGGGGATGATAACCATAAAATCATCGGCTTATCATAATTTGCCATGAGTATAACAGTAGCGAGCGCAGGGGATTTTTGCTTTTGTGCGACACGGCGGAATTAACCGTGGGCAGTTGCAGCATTGTTTGAACTAGATTCACTATATTACCTTTCCTTTTAGCCTATGGATTATACGATGATTAGCATAAAAACCCCGACATCACCTCTTGCACCTGCGACAAATGCAACGATAAGCAGCTTTGTACAAACAAAGTCAACAAAAAACGTCTTGCCGCTGGTGTCGGTCAATAACGAGAACCGCAGTCCGAATATCAACCGTCGTTCCAGTCATAGCGAATTAAGTGGCGTGGTCATGGAGGAGGTACAACGGGCTAAGCAGCACTTTTTACGCAGAGCTATTAGAGAATTTGAAAACGGCGGCAGTTACCGGGCGATTGCCGATAAATATCCTTTTGTTGACGAAAATGCGCTAAAGATCATTTCCGCCTGCCGGGAAGCATATAATGGTGGGAATTGCCGGAGGGTTGCCGAGAAATACAGTTTGAACGATGAAGCCTCTCTCAAGCGTATCCATTATTACTCCTTGATAACCTCTGCGGCCGGCTCAGCCGGAACGGCTTTGCTTAAGGGTGAAAACTGCGATGTCGTTGCGAAGGCGCATGGAATTGAAGACCCGCCTGGTTTAAGTATGATGCAGGCATTTGCCGCGTGCCGTCATGGCAAACAAATCATAATGAATGGCCATTCCGCCAATGAAGCGAGTCAAAAGTACGGCATTACCGATGAAAAGGTGATGAATGAATTAAAAGATTTTGAAAAAAAACATCACGCGACGCCGCAGAATTATTTGAGCAAATCATTGGACGCCGCAGTTTTGCATAATGAGAAAATGAAGCGCAATGGCGTATCACCTTATAATTTTAACAACGTGCTTCTCCCTGATTATAATGATCCGACGAGTCCGCTGCCTGGCACCTGATTTTTTAAAACGGATAAGGCGGCGAAAACCGCTGGCGTAATAAATCCGAATTGAAAACGCAATTGGCACTCGACGCCTACATTCCATGCGGCTACACTGACAGCCTTAAGATTGTTCCTAATTCATTTTTGCGGAGCACATTGATGAAGGCGAGTCTGTGGTTATTGGCGACCTCGGCGTTGTTTTTGGTCGCCTGCAGCAGTCATTCCGATCAGGAGCCTGAGCAGCAGGGTACATCGGCGCATTTACCCCCCCCAGCAGCGGGCGCTCACGATACTAGAAACCGGTTGTGTGAATGCCGGCGGCCAGCCGACGTCGGCGCAGCAACTGGACGGTAGCTCGGTGGAGATGTGCCAGCTGGCGGACGGTAAGCGTAAACCCATGGAAAGCCTGGCCCGCAACGCGCTTTAATCATCCGCGGCCGCGTGGGCCAAAACCTATTGGCCCTGGCGGCCCCGCTCTCCGCCCTAGAATACATTCCCGCCTTACCCGCTGACGGACGCCGGCGCTACGTTGTCCCGGCAATCAGCCGTTCAATAGGTTCGGGCAGTGTTCGCCCTGGCTGATTTGCTTAAGGTTTTGCAGGGTGATTTCTCCGATACTGGTGAGCGCTTCTTCCGTCAGGAATGCCTGGTGGCCGGTGAACAACACGTTATGGCAGGCCGACAGGCGGCGAAAAACATCATCCTGGATCACATCGTTGGAGTTATCCTCAAAGAACAGATCCCGTTCATTTTCATACACGTCCATCCCCAGGGCGCCGATTTTTTGCAGCTTCAGGGATTCGATGGCCGCTTGGGAATCGATAAGGCCTCCGCGACTGGTATTGATAATCATCACGCCGTCCTTCATTTTGGCGAAGGCTTCCCTGTCCAGCAGATGATGATTTTCCGGCGTCAGCGGGCAGTGCAGTGTAATGACGTCGGACTGGGCGAACAGCGTCGGCAAATCCACGTACTCCGCCCCCAGCTCAAGCGCCTGTGCGCTGGGATAAGGATCGTAAGCCAGCAGCCGCATCCCGAACCCCTTCAGGATCCGCATGGCGGCCACGCCGATTTTACCGGTGCCGATAACCCCCGCGGTACGGTTATGCATATTGAAGCCTATCAGCCCTTCCAGCGAGAAATTGGCATCGCGGGTCCGTTGATAGGCGCGGTGAATACGACGATTCAAACACATCATCAGGCCAATGGCGTGTTCCGCCACGGCTTCCGGTGAGTAGGCCGGCACGCGGACCACCGAGATGCCGAGTTTTTTCGCCGCGTCCAAGTCCACGTTATCGAATCCGGCGCAGCGCAGGGCCACCGTTTTCACGCCGTGGTCCGCCAGTATTTCCAATACTTCCCGCCCGCCGTCATCATTAACGAAAATACATACCGCGTCGCACCCTTCGGCGGTTTTGGCCGTACGCGGAGTTAACTGAAACTCATAGAATTCCAGCTCGTAACCATAGTTTTCGTTCACTTGTGATAAATATTTCAGATCGTAATTTTTAGTACTGTAGACAGCGATTTTCATACTCTCATCTCGCAAGCAAAATTTCCCTTCCCAGTATGATATCTTGCGGGCATCGGGACAATAAAGGAATGGCATGACCAACCAATCTGGCACTTTCGGACGCAAAATGGCTCTTTTTCGCGCCTCGGGACGGTTTCTGGCGGCATTGCTGGCGGTTATGTTGTTGACGGCGGCGGCCGCCTGGTTTTTTTCCCCCCCGCTGGCTGCCGTCGCTTGTGCAGCGTTATCTGCCCGACGACGTCCGTTTCATTCCGGACGGGCGTCCGGTTTGGCGACAGGGCAAAATTTGGCTGCCGGGGGTGCGGTTGGTGAGGGGGGGATTGCGTTTGGATGCGCGGACGCGACATTTCCCTTGGTAGCGCCGGCGGCAGTTGGCGCATCGCCGTGGGTTATCTCGACGCTGACGCTGGCTGCGCGCCCGCCAAGACCGGTGCTCCGCTTACCTGGCGGTCCCTGCAACGGGGGCTGCCGCCGCTCTCCCTGACGATTGGGCGGCTGTCGGCGGCGCCCTGGCAAACCTATGGCGGGGAATTGAAGCTGGATCACCGGGGAAGCGCTACCCGGATTCAGTATTGCGGCCGCCGGGTGGCGGGAGAGCTGCGACTGCAAGGCCAACGGCTGGAAGTGAAAACCTTAACCCTGTATGACCCGACCGGCGCCCGGAAGGTGCGGTTACGGGGTTCCTTGAGCTTATCCCCGGAGGTAATGCAGGCGCCGGCGCAGGGCGAACTGACGGCCGATGCGGCGGCCCCCGACGGCACGCCTTTAAACGTCAGCATCAACTGGCGACGGCAAAACGGCGAGCTGACCGTCACTGGCGAGGATACCGCTGTTTTGCTGGCGCGTTTACCTTGGCGAATTAATGACCGGCAGGTCGTTATCCAAGACGGGGAGTGGCATTGGCCCTATGCATCTCAACCCCTTGACGGCCATATCAACCTGACGCTGAAAAACTGGCAATCCTGGCCGGACGGCATGGAAATCAGCGCCCGCCTGAATGTTCTGACCCAGGGCCGGCGAGGAAAAGCCAACGCGGTGCTTAACGTGGGGCCGGGGCCGGTCCGCCTGACGGACAACGCTTTGGACTTTCGCCTGACGGGGCTGGCCAATCAGGGAGACTTGTCTCTGGATGCCGCTATCCCCGGGCAGATGCGCGGCGCTTTGGAAGACCCCGTCCTGGTCATGTCCCCCGGCGCGCTGCTTCGGGTGACGGGACCGGTTTTTAATGTGTTGCGCATTACCCGAGCCCGTTTGCCGCTGGCGGGCATGCGGCTTTCATCCCGCGGTCTGAACGGCCGGTTACAGGCCATTTTGCAGGGAAGCGCCGCCTCCGCCGGCGGTGTAGACCTCCATCTCGATGGACAAGCCGCCGATTTCATGCCTGACCGCGGCGAGTGGCGCTGGCGCTATTGGGGCGGCGGCCATTTTCCTTTGTTTAATGCCCGCTGGGATATTAGCGGGCGAGGCAACTGGCGCGAGAACAGCATTGAACTGAGCGAAATGAACAGCGGTTTCGATCGGTTGAATTACGGGCTTTTGCATGCTGATGCGCCTCGTTTCATGCTTGAGGCCCCGCTGCGCTGGCGGCGTAACGCCCTCAATCCATCCTTGACCGGCGCGATAAACCTGAGCGCGCGACGCATCGACATCAAACAGGGCGGCTATATGCCCGAACCGCGTCTCAGGCTGCAACTGTCGGGACGCGACCCGCAGAATTTTCTCTGGCAGGGGACGTTGCGGTCAGGCGCCATCGGTCCGGTAAGCTTGAGGGGGCGCTGGGACGGAGAGCGATTACGCGGCCAGGCATGGTGGCCGCGTCAGCCGCTAAGGGTGTTTCAAACCCTGATGCCGCCGGAGGTGAAGATGACGCTGCGGGAGGGAGAATTTCATGCGCAAAGCGCGTTTTCCGCCGCGCCGGGGCAAGGTTTTCTGGCGGGAGGCCATGCCGTGGTCAGCAACGGCGACGTTTGGATGACGGAAAACCGATTACAGGGCATCAGCTTGGGACTGTCTTACCGCTTACGCGACCGGCGCTGGTTGCTGGGGGTGAAAGAGCCGGTTATTTTGCGTATCGAGCGGGTGGTGACGCCGGTCATTCTCAAGGGCGTGGTCTTCGCGCTGCAAGGCTATTATCCTTACGACGAACAGCGGCCGCTGACGTTGACCCAGGCGACGGCGGACGCCCTCGGCGGCCGCATCAGTCTGTCGCCGCTGCGTTTGCCGCAGCGGCAGGCGGCTACGCTCAGTGTGAAATCCATCGAGATGAGCGAGCTTATTACCGCGCTCAAACCGCGGCAGTTTGCCGTCTCCGGCCGGGTTAGCGGCGAACTGCCGCTCAATTTCGCCGATCCGGCCGGCTATATCCGTCATGGCTGGGTGGCCAACGACGGCGCGATGACCTTGCGATTGGACAAACATTTCGCCGATGAGCTGGGGCGCGGCAGTCTGGCCACCCGTGCCGCCATCGACTGGCTGCGGTATTTGGAAATCACCCGCACTCGCGCGGAGGTGGCCCTTGATAGGTCGGGGACGTTGCTGCTGCAAGCGCAGATTATCGGTTCTCATTCGCGCAATGATGCGCGGCGGGAGGTGCGACTGAATTACCATCATGAAGAAAACCTGTTTCAGCTGTGGCGTAGCCTGCGCTTCGGCGCTCAGGTGGAACAGACGCTGGAAAAACAGGCCATGCAGCCTGCCGTGACCATGAGGACAACGCAATGATGATAACGGGCTTCCGATTTATGTGCGTATTGGCCGCGCTGGGGGCGAGCGCATGCGTCCCCCGCATTGAGCTGGCGACGCCCAGCGAGCCGATTACCATCAATATGAATGTCAAAATCGAGCATGACATCAACATCCAGGCGGACAAGCAAAGCGTCGCGCTGCTGCAGCCGGTGCTGTGTCCGCAGGCGAAAACCTGCCCGCCGGCCAAATAAAAAAAGCGCACCCGAAGATGCGCAAGAGGGTTTCATGACGGAAAGGGCGTTTACGCGGCGAATTGATTGATTTGCGCTTTGGCGTCTTCCTGGGCTTTACCGGCCACTTCCGGGCCGTAGGCGATGCCTTCGGCAAAGACGAACTGCACCTCGGTGATGCCGATAAACCCAAGGAACAAGCGTAGGTAAGAGGTTACCAGGTCGCTCGGCGTACCCTTGTGGATACCGCCGCGGGTGGTAAGAATAAACGCGCGTTTATTCTTGACCAGACCTTCAGGGCCTTGCTCGCTGTAACGAAAAGTCACGCCGGCGCGGGCAATCAGGTCGAAATAGTTTTTCAGCTGGGTGGAAATATTGAAATTGTACATGGGAGAGGCGATGACAATGACGTCATTGGCTTGCAGTTCATTGATTAATTCATCGGACAAAGTCAGCGCTTCCTGCTGGCGCGGGGTCAGCGTGGCATCCGCCGGACGTAGGGCGCCCACCAATTCGCCATCCAGCACCGGTATCGGTTGTGCGGCGAGGTCGCGCACGGTAATCTCATCGCCGGCGTGGTTTTGCTTCCATTGCTCTATAAAATGATCGGCCAATTGGTTGGATTGTGAAAACGTCGCCAAAATACTTGATTTAAGCACTAATACCTTACTCATCTCTTAATCCTTATTCTTCAATGGGAATTGGCCCTCAGGCAATGAGAAACACTTTATTCACATTACCCGGCGAGTGAAAGCGCAATATTTCGAGCTGTTTGTTCTAATTATCTGAACAAACCACCCAGGAGTTAAGGTCTTGCCGGCGGATATGATAAGCTGGCGAAATGAAGGCATTCGCGCCGGTATATCGGCTGTTTTCCGGTCGCAGTTAAGGAAAGATAACGTGAAGTCACCGTTGGCGGCGCTGTCCGCTTCGTTGGAGTCGGTCATGCTCCGCGATAAACCCCTCTTGCGCCGCCGTTTGCAGGGCGCCATGAAAGAGAGCCCAGAGGCGCAAGCCGCTATTGCCGAGCAAATCGCCGCGGATATCCGGCTTTCCGCCCAGCGCGCGGCAAACCGGCATCAGGCCTGTCCGGTTATTACCTATGCCGAGGAGCTGCCGGTCAGCCAAAAGCGCGACGATATTCTGCAGGCCATTCGCGACCATCAGGTGGTGATTATCGCCGGTGAAACCGGCTCCGGCAAAACCACCCAAATACCGAAAATCTGTTTGGAGCTGGGGCGCGGCGTCACCGGCATGATTGGCCATACTCAGCCCCGGCGGCTGGCGGCGCGTACCGTTGCCGATCGCATCGCGCAAGAGCTGACGACGCCGCTCGGCGAGCAGGTGGGCTATAAAGTTCGCTTCAACGATCACGTGGGTGAAAACACCCTGGTGAAGCTGATGACCGACGGCATATTGCTGGCGGAGATACAGCAGGACCGGCTACTTTTGCAGTACGATACGCTGATTATCGATGAGGCCCATGAGCGCAGCCTGAATATTGATTTCATCCTGGGTTATCTTTATCAACTGCTGCCGAAACGGCCGGATCTGAAGGTCATCATCACCTCGGCCACCATCGATCCCGAGCGTTTTTCCCGTCATTTCAACCATGCCCCCATTATCGAAGTTTCCGGACGTACCTACCCGGTGGAAGTGCGATACCGCCCGGCGGCGGATGGCGAGGGCAACACGGATAACGACTCCTCGCAGGCGCTCTTTGACGCCGTGGCTGAACTTTGCCGGGAGTCCTTCGGGGATATCCTGATTTTCATGAGCGGCGAGCGTGAAATCCGCGATACCGCCGACGGCCTCAATAAGCTGGATTTACCTCATACCGAGGTGCTGCCGCTGTATGCCCGTCTGTCCAACAGCGAGCAAAACCGGGTGTTCCAGTCCCACAGCGGTCGTCGTATCGTGCTGGCCACCAATGTGGCGGAAACCTCGTTAACGGTGCCCGGAATAAAATATGTGATCGATCCGGGCACCGCGCGCATCAGCCGTTACAGTTTCCGCACCAAGGTTCAGCGGCTGCCCATCGAGCCTATTTCCCAAGCTTCCGCCAATCAGCGCAAGGGGCGTTGCGGGCGGGTTTCCGCCGGCATCTGCATTCGGCTCTACTCCGAAGAAGATTTCCTTTCCCGACCGGAATTCACCGATCCGGAAATTCTGCGCACTAATCTGGCGTCGGTTATTTTGCAAATGACCTCCCTCGGGCTGGGGGACATTGGCGCATTTCCTTTCGTTGAGGCGCCGGACAAGCGCCAGATCCAGGACGGCGTGCGGTTATTGGAAGAGTTGGGGGCGCTGGCGGCGGAATCCGCCCGCGGCTACCGTCTCAGTCCTCTTGGCCGGCAATTGGCGCAATTGCCGCTGGACCCGCGCCTGGCGCGCATGGTGTTGGAAGCCAGGAGCAACGGCTGCGTCCGTGAAGTGATGGTGATTGCCGCCGCGCTCTCCATTCAAGACCCCCGCGAACGGCCCATGGATAAAAAGCAAGCGTCCGATGAAAAGCACCGCCGCTTCGCCGACAAAGAGTCGGATTTCATGACGTTCGTCAATCTGTGGGATTATGTGCAGGCACAACAGAAATCGCTGTCTTCCAGTCAGTTTCGCCGCCTGTGCCGTACGGATTTTCTCAGCTATCTACGGGTCAGGGAGTGGCAGGATGTTTACACCCAGCTCAGGCAAACCGTGAAAACCCTCGGCCTGCCGGTAAATACCCAGCCGGCGGACTATCGCGGATTGCACTGCGCCTTGTTGACCGGCCTGTTGTCCCACATCGGCCAAAAGGACATCGACAAGCATGAATACACGGGCGCGCGTAATGCCCGCTTCGCTATCTATCCGGGCTCGGGTCTGTTTAAAAAACCGCCTAAATGGACCATGGTGGCGGAGCTGGTGGAAACCAGCCGGCTTTGGGGGCGCATCGCCGCGCGTATCGACCCGGAATGGATCGAGCCCCTCGCACAGCATCTCCTTAAGCGTAGCTATAGCGAACCTCATTGGGAGAAAGCGCTGGGAGCGGTGATGGCGGTGGAAAAAGTGACGCTGCTGGGCCTGCCTATCGTGACCGGTCGCAAGGTCAATTACAGCCGCATCGATCCGACGCTGTGCCGTGAATTGTTTATCCGTCACGGGCTGGTGGAAGGCGATTGGTCCACCCGTCATCCGTTCTTTCACGCCAACCGCAAACTGCTGGGGGAGGTGGAAGAGCTGGAACATAAGTCCCGGCGCCGGGATATATTGGTGGACGATGAGACCTTGTTCGCCTTTTACGATGCGCGCATCGGCCAGGAAGTGGTGTCGGCGCAGCATTTCGACAACTGGTGGGAAACGGTGTCCCGCAAGGATCCCGACAGGCTTAATTTTGAAAAAAATATGCTGATTAAAGAAGGCGCCGAACGGATTAGCGCGCTGGATTATCCCGATCACTGGCGCCAGGGTAACCTGAAACTGCGCCTGAGCTACCAGTTCGAACCGGGAGCCGATGCCGACGGCGTCACGGTCCATGTCCCGTTGCCGTTGTTGAATCAGGTTTCGCCCCTGGGGTTCGATTGGCAAATTCCCGGTGTGCGCCGTGAATTGGTTATCGCCCTTATTAAATCCTTGCCAAAGGCCCTCCGCCGTAACTTTGTCCCGGCGCCGAATTACGCCGAGGCCTTTTTGCAACGGGTGCCAAGCGCCGAAGGCGGTCTGTTGGATAGCCTGGAGCGGGAGTTGCGTCGCATGAGCGGCGTTACCGTGGAGCGGGACGCCTGGCAGTGGGATCAGGTGCCGGATCATTTGAAAATGACCTTCCGGGTCATTGACGAACGGCAAAAAAACTGGCGGAAGGCAAGGATTTGGATGCGCTTAAGCTAAAGCTCAAGGCGAATGTGCAGCAGACCCTCTCGGCGGTGGCGGATGACGGTTTGGAACAACGGAGTCTGCAGACGTGGAGTTTCGGTGAGCTTCCCAAGCGCTACGAGCAGAAAAAAAAGCGGTTATTCTCTGAAAGCCTACCCGGCGCTGGTGGATGAAAAAGAGAGCGTCGCCATCCGTCTGTTCGAAACCGAGCACGATCAGCAACGGGCCATGTGGCTGGGTATTCGCCGGCTGCTGCTGTTCAATGTGCCTTCACCGGTGAAGTATCTCCATGAAAAATTGCCCAACAAAGCCAAACTGGGGCTTTATTTCAATCCTTACGGCAAGGTGTTGGATCTGATAGACGATTGTATCACCTGCGCCATCGACAAGCTGATGGACGAGCGTGGCGGCGTGGTGTGGAACGAAGGGGAATATGCTGTGCTCCAAGAGCACGTGCGGGCCAATCTCAATGCTGAAGTGGTGGCTATCGCCGTCCAGGTTGAGCAGATATTGACGGCGGTTTTCGCCATTAACCAGCGGCTGAAAGGACGGGTGGATATCTCTTTGGCACTGGCGTTATCGGATGTGAAAAGCCAGGTGGGCGGTCTGATTTATCGCGGTTTCGTCACCGGCAACGGCTGGAAGCGGCTGGGTGACACCTTGCGATATCTGCGGGCTGTGGAGCGCAGGCTGGAGAAATTGTCTATCGATGTGCATCGCGATCGGGCGCAGATGCTTAAAGTTGAGCATATTCTGCAAACCTGGCGGCAGTGGCTGGATAAGCTGCCGCCTGCGCGGCGTGAGGATGAGGATGTGCGAGACATTCGCTGGATGATCGAGGAGCTGCGGGTCAGCTATTTCGCTCAGCAGTTGGGTACGCCCTATCCCATTTCGGAGAAGCGCATCCTGCAGGCGATGAATCAGATTCAGCCCTAGGCGGGCGCACAGCCCCTTCAACACGCCCGTAGCACGATCGGTGGTAGCGGGCCTAGCCTGCCATGGGGCGCTCGGTTGGCTTGCGCCAATTCGACCCCACTTGGCATGCTCTCCCTTCAACACGTCCGTAGCATGATCGGTGGTAGCGGGCCTAGCCTGCCATGGGGCTATTTAGCCGCGGTTTTTTGCAGCACCGGTTGGTCATTGGCGGGAGGGGATCCTGCGCTTTCGTTTGCATCGCCCGCCAGTGAGAGCAGCTCGCTGCGAATGCCGGTGACCGCCAGAGCGCGGTTATCCGCCCGGTAGCGGTCCTTGGCCGACGGCGCCGAGCTTTGGATGGCGATGAGTTGCCAACCGGCCAGGGTATTGAGCATCAGCGGCGAGCCGCTGTCGCCGGGCAGGGTATTGCAGCGATGAGAAAGCACCGCCGTTTGCGCCCAGCCGGTAATAGGGCAATCCTGATGAATATATAGGGTATCCAGATGATCCTCCGGGTAGCCGGCCTGGGTCACCAACCGATCGGCCTGTTTCAACTCTGCCGTGAGCTGCGTTCTGTCCCCTTGCCATAACGGCAGCGGGTTGATTTTTTTTAAACGGTTTTTTCAACCGGATAAGGGCAAAATCGTATGGCGCGGCCGCCGGCGGCACTATCCAGCCGTCGCCGGCGGGTTTGAGCCGCTTGCCCAGGTTCTTGTCCACCAGCGTTTCAATGGCGCTGCTATGGTAACGCCAGACCTGATGCATGGCGACGAAACGAATCATAATGGCTTTATCGATATTACCCGGCGGCGCCAATACGCAGTGGCCGGCGGTCAGGGCCAGATGGGGGGGGGGAAATCAGCGTGGCGGTACAGAGATTGCCGCTGGCGGTCTCTACCTGGCCTATCGCCTGCCAAGGCCTGGCGTCAGGCTTGGCGATGGGCTGGCGGCTGTCATGGCCGAAAAACAATATTTTTTGGTCTTTGGTCAGACTGGCGGAGGCGATGTTATTGATACCCGAGAACAACAGGCCAATCAGCAAGAGCGGGAAGGTGCGCATAAACAAGCTCGCCTTATGATAAGTGGAGATATCATCCATGAAAAAATGATTATCTTACTATAGTGTAAAACAGTGAAAATTGAGAGAATGGCGTTGTGTTTCAGTGCGCTAAGGGTCTAATCAGCACGGGAAACGCAACGAACCGGCGGGCGAAACATGAGAATTAAAGATAAAAAAATGCGCTGATGACGGCACACAGGATCAGGCAACCCAAAATGATTTCGTATAAATAGCGGCGCAGCATAGGCGAGACCCTAAAGAAACCGACACCCGGTGAACCGGGTGTCGTATAGCTAATAAAAATCCGCTAAAATTTCAGTTACTTCAGCTTTTACCGCCGCACTTCTAAGCTAAACTCGCACGGTGTCCGGTAAGCCAATATAGGCTAAACCGTTATTTAGCTGCCGGAGCAGTGGCTGCCGGAGCGGCTTTCTTATGGGCTTTTTTCACGTGTTTTTTGGCAGCCTGGGCTTTTTGCGCCGGGGCGGCTTTCTTGTGCGCTTTTTTCACATGTTTCTTAGCGGCTTGTGCAGTCTGAGCCGGGGCTTTTTGGCTTTCTTAGCAACATGTTTCTTATGAGTTACAGTCTTAGCCGGAGTCTTGGTCACCGTGGTGCTGGTGGTGGTGGAGGCCGGAGCAGTAGTAGAGGTAGTGGTATCAGCAGCAAAAGCGGCGCTGGACAATCCCATGGCGGCAGCAATAACCAGTGCAAGTACTTTTTTCATTGTCAAATCCTCAGAATCGCGGTTTCTATTTACAACCCCGGATCGGGGCCGGTGAACACACAATAGGGGAATTAACGTGCGGCGTCCGTGAGTGTTTGGTATCGGCATGTAACCGAATGTACAAGAAAAAAAACGTCTTTTGATGACGGATTTCAATAAAGGTTTTGCGTTGTTTTTCCGGTATTCATCCGGTTGTCGGTTCAGGTCAGGCGGCGGGTTGAAAGGGCTTTTTCAGCACCGGCGCATCCGGCGGGTGGCCGTTCACCGGCCAGCGATATAACATGCGAGCCCCTCCCAGAGGACTGGCATTGGCAATAACCTGGCCGTCGTGTGCCAGGGCGATGGAGCGAACAATAGCCAATCCCAACCCGCATCCGCCGGTGCTGCGGTCACGGCTGGGGTCCAGCCGTACAAAGGGTTCGAACACCCGCAGGCGCTCGCTCTCGGGAATGCCCGGTCCGTCGTCATCCACTTGCAGAAAGCCGTAGCCATTTTCAACCCCCAGTTTGACGCTTATCATCTGTTGACTGTAGCGCAGGGCGTTGTTGACCAGGTTATCCAGTACCCGCTCCATTAGTCTGGCATCCACCTGGCCGAAATCTCCGGCTTCAGGAACTTCTTCATGAATGACCCGTTCGCCGTGGAGTAGACGGATATCCGCCAATTTCTCCGTCAGCCAGCCGGGCAGGTCTACCGACGTCAGGTTAAGGGTGACCTGGGGCCTGTCCAGACGCGCGAAGGTCAACAACTCGTCGATCAAACCCTCTAATTGGCTGACATCGTGATTTAGCCTTTCCTGCTCCTCGGCGTCAAGACCTTCGCTCATGGCCAGCCGATAGCGCAGCCGCACCAGCGGCGTGCGCAGTTCATGAGCGATATTGTCGATGAGCTGCTTTTTACTGGCGATAAGGGTATTGATATTATCGGCCATCTGATTGAAGGCTACCCCAAGGCGGTACAGGCTTGATGCGCTGTCGAAATGGGTCCGTTCATCCAGGAAGCCCGCGCCGAGCCGCTGCGCGGCCGTTTCCAGCCGCAGCATGTCCTGCCAGTGCGGTCGCATCCAGATAAAGACCGGCAGGGCCAGGGACAGGCCGATAAACACCAGCAACGCCAAATCAAGCAGGCGCATTTCATGAATGAAAAACAAGTAGGGGATAGGGCCCACCGCCAGCACGTAATTGCTGCGAGGTATCCGTTGGATAAAGGTGTATTCATCATCCAGCGCGACGATTTCGCCGCGATGCAGCCGTAGATCATCGCCGGGATTGAGCTGGTATTTTTTTCAGCGGTTCGATATGCAGGCTGAACGAGAGATTGATATCCAGCTTGTTGATGGTTTTGTTCCAGTCGCGGGGTGGTATGGACCGCAGCTCATTACGCATCAGGTAAAGCGAGCTTTTCATCAGATCATCCATGGATTTTCTGCCGGCGCGCTCGGCGGTGACTTTATAAACCAATCCCACCAATAGCGTCATCACCAGAAAACAGACGAACAGCAACAGATAAAACTGGATGAACAGCTTTCTCATGACCGGGCGCTCTCCCAGGCGTTCGGTGCGAAAAGATAGCCTTTATTGCGCACGGTTTTGATGCGAAAAGGCTCGAGCGCATTGTCATAAAGTTTTTTGCGCAGCCTTGAGATGGCCACGTCGATGCTGCGATCGAGACCGTCGTAGCTGACGCCGCGCAAATTCTTCAATAATGCTTCGCGATCCATGATTTGGCCGGCATGGGTCGCCAATTCCCAAAGCAATTCGAAATCGGAAGTGGAAAGCAGGACTGTTTCGGTACCCAGCACAACGTCCCGGTTAATCAAATCGATGCTCAATTGTCCGAAGTGCAGAACGCTGCCGGCGCTGACGGACGTTGGCGCTGCCTCGCGAGGGATGGCGGCATTCTGCCGCAGGTGCAGACGCAGACGCGCCAGTAATACCGCAGGCGGTGTTGTTTTCAAAATATAGTCATTGGCGCCCATCTCCAGCGCCAGGATATGGTTCATATCGCTGTCCAGGGAGGTCAATAAAACGATGGGGCCGTTGTAGACCGGCCGCAAATCACGGCAAATCGTCATTCCGTCCTTGCCAGGCAAAAGAATATCCAGCAAAACCAGATCGGGTTGTTCCCGCAAGATAACCTCTTGGGCGCGATCTCCTCGTGGTTCGAGAACGACCTCGAAATCATGTTTGCCCAGCCATGCGGCAATAAGGTTGCCGACGTCGGTGTCATCTTCTACAAAAACAATCTTATTCATTGTTCCGGTAATCTGAGTGCATAAGAAATAGAGATAAACAAATGGTATTGAGCATACCGCCTGCAGCGCTATTGCGCCATCGGATAAGCGTTAAGAAATGTCCCGGCGGAAAAATATGTTTTTCTTAAGACGCCGGAGGATAAACAAAATATTACCAATCTCTTAATCAGAGACCTGCTGCGTATTCACCTATTATTCATCGCGCTATGCTATAGTGAAGCCACATCAAGGGGCGGTAAAACACGGCGTAAATCACGGGGGATGCGGCGAAATGGCGAAACATCTGCTTGGTGCTGGTGTTCAAGGCGAACAGCTCTGCTTTGATTATACGCACTTTTTATCGGCCAGCTGTAAAAAACGCTGGACCTTTATCGATGCCATCTACGGCGTCATGCCGATTTTCGGCATAGTGACCAAAACGCCGTCCGCGCGCGCCAATAATCGCCAGGAGCAGTTCAAGGCCTTGGCGCTGCAGGTTCTTTCCACGCAGGTCAATGACGAAACCAACATCATTCGCCTTATCGCCCTGGCGGAGCGGCAAGGCATCCTCAGGTTTGACATCCGCTTGCCCTATGCGCTGGAAAAAGCCCAACTGGCCGCCATCCAGCAGGAGTTCGGCGAACACCTTTCCTTGCATCAGCATGACGAGCGCCTCGCCATCCGGCTGACCTCCGTCACCGAAGCGCCGGCGGCCTGACCGCCTGGCAAAAAAACAGGGCAAGTTGCCTTGCCCTTTTGTCCCCTTTCGGATACCGCTTTATTTATATAAATCCGCGGACACGGTCAGGTTGCCGCCGCTGGCGTTCTGTTCCCACTGGCGGGTGATATGGTAATACTTCGCCCCTTTCTTGGCGGCGCGGCTCGCGACCTGTTCGGAAACGTCGGTGGAGCTGCTGAAGTGGCCGGTGAAGGTCACGGAATCGAAAGGCACCATTTCCGCCGCGGTGATCTTGTTCACTTCCTGGATCACGGTGCCGTCCGGTAATGTTACGCTGTAACGTTTTCCGGCGGTAGACTGTGTTTCAAAGAAACGGCCCACGTCGGCGCTGGGGGAAGCGGAAGAGGCGACGCCCGGTATTTCCACTTTGGCGGCCGCGGCGCCGCCTGCGGCGAGCGCGGCGCGACCCGCATCGGAATCCGCCGGGATCGCATCGGGATTTTGCACAACGCGTTTCGGCGCGTCGGCTTTGTAGATAAAGGCGGTAATATACTGGTTGCCGCCCTCATTGGCGTCGATCTGCCGCACGATATAAAAAGAAGCGGCGCCTTTATCCTTGGCGGCCTTGGTAATGGCGTCATTCACGTCGGGTTGGCTGTGGAACAGCCCCTTGATGGTGACGGTATCGAAAGGCTCCAGCAAATTGGCTTCGCTTTTCGGCAATTCCTTCACGCCGTTGAAATAACGGTATTGCGTCGCGGTGGAGGCCGCCGGCGCGTCTTTGTGGTAGATATCGGCGGCTACCCGCCAGTTGCCGCTGTTGCTGGAGGCTTCGGCATAATTCTGGACATAAAAGTAATACGCCCCTTCCTCGTCGGCACGTTTGGAAACGGCATCGGCGGCATCGCCGACGGAATTGAAATGACCGGTCACATAGATCCTTTCAAAAGGTGTCAGGCTTTCTGCCTTTTCAGGCGTCAGCTCTTGTGCGGCCTGCGCCGACAACGTGGTCAACGTCATTAACGCAGATACCAGTAACGCTTTCTTCAGCTTCATAAAAAGTCCTTTCGACGTACGCTTTCACGCTAAACATGCTGAACTGTTGATGTATAACAGATTAGCTGCCGATTATGGCATGTAATAATAGCAAGTGTCTCAGCAATTTATGTCAGTGTGAATAACAATTGCGAATGAGCGGCAAACGATGCGGTTTTTTTTATGAAAAAAACGTTTAGCCGGCACATTTTGTAGACCGCCGTTTTTATTTTGAGTAGGTTATTGTGTGACTTTCGTAGGGTGATCCCAGAGTCTGCCGTATGACACATTTGACGCTTGGGTCAGGATGACGGTTATTTTCGAAAAAGAACAGTTATAAGGGAAAGCTATGCGTATTGGTGTACCAAAAGAACGCCTGGCCAATGAGGCCCGCGTTGCCGCAACGCCTAAGACCGTTGAACAATTGCTCAAACTGGGATTCACGGTGGCGATTGAAAGCGGCGCGGGCAAACTCGCCAGTTTTGAAGACGCCGCTTTTGTGGCGGCCGGCGCTTCAATCTCAGACACCCCCGATGTCTGGCAATCCGACATCATCCTGAAGGTGAACGCGCCGACGGATGATGAAATACCCTTAATCAAAAGCGGCAGTACCTTGATAAGCTTTATCTGGCCGGCGCAAAATCCGGCCCTGTTGGAAAAGCTTTCCGCCAATAATATTACGGTAATGGCCATGGATGCCGTACCGCGTATATCACGCGCGCAATCCATGGATGCCCTCAGCTCCATGGCGAACATCGCCGGTTATCGGGCCATTGTGGAGGCGGCTCATGAATTCGGCCGTTTCTTTACCGGTCAGATCACGGCGGCAGGTAAAGTGCCGCCCGCCAAGGTGATGATTATCGGCGCCGGCGTGGCCGGCCTTGCCGCCATCGGCGCCGCCGGCGGTATGGGCGCTATCGTGCGCGCTTTCGATACCCGTCCGGAGGTGAAAGAACAGGTTAATAGTATGGGCGCGGAGTTCCTGGAGCTGGATTTTGAAGAAGAAGCCGGCAGCGGGGACGGTTACGCCAAAGTCATGTCCGAGGCCTTCATCAAGGCGGAAATGGCCCTGTTCGCCGCCCAGGCGCAAGACGTGGATATCATTGTCACCACCGCGCTCATTCCCGGCAGACCGGCGCCTAAGCTCATCACCCGCGAAATGGTCGCTTCCATGAAACCGGGCAGCGTGGTTGTCGATCTGGCGGCGCAAACCGGCGGCAACTGCGAGCTGACCGTCGCCGACGCCGTGACCGTGACGGAAAACGGCGTGCGCATCATCGGCTACACCGATTTACCCAGCCGGTTGCCGACCCAGTCCTCGCAACTGTACGGCACCAACCTGGTCAATCTGCTCAAGCTGTTGTGCAAAGAGAAAAACGGCGACATCGACGTGGATTTCGACGACACCGTGATTCGCGGCGTCACCGTGGTGAAAAATGGCGAACTGACCTGGCCGGCGCCGCCAATCCAGGTTTCCGCAGCGCCGCAACCGGCGAAAGCCGCGGCTCCCCTGGTAAAACCGGAAGAAAAGACCGGCTCGCCGCTGAAAAAATATATTCTGATTGCCGTTGCGATTATTTTATTCGGCTGGCTGGCAAGCGTTGCCCCCCCCGCGACTTTCTGTCGCATTTCACCGTGTTCGCCCTGGCCTGCATAGTGGGATACTACGTGGTCTGGAATGTCAGTCATGCGCTACACACCCCGCTGATGTCGGTAACCAATGCCATATCCGGGATCATCGTCGTCGGCGCGTTATTGCAAATCGGCCATGGCGGATGGGTTTCGTTCCTGTCCTTTATCGCCGTGCTGATAGCCAGCATCAATATTTTCGGCGGCTTCACCGTGACTCAGCGCATGCTGAAAATGTTTCGTAAAAATTAAGGGGTTAACCCATGTCTGAAGGACTTGTTACGGCGGCTTACATCGTTGCCGCTATTTTGTTTATTTTCAGCCTGGCGGGATTGTCCAAACACGAAACCTCGAAACAGGGCAATCTGTTCGGCGTCTGCGGTATGGCGATTGCATTGCTGGCCACCATCGCCGGCCCCCATGCCGGTAATATCGGCTGGATCATCATCGCCATGGTGATCGGCGGCTGCATCGGCGTTTATCTGGCGCGCAAGGTAGAAATGACCGAAATGCCGGAGCTGGTGGCGATTCTGCATAGCTTTGTCGGCCTGGCCGCGGTTCTGGTGGGCTATAACAGCTATCTTTCCCATGGCGAGATACTGGATCCGGTGATGATCAATATTCATCTCACCGAGGTCTTTCTGGGGATTTTCATCGGTGCGGTGACCTTTACCGGATCCATCGTCGCGTTTGGTAAGCTTCGGGGGAAAATTTCTTCCCGTCCGCTGATGCTGCCATTTCGCCATCATATGAATCTGGCGGCGCTGATTATTTCCTTTTTGCTGTTAGTCTTGTTTGTGAAAACCGACAGCGTGGCCTTGCAGTCCGTCGCTCTGTTACTGATGACGCTGATTGCCCTGGTATTCGGTGTTCATCTGGTGGCCTCCATCGGCGGCGCCGATATGCCGGTAGTGGTTTCCATGCTGAACTCCTATTCGGGGTGGGCGGCGGCGGCGGCCGGTTTCATGCTTAGCAACGACCTGCTGATCGTCACCGGCGCGCTGGTGGGGTCATCGGGCGCGATACTCTCCTATATAATGTGCCGGGCCATGAACCGCTCGTTTATCAGCGTTATCGCCGGCGGCTTCGGTACCGACAGCTCCGGCGGCGCTGACGATGCCGAGATGGGCGATTATCGGGAAACCACGGCGGAGGAAGTGGCGGAGCTGCTGAAGAATTCCACCTCGGTTATCATCACGCCGGGGTACGGCATGGCGGTGGCGCAGGCGCAGTACCCGGTGCATGATATCACCGATAAACTGATTGCCCGCGGCGTGAAGGTGCGTTTCGGCATCCATCCGGTGGCAGGACGTTTACCCGGTCATATGAACGTGCTGCTGGCGGAAGCCAAAGTGCCGTATGACGTCGTGCTGGAAATGGATGAGATCAACGATGATTTCAGCGATACCGATACCGTGCTGGTGATAGGCGCCAACGATACCGTCAATCCGGCGGCGCAGGAGGATCCCCACAGCCCCATCGCCGGCATGCCGGTTTTGGAAGTTTGGAAAGCGCAGAATGTCATCGTCTTCAAGCGGTCCATGAACACCGGCTACGCCGGGGTGCAAAATCCGCTGTTCTTCAAGGAAAATACCCAGATGCTGTTTGGCGACGCCAAGGCCAGCGTCGAGGAAATTTTGCGGGCGCTCTAAGAAAGTTCATTAAACTCAGGCCCCGTTCGGGGCCTGAATTCTATTCGAATTGATCGCCCGCCTCCAGCGTTACCGGCGAGACATAATCGTCCGGTTTGATGGCCAGCAGGTCGCATTTCAGATGGTCGATCACCAGTTCGGTGGTGTTGCCGATAAAGGCGGCGGAAAACCCGGTGCGACCGATGCTGCCCAACACCACCACGCCGGCGTCGAGGTGCTCGGCCAGATCGGGAATCACCTCTTCCGGCAGGCCTTTTTCCACATGGGTGAATTTTTCATCCAACTGGAATTTTTGCCGCAGGCTTTTCATGGCGATCAGGTGCTGTCCGCGAATGGCGTCGTTATAGACGCTGGGATCGAAATCCGGCAATTCAATAGCGATATTGATAGGCGTTACCGGATAGGCGCCTACCAGATGCACCTCTGTTTGGTTGACCTGTTCCGCCAGCGCCAGCGTTTCCGTCACCAGCTTGATGTTGAGGGGATCGTGATAGGGCTCTTCGCCTGAGAGATTCACCGCGACCAGCGCTTTGCCCCCTTCCGGCCAGGGCTGGTCTTTAACCATCCAGACCGGACAGGGGCATTTGCGCAACAGATGCCAATCGGTGGGGGTGAAAATCACCGATTCGAAGCGATCATGCTGATGGGCCATTTTCAGCACCAGATCATGCTTGAAGGCAATAACTTCCTGGATAATGGCCTCAAACGGCCTGTTATGCCAAATAACCTTGATATCGATGGGCACGCCGCTGTGGATATAATGCCGGCATTGCTCTTCAATCCAAGCGGTCCGCTGGCTGATGACCCCTTTGCGCATTGCGGTGCGTTCGTCCGGCGAGAGCAGGGTGGTCATTTCATAGGAAAAATCATAGATGGGCAGAAAAGCCTTGATGGTGCCGCCCAATTTGTGCACCAGATAAACTGCTCGGCGAAGCGCCGGTTGATCATCCTGATTAGGGTCGATAGCTACCAATAGATTGTTATACTTGGCCATGAGAGTCTCCTCATTTCTGCAACGCGACAGAATGTTAAATAAGAGTAACTCATTGCAGCAGGCTCGGACAGAAGAGAAACGCAGCCGGATCAATAAAATAAGAAAAATTAACGATCCGGCTGGTTGTCAGGCGACTTTTTGCGGCGTGCCGGCCAATTCAGACAGCGCTTCCCCGTCTTCGATAGTAATATATTTCCCTTTTACCGCCAGGATGCCGCCCTTTTGGAACCGGCCCAGCAGACGGCTGATGGTTTCCACCGTCAGGCCGAGGTAATTGCCGATATCCCCCCCCGGGTCATGGTCAGGCGGAATTCGCGGGGCGAAAAGCCCCGCTGGGCGAACCGGCGCGAGAGGTTGTACACAAAGGCCGCCAGACGTTCCTCGGCGTTTTTCTTGGAAAGCAGCAGGATCATGTCCTGGTCGCCTTTGATCTCGCCGCTCATCAGCCGCATCATTTGCTGGCGCAGGTTCGGCATTTTGCCGGAAAGATCGTCTAAGGTTTCGAACGGAATTTCACAGACCATGGATGTTTCAAGGGCCTGGGCGAAACTGGGATGCTGGCCGGCGCCGATGGCGTCAAAGCCCACCAGATCTCCCGCCAGGTGGAAGCCGGTGATTTGTTCATCCCCCTGCTCGGTGATGGTGTAGCTTTTGATGGTGCCGGAACGGATAGCATAGAGAGACTTCAACTCATCGCCGGCCTTGAACAGCGCCTGGCCTTTTTGAATCGGCTTTTTGCGCTCGATGATATTATCGAGCTGGTCCAGCTCATGCTCGTTGAGCGTGAAAGGAATACATAATTGGCTGATACTGCAATCCTGACAATGGATGGCACAACCGCCAGACTGGATTCGTCTGATAATACGCTTTTCCTGGATGATCATATGTCGCCGCTCATGCATTACTTGATTTGGGTCAATTTTAACATCATTTGGCGTCGTTGATAAAGTGTCCAACGACGTCGGTGCACATTTAGTCAAAAAAGACAGGCTTCAAAAGGCTTTTTTTCGGGTGGGTTTTGTGCGGCCAGAGGAGTAGTGTTGAAAGAAAACCCGTTTTAACCCGTTTAAAATCAGGAGAAAAGGATATGCATAGGATCGTGGGCATCATCGGCGCGGGACACGTTGGCGCCGACGCGGCTTTTTCATTGGTCACGCTGGGATTGTGCGATCACATCATCTTGATAGATGAAAATGAAGCCAAGGCGCATAGCCAGGGACTGGAGCTCAGAGATATGGCCTCGCTGGTCTCGACCCGCGTCCATATCTCGGTCAATGATTACGACGCGCTGCGCCGGGCGCAAGTGGTGGTGATGGCCGTGGGGCCGGTGTCTACCCCGCTTGAAGATCGCATGGAGTCGTTGCGGGAAACCAGCGCCGCGGTAAAGCAGGCGGTTCCCCGCATTATGGCTAGCGGCTTTGGCGGCGTGTTCATTAACATCACCAATCCTTGCGATGTGATAACCCGCCTGATACAGCATGTCAGCGGACTGCCGGCTTCGCAGGTGTTCGGTACCGGCACCTCCCTGGACACCGCGCGTATGAAACGGGTGGTAGGGGAATTTTTCGCCATCGATCCGAAAAGCGTGGACGGCTATGTGATGGGTGAACACGGGGAATCCCAATTCGTCGCCTGGAGTACGGTACGCATCGGCGGAGTGCACATCGGTCTGCTGGAGACCGACCGGCCCCTCGACCTGCCGGCAATGAAAGATCGGGTGCGCGCCGGCGGCTGGGAGATTTTGCAAGGCAAGGGCTGGACCAGTTTTGGCATCGGCACGGCGACCGCCCGCCTGGTGGACGCGGTGTTATCAGACGCTCGCAGCGTTTTTCCGGTCTCGGCGTGGGATAAACGGCAAGGGGTTTATATCGGACAACCGGCGATTGTCGGCGCCGCCGGTATTGTGCAATCCGTCGCGGTGCGATTGACCGAGGAAGAGCAGCAGGCTTTTACCGCCTCCGCCGAGGTGATAGCAAGCGCGTTCAACACTCTCTCTTTATAACAGTCGCCGTCTTATTCGTTTTGCAGGTTGCGGACGTGCCGACTGCAACCTGTGGCTATCCGGTTTAAGGGGCGCCGTTTGGCGCGTTCAACGGCGAATTTCCATCGGCGTTTCCGTAAACATCCGCAAATCAGATGAAATCACGTCATGGCCGGTTTATAGTAAAATGCAATCAAACTATTGGAGGCGGCCCGCCGCATCCCGCAGAGCGCGAGTGACGTATAATGACCTGTGAAGATAACGATGTGTTCAAAGAGGCCATGGAAGATGTCAGACCGCTTAAGGACGGGTCCAATGTGGTTTTTTTTGCGGTATAAACCCCCAGGTAACGGCCGGCGGCCGACAGAGGTCGAGGCGGAAGAGAATTTTCTCGTCACCGGCTACGTGGATGCGATTCCCATTGATATTCCCTTGAGTTACAAACGAGACGGTATCCAACTGGGGGTATTGGACAAGCTGCGTGATGGCCGTTATCCCCTTGAGGCCAGTCTGAATCTTACCCGCGCGCCGGTGGAAGCCTGCCGGCGCAATTTGTTCGCCTTCATCCGCCGCATGCAGTATGAACAGCTGCGAACCCTGCTCATCATCCATGGTAAAGGACGCCATAATGACAGCCACGCCAATATCGTGCGCAGTTTAGTCGCCCGCTGGCTGGCGCAGTTCGAAGAGGTGCAGGCTTATTGCACCGCCCGTAGGGTGCACGGCGGTAGCGGCGCATGTTATGTGGTCCTGAAAAAATCCGCCGCCGCCAGCAGTGAAAACCGTGAGCGATTCGCCCGGCGCAAATGCTGAGCCGAGATGATGACGCCAAGAACTCCTTGGCGGGAAAAGGACGTGCATTTTTCAAGCCGTTCTCACAGACGAGGTCGTGATATGCAAGATTGGAATCCTCAACTTTACCGCCAGTTTGAAGCAGAGAGAACCCGCCCGGCGTTGGAGCTTATCGCCCGCATCGAGACGGACTGTCCGCGGCAGGTGACGGATCTCGGTTGCGGTCCCGGCAATTCCACCGAGGGGCTATTCGAACGGTATCCCCAAGCGGTGGTCACCGGTATCGATAGCTCGGAGGCGATGCTGAAAAATGCCCGGCAGCGGTTGCCGACATGCCTGTTCAGTCGGGAAGATATTTCTCGCTGGCAACCGTCTCAGGCGCAGGACATTGTATATGCCAATGCGTCGTTGCAGTGGGTGCCCGATCATGAGACGCTTTTCCCGCGCCTGTTTGCCTCGGTGGCGGCCGGCGGTAGCCTGGCGGTACAGATGCCGGATAACCGTCAGGAGCCCAGCCATCGTGAAATGCGCAAAGTGGCCGATGAGGGGCCCTGGCGCCACCAGATAGGCGATGCGGCTCAGGTCAGGGTCAAGGTTCTGGACGCCGCGGCATATTATGAATTACTCGCGCCCCATGCCGAGCGGGTGGATATCTGGCGAACCACCTATTTCCATGTTATGCCCTCGGCGCAGGCCATCGTCGAGTGGGTTCGCGCCACCGGCTTGCGGCCATTCCTCGACCCTTTGACCGATGAACAAAAACCGGAATTTCTGAATCGCTATCTGCAGGGCATTGAAAACGCGTATCCCACAAGGGCGGACGGCAGGGTTCTGCTGGCATTTCCCCGGCTGTTTATTGTTGCCCGCAAGAGCCGGAAACAGAGTTTTGGCGGTTGAAGACAAACTGTCCGCGCTAAGCTAAAAATTTCTAGTGAACCACATCATTGATGTTATATCTTGCTGACGGTGCGGGATATAACGTATCCAGTCGTTCCTATCGGAATCACACATCAAATAATTACTGGCCAAAGCTGAATTTTCGCTTGACCAGCAGCAATTAATTCACCTGTTATCGCTACGCGACGCGAAGGTTTAACAGAGGATGAATGACATGAAGATCGGATGCCATGATAGTCAAAATATTCGAATTTCTATTATGTACATATTGTATAGTCAATATAGTGTTTCCTTGCTTAATATATAGACTAAGTGGATAATTATAATTCAACTAAGGGAGGATTATGAAAGTAATTGAAGAGATTTATCCTAGCTATGAGGATAAAGAATATGGCAGACGCGAGACCCTGAGTAACGTAGAACATTTCAAAGTAAAAGCGAATGCCTGCCTACATCGCAAGCTTGAAAAGGTATATAACTGTGATAAATCCTTTCTGCAAAGATATCTCTCAATGCCGGAATCACTCAATGCCAGCAATTTGTATGATATAGCAATCCCAGGTTCAACCGAACGCCCATTGCGACGCTCGCAAAAAATGGCCAACATTCATTGCGTTTGTCTTAAAGTAAAATTGGCCTATGAATGTATAACGGATAGCCGGCGGTTAAATGCCATCAATTATATTTATCTTGGCTCAATTCATGGCGGTCCGCCGCTGCATCAAGGCATTACTTTGGATGAGCAAGGTAACCTATTGTTAATAAAAGGGAAAAGCAAGGATTTGTTTAAGGCTCTTTGGTCGAAATATGTTCGATATGCAAAGTTTTATGTCGCAAAAGTCAACCTTGGAGAAGAGAACAATATCCAGTTTTCCCGGCTAATCATTGACCACGAAGGGCGGCTTATCGCATGGGGAAAGTGTGATAATGTGCAATATGAAATAAATTTCACCATGGAAAACATATCAAAAGAAATTGATTTAGAGATGGAATTGGATGTCGCTTCTTATATTGAAGTGCAAATTAAAAAAAATTTCCATACCGGACCATAAATCCTCTTCATTACAGTTCAAGCTGAAGGGAGAACATACGATTGAGTTTTTCTTTACAAATGGAGCCCTATATCTTAAGGAAATTTGGAGCGATAAACATCGGTTTACTTATGATTTCATGAAATACAAGTTAAATTTCCCGCTGCCCGCAAAGGCCAGTATTTTATCGGCGACAAAAGTGGCTAACCAGGTTAAATTGTGCATTGAACAAGAGGGTAAAACCCGAGTTGTTTATTTCTCACCCCATCACGTTGATATGCAAAAGTGCAATGTCAAACATTTGAGCCATAAGCCGGCGCAGAATTTTTATTCTGGAACGGGGGCCGATCCTCATGAAAAGGTTCACTCGGGTCAACCATTTGACAGCGAAAAATTGGGCAATTTCAGTGAAGCGAATATACCTTTTGTCAGTTCATTGTTGGGGCAATTTCGGGGGGAATTTGAAAAAAGCCAAAAACGCCCATTTCGCGGGAGATAATTTCCTCAGTGGACGTTTTGCGGCGAATGCCGTGATACCGGGGTTGCAATGCGTGATGGAAACAGTGAAAGAGTCATTCTCGTCTAAAGTCTCTTCACCCTCCGGACAGGATGAGGGAATCGTTCAGGAGCTTTCTCATCTGAGCGGCGTAGTACAGGATAAAAGATTTCCCGAGGTGTTCTCTACCGCTACCGATTATTACAATAAATCAGACTCATTGGCGCAAAATTTAAAGGTTTATTTGCGTTTATTGGATGAGAATGATTCTATTTCAATGAACATCAGCAAAAATACGGCCTTCTTTTTGGGCATCGCAGCGGCAGGTACGCCTTTTACCGGCTGGTTTATCGGGGCATTGGCACGGTGGGGCAAAGAGGTGAGCCTGACCCTGACGAAGAGTGAAAGCGGCAATATTTATTTCACTTTCATCAGAAACACTATCCGCTCTCTGGTGGCGCTGGGGGGGGGGCACCGGACAGGGTTTGGAAGATAACTGCAAGCTTCTTAGAGCACAAAATGTTGATCTTATGACTCTTTTGCCCGTGGAGGCTAACCTTATATTAGCGGGCAATATTGATAATGAGCGTAATTTTAGTTTTGAAATTAAATGGTGCGATATAGACTTTTTTGGAAAAGATTTTCCATCCGCATGAAATTAATGAGCAGGTGAAAACCTGTGTCGAAGGTGCTACGCTGAAAAAAAACAATAGCAAAAACATTGCGTTGTCACTAGAGGCTAAAACTGAACTCCGTGGTCAAATCGGTTTTATGGCAAATCATAATACCTATCTTGTGGCACCGCGTACCGCATTGGGTGGCGCCGCGACCCTGAACTTTTTCGATTATGCCAACAAGCATAACGTCACCATCAGCGATTTTGGCAACGAGAATAATATTGATAAAACAAAATCGGCTAAAATTTCCTTCCTAAATGCGTCATTGAACGCCTTTCGTGAGCAAAAAATAATGCCTATTGCCATGAGCGGCCTGGATGATCCGGCAAGGCAGGTGATGTGTCATCCACTGCCGCTGTTTGAGGAGTCGGATCAACGATTGCCCTTTAACCACAATGAAATCTCCCGCAAATTTCATTTGGATGACAAAGCCCTGCACAAAAAAATTTTTCCCCTTTAGCGACGGTGGAACACAACATGGCGGCTACGCCGGTTATAAACCGCCGGTCTTCGGAGGAGGTCATTCACCAACCGGATCAAGGGGATGCCTCCGCTGCTCTCAAACAGGTCAATGGCACCGTGGCGGAGCTTATTGAAAGCCTTAGACAGGCGTTGCAGCGGGCGGATTCCGACGAGCATGGTTATCAATCTTTAAAACCCGGAGAAAGCCTAGGCAGTTTTATCATCTCATCAGGAGATTACAAAGAAAACCTGAGGTTGGCCGCAAAAAATGAGCGACCACGGATATCCCCCTCTATTCCTTTGGCGCGATCAACGCTCAGTACGCGGATCGGTCGGGCTTTCAAGCCCTGGACCAAAAATACCAACCTGCGGGAATACTTGGCGCAGCAGGCTGAAAAAATCGCTTCCAGCGACTCACACTCCGGTGAGCCTGCGCGTACGGCGTTGGACTTTGTCAAATCCCTGGAGAAGTATGCCGCGCTAAGTGATAGGAAAAGTAACGGAAAACGATCCATGGTTATGGCCATCGCGACTTATCGCATGCAGAAACACACACGCGATTTGTTAAGCAATGAATTTAACCGGATTTGCGATTCCCTTGATCAAAAAAAAGGGGACGGGACGAATTACGGACGATGAGCTGCGATGGTTGCTGGATCTCAGAAAATTGCTATCCGTGGATAAATCAGGTAAAAGTCCTTATTATCAGTTAGATAATATCGCTCTTGTAAGGCAAAACGCCATCACTCTTGAAGCCAGCACACCGCCATTTACTATCTTGCATGTCGCTCGCAAAGCCGAATTGGTGTATTCCAAATCCCTTTCTACCATCAATTTTGAATATCGTGAAGGCGAACTCTTTCCCTATAAACTCATTTCGTCCGCCAAAATAATGCCGGATCTGATTTTTGAGATCCCTCAGCTATAGCCATTCCTGGTCTTTCAATAGACTTTTATTAAAGAAAGGTCTATTATAAGACTCAAATAAGGGGGCTTTATGGCGATAGCGCAGAAAGTAGACAGTCAACAGGATAAAAAAAAGGCCGCCGCCATCGGTTTGAAGGCGGCAATGTCCATTTTGAACAAGTGGGGCAGCACGCCGGAACAAGTCCAGGCCATATTGCAAATGTCAAAGGCGTCCTTTTATAAGTTCAGGAAAGATCCGGCGGCGGCGCAATTGAGTCATGATCAGTTTGAGCGCTTGAGTTATTTGCTCAATATCCATGCTGCGTTGCGTACGCTGTTTGAAAATCCGGAAAACGTCTATGGCTTTATGGCGATGAAAAATCACAACCCTTATTTCAACGGGCAAGCCCCGCTGGAGCTGATTGGCAGCGGCCATTTCGGCACCCTGTATGAAGTCTATAAGCATATCGATGCGTTGCGCGGCGGCCAATGGTGATAACAGAACCGGTATCGCTCCCCGACCTCAGCGTTCAACCGCAGAGGGGTTATCGGCTGATCAATTCAAAGTACCCACCCATTGCCCTGTTTGACGATGTAGCGGATAAAGAGGAATTCGAAACCCTCTATGAATTGCAGGCATTGACCAATCCGCGGTTGCAAAACGGCGCCGGCTCCCCGTCATATTTGCCGGTGGGCGATATTCCTTTCGGCATTCCCGGCTGTTCCTACGCAGTGGCGCCTTTCACCCATATTAATCCCAGGGGCAGCCGTTTTTCCGACGGATCTTATGGCATGTTATACATTGCCGACGATATGACCACGGCGTTGACGGAGGTGACTTACCATCAGGAGCATTACTGGCAGGCAATCGCGGGATTGAAATATGACAGGATGGTGATGCGCAGCCTGGTGTTTATCTTCAACCCGGCGCCGGCGAAAGACGCCTTGGTCTTGCCCCTTAGCCATCCGGTCTACGATATGAAGAATTACGGCGCTTCAAGGCAATTGGGCCATGGCCTGAAAAACCAAGGTTGCGGAGCGCTGCGTTATCGTTCGGTCAGGCGGCCGGGTTCCCTGTGTTGGGCGCTGTTTACGCCTAAGGGCGTCAATAGCGTTCAGCAAAGCGCGCACTATGAGTTTATTTGGGATGGGAAAAAAAATCGTCAAAATCGACCGAATTCTCTCTGCGCAGGCGTTTAAATAGTCCCCCTATCTCAATGCAGACTGCTGACAAACGTATTCGGGGCCAATAGGCGGGGTAGGTTGCCGGAGGAGTAAACCGTCCGCGCCACGGACCAATACGCCGGGAGCGTATTGGAACAATGCCGCCAGGCGTTGGCCCGCAGGGTGGCTCTCAGGGATGAGAGCCATAATCGCGCGGATCGAGCCTCCATGGATAATGAGATGGACGCTCCAGCTCTACGGCATCGAATGTGCCAAAATTTGAGCGTTTAATCTCATAAGCAGGAGCGTCCACATGCAATTATCCACTCTTGGTATCGATCTGGCAAAAAGCGTTTTCGTTCTTCACGGTGTCGATCACAGTGGTAAGACCGTACTTCGCAAAAAGCTTTCTCGCAGTCAATTCGTGGCTTATGTTATCCAACTTCCTCCCTGTCTTATTGGTATGGAGGCTTGCTCATCAAGTCACTACTTTGCTCGAATGCTAATTAGAGTCGGTCATCATGTGAAGCTGATCCCACCCCAATACGTCAAGCCTTATGTCAAAACCAACAAAACCGACGCTGCTGATGCGGAAGCTATTTGCGAAGCGGTAACTCGGCCCAATATGCGGTTCGTGCAGGTGAAAACGGCAGAACAGCAGGGTGTGCTTGCCATCCACACTGAGCGAAGTTTCCTTATGCGCGAGCGGACCGGTTGTGCCAACAGCTTACGGGCCATGCTCGCTGAGTTTGGTTTCGTCATGGCGACGGGATTGAGCGCGCTTCATAAAGGTATACCTGAAATTTTGGAGGAGGGTGAAAACGAGCTTCCTCATTTTGTCCGCGCCAGTGCGCGGCGTCAGCTTGAGCATCTGCAGGAACTGGAAGCGCGCATACGCCAAACCGAGCATGAACTCAGCAATTGGGCGCGGACACAACCTGCCTGCCAACGAGTGGAAAAGGTGCCCGGCGTTGGGATGATGACGGCCACCTATTTAGTCGCGTCGGTGGGCAATGGCCGGCAGTTCAGCACATCTAGGCAGTTTGCATCGTGGCTGGGGCTAACGCCGCGTGAACATTCGAGCGGCGGTAAACAAAAACTCGGCGGCATCAGTAAGCGCGGGGATGTTTATTTCCGTTGCATACTGGTTCATGGCGCGCGTTCTGTGATATCGCGTATCACCTCTTACGAGCGTACCATGCCCTGGCTTATGGCTCTGGTAAAACGCAAGCATCATAACGTGGCGGTTGTCGCTCAGGCCAATAAAACGGCCCGCATCCTATGGTCAATGCTTTACCACGGAACAGAATACCGAACCCCGGCGGAGGTTTGAACTCAGTGAGCCTCCGTCAAGGTTTTTAGCGTGAAGTGTTAACGTTGTCCGGTAGTTGCATGTGAAATCAGCAAGATGGCAAAACAGGTAAGACCGCAGGTGGGACATTCTGTGTGAATACGAGGGCATCGCAGCCCGAAGGGATGATAAGAACTCACCTGGCGGCTTTCATCATGGCCGGGGAGCGCGAAGGCTCCCGCAAGAGGCCGGATATATGGTTGCAATGCCTGTTGTCAGCCGGAATGCTAAAAAACATTGCCTACCCTGAGAGCGTCCATATAGGTATTCACGGCGGGTTTACGATCTGGCAGCCTACCCCGACCGGGCACTTTGTCAACAATCTCAATTGCTGCCCCCTAAGGGGCAGCAATGTCAACCAAATCCTGCTTTTAACATCCTGCCGTCAACACCCTGACTGCGGCGGATTGTAGGGCGGGCGAGGCGGCGGAGGCGGGAAACATCCCGGCTGCGGCGGGTTATAAGGCGGGCGAGGCGGCGGAGGCGGGAAACATCCCGGCTGCTGCGGGTTATAAGGCGGGCGAGGCGGCGGAGGCGGGAAACATCCCGGCTGCGGCGGATTGTAGGGCGGGCGCGGCGGCGGAGGCGGGCAACATCCCGGCTGCGGCGGATAATAGGGCGGGCGCGGCGGCGGGGGCGGGAAACATCCCGGCTGCGGCGGATAATAGGGCGGGCGCGGCGGCGGGGGCGGGAAACATCCCGGCTGCGGCGGATAATAGGGCGGGCGCGGCGGCGGAGGCGGGCAACATCCCGGCTTCGGCGGATAATAGGGCGGGCGCGGCGGCGGCGGCGGGGGCGGGCAACATCCCGGCTTCGGCGGATAATAGGGCGGGCGCGGCGGCGGGGGCGGGCAACATCCCGGCTGCGGCGGATAATAGGGCGGGCGCGGCGGCGGAGGCGGGCAACATCCCGGCTGCGGCGGATAATAGGGCGGGCGCGGCGGCGGAGGCGGGCAACATCCCGGCTTCGGCGGATAATAGGGTGGGCGCGGCGGCGGGCAATAAGGGGGTTGTGTCAATACCGGTGCAGGTAATCCAACCCACAGCGGGTCCGACAGCGGGCTAAATTGACCATCGTAACCTATGGCCGCGACATAGAGAAAATATGACACGCCAGGCGTCAAGGAATTAATATTGGCATAGCCGAAAGTCTTATCGTGGTAAACAGCCGGGACAGTCCTGACGTCGCCAAAGCCTGCAGGAGGCGATACAAATACTGAATAATTAAAAACGGGCGCTCCCGCTATGCCGGGCGCCCACTTTACTTGAATATTATTAATGCCGCTCTCTACAACGTAAAAACTCACCGGCTTAGCCGGCGCAGCTCTGTCCAATGGCGCTGGACAGGGTGGGTAACTATTTGTCATTATTTAAATCCTCTGAAAATGAATACAACGGATTTAGGATAAGCTGTGTAATACAAACGGAAGCTAAGGATTTAAGGGCTCCTTGATAATCTACTAAAAGTTTTTGGGAGAATATTTCTAACACAATTTCATTTTGCGCTATCCAACATTTCCTTTGTAAATATTATCCCGCTGTTTATTTCCACTACCCTGATTATGTCATTCAAAAAGGTATTCAACGTTTATACAATTGTCCGCTGACAATCAATTCAACTGGTTACTGCGTTTACTTTCACTCTGCATACTTCGAGCCTTGCCATAGGCGCAACTCAATAAGGCGGCTGATGATAAGGCAAGCGAGGAGGGTAATGCCTTCCTGGCGGCGAGTAGCAACCATTGTCCGCGAAACCATAGGACGCGGGCGCCAGGTCGGGCGTATCGACAATGATGCCGTTGCTGGGCCTGCTCCTGAGTCCGGAGTAGGTCAGCGCGACGACAATGAAGTGAAGAATGGCTCCTGGTTGAGGGTTTCTGATAAAAAAACGGGTGGAATGAGAAATAAAAAAGTTGGCGGCGGCTTTGGCATATCAGCGTTAAGCTGTACTTGCCTGACCTCGAAGCCTGAGAGATAGTTGGCGTAATCAAAATCTCCACCGTATTCGATATCGAAATCAAAATTAAAATTCCAAAGCAAAACAATGTAATCTAATGATACTGTTTCCGTCCGCAGATTGTAAGGTGCGGGTATGATAGGGCTGCTATATACATAGGGGTAACATTGCATAACGCTTCCTCTTTAGATATATTATCCAGCTCGGCAGGTTGAATTTGGAAAGTGAAAAACTGCTCATTATAGAGTAGTTAACGGTTTCTTCATCGCGCAACCTCTATTTTCCTAATTTTCATAAAACAGTTTGACTGAATAAACCCTTGCCGAGAACATTACTTCAAATAATATTAGAATTCAGCCAACGCGCAAGTTCATAATATAGCAGTCTCGCGGTCTATTTATGCCAATTGCTAAGTATGGCACGGGATATCACTCCCGGTTATCTCACCCCTCCCGGCACCAAGGCGGCGACATACTGGCGCGGATAGTGCCGATAAATTACGTTTTGTGCCAGTTCAGCCCTTAATCGATGCGGATCATGGCGTTGAGGATCCAACAGCAACCCCACCACCGTGCCGCTGTGGGCGACGTTCAGGCCATACAGGTCGTGATGCTCGACGAAGCTCAGCAGGTGGTCAAAGCCCGGCTTGGGCAAAAGCTGATTGCGCGCCAGGGCGCTGGACGTGGTGGCCTCCCCCAGCAGTCTTAGAGAGTGGCCGGCGCAGCTTTTTTGAAATAGAGACCAGACGCCGGCAAGCTGTGCTTCCTGTCGGCGCAGATCGCTATCGCTGATGCGCTGGTGGCACGCGGCGGTGGTGAGACGGTCCTGACTCTCAAGGATCAGAAGCGTGAGCCTCGGCAGCCAGTCAAGGGTGAGTCGGTACGCGCCTTGTCGATGATCGAACAGGGTCAGGGCTCTAAATACCGTGCTGTCTGTGGGCTCCAGCCGCAGGCATAGCTTGGCCAATGTCGCTTCATCCAGCGAGCGCTGTAAATAACGGGCGGTGGCGACGGCGGTGGCGGCGATATCCGCCGTACTGCTGGCCAGTCCTTTCGCAACGGGGATGGTGGAGCGGCAATCGATACGCAGCGGGGGGATGTCGCCTTTTTGCATGCCGAAATAGTCGGTGACCTGTTGCAGCATCCGTCGGCTCAGCGGCCGTTCGTTCGGCGTCGGGGATCCTTCGCTGATGTCTACCTCGCTGTACCAGTCGATGGGACAGGAAATCAGCTTTTCTCCGCCGGCAATCCAGCCCTGGATAAGCTCGCCGCAGGAAGCCGGGCAGCGGGCGCTGGTCATGGAAAAACTCGCCGCGGGATGCGGGGCGGTTGGCGCTGACAATGGAAAAGCATGCCGCGGGCTGCGGGGCTTCGGGCGCTAGCCATGGAAAAGCTCGCCGCGGGATGCGGGGCGACAGGCGTTAGCCGGGTAAACCTCGCCGCGGCCGGCGCTAGTCATGGGATAGGACCTGTTTTAGCGCCGTCAGCAGGCGGCGGTTGTCATCGTGACCGCGGACGGCCAGCCGGTAATGGTCAACGGTCAATCCCGGATAATTGCCGCAGCTGCGTATCAGTAGGCGATGGCCCAGCAGGGCGGATTGCAAATCGAATCCCGTGCGCAGGCAGCGCAGAAAGAAATAATTCGCCGTCGGCCGCCAGGTTTTTATCTCGGGCAGCGAGCGCAGGCCCGCCAGCAGATACTCTTGCTCCGCTTTCAGCCATTGCCGCGTGCGCTGCTGATACCTTTGGTCGTCCAGCACCCTTTCACCAGCCAGGGCGGCAAAGGCGTTAATGGTCCAGGGCGGACGACGGCTGCGAATTTGCCCCATCGCCGCTAGGTTGCCGCTTGTCAGATAACCGAGGCGCAGGCCGGGAATGGCGTAAAATTTGGTCAGGGAACGTAATACAAACAGGTTGGACCATCGCCCGAGCTCCGGGATCATGCCGGGGACATCGGGAATAAAATCCATAAATGCCTCGTCAACCACCAGCAGAATATTCAGTTCGTGACAGCGGCTGGCCACGGCCCGCATCAGATCCGGCTCGATTAACTGGCCGGTGGGATTGTTGGGCGTGCAGAGAAACAGGCAGTCAATAGCCGGGGTCAGGGCCGACAGCAGGCGTTGATCGGGGCGAAAATCATCTTCTTCCGCCAGCCGGTAATCCTCGATACGGCATTCCATCCACTGCAGGGCGCGTCGGTATTCGGCAAAACCCGGCGTCAGCAGCAGCACGGTTTTGCGCCGCAGCAGACAGGCGAGATCAAATATCAACTCCGTGGCGCCGTTGCCCGCCAATATCCAGGAGGCGGGACAGTCGTGATGGCGGGCGAGCCGTTGGTGCAAACGGCGGTATAACGGGTCGGGATACCGCTCCGCCAGCGACAGTTGTTCCGTCAATGCCGCGCGCAGAGATGCCGGCATGCCCAGCGGGTTGATATTGGCGCTGAAGTCGGTGAGCGCGCTTTCGTCAATGCCCAGTTTCAGCGCCGTTTCCAGCACGTTGCCGCCGTGCTGACCGGGTTCCGTCATGGTAACGCTCCTTAAATTTACCCTAAAGCCGCGGTTTATTAACCGCCGAGCAGACTGTTCAAGGCCACGGCCGCGCATGTTCACGGCCATGATTGGAAGATAATTCAAGCTGCATCAGTTGATTCGATCACCTCAGCCACATGAACTACTTGGACTTCACGAGCTACATCAGCTGCAGCAGCGACAGCGAGGCTACCTCGCCGATGACAATGAGCGAGGGCGCGGCTAACCCCGCCAGCCGTGATTGCTCGGGAAGCGTCGCCAGGGTGGCCAGCACCATGCGCTGATCGGGATGGCTGGCATTCATGACCACCGCCGCCGGCGTGTCGGCGGATCGGCCGTGGCGTATCAACTGCCGGCAAATGTCCGCCAATCTCGACATGCCCATCAGAATAACCAGCGTGCCGTCCAACTGCGCCAGCAGATGCCAGTCATGGGGATCTTTTCCCTCCCGCAGATGGCCGGTTATGACATGGAATGACGAGGCGAAATCACGGTGCGTGACCGGAATGCCCGCGCGGGCCAGACCGCCGATGGCCGAGGTGATGCCCGGCACCACTTCATAAGGGATGCCGGCGCGCGCCAGGGGCCTCAGCCTCTTCGCCGCCGCGTCCGAAGACAAAAGGGTCTCCGCCTTTCAAGCGAACCACCTGTCGTCCGAGTCCGGCCTGTTCCACCAGAATGGCGTTGATGCTGTCCTGTGGAATCGGGTGGTGATCGGCGCGTTTGCCCACGTCGATCAGAACGCAGTGAGCGGCGGTTTCCTTCAGCAACAGGGGATTGACCAGACGATCGTACACGACCGCGTCGGCCTGACGCAGACGTTCCATGCCCATTACCGTCATTAAGCCGGGATCTCCCGGACCGGCGCCTACCAGCCAAACCTTACCCGTCATACCGCACCTCTTTGCGTTTTCGCCACACCGGCCCGCATAACGCCGCGGGCCGCCATCGATTTTCACGGCCAAGGATAACCGCCGAGGCCACCGGCGCTCCGTCCCGTTGAAAATCTGTCATGGCGCTGATTCTTTTCGTCATCCAAGCGATGGCGTTTACAATATCATGACCGTCATGGGAAAAGCCCCGGATACCCGGCAATCCCGACGGGTTATTCATGATCTCAAGCAATTGTTGTGCAGATTTTTTTCCTGGGCAGCGATACAGGGCGAAATCGACGGGAAGAGACCGTGCAGCGGGAGCCCGCCCGCTGTTCGGTCCACAGGATGTGAAATGCGCCGCCGGCGCCTTACCCGTCATGGGGTCTGCGTTAGGCCTCAAGGTCATTCAGATAGGCCAGCAGCGGCGCGATGCCTTGCCGCTCATGCGCCGATACGCTGAAAAGACGTTGCGCCCCGGCCTGCGTTAATTGATTGATGATGAATTCCCGCTGTTTACCGTTCACGGAAATATCCGACTTGGTGATAATGCCGATGGTCGGTTTATTGAAGAGAGCGGCGAGCATGGGGAAAAATAGCCGTTTTCACTGTCGATGTTTTGCACCAAGGCCACCACGTCGGCTTCATAGGCGCTGGAAAGCAGCGCGTTATAAAAGTGGCGGTTCTCGATATATTCACCTGGGCTGTCGATGGCGTCCGCCTGGTATTCCATCGACTGGGTTTTACGGTAAATAAGCGGTTCGCCCCGCAGGCATTGCAGCAACGTGGTTTTACCCGACAGGCTGGGTCCCAGCAACAGCAGGCGTTTCATGCCTCAGGTCCGGGTCAGCGGACAGGGCGTAAATTTCAATACCTCCGCCAGGGTATGAATGACCTGCCTGAGGGCGTATTCCACCGAGGAGACGTCGCCGCAAATGATCACCGCGCCGGTAAAACGATCGATAAAGCCTATCTTCACCGCGCCGGACTTGGTGGCGATATCGCTGGCGATAATGGACGCCTCGCTGGGCGTGATGGTGAAGATGCCGATGGCGTCGTCATCTTCATTGAGGCCGAGTTTTTTATAGATATCTTTATTGGGGTTGGCGATGAGATGCGCCAGCGTGATTTGTTTGCCGGGGACATATTCTTGTATCACATGTTCGGTTTTTATCTCGCTATTCATGGCGGTCTGCCTCCGGCTAGCTGACGGCGTCGATGACCGCCTCGATATCCTTGTCCGTCGCCGGCCTTGGATTGGTGGTGAGCGTCGCGTCAAGGAGCGCCGCCCGGATCATGGCCGGCTTGGCGAGACGAATTTTTTCCCTGTTCCAGGGACAAGGCCCTGAGCGAGAGGGGGATACCGATGTCGCGCTTTAATCGGTTGATGCCATTAAGCAATTGCCGCAAGCCGGCCCGATCGTCGCTTTGCCAGGCCGCCAGCCCGCAGCTTCTGGCCAAACGGGCATATCTCCTTGCTGCCCTGGGGTCGCGGCTGTTGAATCGGATGACCTCCGCCAACAGCAGCGCATTGGCCAGTCCGTGCGCCAGGTGCAGCCGGCCGCCGAATTGATGGGCGATGGCATGGGTCAGGCCCAGTCCTGCCTGGCTGAATGCCATGCCGGCCAGGGTAGCGGCATTGTGCATCTTTTCCCGGGAATGCAGACAATCGCCCTGGCGGCAGGCGGCGGCAAGGGCATGAAATACCTGTCGGGCGGCTTTTTCCGCCAGCGCGTCGCTGAAATCGCTGGCGCCGGTAGAGACATAGGCTTCAATGGCGTGCGTCAGGACGTCCATGCCGGTATTGGCGGTCACCGACGCCGGCGCCGATACCACCAGCCGCGGGTCCAGCAGGGCGATATCGGGAAAGATGCTCTCGTCAAACAGCGGATATTTCACCCCCGTCGCCGGGTCGCTTATCACGCTGGCGCTGCTGACTTCCGAACCGGTGCCGCTGGTGGTGGGGACGGCGATAAAGGTTTCAATGGTCAAGCCCTGGCGGCGGCCGAAGAAGACCATGGCCTTGGCGGCATCGATGGCGGATCCGCCGCCGAAGCCTATCACTACCTGGGGTTTAACCGCCTGCATCCGCTCGATGCCCGCCGCGACCGTCGCGATGGGCGGATCCGGCAGGATATCGCTGAACAGGCTGACCCGTCCGGCGTCCAGATGCCCCGTGAGAGAGGCGATGGCGCCGCCCTGGGCCAGGAATGCGTCGCACACTATCCATACGTCTTTGCCGCGATACCGCTCCAGCGTTGCCAGGCTGTCGGCGCCGCTGTAGATACGTGTGGGCATGATGAAATGTTTCATATCTTTCCCTTTTTTGCTCCGCCTGCGGCGCTTAACGGATTGAAAATGCGTTTTTTAAAACACAGCGGCGATGACGGGCGAAATGACGGGCCGATGTGGTGCCTTCGCCGGTGGGGGTGGCGATGGTAAAGGTGGTGAAACCTTCGGCGCCCACGCCGATGCCGGCATAGGAGGGACCGTTTTTGACAAAGATGGAGGTTTGCAGCAGCCGCGCCGCTTTATTCAGGCGCGATACGTTTTGCGAATGCATGGTGGCGGTGTGGTGCAGGCCGCCTTCCACCTTCAGCGCCAGCGCCAGGGCGTCGTCAAAGTCTTTTACCCGCACCACCGGCAGGATCGGCATAAGCTGTTCCACCATCACCAGCGGATCGTCGGCGGAGACTTCCGCCAGCAGCAGGCGCGGCGCTTTGCCCGGCGCCGGCAATCCGGCCATGCCCAGCAATGCCGCCGGGCTTTTCCCTACCGCCGCTTTATTGGCATGGCCGTCGATAATGGCCAGACGGCGCAGCTTATCGATATGATCGTGGTCGGTCACCAGCAACGCGCCGCATTTTCGCATTTCCGTCAGCAGCGCATCGGCGACGCTGTCCACCACAATCAGGCTTTTTTCGGCGGTGCAGGGCAGGTTGTAGTCAAAAGCGGCGCCGCTGACGATATCCTGGGCGGCTTTATCGATGATCGCGGTTTCGTCCACCAGGCTCGGTGGGTTGCCGGCGCCGGCGCCGATGGTTTTTTTGCCGCTGTGGAGGGCCATATTGACGATGGCGGGACCGCCGGTAACGGCCAGCAGGGCGATGCGGGGGTGCCGCATCATTTGCTGCGTCGATTCAACGCTCGGTTCGCGCACACAGGTCACCAGATTATGAATACCGCAGGCGGTGAAGATAATGGCTTCAATCTGTTCAATCAGCCATAACGACACGTTTTTGGCGCCGGGATGGGGGCTGAAAAAGACCGTGTTGCCGGCCGCCAGCATGCTGATGCAGTTGTTGATGATGGTTTCGGTGGGGTTGGTGCTGGGGGCCACCGAGCCGATAACGCCGAAAGGGGAGTATTCGAACAACACCATGCCTTCGTCGCCGGTAAAGGCGTCGGTCACCAAATCCTCCACGCCGGGGGTATTGGCCAGTGCGACGCGGTTTTTCAGCAGTTTATCCTCTGCGTTGCCCATGCCGGTTTCCTCGGCGCCGCGCTCCGCCAGCGCCTGCAGGTGGGGGGGGCCCAGATCGCGGCGCAGGGCGGCGATAATGCCGCTGCGGGTTTTCAACGGACATTGCTGATAGGCAAGAAAGGCGGCGTGGGCGGCGCCCACCGCCTGATCCACATCATCAAACAGTGCCGACGTCGCCTTGTCCCGCAGAGCGGGTTGGAGTTTTTCACTCACGATGGTTCGGATCAGCGTTTCCAGTTCATTGCTATTCATGACGCATTCCCCACATGACATTGCCTAAGGGCCCGCTGGGCGATTTGCCGGTCCTGGTCGACGGTTCCGCCGCTGATGCCCAATCCGCCAATCAGCCGGCCTTCGCGATAGAGCGGATATCCTCCGCCGAAAGAGACAATCTTGCCGCCCAGAGAGGCTTCCAATTGATAAAGGTCGGCCCCCGGCTGTACCGCCGGACCGAGATGGTGCGTGGCGGTTTTCAGCGCCACGGCGCTGAAGGCTTTTTTCGGCGCCAGCTCAAGAGCGGCCAGCAGCGCGTCGGGCATCCGATAGGTCATGACCGGATTGCCGTGAAGATCGACGATGGCCATGACCACCGGGACCGCCAATTCGCGCGCCGCCGCCAGCGCCGCCCGCATCAGGCCGTGCACCAGCGGGAAATCCAGGCCGTCCGGCGCCGCGGACCGGTTTTCGTCACACGCCAAACCTGGTCCGGGTTTATCTTGAAGCAGGCCGTCAATCTGGGCGCCATTCCGGTCGGCGCCGATGGCATTGTCGGTGACCGCGGCCCGATAGCGACGCAGCACCTCGGCGACGACGGCGTCGGTTTTCCCTCGCTGGTCTTCGCTGCGCGCCAGGGGCATAGAGGCAATCGGACAGCCGGTTAAGGTAGCGCAGGAGGTCGGGGCGGACCGTCGACGCTTCCGCCAGTTGCACCGTCAGCCGTTCGGCCCGTCTCGCCACGGTGCGGGCCAGATGCAGCTGACTGCCCGCCGGCGTATCGCCGGGCAAGACGAAACCGGTCACCGGCGGCAGCGCCGCCATGCAACGATCGATGCCTTGTTCCAACTGAGCTATCTGCCCGGCGCCGATGCGCCGTAACTGACCGTCCCGTTGCGTCGGCCGGGCATCCGCCAATTCGGCCCCCAGCCAAAACAGCTGGTGCTGTATGTCCAGCAGCAACCGCCGGTTAACGGGGTCTCGCACCAGTTGAACCGCCACGCTCAAGCAGGCGTTCAGCTCATCCACCGTGCCGTAGGCTTCCACCCGCGGATGATTTTTTTTCAACCGCTCGCCGCCGATAAGGGCCGTGGTGCCGCTGTCGCCGGTTTTGGTATATATGCTCATGTCAGCCCCGCTTTGACTGTTTAGGGAACAACACTATCCAGAATGCCGACAATGGCCAGGTCAATGGCCTGGTTGGGTTCGGCAAATACCCATCGCGCCGAGGCGCCGCGCGCCACCAGGACGATTTCACCTTCCCCCGCGCCGACGGAATCCACCGCCACTTCCTGTTGGATGGCGCCGGGGGTGAGGAACCGTCGGCATTGACCGCCTCCACCACCATGAGTTTCTTGCCCAGCAGCGAAGGCGTTTTTTGCGTGGAAACCACCGAGCCGATAACGCGTGCTAATTGCATGAATCAGTCCTGCCTGTAGAGTTGAAGGCCACGTTTGGCCGCCTCATCCCTGGCCAGCGCCGTAAGCAGCACGGTGCGGGCCAGTAGGAGATGGCCCGGCGACAAGGGGACGATATCGGCGTAGCCCGCCACCCGACGGGCCAGCACATAGACCGGCAAACCGTCGCCGGCGCGAAAAAGCAACGGTAACCCCGCCAATTCGCGCAGCGGCAGCCGGGGAAAATCGACGCGCTCGATGTCAATCGTCACCTCCATGCCGTAACGCCACGCTTGCCGCAGGGCCGCCACGGCCGGGTCTTCGTCGGCGCCTTCCGCCAGCCGGCGCAAAAAGGCCGGCGTGGTCTGGGTGAGGCGAAGACGGGCGTAACGCAGGGGGGGTGTCCGCCGACCAGGTTTCGCGAAGCCTCGTCAGGGGGGAGCGTCAGCTCGGCGTGTTGACGCTGCTGCAGCCGGGCGACCACCTGTGCAACGCACTCCGCCAGCCACGCCTCGCGCGTCTTTCCGACGATGACCGTCGGCATTTCGCCATTGCCTGGCTGCCGTGTCGGCCCGGCGAACATGCTCAACGCCCCGCCAGCACCGCCGATGCGCCTTCGGCGGCGGCATCCGCCGCGTTGGCCTCGTCGGTGTCGATATGCATTTCCAGTCGCATATGTTCCCCCACGCGCACCGCAACATCGTCAAATATTAGCCGGCGGCCGGTGCCCCGTAGCGCCACCCTCACCCGGTCTCCCTGTTTAAGACCGAACAGCAGCGCGTCCAGGGGCGACATATGGATATGCCGCTTCGCAACGATAACCCCATAGGGCAGGTCCAGTTCGCCGTTGGCGCTGACCAGCCGGATGCCGGGGGTGCCTTGCAAATCGCCGGACAAACGCAGCGGCGCGTCTATCCCCAGCACGCGGGCGTCGGTGCGGGAAATTTCCACCTGCGACCGTTCGCGCAGCGGACCGAGGATGCGCACGTTTTTCAGCGTGCCTTTCGGCCCCGCCAAATCCACCGTCTGTTCAGAAGCGAACTGGCCGGGCTGGTACAACTCTTTTTTGCACATAAGGGGGCGGCCCGGAAACAAACGCTCGTAATCCTGAAGGGTGAGATGCAGATGCCGGTTCGATACCCCCAGCGGTATGGGCCGCCGCCGCAAATCAAGCAGGACGTTTTCCACCAGCGTCCTGAGTTCCAGGGTTTCCATCAGGGGTTGCCTCTTTCTTTATAATGAATACAGGCCCCGCGAGGCTCGCCTTTTCTTCGCGGGCAGGCCGGATCGCCGCATAGATTACAGACATCCGTCGCCAGCGCGGGCGTCGATAACTCGACGGCATTTGCGATAACCGTTGTTGACGCGGGCGTCGATAACTCGACGGCATTTGCCATAACCGTTGTTGACGCAGGCGTCGATGGCTGGGCGGTATCCGCGATAACCGCCGCCGACGCTTCGTGAGGGAGCGGTATCAAGTCGACCAACGCGTCGTCGGGACGGGAAATCACTTTACCCGTCACGTAGCCGTTTTCCAGGCGGGCCAGCGCCGCGCCGTGAGAGATTGCCGTCTTAACCGCCGCCACGTCGCCGGTGACGCTCACCAGCATCCAGCCGGAACCTTGGGTTCTCTCGATGGCGGCTATCCTGATGGCCGCCGCTTTGGCCATGCTATCCGCCGCCTTGACCGCCAGCGCCAGACCGGCGACCTCCAGTAAGCCCAGGGAAAATTTCATGGGTGCCCCTTGGGGTTATTCGACGGGCATCGGAGCAGAGGAGGGCAAGAAGCCTTCCACGTCCGAATGGGGCCGTGGGATAACGTGGGTGGCGACCACATTGCCGACGGCCCGCGCCGCCGCGGCGCCCGCGTCCACCGCGGCCTTGACCGCGCCCACATCGCCGCGCGCCATGACCGTTACCAGGCCCGAACCTATTTTTTCATAACCCGTCAATTGCACGTTGGCCGATTTGACCATGGCGTCCGCCGCCACGATGGCGGCCACCAGCCCTTTGGTTTCGATAAGTCCTAACGCGTTATTCATCACATCTCTCCTGTTCACCGCGTTCTAAGAGGGGCCTTACTTAAACGGCAGCCCTTTTACCAACCGCGCCGCGTTGCAGCCCAGCCGGCGTATGTCGTCCAACGGCCGATCCGGATAATGTTCCAGCACGAACAGCGGCTGGCCGACGGGCAGATGGGGGGCATGGACCACCAGGTCTTCTGCGCCCACCGCGATACCCACCGCCAGCGGTGAAACCGTCGCGGCCAGATGCGCTCTGGCCGCCGGCGGCAAATCCTGATGATCTGTATCGTTGATAACATAGGGAATGCCTTCCTCTTCCAGACCGAGCAGCAGTTGTCGCCATCCTTGCCGCTCCGCCGCCCCGTCCGCCAGCACCAATACGGCCGGCCGGCTCATGTCGTTCAGGTTCATGCCGGCCCCCGGCGGACCAGGACAGCACCAGTCCGGTGGCGACGGCGTTGCGGGGCCCTTCGCAGCCACGCACGTTGCCGCGGCCCGCCACCAGGGCATAGTTGGCCAAGGCGTCGGTAATCAACTGCGGGATTTCAAAATCCAGCGACGAACCTCCCACCAGCACCACAAAGGGGATGTCGCGGATATTGCCGGTGGGGCTGACCTGGGCCAGCGCCCGCAGGGCATTGGCGACAAAAACCCGCTGCTTGGCGGCGCGGCGGACCGTACGGACTTTTTCCAGCGCCAACTCGCCGGGCAGCGGCGCCAGGGCGTCCTCTTTCACTACCACCACCCGGGCGAACACCGCCGGGGGCAGCGGCTGGGGGAAAAACTGCACGCTGCCGTCCTCATGACGGATATGAAACAGGCTTTCTACTTTGGCCAGGGGATATTTTTTGATGTCTTCCGCCAACTGGCGCTGTTCCAGTCCCAGCTCCGAATCGATAAGCAGCGTTACCATATCCCCGGCCCCCGCCAAATGGGTGGCGACGATAGGGCGGTCGCCGTTGATTATCGACGCGTCGGTGGAGCCTGCGCCCAAATCGAGGATGGCCAGGGGCGCGCGGGTGCCGGGGGTGGTCAGTGCGCCCAGGATGGCCGCTTCCGCCTCGGCGCCGCCGAGCGTGACGTCGACGCCGGTTTGGCTGCTTAGGGCATCGGCGATGGCCTGCATTTGCAGACGGTCCGATTTCACCATGGCCGCGATGCCCACCGCCTGCTCCATAAAAATTCCCCTGCCAATCCGCCCTTAACATTGACCGGAACGAACGTGTCCACCGCCAGCAGATCCTGAATGGCAATGGACGAGGGCGCTTTACGGGTCAGTTCGGCCATGGTCTGGCGCACCTGCTCCAGCATACCGCCGATATGCGTGCCGGATTCGCCGCTGGCATTGTCGAGCCGACCGAGCGCCGTCACCGCGTTCATGATCTTTTCCGCGCCCTGATGCACATCGACGCGGGTCGTGCGGTTGCCCGCGTATAGCGCCAGGTGTCCCGCCGGGATGGTGCGCGCCTGAACATCGCCTTTGGGGGTCTTTATCACCACCGCCGATCGGGTGCCGATAAGCGAGCGGGCCACCGGTACGATGGCGCGGGTTTCGTCGGCGGTGAGATGAAAGACGGTGGCGATGCCGTAAGGATTGGACAATTGGCTGATCACTTTGCCCGGCGCCGCCACTTCCACCGCCGCCGGCATTCCCAAGGGTATGCGATGGATATGCCGTACTTCATCCACTATGGGCAGCGGCTTGTCCAGCCGGTTGCTCACCAGCACGCCGTCGTCCCGTTGCAAAATCGCGGCGGTGATCCGATAACCGGCCTTTACCGCCGCATTGATCATGGCGGCGATATCGGCGTAATCCAGTTCGGCCGGGGCGATAACGATATAGGGCTGCTCAGCGGAGCGGGTCAGCAGTTCGCCGAAGCCGATGGTAATACCGACGCCGAGGCCCAGTCCGCCGGGCGTTTTCGGGTTATGCCCAATCATGGTGGATTCGGTTATCACGGTTTCGGTGATGGTTTCCATCGCCACATCGCCGATAACCGGCGTCGCCTCGTTGAGCCTGATCACCTTCACATCCCCGAGCGCGATGCCGGCTTGTTCCACCAGGCTATTAAGCGCCTGCATAATGCCCGACAGGTTGCGAAGGGTGCCTTTGATGCCGGTGGTGTCCGTCAGGGCGCTGGCGATAAACCGCGGCGCTTTGCCGGGAACGACGTCCGCCAGCGCCGCCTCGGTGGAAGAGTTGCCGATGTCCACCCCTACGATATAAGCCATAAGCCGCTCCGTCCGCCTGCCGTTCCGGAATCAATCATCGCCCTTAAGCTTTTTGCGCTGGACGTAAAGCTCGGCCGCCTCTCGCACGAAAGCGGCGCAAATGGCGGCTTTATAGCGGTTTTGCAACTCATCGGCGATGGCGAGCAGCTCCGCTTTGCTGGAGCGGAATGGCCGCAGCGCGTTGTAGATTTCCAGCACGCGTTCGTCCGGCACCGCGGTAAGTTCGGCGGCGCGTTCAAAATTCATCGCCAGCAGGCCACGTCCGGCGGCGCGGGCGATATCCGCCTGGATGCGGAGTATTTCCGGCGTGATACGCACGTCCTGGGCCGTCACCTTGCCGCTGAGCACCCCTTCCAGGGTGAGATCATCCAATGTCTTGCCGCCGGCGGTTTTCACCCATTGGGGATGTTTGTTGGCCAACGGGTAATCCTCTACGCCGGCACGCATGGCGCCGTAAGATGCGGACGGCGGGGCGGCTTCGCCGGGCGCGGCGCCCTGGCTGTTCATGCGGGCCAATACGTCGCGCACCAGGGTTTCAATCGCTTGTGCATTCATCGTCATCATTTTCCTTCCTGCCCCGCCGGGAACGGTTTGTAAACAGACCATCGAGGCATAGGCGTGTCGTTCAGGACGCTACCCGCAGTTCCTGCGGCTGTTTACCGGTGACCACATATTTGGTTTCTTTGATATGCAGCACCGCCGACTTGGCCTGATACTTTGGCCGGGCCATCTGATCGTTAAGGGTGGGCACCGGATCCGGCGATTCGCCTTTCGCGTAGCGCGCGGCGTTTTTACCGATAAGCCGATAGGTTTCCAGGGTCAGCAGCGGCGCCTGGGGGAACAGCTCCAGATTCGACAACGGCGGCAGTCCGCGCTGGTGGATAACAGTGGTGCCTTTGGATTGGATCCCCACTGAAATACCGGAACCGCTGAGCCGGTTGCCTTCCACCGCCACAAACGCCACGTCGGAGGATTTGAAACAGCGGATAACCCTGGCATGAACGCCTTCTTCCTCGATGCCGGCGATGAGCTCACGTAAAATTTGTTTGTGCGGCACGCCGGTAATATTGGTGGTTTGCGACAGGCCGAATGCCGGTCCGACGGCGATAACCACTTCATCTTTGCGGGTGCCGGGCTTGGCGTCGCCGGCGGCGGTTAAAAATTCTCCGGACTGTTTATTGACCGGGATGCCGTGGACAGGCGCGCCGCTACCGAAATTATTGTCGCCAAGGTTGCCGTTGCCGCCATTGCCGTAGAGCGGAGGTTCGTCCTTGGGGCCGTTACCGGCGGCGGATTCGGGGGCAAAGGAGACCTCCCTGTCCGCCAGTTGCATAGAGCTCAATACGTCGCCGATGATTTGCCGTAAAAGCGTTTCGTTGATTTCCATCATGGCCGCCTGTTAACCCAGTTCATTGGGGTCGAGCGCATTGGGGATATTTTTGATCTCCTCCCACCGCGCGCCCGTCAAACGGTATCCGGTGGCCGGACCCGCATAATCATTGATGTCGTTTACCGCCGACAGCACCTGGCCTTTGCCGATGATAATGGCCGAGGTATGCAGGTAGTCGCCGGCGATTTTGGCCTTTTGCATATCCAGAACGCTTTGCGCCACATCCGGAAAACCGTTTTGCGCCAGGGCTTGCACCACTTCCAGGCTGGTGCGGTTTTTCTCGATGATGTCCTGGGCGAATTTGATGTCTTCCACCTTGTTGCGCGGCGGCATATCCTTCGATCCGTGGGCATAGGTGGCGGCGGTGACCTCTTCGTCGGTAATGGGCGGCAGGCCCATGCCGGCAAAGACCGCCTGCAACGCGCGCGCCGCTTTATTGCGAATGGCAACCACCTCATCCTCGCGCACCGGGCGCAGACCGCCGTCCACCTTCAAGTCACGCTGGATAACGTTGTAATCGTCGAAATCCTCCGCGTCTTCGTTGGATCCGGCGAACATATTGTCGTAATTCGGCACCGCGGAATAACCGGAGGAAATAAAGTCGGTGCCCGGCAGGAACTGCATCAGCAGCCGGGCGGTACGGCGCATATCCGAGTGGGTAAAGGTCTGGTCGTTACTGGAGGCGCACTCAAGATCGAGGCAAGAACAAATCAGGTTCTCCGCCAGCACCGCCCGGATACCGGAGGGCACCGCGGAGGGAATGCCGATGCAGCTTACCGATCCGTTTTGCAGCCCCTGCACGCCGGCGGCGCGGGTGATGTAAATACAGCGAGCCTCCAGGTAGAGCATGGATTTTCCCTCGGCGTAGCCCATCTGCACCTCCGAGCCGGAGCCGGAGGTAAAGCGCATCTTCAGGCCGCGCGAGGCATAGGACGAGGCCAGGAACCCTTTCGACCAGGGAGTATCGTCGCCGTCGGTAAAGACCGGTTCGGTACCGTAGACGGAAATGGTTTCCGCATAACAGGTATGGCCCAGCATGCCCAGCTTCAATTCAGTGGCTTCCTCCAGCGAGCATTGCGTTAATACGCCGGGACGGCCCACCTGCGAACCCACCAGCAGCGCGATGGCGTTGAACGGCGCGTAGCGGGCCACCGCCACGGTGGTTTCCTGCTCATCGAAACCGCGAAACGCGCCTTCGGCGGCGTCGGCGGCGATCTGTACCGGATTATCCTGGATATTGGTGACGTGGGCCTGCTGGGACGGCGTGCGGCGCGCGCGCATTTTCTGCATCGCCATCATCATTTCCACCACGTTCATCTGCGACATGACCTCAACGATTTTCGCCGGCGTCATGGCGGTGGTAAGGGGAATAATCTCCCCGCGCGACACGTTCGGGTCGCAGAGCATTTTCGCCAGGGCCACGGAGTCCATCGCCATGACGTCTTTCGCTCGGGGCAGGTTAATGCCGTAATTGGCGATAAAATGGTCAATCAGATCAAATTGGGCGCGGGGCTTGCCGTCCAGTTCGGTGATCTTGCCGTCGACGATGGTGATGGACGGCTTGGGATCGTTAGGGCTCTCCATGGCGATAAAGCCCTCTTCCACCCATTCTTTGACGAATCCGTCCTGGTTGACCGGCCGTTTCGCCAGCGCTTCGAATCGCTTGGATTTCATGCCATTCCCCCAAAAAATCAGATATAAGACGGGCGATCGTTATGGGGCGCGGCGCCAAGCGTTGCGAGCAGCGTCTTGCCTATTTCGCGGGCGGAGGTAACCGCCTGGCGCACCGCGCCGGAATCTCCCGAGACCACCAGAATGACTTCGTTGCTAAAAGACGTGCCCTTTGCGGGAGAGCTGTAGGCCACCACATCCACGTTGGCGGATTTCACCGCCGTATCGGCCATCACCACGCCGATGGCGGCGGGGGCGCCGACTATTACGCCGCAGGCTTTGCCCAGCGGCGCGCCGAAGGCCTTTTCCAACGCATAGCTGGCCCGTGCGCTGTACTGAAGTTCAATATGGCCGGCGTCATTGGCGTAAACATCGCCAAATGTCCGATCCAGCTCTTTCAGGGCCACTTCCACCGCCCGTTTCACGTCGGAGACATCCTCGCCGCCGAAGATGATCAGGGATCCGTGGCCGGCGCCGCCTTTGGTATCGCGCGCCAGTTCGATACTGACCACCTCGGTGTTGGTGGCTTTCACCGCTTCGTCCGCCGCCATGATCTGCGGTCCGGCGCCGGTTCGGGCGCCGAGAATGCCGATGGAGCGATAGTGTTTTTCCTGGTTCATCGCCGAGAGCACCGCGCTGTCGACGTTGGCTATCACCAAACCCAGGGAGTCGCCTATCGCGGTACCGACAAATTCCGTGAGGTTACAGGTTTTTTCCGCCATATCCGGACCTCTATTCAAGGGAGGGAGTGCAGGAGACGCCGCGGCGCCGTCACCGATTTTTTCCATCACCTGGGCCAAAATCTCCTCGATGGCTTTATCGGTGTTCATTCGCGGATTCCTTTAGGCAAAAACTTTTCAACGTCCCCGTGGGGGCGGGGAATCACGTGGGTCGCCACCACTTCGCCGACGTTGGCCGCGGCCATGGCGCCGGCGTCGGTGGCGGCCTTCACCGCCCCAACGTCGCCGCGTACAATCACGGTCACCAGGCCGGAACCGATTTTTTCATACCCCACCAACAGCACGTTGGCGGATTTGACCATGGTGTCGGCCGCCTCGATGGCCGCGGTCAGACCTTTGGTTTCAACCATACCCAGGGCTTCTTGTTGCATTTTATTACCTCGACCAATCGTTGATATGCGTTGGGTGTCCGGCTAGAAATATAGCCAAACGCGCTGAAAATTAATGGTCATCCTGCAGGGGATATAGCGGAAATGATTGGCATTGCGATAACAAAAAATAGCGCCGCTTTTGCCATAACCCAAGCAATGACCGGCCACAGGCAAGGGAGGGGCCATAGCAAATATTCATTTTTCCCTTTCCAGAATTTCACTGACCGGCTTGCCAATGAACGAGAAATATGCTCGGGGAGATATTTCTTTTCGGGCCGGCGCGTTCGGCCACGCCGTCGTAACATGCGATATTTGCGTGTTTGAGCACATTATTAAAATGGCGAACAATGATTGAATCTCAGATGGCGCTAAAAATATTCCCGAACCACGCCTTCTCGACATCCTGCGCCGACATCACGATGACCGGTCCATTTATTGTTTCCAACAGACAGTAAAAAAGGATGAATTTTATCTTTTTTGTTACTGGATTATTAATAAAAAGTAAAGCGCGAGCGGAGGGCAATATGAATTCCGGCAGTTTTATGGATTCAGAATTGATAAATAAAATCGCGCGGGATTTTGCTAATGCCACCGATCTGGCGGTCGTGGTGGTCAATATTCACGGTGAAGAGGTCTCGGATTTATATCACTTCACTCCTTTTTTGCCAATTGATGCGCCAGGATCCTGAGATGAGCAGGCGCTGTCGCATGAGCGACCGTTGCGGCGGGCTGGAAGCGTCGAAATCCAATCAGCCCTGCATTTATCGCTGCCATGCCGGTTTAACCGATTTTTCCATCCCGCTGCTTATCAGCGGGCATTTGGTGGGTTTTGTTCTCTGCGGCCAGGTACGGGTCCATGACACCGTCAACCTGCCCTCGGTGCAAGACTGCACCAGCGTGGCCTGGCGGAAGGACTACCAATACACCCAGCGCTTTGAAAAAATTCCGGTAGTGGATTTCGACCGGCTGATTTCCTCGGCGGACCTGCTGAAAATGATCGTGGATAGCTACTTGACGCAGCAATTGGAAGTGGTGGTTTTCAAGGATCATGCCGCCGCGGTTTCCGAACGGAGAACGGCGGCGCACGGCCAGCATGACAGCAAGATGAACAAAGCGCTCCGCTGCATCGACAGCCACTATACGGAAGATCTGCGGCTGGAGGACGTGGCGGCCATGGTCTACCTCAGCCCCTATTATTTCAGCAAACTGTTCAAGAGATATCAAGGCATCGGTTTTAACGCCTATATCAACCAGTTGCGTATGCAAAGCGCGCGGCAAATGCTGGAACAAAGCGATTGGCCTATCGCCGTCATTGCCCGTAACCTCGGCTTTTCCCAGACAAGCTATTTTTGCAAGGTATTTCGCCAAACCTATCGCGTCACTCCCCAAGCATATCGCGAACAACGTTTCTTAGCGCCCAAAAATAAAGACACCGTCACGGTGTTTAATTAATTTTTTATCCTTTACGAAAAATTCAAAGCGAATTGATGGTGACGAAGAAGTGTTATCGGCGGCGTATACATTTTGAATAAATATCGCGTCGCGAACATTTTTGATCCGAACGGGGGTATATTTCTTTATAGATACTTTACATTGGTTACCTCCGCTTGGCGGTCGAGCCGTTAGGGTCGCGCCAACGGTGGAAAACTATTTTGCTTTCAGGTTAAACGTGCCGCAAGGCCGTTAGGGAAGGAGGTGAAAATCCTCCGCAGCCCCCGCTGCTGTGATGCCGACGACTCCGAAATAACCACTGATCTTAACCGATTGGGAAGGTTCGGGGGAGGGTGACGCCAAGCCAGAAAACCTGCCTGATTGCCCACAGCCTTTACCGGCTCGGTAACAACTCCTTCGGCGGGAAGCGGGTTGTCACAACAATGCCGCCGGGACGGAGGATGGCCCGCAGCCCTTGTTGGCGACAATTCCCCGCGCCGCCGCCGGGGGCTAACGGGATCAAGATGAAAGCGATACTCATCGGCGGTGCGCAAAGCGGGACGGGGAAAACCCTGCTCACGTTGGGATTGCTGCGCGCTCTGGGGCAGCGGGGTCTAAGGGTGCAGCCCTTCAAATGCGGACCGGATTACATCGATACCGGCTGGCATCAGGCGGTAAGCGGTATCCCCTCCCATAATCTCGATGCGTATATGCTGGAATCGCCTACTCTGACCGGTCTGTTCGGTCGCCATATGGCCGAGGCCGATATCGGCGTTATCGAAGGCGTGATGGGTCTTTACGACGGATTGGGCGCCGACGGCTTTCAATGCAGCAGCGCGGCGCTGGCCAAGCAACTGCGGGTGCCGGTTATCCTGGTTATCGACGGCAAGGCGCTGTCCACCTCGGCGGCGGCCATCGTCATGGGCTTCCAACGGTTCGACCCGGCGGTAACCATTGCCGGCGTCATTATCAATCGCGTCTCTTCGGAAAACCATTTTAATCTTATAAAAACCGCCGTGAGCCGTTACTGCGATGTGCCGGTACTGGGCTATCTGCCGCTGTTGCCGGACTGGACTCTGCCGTCAAGGCATTTGGGGCTTATTCCGGCGCGCGAGGTCGAGCGCAGGCAAACGCAATGGGAACAGCTGGCCGCGAGCGTCGAGCAGCATATCGATCTGGATCGGTTGCTGGCGTTAGCCGAGTGCCGTCCCGATGTAGGCCGTTTGCCGGCGCCGCCGATGCGTGAGCGATACCCGCGGCTGACCTTGGCGTTGGCGGACGACGAGGCCTTTAATTTTTATTATCCCGATAATCTGCGGTTATTGGCGGATATCGGCGTGCGTATCGTCCGCTTTAGTCCCCTGCGCGATAAGGCATTGCCGCCCTGCCAGATGATTTACCTTGGCGGCGGTTTCCCGGAAATGTTCGCCACCCAGTTGGCGGATAACCGGTCTATGCGCCAGGCGCTGTTGCGCGCCGGACAGAACGGCGTCGCCATTTATGCCGAATGCGGCGGCCTGATGTATTTGGGCGCCGCGCTTATCGTTCATGACGGCGCCAGTTACCCCATGGTCGGACTGCTGCGGGGCTTTAGCCGGATGACGTTGGGCCTGAAACGGTTCGGTTATTGCGAAGGCCGGTCTTTACAGGACAACCTGCTGGCGGCCCGGGGTGAGACCGTTCGGGGACATGAATTTCACCATTCCGAATACATTACCGATGAACCGCCGCTGTTTCGCATGAGCAAAACCGCCGCCAACGGCGGCGTATCGGAGTGGACCGGCGGGTATGGCGGCGGCAATATTCTCGCCAGCTACCTTCATGTGCATTTTTATCAGCGTCCCGAGATGCTAAAACGCTGGCTTGATCTGGGATGCGAGCAATTATGACGGCTGCTGCGTTTTTTTATCAGCGGTCGTCCCTGCGGCGCCGGCTTGAACCGGGATGCGCGCAATTTGCCGCGCTGCTTTTCTATCAGCGTCCGTCCCTGCTGCGTGCGGCGCCGGCTAAATTCCGCATGCGGGCAATAATGACGACGCCATTACCCGCTCATCACGCGTTGGTCTTCTTGAGCGATGCCGATATGCCCTTGGCGAGGGGAAATGGCCTATGTTGACCCTCAGCGCCTTTATCGTCGGCTATTTGCTCGATTTGTGGCTGGGGGACCCGCCCCATTGGCCCCATCCGGTACGCTGGATGGGCAACGCCATCAACGTTATGCAGCGGCTGATTCGCCGCTGTTGCCCCGGTGAATCCATGCTCTATTTCGGCGGCGGCGTACTGTGGCTTACGGTGGTGGCGGGGACCTGGCTGGCGGCCAGCCTGCTGCTGCGGTCGTTGGTTTTTTTTCCCTTGGCTGCACTGGCTGGCGGAGGTATGGCTGACCTATACCCTACTGGCCGCCCGCTGTCTGCGCGACGCCGCCATGGCGGTCTACCGCGCGCTGCAATCGGACAGCCTGGAGGAGAGCCGCCGACAGCTCTCCTATATCGTCGGGCGCGACACGCAGCATTTATCCCGGCCGCAAATGGTGCGGGCGGTGGTGGAAACCGTGGCGGAAAACAGCGTCGACGGCGTCATCGCGCCCTTGTTCTGGCTGTTTATCGGCGGGGTACCGCTGGCGATGGCCTACAAAGCGATCAATACGCTGGATTCTATGGTGGGCTATCGTACGCCGCGCTACCGGGCCATCGGTTATGTGTCGGCGAAAATGGACGATCTGGCCAATTGGCTGCCGGCCCGGCTGGGCTGGGCGGTGCTGGCGCTGTCGGCGGGATTGCTGCGGTTAGACGGCCGAGCGGCCTGGCGCATCGGCTGGCGCGATCGCCGCCAGCATAAAAGCCCCAATTGCGCCTGGTCGGAAGCCACGGTGGCCGGCGCGCTCGGCGTGCGCCTGGGGGTCCCAACAACTATTTTAATGAGATTGTGGACAAGCCCTGGATAGGCGAAGAAAGGCGGGAAATCGAACTGGGGGACATTACCTGCGCTATCCGTCTGATGTACCTGGCTTCCGGCTTGACCTTGGTATTGCTTTGCCTGCTGCGCATTGCCGCGGCCCATTATCTTTAATGACGTCAGGAGCGATGACGAGAATGACTTATATCAAGCAACCGCGGCACATCGAGCAGTCCAGTTTCGATATCATCCGGGGCATCATCGCCCGCGAGCGGCCTGAATTTCATTTCTCCGATCCCTGGCAGGAAAAAATCATCCTTCGCGCCATTCATACCAGCGCGGATTTCGACTGGCTGGATATACTGCATTTCTCCGCCGGCGCCCCGGCGCTTATCGCCGACGCCCTGGCGGGCGGATGCACGCTGTATACCGACACCACCATGGCGATGTCCGGCATCAATAAGCATGAGCTCCGCCGTCTGGGCTGCCGGGTCGAATGCTTTATCGGCGACGAACAGGTGGCGGCATCGGCGAGCCGGCAGGGCATCACCCGATCCATGGCGGCGGTGGACCGTGCCGTCGCCGAGCCGGGCAAGGGTCTGTTTGTGTTCGGCAACGCCCCTACGGCGCTGTTTCGGCTGCTGGAGCACTATGACGCCGGCAGCGGTTATCGGCCGGCGGCGGTGATAGGCGTGCCGGTGGGCTTTGTCGGCGCCGCCGAGTCCAAGCGGGCGCTGGCGGAAAGCGACTTGGCCTGCATTGCCGCCCTGGGGCGCAAAGGGGGCAGCAATATCGCCGCCGCCATCGTCAACGCCATTCTCTACCAACTGCGGGAGGCCTGATGGACGAGGTGATTTGGCATAACGGCAAAGCCTACCGCAAAGGATACACCACCGGTTCCTGCGCCACCGCCGCGGCCAAAGTGGCCGCGCTGATGCTCTTGCGCCAGCATATCATCGACCAGGTATCCATCCTGACCCCGTCCGGCGCAACGTTGCGCTTGAACGTGGAGCGGCCGCTGATAAGCCCGGAACAGGCCACGGCGGCCATCCGCAAAGACGGCGGCGACGACGTGGACGCCACCGACGGCATGTTGATTTTCGCCCGGGTGCGGCTGCGCGCCGATCCCGCTATCGTCATCGACGGCGGCGCCGGCATCGGCCGGGTCACCCGGCATGGCATCGGACTGGAGATCGGACAGGCCGCCATCAATAAAACGCCGCGGCAGACCATTGAAGCGGCGGTGCGCGAAGTGATAGGGCCTGAGCGCGGCGCCGACGTGGAGGTTTTCGCCCCCGAGGGCGAAGCGCGGGCGCTGAAAACCTACAACGGTCGGTTGGGTATCCAAGGGGGGGGATCTCCATTATCGGCACCACCGGCATCGTGACGCCGATGTCCGAAGAGAGCTGGAAAAGTTCGCTGTCGTTGGAGCTGGGCATGAAGCGAGCCGAAGGGCGCGAACGGGTTATTCTGGTGCCCGGCAATCACGGAGAGCGTTTTGTGCGCGAACGGCTGCAATGGGACCCAGGTGACGTTGTCACCATGAGCAATTTCGTCGGCTACATGCTGCAGGAGACCGAGCGTCTGGGCTTCCGGCAGGTGCTGCTGGTGGGGCATTTCGGCAAGCTGGTGAAGGTGGCGGCGGGCATTTTCCATACCCACAGCCATATCGCCGACGGACGGATGGAAACCCTGATAGCGTGGTTGGCCCTGTGCGATGCCCCGCACGAGCTGATGCACCGGGTGGCGGCCTGTCTCACCACCGAGGAAGCGATGGCGCTGATTGACGAGGCCGGTTGGCAACGGGTCTACCCGGCCATCGCCCGCCGGGTGGCGGAGCGCATGACCGAATTGCTGCGCTTCTCTCCCCAACCGCCTCGCTGCGATGCGTTGCTGTTCTCTTTTGACCAGCGGGTGCTGGGCAGCAGCCGACCGCTGGAAGAACTGGCGGAGGCGTACCGATGAGCCTGCGCGAGAACCTGGCCGCAAGCCTGCGTCAAAGCCGGGATGACGAGAGCGCCGTCGTCAGCGTGGTGGGGTTGGGGCCGGGCAATGCGGCTTACCTGACGCCGCGCGCCCGGCGGCTGATTGACCGTTGCGATGTGCTGATCGGCAGCCCGCGCCAGCTGGCCTGTTTTCCGGACTTCCCGCGGGAGAAGCGTCCGCTGGATTCCTCCCTGCCGGCCTTGGCCGCCTGGCTTGCCGCCTGTGGCGATCGGCGGGTGGCAGTGCTGGCGTCGGGGGGATCCCATGCTGTACGGCATCGGCGATTACCTGAGCCGCCGTCTCGGCGGCGAACCGCTCATCGTGCCCGGCATCAGCGCGGTGCAATATCTGTTTTCGCGCCTGGGACTGTCCATGAACGATGTCTACCTTACCAGCAGTCACGGCCGGGCGCCGGATTTTGATTTTTTGCTGCGGCACGTCAAGGTGGCCATGATGACGGACCGGCAAATCGGACCCTATGAAATCGCCCGCCAAATCCTGGCGCGCGGCCTGCGACGCACCCTGGTGGTGGGGGAAAATCTCTCCTATCCCGACGAACGCATTCATATCCTGGAACCCGAGCGGGTCGCGCGTCAATACGCAATGAATGTGGTGGTGATCCTCGATGAACAATAAACGACGTGACGGCTGTCGGCTGCCATGTGCCGCCGCGATGATATGCGCAGGCTTCCCCGATGAAAGATGAAGATTTTATCCGCGGCGCCGTGCCCATGACCAAACGCGAGGTGCGCACGATAGCCTTGGATCGGCTGGAACTGGCGAACGCGCGGCTGATGGTGGATGTGGGGGCGGGCACCGGCAGCGTGGCCGTGGAGGCCGCCTGCCGCTTTCCGGCGCTTAAGGTCGTGGCGGTGGAGCGTAACGCCGACGCCCTGGATCTTATCCGCCGCAACTGCGACAAGTTCAATCTCCGGCAGGTGCAAATCGTCAACGGCGTGGCGCCGCTGCCCCTGCCGTTATCGCGTCCGTTGCAAAACGCCGCCGATGCCGTCTTTATCGGCGGCAGCGGCGGCAATCTCGAGCCGATTATCCGCTGGGCCGTCGAGCTGCTGGCGCCGGGGGGCGGCTGGTCATTAACCTCATCTTGCTGGAAAACCTCAACGAGGCGCTGGCATGCCTGGCGATACCGGGCCTGGGCCGGCCTGAATGCCTACAGATCCAGGTCTCTTCACTGACCTCCCTGGGCAGCGGCCACTATTTCAAGCCGAACAATCCGGCTTTTATTCTTTCCTGTCTAAAGGAGAACCTATGACAGAGTCCTTTGATCGACGGTTGGTATGGTTTGTCGGCGCCGGCCCCGGCGACCGGGAGCTTATCACCCTCAAAGGCTATCGGCTGCTGTGCCAGGCCGACGTGGTGATTTACGCCGGTTCGCTGATTAATCCCGCCTTGCTGGAGTATTGCAAACCGGAGGCGGAGCGTTATGACAGCGCCGGCATGACCCTGGAGCAGATTATCCGGCGCATGCGCGAAGGGGTAGCGGACGGGCGGCTGGTGGCGCGGCTGCAAACCGGCGATTTATCGCTGTACGGTTCAATCCGCGAGCAAATCGAAGAGCTCGCCGAGGCGGGCATCGGTTTCAGCATCGTGCCCGGGGTCAGCGCGTTTCTCGGCGCGGCGGCGCAAATGGGGGTGGAGTACACCGTGCCGGAAGTGTCGCAAAGCCTCATTATCACGCGCATGGAGGGCCGCACGCCGACGCCGCCGCTGGAATCCCTGGAAGCCTTTGCCGCCCATCGCACTTCCATGGCGATTTTTCTGTCGGTGCAGGCCATCGAGCGGGTAGCCCAGCGGCTGATGGCCGGAGGCTACGGCGCCGACACGCCCGCGGCGGTGATTTACAAGGCCACCTGGCCGGAGGAAAAAACCGTACGCGGCACCTTAAGCACCATCGCCGGTCTGGCGCGCGGGGCGAATATCGGCAAGACCGCGCTGATTTTGGTCGGGGCTTTTATGGGAGATGAATATCACTATTCCAAACTTTATCACGCCGGATTCTCTCATGAATATCGCCAAGCCTGAGTCGGTCGCCCTGTTTTGCCTGACGCCGGGGGGGGGGCATCCGGCTGGCCAAAAGATTGTCCGCCCGGCTGCCCATGACCTGCTTCACCAGCCAGAATCTGCTGGAGGCGGGATTTGAGCCGTTTCGCGGCACGCTGTCGCAAACCGTCGCCGACGTTTTCCCGCATTACTCGGCATTGATCTTCATCTGCGCCACCGGGCTGACGGTGCGCGTGATTGCGCCGGTCATTAAGGATAAATTCAGCGATCCGGCCGTGGTGGTGCTCGACGATCAGGGGCATCATGCCATCAGCCTGCTGTCGGGCCATATGGGGGCGCCAACGCATTGACCCGCTATATCGCCGGTCTGTGCGGCGCCGCGCCGGTCATCACCACCGCCACCGACGTCAATGAGCTGGCGGCGGTGGATATACTGGCGCAGCAATTGAACGCCACCATGACGGATTTTCGCGAAAACTGCAAAAAACTCAATCAGCTGCTGGTGAGCGGCGGCAAGCTCGGCCTGTTTTGGGACCGGGCCTCCCTGAATACCGTCAAAATGCATTGGCCCGAGGAGTATTGCGATACCCGCGGGTTGATTCTGGTGACCGAGCTGGATGATTTGCCGGAGCTGGACGCGCTGCTGTACGTCAGTCTGCGTGATGCGGTGCCGGACTTGCCGGTGCCGGTGTACAAACTGATCCCCCGCTGCGTGGTGGCGGGTATCGGCTGCCGGCGCGATACCCCGCCGTCAACGGTGTCGCGTCTGCTGATGCAACAGTTGGCCAAGGCGCATATCGACCCCCTGGCGTTGTCCGCCATCGGCAGCGTATCCATAAAGAAGGATGAGCCGGCGCTGCGCCATCTCGCCAATCAATGCTGCGTGCCCTTTGAAACCTATTCCATCGAGGTGCTCAAACCGGTGGCGGCACGTTTCCCGGTATCCGAATTCGTGCGCCGCATCACCGGTATCGGCAGCGTATCCCAACCCGTCGCTTACTTGATGAGCAATGGTCGCCTGGTGGGCGACACGCTGCGAACCCAGGGCGTCACCATCACTTTAGGAGTATCTCGCTGATGCTTTATGTCGTAGGTATCGGTCCGGGCAACCAGGCTGCCATGACGTTGGAGGCGCTTAGCGCCATTGAAGACGCCGACATCATCGTCGGTTATAAAACCTATACCCATCTGGTAAAACACCTCATCGGCGATAAGCAGGTGATCAAAACCGGCATGTGCAAGGAGATCGAGCGGTGTCAGGCGGCGCTGGAACTGGCGACGGCCGGCAACAAGGTGGCGCTTATCTGCAGCGGCGACGCCGGTATTTACGGCATGGCCGGACTGATTCTCGAACTCACCACCCGGCAGCGGCTGGACGTTCAGGTGAAACTTATTCCGGGCGTCACCTCCAGCACCGCCGCCGCGGCGCTGCTGGGGGCGCCGTTGATGCACGATTATTGCCATATCAGTCTCAGCGATTTGCTGACGCCCTGGCCGGTTATCGAAAAGCGCATCCTTTGCGCCGCCCAGGCGGATTTCGTCATCTGCTTTTATAACCCCCGCAGCCACGGCCGGCGCGATCATCTGGCCAATGCCTTTGCGGCGCTGCGCCGTTACAAGCCCGCCGAAACGCCGGTGGGGGTGGTGCGCGCCGCCGGCCGCAAAAAGCAGGAAACCTGGCTTACCACCCTGGGGAGTATGGATTTCGAACCGGTGGACATGACCTGCCTGGTGATCGTGGGCAATCAGTCCACCTATTGCCGGGACGGCCTGATGATCACCCCCCCCGCGGTTATCAGCTCTAGCTCGGCCGCCGAACGCCGGACAATGCGCAGGCTAAGGAGAACATCATCAATATTCGTATCCTGGGGGGGGGGCACCTCAGACGCGCTGGCCTTATGCCGCATCTTGACGCGGCGGGGCGTACCCTACAGCCTGTCGGTGGCCACCGCCACCGGCGAGGCGCTGGCGGCGGAGGTGGGCGGGGCGCGGCAGGTGGGCCGGCTGGATAGCGACGGCATGCTGGCTTGGCTGAGCGGCGCCGATCGGGTTATCGATGCCTCTCATCCCTATGCGGAGCAAGCCTCCCTCACCCTGGCCGACGCCTGCCGGCGTTTGGGAGTACCGCTGACCCGCTATGAGCGGCCCAGCGATATCGACGCCATCGCCCGCCCCGGCCTGCTGTTTCCGGTGGATGGCATCGAGCAGGCCTGCGAGCGGGCGGCGCGGTTCGGGCCGCGGGTCTTGCTCACCACCGGCAGCAAGCGGTTGGCGGATTATGTCCGGCTGCTGCCGGATAAAACCCTGATTGTCCGCGTTCTGCCGCTGTCCGGCATCCTCAGCCAGTGCGAGGCGCTGGGACTGGGGGTGAATCAGGTGATCGCCATGACCGGCCCCTTCAGCCCCGAGCTGAATCTGGCCTTGTACCGCCGCTACCGGCCGGACGTCATGATTACCAAAGAGTCGGGCCGGGAAGGGGGATATGCCGACAAGGTGCTGCCCTGCCTGGACGCGGGCATACCCTGCGTGGTCATTCGTCGACCGGTCATGCACTGGCCGGACGTGATTGCCACGCCGGACGATTTTGAACGGCGCCTGGAACGGTGGCTTGCCGCCGAAGACGCCACGGCAAAGGGATAAACCATGAAGAAAGCGCTGTTAACCGTCAGTTTCGGCACCACCTACCAAGACGCGCGCATCCGTAATATCGACGCCTGCGAGCGGCGCCTCGCCGGGGCCTTTCCCCAGCGGACCCCGTTTCGCGCCTTTACTTCCGGCATGGTGCTGCGCAAACTCGCCCAGCGCGACGGTCTGTTTATCGATTCGCCGTCACAGGCGCTGGAGAAGCTTTGGCAGCAGGGCTATGACGATATCGCCATTCAATCCCTGCATATCATCAACGGTGAAGAGTATGAAAAAATTCTTCGGCAGGCCGCGAGCTGGCGCAACCGCTTTGAGCGCCTTTTTATCGGCGCGCCGCTGCTGAATCATCAGCGGGATTACGCGCGGCTTATCGGCGCGCTGCACGCCCAGATGCCGCCGCTGGCGGAAGACGAACGGGTGGTATTCATGGGCCACGGCACCGAGCATTACGCTTTCTCCGCCTATGCCTGCCTGGATCATATGCTCGACGCCCAAGGCATCCCGGCGCTGGTGGGGGCGGTTGAAAGCTACCCCGATCTGGATTTGGTGATTGCCCGCCTGCACCGGCAGCGGGTCAACAAGATTCATTTAATGCCCTTGATGCTGGTGGCCGGGGATCACGCGGTCAACGACATGGCCTCCGACGAACCGCACTCATGGAAAAGCCGATTGGAACAGGCCGGCTATTCGTGCCGGTGCTGGGTGCAGGGGCTGGGGGAAAACGCGCTGATCCAACAGATGTTCGTGGATCATCTGCTGGACAGCATACCCGAGGAGGCGGTGCTATGAGCGGCACGATTTACGCTATCGGCACCGGGCCGGGGGCGGCCGATCTCATCACGGTGCGCGGCGCGCGCACCCTGGGGATCCTGGATATCCTTTATGCGCCGGCGGGCCGCAAGGGCGGCGACAGCCTCGCCCTGAGCATCGTGCGCGAGTATCTGTCCGATCGGGTGGAAATCAAATGCCGTCATTTTCCCATGAGCTCGGATACGGCGGAAAAAGACGTTGTCTGGGACGGGGTGGCGCAAGAGATGGACGCCGATGTCCAGCAAGGCAAACGGGTGGGATTCATTACCCTCGGCGACGCCATGCTTTACAGCACCTGGGTCTTCCTGCTGGCGCGCTTGCAGCGCCGCGTCGCTATCGAGGTCATCCCCGGCGTGACCTCTTTCGCCTGCATCGCCGCCCGCGCCGGCGTGCCTCTGGCGATGGAGAGCCAGTCGCTGGCGGTCATGGCCTGCACTGATGATGAAAACGCGTTGGAACAGGCGCTGCTCACCCACGACTGCGTGGTGCTGATGAAGGTCTACGGCCGGTTCGCCCGCATCCAGGCGCTGCTGCGGCGGCTGGACTTGCTGGACAGCGCCCTGCTGATGGCGGACGCTTCGCTGCCGTCGGAGCAGTGTTTTCGCGCGCTCGGCCAGTTGGCGGCGGATCGGGCGCTGCCCTATTTTTCCACTATCCTGGTCAACAAGCGCTGGCCCACCGCGGCGGAGAAGGCATTATGACGCGTTCCATCATGTTGCAAGGCACCGCGTCCGATGTGGGCAAAAGCGTGCTGGCGGCGGGACTGTGCCGGATTTTCGCCCAGGACGGCCATCGCGTCGCGCCGTTCAAGGCGCAGAATATGGCTCTCAACTCCTTCGTCACGCAATCCGGCGCGGAGATGGGCCGGGCGCAGGTGTTTCAGGCGGAAGCGGCGGGTATCGAGCCGGACGTGCGGATGAACCCGGTGCTGCTTAAACCCACCAGCGATCAAAAAGCCCAGGTGATTGTCATGGGGGAGGCGCTGTGCCATATGAACGCCGCGGATTACCACCAATACAAACCGCAGCTGCGCCGGCGGGTGGGCGAGGTCTATCGCAGCCTGGCGGCGGAATACGACATTATCGTCCTTGAGGGGGCGGGCAGTCCGGCGGAGATCAATCTGCGGGATCGGGACATCGTCAACATGGGGATGGCGGAGCAGGCCGGCGCGCCGGTGCTGCTGGTGGCGGATATCGACAAAGGCGGCGTGTTCGCCGCCGTCTATGGCACCCTGGCCCTGCTGCGCCCGGAAGAAAAGACGCGGGTCAAGGGCGTCATCATCAATAAGTTCCGCGGCGATCCCGCCTTGCTGCAACCGGGCATCGAGCAGATAGAGACCCTCACCGGCGTGCCGGTACTGGGGGTGATGCCCTGGTTCGACGAACCGCTGGAGGACGAGGACGGCGTCGCCCTGCAGGGGGATAAATACCGCCGCGAGTCGCGAGCGGATCTGGACGTCGCGGTGTTGCAATTACCCCATATCGCCAACTTTTCCGACTACAACGCCCTGGCGGCCCAGCCGGATGTCAGGCTTCGTTATATCAAGCGCGGCGCGCCGGTGGGGGTGCCGGACCTGCTCATCATCCCCGGCAGCAAAAATACCCTCGGCGATTTGCTCTATCTTCGGGCCAACGGCATTGACGATGAGATTCGTCAGGCCCACGATCGGGGCGTGCCCATCCTGGGTGTGTGCGGCGGCTTTCAGATACTGGGCCGACGGGTGTCCGACGGCGTCGAATCCGGGCTGGAGGAAGCGGACGGCCTCGGGCTGCTGGATTGCGAAACCCGTTTCGAACCCCGCAAGGTCACCACCCAGGTGGAGGCCGAGGTGCTGACGCTGCCCGCGGGCGCGTTCGCCGCCGGCGGCGGGTTTCGTCTGCAAGGCTATGAAATCCACATGGGCCGGACCACCCTGGGCGCCGGCGCGCGTCCCTTCGCCTGCCTGACCCGGCAGAACGGCTTGGCGCTTCGCCAGGACGACGGCGCCGTCAACCCGCGCGGCGACGTGGCGGGCAGTTATATCCACGGCCTGTTCGATACCCCGGCCTTTACCCGGGCGCTGCTGGACGCATTGCGGGAACGGCGCGGGCTGGCTCCGCTGGCGGAGCCGGTCATGGGCTGGAAGGAGCGCAAGCAGCGCTCTTTCGACGCCTTGGCGCGGCAGATGCGCGCGCATATCGACATTGACCGTATTTATCGCATCATGGCGGCGCAAGCTGCCGCGGAGGCATCGACATGATCTTGATTACCGGCGGAGCGCGCAGCGGCAAAAGCCGGCTGGCGGAAAGCCTGGCGCGGCAGCAGGGCGGGCCGGTGTTGTATATCGCCACCTCCAGTGTCACCGATGAGGAAATGGCGCGGCGCGTAGAACAGCACCGGCGCGAACGGCCGGCGCACTGGCTGACCTGGGAAGGGCACCGGAATCTCCACCAGACAATCCGCGACCATGACGGGCAGGTGGAGGCGGTGCTGTTGGAGTGTGTCACCACCCTTATCACCAATTTGCTGTTCGACCAGGCGGTCTTCGACGAGGCGGGAGAGATAGTGACGAAAACCCTGGATTTCGATGGGATCGAGCAGCATATCCTCAGCCAGATAGCGCTATTGTTGGCCGCCTGCGCCGAGGTGAAATGCCGGGTCATCCTGGTCACCAATGAAGTGGGCATGGGCATCGTACCTGAAAACAGACTGGCCCGGCATTTCCGGGATATCGCCGGCCGGGTCAACCAGCGGCTGGCCGCCGCCGCCGAGGATGTCTACCTGGTGGTGGCCGGCATTCCGGTCCATATCAAAGGCATAAACCCACCGGGAGCGGCGCGATGAAACAGCTCTTGGCCGCCATGCAGTTTATGACCCGCCTGCCGGTGCCGGCGCGCTGGACGGCGAGTCTGCCCCTGACCGCCTATGCCCGCGGCGTAATGTGGCTGCCGGTGGTGGGGCTGATGGTGGGCGCCCTGTGCGGACTGGTGTTCACCCTGGCCCAGCGGCTGTTCGGCACGCCGGCGGCGGCATTCCTGACGGTCATGGCCAACGCCATGGTTACCGGCGCCTTTCATCTTGACGGACTGGCGGACACCTGCGACGGCATCTTTTCGGCGCGCAAGCGCGAGCAGATGCTGGAGATCATGCGTGACAGCCGCATCGGCACCAACGGCGCGCTGGCGCTGATTTTCTCCGTCGGGCTGCGCGCCGTGGCGCTTATCGCCCTGGACGGACATCCCCTTGGCGCGCTGCCCTTTATCATTGCCGCCCCCGTCATCAGCCGGGCGCTTATCACCGTCTTGATGTATCGCCAGCGCTATGCCCGCGAAAACGGCCTCGGCAATGTCTACATCGGTAAAATCAGCGGCGAATCCTTTGCCCTGGCCCTGCTTATCGGCATGCTGATCACTCTGCTTATCGCCGGACTGGCCGGCGCGTTGGCGGCGCTTATCGTCGCCGCGCTGTCTTTCGTTTATCGGTCCAAAATCAACCGTACCCTGGGGGGGGGGACAGACCGGCGACACCCTCGGCTGCGGCGTCGAGCTGTTTGAATGGCTGTTTTTATTGGCCGCCCTTGGGATCAAACTACAAAGCGGAGGATGAGGGCATGAACCTGTACCTGGTGCGCCATGGCGAAACCCAGGCGAATTACGACGGCGTCTATTGCGGCTCGAGCGATATTCCCTTAACGCAGCAAGGGCGCTGGCAGGCGCAGCACGTGGCCTGGCAACTGGCCGAGGTGCCGTTTGACCGTATCGCCGCCAGCGGCTTGCGCCGCACCCACGAGACGGCCCGGATCCTGCGTCCGGACCAAGCGCCGGAATGCTCCCCGCAGTGGAATGAAATGGCGTTCGGCGAATGGGAATTGCGCCACCACCATGATTTGCGCCGGAACGATCCGGCGCGCTACGGCGCCTGGTGCGATGATTGGCGGCACGCCGTTCTCCCCCGGAGGGGAAGGCTTTCAGGATTTTTCGCGCCGGGTCATAGACGCCACCGCGCGCCTCACCGACGATGACCCCGCCGGCAACACTTTGCTGGTGGCCCATCAGGGGGTCTTGAGCATTTTGCTGGCCACCCTGCTGGGACTGCCGCCCGACGCCATGTGGCACTTCACCTTCCGCCAGAACGCCTACAGCCTGGTCACCCTGACCAAAGGCTATTGCGTAGTGACATGCTTGAACGACAGCGGCCGGAAAACCGCCTCTTAACCGTTTTCTCAGGAGAGTCATATGAACACACTGCAACAGGTTATTGATGCCATCCGTCCCCTGGATACCGCCGCCATGTCGGCGGCTCAGCGTCGGCTTGACGGTTTGCTGAAACCGCCCGGCAGCCTGGGCCGACTGGAACAGCTGGCCGTCCAACTGGCGGGCATTATGGCGGGCCGTCCGCTGAAGTTTGAACGCAAACAGATCATGGTGATGATAGCCGACCACGGCGTTTATGAAGAGGGCGTCGCGATTTCGCCGCGTATCGTGACCGTTATCCAGGCGGAAAATATGGTTAAAGGCATCACCGGGGTCTGCGTGCTGGCGGCCAACGCCTGGGCACAGGTCACGGCGGTGGATATGGGTATCGACAGCGAAAGTCCGCTGCCCGGGCTGGTGGACCGTCGCATGGGCCGCGGCTGCGGCAATATCGCCGTCGGTCCCGCCATGAGCCGGGCCGAGGCGGAAAAAGTACTGGAAATCGGCGCTGCGCTGGTCTCGGAACAGGCGGCTCAGGGGGTCAGGCTCTTCGGCGTCGGTGAACTGGGGATGGCCAACACCACGCCCGCCGCCGCGCTGGTGAGCGTCCTAGCCGGCGCTCCGGCGGCGGATGTCGTGGGCCGGGGGGGGGGCCAATCTGCCGGTGGAACGGCTGCAGCATAAGACCGAGGTGGTGGAACGGGCCATCGCCGTCAATCGTCCCGATCCCCAGGACGGCGTCGATACGCTGGCGAAGGTGGGCGGTTACGATCTCGGCGGCATGGCCGGCGTCATGCTGGGGGCGGCGGCGGAAGGGTTGCCGGTGATCCTGGACGGCTTTTTGTCCTACGCCGCCGCGCTGGTGGCTTGCCGTATCGCGCCCCAGGTTCGCCCCTACCTCATTCCCTCCCATCTTTCCGCGGAAAAGGGCGCCAAAATCGCCCTGGCGCAGCTGGATTTACGCCCCTATCTGGATTTGGAGATGCGGCTGGGGGAAGGCAGCGGCGCGGCGCTGGCCATGAATCTGGTGGACGCCGCCTGCGCCATGTACAACAACATGGGCACCCTCACCGCCAGCGATATCGTATTGCCGGAAAAATAACGCTACCGGCGCGCCCGGCCCGCGAACGCCTAAAGCAAAAAGACTTTTTAAAGCGTGCGCGCGTTATGGTCACCGTGGTCAGACCCGTTCAAGGCGGACGCGTGTTAAAGGGAGACCGTGGTAATGGGGTCGGAGCGGCCGTCTGGCGGCCGTCGTAGCGCCCCATACCGCGGTAGGCCCGCAAACGCCGAAGCGGAAGCGGGTTTTTGCGGGCGGGCGCGTGTTAAAGGGAGACCGCGGTAATGGGGTCGTAGCGGCCGTCTGGCGGCCGTCGTAGCGCCCCATGCCGTGTTAGGCCCGCAAACGCCGAAAGAGTAAACGGGCTTTTGCAAGCGGGCGCTAATTCGGGGTTCGAGTCAAACCTATTTTCGACTTTCTTAAAATTGGCCCATTTTAGCGGTGCCCGTTACCCGGGGGCTGTACTCATCCCCTATCGTTATCGCTCTGCATGGGCATAAAAAAAGTCTATCGGTTAATGCGGCCCATCCATCCTTAAGGGTTGCGACGCCGGCAGCAGCATGTCCAACTGCTGCTGCTTTTCAATCAGGGTAAATAACAGCAGCTCTCTGACATCTTCATCTTCAATTTTATAGGCGGCATAGGCCAGCGCCCGGCATTGGCACTGCACGTCGTCAAAACAGAGCTTGGCGGAGTCAACAAGGTTTTCCATGGTCATCACCAGATAAAGGTGAGGTGCGGCGTAGATGTTTTTGCTATGAAAACAGATACGGCGGCCTCGGTTGCGAGCGCCACCGCAATAAAAAAACCAATGGCGGTGGCCCAAATCGGGTTCTCACAACCGCTACACACTACTCCTCGGCCAGCCCGAAAGCTGCCCGATCTGAGCCACCATTGATTATACGCGCGAGTTTAGCTCGCGTTACAATGATTACTTAGGAGACGACATAATACAATAGTCATATTACGTCGCCGTGTGTAGCAAGGGAGTGAGGGTCCCTGCATTAGAAAGCTAATGCAGGGCTATAATAACGAAATTATTTTAACGATGGCGAGGGGCAATGAGCAAAAATATTACTTGCCATGGTAATATAATCAATAGGATATATAATTTTTTTAGTGCTGATGATTTATAAAAAAACATTGAATGAGTTTGTGAAGAGTGATTTTTAACTGTATTATTTATCAGCGATTTTGCCGCGCGTAAAATTAAGTAAATGTCCATTCAGCATGAAATCAATGATGTGGCCATCGAATCTTTACGTTTTTCTTATAAAGGATGATTTAATAATTGATGAATAGCTTCGCACAATGATGCTTCAACTGTTTTGCCTTAAATGCTCGCGCTGGCGGGATATTACGTAGGCAAGCATCATCAGAGCTAAGCTATTTGAAAAAAACGAGTGAAATGATATTAACCCTGTAAATAATTCTGTGGAATTGCCACCCTATTAAATATAAGGATGTCTGATGCCTCTGGTTTTAGGCGGGCCAAAGTGTAGGGATTATCAGGGGGCTAATACACGCCGAAAGCGAAACCGGGCGCGTGTTAAAGGGAGACCACGGTAATGAGGTCGGAGCGGCCGTCTGGCGGCCGTCGTAGCGCCCCATACCGTGGTAGGCCCGCAAACGCCGAAAGCGGAAGCGGGCTTATGAAAGCGGGCGCGTGTTGAAGGGAGACCACGGTAATGGGGTCGGAGCGGCCGTCTGGCGGCCGTCGTAGCGCCCCATACCGTGGTAGGCCCGTAAACGCCGAAAGCGAAAGTGGGCTTATGAAAGCGGGCGCGTGTTAAAGTTCTCGCCGCGCCCAAGCCGAAAATCACGCCTGTTGCCGGCCCCATTCAACGAACATCGTCAACAGCGCTTTAAGTACCGGCTGCAGCGTGTCGGCGCGATCCGGCAGATAATCGAACGGCATCGCCTCACGCATATAATTACACTGCGCCAGCTCCAGCTGCACCGCGTGCTGGCGGGCGTGGGGCTGTCCATATGCCCGGGTGATATACCCCCCTTGAAACGCCCGTTAATGACATAGCTAAAGGGCTGGCCCTGGCAGAACGACGCCAGTTTTTCACCCAAGGACGGCGCGCAGCTTGCGCCCTGATTGGTCCCCAGATTCAAATCCGGCAGCTTGCCGTCGAACAGCCGGGGGATAACCGACGCGATGGAATGGGCGTCGAAAAGCAACGCATAGTCATGGCGCGCTTTAATCTGGCTCAGACAATCCTGAATTTTCTGATGATAAGGATGCCAAATCTCATCCAGATAACGTTTCCGCTCCTGGGACGAAGGCGTTTTCCCCTCGGCAAAGGTCGGGGTGCCGTTAAACAGCGTATCGGGGTATAACCCGGTGGTGGCGGTGGCATACAGCGGCTGATCGTCCGGCGGACGGTTCAAATCGATGACCATCCGCGAATAATTTCCCACCAAAATATGGGCGCCCATGGCGCGGGCGAAATCATACAGCCTGGGGATATGCCAGTCCGTGTCCGATAACGGCCGGGCCGCCTCGCTAAGACCGTCTTCCACCGCCGGCGTCAGCCGGGTCCCGGCGTGAGGAATACTCACCAGCAACGGTATCGTCCCGGGTTCATAACTGAAAGCATCTTGAATTTGCATACCTGGAGTCCTCCTGGATAAGACTTTACCCTTAACGATTACGATTGATTTCGGCGGCGCTCGCCGCGATAGACCACGGTGACAGGCATCTGCCCCCCCCAGCCAATAGGCCAGCTCCGCCGGATGTTTTACCGGCCAATGCACAAAATCGGCCATTTTGCCGACTTCCAGCGAGCCCAGTGCGTCACCCAGACCCAGCGCGCGGGCGGCATTCAGGGTTACCCCCGCCAACGCCTCCTCCGGCGTCAGGCGAAACAGCGTACAGCCCATATTGATCATCAAACGCAATGAACAGGCGGGAGAGGTGCCGGGATTGATGTCGCTGGCCAATGCCATCGGCACGCCGTGCCGCCGGAATCGCTCCACCGGCGGCAGCTGCGTCTCGCGCAGCATGTAACAGGCTCCCGGCAGCAAAACCGCCACCGTCCCGGCTTGCCCCATGGCGCGGGCATCCTCCTCGGTGGCGTATTCCAGATGATCCGCCGACAGCGCCTGCCAACGGGCCGCCAGCGAACTCCCTCCCAATGACGATAGCTGCTCGGCATGCAGCTTTACCGGCAACCCCGCCTGGCGCGCGGCGGCAAACACCCGTGCTATCTGCGCCGGCGAAAAGGCCAGGTGTTCGCAAAAGCCATCCACCGCGTCCGCCAGCCCCAAGGCCGCCACCTCGGGGATCCAGCGGTCGCAAATCAGGTCGATATAGTCGTCCGCCCGGCCCCGGTACTCCGGCGGCAACGCATGGGCGGCCAGGAACGTGGTACGGACCTGGACGGGGTATTTGCGGGCGATGCGCCGCGCCACCCGCAGCATTTTCACTTCGCTTTCAAGCGTCAGGCCGTAACCGGATTTGATTTCGATACAGGTCACGCCTTCGGCCATCAACATGGCCAGCCGGGCTTCCGCCGTCGCCATCAATTCGTCCTCGCCGGCCTCGCGGGTGGCGTTCACCGTAGCAAGTATACCGCCGCCGGCGGCGGCAATCTCGGCATAGCTCACGCCGTTAAGCCGCTGTTCGAATTCCAGACTGCGATTGCCGCCGAACACCAGGTGAGTGTGGCAATCGATGAAACCGGGAGTGAATAGGCCCCCGCCGACATCATGCCGCGCCGCGCCGGGGGCGGCGGGAAGCTCCCGACGTGGGCCTACCCAGGCGATTCGCCCCTTCGCCACGGCGACGGCGCCGTCTTCAATCATGCCGTACCGGCCCCCGCGCAACGTCGCCACGGCGGCCCCCAGCCAGATACTGTCGAATCGTTGTGATGCAGGCATTGCCGGTTTCCTCTCAAACAGTCAATACGGTTAAGCAATAAAGCTGCCAAAAAGTTGATAGCGCGTACCGGGATAGAGCAGACGGGCCGACGTCACCACCAGTTTGCCGAACCAGGTGCGGCGATGAATCAGCAGGCAGGGCTCGTTTTCCCCCAGCCCTAGCAGCTCCCGTTCACTGGCGCTGGCGCACACCGCTTCCACCCGATGCTCGCCGGCGGTGAGCGGCGCGGCTTGCGTCAGATAAAAATAGGGCGTGATATGGGTAAAATCCTGTTGCAGATAATCGGGCGCGGTGAGGGGATTGACGCAGCGATCTTCCAGTTGCACCGCAATATCGTTTTCATAATGCACAATCAGGGAATGGAACAGCCGCTGGCCGGGCTGAATGCCCAGGGATAGGGCTTCCTCGCCGGTGGCGGGGCGGGCTATCAGTTCAAGCAGCCGGCTACTGTGGCGATGGCCGCGGGCGGCTATCTCATCGGCGATGTTACGCACTTCCAGCATGGCGGTCTGGGGCTTAAGCTCGGCGACAAAGGTGCCGACGCCCTGCATACGCAGCAGGTAGCCTTCGCTGGTGAGCTCCCGCAGGGCCCGGTTGATGGTCATGCGGCTGACGTTAAGCTCCGCCACCAATTCGCTCTCCGAAGGGATGCGTTGATGGGGCGTCCAGACGCCGGCGCGTATCTGCTGGATGATGGCCTGCTTGACTCGCTGGTAAATCGGCGCGGGGGTATCGCTCATTATGGCGGACAACTGTGCCGCGGACTGTATCTCAGCCACTTTGCTACCTCGTCGGGCGGGGTTCATGATAAAACAGTTTACTGTTAGATTGAGCGTATGTATATGTATAGACAAGTGGATAAGCATTTCGTCTGGATGACCGTTCTCTCAACCCTGAATTTCAACCTGAACCGGAAACCGCCATGCCCGTTTTTTTTGCTTCCCGAGCGCTGTTGGCGCAGGGATGGGCCCACAACGTCCGTCTCGCCGTCGACCCCCAAGGCATCATAACCGCCGTCGAACCCAATGCGCCCGCCACGGACGCCGTTCCCCTCGCCGGTCCCGTGCTGCCGTCCATGCCCAATTTGCATTCCCACGCCTTTCAGCGCGCCATGGCCGGCCTGACGGAGGTGGCGGGAGACCCTCAGGACAGCTTCTGGACCTGGCGCGACGTGATGTATCGCATGGTGCGGCGGCTGACGCCGGAACAGGTGGGGATCATCGCCCGCCAGCTCTATATCGAGATGCTTAAGGGCGGCTACACCCAGGCGGCGGAATTCCATTATCTCCATCACGATGCCCAAGGCCATGCCTATGACAATCCGGCGGAAATGGCATTGCACATCAGCCATGCGGCGGAGCAAAGCGGCATTGGCCTGACCCTACTGCCGGTGCTTTACAGCTATGGCGGTTTCGGCGCCCGGCCGGCCCAGGACGGGCAGCGCCGCTTTATCCAGGACACCGAGGGCTACCTGCGCCAGCAGCAGGCGTTGCGGCAATATTTGGCGGGGCGGGAGAGACAAAGCCTCGGCCTGTGTTTCCATTCGCTGCGCGCGGTGGAGGAACGGCAAATCGCCGAGATTTTACAGGTCTCCGGGCCGGATTTACCGGTGCATATCCACGTGGCTGAGCAGCAGAAAGAGGTTGATGACTGTCTGAGCTGGTCGGGGCAACGGCCGGTACAGTGGCTGATGGATCATTTTCCGGTGGACGAGCGTTGGTGCCTTATCCATGCCACCCATATCGATAAGACGGAACTCGCCGCACTGGCGCAGAGCGGCGCCGTGGCGGGCTTATGCCCCACCACCGAGGCGAACCTCGGCGACGGCATTTTCCCCGCCACGGACTACCTCGCTCTGGGCGGGCGCTGGGGCATCGGTTCCGACAGCCATGTCTCCCTGAATGTGGTGGAAGAACTGCGCTGGCTGGAGTACGGCCAGCGCCTGCGGGACCAGCGCCGCAATCGTCTCGCCGGCCCGCGGTTCGATGCGGTGGGGGATACGCTCTATCCCGGCGCCCTGGCGGGGGGGGGGCGCAGGCCTGCGGCGCGCCGCTGGGCCGATTGGCCCCCGGTCATCGCGCCGACTGGCTGGTGCTGAATGAAAACGATCCTTATATCGCCGCCGCCGCCGACGACGCCGTGCTTAATCGCTGGATTTTCGCCGGCGGGCCGGGGCAAATCCGCGACGTATTCGTCGGCGGACAGCGCCTGATCGAGGAAGGCCGTCACGCTCTTGAGCAGGAAAGCGCCGCCGCCTTCGCCGGGGTACTGCGCGCCCTGAGCCGGGAGGCGCAATGAGCCGGCCGGCCCGTTTTTCTTTTGACGCGTTGCCGGTGAGCCGCTGGCGCAACGGCGGCGGGGAAACCCGGGAAATCGTCAGTTGGCCCGTGGCGGAGCGCATGCCCGCCGACGGCGGCCCGTTGCCCGCGGCGGCTGATTTTGCCTGGCGCGCCAGCATCGCCACCATTGACAGGGACGGCGATTTTTCCGCTTTTCCCGGCGTTAATCGCATTATCACGCTGCTGGAAGGCGACGGCGTGTTCTTGCACGAATCCCAGGGGACTTCCCATGCATTGACCCGGCCGGGGGGAACCCTATGCATTTGCCGGCGAAGCGGCGATAACCGCCACGCTGGCGGGCGGTCCCAGCCGGGACTTCAATATCATGACCCGACGCCTCGATTGGCGGGGAACGGTAATGCGCACCGATCATGAACGACTGCTGCCCGCCGGTCACAGCGGCGTGTTGTACATATTGGCGGGAATGTGGGGCCTTGAAGAGGACGACAAGCCGCTGGCGACGCGGGATGGCTGCTGGTGGCATCGCCTGCCGTCGGCCCTATGGCTGCGGCCGCTGACGGCCGGAAGCCTGGCGCTTTGGGCCGATATCGCCCCGGTGTAACCAGGGCCGGGTCCGGTGAATACGGGGTATCGCCAGACAAAGCGCGCTTCGTTAACGCGGCGCAACTGGGTGCTGGAAGAAAAAACCGTCCGGGTCAGACAGGGATTTATGGCGCGTTTATTGTCTCGCATCCCGATTCGCTAGCTTGGCAATGTGCCCGTCCTCGCCCGGTGAGCGCCGATTTTGCGATCTTCACCATAAAAAATGCGCGAGATTGCATGATTTCAGTGCGCGACGCGTCATGATGGAACAGCGCGAGGGTGCGCGTCAGGTTCGCCGCCCTCTATCGGCGCCAACCGGGTCGGCGGCGGGTAGGGGGGGGGGCGGCTAGAGGCAAAGCAGGCCGGCCTGTCGCGGTGTTACCGGCTCCATTCTGGCATAGGCTTTGCTTGGGTAAAGGCACCGGGCCTTGTATAGACAAGTTGACACCGTTATCGGGCCGGTCTTTTAGCCGGCCATCTTGGCCGTCTGCCAACTCAGGAGTGGGATATGAACAGTGTCGGTACCGGAAAATCCTTTTTAGGTCTTGTGAGCCCCCTGGCCCTGGCGGCGGGCTTGATGTGCAATGCCCCGGCCATGGCGGCCGACACCCCGGTGGCCATCGGCGTTTCCGGCTGGACCGGCTTCGCGCCGCTGACCCTGGCGGACAAGGCGGGCATCTTCAAACGCCACGGTTTGGACGTCACCCTGAAAATGATTCCGCAAAAAGACCGGCATCTGGCCATTGCTTCCGGCGACGTGCAATGCGCGGGCACCACCGTGGAAACCTATATCTCCTGGAACGCCAGCGGCGTGCCCATCACCCAGATTGTGCAGTTGGATAAATCCTTCGGCGCCGACGGCCTGGTGGTGCGCAACAATATCAACAGCATAAAAGACCTGAAGGGCAAAACCATCAGCGTCGATGCCCCCGGCACCTCGCCCTACTTTACCCTGGCCTGGATGCTGGATAAAAACGGCATGAGCCTGAAAGACGTCAAGATAACCACCCTGGCCCCCGACGCGGCGGCGCAATCCTTTATCGCCGGCAGCAACGACGCCGCCATGACCTACGAACCCTATCTTTCCTCCGTGCGCCAAAACCCGGCCAAGGGCAAAATCCTCGCCACAACCCTGGACTATCCCATGGTCATGGATACGTTGGGCTGTACCCCCGCCTTTCTTAAGAAGAATCCCCAGGCCGCCAAAGCCCTGGTGGAAAGCTACTTCGACGCGCTGGACATGATTAGAAAAGAGCCGGACAAATCCAATGAAATCATGGGGGCGGCGGTGAAAGAGTCCGGCAAAGCCTTCGCCGAGGAGTCCAGCTATTTGCGCTGGCAGGACAGGGCGCAAAACAAGGCGTTTTTCAGCGGCGAAATCAAGAGCTTTGAAGAGGAGGCGGCCAACCTGTTGCTGCAGATGAAAGTCATCCGTAAAAAACCGGATCTCGACGCGCTTTATGACGCCAGCTACGTTAACCAATAAAGGGGCAGGCAATGTCCGTGGATAAGGATATCGCCGCTTTGGCGGCCAAAGAGCCGGCGCCGCTGCCGGCGGCCAGGCGGGTGAGGCACAATCCGCTGTTGGTACCGCTGCGGCCGGTCTCAGCCGGCCAGCGCTGGTTTCTCGGCATCGCTTTTTTCGTGCTGTTTTTCGGCTTTTGGGCCCTGGCCACCTTCGGCGGCTGGGTATCCCCCACGTTTCTGGCCGACCCCGTCACCATGGTGCATGAAGGCTATCTGCTGTTCGCCGAGTACAACTTTACCCTGGATATCGGCATGACGGTCATGCGGGTGCTGGGGGGGGGGCTTTATCCTGGCGGCGGTGCTGGCGGTGCCGTTGGGCATTTTGATGGGGTCCTACAAACTCCTGGAGGCCTTTGTGGAGCCGTTTGTCTCTTTTTGCCGCTATCTGCCCGCGTCGGCGTTTATCCCCCTGCTGATTTTATGGGCCGGCATCGGCGAAACGCAGAAAATTCTGGTGATTTTCATCGGTTCTTTTTTCCAGATTGTACTGATGATCGCGGTTACCGTCGGCGGGGCGCGGCGGGATCTGGTGGAAGCGGCCTACACGCTTGGCGCCTCCAGCCGCAGCATCGTGCGGCGGGTGCTGATACCGGGCGCCGCGCCGGAAATCGCCGAGCTGCTGCGTTTGGTGCTGGGGTGGGCCTGGACCTATGTCATCGTCGCGGAGCTTATCGGTTCTTCCAGCGGCATCGGGCATATGATTGTGGACAGCCAGGCGTTGCTCAATACCGGTCAGATCATTTTCGGTATTATCGTGATAGGCTGTATCGGCCTGCTGTCGGACTCTTTATTCAAGGCATTGAATCGCCGGCTGTTCGCCTGGAGCGTGGCGTCATGAAAGAATCGATTATTCACCCCGCCGCGCATTACGGCAAACTCGCCGTCCGCCAGGTTTCCCGTACCTTTATCGGCCCCAAGGGCCGGCAGACCCAGGCGTTGCTGCCCATTGATTATCGGGTGGAGGAAAATGATTTTATCACCATTCTCGGCCCGTCCGGCTGCGGTAAATCCACTTTGCTGCGCATCATCGCCGGCCTGGACCGGCCGAGCACCGGCGAAGTCTGGCTGGATGGCGGCCTTATTGACGGACCGGGAGCGGATCGCGGCATGGTATTTCAAAGCTATACGCTGTTTCCCTGGTTGACGGTGGCGCAGAATATCTGTTTCGGCCTGCGTGAACGGGGTCTCGACAGCGCCCGGCAGAAAGAACGCAGCGACTATTTCATCAACAAGGTGGGGCTGAGAGGGTTTGAGCAGCACTATCCGCGCCAACTGTCCGGCGGCATGCAGCAGCGTACCGCCATTGCCCGCGCCCTGGCCAACGATCCGAAAGTGCTGCTGATGGATGAACCCTTCGGCGCGCTGGATAACCAGACACGGGTACTGATGCAGGAGCTGTTGCTCAGTATATGGGAGTCATCGCGCAAAACGGTGCTGTTTGTCACCCATGATATTGATGAAGCGATTTTCATGGCCAATAAAGTGGCGATTTTCAGCGCCCGTCCGGGAAGGATCAAGACCGAAGTGTCGGTGGACTTTCCCCATCCGCGGGACTATCGGTTGAAAACCACGGCGGCGTTTATGGCGCTGAAAGCGCGCGTCACCGAGGAAATCCGCGGCGAAACGCTGCAAAGCATGGCCGGTTGATACTCAGGGCCGGAAGATATTTCAAGCCGCGGCGGCTTCGGCCCCGCGGACTGGCTTTGTCGGCTGACGCTCATGACCGTGGGGAGTATACGCGGCGCCTTCGACTCCGAGGCCTGGCTTGGCGAGAATTGAGGGTTCAGGACGAAACAGCCTGCCGGGGCGTCTCGGAAACGGCGTTAAAAACGTATTGCGTCGTAACGTTCTTTATTGATGTATGGGTTACTATCAGCCTTACTTGTATAGACAGGAATAGATTATGCAATCTTCGTTAACATTACGCCCTTACCCGCTGGTGCCGGGGGAAGTGGATTTGTCCGCGCTGCGGGCGATTTATCAGGGCGAAGTCGTGTTATCCCTCGATCCCGCCGCCTGCGACGCTATCAACCAGGCGCAGCGCGCGGTGGAAAATATTCTCGCCACCGGCGAGGTGGTCTACGGCATCAATACCGGCTTCGGCAAACTGGCGCAAACCCGAATTCCCGCCGAACGGCTGGCGGAACTGCAGCGTAATCTGGTGTTGTCCCACAGCGTCGGCACCGGCGCGCTATTGGAAGACAATGTGGTGCGCCTGGTGATGGCCTGCAAAATCATCAGTCTGTCGCGAGGCCATTCCGGCATCCGTCTGGCGGTGGTGGAGGCCTTGCTCACGCTTTACAACGCCGGCGTGATGCCCTGTATCCCGGCCAAGGGTTCGGTGGGGGCTTCCGGCGATTTGGCGCCCCTGGCCCATCTGTCGCTGATGCTTATCGGCGAAGGGCAGGTCCGGGTGAAAGGCCGTTTGATGAGCGCGGCCCAAGGACTGTCGCTGGCCGGCCTGGCCCCGGTGGAGTTGGCGCCGAAAGAGGGGCTGGCGCTGCTCAACGGCACCCAGGTTTCCACCTCCCTGGCGCTGGCGGGGCTGTTCGCGGCCGAACGCTGCCTTGCCGCCGGTCTGGTGGCCGGAACCCTGTCCCTGGAAGCCATCAAAGGTTCGGTAAAACCCTTTGATCCGCGCATTCATCAAGCGCGGGGACAGGCCGGCCAGATAGTGGTGGCGCAGGCGGTGGCGGCGATGCTGGACGGCAGCGAGATTTTGCAGTCCCACGTCGACTGCGGCCGGGTGCAGGACCCTTACTCCATTCGCTGCGTGCCGCAGGTGATGGGGGCCTGTTTGGACAATTTGGCCTTTGCGGCGCGCACATTGCGTATCGAAGCCAACGCCGCCTCCGATAATCCGCTGGTCTTCACCGACAGCGGCGAGGTGATTTCCGGCGGCAATTTCCATGCGGAGCCGGTGGCGTTCGCCGCCGATATCATCGCCCTGGCGGTGGCGGAAATCGGCGCTATCTCCGAACGGCGGCTGGCCCTGCTGTTGGATACCGGCCTGTCGGGCTTACCGCCCTTTCTCATTCGCGAGGGCGGCGTGAATTCCGGTTTCATGATTGCCCAGGTCACCGCCGCCGCCCTGGCGTCGGAAAATAAATCCCTGGCGCACCCCGCCAGCGTCGACAGCCTTCCCACCTCGGCCAACCAGGAAGATCACGTGTCCATGGCCACCTTCGGCGCCCGCCGTCTCGGCGACATGTGTTTCAATACCGCGGTAGTGGTGGGCATTGAAGCCATGGCCGCCGCTCAGGGCATAGATTTCAATCGGCCGCTGCAAAGCACGGCGCTGTTGGAGCAACAGCTTACCGCCATTCGCCGACGGGTGGCGTTTATGGAACGCGACCGGCTGTTGGCCCCGGACATCGAAGCCATGCGCCTGTGGGTCGCTGAACTCAGCCTGCCGCCGGTGGTGGAGGCGTTATTACCCAGCTATCAGAAGGCGTTATGAACGTCATCGTTATTTTCAAGCCGTAAAAATGAAGGATTCCGTGATGAAAAAAGATTTCAGCCATGCCGTCGCCCGCCCGGTCAGCGCCCCCCCCGCGGCACCGAACTGACCTGTAAAAACTGGCTTATCGAGGCCCCCTATCGCATGATCCAAAATAACCTGGATCCGGACGTGGCGGAGCGCCCGGATGACCTGGTGGTCTACGGCGGCATCGGTAAAGCGGCCCGCAACTGGCCCTGTTTTGAAGCCATTCTTCAGAGCCTACGGGAGCTGAACGAAGACGAAACCCTCTTGGTGCAGTCAGGCAAACCGGTGGGGGTGTTCCGCACCCACGTCGACGCCCCGCGGGTGATGATCGCCAATTCCAACCTGGTGCCGCACTGGGCCACCTGGGAACATTTCCACGAACTGGACCGCGCGGGGCTGATGATGTACGGCCAGATGACCGCCGGCTCCTGGATTTACATCGGCGCCCAGGGTATCGTGCAGGGCACCTTCGAGACCTTTGCCGAAGCCGGCCGCCAGCATTATGGCAACGATTTGTCGGGTAAATGGATCCTTACCGCCGGCCTGGGGGGGGGGCATGGGCGGAGCGCAGCCGCTGGCCGGCGTGCTGGCGGGGGCCTGCGTGCTGGCTATCGAATGCCAGGAATCCCACATCGATTTTCGTCTGCGCACCCGCTATCTGGATCGCAAAGCCTATACTATCGACGAGGCGCTGCACATGATTGAAACCGCCTGCCGCCAGGGCGAAGCGATTTCCGTCGGCCTGCTGGGCAACGCGGCCGAGATAGTGCCGGAACTGGCCAAACGCGCCGCCGCCGGCGGACCTCGTCCTCATATCGTCACCGACCAGACCTCGGCCCACGATCCCCTCAACGGCTATCTGCCGGCCGGCTGGAGCCTGCAACAGTGGAATGAAAGCAAAAAGAGCGCGCCGGAAAAAGTCATCAAAGCCGCGCGGGCCTCCATGGCGGTTCATGTGCAAGCCATGCTGGCGTTCCATGACATGGGGGTGCCGACGGTGGATTACGGCAATAATATCCGGCAGGTGGCGTTGGAAGAGGGCGTGAAAAACGCTTTCGACTTCCCCGGCTTCGTCCCGGCCTATATCCGCCCGCTGTTTTGCGAGGGCAAAGGGCCTTTCCGCTGGGCGGCCCTGTCCGGCGACCCGGAAGACATTTACAAAACCGACGCCAAGCTGAAAGAGCTGTTTCCCGACAACAGGCTGTTGCACAACTGGCTAGATATGGCCCGCGAGCGCATCGCCTTCCAGGGCTTGCCGGCGCGCATTTGCTGGCTGGGTCTGGGAGAACGGCATCTGGCCGGGCTGGCCTTTAATGAAATGGTGCGCACCGGCGAGCTGAAAGCCCCCCATCGTTATCGGCCGCGACCATCTTGACTGCGGTTCGGTGGCCTCTCCCAACCGTGAAACCGAAGCCATGCGCGACGGCTCCGACGCGGTTTCGGACTGGCCGTTGTTGAACGCCATGCTCAGCACCGCCGGCGGCGCAACCTGGGTCAGCCTGCATCACGGCGGCGGCGTGGGCATGGGCTTTTCACAGCACGCCGGCATGGTTATCGTCTGCGACGGCAGCGAAAAGGCCGACGAGCGCCTGGCGCGGGTATTGTGGAACGATCCGGCCAGCGGCGTTATGCGCCACGCGGATGCCGGCTATGAGGAAGCCATTGCCTGCGCGGAAAAGTATGGACTTAAATTGCCGATGATTGGATAGTGAATCCATGATAACGCTGCAAGAGAGGAAGGCGTACGTGGACATTCGTCACTTAAGCTTCCCGGCCCGCGTAATACGCGGCGCCGGCGCCATCAATCAATTGGGGGCCTTGTGCGCCGGCCTGGGCCGGCGCGCCATGGTCATCGGCGGCAAGCAGGCGCTGGCTTGCGTCGAACAGGCGGTATACAGCCAATTGGTCACCGCCGGCGTCACGATGGCGGCGATGCAATGGTATGGCGGCGAATGCAGCGAAACCCATATCCGTCGTCTGGGGCTTGAGGCGCGGGCGGAGGGCATCGATGTCATCATCGGCGTCGGCGGCGGCAAGGCCATCGATACCGCCAAGGCGGTGGGGGCCTCACTGGAAATGCCGGTGATAACCTTGCCCACCATTGCCGCGACCTGCGCCGCCGTCACCCCTCTCTCCATCCGCTATTTCGACGACGGCCATTTTCGCGATATCTATCCGCTGCCGCAGGCGCCGGCGGCGGTGGTCATCGATACGCAATTACTGTCGCTTTCACCGCTGCGCTGGTTGGCGGCGGGGTTGGGGGATACGCTGGCCAAATGGTATGAATACCGCTCCATAGCGCATCCCGCCGGTTTGGGCGGACTGTCGGCATCCGCCAGCGCCAATAGCCGAATCTGCTATGACCTGATCGTGCGGTACGGCGAGGCGGCCTGCGGCGCATTGTCCGAAAAACGGGCTTCACCGGCTCTGGAGCAGTCTTTGGACGCCATTTTTACCTTCGCCGGCCTGACCTCCATCATGGGCAGCGGCGCCCACGCCTCGGCGGCCCATGCCATTTATGAGGGCTTTACCGTTAACGACAAAACGCGCCATTACGGCCATGGTTTGCTGGTAGGGTACGGTAATCTTTGCTTATTGGCGCTGGAGCGGCGCGGGGATGAAGAGCTGCTGACGGCTATCCGATTGGCAAAGGCTTGCGCCGTGCCCACAAGATTGGCTGAGATTTGCGCTACGCTGACCCCGGCCGAGCTCGAGGCCATCTGCCGCGCGTCCGCCGAGGCGCCGGACATGGCCAATATGCCCCATGCCGTCGGCGCGGGCGATGTCCTGTCGGCCATGAAACGGGTGGACGACTTGGCGAGCAGGGCGTAAAGATAGAACATGGCCGATGCACAAGCGTGCGGATAACAACTGGTCTTGGCCGACGCGGAAGCGTGCGGATAACAACTGGTCTTGACCGGCGCTAAAGCGTGCGGATAACAACTGGTCTTAGCCGGCTCGGAAGCGTGCGGATAACGTGGCGGCCAAGGCCTGCGATAGTCATTGTCAGTGATTACGCTGTCAGGATTCGCACGGGCATCGGCACGCTAGCCAGTGGTTTTTCCTTTACGTGAAAACAGCACCACGGACAAAATAATCAATGCGGCCCCGGCGAGCATTCTCGCCGACGGCCGCTCGTCGAACAGCCACCAGGCGAAGGCGATGGCATAAACCGGTTCCAGGGCGAAAAACACCGAGGCCGAGCGCGCCTTGACAAAACGCAGGCTGGTCACCATCAAACTGTGCGCCGCCCCGGTGCAGAATACGCCCAGCAGCGCCAGGTACAGCCAATCCATACCCGCCATTGAAGGCAGCGCGCGAAATGCGAAGGGCAGCATCAGCAGGGATATCACGCCGTTTTGGCATAAAGCGGCCTGTACCGGCCGGACGGTAACGGCGGTAACGCGATTGCACAAAATCAGGCAGGCCAGCAGCGCGCCGGAAAGAATGCCCCAAAAAAATCCCTGGGTGCTTTGGCTGCCGACGCTCCCCGCCGGACAAACCATCACCAGACCGAGGCAGATGACGCCGATAAGCAGCGCTTCCCGCCGGGAAATACGCTCGCGGAACGCCAGTCCCTCAAATAAGGTGGTAAATGCCGGAAAGCTGGCGAAGCCCAGGGTGGCCACCGCCACGCCCGCCGCCTTCACGGAGATAAAAAAGGTCAGCCAGTGCCCGGCCAGCACCACGCTCGACGCGATAAGCAACAGCGTTCCCCGGCGGCCGATGCGCTGCCAGCGAAACCCAGGGACGCAAAGCATCAGGGCGGCGAGCGCCAGGGCGGCAAACCAGGCCCGGCCAAAGACAATGGCGGCGGGCGAGGCCGTTGCCGCTTTGCCCAATATACCGGACAAACCGAAAAAAAACGCCGAGATGTTTAACGCGATATAGGCATGACGTTTATCCATGACAGCCGTGGATCCCTGCAAACCATCCCGGCCGCGACGGACGGAACAGCGCGGCATGTATCATTGCCGACGGGTGAAAAAGGAACCACCATGCTGCCTGCCAGCGGCCTGTTTTAACAGTCTTTTTTCAATAAATTTATAGCCTGCTATGCTTTAGTTCGGAGGGGCCTTTAGCGAATGCCTAATCACATCACTTACGGGGAACGGCGATGTATCAGTATATTCCCGGCGCGGTGTACCGGAAAATAGACCCCGGCCAGTGGCGCCGAATTTTTGTCGTATTTGCATGGATGTTTCGACCTGTTAGGGGAAAAACTGACCAAACACCGCTTCGACACTGAGCGGGATCTGTTGATATCCGTTGGCGACTTAATCGACCGCGGCCGGCAGAATCTGGAATGCCTGTCGCTGTTGCGAGAAAAAATGGTTCTGCGGGGTGCGGGGAAATCATGAACAAATGGCCATGGACGCCCTGGCTGATAACGATCCGGGACTGTGGCTGGCCAACGGCGGCGACTGGTATGCCCGTCTTGATGCGGCGCGGCGGCAACGGGCAAATTCGCTGATAACCGATTGCGCACTGCTGCCCTTGGTCATCGATATCCCCATGGACAACCGGCACGTGGTGGTGGCGCACGCGGATTATCCAGCGGATAACTATTATTTCGACCAGCCGGTAGACAGCGAGGAACTGGTATGGAGCCGTCGCCGGATTCAGCGCAACCAGCAAGGGCGGGGCGTCCCCATTACCGGCGCCACCCACTTCTTTTTCGGCCATACGCCGCTCAATCGGGTCAGGCATTTCTTCAATCAGTTTTATATCGATACCGGCGCGGTGTACGGCGGCTCCCTGACGCTGGTGGAACTCAATACCCTGCCAGTGTGAGTCGCCGGGCCGCACATAGGCTTTCCGGCACGCCGCGGGTAATTGACTATAATGAATCAGGTTTCTCGTGTTATCCAACCTGATGGATAATGCAAAACCGACGCTCGGGGTTACGGGTTATGACGGCTTGCGCAAGAGCCACAAACAGGGGAGTCTAACAATGGGCATATTGTCCTGGATAATCTTTGGTCTTATCGCCGGTATCATCGCGAAATTCATCATGCCGGGCAGAGACGGCGGCGGGTTTATCCTCACCGTCATATTGGGTATTGTCGGTGCGGTGGTAGGGGGCTATATCAGTACCTTCTTCGGCTACGGCCGGGTCGACGGATTCAATGTCGGCAGTTTCGCGGTGGCGGTGGTGGGCGCCATCGTGGTGCTGTTGATCTATCGGCTGGTCAGCAGATAACAGACGTGGCCGCTGTTTAATAACCGCGTGATAGAATCAGAGAGTGATTTGACCTGGGGATAGCCTTTATTCCCCGGGTTTGCCCCTGTCGACGTCATGATCGTTTCCGCGCTGAACTTAGGTTACGGAACGCGCCGGCAAAATTGACGAATCAGTCATAACATCTAGCAGCGGCTTGGTTGAATCTCCCATTCCTATTGATTTTTATGCTGAGCCTTACTTCCACCCCGATTGTGGCCAGTGATGCGCCGGTGGCGTAATCTGCCTCTGCCCAAGCATTTTCGCAACTAAAGGGTAAATTGGCCCACGGATGTCCGGCTCGTGAAGAATCCTGTTCAGTACGCAGCAAAAATCGGAAGAGAGTCCATTCTTTATCGGGAAGGTTGTATTGAGACGAAGTTTCACTATGTTGCAAAAACAGACGGTTGCCATAAATTATGCGATTGAGGGACATAGCCTGAATAAAATGATATTATAATAGTTACTAACTAAATCTAGCCCCCTTAAATTGTAGAGGGACATTTTTCAATTAAACCATGTTGCGCTATATTTAGCTTAACGTGGAAAATTACTCATTTTGCTCATTTGTGTAACTGAACTGTTTTTTATGATTATAGGTTTTATTTCGTTTGTTAATCATTACAGACTGTTGTTAGCCCTAAAAACTTGATGTGGTAAATTATGGAATTTAATATAGGCACTCCCCTATCATATGTATTGTTAGCATTGTTTTTTTTAATATTACGAATAGCGGAATAACCAATAAAGCATTTTATTTGTTAATTCTTGGTCCTTTTTTTTCAAATATCTACATTTATTTATGGGAAAGAGGGCTCACATTCGATAATATAACTCAGGATGAGGTTTATAGTTTTTTTTACTCTTCTTTCATCACTATGATCATAGCAATAATTATTTTTCTTATATATCGTTTTGTTAAAAAGGGAAATCATACATTATGAATTGTTCAAAAGGATCGCGAATGCGCAAACGGCATGTTCTTTGAGTCGGGATATGATGATTGGGGCAGCCGGAGGGGCGGTAAAAGCCGGCGTTCCAGGCGCACTGGTTGGCGCGGGTTTAGCTGGGGCGCAAAATGTGACTCTTCAATTGATGGATCATGGTCCAGTCAAGGTTCCCATGCCCAGGGTTCCTATGAATCCCTCCTATAGGGGGCAAACGGGTAATAATAACGGCGGAATGACAAATTTGCCGATGGGACCGTCATGGACACAGCGTCGATAGCAAATGATGTTGAAAAGTGATCTCCAGGGTAGGTCTTTTATTAATCCGGCCTACCCCGACCGGGCACTTTGTCAACAAACCCAAGGCTGGCATTCCCAGCCTTTTTATTGCTATGCGATCACGGCGTCCAGCGCGCGCAAATGCTTCTCCTGCCAGGACAGGAACACTTCGCTGCCCGGCAGCCAGTCGGCGTCCATCTCGGCGGCGCTGAGCTTTACCATAAAATCGGGCTGGCCCGTCACTTCGGTTATCATCCGCACATGATCGCCCAAATAGATGAATTGGCTGATTTTGGCGGCCACGCGTTGAGAACCTGCCGGCAATTGATCCGGCGGCACATTGATTTTGACCCGCTCCGGGCGGATACACAGCATGATTTTCCGTCCCGGTGAACTGGGGCGAACCTTAAGCGCCCGCAGGCTGGTACCGTCATCCAGGGCGGCGCGGTAAAAATCGCCTTCGCTGCCGGTCTGGGTGGCCAAGAGACTGTTATTTTCACCGATAAACTGCGCCACGAAGGTATTTTGCGGCTCTTCATACAGCTTACTGGGACGGTCAATCTGCTGAATGATGCCGTCGTTGAACACCGCAACCCGGTCCGACATGGTCATGGCTTCGCTCTGATCGTGGGTGACATACACAATGGTCAGCTCCAGCGCCTGGTGCAGCGCTTTGATTTCCATCTGCATATGCTCGCGCAACTGCTTATCCAACGCCCCCAGCGGCTCGTCCATCAACACCAGCTTAGGCTCGAACACCAATGCCCGCGCCAGAGCCACCCGCTGCTGCTGCCGGACATCTGCGCCGGATAGCGGTTGGCCAGGGCGGTGAGCTTGACGCGATCCAGCACCCGATCCACCTTTTCCTTGATATCACTGCGGTTCATCCGCCGAATGGATAACGGAAACGCCAGATTCTCCGCCACGGTCATATGGGGAAACAAAGCATAGTTCTGGAACACCATGCCGATATCCCGCTGGTGCGGCGGCAAATGATGCAGCGGCTGATCGCGCAGGAAAATTTCCCCCTGGGTCGGGTTTTCAAATCCCGCCAACATCATCAGGCTGGTGGTTTTTCCTGAACCGGACGGTCCCAACAGCGTGAGAAATTCACCTTCGGCGATGTCCAGGTTCAGGTTTTTCACCACCAGCTTATCGCCGTCATAGGTTTTTTGGATATTCTTAAAGCTTACATAGCTTTTCATAAAGCAACTCTACCCCTCTTAGCGGTATCCCGACGCGCTTCCGGCAGGCAAAAAGCCGGCTGTACCGCCATCGTAGATAGATAGACCGTTTCGGAAACGAAGCCTGTTAATGGGAGTTAAGCTGGGCTCTCTGTTTGCCGACGAGGTTATGGCACGGGTTATGCTTTACCCGTGGGGGCGGCGGCTTATCCGCCCGATGCCCTTATCTTTACCACCCGTTTTCGGCGGCGACAAGGAAATTCTGGGGCGCGGACTCTTTTTTTTCAGGTTGATAATGCAATTTCAACTTGATGATTTTTATTGCTTTTTTTTCATGAGCTGGACTGCCTCGAATGAGACTGTCCTGTTTGTTCCAACCAAATAACGACACCGTAAGAATCCTCCGTTTCAGTGCACCCGGCACCAAAACAAGGCAACCGCTCCGCGCCTTATGCCGGGCTAAGCCCGCGTCCACCGCTCGCGCAACGAACCGTCCATCCCATGAGCGAAGGCGAACGCCTGTAAAAGGGAAACCGCGGCAAGTCCGGCTCCGGGCTACCCCACGTTCTGCCGCGCCAAACACTCCATCAGCACCGTAAAGGCCGCCGCGATGGTGGCCTCCTCCACACAGGCATATCCCAACAACAGACCTTTTTTGCGCCGCGGCGTCAGATAATAAGTGGATAGCGGACGCACATAAATACCTCGCTCTCCCGCATCCCGGGCCAAACGCTCGTCATCTACCTTGTCCGGCAGCGACATCACCAGATGAAGCCCGGCGTTGCTGTCGTCTTGCAGCGCCTCTTCCCCCAAATGCTCGAGGATCAGGCGGCTCAACAGGCTGCGCCGCTTACCGTACAGTAGCCGCATTCGGCGGATATGCGAGGCATAATGCCCCTCGGCGATAAACTGCGCCAGGACCAGCTGGGTAATCCAGTGCCCGCCGCGATAGAGCTCCGCATGGGCCACGCGCATCGGTTCGGCGAGCCCCGGCGGCAACACCATATAACTGATACGCAGTCCCGGATAAAGGGTTTTGCTGAACGTCCCGATATAAATGACCGGCGCCTGCGGCGTCAGGCTTTGCAACGCGGGGATGGGATTGCCGGAATAACGGAATTCACTGTCGTAATCATCCTCCACCACCCAGGCGCCGCACTCTTGCGCCAGCGCCAACAGCCGCTGGCGCCGTGTCAGGCTCATCACCGCCCCGGTGGGATATTGATGTGACGGTGTCACGCATATCAGGCGCGGAGCCTCCCCTCCCCACGGCTCGGGGGGGGATGAATCCCCTGGTTGTCCACCGCAACGGGAACCACACTCACGCCATTAACGGTAAGCACATTGCGCAGTCCCCAATAACAGGGCTCTTCTATCCAGGCGCCATCGCCGGGATTGCACAGCATCTTCGCCAACAGATCCATGGCCTGATGGGTGCCTTCGGTAATGATTATCTGCCGCGCCTCGCAGTTCACCGAGCGGGCCACCCGCAGATAATCCACCAACGCCTGCTGCAACTCCGGGCACCCTCCCATGCGCGAGTAGGTCAGATAATCCGGCTTAATGCGTCTGATAAGCCGGGAGTGTATGCGCCGCCACAGGCTATGGGGAAAATTGGACACGTCCGGCACCCCCGGCATAAACGCCCCCCATTGATGCGGCGACGCGCCGGTTTTCCCCAGCAGGTAAGCGCCGCGTCGGGAAAATGCGTTCTCCGCCAGGCGCGCCGCCGCCGCCGGCTGCTCGCTTACCGGCGCCATGGCGCCGTCGGGCATATGATCGGTGACGAAGGTCCCGCTGCCGGCGCGGGTATAGATATATCCCTCCGCCAGCAACTGTTCATAGGCGGTACTGACGGTGTTACGGGAAAGCGCCAGCGCCCCCGCCAAATCACGGGTAGGCGGCAGACGGCTGCCGACGCCGATGACCCCCTCCAGAATGGCCAGGCGAATACAGTCGTATACACGGCGGTGCAGCGGACCCTGGGTGTGGAGAGACAAGCGCTGCAATAACATATCGGTAAGAAGCGATCGCAATTGGCACCTTCATTTTTTCAAAACTGGCCCTGGATTATAGAGCCACAACGGGGATAAATAGCAATCGGGAGTGAAGTCTGGGCAAGTCGTACCGCATTTTATGCCGCATTACATCGGGAGTCATCGCAGCATGAACAATAGTGAAATGAATCAGCGCCGTCTGTCCGCCACGCCGCGCGGCGTGGGCGTTATGTGTGATTTTTATGCCGCCCGGGCGGAGAACGCCACGCTGTGGGATATCGAAGACCGGCCCTATACGGATTTCGCCGCCGGTATCGCGGTACTGAATACCGGCCACCGCCATCCGAAAATCGTCGCCGCCATCAAAGCGCAGTTGGACCTCTTTACCCACACCGCTTATCAAATCGTTCCTTACGGCAACTACGTCACCCTGGCTGAAAAACTTAACACCATCGTCCCGGTGGCCGGACCGGCGAAAAGCACCTTGTTCAGCACCGGCGCTGAAGCGGTGGAAAACGCAGTGAAGATTGCCCGCGCTTACACAAAACGTCCCGGCATCATCACCTTCGGCGGCGCCTTCCACGGCCGCACGCTCCTGACGCTGGCCCTCACCGGCAAAACGGCCCCCTATAAGCTGGGATTCGGTCCGCTGCCCGGCCAGGTCTTTCACGCCCGTTACCCCAATGCGCTGCACAGCGTGTCCGTTGCCCAGGCCATCGACAGCATTGTTTCGCTGTTTCACACCGACATTCCGGCCGATCAGGTGGCGGCCGTTTTGTTTGAACCCATCCAGGGAGAAGGGGGCTTCAACGTCGCGCCGCCGGAATTTATCATCGCCCTGCGCAAGCTTTGCGACCAGCACGGTATCCTGCTTATCGCCGATGAAGTGCAAAGCGGCTTTGCCCGCACCGGAAAAATGTTCGCCATGGAGTATTGCCCGGAAGTGAAGGTCGATCTTATCACCATGGCCAAAAGCCTGGGGGGGGCGGGATCCCTATTTCCGCGGTGGCCGGCCGCGCCGACGTCATGGATGCCCCGGCGCCCGGCGGGCTTGGCGGCACCTATGCCGGCAATCCCCTGGCGGTGGCTTCCGCCCTGGCGGTGCTGGAGGTTATTGAGGAAGAACAGCTTTGCGCCCGCGCCCGGCGCCTGGGCGCTCATTTGATGGAAACCCTGCAGCGCGCCCGTTCCTCTTGCCCGGCCATCTCCGCGGTGCGAGGACAGGGATCCATGGTGGCGGTGGAGTTCGCCGATCCCGTCACCGGCAAGCCCGATCCGGCCTTTACCAAAAAGATCCAGCGACAGGCCCTGGAACAGGGGCTGCTGCTGCTCACCTGCGGCGTTCATTACAACGTTATTCGTTTCCTGTATCCGCTCACCATCCCCGATGACCAGTTCACCGCGGCGCTGGACCTGCTGAGCCGGTTGCTCAAATCATAACAAGACCGAGGAAGGAGGATGAGACTATGCAGTTGCATGACCCGACATTGTTGCGGCACCAGGCGCTGATAAACGGCGAGTGGCGGGACGGCGAACACGGCGCCGTTGAAGCGGTGACCAATCCGGCCACCGGCGAGGTGTTGGCGCACGTGGCGCAGTTGAGCGCCGCCCAAACCGAAAGCGCCATTCGCGCCGCCGCCGATGCGCTGGCATCCTGGCGCGTATTGACCGGCAAAGCGCGGGGAATGGTCTTGCAGAATTGGGCCGCGCTCATAGAGCGGCATCAGGAAGATCTGGCCGCCGTCCTGACGGCGGAACAGGGCAAACCGCTGGCGGAGGCGCGGGGTGAAATCGCCTATGCCAACAGCTTCATCACCTGGTTCGCTGAAGAAGCCAAACGGGTGGAAGGCGTGGTGCTGCAATCACCCCAGGCCCATCAGCGGCTGGTGGTGGTAAAACAGCCCATCGGCGTTACCGCCGCCATTACGCCGTGGAATTTCCCGGCGGCCATGATCACCCGCAAGGTCGCCCCGGCGCTGGCGGCCGGTTGCGCCATGATAGTCAAACCCGCCGAGCAAACGCCGCTGACCGCCCTGGCGCTGGCGGAACTGGCGCTGCGGGCCGGCGTTCCCCGCGGGGTACTGCAGGTCGTGACCGGCCCGGCGGCGGAGGTGGGCAAAGTGCTGTGCGACAGCCCGGTGGTGCGCAAACTCAGCTTTACCGGCTCCACCGAAACGGGACGTTTGCTGATGGCGCAATGCGCGCCCACGGTCAAAAAGCTCTCGCTGGAGCTGGGGGCAATGCCCCGGTCATCGTCTTCGACGATGCCGACCTTGACGGCGCGGTTGCCGGCATCATGGCGTCGAAATTCCGCAACAGCGGGCAGACCTGCGTTTGCGCCAACCGTATTTACGTTCAGCGCGGCATCTATCCGGCGCTGGCCGCCCGGCTGACGGCTGCCGTTGAAGCCCTGTCGGTGGGAAACGGCGCCGAAGCGGGCGTAACCCAGGGGCCCTTGATTGACGATGACGCCGTGGCCAAAGTCCGCGCCCATATCGACGACGCGTTGAGCCAAGGGGCCGTCCTGCTCACCGGCGGGCGGTCGCACGACCTGGGCGGGACCTTTTTTCAGCCGACCGTTATCGGCGAGGTCACGGCGTCCATGCGTTTCGCCCGGGAAGAGACGTTCGGCCCGGTGGCGCCGCTATTCCCGTTTGATGATGAGGCGCAGGCGGTGGCGATGGCCAACGACACCGAGTTCGGTCTGGCGGCCTACGTCTTTACCCGCGACGCCGCTCGCCAATGGCGCGTGCCGGAGGCGTTGGAATACGGCATGGTGGGTATCAACACCGGCCTTATCTCCAACGAAGTGGCGCCGTTCGGCGGCTGGAAGCAATCCGGTCTCGGCCGTGAGGGATCGCGCTTTGGTATCGATGAATATCTGGAAATGAAGTATCTGTGCCTGGATCTCTCCCCGGTCCGGTAAAACAGGGCGGCAGCCGCGGGCAACTCGCGGCTGGCGGCCTTTACGGGTTGCATCCCCAAGGTGCAACCCGTCCCCGAATTGCACAGGTTTGACGCACCAATTGTAGGGTTATTAAGCTTTCCCCCTTCGTTTTCCCACCCTGGCGGTCCTTTCAAAGAGTTTGGCAAAGTGGCACGAAAGATGCTTGATGTATGATGCATCATTGGAACCGGTTTTGACGCCGGGCAGATGATGACCACTCATTAAACGCATAAACCTTGTTTGCTCACTTTGTTGGCTGAAATTATAGGGGTAGGGTATGTTGAAAAAAATTAGCGGTTACCGCACTTCTCGTTGGATTGGCTTGCCAGGCGCAGGCAGAATCGCTGACGGTCATCTCGTTCGGCGGCCAAAACAAGGACGCCCAGGAAAAGGCGTTTTACCAGCCCTTCAGCGCGGCGGGCAAAGGCACCATCGAGGCGGGGGAGTATAACGGCGAGATGGCCAAAATCCGCGCCATGGTGGAAACCGGCCAGGTGGGCTGGGACGTGGTGGAGGTGGAAGGCCCGGAGCTGCGCCGCGGTTGCGATGAGGGATTGTTCGAGCCGCTGGACTGGTCCAAGTTGGGCGATAAAAGCGAATACGTCAACGGCGCCGCCACCGAATGCGGCGCGGGTATCTTTCTGTGGTCCACCGTATTGACCTACGACGCGCAGAAGCTGAAAAAAGCCCCCACCAGCTGGGCCGATTTCTGGAATGTCAAAGATTTTCCCGGCAAACGCGCGTTGCGCAAGAGCGCCAAATTCACTCTGGAAATCGCTTTGCTTGCGGACGGCGTAAAACGTGAAGATGTTTACGCCCAGCTCGCCACCAAAGCGGGTGTGGATCGCGCCTTCAAAAAGCTCGACCAGATCAAACCGCAAATCCAGTGGTGGGAATCCGGCGCCCAGCCCCTGCAATGGCTGGTTTCCGGCGACGTGGTCATGACCTCCGCCTATAACGGCCGCGTCGCGGCGGCCAACAAAGAAGGCCACGATTTCCAGATGGTATGGGCCGACAGCCTGTACGACCTTGATAACTGGGCCATTGTAAAAGGGTCTAAGCACAAAGCCCTGGCGGAGCAATTTATCGCTTTTGCCAATCTACCTGAAAACCAAAAAGTGTTCGCGGAAAATATCCCTTACGGTCCCACCAACAAAAAGGCCATCGGCATGATTGATCCGGCCATTGCCAAGGGATTGCCCACCGCCCCCGATAATCTGGCTAACGCCTTGCCGGTGGATACCCAGTTCTGGATTGAACACGGCGAAGAGCTGGAACAACGCTTCAACGCCTGGGCGGCGAAGTAAATAGGGTTTACAAACCGGAGAGAAAGCAATGACAACCACAAACATTGTCGCGGCGGACCCAAGGCCCGCCGGCGCCCAAGGGATCACGACGCTTAAACAGCAATTGTCCCGGTCGCAGCGGGCTTACAAGCGGCGTACCTGGCTGCTGGTGGCGCCCTTGCTGGCGTTTATTCTCATCATCTTTGTGGTGCCTATTGCCTCGATCCTGATAAACAGCGTGGCGAATCCGGAAATTCGCGAGGGCATGCCCGGCGTGACGGCGGCGCTCAAACGCTGGGACGGCGCCGGCGTACCGGATGAAAATACCTTCAGGGCGGTGGTGGCGGATCTGCGCCGAGCGCGGGCCGAAGGGCAAATCGCCTCGGTGGCGAAACGCATGAGTTATGAAGACCCTGCTTATCGGACCTTGATCATGCGCACCCTGCACGCCGCGCCGCAGGACGATGCCGCCCCGGGCGCTCGCGAAGCGTTGATAAGCGCGCTGCCGCTGTGGGGTGAAAACGCTACCTGGCGCACGCTGCAACGGGCGTCGCGACCATTTACCAGCTATTACCTGTTGGCGGTTTTCGACAGGAAAGTCGATCCGCAGACCGGCACTATCGTTAAGCTCCCCGACGGGGACGCGCTGTTCGTGAATGTGCTGCTGCGCACGCTGTTGATGGCGGCGGTAGTGACGGCCTTGTGCGTGGGGCTGGGCTATCCGTTGGCCTATTGGCTGTCAAAACAGCCGGCCGGCCGCGCCAATTTACTGATGATCATGGTGTTGTTGCCGTTCTGGACCTCGCTTATCGTCCGCACCGCCAGTTGGATAGTACTGCTGCAATCCGGGGGCCTGATCAACGGCGCCCTGTTGCATACCGGGATCATCGATAAACCGCTGGTGCTGGTGTTCAACCGCATCGGCGTGTATATCGCCATGACCCACATTTTGCTGCCCTTCATCGTGCTGCCGCTCTATGCGGTCATGAAGGGCATCTCGCCGAATTACCTGCGGGCGGCCATCTCTCTCGGCGCCCATCCCTTTATCGCCTTTTGGCGGGTTTACGTACCGCAGACCTATGCCGGACTGGCGGCGGGGGGATTGCTGGTTTTCATCATGGCCATCGGCTATTACATCACGCCGGCGCTGCTGGGGGGACCGGGAGACCAGATGCTCAGCTACTTCGTGGCTTTCTTCACCAACACCACCATGAACTGGGGCATGGCGGCGGCGCTGGGCAGCCAGTTGCTGGTTATCGTGCTGCTGCTCTATATCGTCTATATGCGGGTGACCCGCACCCAGGCTGAATTAGCCGCCCACTAAAACAGGAGTCGACAATGGTCAGGCAACAAGGCACGTGGTTAATGCGGCTATGGGACGGACTGTTTAATCTGTATGGCGCGGCGGTGCTGCTTTTCCTGGTGGTGCCGGTGCTGATTATCGTTCCGTTGTCTTTTAATGCCGGTTCTTTTTTTAAGCTACCCGCTAAACGGCTTTTCACTGCGCTGGTATCAGGCGTTCTTTCACTCCCAGGAATGGCTGGGGGCGTTGGGCAACAGTCTGCTTATCGCGCCGTTGGCCACCTTCCTGGCCACCGTATTAGGGGTTCTCGCCTCGGTGGGGCTGGTACGGGGCGAGTTTCGGGGCAAGTCGCTGGTGCTGGCCGTCATTATCTCGCCGATGATAGCCCCGGTGGTGATAGTGGCGGTGGGCATGTTCTTCTTTTTCGCGCGCATATCCCTGCTTAACAGTTATCTTGGCCTGGTGTTGGCCCATGCCATGCTGGGGGTGCCTTTCGTGGTGATAACCGTTACGGCGGTCTTGAAGAACTACGATCTGAACCTAACCCGGGCGGCCGCCAGCCTGGGTGCGCCGCCCTGGCTGGCGTTTCGGCGGGTGACGTTGCCGCTTATCGCCCCCGGGGTGTTTTCCGGCGCGCTGTTCGCCTTTGCCGCCTCGTTCGACGAAGTGGTGGTCACGCTCTTTCTGGCCAGCCCGTCGCAACGGACGCTGCCTATCCAAATGTTCGCCGGCATCCGCGAAAACCTCGATCCCACCATTGCCGCCGCCGCGTCGCTGATGGTCGGCGCCGCGCTGATATTGCTGTTGGTGATGGAAATGCTGCGCCGCCGATCGTCCCATATTCGCGGGAATGCGTGACAAGGATTGTCCGGGATGCTCCCTGGCGCGGGCGTCCCGCTTTTACGTCGGGCGGCTTGTTCCGACCTTGCACGTTGTCGACTATCGCCGAGTGGCTTTTTTTTAGGTATATTTGATGCATCAAGCATCACACGAGGTAAAGGTTATGGCTCAGAAAACCCTGTTATTGACCGGCGCCAGCCGGGGAATAGGCCACGCCACCGTAAAATACTTCTATGCGGAGGGCTGGCGCATCTTTACCGCGTCCCGTCAAAACTGGGTGGAAGAGTGTCCGTGGGCGGAGAAAATGCTTAACCATATTCACTTGGATCTGGAAGATATCGCCGGGGTCGAAGCGGCGCTGCCGCTGCTGAAAGAGAAGCTGGGGGGGGGGCGCCTGGACGCGCTGGTCAATAATGCCGGCATCTCGCCCAAGGCGACGGACGGCGGTCGCCTAGGCGTGCGGGAAACGTCCTACGCTACCTGGCTGCGGGTTTTCAACGTCAATCTGTTTTCCACCGCCGTCCTGGCCGACGGTCTGTTCGATGCCCTTAGCGCCGCCCGTGGCAGCATCATCAACGTGACCTCTATCGCCGGCACCCGTGTTCATCCGTTCGCCGGCGCGGCCTATGCCGCTTCCAAGGCGGCTTTGTCCGCCCTGACCCGCGAGATGGCTCACGATTTCGGCGGTTACGGCATCCGCGTCAACGCCATCGCGCCGGGAGAAATCGACACCGCCATACTCTCCCCCGGCACGGAAGACATTATCGAGCGCCAGGTACCATTACATCGCCTTGGCGCGCCCGAGGAAGTGGCGTCGCTTATCTATTTTCTCTGTAGCCAAGGCGCCTCCTATGTCAATGGGGCTGAGATACCGGTGAACGGGGGGCAGCATGTCTGAGCCGAGGGTCGACGTTAATCTGCTGGCCAGCGACGCGCCGGCGGCGGACTGCGGGGATGCGCGCCGGGCAGCATGGGAATTGTACGGGATTGAGGCCGCCGCCACGGCGATTGCGGGCGAGCGGGACGCCAATTTTCTGCTGACGGCGGAAAACAGGCCGCCGCGCGGGACGGCGTTTTTCAACCGGGCGGATGAGCGGCCCCGCTGGATGTTGAAATTCATCAATCCGGCGGAGGACTCGGCTGAGAGCGATTTCCAGGACGCCTTGTTACGCCATGTGGCCCGCCGGGACCCCGGTCTGCCGGTGCCGCGCTTGATAAGCGGCTCAACGGCGGGAGAAGGTCCGCACTACACCCTGGGAGAACGACGGCTGCGGGTCCGTCTGGTCACCTGGCTGGCGGGAACATCGCTGGATAAAGTGACAATGTCACCTAAGCTGCTCGGCACGCTGGGGAGCGGCCTGGCCCGTCTTGATCTGGCGCTGGCGTCGTTCCGGCATCCGGCGTCCGGCCGAACGCTGCTTTGGAACGGCAGCCAGCCGGGCCGGGCGCGCCCTTATCTCCCACTGTTGGATGACATGGAGCAACGCCCTGTGCTGGAGGCGTTGCTGGACCGGCTCGAGGAACAATTACCCTTAAGGCTCAAGGCGGTGCCCCATCAGGTTATTCATAATGACTTCAATCCCCACAATGTTTTGATAGATGCCGAGGCCGATGCATTGGGCGGCATTATCGATTTCGGCGACGCGCTTTACGGGCCGCGGGTCAACGAGCTGGCCACCGCGCTGGCGTATCAGGTGAGCGATGAAGGCGACGTCATGGCCCGGATGCCGGCGTTTGTCGCCGGTTATCAACGGGTGCTGCCGTTGACCGACGAGGAAATCCGTCTGTTGCCGATGCTTATCGCCGCGCGTTTGGCGCTGTCGGTTATCCTCACCCAATGGCGGGCGCAGCGTTATCCGGCCAACCGCGCTTATATTTTACGACATAGGGTTCGAGCCTGGAGCGGCCTGCAACGGTGGCGGGCGATCGGGGACGACAGCATCGCCGACAGGCTGGCTTCGGCCGCAATGGAGAGAACAGGGTATGTGCAACGATAAAAAGACGGAAGATTTGCTGGCGCGGCGGGAACGGGTGTTGGGAGCGGGTTATCGACTGTTTTACCAGCAACCGGTGCGGGTAGTGCGAGGCGAGGGGGGTTTGGCTCTACGACGAACAGGACAGGCCCTATCTGGACGTCTACAACAACGTGGTGTCCATCGGCCACTGCCACCCGGCGGTGGTGGCGGCCATCGCCGAACAAAGCGCCCGCCTCAATACCCACACCCGCTATCTCAATGACGCCATCGTGGATTTTGCCGAGGATTTCCTGCAAGAGTTCCCCGCCGAGCTGGGTAATATCACCATGACCTGCAGCGGCAGCGAAGCCAACGATCTGGCCCTGCGCATCGCCCGCTTAACCACCGGCGGCAGCGGCGTCATGGTAACCCGCTGGGCTTACCACGGCGTAACCGCCGCGATAGCGGAACTTTCCCCCTCTCTGGGAGACGGCGTGGCCCGCGGCCCCTCGGTATTTTTGCTCGATGCGCCGGACGGCTACCGCGGGACGGCGTCATTGGCCGACGGCGTAACGGGGGCCCTGGAGGAAATGCGTCGGCGCGGCATCCGCCCGGCGGCCTTGCTGGTAGACACCCTTTTTTCCAGCGACGGAGTGTTCCTGGCGGCCCAAGGGCAGTTAAAACAGGCGGCGGAGCGGGTGCGCCGCGCCGGCGGCCTGTTTATCGCCGATGAAGTGCAGGCGGGATTCGGCCGTACCGGTAACCATATGTGGGGATTTTCTTGCCATGGCGTAATCCCGGATATGGTCACGGTGGGCAAGCCTATGGGTAACGGCCATCCGGTGGCCGGGGTGGTGGGCCGGCCGGAATTGTTCAGCCTGTTCGGGCGCAGCCAGCGTTATTTCAATACCTTCGGCGGTAATCCGGTATCCGCCCGCGCCGCCCATGCCGTGCTTAACGTGATTCGGCGGGAGAAGTTGGCGCAAAACGCCGTAAAAATCGGCGCTTATCTGGCGGCCGGGCTGCGCCGGCTCGCCGAACGCTATGCCGCCATCGGCGATATCCGCGCCTATGGACTGTTTATCGGCGTTGAATTGGTGCTTGACAGGCAAACCAAAGCCCCGGCCGGCTTACTGGCTTTCCGGGTGGTCAATCTGATGCGGGAGCGGCGGATTCTTATCAGCACCACCGGCCCTTGGGCCAATATTCTCAAAATCCGTCCGCCCCTGGTATTTCAGACGGAACACGCCGATCTGCTGCTCGATGGATTAGACAAGGTCCTGGCGGAGTGCCATGCCTGACCGGCGCCGGACTCTTGTCAAAGGGCGGGGCGATTTTGCGCGATAAACGCCATCAGCGTATCGTGGCTGTCCATGATATCCTGCCGCACGGCGGATTCCGCGGCGGCGCAGTCCCGGCGGCGCAGCGCCGCCAGCAGTTCCTGATGATGTCCCACCGCCATCTGCGGGGAAAACCGCAAATAGGCCTGGGCTATCAGCGGGCCGATGCGCATCCAAAGCCTGTCGATGAAACTGCTCAGTAGCGGCATCTCGGCGCTGTGCGCCACCAGCAGATGGAATTCGCTGTTAAGCCGCAGGGCGCTGCCCAAATCCTCCTCGGTTATCGCGCGGATATTGCGGCGGATATTCACCGTCAGCTGCTGCAAAACGGCGGGGGAAATATGCTGCGCCGCCCGCTGGGCGCCTAACCCTTCCAGCTCCAGGCGCAGGGTGCGGATTTCCATATACTGTCCCTGGGTGAGGGAGGGAACCCGGATATCCTTCGGCGTGCGCATTTCCAGCGCCTGCTCTTTCGCCAGTTGCAAAATCGCATCCCTCACCGGCGTGACGCTGGTACCCACCTGGGCCGCCAATTCCCGGATACGCAGCCGCTCATCGGGTTTAAGCTGGCCGGTTATCAATGCCTGGCGTAACGTGGCATAGACGCTGGAACCCAAATAGGAATGCTCGATAGGACCTGGTTGGTAACTCACCTGCTCACCTGTGACAACGCCGCGGACGGCAAAAAAAATTCAGTGCATCAAATATACAACATGATGCGTCAAAAGACAGCCGGACCTCCCGCCCGCCGCCAAAAACTGCGTCGGAACCCTGTTTGGCGGTGCATCGCCGACCTGATGATTTTCACCCGCAAAGAGCAAGTGCTACTCTATTACAAGCATATTCATTTATCGCCAAAGGGCTTAGGATGCCCACAACAAGGCGCCGCAACGTTCGCAGGCGAACGATTATCGCGTCCCGCCGCGGCTCAACTCACCATCATACGGGGAATTACCATCGATGAAAGCCATTGTTTATACCCAAAAAGGGTTACCTATCGAGGATCCGCACTCGTTGTTCGATACCGACCTGCCGGTGCCCGCGCCGGGGCCGCGGGATTTATTGGTCCAAGTTAAAGCTATCGCTGTCAATCCGGTGGACACCAAGGTCAGGGCCAGGGCGGCGGTAACCGAACCCCGTGTGCTGGGCTGGGATGTGGCGGGCGTCGTCACCCGGGTCGGTGAGCAGGTCAGCCTGTTTAAACCGGGAGATGACGTCTTCTACGCCGGCGCCATCACGCGCCCCGGCTGTTACAGCGAATTCCATTTGGTGGACGAACGCATCGCCGGTCATAAACCCGCCTCCCTGGGTTTCGCCGAGGCCGCCGCGTTGCCGCTGACCTCCGTCACCGCCGGCGAGCTGCTGTTTGAGCGGCTGGAGGTCAAGGAAAATGGCTCAGAGCATGATACTCTGCTTATCATCGGCGCCGGCGGCGGCGTAGGATCCATTCTCACCCAACTGGCCCGCCGGTTAACCCGTATGACCGTGGTCGGCACGGCGTCGCGGCCGGAAACCCGCGAATGGGTGACCGCCCTCGGGGCCCATCACGTTATCGATCACGGCCGGAACCTGCTGGAGCAGTTAAATGCCTTAGGCATAATCAACGTCACCCATGTCGCCAGCCTGACCCACACCGACAGTTATTATTCGCAGATAATAGACGCGCTGGCGCCCCAGGGCCGTTTGGCGCTGATAGACGATCCGGCGAGCCTTGACGCCATGCCGCTGAAAGCCAAAAGCCTGTCCCTGCACTGGGAACTGATGTTTACCCGCTCCACTTATCAGACCGCCGATATGATTGAGCAGCACAAGCTGCTGGAGCGCATCTCCTCCCTGGTGGATAACGGCACGCTGAAAACCACCCTGGGCCAGCATTTCGGCGTCATTAACGCCGCCAACCTCCGCCGTGCCCACGCATTGATTGAAAGCGGCAAATCCCGCGGCAAACTGGTGCTGGAAGGTTTTTAACCCGCCGCCCTTGCGGATAACGCGCGGCGCGGATATGATTGAGTAAATACTCATTTAAAAGCGCCGACGTGTTATCGCCATGGCCAGACCAAAAAGTGAAGACAAGCGCCAAGCGATACTGGCGGCGGCCATAGCGGTTTTCGCGAACCAGGGGCTGGGGGCGGCCACCGCGAAAATCGCCCGCCGGGCCGGGGTATCGGAAGGAACGCTGTTTAATTACTTCAGCAACAAAGATGCGTTGCTCAACGCGTTGTACTTGGAACTCAAGAATGAACTGAGCAGCGTCATGCTGCCGGGCTTTCCGGACGGACAGGATCTTCGCGGCAAAGCTTTTCATATCTGGCGCCGCTATATCGAATGGGGCGTGGAAAACCCGGATAAACGGCAATCCATGGCGCTGCTCGGCCTGTCGGACCGGGTGGATGCGTCCACGCGGGAAAAGGCGATGGCGGGCTTTGTCGAGGTTAACCGGGTAATTCACCATAGCGTGGCCGACGGGTCGTTTTGCGGCCGCTCGCCGGATTTTGCCGGCGCTATCATGGGCGCATTGGCGGAAACCACCATGGATTTTATCGGGCGGGAACGGGACAAGGCGGAATTCTACACCACAATGGGTTTTGACGCCTTCTGGCGCGCTATCGCCGGTTGACTGCGCCGTGCACAGTATTACCCGCGTGTTTTTTTTATCTCAAAAATGAGTGATTACACACTCATTTTAATCAATCCCACAGGAGAATATCATGAGTCAAGTCTGGTTTATCACCGGCAGCGCCGCCGGTTTGGGACTTTCCATCACCGAAGCCGCGCTGGCGGCGGGGCACCGAGTCATCGCCAGCGCCAGAAAGCCGGAGCGGCTTGCCAAATTGGTTGAGGCTTACGGTGATAGACTATTGCCCGTTGAGCTGGACGTGACGGACTCCCTGGCGGCGCAAAAAGCGGTGGCGGCCGGCATCGCCGCGTTCGGCAATATCGATGTGCTGGTGAACAATGCCGGTTACGGACATTTGGTGCCTTTTGAGCAAACCGGGGAACAGGCGTTCCGTTTAGAAGTGGAAACCAACTTCTTCGGCGTGGTAAACGTCACCCGCGCGGTGTTGCCCTTTATGCGGGCGCGCCGTACCGGCTGCATCTTCCAGGTTTCCTCGGTGGGTGGGCGCACGGGTACGCCTGGCATGAGCGCCTATCAATCCGCCAAATGGGCGGTGGGGGGCTTTTGCGAAGTGCTGGCCAAGGAAATCGGCCCGCTGGGCATTCGGCTGTGCTGCCTGGAACCAGGGGGAATGAGCACCGGCTGGGCCGAGCGCGCCAGCCGGGATATTCCGCCGATAATGCCCGATTATCAAGCATCCGTCGGCCAATGGCAGGATTTCCTCAAGCAGTATATCGGTCATGAAAACGGCGACCCGGCCAAAGTCGCCCGGGTTATCCTGGCTTTGTCCTGCCATCCGGCGCCGCCGGTCCATCTGCTGTTGGGCAGCGATGCCCTTGAATATTGCGCTCAGGCCGAACAAGCGCGGCAACAAGACGCCGAACGCTGGAAAGAGGTGAGCCGCTATCCCGACAAAGCCAACGATATCCCCTTGGCATTGCCATAAACACAACGTATCACCGCAACCGGCCGTCGGGGCCGGTTTGCAAAAGGGTGAGACCTGTCAAAGAACGCCGCGGCAATCTCCGATACTTTAGCAATGTTACATTAAATGCGAATCAAGTGTCGTTCGCGTAATGAAGACAGAGTCGCTGATGCACGAGTTCAATTTAGTCCTGCTGTTGCTGCAACAGATGTGTGTTTATCTGGTTATCGCCTACCTGCTCAGTAAAACGCCGCTGTTTATTCCCCTGATGCAAGTGACCGTCCGCCTGCCGCACAAGCTTCTATGCTATGTGATGTTTTCCATGTTCTGCATTATGGGCACCTATTTCGGGCTGCATATCCAGGATTCCATCGCCAATACCCGCGCCATCGGCGCGGTGCTGGGCGGGCTGCTGGGCGGGCCGCTGGTGGGCGTGCTGGTGGGGCTGACGGGAGGATTGCATCGCTACTCCCTCGGCGGCATGACCGCGGTAAGCTGCATGATCTCCACCGTGGTGGAGGGGCTGCTGGGGGGGGGGATTGGCCCATCGGCTGCTTATCCGGCGCGGACGCATTGACCGCCTGTTTAATCCTTACACCGCCGCCGGGGTGACGATGACGGCGGAAATCCTGCAAATGCTAATTATTCTGGCGGTGGCCCGCCCCTATGACGAGGCCCTGCGCCTGGTAAAAAGCATTGCGCTGCCCATGATTGTCACCAACAGCGTCGGCGCGGCGATGTTTACGCGCATCCTCCTCGACCGCCGGGCGATGTTTGAAAAATACACCTCCGCCTTTTCCGCCCGCGCGCTGAAAATCGCCATCAGCACCGAAGGCTTTTTGCGCCAGGGCTTCAATCAGGAAAATAGCATGAAGGTGGCTCAGGTGATTTACCAGGAACTGGATATCGGGGCGGTGGCCATCACCGACCGGGAAAAGCTGCTGGCCTTTATCGGCATCGGCGACGATCACCATCTGCCGGGCACCCCCATCGCCTCGACCCATTCCCGCCGGGCCATCGATAATAACGAAGTGGTTTACGCCGACGGCAATGAAACGCCTTATCAATGCTCGTTGCAGCGCAACTGCAAGCTGGGATCGACGCTGGTGATTCCGCTGCGGGGCGAAAACGAACAGGTTATCGGCACCATTAAGCTCTATGAAGCTAAGAACCGGCTGTTCAGCTCCATTAACCGCACCCTGGGGGAAGGCATCGCCAGCCTGCTGTCGGCCCAGATACTGGCCGGTCAGTATGAACGCCACAAACTGCTGTTGACGCAGTCGGAAATCAAGCTGTTGCATGCCCAGGTCAATCCGCATTTTTTGTTTAACGCCCTCAATACCCTGGTGGCGGTGATTCGCCGCGACAGCTCCCAGGCCGGACAGCTGGTGCAAAATCTGTCCACCTTCTTTCGCAAGAACCTGAAACGATCGGATGAAGTGGTGACCCTGGCGGATGAAATAGAGCATGTCACGGCCTACCTGGAAATCGAAAAGGCCCGTTTCCAGGATCGATTGCAGATCCGCTTCGAACTGCCGCCGCCGCTGCTGAGTTTGCGTTTACCCGCCTTTTCGCTGCAGCCCATCGTCGAAAACGCCATCAAACACGGCACCTCGCATTTGCTGGGGCCGGGCATCATTACCCTGCGGGCGCAGCAGCGGGATAACCATCTGCTGCTGTGCATCGAGGATAACGCCGGCCTCTACCGGCAGACGCCGGGCAATACCGGGCTGGGCATGAACCTGGTGGACAAACGCATTCGCGTGCGCTACGGCGACGACTACGGCGTCAGCGTCGAGGTCGAACCGGAACATTTCACCCGGATCATCTTGAACCTGCCGCTGGAGGACCACGCCCTATGCTGACCGTGCTGATTGTAGATGACGAACCCCTGGCCCGCGACAATCTGCGGGTGTTGCTGCAGCAGGATGAGCGGGTTTCCGTTATCGGCGAGTGCGCTAATGCGGTGGAAGCCATCGGCGCGGTGCATCGGCTGCATCCCGACGTGATCTTCCTCGATATTCAGATGCCGCGCATCAGCGGCCTGGAGATGGTGGGTATGATTGATCCGGCCTGCATGCCCTATATCGTCTTCCTCACCGCCTATGACGAATACGCCGTGCGGGCTTTCGAGGAGCACGCGTTCGATTACCTGCTTAAGCCCATCGAAGCCCCCAGACTGACCAAAACCCTCAATCGACTGCATGAGGCGCGCCCGAAGCAGGATTTGCAGGTCCTGGAGGGGGAGGAAAACACGCTGCAATACATTCCCTGCACCGGTCGCAGCCGCATCTATCTGCTGAAAACCGACGAGGTGATTTTCGCCAGTTCCCGCGTGAGCGGCGTCTTTGTCACCGGCCTGGAGGGAGGCGAATGTTTCACCGAGCTGACGCTGAAAACCTTGGAAAACCGCACGCCCATGGTGCGTTGCCATCGCCAGTTCCTGGTGAATATGGCCCACCTGCGGGAAATCCGCCTGGAGGAGAGCGGCCAGGGGGAAATCGCCCTCAGCAACGGCTATTCCGTGCCGGTGAGCCGCCGCTATCTCAAATCCCTCAAGCAACGGCTGGGACTGAAAGGCTAAGCGGAAAATATGATAGTGGGCATACGACGGCTTGCCTTCCGCCTTCCGGTGCACTCAGCGACGTTTCGGGGCGCAAAGGCGGTTGAACAGCGATGGTATCCTAACCGGAGGCCGCCGCGAGTAAGCCTAGGCCAACGCCGCCCATAGCAGGGAAAGTCCAGAGCATAACAGCAGCGCGTCAAGCAGACGCTCAAAGGTCGGTATGCTCATGCGCAGCACCACCGCCTTGCCGGCGAACGAGCCGGCCATCACCGAGGCCCCGATGATAAGACCCTGCCAGAGCGCGGCGGGCGGAAGCGCGCCCAACTGGCGGAACGTCACCACCTTGCTCACCATCAGGGTCAGCGAGCTGGCGGCCTCTGTGGACAGAAACGCGCCCTTCAGCAGGCCATAGGAGGTAAAGGCCGGCACGCTGAGCGGCCCGGTCGACAGCACTATTCCGGTGACATAACCGATAAGCGCGCCGGCCAGGGCAAGCTGCCACAGCCGGATATGGAGACGATGGGCATGAAGCCAGCGCCGGGTCGGGATCATGACAAGGAAAAAGACCCCCAGCGCGATGTTGACCCAATGAGAGGGCAGGACCAACAGCGTGCGCGCGCCGAGCGCGGCCGCAGGCACGCCGGGAATGGAGTAAGCCAGGAGGGCCCGCCAGTCTATTTCCCGCCACCAGGCCGCCGCTTTCGCGATATTCGACATCAGGGCCGCGACCGCCATAATCGGCACCGCTTGCTTGGGCCCGTACTGATACACCAGAACGGGCAACAAAATGATGGACGAGCCGGTGCCGATAATGCCGCTAAGGGCGCCGGCCGCCAGGCCGACCATCAGAACGAAAAGATACGCCACGGATTATTCCACTCTCATTACACTATCATTCCACTATCGAAGCGACGGCCATGCTCCGGCTCCAGGCAAAAACGGAACATAAGAATAGCCTAAGACGGGATCGCGACGCCATAGCGACATGCCGCTTACAGGATCAGGCAACAATCCAAGAGGATTGCGCTGGGGCAAAGTCCCGTGACTGTTGCATAATTCAAACAGTTGCTTTTCATCGGGCAGCGTCGTTTCTCGGGCCCGAAGCGTTTATGCGCTTCGTCTATCACATGAGGATAATCCAATGCGCTATAAAAAATTCGGCAACACCGGTCTGTTTGTCTCGGAGCTGTGCCTTGGCACCATGACCTTTGGCGGCGAAGGGGGCATGTGGGGCAAAATCGGCAACCTCCAGCAAGGGGAGGTGGATAGGCTGGTGGGACATGCCCTGGATAACGGCATCAACTTCCTGGATACCGCCAACGTCTATTCCGAAGGACGGTCGGAAATCATGACCGGCCAGGCGTTAAAAAATCTTAAAGTGCCTCGTGAAAACGTGGTGCTGGCCACCAAGGTTTTCGGCGAAACCGGTACCGGCGGCGTCAATTCCCGCGGCTCGTCTCGTTTCCATATCATGGAATCGGTGAAAGCCAGCCTCGGCCGACTACAGCTTGACCATATCGACCTGTACCAACTGCATGGTTTCGACCCCGCCACGCCCATTGAAGAGACGCTGCGGGCCATGGACAGTCTGGTGCGGGAAGGGCATATCCGCTATGTCGGCGTATCCAACTGGGCGGCCTGGCAGATCATGAAAGCCCTGGGCATCTCCGAACGGCTCGGCCTGGCCCGCTTTGAATCCCTCCAGGCCTATTACACCGTGGCCGGGCGGGATCTGGAGCGTGAGCTGGTGCCGCTGCTGGAAAGCGAAAAGGTCGGATTGATGGTATGGAGCCCCTTGGCCGGCGGCCTGCTGAGCGGCAAATACGGCCGTAACCTGCAGGCGGAAGAGGGCAGCCGGCGCGTCTCCTTTGATTTTCCCCCGGTCAACCAAGAGCGCGCCTACGACTGCATCGACGCCATGCGGGTTATCGCCGACCGCCGCGGCGTCTCCGTGGCGCAAATCGCCCTGGCCTGGCTGCTGCGCCAGCCGGTGGTCTCCAGCGTGATTATCGGCGCCAAGCGGCTTGAACAGCTGGATGACAATCTGGCGGCCACCGGCATTACCCTCAGCGATGAAGAGCTGAGCGCCCTGGACAGGGTCAGCGCCCTGCCGGCGGAATATCCCGGCTGGATGCTGGAACGCCAGGGGGGGGGGCGTCAGAAGGCAGCAGCTGAGCGGCAAAGAATAAACCCGGCGACGGCGCGATAAAATATTTAATCCCCGCTGACTGCCTCTCCGCCGGGTTGCTCCTTTATTCGCGGCAACGCCGGCACATAAAAAGGCGGGAGCCATCCCGCCTCTGCTTCGCCATGTGCAAATCGCGCGTCGGGTTTTCCTTATGCTGTGGGCAATGTGGGGATTTCGCTCATGGAAGAACCGGATCGAACGGGAGATGAGCGGCTATGTTTAATGAGCGTTTTTTTTGTATTAATAAAATGCCGCTAAAGGTATTGTCACCTTTTTCCTACTGTTAAAGGTATACACATAATGGTGATAGCTTACTCAGCTCAACCAAACTCAGTAACACCAGTACCTGTTCGGCAAGAGTTAATTTCAGAGTTGGCATCTCTGATGAAAAATATATCAAACACATCCGTTCAACAGCCAATACATCGGGAAGCTCCTCTACTTTCTCATATAGCTATAAAAAACGTGATACCCAAGCTTTCGTCATGCGAGACCCTGTGGGTTTCAAATATAATCGAACTCACGGATGAATTTAAAAGATTTTCATGGCCTGAAAAAGTCAATAATACCCTAGATAAAGAAATAGGTCGGCAGCTGAAAAGTAGGAATAATGAAAAGTTTGTATTTGAGATCGCCTCAGCTCGGATAGAAAACGGTGAATCTTGCAAGATCGTAGCCCAAGAACACGGAATATCAATAAACACCGGGATTTATCAGAAACTTGAGAAAATAGCCCTGAACGGACCGGCGGGTGTGCGCGTACTTCAGGGTGAATCCTGCGAGATCGTGGCTCGGGAGCACGGAATGTCAAAAAATAATGCGGCTTATCGAGAACTTGAAATGATAGCCCTGAAAGGGCCGGCGGGCGTGCGCGTAAGCAACGGTGAATCCTACGAAATAGTGGGCCGGGAACACGGATTGTCCAAAAATCTAGACGCTTATAGCGTACTCGAGATGATAGCGAGGACCAGCCTGGCAGGCTTGCGCGTATTACAAGGTGAATCCTGCGAGGTCGCAGGTAGGGAACACGGAATATTACCTGGTAGCGAGGGCTTTAGTTTACTTGAGAAGATAGCCCTGAAGGGACCGGCGGGCGCACGCGTAAGCAACGGTGAATCCTGCGAGGTCGTGGCTCGGGAGCACGGAATATCAACTAAAGGTAAAACCTTTTCTGAACTTGAGTTGAAAGCGCTGGAACCGGCAGCCGCGCGTGTAAGAAACGGTGAGCACTACCAAATCGTGGCCAGGGAACACGGAATATCATTCGGGAGCGATGTTTATGATAGACATTTATAATGTAGGGTTTGAGCAAGCGAAAAAGGCGGCCGAGATGAGAAAGATAGAGCAAGACATAGTAGAGGGATTGGAAAGAACGCGACTAAAGCGCTTAGTCGAATTAGACGAAACACTTCGTAGATTCTATTAAGGGATGTAAGGTCGTGATTCACCGAAAAGTGTGTCCGCTCTACTAACAAGGTCTTTCTTTAAGTTTTTGACAGCGAAAAAAGGAAGCGCCGTGTCGAGCCTTGATGCTTCCCTTCCATGAAGGGGAGCCGGCGCTCCTCCTTTGCTTTTCCCCCGATCAATCAAAAGCGCGCCTACGACTGCATCGACGCCATGCGGGTTATCGCCGACCGTCGCGGCGTCTCGGTGGCGCAAATCGCCTTGGTCTGGCTGCTGTATCAGCCGGTGGTGTCCAGCGTGATGATCGGCGCCAAGCGGCTTGAACAGCTGGATGACAAATTGGCCGCCACCGGCATTACCCTCAGCGATGAAGAGCTGAGCGCCCTGGACAGGGTCAGCGCCCTGCCGATGGAATACCCCGGCTGGATGCTGGAACGCCAGGGGGGGGGGCGTCAGAAGGCAGCAGCTAAGCGGCAAGGCTTAACCACAGCGGCGAGGCGAGAAAGTGGTTTCTCCCCAACCATCGCCCCAATCCCCGGCGCACGCGCATTGTCTCATCTCAGGATAAACTTGCGGCGACGACTGGATTTCAGCCGCAAAGAAACGGATATGAGAGTTTGTTGTAAAATTGCCCGGTCGGGTAGGCTGGCAGATCGTAGCTAAATGGCAAACCCGGCCGTGAATACGTATCTGTAGGCTCGTTACGCGCGATTGTGGCTCTCATCCCTGATAGCCACCCTGTGGGCCAACGCCCGTAGGCGTTGTTTCAGTACGCTCCCGACGTGCTGGTCCCTGGCGCGGACGGTTTACTGTTCTGGCAGCCTACCCCGCCTTAGCGACACCGAGTATGTTTGTCAGCAAGCGGACGCTGCCGTTAGATAAATAGCAGCGTAAACGTAATTTACGCCAATTATTAATTATAATTTTATAAATAAATTTTGAATGTTCTCCAATCCTTAAAACCAGATTGGCCGACGCTAACTTGGGTACTATGCATTAACCTTTATTAAATATATAGAAATCAGAATACTCTGACCGCTTAATCAGTGAAATTTCACCTCCCAATTAACGTAAATTGATGTTATCATATGAGCGCAATTTTTCAATAATATTTTTATTTTCATAGTTTACTACTTTTAAAGGAGTACATTAATGCTTATAAAATATTTGGCTCAACAAAATGTAGCAGCACCAGTGCCTAACTATAAAGAGTTAATTTCAAAAATGGCCTTCTTAATGAAAGAGGTATCAAATGCCCCTTACTTAATGCCGGTTGAGAGCGAGATTTCTTCTCTTACTGGAATAGACCAACAAGACTTGATACCTAAACTTGAATCAAATGAAACCGCATGGGTTTCAGAGCTTATCAAACTTTCTGTTTTCATTAACACACTTTCCTATCCACAAAATATATATGATTTTCTCAATAAAAAAGATAAGTGAGCAACTCATAGTTGAAAATAATCCCCGTTTTGTTTTCGATGTCGCAGCAGCACGGATTGAACGCGGTGAACCCTGCAAGACCGTGGCCATGCAACACGGGATATCATTTGATAGTCCGTTTTACCAAGAACTTGAGGAGAAGGCATACTTCGGACCGGCAGGCGAGCGCGTGCTTGCAGGTGAATCTCTTGAAGTCGTAGCCAGGGAGCAGGGGATACTAATCAATAATAAAGTCTTTGCTAAACTTAATAGTATATCGAGATACTTGGCGGAAAAGACCCCAACCGACGTTCCTGAGGTACGCATGCAAATTAATAAAGGATTAAACACATCTATGGACATAGGCATACATCGGAGAGAAATTGGTGAGCGGCTTGTAAACGATCTCAAAACAGCTTTAGCTGCCCACAAATGAAATAGTCTAACGCGTATATTCATTTGCACATAATGTGTGCCAAATTTTTCATTATCTTGGGCCAATGGGATGTCTACTGCAAGCCACAACAGCCATATGCAATAACATTACTCCTAAAACCAATAAATCGATTTGGTATACCCTTTATTGACATACGCAAGAGTAGTAATAATTTATTCAACAGAAGGAGCTGCCTATGTATCAGATCGATTATAATAGTTATCGCACTATAGCAGGATTTAATCGGCGGGTGCGTTTTCTGGTAATGCATTATACGGCGATTAATTTTAAGGGATCCGTCGCCGCGTTGACGGGCTCTTCCGTCAGTGCGCATTATCTCGTTCCTGATCCCTCGGATAAGACCTATCAGGAAGCCGGCTTCAAGGATATGCGTATTTTCAATCTGGTCGATGAAAACGAGCGTGCCTGGCATGCCGGCGTCAGCGTATGGGCCGGGCGCGGCAATCTCAATGATACGGCGATTGGCATTGAAACGGTGAATGTCGCCACCGATATTAACGGCGTCTTTGACTTTCCGCCTTATCATCCCACGCAAATAGACGCGATTAAACAATTGGCTAGCAATATTCTCCAGCGTTATCCCGATATCGCGCCGACGAATGTGGTCGGCCACAGTGATATCGCGCCGGGCAGAAAAAGCGACCCGGGCGCCGCTTTTCCGTGGAAAGCGCTTTATGACGCGGGGATCGGCGCCTGGTATGAAGATGAAGCCAAACAACGCTACCAGGCACAGTTCTCTAACCAGCTTCCCGTTAAAGCGGACATCGTTGCTAAACTGAGCAGGTACGGATACGACATCTCGGCTACCGGGGCTGAAAGCGGGTACAGGAGTGTGATCCGGGCATTTCAGCTGCATTTTCGGCAACAAAATTACAATGGAGTTTTAGATGCCGAAACGGCTGCGGTCCTTTATGCTTTGGTGGAAAAATATTTCCCCTGAATATAGCGCGATATCGCGACGCTTATTATGAGTACGGTAAACAAGTCACATTGTTGCTGCCGGCGCGGCTCAAGGACGAAACAGCGATTGCGTCCATTGCCCCGGGCGCTATGTTTCCCATGGCGCCTGTCGCCATTCTTCGGCAAGAAAATCCACGAACTTTTTGACGCGCTCGGGTATCGGGGCGCGCGGCACCCGCACGGCTTGAATGGGAACCGCGGGCTCGGCCCAGTCCGGAAGTACGCGAAGCAGGGCGCCATTGCGCAGTTCATCAGCTATATCCCAGGTTTCGCGCAATGAAATGCCCAGACCGGCAATACTCCAGACGCGCAGGGCATCACCGTTATCGCTGCGCAAATCGCCGCTGATCTCCACGCTTTCGGTCCTGCCGTCCCCGTCGCGATGTTGGAGCATCCAACGGTTTTGGCGCAGTCCGGGATAGGCGAAGAGCAGGCATTGATGCTGCGTCAGTTCATGCGGATGCGCCGGAATTCCCCTCAGCCGCAAATAATCGGGAGACGCCACAAGTATGCGCCGGCTGTCGGCCAGCCGGCGACTGATTAGCTGGGAATCGGCCAATCGGCCCACGCGTACCGCCAGATCAAAATCGCCGCCGTAGAGATCTTCTACGTGATCGCTCAGTTGTAAATCAAACTCAAGCTGTGGATGGCGGCTACGGAACGAGGCGATCGCCCTGGCGAGATACCGCACGCCCAAGGGGACCGGCGCCGTTACCCGCAACGTGCCGGTTAGGGTTTGCACGCCTTGCCGCGCCATATCGGCGGCCTCCGCCAACAGGGCTAACGCCGGCCGGGCGCGTTGTGCGACGGCTCGTCCTTCGTCGGTAATGCGAAGGTGGCGCGTATTGCGATCAAACAAACGAGAGCCTAGCGCCTGTTCCAGCCGCGCGATCTGCTTGCTCACGGTAGCGGGCGCCAGATTCAACGCTCGGGCGGTCAACGAAAAGCTGGCGCAATCCACCACCTTGAGAAAAACCTCCAGGTCATCCAGGTTACGAATTTTCATTTGTTCCATTTCGTCATCAGTGTCGCCATAACGCGATCCTTTCTAAAAATCACGCCGGTGTCCAGAATGACAGCGCGTTTTCCAATCATTTCAATTTGCCTTCACCGTTTGCGCCAAGGAGTCTTGCCATGCCGGTAGTCATTTATGTTTTCACCCTATGCGCATTTTCCATCGGTTTCACGGAATTTATCAGCATCGGTCTGGCGGCCGCCTTAGCCGACAATCTGCACGTCGACAAGGCGGAGGTCGGGTTGGCCGTCACCTTATATGCCGCCGGCGTGGTGATTGGCGCTACGCTACTAACGGCGTTGGCATCGGGCTGGCCGCGCAAGCGTCTGCTGCTCGTTGCCATGCTGGTTTTCACGGTCGGTAACGTCATGGCCGCCGGGGCGTCGCATTTGCCGTTGCTGTTGGCGGCCCGGTTGCTGTCGGGCTTATCCCATGGCGTGTTCTTCGCGGTGGCTTCCAGCGTGGCGACCAGATTGGCGGGGGCGAAACGCGCGGGCGCGGCATTGTCATGGGTCTTCGGCGGCGTGACCGTGGCAATGTCAGTGGGAGTCCCGATGGGCACCTGGCTCGGCAGTATGCTGCCCTGGCAGTGGGTGTTTGCGCTGATTTCGTTATGCGGGCTGGCGGGCCTGCTGGGCATTGCGGTCTGGATGCCGGCCGGCGCGGGCTTTCTTGCGAACAATGCTCCGGGGTGGCGGCAATTGCCGGTACTGTTGGATCGCCGACTCCTGGCCGGCGCCTGCTTGCCGCTGCTCTCTTACACCGGCTCTTTCACTCTCTACACCTTTGTCACGCCGCTGCTGCTGCAAGTCACCCATACCGGTATTCGCGGCGCCGGTACAGTTCTGTTGGCCTATGGCGTCGGCGCGGCCATAGGCAACGTCGTGGGCGGCAAGTTAACCGATCGCATGGGCATGGATCGCGCTTCCCTCTGGTTATTGGCCGGCATTGCGTTGATATTGATGTTAATCGGACTTGGGCAAACGTATTATCCGGCCATGGCTATGCTCATCATGGCCCTGGGGCTGACCACCTATGGCGCCATCCCGCCTTTGCAATCGCGCATTCTTGCGCTGGCGCGCCGCCATCGTCCCCAGGCGCTGGATATTGCTTCCGGCTTGAATATTGCGGCCTTCAACGCGGGTGTGGTGGCCGGATCGATGTTGGGCGCCGAGAGCTTGAAACGCTTGGGTCTGTCCAGCCTGGCCTGGATAGGACTGCCGGTGGTGCTGTCGGCGCTGTTTGTGCTGTGCTGGCAAAGAAACCTGCCCTCCATGAGCGTCGATATATCCCATCACCGCTAATCCAGGACCCGGATGCGCTTGCCGTTTCTCAGCGGCTCGCGCTTGACAATGTTCAGGCGCTGCCGCATAAGATTTTCCATTACTGATAATTATGATGACAAGGTAATTCGCCATGAAATCCATTAGAACCGCCGAGCCTTCGGATGCGCTCGCCATTCAATCTCTGTTGGCCGATCTGGGATATCCCGGCACCGGGGATTTTATTCATGGAAGAATTCAACAACTCCTTGCCCACCCTGATGAAGCGCTGCTGGTGGCGGAAGAGGCAGGCAGGATATTGGGCGTTATTTCACTGCATTTTATTCCTCAATTAGCCCTGGCGGGTGATTTTTGCCGGATAAGTTATTTTTGCGTGGATTCGACTGCCCGGGGCGGGGGCATTGGAAAGTTGCTTGAATCCCGTGCGCAAGAACTGGCTCAAGCCCGCCACTGCGACAGAATCGAGGTCCATTGCCATGCAAGACGCACCGATGCTCACCGATTTTATGACCGGCAGGGGTATGTTGAATCGCCCAAATATTTTTGTAAATCACTGAAAATATCTGATCTATGACCAGATAAATTGGCGGCATCCTGACGATTCATCCGCTAATCTTATCCACGTCGCCCCTAAGCGATAGGGTTATGCCGCCGGTCGACTATTGGGATTAAACCTTGGCCAAAGTATTGTTTCGCCTCTTTATAACAATCGTTTCTTACCTGACTCAACGGCGGAAAAGCAGCGATATAATGCTGATGTGACCTCCATACCCTTGTTTGTCACCGACCAAATAAAAGATTGTTTTCTATGTCGAAATGAAATTAATTTTTTTATTCCCCGTTTATTTATGGTTTTTTAATCTGGTCTCTTAATTCATTGTTGAAAAGGAAGAACATGATGAATATAGATGCTAAAGGGATAATTAATATTGAAAGTTGTCACAAAAAACGACCTCTTTCCCAAGAAGAGGTTGACTACAAAAACGCGATGCAACTCAGACTGCGCCGTGTATGCCCCTATAATAATCAAAGTTTGTCGCAAAAATATTGTTCGTTCATTGAAAGAACACTGTTTTCCATCAAGCGGGCGCGCTTGAACGGACAAAACCTGATAAAACTCGATTTGAAAGGGCAAGATTTGCGCGCCGCGCATCTGCGAGGGGCAAACCTGCGGGGGGCGGATCTGCGGGAAGCGGATCTGCGCGGGGTAAACCTGAGCGAGGCTGACCTGCAGGGGGTAAACCTGAGCGGGGCCGATTTACGTGGAGCCAATCTGAACCGGTCGCAATTGCGTAACGCCGAATTGCTTAAAACAAATATAAGCGGAGCGACGCTGCGCAACGCAAAATTGAACAATGCGAATCTCAGCGGCGCCGATTTGCGCGGTGCGGATCTCAGCAAGGCAGATTTGGATATGGCCTATCTTGTTTTTGCAAACTTGACCGGAGCAGTCCTGAATAAAGCTGTTTTGAGCAGAGCAAGCCTGAGATCCGCGGACCTGCGCCAAACGAATCTGAAGGGCGTTAACCTGAAGAGGGTGAGTTTGCGGGATGTCAATCTATCGGGATATGACCTGAGTGGCAGAGATTTGCGCGGGCTCGACATGCGTTCGACAAACCTGAGCGGAGCCAATCTGCAAAATACCCGTCTCGCCAACGCAATGCTGAGCGGATCGAATCTCAGCGAGGCAAACCTTGCCGGCGCGAATCTCAGCGCGGCAACGTTGTACGGCGCAAATTTAAGCGGGGCGACGCTCTGCGGGGCAAATCTGAAGGGGGTGGATTGGACCGGGGTAAATTTGACCGGCGCTAATCTCACCCGTGCGACGGTCGTCGTAACGCAATGTAATTGGCCTAGATTTCTTACCGTCAAACCCTCTTTCAAACAATTCGACGAAGCCAGTCTCCGCTTGGTGCTGCCTCATCAATGGGATGATGATATGTTGAACCAACATCTTCATCATATCGATAATATCGGGAGCGGCAGCCTGCTGACCCTTATCGATAGCCTGGACAATAACGATCTAAAATCCCATTTAGCCTTACAAATAATGAAATCGTTAAAAGGCGTTAACGTTTCCTCCGTGGCTTTGCCTTTAGTGTCTGTGCTTGGGAAAGCGCCCTATTGCCATCATAAAATTCTTTTAACCTGGCTGGGCCCGATTTGCGCCCGGTATCTCGCAAAATATAACGCTAGCATCATGCCGCCGCTGGCTGCGCCTGTGCTTAATGTCGCTCTGGAGGATTTCCATCAGGCTCCCTATAAAATGCTGCACCAAAACGGCTTATTCATCCAGGTAATCAAGCAGGGTATGGGCGGCGACGAACTTTTGCGTAAGAAAGCCCAGCAAATTTACCAAAGCTATTTGAATCATCAAAAGGTCGTTGCCTATACGCGCCAACACACCTTTGGCAATTTCAATGGCGAACCGGATTGGTCGGATAACCATTTGGCCAATTTCCTGCTGTTCTCCGAAAGGAAAAACGGCAAGGTTTTAATGCTGTCGCAAACTACCTTGGACGGTATGCTGATGCCCGACCCGGAAAAACCAGTGTGGCACCTTATGTATGTTTATCAAGAGGATAAAAACCTGAACCTAAGTGAATTTAAACTGTTTGAATTATTCAGAACTGAATTCAGGCTGTTTCTGAAATCATATCAAAGCTTGTTTAAGAACAGGAAATTGTATGGTTTTCTCAATGTGCTGCATTTGGGCGATATGCACGCAATATTTCAATCCGCCACTGAGGAAGCCTACTGCGCGCAAAAGCTGGTCAGCCTGGAACAACAAATGGAGCTTAATCTAATCTTTCAGAAACTTTTGCAAGACTCGCCACAGGCAGAACGTCTCTTTTTAACGCAGGCGCATTATAGGGACATCGTGGCCGCGTTGGGTCTGTCCGTTGCCGACAATACTCGCCAGGGTCAAACGCTGCTTTGCCTGGCCGCTTTGTTTGCAAAATATTCATCCAGTGACATTTTTGGTACGGAAGAGGAATCACCGTTGATTCTGAGAAGTTATGCCTGGGCTCTGATGGACAAGGCCCATGAAGTCGATTCGTCTATTTTTGCCTCAATTGAACAATATCTCGATTGGGAAAACCGTCTGCTGGGTCTTAATGGGGCATACACCTGCTCAGCCGTTATCTATGATCTGATGACCGAACATCTCCGGCCCCAATCCCCTGAAATACTCGCTGCCATGATACCTCCCTCCTGGAGCTGATATTCAAGGTAACACGGAAGAACCTGCTGCCGGCGCGGGGGGGGGGAGCGGCGGCCGGTTGTTATAGTGACAAGCATTTTTCGGTCAGGTTGCCTATCAATAAATTTGGCTAATCCAGATCCCCAAACGCGTTTTTTATGTTTGCCAGTGACTGAACCGAAGGCATAAACCCCTGCGCGGCGGCCCGTTCGTGCCAATGCTTGGCCTGATGTAAAAACGCCATATCACGTGGGGAGAGGACATCTCCTGATAAGTCAATTTTTTTTCATAAAAAGCAGCGCCAAATTAAACTGGGATAGCATGTCGCCTCCCTCTGCCGCAAGTCGGGTAAATCGTTCTATGTCCTGATTTACAGAGTCGGTGCGGTCCTTTTCCGGAATATGGAGACCGGCGCCCGATAGGAATTTCTGGCAAAACAAATTTCCCTTGAGGGCCGCGTCGCGAATGATCTCAACCGCCTTATTCATTCCCTGCTTTTCAATCAAGGACTGGATATCCTGCTCGCCATTAATATTTTGCTGGGCCTGCGGATGAACTTTATGTTCGCAATTGGCGTTTATTTCGGCCTGAGGGTGAACTTGATGCTCGCTATTGACGTTTATCTCGGCTTGAGAGTGGGCCTTTTGCTCGCTATTCATGTCTGTCTCAGTCTGACGGGAAATATCCTGCCCGCTATTGGCGTTTATCTCAGTCTGAAAGAAGGTATTATGCCCACTATTCATGTTTGACTCAGTCTGACGGGGCGTTTCTTCCTCACCTTTGTTTAACTGAGTTGGAAGGGGAACATCCTGCTTAAGTTTGTGGGCTCTCGGGGTTGGACGCGGGCTATTATCCTCTCCATAGCCGTCGGTTATCTGCTTCCGCGGCGCGTTAAACGCATCGGTCAATGCTGCTATCGGCGCAAACTGTGCCAGCAGGCGCTTTGCGTCGTCGATAAGCTCCGGGTCGTCATAGCCTGAGGCGATAAAGCGCCTGGCATGGTTGACAATACCGTTCAGGGCATTTTTCGTGGTTTCATCCGCAAGATCGGTTTGCCGCGGCGCCAATAGTGCGTAAAGTTTAGCGCAGGAGGTCATGGCATAATAGGATTGATCGGTTAACCCCAGTGCAATGGCTCTTTCGCAAAACAGGATTCGGTCTTTCAGCGAGTCAATTTTTATTTTTTGCTGTTGGCTTTTATTCTCAGTGAGATTATCCGCATTATTATAATAAATATCGTTAAGCCATATCATTTGTTTGAGAGACGGAATATCTCCCTTGAGCGCTTCCTGCTTAATCACCGAGGTGACCAGGCTGATGTGCTTGCTGGCAAGCCACGCTTCGATAAATTCTTCATTGCCGAGAATGTCGGCCGTTCTGGTTTTATTGCCGTAGATATGCTGATGGATATCGCTGGCCGATGAAAATAGCTGCTCGTAATTCGGCTTTCCCTTAAATATACTGAACATCGCTGGTTCCTGGAAAATTCAAGCTGTTTTGGCGCAGCCGCCGACGATAAAGCGCTCGCCCCATGAGGTAAATGCGCAACCAGTATAGCAAAAACTCTACACCAGCGCCTCGCACATCTGTCTATAAGGTTTACCCTGGGAAGCGAGGCAAACCGACTCCATCCGCTCCGCCAGCCTGGTGAGATAACGCGCGTTGAGCGCAAAGAACAGCGACTGTTTGTGGGGAAAATACTGGTACAGCGAGCCGACAGAGACGCCGGCTCTTTCGGCCACGCGCGTGGTGGTCAGACGGGTCGGCCCTTCTGCCAATAAAACCTGAATCGCCGCATCGTAAATGGCTTCCACCGTGACGACTGACCGCGCTTGCCGCGGGATTTTTCGGGCTTTCTGGCCGGGCAATTGCTTCGAAGTCATAAGCGAATTCAAAACCTGAATGATTCTTCGTATTCTTAATGTGATCGGAATAATCGATTTAATCAAGGGGGAAAGATATGGCAAATACGCTGCAACGCATTGCGCTCGTGACGGGCGCCAATAAAGGCATCGGCTACGAAATCGCCAGACAGCTTGCCCAAGCCGGCGTCTCAGTGCTGCTGGGGGCCCGCGATGAGGCGCGAGGCAACGCCGCGGTACAAGAACTGGCGTCGCAGGGGCTCGCTTTATCGTTTGTTCAACTGGATATTTGCGACCCAGTGAGCATCGCCGCCGCCGCGGCCAAGATAGACGCCGCCTATGGCCGCCTCGATATGCTGGTGAATAACGCCGGTATCGCCGACCCTACGGACGGCGCCCCAAGCGTTGCCGCGCTGGATGCCGTGCGTCGCGCGCTGGAAACCAATTTCATCGGCGCGCTGGCGGTGACGCGGGCCATGCTGCCGCTGCTGCGCAAATCCGACGCCGGACGTATCGTCAATATGTCCAGCAGCCTCGGCTCATTGGCCCTTAACGGCGACCCGAGCTGGCCGTTTTTTGATGTCAAGCTTATCGGCTACAACGCGTCAAAAGCCGCGCTGAATATGCTGACGGTCCAGCTTAATGCCGAGCTTGGCGACACCAGGATAACCGCGGTATCCGTCTGCCCGGGATTGGTGAACACCGATTTGAGCGGACATCGCCGCCGAGGCGGCGGCGTTTGTGGTTGGGCAGGCTTTATTGACGGACCATGATGCTCAAGGGGCTTATCAAAGCGAGCAGGGCGCGGTTCCCTGGTAATTTGCTTACGAAAGACGCCCGAAGAATTCGAGTTACCCCAACTGGTCAGTCTGTAATTACGGCATTTTTCGCCCTGATGGCGGCGCCTGAATGGTTGGGCCGGTTGGGATATATTTACCAATGTGAGCGATGCATCAGAGAATTTTTCGTTTATTATTTGCTTATTTCACTTTTAAGAACATGAGCAATAAGCGCATATTCTCCAGAATCATCCTGATTTTGGAAAGAGCGCTCATACACGCGGTTTATATGCTCATTACTGATTGAACGCAGGTGACCCGTCCCCGCCATAAGCGCTTTTGAGAAATTGATGGCCTGCGGTGACATACGCAGCTTGTCGTGATTGACCAAGTCAGCAACACGCTCTTTCTGAGATGATAATAGGCCACCCAGGATTCTGAGCTGCCGGATTTCAGCGTTGTTCATGGAACCTCCCGACTTGTGTACCTATTTAGGCGATTGTAGCACAGTTCACAGACAGATATGACCCGAATAATGCAGCGATACACGATCGTGACAGCGACCATCTGCGGTCCATTGCCGTAACTGTTTTTTCTCGAGGGTGAGGACGATACCACATTTGTCCGGATCGAGCGTTAATTCTTCGTAATGTCCCGGTTCGCTCCAGAACGCTACCGTTTGACTGGGCGGAAAACCCGTACCATCTGCCCGTTGTGTCATCCCGAGAGGTGAAACTGTCAGCACGCTTGAGCCTGGATCTTCGGACAAAAAACTCGCATATCGCCCTGGCCAACGGTTCTTAAGCTGCGCGCCGTCCAACAGCAACGCGATGATAAGTGTCGGCCCCAATGCCCGCACCGCTGGAGCAACAGGATCCTGTCTAGCAAGATCTTCGCAAATGAGCGGCGTAATTTGTATAGACTGCTTGTGGCAGCGATAATTAATTAGGCTCCTGTCACCCACGTCAATATATTCCCACCATTTTCGCGCCGGAGACAGAATACTTCCGAGTTTATAGTTAAAGATTTGCGGGCGGTCTAAATACCATCGATGATGTTTATTCTGTGTCAGAATGTCAGATTCTACACGTACAAGCTTCTCATTTTCATCATCCGGAGGCACAAACATTGTGAGCTGATTACGCCCGTACGTCTTTCCGCCTGTCTCATACGTACCGCTAATAAAGGCTGGACACCGGTACTGGTACTTTTTGCTGTGTTCAAGAAGCATCAGGGTAAGAGCCTGAGCAGACTGCTGCTGAAGGGCACACTCTGGGAGTACAACGAGATCAATATCCCCCATCAGTTGGGTGGCTTTCTGTATCGCGCTGATAATATCGTTAGGCCAAATCTTTTCAGCTGGCTCATAGGAAAAAAAACCAAAATCTTTTTCCATTTCCAGCATGCACTGTTTCGTCACCGCCACAAAAGATTCACGCGGAATCACCAACGGCCATGGCAGGATCAGGATATTCATAACATCTTTTTCAACCAGTCCGTCTTCACGTTCAATTACTTTAAGATTGATTTCTGGTTTGATGAGGGCTATATGGTGCGTGATGCTATTCAAGGATACGCCACTCTGACATATAGCACTTTTGTGGTGCACTGCGCCAAAATGCTTATCTGAAAATGAAAGCTGGTAATCCGTCGCGCCCTGTATCAATTTCAGTTGAGAGATGACCTCATGGCAAAGGCTGCCTTTGTCCGATTGTTTGTACAAAGAGGGGTGGAATGCCTCATCAGCCGCCAACGTCAGCATCAATGCGTCACGGATGAAGATCGGATCGTTGATCAGACTGGTAATGTCCCTCTGTAAATTTTGGTGTCGAAAAACGTGCTGCAACGACCTGATGAGACGGTTTGTTTTAGTCTGTTTAATACGATGAGGCATACTGCTAAGCACGTAAAACCAGTTATTGGCAATATCCATTGCATCAGACACATGATCGCGCTTCCACGTAATTTCCCCTTCACCCGAAATCAGTAGACGGTACCCACCCTTTTTTCTCAAGTAAACCGGCCAGGATGGCAAATGTATTGGGTGGCCAGATCATCAAGTCCATCAGATGATTGGGATTACTGTAAGTCCTCGGAATAGTTTGCCTGTTGATCACATAAGGCTGTAATTCAGAAAAGCGCTGCTCAGTCACTCTCATGTTGGCGGAGTTATTTACGCTTTGGCTTAAATAGTCTTCAAAGGCCGCATAGATATAGCTGCGAAGTGTACTCATCGGCAACGTACTCCGGGGAGCTGGGAAAGAAAGCATTGCCACACATTACCATAACAGCTGAAAATAACTATATGTTTTATGGAGGTTTTGAGAGGTAGCAGTTCATTATAGATGGTTTCAATATCTTTCGCTATATTGGCCTTGCCCCCATGGTGATGGTATGCTGTTATAAAAACCTCCCAGTGCAAGGAACCAAACAGTTTCATAAAATTTAAAGGGTGAATTGATAGATTTATTTCAGCTTGAACTGATAGTTACCTATGAATTACCCATTACAGGCTGACAGCAAATAATGCCTATAAATCCCATTTGCCTGTAAAATTATCTTAGTCTTCCTCAGATCACTTGTTTGGAAATGATTGCCATAACCAATTAATTTTATTGAATTAGCAAGTAATATTTTCGTTATCAATCTCTTGCCATGGCGATAAATAATTTGTTATTCTTTCTCGGTATTATTCGTTTAATGCCGGGATCCTCACTCCCTATTTCACCATAGGCGCAATTTACATATTTTATTATGTTGCATTATCAATCATCAATGCGCAACGGGCGAACCCTCGTTCGTCATGTCAATGGTGGCTCGGATCGGGCAGCTTAAGAGCTGGCCGAGAATAACTGAGACCCGGTAGTGAGATCCTGATTTGGGCCACCGCCATTGATTTATTTTTCGAAAAAAAACGCAATATTGAAAAGCTGAGCGCCGATCAGTTTTGTTCTTACATAAAAAATGACCCAATGCTTTCCTAACAGACCCGTCTCTTTCTACACCGAGTTCAAAGTGACGAGAATTACCTCAGTATTCGTCTCTCGTGATGGGTGACACCTTTCTGAACAGGCATCGCGGGATAGCTTACCCGCCGAAGCGGCGTCGTGTGTGGCGTGGCTGCTTTGCTGACTGAGCCTGTGTTTCAGGGGGGGCTTATCAGCGAGTAGGGTGCTGTTATTTGATAATATTGCCGCCCTTAAGAATTTGCCTAACCGATATGTCTTCGGACTGGGTGTTGGGGAAGCTTGGCGCTCCTGAAAATAGATGAGCTCCAAAATGGAGGAGCTAAGTATATTTTTATCGGAGGATGATTATACAAATATATCATCAATTTCATCTGTGGTTGATGTTTACATTATTTTACTTTATTCAAAACGAAAATAAACGATTGACTTATCATCTTGTTAAAGCCCAGCCAGGTCCTTCATAACACATCAATTGAGAATGAAATAAATTATGTAACCAATTGATTTAATTAGATTAGTAACTAATATTTTTATCGTTAACCTCTTGCCATAGTAAAAAAGAATCCGTTATTATTGGCTGGCATTATTTAGTTAATGCAGGGACCCTCACTCCCTAATCCACAAACGGCATAATATGCAGGTTGTATTATGTCGTTTTCTAAGTAATCATTGCACAGCGAGCTAATACTCGTTCGTCATGTCAATGGTGGCTCAGGTCGGGCAGCTTAAGAGCTGGCCGTTTTGTGGAACGGTAGTGAGATCCTGATTTGGGCCACCGCCATTGATATCTTTTCGCGGTGGCGCTTGCAACTGAGGTCACCGTATCTGCTTTGCTTGCCATGAGTGGACATCTACGCTGTACCTCTTCCTTTTCAGGAAATCATCATGGAAAACCTTATCAACTCCGCCGGGCTGTGTTTTGACGACGTGCAGTGCCAATGCCAGGCGCTGGCCCATGCCGCCTATAAAATTGAAGATGAAGACGTTCGGGAGCTGTTGTTATATATCCTGATGGAAAAACTGCAACAGCTGGATATGCTGTTGCCGCCCACCGCGCCGGTATTTGTCAGCGAGTCCTATTAACGCCACGTCCTTTTGTATGCCATGCAGGCAATATAACGAGAGGGGTGGAGTGCAGCCCCCGCCTGAGTTGTTATTGGTGCGGTAGAGCAGGGTAGACATATTAAAAATTCAAAAAGGTTGCAAGAATTTGATGAAGCCGATTATCAGAATGTTTTAGGTTTTATCAAAAGCTATAGTAATATTTATATCACTCCTTATATCACTCCTTATATCACTCCTTATATCACTCCTTATATCACTCCTTATATTGCAGCGGAGGTTTCCAATCTTATAGATCTCAAAAAGGGAGCGTACGTAAAAGCCTATCAAATTGCCAGAGTTTTATTCAAATCCTTTTCGAATATAGATAGCAAAATCAATAAAGACTCTGCCAGTGATACGTTTTGCAGTTTGGCCTTACCGACAATTCGCTTATAGGGCTAGTCGCCGATTATGATGTGCTAACAAACGATGAGAGGCTTTGCCGACAACTGTGGTCTATCAATTATGATAATGTCATTCCCTATAAGATTATTAAAAAAAATAGCCGAGCGTTAATCGACTTTACTCATTTTCACATCACATGTTCCGATGTTTTTCAACAGACTTACCTCCTTACGGTTGACTAAACGACATAAGCTTGCGCTCCACGCCACAAAGCGGGCGTAAAATTTCACGAACCCCCACCTTCCGCCGAAGAGGTTACCTGCTTTATTATGAGATTCCATTCATAAAGGTGATGTTCAGCCTGCTCACCAGGGATACCAGACCATGAGAGATTTGCCGCCTACCGCCACGCTGCGCGCTTTTGAAGTCGCCACCCGGCACGCGACCTTCACCGCCGCGTCGGAAGAGTTGCATATCACCCAAAGCGCGGTCAGCCATCAGTTGAAGAATCTCGAGGAAATTTGGGGCTTGCAACTGTTCCGGCGGGGCAAGTCGTTGAGCCTGACGCCGGAGGGTGCGGCGCTGGCGCCCATCGTGCGCGAGTTTTTCACCAACCTGGCGACAACCCTCGCCGATTTGCGAGAGCAGCAGGGCAAAGTCCGCCTGAAGGTCAGCACCACCTATTCGTTCGCGCTGAAATGGCTGCTGCCCAGATTGCCGAGCCTCGCCCGCCTGCATCCGGAAATTCTTATCACGCTGGAAACCACTGATCAGGCCATCCATTTTGCCGGCCACGAGCCGGACGTCGCCATCCGATTCGGCAGCGGCAATTATCCCGGCCTCTACTCGGAATTTATGTTCCGGGAGCAGATTTTTCCGGTGGCCAGTCCCGGTCTTTTGCACCGCTTCGGCACGCCTCGCGAGCCGGCCGAATTATTGCGCTACCCATTGCTGACCCGTGACGGCGCGGATCTGGTGCCGAAGTGGGCGCAGTGGTTTCAACAGGTGGGCGCAGGCATTGCCGACCTTAAGGAGAACGTCAGATACGCCGACACCAATATGACCATTGAGGCGGCGCTCTTGGGCCAGGGCGTCGCCCTGGCCCGCAGCGGGCATGTTGAAGCCGAAATCAGCGACGGCAGGCTGGTCAGGCTCTTTGACGTACCGTTTCCTTCGCCGGTGGCCTATTACTTTGTCTGCCCGAAAGGGGTTGAATCGCAGTCTCATATCATCAGCTTTCGACATTGGCTGCTGACGGCGGCAAGCCACGCCCAACAAGACTACCGCTAAAGCATGAGAATTTAGTCATTGCGCAATGGGGAGACTTCGCTGTCCTTCACTTCCTGAGCCGGTTAGTATGCGCTATGACCTTCACGATCATATTACTGACGCTGTTCGCTGCGCTCTTGCATGCCGGCTGGAATACGCTCCTGCGCGGCGGCGGCGATAAGCTGTGGTCAATGACGATCATGTGCCTGGCGGTGACCGTCGCCAGCGGCGCCATCGCCTTTTTCCTCGCGCCCCCGGCCAAGGCCGGTTAGCCCTACGCGCCTTCCGGCCTGGTTTTATTATGGCTTGTATCGGCGGGCGGCTTTCGCTGCTGGCTTACGGCATCATTTTCAATGCCAAGCCAGCGCGCCCATGGGCGCGGTATCGGCACTACGGGAAAGCAGCGTCTTCTTTGCGGCGCTCCTGGGGTAATTTCTCCTGGGCGAGCCGCTGACGGTGAGAAAGCCGGCTGCTTGAGGTATCGTTCTTAGCATTATCATCGTTCGCTCACGGATGGCATTATTGCGTACCTTGTATGTCGGCGAAAAATAACCTACGCATCCAATGATTTTTATCGCAAACATTGATGCTCGCCAATCGGGCAGAAATCCTTACGCGCTATGTTGCCGGTTTCACAAGATAAAGCGTGGAAATCTGTCTTCACCTCTCTAGTACAACCCTTATAATGACATGAAGATAAAGGTAAGATTACCTCTTAGAATACAAATGAGGCAGAGATTATGGAAGCGCGGACACTGGTGCTGTCTAATGTAGGACGGTTTGAAAGACTGGAAGTGCTTCTGGCGCCGACGGAGGATATAACAGGTAAAGTGACTGTATTTATCGGCAATAATGGCGCGGGTAAAACAACCGTTCTGAAGGCCTTGGCGACCAGTCTGAGTTGGTTTGTGGCAAGGCTTCGTACTGATAAGGGGAACGGCAGCCCAATACCTGAAGGGGAAGTGCTAAACGGGCAAGCCTCAGCACGCATTATATTGAATCTGTCTGCTAAAGCAGACAACGAGGAAGGTACCAAAGAAAATGTCAGCCATACCTTGTATCAGTGGGAGCTATCGAGAACCGTCAAAGGTAAAAAAGCAACTTTCACGTCTAATTTGCATGATACCAGCAAGTTGGCTGAAATATACAAAAAATAGATACACAGCGGATAATAATATTTCTTTTCCTCTTATCGCTTATTATCCTGTGGAGCGCACGGTTTTAGATGTTCCTCTAAAAATAAAGAGTAAGCATAATTTTTTACAACTTGATGGCTATGATAATTCGCTCAACCAAGGTGTGGATTTCAGACGTTTCTTTGAATGGTTCCGCTATCGGGAGGACGCTGAAAATGAAACGGGAATAGCGCAGGAAGTGCTTGATGAGTTGCTTGAAACCTTAAGTGACAATCAAGAGATTTGGCGTAAATTAACCGCTCTAAAGGCTTCCACCCGAGACCGACAGCTAACAGCCGTCAGAACGGCAATCGCCAATTTCATGCCTGGTTTTGATAATCTGCGTATTAGACGGAAGCCGCGATTGCACATGTCAATCGATAAAGACGGGGAGTCGCTTAATGTTTTACAATTATCACAGGGTGAAAAAATCATTAATGGCATTAGTCGGTGATATTGCTCGCCGTTTGGCCATCATGAACCCTTCGCTTGAGAATCCTTTACTCGGCGAAGGAATTATCTTGGTCGATGAAATCGACATGCATCTGCATCCGACTTGGCAACGTGAAATCATTAACCGTTTGACGACGACATTTCCCAATTGCCAATTTATTCTTACCACCCATTCACCATTGGTGATTAGCGACTATAAAGATACACTCGTTTATTCAATTGATAATGGCCAGCTAATGGAAGAGCCTCCACAATATGGACTTGATGCTAATACTGTTCTTTTGGACGCGATGGATACAGATATTCGCAACCGTGAAGTTACTGTAAAAATCAATGATCTTCTTGATTTAATCCAAGAAAAAAAATTTGAAAAAGCCAAAATTTTACTTTCTGAGCTGGAAGCAGATCTTGCAGAGAACAATATCGAACTGATTAAGGCTAAGATGCTACTGAGAAAACAGGAAATTAAACATGCGTAAATTGACGAAAGGAGCGCCCCCCCCAGAGTTTTAATGAATGGGTCCGATCTAAACCGAAGAATAAAAATGAAAACCAATGGTTTCAGGCGCTCTATGAGCAAAATCGGTGGGACATAGTGGGTGAATTAAGCGGGAATTGCGCAAAAGAACAATTTTTCATTTGTGCGTATTGCTGTAATCGTATAACGGGGCGTCGTTCTGATTCAGTCAATGAACATGTTGAGGCCAGGGCGCTCGTTCCCGCGCGAAGCTTGGATTATACGAATATCGTCGCTAGCTGCAAAACTCGCGGTCAGTGCGATTGTGCTCATCAAAGCAAAGATTTGCCTCTAACACCCTTTATGGATGAATGTGAGACCGAATTAAAATTCAAAATCAGCGGACGTGTGTCAGGAATCACTGAAAGAGCTAAAGAAGCAATTCAGGTATTAAATTTAGGTGAAAATGAACGAAGTAATAAGGCGTTGATCGAAAAGCGCAAGCAACTTTCAGATAATTTACTTTGGACTCACGGTCTCGATCCTAATGAAGGTCTTGAAGATGATGCGTTACTGCAAGACCTTATTGATGAATTATTGACGCCTAAAGAGGGAAAACTCGAGCCCTTTGCTCCCGTTGTGGTGAGTATTCTGAAAGGATGGATATCGTAGTAAGAACTCAACCACTCAAAAATTAGTGTTAATTGTTAACCTTCCAGTAAGCAAAATAGCGTTTCATAAATCATTTTCGTTGAAGGGCATAGGGTCTTCATTTAATTAATAATTTGTTTAATAATTTCTCATTACTACAAATAATAACTCGTTTGCCATCTATATATTATCATTCTATCGAGTTCAGCTTTGAGTATTGACAGTCTATTTTAAAACGACATTCGGAGCTGTCCTTCACGATACAACCGACAATGTATTCTGCGCTCTTACGTTGCTTTTTTGGCATCATTGCCGGCCTGATTAACCAGGATGGCGCTGGTGATGACGTTAAAGAGATGCTCTTCCCTGGGTGCGAACGCGGGTTGGTCGGCGAGCCAGCCAAGGGACGACATCAGGGCGAACAGGTCGATTCCCTTCATATCGGCGCGCGCCGTTCCTTCGGCCTGGGCGCGAAGCAGTAGCCGCGCCCCCGCTTCGTGCACCGCTGTGCATGAGGCGTAAAGCGCCGAATTCGGATCTTCGTGGGCGCTGGCCATCAAGGCGACCACGCCGCTATAGCTGTGAACAAACGCCACCCCTTCGCGAAACCAGGATACCAAGGCTTCGTCAGGTGGACTTGATGCTTCTAATTCCACGGCTTTCTGCCTAAATGCGTCCAGATTCGCCCGCAGCAGCGCATCAAACAAGGCTTCCCGCGTCGGAAAATGACGAAGCAGCGTCGCCAGCCCGACGCCGGCCCGTCGGGCGATATCTCGCATGGACGCCTCGGCGCCATGTTCGGTGACCACCTCACGGGCGACGGCAAGGAGATGGTGGTAATTTTTTTGGGCATCGGCGCGCATGGCTTTCCTGCATAAATAAACCGGATTGATAACTGGACCGGTGATACGGTTATTTGACAAGTGGATCGGTGATCCGTATATTAACCTCATTATCTGGATCACTGGTCCATATCATACCGCGCATAGGCGCAAAGTGGAACAGAAACGCGGTTAACACCAAGAGAGGCGATGTCATGGGAAAGCTTGATGGTAAGGTTGCGGTTATTACTGGGGGCTCGAGCGGCATGGCGCTGGCGAGCGCCAAGCGGTTCGTTGAAGAGGGCGCCTATGTGTTCATCACGGGCCGGCGGCAGGAAGCGCTTGACGAGGCCGTCAGGCTGATTGGCCGAAACGTGACCGGCGTGCGGGGCGACGCGGCCAATCTCGACGACCTCGACCGTCTGTATGATACGGTCAAGCGGGAAAAGGGCACGATAGACATCTTGTACGCCAGCGCCGGTACGGGCGAGGCCGTGCCGTTGGGGGAGATTACCGAGCGGCACTTCGATGCCACCTTTGGCTTGAATGCGCGCGGCACGCTGTTTACGGTGCAGAAGGCGTTGCCGCTGTTTAACGATGGCGGTTCAATCTTTATGACCGGGTCAATCGCGTCGGTAAAAGGCTTTCCCGGTTTCAGCGTGTATGCGGCCAGCAAGGCGGCATTGCTCGCATTCGCGCGGGGGTGGCTAAATGAGCTGAAGGACCGGAAAATTAGGGTGAACGTGCTGAGTCCGGGTCAAATCGCCACACCGATTCAGGAGCAGCTTTTTGATGAGGAGACGATACGGTACTTCGAATCCCTGGTCCCGCGGGGAAAAATGGGCAGGGCCGAGGAAATTGCGGCGGTAGCGCTGTTTCTCGCTTCGGACGATTCTAGCTTCGTCAATGGGGTGGAGCTGTATGTCGACGGCGGCACCGCGGCCATCTAATACCGACCGCTGGCGCCATGACCGCGCATGGATAGGCTTGCTGAGCAGGCCTCTTACCGAGGCTTGCGCAACTTGCGGTAAAAATCCTGTATGGATTTTACAAATCGCTCCGGTTGTTCCATGGCGGTAAAATGGCCCCCGGCGGGGATATCATCCCAGTGGATGATATTCAGGTGTTTTTCGGCCCAGTGTCTGGGCGGGGGGGAGAATATCCGCGGCGAATTGAGCCATCCCCACGGGAACATTGCCCGTGTCTACAGGCGGGAGACCGTGCATATTTTCGTAATAGATATTTGCCGCGGAACCTGCCGTGCCGGTCAGCCAGTACAGCGTGATATTGGTCAGCAATTCATCATAACTAAAGCCATTAACAAGCCGACCCTGACAGTCGCCCCAGGCCATGAATTTTTCCAGGATCCAGCTCGCCAACCCAACGGGAGAGTCGTTCAGGGCCCAGAACAGGGTTTGCGGTTTGGTGGCCTGGAGGGACATATAGGCCCCTTCATTTTGGATCCATTCCCGGACCGCCGCGGCATATTGGGCTTCTTCAGCCGTTAGCCCATCAGGGGCTGCCATGAGCAATGGCCGAATGATACCGATATCCGTTAAATGAATACCCATCAAAGCCTCGGGATAGGCCATGGCCAGGCAGCGGGTCACACCGGAACCGATATCCCCGCCGCCGGCGCCAAAGGTGTTATAGCCCAGCACGTCGGTCATTAAACTGTGCCATAGCCGGGCGACCGCGGCGTTATTGATTCCGGCAGTCGGCTGACCACGGGATAGACCAAATCCCGGTACCGAAGGAACGACAACATGGAAGGCATCTTGCGGGTCGCCACCGTAACGCGCCGGGTCTGCCAGCATGGGGATGACTTTCTGATAGCGGGTAAAGGAGTCCGGCCAGCCGTGGGTCAGAATCAACGGCAAGGGGGCCGGGCCTTTTCCTGTCTCATGTATGAAGTGAATGTCGTTGCCAGCAATTTGGCTGCGATAATGCGCGAATTGATTCAGAGACTTTTCCTGCTGGCGCCAGGAAAAGTCCGTTTTCCAATAATGAACAATGTCCCGCAGTGCCGCGTGTTCGGTGCCTCGGGTCCATCCATAGCCGTCAGGCCTTGCGGGCCAGCGGATATTTTCCAGGCGGCGCTGTAAATCATCGAGCTGACTCTGTGGAAAATGAATATCAACAGGCTCAAGTGCCATGATTACACTCTCTTCGGGTTGCCAAAACCCTAGACGTTGAACAGGAAATTCATCACATCGCCGTCTTTGACGATATAGTCCTTGCCTTCGGAGCGCATCTTGCCCGCTTCCTTGGCCCCTTGCTCGCCTTTAAAGGTGATAAAGTCGTCAAAGGCGATGGTCTGGGCGCGGATAAAGCCTTTCTCGAAATCGGTGTGGATTTTGCCCGCCGCCTGCGGGGCGGTGGCCCCCACCGGAATGGTCCAGGCGCGCACTTCCTTCACCCCGGCGGTAAAGTAGGTTTGCAGATTAAGCAATTGATAGCCGGCGCGGATCACGCGATTCAGGCCGGGCTCTTCCAGGCCGAGCTCCGCCATGAATTCGGCCCGCTCATCCTCTTCCAGTTCGGCGATATCGGACTCCACCGCCGCGCAGACCGGCACCACCACCGAGCCCTCGGCGTCGGCGATTTTACGCACGATATCCAGATAGGGGTTATTTTCGTAGCCGTCTTCATTGACGTTGGCGATATACATGGTGGGTTTCAGCGTCAGAAAGCTCAGGTAGCGGATGGCGGCTTTTTCCTCATCGGTGAGGCTGAGGGTGCGCAGCATGCCGGCATTGCTCAAATGGGGCAGGCATTTCTCCAGCGCCGCCAGCTCGATTTTCGCCTCTTTGTCGCCGCCCTTGGCGCGCTTTTGCACCCGGTGCAACGCGCGTTCGCAAGCTTCCAGATCGGACAGCGCCAGCTCGGTGTTGATAACGTCGATATCTTCCGCCGGGTCGACCTTGCCGGCCACGTGGATGATGTTGTCGTTTTCAAAACAGCGCACGACGTGGCCGATGGCTTCGGTCTCGCGAATATTGGTCAGGAATTGGTTGCCCAGCCCTTCGCCTTTGGAGGCGCCTTTCACCAGGCCGGCGATGTCCACGAATTCCATGGTGGTGGGCACGATACGCTGCGGTTTGACGATAGCGGACAGCTGATCCAACCGGGCGTCGGGCATCGGCACTACGCCGGTGTTCGGCTCAATGGTGCAGAAAGGAAAATTTGCCGCCTCGATCCCCGCTTTGGTCAGCGCATTGAACAGCGTGGACTTGCCCACGTTCGGCAGACCGACGATTCCGCATTTAAAACCCATGGTTAAATCACCTTAAATATCTCATCCGCTTCAAGCCGTTTCAGCATGAGAGCGAATATACAATCAATTAGTTAATATTGCCTGACATCACAGTCGACAGCCTGGGGGTCATTATACACATAAACCCTGCGCAACTCGATTGACGGACAACGCCAGGGAAATATCCCTGCGGTTAAGCGGGTGATGCATGGCGTTAACGGCATTGTTTATCAGTCCACGAAAAAGCCTAGCGTTAACGTTGTGGTCCATACACTCCATATGAGAGCAGGACGTTCACTCGGCCTTAAAGCTATGCAGACGGTTCATGGCTTTAACCGCGCCGTCGGTAATGAGTATCGGCGTGCATTTCACCGCCTCGTCGATGGCTTTATCAATCAGACTTTGCTCGCTTAGCGGCGGTTTGCCCAAGACGAAACCCACCACTTTATTTTTATCGCCGGGGTGGCCGATACCGATGCGCAACCGGTGGAATTGCTGTGTGTTGCCTAAACAGCTGATGATACTCTTCAAACCGTTATGGCCGCCGGCGCCGCCGCCGAGCTTCAGGCGGGCGTTGCCCGGCGGTAAATCCAGTTCATCGTGGGCCACCAGAATCTCTTCCGGTGAAATACGATAAAAGGTCGCCATGGCCGCCACCGCTTTACCGCTCAGGTTCATAAAGGTGGTGGGCACCAGTAAACGGATATCCTGGCCGGCGATAAGCATGCGGGCGGTATAGCCGTAAAATTTACTCTCTTCCTTAAGATCCAGGCGCGAATCCCGGGCCAGCGAATCCACGAACCATGCGCCGGCGTTGTGCCGGGTAGCGGCGTATTCCGCTCCCGGATTCGCCAGCCCCACAATCAATTTGATCGACATAGACATTCTCAATAAGGCCGCTTTCGAACCTGTCGAAGGGCAAGACGCGAAAAGCGTCTATATCAGGACAAGGCTGCGTTTGCCAGAAAAAACCGTCGGTTATGTTAGCAGATTTCGTCGCGCCGGGCGCAGGCTTTAACAGGTTTTGGCACAACCGCCGGGCGAGCTCGGCAATAGCAATAAAAGTACAATAAGACAGATCCTAATATGTGATAATCATTTCACCCCTCGGCAGAGCTAACACCACCTGAAGTGAGTGCCGGAGATAAGCGCCGGAGAGGGGAACTCTTCCCGCCCTGGCTTTGCGCCGGGGCTTTTTTCCAGCTTGTCGGCTAAACGCAACGCTGTTAAGCATTAAGCATTAAGCATTAAGCATTAAGCATTCAACATTCAACATTCAACATTCAGCATTCAACATTCAGCATTCAACATTAACTGCTCATCAAGTCTCTGTTACTTTTTGATACGTTCTAACATCTGGTATGTCAACGCCAGGTCATGGCATCGCTTGGCACTGGCGGCATAGACGCCGCTTTCCAGGCAAAACCCTCTACAGTAGGGGCGGTTCAGCACACCTATAAAGCGAAAAGGAAAGGCCAAATGTGTTTAATTGTATGACCAGGTCTTCACATTGTGATCGGATGCACGATGTCTCACGCTTCATACTGTCTATACTTTATCCAGCAGGACTCAATGAGATACAAGATTGCCGATTTCATTGATGAACCCGGAGGTGGACGATGAAACGTAAATCAGCATTAATGATGGGTAATGGATTAATGGGCCTCGGGATGGTGATGATGATTGCCGGACTGGCGTGTTCCGTGGTGAATCAGCTGCCGCAGTTAGACATGAACCCCTTGCTGGCCAATGGCGCCATTATGGGCATATTTGTCGGTGCGCTGCTGTGGCTGACCGGAGCGCGAATCGGCGGACATGAACGTGTAACCGATCGCTACTGGTGGCTGCGCAAATACGATAATCGATGCCGCCGCACGGGCCATCATTAGTCGCAAAGGAAAGGGTTTTAGTTGCGCTGTGAATTGCGCCCAAAACCGGCGCGTGGCAGGAGAGCGTCGTCTTTCTGACTTTTGTCCGCGTATATTCCCGCTTACGCTTTTATCCCGAACGTGCGCAGCATGTTCGGGCCGCTCATTTGACGGGCGGGACTTACCACCCGTTAATTCTTCCCAAATCCCTGCCCAAACCTTGAAAATCAATGCTCGAACATGGCGGAAATGGACTCTTCATTACTGATGCGGCGTATGGCTTCAGCCAGCATGCCGGATAATGTCAAGGTGCGGACATTGGGCAGGGCCTTGATGGCGGGAGCCAAGGGGATCGTATCGCAAACGATGACCTCATCAATCACCGAGCTTCTGATGTTATCAATGGCGTTGCCGGAAAAAATGGGATGGGTGGCATAGGCGAACACGCGTTTGGCGCCGCGGTCCTTCAGCGCTTCAGCGGCTTTGCACAAGGTGCCGCCGGTATCGATCATGTCGTCCACCAACACGCAGTCGCGGTTAGCCACGTCGCCGATGATATGCATCACCTGCGAGACATTGGCGCGGGGACGGCGCTTATCGATGATGGCCATATCGGTATCATTGAGCAGCTTGGCGATCGCGCGGGCACGCACCACGCCGCCGATATCCGGAGAAACGACGATGGGGTTTTCCAGTTCCTGCTGCAGCATATCTTCCAGCAGAATGGGGCTGCCGAACACATTATCCACCGGCACATCGAAAAAGCCCTGAATCTGCTCGGCGTGCAAATCCACCGTCAAAACGCGATCGACGCCCACGCTTGATAAAAAGTCGGCCACGACCTTCGCGGTGATGGGGACCCGGGCGGAACGCACGCGACGATCCTGGCGGGCATAGCCGAAGTAGGGGATGACGGCGGTAATGCGTCCGGCGGAGGCCCGGCGCAATGCATCCACCATGACCACCAGTTCCATCAGGTTGTCATTGGTGGGCGCGCAGGTGGATTGGATGATGAAGATATCCCCGCCGCGCACGTTTTCATTGATTTGCACGCTGACTTCGCCGTCGCTGAAGCGACCTACAGCGGCGTCCCCCAGGCTGGTGTATAAACGGTTGGCAATACGTTGTGCTAGTTCCGGGGTGGCGTTACCAGCAAAAAGCTTCATATCAGGCACGAGAAGAACCTCAGGCTTGCGTCCAGAGAAGGTATTGCACAGGATAACACTCGGGACCGGAGCGCCATACAAGGCAATGCCACACGGGTAGATTTTATCGGGACAATTCCCCATACCTTCACTCTTTGTCGCTGCGGCCGGGCCGGCTGCGGCTCCAAAGTCATCAGGCGCGTCACCGTCGAGGCAGGGACGGCGACAGCAAGGGGATATCCCAATTCATTCAATTTACTCAAATTGCTCAATGCGCCCCGGCCAATGCCCTATGCAATGCGGAGACGTTGGCGCCGCGCGCTACAAAACCGTGCATCCATGCCGGGGCTTGCTCAAGCACCTGGCGGGCAGCGGTTTCGGTATCGAATTCAGCAAATACACAAGCGCCGGTGCCAGTCAGTCGCGACGGCGCGTATTCTAACAGCCATGAAAGATGCTGTTCAACCTCGTAAAAACGTTTTCTTGCGATTGGTTCACAATCATTATGAAAAGGCGTGTTCAACAACGTCGCCAGAGGCTGCGCCGGCGAGTCCCTTTTCAAGGCCGGATCGGCAAAGATGGCCGGTGTGGAAACCGCCACCGGGGGCACCGCCACCAGATACCACTTTTCCGGCGGCTCGGCGGGGGTCAATATTTCGCCGATGCCCTCGGCAAAGGCCGCATGGCCTTGCACGAATACCGGCACATCCGCCCCCAGCGACAGCCCCAGCCGGGCCAGCTCGCGATTGTCCAGGCCACATTGCCATAAATCATTGAGAGCGACCAGCACCGTCGCCGCGTTGGACGAACCTCCCCCCCCAACCCGCCCCCCCCATCGGCAACCGTTTCTCCAGCCGGATATCCGCGCCGGGACGGGAAAACGTATTTCTTGACGCCATCGGATGCCGACGCAGTAATTCCGCGGCCCGGACAATGAGATTGTCCGCGTCCGCCACGCCGGGCAGGGGCGTGAGCAGTCGGATAACGCCGGTGTTCGACGGTTCGATGGTCAGGCTGTCGCCGTAGTCCAGGAACTGAAACAACGTTTGCAGCAAATGATAACCGTCTGCCCGTCGGCCGGTGACATAGAGAAATAAATTGAGTTTGCCGGGGGGACGGCCAGCGAAGCATCATTTCAAATCCCAGCTATCCATTCTGAGCTTGATGCGCTGATCCCCCTGGCGCAGCTCCATATTGCCCGGCATCGCGGGCTGCGTGCCGTCGAGGTAATTCTGATAGACCACTGTCCATTGCTGCCCGTCCCGGCTGTAATTCACCTGTTTGAGCCGGCCTTTGTCATCCAGGACGAAATCCTTCGCGTCGCCCGGCAGGCCGAGCATCCATTTGCGCAGGTTATCCAGCGGAATGTCCATGCCGGTGAGCTTCTGGATCATCAGTTGCGCGTCGTCGTTGACATATTTCTTGCCCTCGCTGTTGATAACCAAGGCCATACCGGGTTGAACGCGCAGATCCATTTCGGTGCTGCCCAGGGGGCTGGTGAGCAGCAGCCGGTAACGATCGGCTGCGGTTTGCTGCCAGTTGAAACGGGCATAGACTTTTTGCTTGCTGGAAATATAGGCGAAAGACCCGCGGGTCTGGTATTGGGTCAATCGTGATACCGCTTGTTCATGTTGCCGCCACTCCGGCGAGGTTTGGCTCTTGGCCGGCCCGGTGGGAGTATTGACGCTACAGGCCGCCAAAAGCAGGGCGGCCAGCGGGAGAAACCGGCAACAGGCTGAAATACGCTTCGGCATGGAGAACTGCTTCCTTTTTATTTACTGATTTTATGGTTTTCATCACGCTAACGAACGGCAAGGGTAGCGTCAATTTCTTTGATAGGTGGTATGTTAATCCCACACAATGTATATAGTTTAACAGGCTATACCCGTCATCTTTCCAATAGCAACGCAAAAGGCGGACATAAACAGCTGCATGGTGCGAAAATGCGGTGCGACTTTTCTTGAAAGCCGGCATCAAGTAGAATGCACTTAAACCATAACCATACAATTACTCGTATTATTCATTAGCCGTACTCTATGACTTTGCTGGCCTTAGGCATCAACCATAAAACAGCCCCCATCGCGCTTCGCGAACGGGTGGCGTTTGCTCCCGACACCCTTGATCAGGCGCTGGGAAGTTTGCTTGCGCAGCCGCTGGTGGAGGGTGGCGTGGTATTGTCTACCTGCAATCGCACGGAATTATACCTCAGTGTCGGCCAACAAGAGAATCTTCGGGATGCGAATTTCCCCGAAACGGCGCAGAAAAACGCGCTGCAGGAAGCATTGCTGCGGTGGTTATGCGATTTTCACGGCCTCTCTCCCGAAGACCTGCGCCAGAGCCTTTACTGGCATCTGGGGGACGACGCGGTCAGTCATTTGATGCGGGTGGCCAGCGGTCTCGATTCGCTGGTGCTGGGGGAGCCGCAAATCCTCGGGCAGGTTAAAAAAGCCTTTGCCGATTCCCTGCGTGGCCATGCCCGGTCAGGCGAGTTGGAGCGGATGTTCCAGAAAGCCTTTTCCGTGGCCAAGCGGGTGCGCACTGAAACCGAAATCGGTTCCAACGCCGTATCGGTGGCTTTCGCGGCCTGTACCCTGGCGCGGCAGATCTTCGAATCCCTCGCCGACGTGACCGTATTGCTGGTGGGGGCGGGGGAGACTATTGAACTGGTGGCGCGGCACCTGCGGGAGCATAAGGTCAAATCCCTGATTATCGCCAATCGTACTCTTGAGCGCGCGCGGCGTTTGGCGGTTCGGGTGGAGGCGGAGGTCATCGGCCTGGGGGATATCGACAGCGTGCTCGCCAAGGCCGATATCGTCATCAGCTCCACCGCCGGCACCCTGACCGTTATCGGCAAAGACATGGCGGAACGGGCCATGAAGTTGCGCCGCAACCAGCCGATGCTGCTGGTGGACATTGCGGTGCCGCGCGATATCGACCCGGACGTGGGCAAAATCCCCAATGCCTATCTTTATACCGTGGACGATCTGCAGGCCATTATTGAGAAAAAACATGGCTCAGCGGCAATCCGCCGCCGTCAGGGCGGAAGCCATCGTTGAACAGGAATGTCTGGATTTCATGGGCTGGCTGCGCGGCCAGACCGCGGTGGAAACCATCCGCGATTACCGCGGTCAGGCCGATGCCCTGCGCGCCGATACCGAGGCCCACGCCCTGGCCGCCCTGAGTCTCGGCGCCGACCCGCAGGACGTGATTCGTGAAATGAGCCATCGCTTGACCAACCGTCTTATCCACGCGCCAACCAAATCGCTGCAACAGGCCGCCCGCGACGGCGACGTCGAACGGCTGCAAATCCTGCGGGCCAGTCTAGGACTGGACTAGCTCATTATACTTACAAGGTAAAACTACCCCCCATGAAGCCTTCTATTGTTGCCAAACTGGAAGTGTTACAAGAGCGTCAGGAAGAAGTCGAGGTTTTGCTCGGCGATCCCGGCGTCATTAGCTCCCAGGAGCGTTTTCGCGCGCTGTCGCGGGAATACGCGCAACTGACCGGTGTTACGGCGTCCTTTCAGCGCTGGCGGCAAGTGCAAGACGATATCGACACGGCGGAAATGCTGCTGGACGATCCTGAAATGCGCGATATGGCGCAAGATGAACTGAAAGAAGCCAAAGCGCTGCAGGAAGCGCTGGAGCAGGAGCTGCAGTTGCTTTTGCTGCCGAAGGATCCCGATGATGAACGGGGGTGCTTTCTGGAAGTGCGGGCAGGCACGGGCGGCGACGAAGCCGCTATCTTCGCCGGCGATCTCTTTCGCATGTACAGCCGCTATGCCGAAGCGCGCCGCTGGCGGGTCGAAATCATCAGCGCCAGCGATGGAGAACAGGGCGGCTACAAAGAAGTCATCGCCAAAATAGACAATGACGGCGCTTACGGCCAGCTCAAATTCGAATCCGGCGGCCACCGGGTACAACGGGTGCCGGAAACCGAATCCCAAGGTCGTATTCATACCTCCGCCTGCACGGTGGCGGTGATGCCGGCCATTCCCGAGGAGGAACTGCCGGAAATCAATCCGGGCGATCTGCGTATCGACACTTTCCGCTCCTCGGGGGCCGGCGGACAGCATGTTAATACCACCGACTCCGCCATCCGCATTACCCACTTGCCCACCGGTCTGGTGGTGGAGTGCCAGGACGAACGTTCGCAGCATAAGAACAAGGCCAAGGCGCTATCGGTACTGGGAGCCAGGCTGCGCGCGGCGGAGATGCAGCGGCGCCAGTTGGAGGAAGCGTCCACCCGTCGCAATCTGCTGGGCAGCGGCGACCGGTCCGATCGTATCCGAACCTATAATTTCCCCCAAGGGCGGGTAACGGATCATCGTATCGGCCTGACGCTGTATCGGCTCGATGAAGTCATCGAAGGCAAGCTTGATATGCTGATCCAGCCCATTATGCAAGAGTATCAAGCCGATCAGCTGGCCGCGCTGGCGGAACAATCCTGATGGAAATACGCCAGTGGCTCAGCGCCGCCGTCCGGCAACTGTCGGCGAGCGAGAGTCCCAAACGGGACGCCGAAATTCTGCTCGGTTTCGTGACCGAACGCCCCCCGTACCTGGCTGCTTGCCTATGATGAAACGATTCTGACGCCGGAGCAGGTCTCGGCACTGGCGGATTTGCTGGCGCGCCGGGCAGCCGGCGAGCCCATCGCGTATTTGACCGGCGAACGGGAATTTTGGTCTCTTCGTCTCAAGGTTTCTCCGGTGACGCTGATTCCCCGCCCCGATACCGAATGCCTGGTTGAGCAGGCGTTGGCGCTGGTGCCGGAGCCGACGGCGGAGGTGCTTGATTTGGGCACCGGTACCGGCGCTATTGCGCTGGCTCTGGCCAGCGAGCGTCCGGGCTGGCGGCTGACCGGCATCGACTCGCAGCCTGAGGCGGTGTCGCTGGCGCGGGAAAAACGCCCTTCGACTTGGCTTAGACAATGCCGTGTTCGCGACCGGAAATTGGTTTAGATCATTGCAGGGAAAGCGCTATAACCTTATTGTGAGTAACCCCCCTATATTGATGCGGATGACCCGCATTTGGGCCGCGGCGACGTGCGTTACGAGCCTATATCCGCACTGGTGGCCGGCGCCCGCGGGTTGGCGAGTCTGGCCGCCATCGTAGGCGGCGCGGGCGCTCATCTGCACCCCGGCGGCTGGCTGGCGCTGGAGCACGGTTGGCAACAGGGCGAGGCTGTTCGCGATTTGTTGTCCCGTGCCGGTTTTGACCGGTTAGGCACCCGACATGACTATGGCGGCAACGAACGTGTTTCAATGGGACAATGGCCGGCGTGAAACGCCGGTCCTAATGGTGATGTAGTGGCGATAATGGAGCGATAATGAGTGCGTACACGGCAGGCAGGTACTTACTTGTCACGACGGCTTGTAGCATCCCTTCCCTTGTTTCTTCGCGCGGCTTCACTCGGCGCCGCCGCGTTTCGGCCCTTATCGCCCGGCAACCGGCAAGGCGCTTTTGCTGTCAGGATTTTTATGAGTAATATTGCGGATTTTGAATACAACCTTTCGCCGCTGAGCGAGGGCGTTATACGTATCTCCCTTGCCATCCGCCAGGACTTCCCCGCCGAGAGCGTCCGTCAGCAACTGGCCAGACTGACGGAAGAAGCGCGGGAATACATCCCCGATGACATGCAGCCGGAGCAACAGCTCGATTTGCTGCTGAATTTATTTTACCGTATTTGGAGATTCGGCGGCGTCGGCGGCGTTTACCGCCTGTCGGACGCGCTCTGGCTGGATCACGTGCTGGAGCGACGCCAGGGGTTGCCCACCTCCTTGGGCATTGTCCTGCTGCATATCGCCCAAGGCTTGGGCATTCCCCTGGCGCCGGTGATATTCCCCTCACAGATGATCCTGCGCGCCGGTTGGCTGGACGGTGAAATGTGGCTGATTAATCCTATAAACGGCGATACCCTGGATGAGCATACCCTAGATGTCTGGCTGCGCGGCAATATCGGCACCGGCATCGAACTGGCGGATGAGGATTTGGAGGAAGCGGACAACAATACCGTGGTGAGAAAGCTGCTGGATACGTTGAAATCCGCCCTGATGGATGAAAAACAGATGGAATTGGCGCTGGGCGCCAGCGAAGCCATGCTGGAATTCGACCCCGACGATCCTTATGAAATCCGCGATCGCGGTTTGATCTACGCGCAGTTGGAATGCGATCATGTGGCGCTATCCGATCTCAATTATTTTGTCGAGCAGTGCCCGGAAGACCCCATCAGCGAAATGATCAAAGTACAAATTCATTCTATCGAGCAGAAATCGATAACGCTGCATTGAGACCTTGGCGGCGAACCGCTCTTGACGTCAGTTGGATTTACGATAATAAGGCCCTGATATGAAGCAAAAAACAGTTAATATTGGCGAAATTTCCGTAGCGAACGATCGCCCCTTTGTCCTGTTCGGCGGCATGAACGTGCTGGAATCACGCGAGCTGGCCATGCGTATTTGCGAGCACTACGTGACCGTCACGCAAAAATTGGGCATACCGTACGTCTTCAAGGCGTCATTTGATAAGGCCAACCGCTCGTCCATCCATTCCTATCGCGGCCCGGGATTGGATGAAGGGATGAAAATATTCCAGGAGCTGAAAACGCAGTTCGGCGTCAAAATCATCACCGACGTGCACGAAGCGTCGCAGGCGCAAACGGTGGCGGATGTGGTGGACGTGATCCAACTGCCGGCGTTCCTGGCGCGTCAGACCGACCTGGTGGAGGCCATGGCCCGTACCGGCGCGGTGATTAACGTTAAAAAACCGCAATTTATCAGCCCTTCCCAGGTGGGCAATATCGTCGATAAGTTCCATGAGGCGGGTAATGACCAGGTCATCCTGTGCGACCGGGGCAGTAATTTCGGCTATGACAACCTGGTGGTGGATATGCTGGGCTTTAACGTCATGAATAACGTTTCCGGCGGCTGTCCGGTCATCTTTGACGTGACGCACGCCCTGCAGACCCGCGATCCGTTCGGCGCCGCCTCGGGCGGCCGTCGCGCCCAGGTGTCGGAGCTGGCGCGGGCCGGCATGGCGGTGGGTATTGCCGGTTTATTCATCGAAGCGCATCCGGACCCCGAGCATGCCAAATGCGACGGTCCGTCGGCGCTGCCGCTGGATAAGCTCGAGCCTTTCCTGGCGCAAATGAAGGCCATTGATGAGCTGGTGAAGAGCTTCCCGGCGCTGGATACCAGCCGATAAAATACAAACGGGATACCGTGGTATCCCGTGAGCTTGTTGACAAAGTGCCCGGTCGGTACAGGCTGCCAGATCGTAAACCCGCCGTAAACCCTTCCCTGGGGGCTCGATCCGCGCCTTTTTGGCGCGGACGGTTTACTCTTCTGGCAGCCTGTACCGCCTTATTGACTCCGAGTATGTTTTTCAGCAGTCTGACGGGATACCGTGGTGTCCCGTTTTTTTACGCGACGGCGGGCGCCCCCTCCAACGCCTGCAAGGCCTGCGGCAGAGTCGGAAAGAACGCCAGCCGGCCCTCGACGGGGTGGATATTGGCCCGCGCCAGGGTTTTCAGCGGCTGGAAAGGGATATCGGTGACGATAAGCCGCTTACCCGTCGGCAGGTGTTCGCTGAAACGCACAAACGCTTGCAGGCCGCCCGCATCCAATACCGGCACCGCATCCCACTGCAATACGATAAGCCGGTCCTCGCGGGTCAATTCGGCGAGCTCGTCGAAAATCCGCTCGGCGGCGGCGAAAAACAGCGGCCCGTTTACCCTGAAAACCCGGTACTGGCCCGCGACGCTTTGCGGCAGCTCGCTGATGCGCGTCATATTGGCGATGCGTCGCATAAAGAGCAGGGACGCCAGGACAATGCCCACCGTTATGGCGATCACCATGTCGAATAACACCGTCAATGACATGCATAACAGCATCACCGCGATATCATCTTTCGGCGCGCGGCGCAGCAGGTAAATCACTTTGCGCGCCTCGCTCATGTTCCAGGCCACCAGCAGCAGCAAGGCCGCCATGGCCGACATCGGCAGGTAAGAGAGGGCCGGCGCCAATATCAGCAGCGCCAGCAGCACCAGGCCCGAATGCACCAGCGATGAAACCGGCGAGGTGGCGCCGGCCCGTACGTTGGCCGCCGAACGCGCGATGGCGGCGGTGGCGGTGATGCCGCCGAAAAAGGGCGCGACGACGTTGCCCAGTCCTTGGCCTATCAGCTCGTTATTGGACTGGTGTTTGATTCCGGTCATCCCGTCAAGCACCACGGCGCATAACAGCGATTCAATGGCCCCCAGCATCGCCATCGAAAACGCCGCCGGCAATAACGCCGAGATGGTGTGCCAATCGAACGCCATCGGTTGCCCGTGGGCATCCGGCAGATGCCAGGGCAAGATAAGCTGCGGCAGGATAGGGGGGGATGCCCTGCCCATGGACGCCGTTGGCCAGCACATAGCCGAATCGGGTGCCGATGGTGGCCACCGGCAGATGAAACGTCCACAGCACCGCCATCACGGCGGAGCCCACCAGCAGCGCCGGCAAATGGGCCGGCAGGCGGATACCCAGGCGCGGCCAGTATACCAGCACGGCCATGGTGGCCGCCCCCACCAGGGTGTCGCCGATGGTGAAAGTGGGCAAGGCGGTGACCAGCGCCGCCAGCTTACCGATGTAGTGTTCCGGCATTTGAGCGAGGTGAAGGCCGAAAAAGTCCTTTATCTGCATGGTGCCGATGGTGATGCCGATACCGGAGGTAAAGCCCAGCGTCACCGGCAACGGGATGAATTCAATAAGCTTGCCCAAACGGGCGAATCCCATGAAAATCAGGATAAGCCCCGAGAGCAGGGTGGCTATCAGCAATCCCGCCAGGCCGAACTGTTGCGCTACGGGATAGAGAATGACCACAAAGGCGGCGGTGGGGCCGGAGACGCTGAAGCGCGATCCCCCGAACAGGGCGATGATAATACCGGCGACGGCGGAGGTGTAAAGTCCGTATTGCGGCGCGACGCCGCTGCCGATAGCCAACGCCATCGAAAGTGGGATGGCGATGATCCCCACCGTAACACCGGCGATAATATCTTTGATAAGACGCTGTAAACTGTATGGCTCTTTCCAGCAGGCGGCGATGAGGGCGCTGAAAGGGCGGATGCCGTTAAATAAATGACTTTTCATTGAAACAACGAACCAAACAAAACTGAGGCGGGCCGAAGGTCCGTCGCGAAGAAGCCATAAAATAACAGTTTTTACAGTGGTAAAACCAGTTAAAGTTTACTTGACCGGCAAAATAACCGCATTCCCGGCTCGACGCCGGGAGTGATAACAGAAATTGATAAATCAGGCTTTATCGCGGCCCGCCGGCGATTGCGGTGATTTACAGCATCAGCGTCATGAGATACGCGCCAAACAGCGCCAGATGGGCCGTACCGTTCAGCACATTGGTGCGGCCGGTGGAAAATGAGATCTGGCATAAAATCATGGCGGTGAGCAGCACCACGATTTGCGACAAATCCAGGCCGAATGCCAGAGGATGGTCGGTCAGGATGGCGATAACCGTCACCGTCGGCACGGTGAGTGAAATAGTGGCCAGCACTGAGCCGAAAAACAGGTTCATCGCCCGCTGCACCTGGTTTTTCAGTACCGCTTTGATGGCGCCCAGCCCTTCAGGCGAAAGGATCAGCAAGGCCACCAGAAAGCCGGTGAATTGCGGCGGCGCATTGAGATCGCCCAGCAGTTGCTCCAGAGGGCCGGCGTTGAATTTGGTGACCGACACCACCGCTAAAAGGTGGACTATCAGCCAGACGGCATGCCATTTGGAACTGTGGGCGGAGGGCTTGCCGTGGGCATCGTCATCATCGCCATCCTCATGCTCATACACAAACCATTTCTGATGCGTTTTGGTTTGGATGACCAGAAACACGCCGTACATGGCCGCCGAAATCGCTGCGGCGAACAGGGCCTGGGCGGTGCTGAAATTCCCTTTCGGCAGCGCTGCGGGCAACACCAGTACGATAACCGCCAGCGGCACGATGGCCATCAGGTATTGCTTGATACCCGCCAGGTTCACCGACTGAGTGGCGAATTTGCGTCCGCCCAGCAGCAGTGAAAACCCGACCAGGCCGGTGGTGACAATCATGATAACGGAGAATAGGGTGTCGCGCATGATGGCGGGGGAGGCGTTGCCGGTCGCCATCAACGCTGAAATCAGGCTGACTTCGAGAATCACCACCGACAGGCTTAATATCAGCGAGCCGAAAGGTTCTCCCAGCCGGTGGGCCAGCACATCCGCATGGCGTACCACGTTGAATGCGCTAACGAGGATTGCCGCCAGCGCCAGTATATTAATGATAAGGGTTGCATAGAACGAGGATGCCGAGCCCCAAAATATCAATATCGCCAGCGCGGCGAGGGGAATAAGCAGGGTATATTCTTTGTGGCGCGTTTTGATACCTTGTGCGGACTGCGTCATGATAGGTAATCTCCTTGCGGGTAAGGCTGGTTACCGGACGTTGTTTTTATCGGCTTTCAGCAATAATCGTCAGAGAATTCTACCAGAAAACAAAGCCGGTTTCGTCAAGATATGTATAAAACGCCGGTTGCGTCACTATCATAAGATAAATGACTGAAAAGAAAGTTTTATATCGGAAATCATAGTAGTAGATTCAATTTAATTACATGAAAAATATTTAATTAATTCATATTTGACGATACGTTATAAGACAATAAGTGATAAATCTTGGCATTCAGGCGACTTTACGCTGTTTTTACTAGAAAATGCCTTTCTAGACGTGATTTCTTGCCGTTTGGTTTACTTCTTTTTTAGCCGCTATACTTGGAAAAGCCAATACGGAGAAGCCTATGCCATACAAATCTAATCATTCATTGCCTGACAGCGTCAGTCACGTTTTACCGAAACACGCTCAGGATATTTATCGCGAGGCCTTCAACCACGCTTGGGATCAATATGAAGAAAAGGCCGAACGCCGAGGTGACGATTCCCGAGAAGAAACCGCGCATAAAGTGGCCTGGGCGGCGGTTAAGCACAAATACAAGAAAGGGGATGACGAACGTTGGCATCCAAAGGAATAATACAGGCGTGGTTATAACGTCGGTTATCCTTGCCGGTTGATATGCCGGCTCTCAATGCCGGTTTTTAGACAGGATGTTTATGCTATTACCATGTTTATACGGTCTGTTCTGTCCACACTAACCAAACAAGCATTATCATAACCCAAATTTATTGATGAATGTTCCATTTTGTATGCTTTCGTTGTCGATATAATCGATAGCCTGTTTTACGTTATTTAGGTAATGTATTGGATATCTGCTGACGTGGGTATCCGTGCTGTTTACATATGCCGCTTCGATATTGTTGCTTTGTGTTATATGCCAAACATCTTTGAAACCATACCGGCCGTTTGCGGAGGCCAATTCCGCATTCAATTGCATAATTGAAATATTCTTGTTTCTTCCAGTCTGCACTTTGAACTCTTTTTGCGGATCAAAATCAAATATCTGAGAATTTTCGAGCTGAGCGTGGGGTGGATAAGTGAAGCTTATCCCAACCTCCTGCACATTAACCAAGGTGTTTTGAGATAATAAATGCGCGGAGGGGTAAATCACCCAAGGGTCAGAGACCACGACATCGCCAGACACCCTGGGATCCCCGACAATACTGAATGTATGATATTTACCATTTTTAGTGACTTTCGCATAAGCGATGGACACGGGCTGTGCCAGATCTTTGCTTGCAAGCAGAGCCGCGCTGACTTTAGCAAAATCATCGCATACACCGGTTCCGCCCGCGATGGCACGTTCACACGCCTTGGTTTTATAGGAGTATTCCTCAATTATTTTCTTGGGTGTACCGTATTCGTATAAACCACAGTTCTCATGATAGGTCGTCAGAGACTTACCATTGCTTAAAACCAGGGCCACGGCTTGATTATAAGGCCCCAGGGGCAGCAGCCGGTTTGTCTGCCAATTCACTTCATCAACATGTTTAAGGGTTGCAAGCACATCTTTATTAACATTTATGGCAACGCCATCTCTATTTTCACCGGGCAAACAGGTAAAATCAATGCCATTATTTGAAACGTTTTTCAAATGGCTACCAAATTTGTGTTGCAGGATTTCACCTGCATTTATCCCCTGATCTCCTAGAGAATAAGCGGTAATAGTAGATTTAATGATATTCAAAATGTTAAGCGCCTGGTTCACTATCTAAATAGAAATTAAAACGTGAATACTATAATTTTCTATCCATATAAAACTTTCAAAATATGTTCATGTAGCCATTGCAGTAACTATTTCACGACTTGCTGTATAAACAAGGCGGGCAGTTGTGCTCTCAAGGCGAGCTTACTGACAGATTTTGTAAGAGGCGGACCGGGACTTCCGCGCTGGCCGCTCAGAGGAGGTTCGCTTCGTTAACGGGAACATTAAACGAGCAGCAATCGTATCGTTGAACAAAAGACTTCGGTCGTCAAAGCGTAACTGAATCTGACCCGCCATACCCCTTTCCACCGCCAAGAAAAAGTATCCGCGCGTCTCGCCTAAGCGGCCTCTACCACGGCCGGTTTTGTACCCTGATGGCGTGTGGGGCAGGCGCAAACATACTGTGACAAAGTTCAAGCTTGATAAGAGGAGCAGAAACTTATATGGTCTTTTTATTATTTCTTTATTAATTAGCTATTACATGATAAGTAATTCAAATATTCAACTGGCGGATTTACCCTGACGGGCGGCGGATGTGGTTAGGAGAATATCATCAGTGTTGACACGCGATTTTTTGCAAAAAGCAGATTGTAAAACGGCCTTCGGCATCATCGAAGAAACCTTATTGTTAACACCCGAACAGCGTAAAGCCTCGTTGCAATGCACATTGGCGCGACGCCCGGATAATAGCCCGGTATGGATTTTCGGTTACGGTTCCTTGATGTGGAATCCGATTTTCGAGGCGGAAGAAGTGCGTCCCGCTACGCTTATGGGTTGGCACCGCGCTTTTTGCCTGCGTTTGATCGCCGGTCGCGGCACCGTCGCCCAGCCGGGACGGATGCTTGCGCTTAAAGAGGGCGGTCAAACCACCGGATTGGCCTTTCGTTTGCCGGAAGAGCGTCTGCACGAAGAGCTCGAACTGCTGTGGAAACGCGAGATGCTGACCGGTTGCTATGTACCCACTTGGAGCGAACTGACGTTGGATGACGGACAAAAGGTCACCGCGCTGGTGTTCGTCATGGATCCGCTGCACCCATTTTTTGAAGCGGATACCCGTTCGCAGGTTATCGCGCCGTTAATCGCTTTCGCCAGCGGCCCCTTGGGCACCAACGCCCAATATCTGTTCGCGCTGGAGCAGGAACTCAGCAGCCACGGCATGCATGACGAATGTCTGGTTGAGCTGGTGCACCAGGTCCGCCAATTGCTAATGGCGAAATCCGCCGTTAATCAAAACCTGTTCGACGGCCCGCCATTGTAGCCCGTAGGCTCCGCGCCCCTCAACCCTGTCGGGGCGCGTTCCCCGGGATCAGTTGGACTCCCTGGCGCCGCCAAGTCTTGGCATAACCGACTGTTTTTCCAGAAACCGCGCCGACAGCGCTTTACGTATCCGCACGACAAAATGCTCCTGGAACACCACGCATATGGCGATGGTCAGGAGCAGATAAATGACATAACCCCCTATCGACGGTTGCACGTTGCCCGCCGCCGCGATGCATTCATCCCAATCGCTAAAGCAACCGCCGGGATTGCCGCGAAAAAATTGCTCCAGGGTACGGAAAAGATTAAACATCGGGACATGAAGGGCGAACATCGACAAGGATGCGGCGCCGAGTTTTGACGACCACTGCCGCAGCCAGCGGCTTTGCGGCGTGCGGGCCAGTGCGCAAAGATAAACCAGAGCGACCTGGGACGGCAGCAGCAAACCGTTATGCAGCAGAAAATACCAAAATTTCGCGCCGTGGGTGAACAATACCGTTGCCGCCAGAAAACAGCCAACGATAAACACCGCCAGGGCGCCGCGCCGCCAAACCGACATCACCTGATCCCGCAGCCGAGCCCGGCGAAACAACGCATAGCCCAGAATGCCGCCGAAGAATTCCGGCACGCGCAGAAGGGGCACCCGTTGCAGCATGCCGGTGTAAGGTATGCCGTATTGATGTTTCCAAATGACCCATAGCGGCGGCAGCAAATAAAGCGCCCAAATGAGGGCCAACCACATCCAGGTTCCCTTGACGTTCATCAGCCGGGGAGCGAAATAGGGAAAGGTCAGATAGAAGAAAAACAGCGTCGAAAGGGACCACAACGGCGCATTGAACGTTAAAAAATAGGGATTCCAGGCTTGCAGCAAGAACAACTGCAAAAAACCGTTGAACGCCAACTGCGCGTTATCCATGTAATGTTGGAACAGCTCGGGATGCGTGCGGCCCAGAATCTCATTGGTGTCGTAAATCACAAACCTTACGCTGCTGCCTGGGCCATCGGGCGGGATGGACAGCCATTGCATCAGGGCAATTACCAAAATCGAGGATATCAGGGCGACAATGTGGATGGGGTAAAGATTGAACAGGCGTTTGGCCCAAAAACGCGGGGCGGGATCGCGCAACGTTTTTCCCCGCACATAGACGTGGGCCAACAAAAAACCGGATAATACGAAGAAGCTGCTGGTGGCGAAAAATCCCATGCTGGTTAATTCATTGAGTCCGAAAACGTCCTGGAGCTGCGGATAATTGTGGGAAGTATGGTACAAGATGACATAAAATCCGAGCAAAAAGCGTAGCCACTCAAGGCCGATAAAACGTTCTTTTTTTCTAATGGTTGCATAATTTTTCTCCGGGCTGAGGCCTTGCAGGGCCAATCAGTGACGGGCAGGCGCCAAGAAATACCTAGCAATTTAATAATTATAGATAAAAAGCATTATGTGACTTGCGGCGGAAGCGGACAGCGATTTCAGCTTAGCGTTGCCGTCACGGCATGCCTCAAATCACGCTCTCACAAAATAATGACAGCCAGGCTACGACGCATTATCCTCGGAGGTAAGGCGAGTTGCTATGGGACATATCCGGAACCTGCTCCTTCACCGCCGGGACCGGCTTGGCGCGGCCTCGTTAAGGTATATTCAATACCTCATATCGGCATGGGCCGGACGACAGGCCGGTTTGCCTATGACAATAGGCCGGGTAAAATATATTTGTAATAAATAATGAATGTGATATGCATCAACATTATTAATTTCGGCTTGAACGACATATATCTATTACATTAAAATTCAGTGTATTAGATATTATTTTTGTTGAAATAATTACAATTTTAAGGCGCAATCTTCATTATTTCTTCAAGATCGGTCTAAAAATGAATCACAGGCTTTAAGTTATTTACGCATAATGTCATTACTTTAAGTTATGTAGAGTAAACTTGTTTCTGTAACGCACACTGTCGCCGAGAAATGTTCCCGACAGAAATAAGCAGATAATGAGGAAATTATGCGTAAATTAACCGCTTTAGTTATGGCCACTACCCTGGTGTTAGGTTCCGCTCAATTGGCCGCCGCCGCCGACGCGTCCAGTACCGATGCGTCCAACGCCGATGCGTCCGCGAAAGGCGACATGATGATGCATCACCGCGACCATCAACACGGTCCGATGATGGATATGATGTTCAAGGGGTTGAAACTGACCGAACAGCAGCGTCAACAGATGCGCGATATCTTCAAGGAAACCCGCAAGGAGGTCAACATGCCTTCTCCGGCGGAACGCCAGCAGATGCATGAGATCATCGCCGCCGACAGTTTCGATTCTGCCAAGGCCCAAACTTTTGTCACCTCCATCTCCCAGGAACAAAACCAGCGGATGCTGGCACGCCTGGAAATGCAGAACAAAATGTATAATGTCCTGACTCCGGAACAGAAAAAGGAATTCAATGCGCGTTTCCAGCAGCATGCGGAAAAAATGGCGCAAAAGGATGCCAAGTGACAGCCAGCTCGGTTGCTAGGGCTCTGAACTGAAAAAACGCGGCTAAGGCCGCGTTTTTCGATTGGTTTGAAATAAACGCGCCTCTTCAGGCACTTCGCCGCCACGTGAATAAGTCCCCCAACGATTAGCCCCCTTAAAGAAAATTCGGAAAAAACAGATTACCGCTGCGCTTGAATTTGTAGAAAAGCCTTTTGCCTTCTAGACTTATCCGTACATACGACAAAAGAGGTGACATTATGAATAAGAAGATCGTTTTGGCTATTACCACCGCTACCGCGTTAACCCTGCTTTCCGGTTGTACCCTGTTTGACAGAGCCGACAGCTATATGAAAAAACCCGTGGTCAGCGATGTCAAAAAAGGCATGACCAAACAACAAGCCCGCGCCATCGGCGGTGTGCCGTCAACGTCCGCCACCATGATTAACGCTCGGGGCACCTGCGATACCTACGTTCTGGGCACCCGGGACGGTAAACCCATCAATTACTTTGTCAGCTACGATGACACCAACCATGTGTTGAATAAAGGCTTCCAGAGCTGCCAGGAATACGATACCAATCCGCAGTAATGACGGCGGCGGATCAGCATCGGCGGGTTCGCTGGGTAGGGATGGGCGATAAGTGAAGTTGTTGACTTATCGCCCATTTCAGCTTATGGCCGTCAGGCGGGCACGCCGGCAATCTTGCCGATACGGGACCAGACGCGATGCTGCTTCAACTGATTGAGAAAATCTTGTATGAAAGCCCCTTGAGTGGCGGAACCTTCGCATAATCCTTCCTCGGTTTTGTCCGTCAGCCCCAACGGCTGCTTGAAGCGCTTGGCGTCTCCGCTCAAGCCGATAACCTTTAAATGCTTATAGGCCTCCAGGATAAAATGGCTTGCCTCGCCATCCAGCAACAGTGCGTCCATATTGCCGTCCGGCACGATAACGCCATCGACGGTTACCGAGGGGGAACCCTCGAAAGTCGCGTCCACGGGCAGCGTGGACCCGTCATTGGCCACCACGTTGCCGCCATGGGCGGCCAGCAGCTTGGCATGAACTCCCGCGGCTTTCAGCCCTTGCAATGTATCCAGTACGTCGGCGGCGTTCACGCCGTCGCTCAGCAGCAACGCGACCTGTCGGCCTTTAACGCTGCCGCTGCCGCTGGCATACAGACTCAGCGACGGATCTGTGCTTATGCCGTTAACCGCCTTGGGCGGCGTGGTTTTCAATGCTTCCTCCGAAAGTGCGAAACCGAGTTTGGCCGCCACTCTTGCCGCCAACTGCACATCCACGCGGGTCAATAAATCAATGACGCGCTCTCGTATGTAAGGTCTAGAGACCTTGCCCAGCTCAAAGCTGAAAGCAGCCACGATATGCTGTTGCTCGGCTGGAGTCTGGCTGAGCCAGAAGAGGCGCGGATGAGAATAATATTCGAGAAACGAAGCGCTGCGCGCGCGGATCTTATGGCCGTCAATACGTTCCTGATAGGTTTCAAATCCACCGTTTTGCGCCGCAGGCGCGGTTTCGCGCGGCCAATTGTCATTAATGGAATTCGGTTCATGGGCAACCGGATTGGTATCGATATCCTGCCGGTGCATACCGTCGCGCTGTAAATTATGATAAGGGCACACAGGTCGATTGATGGGAATTTCATGAAAATTGGGTCCGCCGAGACGGCTGATCTGCGTGTCGGTATAGGAAAACAGCCGGCCCTGCAACAACGGATCGTTGGTGAAATCGATGCCGGGCACAATGTGGCCCGGGTGAAAAGCCACCTGTTCGGTTTCTGCGAAAAAGTTATCCGGATTACGGTTCAGCGTCATCTTTCCGACGATTTGCACCGGCACCAGGGCTTCGGGAATAAGCTTGGTGGGATCGAGCAAATCAAAATCAAATTTATGCTCGTCTTCTTCCGGTATCAACTGCAGGCCCAGTTCATACTCTGGATAATCACCGGCTTCGATGGCCTCCCAGAGATCGCGGCGGTGAAAATCCGCATCTTTCCCGGCGATTTTCTGCGCTTCATCCCACACCAGCGAGGCTTTACCCGCCAGCGGTTTCCAATGGAAACGCACAAAAGTGGCCTTGCCTTCACCATTAACCAGGCGGAAGGTATGGATGCCGAACCCTTCCATGGTGCGATAGCTGCGGGGAATTCCCCGGTCGGACATCGCCCAGAACACGTTATGCAACGTTTCCGGCTGCAACGACACATAATCCCAAAAAGTGTCGTGGGCCGAACCGCCCTGGGGCATTTCATGGTGCGGCTCGGGTTTTACCGCATGCACGAAATCGGGAAATTTCAGCGCATCCTGAATAAAGAAAATCGGGGTGTTGTTGCCCACGATATCGAAGTTGCCTTCCCGTGTATAAAACTTGGTGGCGAAACCGCGGATATCCCGCACGGTGTCCGCCGAGCCTCTGGAGCCTTGCACGGTGGAGAACCGTACATAGACCGGTGTTTTCACCAATGGATCTTGCAGAAAGGCCGCTTTGGTGATGTCGCTCAAGGAACGATAGACCTCGAAAATACCGTGCGCGGCTGAGCCCCGCGCATGGACGATACGTTCGGGGATACGCTCATGATCGAAATGCGTGATTTTCTCCCTCAGGATAAAGTCTTCCAGCAGCGTCGGCCCGCGCGAGGCGCTGCGCAGGGAATTTTGGTCGTCGGCGATTTTGAGCCCTTGATTGGTGGTGAGCGGTTGGTCTTTACCGGATTTGCGGTGAGGCTCAAGCTGGTCGAGTTTTGCATTGCGGTTTCGCGGGCTCTTGACCGAGCCTGGCGCCAAGGGCTGTTTGCCCGGCGCCGATGTGCCGGCCTTGGGTAAATGACTGTTATCGTCAGGCGCCAGATGCCCCAGGCCGGGGTTTGCGGAGCTGGCCCCAGGCGCGGGAGCGGGGTGGGATAGAGGTATTTTGTGATGGGAGGGATCAGTGGGTTTGGACATGAACATTGCTCCTCATATCGTGGTGAAATGATAGGTAATGGCCGTCCGAGGCTTATATTTATGCGGCGGCAGATCAACTATAGAACAGTTTTTTACGCCGGCGGCGGTAAAAGCCTTATTTTAACCAGGGGTATGCGCACCGGCGCAGTCAGGACGTGACGCCGTGACAATCGGCATGGGGTATCGTCAAATAACGGGAAATAGACTGCCGCGCACTTTAAGCCAGAGAGCCTGTACCGATCCGGGCACCGGTATGGCGCTGCCCAAGGGCATGCCTTGCGGATGCTGCACGGCGAAAATCAACACCGCCACGCACAGTATCCGTTCCCATTGATTGCCTTTTTGCGAGGTGATGATCGGTAGGCGAAAACGCCAGCGGCAGGGCCACAATAAAGGCACCCCCGCCGGTGTCAGCATGTCGGCGACAATATGGCTGAGATAACCGATAATCATGCCGTGAAACGCGTCCGGAGGGACTATCATATCGGACGCGAATTTGAGGGTAAACAGCAAGAAACCGGCCATGATGGCCAATAAACTGTGGGTGAAGCCGCGGTGGCCGAATACTCTGGCGATGGGCATCGAAAGCCATTTCAGCCGTTGCCCGAGAAAGGACTGCGGATGATCGATATCCGGCAATAGGCAGGTGAGTAATCCGCCGGCGATAATGTGCCACCAGTCGCCGTGGGCGAGCGCAGGGGAAAGCTCCATTTTTTTCGCTAAAATGGTGCTGGCCAATGCAAAGATGAGATGCCCTTCGGCGGTCATGGATATGCGAAATCTTTATGGCTGGTCATATGTCCAGTATAAAGGAATTCATCGGGTTCTGAAATGGGTTACCTTGTAACTTTTAGGTCTCAATATATTTCCATAACGGCGGCCTTACTGACTTCCTTTAACATGCGCGCGTTTTCACGCGCGCTCGCTTTAGTTCCTTGATACAAGCATCGGGTATTCGCGAGTCTTACCGCGCCAGCCAGCCGCCGTCCACCGCGAGGGTATAGCCGTTAACGTAATCCGACGCCGGTGATGCAAGAAACACCGCCGGGCCTTTAAGATCGGCGGGCAGTCCCCAGCGGCCGGCGGGAATGCGCTCCAGAATTTCTTTACTGCGCTCTTCATCGGCGCGCAATTGCTGCGTATTGTTGGTGGCCATATAGCCCGGCGCCAGGGCGTTGACATTGATATTGTGTTTGGCCCACTCGTTGGCCAGCAAACGGGTCACTCCCATGACCGCGCTTTTGGATGCGGTGTAGGAGGGCACGCGAATCCCCCTTGGAAGGAGAGCATGGAGGCGATATTGATAATCTTGCCGCCTTTGCCCTGCTTGATAAATTGGCGCGCCACGGCCTGGGACATAAAGAACAGGGTTTTGATATTGATGTTCATGACGTCATCCCAATTTTTTTTCGCTGAATTCAATGGCGTCCTCGCGGCGAATAATACCGGCATTGTTCACCAGAATATCCAGATGGCCGTATTCCGCCACCGCCTGTTTTACAATAGCGGGGATACCGTCGGTCTTCATTAAATCGGCATTCAAACTCAGGAAACGACGGCCCAATGCGGTGATCTGGGCGATGGTATCTTGCGGATCGGCGATATTGACGCCGACGATATCACAGCCGGCTTCCGCAAGCCCGATGGCCATGCCCTGGCCCAGGCCGGTATCACAGCCGGTTATCAGCGCCACTTTGCCTGTAAGATCAAACGAATGTAAAATCATACCTTGCCTCATTGAGGACGACCGCATGCGGCCGCCCATGCCTGTCATCCACGCCGGAACGGACCGGCGCGCAAAGCGCCATCAGCGAAGTTCGCTGATATTGACCGGATCCATGTCGTTGAATACCTGGTTTTCACCGACCATGCCCCAGATAAAGGTGTAGCTTTTGGTGCCGACGCCGGCGTGAATGGACCAACTGGGGGGAGATCACCGCCTGCTCGTTATGCACCAGTAAATGACGGGTTTGCTGTGGCTGACCCATCATATGGAATATCGCCGTTTCCTCATCCATATCGAAATAAAAGTAGACTTCCATCCGCCGTTCATGAGTATGGCAAGGCATGGTATTCCAAAGATTGCCCGGGGCCAGTTTAGTCAGGCCCATGGTCAACTGGCAGGTGGGCAGCACATCGGGCACGATAAATTTATTGATGGTGCGCAGATTGCTGGTGGCGTTATCGCCGAGTGTTTGCGGCGAGGCTTCCGCCAGGGTGATTTTCCGGCTCGGATAGGCGGTGTGGGCCGGGGCGCTATTGTAATAAAATTTGGCCGGTCTGGCGGCATCCACGCTTAAGAACGCGACGTTCTTGGCGCCCATGCCCACATACAACGCTTCCTGATGCCCGATTTCATGGGTTTCGCCATCCACAACGACCCTACCGGGACCGCCGATATTGATAATGCCCAGTTCACGTCGTTCAAGAAAATAGCTTACCCCCAACTGTTTACCCACTTCGCCGCCGATAACCACCCTTTTCGCCACCGGTTTGATCCCGCCGACGATGATGCGGTCGATATGGCTGTAGGTCATGGTATAGGTGTCGTCATCAAAAATATTTTCAATTAAAAATTGGCTGCGCAGCCCTTCGGTGTCCAAGTGTTTAGCGTGATCGCTATGAATGCTTTGGCGGACTTGCATAACAGTAATGCCTCTTTTGCAAAACATGTTCAGGATGAGAGCGTTCTCTCTGGCTACTGGAATGATAGGGCGGCAGGAAGATGAATTCAATAAAAATGAAATAATGTTTTAATTATTTTTGAGAATAGTCATGATTCTGATGTGTTACGATTTTTTGTCGGCTGCTATCCTCTACGATAGCGTTGCAGCGATGTTTTTTTAACGTTGAACTGATGTTCACCAACACAACGGAAGGAATATGAAGACCTTTTTTATCGATGATGAAACCCCGTGGGAAAACCTTGGCGGGGGCGTGAAGCGCAAGGTGATGACTTGGAGTGACTCTTTAATGATGGTTTGCGTTCATTTTGCCAAGGGCGCCGTCGGTACCCCGCATCGGCATGATATTCACGACCAGATAGCCTATGTGGCCGCCGGCAGTTTCGAGGTCGAGATAGACGGTGAGAGGAGGCTGTTAAAAACCGGTGACGCCTATCGGGCGGTTAAACACCAACTGCACGGCGTCATTGCCTTGGAAGATAACAGCGTATTGATTGATACTTTTACGCCAAAACGGGACGATTTTCTTTCCTAGCACTCCGCCCGTTCGCCATTGCTCCTTAAAGTATATGCCCGGTGGTCAGACTCAGTAGCGAGTCGAGCTTGGTATCGGCCACCGCCCAGCGCGGATCTGCCCGGTAAGCGGGATCGGGTACGACGATGGAGCGCATGCGCGCCGCTTTGGTGGCGATCATGCCGTTGAACGAATCCTCAAGGGTGGAACAGCGTTCCGGCTGCGCGCCCAGTTTCGCCGCTGCCTGCAGATAGACTTCGGGGTGTGGTTTGCTATAGGGCAAATATTGCGCAGAGGTGATTTCGTCAAAATAATGGCGCAAGGTGAAGATATCCAGCACGTTTTCCAGCATGAATAACGGAGAGGCGGAGGCCAGACCGATTTTCAGCCCGCAGCCGCGGGCCATTTCCAACGCTTCCTGTACGCCGGGCAACAATGGGCGATGTTCGTCTATCAGCGCGACGGCGCGACGGATGATTCGCAAAGTCACCTCATCTAATGAGACGCCTTGCCAGGGCGCGACCTGATACCATAATTTCACCACCTGGTCGATGCGCAGTCCCAAGGTATCCGGCAGCGTTTCACCTTTGGCGGTATTCACCCCCATGTCGTTGAAAACATCCAGTTCCGCTTGGTGCCAAAGAGGTTCTGAGTCGATTATCAAACCATCCATATCAAAAATAAGGGCTTCCTGCGATAGTGATGCGGGCATTCCACATGCTCCTGTAGGGAGAAAAACGTGAGTGGAATAGGGTATCATTGTTCGTGGTATAAGGGGATGGCTATCCTCTGTAACAGATTCATAAGAAACAGCGCAGCAAAAAAGCTAATTTATAGATAAACTTAAGCGTTCTGGTTGGCGTCGATTAACAAGGGGAGCACATGACGTATCAACAAGCTGGCCGCCTGGCCGTCATTAAACGGCTTGCGGGATGGATAATTTTTATTCCGGCTTTACTTTCCACCCTGATTTCACTATTGAAGTTCCTATATCAGCACAGTGAGCAAAACAAAGGCATCAACGCGGTAATGGCGGACTTTTTCCACGTAATCATCGACATGATGCGTTTCAATACGCCTTTTTTGAATATGTTCTGGTACAACTCCCCGCAACCGGTTTTTGAGAACGGCTTCTTTGCCGGCAATCTCGGCTTTTGGATTATTTACTGGCTGATTTTTGTCGGCCTGGCCTTGCAGGCTTCCGGCGCCCGGATGTCTCGGCAGGTGAGGTATATACGCGAAGGGTTGGAAAATCAAATGGTGCTGGAACAGGCGAAAGGCGCTGAAGGCGTTAGCCGGGCGCAACTGGAGGAAAAAGATAGTCATGCCGCGCCATACCATTCTGCTGCAATTTTTTCCGCTGTATATCTTACCTGTGATCATTGCGATAGCCGGATATTTCGTCCTGCGGCTGCTCGGCATGTTGTGACGCGCCATCAGGTCCGGGGGGCGCTCCCCGGGCTAGGCATGCAGGCGTAAAACGTTATCCAACGCTCGGCTGGCGATGTCGATATGCTTGTCCCCAAACAAATTCGCCCGATTAAGCAAATAATAAAGCTGATATATGGGTTGACGGCGAATGAAATTCTTATCCAAGGGCCACACGCTCTGATAGCCATCATAAATCTGTGGGAGCAATTCAGAATAGAGCGGCAACATCGCCAAATCGCATTCCCGATCGCCCCAATAACAGGCCGGGTCATATAAAAAACTGCCGCCGGCGCTGTTGGCGCAATTATCCGGCCACAAATCTCCGTGCAACAAAGACGGCTGTGGCTGATGTTCATGGAGCAGCTCTTCTATTCGGGTGATAATGCCATCGATTTCCCCATAAACCAGACCTTGTTCCGCCGCCAACTGTAATTGCCAGCCGATGCGCTGTTCGGCATAAAAGGCCGACCAGCGTCGCCGCCAGGCATTGGGCTGGGTAAGCGTGGAAAGATCGTTATCGAAATCCAGGCCGAACTGAGGCTGTTCGCTCCATTGATGAAGACGCGCCAATTGCTGCCCCAGGCAATAGGCTCCATGGGCATCAAATGGCCGCTCCTGAATATACTCCATCACCAGAAAACTTTGTTCCCGCTCGCTGCCGACGCCAAACACTTTCGGCACGCGTACGGTATTACTGCGTCCCAGCATATCAAGTTGATCGGCCTCATTGGTGAATTTTTGCAATAGCTCTCGGCTGTCGCTTTTGACAAAAATATCCTGAGCGCCATAACGAAGATACCAGGCGCGATGTAATTCGCCTCCCGGTAATTCCCGGCGTTCACGTATTTCGTCGCGGGTAAAAGTCTCGGCCAGCATATTATCGATAGCGTGCCACATCGTCGTTCCCCCTGCAGTTGCCCTGCCTGTTACCGTCCGAATCGCTTTACTGACAATGATCGCATCGGCTGGCCCGCCAATGTCGGGGCGGCGACGGCCGATTGAACAAAACCGGTAACGCCTCGGCCGTTACTATCGGCTCGAACCGGGTTCAAAAGAGAAGGGCGCGCCAGGAAGCGTTAACGTATTTATGAGGGCGTTTCCCGGTGGCGCTTGAGTGAGTGTTGTGGCTAAGCCGCGCAATGTCAACAGTTTATTCTGCAACTTTCGGCTATTCCCGCCGGAGCGACCGGCTTTTTCCGATACAAGCAGGCCCCGGCGAAGTCTTTCGTGACCTCAAAGTCAGGCAGTGAGATCCTTGCGAAGATAATCGTAAATACGCAGGGTATCTTCCTTCGTGCACAACCGAGTGCCTTTATGCAACGTCGCCGCACTGCCCGCCGCCACGCCGTAGCGCGCCATGTCCAGCAGCGAGGCGCCCTCCGCCAGCTTCAGCGTCATGGCGCCCACCATACTGTCCCCGGCGCCCACGGTGCTCATCTTCTTCACCGGCGGGGGCACAACCTGGAATACGTGATCTTTATCCGCGGCCAGCGCGCCTTGCGGACCGAGAGAGACGACCACGCGCTCGGTTTTTCCCTGGGCGATGATTTCCAAGGCGGCCTGCCTCACCGCATCAGGGTCGTCAAGATTGCGTTTCACCAGCTCCGCCAGTTCCTTCTGATTGGGTTTGACCAGCGCCAGGTTGCCGATATCCAAACATGCCTTAAGCGCAGGGCCCGAGCTGTCGACGACGCATCGCAAACCACAGCGCTGGGCTTCACGCAGCAGATGTTGCAAATTTTCCACGCCGATGCCCGGCGGCAGGCTGCCGCTGATGACAAACAGCGAATGTCGCGGCAAGCCCGCCAGGCGCTGCTCAAATTGCGTGAACTCTTGTTCGGTCAGGTGCGCGCCGGGCATAACGAAACGATACTGTTCGCCGGTGCTTTCCACATGCACGTGCAAATTCTGCCGGGTCCAGTCCTTGGTTTCGATGGCGTCGGTAGTGATCCCCTCGGCGGCGAGCAGTTCGGTGAGATGACGGCCGGTGGGCCCGCCAATGGGAAAGAGCGCCGTGGCCTCTCCCCCCAAATGCACGATCGCCCGCGCGACATTTATACCGCCACCGCCCGGTTCAAACACCGGGGCAGTGCAACGCAGCTTGCCTTCGGCATACAGCCGGTCGGTGGTGGTGGCGCTGTCCAGGGACGGCGCCAGCGTCAGGGTCGTAATCGGTGTCATAGCACTCTCCTTGCAACCAAAGTGGTGGCCAGCATACCACTCTTTGCATACCGCCTCTTTAGGGTAAAAAAGCTATTTTAGACATTAAAAAAATAACAGTGAAGTTTTTCAACCGGCGACCGATATACCCATGGACGATAAAAGAGGGGGGGGGGAGTCATGAGCGTAAAATCGGAACGACGTTGGAAGTGGATAAGTCTGTTTTTATTGGCCGTGTTAGTGGGATTGACTGGCGTGTTGTTTACGAACACCGCGCCGATGTGAACAAGTGGATTAATAGCGTTACAGGGTTGTTTAACGCCGTGAAACCCAGCGAAGTGTGTGATCCAGAACAGGTAAATGATGAAATAAAACGCCTAAAAAATGATCCAGCTCCTATTTTTTAAGCCAAGAATAGCGTAAGATTTTTCTTAAAAGATGTCAGGTAATAGTGAGGTTGTCATGGATTATTTCTATCGTTTAACACTGCCCAGCATAGTATTGATATGTATGGCGTTCTGGGTCGCTGTCGTTGCTGCACTGGTGTAAAAAACCTCATAATGACCAGCTGATTCATGCAAACCCGCTCAGGCGGGTTTGCTGCTTTTTGGTGCAATAAAATTTTTTTCACTTGACACTTCTGACGACATGATAAAGGCCTGTTGAGGCCGATTTAAGAGGTTGTTAATCCTTTTAACGCAATCGCTATCGTTTCAATACTTATATTAAACGAATTAAACTTATCCTATTCAAGGCCGGCAATAGACAGTCTTTAACGGCAGCACGGACTGGATCTCCCTACCGGTCGCCATCATTTGCGGGTGTTGAGAAACCACAAGGTCGATTGTCACCGTACTGAGCGACGGTAGGCGGTTGTTTTTCAAGGCATCGGTTAATCTTTGCACCGCAAAGGCCAATGCGTATTTTTTCAGCAATGAGCCCTTGTCAAACAGCCGCTGAGCGACTTGGATTAAAACGGTGAAGTTGTTGCGGTTCAGCTCGGTTTTATAAATACGCATGCCAAGGAGGAAGTCTTCCCCTTGATTATCGTTAATCCCTATACTGTTGCCTCGCGCAAACATTCGTTTAAGAATGTCGCTTTGCGCCATGGCGTCATTTTTCCATTGTAGCAATGCCATGGCTACGCTGCGTTTTCTAAGAAAACCCACCGGTATCGTATCGCCGTCACGATAGTCTATGTAACGAACGCTGCCAATACGGCACTCTTTCGCTGAAATCCTGCAGCCCAGGGTAACAATCCCCAACGGTAAGGGGGTATAGGGTTCATGCCGGCTATTGGTCAGATCGACGATCGTGATTTTTTTAATTTCGTCGGAAAGCGCTTTTTCCTGCAGCCGCATTGGGATAAATAATTGTCTTTCATGGGGACGCAGAGCGGCGAGAGAGGAATTTTTTTTTCAGGTATGCTTGATAAATTTCGTCCAAAGAACGTAGAGATGTGCCTTTTATGGCGCCGACGAAACGGGAATAATCAGGCTCTTTGAGATAGGCAGCAATTTTTTCGGTGATGGCGGGAATATGCCTTAAAATAGACTCCGGACTATTGCCAACCTTAATCACGTGCGTCAGCGGGCAGGCAACGGCATCTTGTGGCGTTAGCGAAGCAGTAGAATTGTTATTTTGATTTATTATTGCTTCGGCAGATTTTATTGTGTGCATCATTTATATCGTAGTCATGAAAAACAGTGATTATCTATTTTATATAATTTCTTAAAAAAAGCCAGTGTGCTGAAAAAAACGCACTTGACGTTTTCAATTCTTTATTTATTAAAAAGACAATCCTTTTGGAGAACATTGATTTTGATGATAAGCAAGCGCGCTTACCTCAACAGGCTAGAATCCGCGCCTGGGTTCGAAGAAGAGTAAAGAGGAGGGCGCCATTTCAAATGGCAGGAGCTAAATTCGTAAATACTACCCAGTGTTATTGTTTAAAACACTATAAGGGGAATTATCTACTAAAAAGCCTTCAATTTCCCTACGGCATAGCTTCTCAAGCGTCTGTTCTGTCTGATATATCTCTGATAATCTCTGTTTCTGTTGCCGCGCCCAGTCATCTATAGATTTACAACGATGTTCAGCCCAAGCCCTTTTGTGCAGCAACAGGATCCTTTCGTCTTGCTGATCGTTAGCCCTGGCTGATAAGAATGGTCTTTGGATTGTCCGCGCGAACCTCATAAGCGTAAGCCCGAAGGATGAGTTATTGTCGTTTGCCATATTCGCTATCTCATTGAACTCGTGTATATTTTTGGCTTCCTTTATTTTGGCTGTTAATTTGGTTGTTTCAACAATTTTTAGGGTTCTGTCTCGTTCTGAAAGATACAAGTTTTGTCTTTTCTCTAAAATTTTCTTGCCTTCGGGCGATGGATTTTTATAAATATTTTTTTTCGTAATGCGATTCCATTCGTTGATAGCCGCATTAGCTTGTCGGGCGGCAATAACGTTTTGTAAAAGCTGTTTTTGCAAGAGATTGAAGCTAATTTCGCTCGGAGTGAATTCGACCGCAGTGAATGGACCCTCAGTGGCTTCATTAACCTCTCTAAATTGTGTAATCCCGAGCTGTGAAGGCATATGAGATCCCTCATTGATAAAGGAGGAAGGGCGGCAGTGTCATTTTATATGGTTTTACAGAGTGCTTTAAAGGAATAGAGTAAATCAAAATTCAGAAAATAACATTAACGTAAGGTAAATAAAACTCATTATGAGCAGGGGAAAAGGTTTTTGTGAGAGTAGAACCTAAAGCTTAAGGCCAAATTGCTAAAAGTACAATTATTATCTATAAATATAATTAATGTCAATATAAGCAATTAAACAATGGTAACCTTGCTAATTATCCAACACATCATCACAAATACTTGATTACGCCATCAGCCACGGCGCGGTGATAACGCTTGGTGCCGAAAGCACCTTATCCCTTCTCTAATCTCAAAATGATAATATAAATTTCTAGTTAGAAAAATATATCAACCGCATATCAATGAAAATGATATGTTCAGGCTTGAAATATCAATCGATTTTGCAGTTAACAGAGCTTAATAAAATTATTAATGTGATAAAATGATGCCTACTGTTAACACCCTTTGATATTCCTCATTAACTAGAGAGATTTTATAAATAATATATTTATCCACTTTTATTTAATGTCGCTTTATGAAGCATGAAGGGAGCCATCAGCTTCGTTCTTTGGCATCCGGGAATGGCGGTTGGTAAACGGTTAATTCGATGACAGCGGCTTACAGCCGAAACCCGGCTGCGCGGAGTCATTGCCCCCGATATGTTTTAAAACTAAGCAAAACGTCGGATTTTGCTTGCCGACGGCTCAACAAGAGATAAAGCCTTGGATGTATTTTTTTGTAGATGCCCCTAACATCAGGGTGTTACTATTCCGATAAGTTGTCGTGTCATTCAGCGGTGCAGGTGAAAGCAGGTGCGCCGCTGTGTACATATCTCGTAAAGTATAACGGGATAACACCACCAACCCATTGATTTTATTTATGAATTAAGCCTTGCATGTGATCTTGCGTACGGATCACCACTGCAAATTAAGGAAACGACCATGCCAGTGATTACCCTTCCGGACGGAAGCCAGCGTCATTACGACCACCCCGTATCCCCCTTGATGTGGCCCGCGATATCGGCCCCGGCCTGGCGAAAGCCTGCATTGCCGGACGTGTGAACGGCGAATTGACGGATGCCGTCGATCTGATTGCCGACGATGCGCAGCTTGCCATTATTACCGCCAAGGACGAGGCCGGATTGGACATCATCCGCCACTCCTGCGCGCATTTATTGGGGCATGCCATCAAACAGCTGTGGCCCGATACCAAAATGGCCATCGGCCCGGTAATCGACAAAGGCTTTTATTATGATGTCGAGCTTGATCGCACGCTGACCCAGGAAGATATCGATTCGCTGGAAAAGCGCATGCACGAACTGGCTGATAAGGATTACGACGTCATCAAAGAGAAAGTGAGCTGGGAACAGGCCCGCAACGTGTTTATCGCTCGCGGCGAGCCGTATAAAGTGGCGATACTGGATGAAAATATCAGCCGCGACGATCGCCCCGGCCTGTATCATCACGAAGAATACGTCGATATGTGCCGCGGGCCCCATGTGCCGAATATGCGTTTTTGCCATCATTTCAAGCTGCAAAAGACCTCCGGCGCTTACTGGCGCGGCGACAGCAGCAACAAGATGCTGCAGCGCATCTACGGCACCGCCTGGGGCGACAAAAAGCAGCTTAGCACCTATTTGCAGCATTTGGAGGAAGCGGCCAAGCGCGATCATCGCAAAATCGGCAAGCAGCTCGATCTTTACCATATGCAGGAAGAAGCTCCCGGCATGGTGTTCTGGCACAACGACGGTTGGATTGTCTTTCGCGAGCTGGAAGCCTTTGTGCGCACCAAGCTGAGGGAATACAAGTATCAGGAAGTGAAGGGCCCGTTCATGATGGACCGCGTTCTGTGGGAAAAAACCGGCCATTGGGAAAACTATGCCGAGCATATGTTTACCACCTCCTCGGAAAACCGCGAATATTGCATCAAGCCGATGAATTGCCCCGGTCATGTGCAGATATTCAACCAAGGCTTGAAATCCTACCGTGATTTGCCGCTGCGCATGGCTGAATTCGGCAGTTGCCATCGCAATGAGCCCTCCGGTTCGCTGCACGGCCTGATGCGCGTGCGCGGTTTTACCCAAGATGACGCCCATATTTTCTGTACCGAGGAACAGGTGCGGGATGAAGTAAACAATTGCATCAAAATGGTGTATGATATTTACAGCACTTTCGGTTTCGAAAATATTTTGGTTAAACTTTCCACCCGTCCGGAAAAACGCATCGGCAGCGATGAAGTCTGGGACAAGGCGGAAAAAGACTTGGCTGATGCATTAACGGAAAACGGCATTGCATTCGAATATCAGCCGGGCGAAGGCGCATTTTATGGTCCTAAAATAGAGTTTACTCTCCTGGATTGCCTGGATCGTATGTGGCAATGTGGTACGGTTCAGCTGGATTTCTCGTTACCCGGTCGTTTAAACGCCTCTTATATAGGTGAAAATAATGAGCGGTTGGTGCCGGTCATGATCCACCGCGCCATCCTGGGGTCGATGGAGCGTTTTATCGGCATCCTGACGGAAGAGTACGCTGGCTTTTACCCGACATGGCTGGCGCCATTGCAGGTTGTGGTAATGAATATCACTGATAATCAATCGGAATATGTCGCAAAAGTGACTGAAAGATTATCTGCAGCCGGAATTCGTGTAAAAGCAGACTTGAGAAATGAGAAAATAGGCTTTAAAATCCGCGAACATACTTTGCGTCGGGTGCCCTATATGCTGGTCTGCGGAGATAAAGAAATGGACGCAGGCAAAGTCGCCGTGCGTACACGACGTGGCACAGACCTGGGCAGTATCGACGTTACCGAGATTATCGAAAAGCTGCAAAAAGAGATACGCGGCCGTAATCTTCATCAACTGGAGGAATAAAGTATTAAAGGCGGAAAACGAGTTCAACCGGCGCGTCCCAATCGCATCAACCGAGAAATCCGCGCTGCAGAGGTTCGTCTGGCGGGTATTGACGGCGAGCAGATTGGCATAGTCAGCCTCAACGAAGCGCTTGAAAAAGCCGAGGAAGCGGGCGTAGATTTAGTTGAAATCAGTCCCAATGCCGAACCGCCGGTTTGCCGAATTATGGATTACGGCAAGTTCCTCTACGAGAAGAGCAAATCCACCAAAGAGCAGAAGAAGAAGCAAAAAGTCATTCAGGTCAAGGAAATCAAATTCCGGCCTGGTACGGATGAAGGCGACTATCAGGTAAAACTACGCAACCTGGTTCGTTTTCTGGAAGACGGCGATAAAGCTAAAATCACCCTGCGTTTTCGCGGACGTGAAATGGCGCACCAGCAAATCGGTATCGAAGTGCTTAACCGCGTTAAGGACGATTTGAATGAGCTGGCGGTAGTCGAGTCCTTTCCGAATAAAATCGAAGGACGCCAGATGATTATGGTGCTCGCACCCAAGAAGAAACAATAAGGCACGCAAGCAGGGCGTCGCGTCGGTCATCGATGTGTCGCCTTCGCCTCATTGGTTCATATTATCAACAATGCGTAGTAATATGCAGTAGAGAAGACATTCATGCCAAAAATCAAGACAGTGCGCGGTGCAGCCAAGCGCTTTAAAAAGACCGCTTCCGGCGGTTTCAAGCGTAAGCATGCAAACCTGCGTCATATTCTGACCAAAAAAGCCACTAAGCGTAAACGCCATCTGCGTCCGAAATCCATGGTCTCCAAAGGCGATCTGGGTTTGGTTGTAAGGTGCTTGCCGTACGCATAAGCGTCACTTTTAACGGTTTTCGAATAAGACTTAGGAGAGCATATGGCTCGCGTAAAACGTGGTGTGACAGCTCGTGCACGTCACAAAAAGATTTTGAAAAAAGCGAAAGGTTACTATGGTGCCCGTTCGCGTGTTTACCGTGTCGCCTTCCAGGCGGTTATCAAAGCAGGACAGTATGCTTACCGTGACCGTCGTCAGAAGAAACGTCAGTTCCGTCAACTGTGGATCGCGCGCATTAACGCCGCGGCCCGTCAGAACGGTATCTCTTACAGCCGCTTCATTAATGGCCTGAAAAAAAGCCTCTATTGAAATCGACCGTAAGATCCTGGCTGATATCGCTGTATTCGACAAAGCGGCGTTCGCCGCTTTGGCGGAAAAAGCGAAAGGCGCGCTGGCATAAGCAATTTGAAAGAGGGAGGCGACTCCCTCTTTTCATCGTTACCGTCCGGGCCGCTATTAACCGTTATCCATCAAAACAGGTTTATCCACAAGGTAATGCAAGCATGAATGCTGCTATTTTCCGTTTCTTTTTTTACTTTAGCGCCTGAATACCGGGGGCCTGCGCGTAAGAGAAGAAACGAAAAACAGCGCTAAAGCCTCCCGGTGCGGAGGTTTTTTTTGCTCATTGCCGGCCTCGACGAAAGGGCTGGCGGAGCAAAGCAGCTCAGTCTGTCCATTTACGATTAAGCCATCGAGGCCGGAAAAAGAGGAACGCAATGCCACATCTCGCAGATTTGGTTGTGCAAGCCAAAGCAGCCATAGAAAAAGCCCAGGATACAGGCGCGCTGGACAGCGTGCGCGTCGAATATCTTGGCAAAAAAGGTCATTTCACCCAGCAAATGACGACCCTTCGCGATTTGCCGGCAGAGGAACGTCCCGCGGCGGGAGCGGTGATTAATCAGGCGAAGCTCGCGGTGGTTCAAGCGCTGAACGAGCGCAAGGAATTTCTGGAATCATCCGCTCTTAACGCCCGCCTGGCCGAGGAGACGCTGGATGTTTCCTTGCCGGGTCGTCGCCTGGAAAACGGCGGATTGCACCCGGTGACCCGGACGATTTCCCGTATCGAGACCTTTTTTGGCGAGCTGGGGTTTTCGGTGGCCACCGGTCCGGAAATCGAGGATGATTATCATAATTTCGACGCGCTGAATATTCCCGCTCACCATCCGGCCCGCGCCGATCACGACACCTTTTGGTTTGACGCCACCCGGCTGCTGCGCACCCAGACCTCCGGGGTGCAGATACGCACCATGAAAAATCAGCAGCCGCCCATTCGTATTATCGCACCGGGCCGAGTGTATCGTAACGATTACGATCAGACCCATACGCCGATGTTCCATCAAATGGAAGGGTTGATTGTCGATACCGATATCAGTTTCACCAATCTGAAAGGCACCCTGCATGACTTCTTGCGCAATTTTTTCGAAGAAGATTTGCAGGTGCGTTTTCGTCCGTCCTATTTTCCTTTTACCGAACCGTCGGCGGAAGTGGATGTTATGGGCAAAAACGGCAAATGGCTTGAGGTATTGGGTTGCGGCATGGTGCATCCTAATGTGCTGCGCAATGTCGGCATTGATCCGGAAATTTATTCCGGCTTCGCCTTCGGGATGGGGATGGAGCGTCTGACAATGCTTCGTTACGGCGTCACGGATTTGCGCGCATTTTTCGAAAACGATCTGCGTTTTCTCAAACAATTCAAATAAAGGCGGGATAGACACATGAAATTCAGTGAACTTTGGCTGCGTGAATGGGTTAATCCCGCCATCGGCAGCGACGCCCTGGCGGAACAAATCACCATGTCCGGCCTGGAAGTGGACGGTGTCGATAAGGTGGCCGGGGATTTCACCGGCGTGGTGGTGGGGCGGGTAATAGCCTGCCAGCAACATCCCAATGCCGATAAACTGCGGGTCACCAAGGTAGACGTGGGTGGCGACGCGCCGTTGGATATCGTTTGCGGCGCGCCCAATTGCCGTGAAGGACTCAAGGTGGCGGTAGCCACCATCGGCGCGGTGCTGCCGGGTGATTTCAAAATCAAGGCCGCCAAGCTGCGCGGCGAGCCTTCCCAAGGCATGCTGTGTTCGTTCCGGGAACTGGGCATGTCGGAAGACCATAGCGGCATCATTGAACTTCCCCTTGATGCCCCCGTGGGGGACGATGTCCGTGACTATCTGCGGCTTGACGATAACATCATCGATATCAGCGTCACGGCCAACCGGGCGGACTGCCTTGGACTGTTGGGCATTGCGCGGGATGTGGCGGCGGTGAATCGCCTGCCGCTGAAGGCGCCGGCCATCGAAACGGTAGCCCCGGTCATTCCCGATCGTATTGATATACGTGTGGATGCGCCGCAGGCCTGCCCCCGTTATTTGGGGCGGGTAGTAAAAGACATCGACGTGACGGCGCCGACCCCGCTGTGGATCAAGGAAAAATTGCGGCGCTGCGGTTTACGTTCCGTGGACGCGGTGGTGGATGTGACCAATTATGTCTTGCTGGAACTGGGGCAGCCCATGCATGCCTTCGACCTGCAAAGCATTGAGGGCGGCATCGTGGTGCGCCTGGCCCGCGAGGGGGAATCCCTGACATTGCTTGACGGCGCCGAAGCCGCGCTAAAACCGGATACGCTGGTCATCGCCGATCATCAAAAGGTCCTAGCAATGGCCGGCATTTTTGGCGGAAAATATTCCGGCATCAACGGCGCCACGCGGGATGTGGTGTTGGAGTGCGCCTATTTTGATCCGTTGTCTATTACCGGCCGCGCCCGTCGCTATGGTTTGCATACCGATGCCTCCCACCGTTATGAGCGCGGCGTCGACCCGGCTTTGCAGTACCGGGCCATCGAACGCGCCACCACACTGTTGCTGGCTATTTGCGGCGGTCGGCCCGGGCCGGTGATTGACGTTACGGACGCCGAGGCCTTGCCCCGGCGCGCTTCCATCACCTTGCGAAGGGAAAAACTGGATCGTCTGATTGGCCACAGCGTGCCGGACGCGGACGTGTCGGATATCCTTAGCCGTCTTGGTTGTGATGTGTCAATGGGTGAAGGGTGGTGGCGCGCGGTTGCCCCCAGCTGGCGGTTTGACATGTCCATCGAAGAGGACCTGGTGGAGGAAGTGGCGAGGCTGTTCGGTTATAACACCATCCCCAACGTGCCTGTTCGCGCCAATTTGCAAATGACCCGCCATCATGAGTCGACGTTGCCGCTGAACCGCGTCAAGACCATGCTGGTGGACCGAGGCTTCCAGGAAGCCATCACCTACAGTTTCGTCGATCCGGCTATTCAAGACCTGCTCCATCCCAATCAAGCGCCGTTGACGCTGCCCAGTCCTATTTCAACGGAAATGTCCGCTATGCGCCTTTCTCTATGGAGTGGTTTACTGGGCGCCGTAATTTACAATCAGAACCGCCAGCAAAACAGGATCCGGCTTTTCGAAAGCGGACTGCGCTTTGTTCCTGATAATGAAGCGGACCTTGGCATACGTCAGGATCTTATGCTGTCGGGAGTCATTACCGGCCCACGTTATGATGAACATTGGGATCTGGCGCGTCAGTGGGTAGACTTCTATGATTTAAAGGGCGATCTTGAAGCAATACTTGAACTTACCGGTAAACTCGCCGATATTGAATTTCGCAGTGAACAGAATCCGGCTTTACACCCAGGACAGAGTGCGGCATTGTATCTGGGAGGGGAACACATTGGATTTATTGGCGTTATCCACCCGGAATTGGAATCTAAACTGGATTTAAATGGCCGAACCGTCGTCTTTGAACTACTCTGGGATAAGGTTGCCGCCCGTAAAGTGCCTGAAGCCAGTGACATTTCCCGCTTCCCGGCCAATCGGCGCGATATAGCAATAGTGGTTGCTGAAAACGTCCCAGCAGCAGATATTATGGCAGAGTGCAAGAAAGTTGGCGCAAATCAGGTAGTTGGCGTAAACTTGTTTGATGTGTACCGGGGGAAGGGCGTAGCGGAAGGATTTAAGAGTCTGGCTATCAGCCTGATATTACAGGATACCGCTCGTACACTGGAAGAAGAGGCTATTGCCGCCACCGTTGCCAGATGCGTGGCGGCACTAAAACAGCGATTCCAAGCATCCTTGAGGGATTGAACCTATGGCGCTTACTAAAGCTGAAATGTCAGAATACCTGTTTGAAAAGCTTGGGCTGAGCAAACGGGATGCCAAAGAGATAGTGGAACTGTTTTTTGAGGAAGTCCGGCGAGCGCTGGAAAATGGCGAGCAGGTGAAATTATCAGGGTTTGGTAATTTTGATTTGCGCGACAAAAATCAGCGCCCGGGCCGGAACCCCAAGACTGGCGAAGACATTCCCATCACCGCCCGCCGGGTAGTGACTTTTCGTCCGGGGCAGAAGCTTAAAAGCCGCGTTGAGAATGCATCACCTAAAGAGTGACGCATCCCCGCTAAAGGCCGCGTAAAGCGGCCTTTTTTGAGTGCGCCGATTATGGCGCGGCGGCTCCCCTTTAAGTTCTCAGGCGCGATGGTAAGAAATCCGGTGGTTTTCATCAGGGAACCATAAACCATCTTTATCTGATAGTGGCGTAATGTGCCGGCTGGTATAACGACAGTAATAAATGATTGCCAAACAGGTTGGATGATGAAAAAAAACGGCGTGTTGCTCGCTATTGCCATGCTTTTACCCTGCGGCGCGATGGCGGATGATTTTCCCTCCCCCCGGAGACGTTGTGCAAATAGGCGCCCAGGACCAACAGGGTTATTTCTGGGATGGTGACACCTGGCGTTCTCCGCAGTGGTGGTACGATCATCAAGACAGACACATCGGCGAACGTAACGATCGCGGCTGGTACTGGGATGGCTTCCAGTGGCGCACCGAGGAGTGGTGGATTGACCACCAGGGGAATGATTTCGGCGAGCGAAACGACAACGGCTGGTATTGGGACGGCTATGAGTGGCGTTCGCCGCAGTGGTGGGACAGCCATCAGGATAATTATTACGGTGAGCGCAATGAATTCGGCTGGTACTGGGACGGTTGGCAATGGTTGCCATTTCTGCCGCAGGGGTTCAGGGATCATCGGGGTTGGTATTGGGATCACGGCAATTGGTCGCCACGGCGTCCTCCTGATTATGATCGTCACTTTCAGCAGCCCGGCCCCGGGGCGGGCCGTCCTGTCTATCAACACCCCGGCGGCCGGCCGCAAAATCACGGCGGCCAACTGTTTCCACAAGGGGAGCAGCACGGCGGACAGCCACCGCGCGGCGGCGGCCAGACCTTCCAGACCGGCGGCGGGCAACAGCGCGGCGGCCAGACCTTCCAGACCGGCGGCGGGCAACAGCGCGGCGGCCAGACCTTCCAGACCGGCGGCGGGCAACAGCACGGTGGTCAGACCTTCCAGACCGGCGGCGGGCAACAACACGGTGGTCAGACCTTCCAGACCGGCGGCGAGCAACAACGCGGCGGCCAACTGTTTCAATCCGGCGGTCGGCAACCGGAGCATAATGCGGGTCAGCCTGAACGCAATGGCGGCCAACCCGAGCATAATGGCGGGCAGCCGTTCCAGAGCGGCGGCCAGCGTGAACACAATGGCGGCCAACCCGAGCATAATGGCGGGCAGCCGTTCCAGAGCGGCGGCCAGCGTGAACACAATGGCGGCCAACCCGAGCGTAATGGCGGGCAGCCGTTCCAGAGCGGCGGCCAGCGTGAACACAATGGCGGCCAGCAGCATCAGGGCGGCCAACCGCACCAGGGCGGCGGGCAGCGTGAAATCATCAGGCCCAAGCCGCAGAACTGACATTGCCTAGTCCCAATGCGGTATCCGCAATTTCGGCGGATACCGCATGTCGCCGTGCCGCGTCGTCCAAAGACGGCCGTACTCCCTCATTACCGGCGATATTATGCCAATAACCCTATCGCACTACCCCTTTATCGGCTTTCCCGGTAGGATAAGGCCATTTTCCCGGTCACGGCGGTACAAGGAATATGTCTGCAAACAGTCCGATTTACAGCGCCTTGAAACAGCGGCAGCGGCGGCGGGATCTCCGTGGCATCCGTGTTTTGTTTCTCTTCATGGCATGTGCCGCCGTGATAAGCCTCTGCGCCGGAGATATCTGGTTTTGGCCGGATCAATGGTTTAGCGATGCCGCCGAGGTATTTATCTGGCAATTAAGGCTGCCCCGAACATTGGCGGTGATCGTCGTCGGCGCCGCCTTGGCCCTTGCGGGCGCGGCGATGCAGACTATTTTTGAAAATCCCCTGGCTGAACCCGGATTACTCGGTGTGTCCAATGGCGCCGGGGTAGCATTGGTGCTGGCGGTATTTTTGGGACGAGGCCTGATACCGGTATGGGGGCTTGGGATGTGCGCGGTAGCGGGCGCATTGGCTATTACCGCTATTTTGTTGTGGTTTGCCCGACATCATATGTCCAATTCTCGCCTGTTGCTCATCGGTGTGGCATTAGGCATCCTTTGCAGCGCAATGATGACCTGGGCGGTGTATTTCAGTTCCAATCTTGATTTACGCCAACTGCTCTATTGGATGATGGGAGGGTTCGGCGGCGTGGATTGGCGCGACAAATGGCTGGTGCTGTCGCTCTTGCCGTTCATCACCTGGATTGTGTTACAGGGGCGGGTCATGAATTTGCTGGCGCTGGGTGAACAACAGGCCATGCAATTGGGGCTGCGGGTGTTCCTCTGGCGCAATCTGTTTGTGCTGGCGTTCGGCTGCATGGTAGGCATCAGCGTGGCGCTGGCGGGGACCATCGGCTTTATCGGATTGATTATTCCCCATATGCTGAGGCTGGCGGGCTTGACCGACCATCGGCGTCTGCTGCCGGGCTGTGCGCTGGCCGGGGCAGGGATATTATTGTTGGCGGATGTGATCGCTAGAATCGCCCTCTATTCCGCCGAATTGCCCATCGGCGTGGTTACCGCGACCCTGGGTTCGCCAATATTTATCTGGCTATTGATTAGAATAAGAGGCTAAGCTAATGCTTATGTATTCAGTTAACCTGCTGATTTCCAGCAACACCTGGAGGGCACTCAGATGAGTGATAAACTGTATTCACTGCCGCTTAAGACCATCACCGGGGAAAATACTACCCTGGAAAACTTCAAGGATTCGGTACTGCTGATTGTCAACGTCGCGTCAAAATGCGGGTTGACGGATCAATACGAGGCATTGGAAAGCCTTTATAAGAAAAAACATCAACAGGGCTTCGAGGTGCTGGGCTTTCCATCCAATGAATTTGCCGGCCAGGAGCCGGGCAGCGATGAAGAGATCCTGTCATTTTGCCGCGGGACCTTCGGCGTCGAATTTCCCATGTTCAGTAAAATTGAAGTCAACGGCGAGCATCGGCATCCGCTTTACCAGGCGCTTATCGCCGCGCAGCCCGAAGCGCTGAAACCAGAAGGCAGCGGATTTTATGACCGGCTTGCCGGCAAAGGGCGCGCGCCAAAACATTCGCAGGATATTCTGTGGAATTTCGAAAAATTTCTTGTCGGCCGCGACGGTCGGGTATTACAACGCTTTGCCCCGGATATGAAGCCTGATGACCCTATTATTCTCAAGGCGATAGACAGCGCGCTGGCAGAGTAATATGCCGCGACGTCCATGGGTTTATCCGCCGCGAAACCGCGGCCTTAGAGGCGGTGATAACCGGCGATGGTGAATGCCATTTTGGAACTGCGGCGCCTTGCGGTGTCGCGACGGCTGAAACCGGTGTCGCTGCAGGTGGCCGCCGGCAGTCTGGTTCATCTGGTGGGTCCCAACGGCGCGGGCAAAAGCACCTTGTTGGCCGCCATTGGCGGTTTGCTTGATTGCGAAGGGGAGATAAGCCTTAAGGGCCGGCCGCTGGAACATTGGCGCAGCGCGGAATTGGCGTTGTGCCGCGGCTATCTTTGCCAGCAAGCCATGCCTTACGCCGTGATGCCGGTGTTTCAATATCTGATGCTGCACCAACCCCGCAACGCCGCGGAATCGGACATCGACGGGACGGTGGGATACCTGGCGAAGGCATTGTCCCTGGCTGACAAATTGACGCGGCCCGTTAACCATCTTTCCGGCGGCGAATGGCAGCGGGTTCGCCTGGCGGCAGTGCTGTTGCAAGTGTGGCCCGCTATCAATCCTCAGGCTTCGCTGTTGCTGCTTGATGAACCGACGGCGAGTCTGGATATCGCCCAGCGCGTAGCCCTGGATGTTCTGCTGTCGGAGCTTATCGCCGCGGGCGTCAGCGTGTTGGTCTGCGCCCACGATCTCAACCATACCCTGCGGCAAGCCCGGGAAGTCTGGTTGATGTCCGACGGACAACTGGCGGCCAAGGGACATCCGCGGGAGGTTATGCGACCTGAAGTGCTGTCGCCGGTATTCGGCGTGAAATTTGATTTGCTGGCGGCCGGCGATACGCCTTGGCTGGTGGCATCCGGTCTGATGCCGTCCGCGGCGGCATCAATATGATGCCCAAGCTTGGCCGGCGGTCGACTATGTTATGCTGATGAGCAAAAAATGAGACGGATATCTTTTTGTTGGCTGTTTTTCTTTAGCGTGCTTCTTGCCGGCTGTAGCCATCACGCGCCGCCGCCGGATGCCCGGCTGGCGAATTCCAGGGTAGTGAGAGCACAGCTCAACGATCAGTTACGGCAATGGTACGGCGTTCCCTATCGATACGGCGGTCTGGATGAAAACGGCGTGGATTGTTCGGGATTTGTTTATCGTACTTTCCGCGATCGTTTCGGCATTGTGCTGCCGCGTTCAACTGAAGGTCAAACCAGAGTCGGCACCCGTATTTCCCGCGATGATTTGCTGCCGGGTGATTTGGTGTTTTTCAAAACCGGCAGCGGTGGAAACGGTTTGCATGTCGGCATCTATGATGCCGACAATCGCTTTATCCATGCCTCTACCAGCCGGGGCGTGATACGTTCCTCGCTGGATAATGTCTATTGGCGCAAAGCCTATTGGCAATCCAGGAGAATCTAAGCCGAAACGCCTCGCTTGAGCCTGTGGGCCGCCGAACGACTACACTATTAAGAGGAGGCGCCATGGCCCATAAACCCCTATTCAATAACAGCTATCACCGGCAATTGTCGGGATTTTACAGCGAACTGACGCCGACGCCGCTTCGCGGCGCACGGCTGCTTTATCACAACCGCGAGTTGGCGCAAGAACTGGCGCTGGATGATGCGCTTTTCACCGATTCCCAATCCAGGGTTTGGAGCGGAGAAACAATGCTGCCGGGCATGCAACCATTGGCGCAGGTGTATAGCGGCCATCAGTTCGGCGTATGGGCAGGGCAGTTGGGCGACGGACGCGGTATCCTGTTGGGTGAGCAGCAGTTGGCGGATGGGCGCGGGGTGGACTGGCATCTGAAAGGCGCCGGTAAAACACCCTACTCGCGCATGGGCGACGGTCGGGCGGTGTTACGTTCGGTGGTTCGTGAATTCCTGGCGTCCGAGGCCTTACATCATTTGGGCATCGGCACCACCAGGGCCTTGACCATCGTCAGCAGCGACGAACCGGTTTGGCGGGAAAAAGCCGAGCCGGGAGCGATGCTGCTGAGGGTGGCGGAAAGCCATGTTCGTTTTGGACATTTTGAACACTTTTACTTTCGCCGCGAGCCTGAGAAGGTGCGACAACTGGCGGATTATGTCATCGGCCGTCATTGGCCCCATCTCGCGGGGCAGGCAGATGCCTATCGTCTATGGTTCACCGACGTGGTAAAACGGACGGCGCGCACTGTCGCCCTCTGGCAGGCACTGGGATTCGCTCATGGCGTATTGAATACCGACAATATGTCGATATTGGGCATAACCATTGACTACGGTCCCTACGGCTTTCTGGATGCTTATCAGCCGGGCTATATCAGCAACCATACTGATTATCAGGGGCGTTATGCCTTTGATAACCAACCGTCGGTGGCATGGTGGAATTTGCAGCGTTTAGGGCAGGCGTTGTCAGACCTCATGCCGCTGGCCGTTTTGGAACAGGCGCTGGAGTGCTATGAGCCGGCGATACTGCATGCCTATGGGGAAGAGATGCGAGCCAAGCTGGGCTTTACCCATAGCGAAAAACAGGATAACGATATCCTCGCCGGATTATTCAGCCTGATGGCGCGCGAGGGCAGCGATTACAGCCGGGTATTCCGGCTGTTGAGCGAAAGCGAAACCGCGAGCGTCCTTTCGCCGCTGCGCGATGAGGTGAAAGACCTGGCGGGTTTCGACCATTGGTATGGGATTTACCGGCGGCGCCTTGAGACGGAGGGCGTGGATGATGATACGCGCCGGTATGCCATGCGGGCCAGAAACCCCAGGTTTGTTCTGCGCAATTATCTGGCGCAACGGGCCATCGAAGGCGCCGAGCAAAACGACACAACGTTTTTGCACCGGCTCCTCCAGGCCCTGCGGCATCCCTTTGATGACTTGCCCGACCTGGCCGACCTGGCGGCGCAGCCGCCGGAGTGGGGCCGGCATCTGGAAATTTCCTGCTCCAGCTGATGTTAAATCCTAAGGCACTCTTAAGGAGCGTAAGCTGCGGTTGATGTCGAAGTGGCGGTACCGGCTGATTCGGCGTCGGCGTTGAACCAGCGGGTAAGATAATTAAACTCCTCAATGGACAGGATCAAATCCAAAAAGGCCTGTTCAATAATAGAATGCTCTTCCTCTACCATAAGATTGTAATCAGCCAAAATATCATCAAGCACCTGCCGAGATGCCTCGCTCAATTCGATGTCGCCTAGCCTGTGGTTGATCACCGGATTTTTGTTATACAACAAATGTACTATGTCGGCGAAGATGAGAGGTATACGCCAAACGTCGGTTATAGTGTTGATAGGTTGGGTGCCGCCGACGAGATCCCTGCTTAACGCCGTTTCCTCCTGTACTGGCTGCTCATCATGCGTCCCTTGTTGACCGGAAAATCTTTGCGCGATTCTTAGAACAAATTTAATAACGTCATGGAGTCGCCGATGAATTCTCTGCGTGTGGAGGTACTTAGCGCCATCGAAGTGCGCAAGATAGCGTTCGTTGACGCCGCCGGTTGCGCGCCAGCGCCGTTCGTCAGGAGTGAAGGAGATAAACCACTCCGGCCTTCTTATTTGCAGTTCATCGGTGACTTTAAAGGGATAAGCCTTGATGGGGACGCCTAGCTCATCGGCCAAAATCTGAGCTGTGGCGTAGCGGCCGCCATACCCGCTATAGCATGAAAACAGCTCAATTCTGTCCAGGTCCTGTAGTGAGAATGTGGCGTTTTGCAGGAATGGCAGCCCTCTGATGATGTCGGAAAACTCAAAGGCATCCATGTTATTGACGTTGAATGGCGCGCCATGCAATTTGATGCGTAGGCGTGTTTTAACATCCTTGAACACATCGATATGACAATCTTTACCTAACAAAAGTTTTTCACGTGCAACGAGTTGTTCCCGGTATCCCCTTTGCCTGCCGTCACTGAAATAAACGGGAATTTTTTCCATTGGAACGTCATTGAGCAAGGTGGGAATATTCATGCTTGAGCCAAATGCTTTGCCGACAATGACGAAGAAATTCTGCTCATTATGACGTAATTTAAATAATCCGTGTTTAAACGTACCCATCTGCTCAGCAATAATAAGAGAGACTCTGTCGGGCAAGGCAGGGTCAAAGAAAGAATTTCCCACTCCTAAAAACCGCCCATGCCCGACACTCAATAGCAGATGCTTCAGGCAGCTTGAGGTGTCGTAAATCCCCACCAAGATGCCCTCGTTGACGCTTGTTAAACTCTCTGTTGAGGATAATCGCTGCCTGTTAATAAGGAAAGCCTGGCTGTTCAGGTTTGTTTCTTTTGCACTTGCCAACATTCTGATTAATTGCCTGGCGCCGATTTCATCAAGCTTATTGCATTTTAGCAACACGGCGATGGGAAAATGTTCCTGGCTGGCTTGCGTAGTAAATTCCATGCGCAAGGCGCGCGCGGCATAACGGAAATCATTGGCTTCCGCATGGATGGATGTATCTGTTCTTTTATGTTTCAAATGCATGCCTTCCAACAAAGCGGGTTTGTACCAGGCGGGTTCTTTCAATAAAAACCCATTGCTGAGCACAGCGGTAGGTGATGTGGCCTCGCGATAGATAAAATATTGGGCATTGTCGATGTAATCGAAGTCTTTATATTTTATCAATTCAAATGCCGGCGGGGACCGTTTGTACATCATCAGCCATTCATTTTCAGTAAACACATCTCGATTATCTGTAATATTCAGTGATTGATGCATTTCTTTGAGATCAATAATAAATTTATTACCTGCAATATCCAGATTCAAGGCAAAATAACTTTCTGGCGCTGTGTCGTATTTGCTGCGCCAAGCGCAGACGGCGCGAAAGGCGACGCTGCCCTCATGTTCTTCGGTAAGCGCCCTCAATGCGGCAATCATGAAATTATCATCACGGCTGTAACCATTTGCTTTAAAGGACGAGATGATTTCTTCGCGGAAAAAAGAAGGTACGATGAAATCTCACCAAAAAAATGGTCACGATGCGCCTTGTTTTCCATGAGATCGCGGACAAAATCATTTTTGTAAAGATAAAATCGAAGAACTTTTTTATGAAAGTTTATGAGATGGTGGTCTACTGACTCTGTGTCCGCCACGGCGCGAAACGGTTCGACCCTTACCGCTTCAAATTCCATGGCCTTTCTGCCAAGGACATTATGATTGTCTACTGACGGAGCGAACCTGCCGGGCAAATTGCTTATGCTGGCTATCCAATTTCCTGAGGCGTCTCTGGCGACCGGGACGGCAAAATTTTTTTTCATTAGGCGTCAGATGATTTATGATACGCCACTCGCCATTATGTTTATCCCAAAAGACGTTAAAGTAGTCATTGTTGTGTATCACATAATAATTCGGCGTATGGGCCGTTCTTTCAATAGAGATGCCCGTTGATTGGACTTCCAGTTTTTTTTCATCGACGTTAACCTTCCAATTTTGCCTAAGCATTTTTTTGCGCACGGATTCCAATCTGATGGCCTCGTTAGCCATGGCGATGGTCTCTCGGACCTTCTGAAGGACTTTCTCCGTCATGGCGAAAATCGATTCTTGCGAGGGTTGCAATGGGCATAAGAACAAGGCGAACTCCTTACCCGTGATGCGAATCATCTCTTTTCCGGCGTCTGGGGCGGCACTCACCAACTGGGTAAGCACAAATTGTTTTAGCGCGGTACGCTGAATGTTTTCTTTAAGAGCATTATGTAACGCATGTTTAAGCGTGTTTTCGGAGATTTTTTTAAAGTTGCCTCCCAATTGCACGGCCAGCAAAATCAGATCTAAAAGATCAAACATGATTTCTTCGAATTTAATGGTATGATCTTTATCATACCAATGCCGGCAAAGCGTCTCGAAAAAGGGGATGGTGGACGTGATAAAATCTAACCAGGTGTACTTCCGCAATACCTCTTTTAGTCGGTCAGAAAAAGCGAGCAATGTCGCCTGAGTTAGAAAATCGAGGTTTTTGATAAAAGGCGTTTCGTGATGAAACGGCCATAAACCCTCGTCGGTGTTAAAAAAGATAGGGTCTTATCCGCGGAAAAATATCTCGTTCTTTTATGGCAACCATTGAGTAAGGCGACTGCGGTAGCGTCACGGCATCTTCTTCAGGCGCTTTCAGCAGTATCTCCATGAGGGTAGTGAGAGGGGTGCCGTTGGCATCAATCGTAGGGAATACGCTCGCCAAGGTGGTTTCATTAACCTTAAGGGAGGTTCTTTTAGCGTAATCAACAGAAGCATCGCTTGTTAGCCAATAGTCTTTCAACGTCTGTAAAAAAGGATTATTTTCTACACTGTTCAAATCGGCGATAAAGACAAACCCGGCCAACGTTGATACAAGAACAAGCTTTCCACTGTGCAATCTCGCAATCGACAGGTATCCGAGATTTTCTTCAGGCAGTGTTTTATAATTGAATGGCGATAGGCTGTTTGCCACATAGTTTCTCGAGAAGATTGCGAAGCTGTATATTTCTCTCGGGGGATAAATCGCGTCCAAATAGCTGACCGTCGCGTTGTTAATGGCATGCGAAGCCATCTTCTGCGCCTCGTATAAAGAATGCTGTAACTTATATTCATAAAATTGCTGATAATAATCCTCCAGGGATTCTTTTTTATCGGAAGACACAAGCTCAAAGACGCTGGTAAAGTCTGATTGCTGTCGAAATTTATATTTAACAAAAAAATACTGCTGAGCCTCAACGAATTTTTGCAATACATACAGGATGTTAAGTACACTCAGCGTTTTATCATTTTTTTTGTTATGCCGCGAAAGAAACCAAAAAACCGCTGCTTCGATCATTAGATCCAAGTCCCCTGAATCGGCTCGTCGTTGATACTCAATCAGCAAATCATATTCATTGAGAAATTGAGTTGTGGAATTGTATTGATTACGTATTGCCTCAATTTTGGCGGAGGCAAGATATTGTTCATCGGTGATGGCCTGCAACATAACGCCATGAGAAAAATATAAGTTTATTTTTTCGATAAAAATTCTCTGTATGCTTGCCATATAAGTTAGTTGGACATATAGAGTTTTGTCACGTTGGATAAGATTTTTGAAATCATCGCGCCATAGATTTGAATGGGTAAATTTCTTTTGTTCTATCTGATTATTTGTAATGATACTTTCAGCGATCGCCAGCGCTTCGTCCCAAGGTTTAATATTTTCTTCTTGCCAGCTAAGAGTCATGTCTTCCTGCTTATCGCTTAAGCGAACCCATTCTGCCATACTGAAAATAAAATCCAGGCTTGGATGTTCATCGTACTTTTGGTAAATATAATTTTTGAGCTCCGAAGAAAAGGTGCTATTCATTGGTGTGTAGGCTATCTCATGCTCATCCTCAGAAAAAGGGTACCAATAATCGGTCATTTCTCCGGGTAAGAGATAATTATTACTGTGAATACTGATGCCATTAGAGCGAGTATATTCAAAGACATAATAAAATCTTGATTTCACTAAGGTCTCAACCAATTTTTCCTTGTTATCTTCAAACAGCGCATCGAACATATCCAGTGAGTTTATGTATTTGATTTTGTCGAACGGCGAATCTTCGTCTAATATCAACTGTTTGCTGTATTCATCATGCGCTTGCTTGAAGAGAAAAAAGAGTGTGCATTTTTCTTTTTAAATGTTTTTTTTCAATGAAACTGGCATTGTGTATTTCTTCCATAATTGTATTCTTAACCAGATGGAAGTTTTTGTTTTTAAGCGAAGCCAAGGTTTCATCAAAAATACCCATATCAACATGGCCAAAGGCATCAGAAATTTTTTGATCAATCTGAGGAATGAAATCGCTAAGGGTTCGGCGGCCCAGAAAATGCTCATGCATGATTTTTTGCGTCGGCAAGTCATCATATGATATCTGCATGAATTTAGTGATAATATTATCAATATAACTTTTAAGAATAATGAGATTAAGCGAATAAGTTTTATTTTTGTAAAAATCGCCATGATAAAATAGTTTAGCAGCATCGCCGTCGATCAACGCATCCAGCGCGAAAAGTTCCGACAGCGCGTCATGCGGCGCGCTTGCTCGCTGAAGCGTCGCATCAAGCTGCTTTAGCAGCGCTTTGGCTTCCGTGTTGGGGGGGGGAAGAAAGCGTCAGCTCATGTCCGCCGATGTTGAAGATTATCGCATCGCGCCCCGACGTGTCGGCGGAGATATTCGCTGATGGAGAAAGTCGGCTTGCCGCAAACGTCGGGGATTGCACAGGAAAGATATCATTATTGGGTCCTGTGTTATTTGACGGCTCGTATTGCGCTTCAATGGCCGTGGCCGACTGATAGAGAACGTTATGGATCGGTATTTTTTGCAGATTGTGTGTCTGTCCGGCTGCGCTTGGAAACACCAGCGGATCGCGTAGGCCGCCGAACCAGGTTTTTATGGTTTCAACAAAACCGGATCCGCTCCCACGAGAATAAACGTAGCTGAATTCTAGAGCGGCGTGCGCCATCAGGTTGACCAGTGTGCCCAACACCGTGACCTTAACGGGCATTCGATTCTCGATAAAGTAATTCTGGCCGTGAGACACGATGAGGCGATTGCCAAAAAGGCCGGCGTGTATATCGTTCCCACTGGGAAGCAATATGCGCGCCACGGAGACCACATGATGCTTATCTGCCCATTGTACAGGTATGGACGTGATTGCACCTGGTTTAAGCAGAAGGTCAAGGTTTTTTTTCAACTCGACGAAACAGCGAAACAGATAGTCAATTTGCTCTCGTTCCTGTTCAGTTTCTTCTCCGCTTCCTATGTCAGCGTGGCTATTTTCATCGAATTTACCTTGAGAAATAAATGGCTGTTCGTGGATGTTTTTGGCATTGACGATCGATGATAATTGAGTATCCAAAGAGGATGTGCCGATAATGCTCGTATAGTTTGGAGTATAAGATAGAATATTATTAACGGACGTCATTTCGTTTTTCATAAGCGAATCCTCACATTCAATTTATTTTCAACAGTTGCTCCACATATAGATTGTGTTAGTCTTTATCTAGAATTGTCATTTTATAAAAATCGATCGGATAGGTATTTAAATTCATCGATAGGAAGGATGATATCCATTAAAGTTCGCTCGATAATAACATCTTCTTCATCGCCATTAATATCATAGTCATCCAGGATATTATCGAAGATTCTAAGTGAATCTTCTTTTAATGTAATGTCACCCACTAAACATAGACTGTATTGCCGCCAGACAAGATCACCTTTTTTGTCGTAATTCTATGTTTCCCATCGTTCAATATAACCTACAAGTATTTTTGGCTGGCATTTAATAGGCAATCAATATTATTGTTAAGTTCAGCGACGCAGTTGTACAATGAGCTTATCTCTGTTTCTTCCGCCCCCGATTTATCTGAATTGGTTGGTGAAGACAATATTTCACAATGCTCTTTATATTGATAACTTTTTGTTTTTGAGGGGGTAATTCCCACGATTAATAAATCGTTGGTATAATAGTGCAGTAAATCTGGTTTTATGAATGATTCATGTTGGTCATTAGTATAGATCGGGTTAGTGCAATTCGTTAATACGTTTCCGTTAATCATGAGAATTTCCTTATGGACAATGGGTTATGTCAATAGGGGAGTAATTATTGTCTTTTAGTCAATCATGAGGGTTATAACTAAAATTAAATATAAATGACTTTTCATTTTTATTTGTGCCATCATATCTTAACGAGGGTGAATTATAACTTCAATACGTCAGATGATGCTACAAATAAATAGCGGGCAGGTTAATATCATTCCACTGACAATAATGAAAAACAAAGAGGTCATCCACCGGAATAACAGGTTACAGATAAGACGATTCGAAATCAATATGACGAGGCAGGCGTAGGACAAGCATAGTTGAACTAAATATGACAAGGAAGTCTGTCGGAAAAATAAGCCGTCCGTGCCGAGGACCCAAACGGCCGGAGCGTTTCAGAATAATGCCCCAGCTATTGGTAAGCGTGATGGCTTACAGAACAGATAGCCATAATCGCGGGGCGTGAGCCCAAGGGGGCTTATTCTCGATCGGGGTTGTAATAACGCCAGGAAGGTACAGCCTGTTCCGACCGGAAACATTGTCAACGGCGCGTGCCCCCTTGGCGGTCCTCCTGATTTTAATCATGCAGTAAAAGGAATATCAGAAACGGCTATTCGCCGCCTTTGCCAGCATGGAGAGCAGCTTTTCGCTGTCTTCCCAGCCCAGGCAGCCGTCGGTGATGGATTGCCCGTAGGTGAGTTGACGTCCCGGAATCAGGGTTTGACTGCCTTCCACCAGAAAACTTTCCGCCATGACGCCGACGACGCGCCGGGTTCCGTCGCTTATTTGCCGGCATACGGATTCCGCTACGTCCAACTGGCGGCGATACTGCTTTTGGCTGTTGCCGTGGCTAAAATCCACCAGCAGATGCGGCGGCAGGCCGGATTCTTGTAAATGCGCGCAGGCCTGCTGAATGTCCGATACATGGTAGTTGGGCGTGCGGCCGCCGCGCATGATGATATGACCGTAAGGGTTGCCGGCCGTTTGGTAAATGGTCATCTGGCCTTGTTTATCGGGGGAAAGAAACATGTGCGGCGCGCGGGCGGCGTGAACGGCGTCGATGGCGATTTGCGTATTGCCGTCGGTACCGTTTTTGAATCCCACCGGGCAGGATAGCGCCGACGCCATTTCCCGGTGGATCTGGCTCTCGGTGGTGCGGGCGCCGATAGCGCCCCAGCTCACCAAATCGGCAATATATTGGCCTATGACCATATCAAGAAATTCGGTGGCGGCCGGCAAGCCGATTTCATTAACCGTCAACAACAGCCGCCGCGCCAATTCAAGGCCCTCGTTGACGCGATAACTGCCGTCAAGGCCCGGATCGGAAATCATGCCTTTCCAGCCGACCACCGTTCGGGGCTTCTCAAAATAGACGCGCATAACGATTTCCAGTCTTTCCTGATAGCGGATGCGCAATGCATTCAATTGCCGGGCATAGTCAATGGCGGCATCGGTATCGTGGATGGAGCAGGGGCCGATAATCACCAGCAACCGCGGATCCCGGCCGTGCAAAATGTCCTCAATCCGATGGCGGGCGGCGGTGACGTTTTCCGCGACCCCGCTGCCAAGGGGAAGCATGTCGGCTAATGTCGCCGGCTCAATAAGACGACCAATGCGCTTGGTGCGCAATTCATCTGTGTTAAACATGAACAATCTCTAAAATGGCTTCTTCGCAACGGCGGAAATACCGGGAAGTGATGGTGATCACAATAAACCAAAACCAAATGAATTCAACAATAATAATGACCAAACAGATTAGTACATACGGCGGCTCAGGCCCAGCAAATCCATGATTTTAGTGGCTATCTCTTCAACCGAATGATTGGTAGAGTTCAAATAGCGAATTTGGTTATTACGGAACAGCATTTCAACCTCGTTAACCTCGAAGCGGCACTGGCGTATGGAAGCATACTGGCTGTTATTGAGACGTTCATCGCGTATCGCCGCCAACCGCTCGGCATCGATGGTTAATCCGAATAATTTATCATGAAAAGGTTTCAATGCCGTAGGTAAACGCAAATTTTCCATATCATCGGCGATGAAAGGATAATTAGCGGCGCGGATGCCGTATTGCATGGCCAGATAGAGGCTGGTGGGGGTTTTGCCGCAGCGCGAAACGCCAAGCAAAATGATCTGGGCCTGGTCGAGGTTGCGCAGTGAAATGCCGTCGTCATGGGCGAGGGTATAGTCGATGGCCGCAATACGCGCGTCGTATTTAGTCAGGTTGGTGGCGGTAAGCCCGTGGGTCCGGTGCGCCACCGGGTCCGGCGATAGGCCTAGTTCCTGTTGCAACGGCGCCACCAGCGCCTGCACCACATCCTGGCAAAAGCCGGCGCTGGCTTCCACAATGGTTCGTATCACGGGGGAGACGATGGAATAAAAAACCAATGGCCGGACGCCGCTTTGTTTGTATATCGCATTGATCTGCTCACTGACGGCGATGGCGCGGGATTCCGTCTCAACAAAAGGCAACGTATAGCTGGTGGTGGTCACCGGAAATTGCGACAGCACCGCATGCCCCACCACTTCAGCGGTTATGGCGGTGCCGTCCGAGATAAAAAATACGCTTCTTTCCATACATCACTCCCGGTGTCGATAAGATATAGACGTTTCAGTAGCGTCGTCGCCGCGCAGACAGCGATCGCGTATGCCCATTCATCATGAACGGTTCGCGCGCCGGCTTGCCGCAAAGCCGCCGGCCGTTCGAACATTCATGGGTCAAACTCCGAATTTTTCGCTGGCTCGATTCATCCCAGGCGACCGTATGGCGGTTTATGCTACGCTCACTAAATAACCTTTTGGCCAGACTCTTTCATTATAAGTAAAAAGGATGATGCAGATGTCTACAACTGACAATGATGCCGCGAGCGTACTCTGGTATAACCAACTCGGTATGCATGACGTTCCCCGGGTCGGGGGCAAAAACGCTTCCCTTGGCGAAATGATAACCCATTTATCCGCGTTGGGCGTGTCGGTGCCCAACGGCTTCGCCACCACCGCCGATGCGTTTAATGATTTTCTCAACCAGAGCGGGATCAACCAGCGCATATACGCATTGCTGGACAGTATCGATGTCGACGATATCGGCGAACTTTCCGCCGCCGGCAATCAAATCAGGCAATGGATCATCGATACCCCCTTTCAACCGGCCTTGCAGGCGGACATCATTTCGGCCTACCAAACCTTGTCCGCCGATGACGGCGACGCGTCTTTCGCCGTGCGCTCCTCCGCCACCGCGGAAGATATGCCCGACGCCTCTTTCGCCGGCCAGCAGGAAACCTTTTTAAATGTTCAGGGTATTGATGCGGTGATGACCGCCATTAAGCACGTCTACGCTTCCCTGTTCAACGATCGCGCCATCTCTTACCGGGTTCATCAAGGCTATGACCATCGGGGCGTGGCCTTGTCCGCCGGCGTTCAGCGCATGGTGCGCTCCGATCTGGCGGCTGCCGGCGTCATGTTCACCATTGATACCGAGTCAGGTTTCGATCAGGTGGTGTTTATCACCGCCGCCTACGGTCTGGGGGAAATGGTGGTGCAGGGCGCGGTGAATCCCGATGAATTTTATGTGCATAAACCCACGCTGCAGGCCGGGCATCCGGCCATTGTGCGGCGCAATATCGGTTCCAAGAAAATCCGCATGGTCTATGCCGGCAGCCAGGAGCATGGCAAGCAGGTGCGGATTGAAGATGTGCCGGAAAGCGAGCGGCGTCGGTTTGCCTTGACCGATGAGGAAGTGCAGGATTTGGCCCGCCAGGCATTGCAAATAGAACAGCACTATCAAAGGCCGATGGATATCGAGTGGGCCAAAGACGGTCATACCGGCCAATTATTTATCGTACAGGCCCGGCCGGAAACGGTACGGTCCCGCGGACAGGTCATGGAGCGCTACCAGCTCAAGTCAAGGGGGGAGGTGCTAATCGAGGGACGGGCTATCGGGCATCGTATCGGCGCCGGCCCGGTCAAGGTGATACATAACATCAGCGAAATGAACCGGGTGGAAGCCGGCGACGTGCTGGTGACCGATATGACCGATCCGGACTGGGAGCCTATCATGAAAAAAGCCGCCGCGATCGTCACTAACCGCGGCGGCCGCACCTGCCATGCGGCCATCATCGCCCGGGAGTTGGGCATTCCCGCGGTGGTGGGGTGCGGCGACGCCACCGAGCGGGTTTCCGAGGGGCAGAGCGTGACGGTATCGTGCGCTGAAGGGGATACCGGCTACGTTTACCATGAGCTGCTGGACTTTGACATCAACAGCGCCAAAATCGAGCAAATGCCGGCGCTGCCGCTGAAGATCATGATGAACGTCGGCAATCCGGACCGGGCATTCGACTTCGCCTGTCTGCCTAACGACGGAGTGGGCTTGGCTCGGCTGGAGTTTATCATCAACCGGATGATTGGGGTGCATCCCAGGGCATTGCTGGAATTTGATGAGCAAACCCCGCAGCTTCGCGAGGAAATCGGACGCATGATCCAAGGTTACGCCGGTCCTAAGGAGTACTATATCGCCCGGTTGACCGAAGGGATTTCCACGTTGGCGGCGGCATTCTGGCCAAAACGGGTCATCGTGCGCCTCTCGGATTTCAAATCCAATGAATACGCCAACCTGGTGGGGGGCGATAAATATGAACCGTCGGAAGAAAATCCGATGCTGGGCTTTCGCGGCGCGGGCCGATACATCGCCGACAGCTTCAGAGATTGCTTTGCCTTGGAGTGCGATGCCATTAAGCGGGTCCGCAACGAAATGGGGCTGACCAATGTGGAAATCATGATTCCCTTCGTCCGTACCGTGGCCCAGGCCAAGGCAGTGGTGGAGGAATTAGCGCGCCAGGGGCTCAAGCGGACGGAGCGGGGCCTTAAAATCATCATGATGTGTGAGATCCCTTCCAATGCCCTGCTGGCGGAGCAGTTTCTAGAACATTTTGACGGGTTTTCCATAGGATCCAACGATATGACGCAGCTGGCCCTGGGGCTCGATCGGGATTCTGGTTTGGTTTCGGCCTTGTTCGATGAACGGGACCCGGCGGTAAAATCCCTGTTATCCATGGCCATCGACGCCGCTAAAAAACAGGGAAAATATGTGGGTATATGCGGTCAGGGGCCGTCGGACCACGAGGACTTCGCCGCCTGGCTGATGAAGCAGGGCATAGATAGCCTATCGCTGAATCCGGATACGGTGGTGAATACCTGGCTTAACCTGGCGGAAATACAATAATTTCAAATTATGGTTTTTTAGCACATTACCGCCCGTGGTGAAAATTTTGCGTGGCGGTTGTGCCGCGCATCCGCGCCTGCTCACCCCGGTCGCTTATGTATGGCGGTTGTGCTGCGCATCCGCGTCTGCTCATCCCGGTCGCTTATTGACTTGAGATTCCGGGGTTAACCCGCTAAACGCCTTGCCCCATTCAAGAAACCAGGCTCAACCCTGCGAGAGCATCTCGGGAAAAATCGTCTGCATTCGCCCCGAGCGGTACCTTATTTGCGGTTGAACGTAATGACATAAGGAAATATGAACAATAAATATAAATTTAGGTTTTATGTTATTTAGCGCAATAAAAAAAGCCCATCCTATGAGACGGGCAAAGACTACACACAGCAATTCATTTAACTCAGGGGAACCCGTGATATAAAATCATAGAGTTGAGTTAATTGATGTACCAATAATATAAATTGCGATGCAGCGAGTCATTAAGAATCCTCCTAATCATTGAATATCAATAAATTAATAGTCCGGTCATAAGAAATTCATTCTATCGGCTGCGATAAAAACATTTACTCTCGGTAGAGAAAAATCCGGGGGATGAAGTTAATTAAAGGGGAATAACCTTTCTCTTAAAAAAGAATTATATCCATAGATTAATGAGTGTCTTCAGGGTGGAGCCGCGCTGCGCTTGCACAGGGGAGACGAAGCGCGGCCTTGCGTTTAGGGAATATCCCGCAGATGTTTGCCTGGGTCGTGTATTTCACCCGGCGCCGGCGCTTCGTGGACCCAGGCCAGGCACAGACGATAGGATACCGCCAGCACCACCGGACCGATAAACAGCCCGATCATGCCGAAGCCAAGCAACCCGCCGATAACGCCGCAAAGTACCAGGAGAATAGGTAAATCCGCGCCCATGCGGATAAAAACCGGCCGTAGAAAGTTATCCATTGTCGCCACCACGCAACTCCATACCAGCAACAGGGTGCCCCAGGTGGTGTCGCCGCTCCAGTAAAGCCAGATCATGGCGGGGATCAGCACCAGCAACGGCCCAAGCTGGGCGATACAAAGCATAAACATGACGATGGTGAGGATGGTGGCAAACGGGATGCCGGTCACCGCCAGCCCGATGCCGCCAAGCACCGCCTGTACGATGGCGGTAAGCACCACCCCCAGCGCCACCGCGCGGATGGCCTGCGCCGCCAGCAGCACCGAGGCGTCTCCCCGTTCGGCCCCCAGCCGGATGGCAAAATGGCGCACTGCCAGCGCCACCCTTTCGCCGCGGATATACAGCAGCACGCTGAAAAGGATCATCAGGCCGCAGTGGAGCAGGAAACTGCCCACCTGAGCCACCTGCGCCAGCAGCCAGGTGGCGGATTGGCCGATATAGGGCTGGACTTTGCTCATGAGCAGACTGCCGCCGCCGGAAATCATGGCTTGCCAGCCGGCATAAAGCTTATGTCCCACCAGGGGAATATCGCGCAGCCAATGCAGGGTAGGCAAGGTTAATCGATTCGGCTGAGTGGCCCAAGCCAATAAGGGCGCGCTGTTGTCAATCAGGCTGCTCACCAGGAAAGAAACGGGCAGCACGAACAGCAGTAACAGCAATACCGTCATTGCCGCCACCGCCAGCGAACGCCGTCCCCAGAACAGGGTTTGCAGTCTTATCAATAACGGCCAGGTGGCGATGACCACCATGCTGGCCCAGGCGAATCCCAGAATAAAAGGCCGTACTACCCAAAAGCATGCCAGGCTCATCAGCGCGATAAAGGCGACGCTGAACAGCATCCTCGGCAAATCGATAAGTTGACGCGGGTAATCCATGTGGGCGTTTTTCACCTCAGTTAACTGGCTGGTCAGCGAGAATTGACACTTGATGGCGGTACCACGGACCCTCCGCCATATACAGCCATAATGATGCGTTATTTCACGCTTTTTTGACAGCCCGTGTTAAAAACTTTAACGCCGGTATCACAATGATTCTCGCCGTTGCCGGACCGGTCGGCGCGGCGCCGGAAGTTTTTTTTCCCTCACAGCGCGCATGGGGGAAAAAAAATATGATAAAACAAACCTACCCGGACAGGTAAGGCGCCATTCTGGCTTTGCCGGATGCCACCCTCGACGAACCGACAAAAGAACCACAATGCCGATTTCATTCACGCAAAAAATACAGGCTCACCGTTAATGATTCCTCAGATTTCCCAGGCGCCGGGGCTTGCCCAATCGGTGTTGGACTTTATACATGAACTAAAATTCAACGGCTTTACCGGCGACTGCGCCACCGCCTATGCCGACAGGCTTACCATGGCCACCGATAACAGCGTTTATCAATTATTACCCGATGCCGTTCTGTTTCCCCGCGGCACCGAGGATGTCAAGCTCATTGGTAAACTGGCGGCGAATCCTCGCTTCAGCGCGCTTACCTTCACTCCCCGCGGCGGCGGTACAGGCACCAACGGCCAATCGCTGAATACCGGCATCGTGGTGGACATGTCACGCTATATGAACCGTATCATCGAGGTGAATACGGAACAGGGCTGGGTAAGGGTGGAGGCCGGCGTAATTAAAGATCAACTGAATCTTTTCCTGAAGCCGCTAGGCTATTTTTTTTGCGCCGGAACTCTCCACCAGCAACCGGGCCACCCTCGGCGGGATGGTGAATACCGATGCTTCCGGGCAAGGATCGCTGGTGTACGGAAAAACCTCTGATCATGTCCTGGGCCTGCGGGCGGTGCTGCTGGGAGGAGAGACGCTGGACACCCGGGCCATGAGCGTCGCCGATGCCGAGGCGCTGGCCGCCGGCGAGGGGACGGCGGGTCGCATTTACCGCACGGTGCTGGAACGCGCCCGAGAGCGGCGGGCGCTGATAGTGGAAAAATTTCCCAAGCTGAACCGGTTCCTCACCGGATATGATCTGCGACATGTCTTTAGCGATGATATGCAAACGTTCGATTTGGGGCGGATACTCACCGGTTCGGAAGGCACGCTGGCGTTCATCACCGAAGCCCGGCTGGATATCACCCCGCTGCCTAAGGTGCGCCGGCTGGTCAATATTAAATACGATTCCTTCAATTCAGCGCTGCGCAGCGCACCCTTTATGCTGGAAGCCCATGCCCTGTCGGTGGAGACCGTCGATTCCAAAGTGCTTAACCTGGCGCGCGAGGATATCATCTGGCATTCGGTCAAAGATTTGATTCAAGATGTGCCGGGGCGTGAGGTGCTGGGGCTCAATATCGTCGAATTCGCCGGCGATTCCCTGTCGCTGATAAACGATCAACTGGACTTCCTGTGCCGTCGGTTGGATCAATTGATGGCCGCACGGCAAGAGGGGATCATCGGTTATCAGATTTGCGAGGAGCCGGCGGGCATCGAGCGTATCTACGCCATGCGCAAAAAAGCGGTAGGGCTGCTGGGCAACAGCAAAGGACCCGCCAAACCGATCCCGTTTGCCGAGGATACCTGCGTGCCGCCGGAGCATCTGGCGGATTATATCGCCGAATTCCGGCAATTGCTCGACAGCCACGGTTTGCAATACGGCATGTTCGGCCACGTGGATGCCGGAGTGCTGCATGTCAGGCCGGCGCTGGATATGTGCGATCCGGCGCAGGAAGTCTTGCTCAAAACGTTGTCGGACCGGATTGTCGCGCTGACCGCCAAATACGGCGGGCTGCTGTGGGGCGAACACGGCAAGGGATTTCGCGCCGAATACAGTCCGGCCTTTTTCGGCGAGGTGCTCTATGAGGAGTTGCGCAGGATAAAGTCGGCCTTCGATCCCTATAATCGCCTCAATCCCGGTAAAATCTGCTCGCCCCTTGACAGCGCCGCGCCGATGAAAACCGTCGACGGGGTAAAGCGGGGCGCCTATGACCGGCAGATTCCCGCCGTGGTGAGACGTTCGTTTCGCGGCGCGCTGGAGTGCAACGGCAACGGGCTGTGTTTCAATTTTGATGCACGCAGCCCCATGTGTCCGTCGATGAAAATTACCGGCGACCGCATCCATTCGCCGAAGGGACGGGCAACCCTGGTGCGCGAGTGGCTGCGGCTATTGGCCCAACAGGGGGTGGATCCGCTGGCGCTGGAAAAGAACCTGCCCGGCGGGTGGGCGAGTCTTAGCACCCTGGTGGCGCGGGCGAGGAACAGCCGGCGGGCCGCCCGCGGCGAGTACGATTTTTCCCACGAAGTGAAAGCGGCCATGTCCGGATGCCTGGCCTGCAAGGCCTGCTCAACACAATGTCCGATCAAAATCGACGTGCCGGGATTTCGTTCGCGTTTTCTTCAGCTTTATCACAGCCGCTATTTGCGCCCGGTAAGGGATCATCTGGTGGCCGGGGTGGAAAGCTATGCGCCGCTGATGGCCAGGGCGCCCTCATTTTTCAACTTTTTCCTCAAACAGCCCTGGCTGAATGAAGTGAGCCGCAAACGGATCGGCATGGTGGATTTGCCGCTGCTCTCTTCTCCCTCATTGCGCGCGCAATTGGCTGGCCACGCCGCCGCCGGCACTACGCTTGAGCAACTGGAAGCCATGGCCGCGGAACAGCGGCGGGGCCATGTGCTGGTGGTGCAGGATCCGTTTACCAGTTATTACGATGCCGGCGTGGTGACGGATTTCGTCCGGCTGGTGGAGAAACTGGGGTATAAGCCGGTGCTGCTGCCTTTTTCGCCTAACGGTAAAGCCCAACATATCAAAGGTTTTCTGACGCGCTTCGCCCGAACCGCCGCCAAAACCGCCGATTTTCTCAATCGTGTCGCGCGCCTTGGCTTGCCCATGGTGGGCGTCGACCCGGCTTTGGTGCTCTGTTATCGTGATGAATACCGTGAAGCGCTGGGGGACAAGCGGGGTGATTTCAAGGTTCTGTTGGTGCACGAATGGTTGATGGGCTTGCCGCAGGTTCCTTTGGCCGCGCCGCGGGAGCCATCGGCGGAAGAGACCTGGTATTTGTTCGGCCATTGCACCGAATCCACCGAACTTCCCGCCGGCGGGCAGCAATGGGCTTCCCTCTTTTCCCGTTTCGGCGCCCGGCTGGAGAGCGTGAGCGTCGGCTGCTGCGGCATGGCCGGCACCTATGGCCATGAAAGCGCCAATCTGGAAAATTCCCTGGGTATTTTCGCCCTGTCCTGGCAGCAGCCCTTGCAACGGTTGCCCCGCCGACGCTGCCTGGCCACCGGCTACTCCTGCCGCAGCCAGGTCAAACGCATAGAAGGGGAAGGCATTCGCCATCCTTTACAGGCTTTGCTGGAGATATTGTCATGATCTGGAAACGACCGGCTTCATTGGCAAGCCTCAATGAACAGAGCCGGGATACCCTGGTGGCCTATTTGGGCATCGAGTATACCCGTATCGGTGAAGATGAGCTTGAGGGGGTGATGCCGGTGGACAATCGCACCCGCCAGCCGTTTGGTCTGTTGCACGGCGGCGCCTCGGCGGTGTTGGCGGAATCCCTGGGTTCGGTGGCAGGTTATCTTTGCACCGAAGGCGGGCAGCGGGTGGTAGGGCTTGAAATAAACGCCAACCACCTGCGCGGGGTGACGCAGGGCAGCGTGCGCGGCATTTGCCGCGCCGTCCATATCGGTCGTACCCATCAGGTCTGGGATATTCGCATTCACGACGAACAGCACCGATTGGCCTGTATCGCTCGTCTCACCACAGCGGTACTGGAACCCCGCTGAGTCCTCAGCCTTGCTGCGTCGCGTTTCGGGCGCCCCGCAGCTTAAGACGCACCATCAACAGGGCGGCGAGGGCGGCCATCATGGCCGCGCACAGGTAAAGATAGGACATACCCAGGTGAGACATCACGAAGCCAGCGGCGGGACCCGCAAGGCTTAGCCCGAGATCGAGGAAGGCGGAATACGTGCCCAGGGCGGTGCCCTGGTTTTGCGGCGGGACCTGTTTCACCGCCTCGACTCCCAGCGCCGGAAAAACCAGGGAAAAGCCCGCGCCGGTAAGCAGCGCGCCCAAATCGGCCACCAAGGCGTTAGGCGCCGCCCAAATCAACAATAACCCCAGCATTTCGCAAACGAACGACAGCAAGGAGATATTCAAGGCGCCATAAAGATTGATGGCATTGCCCGATATCAGCCTCACGCCGACGAAGGCGCAGCTCATTAACGTCAGGGAAAACGCAGCGCCGCTCCAGCCGAGATCGGCGAAGTACAGGGTAATAAAACTGATGATTACCCCGAAACCGATGGTGCCTAATCCCAGGCCAAGGCCGTAAGGCCAGATTTTGCCGACGACGGTGGTGAAGGCGATACGCTTTCCGGTCACGATGGAGACCGCCGGTTTGCGTAGCGCCACGCCCCACGCCCCCAGGCCGACGACAAAAACGAACAGTCCCACGGCCCCGATACCGCCGAGACTGCTGAGCCAGACGCCGAGAGGGGCGCCGACGGCGATGGCGCCATAGGTGGCGACGCCGTTCCAGGATATGACGCGGGCGGTGTGGAACTGGCCGACCCGGGCGATGCCCCAGAGTGTGGAACCGGTGCTGGCGAAGCTTTCACCGATACCCAATACCAACCTGCCGATAAACAATAAGCCAAGGCTACTCCATGGCGAAGCCGACGCCCAGGCGGAGAAAAAATACATCAGCCCGCTCAGGCCGCAGCAGGTCAAACCGATAAGCACCACTTTTTTCGGGCCCAGCAAATCGGCGTAACGGCCCGCGTGCGGGCGGCTCAAGAGCGTGGCGATGTATTGTATGCTGATGGCGAAGCCGGCGATAACGGTGTTGAATCCCAGCTGGTTATGGGTAAATCCGGGGATAATGGCCAGCGGCAGGCCGATGGAGAGATAGCAAATAAAGGTAAAGCAAACGACGGGAATGATAAGTTTATTTAATTGACGAGTGGTTAAAACGGGCTGGGAAACCGCTGACGAAGACATAAGCGTGATACATCCGGCATTTGACTATTTTCCCTTAGCATAACCCGAGCCAGCCGGTCTATCTCCATAAAAAAATGCTAAAAATGCGTTATTATCACGCCCCGTCGGCCGCCGTTTGGGCTAAACGACGAAGTTGTGATATAATTGTATAATAATTGTTACATGAATCGCCCACTGCGCTACACGATGCAAGCGTTACAGGGGCGGCTCGGTGCGTTACGGCACGGATAGCTTGCTGTAAACCCGGAAAGCCGGCGTAAGGTAGGGTTATCAATTGGCGAATAGTGCCCGGTTAATCGCGAAGGAAATGAGGGCTCTAAATAATGAATAGTAATCATTATCAATTAAGCCATGATGAAGTCCAACGATAATCCGACTTATTTTGTCAGGGGTGATGACGCATTGTACAAATGTGTACATAACGGCAGCAAACAGATTCGCCTGTCATAAAAATAGTTTTTTTCGATGATTTATTTGCCGCCGGGAATAGAAAAAAGATCTGCTAATTATTTTGTGGTTTTTATTTTCGTCAAACTACTTTAAAATCAATATAGTATAAATATTTAATCTATATATTATAACAACTTGAATCGTTCTAACGCTGCAGCGGTTCCGAATAGGCCGGACATCATGGCTTAATTCGCCTATTCCCCTACAAATGGTAAGGTTGCAGTGGTAATTGAGAGCACTAACATATACCCAATAGATTCCGCGTCGCAGATTGGCGTATCGCCTGAGTATCTGTAACTTGAAAGATGATGGGTTGAAGGATTGCGGTTTATCATTTTGGTCATAATGAGAGGTCAGTTTTATGCAAACGGACACCGTTGAAACGTTTTCACTCGAGGACAATATCTGGCACGGCCTGAGCCTGAGCGAAGCAGCAGCGAAACAAATACGCCGCCTGGTGCAGCAGAACGCCGATATGCGTGGGTTGCGTCTGGGCGTGAAGCAATCGGGCTGCGCCGGATTCGGTTATGTCATGGAGATGGCCGCCGGGCAGGAAAACGACGACCTGGTGTATGAACGTGATGGCGCTTACCTCTTCGTGCCGCTAAAGGCTATGCCTTTTATCGACGGTACAGAAGTGGATTTTGTGCAGGAAGGACTCAATCACGTCTTTAAATTCAATAATCCCAAAGCTCAGCATGCCTGTGGGTGTGGTGAAAGCTTTGGTCTTTGAGTGGAAGAACCCATTATGGCACGAAGCAATATCGATACTCTGGAACCCATCAACGCCGCGCAGCCTTGGGAAAAAAGCGATCGTTACAAAGAAGGCTTTTTCACCCAGTTGGTTACCGACGAACTGGCCCATGGCATCAGTGAAGAGGTGGTGCGGGCAATTTCGGCAAAACGCAACGAACCGGAATGGATGCTGGAGTTTCGCCTTAATGCCTATCGCGCCTGGCTGGATATGGAAGAGCCGCACTGGCTGAAAGCGCATTATAAAAAACTGGATTACAACGAATACAGCTACTATTCCGCGCCATCCTGCGGAAGCTGCGACGATAATTGCGGTTCTCAACCTGGGGCGGTGCAACAGCCGGCCGGCGCCGATGCGGCCAGCAACTACCTCACCACCGAGGTGGAGGCGGCGTTCAATCAACTGGGCGTTCCGGTGCGCGAAGGCAGTGAAGTGGCGGTGGATGCCATTTTCGACTCCGTGTCTGTGTCCACCACCTATCGCCACAAGCTGGCGAAAGAGGGCATCATCTTTTGTTCATTCGGCGAAGCCATCCATGAGCATCCGGATCTGGTACGCCAGTATTTGGGCAGCGTAGTGCCCGCCAACGATAATTTTTTCGCCGCGCTGAATTCCGCCGTGGCGTCTGACGGCACCTTCGTCTATATCCCGAAAGGGGTGCGTTGTCCCATGGAGCTGTCCACCTACTTTCGCATCAATGCCGCGAAAACCGGCCAATTCGAGCGAACGATATTGATTGCCGACGAGGATAGCTATGTCAGCTACATTGAAGGCTGTTCGGCCCCGGTACGCGACAGCTATCAGCTGCACGCCGCGGTAGTGGAAGTGATTGTTCATAAAAACGCCGAGGTGAAATATTCCACGGTACAGAACTGGTTCGCCGGCAGCGAAACGGAAGGCGGCATTCTCAACTTCGTCACCAAACGGGCCCTGTGCGAAGGGGATCACTCCAAGATGTCCTGGACCCAGTCGGAAACCGGATCGGCCATCACCTGGAAATACCCCAGTTGCATATTGCGCGGCGACAATTCGGTGGGAGAATTCTTTTCAGTGGCGTTGACCAATGGTAACCAGCAGGCGGACACCGGCACCAAAATGATTCATATCGGGAAAAATACCCGCTCCACTATTATTTCTAAAGGCATTTCCGCCGGCAAGAGCGAAAACACCTACCGCGGCCTGGTGAAAATCATGCCCACCGCCACTAATGCCCGCAACTACACGCAATGCGACTCGATGCTTATCGGCAGCGAAAGCGGCGCGCATACGTTCCCTTACGTTGAAGTGCGCAATAGCTCGGCCCAATTGGAACATGAAGCCACCACTTCGCGCATCGGCGAGGATCAATTGTTTTATTGCCGTCAGCGCGGCATTAGCGAAGACGACGCCATTTCGATGATCGTGAACGGGTTTTGCAAGGACGTATTCTCTGAGTTGCCGCTGGAATTCGCCGTCGAAGCGCAGAAGCTTTTAGCCATCAGCCTTGAGCACAGCGTAGGTTAAATCATTTTTATAAGAAGCATTCTGCCTGATGCGCGTCTGCAAAGTCGGGTAAAGGAAAAAAATGTTAACAGTTCGAAATTTGAACGTGAGTGTGGAAGAAAACAGCATCCTTAAAGGTTTGAACCTGGAAGTCAAACCCGGCGAGGTGCATGCCATCATGGGACCGAACGGTTCCGGTAAAAGTACCTTGTCGGCGACGCTAGCCGGGCGGGAAGACTATCAGGTCACCGAGGGGGAAGTGCTGTTCAAGGGCAAAGATCTGCTGGCGCTGGATCCGGAGGAGCGAGCCGGTGAAGGGATATTCATGGCTTTTCAATATCCGGTCGAAATCCCCGGCGTAAGCAATCAGTTCTTTTTACAGACGGCGGTAAACGCGGTACGTAAATATCGCGGTCACGAACCGCTGGATCGTTTTGATTTCGCCGATTTCATCGAAGAAAAAATAGCGTTGCTCAAAATGCCCGCGGATCTGTTGACACGTTCGGTGAACGTCGGTTTTTCCGGCGGTGAAAAAAAACGCAATGACATTTTGCAAATGGCGGCGCTCGAGCCGGAGCTGTGCATCCTTGATGAAACCGATTCCGGGCTGGATATCGATGCGTTGAAAATTGTGGCGCACGGCGTGAATACCCTGCGTAATCAGCAGCGCTCTTTTATCATCGTTACCCATTACCAGCGTATCCTGGATTACATCAAACCGGATCACGTCCATGTGCTTTATCAGGGGCGCATCGTGAAATCCGGTGATTTTTCCCTGGTGAAACAGCTGGAGGAGCAAGGCTATGGCTGGCTTACCGAACAAGAATAATGCCCGGACGCTGCAACAGTGGCATCATTTATTCGAAGGCCAAAGCATGTCCCGCTCGGCGCAATCCTATGCCCATTGGCAAAGCGTGGAACGTCTGGGACTGCCCACCCGCAAGCATGAACAGTGGAAGTACACGCCGCTGGACGGATTGTTGTCCCACCGTTTCTCCCTGGCGGAGGCGTCCTCCGTCACGCCGGCGCAGCGGGATTTGCTCAGCCTACCGCTGGATGCCGTGCGGCTGGTATTCGTCGACGGCCGGTTCGAGCCGCGTCTGAGCGACGTCGATACCGGCGTCTGGCGCATCGACATCGAGCAAGGCGCTGAACGCTCAGCGCTTCCCGAGCCCATACAGCCGGAAATCTTTCTGCACCTCACCGAAAGCCTCAGCCGCGAAACCGCCTGCATTCGGCTACCGGCCGGCATAACGGCGGAAAAGCCTCTTTATTTGCTGCATATTAGCAGCGGCACGTCGGATGAGGAGGAGCTCAACACCTTGCATTACCGGCATCATCTGGCGTTGGAGCAGGGCGCGCAGGCTGAAGTCATCGAACATTACGCCAGCCTTGACCGGCAAGGGCATTTTACCGGCGCCCGCCTGACCATGACGGTGGGGGACAACGCACGGCTCAGCCATATCAAGCTGGCCTTTGAAAATCGCGCCAGCTATCACTTCGCCCATAACGACATCGCCATCGGCCGAAACGCTTTCGTTCGCAGCAACAGCTTTCTGCTAGGGGCCGGGTTGACCCGTCACCAGACAAGCGCGCAGTTAAACGGCGAGGGCGCCGATTTGGCCATCAACAGCCTGCTGCTGCCGTCGGGAAACGACGTGACCGATACCCGAACCTACCTGGAACATAACAAGGGTTATTGTCTGAGCCGCCAGTTGCATAAGATAATCGCCCGCGAACGGGGCAAGGGCGTCTTCAACGGCTTGATCAAGGTCGCCAAATACGCGCTGAAAACCGACGGACAGATGACCAACAACAATCTGCTGATGGACCGGCTGTCCGAAGTGGACACCAAACCACAGCTGGAAATTTATGCCGACGACGTCAAATGCAGCCATGGGGCCACCGTGGGCCGCATCGATGATGAGCAGATGTTTTACCTGCGTTCCCGCGGCATTCCACGGGATGAGGCGCAGCAGATGATTATCCATGCGTTTGCCGCCGAAATTACCGAGGCGTTGGATAACCAGGCGGTGCGTGATATTGTCTTGGCCCGCATCGCCGACGCTTTACAAGGAGGGGTGAATGTCCTATCCCATTGAACAGGTGCGGGGAGACTTCCCCATTCTGGCCCGAGAAGTGAACGGGCAGCCGCTGACCTATCTCGACAGCGCCGCCAGCGCCCAGAAGCCGGCTATCGTCATCGATACCGAGCGGGACTACTATCGCCAAGGCTATGCGGCGGTGCATCGCGGCATCCATACGCTTAGCGCCGAAGCCACTACCCGGATGGAAGACGTGCGCGCCCAGGTCGCGCGTTTCATCAACGCGGCATCCGTTGATGAAATTATTTTCGTTAAAGGCACCACCGAAGGCATCAATCTGGTGGCCAACAGTTACGGGCGCCATTTTCTGCAGCCCGGCGATAACCTCATTCTGACGGAAATGGAGCATCACTCCAATATCGTCCCTTGGCAGCTTATCGCCGCGGAACGACAGGTCGAAATCAGGATACTGCCGCTGTTGCAGGACGGCACCCTCGATGAAGAACGGCTCCCTTCGCTGTTGGACGAGCGCACGCGCTTGCTGGCCATTACCCAGGTCTCCAATGTGTTGGGCACCGTGAATCCGCTAAACCGCATTATCGCTCGGGCCCGGGCCGCCGCTAACCTGGTGGTGCTGGTGGACGGCGCCCAGGGTATTATGCATGGCGAGGTAGACGTGCAGGCGCTGGATTGTGACTTTTATGCCTTCTCAGGCCATAAGATTTACGGTCCGTCCGGCATCGGTATACTGTATGGCAAAAAAAAAAAAAAAAAAAAAAAAAGCGCTTTTGGACCGTATGCCTCCCTGGGAAGGCGGCGGTTCGATGATTCAAAGCGTCAGCCTGACGGAGGGAACCACGTTTCTTGAACCGCCCTGGCGCTTTGAGGCAGGTTCGCCCAATACCGCCGGCATGATGGGGCTTGGGGCGGCATTGCGTTATGTGGAAGGCCTGGGCCTGGACAATATTCGTCATTACGAGCGGGAACTGATGCGTTATGCGTTGGAATCCCTGCAGCAGGTGCCGGATCTCACCCTGTACGGTCCGGACGATCGGACAGGTGTGATAGCCTTCAATCTTGGCAAGCATCATGCCTATGACGTGGGGAGTTTCCTTGACCAGTACGGTATCGCCATCCGTACCGGCCACCATTGCGCAATGCCGCTGATGGCGTATTATCAGGTGCCCAGCATGTGCCGCGCTTCGCTGGCCTTGTATACCACAAGGGAAGACATTGATCGGCTGGTGTCCGGTTTGGTGCGCGTCCGACGTTTGCTGGGCTGAATCCGTCGGCCGGGAGAACAAGAGTCATGGCGAATTTGCCGGAAAAAAGTAAGTTGTTGCGTAATTTTTCCCGATGCAGTAATTGGGAAGAAAAATATATGTATATTATTGAATTGGGTGCGCAACTGGATCCGCTTCCCTCGGGAACCCGCATCGCCGGTAATTTGATAGCCGGTTGTCAAAGCCAGGTTTGGATTGTTATGCATCAAGACCTTCAATCCGGGGAAGTCCAGTTTTTCGGCGACAGCGATGCGGCCATCGTGAAGGGTCTGATTGCTATGGTATTTGTTTTTTATCACGCCTTGACGCCCGAGGAAATTGTCGCTCAGGACGTGCGGCCGTTTTTCAGCGAGTTGGCCCTGAGTCAGCATTTGACGCCCTCTCGATCCCAAGGATTGGAAGCCATGGTGCGCGGCATCCGTAAAAAAAGCCGCCGCATTGCATTAACCCTCTCTCTTGGCGGCCGTACTCCGGCCGCTATGTTCCATCGCCGCGCTTTCCCCGTTGTACGCCATCGCTAAGGCGAGCACATTGGGTGCCGGCAGGCTTTGCGAAGCCACTGGCCGTTTCCCGCTTAATTTCTCAGCAAATTCTTATTGTCGCTAACGGGCGCCGGCTGCTATTGGTGGTGCTGCTGCCGGCCTTTTGGGAACCGCGCACCGGAAATACAGGACCAGTTGATAAAAACGGGTAGGAAGACAAAATGAAACGAGCCTTCGCCTTTATCGGATTCGCCATGGCCGTCTGCCTGGCGGGAGAAGCCGGCGACGCCGCCGCAACGGTATATTCCCTGCCGCCGCCGGACAGCCGCCTGGTAGGCGAGAATACCGTCGCCACGGTGCCTGACGACCACGGTTCACTGGAGGCCATCGCCGCACAGTATAAAATCGGCCTGCTGGCGATGCTGGAAGCCAATCCCGGCACCGACCCCTATTTGCCGACGCCCGGCACCTTTCTTACCATACCCTCGCAACTGCTGTTGCCCGACGCTCCCAGAAAAGGCATCGTTATCAACCTCGCCGAGCTGCGGTTGTTTTATTATCCTCCGGGGAGTCAAAGCGTTATCGTCTATCCCATCGGTATCGGCCAACTGGGCCGAAGCACCCCGGCAATGACCACCGCCGTTATTCAAAAGATCGTCAATCCCACCTGGACCCCCACGCCCAACATCCGCAGGCGTTATCTGACCGAGCAGGGTATCAGGCTGCCGGCAGTGGTCCCGGCGGGCCCGGATAATCCCATGGGACTGTTTGCCCTGCGGTTGGCGGCCGGGAACGGCACCTATCTTATCCATGGCACCAATGCCAATTTCGGCATCGGTATGCGGGTCAGCTCCGGCTGTATCCGGCTACGACCGGAGGATATCCAGGCGCTGTTTGAGCAGGTCCCCGTGGGTACCCGGGTTCAGGTGTTAAATGAGCCCATTAAGGTCGCCGCCGAACCGGATGGGAAACGGTATATCGAGGTTCATCAGCCATTATCCCGCAACGACAAGGACGATCCGCAAACCATGCATATCGCTCTTAATTCAAAGGTCAGAAAATTCCTGGGCGACAAAGCGTCGGATAAAACCGTGGCCGATGAAGCGATTGTCCGCCGGGCAGGTATGCCGATACTGGTCTCCAGGGGGATTGCGGCGGAAAATTTCACTCCTGCGGCGCACCCTTTGTCAGCATCGCCGCAATCGCCAACCGGTTCTGATAAAGGCCTAACGGCGCAAGGCGGTGCTTTGTGAGTTAAAAGGGCCCTGAGTAGCCCTCTACGCCATTGCGACAAGGCGGCCCATAGGATGGGCGGTGCTATGCCGATAAGGCCATAGGGCGGGGTTTAAGAGGTATAAGGGCGAAACCGTGGAGTAGGGCAAAAAAATGGCGCACAATGTGCGCCATTTTCTAAACAAGGCGACTCTTATTTACGATAAGAGTGGGCTTGGTTATCCAAACGTTGGTTGGCACGGGCAGCGTCGTCTTTAGCAGCCTGTACGTCAGAACGAATAGCGGTTACATCGTTGCTGAGCTGGTCAACTTTCGCGTTCAGAGTTTGAACGTCAGAGGACAGCTGATCGATTTTAGCGTTGCTTGAACAGCCAGCAAGCAGAGTGGAACCCAAAATTACCGCGCCCAGTACCAGTTTAGTACGATTCATTATTAATACCCTCTAGATTGAGTTAATCTCCATGTAGCATTACAAGTATTACACAAAGTATTTTCGAAAGAGAAATAAATTTACTCGCAAAACGATTAATTTCGATCGAATGCTCAAAGAAACGTCTTGTTTTACAGAGAGGTTAAAAAAAGAGGCTGTTGTTCTCGCTTCCATAAGATAACTCCGATTAAACGGCGGATAAAAAGTATCGTTTAATTTGTGCTATGAGGGTTGATTTTATTGCCGGCCTTAGCCCTCATCGTCAGAATTAACATCAGTAAGACTTTCGAAACACAGTTGTGCAAACCCAAGATAGCCTGCTTTGCTGGAAAAAGCATCCCCTAAATGGCGACATTGCAAAAGGACGGCAAAAAAAAGCCCCCGACAAAGCGGGGGCGAGGGATAAGCCGGGAGATTACAGCTGATGGACGGACGCGGTGTTGGTGGTGCCGCTCGGCACCAGGGCGCCGGAAACCATCACAATGATGTCGCCTTTCTGCGCCAGCCCGCATTCCAAGGCCATTGCCTTGCCGATACGGTAAAAATCATCGGTGGATGCGATTTTCTCAACCAGCTGGCAAGCGACGCCTTTGGTCAAGAGCAGTTGGCGGGCGGTGATTTCGTTGGTCGTCAGGGCCAGAATTTCGGCTTTGGGGAAATATTTGCGGACCGCTTTGGCGGATTTACCGCCTTCGGTCGCCACCACAATCAGCGGAGCTTCCAATTTTTTCAGCGGTTTCCACCGCGCCGCGGCATACCGCTTCGGTGATGCGAAGCTTGCGGCTGTCGTTGATGCTTTCAATCCGGCTCGGCATGACGCGGTCGGTACGATCGCAAATCGTGGCCATGATGCTGACGGCTTCATGGGGATATTTCCCTTTCGCGCTTTCCCCGACAGCATCACCGCATCGGTGCCGTCGATGATGGCGTTCGCCACGTCGCCGGCTTCAGCGCGGGTGGGGCGGGGGTTTTTTGATCATGGAGTCGAGCATTTGGGTTGCGGTAATCACCACTTTGCGCGACCTGTTGCATTTCTCGATCATCATCTTCTGGGCGAAGATCACTTCTTCTACCGGAATTTCCACGCCGAGGTCGCCGCGAGCCACCATGATGCCGTCGGAGGCTTCCAGGATTTCGTCGAAATTGTTCAGGCCTTCCTGATTTTCAATTTTCGAGATGATCTGGATATGCTCACCGCCGTGCTGTTTCAAATGCTCGCGGATTTCCAAGACGTCGGAACGTTTACGAATAAATGACGCCGCGATGAAATCAACACCTTGTTCGCAACCAAAAATCAGGTCGCGCTTGTCTTTTTCCGCCAGGGCCGGCAGGGCGATAGAGACACCCGGCAGGTTAACGCCTTTGTTTTCACCGAGGTCGCCGTTGTTCAAAACCTTGCAAACGACGGTGCTATCGGTTTTGTCGGTCACGATCATGCCCAGCAGTCCGTCATCCACCAACACGGTATTGCCGATGGACAAATCCTGCGGAAAGCCGGAATAGGTTACCGCAACCCGTTCTTTATTGCCGATGACGCTCTGATCGGTGGTAAAGGTAAAGGTCTGACCGGCGGTCAAAGAAACATCGCTGCCGTTTTCCAATTTCATGGTACGGATTTCAGGACCTTTGGTATCAAGGAGGATAGCCGCTTTTTTACCGGTGGATGACAGAATGGAGCGCAGATTTTTGATACGTTGACCATGTTCTTCATAGTCGCCATGGGAAAAATTCAGACGCATGACGTTCATGCCGGCATCCAGCAGTTTGGTCAGCATCTCTACGGATTCGGATTTCGGACCTATGGTACAAACAATTTTTGTCTTTTTCATAACAATGGTATCTGCAAGTTGTGATGGATGATAAAACTGGTGTGTCGCCGGTGAGTATCGACGACGAAAAATGTGCAGCTCGACGAGCCCTGTTCCCTACGTTCAAGGATAGGTGACAAAAGTGAGAAAGAGATGAAAAAAGTGTAAACACGCCGCCCGATAAGGAGCGCGCTGTTTAACCGGCAAGACTGTTTTAATTAGTATTCGGCTAATCAATCGGCTGAAACCATTCAATTGAAATAACGTTTCGTATTATAGTTATTGAAGCAGCGGACACAAGATAAAAACAGCGCAAATAATGCTTTAGGGGCGAAAAAGCCAGATTTTTGGCATATATGCAAATTTTTGTTATCAACTATTGTACAAATGAACGAAGGAATTAACCTCTATCCGGCATTTCTGTTGACAAATAAAGGAATAACAGCGGTGTAAACCAGCAGACGTCACCTAAGAGGAGGTGAAAACAGATAAGATAAAAATAAGGATGGTGCGTCCGAGTGGACTCGAACCACCGACCCCCCACCATGTCAAGGTGGTGCTCTAACCAGCTGAGCTACGGACGCACAGGAATTGGTGCGTTCTAATGGACTCGAACCATCGACCCCCACCATGTCAAGGTGGTGCTCTAACCAACTGAGCTAAGAACGCATATCGAATAACACTGCCGACCCGACAGCGGGACGAATATTAACGGGCATTATCAAGCCATGCAAGGGGAAAAAATCGTTTTTTCCCCGTCACCTCGCTCAATTGCCGACGTAATGCGCAGAGCGCCGTTTTTTTTGCGCGTACCGGCCGGTTTTGCCGCGTTGAGCTCAGCGCGCCGCCCGGTGGAGAATTTGCAGCGGCGGCTGGCGCTGCAGCCAGCGTATGCGCATTGACATCATGATGGCCGCGGACGTCAAGCCGATGATGAAACCTATCCAGAATCCGCTGGGACCCATGGCGGGCACCGCATAATCGGTGAGCCCCAGCACATAGCCGCAGGGCAGACCCAGCAGCCAGTAAGCGGTAAAGGTAATAAAGAATATCGAGCGGGTATCTTTATATCCGCGCAGAATACCGTTGCCGATAACCTGGATGGAATCGGAGATCTGATAGAGCGCCGCCAGGGCCATCAGATGCGACGCCATGCTCACCACCGCCGGCGTGTTATTGTACCATGTGGCGATACGCACCCTGAACAGGTAGGTTAAGACCGCGGTTACGCAGGCGAGCATCACCCCCGTCCCCAGACTGGTCCAGGCGGCGACCCGCGCGTCCTCCACCTTGTTCTCCCCGAGCCGGAAGCCCACGCGGATGGTGGCCGCCACGCCGATTGACAGCGGCAGGACGAACATCAGCGCGCTGAAGTTCAGGGCAATTTGATGACCCGCCACGGAGACGATGCCCAGCGGCGTCACCAACAACGCCACCACGGCGAACAGCGTCACCTCGAAAAAGAGGGAGGACGCCACCGGCAATCCCAGCGCGCTTAAGCGCCGGAGCGTCGGCCAGTGGGGCATGGCGACGGCAATGGCGGGGCGAAAATCCTTGAAGGCCACGGCCCGGCGCACATACCACCACATTATCCCGAACATGAGCCAGTACACCGACGCCGTGGCGATACCGCATCCCACGCCGCCCAAGGCCGGCATACCCAGCTTGCCGTAGATGAATACGTAATTGATGGGTATGTTCGCCGCCAGGCCGAGGAAGCCTATCACCATGCCCGGCTTGGTCTTGGACAAGCCTTCGCATTGGCCGCGCAGCACTTGAAAGAAGAGATAGCCCGGCGCGCCGAACAGCAGGAAACGCAGGTATGCAACGGCCTTCTGCGCCAAGAGCGGATCCACATGGTGCATTCTGCTGATGACCACAGGCGAATGATGCAACAGGAACATGATGAGCAGAGAGACAAGGAAGGCCAGCCAAAACCCTTGGCGCACGTGAAAGGCAATGCGATCGCGCCGACCTGACCCGTTCATCTGGGCGATAACCGGCGTCAACGCCAGGATGAGCCCTTGGCCGAAGAGGATGGTGGGCAGCCAAATGGAAGTCCCGACGGCGACGGCGGCCATATCGGTGGCGCTCACCGAGCCGGACATGACGGTATCCACCACTCCCATGGCGGTTTGCGCGATTTGCGCGACAATGACCGGGATAGCCAGTGACAATAATATACGCGCTTCAAGGAGATACTTCTGCAAGCAGACACCTATCAAGTTATGTCGTTATGCCGGCCAGTGAACGAGAATATGCAATAAAGTTATGTCGTTATGGCCATTAGGAAACGAGACTATGCAAAATGCAGGTAAACAATAGCGTACGTGCGGCTTTTAGCGGTGAGCGCCGGGTCGATATAAGGCTCATAGTGTAATCCATTGCCAACGTTATGCCAGCCCGGCAATGCACATTTTCGGTGCGTATCACGCCTATGGAGGCGAGGGGTTTGGATTTACCGCTGAATTGGGGCAATATAACCGCTATTATTTTCGGCTGTCGTTCAGAGAGGGCAAGTTCATGTTTACGGGTATTGTACAAGGTACTGCGTCCGTGCTTCAAATCGATGAAAAAACGAATTTCCGCACGCATTATATCAAGCTGCCGCACGGGATGCTGGCCGGTCTTGAGACCGGCGCGTCGGTGGCGCATAACGGTTGCTGTTTGACCGTAAGCGCCATCGACGGGGATGTGGCGAGCTTTGATCTGATGAAAGAAACGTTGCGCATCACCAACCTCGGCGATTTGCAGGTGGGGGATGAGGTGAACGTGGAACGGGCAGCCACGTTCAACGCCGAAATCGGCGGCCACGTCATGTCCGGCCATATCATGTGCAGCGCCGAAATAGTGAAAATCATCACATCGGAAAACAACCGGCAAATCTGGTTCAAAATGCCTGACAGAAACCTGATGAAATACGTGTTGTATAAGGGTTATATCGGCATCGACGGCATCAGCTTGACCATCGGCGAATTGACCGCCGACAAATTTTGCGTGCATCTGATCCCGGAAACCCTAAGCCGCACGACGCTCGGGAAAAAAAAGCTGGGGCAGCGGGTCAACATCGAAATCGATCCCCAGACCCAGGCGGTGGTAGACACCGTCGAACGGGTTTTGGCGCAACGGGAAGCGACATTGGCCGCCAGGGAGAATGCGGAAAACGCATAAACTCGCCGGTAACACGCAAGGGCGTTTGATCCAAGCCGAGAGGGGAAAAGCCGGGGTTAAAAGTGATAAGGTCACTTTATTGCCCGGCCAGGGCAATAAAGCGGCGGCCGAAGGAGACGCCCCGCGGTGGCGGGGGCGCATTCAACGGGGAACGCGGATTCCGCCTTCAACGCCTTGCGGGCTGAACAATACCTGCCATAAATGGATATTGCGGGCGCGAAACGCGCCGGCGCAGGCATTCAGGTAATAGCAAAACATCCGGAAAAAGCGTTCGGAATAATTTCCCGACAGCGACGGCCAGGCGGCGAGAAATCGCTCGTACCACGCCATCAGCGTTTTATCGTAATCGGTGCCGAAATTATGCCAGTCCTCCATAACAAAATGCTTCTCGCTGGCACGGGCGATATGCTGCACGGAAGGGAGGCAGCCATTGGGAAATATATATTTGTTGATCCAGGGGTCCACATTCATGTCGGTGTGATTCGAACCAATGGTGTGCAGCAAAAACAACCCGTCGCGTTTCAGATTACGGTCGATAACGTCAAAGTAGGTGGCATAATTTTTCGGCCCCACGTGTTCAAACATGCCCACCGAAACGATACGATCGAATTGCACGTTGAGATCACGGTAATCCTGCAGTGAGATAGTGACGTCCAAGCCTTCGCAACGCTGCTGGGCCAATTTTTGCTGTTCGGCGGAGATGGTGACCCCCTGCACGGAAACGCCGTAGTTCTTGGCCGCGAAGGCGGCAAGACCGCCCCAGCCGCAGCCGACATCCAACAGCGTCATGCCTGGGCGCAACTGCAGTTTTTCGCAGATCATCCGAAGCTTATCCTGCTGTGCTTCTTCCAGGGAAGCGGCCTCTTTCCAGTAACCGCAGGAATACTGCATATAGGGGTCCAGCATCAGGCTGAATAAATCGTTACCCAGGTCGTAATGTTCTTTGCCGACAATCCAGGCCCGTTTTTTTGGACTGAAAATTCATTATCCGCGCGGCCGCAACGCGTAAAATATCCTTGAAATGACGGGGAAGCTTATTTTCCAAGCCGGCACGCAAGACGCGCTGGAAAAAGATATCCAGCCGTTCGCATTCCCACCAGCCATCCATGTAGCTCTCACCCAGTCCTAAGGATCCCTCCTCCAGAATGCGTTTGAAAAAATCCGGGTTCTTGACCTGAATATCAAACGGCCTTGCTCCGTTGATCTTAACATCCGCCTCAGCAAGCAATTCATGGATGATTCGATACCAAGCATTATCATGAAAGCTCAGGTCTTCAACACACGAGGAACTCATAGCGTCTCCATCACCTTTCTTCTGTCACAACCCCGTCAGGAAAAGCGAAGCTTGTACCTGCGGGCTTTTATAAGCATCCACGGGTATCCGTGGTGTCGGATGTACCACAATAAACAGAGGAATTTAAAAACCAAATGATTGGCTGCTAGCAGGGTGCTCTAAAAACAGGATGCTGCCGTGTATAAAACGACAATTCAAAGCAAAATTATTAGACAACTCGTTATATTTGTTAACGATATTGAGTATAAGCCTGCATTCCCGATTAGACAATAGCTAACAGGATAATGAATTTAAGATATAATTTAATGATTTCCTGCTGAAACAATAACTCATCAAGCATAGTTATAAAGTTGAAATATATTATTACATTCGTGGGCGAGCGACGCTCAAAAGGAATGAGCCGGCAACGTCGCTTAGCGATGAAACGGACCGTCCGCCACGGAGCGGCGTTCAATCAATGCGGGATGAACTTCGATTGTTCGGGGTTTTTCCCGCTTACTGAGGATACGGTCCAGCAACATGGTCAGCGCGGCTTCGCCCAATTCTTCCTTGGGTTGATGAACGGTGGTTAACGCCGGGGTGAAAAAGCATGAATTGCGAACGTTATCATATCCGATAATGGAAATGTCATCAGGGACCTTCATGCCCATTTCATCAATGGCGCACATTGCCCCCATCGCCATGACATCGCCGCCGCAAAAAACCGCCGTGGGTCGCTGCGGTCGGGACAAAATCTGTTTCATGGCCCGATAGCCGGATGCCGGTTCGAAATCCCCCTGGACAATCCACTGATGAGGAATAGCTATGCCGGCTTCCTCAAGGGCATGCAGGTAACCACGATGCCGCCCGCCGCCGGTATTGCGCGCCAACTGGCCGGGTATGGCGCCGATATCGCGGTGCCCGCGGGAAAGCAGATAACGCGTGGCCAAGTAGCCGCCGGCGAAGGCATTGTCGATGATGGTATCGGTAAAATCCCGGCGGGCCGCGCCCCAATCCATGACCACCATGGGTATATGGCGATAATCTTCCAGCAAATTCAGCAACGGTTCAGGGTATTCGGCGCACATGACCAGCAAACCGTCCACGCGTTTCTGCGCGAGCATCGCCAGATAAGCGCTCTGCTTATCCAGATCATTATGGGAATTGCACAGCACCAACGTGTAACCGCGCGCAAAACAATGATGTTCTATGGCTTCGATAATTTCGGCGAAGTAGGGCGCCTCGCTGGTACTGGCCAGCAATCCGATGGATTTGGTGCGATTTATCTTCAGGCTGCGGGCCACCGCGCTTGGGGAATAATGCAACTGGCCGATGGCCTCCAAAACGGCCACCTTGGTCTCCTGCGCCACGAATCGCGTCTTGTTGATGACATGAGATACGGTGGTGGTGGACACGCCGGCGCGTTTCGCCACGTCTTTGATGGTTGCCATGCCTGGAAAACTCCTGAACGCCTGAATAAAAACAATCGCCAATTTTCCTTGATTCCACGCTAAAGTGAAAGCGGTAATACGAAATATGACCGGCCGCTGCACGGCCGGGGAGCTTTTTTATTCGCGTTATGCGACACTGCTTGCAACCCACGTCGTTTAACGGCAAATGTTGTATTACGAGGAGATAGGATGAGCGGCGATTTTAAACTGTCTTTACTCACGACGGTGTTTGCACTGTTGGTCATCATTGCATTCAGTTTCACCGCGGTGATGAATTAACGCCTTAGCCTGTGAAAAGCAAATGGACCGGGAGGCGGATTGCATGGCGATCCAGCCTTGAATCCTAGCCCTCCCTGGTATCTGGTACCTTCTGGCCGTCGGCGCGCCTGATAGTCGCTCGCCTTGGAGTTTACTGCAGATTACCGGACTGCGAGAGTTGTCGCATCAACGGATCGTCTTGGGCGTGACTACCCGACGAGCACCGACATAATGATCCTGCCAATAATCCTCGTTCAGATAGCTGATACGAATATCGCGACCGGTGCGGGGCGATTCGATAAAGCGGCCGTTGCCTAGATAAACCCCGACGTGATCGGCGGCGCCGCGGTTGGTAATATGGAAAAAGACTAAATCCCCGCTTTCCAAATCGTCCTTTTTCACCGGCGCCGCATCCCTGAGATGGAACATTTCATTGGCGGTACGAGGCATATGTATCCGCACGACGTCCTTGTACGCATAGTAAATCAGGCCGCTGCAATCAAATCCGGTATTAGGGGACATGCCGCCCCAGCGATAAGGCTTGCCCATCTGCGACATCAGCTTGTTCATCGCCGTCAATTTGGCGTGCTGGTAGCGCTTTTTATGGCTCTCGCTCATGCTGATGGGTTTGTCGTTGGCAACCAGTTCAGCGGTAGCGCGTTTATTCATCCGATGCCTGCCGTAGCCTTTCTTGTAGCCTTTTTTCGGCGTTGTAATCTTGGCGATTTTTTTGGCGGCGGGCATTGGATGCAATTTTTGGGCGCTTTTTTCGACAGCCGGCACTTTTGTCTTGGTGATTATCTTGGCGATGGGGTGGAAATGTAATTTTTTATTGCCGTTTTTTTCGGCAACGAGCTCTTTTGGTTTGCTTGTGCTATGACGGGAGATTTTTTGCTCGGTCGCCGGTTTGCTCTTTTTCGTTATCTTCAATACCGCTTTAAGTGGCTTGCGCTTGCGTCGATCGCCCGTCTTGGCCGTGCTCGACTGCGATTTTCGCTGGTCGGCATTGATACCGGCATTGGGCGCGGCATGCGCCAAATTGAAAAATAGCTGAGTGAAAAGAAACACAAAAAGCGTAAAGCATAAACGCATGATAAACGCTATCCTCTGTGGCCCCAAAAAGGGGGGATATAAACGCCTCAAAGGAATTTAAGCTATTTACCCCTACAATGCATCATGAATTATCATCATATTGTGAATAAACGTGACCGACTGCGTATTTGCTGCAGATCTATGCATGACTTGACGTAAATTTCAGCGGTTTTGTCTTTTAAAATGAGCCGGTCGTTCTAAACCCATCCCGGATAAAACTCGCTCAAGGTGTTATTCTTCATTATAGGCGCCGCATTCTTTGTCCGTGCGGGCTGCGGCGGGCAAAAAAACGTTTATCTAATGATGCTGTAGTCGTTAGAATAGTGATTCCAAGCATAACTCACCCAGAGCAGATAAAGCCAACCTAAGGCTTGAGGAAGCGAGACAATGACGACGATTGAAAAGATTCAGCAGCAAATTGCTGAAAACCCGATTCTTCTTTATATGAAAGGCTCGCCTAAGTTACCCGGTTGCGGATTTTCCGCTCAAGCGGTGCAGGCGCTTTCTGCCTGCGGCGAGCGTTTTGCTTATGTGGATGTCCTGCAGAATCCTGATATCCGGGCCGAACTGCCGAAATACGCCAATTGGCCGACCTTCCCGCAGTTATGGGTGGACGGTGAGCTGATAGGCGGCTGCGATATCATTCTGGAAATGTACCAGCACGGCGAGCTTCAGCCCCTTATCAAAGAGACCGCGGTAAAACACGGCTCACAGGAAAATCAGCCCTCCAATTGATGACCGGCGGGTTTAAACCCGTAACCTCAGGGAAAACGCCGATTCTATCGCTGGGATCGGCGTTTTTTTTAGCTGAACAGGGCTTTCGTCACCCTCATTTAATGAGCGCGGAGGCTATTGGGTTTCGCCGATGGTTTCGTCCGCCAGCGGCGGCAGCGGCCATCCGCCAAGGCGTTTCCACCGGTTGACCAACTCGCAAAACAGCTCCGCGGTGCGTTCGGTATCATAAAGCGCCGAATGAGCCTGGCGGCTGTCAAAGGCGATTCCCCCGGCGATGCAGGCTTTCGCCAGCACGGTCTGGCCGAGCACCAATCCGCTAAGCGCGGCGGTATCGAACGTGGCGAATGGGTGAAACGGATTGCGTTTAAGATTGGCCCGCTCCGCGGCCGCCATGAGAAAACCATGGTCGAAACCGGCGTTGTGAGCCACGATGATGGCCCGGTTGCAGCCCTGATCTTTAATGCCTTTGCGCACCATCTTGAATATCTCATGCAGCGCTTCATATTCGCTCACCGCGCCGCGCAAGGGATTGGACGGATCGATGCCGTTAAAGGCCAGCGCCTCCGGCAGCAACAGCGAGCCGGGAAAAGGCTCCACATGAAAATGCAGCGTTTGGTCCGGCGCCAGCCAGCCCTGTTCCATATGCAACGTGACGGCGGCGATTTCGAGCAAGGCGTCGGTGGCGGCATTAAAGCCTGCGGACTCTACGTCAATAACAACCGGATAAAAACCGCGAAAACGGCCGCGAAGGGAATTTACATCATCTATATCAGCCATGCCTGTTCTTACTTTTTAGAAATTCAGCCCGCATTATGGCAAATTTTGCCGTGTCCTGCATGGCCATTCCATTGCAATGGCGCGGAGAGGGGGAACTTCAGCCGATTTCACCCTGAAAGCGGCTGAGGGAAATGTTCGGATATGTGACATTGTCACTTAATTCAATGTCCCAATCCCTGACCTGCATGACGCTGCTCGATTAATTCGATTTTATATCCGTCGGGATCTTCAATGAAAGCGATGATGGTGCTGCCTCCTTTAACCGGACCGGCTTCACGGGTCACCTTGCCTCCCGCCTGACGGATACGTTCGCAAGTGGCCGCTACGTTTTCGACGCCGAGCGCGATGTGGCCGTAGGCGCTGCCGAGGGAGTATCCGTCTACTCCCCAGTTATAGGTCAATTCCAGCACCGCCCCCTCGGATTCATCGGTGTAGCCGACAAACGCCAGGGTATATTTGTATTCGGCGTTTTCGCTGGTGCGTAATAAGCGCATTTCCAGGATTTTGGTGTAAAAATCTATGGATCGCTGTAGGTCGCCAACCCGTAGCATGGTGTGAAGCAGGCGCATAAAATCCTCTTGGGAAGTGACGACGGAGGGTCCGCCAGTGTTTAGGTAGAGCCAGTATAAACCCCATGGACCTGCTTTTACAGCGTCGGAAAAGCGCCGTCGGGCGGGAAAAATCTTGCCAGCGGAGGAAATAACGTCTTCAATGAAAGTAAATAAGGAGGGCCTGTGCCGGAACAGCTTGAGTTTTTTACCATACCCAGTCCCTGTCGCGGAATTTGTCAGTCGGATGCCCGCGGCTATTGTATCGGCTGCTTGCGATCCCGCCAGGAACGATTCGATTGGACGGGAATGAACGACAGCCAGAGAAGGGAGGTGCTGCGATTGTGCCGCCAGCGCTATTTGCGTATGGCGCGGGCCGGCAAATCCCCACAACCCGCCTCGGAAGACCCACAGCAACCAGCGCTATTTTGATGTATAAACGTCAATGCGTTAGCTTTGGATATATTAGATATTATTAATATACGCACTAATTACTAGTTACTTATATATTTCTTCTACATTATTACCCCGAATACATGAAATATTGATATTTGTTATGTCTTCATTTAACTTAAATTAACAATAAATCACGCTGAATGACAATAATAGTGATACAGTTATGAATAATCCGCTTGGCATACACGCCCTGTCTCATTATGAAAAGGTTACGTTTGCCGCTAAGAGGAACGGATTAAAGAACGTTTTCATAGATTACCCTACACCAGGCGGGAAAATGTGAAGGAAGGAGGGCCAATTCATCCGCAAGGGCGGATGGTCAGAAAACATATGCGCTCTTCGGTAACGTCCATTTTATCAAAGGAATAACATGCATATTACATCCATCTCAACTTAACTTTCGCCGTATTTATATATATATTTGTATTTTGCCATTCCACCCATTAGAATGGATGGGAATCCAGGGAACAAGCTTAATCGGCTTAATTATAAGGAGAGAGAATTGGAATCGCCATTAGGATCTGATTTGGCGCGACTTGTTCGTGTTTGGCGCGCACTGATTGACCATCGCTTAAAACCTCTAGAGCTGACACAAACGCATTGGATCACGTTGCATAATATCTGTCAGTTGCCGCCGGAACAGTCGCAAATTCAATTGGCTAAAGCCATAGGCATCGAGCAGCCATCATTGGTTCGCACGCTTGACCAGCTCGAAGAGAAGAAACTCATCACCCGACATACCTGTGCCAATGATCGGCGTGCGAAACGTATAAAACTGACGGAATCCGCCGAGCCTATCATTAAAGAAGTTAATCATGTTATAAATAGCACCAGAGATGAAATTCTGGCAGGCATCTCAGAGCAAGAAATACAATTTCTGAGTAATATGATTGCCCGGCTAGAAAAAAATATCCTGGAACTTTATAATAAATCCTGATTTGCCTAGGTGTAACGTACATGTATCATATAAAAAACCGGCATATACTGCCGGTTCTTTATATTGGCATATTATGCTAATGCCGCCTCTCTGACTTTCATCACCTTCCGTGCCGGAAGGCGTAAAACAATGGCAGCATCTTGCCTTATCAACGAGGGGAAACGGTGACGCCGCGCCCATTGCCGGCGATGGCGACACGCTGACCTACGCTGAAACGGGTGGGACCCTGTTTTTGCACCACCATGATGGTTCTGCCGTCGTCTTCGCGTATTTCCAGTTCCACGCCCTGGGTGCGGTTCATCGCACTGCCCACGTTCTGTCCGACGACGCCGCCCGCTACCGCGCCGGCCGCGGTAGCGACGCCTCTGCCGGCGCCACCGCCAATGGTATTTCCCACTAAACCTCCCAGTACCGCACCGCCGATGGTGCCGATAATGTTTGAATCCTCACCACCCTGGATCTGTACCGGCCGGACGCCCACCAGCGTACCGTAGGTTACGCTTTGAACTTCTTTGGCTTCCGAGGCAGAGTAGACATCACCGGATAAGCTGTTGTTATTGGCACATCCCGCCAATGTCAAACCAGCCAGGGTGACCACGAGCAAACGTTTCATCATCAAAAACTCCTATTGTACGACGTTCGTCCAAGGCAAACCCAGACGGAACTTATGCTAATGTAGCTGCGCTAACCGGTGTCAGGCGCCGGAGGCGACAAGTTTAGTTTACTGTAGTTTATAATGTTGAGAAAAACATAAACTGCGAATAAACAGACGCTAATCTGTGATTTTCGCAATGATTTTAATGCTAATCAATTTTGAATTCCGTTATGACATTGTAACAACTTTAATTTTTTCCCTTTTTGCGGGTCCCATGCAGTAAAAATGTTAACGTAACCTCGAATGGTTTCGGCCGATGGCCACTATCGCCGCAAGGTAAAAGCGAACGGCTATGTTACAGTACAATAATCAAAATCCCCTTTTTTTGTCAGGAGCAAGACCGGGCCAATGAAAACAGGTCGTTATGTGGGAGTCATGTCGGGAACCAGCCTTGACGGCATAGATGTGGTGCTTGCCGCCATAGATGAACATACTGTGGCGCAGCAGGCCAGCTACACGCATCCGATTCCGCTGGAAATCAAACAGCTGATACTCTCCATGTGCCAAGGGCAGGCGGTAACGCTATCCCGCTTGGGAGAATTGGACACCCGGCTGGGCAGGTTGTTCGGCGAGGGCGTGTTAAAAATGCTGGCCGGGGCCGGCGTCTCTCCCCGCGAGATAACCGCTATCGGCTGCCATGGCCAGACGGTATGGCACCAACCCGTCGGTCAGTATCCCAGCACATTGCAAATCGGCGACAACAATCTGATTGCCGCCATAACCGGCATTACCACAGTAGGGGATTTTCGCCGACGGGATATGGCCTATGGCGGGCAGGGCGCGCCGCTGGTGCCGGGATTCCATCATGCTTTGTTGGCTCATCCCACCGAGCGCAGGATGGTGCTTAATATCGGCGGCATCGCCAATTTATCACTGCTGCTGCCCGGCCAGCCCATACGCGGTTACGACACCGGCCCGGGCAATGTGCTGATGGACGCCTGGATCTGGCGGCAGCGGAAGAAGCCCTACGACGTCGACGCGGCATGGGCTCGCGCGGGTGAAATCCACGCGGACTTGCTGGGCCTGATGCTTGCCGACGACTACTTTTTCCCTGCCGGCGCCGAAAAGCACCGGTCGTGAGCACTTCAATATGGGGTGGCTGAACCATCAATTAAGCCATTTTACGCCGATACCCGCCAGAGACGTACAGGCTACCCTGGCGGAACTTACCGCCCGCAGCGTCGCTTGTCAGGTCTTGCTGTCCGGCGGCTGCGAGCATTTGCTGGTGTGCGGGGGCGGCGCGCGCAATCCCCTGATAATGACGAGGCTATCCGCGCTGTTGCCGGGAATTGAGGTAAGTCCTACTGACAAATTCGGCGTCAGCGGCGACGATATGGAAGCTTTGGCGTTCGCCTGGCTGGCCTGCCGCACCTTGTCGGGTTTGCCCGGCAATCTGCCCTCGGTCACCGGCGCAAGCCGGGAAACCCTGCTCGGCGCGATTTATCCGGTCTGAACAGGGAATTTTTTCCTCTAGGGGCGCAAACCGGGAGAATAAAAAGGATGAAAAAGGTCATTTTATGCTTATCCGTTCTGGCGGCGTTCGTCACCGGGGGCTGTTCGCGCCTGCATCACGGCGCCGAGGTCAGTGTGTTGCATTACCAATGCGGGACCCTGCCGCTGACGGTGCGGCAAAGCAACCGGCCGGCTCAGGTCAGCTTCATATTGGACGGCAAACAATTGACTTTGCCGCAGGTAGCGTCCGCGTCAGGGGTGCGCTACGATAACGGCCGCTATATCTTCTGGACGAAAGGAGACGGGGCGTTTATCGAGCGCGACGGGCGGATAGTCGTAAATGACTGTTCGCTAACCGGCGCGGCGGCGGTAAATGATTGAGATTTTTAACCACGCGGCGCACAATAAAGCCACGGTTTTACGCCACTTACCATTATGACTGAACAGAAAATTGATATCGCCGACCTTCGTCGCGAATATACCCGCGGCGGTCTGCGGCGGGCGGATTTGACGGCGGAACCGTTGGACCTCTTCGAGCTTTGGTTAAAGCAGGCCTGCGAGGCGCAGCTCGCCGATCCCACCGCCATGTGCGTGGCGACGGTGGACGAGTCCGGTCAGCCCTATCAGCGTATGGTGCTGCTCAAGCACTTCGACAGCCGCGGCATGGTATTCTATACCAACCTCGGCAGTCGCAAGGCCGCGCATCTCGCCCACAACAGCCGCATCAGCCTTCATTTTCCCTGGCATAGCCTGGAGCGGCAGGTCATGGTGCTGGGCCGGGCGGAGCGCCTGTCGGTGTTCGAGGTCATGAAGTATTTCCATAGCCGGCCCAAGGACAGCCAAATCGGTGCCTGGGTATCTCGCCAGTCCAGTCGTATCTCCACCCGCGGCATTCTGGAAAGCAAGTTTCTTGAACTCAAACAAAAATTCCAGCAGGGCGAAGTGCCGCTGCCCAGTTTTTGGGGCGGTTACCGCGTGGTCATCGATGCCATGGAATTCTGGCAGGGGGGGGGGAACACCGGCTGCATGACCGGTTCATCTATCAGCGCCAGGACGCGGGCTGGTCCATTGACCGGCTGGCCCCATGATTCAACCGCAGTTTACTTATATTCTTTTTAATGACGGAGTTTTTTTTAGATGGCAAGCAGCAACCTGATACAACAATTGCAAGAGCGGGGCCTGATAGCCCAGGTTACGGATGAAGCCGCGCTTTCGGCGCGGCTGGCGCAGGGACCGCTCTCGTTGTATTGCGGTTTCGATCCCACCGCCGACAGCTTGCATTTGGGGCATCTGGTACCGCTATTGTGCCTGAAGCGTTTCCAGTTGGCCGGCCACCGTCCGGTGGCGTTGGTGGGAGGCGCCACCGGTTTGATAGGCGACCCGAGCTTCAAGGCCGTTGAGCGAAAATTGAACACCGCCGAGACGGTGCAGGAATGGGTGGACAAGATCCGCCGGCAGGTTTCGCCGTTCCTCGATTTCGATTGCGGCGACAACAGCGCCATCGCCGCCAACAATTACGACTGGTTCGGCAGTATGAATGTGCTGACCTTCCTGCGGGATATCGGCAAGCATTTTTCCGTTAATCAGATGATCAATAAAGAAGCGGTGAAGCAGCGGCTCAACCGCGACGATGTGGGCATTTCATTTACCGAATTTTCCTACAATTTGCTGCAGGGCTATGATTTCGCCTGTTTGAACAAACAGTACGGCGTCGAGCTGCAAATCGGCGGGTCCGATCAGTGGGGTAATATCACCTCCGGCATCGATTTGACCCGGCGGATGCATCAAAATACGGTTTTCGGTTTGACCGTGCCGCTTATCACCAAGGCGGACGGTACCAAATTCGGCAAGACCGAAGGCGGAGCAGTGTGGCTGGATCCGTTGAAAACCAGTCCTTATAAATTCTACCAGTTCTGGATCAATACCGCCGACGCCGATGTCTATCGCTTTTTGAAATTTTTTACGTTTATGCCGATTGAAGAGATCAACGCCCTGGAAGCGGAGGACAGCAACAGCGGTACGGCGCCTCGCGCGCAATATGTGCTGGCGGAGAAAGTCACGCGACTGGTGCATGGGGAGGCGGGACTGACGGCGGCGCTGCGTATCACCCAGAGCCTGTTCTCCGGTTCGCCGCGGGAGCTTACCGCCAACGATTTCCAGCAGCTGGCTCAGGACGGCATGCCGGTGATTACGCTGCAACGCGGGGCGGATTTGCAGCAGGCGCTGGTGGATGCGCAACTGGTGCCTTCACGCGGCCAGGCCAGGACCCTGATTGCCTCCAATGCCATCGCCCTGAACGGTGAAAAACAGTCCTCGGCGGAGTATGTTTTCACCGATGCCGACCGTTTGTTCGAGCGTTACACCCTGGTGCGCCGCGGCAAGAAAAACTATTGCCTGATTTGCTGGCAATAAAGACGCGATTGCAGGGGGCCGGAGCGGACCCCTCGTGGAACGGCTTAGCGGCGGGGAGCAAATCAGGAGGCTACTCCACCGCCTGAGATTCCGCTCTTTCGGCCTGCAGCGCGGCGGCCACGGTGGGGCGCGATTTGATACGCTGATAAAATTGCGCTACCGACGGCGTATATGAGAGGTCGAATCCCAGCCTGTCGGCCCAGGTCAGCATGGTGAACAGGTAGGCATCGGCCACGCTGAACCGGCTGCCGAGCAGATAATCCTGACCGGCCAGCTCTCGCTCAAGATACAGTAATTTACCTTCCATTTGCTCTTCTGTCTGCTGTCTGTAGTCCGGCGGTAATTGCTTATCGAACAGCGGACTCAGGCCTTTGTGCAACTCGCTTGCCACATAATTCAACCACTCCATGGCCTGATAGCGGGAAAGGGTGCCCGCCGGCGGGATCAGGTGGCGATCCGGCACTTGATCAGCCAGATACTGGACAATGGCAACCACTTCAGTCAGTACGGTGCCGTCGTCCAATAACAGCGCCGGGACTTTTCCCTTCGGATTTATCGCCAGATAATCCTCGCCATGCTCGGTTTTTTTTGTGCGGCTGTCCACTTTCTCAATCGTAAAATCCAGCCCGGCTTCACGCAATGCAATGTGCGCCGTCAGTGAGCTTGCGCCAGGCATATAAAAAAGCTTCATAAACGACTCCTTATGGGGCGAAGGGCCGGAGAGGGTAAACCCGCGATGATGCATAATAGAATACGTCCAACTGCCGAGGCAGAATAGTGATCGTTGCGCCTTAACCATAGCTTTTCATTCTGCATAAGCCAAATTGCCGCCCGGAATGCCGGACAGCCGGTCAAGCATCTGTTTTTTCTTTGAACTCGCAGAGATCTTCAATCAAACACGAGCCGCAGCGCGGTTTGCGGGCGATGCAGGTATATCGGCCATGCAGAATCAGCCAGTGATGGCAATCGACTTTGAATTCCGCCGGCACAACCTTGATAAGCCGGTTTTCCACCGCCGTCACATCCTTGCCGGGAGCGAACGCGGTGCGGTTGCAGACCCTGAAGATATGGGTATCCACGGCGATGGTCGGCCAGCCGAAGGCGGTGTTCAATACCACGTTGGCGGTTTTTCGTCCCACGCCGGGCAGCGCCTCCAGCGCGTCTCTGTCTTCCGGGACCTGTCCCTGATGCCGCTCCAGCAATATCCGGCTGGTTTTGATGATATTTTCGGCTTTGCTGTTAAACAGCCCTATGGATTTGATGTGGCTTTTGACGCCCTCGACGCCCAGCGCCAGCATGGCGGATGGGGAATCCGCCGCTGGGAAGAGTTTGGCCGTCGCCTTGTTGACGCTGACGTCGGTAGCCTGCGCCGACAGCAAGACGGCTATCAGTAGTTCGAACGGCGACCGATAATGAAGCTCGGTGGTAGGATGGGGATTGGCATCCCGCAGCCGGCTTAAAATCGCCAGACGCTTACCTTGATTCATCCTGCCTGCTCCTGTTGTGCTTGTTGTGCGGCGGGCGCTATCGCCGCCCTTTGCCGCTGACGGGCTTTGCGCTTTTGATCGATGACATGCTTGCCCGCCAGCATGAATCCCAAACCGATAAACGCGCCGGGGGGGGGGCAGCATCGCCATGAGAAACGGCGTATGCAGATGCAGAATATCCATGCGCAAAACGTGGGCCCAGGGCCCCAAAAGCCGGTCGGCGCCGTCGAAGAGCGTGCCGTTGCCCAAGAGTTCGCGGATGCCGCCGAGCACCACCAGCGCGCCGGTGGAACCCAGGCCCATCGCAAAACCGTCCAGCGCCGACAGCGCCACCGGATTTTGCGCGGCGTAGGCTTCCGCCCGTCCCATGACGATACAGTTCGTCACAATGAGCGGGATGAATATCCCCAGGGACTGGTACAGGCCGTAAGCATAGGCATTGATCAACATCTGCACCGTGCTGACCACGGAGGCGATGATCATGACATAGATGGGAATGCGGATCTCCGCGGGCACCACGCGGCGCAGCGCCGACACCGCCGCATTGGTGCAGGTCAATACCAGCGTGGTGGCCAATCCCAAACCCAGGGCGTTGGTGACGGTATTGGATACCGCCAATAACGGGCAAAGCCCCAGTAATTGCACCAGGGAGGAGTTGTTATCCCACAGGCCCTGGCGGAGCAGTCGTTTGGCCTCATTCATTTTTTTCGCTCCCGCATTCGGCCACGCCGTGCATATCGTCCGGCAGGGTTTTCAGATATAAGACCGTGCGTTTTACCGCATTAACCACGGCGCGGGGGGGGGGTAATGGTTGCGCCGGTAAACTGATCGAACCCGCCGCCGTCCTTCTTCACCGCCCAATAGCCCTCATTGGCGGCGTCGACTTTTTTCCCGCTGAAATGGGTTATCCAGTTTGAGACGCGCAGTTCGATTTTGTCGCCCAGCCCAGGGGTTTCATGATGCTCGGTGACCCGGGCGCCCAGGACATTGCCGTCGAAATCCGCCCCCACCAGCAACCGGATGGAGCCGGAGTAGCCGTCCGGCGCCGTAGATTCTACGGCCGCCGCCACGGTTTTTCCCTGTTTGCGGGCCAGATAGACGCGATGGGGATGTGGGTCCCCCAACGCGGCATTCGACACCAGATAACAGGCCTTCAGCATATCATTATCATGCAGCGCCGGCGGCACGACTTGATCAAGCAATCGTTGTTGCTCGTTTACGGCCTGCCGTTGAATGGCGGGCGCGGTAAGGGCATGAATCAAGGCGGTCAAGGCGGTAAACAGGGCGGCGAAGGCCGCCAGGGTAATGCCGTGTTTGCGCATGATGCTTAACATCCGGCGTTCCTCATGGGTGGCCATAGGCGCGGGGCTGGGTGTAGTTGTCGATAAGGGGCACGCAGATATTGGCCAGCAGTACGGCAAAGGCAACACCCTCGGGATAACCGCCATAGGTGCGGATAAGCCACGCCAGCCCGCCGGTCATGGCGCCGAATATCAGCCTACCGCGAGGCGTGGTCGCCGCGGTCACCGGATCGGTGGCGATGAAAAACGCCCCGAGCATGGTGGCGCCGGAAAACAGATGCAGCATCGGCGCGGGGAATGCGTGCGGGTTCAACAACCAGCTCAGGGCGGCGCACAGGCCCAAGCTCGCCAGGAAAGCGACCGGGATCTGCCAGCGGATTATCTTTCTCCACAGCAGGTATAGCCCCCCCCGGCCAGAAAGCCGAGATTGACCCATTGCCAGCCCAGGCCGCCCAGCCAACCGTTATACAGCGGCTGGCGCAGTATCATGGCCGCGTCCCGGCCGATATGCAGCCCGGTTTTGAAATTATCCAGTGGGGTGGCTTGGGTCATGCCGTCAAACCCCAGACGCGCTTGCTGCACATTCAGCCCCGCCGGCGTATGGCCGGAAAATATCAGCCAAAGCGTGTCCGTCAGGGAAGCGGAATGCAATCGCATGCTCTCTTCCGGCAACCAACTGGTCATTTGCAGCGGAAATGAGACCAGCACAATGACATAACCCACCATGGCGGGATTAAACGGATTGTGCCCCAGGCCGCCGTAAAGCTGTTTGGCGATGACGACGGCGCACAGCGTCGCCACGACGACCAACCACCAAGGCCCCAGCGGCGGCAGGCTTAATCCCAGCAGAACGGCGGTCAGCAGCGCTGAATAATCGGTGAGCTTCGCTGAAACCGACTGACGGCGTAGCGCCACCACCGCCGCCTCGGCCAACAGCGCTGTGACGCAAGCCAAAATGATCTGCGCCAGCGTGCCGTAACCGAAAAAGTAGCTCAGGGCGAGGAAGCCCGGCAGGCAGGCTACGATGACCTGCGCCATGATGTGTCCGGTATTGAACCGGTTATGGGTGAAAGGTGAACTTGCGATTCTAAAAGCCATTTATTCCTCTTGCGACCGGGCGGAGACTGCCGCTTTGCGGGCCCTGACCCGGGCAATGGCGGCGGCGACGGCATCCTGCTGTTGCTGGTGCAACACATTTGCGACGTTGTCACTTTCGGCGTTCGTCCGCGCCGGCGCCATGGCGCGGGGCGAAGGTCCTATCGCCTCTATGGGATCGAGCTTCACCGCCGCCTGCCGGTGGCGCAGTTCCCGAGCGGCCTTTTCCCGTTCGAGTCGAGCGATTTTAGCCTCGTAGCGCGCTTTGGCGGTTGCCGCTTTTTCCGCTTCCTGGTCAATGGCCCGGATTTCCGCCTTTTCCCGGCGGTAATAGTGCACCAATGGAATATTGCTCGGGCAAACATAGGCGCAGGCGCCGCATTCAATGCAGTCGAACAGGTGATGACGCCTGGCCTTGTCGTGTTCTTGACCTTGGCTGAACCAGTATAATTGCTGGGGCAACAGGCCGGCGGGGCACGCATCGGCGCACAGGCTGCAGCGGATACAGGCCTGCTCCGGCTGTTCCGGGGCCACCTCCCCGGGGGCGGGGGCCATGATGCAATTACTGATTTTGACGATAGGCGCCTCCAGCGACGACAGGGTAAACCCCATCAAGGGGCCGCCCATGATAACCATCTGTCCCGGCCGCGGGATAAAGCCCGCCTGGCGGAGCAAGTGACCCACCGGAGTACCGATACGTCCCCATAGGTTGCCCGGCCGTTGCACGGCGCCGCCGGTGAGGGTAACGACCCGTTCGGTTAACGCCTCGCCGTCGACCACCGCTCGTTTCACGGCATACACCGTGCCGACATTCAGCATCAGAACCCCGATGGACGCCGAATGGCGGCCGAAAGGCACCTCCCGGCCGGTCAAGAGCTTCGTCAATTGTTTGGCGCCGCCGGAGGGATATTTGGTGGGCACCACCCGCAGCAGGTATTGCGGACGCTGTTCCAGGGCTTGCTTGAGGGCGGCGGCGGCGGCCGGTTTATTATCCTCGATGCCGATAAGAATGCGCGCCGGGGCGACGGCATGGACCACCACATCTATGCCTTCGACGACCTCTGCGGCCCGCTCCCGCATCAGCCGGTCGTCGGCGGTAATATAAGGTTCGCATTCGGCGGCGTTGATAATCAAAGTATCGATGGCGCCGCCGCCGTCGGGGAACTTGGCGGCGGTGGGGAAACCCGCGCCTCCCAATCCGGCGATGCCGGCCTGATGTATCCGGTCCCGCACCCAATCGGCGCTGCGGCGGTGAAAATCCGCCGTCGGCTGCCGGGGACACCAGCGGTCCTGACCGTCGGCGCGCAGAATGACGCACAGCTCGGCCAACGCAGAGGGGTGGGCGGTAATATGCGGCGCAATGGCCTCGATGACGCCGGACGTTGGGGCATGGACCGGCAGCGTGCGTCCGCGCCCGCGGGTCAGTGGCTGCCCCCGAAGCACCACATCGCCGACGGCGACGCACAGTTCGCCCTCCGGCCCAAGATGCTGTTTAAGGGGGATAATCAACCGCTCCGGCAACGGCACGGACCGTAGCGCCGCCCCGCTGGATTGCGCCTTCATTTCCGGCGGGTAGATGCCGCCGTCGAAATTCCAAAGCCTTTCTTTGCGCAGCGCGGCGAAGAGTTTAAACATGTTGCTCCAGCGGCAAATTTTCAACCGGTATCCGCGCCAGGTCCCACTTCCAGTTTTGCGGGGAATCCTTGACGGGCCGCATTTCAATGCAGTCGGTCGGGCAGGGGGCGACGCACAAATCACAGCCGGTGCACAAATCGCTGACGACGGTATGCACCGCCCGGGTGGTGCCGATGATCGCATCCACCGGACAGGCCTGGATACATTTGGTGCAGCCTATGCAATTGGCTTCGTCAATCCAGGCCACGACGGCGGCGCCGTCTGACCCCGTGGCGGGATTGTCCAGCGGCTGCGGATCGATGTTCAATAAACCGGCGATTTTCAACATCACCCGTTCTCCCCCCGGGGCGCACTTATTGATTTTTTCACCCTCCAGCGCCACCGCCTCGGCATAGGGCCGGCAGCCGGGATAACCGCACTGGGCGCACTGGCTTTGCGGCAGCAGAGCATCGATTTGCCCGGCGACGGGATCCTGTTCAACCTTGAAACGACGGGCGGCGAACCCCAACAAGGCCCCGCAAAGGAGCGCCAGCAGGCTTAACGCGGTTATGGCGTAGAACAGGACCATCAGAACTTCACCAGCCCGGTAAAGCCCATAAAGGCCAGGGACATCAGCCCGGCCGTCACCAGAGCGATGGAGGAGCCTTTGAAGGGCGCCGGTACGTCGGCCACCGCCAGACGTTCCCGGATGGCGGAGAAAAGAACCATTACCAGGGAAAACCCCGCCGCCGCGCTGAAACCGTACACCGCCGATTGCAGGAAATTATGGGCGAGATTGACATTGAGCAGCGCCACGCCCAGCACCGCGCAATTGGTGGTGATAAGGGGCAAAAAGATGCCCAGCAGACGGTAGAGGGAAGGGCTGGTTTTACGCACTACCAGTTCCGTGAACTGCACAACAACGGCAATGATGAATATAAATGACAGCGTACGTAAATAGGCCAAATCCAGGGGTTGCAAAATAAAGTCATTGATAAGCCATGAGCAGATAGACGCCAGCGTCATGACAAAGGTGGTGGCCATGCCCATACCCATCGCCGTTTCAAGTTTTTTGGATACCCCCATGAAAGGGCATAAGCCGAGAAATTTGACCAAAACGAAATTGTTTACCAGCACCGTGCCGATAAACAGTAACAGGTAACTGTTCATTGCCGAACCTATTGAGAAAGATGCGGCTATTATCCGGCATAGGTCCGGTTTCGACAACAGAGTTTCTGTAAGGTTATCCGCCGCGGCGTCGGCATCATCAACACAAACCTATCTATAAGATTATTCGCCGCGGCGCCGGCATCATCGCGAAAAGGCCCACGCTTCAGGGCCTGATAAAGGTTCGGCTGACCCGCCGCGAGCGTTTGATGTAAGGTACGCCAAGGGCGGCGGCCAACAGCGGCCAGTACAGCGTATGCAGGGCCAACGCGTCGCTGACGGGGGAAAAAAGCGAACGTTTTCAACGCCAATAGCACTCCCGCCAGCAGCCAGACAATGAACACCTTGGGGAAACGTTTTGAGCGTCCGAGCAACAGCCGCAGCGTCCAGAAGGTAAAGGCCCACATGGCGGCGGCGGTCAGCAGCGACGCCGCCCATTGCGCGCCGAACATGGACTGGCGCACCGCTTGGGAAAATGCCGTCCAATGGTTTATGGGCGCCAAAAGGTAGATGATGACGATGAGGCTGGCGCTGAAAAGCGCCAGCACCAGATAAGCCACCGGAACCCACAGCCAGCCGCCGATACGCGGCGGGGACAGGGCCTGGTCGCCGCCGCCGGTCACACTACGTAACGCCATACGGATTTCGGCACCTGCCCGAGATCGAATAAACGCCCGCCGGAGGCCAGCTCCGCGCGACGGTGATCCGCCGCCCGGTACATATTGATGATTTCATTGCTGTCCTCCAAGGAATAATTCAGATGGTCGAACAGCTTCTCCAGGCTTTCCGAGGTATTAACCTTACGAAATTTTAATAAATAATCTTGCGCAGTCATTGTTGAGGGTTCAGGGAAGGAAATATAAGCAACGTAGTATATTCGGTGCGGCTGCGGTGTCTATAGATTCCGCAATAAAAAAGCCAAAAAAGCGCGGGCATTCAGGCCGGGAGCTTAGTATGACCCCCGGCCCATATCATGAGATCAACTTATTTTGCCGCTAATTTATAATAGAGATCGTTCCAACGCAGGGCCTGTTTAAAATCGGGAATGCGAGTCTCATTATCGATGACCAGCAATTCGATATTGTTCATTTCCGCATACAGCCGGATATGATCCAGGTTCAGCGCCTGGCTGAAGACGGTATGATGGGCGCCGCCGCCCAGTATCCAGGCTTCCGCAGCGACTTCCAGGGACGGCTGCGCCTTCCAGATGGCGCGGGCCACCGGCAGTTTCGGCAAGGGATGCGGCTGCTCGACGGTATCCACCACGTTCACCAGCATACGGAACCGGTCCCCCATATCGATAACCGATGCGTTCACCGCCGGTCCGGCGGGGGTGGAGAACAGCAGCCGAGCCGGATCCGCTTTGCCGCCGATGCCGAGGAACTGCACGTCAAGGGTCGGCTTTTCTTCCTTGGCGATGCTTGGGCAAACCTCAAGCATATGCGAGCCGAGAGCCAGGTTATTATCCGGTTGGAAGTTATAGGTATAATCTTCCATGAATGAGGTACCCCCCGGCAGGCCGGCGGCCATAACCTTGAGGATGCGCAGCAGGGCCGCGGTTTTCCAGTCTCCTTCGCCGGCAAAGCCGTAACCTTGCTGCATAAGGCGCTGCACCGCCAGGCCCGGCAGTTGCTTCAAACCGTACAGGTTTTCGAAGTTGGTGGTGAAGGCCTTGCAGCCCGCCTGTTCAAGAAACCGTTTCATACCCAGTTCGATACGGGCGGCATCCAGCAAATTCTGACGTTTCTCTCCGTTGCGTTTGATTTTATCGGTGAGGAGATAGGAGGCTTCATACTCTTCCACCAAAGCATCCACATCCCCTTGGGATATTTCGTCAACCACGCTGACCAAATCCCCCAGCCCGTAAGCCGTCACCGAGTAACCGAATTGGATTTGCGCGCCGACCTTATTGCCTTCGGTCACCGCCACTTCCCGCATATTGTCGCCGAAGCGGGCGACCACCAGGTGCTGGCTCTCTTCTCGCGCCGCCGCGGCCCGCATCCATTTGGCGATGCCGGCATGGGCCTTGGGATCCCGCCAATGGCCCACCACCACCTGGTGATTCAGGCGCATCCGCGCGCCGATGAAACCGAACTCACGGCCGCCGTGGGCGGTCTGGTTCAGGTTCATAAAGTCCATATCCATGGTTTCCCAAGGGATTTGCGCATTGAATTGCGTGTGGAACTGCAGCAGCGGCTTGTTGAGAATACTCAGGCCGCCTATCCACATCTTGGCGGGGGAGAACGTATGCAACCAGGTCAGGAGGCCGATGCAGTGGGTATCGTAATTCGCCTCGCGGCACAACGCCAGGATCTGATCCGGCGAGGTGACCAAGGGTTTCAAAACCAGCTTGACCGGCAAACCGGCCTCATCATTTAAGCCTTTGACCACGGTCTGGGCATGTTCGGTAACCTGTCGCAATGTTTCGGGACCGTAAAGATGCTGACTGCCTATCACAAACCAGACTTCGTGCTGTTGAAAGTTTTCCATAATGACTCCTGTGCGTCTCCGTCAAAGGGAGGTGTCGGCCGCGGTAGGCGCCGCGACCCGGTTTTTTGTAGATTAATGCCCGATGGCGGCCGTGACGGCATAGGCGGGTTCAGCGACTTCGCTCCAATGCCGATAGCGTTCATACAGGGATTGGAACGCGCTGACCTTGTCGGCATCAGGCTGCAGAACGCGCTCTATGTCGCTGGCCATGTGGCGCTGCGCCGTGGCGATGTCATCGTGGGTTCTCGCCGCCACCGCGCCGAAAATCGCCGCGCCCAGGGCGCAGCATTGATCGGAGGCGACCAACTGCAGCGGGCGGTTCATGACGTCCGCCAGCACTTGCATAATGATCGGCGATTTCCGGGCGATGCCCCCCATCACCAGGACGTTTTCAACCGGAATACCTTGTTGGATGAAACACTCCATGATGGCGCGCGCGCCGAAGGCGGTGGCGGCAATCAGCCCGCCGAACAGCGCCGGTGCGTCGGTGCCCAGATTAAGTCCGGTGATAACCCCTTTCAGCCGTTGATTGGCGTAAGGCGTGCGGCGGCCGTTGAACCAGTCCAGCACCACCGGAAGATGTTCCAGAGAGGGTTCGACGGCCCAGGCTTCCGCCAGCGCCGACAGCATGTCGGTTTCGATGGCTTCCAGCGCCGGCGCGAGAGAGGGATTTTGCCGCGCCGCCCGATGCAGCGGCCAGCTCAGCACCTTGCCGTACCAGGCATAAATATCGCCGAACGCCGATTGCCCCGCTTCCAGACCGATAAAGCCCGGCACGACGCTGCCGTCCACCTGGCCGCAGATACCGGCGATGGAGCGGCCGCCGACTTTTTGCTCATCGGCTATCAAAATATCGCAGGTGGAGGTGCCGATGACTTTCACCAGGGTATAAGGCTGGGCGCCGGCGCCCACCGCGCCCACATGGCAGTCGAAGGCGCCGCCGGCGATGACGACGGTATCCGGTACCCCCAGCCTGTGCGCCCATTCGGCGCTGATGCGTCCCACCGGCTGATCGGCGGTATAGGTATCCGTGAACAACGGATACTGCAACGTTTCCGTCAGCAACGGATCCAGGGCTTGCAGGAACGCTTTCGGCGGCACGCCGCCCCATTCCGGATGCCAGAGGGATTTGTGTCCGGCGGAGCAGCGGCCGCGTTTGATATCCTCGGGTCGTGTGGTGGCGGATAATACCGCCGGTATCCAGTCGCACAGTTCAATCCAGGATACCGCCGCTTGGCGGACCTGCCTATCCTGGCGGGTGATATGCAGAATTTTCGCCCAGAACCATTCCGATGAGTAAACGCCGCCGATATACCGCGAATAATCGGGGAACTCGCCGCTGCGGCATAGCTGGTTAATGGCTTCAGCTTCTTCTATGGCGGTGTGATCCTTCCATAGGATAAACATGGCGTTGGGATTGTCGGCGAATTCCGGCCGCAGCGCCAGGACCCGGCCCTCGGCGTCGATGGGCGCCGGCGTCGAACCGGTGGAATCCACGCCGATGCCGACGATATTTTCACGCTGTGCCGGCGATAGCCGCGCCGTGACGGCGCGAATCGCCTGCTCCATCGACTCAATATAATCCGCCGGATGATGGCGGAACTGATTATCCGCGGGTTTGCAATACCGGCCCTCGCGCCAGCGCGGGTACCAGACGACCTCGGTCGCCAGCTCTTTACCGCTCTCGCAGGCGACCGCCAAGGCGCGCACTGAGTCGCTGCCGAAATCAAGCCCGAGGCTAATGGCCTCTTCAGTCATGCTCGTATCTCCTGTTAACCCGAAACCTGATGATGTCAGTAACCATAAGGGGGTTTTATCCGGGCAGTGAGGAGACGTTGGCTGGAAGTATGCACATTTCTGCCGCCAGTGACTGAAATGTGATGCTCCTCATAAACTCCCGCGCAGACGAATTTTGCTGTATCTATGCACAAAATTGCTGTTATTGAGAACTGTGATAACGCTCTACATTTGGGTAACACTTAAACGTTAAAACTACATCCGTCTAAAGGGCCTGGTTGGATAAATGGCGATAGTAACGCCGCCTGGCTGTACCACCGGGTAAAATCTTACCGACTGATAACGCTTACACGCTTCAGCTTTTTGAAGCAGAGCGATAATAATTACCGGAGAGTTCCATGCATAAATTCACTAAGGCACTGGCGGCAATTGCAGTCGCCGCCGTTATGTCTCATTCGGCTATGGCGCAGAACATGAAGTTGGGTTTTTTGGTGAAACAGCCTGAAGAACCCTGGTTTCAAACCGAATGGCGGTTTGCCGACAAAGCCGGCAAAGATATGGGCTTTGATGTGATTAAAATTGCCGTACCCGATGGTGAAAAAACCCTTAACGCGATTGACAGCCTGGCGGCCAGCGGCGCCAAAGGGTTTGTCATTTGTACTCCCGATCCCAAATTGGGTTCGGCGATAGTCGCGAAAGCACGCAGCTACGATATGAAAGTCATGGCCGTGGACGACCAGTTCGTCGATGCCAAAGGCAAGCCCATGGTCAATGTTCCCATCGTCATGATGGCCGCCACCCAACTTGGCCAGCGCGCCGGTCAGGAAGAGTGGAAAGAGATGAATAAGCGCGGTTGGAAAGTGGCCGATACGGCGGTAATGGCTATCACCGCCAATGAACTGGATACCGCCCGCCGCAGGACAAGCGGCGCGATGGATGCGCTGAAAGCCGCCGGTATGCCGGCTGCGCAAATCTATCAGGTTCCCACCAAATCCAATGATATCCCGGGCGCGTTTGATGCCGGCAACTCCTTGCTGGTGCAGCATCCCGGCGTAAAACATTGGCTGATTGTCGGCATGAATGACAATACGGTGCTGGGCGGCGTGCGCGCCACCGAAGGACAGGGCTTCAAGGCCCCCGATGTTATCGGCGTCGGCATCAACGGCGTGGATGCGGTGAATGAACTGTCCAAGGCCGAAGCCACCGGTTTCTATGGCTCGCTGCTGCCCAGCCCGGACGTGCACGGCTATAAGAGCACCCAGATGATGTACAACTGGGTAACCAAAGGCGTTGAACCGCCGAAATTCACTGAAGTCACCGACGTGGTATTGATCACCCGCGATAACTTCAAAGAAGAGTTGAAGAAGAAAGGTCTGTAATTTTAACGGAGCACGTGTTTGCCGGGGCGGCCATTGACCGCCCCGGCCCATGACGACGTCATTCATCAAGAGGATGTGTCCGTGTCAGTCAAAACCCCTGATAGTTACCGTAGCGGGATTGCTCGCGCACTGTCCGGATCTGTTAACGCGAGGATGTGTTCATGACAATTCAGACACCTTATCTATCGTTTCGCGGTATTGGTAAAACCTTTCCCGGTGTGAAAGCGCTGGACGATATCAGCTTCGATTGTTATTCAGGCCAGATACATGCCCTGATGGGAGAAAACGGCGCCGGAAAATCGACCCTGCTGAAAATCCTTAGCGGCAGCTATACGCCGACGCAAGGGGAAATTCTGATCAAAGGACAGCCGGTTCAATTCAATTCCACCACCGACGCATTGAATGCCGGCGTGGCGATTATCTATCAGGAACTGCACCTGGTGCCTGAAATGACGGTGGCGGAAAACATTTATCTGGGGCAATTACCCAACAGGCATGGTTTCGTTAACCGGGGCATCTTGAATTATGAAACCAAACTGCAGCTGGAGCATTTGGGATTGGATATCGCGCCGGACACGCCGCTTAAATATCTCTCCATCGCCCAGTGGCAAATGGTCGAAATCGCCAAGGCGTTAACCAGAAACGCTAAAATCATCGCCTTCGACGAGCCCACCAGCTCGTTATCGGCGCGGGAAATCGAACAATTATTCCGCGTTATCAGGGAACTGCGGGCCGAAGGCCGGGTTATCCTTTACGTTTCTCACCGCATGGAAGAGATTTTTACCCTCGGGGATGCCATTACGGTATTCAAGGACGGTAAATTCGTGCGCACCTTTGACGATATGACCGCCGTAAATCACGATTCGCTGGTACAGGCGATGGTGGGACGAAATCTTGGGGATATCTACGATTATGCCCCTCGTCCTTACGGCGACGTCAGGCTGGAACTGGACAATATTCAGGCGGTGGGCGTGAAGTCCCCGATATCCCTCTCGGTCCGGGCCGGTGAAATCGTCGGTCTGTTCGGGCTGGTGGGAGCGGGACGCAGCGAATTAATGAAAGGCCTGTTCGGCGGGACGCTGATTACCGGCGGCCAACTGAAGCTTGACGGCAGCCCCATTGCCGTCCATTCCCCCATCGACGCCATTAGCGCCGGCATAATGCTCTGCCCGGAGGACAGGAAGGCCGACGGTCTGATTCCGGTCCATTCCGTGCGGGAAAATATCAATATCAGCGCCCGGCGAAATACCGTCAAAGCCGGTTTTTTTGATCAACGACGCATGGGAAAAGGCCAATGCCCTGGAACATATCCGCGCGTTGAACATCAAAACGCCCTCCGCCGATCAGCTCATCATGAATCTGTCCGGCGGCAACCAGCAGAAAGCCATTCTTGGGCGCTGGCTGTCGGAAGACATGAAAGTGATCATGCTTGACGAGCCGACCCGCGGCATCGATGTCGGCGCCAAGCATGAAATCTATCATGTGATTTACGAATTGGCGAAACGGGGAATTGCCGTATTGTTCGCTTCCAGCGACCTCCCTGAGGTCCTGGGCCTGGCGGACCGCATCGTCGTGATGCGCGAAGGGATGATTTCCGGCGAACTTTCCCACTCGGAAGCCAGCGAACAAAAAGCCTTGAGCCTGGCAATGTTGCATACAACCCATACCAGCCCCGCGGATGCGGTTGCCTGATTGTGAAGGAGTCAAAGATGTCAACGGTCACTACATCTTCGCCAAAAGCGAACAAAGCGTTCAGCCTGTCCCGCGTTTGGGATAATTTCGGCATGCTGGTGGTTTTCGTCGTACTGTTTATCGGCTGTACCATTTTCGTTCCCAATTTTTCAAGCTTTATAAACATGAAAGGCTTGGGCCTGGCGGTTTCCATGTCCGGCATCGTTGCCTGCGGCATGCTGTTCTGCCTGGCTTCCGGCGATTTCGATTTGTCGGTGGCGTCGGTCATCGCCTGCGCCGGGGTCACCACTGCGGTGGTTATCAATGCCGCCGACAGCCTGTGGCTCGGCGTGTTGGCGGGGTTGGTGCTGGGTGTGGTATGCGGTCTTGTAAACGGTTTCGTTATCGCCAAGCTCAAAATCAACGCCTTGATAACCACCTTGGCCACCATGCAGATTGTGCGCGGCCTGGCATATATCATTTCCGACGGTAAAGCGGTGGGTATCGAGGACGAACGCTTCTTCGTGCTGGGCAATGCCAATTGGCTGGGCTTGCCGGCGCCTATCTGGATCATGGTGCTGTGCATGGTCATTTTCGGTTTTTTACTCAACCGCACCACCTTCGGCCGCAATACCCTGGCTATCGGCGGCAATGAAGAAGCCGCCCGTTTGGCCGGGGTGCCGGTGGTCCGCACCAAAATCATTATCTTTATCCTGTCCGGCCTGGTATCCGCCGTGGCGGGGATTATCCTGGCCTCGCGTATGACCAGCGGCCAGCCCATGACCTCGCTGGGATATGAATTGATCGTGATTTCCGCCTGCGTGTTGGGCGGCGTATCGATGAAAGGCGGCATAGGTAAAATTTCCTATGTGGTGGCGGGGGTGCTGATTCTGGGCACGGTGGAAAATGCGATGAATCTGCTGAACATTTCGCCCTTTTCCCAATATGTGGTGCGCGGCGTGATCCTGCTGGCGGCGGTGATATTCGACCGCTACAAACAAAAGGCTAAACGCACGGTATGACATTTCGCGGGCCGGTGCGGTTCAAAGCGCCGGTCCGCTCACAGTTTCATTACCATTGCACGCTATTCCGCGCTCTTCAGGATATTCTCAATCAGACGACAATCTGTCCGGAGGTGAGATGTATCATAGAATGACTCACGAGACGCAATCGAATCCGCTGCTGCCGGGCTATATGTTCAACGCCTATCTGGTCGCCGGCCTGACCCCCATTGTTGCCGGCGGGCCGTTGGATTTCTTCATCGACCGTCCCGACGGCATGAAGGGTTTTATCCTGAACCTGACCATCAAGGGGCAAGGCAGGATCTTCGAGGGCGACCGTTCATTTGTCTGCAATCCGGGCGATTTGTTGCTGTTCCCGCCGAAGTCCGCCCATTATTACGGCCGTTCCCCCGACAGCGACTGCTGGTATCATCGCTGGGTCTATTTCCGCCCCCGGGCCTATTGGGCCGATTGGCTGGAATGGCACAGCAAAATCCACGATGTGGGCCGGCTCTCCCTGGGCAACGACAATCTGCTTACCGAATTCGACCGCCTGCTGGCCAATATTGAACAAACCCAGCGTTCCGGCCGGCGTTTTTCCGAAGAGCTTGGCATGAACCTGCTGGAGCGCCTGCTGCTGCGCGCCATGGAAGAGGATCCGCAAAGCCCCAGCAAAATCATGGATCCGCGCATCATAGAGGCATGCCAGTTCATCACCGGCAATCTTTCCGGCGAATTGCGCATTGATGAAGTGGCTCGCCACGTGTGCTTGTCTCCCTCACGTCTGGCGCATTTATTCCGTGAACAGGTGGGAATCAATATTCTGCGCTGGCGGGAGGACCAGCGGGTGATCCGGGCCAAACTGCTGTTGCAGACCACCCAGGAATCCATCGCCACCATCGGCCGGGTGGTGGGGTATGACGATCAGCTCTATTTTTCACGGGTTTTTCGCAAACGCGTGGGGGTCAGCCCGAGCGATTTCCGGCGGCGCAGCAGCGAAATCAATTATCCCGGACGCAGCATTCAGGCCGCCAACAACTGGCAGTTGCAGAGCGAAAAGGCTATCGGGGGATAATAATTTATTGCTATCGTTGGTCCGGTAAAGATGAATGCGCCGTTTTCCCGTTTGGGAAGCGGCCCAGTCCAATGAATGCCGGAAAAGAGGAAAAACGATGGCTGAACATATTGGAATCGGACTGATTGGCTACGGTTTTGCCAGTAAAACTTTTCATGCGCCGCTCATTGAAGGCACCGAGGGCCTGCGGATCGTGGCGGTGTCTTCCAGTGACGCGGATAAAGTGTTGTCGGATTTGCCCGGCGTCCATGTCGAGACGGATCCCGCCGCGGTAATCCATTCACCGGCGGTGCAATTAGTGGTGATCCCAACGCCTAATGAAACCCACTTTCCGCTGGCCAAACAGGCGTTGCTGGCGGGAAAGCACGTCATTGTCGATAAACCCTTTACGGTGACATTGTCACAGGCGCAGGAGCTGCAACAATTGGCGGATAGCCGCCGATTGCTGCTATCCGTGTTTCATAATCGCCGTTGGGACAGCGACTTTCTTACCGTTCGTCAGCTTATTCGCGACGGGATCCTTGGTGATATCCTCGATTTCGAGTCCCACTACGACCGGTTTCGCCTGGAAGTGAAGGACAGATGGCGGGAACAACCCGGCGCCGGCAGCGGGCTCTGGTACGATTTAGCCCCGCATCTCCTTGATCAAGCCCTGGTCTTGTTCGGCATGCCGGTGGCCATGACGGTGGATTTGGCGCAGCTGCGACCAGGCGCCCGCACCAATGATTACTTTCATGCCGTGCTCACCTACCCGCAGCGTCGGGTTATACTGCACGGCTCCATGTCGGCGGCGGCGCAGACCCCTCGCTATACCCTGCACGGCACCAAAGGCAGTTTCGTTAAATACGGTCTCGATCCGCAGGAAGCGCGGCTGAAAAACGGCGAACGCCCGCCGCGGCCGGATTGGGGCGCCGATGCCCTGGACGGCGTACTGACCTTAGTCGAGAACGGCGTCGTGACCGAGCATACCGTTCGAACCCTACCGGGGAATTATCCTGCCTATTACGCCGCCATCCGTGATGCTATACTGAATAAATCAGATAACCCGGTGAAACCCTCTGATGCCATCCGGGTTATGGAGCTGATTGAACTGGGGATTGCTTCGTCGGAGTTGAAAAAAACATTAGCGGTAAAGAACGGTTAATGACATGGTAGGGGTTTCGGGCTTTCCGATGAAAGCCCTGTGTTCGGAAGACGGTAAGGGCAGTAGACATGTCGTGGTTGCAACGTTTACGTATTGATAAGTTTCTCCTGGTGTTGATTTCGGTGGTTATCCTCGCTTCTCTCTTTCCTTGCCGCGGTGTATACAAAACGCTGTTTGAGTACCTCACTACCTTTGCCATTGCCTTACTCTTTTTTATGCACGGCGCGAAGTTGTCCCGCGAGGCCATCGTCGGCGGTATGAGCCATTGGCGGTTGCATCTGGTGGTTTTTTTGAGTACTTTCGCTTTATTCCCGCTGCTTGGCCTGGCGATGAAAGTTTTTGAACCTTCGCTCCTGTCCACGCCCGTTTACCTGGGCTTTCTTTATCTCTGCGCTCTGCCGGCCACCGTTCAGTCCGCCATCGCGTTCACGTCAGTGGCCGGCGGCAACGTGGCGGCGGCTATCTGCAGCGCCTCCGCTTCGAGTATTTTAGGGGTGTTTTTATCCCCGGTGCTGGTGGGGCTGTTGATGCAAACCCAGGAAGGCGGCGGCGCAGGCAATACGCTGCACGCCATCGGTTCCATTATTTTGCAGTTGATGGTGCCATTTGTGGTGGGGCATCTGTCGCGGCCGTTGATTGGCGGCTGGGTCAGTCGTCATAAAAAGCTGATAAATATGACTGACCGGTCATCGATTTTGCTGGTGGTCTATACCGCCTTCAGCGAAGCGGTGGTGGGGGGATTTGGCATCAAATCACCGGCTGGTCGCTGGTGTCGATTCTGGTGTATTCCATCATCATGCTGGCCATTGTCCTGGTTATCAATACCTGGACCGCCCGCGCCCTTGGTTTCAACACCGCCGATGAAATTACCATCGTGTTCTGCGGCTCCAAAAAGAGCCTGGCCAACGGCATCCCCATGGCGAATGTGTTGTTCCCGGCGGCGGCGGTGGGCACCATGGTGCTGCCGCTAATGATTTTTCATCAGGTTCAACTGATGGTGTGCGCGGTCTTGGCGCAGCGCTATGCCCGCAAACAGGCGGCGCGCAAGGACAGCGTGTCGACCGCCCGCACCACGCCGGGCGGTTAAAGGCGTTGTTTGGTAACGCCCGCGGTGTATAAAAAAGTAGTATCGTCAGCTCACCGGCCCGGTCCGAGCCGGTTTTTAAGCTCTTATTATAAATATTACCCAATTTTTGGTTTACCCCAGCTTAAGTTCATCACCTGCCTTAGGGGGAATGATTTATGCTATTCACTGAATATGGAGCTGATCGGCTTGTAAATTTATATTTCACGTAAACGGGTTAGTAATTTATGTAAGATTATTTTTGTTCTTCAGTTATCCTTGCAATGAAAATTTAAGAATCTGAAGTGAGAATAATCATGTTAGAACTTGGAAAAATAAAATATTCTGATGTCATGTCGCAACCCCCCTGATCCCCAGAAGAGGAGTTTGGGGATTGCTATGGCAAATTGCTTGACAAACGTGACACAATTTACGGATTTACCTACGGAAATTATTCAGAAAATTGCCGGACATTTAAACGCAAAAGAGTATAGCTTTCTTAGGGAAACCTGTCCGCAGTTTTGTGACAAACTGGTGTCTATCAGCACTATGGAACAGTTACTTAAGGGGGCTATTAGGGAAAAGGCTAAGCAATTCTTTGAAAAAATGGTTTTCGAAAAAGAATATCTCACTCTTTTGCGTCTGTCATCCCCTAGAATTCTGGAAGCATTGGTTAATATATCGGAAAATAAGACAAAAGAAGGCGATAAACAATATTTAACTGTCGATATTCCAAAATTCGGTTGCATTGTGCCAGGACATATAAGCAACTTTTGTAAGCTGCCAGAGCTAAAGCATAATTATGCACTTTTTTCAATCAAGTACAAATTATTTCGATGATAGATTTATCTATTACAAGCTACGTCCTTATAATCTTGAAGACGGGCATATTGTTAAATTATTTTATTTCATAAATGATATCTATAATAGATGCGTAAGCTCTGAAAAACTGTTTACCGCTTATATAGCGGCGATATTTAGAAATTTTTTGTGCCAACATCCGCTTGCGCATGACGCTTCATTCATCAGATCTGTTGATAAGGTGGTCGCGGCGTGCCCAAAATTATTCTTTATCGGGGATCGACTTCTCAAGGAGTTTCCATTCAAAGATACAATGGTAAAAAATAAGCCGTTTTTTTTCCCCTGAAAATCAGGGTGATCACTATTGTCATTACTCATGATTCAATAGATAAAGAGTAGAGGGACTGACAAATTTATTTGTAACATTCGCTGCGATATGTTTATATTTCTTTGCTGCTTCGCTTAATGGCGGTCCTCAGCGCAACTGCGGCAATACTATGTGTCCTTTTTAAATCGTTACGCAAGCTTATTATGAATTTTACATATTACAAAAATTGGTTCTATTTTAAGCGGAATTATTCATAAGTTAAAAAATAATGGTTTTATTTTTTGCATATTAATTAAATATATATTTTTGAGTGGAGATAATTATTAATGATTCCTTCAGCGATCAAAAACAACGACCCTACTGCTTTTAATCCCCGGCATAATGTCGAAGTACCTCCTTTGACAGTCAGGGATGTTATAAAAATTACCCGCTTGGCGCATGGCAAAATGTTAAATCATCGCCACTTTGGGAATTTTTCTTGGGTTGAAAACGAACATTCATCCCTCAATGGCCGAATCGATTACCTTAATAAGGCTACCATGCATATTATAGAATCCCTTTCTTCAAGGGAAAACCCTGTTACGCTCGTATCCCTGGGTTCAGGAGGCCTGCTGACGGAATGGTTTTTACATCAGCAGCTCAAAAGGGCGGGCTTTCAAAAGCTAAATTGGCGTCTGATCGACGTGGATTATCAAAAGGGTGGCTATGAGGAGTGTCTTAAGGATTTCAAGAAAAAGTTGGAAAAAGAAGATGTTAGGGCATTCATTACGGAACAGGACTATTTTAACGAAACGATTGGCCATGATAATTTGAAGAATAACGACAAAGCTCAAGGGGCGGTAGTCGTATTGAATATCGCACCGCCGAGAGCCCTAAAAAGTTCTTCTGCTTTAGCGGCGGCCAATGATCCTGATTGCATGCTTGTTCGAGGAAGGCCCATACAAGAGGTCGAAAAGGCAAATGGCATTTATCTATTCAAAGCATCGCAAACGTATAAACAAGATTTGCTAAACGTGAAACAGCTGTTATCCGATGGCGACTCAATCGTTCATCTGGATTGCGCCTTGAATTGCGCAGTAAATAACGTCGGAGATGTTGTGGTTAGGCACAGTCCGTCGCAAACTGGGCGTGCTCTAAATGAGGGAATTAAGCCATATTTGGACAAACTCGAAGGGATAGGCAAATCATTAGGCCGGAAAATTGAACTCCACAACCTTGATAAATCGCTGGAACGGTTTGTTGCTGATATTATTCACAGCGGTGAATTCGGATTAAAATTTCTCGTTTCTGACTATGATACCAGTTTAGCCAAATTGCGCGAGCATTTCCTCGATGGCAATAATCCGGTTCTATTTGCAACTTTTGATAATAATGAGTCATCTTTTATGTAACATGAATGTGTGAAATCCCCAGGGCTCGCTTAGCATGTTTGCTGGCTACTTGCATAATCCGCTATGATACGTCCAACGGTCTTCCTTTACTGTGAAATGGTTATGGGTAGGCACTTTATGTATCATTCGAGCATGTTATCTCCAATGTTATTTAATTAACGATAAAACAACCTTAGAAGAAAACATGTATGATAAAACTTGAAAGTGTCAATCAGCCTGTCACTCTCTCACCAGAGACCTTAGTTCATAATGAAAACTCAACACAATCCATGGCAAAATGTTTGAAGAATGTAACACAGCTAACTGATTTACCGGCAGAAATAATTTTAAGCATCACGAAGAGTTTGAATGCGATCGAATATAGTCACCTTAGAGCAACCTGTTCGCATTTTTTTGATCAACTTATATCAATCAGCGATATGGAAAAATCATTAGATGGGATGGGCAATGGGAGGCGTAAACAACGCATCGAACGAATGCTTGACGAAAAGGTCATTCTTCCCTTATTGCGCCAGTCTTCGCATGAAGTTCTGGAAGTATTAAGTAATATATCGGATTGGTCGGTAGAAGAGGGTTATAATCAGTTTTTGCGAGTATGTTTACCCGCAATAAACGGCGTTCCCCCTCGTGTTATCACTAAGCTCATCATGTCATTCAAAAGAAAATTGTATAAGCTACCTCCGGAACGGCAATTCTCTTTTTTACTGCCGGTCGATTGTTTTCAATATTTCAGCGACATGAGATTTTTTTGTTTATAAGTTGGAACCGAGTAATATTAGGAAGGGTCAAATTTCTAAAATATTTCATATTATAAATAACGTCTATGACAAATGCACAGGTCCTGAAAAACTTTTTGCCGCTTATATAGCGGCGGTATCTAAAAATTTCTTAAGTCAGCATAAACGAGCTACTAACGCTACATTCGCAAAAGCGATTAATGATGCGGTTGCAACTTATCCAAGATTGTTTTCTGTGGGTGAGCGGCTTCTAACAGACTTCCCCTTCAAGGACACAATGGAAATAGAAGGAGAACCCTATAAACCATTGCCTGGCTTTGAGTGATCGTATGTTACACATGATTCCGATAGTCTTAAATTTAGTGAATCAAATACTTCGATAAAATCAAGACTTTCCTGAACAGGCACTTTACTCACCGGGCAGACTGACGATGTGTTTGCAGCTCATCCAACCTAGATTTTATTGGGAGACCGGCCTATTAGATGGCTTTTTTTTCATTACGCCCTCGCGTAAGCGCCCTATCAATGAGTGCCTGCTTTTTCATCCTCGCGCAGAAACGCGACGGTTAACCCATTTTGCTGCGCGGTCCTTATTTGCGCTGCGCTCAAACCGGCTTCAGGCGCGGCCACCCGATACTCATAATCCAAATCGATACCCTGAACCGCCGGATCGTCGGAGTTGATGGTAGCCAGTATCCCACTCTCTAAAAAACGTTTCAGCGGGTGTTGCTCAAGAGAGGGCACAGTGCTGGTCTGCACATTAGAGGTAAGACAGCTTTCGATGCCGATACGGTGCAGCGCCAGAAAATCCATCAAACGAGGGTCTTCAATGGCCTTCACGCCGTGCCCGATGCGCTGGGCTCCCAGCTCGTTTATGGCCTGCCAGATGCTCTCGGGACCTGCGGCTTCGCCGGCGTGAACGGTGATATGCAGGCCCGCATCACGGGCGCGGTTAAAATGGTTTAAAAACAGGCTGCCGGGAAAACCGAGTTCGTCACCGGCCAAATCCAGCGCGACGATGCCATCGCCGCCGGACAAGATGGCATCCAGCTCTTGCGTGCAGGCGTCTTCGCCAAAAGTCCGGCTTAATATGCCTATCAAGCGCACCGTTATGTCATGATCATCACAGCCGGCGCGTACCCCGTCTATCACCGCTTCAACCACACCCGGCAAGGGCAGGTGATGTTTCATGGCCATGTAATAGGGCGAGAAGCGCAGTTCGCTATAATCCAGTCCCAGCGCCGCGGCATCGGCTACGTTTTCATAGGCGACGCGCCGACAGGCATCCAGCGATCCCAATACCGCCACGCCCCAATCCAGCTTTTGCAAAAAGCTCACCAGATCGGGTTCGGCGCGGGTGACCTGGACAAAGGTCCGCAATTCCTCGAGATTGTCCGCCGGCAGGGGCAGACCGAATCGGCGTCCCAGCTCCAAGATGGTTTGCGCGCGGATATTACCGTCCAAATGGCGATGAATATCGGTTAACGGCAGCGTTTTATCAATCATGGCGGCGAAGCTCCGGTGGCGGCGGGATAAAGGCGTAAGCAGCTTCATTGCCCGCTCTGCTCAATGGGGATACAAGCCCCCGGCCTGACCGCCGGGGGAGTTGAACATTATTGCTGCGGTGCGGCTTGAGGCTGCGCCGGCGGCGTAACGTCCGTCCCGCCGGACAAGCCGAAAAGTCCTAAAAAGCTTTGCAGCGGCATTTTCTGACCGTTCAGATTCACCTGATTGTCGGCATAATGGAAACTGCTGCTCAGTACATTATCGTCTACGGTGGTCAATTTGAACATTTGGCCCATGGCCGCCAGTCCCTGAACCTGCTCTTTAGCCAGTTTCTGCGCCTCGTCGGCGCTATACCCCTGGATTTTGGCGAACTGGGTGGTCAATTCGGTGGCCATGTCCAGCGGGATGGTCAGTTTGGCGTCCAATGTATTGACGAAGCGGGCCAATTGCAGCTCCGGCGTCGCCGCGGGCGCTCCCTGCGGGATTTGCGTCGGATCGTTGACGTTCAACGTCAGGTTGAAGGCGCTTTCACCTTTACTGTTTTTCCAGCTTAGGGGAGATATCGACAGATAAGGACTGCCTTTCAGCGCCACCGGCAAGTTGTGGATTAGAGCCTGGGTGATCTGTTCTTGCTGGGCGGCGGGATCGGCGGCGCCGGTCTGCTGCATAATCTGCTGCACCTGATTGTGATACAGGTCGCTGAATTGCGCGATGGCTTTGGCATCCAGATTGGACAGTTTGATGGTCAGCTTGCCTGAGCCGAATTCCTGCCCCTGCACATGCAGCATATCCAAACCATAGGCGACCTGAACATTAAGCTTGTCGCCGTCTTCATGGGCAGTGGTGACCTGGGAGAGATTATCGGTAGTGAGTACATCCTTGCCGTCGAGGTTATACGTCAGCGATTTCACCTTAAGGGTATTGTCGCCGATGCTGTACCCTTGTTTACCCTTGTGGGTATCGCTGTCGATGCTCAAATCATGCAAATTAACTTGTTCACGCTGCTGGAATTGATTTTCTCCTCCCACCACCAGGCTGGAAAGGGCGCCGTCCAGGGTGACTTTGGCCAGATCATGACCGATGGCGGCATTCAGGGTGCCGCCGCTTGAACGGATAAGCGTATCGGCGTCCTGATAATCCAGAGGCGCGAAATCGATAACTGACACCGTATCGCCTTTATAGCCGACGCGGGTCACGGCGGACACCGGCGATTTACCCTGACTGGCGGCCATCAGAGGCTTAATGAAAGGCGTCTGGGCAAAGCGGCTTTGTACTGAGGCCATGCTGGGGACGAATATGCCTTTTTTCAGCTGGGCGAACGGGAAGGGCCCGTGATCGACAACTTCATTCAGGACGAGTTCGTCGCCGGGTTTGAGCGGTTTGTTGTCGCCGGTGGTGCCGTCCGACAGCAGCACCACGTTCAGGCGGCTGGAGAACAGCCCCCGGTGGTAATCCTGTACCGCCAGTTTGACGCCGGCTTCGGGGAAGGCGGCTTTGATGCGGGAATTGGCCTCATCCAACAGAGCGGGCAGCCGTTGCTGAAACTGTTTGCCGGTGTACCAGGCCGCACCGGTCCATGCCGCGCCCAATATAACGATAACACCCACCGCGATAAGTGATTTTCTCATTGTCGATTCATCCTTATTATTATTTCCCATTCCACCTTGTGGTCACGCGCGAATAACGCAAGACTGTTCGCTAATAATGATAGCAGTAATAGGCGACTTCCCGGGCGGGAACGCCGTCAAAGATCGTTAAAAACCCTGGCCACCCGGCCGGTGCCGCTAACGTTAACCGGCGATTCCTCCGCACTGATAAATGCCGATTCGCCCGCGTTAAGACTGAGAAATTCTCCGTCTTTTTCCAGCAGCGCTACGCCTTCGACGCAAAACAAAATGGCCGCGCTGGTCTGCGCCAGGGTCTGGGAGCGCGAAGAAAGGCTGTGCAGTGAAAAAGCGAAATCCTCCACCGGAATGGGGAAGCTTTGGGTGCCGCCATTGCCTATCGGGCGGGTCAGCAACGCCTCCTCGGGTTTGGCGATAAACTTCACGTTCGCCAATAACTCCGGCACGTCGATATATTTCGGCGTTAGGCCGGCGCGCAATACATTATCCGAATTGGCCATGACTTCCAGGGCCACCCCGTGCAAATAGGCGTGAGGCGTTTCGGCATAGAGGAACATGGCCTGACCGGGTTGCAGGGTTATCACATTAAGCAGCAACGGGGAAAACAAGCCGCTGTCGTCCGGGTAGTCCTCGGCAATCATCCGAATGGTGTTCCACGGTTCGCCCTGCCGGTTGTCCAACTGGTTTTTCAGAATATCGAGCGCCAGTGATTTCTCTTCGCCGGCCATGCGCAGCAAATCCCCGAACAGCCGCGCCAGACGGTCGGGATCCGGTTGCTGTAAAAACGCGGCGATGGAGGGGTGTGCGCCGGCCACCGGTTGCAGCAGGGAAACCATCGACGCCGGCTCGCGAAAACCGTTCATGGCCTGAAAAGGCGTGAGGGCAAAAACCAATTCGGGTTTATGGTTGGGGTCTTTATAGTTGCGATTAGCGGCATCCAATGGCACGCCGCGGCGATTTTCCAATTCAAAACCGCGCTCGGCCGCGGATTTGCTGGGATGCACCTGAATGGACAACGGCTCTTGAGCGCAAAGGACCTTAAACAAAAACGGCAGTTCGCCGAAACGCTCGGCCACCGTCTTGCCCAGATATTGCGCAGGCCGCCGGGCAATGTAATCGCGCAGGCTGACGTCATGGCCCTGTTCATCCGGGATTCTGGAACTGCTCTTGGGATGCGCGCCCATCCAGAGCTCCGCCATCGGCTCCTGGCGGGGATTGGCGATACCATACAAATTGGATAAGGCATCCTTACTGCCCCAGGCATAATGCTGAACAGAGTTGATCATTTTTTTCATTGTTGACTGCCCCTACTGATTCCTAAATGTATTATCGCGAGCCGATCGCATAATGGTAAGCTTTTCCGCGGCACTATACTATCAATGTCCGGCGTCGGCGGGGAACCCTTGCCGGGCAGGATATTCATTAGGAAGAATACCAGGAGGCATTAATGACAGCTACCCGCGTCGAAAAAGATTCCATGGGTCCGATTGAAGTCCCGGCAGAACGATTGTGGGGCGCGCAAACACAGCGCTCTCTCGAACACTTCCGTATATCCAGCGAAAAGATGCCGCCGGCGCTCATCGCCGCACTGGCCCAAACCAAACGCGCGGCCGCCGGCGTCAACAAGGATTTGGGGCTGTTGCCCGCCGATCGCGCCGATGCCATCATCAGCGCGGCGGATGAGGTGCTCGCCGATAAACACCCGCGGGAATTCCCGCTGGCCATTTGGCAAACCGGCTCCGGCACCCAAAGCAATATGAATATGAATGAAGTATTGGCCAATCGCGCCAGCGAGCTCCTCGGGGGAAGGCGAGGGGCGGAGGGACGTCTGGTGCATCCCAATGACGACGTCAATAAAAGCCAGAGTTCGAACGATGTTTTCCCAACCGCCATGCATGTGGCGGCGGTCATCGCCGTGCGTGAACATCTCTTGCCCCGCATCAATGCCCTCAGGGACGTCTTGGCGCAAAAATCCGCCGCCTTCAACGATATCGTCAAGATTGGACGCACGCATTTGCAGGACGCCACCCCATTGACATTGGGACAGGAGATCTCCGGCTGGGTATCCATGCTGGATCACAACCTAAGCCATATCGAGCAGAGCATCCCTCATTTATGCGAGCTGGCGCTGGGGGGGGGGACCGCGGTGGGTACCGGTTTGAACACCCATCCCGAATACGCGGTTCGCGTGGCCAAGGCTTTGGCGGAGCTGACCGGCCATCCTTTCGTTACCGCCCCCAATAAATTCGAGGCGCTGGGCACCTGCGACGCGCTGGTTCAGGGACACGGCGCGCTGAAAGGGCTGGCGGCATCCATGATGAAAATCGCCAACGATGTGCGCTGGCTGGCCTCCGGTCCTCGTTGCGGCATCGGCGAGATCAGTATCCCGGAAAACGAGCCGGGCAGCTCCATTATGCCCGGCAAGGTCAATCCAACGCAGTGCGAGGCCATGACCATGCTGTGCTGCCAGGTTATCGGCAATGACGCGGCGGTGAATATCGGCGGCGCCTCGGGTAATTTCGAATTGAATGTCTACCGGCCGATGATCATTCATAACTTCCTGCAATCGGTACGGTTGCTGGCGGACGGCATAGACAGTTTCACCCGCCACTGCGCGGTGGGTATCGAGCCCAATCGGTCCCGTATCGATCAGTTGCTCAATGAATCCCTGATGCTGGTGACCGCGCTTAATACCCACATCGGTTATGACAAGGCGGCGGAAATCGCCAAAAAGGCCCATAAAGAGGGGCTGACGCTAAAAGCTTCGGCGCTGAAGCTCGGCTATTTGACCGCAGAGGAGTTCGAGCAATGGGTCCGGCCGGAAGATATGGTGGGCAGCCTTAAGCACTGATTGCCTCAGGCGAGACGGGAGATTATCGATTAAGGATAAAGGGACCGGGACGGGCGAATAAAACGGTTTTTCCCGCCTTTATACGGGCGGGAAAAAAAGAGCGGCTGTCTTGCGATACGTTGAGAGCGCATATTGGTTTTAGCCTAGCAATCATTGTTCTGGCGGCATTGTATAGCAAGTACAAAGTTAATTAGGGGGAGTCTCACCGCTTGCGGCGCAAACGTTCAGTCCTCCGCGACATACAGATGCAATCGTTCAATCACTAAATGCGCCGGCCGTGAGGCCGGTTTGTGTTTATGCCGTATATTTTCGCTGCGATAATCCGTTAACCCGCCCAATTGGGGTACCGGCGCTCCGGCATGTCGTCTGCTTAAGACTATCAGCGGGGAAGGGCAGGCGTATTGAATTTGCCGCTGCTGTTCCTGGAACCACGCCCGGGCGATGGGTTGCACCTTTACCGGCCGCTTTATTTTCAACCTGATGTCCGGCGGCAGTTTGCCAATCATATCCATCTCCAGGCGTATTTTCTCGCTCCACTGCGCTTTAGTGTAAGGCGGCACCGCGCGGCCGGCCTCCAGGCTTTTTTCAGTATGGCCAGCACCTCATTTCGCGTCAGGTTCTTGATTATCTGTTTGTTGGCCCAACCAAAGCGCACGCTGAAAGGATCGACGATAACCTGCAATGCGCGATACGCGCTCAAGGTTTTCAACCCGCGCAGGTGCGTATGGACAAACTCGAAGCGCTGTTCGGGCGGCAATTCCGATTCCACGGTAATCATGTGACAAAGTTCTGCCTTAAGGCGATTGATTTCCGCCGTCAGCGTCAGCACCTTCATCAGCATCGGTTCTTCAACGTCGAAGCATAGGGCGCCGGGCAGACGTATGGCGGCCTTGGCGCTGCTGTTCTGATTCTGATGGAAGATAAACATTCGCGAGAAATGCGCTAATCCCCGGTTTTTTGCCTGCGCCCCGAGATGTTGAATTACCGGGATGTCCTTAACGGGATCATGCTCCCGGCCTTTCTCCACTTCCGGCAGTTCGAAAACCCGGCCGGTGAGCCAGGGGGCGTCAGCGAGCAGGGCCTGCAAATCCTCGATGCGGTGTTGCAGCGTGGTGAAATTATTGTTTATCCTGGCTATAAGATCGATAGGCTGCATAAGAAAGATCGCATTAGTTACAACAATCAGATAGAAGCTATGGAAGGGGGCAACTTACGCGAGCTTCCATTTCCTGTTTTGATTATGCCATATCCGCTTCTAGCATCATATTCCAGTGATAGTCATAGAGAGATTGTGCGGCCGACGCTTCGCTTGGCTCATTAGCAAATATGACTTCTTTGATTCTTTTGCAGATTCTCTCACCTGTGTCTGAGAGCACGGGACCCCCCATTAACCAATAATATTGCCCGCGCACTGGCGTTTAACAACCATCGTCCCCCATAACCATAGCTTTGCGAGATAAAATCAAAAAGATTGATAAATCGCGTGTCAAAATGCCGTGAGTTTTTTTGGGTTATTGGGATTAATATAAATATCTTCATCTTCCAGATAGCCATAGTTTTCTTTAATAATGCTATAACCCGCCTGGCCAAGCGATTTGTGCAGGTCACACCCCTTTTCAACGATGCATTCTAATAATTTTATAAGCATATCACGGTCATTTTGTAAGTAATTTACATCATGATTATCTCTATCTGCTAAGTTTTTTTCAATCTCCTTATAAATTCGGGTTTTCTCAGTCGAGGAGAATTTCTTTAAACCTTCGACAAACGCTTCTAACGCTGGATAAATATCCTTATCCTTTGCCGTTTCGCGAATATCCAATGCTTTGGTAAATTTATTCGCGAACTCTTCTGCTCGATCGTTGTTTAAAAAAGCATCAGGATTAATAGTATTAATGTTATTTATATGGTTTGTAAACATAGATACTCCTATCTTTTAAATATTCCAGGCGCAGGAAATTCTTAGCTTGAGAATAAGCGTTAGCAAATCCTATTTATTATGCCTGAAGGATCGTGAATCTTTAAGCATCTTGGCGGGGGCATTGTGTGTTCGTTAAAACAAGCGAGCTCAGGGAATGCACTTTTTGCGTTAGCTCTTCATGACATAAAGCGTAATACATTATTTAGTTACAACATACAATAGGATGTAAACCTAACTCTGTCTTCAACCGCCGAAATCCCACTTAGCCTGGCAGGATAGGGGCGGTTTTAATGAAAAAGGCGCTCAACGCCTGCGAAGCTCAGGCAGATGACCCAAACGCCGTGCTACATACAGCGCTATCAGCAACAGGGATGACAAGAAAGCCACCACGCCGGTCCAGGCGAAACTGTGCCAGAAAAAACCGCCCAGCGTACCGGCGGTGCTGGAGCCGACATAATAACAGAAAAGATAGAGCGAGGAGGCCTGTCCCTTGGCCCGGCGGGCGCGTCGGCCGATCCAGCCGCTGGCGGTGGCGTGTGCGGCGAAAAAACCGGCGGTAAACAGCATCATGCCGGCGAGGATCACCGTTAAAGAATCAAACCAGGTGATAAGCAGACCCGCCAGCATAATCATAATCGATGCCGTCAATACCGGGCCGCGCCCATATCGGGCCGTCAAGGCTCCGGCCTTGGGGGAACTGTACGTCCCGGTAAGGTATACCACAGACAGCAGGCCCACTACCGCCTGACTAAGGGACCAGGGCGCCGCCAGCAGGCGGTAGCCGATATAATTAAACAGGGTCACGAAGGCCCCCATCAACAGAAAGCCTTCGGCGAAAAGCATCGGCAGGCCGGCGTCGCGAAACTGCAGACGGAAATTGATGGCCAAGGTATGAGGCTTTAGGGAAGATGCGCGAAAATGCCGGGAGGCCGGCAGGATCCGCCAAAACATGATGGCGCTGGCCAGCGCCAAAACACCGATGACCCCGATGGCCACCCGCCAGGAGAAGATATCGGTCAAAACCCCGCTCAATAGCCGGCCGCTCATGCCGCCGATGGAGTTGCCGCTGATATAGAGCCCCATGGAAAAAGCCACCACGCCGGGATGAATTTCTTCGCTAAGGTAGGTCATCGCCACCGCCGCCACCCCGCTTAGCGACAAACCCACCAACGCGCGTATGACCAGAATTCCTTGCCAACTGGTCATAAAGGCGCTTAGCAGGGTAAATACCGCCGCCAGCATAAGGGCTATCACCATGACCGATTTACGGCCAACGGCGTCTGACAGCGGGCCCGTTATCAGCAGCCCCAGAGCCATCAGTCCGGTGGATACGGAAAGGGAAAGGCTGCTGGTGGCGGGAGATACGCCGAAATCCTGCGACAAGACCGGCAAAATGGGCTGTACGCAATAGAGTAGGGCAAAGGTGGCTAATCCCGCGGAAAACAGCGCCAGCGTCAGGCGTATAAACTGCGGCGTGCCACGTTCGATGAAAGCTTGCTTAATCGGGAGGTGATGAATGGCGGCTGACGTTTGCTGAAGCGTCACAGGCTCATTTGCCGTACTACGCGAAGGGGTATTCACGGTAAATCCTTAAATTAAGACTAAAAAGCAACTGCTTAGAACCGCCAATCGGCAGCGTTGGGGCCATTCACGTTCCGGCTGGCGGCGGTATTTACAAGAAACTATAGAAACAGCCGTGTCTGTTGTCTAATATATTAATAATCTCAATTGATATTTTAAAAATATGAATAGCGAACTTCGTAATATCGAATTGCGGCATTTGCGCTATTTCATCGCCGTGGCGGAAACGCTTCATTTTGGCCGCGCCGCTGAAAAATTGCACATTTCACAACCCCCGCTGAGCCAGCAGATCCAAATGTTGGAACAACAGATAGGCGCGCAGTTATTCGATCGCAATAATCGCAGCGTGCGCCTGACGCCCGCTGGGACGCAATTTTTGCAACAAGCCCGGCTGATTATCGAGCAGGTTAATCAGGCGGCGGATCGCGCCGCCCGTATCCATCGCGGGGAGCTGGGTGAAATCACCATCGGTTTTACCTCTTCAACGCCCTTTATAAAAAGCATATCCGCAAGCCTGCTGGCTTTTAGGCAACGCCATCCCCACATCCATATTCGGATGGTGGAAACCAATTCGAAGCAGCAAATCGAACCGCTGCTTAACGGCACATTCGATCTTGGCTTGATGCGCAATACCTTGTTGCCCGACGACCTGAATTATCAACTATTGCTCCGTGAGCCGCTTGTGGCGGTGGTGCATCAGGATCATCCGCTGGCCGGCGCCGCTGATAATCTTATTTCCCTGCGTCAATTGTCGGCAGAGCCGTTTGTGTTTTTCGACCGGCGGGTAGGAACGGGTCTCTATGACGAGACACTGTCATTGCTCAAGCGATTTGCATTTACCCCCTATATTACGCAGGAAGTGGGGGAGGCCATGACGATAATCGGTCTGGTTTCCGCCGGGCTGGGAGTCTCGATTTTGCCCGCATCCTTCTCGCGAATCCAGGTGGACAGCGTGCGTTATCTTGCTCTGGAAGAGCCGGAAGCCAAAACGGAAGTCTGGCTGGTCACCCACCGGCAGCGCCCGCTATCCGCCTCCGCCAGGATGTTGATCAATTTAATGCTAAAACAAGGATGTTAGCATGAAGATTCCAGGTTAACAGCGGCGGTGGCCATTGCTCAAGAATGATACTTTTTCTTCATGGGCAGGGTGAGGGAATGCTGCCGACAGAGCCTATAATGTGCGTTAAATCACATAACTAATCAAATATTTGACGGCTAAATATAAAAGTCTCACCATAGCCGAAGTCATTTATTTTATAGCGTGAAAATATCAGGAGCAGGGTGAGTGATTGGCCATGGTCAACCGGGGCATATCGATCAAATCAAACAGACCAATGCGGGAGTTGTCTATCGTCTGATTGATTCTTTTGGACCGATTTCGCGTATTGCCTTATCAAAGGAAGCCCGCCTTGCTCCTGCCAGTATCACCAAAATAGTGCGTGAACTGGTGGAAGCCCACCTGGTGGCTGAAACCGAATATCAGGAAAATGGCCTGCGCGGACGGCCGGCCATCGGCCTGGTGGTAGAGACACAGGCCTGGCATTTTCTGTCGGTGCGTATCAGCCACGGTACTATTACGCTGGCACTGCGCGAACTGAGCAGTCACCTGATCGTCGAAGATACCGTCCCATTGGCGGCGCAGGCGCCGGAACCGTTATTGGTTCGCCTGATTCAGACCATCGATCAGTTTTTTATCCGCCATCAGCGCCTGCTTGAGCGATTAACCGCCATCGCCGTGACCCTGCCGGGCATTATCGACGCCTCGGCGGGGATGGTGCACCGTATGCCCTGGTACAATGTTGACAATCTTTCACTGGGTCCCGCCCTCAGCGAGCATATCGGCGTGCCGGTCTATCTGCAGCATGATATCTGCGCCTGGACCATGGCGGAGGCGTTGTATGGCGCCGCTCGGGGCTGTAACGACGTCATTCAGATCGTCATCGATCATAATGTCGGCGCCGGCGTGATTACCGGAGGAACCCTACTGCACGGCGGCAGCCGAAGCCTGGTGGAAATCGGCCATACACAGGTTGAGCCCTATGGTAAACGTTGCTATTGCGGCAATCGGGGTTGTCTTGAAACAGTTGCCGGCATCGAGAGCATCCTCGACCTCACCCGTCAGCGTCTCGCGCTCAACATGGATTCCGCCTTGAACGAGACCGGCGTCAGCGTGGAATCTCTTTGCGCCGCGGCCATTAGCGGGGATACGCTTGCCCGGGACATTATCGTCGGCATCGGCAATAGCGTGGGGCGAATACTGGCCATCATGGTCAATCTGTTCAATCCCGAAAAGATACTGGTGGGCTCCCCCTCAATCCGGCCTCCGATATTCTCTTTCCGGTCATCCTGTCCAATATCCGGCAACAGTCGCTGCCGGATTACAGCAAAAATATCACGGTACAGGCAACGCGCTTTATGAATCAGGGCACCATGCCCGGCGCCGCGCTGATAAAAGACGCGCTTTACGACGGTTCGCTGTTGCTGAAATTGCTGCAAGGGTAAGAGTGCCGATAAGCAAACATTGATAAAAAGCATTCAATCAATTGTTATCTTGAATTTATCTTGTACCCAATGACTAAAACTAAATAAAGCCACGGTCTGGAATGTGCCAAATGTATATTATATTTACATGAGACTCCAGCTATTCATAAATAGATCATTTGTAGAGTTAAGTTTTTGGTTTAGGAAGTATTTAATGTAGATCATCAAACTCTTGTTAACATTAAAGAGCCCCATGAGATATTTTCATAACCCCTATTTCACAAAGGTTAAATTATGAATAATATAACAGCTTGCATACCATCATTCGATTTTCCTTTAACTCGCCCAGCCAATGTTACATCGAGAAACGACATAAAAATCGCCGGTAACTCTCCTCTTTCAAAGCATATTAAAGATGTGCGTTCGGAGTTCGGTGGAGTGCATCTAACGGCAAGTAACCCGGGGAACCCCTTTTTTGTTACTGGAAAAATCCTCGCGCGCTATAACATTGAAATGAAGAATATTGTCGTTATCAATGCTGACATTGAATCAGAATTTGGCACCATCACACTTGAGAGTTGTTTGATCGGGGCAAATGTAAAGGCCCGCCAAAAGCTAACAGTAATCAATTGTGATCAAGCATCAGAGAATGAAATGATATCAGAATTCTCAGATGTTGAGCTTATCAACTCTAATGTAGGTCATGTTCGAGCTCGATATAATATTAATATAGACCCCACGTCAACTCACACTTCTGCTAATTCGGATTTTGGCACTGTATTCGATCCAGGCAATGACTGGCAATATTCCACCAGAGTTTCAAATCCAGACTTGAATGGCTTTGTAACAGTTCATGACCTTGTGGTAATCATACCCAACTATTACTCTGCCATAAATCAGCACTCCAGACCTGCAATAACCAGTGGGAATGAATTGGCCAGGGCTAATACTCATTCTGGCCAGCAGCTATTCCCGCCTGCAATAACAAATGGAGATATTCGCGGGAACGAATTAGTCAGAGCTAATACTCATCCTGGCCAGCAGCTATCCCCGCCTGCAATAACAAATGGAGATATTCGCGGAAACGAATTAGTCAGAGCTAATACTCATTTTCGCCAGCAGTCATCCCAGCCTGCAATAATGGGGAACAACCCTCATGGGGAGCAATCAGTGCCACGTTATGTAGTCAATGCTGAAGGTATGTCGTCAACCGCTTCCATGACCGATCCTCGAGATCGATTAAGAGCCGCGACTCAGCAGTTTCTTGCAAGAAGATAGGAAATAGATATCCATCTGGCAAATAGCTAAAATTCTTTATTGTCATTTTTCGAGTACAGGCCGGAATGGCGAACCTGGCTTCATGCTTTCCGGCCCCGCTCAGCAGCAATTACGCCTCTTCCGATAAAATATTGAGCTAACGCAAGCCGTGTCGGCGCAATATCACGTACATTTCCACTATCCGATCATTCTAAACATGTCCAATGGATTAACGACAGACTGGAGTTGTCATGTTAAAGCGTATTTTTGTTGCCGGTACTGATACCGCTGTCGGCAAGACCATTGTCTCCCGTGCGCTGTTGCAGCACCTTGGCGCCCGCAAGCTGACCGCGGTAGGGTACAAGCCCATCGCTCGCGGAAGCGAGGAAACCGCGGAAGGTTTACGAAACAAGGATGCGGTCATTCTCGGCAAATCTTCCAGCCTGGCGTTGCCCTACGCTGAGATAAATCCTATTACGCTGCGGGAAGAAGAAATCAGCGCTTATACCGGCGGCGAAATCAATTATGGCCTGATGTCGCAGGGGCTGCGCCATTTAAGCGAATTGGCGGACACGGTGATAGTGGAAGGCAGCGGCGGATGGCGAACGATTATGAGCGATTACCGTCCCTATTCAGATTGGGTGATACAGGAACAACTACCGGTAATATTGGTTGTAGGCATCAAGCTTGGTTGCATTAATCATGCTTTATTGACCGCACAAGCAATCATTAGCGATGGTTTGCCGTTATTGGGCTGGGTCGCTAATCGTATCAATCCGGGGTTAGCGCATTACGCGGAAATTATGGATGTGCTGAGAACCAAAATACCCGCGCCGCAATTAGGTGAATTGCCTTATTTGCCACGCCCGGAGCAACGTGATCTTGCCGGTTATATTGAATTGAGCACTGTATTGGATCAAAAAGAGAAAGCGACTGCCTGATAATTCTTCCCTATAAAGTGTCAGGCTGGCTTACGTGGTATTCGCTTATGACACTATTATAGATCTCATCTGTTAAGAAACTATTTGCATTTGGAACTAGCCGCTTTTGAAACCCAGGGCGAGTGCATATGCCTCGCCCCATTTTTATCAGCAACACCGGAAAAAGCACGCCAAAAACTCGCGCCTGGGTGTTTTCACCCTTATGGACTGGGGGCGTTGTCGCTCTCTGCGCCGGTACGCATGTAAACTATTTTTTGGCTATCATTATCGCAGTGGCCGACGATTTGTCCACCCTCCTTGTCAGCCTGTTCGCTTGGAACGACATCCAGATGAAAACTGGATTCATGCACGCCATTGGCGATTATTTTTTGCGAAATACCCGCTTTTACGCTTTCACAGGATGCCTGCGCCACTGCCGGCAGAATCAGGGTCAGCGCCACCCCGAATACAGTCAACTTCTTCATCTTACCGTCCTTATCTTGAATGAAGTACCGATATAAGGATAGCAGCCGTAACGGAATTGGGTAGTTCATCACCTTAAGGCGTTAATAGGGGGCGCCCGGTTTTGCGGTCCAGACAGCGACCGGTGTTGGGCTCCCAGTAGGCGTGCAGATTGTCGCTGTTGACGCATTGATCCTGCCGGTCGACCGTACGATCGTACTTATCAAAATTTTTTTTCCCGCGCGGGCGTTTATCTTATTGCGCAAACTGCGCGTCGCATCCCATTGCTCCCGGCTTTCCCTGGCTTCTTCACGGGATATGGCGTTGTCGCCGGAATCGATGATGATATGCTGGGCACGGTCGGCCGCGCCGAGGGCGGATGAAAATATCAATAGAGCGACCGGAAGCATCCCGCGGAACAATCGTTGATGTAAAACGGTTTTCATACTATCTTCCCTTTAGTCCAGAGGTACAAACAATTGCAACTGATTGTAAAGCAATAATTTATTGCGATGATAACATTGTTTTAAGGTATGATGCCACACCCGGCGTACACATTTTGTTACTTTTAGTGGAGAAAAACGGTTAATGCTTAAAACCCTCCTGCTGTTTTTTGCCACCGCCATCGCGGAAATCCTGGGCTGTTATCTGCCTCATCTTTGGGTGCAAAAGGCCGGCAGCGGGTTATTACTCATACCGGCGGCGGCCTGTCTCGCGGCGTTTGTCGGCCTGCTTATGCTGCATCCCGCCGCCAGCGGGCGCATTTACGCTTCTTATGGCGGCATCTATATCCTTACTGCCTTTCTATGGCTGAGATTCGTCGACGGAGTGAAATTAACGTCGCACGACTGGCTGGGCGGGGCGGTCATCCTCGCCGGCGTAATGATTGTTGTTTCCGGCTGGTGGAAAACCCCCCTGAACGACGATGTGCACGGGAGGAGGGAAAGTGAGATTTGCTGCAGGCTGTCGCGCCTATCCGGGGGCTGGCTTTGCAGGAGAAACGATTCGACTAGATGTTGTGCAGGCGCCAATAAATTCGACTGGATATCTTGCCGGCGCCAATAGGTTCGACTGGACGTCGTGCGGACGCCAATAATATAGAGTGCCGCCGATAGACCATCGGCGGCTTTGCGCGGGCTTAGTCCCGATGAACGCTCAGGCCGGCAAAAGACTGATTGACCGGCATCATCTCGAGTACGTTGATGTTGACGCGGGCCGGTAATGTCGTCACCCAATACACCGCTTCGGCAATGTCTTCCGGCGTCAGCGGATCGGCGTTTTTGTAGGTATTGGCGACCTTGCCGTCATCTCCCTTGAATCGCACCGCTGAAAACTCCGTGCCGCCCACCAGTCCCGGTTCAATATCCGTCACCCGAACCTTCGTTCCCACCAAATCAGCGCGCAGGTTGAGACTGAACTGCCGGACAAACGCCTTGGTGGCGCCGTAAACGTTACCGCCGGCATAGGGCCAGCGTCCGGCGGTGGATCCCAGATTGACGATATGCCCCCGGCGCCGCTCCACCATACCGGGCAGAAGGGCGCGAGTGACATAAACCAAGCCTTTATTATTGGTGTCAATCATGTTTTCCCAATCATCGAGACTGGCTTTATGGGCCGGCTCCATACCCAGCGCCAGTCCGGCGTTATTCACCAGCACATCCACGTCACACCATGAGGCGGGCAAAGAATCCACCGCTTTTTGCACGCTTTCACGCTCGCGCACATCCAGTTTTAGGACATAAAGCGCTTCTCCCAGTTCCGCCTTCAACTCATCCAGGCGCTCCTGACGACGGCCGGTGGCGATAACCTTATGACCCTGCTTGATAAAACGGCGGGTAATGGTTTCGCCGAATCCTGCGGTGGCGCCGGTAACGAAAATGATCATCTCGTGTTTCCTCGTAACTTGCGGTAATTCGATACGCGCTTAATGGGTTTCGATGTTTTCAGGGCTAGGGTTTGCGCAAATAGGGCGCCAATAAAGCCAGATCCGCCGCCGAAAGCCGATCGGAAGCGGTATTCGCCTGATGCCAGTAAGGATAGATAAGCAATGGGCGGCTGATGTCGGAAAGACGGTTGATTTCATCACTGTTCAGGACCAGATCCGCCGCCGACAAATTATCTTTCAGTTGATCCTCGGTGCGGGCGCCGACAATGACCGATGTCACCGAGGGACGGCTTATCAGCCAGGCAAGCGCCACCTGTGCCGCTGAAACGCCGCGGGCATCGGCGATATCCACCAGCACATCGACGATATCGTACAATGCGTCTTGATTATAAATCGGCGGTTCATTCCACTCTTCCAGATGGCGGGTGTTGCCTTCAGGCTGGCGATCGCGGCGATATTTGCCGGAAAGCAGGCCGCCGGCCAGGGGACTCCAGACCAGCACGCCCAATCCCTGATCCTGGGTAATGGGCAGGAGCTCATATTCGGCTTCGCGGGATTGCAGGGAATAATGGATTTGCTGGCTGACCGGGCGAATCAGGTTCAGCCGTTCCGATACCCCCAGCGTTTTCATGACATGCCAGCCGGAGAAGTTCGAGACGCCCACATAACGCACTTTGCCGCTGTCCACCAAATGCTCCAGGGCGTACAACGTTTCCTCAAGCGGGGTCAGTCCATCCCACTCATGCAATTGGTATAAATCGATATAATCGGTCTTGAGCCTTTTGAGACTGGCTTCGCAGGCGCGTATCAAATGATGGCGTGACGAGCCGCGGTCGTTGGGTCCGGCTCCCATGGGAAAACGGGCTTTGGAGGAAATCAGCACATTGGCGCGTTTTTCCTTTAAGACTTCCCCCCAAAATCTCTTCCGAACCTCCTTGAGAATAGACATCGGCGGTGTCGAACAGGTTGATTCCCGCATCAATACACTGAGCGAGCTGGCGCCGGGCCTCCGCCACGCCGGTGTCGCCGACTTTGGAAAATTTGCCTTTACCGCCGAAGGTCATGGTGCCGAGACTCAATACCGATACTTTCAGGCCGGAACGGCCAAGCTGACGATATTCCATATGAATTCTCCTAGCATGGGTGTTTTCAGGATCGTTATCGCAATGCGTCATTGTAGTGCGAGGGCGTAATCATTGTGCGTTTCTTTAACATCATCACGCGTTTGACGGCGTCATTATGCCGCGCATCGGAAAAAAAATCGTCCTACAAATTACAATGAAAACGAAATGAACGCGAGCGAAGGATGAATGTGCAACGCAATCGATTGCCTATTTTTGATTCAATCCTTTGTAACGCCGAAGGGCTACGCCTGCGGAGGTACTTGATTTAACCGGCTGTAAATTAGGTTTTTTTTAAAAATTTTTCCCGATTCCGTTTATGGCATGGAAGTTGCCCCTCTATAACATAGAGAGACACAGTCGGTAAATTAAGGCCACCTCATGAATGATATCAAAGCCATCCGCGGCAGCTTTTTTTGACCTGATTCAGCCGGTCTCCCATCCGACGGAGCTGGCGCAATCCGCCCGCTTTATCGATGACGGTTTGTTGCTCCTAGAGCAGGGCAGGATCTTGTCGCTGCGGCCCTGGGATGCGTCGGATATGCCGCCGGGGGCGGAGGCTTGGCACTTTCCCGGTAAAATTATCGTGCCGGGCTTTATAGATACCCACGTGCACTATCCCCAAACGGAAATGATAGGCTCCTACGGTAATCAGCTGTTGGACTGGCTCAATGCCTATACCTTTCCAACGGAAGGGCAATATCATTGCCCGGCGCATGCCGACAAGATGGCGTCTTTTTTCTCGACCAGTTGCTGCAAAACGGCACCACCACCGCAATGATTTTCGGTACGGTACACGCTCAATCCGTTGATTCGCTGTTCGCCGCCGCGTTGCAACGCAATATGCGCATCATCGCCGGTAAAGTGATGATGGATCGTAATGCGCCGCCGGAACTGCTGGAAACGGCTGAGCAGAGCGCGGCGCAGACCCGTTTTCTTATTCGCCGCTGGCACCATAAAGGGCGGCTGAGCTATGCATTGACCCCTCGATTCGCCCCTACGTCTTCTTCGGCGCTGCTGTCGGCGGCGGGTGCGTTGCGCCGGGAATTCCCGGATGTGTATTTGCAAACCCATCTCAGTGAAAATAAAGACGAAATTGCCTGGGTAAACTCCCTGTTCCCTGACCATGCAGGTTATCTGGATGTCTATCACCATTATGGCCTGACCGGCCGCAAAAGCGTGTTCGCCCACTGTTTGCATCTTAACCATGACGAGTGGCGCACTTTGGAACAGACCCGCTCTTCCATTGCCTTTTGCCCCACCTCGAACCTTTTTCTCGGCAGCGGATTATTCAATCTGCAAAAAAGCTGGGATCATCATATTCCCCTGGGCATCGGAACCGATGTGGGGGCCGGCACCACCTTCAATTTGCTGCAAACGCTGGCGGAAGGCTATAAAGTCGGCCAATTGGGGGGTATTGTCTGTCGGCCTATGAAGCATTTTATCACGCCACCCTCGGCGCGGCGCGGGCGTTGTCCCTTGATAGCCTGTTGGGGAATTTCATGCCGGGCAAGGAAGCGGACTTTGTGGTGCTTGACCCGGCGGCTACACCCTTGCAGAGGCTGCGGCAGCAGAAGAGCAACGATGTCGCCGAGCGTTTGTTCGCGCTGATGATGCTTGGCGACGATCGCAATATCCACCAGACCTGGATTCAGGGCGAGCCCGCCTACTGCCGCAACGGGGGGGGTCATGACGATTGAAGAATGCCCCGACCGCGCTTTACAACAAACGCCGTCCCGAATAGACACTTTGTCAAACCTCCTCTCTTCCTCTCGGGGCAGGTGATGAAGCTGGTCAGGAGGCCGGTGATGAGGTCGGCCGGGGCGGCGCCGGTTAAAATCGGACTTTGACGCCCAACGTGCCGACGGTATTGTTGAAGCCGCCGCCGCCGGCCTGGTAACCCAGGTTGCCCCAAAGGGCGAGGCGTGAATTCGCCTGTGCCTCATGGCCTAGTTTGACTTCGGCGAGATTTTTGCCTCCCTCCTGCATTAACGCACTGCCGTTTATCCCGACGCCAACGTGTCGGGTATTATGAATCCAGTTCGTTTCGATATAGGGTTTGGACAGACGCAACCGGTCGTTTTCTCCCCGGATAAGCTTCTCCAGATAAAGCCTGCCGCCCAGCCGGGACTGGATGTTGCCGCTGCCGAGCAGGGTGAAACGATCGCCGTTTCTTTCGGTGTGCGCCGCGCGTATGCCCATCCAGCCTATCTGCAGGCTGGGCTTTAGATAGAGCGCGGTTCGCCGGCCTGAAAACAGCCGCTGATGATAACCGGCTTCCGCGGCCCCCGTCAGCCCTTTGGAACGATAGCGTTCTTCTCCCAGCGACTCGCCTTTGACGCGGTTATCGAACCAGCCGTAATGCAACGAAAGGTCCATGTAGGGTCCTTTACGGCAGATATCGTCATGATGCCAGGTTCCATATAAGCCCAAGGCATAACCTTTAACGTTTCCCCTGGCTTCATAGCCGGTGAAAGCGGCGCGGCTCCGGTTGCCGCTATGGGCTCGGCCGGCCATCACCCCAATATGCAGGCCGTCCCCCCCCGTGTGCTGACGCGATGCATAACCTCTCCCCCCAAGCTGGAGTATCTGACTGTGGAATTTCGTCGCTATTCCACCGTTCGCCATCGTGCTCTTGCCGCGTCCGCCCACGGCCCTTAGCCACATGGCCGGGACATCCTGGTCCGTTACGCTCGTTGCGACGCCGGCATAGGCCGGTTCGCCCACCCGATCGTGCATGCCGGTCATAAACAGCGTATTGGCCGCGGCAAGATTGGCGGCGTAGGCGCCGGGCTCAGGCCTTAGCGGCGCTTGCCGCGCCATAAACGGCGCAGCCGCGGAAACAAGGGGCGGACTGCGTTCTGGGCCTGCGGGATTGTTTTCTTCTACCGGATAATTTCGCTCGGAAACGTCGTCGTGGGCCGCGCCGGTTTCTTCAGGAGAGAGGAATCGGTCCATCGCAGAGGTTACTTCAGGAGAGCGCGAGCGGTCCATCGCGACGGTTTCCTCAGAAGAAAGCAACCCGTCCGTCGAGACGGTTTCTTTAGGGGGAGCGATCGGTCTGTCGCAGTGGTTTCTTCAGGGGAGAGCGATCGGCCCATCGCGGTGGTTTCTTCAGACGAAGGGGATCGGTCGGTAGAATCCGCTGACGATACGGCGTGATCTGTTATTAACACAACATTATCGTGGCTCGTTTCAGCTTGGCCGTCCGGCGTCGCCCCGAGGCGGGTTGTGGTTGTTATGACAGTCACAAGGTCTTGATTCGTTTCAGCTGCATTCGCTTCCATCAGCTTCGTTTCGGCCAATGTTACGTCCTCAGCCGCTACGTCGTTTTCGGGCCCTTTATAGGTGAAGGTTCGCGGCGGCTTTGGGGGAGGCAAGGGCGCCGGCGCCGGTTCCGCCGAGAACGTTTCCGACACGGACGGGGAGAGTAAGGTATCGGTGGTGAGAAGCCAATTATTTCCCTCCCGCTTAAGGAAATAGTCATAGGCTCCCGCCACGACCCGATGGCGCAGACTGAAAATTTCGGCCGCGGGGTCGGCGTCCTGTGCTTCGATGATAAGAATGCCCTTATTTGTCGCCGCGCCCGCGCCGGCAAGGTTAGTGATCTGCAACTGGCTATGGCCAGAAACGGCGCCGCGAACGATCAATTTATCGGTTAAGGACGCATCATCGCCCAGCCGGGTATTAAACAGGATAAGAGAGCCATCCTCTCCATGATAGTCGCCATCAAGGGTCAGGGTTTGGAAGGGCGCGGAAGATTTGATTTTTCCCATAAAAAGCGTTCCGGCGTTTTTGACCGCCCCCTTAAGCACTCCGCTGCCGCCAAAATAAGCCCCTGGAGCGTTGTATACCTTGCCGGCGGTCAACACCGCCGTTTTGTCCAGCGTCAGGCTCCCTCCGGCAACGGTCACTTTTTCCAGACCGCCTGCCAACGTATTGTTATTCTGCAGCGTCCAATCTCCCGCCCCGGTTTTATGTAATTCGCTAAAACCTTGCCGATTATCCGCCAACCCGATTAGGCCCAAATCGAAACTATTTTCATCCCGCTCGCCGCTCATTAAATTCAACCGGTTATTTTTCCCGGCCGCCGCTATATTACCGCGAAGATTAACGCCATGTCGTAACGACAGCTGGTTATTATCACCGGTAAATAAAACGGCATGGCGTCCGCCTTTTACCGTGCCGCTTAATTCTACATTGCTGTTATGGTCCGCTAAAATTCCAATACCGCCCTTGTCTCCGCCATCAAGAATACTGGATTCATCGACGCTGATTTCCACAGGGCCTTTGCTGTGGATAGCGGCGCCCCCGTGACTTTTCACCAAGCTTTTTACGACAGTGACCGCGCCGCCGTCGGCGGCGATGGCACCCGCCTCGCCGCCAAGGTTGCCGCCGAGGCTGCCGCTGGCGACAGAGGCGTTATTGAGCGTTATCCGCGCGGCGCCGATAACCTTTATACCGCCTCCGGCCGAGGAGGGTTTACCGGCATTTCCGCTCCCATAAGCCCCCGCGCCGCCGGTAATGGTACTGTTATTAACAGCGATTTCAACGCCCTGAGAGGAAATGGCGCGGCAACGCACACCGTCGCCTCCGACCGGCGCATTGCCGTCCGACGCTGCATCGAACGGCGGATTCCTAAACTTTTTTGCCGCACCGCCGGTTATCGCGCTGCCGTCAATAAGGAAGGTTTTCAACCCGCCCTCTGCGGTGATGCCGTGACCGCCTTTATGACCGGCGCCTCCGATAGCAACGACTTTTTCCAGCGAGGCGCGCCGCAGGAGCGGATTAATCAGCAATCCATCGCCGCCGTCGATTTTATTTTCGGCTGTTCGCCCATGCTTTCCCTGGAAGCGCTGATTCGCGATAAAATTCAAATTAGTTTGCCATCCGCTGTCTGCTTTAGTATGGGACTTACGCGTAATCACTTCCGCAGGTTCAGTTTCCCCGGCGCAGAGGGGAGCTATGCCCCCCCCAAAAAAGGTCATTGCCCCCCAAAAGGGCTTTATTTATTTTTTTCATGTCTGCCTGTAATAAATTGAACTAGGTAAGTAATTCGAGCAAAATATCGATCGTAATCATTAGTTGATATATCTATGTAATTGCGGTGCCGGCGTATTTTAACAGACTTGCTCTAAAAGCCGCTGAAAACGATTTATTGTTTATTTATTATTTAAACTTAATTGGAGTGTTTATAATACCTGCCTATTTACCGCGCTAATGTGAAATTTGCAGAATCAGGCAATGATAAAACAATATCGGTCTACCCCCCATGCGGCCGTTATCAGGCACAGTGGCATGCTAGTGATACCCATTGAGGGAGCCTATTCCTCAATCTACAACCAACCCAACGGGAGTTTGCCCCATGTCCAAAGCAAAAGGCTATGCCGCGCTGGCTGCCAAAGCCCCTCTTATCCCTTACTCCTTTGAGCGTCGCGCACCTAACAAAGATGATGTGGTTATAAAAATTGCTTACTGCGGTATTTGTCATTCCGATATACATCAGGCCAGGGATGAGTGGGGCGGTGCAATATTCCCCATGGTGCCAGGGCATGAAATCGTCGGGGAAGTGGTGGCTAAAGGTGACAATGTCACTAAATTCTCCATCGGCGATCGCGTTGGCGTGGGCTGCTTTGTCGATTCCTGTACCCACTCCGCCGAACGCGACATCGATTTGGAGCAATATCAGGATGGACTGGTGTTGACCTATAATAGCCTGGAGCGCGACGGCAAAACCCCCACCATGGGCGGCTATTCCGATCATATCGTGGTGAAAGAGGGCTATGTGCTTTCCATTCCCGATAACCTGCCGCTGGACGCCGCCGCGCCTCTGTTGTGCGCGGGAATCACGCTGTATTCGCCGCTGCGCCACTGGCAGGCGGGGCCGGGGAAAAAAGTGGCGATTATCGGCCTGGGCGGCCTGGGGCATATGGGAGTTAAACTGGGCCATGCCATGGGCGCGGAAATCACCGTGCTTAGCCAAAGCCTGTCGAAAAAAGAGGACGGTCTTCGGCTGGGGGCGGACCGCTATTTCGCCACGCGCGACCCGGCCACTTTCGATACCTTGAGAAATACCTTTGATTTGATTATCTGCACCGTGGCGGCGGAAATTGATTGGGGCGCGTATCTTTCTCTGCTGAAAATCGACGGGTCCATGGTATTGGTGGGCATTCCCGAAAACAAGGTTCCCCTAGCGGCGGGCGCGCTGATTCACGGGCGCCGCAGCCTCGCGGGGTCGGGAATCGGTTCTATCAAGGAGACCCAGGAAATGCTGGATTTTTGCGGCCGGCACAACATTGTTTCCGATATCGAAACGATCGGCGTTCAGCAGATCAATCATGCCTACGAGCGGGTTGTCAAAAGCGATGTTCGCTACCGCTTTGTCATTGATATGGCCTCGCTGGAAAACGCATAGGATATCCCGCCGCGGCTTGAGGTAAACTCATTCCACAAGCCGCGCCCGCCGTGCCGCCGCGCTTCCGCTCCAGCTTTTTTCAACATTTTGGGCGGCGGTTACGCCGCCGGCTATTACACCTATTTGTGGGTGGAAATGCTGTCGGACGATGCGTTCGAGGCATTCAGGCATAGACGTAATTAACACTCACCGGCGGCCGCGGGTATGCATGCTGGAAGTCCATTCATAAGTAGCTGAAATATCAGGCTTAAGTTTTTTCTTTTTGTGTTCGGCCCTGGCCTTTTTCGCCAGGATTTCCCGTTCCGCCATCAATTTACCGATAAAATCATTTTTAATGCGATTGGTTTCAGAATTCGTCAGCGGGCGGCCCTGAGCGATACGCGCTTTATCCAACAGGGTTTTCAATTGGCGTTGTTCGCTTTCCGTCATATCTTGCTGCGTCAGCTTGGGGATGGGCATACAGATCTACCTGATTATGGCAAGGATAATCATTGTAAAGGAAAGTGAGCGTGGGCTCAGTAAAAAAACGCGCAAATATCATGTAAACACGACAATCTTGCAGGCGAGGGCGTGTTCAACAGGTCGGCAACTTTTCAACGAGGGGTTACACTGTTATACAGCACGCCAATGGGAGGCTGTATGAAACTCGGATTCGCCTGTAAATTTCTTGATTCAGATTTAAAACAATTGTTTCCTTTCATATCACCAACACGCAAACGATTTTTAGGTCTGGATAATGCAAAAAGAATCGCTTTGCTATTTGAAGGCTCCAAAGAAAATCTCATCAATCTGTTTCATGTTTTTTGAACATCTGGCTTTATTGCCGAAGGATTTGCGCATGATGCGTATAGGCAGTGACTTGCTGCCATTATATACCGTACCGGAAGCCACTGTTCTGTATCGGGATTTCTTACCGGATTTACAACTGTTATTCAGGAAGTGCGGCGATTATGCAAAAGCGCATGATATAAGACTCTCGTTTCACCCCGGACAATACAGCGTATTGGCCTCAGATAACCCCTTGGTGGTTGAACGCGCCATCGAAGATGTGGAATATCATGCCATGTGTGCAACACTCATGGGCTATGGCAAGACATTTCAGGACTTTAAAATAAACGTCCATATGAATGGGAAAAAAGGGGGTTTCAAGGTTTCAAAAGCGCGTTTCATCGGCTCAGCGGAAGCGCGAGGCGTATGTTAACGGTTGAAAATGATGAGATTTCCTGTTCACTTGACGACGTATTGCAAGCACAATCGCTGTGCCCGATAGTATTGGATATACATCATCATTGGGTAAAAGAAAATCATTTTATCCAGCCGGATGATCCGCGTATCGCTTTAGTGAAAGCCTCATGGCGAGACGTCAAGCCTGTCCTGCATTATTCTATTTCGCAAGAAGGCATCATTGGTGAAAAGGGATTTCCAGATCAATGCTTGTTGAAGTTGCCCAAAACCAAACTACGCGCGCACTCAAATTTCTATTTCAACAATACGCTTAATGACTGGGCGTTGTCATTTGCAGATTTTGATATTATGTGTGAAGTGAAAATGAAAAAATATTGCTCGGGAAAAGTTATATCACTATGCGATATTAAATGGTAGGTTCCCAGACCGGTCTATTTAAAGGCAGCGGTAACGCTATGCCGTATCTGCCATGCCATTTCGTTTACCGCGCTGAAAAGCATAGGTTGGCACATTGGGCGTCGCGGACCGCTGTCGTGAATACGGTGTTGCAGTACATGCTTATGACGGTGGCGCGGTGACCAGGGAAAACCATGACCGCAAAGCCTCAGATCCAGCGTAGGATTATCGTGGTGCGTATAATGTATATTATGTTAAATTAACTTTGATAAATACCCCATTCATAAACCCATCCAGGCTTGGCACTTTCATACCCTTACCCATTCGCTTTTTCCTATCTATCGGCGCTATGTGTACATTCCCACGACGCATGATTAACCTCAGCCGCCGTCTGGTTGCTCAATCTGTTGCTGCGCTGGATTGTGTGACTGGGATGAGCGTTTATGACAGGGTTCTTCACAGATTGTCATGCTGTGTTCACCAGGTGGCCGGTTCAATTAGCAGACCATTAAGTGAGCCGGCAATAAACTTAACAGTTTAACTTGCAAGTTTACCTGTTTGATGGCAAGTTTGATGACAATCTCGGTACCTGTACTGATTCAGCTTAACTTTTGCCGACAGGTTGATCTTGCAGAGTGCCGCTCTGTTCCACGCTTCCCGTGTCCGACCACTATGCCCTGGAGAACTTTATTATGCCGTGGTATCACTTTCTTTCTTACTTTTTCGGCGGCGCCTTTATTTCCAACGCCGTTCCGCATTTTGTCAGCGGAGTGTTGGGCCGGCCTTTTCAAAGCCCGTTTGCCAAACCGCCGGGTAAAGGTTTGTCGTCATCCATCGTTAACGTATTGTGGGGTAGCTTTAATTTCACGCTGGGCTATCTGCTTATCTATCGGGTCGGGCATTTCGATATGCGCGTTACGGCTGACGCTGTCACCGCAGGGCTTGGGGGCTGTTGATGGCCATCATGTCATCACTGACGTTCGGTCGGTTGCATGGCGGCTTTCCCGGCGGCAAATAAAGGCGCCTGCCGCCCACAGACGCGCAGCACCCATTGCCGGAGCCGGCGGTGGGCGGGGTCGGCCTCCGAACGCGGATGCCGCATTTGCGAAACGGTAATAGATTCGGTTTTGACGGGGAGTTCAAAGGAATGAAACGCGGCCTTACCCTTCCCTTTGCTTTCCGGTTGGGCGCGTCTTCCACCCTTTCTCCATCATGGTATATTCGCCTTACGGGCAAGCCGAACAGAACGTCAATGCAACGGCTTACCCCGACCACCCCTTGCCCAGAGGAATCATCAATGAAAATACATGACTCGCAAAAAACCGTTTTGCTTATCGGCGCTTCCCGCGGTTTAGGCTATGCGATGGTTGAGGAATGTTTAAAACGCGGTCATAAGGTGATCGCAACCGGGCGCGCTGCCTCAAGAGACCGGCTTTCAAACCTCGCCGAGCGTTTTCCGGAGCGACTGGAAGTGGAGACGGTGGACATCACGGTTCCCGGACAAATGAACGATTTACATGAGCGCCTGCGCGATCGTCGTTTTGACATATTGTTTGTCAACGCCGGCGTTAAAAACAGCGATCATGAAACCATCGCGGATGTTTCAACCGAAGAATTTATCCGAGTGATGGTGACCAATTCATTAAGCCCGATGCGGGCGCTTGAATTGTTCCAAGACTTGGTGTCCTCTACCGGGACGATGGGTGTTATGTCTTCCGGACAAGGCAGCCTGACGAATAATACTAATGGTCATTACGACGTTTACCGAGGAAGCAAAGCGGCGCTGAATATGTTTATGCGCAGCTTTGCCGCGCGTCACGCGGATGACGCCAGGACGTTATTGCTTATGGCGCCCGGTTGGGTAAAAACCGATATGGGCGGCCCGGAAGCCCTCCTGAGCATCGAGGAAAGCATCCCGGCCCTGCTTGATACCATTGAGGCTTATGAAGGGCACGCCGGCTTGCATTATCTTGATTATCTGGGAAGGGTCGTTCCCTGGTAGGGTTGGCGGCAGCGTCGCATAGGTCCCCTGTTCCACTCTTTTCAAAGGCGCGTCCTTTAACCAACGCAAGGCGCTAAGCTGCGCCTTAAACAGGTTGCTCGGCGGCCGGCATCAAAACCGTTTATCCTCAAGAGGCGGGCGTCGCCTGGGTTATTTGCGCGGCCTGAGCCGCCTGGGTCGCCTCGGTGGTTTCCGCCGGAGTCGCCGTCGTGGTGGAAGACGTCGCCGCCGCCGGAGTTGTCGTGGTGGAAGATGTCGCCGCCGCCGGGGTTGTCGTGGTGGAAGATGTCGCCGCCGCCGGAGTTGTTGTGGTGGAAGATGTCGCCGCCGCCGAGGTGGTCGTGGTGGAAGACGTCGCCGTCGCCGGGGTGGTCGTGGTGGAAGACGTCGCCGTCGCCGGGGTGGTCGTGGTGGAAGACGTCGCCGTCGCCGGGGTAGTCGTGGTGGAAGATGTCGCCGTCGCCGGGGTAGTCGTGGTGGAAGACGTCGCCGTCGCCGGAGTGGTCGTGGTGGAGGATGTTGCCGCCGCCGGGGTGGTCGTTGTTGTGGCCGGCGCTATTTTCTTCTGCGGCTGAGGTTTCGGGTCGCGTTCCGCAAACGCCGGTTTGTTGTCCACGATGGTATAGACTACGTGCTTCTCGTTATTGGGATCGGTTGTGACCTGAACCGGCGGAATGGTGACATGTCCCACCAGCGACCGGGCATAGCCCCCACCTGATGCTTTCCGGCGGGAACATGCAGCGTGACGCTTTCACCGGCGATCAGGGCGGCCGCATCGTTACCATCGACGGTAACGTAGAGGGTAGAGCCATCCGCCGCGGGGATGGGTATGTCCGTCACGGTGACCTGGGTCGCGCCGGTGGAAAAGTCTGACGGTGATTTGCTTGCCGTCGTTGTTGCGCAGCCCGTGAGAGAGAGAACGGCCGCTGTGGCGGCCAGGGCGAAACGATTAATCATCTTGCGGTATCGTCCTACGGTAAATGTGATCTGGGACTCAATATATCAGATAATAATTTTAAGATGAACGTATCGTCCCGCGTTCTCGGAGAAATCTGCGTTCGCGCGACCTGGCGCATTCAGGTCCAAAACCGGCATGGATCAAAGCTGATGCGCCGTCCTGCGGCTTAGCAAGCGGGAGCCGAAAACGTTAATAAGCAGACCCAGCATAATAACGGCAACGCCGATGATTTGCAGGCCATTAAGCACCTCGCCCAGCATCAGGGCGGCGCTGGCGAGCCCCACGACCGGAACAAGCAGCGCGAACGGCGTCACTCGCCAGGTTTCATGGCGGGAAAGGAGCGCCCCCCCCATAAGCCATAACCGATGATGGTAGAAATAAAAGCCAGATAAATCAGTGAAAACACCGTTGGCAGCTTGATATTGACGATACTGCCGACGATGGCTTCACGGCCTTCAAAAAGCCAGGAACAGGCAAAAAAAAGGCAATATCGGAATCAAGGCGCTCCAAACAACCAACGAGAGGATCGGCGTCTTCGGCGCGTCATTCATGATGATTTTATTGGTGATATTGCCAAATGCCCAACACAGGCCGGCGGTCAGGGTTAGCAATAACCCCAACGGCGGTATGGCCGACAAGGCATTAGTCATCCCCCTTCCACCAAAACGCCGATGCCTGCCGCCGCAATGAGCGTACCGAGAATCTGCATCACCTTGATTTTTTCCGACAAGAAAAACGCGCCCAATAAAATGGTGAAAAAAACCTGCGACTGAAGAATAAGGGATGCGATGCCGGTGGGCATGCCGATATTGATGGCGCCGAACAGGAAGGCGAACTGTAGGAAACTGATGGTTAACGCGTAAAGCGCCAGCCACTTCAAGCGGATGGCCGGGGCCGGGATAAAGAAAATGGCCGGGATAGCGACCAGAAGAAACCGCAAGCCGCCTAATAAAAAGGGCGGCATGCCGTGTAAACCCACTTTGATAACCACAAAGTTAACGCCCCAGATGACCACGACCAACAGCGCCAACAGCGAATCTTTTACTGACATCCCCGGTTCCTTATGTAATGGCGGCTGATGAAAACCGTTGCCAATCTTCCGGCTTGCAGCAAGCCGCAAAGCTGGTTTTATCGGCGTCGCCTGTTTTTTATATAATGTATAAAATGACATGGAAACCGTCCTGCTTTCCAGATACAGATCCCAGCGAAATGAGGAGTACAGACCGAGGGGGGGTAAATTCAGGCAAACATCCTTGTAAGCCCGTTATTTCGTGCGGTTAACGGAATAGCGCGTGATAATACTCAGCGGTTCAGGCTGGCGCCGCCGCCCTTTTTCATCACCGCGCGGATTTCGGGTTCCTGCACCAGATTCAAATCGCCGCTGACGGTTAGTTTCAGGACGCTGGCGGCAATAGCAAAATCGATATCTTCCTGCGGAGCAAAACCGTGCAGCAGTCCGTGCATCAATCCGGCGCCGAACGCATCGCCCGCGGCCACGCCCTCCATGACGTGCATTTTGTAGCCGGTGGTTTCATAAAACTCGCCGTCTTTGAGCAACAGTCCCATCCATTGGCTCTCCTCAACGGAATAAATGTTCCTCAACACGCTGGCGACCATTTTGCAGCCCGGATACTTTTTGGTGACGGCGAGCATGCCGGCTTTGAACGAATCCTTTTGTTCGATGCCGCGCGACATATCACCGTCGAATGCCTTGATGCCCAGCGTCGCTTCGAAATCTTCATCGTGAGCGATACAAATAGTGACGTAATTCATCAACTTAGACATGACTGCCTGGGCTTTTGCCGGCGGCCACATTTTGCCGCGGTAATTCATGTCGCACACCACCGGGATGTTATGCCCTTGGCAATAGGCGCAGGCATCGGTGACAATTTGCTCCAATTCAGCTGAAATCGCCGGCGTGATGCCGGAAAAATAGAAATAATCGACGCCCTTAAGCAGCTCATCCCAATGAAATTCCGGCCGCTTGGCCTCGGCGAAGGCGCTGCCCGCACGATCGTAGACCACATTGCTGGAACGAACGCTGGCGCCTTTCTCGAAGAAATAAATGCCTAGCCGATTGCCGCCGCGCAGGATTTTTGATGTATCCACGCCGAATTTGCGCAAGGTTGACAACGCGGATTCCCCAAGCAAATTCCCCGGCAGTTTGGTTAAATATGCGGCATCGTTGCCCAGCAGGGCCAAAGACACGGCAACGTTTGCCTCGGCGCCGCCATAGGTTGCTTCCAAAACATCCGACTGAAGAATGCGATTGTTGCCCTGCGGCTTCAACCGAAGCATCATTTCACCAAAACTTAACACTTTCATTACGTTACTCTTTATACGATCCAAGTGATTTATTGTATCACTTAAATAACCCCGTTGGACAATCAACAAGACTTACGGCGGTACGCCGGATCCTATGCATGCATTTGAAAAACACTTGTCCAAGACAGAATTCAGCGTGACTTTCCGGGCAACATTCGCATCAAGGTATTATCCCGCATAAAATAATGGTGAAAGAGCGCCGCCGCCGCATGCAGCGCGATAAGGAAATAACCGGTATTGGCAATCAGCTCATGGAGATTGCGCAGACGAGCCTGTATATCGGCGTCCGGAATATCACGAACGGGCATGGCATACCCAAGGAAAACCCACTCCCTGCCGCCGAAATACAGCGTCAGTACGCCCAGCAGCGGCAGACAGATAAACATCAGGTACAGCACGCCGTGCACGGCATGGGCCAAGATCATCTGCCAGCGCGGCGGCGGCGGAATGATGGCCGGTGCGTGGCTCATAAGACGCGCCGCGATGCGCAAGAGCATCAAAAGCAGTACGCTGAGGCCGGCGGTATAATGCACTAACGTCATCCCCTTACGCAGGATGCCGCCGTAGGGAGCGTAGCCTCGCAGCTCCATGGCGGCGTAGGCGGTGGCTATCAGTATAAAAACAACCCAGTGGAAACCCATCTGTAACGCGGAATATTTTTTCCATGCTATGTTACCCCTGAATTATCATCACAAAGCCAAAGCGTTCAGCGCTGTAGAACAGCATACAGAATACCGCGCCCAAGGGCCAAGAGATGAAAACGTATTGAAGTTTTCGGTCTCTTTATCAATAAACACTCTTAGTTAAGAAAGCATTAAGCCGCCTTATTGAACGGTTAGGCTCCAGACCCCGCCCAGGACTGGAAGCCTTCCGCCTAGGTCGACGCTATAAAGTTCCCCGTTGCACCCATTGCGCGACCGTTTTCTCAGCCCCCTGCCGTTCCAACAAAAGATAGGCGCGGGTCACGTTCTCGACGAATTTCGCCTCGCCCGCCAGGTCAGCTCCGAAGATATTTCGCAGGGACAGCAGCGCGTTGACTCGCTCGACACCGGCGGCGCCGGCTTCGCAGGCGGCGCGAATATCGTCAAGCAGCGGATCGCGTATGTCAATGGGTTGATTGTTGTCATCCGTGCCGCCGACGTAACGCATCCACCCCGCTACGCCCAGCGACAGAAAATCAAAGCTGCCGCCGTGACGCAAGTGCCAGCGGATCGGATCCAGCATCCGTTGCGGCAATTTCTGGCTGCCGTCCATGGCGATTTGCCAGGTACGGTGACGCAGCGACGGATTACTGAAGCGTTCCGCCAGTTTTTCCCCGTAAGCGGCCAAATCCACGCCGGTGATACTCAGCGTCGGCGCCTGTTCCTGCATCATAAGCGCCCGGATGGCCCGGCGATAGGTCTCGCTGCCCATGGCGGCATCGATGGATTGGTAGCCGGCCAGATAACCGAGATAGGCCAGGAAAGAGTGGCTGCCGTTGAGCATCCGCAGCTTCATTTCTTCATAAGGCAGTACTTCACGCACCAGTTCGACGCCCACCTTTTCCCATGCCGGCCGTCCGGCGACAAACTTGTCTTCCACCACCCACTGGATAAAGGGCTCGCAAGCGATGCCGCAGGGATCGTTTACCCCCAGCACCTGGGCTATTTCTTTCAGCGTGTCCGGCGTGGCGGCGGGCACGATACGATCCACCATGGTATTGGGAAAGGTCACCGAGGACGCTATCCAACGCGCCAGCTCGGCATCCTGCGCCTGCGCCAGTTCAAGCACGGCATGGCGAACGACATGGCCGTTTTCCGGGATATTGTCGCAGGAGAGTACGGTAAAGGCCCCGACGCCCCGTTCCCGGCGGCGGCGGAGCGCTTCCACGATAACGCCGGGCGCCGATGCGGGGCATCCGGGTGACGCCAGGTCGGCGATAATCATGGGATTGTTCAGGTCGAGATGGCTTCCGCCGGGCAGCATGCAGTAGCCTTTCTCGGTTACGGTCAGGGAGACGATGGACACTTGCGGCTCAGCGAGTTTATTCAGCACCGACTCGATACCGTCATAGGTGGGATGCAGGGATTCATGCACGGATCCGACAATATGCGCGCTGCTTGCGTCGGCGCCCTTCTCCAATACCGTGTAAAGGTGGTCCTGTTCGCGCAGCGCGCTGATTAGCGCTTCGCCCCCCACCAGATTGATTTCGCAAATGCCCCAATCCTCGCCGGAGAGCGCCAGCACCCGATGGGTGAATAACGCCTGATGGGCCCGATGAAAAGCGCCGAAGCCAAGATGAACGATACGGCTGCGCAGAGCGCTGCGATCATAGGAAGGCAGCGAAATGGCCGCGGGTAGTTCAGTACTGGCGATGGTATCCATAGTATTCTCCGTAACAGAATGTGGCTAATAAAGGAGATGATGAGCCTCGCCCCCAGGCGGGAGCGTGGACGTGTGTGCGCTAGATATCATACCAATTTTCAATAAAAAGCCAGATTGGTCTGCGAAATCATCTCATTTCGTGAGCCTGATCAACCAATTTCCAACCGGCTTTTGACTTTATCGTTACCGGGCGGCATGCTTGTTTCCGCTTAGCGGCAGGTACTTCGCGTTAAAACAGCCCCGTTTCGGCATATAAAATCATTTACTAAATGTCGGGCAAACGCTGTGGAATAATATCGACCGTTTAATATAGACCGTTTTGGTGATACCAATTGAGCGTTTCCGCAAAATTGGATAACCACTTTTTCGCGATGGCTTCAGAAGGCACACATGGCGGTAAATAGCTACAGATATCGCCGCTTTGGCGGTTTAAGGAACAGATAAGCATGGCGGAACCAAAACGTATGTATCAAAAGGTCGGCGCGCAGTTGAAAGCGTTGCTGGCGGCAGGTCATTATGCGGTGGGTTCGCGATTGCCCCCGAACGGGATATCGCCGAACGTCTGGGCGTCAGCCGGGTGGTGATCCGTGAGGCGCTGGTGATGCTGGAAGTGGAAGAGATCCTGGAGGTTCGCCGCGGTTCCGGCGTGTATGTGTTGCGGTTACCGACAAAAGACGGCAATCGCCAAGGTGATTATCAGCCCTTTGGCGACGACGTCGGCCCTTTCGAGATGCTGCAGGCGCGCCAATTGCTGGAAAGCCAGGTAGCCGCCTTCGCCGCCACCCAGGTGAACAAATCCGATATCGCCGAAATGCGTGAGGCGCTGGCGCAGGAACGCCAATCCCTTGAGGCGGGCCTGACCGATTACGACGATGACGAGAAATTCCACCTGCTCATCGCCCGCGCCACGCAAAACGCGCTGCTGGAGGATATGGTCTATACCCTGTGGCTCCGCCGGCAAAGCAGCCCCATGTGGCAGAAATTGCACACCCATATCGTCGGGCAGGATTACCGCCGGCAATGGCTGGAGGATCATCATGCCGTTCTTATGGCATTACAGCAGCGGGACCCGAAAAAGGCCCGCCAGGCGATGTGGCAGCATCTGGAAAACGTCAAACAAACGCTATTGACGTTATCCGACAGCGAGGATCCGGCGTTCGACGGCTATCTGTTCACTTCTATCCCCGCGGTCATTACCGAATAAGCGGCTGTTTTGAATAAAACGGCCTGATGATTTGCCGTCGGTTGCGGCGTAATTACAGTATGATGAGGAATGCATTATGGAACAAACATGGCGTTGGTATGGCCCGGGCGATCCGGTTTCCCTGGATGACGTGCGCCAGGCCGGCGCAACCGGCGTGGTGACCGCTCTGCACCATATTCCCAACGGCGAAGTCTGGTCGGTGGAGGAGATCGAAAAGCGCAAAGCGATACTGGCGGACAAAAACCTGGTGTGGTCGGTGGTGGAAAGCGTGCCGGTGCATGAGGAGATCAAAACCCAAACCGGCAACTACCGCCGGCATATCGCCAATTACCAGCAAACCCTGCGTAATCTCGGCCAATGCGGCATCGATACCGTTTGCTACAACTTTATGCCGGTGCTGGACTGGACGCGTACCGATTTGGGTTATGAATTGCCTGAAGGCTCCAAGGCGCTGCGTTTCGATCATATCGCTTTTGCCGCATTCGAGCTGCATATCCTGCAACGCACGGGGGCCGAGGCGGATTATACCGCTGATGAGAAACGGCAGGCCCAGGACTATTTCCACCGGATGAGCCGCGAAGACGTCGCCCGGCTGACCAACAACATCATCGCCGGCCTGCCGGGGGCCGAAGAGGGTTATACCCTTGATCAATTCCGTGCGCGCCTGGCGGAGTATGCCCATATCGATAAAGCGGCCCTGCGCGAACATATGGCCTATTTCCTGCGGGAAATCGTGCCGGTGGCGGAAGCCGCGGGCATCCGTCTGGCGGTGCATCCGGACGATCCGCCGCGCCCAATCCTGGGCTTGCCGCGTATTGTATCCACCATTGAGGATATGCAATGGCTGAAAGATGCGGTGCCTGCCCCCACTAATGGCTTCACCTTTTGTACCGGCTCCTACGGCGTACGGGCCGATAACGATTTGGTGAAAATGGCGGAAACCTTCAGCGATCGAATTTGGTTTACCCATTTACGCTCTACCGTTCGTGAAGAAAATCCCAACAGTTTCCATGAGGCGGCGCATTTGCAAGGCGATGTGGATATGGTGGGCGTCGTAACCGCCATTCTACGGGAAGAACAGCGCCGGCAGGATTCGGGCGACCTGCGCCCTATTCCCATGCGCCCCGATCACGGGCATCAGATGCTGGATGATTTGAACAAGAAAACCAACCCCGGTTACTCCGCCATCGGCCGACTGAAGGGGCTGGCGGAGGTCAGGGGCGTGGAACTGGCGGTACGCCGTCTGTGCTTCCCCCATTTGAAATAACGGTAGGCACCAATATCCCCGTCCTGGATATGCGTAAAGCCCCGTCGGCTGTTGCCGTGAGGGCTTTATCGCGCTGAATCGCCCGCGTCAAATGAATAAGACGTCACAATTGCCCATCAAACCTGAACGATTAAGACTCGCCGCGTTGCAATGAATCAGGGCTCAAGTTTGGCCCCGTATCCTTGATAAACCAGGAATGAGAATCGCCATAGCTGAGGTTGTGGATTTTGTGAGGCATTATATGTATGTTGTAACTAAGTTGAAATTACAACTCCCTTCTCATCGGATAACTCCGCATTTATTAATAACATATCCCGCAATGAGGCGTCGTTTATCTTACCGGCGGTAACCTGGTCAGGGAGAGTTTCTCCTACCTCTTTCTTCTTCCTCACATGATTTCGTTGATATTATGAAAAAGTCTCTTGCCGGCATGAGCGGGCTTACCGCGTTGCTCTTGTTCGTATTATCCCCCGCCGAGGCGCTGCGGCTGCAGCACGGCATGTCCTCGTTCGATATTGATCCGGTCACGTTGGCGATAAGCGACGGCAACGTCCCGGTGAATTTGCCGCAATCCCCCCCCGCCGCGTCAGTGACCTTCGCGCCACACCGATTCGCGCCGACTGGCGATGGCCGGAATGCGACATGCACATCGCCGCGACTCTGGAAGATGGCGACCTGCGCCTGAGCTTTCGCAGCGCGCAGCCGCAGATGCTACAGTGGTATTCCCTGCCGTCACAGGCCGCCGCGCTGCTGTTGCCGATAGGAGAAGGCAGCCGGATTCCGTTGGATAACCGGCGCTGGCAGGGGTATTTGGTCAACGAGCAGACGCCGATTGATACCCATTGGGCACTCAAACTGCCGCTATGGAGCCAGGAGCAAAAGGATAAGGTTTACAGCTGGCTGCTGCTCACCCCCTTTGATAATGAGATAGCCTTCTCCACCGCGGACGGGCGCTTGCGCATGCTAAGCGGCCATCGTTTCAATTTGTTCAACCAACAACGGCCTTTTGAGGTATTGCTGCACGTGGGTGATGCGCCGCTATCCGGCGCATTGCGCTACCGTGAATATCTGCGGCAAAGCGGTCGATTCAATTCGCTGCGGGATAAAATCAACAACGCCCCCGAGGGGGGAAAGCTGATTGGCGCGACCCACATTTATTTATGGGACAGCGGTTTACTGGATCGGGCGGACGTAAAAAAACTGGCCGGGACTGCTGACTTACCTGCGTTCGCCGGACGGCGCCGCGCTGAGGCGGAAAATGGACGCTGAAGCGCAAAATACATTAAAACAGCTCGAAGGCCGCGCCCCGGAAGCCTGGCGGCAATCCTCGCTTATCTATGCCCTCAATCAGGCTCTGGCGGCTCAGGCGCCCCCGGCCCTGTCACCGGACCATTCGGATTTTCTGGTTGCGCAGCAGCGGCACGCCGAGGCGTTGAGGCGGCTGGCGCAACAAAGGCTGGGCGCTTATCTGGCGCCCCCTGAAAACTGGGGAGGCGGCTTGTCGCTGACGCTGGTCCACAGGCTGCGGCAGGCCGGATTACCCCGGTTATGGCTCGGCACCGATAGCTGGACGGCTCAATTTCTGCATCCTCAGGCGGTGGACGGCGCCAAAGCATCGGATTACCTGATAGCCACTTACGATTCCTACGATACCGGCATTCCTCGCGGCGCCAACGATAGCTGGCTGACCGCGCAGGTCCCCGGCCCGTTGCGGGAACAATGCGCCATCGTTCAGGCCGACGGCCGCAAAAAACCCCGGCTTCGGCGGCGAAGGCTACTATCTCAATCCCAAGTGCATGCTGCCCTACTCGCAACAGCGCATGACGGCGTTGCTGAAACTGGCCGGACTAAACAGCCTGTTCCTGGATGTGGACGGCACGGGCATGGCGGCGGACGATTATCATCCCGACCACCCCGCCGGGACGGCTGAAATGGTTCTGGCGCGCAACCGGCGCCTGGCCTGGTTCAGCAATACCCTGAAGCTGCCCCTGGGCTCCGAGGACGGCAATGCCGTTACCGCCCGCCATCTCATGTTTGCCCACGGCATGGAAACCTGGGGTTTTGGCTGGAGGGACGCGGAGATGCGTCAAAAAAGGGATTCGCCTTATTACCTCGGCTCCTGGTGGCCCAGCGCCCGGCCCGCCCTGTTTTTCACGCCGACGAAGGTTAAACAGTCCTATATTACGGTGCAGTTCGACCCCCGTTATCGATTGCCGCTTTACCAGGCGGTGTTTCATGATGCCGTGATAAACAGCCACCATTGGTCCTATGACAACTTGAAATTCACCGGCGTCAAAACCACTCGGGATCTGCTCAGCCAGCTTTATAACACCCCGCCGTTGTTCAACCTCAGCCGCGGCACGCTGGAAGAGCGATTGCCGGAGATAAGCAAAGCGGATGCGATTTTTCGCCCCTTGCACCAGGCGCTGTGGGATAAAGCGCTTATTGGCTTTCGCTGGCTGGATAAGGATGGCTGGGTGCAGCAGACCCAGTTCAGCGACGGCTCGGTACTGAAGGCGAATTTCAGCGAACGGCCTTTTGAAGGACTTGCTCCGTTCAGTCTGCGGGCCGAACTGGCGGATGGCCGGATACTGCAAGCCGACGCCAGCGGCGGTTAAACCAACGTTTTTTTATGGGGGAAAGCGCGTTTATCATGGCGATCTTTCTCTCACTTTTTCTTGTAATTAATTTGGTGTTGCACAGTGGTTTTGGCTTACATCACAGTTTAATTCAATTGTTTTTTTATCCCATTGACCCGTTTTTTGAGGAGGCGGTATATTTTCATTGGTCAGGCCAGTAGGCCACTCGACCATTAGGCCAAACATGGCCGCAACGATACCGCAAACCGCAAGCAATGTGCCCGCATGGCGATAGTCGTGCATTTACCAAAATCAATAAAATCAGTCGGGGCTACTATGAAAAGACGTTCGATGGGGTGGATAACTGTTTTTATGTTATTCATTGTTTACATGCTCAATTATATGGATCGTGCGGCGTTGTCGATTACCGCGCCATTGATTGAAAAGGAATTGGGATTTAATGCCGCTGAATTGGGTATGGTGTTCAGCGCTTTCTTTGTCGGGTATGTCATCTTCAATTTTGTCGGCGGGATGGCGAGCGACAAATCCGGCCCAAAATTAGTGTTTGTCTTTGCCGTGGCGCTATGGTCGCTATTTTGTGGGATGACCGCCTTGGCGGTGGGATTAACCTCCATCCTGATCATCCGCGTTTTATTCGGCATGGCGGAAGGGCCTATCAGTTCCGCCGGTAATAAAATGGTAAACAATTGGATATCCCGCAATGAAACGGCGGTGGCGGTGGGCTTTTTCAGCGCGGGCTCCCCGTTAGGCGGCGCCATCGCCGGGCCGGTTGTTGGTTTTTTAGCGATTGCGGTGGGCTGGCGCTGGGCCTTTGTCATTATCTGTTGTATTGGCCTGGTCTGGACCCTGGTGTGGTATGCAACCGCCACGGACACGCCGAAAAATAACCGATTCGTTGATCACGAAGAGCAAAAGGAACTTGAAAACAAAAACGATATTGCAATCGATAACACCGCCCGCGTTGATAATACCAAACTTGGCTTAGGCTATTATATGAAACAGCCTATCGTTTTGGCGACCGCCGTGGCTTTCTTCAGCTATAACTACGTGCTGTATTTCTTTTTGACCTGGTTTCCCAGTTATCTTAATCAGGCCATGCACCTCGATATCAAACAGCTCAGTATCGCAACGGTCATCCCATGGCTGGTGGGTGCGGTGGGCATGGTGATTGGCGGAGCCGTCTCCGATTATATCTATCGCGTCACCGGGCGCGCGCTGTTCTCCAGAAAGCTTGTCCTGGGTACCTGTTTAGCCGGCACGGCGGCCTGCGTCGCGATTTCCGGCAATGTCGCCACGGTGCAAAGCGCCATTATTCTTATGTCGTGCTCGCTGTTTTTGCTCTACCTCACCGGCGCAATTTATTGGGCAATTGTGCAGGACGTCGTGCATAAAGACAAAGTGGGCAGCGTGGGCGGGGCAATGCATGGTATTGCCAATACCTCCGGCATTATAGGGCCGCTCGTGACCGGCTTTATTGTGCAGGCGACGGGGAATTTTTCAATGGCTTTTTTCCTGGCGGGCGCCATTGCCCTGTTGGGCGCGGTGTTGGTGATTTTCTGTATAAAAGATAAAACCTCAGTTAAGTCGTTTAAAACGGAGCAAGGAATATAACATCATGTTAAAGGTCAAAAGTATTTATCTGGAATCGGCCGGAAAGATCCGTATGCAAGAAGTGAATTATCCGGTAAAAAAAAGCCAATGAAGCATTGATAAAAGTCGAATCATTGGGAATATGCGGTTCAGATATTGGCGCCTACCGGGGTGTTAATCCGCTGGTCACTTATCCGCGTATTATCGGTCATGAAGTGGTGGGCACCGTTATCGAGGGAGGCGAAGGATTGCCTGATAATATCCATGTGGGGGACCGGGTCATCGTCGATCCTTATATCTACTGCGGCGATTGCTACCCGTGCAGCATCGGACGCACGAATTGCTGCGAGCATTTACAGGTCATCGGGGTGCATATTGACGGCGGCATGCGAGAGGTGTTCGCACACCCGGCGAAATTGCTGCATAAAGTGCCCGCGGACATTCCATTGGCCGCCATTCCTCTGGCGGAGCCATTAACCATTGCCCTGCATGCGCTGCATCGAACCAAGCTTAGCGCCGGGGAACACGTCGTTATTATGGGCGCCGGCGCGATTGGGTTATTGGCGGCGCAGGCCGCATTGCATTACAAGGCGATTCCCATCCTTGTCGATATCGTACAACAGCGTCTGGACTATGCGGCATCGATAGGTATCAAAAATACCATCAACCCCTCCTCGCAGGATGTGAAGGAAACCATCGATCAATTGACGCTGGGGCGAATGGCGGAAGTGGTCATAGAGGCGTCAGGCGCCAATATCGCCATCAAAGAGGCGCTGAATTATGTTTCTTTTGCCGGCAGAATAGCCCTGACCGGCTGGCCAAAAACCGAAACGCCCCTACCGACCAACGTCATAACCCTGAAAGAGATTGATATCAGAGGTTCAAGAACCAGCGCCGGAGAGTTCCCGGAAGCGTTGATGCTGATTGAACAAGGAATCATCGCAGCGAATACGGTAATCAGTAAAACAATTTCATTGGAAGAGGTCCCGTCAGCCATCATGGAGCTGTCGGAAAACCCAGGGCGTTACCTTAAAATCAATGCGTTGGTGTCATAAAGCCGATGACCTGTTCGGCCTGCTTATTTAATCAGAGCAAACGATGGAATAATCACCGCTAACAGGCTAAGCCGGGTTGGGCGACCAGGAACGGTCGTGCTTCCCGGCGTCCACGTGCGGTGACTCACCTTTAAGATTGAAGAGGCGTAAGCACTTAAAACCTGGTTGGCCAAAGAAAATTACCCCCTATCTTTATAGGCAATATGATAAAGTCCTTAATCGGTACTGTTTGACCCGCCGGCAATTTTAACGACATACCTACACAATGTCGGGTTGCGGCCCGGCGGCATTCGAAATACACCTTTGTCCAGCACTCAAAGATGACGGGGTTATACCTGTAAAGGGATAAATAAAGATGGATTTACCCACGATAAAGTCGGAAAGGCTTTACCAAAAGATTGCCAACGTGGTGATCTCAATGGTCAATAAAGGGGTTTATAGCCCTGGTCAAGCCTTGCCCGCCGAGCGGGATTTATCGAAACAGCTGGGCGTCAGCCGCGCGTCGCTGCGGGAGGCATTGATCGTGTTGGAATTGTCGGGCTGGATAGAAATTCGCTCAGGCAACGGGGTGTTCGTGTGCGAAACGCCCGGAACGAAAAGTCAGCCCGGACCTTCCTATGAATATAATCAATATGATGTTATTCAGGCGCGCAGCATCGTTGAAAGCGAACTGGCTTACCTGGCGGCTAAGGTCGGCGCCCTCGCCTCGCGTGAGAAATTGCGCGATTTGGTGGCGAGCATGGCGTTAAACATCAGCAATAATAATATCGGCGTATTTTATCGTCTGGACCGAGAGTTTCATTTATTGATAGGCAGCATGGCCGGCAACCCGATCCTCAATGAAGTGGCCATCACCGTATGGAACCGCCGTATAAACCTGCCATACCTGCATCTGGACGATCGCTATGCCGACCACAGCAAGCTGCGAATTTTCAATGAAGATCACCAGCAGATGGCCGATGCCATTATCGCCGGCGATGCCGACGAGGCCAGACGCTGTTCGCAAAAGCATCTGGAGAGGGTCATGCGTTCGCTGGAATCGCAATAATTCCGTCTTTGCCTAGCCTTATCTCTCGGCGAATTTCCCACTTGTGCCGGTGCCGTATCGCCGTATTAAGCACGCGCAGTAAAATCATCCGAAGCGAAGGCGCTTACAGTATCCGTCAGCCAAAATGTCTGTATTCCCGGCGATAGCCTTAACATAAGACGCCTTGCGCATTTCGTTGTTTTCCCTGGAGAGAGAAGCTATGCCTAATTTGTATGAACCGGTAAAAATCGGCGCTCTTGAGCTGCGTAACCGTATCGTGATGGCGCCGTTGACCCGCATGCGGGCCATCAAAGGCCGCAGTCCGGGGCCGTTGACGAAAGAGTATTACGTGCAGCGGGCCAGCGCCGGCCTGATTCTTACCGAGGCCACGTCGGTATCGCCGCAGGGCGTGGGTTATCCCAATACGCCGGGGATCTGGTCGGAAGAACAGGTGGCCGCTTGGCGGGATGTCACCGACGCGGTGCATCAGGCCGGCGGCAAGATCATCATTCAACTATGGCACGTGGGACGAATTTCCGATCCGGTGTATCTGGACGGCGCGTTGCCGGTGGCCCCGAGCGCCATCGCGCCGGCGGGCCATGTCAGCATGCTGCGTCCGCTGAAACCTTATGAAGTGCCGCGCGCCTTGGAAACAAAGGAAATTCCGGGCATCGTGGAAGATTTTCGCCGCGGGGCGCAAAACGCCAAACGCGCCGGTTTTGACGGCATCGAGATCCATTCGGCCAACGGATATTTGTTCGATCAATTCCTGCATGACGGGTCGAACAAACGCACCGACGGCTACGGCGGATCCATTGCCAATCGGGCGCGGTTCTTGCTGGAAACGGTGGATGCCCTGTTGACCGTCTGGCCGTCGGACAGGCTCGGCGTGCATCTCAATCTTATGTCCAGCTCCTATTCCATGCATGATTCCAATCCCCGTGCGATGTTCGGCTACGTCGTGGAAGAGCTTGATAAACGGAAACTGGCCTTTATCTTCGCCCGCGAATCGCTGGATTTTCCCGATCGCATCGGGCCGCAGGTGCGAAAAACCTTTTCCGGCGCTTGGATTGCCAACGAAAAATTGACCCAGGCCTCTGCGGAAGCGCTTATCAACACAGGCGAGGCAGACGCGGCGGCCTTCGGTAATCTCTTTATCGCCAATCCCGATCTGGTGCGGCGCTTTCAGCGGCATGCTCCGCTCAACCCGCTGATACAACAGACCATTTACGCCGAAGGCGGCATCGGTTATACCGATTACCCGACCCTTAATAATAGTGATAGCGTAAATAAATAGTTTTTACCGTTTATTCGGGCGTTTGATTCCCGCGTTCACGCAGTAGAGTACCCGTTGTTGCAGATAGTGCATTATTTTCTGCTTTAGACATCTCTTACAACGGGTCTTTTTTGCGTGGCAAAATCTTTTTTACGTAGCGGCGGTTTAAACGGTATCCTCGCCCTGGGGGAAGACGGACTGCCGGTGTATGCATCGGCGCTGCAACTGCGGGAAACCCTGCGCCTGCGGGGGCAGCAACGGCTGCTTGATTGCCTGGCCATTCCCCAGCCCAACGAACAAGGGGACAGGCTGGATTGGTATTCGCCTATTGAAGGCAAGGTTACTTCCTGGGCCGCCGCCAGCGACAGCCAGCGCGCTTCGGCCCTCCGCCAACTGGAATCGTGCCGGGCGGCGGCGGATGAGATAAGCGCTCGGGCGCAGCGGGCGGAAAAAGTCGCGCAAAAACGCTTCGGTATGCTGCTGGCCAAGGTCATGCATTTTCCCGACCAAAACCATGTGTATCTGGTCGGGGATACAGCGGTACTGACCTTCTGGGGCTTTACCAAGCTTAATGAAAAAAAACCGCGCCGATCCGTTAGAATGCCTGCGTCCCGCGCCGCCGGAGCTCGATCCGGTCATTATTCCGGCTCGCCGCGAACCCGATCCCGCCCCGCCTGCCCCTGTGCAAATCAACCCAGCGCCGATGCCACAGCCTGCTGTATCCGATCCTATCTCTGCAACCGACACCGTGATCGTCCCCGACCGGCCAGCGCAACCGGCGGCTGTTCCGCGCCGCCGTGCACGGCTGCGTCTGTGGTGGATCCTGCCTTTTTCGGCGCTGCTGGCCATCCTGATATTACGGGCATATGACTATCTCGCCAACGCGCCGGCATGGCCGCCGACGCAGGCGCCGATGCCGGAGCCGCATGCCTTGGCGCCGTCGATACCCATGACCGCCGCGCCCGGCGCGGAAAGCGGCGCCGCGGCCCAGGCCGATGGGTCCGCTCTACCCGGCAAAAACCGGCCCACCACGGCGATAGATCCGGCGCCTGCGGCTGACGGCAGCGGCCGGACGTCGCAGGCGTCGGCAACCGGCGTTGCGTTATCGGGGATAGCCGCTTCTTCCGCCGCCGGCAATGCGGCTTTGGCGCAGGATAAGGCCGCCTCGGCAATCGCGACCGCGGCAAAGGCCGCCACAGCCAGCGACGCTGCCGCCGCCAAAACGGTAAATAGCCTGGCGACTCCTGCCGCCGGCAACGGAGCGATACAAGACGATACCCGCGGCAGCCTTTTCCCTAATAATGTTACAGCGTCACAAAATAGCCTCAATCTCACCCCTTCTCAAGCGAAAAACGCGCTGCGGCTGCCGGCCGAGGCGGTAAAAGCGGGTTCAACGGCTTTTCTTAACGGTCGCTGGCGTGTGAGCGTGGCGGGACGAGATAGCGCCGCCGGCAAAGCCGCTTCCATGAGCTATGTGATTAAAAACGGCAACGGCGTGGCGAAGATGCGCCTCGGTAACAAGATTATCTGTCGGGCCGACGTCCATGCCGGCCTGATGAAATCGGGCAATCTGGTGCTGAGAAGCCAGGTAAAAGCCCGCTGTACGGACGGTTCAAGCCAGATCATGCCGCAAATCCTGTGTAAACAAAACAACGGGGCAGCGGTTTGTCAAAGCCGTTATGACAACGGGCAGCCCTTTGCCACCTTGATAAAACGTGAAAATGAAAAATAATATGCTGGCCCCCCCCTCATTGATTATAAAAAGAAAATCACGCTGATTCGGGACAGCGGTATTCAATTTCTGGATTTCGCGCTGAAACCGTCGTTGGAAGACGACAGCCCCGCCAAGTTCGTGCGGCAAAGCGTCAACGGGCCGTTATTGCGACTGGAATATCAAGAGGCGACCGGTAAATACCTGTTGCCAGGCGCGGCGGGTTCCGCGCCGGAGGTGGTTAAACCCGAGTTCGGCTTCTCGTTGCGACAATCGCTGACGTTATTGGATGGTCTCTGGCTGCCGCTGCCTTTTTCGTTTCAACCCGCCCCGCACCTTTATGGGCGGTCCGGATAATTGGGCGCGCATACAGATTCTGGCATTGGATGAGCCTGACAGGCAAGGCAACACCCATCGCGTCACGCTGGCTTTCGATACCAAGGTCTCTGCCAATGGCGACGCGGCGCTGGCACCCGATGAAAACGACTGTAAGACCGGGCTCGCCTTTGCCCTGGCCTGCCGCAATAATGAATTAGGTGAATTTCTCGACCAGACCTGGGTCGACGGCTGGCTGCGCGAGGTATTCAGCCAACAGGCCGGCCGGCTTGAACAGCGCAGCGGCGGTGAAATAGGGCTGGCCTTGCGAAGCTTCGAATACCAGGCCCACTATCTCAATTTGCTGTCTATGCTGGGTGACCAGCTCAGCATACCTGAAATAAAAATCAGCGATGAAACGCTGCAGGAGCCGGGCATCGACGTCGATCTGATCCTGGACGTGGGCAATTCCCATACCTGCGGCATTCTGGTGGAGGATCATCCCGAGGAAGTGGACGGCTTAAAACATGTTTATGAACTGCATATCCGCGATTTGAGCCGACCGCACCGCCTTTACAACGAACTCTTTGAAAGCCGGGTTGAATTCGCCCGGGCCGTCTTCGGCAAGGAAAATTTTTCCGTCGAGAGCGGACGGGACGACGCCTTCGTCTGGCCTTCCATCACCCGGGTGGGCCGGGAAGCCGCCCGTATGGCGGCAATGCGTCGCGGCACCGAGGGCGCCACCGGCCTGTCAAGCCCCCGCCGCTATTTATGGGATGAGGAAAGCTATGCGCCGGGTTGGCGTTTCAGCGGCGCTTCCGGTGAAGCCCCGCGGGAGCCCCCGGCGACGGCCATGCCGTTGACGGTATTGATCAATGACGAAGGAGAGCCGCTGTACGGCTTGGCCGCCGATGACCGCCTGCCGGTATTCAGCCCCTGTTACAGCCGCAGTTCGTTAATGACGTTTATGCTCACCGAACTGCTGGCGCAGGCGCTGATGCAAATCAATAGCGCGTCGCAGCGTCTGTGCATGCCGCACAGCGCCGCCCCGCGCCGGCTGCGGACCATTATCCTGACCCTGCCCTCGGCGCTGCCGACCCCCGAACGGGAGATTTTCCGCCGCCGCATGAATGAGGCCATCGGTCTGGTATGGAAAGCCATGGGCTGGCATCCGGCGGACGAGGATTTCATCGTCCCGCTTCAGCGGGAACAAATCCGGGTACCGGTGCCCGAGGTGCAGATGGAATGGGACGAGGCCACCTGCGGACAGATGGTCTATCTCTATAACGAGGCGCGGGTGAATTTCGCCGGTGGCAGCGCGGCGTTTTTCCATAGCATGGCGCGCCCGGACAAAGCGCCCTCCGGCGATGGGCCGGCGGACCAAACGCTGCGTATCGCATCAATCGACATCGGCGGGGGCACCACTGATTTGGCCATCACCGATTACCGGTTGTCGCGGGAGGATCTCGGCGAAGCCAGAATCAGCCCGCAGCTATTGTTCCGGGAAGGTTTCAAAGTGGCCGGTGACGATATCCTGCTTGATGTGATTCAGCGTTATATCCTGCCCGGACTGGAAGACGCCCTGAAAAAGAGCGGTCTTGACAACGCGGACGCCCTGATGGCAAAGCTGTTCGGCGAGCAAGGGCGCAACGACGGGCACGCCGCGCTGCGCCAGCAGGCGACCTTGCAGATCTTTATGCCGGTGGGACAGTCCATTTTGGAAACCTACGAAGGCTTTGACCCGCTGGATGGTAGGGCCGAAATTGAAACAACGCTGGGGGAACGGCTGCAACACCCGCCCACGGACAGCGTACTGGATTACATCAATAGCGCGGTCAGGCAGGCGCTTGGCGATGAAAACAGCCGGTTCGACATTTTGCAGGTCCCGCTGGCGGTGGATTTGCAGCGACTGCACGAAGATTTTCTGTCAGACCGGCTGTCCATTACCGGGTATTTGCGTTCGCTGACGGAAGTGGTCTCGCTTTATGACTGCGATATCCTGCTGCTCACCGGCCGGCCGTCCCGCTTTCCCGGCATCCAGGCTTTGTTCAGACAGCTTCAGCCGTTGCCGGTCAACCGCATTCTGCCGCTGGACGGTTATCACACCAGCGATTGGTATCCCTTCCATACCGACGGCCATATCGACAATCCGAAATCCACCGCCGCGGTAGGGGCCATGCTTTGCCTGCTGGCGCTGAACCTGAGGCTGCCGGGCTTTTATTTTAACGCCGGGGATTTCCATCCCTACTCTACGTTGCGTTATCTGGGCACGCTGGATGCCCGTCAATCCCTGCCGGATGAGAACGTCCATTACCGCGATATCGATCTGGACGACCCGAATTTTTCTTTGGATCCCGGCGTCGGATTTACCCTGCGAGGTACGCTTTGTCTGGGGTTCCGCCAACTGGATAATGCGCGCTGGCCGGCTTCGCCGCTTTATACCCTTTCCATCGCCGACCACGATCTGGCGCGGCGGGTGGCCGGCGGCCATGGGCTTTTGGTCAGGCTTCACGTCATTGCGGGCGGCGCAACGTCCGGCGCGGAGCGATTCGCCGTCGCGGAAGCGGTGCTGGATGACGGCCGCCGTGTCCCCACCCATCATCTGCGGCTCACCCTCAATACACTGGCCGGCAACGGTTCCTCCACTTATTGGATAGACAGCGGGAGCCTGTTCCAGCTATGACAACTTTCGCCACGCAAACGCCCACGAGCTCCCTGTTGTCCGTCGTCAAAGGTATCGACGAACTGTGCCGTTGGCTGGAACAGTCCCGCCGCAGCGCCCCCGGCTGGATCTGGAGGCGGATAGACTGCTGATGCAACTGCGCCGCGCCCGCAATCAGGCCAAGGCATGGCGGGAAGGCGCCGCCGAAGCGCCCGCCGTCGGTTTTTTCGGCCGCGCCCAGGCGGGGAAGACCCGCTTGATTTCAGCCCTGACGTCCGGCGAAAACCCGGCACTGACGGTTTCGCTCGCCGGGGAAAATCTCGATTACGCCGCCCATATCAACCCCGATCATCAGTCCGCCGGTCTGGCCATTCGTTTCAGCCGTCGGGCGGTGGTGGAGGATGCGGATTTCCCTATCCAGCTCAGTCTGCTCGGCGAGGTGGATATTCTCCGCATCCTGGCGTTGGCCTTTCTTCTTGATTGCCGCCATGACGGTATAAGACCCGCGGCGGACGACAAAGAGATAGCGAATCGCCTTCGCGCCCTCGCTTTACAACGGCAATCGGAGCCGGTAGCGGGGATTGACGGCGACGACGTCGTCGAACTATGGGATTTTCTGACGCGACATGATAAACATGGGCAACAGCCGCTGGCGGCCCAGTTCTGGCCGGGGGCGCTGGCGTTATGCCCCTATCTCGCCATTGACGATCGCGCCCGGTTATTTTCGCTGCTGTGGGGTGATGTCCCGGCGCTGACTGAAGCTTACCGCCGCTTCGCCCATGCGCTGTCCCTGCTGGACGGCGCCCGCAAAGTGCTGGCGCCGCGCGCAGTGCTGATGGATGATACCGGCCTGCCGGCGGACGCGCTTCTTGATGCCATGGCGTTTGCCGCCGCGGGCACCTCGGCGGACCCGGCCGTTTCGGTACGCCCGCTAGTCGAGGGCGATGCGGCATCGCCGGTGGCGCTTTCCCTGGCGGAACTGAATTTTATCGCCGCCGAACTGTCGTTATCCCTGGCCCGCAGCGACGTTGAAAACCTATCCCGCCTGGCGGATATGGTGGACTTTCCCGGTTATGGCGGCGGATTGGACGCCGGCCGGCCGGAAACGCTGTTGCCGGCCGGATCGTCGCTGGCGCCGTTCGCCGACGCCATCGCACGGGCCAAAAGTCTTTGCCTGCTTGAACGCTACGCGGAGCACGGTCAAAACCCTTTGTTGCTGGTATGCACCGCGGCGCAAGCACCGTCGGAAGCGAAAAGCGTCGGCCTGTCGCTTAAATATTGGGTCAAGCTGACCCAGGGTGAAAACAGCCGCCTGCGCGGGGCCCACAAACCGGGGCTTATCTGGGCATTGAGCGAATATGACCCGCGTTCCACCCAGACCCGACATTGCGACGACGCGGTGCAGCGTTACGTCGGCAGGCCCGGCGACAGCTGGGGTACGGTGCTGGTAACCGATGACCGGGGCATCTCGCGGATGGCGGGTCACCTCAAGGCGGAAATTGACGCTAACCTCAGGCAAGATCACATCGCTGAGAGCCTGCGGCGGATGCGCTGGGAATTGGGGCAATGTTTCGCCGGCTGGTACAATGCGCTTGAACCCGATGACGAGAAGCATAAAGAGCATATTGCCGAGATTTTGTTGAAAACCTTGCAGGCCCGCGCCGGCGTTCACGGCGAATTGCTGGAGCACCTGCTGCCGGAACGATCGGTTTTTAATCAGCTTTTTTTTGCAGCAAGCCGCTAAAGGTGACAATGTCACCACGAAGTTTGACGACGGCGTGAAGCCATTGTCGGAAGATTTCAATCCTTTCGGGATCGGGTTTGAAATGGATCTCCTGAGCGACGCGCCGGCGGCGCACGCCATGGCATCTTCTAATCCATTGCAGCCTGACGGCGACCCGGCGGCAACGTATGCGACGACCAGGGGGACGCCCACTATGCCCGCGAGGTTTACCGGACCTGGATTCATCACCTGCGCAACCTGCCGCAAGACCAAGGACTGCTGGATTTACTGGGGGTGGAAAAAGCGACGTTGACGCTGCTGGCGGAGGAGCTTATCGTCGCCAGCGCCCGTCTGGATATTGCCGGCCAGCTCTGCGCTCGGTTGCAAGAAATGCCTGCTCCTGCGCTGGCGCGGGAAAGTCGTGCCGATCGTCAGGTGGCCAAAGCTCTCACGGTGCTGGGTGATTTTATCGCCTGGCTGGGATTTCAGCAGGCCGGCGATGCAAAGCGGCCCGATAGCCGTATCAATCCAGGCCATAAAATATTCGCCCGTCCGGAAAAGCAGGCGGTAAGTTGGAACAATTCCCGTCGCCTGACCAAGCTGGCGCCCACCCCTGCCAATACCGCCGCTTTTTATATCTATGATTGGCTAGTGGGCTTGAGGGAAATGATAATCCAGAACCAAGGCTTTGCCGGCGACGGCGAATTAACCGAGGAACAGCAGGCCCGCTTGGCCTCGATTTTGAACGGTATGAATGATTTGCGCTGAACGCCGGACGACGGGCGCTTATCCAGAGCGACCCATGTCCGACATAACGGACTGGCGGCGCGATGGCAATAACGGCTTGCACCGCGCCCTGCGGTGCGACGACCGGATCAAGAATGTTTCAGAACAGGCTTATTGGTAAGGTTCACGGGTCGTTTAGTGGTGATCTTGATTAATTTTGATATTATGCTTTTTTGCAAACGTAACGATGTCATCGTAAGCAGACTTACTCTTTTTTTTGATCGAAGGTGAGATATTGAACATCTGTGTTGAATAAAATTGCACCATGCGCCTGCCACTCAATATAATCAAGATAATGCAACTTCTCTAAATTACCTTTGTAAAAATCAAGCTGACCTTTTTTCGCATATCCTATTAATGGATAGATATTTCCCTGGACAGCAGTAGCGCTTCTGATCTTTTCGGCATCATATTTGGAATTTGCGCTAAAGGCCCCTGAATCATAGGGGGTAAACGTCATGAACCCTTTGGCGCTCTTTTTCAAATACAGCGCTACATCGCCATAGCCTTCCGCTCCACCGCCTTTTTCCGCAAACGCCAAAGAGCCATAAAACCCTTAGCAAAACAGGTTCGACTCTACCACGCGCTGAATTTGCAAAAATTCAAAAAAAAGCTCAATCAACAGACTCGATGCGTCACCAAAAAAAGCGGCGTCATGATAAGACAGCCCCTATCACGACCGGCCGCCCAGCTCAAGCCGGAAATCACCGCTACTCTAAGGCGAGAAAGCATAGTCGACAGTGTGGAGCCGTCGCGCTGGAAATGTAGCGATAAATCATTAATTAAAGAAAATGACTTTCGCTAAGGGTATTCTGCAAATTTCGAAAACGCAATAAAAGTAGATAGAATGTTATTATCGATAATGTCGTTTTCAACTTCATAGGCTATAGCCATCTCATATTCATTCATTTTTTATCCTTTCTATGAAATATTTTAAATAATATGAATTTACCGCCCTGTAAATTATCGATGAACTTTTGTTTTAATTATAGCCAATAAGTATATTATGCTTATTAGCGAATAACACAGCATCATTATGCTGACGTTTATCTATCTTTTCATTGAAGTTTAAATAGTCAATATCTTCTTTATAAACGATAGCGCCGTATAACTGCCACTGAAAAAAATGATGAGAATGCGGCTTCCCGTCCTTTGCCAGAAAATCAAGCTGATCATTTCCGGTATAAGTGATTAGTGGATAGCTATTGCCCACGACGCCGGTAGCGCTTCTGATTTTATCGGCATCATTATTGAATGTTTTACCTAAAGCCGCCGAATCACAGGCAGTAAATGTCATGTACTCCTTTGTTTTTTCACGCAAATAGAGCGCCACATCACCAACCCCTCTCGCATCACCGTTCTTCTCGTCAAAAGCCAAGGCGCCATACTTGGGTCTGCTGCCAGAGCCGCGATCCTTAAAAAATATCTTCGCCGTTTCGGCTGGACTCGAGTCGAAATAAAAAATAGCCTCTTCAAACCTCTCTTTATCCCGATTAAGCGGCTGGACAATGTCGGCTTGAGTATAAGTCATCAGCCTGTCTTCACAAGAAAATAAACGCTGCGGACTCAGGCTGCAAACGGGTTTGGCCGAATCGATCTTTTCTGTGATTGCCTGAAGCGTTTCCCCTAACGTTTGCCCCCCGATATTATAGACTTTCTTCAATCGATCAAGCGCGCGTTCCTTGTCTTTTTCCGCTCGTTCAAGAAACCGGTTTTTGATGCAAGTGGTGAAGTGCAAACGTGAAACTGCCTCCCCTAAGGCAGTCATGCGAGAGCGTGTTAAGGAATCGGGACATTGTTTGGCTGCTTGCAGATATTCGGCAAAATTGGTGTCGGATCCCGTTATTGCCGGCAATTGAGCGCCGGATGTATTTGACCGGGGGCAAGTGAATTTTTCAGAAGATATATTCATGGCGCTCCCGACAGAAACTTTCATCCAAATTTTAAACTCTAGTGCCAAGTGAATTAACAAAGTTTAAATGAAAGCGCAATTGTCACGTTGGGCGCCCCACGGATTGCCGACCAAAATGTTTGAAGTCAATAAGGAGGGACTGGCTGTCCACAATTTCGGCGGCGCCAGGCGCCGCCCCTTCTTCGCGGTGGATACCCCCTGGGCAGGGGCTGTTGACGTCCCGACGATCACCACGCCGCCTGCGGCTCAGGACTGCGAACCTTGCTTTTGGGTTTACGGTCTGCATAACGCCCCTGGGCATAGTCTCCGTAAGCATAGCCGTTGTAGGCCATCTGTGAACGGTAGGCGCCAGGCGTTTGGCTGAATTGCCGCTTGAATGCCCGGCTAAAGGACTGCTGAGAGTCAAAACCGCTTTGCAGAGCGATATCAAGAATGCTTTGTTCCGGCCGGCTGAGCTCCGTCGCCGCCCGCGACAACCGCCGAGTGCGAATATAGGCCCCCAAGGCATTGCCGGTGACGCTGCGAAACATGCGTTGCAAATGCCATTTTGAGTAACCTGATCTTGCGGCGACCTCGTCCAACGATAAGGACTTGTCCAGATTGTTTTCCAGCCAGTCCTGCAAATCTCGAATTATGACTTCCTGATTCATCGCGATTTTCTCCGCAAAAGATTATGATGTAGTTACAATATGACCGGTCGTATTGAGAGTCAACCTGTTTTTATTAACGACCGATAATATTTTCACTCCGACAGGAAAATTCCCTGAGGGGCAGCACAAATCCGCGAAGGCAGCGCAACATAATTCCGTCGAGAATCCCGCGCCGCCGCCGTTCCGGCGATTTTTACGCCTGCCTGGCCCTCTCTTTGTCCGTAATCGTTTAAGCCGCCGGGTCAGGCCAGCGCGCGTCGGCGTGGGCCGAGCAGCGCGGAAAACAGTCCGGTAAACAGGCTTAGGAGTAAAATCGCCACGGCGCCCGCATCAATGGCCCAGGCCAAATTCCAATGAACGGCTACCGCGCCAAGACTTAACGCAAAGCCCCCTTGCATCAGATAGGCCGCCAGATACAGCGCGGAAAGCGTTCCGCCGCGGTGGTGGGGAGGCGCATACAGGTTGATCAATCCCAAGCCGCCCATGAACATTAGGCAATAAGCCATGCCCGCCATCATTAAAAACAGCAGAAAAATACCTAAAGCGTGCGCCGCGACCGACCAGGTCAGCAATCCCGTTCCTACCGCCGACGCCGCCACGCCAAGGGCGATGGCCGTGCGGGATGACAAGCCTTTGGCCGCTATACCCGTGGCGCCCGAAGCGATGGCGAACACCGAAAGCGTTGCGCCGTTAAGCATCACATTGCCTGAACCTATCAGGTCGCGGGCGATTTGCGCCCCCAGGGAAAGACTCACGGCGCCAATGGCGAAGGCGCTGACCGCCGCCGCCGCCGATGAGATAAACACCGCCAGCAATTCGCGAGGGATGGCGGGGGTTTTCGGCCGCCATGCGCCCTTCGCCTCCGCGCTGGTATGCCCGGGCAAAAACCAGACGGCGCTGAAAATCAGCGCGATAATCACCGTCAGCAAGTAGAAATTCAGCCGGGTGGGCAACGGAGCATATTCTATCAGCGCGCCGCCGATAAGAGTCGCCAGCGCCAAGCCTGCGGATTGCGCCACGGCGGTAATCGCGCTGGCCCTGCTTGCCTGCCCTGCCGCGCTGAATTCAATCATGGCCGCCGTGGCCGGGCCGGCGGAAAGCCCGACGCCGATACCCATAAACCCCCGGCCGATATAAATCCATAACAGATTCGGGGCGACGGCAAACAGCATCACGCCGATGAACGACGCCGCCAACCCCAGCAGCAGGGTGGCGCGCCGACCGATATAATCGGAAAGATCACCGAAACAAATCAGCATACCCACCACGACGATGGGATAAATGGCGAAGATAGCGGCGGTCTGAGTGGTGTTAAGTCCCCACTCCACCGCATAGAGCGGATAGGTCATGGCCGGGGCCGCGCTGGTCCATATGGTATGCGCCACCACCGCCGCCGCGACCCAAAAGCTGGCCCGTTGTCCAAGTGTCATCGTCTTTCCCGCCATGTTGATTACCCGGTTGGGTTGTGAAAGAGTAAAAAGAGCAATCAGTATGTACGTGCGTATTAATAGCGTCAATATAAATATGACCGACCGTATTATTTTAACGATACGGTGGTCTGATACCGGCTGGCCGGCAATCCGGGTTTACTTGATTGGTAACGGCGTTGACGGGCCGACGACGTCAGCCCGGCTTGGCGCCGGACAGAGATAGAGAATGGCGGCGTACGGCTGGAAGGAAATTATGGCGCGACGGGACGAGTGAGCAACAGCGGGAACGCCACGGCGAAGAAATCCTCCAGCGGCTGGCGGCAGCGGACGATTTTCATACGCACCACCGCCCCCTCCCAGCTGTTGATAAGAAACCGCGCCATTTTCCGCATCCAAAGTGGGGACGATGCTGCCGTCCAATTGTCCCTCATGCAGGGTAGACGCCACCTGTGAGGTCCATCGTTCCAAGGATTGGCCGATGGCCTGGCGCAATAAAGGGGTATTGTCAGACATTTCGGCGGCAAGATTGGCAATCAGGCAGCCTTTTTCATAACCGAATTCGGCGTAATGGGCGGCCATGAATTCAAAATGTCCCCGCAGACGATCGATGGGGGGGGCAAACCGGTGTCGGAGAGTATTTGCCGATTGCAATCCTTGCCGTAGATACTGAGGACTTCAAGGGCCAACAACTCTTTGGCCTTGAAATAATTATAAAAAGATCCTTTTGGCACCCCGGCGGTATCCACGATGTCCTGTACGCTGCATGCGCTGAATCCGAGGGTGTGGAACCGATCCAGTGCGGCATCGACAATTTTGTCGCGAACGCTAGGTTTTGCCATGGGCTGACGTCTCTAAAAAACGATACGGCCCGATTATAAGTACGCGTGGCGGCATTAGGCAAGCGCGGGCAGCCCGTTCTGTCACATCCGTCCGGGCGCATAGCCCGATTTGTCACAACCGGTGGGTTTTATTTAAGGGCTTGCCCCGCCCCGGCCATCGATAAGCGGGTATGACCCGGAACGCATCATCGTCGACGGCGAAGACCCTAGCCGCCGCAAGCCGGCGGTTCGCACAAAGGGAACGGACCCGCTGGATGCTTGCGGGTCCGGGGTGGATATAAGGGGCGTGATGTTGGAATTCCCACCCCTCAGGCCGCCCCCTGACGGGTATGACCTGACGCCGACGGCTGTCGGCGCTGCCGCCACCACAGCGTTATCACCTCACAAACCGGTTGCCAGGCGCCTGACACGCAAGGCTCGATGCCGGCCTGTTCCAGCCGCTGCCAGGGTCCCATGCCGATGCGCGCGCAAAATACCGCCGACACATCCGCCAGCAGGGCGACTATCGCCTCCAGCCGCTGTTCATGCCGAGCGGCCTCGTCTTCGCATTCGCCCTTATCGGTACAAAACGGCGGCGTAAACCGCTCGCCGATAAGCTTGACGCCGGCCGCCGACGCGCTGTAGATCCGAAACCGCCGCACGTGGCCGAAATGCTCGTCGATAACCGCCCCTTCACGGGTGGCGACGGCCACCAGGCAGGCGCCAGCTTCCGCCGACTCTCCCGCGGTGGCGATGCCGGCCTGGATCTGGGCTCGTCGATACATGACCGGCAGATAAGGCTCGGCGGTTTTCGGAATGGTCGACAGCGGGAAGTTCTGGCTGCGATCTTCACCCAACATACCGATGGCATCCGCCCGGCATTGATGGCAGTGAGCCATTTGCGGTATCGACATGCCGCAATTGGCCCGCACCTCGGCGACTTCCTGCTCGCTCGGCTCCCTCTGCCCCTGCAGACCGAAAACGGTACCGTGCTCCGGCCGGGAAATCAGCGGCATTACGTTATGCAGCATCGCGCCCCACTCCCGTGCTTTCTCGCTAACCGCCGGCAGATGGCCGTCGTTGATGCCTGGGATCAGCACCGAATTGATTTTTACCATCACGCCCCGGGCGGTGAGCTTACGGATGCCTTCCTCCTGGCGGGCCAGCAGCAACGCCGCCGCGGCGCGTCCTTCAACGCGTTCCCCGTCGAACCACAGCCACGGATAAATCCGGGCGGCGATATCCGCATCCAGCGCATTTACCGTTACCGTGACATGGTCCACTCCCACGTCCACCAGCCTATCCGCCGCCTCCGGCAGCGCCAGACCGTTGGTGGACAGACAGAGCTTGATATCCGGCAGCGACGCGCGCAACCCCTCCAACGTTTTAAAGGTGCGGGCGATATTCGCCAGCGGATCGCCCGGCCCCGCGATGCCGATAACCGCCAACTGCGGCAGCTCGGCGGCCACATGGCGGGCCTTGGCGATGGCCTGCTCGGGGGAGAGCACTTCCGATACCACTCCCGGCCTGGATTCATTGCTGCAATCGTACTTGCGGTTGCAGTAGTGGCACTGAAGATTACAGGCCGGGGCCACCGCCAAATGCATGCGCGCATAGCGGTGATGGGCGGAACGGGAATAACAGGGATGCTGCGAGACTTTTTCCGCCTGGAGCGGCGTGAGATCCGCGCCGGTGGAAACGCCGCAACCCCGGTTTTTTGAGGAGTGACAGGATGCCATGTGAACCGCCTTATGCATTACGACATATGGCTTTTATGCTGCAAGCGCCGTGCCCGTATCCGCCAGCCCTTTATGGCTTATAATTCAATCTTTTAAAGAGCGCTTCGCGCCGGGTTGCTGTACCGTTCCGTCCCCCTGGGCCGACAATGTCTCAAACGCGACAAAGGCCGCCGCCGTGTTTCCCTCGGGTAAGCGTTATCGGGCCGGAAGAGGTATGCTCCCCCGGTTTCCGGCAAACGCCGCCGGCGGGGGAGTTTTTTTGCTGACCGGCGCTATAGCCGATGCATATTGATATTGAGGATTTGGATGCGGTAGGCGACCTGGCGCGGCGTCATGCCCAGCAAACGGGCGGCCTTGGCCTGGACCCAGCCGGATTTTTCCAACGCGGCGATAAGCCGTTGCCGGTCATCCATATCGCCCTCTCCCCGAACCTCCGGCAGAGACAACGGCGGCGAGAGGACGGGAGATACGGCGGGGGCGCTGAGCGCCGCCGATTCGCTGTGATTGAACAAGATGATATCCCGGTCGATAACCCCGTCTTCCGACATGACCGACGCCCGTTCCAGGCAGTTCTCCAGCTCGCGCACGTTGCCGGGCCAGCTATAGCTCATCAGCAGGCGCAGCGCGCCGTCGCTGACCCGCAACTCGCGCCCCTGTTTGGCCGACAGCTTGGTCGCCAGAAACTGCGCCAGCTCGACGATATCCTCCTGCCGCTCGCGCAACGGCGGCAAACTGATGGGCATCACGTTCAGCCGGTAGTAGAGATCTTCGCGAAAATGCCCGGCGCGCACCTCCTCTTCCAGATTACGGTTGGTGGCGGCGATGATACGGACATTGACTTTGATGGTGGTATCGCCGCCGACGCGCTCCATCTCCCCTTCCTGCAAAATACGCAGCAGTTTCGCCTGGAAAGAAGCGCTGCTTTCGCCGATTTCATCCAAAAACAGCGTACCGCCGTCCGCCAGTTCAAACCGGCCTTTGCGCTGGCGCACCGCGCCGGTGAAGGCGCCTTTCTCATGACCGAACAATTCGCTTTCCAGAAGGTTGTCCGGCAACGCCGCGCAGTTGAATTTGACGAACGGTTCCAGGGTACGCGGCGAGTTATAATGAATCGCATTGGCGATAAGCTCTTTGCCTGTGCCGCTCTCTCCCCGTACCAGCACCGTGGTGTCCCATTTCGCCACCTGGCGGATGACGTCGAATATTTGCCGCATCGACTGGCTTTTCCCCACCATATTGTCAAAACCGTATTGGTGCTTGACCTTACGGCGCAACGTATCCCGCTCCTGCCGCAGGGCCTCGGTTTCGACGCTCATATGCCCCACCAGCCGGACGGTTTGGCAGATGAGGTTGGCCACCATTTCCAGAAAGCGGGTGCTGGCGGGCAGTCTGTCCTCATGCAACTCCATCGGCTGCGCCGCCAGCACCCCCAAAGGGATGCCGTCCGGGCCGGGAATAGGCACGCAGATAAACGGCAGACCGTAATCATAGAGATTCAGCCGGTCGAGAAAGCGCGGGTCATCCGAAACGCGGGGCAATACCAGCGAACGCTGTTGGCTCATCACCGTACCCAGAATGCCCTCGCCGATACGGTAGCGCACATTTTTGCATCCTTTCACCACCTCGGTATCGGCGCCATAAAGCGCTTCGATAAATAAAGCGCTACGGGTTTTGTCAAACAGACAGACCATGCCGTACTGCATAAAGGCGTGTTCATACAACGCCTGAATCATGGCCTGGAGCGTCTGCCCCATATCCAGCGACCGGCTCAGCGCCACGCTGATTTTATGCAGTGCGGTAAACTGTTGGGAGAGATCAAAACGCCGCGAAACGTGATTGGGGGTGGGGAGATGATTCATGAGGATTCTCCTGCGATGACCGGATGCCTGAACAGCTTGGCAGGCAAAGGCAGGCGAAGGGTGAGATGGGTTCCCCCTCCGCCTGGGTATGGATATCAATCATGCCCTGATGATTGCCGATCAGGGTTTGGATCAAGCGCAATTCCATGCCGTGTCCCGGCGTGGTGAAGGTTTGCGGCTGAACCGCGTTTTGCGCGGGATGCAGCGACAGGTTATCCTGCAGCGTGAAAAAACGCGTTCTCCCGGGCATAGGCGCTGATGTTGATGGACAACGGCGTGGAAGGGTGTTCCCCCCGCCAGGGTCAGACAGCGATCGAGCCACAGGCTCAGGGATGCCAACACCTGGTGGCGACGCCCCCCATCCCAGCAAGATATCCGGCCGACATTGCCACGCCAGCTTGCCCAGGCCGCGAAAACGCGGCAGATACAGATCCGCCAGATCCTGCAGCACGTCCCCCACCGACCAGAAGTCGTTTTCTTCCTGTTCCAGCGAGGGACGGCAGGCCTGCAGCCGCGCCAGCGCATGCTGGCCCTCTTGCCAGGCGGCATCAAGGCCGGGATGCATATCCTCATCGGGATTAAGGCGCCGGGCGGCCGCCAGCATATTCAGCGGGCAGCTCAACTGGACCATCGCCGCATCAAGCGATTCGCGGATGGCGGCCAGCAGCTTGCCGGAGGCCAGACGGTGCTTGAGCTGTTCCAGGCGCTGCTGCGCCCGTTGTCGCTGTCGCTCGCTATCATCGATAAGGGTAATCAGAGTCCGAGGCGGCGCGGCGTTGGTGAAAAATCGACTGACCTCCTCGTTGACTTCCGACAGCGGCCAGACACTCATGCCGAAGGTGCGGCTGACGCCGCAAACCGTCAGCGTGACCCGCTCGCCGTCCGCCAACTGCGCCTTGTTGGCGGGATAACCCAGCTCCGCCAACAGCTCGCCGCCGCCGCAGTCGGCGCAAAGGGTTTTGTACGCCAGATTGTCCATCACGATATTGTCATGTTCATCCAATACGATTACCGGCGCGGGCACGTTATTAAGCACCGCGGCAATCAACGACATCTGGTTGCGCAACCGCTGCATCAGCGCATAGCTGTCGCTGATATCTTTATGCATGCCCAGATAATGCTCAATCTGCCCGTCCGGGCTGAAGATGGGTGAGATGCTCACTTCCGCCAGGTACAGGCTGCCGTCCTTACGCTTATTGATAAGCTGGCCCACCCAGGACAGTCCCTGAGTGATGGTATTCCACATTTCGCGATAATTTCTTTTCGGCGTCTGGCGGCTGGCCAGCAGATTATGATTCTCTCCCGCCAACTCCGCCTCGCCGTAGCCGGTCAGCTGACGGAAGGCCAGGTTGGTATAGACAATGTGTGCCTGGGGATCGGTAATGGAGATGGCCACCGACGACTGTTCCACCGCCGTGTAAAACAAGCTCGGGCGCAGGACCGACAAAGCCGGCGCGTGGACGGTTTCCCCCATCAGCGAAGCCTCATCTAATAAAGGTAGGCGCATAAAGACTCCTGCGTGGTCTCGGTCAAAAAAATCCGCTGTGCGTTTCACGACAATTTGTCGGTTATGGCGACAGGATGGCATGCACGCGGTTAACCCTAAAAATTGTGCAAGTTTGATACCCATCACCAAATTACCGACCTAAACCTTGATCTAAACAGGGTTTTTGCACCGAAAATAGGGCGTTTGCCCTTGCGCCTCGCTCCTCTTCTCTCCGTTCAACTCTCGTCCCGCGCCGGCATGAAGCATGAATCTGCACTAAAATCGCCCAATTTTTGCGCGATGCGATGTGGCACAGCTTTCGCAATATCCACATAAAGACGTGTTGGGCTGTCGGGGAAAGGTATGAAGGAAATATTACTGATCGTGCTGGCCAACGGGCTGGTGAATAACATTGTGTTATCGCGCTTTCTTGGCTTGTGCTCTTTTATGGGCGTCACCAATAAAGTGGATTCGGCGCTGGGAATGTCAATGGCGACCACGTTTGTCATCACCCTGTCCGCCGGATTGGGATGGATGATTTACCATTGGATTCTGGTGCCGCTGGGTATGGAATACCTGCGATTGCTGTCGCTTATCATGGTAATCGCCTCGCTGGTGCAACTGCTGGAATTGTTTCTGGCCAAACAAAGCCCGGCCCTGTACCGCACCCTGGGGATTTTCCTGCCGCTTATCACCACCAACTGCGCGGTGCTGGGCGTGGCGTTGTTGGTATTGGACGACAATCTTAGCTTTTTGCACAGCGTGGTATTCGGCTTCAGCTCATCATTAGGTTACTCCCTGGTGATGGCGGTCTTTTCCGGTTTACGGGAACGTCAGAACAACGCCGCTCCGCCGCTGCTGTTTCGCGGCGCGCCGATAAATTTCATCACCGCCGGCATATTGGCCCTGGCCTTTACCGGCTTCGCCGGGCTGGCGGGATAAGGAGCGCATGATGAATGGCATATTACCCGTGCTGGCGGTGCCGGCCATCGGTATGGTTATCGGTTATTTACTCGGCTTTGCCGCCCTTTATTTCAAGGTGGATAAGGATCCGCGCATCGACGCGGTGGCGGCGCTGTTGCCCAACGGTCAGTGCGGCCAGTGCGGGTTTCCCGGCTGTATGCAGGCGGCGGCGGCCATGGTGCGCGGCGAAGCGCCGGCCGGCGCCTGCACGCCGGGGGGGGCGCGGCCTTGGCGAAACGCATCGCCCTCTTGCTGGATATTCCCCTTAACGATGCCGATGACGACGGGCCAAGCGTGGCTCTAATCAACGACGCGCTCTGCGACGGCTGCGGTCGCTGCCAGAAAAAATGCAATTTCGACGCCATCATCGGCGCCACCCGCCAGCGGCACGGCGTCCTGGCCGACGATTGCACCGGCTGCGCTGCCTGTCTCGGCGCCTGCCCGCAGCAGGCCATTACGCTTACGGCCGATCCCCTGCTTACCCCTTCCGCGGCCAAACCCCGGCTGGCTATCCGCGAGGCCTCTTATGTTTAACGCTCGTATGAAACCCCATGGCGGTATTCGTCCTTACAGCCATAAATCCCTGACGCGCGACATTCCCATTCGCCCACTGGCGCCGCCGCGTCAGCTGGTGATACCGCTACGCCAACATACCGGCCCCGCCGCGGTGCCGGTAGTGGCAGAGGGTGACAGTGTCACCGCAGGTCAATTGATTGCCGAGGCGCGGGAGCGCATGTCGGCGCCGGTGCACAGCGCCCTGGCCGGCGTCGTTACCGCCGTCACGCCGGGTGACGGCGGATTCGTCAAGATAAACGTCGGCGCCCAGCCGTCAGCGGCGCCGCGATTAACCGCCGCCGCGGGGCAAAGCGAAGCCGCGTCCATGCTGTCTCTTATCGAACAGGCGGGCATTGTCGGCATGGGCGGCGCCATGTTCCCCGCCGCGGACAAGATTCGGATGAGCCTGCGCAATCCCATCGAAACGCTGATTGTCAACGGCGGGGAATGCGAGCCCTATCTCACCACCGACGATCGGCTGATGCGGGAGCAGGGAGAATTCATCATTGGCGGCATCCGCTATTTGCGCACCATTACCCAGGCCAAGCAGGTGTATATCGGCATCGAGGATAACAAAACCGAAGCCATCGCCAGGCTCGATGAGCTCTGCCGGCAGGAGGAGCATATCGAGGTGGTGATATTGCCGTCCCTGTATCCCATCGGCTCGGCCAAACAGATGATCGAGGCGGTGACCGGACGGCAAATTCCGCAAAATCGCCGCTCCACGGAAATGGGGGTGCTGGTGCAGAATGTCGGCACCTGTATCGCGATATTTCATGCGATACGCTTCGGCAAACCGATGACCCACCGGGTGATTACCGTCAGCGGCCGGGCCATCGAGCAACCGGGCAATGTCCTGGTGCCCATCGGCGCCACCATCAAGGAGATCATCGGCCAATGCGGCGGGCTGAAAAGCCGGCCGGCCCGCATGGTATTAGGGGGACCGATGATGGGACGCGCGGTGGAGGACCTGGACACCCCCATCAACAAAGGCACCAGCGGGCTATTACTGCTTACCCAGGATGAACTGCCGCAAACCCGCCCCAGCGCCTGCCTGCGCTGCGGTCGCTGCCTGGATGCCTGTCCCATGAGCCTACCGCCCCAGACGATGTTCGCCGAGCTGAAAAACGACGGTTTCGATAAGGCCCGGCAACAGGGATTAGACGCCTGCCTGCTGTGCGGCTCCTGCGCCTATGTTTGCCCGGCCGCCCTGCCCCTGACCCAGTTTTTCGACTGGGGACAACAGCAGTTGCGGCTGTTAAAACGCCAGGAGGAAAAACTGGAACGTACCCGGCAAAACAGCGCCAACCGCCAGGCGCGGCTGGCCAAGGAAGCGGCTGAAAAGGCGGCGGCGCTGGCCGCCAAACCGGCCCGGCGCTCCCGCCGCGCCGCCCAGATACCGGAGGATCCCGCATGCTAACCGCCCCGCACGCCCATCAGGGTCTCAGCGTCGATACGCTGATGTACCGGGTGAATATTTCCCTGCTGCCGGCAGTGATACTGGCGTTTTTACAGTTTGGCCCGCAGGCGGTTTTGTTGATGTTTTGCTGCCTGCTGACGGCGCTGGTCTGCGAAGCCTTATGCCTCAAGCTCAACCCCAATGCCCAGGGGCATACCCTGGACGGCGCGGCGATATTGACCGCCCTGATCCTGGCCCTGAGCCTGCCCCCCCCATGCGCCTTTGTGGCTGGGCGCCTTGGGCAGCTTTATCGCCATTGTGTTCGGCAAACAGATTTACGGCGGCCTGGGGCAAAACCTGTTTAATCCGGCGATGCTGGCCCGGGTCGTGCTGCTGATTGCCTTTCCGGTGGAAATGACCCATTGGGTGGCGCCCTCCGCCTTCTACGACGGCTCTTTTTACCGCCTCGGGGTCGACGGCGTCTCCAGCGCCACCCTGCTGGGCGGTTTTAAGGAAAGCGGCCGCCAGCACCTCGACGTCCTGGCCAATTTGCTGGGCAACCGCAACGGCAGCCTGGGGGAAACCTCAGCGTTGCTGCTGCTGGCCGGCGGCCTGTGGCTGATGTGGCAGCGGGTATTCAGCTGGCATATTCCGCTGGCGACGCTGCTCGGCTGCCTGGTGCCCGGTACCCTGCACTGGCTTATCTCCCCTGCCGGCATCGTGCCGCCGCTGGCTCAATTAACCAGCGGCGGGTTGCTGCTGGGCGCATTTTATATCCTCACCGACCCGGTCACCGGCCCCGGGAGCGTGCGAGGGCGGCTCATCTTCGGCGCGCTGGCGGGTTTTATCACCTATTGCATCCGCGCCTTCGGTAATTTTCCCGAAGGGATGGCCTTCGCCGTGCTGCTGGTCAATGCGGTGACGCCGCTTATCGACAACTACACCCGCCCCAAAGCCTACGGCTATGTGGGCGGAAAGGAGAAATCCTCATGAATGCCGCCGCCATGATAAACCGGGGGTTGGCCTCAATGAAGCCCAAGCGGGAAAGCCCCTTTACCCAGGCCCTTTTGCTGGGAAGCTTTACCCTGATCGTCTGCCTGCTGGTGGCCGGCTGCTGGTGGCTGACCCATGACCAGATTCTACTGCGGGAAAAAGAGGATACCCAAAGTATGCTGTCGCAGGTTTTCCCGGCCTCGGGTTACGACAATGCGCTGGCGGATGCGGAACAGACGCTTATCCTGAACGGCCAGTCGGTGCATTTTTACCGCGCCAGCCTACAAGGCAAACCCAGCGGCATTATCCTTACCAGCGAAACCCAGGGCTACGGCGGGCCTATCCACCTGCTGACCGGCATCGCCGCCGACGGGACCATCACCGGCGTGCGGGTCATCAGCCACAAAGAGACCCCAGGGCTGGGGGATGCCATTGAATTAAGCCGCAGCCCGTGGATTTTGAGCTTTAACGGCAAATCCCTTCGCAATCTCACCGAGCAGCAATGGCATGTGAAAAAAGACGGCGGCCAGTTCGATGCGTTTACCGGCGCCACCATTACCCCGGGCGGTGGTCAAAGGCGTGCATGAAAATCTGCTGCAATACCGTCAATACCGGGGAAAATTTCTTGGCGAACCGGAGGCGGCGCAATGAAACAAGCCATGATTGACATTATCGAGACCCGAGACATCACCGATGAAAACGACCGGCCGCCATCGCCAAATCACGGCGTGGCGGAGGACAGTGCGACCGCGTCGCCGCCGTTGCGGGACATTATACTGAGCGGCGTATTCACCAATAACGTCACCTTCGTGCAAATTCTCGGACTCTGCCCGCTGATGGCCATCACCACCACCGCCACCAACGGGCTGGGTTTGGGCCTGATGACCGCCATGGTGTTGGCCTGCTCGAATTTTATCGTGTCCGCGCTGCGCAAAATCACCCCCAGCCAAATCCGCATTCCGGTTTACATCTCCATTATCGCCTCGCTGGTGACCATACTGGATTTGACCATGAACGCCTGGATGCACGATCTGCATAAAGTCATGGGGCTGTTTATTCCCCTGATCGTCGCCAACTGCGCCTTGTTGGGACGGGCCGAAGCTTTTGCCGCTCATAACAAAGTGATCCCGGCGGCGTTGGACGGTCTCTCAACCGGGCTGGGTTTTACCTTAGGGCTAACCAGCGTCGGCGCGGTGCGGGAAATTCTCGGCAGCGGCACGCTGTTCAGCGGCGCGTCGCTATTGCTGGGCAGCCATTTTAAATTTCTCGAACTGCATTTGCTGCCGGGATACCGCGGTTTTTTTGCTGATGCTGCTGCCGCCGGGGGATTCGTCGTCATGGGCATGCTGCTCAGCGGCATCCGGCTGGTAAAACGCTTGATCCTAAGGGCCGACGCGGTGGCGCTGGCCCGTGAATCCGCCGGAGGATGCCACTGATGAAATTTTCCGTCGCCCACGTCAACGGCCCTCATGGCCGCTGTATTCAGATGAACCTTGAAGAGCCGGTGACCGTGCGGGAAGCCATTCTGGCCTCGCCGCTGCCGCAACTGTTCCCCTACCTCGACCTGGCCGTGCACCGCACCGGAATATTCGGCCGTTTGTGCCCGCCGGATACGCCGGTAAACGAAGGCGATCGGGTGGAGATATACCTGCCGGCGGCCAAAAAAGACCATGAGGAAGATGACGACGAATGACGCCGTCTGAGCCTTTGATTCTCTAACTTAATATTTACCCAATTGGTTCGGGCCGCTGCGGCGCGAAAGATGACGGGGCAATACCCAATAGCTTTCGTGTTGCAGCCAGGCGGCAAGTTCGTTTTACCCAGGAGCTTAGTCCACTAAGTGACTGGGGGAAGCGAGCGCGGCCAACGCCGCTGCGGTGCGAAAGATGACGGCATAAATACCCTATAGCTTTCGTGGTGCAGCAAGGCGGCAAGTTCGTTTCCCTCCAGGAGCTTAGTCCACTAAGTGACTAGGGGGAAGCGGGCGCGGCCAACGCCGCTGCGGCGCGAAAGATGACGGGTATCACCATGTAGCGAATATTCGGGAGCGTATTATGGCTAAAATCGGCATTTTTTTTGGCACCGACACCGGGAAAACCCGCAAGATTGCCAAGTTGATCCATCAGCAATTCGGCGGCGAGGCGGATGAACCGGTGGATATCAACCGGGCGACCATTGATGACTTGCTGGCTTATGAAGTGCTTATTCTGGGGACGCCGACGTTGGGGGATGGGCAATTACCCGGTTTGGAGGCGGAGTGCCAGAGCGAGTCTTGGGCGGAGTTCGCCGATACCCTGGCGCAGGCGGATTTAAGCGGCAAAACCGTGGCGCTGTTCGGCTTGGGGGGATCAGGAGGCATATCCGGATAATTTCGTCAGCGCCATGGGCGAACTTTACGATATCGTGGCGGACGCCGGCGCGACGGTTGTCGGCGAGTGGCCGCGGGAAGGCTATGTTTTCACCGCCTCCGCCGCGCTGGAGGAGGGGGTATTCGTCGGCTTGGCGTTGGATCAGGACAACCAGTCGGATCTGAGCCCCGGACGGGTCGAGAGCTGGGTAAGGCAGCTTAAGAGCGCGTTGAATTAGGGCGGTATCAGCGGGCGCGTCGGCCCCACTGCCGCGCTCGCGAAGCTTGGTGATTTCAGTTATACAATGCCGATTGATCCGGTTTCTTGATGATTTTACTTTTACCCTTCAGATTACCGCCGTTATTTCGTTAATAATATATTACCTTGGATTAACGATGGTAATATAAGCTTTATTACCATTACTCCCTTCTTGTAATTAGCATAATTCGTTACCGGAACCTCTATAAATAAAATATTCAATCCCGACATTCCCGTTATGAAATTTAAATTATTGTATTTGCCGAACCTGTTGTGTAATATCGGCCTGTGAATTTTATTTATATCGAGGTGCGGGTTGATTTCGACACATGGATGTGTCCAGTGGCTGGTCAAGCCTATTGGATTTCAAGCGCTCATCAGACGCTGTCCCAAATGCGCCCTGAAACGCCATTTCTTTCCCGGCGGCACATTTCGCGTGAATGCGCAAAAAAAAACGCTGGATATATGGAGCATCTATAAATGCGAAATATGTGATTATACTTGGAATATTGATATTGTTTCCAGGGTAAATATTAGCAGAATTGATCACGCATTATATGAACGCTTCCTGTCAAACGACCATGAGGAAATATGCCGCCGAGCATTCGATTACAATGCCTTGCTGCGTACCAACAATGTCCTGGGACCGCCGCCGGACTTCGATGTGGAGGGCGATGAAATAACCACTTTGCCCGGAACGCCGCAGCTCGAGGTCAATATACAGCTCCAGTATCCTATCCAGGTCAGGTTAGTGACGATTTTAGCAAAAAAGCTCAATCTCTCCCGCAGCCGTATCGTCACGCTGGCGGCTGCCGGCGTGATATCCGGGGTCTCGGGCCGGGAGTTGAACCGCAAAGCCAGGCCCGTGCAGATGATTGCGTTGGATGTGGCGGGAGTGATGGCCGCCAGGACAGCCTGTCCCTTGCCGGAACCAGAAGGTGATCATGATGTTTCAGGACCCGCCCGACCTTGCTAAGTTGAATCTCATCTGTCTGCCTTATGCCGGCGCAGGCGCGGATTTTTATCGCCGCTGGCAAAGCGCTTTACCCGGCGTCAAGGTGCATCCGGCGTGTCTGCCGGGCCGGGGTAGTCACATCGGTCGACCGGCCGTTGATGATATGGAAAGATTAACCGATCTTATCCTGTCGCAACTGGCCGGTTTCTTCCCTACCCGATTTGCTTTGCTCGGCGCCAGCATGGGCGGATGGATTGCCTTTCGGCTGGCGCAGAAGCTGTGCCTTGTTCCCGGAAGGCGGCCGGCTTCGCTGATTGTCTGTTCAGCGTCCTGCCCGGCGGACCGCGCCCTTATCCCCCGTATCCAGGGATTAAGCGATGCGCAAGCCCTGGCTGCCATGGCAAGGTTCAACCCCGCGTCATCGGCGGTTTTGCGGCACCCGGAACTGGCGTCGTTGTTTCTGCCGATTATCCGGGCGGATTTCGAACTGTGCATTAACTGGATACCGGATGAGTCATGCAAACTGCCTGTTCCCATTTATGCCTTTCGTGGTCAGGAGGATAATATTGCCCTCGACGCCTCCATGCAGCGGTGGAAAGCGTTGACGACCGCGATGTTCCAATTGCACACCGTGCCGGGTGACCATTTTTTTATTGAAAATCCCGATCTCTCTTTTTTCAACCATATTCTTGAACTGACCTCTTGCGACAAAAGCAAGTCCAACCCTTAACGGGAGTAAAAAATTTTTAATTTGCCAATACATCCAGGATAGCGATTCTCAAAGTGTTATTGCACTGGACAGTTTTATTACCGGAGGAGTGAATAAGACATGGAACGGTCAACAGCGACATCTCTTCTGAATCTACCCTTGAAAAATCCGGTGATCGTGGGCTCCGGCTTGCTGACCGATAGCGAAAGGCTTATTCGACGGTTTGCCGATATCGGCGCCGGCGCCGTCGTCACCAAGACCCTGTATCCCAGTCACATCGATACAAGACACGAAAATATCTATTCCCTGGCCTCAGGTATGCTCAATAACACCACCTATTCAAAACGCCCTTTTCAACAATGGCTGCAACTGCTTAAGGCATTTGCCGAGGAACGATTGTCCATCATCGTGTCGGTACATGCCAAAACGCCGCAAGCGCTGGCGGCGATGGCCGAGCAAATCGCGACGGTAACCGATGCACCGTTGGAGCTGGGTATCTCCTGCCCCCATGATACTGCCGCCGGCGAAGATACCGCCGAGCGGGTGTTCCGGTACGCCGAGGCGGTCCGCCGCCATACCGATGCGCCCTTTTCGGTAAAACTTGCGCTGGGAGATGATTTAACGAATCGCATCGAGGCCGCCGCCGCCGGCGGGGCGCAAGCCCTTACCCTTAGCGACACCCTTTCCGGTCTGGCATTTGATCCCGGCACCGAGCGGCCGGCCTTGGGCGGTCCCTGCGGTTATTCCGGAGCGGGCATTAAACCTCTGGTCTTGGCGGCGATTTATCAACTGAGAAAAAAAGGGATCGCTCTCCCCATCATCGGCTCCGGCGGCGTCCAGTACGGCCGCGACGTGCGGGACTATCTGCTTGCGGGCGCCGATGCCGTTCAGCTCTATACCGCACTGCATTATCAGTGCGGAAAGACGCTGCATCGAATCATTGATGAATACCGGGCTATCGCCTGCGGTATGCCGGCGGCCCCCGGGTTAAAAAAGGAAACCTGATATGGAAACCATGGCGGCAAACGCACTGGCGGAATTGACCAGCGCGGAAATCGAGCAGGCAGTAACGGGCAAGACCTTGATCTGGCCTATCGGCGGCATTGAACAGCACGGCCCGCATTTGCCATTAAACGTCGACAGCCTCATTGCGAAGGCGTTGTCCCAGCGGCTGGCGGCCAAGATCGATGGTTTTTACCTGCCGGTACAGCCCCTTTCCGCGCGTTCATTGCCGCAAAGCGGCGGCGGTTTGCTTTTCCCCGGCACGGTATATATCGACGGCGCCACCTTCAGCCATTATTTGCAGCGTGCCCTTGCCAGCCTCTGCCGGCTGCCGTTCAAGCGCCTGGTCATCATTAACGGACATTATGAAAACGAAGCCTTTATTTTCGAGGCCATGGACGAACTTAACGGTAAAGGTCATTTTGGCGAAAGGGCGGTAACGGCTTTCAGTTGGTGGAGTTTACTGCCCGATGCCTGGATAGAGGCCAACCTGCCTGATTTCCCCGGCTGGCATGCCGAACATGCGGGTATCACAGAAACCAGTTTAATGCTGTATTTGCATCCCGAATTGGTGAGAACCGAGCGACCTGATCACCCGACTCCCCCCCCATGGCGGGAATCTACCGGCTCCCTCTTGACCGGGCCTCAGCGTCCACCCAGGGCGTGCTGTCGCGGACCAGCGGTTCGTCGGCGGTGCTGGGCCGGCTGATTTTTGACAGGGTGATGGCAGAGATGACCACCCTGTTAGCACGGGGCGAAAACGTGGAATAAAGACCTTAGCGTTATGGCGATGCTTTTCTTCGCCTCGACGCCCGGCGGCAACCGACTCGGGCGCTGAAGTAAACCCCCAGGGCCGCCGCCAGTAAAACAATCATCGCCGTGCCCATAACGGCGGTGAATGAGTGGTCAAACGCGGACCTGGCCGTCAATACCACTGCCGCCGCCAATTCCGGCGGCAGGCTTTCAGCCGCCAGCAACGCCCGATCCAGACTGTCGCGGATATCCGCCTGCGGCGACGGTCCCACCGATTCACTGTAAACCGCCGACATAATACTGCCCATGATGGTGATTCCCAGCGCCGCGCCCAGTTCATAGGATGTTTCTTCCAGTGAGGCCGCCATGCCGGCGCGATGAGGCGGCGCGTTCAGCATAATGAAATTCGACACGCTGGTGGTGGTTGCCCCCACCGCACCTCCCAGCAGCAGCAGGCATAATATCTGGTTGGCGACGGCGGCGTCGTAGCCGAAGAAAAAGCCGGCCGCTCCGAGGCTATAAAGCAGCAGCGACGCCAGGAGCAGCCGCAATGGCCGGTGTATCCGCGGCAACAACCACCCGGCCAGCAGGCTGCCGATAATCGCCGCCAATGAGAGCGGCAGGAAGAACAGCCCGGTTTGCAGCGGGGTCAATCCCATCACCAGTTGCAGCCGTTGGCTGAGAGCAAGATCGATACCCATCAGACAGGCGGATGAAATCATCGCCGCCATGATGGCCGCCGAAAAAAAGCGGGGTTTCGAAAATGGTGAAATCGATGAGCGGATGCCGGCTGCGGCGTTGGCGGCGGATGAAAACCATCAGCGCCCCTAGACCCGCCCCCATCGCCGCCATAAGAGCGCCATAGGACGGCTCGGGCTTGGCGAATTCTTTAATGGCGTAGGCCAGGGAAATCAACGCCGTCGTCGCCTGCAACGAGCCCGGCAGATCCCATGGCCGGCTGTCGTCCGGCTTGTCGGCGGGCACATACCGGCATGCCAGCAGCAGCGCCAGCGAAACCACGGGAACATTAATCAGGAAGACCGATCCCCACCAGAAATATTCCAGCAGCGCCCCGCCCATCAGCGGGCCCGCCGCCGCCCCGCCGGAAGCCACCGCGGACCAGATGCCGATGGCCAGCGCGCGCTCCTTTTCATCGGGAAAGGTAAGCCTGACGATGGCCAGGGTGGCGGGCATCATCATGGCCGCCCCCGCGCCCAGCAACGCCCTGGCCGCGATAAGCTGTTGCGGCGATGAACTATAGGCCGCCGCCAACGAAGCCAGGCCAAACACCGACAAGCCCAGCAAAAAAGGGTTTTGTGGCCGAATCTGTCCCCGAACGTGCCGGCCCCCAGCAGCAGGCCGGAGACCACCAGCGGGTAGATATTCACTATCCAGAGTTTGGCGTTGGCCGTGGCGGCAAGACTGCGGGTCAACTGCGGCAGGGCGATATAAAGCACCGTCATGTCCACCGTTACCAGCACCAAGGCGACTGAAACCAGGGACAAAACCAGCCACCTTCGGGAAGATTGCATTACATTCACCCAATATGAGAGACAAAAATCATTTGCACGACATCATTCGCACGACATCATTTGCACAGCATTATTGCCGTGCGACGTTTTCATTGCCTTTATTCGGCAGTATGAAATAATAGCAATTGTATAGCACCAATCCCGCGAAACAATATCCATTCTCTAAACGAAGAGGCAAATAAGTCATTCAGCCACCGTCGCATCGTCCAAATAAAAGAGAGGATAACTGTCATTCATCATGAGTCAGCAATTAATATTCATCAGCTAAACGGAACGACAAATACGTCACTCAGCCGTAGGCGGATCGCTAAATAAATGAGTGGATGACCGTCGTTCATTATGAGTCACCCAGCCGTAGTCAAATCGCTGAAATAAACCAGAGGATAACCGTCGTTCATCATGAGCCAGCAATTTATTCAGTCAGGCAAACTATTGCTACAGCCGGCCGGTTATTTGCGGCAACAGCCGATGTTCCGCCAGTTCATCAAGGCTCTCGCGAAAAGCGTCGACGACGCGATCCATATGGGTCGTCTCGTGGGCGGCGGAGAGAAACCAGCAGCGCCACTCCCAAATATAGATACCGCGTAATAGCAGATTATAATAAAGCAAATCGAAATTCTCACGGTGCATCAAGCGGAAAAAAGAACTGAATGAACACGCCGTTATAGGTAAACGCCGTTCATGAAATAGCTGATTCAACCTTGCCGCCAGTAGATCGGTTTTCTTCGCCAGCGTCTGGGATAATGCCATGCCTTGGCTTTTGAGCGCGATCAGGGTGGCATGCGCCGCCGTCATCGACAGGGGATGCTGAAAATAGGTGCCGCCGAAGAAGGTCGCTTCCGTCGCCGGGTAGCTGTCGTCGCCGAAAGACCAGTCGCCGCCGTCAATGGCATCAAGCGTATTGCCGCGCCCGGCAATGACGCCGAGCGGCATTCCCCCGCCGAGGGTCTTACCGTAGGTGACGATATCCGCCTTGATGCCGAACAACCCTTGAATGCCGGCGGGATGGACGCGGAATCCCGTGACGATCTCGTCGAAGATCAGCAAGGTTCCGTGATTGGCCGTTATCGTCCTCAGCTGGCGTAGATAATCGGCAAGCGCCAGCCGGGGATCTCGGGTCGGTACGGGCTCCACCATGACCGCGGCGATGCGGTGGCCATGTTTTTCGATGAATTCCAACGCGGCTTCGCTACCAAAGGCCAATACCGATACATCGGCCACCATATTATGAGGTATTCCCACCGAAAGCGCGCGCGCGCCGAAGGCGCACGGAACGTCGCCCGGCGTCGCCAGCACCGCATCCCAATGGCCGTGATAGCTGGTGGTGAAAATCACCACATGATCCCGCCGGGTGAAGGCCCTGGCGGCGCGAACCGCGTTCATCACGGCTTCGGTGCCGCTGTTGACGAACGCCACCCGATCCATTCCGGTAAGTTCGGTGATCAGTTCGGCGACGGCAAGCGCCGTTTCGTCTCGGGTTCCCAATCCGAAGGAGCGGGTCAAGCGCTCTCGCAGGGCGTTAATGATAAAATCCGGCTGGTGGCCGAAGAGATGCGCGCCGAAACCCATGGTCATGTCGACATAGCCGTTACCGTCGATATCCGTTATCTCGGCGCCGCTGAAGCCCTGGCATACCAGGGGATAAAGCATCTCTTTGACGGAGGGTTTGAATCCGATACCCGATCGGCTGTCGGCGATAATCCGGCGAACATCGGCGGCGTGCTGTTTGGACCGGGCGGTTTTATCGGTATAGCGGGGTATGAAGTCCGCCAGATAGCGATGGCGGTTCTCGGTTTCGGACGGCGGCAACGCGCGGGACAGCCAGCGAAAAACAACGGAGGCGGCGGCTTTTGCCGGGCAATCCGTTTCAGGGCCGGCCTTTCGGGCAGCGTCGTTGACGTCGCACGCCGGCGCTGAGCGGGTACGGAAAATATACTCGGCTACCCGCCCAATGGTGTGAACGTCGGCAAAAAATTGCCTGACCGTTAGCTTTACGCCATAACGCTGCCGCAAGGTATCGGCAACGTCGAACAGCAGCAGCGAATCGGCGCCCATTTCCAGCAGCGGCGTGGCGATATTCATTTCGTTTTCCGCCAGGCCGAACGCGGCGGCGAAAAGTGTGACCAGTTCACGTTCAATGGAGGTTACGCTTGCCATAGAGGCTCCTTTTGTTCAGCTCGTAACAGGGCTTATATAGCCGGCTCGCTCATGTCGCTCCCAAGCCGGCTGCGATGAAACGGATAGGTGGGAAGCGGCAGCTTCCGGCGCCGTTCGCCGCTATAAAAACGCGACCAGTCCACCTCGGCCCCCTGCTGCCAGGCGGTGGCTATCGCCAGACACTCGTTATCAACCGGACCGTCGCAGGCGACCGTCACCGCATCCTCCCGCGTTAGACCATCCATCATCCCCGGCACGTCCCGGACAAGGAGAATACGTCGCACCGGCAAGGCGTATCTGCCCCGCTGGAGGGTAAAAGCCACATCGCCCGCGCAGGAATGGGGATGGGCGAGAAGGTATGAACGCAGATTTGCGGCTACCCGCCCTAATGTCTCGGGCGTGCGGGCGCTGAGGGGTATAAGATGCACGGACGCATGGTCGGTCTCGTCCGCGTCGTATGGCGGAGGCTGGGCCACCACGATGTGGGCATTGGTGCCGCCGATGCCGAATGAGCTGACGCCGGCAAGGCGGGGAGAACCGGCGATATGCCATGGCCGCGCCGCATGCGGCAGGTAGAAAGGCGTGCCGGAACCGGTCAGCCCCTCCAGCGGCCGGGAACAATTGAGCGTCGGTGGAATAATCCCTTGTTGGATGGCCAGAACGACCTTGACCAAGCCGGTAATGCCGGACGCGCAATCGGCATGTCCCAGGTTGGTTTTAAGTGAGCCCAGCGCGCAGAAAGGGGTCTTCGCGGCGACGAAAACACGGCGCAGCGATTTGAGCTCGATGGCATCGCCAATGGCCGTGCCGGTGCCATGGGCTTCAATCATGCCGGCCCTGTCGGGAGCCACTCCCGCGCGCTGCCAGGCGCGCCGGATCACCGCCGCCTGACCGTCCACCGACGGCGCGCTGTATCCGGCCCGCAGCGCGCCGTCGTTATTGACCGCCGAACCTTTGATAACCGCCAATATCGGCTCCCGGGCGGCTTGGGCGTCTCCCAACCGTCGCAACAGCACGGCGGCCACGCTATCGGCGAACAGGGTGCCGTCGGCGTCACGACTGAAAGCGCGCACCCGCCCGGCGGCGGATAAGATACCGCCGCGGTGATAGACGTACCCCTGGTGGGCCGGGAAACGAATACAGGCTCCGCCGGCGATAGCGAGATCGCTTTCCCCCGACAGCAGACTTTGGCAAGCCAAATGAACCGCCACCAGCGATCCTGAACAGAACGTCGCGACGCTCACCGCCGGACCGGTGCAGTTCAGCTTATACGCGGTACGCGATGCCAAAGCATCCGGGCAATTACCTCCCAGCGCCAGCATGGCGTCGGTGGCATCAACGGCGGCGGGCAGATAGGGTTCCCAGCCGCTACGGCGCGTACCGGCAAAAATCGAGGCGATACCCGCGTCGCTGCCGCGGCCATAACCGCCGGCTTCAAGCGCCTCATGGCAGACTTCGAGAAAAATTCGCTGCTGCGGATCCATTCGCACCGCCTCACGAGGAGTGATATGAAAAAATCCGTAATCAAACGCATCCGTTTCGTCCAAGAACGCGCCGCGCGACACATAGCGCGACCCGGCGACCGGAGAAGCAACCCACCCGCCGGGCGGTCCTTGGTAATCGCGGATAAGCTCCCTACCCGCCAATAGTGACCGCCAAAGCGCCTCAGGCGACGGCGCTTGGGGAAAAACGCCCGGCGACGGCCGTGACGGCGATATCACCTTGGGCGGAACAATGATGAACCTTGGTCGTCATAGAGAGTCTCCCTGACAAGTTTCGCCCGGCCCGGCGCCCCGCGCCGGTAACATGTCGGCGACTTTTCGCGCGAGAGTCTCAACGGCGGCGGCCTCAAACAGGTCGATCATGGTCAGCAGGATGCCGAAATGCGCGTTAATCCGGCGCACCAGTTCGGCGCCCACCAGGGAGTCGCCGCCCAAATCAAAAAAAATTCGCGCCGCTATCCACCTCGCAGCGCAGCACATCACGCCAAATTTCCCGCAACGGTTCGATGACGGACGCCGAATCGCGAGGGGAGGCTTCGGCGTCGCTCGCCAACGCGGCGGCGCGAAAACCGGCAGCAGCGTCCGCGGCGGCGTGTGAACAGTCTTCAGCGTCCGCTCCGACGGCGGCGGCCGGTGAACAGGCTTCAGTGTTCGCTCCGACGGCGGCGGCCCGTGAACAGTCTTCAGCGTCCGCTCCGACGGCGACAGGGCGGGAATAAGCTTCAACACGCTCGCCGACGGCGGGACCGCTTTCGAGCGGCGGCGTCCGCATCGCCGCTTTGGCGGGGAAAATGCCGGAACCCAGGGCGTCGGGCGGGCTGAGGGCCACCGACAACCGCCCTTGATGAAGATTATCCAGGGCGATAGCGAAGGCGGCAAAGACGTCGCGGTCGCTGAGCGGCCGGGCGCGGGCTGCGCTGTATCTGAAGCTGCCGCCGCTGTCCCACCCCCGCCACCCGGCCCAATCGATGCACAGGTAGGGGTGGCGTCTTCCGTGTCGCAGGGCAAATGACGCGCAGGCTTCGTTGGCCGCCGCATAGGCCGACAGTCCCAATCCGCCGGCATAGGCTGACAGCGATGAGGTAAAACATCCGAATCTGAGGGGACGGCGACCCAACAGGGCGTGCAGCACCGAGGCGCCGGTAAAGCCCGGACGCATGAGTTCCAGCCACTGTTGCCGAGTGGATTTTTGCACCCACTGCACCGTGGCCGGGCCGGATATCCCCGCGGCATGGATAAAGCAATTTATGGCGCCTATCCGCCGTTCCGCCCGTTCAAGGGCCGCCGCGGACTGTTCCAGATCCGCAATATCCGCATGGGCGACCTCAACGGCCGGCGCCAGGCTTTTCAACCGCCGCAACCGCTCCCTGCGCTTATCGTTCTCCGCCAGGGCGTGCAAGGGCGTACGGGTAAGAATAATCAGTTTGGCATGGTGACGAAGAGCCATAAACCGGGCCAGTTGATACCCCACCCGCCCCAGTCCGCCGCTCACCAGGCAAATCAAATTTTGCCACTGCTTCGGCACGGTGTCCTCTTCGAGCGTCTGGAAATAGCGTTGCCAGCGCCAGCCGTTTCGCAAGGCGACTAAGGACGGACGCCGGGGAGCGGTTAACTCGCCCAGAACGTCTCCCGCGACCGAAGGTTCTGGTGTATCCACATCAACGCAGCGGCATGTCACGTGCGGGATCTCCTGCATCAGGGATTGGCATGCCGCCCAGGCGGCGGCGCGTTCCGGGCACAGGGTTCCGCTTCCCGTCGCATCGAAAAACCCCGGACCGATAACATCGATGAGCAGCGGCGTGCGGCGGCGCATCGAAAAGGCTTTTGCCAATTCCAGCAAGATGAACACGACCTCGACCGATGCGTGGGCCGAATCCTCGGCATCGCCAAACAGCACCAACAGGTGATCGGGCATCAAATTGTCCTTCATCAGCGCCTCGGCCAGCCGGTCGGCGGCCTGGGCATCATGGAGGTCCAGGCGATATCCGTCGCTGCCGGCAGCCGTCGCCGGGCCCAGATCGGCCATCGTGATGGCGCCGGTGCGTTTTTTCAGCGCCTCCGCCAGCACGGAGGCAAAACGACAAGCCGGTTCGGCGAGCACCAGACGCCGGCACGGGTCGTTGTCGCCTGTTTCCGCGGCGCAACGTCCGCTACGTCGCCATCTTTCCACATAGAGTTGCGGCCGGCTCTGCCCATCTCCAACGGAAAGCCCGCCGGTAACCGGTCCCGGCGGTGACGTAAGATCCCGTTCATCCGGCTGCGGCTGATACCAGCACCTGCGACGCCGCAGCGGCTGAACCGGCAGCGGTATGCGCCCGGCATCAGGGTAATGACAAAGCTGTCGCCAATGGATATCGACTCCCCGGCGCCAAAGCGCCCCCGCGCAGCGCAACATGGCCGCTGCACCGGCGGCTGAGGGACCGAAAACAATCTCTACGCCCCTATCCCGGCAAACCTGGAGGAAATTGCCTTCGCATTCTCCACTGTGCGCCGCCAAGTTGGGCGGAATCGCCGTCGGTATGAATACCGGTTCGCCTGGATTGATTAAACGCGCCGAATAACGGCCGGCCTCGGTTTGCATCCCGCCGCCTGCCCCGAAGGCCGATTGCGCCAGATATTCCCTGACGACGGAGCACCACTCTCCCTTCGTCGTTTGGACCATCGATTCACTCGGCGAACAGGCGACGGCGCGGACAATGTCGGCCGGAGAAATACTCTCATCCTCTCCCATGTCATTTTCCTCCGGGGTCAGGATAAGAAACGGCGTGGCGATGACAGACCGCCACATCAGCAGACAAGCTAGAGTGCCGACAGCCTGCGCCAGGTTCCGGCGCCCTGCCTGCGCGTCGCTTTTGTCCAATACGTCTTGCCGGGTGACCTGCGCCGGATAACGTACATCCAGCCACGCCAGCAGTGACGTTAATTCACGGTTGAAAACCGGATGGTCGGCCACGGCGGCACAGGGAAGATGGCCGCCGACGATAAGAATCAGGCGCGGCGCCGCGGCGTCGGTGGCGATATGAAAATCGCCGGCTTCCAGCTGCGCCATCAATTCACGGCGATCATGGGCATAGAGCACCGTTTTACAGGATTCAACGCGTCGCCCCTGTGACAGCGTCACGTAAATGTCCGCTAAACGGGTAGCCGGCTGCTCGCCGAGATGCTGCGCCATATCGGCGGCGAGCGCTTTCAGCCTGGCGGGATCGCTACCGCTAAGCGGAATGGCGTGCAGCCCGACGGCGGCGCGTTTTGCCACGGCGGCAGGACCTTCAGCCAGCACCATATGAACATTGGTGCCTCCGGCGCCGAAAGAACTGACGCCGGCGCGGCGCGGGCCGTGCAGCGGCCATGGCACGGCCGAACGGTTAATGATAAAAGGACTCGCCTCCAAATCCAGGCAAGGATTTGCCTGGCGGAAGGTCGGGTGCGGGGGGGGGGACAATGCCCTGTCTCAGCGCCAGCACCGCCCTGGCCAGTCCGGCGATACCCGCCGCCGCCGCCAAATGCCCGACATTCGCTTTAATCGAACCCAGCGCGCAGCGTGCCGAACGCGGCGCGATAGCGCCGAACACCGCGCGCAGAGCGGCAAATTCCACCGGATCGCCCAAGGCCGTTGCGGTGCCGTGCGCTTCAATCATGCCGATCTCTTCCGGGGCAACCGCCGCCACGCCCTGGGCCTCGGCAATCAAACGGCGTTGACCGTCAACGCCGGGGGCGGTAAAGCCGAGCCGTCCGTCGCCTTCATTATTGATGGCCGACCCCAGGATCACCGCCAGAATGGTGTCTCCGGCCCTCTTCGCATCCCGCAGGGGGCCTTAGCGCCACCAGGCCGGCCCCATCGCCGAAGACGGTTCCCGACGCGGCATAGTCAAAGGGCCGGCACATGCCGTCCGGCGAGAACATCAGGTTGGGTTCGTACAGATAACCCGGCCGCAGCAAGGCTTGAATCGAGACGCCGCCCGCGATGGCCATATCGCACTCGCCGCCCAACAGGCTTTGCACGGCGCAGTGAATGCTGCTCAACGCGGTGGAACAGCCGGTTTGAACGGCCACGCTGGGCCCGGTGAGGCCGAGTTTGTAGGAGATCCTGCCGCACAAATAATCTTTGTCGTTGGTGAGCATCACTTCCGTGCCCGCCATAGACATCAAATCGCAGCGGGCCCCGATGACATTCGGCAGATAGGTGTTCATGGACGCGCCGGCATAGACGCCGATGCGCGGGCGGCAAGCCGGATGACCATAACCGGCGGTCTCCAACAGTTCCCAGGCGCACTCCAGCAAAATCCGCTGTTGCGGATCGAGCAATTGGGCCTCTCGTTGGCTGAAAGCGAAAAAGTCGGCGTCGAACAGGTCGATATCCGGCAGCGCGGCGTCGGCGAAAACATAGCGGGGATGATGGAATAACGGGCTGTCTATGCCTTGAGCGGTACAGTGCTCCCGCTGAAAATGCCGGATGGATACCCGGCCGTTGACCAGGTTGGACCAAAGCGCGGGCAAACTGTCCGCCCCGGGCAGCCGTAAGGTCATGCCGATGATGGCGATGGCGTGTTCGTCCATGAAATGTCGTCCTCTTATAATGGGTTATCTCGCGCCCGTTTACGCAATGCCGCCATGGTATCCCTCGTGGTGGCTCCGTCAGAGGCGTCTTCCCGCGCGGCGCGGCTATCCGTTGCGGACGCCGCGACCCCATGGGCGGCCAGGGATCTGATGGTGGGAAAGCGAAACAGGTCCGCCGGGGTCAAAGCCTGGCAGCCGGGCAGCCCGGTTAGCCGTGAAAAAACCTGCATCAATGACAATGAATTGCCGCCGATGTCGAAAAAAACATCGTCAATCCCCACCTCGCTTCGGCCCAATACCGCGCGCCAAATCTCCTGCACCCTGGACAGCAGCGGCTTATCGTCCCCGATCCTGACGACGTCGTGCGCCGCCGAGGCGTCGTAAAGGCCCCGCGCCAACGCCTCTTGAAGTGTTTTCCGGTCCAGTTTGTGATGGGCGTTGCGAGGCAATGACGTTGCCGTCAGAAATCGTCCCGGCAACATATAGAACGGCAACCGACGGGCAAGGAATTGGCGCAAATCCTTCGCCATGGCCGGGGTATAGGGAGAGTCAAGCACCACGACGGCGGTGAGTTGGCCGCCGTCCGGACCCGGTTCTTGCAACACCGCCGCCTCGGTCACCGCCGGGTAGCCGCCGATGGCTTTCTCCACCTCGCCGGGTTCAATGCGAAAGCCATTGAGTTTGATCTGCCCGTCCAGGCGGCCCAGGTAATGAAGTCGCTGCCCGTCCCAAACGCCGCGATCGCCGCTACGATACATTTTTGCGTCGCCGTCGGCGAAAGGATCGGGGACAAAACGCGCGGCGGTCAGTTCGGGCAGTCCGACATAGCCCGGGCTGACGCCCAGACCGCCGATACAGATCTCCCCGGTTTCACCCATGGACGCCGGGCGGCCGGCTTCATCCAATACCGCCACCGTGGCGAAACGCAGGGGACGGCCGAGGGGTACCGTATCGTACCGGGCCATCTCCGCGGTGACCGGTTCAATCATGGCGAACACCGTGGTTTCCGATGGGCCGTAAAGATTCCACATTTTTGCCCCGCCGGTGAGAAAAGGCGCGGCAATCCGGCCGGGCAGCGCTTCGCCGGAAATCATGTAATGACGCACCGGCAGCGTGATGGGCCGCCCGGGCAGCTCGGGCAATAACCCCCTTAGGCCCGAGGGCGTCAGGGATACGACCTGCGCTTTTGAATGTTGGATAAAGGCCAACAGCGCATCGGGACGGCATCGCTGCTCCGGGGGAATAACGTTAAGCTCGCCGCCGGAACAAAGGCAACCCCAAATTTCCCACACCGACAGGTCGAAGCTGGGAGCGTGACACCAGGTCCATTGCTCGCCGGCGGGCAACGGGATTTCTTTTGCCATAGCATCGAGAAAGGCGGTGACATTGCGGTGCAGCACATCGATTCCCTTGGGGCTGCCGGTGGATCCTGACGTGAACAGGGTGTAGGCCGTCAGGCACGGCGCGGCGCGATTCGGCGCATCCTCGTCCGCTATCGCCGCATCCAAGTCCTCGGACAAGCCGTTGCCGTCAGGCATTGCCGCACGCATGACTGAAGGGTCTTCAACCGGCCTTTGGTCAAGGCCGGTCGCCATCGACCGGTCATAAGCCGGTAAAGGACCGATGGCCGATGGGCAGGCTTTCCCATCAATATCCAGCACATCGCAACCGAGCCCATCGAATGCCGCCCGATGCCGTTGACCGGCGATCGCGATGACCCGAACGCCGGCGCTAAGGGCCATTTTTTTTAATCGCGCCGGCGGATTCATCGGTTCCAAGGGCAGATACGCGGCGCCGGCGCGCATGATGGCCAGCATGGCGGCGAGCGCGGCGGCGCCGGGCTCCATGCCCAGGCCGACCCGATGACCGGGGCCGATGCCCGCGCGGGCAAGCCGCCGCGCAATGTCGATGGAGGCTCGCCACAATTGTCCATAGGTCGTTGACCCTGACGAATCGGTTACGGCGACCGCATTTGCCGCCTCCCGCGCCCAGTTGCCGACGCGGCTGACAATGTCATCGTCGGCGCAGGGGATCAGAGGCCGTGAATTGATGGCGGTATAACCCGCCCGGCTTGCCGCATCGGGTTCCTTCTCCACCCACAGGTTTTCATCCGGGGCGGCGATAAGCCGCAGTACCGTCGCCAGGTATTCGTCGCGCGCCCGCTCAAGATCACATTGGGAGAATAGCGCGCTGCGGCCTTTGATGACGCCGGTCAGTCCCGACGGACCTTCAGCGAATTCCAACGCCAAATCCACCTGCCCCTCCTGCTGACGCAAGGGGTACGGCCGCAGCGTCATGTCCGCCCAGGTGATAGCCAGGGATTCATCTCCCAGCAACAACCCGCCGCAGGCGGGCATCCGTACCGACGCGGGCATGTTGACGGTGGTCTGCAACAGCGGATTTCGCTGCGGCTCGCGAGGTATTCTCAGATCGTCGATGATTTTGTTGAAGGGGTAATGACGATGCTCCAGGGCGGCGCCTAAAGACCTGCGGACCTGAACCGCAAGGGTTTTGAAGGTCGCGTTTTCCAATGACAGCCGCAGCGGCAGCATATTGAAAAAACAGCCCAGGGTATGATTGAAATCGCCGTCACGGCGTGAAATCGGCACGCCGATAATCAAATCCGTCGAACGGGTGCGCTGCCCCACATACGTCGCCCACGCCGCCGTCAGCAGGGCAAAAAGCGATGCGCCGCTCTCAAGGGCAAATAATTCGAGTCGCCGCGCAAGCGCTTGCGGGCAGGTGAAAAATACCGATGTCCCGCCTGCCGCATCCCTCTCTCTTAACCCGTGCCAGCAAAGGGACGGCGGCGGGCAGGCCAACAGCGCCGCCCAATACTCTCGGGCGCTTGCGGCGCCGGCGCCATCAAGATAGCGTCGTTCCTCGGCGATGAACTGGGTAAAGGTACGCTGCGCCCTGACGGCGGTATCGGCCTCGCCGCCGGTTTCGGCAATATACAAGGCTGCCAGCTCTTCCATGAACAGCGCCAGGGTAAAGAAGTCGGCGATAATGTGATGAACGACCAATAGCCAGAGATATTCACCTTCACCACAGTGAAACAAACCCAGCCTGAGGCAGGGCCCCCTCGCCAGATCAAACGGCTGTCGGTAATAATCGTGCGCGGCGGCATCCCGTTCGCCCGTCGTTTTCCCACGCCAATCAAACGCCTCAACCAGCGGGGGAAGAACATCTTTGATCAGCGCCCTCGGTACCCCCGCCTCATCGATAAAAAACGCTGCGCAGCACCTCATGCCGGCCCGTCAGACGAAGCATGGCGTCGCGCAGGGCCGGAATATCCAACTCGCCGAAGGAACGACAGGCACAGGCGATATTATAGGCGGCGTCATCCGGCGCGAGGCGGGCAAGAAACCATAGCGAGGCCTGTTGTTCACTTAAACCCTGTTCACCAGGGCATTGGGGGAGCCGCCGGCTGTTTTCATTGAATACCTGTTCCGTCATAGGTTGCCTCAATCCTTGGTGCTCTGTGCTGTTTAGGGGTTGTCCGGCCATAGAATGCATCCCAGTCTGGCGGCGGCGTTCTGGAGATTATCGCTATCGAAAAACAGGGCGATGGGAATGGGCAAGCCGGTCTGCGCGCGAATATTCTGCACGATGGCGACGGCGGCCAATGAGTCCAGGCCCAGGGCATGTAACGGCGTATCCGCCGGAAGGGGGGCCGCTGCCGGTCATGTTGCTTATCTCTTTTTGCAAAAATTGCAGGACGGCCGCCTGTCGCTCTCCGTCTGAATTCAGCGCCGTCAAACGGCTGACGATATCCGGCGCGTCCGCTGCCTGCCGGGCGTTGTCGCCGCCCGACAGGACTGGGAACGCGGCGCCGCGGCCAAGAAGCTTATCCAGATCCGTCGCGTTGATATTCGCCACGATGGTCTGGGCCTCGTCCTGGAACTGGCGTCGGGCGCTCCACGCCGCGACGTCTTGCGCCTCGAGCAATCCCAAGCCGGCATCGGCGAATCGCCGTCGCCGCGTCGGGTCAAGACGCGAGGTCATGCCGCCCCGCCAAGGCCCCCAGGCGATGGCGGCCGCCGGCAGGTTTTTTGCCGCCCGATAGCAAGCCAAGGCCTCGATAAAGGCATTGGCCGCGGCGTAAGCCCCCTGGCCCGGCGTGCCGACAACCGCCGACAGGGAAGAGAAAAGCGTAAATATATCCAGTTTTCTGTCAATCGTGGCGCAGTGCAAATTCCAGGCGCCGCAAACCTTCGGCCGAAAAACCCGCCGGACGCTTTCCTCGCTCATCGTCGCCAGCGGGGCGTCGTCCAGCTCGCCGGCCAGATGGAAGACCCCGGCCAACGGCGGCATAAAGCGATCCATGGCGCGTAACGCGGCGTCGATATCTTCCCGCCGTGCCACGTCTCCCTGGAACAGGCGCAAATTGAGGGCCTTCTGCCTATAATCCCGCGCCAGGGAAATCAACGGCGGCGTAAGCGGCGATCGCCCCAGCAGCATGACGCCGCCGGCGCCTTGGGAAAAAAGCCGCTCGGCCAGCACAGGCCCGGTTTCGCCGCAGCCGCCGGTAATGAGATAGCTGGCGTCCCGGCGCAGCGGCCATGGCGACGAGTCCTGCGGCAGCGGGATCATCCGGCGTCCGTATACCCTCTTGGCCCGCAGCCGATACTCCGGCACCCGCGCTGTTGTGGCCAGCAACGCCGGCATCTGCGCAAAATAGTCCTCATCCGCCAGCGCCCGCTCCGGCAAGGCTATCAGTCCGCCCCAGATAGCCGGATACTCCTTGGCAATGGTCCGGCCAAGGCCCCATAACCCGGCGCCCGCCATATCGCAGCACGCCTGTTCCGACCCGGAAAGCGTGACGACCCATAATCGCAGCCGGCTGTCCGTCGCGCTTTGCGCGGCGGCATTCGCTATTTGCTGCAGACAGCCGAAGGCCCGCATCTGGCGGCACAGCCACTCATTGGCCGTGAACGCATCGCACTCATCCCCGCCGCCGTTAAGATAAATCACCGTCCCCCTCAGGTCGGCTACTTGAGAGGCCAGGAGCTCCGTGCCTTCAGGATGGATAAGGGTTGCGTCGGCTCCCGCCGCGGCCATGGCGCGGGCAAACGCCCTGGCGCCATCGCCGTCATGGGCGATGACCGTACAGGCTTCAAGTCGGGGCGCCGTGACCGGCAGGTCAAGGGAACGGTCATCCCAGTCAAAACGATAAAGGGCGCCCGTCGAGCCGTTAAACAGCGGCGTCAATGACGCTTCCCTCACCCGTTTCAGGGTAACGCCGAGGAAACACGCGACGCAGGCGCCGCCGTCGGTATAAAGCCGAATGTCGCCGCACAGCGTTTCCGCCTCTGCCTTCAGGGATGAGGTCGGTATCGCCTCACCCCACAGCGGAACGGTCAAGGGTTGCTTGATGCGCACATGGTCAACGCTTAAGGGGATGAAAAGGCCGCTCTGGGGGAACAGCCGCCAGAATGCCGCGAACATGGCCTGAAAACAGGCGTCGATAAGCCCGGGAGGCAATGCCAGAGAGGGGTCGGTCAGGCCGTCGGCCGCATTGCCCAGGGTGAAACAGCACCTTCCCGCATCGAGGTCGCACCACAGTTCCGTCAGGCAGCGGAACGACGGCCCCAATTGCAAGCCGGCGGCACGCGCCCGTTGATAAAAATCGTTAACGTTTTGACGCTCAAGCTTTGCGGCCCGCTCATTTAGCCGTTGCGGCATCTCCGTTTTATTATCGTCAGTCCCAAGGCTTATCGTTCCCCGGGAGAGCGCTAATCGCCCTTGTCCGCGCGCAGGGGCGGCCTCAAGGGAAAAATCCAGCCCATCGCCGTTTTGACGTCGCGGACCGAAGGCCAGCGTGGCGACGGCGCTGTCGTCGGGGGCCAAAACAAGCGGACGGATGAATACCAGGTCGGCGAGGGTAAAATCGTAGGAGGTCAGATAGCGATGAAGCTGTGTAACAATGACCGCGATATGCACCGCTCCCGGCACCACCAGGTTGCCGAACATACAGTGATCCGCCAGCAGCGGCTGCGTCTTGCCTCCCCATATCGCCCGAAAGGAGAGCTGTTCCAGCGCCGGCGCTTGTACTTCGCCCGCCAGTGAAGCTTCTTGAGCAGCCCCTGTCTTTAACGGCAACCAGCAGGGAACATGCCGCCAGGGCGGGGGCGGCAGCGAAACCAGGCTGCCGCGGCCCTTCATCAAAACCCGCCAGTGAATATCATGGCCCGAGGAATACAGCCGCGCGACGGCCTCCAGCAACGACCGATACTGCGGTTTGCCTCGTTGCAACAACCCCTCGGCCCGTGCCGGGCGTCCGCTCTTTCGCACACATTGATTGATATGCGGCGTCAGCGTGGCGCCGGGCCCTATTTCCAAAAAAATCATCAATGCCGGCGTCAAGCAGACGGGCGATGGCCGAAGAGAATTGCACCGGCCGGCGGGCATTGGCGGCCCAGTAATGGGCATCCATGCGACGGCCCTCTATGATGTCGCCCAAGGTGGCGGAAGCCACCATCAGGGGGCTATCGACGGGTTGCAAATCCCTGAACGCCGCCCTTAGCGGGTCGCTTAGCCGCTCAATCTGCGGGCCATGGAAAGCGTAATGGGGATTAACGGGGAAAACCGCTAACCCGGCGCTGTCCAACAGCGCTTTTACATTATCCGCCTGCGACGCATCCACGGAGAGCACCGTCGATCGCGGGCTGTTGCGGGCCGCCACCGTCACGCCGGAACACCCATCCAACAGCGGCAGGAGCTGTTCCTCTTCGGCTAAGACCGCGAGCATTTGTCCGTCCGCGCGGATGGCCTCCATAATCCGACCACGGGCGACTACCGCCGCCAACGTCTGCTCAAGGGTAAGCACGCCGGCGCAGCAGGCGGCCGAGAATTCCCCCACGCTGTGCCCGGCCACCGCCGCAGGCGCGATGCCCCACTCGGCGAGCAGTGAAAAAAAGCGCGGTTTGAATCGAAACGATGCAAGGCTGCGCCACGGCGGTGGCGCTCAAATCGGCGCGGCTTCCCGCCCGTATCGCCTCCAGCACCGACCATCCGGCCAAACGGCGGACTTCATCATCGCAGCGCAGCATCCACTGGCGAAAAACCGGCTCACAAGCCGTTAATTCATCCACCATGCCGGGCCATTGCTCGCCCTGCCCGCTGAAAATCATGGCAAGTCCGCCTGCACCGTTTTTCGCCGGCGACGGCCCGGACTCGAGCCAGCGGGTGATGGCGCAGGCCAGTCCGGCGGCGTTATCCGCGACAAACGCCCGGCGCAGGGGGTAATGCGTTCGGCCGGCGGCGGCGGTATAGCAGAAATCGCCGGATGCCGTTTCCCGCGTTGCGTCTTTTCGGCCCAGCAGGTCGGCAAATCGCCGGGCCTGTCGGCGAAGCGCCGCTTCGCCGGTGGCGGACAACGGCAGGATGAGGGCCGTTTGCCGTGGGGTTTCTTCCCTGGCGCGCTCGGGCGCCGGCGCGACGATGACATGGACATTGGTGCCGGACCAGCCGAAAGAGCTGACCCCCGCGCATTGCGGTAGACCGTTGGCCAGCGGCCAAGGAGTGATTTTTCGCGGAAAAATCACCCGCCGCCGGGATAAATCAATATGCGGGTTGACCTTTTTCAGGTGCGCCTGCGGCGGGATGGCGCCGTGCCGCAGCGCGAGCGCTACCTTGATAAACGACAAGATCCCCGCCGCCGCCTCGCAATGCCCCAGGTTGCCCTTGAGCGAACCGACATAGCAGGGATTTCGCTCCGCTTGTTCACCCAGGGCCTCGACGATGGCGGCGATTTCAATGGGATCCCCCAGCCGCGTACCGGTACCGTGCGCTTCGATATAGCCTAACTCCTCCGGAGCCGTCTGCGCCCTGGCCAATGCCTGCTTAATAAGCGCGCTCTGGGCGTGGCCGCTGGGCGCGGTGAGTCCGTTGGTCCTGCCGTCCTGATTGATAGCCGAGCCGCGGATGACCGCCAATATCCTGTCGTCCTCCCGTTGCGCGTCGCACAGCCGCTTCAGTACCACCACGCCGCAGCCATCGCTCCTGACGATACCGTCGGCGGCGGCGTCGAAAGGCTTGCAACGCCCGTCGGCGGCCATCAGATTCATGCGCGAGGTGGCCAAGGTGAATTCGGGAGCCAGGATCACATTGACGCCCCCGGCGACGGCCTGTTCGCACTCCCCCTGCCGCAGGCTTTGGCAGGCCAGGTGCAGCGCCGCCAGCGAGGAGGAACAGGCGGTATCGAGGGTCAAATTCGGTCCTTTCAAATCGTATAGATAGGCCAATCTGCCGGAGAGTACGCTGTTGGCCACGCCCGGACCGCTAAAGGCATTGATACGATGGATATCGGAAAAAACGCGCCGCGCGTAATCGCCATTGTAATTAACGACGCCGACGAAGACGCCGGTCTGGCTGCCCGCCAAATCCGGTTCGGTCAGACCGGCGTCCTCTAATGCTTCCCAGGCCACCTCCAGAAATATTCGCTGTTGCGGGTCCATGTGCCGCGCTTCTTCAAGGGGTATACCGAAAAATTCATGATCGAACCCTTCCGCGGCAATCACGCCGCCCCAACGGGTCGCAAGCTTACCGGGCATCTGCGGATCGGGGTGATGCCAAGCGGCGGCATCCCACCGGTGCGAAGGGATTTCTTCAACGGCATCCCGCTGCTCCGCCAGCAGTCGCCAAAATCCGTCGGCTGTATCGGCGCCGGGCACCCGGCAGGCCAATCCGGTGACCGCTATGGGTTCGTAACCTTCATTCATTGCAATTCTCCCCGTAAGAATAAGTCATCTGCAGACGTTCGTGGATAAACGCCGCTAATTCCGCCAAGGTCGGATAATCCCAGAGCAGCGTTACCGGCAGCGGGATGCTGAAATGTCGTTGCAGCCGATTGCGCAGTTCCACGCCGGTCAACGAATCGATACCCGCGTCGCGCAAGGGACGGCGGAGGGACAACCTATGACCGTCGCAGCCCGCCAGGTCGGCGGCCTGGCGGCGGATAAAGTCCATGACCTGCGAGGCGCGCCAAGGCGCGGCGATTGACGATACCGGCGTGGAAGACGCTGCGTCCGCCGGTTGCGGGGCAGCGTAAGCCATCGCGATAAGATGGGCCGCCCCTGCGTCCAGCGCCCGTGATAACCACTGAATGCCCTCGGCCATGGTTAATGCCGGTAAACAGGTGGAATTCACCAGCGACGGCTCTGACAACGCCATGCCCGCATCGGAAAAGGGCCCGAAACCGATGCTCAGCGCGGGTAACCCCGCGCCGCGTCGCATCCAGGCCAATGCATCGAGATAGGCGTTGGCGGCGGCGTAGCCGGCATAGCGGGAGAGCCCCAGTACCGACGATGCGGAGGAGATCAGGATAAATTCCGCGACCGGCCGCTGTCGGGTAATGGCGTGCAGATTCATGGCGCCCACGACCTTCGGCCGCAGGGTCTCATAATGCGCGGCGCCGCCGGCATGGCTTAGCCAGCCGCCGCGTAAAATTCCCGCCCCGTGAATGATGCCGGTCAACGGTCCGAAAGCGGCTTCGGCATGAGAAACGGCGCGCTGCAATGCCTCAGGGTCCGCCACGTCGACGGCATAGCTGCCAATCCTCGCGCCGAGCTGCTCAAGACCGGTAATGGCCTGGCGCGCGGTGTCGCCAGCGCCGCTGCGTCCCATCAGGACAAGAGTGTTGATACCGCGCCGGATAAGCCAGTGCGCCAAATGCAGACCGAAGGCGCCAAATCCGCCGCTTATCAGATAAAACCCCGCCGCCGGGCTTACGGCGGCTGATTGCCGCGCTCTAATCGCGTATTCATGGCTGGCAAGCGACGGCACATAGCATTGATTGCCGCGCCAAACGCTTTCACGGGGGCTATGGCCGTTGAGGCCCCGCGTCAGGGCGGTCAACGCATCGGCAGAAAGCATAGCGTCGCCGTCGCCGGGATCGATATCGATAACACGGCAAGGTATCTCAGGATGCTCCAGCCGCAACGTGCGGGACAACCCCCATAACACCGCCTGCTCCGGCCGACGCACGGGGGTGTCGTTTACCGCCTGGCAGCCGGCGGTAACGAGATAGATTGTCGCGTCGACGGTTTTTTTTCGTCGTCATGGCACGGATAAGATTGAGAAGCGGCTCGATCAGGCTCTGCATCGGCAAGCCCTGGCCGGCGTCCATGGATAAACCAAGGAGATAGAGAATGTCACGAGACGGATAATCCGACAGCAATCGACAAAAGTGGTCAGGCTCGGCGGGATTGACCGTCACGTTACGTCCGTCGCCCGGGTTTTGGTAGCGGTCGCCGCAGGTTACCCAGATTCCCCGGCGCCCGAAACCTCGGGGCTCAAGCCGCTCCTTGAGAGCCGGTCGGGCGAAAATCAGCGGCGCGGCACCGGCGCCGCCGGGGAAGCCGTCAACGCTATCTTCACCGTTTTCGTCGCACAGACAATTTTTGTCCGGTTCAAGAGATGTGAGCGGCGTCCTGTTCCACTGCAGCTCATACAGCTTTATCGGCGGCTTTCCGGGTTCAGCCTTGCTCGTGTTGGCGGCAGCGCTGTCCGCACGGGCCGGCCTTTCGTGCCGCCAGGGCTGTTCCGGCAATAGGATATGTCGGCCTTGGCCGCCCAGCCGGCACAGGTTTTCTATCGCCCCAAGGGTATATAACCGGCCCAACAGCCCCAACAACCGTTTGGGAAGCGGACCGGCCTCAATCTTGACGCGTTCCCCGCCCCCGCTCAAGGCAAAGGCATAGTCATCTTCAGACGCCGCCGCGTCACGGATGTCGACAGTCAGGGGCAGGACGGCCTTATGTCGGTGTTCTGCCGCCAACGGCATAGAAGCTTTCGCTGATTCAGCCGGGGCGGCGTCGGTGGCCTGGATTGCCGCCCCCGTTCACCCTGGTATTCAGACGCCGCCGACGGCGGCTCATGCGTATAGCGCCGCAGTTGTGCAACGGCTTCGGAAAATGTCAGCGCGCCATTCAGATGAGCGGCAATAAGCCCGCCAGGACCGTCGCCGAGAAAGTCAGTCCGCTCGACGCCATACCAGGACAGCAGCGCGGCCAGGGCGATTTGCTGAAGGAAAGCGGCGCCGATGCCGCTCGTGTCAGATATCGAGAGCGTTCGCAGAACGTTCCGGCCGCGTAGATAGGCAAGGCGAAATGCCGTATGTTCAAGCAAAACCGCCAGATCCTCCGGGGAAATCCAGTGGCTATGGGAACACAGCAGGCCGACGCGTTTGGCCGGCCCATGTTCCGGTTCGACGGCATCGGTCCTTGCCGATTCACCGGCGAATGCCGTCAACAGGCGCAGGGCTTCCGCCCGATCGGCGACGACAAACGCCGTCCTGTGGGCATAATGCACCGTCCTCGCCGCCAGGGTAAAGCTCAGGTCCGGTAATGAAACGGCCGAATCTTCAAGCAATGCCGCCAATTGGGCGCATCTCGCGCCAAGCATATCCGGGCGGCGCGCCGACACCGTTAGCAGCCGATTGGAAGGCTGCCGAGAACCGATACCCCCTTTAACGCTAACTGCGCTGGGACGGGAAACCGCCACGCCGTGACGGCGTAACAACGTTGCCGCTTCCTCCATGACGTTGGTTGCAGAGTGACCCTTGCGGGCGCTGGCGACGGCGATCCCTTCGTCGCCGTTTTCCCACGGCAAGGTTGGCAAGAGCAAGGGATGGGGTGAAATCTCGACAAATACCCGCTTGCCGGCCGGCAAGCGTTTTAGCCTGTCGCACCAATCAAGCGGCTTGAGCAACAGGTCCCGCCAATGCGTCCAGGGCAGTCCGTCCGCCAGCGCGCCGTCTCCCGGCACGGATGAAAAAAAACGCGATTTCCGCCGGCGCGGCGGTGATTTTAGGCAACGCCGCCTCCAGACTTGCGCGCTGGCTCTCCGTCACGGTCCGATGAACCGCCGCCGTCGTGTTTACCGGCGTAAAGGCGATATCCTCGCAGAGACAGGCTGTTTTGAGCGCGTTCATCGCTTTAGCGGAACCCGATACCACGGTGGCATGCTCCTGGTGCCGGATTGCGCGATCGATGGGCAGGTCGGCTTGTGTCAACAGCATGCCGGTTTGCTTCCAATCCAGGCCTATCAACGCCATCATGCCGCGCTGGCCGGCGGCCCAGCCGGCCTGGGCCAGCGAGATGGCGAACGCCTCCTCCAAAGACAGCATGCCCGCCCAATGCGCTGCGGCCAGCTCGCCGATGCTATGCCCCGCCACCGCCGACGCCGCCAATCCCATCGTCCGCCACATGTCGGCGATGCCCAATTGCATGGCGAGATGGCAGGGCCAGGCGATACGAATGTCGGCAAAGTCCTCTTCCGGGGAGTAAAGCCGCCGGGCCAGCGACCAGCCGGCAAGTTTACGGACTGTCTCGTCACAGGCCATGATTCTCGGGCGGAAAGCGGGGTTCCCATCGGCCAGCGCCAAGCCCATGCCGGTCCAATGCGCGCCCTGCCCGGAGAATAACAGCGTCGCGCCGCGACGTTCGGCAATGACATCGGACCGGTGACGAAGAGCCGACGCGCCGGCTTTTGCAGCCGTACCTTGATGGTCGGCCGCCGCGCCGGCTTTGGCAGCCCTGTCCTGATGGTCGGCCGCCGCGCCGGCTTTGGCAGCCCTGTCCTGATGGTTGACCGCCGCATTGACGGTCTCTGCCGCGGTCGGATTTTGCCGGTTATAAGCCCCGGGGCGCCGGCTCTGCCAGTCATCGGCGATGATAGCGTGGGCATTGGTGCCGCCGAAGCCGAAAGAACTCAGCGCCGCCAGGCGTCTGCCGTTGCCCGCGGGCCAAGGAATCGGCTGTTGCGGCAGGGCTATTCCTAACGCAGGCAGGTCAATATGCGGGTTGGGATGATGAAAATCAGCCTGCGGATATATCTCGCCATCATACAAAGACAATATAATCTTGATAAGTCCGGCCACGCCTGACGCGGCCTCGCAATGGCCGATATTGGCTTTCACCGAACCGATAACCAGCGGCGCGTTCCTGCGTTGCCCTCGGCAATACACGGCGGCGGCGGCGGCGGCCTCGATGGGATCCCCGAGCAAGGTTCCCGTGCCGTGCGCCTCAAGATAGTCCACATCCCCCGGCGTAATCCCCGCTTGCCGGCAGACTTCCCGCATCAGCGTCTCCTGCGCCCGCGCCGATGGCGCGGTCAGCGAGGCGGTGTAGCCGTTGTTGTTCACGCCGCTGGCGCATATCGTTCCATAAACAGGATTGCCGTCGCCGAGGGCCGCGTGCAGGGGTTTGAGCAACAGGATTGCGCATCCTTCGGCACGGACGTAGCCATCGGCCTGCGCCGCGAAGGCGTGACAGGCGCCCGTCGGCGATATGACGCCCAGCGCCTGCATAGCCGCGTCGTTGCGCTCGGACAGGATGACATTCACGCCGCCCGCCAAGGCGAATTCGCACTCGCCCGCCCGCAGACTTTGACAGGCCGAATGGATGGCCACCAGGGAGGAAGAACATGCCGTATTTATCGTCATTGAAGGCCCGGTCAGGCCGAGCAAAAACGACAATCTGGCCGAGATGATGCTGGAGTCCATGCCGGTGGCGGAATGAGCGGACAATTCACCGGCGGCGGCATAATGGGCAAAATCGTTCCACATAGCGCCGATAAACACGCCTCCCCTCGCCGCCTTGAGACCGGCGGGATCAAGTCCCGCATCTTCAATGGCGGCCCAGCCGGTTTCCAACGTCAATTTCTGTTGCGGATCCATTTGGGAAGACGCATGGCGGGAGAGGCCGAATATCCTCCGATCAAGGCCCGTCGCATCGGATAAAAAGCCCCCGCGGTAGCAGGGATTACGCCACCGAGGTTGCCGACGGCCGCCAATGACGCGTTCAGGCATCGGGCCCACCGTGCACCGCCCCTTCCTGAGCAGATTCCTGAAGGACGCCGCGTCCACTGCCCCCGGCAGGCGGCAAGCCAACCCGACGATGGCAATAGGCTCCAGCGAAGCGGCTCGACCGGTTTTGACCTCCTCCCGTAGGGCATGCGCCGATTCAGCGGCATGACCGGCAAGATGTCCGGCCAGCTCGGCGGGAGTGGCATAGCCCCAAAACAGCGTCAGCGGCAAAGACCGATGGAGTCGCCGCGAGAGACGGCCCATGAAAGCGGCGGCGGCAATGGAATCCGCTATTCGTGCGCCCAATGGGTCTTGCGAGGAAATAGACGCATCACAGCCCTGGGCCAGTTCTTGCAGGATAATATCGAGTATTTGGTTGAAGCCCGGCTGCGTATTCATAAATATAATCCCTTAACGTATTAATTCCATCAGTATTAGATTTTATATTTAATTCAGTTATAATATATTATAAATACTCCCTCAACGCCGCCACCAGAAAGAAATACCACTGCCGAAAAAATATAGCAACCGAGAAATTATCAAAGACAGGGAAATAACAGAAGCATGGCCGGTTAACCGAGTAAAATATTTCTTTTATTTGTTCTTATAGAAGAGCCACTGATCCGGTTGACACGTTAAGCAATGAGATAAGTTCAATAAGTTGTCATGGGTTATTCACGCTCCCGCCGGCGAGACTCAATCATATCTATGGTTTGTTAATATATTACTCACCGGGGAATGAGTTATAATATCATAACCCTTGCCAAACGTCTTGCAGTCACACTGGGGTTATGCCCTTTCCGCCAGCAGCGGGTATAATTCTTTTTCAATATTCAATATAAGCTTGGAAGGGAGACGTGCCAAATCCGAATGTGGATATGCCGCCAGGGTGAGTTCAAGCATATCGCCATAGGCTTCGATTTCACAACTGAGCGGGGATTCGGCCAATTCATCATCGGTCCGTCCGATGCGCACCTCCTCGGGAGCCAGCCGGTAGCCCAGAATATCCGGCGAAAGCCGGGGATCGCCGACAAAATTATAGCTGATGCCGGGCATCGTCGGCCTCTGCGCCATGGCTACCGGCGCATAGAACATGGCTGCATAATCGGCGGCGGACGCCATGGCGGCGTTTAACCCGTGTCTCAAGGCATGTATGGCCTCGTTGGTTTCCTGCCGTGTTTGCACCGGAAACCAGGCCGGCACGGGAAATGCCGCCGAGCCCACCAGATCATGCACCGGCGTGCGCCAATCACCAATGAAATGCGGCGCGAACCAAAGCGTTACCGCAACGAGGCCATTGCCATAAATCTTGGCGAGCGAGCCTAGCAGAAGCAGCAGCAAAAACGCCGATAAGCCAAGACCGTGGCGGCGAGCCGCAACATTCAACTGCTTAAGGGCATCGCCTTGATAGCGCCGGCATTCGATTATACGCTCTTTCATTAAACAGACCGGACGCTGCGCCAAAGGCATGCCCGCCACGATTTCGATGGGTTCGCCGGCCGCCGGAGGCGTAATAAGGCTTCCTTGCCGCATCAGATGACAACGGCGCTCGAGCAGTTCCTGTCCAAGCTGACGATAATGCCAGCCGGTCTGCGCATTCACCGATGCCCCTTTTTTCCGCCTGCCGGTAGGCTCGTGAAAACTCGCGCCAAAGGATCCTGCTGGAAATTCCGTCGCAAATCAGGTGGTTAATGATAAAAAGCACACGCTGATATTGATGGTTCCGGCTGGTGAAAAGGCAATAGCGGAACAAAGGCGGAACGCCTTGGGACATGATTGTTCTACTTTCATTCACATAGTCGGAAATTTCTGACCGTCGAGTATCGTCCGAGGCGGGCAGGAAACGGCATTCAAACGCTTGTTGAAAGCAGGGATGGTCGGCGGAAAGAAAGGATGTCCGGCTGTCGATTCCGTCAAGACTAAAACGGGCCCGCAGCATTTCGAATCGGGTCACCAGATGTTTTACCGCTATTTCGGCAAAGGCAGGAGACAATGTCTCCAACGGCACCAAAACCTCGCCGAAAAAAAAGATTCATTGGCGTTAAAGAATGTTCAATATCATAAACTTGACCAAGTTGAAAGCGCATCATGCCAATACTCCGTCCGTGGAAGCGCGTTGAGCCGGTGGAAATAAGATAAAAGCTAAGATCCTCTCACCTTTTATTTGCCGACAGGTTAACAACATTCAGACTATTTGACCAGTTAAAACTCCAAATGGCTTTCCATCATAAGGCACTTATCATATTTGATAAAATAAAATAGAAGTGTAATAAAGCGATTATGATAAAAACCGCTATCCAATATGAGATAAATAGAGATTTAATAAGTTAATTCCACATCATAAAAGATAAGATTTTATGTGCAATAAACATCCTAAATGACGAAAAAAGCAATTGACCCTTATTTTTATGCCGGCATGATGATTCCCCGTATACTCATTTTTAACATTCACCTTAAAGCCTTTCGCAACGTGATCTCCATCAAATTCTAGCCGATAAAATACTTTCATAATTTTTGTGTAAGAAGAATAGCTTACCCAAGAAGCCACAAGCGCTATCGGCACCAACATACGCAGTTATCAACACTAACTTTTTAAACCTGTCATTTAATTTTATTAAAAAAGCCTTCCGTTCTTTGAAAGACGTTTTAAAGAATTCGGTACTTTAAACCTCGATGAGCCATGTGCTCCGTGCGATGTGCAAAGAACCGGCGGCGTCATGCTGAAAAAGCGTAATGACATGTTGGCGATAAGGAGAAAACGTTTATGCTGCATCTTATGTATCTTTATAAACCGACGTTAAAAGCCCGTCGGGATTTGACGCGGTTTTGGCAATGGGTGTCCGATCGGGACAAATGGTTCTACGGACGGCTTTCCATGGCGCAAAACAAACGCTGGTATATCCGCACCGTCGGTGAGGATGATTATTGTCTCGAACACTATGTCTCTTTTGCCGATAGCGAGGCATTGGCTGAATATTGCAAATCCGTGGTGACATTGTGTGAAAGTTCGGAGTGGGGGAAACGGTACATCGAGCAGGAAGACTGGTGGGATATCTTGGATTATCGCTTATTGACGGATGCGCCGCTTAGCGTTTCATGATGTTTCCAATTTCGGCCCCCTTCACCGGCGACAAACGACGCGTCGTTCGGGGGGGGCGGTTCGGACGGGGCGATTCAAACGCAATTTTCCCGCAGGGGGTCAATCCTTGCCTCAGGAACGAAGACGCTTTAGCCACCGCCGCTGGTACTGCTTTTGCAGTTTTTCCCGAAACTGCCGTCGAATGGACGCGATGGCTTCGTCGGGGGGGGGGCAGCGTGGCGGCGGAACGAATATCGCGGCAATAGAGGATATGCAGCCCGACAGGGCTCTCCACCACTTCACTGATGCCCGGCGCCGGCATCTCGAACAGTACCTTATCCAACGATTCGAACAGCAGGCCGCGGCTTATCCAGCCCATGTTGCCGCCGTCCAGCGCGGTAGGACACTGTGAATGACGCTGGGCCAAACGGCTAAACCGTTCAGGGTCTTCTTCAAGCTGCTTATGGATCTCGTTTATGCGTTGGCGCGCCTGTGCCGGCAGGCAATCCGGCTGATCGTCATCCACCACCAGCAGGATATGGCTGCACTGACGCTGTTCAGGGCGGATAAACTGCGCCTGATGGGTTTTATACCAATCCACCACCCGCCGCTCGTCCGGCGCCGGGGCTTGCTCAGCCACCCGGGCCAAGGCCTTTTCCAGCACGACCTGATGCGCCATGGCCCGATATAGACCGTTGCGATCCAGACCGCTGCGCGCCAGTTGCGCCGGCCAATCTTCCTGGCCGGCCATGCGTGCATCCAATGTCTCCAGGGCGGTCAGAATTTCACTTTCCGGCGCAAGCAGGCCCCAATCGGCGGCCTGCTCCTCTATTCTGCTTTCAAGGAGGATCTGGCGGTGATATTGCCGCTCGAATTCATCAGATTGCTCCGCGGCCAATAACCACGGCGGATTCCGGTATAGAGAGAGCGATAGGGTCAACCGGGCATAAACCTGCCAATGCTGCATTGCCGTGCGCCTCCTCTCAGCTTTCGCGGTTGCCGGGCGCCGCCAGCGCCGCTTCCGGCACCCGGAGCAGCCGTCCGTCGAACAGCACCACATAGGCGGTGGGTTGTCCGCCGCGGATCTCATCCATTACCCGTCCCACCTGCCCGGCCCTCACCACCGGTCGGCCCGCAATGGCAAGCGGCATCGCGGCGCTGACCCAATCGCCATATTGGAACTCTCCGTCAATCCAGGGTGAGCTGCCGGAAATCAGCGCCCGCTCCGGACAATCCAACAGGCAGTCTTCCTCGGCGAAATGAACCCGGTAAACGGTCTCTTCACGTCGGTATCCGCGCCATTCCTTGATATAGCCCAGGCTGCCCTTGCGCACCAACAGCGCGCCAAAGGCTTTGCCGTGAAATGATCCGTTGTTGCGTAACGAACGGATGAGCCTGACCCGTTCACCAGCCTCATAAAGGGGGGTTCATAGCCTGTTTCCCCCGAAACCGAGAATAATAGCGGACATTATGGCCTCACCTCCTGCAAGTCCTTCCAGGGGATGAAAAAAGCGCTTGCTGTTTCCCGATGCCGCCGGCGCGGCGTCGGCGGCCTGCGCGTATCGCTGATAACTCATTTCCAGCAAATGCCGGGCCAAGGACCAGTGCGCCTGGTTGCGAAGCGCAGCCCCGGCCTCGCCCTCGGCCGGCTCCGCCAGGGGCACGCTGATGACGGCCGCCAGCCGCTGATGAAAATCCCCCATGATATGCATCCGCTTGGCGACGATGATCGCCGGATCGTAGGGCAATTTGAAAAAGTCGAAGAAACCCTCGGTGGTATGAAGGTTATCAATGCCCGGTATCGTGTTAAACCATTCCATATCAGTCCCCCCGAGCAGAGCGCCAGACCCAGTTCGGGTCCCGGTGCGCCGAATACGTCGTGATAGAGTTGCCGCAGTTGCGCTTCCGAAGGGCTGTGCTTCCACACCTCCGCCCGGCGACGTAACGCCGCTAACAGCCGCTCCGCCTGGTCCGCCGGCAGGATATAGCCCATATCGGCGAAAATACGCGTTACGGCGTGGCGGCCGGAGTGCTTACCCAGCACCAGCGTGTGGCGACGGCCGAAACGGGCCGGATCAATGCCTTGATAGCAAGCGGCATGTTTGAGCAGACCGGCGACATGAATACCCGATTCATGAGTGAACACCTGCTCCCCCACCAGGGGCTGCTGCGGGTCGATGGGCCGGCGGGCCGCAGAAGCCACCTGACGGCACAGCTCGGGTAAACCGTCGAAACGGATGCCCGTCTCCACACACAGGCAGCTCTCCAACGCCATGGCTACGCTTTCCAGAGACGCGTTGCCGGCCCGCTCCCCCAGGCCGTTGACCGTGGTGTTGACATGGGTCGCGCCGGCCCGCACCGCCGCCAGGGTGTTGGCGGTGGCCAGTCCCAGGTCGTTATGGGCATGCATTTCGATTTCCCCAGTCCAGTGACCGCGTAACGTTAAAATACGTTCATGAACGGCGAACGGATCCAGAATTCCCAAGGTATCGGCAAACCGCAGCCGCAGCGCGCCGGCATCGCCGGCCACTCTGGCGATATGTCGCAGCTCTTCATCGCTGGCGCGGGATGCGTCTTCACATCCCACGCTGACCCGCAACCCGCACTGCCGAGCATAATGGATATGCTCCGACAGCATCCGGGCCATTTGCGGCCAGCCCAGCCCTAATTTAAAATCGCGCATCTGGGCCGAGGCGGGCAGCGAGACATCCACCCAGTCCAACCCCAACTCCGCCGCCAACCGGATTTCCCGGCGGTTAAGACGGCACCAGGCCATCAAAGTCCGCCCCGGCAGCGCTTGCCGGACCTGACCGATACGCCGGCACTCCTCTTCCCCCATCGCCGGCGTGCCCACTTCCAGCTCGCCGACGCCGATATCGGCCAGCGCGACGGCGATGGCCGATTTTTCCGCGGCGCTGAAGGCGACGCCGGGACTTTGTTCACCATCGCGCAGCGTGGTGTCGTTAATCACGATAGCGGCCATAGGGCTCTTCCTGTCGTTAACCGTAGGTAGGGATGAAACCGCTTTGCTCCGTCTGCGCCACCGGTCCCTCCCCCTGCCAATAGGGAGAGAGATCCCGCAGACGGGCAATCATCGGCGGCAGTTGCGCGATGACATAATCAATCTCCTCCTCTTGCGTGTACCGGGACAAAGAGAAGCGGATAGTGCCGTGCGCGGCCGTGTAGGGAATGCCCATGGCCCGCATAACGTGCGAGGGTTCAAGGGATCCTGACGTACAGGCGCTGCCGCTTGAGGCGGCAATCCGGCAGTGATTCAGCAGCAGCAAAATCGCCTCTCCCTCGATATATTCGAAGGCGATATTCACCGTATTCGGCGTCCTGGGCTGCGCGCCCCCCATCACCAGCGTGTAGGGAATGGCGTCGATGATGCCCTGCTGCAAGCGATCCCGCTTGGCCGCAATCCCGGCGGCCATCATCGGCAGATAACGGCTTGCCAGCTCGGCCGCCGCGCCCATGCCGACGATACCGGCGATATTCTCGGTGCCGGCGCGCCGTCCCCGTTCCTGGTGCCCGCCCCGCAGCAACGGTCGAAAACGGGTTCCGCGGCGAACATACAGCGCGCCGACCCCTTTAGGACCGTGAAATTTATGGCCGGAAGAGGAGAGCATATCGATTTCGCTGTCCGCCAGCGCAACCGGAATCTTACCTACCGCCTGCACCCCGTCGCAATGAAACACAATGCCCGCCCGATGCGCCAGCGCGGCCATCTCCCGCACCGGATTGACCACCCCGGTTTCGTTGTTGGCCCACATGACGGTGACGAGCGCCACCTTATCGCTCAGCGCCGCCTGATAAGCGTCTAAATCCAACGCGCCCTCGCCGTTTACCGGCAGGCGGTGAATCACATAGCCTTGGCGTTCCAGCCTTTCGCATACCTGCAGCGTCGCGGGATGCTCCACCACGGTGGTGATGATTTCCCGCCGCTCGGGATAGGCTTCCACCGCCGAAAGAATGGCCGTGGAGGTCGCCTCGGTGGCGCAGGAGGTGAAAATGATTTCGCTGTCATGGCGGGCGCCCAGCAGCCCGGCCAGTTGACCCCGAGCCCGTTCCAGAGCGAGCCCGGCGGGCCGCCCGAAATCATGAATCGAGGAGGGATTGCCGTAATGCTCGCTCAGAAACGGCATCATCGCGTCCAGCACCAGGGGATCGATACGGGTGGTGGCGTTATTATCCAGATAAACAGGTTTCATCGGCTTGCCTCAGTAAGCTGCTCGGGTTGACGTCGTGGCCGCATCCGCCACCACATGCATAAAACGCCCCAGGCGTTCGATGAGCTTTTGCTGCAGCCAGGCCAAGGTCATATCGGTCATCATGCAGCCGCTGCAGCTGCCAGAAAGTGACACCGTCACTTGTTTATCGCTCACCTCCAGCAGTTGCATATCGCCGCCGTCGGCCTGGATATGGGGACGCAATCCGGCAATGACCTCTTCCACCGCCAGCCAGTTCTTATCGCGGGGTACCGCCGGCGCTTTAGCCGCCACCGATTGCCGGCTCAAAATATCGCTCAGGGTCTGCTCGATTTTTTCATGGCAAGAGGTACAGCCGCCGCCGGCCTTGGTGTAGTTGATCACATCCTCCAGGGTGGTGAGGCCGTTTTCCATGACCGCGCGGCGGATATGGCCTTCGTCGACGCCGAAGCATTTGCAAATCAACGCCCCCTCTTCATGATCCGCCGCCGGCGCTTCGCCGCGAAACCGCGCGATGGCGGCGCGCAGCGCTTCCTGGCCCATGACCGAACAGTGCATTTTTTCCGGCGGCAGTCCGTCGAGGTAATCGGCGATTTGTTTATTGGTCAGCTGCGCGGCCTCGGTCAGGGTGCGGCCGATAATCAGCTCGGTCAACGCCGACGAAGAAGCTATCGCGCTGCCGCAGCCGAAGGTTTGAAAACCCGCATCCTCTATGACTTCGGTCGCCGGATCCACGCGCAGCATCAGCCTAAGCGCATCGCCGCAGCTGATGGAGCCGACATCCCCTATGGCATTCGCTTGATCGACGACTTTGGCATTGCGCGGATGAAAAAAATGATCTTTGACTTTTTCTGAATAATTCCACATGTCTTTTCTCCTACTCACAGCGCTGTCTGTGGTGATGCGCATACCTGATTGTCGCAGTGACAGGCCGACGCCTGCAGTTGCAGTTCAATCCATACTCCCGGCTCCCGGTCGAGGACGCCCGCCTGGATCACCGCCCGTTGCAAATAGGGCCAGTGCGCGATGGCGGCGAGCAATATCAGCCCTTGATAGCGGACCGGATAATCCTCCTCCCGTTGCCGACGCGCCCATTCCAAAATGGCCCGCCAGCCCTGACAGCCGTCGCCTTCCAGCCTGATACGCAAACCGGCGCAGGGATCGGTCAGCTGTTGCTGCAAGGCCAAAAGCCGTTGCAAGGCTTCCGCTTCGATCTGAATCATGATGTCGCTCCGCAAGAAGGTCATAGGTATTGAGCAAATGTGATGCCAGTCACATAATTAGCTGTTTTTCAACGGGATAGCCGCCATGAGCCGATAAAAAACCCCGAACATGTCGGGGTGGGTTGTCGGTTTTGTCAGGGAAATGACACAAATTACCGTTCATCCTCTTCCCACTGTATTTCCCGCTGATGGCATTCGAACCGGCGGGGTCCGCCACCGGCCGCCGGGCGCGGCAGACAGGGCGCATGCCAGTTTTGCTGAATTTCCGTAAGCAACAGGGCGATATCGGTGGAGGACGGAACGCTCACCGCCCGCACGCCGACCCGCAACAGCTGCCTGAACACGCTTTCCCCCACCGCCACGCAATATAACGACAGACAGCCGTCCAATGCCGCGATGCGGCCCGCCAGCTTGTCTTGGTCATGTCCCGGTTGAACCATGAAATCCGTAACCTGCAATAAATTGACCCGATCGGGCTTCACGCCGTAAACCGCGATGCGGGGCGTCGAACCGAAATGTTGATTGACGTGATGCAAATCGGAACTGGCGAAGGCCACCCGCAGGGCATAGTCAGCCCTGGTGGTCACCGTAAAATTGCGCTGGAAGTTATACATATGCTTGTCCTGCCCATGTCACATACCGATGCTTAGCGGCGTTTGCGCTGTGCTATTCTCTCGCTGCAATTCACGGGCCAGGAATTTCCCCGGTTTAATAATGGGTTGGGGTTGTCGCTAACGCAACAAACCCGACAACGTTCTCAATAGAACCACTTAAGCCATTGCCCGCCGGCAACCGGCGCCGCAGGGGCAGCGAACGACATCGGGCGTGAGGGGGAGGATGCGATACGGCGAGGGTGAAAACCATAAACGGGAAAGGCGTGAGAAACGCTCTTTTGCACGTAAAATCAACAGACTGGCCAGGCTTTCAGCAAACAGGCGAACAAAAGAAAATTGCGCTTTGACAAATCCTCTCTACGCCATTATTATTCGCAGCGTTCAAACGATTCCTCTGTAGTTCAGTCGGTAGAACGGCGGACTGTTAATCCGTATGTCACTGGTTCGAGTCCAGTCAGAGGAGCCAAAATTCTAGAAAAGCCCGCCTTGGGAGACTAAGGCGGGCTTTTTTGCTTTCGACAGTTTTGGCAGTCGGCTAAGAGCTGTGAGTTCAACGGGTCGATGCAACGCTATCCTTAATCAAGGGGGACGTTGCCATGAAACGAAGAACGCGAATTAACTACACGCCAGAACAGAAAGCGATTATCTGGGACAGATATAAGCAAGGTGATTCCCTGCATGATATCGCCAGAATGTTCGACAGATATCATTCTTCTATCATGCCCACTATCCACCAGACTGGTGGATACCGTCCCCCTGTCCGAAAGCGGCACCGGTTAGCGCTTTCGCTTGATGAAAGAGAGGAGATATCCAGAGGGCTGGTAGCAAAACGTAGCATCAGGGACATCGCTGACAAATTATTAAGAGCCCCTTCAACGATTAGCCGCGAGATCAAGAGGCATGGAGGTGCAAAACAATACCGTGCAGCAAAAGCAGATATAGCTGCGTGGGAAAGTGCTCTGAGACCAAAACATTGCAAGCTAATCGAAAGCCCCACATTGTGTAAAATCATTGCAGAGAAGATGCATCAGGACTGGTCGCCGGAACAAATCGCCGGTTGGCTGAAACGCTGTTATCCGGATAATCAGGAAATGCATGTGTCACACGAAACGATTTATAAAACGCTTTTTATACAAACCCGGGGAGCATTAAAAAAAGAGCTGCAGCAATGCCTCAGAAGCGGAAGAGCAGTGCGCAGATCCAGAACCGCATCGCTTAAAGGGAAAGGATTAGGGTCAATCCCGGATGCGATACCTATCAGCGAAAGACCACCTGAAGCCGCAGACAGAGCCATACCGGGTCACTGGGAAGGTGACCTGATCCAGGGCTCGAAAAACTCCTATATCGTCACCCTCGTAGAACGCCATTCCCGCTTTGTTATGCTGGCCAAAATCAGGGACAACAAGACCATAACGGTTATATCTGCACTCATCAAACAAGCCCGGGAATTACCTGTTGAGCTTTATAAAACATTAACATGGGATCGTGGGGCTGAAATGACCAGCCACACCCGATTTACTGTAGCGACAGACATTCAGATTTATTTCTGTGATCCTCAATCGCCCTGGCAACGTGGCTCAAATGAAAATACGAACAGATTGCTCAGACAATATTTTCCAAAAGGAACAGACTTATCGGTTCACAGCCAGCAAAGACTTAACAGTGTTGCCAGACAGCTCAATGAAAGGCCGAGAAAAACGCTAGACTATGAATCACCCGCAGAGCGGTTCAATAAGTGTGTTGCATCCATCGGTTGAACTCACAGCGAGAAGCGGACATTCAGCTTAAAAGTGAAAAAAGTGCTGATTTTGCTTTCAGCCCCTGTTAACTTGAATGAACATGAAAACAATCTCTGTGCTATTCCATTCAATCATTATTATCACCTGTCGAATTCAGGTGGGATAACGTTCGCCATTTTTCCCGCCGGTAAGGCGGGCCTTACCGGTAACAATCCAGTGAGGTAAATAATGGACAAAAATACAGTAATGACGCCTGAAAAACCTTTTTTGCACTTGTTATGTGGAAAATTGCATCAGGAAAATCCACATTGTCAGCAAAATTAGGAGCATCACCTGGGACCGTAATTGTCAGCGAGGATCACTGGCTGGCTGCCCTCTTTGCCAATGAAATGCAATCCATATCTGATTATGTGCAGTGTTCATTAAGACTGAGAAATGCTATGAAGCCTCATCTGGTGTCACTACTAAAAGCTGGTTTATCAGTAGTTCTTGATTTCCCGGCAAACACACAAACAAATCGTGAATGGATGATGAGCATTATTAAGGAGTCAGGTGCCAGTAATCAGCTGCACTATCTGAAAGTATCTGATGAAGTATGTAAATCACGCTTACGCGCTCGTAACGCAGAAGGAGAACATGAGTTTTCGGCTTCAGATCAACAATTTGAAATCATAACGCGTTATTTCTCAGAACCAGCAGCTGATGAAGGGTTTGATATTATTGAATACAGCTGAATCTGCCTTACTGCACATAAGCCGTCAGCTTTTGTTACTTTTTCCATCTTTTACAGCTATACACGATTCAACAGTGTATTCAACGTCCGCTCTTGGCGCTGAGCTGACGGTCAGAGCTGATTGGTCCCAGATTAGCGAGTATGCCAGGTTAAATAAGGGTTGACCTTCCCCGGTCCCCCCCCTACTCCTTAATCCGTCGCGAGCCTAGCCAAGATAGTAATATTTATCATTAAACGAATTCCGGATTGCCGGATTGGCATCGATCTTCTTAGATATTACCACTTCGTTTGATCTTTCATTTTGCTCTGATACAACGATTTTTCAGGCTTCGCAGTTCTTTGGCGAAAAAAGTACAAATCGTGCCGGGCTGCAGCCAGGGATTATCCTGTTTGTATTCGGCCAATGCCGTAACCTCGTCTGCCGACAGGTATAGCGCTTCCTGCCGGGGACGATTGAAGCGTCCACCCTGCCTCGCTGCACCCATGCCGGACAGGGGCGTAGAGGCAAAGGCCGGTACAATAATCCGATAGAACGCCGGGAACCGCCTGCCGTCAAGAATAACGTCAATCATCCGGCGGCACCGCCGGCGAGCGACTCCAGGTAGGCGATAACGTCATCGGCCCGACCATCTCTGAGCAGAGCATCGGCGGTTTTGTAGCCAAACGCGCGCAGGGGTTCGTTGCGAATAAGGAAAACTGCTTGCTGCGCATCTCCCGTCATCTCAGTGGCCACGGCCAGAACCCGCACCAGATCCACCAGATACTGCTGCAATTGCTGTGCTTGAGGCCGTGAGGAAGGGGTGTTGCGATGCACATGCGCACGCTCGGCCAGTTCCTGGATTCGGAAGCCAAAAAAATCCCCTACCCTGGCGGGTGATAGGTAGGCGGTGTTGGGCTCGCGAAACTGAATGCTCAGCGGGTTCGGAAGTGATGCACTCATAGCCACTCCTTTCAATGCAATCAACATGCACTTATTATGCACTAATATTGCAAATATTCCAATGCCAAGGTAGATACAACTCATAAATGCGCAGTTGACGCTTATTACTTGGGTGGTAAACGATGACAATTGAAACATATTAGGATGCGATATAAATCACAATTTTTATCGTTTCCTTTTTTGGGTCACAATTTGGGTCAAATACATACATATTCAATTTAAAGTATATATATTTCAAGCATATAAATCTAACTTCGAGTCCAGTCAGAGGAGCCAAATTATCAAGGGGTTGCGTATTCGGCCCCTACTTCTTTAGAACAGTATTTCAGAATACTCACCCCAGCCACTTGCCTATAAAATCACGTAGGTTTAGTGTATTCGAAACAAAAGCACTGTATATATAACCAATAAGAAAGGCCCACTTCAGGGAAGTGACGCGGGCTTTAAGTTTTTTGTTTGATAAAAAGCGGAATATTTTTCAGCTTATCGTTTCGGCTTAAAAGCGCCAACGCCGGTTGGGAGACCCCCCCCGGCGTCGCGTTCATCGTTTTCACGTAGTTCGTTCTGCGCATGACAGAGCACGCTGGCCGTCTTGCTCATTCCTTGCTATCGGGAAACAGACATCCACCATTGCGAACCAACGCCTTTACCTCTTCGCTCACCTCCATGGGGTGTCGACTTAACCGAGCAACCCACTCCTTGCTGTGCCGCACGTACGACTTCGAATCGTGCTTCGCGCTCCAAAGGACAATGTTAAGCATGATGGGAATGAGATCGAGGCCTTTCTCGGTCAAAGTGTAGAAATCCTTGCGCCTGTCATCGGGGCTGGGCACCCTCGCAAGAATGCCCTGCTGCTCAAGAAAAGCAAGGCGGGAAGCCAGGACATTGGTCGCGATTCCCTCTTCCGATTTCATGAACTCACCATAAGTCTTCTTGCCGACAAAAACGATGTCGCGAATGATCAGGAGCGACCACCGGTCGCCGAAAATCTCCACACCGTAGTTTACTGCACAATGGGACCGAACGTCTTTACTCGTCGTTTTCATCCTGGGATCTTAACATTGCTTGCATATAGCAAGCAAATTCTATTTACTTGCTTTTTACAAGTAATTTTACTTGCTTATTGAAAGTGATGTGGTTAGCATGTTTTGTATGTTGAGAGCGGACGCTGGAGCACGCCTGCATGCCGTGGCTGGGGCTGATAACCCACTCCGTCAAGTACACCAGCTTCTCGATCGGCGTCAGCCTTCCCGGTTGAACGCGCGGCATCCCTCCCCATCGCATCACACCTGACAGGAGCAATAACATGCACGTTTTAGTCACTGGCGGGACCGGCCATATCGGCTCGTACATCATCTCCGAGCTTGTCGCCGCTGGCCACGAGGTCACCGGCCTGGCCAGGTCGGACAAATCCGCCGCTGTGGTGTCCACACTCGGCGCCAAGGTGCGTCGCGGGGATATTTCCGACCTGGATGGGCTGAAGGCCGCGGCGGCGGCGTCCGGCGGCGTCATCCACGTCGCTCACAGGCAAGACCTGCTTCCCGTCGGCGGGATTGACGCCGTGGCCGCGGCGGAAGTCCAGGTCATGCTCGCGTATGGCGAGGCATTGGCCGGAACCGGAAAACCGCTGGTCGTTTCGGGGAGCATCGGCTCGCCTATGAACCTAGGCTGGGCGCCGCCGGGGGCCCAGCTCCTGGACCGGCCAGCGACCGAAGAGGACCCGGCCCTTCCTGCCGGCGATGCGCACAGGGGTTCCCTGCGGGTTCGTAACGTCGTTGAACTCACGGTAATCGGCCTTGCGGCACGGGGGGGGGGTGCGGTCCTCGATCGTGCGGATCCCCACTATCGCGCACAGCATGACCGACAATGCCGGGTTCCTCCCACTGCTGATTAAGCTCGCGAAGGAGAAAGGTGTCATCGGTTACCCCGGAGACGGCGCAAACCTGTGGCCGGCCGTACACGCCCGCGACCTCGCCTCGCTGTTCCGCCTGGCGCTGGAAAAAAGCCCGGCCGGCAAAAACTGGCATGGGACTGAGGGCGAGGGCATCCCGTTCCGCGAAATCGCCGAGGCCATTGGCAGCCGCCTGGGACTGCCCGCGGTGAGCATTCCCGCCGACGTACTAATGCTGCCTGGCTACTTTGGGTTCCTCGCGAATTTGGTCACGCTGGACCTCCCGGCGTCTAACTTCATCACCCGCCAGACTCTCGGCTGGGAACCCGCCCAGCCCGGGCTGCTTGCCGATTTGGACAACGGCCATTACTTCCCCGCCGGCTGATGTGCCGGCGGCGGGAAATACCCCAACTCATGAGGAATTTGCCTATGAGCACTATCAGCATCATCGGATCAGGAGGCATGTCCGCCGCGATCGCCAACCGTATCGCCAAGGCTCGACACACTGTTGAGGTGATCAGCCGCGACACTGCCAAGGCCCAGGCGCTGGTCGACCAGCTCGCAGCCGGAGCGATCACCGGGACGTACGGCGCCGCGCCGGCGGGCGACATCGTCATCCTCGCCGTGCCGTACGCCAGTGTCTCGGCGGTGGTGGCCGACTTTGGCGAAACGCTCGACAACAAGGTCATCATTGACATCACGAACCCGGTTGCTTCCGACCTCTCGGGATTCGTCACTCCCCACGGCAGTTCCGCGGCGCAGGAGATAGCAAAGATCCTCCCCACCGGTGCGCACGTCGTGAAGGCGTTCAATACCCTCTTCGGTCACGTACTTGCCAAGGGTCGACGCCTCGATGCGTTCATCGCGGCCGACGATGCGCAGGCGAAGGCACACGTCTCGACCCTCCTGGAAAGTATCGGATTGCGTCCGTTCGATGTCGGCGGCCTGCAGATGGCCCAGACGCTGGAATCACTCGGTCTGCTGATGATCGGTCTGGCCAGGAACGGAGCAGGCACCTGGGACTTCGCCCTGAAAGTCGATATTGGTTGAACCACCGACACTACAACCTCACCGTTCCTTTAAAAGACTTTCAAATGTGTGTTGGCTGAGAACATTAACTCTGTTAGTAAAATTTAAAGCTTCACTTTTTATGGAAAGTCTTTTAATAGATTCTCTCTTGATATTTTTTTAAATTCCTCTTCAGTTCCTTCGAGTTCCGCTGAAACCCGACCCGGCACGACAGCTTCGCGATGTGGCTATGGCCAAGGCCGCTGCAGGTGATGTTTCATGAATCAACTTCAAATAGAGCTGTTCTCATGCTGACTGCATCTGGGTCCTTACCGTCTCGCTTTACACTACGTTAACACCTCTGGTAATTGACAATCCTGCCCTGACGCATTACGGTACCAATTAAGTACCATATTTAAAAAGCGGTTAATCTTCACTCGTTAATCACTCATTCAGACAGAGCGACGGTCTTTTCCATCACGACCGTAGCCCTATTTGTGTCTCGCATTTTAAATTTTCGCAGGTATGTCAGATGATTTTCATGAAAGACGTTAATCTGCACCCGGCAATTTGTTTGCTTGCCGCGCTCGGTTTAGCGGGTTGTGATAAAGCAACAAAGCCAGAAACTCCCACTGTTCCGGTAGTGGGCATAGTCACATTGCAAGCCACGCCGGTAATGCTGACCAGCGACCTCACCGGTCGGACGACGGCGACCCTCTCTTCCGATGTCCGCCCCCAGATCACGGGAATTATTCAAAAACGCCTGTTCCGCGAAGGCGATGACGTTCATGCCGGGCAAGCGTTGTTTAAGGTGGATAGTGCGGGTTACAAGGCAACCTATGACCAGGCGGCAGCCAGCCTTGATAGCGCAAAAGCACAGGTATTAACAGACTGCCGGAAAGCTCAGCGTTATACGGGTCTGGTAAGAGTACAAGGTATCTCACAACAGGACACGGATGATGCGCGGGCGACCTGTGAGGTTGATAAAGCCTCGGTGAAGGAAAAAGCCGCAGCCCTTGAAAGCGCGCGCGTCAATCTGCAGTGGACCACGATAACTGCGCCAATAGCCGGTCGTATTGGCATTTCGTCCGTCACTCCCGGCGCTCTGGTATCGGCGGAGCAGGATACTGCCCTCGCCACTATTCGTTCTCTCGACGAAATGTTTGTCGATTTGACCCAATCGAGTAAACAGCTACTGGCATTGCGTAAACAAGCTCTTGCCGTTAATCGGGACAACCTTGCCGTCACACTGACCCTAGAAGATGGCTCGGTCTATCCTGCCAAAGGTCGGCTGGAACTGACGGAAGTGGCGGTAGATGAAGCCACCGGTTCGGTTACCATGCGCGCTATTTTCCCGAATCCTGATCACATCCTTTTGCCTGGCATGTTCGTGCACGCCAGCGTTGAAAACGGAACGCTGGCTGACGGCATTCTAGTGCCTCAAGCCGCGGTCAGCTATGACGTCAAAGGCAATGCCAGCGTACTGCTGGTTTCTTCCGATAATAAAATTGAACAACGTAACGTCACCACGGGGAGCGCCATCAATAATCACTGGCTGATTTTAGACGGTCTCAAGTCGGGCGAACGCGTTGTGGTCGAAGGGAGCAGTAAGGTCGCTACCGGTGAAACGGTAACCCCGGTGGCAATGTCGGAAGCGGCGGGAGGCACAGACTGATGTTTTCCCGTTTTTTTGTTCGCCGCCCGGTTTTTGCCTGGGTTATCGCCATACTTATAGTGATGGCCGGCATAATGGCTTTGCGTATCCTGTCCGTCACACAATACCCAGACGTTGCGCCGCCCTCCGTCAAAATAACCACCACTTATTCCGGCGCTTCCGCCGAAACCCTTGAGAACAGCGTTACGCAGATCATCGAGCAGCAACTGACCGGGCTGGATAATTTGCTCTATTTCACCTCCACCAGCAGCTCCGACGGCCAGGTCGACATAACCGTTACCTTTGCGCAGGGCACCGATCCCGACACGGCCCAAGTGCAGGTACAGAACCGTGTTCAGCAAGCGGAGTCTCGTTTGCCTAGCGAAGTTCAGACCGCCGGCGTCACCGTGACCAAATCCATGTCTAACTTTCTGTTAATCATGGCGCTTTATGATAAATCAAACCACAGTTCAACTTCAGACGTGGCCGACTGGCTGGTGAGTAACCTGCAGGATCCTCTGGCTCGGGTTCAGGGCGTAGGATCGCTGCGGGTATTTGGCGCCGAATACGCCATGCGCATCTGGCTGAATCCAGCCAAACTGGCCGCCTATAATTTGATGCCCTCTGACGTGGAATCAGCCATTGAGGCGCAGAATATCCAACTGGCCGCCGGGAAAATCGGTGATCAACCCGCGCTGGAGGGGCAGCAAATCACGGCAACGGTCAGGGCGCAATCACGCCTGCAAACGCCGGAGCAGTTCCGTAGGATTATTGTTAAAAGCAAATCGGATGGTTCGGTCATCCGAATTAGCGATGTGGCCCGGGTGGAAATGGGCAGCGAGGACTACACCTCAAGCTCCCTGCTTAACGGCCATCCCGCCGCGGGGGTGGCGGTGATGATGGCGCCGGGCGCAAATGCGCTTGATACCGCTGAACGCGTCAAGGCTGAAGTGGAAGGATACCGGAGTAACTTTCCCGCCGGGTATGACGTCGCCTACGCTAAAGACAGCACAGCCTTCATCAAGCTATCGGTCGAAGATGTGATTATTACGCTGGTTGTCGCCATCATCCTGGTCGTGGCGATTATGTATCTTTTCATGCAAAACATTCGCGCGACGCTCATCCCTGCGCTGGCCGTGCCTGTTGTCTTATTGGGTACCTTCGGTATTCTCGCGCTTTTCGGCTACTCGATTAACACCCTGACGCTTTTCGCAATGGTATTGGCCATCGGGTTATTGGTGGATGATGCCATCGTGGTAGTGGAAAACGTCGAACGAATAATGCGTGATGAGCTGCTTGGCGCCCGACAGGCGACAGAGAAATCGATGGGAGAAATATCCGGCGCACTGCTGGCTATTGCCCTGGTGCTCAGTGCCGTTTTCCTGCCGATGAGCTTTTTTGGCGGTTCGACCGGGGTTATCTACCGGCAGTTCTCCGTCACCATTATTTCGGCCATGGCGTTATCCGTTATCGTCGCGCTGACGCTGACCCCGGCACTGTGCGGAATGTTTCTTAAACATCAACCGCCCCGTCGGGGCGGGTTCTTTGGCCGTTTCAACCGCCTGTATGGACGTACCGAAAAAGGCTACAGCCGGCGGGTAAAATGGATATTGCGTCGTCCGGTTACCATGCTCTGCCTCTTTATCATACTGGCCGGCGCCACAACGCTTCTGATGCAGCGTCTGCCAACCAGTTTTCTGCCGAGCGAGGACCAGGGAGAGGTGATGGTTCAGTTCACGCTGCCGGCCGGCGCCAGCGCAAACCGTACCAACCAGATCAGAGACGAGATAACACACTGGTTTCTGACGGAAGAGAAAGCCAATACCAGCGTTATATTTGCCCAGACCGGCTTTAACTTCAGCGGCAGTGGGCAAAATGCGGGCATGGCTTTCGTTTCGCTTCAGCCATGGTCGAAACGTTCAGGCAATGCTAATTCGGCCAGCGCCATTGCGCAGAGAGCGACAAAAGCGCTGTCATCCTTACGCGATGCTCAGGTTATCGTTTCAACGCCGCCTCCCGTCGACGGAATGGGACAAACGAACGGCTTCACGCTGGAATTGATGGCAAGTAACGCCACGGATCGTGCAAAGCTTCTGACTTTGCGCAACACCTTACTGAAAAAAGCACAGTCCGATCCGACGTTGATGTCGGTACGGGCGAACGACCTCCCCCAGACACCCCAGCTCCAGGTCGATATCGATAACGACAAAGCCGTCGCGCTGGGATTATCCCTGGCGGATGTCACCGATACGCTCGGCAGCGCTTGGGGCGGAACCTATGTCGATGATTTTATAGACCGTGGCCGCGTTAAGAAAGTCTACATCATGGGCGATGCTAAATTCAGGGCTCAGCCGGAGGATCTTAATCTTTGGTTCGTACGCGGCACGGATGACAGTGGTAATACCTCCATGACGCCGTTTTCCGCCTTTTCCGGCAGCCGCTGGACGAAAGGGCCGGATACGCTGATGCGCTACAACGGCTCCGCGGCTTATGAAATAACCGGTGACAACGCCCCCGGCTACAGCTCCGGTAGCGCGTTGGATAGCATGGAATCCTATGCGTCGAACCTTCCAGAGGGATCAACTTGGGCATGGAGCGGACTTTCATTGCAGGAAAAAATGGCGGGAGGACAGGCGACTACCTTGTATAGCCTTTCTATCCTTGTGGTTTTTCTCTGCCTGGCCGCGCTTTACGAGAGTTGGTCCGTCCCTTTTTCGGTGGTGTTGATCATTCCTTTGGGCGTCCTGGGCGCGGCGTTGGCGGCCACGCTGCGCGGACTAAGCAATGACGTTTATTTTCAGGTAGCCTTGCTGACCATTATTGGCCTCTCATCCAAAAAACGCCATTCTGATCGTAGAGTTTGCTGAGCTCGCGCTGCAACGTGGCGTACCTGCCGCGCAGGCGGTGTTTTCCGCCGCGCGCATACGCTTGCGTCCCATCATGATGACCTCCATTGCTTTTATAGCCGGAGTACTGCCGTTAGCGCTGGCAACCGGTGCTGGCGCCAACAGCCGTATCGCCATAGGCACCGGCATTATTGGCGGCACCCTGACAGCCACCTTGCTGTCCATCTTTTTTGTGCCGTTATTTTTTGTGCTCGTTAAACACCATTTTGCCCGCCGCTATGCAGACAAGGATTAAGTCATGAATTACAAAATCAGTATACTGATATACACGCTGTCGCTGAGTGGATGTCTTTCACTGGATCCGCACTACCAGCAACCGGCCGCACCGGTGCCCACGACCTGGCCCGCAGGAAAAGCCCAGGCGGACATACCTGAACTGGCTGGCTGGCAACAGGTGATCGATGATCAGCGGCTCGCAAAAGTGGTGGCGCGGGCACTGCAAAGCAACCGCGATCTGCGCAAGGCGATTGCGGATATAGAAGCCGCCCGTGCGCAATATGGCGAGGAGCGGGCGGCACTGTTCCCCACGCTCAACGCTGAACTGGATAGCACCCGCAGCCGAACGCTGGATACCGGCGTAACCGGCGGCGCCGATGCCGACGGGAGCATCAGCAGTTTCGAGGTAGACCTGTTCGGACGAAATCGCAGCCTGACGCGGGAATATAAAGAACTGTGGCTTGCCAGTGAAGAAACGGCCAAAAGTACCCGGCTGACGCTAATTTCAGAAACAGCAACCGCCTGGTTTACCCTCGCAGCGGACAAAAGCAATCTGCAGTTAACCCGCGAAACGATGCAAAGCGCAGCGGATGCCCTGCGTATCACGCAGGCCAGGCTGAAAGCCGGCGTCGCAGCGGCCACTGACGTCAGCGAGGCCATGACCACCTGGCAGGCTGCTCGCGCCAGTGAGGCAAGCTATCGTACCCTGGTTCAGCAGGATATTAACGCGTTGAATCTGCTGGTCGGAGAACCGCTGCCTGATGAACTTATGCCGGACCTGCTGGATAGTCTTCCTGAGCAGACGGTCAAACTGGTTCCGGCGGGAGTCTCCTCGACCGCGCTGTTGAGGCGGCCTGATGTACTTGAAGCCGAACATAACCTGAAAAGCGTCAATGCCAGCATCGGCGCCGCGCGAGCCAGTTTTTTCCCCACACTGACGCTGACTGCCGGTGCCGGAACGGCAAGCAGCTCGCTGTCAAATCTGTTTAGCGGCGGTTCGAGAACGTGGTCTTTTGCCCCCCTCTGACGCTGCCCTTGTTTACCGGCGGGAGCAATCTCGCGGCACTGCATTATGCTGAAGCGGAGAAAAAAGGATATGTGGCAACCTATGAAAAAACTATCCAGACGGCGTTTTCCGAGGTAGCCGACGCACTGGCTCGCAGGGCTACACTTAGCGACCAGCTGGATGCTCAGCAGGGATACGTGGCAGCGGCGAGACAGAGTCAGATACTCGCCTTGCGCAGTTATCAATCGGGCGTGGGAGACTATCTTTCAGTGCTGACCGCGCAGCGAACACTGTGGGCGGCTCAGATGGAATTGATCACCCTAAAACAGACCGATTTTGATAATCGCATTACCCTGTGGCAGACCCTGGGCGGTGGGATGGGTTAACCGACGTCGACGTCCACGCTATTCGCCGCGGACGACATGTTCGCCATATTGATTTGCAGCTGGGTTGATACCACGCAGGACCATACGTATCCTTTTTTTAATCGTTTCCAGTTGTTGCCTGCGCCCGTTTGCGTCTAACTGCTGCTTGCCTTCTGTTTCTAAAACCCATTTGCGCGGGATAAGTGCGCCAAAAACAATATCCATCAGCATACCCGCACAAATGCCGCTGTCTTCAACAATAAGCCTGCCTTTTTCGTGCTCTTTCTCAAGCCAGCACATCAACATTTCACGGGAACGAATAGCTTTGCTTTGATAAAGATAATCAGATAGCTCAGGAAAAAAAACCCGATTCTCGCGTCATCAGTTTGAGAATAGCTTCTCTTTCCAGCGCTTCGTTTTCGCTGATATCAAGGCGGAAAATGCGAAACAACGTCTCTTCCAGCGTTAATATTTCATCTTCCGGGCGCGGAAGATCCATAAAAAGGTAACGATACTCTTTGATGACGGTGGCGAAGAGTTCCATCTTATTCGCAAAAACCTCATAGATGGCGCGCTTTGACACCCTGGCGCGACGGGCAACTTCGGCCGTGGTGGTCTGTGCGAACCCAAGCTCAAGAAAGGCACTATACGCTCCCTGAACAATCGCTTTTCGCCGATCTTCATACTCGACGACTCGTGGCCGCCCCCGCCTGACGCTAAGGGCATTGCCTGTTTTGCTCATAGGGCCTCCTGTCTAAGGCTAACAATTGACAAATTTAAGGTACTTTACTGGTACCATATAATAAATAATGATGATTATCTACGTATCCTGACCACCACGCCAGTAACAGCGGGATGTCAATCTCACTCAATACTGACCAGTAGAAAGGATAACCATGAGCCAATCTACCCCCGCGCCCTCCCCCTTAGCGATCCGCGAATATTACAGGTGATTGAACGCATGAATACGGAGCGCAAACGCCCCGCTACAGAAGCGTTTAGCGGCCCCCATTCCCATGATCCTGAAAAATTCGCCGATTATGGTTTCTCTATTCATCCGGACAGGGAGATCTGATTTACCTGTTCTGACGGGCGATGAACGCCGCGCGGGTTGTTGATTTTGCCACATCAATCGGTATGTCAGCCGTCTATTTTGCTGCCGCCATGCGTGATAATGGCGGTGGACAAGTTATTGGCGCTGAATTGGTTGCCGCCAAGGCGCAAACCGCTCGCCGTCATCTGACAGACGCCGGGCTGTCTGACTATGTCGACATCCGCATCGGTGATGCACGGGAGACGCTGAAGGACATCGGCGGACCGGTGGATTTTGTGCTGATTACGGCTAGCCCAAGGACCCGCCCTGGCACGTCAGGTCATCGAGGTGATTGCGCCTCAGTTGCGTACCGGCGGCTATGTGCTGAATGACAATGCCGAACCCGATTTCCTTGCGTGGATCCGTGACCCGCAGAACGGCTTTATTCCGGTGACGCTGCCTATCAAGCGCGGGACTGAACTGGCTGTGGAAATCCGGTAATCAAATATGCAGACAAGGCGAGCATTCCTATCGACTGCGCTGGGCGCTAGTGCGATGGCATGTTATATAGAGGAACATGCTGCTGACGATAGGGTGATATTATTCCTCGTGGGCGCCGCCGGCGATCAGGCACCGTTATTTCATGCAAATTTATCTGTGAAAATAACAATCAGCTCTAAGCCGAACTAAAGATAAATCACTGACTCCATTTATTACTGTTTTTTTAATTCCATCACAGAATAACATTATATTATTTCAGCATATAAATGCTGATACATAAAAAAAATTTAACTATCTTAAGCACACAATGCTAATTAATAAAACCTGGAAAAGGTTTACAACACTTAACATTCTATTCGATGTTATTTATAATAACACTAGGAGATAACGTTGGTCAAAAAAATAGGATTAGGGAAAAACGTCCTTGAGGCCGCCCAAGAGAGGATAACTTGGATTTTCGATACATTTCAGCGTATTAGCGTGTCCTTCTCGGGGGTAAAGATTCAACGGTCTTGCTGCATCTGGTGGCTGAAACTGCACGCCGGAAAAAACGCACATTTAGTGTGCTTTTTATTGATTGGGAGGTGCAGTTTGCTCTTACCATCAATCATGTGCAGAAAATAAAAGCACTATATAAAGATTGTATCGATCGTTTTTACTGGGTGGCTCTTCCCATGACTACCGTGAATGGGGTCTCACAATATCAACCCGAATGGGTGGCATGGCAACCGGACACTGACTGGGTACGCCAACCCCCTTCCGATGCAATCACCGACCCTGCTTTTTTCCCTTTTTACCGGCAAGCCATGACCTTTGAAGAATTTGTCCCTGCTTTTGCCAGTTGGTTCGCACAAAAAAAGAGTGCAGCGATTTTAATCGGTATACGTACCGATGAATCGCTAAATCGCTTTGCCGCGATCAGCTCTTATTCTAAACTGCGCTACGCAGATGATAAACCCTGGACCACAGCCTCCTTAGAAGGTTTTGTGTATAATGCCTATCCTATTTATGACTGGAAAGTGAATGACATTTGGCTTTTTTTGCCAAATTCAGGCGTATTTATAATCCACTTTATGATCTTATGTACCAGGCCGGCGTGCCGTTGAGTTCGATGCGTATTTGCGAACCCTACGGCCCCGAACAACGCAAGGGCTTATGGCTTTATCATGTGCTTGAACCTGAAACATGGGAAAAAGCGTGCCGACGCGTGGCAGGGGCACATTCCGGTGCACTTTACGCCGATCAAACCGGGAATTTCTATGGCAATCGTAAAATTACCAAACCGGCCCATCACAGTTGGAAAAGCTACACCCTATTTTTATTAGACAGCATGCCATTGAAAACAGCTGAGCATTATCGTAATAAAATCGCCATTTATTTAAAATGGTATCAAATTCGTGGTTTTCCCATCGACATCCCCGACGAGCAGGAAAAAGATTTGGGCGCAAGAGATATTCCTTCTTGGCGACGTATTTGCAAGACACTTATCCGCAATGATTTTTGGTGTCATACGTTATCATTTAGCCCAAACAAGGCCCACCATTACGAAAAATACCTTCATCGCATGCAAGAGAAACGTAAAGAATGGAGGATTTTATGAATATAGAGGAATTATTTAAACCCATATCTGCAGCTCTCAGCGCTATGACCTGCGACGAACAGATCGCAGCCATTAATTCACTAAAAAAATTTTTACATGATCAAAGCCCTTTCCGAGAAGAACCGGTGGACTGTGTACTCTGGATAAAAGCTGAGAACGTGCTGGCAAATGATTATAACCCTAATACTATGGCGCCTGCCGAAAAAAGATTACTGCTTACCTCCTTGGATAAGGACGGCTATACCCAACCCGTGGTGGTTTGCCAGGAAAAGGAGAGCTATATTGTGGTAGATGGATTTCACCGCAGTTTGCTGGGGAAAGAAAAAAGATCCTTCGCAGCCGTTTAAAAAATTATCTTCCCGTTACCTGTATCAGAAACAGCCAGTCAGGAAAAACCGATCGCATCGCGGCCACCATTCGCCATAACCGCGCCCGTGGAAAACATCAAATCATGGCCATGTCAGATATCGTCAGGGACCTGGCGCGATTAGGCTGGAAGGATGAGAAAATTGCCGTGGAGTTAGGTATGGATGCCGATGAAGTGCTTAGGCTCAAGCAGATTACAGGATTGACGGAACTATTTGAAGATAGTCATTTTTCCGAAGCATGGACAGTGAAGTGAACTCGTTTTTATAAAATCATGTACCGCCGTCGCATCGATAATTATTTATGGGAAGAGTGGCGATATTCCGTGGCGGTTCTCATGCTACCCAGCATCTCACTGGCGTCATGAGAGAGGATAGCCAGTGTGGGGTCAGGTAGGCAGCCCTTAAGGGGCACGTTTATCAGTAATGAAATGGGGGGAGTACCAGGTGCGGAACGGGTCTATCGAACGATATAATAAAACGTTGCGAACAGAAACCCCCGATATCGACAGTGGTACTCAAAACCGCAGGGACTACAGCATCATGTGAAAGCTGCTGGCGGCGCGCTCAGCCGGTTACCGTCCGGCTGTGGCTAACATCCCAGCTCAGCGAGACACGATCGCCGATTTTTCCTGCCGCCATGCCGCTGCTGCGTACAATAAAGCGTTTGCCCCCTTGCAGTTTCACCACCACCCGCGTCTCTGAACCGGCGTAGACCTGCTCGCTGATTTCTCCTTCCAGCGCGGCGTGGCCTGATGCCTGCAACCGCACATGCTCCGGGCGGATCACCAATGAAACCTCGCTGCCGTGCTGTAAGGCGTCCGGCAGTTCGAACGCACCCAGCGAGGTGAGCAGCCGGTCGCCCCGCACTTCGCCTTTAACAATATTGGATAAGCCGATGAACTCCGCCACAAAGGCCGAATTGGGCCGATCGTAGATGGTTTGCGGCGTATCGACCTGCGCGATGCGCCCTTCATTCATGAGACAGATGCGATCCGACAGCGCCAACGCCTCTTCCTGATCGTGTGTCACGAAAATGATAGTGGCGCCTGACTCGCGGTGAATACGCTTGATTTCCATCTGCATGGTCTCCCGCAATTGGCGATCCAGGGCGCCCAGCGGTTCGTCCATCAGGATAATGCCGGGCTGGTAAACCAGGCAGCGAGCGAGCGCAATCCGCTGCTGCTGCCCGCCCGAGAGCGCACGGGGAAAACGCTGCGCTACGTGGCCTAATTCCACCATTTCAAGCACTTTTTTTCACACGCTGGCCGATTTCGGCGCCCGGCCGGCGCCGCATACGCAGCGGGAACGCGATGTTCTCCTCCACCGTCAGGTGTGGAAACAGCGCATAATTCTGGAACACGACGCCGATGTCGCGCTGGTGTACCGCGGTATGCGTCTCGTCTTTGCCATCTATCAGCAAACGGCCGGAGGTGGGGTCGGTAAGGCCGCTGATTATCTGCAACAAGGTGGTTTTGCCTGAACCCGACGGCCCCAGCAGCGTCAGTAATTCCCCCTGGTATACGGCCAGGTCGAGATGCTGGAGCACCGAGGTCTGCCCATAGCGTTTGCCAATCTTTTCGGCCTGTAATTTGATGGTTGATGTCATGGTCGATCCTTACATGGCCTCCGCTTTGCGGCGGGCACGTTCAGCAATAATGAATAACAGTGTCACAATGGTCAGGATGATCACCGACGCGGCGGCCAGCGTCGGCGTCACCGACAGCAGTACGTCGTCCCACATCTGCTTGGGCAAGGTCTGCTTCACGCCGCCGCCGACAAACATCGCCACCGTCAGCTCTTCGAATGAGTTGAGGAAGCCGAAGATAAACGCCGCCACCAGGCTGCTTTTGATGAGCGGCAGCGTCACCTCTCGGATAATCCGCCAGCGATTGGCGCCCAGCGTGCCCGCCGCCTGGTCGAGCCGCCAGTCATAGTGTTTGAAGGTGGTCAGGATAATAATAAATACCACCGGAATGGCCACGACCGTATGGCCGAGAATGATGCCCAAATCCGACCCCACCAGGCCAAGGGTGGCAAACAGATAGAACAGCGCGACGGCGGTGACGATATTGGGAATGATCATCGGCAGCAGGAAGGTCATGACCACCAGGCTGCCGGCCCTGCCGTTATGACGCGACAGGCCGAAGGCGGCGACGCCGGAGATAAGCGTGGCCAGTAGGCCGGTGACCAGCGCGATGCCGAACGATCGCACCGTGGCCCCAGTCCAGATCGGCGAATCAAGATAGGCCTGCATCCAGCGCAGGGAAAAACCGGGCGGCGGAAATTGCAGAAAACTGGAACTGCTGAAGGCCATTGGCAGGAAAGACATCACCGGCAGCAGCAGCACCAGCATTACCACTATGCTGAACAGCGGCAGCAGCTGGCCGAAACGGTGTCCGCGCAACAGCCACGCCAGCCCTTCGGTCAGCCAATCCGCCATGCGGGCGATGGCCGCCAGCAACACATATCCGCTCCGGCGAATCCATTGGCTGCTGGCATGCCCTTCGCCGCCGGCAATGGCCGACAGGCCGAACAGCTTGTCATAGCAAAAGCAGACCGCCAGAGTCGCCACCAGCAGCAGCATGGCGACAGCGCCGGCCAGCCGCCAGTTGAGTAACTGCTGCACCTGGGTTATCAACAGTTGGCCTATCATGGAATCCTGCGGGCCGCCAAGCAGCGCCGGCGTAATGAAGAAGCCCAGCGAACTGATGAAAACCAGCAGACAGGCGGCCACCAGCCCTGGCATCGTCAGTGGAAAGAAAATACGCCAGAAGCTTTGGGCGCGCGTGGCGCCCAGGGTATGGCCGGCGCGCAACAAACCCTGATCGACGGCGGTCATGGTCGGCAGCATGGTAATGATCGCCAGCGGCAACATGCTGTGCGCCATGGCGAAAACCACAATGCCGCGGGTATACAGCACGCTCAGCGGCGCTTCGGCGCCCATCGCCATGAGGATTTCCGATAGGATGCCCCGGCGCGCCAAAATCACCATCCAGGCGAAATTTTTTCAGCAGGGTGCTGGTCCAGAATGGCAGCAGGATAAGCCACATCAAACGACGCCGGGTGTTCTCGCCGCGCTGCGACAGCCAGTATGCCACCGGATAACCGAACAGCAGACATGCCAGCGTGGTTTCAAAGGCGATGAGAAAGGTATTGACCGTCACCTTGACATATATACCGGCGCCGAACATCTGTTTCCAGACCGCCAGCGAGAAATGGCCGTCATCGCCCTGGAAGCTGAGCAGCATCAACTTCAGGGTGGGCCAGGCCAGAAAAATCGCCAAAAACAACAGCCCGGGCACGGCCAGCAATAACGGATGCCAACGCCGGGCTTTCGCGGTTTTCGGTTCGGCTGCGGGTGTTGCAAGTTCTGCCAAGAAAAAATCCTCCAATCCAGGCAATGCGCGGCGCCCGGCGCCGCGCCGCGGGTTTAGCTCAGGATCCACTTTTCGAAACGCTCGGTCAGTGCTTCCTGGTGGGCGCCCCAGTAATCGGCGCCCAGTTGGACCAGGCTTTTGATATGATCCGGCGCGGTGGGCAACAGGGCGGCTTTTTTTCTTGTCGATGTAGTCATAGGCTTTGACATTGGTCGGGCCGCAGGCCAAATCATCGACATACAGCGACTGGCGTTTCGGATCCATACAGAACCGGATGAATTTGCGCGCCGCGTCGGCTTTCGGGCTGCCGTGCGGAATGGTGAAACCGTCGATATTATACAAGCCCTGCCCCCAGGCGATGGACGCCGGCGCGCCGCCGTCAATGGCGGTTTGCGCCCGGCTGCTCCAGATACTCATCATATCCAGCTCGCCGTTTTGCAGCAGTTGCGTCGCTTGCGCGCCGCTGGTCCACCAGACATCAATGCTTTTGCGGATCTTGTCGAGGCTTTTGAACGCGCGATCCACATCCAGTGGGTAAAGCTGCTTCGGATTGACGCCGTCCGCCAGCAGCGCCAGTTCCAGCGTACAGATCGGGCTGCGCCACAGGCCGCGGCGGCCTTTGAATTTATCAGTGTTCCAGAAATCGACCCAGTTGTCCGGCGCCGCTTTACCCGCAAAGGCATCGGTACGGTAACCAAGCGCCAGCGCAAAGATACTGACGCCGCCGAATTGTTTGGTAATGGCGCCCGCGACGTAATTCTGTGGATCGGGCACCGTAATATCAAGGTCTTCCAGGTAGGGTTTCGGCTGTTGATTCAAACGCACCAGATGTTCCGGGTTCAGCAACGCCACATCAAACAGATAATTCTGGGTATCGACCATCATTTTGAATTGCGGCACCGGATCAGGCCCCAGTACGGTGTTGATGATTTTGATCCCGGTGGCTTCTTCGAACGGCTTATAAAATGCCTTGGAAAACCCGGTGCCGTAAGGCCCGCCCACATCCGCCACCGTCAGGCTGGCGACGTCTGCGGCCCGCGCGGAACGCGCCAAAATCAGGGGCGCGGCGACAGCAGTGAGCGCCGCACCCAGGCCCAGTTTTAAGGCATCACGCCGGTTGTATCGATTCTTTGCTTTTATTTCTTGCATAAGTTTCCACCTGCTGCATAGCCAAATAATGGAATGTCCCGGTACAGCCGGGATCCCGAAAATGCCGATCGGTTCTCTAGTTTTCTTCCTCTTGCGCCCTGATGGCGCGATTCACCGTCTCGATAAAGGCTTCGATATCCGCTTCGGCGAAATGCCGCCTGAAACGACGACCAAAGGTGGTGAAAATGTTCAGAAAGGAGTTCGCGCAGTGTTCCAACATCCGGTCGGCTTCATCGGGGGTGATGGTGAACTGCTGTTGCAAAAAGCGATTGAAATGGTCACGCGCCACCGGATTCTCCAGTACAAACACCGGCTGGGTATCCCGGGAAACCAAACGATAGCGCGCCACTTTACCGTGGCAGCGCAGGGGATGACGCAATGGCAAATCTCGCGAATGCGGCCCGACGCACAAGGTTACCTGGTCGTCGTCGAGGATCCAGCGCCGGCGGCCGGTATCGTAATAACACAGTTCGTCCGCCGCCACGCTCAAGGTAACGCGCCGCTGTTCGCCGGGCTGGAGCTCCACTTTGCAAAAAGCGCGCAATTCCTGAAGCGGACGGCGATGGCGCGGAGCCTGATAACGGCTGTAGAGCTGGCAAATCTCTTTACCCGGCCGTTCACCGGTGTTGGTCAGGATAAAGCTAACATTCACGGTCTCGCCTTCCTTCAGGTTATCCTTGTCCAGCTGGATATCGCTGTAGGCGAACCGGGTATAGCTCAGGCCGTAGCCGAAGGGGAACAAAGGGTCTACTTTACGGGAGTCGTACCAGCGGTACCCGACGAACAGGCCTTCGCTGTAGCAATGACGGCCATTTTCGCCGGGATAGCTGTGCCAGCCGGGGATATCTTCCATTTGCCGCGGGAACGTGACAGTCAATTTGCCGCACGGATTCACCACGCCGAACAAGACATCGGCCAGCCCGCCGCCCATCGCCTGCCCGGCGTAGAAGGTTTCCACCACCGCGCTCACCTGCGCCAGCCACGGCATTACCACCGCATCCGGATTGGCCAGCACCACGATCACCTGATCGTTCGCCGCGGTCAGGGCGTTTATCAATTCGTCCTGCCCGGGCTGGAGTCCCAGCGTGCGGCGGTCCGAGCCTTCGCCGTCGTAGCCGTCCTCGCTGTTGGCGAACACGACCACCCGGTCCGCCTGCCGGGCGGCGGCGCAGGCTTCTTCGCGCAGCCGCTCCCGCTGCGCCTGATCATCGCCGGTGCCCTGGCACCAGGCGATCCGCAGGTTGCCGTCCGCCCGTTGCAGAATCTCATCATAAGGAATATCCACCCGGGTCGGCAGGGTCGTGGCGCAGCCAGACCCCTGGATTACCGGGGTCTTCGCCCCCTCTCCCACCAACAGCAGTCGGCGGCAGGATTGCGGCTCCAACGGCAAGGCGCGGCGTTCGTTTTTCAGCAAAACGATAGACTCCGCCACCATACGGCGCGCCAGCGCGTGGTGTGCGTTTTTGTCCACCGGCGTATTGCGCCGTTCGGCGTCTTTGGCCCGCTTCACCAGGCCCAGAATACGTACCGCCGCGTTTTCGGCCAGTTCCCGCGGCACGTCGCCGGTTTTCAGCGCCAGGACCAGACTGTCTTTACGCGCCAGGTTCTCCGGCATGTCCAGATCATTGCCGGCGCACACCGATGCCGGCCGGTCTTTGACTCCGTTCCAGTCGGCGATAACCGTACCCTCGAATCCCCATTCATTACGCAACACCTCGGTAAGCAGCCACGGGTCTTCCGCCGTATGCGTTCCGTTCAAACGATTGTAGGAGCTCATTACCGTCCAAGGCTGCGCCTGTTTGATAGCCCGCTCGAAACCACGCAGATAGATTTCGCGCAAAGCGCGCTCATCGACGATGGAATCCATGCTGGTGCGCTCAACTTCAGAGTTGTTACAGGCGAAGTGTTTCAGGGAGGCGCCCACGCCCCGTCGTTGCAGGCCATTAATCACGCCTGCGGCCAGCTCGCCGGAAATGACCGGGTCTTCGGAATAGTATTCGTAGCTGCGACCGCCTAGAGGGGTACGCCGGATATTGATACCCGGCCCCAGCAATACATGCACCCCCATTTGCTGGCATTCGACACCCAGCGCTTCGCCAAGGCGGTCGGCCAGGGCCACATCCCAGCTACAGGCGAAACTGGAACCGTTCGGGAAACACGTGGCAGGTTTCATCGTACCCCAGGCCACTTCGATATCTTTGGCCCGTTGATTGACCACCCCCCAGAAAAGCGGCAACATCCTGCCCGCCCTGTTCGTCCTGCTCGATTTGCTGGATGGAGTACCGCACGCCGTAAGTGCCATCGGTCATAACAATAGCGGGGATACCCAACCGGGGATTGGCTTGCGTCTTCCACATGCCGTGACCGCTGAGAAAATCGCCCAGTTCTTCCGGCGTCATGGCGCGCGCCAGCGCCTTGAACTCTTCACGTTGAAATTGCGCAGTACTCATGCCTTATGCTTCCTTCCGGATGACAGCGGAAAACGACCGCCTGGATTCTCTGGCATTCACTATGAACTGAGCGGAAGGAAAGGTGAAAGTAGTTATTTCTTTGTCTCTAAATTGAAAAAAAACTAATTAGTCGTTATTCGAAGGCTGTTAGTCGTTATCCGAAGGTTATCAATTGGCTGTATCTGTATCGTTGTGTCAAAAAATGGATATGCGGCGCCCCCAAATGATCCCATACAATCTACAAAATTTTTACATTGCACGATAACGGTGCAACTTCAAAACAATTAGGTGACTTTATGGCTATAAATGGGCTCAGATCCGTGGCATGGATATTGCTTTCTCCTTGAGCATCGTTTTTTTGTTGTTATGAAAGGCGATAACCCACATAAAAACTTATTAGAGAGAACACCTGCATGGCACACTTCACGTTAAGACAATTGAAATATTTCGTGACGGTAGTGGAATATAACAGTATCGCCGAGGCGTCACGCCACCTGCATATCGCGCAGCCTTCCATTTCCATGGCGATAAAAAGCCTGGAAGAGAGTTTCGACGTACAGCTGTTTATCCGCCATCACGCCCAGGGAGTGTCCCTGACCACCAGCGGCCGCCGTTTCTTCGAAAAAGCCAGTGAACTGCTGCGCATGTCTTATCAGTTCGAGCAAAATAGCCGCGCCGATAACGGCATGGTCTCCGGCACCATTTCCATCGGCTGTTTTGAAACCGTGGCGCCGCTTTATTTGCCGAAACTGATCGCCGGCTTCAAGAAGCGTTTCCCAAACATCACGTTGCAAATTCATGACGGCGAGCAGCATGAACTGACTCACGGTCTGCACCGCGGCCGTTTCGATATGGTCATTCTCTATCAGCATGATTTGGATTCCAGTATTCAAACCGAGCCGCTGAACGCGCCGCAGAAACCCTATGCGCTGCTGCATGTCGATCATCCCCTGGCGCAGCGCGGCACCGTCAGTCTGGAGGAATTGAGCAAAGAACCGATGATTTTGCTGGATGTCGTACCCAGCCGGAATTACTTCATCGATATTTTTAAAGAGAAAGGGTTGACGCCGGATATCGCCTACAGTTCGCCCTCATTCGAAATGGTCCGCTGTATGGTGGGGCAGGGATTGGGTTTCTCCGTTCTGGTAACACGCCCCGTCCATGATTTAACTTACGACGGAATGCAGGTTAAACAGGTCGTTATCCGCGATAATATGAGCAATTCCTGTCTGGTGATGGCGCATTTGCGCCATGCGGAAACGACCCGCCCGACCCGCTTGTTCATGGATTACTGCCGCGAACAGGAATTGACGACCCCAGCGCAGCAGAAAGAAATAGCTTTCGCGCTGTCCGTCGCTTAACCGGTCTTACCGGCCAGTATTTCTCGCCACAGGCGCAGTAAAAAGCGTCGCACAGCGCCGGTGTACAAGGTTTATTCGTCGCCGGGCACCCCATAGCGAGGCGCCCCGGCCGGATTGACGGCCCGCTGCAGGTAGGCTTCGCTTTGCGGTTCCCAGCGCTGCCAAAGCCGCGCCAATTCACCGATGGCGTCCTGCTCGCGCCAGTCGACCCGCAAATCCGTTAACGGCCAGCTTTGGCTGCTGATCACCTTCATACCGGCGGAAAAAACCGGACCGGCTTCCCCGCCCGCGTCCTGGCCGGCTTGCAGCGCCGCCAGCAAGCGCTCGCCCAGGCTCAGCGATGACAAAGCGGCAAACCGGTCCGCCATCGCCCCGGGCACCCCGGGGTTGTTCAGCATATTCCCCGCCGCGACGCACCCTTCTCCCTGGACGGCGGCATGAATACCCAAGGTATGCGCCCCTTCGAATACCGCGCTGTTGCCCTGGCGGTCAAGCACCGTGACCTGCCGCCAGTCGGCATAGGGATCGCCTGCCATCACGGCCGCCAGCGCCTGCCGCGCCGTCATGCCTTCCGCTAGCCGCTGCAAAATGGACGGACCCAGCGATGGCAACGTGATGTTCTGGCTGGAAACGGCCCCCACGCCCTGCAGCAACCACGGACAGCGCGCCGCCACGGCCATGCTGGAAGAGCTCAACGCAATGCCGAACTGACCGCTGCGCGGACAATAACCGGCGATGGAAAATGTCATGCTTTTCCCTCCGGGATAACCGCGATCACGTCGATTTCCACCAGCCATTGGGGTTGCGCCAGCGCTGAGATAACCAGTCCGGTTGAAATGGGAAATACGCCTTTCAGCCAGCGGCCCACTTCCTGGTATACCGGTTCGCGATAACGGGGGTCAGTAATGTAAGTGGTGGTTTTGACGATATGGCCGAGCTCGCTGCCGGCTTCCTCCAGCAACTGCTTGATATTTTGCATAGCCTGCCCGGCTTGCTTGCCCGGGTCGCCCAGCCCCACCAGGTTGCCGTCAAAATCGGTTCCGACCTGTCCGCGCACATAGACGGTGTTGCCGGCCCGTACCGCCTGGCACAGGTCATTATTAAGATTCTGGTTGGGATAGGTGTCTTTGGTGTTAAACATGCGAATACGGGTATGTGTCGGCATCATGTCGTCCTGTCGAGTTAAGGTGATAAGGTGAGCTGCGCAAAGAGGTTATCGGTCAACTGCCTGTCCGCGCTGGGCGGCATCCCGGTATTGCTGATAGTTATGCCGAGTGGCGATGTGGTCGGCGATATATTTCGCGTCATGCCACACGCCCCAGATAAAGGTCGATCCGCGCCGCGAGAGCCAGGGCAGCCCCAGGAAGTAAACACCCTGTTCGCTGGAAACGCCGCGCTGATGCCGGGGCTGGCGTTTTTCATCAAACGCATCAACCTCAAGCCAGCCATAATCCACCGCGTAGCCGGTCGCCCAGATGATGGAAGTGATTCCCGCCTCGGCCAGATTCAGCCGGGAAATAGGATGGGTGATACATTCCGGATCGGGTAAGAAAGTACGGGCCTCGGGCTCTTCGGGCAAATCAAGGCCGTTGCGGATGATGTAGTCATCGGCCGCGTTCAGCAGCGACAGGTAATTTTCATCGCCACGGGCGATATTTTCCGCCAGATCGGAGGCGAACCGCACTTCACCGTTTTGAAAGGATTGGGTTAAGCCCGCCAAGGTTACGCCTTGCCGGGCAAGCAGCCGGAAATCCACCGTATGCCCGCCGCGGGCGCCGCTGACGGCAATAGTCACATGCTCTTTACCCGGCTGGCTGGCAGCGGCATCCCACAACCCCAATACCCCGAGCCACCAGCAGAAATCCCGGTTGCGATAGGCGCGCGGCGGCCGATCGTGCGGTCCAACCGAAAGATAAACCTGACGGCCGGCCCGTTGCAGCTCATCGGCGATCTGTACGCCTGACGAGCCCGCGCCCACCACCAGGACGCCGCCTTCAGGCAGTTGTCGGGGATTGCGGTAATGTGCGGAGTGGATTTGGCGAAGTCCGGGAAAGTCGGGGGCAATCGCCGGAATAACCGGGCGCTGGAACGGCCCGGTGGCCGCCACGATATAGCTGGCCTCGATTATCCCGTCGGACGTTTCGACCCGAAAGCCTGGACGGCCGACATGGCGTTGCACGCGCCTGACTTCGACCCCGGTACGGACCGGCGCGTCGAATTTTTTCGCGTAAGCGACAAAATAATCGGCAATCTGCTCTTTGGGGACAAAGCTGTCGGGGTCCATACCCTCGAATTCCAGTCCGGGGAAACGATCGTGCCAGGCCGGCCCGTTGGCGACCAGTGAATCCCAGCGGCCAGACCGCCAGGCTTCGGCGATCCGGTTCTTTTCGACGACCAGATGGGGGATGCCGAGCCGGGTGAGATGTTCGCTCATCGCGATACCCGCCTGACCGGCCCCTATAACCAGCGTATCAACTTCTGTTTTTTCAACTGTCATGTCTGCTTCCTTAGAATAGCCCGGGTGGGTCATGCTTTCCCACGCGCCGGTATCCAAGGCTATTGGACTGACTTGATCTGGTAAAATATTATAAAGCTAATAACTAAACATAAAATTATGATGCTTAACAAACAACAACCGCGCACCACGGCGGTGACGCCGTCCAGGCGCTCAACCCGATCGGTTTGACCGCACACACCGCCGAAGGCCGGACTGCCGCCAGGATCGTGGACACTGGCCTAGCGTTCGCTATAAGTTCAGCTGCGCAAGACGCGGCTCAGCCCGGCCGCTCTGTCAATGACTATCATGGCAACCGCCGATATGATAATCAGCGAACTTGCCAAGGCCGCCGCCACTGCATCATATTGAAATTTAATATAGGAAAACAGCTCTACGGGCAAGGGTGTCCAGCCGGGGGCGCAAGAAATACCGAGATGGGGAAATCATTCCAGGAAAGAATAAAACACAACAACCCACTGGATATCAGGCCGGTGCGGATAACCGGCAAGGTAATTTTAAATAAGGTTCTCATCCGGCCGGCCCCCACGTTGCGGGCGGCTTCTTCGTGGGAAGGGTCAAGATTATGTAAGCTCGCAGACAGGATGCGGACAGAATACGGCATGATATGCAGCATATGTCCGATTAACAATGAGAGGAGACCCGCACCCAAGCCAATTTTAACAAAATAGATATAGAGCGCCAGGCTGAAAATCGTCGTCGGAATTAACAGCGGCGACATAATAAAGAGATTGATGGTTTTTTTACCGCGAAAGTCGTTGCGCACCAGGGCCATGGCGGCGGGTAACGCTATGGCATTTGCCAGCAGGGACGACGCTATGCCAAGACACACGCTCACCCCCATCGCCCGAAGAAAGGTGTCTGACGTCCAGGCGGCATGAAACCAAGCAAACGTAAACCCTGACGGCGGAAGCACAAACTCGCGCGGGTTTATGGAGACTAATAAGGTAATGGCAATCGGGAAAATCAAAAAAAACAGGATCAGGAAAGTGAAAAACCGTAAGACCCCCGCCCCTACGTCAAAACGTATCATCGCACCACCTCGAGCTTACGCAAAATAAGCTTACCAAAAACAGCCGTTAATCCCATAATAATTAATGCATTCACGATACTCATAATCACGGAGATGGCTGAGCTGAACGGCAAATTATTATTCAATAACGCTTCACGATAGATAACCAAACCCAGCATTTGCGTATTACTATTACCAATCATCAAAGGTACGGCGAAGGCGGAAAAGTTTAGGGCAAAAACAATCACCAGCCCGGCATACAATCCCGGCAGGGTTAACGGAAAAACAATTTTCCAGAACGTTAACCATCGGTTAGCGCCCACATTTCGCGCCGCTTCAATAAGAAAAGGATTGATCCGCTCAATGGAATCAATCAGCGACAGAACCATATAGGGTATGCCTATATACACCAGCAGGATACAGACGCCTTTTATATCCCACATATATTTTACCGGTTCATTGTAGACATGTAAGGCAATCATCAATGAGTTCATCAGCCCGCTGCCGCTGAAAATAACGATCCAGCCATACACCAGCGTCACCAGCCCGATAAGCAGCGGCGCCATAACCAGCGACATCAAAATATTACGTTGCAGTCCGCCTGTTTTGCCAATATAAATGGCAACCGGATAAGCACAAACCGACGAAATAAATGTCGTGATAAACGCAATTTTTATTGAAAACCATAATGTATTAACCCAATACCATTTGCTGCCCAAGAATTTAATATAATTATCTAAAGTGAACGCTGATACCATGTAAGCGCCATCCACCACCACGTTAAAGCTGGCGCGGATAATCCATAACAAGGGTATGATGACAAAAAACAATAACAATAAAAGCACAGGCGACAGCTGCGGAAAGGCTTTGCGAAACATATCACAAACTCCTTTCATGAGGAATGATGCGTAAACATTCCGGGTTAATATAAACCCAGACGATGCAACCATTCTCAATCACACGGTCAAAATTATGCACTTCGGCCCGCAGCACCTTCCCCTCATCAATGTGCACGGCATATCGGACAACGGCGCCATAATATTCAGAGAAAACCACCCGCCCCCGGAGGATATTGTCCGGATGTTGAGGCGCTGTCGTCATGACCGTTATCCTTTCCGGGCGAACCAGCGCCATAACCTGCGCCCCCACCGCAACGGACTGCGCCGGTTTTGCCGTGATGATCAAACCTGAAGATAAGCGGACCCTATTGCCGTCGGCGGTGCTCTCCACCACCTGTCCCTTGAGAAAATTCGTTATGCCGACAAAATCCGCCACAAAAGAGCTGGCCGGGGTTTCATACAGCACAGGGGGCGTCGCTATTTGTTCAATACGCCCGCCGTTCATGATCACCACGCGGTTGGACATGGACAACGCTTCTTCCTGGTCATGGGTGACGTACAGCGTCGTCATCTTCATCTTGCTCTGCAGCTCTTTAAGCTCGCGCCTCATGGTCACCCGCAAGGCGCGATCGAGATTACTGAGCGGTTCATCCATCAGCAACAGTTCGGGTTCCAGCGCCAAAGCGCGCGCCAGCGCCACGCGCTGCTGCTGTCCCCCGGAAAGTTGCTTGGGCAGGCGATGTTCAAAACCGCCGAGACCGACAACGGCAAGAGACTCTTCTATTTTATTACCAATAAACAGCCGACTTTTTTTTACGCAGTTTCAGACCGAACGCCACGTTTTCCGCCACCGTCATATGCGGCCAGAGAGCATAATTTTGAAACACAAAACCCATATTACGTTTCTCTGGCGGCAGATGGGTCACATCTCGCCCATGCACGGTTATTGTCCCTCCCGTCGGGTCCACAAAACCGGCAATCATGCGCAATGTTGTGGTTTTACCGCAGCCGCTTGGCCCCAAAAGAGAGACAAATTCACCTTGCCGGACGTTAAATGATACATCATCAACGGCAGTGGAATTACCGTAACGTTTAATAATACCTTTCAGCTGAATAACGTCATCAGTCATACATCTCACACTTTATTTATCAATGAAAAATAGCGGAAATCTCTTTACAGCATGGTGATTGCAATAGCCAGGATCGGAATAGGTGATTTTAACCTATTCATTGAGTGGCTAACTCATTCAGACGCTGTTGCCATTCAGCTTTATGCGCCGTAATTTTTTCCTGGTCCGGCAGATATAAGCGCTTAAATTCATCGTCTTTTACCAGCAGGTCGGCATATTTGAAATCAGCGGGTATCTGTACGCCGCTAACGGTAGGCGCGTAGAGATTCTGCGTGGCGAAGGCGAGCTGTACCTCGGGACTCAGCACATAATTCACAAAAGCTTTCGCCATTTTAGGATCGGTGGCGTATTTTGTGATATTCATGGTGGTGATTAACGGGAAAGTCCCTTCTTTAGGACGAACGAAACCGACATTATTCACGCCTTTCGACATAAGCTCCTTCATTCTGCCCGTAGCCATCATGCCCAGCCAGGCGTCGCCGGTCTGGAACAGCGATACCATCTGGCTCTCAACATCCAGGGCACCGATAAGATTGCCGTCTTTCATCAACGCGGCCATGCGTTCAAGACCGGGTTCCATCTTATCGATGCTGCCGCCATGCTGCTCAGCCTCCATGACCGCCAGGCTTAATGTCGGGATATGGTCCGTGCCATAGATGATGACATGATTTTTATATTTTTTATCCCACAATGCATTCCAGCTATCAGGGGCTTCTTTTATTTTGTCTTTATTATAGGCCAGTACATAATCCCCTACGTTTGCATAGATAGTATAGGGAGAATAAACAGCATTACTGTAAAGCTTGGCCATATTAGGAATGTCGGCCTTGTCCAGCTTTATCCAGAGTCCCTCTTTTTTCTCCGGCGATAGAATTAAGCAAGGTATTGGTCACCACATCCACCTGTCCCAAACGGGCCTTCATGATATGGTCAGGGCTCGATCCCACCACCCAGGCAATTTTACAATCATATTCTTTTTCAAACTTTGCCGCGACCTGCTGATAGGTGGCCTGGTAGCTGCCGCCCCAGGTGGTTACCCGTAATTCACAGGCGGCGTTCGCATTGGCCAGGCTTACAGCGGACAAGCAGAAAACAGCAGCAAGAGACGATGCTAATTTCATTTCACTATCCTCAATTGTTAGTAAATTTAACTGCGTTGGCTTTATGTTATTTATTTCTCGCCCTATATCCCTCACCCAATATCGAATGGGAAATATTTCCGGCTAAGAATTACTTTTTCAATTTCAAATCACTTAATGAATAGCGAGAATGAATGGCTTCAGGATCAATCACCAGCTCGATAAGCGCCGGTTTGCCAGCGCTGAGGCAACGTTCAAATGCCGGGACAAACTGCTCGGTGCTGACCACCCGCTCGGCATGTGCGCCGTAGGCGCGGGCCAGCGCGCAGAAATCGGGATTCACCAGGTCAGTGCCGTGCGCCCGTCCGTCCAGCCGTTTTTCTTCATGAATCCGGATAGTGCCGTAAAGGTTATTGTTGAATAATACAATCACGACGTTGGCGCCGTATTGAACAGCGGTGGCCAACTCTTCGCTGCTCATCTGAAAACAGCCGTCGCCGACAAAATCCACCACGATGCGATCCGGATAGATAAGCTTGGCGGAGATGGCGGCGGGAAGTGAATAGCCCATGGAACCGCTGATGGGGCCAAGCTGGGTATGCAATTGATAATGAGCAAAATAGCGCTGGCTCCACGTCGCATAGGCACCCACGCCATTGGTCACGATAGCGTCATCCGGCAGCCTTTCCCGCAGACCAATCATCAGTTTCGGCAAGTCAATGTCGCCGGGACAGGGCCGCGGGCTGATTTCCTCACGCCAGGTTTGCCGGAGCCTGCGCATCCATTCTCCATGCCGGGGCGGATTTACCGCCTCGTAGTCCGCCAGGGCTTTGGCGAAAGCATCAATATCCGCCACCAGGGCAAGCTCGGCGCGGAAAACCCGGTTAAGGTCATCATGATACGGCAGGACATGGACAATTTTCTGCTCCGGGCAGGGGATGGAGAACAGCGTAAAGCCTTCCATATAACCCGCGCCGATGGTATTGACATCGCTTAAGGCGTCATTGCACATTATGATGAAATCCGTTTCGCGGATATGCTGCAATAATGCCGGATTGGAGCCGATGCCAATCTCACCCGCGAAGCATTCCAGACGATGGTCGATAATGTCACGGCGCCGGAACGTCGTCACCACCGGGATCTGATTCTGCCGGGCAAAACGCTGGATATCGTTGCGCGACGCCTCACTCCAGCCCCCTCCCCCCCCACAATCAGCAGCGGATGGCGAGACGCCGACAGCATGGCGAATATGTCCTCCATCTCTTGCTCAGACAAGCCGCCGGCCCGGGGGGGGGGCAATGCTGGGGCGGCCGGGGGAAACATCGCACTCTTGCTCCAGCACGTCTTCAGGAACCACCAGCACCACCGGGCCTTTACGGCCGGACATCGCGGTACCGTAGGCACGCTGAACGAACTCCGGAATACGGGCCGCGTCGTCAATTTGGCCGACCCATTTCGTCATGGGGGCAAACATCGTGCGAAAGTCATAGGACATAAAGCTTTCACGTTCGAGAATACTCCGCTTCACCTGCCCGACAATCAGGATCAGGGGGGGGGGAACCGTCCTGAAACGCCGTATGTATGCCGTTAACCGCATTGGTGGCGCCCGGGCTGCGCGTCACAAAAGCGATACCCGGCCGGCCGGTCAGCTTGCCATAGGCTTCCGCCATCTGCGCGGCGCCATTTTCATGGCGGCAACTGACGGTACGGATAGCGGGATGCCGAACGGCAAGGGAGTCCAGCGCCAGCAGAAAGCTCTCTCCGGGCACATGCCAGATAATATCCGCGCCGTTCAATTGCAGTTCATCGGCAAGGACTTCACTGCCTTTTCTGATTGCCATGTTTACCCGTCCTGATCTCATCAGCCAATAACGAAGGGGTTTTCAACCTCTTCAGCGGTGGAAATCCATATCGCTTTGGTCTGCAGATATTCGTAAATACCCGCCATGCCGTTTTCACGCCCGATGCCGCTTTTTTTTATAACCGCCAAAAGGGGTGGTATACGAAATGTCGCGGTAGGTGTTCACCCAAACGCTGCCGGCCTGCAGTTTCTCCGACATCCGTAAAGCAAGCCGCATATCCGAAGTCCAGACCCCGGCCGCCAGGCCAAACTCGCTGTCGTTGGCGATGGCCAGCGCTTCTTCGGGGTCATCGAAAGGAATGGCGGCCAGCACAGGACCGAATATTTCTTCGCGGGAGATGCGCATGTCATTATGAACGCCGGTATAGATTGTCGGCTCAATAAAGAACCCGGCCTGACACTCTTCCAGCGCCGGCCGTTTACCGCCCAAATAGAGTTCCGCGCCCTCCTGGCGGGCAATATCGATATAATTCAGCACGCGGTCGTATTGCATCTGATTGGCGATGGGACCGATGCAAGTGGCAGGATTGCGCGGATCGCCGATGCGCGCGGTTTTGGTAAAGGCGGCCAGTTTCTCAAGGAATTCATCATGAATGCTCCGGTGAACAAGCAGACGTGAACCGGCGATGCAGGTCTGCCCCGTAGCGCCGAAAATCCCCCCACCACGCCCCGCACCGCGTTGTTCAAATCCGCGTCGCCAAAGATGATATTAGGCGATTTGCCGCCCAGTTCGAGACTGACCCGCTTCACGTCCTTGGCGGCCAAAGAGTACAGATGCGCCCCGGTGCGCGTTGAACCGGTAAATCCCACATGGCGTGTCAACGGATGCGTTACCAGAGGTTCGCCGATTTCCGGGCCGAACCCGGTCACCACATTGATGACCCCCGGCGGGAAACCGGCTTTTTCCACCAAGTCCATCAGCTTAAGCGCCGTGGCGGACGTGTGTTCCGCGGGCTTCATCACCAGGGTATTGCCGGCGGCGAGGGCCGGTGCGGCCTTCAGGGAAAACAGCAGTAATGGGGCATTCCAGGGGACGATGCCGACACAAACGCCGAGGGGTTCATGGCGGGAAAAACTGAGGGCCGGCTTATCACAGGGATGCACAACGCCTTCGATTTTGTCGGCCATGCCGGCGTAATAATTATACCAGCGCGGGATATAGCGGATTTGGTGACGCATTTCTTCCAGCAGCCGTCCGTTATCGCGTACTTCCAGCTCAGCGAGCATATCGGCATGCTGTTCAATCAGGTCGGCGAACCGATGCAGAATCCGACCTCTGTCGGTAGGATGCATACTGCCCCACGGCCCTTCCCGGAACGCTTTATCCGCGGCGCGGACGGCCCGGTCCGCATCTTCCGCGTTACCGCGGGGCACCAGGGCCCAGGGGAGTGCCGTAAAAGGGTCCGTGGTTTCAAAATACTGTCCCGACGAGGGGGCGACCCATTCGCCGCCGATATACATGGACAGCTGCGGTAGTGCTTCTCCTGACATACATACTCCTGTTGATCCTGTTAGCCAGCCGGCCTTGCACGTTGTGAGCTATCCGCCTGTAGCGTTAATCTGCCGGCCTTTATGGAATGGTTTTTGTACTTAAGCAGATATAAGTGATATCACTATATTATGTCAATGATATCAATATAGGAAAAAACTATGATTACATGTCTTACACAACGGCGGATAAAAACCTATAATCAGCGCTATCACGTTAAAACCTTCACTATTAAACCGCTTTATGCACCATCAATATCGGTATAAGGGCTGTTTTATACGTAACTCTTAAATACAGTCATTAGAATTCTCGAAACCAATATCATTAAAGAAAAAATATGATGACAAATGATCAGCACTTATATAAACAAATCAAAAATATCATTGATCAGCGTATCGAAGCTGAAGAATGGCCCAGCGATTTTCAAATACCCACGGAAGAGGAATTGGCGGACGAATTCGGCGCGTCTCGCTTGACCGTGCGCCGTGCGCTGCGGGAGTTGCAGACGGAAGGGGTTTTGATCCGCATACAAGGACGCGGCACCTTTGTCATCGGCCCGCGCATGCAATGCGCGGTCTTTACCCTGTCGGATATTTCAGAAGAGATCAGCCAAAACGGCGGCCTGCACAGCTGCCGGGTTATCGAGCATTGCGTGCTGCCCCCGGACAGCACGATGCGCAATATGCTGCAGTTGCCGTTCGAGAGCGTGATTTATCATTCACGGCTTTTACATCTCGAAGACGGTACCCCCATTCAACTGGAAGATCGCTTTGTCAACGCCGCCGAGGCGCCTGAATACATTGAGCAGGATTTCACCCGCACCTCACCGCATTCATACCTACTGCTCAAAACCACGGTCACCACGGTGGATAATATGATCCGTGCCGTCAGGGCGGATGACGAAGCGAAGCAATTGCTGCAGATTGACGCTTTACAGCCCTGCCTGCTGCTCGATCGCTCCACCTGGCGTGACGGTATTCCGGTGACCCGCAGCCGCTTCCTTTATCCGGGAGACCGTTATCGTCTGCGCAGCTCCCATGAAGCGAGAGCCAGCCATATCGCCTCCCTTTCGCTTAATAACAAAAACCGATAAGGGCGATAACGTGAGAAACTACATTCGCAAACTCAAAGAACGGGGCGATCTACTGGTGGTGGATAAAGAGATCGACCCTTTCCATGAACTGGCGGCGGTCACTTACCAAGCACAAAAACAGTGGGGCAAACCGATACTGTTTAACCACGTAAAAGGCACGAAATTCCCGGTCATAACCAATGTCTATGGCAGCCGCGAACGACTGGCGGAAGTGATAGGCATCGACGCCGATGATTTTTGCCGCCAGTGGAGCAACCTTTCCGCTTTGGGTCCGGCGCCGATTTCCAAGCCGCAGCCCCATGACAAATCCTCTTTGGAATATGTCGACGTCAAACTCTCGGATCTGCCGCTTATTACCTATTCGGACCGCGATGGCGCGCCCTATTTCACCTCGGCGATGTTTATCGCCAGGGATCCCGATACCGGAGTGGGCAACCTCTCTTATCATCGCTCCATGTATATTAGCGATCGGGAACTTCGCTGCCGCCTCGCGCCCCGGCATCATCTGACTATTTATCATGAAAAAGCGGAAAAGATGGGCAAGCCGCTGGAGGCGGCGATGCTTATCGGCGCGCCGTCCCACGCATTCCTGACCGCCGCTGCGCCGCTGCCCTATGACGTCGACGAATTGGCCGTCGCGGCACAGCTGCGGGGCGAGCCGATTGCCATGAGAAAGTGCAAACATATCGATCTCGAGGTGCCGGCGGAAACCGAAATCGTTATTGAGGGGCGCTTTTTGCCCAACGTTCGCAAACCGGAGGGCCCGTTCGGGGAGTTCATGGGCTACTACGTGCCGGTGGGACCCAATGCCGTGTTCGAGGTGCTGGGAGTCACCGCCCGGAAAGACGCGCTGTTTCACTCCATTCTCTGCGGCTCCGCGGAAGAAGTCCTTACCCTGGAGCTGTCTGTTTCCGCCAACATTTTCCAGCGTCTGAGCGCGGCCTTGCCGGGTATCGTCAATGTTACCTGCCAGCCCTTCGTCAATCACGCCGTCGTCCAGATTGATCCCCAATTCGAAGGCCACGCCCGCCAGGTGATGCTGGCCACCATCGGTGCCGAACCCATTTGGGCCAAGATCATTACCGTTGTGGATCGGGACGTGAATATCTACGACATGGACGATGTGATGTGGGCGGTCCTGACCCGATCCCGGCCGGACAAAGACATGCTGATCATCCCCGACACCCCCCTCTTTTTACCGCGATGAGGCCAAGGATCATTGGGGGCGCTTGCTGATAGATGCCACAAAACCTTGGGGACGGGAAGACGAGTTTGAACGCAAACGGATACGGTTGGCAGATGACATTCGTCTGTCCGACTGGTTCCCCGGCATCTAGCGCAACATAAGGGGCGAATCTGATGACCGTTTTATCCACATCCTCCGCCGGGCCCGTTAACGGCGCGCTGATAGGCATCATCGTGCTGGATACCGGTTTTGAACGCCTGCCGGGCGATGTCGCCCACGCCGGCACCTGGCCTTTCCCGGTAAGGTTCCGGAAAGTGCGCGGCGTCCGTCCTGCGGATGTGATTGAGGGCGACCCGAGACAAGCCCTGGCGGCGTTCCATAGCGCCATAAACGACCTGGTGGCACTGGGCGTACAGGCCATCACCACCAGCTGCGGCTTCCTGGCCGCCGTCCAGCATGAGTTATCGGCCTACTCACCGGTGCCGTTTCTGTCATCCGCGCTTCTTCAAATCCCCCTGGTTGAACGCCTCCTGCCGGCGGGACAACGGGTCGGCATCATTGTTTCCGACCTGGACGCCTTTCAAGACAGCCTTCTGCTGAACATCGGCGCCCGGCCGGGATACCCGCTGGCTGAATTGCCGAAAGAGGGGATTATCCGTACCAATATGCGCAACAATGTCACACAGGTCGATGGCCCGGCCCAGGAACGCGAAGCGCTGGACGTGGCGGCAACGCTAACGGACCGGCACCCGGACGTGGGCGCCATTATCTGCGAATGCGCCAACCTGCCCCCTATTCCGCCGCCATGGCAAGACGATGTCGCGTGCCGGTCTATGATATCGTCACGCTGATTTATTGGTGGCATCAAGCCCTTTCTCCGCGCCGATTTTCATCATGACAGCATGCCGCGATCTCATTGTCATCGGCGGCGGCCTGATAGGCTCGGCCATCGCATGGGGAGCCGCCCGGACCGGCGCGGATACCATCCTCCTTGACGAGGGGGATGCCGCCTTGCGCGCGTCACGAGGCAACTTTGGTCTCGTCTGGCTGCAGGGCAAAGGGATGGGCCATCCCGATTATATGGACTGGTCACTGCGGGCGGGCCGGCTGTGGCCGCGGCTTGCAGAGATACTGAACGTCGAGACCGGGATTGATATCGGCTGGCGCGGCGGCGGCGGCCTGCATTTCTGCTTATCGGCGCAGGAGATGCAAACCCGCCGCGACCTGATCCGGCTCACGGCGGCCCAGGGCGGCGATATTTCCATACAGATGCTCGACAGGAATGAACTGAAAAGTCTGGTGCCCGGCATTGGTCCGGAGGTGACCGGCGCATCCCGTTCGAACCTCGACGGCGAGGTTAACCCCCTGCTCCTGCTGCGCGCCCTGCAGCGGGGACTGCAAATGCATGGCGGACATCTCCACCCCAACCACCAGGCTGAGCACATCAACGTCAGTGACGATGGGCAGGGTTTTGTGATACATACCGCCTATAAAAAAACGTTTGCCGCGAAAAAGATCGTTATTTGCGCGGGTCTGGGCACCACCGCCTTGGCCCGGCAGGTAGGCATCGCACTGCCGCTTTTTCCGGAGCGTGGACAGATTGTGGTCACCGAACGGGTCCGGCCCTTTCTCGGCTATCCGTCCAACGCCGTACGCCAAACGATGGAAGGAACGGTGCTACTGGGCAGTTCCCACGAGAATGCGGGTTTTTCAACCGGCACCGATGTGCAGACCATCGCCCGGCTGTGCCGCAATGGAACGCGTATATTTCCGGCCCTTCGCGCCGCGCGGCTGATACGGGCCTGGGGCGCGCTGCGGATTATGACCCCGGACGGCCTGCCGGTCTATGAAGAATCCGAAACCTGTCCGGGCGCCTTTGTGGTCACCTGCCATAGCGGCGTGACCCTGGCGAGCGTGCATGGTCTTGAACTGGGGCCCGCCCTGGCAAACGGGTCGCTCTCCCCGGCCCCGCCAAGCATGAGGAGCGCGCGGTTTGACATTTCAGCGTATTGAAAAAGCACCCATCGCCGGGCTTCTCCATTTCGAGGGCCGGGATATTCCCTTTCACGCCGGCGATACCCTGGCTACCGCCCTGCTGGCGGCGGGAATCAATGCATTTCGCCGCACCGCTCTGTCGGGCGAACAACGGGGTCCCTACTGCCTGATGGGGGTATGTTTTGAATGCCTGCTGTGTGTTGACGGAATCGACAATCTTCGGGCCTGCGTCACGCCGGCTCGAAACGGTATGAAGATACAACGCCAGCAGGGCGCGCCGGCCGGCCCCGAGCTGAAGCCGGAGGAACAACCATGAACCATTGGGATGCTATCGTCATCGGCGCCGGCCCCGCCGGCATATCCGCCGCCACCCGTTTAGCCGCCGCCGGCGCGCAGGTACTGGTGGTGGATGAAAACCCATCCCCCGGCGGGCAGATATGGCGCGGCATCGCCACCGCCTCGCCACAGCGCATAGGCTTGCTCGGCCCGGACTATCTCAGCGGTAAAAAATTTGTCGAACGGTTGTTGGCAAGCCAGGCGCATCTGGCATTGGATACCAGACTCTGGCGAATTGAACCCAATGGCGCAGTGTGGCTGCACACCCCCACGGGCATGGAACAGCACCAGGCCAAAAATCTGCTGCTCGCCACCGGCACCCTGGAACGGCCGGTACCGGTGCCCGGCTGGACGTTGCCTGGCGTCACCACCATCGGCGGGCTGCAGATTTTGCTTAAAAAAAAGCGGCCTGCTCCCCGGCGGGCCATTGATCCTGGCGGGTGCGGGACCGCTGTTCTATCTTTATGCCGCGCAATGCATGAAAGTGGGCAAACGAGATATCGTTTTACTGGATACCGCCGACCGGGGCGCCTGGGTCAAGGCTGCGCCCTACCTGCCACGGGCCCTCACCGGCCAGGGGCCGCGCTATCTTTTCAAAGGCGTGGGGTTATTGACCGCGCTGCGCTGCAGCCGTATTCCTTACTTCAGCGGCGTACAGGATATTGCCATTGAACGACTGGCGGAAGACCGCCTCAAGCTGACCTGCAGAACGGGCGGCAAGCAACGGGCTTTCGAGGCCGGGCATATCGGCCTGCATGAAGGCGTCATTCCCGAGCAGCATATTGCCCGTTCCGCTGGCTGTGCCTATCGGTGGGATGATGTCACCCTGTCTTTCACGCCGGTGCGGGACCGGGAATTGGAAAGCTCGGTGCCGGGGATATTTATCGCCGGCGACGCCGGTGGAACCGGCGGGGCCATGGCGGCGGTTGCCGAAGGAGAGATAGCCGCCATCGCCATACTCCGGCGGCTGGAAAAAATTTCCCCGACGGCGGCCTCGCGGGGTTATAAACAGGCGGAACGGGAACGGGCCGCCCATCTGGCGCCAAGACCGCTGCTGGATCGTCTCTATCGGCCGACCCCTTCGGTAGCCGCCCCTGCGGACGATGCAGTCATTTGCCGCTGCGAAGAGATAGGCTGCCGGGAAATCCGCGCAGCCATCGCCGCCGGCTGCGACGGCCCCAATCAGCTCAAAGCCTTCCTCAGAACCGGCATGGGGCCTTGCCAGGGACGGCTATGCGGCACGACGATCTCGATGCTTATCGCGGCGCAGCGCAAGGTAAGTCCGGATGAGGCAGGATTTTATACCGTGCGCAGTCCCCTAAGCCCCGTAACGGTGGGAGAGCTGGCTGATTTGAGTGAAGATTCAGAACTTCCGCCCGACAGCACAACCTAAACATTCATCTAGAATAACGGCGTCCCCCTTCCTCAATAAATGCGGCAGCGCTTTTTATTAACTGAAGCCGCTGCTTACGACCATCCAGCCAGTCAGTCCACCGATACAGTGAGACTAACTCGCCTTTTCTGCACGGCTCAAGATAACAATCTCCCGGCAAGGCCAGGGCATTTATCGCGTGAGCCGCTCAAATCGCAAGCTGTGGGATAACGACTGATGTTAAACACATTGACTACGCATCCATGATGCTTATTTATAAATATGACAACTGTCACAAACTCCGAAACAGGTAACAATTTTCCAGTAAATAGCACGTTTTTACCATGTCGACACCCACGCGAACAGTTAAAGATAGGGCGCATAAGACATTTCTATAAGTACCAACTGACGGCCAAGGCGTGCGATCCCGGGGGTTTGAATGACGGTGGAAATTACCTATCAATGCGAACTGAGCGAAGGAATCCATGCCAGACCTGCCGGACATATCGCTCGTCTTTGCAATGGTTTTCATGCCGAAATTATCTGGCATAACACTCGTACCGTGCTGAATGGTAACGCTAAAAGCTCGCTCGCGTTGGTGTCTACCGATACCTTACGCTATGATAAATGCCGGATTACGCTTTGCGGTTGTGATGAAAAAGGCCGCTGCGGCAGAGCTTATCGCTCTGCTCAGGAATCCGCCGACCTTCGCTGCCGAACAGGCATCTGAGCCGGTGCCGGGCGCAGCTTATCTGCCCCGCTGTTTGCGCGAGTTGCAGCCACTGTATCTGCAGGGAACCGGCATTAGCGACGGGATCACCATCGCCAGGCCCGTTATCCTGCAGGGGGTCACCTTTTCCGACCTGCTGGCGCGCAGTCCCACCGCCCCGGTCACCCCGGAAGGTGAAAAGCGGCGCCTGGCGAAGGGGCTGGAAACCCTGCGCCTCGCCAAAGAGCGTGCGCAGACGCAAGCCGAAGGCATCGAGTACAACCTGCTTGAAGCCCATTTGTCATTTATTACCGATAGCGCCTTTCAGGAAAGCATCATCAGTTACCTTGATGAGCATATGAATGCCTGGTCGGCCATCGTCAAAGTGGCCATGGATTTCAGCGCCGTACTCGAACGTTCATCCAGCCAATACATTCAGGAGCGAACACTGGATGTCATCGACATCGCGACGCAGATTCTTGCCGAGCTGTATGGCGAACAATCACTGATGCCAAACGCGTTGGCGTTAGACGAACCAGCGATAGTTTTTGCCAGTACGCTTACGCCAAGCCAGTTCCTGGCTATCGACAAAACGCACCTCGCGGGTCTGGTGCTGTCATCAACCGGAAAAACGTCGCACACGGCGATCCTTGCACGCGCATTCAATATTCCCACTCTTGCCGATATCGATATCACCACACTCAATATTAGGTCGCGGCAGGAGATGGTACTCGACGCAGAGTCGGGAATTCTGATTACCGAGACCAATGAATCCATTCTCCGCTATTACCGCAATGAAATGGATGTACAGCGGCAGAAGAGGCTGACGGTTGTCCCGCCCCACACCAGCAAACCTCTGCTGGTGCCGGAGGCAATTCTGTGGGGTCTGGATGCGGCAGATAAAAACGAAGTGATCAAAATGATGGTGGACAACCTCTGGCTACAACAACGCACCGATTGCCGGGATAAGTTGTGTGAGGATATCTGGGCCAGGGAGGTGCCCTTTCCCACCGTTGTCGGCTCCGGCTTCGCAATCCCGCATGCCAGGAGCGAGGCTGCCCGGCACTCCACGATCAGTATCGCCAGGCTCAGACAGCCGGTCGCTTGGGGTGGCGTACAAGTGGATACGGTATTTATGCTCGCTATCCGCCAGGCCGCCGCAGAAAACGAGCACATGAAATATTTTTCCACCCTTGCGCGGATGCTGATGAATGAAGAGTTCGTTCAAAAGACCAAAGCCGCAAAGACGCCCACAGCACTCTACAACTTGATATTCGGTACTTTATCACCCTAAATAGCCAAATCATGCATTGAGGCGGGTATGTTAAAACTATTAAAAAATACTAAAAGACATTTTATGACCGGGGTATCCTACATGATCCCGTTTGTGGTGGCAGGCGGTGTTCTGCTGGCACTGGCAGTGATGTTCAACGGTCAGGCGGCCATACCCAATCAAGGCTTTCTCAAGGCGATGTCGCAAATCGGCATCGCTGGACTGACGCTGTTTATTCCGATTCTCGCAGGTTTTATTGCCTATTCGATGGTGGATAAACCCGGCATAGCACCGGGCGCCATTGGCGGATTGATGGCTTACCAGATGGGGGCCGGATTCTTAGGCGGGATGCTGGCCGGGATTATCGCCGGGCTGATTGTCTGGTCACTGTTAAATATCATCGCCCGCTTAAAAATCCCCTTTTTTCTTAGAATGGTTCTGCCGATTTTTATTATTCCGCTGCTCGGCACTTTCCTCACCGGGATGGCGATTTACTATATAATCGGCGATCCAATTGCCGGACTGATGAAATGGCTCAGTGCCTGGCTTGCCAATATGCAGGGGACCTCGTTTATCATTCTCGGCAGCGTATTGGGCTGTATGATCGCCGTCGATATGGGCGGACCGATGAATAAAACCGCCTTCTTCTTTGCCGTCGCCCTTATCTCCACCAACCCGCAATTAATGGCCGCTGTGGCCGTCGCCGATTGTACCCCGCCGCTTGGGCTGGCGCTGGCCACCTTCTTGTTTAAAGGCATTTTTAACGATGTGGAACGGGAGGCGGGCAAACCGGCGGTGATTATGGGTTTTATGGGCATTACCGAAGGCGCTATTCCCTTTGCCGCCGCCGACCCGGTACGGGTAATCCCGGCGATAATGCTTGGTAGCGCGATCGCGGCCGTACTGTCGCTCTGGTTCGGTGCCGCCAACGCAGCGCCTTGGGGCGGGCTTATCGTTCTGCCAGTGGTCAGCAATCATTTCGGTTACATCATTGCCGTTATCGCAGGAACGCTCACCACCGCCGTGGCCGTTAAGGTGCTGAAAACCGTCGTCAAACCCAAAGAATAGCCACCGGGGCAGAGAGAAAATGGCCGCATTCATTCAGTCGATTTTGAGCGAATTCAGCACACAGTGCGCCAGTGCCGAGAGCGTTCTGGTCGCCAATGGCAACATGCTGGCCCCGGCAATGGCTTACCACCTGCACGTACCGCGCATCGAGTTGACGGTGAAAGGGATCATGAACATGCTTGTCCCCAAAGGAGCCGATCGGGTAGTCAAATATGTGCGTCCGGTGGGCGCTATCACTTACATTCCGGCCAACAGCTGGAACTCACCCCAGTGGGAAAGCCCGGTGATCTGCATGTCGATTGTTTTCTGGAAACAGGATGTCGGTTTCAGTATCAGCAACTGGGATGGTAGCCAGTTTAAAGAGGTGGAAAAATTCAATCTGCAGAATTCCAGCAGTACCGTACGTGACCACCTGCTTGAAATGGCAGAGTCACTGGCGTGGGGGCAGAACAATACCGGCGAAACCTTTTCCCATATCATCTACGCCCTGCTCAACGACCTGCTGTACCAGATGACAGAGGGAATGGATAACCCCAAAGGGCCGTTCTCTCTGTTTGATGAAATCAAAAACCATATCGATAACCACTATCACACCGACATTAGCCGGGAGAGCGTCGCGGAAGCATTTAATATCTCACCCGGCTACCTGTCGCGGCTTTTCTCCCGCGAGTCAGGCATGAAGTTTAATGAATATCTGAGGTTAGCCCGGATTTCACGCTCGAAAACGCTGCTGACCAACACCAATCTGAAAATCAATGAGGTCTCATGGAAGTGTGGTTTCACTGATATTAACTATTTCTGCAAGGTGTTCCGGAATATCAATGACTGTACGCCGCTTGAGTACCGACGTAAGAACAAGGGAGCAAATGTATAATGACCCGTGCAGCAAAAGATGAAGTGCAGCCCTTCTCCAGCGATCGTAACCTGCATATCGTGGCAGTGACCGCCTGCGCCACTGGAGTGGCGCATACCTATATGGCCGCCGAACAGCTGGAAAAGCTGGCGAAAGCCTATCGTTTCTCCATCAAAATTGAGACCCAGGGCGTGCTGGGGCTGAAAAATCTTATTACCGAGAAAGACATACTCTGCTCGGAGCTGGTTATCATCGCCTCCGACATCACCATCGATAATCCCGGGCGCTTTGACGGTTGCCGCCTTCTGAATGTATGCATTAACTCTCTGTTGCTTAAACCAATCGAGGTAATCTCCGCCATCCGCAAGTCGCTGAATCGACCCAGGGGAAATATCATCGACCTGTAGCCTGACCACCTCCGTTCAGTAAAGTATAAATCTCGGTAATTCTCTCGCCGCCGCGTCGTTCAAGAAATTCCAGAACGCGCAGCGGCGACGCATTTAGGATTTGAGCTTCAGGGAAGTCGGCTTCCTGCAGGAGAGGTAGACAGCCACTGAAGTCCCCCACTGAAAACGCACTGTGCGAATCGGTTCCCAGGGCGATCATCCCGCCGCTATCCCGCACGGCAGCCACGATTTTCCGGCAATTCGCTTCGCTTCCCTTCCTGGAGTGCACAAATGAGGCGTTATTCACCTCCAGCGCAACATCACAGGCTTTAGCCGCTGCCACCACCGCCGGGATATCTATCGGATATTCGGGATTCCCCGGGTGACTGATGATATGCACCTTCCCGCTGGTGATCACCGCGATAAGCGCATCGGTATTGGTGACCCTATCGGCAGGCGCGAAAACCTGTTTGTGGAATCCGGCGATAATTACATCCAGCGAGTCGCGCATTTTGTCGCTGCAATCAGTAGAGCCGTCGGTTTTGATATTGGCTTCAATGCCGCGCAAAATCCCCACCCCATCAACCACACGCGGCAAAACACGCAAGTTAGTAAAATGAAACGCATGGGGTGCATCAACCATGTCCGGGCCGTGATCGGTAATTGCGATAAGCTTGAGGCTATTACGCACGGCGGCGGCAATATAATCATGAACAGTGCTATAGGCGTGGGTGCTGGCCAGGGTATGCATATGCAGATCGACGCTGTACATCGTAACTCCTTTCCGTTGTGCTGAGGCCCACTACAACCTCCATCGTTAAAGCCTGAGAAGAAAATCGCCGCCGCGCGTATGGCTGACGTCGAGGCCGAGATAATTGCTGATGGTGGCGAAGGTAGTGATATCGTGCGCCGTTGATTGCGGGGTGACGACCTCCACCACCACATTGCCCGCGTTTCTGGCTGACTGCAGGCCTGCGCGGGAGTCTTCAAAAGCGATACAGCAGGAAGCCGGTACGTTAAGCCTTTCCGCGCCACGTAAAAAAGGATCCGGATCCGGTTTGCCGCGCTCGATATCCTCGCTGGTAATTAATACCGGCGGAAAGGGAAGTGTGGCGTGGCGGATGCGTGCAGAGGCGACTTTAAGCGAACCCGAGGTGACAATTCCCCACGGTACGGCGAGTGAATTTAACCGGTTAAGGAATTCCCCGGCCCCGGCAACGGCGGTTATCCCCTTGGTGTTGCGCGCTTCATAATCTTCAAGGGCAAGAAATTCCTGCTTTATCGCCACGTCGCTGGCGTCGGGCAAAAAATGTCGCAGCGTGTTAACTGCCGGTTTGCCATGCAGATAATTTCGCACCGCCCGGGGATTTAATCCTTTTCTATCCGCCCAGGCGCTCCATGAGGCTTCAACAAAATCAAGCGAATTGACTAGCGTTCCATCTAAATCAAATAACAACCCGCGAAAATGCATATTCCCACCATCGGACTAACAGGTAACAAAAAAGATATCTATTTTTATCTCATCGGCCGGTGAGCAATATATAGAAATAAAAAGGCTTTCGTAGCAATTAAATCATCCATTCCCGACTATTATTTACTCTGTGACCGTCATCACATAATAATAATCAGGCGTTTTTTTTCGAGTAAAGGTCACTTTTTTTCTATTTGAAAAGCAGTGCGGGCGGCAAAGACTATTAATCATGAAACACAGGGGAAAACGCCTGTTTATAAAATTACTCAGCTTTCGTGTAAAGATTTGGGGAGTAGTTATGTCAGAAGTAATAACTTATCAATGTGAGCTGAATGATGGCATTCATGCCAGACCCGCAGGACATATCGAACGTCTGTGTAATTCTTTCCTGGCCGATGTGCGCTGGAAAAATATCCGCACCGGCCTCGAAGGCAGTGCAAAAAGCGCCTTGTCTATTGTTGCCACTGACACATTATTAAATGATAGCTGTGAGATTACCCTCAGCGGTGAAGATGAGCGCGCTGCCGCAAGCCGACTTGCGGCACTGCTCAAGAAGCTGCCTGCTTTTGAAACCGCAAAGGAAGCGGAGCCCGCCATGCAGACGGGCTATCTGCCCCGTTCACTGCGTGAAACACATTTGAAGTTTATCCAGGGCACCCGCATCAGCGCCGGCGTCGCGATTGCTAAACCCGTGTTGGTACAAAGCCTGACTTTTGCCGAGATGCTGGCGCGAAATCCAGCAACAAGCCCCCCCCTGATGCACATGAGAAAATCGTCGTCATTGAGGGGATAGAAGCGCTGAAACACGAAAAGCAGGTCGCGTTGGAGAGTAAAAACGGGGTTGAGCACGATATCATTCAGGCGCATCTATCGATTATCTCTGATGCGGTTTTCCTGAGCGTCATCACCGGTTTTATCGATAAAGGTAAAAATAGCTGGGAAGCCATTATCCTGGCAGCAATGAATTTTTGTGATGTTCTCAACCGCTCATCCAGTAAATATATTAAAGAACGAACCTTGGATGTGCTTGATATTACCACTCAGTTATTAACGAATATCTATGGCACTGACACACTGCCGCAAAATAGTCTTGCATTGCAGGAACCCGCAATTATTCTGGCCGACAATTTGACACTCAGCAAATTTCTCAGCATCGACAAAAGTTTGCTGGCGGGCATGGTGCTATTGTCCACGGGTAAAACATCACACACCGCGATACTTGCGCGTTCGCTCGGCATACCGGCGTTAACCGATATCGATTTTTCCGCGCTGCATCTTGATCCGCAGCAGGAGATCATTATCGACGGAAATCCCGGGATTCTGATCAGCGCCCCGGATGAAAGAGTGCTGCAATACTATCGCAATGAAATTGCGGTGCAGCAGAACATGCAGCAACAGATGCTGGCCAACGTCACTCTGCCAGCCGCCACTGCTGACGGGCATCGCATTGAGATCGCCGCTAACATCGCCAGCCTGACGGAAGCCGCATCCGCGTTCAGCAGCGGCGCTGAGGGTATCGGCCTATTTCGTACCGAAATATCGTTTATGGACCGGGAAACGTCGCCGGATTATGCCGAGCTGGCCGAGCTTTATACCCAGGTGATTAAGCTTGCCGACAGCAAATCGGTTATCTTCCGCACTTTTGATATCGGCGGGGATAAACCGGTCAATTATCTCAGTATTGGCGAGGAGGAGAACCCATTCCTGGGCTTTCGCGCAGTACGCACCTATCCGCATTATCGGGAGCTGTTCGCCATGCAGCTCAAGGCTATTCTCACCGCCTCTGCGCGAGGCAACGCCAAAATCATGATCCCGATGATTGCCAATGTCGGCGAAGTTATCTGGTGTCGAGATGTGCTGGAATCCGTCAAAAGGGAAATGCGCAGCGCGGGACTGACGTTCAACGATGACATTGAATTAGGTATCATGCTGGAAGTCCCTTCCGTGATCTTCGCTATCCAGGAAATTGCCGACTATGCCGACTTCTTTAGCATCGGCAGCAACGACCTGACGCAGTACTTTTTTGCCGCCGACCGTGGTAATACACGGGTGGCGGACGTTTACGACAATTATTCTCCCGCATTCCTGCGCGCCATGCGGTTTGCCGTCGACGAGGTGCACCGTGCAGGAAAATGGATTGGCATCTGTGGGGAACTGGGCGCCAGCAAGGACTTTCTGCCACTGTTTACCGGCATGGGCTTTGATGAACTCAGCATGAGTGGTACCGCTATTCCGGGGGTAAAACACGCTCTGCGGGAGTTGAATTCAGAGAAATGCCAGCGGTTGGCCGGGGAAATCGTCGCCCTTCGGCGTTCTGATGAAGTGAAAAGCGCTTTGCATGACCCTGACGTCAAAACAGAGAGTACAAGACCGCTCCTCGCCCCGGAGTTTATTCTTAGCTGTCTCGCGGCCAGGGATAAAAATGAAATCATCAAGATGATGACCGACAACCTGTGGCTGCACCACCGGACCGATAACCGGGATCGGCTGTGCGATGACATCTGGACGCGGGAAGACGCCTTCTCAACCGCCGTGGGATATGGTTTTGCCATCCCCCATGCCAAATCCGACCATATCCGCTTTTCCACCATCAGCATGGCAACGCTGGATAAACCTGTTACGTGGGGCGACCGGCAGGTTGAAACCGTATTTTTGCTCACGGTGAGTAAATCCGCCGATCCAAATGAACATATGAAATATTTCTCCACCCTTGCCAGAAAGCTTATGAATGAGGAATTCCGTCATGAAATAAAACATGCCGAAAACGCCACGGTACTCTACAACCTAATGGCCAGAACCTTAGCAATATAAATCAATTATCAATTAGGTCATTTTAAAATAAACGTCACTCAGGAGTTATTCATGAAAATCGTCGGAGTCGCTGCATGTATTACCGGTGTCGCTCATACCTATATGGCTCAGGAAGCCATTGAACAGGAGTGCAAAAAAAGAGGTTATGAGGTTAAGGTCGAAACCCAGGGCGGTATGGGGATTGAAAACGAATTAAGTGAAGATGAAATCGCTGAAGCGGACGTGGTGATTCTGGCTGTTGCTATCGGCATTGAAGGCGTGGAGCGCTTTGAAGAAAAAGAAGATGCCGGGCTGGTTATTTCATTAAATCCGGCAGAAGTCGTGCGTGATCCGGCGGCGATTATTGATAAAGCCGTAAAATTGGCGCGATAACTTCGTTTATTTCGCGATTAAACAGGCGTGCATTACAAAAATTAATAAATATCTGTGAATCCTGGATATTCCCTGGCGAAGCAATATTGCCTGAGGATTAGCACGTCCCTAATCGTGGTAATCCCGTCCGGAAATAGAAGGGTTCGGGAGGAATAAATAATGTCCGATACGATGAAAGCCATTAAGGATGATTTAGTCAAAGCGTTCAGTACCGGCGTGTCCTATATGATGCCCGTGGTGGTGGTGGGTGGGATCTGTCTGGCGCTGTCGCTGGTGGGTGGAGAACCAACACCCGGCAAAGGGATGGTGGTCACCAATCCATTTTTATTAAACCTCGGTGCGATCGGCAGCGCGGGCCTGGGAATGATGATCCCGGTATTGTCCGCCTATATTGCCTACTCAATAGCCGGCAAACCGGGGCTGACGCCGGGCTTAATCACCGGTTTTATGGCCAGCACACCGCTGGGCGACAGCCACGTCGTTACCGGTTTTCTCGGCGCCATGTTGCTCGGCATTCTGAGCGGTTACGTCGTTAAGTGGGTGAAAACCTGGAAGGTCGGCAAAGCGCTCATGCCGGTTATGCCAATCATGATTATCCCCATCGTTTCCACCTGTCTGGTCGGCATGCTTTATCTGTATGTACTGATTGGACCTATCGGCATGGCGATGCGATGGCTGGTTTCAATGCTCTCGGATATGCGCGGCGGCAGTGGACTGGTGCTGGGGCTGATTCTCGGGGCAATGGCCGCTTTTGATATGGGAGGGCCGGTCAATAAAACGGCGACAGCCTTTACTCTAGCGCTGATGGCGGAAGGGATATATGGCCCTAATGGCGCTTACCGTATCGCCTGTGCTATTCCGCCGCTGGGCCTGGCGCTTTCAACATTTATTTCCCGCCGTAAATGGTCTGAAGATGAACGAAGGATGGGCACTTCCGCGGCTTTTATGGGGTTGATCGGTATCACCGAAGGGGCTATTCCCTTTGCGGTTAAAAATCTTAAAACCGTTCTCCCGTGCATTATTATCGGCAGCGCCGTAGGTGCCGGTCTGGCTATGATTCATGGCGTTGAATCTATGGTACCGCACGGCGGACTCATTGCGATTGCTGGCGTGAATCAAGGCGCGTTGTGGTACGTCATCGACATGGCCATTGGCGTGATTGTCACGGCTATCTGCCTGCATATTTTACGACCCAACATTAGCGAAGTCATTAAAAAAGAACCGCCAAAGAAAGTCATTAATTCTGACATGAATAAAGCCTGAGGAGTTATTATGAAAAACACAATGAAAGAGTACGTCGATTATATCGTTAACGGTGGCAAGTCTTCGATGCTGGGGATTGGCCCTATGTCACCAGCGCTTATTCAGGCCTGTTTTGAGCTGGGTAAAGAAAAAGATCTGCCGCTGATGTTTATCGCCAGCCGTAACCAGGTCGATGCTGATGAATTTGGTGCCGGATACGTGAATAACTGGGATCAGTTCCGCTTCGCGGCTGATTTAAAGGCGATGGCGGATAAAGTCGGCTTTGCGGGTGACTACTTCCTTTGCCGCGACCATGGCGGTCCATGGCAGCGCGATAAAGAACGTAAAGATCATATCCCGGAAGCAGAAGCTATGGGGCTGGCGCGTCGTTCCTATCAGGTGGATATGGATGCCGGTTTCGATTTATTGCATATTGACCCAACCAAAGACCCGTATGTGGTGGGAAAAGTCATTGATATTGAGCTAGTTCTCAGCCGTACCGTCGAATTGATCCGTTTCTGCGAAGATTACCGTAAGGCCAACAAGCTGAAGGAGTTCTTCTATGAAGTAGGCACCGAAGAGACAAATGGCGGCCTGACCGATATCAACGCTTATGAAGCCTTTATTAATGAACTCAACAAACGTCTGTCTGCCGAAGGCTTGCCAAAGCCGTTATTCATTGTTGGCCAGACCGGTACTCTGACCCGCCTGACCCGCAACGTGGGTCACTTCAATGACAAACAATCGGCTGAACTTTCTGCTATCAGTACACGCTACGGCGTGGGGCTGAAAGAACATAATGGGGATTATCTGCCCGATGAAATCCTGCTCAAACACCCGGGCCTCGGGATCACCGCGATGAACGTTGCGCCAGCGTATGGCACCATTGAAACCCGCGCATATCTCAAACTGGCCGAAGTGGAAAAAGATTTAGCAGCTAAAGGTTTTATCTCATCCGCCTCTGATTTGAAAAATGTCCTTACCCGTGAATGCGTACTTAGCCACAAATGGGAAAAGTGGATGACCGATGAGCATAAAAAACAAATCGGAAGAACAAATCTTCAGCGAGCCTGGATTACTGAAAGAAATCCTTGAGCTGAGCGGACATTATAATTATGAAAAGCCCGCGGTGGTGAAAGAAATGCAAACCATGTTTGCACACCTGAAATCATTTGGCGTCGAACCTGAGCGCTATGTAGTGAATAAAATCAAGGACATGATTCAGAACGAAGCGGAATGTTTTAATATGCCGGGGCTGACATCACGCGTCGCCATTTCGAACAACCGCTAAAGAAGATGTAATTTAATAAGGAGAGGGCCCCTCCTTATTTTTACCCAGCTATATTGACTAAACAGGTAAAATAAATGAATCAGCTGAACAACTAAAGCAGCAGACGATTATCGTTGCGGACAGTGGAGATATTGATAGCATTATTGCTTATCAACCCGACGATGCCACAACCAACCCTTCGTTGATTTATAAGGCGGCGCAGCTTCCCCAGTATCACGCACTGCTGAAATAAGCGGTGACAGCAGTGAAATCACGCCAGGCCGGTCGGGAAAGTCAGCCACCGGCGAATGCAGATTATCTGGCCGTCAGCATAGGCGCATTAATCCTTAAAAACATTCCCGGACATATTTCAACGGAGGTCGATGCTCGCCCCTCTTTTGATGCCGACGCCAGCATCCGTACAGTAACCTGATAGAAAATTGACAAAACCGGCCTGAACGCGAGACCGGTTTTGTAACAAAACGATGAGGTAGTTAAACCGTTTTGTTGTTCAGGAGCACCAAATGCTCGACCTCTTCCGGCGTTTTCAGGAACGGTGTCAGAACGGCGCTTAGGATATAAAGCCCGGCGTAAATCGCCAGTACTCCGCCCGCACCCAACGGCGCGTAAAATATACCGGCGATGGCGGGAGCCAGAAAAGCCCCAAGACCGGCACCCAGATTCAGTACCGACATCGCTGCTCCTTTATTATCCGGCGCCAGCAGCGGAAATAGCGCGGATAGCGGAACATAACCCGCCATGGTTACACCGCACAGGCACAGCACGAAAGTCATCAGATAAAAATTATGCCCGGCAAGCTGCGGGGTCAACCAAACCAGCATCAACACAATCGCATAGCAGACGCCGCCTATCCACATGATGGTGTTCCGCCAGCCGAATTTGTCACCAAAAAAACCGAAAAACAAATTAGCAAAAATAGCGACCATAAACACCGCCGACCACATATGCAGCCATTCGGTCTTTGAATAGCCGAACCCGGCGAGATAGATCGGCAAGAATACTGCCAGCCCATATTGGGCAATACCGTTTATGGACTTTACCACCAGACCGGTGGCAATTCTTGGACGCTTTAATATGGTTATGCAGGTCATTAACTCGACGAAGGAAAAGGGGTGGATTTCATCAGCGGGAACTTTATCCTTATTGACGTAAATCGCCAGGACAGATCCGACAACGACAAAAATAGCCCCCGACCAAAGAACGTTTATTTCGCCCATCACCGGGAGAGCCAGAGAAGAGTAGAACGGTCCCACAACACTCAGGCCCAACGAAAACGTAAACCAAAACCAGCCTACCGCCGTGGAACGTTTTTCAAGGGGGAACTGTAATTAATCCATATCAAAAATGAATAGGCAAATAAGGGATAGCCGAATCCGCGAATGGCATAAAACGGCAACATAATATGCATATTCAGCGTGGGCATTCCCAGCCCGATAAAACCAAGGCTGCCCAAGACAAAGGCCAATAGTCCGGCCAACATGATTTTTCTCGGTCCCAGGGTCTGGACCAACACACCCGATAACCAGGCTGCCAGCGTCACCGTCACGCCATAGAATGTCATCAAGAATGAAGCATCGGAAACGTGTAGGCCTTTTTCCACAAGATAAAGGGAGAGCCAGGCCTGCTCTACCCCGTCCCCGACCATAAAAAGGGTGAGGCCTATGTAGCCCCACAATAAATTTTTGGGTAATCCAATTTTATCTAACATATTGCCTCCAGACATTACTACCTGTAATGTCAAATGAAAGATTATGGAAAATAAGAGGTATCAATCAAACCTTCGATTTAAATCAAAACGATGTATTTTTTGTAATAAGAGACAAAAGCAGGCTTTGGATTTTAATGGCATCCTGAGACTTGATAAGTGAATCTATTTCATCCATAGATACTGAATCGATATAATCTGACAATATCTTATACATTTTTATATTTTGTTCACACTCTCTCACCGGGTCTTCCCGCTTAGGGAAAGTGTCAAAATACACCAGTCCGTTAAATTTATATTTTTTCGCATAATAGATATATTCAAGAGTCTGTAAAAGATGTACGGTGCCGAGCATTAACCCATCATCAAAATGACCATAGCCATCATTTAAATGAAAGCCCACCAGTCTGTTGCGCTGCACGGAAAGAAACAGCGAATAGGCCGGGTTCTCCTTTTTCATGATCATATGGCAGAAATCAAGGGTGATACCAAGATTCTTCTGCCCAACATCATCCAACAACATTAGGGTGGAACAAACATCACCAATCAACGAAAAAGTACGCGGTTCATAGGGCTTGTATTCAAAACTAAAGGTCATGTCGGGATTTTCTGATGTGATCCGTTTGAAGGCATCCACCGTATCGGCATAGGCACGTTCATAATCCAACTGGAAAGGATAATCGAAGCCGTCGTTGGCAAACCATAATGTCACCGTGTCGCCGCCCAGTTCGCGACACACGTTAACCGCATCCAGAGTCGTTTGTATCGCCTTTTCTCTCAACTCCGCGTCTGGGTTGGCGAATTCCCCCTCATTAAAGTCTTTTTGAAAGCGAAGCGCAATTCCACCCACTTTTAATGAAGACTCTTCAATGGCGCTTCTTATTTCATCGATGCTATTCTGTAAGAAATGTTCAGGATAGTTCAATTCGAGATGCGTCAATCCTTTAACGGAAGACATTCTTTTAATAAGGTCCACTGTATCAATGTTTTTCTTATCAAAAAAAGCTCAGGGCGGGCTTTAAATGAATTAATCCGGGATGAAAATTTCATGAAAAATTCCTTCTGGCATTGTTATCAATGTCATTATTTATAGGTGATACCGACGTCTTTTCAAAACAAAAAAATCATGAACACTTAAAGTTTTTTTTTACGGGTTTTAGAGCATTAAAAATTTCACTATCAGTAAAATAAAAAAATCAAAAATTAATTTTAACCACTATAAATGTGATACAGATAACACTTTATTAGCTCACAAACATGATATTTTGATAATGATAGTATGCACATCAAACTTTGAGTAATATTTTTAGCAGTACGCTTTTAGGAACAGGGTGGCAATACCTATGCATCAAAGCTTAAAAGGAAGGGAAATAATACTCTACGCTAAAACCCTTGCGCCTACCTTGGGCAAAAAAGAGCGGTCAATCGCGCATTTCATTGAGAATAATCCCGATGTCATTTCTACCATGCGTATCAATGAGGTCTCAAAATTTCTCAAGGTGAGTATTGCCAGTATTACTAAAGTATCAAAAAAACTGGGTTGCAGCGGATTCCATGAGCTAAAAAACTCTATCGGTGAAATCAGTGCCTCAGAACAAGATAGTCTACAGCAAGATTTCCATCTCTCTGCGCGCTATGAGGATATACTTGAACGTACTTTCTTGAATTCAATTCTTGCGCTCCAAGAATCATTGGCTCTGATCAATTCAGAAGTGTTCAATCAGGTCGCTTTACTATTGATAAATTTTAACGAAAATAATAAACTTATTCTGGCGGGATGCGGCGGTTCAAGATCTATTTGTGATGATTTCCACCATAAGCTTCTCAAGATAGGGATTTTTTCAAACGTGTATTACGATTCCCATATGCAGCAAATGTCTGCCTCATTAATGAAACCAGGGGATATACTCTTTGCTGTCTCCCATTCAGGGAAAACGGCGGATGTCATCAATATGCTGAAAACGGCGCGTGAAAATGGCGCTCAAACAATTTCAATCACCAATTATTTTAATAGCCCAGTCACGCAGGTATCAGATTACGCAATTATATCATCGGTTAAAAATAATCCCATTACCGGAGAAAATGCATCTACCCGAATTGTGCATCTTAATATCCTAGATGCCCTTTTTACCATTTTGGCCAACGAACGCGGTCAAAAAAGCCAGGACAGCTTACAAAGAACACGTGATTCAGTGCAATCGAAACGAATTTGAAAATAGCTTGAGGAAAATCTCATGAAAACTGACGTACTGGTGGTAGGGAGTCTAAATTTTGATATTCTGATAAAACAGGCAAGGCTTCCTTTTATCGGAGAAACCTTTAATGGCGAAGATCTTTATCAGATGCCGGGCGGTAAAGGGGGAAATCAGGCGGTGCAATGCGCTCGCTTGGGGCTGAATGTCAGGATGGTGGGTTGCGTTGGTGAGGATGTGTTCGGTCAAGAGTTAATTAAATCATTGGAGGAGAACCATATATCCTGTACTGATATCAAGCATTGTGGCGCCTCTGGCTTGGGGCTGGTACAAATTTTACAGGACGGGAATTATTGCAGTACCATCATCAAAGGCGCCAATTACTGCTTGGACGTCAGAGATATCAAAGATGATTTTTTTCACCGACGCTCCGTTGGTCATTCTGCAATCTGAAATCCCTGAGAATGTGGTAAAAAAAAGTCGTTGACCGAGCCCGTCATCATAACTGCATCATCTTGTTGAATAATGCCCCCGCCAGGTTTATTGACGATGAGATGCTGAGTAAAATCGATTTCTTGGTGATAAATGAAACAGAAGCGTCGTTTATGCTCGGTTATCAAGTCAATACCCCGGACGAGGCCTTCAAGGCAGCGGCTGTGCTAAAAAGCCGAGTACGGAAATCCGTCATCATCACCCTTGGCGAAAAAGGATCGGTTGTCCTATCAGATGAGGTAAACACCCATTTCCCGGCGGTCAAATGCGATAACGTGGTCGATGCCACTGGAGCCGGTGATTCGTATATTGGCGCGTTGAGCTATGGCATTATCAAAAAACTGCCGTTGGCCGAGTCTATTCGCTTTGCGTCGGAAGTCAGCGCCTATTCAGTGCAAAATTATGGTGGACAAGGTTCTTTCCCCACTTTGGAAAAACTGCAAGTGTCTCCCGAATACTCGTGAAGATGTCCATGGGTCGTGGCAATAGTCGCTCAATAATTGATGGCGTCCGTACTGGACTCAGCGCAACATGCTCCGGCGTGGTTTTAGTAAATCAATGCACCCATGACCAGCAGGCCGAACATTTTTTGGCCTGCCGGAACGTCAGGGAAACCGTATTCACATCAGATAAGGCGCTACGTTTTGGCGATTTTGTTCTTGCTCACTGTCTTTGATCGCGTGGATACCCAGTCCTTTAGGACAACGCTACCGGAAACGAGGATCAGGATGGCCCCCCCCACAAAGCCAGGGTGATAAATTGGCTGAGATCAAGCAGGATGGACGCGGTGGACATCAATTGCAGTATCAGCAGCGACAAAATCACGCCGCTGACCCTGCCGAACCCGCCCAGCGGATCGACACCGCCAAGCACGGCGGCCAGGATGGCAATCAGCAGGTAGCTCTCGCCGTAGGCGGCATTGGCCGAATTGAAGCGCGCCATCATTATCACGCCCGCGACCCCGGACAACAGCGCGGAAACCAGATAGACCCAGACCAGACTGCGGCGCGTATCGATACCTGAATATCGCGTGGCGCGCTCGTTCGAGCCGATCATGGCAATGGCGCTGCCCAGCGGAGTCTTGTTCACGAAAATACGTAAAGGAATGACCACCAGAGCAAAGATAATGAGTGCCACCGGGATGCCCAGCAGGCTGCCATTACCGATATACACCACCGGTTCGGGAAAACCGGAAACAACATTGCCATGACTGAAACCGATGGCGAGCCCCTTGACCGCCGTCATGGTGCCAAGGGTGGCCAGCATGGGGGGCACCCGCAGATAAGCCACCAATACGCCGTTCAGCAACCCCACCAGCGCGGCCAGCAACAGCCCCACCAGCAGTGCCCCCGCTTGAATCACCCCCCAGACCATGCCGTGAGTGCCAGGAATCAGGGACGTAAGCATGTAGGCTATCACCAACGCGCACAGGTTCGCCGTCGCGATGATGGAGAGGTCGATGCCGCCGGACAGCATCGGAATCATCATGGCCAGGGCCAGGAATCCCAGTTCAGGAAGCTGAAACGCCATGGACCCTCAGCCCGGCGGCGCCGAACAATTTACCCCCTTCCAGCATGCCCAGTACGATTATCATCAGCGCCAGCAAGATAATCAGGCGGGTATTAGTGGCGCCCACCCGGCGTTGGATACTGCCCATCAGGCTGTTCTCGCCGTTCTTCATGATGCCGCTCCTTGTGAGGTTATTTTGTTGTGACGCTTCTTGGTTTCCATCGCCATCATGATCATGGCCGCGATGATGACCAAGCCGGTACTGAATAAAGACCAATACGACGAGACGCCAAGCAGGATCAACCCGTTTTGCAAAATGGCTATCAACGCCAGTCCCAGCAGAGTTCCCAGAACTGTCCCCTTCCCGCCCGTCAGACTCGCGCCCCCAATCACGACCGCCGCGACCACATCCAGCTCCCGTCCCACCAAGGCCGTGGGCGATACCGATTGTACTAATTGCGCCTGTGCCAGGGACGCCAAGCCCGCCAATGCGCCCATATAGCCATATACCAGCATATTGAGCCGGTAGACATTAAAGCCGACGCGCTGGGCCGCGTCCGGATTGCCGCCCATGGCGTAAATCTGACGGCCGATATTGCTTCTGTTGAGCAGCAGCCAGGTCGCCAGAAAAGCCAGGACCAGGGCGATGATTTGTAAATTCACCGCATAGGTATCGCCGTTGGGGTCGGTATGGAAGACAAACTCAAAGCCCGCGTTGAACCAGTCCGGTAAGGCGAAAATGTCGGCGCCTCCGGTCACGGTCAGCAAGATACCGAAAAACACATTCAGGGTGGCGATGGTGATAATCATCGCCGACGCCCTCAGATGGTTTACCAGCAGGCCATTGAAAAGCCCCAGCACAACGCCCAGACTCATCGCGATAACAAATACCCCGAGCCAGCCGATGCCGTAATGGTTGGCCACGGTAAGCGCCGCGAACTGTCCAATGGAGGCCGTGGCGGTGAATGACAAATCAATTCCGCCGGTAATGATGACGACCAGCAGGCCCGCCGCGAGTATGCCGATAAACGCCGTGGCCCCCAGGACATCCACCATATTTTGCAGGGTGGCGAATTCGGGCGAATGTATAGAGAGAAATATCGCCATGAGCGCCACCACTATCATGAGCCGGCATTCATGCGTGTGCACGAAACGCTGGATGAATTCACGCATTGAGGGCCTCTTTCAATTCGTCTTCCGAGCAGCGCCCAGGGATATATTCACCGTTCAGTCTACCGGCGCGCATCACAAGCACGCGGTCGCTGTGGTAGTACACTTCAGGAATTTCATCTGAAATCATAATGATAGCGATTCCTCGGGCGGCAAGGTTTCTCACCACCTGGTAAATGCCGTCCTTGGCGGAGATATCGACGCCGACGGTGGGACTGTCAAGGATAAGCAGCTTGGGATGGGTAGCCAGCCACTTCGCCAGCACCACACGTTGCTGGTTGCCCCCGGACAGGGTTTTAACCTTGTTTTCCGGATTGCCCGCCTTGATGGCCAGCTCATCTATGCCATGACGCACGGTGGCGCGGTACAAATCATCCCGGATCAGGCCCGCCTTGTTTACCAGCCCTTCGATGACCGACAGCGTGATGTTGGCACTGATTGACTGTTCCAGGACCAGACCGAGCGCAAGCCTGTCTTCCGGCAGATAGGCGACGCCACGTTCAATGGCGTCGCGATTGGAGCGTATGGCCACCGGCTCGCCGTTTAAGACGATCTCGCCATGATCGGGCCGCGTCATGCCAAACAGGGAAAGCGCCAGTTCGGTACGCCCGGACCCCAGCAATCCGGTCAGGCCGAGAATTTCCCCTTTGCGCACATCCAGGGTGATGTCCTGGTACTCGCCCGCACGGGTCAGTCCCCGCACGGCAATGACCGTTTCCGTATCCGGCCGGTCTTTCGCTTCGCACTGGTAGCTGAATTCCTTGCCCGTCATCAGGGTCGCCAGCTTGCGGTCCGACATTTCCTCGGCATCGTAAGTACCGAGCTTGACGCCATCGCGCATCACGGTTACCCGGTCGGCGATTTCCAGGACTTCATCGAGCCGATGGCTGACGAACACAATAGTGATTCCGCGTTTCTTCAACTGTAGCGTCAGCAGCAGTAGCGCATCCACCTCGTGGCGCGTCAGCGACGAGGTGGGTTCATCCATAATGACCAGGCGAGCGTCGGCGGCCATGGCTCGGCAGATGGCAACCAGTTGGCGTTGGGCGATGGAGATGTCGGCCACCTTGTCGCCAAGGTGCAGCGAAACACCGATGCTTTCCATGGCGTCGGTTGCCAGCCGCGTGATTTTTTTCCAGTTGACCTGACTGATTCCCCCGCATGCAGGCCGATGGCGATATTTTCGGCAACGGTCAGGTTGGGGAACAGGGACAGGTCCTGATATATCACTTGCACGCCGAGACGGGTGCTCTCCACCGGCGTCAGATGGCCGATTCGATGTCCTTCTATGGTGATGACCCCACCCGGCTCCGGCTGGTAAACGCCTGACATAATTTTGATAAGCGTGGATTTGCCGCAGCCGTTCTGCCCGCAAAGACAATGTACCTCGCCTTTTTCGAGGGTAAGGCTTACATTCGAAAGCGCGTGTACGCCGCCAAAAATTTTTGATATTCCATCAAGTTGCAAAAAAAACTGACATTGAAATACCCCGTTCGTGAATATTTAGGGCGCAGAAAGGGATGGCCTGGCGCTATGCATTGCCAGGCCAACCTCATTGCCTGAAAGGCCTGCCTGCTAGAGTCCGAGCTTGATGAGATCGTTGATGTTGCTTTTGGTGATATACAGAATGCGATCAACCATCACCACATTGTTGGCGCTATCAACGGTGGCCTTGCCCAGGCCGGGTACCGTCATGCCCGTCTCGAATTTGGCGTTGTCCAGCGCCAGACGCGCGATGGCGGTCATTGCCAACCCCGCTTCCTTCGGGCTCCAGAGGAAGCCTTCACGAATGACGCCGGACATGATGTAAGCCCGCGCCTGGGACGGAATGGTGGTACCCACCAGCGCAATCTTCTTTTCCAGGTGACGTCTTTTCAATACATTGCCTACGCCGATGGGTCCGTTTGAGCCCATGGACATGATGCCGGTCACGTTGGGATAGGCTTTGAGAATATCCTGTGTAACGCGTTCGGACTCGTCGATGAAGTCCGCGCCGGGAAAGCGGTCGGCGGCAAGCTTCATTTTGGGGTAATGGGCTTTCTGGTAAGCGATGGCGGCATCGGCCCATTGATTGTGGCCGGTGGTGGTCAAGGTGCCCACGAGGATGACATAGTCGCCCTGTTCACCCATTTCACGAGCCAGCGCTTTCATTTGGGCTTCACCATAGGCTTGGGCGCTCATGAGCTCCACATCCCAGGTCTTGCCGGGCTGGGACGGCCCCTCTTGAGTGATGACCATGATGCCGGCATCGCGGGCGCGTTTTACCACCTGCGCGGTAACATTGGTGTCAAGGGGAACCAGGCCTATCACATCCACCTTTTTTGGCGATCAGGTCTTCGATAAGCTTGACCTGCTGCGCGGGATCGGCCCTTGCCGGCCCTACCATGGACGTTTTGAGATTGAACTGTTTGCCTCCTTCCTCCAGCCCTTGATTAAGAATGTTGAACCATGGAACGCCCGCTTCCTTAACCACGGTAACCATTGTTTTAGGCTCAGCGGCGGAAGCGATTCCCGGCCAACCGAGGCCCCCTATGGTAGAGAACAGTGCAGAGAGGCTTATTAATTTAATCAACATGCGGCGATTCATTGTGATACCCCTTATTTATCATTGATATACTGGCGCATCGTACCGTCCATGGCGTGGACGTAACTGCGTGGCAGAAATTCACAACTTTATAAAAATTAGTAAATAGTTGTGGCGACACAGGCAACCCGGACGCCCCTATTTAGCTTTGGAACATACCGCACGAAATGTCCCTGCTGCAAAAATGACTTTACTATAAAAAATAGTAAAGTAAATTTTATTGCCTACAAAAGTGTCCTTATTAGATTCAGCTCACACTCCGGTTTTACCCTTGCGCCAAAACCGCTACAGGGAAGCGCGGATAATAGACTCCTCGATGAGGGCCTCCGTCGCGTTCAAATAACCCAGCTTAATCTTGAAACCGGCGCTTTTACCCCCAGGCAGCGACCGCACGTTGCCAAGCCGCTTTTCCGCATAGTGTCCTTCTACCCCGCAGGTCGCGGGCATGGCGAAAGCGCAAACCTTTTGCTTGTTGTTGGCCAGAATCCACCGGACCAAATGGGAAAATTCATCCGGATCATAAGCCACCACAAAGGCATCTCCCGTCGGCCTTCGCAACATGACATGCACAAGGCCATCTTGTGCTTTCTTCAGGTTTTTCAGATAGAAGACCAGCTCGGGGTCAACCCCCAGGGCGGTATCAATCACTTCGGTGGCGGACGGATCCTCTTTCATTCTGGCGAGATGCGCCAGGTAGTCGTCATTGGCTTGCACGATTGCCGGCACCGACGTTCTGATCACAGTGTCCTTATTGCCGAAACCGGTGGGCTGCACGATTCGCCCGCCTTCCACAAAGGCAAAATTGGCGTGGCACATGTACATCAAATCCATCGGGTCCAGCCCGAGGTTCTCCACCTCCATGCGAATCTCGAAGGTCGACTGGTCGGGCCGTATCAACACCCTGGGGCGCGCCATGTAATGGTCACCAAAACCCATGATATATTCCCGCTCGCCCACAACGGCCATCCACTTCCCGTTTTCGTCCTCGCCTATCTCGATACCAGCCCTGTCCATTGGCGCCAGCGGCATCTCGCCATGGAGAGGATGGTGGTCCCGCTCTCCCGGATTGCCGTTGCGCAGCAATCCCGAGTGGTAGATAAAGCACCCATAAGTGCCGACGATATCCATAGCTGGACGCGGCGCGTTGAAGCCGCTTGACATGGCCAGATCGATATCATCAAATCTGGCTTGCCAAATCATTTGTCCGTAATACGGCAAAACAACCAGATACCCGCGCCGGTTTTTCAATCGAATGGCTTCAATGCCCGTTTCATAGGTAAACAATTCAGCGCTGCAACCGTCCGAACGGGCAATTTCCATGGGTGAGCTACTGAAAAACGTTTTTTTAAGAGTGAGTGCCGCGTGCTTCATCTGGATCTCCCGCGGATAAAAATCCGCCTTTTATTTACTAAATTAACGTTAACAGTAAATTTTCAATCACAATGGAGCAATGGCAAAGACCTCTATCAACCCGTGAAAATTTGCGATTTGAGACCAACAGCACGCTTGAATCCTTTATATTCGCCAAATACTTTCCTGATTAAAAAATATCAGGAAATTTTTGGAAGAAAAAAGAGCCTTACTCGTCGCTGCCGGAAGCGGAGGGATCAATCGGAGGGACTGATGACGGGTCTGTACTCATACGGATCACCGTCAAAGGGGGAGGAAACGAAATCCTGCTTATTTTCTTTTGTGGGCCACCGCCATCATCGTTCGGCTGAGCTGGAGTTCCGCATGCGCGTAATCGCTTTGCGCCACCATGACGAACAAGGCGTCCAGAATATTGAGCTGCGCGACGCGCGCGGCCGCGTTTTCACCCGTCAGGGGTGAGCCCCGCGCCGTGGAGCATAATACCGTGTCCGCCAGATTGGCTAGGGGGGGGGGACTCGGAATAGTTGGTAATGGCGATGACAGGCACATTGTTGGCCTGAGCAGCCGTGACCGCTTCGATGAGGTTCTGGGTCTGACCGGAGTGGGAGATGGCCAAAACAACGTCATTCTCGTCCAGTAACGATGCCGACATCAACATCATGTGGGGATCGTCATAGACGGTGGCGCGTACGCCGATACGAAGAAATTTGTGAACCGCGTCGCGGGCTATTTGCGCCGATCCGCCAAAACCATAAAAGTCACGCTGCCGCGCCTTGGTCAATAAGCCGGCCGCGCGCTCAAAAGCCTTCATGTCAAGAATCGCCAGGGTTTCCTCCAGCGCCTGCGCGGAGGTGCGAAAGACCTTGGTAACGATTTCCCTTGCCGTATCCGTGGCAGAGAGTTCCTGATGCATTTCGGTGATAGGCAGGCGATTATATTGAGCAGCCTTACTGCGCAGTTCGCGAAACCCGGCGAAGCCGAGTTTTTTCGCCGTCTTGACGACCATCGCCTCTGACATGTCGCAGCGGCTGGCGATGTCTTTTAAGGCGACGTGCTCATCAAAACCGCTCGAGAGAACCGCATTGACCAATTTCGCTTCCAGGGGTGTCAGAACCGAGACCATATCACGTAAACGGGGGCCAATGGCGCTTGCATCATCTATGGAATTGACCATGAAATGCCCTGTTTCCTTCCTAAATGGTTGTTAATTCGTAAACATATCATGCTCAAAAGCAAGGTGCTATTGGATTTCACAGCGTGATGGGCACAGCCCCATCGGTCAAGTTCAACAAGATAAGCGTTCTTTTACGGGCACAGGATATGACGAGATCAAAACAGTATTGTGGACTGTTCGCCTCATATCGATGCCCCCGGTAACGACTTACATCACCCTCGCTTGAATTTTGTGAATCACTTCTTATTTATGAACAATAGTCCGGCCCTGTATTGCCTGGTCAGATCCCCAATGTTAGTTTATTGCCTAATTTACTAAAAAGTGTAAAACAGGAAAGTACAATACGTACATAATCCAAGGGGAACCGTCATGACAGGACTGAAGTTTGCTACACGTTTAAATTCATTTGCCGCCAAAGCTTCCGCCTACTGGCCCGACTTGAAGGGCAGACCAACGGTTATGCAGATGGTAGAAAGGGCTTCTAAAGTCAATGGATTAACTCATCTCGATCTTAACTATCCACAACATGTCGGTTCTGATCTTAAAACGCAAAAACAGCAAATTGAAGACTCAGGACTGGTGGTTAATGGCATGGCGATGCGCTATGACAAGGCGGAATTCAAAATTGGCGCCTTTACTCATCCTGATGCAAAGGTAAGGCGCGAGGCCATTGAACTCACCAAGCGCGGCATTGACGCCGGCCGCGAATTCGGCACCAGGCTGATGACGATTTGGTTGGGCCAGGATGGGTTCGATTACAGTTTTCAGGCCGATTACAAAAAAATCTGGGAAAATGCGGTCAGCGCCGTGCAGGAAGTGGCCGACTATGCGTCGGATTGCGACATCAGTATTGAATACAAACCCAATGAACCCCGATCCTTTAGCATTTTCCCTAACGTGGCAACCTGCCTGCTGGCGATTGCCGAGGCCGGAAACGCCAATCTGGGGATCACCCTCGATTTTGCCCATGTGCTGTATGCGGATGAAATCCCCGCTTTCGCCGCCAGCATGGTGGGGCGCCGTTCCCGTATTCTGGGCCTTCATCTGAATGACGGCTATGGCAAACGCGATGACGGACTGATGGTTGCCTCGGTCAATCCCCGCGCCACGCTGGAATTATTGTGGCAACTGCAACGTGACGGATTCAACGGCGCCTATTATTTCGATACTTTCCCGGATGCCAGCGGCCTTGACCCGGTACGGGAGTGTGAACTCAATATTTCAACGGTAAAAAATCTGCTGGAAATGTCAGGCAAGCTGCTCGGGCATAACGGTCTGCTGGCCGGCATCGACAGTCAGGATGCGGTGTCGACGCAACGTATCGTAAACGACATCCTGCTCGCAAAATAATTAAAAAGAAGGAATCAGATAATGAATAAAATCCTCTCTACCCTCATTGCCGCTTCAGTGTTCAGCTCCGCCCTCCTCCATGCGGCGGATTTACCGCCGCTTCAGTCCGATACCGAACCCAATCGCATTGACTGGACACAATTGGATGCTAAATTCGGCCCGGTGCCCAAACCCGCCTCGGGACTGAAAATCGGCGGCGTATCCAAAACCTTAACCAACGAATACTGGCGTACCCTGGGTAAAGGGTACGAGAATGCCGCTAAACGATATGGTGTTACCGTGGTTTACCAGGCCGCCGCCAATGAAGACGACCAGATGGGCCAGTTGGCTATCGCCGAGACCTTGATTACCCAGGGTTTCAAAGGGCTGCTGGTGTCACCTCAAACCGACGCCAACCTGGAGCCCGCCGTGGAAGAAGCGAAGTCGAAAGGCATCACGGTGATAAACGTTAACGATGCCGTCATGCCCGGTGCGGTTCACTATGTGGGTAATGTTCAGAAAGACAACGGCGTCCGCGTCGCTCAGTGGTTTATCAAAAATCGCCCGCAGGGCGGTAAAGTAGCGGTCATCGAAGGTCAACCGGGGGTGTATGCGGCGCGCCAGCGCACGCAGGGTTTCCGTGAAACCATCGAAGCCGACAAAAAATTTCAGGTGGTGGCCAGCGTTCCGGCGAACTGGAGCCGCGAAACCGCCTACAACACGGCGGCGACCATTTTGCAGCAGCATCCCGATCTGATTGGTTTCTATTCCAATAATGACGATATGGCCCTGGGTGTGGTGGAAGCGGTGCATGCCGCCGGCCTGACGAACAAAGTGGCGGTATTCGGCACCGATGGTATTTCCGATGCCTATGCGTCCATTCTGCGCGGAGAACTCACCGGTACGGTGGACAGTTTCCCGGAACTGACGGGCGAAGTGGCGATGAACGTCGCCCTGCGCGTTATCGACGGCCAACCTTTACCCCGCGTCGTTTCAACGCCGCAGGCGATCATTACCAAAGATAACGCCCAGCAATTCAAAACGGCGAATCGGGATCAATTGATAAAACTGCTGCAACAGAACTAAGCAATCGCCCGGGCACTGCGGGGGGGGATGGGGAGGGTTTATGGAAAGAAATCGTCTGGAAATGCGTAACATGACCAAAATCTACGGCAGTGTTACGGTACTGGAGAACGTGAATTTCGAGGTAAAAGCAGGAGAAGTTCATGCCCTGATAGGAGAAAACGGTGCGGGAAAATCCACCCTTCTCAATCTTCTGTTTGGCATAACGCAAGCGCATTCCGGTGAAGTCATACTGGATGGCGAAGCAGTGAACATAAAAAACCCGCTTGCCGCACGCAAGGTGGGGATCGCCATGATTCATCAGGAATTGCAGCATGTTCCGGAACTCTCCGTCGCCCAAAACATGTTTCTCGGACGCCCCTTGACCAGAAAAAAGGGGGCTCTTTGTGGATAAAAAAGCTCAGTATAAAAAAGCCATATTAATCCTCAAACGTTTGGATAACACCATTGACCCCAATGTGCAAATCAAGACCCTGAAAGTGGCACAACAGCAAATCGTCGAAATCGGCCGGGCGCTGTTGGATGATGCCAAAATCATCGCCATGGATGAACCCACATCGAGTCTGACGCCCACAGAATTCGAACGGCTGGCCGAGCTGATTTTTGATCTCAAGAAAATGGGCGTATCCATCATTTATGTATCACATAAAATGGATGAAATCTTCCGGGTCTGCGATCGGGCCACTATCCTGCGCGACGGAAAACAGGTGGGTGTGGTAAATATCGCGGACGAGACCGAAGAGACCATCGTCACCAGGATGGTGGGCCGTAAAATAGATAAAATAAAGCACAACACGTTTTCCACCGGCAATGAAATATTGCGGGTGGAAAACCTGGGCAGGATCCCCGTGGTCAAACCCACCAGTTTTTCCGTTTCCGCGGGGGAGGTGCTGGGTATCACCGGTCTGGTGGGTGCGGGAAGAACCGAACTGTTACGACTTATCGCGGGTTTGGACAACAAAACCAGCGGCAAGGTGTATATCAAGGGCCATGAAATTAAGCCCCACAATGTCAAGTCCACTATTCGGGCGGGCATCGGCCTGGTTCCGGAAGACAGAAAAAAGAGGGGATCATCAAAGAAAGATCGGTGGCGGTAAACATGGCATTGCCCTCCATGGGGCAATTCACCCAACAAGGTTTGATTAACGGCAAAAAGCTAAAGAATGTCGCATTCGACATCATGTCCAATTTAAACCTTAGGCCGCTGGATATTGAAAGATTCATTGGCACCCTAAGCGGTGGTAACCAGCAAAAGGTGATTATTGGCCGGTGGGTGGCGGCGAATACCGAGGTGTTTTTATTCGATGAGCCCACTCGGGGGATCGACATCGGCGCTAAATCTGAAATATATAATCTGATTGAAAAACTGGCGCGAGAAGGCAAAGCCATTATTGTAGTGTCCTCTGAAATGCCTGAAGTCATGCGAATTTCAGATCGCGTACTGGTAATCAAGGGCGGAAAAATTACCGCCCAACTCACCGGCAATGAAATTACTGAAGAAAATATTGCCAAAAATGCCATCAGCAGCACAATGAATTGAACTGTTATCAAAACATAAAAAAATTGATATCTTGAGGCTAAGCCATGAATGTTCAAGAGAGTACCTTGCATAAAAGCTTCTTTTCCAGTTTCCGTAAATTCAATTTACGCGATGCGGGAACCCTGATTGGATTGATTATTATCGTTTGTGTATTTTCGGTACTGTCGCCGGTATTTTTTGACAATACCGAATCTGCTCAATATTCTCCAGCAATCTTCTATTAATGCCGCCATCGCCCTCGGTATGACCTTGGTCATCATTTCAGGCTGCATCGATTTATCGGTAGGTTCAACGGCTGCCTTCTCGGCCGTGGTGGGCGCTTCATTAATGGTGGCAGGCGTGCCTGTTTCAATTTCCATTCTCGGCGCGCTGGCGGTCGGCATGCTGTGCGGCGCCTTCAGCGGCGTACTGGTGGCCTATGCCGGTCTGCAACCGTTCATCGTGACCCTCGGCGGATTGTCTCTGTTCCGGGCCATAGCCCTGATCTACACCGGCGGCAACCCCATCTTCGGCATTCCGCCTGAGTTCAGGAATTTCATCAACGGACAATTTTTTGGTGTTCCCTGTCCGATTATTATCGTCGCCATCATCGCCATCATCCTGTGGGTCGTCATGAACAAGACGCCACTGGGGGAGTATATCCTGGCGGTGGGCGGTAATCAGGAAGCGGCCAGGGTAGCCGGCGTACCGGTGGAAAAGACAAAAGTCATCGTATTTGTTATATCCGGTCTCCTGGCATCCCTATCTTCCCTAATCCTAATTGCCCGTCTGGGGGCGGCTGAGCCTACCCTGGGCAACCTTTGGGAACTGGATGCCATCGCGGCGGCGGCCATCGGCGGCGCATCGCTGATGGGCGGAAAGGGTAGTATACTGGGCACGATTGTCGGCGCGATCATTTTGGGTGCGCTGCGTAACGGATTGACTTTGATGAATATTCAGGCCTTCTACCAACTGCTTGCTACCGGTCTGATTATTATTGTTGCCATGCTGATAGACAGAACCACCAGAGGTAAATAGGAATGAAATACGATCCACGTGCGATAGGTGCTCAAATCCGTATGCGGTTGCCCCAATTAACGCCGTTGGAAATAAAGGTTGTAGAGTCAATAACGTCTAAAGAAAATCTGTCGGAAAGCACGCCGCTAAAGGATATAGCGATCGAAAACAATGTTTCAGAAGCCATGATTGTTAAATTAGCCAAAAAACTGAATTTCACCGGCTTCAGAGATTTTAGAACGAGCCTGGTGCATTATAATCATTCAGAGGTAGCGAATCTTCATAAAGAAATTTCACCGAATGATTCTTCTGAAGAATTATTGGTAAAGGTATTTAAGACGTCAATCCAAGCAATAGAAGAAACCAAAACCATTATTGATATCAAAGCATTTGAGCGGGCGGCAGAAATTATTTATCGCGCTCGGAATATCGATTTATACGGTGTCGGCGGTTCGGCGCAAATTGCCAGAGATATGTCGCACAAGCTATTGAAAATAGGCATTCGTGGTATGGTTCATGATGATTCCCACATGATGATGATGTCCGCATCAGTTTTAAAAGATGATGACGTGGTGATCGCAATAAGCCACTCCGGTCGGACCAAAGCGGTGATTGAAGCGGTAAGGCTCGCATCGGGCAATGGCGCAAAAGTCATTACGATTTCCAATTATGTTGATTCGCCGATTGTAAAATATGCCGATGTAGAGTTGCACTCTACATCCCAGGGATCGCCATTACTGGGTGAGAATGCGGCATCGCGAATAGCACAGCTTAATATATTGGATGCCTTGTTTGTGGCCATTGCCAAGAAAGATCTCAAGCTGGCGCAAGAAAATCTGAACAAGACGCAAATGGCGGTTCGTAGCATGAGGGAAGAGTAATGAGTGCAAAGAAGATTTTGGTCGTAGGCAGTCTGCACTTTGACATTATGGTGAATGCCCACCATCGACCTGAAAAAGGCGAAACCGTTATCGGATCCGGATGTTCATTCAAATTCGGCGGCAAGGGAGGCAACCAGGCTATTGCCGCAGCCAAGGCGGGAGCCGAAGTCACGTTTTTTGGAGCCGTCGGCTCGGATGATCACGGACGCTTTTTAGTCGACGCGTTGCAAACGGCGGGCATCGACACGACGCACGTTGAGACTATAAACGCTATTGCTTCCGGGATGAGCGTGGCCATTACCGATGTTGATGGCGATTATGGCGCGGTAGTGGTCTCCGGGGCCAATACAAAAATTAACATCGAAAGATTAGCCGATAATGATGTCTGGTCAGATGTCGGCATGTTGATTTTACAAAATGAAGTTCCCGACGCGGTGAATTTATCTGCCGCCCAAGAAGCCCGGCGGCATCACATCACCGTCTGTTTAAACGCCGCGCCGGCCAAAATGCTGTCTGCCGATTTTCAACGCTGCATTGATGTGCTGGTGGTCAACTCGGTTGAAGCGCGCGATATGTCCGGCGTGACGGTCAACAGTCTGAATTCCGCCGGTGAAGCAGCCTTAAGGTTGAAAGAGCGTTTCCCGGTCGTGATAGTCACCGCAGGTGAATATGGTGTCGCCTTTTCCGATAGCGCGAATTCGTACGATTCACTGGCGGCGGAAAAAGTGGAATTAGTGAGTACCCACGGTGCCGGCGATTGTTTTATGGGCACATTCTGTAAGGCATTCAATGCGGGTGTCCCTCTTAACAAGGCGATTGAAGCCGCAAACCATGCGGCCGCCATACACGTTTCCCAACCCAAGACCGTCAGGGCGTCATAAACACAGAAAAAGACAAGGGGCGGCAATCCAATAATGGCGTATATGATGCCTATCAAACCGCCAGTAGATCTTCTCATGGGAGATCCCACCGATAGCCGGCTGTAACGGGCAGCACTCATCGCGCTAATCGATACGGGTTGGTCACCGCGATGAAAATGCTGCCGTTAATCAGGATCCATGGAAACATCAATCAATATACGGAATTCTGATTTCTTATTCATTCTCTTGATGAAACTGTTCTTTATAGAGAGACATCAGCCAATCGATGAATACCCGCACGCGGGGTGACAGCTGCCTGTGTTGCGGATACAGTGCCGAAAGCGGCATTCTCGGACTTTGCCATTCGCTCAGGAGTTCTACAAGACGCCCATCTTCCAGCGCATCCGCAACGTGGTAGCGGGGTAGCTGTACCAACCCACCTCCGCGAAGCGCGCAAATGACATAGTTTTCCGCATCATTCACCGTCACCCATCCCTTGGGTTGATAAGCCTGCTTTTTACCATCGACAAGGAGCTCGATTGGATAGTGAGTAAACAGCACCATACCAATCAACAAAGGCAGACGCCGCCCCAGATGATCGCTGATTGGCCCCCAGACAAGTTGGGCAAGGGTAAAGCCCGTCAAAAACCCGGTGATGGTCAGTTCAGCGCTACCATGCAAATCTGCTGACATGGCCGGCATCGCAGGTAGATAAATGTCAGTGGACAACGACGTGAATGCCATTAAAGCACTCAGGATGATGATAAATAACAGCCCGGTATGTTGACTTGTTGCAACAAGCCCTCGCTTTTCTATTATATTCATGGTGCTCAGATTAGGTATAAATGCAGGTTTGCATGCAGGCGGTTTTCCCCCATGGCCAATGTCGTTGCCATCACGGAATAAACATTTTCTGCGGGATGATCAATCAGAATCGGTTCATCAGCGCGTGGGGGGGGGGCTTGACCTTAGCTTTCAATCCGACAACTCCATTGTCGAAACGGGCTTGTTAAAAACCGCCACATTGCGGATTTGCCCGTAGCGTGGCGATTTACAGCACTGTTTATCGTTATAATCAGGCTTTCAAGGAAGCAATATCGATAACAAAACGATACTTCACATCACTTTTCAACATACGTTTCCATGCGTCATTGATATCCTGAATGTTAATCATTTCGATATCAGAGGTAATATTGTGCTCGCCGCAGAAATCCAGCATTTCCTGGGTTTCCGCAATGCCGCCGATCACCGAACCGGCCACCGCTTTACGACCCAATACCAGCGGCGCGGAGTTCAATACCGGATCCAATTCGCCCAGATAACCCACCAGCACCAATGTACCATTAAGTGCAAGCGTGGTGACGTAAGGCTTAAGATCGTGAACATAAGGCACAGTATCAACGATAAGATCAAACTCACCTTTCACCGCCGCCATTTGTTCCTCATCGGTGGAGATGACAATGTGGTCGGCACCGAGCCGCCGGGCATCTTGCTCTTTACCCGGAGAACGGCTGAAAAGCGTGACCTCGGCCCCCAGCGCCTTGGCGAATTTCAACCCCATATGACCCAGGCCGCCAAGGCCGATCACCGCCACCTTACTGCCCTTGCCCACCTTCCAGTGACGCAACGGCGACCAGGTGGTTATCCCGGCGCACAATAATGGCGCCGCGCCTTGCAAATCCAGGCCATCGGGCACTTTGACCACGAATTTATCCGATACCACGATGGTTTCGGAGTAGCCGCCATAGGTCGGCATTTTATCGTGACGATCGATATCGTTATACGTCAGCGTATTGCCCTCTTCGCAATACTGTTCAAGGCCTTGCTTGCAGGGATCACAGTGCTGGCAGGAATCCACCATACAGCCGACGCCAACGTGATCACCGACTTTAAAACGCGACACGTCGGCGCCGACCCGAGTCACGCGTCCGATGATTTCGTGCCCAGGTACCATCGGGTAGGTCGCGTTGCCCCAATCGTTATAGGCATTGTGAATATCTGAATGGCACACGCCACTGTACAAAATTTCAATCACCACATCGTTAGCCCGGGGATCGCGGCGCACAAAATTGTGTGGCACCAAATCTTCTTTCACGGCCAGTGCGGCGTAACCTCGTACATTCATGATACTTTTCTCCGGAATATTCTGTTTTGCTTTGCTAATAGTCGAGATCAGATACAAAAAGCGAAATTAATGAGATGTTAAATAATTAACGACTATTAGGTTATCAAAGAATACACTTCACGATTAGTAGTAATTCTTGATTGTACTAATGAATTGTATTCATCAATAATTCTCCATTGATTGCCCTTCCACGCTTTACTTCCGAGGACGGCGGCTGGGGCATCATGGGAGTCGTGGCCAAGGGCAACCTGGGTCTACACAGCATGGCGGATTTAAAAATCTATCGATTTTGAACAACGCACTTAGCCCTTACCCTCCAATCTCACAATCAATGAACGTAGAAAATCCCGTAGTCGCTGTGCTGGAACTGATAGCGGTTTTCCGCCGAAGGTGACCACGCCGACGTCCATGTAGGTTATGCAGTCGTCAATCGTCCGGCGAATGACGCGTTGGCCGTTTAGCGACCAGGGACGGTAAACCAAGTCGGATAATAGGGTAATACCGTTGCCCTGGGCGACGAGGCTGCGAACGGCTTCAAAGGAATTACTGCGAAAGCGGATGTTGGGCTGATAACCGTCGCGTTGCCAAACATCGGTGATCACCGCGGGATATTGATCGGTTTCGAGCATCAAAAAGGGCAGCTTCACGATATCCCGCAGTCGGATAACTGACTGGCTCAGTAAAGCATGCCCAGGGGCTATCCACAGTTGGCGCAGAGATCGAATAATGGTCTCGACCTCAAGGTCCCCGTCGCGCTGAATGTTCGAAGTGAGTAGAAGACAAAAATCAACCTGCCGCTGACGCAAAGCGGTCATCAGGCCGGGAGCCGTGGCCTCGACATAGTCGACTTCAAGCAATGGAAAACGATTGCCGATATCACTCAGCATCTCCGGTAGCAGGTAAGCCGAGAGCGTCTGGGCTATCCCGATTCGTACCTTTCCGACGGTAGTCTCAGGTTGACGATGCAAATCCTCAAGGGCGATGCGGCTGTTGCTGATGATCGTGCGGGCATGTGTCAGAAAGCGTTCTCCGGCCAACGTGAGCTGGATCCCTTTAGGCTGACGCAGAAATAGCTGGACGTTAAGCGCCTCCTCCAGATTACGCAACGCAACCGTCATCGAAGACTGCGAAACGTGGCAGCGGCTGGCCGCTTTAGAAACTTGTAATGTTTCTGCTAATATAATATAGAATTCAAGTTGCCTGAGTGTAAACATCATAGTTTCAAACGATACCTGCAGAGCAAAACTTTATATTAGCATCTCCATTCCCTTCGCAGTAATCTTCTGGACGACAAAATCATATGGTTAAGCGGAGTCGTTATGCCTTATTTATTACTCACTCTTGCCGCGTCTTTTTGGGGCGGGAATTATGTGGTAGGGCATCTGTTAGTGAGTCTGGTCGACCCTATTTTATTATCCTCAGCTCGCTGGATATTTACGGCCATATTACTGGTAGCGCTCTACAACAGGCAGATTCATGAGCAATGGGCAACGATGCGGTATTCTTTCCACATCATCACTTTCCTGGCCCTGTTTGGGCAGGTATTATTCCCACTGACCTTATACATCGGTCTGCAATATACGTCATCGCTCAATGCCGCCATCTATTTGTCTACGACTCCGGCATTGGTCTTATTGATTAACAAAATAATTTTCAAAGAAAAAATATCGGCACAGAATATTGCCGGGGTTATTATCAGTTCTCTGGGTGTGATTTGGCTGGTAATGCAGGGTGATTTATTGCATTTGGATACTCTCGATCATCTCAATCGCGGCGATCTGTGGACGATGGGGTCCGCGGCAAGTTGGGCGGTTTATTGCGCGTTTCTGCGGCTTAAACCCCGCGAGGTGGGGGGAAATGCGTTTGTGGCCGTTAGCGCAACCATAGGGGCGGTCGTGCTTCTTCCCCTATTGATTTTCTCTATGGCAAAAATGGCATTCCAGCGGCCGCCGAATTCAGCCGCGGCGGTTTGGCTATCGGCCTGCTGTACCTGATTATTTTTCCATCATGGCTCTCGTATTTGTTGTGGAATAAAGGCATTCAGGCCATTGGCGCGACCCGAGGAGAAGTATTTTCCCATTTGATTCCGCTGAGCGGTGGTTTATTTAGCGTGCTGTTTCTCAGTGTGCCGCTACATTCATTTCATCTGGTTAGCGCGTTGCTGATTATCTGCGGTGTTGCGCTCTGCTCAGGCAAACCGGCTAAAAAAACGATCGACGCCGCCCTGTCATAAACGAAATGCCCTGCAACAAAAGCAACTTTAGGCAACGGCTGAACATTGAATTCTGTTGGTCAGCCTGCCGATATTTTCAATTTCAACTTCGATGGTGTCATTTTCCTGGAGGAATAACGGCGGGTTGCGGGTTTTGCCGACGCCCCCCGGAGATCCCGTCATGATGACATCGCCGGGAGAAAGTTGGGTAAACGTGCTGATATAAGCAATCATGTTAGGAATGGTGTGCAGCATATTGGCCGTCGTGTCGTTTTGCACCAGCCGGTTATTGAGCCAGGTTTTAATATTCAGCTTTTGCGGATCGCCCACTTCATCAGGCGTCACCAACCACGGGCCGAAAGCACCAGTGGCCGGCCAGTTCTTACCAGCGGTATACCATTTATGCTGCCAGTCGCGCACTGAGCCATCCATGTAGCAACTGTAACCGGCAATATATGCCAGCGCTTTATCAACGGAAATATTACGTCCGGCGCGTCCGATAATGATCGCCAGCTCTCCTTCGTAATCAAACTCATTAGAGGGTGCCGGTTTGATTATGATGCCGTTGTGCCCGACCTGTGTGTCCGCAAAGCGGACAAAAAGTGTCGGCGCATCGCTAGTTTCGTTAAACTCTTTGCGTTTTTCGTCATAATTCATCCCGACACCGAAGATTTTCCCCGGACGGTCAATTACCGGCAGGAAGGTAATGTCTCCAAGCTTTAGATCAATCTCAGCCGTGGAGAAACGCGTTAATTCATCCAGCGAATGTTGTGCAATAAATTCGTTGATATCCCTGGATCCTAACTTATTGCCGACATCGACAATTCCGCTAACCTGATAAATACCAAAACTTCTGGTCTTTAGTTTATTGATGACAAAATTAACTATTTTCATAAAAATTACTCTTGTGAAATCGACTATTACTTCAGAATGGAACTGTATTGGTCAGAACCAACGAGAAAACCATAATCAACGAAACGACCACAACAGGCGCAAAGGAAAATCGAATATGATCCTTCAGTTCCACACCGGTTAATCCTATGGCTAAATAGGTTGTGGCAAATACTGGGCTTAACATCATGGTGATATTCTTCCCGACCACCATCGTCATTCCCATCTGTTCCCAGCTCAGCCCATAATGCGTCCCCACTTTTGCTACCAGTGGGAAAATGCCGTAGAAAAAAGCGTCCGGTCCAATAACAAAACCGATTAAACCGCCTAAAACGCCCATGATGATATGTAGATGTACTCCCAGTACGTCCGGCATGACATGCAATACGACGTCCGCCATTTCCGTCAGAATGGATTGTTCGCCACCACCGCCCAAAATGCCGACAAACGCCCCGGCGGCCATGACGGTACCGGAGATCATATAGGCTGAGTACGCGTATCTTTTCATCACACCTTCCTGCTGTTTTAGCGAAGGATAATTAAAAATCATCGCGAACGAGAAAGCGCACATGAAGATGATATAGGCCTGAATTTTCGTTGTAAGTAATAACGCCGTCACGCCGATAACCAATAGCAAATTGAGTGAGAACAGCCAGTTATTAGAAGATGCTGTAAAAGCATGAGCGTCAGTCCGCACATGTTTTTCCGGTTCTGAAACGTTCTCGGGAATATCCAACCCAAGACGGATCCGTTTTTGTTCACGAATACCAAGGTAAAAGCCTAACATGACGACACAAATCAAACCCACGACCTGAGTGGGGATCAAATGGTGATAAAGTTCGTTAACGTCCAGGCCGGAAACCGCCGCAACACGCGCCAGCGGGCCTGCCCACGGAGTAATATTGGTGACGCCCATCCCGGCGGCCAGCATACAGAGCAGCACTGTCGGCCGGATCCCCATCTTATTATACACCGGCAGCATGGCACCGACGGTAATGAGTACCGAAGGCACAGAGGATCCATCCAGATGAGCTATTGTGGCTATAAACCCCGTTACCACGACGATAGCCGTGACATTATTTCCTGCTATTTTCATTAGCCAGTTGACCAAAGGTTGAAATACACCGGCATCGGTCATAATACTGAAAAAAATAATAGAGAACGTGAAAAGTATCGCATTGGGTGCCGTTTGCATTACGCCTTTCATAATATAGTCATTCATTTGCATTGGTGAGTAACCGGCGAAAAACCCCGCGATGACTGACAAGAAAATAAATAATGATATGGGCGTCGCTTTCCCTTTAATTAAAAAGAACATCAGAAAAGCTATGAGCACATAGCCAACCAGAGCAAGGTACATTAAATTTTCCTTATTTTACGTTTTTTATGATGTTTTAGGGTGCTCTAAATATAATACTTAAATCGGGCAGCCTGACTGACGAAGAATAGAATTAAACCGTTCAGGATCGGTGGTGCCATTTTCGTTATTTTTACGAATTTTGGCCTCTTTTTCCAAATGCGCCAGCGCCCTGGACAATACCTCTTCCGCCTGTGATGCGGCAATTGCCACCGCCCCATCACTGTCGGCGATCACCAAATCGCCGGGATTCACCACCATACCCAAGCAGGTTACCGCCACATTCACCATGCCTGGCCCTGCTTTGTCTGGTCCGCGATGAGTGTGCCCTTTAGCAAATACCGGGATTTTGCCATCCGCCCATTCCGCGACATCACGGATAGCGCCATCAACCACAAATCCGGCAATCTTTTTGGTCATCGCGGTCGTTCTAATCAGTCCACCGATCAGTGCCTGAGTCAGATCACCGCCGCCGTCGATCACAATCACGTCACCGGGCTCCGCCATTTCCAGGGCTTTGTGGATCATTAAATTATCGCCCGGCCGCACTTTCACCGTAATGGCCGGCCCGCAAATCGCGATATTCACGTCGTCATGATAGCGGTGCAGACCTATAGTTCCGGTATTGCGTCCCATGCAGTCTCCCGCGACAGCGGCCGGTACATGTTTGAAAGCTTCAACCGTTTTTGCCGCGATGGTATTTTGACGTGCGGCTATAAAAAAGCCCATCGGCCAACCGAAATGTTCGTTACTCATAGCAATCCTTAACATTATATCAAAAGTCTGGAATATTGACCTCATCTTTGCAGTGAGATTATTGACCTAACGTCTTATGCCTTCTAATATATTTTTTTATCTAATCGATGAATTACAGGAATTGATGATGAATAACAGAGATTTAGATTACTTTGTCGTCGCCGCGCAAATAATGAATCTGGGACTGGCATCACAAAACCTCAATATCACACAGCCTGCGCTTTCCAAAGCCATCACCCGGCTGGAAAAAGAACTCAAGATCAAATTATTCAAACGGGCCGGGCGCGGGCTTGAGCTCACGGAGGCAGGCAGCATTCTCTATCAACGCGGGTTGTCGCTGCAAAGTGCCTATCACGAAATTACCGAAGTTATGACGGAGCTGAGCAGCGGCGCGGGCGGCATCGTGCGTGTGGGGATTTCGGGTTCCGCCACACAATTTTTGCTGCCGGAGATCTGCAAAGCGCTTCAATCTCAGGTGCCGAATGTGAAACTGGAAGTACAGATCGGTATGAACGATGTGCTTTATCACCTGCTGGAAAGGCATGCACTGGATATCGTTATCGGCCCGCTGATTAACTATGAACGCGCATTGGTGCAGATTCCTGTCACCACCGACCGCGTGGTGGTCGCCGCATCAAGGCAACATCCGCTGGCGGGCAGACCCGTTTCCTTGCATGACCTCAGCGGCTATGGGTGGATCTTGCCGGCCAAAACCGTCTCGATGCGGCAATGGCTGGACCGGATGTTCTATGAGAATCATTGCCCCGCACCGGACGTCAAAATAGAGATAAGCTCACTGGCCGCCGTGCCCGGGCTGATTGCCAAAAGCGGGCTGCTGATTTTCCTTTCTGAAAACAGTCTGGCCGAGGAGGAATTTGCGTCACGGCTGATCCGCATCGATAACAACCAGTTAGTTATGGAGCGTCGGGTGGGCATTACTTACCTGGAAGAGGCTTTTCTTTCTCCGGCAACACAAAAAGTGATCGGAGTGACGCAGATTCTGGGGCAAAAAATACAGATGGAAACCCGCCGGATAATGAATGATTGATGCCCTGCTCCCGCGGTGTATCACGGTAGCAGTTTTAACGGTGATAAGATACTTTGTCGCAGGCGGTCAATATTTTCCATCGCTATGGCATAGAGACCCGCATATTCAAGTTACCGCTTTGCGTGGTGTTTCGCTAAAGTCTTTCGGCTTAACGATAAGCATGAACTGAATCGCCTGAAGTTCAACAGACGCTTTTGTATTGTTTAGATTACTTCAGATAGAAGTGGCCACGGACGGTAACTTAACCAGGGTCCCGATCGCCAAAAAAGTATGCCACAAAATCGTCGGTTCAGATCACTTTTATAAAAAGCTCCTGTAACATTCGAGCAAAGGCGGGGACGTCGCCATTATGGCAATCTTTTAAATAGGCAACGCCATAAGAGATGTTTTTATCAATAATAAAGGGGATATGGATAAGGCCTTCGCTCAGTTGACGGCAAAAACTCGGCATTATCGCGATGCCCATGGCGCATTTCATCATGATAGCTGCCGAGAACTCGGAATCCGAATAAATAAAACGGCAATGGGGTAAAGACTCCTTCAATTTTTCCTGGCCCAAATTAAGCTCTTTAGGACATTGCAGCGGGTCAAAAAGGATAATGTTTTCGTGTTGAATGTCTGGCAGAGTAATGATGTTTTTTTCTCTTAACGGATGATTCTCCCCTACCACGCAATCCAGCCCGGCGGACATAATTTCCTTATAAATAAGGCCTTCCGTACTTTCAATATTATCTTTTACAGTGATAATAATATCGTATTATTGATTACCGATATACTTGTTATAATAATTGCAGTCAGTAGTTTTATCTTCATTTTATTTCCTAATTCTTTAATTAGCCACTGTACTCTTAGGTCAACTAAGAGTCTTTACTTTCAACTTGCAGGAATATTATCTTTTAAGTGTCGGATTTCTCTTTATCAACTATGAGAGCAAATGACCACTATCTAATTTCAAAGGGTATCTTTATGTAACATAATTTTACCAAGATATTTTTTTCTCCAACTACATGTCGGTTATTATTTTCGAGAGTATGCGATAGCTATATTTGAATGTTGTTCAAATACATTACTCTTCTTTAGATAAGAATTTTTTCAGGGAGGTATATTCTATCTGAGTAAACAGATTTCATCTCGTGACAGGCAATCCGGTTTTGAACCTTTACCGCGAACGTGGCATGAGCAGCCGCGATTTTTCTCCATGGCGCGCAAGCGTTGAATGAGTCCATGACACCTTATGACCTGAGTGAATTTTCTACCGCTGTATTGACTTACCAAAATCGCTAAAACCCATCCTGCCTGTCCATTCCCGGTGTTTTAATGTCCATAATGGGTAATTAGTGAATTAATCTCATAATGGCATGCGCGTTACAGGGGATTTTCGCCGGCCAATTGACTCTTATACTGTTTTCAGAGGCACTCTTGCCGCAACTGGAAATCAGGAGAACAACATTGGCTTCACGTAAACGTGCCGGCGAAAATCACGGCAGGCTCTTCCCCGGAAAGGTCTCAACACTGGCGGTCACCGATCCGGAACTCATCGACATCTTTGACAATTTTGCCTTTGATGACGTGCTCAGTCTCGGCAATCTGGATGACCGTACTCGCCTGATGGCGCAACTCGCCGCCATGATCGCCGCTCAGGCCCTGGGAGAATACCGCATTATGGCGGGCGCGGCCCTCGCCGTCGGCGTTACGCCGGTCGAGGTCAGGGAAATCGTCTATCAGGCGGTGCCGTACGTGGGCATGGCCAAGGTGTTTGATTTTATTCAGGCCACCAACGATGTGTTTCGCGCGCACGGCATCGAATTGCCTTTGCCGGGACAGTCCACCACGACGACGGAAAATAGGGCCGAAAAAGGCTTGGGCATCCAAAAGCAGATGATTGGCAGCGACGTGGTGGAGAGGCTTTATGCCTCATCGCCCGGCGATCAGCTTCATATCCAGCGTTTTCTCTCAGCAAATTGCTTCGGTGACTATTATACCCGTAACGGCATTGATGTGCCGACCCGCGAACTGCTTACTCTTAGCATGCTGGTCGCGCTGGGCGGCTGTGAGCCCCAGGTTAAAGGGCATGTGGCGGTGAATCTTAACGTCGGCAACGATCGCGCCCGGATGATCGATACGCTGACCCAACTGCTGCCGTTTATCGGCTATCCGCGCACGCTTAACGGGCTGCGGGCCATTGACGAGGTTACGGCGTGCTGAGCCGGTAACCCCCATGCCCTGACGGGATGGGCGCCGTCATCACGGATAACGCGTCCGCGCTTACTCTTATTTGAGGAGAGATCATCATGTCACAACGCACATGGCTTATTACCGGCGTCAGCAGCGGTTTCGGCCGCGCACTCAGCGGGCAACTGCTTGAGCGCGGCGACCGGGTCGTGGGCACCGTTCGCGATATCGCCAAGGCCGCCGCTCTGCTCGCAGCCTATCCGGCGACATTTCACGCCGAAATACTCGACGTCACCGATACCGCTGCGGTCCGGGAGGTGGTCAAACGCGCATTCGCCCGGTTCAACCGCATTGATGTGGTCATCAGTAACGCCGGCTACGGCCTGTTCGGCGCGGCGGAAGAGCCGTCGGACCGGCAGGTGGAACACCTGATAGCCACTAATCTGGTGGGGTCTGTCCAGCTTATTCGCGCCTCGCTGCCCTACTTACGCGACCAGGGCGGCGGGCGCATTATCCAGATATCATCCTATGGTGGGCAGGTCGCCTTTCCGGGCAACGCAATGTACCATGCCACGAAATGGGGTATTGAAGGCTTTGTGGAAGCGGTGGCTCAGGAAGTCGCCCCTTTTGGCATCGGCATGACGATCGTCGAGCCGGGCGGCGCACGCACCGAGTTTCGCTACGGCAGCGCCCAGGTGGCCGAACCGATGCCCGTTTACGACGCCACGGCGGCGCACAACTTCATCAAGATGCTCAACCCTGAAAACGGCGTCGCTCCGGGCGACCCAGCGCGTATGGCCGCGCGCATTATCGAAAGTGTCGATATCGAGCCGGCGCCGCTGCGTATGGTTCTGGGCTCCGCGGCGCTGGAAAGCACGCTCGTTACGCTTCGCAAGCGCGTAGCCGATTTTGAAAAACAGACCGCACTGGCCGCCTCTACTGATTATCCCCCGGGAGTTTAGCGGTGCGTGAGGGGTTCGTACTGAGGGTGACGGACGGACTGGACCTGTCCCGCGCGGCGCCGCTGCTGTGCGCCGGCATCACGACCTATTCGCCGCTGCGTACCTGGAATGTGGGTCCGGGCAGCCGGGTCGCCGGTTCGCCCATTGGCGGCATCCGTGAAACCCAGGAAATGCTCGATTTCTGCGCAAAGCAAAACATCCTGCCTGACTGCGAAATGATTCGCATGGATCAGATAAACGAGGCATTCGAGCGGCTGGAACATGCGGACGTCCGTTATCGCTTTGTGATAGATATGGCCTCCCTGCCCGCGTAAAAAACCGGGTTATGCTTTATGGGCCTGGGTTACCGGCGCTATCATAAGCGCACTGACGCAGGTGAACAGCGCGATAATCCAGACCATCGTCCTTCGTGGTCAACGCCGATAGCACCGCGGCAATCAGCGTGACCGTCTTCAACAACGATTCCAGAGGGTGACGTTGTACCCGTCTGCGGTTTATCGCACTCATTCCCATCATATCGACGATGTTCAATGCAGACGCCGGGCATTTACCCTCGCGCCGAGAAGCACTCCTCAACACAGCGCAGCGGAGCTCTGATTTTACCGCTACTCGAGATTCGCGTGCCTTTTGAACATCGTGTCGCTGGTCTCGCCGAGCTGCGTCATGAGCTCAAGCACAATCGCATCATAGGTGATGAAACACAGCTGCTCGAATGCCGAGCCCATGGGCTGGGAAAAAACGCCCGCTTGCCGCTGGTTTTGTTCTTTGACCGTTCCCGGCAACACCAGCACGCTCTTGGCCAATTTGCCAATGGTCGAATCCGTTTTCATGGTAACCAAAGACACGTCGACGCCGCAGGCCGCCGCTTTTTGCGCCAAACTAATAAGACTTGTGGTTTCGCCGCTGCCGGAGCCAATAATGAGCAGATCGCCCGGTTTGGTATGGGGTGAGGAAACGTCGCCGACAACGCTTACGGAAAAGCCTAAATGCAATAAACGATTGGCAAAACCGCGAATGGCTATACCGCTACGCCCGGCGCCTTGCAAAAAAAATATGCTTGGCATTCCTGATTTGCGTGATCAATTGCTCCCCTTGACCATCGTCAATGTGAAGCGCATTTTGTTCCAATTCTTTTAAAATAGTCATGGTGTTTTTTTGAACGCCCATGTCATTCCCCTTATTAAGCAATCGTGCGCCCGCCATCCATTAAAATCGTTTGCCCCTGGATGTAGGAATTATCCTTATCGGCCAAAAAGACCGCTAAATTCGCCACATCAGCAATAGTGCCAAGACGGCGCACAGGGATTTTCTCCAAAACCGCATCCAGATCGGCCTGCGTCGGATAATTCACTCGCATCATTTCGCCGGTATCAATCAAACGCGGAGCGATGGCATTGACGTTGACGCCTTTTGGCCCCAATTCTTTCGCCAGGCCGCGAATCAAACCCTCGCCGCCGGCTTTACTGGCGGGATAGCTTACTCCGCCGCCAGTACCTGAAAGCGCCGAACCCGAGGAAATATAAACGATGGAACCCTGATTGGTCAGAAAGTCGTTATAGAATGCTTTTACCGTGTTGAACAAACCCGTTAAATTAATCGCCAGGGTTTTGTTCCACTCCTCAAAGGAAATGTTATTCACTTTATTGGCAAACGCCACACCGGCATTCAAGACTAAAATATCTACGCGGCCAAAGGTTTCGAATACTTTTTCGCGCACGTTTTCCAACGCATGGGGATCGGACACGTCTGTTTTGACAAACAAAGATTTCACATTGCCAAAGGTCAATTCCTTTGCGGCTTTTATTCCGTTCTCTTCATTATAATCTACGATAACCGTATGCGCGCCGCGCTCGGCGAATTGTTTGGCAATGCCTTTGCCGATGCCATGCGCGCCGCCGGTGACCAGTGCTATTTTTCCTTCAAAGTTACTCATAAACTCTCTTCTCCTACATCTGTAAAACTCAGGGAAGTGATACTCTCAAACGGACTGTGCCATCTACTTGCATAGATTTTACCGGATGTTGTTACAGCATATTTTCAGATAGTTTTATTTAATCGCCGTCTTTAATGCTTGATAACTTTCTTTTGGCGTATCGTTAAATAATGCCCCGCCAACGACGATTAAATCTGCCCCGGCCTCTTTCACCTTTTTTGCAATATCGACGTTGACACCGCCATCCACTTCAATTTGTATAGGCCGGCCTGCAATCATTCTTTTGGTGTTGCTGATTTTCTCCAAACTCTTTTCAATGAAAGTTTGTCCTGGCTGACCGGGGTTAATGGTCATAATAAGAATATAGTCAATGTCATCCAGCAGATATTGTAATACGCTTTCCGGCGTTCCCGGATTGAGAACCACGCCGGCCTTTCGCCCCGCCTTCTTGATCTTCTGAACGATGAAATGCACATGCGGAGTGGATTCATAATGTACGGAAATCATTTCCGCGCCCGTTTTGATGACCTCATCAATATGCCTTTCGGGATTAGCCAGCATCATATGAACATCAAACGTGAGTGTGCTTGCTTTTTTTCATCGCAGAGATTTGATTTGGACCGAAGGCAATATTACTGACATAGGTGCCATCCATTAAATCAACATGTAAAATCTCTGTTTTTTCCTCCTGTAGAAAATCAATAGCTTCTTGCAAACGTAAAATATTTGCACCGAAAATAGACGGAAGAATCTGTGCCATTTAAATCAACTCCCTACGTTGCTGATTAATGAAGAACCGTGCTCAACCAGTAGGTGAAAATTTCCCATGGACCGGTTAAAACGAAATCCGTTCCCTGGCCATTCAAGCCAACGCCGGCGCCGTGCAGGAATTGTGTTGCGCCCGGGGCGACATACCCCCCCCAAATACATGACCACGACACAAAACAGCAAGGTTGAGATTATTGATCGTATGACATTGCCATTGCATGCCATCACGGTCATGGTGGTCATGTAGATAATCGACATCAGGACGCCGATGGGAAAAATCTGTATACCGGGTAATATCAGCGCGCAAAGCATGGTCAAAGGAATGGTAATGACGGTGACGGTAACCGTGGCAGGATCGCCAAGGGCCAAGGCACAGTCCATGCCGATATTCAATTCCGCATTTTTACCCATTTGTTTTTGCATGATTTCTTTGGCGCTTTTGCCGATGGGGTTAAGCCCCTCCATCAGCACGCTGACGACTTTAGGCAGTAAGACCATGACGCCGGCAATCCCCATCGCCATGGGCACGATTTTCGTGATGCCTTGTTTCGTCAATACCCCCAGCAGGCAACCCACAATCACACCGATTATCGCCGGCTCGCCAAAAACGCCCAACCGTTTCTGAACGCTTGCCAAGTCAGCATCCAGTTTGTTTAAGCCGGGAATAGCATCAATGATTTTGTTCACCAGCCAGGCGAAGGGCAATGTCCAGCCGATATGAATCATCGTGGTGCAGGTCGTGCCCTCCAACCCATAGTATTTTTGCCACTTTGGCGCAATCAAATCGCCGATGAAGAGCGCCGCCACGCTGAGTACAACGGAGACGGCGAGACCGAGAAAGAAACTGTTGAATACAAAGTAAGCCAATGCGCCCGGGACTAAAAAATGCATGTAATTCCAGATATCAACATTCAGGGTTTTGGTTAATTTCAAGCGAACCAACAACAGGTTTAAAATAATACCGATAGGCACCACCAGCGCGGCAAAAGGCGCTACCCAGGCCGCTGCGCCTACCGCCGGCCAGCCTATATCGGCAACGGTGAATCCACTGCCTATCTTGGCATAATAGCTGATGGCAGGCTGCAATGAAGCGTTTAACAGTCCCACCACCAAGCCTAAACCAATAAAACCAATCCCAACGGTAATGCCCGATTTGATGGCGGCACCCACTTTCATGCGAAAAAACCAGCCCTAAAATAAAAATAACAAGCGGGAGTATTGCGGTCGCCCCCATGCTTGTAATCGTAAACATTATGCTTTTTAACATTTCCATTTTGCCATCCCCCCCCGCTTATTTAGCCGTTAGCCAATTGTATTAATAATTCCCCTAATTTTTTTTCGCAACGCTTCTTCATTAATACCCGTGACAAATCCCGCAACGCTCATATGCGGTTTGGCGATATCGCCCTTGTAATTATTGGTGGTCAATACCACATCGGCGTTCAGCATTTCAGAAGGCAGTTCGGACATGCTGCATTTATTGATTTTGAACTGCGTGATGCCATATTCAGCACAAACGGATTTCACTTCGTCTGCCGCCAGGGTGGAAGTTGCGACGCCGCTACCACAGGCTACGAGGATAGTAATCATAAAAAACTCCGGTAAGTTGTTATTGGTTTATCGTGGATACGAACAGCGCCTTTGCTTCATTTGCTGGTAGCTCCAGTAACTTATGGTAAAAATCTTCCTGTTGCAGATGATTGAACAAAGCTTTTAATAAGGTTAATTGGTTAGCCGGATCGGTTACCACTAGATTGATAACCAGTTTCACCGATAATTTGTCATCGCCGTCGGCCTGATTGACCAGTACGGGCTCCGGCAAGCGTATGATATAAATAGCGGGATGATTGACATGTTGGCTGTCGCAATGGGGAATCGCCACAGAGTACCCGTCCAGCAAAATCCCCGTGGGGTAATCGGCCTCGCGTTTACGGAGCGCATGCAAGTAGGTCTCTTTGACGATACCCGCGGCGCTGTGCTTTGCGTGTATATGTTCCAGTACTTCATCGTAGTTTTTAAACGCCGCGCCATCCGCAACGTCGATTGCAATCGTACTCACCCCATTCTCCTCAACGCTTTCAGCTTTGGCTCACATGAGCAAAATATAAATATCATATGAGCAGTTATAACACATCAAATTTGTCCGTGAACAGGGCAATGCCAGAACTTTAACTTCGATCACAAAAAAATCACATTAGGGCACTGATTAATTTGCTCATATGAGCAAAACGACCCACTAGCATAAACGCGGCTATCAGTTATCTTACTGTTAATTAATATTTTTTTAGTAAAAAGGGAAAATCGAGCGGCGGAAGAGGATGAGGTAAAGGCACATGCTCATATGATTAAAATTATTTTGACGCTGGTCCCGTATTTCAGGGCGTGAAAGACGTGTTCATACCCCCGCGGGCAGGACAGTTTCTGCCCGGGCAAGGGGTGCGCCGCGACAGAACCTCGCGGGGATAGCAGGCCAAACGCTTCACCCCAGGGCATCACTTATTCCAGCAGCTTGATGGCCGTGTCAAAATCGGTAATCAAGACATTCAGCAGCCCGGATTTCAGCGACGCGACGATCCCTTCGAACTTCTCTTCGCCGCCGGCCACGCCAATGACGTTCTTGGTCTCTCTTAATTGTTCGGTTGAAATGCCGAAGCCGAGCCTATCAAAGGGGCTTTCCAGGATATCGCCCCGGCTGTTCACCAAGGATGTACAGATATCCGCGGCGATATCCTGTCGCAGCAGGGACTCCCGCCAGGCTGGCGGAAAAATTTTACACAGGCTGGAAGAACCCGATTGCCAGGCGCCGATGCCGGTAATCACCACATCCAACTGCGAATAGTACTGTTGCGTCTCCAATACCGCCGGATCCCCCGCCAGTTTCTCGGCAAGCCCTTCATCGTCCACCCACATCGGCACATACATCGGGTGCGCCTTGCCGTGGGAAATCGCGGCAATCTTATGAATAAGATCAATGGGCCCCTGGCTGAACTCAATGCCCGGGTGTACGCCGGAAAGCTGCACGACATCCAGACCGGGCAACGCGCTCAGCTTGCTGACGGTGCTGGAAAGAACGCGTCCCCAGGCGATGCCGAACTTCATGCCTTCCTTCAGCGTTTTACCCAGATAGTTTGCCGTAATGACGCCCAGCTTGTCGTTCAGCTCATCCTGCGTCGACCAGGTTTCCGACACCGAGAGGACTTCGGCGCCGTTCAACTGGTATTTTTTCCGCAGATTATTAACGACTTCGTCATCCATCGCCTGTTGTTTGGGGAAAATAAACCTGACATAGTCCTGCTGTATGGCCTCATCAATCAGGCGCGCGACTTTAAAACGGGAAATGCCGAGCTCCTCCGCTATCTCGATTTTGGTTTTCATGTCGGCGAAATAGCGTCTGACCACCAGTGAGTAGATATAGCGAGGATCATAGTCCTGCCATCGATTTTTTTCTGCTGTTTTGCCATGATTTCGTCCCTTTATCACCATAATGACGGGGCAATGGCAGTACAGCGCCCCAGCCATCATAAACTCAAAAGAGTATATATAAATATGCTCATGAGTTATGCACATCTGAGAAGAATTATCTGTTTTTGTGATTACGCGCATTCTATGGCCGCTGTTGAGAAAAAGAGTCTTTTCCCATAGCCGGCAGGCGACGTTTTAATCAGCTAGGCGGTGAGACGCCATCGCCGCAAACCTCAAACAACAGTTCCCGCAGCCAGCGGTGGGCGACATCACGGTGCGTGCGCTCATGCCAGGCGGCAACCTTGGTGAAGCCCTCGATGACGAATGGCGGTTCGAACACCCTCAATCCCGCCATTCCCTTCACCAGACGACTGGGTAAAACCGCTATCATATCGCTGGCCATCAATATCTCCGGCAACACCAGAAAACATTGTACCGAGAGCGATACCTGCCGGTGTTTGCCCAGCTTTTCCAAGGCATCGTCGGTCACGCCGTGAAAAGGATTTCCGCTGTAGGACACCAGGGCATGGTCAAGGTCGCAGAACTGTTTCATCGTCAGGCGGTCCCCACGGGCGATCGGGTGCCCCTCCCGCACCACGCAAACATAACGTTCATCGAACAAGCGGCGGGCATGCAAATCCGGCGGCGTCATTTCCGGCGTGAGCAGAGCAAGATCGATTTCGCCGCGCTCTAAGTGGCCTTGCATGACAGTGTGTTCAACGCCTATCAGGGAAACGCGGATGCGCGGCGCGCGCTGTTTAAGGGTGGTCAAAAAGGGAACGGCGATGGTGCGCTGCGCATAATCCGTTGCGGCAAGGGTAAACGTCTGGTCTGCGGTCATGGGATCAAACGTCGGGGGCTGGAGCAGCGAGCCTATCTCGCTCATGAGCCGCTTGACCGGCAACCTGAGCTCCAGCGCACGATCCGTCGGCACGATGCCTCTCTGCGCCCGGACAAATAGCGGATCGCCGAACGCGTCCCTAAGCCGCGTCAGCATGCCGCTCATCGCCGGTTGGGTCACGCTTAACCGGTTTGCCGCCCGCGTCACGTTTCGTTCGTCCAGCAACGCGTCCAGCGCTTTTAGCAGATTGAAGTCCAATCCACTGATATCCGTCATTTTTCCCCCATGAATACGCTGAAAATCATTTTCCCCGTCACGCGCCGCTTCCCTGCAATTTATCGCCATGGTGCCGACGCACACGCCGGTGTCACTCGCGCCGCAACAGCCCATGCTGGAATTCGACCAGACCGAGCATCCGGTGCGCATGGCTATCCTGCAGCAACCCATTGGGCATCATCAAGGCCGTATCGCCATACCGGACGCGCCGGGGTTAGGCATTGCAGTCGACCTGGATGAGCTGAAACATTATAAGGTGAATTAATCATGCAAGCACTACATCCGTCTACCCGGCGGCCGGTTCGGCGAGGTCTCGGGCCGGGCCCTGGCCAGCCGTCATATCCCAATGCCCTTTCCTCACGCCGTTTCGTGCAAAAGCAGGCTTTCGGCGGCCACCCGCATCAGCTCGCCGGCCGTCGGCCGGGAAATAAACGTCACGGCGGGAGCATAGGCTATCTCATGCAACAGGGCGCCCAGCGTTTCTCCCTCTTGGGTGAGGTGGGGAAAGCGCCGGCGCAAAACGTTGCCGAGCTGTCGCCAGTTAGCGCGTATGATCTCCTCCTGGCGACGCACGGAGGCCGTATCGGCCATGGCGGCCCGCGCATGTTCCAGTATAACGAGCGCCCAGCTGCCGCTGCGCGACTGAACGTCGGCCCAGCACACCAGCAGATTCACCGCCTCGGCCGCGCCGGCGGCGCGTGCGATATCATCCAGCAGCGTGGACAGGCTTTGCCTGCCCTGTCGCTCCAGTACCTCAAGAAAAATCGCCTCTTTATTGTCAAAGTTGGAATAAACGGCGCCTTTGCTGTAGCCCGCCGCCTCCGCGATGCGCTCCACCGACGTCGCCGCGTAGCCTTCTTGACGAAACAGCGCCTGCGCCGACGCGAGCAACTGCTCGCGAGTCTTCGCCTGGCTTTCGCTACGGCTCAACCGCCCCATTCTTCTCCCTCCCCCCGACTCCCTTGACTTACAGATACCAGAGAGTATCTTGATACTCTCTGGTATTCAAGCTTTGGCATTTCGCCACGCTGTGCCGCGCGCAAGCAAATCACCGTCGGGCATCACGCGTATGACAGGGTTGGAACTAAGAAAATCACCTGCCCTCATTTCAGCCTAACGGCTGCCCTGAGCCGGGCCGGCGCGGCTACCCGCGCAATAATCAATAACGAGGAGACTGAACATGTCGCTTGAAGGCAAAACCGTGCTTGTCATCGGAGGCAGCTCCGGCATCGGGCAAGCCGTGTCGCGCAAAGCGGCCCGGCTGGGCGCCCGCTTGTTGCTGGTGGCGAGGGACAGCGCCAAACTGGAGAGCGCCGCGACGGAACTTCGCCGCCAGGGCGCCCAGGTGACGACCCAGGCGATGGATGCCGCCGATCCGCAAGCCTTGGCGCGTTTTTGCGCGGCGGCGGAAGACATCGATCACGCGATATCCATGGTCGGCGGCGCCATGGGCGGCGGTTTCCTCGCCAATAGCGAAGAAGCCGTTCGCCAAGCCATTGAGGAGAAATTTTTCGCGGCGCTGCGTATCGCCCGCGCCATTGCGCCCAAGCTGCACGAGGGCGGCAGCCTCACCCTGACCTCCGGCGCCGGCGGCAGGCCGCACAGCGCGTCGGGGGCCATCGTCGGCAATGCCGCGATCCGTACCTTGGCGGAGGGCCTGGCGGTTGAACTGGCTCCCCGGATAAGAGTCAATGCCGTGGCCCCCACCTGGATGGATACGCCGCTGTGGCGTAATGTCCCGCGGGAACAGACTGAACAAACCCGGGCTTATTTCAACAAAACCATCCCTTTAGGCCGGACGGCGACGACGGATGAAGTCGCCGACGCCTACCTGTTCGCCATGACCTGCACCTTTCTGACCGGACACACCCTGGTTATCGACGGGGGGGGCTGGGATTGGTCTCCTGATTGCCGCCGGTTTTCAAAGGCCGGCGGGTTCCGGTTCCGCCGCCGGCAAACCGGCCTCGCGCATCCTTTGCGTCACCCAGGCGCGGACGGCGGTAACCTAGGCCGCCGGAGCAAGCGTGGTCGCAAGATTTAACCGTCATACTCGCGTGACCTCTTGAGAGCATCTTGAATTTAACTCGATCCACGGAAAAAACGATGCGGAAAACTGTCTTGTCCGGCTATTCGCATCGATGAGCCTGGGGGCTAGAGATGCTGCCGAAGATAGGCCAGCGCCTTCAATGCCCGGCTCGATAAAGGCCACTCGGCGCGGTGGATAAGCCAAATGGTGTCGACGACGGGTATGGCGCAGTCCATCACCTGTATAGCGCCCTGGCGGGCAAAGGCCAGCCGGGCGTATTTCGGCAGTACGGCGAATCCCAGACCGCGCGCCACGGGCTCGAGGATCAGTGAGATCTGATTACTGAAGCCCCGGCATTTCAACGAACGCACGCCGGGATTTCCCGGAAAGTGCCGGCTCAGCAAGCGTGCCGCCATTGCCGGGCCATCGGGATGATCGATATAACCCAATCGTGCCAAGTCCTGCCAGCTCTCGACCTTTTCCTTTGCCGGGAACACCAGCTCCAGCGGCTCCTGTGCGAAACGCTCCGCCGCAAGGCGGTTGTCGTCAGGCTTGCGGGTTATCAAGCCCATTTCGTAACGGTTGTGCAGCACCGCTTCCAACACTTCGTCGTCCGGCGCGAAGCGATGACGAACCGCCAGGCCGGGAAAGGCTTGTTGCAGGGCAAGCAACAGCGGATAGCAGCGCAGCCCGATGCTGCCTGGGGTAATCAGGCTGATATCGCCATGCTCCTCATCATTTTCATTCAGGCGCAGGGACAGACGTTTATCCGCGCGGTCGATGTCCCGGCAATAGTCCAACAGGACATTGCCGGCGGGCGTCAGGTCGAACTGTCTTTTTTTGCGCACAATCAGCAGGCCGAACCGAGCCTCAAGGTAGCGAAGATGCTGGCTTACCGCCGCCTGGGTAATCCCCAATCTTTCGGCGGTACGGGTAAAGCTCTGCAGTTCACTGAGGGTGGCGAAGGAGCGAAGCCATTGCGGATTGAGGTTAGCCATAATGATTTTTTATAATTCTCATAATGAAAATGCTATTTCCATTATACAAAATTCGTCATAGCCTTAAAAGTAAACTTATTAGGAGAATCATTATGCAAACGACCCCTTACCCGCGCAGTTTCTCGCATATCGGCCTGTCGGTGACCGACCTGGATGCCGCCATCTCTTTTTACACTCAGGTGATGGGCTGGTACCTGATCATGTCCCCCACTGAAATCAGCGAGGATGATTCCGCCATCGGCCTGATGTGCACCGACGTGTTCGGCGCCGGCTGGAAATCTTTACGTATCGCCCATCTCTCCACCGGCGATCGCGTGGGAGTTGAAATTTTTCAGTTCCGCGACGCGGTGAAACCGGGCAATAACTTCGAATACTGGAAAACCGGCGTATTCCATTTCTGCGTACAGGATCCGGATGTGGAGGGTTTGGCGGCGAAAATCGTCGCAGCCGGCGGTAAACAACGCATGCCGGTGCGTGAATATTACCCGGGGGAAAAAACCCTATCGCATGGTGTATATGGAAGATCCCTTCGGCAATATTATCGAAATCTATAGCCACAGCTATGAGTTGACCTATTCCGCCGGCGCTTATGCATAATGCCGGGCCAAGGAAAAGCCATGTGCGATAACGCGATGCCCGTGCCCCTGCGCCGGCAAGCCTGGCTATACGCGGCGGGGAATTGCCGCTGGCATTGCAACGGGAAATCACCGACTTTTTTTTAAAAAGATCATAGAGGTCCGCTATGTCTGGATTATTTTCGTCGTTCAAACTCAAGGATGTGTCGTTGCGAAACCGCATCGCCGTGCCGCCGATGTGCCAGTACAGCGCGGTGGGCGGCATGAGCAATGAGTGGCACCGCGTTCATTACGCCGGCCTGGCGCGAGGAGGCGCCGGCCTGGTTATCGTCGAAGCCACCGCGGTATCGCCGGAGGGTCGTATCACGCCCGCCTGCCTCGGTCTTTGGAATGACGGCCAGGCGGATAAACTGGCGCGCATCGCCCAAGAAATCGCATCGGCCGGGGCCGTGCCGGGTATTCAAATCGGCCATGCGGGCCGTAAGGCCAGCGCCAATCTGCCCTGGGAAGGGGACGATCATATCGCCGAAAGCGACCCGCGCGGCTGGCAGACCCTTTCTCCTTCCGCCCTGGCCTTCGGCAAAAATCTGCCGAAGGTGCCTCGGGAGATGACGGTGCAGGATATCCGCCGCGTGCAGGCCGATTTCGTCGCGGCGACACGGCGGGCGCGCGACGCCGGCTTTCAATGGCTGGAGCTGCATTTCGCCCATGGCTATCTGGCGCAAAGTTTCTTCTCGGTACACGCCAATCATCGCCAGGACGCCTATGGCGGCGACTATGCCGGGCGCTGCCGCTTCCTGATTGAAACCCTTGACGCCGTGCGTAAAGAGTGGCCGGAAAACCTGCCCCTCACGGCGCGTTTCGGCGTTATCGAGTTCGACGGACGCGATGAGCAAACGCTGGAAGAAGCCATTACGTTGACCAACACCTTACGTGAAAAAGGCCTGGACATGATGAGCGTCAGCATGGGCTTCTCCACGCCGGAGGCGAATATTCCCTGGGGACCGGCCTTTCTCGCGCCTATCGCCGAACGCGTGCGGCGTGAAGCGCATCTCCCGGTGTCCTCGGCCTGGGGCATCGATTCGCCGGAAATTGTTAATGAAACCATCGAAAAGGGCCAACTGGATTTGGTGATGGTGGGACGCGCCCATCTCGCCGACCCCCACTGGCCTTACCAGGCGGCAAAAGCCCTTGGGAAAGAGAATCCGTCCTGGGTACTGCCGGCCCCCTACGCCCACTGGCTTGAGCGTTATTGACAGGCTACAGGAGCAGCGGATTGCGCTACCCGCCATCACGCTGCTCCTAGTTACAAACCCGCTATCGTCAAGACAACGGCGCCTCGGCGTCCATTGAGGATAGCCCCTGCTGTCTTTTCACGCGCCGCCCGGCGCATCCGGCATTACAGCAGCCCCCAATAGGCGCCGAATTCAGGCAGGATATGGCCGCGCAATGAATTAATGGCGACCGCGATATCGTTTTCCTTTAACGCCGCGACGATTTCCACGTGCTGCTTATAGGAGCGGTGCATATGCTCATCAATCCCGCCGGGCTGAAAGCAGTACTGGGATTTGAGATTGATCGTAATGACGTAATATGGATTCTGGATCAAGGACATATTGCCGGCGCACCCAATCAGCCGGAGGATGAGAAGTTGATTGCCTGGGATTTGAAAGCCGATAAAGAAGTCGCCCGCTACGCATTCAGCAACGCACAGGTTGATTTCAAATGTTCATTTCTCAATGACGTCGCCGTCGATAATGACGCCGGATTTGTCTACATCACCGATTCGGGCATTAATTGCCATCCCCTGATGGGGGGGGGGCTTTTGGTTTATAACATGAAAACGAATCAGGCCAAGCGCGTGCTGAGGGCGCCGGAATGGGTCAACGACCAACACTTTACCTTCAAAATTCACGGACGCGATGTGTTGAAAGCCAAGAACGGCAAGCCCGACAGCATGAGAACTGGCGCCGACGGCATTGCCCTTTCCGGCGAAAAGAAAACCCTCTACTTTTTGTTTACGACGCCCCGTTTATAAATGCCATTACGCCTCGTTACGGCATTTTATGCGTTACTTTTTTTTCACGAAGGGTCTGCAAGACCTGCTCCGCCACCGCCTCGGAAGAGGCCGGATTCTGACCGGTCACAAGCCGCCCGTCGCGCACCGCGAAGGGTTGAAAATCCCCGCCGCGCTCATAGCGGGCGCCGAGTTCACGCAGACGGGTTTCCAGCAGAAACGGTACCGTCTTGGTCAGGCCGGCGGCCTCTTCCTCGCTATTGGTGAAGGCGCTGACGCGGCGGCCCGAAACCAGAGGCCGGCCGTCGACGTCCTTGACATTCACCAGTCCGGCCGGGCCATGGCAGACCGCGGCCAGTACCTTGCCCTCAGCCCAGGCTTTGCTCAGCAGCTCAGACAGCTTTTGGCTTTTCGGCAGATCCCACATCGTGCCATGACCGCCCGGCAAGAATATCGCTGAGTATCGGTCGATGGCGATGTTATCAATCTTTTGCGAGCGATTGAGCTTGGCCATCGCCGACGGGTCTTTAAGAAAACGTTCCACGCTGGGGGGGGGGATTTTTGCCTTCACTTTGCAAGGAGTGCGGGTCCAAGGGGATTTTGCCCCCTGCCACCGAGGCGATATCCACTTCGGCGCCGGCATCGATGAAAGCATAATAGGGCGTAGACAGTTCCTCGAACCACACGCCGGTCGGTCGGGGATCATTGCCCATCGTTGCTTGCGAGGTCAGTATCAACAAAATTTTGATTGAAGTACCCATTATGCCGCTCTCTCCTGTGTCTTTATTGATATTCACTTAGCGCCGATGCCGCTTGGTTTCCTGTTTTATAAAATAAAAAAATAGTGGAACGCGGTATTCAGGCATCGCTGCCGGGGAAACCGTCGACGTTGGGCTTAATCATGGCGGCGGCAGTGAAATAAGTCTAATGCTGATAATTTATCAGCATCATCATTTTGAATGATATCAGGAAGTCGCCGGACCCTGCCACGCCGTCAATGGCGCGGCGTGAAGCGGATGGTTCATTTTTTCCGGCGGATGCGCCATGGATTCGAAAGGGAATATCTATTTTTCAGAGACGACGACGCACCCTATCCGGTTACTGGCGCCGTCAGGCAAAACGGCAATCCTGGCTGCAGACCCGTGGCTAATCCGCCCCGACGGCGCTTTTATCAGTGCCGACCGCCGTCTTTACATCCCGGTCAAGCAGCCCCTTGACACGACCGATAAAGCGCCGTTTATCATATACGCTCTGCCCTTGCCGGAGAATTTTGACGGCATCGCCCTCGGTGACGCCGTCACGGGCAGATAACAAAGGCGGGCGAAACCGCCGGTTTCCGCCAAGCGGAGCGGGCACCGTCGCCATGATTTTCCGGCCAGTCATGGCCGGGCGGTATTGGCCCGGACACGGACGTGCATTACGCCGGGCATGGGCCCGCCGGCGATGCATGTAAAACCGTTACACCGTCACGGGCTTTACCCGCCGCCAAACCATGCCGTGCGTTATCAGCCGGGCCCGTCGCTGGAAGCCGCCAACAGCGGTACGATCACATCGCTTATGGGCGTGGGGATGCCGTGGGCCCGTCCGCAACGCTGCACGACGCCGTTTCGGATATCCCATTCCAAGGGACGCCCCGCCTGCCGGTCGGCAAGGATGGAGGTGCCCAGGTCGGCCGGTAAACGATGAAACCCGTCGATGATCTCTTGCGGCACGTCGTCCGCCAATAGCGCGCCCTCCGCACGCGCCACCGCGAGGCACTCCCGCAGGTAGGCCAGGGACAGCCCGGTGATGTCGGTTCGGGCGAACATGCCGGCCCGGCGTCCGGTGAGGACCATCAAGCCCGCGACGGCGTTTTGCAGTAGCTTTCGCCACGCCGCGGAAGTGAAATCCGCCGCCACCTCCACCGAACAACGGGTGCCGCGCAACGCCGCCAGCACCACGCCGGCGGCCGGCGTATCCGGCAAGGTGATCCGCGCTTTGGCGCGCAGCCAGACCGAGGCGTCCGGTTCCCTTTGGGCGGGGAACCACACCACCGAGGGCAGCACCGGGCCGCCGGAGACATAGGGCGTGAACAGCGATTTCTGCTCGACGCCGTTTTGCAGCACGCAAACGACGGTATGCTCATCGCACAAGGCGGAAAGCCAGGGCGCCGTTTCCGGCACCTGGGTCGACTTGACCGCGACGAAAACCAGGTCGACGGGATTTTTGATCTCGGCCGGCTGCGTCCGGACGGGACCGGGGACCACAACGCGGCCATTTTCGTCCCGCAGTTCCAGCCGTTCGCGCGCCGTCCGGCCGCAAAGCGTCGGCGTACGGCCGACCTCATACAGCGCCGCCGCCACGGTGGTGCCGATGGCCCCCGGGCCCACCAGGGCGACGGTGGGATTTTCAGACATTGCCATTATTTTTATCCTGTACGCTGCGCCAATCGCAATCGCCGCCGGAAAGCCGCAGGGCTCAGGCCGGCGTCCGTTATCCAACAAAATGCTTTAGCTGCTTACGCCATACTACGCAGACGGATGTTTTATTTGAAGCGAAGTCTCTTCATTGCGTGATGAGTAAACCCTCATACCTCCCCATGGACAACGGTTACAAATAGACACAGGCGGCATCAGGTTAATTAAAATTCACCGGATATAATCAATGAAAATCGGATAGTGAATATTCCTTGGCGCTCCGTTATCGGGGGGAGAAAGAGATGACGACGATTGCAGTGATCAGCATGGGTGAAATGGGGGCGGGCATTGCCGGGCGCCTGGTGGAAAACGGCGCACGCGTTCTGACCTCTCTTGCAGGCAGAAGCGCGGCGAGCGTGGACCGCGCCCACGCGGCCGGCGTGGAAATCGTCGGCGAGGCCGAGATGATAGCACAGGCCGAGCTGGTGCTGTCGGTTGTCCCGCCTGCCGCGGCGGCCGCAACGGCGGCGCATTTCATGCCGCTTATCAAGCAAGCCGGCGGACAACGGATATTTATAGATTGCAATGCGATAGCGCCGCAGACGCTGCACGCCATCGCCGAACCGTTCTTGGCGCAAGGACTGCGCTTCGGCGACGCGTCTATCATCGGTTCCAGCCCGAAGACCGGCAAGCCAAGCCCGCGCTGTTATCTTTCGGGTCCCGTCGCGCGTGAGGCCGACGTGCTTCGAGCCTTTGGCCTTGATGCGCGGCTCTTGTCGGACAAGCTTGGCGACGCTTCCACGCTCAAGATGGCCTATGCCGGCATCACCAAGGGTTTTCAGGCGCTGGGCACCGCCATGGCCCTCGGGGCGGCGCGCAATGGCGCAATGGACAGCCTGATAGGCGAACTGCAAGAAAGCCAGCCGGGACTTTATGCCTGGCTCGTCAAGCAACTTCCCCTGATGTATCCCAAGGCCTACCGCTGGGACGGCGAGATGCGGGAGATAGCCCGTTTTTTGCAGCCGGAACAAGGCGCGGCCGGCATGCTGACGGGGGCCGCCGAGCTTTACGAGCATGTGGCGGCGGACTATCGGACCGGCCCGCAGGCCGAAATCATCGCCACTCTCGACCGTTTCGCCGAAACAAATCGCTGAAGGCGGCGCGGCGTGTCGCCTAACCTGTTCGGCGTCAACAGGCGGAACAGGTTTAAACAAGCCTCCACTGTAAACGGAGGCCTGTTTCACGGCTTGGCGCCGGCGTCCGTTAACCGACGGTTTTGCCCTGCCGGCGCAGTAAAAAGATAAAATACGGCGCGCCGATAAAAGTGGCCAGCAGACCCGCCGGAACTTGGTTGGGAAACATCACCATGCGGCCGAACCAGTCGGCCGCCAGCATCAGCGCGGCGCCGATGATGGACGCCATGGCAAGCTGCGGCATGGCGCGCCGGAAACCGAGCATACGCGCCATATGGGGAGACATCAGCCCGACAAAGCTCAGCGGACCGACGGTCAAGGTGGCGCCGGCGGTCAATACCGAGGCCAGCAATAAAATAGTCAAACGGGAAAGCGCCAGCGGCACGCCCAGCGCCCTTACCGGCGCGTCGCCCAACGGCAGCACATCCAGCCAACGGCGGCATAGGGGCGCCAGCCCCAGCAGTGCCATCGCCAGCGCGGTGCTGGCGATGGCTTGGGTCGCCGACACGCCATAGGTAGAACCGGATATCCAGGCCAGCAGGCCGCCGAGGCGGGGATCGCCGCCGGCCATCACCAGCGTGATGACCGCGGAGAACAGCGTGCCCAGCGCGATCCCCGCCAGCAATAGCCGCTCAGTTGAAAAATGCCGCCGCCCCGCCGCCGCCAGGATGGCGGCAAGCGTCAACGCGGCCCCGCCGCTGCCGGCGCCCAGCATGATCCCCAAGGCGCCGGCGGGCAGAAAATACATGACGAGGATCATGGCCGATGCCGCGCCGGCGCTGATGCCGAGCACTTCCGGGCTGCCCATGACATTGGCGGTCAGTTTCTGGATCAGGGAGCCGGCGGCGGCCAGCATCATGCCGGCGCTAAGGGCCGCCAGCGTTCGCGGCCAGCGCCAGGGCAACAGACGCCAAATGTCCGCTCCCGCCCAGTTGAGCCCCCGGCCGTCGCGTCCCACCATCAGCGCCAGCGCCATGGCGCACAGCAGCAGCGCGGCGCCGGCGGCTATCCATAATGCGGGCCGGGCGCGCTCCCCGCGCGTTTGTCCATGACCGTCGGCGGTGTGCTCCGCTCCGTTATGCAACCGCGGCAACAGCCACAGCAGCACCGGCGCGCCTATCAAGGCGGTGGCGGCGCCGGTGGGCACCTCTTGCCAAATGTGCGCCAGCAGAACCATGACCTGATCCGCCAGCCACAGCAATAGCGCGCCCAGCAGCGGCGCCAGCAACAGGCGATGCGGCAGGCGGCGGGCGCCGAGCAGTTTTGCCAGCAATGGCGCGAAGAGTCCGATAAAACCCACCACCCCCACCGCATTCACCAGCAGGGCGCTTAGCACGATGGCCAAAGCCAGCGCCGCGAGCCGGGCCGCCGCGATCCTCAGTCCGAGCTGGCGCGCGACGTCGTCGTCAACCCCCAGCAGTGTCAGCGGCCTGACCAGCGCCAGCGCCAGCACAAGACCGAGCCCCAGGCGCGGAAGCAAATAGCGCACCTGCAGCCAATCTTGCTGATTCAGCGCCCCGCTGCTCCACAGGAACAAATTTTGCAACTCTTGGTAATGAAACAGCGCCAGCAAGCTGTTAATGGCGCTGCAATACAGACTGAAGACCAATCCCGCCAGGATCAAGGTGACCGGCGCAAGGCGTTTTCCCCAGGCGACGCCGAACACCAGCGCACCCACCGTCAGCGCCCCCAGCAGGGCCGCCGTCTGCTGGCCCGCCGCGCCGCCGGGCAACATGCCCAAACCGGCCAGGGTCATCCCCATGTTAGCGCCGCTGGCGACCCCAAGCGTCGCGGGTTCCGCCAGCGGGTTACGCAATACCTGCTGGAACAACACCCCCGCCAGGGCGAGCCCGGCCCCCTCCAGCAGCGAAATGGCCAGACGCGGCAAGACGCTGTAAAAAAACAGCACTTGCCGGATATCCCCTGGCATCAGGGCGCGTTAGCGCCTCCCACCACCAGCGGACGGGAAGCGCCTGCCGCGCATTATGGATGCTGAGGAGGAGCGCGGCCAGCGTCGTCAGCGCCAGCAGGGCCGCCGGTAAAAACGGTCTTCGTTTCATAAACGCCTTTCCAGCGCGGCGCGAAAACCCCCCTGTGGCATATCGATTGCTCCCGTGCCGAAGGACGTCCGCGGGCGAAAACGCGCAAATAAAGCTCACCATTGCGCCTCCAGCGTTTGCAGCATCCGGCAAAAGCGCAGGGCCGCCAGGGTGGCGCCGAAGATCCAGATGGCGGGCACGGTGCGTAAGGCATTTTGCCGGACGAACGGGAGGGATTGCCATAGCGGCGTGGCGGCGACGCGCGCCCTGGCGGCGCCGTCGCCATGACCCAGGCAAATGGCCCGGGACGGCGGCAGCGTCGCCAGCCGCTCGATGCCCACTTCCGCCGTGCCCCAGAAACTGTTTTCCCCCGCCAGGCATTCTCTATGCCCAGCTGTCCCATGACGCCGCCGAACAGACTGCTTTCACCGAGGATCACAGCATGGCGATCGTCCATCAGCGTAAACACCAGCAAAGGCTGCCTACGGTAGGACGCAAGCCGCTCCCGAGCCTCCGCCAATTGACGGTCAAAATAGGCCAGATGCGTCCGGGCCGCCGCCGTCGCGTCCAGCCGCTCCGCCAGCGACCAGAGCCCCGCGCGCACCGTGCGTAGAGGTTGTCCTTGGGCATCGGTGAAATCGAAGCCCATGGCCGGAGCGATATCCCGCAGTTGCGCCGCCCGCGGCCCGTATCCTTGGGAATACAGGAGTAGGTCCGGTTTCAATTCGGCGATAAACTCCAGATTGGGCTCGGCACGCTGCCCGACGTCGACAACGCCGGCAGGCAACGCCGGTTCACGCACCCACAGACGGTAATCATGGGTATCGGCCGCCGCCAGAGGCGTGATACCCAGGGCAAACAGCATTTCCAGCGGCAACCATTCGAGGGCGATAATGCGCCGGGCGGCGGGAGCGGCGGCCCGCGCCAGGGCGCCGGAAAATAACGGCGCCAGCAACAGCGCGGTCAGCAGACGGCGCCGGCGCATATCCATCGCCACCGGGCGCCCTGTCGTCCCGTCTTTGCTACTCAAAATGGCTACTCAAAATGTATAGGAGAGGCTGACGGAGTAATTGCGCGGTTCACCATAGACCGCGTAGTCGCTAAGCCAGGAGTAATACGTGCGGTCAAACAGGTTGTTCACATTGGCCTGCACGGCGACCTGCTTGTTGATCTGGTAGCGGGCAAACAGGTTTGCCAACGGATAGCTGCCCTGGAACACACGCTGAGTGGTGCCGTCAGGTCCGGTGGCATCCTGGAAGGTCCGGTTTTGCCAGTTTACGCCGCCGCCGACGGTCAGCGCCGGCAGCATCGGGACTCGGTAGCGGCTGAACAGCTTGAGCTCGGTTTCCGGCATATTGCTGTTCAAGCGGCTGCCGGTATTGTCCCTGGCCACGTAGCGCGAGGCGCCGAACGTCATTTGCAAATTGTCCGTTACCGCCCCGTTGAGCTCGAATTCCGCGCCTTTACTCACCGTGCCCTGCGCGGCGTAGTAAGCCTGCTCGCTGGAGCCATTGACGAAGTTGTCGCCGTCGGCCTGCGCCACATTGTTTTGCTCAATACGGAACACGGCGAAGGTCGCCGTCAGGCGGCCGTTCATCCAGTCCGACTTCAGCCCGGTCTCGTAGTTTTTTCCGGTGGCGGGCGCGAGATAATGACCGTTGACATCGCGATAGGTCTGGGGCTGGAAGATGGAGGTATAGCTGGCGTAGGCCGACCAGGCGTCGTTAATGTCGTAAACCAGGCCGCCATAAGGCGTCAGGTTATTTTTACTCATGTCGCCGCTGCTGCCCATGGTGCTCCATTGCGTGTAGCGCGCGCCCACGATAAGCGCCAACGGATCCGCCAGGGAGAAGCGCGCGGCGGTATAGGCCGCTTTTTGCCGCACCACATCATCGGCGTTCAGGTACCAATCGCCCCAGTCCGGTTCGGCGATATTGCCGTTCCAGCCGTTGAAACTGCCCATCTGATCGCTATCGAGCTCGCCGTCCGCGCTGTAGGTGACATTATGCTGGCGGCTGTAGCTCACGCCGGCCACCAGCTCATGCTGGCGGCCAAACAGATGGAAGGGACCGCTGGCGAAGGTGTCCACCGAATCCTGCTTTCGTTTGCCCCGGTCCAGGCTGCCGAAGCCGGAAAGGCCTTCGCCGGTAGCGATATCCGGAAAGTCTTCGATATAGAGCAGTTTATCGTTAAAGGTCTCTTCGGCGTGGGAACCGTTCAGGCGAAAGGTCCAGCCGTTATCGAAATCATGCTTGGCGGTGGCGAAGATTTTACGGGAATCGAGGCTATAACGCGTCCAATCCGCCGCAGGGTTGGTGCTGCGGTCGAAATGGGTGCGCGCGCCATTGCTGTACCAGGTTGGCAAACCGCCCCAGGTGGGGTTGCCGGTGTTACTTTCCTGATAGTCGTAGCCCAGCGACAGCGTGGTATTGTCGGAGACATCCGCATCCACCACGCCATAAAGGAATTTTTTGGTTTTGTGATATCTGTCCAGCCAGCTATCCTGATCCTGGTAGCCGGCCACGACGCGGCCGCGTACGTTGCCGGATTCACTGAGCGGGCCGGAAACGTCCATGACGTAACGCTGGTTATTCCAACTGCCGTAACTGGCCGACAGATTGCCGGTAAAGTCTTTGCTGTCGGCTTGCTTGCGCACCATGTTCACCGTGGCGCCCGGATTGCCGGCGCCGGTCATCAGCCCCTGTCGCGCCGCGCACCACTTCGATACGATCATAGATGGCGGTGTCTTCGCCGGCATCGCCGAAGTTCCAGGTGTCGCTCACCGACGTGGGAATATCATCGTACGTGTAATTGTTGATATAAAAACCGCGGGCGTAGTAGGCGGAGCGTTCGCTATCGATGATTTCCGTCTCGATCCCGGTGGTATTGTCCAGCACGTCCCCCACTGATTGCAGGTTTTGATCCGCCATGCGCTGTTGCGTGACGACGCTGACCGATTGCGGAACGTCCCGCGGCGCCAACAGCATTTTCGTACCGGCGCGCGTGGTCTTGACCTGGTAATCCTGCTGCTCGGCTTTTTTGCCGTCCGCGGCGGCCTTGACCACCATGACCTGTTTTGCGTCCGCCGCCGCCGTTGAGGAAGCGCTGCCCGTCGTTGGAGCGGAGGCGTTGGTAGTGGAAGTTGCGTCGGCGGAGCCGTTGGTGGTCGAGGCGGACGCGCCGACGGACGTAGCGGCGGAAGCGTTGGCATCGGCTGCCTGTGCCGATGCCGGATTGATAAGCGCCTGTATCGCCAGCGCCAGCAATGTCACGGTTAAGGGCTGATGATAGCCTTGGCGCTTGGCTTGGCGTCCTTTTCCCTGCGGTGGAAAGACAGAAAGAGACATAAAAAACCCAGACAAAATGTTTGTAAATGAATCTAATGAGAACGCTAATGATAATTATTTTCCTTAAAATATTTCAGAAAAATTCATTAAAAAATGTAATAATTTATTAATTTAATAAAATTAATGAATTGGGCTTGGATGAGATCTTCTAAGGCCAGAGTAATGGGGCTGGGGACGTTCCGGTTGATTTCGGCATGGGCGCAAGAGAGGGATGCTTTTTACGATAGCCGCGTCATCGGCTCCCATGCAGGGCTGTCGCGGCGGCGCTTGAATCGCTGTGATATAACCCCGGAAAGCGGGGCTGACCGGGCGTGCCGCATACGCGGGCTGTATGCGAAGCGCACCTTCCGTCGCCGGAGGGACATTCAGAACCCGCCAGGTCGGAACGGGCACTGTCGTTAAAATAGCATGGCGCCGTTAATGCCGGGGGCGACTTGCCCCCTATTGCCGTCAGCGCCATCCAAGGCCGGGCGCCACCTGCGTCAGGACGGCCTCGATGACATGGACGTTATACTCAACCCCCAGTTGGTTCGGCACGGTCAAAAGCAGCGTATCGGCTTCGGCGATAGCCTCATCCTGAGCGAGTTCCCTGACCAGCACGTCCGGTTCGGCGGCATAGCCCCGGCCAAAAATCGCCCGCGTCTTTTCATCGAGAAAACCGACTTGATCGCCGTCGCGGCTGCTGTTGCCGAAATAGGCGCGATCCCGCTCATCCATCAGGGCGAAGATGCTCCGGCTCACCGATACGCGCGGTTCGCGCGCGTGGCCGGCCTCCCGCCATGCCGCACGATAAGCGCGTATCTGCTTGGCCTGTTGAATATGGAAAGGCTCTCCGGTCTCGTCGTCCTTAAGCGTTGAGCTTTGGAGATTCATACCCATTTTCGCGGCCCAGACCGCGGTGGCGTTAGATCCGGCTCCCCACCAAATCCTATCCTTCAGACCCTGGGAAAACGGCTCCAGGCGCAACAGGCCGGGGGATTGGGGAACATCGGCTGCGGGTTGGGCTTGGCGAACCCCTCCCCGCGCAGCAGCCCCAGCAGTACTTCGGTATGGCGCCGGGCCATATCGGCGTCGGTTTCTCCTTCGGCGGGTTGATAGCCGAAATGACGCCAGCCGTCAATCACCTGCTCCGGCGAACCGCGGCTGATGCCGAGCTGCAACCGCCCTCCCGAAATCAAGTCGGCCGCGGCGGCATCTTCGGCCATATAGTGCGGATTTTCATACCGCATGTCGATGACGCCGGTGCCTACCTCGATGCGACGGGTTCTGGCGCCCACCGCCGCCAGCAGGGCGAAGGGAGAGCTGAGCTGGCGCGCAAAATGATGCACCCGGAAATAGGCGCCGTCCGCCCCCAGTTCCTCGGCGGCCACGGCAAGTTCGATGGATTGCAATAGCGCGTCGGCGGCCGAGCGGGTGGCGGATTGAGGGGATGGAGTCCAGTGACCAAACGACAGGAAACCGATTTTTTTCATGGCGATGTGGTCCTTATCATCATGGCTAAGGTATAGGGCCTGACTCCATAAACCGGATGAGTCCGTCATTGCAAAGCGGGTATGACAAACCTTTCAGGGCGTAACATCGCGGTCACAGAAGCTATTTGATAATAAATCCCGCCGCCGCGAAGCGCAAATTCCTTTCGCGCGGGAAAACCGGCGCTGCGGCGGTGTTAATCAAGGATAGTCGCTCAGCACAAATTAAACGGCATACCCATTCTCATCAACTATCATATGATATACCTTTCACATTCCGTCCCGGATACGTTGCTACCGGTAATGTTAAGTACCTTATAACATCCCCCTCTCCAAAAAAATGAAATCCACCATCGTCGCTTTTTCTATTGTAACGCTTCCCTCTGCATATTGATAAATTTCACCCGTCCCCCAGGTTTTAATCAGAGGTTTATAATGATAGGGCCAAAACGAAACATTCAGGGAAATAACGGAGGGGTCGAATTTTTTTGCAATATGTTCAATGCTGAATTCCCGATTAAAAAGATCCACAATGCAACACGCGCCATCTTCAAAATACCACTCCAGCTCGCCAAATCCCTCCCGCCTGGAAAAAATGTTTTCATGCAACAATGACAAGGATTGAGCCGAGCGCGCCTGAGAAAAAGCTTGCAAGAAATCCGCGCCTTCCCGATGCAGCCATGCTCTCTTGCAAAACCGAAGGATTCGCGTAACCCGCTTGAGAGATGTTCATTTTTTTATCCTGTAAAATGAATTAGCTGATTTATAAATATGATTAGGACAATAATGCCATGTGATAACGATTTGCTCTTCTGGTCCATTCCGGCTGGGTGACCGGCAGCGCTTCGCCGGTATAAAGATTTTTGGCTTCGATGACAGGTCCGATAAATTCCTCAAGCACCACGCCGATCCGTTGCGTGGGGTGTATGTCCCCCTCCATCATATAGGCGGTGGCAATGCTTTTGACCTTGAAAAACATGTTTGGCTGATAAATATACTCTCTACGTTTGATTGCCTCCTCGGTGAAATGGATTGCCTGTCCGGAATCGAAATCCGTTATCAAGGGAATGCATTGCTGAGCGCCCTCGATTTTAAAAAAGACCATGGCCTGCCTGTACCGTATGTCCGCATGACCTTCGCTATCGGCTTGAGCGCTATGCTTCTTGGCATAAAAATCACGGGCGGAAACGCCCCAAAACGTGGGATAGCTGGTGACAATATCCCCTGGGCCGATGGAATCCGCCCAAGGAACATCATGCAGCAAGGGATATTGCCCTACGCCCAAATAGTCGCCCGGCTGTTTGGGAAAAGGGCGTTTCAGGGCATCCATGAGATAAAAATAGTGAAGCTTTTCCAACACCCCCATCGGGTAAAAGGTAAATCTTTCCAGAGATTTTCATTGATTCTGGTTCTTATGTATAACAGTTCATTTCGGTTATCCACGGCAACGTTGCCACTGTGCAGCTTGTGCTTTTCTTCGGTTTCGTTCCAAAGATTCAACGCGACTCTTTCCACCGGGGGCAGGCTTTTGAACACATATTCATAAAGCCCCACGTTCAGCGGTTCCTGTATTAACGAGATACCGAGCTCGGGAAACAGCACGGTTTCCCCTCCTGGCTCGCCGTATCGCGAAATATGCGCGGTACAGGCCATGCCGTTAAGCTCCACGGAAACAAGGGAATCGACGCTTTTCTGTTGCTGCCAAACCTTGGCGGCTGAAACCGAACCGCGCCCGCTTAACCCGTAATGCAAAATATTTTTTAATTGCCTGGCCGCCGGCAAAGGAACGGCGCTTAACTGGTTATCCGCGGATAAAGTGTATTTTGTCCCGAAAACATCGCCGTTATAAGGATTGATACGAACATAAACCGGCCGGTCAAGATACCGATCCCCCGAGAGCATGACGAGGGGAATATCCCTGTCTATGCCCGGCAGACGACCGGTTTGATAGGCCTCGATGCCGGCGGACAAAGTACTTTCCGGCACGTCTTGTTCCATTTTCACAAACAGTTTATCCATGGCCGGACTGTGATTGCGCCATAGGCGGACGGCGGTGCGTATCTGGATTGCCAGCTTCCGGCCAAGCATACCGGTCATCTCAATGCCCGGATCAAAAGCCCTGGCCAGGTTCAGCAACAGGTCGGTCAGCACTTTTCGGTCCAGTTCCTCCGACGCCGACACCAGGACAAGATTGACAAAAGTGCGCACGCCGGTGCTTAAGGCGGTTTTCAGGGTGTTGCCCGCCACATAGCTGGCTGTTCCCGCGCGCATTGCGGTCGCTCCGCCCAGCCCTGCCTTCAACAAGAGCCGGGAGGATTGGGATGCGGCCTGTCCCGCCAGCGGCAACAGGGTTAATGCCGTCGGTGACGCAGGAAATCAAAGCCTCTTCCTGTCGGTGAGGGTCCCAGGCGATACAATGATAAAAAGGAATGAATGACAGCAAAAAATGCGTGATCGCTTCCTTCTTGGTTTCTTCATAACCTCCGGCATAAAGCTGATTCGCCAAGCGTTTCTTATGTTCCTTCATCAGCTTTACGCTCAGCACGGGAAGCCCCTCGCCCGCAATCGTATACCTGCCCTGCGAACCCTCGCCGGAAAAGATGTTCAGACGATAATCCTTATCCTGTCCGGCCAGATTTTTTTTCCATCAGCGGGTAATAATTCTCAAGCGCGCGGTCAATTCGCCTGAGCCAATAGCCCGATTCGTCACGGCCGAGGGCATATATATGCTCTTTCCCCCCCCTTGACCGCCAAAAAAAGATCGATACCCGGCAAAAGCTGCACCGCCGGTTTCGCTCCATTGATAAAATATTCTTCCGGCAGTCCGGTCAGCCTATCAAGCCGCGAGAAATCCGCCCCCGCTTTCCTTACAGTCGATGCCCGTAAAAATGTTTGTTCTTCTTCCGTCAGCTGCGCCAAAGTATCCATGATCAGCAACCGGTCCATGACGGCGAATTTATCTACTATATCCTGGTTTTGCGCCTCGAAAGCCTTGTTGAGATCAGGCAAGCGAACGGCGGAGTTCTGAGCATTGCCCGCCGATCCCGGCGGACAATGATAGTCGTCGGGGCTGTTTTTATAGTTTTCCACACTGAGCCCATACTCTTGCTCCGACAGCACGCCGCAGTGTTTGGTCAATATCGCCCTGGCTAGGGCCGTTCGCGTTTTGTAATCTTTCATGGCGGCGCTGAACTGTTTGAAAGGATTGACCGCCTGCTCGCGGGATTCGCCGGCGGAAAAAACGGCCCAAGGCGTCTCTTATGATGCCGTCCCCGCGCAAATCCTTCTGTAGGGCGGCGCGCTTATCTTCATCGCTCATGGCGGTGAGAAAATACAATAGCGCCGGAAAGGTAAACAAGTCGGTCATGACCGGCGGCAGCGAGCCCATCATCAGCATGGCTGATAATGAACAGCCGATTTCAATCATATCCCTTAGGGTCATCCCCTGGACGCTCACCGCGCTTTTGGCGGTGACCGACAGACCGATATGCAGATAACACCAGTCTAGCGCGCCTATTTCCAAGGCATCGGCGCCGTTGAAAAACAGCGTGGGCAAAACCGGGGCAACGACGTTATCCAGCACATATCGATAGGTCCTCTCGTTGGGTCCGCTCACTTGCTCCGCAACCTCTTGCAACGGCCTGAGCTGTTCTTGAATTCGCTCTCGGCAGGCCTTGACGTCAAAGTTCGAGACTTCACCAGCGACACTGTTGTCTTGCGAAGATTCAAAATGTAATCTCAGTGTCGCCACATAAGTGACCAAATCGGATCCGAACAGATTTTCCGTTATCCAATCATTGACGATTTTGCCCATGACGTTTTCCGTCAACCTTTCGCCGGGAGAGGCGCCGTACAAACCGGAGTCCCGCAACAGGGTAAACGCCATCTTCGCCATGCTCTCCGGTCGGTCGATTAGGGATCGCGCCGCGCAATCCACCAACGACAAGCCATTCATTTCCGACAACGCGGAGTCCGTCAGGTTAAAGAGCCCGGCCATACGCTGGTTTTGCCTTTCAAGGCTTGCTGGGCGGCCCGTTTCTCCCTGCGCCGTATCGCGCTTGACCCGGCCCGGCGCCGGCAAATGAGGGCTTTCCATCACGGCGGCGGCGTCTTTTTTCCGTTCAAAAAGGGGGTTCCAACCGGCTAAAGAGCGCTGTGGCGCCGCGCTGCCCGTCGCCGGTATCAGAGACCCTGTCAAGGAGGCGCCGTCACCGGCGACCGGCGGCAGAAATCTTGGCGTATCATGCACCAGCCCCAGCGATCCGCCGGCATAAAGCAGTTTCAGCACCCAACCTTTAAGGCCGCCGTCGCCGTGATAAGGGGATAGCGTTTTCCGCTCCCCCGGCGCATTACGCGCATGCCTCAATAGGCCGAACAGCATTTCCGTTTCCTGCCGCTCTTCGGGCGTCCTGTCATTTGATTTCAGTTCTTGCTCGATTCCCGACTGTTCTTGCCGTGGGGTCGCCATCAATAAATTCATCAAGACTCCTATAGGTAAAAATAACATCTCGTTGCCACAGCCGCCGCTCGGCGGGCGTGATGGCTCCTGGGTTGAACGGCGTCGCAAATCAGTTGAAATGAATGACCTCTCCGGTAAAAAGGTTTTTCGCCGAGGCGATCGGCTGCTCTATCTCCTCCAATACCACGCCTATACGGGTCGACGGATACATTTCACCCCCGATCAATAGGCCATGGCTTATTGCCTTTACCCGGAAAAATGAGAGCGGCCTGAAGAGATAAATGTATTCCGCGAGAACCGCGTCAGCCTGCGTTCGCGCCAGCGGCAGGCAACTCCCACCTTTAATTTCATAGTAAATTAACGCTTTGCAGTTATTTTCCTCGGCTTCTTTAGCGGTAAGCTCGGTGTAAATCCGGGCATAGTGGTCTTCCGCCGACGCGCTCATCAGCGTTGGAAAGTTAGTGACGATGTCGCCCGGGCCGATGGTATCGCCCCAGGGAATTATCTGATCCCGTTGATACTCCGCCACGCGCAAGAAGCTGCCGCTTTGTCGGGGCAACGGGCTGTCAAACGCGGCCATCAATCCCGATAGCACAAGTCTTTCCCGCGTTTCCCAGGCATGAAGCGGTTCTCTTTCATAAAGATGATGGTTGATCTCGATATTGATCGGCTCATCGCCCCACCGGGCCGAGGGGACCGCGCTGTCCCCATCCACCAGGGTCCAAGATCGGATGGCCCGTTTTTGAAAATCCGGCAGCCTGGCGAAGGCGACGGCGTAGGCGGCCGGGTCCAGGGCCGTCTGTTGCAATGCAATCCCCTTTTCAGGGAAGAGAATGCTTTCGGCGTCGCGGGATCCGTAGCTTTCAATCTGAAGATATTGGGGATTCTGGTACTGAGGAAGCGTGACCAGCGCCAGATCGTCGATGCTTTTCACCGTACCCCATACCCGTGCCGCTTTGCCGCTGCCCTTCCCGCCCAAGCCTTCCAGCAGGATATTTTTCAGCTTTACCGCGGCTTTTACCGGTACCGGCAGCAGTTGCCTGTCCGCCGAGAGGAAATATTTCACCCCCTGCGCCTCCCCCGTGCGGGGATCGATGCGGACATACAACCTATTGCCCCGGTAGGTGTCGCCTCCCAGAGCGGCGACATGCAGGTAGCGTTGGGTACCCGCCAGTTGCAGGGTTTGGCGGGAAACGGCTTGTTCCATAACATCGAAGGCCTGGCCCAGGTTATCCAATTTGGGCACAACGGTTGCCAGATCGGGCAGGTGCGCGGCGATAATGTTGACGGCGTCGGCAATTTTTTCGAAAGCGTAATGCCGCCGCGAAACGTGATCTCCACCAGTCCGGGATCGAATAAGCGCGTCGCCTCCAGCGCGACGGAAACCCAGGTTTTCCGGTTCAACTCCCGAGCGGCGGGGGCCATGGCATGTTTGACGAAATGCCCGCCGCCGGCGGCCAGCGCTTTGGTCAGTGACCGTTGCGCGGCATAGCTGCCCAGACTGATGCGCACCGCCTCGATGGCGCCGATGCCGCCCCTTGATGCGATGCGGGACGCTATCGAACCGGCCTTGCCGAGCAACGGCAGCAGGCTGAACGCATCAAAGATACAGGGCGCCGTGGCTTCCCAATCCCCGTCGATGATACCGGAGATACAATCATGCAAAGGCAGCAGAGACCGTAAACCGCTCATTACGCGCTCCTGAACGGTGGCGTCATAGCCTTGGGTATTCAGCAACCCGTGCAAATTTTGCCGCGCCGACGCGGACAGATTATCCATCAAGGATTCCAGGGGATCGCCTGCCGCCTTAAGAACCCTGGCCTGACTGCCGCCGGCATATATTCGCAGCTTATAATCCGGATCCTTTTGCGGCGTCGTGTCGCTGAGCAGTGAATAATAATGCCGAATGTTTCTATCGATGCGCGTTAGCCGGTAACCCTCGCTCCGCCGTTCCAGGGCATAAATTCTTTCCTCGCCGCCGCTTGAGAAGAGCGTGACTTCCGGCAATAACGCGACGGTGTAGTGGCTTCGGGGAATGTTGTGCGCCCCAAGCGCCCCCTGAATTGCTCAAAACTGGAAAATTCCGCCGTGGCCAGCTTGATTTCATTTTTTTGTAAAAACAGCGATTCCTCAGCGGACAGCGTGGTGAAAACCTGCGTCAGCAGTAACATATCCACCGTCTGGTAAAGCTTGGCGATACGCTGATTTTGTTTACGAAATTCTTTACTGACGTTAGGCAGCAATTCGATGACGGGCACCGGACCGCTGCCGACCGCACGGCAAGCATAGCCGTCATAACTGTTTTTATAGCCTTCCGTATCGACGGCATAATACCCCGTAGCCCTCAGGTCGCAACGCTCGCGCAATATCTTTTGCGCCAATTGGGTACGGGTTCGATAACCCTCGATGGCGCGGCTATAGCGGATAAAAGGATTATTCCGCTCGTTGCGCAGGCGGCTATCGGCGAAAAACTGTTCCACGGCATGCTGTCTGACGTCCGGGTCGGTAAAAAACCCGGGGTCGTCCACGAGTTTGCCGTTAACCAATTTATTCATCAGGGAATAGATACTGGCGGGACGGATAAAAAAATGAATGATGCCTGCGCAGGCCGGGTCCGACAGCAGCATGGCCTCCAGGGCTATGCCGAGGGATAGCAATGCCTGTCTCGGCAGGGTTTCAAACCCAAGGCCCATGTCATGGGCGAATTGCGCGCCCGCGTGCAGGTAGACCCATTGCAAGCTTCCCACACGGTTACCCTGCCTGTCCGACGTATCCGGGCGGATGCCCAGCGTCGGCATGGCGGGCAACAGGATTTCCTTGAAAATATAGTCGCCGGCGGCCGAGCTTAACTCGGTGAACGAGGCCAACTGCCCCTTGACCCGTTTGTTCAGTCTGGCGAGAGGGACATGCCGCCGCGGCTTGCGGCCGTTTCGCCCTCTTTTTTCGTTAAGCAATACCGTCATCAAAAAGCCTTCCGGCGCATCGCCGAAGAGATTGGCGGCAATCCAGGCGTGCACCCGGCCCAGCTGGTGGGTGACGCTCAAGCCTTCTCCTTCCTGAGCGCCGAAGAGGCCGGTAGCGGCTAATATCGACCTTGCGAGCTCAGAGAGAAAGGATGGCGGCATCGGCTTGGACAGGCATGCAATGATCTGGTTGATCGCAAGGCCGACATTCTGCTCATCCCCCACCGCCAAAAAGCCCGCTTTTTGCAAAAAATAGGCGACATGTTCATTTTGCACGACGGTGAGAGATTCCCCCCTCTCTTTTCAGCACGACGCCATCGCGCGCCTCTGGGGCTTTCATGTCGTCGCGCGTCGCTGGGGCTTCCCGGTGAACGTGCGCCTTTAGGGCTTCCGGTTAACAGGGCGACCGGCGCGCTGCCTGGGATATTACCATGATGAGCGTAAGCATAAGGGATGAAATCCGTCAACGCCGGTTGAAGCCGGCCGATGGACTCAATCCCCCGGGCGGATGCAAAAGATATCCCGCCGGCGTTGTCCCGCAGGCCGGCGGCGTGAAATTGCGCTGTGTGGGATAAATACAAATATTTTAGGCAATGATGAACCGGGCTGCGATTTCCCATCTTGTTCATTTTCATGATGGCGGGGGCCAGATTGTTCTCATTTCTCAGCCGCTGGACAAGGCTGAATAAATTCTTCACCTGCCGTGCATTTATTTCATTATTTTCATTTTCCAATAATAGATTTATTATTGGCGTGTCCGTCTCGGCTTTATTGATGTGCACCATTTTGATTCTCAAGGTCAATTGTAGCTCACGGCGAGTCGGCCACGCTTAGTGATTGCCATAACTAAAGCTACGTGCTTACGCATGGCTTGATTATTTATCGGCATTTTTCATTTACCGGTACGTTATTGTAAAATTATTGTTTACCGAAAATAAATCATTCTCGTAAATCTGCTTTTCACTTTACTTCTTTACTGATAATTTAACTCAATATGATTGGTTTTTTTCTCCAACGCAAAACAGGCAGGTGTTATTTACCGCGAGATATTTCAATTAATATTTTTAGATAGTACTAATTTTATAATAGACTCTTTAACAGATAAATCTAATTTGATCTTAGCCGTTCCTTTAAAAGTTTACTTCATCAGGAATAATAACGCAATATCTTTGGATTGACTTTGTGAATCCCATATTGAGAGCCTTATCCTTAACGACAAACCGATAACGCTCTCAAATGAAATTATATTAGAAATATATAGGCTGCATAGTTTTCATAAGTATTATTCAGAGCAAGCGCTGTTTTCCAATCGCCGCATTTCTTCAATGATCCTAACGCCGGAGGAACTGCCCAAACGCGTTGCGCCCGCCTCAATCATCATTATCGCATCCCGGTAATGGCGTATGCCCCCGGCCGCTTTCACCTGCACCGCCGGACCGGCATATTTCTTCATCAGCCTGACATGCTCGACCGTCGCCCCCGCGGTGCCGAACCCCGTCGATGTTTTGACGAAATCCGGCCTGACGCCGGCGGCCACCTGCGCCACGGCGATGATTTCGTTTTCCGTAAGATAACAGGTTTCGAATATCACTTTGCAGGTGACATTTGCGCTGCGCGCCACGGCCACCAGGGCCGCCATTTCCCGTTCGATATAGCCATAATCCTGTTCCTTAACCCGACCGACGTTAAGAAGATAGTCGAATTCCTGCGCGCCGCGCTCGATGGCGTCTTGCGCTTCGAAGACTTTTGTTTCGATAGTGGTTTGCCCCAGGGGAAAACCGACGGCGGCGCCGGTGAGCACCGCAGAACCTGCGAGCATCCCGCGGCACATGGCCGCCGGGTAGGAATTAACGGCCACCGACGCAAAGCCACACTCACGCGCCTCATCGCACAGCGTTTGGAAATCCGCGCGCGTGGCATCGGCACGTAAATTAGTATGGTCAAAAAGCTTTGCAACCTGTTGGATGGTCAATTCCATAATTCACCTCTATGCATGATTTTCGTGAAATTTTCGATAACGGTGATGCTACTGTACACCCGATGAAACCCCGTCGGCATGGGCTAACCGGCTTATGGCGCCGCCGACAACCCGCGTAAATGTAAACATTGATGAATTTTCCTTGTTCGGGCATGGGGCGCCCAAAGGGCGTAATTTGGCACCCGCAAGCGCCTGTTTCCAGGGGTTAGAAAGAGATAACGGCCTTGTCCCGCCTGGAAATTTGTCTTAAAACCGGGTGAATACAGCCGATTTTCCCCCGCGAATCGAGCCCCTAAGACAGCTTTGCCGCGGGCAATAAAAGTAAAGACGTGACATAAATAACTATTCTAATCATTTGACCACCTCACTACATACGGATAGTTTGAGAGCCGTTCCGGCGGTGGAGAAATATCAACGGCGCGGCACATCAAAATTCAGGCATCCGGGAGAGGCTTTATGAGTACCAACGGCCCGACAGCAGGCAAACAGGGTCACAAAAGGCGCGGCAAAATCATCGCCGCGGCGGTGGTTGTTGTGCTGGTCATCATCGTTTTGTACCATCACCTTAACGGCAAGAAACGCAGGACGGGGCTACCGCCGCAGGTCGTCAGCGCCTCCGCCGCCAAATCGGGCAGTATGCCGCAAATTCTCAACGAGCTGGGCACCGTGACCCCCGTTGCCACGGTGACCGTTCTGCCCCAATTGAGCGGCTATCTCACCGAGGTGGGATATCAAGAAGGCCAGGAGGTCAAGAAAGGACAGTTCCTCGCCCAGATAGACCCCCGTCAATACCAGATTGACAAGCAGCAATCCCAGGCGCAGTTGGCCAAGGATCAGGCAAGCCTTGATCAGGCGCGCGCTGATTTGGCGCTCTATACCCAGTTGCATGCCCAGAAATCCATCGCCATTCAAACCTTCATCGATCAGAAATTCACGGTCGCACAGGACGCGGCGGCGGTGAAGGCCGATGAGGCGAGCATTGCCCAGTACGAGCTCGATTTGGCCTATTGCCGCATTACGGCGCCCATCGACGGCCGCGTCGGCCTGCGCCTGGTGGACGTCGGCAACTACGTTACGGATTCCAGCACCACCGGCATCGTGGTTATCACCAGCATGAAACCCACCACCGTACAGTTCACGGTACCGCAAAACGCCCTGGGGGACGTGCTGGATAAATTCAATGCCGGCGGGAAACTGCCGGTGACGGTGTACAACAGCGATAACAGCAAACAGCTTGCCGTGGGTTCGCTGTACGCCATCGGCAATCAGATGGCCACCAGCACCGGCACCGTGACGTTGCGCGCCACTTTTCCCAACGATGACGAAAAACTCTATCCCAACGAGTTTGTGAATGTGCAGTTGCTGGTGAATACCATGGAGAATGCCGTACTGGTGCCGACGCCGGCGATACAGAGCGGCGCGCCGGGGAATTTTGTCTATTTGGTGAACGCCGATAACACCGTTTCGGTACATAAGGTCACCCCGGGCCCGAGCGACGGCCAGAATACCGCTATTCTTTCCGGTCTGCAGGCGGGACAAACCGTGGTGACGGACGGTATGGACCGCTTGAGCGACGGCGCGAGGATAAAAATCGCGCAACCGGAAACGGCCGGAGGACCACAGGCATCCTCGCCGTCAGGGAAGCCGCACCGGGGCGGTAAACGGGGCCATGGCTCTTCTTCCAACGCCCAATCCTAACGAACAGGTGCCCTTGCAATGAACATTTCCCGCCTGTTCGTCATGCGGCCGGTGGCCACATCGCTGATTATGATAGCCCTGGTGCTGCTGGGACTGGTGGCGGTACGCTTTCTGCCGGTGTCGTCCCTGCCCAGCGTCGATTATCCCACCATTCAGGTCAAAACCTTTTATCCGGGCGCCAGTCCGGATGTGATGAACACCACGGTGACGGCGCCGCTGGAAGTACAACTGGGGGAGATACCCGGTCTGCAGCAGATGACCTCCAACAGCTCCGCCGGCGCCTCCGTGATTACCCTGCAATTCGATCTGTCCCTTAACCTGGACGTGGCGGAACAGGATGTCCAGGAGGCCATCAATGCCGCCAACAGCCTGCTGCCCAGCGGCCTGCCCGCGCCGCCCACCTATGCCAAGGTCAACCCGGCGGATCAGCCCATCATGTCGCTGGCCCTGACATCGCGGTCCCTGTCGCTGCCTCAGTTGCAGGACGTGGCCAACAACCGGCTGGGGACCAAGATTTCCGAGGTACCCGGCGTAGGCCTGGTGACGCCGGCCGGAGGCAATGTGCCGGCGGTGAGAATTGAAGCCGATCCGCAGAAAATGGCGGCCTACGGCCTGAATATCGACGATTTGCGAACCTTGATAACCAACGTCAACGTGAGCCAGCCGAAAGGCAATTTCGACGGTCCCAACCTTGACTACACCATCAACGGCAATGACCAGATCCAGGATCCCGATGATTATCTCAATACGATAATTTCCTATGAAAACGGCGCGCCGGTCTATTTGCGCGACATCGCACGGGTGACGCAGGCCGCGCAGGATGTCGAGCAAGGCGCTTGGTATAACCACCAGCCGGCCATCATATTGAATGTGCAGCGCCAGCCCGGCGCCAATGTCATTCAAACGGTTAACCGGATCAAACAGGAGCTGCCGCAGCTGGAATCCACCCTGCCGGCGGGGGTGAATGTGCAGATAGTCTCCGACGGTACCGGGGTCATTCGCTCCTCGGTCACCGACGCCGCCTTTGAGCTCGTCCTGTCGGTGGTATTGGTGGTGCTGGTGATTTTCGTGTTTTTGCGCAACCTGCCGGCCACCATCATTCCGAGCATTTCAGTGCCGGTGTCGCTTATCGGCACGCTGGCCATTATGTATGAGCTGAATTACTCCATCGATAACCTCTCCCTGATGGCGCTGATTATCGCCACCGGTTTCGTGGTGGATGACTCCATCGTGATGATTGAGAATATCGTGCGCTATCTGGAGGAAGGGGAATCCCCCTGAATGCCGCCCTGCTCGGCGCCGGGCAAATCGGTTTCACCATCCTTTCGCTGACGGTCTCCTTGATAGCGGTACTGATACCGCTGCTGTTCATGGGCGGCGTCATCGGGCGTCTGTTCAGCGAATTCGCCGTTACGCTGGCCATTACCATCGTCCTCTCGGGCATTGTTTCCCTGACGCTGGTGCCGATGCTGTGCGCGCGGATCCTGCGCGCCAGGGCCGAACGCAGTCCGAGCCGCTTCGAACGCATCAGCGAAGGGCTGTTCAATAAAACCCTGGGGGCCTATGAGCGCGGACTGAAGGTGGTGATGTCCCACCAAACCCTCACCCTGGTTGTGTTCGCCATTACCCTGGTGGCGACGGTGGCGCTTTACGTCACCATACCCAAGGGGTTATTCCCGGTGCAGGACGTGGGGGTCATCCAGGCCATCAGTACCGCCGACAATTCCGTTTCCTACGCCACCATGGTGGACCGGCAGGCCGCGCTGGCGGATGCGGTCTTGAAGGATGCCGACGTGGTGAGCCTGACGTCCTATGTCGGTATAGACGGCACCAACACCACGCTCAATAACGGTCGCTTTCTCATTAACCTGAAGCCCCGTTCCCAACGCTCTCTGACGGCGGAAGAAATCGCCCGGCGCATCCAGACCGAGGTGGCCGGCGTGCCGGGCATCAAGCTTTATTTGCAGCCGGAGCAGGATCTCACCCTGGACACCACGGTGTCCCCCAATCAGTATCAGTTCGTGCTGCGCGGGCCGAGCCAGCAGGCGTTTCAGCAATACGTCCCGGCGCTTATCGACCGCATGAAGGGGATTTCCGCCATCCGGGACGTCACCAGCGATTTGAACAACGACGGGCTGAGCGTGAATGTCGAGGTGAACCGGCCGCTGGCGGCGCGCTTCGGCATCACCGCCGCCACTATCGATAATGCCCTGTACGACGCGCTGGGGCAGCGCATCGTTTCAACGATATTCGATCAATCCAGCCAGTACCGGGTTATTCTGGTGGCCAAGCCGGAAAAACTGCCGACGCTGCAATCGCTGGGAGAAATCTATCTGCCCAGTCAGACCAGCAGCAGCGGCCAGGTGCCGCTGAGCGCCATCGCCAAAATCGAGGTGGTTAAATCTCCCCTGGTGATAAGCCACCTGGCGCAGTTCCCCTCGGTAACCATTTCGTTCAATCTGGCGCAGGGCGCGTCGCTCAGCAACGCGGTGGATCAGATCAACCAGGCGGAAAAAGCGGTGAAGCTGCCGGCGTCCATCACCTCCTCTTTCCAGGGGGCGGCCCAGGCGTTTAAGGATTCCCTCTCCAGCGAAGTGTATCTGCTGATAGCGGCGCTGGTGGCGGTGTATATCGTGCTCGGCGTGCTTTACGAGAGCTTTATCCATCCGGTGACCATCCTGTCCACCCTGCCCTCCGCCGGGATCGGCGCGCTGGTGGCGCTGATGCTGGTGGGCAGCGATTTGGACGTCATCGGCATTATCGGCATCGTGCTGCTTATCGGTATCGTGAAGAAAAACGCCATCATGATCGTGGACTTCGCGCTGGAAGCGGAACGGGAGCACGGCAAACCGCCGGCGGAGGCGATTTTTGAGGCTTCGCTGCTGCGCTTTCGGCCGATTTTGATGACCACGCTCGCCGCCATGCTCGGCGCCCTGCCGATGCTGTTGGGTTCCGGCACCGGTTCGGAGCTGCGCCGGCCGCTGGGCCTCGCCATCATCGGCGGCCTCAGCCTGAGCCAACTGCTCACCCTGTTTACCACGCCGGTGATTTACCTCTGCTTCGACCGTCTGGCGAAGCGCTTTCGCCGTGACCCGGCGCCATTAGCCGACGGCGGCCAGGGTGAAAACCGGTGAATATTTCGGCCCTGTTTATCCGTCGTCCGGTGGCCACCGCGTTGCTGGCCATCGCTATCCTGCTGTCGGGCACGTTGGCGTTCTTTCATCTGCCGGTGGCGCCGCTGCCGAACATCGCCTTTCCGGTTATCGTGGTTCAGGCCAGCATGGCGGGAGCCAGCCCGAATATCATGGCGTCCACCGTGGCCGAACCGCTGGAGAAACGGCTGGGCACCATCGCCGACGTCACGGAGATGACCTCCACCAACTTCGTCGGTTCCTCCATGATAGTCGTTCAGTTCGGTCTGGATCGCGACATCAACGGCGCGGCGCGGGACGTGCAGGCCGCTATCCAGGCTGCGCGGGCCGATCTGCCCACGACGCTTCGCAATAACCCGATTTACCGCGAGTACAACCCGGCCAGTACGCCGTTGATGGTGCTGGCGCTGACCTCTAAAACTCTGACCCGCGCCCAGCTTTATGATTCCGCCGATTCGGTTATCATGCAGCAGCTGTCGCAGGTCAGCGGCGTCGGCGAAATTACCCTCGGCGGCAGCGCCCTGCCCGCCGTGCGCGTGGAATTGGAGCCGGACAAACTCAGCAGCTACGGCATCGGCATGGAGGATGTCCGCGCCGCCATCACCGCCGCCAACGCCGACAGCGCCAAGGGCCATATCGACCAGAACGGCCAGCGCTACGAAGTGGTGTCCAATGACCGCATTACCAAGGCGGAACCTTACCGGAATCTGGTGATCGCCTATCGCAACAATGCGCCGGTGACGCTGGGTGATGTGGCCAGCGTGCTGGATTCGGCGGAAAACATCCGCAACGACGGCCTGTATAACGGCAATCCGTCGGTCCTGGTGGTGGTCTTCCCCTTGCCCGGCGGCAACATTGTCGACACGGTGGCGCAGATTCGCAAGGTGTTGCCCTCGATTCAGGCCACCTTGCCGGGGGATATCCATCTGGATATCGCCCTCGACCGTTCGGAGTCGGTCAAGTCGGCGGTGGGAGATACGGAGCGGACGCTGTTTATCGCCGTATTGCTGGTGATAGGGGTGGTGTTCGTGTTCCTGCAATCGCCGCGGTCGGTATTGGTCCCGATGGTGGTGTTGCCGCTGTGCATTATCGGCACCTTCGGGCCGATGTATTTGCTGGGCTATAGCACCGATAACCTGTCGTTGATGGCGCTGACCATCGGCACCGGGTTTGTGGTGGACGATGCGGTGGTGGTGCTGGAAAATATCATGCGCCATATCGAATCCGGCATGGAAGTGCGGGAAGCCGCGCTGCGCGGCAGCGCCGAGGTCAGCTTTACGGTGATTTCCATGAGCCTGTCGCTCATCGCGGTCTTCCTGCCGATTTTGCTGATGCCGGGCATCGTCGGCCGGCTGTTCCATGAGTTCGCGGTGACGCTGTCCATCGCCATTCTGTTCTCGCTGCTTATCTCCCTGACCATTACCCCCACCCTGACCGCCTGCGTCCTGCGCCGCCGTCAAGGGGCGACGGTCAAGCCCAAGGCGCGTTGGTCCCAGTGGTGCGAGCGCCAGTTCGATCGTTTCAAGAATGCCTATGACCGCTCGCTCCGGGTGGTGCTTGACCATGCGCTGCTGGTGGGGCTGACGCTGGTGGGACTTATCGTGCTTAACGTTTTCCTCATCAGGCTGCTGCCCTCTACCTTCTTCCCCGAACAGGACACCGGCGTGATGATAGGGCAGATTATGGCCGATCAGAGTATTTCGTTTCAGGCCATGCGGCAGAAGCTGGCGCAGTTGGAAAGCATTGTGCAACAGGATCCGGCGGTGGCGTCGGTATCCGGTTTCACCGGCGGCCGCGCGCTTAATACCGCCAATGTGTTTATCGAGCTCAAACCGCTGGCGCAGCGCAAGATTTCCGCCGCCCAGGTGGTGGAACGGCTGCGGCCCAAGCTGAACAAGGTTTCCGGCGCCCGGCTGTTCCTGCAGGCGGCGCAGGACCTGCGCATCGGCGGCCGACAGTCCGCGGCGGAGTATCAATATACCCTGACCAGCGACAACCCTGATACGCTTTACACCTGGATGCCCAAGCTGGTGACCGCATTGAGCAAGCACCGCGGCCAGTTGCTGGACGTCAACTCAGACCTGCAGCAAAACGGGCTGCAGGCCTACGTCACCTACGATCGCGCCACCGCCGCCCGCTATGGTTTCAAACCTAACCAAAACGACAGCGTGCTTTACGACGCCTTCGGCCAGCGCGCGGTCTCCACCATTTAAAATTCACTCAACCACTAGTATGGGGTAAAGCGGCGCCACAATATTGGCGTATCCGCAAATGCTCGATCGCATTTATCTCAGCACCGCGGCGGCCGATGCCAGCGGTACGGATGCCACGCGAATGTCGTCCAGCCTGGTGAGCGGGACGACGACGTCCTCCGCCGACGCCACCACCAATGCGCAGAACTCGAACGTCGAGGCCAACGTCACCACCAACGCTATCTCCAATGCCAAAGGCAGCAGTTCCAGCGGCAGCGCCGACAGCGCCGCCGCCGAAACCATGGTGCCGTTGCGGGCCATGGCACATAAAGTCAACCATACCGCCACCCAGCGTCAACCATCAGAACGGGCTGGTGGCCGCTCTGTCGTTTAATCTTCCCCCGACGGTTCCCTGAGCCAGGCCGCCGCCGTTATCGATCAAAACCTGCGCGTGGTGTACGCACGTCCGTGCACGGGGTTTTGCCGTCACCGCACAGGCATTCGGCCAGTCCTGAGATGTCGGTGATGCTGCTGATTGAGTCCTGGCGGTGCGGCGGTGGTAGCTGTGTTGGGTGAGCCCTGTATGAGAATACCGTGCATCCCATCACCATTTTGTCCACCCTGCCGTCGGCGGGCATCGGCGCCACGCTGGCGTGCTGTTGGGGTTCGCTTCGCCGTTTTGTCGCGCATCGGCATTATCCTGCTGATAGGCATCGTGAAAAAGAACGCCATCATGATGATTGACGTCGCCATTACCCTGCAGCGCCACGAGGGGTACGATCCGCGCGAGGCTATCCATGCGGCGGCATTGGTGCGTTTGCGTCCGATCATGATGACCACCGCCGCCGCCGTGCTGGGCGCGGTGCCTCTGGCTATCGGCATCGGCCAGGGCGCATCGCTGCGCCAGCCGCTCGGTATCACGGTAATGGGCGGCCTGATTTTCAGCCAGGTCTTTACCTTGTATACGACACCGGTGATTTATCTTTATCTTGACCGTTTGCGCGCAAGACTTGCCAAATGGTCGGCCGGCCTGCCGTGGAATAAAAAAGAACGCGAGCCTATGAATATGAAAATATCCCCCATCGCCCTGGTGACGACCGCCGCGCTGCTGCTCGGCGGCTGTATGGTCGGCCCCGACTACCACCGCGTACAGGTGCCGGTGCCGGCCCGATTCAAACCACTGCCCGGCTGGACCCTGGCGACGCCTTCCGCCGAGGCTCCCAAGGGCGACTGGTGGACGGTGTTCAACGACCCGTTGATCAATCAGTTGGAACCGTCGGTGTCGGTATCCAATCAGACCGTGCGCCAGGATTATGCCAACTATCAGGCGGCGTTGGCCGACGTGGAAACCGCCCGCAGCAGTCTCTTCCCCACCCTCGGCGTCAGCAGTTCCACCACCCGGCAGCGTACCGCCGGCAGTACCGGCGCCGTGACCAACTCCGGGGCGCTGGAGGGCAGCGCCAGTTGGTCAATCGATCTCTGGGGCGAGGTTCGCCGCACCGTGGAGGAAAACAAGGCGACGGCCCAGGCCAGCGAAGCCACGTTGGCCAACGCCACGCTGTCCGAGCAAACGGCGCTGGCCACCGCCATCATCGAACTGCGCACCAGCGACGCCAATATCGCGCTGCTGCAAAAAAACCGTAGCGTCCTACCAGGAGTACCTGCGGGTACTGACCAATCAGGGCGCCATAGGCACCGCCACGCCCTCGGACGTGATCACCGCCAAAACCCAGCTGGAAAACGCCCAATCCAGCCTTATCGCCCTTGGCGTGGCCCGCGCCCAGTACGCGCATGCCATCGCGGTCCTGGTGGGCAAAAATCCGGAAGACCTCACCGTTGAAAGTAGCACGTCGATGCCCGCGCTGCCCGATATTCCGGTGGGCGTGCCCTCGACTTTGCTACAACGACGGCCGGACATCGCGGTGGCCGAGCGCGATATGGCGGCGAAAAACGCCGCAGTAGGCGTGGCCGAGGCGGCCTATTATCCCACCCTGTCGCTTTCCGCCGCGGACGGTTTTTCCCAAACGCCGCTGGGGGGGGCTGTTGCATGCCGCCAATCACATTTGGTCTCTGGGGGCCGATGTGGATGATACGGTATTGGATTTCGGCGCCCGCGAGGGCGAGGTGAAGGCCGCTAAAGCCGCCTATGACGGCGCGGTGGCCAACTACCGCGGCACCGTGCTGACGGCGTTCCAGAATGTGGAAGACGATTTGTCCAATTTGCATATCCTCGCCCAGCAGGCTCAGGTGCTGGACGGCGTGGTCAGCGACGCCACCCGCGGCGCGCAAATCGCCTTTAACGAGTATCAGGTGGGCACGGTGGATTACACCACCGCCGCCACCGCGCAAGTCACGCAGTTGACCGCCCAGCAAAACGCCCTGAGCGTGCAGGAACAGCGGTTGTTGGATTCGGTATCGCTGATTGGGGATTTGGGCGGAGGCTGGTCGGCGCAGGCGCTTAACGTTACGGCGAAACGATAAGAAGAGGGAAGCCGGCAAACCGCCGGCTGAGCTTGTGGACAAAGTGCCCGGTCGGGACAGGCTGCCAGATCGTAGCTAAATGGCAAACCGGGCCGTGAACCCTCCCTGGGGGGCTCGATCCGCGCGATTATGGCTCTCATCCCTGAGAGCCACCCTACGGGCCAACGCCTGTCGGCGTTGTTCCAGTACGCTCCAGGCGCACTGGTCCTTGGCGCGGACGGTTTACTCTTCTGGTAGCCTGTCCCGCCTTATCGACCCCGAGTACGTTTGTCAGTAATTTGAGCCAGCGAATCGCCGGCTCCTTTTGGCCGCTGCCGCGTGTTTCAACGTCCCGCCCTGGTGACGCACAAAGGCAACAGAAACTTGGGCATCAGGCCGCGGCTGATAAGCCATCCGTCGATGGAAAACTTGCCGGCGCCGGACAGCATGAAACTGCCGAAGAACACCACCAGCAGCAAAATATATTCCCAGCCGCCGTTAGGCTTGCTGTTCCAGGTATAGCCATTGAAGATATGGCCACCGAAGAAATTGGCCACCAGCACGTAGGCCAGGCCGCCGAAGCCGGCCAGCCGGGTCAGGAAGCCCATACCGACGCCGATGGCGATGGAAAGCTCCACCAGACCGCCGAGAATAACGAAAAAGGCGGTATGGCCGGTGAGACCGTAATTGTAGAATACCTGGACCAAATGGTTAAATGACCCCTGCCCGGCAAAAAGCTTTTCCGTGAAATGCCCCGTCCAGTTAAAACCGAAATAAAGCCGCACCAGGGTCATTTGCCATTGCATATTACCAAACCAACCGTCCGCTTTGTCATGGGTCCAGTCGTTATGTATGCAATCAATAAACTGACCGACGAAAGCCGCGAATGCGAAGGGGGCAACGGTCATGATAAGGCCGATATTCAGCATGGCGCCGATACGCCAGCCAATCATATACGGCAGCAATGAGGTCAAAAATCCGACGGTGAAGTTTTTCGGCGTGACCCATATGCTGATGACCAGGGAAAGCAACAGCAGCAACGTCGCGGTATAGGCTGAAAAATCAGGCAATTGCTTGGTAAAAAATCCGCAATAGAGCGCGGTAAGCAGCGTTAATGCTATCAAAACGGATACCAGGGAATTCGGTACCCGCGTCGGTTTTGAATAGAACCTGTCGTCTGTTGTTTTTGCTATCGTAGCCATAAATTTCCCTCATTTTGCTGCAATGAAAATGTCATAACCTAATTCCCCATACCTGAGTCATGTGTTAAAAATCGCGCATCCCACTATGTGGTGGTTTAAATAAAATTAATAAACCCACGTTACTTTACGGGCTTTATATTAAGCGCTTTGTCATAGATTGCTTATATTTAAACATCATACAATTTTTTCAGCATAGGCCTTCCAATAAAAATAAAAAAGTAAAATATAAGCTTAAACACATAAATAAGCGCGCCGGTAAGCCGCCGGCAAAGGGTCGGCTTCTTCTTCGCAGGAGATCGGAAGGATCTTCACGTCGGAAAGCGAAGGTATTTTTACGGATCTGCTCTCGGTTTCAAGGGATATGCCCGATGCTTAACATTTACGTCATATAAAAGTCACATTTATTGCTAATAATTAACCTGCACGCCATAAGGTGCATGACGTTTTTTTCATGAGGGTTACATCAGGATAAAGGTCACTTATGAGCGAAAACAGCGCCCTTCGGCAAGGTACGCAAGCCGCGTCCGGGATGCCGAAAATATATAAAAAGAACAGCCGGACATCTGTTCTTTTTTTTGTCTTGCTCTTGGTCCTCGGCATCGCCTTTGCCGGGGTGAATTTGTTTGACGATGTTAGCGATGCCGGCGGGGAATATACCAGCTATGTGCCCTTCCTGTTATTGGGGTTGGCTTTGCTGATTGCCCTGGGCTTCGAATTCGTCAACGGTTTTCACGACACCGCCAACGCGGTGGCCACCGTTATCTATACCCATTCCTTGCCGCCGATGGCGGCAGTGGTCTGGTCCGGCTTTTTCAATTTCCTCGGCGTCGTGCTTTCCAGCGGCATCGTGGCATTCGGCATTATCTCCCTGCTGCCGGTGGAGCTTATTCTGCAGGCGGGTACCGGCAATGGCTTCGCCATGGTGTACGCTCTGTTGTTCTCCGCCATTATCTGGAATCTGGGCACCTGGTGGCTGGGCCTGCCGGCGTCTTCGTCCCATACGTTGATTGGCTCCATTATCGGCGTCGGCGTCGCCAATGCGCTTATCCACGGCCGCACCGGCACCAGCGGCGTCGACTGGGACCAGGCCATTAATATCGGCTATTCCCTGTTGCTGTCGCCGGTGGTGGGCTTTGTGTTTTCGGGACTGCTGCTGCTGGTAATGAAGATCTTCGTGAGAAACCGTCAGATTTATGCCGCCCCCAAGGGAGACACCCCGCCGCCGACATGGATTCGCGGCCTGCTTATCCTGACCTGTACCGGTGTGTCTTTTGCCCATGGCTCCAATGACGGTCAGAAAGGCATGGGGCTCATCATGCTGATTCTGGTGGGGACCATGCCCATTGCCTATGCGTTAAACCGCGCCCTGCCGCCTGATGAAATACCGCGGGTTGCCGCCCTGGCGACGGCCGTCAAAAACGATTTATTACAACAGTTTCCCGACAGCGGCCCAACACCGGCCCGCCAGGTGCTCACCGGTTATGCGCGCACCAATACGCTTACGCCGGAGGTGATACCCGCCCTGGCGCGGTTAATCGGCAGTATCGGCGATGAGATAAGCCGGTATGGCTCGGTGGCTCAAATCCCGGCACGGGCGGTATCCAACACCCGCAACGATATGTACCTCGCCTCGGAGACCATTAAACGCCTGAAGATGGAAAAACGGCTGACGCTGCCGGCGACCACCCAGCAACACCTGGCCGCGCTGAAAACCGCCCTTGACAGCGCCACCCGCTTCATTCCGCTGTGGGTCAAAGTGGTGGTGGCCATCGCCCTCGGCCTGGGCACCATGGTCGGCTGGCGACGAATCGTGGTTACCGTGGGAGAAAAGATCGGCAAAACCCATCTGACTTACGCCCAAGGCGCCAGCGCCGAGGTGGTGGCGATGTTGACCATCGGCGCGGCGGATTCTTTCGGCCTGCCGGTTTCCACCACCCATGTGCTTTCGTCCGGCGTCGCCGGCACCATGGCCGCCAACAAGTCCGGTCTGCAAATGGCCACGCTGCGTAATCTGGTGATGGCCTGGGTATTGACGCTACCCGTTTCCATTTTGCTTTCGGCGACCCTTTATTGGCTCTTCAGCCATTTTTAAGCCGGCGTTGAAGATATGACGGCAATCACATAAATGGATTTTAACGCGCGTTTTATTTTCGTTTTATGTTCGTTATTGCTCTTAATCAAACCTTTAACCCTACTCTTTGCCCTACTATTGTCGCAGGGTTCCGCCAGAGGGGGGTAGATTATGGGCGTTGTGATGGGAACGGTAGCAGGCGATGCCCGCGATAACCGTTCTCCCTATGCGGATACAGACGTCATCATCATCGGCGGCGGCGCCACCGGCGCGGGCATCGCGCGGGACTGCGCCCGCCGCGGGCTGCGCTGTACTTTGCTGGAGCGGCACGATATCGCCAGCGGCGCCACCGGCCATAACCATGGCCTGTTGCACAGCGGCGCGCGTTATGCGGTGACCGACGGCGAGTCCGCTCGGGAGTGCATCGCGGAAAATAACATACTTAAACATATCGCCCGCCACTGTATCGAAGCCACCGACGGGCTTTTCATTACGCTGCCGCAGGACTCCCTGGACTATCAGCAGCAATTCATCCGCGCCTGCACCGAGGCCGGTATCGCGGCCCAGGCCATGGATCCCGCCGAGGCATTGCGGCTGGAAAGCGCGGTGAATCCAGCGCTTATCGGCGCCGTGCGCGTGCCGGACGGCACCATCGACCCGTTCCGGCTGACCGTGGCCAATATGCTCGACGCCCGCGAACATGGCGCGGTCTTTCTTACCTATCATGACGTTACCGGACTGATTTGCCGCGGCGGTCGCGTAAGCGGTGTGCGCGTTTTCGACCATCACAGCGGGCTGCATCAAGAAATCCATGCCGAAGTGGTGGTAAACGCCGCCGGCATCTGGGGTCAGCATATCGCTGAATACGCCGATTTGCGCATCCGGATGTTTCCCGCCAAAGGCGCGCTGCTGATACTGGGCCACCGTATCAATAACACCGTCATTAACCGCTGCCGCGCCCCTGCCGACGCCGATATCCTGGTGCCGGGGGATACTATCTCGCTTATCGGCACCACGTCCACCCGCGTGGAGTATGACAGTATCGATCGGATAGAGGTCACCGCACAGGAGGTGGACCTGCTGATTCGCGAAGGGGCGCTGTTGGCCCCGGCGCTGGCCACCACCCGGCTGTTGCGCGCCTACGCCGGCGTGCGGCCGCTGGTGGCCAGCGATGACGATCCCTCCGGGCGCAACGTCAGCCGCGGCATCGTCTTGCTTGACCACGCCGTTCGCGACGGCATGGAGGGGTTTATCACCATCACCGGCGGCAAATTGATGACCTATCGCCTGATGGCGGAATGGGCTACCGACTGCGTATGCCGCAAACTGGGGGGTCACCGTTCCCTGCACCACGGCGCGGGAGGCATTGCCCGGTTCCCATGCGCCGGCGAGAGAAACCGACGGCATGCTGTCGCTGCCCGCCAGCATCTCAGGCTCGGCGCGCTACCGTCACGGCGACCGCATCAGCCGGGTGCCGGGGGGGGAACCGGCTGGATAACAGCCTGGTGTGCGAATGCGAGGCGGTCACCGCCGGCGAAGTGCGCTATGCGGTGGATGCGTTGCGGGTGAACAATCTTACCGATCTCAGGCGGCGCACGCGGGTGGGTATGGGCACCTGCCAAGGGGAATTATGCGCTTGTCGCGCCGCCGGCCTGTTAACGCGTTTTCAAGTGACCGCGCCACAGCGTTCCATATGCCAGCTGTCGCAGTTTCTCAACGAGCGCTGGAAAGGCGTGCGGCCCGTCGCTTGGGGCAATGCGCTCAGGGAAAGCGAATTCACCAGTTGGGTATACCAGGGGTTATGCGGCCTTGACGGCGGCGCTGACGGCCAAAAGGCGGGAGCGGACAATGAAATTTGACGTGGTGGTGATTGGCGGCGGCCTGGCCGGCTTATGCTGCGCTATTGGGCTGGCGGAACAGGGCAAACGCTGCGGGGTGGTCAGCGCCGGTCAGGGCGCGTTGTTCTTTTCTTCCGGTTCGCTGGATTTGCTTTCCCGTCTGCCGGACGGCACGCAGGTCGAGTCTCCCCTGGAGGCGCTGGGGGCGTTGGCCCGGCAGGCGCCCCGCCACCCCTATAGCCTGCTCGGCGCCGAGGCCGTGACGGCGCTGTCCCGTGAGGCGCGGGACCTGTTAAGCCGCTGCGGCATTTCTCTGTACGGCGACGGAGCGCGAAATCACTGCCGCATTACGCCGTTGGGAACCCGCCGGACCACCTGGCTCAGTCCGGCGGACATCCCGGTCACCGAGCTGGGCCGGATACTGCCCTGGGGAAAAATACTGGTGGCGGGCATAGAGGGATTTTTGGATTTCGAGCCGCACCTTGTGGCCGGGTCATTGGCGGCTGAACAGGGCCTTGAGACCGAGGCGGCCTATGTTCACCTGCCGGCGCTGGACGCGCTGCGCAATAATCCCAGCGAATTCCGGGCGGTCAATATCGCCCGGGTGCTGGATGCGCCGGAACACACCCAGGCGTTGGCGCACGAGCTTCAGCGGCTGGCGGGGAATGCGGACTGCATTTTTTTTACCGGCCTGCATCGGTTTGGAAGGTCCGCCGCCCCTTGAGAGGTTGCGCGCCGCGGTGGGCCGTCCGGTTCGCTTATTGCCGACCCTGCCGCCCTCGTTGCTGGGGCTTCGGATATTTCAGGCGATGCGACAGCGCCTTAACCGGCTCGGGGGGGGGGTCTTTATGCCGGGAGACAGCGTATTGAAGGCTGTCTTCGACGGTCGGCGCATCGTCGGGCTTTATACCCGCAATCACGGGGATATCATGCTGCGGGCCCGGCAGGTGGTGCTGGCCAGCGGCAGCTTTTTCAGCAACGGACTGATGGCCGCCCGCGACCGGATCTACGAACCGGTGTTCGGCGCCGACGTCTGGAGTCACGCCGATCGGGGCGACTGGAGCCGGGCCGATTTTTTCGATCCCCAGCCCTATTTGCAATTCGGCGTGAAAACCGACCATCGGCTGCGGGCGCTGCTCAATGATGAACCGGTGGAGAATCTCTATGCCGTCGGCGCCGTGCTGGGGGGGGATACGATCCGTTGCAGCAGGGCTGCGGCGCCGGCGTTTCCCTTATCAGCGCGCTGCATGCCGCGCAACGGATTCTCCACTCCCTGGAGGAAACAGCATGAACCTGCCGAAAGATCTCAGCTTTGAAAGCTGCATCAAGTGCACGGTCTGCACAACATACTGCCCGGTGTCCAAGGTCAATCCCCTGTATCCGGGACCCAAACAGGCCGGCCCGGACGGAGAGCGGCTGCGGTTGAAGGATCCGGCGCTGTTCGACGAGGCCCTCATCTACTGCACCAACTGCAAACGCTGCGAGGTGGCCTGCCCGTCCGACGTACGCATCGGCGACATCATCCAGCAGGCCAAAGCCCGTCACTCCCGGCATAAGCCTACGCTACGCGATACCCTGCTCAGCCATACCGATCTTATGGGCCGGGCGTCGACGCCGTTCGCCCCGCTGGTTAATCTCGCCACCGGCTTGTCGCCGGTGCGGCGCTTGCTGGACAGTACGCTGAAAATCGACCATCGCCGCACGCTGCCCACCTATTCCTTCGGCACATTTCGCCGCTGGTATCGCCAACAAGCCGACAGCCAGCGGCGCTATCCGGACCAGGTGGCGTTTTTTCACGGCTGCTTCGTTAATTACAACCATCCGCAATTGGGTAAGGATCTGATTCGGGTAATGAATGCCGCGGGCACCGGCGTACAGTTGCTAAAGCGTGAAAAATGCTGCGGCGTGCCGCTGATTGCCAACGGCTTTATCGAACAGGCGCAAAAGCAGGCCCGGGTGAATAACGACTCCCTGCGGGAGTCGGTGCTGACCCATGACATTCCGGTGGTGGGCACCTCTTCCAGCTGTATCTATGCCCTGCGGGACGAATACCCGCATCTGTTGGGGGTCGATACCACGCCGGTGCGGGACCGGGTAGAGCTGGCGACCCGTTATCTGTATCGCCTGCTCGAGGGTGGCAAGACCCTGCCGCTCAAACATACGCCGCTGCGGGTGGCCTACCACACCCCGTGCCATATGGAAAAAATGGGCTGGAGCGCCTATACCATCGACCTGTTGCGCCGCATACCGGGTCTGGAACTGACGGTGCTGGACTCTCAATGTTGCGGCATCGCGGGAACCTACGGTTTCAAGTCGGAAAACTACGCCACGTCGCAAGCCATCGGCGCCCCGCTGTTTCGACAAATAGAGGACAGCGGCGCCGACATTGTGGCGACGGACTGCGAAACCTGCAAATGGCAAATCGAGATGTCCACCAGTAAGCGCTGCGAGCATCCTATTTCTCTGCTGGCGCAGGCGCTAGGTTGATAGGCTTATAGGCTTATAGGCTTATAGGCTTATAGGCTTATAGGCTTATAGGCTTATAGGCTTATAGGCCTTGAAGAGGATATTCATCCGGTTTCACTTATTCAATCGCCGCCATGCCTCCTCGAATTTACCCCGCGACATCGTAACGTCAAGGGGCGTCGCGGCGAAGCGTTTTACCTTTATCCGGCGCAAGGACGCGCGGCGAAAAAAAGACCCTATCCAAAGGAGGATTTCGCCTGCGTGAGCGTTAACTCATTTATTTTAGTCGTTTTTGATCATTTCATGATGCATTCCACACATTTCAATTTCGATATTTCTCGTTTCTGCTCGTTAACGATAAACTCACTTCATACCTACTTAAGCTTTTAGGTTAACTCTGTTTTGGTGTGCAGAACCTACTCTGCTTTGCCTTACCTCTATACCAGCAGGAAAACTCTATGAGCCAATTAAAAACACCCACTCTAACAGGCCAATGTATCGCTGAATTCCTCGGGACAGCACTGTTGATATTCTTCGGGGTCGGCTGCGTCGCCGCGCTGCGATTGGCGGGAGCCAGCTTCGGACAATGGGAAATCAGCATTATATGGGGTGTCGGCGTCGCCATGGCGGTCTATCTCACCGCGGCGGTGTCCGGCGCCCACCTGAACCCGGCGGTGTCCATCGCCCTGTGCTTCTTCGGCAATTTCGAAGGGCGCAAATTGCTGCCCTATATCATCTCGCAAATGCTCGGCGCCTTTGTCGGCGCGGCGGTGGTCTATTTTCTTTACTACAGCCTGTTTTTTGACTTCGAGCAGGCAAACCATATGGTGCGCGGCAGCGTGCAAAGCCTGCAGCTCGCCGGTATTTTTTCCACCTATCCCAACGCGCATATCGGCGTGATTCAGGCATTCTTCGTCGAAACCGTTATCGCCGCCATTCTGCTGTGCCTGATCCTGGCGCTGACCGATGACGGCAACGGCATCCCCCGCGGTCCGCTGGCGCCGCTGCTTATCGGCCTGCTCATCGCGGTCATCGGCGCCTCCATGGGACCGCTGACCGGCTTCGCCCTTAACCCGGCCCGCGACTTCGGTCCCAAGGTCTTCGCCTTTCTGGCCGGCTGGGGCAATGTGGCTTTCACCGGCGGGCGGGAGATTCCCTACTTCCTGGTGCCGCTCATCGCGCCGGTGGTGGGCGGATGCCTGGGGGCCTTCGGCTACCGTTCGCTTATCGGACCCCATCTGCCTTCGGCGGTAACCGAAGACGGGCTGGAAGAGACGCACCGCGCCGATAACGGACATAAAGCGTAGTATTCATCATAAGAACGATAACTTTCGCAGGAAAACATCATGCCATCTGATAAAAAATACATTGTTGCCCTCGACCAGGGAACCACCAGTTCCCGGGCGATTATCCTCGACCATGAGGCCAATATCGTCAGCGTTTCACAGCGTGAATTCGCTCAGATCTACCCCAAGCCCGGCTGGGTGGAACATGACCCGATGGAAATCTGGGCCTCGCAAAGCTCCACCCTGGTGGAAGTCCTGGCCAAGGCCGATATCAGCTCCGATCAGATTGCCGGCATCGGCATCACCAACCAGCGCGAAACCACGGTGGTTTGGGATAAAGAGAGCGGCAAGCCCGTGTATAACGCCATTGTCTGGCAATGCCGCCGTACCGCGGACATCTGCGAAAAGCTGAAAAGCGACGGGCTGGAAGAGTACGTGCGGGAAAACACCGGGCTGGTTATCGACCCCTATTTCTCCGGCACCAAGGTCAAATGGATCCTGGACAACGTGGAAGGCGCGCGGGACCGGGCCAAACGCGGCGAGCTGCTGTTCGGCACCGTCGATACCTGGCTGATTTGGCGGATGACCCAGGGCCGGGTGCACGTGACCGATTATACCAATGCCTCCCGCACCATGCTGTTCAACATCCATACCCTGGAATGGGACCAGAAAATGCTGGATGCGCTGGATATCCCGCGCTCCATGCTGCCGTCGGTGCGCCCCTCCTCGGAAGTCTACGGCCAGACCAATATCGGCGGCAAAGGCGGGACCCGCATTCCCATCGCCGGCATCGCCGGCGACCAGCAGGCCGCCCTGTACGGTCAGCTCTGCGTCGAAAAGGGCATGGCCAAGAACACCTACGGCACCGGCTGCTTCCTGCTGATGAATACCGGCACCGAGGCGGTGCGGTCGAAACACGGCCTGCTGACCACCATCGCCTGCGGCCCCCGCGGCGAGGTGAACTACGCGCTGGAGGGGGCGGTATTCGTCGCCGGCGCGGCCATCCAATGGCTGCGGGATGAAATGAAGCTTATCAGCGACGCCGCCGACACCGACTATTTCGCCGGCAAGGTGAAAGATACCAACGGCGTCTACGTGGTGCCGGCCTTTACCGGCCTGGGCGCCCCCTATTGGGACCCCTATGCCCGCGGGGCCATCTTCGGCCTGACCCGCGGCGTCAACGCCAACCACATCATCCGCGCCACCCTTGAATCCATCGCCTACCAGACCCGGGATTTGCTGGATGCGATGCAAGGGGATTCCGGCGCGCGGCTGAAGTCGCTGCGGGTGGACGGCGGCGCGGTGGCCAACAACTTCCTGATGCAATTCCAGTCGGATATCCTGGGCACCCGGGTGGAACGGCCGGAAGTGCGGGAAGTCACCGCGCTGGGGGCGGCCTATCTGGCCGGGCTGGCGGTGGGCTTCTGGGATGATCTGGAAGAAGTGCGGAGCAAGGCGGTGATTGAACGGGAATTCCACCCCGGCATCGAAACCGTGGAGCGCGACGTCCGTTACCGCGGCTGGCAGAAGGCCGTGGCCCGCGCCCGCGCCTGGGAAGATCACGAGGAATAACCACATAAATACAAGGCCCATCCGTCGGATGGGCCTTTCCTTACCGCCGGGCACAGCGCCGCATACTATCCCTCGACGCGAAAAGCCCCCTCAATCATCGCCCGACGCTCCTCCTGGGAATAATCAAGCAGCGAATTCTTGCTGTTGGACTTCGCCAGGCTGACGGCCAACTCTTCCCGGTTAAGCGGCAGGTCGTCCCGCCAAAACGGGGCGACGGCATTGCCGGTGATGAAGGCTCGCAAATAGCGTTCCGGACTCCCCTGCTCAGCGGGAAACAGCCGCGCGGCCAGTTCGGCCATCAGCGCCCGCTGGCGTGGATGGCCGCTTTCCGCCAGCAGATCCAGAAACGGCAGCAGCAGCCGGCCGCAAACCTGCCCATGGTGATAACTGCGCAGGGCGCCCACTTCGCCTGCAATGCCGTGAATAACCCCCAGGCCCGCCATGCTCAGGGTCATCCCTCCCAGATAAGAGGCCTGCATAATGGCTTCGAGGGCCGCATCGCTACGGTTTAGCGCCGGCCAGGCGAGCAGGAAGTGACGGATGCCGGTGAGGGACATTTCACGGGACAGGCTGTCGGCGGTTTTGGACAGATAGGATTCAAACAGATGGGTGAACGCATCAATGGCGCAGCAAGCCAGCACCGTATCCGACGCGCCCCGCAGCAGCCGCGGATCGAGAATGGCCACCTGCGGTACAAAATTGTGGTGGCGCAAGGAGGCCTTGACCTTGCCCTCCCGGGTGTCGGTGATAACGGCATTCTGCGTCGCTTCGCTGCCGGTTCCGGCGGTGGTGGGAATGGCGATCACGGGCAGCGTAGCGCCGCTCACCTTGCTGTCACCCACCTTTTCCATATAACGCAGGGTCGGCAACGGATGCTCCGCCAGGGCGGCAAACGCCTTGGCGGCGTCAAGCACACTGCCGCCGCCGATGGCCGCCACCCGCCGCACCTTGCCGCGCCAACGGGCGACCCAGCGGTCGATGTCCTGCGGCGACGCCTCGTGACTGACTATCTCGCTGCCGGCCAGCAGCGGCGCCAGCGTTTCCTCCAGCCCGGCATAGACCGGACCGTCCAAAAAAGAACGGCAGCTGAACAACAGCGTAGGGAGCGCCTCGGACTGCAACAGCGGAATCAATTGGCTGATACTGCCGGCGCCGAACCAGGTTTGCCGGTTGGCGATCATCAGGCTGGCGGTCATGTTCTCTCCCCGACAAGATAAAACACCAGCATAATCCAGCGCCACCGGGCAAACCAGCGGTTTCAACCACCATTGCCCGGTGATAAACGCCAGCAGGTCCGCGTTCGATGGGTTACCCGGTGATAAACGCCAGCAGATCCGCGTTGAATTGTTCGGCATGCAATTGCGCCAAACCGTGACAGCCGCCGGGGTACACTTTAAGCCGCGCGCCTTTGATGATTTTGGCGCTTTTCAGCCCCGCCGCTGCAATGGGAACGATTTGATCGTCGTCGCCATGAATAATCAGGGTGGGCTTGTCGATTTTCAGCAAGTCGCCGGTATAATCCACTTCGGAGAACTCATGCACGCAATCGTATTCTCCTTTAATGCCGCCCTGCATGCCCATCAACCAGAACGTCTCCTGCAAACCGGCGTTCAACGCGGTGCCCTCGCGATTGAAGCCATAAAACGGCACGGCCAGCTCGCGGAAGAACTGCGAGCGGTTAAGGGCCGTTCCTTGCCGAATACCGTCAAAAACGTCGATAGGCGTACCTTCGGGATTGTCCGGAGTCTTAAGCATCAGGGGCGGGACGGCGCCCACCAGCACCACTCGGGCCACACGCGCCGTACCGTGGCGACCGATGTAGTGCACCACCTCGCCGCCGCCGGTGGAATGTCCCACCAATGTCACATCGTGCAAATCCAACTGTTCTATCAGCGCCGCCAGATCGTCGGCGTATTGATCCATGTTATTGCCTTCCCAGGTCTGCTCGGAAGCGCCGTGGCCGCGGCGATCGTGGGCTATCACGCGAAATCCTTTTTGGCCGAAAAAAGCATTTGCGCTTCCCAGGCATCCCCTGCCAACGGCCAGCCATGGGAAAAAACGATAGGCTGACCTTTGCCCCAATCCTTATACGCGATACGGGCGCCGTCATTGGTGGTGATAGTGCTCATGATATTCTCCACGTGTGAATGATAAGAAGGGTAACTTGTCACTGTTCCGGTATGGGTAACCAGAGGGGATAAAAAACCGTGCGTCGGGAGCAGACCCGTTAACCGGGCGCCACCAGGTGGCGCACCGCCGGAGGCGCGGCGCCGCGGTGAAAGGCCTGCACCCGGCGTTGAATACGCCGGTCGTTGACCGTGTGTCGTTCGTGCTGCCGGAGATGTTCAAGCCAGGAACCGACGACAAACACCTCTACAAAAGTGCCCGACCGCTGGATATCCTCATAAACCGCCCAGGTCATCGCGCCGCCGCGCCGCCGCACCCGGCTCATGTCCTGCAGGGCCAGCATAAACGCCCGTGATTCTAACGGGTCAATGTCATATTCGATACTGACCATTACCGGTCCCCGGTCGTGCTCAATGTCCGCCGCCGGCGCCAGGAGATGTTCACTGCTGTCCAGGTTCAGATCAGGATCTTTATCCAAACGCCAGCGCAGGGCGGCGACGGCGGCGAGGATCGTGCCGGCGGCCGCGGCGCAAAGGGCTATCCGGAGACCGGCCATGGCGGCCAACTGGCCCCATATCGCGCTGCCGGCGGTCATGGAGCCAAAAAAAACGGTAAGGTATACCGCCAGCGCGCGGGCCTTGACCCAGCGTGCCGCGCTGCGCTGCGCGCCGACATTGAGGGTTGATAGGATAGTAATCCAGGCAAAGCCGGTAAAAAACTCAGTGGCGGTCAAAACCCAGAAATATCGGATAAAGGCCAAGGCCACCATGGTCAAAGCGAACAATACGCTGGCCTGCGCCGTCAGCCGATCGGGGGAACGCTTTTTCCGCATTCGCGGCAGCAGTATGGCCCCGCATACCGCGCCAAGGCCGATTGACGCCAGCAAAATACCGTATCCCCCCCCGGCCCCAGCCCCAGTTCCCGGCGCGCCACCAACGGCAGCAAGGCCCAGCCGGCGCTGCCGAACAGGAAAAAGGCCAGGGTGCGAACCAGGACATTTCTCAACACCGGCGCCGAGCGGACATAACGCAGGCCCACGCGCACGGCGGAGAAAAAATGCTCGGGGGGGGGGCAGCCGCCGGAGGGTGGGCTCCGCCCGCCAGCGATACAGCACATAGCCCACGCCCAGCACGGACAACGCATTGAGCAAAAACACCACCCCCGGTCCGGCAAAGGCCAGAATCAACCCGCCAAGCGCCGGACCGATGGCGCGGCTGATGTTAATGCCCAAGGAGTTGAGGGCAATGGCGGAAGGCAGCTCGGCCTTGGCGACCAGATCCGGTACAATGGCCTGAAAGGGCGGCGAGCTCATGGCCGCCCCGGTACTGAGCAAAAACACCGCCGCCAGCAGCCCGACGGCCGTCATATGGCCGGTGAGCGTCAGCAGACCCAGACCGGCGGCGGCGACAAACACCCATAGCTGGGAAAACAGCAAATAGCGACGGCGATCAACAATATCCGCCATGACGCCCGAGGGCAGCGCGAACAGAAACATCGGCAGGCTGCCGGCGGCCTGGACCAAGGCCACCCATAGCGGATTGGAATTCAGCAGCAGCATCATCCAACTGCTGCCCACATCACTCATCCAGGAGCCGATATTGGACACCACCGTGGCGAGCCACAGCATGCGAAAGACCGGCTGTCGCAGCGGACTCCAGGGGGATAGCCCCCTGGCGCCAGAGATATCGGGCCGACTTTCCGGTGCGTCAGTCATGGTTCTCCTTTGCAATCCGGCGGTTAATAGAAGTCCGCCGGCCGCGGTCACAGCGGACCCGCTCGCTGCGCCGAGACAAAGGGGTTGACCCGACGCCCCGCAGGGGTTCAAAACGCAAAGCAGCTGCAGCCCAGCGCGCCCCAGAATCCGGCGTGATCCGATACTGGCACAGCCGAACGCCGGGCATTGTCATGGGCGTGGCCATGAACGCCGCAGGAGCCGTTGCAGGCATGGGGCAGTAGGCAGGCGTCGGCGGCGGTCAAACGCCGGTAGTGCCCGGGCACCAGGGTCACGGGAGACCATTCCGGCAATACCGGAATCGCCGCCGGCCCGTGGGACGACAATTCACCGGCGGCATAGACCACTTTGCCGCCCACCACGGTCATCAGCGATTCAATGGACTTGATGTCCTCTTCCGTAACAGTGAAGAAATCCGCCGTCAGTACCACAAGATCCGCCAGTTGGCCGGCCTGGATATGGCCTTTTTTACCCTGCTCGCTGGAAAACCAGGCGCTGCCGGCGGTATAGAGCTCAAGGGCGGTATCCCGCGTCAAACGATTTACGCCGTCAAAGAGCCGCATGCCGCCGACGGTACGGCCGGAGACCAGCCAGTACAGCGCTGTCCACGGATTGTAGCTGGCGACACGCGTGGCATCGGTGCCGGCGCCCACGGGTATGCCCATCTCCAGCATACGCGCCACCGGCGGCGTCTGGCCGGCCGCCGCCGCTCCATAGCGTTCGGCGAAGTACTCGCCTTGGAAGGCCATGCGGTGCTGGATGGCGATACCGCCCCCAAGGCCCGTACCCGCTCGATATTTTCAGCGGTAATGGTTTCGGCATGATCGAAAAACCAGTGCAGGCCGCCGAACGGAATATCCCTGTTCACCTTTTCAAAGACATCCAGCATCCGGCTGATGGATTCGTTATAGGTGGCGTGCAGCCTGAACGGCCAACGCTCGCTCACCAGATGCCTGACCACCGCCTCGAGTTCCTCTTCCATAGCGGGGGCAAATCCGGCCGGGGTTCCAGGAAATCCTCGAAATCGGCGGCGGAAAATACCAGCATCTCCCCGGCGCCGTTTTGCCGGTAGAAATCATCCCCCTCGCCGGGCGTCACCATGGCGGTCCAGCGGGTGAAGTCATCCATCTCTTCCCCTTTACGCTGGGTAAACAGGTTATAGGCAATGCGCAGGGTAAGCTGCTGCTCCTTCGCCAGTTGCTCCACCACTTTGTAGTCATCGGGGTAGTTTTGAAAACCGCCCCCCCCGCATCAATAACGCTGGTAAGCCCCAGTCGGTTGAGCTCGCGCATAAACTGCCGGGTGGAATTGATTTGATATTCCAGAGGCAAGGCCGGCCCTTTGGCCAGGGTGGCGTAAAGTATCATGGCATTGGGCCTGGCTATCAGCATGCCGGTGGGGTTGCCCGCCTTGTCGCGCTGGATCTCGCCGCCGACAGGATTGGGGGTCTCTTTGCCATAACCCACCGCCCGCAGCGCCGCCCGGTTAAGCAATGCCCGATCATAGAGGTGCAGAACGAATACCGGCGTATCGGGCGCCGCCGCGTTCAACTCCTCCAGGGTCGGCATGCGCCGCTCCGCGAACTGGAATTCGGTCCAGCCCCCCACCACCCTCACCCACTGCGGTTGCGGCGTACGTTCCGCCTGTTTTTTCAACATCGCCAGGGCATCGGAGAGCGAAGGCACCCCTTCCCAACGTAATTCGAGATTATAGTTAAGCCCGCCGCGTATCAGGTGCAGGTGGGAATCGTTCAGGCCGGGGATAACCGTGCGGCCCCCTAAATCAATCACCTGGGTTTGCGGATGGCCGTGACGCATCGCCTCGGCGCCGGTTCCCACCGCCAAAAATGTGCCGCCGCCGATGGCGACCGCATCGGCCAGGGGGTGTTGTCTGTCGAGGGTGTGGAATTTTCCGTTGATCAGGATTAACTCTGCTTTGGCAGGCGAAACCATAAGACCTCCGAGACCGTGAGTGCCTATGCGGCGTGGGCAATCAGCGGATTATGACGGGCGAGCCAAAGCAACGTCTAGTTATACAAAGAGATAATGCCGGCGCTTATGCGCACAGAGGCGTTTATCTTGCGTTGGAATTTCGGCTGCTAGGCTTTGGCTGAAAAACGTCAAAATAATCTGATAGAAGGAAATAATGTTCATGAGATTAAACGCTATCGCCAATGGGGTTCAGCCAGGTCAAAGCAATCCTCATCTACGTCAACAAACGCCTTTGCATGAAAGCTTCACCTCTTTATTGGCGAAACTAAAAAAAGTGGGGGCAGTTACCCATAATGAAACCCTGCAAAAGTTTATTTATTTTTCAGACCACAATATTGAAAACATTAAAACATCGCTTCAGGACACAAACAATGCACCCAGGATTAAAGAATTGATTTGGAGGGCATGGACATCATGCTTGAGCACTCACCAGGGTATTGATGATGACAAGTCGGCAAGCGCGTTAAAAAAATTACAGGCTGCTCTGGAAAAACGGGTAGGAAATAGATGCAGTCAACAATCAATCATAACCAATTTTATGAATATGACAGAAGATGCGAAATTTCTTTTCAACTCTGTAATAGATGCTAAAGACTATTTAAAAAAATCCGTCAAGGACAAAAAAAATGAAGCTTTGGCTGAAGTGATTTATAAAATCAACAATTACAAGAATAGATCTCAAAAACCGGGTGTTGAGATTATAGCTACAAATCCCTCAAAACATCCAGAGATTCCCATTTATAGGCACGAACTCACCAGTAGCGTACAAAACACCCAACCTTTAGGACAAGACATTCTCGAAAAACACAAAATAAAGGTACAAAATGAGTTAGTTGAAATAGGCGCAGATGCTTTCAATAAAATTGATTATTTTACTGAAAATGCCCTTTCAAAGATAAGACGCAGTAATCATTATGCCTATTCAAAATCTCAAACGGACGACGCAATCGAATGGATGAACTTCACTTTTACCCTAGCCTCGCAAAAAATGAAGATTTCTTTAGAGAGATTAGATAATGATATAGCGCGTGACTTAAACCAAGCCGGAGACAAAATTCGGCAAGAACATTTGGCCAGCGGTGACTTTAACCAGCACTGTTCGACTCCCCACGCCACTGAATCCTAACGGTAGTGACGATTATCATTCAGCAAAAACATTCCGGCGCGCTGAAGACATGTCTTCGCGCTGTTTCGGCAAACACGCCCTGAATTCCGTCCCGTAATGCTGTATGTCGTTCCATAATGTCGGGATAGTGGCCAGGTTATAACATGCTGAAATAGCATGAAATTACAGGTTATTCTGGAATGCCGGCACAGCGGTCAGCCAATACATCCCGGAATGCCATCACAGTGCTCAGATTATACTTAAGGATAATAGCCTCCCCCGCCCACAAGCCCTACCATGCGAGCTGATGGCGAACAGCAGGCCCGCCAGGGGGACCTTTGACGCGGACAACCGGCATTGACGTTGCCGATTCGGCCCGCGCACCTTTTCCCTGAAGGCATCTTGACACCTGGAAACAGGCGAGGCCATGTCCAGCATCTTCCTTGGCGCGCCGCGGCCACGCGGGCGATTTCATATTTCGAACCTCTCGGGAAATCATTATGACCCATCCTAAACTTGACGTGCTGACCCCCGACAATTGTCAAATCATCTTTATCGATCAACAGCCGCAAATGGCCTTCGGCGTACAGTCGATGGATCGCCAGTTGCTGAAGAACAACGTGGTGGCCTTGGCGAAGGCCGCCAGGATTTTCGGCATTCCCACCACCCTCACCACGGTGGAAACATTGAGTTTCTCCGGACATACCTACCCCGAGCTGCTGGATGTGTTCCCCGCTCTCGATATTCTCGAGCGTTCTTCCATGAATTCCTGGGACGACCAGAAAGTGCGCGATGCGCTGGCGGCCAACGGCAAAAAGAAGGTGGTGGTCTCGGGCCTATGGACCGAGGTATGCAATAACAGTTTTGCCTTATGCGCCATGGCCGAAGGGGAATATGAAATTTATATGGTGGCGGACGCGTCCGGGGGCACCTCTAAAGAAGCCCATGACTATGCCATGCAGCGAATGATCCAGGCCGGGGTGATCCCGGTTACCTGGCAGCAAGTGATGCTGGAATGGCAGCGGGATTGGGCGCGCAAAGATACCTACGACGCCGTGATGGCGGTGGTCAAAGAACACTCCGGCGCCTATGGCATGGGGGTGGACTATGCTTATACCCTGGTTCACAAGGCTCCTGAACGCACCCATGGCGCCCACCGTACGCTGCCGCCGGTGCCGGCAAGCTGATTTCCTCCGCCGCCGGCGGAACAAAAACCGCGGCGGAGTCGACCGCGGCCATAGACAAAATCTGATTCGACCGAGGGCCTTGTGGCGGCCATAGACAAATTCTGATTCGACCGAGGGCCTTGTGGCGGCGGAAGCCTTTCGGGCCGCCTTTTCGGCCGTGTTTCGAAACGGCGCGCCGGCTTGTTAAAAAAATCACGGTTTACCGTTAATAAAATGATGCTTATTGTTACGTTATGTATCCTTCTCGACCTGGCGACAGGCAAAGGACGTAACGCCATGATTTTTTCTAGCCGGATGCCTCTTCATGCCGGCGCCGTTCGTTTTCATGCCAGCCGACAGGCGGATACCGGGCCGTTGACCGATGCGCCCGTTATCGATATCCCCTGCGGCGACGCGTTTGCGGTGATAGTGCAACTGGCGGATTTTAGGCTGCATAAACTTTGGCATGACGGTCGTCTGGTCTATTCCGGCGGCCACGTCCAGCAGGCGTTGGCCATTACCGATCTCACCGAAAACTGGCGCTGTCAGCACCTCAGCCCCTTTGATAATGTCCGCTTGGTTATCCCGCGCCCGGCACTGGAGGCATTCACCGACGACAGCGGGCAAAAAACCATTGCTCGCTTCAATTGCCCACCCGGCACCACCGACCCGGTCATGTTTCATCTCTCCCAGGCGCTGGCGCCGATGATGGACATGCCCGGCGGCGCGTCGGATTTTCTTATTGAGCATATTTCCCTGGCGCTGCTGGCGCATCTCACCGCGGCCTACGGCGGCGCGCCGCCGGAATGGACGCGTCGCAAGGGGCGGCTGGCGCCGTGGCAAGAACAACGGGCGAAAGAGTATATGCTGGAAAATATGGCCAAAGGGGTATCTTTGGAACAGATAGCCCAAGAGTGCCGGTTATCCCGTGCGCACTTTGCCCGCAATTTCAAAAACACAACAGGCACCTCCGCCTATGCCTGGCTGCAAAAAAGGCGTATCGCCAAAGCGCAGGAATTGCTCGCCGGCGGCATGCAAAGCCTGACCCAGATTGCGCTGGAATGCGGCTTTACCGACCAAAGCCATTTCTGTCGCGTATTCAAATGCATGATAGGCACACCGCCGGGCAGTTGGCAGCGTATGCGCACGTCGGCCAAGGCGCGGCCCGACGACCCGTGAACGCCGGTAAGCAAAAGCCGGCTCCGTAACATCGCCTTTATGCAACGGGCGGAGGCCGTGAAGTCACCTTCAAGCAACAGGCTGGTGCCGTAACATCGCCTCTATGCAACAGCCGGGGGCGTCATTGCGTCAGTCCGCCGGAACGGGCAGCAATGACAATAGCCGCCGTAATTCGCCATGAGCCACGGCCGCTTCCGTTGAAGCCTGCAAAGCATCGGTATACTTATCATAAAAATCCGCGTCATTTTCCGAACCCGGCGACAGCAGACGCTGAATGACGGTCTTAAAAGCCGCCATCGCCGCCGTATCGATCTCCTCCTTGTCATCCAGCCGTTCATCCACTTCCGCGATGATCGCCGAAAGCCGTCTTAACCAGGCGAACTGCGGGTGCACGGTGAGCAGTTGCAGATGTTCATAGGGGCTGCCCACCGGGCCGAAGCGATGGGTTTCCACATCAATCAGCGTCTTGTGCAGCGTGCGCAACGTAACGGACAGTTTCGCCAGGCCGACGCGGGGATCGGTTATTCGGTCATTATTCATAGCGCCTTTTCCTCTTAGAGCAATGGGATGATGGCCTTGCGCCGCCATCATATCGGCGGCAACCGGTCTTGCCATCGCCGCCGCTAGCGGCTTTGCGACTTGACGATGTGCAAACGCTCCGCCGCCCTGACCAAATCGGCCAGGCACCGGGTCTGCATTTTTTCCATTACCCTTCGCTTATGCACCTTGGCGGTGATTTCGCTGACCCCCAGGGCCATGGCGATTTGCTTGTTGAGCAAGCCGCCGATGGCCAAGCCCAACACTTCCCGCTCACGCGGCGTCAAGGTTTGATGGCGCTGGGCAAGGCTCGACAGCTCGTGGTAGGAAGAGAGGTTTTTTCCGCCATCAGCAAACCGCCCCGCACCGCGTTCAATAACGGGCCGGGTTCGATGGGTTTGGTTAAAAATTCAAAAGCGCCGGCTTTTATCGCCTTCACCGACATCGGGATGGTACCGTTGCCGGTGATAAAAAATCACCGGGAAACCCCGGCCGATTTTTACCAACGCCTTCACCACATCATCCTCATCCGTCGCCGGCAGGTTGATATCGACAATCACGCAACTGGGTACAGGACTGATTTGCCGACGCAAAAATGCCTGCACAGAGGCAAAGTCGGCCACATGAAAGTGTTGCGATCGCAGCAGCCTGACGAGGAATTGCCTCACCCGAGTATCGTTGTCGATGACAGACACAATATGTTCCATGGAGTTGTCCTATCGTTAATGAAAAAAGAACCCCCGACCGCCCTATCGGCGGCCGGAGTCGCTTTTAACAATGCGTTAGTACCGCGGCACTCCATCATCGCCAGAAGCCCTGGGCTTATCTTGTAAAAAAGTACGGTTTTTTAACGATTGACGTGATCATGGCCGACAGAACGCCGGCGCGGTTAACCGAAGCGCAGTCCTACACACCTTGGCAGTCGGCCCGAACTCAGGCTGCTATGCCTGCGCGGCTGAGCCGCACTCAGGCTAACACGCCCGCACGGTCGGCCCGAACCCAGACTGCTATGCCTGCGCACATTACGGTCCCGGTGTAATTCCTGCCGTCGTCGGCGATCATAGCGTCGCCACCGGCGTCACCGGCGATCCCACCGCCCCGGGTAACCTCAGCGGCGGCGCGGTAAGCAAAAAAGCGTGGCGACGTGCCGCCGCAAGCGCATCGGCCAGTTCGCTGAGATGCCACAGTTCCCCCAGATAGGTACCGAGGCGGAACAGGCAAAGTTCATGCAGGGGATGGGAAGGGTAAAAACTGTCGTTGAGGGGCTGAGCGGGCAGAATTTCCACCGCCGGATTGTCCGCAATCAGCGCCACGATGCCCTTGTCCGCAATCCAGCGGCGCAATCGCTCGTCGCTGCCGTCCAGGCCGGCGAAATGCCCGGCGAGGTAATCGCCGTCCGGCTCTCCCTTCATGGCGATGATGGCTTCATCCATACCGGTCCGGAAACACAGCATATCCCCCGGCCGCACGGTTATCCGGTCTTCCCGTAAAATGTGCTCCAGATGCCGGTAGCCGAACGCCATTCGCTTGGTGCCGAAATGCTTTTTGATGTCCACCAGCACGCCCCGCCCCTGGATACCGTGCCGTGCCATATGTTCGATGCCCAGCGCCGTTGCGCCGAGATGGCTGCCGTGATGGCGACAGGCGCCGGTGCGGAAATCCTGTTCGCCGACGATATCCACCCCGGCGCGATAACCGTTATAAAACACCATTTCCGGTGTGCCGTTGCCGGCCACATCGAACCATTGTCCCATATGCGCCAGGCTATCCCACTGGGTGGAATACTGTAGCGCCAGGGTGACCCTGTCGTCGCAAATCACATCGGTGAGCCGGGCATCATCCCGCGATAACGGGTAGGTCATATTGGGGTATTCTCCCCGGCGGGTCGCGGTGATCAGCGGCGGTTCCCGCCGCGGGTTCATGGCGGTGCCGCCGGGCAAATCCAGCGGCAGGCTCAGGCAAAAAGTTTGCCCGGTTTTGACCTCCGCCACGCCTTGCAACACTTTTTCCGGCGTCAATAGATTCAGCCGGCCCAGTTGATCGTCAGGGCCGAAGTCGCCCCAGGTCGCATCGTCAGGACGTTGTGTCCAGCGGGTTTGACTCTTCATACTTTCCCCTCCCGTGAGGGTGTTTTCAGCCGCATCGGCTGTACTTTCGGCAACCAGACGCCGTATACCACCGCGCCGACCAGCCCCACCACGCCGGCGAGCACCAAAGGAATGACGAAAGAGTGGGTGAACTGCATCACCACCCCGATGAAAATCGGCGAGATGATACCCGCCAGATTCGCTGCCATGTTCTGAATGCCGCCGATAGTGGCCACGTTGGCGCGATTGGGGGTGACATCGGAGGGCAGCGCCCATAAGGCGGCGGACGCGAAGGTCGCCGCGAAATTGGCGAAACACAACGCGGCCAGGGCCAGGGTAACCGTGGGGGAATAGGCCGCGATGCCGATAACCGAACTGCCGAGCATACCGCCCACCAACGGAATTTTACGGGCGACGGTCAGAGAATATCCCCGCCGCACCAGGCTATCGGAGAGCAGGCCGCCGGCCCATCCCCCCCCGCTATCGCCGCAATGCCGGGCAACATGCCGAGCAGGCCGAATTTCATCAGTGACAGATGGAAGGTCTCCACCAGATAGGTGGGAAACCAGGTGAAGAAAAAATAGGACACAAAATTCACACAGAAGAAACCCGCCATCATGGCCTGCACCGTGCGCTGCGCCAGCAATTGGGGAATACTCATGGCCTCGCCGGTAATCTGCTCCTGATTGGCTTCGATAAACGCCACTTCTTCCGGCGATACGGTGGCGTGGGCGCGGGGATCGCGATACCAGACATACCAGCCCGCGGCCCATAGCACCGCCACCAGGCCTGAGATGACAAACGTCAGGCGCCAGCCCACCAGGGCGATAAGAAATGAGACGATGGGAATGGCCAGCGTGCCGCCTATCTTGCTGCCGTTGTTAAAGGTGGCGGCGGCGAAGCTTCGCTCCTGTCGCGGAAACCAGCGGGTGACGGTGGACGAACTGGCCGGATAGCTCGGCGCTTCCACCGCGCCGAGCACGAAACGAAAACCCAGCAGCGCGGCGACGCCGTTCGCCAGGCCGCAGGCCGCGGTGGCCAACCCCCAGCACAGGCTGCTGAAAGCAAAGGTGATGCGGGGACCGAAACGGTCCACCAGCCAGCCGCCGGGCAATTGAAATAAAACATAGCTCCAAAAGAACGCCGATAATAAAAAGCCGCTGTCGGTACTGGATAAATGCAGCTCCGTTGACATAAACGGAATGGCAACGCTCATTGTCGCCCGATCGATATAATTAATGGCAATGCCTACGGACAGCACAATCAATATAATAAACCGCATCTTGCCTTTTACCGATTTGACTTCTTCCTTGACGGTGGCGTTTACCGCATATTTTTGCGTTTCCGGATTAAGGGACATTATCCTCTCCTGAGGGAAATCGTCATTATTGGCATCAGGGGCGGCTTTCAATGATTGCAACCGCCAAGAAAGACTTCTGTCTGAGGCTATTTCCAGCTTTTGATTAAATCAAATACGGTCCGTGGTTGCCTGTGGCATTAATTCAGCGATATCAGCCTCAATGGGTTCGACCTTACCCAATAAAAACAGGTAATTTAAAATACCCAACACCACCAACGCCGCGGAAAATACCAGGGCATAGGTAAAGGAGCCGGTATAGGCCACGATAAAACCGGTCACAATCGGGCCGACGGCGCCGCCGAAATTCGAGACGGTATTTTGCAGGCCGGCCACCATTGAAACGCTGTTTTTCGGCGCCACGTCGCCGGGCAAAGCCCATACCTGAGAGGCGGCGATAGTGGTGCCCGATTTCGCCACGCACAGCAGCAAGACGGTCATGAACACGGAGTCCGTGAACGGCGCAAAGCCGATACATAACGCCAACACCAGCCCTAGGGTCAAAAACAGCTTACGGGTGGCGGTGAGCGACAGAATTTTTTTTATGGGCGATGACGTCCGAGGCCCATCCCGCCGCCACTTCCATAATCATACCGCACAGCAGCGGCAAGGCGGCCACCATGCCCATATTGATAAAATCCATGCCCTTGTCTTTCACCAGATAGGTGGGCAGCCAGGTAATGAAAAAATAGGAGGTATAGTTAATGGTGAAAAAACCAAGGCACATCGCCCAGATATTCCGATAACGCAGCAGCCGGTACCATTTGATCGGCATCACCGTTTTATCGCCGTGTTTTTGCAACTGCCCGTCGCGGATATAGCTGACTTCCTGCCGACTGATGCGTTTATGATCTTCAGGATTCTCCGCATAGATAATCAGCCAGGCCGCCAGCCACACCAAGCCGACGCAGCCGGTGATAAGAAAAGTCATACGCCAGTCAAACATATAGATAAGCCAGACGATAAGCGGCATGGCCACGGCGCTGCCGAATTTCGAGGCGCTGTCGAACAGGCCCGATACGGTGGCCCGCTCTTTATCCGGAAACCAGCGGGCGGTAATGCCGGCATTGCTGGGGTAAGCGGCGGCCTCGCCGACCCCCAGCGCCAGGCGCAGCGCCAAGAGGGATTTGAACCCCGTGGCCAAGCCCATGGCCGCGGTGGCGATCGACCACCACCCCAGCGCCAGGCCCAGACCTTTTTTCTGGCCGAAACGATCGGCGAACCAGCCGCCGGGTATTTGCAGCAGCGAATAGGACCAAAAAAAAGCGGCCATCACCAGGCCCAAGGTTTCGGGATGTAAATTGAGCTCTTTGATTAATTGCGGCGCCGACGCCGACAGCACCGTACGGTCAATATAATTTATGGCAATGGCTAGCCACATTAAGCCGGCGACCCACCAGCGAATACGCGTTTTTGTTGCGACATCGTTCATAATGACTGTCCCGATATAGGATGGTGTTTTTATCGGTAAATAACCACCCTGCCCACTGTTATAGCCGAGGAGAATATGCCTTTCCCCCTGAGAATATCGTCACATCCCGTTCATGATATTGCCCGGCCGTTGTTGGTGAATCACGCATTGAATAATCTGTTCCGTGCAGCGCGCGCCGATGGCGCTGATAGCGCCGTCGGTATAACCGGCGATATGGGAGGTCGGTAAAAAATTTTCCAGACTGAATAAATTATGGGTTTTTAACGGTTCCTGCTCAAATACGTCCGCCGCCGCGCCGGCGATGGCCTTATTTCGCAGCGCCTCATAAAGCGCACGCTCGTCCACCACGCCGCCGCGGGAGACATTGATCAAGTAGGCGCTTTTTTTTCATGCTGTTTAACCGGGCGGCGTCAAAGAGATAGCGGGTCTCAGGGGTTAACGGCGTATGGAGGGTGATAAAATCGCTTTGTTGCACCAAGGCGTCCAGCGCAACGAATTCCACATGATGGTCGCGGGCGAACGCGTCATCCCGGTAAAAATCATAGGCCAGCACGCGCATGTTAAAACCGGCGGCGCGCAGGGCCACCTGTTTGCCGATATTGCCCAACCCTACGATACCCAGCGTCTTGCCATACACATCGGTGGCGAAAATGCGCGGCCAATGGCCTTCCCGCGTACCGTTCACCGATTGCGTCAATTGGCGGGCGCAGCTTAAAATCAACGAAAACGCGAAATCGGCAACGGCATGCTTGTTGGCATCGGGCACGTTAGTGACGTAAATGTCCCGTTCACGGGTGGCGATCAGATCGATATTGTCCACACCGACGCCGTGTTTGCAGACAATTTTGAGGCGCGGCGCGCGTTCCAGCAATGCCTGATCCACCTCGGTAAAGGCCGCGATCATCGCCACGGCGTCTTCCAGATGCGGAGCCAAATCCTCCAGCGTGCTGTCCGCCGGCAGCATCAAAACCTCAAGACCATGCCGCTTGAGCGCATTGACCGAGCTATCGTCATATTTGGCGAATGAGGGCGAAGTGCAGAGTATTTTCATTCCAAAAGTCCGTTATTTTGTGTATTTATTGATGATCTGGATGATTTTTTCCTCATCCGCGCCGCTGAAACGCACCGGGTAGCGGCTTTCTCCCACCTCATAGCCCATGAGCGAAACCGCTTTCTTCACCGCCGCCGGCGAAAAGGCCACCTGGTACAGTTCGGTGCGCAATCCGGTGACCTGCTCCTGAGCAAGACGGGAGCCTTCAACGTCGCCGGCATGGAACCGGGACCAAATGGCGTTGATCTCTTTCGGCGCCACGTTGGCCAGGCCGGAGATGCAGGCGGAACAGCCTTCGACGAAGCCCTGGTGGATAAGGGAGTCAGGGCCGTTCAGCACGTCGAAACCCTTGAGATCTTTCACGGCATTCAGGAAGCCGCTCAAACTTTCATGGCTGCCGGCGCTGTCCTTGATGCCGATGATATTGGGGTGGGACGCCAGTTGCCGCACGGTCTCAGGTTGCAGCGTATTGCCGGTTCGCGCCGGAATATTGTAAAGAAAGATCGGTATCGTCAAGGCATCGGCAATGGTGCGGTAATGCCATACCAGTTCCTCCTGTTTCAACGGCACGAAATAGGGCGTGATGACGGATACCGCATCCACCCCCAGAGCGGCCGCCTGTTTACCGAGCCGGATGGTTTCGCGGGTGGATATTTCGCCGATATGCCCCACCACCGCCGCCTTGCCCGCCACCTCGTCGGTACAGGTCGCCATCAGCGCCAGCTTCTCCTTTTCGTTCAGGACAAAGAACTCGCCGTTGGTGCCGCCGCAGAATATGCCGTTGCCGCAGTCCAATTGCCGCTGAATCTGCTTAGCCATGGCGCTTGGGCTGAATTCGCCGTGTTTATTAAACGTGGTGACGATAGCCGTCAATACGCCGTTGATTTTTTTACTCATGATACCCTCATCATTAATCAGGAATTCTGTGCCTGGAATAACGTTAAATAGACGTCGCGCACATCATCGGCGCTCACCGGCGCCGGAACATTTTTCATCAGCCGCCGCACGTCCAGCGCGGCCTCCACCAGGAAGGGCAAATGCTCGCCGCCGATGCCCAGTTCATCGAGACCGGCCGGCAGCTTCAGGCGCATCACCAGGGCGGCGAGGTACTCCACCAGCGCATGGGATTTCGCTTCATCGTCCAGGGAGAGGCGGGCATCGGGCAGTAAGTCATATACCCGCGCAAACCGGGCCACCGCCGCCGGTCGGACGAAACGCATGCAGGGGGCCAGCAATACGGCGTTCGCCACCCCGTGCGGGATATGGTATTTTCCAACGGATAAGACATGGCATGCACCAGATGCGTCCCGGCATGGGCGATGGCGGCGCCGCCGTAATACGAAGCCCAAAGCATTTCCAGACGGGCCGCCAGGTTATCCGGCCGGGCAATCGTCGTTTCAAGATTGGCAAACAGCTTTTTCAAGCCCATCAGGGCATAATTATCACTGACCGGATTGGCGACGACGGAGGTAAAACACTCCAGCAAATGGCAAAGCGCGTCGATACCGGTGGACGAGGCGATGGACGCCGGCATGCTGACGGTCAATTCAGGCACCAAGGCCACATAGTCCGGCAGCATCACCGGCGAGATGATCCCCACTTTGGTTTCTTTTTCCGGGATGGCTAAAATAGCGTTCGGCGTGGCTTCCGAGCCGGTCCCCGCGGTGGTGGGTATCAGCAGGGAGGGCAGACGCCGCCCGGGTTTTTCCCCCCGATAGCAGCGCCGTCAAATCCGGTGCGTCCCGCATGCACAACACCGACAACAGTTTCGCTACGTCCAGTACGCTGCCGCCGCCGATGCCGATGACCAGGTCATAGTCCCCGCCGTTGTGCGCGGCGAGTATTTCCTCCACGTCGTGCTGGCTGGGTTCCGGCGGGACGTTATTGACTATCTTCACCGTGGCGACGTTGTCGCAAATCTGCTTGATTACGCTTTGTACCGCGGGAACAGCGGCGATATTTTTATCCGTTACCAGTAACACCGCCTGTTTATCTTTTAAAAGATAACCGTCATTGAGCGCCTGATAACCCGTCATAAGGGTACTGTTGATATTCATTGACCTTGCCTTTTAGGCCCCGCACAGGGAACCTTAATGATTGCATTCCGTCATTTAATGAGCTGACTGGGCTTTACCATGGCTATTTTATAGAATAAGTTGATATGCATTAATTTGATCATGCTCACATATAATCAACTATGATTTAATATAATCAATTCATCTTTTGTCCCCTCTGACAAAAGCGGTCCGTTTTAGCGGACCGTCCGTTGCGCGTAAGGAGATGTCGAGTGAGTAAAATTATTGCAGTCACCATGGGCGACCCGGCGGGCATCGGTCCGGAAATCATTATCAAAGCATTGACTGAAGGCGACCTGGCGGGCGCTCCGGCGGTAGTGGTGGGATGTGCCGGCACCCTGAGACGTGTCCTGGCGCGGAAGATTACGCCGGCGGCGGAACTGCGGCTTATCGATACGCCGTCAGACGCCCGTTTCGCCCCCGGCATTCTGAATGTGATTGACGAACCGTTGGCGAGTCCGGCGGCGCTGCAGCCCGGCCGGGTACAGGCCATGGCCGGCGATTTGGCTTACCGCTGCGTCAAGCGGGCGACGGCGCTGGCCATGGCGGGAGAGGCACAGGCCATCGCCACCGCGCCGTTGAACAAGGAAGCGCTGCACGCGGCGGGCCATCTTTATCCCGGCCATACCGAATTGCTGGCAAAACTCACCGGCAGCCGAGATTATGCCATGGTGCTCTATACCGACAGGCTGAAGGTCATTCATGTCAGCACCCATATCGCGCTGCGTCAATTTCTCGATACGCTGTCACGGCAACGGGTGGAAACGGTCATCGGCCTGGCGGATGCCTTTCTCAAACGCGTCGGTATACAAAAGCCGCGAATCGCGGTGGCCGGCGTCAATCCCCATGCCGGCGAGCACGGCCTGTTCGGGCATGAAGAGATTGAGACGCTGGGCCCCGCCGTGGCGGAAATGAAAGCGAGAGGCATCGACGTTTACGGCCCCTGCCCGCCGGACACCGTGTTTCTGCAAGCCTACGAGGGGCAGTATGATATGGTGGTGGCCATGTATCACGATCAGGGGCATATACCGCTAAAGCTGCTGGGGTTCTACGACGGCGTCAACATCACCGCCGGCTTGCCGTTTATCCGGACCTCCGCCGATCACGGCACGGCCTTCGACATCGCCTGGACCGGGCAGGCCAAGGCCGACAGCATGGCCGTCTCAATCCGGCTGGCGATGGGATTGGCGTAAACCAACCGGCGCGGCGACCGACTGCATGGCCGTCTCCGTCCGGCTGGCGATGGGATTGGCATAAACCAACCGGCGCGGCGACCGACTGCATGGCCGTCTCCGTCCGGCTGACGATGGGATTGGCGTAAACGAACGGGCCCGACTGGCCCGCAATGGGTTAATCAAAGCTCTTGCCGGGTGGGTCGAAATAAAATTTCATTGATATCCACCTCGTCGGGCTGGCTGACGGCAAAGGCCACCACGGCGGCGAAAGCGTCGGCGGAGATGGCCGTTTCGTCATAAAACTGCCGGATGCCCGCCGCCACATCGGTCTCGGTGATACTGTCCACCAATTCACTGGTGACCGCGCCGGGCGAAACAATCGTCGTTCGGATATTATAGGGTTTCACTTCTTGGCGAAGCCCTTCGGAGATCACCCGCACCGCAGTCTTGGTGGCGGCATACACGGCGCTGCCCGGCCGGACTTTATGGCCCGCCACGGAAGAGGTATTGATGATATGCCCGCCCTTTTGCGCCTTCATGTGGGGAAGCGCCGCGGCGATGCCGTACAGCACGCCTTTCAGATTGACGTCAATCATCGCGTTCCAGTCATCGAGCTTGCGACGCTCCAGCAGGGAATGCGGCATCAATCCGGCGTTGTTGACCATAACGTCAATCCGGCCATACAGCGCTACCGCCTTGTCCACCAGAGCCTGCACCTGTTCAGGCCGGGTCACGTCGGTTTTCAGCACGGCTTCTTTACCCAGGTTAAGCTCCGCGGCCAGCTGTTCAAGCCGCTCCAGGCGGCGCGCCCCCAGCATCAGCTTAGCGCCGTCTTTGGCCAGCCTGCGGGCCAGCGCCTCACCGAGTCCGCTGCTGGCCCCGGCGATAACCACCACTTTATTTTCAATACCCTGCGCCATTATTCATCCCTCCGCTGTTATTTGACATACTGCCGGTCGCTGACTTTTTCCAGCCACTCGACCGGGCTGCCGTTAAGGGATTCCGCAATGGCAATATGCGTCATCGCGGTGTCGGGCGTCGCGCCGTGCCAATGTTTCACCCCGTCCGGTATCCAGACGATATCGCCCTGATTGATTTCTTTAATGTCGCCGCCCCACTCCTGCAGCCAGCCCCGCCCTTGGGTAACGATCAATGTCTGGCCCAGGGGGTGGGTATGCCAGGCGGTGCGGGCGCCAGGTTCAAAGGTCACGGTGGCGCCGCCCACGCGGGCCGGCTCCGTGGTTTGAAACGGCGCGTCGATGCGGACGCTGCCGGTAAAATAGTGCTCAGGGCCGGTCTTGGAGGGTTGGGAACCACTGGGTGTTATCTTCATTTTTTCCTCGATTTTAAAGTCCGGTGAGTTTTTCAACGCTTCAGGATAAATTAGCAAAGAACCCCGAAGAGGATTAGAGTGAATAATCAGCATAAGTCTATGAGGTATACTCATATATATTGCCGCGATGCCGCCAATAAATGATAATATTGGTAATCATAGCCGGTGTTCAGGTCAGCGCATGCTCAAAGAAAATTTCAATGATTTGATGTCGTTTCTCGCCGTTGCCCGCGAACGCAGTTTTACCAAGGCGGCGGCCAAGCTCGGCGTGTCGCAATCCGCCTTAAGCCATGCCATCCGCGGCCTGGAGGAGCGGCTGGCGCTCAGGCTGCTGACCCGAACCACTCGCAGCGTCGCCCCCACGGAAGCCGGCGAAAAACTGGTGGCAAGCCTGGAGCCTCGCTTCGCCGAAATAGAAGGCGAGCTGGAAGCCTTAAGCGAAATGCGTGAACGTCCCGCGGGCAATATCCGTCTCACCGCCGGTGAGCACGCGGTGGACTACGTGCTGTGGCCAAGGCTGAAATCATTCCTGGAGCGTTACCCGGATATCAATGTGGAAATCACGGTGGACAATGCGCTGACCGACATCGTCAGCGGCCGGTTCGACGCGGGAATCCGGCTGGGAGAGCAGGTGGCGAAAGATATGATAGCAGTGCGCATCGCCCCGGATATGCGCATGGCGGTGGTGGGCGCGCCGGGGTATTTTGCCCGCCATGGCATACCCGCCACGCCGCGGGAGTTGCAGCACCACTCCTGCATCAATATGCGGCTGCCCACCATGGGCGGACTTTATGCGTGGGAATTCGGCAAAGACGGACAGCCGATAAAAGTCCGCGTTGAGGGGCAATTGACCTTCAATAGCCTGAACCAGCGCATCGACGCCGCCATCAGCGGTTTCGGCCTGGCGTTTGTGCCGGAGGATGCGGTGCAGGATAACATCCGCCGCGGCCGGCTGACCAGCGTATTGGAAGAGTGGTGCGAACCGTTCCAAGGCTATTATCTTTATTATCCCAGCCGCAAACAGCATACCACCGCCTTTGCGCTGTTTGTGGACGCGCTGCGTTACCCGCCCGCATAAACGCCTTGGCGTTTGGGCATGCGTTATCGCATTCGCTCACGCCGCCCCGCGGGGTCCCAGCTCGGCACAACCGCTACCGCGCCGTCAGGATATTGAGAAATTGCCGGGTTCGCGGATTCAGCGGGTTGACCAGCACCTGCTGCGGCGTACCGTCGTCGATGATTTTGCCCTTTTCCATAAAAAGCACCCGATCCGCCACGTCCCTGGCGAAGGACATTTCATGGGTCACCAGCAGCATGGTCATCTTGTGCCCTTGGGCCATGTCCCTAATCACCTTAAGCACCTCCCCCACCGCTTCCGGATCGAGGGCCGAGGTCACCTCGTCGAATAACATAATGCGCGGACGCATCGCCAACGCACGGGCAATGGCCACCCGCTGCTGCTGGCCGCCGGAGAGCGTGGCGGGCCAGGCCGGTGCTTTATGCGCCAGTCCCACCATCTGCAGATAATAGTGCGCCCGCCGCCGCGCCTCCGCCAGGTCAAGCTTCAGCACCCTTAAGGGCGCCTCCATGATATTTTGCTCAACGGTCAAATGGGGGAAGAGATTGAAATGCTGGAACACCATGCCCACCTGATGGGGCACCGGTTTGCGTGAAAACCAGCGATGCGCCCGGCGTCCGGCCCCAACCCTCTCGCCGTCAATGGCCACCGTGCCGTTCGACGCCGATTCCAGCCCCTTAATCAGCCGCAGCACGGTGGATTTTCCCGAACCGCTGGGCCCGATCAGGGCCACTTTCTCTCCTTCGGGTATGGCAAGATTGAGATGGTCCAATACCCGGACGTCCCCGTAATCCTTTACCACCTGCCGGAGGGAAATCAGCGGCGCCTTCAGTGAAGACGCGAGGGGGTCGGCTCTCAGCCGGTCAGCGTTGCGTTCAAACATGAGCGTTCTTTCCCCAATAACGAAATAAAAATGAGGTGGGCAAACTGAGAGACAGAAACAACAACGCCATCAGCGTATAGGGCTCGTTGTAACGGTAGGTGACGCCGGCTATCTGTTTTGCCATCTGGAACAGCTCGGGAATGGTGATGACCGCCAGCAGCGGCGTCTCTTTGAACATGCCAATCAGATAATTCCCCAGCACCGGCACCATGGGTTTGACGGCCTGGGGCAAAATTATCCGCCGCCAAAGCGCCGCCGGCCCGAAGTCCAGCGCCAGGGCCGCCTCCCATTGCCCGGCGGGCAGGTCGTCGATGGCCCCGCGAAACGCCTCGGCGATATAAGCGCCGTAATACAGCCCCAGTCCCAACACGCCGGTGGCGATGGCCGGCAGCGCCAGGCCGCTGAGAGGCAAGGCGAAAAACAAAAAGTAGAGCTGAACCAACAGCGGCGTCTGGCGAAAGAACACAATATAGGCCCTGCTCAATGCCCGCAGCACGGCGATAGGGCATCGGCGCAGCAAGGCCATGGTTCCTCCCAGCAACACGGCACAGCAAAATCCCGCCGCCACCACCTGCAGCGTGACCCACAGCCCGGCCAGCAGATCGGGTAAAATTGACCAGGCAAAGACCAAATCGAACGTCATATCGACTCCCTTACCGAGCGATGGCGCGTATGACGGCGCTCGTAGCGCCGCACCGCCGCCGTCAGCGGCCATGACAGGATGAAGTAACACACCAACACGATACTCCATATCAACGTTTGGCGTCCGAGGCTGGTAATAAGCGTTGCACCGGAAAAAGTCAGATCGCTTAGGGTAATCATCGAGACCAGCGAAGTGGACTTCAGCAACTCCACCAGCAGGTTACCCAGCGGCGGCAGCATAAAGGGCAGCGCTTGCGGCAAGATGATACGCCGAAGCGCGACGGCGGCCGGAAAATCAAGGGAATGCAATGCATCCCGCTGCCCCTGGTCCACGTTAAGCAGCGCCGAACGCACGATCTCCGCGCCGAAGGAAGAAAAATTCAGGCCCAGCCCGATAACGGCGGTGGTCATGGGGCTTAGGGAAATCCCGAACAGCGGCAGAATAAAAAACAGATAAAACAGCTGTACCAACGCCGAGGTGCCGCGAAAAAACTCGATATAGAGCAGAGCGGCGACACTTACCGGACGAAGCGGCGAAAGCCGCAGCAAGGCGATGATAAACGCCAGCGCCAGCGCCAGCAGCGCAGCCAGAAAGGTGATTTGCAGCGTCACGCCGGCGCCGTGCAACAGCTGCCATGAGATGAATTGCCACTGTTCGCTATCCATAAATCTTACCGTTTCGCTCCCGCCGCCGCGCGCTCATACCTCTGTCGGGGCCAAACTTATCAGCCATTCGCCTTGGGAGGTAATGTTGTGGTTCACGATCATCAGCACCAGACCCGAAAACGGGGCGTTGATGTCCGCCAGCCACTCGCCGAAAAGATCGCGGATAACGCCGAGCCGCTGCCCGCGGCGGACGGTCTGGCCGACGGCCGCATCCAGGTAGAGTCGACCGCTTCGGGGAGCCTCTACTTTGAAGAAGTTGCCGAAGACCCGGTTGCGGCGAACGCGCGGCGCGGGGGGGGGGTCGTCGGTCAGTCCGAGAAAGCGGGCGATATTGGCCACGCCGTTGAAGTGAAATTGCGTATTTTCCTCGTCCAGAATACCGTTGGCCCCGCCTTCCGCCATCACGGCATGGCGACCCAGCCACGGCAGCTCATTGGTGGCCCGGCCGCGGTTATTGCGCTGTTCGGCGTCGAACTCGACAATGGCGTCCGCGTCGAACTGGTGCGCCAGCGCGCGGGTCCGGGCGTCGAAATCCCCATCGCCTATAAGCTGGCACATCACGAATTTGGCCACTTCCTCGCGCAGGTCGCCGCCATGCAGATCAATAAACACCGCCGCCTCTTTTGCCCAGACGTTCAAAACCCGATCTATCAACGCTTCGCTAAAACTGCCCTCGGGATCGCCGGGGGACAAAAAATTGATATTTTTATTGTCCACCGGACAGACGAATTCCGCATGGCTATACAATCCGGGCATATTTAATATCGGCAGTACGGACACCGAGCCACGTTTGAGGTTGACGGCAAAATGCGCTTTCAACCGTAGGGCGGCCTCCATCGCCGCCACCTCATTCGGATGCATGCCGGCGATAACGGCCAGTTCCGGGCCCGGCTCCGGCGCGGTGATGTCAAACCAGGGCAGTCGCAGTTCCGCCAGCAGGGGATGATTGAACGTCAGGAATCCCCAGCGCAACATGCCTTTTTGTCCCTCGGTGTATTTAATCATAAAAACGCCTTAGGCGAGGATTTAGCTGTGGGTTGCGCAAATTTGGCTGGCCTGGCTATTTTCCGGCGGCAGTTCATTGGCGGTATAACCGTATTTTTGCAAAATTTTTAATAATTCACCGGAGGCGCGCAGCTTCGCCAGTTGAATATTGAATGCCTTGATAAACTCCGGATCGTTACGCGGCAAACCGAACGCGTGATAGTTATAACTCGGTTTACCCTGGGCGTCGGGAATCTGCTGGAAAGGCAATGCGCGTTCCACCGACGGATCCGGTTCCTTTTTCAACAGGCTGATGATTTCCGCATCCGGGAAATAGACCGCATCGATACGGCTCGCCTTTAATGCCGCCAGGGCTTCGGTATCCTTGTCGAATAATACGACGTTGCCGGCGGCGATACCGCTGTCCTTCGCCTCCTGAATTTGATTCGTGCCGTTTTGCGTGCCCAGGCGAGCCTGTTTATTGGCGGCGACATCCTTCAAACTGTGTAAATCAAGGGGATTGCCTTTTTTGACGATAAAGGCCCCGCCGGAACGCGTCACCGGATTGGAGAAACCAATGACCTGGCAGCGGGAGTGATTGATAAACAACCCGGCGCCGATAACATCAAATCGTTTTGCCGCCAAGCCCGGCACCAGGGCGCCGAAGTCTACGATGGGTGTGTCTATTTTGGTGATACCCAGCGGTTTAAGCACCGCCCGCAGTACGTCGATGTTGGCGCCGGTGGCTTTACCGTCGGGCCCGATATAGCCGTATGGCTGCTCATTGGCGATGCCGGCCACCAGCGGTTCTTGAGTCTTGGCTTTGTCCAGCAGGGTTTGCGCCGATACCTGAAGGGAAAACGCGAAGCTTATCAATAAAGCGATACTGCTCCTGCCGGCGAGGGGAAATGCAAAATTCGATGTCATGGTTTTTCCTGAAAATGGCGGTCTGATTTATTTGGTTATATAAAGGTAAAAAGGGATGGAATTGTCTTATGTACTGTTCATATATCGGATTTGGATATAAAACCCAGGTTAAATTACTGTTACGAAATTAAAACACGGCCTGCCGACATTTTTTAAATAACATTTTTAGCATTCTATAGATAAAAAATGTGTAACTTCATGATGCCATGACGTTGCATAATCCACGCCGCGGAAAGCAGGCAGCGAATCCAACCGACCAGAGGGTGATTGATATCCAATAATAGTTAATACATTGCCGATCAATTACGTTGTTATTTACTTCAGTCCATTCCATTTTATCTTGGATATACGACAATCGTGCGGAGTAAAATAAATGGCGGCAATAAAAAAGGGCGCGACCTATCTGCACCAACAACAGCGAGAATTTATTCATGGGTTATCGCAAACCTGGTTATGGCGCAGCGAGCTGCCCACCTGGCTATTGATCGCGACCATTTACGGCGGCTGGTTTTCCGTATCGGCTTATTGGCGCGCCCTTGGCCTGTTGCCCGCCACGCTTATCCTTATCTGGTTTACCGCCTGGCATATGTCGTTGCAGCATGAGCTGATTCACGGCCATCCCACCCGTTATCCGCGGCTCAATCAGCTGCTGGGACTGCCGCCGTTGGCCATCTGGTACCCCTTCGGCCTGTACCGCGATCTGCACTTGCGCCATCACCGTGAAGAACAATTGACGCTGCCCGGCGAAGATCCGGAAACCTATTATTTTTCGGCGGAACGCTGGGCGCGTTTCTCCCGCCTGCAGCGGGAAATGGCGCGGCTGCACAATACCCTGCCGGGCCGGGTATTGCTCGGTCCGGCGCTGGATGTCGCGCAGGCCGCCCAAAGCCTGATAACCGCCATGGCCGGCGATGATAACCGGGCTAAGGCGATGTGGCTTCTGCATATGCTCCTGTTGCTGGCCCTCTTCGCCTGGCTGCGCTACCGCGGTTTTTCAGCGCTTTATTATCTGGCGGCGGTAAGCTACCCGGCCTTGGGCCTGACCAAAATCCGCTCGTTTATGGAGCACCGCGCGGCGACGGATCCCCAGGCGCGATCGGTTATCAATGAAGCCGCCCTGCCCTGGCGCCTGTTGTTTCTGAATCTGAATTACCATTCGGTCCACCATAATCTGCCGGGAGTGCCCTGGTATGCGCTACGCTATATCTATCTGACCTATCGGCAAAGCTATCAACTGCACAACGGGGGATTTGTGGTGAAAGGCTATATCGAATGGTTGAACCGTTTCTTGTTCCGACCGGTGGAAGTGAACGTTCATCCGGCGTCGTTGACGGGAAAAAAAATCCAATGTCCCCCGCTAGTCTCGTTTCCCTGCCCATGTACGCCGTGAGCCGGGCCGACGTCGAGGCCCAATGGCAAACGCTGCGCCAAAGTCTGGAGAGGCGGGGGCTGCCCGTCGCCGGTGTGGCCCTGCAATGGCCGGCGGATTTGATTGCACACTGGCGGGACCCTCGCTTGCTGCTCAGCCAAACCTGCGGCTATCCGCTCGTGACGATGCTGCCTAACGTACGGCCGGTGGGATGCTTCCACTATGACGCCCCAGGCTGCGAAGGCATCGGCTACCGCAGCTTTATCCTTACCCGCGACCGGGAGAAAGGCGCCTCGCTCGCGGATTTCAAAGGGCGAAGGGCAGTATGCAACAGCGCCGACTCGCAGTCCGGCTTTCATGCCTTGCGAGGAATGGTGCGGCGAATAACCGGCGGATTGAATTTTTTCAGCGCGGTGAATTTCAGCGGCAGCCATGAAAACTCGCTGGCCGCCCTACAGCGGGGAACGGCGGATGTCGCCGCCGTCGACTGCGTCACTTACGCCCTGCTGCAACGACATCGTCCGGCGCGCATCCGTTCATTGAAAATCATCGCCCAAAGCCCGCTTACCCCCGGCCTGCCCTTGATTACCCACCGCCTTCAGCCCCCGCCACGATGGCCGCGCTGCACTCAGCGCTGGAGACGCTGGCGATCGAGCCGGTCTCCCGAGCGATGTTAATCAAAGGCTTCAGCCCGGTGGGCCGTCGGGACTATGACGCATTAAAGCTCAGTTCATAAAGGTATAGGGCCGATAGAAGCCCTCGCCGAGCCACGGATAATATTCATGGGTCTCCAGCAAGGGCCGGCGTACGTATGAAGCCGACCCGGCCGGACCGCCCTTGATGCCGGCTATCGCGTAATAGGGATACGGGAAAACCGGCCGCGATACCGCATTCGCCGGTACGCTTTCCAGCCGCGGGGCGGCCGGTTCCGGTTTTTTGCCCGCGGACGGCTGGCCAAAGCTGTTGTTTGCCCCTTGCGCGGCCTGCCAGGTGGCGATGCCGTCCGGGGCCGTGCCTTTTTCCACCCAGGTCATCATCGGCGTCAAGAAATCAACCAGGCTGGGGCCTTCTCCCCCTGAGCAATGATAAACCCCCGGCAGCAGGTATAAACGCTCGAATCTGTCCCGGCCGGCGGTGCCCAGGTATTGCCCCAAGGCATTATGGTAGGCGATGGAGTTCAACGGCGAAATATGCGGATCCGCCCAGCCATGCCAGATTATCAGTTTGCCGCCGGCCGCCGCAAAGGCGCTGAGATCGGGATTGGTGGCGTCGTAAAGCGGGTGGAGTTTTTCCAACGCCCGGAACGTGGCCGCGGTGAACTTCAGGTCTTTCAAATCAAAATTTCCCGCCGGGTTAGTGACGAAGTTCAGGTACTTCAGGGTTGAGAGCGCGATAAGGCGGCTGAAAATCGGCGCGTCGGCGGTTTGCGGCACGAAGACGCCGGCCCACGCCAGCTCCGAGCCGTATTGCGGCCCGCCGACGGTCAGTCTTCTGCCGGTTTCGGCGTCGCGGGGGCCGTCATAAAGACGACGCAGCGCGGTCAGTTGAACATCCGTCAGGCAGGGTTGGCCGCGGCCGGCCTTGGCCGCATCGCACCGTAAAACGCGCATATTGAAATGACAGGCCTGGGGATCGGAAATCAGCCCGTCTTTTTGGCCGTCAATCGCGTCGCACTGCGCCAATACGGCTCGGTGGATCAGGGGAAGCTGCTCGGCGGTGATGATGGCTTTACCGTCGGCGCCGGTATTGCTGACGGCCTGCCAGCTGTGATAAAGGGCATTTTGCGCCTGGAAATTCATCGCCGCCGCGCCGGCGATAATGCCGTTGAAGTCCTTGGGATAACGCTGCGCTTCCATCAGCGCTTCCCGGCCGCCGTCGGAGCAGCCGTTAAAATAGGACCAGGCCGCGGGCCGATGATAAAACGCCGTCAACAGCGCCTTTGACGCCAACGCGGTGACATGCACCGATCGATAGGCGAAATCCTTGCGTTTTTGCGGATCGTTGCCGAAATCACCCTCCGACGCGGGATGCCCCATATCGGTGGCGGCCAGCGCAAAACCGCCGGCATTCAGCAAAGCGCAGCCGGCGGCCGCGCCCACCTGCAAATTGACCTGACCGCATAATCCGCCGCAGCCCAACTGCATAAAACGCTGATTCCAGTTTGTCATGGGAAGCATCACCCTGAAGCTGATTTCCGGCGCCAATACCCCCTCGACGGCGCAAAACGACGCACCGTTCGCGGAAGTCTCTTTGGCCGAAACCACCCGGCTGCCTTTACCGCCGATAGGCGCTAAATCAAATTGCGTCAGCGCCCCGCAGTCTATCGCGGGCTTGACCGCCGGCAACGCGGCCGGTTTGTCCGCCTCGGCGTTAAGCAACCTGAGCGGCGCGCCGGGTAATCCGGTCGCATCCGGGATTTTCGCCGCCGGAGACAAAGGGGAAGTTAACAGCAGAACGGTAAATAACAGACCGCCGTAATATCTCGGTAAGATAATGCTCATATATTGGCCTTATAAACTGTTTTTATATCCCGCCGCCACTATAAAGACAAAGACATCGCTGGAATAGCGGCTAATTCCAGGGATAATGTTATGCTTCACATCGCAAATGTAAGAATATTTTAGCTACGCTCAATCTCTTTGGCGGCCTTATCCAGCGCATCGATAATGTTATACAACGCTTGGCGGGATATCTTTTCTTTGGCGAGGCGCAAATTCAACGCCGTGCGGATATTATTGATCGCTCTTTGCATTTCGGGAATGCTGCGATTATTGGCCAGTATCGCCATGGAATATAACCGTTCGATAATGCCGTGCAGGTTTTCCCGTTGAACTTCCAGCAGCGATAGCCCTTCGTCCGTCAGCCTATACTGTTTTTTTCCCCGCCCCGTCGTCGCTCAGCGCCGCCATGCCCTGCTCTTCCAAAAAGGTCAGATTGGGATACACGATGCTGGCGCTCGGCGTGTACTCGCCTTTCGACAGATCCTGAATCGCTTTGATAAGCTCATAACCATGGGCCGGCCCCTGAAATAAAAAATGCATAATCAACAGCCTGATATCCGCGCTGTCGAACATGCGTTCCCGGCGGTGCCGGCGTCCGCCGAGACAATTTTCCCTTGCGCCCATCGCCTCGAGGCGGTGCTCAATAGAGGGGAGCGATTCCTGCTGCAAGAAGTGGGGCGCTTTTTTCATCGGCTTCATCGTAAAGGGTTCAAGAGAGATAATTAAAATATATCGCTTTATGGCGGGCCGTAAAGGGGATTATTTATCATGCCAATAGGCCACGGCCCTGACAAAATCCGGCTCAAGGCCGCATTCTTCAGTGAAAAAATCCGCAATGTTTTTCACCCGCCGTCCCTCCCCGGTTACCCAGACGAACGCATCCCCACCGGTAAAAGACAGGTCTTTGATGCGGGACAACAAGGCGTCGCCCTGCTCGTCGGCCACTATCCATTCAATGGACACCTCTTGATAGTCCTTAAGGTACTCTCGGCAGCGCGCGTCCCGAACACTCACCAGCATCACCGCTTTTTGCGCCGCGCCATGGGTGATAAGCTCCCCACAGCGCCGCGCCAGGGCCGGCAGGCCGGTTTCATCGCAAATATAGAGTTGACGGGCATAATCCATGGGTATCAACAGCGACCCGCGCGGTCCCCCTATGACGAGGGTATCCCCCGGTTTCGCCCCGGCGGCCCAGTCGCTGGCCACGCCTTTGGCGTGCAGATAAAAATCCAGCGTCAGCTCATTGGTCGCCGCATCGTAACGCAGCGGCGTGTAGTCGCGGGCGACCGGACGAGGCCCCGTTCCCCAATCGATGCCCTCCTCGCTGACGCGAGGCAATGCTATCTTCGCGCCTGGCGCCGAGGGAAAGAAGACTTTGATATGATCGTCAAATCCCGGTGAAATGAACCCGCTGAGCGCTTCGCCGGTGAAAACGATGCGCCGGTAGCACCCGAATACCCCTTGGCAGCGTTTGACGGTGATTGTTCTGAATTTCAGCTCATTTTTGACCCTGACCGGCCGTTTGGCGCCGGTCGTGAGATTGCGCTCCATAATTCTTTCCTTTTTGTCTTTTATTGCTGGAAGCCTGGGGCTGCGCCACTTTCGTCAATTACCGGAAGCCTGGGAATGCGCCATCCCCGTCTATCGCTGGAGGCCTGGGGCTGCGCCACCTCCGTCTATTGCTAAAAGCCAGGCGCCGCGCCGCTCACACCTTCCGGCGGCTCAGCACGGCATCACCGCGCCGTCCATCGCCGCTTTTGCCCGGTCAAAGCAGAGATGCAGAGTCAGCCGCATTGGCTTAAAGATATATCTTAGGAATATTTTATGCAAACGTTTCCTGGCTTATAGCGCATTCGCAGCCCTTAATAAGCATTAGATTTTTTGGTTTCGCGCCGGGCCGCTTATAATCATCAGGAAAAAAACGCTCACCACTTAATCAAGGCAGGAAAAATGAACTTAAGGAAAAGCTCTCTCGTATTGCTTATGGGCGCTTTATTGCCGGCCGGCGCCGCAATGGCCGCCGACAATAGCGTGTTGGTTTACTGCTCCGAAGCCTCCCCCGAGTCTTTCAACCCGCAAATCGCCAGCTCCGGCCCCTCCTTCGTCGCCAGCTCCCAGGTGCTCTATAACCGGCTGGTCACCTTCAGGGAAAGCGATAATTTGCCGACACCCTCCCTGGCTACCGCCTGGAAAATCAGCCCCGACGGCAAAATCTACACGTTCACCCTGCGCCAGGGGGTTAAATTCAACAGCAATAAGTACTTCACCCCCAGCCGAGACTTTAACGCCGACGACGTGATTTTTTCCGTCATGCGGCAAAAAGACGTCAACCATCCTTATCACAAGGTGTCCCAGGCCACTTATGAATATTTCAACGATGTCGGCCTCGGTTCCCTTATTCAGGACGTCAAAAAGCTGGATGATTATCATGTCCAGTTTACGCTGACCAAACCCGATGCCACCTTTCTGGCCGATTGGGGTATGGATTTCGCCTCGATTCTTTCCGCGCAGTATGCCGATGCCATGTTGAAAGCCGGCACGCCGGAGCGGGTGGATACCGATCCCATCGGGACCGGTCCTTACGCTCTTCAAGACTATAAAGTGGACTCCATTATCCGTTACCAGGCCAATCCCCATTATTGGCAGGGCGATGTGCCCACCAAAAGGCTGATTTTTTCCATTACCCCCAATGTCAGCACGCGTCTGGCTAAGCTTGAGAAAAACGAATGCCAAATAATTCCCGCGCCGAGCCCGGTGAATTTCGCCGAAATCAGGCAAAACAAGAGTTTGGCCCTGCACAGCGTGGACGGCATGAACGTCGGTTATCTGGCGTTCAATACCGCCAAAAAGCCCTTTGATAATGTCCTGGTGCGCCAGGCGCTCAATTACGCGGTGGATAAAAAGGCCATCGTCGACGCGGTCTTCCTCGGCTCCGGTTCGGTAGCGAAATCCCCTATTCCTCCCGCTATGCTCGGTTTCGATAAAAACCTGGCGGACTATCCCTATGATCCGGCCAAGGCCAAGGCGCTGTTGAAACAGGCGGGGTATGAGAACGGCTTTAGCACCAATCTCTGGTCAATGCCGGTGCAGCGACCTTACAATCCGAACTCCCGCCGCATTGCGGAAATGATCCAAAGCGATTGGGCGAAAGTTGGGGTGACCGCCAATATCGTAACCTATGAATGGGGCGAATACCTGGCCGGCATCCGCAAGGGCGAGCATGCCTCCGCGCTGTTCGGCTGGATGTCCGATAACGGCGATCCGGATAATTTCGCCAATACCCTGCTGGGCTGCGACAGCGTCAAAAGCGGCGCCAACGCGGCATTCTGGTGTGACAAGCAATATGACCAATGGGTTCAGCAAGCCAAAATCATCAGCGATCCGGCCCGGCGCGCCGAGTTGTATAAACAGGCGCAGGCGGTTTTCCATCAGCAGGCCCCCTGGATCCCGCTGGCCAACGGCAAAACCTTCTATGCCACCCGCAGCAACGTCGTCGGCTACAGCGTCAGCCTCAACGGCAGCGACTTTTCCAAGGCCCGGCTGAATTAACGCCGAAACGCGGGCGATGTACGAAGAAATCATCGCCTGCGTTACGATAAGCCATAGCGTTGCGAATGGTCTTTTTAACTCAGGTGTTTCACTTTCTTTTGTTTTCCGGCGGTGAGTTTGTGCCTCGGCAGCGAGGGCGGTCGGCGCTGGCAAGGCGTCAAAAACAAACGGTGGTTCTGCCCGGTCACTAACGGGAACCCCAGGCAAAGATATTCTAAGATTGATCATTGATTTTGTTAAAATCAGAATGAAACATCAAATCAACGTAGACCGCACGAAAGAGATATTTTGGCGTTAACCGAGCTTTATAATGAATTTAGCCGAGATGCTTGGAAATAGCGGGAGCATTGATTATAGCTGCACCCGATCATTTTTATTACTGGACGGCGCCGATTCAAACCTTGAATTTACGTGGTCCGGTCGCTTGACAGGTCTTTTTTTTCAACGTAATTTTTTCCAACGAATACCATAGGCGTTCTTTATCGGCATCTATTAAGTAAGTTTGGTTAAGCGCCTGCATAAAAGCTTTTTTGTCGGTGACTACTTCACCCTGCGTGAGTTTAATGCTGATAGCGTCAAGAATGGCGAGGTTCAGCGCGCCGATTCTGGCCCGCGCCTGCTCCAGCGGCTGAGGACGCCACTGGTTTTCCGGCACGGATAGCCAGCCGGCGCGGTAGCGATATTGGATAGCCTTGGCCGCATCCATTTGCGCCTGTATAAAAGGTTTGACCGACTCGCCATCCAGTCCCAGATTTTCCGCGTCGGCCAGCGAGCCGGTCAATACTTTTGCTTCCTGGGTTAAATCTTCTATGGGTAGATGGTTTACCGCTTTGTATCCCGCAACGTCTTTCATAAACGACAAACGCTGGTTAATCAACAAAGCGACTTCATCTTTTTGTGTCGGCGCCGCCATCACCGTTGCTGAAAAAAGTAATGCCGCCAAAAGTGAAAGTCTTCCTGACATTATGCGCTCCCATTCAATTATTTATCATGTGGCTTATATGATTATTACCTACAATACCCCACGGCCATAAACATTCAACCGCCGACATCATTTAATTCGTGTTGTTATTGATGTTTTGTTTGGATTGTAGACCGATCAATGAGTGAGGGTTCAGCTGAATTCTACACATGAAAGTGCATAACGACAATGTAAAAAAGGGTTAGTTGCCTAGAGATAAATACTGAGGATAATATTTTTTTTGCAACCACCCCTCCTCCCTGGACTGAGGGAAATATCCTTCTCAGCATCAGCTTAGGGTCAGCAATTTTTTCAAAGACCGGTTGAGATAGCGCCACACCGCGGGAGAGGGGTAAGCAACCCCTCACCTGGGCTATGCTGATATATTCCGCCGCGAATGGCCTTTTTATCCTCTACGTTTAGCTTTCCTTTAATTTCCCCGTGGTTAATTACCCATTGCGTTTTATTTATATTCACCCCTCAGCCGGCGCCGCATTCCATTACCGCTCGGTGGAACGCGAGGGCCAAAAAGTGGCGGCGGTGCTTAACAGCATAAACGCGGTGGCGCTGGCGGAAGGCATAGCCTATGAAGGGCCGGGAACGTTCGTGGTGCAAATCGCCGGCACCGATATTTTTCGCATCACCACCCAAGACGACAATACGATAAAAAGCGTGTCGAAGCTTTTTGAAACCACCGGTGCAAACAGCAGAAATTCGCGCATTCCGGCCAAAATCAAAGAGATGCGAGTAAATGAAGCCAAGCAAAAATTACTCAATTATTTGAACGAACAACGTCAAGAAAAAGAGCGGCAGGTTCGGGAGGAAGCCCAGCGACAAGCGGAGGAAGCCGCCAGGCGCCAACAGCAAGAGGCCCAGCGACAGGCGGAGGAAGCCGCCAGACTGCAACAGCAGGAATCTCAGCAGCAAGCGGAAGACGCCGCCAGGCTGCAACAGCAGGAATCTCAGCAGCAAGCGGAGGACGCCGCCGAGGCAGCAAAAGAGTCTTCCGGCAGGGCCGATGCAGACGCATCGCTGGCATCCCTAGCCGGTCTGGCCCCGGCATCCCTCGGGGCCGGCGCGTCAAACAGCGTCTCCTTGGGCGGCAATCTCGCGGCAGCCGTCAGGAGCGCCGCCGCCGCGTTAAGCCGCATCGCCATCGCCTCTCCGGCGGGAGCCATAGGAACTGTGATAGCCGCGGGCATATTCCCAAGAAAAGCAGGTGAAGGCAGCGATCAGGTTTCCGGCGGCAAACATTTCTCCATGACGATGCCGGCCAGCCTGCTCAACCTGCCGGATGAACAGACGTTGCGTCTCGCTGCGTCAGAACGGCGGCCCGTTGCAACAACCGTGCGCGGCCGGCTGGTTTTGACCAACGGCGTAATACACATTGCCTTGTCGAAAACCGAGCAGCACACCCTGGTTACCGTACTGGAAGGGGTTCCCACGGACAATGGCGCCTACTTATGCACCCTGCCCGCCTCAACAGACGCACCGGCCAGAACCATTCTGGTCAACCCCGCCCAGGCCCCCGGCGCGGGCGGATTCGCCATGCCGACGCCGAGCGACGCGCCGCCGACGCTCTCCCATACCGGCGAACAGGCTCAGCCCCTCGACCTGCCTATCGTCACCCCTTACCCGGCGCCGGATGAACAAGACTTTAACGATCTGATTGTGGTGCCGCCACTTGAAAGCGGCCATCAGCCCGTTTATGTTATGCTGAGCGGTAGGCCAGAGAGCTATAGCCCGAACGCAGGTGCGGTGAGCAATATGGGTGAACTGTTTGCGCAACCGGGTTTTGGCTCTGCGTTGAAAGAGAACTCTCAAAAAACCGGGCGGCTGTATCAGGGGCAAAATATTTACAAGGCGACTGATGATATTGATAGTTATATTAAGCATGGTGATGAGTTTTATCTTGATGGTGAACATAAAAACCACTTGGAATTGTTTGATAAGAATGGGAAATGTAAATTAGTGCTTAACTTGGATGGTACGCGTAATAATGCAAAAACAGATAAGGCTTTAAAAGAAAAAAGGAGATTATATAAATGAAAGATTTTGTTTTTTTAGAAAAAATGAAAAATGACATACTGAGAATCTATTTGGAAAAAGGAAGTGCTTTCAATCTCAATGAGATTGAAATGAATCCAAAACGTGACTTGGATGAGAGTTTAGACCAAATGATGGGTGAACTATCTCTAACATCAAAATTGTTGAATGAAGCTCGCACTAATAATGATGAGCTTGCTAAAAAATCCGCATTGCTTATGATACGAGCACAAGCCATGAGCTTATCAGGTTTTTTCGAGGCGATTTGCGATGATACCGAAAACCTAGCTATGCTTGACACCTGGCTATCCTTTCCGGAGGATTATGAGCTGCCCGAACATTATAATTACCCATTTAAATAAAGTTTCATTTGACCACAACCGCTCTTTATATGGTTTAGGCGTTACAAAATCAATTATCGTGGAGAGAATAGACTGTATTGTCGGTGTTGTAACACAACATAACCGCATTGTGGTTTTTTATTTAATGAAACGTGTCGATTAAGCATCGAAACGCAAAGTGTTTTGAGCGAAAACTTAAACAAATAAAAAATTTAGGTTGGGGTGTTTGATCGATGTGAAGAAAGGCTAACTGTCGAGTCGTAACACGCTAAATATGGAATATTTGAGATTATCCTAAGAGGCGGTTATTAGTAAGTTTTAGCTTCCGGCTATCGAGCCGGGAAGATTACAATCTTAACTTTATGATTTATCTGTAAACAAGAACGTTCCCTAGCTGATGTATGTGTTTTAACAATGAATAATGGCTTGTAGCTGTAACTATTTTTATTAGGAGTGGTAAATGAAATTGCTTTAGGATTGAGAAATCATGCTGAAACATTGCGAAATGTCGATAACCCGCAGGCACAGGCAGGGTTTGTTAAAGCAAATGATGCCATTCATAAAATTGAATCTGCATTAAAAGGGCATGGAATATGAATACGTTTCGTAAATTATCAGGCGATGTCAATAAAAAACTTGAAGCAGGTGAGCGTTCCTCTCTCGAAAGATGGTTCGACAGTGTCGTTGACGTGCCTATAGAAGATTTAGCAGTGGAAGATATTTGCCGTGCTATTCGTCAAAAAAATTTGTATAGATCATTTAATGCCAAGAGTCTTGTGTTTGATAAAGAAAAATCCTTTGGTAGGAGAGTTTTATGATGGCGAGCTCATAGCTGCGATCTCCACTATAAATGAAAAAAGATATTGATAAACACAAAGCTACACTCATTGAAGTAGTGCATGTTTTAAATAAGCTGAACACAAAAAATATGAATATTGATATCAAAAATGATCTATATAAAATAAATCAGATAATTCCATAAACCTACTTAGCACTATGGCTAAATTTTTGACTCTACGTTGCCGGCCTCAATAAAGCAGGTCGGCATTATAAAGAGAAATAAGACCAGGTGGCTATTAGGTGCGGACTAACGCGTGTTAGAATGGCATCTTAAACATGTCTAATTTCTATCTTTTCAGGGCTGAAAATCACGTGATTGCGCTGGAGGGAAAATGGCTTCGTACAGGTTAGTGAGTGAATATGGCGGCACTATCGAAGAGTGGTCTAAAGTGACAAGTGGCAGTTATAAGGCTGCCGATGGCACTATTTTTGAAAATCATGCCTATCGAAACACCGCTTCTAACAAAATTGTTGAAGTTAAAACTATCGCACTCAGGAATCAATAAGAATGAAAGTGATATGTAAAGCAAAAACGCTAACAACAGAGCAAAAAGCGGTGATGGGGTTTCTGAAAATTCAACCTTCACTTTCCCTTTTGAAATTGGCTGCACGTATACTGTTTTAGGTTTGAGCAGCCGGATGGGACAAGAGAGGGCGACAATTCTCGAAATGCCTTATTTCCACGCTTTTCCTGCCCCATTGTGCTTGTTTGACATTATCGATAGCCGCCCATCAAAATATTGGGTGATAAAAGCGTTAAGTGATTATGAAATCTCGCTGTGGCCGGAAGAATTTTACCAGCCCTATTTCCATGACCAGCTTAGCGATCTGGTTCCTGAATTGTTGGAAACCTATAACCAGGTTGTCGAGAAGCTCGAAAACGAATTTCTCTAACAAGACGTTTTAACAATTTCATTCCATGCGCTGCTTAAAATAACCGTAAGCGGCGCTTTAGTCCTGCGTGAAAATGTGACTCCGTTCATAAGCTGGCTGTAATTTTTCGATGTAACCTATGGTGTTGCTGCGGAATATTTCCTTTTTGATAGTTGAGAAGCCTTCTCGCAATATGATGTATCGTCTGCGCGTTATTATCTCTTCAAAAGAAAAAATCTTGTTTGGTGACGTCTGAATATGCAATGACAAAGTGTATTCGCAAATGACGATCCACGTCTAACAAAATGCTCCTGATTTCTTCTTCCTGTAAAATCCGGCAGCGATATAAAAATATTAATTAAAAAATCATTTTATAACTCTAATATTCATTGGAGCTTAATCATTATTGATAATAACTCACCAATATACCACCTTCAAATTCTCAAAACATTCATGATCGTCCAACTCCCGACCAGCGCACAGTAAATTACCCACCTTATTGTCAATGGTTTAATGATTGTTAAATCTTATTGTGTTTAATTGCTCGCCTGCTTTTATTTACAAGAGAATAAATTCTTAAAAAGCAGGGGCGAAAGCTCATAGCTCAATATCAAGCATAAAAATAACAACTCTTTTTTTAGGTATAACGATGTTAGAAAAAAACATTTCAGCAATAATCATTGTCTTTGCAACCACTACCCCCGCCCTGGCGGAGGAAAATATCCGTCTTGATACGCAGCGCGTAAAAGCCAGCGCGAGCATGGGCTGGCTAAGCGGCGAAGCAAAGGAATATGTCTTCGATGCAAGGGATGGCTATAAAGTCAGCGAGCTTACCTGGCAATTAAAAAATAGCCCTATTGTTAAAGGCGATATCGCTTGGGATGCTACGGATATCATCACGCTAAACATCAAGGGTTGGACAACTCTGGCGTCTAGCGGGGCCGGCATGGAAGACTACGACTGGCTGAACCGGGGACAATCCCGCTGGACACATCAGTCTGTTCATCCAAACACGCGGCTCAGCCATGCCAATGAAATTGATGTGAATATCAAAGGTTGGCTGCTTAATGATCCGGCCTATCGTTTGGGAGCCCTGTTCGGCTACCAGCAGACGCGCTTTAGCTGGTCAGCCCACGGCGGAAGCTATCATTATGATAACGGGAAAGTGATTGGTGAAATTCCCCGCGGCGCGCACGTCATCGGCTATCGGCAAAAATATGCCATGCCCTATCTGGGCTTGGCCGGCATGTATCGCTACCAAAACATTGAATTTAACGCCCTGCTGAAGTTCAGTCAGTGGGTTATGGCGAAAGACAATGATGAACACTACCGGCGAAACTTGACGTTCCGCCACCAGAGCGGCGGCTCCAACTATTATTCCGCCGCGGTGGACGCCGGTTACTATCTTACCCCGAACGCAAAAGTCTTTGCCGAGCTGGCGATGAATAAATATGAAGAAAACAAAGGCAGTTACCATAAAACCGATAATATTTCAGGAAAAGACACCTACTTCAGCGGGAATTCTTCCGGCCTCAAGAACGCTTACTATACCGTTTCCGCCGGCGTGCAATATTTGTTCTAGTTAACGTTGTATTATAACCCTAGTCTTGCTCGAGACGGCATTCGTTAATCTATGAATTTGCATGACGAAAAGTGAAGCATCAATTTGCAACGTTGTTCAGATGCCGCGGACAAAACGGCTACTCCTCAAGCAAGATTCTGACGTCAAAAGGCTCAAGCAAAAGCGTTGCCGGCACCGCCTCGCCGCTGAACGCATCATGACGCATGCGCGCTGGGAGCGTCAGCGGCTTTTGCTCTGTTGAGAGATTCAGAATAAACACTATGCGTCTATGTTCATCGCTGCGAACGGACATTTCCACCCCCGGCGGCAAGTCGCCGGGGCTTTTAATGCCGCATTTTTGCAGGATATCGGCGAAAAGATGCCGGTAGCCGTCGTCATCCAGCACGGAGCCGATGTAATACGCGTTGCCCTTGCCCGCGGAATTTAGAGTAATGGCGCTGCGGCCGTTGAAATAGCCGCTGGCATAGACGCCAAGGGTCTTGGCGGTGGTGGGGGTGATAATATCACACCATTGGGAGCAGCCAATTTCCTGTGCGGAAAGCGATATTTTCTGCCGATGGAAGCCCACCGGATCGTATTCCTCCACCCATATCCCCGAAATGTCTTTAAGCAGTCCGGGCAGCACATCGTCCTGACAAACGTTGTAAGTGTTTTTAACGCCGCTGCGAGTGGTGAGCACCAGCGTCCCGCCGCTTCGGACAAACTTTTCCAGTTTGGCGACCACGGCGGCATCCTGCAGAAACAGGAACGGCGCCACCACTAATCTATAGCCGTCAACGCTTTCGGACCAGTTGATCACATCGACGCCAATCCCCAACCGCACCAGCGCCTGGTGCAGTTGTTTGACGTTATTAAAATAGTCAAAGCCGTCGGACTGCGGCTGGAGAGTGAATGCACTGCACTGCTCGTGGGAGAATAGCAGCGCCGTCTTATTGTGGACTTCAGTGCCATGAATAATATCCTTCAACCGGGCCGCTTCCTTGGCAAAGACGGCGAACTCGGCCATGCGGCGACCGGGTTGCCCGTGATGATCCAACAGTCCGTGCCAGAACTGCTCGGCGCCGATGCGTGCGGAACGCCAACGAAAGTGAATCACCGCATCCGCTCCCCGCGAGATGCTTTGCCAGGCATGGGCGCGGATCATGCCCGGCCAGGGGGCTCGGGACATGGGGTTCCAGCAGCCGGGAGTGCCGCTAAGCTGCTCCATTACCCAGAAGTTGCGACGCTTGACGCCGCGGGTAAGATCCAGCGTCAGCGCACCGTGGTAGATGGCCGCCTTTGTATTATCCTCCAAGTCCGTGCTGGGATAGTAATCCACCGAGGCAAAATCCATCGGCTGAAACAGGTCGTAGTAATCGGTGACGACGGGATACCCCCACAGGTTGTGGGTAATGAAACGGCCGGGGCAGTTTTTGCGGATCACCTCCGCCTGGAAACGGTTGAACGCGGCGGCGCTGTCCGAGGAGAAACGCTGAAAATCCAGCAGAAAGGACGGGTTTTGATAGGGCGACCCGCCCAGCGGCGTGGTAATTTGGGTCCAGGCGCTGTATTCGCCGCTCCACACCACCGTGCCCCATTGGTGATTGAGATTTTCCAGGGTGGCGTATTTAGATTGCAACCAGAGGCGAAATGCCCGGGTGCAGTTTTCGCAGTGGCAATCGTTAGCGGCTAATTCGTTGTCCGTTTGCCAGCCGACTACCGCGGCATGCGCGGCGTAATGCCGGGTGAGGGCCTCGATAATGGCGCGGGCGCGGCGGCGCAGAGAGGGGCTGTTATAACAGCGATGGCAACGTACCCCGGGATAAATCGGATGTTTATGATGGTCCATCGGCAATACATCCGGGTATTTCTCCACCAGCCAGCGCGGCGGCGCCGCGGTGGGGGTGCCGAGAATGATGTTGATGTCCTGCGCCGCGAACAGTGAAATTGCCTGATCCAGCCAGTGAAAATCATACCGCCCCTCCCGCGGTTCAAGCCTGGACCAGGCGAATTCAGCCAGGCGCACCAGGGTAATGCCCGCGGCCTTCATCGCCGCGGCATCCGCGGCCCACAGTGCGGGATCCCAGTGTTCCGGATAATAATCGACGCCAACTTCCATAATATCCTTCCTCAGTCACCGCAAAAGGGTCAACCCCGAATGTATCGCTGCGGGTAGATTTATCAGCCCTTGGTGGCGCCGAAGGTCAGGCCGGCGATAAAATATCGCTGCATGGCGAAAAACATCAGCACCGACGGCAACGCCGCCAGCAGCGAGCCGGCTGAGACGAGATTCCAGGCGGTGGTCCACTGCCCTTTGAGCCCGGCCACGCCGATGGTGATGGGCGCCGCGTCATCGCCTTGGGTAAGACAAAGGGCCCAGAAATAGTCATTCCAGACAAAGGTGAATACCAGAATGGCCAAGGCGGCCAATGCCGGTCCTATTAACGGCAGCGCGATTTTATAAAAGAGCTGCCATTCCGACGCGCCCTCGACGCGCGCCGCTTCAAACAGCTCATAGGGTAATTCCTTGATGAAATTTCGCAAAAACAGCGTGCAGAAACCGGTTTGGAACGCGACGTGAAAAAAAATCAGGCCCTCGACGGTATTGTATAAACCCATGCGCAGCGTTAAATCCCGCACGGGGATCATCAGGATTTGGATGGGGACAAAGTTGCCGGCGATAAAAGTGGCCAAAACGGCGGTGTTGCCTTTAAAGGGATAGGTCGCCAAGGCGAAGCCCGCCGTCGCCGAGAGGGCAATGGCGCCCGCCACCGATGGCAGGGTAATAAGGCAACTGTTGTAGAAATAGTGCAGCATCGGCGAATCCACCAGCACGGTTCGGTAGTTTTCAATAAATGAAAAGTGCTTAGGCCATCCCCAATAATTTCCCTGCATAAGTTCCTGGTTCGAACGCACCGAGGTGAGCATCACCGCCAACAGCGGCAATAACCAGACTATCAATGCCAGCGGCAAGGTTATTTTATATAACAGCCGATTGGTCGGTCGCCAATGTTCAACGGGCAGCGGATACATGTTTGTTCTCCCCTATCAGGATTCGGAACGCAGTAGATGACGCAGCTGGTAGGCGATGAAAACCGCCATAATCAGAAACAACACCACGGCGATAGCGGCGGAATAACCGTATCGAAAATATTTGATGGATTGGTCGTACATGAAATAGGCCAGCACAGTGGAACTGTCGAAGGGTCCGCCGCCGGTCATGACGGCAATCAGGTCGAAACTGCGCAGGGCGCCGATAATGGTGAGGGTGAAGGACATAAAGGTGGCGGGACGAAGCTGGGGCAGCACCACATGCCACAGCAGCGGCCATCCCCTGGCGCCTTCCATACGCCCGGCTTCTATGATTTCGGGGTTAATTCCCGTCAGGCTGGTGAGGTAGAGGATCATGCAAAAAGGGATTTGCGGCCAGAGCGCGGCGAATATCACGCCGAAGGTGGCATATTTTTCATCCCCTAAAACCGGGATGCCGTGGCCGATAATCAGCTTCAGCAGGCCGAAGCTCGGATCGAAAAACCAGCTGAACACCAGGCCCACCACGACGCCGGACAGGACGAATGGCGCGAAAAACAATGATTTGACCAGACGTATGCCGCGGATTTTTTGATTAAGATAGAGGGCCATCGCCAGACCGATGGGGGGGGCGCCAGCATAAACAGCACCAGCCAGATGATGTTGTTTCCAAGGGCGGTGTAAAAGGTATCCGTCTGGAACAGCTCCTGATAATTGGCCAGACCGACGAACATTTTGTCCGTTACGCCGTCCCAATTGTAGAAGCTCAGCAAGATGCTGCTGAAAATGGGGTAGATGACATAGACGCCGAACACCAGCGCCGCCGGCAGGATAAAAAAGAACGCGGCCCGGCGGCGGCGGCGCGCCAGTGGGGATATCGCCGTTGGTTTTGCCATCCGGCATGCTCCTTATTTTATCAAAAAACGGGGCGCCTTCCCAAGAGGGGCCATGAAATTGCCGACAAACTTCAGATGCTCAAAAAGCGCACCGGGAGGATACATCCCGTATAGACTAGACATTCTGTCGGCAATCTCGTCGAAAGCCCGTGCTGTTTGGCGCCGGGTTCATTTACTGCACTTTGTATATCCGCTGCCGGGTTTTTTCCAATTGGGCCAGGATATCATCCAGCTTGGCGGGGTCGGTGTAAAAACGCTGCATGCCCTTCATGCCTTCATCCGCCATTTCCTTGGTCATGTCGCGGTCGTAAAACTGGGCGATGCCGCCGGTGGTGGTGGAGAGAATATCGAAGCCTTTTTGCGCAATGGGATCGAGGGCAACCTTCGCCATATTATTCGCCGGCAATGAGCCGAAGGCTTCCGCCAATCGGGCATTGATCGCCGGGGTACTGACAAAAGCCAGGAAACGGCGGGCGTCCTTTTTGTTTTTCGCTTTGGCCGGAATGTTCAGGCATTCGGCGGCGCCGTCTTCCGCCACCGGCAGAGCCTTATCCATAATGGGGAAGCGGAAATAGCCGGTGTTTTGTTTTATGTCGGCCGGGATGCCGGCGGAGAAAAAGGTGCCCATCAAGGTCATGGCCGCCTGCCCCTGATTGAAGAGCGGCACGGTGGAGTCCAGGGAATAGGAAAGGGCGTTATCAATAAAATAGTGGTTATCGATAAGCTGTTTCCATTCGGTGTAAACACGTTTAATGCGTGGATCGGTGTAGGGTATTTTTCCCTGCATGACCTGCATGTGGAAATCATAGCCGTTAAGGCGGAAATCCAGGTAATCAAACCAGCCGGCCAAGGTCCATGAATCGCGACCGCCCACCAGAATCGGGGTAATTCCGGCCGCTTTCAGTTTTCGGCAGGCGTCGAGAAACTCCGCCCAGGTGGCGGGCTCCCCTTTTATTCCCGCTTTCGCGAAAAGATCCTTGCGGTAAAACATGCCCCAGGAATAATAGTCGGTGGGTACGGCATATTGTTTACCGTTGTAAGATGAGGCGGTCTTCAGCGACGTAAATTGTTTATCCCAACCATTGGCGGTCCAGTCCCCGGAAATATCCTCCAGCAGCCCGCGACTTGCGTAATAGGCCATGCGCTCGCCTTCATGCCATTTAATGATATCGGGCGCGACGGTGGTCAGCCAGGCGGGCAACTGCGCTTTATAGGTTTCTTCTTCGATAAAGGCGGTTTTGACGGTCACATCGGGATGGGTCCGCTGAAAATCCGCAATAACGGATTCCCACACCGCGCGCTGATTAGCCCCTTTGAATGCAATATTGACATTGAGCGTACCGGCGTTGGCCAGGGTTGCGAAAGCCATCGATGCCCATAATAGGGAATAGCGGCAGAGAGTATTCATGTTGTCTCCTGAGGTTTTACTGCAGCTGTGGTACTGCACGGCCATCAGCGGTAAAGAGATGACAGTATTCCGCGGGCACTGCCATCCGGATGGAATCCTGGGGATTCGCGCTGCTGTTGCCCTGTACCTTGACCATAAGGGCGGTGTTTTTCTGCTCAGCGGGCGCCTCATCGTTAAAGTGCAGATAGGTTTGTTCTCCCAGGCGCTCCACCAGGGAAAGCGTCCGGGTTAACGTCGACGCGCCGGCGGGAGGAACGCCGGTTGTTGCCATGATACCGATATGCTCCGGCCTTATGCCGAGCGTCACCGGCTGACCCGGAGTCAACGCCGCCCCGGAGCTGCGCGTTGCAATGTATTCTCCCGTCCGGCGCAGACAGACCCTGACGCCTTCCCCGTTCGCATCCGCCACCTCCGCCTCGAGAAAATTCATCTGCGGAGCGCCGATAAAGCCGGCGACAAACAGGCTATTGGGGTGATGGTATAACTCGAGAGGCGCGCCGACCTGGGCAACACTGCCGGCGGATTCGGCGGTTTTGCCCGTATTGAGCAAGACGATTTTATCGGCGAGCGTCATGGCTTCGATTTGGTCGTGGGTGACATAAATGGTGCTGGCATGTTGAAAACGCGCGTGAATACGGGCTATCTCAAGACGGGTTTTACCGCGCAGCGTGGCGTCCAGATTCGACAGCGGTTCGTCGAAAAGAAAAACCCCGGGTTCGCGAACGATGGCCCGCCCGATGGCCACCCGCTGGCGCTGACCGCCGGACAGGGCTTTGGGCTTGCGATCCAGCAGACTGTCGAGTTGTAGGATGGCCGCGGCTTCTTTGACCCGCCGCTGAATTTCCGCCGGCGGCGTTTTGGCTATTTTCAACCCGAAACCGATATTCTCCGCCACCGTCATATGCGGGAACAGCGCATAACTTTGGAATACCATCGCCACGCCCCGCTGCGCCGGCGGGACATCATTAACGCGTTTGCCGTCAATGGCGATATCGCCGCCTGAGGGGTCTTCCAGGCCGGCGATTAACCGTAACAACGTGGATTTACCGCAGCCGGAGGGGCCGAGAAAGACGCAAAACTCATGGCTGCCGATCTCCAGGTCCACATCGCTTAATACCACGGGTCCATTGTCTCCGAACGTTTTCGAGACGTTGCGTAACGTAATGGCGGCCACAGATTTCCTCCTAAACGCTTAATGGTTTAACGTTAAAGCAAGTGCTATGATAAAAAAACGTTCGAGATCTCACTTTTGATGGATGACCTGATTCCTGAGTGTGAACATTATGGCGACCATTAAACAGGTAGCAGCCCGTGCCGGCGTCACCCCCACCACCGTAACCAACGTATTGCGCGGTCGGGGACGCGTGGGGGGAAGCCACCCGTCAACGCGTATTGGCGGCGGCGGCCGAACAGGGATATCGCCCGAATCTGAATGCGCGCGCCTTGGTGGAGCGAAAAGCGCCCACCCTCGCGTTGATGCTGGGATGCATCACCAATCCCTTTTATCCGGAGTTCGCCCTGCAGGCTCAGCTTGCCGCCCGCCGTAACGGACGATTCCTGCTGGTATGCAATACGGATTATGAGAAAGACGGCGGGCTGGCGTTTCTCGATGAGGTGGCGGGCTCGCTCTCAGACGGCGTGTTGGTTGCGAATACCGGCGAGCTGGATATGCGCCAGTTGAAAGCGATGGAGGCGCGTGGGGTGCCGGTGGTCGTCAGCGGTTGGGAATTTCCCCATCGCCCTCCTCCGATTCCCTGCGTGGCGTTTGATTCCCTGCGTGCCGGTGAAATCGCCACGCAGCATCTGCTCTCCCTGGGACATCGTAAAATCGGCGCCATCATCGCCAGCGCGCTTGACGGCATTCACGGCGGTCGCTACGGGGGCTATCTGACAGCGCTTAAACAAGCCGGTTTGTCGGAAAATCCTTCACTCACCGCCGTTTGTATCGATTCCTTTGACGGCGGCTACGAAGCGGCGCACCGAATGCTGTCGGCCAAGTCCGATATTACGGCGCTGTTCGTTTCCAACGATTTGCCCGCTTTAGGCGTGTTAAGCGCGGCGGCGGATTTGCACATCAAGATCCCGCAAATGCTGTCGGTGGTGAGTATAACCGACATCCAACTGGCCGGGCAGGCGCGCCCCACCTTAACCACCGTGGCGATACCCACTGCCGCGATGGCCGCGAAGGGGATAGCCTTGCTTTTGGAAAAAGCTGACGTGCGTCCGGGCACGCCGCCGCTGGTGTGCATTGATTCACTTGAGCTGAAGGTGCGGCAATCCACCGCCAGGTGCACGGCATTTTAGCGCCGGCTGTAGCAATAAATTTAATAATCGTCACTTATATCGTTATTAATTTAACCACTACGCAACACCAAAGAAACAAATAGCGTGAATCATAAGTGCTTATTTTAATGTCTTGGCGAATTTATTATAAATTCTTATTTCTGAAATAATCCCTATAATGCCCACCCCCTCCACCGTCTTCATGGATACTTAGTCATCCTGAACATGTCAAAATATTAATGCTCTAACATGATTTTGTAATGATATTTAATTTTCGATTGTTAAATTAATAAAACTGAGTCTAGCCATTGGCAAAAAAGACGATAATTTAAGTCAACAGCATTTTATGTTAAAAAACAAAAAATTCAGTAAAATCCTAAAGAAAAACAAACTTTCGATATTTGTTAATAAAAAGATAATATTTTTCATCTACTTAATTGGAGGAAAAAATCCAAGAGTGTCGCTTGTGTGAAAAAAAACTGCTGTACCGTTTTGTATAATTTAAAAAGAGATCATTTTTTCTACTGTACAAAAATGGCTTGATGAGAGGTCGCTTAAATTACTTTAACAATAAAATGTATCTAATTATTTCACCTCCTTGCGCATGAGCATTGCATTACATTACTATCGATTTCCATGAAAATTAATAGGAAGCCATGCCGAGAATGGTAACTCACAATAATTTTAGGTGTAGAAAAATTCCATTTTCCAGACGATTTGTGTCAATCACTAATAAATTATGTTGCCATTTTCTTTTAATGGTTGAAGAGGATCAATGATGCCGTCTCGCCCATTAACGAAAAAAATAGTCATTCTCGGTATTCCTCCCATCGATTTGTTAAATATTGCCGGGCCGATGGAAGCGTTCCGTATCGCCAACACACTGACGGAACACTATTATCCTTATCAGGTGGAACTGGTTTCCGCCGGGCCGGACAAGGAAATAAAAAGCGAATCGGGTATCAGTCTGTTGGGCCACTCCGTGCTGGCGGACAAAAAATGGCGTACGCCTTCCATCGATACGCTTATCGTCACCACCAATATTCCGTCCTTCGGCATGTACCCGGCGCCAACCATTGATTGGATGCGCAGCCAGGCAGACCGGATCCGTCGTATATGTACCGTATCGTCGGGCATTTTCGCGCTGGCGCAAACGGGCATTCTGGAGGGTAAACACGTCACCACGCATTGGCGGGTCATGGATGAGTTCGCCAAACTCCATCCCGGCGTTCACGTGGAGGAACAGCCGATTTGGGTCAGGGACGGAAAAATCTACTCTTCCGCCGGCATGTCCGCCGGTATCGACCTGGCCCTCAATTTGATTGAAGACGACCATGGCGAGGGCTTGGCCGGGGATGTCACCAAGGAGTTGGTGCTCTTTCTGCGGCGGCCCGGCGACCAGGCCCAACTGAGTTTTTCATTGCTGGCCCAATACTCGAATCATCGCAGCATCAAGGCCTTGCAGCCCTGGATCCATGAGCATCTGAACCAGGAGCTCTCAGTGGATGTGCTGGCGGACCGTTTGGCCATGAGCCGCAGCACGCTGATAAGGATTTTCAAACATGAGCTGAATACCACGCCGGCAAAATATATTGAAACCATTCGCCTGGAAACCGCCCAGCGGTTTTTGCAAATGACGACCATGAATTTGGATAAAATCGCGACGAAATGCGGCTTTACCAGCGCTGATGTTTTCCGCCGCGTTTTTCAGCGCAATCTGGGCATCAGCCCCCTGGCCTACCGTGAGCAGCAAAGCAAACAGGGGTAATACCCTCTTGATTTATTTTATTGCCGCCCGGCGGCGTCGGCCTGGGCCAGCGGCAAAGACAGGGAAACGGTTTGTACCAACGGCACATTTTCCGCTTTCCTTAACTGCGCTAAATCGTCCCCCTGTAATTGCTGATTAACCCAACCCGCGATATTTTGATAAGGGACAAAGATGCTCTGATCTCTTTTCGGATGCGTGGCGGTAAAGACGCCGACAACGGCGCCGTCTGCGCTGTAAACCGGGCCGCCGCTCATCCCTTGTATGCCGCCGGCGTCGGTAAGTCCCACCAGGCAACTGGTTTGGGGCTTATCCCACCAGCCGAATTCCTTTACCGTGCCCGAGGAAGACGTGGGTAACGCGGTATAGGCGTTATAGCCATAGAGATTGACGTGTTCGCCCTTTACGGCGGATGCCACTTTGGGCAACGGCACGCCTGCATTGTCGTGATAGATAATGGCCACATCGCATAGCGGATTATATGCCTTCACTTTTACCATCATTATTTTAGCGACATGCCCGGCGGTCAGGCTGTAATGTTCCGTTAACGGAAAACTGGAGCCCACCGCTCCCGCCAAAACGGGAATACCGATAAAATGAAAATCCGCTTTGGTGCTGGCGGTCTTATCGACTTTATATTGCCCTACCCCGCTGCAGCCAAAAAGAGCCAGTGTCGATAGTAAAATCAACTTTTTCATTTATGCCTACTTGTCAATAAATGTTCAAAGTAATAACCAGCGAACGGCTATGACTTCCTTGCCTTATTTGCAGCGGGCAGCCCCGACAAACAGATATCGCAGAAATACTTATTTATTTACAAGTATGCCTGGATTCCCCTTTTTTTATTTACAGACTCACTGGCAACGATAACGGCTAGAAAAGAGCATCCCGCCGTTTTTATTTTGTATCAATCGCTCCTCATGCCGCCCGGTCAATACGGGGCGCCGACTGAAGTTCCGAGACCCGGCGCCCGGACAGATGCTCCACGGGCAAAGGTCGCCCGTTCGCCCGAGAGAGTTCACCGCGACGATAATGCACGTGTTTGCCGGAATGCACGGATTTTGGTAATTTCCGGCTATTTACAAATTTCACATGACGATAAAAGCTATAAACCATAAGTATATTAAGCAACAAACAACCGTTGATGAGTGTCATTTTAATCAGGCCACATTTTTTATGCCGCACCCAATGGCTGACACATTATTATGTGTCATCCTTCTGTATTCCTATAAATCGAGTTGCAGGAAAACCTACGCTCTATGGCGCAAACAGAACGAAAGACGTTTTCCCGTAGGGAATGATAGGTTTTATTTCCCATAACAATAAGATTATTATCGTTACATTCGCAGCCTCACCATTAGCCGTTGTTTGTAAACATAATGTTATCAAACCATTTCCAATATACTTGTGATAAAGAGTCTTTACAGTACGGCAACGTAATATTCATCAAGGATCGTGAGTATAATAAGAGGCTAGGAATTTTCCTAAGTATCATTCTTACGACAATACAATCCTTTTTTTGCCGCGTGAAAAAATAATACCCTGCGAAGATGAGCGGAAAAAAAGGGGGGGGGGAAACGCTTGGGCGGGGACGATAGGAGCGCTCGCGCCGGACTCTCGTATCGCCATAACAATGAGATGATTTAGTCAGGTTGTGGGGTAGCACGGCAAATGTATGCCGCCGGCGTTTACCGGCATAATGACGGCTTTACTGGGTTCCACCGTTCCTAACGCCATCATCTTGACAAGGCTCGGACTTTACCAGACCATAAACACAAATCCCACATTGCGCATCGACCTATGACTACGCCTCCCACCGTCTCCATCCGCTACTGCTCGCAATGCAACTGGCTATTGCGCGCGGCCTGGATGGCGCAGGAACTCTTGCAGACCTTTACCACGGATCTGGCCGCCGTCACATTGATACCCGGCACCGGAGGCATCTATGAAATCGCCGTGGACGGGGTTATGCTGTGGGACAGGAAAACCGAAGGCGGTTTCCCCGATGCGGCGCAGTTGAAACAGCGTTTGCGGGACCGCTGTTTTCCCGAGCGCGCCCTGGGTCATATCGACAAGGGCTCCAAGTGAAACACGCAGGGCGGCGTCACTGATGGCGCGCCGTCTCTCCTTTGCTGTGCCAGGCCCCATGGCGCCCCGCTGAAGGTGAATTTTACCCAGTCCGGGCCAACCCTCGGTCTGGACATTGCGCCGGCTGAGAAAAAACGCCCGCCCTCCTATCCAAACGGCTTATCCCTGCGTGGCGTCGGTCTGGAAAGGATAGCCGGCCTGCACGATATCCATCAGCTCTTTCATGTAGGACGCCACCGACATTTTCACTACCGCCGGAAAAAAAATCTGCGGCGGGGAAATAATCTCCAGCACGTGGCAATGGCTGAGTCTGGCGGCGTTGACTTCCGATGCGGGAAGCAGAGCGGCGGCCTCCAGTCCGGATTCCAGCCAGTCGAGGATAACGCCGGGCTGGGAAATATTCATGATGATTTTCGGGTTCACGCCGCCTTTGCGAAAATGATCCGTAATCAATTCATAGGTGCCGGTATCCCGCGACCGCCGCAATAACACCAACGGTAATTCGCCAATGGATAAAAAAGGGATAGGGGCTGTGGGTATTTCCCCCATCAGCTTTTTATTGACAACCGTCACCAGAGGGATAGGCGCGAAGGAAATACAGTCATACCCTTCGCTATGGGAGGGTTTTTTGAATCAGGGCAATATCAATCAGGCCATTTTGCAGCAGCGACTCCAGATTACTGGAATCAGAAACGGAAACGCTGATTTCCACGTTGGGATTGTGCCGATGTAATCGCAGAATCAAAGGTTTGAAATAGGACTGGAACAAATGGGTAAGCCCGATGCGCAGCAGGCGGCTCTCCCGGTTCTTGATAAGAATGATCTCCCGTTTGGTATCTTCCACCTCACGTAAAATGGCGCAGGCGTTTTTATAAAGATGATAACCGGATTCGGTAGGTTCCAGCCTTCTGCCGTTGCGCAAAAATAAAGGAACGTTGAGTTCTTCCTCTAATTCCTGTATACGTTTACTGAGCGGCGGTTGCGCCATATTCAAAATTCGGGCAGCCTGACTGATGCTGCCCTGCTCAAAGATGACGCAAAAATATTTCAACCTTTTTAAATCCATGAATACCTCCTTGATTAGGTTAAAATTAAACGCCTGATAATATAGTGACGCATGTCAACATTAAGTAAAAGAAAAAAAACCGTTTTGGTATGAGACATATTACCAAAAAAGGTATTCGATGATTTTTCATGATCGGCGTATTTTCCTTATTAGATTTCAATATACTTGCTATAGGGAAAATTATGTCTATTAAAAAAACGCATGCGGATAGCAACCCGGTCCACGACCTGCGTTCCGCCCTTGAACTGCTGAAAACCCTACCGAATGAATTGGTCACCACCGATGTTGAAGTAGACCCCAATGCCGAACTGTCGGGCGTTTATCGCTATGTCGGCGCCGGCGGCACCTGCATGCGCCCTACCCGTAAAAACGGTCCGGCCATGGTCTTTAATAAGATCAAAGGCTTTGACGACATCAGCGTCGCCATCGGCCTGGTGGGCTCCCGCAAGCGGGTGGGACAATTTTTGGGCTGCGCCCCTGAAAAGCTCGGCTATTTACTGCGGGATTCTGTCCACACCCCCATTGCGCCTATCACCATTGATGCCAAAAATGCCCCGTGCCAGGAAGTGGTGCATCTCGCCTCCGATGCCGGTTTTGATTTACGCACGCTGCTGCCCGCCCCCACCAATACGGAAGAGGATGCCGGCCCGTACGTCACCATGGGCCTGTGCTACGCGTCGGATATCGACACCGGCGAATCGGATATCACCATCCATCGTCTGTGCGTGCAGAGCCGTGACGAACTTTCCATGTGGCTGACGCCGGGCCGCCATATCGACGCCTTCCGCCAAAAAGCGGAAGCCGCCGGCAAGCCGCTGCCCATATCCATCAGCATCGGCGTGGATCCCGCCATTGAAATCGCCGCCTGCTTTGAGCCGCCTACCACGCCGCTGGGGTTCAACGAATTGAGCATCGCCGGTTCGCTCCGCGGCCGCGCGGTGGAAATGGTACAATGTAAAACCATTAACGAACGTTGTATCGCCCATGCGGAAATCGTCATTGAAGGCGAGCTGTTGCCTAATGTGCGCTTACGGGAAGATCAAAACACCGATACCGGCAAAGCCATGCCGGAGTTCCCCGGTTATACCGGCGGCGCCAAGGCCGCCCTGCCCGTTATCAAGGTTAAAGCGGTCACACACCGTCTGCATCCCATCTGGCGAACCACCATCGGGCCGGGGGAAGAGCACGTCAATATGGCGGGCATCCCCACTGAAGCCAGTATTCTCGACCTGGTCAACCGCGCCATGCCGGGCAAACTGCTGAACGTTTTCGCCCATTCCGCCGGCGGCGGCAAGCTGCTGGCGGTGATGCAGTTCAAAAAATCGGCCGTCGTTGACGAAGGCCGTCAGCGCCAGGCCGCCCTGCTGGCCTTTTCAGCCTTCCCGGAATTGAAACATGTGATTCTGGTGGATGAAGATGTGGACATTTTCGACAGCGACGACGTGATGTGGGCCATGCAAACCCGCTATCAGGGCGACGTGGACACGGTATTCATTCCCGGCGTGCGCTGCCATCCCCTCGACCCCTCGCAGGTTCCGGCTTACAGCCCCTCCATTTTGCAAGAGGGCATGTCCTGCAAGACCATTTTTGATTGCACGGTTCCCTTCAGCCTTAAGGCGCATTTTGAACGTTCCCGCTTCAAAGAGGTGGATATCAAACGGTTCCTGCCGGACTTTGAATAAGGGATAGTATGAATTCACGGCGCATTATTGTCGGCATAAGCGGGGCGTCCGGTTTCCAATACGGCGTCAAGGCGCTTGAACTGCTGAGCAAACTGGATTTGGAGGTGCATTTGGTTATCTCCCGGGGAGCGGAAAAAACCTGCCGGCTGGAAACCGATTTCCGGCTGCAGGACGTCATTTCGCTGGCGGACAAGGTACACCCCATCGATAATCTCGGCGCCTCCATCGCCAGCGGTTCGTTCCATACGCTCGGCATGTTGGTTGCGCCGTGTTCCATGCGCACATTAGCCGCCATTGCCCACTGCATGACGGACAATCTGCTGACCCGCGCGGCCGACGTCGTGCTCAAAGAGCGGCGCCGGCTGGTTTTGATGGCGCGGGAAACCCCGCTTAATCTCGGTCATCTGCGGAACATGGCGTGCGTGACGGAAATGGGCGGGATTATCTTTCCGCCGGTTCCGGCGCTTTATCATCGACCGCAAACCCCGGACGACATTATTACCCATAGCGTCGGACGCGCCCTCGATCTGCTGGGGATCGAAGTCAAAAACCTGCCGCGTTGGGGCGACGGCAGCACGACAAAAACACCGCCGGATAGACCGGCGGAGGATTAATCTGAAGGATTTGAAATGTTGATTGGACCTTATGTAAACGGGACGGCGGTGGTCGTCGGCGGTTTGGTGGGCGCGTTTCTCGGCACCCGTTTGCCTGAACGCATTCGCTCGGCCCTGCCGCTGACCTTCGGCCTTTGTTCCATGGGCCTGGGCATAATGCTTATCGTCAAGGTGAAATTCATGCCGGCGGTGGTGCTGGCCATGGTGATCGGCGCCATGCTGGGAGAACTTTTCTACGTCGAGAAAGGCATCGGCAAGGCGGCAAACTACACCCGCGGCATCGTGGACAGATTCCTGCCGCCGGCGCAGGGCCTGACGCATCAGGAATTTATGGATAAATTCGTGGCTATCGTGGTGTTATTCTGCGCCAGCGGCACCGGTATCTTCGGCGCCATGCATGAAGGCATGACCGGCGATCCCTCCATCCTGTATATCAAGACCGTACTGGATTTGTTCACTTCGGCCATCTTCGCCACGATACTGGGTTACGCGGTCGTGGTCATCGCCATCCCGCAGTTGATTATTCAACTGGCGCTGGCGACGCTGGCCGCCTTGATCCTGCCGATGACCACCCCGGACATGATGCTGGACTTTTCCGCCGCGGGCGGTCTTATCATGTTCGCCACCGGCCTGCGTATTTGCGGCATCAAGCTGTTCCCGGTGGCCAACATGCTGCCCGGGCTTTTTCTTATCATGCCGTTCTCCTATCTTTGGGCGACCTATATCGCCTGAAACCCTGTTCGGCATCCTTCGGATGCCGTTTTTACTGAAACATTCCCCCCGCTCTTCCCCCAATCTCCCCTAATACTCTTACGCCTAACGTGCAACGAGCCCTGTTAAAGGGAGACCGCGGTAATGGGGTCGAAGCAGCCGTCCGGCGGCGGCCCGAGCGCCCCATGCCGGGGTAGGACCGCCGGGCACCGAGCTTGCAACGAGCCTGTTAAAGGAAGACCGCGGTAATGGGGTCGAAGCAGCCGTCCAGCGGCTGCCGGAGCGCCCCATACCACGGTAGGCCCGCTATCACCGATCGTGCAGCAAACGTGTTGAAGGGAGACCGCGGCAAGGCCGGGTCGAAGCCGCCGTCCGGCGGCGGCCCGAGCGCCCCATGCCGGGGTAGGACCGCCGGGCACCGAGCTTGCAACGAGCCTGTTAAAGGGAGACCGCGGTAATGGGGTCGAAGCAGCCGTCCAGCGGCTGCCGGAGCGCCCCATACCTCGGTAGGCCCGCTATCACCGATCGTGCAGCAAACGTGTTGAAGGGAGACCGCGGCAAGGCCGGGTCGAAGCCGCCGTCCGGCGGCGGCCCGAGCGCCCCGTGCCGGGGTAGGCCCGCTCGCGCCGGACTTGCAACGAGCTGTGTTAAAAGGAGACCTTACATTAAAAATCGATATTCATACCCAACTGGAACGTCCGCCCCGGCATCACCGCCAGCGCTTTATCATAGGCATCCTGGTTGGAGCTTTCGGTAATATCCCGGCTGCTCAAATAATCCCAGTATTTCCGATCGGTAATATTATAAACGCCGCCGCTCAGCTTCACATGTTTCGCCACCTGCACATAACCGGTCCAGTCGAACAGCGCATAGCCCGGCACATTCATGTACTCGGTGGTGGCGTCGGTAATGGCCGCGCCGCTATTGGTATAGGTCTCCCGGTTAGTGGCCGTCGCGCGTTTACCGTGCACAAAGGTAGCCGTCAGGGCCGTACCGTAACGCTTCGCCGGATCGTCCCAGGCCACCCCGACAACCCCCCTTCATCGGCGCCACGCTGTCGAGGTCAACGTATTTATCGCCGAGATAGCTGGATTTGGATTTACCCTGGTTATAGCCAAAAGCCAGCGTCGCGCTCAGCCCGTTCACTTGTTCAAACCAGGTGCCGAAATTGAATTTCGCGCTCATTTCTCCGCCGTAGATATACGCTTTATCCCGGTTCTCCGCCTCATAAGCGATATAAATATTCGACGGGACCGTGGTGAATATTTCCGGATCCGCTGAGCGGGTATAACGGTTATAAGCAATAAAGTTTTTATAGGTATTATAGAAAGCGGCGGTATGGAAGGTAACCCCTTCGACCACTTCCCCTTTCATTCCCCATTCCACGTTATTACTCGTTTCGGTTTTTAAATCCGGATTACCGATAAGGGCATATTGTGACGAGCCGGCATAACTCGATCCCAGATTCCAGGTACTGTACAGCTGGCTGGGGTTCGGAAATTCCGCGCCGCGTTTATATTGCAGGTAGGTCATCAGCGTCGGCGTTATATCATACTGGAAAACCAAGGACGGCAAAAAACTGGGTATCGGAATTGCTTTTGCCGTAGAGCGCCTCCAATTCCGATTCGGTCAGGACCGAGCTACTGCCGGACAAACTGGAAAGATTTTGCGGCTTGGTTGACTGGTAAGCCACCCGGACGCCCGGAATAACGGCAAAATTATGGCCGCTGAGATCGAAATTAATCTGATCCTGCGCGAAAGCGCCCAACACATTGGTTTTGCTATCCGCCTGGGGCTGCATAATAACATTATATGCGCTTTGCGCCGGCTCCTGGGTAAAGGGCCGCTTGGTGGTAGTCTGGCTCGCGTTCACGCCCATGCTCAGGTCGTGCCGCCCCAGGGTTTTGGCCACTGCGCTGTCGAAACCCAGGGTATCCGTATCGTAATTGGATAACACGGTCTCCATGGTGGAAGTGGTTTCCGGCATATAGGTCCAGTCATGCGCCTCCGTATGCTGGTAATAAATCTTGGTGGACATGCTGTCTATCACATCATTGAACGGCGTCCAGTCGTCTTTCAAACTGACGCCCCAGCGACGGGTCTGGCTGGTCTGCTGCGTGGTGCCGATAATGGCGCTGCCGGCCGAATCCCAGCCGTCATAATGGGTATGGTTGGTTTTCTGATAGTAATCCAGGGTGCCGGTCAGCTTATGCTCATCGTTGGGCTGCCAGATGCCGGAGGTCAAAAAGGCGTCTGAGTGCCAATTGGCCGGATAGGCATCCACGGTACCGCTATTGTTCCGGGTTTCCTGGCCGTCGCGCCGGCTGTAAACGAAAATCCCCCGCAGCGTTTCATCGCCGGCGGCGGCGGTGATGCCGTTATGCCAGCTGCGGTTTGCGGAATCATAATCGCTCTGGTAGCCGAAGTAGGTTTGTTTGGTCGGCGTAAGATAATCGTCCGCGGATTTTGAACGGAAAGAGACCGCCCCGCCGATGGACGTGTTGGGATTGTCGATGGACGTCGCGCCGGATTGAATATCCACATTTCCGTACATATAGGGATCGATATAATCGCGGCCGATACCGAACGTATTCAGCCCCGGCCGGCCGACATAGCCCCGGCTGGTGGCATCAGGCTGCGCAATGCCGTCCACATCGATGCCGACGCGATTGCTTTCAAGCCCGCGAATATTATAGCCGGTATAGCCGCCGCGATCGAAGCCGCTTTTTCCGGCGCCGGATCCGCCGCTGACGCCCGTGGCGCTCACCAGCGGCTGGTAGCGCATAATGGTGCCGAAATCTGTGCCGCCGGTTTTTTGCAGCTCGGCGGCGCTAAGCTTGGTTTCGCTGCCGGCCTTTCTTTTAATGCGCGGCCTGGTTACGGTCAGCGTTTCCTGACTTTGCCGCTGCGTCGCAGTTTGAGCCGTATTTTTCCCGTTGCTTTTCTCCTTGGCCGAAGCACCCTGCGTATTCAGAATAAGCGGGTCATTATTGTCGGCATAACTTTCCGTGGAAAACGCACTTAATATTGCGCCCGTTAATACGCTGGTCAGGAATATCTTATTTAAATTGACGCCGGCATTGGTTTTGGTTGGCAAGAACATATCATTCTCTCACAAATTATAATGATTATGGGGTGCTCTGCCATTGCTATCAGTATTCCAATCATCATTCCCAAAGGGATAAAAAAGTCGCAGATTATTTTGGGGTCTTAACGCCGTTCTTATTTCCACAATTTGGAAAGGGGTAAATACGCGATCATTTCATTAGGTTTAACAATTTACTGTCGGCGAATGATGATAATGATAATGATTTTCAATATCAATCACATTCAATCATTTTTTGATAATTAATGTTTAATTACGCTTTCTTAGCGAAAACCTCACGTTTATGACCGATGGATATTACTTTTTCGCCGAATCTCCTCCTCCTCCCGTCGGCGCAGCTATGGCATCCCGTACTTATGCCGGTTGTTCCTCATGGGATTCCAATTGCGGAAGCAATACCCGCAACGCCTGCAACAGATTATTGGCCCAAAAACGGCCCTCCACCGTCAGGCGCATGCAAGGAGAATCATCCACCAGCAGTCCCGCCTGCCGCCACTGGCTTAGCAGCGGCCGCAAGGCGTCGCTGTGGGCGGTCAGGGCGGGCAACGACACGCGGCCGGTTTCGATGCCGCCTTGCAACTGATGCTGCCAAGGCGTGGGGACGTTGCGGGGGTCATCATGGCGATGGGTTTTTCCCCCAGACGTACCCGCTGATGATAACGTTCCAAATTGCGTTCCAGCATATAAGCCTGGCCATTCAAGCTGCCGCCGGCCCCGCTGCCCAGGGCCAGGTAATCCGCGCCCTGCTTGATAAGCAAATTGTAGAGATTACGCTCCCGGCTGGTCTTGGCCCAATGGCTGTTGCTAAGCTGATGCCACCCCTGCTCCGCCAGTTCATTGGCGCCGGCGCGGTAAAACGCTAAGCGCTCCGTCGCATCAGGCATGGTCATCCGCCCGTTCTCCACCGCTTTGTGCAGCGGCGTGCCGGGCAACAGGTTCAGGGCATACAGATCAACGCCGTCCAGCGGCAGCGCGTTAATGATGGAAAGATCGTCCCGCCAGCCGGCCGGCGTTTGCCCCGGCAATCCGAACAACAGATCGCATACCACCGCGGCCCGGTCCCGGCGGCACAGCCGTTCGAGGAAGGCGATGGCGGTATCGCGGCAGGCGATACGCCCCATCCGGCGGCGGATGCGGGTATCAAATGTCTGTATGCCGATGGAAAACCGGTTTACGCCCGCGTCCAGACAGGCATCGATGCGCTCATCGTCTACATTGAGCACCCGCCCTTCCACGGTGATTTCACAGTCCGGCGCCAAGGGCAGACTGTCGCGTATGCTACAAATGATCCGATTCAGCTCGCCGGCCGACAGTGCGGTGGGCGTTCCGCCCCCCCCAGATAGACCCCGTGGATGGGCGCGGATTGATGCAGGGGGGCTGTCCGCTTCAAGCCGCAGCTCCGCCAGCACGCTTTGCGTGTACAGCGCGGTGCTATCCGCTTTCAGCGGGTTCTGGTAGAAACCGCAAAAGGTACAGTGTGTGGCGCAGAAAGGAATATGGATATACAGCAAGCGCTTGCGTGGCGGCAAGGCGGTTTGCTTTAACTGGCGCCACGCCTGGCCGATGTCGTCAGCGGCGAGAGGGCGATGATTGCGCCAAGGCATGGCCATCAGCCGGTTGTCGAACGGCTGCCGACCCTCAAGGGCATAAAAAGGGGTGAAATCCAGCGTCATAATCTTGTCCGAATCAATTTGAAACTTAACTGAATGATAATCATTATTACTAATAAATTTGATTGCAAGAATTTCTTACCGGAGTAAAGCCTTAACGCTCGCTTTATTGACATAAGACATCTTTTCTTTCCCCGGAGGAGGCGGAGGCGACGGTCAGGGGAAAAAAACACGCGTTATTATAATGCGTTAAGTCACTAAGCGCTTTGCGAAACACTGCACCAATCCTGACATTTCGCTAACGCTATGCTGCCTTTTCCCTTTCGATAGTTACGATTGACAATGATAATTATAATCATTACCATTAAAAATTATTATCTTGAAACATTTACATAACATCGGCTTTTTCTGCCCGCCGGGCCCGGCAGGCATCGTTAGCACACCCGTGATTTACCGTCCGTTGCGTCGGTTGCCGAAGAATAAGGAAGTCGTCATGAACGATCGCTATCAGTCCTATTTGCAGCTTAAAGCGCTGCATCCGCACAAATACGCCCGGGATTTGGCGCAGTTGATGCATATCAGCGAGGCCGAGCTGACCCACGCCCGGGTCGATACCGAGGCCCGGCGGCTGCGCATGGATGTCCCCGCCATGCTGGCGGCGCTGGAAAGCGTGGGGGGGAAACCAAGTCCATCACCCGCAACGAGTACGCGGTGCATGAGCAAATCGGACGTTATGAGCACCTCCGGCTGGGAGAGCAAGGCGGGCTGATTCTGAATCCCCGTGCCTTGGATTTGCGGCTGTTCCTCTCCCAATGGTCCAGCGCGTTTTTCGTGCGTGAACAGACCTCGCGCGGGGAACGGCAAAGCATTCAGTTTTATGACCGGCACGGCGATGCGGTGCTGAAAGTGTATGCCACGCCCCAAACGCGCATGGCGGCCTGGGATGGACTCTTGGCCGATTTCGAGTCGGCGGACAATCCGCCGTTAATCCTCGCGCCTCTTCCCGCCGATGTCCCGCCGGCGGAAATACCGCCGCATCTGGAACGGGAGTGGCGGGAAATGACCGATATTCACCAGTTTTCCCGGCTGCTGAAAAAAATACCGGCTGACGCGTGTGCAGGCGTTTCGCGCCGTGCCGGACACGCTGGCCCGCCGGGTGGATAATCAGGCGCTGGGTAATCTCCTTCGGGCGGCGCAGCGAGACGGCAACGAAATCATGATATTCGTCGGCAACCGCGGCTGCGTGCAAATTTTTACCGGCGCTATCGAGAAGGTCACCCCTTGGCAAAACTGGATCAATGTCTTTAATAGCGCGTTTACGCTGCATCTCATGGAAGACCGGATTGCGGAAACCTGGGTCACTCGTAAACCCGCCGGGCACGGAACGGTCACCAGCCTGGAACTGTTCGCCGCCGACGGCACCCAGTTAGCGCAACTTTTCGGTCAGCGTAGCGAAGGGCAGCCCGAGCAAGCGCAGTGGCGGTTGCAGATAGCGCAGTTGATGACTCAGGGAGCGACGGCATGAAAAGCTGGCTGACGTTGTTATTGACGCTGGCGCTGCCGTTTTCCCTGCTGGCGGCGCCGCGGGTCGTCACCATCGGCGGCGACGTCACTGAAATCGTATTTGAACTCGGCGCCGGCGGCAGCGTCGTGGCGCGGGACAGCACCAGCCTGCAGCCTGAGCAGGTGAAAACCCTGCCCGATATCGGCTATTTGCGACAGTTGAATGCCGAGGGGATCCTGGCCATGCGGCCTACGCTGGTGCTGGCGAGCGAACTGGCCCAGCCTTCCCTGGTGCTCAAACAATTGGCCGATAACGGTGTGAAGGTGGTGACGATACCGGGAGAGACTTCCGTTTCAGCCATCGACCGCAAAATAGCGGTGACGGCGCAAGCCCTTAATCTACCGTCGCAGGGTCAGGCGCTGCAACAGCGGGTACGGCGTGAGCTGGCGGCGATTCCCGTCACGCCGCTGCCGGTGAAAGTGCTGTTTATCCTGAGCCACAGCGGCATGACGGCCATGGCGGCCGGCCAGCAAACCGCGGCGGACGCGGCGATTCGCGCCGCCGGTCTGCAAAACGCCATGCAGGGATTTCCTCATTACCAGACCCTGTCCCAGGAAGGCGTTATCGCCAGCGCGCCCGATCTGGTGGTCATCAGCCGCGACGGCATCAACGCCCTCGGGGGCGAAGCGCAGCTTTGGCGATTGCCCGGGCTGGCGATGACTCCCGCCGGTAAACAGCACCGCCTGCTGGCGGTGGATGATATGGCGCTGCTGGGCTTCGGTCCCGCCACGCCGAAGGCCATCGCCGAGCTTCGCCGGCGCGCGGAAGCCATACGATGAGGCTTCGTCGACTGTTGCTGCTGCTGTTTGCGCTTACCTTGCTGACGGCGGCGGCGGCAAACCTCGGCGCGGTACCTATCTCCCTGCCGTTATTGTGGCGCACGCCGTTCACCGATGCGCCCTGGCATATCTGGCTGAATATACGTTTGCCGCGGGTGTTGCTGGCGCTCATGGTAGGCGCCGCGCTGGCCATGGCCGGCGGCGTGATGCAGGGCCTGTTTCGCAACCCGCTGGCGGATCCGGGACTGCTGGGCATCAGCAGCGGCGCGGCGCTGGCGGTGGCCTGTTCCGTGGTACTGCCGATAACCCTGCCGCCGCCGGTGGCCCTTTATTCTCCCACCATCGCCGCCTTTTGCGGCAGCCTGCTCGTGACATTGGTGATATTTTCCCTTAGCCGCGCCGGCGGCTCGACCCTGACCCGGCTACTGTTGGCCGGCATCGCCATCAATGCGCTGTGCGGCTCGGCCACCGGCGTGCTCTCCTGGCTCAGCAACGATAGGCAACTGCGGCAGCTCGCCCTTTGGGGCATGGGTAGCCTGGGACAGGCGCAGTGGTCGTCGGTAGCGGTTTTGGCAACGCTTATCCTGCCCACCCTTCTGCTGATACAAAAACAGGCCAATCGCCTGAATCTGTTGCAGCTTGGCGATGAGGAAGCCCATTATCTCGGCGTCGACGTCAGGCGCACCCAGCGCATTTTGCTGCTGGCCAGCGCCCTGCTGGTGGGGGCCGCGGTGGCGGTCAGCGGCATCATCGGTTTCGTCGGCCTGGTCATTCCGCATCTGGTCAGGATGTGGCTTGGGGCCGATCATCGCTGGCTGCTGCCGGGAGCGGCGCTGGCCGGCGCCCTGTTGTTGCTGCTGGCGGATACCGCGGCGCGCACCCTGGTATTGCCGGCGGAAATGCCGGTGGGACTGCTGACCAGCCTGCTCGGTAGCCCCTGGTTTCTTTGGCTTATCCTGAAAGAGAAGAGAATTCGTCATGGGTGAATCCCTCCTGCTCAGGGCTGAAGGCGTCGGCTATCATATCGCCCGGCGCGCGCTGCTTAACCAGGTATCGCTGACGCTGGCCCCCGGCGAATTCGTCTCGCTGATAGGTCCCAACGGCGCGGGAAAATCCACCCTGCTGCGGCTGCTGACCGGCTATATTGCGCCCAGCGAGGGCGCCTGCCGGCTTAACGACATTCCCCTTCAGCAATGGTCCGCCGCCCGATTGGCCAGACAGCGGGCGGTGATGCGCCAACAGGGTGCGTTGTCCTTTCCCTTCAGCGTCGCCGACGTGGTGTCCATGGGACGCGCGCCTTGGAACGACGCCCACCTTGAGCGCACGGTGGAGACCGTTATGGACGTCACCGGCTGCCGGCCGCTGGCGCAGCGGGAATATCGCGGATTGTCCGGCGGCGAACAGCAGCGGGTCCGGCTGGCGCGGGCGCTGGCGCAGCTTTGGCACCACGAGGGTCCGCAAGGCTGGCTGTTTCTGGATGAACCGACCTCCGCGCTCGATCTTTACCACCAGCAGCATCTGCTGCGATTGCTGAAACGCCTTACCGAAGACGGCGGGCTGGCGGTGTGTTGCGTACTGCACGATCTGAATCTCGCTTCGTTGTGGTCCGATCGGATCATGCTGCTGCATGAGGGCCGGCTGGTGGCAAGCGGCACGCCGCAAGAGGTGCTGACGGAACAGCGGCTGCGCCGCTGGTATCAGGCCGATATCGGCGTCCAGCCCCACCAGGAAAGCCACAGGCCGCAAATTTTTCTGCGGCGGTAGCTTCGCCAGCAACGATCTTGCGATGAGTGTGTTAGAAGGGAATCACGGCGGTGGCGTCTGTGCCGCCGTCTGGCGGCAGGGTCTACGCCCTGGCGGCGGCCTAAGGCTCATCCTTGGCGATGTTGCCGGCTCATTTTGTCTGACAGCCTAATAGCTCACCGTATCCGGGAAGATCTCAGCGCCCCATGACGGGATAAGGCTCGTCAATTATTACTGGTCATGCGCACAGCCGGCAGTAAGTCTCCCCTTGAACGCCCTCTGCTTCCCCGCCTTCAAAACCTCTTCTTGTGATAAAAGCCACAGAATCCCCCGTGGGCTTTACTATAATTGTTCTATCAGATGATATTAAGTTCTATCAGACAGAACTAACGGAGCCAAGCAATGACCAAGAAAGAAGAAACCGCGTCGCAGGCTCCGGCGGCGGCCTCCAGCGGCGTGGACGTGATAGACAGGGCCGTCGCGTTGCTTTTCGCCTTTAAAAAGCAGGACAGCTCGTTGACCCTTACGGAGCTGTCCAAACGTACCGGCCTGTATAAAAGCACGGTGCTCCGTCTTGCCGCGGCCCTCTGCCATCACCGTCTGATGATCCGTCATGAGGACGGCAGGTTCAGCCTGGGCTCCGCCACCTTTACGCTTGGCACGCACTACCTGGCCAACCTGAACTTAAGCGACGTCCTGCTGCCGTTGATGCGCGAATTGAATGAGCGGCTGGGAGAAACCGTCTCTTTCCATATTCGCGAAGGAGACCATCGCCTGTGCCTGTTTCGCATCAATTCGCAGTTTTCCGTGCGCGTCAACGTCCAGCAGGGGGATGTACAGGCATTGGATCGCGGCGCCGGCGGCCGGGTCCTGCTGGCTTTTTCCGGCGAGCCGGGCGACCCCTATGACCAGGTGCGACGCCGCTATACCTACGCCTCGATAGGTGAAAGGGATGAGGAAACTTCCGGCATCTCCGCCCCGGTGTTCGGTTCGGATCAGAAACTTATCGGCGCGGTGGGCATCGTCGCGCCGGCAAGCCGTCTGGATGGGGCGTTGATGGCGCAATACCGCCCGGCCCTGCTCGATATCGCGGCCAGGGCCACCGAGCGGTTGGGCGGCGATGGAGCGCCCATGCTGGCCGCGATAGCAATAACTTAAAAAACGTACTTAGGCGGTTGGAGTTCGGTACAGAGCGAAGTGGTATCCACGCCGTTATTAAGTGAAACGACATAATCTTGAAAAATTGACGTCGATAACCGTGAGGCAATGCGTATCTCTGGCGCGGCTATGGACGAAAAAAGGCGGGAATAATGATGTTTCAATGGTTCACATCCCTTAATAAAGTGGAAAAACGCACCTTTTGGGCCTGCTTTAGCGGTTGGGGACTGGATGCGATGGACACGCAAATGTACGCGCTGTCCATCCCGACGCTGATTGCCTTATGGGGCATGACCAAAGGCGAGGCGGGCATACTGGGTACCACCGTGTTGATCATGGCGGCGTTGGGGGGGGGGCTGGATTGCCGGCATCTTGTCGGATCGCTACGGGCGGGTGAAGATCCTGCAGGTGACCATCGCCTGGTTTTCACTGTTCACCTTCCTTTCCGCCTTCACCGACTCATTTTGGCAACTGCTGCTGACCCGCAGCCTGCAAGGGCTGGGATTCGGCGGTGAATGGGCGGTAGGTGCGGTGCTCATCAGCGAAACCATCAATCCGGAAGTGCGGGGACGCGTGGTGGGCGCGCTGCAGGCCGGGTGGGCTCTGGGTTACGGCATTACCGTGATTATCGCCACCCTGCTGTTCGACTATTTCCCGTCGGATATCGTCTGGCGCATCCTGTTCGCGCTGGGGATTTTGCCGGCGCTGCTGGTGCTGTGGATTCGGCGTAATATCGAAGAGGCGCCTCTTTACAAGAAAGAACAGGCCGTCGAACAAGGCCTGCGCAGAAATATTTGGGAGGTGTTCACCCCCTCGTTTCGCGGCACCACGTTTAAAGCCATTCTATTAACCTTCGGAATTTATGGCGGTAATTACGTCATGATTACCTGGCTGCCGGCTTATTTGAAGCTGGTATTGCATTTATCCATCAATAATGTCGGCGGCTACCTTGCCATCAATATCCTGGGTTCCTTCGCCGGCGCCTTTCTCAATGGCTGGATGGCGGATGCGCTGGGACGCCGCAAAACCTTTATCATTATTGCCTGCTGCCAGGCCATCGCGGTGGGCGTCTATACCATGGCGCCCATCAATTTGACGATTACGCTGCTGCTGGGCTTCGTGTTGGGTACGCTGCAATCGGGCACCGCCGCCGGCACCGGCGCGTTCATCGCCGAGCTTTTCCCCACCCGGGTGCGGGGTTCGGCCCAGGGCCTGTGCGGCAACGCCGGGCGCGCGCTGGGGGCGGTCATGCCTACCCTGGTGGGTTTGCTCAGCATCAAGCTGGATCTGGGGCCGGCCATGGGTATCTGCGCCTGCGCCTCCTATGTGATCGTGGTGATTGCCGCCATGCTGTTGCCGGAAACCCGTGGACGGGATCTGAGCAATATCGTGATGGAAAATGACAAACCCGCTGCTATGGAACGAGTTCAATGATTATCGATATTCACGGGCACTATACCACCGCGCCGGAAGCGCTGGAGACGTGGCGCGCACGGCAAATCGCCGGGCTTGCCATACCGGCCAGCACTCCCGATATCGCGGATCTCCGGATTTCCGATGATGAAATCATCAATACCATCGAGGACAATCAACTGCTGAAAATGCGCGAGCGGGGCATCGACCTGACCCTCTTCTCGCCGCGGGCCAGTTTCATGGCCCATCATATCGGCAACGCCGATACCAGCGCCGCCTGGGCATCGGTGTGCAATACATTATGTTACCGTGTCACGCAATTGTTCCCAAGGTATTTCGCCGGCGCCGCGATGTTGCCGCAATCACCGGGCGCCGATACGCACACCTGCCTGGCTGAAATGGAACGTTGCATCAACGAGTATGACTTCGTGGCCGTCAATCTCAATCCTGACCCGTCCGGCGGTCATTGGACGGCGCCGCCGCTGTCCCATCGCTACTGGTACCCCATTTACGAAAAAATGGTGGAGCTTGACGTGCCGGCCATGATCCACGTCAGCACCAGCTGCAATCCGGCGTTTCATACCACCGGCGCTCATTACCTCAACGCCGACACCACGGCGTTTATGCAGTGCCTGACCTCGGATCTGTTCAAGGATTTTCCCGCGCTGCGGTTTATCATTCCCCATGGCGGCGGCGCGGTGCCCTACCACTGGGGCCGTTTTCGGGGGCTGGCGCAGGCCATGCACATTGATGATATCCGGGAAAAGTTGCTGAACAACATTTTCTTCGATACCTGCGTTTATCACCAGCCCGGCATCGATTTATTAACCGGCGTGATCCCTGTCGAGAATGTGCTGTTCGCCTCTGAGATGATAGGCGCAGTGCGGGGTATCGACCCCCTCACCGGCTTCGCCTTTGACGATACCCGGCGCTACATTGAGTCGGCGGCGCTAACCGATGCAGAGAAAAAGCTTATCTTTGAAGACAATGCGCGCCGGGTCTATCCCCGGCTGGACACATTACTGTCGGCCCAGGGCCGATAAGGAAAGAGTATGCAAAACCGTGTCAATGCTTTGGGCATCGTTAAACGCAACATCGAACGTACCGATCCGGCGGTGGTTGAACGGCTGAGCCACTTCGGCGTGGCCACTCTGCATGAGGCCATGGGCCGGACCGGGCTGATGCGTTCTTATATTCGCCCCGTTTACGCCGGCGCCCGCTTATGCGGCAATGCGGTGACGGTGCTGGCGCAGCCCGGCGATAACCTGATGCTGCACGTGGCGGCGGAGCAAATTCACCCGGGAGATATCGTGGTGGTGGCCTGTACGGTTGAAAACGGCGACGGCATGTTCGGCGAACTGCTGGCCACCTCTTACCGCGCCCATGGCGCCGGCGGTCTGGTGAGCGAGGCCGGCGTCCGCGATGTGGGCCCCCTGCAAAAAATGGGCTTTCCGGTCTTTTCCCGCGCCATCAGCGCCAAGGGCACCGCCAGGGCCACTCTGGGTTCGGTTAATGTGCCCATTATCTGCGCCGGCGCCCTGGTGAACCCCGGCGACGTGGTGGTGGCCGACGAAGACGGCGTGGTGGTGGTGCCGCGGGATATCGCCGTCCAGACCGCGGACGCGGCTCAGAAACGCGAAGAGAATGAAAAGGATAAACGGGCGCGCTTCGCCAACGGAGAGTTGGGATTGGATATGTACCATATGCGGGAGATGCTCACGCAGGCCGGCTTGAAGTACATTGATTGATTGAAACCAACGCTCTTCGCCATGGCTGTCCGGACCTGCAATCACAGGAACGGACGGCCGAACGGAAGATAATCCATGGCCGGCTGCCGGAAAACGACGACCGGTCGGCTACGCTCTGTAGTCAGTGAGAGCATCCAGTTCAGCACTGTTCAATCCGGTGGCACGTTCCACCGTGGCGCGATCCATACCCATCGACAACAGATTACCGGCGATTTCCCTATCCCGTTCGCTACGACCTTCCAGTAATCCCTTCTGTAATCCCTTTTGTAATCCTTTTTGTTCAAGCTGTTGCGCAAGCGTCATCATTTCCTCCCTGTAACCCGGCATATTTTCTGTGAGAATACGTAAAATAGTCTGCAAGTCAAGGTCATTACCCTCCTGCGCGAGATAGCACAACAGCGATTTCACCTGCTCTTTACCCGGCTGCGCCCGTTTTAGCAAAAAGACGATATCCGGCAATCGAGCGTTGATATCCCGCTCCCGGATATGCTTTTGCACATACTCCAGCAACGCCGCTTTGCCATGGGTTTTTATGTCATCGTCCGGGATGACCGTCACGTCCACCAGGGGAAACGCCCGGCAATACAGCGTCTGCGCCAAGGTGGCGTTGTGAAAGCAGTCCAACCAGCGGGTGCTGTAGGGATAAGGACTTTGTGGACCATGATAAAACAGCAGCGGTATCACCATGGGCAACATTTTATTCCCTTGTTCTAAGTGAAGATGCATGGCGGCTATGCTATAGCGCATCAGCCGAAACGCCATCATATGATCCGCGCTGGACTGATGCTCAATAAGGCAATAGAGATAACCGATACCCTCCGAAGTCTGCATGCGATAAAGCATGTCGGAGCATTGGGTGCGCAGGTTGTCCTCAACGAAGCTGCCGGAGGTGACAGTCAGCGTGCTGAAGTCACATATATCCCGCACCGCCGCGGGTAGATGTATTTGCAGGAAATCATTGACGACGCCGACATCGCCGAAGAATTTCTTGAATAACGAATCATGAGGCGTAGGGAAAATAGTCATCGACGCACGGTAACGGCATGAGTATCTACAAAGAATAAACGCTGATCCTGCCCGAGGAACAGAAGCGAAAATTTTCATAGCGCTTCACAACTTTACGCCATCTGACCCGCTCATTTCTTGGCGTGACGCGTCCAGGATTTTCCCCTCCGCCAGGGTAATAACCCGATCGGCCGCCGCGAAATAGCGATCGTCGTGTGAGATAACGATCAGGGTCTTGCCCATTGCCTTGAGATCCGGCAGCAATTCGGTATAAAACACCTGCCGAAACACCGGGTCCTGGTCCGCCGCCCACTCATCGAATACGATAATCGGGCGGTCCTCGAGATAAGCCTGCACCAGGGCCAGTCGCTTGCGTTGGCCGGTGGATAAATCCGTGGTGGAGAAGCGCCCGTCGCGGATATGGACCTTGCGGGCGAGATCCAGCCGTTCCAGATAGCGCCGGCTGTCGGCGGCCCGGGACGCATCCACCAGGATTTCATCAAACAGGTAATAATCGCTGAAAACCGTGGTAAACAGACGGCGATAGCGATCCCGGCCGGCCGCGTTCACCGGACGGCCGTTATACAGAATCCGTCCCCGATCCGGCGCGTACAATCCCAGCAATAGTTTGATAAGCGTCGTCTTGCCGGAGCCGTTCTTGCCGACGATGAACAGTATCTCGCCGGCGCGAATATCCAGGCTTATCGGCCCGAGGGCAAAGCCGGTTCCGCCGTCCGTCGAAAAAGTATAGCCCACCCGTTCCAGGGAAAGGTCGACCAATGACGCTGAAATGTCCCCCTCGCCCGGCGGCGCTAAGGAGATATCCGGTTCCGGATTGTTGAATGCGGCCGACAACGCCGCCAGCTTTTTTCATCGAAACATAAGCCTGGCCCATGACCGGCAGCGCGTTGGCCAACTGTTCCATCGGGCCTTTGATAAACAGCAAGACGATAACCGCGGCGCTGATATCCGCGGAATCGATCCCCAACCGCCGGCGCGCGATCAGCATGAGGCCGATAAAAATAAACAGCAAGGCGCTGCTGGCGCCGCTCATCAGCCACATTTGGCGCATGGCGTGGCTTTTCAACCGGGCGATGGCATCCACCGCGCCGCCAAGCTGGATGCCGTAGACCCGCGCCCGGCGGGTCTGGTTGATGCGCAGCTCTTTCGCCCCCTCGATAATGGCGCGGTACTGTTTTTGCAATTCGTCCTGGGCTTCCCGCACGCCTTCGTAATCCTTCATCCAACCGTGACGTGAAAAGGCGGTCAAAAGCGTACCCAGAGCCATAAAGATCAGGGAAAAGGCAAATAGCGTCCTGGAGAGCCAGGACAAATAGACCAGGCCGCCTAAGATCATCGCCAGCGCAATGGCATAGGACGAAAAGTTGAAGGTAAAAGCGCTGACGGTATCGATATCATTATTCAGCGTGGCCAACAGCCGGTGGGCACGGTATTGCTCAATGGCGTCCAGCGGCGCCCGCAGGATGCGGGACGAAATGTCCTTGCGCAGCGCGGCGATGATTTTTTGGCCCACCAGGCTGTTGAGGGCGCCGGCCGCCGAGGTGCCCGCCACGCTTACGCACAGCAGTCCGGCAAAGCTCAGCCAAAAGCCGCGGGACAATTCCCCCCCCGTTGCAGCGCCTGATTAATGCGTCCCAGCAGGCCGGTGGTGGTCAAGCCTCCCACGATGCCCAGCAGGGTCGCCGTGAACACCACCGGCCAAAAAGGCTTCAGTAACCGCAATACCTCCGCCATCAGATTTGCCGACGGCGCGCCGGCATGGCTATTGCTCATCATCAACTCCCAGTCTTTGTTTTATAACGACCCAAATGCCGCATTGCCCGCCGGCGGTCAAATCCCCTTACCGCCGACGCATCAACAGCCACATCAGGTATGGGGCGCCAAGCAGCGTAGCCACCAGACCCGCCGGCAGCTCCCGCGGCATGAGCAACGTGCGGCCAAGCCAATCGGCCGCCACCAGCATCAACGCCCCCAGCGGCGCCGCCAGCAGCAACTGGTGCGTCGGCCTGCGCGCGCCCATCAGCCTGGCAAAATGCGGCGCGGTCAGGCCGATGAACGAGACCGGGCCGACGATGAGCGTCGCCGCCGCCGTCAACAGGGCTATCAACGCCAGCAGCGCGAGCCTGGCTTTGGCGGTGGAAACCCCCAGGGCGGTGGAGAACATTTCCCCTAGCGGCAGGATGGTCAGCCAGCGGCGACAGCACGGCGCCGCCATACACAGCAACAGGCACATCGCCAAGGCGCTGCACGCATCCGCGGGAGAGATGGAATAGGTGGAGCCGGCAAGCCAGGAGATAAGCGTGACCGCGCGGGAGCCGCCGCTCACCACCACTACCGCGACGACGGACTGGAACAGCGCGCTGACGGCGATGCCGGCCAGCAGGATGCGATGCGGGGAAAACCCCGTGCGGCGGGCGAACGAGAGAATAGCCAACAGCGCCGCCAAGGCGCCCAGGGCGCAGACCGAAAGACGTAGACCCTGGGAGGCGTCGCCTTGGTACAAGAGCAGAGCCACCAGCCCGAGGGCGGCCCCTGCGCTGACCCCCAGCAACTCCGGGCTGGCCAGCCCGTTGCCGGTCAATCGCTGAATCAACACCCCCGCCAGGGCCAGCATGACTCCGGCGGCCATGGCAGCCACCGCCCGCGGAGCGCGCCAAACAACCACCCGGCCCAGCGCGTCGAAGGCGGTGAAATGCCATCCGGTGGGCGTTCGGCCGAAATCAAGAGACAGCAGCATCGCCGCCGCCAGCAATAGCAGCAGGATGGCGAAACGGCGATATATCCCCGGCGCCGCCCCGTAGGCCGGGACCCGCGACGCGCCGGTTTCAGCGGAGGCCGCCGGCTGAAAACGCATCAGCAACAGCAGCATCAGCGGCGCGCCAAACAGCGCGGTGGCGGCGCCGGTGGGCAGGTTTCCCACTACGCCGGCAAAACGTTGCACCGTTTGATCGGTAAGCCAAAGCACCAACGCGCCGCACAACGGCGCGGCCACCAGTCGCTGCGAAAACCGGCGCGCTCCCGCCAGCCGGGCAAGGGCCGGCGCGGACAGCCCGACGAACCCTATCACTCCCACCGCGCTCACCGCGCCGGCGCTGAGCGCCACCGCCAGGGTAAAGCCGGCCAGTCTCACCGTTCCCGACCCCAGCCCGAGACTGTCGGCATGGGTATCCCCCAACGCCAGTACCGACAGCGGCCGCAGCAGAAGTCCGGCGGCACAGAGTCCGGCCGCCAACTGCAGCCCCAGCGCGGCGGCATTATGCCAATCTTGTTGTAATAGCGAGCCGCCGCCCCAAATAAACAGGCTGTGCAGATAAGGGGCATAAAACAGTTGGATGGCCATGATGACGGAACCGCAAAACATCGTAACCACCAAACCCGCCACCGAGACCGCCGAGGGCTCATAGCGCCGGGACCGGGAAAGCCCGAGGACGATAAAAGCGGCCGCCAGGGCGCCGGCGAGGGCCGCCCATTGCGGATGAACGAGAAAAATTTCCGGCGACCACAATGTCGCCGCGGTGAGCGCCAGCTGCGCGCCGGCGCTCACCCCAAGCGTCATCGGCTCCGCCAGCGGGTTTTTCAGCACCTGCTGGAATAATGTGCCCGCCAGCCCCAGCACCGCGCCGCAAAGGCCGCTGACCGCCAGCCGCGGCAAGAAGCCGTCATACAGCATGATATGCCGTATGTCCTGGCCTGGCGCCGACAGGCTCGGCGACCGCCAAAGGGATGGGGATAATACCGACGACAGATTTTCCACGCTGAGAAAAAGCCCGGCAAGGCAGGCCAGCGTCAGCAACAGCAGCGGCCATGGGCGGGAGGTCCGGCCACCGCCGGAGAGCAAAACGGGCTTCATTTCAGGGCATCTCCCGCCGCATCCGGACCGTTAATGCCGTCCCGTCGCGTCAGCGCCGCCGTCAGTTCCCGGGCAAAGCGATCGGCGGAGGGCAGCATACCGAAGCCCCAAAACGGCGCCAACGCCCGGACTTGACGTCGTTTTACCGCCGGCAGCGCCCGCCACAGTCGATTAGATTGCAGACTTGACGCCACCGGAGCCGGCAGCGGCGTAAAGTAATAAATGACGGCGTCGGCAGTCGCCGCCATCGCGTCCAAACCGGCGACGCCGATGCCCCAGTAGTCCGTCGCGCCGTCCCAAGCGTTGCTGACCCCCAAGGCGTTCATGACATCCTGAAACAGGCTGCGGCGGCCATAGATACCGATATGCAGGGCATCGAAAAACCGAATCAGATAGAGGGGCGCCGCCGCCGAGGGACATTGCCGCCGATAGGCATCCAGCACGCCGCGGGCTTTGTCCAAAGTTCGCCGGGTTTGCCGCGCAAGCGCGGCGGCGGCGGCCTCCCGCCGGCATAACCGTCCCAGTTCGCCGGTGATTTCCATGGCGCGGGACAAGGGTTCGCCCTGGTTGGTGTAGACGGCGAACGCGCGCACCGGACAAATGTGTTCCAGCATGGCCCGCTGCGACTCCTGGCTTGAATTGATCAGGATAAAATCCGGCGCAAGCTGTTGCAGCCACTCCAGGGAGGGCGCGAGGCGCAGCCCCACGTCGGCCACACCGGCGGGAATGGCCGGCGTCACCACGTTATCGCGATAGCCGTCGATTTCCGCTACCCCTACCGGCGTAACGCCCAGCGCCAGTACGGTTTCCGCCAATCCCCAATCCAAGACCACCAGCCGCGGCGCCGGCGCGGCGGGAAGGTTTGGCGCTTCGCTCCATGCCCGCCGGAGAAAGGCGCCGAGACACAGTGCGGAACAGGCCAGCGTCTTGATGAATCTTCGTCGCTGCATCCTCAACCCCGCCGTCGCCGACGCAGCGGAGCCGATTTTCATCTATCACCGGCATCGGCTTCACCACCGGTAACGGGCCGTGGCCAGGACTTCGGCGCCGTCCCCGTAGGTGCAGGTGGTGGCGCTGTAGCAGGAGGCGACGTAATGCCTGTCGAGCAGATTCATGGAGTTCAGCGATAACAGCCAGTGTTCCCCGGTATCATAATGAATGCCTGCGTCGAACAGCGTCACCGACGGTACGCGGATGGTATTGGAGGTGTCATAGCTGGCGCTGAGATAACGCATCCCCGCGCTGGCGCCGAAGCCTTGCAGAATGCCGTTGTGGAAGCTGTAATCCAGCCAGGTGGCGACGGTATTGCGCGGCATCCCCCAGATCCGTTTCCCGGCCATCGGCGTACTGTCTCCATCGATAGTGGTGGCGGTATCGTTGGACTCCACGGTAACGGCGTGCAGATAAGTGTAGGACGTAATCAGCTGCAAATTGTCGGTGAGGGCGGCGTGCCCTTCCAGCTCCAGCCCTTTGGAACGGACCTTACCGGCCTGGGTGTCATAACCGGTATGGTCGGGGTCGGCGGTGAGGACGTTTTTCTCGGTGAGGTCGAAGAGTGACGCCGTAACAAATCCATTGAAACCCACCGGCTGATATTTGACCCCCACCTCATACTGGTCGGCGGTAGTGGGTTTCGCCATGCCCCCGCCGTACAGTTCCCCTACCTGGGGATTGAAGGATTTGGCGAAACTGGCATAGGGCGCGATACCATTGTCAAACAAATAAACCAGGCCGGTGCGCCAGGTAAAGGCCCGGGAGGATTGCGCGGTGGAGGACACCGTGACCGGGTTGACATCGTCGGCGTCCGCCCAATCCTCGCGGATCCCCACCAAATAGCGCCAGTTGCCGTAACTCATCTGATCCTGGCTATATGCACCCAGCTGTTTTTGCCTGATGTAATCGTCCGAGCTGGTGGCGGGAGTGGCGATATCGCCATAGTCCGGTGAATACACGTTAAGGGTCGACGCCGCCCCCAGTCCCACCGTTTCCCGGTATAAAATGCGTTGAAAATCAACGCCGGTCAATACCGAATGAGATACCGGCCCGGTGGAAAAATCCGCCTGGACCTGGTTGTCGATGGTAAAAATCCGGGCCTTTTCATCGTTGAAAAACGCATAGCGATTAACCGTATCGTCGGAACCCGACACCAAGCCGTTACTGAACACGTTGTCTAAATCATCTTTGACATAGCTATAATGCGTGTTCTGCCGCAAGGTGAATATATCATTCAAACGATGCTCGAATTCATAGCCGATTGAAAATTGTGTTCTGGAATGATGATCAAATGCCGGATCGCCCATATTGGTATGGGAAGAAATTTTACCGTCCCCGGCGTTGAACAGGCTGCCTACCGCCGGCACGAAATTATAATAGCCGACGTCCGGATCGCGCTGATATTTGGCCAACACCGTGAGGGACGTATCGTCATTGGGCCGCCAGGTGACGGCGGGGGCGATATATAACCGTTTCTGCCGGGTGTCTTTCACTTGGGTGTCGCTGTCCAGGCCGGTGCCGGTCAGCCGATAAAGCAATTTGCCGTCATCCGTGAGTTTCCCCCCCCTAGGTCAAAGCCGGCCTGATAGCGATTATGGCTGCCGACGGTGGTGAACACTTCATGCACCGGCGTTTCCGTGGGGCGTTTGCTGACCAGGTTCGCCACGCCGCCGGGGTTGACCTGGCCGTAAAGCACCGACGCCGGACCGTGCAGAATTTCAATGCGCTCGAGCCCATAGGGATCAAAATTGGCGATGGCGTAGCCGAAACTGGTGTCGCTGGGCATTCTTGCCCCATCAAGGAACTGCTCCAGATAGAAACCGCGACTGAAAAGATAGGGCGCGCCGGCGGTGGAATCCCCCCCCGCAGTTCGGAAAGCACGCCGGCGGTATAGCGCAGGGCCTGCGCCACGGTCTGGGCGTTCTGCGCTTTGATCTGTTCTTTGCTCACCACTGAAACGGATTGCGGCACTTCAATTATCGGCGTGTCGGTTTTGGTGGCGCTGGACGCCGATTTAGCCACCGGCAGCGTTGTAGTACCCCGCGTGCCTTTTACCGTCATCACGCTTGCGTCGGTTTGGTCGGCGGCTAACGCCGGAGCGCCGGCCAGCGCCAGAGCCACCGCGCTTAATGTGAAGTTCACCGCCAATACGCGCGTTGGTCGAGTGACCCCGGTTTGCCTGAATCTGAACTTACTCATAAATTCAACCCTGCCTGAATCTTGCCCTTCATGGAAAAGAATGCTCACTGATTTTCAGGCTCTGCGGCCTGTCGGCACCACTGGACTTGAAGGCGAATGATAATGATTTCTTTTATTATTGAAAGACGAAAACTGTCCGTTGTCATGTATGATGGGAGAGGACCCTTTTTCAGGACGAAAGTTGTCTTAAAACCCGTGCCGCCGGTAAATATTTCCCAGCGCTATTCAGGCAAGCTTCAGGGACAATAGGGGTATGCATCGAAACGTCGGCCACAGGGCCGTTTCAGGCGTCTTCACATCGGCGTGGGGTAGAATCCACCTACGGCGCGATGCAGCGGCAAAACACCTTGAGGATAGAATTCAGAACCATGAATAGCAAAGCTCGTATTGGAGAGAACCTTTCCCCCGCGGTCAGTCTGTCCGCCGCCGTTGAATCTTCCGGCCAGTGCGTGTCGTTTATATCCTATCGCTACCGGCATCTGCAATCCGAAGTATGGCATGCCCATAAAACGGCGCAGCTGACCTATGCCAGCCAGGGATCGATCCAGATTTATACCGCCGCCGGCATCTGGACCCTGCCCCCCCCTACCGGGGGCTGTGGATCCCTTCCGAATTACCGCACCAGGTTCATGCGCTGGGGAACGCGGTCACCCATAACCTCTATTTACCGGAAACGCCGGGCCAGCCGCAGGTGGGGGAATTTTGCGTGATACTGATTTCAAAGATGATGCATTATCTGATGGAAGGATTGACGCCCCCGCTGGCGGAAGGAGAACCGCGAGAGCGCTATGATTTAATGCTGCCGCTGCTGCTGCACGAACTTAACAACGCCGCCCCCGGTGTCGCGGGCTTTCTCCCCTTTCCCCGTGAACGACGCCTGCGCGCCGTGACCCGGATATTAACGCAAGACCCCGGCAATGACGATACCCTGGAGCAGCTCAGCGCCGGGGTCGGCGCCACGCCGCGCACGCTGTCCCGCCTGTTCCGCCACGATACCGGCTTGACCTTCGCCCAATGGCGGCAACAGCTTAAGGTGATGGAATCCATCAGCCTGCTGGCGCAGGGCCGGTCGGTGGAGGAAATAGCCCGCAAGCTGGGCTATTTCAACGGCAGCGCATTGATAGCCATGTTCAGAAAAACCGTGGGCGATACGCCGCAGCGGTATTACAACGCCCTTGGCGAGTGACGGGCATTCCGCCATGGCGCCGGCGCCAAGACCGACCGTCCCGTCGGAAGATGCTGCATCAGAAGATGTTTCATCAAAGGATGTTTCATCAGGGGATGCCTCGTCAGTCAATGCCCCCGGCCAACGAATGTTTTGTTCCATCAAGGGGGTGCACCGTCAGTCAATGCCCCGGCTTATTGATGTTTGTCGGCCGCCGGGCGCTCCGGCGACGCGCCATACAAGAACAGCGTCACCCCGCAGCGGGCCATATCACTTATCCTGGCGAGGCTTATGGGCTGCGTCTCGCGCTGAAAGACGCGCATGCTTGTCTCGGCGGTCAACAGGGAAAGAAACTGCAATGCTCTCAGGTAAGGATCTCCCACCCGCAATTCCTCCCGATCCATGGCATCCGCCATGAGCTTGGATAATTTCTCGACGCTCTGCCGGGCGCCTGATTCGTAGAACAGTTTACCGATATCGGAACGCCCGGACTCTCCCACCACCATCCGGTAAACGGACAACGCGCTTTTATCGTTTAACAACACCGATAACATGCGCTCGCCGAAACGCATCAGCTTGTCCTCAAGGGCGTCAGGCTTCTCCCCCTCTCCGTCAACTCCCCGGCCGCCTCGCTCAGGTGCGGGGTGGCCACGGCATGTACCACGGCGGTAAAAAGCGCTTCTTTGGATTCAAAATAACTGTAAAGGGTGGCTTTTGAGCCTCCGAGACGTTTCGACAGTTCATTCATCGAGGCGCGTTCATATCCCATCTCCTGAAAGAGCTGGGCGGCGGCGTCAATGATGGCCTCGCGGCGGGCCTGGGTTCGAACCTTCATGGTCACTCCTGCTGTATCAATAGACCTAAGTGTACATTTTCTTGACAAACAAATCACCGCAATGCAAAAATAAACCGTACCGTATGGTTTACTTATGATAACCCATTTATCGTTTCTTTTTCTATCAGGACTGAACACATGCTGAATATCTCCAGGACATCCCGACCGGTATTGCTTGCCATGGCCATCGTGCTGACCGGGTGCGCCGCAACGCCGCCCGCCCACTATGCGGGCATTTCCTCGTCATCTCAATTGAAGCCCAATACCGGCGACGACGCGGACCGGATTCCCTACCGCTATGCGGAGCCGGTGGCATGGGCGAAATACACCAACGTGATGATTGACCCGGTTGCGCTCTATCAGGGAGCGGACAATCAGTTCGGCGATATGAAGCCGGAAGACCGCCAAGCGTTGGCTAAGTACATGCAGGATCAATTCAGCGAGAAACTGCGGGCCCGTTTCCGCGAGGTCAACGCCCCGGCGCCGGATACCCTACGGGTAAGATTGACGCTGACCGGCGCCAAGACCACTACCCCGGTTATCGGCACCTTCACCAAGTTCGATTTAGCCGGAGGACCTTACAATATCGTCCAATCCATTCGCGGCAAGGAGGGGTTGATGAATGGCTCAATCAGCTACGCCGTGGAGGTTTCCGATGCCGAAACGAATCAGTTGCTTAACGCCTATATCGCCAAACAGTATCCCAACGCCCTGAACGTCGGCGCCAGCATCGGCTCGCTGAGCGCGGCGAAGGTGGGTATCGACAAAGGCGCCGTGGAACTGGCGGACATGCTCAAATAATATCCGTCGCGAGTATCGTCCCACGGCGGCCTATGCCGGGAAAGCGTGCTAGATTCCCCTGAGCACCACGATGCCCGGCGTTCTCCTGACGTAGGCCAGGAAAGGCGAATCCACCACTTTCCTGTTGACGGCCCGAGACGAGGCGTTGCGCAGCATCGGCCCGCCATCGGTGTTGACAAAGATGCCGGTATGGGTCACGTCCATGCCGGCGGCGGGGGTATATATACCAATGAAATCCCCGTTTTTCAGGCGGCGGATCACGGCGCCGTTGATGGCTTTGGCCGGTATATAGGTAATTTCGCGCGGCGTGACGGCCAGTGAGGGGAAAAAACCTGCCGCCGCCGGCGGTTTGATTGAGATTTTTGGTGACGGTAATGGCCTTGGCACTGATGTCGCGCGTCACGTCCCTGGCGTTGAGGGGCGGCAAATGGGCCCAGTCGGTGAAAAATTGCTTGCGATGGCCGTAGTCGACCTCGCCGTCGACGTAGCGCGTTTGCCGCAAACGTTCGCTGAATTGCGTCGCATCGGCGGATTTGCTCAACGCATAGACATAATCGAGGTAGGTAAAACAATCCACCCCCTTGAAATCGATGACCAACCGCTCCGGCGCGGTATCGGAACCCACCAGCGTGCCGGCGACATAGGGCGTACCGAGAAAGCGCGCCGAGATGGCCGCAATGGCTTCGCCTTCATCCCCGGCCTGTGTTCCCCCGTCGGCCATCAGCCGCTCAAGCCGGTGGCGGCTATAGCCGTCGGTCACGGCCGTTTCCCCTGCGGCGTCCCGCCGATGCGCCGTACATCCCGCCAGCAGCAGCGCCAGCAGTAGATAAACACTCTTGCCCATGATGATGCTATCCTCCGATGGGGGCATAGCATACGCTTTTCGGCATGGATGCGGGAGAGCCAGCGGCGCGCTTTAGGCCCGACGGGCCCTACCTATCGCTGTTCAAAATCAGATATAGCAGATGCCATAGACTCCGTTTCTAGCGTATATTTATCAATGGTCATGTCATCGGCAAGCAACTTCATTTTTATTACCCCCTTCTCGTTGATGAGCATGGTCATTGCGTTAGCCACCCTTACTTTATCTTCACCGACTGGAAATGATGACTTGTTATAATCGAAGGCTATGACGTTCTCTTTATTATTGACAATTTCCCCGTGCCCGCAAAAAGCCATCATCGATACATCAAAGTTGTTGTGGAGATAGTCCGCGAGAATTTCATTATCGGTTGTCATATCCTTATTGTAAATTGAATCGAATAATTTTTTATGACTGTCAATTATCGATTGAGAACCCTCTGTTTCTGTTTTCCAATCGGATGCATCATTGCCTTCTTTACCACTATGAAATGCGTAAAAATAATTATCTTTCAATCCATAAACCATAGTACAGCCAGAAAGAGCACCGCCATGGATAAGTAATGGCTTATCAAGTTTAAGTTGATTTATGTCAAACCTAAAACCTACCGACCCGCAGTTACCATTACTTAGTTTAATTATTTTAAGATTTGCGTCAAAAACCTGCTTGTTATAGTAATTACCCATGGGGGTGCCAGGTATGATTTCGGCTGATTTTGTGTTTTCGCCACTGTAACATTCGATTCTGTCATTCTTATTTGAAATGTTTTTGTACAGGAGTTCATGTTCATTATCACTTATGATATAGTCATAGGCAAAAGGTAAATCATCGGTTAGCGTTTTCCCTGACAGGATGCCTTTGCCTATTAATGGCTGGATGTCGCCAATCATCACATGAGCACTGTCTTTCGATAGCTCGTTTTTTTTCCGCGGCGGAGATGTGTGTCTTAACACCGTTAAACTTTTTTGTATTAACAAATTGACTTATGGCGCTATGCCCTGAGCCTGAAACGACATAAGACTTATTAATAAGTTCTTTCAGGCCGGGCCTTTTCTTTTCATCACGCCCAGACACCAGACGATTGAAAATAGACTTTACCATTGTGTGTGGCGTGTTTTTTACAGATTTAACTTTATGGGTAAAGCGTAAGTTTACGCATATATCTACGTTAGCGCTGGTTTTAGCCTCATTGACGTTATACGATCCACTATTGTTAAAAAGTTTCATATCATACCAATCATTATTACCTAATGATTTAATATAAACACTATTAGCAAGCGAATCTTTCAAAAAACGATTATTTTTTCGCCATGATGCTTCCTTGAGGATGCCGGCCTACCGGGCTGATAAAACTACGGGCAGCGGCGTATCCCCTTTCGGCGTTACCCCATTGCATTTGCGGCAACATCTGTTCGCCTGCCGCCTAACATTCTGCGAGTGTGCATACAAATTGCAGCAGGCCGGGTTGCTTAGGTTTAGCGCGCCTTCCGTTTTTCCTTGAGCCGCCGCAGTCCGCCCCGGTCAGCTATGAACGTTCCTTGATTGGCCTAAAGCATGAGCGCGGACGCGTCGCCTCGCCGAGTGGATTTCGGCGCGTAACGCCTTGGAAAAATTTCAATGATTTTTTTAAGCATCGTTGATAATGTGTTTACATTCCTGGCGCCGGCCACTTCTCTGCGTTTTTGCTGTACAAGGCACATCGACTATGTCAACACAATCCAGCCCGCCGTTTTCCCATGGTTTTTATACGAATGAGGCCCGGGAAAGCGTAAGGGATTTACGGTTTTCCTCCATCCGCGAAGTGGCCAACGCCGGTATCGGCAGGAGCGATATCCTGCCGTTCTGGTTCGGGGAACCGGACCGCGCCACGCCAAGTTTCATTTGCGCCGCCGCACAGGCGTCCCTGGCGGCGGGAGAAACATTTTATACCCCGAATCTGGGGGAGCCGGCGCTGCGCGGGGCGTTGTCGCGTTATCTTTCGTCCTGGCACCGGCCGGTGGAGGAAGCGCGGATAGCGGTCACCTCCTCCGGCGTTTCCGCGCTGATGCTGACGGCACAGGCGCTCTACGGTCCCGGCGATCGGGTGGTGGTGGTCACCCCAGTGTGGCCGAATCTGGTGGAGATCCCAAAGATTCTCGGCGCCCGGGTAGACGAAGTGCCGCTGACGCTGTGCCATGACGCCGCCGGCGTTTCCCGCTGGTCCCTTGACACTGAAGCCCTGCTCGCCGCCCTGACGCCGGATTGTCGGGCGCTGGTGATCAACTCGCCGAATAATCCCAGCGGCTGGGTCATGCCCGCCCGCCAGCAGGAAATTGTGCTGGCCCACTGCCGTCGGCACGGCATCTGGATAGTCTCCGACGAGGTGTACGGACGCATCCTGTTTAACGGCGCGCAGGACCGCTGCGCGCCCTCCTTTCTGGATATCGCCGACCCCGCAGATCGGCTGGTGGTGGTCAATAGCTTTTCCAAAAGCTGGATGATGACCGGCTGGCGGCTGGGGTGGCTGGTGGCGCCGGAAGGGTTGATGCGCGATCTCGGCAAGCTTATCGAATATAACAGCAGCTGCGCCCCGGCTTTTGTACAGCGCGCGGGGGTTGCGGCGGTGAATCAGGGAGAAGGCGCACTACGTGACACTGTAACGAGATTCCAGCATTCCAGGGATTTCTTATACGATAAACTGCGGCAATTGCCGGGCATTGAAACGCCCTTGCCGGAGGGGGCCATGTACCTGTTTTTCCGCATCGATGGGCTCAAGGACAGCCTGAGCCTGTGCAAATCGCTGGCGGCGGAGGCCGGGCTGGGGTTGGCCCCCGGCAGCGCCTTCGGCCCCGCCGGCGAGGGCTGCATCCGCTGGTGCTTTGCCAGCGCGCCGGATAAGCTGGCGCTGGGGGTCGAACGTCTCGGGGCCTTTCTGGCCGCCTGTGACCGGCGCCGTCATCAGGCGTTCGCCGGCGGGTAACGCGCGGACGTTGAATCACTTAACAGTGTCATTCTTAGGGTGCGAAAAAAAATATTTTGCACAGCGCTAAGCGGTAACAGGCTTGCCGTGGCGGCTTATGTCGGCCACGGCGGTTGTTCTACATCGGTATGGACCGGTATGAACCGGTATGGCAAATTTTTCCTTTTCAGATGATTGCCGCTGCAAAAAAAAGCCCGCAGCGGTTATCCTCTTGTTAGCGGCTTTGCTTTTGGCAGGCGAAAGGAAGAAACATTGAGGGAGAATCACTGCCGGTCAAATCAGGCGATGCCGCGGCGGCGGGATGTAGCCGAGGGGCTTAAGGCAGTGGATTTTGATTCCACGTACGAGGGTTCGAATCCTTCCATCCCGTCCAATTTATTGAGAGCCCCCGTTTTGCAACGGGGGCTTTTTTCATCAAAACTTGCCGCCGCGACGCTATTTGGCATCCGGCAACGCGTAGGCGATGATGTAATCCCCAAGCTTGGTGCCGAAGGAGCCGTGTCCGCCGGCTGAAATCACCACATACTGTTTACCGTTTACCTCATAGGTCATCGGAGTCGCCTGACCGCCCGCCGGCAAACGTTGCTGCCAGAGCAGGTCGCCGTTGGAGACATTGAACGCGCGCAGATAGTTGTCCGCCGTGGCGGCGATAAAAGCGACGTTGCCGGCGGTGGATATAGGACCGCCCAGCATCGGCATGCCCATTCTGAACGGCAACGGCAGCGGCGAGCTGTCCCGTACCGTGCCGATGCGTTTTTTCCAGACGACATCGTTGGTCTTCAGATCCAGGGCGGCCATATAGCCCCACGACGGCTGTTTGCAGGGCAAGCCCAGGGGCGAGAGGAACGGGTTCAGCGTCACGCCGTAGGGCACGCCGTACTGGGGCTGAATGCCGGTTTCAGTGCCGCTTCCCTTGGCATTGGCGTCCGGTTCCATGGGATTGCCCGGCCCGCGCGGAATGAGTTTGGAGACGAACGGCAGCGCCATGGGATTCATTACCGCCACCTGCCGGTCGGTATCGACTGAGATACCTCCCCACTCAAACATGCCCAGATTGCCCGGGAACACCAGGGTCCCCTGCTCGGAAGGCGGCGTAAACGGACCCTCATAGCGCAGGCGGTGGAATATCACGCGGCACACCAGTTGATCGTACATCGTGGCGCCCCACATATCCTTGTCGGTCAGCTTCTGCTTGGGCCGGAAGGTCAGATCGGAGTACGGCTGGGTCGCCGAGACATGATCGCCCTTGGCCGCCCCCTGCGGCACCGGCGTTTCCGGCGCCGGCACCACCAGTTTACCGGTGCGGCGATCGAGGACAAAGATGTTGCCGGTTTTCGCCGGCACATAAATCACCGGCACCTTGTTGCCGCTGTCATCGCTGATATCCGCCAGGGTCGGTTGCGCCGGAACGTCCATATCCCATAAATCATGGTGTACCGTTTGATAGAACCAGACCAGTTTGCCGGTGGTGGCGTTCAGCGCCAGCAGACCGCTGGCATAGCGTTCCATGTCCGGCGTGCGATTGCCGCCCCAGATATCGGGGGTTTCCACGCCCATGGGCAAATAGACCATGTCCAGTTGCGGGTCATAGGCCGCCGGGGCCCAGGAGTTGGGGGAGTTCGCCGTATACAGCTGCGGCCCTTCCGGTATGATATTGGGCTCTTTACTGCCGGGATCGAATGCCCACAGCAGTTTGCCGCTCTCGACGTCAAACCCCCGGATAACGCCGGAGGGCTCGCGGGTCGAGTAGTTATCGGTGACGGCGCCGGCCACGACGATGACCTTATCGGTCACGATGGGGGGCGAGGTAGGTTCATAAGCGCCGGCCTTCGCGTTCGGCATGTTATTTTGCAGATTCAGCTTGCCGTTATCGCCAAAGCCGGGGCAAAGCGCGCCGGTTTGGGCATCCAGGGCATAGAGATTGCCGTCGTTCACCGGCAACAGGATACGCCGGGAACAGATGGCCGGAGCGGCCCCTGCGCTATTGCCCTGCGCCGCCGCCGGCGTTTCATGGTATGACACGCCGCGGCAGGTGACGTGCTGGAAAGAGGGATCGCTTTTAAGCTTGGGATCGAACGTCCATTTTTCTTTGCCGGTGGCGGCGTCCAGGGCGAACAGCTTTTGATGGGAGGTGCAGAGATAAAGGGTATCGCCAATCTTTATCGGCGTCACTTCGCTGGTGAACTCCACCGGATCGGCGGTGGTTTTCAAATCGCCGGTACGAAACGTCCAGGCTTCTTTCAATTGACCCACATTTTTGTCGTTAATTTGCCTGAGGGGGAATAGCGGGTCCCTTGCTGGTTGCGCCCGTATGCCGGCCAATCGCCGTCGGGCAAGGCCGGCGCCGCATTAGCGGCGGGGGCGGCGGCCTGTTCGGCGCTGAGGGTGCCGTTGATTTCCTGGGGATCGTTGAAGACCGAATAGGCCAGCACCGCCACGGTTATAAGCAGCGAGGCCATCAGGGCCATTCTCGCCCCGCCCCCGTTGGCCGCCAGCCCGCGATAGATAAACGGCAACGTCAGCCACAGGCCGAAGAAAAAGACCACGTCCAAACGCGGCGTCAGCGCCCAGAAATCTGAACCGACCTCCCACAGCCCCCACAGCGTGGTGCCCAGCAGAAAGAGCGCGTACAGCAGCAGCGCCGAGGTGCGGCGGCGGTACAGCAGCCAGGCGGTGAAGAGCATCGCCAGACCGGCGATAACGTAATAGGGCGAGCCGTGCAGCGCGGCCAGCCAAACCCCGCCTATCAACAGATACAGGCCGCTTAGCGCGGCGAATATCACCGTTAGAACAATCAGCAGTCTGATACCCCATCCCTTCTCTTGCATAATGATAACCTTATAAGAATTCACTTCGTCGATGTTAAGCGTAAGACAAATTGGCGGAAAAACGCGTTTGTTGACTCATTATTCTTTTTTTTCGGACCGCGCCGCAGGATGCAACGACCAATGGCGCTTGCGCCCGACGGGATTCCCGGGCCTTATTCAAACCGGTAGGCCAGATTCAAGCCGCCGCCCCAGTTGCGGCCGGGCGCCGGCTCAAAATAACGACCGTTGCCTTCATTGACGATGACCGACCCTACGTAGTGCCTGTCGAACACATTGTCCACCCGACCGAACAAATCCAGCGTCCAGTTCGCCCAGAGAAACCGATAACCGGTATTCAGGCTGGTCAGGGTATAGGACGGCGCCCGGCCGGTATTGTCGTCATTAACCTCGATATCGCTCATATACCTGACCTCGGCGCCGGCATGCCAACCCTGCTCCGGCAGCCACTGCAACGAGGCATAGCCCATGTTGCGGGCGACGCCCGGCAGGCGATTGCCGGCGGGAGCCACGTCGCCCTGGCCGCACTGGCCCGAACCGCAGATGTCGCTGCGGTAAACAGCGTCCAGCAGGGTCCAGGCCATATTCAACCGCCAGTTAAGGCCAAACTGCTGATCCAGTGAGAGTTCAACGCCGCGGCGGCGCGTTTTGCCGGCATTGGTATAACTGGTGCGCCCGCCCAGGCTTTCCGCCACCACCACCTCGTCGTCGGTATCGGTTTGGAACAACGCGGCGGTGGCCAGGCCGTTGCCGATGCGTTTTTTGCTGCCCAGTTCGACGGTGCCGCTGGTGGAGGGCTTCAGGGCGGTATTCAGCCCGGGCTGACCGTCGGGGCGATAGGAAAGCTGGTCGATGGTGGGCGTTTCAAAACCGCGACCGGCGGAAAGGTAGAGGTTCCAACCGGCTCTGAGGGCGTAACTTAACGACCCCATCGGCAATAGGCGGTGATAGCGGTCGCTGCCGCTGTCGTCGCCGTTGTCGGCGGTAATGTAATAATCATGGGAAGTAAAGTTCACCGTGCTGTAGCGCAGCCCGGCGTCCAGCGTCCAGCGCGAGCTAAGGTTCCAGGTGGTTTGCAGATAGGGGTCCAGGTTCCACATGCGGTTTTTCTCGTTCCGCCGCTCGTCGCCCTTCTCGCCGTATTCGACGACGCCGTCCTGCTCGATAAAATTTTCGTAGCCCTGGCGCCGCTCCGTCATGGTTTCATAATCCACCCCGCCGGTGAAGGTCACCGGCATCGGTCCCAGGTTATCCCGATGTTCCCAGCGCGTATCAATGCCCTGGTATTTCCGCTCAAGCACGATCACGCCGCCGGACTGGGTGGGGCTCAACTGCGTCGACATGGGGATCGATTGATACTGACTGGTGTGCCGCTCCCCGTGGTAGGTCATTATCGTCAACTCATCGTTATCGCTCATCTGCCGCTGATAACGCAGGCCCGCCTGAGTTTGGTCGATGGATTTGCGGGTATCGTACTGATCCCCCCCCGAGGCGATTGGCGGGCATTATCGCGCCACTCCGCCTCCGTCAGTCCCCCGGGATCGTTGGCATCCACGGACACGGTGTTGAACACCAGCGTCAAGGTGCTGGCATCGTCCAACCGAATTCCGAGCTTGGCGTTGCCCAGGTCTTTTTGCGCTCCGCTGTGGTCGCGATATCCCTGGGTGGTAAAACGCGAGGCGGATACCGCATAGCTGACGTCTCCGGCCTGGGTGCCGTCGCCGGTGGCGCCGGTGGCCTTGAGGTTATTGCGCCAGGTGCCGTAACTGCCGTAATAGCTGCCCGCCTCCAGCGTATCCGGCTGTATTCCGGTTTGCGTCTCCACGTTAACCACGCCGCCGGAGGCGTTGCCGTACAGCGCCGAATAGGGCCCGCGCAACACTTCCACCTTATCCAGCGATGTCAGGTCGATATTGGATGTCTGCCCCTGCCCGTCGGGCATGGTAGCCGGAATGCCGTCCACATAAATACGCAAGCCGCTCACGCCGTACATCGCGTCGCTGCCGAAACCGCGCACCGATAACTGCAAATCCTGGGCATAGTTCTGTCGGTTTTGAATCTGCAAACCGGGAACGCTGCCCAGCCCCTCCGACAGGTTCACCTCCGGACGGCTATTGCGTAAATCCTCCCCGTTCACCACGCTGACGGAAGCGGGCGTATACAGCTCCGACAGGCCGCCGCGCCGTTGGATAATCATGATGGTGGAGTTTGAGGCATCCCGGCCCGCGTTGTCAGCAGGCGCCTTGGGAAATAAGGAAGGCGTTGTCTTCACCGGCACCGAGGCGGAAGACGCCGCCCCAGCGGGCATGGAAACGATGGCCGGCGCTGACGCGGCTGTTTGCGCAAAACCTGAGGCGAAAGGCTGGAGTAACAACACCGGAGTAAGTAACGCTTTGATTTTTTTCAAGAGAGCCATTCAGTCATCAGGATGAGAACTTCAATTACGCTTCTCCATGTCGCAGGGACCGAGGAAAGCCGCTTGCCTGCCTGGGCCATCAGACAGTAGGAAACATTAACAGGGGTAAAGTATAGAATCGGTTTTTCAACCTGCTGTGTTTTAAGCACAAAATGAAAATAACCGGAACAGCCTGTGAAGCGCATCCTTGTAGGAGCAGTATGGAGACTGTCGGCACCCTCTTGCGTTTCACTGCTGATAGCGTGATATATCCGGGATTGGCTCCAAAACCGCGGCGAAATTATTCCATAGACCGTTTGCCTTCATTCTGATGTCTTGCTAATCGTCAGGACATTGAGGAAAACTATTCATTATGGAAATCCAATAGGCCTTATATTACTAAATCGATGGGCCACACTGAAAAGTTTATGCAGCGGCTTCAACTCTTTTTCAAAAAAATAGTTTCATTTTGACATCGCATAGCGCTTGAAATAATTTTTCAAAGGTACATCATATGCGCAGAGGAGAGTTCCAATGTCGGAACTGTCTTACTAGCCAAGGTATATATGATGTCCAAGAATGACAAAAACATGAAAGCAGGTTCTGCTAAAGGTAATGATCAGCAGAAGAATCAAAAACCGGCCGCTAACGAAAAACCGGCCGCTGCGGCTCAAGTTTCTGATAAAAGAAAGAAATAAGTAAATAGATGGGCCTGGGCCATTTAGCCCGGGCCTTTGTATCGCGTGTATTGCCTTTTCGCGCAACGAGGGTCGTTTTCGTCTGTGAAAATTCAACATGATTTTTAAGAAATATCTTAAAGCCACGCACTTTTATATATAAACCATTTCTTATTGTAATTTTTACGAATTGCATTTTCGCTAAACCGCAACGTTGGTTAATATTATTCCTACGTACTAACACAAGCCTGCCGGTTATTTCACTTCCCCATTGCTAAACGACTCTGCGTCTTTTTTCGTCAACCTATTCATGGCAATATTCATAGTAAGATGTCGCAAAGCGCGGATGCATCGATCCGCGCATTGTGACGAAAGAGATTAATTCGCCGCCAGCATATTGCCCTGACGCGCCTGACTTACCGCTTCGCCCAGTTGCCATACCGCCATGGCGTAATGGGTACTGTGGTTATAGCGGGTAATGGCGTAAAAATTCGGCAGACCATACCAGTATTGATAGCGATTGCCGAGGTCAAGGCGCAGCAGACTGGCTTCCTGATTACCCTGCAACGAACTTTGCGGGCTAAGGCCGGCCCCCTCCAGGGTGGCAATGGCGTAATGCGTGTCGTACCCCTGGTCAAACCCCGGCGCCTGGCCGATGGCGGGCACCGCCACCGCGCCGCCGCGCACCCAGCCGTGGGCCTGGAAGTAATTGGCTATGCTGCCGATGGCATCCACCGGGTCCCACAGGTTGATATGGCCGTCGCCATCGAAATCCACGGCATAGCTCTTGAAGGAAGACGGCATAAATTGACCGTAGCCCATGGCCCCGGCATAAGAGCCCCGCAGGGAGAGCGGATCGTCTCCTTCGCTCCGCGCCATGAGCAGGAATGTTTCAAGCTCGCCGGCAAAGTAGTCGGCCCGGCGCGGATAAGCAAAGGCCAGCGTAGCCAGGGCATCTATGGTGCGGGTCTTGCCCATTACCCTGCCCCAGCGGGTTTCCACGCCGATGATGCCGACGATGATTTCCGGCGGTACGCCGTAGACCTGATAGGCCCGTTGCAAGGCATCCTGGTATTGATTCCAGAACGCGACCCCGTTTTGCACATTGTCGGGGGTGATGAATTTGCTGCGATAACGGAGCCAGGCGCCGTTGGGCACCGTGGACGGCAGCGCCGACGGCGCTTGCTGGTCCATCAAACGAAGCACCCAATCCAACCGTTTGGTCTGCGCCAGCACGTTATAAAGCTGTTGACGATCGAAACCGTGTTCAGCCACCATTTTGTCCACAAAACGTTCCATGGCCGGGTCGGCGGCGAAATCGCCGTTTTGCAGTAGAGCTGAGTGGTCCGGCTGAAGCAGAAAGCCGCTGGGCGCGGAGGTCAGAGGGGCTTCGGCGGGTGGCACCGGTTTGCTGCTACAGGCGGAAAGTAAAGCGAACAAGGGAATGCATAAAGCCAGGTAACGCATCGGATATCCATAAACCAGGCAAATGAATGTGACGGATATGGTAAGCCTATATCCGGGACGAAAAAACCAAAATATGTTATCGCCCCCCTGACAGGAACATGCTGTAACATTTTGCTAAAAATGGTCATAACCGTCTTAGGTAGATTCGTCCGCCAGTAAATTATCACTAAAGTAAATTTTCCAAAGGGTATAGGGTAAATAACTTATTTCAAAGTCTCCTGAACATCTGGACTTATTGTAAAAATCATCCTCCTCCCTTTCACCTAACCTTAATGAGGAACAAGGGAATGCCATTACTCGACTTATGAACATTCAAGGGCCGTGCGGCAATGGAGATCAAGAAACTCTTTACCCACGCGCTATTTTTTCGTTAGTTATCAAAGGTGATATCAGCAGCATCAAAACATTAATTGAAATAGATGAAGGTATTCATCTCTACGCGTTGAAATATGGCACGTCTCAAATGGTTAATGAGCTATTGGCTCATCCAAAAGTTGATGTGAATGTTTTAGACAAACATGGAGATTTGGCGTTACACCGTATTTTTTAAAATGATGAAATTGACATAGAAAGCACACTTAGTCGATTGATATTAGATTAAAAATTTAATATTAATCATCAAAACTTTAATAAAATTGCGTTATTATATATTGCCGTTCTTAAGGACAGCCTCTATATGCTTAGTGAGTTAATTAAAAAGGGTGCCAACGTGAATACAGTTGAACGTCAACAAAATACCGCCTTACAATTTGCGGTAAAAACAGTAAGAACTTCTTCAGCCAAAATATTACTCGAGACTCCAAAGTTAAATATAGTGAATAAGAATTGCTTGGGCAACTCGGCTTATGATAATGCCGTGCATGGGGGTAAGATTCTCAAACCTATTGCCAAGATGATAGGGATGTCCTGAAGCCCACTATTTTTCGGCTAAGTGGTGTAACATAATGAGCGGCAGCTAATCAGGTCGGCATACCATTGCTTTTACCTGATCCCTCCCATAGCCATAACGCTCTTTTGGCCGAGGGTGGATTATTTATAGACAGCCCAGGACTTATCGGAAACAGGATTATGAGCTCATCTGCTATCATCGCCGAGTATCCAGCGGTTTTTTGCGCCGATATCGGCGGTTCATTTATTAAATTCGGCGTTTCCCGTCGCGTCGGCGACGTCGAAGAAACCGCAAAAGTGCCCACCCCCACCGCATCATGGGCCGATGTGGTCACGACAATACAATCCCTGATAACACACTGTGGCGCGGGTTTACCGCCGCACACCCCGCTGGCGCTGTCCACCGCCGGACTGATTTCATCGCAAACCGGCGAGCTGCTGTCGGTGAATATCCCGGCGTTTACCGGCCGTCCGCTGGCGGCGGCACTCAGCGCGGCCTTAAACCGTCCGGTCAGCGCCGCCAACGATGCGGACTGTTTTGCCCTCGCGGAAGCCCATGCCGGTGAGGCGCAAGGTTGTGCGGTGGTGGCGGGCATTATCCTCGGCACCGGCGTCGGCGGCGGACTGGTGATTAACGGCCAATTGGTACGCGGCCACGGCGGCGTCACCGGTGAATGGGGCCACGGCGCCATTACCCGCACCGAGCTAACGCTTAGCGACAAAACCTATTCCATTCCCCGTTTACCTTGCCCCTGCGGACAAATCGGCTGTCTCGATACCCTCGGCGGCGCCCGCGGCATGGAGCGGTTGCACCGCCATTTCCACCTGCGGGACCGGTCCAGCATGGAGATAGTCGACGGCTGGCTGGATCAACAGCCGGACAGCATGCTGACGGTGAGCGCCTGGCTGCAACTCGTGGCCGAACCGCTGGCGCTACTGGTGAATATTCTCGGTCCGTCGAAAATCGTCGCCGGCGGCGGCCTGGCCTCTTGCGCGCCGCTGATCGCCGCGCTGGATAAACAGGTACGCGCCGGGGTATTGCATCGTTACGACCAGCCCCTGGTGGTGCCGGGCGCATTCCTCACCCAAGGCGGACTGGTGGGCGCATCGGTACTGGGCAGAATGGTCTAGACCCGCTCGCCGGCATGGTAGCCCCCGCCACCGAACGTGCAGCGACCAAGTCGAAGGGATCGCGTGTTAAGGGAGACCGCGGCAAGGCCGGGTCGAAGCCGCCGTCTAGCGGCGGCCCGAGCGCCCCATGCCGGGTTAGGCCCGATACCTCGGATCGTGCAACGAGCCTGTCAAGGGTGACAATGCCGATGGCGAGCCGCTCCGGTTATGCCGGAATCGACAATCTTGATGATGAATACTCACAAGCATGGCGGGGTCAATCATGGGAAAGTCGTTTAACAGACCGGAAACCGAGGACTTTCATGGCACAGCTCTCATTAGAAGACACCCGCGCCCTGGCGCACGCTATTTTGCGCCATCATGGCTTCAGTAAAGAACAAGCGGACGCCATCGCCGACACCGTGACGGCCGGGCAACGGGACGAATGCGCCTCCCACGGTTTGTACCGACTGCTGGGCTGCATCGCCACGCTCAAGGCCGGCAAAGCGGTAGCGGACGCACAGCCGGAAACGCACGACATCGCCCCCGCGCTGCTGAAAGTCGATGCCAAAGGCGGCTTTTCCCCGCTGGCTTTCCGCCGCGGCCTGCCCCCGGCGCTGGAAAAAGCCCGCCAGAATGGATTAGCGGCCTTCGCTATTAATCACTGCGTACATTTTTCCGCGCTGTGGGTGGAAATCGAGCAAATCACCGCCGCGGGGATGGTGGCGCTGGCCTGCACGCCAAGCCACGCCTGGGTAGCGCCGGAGGGGGCAGCAAACCGTTGTTCGGCACCAACCCCTTCGCCTTCGGCTGGCCGCGGGACGGACATCCGCCGTTCGTCTTTGACTTCGCCACCAGCGCCATCGCCCGGGGTGAAATCGAACTACACCGGCGCGAAGGCAAGCCCGTTCCCTACGGCTGGGGTATCGACGACACCGGCCGACCCTCCACCGATGCCGCCGCCATACTGGCCGGCGCCATGCTTACCTTTGGCGGCCATAAAGGATCGGCACTATCCGCCATGATTGAACTCATAGCCGGCCCCCTGATCGGCGATTTCACCAGCGCCGAATCCCGCGCCTGGGACAATGGCGCCGGTGCGCTGCCCTATCACGGCGAGCTGATTATCATCATCGATCCCAGGCGTTTCCTCGGCGCCCAGGCAGAAGAACACCTGGCCCGCGCCGAACCGCTGTTCGCCGCCATGGCGCAAAACGGCCGCCTGCCTTCGCAGCGGCGCTATGAGGCGCGGCAGCGCAGCCTGGCCCACGGCGTGATGCTGCCTGACGGGCTTTACCAGGATTTATTGGCGCTGCTGGATTAAAGAGAGGGACCGAGCGGCATCCTGCTATTGCAACCTGGGCATCGACGACGAACGTGAGAACCCACAGCCAATGATCCCTGTGAGATAAGGCGGACATGTTGAGCAGAGAATTCACAGCGGCGCTTAAATAATACCGTAGCGGCGCTTAAATGGTCGGACCCGGGGATAAGACCCGTTGCATCTCGCCACGGCGCGGTCGGCCCCGGGCGGAATGCAACGAACGGCTACCGGGCGGGCCGGCTTACAAGCCGACATCCGGCAGCTGCGGGCGGTGGTCCAGAGCGTGCTGCATAATTTTTTCGATATAGCGGCGCTCTTCCCCCTGCAACGCCAGCCGCGGCGGACGGGTCAGGGCCTTTCCCCGCTGCATGATGGCCTCGCACAGCTTGATGCATTGCACCAGATCCGGCCGGGCGTCCAAATGCAACAATGGCATAAACCACTCATACAAGGGGATCGCCTCGGCGAAGCGACCGGCTTTCGCCAGCCGGAACAGGGTTTCCCCCTCTTTCGGGAAAGCGTTGGACATGCCGGACACCCAGCCCACCGCCCCGACGGCGATACTTTCCAACACCACATCGTCCAGCCCGGCGAATAGCACGAACCGGTCGCCCACCTCGTTGCGAACATCGATAAAACGGCGGGTGTCGCCGGAGGAGTCTTTAAAACAAACGATATTTTCGCAATCCGCCAGGGAGATGAGAATATCCGGCGTAACGTCGTTTTTGTACACCGGCGGGTTGTTGTAGACCATCACCGGCAAATCGATGCCGCCGGCCACGGTGCGGTAGTGCGCAGCGGTCTCGAAAGGCTTGGACGAGTAAACCAGCGCCGGCATCAGCATGATGCCGTCCGCGCCGATGCGCTGCACCTCTTTGGCCATCGTCAGGGCGTTGGCGCTGGTGAACTCGGCAATGCCGGAAATCACCGGTACCCGTCCCTTGGCGGCGTCTTTGGCCATTTCGACGATGCTGACCTTTTCCGCCATGCTCAGGGAGGTGTTTTCCCCCACCGTGCCGCAAATCACCAGGCCGGAAACGCCGTCGCGGATAAGCCCCTCGATCACCCGACGAGTGGCTTCCAGATTCACGGAAAAATCATCGTTGAATTGTGTGGTAACGGCGGGGAATACCCCGCTCCAGCTAACCTGTTGCACCATATTGTGTATCCTCTCAGTGAAATGGTATTTCGTATACTATATTCTTCATTGCTCAAACTTCGGCGGCGTTCGCCACGCCCGATATCTGTTCTCTCAGCAATAGTCAAACGGCCATTATATGGCGTCGTCGGCCTGCGTTAACGCGGATTGTTTCCCCTCGGCCAGGTATCGGACAAACGATAACCCTGCGGCCAGGGATCCGCCGGATCCAGCATCAATTGATGGGTGCCGGTTATCCAGGCCCGTCCGGAGATGCGCGGCAGGATGGCCGGCTTGCCCGCCACATCGGTCAGGCCGTCGATACGACAGTGGAATGTCGAGCCGATAATGGAATGGCTGGTAAAGGGTTCGTCGACCCGCAGCTCGCCCTTGGCATGCAGGACCGCCATGCGCGCCGAACAGCCGGTACCGCAAGGTGATCGGTCGATTTTTCCCGGTCGGATAACCACTGCGTTGGTGGCGCTAAGTCCCTGCTCGCCGCGCGTGACCGCCGACGCGATTTGACAAAAGGAGATATGATCCCAATCCCGATTTTGCGGATGGACAAACCCCAGCTGTTCATTGGCGGCACGGGTGATCTTCATGCCCGTCGCCACCAGATCGGCGGCTTCGTCGGCGGTAAGGGTAAAACCCAGCGCTTCGGCGTCGACGATAACGAAGCTGTCGCCGCCGTAGGCGGTATCCACCCGCAGGGTACCCAGGCCGGGCACCTCCAGCATCGCATCCAGCTTATCGGCAAAAGACGGGACGTTACGCACCTCCACCCGTTCGGTTTTGCCGCCGCGGCAGTGGGCCAGCACCTCGATTAACCCGCCGGGAGCTTCAAGCGTCAGCCGGGTTTCCGGCTCCTGCATCGCCAGGATGCCGCTGTCCAGCAGTACGGTGGCGACGCACAGGGAGTTCGATCCGGACATCGGCGGCGTATCCGCCGGTTCCATGATAATCCAGGCCATTTGCGCCCGGGGATCCTTCGGCGGCACCAGCAGGTTGACATGGCGAAAAACCCCGCCCCGCGGTTCGTTCAAGACAAAATTGCGCAGGGTTTCGTCAGCGGCTATCCAACGGGACTGCTGCCAAAGGGTCGCTCCCGGCGGCGGCGCCACCCCGCCGACAATCACATCCCCCACCTCGCCTTCCGCGTGACAGCTGACGACATGGATAATCTTTGCAGAACGCATACCCTACCCCTATTTTACCGATTTCAGGAATTCCGCCGTTTCAGGGCGCTGAGGCTGGCCGATAACCTGATCCGGCGTGCCGATTTCATGAACCTTGCCATAATGAAAAAACGCCACCCGATCGGAAACATCCCGGGCAAAGCGGATTTCATGGGTGACCAGGATCATGGTCATTCCCTCCTCCGCCAACAGCCGCATGGTGTCCAATACCTCCCCTACCAGTTGAGGATCGAGGGCGGAGGTGGCCTCGTCGAACAGCATATAGTCCGGCGACATCGCCAGCGCCCGCGCGATGGCCATGCGCTGTTGCTGCCCGCCGGAAAGCCGGCTGGGGTAAACCGACAGCTTGTTCGCCAAACCGACATGGGTCAGTTGACGCACCGCCATCTCCTCCGCTTCTCCTTTGCTTTTCCCCAAGACCTTGCGCGGCGCCAGCATTACGTTTTCCAATACCGTCAAATGAGGGAAGGCGTTCCACTGCTGAAAAACGATGCCTATCTTGCAGCGAAGCTTGTTTAAATCGGTATGGCTATCGTGAACTTCGACGCCGTCCACCAATATCCGCCCTTTTTGGATAGGCTCGAGGCCGTTGATGCACATCAACAGCGTGGATTTCCCCGAACCGGATCCGCCGATAATGGACAGCACTTCCCCTTTGTTTACCGTCAGATCAACCCCTTTCACCACTTCGAGGTTGCCGTAGGATTTGTGCAGCTCTTGTATCTCAATCATTTTCCTGCCACCTCTTTTCCAGCCGAACGCCGATACGCGCGATCACCAGGCTCATCAGGTAGTAAATGGCCCCGGCGATGCACAGCACCAGCAGCGGTTCCTGAATGCGGGTAATAATATTCTGCGAGGCCCGCAGCAATTCGATAATGCCTATCCACATCACCAGCGCGGTATCCTTCATCACGGATAAAGAAAGGCTCAGCCAGCTGGGGAAAGCCACTCGCAGCGCCAGCGGCAGCACGATGTGACGCAGGGACTGCGCGCGGCTCATGCCTAAGGAACGTCCGGCCCGTTGCAGGTTATCCGGTACCGATAACACGCTGCCGCGCACGATCTCCCCGCAGAAGGAGGCGGTGTAGATTCCCAGCACTACGCAGGCGACGGTAAAGGCGCTCCATTCAAGGCCGATAATGCTTTTAAAAGCGTTGAACAGCACAAACTGAATAAGCAGCGGCACGCTGCGGAAAATATCCATAAACCAGGCCAGCGGGATGGAAATTCGGGGCAGCAGGGCGTAAAAGATGCCGATGGCCACGCCCACCAGGGTGCCCGCCAGCATGGCGAAAAACGTAAGTTGGAGGGTGACCCCCGCCCCTTGCAGCAAATACAGCAAATCGGTACCGGTAAGGCTGGTGGTAAACATAGTGTTGCCCTCAGTAACGGAACAGTCTCCAAGCCATCAACCGCCCCACGAGCATCACGGCTTTGGCAATCAGATAGTAAAGCGCGGCGGCGATGGCGAAAAACTCAAAGGTTCGATAGGTCTTGACGTTCCAGGCTTGGGTCACGCCGGTCAGGTCGTTGTCCAGCCCCACCACGACACCCAATGAGGTCATCAATACCGCCCAAACCATCTGGTTGGTCATGGGGTAAAACACCACCCGCAATAGCTGCGGTATGACTATCAACCGCCAGGCTTGGAACGAGGTCATGCCCAGGGATCGGGCTGCCCGCATCTGGGTTTCCGGCACCGCCCGCAGGCCGCCGCGAAAATTCTCCGCCAGATAGCCGGCGTTGTTGAAGGTGATGCCCAGCAGCAGGGCTATCCAGGAACTGACGTAAAAACCAAAGGCGCCGAGGCCGAAATAAAGGATATAAACCTGAAACAGCGCGGGCGTATTGCGGGCCAGCGAGACCCAGCCCTCGGCGAAACCGCGTAGAACGCGCCAGGGACCGACGCGCATTACGGTAAGCAGCAAGGCGATGACGACCCCCAGCACCATGGACAGCACGGCGGTATAAAAGGTTATCCAACTGCCCGCCAACATGTCCGGCAAAGCGCGGAACGCGGCATTCCAATGAAAACTGTAGTTAAACATCCGTTTGCGAGCCTCCCGATGTACTCCCCATTGCGCCTTTGCCGGCGCCGCCGGTTAACGTGTCGGCCGAACCGTTGGCTGTACCGCCGGTTAACGCAGCGACCGCGCCGTAGGTTGTCCCGCCGGTTAACGCATTGACCCCGTCGCTGGTTGAGCCGTTAACCATGCTGTTGGTTGCGTCATCGGCTGTGTTCCCCGAAGCGTCGGCGAAGGGCTTGAGCCAGTCAGGCGGGGCGATATCGGCGTAGCCCCTGCGGGCCGACGCGATACAGTCCGTTAAAGAGCCGAAATGGACCCCGCACCCCACCAACCCCGGTGCGTAATGGGCATATTTGCCGGAGTTGGTCATCAATGCCTCGGCATGGGCCGGGACAACCGGCCGGCGCAGCATGCACCAGCAGGTGTCGTTAATGCATTGAGCGCCGAAGGATTCCAGCATCGCCACATAACCGGCTTCCCGTGCCTGTCGGTAGACTTCCCGGCCGCTGGTGAGCACCAGCGCCACGTCGGGATGCCGCCGCCCTTCTTGGCACAGCCGCGCCAACCGGGCGTATTCCGTCAGGGAAAGATGGGGATTGCCCAAGGCCACCAGTTGCAAGCCGGGGCCGGCGGCGGTATTCAGCGCCCGCCAGCCCGCCAAAAGTTCCGTCCGGGTCAATGTGAAACGTTGATGAGGAGGCCGATGGCCCAGCGCGGTTGCCGGCGTCGGCGCTTCCGGCGTGACGCCGGCGATATGGAACATCGGCGCCGCCGACGTGGTGGCGAAGGCGGCGCTGAACGCCTTCAAATCGTCCAGGCTCATCCCGCTGTGCTCCAGCCCGCAAACCACCGGAATCGCGTTCGGCGACAGTTCCCCCGCCAAATGTCCCAAAAGCGGATATAACGCATCATCCGCCTCCGGGGGGGGGGCATTGCACGTCAATTTGTACCTTGGCATGCCGCATTGCGTCGAGATGCGGACCGCTGAGGGGCGCCCGACCGGTGAGCGCGATACAAAGATCGAGAAAATCAGGGTATTTCTGGGTCCGCGCCGCCAGCACGCTATTGGCGAAAGCCACGGCGTTGGACTCCGACCAGGCGATATGTTCCCCCGCGCGGGGCGCGCCTTGCAACAGATAGGGCGCGCAGGTAAAACTGCCCATGGCGCCCAATTGCAGATAAGCCTCCGCCAACTGGCCGGCGGGCTCGCCTTCCAGCGGGCTGACCCCTTGCTCCCGCCAGCGCCGGCAATCCACCGATACCGCGTTAAGCGTCGTGGGGACCCGCACTTTGGCCCCCCCCACGACAGCCATTGCCGGGCAAAAGCCAGGCTGGCGCTGCCGGTATAAATACACCCGTCGATATGGACCTGGCTGACGGAAATCAGCCCCACCGCCTGTTGCAGTCGCGCCATGTAAACGACGATTTCCATGGCCCGGCGCACCGCCTCCCCCTGCTCCCCCGCCAGCATGGCGCGATCGTCCTCGTTCAGGACGAACAGCCCGGCATCGGGTTGGGCCAGGGTCACCTCCACTAGGCATTGCCCATCATGGCCGAAGGCCCGCAGGCTATCGCCGTCGATATCCACTTGACGGCACGTCTCAAGCCGCGCGAAGGTTTCCCTACCAAGGGCGATGACCGGCAGAGAGCGGCCAAACAGCTGGCGCGCCACCAGCGTGCCCAGCGCCAGGATCTCATCCGCTTCCGCCAGCAGCAGCGCCGCCGGCCCGTGCCCGTTCAAAATAAGCTCCAGCAATACGCTGCTGCCGGTGCAGGAGCCCCGACCGCTGGGGATGGCCAGCGCTTTACCCGCCAGCGACCGGCCCTGCAAAGGGTGATGATGATCGATTATTTCGCCGCTGGCGCCATCAACGCCGCCCCAGAAACTCAGGCCGGTATGGCTGAACAACACGTCGCCCCGGGCGCTGCCGCTTATCAGGAAGCGCCCCCGGCCTTTCATCGAAGTCATGCCTTTCTCCGCCTTTAGTAGTAAACGCCGGGGACGGTCAGGTTGGGCGCGGTGCCGCCGACCCATTTGTTATAAAGTTCCTGGTAGCGGCCGGAACGCACCTGGTGATTGACGAAAAGGTTAAGGTAATGCAGCAGGCCGAGCTCATTTCTGGCCACGCCGAGGGAGACGTAGTCGATAACATAGGGCGCGTTGCCCACCACCTTCAGCCCTTTGTATTTGCCGGATTTAATCGAGGCGGCGGCCACGGTGGACGTGACCACCGTGCCGTCGATATGTCCTTGGCTCAGCGCCAGGATGGTGTCGTTTTCAGTCTGATAGGCCCGGAAGCTGCCGCCGCCCCATTTCTTCACGTCCGCCTCCAGCGCCAATCCTTCAAAGGTGCCGGCGGTGTTGCCCACGGGGTGCCCTTTCATGTCGTTGTAGGTATTGATGCCGGTGCCGTCTCGGGTCAGCACCACCTGCTGAAAGGCGAAATAGGGAATGCTCATGGCGATGGTTTTGGCCCGTTCCAGCGTATCTGAGGTGGAAGCGACGATAACGTCGGCCCGATTGGACATCAGCGCCGGAATGCGATCCGGGAACGGCGTTTCCACCACTTCGGCGGTCACGCCCAGGGTTTTCGCCAGATCATTACAGTAGTCCACGTCAAAGCCCACCGGATTATTGCCGGCGTCCCGGGATCCCATGGGAGGGAAATCCAGGGTCACCGCGCAACGCAGCTTACCGGAGTTGATAATGTCATCAAGTTTATCGGCTTGCGCCTGGGCGACGGTTAAGACACAAACAAGGCTGGCAATAATTGCGGCGAGAGACTGACGTTTCATAGCGACCTCATAATGGTTGGGGAAGAGTGTGTGAAAACGCGACTGCCATAATTTCGTATACGATATCTCTTATGCAATCACCATGCCGCGATGCCGGTCACAGTTAAAAAAAACGGCATTAAACTTTATCTAATTGTTAACTAATGATTTTATATGAAACGGAAGAAAGCGGAAGCGAGTTGTCTGGTGACAAAATAAGCCGCAACGCGCCATCATAGCGCGCCGCCTTGGTGCAAACGACGGCCCGGGAAAAGCGTATCAACGATGGCAAAATGGAAGACAGGCTCATGCCCGGCCTTGCCGGCACGACAGGCGGGGCGGCTAACGCGGATTCCAAAAAGTTTTCTCACCCACCGGCGACAACGCAGAAATTGCAAACATTAGCAACGACTATTCGAGATGGGGCAATCTAGGCGTAACAAAGGGTCGTCGGCGACAACGCGGGGATTCGAGACGTTACGAATGGCCGTCGGCGACGGCCCGGAATTTGAGACGTTACGAATGACCGCCGGCGACAGCCTGGAAATTTAGGACGTTACGAACGGCCCTCGTCATGGGGTTTTGGCAAAAAAGCCAGCAGCGTCTGGCACACGCCGATAATATGCTGCTCGATAAGCCGGGTCACCTGTTCTTCATCCCCTGACGCGCAGGCGGCCAAAATTGCCCGGTGTTCACGGTCGGCGCGCACCTTGCCGTCAGGAGACAGGCTCATCTGCATACGTAAAAAACGTTCGATTTTGTCATGAATGGAGCGTATGAGATTGACCAGAAACGGGCGCTGCGCCGCTTCATACAGGCAGCTATGGAAGGCCCAGTTCAGTTGCGCCCAGCGTCCCACATCGTCATCGGCGATAAACTGATCGCACAGCGCTTGCGCCCTGGCCAGGCGCTCGGCGGTAATATTGGGCAACGCCAAGCGCATGGCCTGCACTTCCAGCAAGATGCGCACCTCGAAGATTTGCGCCAGTTCCTGCTCGGAGATGCGTACCACCATGGCGCCCCGGTGGCGGAAGAACTGCACCAGCCCTTCGGCTTCCAGGCGTTTGAGCGCTTCGCGAACCGGAATCTTGCTGACATTGAACAGCCGGGCGATATCATCCTGCCTGATAGGCTCGTCGTCGGCGAAGTGACCGGCGATGATAGCCTCCCGCAGATGTTGCGTGATCACCTCCGACGCCGAGGGCGCGGCGCCAAGATTCGGCGGGTTCAGCAGGGAAAGGTGCATCATGGCCTCGGTAAACGAATAAGCGATATGGTATACGAAATCGTATCCTGACATGCTTCCGGGCGAGGAACAAGTCGCGTGACGAAAACCGTTTGCGTAAGATGATAACGCCGCCGCGCCTGGGTATGCTCCAATGCCCGGGCGCGACGGATGAAATGAGACTCTCCACTGTGAAAAACGATGAATCAGTCCTGTTCTTTCCCGCCGCGCCCCGCCATGATAAGCGTATCCAGCCTGGCGGGGGACAGCGGCAGACGAGGCGTCGCCAGCGGCCAGTCCAGCAAGTAGCGGGCCGCCGCGCCGCATATTTTGCCCTGACAAGCGCCCATACCGCAGCGGCTGTGGATTTTAGCCTGCCGCCAATCCGCCGCGCCGGCAACCTGCCCCAGGGTAACATCTTCGCAGCGGCACAACAGCGTGTCCGATTGCGCCAGCTGTTTGAGCCGATCGTCCAGACGGAAGGTGTGTTCCATGCCCAGGGCGAAAGCTTGCCAACGTCGCCGCTCCGGCCACAGCCGACGGGCCTCCTCAAGATTGCCGCTGGCGGCAAAGCCGGCGATTTTGCCGGTCGCCAGGGCCAGCTCGCTGCCGCCGACCCCGGCGCACTCGCCGGCGGCAAAAGTGTCCTCGCGGCTGGTTTGCTGCCACTCATCCACCGCGACAGCCTGCCGCTCGATGCGACATCCCAGCACCATCGCCGGCTCGATATTGGCCACCAGCCCGAATCCGCAGGCCAGCCTATCACATTCCACCATGAACTCCCGATGCCCTCGACGAACCCGGACCCGTTGCACCCGGCCCTCGCCTTGCGCCGCCAGCACGACGCTATCGAATCGATAATGAGGATCGGTCAGCGAAAACGATTGCCACAGTTTGCCGGGCCAGCGCCATAAGCCGAGGAAAAGCCGCGCCAGACGCGATATCGGCGCCTGTTCCGCCAGCAGCACCACTTTTCCGCCGGCCTTTTTCACCGCCTGCGCCGTGGCCAGCAGCAAAGGTCCGCTGCCCGCCAGTGCGACCCTTTCACCCTTCACCGGCAGCCCGCTTTTGATAAACGCCTGCAAGGCCCCGGCTCCGCTTACCCCCCGCCAGCGTCCAGCCCGGAAACGGCAACAGCAGTTCCCGAGCGCCGCTGCACAGAATCAGCCGCCGGTAGCGGATAATGCCGCCGGCGGTTTCCTGTTCATACAGCCACTGTTTTTCCCCCGCCGGGGCGATAAGCTTGGCGCCGCAAAGCAACATGACATTGGGCAATTGCGCTATCCGCCGCCGATAGTCCCGCGCCGCGGCCGACAGCGCAACCGCCGGGCCATCGCGCCAGATCTGGCCGCCGGCAGAGGGATTGTCATCCAGTATGATAATGCTTATGCCGCTTTGCGCCGCCACGCAGGCCGCCGCCATGCCGGCCGGACCGGCCCCCACGATAAGCAGTTCGCAGCTAAAATCCCGGTCAAGCATGGCGAATGATTCCCCTTGATAGGCGTAAATCCAGGTCAGGCATGGTTATTCACTCCTCTCGACGGGCGTAAATCCGGATCACGCATGATTATTGACTCCTCTCGATATGCATATTCTCCCGGCACAGCGTCTGGCACGCGGGACGACGCAGTCCGTTTACGGTCACCCGGCACTCCTGGCAGATGCCCATGCCGCAAAACGGCGTCCGCCATTGCCCCGTGACCGAACGGCGGGTGGTCTGGCTGTCGGTATAGGCCAGGGCAGCCGCCACGGTTATCCCATCGGGTACGGTGAAGGGCCGTCCGTCCACCACAATGGTTATCAATGCCGTCATTGCGCGTTCTCCAGCGCAGAGGGATTAGCATTTGCGGCGAACAGCCTGGCGGGAAGAAAGGGCGTGTCGTCGATATCCGGCCGCCGCTGCTCTATTTGCGCGGCGATAATGGCGGCGCTGCCCAACGCGGTGGTCACGCCCAGGCCCTCATGTCCCAGCGCCAGCCACAGTCCGGGCATGGACGGATGGGGCCCCAGCAAGGGTAAACCGTCGGCGGTGGCGGCGCGAAATCCGGTCCAGCAGCGAATAATGTTCATTTCCGCCAACGCCGGCACCCAACTCCTGGCCCGCGCCAGCATGGCGGACAGCACCTCGCCGTCCAGAGCAGGGTCAAGGATGTCGAACTGGCGGGACGAGCCGATAAACAGCTGCCCGGTGGGCCGCGGCTGCAGATTGAACGCCACCGACGTGCCGCTGGCGGCATGGGCGCTGGCGCCATAGCCCAACTCCACCAACTGATGCCGCACTTTGGGCGGATAGCGATCGGTAATGGCCAGATGGCCCTTTTTCGCCCGCAGAAAACGGCTGCCCAGCAATGCATCGGCCCCCAGGCCGTTAGCCGCCACGATAACCGGCGCCTTCAAGCGTCTTCCGTTCGCCAGCACCACGGTTTCATGCTCAAGGAACGCCGCCTCCCCCCTCCACTTGGTCAATACCCGGGTGCGACGCCAGGGCGCGGGCGGCGGCCGGCGCATACAGAATGCTGTCCCCCGCCACCCGAAGCCCTCCCGCCAGACCGGGACGCAAGGCGGGTTCCAATCGCGCCGTCTCGGAAGGAGTCAGCAATTCGCTCGGCACCCCGCTTTGCGCCAGCCGCCGCTGTTTTTCCGCCGCCGCGTCCATTTCATCGGCATTTTCCGCCAGCCACAAGGTGCCGCACCCGCACCAGGCACAGTCCGCCGGCAGGCTTGCGGCCGCCTCCCGCCACAGTCGCAGGCTGTAGCTGCAAAGCTGCAGCTCCGCCGGATTATCGTCGATGCAAACCAAATGTCCCATGCCCGCCTGGGTTGCGCCGCCCCGCAGATTATCCAACAGCAGCACGCGCATACCGTCCGCCGCCAAACGACGGGCGCAGGCGGCGCCGATAATGCCGGCGCCGATAACGATAACATCGGCTCCCCGGGCCACGGCCATCAGCCGATCCCCCAGACAAAGGGGTCCTGGTTATCCAGCAACAGGGTATTGTCTGCGCAGATATAGGCCGAGCCGCGGATGGAAGGGATTATCTGATGTTCGTCGTAGGGGCGGTAACTGGCGGTGAACTCGCTGCCGATAACGCTGGCCTGGCGCCACGTCTCGCCGGGTTTCAATTTACCGTCCGCCGCCAGGCAGGCCAGCTTGGCGCTGGTGCCGGTGCCGCAGGGAGAGCGATCGTAAGCCTTGCCCGGACAAAGCACGAAGCTGCGGCTGTCAGCATGGCTATCCCCGGCGAACAGTTCGACATGATCGATAACGCCGCCGTCATCGCCGGTTATCCCCTGCCGTTCCAGCGCTTGACGCACCGCCCAGCTAAAGGCCGTGAGCGCCTCAAGGTTGCCGGTATGAACCGCCAGCCCATGTTCGCTTATCAGGAAAAACCAGTTGCCGCCCCAGGCGATATCGCCGCACACCCGGCCATAGCCCGGCACTTCCAACGCCGCCTGACGCACGGCGCGGCGGGCGGGCACATTCTCCACCGTCACGCTGCCGTCGTCATGCAGGGTAGCGCGCACATCCCCCTACCGGGGTTTCAATCACATGTTCGCCGGCGTTGATTCGCCCCAAAAAGGCCAGTGAAGCCACCAGGCCGATGGTGCCGTGGCCGCACATACCCAAATAGCCCGTATTGTTAAAAAAAATCACGCCGGCGGCGGCGCGGGGGGAACAAGGCGCACAGAGCAGCGCGCCCACCAGCACATCGCCGCCGCGGGGCTCAAGGATAGCGGCTTTGCGCCATGGATCGTACTCCTCGGCCAGACGGGTTCGGCGTTCCGCCATGGTGCCGTTACCCAGATCGGGGAACCCATCTACGATAAGGCGGGTCGGTTCACCGCCGGTGTGGGAATCGATAGCGCGTACCGTGGTATAACGAGTCGATAAAGTCACAGCTGCCCCCGTGGTTTATATTCGGTCTGTATGCAGATTGGACCCTTAGCCCCCGCCGGCGCTTGATGCCTTTCCACGGCCCTTATGGAGAAAACGGCACAGCACGGTCCCGGCGTTATAACCAAATCCTATCATACCGACGCTTTACTCCCCCCCCGGTGACGCAGGCATGCTGAAAGTATCCCCGTACCGCGGCATCTCAACCGCGCTCAGGTTAATAGAGAGGGTTTATGTGGCCAGCGCCTGCCGATATGTCATCCTACCGATTACGCCTTGACGGAGGCAGCGATAATACGGCCGCCCTGTCTTCACAGTCGGCCTGTTCAGCGCTCTACGCCGGACTGGGACAGCGACGGCCGGAAAATATACACAGTCTGTTGGATGCCGTCGCGCTGTTGCTGCCGTTATTGGACGCCATTTCCGGCGTGGTTTTTTTTATCAAGGACCGCGACGCGCGCTATTTGATGGCCAACCGCACCCTGGCGACCCGCTGCGGGTGCAAGAGTATCGATGCGTTGCTGGGGAAAACCTCGGCGCAGGTGTTTCCGTCGAAGCTGGGTATGGGTTATGTGGAACAAGACTACCGAGTGATACGCACCGGCGTGCCCATAACGGATCAGCTGGAACTGCATTTTTACAACGGTCGCCGGACCGGCTGGTGCCTGACACAGAAATTGGCCTTGTACGACCGGGAAAAACACATTATCGGCATGGCGGGCATCTCTCACGATCTTCAGGAGAACCGGATTAATCACCCGGCCTGCCAAAGCCTGTTCGCCATGGAAAGCCATATCCGGCAGAATTTTCATCGTCCGGTGTCCATGGAAGAGCTCACCGGCCTCACCGGGCTGTCGGTGGCGCAAATCGAGCGCTATTGCAAACGGATATTCCAGCTCACGCCGCGCCAGATTATCCATAAGGTCAGACTTGAAAAGGCCACCGAGCTGCTCGGCGGACCGCTGCCCATTACCGATATCGCCTTGCAATGCGGTTATACCGACCACAGCGCTTTCAGCCGCCAATTCAAAGCCATGACCGGCACCACCCCCAGCGATTTTCGCGCCAGCCTGCAAATATAAACTCATGCGGCCCAGGCATCAGAGGCTTTGCCCATTGCGCCATGCCAGGCTGTACGCTGTGCCGATTTCGCCGGCAGGCACGTCGAAAATACTCAAGCCGCCGCCGGCAATAACCGTCAAGGTAACCCAATGCGTCAACAAGGCAGGCATCCGTATGCGCGTCTGCCATTGGGAGGAGCACCATGTCTGTTTCACACACCGCCGCCATCGGCGGCCAGTTCATCGCAGGAAACCGGGTGGCCGAGGGAAGCGAACGGATTCGCAGCCTGTGCGCCGCCACCGGCGAGCCCACCGGCCATGACTATTATCAGGCCACGCAGGAGGAGGCTCAATGGGCGGCTAAAGCCGCGGACGCCGCTTTCGCTGCCTATAGCCAAACCCATAGCCAACAGCGGGCGGGTTTTTTGCACGCCATCGCCGATGAAATCGACGCCCTGGGGGAGGACTTTCTGCAGCTGGCGCATTTGGAAACCGCCCTGCCGCTGCCACGGTTACAAGGGGAAAAGGCCCGCACCAGCAACCAGTTACGCCTGTTCGCTCAGTTGCTGGCCCGGGGCGACACGGAAAATGTCCGTATCGATACGGCGCTGCCGGGCCGCAAGCCATTGCCCCGGCCGGATTTGCGCCAATATCAGTTGGCTCTTGGACCGGTGGCGGTGTTCGGCGCCAGTAATTTCCCGTTGGCGTTCTCCACCGCCGGCGGCGATACCGCTTCGGCCCTGGCGGCGGGTTGCCCGGTAGTGTTCAAGGCGCACAGCGGCCATCCGGCCACCGCCGAAGGCATCGCGGCGGCCATCGAGCGCGCCCGTGTGGCGCAAGGCCTGCCGGCGGGCGTATTCAATATGATTTTCGGCGATCTTATCGGCGCCGAACTGGTGCGGCACCCGGCTATTCAGGCGGTGGGGTTTACCGGTTCATTAAAGGGCGGACGCGCGCTGTTCGATTTGGCGGCCCGGCGGCCACAGCCCATTCCGGTGTTTGCCGAAATGTCCAGCGTTAACCCGCTGCTGGTGCTGCCTGAGGCCTTGAAGACCAGGGGCGGGCAAATCGCCCGCGACCTGGTGGCGTCATTTACCCTGGGGGCGGGGCAGTTCTGCACCAAGCCGGGGCTGATTATCGGCGTGGCCGGCGAACATTTTGACCGGTTTATCGGCCAACTGGCCTCATTGGTGCAAGCCGTGCCGCCGCAGGCCATGCTGCACAGAGGCATTCTGGACAATTACCGCCGGGGCGTGGCGTGCTGGGACCGGCATCCGTCTTTGCGGCGGCTGGCGGAGGGCCCGGCGGCGGCGAACCAGGCGGCAGCTCTCCTTTATCAGGGCGACAAGGATTTACTGCTGTCGGGGACGGATCCGTTGTTGCAGGAAGAGGTGTTCGGCCCGGCGGCGGTGGCGGTGGCCGTGGATAGCTATGAAGAGCTGCTGGCCGCCCTCGAGGCTTTACAGGGCCAGCTTACGGCGACGCTGTTGGCGGACGCGGCGGATCTGCCGATAACCGATCCCTTATGCCAGCGGCTGCTGCATAAAGCCGGGCGGGTACTGTTCAACGGTTACCCCACCGGCGTGGAGGTGAGCGATGCCATGGTGCACGGCGGCCCCTGGCCCGCCACCTCCGATGCCCGCGGCACCTCGGTCGGCACCCTGGCCATCAGCCGCTTCCAGCGTCCGGTATGCCTGCAGAACTGGCCGGCGGCGCTGTTACCGCCGCCGCTGCAGGATGCCAACCCATTGAATCTGCTGCGGCTGGTGAACGGCGACTATACGCGGGAAGCCATTAGCGGCGCCTAATCGTTAGACTCGACCAACCGTTAACACATACAATGCAGGCGAATATAGGGGGATCAATGCCTGTTTTGTGTTTGAAGAGTGAAGTGTGGCGGTTGAAGATTTCCGTTACCGGCAGACGTTGTTAAAATCAAAGATCCTTTTTTCGTACAGTTTCATTCAGTCTAGACTGGTCGAGGTTTTCAAGTTCCGGCTGATGTATATCCTTTTCAAGGTTTTCTTGAAGGATATCATTCAGCCTCTCAAGGATATTCCCTTCCTTGGCATAGGGGGCTTTAGACACAAAATCCCGCAGGCGCGCCGCAGCGCTGGACACGTCGATGTTTTCTAATGAAGCTATCATTTCACGGATCAAACGTATTTTGACGTCGGCGTATTGCTCATCAATGCTGTCAATCATGTTCAGTTGAGCATTGATGTCGTTTTTGGTGTTGTGCTGGACGCCGGATATGTCGTTAATAGCATAAACCGAAAGAAATTTCTTTAGAGAAGCCGCATTCATTTCAGGGTATCTAAACTGCGTAATCGACAGTTTAAGTGAGCCAACCTGAGTTCCGTTCAGTTTAGCCCCTGCCAGATGGGTTTTCCCCATGTATGCCCTGCTCAGCTTCGTCCCGGTCAGGTCGGCCCCTTCCAAGAGAGTATTATCCAGATTGGCGTCGCACAAAATGGTATTGGTCAAATTGGCTTGCCGAAGAACAGCCGCGCCCAGATCGGCCCAGCTCATATCGGCCTCCTCAAGACAAGCCTTATCCATCATTGCAAATTGCATAAAAGCATTTTTCATAACCGCTTTTTTCAAAATGGTATTTTTTCAGGTCAGCCGATTCCAGGTTGGTTTCTTCCAGGATGGCCTCGCTCAGGTCGGCGTCTCCCAGGCAGACGCCGCTCAAATTGGCCTTGCTCAGATTGGCCTTGCTCAAGTTGATTCCGGTCAGATCACAGTTTTGCAAGTTAACCCTGCGCAAATTCATATATCCTTCATCCGTTAAGGTTACGGAGGAGGCTGGAAGGTTAAATCGCCGCCGTAGCAGCAATACGGTACAGATCCGGCAATAAATATCTCTATCTATGCCTGATTCAATGCTATTCCCGCCGTTGCTGAGCTCAACGGAGGCGTGATTCGCATTATCGGGGGGGGTTGCCTTATCAGGACGCTGTAACCGGAAAATTCAAAGTAGAGCCTATCCGGTATACGCCAACCATTATCAAGGCGGCATACCTCGTCAAGCGCGAGCGTAAACGCATCACCGAACGAATCATATTTCTCAGCACGCTCCTTGCGCACGCCGCCGCACGTAAAAAAATCCGTAATAAGCTCAAGGGCGCCCTGAGGAGATGAAAATTCAGATCTGGCTTGTGAGGTGCCGTTACCGAGTATATTTGACATCATATTGCGCATGCAGACTATACTATTGGCATTACTTAACATTATTAATCCTTTGTAATAAATGGAATATATTAACCTCAATAATGGAAATACATAGCGTTACCGGCAAACGGCAAGTCTGTAAAATATCCTTAGTGACTCCTGGCTATAATGCCGAAATAGCGATGCATCTTTGTTTCAGGCACGATAGACGTTAGCTGGATACTTAATCGGGTTAAATGAGCCTTGCTGATTATTCATGCTGCACTCTAATAGTGCTTAAATATGGCGTTAAACTTATAGCACCTATAAAGCTCATTTACGCGCCAAAATGCAGTCACGTTGAGCCGCCGTTAGGGCTGGCACCGAAATACTCATTAACCATAAAACTACTTATAATGAGACAACAACGAATCCCATCTACCCATTTTGAGAACTGAAGGTCCTCTCACAAAGGACATTAGCGGCCTTATGAGATTAATATTTAAAAACATAGATGCGTTGTGGACCTTAGCAAATATTCATAAGCTTAACAATCGAAAGCTAACGATTATCACAGGATAATATGTTTCAAAAAAAAAGAATTTTTTATAAGTAGCATAAATAGAATAAAATTTATTTAAATCTAAATCAGCATATTTGAATATTTTTCCTGTAAGGTGGTTTTTTTAATATCCTATACGCAATCGACTCACACAGCTTTTGATGTTTAATTGGCTTTTTTATCAGATAATATTGTAGCATATCTACTCACTTCATTTTTTTTGATATTCAACATGGGAAAGCAAAAATTTCGTGTGACATTCACCAGTTTGAACCCACGTTTGATGAGTATCCTATGACTAAAAGAGTAGTGTAGGCGACCCACCGGACAAAAGCCTATATCGGCGACGATCGATAGGATGATTGCCGCACGTTGACCAACACCGGCTCGTCCCGGTACCGAGCCGGGAACATCCGCTTAAGCGCCGCCAGCTTAGGCAGGTCGTTAATCACGATATAGGGGGCCTCGGGATTATTGGTCAAGTAATTCTGATGATAGGCCTCGGCCGGGTAGAAATCGCCTTTTTCAATACGGGTCGCCAGCGGCGCGTCATAGACACGGGCGGTATTAAGCTGGGCGATATAGGCCTCCGCCACCTGCTGCTGCGCCGCCGAGCGCGGGAATATCGCCGAACGATACTGCGTGCCGCTGTCCGGCCCCTGCCGGTTCAGTTCCGTTGGGTTATGCGCCACGGAAAAGTAGATTTGCAGCAAGGTACCGTAAGAAATTACCGTCGGATCGAAGGTGACTTCCACTGATTCCGCATGACCGGTGTCGCCGCCGCTGACGGCGTCATAGTTGGCGTTCTGCGCCGATCCGCCGGTATAGCCGGAGACCGCGCTGGTCACGCCGTTGACATGCTGGAATACTCCCTGTATACCCCAGAAGCACCCCCCCCGCCAGCACGACGGTTTCGGCATGGGCGCCGGAAGCGGCCTCGTCACGCACCGGCGGCGGGATCTTTACTACGTCTTCAGGTCCGCCGAACGACCATGCCATGCACTGCCATAACAGCGCGGTCAGCACAATGGCCGCCGCCAAAATACCGCGGCGTCCCCCGAAAAGCGACCCGGCGTAAGGAGAAAGAACCCGTCATCATGATAGCCCTCCGGGGCGTTAACCAAAGGTAAAGGCATAGGCGGATACGCCGGCATCCAGAAACTCGATATCGAAGGTATACTCATCCCCGCTGTCCCGCTGGCGAATTAATTGATACAGGCGCTGCTCGTTAACTGTGCCCTCCCCTCCGGGAGACACATCGGTACCGTGCGCATCCCCCGGCGCTTTGCCGTCCAGCGTAACGCGAAAACGAACCGGTTTGCCGTCCTTGGACGGACCCAGCACCAGATGCAGATCCCGTCCGTGGAAGCGGTAGACGATATGCCCGCCGCCGGCGTTAAGCGTCGCGCTCTCCGGCCCCACCGTCCAGCGCCCGTTCAGGCCCCAATCATTCAACGCCAGCGTCGCGGGCGCGCGATAGTGAGTCGGTGTATCATTTACCGCCTGTCCGGAGGCGAAATTCTCCGCCCGCATGTATCCCAGGTAGGTTTCCGGCGAAATATCCTGCTGACCGCCGGCGGCCTGCTCCACCCCCCTGCCCCTGCACCTGGCTGATGGCGGTAGTGACGTTACGGGCGCCCGCCTCCCGCAGCAACTGCTGGATCACCTGTTCCGATTGCGCATATTCGCCCTCGCCGAAATGCTCGTAGCGAATTTCCCCCGTGGCATCGATAAAATAGTGAGCAGGCCAGTACTGATTGTTGAACGCACGCCAAATACGGTAATTATTGTCGATGGCGATAGGATAAGTGACCCCCAGCTTGTCGGCTTGCCGCGTCACGTTATTGATATCCCGCTCGAAGGCGAACTCCGGCGCATGAACGCCAATCACCACCAGTCCCTGATCGTGATACTTTGCCGCCCAGGCCTTCACGTAGGGCAACGCGCGCAAACAGTTAATGCAGGAGTAGGTCCAGAAATCCACCAGCACCACCTTGCCACGCAGCGCGGCGGCGGTGAGCGGCGGCGAATTCAACCATTGAACCGCGCCGTCCAGGGACGGCATGGGGCCGTTATCGGTAAGCATAGCCGAAATATCCGCCACGGTTTGCGGCGCGGCGCCGTTTTGTGCCGCCGTTGCGGCAGGCGTTGTGGGTGCCGTGGGCGCTCCCGTTGCGCCATGGCTATCGGACGGCGTAAACCGGTCCAGCAATTTTTGCTCGATACCGCTGGTGGAGGCGGTGGAAATCTGGGCCAACACGCCGGTATCCAGCCCCAGCGCAATAGCGGCCACACCCGCCAGCATGGCGACGCCGATGCCGCGCCGGATCCACTCGCCGGCCCCTAGCGAACGCTTCATCATGGTGAAAACTTTGCCGCCGATAAGCAACGCCAGGGTCAATGAGGTGGCGGCGCCGACGGCATAGGCCAGCAGCAGCAGCGTGGTGCCGATACTGGCGCCCTGCAAGGCGGCGCCGGTGAGCAGCAGACCGAGGATCGGTCCGGCACAAGGGGCCCATAGCAAGCCGGTGGCGACCCCCAGCAGCAGCGAGGAACCCATGGAGGCCTGCTTACCGCCGGCGGCAAGCCGATCGTTCATGCGGTTACCCGCCGACACCAGCGGATGCATCACGCGGTCCGCCAGGCGCGGCAGCAACAGCGTCACGCCGAACAGCGCCATCAGCGCCAGGGCCAGCCAGCGGCCATATTGATTGGCCGACACTACCCAGCCGCCGCCCACCGCCGCTAGGGTGGCCACCAGGCTAAAGGTCAGCGCCATGCCCGCCAGCAGCGGCAGTCCGGAACGGACAAAGGATTGATCGGAACGTGCGAAAACAAACGGCAGCACCGGTAAGATGCAGGGGCTGGCGATGGTCAATACGCCGCCGAGGTAGGCCAGGATAATAATAAGCATATGATCTCCGTTTCATCGTCAATGACGTTAGCTTGGCAAATCAACCCGTCCCCGTCGATGACCGTTGGATGACAAAATTGTCATCCGTCGACGGGGTTGGAACGTTTCGTGCGCCTGCGCATAGATATCCGCCGGGTCCCTTTGCGGTCAATAAAAAAATGACGCCGCACCGCATAGGCTGGTTTTTCCCTGATCAGGGTAATCCATATGATGAAGTCGAGAAAAAAAACTCCCCTTCAATTTTTTCTTTTTCAAATGGGTCTAACGCGTTGTCCTGTGATGCTTCTTCGCAATATACGGCCTTTCCAGCAAGGAGATTCCGATAACCGTGGTGTTAATTAACTCACTGGCTGGGCGGGGTTGACCGGTGGTTTCAAGGTACAAAACGACCCACATGATCTAAAAGGAAGGAAAGCCCATGGTAAATGGGCTTGGTAGGATGCCTTTGTGTCTAGTAATTGTTTTATAGCGGCTGCTGTTTCACATGAATGAACGAGTGTTTATGCGTTGGGAATCTATACGCTAAACACATAAAGCACACAATAAAGAGTTAGGCGGAACATTGGAGCTGTTCTTGGCGTAAATCATATAAACTGGCATAACTTAATCCCTTGAAATATTCAGGAAAATGTTTTCTGTTGTTGAGGGAAGAGACCTACAGCAGCGTACCGAGAGCCCAGTCGCAGCTTTTAGACTGACCTCCCTTTTAGACAGAATATTAGGTGATTTTGAGTGGTTTTCAATAATCTTTAGGCAGATTTATATTGCCGCCCGATGCTAATATGCGTGATACTAGCCAACCTTGTAGAATGCAAACCTCGTTATTTAAATCATGGAAGCGTTCCTGACTCATCGCGTTTTTTACGCCATCATCATTTTTAATGATGCCGACCGACTGCAATGCCGTTTGTAATTTATTCCCTGTAATCTTATGGCTATCATCTTTATGCAAAGACGGAAAGAGTGAAGATTCATTAAGTGTAAAAAAATTCAGAAAATGATTTATGTACACCACATTAGAGGACGTTTGGACGGTACCTGCGTGGCGATTTTGGACCAATTTTAATTCGTTGACAAGGGAGGTAAGCTTATCGGCGTTGCAAGCAGCCTCCTTGGACGTTGGCATTTTATCAAGCTGACGCATGTACAATTGACTATCAAATTGATCGATGGCAGAAGATGTGTTAACCGAGTGATTCGTTGAGAGATTCATTATCAATTCCAGTAAATTTATGCCACGCTAAACTAGCAGAATGTTATTAAACAACTCGCTAACACATGCCATTATAGAGGGGCAAAAATCAATGCCGGATTGGTATAGGAACAACAAACTTATTCAGGCGATCCGCGCAGCGTTCGGAACTTACCCCTTGAGTCAATCTATTAGGGCGACGGTATCACAAGCGACTGTTGCAGCACCTGGTGATCGCCGCCGCCGGTTCGTTATTTTACCGTTTTTCCCGGCAATAGCCCGCCCAAAATCTGATGGGCCGTATCGGCTATGACCTGTCCGGCCCCGCGATCCCCTTTCGCCATGGAAGACATAAAGGCTTTCGCCTGTACAAGGGTGATATGCGGCGGCAGAGGCGCCACCTCCGGATCGGTTTTCACTTCCAGCACCACCGGCCGTTCGGCGGTCAACGCTTCGACCCAGGCGGCATGCAGCATGTCGGGGTCATCAATGAATATGCCGCGCAAACCCAGGGACTCGGCAAAGCGGGCATATCCCACGTCCGGCACCGATTGAGAGGCGGGATAACGGGGATTACCCTCCATCACCCGCTGTTCCCAGGTGACCTGGTTTAAATCGCCGTTATTGAACACGCAGACAATCAGCCGCGGGTCTTGCCAGCGCTGCCAATATTTCTTGATGGTGATAAGTTCGGCCATATTGTTCATTTGCATGGCGCCGTCCCCCACCAGCGCCACCACCGGCGACGCGGGATGGGCGAATTTGGCGGCAATGGCGTAAGGCACCGCCGCCCCCATGCAGGCCAGCCCCCCCCGACAGCGAGGCCCGCTGGCCCTGTTTTACCCGATAATCCCGGGCATACCAGTTGACGCAAGAACCGGAGTCGGAGGTCACGATAACGTTTTCAGGCAAGAGCGGCGACATTTCCCACACCACCCGCTGTGGATTGACGGGATGCGCCGGCGCCATTGCGCGCTCCTCCAGCTTCAGCCACCAGCTTTTCACGCCGAGGGCGATGTTTTCCTGCCAACTGCGATCGTCTTTATGGCGCAGCAGCGGCAGCAGCGCCCGCAGTGTCTCGGCCGCATCGCCGTGCAGATTCACCTCCACCGGATAACGCAGCCCCAGCATCGCCGGGTCGATATCGATTTGCACCGACCGCGCCTGTCCGTCCGCCGGTAGGAACTCCGCCCAGGGGAAGCCGGTGCCGATCATCAGCAGCGTGTCGCACGCCTTCATCATATCCGACGAGGGTTCGGTGCCCAGCAAGCCGATGGCGCCGGTAACGAAGGGCGCATCGTCCGGCAATACGTCCTTGCCCAGCAGCGCCTTGGCCACGCCCGCCCCCAGCAGGTTGGCGGCCTGAACCACTTCCACCGCCGCCCCGCGCGCGCCGGCGCCGATTAATATCGCCACTTTTTTACCGGCGTTCAGCACGTCGGCCGCCCGCTGCAGATCTTGTTCATAAGGCACCACTTTCGGCCGCTGGTATCCGGGACCCGAGCGGGTGAAACCATGGGCCTGCCGCGGCTCCTGCCAAGGCTCGTCCTGCACGTCCTTGGGCAAGACCAGCACCGTCACGCCGTTCCGGGCCACGGCGATGCGCACGCCGCGATCCAGTAGATGGCGCAACTGGGCCGGGGTGGCGGCTTCCTGCACAAAGCTGCCCACATCGGCGAATACCCGATCGAGATTCAACTCCTGCTGGTAAGTGGCGCCGCGGACCGTGGTTTCCGCCTGGCCGGCGATGGCCAGCACCGGCATATGGTCCATTTTCGCGTCATACAGGCCGGTAAGCAGATGGGTGGCGCCGGGCCCGCCGGTGGAGAGACAGACGCCGAGCCGGCCGGTGAATTTAGCATGGGCGCAGGCCATAAAGGCCGCCATCTCTTCATGACGCACCTGGATGAATTCAATGCCGCGTCCTTCCTGCTCAGCACGTTGCAGCGCGCCGAGCACGCCATTGATGCCGTCGCCGGGATAGCCGAATATGCGGGTCACGCCCCAGGCCCGCAGGCGTTCCACAAAGAAATCGCTGGTCAGCTTTGCCATGACATCCTCCCGTCATGAGATGTTTCCTGAACGTTAAGGATAGCTGACGTAGCCAAACGTGGGGCGCTCCGGGCAGGTCCGATAAAAAGACTATGGTCGGCGAGAACAACCTTAGCGCCTTTGGCGCCAAGCATCGAGCAATAGTTAAGCTGACCGTCTGGCGATTTTCCTCATTTCGTCATTTTACAACGCTTACGCCGCCCTGATCAGCTGCCGGATTCAACTGGCTTATGCAATGGTCAAATAGGAGATATCAACCCATGTTTCCGAATCTAACCGCTTAGCAATTTCAATATTATTATTGCCGAAAGAAATTTTGTAAATATTGTCGGAAAAAAGATCTTGCTTATTTCTCAATACATGGCGTATTTCCGAAAATGTGAACGGAGTTTTATCTTCATTAAGAAAATACTCTTCTCTTTGCCAATGTTTATCCTTAACCATATTTAAATCGATCTGGGAACCATCACCCGTGTCCCAATTAAAAACGATATCATAACCACGGCTGGCGAAGAAATCCAACCCTAATTTGCTGGTATTTCTAAAGAAATGCCTATGATAAAGCGTGCACATATCCTCGTAAAAGCTTTCAGGCAGTAATGGCTCGCCGGATGTAGAATCTTTAGTGTATAATGCTTTCTCAAGATCAGCGCTCGTTTGGCAATCATAACCCTTTATCAATTCGAGCAATTTATCAGTTAATCTTTTGCTGTCGCAATTTTTGCCTGTATTTTTTATGATGAACTGAACCGTGATTTTCTCATGATCTTCTGCTGTATGTGCAGCGAATAAGGTATTGAGACGAATTATAGGATCAAGTTTTTTTTGATTGGCACATAAAAATTTAATCCAGCTCAAAATGCTTGATTCAACGTTTTCAGAAGATGAATGATCTACAGGTGGATTGAATGTAGAAATTTCCTCAATAATAGTCAATAAATGTTTTAAAATTTCTCCGAAGCAAAAACTTTCAGTACCACTGATCTCTTTACTTGAAATAATATTTGCCCTTTCGTTATAAGTAAATATTTTGTGCACAGATGTCATCTGCAAATCTTTTTGAAAAAATTGCAAATTTTGCGCATTATATTTATAAATGCCGTGGTCATGCCGCCAGCAACCCATAGCTTATGACTCAATGATAATAAATAGTTTGCGTATCATCCAAAAGGGATGCCTTTATATCATGATATCAAACTCATTAAGTGCATATATACACGATCTCGCTCAATATTTACCACGCTGGCACCATCAATGACACAACGTCAGACCCGTGACCAGCGCAGAGAAAAAAAGCGTTATTAAAACCAGGTCGTCACCTGTCCGACGCAGACATAATCATCGTCCACCAGCGGCAGATAGCGCCATTTGTCAAAGGCGGTGCAGGGATGGGAAATACCGCAGCCCACCCAGTCCCCCACCTGCAAGGGGTCGTCCGCCGCCACGCGCAGATAGGCATGCTGATCGTTTACCGCGGTGACCGATGCCCCGCGGGCGTCCCGTGCCTGACCGCCGTCAGCCGCCCTGAAGCTGTGGGGCATCGGCAAATCCTGATCGAAGGGGACGTCGCGGCGGCCGAAATCCAGGATGGCCAGCTCGGGCTCCGGACGCGACAGCACCCGGCCCCAGATTTCCAGCGCCGGCCGGAGATGAAACGCCGAACCTTGCTGGGCAAACGGGGCGATGCGGGCATAAAGACCATCGTCATGGGCCATATAGGCTCCGGAGCGGATCATCACCAGGGCGGGACGGCTAAGGGACACCGTCTTGAACATCTCCACCACGATATCAAAAAAGGTTCCGCCCCCGGCGCTCAGCAATATGCTATCCGCCTCAAACAGCCCCTCTCCGTCCACGGCTCCGGCCACGGTCATCATCCAGCGGCAATAGTCTCGTACCTTGGCAAGGGACTCGGCGCTGCGATCGCCGGCGATGGCCCCTTCATAACCGGCCAAGCCGATAAGCTGCAGCTTATGGCTGTCCCGCACCAAACGGGCGATATCCAGCGCCTCCGGCAGGGAGCGGCAGCCGGTGCGGCCGCCGACCACCGATACCTCCAGCAATACCGTCAGGCGAACGTCGATATCCGCCAGGGCCTGTTCCAGGATACGTACCCCGGCCAGAGAATCCACATAACAGATAAACCGCTGTTCCGGATGGTCGTGCTGATAGCGGCCAATCCAGCGAATGCCCGTCGGGTCAACCAGTTCATTGGCTAAGAAGACGTTTTTGATGCCGAAGGAGCGAAAAGCGCGTACCTGGGCCGGGGTGGCGGCGCTCAGGCCCCATGCCCCTTGGCGTATCGCGCCCCGCAGCAGCTCCGGCGCCAGGGAGGTCTTGCCGTGAGGCGCATGGAGCACCCCCCTGCTGGCGGCAATAATCGGCCATGGCGGCAATATTTTGCTCATAGGCGGTCTGTTTAAGGATCATGATCGGTGAAAAAACAGCGTCGTCCTTAAAGAGCGGAGTACCGGCGGCCAAGACCGCGCGGCCGTCTCCCCCGGCGGATTTGTACAGCGGCCCCGGCGCCATCGGGTTCAGGCTGCCGTCAACGGTATAAAAATCTGTGGTATCGGACATAATGGATGTCTCCTGCTATAGAACCTGGCGGTCCTGATGGCTATCGGTTGTCTTAATGCTCAAGCACCCGGCTTAAAAACTGCTGCGTCCGGGCATTTTGCGGATGAACGAAAATTTGCTCCGGCGCCCCCTGCTCGGCAATCACGCCTTTATCCATAAATACCACCCGATCGGCGGTTTTTCGGGCGAAGCCCATTTCATGGGTCACCACGACCATGGTCATGCCTTCCCGCGCCAGTTCGCGCATGACTTCGGTCACCTCGCCCACCAGTTCGGGATCCAGCGCCGACGTGGCTTCGTCGAAAAACATGATTTTCGGCTCCACCGCCAGGGCGCGGGCAATGGCCACCCGCTGTTGCTGTCCGCCGGAGAGCTGCGACGGATAATGGCCGGCCCGATCCGCCAGTCCCACCCGGCTCAAGGCGGCCATGGCGACGCGCTCGGCATCCGCTTTCGGCATCTTGCGCGCCTTGATCAAAGCCAACGTCACATTTCCCAGGGCGGTTTTATGGGGAAACAGGTTGAATTGCTGGAATACCATGCCCACATGGCCGCGAATCTCCTTGGCCCGACGGTTGTCATGCAACGGCACGTCGTTAACCCAGATTTCACCGGCGTCGGCGATTTCCAGGCCGCTCATGATACGCAGCACGGTACTCTTTCCGGAGCCGGAGGCGCCGATAAGCACCAGCACCTCGCCGGGACTGACCGCCAGATCGATGCTTTTGAGCACCTGGGTATTACCGAAGGATTTAGACACGCCGCTTAAGGCGATGGCGGGTTTGGGTTTGGCTATGCCTGTCACGGTCATGATAAAAGGCTCCTGTTGCTTTCCTGGTGCCGCACCCAGCGGGAGAGGGGAAAACAGATGATGAAATAAAGGGCGGCCACCAGGCCGTACACCGCCACCGGCTGGCCGATGCGATCGACGATGGACTGCCCCTGGCGCAGCAGTTCGGACATGCCGATCATGCTGATGATGGAGGTGTCCTTGATAAGCGACAGATATTGACCGACCAGAGGGGGCAGGATGATCCGCCGGGTTTGCGGCAGGATAACCGACAAAAAGGCGTGCCGCTTATTCATACCCAGGATCTGGGCCACCTCCCACTGCCCTTTCGGCACCGCTTCAATACCGGCGCGAAATACCTCGCCGATATAAGCGCCCTGATACACGCTCAGGCCAATGACGCCGGCGGCGAAAATATTGATGTCATAGCCGAAATAAGCCACGCCGAAATAGATGAACATTAGCGTAATCAGCACCGGCGAACCACGAAACAGCTCAGTGTACAACCGGGCGATGACGATAGCCGGCGTGTTACGGCTGCTACGCAACACGGCCGCCAGCAGTCCCAGCATTGTACCGCCGATGATGGAGGCGGCCGACAGCAAAAGCGTCACCCCGAGCCCCTTCAGCAGCAGCGGCATGCTGGTTAACAATAATTCGTTCATGCCGCACCCCCGTTTTTGACTTTATTTCGGCCAAACCACGGGCCGGATTTTTTTATGACGGCAACCGGCGGCGTGAAAAGATGCCGTCCCAAAAAACCGCCAATCCATACCAGGGCATTGCTCAGAATCAGATAAGCCGCCAGGGTCACAGAAAAGGTCTGAATATACAGCAGTGTGCGGGCGTTAATCACCGTTGCCGTGCCGGTGAGTTCCGGCAGGGCAATGGCTGAGAGCAGCGATGTACCCAATAGCAATTGGATCAGATTATTGATGATAGCCGGATAGACCGCCCGCGCCGCCTGCGGCAACACCACCTGCAAAAAAATATCCCGCCGGCCGATGCCGAGTATTTTCGCCGCTTCCTGCTGGCCTTGGGGTACCGATTGGATGCCGGCGCGAAAGACTTCCGCCAGGTAGGCGCCCACGTTCACGCCGAGCGCGATGATGCCGGCGGTCCAGGCGCTCATGGTGAGCCCTAGGGACGGCAAGCCGAAAAACACGATGAATATCTGCAGCAGCACCGGTGTGTTGCGGACGATCTCAACGTAGGCGGCGGCGATATAACGCAGGACGGAAAAACGACAGGATCGCGCCAAAGCGGTAAGCAGACCTAACGCCATCGCCACGATAAACGCCAGTATCGTTACCTGCAGTGTCAGCCACGCGGCGGAGAGAAACACCGTAAAATAGCTGATGAGAGTTAACCATTGATAGCTCATGTCTGCCTCCGCCGGCGAAAACGCCCTTTGCCGGTCATCAATACTGAGGGTTCAGCGGGTAACGGGGCGCCGTGCCGAACCATTTTTGATAAAGCGCGGCGTTCTGTTTGGATGCGTTGATTTCAAACAGGAATTCATTGAGATAATTAATCCACTGCTGATCGCCGGCTTTTACGCCGAAGGCGTTGTATTCCAGCGGCACCAGCGCCTCGTTGGTGACCACCAGGCTGGGATCCAGCTTGGCCTGGTAGGCCAGGAAGTTGTTATCCTCTATCATGGCGTCGGCCTGCCCCTGCTTGACGGCGAGTATCGCGGCCTGGGAGCTGTCATATTCCTGGATCTTCACCGGAATGCCCATGGAGCGGACTTCATCGCCGTTGGTAGAGCCTTTTACGGTGGCGATGGTTTTGCCGCCCATGTCCTTGGCGGACTGAATACCGCTGTTTTTACGCACCAGCATCGCTTCGCTGGCCACCACATACGGCGCGGTAAAACCGATCTCCTTGGCCCGTTCCAGATTACGGGTGAAGTTACAAAAAACCACGTCCACTTTGTTGGTTTGCAGGTTGGGAATACGGTTGGCGCTGGTGGTATCCACCACCTCAAGCTTTACTCCCATATTCTTGGCCAGCAATTTGGCCAAATCCACGTCGTAGCCGTCCGGCTGTCCGTCTTTATTATTGAAACCGAACGGCGCAAAGGACAAGCAGTCGCCTACCCGCAGGGTGCCCCGCTGTAATACGGTTTGCAAGGTGGAAGCCGGGGCGGCCTCTTTCGCCTTGCCGTCATCGGTGGGCGTACAGCCGATAACCAACATGACGCTGGCGGCGGTAAAAAGACAGGCCGCATGCGTTTTATATTTAAGGTAGTTCATAACGTTAATCCCCCAACTCAATGATTGTTACGCTCGTCATCTTTTATTTCGCCGCAGCCCTAACGGCCGCAATCCGTCATCAACGATGATTTATATGTTTCATATTAACCTGGTAAATACGCACCGCTCGGCCAAAAAAGTTATTTTCTATCTGCGCGGTAACATTTCATATCCACTTCAACCTTACAATCCACCACTAAATCCTGAACGCTGCAAATACGCGCCGGAGGAAACGCTGAAAAATATTCGGCGAAGACTTTATTAAATGATCCGAAATAGCGGGCATCGGTCAGCACGGCGGTAACGTGCACCACATCCCTGGCTTCATAACCCGCCTCATGGGCGATACGCAGGCAGTTATCAAATGCCAGTCGGGTTTGTTCAATAATACTGCCTTCCACTATTTCGCCATCGGTCATGGGCGTCTGACCGGAGATGTAGAGCCAGCCGCCCGCTTCAACCGCGCGGGCAAAGGGTAGTTTTTGCCCGCCGGTACCCACGCCGCCTTCGGTACCGTACCGTTTTATCGCCATATCAATTTCTCCCACGCCGCAAAATCGGGTTTTGTCCGCCATTCTCTTTCAGAATTTTTCATGCAATCATGATGACTGAATGTCTGATATACCGGATTTATTTCCGACATACCGGACAATTTCAGCCTGTCACAAAAGAATTAATTTTGCAATATGCAATCCGCATTTATATGCCCGTATTCAGAACTGTCACGATTAAGCCGGTATTTTCCATTGAACTAAACCGGCATTATGTTTGCTCTTTTCATATCCGTTTCACCCAAATAAATAAGCCCCCACTTTTCTGCAAAATAATAGGGCCCCATAAAGGTGCATGGAATTTGATTAAGCAAAATTGAACAGACGCTGTGGATAGTGATGATTCCGTGTATGATACCTTCACGCTTTAGCCAGCGGCCGGTTCGGCGTCAAAACCGAACTTTCCAGGCCGTGGCGCACCGGCTATATCCAATAGGATTCGAATTGCCAAAGACGGTCGGCTCAAGCATTTTCAGGGGCCTGATAGCTCAGTGCCGAAGATAAGCGCGTTTAGCCCACGTCGCTGCAATTCGAAAAATGAAGGATATAGGCGATATCAAGGAGAACAGCCATGCCCTCAGCAAACCCGCCTCGAGCCAGGGGAGTAGACCGGATCATTGAACTGTTCCGGCAGTTGCATATCGCCAGAAAACCCATGACCATGCGGGAACTGATCGCCTCCACCGATGCGCCGCGATCGAGTATTTACGAACTGGTGAACCTGCTGACCGAAGCGGACTGGTTGGAAACCCTGCCGGACGGCAGCGTGTTTTTCGGTCGGGAAATGCACTACTATGGTGCGGACTATGCCATGCAAAACGATCTGCTGCGCCGCGCCCACCAGTTGATGCTGGAGCTGATAAACCGTTTGGGGGGAGACCGTTCAGCTATGCATGCTGGAAGGAAACAAGTATACCGTGGTGTTATCGGAAAGCAGCTCGCGCCCATTTAAAATCACCTCGGACATCGGCGTCAAGGTCCCTATCCCCTGGACCGCATCAGGACGATTGCTATTGGGGCATCTTTCCTCGCAGGACATTCTCGACCTGATCCCGCCGGAGGATTTTATTCTGGCGGACGGCCGTGCCATCGACAGCGGACAATTTCTTGAGGATGTCAGGCGCGCCGCACAGCAAGGCTTCTCCATGACGGAAGGTCTATCCGATAGCTTTACCTGCTGCATGGCGGCGCCGGTTATCTCGCGGGGCGGCCATGCCATAGCCGCGTTCTGCTTTATGGTGAGCCGCGACACGGACCCGCCCCGGCGGCAAATGCTGCTGCGGGAGCTTATCGCCTCGGCGCAAAAGCTGTCCGATCTGTCATGATAACGGATCTGTACCAAAATATAACCAAAGAGCAACGGTGCTGCCCGACGCAAAGCCTTTAACGATGTGCGTGGCTTTTGGGCCTCAGGGTCTATCGTCGGTAACGACGCCAGATGACGAGATGTCAATCCACTGTTGCTGTTTGAAAGACTTGGAAATTAGAGCCCGATCCTGGGTGATGAAGCTTGTATAGATATTCTCCCCATTGAAAAGGACGTGCTCATTTCGCAGAATACATCGCAGTTCAGCAGCCGACGATTTTCTCCAAAAATCGCTGGCACTGTTCCAGCTGTTCCATCGCCACATACTCATCCGCCTTATGGGCCTGGGCGATGGAGCCCGGCCCGCACACCACGGTGGGAATGCCCGCCTGTTGAAACAGTCCGGCCTCGGTGCCGAAGCTCAACGAGTCAAAGCCTTCCTGCTCCAATGCGCCGGCGCAGCGGTGTTTAAGGACATCCAAAGAGCCGTCGTCCAGCAGGCCGGGGTATTCCGCCATCCGCTCCAGCAGGATATCCGCCGCCGTCGACACCGAACGCATTTCCGGCAGTAACCGTTTGGCGAAATCGCCCAGTTCCCCCGCCAGCAGATGATGCCGGGTACCGGGCAGCGGACGAATTTCAAAGTCGAATTCGCAATTATCCGGCACGATATTCACCGCGCTGCCGCCGTGAACGGTGCCCACCTGCACCGTCGACCAGGGCGGGTCGTAACGGTTGTCCCGCTCTCCCTGGCGCCAATCGCGGCCTTGGCTGCGTAAAAACAGCATCAGCTCTAGCGCGTATTCGATGGCATTGACCCCCAGATGATTTTGCGAGGAATGGGCCGCCTGCCCCCGCACCCGGCAATGCCAGGCGCTTTTGCCTTTGTGGGCGGTGGCCACCCGCATCAGGGTCGGTTCGCCGATGATACAGCCGGTGGGCCGCGCCCCGTCGAGAGCCAGTTCATCCAGCAGTCCCCGCACCCCGACGCAGCCTATCTCCTCATCGTAACTGATGGCGATGTGAATCGGCCGGGCATCCGCGGCGCGGGTGGCCTTGATGAACCGGGGCACCATGGCCAATACGCATGCCAGATAGCCTTTCATATCGGCGCTGCCCCGGCCATACAGCCGGTCGCCGCGCCGCGTCAGCGTGAAGGGATCGCTGCTCCACGGCTGCCCGTCCGCCGGCACCACGTCGGAATGGCCGGACAGGCAAATGCCGCCCCGATCGGCGGGTCCGATGGTGGCATACAGATTAGCCCGGCTGCCGTCCTCGCTATAGACTCTGCGGGCGCCGATAGCGTAATCCGCCAGATAGGATTCAACGAAGTCTATCAGCGCAAGGTTCGACCGGCGGCTGACCGTCGGGAAGCCCACCAGCGTCGATAACAGCTCGATTGCAGTGCCCATCGGCAGGCTCCTTAGGATTTAACGGCGATCACGTCGATTTCCACCCACCATTCCGGGCGGGCCAGGTGGCTTATCATCAAGCCGGTGGAGACCGGGAACACGCCTTTCAACCAGCGTCCCATGATGTTGTACACCGTTTCACGGTAGCGTACGTCAGTGAGATAAACGGTGATTTTACAGATATCCTCCAGCTTGCTGCCGGCTTCTTCCAGCAGCATATTGATGTTATACATCGCCTGTTCGGTTTGCGCCGCCACGTCGCCGATGCCCACCGATTCACGGGTATCGAGATCCTGGCCTATCTGGCCGCGCAGGAAAATCATGTTCCCCGCCACCACCGCCTGGCATAAATCGTTATCCAACTTCTGTTCCGGATAGGTTTCCTTGGTATTAAACGGGCGAATACGGGTATGGGTCATGCGTGTTTCTCCAACTATTACGTGAGTAGGTTTATCGCCTCGGCATGGGCCGAGGCGGAATCTTGTTACCTGCCTAAGGCCGGTAGAGGTCTCAGCCTTAAGGGCGGATTAAAAACAATCTGCCCGCCGAGACAGGGTGCCGCGCCATCGCTAACGGCAAATCCGGCTACACACAGGTGCAAACAGGCGCGATCCGCGTGATGCCGGCGCTCATTCCTGAGAGGCGCCCGGCGAACCAACGCTTGGCGGCGTTTTCATCCTGGCGCGGACAATATTGGTTTCAGTCCTTCTGTACCGTCGGAGCGACTTGGGTTTGCAGCCCTAGTCCCGCCTTATCGACGCTGCGTGCGTTTGTCGGCAATCGCGCCGTCAGGCCAGAAATTGCTTCAGCTCCGGCGTCTGCGGATTATCGAAAATCTCCTGTGGCGTTCCCACTTCATGGACTTTGCCCTGATGCATAAAGATGATACGGTCGCTGACTTTGCGGGCGAAGTTCATCTCATGGGTCACCATGATGATGGTCATACCCTCCGCCGCCAGGGCCTCGATGACCTGCAAAACCTCGCCCACCAACTCGGGATCGAGGGCGGAGGTGATTTCGTCGCACAGCAGCACTTCCGGCGTCATGGCCAGGGCGCGGGCGATGGCTACCCGTTGTTGCTGGCCGCCGGAGAGGTTGTCCGGCCAGGTATCGAACTTTTCCTCAAGCCCCACGCGTTTTAACAAAACCCGTGCCGCCCTTTCCGCCGCGTCTCGCGGCATGCTCTTCACCAGCGTCGGCGCCAGCATGATGTTTTTTACCCACCGTCAGATGGGGAAAGAGGTTGAAACTCTGAAAAATCATGCCGACATTCTGGCGCAGGTCGCGCATGGCGGCGGGGTCATGCTGCTTTATCCCCTGCCCGTCCACGGTGAGCGAGCCCTCGTCAAAGCTTTCCAGGCCGTTGATGCAGCGCAGCAGCGTGCTTTTGCCCGAGCCGCTTTTGCCCAGGATGCACACCACTTCCTGGCGTTTGATCTGCAGATCGATGCCTTTAAGCACTTCATTGTCGCCAAAGCGCTTGTGCAGGCCTTGAATATCCACCACCGCGAAGGGCGTGTTCATTGAAAGATCACTCATGCCGGTTTGCTCCACGGGTTAACTTTTTTTCCAAATGCCGGCTCCACCAGGAAAGCGGGAAGCACAGCGCAAAATAGAGCAGCGCCACGCTGCCATAGACCAGAAAAGGCGAAAACGTGGCGTTGGAAATGATTTGCCCCGAGCGGGTCAGTTCCACGAAGCCGATGACCGACGCCAGGGCGGTGGCTTTGATGGCCTGCACCAGGAAGCCCACCGTCGGCGCCAGGGCGAGGCGGAACGACTGGGGCAAGATGACATAGCGCAGCTGTTCGCCGAAGGAGAGCGCAAGACTGGCGGACGCTTCCCACTGCTGGCGGGGAATACTCTCCACGCTGCCGCGCCAGATATCCGTCAGGTATGCGCTGGCATAGAGCGTCAGGCAAAGGCAAGCGGCAAAGAGCGGCGTGGTGTCGATGCCGAACAGCGCCAGGCCGAAATAGGTCAGGAACAGCTGCATCAGCAGCGGCGTGCCCTGGAAAAGATTGACATAGAGAATAACTGTCCATTGCAGCCATTTTCTGTGGGACAGGCGCATGATAAGCAGCAAGGCCCCGACGATGCCGCCGCCCACAAAAGCGATGGCGGACAATCCCACGGTCCAGCGCAGCGCCAGCAGCAGATTGCGGAAAATATCCCATAGGGTGAAATCGCTCATGACCGCTTCCTCGCCGCTTGCCCGAAGATAAACCGCGGCCCTACCCAGCCGAGGAACTGACGCACAACAATCGCCATCACCAGATAAATCGCCGCCGCAATGATAAAGGCCTCAAAATTCCGGAAAGAGCGGCTGGCAATCAGATTGGCGCTGAACGACAGATCCTCGGTGGAAATCTGGCTGCATACCGCCGACCCGAGCATAATGATGATCACCTGACTGATCAGGGCCGGCCACACACGCGACAACGACGGCGGCAGCACCACACGGGAGAAGATTTGCCAGCGGTTCATGGCCAGGCTTTGGGCCGCTTCCACCTGGCTGCGGGGCGTGGCGTCGATGCCGGCGCGCGTGATTTCGCCGGCATAGGCCGCCAGGTTCAGGGTAAGGGACAGGACGCTTGCGGTAATGGCGGACAAGTGCAGTCCCAACGCCGGCAGGCCGAAATAGATAAAAAACAGCTGTACGATATAAGGCGTATTTCGCACCAGTTCGATATAGGCCCCCGTCAGATGGCGCAGCCAGGGCGCCGTGGGCCCGCGCCCAGCCGCAGGCAATGCCCATTATCAGGCCGAGCGCCGTGGACACCAGCGTCATCGCCAGCGTGAGCGCCGTGCCTTTCAGCAGCAGCGGCCACTGCTGTAAAACCGAGGCAAAATCAAAGACCATCGCGCCCTCCCTTCGTACCCATAAAAAGTACCCTAAAAATGACCGGTGAAAATTCACTCATCTGTTGCCTGCCCCGCCGGCGCCATCATGTCGGCAAGCTCATGCACATCGGCTATCTCCGTTATTTGCCAAAGCGTCGAGACCAGCCGTTGCGCCGCCGCCGGTGGCATTATTCCGCCGGCGCAGCGCAGAAATTTGTTTTCCAGCGCCTTATCGCTCAGGGGATAATCGGCACTGCCGATCGCCTTGGGAATAAAACAGCTGAAGGTGTCGCCGTCGTGCAAGCGCAGGGTGACCTCGGCGCCTTCCGGCGCCACCTCCAGCATGCGAGAATCATTCCAGCGCGGGCCGCTGACCATGCTTACCCGGTCCATCAAGGCCGTCAGCGTCTTATCCGCCATCAGCGCATCGTCCAGATGCTCCAGGGTCAGTTCACCGAACAGCAGGGAAGCCGCCACCGCAAAGGGCAAACTGAACTGCCCCTGCCGGCCCGTGCGGGGGCGGGGATAAATAAGATTAGCCGCCACCACCGGCGGCACATCGCACACCACGGCGGCGATTCGCGACCATTCGATGCCGTGCTCCGCCGTCAGCTGCAATACCCCGTCCACCGCCGCATGGGAAGAGAGGCAGACTGGAATACGCTTGACGTCCAGCCCGGGTGCTATCAGGCACCAATCGTCCGCCGGAGCGTTGAGCCATCGCGCGTCCAACCGTCCGTCGTTAAACAACGCCGCCAGACCGTAGACATGCTCCAGCGCGTCGAGAGGCCCTACCGCCCCCTGCTCCGCCAACAGCGCCGCCGTCACGCCGGCTTCGGCGGCCCGTCCCGCCAGCAGCGGTTTGGCGTCGCTGCCGAACACGCTTTTCATCCCGCCGGCGCCGGCAATGGCCAAGCCGAGGGCGCGGGCGGCGGCGTCGGTATCCAACCCCAGCAGCTTGACGGCCGCGGCGCAGGCGCCGATCGCCCCCAGCACGCCGGTGGTCCACCAGCCGCGGTCATACAGAGTGCGGCCCAACGCCATACCGATCCGATACTGGCATTCCGCCCCGGCAACCAGCGCGGCGAGCAATGCCGCGCCATCGGCGCGGCGTGCCTGTGCGACGGCTAACGCCGCCGGCACGATCACCGCCGAACCATGGACGAATCCGGCGTAGCAATTATCGTCGAAATCGAGGGCGTGGGCCGCCGTGCCGTTGGCGAAAGCCGCCGCCGGCGCGCTCACCCGCAAGGCATCGCCCGCCACCGCTGCGTCGCCGGCGGCAGCATTTAGCGAGATAACCCGGCGAGCCAGGCCGGCGACGGAAGTCGCCGAACCCGCCAACATGACACCCAATGTGTCCACCAGGGAGCGGATAGCCACCCGGCCCACCGCGCCGGGAATGTCCCCCGGGGTCAGCGCCGTCAGCCAGCGCGCCAGGGTTTGGGTACCGCTTGTCGTCGTCATCTCATCAGCTTCCGTTATTTTCCGTCTTCTTCCCGCCGGTTCCCGTTTTATTCCGGCAGAGCGCCGGCCGGCGCGCCCAGCCATTTTTGGGAGATCTTGTCCAGGGTGCCGTCCGCCTTGGCGGCGCGCAGTATTTCATTAACCTTGCTCACCAGTTCCGGCTGGCCCTTCGGCATGCCCACGTAGCAAGGGGCATTGGACAAAATCACTTTCAGTTTTAGGTCCAGCCCGGGATGTTTTTGCTGCATGGCGGCCGCGACCGGCGTGCCGATAGCCACCAGTTGGGTCTGGCCGGAAAGAAACGCGGAGATGGTGCTGTTGTTGTCCTCGAATCGTTTCACTTCGGCCTTGGGCGCCAAGCGGGTCAACTCTTCGTCCTCCATCGACCCGCGGGTCACGGCGACGGTTTTACCCGCCACTTCGCCGAAATTCGCCGCCTGGGTATTGGCGCCGCCGAACACCGCGTCGAAGAACGGCGCATAGGCGATGCTGTAATCGATGACCTTGGCGCGTTCGGCGGTTTTGCCCAACGATGATATGGTCATGTCCGCTTTGCCGGTTTGCAGATAAGGCACCCGGTTCGGGCCGGTTACCGGCACCAGGGTCACCTTCGCCCCCAGCTTGGCGCCGATCAGGTTGGCCACGTCGATATCCAACCCCTTGGGCACCATATCGCCGCCGACGAAGCCATAGGGGGGGATAATCCACCGGCACCGCCACCCGCAGGGTTTTCTGGCTGACGATGGTATCCAGAAGCGAGGCGGCATTGGCGGTCATCATGGTAAAAGCGGCCAACGTGCCCACCAGAAGTGATAATGCAAAGCGTCTTTTCATTGTGCAAATCCTGAACAGTTAAGGGTTGAAATTGGGCGTGGACGGCTGGGGCGGCCTGAAGGCCCCCTTGCCGGACCGGCGCAAGGCATAACCAGGTTTCCGCCGCTGTCCGGGCCTGTACCGGCGCAAGGCGTAACCCCGTTTGAGCGGTTTTACGGGTCTGTCCCGGCGCGAGGCGTAACCCGTTTCAGCGGTTTTACGGGCCTGTCCCGGCACAGGCCGCGACGCTATTTTTTTAAAATACCCGGCCCGAACCGCGGTGCCGATCAGGTTGACAAAGAACCGGCAGGCGGTGATGGCGGTAATGCCGTTAAGATCTTTTTTCGGGGTAATTTCGACGATATCCATCCCCACCACCCGGCCTTTTTTTTACCAGGCCCTGGATGATTTTTCGCGCCTCGGAGTAGGTCACGCCGCCCAGGGCGGGTCCGGCGACGGCGGGCATGATGGTGGGGTCGATACCGTCGGCATCGAGAGTGATGTAATAATTACCGCCATCGGGAATACGGCTTAAAATCGCCTCAGCCCCTTCGTCGTGCAGTTCGTGGGCGGTTATCAGATGCGCGCCGTAAGCCAGGGCGGCATCCACTTCCTCCTGGCGGGCGGAGCCGTTGGCCCGCAGGCCGATTTGGAAAATCTCGCCGATATGTTCCATTTCCGATGCCCGGCGGATGGGGCTTGAGTAGCCGTCGGTCACGCCGTTGACCTCCTGCCGCCAGTCCAGATGGGAATCGATGTGGATAAGCGTAATGGGGCCTTCTTTATCCAAGGCCCGCAGCACCGGAATAGGCACCCCATGGTCGCCGCCGATAACCAGCGGCATCCCCCCAGAGAGACAGGATTTTGCGTATCACCGCTTCGGCGGCAGCGTAATGGCCGCCCAATGCGCGGGCGTCCCCGGCGATATCGCCGCAATCCACCATGCGGATCGGTTGGTTGTCCATCAGCGGACCGCCGATATCAAAATCGTAGCGTTCGATACTGCGCACCGCGCGATCGGTGGCCTGCCGTACCGCGGTGGGGGCGTTGGTCTGATCGTTGGTGACCTCGTCGATGGAGTAAGGCGAACCGTAAGGGATGCCCAGCACCGCGATGTCCACCGAATCCAGTGTGTTCAAATCGCTGACCACCTCGGAATACAGCAGGCTTTTGTGACCGTGTTTCGGCGCGGTGGTTAATTCGGGTGTGTACTCTGTCATCTTCTCTTTCCTATACAATTTCATAACATCACAGGGGGTGGGCCGGACGGGAAATTATTCAGTGCTCCACCACTCGCCCATGGCCCATAATTTCTCCTCGGTGGCGCTGACCGAGGCGCGCACATCCACTTTCGCGGTGGCGGCCATTAAGGCCACCAACAGTTCGCTTACCAAGAATGCCGGCGCCAGGGTGTCGAAAAACGAGGTGGTCTGCTTTTTTACCAAAATGGATTCCCCCCGCCAGACGCGCCACCGGCGAGCTGGCGTTATCGCTGATGGCGATGATTTTGACTTTTCGCTGGGACAAATAGCGGGTCAGGGCCACGGAGCGGCGCGAATAAGGCGATAAACTGCACACCAGCAACGCATCTTTAGGCCCAAGGTTGCTCATAAGGGACATGATGCCGCTCTCGCCCGCGCCCTCCACCAAATGGACGTTGTGCTGAAAATAGGCGGCCACATGACAAAAGTGAAACGCCACCGGGAACGACGATCGCAGCCCCAGACAATAGATGTCCCGCGCCGCCGACAGCGTTTTGGCGGCGCTGACGATGGCCGCCAGGCCTTCAGGCCGGCAGAGCTGCTGAATATGGGCGGTGGTGGTATCGGCCAAATCCTGCAGCAAGGAGGTCTCCCCCCACCTTCTGTTTCATTTCCACCAGCGCCGGGACCCGGGAGCCGTATTCATGGCCTTTGGCCCGCACGGCATTAATGAAAATGTCGCGGATGTCGTCGTAACCCGATAAACCGATGCGTTTCGCCAGCCGGGTCATGGTGGAGGGGGGAATACCCGCCAGGCGGGCCTGTTCGCGCATGGACATCACCGCCACTTCCTGCGGATGATCTAGAACAAAACTGGCCGCCTGCCGTACCTGTTTCGGCAAGGATTCGTATTGCGCTTTGATGACCTGACACAGAGCAAGCTGATCCATAAGGGTATCCGTTTTTTGATTCGTCCCAATCATAATTGCAACGGATATGCCAATAATGATTCATTGTGATTCAATTGAGTCATTTGTGCCGCGGCAGGAGGAAGAATTACCGAGATAGAGCCGGTGCAAATAATGAGTAGGAAGGTGAAAGGGGATGATTCATTTGATTCATTTTTAGCTGAAATTAATTTTTTCGCTAACGGAACGGCGATGGTCGGGCCGTGCAATCGGGGCGGGGCGCTGCACAATGAAGTGACCCGCCCCGCACCAATAAGGTGCAAATACTTGTCATCGGTACAGCCAGATCCGGTCTAAAGACATCCCCGCCTGATGGCGCCATGGACAGGAAAAACGTTTATCCGTATCTCACCCTCTTACCATTCTCATGGCCTGAAGACAGCCCTGTTGATATGGATCAACTGCCCCGCCGCCACTATGCATACAATTGAATACAATTGATTAGCCTTCTCATTGACGTCGGTACTCTTACCGCCTCGCGTGACGGCATGATAAATTTCGTTCAACAACACCGGGATATCATGATGGCGGACAAAATAGCGCGGTTACAGTCGCTGGCGCTGGTTCCCTTGGGGGAAAAGGGGGTGGTGGCATTGATCCGATTTGAAAACGATCGGCGGGAACAGCTCGCCGCTCTGGGCTTACGTACCGGCCGCGCAATCCGCGTGATGCAGCGTTCGGAGGAAGGACCGGTGCTGGTGGCGGTGGAGGATAACCGCATCGCCGTGGATTATGACTCGGCGAAAAAAATCATGGTTTCCGTCATCGACCTTTAACAAGGACATACCGAACATGTTTTTACAGGAACTGTCCCCCGGCGATCGGGGGCAAGTCACCGGGTTTAGCAAAGGAACCAGCGATTATCGCCGGCGTTTGTTGGCCCTGGGCGTTACACCGGGTATTTTGTTTCAGGTGACCCGCGTCGCCCCTCTCGGAGATCCCATTGAAATCCGCGTCAGAGGATCGTCCATCAGCGTGCGCAAAGAAGAAGCCCGGATACTGATGGTGGAAAAACAGGAACCTGTTGTTTCAGCGGCCAATCAATAAAGAGTAAGGACCAAGGTCATGCCGGGACATAATGTCATTTGTGTCGTAGGTAATCCCAACTGCGGTAAAACCACGCTGTTTAATGCCCTTACCGGCAGCAGGCAGACGGTGGGCAATTGGCCGGGGGTAACCGTTGAAAAAAGAGCGGCACCTATCAATACGGCGACAGCGTGGTTACGCTGGTGGATTTGCCCGGCATTTATTCCCTCAATGCGTCATCCCGCAGTTCGGAAGACGAACGTATCGCCCGCGACTATATTCTCGCCCATGAAGCGCAACTGGTGATTAACATCGTTGATGCGGCCAATCTGGAGCGCAATCTGTATCTCACGACACAGATCATCGAAATGGGCGTGCCGATGGTGGTGATCGTGAACATGATGGATATCGCCAAGGCGCACCAACTGGAAATCGATCTGGGGGCGCTTTCGCGCGGATTGGGTTGTCCGGTGATCGGGATGGTGGCCAACCGCCGCAGGGGACTGGAGGAACTCCGTCAATTATGCCGGCAAAGCTTGCAGCAGCCGCCGCTGCCGAAAGCCCGCATTCCTTATGCTGATGATATCGCCTGCGCCATCAAGGATATCGCCGCGCTCATTCCGGCGCAGAGCTCCGCCAAGCCGCGCTGGCTGGCCACTCAGCTGCTGGAAGGCGATCGGACCATCCGTTCCCTGGTGCCCTCACCCGCGTTGGCCTTCGCCGACCGGATTACCGCCGAACTGATTGAGCGATACGAGGACGATCTGGATATCTTCCTGGCGGATGCCCGCTATGGTTTTGTCGCCGCCGTCGCCGGCCAGGCGGTGATCCGTCACGGTCAGGTAGCGTCCACCCTCACCGATAAAATCGACAAGGTGGTGTTGCACCGGTTTTTGGGCATTCCTATATTCTTTGCCGTAATGTATTTGATGTTCGTCTTCACCATCAATATCGGCAGCAGTTTTGTTGATTTTTTCGAGCAGCTTACCGGTACGATATTCGTTGACGGTTTCGGTCATCTGCTGCAACTGATGGGCACGCCGGAATGGCTAAAAGCCGTGTTGGCGGACGGCATCGGCAACGGTATCAAGACCGTGGCGTCGTTTATCCCGGTTATCGGCTGCCTTTATCTGTTTTTATCCTGGCTGGAAGATTCGGGATATATGGCGCGCGCGGCTTTTGTCATGGACCGGTTAATGCGGGCGCTGGGGTTATCAGGTAAAGCCTTTGTGCCGCTTATCGTGGGCTTTGGCTGTAATGTACCGGCCATTATGGCCTCCCGCACCATCGAAAATCCCCGGGATCGCGTTATCACCGTGATGATGGCGCCCTTTATGTCCTGCGGCGCGCGGTTGCCGGTTTATGTGCTGTTCGCAACCGCGTTCTTTCCGGTGGGAGGGCAAAACCTGGTGTTCCTGCTGTATGTGCTGGGTATTGTGGCGGCGGTAGGTACCGGTTATCTGCTGAAACACACCGCATTGCGCGGTGAAGCGTCATCGTTTGTCATGGAGATGCCGCCCTATCATTTACCCACCCTACGCGGCATTTTGCAGCGTACCTGGGATCGCCTGAAAAGTTTTATCCTGCGGGCCGGCAAGCTGATCGTGGTGATAGTGGCGGTGCTGAGTTTTTTGAATTCCCTGGGCACCGACGGTACCTTCGGCAATCAGGACAGTAATAAATCGATATTGTCTTCTATCGGGCGGACCATTGTACCGGTTTTTGCTCCCATGGGGATGCAACCGGATAATTGGCCCGCCGCAGTGGGTATTTTTACCGGTATTTTCGCCAAGGAGGCGGTGGTAGGGACGCTAAACTCCCTTTATAGCACCATTGGCAACGACTCAGGGGCAGGCGGCGGAGCTACCCCGGCCAACAGCGGCAAGGCGTTCAGTCTGGCGGACGGCATTTATGCCGCTTTTGCGACCATCCCCGACAATCTGCATAAATTGAGCTCTGCCTTTACCGATCCGCTGGGCATCAGCGTCGGCGATCTGAGCGATAGGAATGCCGCCGCCGCGGAACAGTCGGTGTCGGTTTCCTCCATTACCGCCATTACGCGGTTATTTTCCGGGTCGCTGGGAGCTTTTGCTTATCTGATGATGATACTGCTGTATATCCCTTGCTGCGCCGCCGTTTCCGCCATTTGGCGCGAAGTGGGCACCCGTTGGACCCTGTTTGCCGCCTGCTGGACCACCGGTCTGGGTTACGGTTCGGCGGTGTTGGTGTATCGGCTGGGTACCTTTACGCAGCATCCGCTGTATTCCTGTACCGCTATTGCCATGGTGATGGGCGTTTTTTTCATCACTCTCACGTTGTTACGCAACGCCGGCAGGACCTTGCCGGCACTGGCGGCCAAAATCCAGTAACGCAGTGCCCGCCGATGGCTAGGCATTGCCGTGGAGGACGTTATGAATTTAATGGAATTGAGAGACTATATCCGCGATAAAAAACGGGTGAGCCTGTTGGATGTCAGCACCCATTTTCACAGCGATCCGCAGGTCGTCAGCGGTATGCTGGATATTTGGCTGCAAAAGAACAAAATCATCAGCTATACCGTCAAAAGCGCGAAATGCGGCGGATGTTGTTGCTGTGATCCCGACTCTAATCAGATCTATGAGTGGAAGGAGACCGCCCACGTCGATCAATAGCGCGGTCACTCTTGAACGCGTCTGTTTTAACTTCGGTGATATCGTAGACCCGTTCGCGGGATAGGGTCATTTTTTTGCGCCGGTATTTTTCCGGCAACGGCGGAACCGGACGTTTACCGTCAATCAGATGGCGCAAGGCCGATAGCGGATGACGCCATAACATCCGCGGCCCGGCCCAGCGCATGATTTGCTTGATTTCCTCTCGCTTGGCGAAGGGATAGCAGTGGACGGGACAGTGTTTACAGGCGGGTTTTTCTTCACCGAAAACACAGCCATCAAGGCGTTTAACGGCATAGTCATACAGCGTTTGATAATGCCCGGCATCCGGCGACGCCGCCGGGTGGCGGCGCGCATAGAGCGCAAACATCTGGTAGAGGGTACGCTTTTCTCTCGCGATCCGCTTTCCTGTCATCATAAGCCTCTTCATCGAAACGCTGTTATCGCAATCCGCTTTCCTGTCATCATAGGCACTTTAATCCCATCGCTGTTCACTCAATGCCGGTTCCGCACCAGCTGGTAGCGCCGGGTCAGGTACTCCACCGGCGCGCTCCAGATATGCACCAGCCGGCAAAAAGGAAACAGCAGGAACAGCGTCATGCCCAGCACCAGATGCAGGCGGTAGATCAACGCCACCCCTGCGAGATGCGCCGAGGCGCCGGCGTGAAAGGTGACCACCGCCTGCGCCCAGCCCACCAGCTTCATCATTTCGCTGCCGTCCGGGTGACGGGCGGAAAACGGAATGGTCAGCAGACCGAGGCAGACCTGCGTCACCAGCAAGGTGAGAATAGCAATATCGCCGACGCTGGAATTGGCCCGCACACGCGGGTTGAACAGCCGGCGCTTAAGCAGCAGTCCGCCCCCCCCGCCAGGGTCAGCAAACCGCAAATGCCCCCGGCCCCCATGGCCAGCTTTTGTTTGAGGGCGATGGACAAGAACGGCTCGTAAACCCAGTGAGGGGTCAGCATGCCGAATAAATGGCCGAAAAAAGATGCCGAGAATGCCGATATGAAACAGGTTGGATGCCAGGCGCATCCCCTTTATGTCGAATATCTGGCTGGAACCGGCCCGCCAGCTGTACTGCCCGTAGTCATAGCGCAGCCAACTGCCGATAAGAAACACCGCGCCGGCGAGATAAGGATAAATATCAAAAAAGAACGCGTTGAGAAATAACATCGCTATTGTCCTCCATGCCGAGCCGGGGCCGGTCCGATATCCAGATACTGCGGCGTCACCGCGCCGGCGAAGCGGCGCTGATGATGTGTCTGTTCCGCCGAGTCACAGCCCTTGCCGGCGAGAAATTTCACCTGCTCCTCTTCCCAGACCGCATCCAGCGCCGCCGGGGTGTCGTCCCGTCCCTCGCCGGCCAATTGCGCCAGCAGCGCGTTGCCGCGCAGTTCGCTGCCGCACAGACCGAGCAGGAGATCGAACAGCTCGGCATAGCGGCTTTCACGCTGCCGCAGCCGCGCCCCCAACAGCGCCAGAATCGGCGCGATATCCCGCAGTCCTTCCCGGGCGTCATCCGCCGGACACAATGAGAGGTATTCCAAATAGAGCGGTAAGAAGTCCGGCAGCTCACGGCTGTTCAACCGCAGACCGGCGTCGCGGTATTGCGCCAGCAAATCCACCATGGCCTGGCCGCGATCCCGTGACTCTCCGTGCACATGTTCAAATAACAGCAGCGACAGGGCGCGCCCCCTGTCGAACAGAGCGCAATAGGTTTCCTGCGCATCCAAGAGCGGCCCGGCGCACTGCTCCCGGATAATATCCGCCAGCGGCGCGGCGTCGTCAGGGGCCAGCTCACCGGCGTCTTGCACCGCCGAGATCAATTCATCCCGATTATCCCGTATTTCCTGCTGCGGATAATCCAATAACATGCCAATGATTTTTAGGCTAATCATCAGAACCTCCACGGGCTGGTTTGCCGCTGATATCGATGGCGTCGATGCGCCGGCTATCGAACAAATTGAACCGGCCGTCGCTGCCGCGGCAGCCGTCGCCGAAGCTAAAACCGCAGCCGCGGGCTTCCGGGAAAGCGTCCCGCGCTAATTCCCGATGGCTGGAGGGCACCACAAAACGATCCTCGTAGTTGGCGATGGCCAGGTAGCGGTACATTTCCCGCGCCTGCGCCTCGGTAAGGCCCGCTTCCTCCAGGGCGCGGGTATCCGTTACGCCGTCCACGGTTTCGGCGCGTTTGTAATGGCGCATGGCCAGCAGACGTTTCAAGGCCAGCAAGACCGGCGCGACGTCGCCGGCGGCGAGCATATTGGCCAGGTATTGCAAGGGGATACGCAGGCTTTCCACGTCCGGCAGCACGCCGTTTTGCGACAAATAACCGCCGTCGGCGACGGACTGGATGGGTGACAGGGGCGGAACATACCAGACCATCGGCAGCGTGCGGTACTCCGGATGCAGGGGCAGCGCCAGCTTCCAGTCCACCGCCAGTTTATATACCGGCGAGCGTTGGGCCGCGTCGATTACCCCCTGGGGAACGCCGTCTTGCAGCGCCTGGGCGATAATCCGCGGGTCGTTGGGATCGAGAAAAATATCCAGTTGGCTTTGGTAGAGATGCCGTTCGTCCTCCGCCACCGCCGCCCGTTCAATGCGATCGGCGTCATAGAGCAGAACCCCCAGGTAGCGAATGCGCCCGACGCAGGTTTCCGAGCAGAGGGTGGGCTGTCCCGCTTCGATGCGCGGATAACAGAAAATGCATTTTTCCGACTTGCCGCTTTTCCAGTTGAAATAAATTTTTTTATAAGGACAACCGGTGAGACACATGCGCCACCCGCGGCATTTGTCCTGGTCGATAAGCACGATGCCGTCCTCATCGCGCTTGTAAATGGCGCCGCTCGGGCAGGTGGCCACGCAGGCGGGGTTCAGGCAGTGTTCGCACAGGCGCGGCAGATACATCATGAACGTATTGGCATATTCGCCATACATCGTTTTTTGCATATGGTCGAAATTACGGTCCTTAGCGCGCTGTGTGAATTCGCCGCCGAGAATGTCCTCCCAATTGGCGCTGCCGACGATTTTTTTGCATGCGCCGTCCGGTGAGCAGCGATCGCGGCCGCGCCACCGGCTGATATTTGCCTTGCGGGGCCTTATGCAGATTCTGGTAGTCGTAATCAAAGGGCTCGTAATAATCGTCGATGACCGGCATATGGGGATTGGCGAACAGGTTCGACAGCAGCCCGACCCGGCTGCCCATGCGCGGCTGTAGCCGGCCTTTGATGGTGCGGATCCAGCCCCCTTGCCATTTCTCCTGGTTTTCCCAGTCCTGAGGGTAGCCGATGCCCGGCTTACTCTCGACGTTGTTGAACCAGGCATATTCCATGCCTTCCCGGCTGGTCCAGACATTTTTGCAGGTGACCGAACAGGTATGGCAGCCGATGCATTTATCGAGATTGAGCACCATGCCCACTTGAGAGCGAATTTTCATTTTACCCTCGCCGTTTCATGTGAGGCGTTCGCCGCCGCGCTGCCCTGGGCGTCGTCGTTGCCTTCGCCGTCCAGCCAGTTGATGCGGTCCATCCGACGGATCACCACGTATTCATCGCGATTGGAGCCGACGGTGCCGTAGTAGTTGAAACCATAGGCCAACTGGGCATAACCGCCGATCATATGGGTGGGTTTAGGGCAGACGCGAGTGACGGAGTTATGTATGCCGCCGCGCTGGCCGGTGATTTCCGAACCGGGCAGATTCATGATCCGCTCCTGGGCGTGGTACATCATGATCATGCCGGCGGGGATGCGCTGGCTCACCACCGCCCTGGCGCTCAGGGCGCCGTTGGCGTTGAACGCCTCCACCCAGTCGTTATCGGCGATGCCCAGTTCCCGCGCGTCATCCTCGCTGAGCCAGAGGATCGGCCCGCCACGGGAGAGGGTCAACATCAGCAGGTTGTCGCTGTAGGTGGAATGAATGCCCCACTTCTGGTGCGGGGTGAGAAAGTTCAGCGCTTTCTCCGGATTGCCGTTGGGTTTTCTGTTCAGCAACGGCAGCGCCGCGCGGGTATCGATGGGCGGGCGATAAGCCGGCAGGCTTTCGCCGAACGCCCGCATCCACTCATGATCCTGGTAGAGCTGCTGCCGGCCCGAGAGGGTACGCCAGGGAATCAGCTCGTGCACATTGGTATAGCCGGCGGTATAGGAAACATGCTCATCCTCCAGCCCGGACCAGATGGGACTGGAGATGATTTTGCGCGGCTGCGCCTGCAAATCGCGGAAGCGGATTTTTTCGTCTTCTTTGTTAAGCGCCAGATGCCGATGGTCGAGACCGGTGGCCGCCCCCACCGACGTCCAGGCTTTTACCGCCACCTGGCCGTTGGTTTCCGGCGCCAGGGACAAGATAACCTCGGCGGCATCCACGGCGGTCTCGATATTGGGCCGTCCGGCGGCGGCGCCGTCGAGCTTGACGCCGTTGAGTTTTTTTCAGAAAGTCTATTTCGGTCAGGGTATCCCAGCCGATGCCTTTGCCGCCGTTGCCCAGCTTATCCATCAGCGGACCCAGCGCGGTGAAGCGTTCATAGGTATTGGGATAGTCTCGTTGCACCTCCATGAAATGCGGCGCCGTTCTGCCGGGGATAAGCGGACATTCGCCCTTTTTCCAATCCGCTACCCCCAGCGGCTGCGCCAATTCGGCGGGGGAATCATGCTGAATCGGCAACGTGACCAGGTCGGTTTCCATCCCCAGATGCCCCTGGCAGATGCGGGAAAACGCCTTGGCGATGCCTTTATAGATTTCCCAGTCGGTTTTCGATTCCCAGGCCGGGTCCACCGCCGCCGAAAACGGGTGGATAAAGGGGTGCATATCCGAGGTGTTCAAATCGTCCTTTTCATACCAGGTGGCGGTGGGCAGCACGATATCGGAATACAGGCAGGTGCTGGACATGCGGAAATCCAGCGTCACCACCAGATCAAGCTTGCCCTCCCCCTGCTCCGCCCATTCCGCCTCTTCCGGTTTGATGCCGCCCTGACGGCCGAGATCCTGGCCCTGGATGCCGTGTTCAGTGCCCAGCAGGTATTTCAGCATGTATTCATGGCCTTTGCCTGACGAACCCAGCAAATTGGATCGCCAGACAAACAGATTGCGCGGGAAGTTTTGCGGGTGGTCCGGCTGTTCCGCGGCAAAGCGCAGCGAGCCGTCCTGCAGCGCCTTCACCGCATAGTCCTGCGGCGTCAGGCCGGCGGCTCGGGCGGTTCGGGCAATGGACAGCGGATTGGTGTTTAGCTGGGGCGCGGACGGCAGCCAGCCCATGCGTTCGGCGCGGATATTGAAATCAATCATGCTGCCGGTGAAACGGGATTTATCCGCCAGGGGCGACAGCAACGCTTGGGGCGACAGGGTTTCATAACGCCATTGGCTGGAGTGGTTATAGAAAAACGAGGTGCTGTTCATGTGCCGGGGCGGGCGCTGCCAATCCAGGCCGAAAGCCAGCGGCAGCCAGCCGGTTTGCGGCCGCAGTTTTTCCTGGCCGACGTAGTGCGCCCAGCCGCCCCCGCTTTGGCCGATGCAGCCGCAAAAAATCAGCATGTTGATCAGGCCGCGGTAACTCATGTCCATGTGGTACCAATGGTTGATGCCGGCGCCGAGGATAATCATTGAGCGTCCGTGGGTCTTGTCGGCGTTACCGGCGAATTCCCGCGCCACCCGGATGATGTGCTCCCGCGACACGCCGCTGACCTTTTTCCCCCCAGGCGGGGCTGTAGGCCTTGATGTCATCGTAGTCGCCGGCGCAGTTTTCATCCCCCAGGCCGCGTTCGATGCCGTAGTTGGCCAGGGTCAGATCGTAGACGCTGGCCACCAGCGCTTCGCGTCCGTCCGCCAGGGTCAGGGTTTTCACCGGCAGTTTATGCCGCAGGATATTGTCCAGCGGCACGGCGTTAAAATGCTCCCCCTCAATGCCGCCGAAGTAGGGAAAACCAACCTCCACCACCCGATCGCGATGCGCCATCAGGCTCAGAAGCAGCGTGATTTCACGCCCGTCGCCGCCGTCGCGCTGTTGAAGGTTCCATTTGCCCTTTTCGCCCCAGCGAAAACCGATGGAGCCCACCGGCGCCGTCAGTTCGCCGCTGGCGGCATCGATGGCCACGGTTTTCCACTGCGGATTATTACTTTCACTCAATCCCCCCCGTCAGATCCGCCGCCCGCAGCAGGCGGCCGGCGGCATAATAGCCCTCTCTGGGCTCCAACAGCACCAACATGGGCATATCGGTATAACGGCGGACATAATCCAGGAAATACGCGCTTTGACGATTTATGTAGAATTCTTGCAGGATCACATGGCCCAGCGCCAGCGCCAGCGCGCTGTCGGTGCCCTGCTTGGGATGCAGCCACAAATCGCACAGTTTCGCCACCTCCGAGTAATCCGGCGTAACGGCGATGGTTTTGGCGCCTTTGTAGCGAACCTCGGTAAAAAAATGCGCATCCGGCGTCCGGGTCTGCGGCACATTGGAGCCCCAGGCGATGATATAGGAAGAGTTGTACCAGTCCGCCGCCTCCGGCACGTCGGTCTGTTCGCCCCAGGTCATGGGCGAAGCCGGCGGCAAGTCGCAATACCAGTCATAAAAGCTCAGGCAGACGCCGCCGATGAGCGACAAATAGCGGGTGCCGGCGGCATAGGACACCATGGACATGGCCGGGATGGGGGAAAAGCCGATAATGCGGTCCGGCCCGTAGGTTTTCGCGGTATAGACATTGGCGGCGGCGATAAGCTCATTGGCTTCCTCCCAGGTGGTGCGGATTAAACCGCCCCGTCCGCGCGCCTGTTTGTAGTGCCGGACGGCGTCGGTATCGCTCATGATGGCCGCCCAGGCCGCCACCGGATCCTGATGTTCGGCCCGTGCCTCGCGCCACAGCGACAACAGCAGCTTGCGCATTTGCGGATACTTCAAACGATTGGCGCTGTAAAGATACCAGGAGTAGCTGGCCCCGCGCGGACATCCGCGCGGTTCATGGTTCGGCATGTCCGGGCGGGTACGGGGATAATCCGTTTGCTGCGTCTCCCAGGTCACCAGGCCGTTTTTAACATAAATTTTCCAGCTGCAGGAACCGGTACAGTTCACGCCGTGGGTGGAGCGCACGATTTTGTCGTGTTGCCAGCGGCTGCGATAGCCGTCTTCCCAGTCGCGATTGCTGTTCAACGTTTGGCCGTGGCCGTCGGCGAACGGCTTGTCCAACCGGCTGAAATAGCGGAATCTGTCGAGAAATTTGCTCATCCGGATATCTCCAGGTTGGTGAGGCTACAATGGCTACCCACGCGGTTTTTTGGTGGCCAGGCCGTTATGGATATTGCGGCCATAGACAAAGTAGGTGATAAGCACGCATACCACGTAAAACACCAGGAACATCTTCATTGCGCCGGCCGGCGAACCGGTGAGCGACAGCGACATGCCGAAGGCCTGGGGAATGAAAAAGCCTCCGGCCGCGCCGATGGCGGAAATAAACCCCAGCGCGGCGGCGGATTCGGTAGCCGCCTCCCGCTGCGCTTCCTCGTCGCCGCCACCCAGCGCCACGACACGGGATACCGCCAGTCGCCGTAAAATGACCGTGATCATCTGAAAAGTCGAGCCGCTGCCCAGCCCGGCTGTGAGAAACAGCAGCAGAAAGACGCCGAGAAACGCCGGGAAGGAGCCGCCCTGCCCCTGGCTTGGCAACGTCAGAAACAGCAGGGCGACGAATACCGCCATCAAGATGAAATTGACGAGCGTCACGCGTATCCCCCCCCGAGCCGGTCCGACAGCGCGCCGCCGGCGGAGCGCGCCAGGGCGCCGACAAACGGGCCGAAGAAGGCGTAATGTAAGATTTGCATGGCCGGGAACTGCGTTTTCGCCAGCATGGCGAACCCCGCCGAGAAGCCGATAAAAGAGCCGAAGGTGGCCAGATACAGCAGGCTTAAAATCCACATATGCCCGCGTTTGAGCACCAAGAGCTGGCGGCTGAGGGACGCCCGTGCGGTGGCGAGGTCGTTCATGCCGAACCAGGCCAGCAGCGTGGCGATAAGCAGCAGCGGCACCCAGACCCAGGCGGCGTTTTCCAGCCATAACCGGCTGCCGTCCGCTTGCAAGTGGCCGCCGCCGCCAAAGAACGAGAACATAGAATAGGAAATGGCCAAAGGGGCCGCCAGTTGCATCACGCTGACCCCCAGATTGCCCATGCCGCCGTTCAGCCCCAGCGCGCTCCCCTGGCTGGCTTTAGGAAAGAAAAAGCTGATATTGGCCATGCTGGAGGCAAAATTGGCGCCGGCAAAGCCGCACAGCAGGGAAATGGCGACGAAGACGCCGAACGCGGTGTGCGGGTCCTGCACCGCCACCCCCAGCCACAGGCAGGGGATGACCATAAACAGCGTACTGATGGCGGTCCAGCGGCGACCGCCCATCAGCGGCACCATGAACGAATAGGGTACCCGCAGGATAGCCCCCGACACCGCCGGCAGCGCGGTCAGCAAAAACAGCTGGTCGGTGGTAAAATGGAACCCGACCTTGTTAAGGTTTACCGCCACGGCGCTGAACAGCATCCATACGCAAAACGCCAGCAGTAGACAATAAATGGAAATCCAGAGATTGCGCCGGGCGATGGGCTGTCCGCGGGAGCGCCAGAATGCCGGCTGCTCCGGCTGCCACTCTCTAATAACGGCGCCGCGGGCAGCGCCGAGAGGTCGGGTAAGGGGTTGCATGGCGGTCCTCGCTTAGGGTGTAGAGTCGGGTCATTTCCCGCTACCCTAGGCAACCTTTTCCCCGGCGGAATTGATGCAAATCAAGCCGGCGGCGGTCACCAAAAAGCCGGTTCCGATGTCCGTATCCTTAAGAAGTAGCCGTTTTTCAGAAAAAAGACATTTACTTTCAATGCATTATAAACATATACACTGTGTAGGGTTATAAAGCTTTTATCGCCGGCTATTTGGGAGTACTCCATAAGAGGTATAGGGTTATTCGCGATGGTGGCAAACAATGCCCTTTGGTTAACCAGGAAAACCCGCTTATGAAACCCGTTTCCACTCCGCTTTCCATTGTGTGGCAGGTGACGCTGTTGATGCTGACATTAAGTCTGCTCGGCATCGGCGGGATGAGCCTGTCGCTGTGGATGGCCCATGGCATGCAGGGCAACGCCCACGCCATCAACAAAGCCGGTTCGCTGCGCATGCAAAGCTACCGGTTGTTGTCGCAAACGCCGCTCAAGGCGGAGAGCGCACCGTTGCTGGCGGAATTGGAGCAGGATCTGCAGAGCCGGGATTTGCAACAGCAGGTTGGGCGTGAACAGCTGACGGACCGGTATTTCGCCTTGCGTGAGTATTGGTTCAATCGGTTGAAACCGCGATTGATGCAGGCCCGCCGTCCGCAGGATGCCGCCGGCGAGGTGGCGGAATTCGTCCGCCAGCTGGACGCGCTGGTGTCGGCCATCGACAGGAAAACCGAACATCGGCTGATGTTGGTGGCCCAGGTGCAAAAAACGGAGATTGTCCTCACCCTGCTGTTGCTGCTGGGGACCATATTCTATCTGCGCCTGCGTCTGTTGCAGCCCTGGAAAAAGCTGCTGAGCCAGGCCAACGCCGTGGCCGCCGGAGATTTCAGCCAGCGCTACCCGCTGCCTGCCGGTTCAGGAAACCGGGGACATCACGAAATGGATCTGCTGGGACTGACGTTGAACAGCATGTCACATTCCCTGTCGCAAATGTATGCTGAACTGGAGCGGCGAGTGGCGGGCAAAACCGCTGATTTACAGCAAAAAAACCGCGTGCTGGATTATCTCTATCGCTCCAGTTGGCAATTGCATAATAACCAGCCGCTGAGCCGACGTTTGCTGCCGGTGCTGGAGGAGTTGCAGGCCTTTACGCCGCTGCGGGCCATCCAGATCACGCTGTATGAAAGCAGCGGCGAAAAGGGTTTCGATTTCCCGGTCGCGGTGAGCATGCCGTCCACGGAAGGCCAGGCGGCGGATGAACCCGCGGCGGGAGGCTATAAGACGGTGGATAAAACGCCCACGGAAGGCCGGGGGACGGCGGATAAATCGCCCATGGGAGACCATACGACGGCGGATAAACCGCTCGCGGAGGGCCATAACCCGCCGCTGGAGGAATCCTTTGCAAAGCGCCGGGCGCCGGGGGCGGCGGGATCGTGCGCGAATGACCGGCCGCCGACGAGTGGGATTGGACAGGCTTTCGCCGACGCGGCGGAAAACGGCGATTGGCGGCCCCTGAGCTGGAGCCTGCAGGATAAACTGGGGGAATATGGCCTGGTGCTGGCCCGCCATCCGGCGGGGCAACCGCTAAATTCCGCCCAGCAGCGCCTGGTGGCGACGCTTATGGAGCAGGTCACCAGTACGTTGGCGCTGGAACGGCAGGCGGAACATCGTCAGCAGATGCTGTTGATGGCCGAGCGGAACGCCATCGCCGCTGAGCTGCATGACAGTATTGCCCAGTCCTTGTCCTGCTTGAAACTGCAGATCGGCTGCCTGCAGATGCAAAGCCAGGATACCGCGCCGGAAAACAAGCTGTTGATGCAACAGATGCGCGAGGAGATGAATATAGCCTACCGGCAACTGCGGGAACTGCTCACCACGTTTCGGCTTAGTATGACCGAGCCGGGTTTGCGGGCGGCGCTGCAGGTGGCGGTGGATGAATTTTCAGAAAAACTGGGGTTTAGCGTCGAATTCGATTATCAGTTGCCCGCCGGCACCTTTACGCCGCACCAGGTTATCCATCTTATTCATATCAGCCGCGAGGCGCTGAACAATGTGCTTAAGCATGCGCGGGCGACCCAAGTGAGCGTGACGGCGTGCAAAGAGGGGGAGAGAAGCGTGCTGAGCATTTGCGACAACGGCCGCGGCCTGGGACGAGCGGCTGCGGCCCCATCATTACGGTCTGATGATTATGCGGGATCGCGCCGCGAGCCTGCCGGGGTTCTGTCAGGTAGCCGGACGTCCCGGCGGCGGTACCGAAGTCCGGGTGGTGGTCTATCCATCGCCGGCGGCGTCATAGCGAAAACAGGAGCCATCATGAGCGAGTTAGATCCCGCCACTATCTTGTTGATTGACGATCACCCGATGTTGCGCAGCGGGGTCAGACAGTTGATAAGCCTGGACGGCGGCCTGAAGGTCGTGGCTGAGGCCGCCAACGGCGAGCAAGGCGTGCGGCTGGCCCAGGAGTGGGATCCCGATCTGATTTTGCTGGATTTGAATATGCCCGGTCTGAACGGGCTGGATACGCTGGATCGTATGCGCCGCATTCCGCTTTCCGGAAGGATCGTGGTGTTTAGCGTTTCCGATCATGAAGATGATGTGATCACCGCCATCAAGCGCGGCGCCGACGGTTATCTGCTTAAGGATATGGAACCGGAAGACCTGCTGGCATCCCTGAGGCAGGCGGCGGCGGGAAAGATGGTGCTGAGCGCGGCGCTGATGCCGGTGCTGGCGGCGGGCCTACGTGAAAACCGCCCTGGCGCGGAGCGGGATCTCCACTCGTTAACCCCCCCCGTGAGCGGGATATACTGAAACTGTTGGCCCACGGCTTGCCGAATAAGCTGATTGCCCGCAAGCTTGATATCACCGAAAGCACGGTGAAAGTCCATGTGAAGCATTTGTTGAAAAAAATGCGGCTCAAGTCCCGGGTGGAGGCGGCGGTGTGGGCATTGCAAAACAGAATGCTGTAGGAGGCCGCGCCACGACGCTCAGGAGCGATAATTCAGCGGCCGGCAGGTACCCCGGTATCCGCCAGGGCAGAGAGGTCTTCCCTGCTTAACCCGGTAACACTTTCTATGGTCACTCGGTTCAGACCGAGCGCCAGCATATTGCGGGCGATTTCGCGCGCTTGCTCGCTGCGCCCCTCTTTATGCCCTTCACTGCGCCCTCGCTGCAAGCCTTCTTGCAAGCCTTCTTGCAGACCTTCCTTTAGGCCTTCCTGTAGACCAAGATTGCGACCCATCAATTTCAGCTGTTCCGCGACCGTCATCATCTCTTCCCTGTAACGTGGTGTATTCTCGACAAGAATACGTAAAAAGGCGTCCCAGTCAAGAGGTTCCGCCTGCTGCATCAAATAGCGGATCAGGCTTATCGCCTGTGCTTTACTGAGCCGCGCCAGGAAGGGTAGATAGAAAATTTTCGAGGCGTTTCGCATTTACATGCCGCCTTGGCAGGCCCTGCGAAGCGACCGGCCAAGTGCTCTTAAACCGTGCAAAACGCCTATCGCTTGTTGGAGCTCAGCAGGCAATCTCCTCATCCGCGATTTCCGTCGCGGCCAGGGGGTTGGCAGCCCACCCATACCGCGCCTTGCTCCACTTTCACCGGCCAGGCGTTTACCCTGAGGCCGGCGTGGTCGGGGCTGATGCCGTCGCGCAGGCGGAACCGTTTTTTATAGAGCGGCGAAATCACCACCGGTTCGCCGTCGACATCGCCGACAATGCCGCGGGACAAGACGTTTGCCTCGCTGCCCGGCTCCAGATTATCAAGGGCGTATACCTGCTGCGGAGTAAGCGGCAGGTAAAACAGGGCAATCTGCCGCTGCGCCACCCGGACGGCAATGCCGGCGTCGGCCGGAATATCGGTAAGCTCGCCGACCTTCTGCCACTGTCTGTCGCCCGCTAGCGTCGTTGCCGGCATGACAGGCGTCCTGTCCAGCGTGGGTTTCTCTTCGCCGCGGGCCGGACGGATTTGTCCCCGTTCGGGCACCATAACCACCGCTTCATCAGGGTCGTCGCTATTGAGAAACGCGCGGAACAGCGGCAGCCTGTCCTCACTCTCCAACGTGGTGCGCCATTCGCATTGATAACTGTCCGCCACCTGTTGCATTTCCCGCTCCAGTTCGCCGACAAGCTGCAAACTGTCCTGCAAAATGACCTGCTTAAGATAGTCTATGCCGCCCTCCAGATTCTCCAGCCAGTTGCTGGTGCGCTGCAGCCGATCGGCGGTTCGGATATAAAACATCAATACCCGATCGATAGTGCGTATCAGCTCCTCGGCGTCCAGGTCGCTGGCGAACAGGGAACCGTGACGGGGTTTCATGCCGCCGTTGCCGCAGATATAGAGATTCCAGCCTTTGTCGGTGGCGATAATGCCGATATCCTTGCCCTGCGCTTCCGCGCACTCACGCGTGCAGCCCGAGACCCCCATTTTCAATTTGTGCGGCGAGCGCAGTCCTTTGTAGCGATTTTCCAGCCGGAGCGCCAGCGCGGTAGAGTCCTGCACGCCGAACCGGCACCAGGTGGATCCGACGCAGGATTTCACCGTTCGCAGGGATTTACCGTAGGCGTGGCCGGTTTCAAAACCGGCATCCACCAGTTCGCGCCAGATAGCGGGCAGTTGTTCCCGCCGTGCGCCGAACAGGGCGATGCGCTCTGCGCCGGTTATTTTGGTGTAAAGGCGGTAGCGTTGCGCCACCTGACCGATGGCGATAAGTCCCTCGGGCGTGATTTCTCCCGCCGGGATGCGGGGTACCACCGAATAGGTACCGTCTTTTTGAATATTGGCGAAAAAGCGGTCGTTGGTGTCCTGCAACGGCAGATGTTCGGCTTGTAACAGGTACTCGTTCCAGCAGGACGCCAGAATCGATCCCGCCAGGGGCTTGCAGATCTCGCAACCGCTGCCTCGGCCATAACGGCTGATAAGCTCTCTGAAGGTCCGGATGTTGTTGACCCGTACCAGATGGTAGAGCTCTTGCCGTGAATAGGCGAAGTGTTCGCAGACATCTTTTTTCACTTCCACCCCCAGCCGCGTGAGCTGGTAGTCCATGATCTGTTTCACCAGGGGGACACAGCCGCCGCAGCCGGTGCCGGCCTTGGTGCGGGCCTTGACGGCGTTCAGGTCGACGCAGCCGGCCTTGACCGCGGCGCAAATATCGCCTTTGCTGACGTTGTGGCAGGAACAGATTTGCGCCTCATCGGGCAGTGCCGCCACGCCAAGCCCCCTGGCCACCGCTCCCTCCGCCGCCGGCAAAATCAGGCTCTCCGGGCGGGACGGCAGTTCCATGTGGTTGAGGGACATCTGCAGCAGGGTATTGTAATCACCGCTGTCCCCCACCAGCACCGCCCCAAGCAACTGTTTGCCATCGGCGGAAACGACTATCTTTTTATAGATTTCACTGGGGCCGTCGGTCCACTGATAAGATTGGCTCCCCGGCGCCTTGCCCAGGGCGTCTCCCACCGAAGCCACTTCCACCCCCAGCAGTTTCAGCTTGGTGCTCATATCGGCGCCCTGGAAAATCGCCTCCCGCTCCGCCAGTACCGCGGCGGCGGTCCTGGCCATTTGATAGCCGGGCGCCACCAGGCCGAAATTCCGCCCCCGCCACACCGCGCACTCGCCGATAGCGAAGATATTCTTATCGGAGGTCAGGGTATGATCGTCAATCACAATACCGCCGCGGGGACCGATTTGCAGCCCGCACTCGCGGGCCAATTGATCACGCGGCCGGATGCCGGCGGAGAACAGCACCAAGTCGGTATCGAGCGTATCGCCGCCGGCGAAGCAAAGCCGCAGCCGGCCGTGATTGCCCACCGCGATTTCCCGCGTATCCCTGCCGGTATGCACCAGCACGCCCAAGGCTTCTATTTTTCGCCGCAGCATATCCGCGCCGCCCTGGTCCAACTGTACCGCCATCAACCGGGGCGCGAACTCCACCACATGGGTCTCAAGTCCCAATTGTCTAAGGGCATTGGCGGCCTCCAGTCCCAACAGGCCGCCGCCGATCACCACGCCGATTTCAGAGCGCCGCGCGCGGGCGGCGATGGCGTCAAGATCATCCAGGGTGCGGTAAACCAGGCAACCTTCGCGCTCGCTGCCGGCGATGGGCGGGACAAAGGCATAAGAGCCGGTGGCGATAAGTAGCTTGTCGTAGGCGGTCTCTCTGCCCTGAGTATCGACGACGCAGCTTCGACCCCGGTGGATGCGGGTGATTTCCTGCGCGCTGCGCAATTCAATGCCGTTATCGACAAAAAATCCCGGTTCCACCAACGACAGGGATTCCGCGCTGCGTCCGGCAAAATACTCCGACAGATGCACCCGGTCGTAAGCCGGATAACGCTCTTCGCCGAAGACGATGATGCGATAGCGCCGATGCAGGTCTTGCTCCACCAGCCGCTCGAGAAAATGATGTCCCACCATGCCGTGGCCAATGACTGCCAATACCGGTTTACTCATGACGTCAATCCTTACCGCTCGCTGTCGCTTTTCGCGCTTGGATGTTTCCCGACAGCCACCCTGAAAAATAAAAAAAAGGCGCCCACGGCTATACGAAACGTCGTATAGCCGTGAGCGCCTTTGCCCTTAGCGTTTCGCCGGCCCCCATTGGCCCGCGAAACGGAATATATGTTATGTCGGTTCGCCCCGCTACCGTCGCCCGGGGAATTCGGCTCCCACCGCGATGGCGCTGCTCAGGTCGGCGATCACCGGTTTTTTCCCGTGGGATGACTCGGCAAAACGTCGGCGATGGTCAGCATGGCGGCGGCGATGTCAATGAGCTTTTTATTCTGGCCCATCGCCAGCCGACGCAGAGTAGTATAGGCCTCTTCCTCGCTCAATCCCCTGTGCTGCATCAATAAACCCTTCGCCCGTTCAATCTGCTTGCGTTCATCCAGCGTAACGCGCAGGGCGGAAAGTTCTTGATCCAGGGATTGCAGCCGCCGATCCTGCTGCCTGATCAGGGCCAGCAATGAACGTCCCAGCTGCGGTCGAACGCCGTCGCCGTTCAGCCAGACGTCTTCTTGACCGGCGACGAACACCGCATAGTCCGGCGACGGCTCGCCCTGGCGATTTATCAAGGTGTCGATATCCGCCTGCTGGTCATGGCAGGCGCGTTCAGCGGCATCAATGCTGTCTTGACACTTTTCCATCAGCACCCGCGCCAATCCGTCCTCAATGAGTTTCATGCCGTCGATGCGCCGGCTCGCCAGGGTAAACCAGCTCAGGCTTTCCTCCTGCGGCGCCACACCCGCCGCGCTGCGGGTGCAGGCGATGCGCCGCAGGCGCTCGAAGCCGCTGTCCGCTGTCTGACTTGAGAATTGCCGCGCGCTCGCCTCATCGGCGAAATCGGCGAACCGCTCAAAACAACGCTCCTGGCGGTCGATAAGTTCAGCCATCTTCCGCCGGCTCTTTTCGTCGAAATGTCCGGCGGCGAAGGCAGCGGACCCCAGCGCCCGTTCCTGACCGGCGAATTCCTTGCCTTGCATAAAACTGAGCATGGCGATGAGCGCCCGCGCCACGGCCGGTTCGGCGGCGGTATCCGTCACCTCGGATACCAGCGTCAGCATATGGCGGATCATACTATCGAAAAAGGCGGTCATCCGTGGTTGTTCCAGGGCGCGTTCGCGGATTTGCCGGCGCAACGGCGGCAGCATGGACAAGGCGTAAACCACGCTGGCCAGGCCGCTGAACAGGCGCGAGGATTGTTGCAAGACCGTCGTGGTTTGCTCAAGCTCCGCCAGAGAATTCATAAAAGGAAGGCAGGCGAGATCCGTTTCCCGCACCCGCCGGCCGAGCTCATCGGCAAAACGGGACCCGTCGGAGCAGAGATAGAGATTGGAGGCGCCGCGCTCGCATTGCAGCATATGGATAAGCCGGCTCACTTGCCCCACCCATTCTCCGCTTGCCAGCAACTGACGCAGATTATTGAGTTCGCATTGGCGCGAGGCGAGAAGAAAATGAATCGCGGTGGCTGGGTCTGCACGCATGGGAGGGGGTTCCGTCTTGACGGGCAGCGATTATTACCTGCCTGTGATTAAGCGTAACTGTAATTGACGCACCGGGCGTAATCCGTTTTCAGGTGCTTTGCACGTTTTTTCATACGCCGCATGACGCGGATTTTACTACAGCCGTCGACCCGGTGACCAGCGGTTCGGGAATGTCCGCATCTTCGCGGCGCTTTTCGCTGCACCGCCGATAAATGGTCTACGCTACTATCTGCACGATAAAAAAAATAACGAATTGCCGGCGCCGATTAACCGGTTGCGGCGAGGCTTTGCAGTGACGATCGCTTTGGCAGGCGCAACATTCAACCATCGTATTCACTTACGGAGCAGGTGTGATGGAACAAGAAAGAGAGTGGTATCCCCGACGGCATCCCCGATTGGCGCCAAACGATCCGCTGGTGTGGAATTGGGCGCAGAATTACCCGGTTGGCGCGCGGTCGGCGGTGCAACGCCCTGAAAATGAAGCGCAGTTGCAAGACATCATCGCCGGCGCCGCCGGCAAAATCAAAGTCTTGGGCAGCCGGCTGTCCCCCGGCGAGCTGTTGCGTATCCGGGCGCCGGGAGACATTCTTATCGACGCCTCGGCCCTGTCGGGTCTGAGGTCCGCCACGGCGGATACCGCCACCTTCGGCGCCGCCACGTTGTTAGAGGATGTATACCGGACGCTGAGCGGCATGGGCCGGATGCTGCCCTGTTCGCCGGGAGTCATTGCCTTGCAGACGCTGGCGGGGGCCATCGCCACCGGGACTCACGGGCAGGGATTGGCGCAAAGCTCTCTGGCGGACGAGGTGCTGTGTATCCGCCTGCTGCGCGGCAACGGAGAGTGTGTGGAGTTCACGCCCGACGATTCCCGTTTTGGGGCCGTTCAATTGGCCCTCGGCGCGCTGGGGGTTATCACCGAAATCACCCTGCGCACCTGTCCGACTCGGCTTTATACCTGCCGAAAAAGCGCCGAAGGGGCCGAACAGCTGCATAGCAGGATTTATGAATGGAATGAGCGGTTTCCCTTCAGTAAAGCCTGGTGGTTTCCGGCTGAAAATCAGGTTCACGTCTGGTGCGCCGACGGCGCGGCCCCCGACGAGGAGGCGAGCTACCGCCAAAACAGCGGCCAGCCGGTGCTGCGCCCCAGCCGGGACAGTACCCTGAACGCCACGGTGGAAAAGACCCTGCGGCATATGCAAAATGATACCCGGATAAAAGAGAAGGAAGGGAAACCCTACCAGACCGTGACCCGTTTCAAGGACTTCTCCGACGTTACCGGCGATATCAACCAGCTGTTTTGCCGGGGCATCGCCACGCCGCAAATCAATATCGAGGTAGGCGTCCCCCTGCGCCGCGCCGGCGAGATTATCAATAAAATCAAGCAATGGCATAGCGATACCCATCCCCATATGCACTATCCCATCATTCTTCGCTGTACCGGCCCCTCCGCCGCCTGGCTGAGCCCGGCCTATGGCGAAGCCACCTGCTTTTTCGGCTTCGTGGTGTATTACGCCGAGGATGGATCTTTATCGCCGGACGGCGTGCGTTTTATCAACGCGGTGGAAAAGCTGCTGGCGCGGGAAGGGGGCGGCCGCATTGGGGTAAATATTACGATAAAGACCGCTATCGCTGGCCTGCGTTATATCCGCACTGGGAGCAATTTCGACAGGTAAGAGCCGCGCTGGACCCTGAGGGGAAATTTGCCAATGCCTTTATCGCCGAACTTTTTCGATAACGTTTTCATTACCGCTTTCGCCAATATGTTTTTAGCGACAACGCTCTTTTCAATCGCGTTTTTTTTCAATAGCGTTCTTTTATCAAAAAGGCACCCCCGCACCGGAGGATAAAATATGCCCGCATGGATAACATTGTTGACGCAGCCATCCTATCTGGCTGGTGTAAGGACCTTGCGAAAATCTCTGTTGAACAGCCGTACCCGCTATCCCCTGGTGGTGATGGTGACGGAAAATATCGATGGGCAAACCCGGCGGTTGCTCACCGACGAAGGCTGCCTGGTGCGTGAGGTAAGGCCCGTGGCGCCCAATCCGTCGGTGCCGGGAAACTACGCCAATGCGCGCTTTTCTGAAGTCTGGACCAAGCTTGCCGCCTGGCGGATAATGGAATTTGGCCGGTTGGCCTTTGTTGATGCCGATATGCTGACGTTGAAAAACATGGACGACGTGTTCGATATTCCGCTGCCCGAAGGGCATATTGCCGCCTGCCACGCCTGCCGCTGCAATCCGCACCGCATCGCCACCTACCCCAGGGACTGGGTGCCGGCCAACTGTTATTACAGCTATTTGCCGGAGCGGGACGGCTTGGCTTTGCCGCCGCACTTTCGCCCTTATTTCAATTCAGGATTTCTGCTGTTGACGCCGGACCCCCCCTACCGCGGCGGACCTGGAGAATAAAGTCGCCGCCATCAACGATCTCTCCGCCTATCAATTTCCCGAGCAGGATTTGCTGAATGCGTATTTTGCCGGGCGCTGGCTGCCGCTGCCTTATATCTATAATGCATTGAAAACCCTTTCCATCCAGCACCCTTCGCTGTGGAATATTTTCCAGGTGAAAAACATCCATTACATCCTGTCCAAACCGTGGCAAGATCATAAAGCGCAGGACAAAGACGAACTTTATTACGAGCTTCATCAACTGTGGTGGAAAGCCTATAACCAACTTGCTGAAAAATAACCGTTATAAAACGGCTGAGATTGTTGACGGTCAGGATAGCGAGCACACCGAGCCGCCGGTACGGGTGGGGGGACTGGATTATCCGCCGCGGATATGTAACTATTAAAAATTGATTTTAAGAATGATTGTTCTCCGGGCAACGCGAGAATGGACATATGATTGATTTACGCTTTCCCACCGCATTGCAAATGGTGCTGAGCGTGGCCAACGCCGAGCAGAACGGCACGCGAGCCACCAGCGCCATCCTCGCCATCGGCCTCCAGGCAAACCCGAGCTTTGTCCGTAAACTGATGGTTCCGTTGACCCGCGACGGCATCATAACGTCCACCCACGGACGTCAAGGCTCCATCCACTTGGGCCGCCCGGCGGACCGGATAACCTTGCAGGATATCTATCTGTCCGTCACGGAAGACAAGCCGCTGTGGGGAAAACGGCCGGAAGTGCCGCAGTGCTGTCTGGTAACGGCCAATACCGGCTGGTTTTTCGACTCCCTCGCCGGCGAGGCTGAGCAGGCCTGCCTGGAGGTGCTGGCACGGCGTACCGTGGCGGATGCCCTGCGGGAACTGCAGGAAAAGGATCGCCGTGTATCCGCCTCGGCCGCCGACCAGGGGGCCCCCTTGCCGTCAATCCGCCCCCGGCTGACTGAGCATCCGCGCCGCCGCGGCGGGACCTCGACCAGTATGAATTCACAGCGTGACGCCAAAGTCAATCGTCAGCGCTTACCGCTCTTTCGGGTAAAACAGTTGCCTTTGTTTATTATAACCTGATGGACATAATAACCCGAGACTGCCCGTCTTGATGGGAACAGCCCGCTATTGCCTCCGCTATTGAAATTCTAAAAGCAACAATAATACTTGCATTTTACTTTTCGCCTTCCTACAATCAGCGCGTTAAGTGCATCTATAACTGTTACAGTTAAATCATTGAGGGTGCCGTCGACGCATACGCCATCTTCTCAACATTTCAGGGCTTCCTCCATGACACATAACATCGCACATCGTTTCGCCTTCGGGCATGCCAGGCAAAGCCTGGTTCTGCTGGCGGCTCTGCTCGCCGGCTGCGACGCCGGCAGCGCGGTGCAAACCGCCCCGCCGCCGCCCGCCGTCAGCGTCGCCCCGGTTTTACTTAAACAGATTGAACCCCAGGATACGTTCAACGGACGCATCGAAGCGGTGCAAAGCGTACAGCTCCGACCACGGGTGTCCGGTTATATCGACCGGGTCAATTTTACTGAGGGGCAGGAGGTCCATAAAGGCGACGTGCTCTTCACCATTGACGATCGCACCTACCGCGCCGCTCTTGAGCAGGCCAAGGCGGGACTCGCCGCCGCCGTCACCCAGGCGAAGCTGGCCCGCAGCGAATCGGGACGTACCGAAAAGCTGCTCAGCACCAGCGCCGTTTCGGCGGAAGAAGGCGAACAGCGCCGTTCCGCCGCCGAACAGGCGCAGGCCAATGTGTTGTCGGCGCAAGCCGCCGTGGATACCGCACAGCTTAATATGGATTTCACCCGCGTCACCGCGCCCATCGACGGCCGCGCCGGCAGCGCGCAAATTACCGCCGGCAATCTGGTCACCGCCGGCGACAGCGCCAGCGTCCTGACCACCCTGGTTTCGCTGGACTCCGTCTATGTCTATTTCGACGTGGACGAGAGCACCTTCCTGCGCTATCAGGCGCTGTCCAGGGCCAACGGCGGCAAAAGCCCGCAGGAGGTCCATATCGCCCTGGTGGGGGAAGAGGGCTATCCCCACAGTGGGAAAATCGACTTTTTGGATAACCAGCTCGCCCCCGGCACCGGCACCATACGTATGCGCGCGCTGTTGGACAACCGCGATCGGCGCTTTACCCCCGGTCTGTTCGCCCGCGTACAATTGCCCGCCAGCGCCCGTTTCAACGCGGTGTTGATTGATGATAAAGCGGTAATCACCGATCAGGATCGCAAGTTCGTTTATGTGCTGGACGGCGAGGGTAAAGCGCAGCGCCGCGATATCACTCCCGGTCGGCAATTCGACGGGCTGATGGTGGTGCAGCGCGGTCTCGCGGCCGGCGATCGCGTGGTTATCGACGGCGTGCAGAAAATTTTCATGCCCGGTATGCGGGTTAACGCCCAAAACGTGCCGATGACGCCGGCTTCCGCCGTCACCGCGCTCAATTAGGCCAGCCAAGGAACTTACCCCATGGACTTTTCCCGCTTTTTTATCGATCGGCCGATTTTCGCCGCCGTGCTCTCGATCATTATTTTCGTTACCGGCCTGATTGCCATCCCGCTGTTGCCCGTCAGCGAATACCCTGAGGTGGTGCCGCCCAGCGTGCAGGTGCGGGCGCAGTATCCCGGCGCCAATCCGAAGGAAATCGCCGAAACGGTGGCGACGCCGCTGGAAGAAGCGATTAACGGCGTGGAAAACATGATGTACATGAAATCCATCGCCGGCTCCGACGGCGTCCTGGTGATTACCGTCACTTTCCGCCCCGGCACCGATCCCGATCAGGCGCAGGTACAGGTGCAGAACCGGGTGGCCCAGGCCCAGGCGCGGCTGCCCGATGACGTGGTGCGCCTGGGCATCACCACCCAGAAACAATCCCCCACCATGACCCTGGTGGTGCATCTGACGTCACCTACCGGCAAATATGATTCGCTCTATCTGCGCAATTACGCCACCCTTAATGTCAAGGACGAATTGGCGCGGTTGCCGGGCGTCGGCCAGATCCAGGTGTTCGGGGCCGGCGAATATGCCATGCGCATCTGGCTGGACCCGCAAAAAACCGCTTCCCGCGGCTTGACCGCCTCGGACGTGGTGGCCGCCATGCGCGAGCAAAATGTACAGGTGTCCGCCGGGCAGCTTGGAGCCGAACCGATGCCGTCGGCCAACGACTTTTTAATATCCATCAATGCCCGAGGACGGCTGGAAAACGAGGAAGAATTCGGCAATATCATTCTTAAAACCGGCGACAACGGCGAAGTGGTGCGGCTGCGGGATGTCGCCCGCATCGAAATGGGCGCCGGCAGCTATGCCCTGCGTTCGCAACTGAACAATCAGGAAGCGGTGGGCATCGGCATCTTCCAGTCGCCCGGCGCCAACGCCATCGATTTATCCAATGCGGTACGGGCAAAAATGGCCGAACTGGCTACCCGTTTCCCTGACGGCATGACCTGGAAAGCCCCTTACGACCCCACGGTGTTCGTGCGCGACTCCATCCGCGCCGTGATCCAGACCCTGTTCGAAGCGGTGATACTGGTGGTACTGGTGGTTATTTTGTTTTTACAGACTTGGCGCGCGTCGATTATCCCGCTGCTGGCGGTGCCCATTTCGGTTATCGGCACTTTTGCCATACTCTATCTGCTGGGGTTCTCCCTGAATACCCTCAGTCTGTTCGGGCTGGTGCTGGCCATCGGTATCGTGGTGGACGACGCCATCGTGGTGGTGGAAAACGTCGAGCGCAACATCGCCGAGGGACGCAGTCCGGTGGAAGCGGCCCATCAGGCCATGCGGGAAGTCTCCGGCCCCATTGTCGCCATCGCGTTGGTTCTGTGCGCGGTTTTCGTCCCGATGGCGTTCCTGTCCGGCGTGACCGGGCAGTTTTACAAACAGTTCGCGGTGACCATCGCCATCTCCACGGTGATTTCGGCCATCAACTCCCTGACGCTGTCGCCGGCCCTGGCGGCCCTGCTGTTGAAGTCCCACGACGCGGCGAAAGACGCGCCCTCACGTCTCATAGATTATCTTTTGGGCTGGCTTTTCCGGCCGTTCAACCGTTTTTTCGCCGCCGGATCCCACCGCTACCAGCGGGCCGTCGCCCGCACCCTCAACCGGCGCGGCGCGGTATTCGTGGTCTACCTTCTGCTGCTGGCGGGCGCGGGTGTGATGTTTAGAGCCGTCCCCGGCGGGTTTATCCCCACCCAGGATAAGCTTTACCTGATAGCCGGAGTGAAGATGCCCGAAGGATCGTCACTGGCGCGAACCGACGCGGTGGTCCGTAAAATCAGCGCCCTCGGCTTGAGCACCGAAGGCGTCAGCGACGCAGTGGCGTTTCCGGGGCTAAACCCGTTGCAATTTACCAATACGCCCAATACCGGCACGGTTTTCTTCGCCCTTAAGCCTTTAAGCGAACGGCATCATAGCGCCGTCGCCATCAACGCGGCAATCAACGCCAAGCTCAGGGAGATACAGGAGGGATTCGCCTTCTCCATTATGCCGCCGCCGATTCTCGGCCTGGGGCAGGGTTCCGGTTATTCATTGTATATCCAGGACCGCGGCGGTCTGGGTTACGGCGCGCTGCAGAACGCGGTAAACGCCATGTCCGGCGCCATTGCCCAGACGCCGGGGATGCAATTCCCCATCAGCGCCTACCAGGCCAATGTGCCGCAGTTGGACGCCCGCATCGATCGGGACAAAGCCAAGGCGCAGGGGGTACCGCTTACCGAGCTGTTCGATACGATGCAAACCTATCTGGGCTCGACCTATGTCAATGATTTCAATCGATTCGGCCGCACCTGGCAAGTCTTCGTCCAGGCGGACGCCCCGTTCCGTCAAAGCGTCGAGGATATCGCCAATCTGCGCACCCGCAACAACAAAGGTGAAATGGTGCCCATCGGCAGCATGGTATCGCTGGGTACGACCTACGGGCCGGATCCGGTTATCCGTTACAACGGCTATCCGGCGGCGGATCTTATCGGCGACGCCGACCCGCGAATCCTTTCCTCAGCCCAGGCGATGAGTAAAGTCGGCGCGCTCGCGGCTCATGTGCTGCCCTTCGGGATGAATATCGAGTGGACCGATTTAAGCTATCAACAGTCCATTCAGGGCCATACGGCGCTGCTGGTTTTTCCGGTGTCGGTACTGCTGGCGTTTTTGGTGCTGGCAGCGCTATATGAGAGCTGGACGCTGCCGTTGGCGGTAATTCTGATTGTGCCGATGACAATGCTTTCGGCGCTGTTCGGGGTCTACCTCACCGGCGGCGACAACAATGTTTTCGTTCAGGTGGGGCTGGTGGTATTGATGGGGCTGGCCTGCAAAAACGCCATCCTGATTGTGGAATTCGCCCGTGAACTGGAACTACAGGGCCGAAGCATCATCGACGCGGCGCTGGAAGCCTGCCGCCTGCGTCTGCGTCCCATCGTGATGACGTCCATCGCGTTTATCGCCGGTACCGTGCCGCTGATTCTAGGCCATGGCGCCGGCGCCGAGGTGCGTGGCGTCACGGGCATTACGGTATTTGCCGGCATGCTCGGGGTCACCCTGTTCGGATTGTTCCTGACGCCGGTATTTTACGTGGCGTTGCGCACCCTGGTCAGTCATAAAAGCGTCCGCCGGGAAAGCCTTACCGCTTGAAAAAAGAGTAATGGAGCGCGGGGAAAGTTTGTCGATATAATGTCTGGATTCCAGGATGCTATACCCGGATGGTTCGAGTTTTGGGACGGCGACGGCGCAGCCTCACTGCTGTGCGCAACGGAGTTAAACGCAACGTGCGCGGCTCCGCCAGGTAAAAGCCCACAGAGGGGCTAAAAATCGTAAGCGCCCGGGACTCGACCTATGACGGATATAAACCAATGAGATCAGGAGACTGGGTTGACGACAATACCCCCACCCGCGCCGGTGCTGATTACCGGCGGCGCGCGCCGCATCGGGCTGGCGTTGGCTGAATTTCTGCTGCGGCAGGGATTTCCAGTCATCGTAAGCTATCGGCAGTATTACCCGGCCCTGGAGGCCCTGACCGCCCTCGGCATTCACTGCATCCAGGCGGATTTCTCGGATAACCGCGGCATTTACGCCTTTGCGGAGCAGGTCAAAGCCTATAGCGGGAAATTACGGGCAATCATTCATAACGCCAGCGCCTGGGTGGCGGAAAGTGCTGACACGCCGCCGGCGGACACCATGGCGGAGATGCTGCAAATCCATGTCTATACCCCTTATCTGCTGAACCTGGCCCTGGAGCCCTGTCTGCGAGATCAGGGGCATGCGGCGGCGGATATCATCCATATTACCGACTTTGCCGTGGAAAAAGGCAGCAAAAAACATATCGCCTACGCCGCCAGCAAGGCGGCGCTGGACAATATGACCCGGTCATTCGCCCGCAAACTGGCGCCCGACGTCAAAGTCAATGCCATCGCGCCGGCCTTGATCCTGTTTAATGAACAGGACAGTGAGGATTATCGCCGCCATGTTCTGAACAAAACCCTGATGAACATTGAACCGGGAGAAATGGAACTGGTGAATATGGTCAATTATCTGCTCCAAACCCGTTATGTCACCGGCCAAACGCTGCGTCTCGATGGCGGAAGATGTCTGCGTTAACCTTTTTCCAGACAGGGTTTGCCGAGCGGCCGTCGATATGAACAGCATCCCCCGCGATGGGGCGTTGTTTCATCCCGGCAGTCTGTTAACCGCCGAGGGACAGGTGGTGGCCCCCTATGATATCGAACAAGGGGAGGAAGGGGGGAATATCGCGGTCTGTGTCCACGGGCAGGTTTTTTTCAATGCCGCGGCGTCGCCTTTCGCCCTGGATTATCGGCGTTTTTCCGCGATTCATATCATCAACGGCATGGGCGTGGCGCTGGGGGATTCCATTATCGGCCTCACCGCCGTCGACGCGTTGCGCTGTATGAATCCAGCCCTGCGGTCCGTGCTTTACCGGCCCGCCCGAGCGCCCGCCTATGTGGAGGCGCTGTATCATATGGCCGCCGGGAGAGTCGCGGAAATGCGCTGGCTACCCCGGACCCTGGCGGAACTGGCGGGACCGGAGCCCCGTATCGATCTCGGCAACCATCTTTTCTGGCCGGCCTTTGCCGTCCTGCCGATGATCGATTTTTTCCTGACCGCCCTTGGGGTTGATCCCGCCGCCGTGCCACCGGAGCGGAAAGCCAATCGTTGGCTGCAAAAGCTCTGCCTGCCGCCGCTGCCGGCTCGCTGGCAAGGCCGCGAGTACGTCTTGTTTTGTCCGGCAGCCAGCACGCCGCTGCGTAGCATACCGGCTAGCAGGCATAACGTTTTTGCGGCGTGGCTATGGCGGCGCTTTCACTGCCCGGTGCTGGGATTCGGTCCGGTGGACAGCCCCCATTACACGGATATCAGCGAGTTTTCAACCGATACCCCACGATTTTTGTCCTGGATAAAACACGCCCGTTTTGTCCTCACTACGGATTCAGCGGCGGTACACGCGGCGGCGGGTTTCGATGTGCCCACAACGGCTTTGTTCAGTTCGATTGAGCCGGCGCTGCGGGTGCGGGATTACCGGCTATGCCGGCCGCTGCGCCTGGATGTGCCTGCGTTGCGCAATATGCACGCCAGCGCCCGACCCCAGGATATCGCCCTGCTGGAAAACGCCTATGAAAGCCTGAATTTGGATTCCCTCATGTCTGGGACACCGGTTTGAATGATGTACAGATAGCGGCGCCGGCCCACCGCGTCATAAATTTCTTGACGATCGCGAGAGAGTCGCCGACCCACCGCGTCATAAATTACCTGGGATAATCACAAGAGAGTCGCCGTCCCTCAATAGACCATACTGCGCCCGGCCGCGGTATGTGCCGCGCCGCGGTTCCGCCCTCCCCAATCCTGACGTGGCCAAATCACCCCTTGGGCCAGGATATGCTCAAACGCGGCATTGTGGGCGATTCTATCGACATCCAGCAACAAATTATGCCCGACATAAAGATCGTCCGGCAGTGAGGAGATGTTGGTACCCTGAATATTGAGGTAATCGCCGACAAAAAGATTGCGGGGCAAGTTTTCTATCGGCGTATTTTCCAAATCCAGGCCGCCTTCGATACCCAGGTTATCCGGCAGGTTATTTATCTTTGAATTTTCCAAAAATATATTGCCCCCCACCTGCAGATCGTTGGGCAGGGTTTTAATGGGAGAATTCTTAAGATCAAGGTCTTCAAAAACCTGCAGTTCGCCGGGCAAACTTTCCATTTGCGAATAACGCATGATGAGGGAGTTGACGATAGTAAGCTTGTGGGGTAAATGCGTGATACCGCTGGAGGTTAAATTCAGGGAACCGTATACCACCGTGCTACCGTCGCATTTCCGGCTGAACTCAAGCTTGCTTTTGAATAGGAATTGATAAAAGCAGGAACCAGAATGACACATGCTATTCCTCCCGCACAAAAAACGTGCGTTTCGACAGGTTAAAGTCCTCCTATTTTAAATACTGACGTCATCGGGAGATAGAGTAACGATTACCCCCCCTGACGGCCTCCAGATTCAGAACTTCAATGTGCCCACCGCCTTGGCACGAATTCGCACGGCATTGCCGGGCATGTAGGCCAGGGGTAAAGTGGCCAGATCGATGATGTCGACGGTGCCCGGAATCGCACCCGCCGCGATAGCGGCGGCCCGCGCCTTGAGAGCGGCATCCGCCAGGCAACTCTCACGATCGCGATGCTCCAGGGAAACAATGGTATCCACGCTGCCGCTAACCTGGGCGATAGCTACGCCGGCCGCGTTAGCCACATCCGCGTTCACGGGTCTGATAACCTTTGAGGCGCCGCGTAAACGGGTAGGCAATAAGCTCGCCCCTCCTCCCACCAGGATCACCGGTAGGGGTTCGTCTTGGGTCTTCATCCGATCTATCACGGTCTCTACCATGCCGACATAACACGCATATGCCCGCTCAACATGCTCGGCGGGCAGATGCCGGACAAGCCGAGCATCCCCCAATCGCAGCAGGCCTTTGGCCACCGCAATATCGGTGACGGTCAGCGTATCGCCGCCAAAGACCAGTGCGCGCTGCTTCAATCGGTACCCCACGCTGTCCGGTCCGATGCGGATGTTGTTATTGGCGTCCACCGTCACAATGGAGCCGCCCCCAAGACCAATGGAAATGATATCCGGCATGCGAAAATTGGTGCGGACTCCGCCTATTTCCACGGCATGACTGGATTCACGCGGAAAGCCCTTCGACAACATGCCGATGTCGGTGGTGGTGCCGCCGACATCCAATACCAGGGCATCGCGCACATCAGCCAGATATGAAGCGCCGCGGATGCTGTTGGTGGGTCCTGAGGCGATGGTGTGGATGGGAAAGGCCCGGGCCTGGCGGAGCGGCATCAGGGTACCGTCGTTTTGGCCAAAATAGATGTCGGCGTGGATATCGTGCCGGCGTAGCGCCAGGGCGAACCCTTCGGTAATGCCGCGAACGGTGGCGTGCAGGGCGGCATTGAGAATGCAGGCGTTTTCACGCTCCAGCAAACCGACGGAACCTATCTCCCCGGACAGGGAGAGGGCGATATCCCGCCCCAGCTCTTCCCGGGCCAGTTCGGCCACCCGCCGCTCCTGCGCGTCCGATACCGGCGCAAAAACGCCGCAAATGGAGATGGCGTCCACCTGCCCCCTCACCTCCCGCAAATAACGGCGGATCTGTGCTTCGTCAAGAGGCGCCATCCGTTCACCGTTATATTCAAACCCGCCCTCAACGGTAAACAGGCGGGCCGACAGGAGCGCCCGCAAATCGTCCGGAATATCGCTTAACGGCGGAATGGCAAGCGTGGCCGGCGCGCCCAACCGAAAATGAGCCAGCGAGTTCAGTCCCTTGCGCTCAACGATGGCGTTGGTGCAGTGGGTGGTGCCCAGCATGGCCTGCCGGATGGCGGATTTGTCGATGTTGATTTCGTCGAGAAGCGCGGCAATGGCGCAATCGATTCCCGACATGACATCCGGCGTGGTGGGCTGTTTAGTCCGGGCGATAACCACTTTTTCCCGGTCCAGCAGGACGGCATCGGTGTTGGTTCCGCCCACATCAATACCAATGCGGTATGTCATATCAATTCCCCTCATTCGTCGCGGCCAGGGTTTCAACCGCGATATAATCAGTGTCATAGTGAAAATAACGCGGCCCGGCCACTTCTATGCCTGGGGGCGAGCGCCATCTTTCATTGGCCGGGATGCCGAGGGCCGCCACCCGAACACCATATCGCAGCCGCTCGCTCAGGATGGGCAGGCCGGTGTCCTCATCCAGCAGAATAATCAGATCGGGGGTCATGCACAGGGGCGTGTTTCCACACTGCGCCAGCAAATATTCGTTTTGAAAAAAGACCTCGAATTGCCTGCCCCGATGGGCATCGACGCCGCTGAAACCGGCGAGTCCCAGAGTAAAACCCCCTTCACTGCGTTGATCCACATTGACGGCCTTGCCGCGGAATAAAACGTACCCGCCGAGAACCTCGGTCAGCATGGACACCATGCCGGATTTATCGCGCCGCGCCTGCTCCACCAGCCGGCCGATACGCTCCATGAAGCTCAGGCTCCCCGCAATGCCCGATGCCGTTGCCTGCGCCGGCGAAACGGGATAGGCGGCGAAAATCGCCGCGCCGCCCATTTTTACCGACACCGCGCGGGCAAACTTCTCCGCCGCTTGATTGTCGCGGGCTTCCACTATGGTTGAGTCGTTTTTTTCGTTCACCACGACAAAAGGCGACGCGCTCACGCCATCGAGGTGAAAAGTGGTCATCTGAAATTCGGGGAAGGCCCGTCCCATGGCATCAAGGTCCACCACCGGCAACCCGAGGCGCGCGGCGGTGGCCAGCGGCAGCAGGGAATTGATCCCGCCGGCCTCGATGGGATAGATGGCGGCGATTTTCCTGCCCAATCGCTGTTCCAGGATGCGGCAGGCGGTGACGGATTCGCTGCCGTTGGGTATCTTTTCCATCATGACCGTCGGGGAGCCTATCATGCCGGTGGAAACCAGCACGTCGTCCGGCTGCAGATCGCCGGCTGAGATCAGGGAGAGCGGGCCCGTCGCCTCAATGGCCTTGAGCGCCATGATTTTGCCGATATAAGGGTCTCCGCCGCCGCCACTGGCCATCAGCGAGGCGCCGATGCTGATATGTTCAATCGCGTGTTTATCCAATAGCCTCATAACAGGTCCCGACTGGTGTTGAAAGTGATACCAGGATGGCAGACGACGGCTAAATCCACGGAGCGCCCGCGAACGAAAGGGCCGAACGAACGCCGAACGGAAATAAGAATAATATAAACTGATAATATTCTTTTTAACGTTTTATATCCTGACAATGGAGGACAAATTAAAGCATAAAAAATTTGTGGTGCCGCTAGTTTTTTGTTAAAAAAAGGAAGGGAAATCCCTAAAATATACGCTAGAAATACTTTCATTAAATAACATCTAATTAAGTCAAAGGAATTTATTTAATTTAAAAGTATTTATCCTTTTGCGTTGGGTTGTTTGCGTCTGTTTTTCCCGCTGATTGGCTGAAGATAAAGCCAATCGATATTCAAGATAATTATGTATTGGATGATAGATAAATGGATCACAATATCAGTCATGCTTTCGAAGCATTCCAAAAGTACTCCATCGATATATCGCGGCAACTTCTCATATTATGGGAGACGTCAAGTGAGCCCTGGGGCGTAAAGAATATCGATTCTCGCTATGTATATGGAAACAAGGCATATTATGAACTTTTGAACATTAACCCTGCCTCTATGAATATAGAAGGGTATTATGATGAGGAGTTGCCCTGCTCCATTGCAAAATTCGCATGGTTTTTCAAAGAACACGATCGCAATACCGTGGCTATCCGGGACCGGCTGTGCTCGCTGGAAATCCACTGCTATGGCCCGGAGCAATTATTGAAGCCCTACTATTTCGATAAATTCCCTCTGTTTGACAATACCACCTCAGAATGCGTCGGCACAATATTCCACGCCAGGAAATTTGAAAATTACTGCCTGCTGAAACATATCAATGGCGAGCAACCAGGGTTCTTTCGTTTTTATCCGCCGGAGAACCTATTTTCGGAGGGAGAACTGGACGTGATTTTTTTGTTTTGCAATCCATGTCCAGTAAAAACATCGCCAGAAGACTTAATCGTTCACACCGGACCATAGAAAATAAATTGCAACAAATCTATCAAAAAGCCGGGGTGCATAATCTGAGCCAGTTCCAGGCCTACTGCAAAGAGAAAGGGTTTGATCGCTTCATACCGCAAAAATTCTTTCGCCCCGGCAGCCGCATGATTACCGTCGATGGCGAATGAATGTTCCGTGGATATCCGTACGGGTCGGCGTCATTCGTCGCCGGTAAAAACCGGCGGCGGTTTTACCTGATAGCCGCGCAGGCGATTCGGTCGCCTGTGCCGCCGATGGGCTGGCTTTCGTAGTCATCGGCTTTGCTATGGATGATTAACGAGGAGCCGTCTTGATCCAGCAAAGCGGGGCGTCCGTTGCCGGGATATACCGCCACCAGCGTCGAATAAAGCTCCACGGTCAGCTTGCCGTCTTTGGTCACGAAGACATTGGGTAAATCCCCGGCGTCATTGGCGTTGCCGTTGAGGAAACCGTGCACCACCGGCGTATCGCCATGCACATGGGAGCCGGCGTCGCTGAATTTATCCTTGGCGCTGCACGACGCCTTTTCATGGAAATGCACGCCGTGCCATCCGGGGGGGAAGACTTTCGGCCTCGATGCGCAATATGACCCCCTTCGGCGCCTCGGTGACGGTTATCTTGCCCAGGGGCTGTCCCTCCCGCCCCAGCAACTCCCCGGTGTGCACAACCGGATTGGGCTGGGCCCACAATTGCCCGGCAGAGAAAAGCAGTCCCAAAAGTAACATGATGCGCCCCATAGATTTCCTCCTAAAGCGTCTTGAATAATCAATGTCGTCTGTACATGAAATAATCAACTATAGCTGACGAAGTGGGTTTACACCCGGTTAAGAGGGCGATGGGTAGACTAGATCACATTGTTGACAAGCCGGCTTCGCCCTTCACAGAGGAAAGTGAGTTTATGACAGGATATCCCGTAGTGTTTCCCACCGGCAGGCAATATGTATTGTCCTGGCGTATCGCCTTGGCGCTGCTTTCGGCCGCCATCGCCTCTGACTATGCCTATGCCGCCGTCGTGCCGCCGGGAACCGACTTGGACGAGAGACAGGAAATCGTGCGGCAGAACACCGCCGAGCCGGCATCCCTTGACCCGCATAAAGTGGAAAGCGATGTCGAGTTCACCATCATCAACGACATGTTCGAAGGGTTGGTGCACGTAACCGACGACGGTAACGTCGAGCCCCGCCTGGCGGTCCGATGGGAGCAGAAGCGGCCTAACCTATGGGTTTTTCATCTGCGCCCCAATCTCATTTGGTCAAACGGCGACCCTCTTACCGCCCGCGATGTGGTGTCGAGCTGGCGGCGTCTGGCAGCGCCGGCCACCGCCTCCCCCTATGCCAGCTATCTCGCGAATATGCAGGTGGTGAACGCCGCGGATATCGTCGCGGGCAGACAACCGCCGGAAGCCTTGGGGGTCAAGGCAGTGGACGATCTTACCCTGGAGATAGCGCTGGCGCAGCCGTTGTCTTACCTGCTAAATATGCTGTCTCATCAGGTCTTGGCGCCCATCCATTGCGGCGCCGTCGACAGATGGGCCGAGAAATGGACTCAGCCGGGAAATTTTGTCGGCAGCGGTCCGTTTATACTAAAGGAGTGGGTCGTGAATGAAAAAGTGACGGCGGTCCGAAACGGCCGCTATTGGGATAACATTCATACCGTCATCGATAAGGTGACCTATTTGCCTATTGCGTCTGAAACCGCCGCGTTGAATCGCTATAAAACCGGCGAAATCGATATCGTCAAAAACATTCCCGAAACCCAGTTCGCCGTGTTGCAAAAAACAGCTGGGGGCCCAAGTCCATGTCACGCCGCTCTTCGGCACGTATTTTTACGATATCAACACCCGCAAACCGCCCTTTTGCGATAAGCGGGTCAGGCTGGCCCTAAGCCTCGGGCTGGACCGGGATATCATCGCCGGCAATATCATGGGGCAAGGACAAAAGCCGGCCTATGGCTTCAGCCCGCCGGGTATCGGCGGAATCACTCTGGGCCCGCCGCTTTATGCCGGCTGGTCGGCGCCCCAACGTCACGAGGAGGGGAAAAAACTGCTGGAACAGGCCGGTTTCAACCGGGCGCGGCCGTTGAAATTCACCCTGTTGTACAACACCTCCGAAACCCACCGGCGTTTAGCCATCGCGGCAAGCTCAATGTGGAAGAAAAATCTCGGCGTCGAGGCGATGCTTATGCATCAAGAATGGAAAACCATGCTCAACAGCGCGCGCGGCAGCGGATTTGACGTCACGCGCTCAGGCTGGTACGGCGATTACAACGATCCCTCAACATTTCTGAATAATTACCGATCAACGGACAGCAGTAACCTCGCCAAATATCGCAACGTGGATTATGATCGCGCCATAGTGAACGCGGCGGCGGCCCAATCCGTTTCCGATGCATACGCTTATTACCAGCAGGCGGAAGATATTCTTGCAAAAGACGTACCTGGCATTCCCATTTTTTATCACGTGGCCGCCAGGCTAGTAAAACCTTATATCGGGGGATATCAAGAATCCCGACTAGGCTATATTGCCACCAAGGATCTGTATGTTCTGAACCGCCGGGAATAAATCAGTTCAAATTCTTCCCATCAGAACCAATACAATGAGAATAATGACGATGATGCCAAGGGTGCCGCTGGGATAATAACCCCAGCTTCGGCTGTGCGGCCAGCTGGGTAATGCGCCGATAAGAAGTAAAATTAATACGATTAATACGATTGTTCCGATGCCCATAAGCGAAGCTCCTGTGAATTTTGGACTGTACCCTGATACCGTTTTTAATAACGTTCATGGCGATATGGCCCTATGAGCGCTTATTGAGTCTGACCTTGAAAGTATAGTCGGGAAAGAAATTAATAGAGGATAAATTTATCTCTCGTCATCGGCCTCAGGGCAAAAAGAGGCGGCAGGTAAATAAACTTATTGATGCATGCCTGATAGCCCTCAGGTTGCGGTCGCACGACGGCGCGATGCGCGCTGAGGGTGTAACGGGACGGGCTTGCGCTCCCCCGTTAACGGCAAAAGAAGTCATCAGCCCCGGCACGAATTCTCATTGGGCCTGAATGGCGGTCAGGGCGATGGTATAAACAATGTCATCCACCAGCGCGCCGCGGGACAAATCGTTCACCGGCTTGCGCAGGCCCTGCAGCATGGGGCCGATTGATAACAGATCGGCGGAACGCTGCACCGCCTTATAGGTGGTATTGCCGGTATTGAGATCCGGGAAAATAAATACCGTGGCCCGCCCGGCCACCGGCGAATCCGGGGCTTTGGCGAGCGCCACGTCGGCCATGATGGCGGCATCGTACTGCAGCGGGCCGTCGACGGCCAGATCCGGACGTTTGCGCCGTACCCGTTCAGTGGCCTCCCGGACCTTGTCCACGTCGCTGCCGGTGCCTGAGTCGCCGGTAGAATAGGACATCATCGCCACCCGCGGTTCGATGCCGAAAGCGGCGGCCGAATCGGCGGACTGAATCGCGATTTCCGATAGCTGTTCGGCGTCGGGATCGGGATTGATGGCGCAGTCGCCGTACACCAGCACCTGCTCCGGCAACAGCATGAAAAAAACCCGACGAGACCAGCGAGCTTCCCGGCGCCGTCTTGATGAGCTGCAGCGCCGGCCGCAGAGTATTGGCGGTGGTATGCACCGCGCCCGATACCAATCCGTCCACCTCGCCGCCCTCCAACATCAACGTGCCGAGCATGACATTGTCCTCCAACTGTTCCCGCGCCACCACCTCGGTCATGCCTTTGCTCTTGCGCAACGCCACCAGCCGCGCCAGATAACGCTCGCGCAACGGCGCGGGATCGTGCAATTCGATATGTTCACCCAGGGTAACGCCCTGGTCGGCGGCGACCCGCCGAATCTCGCCGGGGTCTCCCAGCAAGACGCAATGCGCAATGCCCCGCTCGGCGCAAATCGCGGCCGCCTTGATGGTGCGAGGCTCATTGCCTTCCGGCAGCACGATACGTTTGCCGGCCCGGCGAGCCCGTTCCGTCAACGCATAGCGGAATGCCGGCGGCGATAGCCGGCGTGACCGCTCGGAGGCGGCGCTCAGGGAATCAATCCAGCCGGTATCGATATAGCCCGCGATGTAATCCTGCACTTTTTCCACCCGCAGCCGATCGTCCGCCGGCACCTGCAAATTAAAGCTTTGCAGATTCAGCGAAGTCTGCCAGGTATTGGTATTGACCATCAACACCGGCAAACCGGTCTGGAACGCGCGTTCGCACAACGTTTCGATGGCCGGGGGAATAGGATAGCCGCCGGTAAGCAGCACGGCGCCAATGGCCACCCCATTCATGGCGGCCAGGCAGGCCGCCACCAGAACTTCGGGGCGATCGGCACAGGTCACCAGCAGCGCGCCGGCGCGAAAATGCTGCGCCATATTGGCCAGGCCGCGGGCGCAAAAGGTGACGGTTTGCACGCGTCGCGTCTGTAAATCGCCGGCATTGATGATGCGGGCATGCAGGTGTTCCGCCATATCCACCACGCGGGTGGCGATGAGATCAAAATTCCAGGGGACGCAGCCCAGTATCTTTAACGGACTGTCGGCAAACAGCGGACGGGGGGTCCGCGGCGGCGTCCTCCCGCTGGTTGGCGGCGTCAAACAGCTCGGACAGATCGGGACGGGTACGGCCCTGTTCATCGACCGGCGCATGCCACTTATTGATGATCACTCCGGCGATATTCTTGTTATCACAGCCGCCGAAGCCGGCGCAGGTCAATTCCAGCCTCGCTTTCAACTGCGTCGGCGAATCGGCCCCCAGGGTGGTGACAAAGACGATTTCCGCATTCAACGCCCGGGCGATATGGTAATTCAGCTCGTTGGCGAACTGATGACGCCGGGTCAGCATCAATCCCTCAACCAATGCCACTTCCGCATCTTGTCGATACTCATGAAAGCGGGCGACGATTTCCTCCATCAGGGCATCGCGGCGATTGCTGCTCAACAGCATTTCCACGTGGTCCATTTCCAGCGGCTGCGCGGCGGGCACGCCCGAATTGGCGCGGATAAGGGCGGTGGTCTGGTCCGGCGAACGGGCGCCGTCGCGCTGCTGCGCGATGGGTTTATAGACGCAAAGGCGCACGCCCTTGCGCTCGATAGCCCGGATCACCCCAAGGCTGATGCTGCTCAACCCCACTTGCGTTCCGGTGGGAATTAACATGATGGTTCGAGACACGGTAGACCCCTCGGGAAATATGCATATGTATAGCGGCCTTCAGATGGGGCAACGCCGCCGCGTGGCGGCGTTGCTCAGGCAAAGCCCTTTGCCGAATGCGTTCACTCTCTGCGGCGAACCGGCTTGGCGCTATCATGAACAGCTTTCGCCGTAAATTCTTTAACCCAGCTTACAGACTTTATTCACCTTATCCGGAAAACGCCGGAAACTTGTCCTTGAACAAGAAATACCGGTCATTCTTTATTGGGCTTCGCCGCCGTGGGGGCGCCGGCCGGCGAACCTCGCCGGTGCGGGCCTCAGATTTCCACCTGGGTGCCCAATTCGATGACCCGGTTGGGCGGGATTTCATATTCGTCCGCCACTCGCAGCGCATTGCGGCTTAGGGTAATGAAAAGCTTGCCCCGTAAAAAGAGATACCAGGAGCGTTTGGCGAGAAGCAGCGATTCGTGGGACATGAAAAACGAGGTTTCCATGATCTGGCAGGGTAGCCCTTCCAGCCCGCAGCGGTGGAAAATCTCCAGCATATTCGGCGTCTCAAGCCAGCCGTAGCGGGCCACAACCCGCCAGAACGAGGGGGAGAGCTGTTCAATGGCGACGCGGCGGACATTGTGCACATAGGGAGCATGCTCCGTGCGCACCGTCAACAGGATGACTCGCTCATGCAGCATCTTGTTATGCTTGAGATTATGCAATAGCGCAAAGGGGATGACATTGATGCTGTGGGACATGAAAACCGCGGTGCCCTGTACGCGCACCGGCGGATTTTTTCTCAAGAGAGGCTATCATCGCCTCGAGGGAGTTGCCGTGGGAATGCAGCTTGCGCGCCAGACGAAAACGTTCGGTATTCCAGGTGGTCATGACGATAAACATCACCAGCCCCAGCGTCAGCGGCAGCCAGCCGCCGGAAAAAAGCTTCAGGGCGTTGGCGGAGAACATCGGCACATCGATAATCAGCAATACCGTCAAAATCAGCCCCACTAGCACTCGGTTCCAGCGCCAGGTATTCACCGCCACCCAGGTGACCAGCAGGCTGGTCAGCAGCATGGTGCCGGTGACGGCGATGCCGTAGGCCGCCGCCAGATTGCCGGAATGCTTGGCGAAGGCGATGACCAGCACCACGGCGGCGTAGAGTATCCAGTTAATGGTGGGCACATAAATCTGCCCCGATTCCTGCGCCGACGTATGGATTATGCGCATCGGCGGCAAATATCCCAACCGTACCGCCTGCCGGGTCAGGGAAAACACCCCTGAAATCACTGCCTGGGAAGCGATAATGGTCGCCAGGGCCGACAAAATCAGCAGCGGAATCAGCGCCCAGCTGGGAGCCAGTAAAAAGAAAGGATTGATAATGGACGAAGGGTCTTTCAACAGCAGCGCGCCCTGGCCGAAATAGTTCAGCACCAACGAGGGCAGCACCACCGCGAACCAGGCAAGTTGAATGGGGTGTTTGCCGAAGTGTCCCATATCGGCATACAGCGCTTCCACGCCGGTAATGGACAAAACCACCGCCCCAAGGGCAAAAAACGACAACGCTTTATATTCAATAAAAAAACTGCAGCGCCCACTGCGGATTCATCGCCTGCAGGACCGCCGGATAGCTCATGATGCTGCGCGCCCCCAATAGCGCCAGGGCCAGAAACCAGATCAGCATCACCGGGGCGAAGAGCTTGCCGACGCTGCCGGTGCCGTGTTTTTGAATCATAAACAACAGGGTAATGACCGCAATGGAAGCGGGAACGATATAGCCCGAATAGGCGGGGGCGACGATGACCAGCCCCTCAATGGCGGAGATCACCGAAATAGCCGGCGTAATCACCACGTCGCCATAAAAAAAACCGCTGCCTATCAGGCCGAGCACCATGATAACCACCGCCGTGCGCGCCGAGGTGTTGCGGCCTGCCAGGGACATCAGCGTCATGATACCGCCTTCGCCGGCGTGATCGGCCCGCATCACATAGATGAGGTATTTCAGGGAGACGATAAGGATAAGCATCCAGAAAATCAGGGAAAGGAAGCCATAGACCGTATCCGGCCGAACGGTAAAACCGTAATTGCCGGAAAAGCACTCCCTCAAGGTATAAAGCGGGCTGGTGCCGATATCGCCGTAGACCACGCCGATGGCGGCAAGCGTCGCCACGGATAACGACTGTTTATGTTCTGTACTCATAAAGTATACTGCACGATCCGCATTCGAATAAAAGCGGTAAGCCACTTTGTCGGGCCACCCGCGGAAAAGCGCTCAGTATGCACCAGCCCAGCGTGTTTTCTAAGAAAAATCGTTGGCCTTGGCCGTGATTTACGGCGCCAGGCGCCCGTTTTCGGTGCATACGGCATCAAAGGCAAAAACCACTTCAGGGTCCGGCAGAGCCAGTTTTTTATCCTTGCCTTTGTACGTCAGCCGTCCGAGCAAATCACGCAGAATATTGATTCTGGCTTGGTGTTTGTCATCGGTATGCACGATGACCCAAGGCGTATCGGGGGTATGGGAACGCATCAGCATTTCATTACGGGCATGGCTGTATTGTTTCCACTGCTTGGTGGCCTGCTCGTCGATAGGACTGATTTTCCATTGTTTGAGGGGATCGGTGAGGCGGGCTTCCAGGCGCTCTTTTTGCTCGTGCTTGCTGATATCCAGATAATATTTGATGATCTTAATACCGGAATTCACCAGCAGCCGCTCAAAATCCGTCACCGTATTCATAAACAGCTCATACTCTTTATCGGTGCAAAAACCCATTACCCGTTCGACGCCGGCGCGGTTGTACCAACTGCGGTTAAACAGCACCATCTCCTGCGCCGCGGGCAGCTCCGCCACGTAACGCTGAAAATACCATTCGGCGCGATCCCGCTCCGAGGGCTTGCCCAGCGCGACGATGCGAAACTCGCGCGGGCTCAGGTGCTGGGAGAGGGTTTTGATGATGCCGTCTTTGCCCGCCGCGTCGCGGCCTTCAAATATCACCAGGATTTGATCGTTGGACGCGATGATTTCCCGTTGCAGCTTGACCAGCTCAATCTGCAACGCATGCAGCGTCTGATCGTAGTCTTTGCCGGAGTCATGATGTTCCGAATCATGACTCGGCTGATGCGCGTTGCTTTTACTCATTATTCTTCTCCGTTGCTCTCGCGTTGCGTGAACCAAACAGAGATGATTATGGCATACCTGCGGCGAACCTCGGGGTTTATTGCGGTGATAAATCCGATTTACCGGCGCCGGATTGTAAGCAGGTTTTATCCTTCCCGGTCGACGCGCCCGGCCGCACCGCGCGGGCGAATTCCTCGATGCGCCGCAAGCCGTGGGGCCATGCCCCGAAGCCCGATTGCGCATTGATATGCCCTGCCTCGCCCACGTCCACCAGCTCGCTGCCCCAGGCCGCCGCCCAGTAGCGGGCGCGGCTGAAGGCCAGCAGGGGGTCGTTATGGCTGGCGAACATCAGGCTGGGGACCGGCAAGAGGCCGGGCAGAATGCTCTCTTCTATTTCGAAACGCACCGGTTCGGCGGGGGCGACCAACACCACGCCCGCCACCTCGGCGGGGAAACGGCTGGCGAAATACCAGGATGAAAGCGCGCCGAAGCTGTGACCGATAAGCAGAACGGGGAACTCGCTTCCGCAAGTTCGCGCCGAATCGCCGCCACCCAGCCGTCCAAATCCGGATCCAGCCAATTGCGTTGCCGGATGCGAAGCCAGTGCGGGTGCTGCCGCCGCCAGCAGGTTTGCCAATGCTCGGGGCCGCTGTCCTGAATACCCGGCACCAGCACCACGGTCATCGTCTCCAGGCTGATGCCGCTCATTGGGGCAGATGGGCCAGGACATAGGTCACCGCCAGCAAATCCGCGCTGCCGCCGGGGCTGAGCCGGCGCGCGATGAGCGCCGAATCCATTTGCCGCAGCCCGTCGATATCCCAGCCGCAAAGCAACAGGCGCCGCGCGTAACGCTGAACGAAATCCAATCCCGGCAGCCCGCCGCGCGACACCAGATTGGTATCGGGATTTGACGCCATAAGCCGCAGCAGACAGTGGAGCATGGCGGTACGGTGGTCGGCGCCCTCGGCTTTAAGCCGATCCCAGGCCGGCAACGCGTGCCGGCGCACCGTGGCGAACCCGCCGGCCGCCTCGCCCCGCGCGCCGGTCAGGCCGTAACGCAAAAACAAGCGCTCCCCCGCCGTGGCCGCCCGGCGGCGGTCGGTCAGCTCCGCCGACACCAGGCGGGCGCACATCGCGGCCACTTCGTCGCATACGCCCCCACGGGTCACCCTCTGCGATCGCCCCGCCAGCCGTCCGGCGGCGGTGCATAATAATCCGAGGGAAAAAAATGCCGCCTTTATGGGTGTTGACGCCGTGGGTGGCGGCGAACATCGCCTGCTCGCAGGCCAGGCCCGCCGGGCGGACGCGGGCCAGCATTCCCTGCGCGGGCACGGCGGCACACTGTTCGCCCAGGGCGATAAACCCGCTGAACCAGGGAACAATGGCCGCAATGCTGCGTTTGAACAGCGTCAAATCCATATCGCGGTGCGCGCCGCTGTTGCATTGATCCACCAATCCCGGTTTGGGGGTCAGCATCACCTCCTCCCACAGCGCGGCGGCGCACAGCCGGTCCACCGACGCGGGGGCCGATTCGTCGCGCAGGACTTCAGCTTTCATCACCAACAAGGTGCGCCTCCAGCAATGCCTCTATTTTCATCATCACCTCCGGCAAAGGATGCCGCCGGGAACGCCCGCAGACGTGGGCCGGCCGATGGCAGACCAGACAGCGGCGGCCGGCCTGCCCCAAGGCTTTGCGGCCGATAAGGCCGCCGTGGACCGACAGCACATCCATGTCCCAGAGGCGGCCTAAGGGATGGCGCTGCTCCAGCGCCACCGCCGCGGCTTTGATCTGTGCCGCCTCGCCGTCCACGGAGTAGAACGCCTCGGGGCCGGTGGGCAGCCAAAAGGCTTGCCACGCCGCCACCGGCCAGCCGCGGTCCGCCAGCATGCGCCCACAGGCGTTAAGGGCTTCCGCCATCAGTTGCCGGTAGCGTAATGAATCTTTCACCGGCCCCGGCGTCACCAGCGTCAGGGATAACAAGGGCAGGCCATATCGGCCCAGCCACGCCGATTGACGCGCCGCGCGGCGCTCCTTCGCCGCCAGCAGCGCATCCAGCGTCACGCCGGGGCCGGGAAAATCGATGAGGGCCACCTACTCTTCCTCTTTGACCTGGCGCACCACATCAATAACGCTGCCGTCGCGGTAACGCACCACGCCGACAATCCGCGAGGCGAACTCGATGGGTTTGGGTTCGCCGGTGAGCGCCACCGCCCGCTGATATAATGCTTCGATTTCCAGCACTTCGAGGCCGGCCGCCTCCAGCCGTTGGCGTATCTCAGGCCGCGCCGGATTTACGGCGATGCCCTGATCGGTCACCAGAACATCGATGCTTTCCCCAGGCGTCACCCGCGTCGTCACCTGGCGAACCACGGTGGGGATGCGGCTGCGCGTAAGGGGAGCCACCACGATGGTCAGATTTGCCGCCGCGGCCACATCGCAATGGCCGCCGGAGGCGCCGCGCATGACGCCGTCTGAACCGGTAATGACGTTAACGTTGAAATTCACGTCGATTTCCAGTGCGCTGAGTATAACGATATCCAACTGGTCGCAGCAGGCCGCCTTGGCGGCGGGATTGGCGTAGGCATTGGTGGAGATTTCGATATGGCGCGGGTTGCGTCGCAGCGATTCCGCCGCCTGGCCGTCGAAAGACTGGGTATCGAGCAAAACATCAATCAACCCTTTTTCGTGCAGATCGACAATGCTGCCGGTAATGCCCCCCAGCGCGAAACGGGCTTTGATGTGCCGCCGCTCCATCTTTTCCGCCATGAAACGGGTGCAGGCGGTGCTTGAGGCCCCCGAGCCGGTTTGCAGTGAGAACCCGTCGACGAAATAGCCGGAATGCTCAATCACCTGTGCGGCGGTGCGGGCAATCATCAGCTCCCGCGGATTGCTGGTCACGCGCGCCGCCCCCACGCTGATTTTAGCCGGATCCCCCACCTGTTCCACCTTGACGACGTAATCCACCTGATCCTGACCGAGACTGGCGGGCAGATTGGGAAACGGCAGCAGGGTTTCCGTAAGCAATACCACTTTACGGGCGAAACGGGCGTCCACCATGGCGTAGCCCAGGGAGCCGCAGCAGGATTGGCCGTGGCTGCCGTTGGCGTTGCCGAACTCATCGCTGCAGGGTACGCCGAGAAACGCCACGTCGATCTTGAGTTCGCCGTCTTGCAAAAGCTTGACCCGTCCGCCGTGAGAATGGATTTGCACCGGCTCCGCCATCAGGCCATGTGAAATGGCCTCCGCCAGTCTGCCGCGCATGCCGGAGGTGTAGATGCGGGTGATGACCCCGGCGCGAATCGGCTCGATCAAGGCGTCATTGCAGGTCATCAGCGAGCTGGAGGCCAGCGTCAGGTTTTTAAACCCCATGCGTCCCAGGGTTTCCACCACCCGATTGATGACCATATCCCCTTCCCGGAAGGCATGATGGAACGAAATGGTCATGCCGTCGCGCAGGCCGCAGCGTTCGATGGCCTGTTCCAGCCCATCGCAGAGTTTACGCTGGTGCTTATCCAGGATGTCCTCAAGCCAAGGGGTGGCGCTGCATGCATGATTGAACGGCGCCAATTGCCCCAGGTGACGATATTGCGCCTGTAGATTGTCTAAAAGGTTACTCATGATCTCTTCCTGTCTTTTATTAAGGGCAAACCGTTACCGGCGCACGCCGGAAGCCTTGGCGCGGTCCAATACCACCTGAGCGTGATTAATGATCGGGCCGTCTATCATCTTGCCGTTAAGCGATATGACCCCCAGCCCCTTGCGTTCCCCGTCTTCGGCGGCGGCGATGACCCGCCGGGCGTAATCCACCGCTTCCTGGGTCGGCGCGTAGGCGTTGTGCAGCAGTTCTATCTGGCGCGGATTGATCAATGATTTGCCGTTGAATCCCATTTTGCGCACCAGGTCCACTTCCCGCAGGAAGCCTTCCTCGTCGTTGATATCGGCATATACCACGTCGAAAGCGTCGATGCCGGCGGCGCGGGCCGCGTGCAGCACCGCGCAGCGGGCGTAGAAAAGCTCGGTGCCGTCCCCCCCCGCTCGGTTTGCATATCCATCACATAATCGAAGGCCGCCAGGGCAATGCCGATAAGCCTTGGGGAACAGCGCGCGATGGCCACCGCGTTAATGACGCCGATGGCGGATTCGATAGCGGCCATGGTGCGGGTGGAACCCACCTCCCGGCCGCACTCCCGCTCGATACGTTCGATATGGGCTTCCAACTCGTGAATATCCTCCGGGCTGTCGGTTTTCGGCAAGCGCACCACGTCCGCCCCCGCCCGCACCACCGCCTCCAAATCCTTGAGCCCGAACGGCGTGTTGAGCGGATTAATGCGTACCACGGTTTCAATTTCGCGGTACATAGGGTGCTGTAAGGCATGGAACACCAGGATCCGGGCGCTGTCTTTTTCACGCAGCGAAACCGCATCCTCCAGGTCGAACATGATCGAGTCCGGGCGGTAGATAAAGGCGGTGGACAACATGGCGGCATTTGAGCCGGGAATAAACAGCATACTGCGGCGAAGTTTTTTCATAACATACTGTCCCATACAATGTCTTCCGCGCCGGCGGCCCGTAATACCGCGGTCTGTATCCGGGCGCGTATCACGCAATCCAATGCCCCTTTATCATCAACGATAATCAGCCCCTCGGTAATACCCATGGCCGCCAGGGTACTTTCGATAACCAGGCGAATTTGCCCGCCGAACTGCTTTATCACCTCGCTGTTGACGACGATATTCAGCTCCCCCTCGGCCGGGGCGACCTTCACCAGCAAATCGCTGGATTCGAAGGTGCCGGCCAAGGATTCTTTCACTATCTTCATATTGACTGTCCTGACAAAAATAATCGGTTAAGCGCATTCCGACCGGTAATGCGACGTCAAAAAGGCAAAGGTGCTCGGCGGTACGATTTCCCGTATAGGCGACATCCGCCGCTCTTTCAAAAGCGCCCGGACTTCCGATGCGGAAATGGCCCAGCCGGAGGCATGGCACTTGCGGGGAATTTCCACCACCGTCACCGGCGGCGAAGCCGACCGCGCGGGCTCCTCCAACCAGACCCGCATATCACGGTTGTATTGGTCGGTCACCGGACAATAGGGCTCGGTGCCGACGAAACGATGGGTGATACCCAGGGCCGGAGCGATGTAATCACGGAAAATCAGCAGATCGATGGCGCTATAGGTCTGGCTTATCAGTTGGGAGTCCCGCAGGAAATAGCCGGGAAATGTGGCCCGCGAAATAAGGTAATCCGAACCGGGATGCACCGTCGCATTGGCGATATGCGCCACCCCCGCGCGCACCATGTCGAGGCGTTCGGCATAGGAGAAAAGCGAAACATCCTCCCTTACCACGAAAATATGCAGCCAGTGGCAGGCGGCGGCGGCCTGCTCCGCCAGATACCCGTGCCCCAGGGTAAAGGGATTGGCGTTCATGACCACCGCACCGATGCGGGCGCCGGGCCGGCGATACTGCGCCAGCGCGCGGCAATAGCGCCGGATGCCCACCGGCGTATTTTCCATCAGTACCGCCACCTGGTCCCATTGCGCCAGCGGATAAAAGCCGCAGCCTTTGAACAACGGGATATTCGCCGGCCGCGTATAAAGAAACAGATGGGAATGTCCTTGCCGCACCGCCAGGTTTTCCACCTCTCCCACCAGACGGGCGCTGAGGTTGTCGCCGCGATAACCGGCCGCCACGGCCACGCATTTGATGGTGTTGCCGGCAATGCCGGCGCAGCCCGCCAGCCGACCGCCGTGATGGGCCACCACGAAATAATCCATATCGGCGTCCATGCCCAGCCCGCTTTGTTCCAGCAAGCCGCGTACCTCGCGCAGCCCGTCCGGAGCGCCGTTAACGGGCAGCACGTCAAACTCCGGCGTCTCTGATTCATACCTCATGCTTACCCCATTACCGGATTCAACGGCATTATCGGATTCAACGGCATCGTCGCTATGCCTGGCTTTTTCAATATGACGCGGCGGCATGGGACGGCCCGGACAGTGAACATTGAGCCGCATCGACAATCATATTGCGCAAATGGCCGATTTTTTCGATTTCAACCTCGATGCAATCCCCGCTTTTCATATACAGCGGCGGCGTCCGCTTCTTGCCGACGCCCCCCCCGGCGAACCCGTGATGATCACGTCCCCGGCGTGCAAGTGGGTGAAAGTGCTGATGTATTCAATAAGTTCGGCAATCCCGTGAATCATGCTGCCGGTATTGTCGTTTTGCACCATGCGCCCGTTCAGCCAGGTGCGGATGCTCAGATCGTGGGGATTGGGGACTTCATCAGCGGTGGTGAGATAGGGACCGAACGCGCCGGTTTGCCGCCAGTTTTTCCCGGCGGTGAACCAATTGTGCTGCCAGTCGCGCGCCGAGCCGTCCATATAGCAGCTATAGCCGGCCACATGAGACAATGCACGGGAGGCGGGGATATCCTGCCCCGGCCAACCGATGATCACCGCCAGCTCGCCTTCATAATCGAACTCCTCCGACAGGCGGGGTTTGACGACGGGGCCGCCGTGTCCGGTCTGGGAATCGGGAAAACGGACGAAGAGCGTGGGGGCGGGATTAAGCTCGTTGAATTCTTTGCGTTTCTCCGCGTAGTTCATGCCGACGCACAGGATTTTCTCCGGATTTTCAATCACCGGCAAAAAGGTCACCTCGTCCAGCGCGACATCCGCCGGCGCATCGCACAGCCTTCTGGCTTCGGATAAGGCGTTATCGGCCAGCAGGGTTTTCAGATCCGGCCAGCGCGCGCCGAGGCGACGGCCCAAATCGATCAAACCCTCGGCGGCCACGATGCCGTAGCTCTTGCCGTCGCGATGAGAATAACTTGCGAGTTTCATACATTTTCCTACATAACAATCAATTCAAGGCGTTAAACGGCATTTCGGCCGCGGTGGACCCGCCTGTGGATTAGAGTAAAAAGTTGCCCAACACCAAGAGGGCGACCGACACGTTTATCGCCCCGCCGATGCGGGTGGCGATTTGAGCGAACGGCATCAGCTCCATACGGTTGCCGGCGGTAAGGATAGCGACGTCGCCGGTGCCGCCCTGGCCGCTTTGGCAGCAGGACACAATGGCCACGTCGATGGGATGCATGCCGATTTTTTTGCCCACCAGATACCCGGTGCCCACCAGCGTGCCGACGGTACTGACTATCACCAGCAAGTTGGACAGGGTGAAGGCGTCCACCAACTCCTGCCAAGGGGTAATGGCAACGCCGACGGCAAACAGAATCGGGTAGGTCACCGAGGTCTGGAAAAATTTGTAGACCACCTGGGAGCCTTCCAGCATGCGTGGCGAAACGCCGTGGGCCAGCTTTATAAAGACCGCGATAAACAACATGCCCACCGGCGCCGGCAAACCAATCAACTTGTAGCCCAGCATGCCCAGCATATAGAGCAGCACCGCCAGCAGCGCTCCCGCGGCGATGGCGGTCACGTCGGTTTTACCGCTCACGGCGCTGGTGAGGGTTTTGGCCGGCGCGTCCTCTTCGCAAGGTTTGGCCGGCATCAATTTGCCTTCGCCGGTGAGGTGGGGATAGCGCTTACCGAGCCGATTGAGGCAGCCGGCGATAATGATGGCGGTCAACCCCCCCCAACATCACCACCGGCAGTATCCGTCCCAGCACCACGCCTTGCTCCATATGCAGCAGCGCGGCGTAGCCGATGGAAAGCGGTATGGCGCCTTCCCCCACGCCGCCGGCCATAATCGGCAGAATAAGAAAGAAGAAGATTTGAAATGGCGGCAGACCCAGAGCGAGGCCCACGCCCATACCCACCAGCATGCCCACCGCCTCGCCGCACAGCATCGGGAAAAAGATGCGTAGGAAACCCTGGATCAGGGTACGCCGGTCCATGCTCATAATGCTGCCGACGATAATGCAGCAGATATAAAGATAAAGAATGTTCGTCGATTTATAGAAGCTGGTGGTGGCGGTCACCACCACGCCGGGCAATAAACCGTAGTGCACCATGGCGGAAGGAATAAAGGTGGCGCAAATAGCCGCCGCGCCCATTTTACCCACCACCGGCAGGCGCTTGCCCAGTTCACCGCAGGCAAAGCCGAAGAATGCCAGGGTGGCGACCATCACCACAATATCATTGGGTAATTTGCCGCTCAGACAATCAATGCCTATCAGTATGCCGGCCAATAAAAATAGCGGCAGTGGTATAATACCGATTTTCCAACTATCAAGGATATGCCACCATTTTTCCTTGAGCGAAATATTTTTCACCGTTGCCGGTTCAGCGGCAGCAATATAACTATCGTCTGTCGTGCTCATAATCAGCCCCTGTATAATAAGTGCGGTGATAATAAAAAACGACCAACGGGATTAGTGTGATTCAATTCAAATTAAAAACGCTATTTTAAAGGTCTTAAAGATTTTAATGGAGTTTATTATTCCATGACGCTCCCGGCGACACAATTTATCCAAATAGAATTTTAATGGATTATATGGTTTCAATGGGTTTTATGGTTTTAATGGTTTTTATTCCGCCGGCGGACATGTTAATGGAAAGTGGTAAATATGTAGAACGGTTATTTAACAACATTAAGGCCGGCGGCGGCAATAGCCCACCTCTGGTTGTGGGTGAGATCACACTTTAGATTTAGCAGACTTACACCTCATTTTAATCATGTTAATATCCTCAACAAGCAATATGTTTGCCTGACGGCTGTGATTTATTATGCATATCAAGGTCTCTTTTCATATAAAATTATTTTTCAGCCTGATTTTATTCTTTTCATTATTACTGTTGCTTATCGGCATTTATTATTACCATGACCTGGACAGGCAGCTCTACGCGGAACTCGGCGCCCGCGCCCAGGTACAATCCCGTGAAATAGCCATGATCCCCTCGCTGATTGATGCGGTTAAAATCAAGAATACCGCCGCCATTGCCGCCCTGGTGGGAAAATTGGCGGAACGCAGCGACGCCAGTTATATCGTTATCGGCGATGAACGCGGCATGCACTTATTTCATTCGGGCTTTCCCGGCAGTATCGGCAAATCAATGATTGGCGGTGATAATAGCGAGGCGCTGCAAGGAAAAAGCAGCATATCCATCCGGCGCGGCGGCCTGGGGATATCATTACGCAGCAAAGCGCCCATCGTCGATGCGCAAAACCATGTTATCGGCATTGTGTCCATCGGCTATTTGAAAACACGCATCGATATGCTCAGCGCCGGGAAACTCATCAATATTATGGTGATGGCCTTGATGCTGCTGGTGGCGCTATTTGTTTTTTCCTGGTGGTTTTCCAATACCATGAAGAAACAGATGTTTTACCTGGAGCCTCGAGAAATAGGCCTATTGGTGCGTCGGCAGAAAGCGCTGCTGGAATCCATTTTCGAAGGTGTCATCGCCATTGATAGAGAATACCGCGTGGCCGAGATCAACCAAGCGGCCAAAACCTTGCTGTCCATTGCGCTATCGACGCGTGAACTGCGCGGGCGTCCCCTGTCGTCGGTGATTAAACCCATTGCTTTTCTCCATGAAAACACCATGCTGGCCGGCGATACCCATGATGAAATCTGCCTGTTTAATCAGGTCACGGTGGTCGCCAGCCGCGTGCGTATAGTGTTGGAGGACAGGTTACAAGGCTGGGTAATCAGTTTTCGCGACCAGCGTGAAATCAATAGCCTCAGCATTCAGTTAAGCCAGGTTAAGCATTACGCGGATAATTTACGTATTCTACGCCATGAGCAATTGAACTGGACCGCCGCCCTGGCCGGCCTGCTGCACATGAAGCGTTACCAGGAAGCGATACGCTATATAGAAGCGCAGTCGGAAAGCGCCCAGGAAATCCTCGATTTCGTCTCGGCGCGGTTTTGCTCGCCGTCACTGTGCGGGTTACTGCTGGGAAAATATGCCGGCGCGCGGGAGAAGGGCGTGGAGTTATTGTTTGATCCGGCCTGCGCCGTGGCGCGCCTGCCGGCCAGCCTGCGGGACACCGAGCTGATGTCCGTTATCGGCAATTTGCTGGATAACGCCGTCGAGGCGACACTGGCGCGGGAGGGGGAACGTTATCCCATCGAAGTCTATATCGTCGGCGGCGTCCGCGATCTGGTGATAGAGATAGCCGATCAGGGCAGCGGGATTTCACCGGCGATGCGCGAGACGATTTTCGATTTGGGCGTCTCCTCAAAGCCCTTTGGCGATCACGGGCTCGGCCTGCACCTGGTGGCCAATTATGTGCACCACGGCGGCGGAACCATTGAGGTTTCCGCCAATCAGCCCTTCGGTACGGTTTTTTCGATATTTATCCCGATGGAGGGCCGCGCCGCGTTACCCGAGCAAATCAACCCGGATAAAACCCATGATACAACCCGAATTATTTGATGTACTGGTGGTGGAAGACGAAAATCAGCTGGCGCAAATGCACGCTGATTTTATCCACGGGCATGAACAGCTTCGTCTGGTGGGGGTGTCACACACCTTGAAAGACGCGCGGGAACAACTGCGGCAAAAACGGCCCCGGCTGGTCCTGCTGGATAACTATCTGCCCGATGGCGAGGGAATTTCGCTTATCGACAGCGAATTGATGCGCGGACTGGAATGCTCGGTGATCTTCATTACCGCCGCCAGCGATATGAATACCTGCAGCCAGGCTATCCGCTGCGGCGCGTTCGATTATATCCTTAAGCCCATCTCCTGGAAGCGGCTGGGGCATTCCGTTGAGCGTTTCATTCAGTTCGCCCGTACCCAGCGCGCCTTCAAAGTGGTGGATCAGCAAAACGTCGACATCCTCTACCAGCTGCAGTCCAAAACCTACGGCCTGCAGGCGGGAAGCAAGGGCATTGAGGAAAATACCCTCAATTTGATCCGGCAAATCTTTATTGCCGGACAAGACGCTTTGTATTCCGTTGACGATATCGTCAGCCAAACCGGGCTGAGTAAAACCACCGCCCGCCGTTACCTGGAACACTGCGTGGAAATAGAGTTTCTCAGCGTGGAGATGCGCTACGGCAAAATCGGTCATCCGCGCCGGCTATACCGGCGCCATAATCCGTTATAGGCGTCGGCATGCAGCCTCATATTCCGCTATAAACGCCGGTATCCGGCCTCGCCCGCGCGCATCCGGCCAAGGTCGGAGAGTGTTTTATTTCGGTAAGGTATCCTTATAGATATGGCCGTCCTTCATGATAACGACGAAATTCTTGCCCGGATCCTCGATAAGCTTGATATCGTCCAGCGGATTGCCGTCCACCAGCAGCAGGTCCGCCAGCGACCCTTGCTCCACCGTGCCGAGCCGGCCGGGATAGGGATTGATATAGCCGGACATGGCCATAAGTTCGCCGTTGTCGCCGGTGGCCATTTTCAGCAATCCCGCCGGAGTATACCAGCGAACCAGTTTCGCCAGCAAAGCCCCCTGGCGGCCGGCCAGCCGCGGGTCGAACAGCACGTCGGTGCCGAAGGCCGTCTTGATATGGTACTTGATGGCAAGCATATAGGCATTATCGGTGCCGGCGAACACCTCCTGGGCTTTTTGCCGTGATATGGCGGTGGGCAGTTGGGGAGCGTCCTCGTCGTTGAGAAACGGCTGGATGCTCAGCCAGATGCCTTTGTCCGCCAGGAGTTTAGCGGTGGCGTCGTCCATCAATTGACCATGCTCAATGCATTTGGCCCCCGCCTCCACCGCCTGGCGGATGGCCGCCGGGGTATAGGCATGTACCGTCACGTAGGTGCCCCAATTGGCGGCGGCCTCCACCGCCGCGCGAATTTCCGGCACGCTAAACTGCACCGAGTCCAGGGGGTTGTACTGCGAGGCGACGCCCCCGCCGCCCATCAGCTTGATCTGGCTGGCGCCTTGGCGCAGTTGTTCCCTCGCGCGCAGACGCACCTCATCCGGGCTATCGGCGATGGCGGCGACGCCAATGCGCTCGGAGTTGCTTAACGGGCCCCCGGCTCGCGCGGCAGCTCAAACGGGAAACGGAAGTCCCCATGACCGGACGTCTGTGAAATAAAGGCGCCGGACGGGTAAATACGCGGACCGTCTATCAATCCTTCATCAATGGCGCGCTTGAGGCCGAATACCGGCCCGCCGAGATCGCGCACCGTGGTAAACCCGCGCATCAAGGTATTGTGCGCCTCATGCGCCGCCCGCAATTGCAAATAGTCCGGCGAAGCGGTCAGCAGCACCATCTGAGGCGTCGTCGCCATGAACGCATGCCAGTGCGCGTCGATAAGCCCCGGCATCAGCACGCGTCCGTTGCCGGCGATGATCTGAGCATTATCCGCCTGATCCACATCGATAGGATCGGTGGAAATGCGCGCGATGACGCCGTCCTTGACCAACACGTTTGAGGGGTCGGAAAGGTCGGTGCCCTTGCCGTCGAAGATGCGGACATTCTGAAACAAGGTCACCTCGTGATTGACCGGCGGCGGCGAGGCGTCGCCGGGCATGATGAAATCCCCTTCATCCGCCAACGCGATATAGGAAAAAAAACAAATTATCCCCGCCAGGATCAACCATGGAAACGTTAGTCTATTGCCGCGGCGTGCCCACAAAGCAGGCCGATGGGTGGACGGACTATTTCTATTGAAGCTCATAGTTTTCGACCTTTATCGAGATATCACATCAGGATGCGGGGCCGCGAAGCGTCGCGTTCAAATCCGTAACAAATAAATTTGTCGCAGCGTTGCCGCCCTCCCGCAGCGAGAATCAGTCTGCGTGTCAGTGCGCTATTGCGTAAAAACTTTATTTGAATGTCACGTCGATGATAATATGGCCACCTAGATATACCATATTTAAAACCTAAAGTGCATTACATAAAATCTAATTTTATTACCGTCATGACCCAAATGAGTCCTTAAAAATCAAATGTGAAATATCCGTAATATAATAAAGAGCTCTGTTCTTTGGCCTCTTAATAAATCACCCATCTGGGGAAAATTAGCCCGCTTTAATGTCTCCGGGTGTGTTTGTCTCCGGCCTAAAATAAACGACCCTTAACAATTTCAATTCAGCATAAAAAAGATAATTTAATTTTATATTATTACGGTTATGAAAAATTGCTCTCTCTACCCAAATACTACGACGAAGCGGCACGGAGGAAGATTTCGCTTAATGCGACCATAGCTTATTGAGCGCCAACAGATTATCAAACTGAGCGTCATCATGGATTGCATCACGCTTTATATTCTTTCAAGCGCCATTGGCTTAAATTTCGTTGTTAGATGCCGAAGAGTGATGATGACGCGCACGAGAATCCATTCATTTTTGCTTAGCAACCTCGGCTGAAGCAAGGCAACCATGCACCGGCAAGAAATCCACCCTTGCCGGTTTATCATAAAATTGAATTTTGACCGCGCTGTATAACGCGGACGACAGCGCGACGGCCGCCCACGGCCCATAAGGGCAACGGGCGCCCGGGCGGGTCCGTGGCGCCCGCGGTTTAAAGCCATGCGGGCTGGTCCGTGGCGCCCGGGGTTAAGCGCAATTCGGGCTGGTCCGTGGCGCCCGCTGTTAAGCGCAATTCGGGCCGGTCCGAAGCGCATGCGGTTAAGCGCAATTCGGGCCGGTCCGAAGCGCCCGGGGTTAAGCGCAATTCGGGCTGGTCCGAAGCGCACGCGGTTTAAAGCAGTTCGGTCTGCGCCTCTACCACCGCCAGCGCCACCATATTGACGATGCGCCGCACCGAAGCCACCGGTGTCAGAATATGCACCGGTTTTGCCACGCCCATCAGGACCGGTCCCACCGTAACCCCTTCGGACGAGGAGACGCGCAGCAGATTGTAGCTGATACGCGCGGCCTCCATATTCGGCATCACCAGCAAATTGGCCGACCCTTTCAACGGGCTGTCGGGCATCAATTCCTGACGAATGCTTTCCACCAGCGCCGCGTCGCCGTGCATTTCCCCGTCAATTTCCAAATCGGGAGCGCGTTGGCGCACCAGTTCCAAGGTCTTGCGCATCTTGCAGGCCGCCGGGGCATTGGAGCTGCCGAAGCTGGAATGGGATAGCAGCGCCACCTTGGGTTCAATGCCGAAACGACGTACCGTTTCCGCCGCCATCAAGGTGATTTCCGCCAGTTGTTCCGGCGTCGGATCGTCATTGACATAGGTATCGGTCAGGAAGGTATTGCCGCTGGGAAGCAGCAGGGCATTCATCGCCGCTGCGACGTGCACGCCCTCGCGGTAGCCGAACACGGATTCCACCACGGCGAAATGCTCATGATAGCTGCCGACGGTGCCGCAAATCATGGCATCCGCCTCGCCGCGTTTCACCATAATGGCGGCGATAAGCGATGGATTGCCGATAAGCGCGCGCTGCGCCTGCTCCGGCGAAACGCCCCGCCGTTTCATGATTTGGTAATATTCTCCCCAATAGGCTTTGAAACGCGGGTCGGACTCATTATTGACCACGGCGAAATCTTTGCCGGGAACGATATGCAGCCCGAGTTTTTTCAGCCGCATTTCAATCACGCTCGGACGGCCGATAAGGATAGGCTTCGCCAGGCCCAGGGTGACCAATTCCTGCGTGGCGTGGAGGATGCGCTCGTCCTCGCCCTCCGCCAGCACCACCTGTTTCGGCTGTTTACGCGCCTGGGAAAAGATGGGACGCATAAACAAATTGGTTTTGTAGACAAACTCCGTCAGCTTCTCCACATAGGCGTCGAAATCCGCGATGGGCCGTGTGGCCACGCCGGAATCCATTGCCGCCCGCGCCACCGCCGGCGCGATTTTGATGATAAGCCGAGGATCAAACGGCGTCGGGATCAGATATTCCGGACCGAACGACAGTTCTTGATCGCCGTAGGCGGAAGCCACCACATCGCTTTGTTCGGCCATCGCCAGATCGGCGATGGCGTGCACGCAGGCCAGCTTCATCTCTTCATTGATGGCGGTGGCGCCCACGTCCAGCGCGCCGCGGAAGATAAACGGGAAGCACAGGACATTATTGACCTGGTTGGGATAGTCGGAGCGGCCGGTACAGATAATGGCGTCGGGACGTACCGCTTTGGCCAACGGCGGCAGGATTTCCGGTTCCGGATTGGCCAGCGCCATGATGATGGGCTTGGAGCCCATGGTCTTCACCATATCCTGGGTCAGCACGCCGGGACCGGAACAGCCGAGGAAAATGTCGGCGCCGTGGATGGCGTCCCCCAGGGTGCGCATGCCGTTATCTTCAATGGCATAGGCGGCCTTGGTTTCCGCCATGTTCGTTTCACGGCCTTTGTAGATAACGCCGCGGGAATCGCAAACAATGATATTGTGCAGCTTCAGCCCCAGCGCCACCAGCAGATTGAGGCAGGCGATGGAGGCGGCGCCGGCGCCGGACACTACCAGGCGGACATCGCTGATGGATTTCTCCACCACCCGCAGGCCGTTCAGCACCGCGGCGGTGCAGATAATGGCCGTACCGTGCTGATCGTCGTGGAACACCGGGATTTTCATGCGCTCACGAAGCTTTTTCTCGATGTAAAAACATTCGGGGGCCTTGATATCTTCAAGATTGACGCCGCCGAAAGTGGGTTCCAGCGCGGCAATGACATCGATGAGCTTATCGGGATCCATTTCATCCACTTCGATATCGAACACATCAATGCCGGAGAATTTTTTGAACAGTACACCTTTGCCTTCCATTACCGGTTTGCCCGCCAGCGCGCCGATATTGCCCAGCCCCAGCACCGCGGTGCCGTTGGATATCACCGCCACCAGATTGCCGCGGGCGGTATATTTGTAGGCGGCCAGGGGATCGGCGGCGATTTCAAGACAAGGGGCGGCGACGCCTGGCGAATAGGCCAGCGCCAGATCGCGCTGGGTCGCCAGCGGCTTGGTGGGGGTAATCCGTATCTTCCCTGGCTGTGGGAATTGATGAAAATCTAAAGCACTTTGTTTGAGTTGGTCATCCATTGTAGGATTCCTTGTGGCTTATCAGGACTTTTACAGGAATGTAACGATGTTGTGCTCAAACAGTATAAACTGTGCGGGAAGTCAAACTTTGAAGCAAGGCATAGTCTGAATAAGATTATGTCTATATATAAGAAAATACACTTTTTCGGCCAGAGGACTTTGCCTCATTCATGACGATCGCCCGGCGGGCCGGCGCCGAAGACATTGTTCCGGCGCGCGATCCCGAAAGCACTGTTATGACGCGCGCCGCCGTCAGTGGTCATCGGCGGACGGACTCGCCGGCCGCCGCGCCGCATTGACGCCCGATATCCCGGTCGGCAAGCTATATCAGGACCATTTCTTCAATAGGATGCTGGCGTTGACGCCGCCAAATCCAAAACCGTTGGATAGCGCGTAAGTCATGGCGTAGGGCTCAGCCTGGCCGCGCACCAGATGCAGGCCTTCGGTCGCCGGATCCGGATTGTCCAGGTTGAGCGTGGCGGGCACAATTTGATCCCGCAGGGCCAGCGCGGTAAAAATGGCTTCCAGCCCGCCGGCGGCGCCGAGCAAATGGCCGGTCGCCGATTTGGTGGCGGTAATGGCCAGTTGCGAACCGGTGCCGAACAGATGTTTGATGGCATTGATTTCACCCAGATCCCCCCACCGGGGTCGAGGTGGCGTGGGCGTTCAAATGCCTCACCTGCTCCGGCGCGATGCCGCCCTGTTTCAACGCGGCTTTCATTGCCCGGTAGGCGCCGTCGCCGTCTTCCGCGCCGGACGTCATATGATAGGCGTCCGCGCTGGTGCCGTAGCCGACGATTTCCGCCAAGGGCACGGCGCCGCGAGCCAAGGCGTGATCAAGGGCTTCCACCACCAGTAAACCGGCGCCCTCGCCCATGACGAAACCATCACGGTCCCGATCGAACGGACGGGAGGCGGCGGCCGGCGCATCGTTAAAGCGGGTGGAAACCGCCCTGGCGGCGGCGAATCCCCCCCCAGGCTTACGGTGTCGATGGCCGCTTCTGCCCCGCCGCACAGCGCGATGTCCGCCTCATCATTGGCGATAATGCGGGCCGCGTCGCCGATAGCCTGGACGCCGGCCGCGCAGGCGGTGACCGGCGCGCCGATGGGGCCGCGGAAATGGTGTTTGATGGAGACATGGCCGGCGGCCAGATTGGCCAAAAAGGACGGAACGGTAAACGGAGAGAGCCGCCCCGGACCTCGGTTATCCGACGTGCGCACGGCGTTGGCGATAGCGGGAAAACCGCCGATGCCGGTGGCGATGATAGTGGCGGTGCGTTCCTGCCGTTCATCGGTATCCGCCGTCCAGCCGGCCTGGCTCAGGGCTTCGTCCGCCGCCGCCATGGCGAACAAAATAAAGCGGTCCATTTTTTCTGATCCTTTGGCGGAACATGCCGGTCCGGATACAGGCCCGCTTCGGGATCCTGTTCCGCTCCGGGAACCTGTCCGCCTATTTTCACCGGCAGCAACGCAACCATTTCCTCCGGCAAAGGCCCTATCCCCGATTGACCGGCCAGCAACCTCGACCAAATGGTTTCCACGCCACAGCCTAACGGCGACACGGCGCCCATGCCGGTGATCACTACTCGACGCTTATTCATTGCCATTCCTGTTATAAAATGTTGATAAAGATAAGAGGCGGAAATATCCCCACCGGCGTCGCGCTGCGGCTTGCCGTCCGTTCCGGCACGGCGCCCGGTGCCAATATCGACTTTTACCAACGAAAGCGGCTCGCCGGTTCGCCATCAGCGGGATAACCGCTTTTACCCGAATATGCGCTACCCTTTCCTCACCCGTTCACGTTCAGTTGAGCGCGTTGGTGGGCAAGCCATAGTGCCGGTAGAGGCTCTTAGCATACTCATCGTGTTTTCAGTCGTTTTAACAAGCATTTAACGGTAACTATAATCATGGTAGTTACTCGAAGGGGCTTATCCTAGCGTACATGTGTAAGCTGAACAAGTCCGATCAGTCGCCTTTTATGTGATCCTGAGCTCTTTTTGCTGATTTTCAGCGCGACGTAACGCGTACTTTACGCCGATGCTTTTATACTTCCCCGAGAATGATCGGGCTTAAACATTATTACCGCAGCGCCGGCCTTGACTCGCTTATTAGTACATTGTGTACGTTAGTAATCAGCTTAAGGTCTTTATTAAGATAATTATAAAATCTGATGCGGATAGAGCGCGTTATCTCCGTTCGATATGAGGCGTAATATGATGTATTTAATTAATCATTCAGTCTTATTTGACACAGCGGCTTATCAATTAACTTTATTAAATGATAATTCCTCATCAATAAAATTATCCAATACCGCCGGCCGGGTATTGGAGGCGTTATTGAAAGCCCACGGCGAGGGAAAAAACGGTCAGCCGTGAATGGCTGTTCGACAAGGTTTGGTCAAAACACGGCCTTGAGCCCTCCAACGGCAATCTGAACCAGCAAATCAGCCTGATTAGAAAAGCATTGATCTCTTTAGGGCTGGACGCGACGGCCATCGTCACCCTGCCCAAGCGCGGTCTTAAGCTCAACGATCATTTGATAATAGCGCCCTACTGCCCTTCGCCGCCGCTGCCCATAACGCCCTCGCCCTCCGCCGACGAAATGCCCGCGCCGCCGCCGGGTCCCGCCATTTCCGCCCGGGCCGCTTCGCTCAGGCAAACGGGAATCAATGTCGCCCTCGGCATCGCTGTTATCGCTACACTGCTGATGGCCTATGTCTATTTGAACCGCCAGGATGAACAGCCGCTGTTTTTCCTGGCCAAGGCGGATTCATGCGATATTTATACCTTCAGGCCCATCGCTCCACGGGAAAAAGAGCCGACCATTCGGCAACTGGGACTGACCATGAAGGATAATATAGAAAAGTGCACGGCGCACCAATTTGTCTTGTTCTCTTTTAATATCGTCAGCAACAGCCAAATCCGAAACAACATCAATCAGCGTTATTTCATGGCCAAGTGCACGCGGGATACCCGAGGGAATATAGCAAACTGCCTGAATTTTTACTTTTACAATTGGGATCAACAATGAAAAGAATCGCAGTGACGGTTTGCCTTTGCCTGCTATTCGCCGGTCTTTTTTATCTGCATTATACCTATAATCCTTTCGAGGGGTTCAACTGCGGCGGTACGATGGTCTATCGGGCCAACCAGGTACAGGGCCGTTTTAGCTATACGGTGGAAGCCAAGATGTTTTTCACTAAAGATCATGAAGGATTTTACGCACTGAACGGCACCTTTACCCATGACGGGCAAACTTTCAATCTGCACCGCACCAAGTTTTTCACCTATCGGCGTAAAAACGATCAAGACTTGTATGAAATAATAATTACAAGACAAATAATATCCAGTATGGATAATGCGCCGCCTTCAGCGACGGACCCGGTATTGATACCGGTGGGAACGTCGGTATTACCCCGGTTCAGGCGCATAGATAAGCGGTCAATAATCGTCAGCTTGATCTATTCACCCTTTTTTATTTGCGCCAAGGAGTGACCTGTGGGGTTAAATCCTGTAGAAACTTTGACTAAGGAAGACTATGCATAAATACTCTTGATGAACGTTTTAAGTCTGTCATTAACGGCAGCCCCCCCCTGCCTGACCCGAGATGCTGTGGATAATTCATGAGAAAAATAAGGCCCTACGGTTCCCCCCCCGGCAAAGAGCCCGCGAGATTTCGGTTTACGGCCGTCAGCGATTCACCCTGATGTTTCAACTCGGCGCCTCCGCCGGTTTGCTTATACTGGCCCTCATTGTGCTAAACGGCCTGCACCTCTGGCGCACTTACCATGAGGCACTGGCGCGATCCCAGGCCAACACCGCCAACCTCACCCAAGCGCTGACCCAACATGCCAGCGATACCTTCGTCCAGGCGGAGGCGACGCTTGAGGAACTGGCGCAGACCATCAGCCAACAGGGTATGGCCGCGAACCAACGTCCTTTCCTGCACCGGCTCTTTCAAGACAAAACCCATGGGCTGGAGCAAATCGACGCTATTTCCCTTTATGATTCCCTGGGCCATATGCTGGTGACGGCGGCCCAGAAGCTGCCGGCGATGAATGATTTTTCCGACCGCGACTATTTTATCTACCATCGGGACCATCCGGATTTGACCATTCACATCGGCCGGGTGATTCGCAGCCGGATGACCCATGAACTGATATTGCCCCTCTCCCGCCGGCTCAATAACCCCGACGGCAGCTTCGCCGGCGTGCTGTTGGAAAGCGTGATGATCAGCCATTTCCGAAACTTTTATACCAAGTTCATTATCAGCGACGATTCGACGCTGATGATGCTGCTTAATAACGGCACCGTGCTTTACCGGCACCCCTATGACGAAAAGGTCATCGGCACCACCATCGCCGACTCGCCGCTGTTCAAGGACAATATCCGGCAAAATCAATCCGGTACCGTGCATAGCGCGCTGGCGAACGATCCGCAGGCCATGGTGTACAGCTATGAACATCTCAAGCAGTTCCCGGTCATCATCACCAGCGGCATTTCCATGGATCAGGCCTTGTCCGACTGGCGGCACGACGCCCTGAGCCACGCCGCCATGACGCTGGTTTTCGTGTTGATGATTTCTTTAACCTGTCTGGTCCTGATGCGCCAACTGCGGGGAAGGATGCGAATAGAACTGGAGTTGGTTCACGCCCAGCAGGAGCTGCGCAAATTGAATGCCTCCCTGGAGAAGCTGGCGCGCTCCGACGGGCTCACCGGCCTTTACAACCGGCGCCACTTCGATCTGGTGTTTAATAATGAGTTTAAACGCGCCATAGAGTACCGTCGCCCGCTGGGCCTGATTTTGCTGGATGTGGATTTTTTCAAGCAATATAACGATATTTACGGTCATGTGGCCGGGGACGAATGCCTGCGGCTCATCGGACGCACCCTGCTTGCGTTGCCTCTGCGCCAACGGGATTTGGTGGCCCGCTACGGGGGCGAGGAGTTTATCGTTCTGTTGCCTGAAACCGACAAAACCAGCGCCTTGGCGGTGGCCGGCCGGATTCACGAACAGATTGCGCGGCTCAACATCCGCCATCGGGGCAGTCCGGTGGGCAGCATCAGCGCCAGCATCGGCATTTATGTCGGTCTGCCCATCGTTGACGTGGATACGCCGTCCAAGCTGGTGGTCAGGGTGGATGCGGCGCTGTATGAGGCCAAACGGCAAGGCAGGAACCGGATTTGCGAGGCGTAACGAGAACCGGATGTCTATCCTCTCCTTGCTGAAGAGTCGGCGGGCTTACGTTCGCCGCCGTCAGATACCGCTGAACCAGTTATAGCCTTGATCTTCCCAATAGCCGCCGGGATTGGTGTCGGTAACGGTAATCGCCACGATATGCTTGGCGTTTTTGAACCCCAGCTTGGTGGGCACCCGCAGGCGTAGCGGGTAACCGAATTCATCCGGCAGCGCCTTGCCGATAAAATCCAGCGCCAGGGTGGTTTGCGGATGCAGCGCGGTGGCCATATCAAGGCTGGAGTAATACCGGTCGGCACAGCGAAAACCGACAAAGCCGGCCCGCAAATCCGCTCCCACCCGCTGTAAAAAAGTTTTCAAGGGCACGCCGCTCCATTGCCCGACCGCGCTCCAGCCTTCAATGCATATCAAGCGGGTGATCTGGCTGAGTTGCGGCAATGTCCGCAGGTCTTGCAGGGTCCAGGGACGTTTATCCGCCACCCGGCCGGAGACCTCCAATCGCCAGTCGGCGATATCCACCTCCGGCACATTGTCTTCGGGATAAAACGCATTGAATCGGAAGGGTTGGGTGATCTGGTCGGGACGATAGGTTTGAGCCAGCCGTTGTCCGCTGAACAGCCAGCCCTGCACCCGGTCATTCCAGCGCGACATGGCCCACAGCACTTTATCCACGTCGTCGCCGTCCTGCATGTTGCAGCCGGAAAGCATCGTCAACGCCCCCAGCGTCAATCCCGAGCGCAACAGCAAACGCCGCTGCAACCGGTGCAGCTCTTTCCGCTGCGCCGGTTCCACTATCAAACCGGTCCTCTCAGGTTTATTCATGTCTTGCTTCCCTTGGTTTGCGGCGCAGGCGGCCGGTCAACATCGGCAATAAGGTCGAAGGCACCATCAGCACCATCGCCAAATGAACCGCCACAAAAATTCCAACGCCGCTCATGGCGAAAAAATGGACATACCGCGCCCGGTCAAAACCGCCGAACAGCGCCACCAGCGCGCTTAGCTGTACCGGTTTCCAGATGGATAAACCCGACAGCACCAGCGTTAGGCCGCACAGCAGGGCAAACCAATAGAACGCCTTTTGCACGGCATTGTATTCCCCGGGGCGATGGCGCAGCCGTAAGGTCAGCGCCGCCCGGAGATCCCCGAAAAGCGCGGCGGGCGTCAACGGCAGAAAATCCCGGCGAAAATGGCCGCTGGCCAGTCCCCATAGCACATAGATGAGCCCGTTGGCCGCCAGGGCCCACATTACCGCCAAATGCCAGGCGATGGAGCCCCCCCCAGCCAGCCTCCCAGCGTCAACGCGGTGGGAAACGTAAAGGGAAAAAGCGGCGAGGCGTTGTATATCCCCCATCCGCTCATAAACATACCGCACATTATCAGCGCGTTCAGCCAATGCGTCATGCGCACCGGCAGCCGGTGCATGGGGATGTTTTCCCCCCAAGCGATCGCTTTTCACAGTCTTTCTCCTTACGCCCGGCATTCCGAAAGGGTGCCCGGCATTCCGCGATGGTGCCCGGCATTCCACCAGGGTGCCCGGCGGCGCATCATCAAGACAGCGCCGCCGGCGACTCACATCGGCGGTACCGTGCCGTTCACACCGGCGACAATCCGCCCCGCCACCAGCGGCGTGGCGCTGCCCGGCGCCGGGAAGACGATGACATGCGCGCCTTGTACCAGTTGAGAACGATTACCAGGTGACAACGTCACGATCGGCACATCATCCGGTACAATGACCTTTTTCTCGCCGTTCTGGTACTTCACCGTCATGGTGCGGCCGTTGGCATTCACCAGCGTGCCGACGGTGCCGTTGGTCATGGTGCCGATTTTGCCGTCCGCCCCTTGCCAAGGACGAAAGCCTTCGCCGCTTCCCCGCAGCGACGGGTCGAAGACATGGACCTCCAGCGCCTTCAACGTACCGTCAGGCTGAGGCGCGGCGGCGGTGCCGATAAAACTGTCGGGTTTGATATCGCTTATTTTGCCCTGCGATACCGCCGCGACGGTGGTTTTATCGGTGAGGGTCGCGGTATGCAGTTGACCGCGACGGTCGGTTACCTGCAGCTGATCGCCGCTGATTTGCGTGATGGTGCCGCGAATCGCCATCATGGGTTTGGCCGGCGCATCCGCCGCCTGTGCCGCCACGGCGCCCAGGACCAATACGCCCGCAACGGCGCTCATCAACACGCGCGCCGGCGAAAATCTGGTCGTCAAAAATTGCAATCTAGCCATGTGATTCTCCTGTGGATAGTCGGTCCGGCCGATACCGCGCCGGTCATCTGTACGTCCGGTGTCGCTGGAGCCGGAATCTGTTTCACTGCCAGCTTGGCAAATCAACCCGCACCGCTCGATGACCGTTCCATGACAATAATGTCATCAACCGGCGCGGGACAAACTGATAGACTAACGGGGTGGCTCGCGGGAGATATCCGGATGCGTATACTGATAGTAGAAGATGATCTCAGTACTGGTGAATATTTGCGAAAGGGCCTGGGGGAAGCCGGCTACCGGGTCGATTTGGCCCACACCGGTCCGGACGGCCTGTTTCTGGCTTTGGAGAACGTCTACGACGCCATTATATTGGATGTCATGCTGCCGGGGCTGGACGGCTGGCAGCTTATGGATATCATCCGTAAAAAAAAGCGATGTGCCGGTGCTGTTCCTCACCGCGCGGGATCAAGTGCAGGACCGCATACACGGTCTGGAGCTGGGGGCCGACGATTATCTGATCAAACCCTTCTCCTTTACGGAGCTGCTGCTGCGCGTCCGCACGCTGCTGCGCCGCGGGGTCATCCGCGAGGAAAACGATTTCCACCTGGCGGATCTGCATATCGACCTGCTGCGGCGCAAGGTCACCCGGCGCGATACCGCCATCGTCCTCACCAATAAAGAATTCGCTCTTCTGTCGCTGCTGGTGCGGCGCCAGGGAGAAGTGCTGTCCCGGACCCTAATCGCCTCCCAGGTCTGGGACATGAATTTCGACAGCGATACCAACGTGGTGGATGTGGCGGTCAAGCGATTGCGCGCCAAGATGGACCGCCCCTTCGAGGTTAAACTTATCCATACCGTCCGCGGTATCGGTTATGTCTGTGAAGTTCGCCAATGATAAAGCCTCTTCCCTCTCTCTCCCTTACCGCCCGATCGACCCTGCTGTTCGCCGTGCTGGCCGCCCTGGTGATAAGCGCCGTGGGCTTTTATCTCTATGGCGACATGGCGCGCTCCATGCGCCATCAGGCCGGCGTGCAAACCTCCAACCGGGTGGCCTATTTTCGCAGTCTGTTGGGCAATTCCTTTCCCATAGCGCTCTTGCACGACAATCCGCATCTATTTGAGAATATGCTCGGCAACGAACGCGACATTCTGATCTTTCAGCGGCCCGGCCAATCGCCGCTTATCAATGTCAATCCGGGCCGTTATCCCCTGCCGCCGGTGAAGCCGGTGGCGGACAGCGCGCCCATTACGCTTACGGCGGTGCATGCCGCCGCCACGCCGGACGGCATACCCATCCGTTTCGTGACCGCCTGGGTCAGTCCGGCGGGTCATGACCCCATTCTAATCACCGCCGGCCATGTGATGCTTAACGAAACCCGCATGCTGGCCCAATACCGTGATCGCATCATCGCTGCGGTGATCGGGGCTTTTTTAATGATAGCCCTGCTGGGCTACGGCGTAATGCGGCACGGGCTAACGCCGCTGCGCCGCATGGCGGCCCAGGCGGAAGGCATCCATCCCGCCACCCTCAATACCCGGCTGACCGAACAGGGCGCGCCGGCGGAACTGCATCAGGTAATTCGCTCATTCAACGCCATGCTGGACCGTTTGGCGGACGGTTATCAGCGGCTAAGCCGATTCTCCGCCGATCTTGCCCATGAAATCCGCACGCCGGTAAACGCCCTGATGGGCCATTGCCAGGTGGCGCTCTACCAACGGCGCAGCGCGCAGGAATATGAAAGCGTGCTGGTGAGAAACAGCGAAGAACTGGAACGCATTTCACGCATGGTGGAAAACATCCTGTTTTTGGCACGGGCCGGCGAAGCCCACTCCGCCATTTCTCCGGCGCCGCTGCCCCTGGCGACGGAACTGCAGCGCGTGGCCGATTACTTTGAAGGGCTGGCGGAAGAACGAGGTTTGCGCCTGCTCTGCCGCGGTGAAGGCATGGTACAGGCTGACGCCATGCTGCTGCGCCGGGCGTTAAGCAATCTGGTGGATAACGCCATCCGCTATGCCGACGCCGACAGCGACATTATTCTGTGCGGTCGCCGCTACCGGGAGGGCTGGCTGATAGAGGTCATTAACCACGGACCGCCGATTCCCGCGAACCATATGGACAAGCTGTTCGACAGGTTTTACCGCGCCGACGACGCGCGCACCAGCAGCGGCAACGCCAGCGGTTTGGGATTGTCCATCGTGCAGGCCATTATGAAACTGCACCGGGGCAGCGCCGGCGTTCAGTGCACGCCGACGGGGGAAATCACGTTCACGCTCTATTTCCTGGATAAAACAGGCGACGCTCAGGCGGCTTAAGTTGCTCAGACAGCTTAGGTTGAGGCAGCTTAGGCTGCTTAGGCTGCTTAGGCTGTCACAGACAACTGACAAACAGACTCGGAGTCAATAAGGCGGGGCAAACGGCCGGCAGAGTAAACCGTCCGCGCCGGGGACCAGTACGCAGGAAGCATACTAAAATAACGCCTGTAGGCGTTGGCCCGTAGGGTGCCCCTCAGGGATGAGGGATAATCCCACGGAACGAGCCTACAGGGGGGGGTATTTACGGCCGGGTTGCCCCGATCGGGCACTTTGTCAGCAAACTCAGGCGGCGCAAGCCGCCGCCATGCCCGCGGGTCGTCAGCGGTTGACGTCCACCACTACCCGGCCGCGCACCTTGCCCGCCAACAGATCATTGGCGGTATCGATAACCTGACCGAGCGTGATTTCCCGACTGATGCGGCTTAATAACGCCTCGTCAGCCAACGACGCCAGACGTCGCCACGCGGCGATGCGATCCGCCTTGGGACGCATCACGCTGTCCACCCCCGCCAAGGTCACGCCGCGCAGGATGAACGGCGCGACCGAGGCCGGCAAATCCATGCCCTGCGCCAGGCCGCAGGCGGCCACGGTGCCCTGATATTGCAAGCCGGCGCAGACATTGGCCAGAGTATGGCTGCCGACGCTGTCCACCGCCGCCGCCCACTGTTCTTTCCCCAGCGGCCGTCCCGGCGCCGAAAGCGCCGCCCGATCGATGACTTCCCCGGCGCCCAACTGCTGCAGGTGGGCCGCCTCTTCCGGCCGGCCGGTGGACGCCACCACCCGATAACCCAGCCGGGACAGGATGGCAACGGCGAAATGCCCCACGCCGCCGTTGGCGCCGGTCACCAGCACCTTGCCGCTGTCCGGCGTCACGCCGTTTTTTTTCCAGCGTCATCACCGCCAGCATGGCGGTATAGCCCGCGGTACCCACCGCCATGGTCTGCCACGGCGACAGTCCGTCGGGTAGCCCAATCAACCAATCGCCGTTAAGCCGTGCTTTCTGCGCCAGGCCGCCCCAGTGCTTCTCCCCCACGCCCCAGCCGTTAAGCAAAACCTCATCCCCAGGCTTGAAGCCCGGATGGCGGCTTTCCGCCACGCGGCCCGCCAAATCAATGCCCGGCACCATGGGAAACGACCGCACCACCGGACCCTTGCCGGTAATGGCCAGGCCATCTTTATAGTTCAACGTGGAGTAGGCCACGTTCACCAGCACATCGCCTTCCGGCAACCGCGCCTCTTCCAATGACGCCAAACGGGAACGATAGCCCTGCTCATCTTTTTCGATCAAAATTCCGTTAAACATGCTTTATCCTCTTAAATTAAACCCAATGAATCTGTTCGGCGGTTTCCTATGGCAAAGACGGCTTGCAAAAAGGCGGTCTCACCGAGACGGCTTAGCCGTTGAGCCCTGGAGCGACGCCGGCAAGGCGGCGTACGGAAAGCTGCGGAATAAAAAAGGCGCTGCATCATTTGGGCAAACCGGCGAAAAACCCTTGGGCAAAACGCTCCAGCGGCTGCGGGCTTTTCGCCAGCCGGGCGCGCATCACCGCCCCTTCCCAACCGATCCAGAAAAATTCCGCCAGTGCTTCGCAATCCGCCGACGGCGCCAACTGACCGCCGTCCCGCGCCAGGCGCAGGCAAGCGGCGACCCGACCCTGCCACGCCGACAGAATATCGCTCAATTGCCGACGATAGCCGTCCGGCAGGACATTGATCTCCTGGCCGAGATTGCCCACCAGGCAGCCCCGCCGAAAGTCATATTTGGCCATGCCCGCCGCGGCGTCCCGGACAAATGCCATGATGCGTTCCAGCGGCGGCAGGGCATCGTCCAGCAAACAGCGATCCAGTTTGCGAGCGAAGAAGCGCCCGTAATAATCGATGATTTCCCGACCGAAAGTCTCTTTGCTGTCGAAATAGTAATAAAACGATCCTTTGGGCACGCCCACCTGCTTCAGAATGCCATCGATGCCCGACGCGCTGAAACCTTGTTCGGTGAGGATGGCGGTACCGCTGCGAATGAGCGCCTCCCTGGTATCAAGGCTTTCCCGATTGTTTTTCGGCGGGCGTCCGCGACGTTTTAGCGTTATTCCGTTCATGGCAATAATATAGACCGATCGTCTAATTAATTCAACAACGCCGCCTCGACCTGATGCTTTAACCGGTGGAAATCTTGGGATTGGAGAAACGGCCGCCGACAAACCGGCGCTGCCCTGACTGAAACCGCTGAGTGAACGCCGGCTAAGATTTAGGCGCCCGGACCGCTACCGGTTTGACCGGCGCGGCCGCCCGGAGCTTACCGCGCATAAACCAGGCCGGAATGATGGCCAGGAAAAAGAAAACAGCCACCACAAAAAAGCCGTCCTGATAGGCGAACAGTTGCGCCTTGGGCACCAGCATGCTTTCCAGATAGGCCATTGAACTGGGGTCTACGCCTTCCGGCAGGCGGCTGCCGAACGGGTTGCCCCAATGCCCCACAATAATCGACAGCCGATTGATGGATTCGGCGGCGGCGGCATTGGACGCGGTCATGGCCTGCGCCAGCGCATCGCCGTGAAAGCTGGAGCGCCGATCGATGACCACCGACAGCAGATTAACCCCGAAGGCCCCGCCCAATTGCCGGACGAAGTTCAGGCTGCCGGAACCCTGCGCCAGCTTATCCGCCGGCAAGGCGCGCAGCCCTCCGGCATTCAGGGCCGGCATGATAACCCCCAGCCCGACGCGGCCAAGCACCACCCAGCCGGCCATGGTCCAAAACGGCGTATCCACGTCCGCGCCGCCGGACAGCCAGCAGGACAAGGCAAAGATAGCCAGGCCGGCTATCACCGGAATATGGGGCGGCAAGCGGTCGCTCAGCATGCCGGCAATGGGAAACAGCACCCCGAGCATTAAACCCGAGGGCATCAACAGCAACCCGGATCGGGTGGGGGTATATCCCTGTATGCTTTGCACGAATAACGGTACGATATAGGTGGAGCCGTATATGCCGGCCCCCAGCGCAAACGCCACCACGCAGCCGGCGGAAAAACGCATATTGGCGAAGACCCGCAGGCTCAACAACGGCTGGGGCGCCACCAGTTCCCAAATGATAAAGCCGGCGGTGCTGAACACCGCGGCGACAAACATGCCGATAATGAAAAACGAATTCCACCCTTCACGCTGCCCGTTGGACAACCCGGTCAAAAGCGTGGTGAGCGCGCTCACCAGCAGCAGAAATCCAATACCGTCGAACCGGCGCCGGGGGCGGAAGCATTGCGGTCGATATCCGGCAGGATAAACATCGAGGCCGCCATGCCGGCGACGCAAAACGGCACCACCACCAGAAAAACGAACCGCCAGTCATACTGATCCACCATAATGCCGCCCACCGTCGGCCCCAGCGCCGGCGCCAGCACCACCCCCACGCCATAAATGCCCATGGCCTTGCCCCGCTGGGCGGGAGGGAAAACCTGCGACAACACCACCATAGCCATCGGCTGGATAATGCCCGACGCGCAACCTTGCAGGATGCGGGCCAAAATCACCTCGGCGCCGCTGTTGCTGACAAACCCCAGCAGGCTGCCGGCGATAAACAGCGCCAATGCGCCGACAAACGCGCGGCGATAGCCGAACCGGTCCAGCGCCCAGGCGGTAATCAGCATGGTGGCGGTCATGGAGGCCAGAAACGCGGTGGATAGCCATTGCACCTGATCCTGGCCCAGGCCGAAAGCGCCGGCGATATCGCGCATGGCGATATTCACGATGGTGGCGGTAGCGGTGGTGGCGATGGTCCCCATCATCACCGTCCCCGTCGCCAGCCAGCGGTAAGAGGGACCGAATCGCTCTACCTGCGCATCAATGGGAGACATCGATAGCCACCTCGACCATCAAGCCGGGTTTTATCCTGCCGTCCACCTTATCCAGCGCGATACGCACCGGCACCCGCTGCGTGATTTTGGTGAAATTGCCGGACGGGTTCGGGCTGGGCAGCAGAGCGAACTGGTTGGTGGCGGTGTTGCCCACCCGAATCACATGGCCGTGGCATACCAGTCCCGGATAGGCATCCACCGTGACGTCCACGCCTTGCCCCACCGCAATATGCTCCAGATCGGTTTCCTTGACGTTGGCTTCCACCCAGACATCCTTCGGGTCGTGGACCATCATCACCCATTGCCCGGTCTGCACATAGTCCCCCACGTCCGCCAGCGTACGATCCACCACGCCGTCCACCGGCGAGCGCAGCTGGCGATCGCTGATTTCCTGCTTCAGCTGTTGCGCCTGGGCCTGCAACGACAGCAATTGCTTGCGCTGCATATCGATTTGCCTGTCCAGCACCTGCACCTGCCCGCGCTGCGCCAACGCGCTGGCCGCCGCCGCCCGTTGGGCAAGCAATTGAGCCTGGTCCTGCCGCAGCTCGTCCTGCCGCTGCAATAGCGCGGTGTGGCTCTCATCCCAGGTCTCTTTCGCCACCGAACCGCCTTTCACCAGACTGTCGTTACGCTTGAAATTGGCTTCGGCCAGCGCCAATTGATGCCCGGCGTCGGACACCGCCGACTCCGCCACCGTCAATTGCGCCTTGGCCTGATCCAACCCGGCCTGCGTGGTCAAATCGGTCGTTTGCCGCTGCGCCTGGCTATAAAGGATTTGCGCATTGGCGGAAGCCAGATTGCCCTCCACCTCCGCCAGTCGCAACCGGGCGTCCCGATCGTCGATTTGCGCCAGTATCTGGCCTTTCTTCATCCGATCGCCGTCAATGACCGGACGAGCCATCAGCCAGCCGTCCACCCGGCTGGCCAGGGTAACCACCTCGCCTCTGACCTGGGCGTCATTTTCCGTGACATGGCCGAAGCGCCAGCTTAACCAGTCGACGAACCACGCCAGCAACGCGATAAACACAATCAGCCCGGCCAACAACATGATTTTCTTGCGCCGGCTGAACCGTTCAAAATTTCTCAGGGACAAGCCGCGAGCCGGCCTGATATCGGCGCTCATGACGGCTCCTTTTCCACCAACGCCAGACTGGCCAGCACCTGCTCCAACATACCGTTCATCACTTCCAGTTCCTCATCCTTCACTGCCGACAGCACCTGATTGCGCACTTGTAAAGCCATTCCCTCCACCTGCATCACCCGCTCAAGCCCGCGGGACGTCAGGTGGATCTCCTTCGCCCGACGGTCGACACCCTCGCGGCGTTCAATAAACCCTTGATTTTGCAAATTATCCAATAACCGGACCACGGAGGAAGCGTCCAGATAAATCGCCTCCGCCAAATCCTTTTGCAGCATCGGTTTCTCCGCCCGGGCCAGGTGTAAAAGCGGTACCCAGGTGGCTTCCGTCAGCCCAAAAGGCTGCAGCTTTCGATCGATGACCCGACGCCATTGACGCGCGGTCTGAGCGATAAGGTTGGCAAAACGGCGTTGCGGCGACGGGGGGAGACAGCGAATACGGCGATAAAGGCATGGATAAATGAGTTCCAACAAAATAGTTGATATACCATTAATAAACTACCTAACATATCCCTTGTCAATAGCCAAGGGGGCATAAGGTCGTCTTAAGCCTTGTCAATGCCTCCAGGTAGAAGTCTCTGCATTGACAAGTCCGCGCCCCTCACCCTATAAAAGGTAAGTAACCGTTCTCCCTAAGGTTCCGCCAATGTATTTAAGAAACAGCGTTTCCATTGATTTTTCCGTTGAAAGAATCAATGATGAAATTATCAAGGTCCCGTTGGATTTGACGCTTCACAATAAAATTAAGGCCTTGGCTCGTGAGCTGGCCCTGATTGATGGATCTAAAGCGCAGGGCTTACTCGATGATGAACTCTCCACCAATAACCCCGAATCAAACTACCACGCTCTCGGATTGCATAACGACACGGAACTGTTATTAAAAAAGATAGACCCGTTTATAACGCTGCCTGGTTATAGACATTTTGTCGAGGGCTATCATAAGACCCTGCAAGAATTGAAAATTAAATTTTTACTTAAAAGCATTATAGAGAATCCCCTGGACTGGGAAGATTACGATCTCTGCTGTGAAATATACGATGGCTTGATAAACTACTATCAATCCGCGCGCTGTACCCTAAACCTATGCGATTTAACCTACCAAAATATCACCCCGGGTAGAATCAAGCGGTTTTTAGCGGTTTTCAAATATAATTTCGCCCATAACCTGGCTTATAGGACCACTCAACCTCCGGCGGACGCCAGCAATTTCCATTACTACTCCCTGGTCAGCGAATTATCCGCGCAGGGGCACAAACGTGAACGTTGCCATCGCATCGCCTGCACAAGCAACGCCTTGCGAATCGGCCGTGAATCCTATCGGGAAAGCGAGACACAAGGGGAAGAAAAAGATGCACTGCTTATTCATTTGGAAAAGAAGGATCGTCATTACCGTGAGCGCTATGGCTTCAATGGGTGAATCATGAACTTTTTCACCAACGGTCCTATAGACATTATAGTAATATGTTATTAACCGCGATTGGCAATGTTTGCGACTTTCTTATCCCCTATCGTACTACGTCGCCAAATTTTTTCCTGCGATGTGACCTAACTCTCGCAATGATAAAATACATTCCTAAATAAAAGATTTTTTAGATTTTACGCAATATTCAGTCCTGTCGCCGGGAAGATATTAGCGCTACAAGTTTTGACATTCTTTTCAGAGGAACCTATGGATTTTGTCATTCAACTGGCGGTCATCTTGGCCTGCCTATTATATGGAGCGAGAAAAGGCGGGATTGCGCTGGGATTATTGGGCGGCATAGGGCTGGTCATTCTGGTGTTTGTCTTTCATCTCGAACCGGGAAAGCCCCCGGTGGACGTTATGCTGGTGATTATCGCCGTGGTAGCGGCATCCGCCACGTTACAGGCGTCGGGGGGGGCTGGACGTGATGCTGCAAATCGCCGAGCGCATGCTCAGGCGCAACCCGAAATATGTCTCCATCGTCGCCCCGTTCGTCACCTGTTTTTTAACTATTCTCTGCGGTACGGGGCATGTGGTGTATACCATTTTGCCGATTATCTATGATGTGGCCATCAAAAATAACATTCGTCCGGAACGGCCCATGGCCGCCAGCTCCATCGGCGCGCAGATGGGCATCATCGCCAGCCCCGTGTCCGTGGCGGTGGTGTCGCTGGTGGCGATGCTGGGCAAAGTGACGTTTAACGGCAAACATCTGGACTTTGTGGATTTGCTGGCCATTACCATTCCCTCCACCCTGTGCGGCATCCTGGCCATCGGTATATTCAGTTGGTTTCGCGGCAAGGATCTGGATGACGATGAGGAATTCCAAAAATTTATTTCGGTGCCCGAAAACCATAAATACGTCTACGGCGATACCGCCACCCTACTGGATCGAAAATTGCCGCGCCGCAATTGGATAGCGATGTGGATTTTTCTGGCCACCATCGCCGTGGTGGCGATATTGGGCGCGGTGACTTTCCTGCGGCCGGTATTTCATGGCGAACCTCTGTCCATGGTGCTGGTGATTCAGATGTGCATGCTGTTCTCCGGCGCGCTTATCGTCATCATCACCAAAACCAATCCGGCGGATATTTCAAAAAACGAGGTTTTTCGCTCCGGCATGATAGCCATTGTGGCGGTCTACGGCATCGCCTGGATGGCGGAAACCATCTTCGGCGCGCATCTCAAAGAGATTGAGGCCAGCCTCGGCGCTATTATCAAGGTCCACCCCTGGGCCTATGCCCTGGCCTTGCTGGTGGTATCGAAGTTCGTCAACTCACAGGCGGCGGCATTGGCGGCCATCGTCCCGGTGGCCCTGGCCATCGGCGTCGACCCGGCCTATATCGTCGCCTCGGCGCCCGCTTGCTACGGGTATTACATTTTGCCCACTTACCCCAGCGATCTGGCGGCCATCCAGTTCGACCGCTCCGGCACCACGCATATCGGGCGTTTCGTCATCAACCACAGCTTTATCATGGTCGGCCTAATAGGCGTCGGGGTGTCCAGCGTACTGGGCTGGCTGCTGGCGGCGGCCTATGGTTTTCTCTAACAAGGGGGAAAGTTATCGGCGGGCCATGACGAGGCCCCAACAAAACCCTTTCTATCGCCGGCAGGCTGCACCACATCGCCGGCGGCAAGAACGGGCGTCTCAAAACCCAGCCTTGTTATTTTCAGCGTTTTCGACAGAGCACGGCGCTTGAAAGCCCGCCGTGCCCTCAACATGCGCAATCTATAAGCAAACGACGGTTTTACCCCGCCGCCCCCTTTGACATGTCACCCCACCCCCGCTATTATGCCAACCACTTCGCGATTCCTCTGTAGTTCAGTCGGTAGAACGGCGGACTGTTAATCCGTATGTCACTGGTTCGAGTCCAGTCAGAGGAGCCAAAATTCGAGAAAAGCCCGCTTCAGGGAACTGGAGCGGGCTTTTTGTTTTCAGCAGCGCCCTGTCAAGGCATTTGAGTCATATCCTCACCCAGGCGTCGGGGCAGTATCTCATAATGCCCCGAAGAGGATGATTTAGCGCGTGTCTGTTTGGTGAGATTTTCATCCATCAGCGTCAGGCCAATGTCATCACACGCCGTGTGCAAAATATTCGCCAGGTCCTCTATCTCGCCGAACACATGCAAAGCGCGGGCGAAAGAGTGTATCGGCACCCGGGGCATCGCCTTTTTCCATACGCCGCACAGTCGATACAGACGCCCCCATACGCTCGGCGAGCAATGATTGAGAGAGATGCCTGCGTCTACGCGCCAACGCCATGTCGCTGCCTAAAGCGGGTGGGAGATCCTCTTGGCAGTGACGCTAAAAAACGGCGGGACTGCGGGTCATTGCGCTGCTGTTTTCTATTACGGCAGGTAGGGGCAACGCAATGTCGGTCTACTGACGACCAGAATCAAGGGTGGATTTTATACCGACATTGTGTATTAACACTCTGCCCGTTGAGATCCACCACCAAGATTGCTGGCTCATTTTGTTTAATAAGGGAAATCATGCTCTGTCGGCTGCCGGGAGTGAGATCACGTATTGGATATCAGTTCCCGGATATGGTAGCTTTGTACTCCATAATTATCCTTTAAGATTTGCTTATATTGTAATAATCTATCCACATGTTCTTGTGTGCCGGATAAGCCTGCAAGGATCTTAACTGTATTCTCGGTGTCTGCAGAGACAGAATTGTGCAGTCTTTGCCAGCTTTCAATCAGTTTATTTTTGAGAGCCGCACTGATATCGAGAGATTTTATATGCTCTATGCGTGCATTAAAGCAGGTTTTATCTTTAATATGTTGTGAGTGGCCTTGGTGTGTTTCTAACGCATTTTTTGCGACGGTTTTTCTTTGACTAGCCAATTCGAAGTGTTGCCCCAGTTCTATGAAAGGTTGCTTTAATTGTCGTAATGGCTGAGAGTTTTTATCAAAATCAAGAGTACCCGCAGATTTAAGCGACTTAAGACACTTATCTATTGCCGATGCGGCGCTTTTTTCTTTTCTTGCTTGATTGCTAATTTGTCCGCAGCGAATTTTATATAAAGATATTGCCTGCTGATTTTCGTTTTCAAAACCACTTTTTACTTCACAGAGAAGACTCTTTTCGATAGCCTCGACCTTATCATTTTCATGCTGTAGCCTAAACGCTCTGTCCTCCGCATTCATTACAGGATTGTGAACAACTTTGATACCTGATGGCGCACTTTCAAAGGGTCGTTGACTGTCATTGTTTATGGCGCATAAAGCACAGGCAATGGGTTTAAGTAGCGGTTGGTTACCAGCTGATGATGTAGCATGCGTAGAGATGGAACTTTCCCTAGAATTACCGGCAATAACATTATTAAGCATTTTAATATCTTCTCAAAAAGTTAACCACAAATCTCATCGCATTTGGCGCAATGAGACAGTGTAGTAAACCTTATTAAGCATAAATGATTTTTAAACGAAGTGATTAAAACCCGTTTTTATAGATGCGCCCAATGATATGGCCGTAATCGCACTAGGCAATCAATGCACCTAAGGCCATAATTAAGATCTCCTTGCTGTCTTGGCGGCGACATAGAAGTATGACATAATTCACCATTAACAGCTCAAGACATTGCCGCACCGGCTGAGGTGATCTTGACCCTAAGAAAATAGAAATAAAAATATCTTCATAATAATAAAAACCTAAGCAATAAAGATAAAGAAAGCTTTAACATGAGAGATGCCGTTATTTATTCAGGAAAATTTTCTTCAAGGCCTGTGAATACAAAATGTTGTCAGACCGTTTCGGACTTTTAATTATCATTAACGTATCCCTCAAATAGCCCGAGAGATAAACTATGCATAAAATAAACCAATCTTCCCCACCCAATTATCACGCAAATCATCAGCAAGTTATAGATTCTTTTCACAGTCGAGTTGAAATCACACATGCGCCCCCTTCCTCAATGGCAAAACGTGTGCTTAAAGTTAACTCATCACCCTTAACCTCTACTCGGACAATTGAACAACCGGGTGTAATGGGTCTAAATAAAATAAAGCGCATTAACAGCACATTGGATAATTCACAGGAAAAAAGGTCGTTATATAAAGTAAAAACGCATCCTTATTTTTCACTCAAAAATATTTTATGGCTTGGTATTTCCTTGCTAGGCAATGCGGCTTTTATACACGGCGCCGTGCGCTCGCGCTTAGGCGATAACACTATTGCCAAAACGAGCAACAACGTAGCAGAGCCGCTCATCGTCCCCCAGCCCTTAGCCATGGAAAAGTTTTTGCGCGCAGAAGAATATGTGGAAATGATGCAGGGCGATCAAGCTCAGCTTGGAGATGTCAACGACCCTTATCAAGCGTATGCTCCAACATGCAAATCAACTGATAGCGGCACGCGACTGGAAAAAACTAATAAAGAAGTTATTCGATTGCTCAAAAAAAATGCGTTATTGGATAACGCAAAGAAACCTCACCAATTCAAAAAAGTAGATATTCTTGTGGCCCTCGCCAAGTTGTTGTCTGAAAAAACAGACCAGATTAAAACTAAACTGGCGCGTATCATTTTAAAGATATCGGGTCGCTATGGCGGACACGTCAACGAACCATTATCCGAATCGCAAGTCAACAAGCTTGTTGATACATGGTTATTTGAAAACACGTTAGGTGAAACTCTCGACGTATATGTCGCGCGCCAAACTGCAGCCAGTTTGTACCCGTTTATGCTTACCGTCGATAGCTTACGGTATTGGTTATCTCTGGACGTAGTAAGCGCGGACCACGGCTCGTTGGCATTCCTATCCGAATCAGACAGGCAAACCTTTGATGCGCTATGGCAAGGCGCTCTCGAACGGCAAATCCCTCTGCTGGCTTATTACGCAAACCACCCGGAGGTTAAAATTCTGCCACTCGATGATATGAGCTTCTCAGCCTTATACAGCGGCTCTCTGTTATTGAGTGATCAAGGGATCAACTTAAAGAAAATTCCGCTGAAAACCGTCATTCAGACTGGATTAGGACTATGGCAGATGGCTCTTGAAGAGGGCATCGCCCTGGATATGTTGAAATATTTCACCTTGCCCGCAATATTGTATGATGCTATTCAAGGTAAAGATAAAACCCCAGCAGACTGTTACCATAACGAGATCATCACGAGGTCAGCCGCCGTAGAAAAGTACCTGCGGCACGTTAAAGACATCAATGATGAAAACATAAAATTTTTAGCCATAATTGAAAACTACAAAAAAGAAACTCGCAAATGGTTGAACCGGGGTGCGTTAGCTGATAGATACATCGATTTGTGTCCTCCTAATAGTCTAAAATCGCTTTCTGGTTATAAAGATCCCTTTTTTAACTCCTGAGCAAAAGCTGATTGATTTAAAAAAAGAGTCTAAAGAAACTTATCTTAATATCGGATTTAAACCCTGTGCCGCTGCTCCCGAAAACATCGACGAAGAATATGCTAAAGGAACAAATGTTGTCGCGGACGCTTTTTCCGCCATGAACGAAATCCTGATCAAGCGTGCTTTTAATGCATTAACGCCGATGGAAAAAGATTTTATCTTCGCAAAAAATACACTGATTCATGGTTTAGTTTTAACGAAGACGAAGTTAAAGCCCGGATCATCTAATTTACACAATTATTCAATATTCACAGACAAACGCAAAAAACTGTTCAAGGATTTTACTGAATTCGAAAATTCTGTTGCTTTTTCAATTAACCTCAATAACGAAATGCGGTGTTATGTTGTAAAAAGTGAGCCAAAACATGGTTATGATATTATCCGCATCGATCCTTATATTCCCGATATGAATTTCGAGGAAGTGGATTATCAAGATCATGACGTGAATTATGAGTACGGCAGCGCAGCTGCCAGCATAATTAAGGATACCAAAACACAAGGGGATTTGTTGTTTGTTTATATAAAAAACAAACATCGGGAAAGGTTTTATTCCGGTCTTTATCAATCCGGATACACGCTTTCTGATTTGCAAAAGATATGGGATTTTACTAAACACATGATTCCTTTTTGGGATTGTGCTGAAAGCATATTTTATAAAGATGCGGAGAAAGCAGTCCCCACTTGTTTGCTAGATGCCGTATCGTTAATCAGTGTAAGTTGCAAGGCGTTAGGTATAGCTGGCCGTTTTGGCTCCAGCGTAGCTCTGGGAATTAATGAGGGAGCGACCATTTTAACAAAGGGTCAGATGACTCGTCGGACTTTTATGGCGGCTGGCTTAAATGGCATCAAGCACATTAATTTGCCTAAGATTAATGAGTTACGTTCGTTAGGCGTGGCTGGATTAAGGGCTATTGACCCTGGTTTCGAATTAATGACAATAGGCAAAAGATCATTAGCAAATTTGTTTGAATATTTGATGAGGTATAATGATGATAAGTTGTCTAGGTTTTTATTCCGTAAGATGAAACGCAAAATTTTACACACCGATCATCCTATGTTGACCAAACCTGATCATACCCTACCTTTGCCGCAAACAGAAATACAAATCCCTTTCAAGACAATAGGCCGAAATGAAGGCAAAGAGATCGTCGTTGCAATGGATACGGGAACCGGCGAGCTTTTTGGCTACCGCTACCAGCTAGATGATGGCGTATTATCTCTTGCAAGTTCATCCTATCAGGCTGACGAGAAAAGTTTAAGAGAAATCAGATTAACTTTACGTGCTGAACCAGCACTGCATCGACACGCTGAAATTAATAGCATCATAGAAAAACAGCCTATCAGATTAATGAATCAACCCTTTAACCCATTACCCGGCCCATCAGGTATAAACAATAGAATGGTTAATGCGATTAACATTCCAAAAATCCAAAAAATTTATTCCGGCAATGAATTTTAATGATGGCATCAGGCCTAGGTTTGATCGTTGGAATGATATCGAAAATGCAGTAAAAGGTTACTACAATACCAATGATATCTACATGTTTAGGTGTGGCAACGATATTACTAATATCCCGGGAAATTATTATTATTTGAGAAATACAGCCGCTGATTTTAACCAGGCATTGGCTAATGCTAAAAAGCTGGTCACCACAGCGCGCCAAAGATTTAATTCGGCACTTAAGAAAGGCAATGGCGAGCTGAAGTATGGCAATCATATCAGCAGTTATATATCAAAAAACCTTGAAAACGAAGGATGTTGCCATACTCAAAGAAGCTGAACACAGATTAAAATATTATATAGATCATATTCACAAGCATTTTGAAGGAACGGACAATAATGTTATGCTTGCGACTTGCACTCATCTTGGCCACACCTATGTGCACAACGGTAATATACCATTGGGATTCACTTATGCGGACGACATGCATAATAGGGTAGTCATCTTAGTGGATAACTTCGGAACAGCCCAAACTCTCTCATCAAAAGTGGAACTCACCATGTTACATGAAACGTCGCACATCTATGGTTCAATGGATTTCATGCAAGCGCCATCCACAGCAAGGGCAGGTGAAGCAAGTGAATTTTCGGAAGCTTTCGTTGATGGTATTTTCGGCCGTAATCATGAAGTCATCAATATCGATGACAATTTCGTGCACTCATACAATGCTGCAAATCCCACGCACATCATCAACAAGGCGCAAATGCAAGAGTTATTGAAGCATGATGAGATGCTTAAGGCAAATGCGTTTATCGACAATGCAGATTTTGTTTCCCGAATGATAAGCGACCTTGGTAGTAAAACTTCTGCAAACTTCGAAAGTAAAATGCGATTACGAAAAAGGATGACGGATGTGAACCACAACGCAAGCGCGTTTGAACATGAATTTGCCTTGTGGTACTTTAAATTATTGTTAACAATTTAAAAATCACCTAAACAGTCGCGTCTTGTCGTCTCAGCTTGTATAAATGGGTGAGAGATAAACCTTCCCTGCCTGACGCTGAACTCTGTAATAGCCTGGAGACTTTCAACATGATGCAATACAACAATATGGCATAAAATAATTACACATAAATGAGAAGACATATTTTTTGAACTTATATTTAACATAAATACAGAACATAATATGTCAAATATATGTTTGCTTACTGTATTTGAGCGTAATAGTAAGACTCACCTAAGACTTTTCATATCATTTTTAAGGGGCTGATTCTGCCCCTTCCTCTCTTGGCGAAGATTATCTCAAGTTCGTATAGGTTTAATTTATGTGGATCACGTTAAATTTTATTAACGCAAAGAAAATACAGATGAGAAATCACATGTTCAATGTTAACAATTCCGTCAACAATATACCATTAAATATAAATAGTGAAGAAGCCAATAAACCCGGAACATCAGCGAACCGCGAAAATATTGCTTCTAACCTATGTGAAACCTGTAATAAACCAATTTATCTTCCTGTAAAGCAAGAATTCGATGAGTTTATAGATAATAATATAGATAAAATTAATCTAGTGTCTAGATTGATGGGGCCTGAGGTTTTTAAGTCAAAGTATGAAGTTTTTTTTAGAGATGACCAACAAGATGGCAACACCAAATTAACACACGCACTTAACTGGTTAAAAGCAATCACTAACAATAAGCTTGTAATGATTTTAGCGGACAATCCTGGTCGGCGCTGATAAATCTTCCCATTGCCGGGCCAACCCTGGCCCGATCCAGTGTCATACCTGATCTTTTGCAAATCCCTGATTACCACATCAAATCATCGGGCACTTTAAAATCGGCATAGGGATCGTCTTCATCTTGCTCTTCCTGACTCAGCGCGCTATTCAATACAATACTGTCCGCATCTCGCTGCGCTATTTTATCGGCTACGCTCGCGGGGATAATAACATATTCACTCTTGCCGCTGTTATCAACCAAACGAGCAATGGCGAGACGGCCGCTGATAAGCTGAGTTTGGGTCATCTTATCGACCATTATTTTTTTGATTAGATTATTATCTGTAAAATTGAAACCAATATCGCCTTTTGAACTATCAATTCTGTTCATTTCAATGAGCTGCTTCACCTGAGCTTTGTATTCTTTAGACAAAACAGCTTGTTTCTGTTGTTCGCTTAATTGTTTGTCACGCTCAAGCTGCGCTTTTTTATTTTCCTCCACCGCCGCTCTTGCCTCTCGAGCCTGAACTCGCGATTTCTTAGCCGTTTTTTGGACTTTGGCCATTTTTTTGCTGGTCACTAATCCCGCTTTAAGCATCTGCTCTTGTAAGGTGAGTTTTGTCATCTTCGTTTCTAAACCCCGTGAGTAATGAGTGGGATTATACCTGGAATTTTTGAGGCTGTGCCAGCTTGTGGGACTCGATTTCTGTCTGGCCAAAGCCTGAAGGAGTTTACCAGAAGCTAACATGACCCGCTGCCAGGTTTCAGCATAAAAATGTCCGCTCTCGCCACTGGCGATAACGGTCGAAGCGTCCCCCTGCCGGGCTGCGAAGTGCCTGGACGAGGCGTCGTGGAGTGGCGGGAATTAATCCGGCAGAACGCCGGGACCTTGTCAACAACACTGACTGATGACTGCCTTGCGCACCAGTATCAGCATTGCCGACAAAATCGCTATTTGTCATTCAGTAAAGAGTTTAACTGAAGTTTTCATGCTGATGGGTAAAACGGCTTCTCAAGTCCCTTCGCGCAAGCTCAGCTACCCAGAAACAGAACATATGACCTGTTATTTCCGAAAAATGCTCTGCCAGGGGTTGGTGCCATGGGGCAGGAACGGTTCCGAAGGCCGGTAAAAGAACCACATGGAAAATAAACCAGACAAACAGACCATATAAGCTGCCTTGCCATAGGGTGATGCCTTTTTTGAACTCGGCGATAAGACAATACAGCAGTGCAAAAGTCATTGAAAAACCAAAATGCATGATAAAGCTGATGATAGGTCTTGGGTTGCCATTATAGCTATAAGTAATATGGGTGAAACCAAAAGAAAACCCGAGTTGTTGAAGAATCTCCTGGGGCGGATTGGTTAAATCGCGGGCGGGTGTCCGCGGTGGAAATGGAATTTCCCAGCCAAACTTTGTTATCGCGCATATTACGCCGGCGATGATACCTAACAGGATAGCGAGCAGGATTTTCTCTTTCGTTGTAGTAGCCGCAAGTGTCATGTTTATACCTCTTTGTAAACAGCATAGGCACTTATGATTACTCACCAAAGCAGCAAAATTGTGATCCAGATCATACAATATTCAGTTAACGGGAAAATTGGCAAATATCAGGGATATTACGATGAAATATGCACATTGCTCAGACAAAATATGCGCACTGCTCAGATGAGAGATGCCCATTGCTCTTTTAAAATAAGACTAATCCTCAGGCAATTTTAGATTTCACGTAAACATCCTGAATTCTCTTCCGCTGGCGCACCGGCGCGCGCAGCTTTAAAACGATAAGCTTACCGGCAATTCCGTTAAATAATCCCGAGACAGATCGAGCCAGATACAGCGCCGGGATAAATCAAAATCCGCCGGTTTTTCAGGTATCACTGGCCACCATTTCCCTTCCCTAAGGTCAATAATAACGACCACTGCCGTAAACCTTTCGGACAGTCGCCCCGCCATCAGATGGGTTTACGGGCAGCGCTTCCCTGTCGGCGGAGCCCCCGCGAAGAGACGACCCGCCTTAGCCTCATCCCCGACGGCAATTTGGGTGGACAAGAGAGAACCTTCCGCCTCGATATCGGCTTACTCATCGGAACTCGCCGGCGTTAACCGTGAAGGGATAAACCTTTAATTATTTTATCGACGGCCTTCTTCGGCCCGCGGATCCCCAGCCCCACCAAATCCAGATTATTCGCATCGGCCGCCATGAAAACCTCGCGATTCGCTTCGTCATGCCCAGTAGAAAACATGGCATGTATGTAAGGAATAATCATGACTTCCCGCTCAAGCGCTTTACGATGCACGGTCTGTAGTTTGTCGAGATCCGCTGCAAATATCAGCATCGGCTGGCCGGACATATTGCCGTAAACCCGCCCTAGTGAATCAATATAAGGCTTCCCCATAATTTCAGGGGCGGCGGAGGCAATTCCGGTCGCCAGGAAAGCAACGACATTCAAGCGCTGCCATAGGGGTAAGTCATCACGCACGATATAGGCGATTTTGGTGTCAAACGTCATCTTAAAGTTCCTGTCTGTACAGTGAAAAGTCTATCGTTGCCGATGTATGGCCTGACAGTCTAGAACGTTTGAGCAATGGTTTTGGCATGTTGGCGGGGCATTTGATAAGGTTGCAAAAGAGCCAAATGCTCAGTGGAGGTATTTTCCGCCCACAGCAGTGGGCGCCACAATATATCCTTGAAGCCAACCGAGGCCAAAATATTTTCAAGAGTGCGGGCTGTTCAATAAAAAGTTGGAAACAGCGAATACCTTACCTTTCCTCTGAGGGGATACCCACCGTTCCCTCTTTGAAATACAGGCGTTGCGTGAGGCAAATGGATAAAATGGTGGCGTCCTCCTCACCGGCGGAAATAAAGGCGTGGGGCATGGTGCTGTCGATATAAGCGCTGTCCCCCGTCGCCAGCGTCAGCGGCGCATACCAGGCGGTATAAAGCACGGTGACCCCTCGCGTGACATAGATAAACTCTTCTCCCTCGTGACTTGACCATTCATTTTGCGGCGGCACTTCCCTTGCGCTTATCTGCATAATCAGCGGGATCATGCCCTTATGGGTCAATTCAGAGGAGTGCACGTTATATTTATAATAGGGGGTATTGAACGTCAGTCCTTTGCCGGCGCGGGTAAACGTGCGCCGGCCGGAAATCGGTTCCACCGGCGGGACGGATACGGGGACAGCCGGCGTCTGCTCGGTGAATAACTCACCGAAGGTCAAATCATAAGCATGGGCGATTTTCACTATGGTATCGAACGAGGCGGAAACCTGGCCGTTCTCGATTTTCGATAACGCCGAGATGGAAAGCCCGCTGTGTTCCGCCAGATGTTCCAGCGTCCAGCCGCGCTGTTGACGCATGGTCTTGATCCGCGCGCCGAAATCCAGTTCATTGGGTATCCCTGCCGTATCCTCTTGTTTCGCCCTCGCCATTTTTCACCTCTTTCTTACTTATCGCGTCCTGTCGGCAGTGTACCGAATTTTCTCTAAATGCGCTCATATTTTACCATAAGAAAATCTTTTTTTACTAAAAGAAAATTTGCCCTTAGGATAGAAAAAAATCAGCGGCGGAGTCAGAAATGAAATGGTTTATCGCAGCGCTGGGCACCGAGACCAACACCTTCTCGCCCTTGCCCACCGGGTGGCAGAATTTTGATGAAACGCTCTACCTGCGCCAGGATGGCAGCCGTCGTTCGGCGCACTATTTCGCCCAGCCGATGCGCATCTGGCGCGAAATGGCTGAAAATCACGGCGATGAGATAGCGGAAAGCCTCACCGCTTTCGCCCAGCCGGGCGGTTTGACGCGGCAACGGGTGTGGGAACGGCTGCGCGATGACGTTTTGGCGGACTTGCGCAATGCCGGCGCGGTGGATGGGGTGCTGCTGAAACTTCACGGCGCCATGGCGGCGGACGGTTGCGATGATTGCGAAAAAGAGTTGGTGCTGGCGGTGCGCGGTATCGTGGGCCCGCGGGTCATTCTCGGCGTTGAGCTCGACCTGCATTGCCATCTTGATCCCTTAATGGTCGCCGCGGCGAACCTGATCATTCTTTATAAAGAGTACCCCCACACCGACGTTAATGACCGCGCGATTGAACTCTTTACGCATTGCCGGGCGGCGGTGGAAGGGAAAATCAAGCCGGTGATGGCCCTGCGGGATTGCCGGATGCTGGGGGTATGGCGCACGCCCGATGCCCCGGTGCGCGCCGTGGTGGAGTGGATGTCGGCAAGCGAACGACAGAATAAGGTGCTGTCGCTGAGTTTTTGCCATGGTTTTCCCTGGGCCGATGTGCCTAACGTCGGCGCGCAGGCGCTGGCGGTAACCGATGAAGACGCCGGGCTGGCCGAGACGCTGGCCGACGCATTGGCGCAGCGGATCCTAGCGCTGCGGGACGCGTATCAACCTGATCTGCTGTCGATAGACGAGGTCTGCGGGTTGTTGCCCGGCCTTGACGGCGTAAGCGTGGTGGCCGATATCGCCGATAATCCCGGCGGCGGCGCGGCCGGCGATGCGACATTTTTGCTGCAAGGCATGCTGCGGGCGAAGCCGGCCAAGGTTCTGTTCGGAAATCTTTGGGATCCGGTGGCGGTGCGCATTTGCCAGGAAGCGGGCGAAGGCGCGCTTTTGCCGCTGCGCATCGGCGGCAAGGTGGGGCCGCAGTCAGGCTCCCCGGTGGATTTGAACGTCAGGGTGCTGCGTATTGTGGAAAACGCCGTCGTCACCTTCGGCGCCGGCCGCCAGCCCATGGGCGATGCGGTGCTGCTGGATGCCGACGGCCTGCATATCGTCATCAATACCGTTCGGACGCAAACCTTTCATCCCGATGCCTATACGCAGTTCGGCATCCGCCTGGGCGATTACCGCGTGGTGGTGGTGAAATCCGCCCAGCACTTTCATGCCGGTTTCGCGCCGGTGGCCGATAGGGTGCTCTATGTCAGCGCGCCGGGCACCGTATCGCCGGACTTTCAGCATATCCCCCTGCCGAAGGCGGGCCGTCCCCTGTGGCCTCAGGCCGCCGATCCTTTTACCCAGGACAGCGCGCGATGAACCCGCTAGCGGACAATATCGAAAGCGCGGCGGACAGCGTGCTCGGCGGGTTGCAGCGTCCGGGGATGCCCGGCTTGAGCGTGGGCGTCTTGCAAGGCGACCGAGTGCTGTTGCGCAAAGGCTACGGTCTGGCGGATATCCGCACTCAGCGGCCCAATGGGCCGGATGTCCCGATGCGCATCGCCTCCCTCAGCAAGCAATTTACCGTCACGCTGGCGCTGATGCTGGAAGCGGAGGGCCGCCTCTCCATCGATGACCCGGTACGGCGCTATATTCCGGCGCTGCCCGACTACGGCGTGCCGGTTACGCTGCGCGACTTGATGTCCAACCAAAGCGGCGTGCGGGACTTTCTGGAAATGCGCCTGCTGTCCGGGGGCAACTTCAGGGATCCGGTCGAAGACGGGGAGAGCCTGGAGCTTGTTTGCGCCAGCGCGGAACTAAACTTCAGGCCCGGCGCCCGTTTCGCCTATTCCAATAGCGGTTTCATGCTGCTGACCCGGGTGGTGGAAACGCTGGAAAACGATCGGCTGGAAAACATTCTGGAGCGGCGCATTCTGGCGCCCCTTGGCATGACGCAAACGCGTCTGGCGCGCCGCGATGCCCCCCTGGCTGTCCGGACGGGCGGCGCCCTACGTGGTGGAGGACGGCATACCCATGCTGGGGCGCTGGTCGATACCGCTGGACGGCGCCGGGGGCATGATCTCCACGGTGGACGATCTGCTGAAATGGGCGCGCTATGTGGCCTGCCCCGCCGCGCCCCATGCCGCGCTGTTCAATCGCATGGCGCAGGCGCGTCCGTACGCGGACGGCACGCCGTCCCTTTATGGACTGGGTTTCACCGTTATGAATTACCGTGGTTTGTCCTCTTTTGGACATCATGGACAGTTGCCCGGCGTCTTTGCCGAAATCGCCTGGTTTCCGGCAATGGATACGGCGTTGGTGCTGTTGGCCAACACCACTGAAATCAATCCGTTCCTGCTCGGCCGCCAGCTGGCCGACGCGTTGTTCCCGAACGCGCTGGCGCCGCGCCCGCCCGCGCGCCCGCTTCAGCCCGGATTTTATTACAGCCGGGAAGAGAGCCGGGTGCTGCGTCTCAATGGGCGTGGCGAGCTGGAGAGCGCCATGACGCGCGTCCCGTTGGAGTGGCATGAGGACGATAAGTTTCGGCCCTATTGGCCGATGCTCCATCTGCAATTGACGCCGAGGGGCGACTCGCTGGTGGGCTTTGACGGGCCCCGCCGGGTGGAATTCATCCGGCTGCCCGCCTTTCAAGGCGGCGACCTGCACGCCTATACCGGCCGGTTTTATCAACCGGCGCTGAAAAGCGTCTGGCAAATCGCGCTCGAGGGACAACAGTTGGTATTGACCCTGTCCGGGCCGCACGGCGCCAGCCGTTTTCATCTTACGCCGTTATCGCACGAGGTGCTGATAGCCGTTCCGGCGGTCAATCCCGACGGCGATTATCGGCCCACGGTACGTCTTTTCACTGTAAACGGGCGCCGGCGGCTATCGTTGACCACCGATCGCACTGCGCCGCTATCCGCCGATGATATGTCGTTTTCTTCTCAATAACCTTCGGGAGTTCACTATGCGCTTGACGTCCTTGACAACATTGTCGCGCCGCACGCTGTTGGCGGCGGCATTATTACCGGCGCTGGGAAGCCTGCCGGCGGAAGCGGCGGGAAAACTGGTGTGGGCGTTGGGGGTCGACGCCGACTCTCTCGATCCCCACCGCACCACCACCTGGGAATCCTGGGCCACCTTCGATCTTATTTATGATTCGCTGCTGCAGTTCGACGCCAACGGCAAGGTGGTGCCGAATCTGGCAAAAAGCTGGGAGATGTCGCCGGACGGCAAGGAGTATACCTTTCATCTCAATCCCGGCATGCAGTGCAGCGACGGTACCCCCCCCTGGATGCCAAGGACGTTAAATACACCATGGATCGCGCCTTCGATAAGAACAACCCCAGCGTAATGAAGGCGGGTTTCGGCCCGGTGACGGCGGTAACGGTACTGGATCCGCTCACGGTGAAATTCACGCTGTCCAGCCCGTTCGGCGCCTTCCTGGCGTTTATGGGAGAGCCTTTCGCGTCCATACTTTGCGACAGCAATCAGGCCCTGGGCAAAGAATTCGGCTCCAGCAAGGCCATTGGCTCGGGGCCGTTCATGGTTAAATCCTGGATAAAGGGCGACCGCATGGTGCTGGTGCCCAATCCGCACTTTAAAAATTACGGCCGGCCGGTATCCAATCCCGGACCGCCGAAGCTCGACGAACTGATCATCCGCCGGATTCCCGAAGCCCAATCGCGGCTGGCGGCGCTGGAAACCGGCGAAGTGCAAATTGCCACGCCGCCGCTGGACAACGTGGATGCCATTCGCCACTCGCCGAAAATGAAATTGCTTACCGCCGATAAAACCGGCGCCACCATTTTCTTTGAATTCACCACCAGCCGTCCGCCGTTTAACGACGAACGCCTGCGCCGCGCGGTGGCTTATGCCGTCGATCCCGATGCCGCCATTGATATCGTCTTCGGCGACGTGGCGAAGCGGGAACACTGCGCGGTCGGACCCGGGGTTTTCGGTAATGACGAATCCTGGTGCGCCGCACAGGGATACCCCTATGATCCGGAAAAAGCCAAGGCGCTGCTCAAGGAGGCGGGATATGGCCCGGACAAGCCTTTGGACGTCACCGTCATGACCTGGCCGGATGATAACCGCGAGAAAATATTGCAGGTGTTCCAGAATCAATTGCAGCAGGTGGGGATCCGGGCAAATATCGAACTGATGGATATCGGCACGCTTAACGCCCGCGTCAAGCAGGAAAACGAAATGAAAACCGGCAAAGGCTCGTTCAATATGATGGGCTGGTCGTGGTATGACCCGGATATTCTCTACAACCTGTGGCACTCCCCCGGCGCCTATTCCGGCTATCAAACGCCGGAGCTGGACGCCATCCTCGAGAAAACGCGCACCACGCTCGATCCCGGCGCCAGACTGGGGGCGGTGCGGGAGGCACAGAGCTATCTTATCAAACATGCCGTGCAGGTGCCGTTGTATACCCCGGGCTGGAACTGGCTGTACGGAGTGCGCAATGAAGTGCAGGGCTTCAAAGTCAGCGTGTTTAATCGCCCGATCTTTAACGATGTGACGGTGAAATAACCGGCCGCCTTCCCCCTGCCGGGGGAAGGGTTTGCTTCTCCCTTGCAGGACATGCCTATGCTTTCGTTTATCGCCCGCCGCAGCCTCGCCGCGCTCCTGACCGTATGGATAGCCACCATCGCCGCGGTGTTGCTGATCCATTTGGTGCCAGGCGATCCGATACGCACGATGTTTGCCCAGTCACAGGGCGTTACGCCGGCGCAAATCGAGGAAATACGTCATAACTTCGGCCTGGATTTGCCGATTTACCGGCAATACTACATTTATCTGGTCAAGCTGCTGCACGGGGACCTGGGCGTCACCATACGCGGCCAGCAGCCGGTCTTGAAGCTGTTGCTGATTTGCCTGCCCTACACATTGGCGCTCACCTGCGCCGCCATGCTGATAGCCCTTGCCCTCGGCATGAGCTGCGGTTTTATCGCCGCCTACAAACGCGGCAGTTGGTTCGATTCCGGTTTGATGGTCACCGCCATTCTCGGCGTCTCCCTGCCCCACTTCTGGCTCGGGCTGATGCTGATTTTGCTGTTCTCGGTGAAATGGGGATTGCTGCCGGTCGCCGGCACCGGTTTCCAGGGGCTTATTCTGCCGGCGCTGACGCTGGGCGTCACCAATGCGGCCATTATCGCCCGTTTGACGCGCTCTTCCATGATTGAAATCTTCAGCCAGGATTTTATCCGGACCGCCCGCGCCAAGGGTTTACCCCGCGCCTTGGTGCTTTATCGCCATGCGCTGCGCGCCGGTCTTATCCCCATCGTCACCATGATGGGGATGCAGTTCACCTATCTGATGGGGGGGGGGCGGTTATCATCGAGAATGTGTTTAGCTGGAACGGGCTCGGCCGCCTCGCGGTTCAGGCCATTTTTCAGCGCGACTACCCGTTGATTCAGGGGTTTATCCTGATATTCGCCTTGATCGTGGCGGTGGTGTCGCTGCTGCTCGATATCCTGTATGCCTGGCTCGACCCGCGCATCAAAGTGCATTGAGGAAAAACCCGATGAGTGTGCAATCAAGGGGCGATATGGCGGTCGTTCCGCTGAGATCCGGCGACGGCGCGCTGCGCCGCATCGCCCGGGGCGTACGGCATAATCGCATGGCCATGGTGGGTCTGGTTATCGTGGCGCTGCTGATTTTGCTGGCGATTTTCGCGCCCCTGCTGGCGCCTTACGCCCCGGACCGCATGGGAGCGGGACGGCGTCTTACGGCCCCGTGCGCCGCATTTCCGTTCGGCACCGACGAATTCGGGCGCGATATGTTCAGCCGCGTCATCTACGGTTCACGCCTGACGCTGATGATCGGCGCTATCTCCGTGGGTATCTCGGCCGCCTCGGGGCTGCTGCTGGGCCTGCTGGCGGGCTATGCCGGCGGCTGGCCGGAACGCATTATCATGCGCGGCAACGACGTGCTGTTTTCGTTTACCGAAATCCTCATCGCCCTCTCGGCGGTGGCGGTGCTTGGACCGACGCTGCAAAACGCCATGATAGCCGTCGGCATCGCGGCCATTCCCTTCTACGTCCGTATTACCTATTCGCAGGCGATTATCGAGAAACACCGTCCCTATTTCGAAGCGGCCATCGCCGCCGGAGCGGGCCATCTGCGGCTGATTTTCCGCCATTTGCTGCCGAACGTGCTGCCGCCGCTTATCGTGGTGGCGACCCTGGGCATGTCGACGGCGATGCTGGCCGCCGCCGGGCTGTCTTTCCTGGGGTTGGGGGCGCAGCCGCCGCTGCCGGAATGGGGGCTGATGCTCTCCCAGGGGCGCGACTACATCACGCGCGCCCCCTGGATTTGCATCATTCCCGGCCTGTCCATCGTCATCACCGTGCTGGGTTTTAACCTGCTGGGCGACGGTATCCGTGAAGCCCTCGACCCCGGCCGGCAAGCCGGATAAGGAATCGTCATGACTCTCGCCCCGCAACCGTTGCTAAGCGTCAGCAACCTGACCATCGCCTTCAACCCCGACCCGCGGCAACGCGCGGCGGTGGAAGGGTTGAGTTTTACGCTGCACGCCGGCGAAACATTGGCCATCGTCGGCGAATCCGGCTCGGGCAAAAGCGTGTCCATGATGTCGTTAATGCAGCTGTTGCCCAGGCACGCCGCCGTTATTCGCGCCGGCGAGGCGCGCTTTGGCGACCATGATCTGCTGCGCATGACGGAGACGCAAATCAATCAGCTCCGCGGCGCCCGGATTTCCATGATCTTTCAGGAGCCGATGACCTCCCTCAATCCTGTGCTGAGCATCGGGCTGCAGTTGACGGAGACCATTATGGTGCATCAGAAGCTGTCGTCGTCTCAGGCGAAAACGCGGGCCATCGACATGTTGGCGCGCGTGCGCATCAGCGATCCCGCGCGGCGATTCCGCCAATATCCCCATGAAATGTCCGGCGGCATGCGCCAGCGCGTGATGATCGCCATGGCGCTGGCCTGCCGCCCGCAAATCTTGATTGCCGACGAGCCCACCACCGCGCTTGATGTCACTATTCAGGCGGAGGTACTGGACCTGTTGCGGGAACTGAAGCGCGAATTTAATACGTCCATCATCCTGATAACCCACGACATGGGGGTGGTGGCGGAAATGGCCGATCGGGTGATCGTAATGAGGCAGGGTTGCATGGTTGAACAAAATGATGTGCGACCGCTGTTCGCCGCCCCCCGGCATGCCTATACGCAGGCGCTGATGCGCGCGGTGCCCCGTTTGGGAGACATTCGCGGCGCCGAAGGGCCGGTGCGTTTTCGCCTGCTGGGGGAAACCGAGGACCCGGCGCCGCCGGCCATGGCGCTCCGGTCCAAGCCTGTGCGGCCGTTGCTTGAAGTGAAGGATCTTCACGTGCGCTTCGACGTGCGCGAAGGTATGCTGCGCAAATTGACCGGCCGCGTACATGCCGTTGAAGGGGTGTCGTTCGCGCTCTATCCGGGCGAGACGCTGGCGCTGGTGGGGAGTCCGGCTGCGGTAAATCCACCACCGGCCGCGCCTTGATCGGACTGGAAAAAACCGCCGCCGGCGATATCTGGCTGGACGGATACGAGGTAACGCGGCTGAATCGCCGCGACATGCGACCGGTGCGCAAGCTGGCGCAAATGGTGTTTCAAGACCCTTTCGCCTCGCTCAATCCGCGTCTTGATGCCGGCAGCCAGGTGCGGGAGCCTATGGATATTCATCAGGCGGGCAGCCGCGCCGAGCGCGATGCGCAGGTGATTGAACTGTTTCGCCGGGTCGGCCTGGCGCCGGAGATGCGCCATCGCTTCCCGCACGAATTCTCAGGCGGACAACGTCAGCGATTGTGTATCGCCCGCGCGCTGTCGCTTCGGCCGAAACTCATCGTCGCCGACGAGGCGGTTTCCGCGCTGGATGTGTCGATACAGGCCCAAGTGGTGAATTTGATGTTGGAGCTGCAGGCGGAGCTTGGCATCGCCTGGCTGTTTATCTCGCACGATATGGCGGTGGTGGAGCGCGTGGCCCATCGCGTGGCGGTGATGCGGATGGGACGCATCGTTGAAATCGGTCCGAAAGCGTCGGTGTTCGCCCGCCCGAGCCATCCTTATACCCGGCGGCTGATAGCGGCGGTGCCGGTGGCCGATCCCGATCATCCCCGCATTCACCGCTTCAACGGCGTGACGGAACTGAAAAGCCCTATTCGCGCGCTGAATCATCCCGTTACGCCGCCGCGAATGCGTGAGATCGCGCCGGGCCATTTTATTGCTATTGATGATTGATACCGGGAGAGCACAATGGATCAGGGATTCCGTCGGCCTTTTCGCCATGACCGACTGACGCCGTACATCGAGATAGACGGACCGCGCCTGGCGCGTAATCTGTTGCGTATGCAGCAAAAAGCCGCAGGGGCCGGCATGCAATTGCGCCCCCATGTCAAAACCCATAAAAGCGTCGCCATCGCCCGGCGCCAGATTGCGCTGGGGGCGGTGGGCATCACGGTATCCAAACCCAGCGAAGGCGTGGCGTTCATTCGCGGCGGCATCCGCGATTTGCTGTTGGCTTACCCGGTGGTGGCCGCGGAAAGCCTGCAAGAGCTGCTGCCGGAAGCCCATGGGCACCGGGCCCGCGTCGCCTTTATCGCCGCCGATCCGGCCGGCATCGATGCCATTGCCCGGGCCGCGCGTCCGTACCATAGCGAACGCTTGCCGGTCTACATCAAGGTGGATGTCGGTCTGGGCCGGGTCGGTATTCCACCGACGGACGGCCCGCTCGCCCTGGCGCTGGCGCGGCATATACAGCGGCAGGGCCTGTATTTCGCCGGTCTGCTCTCCCATGCGGGCCAGGCTTATGCCGCGCAAAACGTCGGGCAGATAGCCGACATCGCCGCACGGGAGGCGCAGCAGCTGCAGGCATTGCGCCGGCTTTTGCGACAGACGGGCTTTGCCGACTGCCGGCTGTCGGTGGGGGCCACTCCCACCGCGCTCGGCGCCCCGCTGGCGGACGGCATCGACGAGCAGCGGCCGGGAAACTATGCCCTGCTTGACTTGACCGCTCTGCGTCTGGGCCTATGCCGCTCCGACGATATCGCCATGACCGTGGTGGCGCGCGTCGTGGCGGTTAACGATCGCTATGCGATTATCGATGCGGGTTCGAAGGCGCTCAGTTCCGATCGCGGTCCCCACGGCACCGGCGCCGCGGGCTGGGGCATCGCGACAGATGCCGATAATCAACGGCAGTATCCGGTGGAAAAATTATCCGAGGAACATGGTTTCATTTCCCATAACGGAACGCCGCCGGCGCTCGGCGGCCTGATGCGGATATTCCCCAACCACGCCTGCGCGGTGATGGCGATGTTCAATCATTACGTCCTGCGCGATGAGGCCTATAATGGCGAGGTTTTCCCCATCGAGGCGCGGGGAGCCTTCCTTTGATCCAATGCCATAGGCCGGCGGAGGGTGTCGACAACACCGGTCCGTTTGGCTGCGGCCGATGCGCGTCCTGGCAAGGTAAAACGGGTCCGTTATCCGGCAATCGCCCGCGGGGCCGATGGGCTGGGCGCCGGTTGATAGCGGAGGTCCAATACCTGGTGCGCCGCCAGCCGGCGCGGGGTCGAGCCCATCCGGTACTGCAAATCCAGCGCCCGCTCAAGGCCGGCGAGACAGATTTGTCCGTCGAAATGGAAATAAGGCCATTCATGTTCGATGGATTTGCGGGCGATGTCGCGGTCCACGGCGTACAGGCTTTGGTAGAAATCCAGCCATTCGTCTTGATGGTTCCAGGCGTAATGGGCGGTGTTCCTGATAACCTCAAGCACGTCCCGTAACAAGGCCGGCTCGCGCTCGATAAAATCCTGACCGGCGATTTGTATGCTCCACTGAATGGAGGGAACGTCGGCAAGGCACTGCGGGGCCCCCCCCAGGTACGGGTAATGCCCGCGCGTTCCCCCAGCGAAACGTAGGGCTCCCCCGTAAGCAGTCCGGCTATTTCGCCCGACTGCAGCCACTCCAGCTGTTTGCCGTGATCCGCGCCGAGATGCCGAAAGGTCACGTCGCTGTCGGGATCGATACCGTGCTGGGCCAGGATGTCGCGCAGATACCAATAGCCGCAGCTTCCCTTCGAGAGTGCGGCCACCGTTTGGCCCTTGAAATCACCCCAGCGCCGGATTTCCGGACGGGTTATCAGAAAGAACGACAGTCCGCGGTCCAGCGCGCTGCCGACGATACGGATACGCCGGCCTTCGCCGATGGCCGTCAGACCCGGCGGCGTACCGACCTCGCCGATATGAACCGTGCCGTTTTCCACGGCGCTGGCCATTTCCGGCCCGCCGAATACCGTCTTTACGGTAAGATTGATGCCTTCCCGGGCAAAAAAACCCGGCCCGCGCGCCAAAGCGGCTGAGGATGGCCGCGTGTCGGGTCACCGCGCCATAGATAAGGTTGATTGCCATTTTTTATCTCCTGTTAAGGTCATTTCGCGCCGCCCCGGGCTATGGCGGCCGCGTCCCGGGGCAAATTACCGTTGAGGTGGAAATCGCCGACATAGAATTGCCGCCAGCGGACCGGGTCATGCAGCGAATGGGTTCGCACATTGCGCCACAGGCGATCGAGGCCGCGCCGCTCATCGCTGACCCACGGCGCATGGAAATGCGCTATCTCATTGGCGATGGCCGGTGACAGTTCATAGGCCAGGCCTTTCGCTTCATCGGTGGCGACAAAGGCCTCCGCGGCCGCGTCCACCGACGGCGTGACGCCGGAGAGGACCGCGTCCACCCGCCGGGCGGCCCGCAATACCAGGGATCGGATGGCGCGGATACGCACCGCATACTCGCCGAGCCGGGCAAGATCGGCCTCTCTGGGGGACGACTGCTCCGCCAGGATACGCAGCGCGGCCCTCAAGGCGCCGTGGGCGCCCCCCGTCTCGATGGCGGCGTGGATCAGCTGATTGCCGGCGAACTGCGCAAGCAGAACGGCGGCATCGCCCCTGGCCCGGTCAACCACCTGGAGCGCGGGAACCCACGCGTCGTTGATAATGGTTGTTCCGCTAAAGGTGCCGCGCTGGCCGAACGCGTCCCAATCGGCCAGAATATCCAGCCCCGGATGATCGCGCTCGATATAGGCCGTCAAAATCCGGCCGTCGGCATGTTTGCCGAATACCGGCACCCATTGCGCGGTCAGCGCCCCGGTGGAAAAATACTTACGCCCGTTGAGGCGGTAACCGTCGCCCTCGGGGACTATCGTTGTGGCGATATCCCGGCGCGACGCCCGGCCCGGCTCGGCGAGCGCGTTGCCGAAACGGGCGCCGGCCAACACACGGGCATAAAAAAACGCCCGGGCGGCCGGTTCGGCCACCAGCAGCGTATCAACGAAGTCGAAATGGTTTTGCGGCACCTGCGCGAGGGAGGTGTCCGCCTCCGCCAGGATGAGGAATACCTCCATCAGCGTTTCGGCGCCGATGCCCGCGCCCCCGAACTCCCGAGGTACGGTGACGGCCAACAGTCCCGAACGGGACAAGGCCTGGAGTTCCTCCGTCGGAATGCGGCGCTGGGCATCAATGTCCGCCGCGCTGTCGCGCCACAGGGCGGCGAGTTCACGGGCCGACGCGAGAGCCTCGCCGGCGGTGGAAATTATCCGCGCCTTGGCCGGCGCGCCCTGTTGTTCACTGCCCTGCCGGCTCATAACGCCACCTCCCAAGAGCCGCTGTTCTTGTCCACGGGTCCCTCCCCGGCGCCTTTGCCGGCGAAGCGGCTTTCCGGCCGGGGCAGACCGTAATGCTCGCGCAGCGTACCGCCGGCGTATTCCCGCCGAAACAGCCCGCGCTTTTGCAATTCGGGTATCACCAAATCCACAAAAGCATTCAGGCCCGACGGGAATACGTCGCACATGATGTTGAAACCGTCGGCGGCCCCGGCGGTAAACCAATGTTCCATGGTATCGGCTATTTGCCGCGGGCTGCCTACCACCAGCCGGTGCGCGCCGCCGCCGCGGGCGATGATGTCGCGTACCGTCAGAGCGCGGTTGCGCGCCAGGGACAGGGTCGCTTCAACGAAACCGCGCGACCCCATGTAGTTGTTGATGACCGGCAGAAGCCTCTCGGGTATCGGCCGGTCAAGGTGGAGGTCGGCCGGGTCCAGGCCCAGTTGGCCGGCGAAACGGGCCAGCAGGCTCTCCTCGCCGGCTATCTCATCCAGCGCCCTGCGCCGTTGCCTGGCCTCCTCTTCGGTCGCCGCCACGAACACGAACAAACCGGGCAGGATGCTGATGTGATCGGGATTGCGGCCATAACGCGCCGCGCGCTGCTTGACATCCGCATAGTAGGATTTCGCTTCATCCAAGTCTTGTTGCACGCTGAAGACGGCCTCGGCATAGCGCGCAGCCAGGTCTCGTCCCTGCGCCGAACTGCCGGCCTGGACCAGTAATGGCCGCCCCTGCGGCGAGCGCGGAATTTGCAGCGGACCGGCGACGGCGAAGTGCGTTCCGCTATGGTTGATGGCATGTATTTTATCGACATCGGCAAAACGGCCCGATGCCCGGTCGAGGATCAGCGCGTCGTCTTCCCAGCTGTCCCACAGCCCTTGCACCACTTCCACGAATTCCGCCGCGCGGGCATAGCGATCGGTATGCCGCGGCAGATGCCGTTCGCCGAAATTGCCGGCGGCCCGTTCATCGTAGGTGGTCACGACATTCCAGCCGACGCGGCCGTGCGAGGCGTGGTCTAGGGAAGAAAAAAAGCCGGGCGAGAGTATAGGGATGGGAAAACGTGGTGGACGCAGTGGCGATAAAGCCTATTTTGCGGGTTACCGCCGCCATGCCCGCCACCAGCACCGCCGGGTCCAGCGCCCAACTCGGATGCGTGCCGGGATTGAAGGCGATGGCCAGCGCATCCGCCAGAAATACCGCGTCCAGCAGCCCGCGCTCGGCCACCTTTGCGATTTGCTGATAATGCTCCAGCTGAATATAGCCGAGGGGATTGCCGTCACCGGCGCGCCAGCTTGCGCCATGGGAACCGGAACTCAAAATATTGACGTTGATATGCATCTGTTTATTGCTCATACAGCGACCTCCCGCTTGCTGTCGTCCACCAGGGCACGGCCGATTTTTTCCAACGGCCTGCGGGGCGGATACGCCACGCCGTGCGCGGAGAAATCTCGCCAATAGCCGTCGAAGCCATAGCGTTGGCTGGTGGCTCCGGCGCCAAGCAGCTCAAGGGTTCCGTTGATTATCAAGCGGCCCGCCAGCAAGGCGAACATGCGTGCCGCCGCCACCGCGTCCCCCGCTTGGTGAATCGCTTCCATGGGCGCCTGCGGCGTTAACCGGGCCACGGCGTCCCGCGCCTCGGTTATGAGCTCCTCCAGGGCATGTCGCGTGGCGACATATTCTCCATACCGGCGCACCAGGTGCGGGTCGTCCGTGGCTTTGGCAAGGGCTTCCCCTTGCCAGGCTCGGGTGCGGGTCGTGATATGGCTATGCGCCGCCGCCGAAAAGCTCCGCACGATGCCGTAATCCAGCGCGGCATGCAGCAGCTCCTCCACCAGCGTCCCGTAGACAAGCTTTTGGCGCAGAATATGGGCGCCGACGGCGCCCAGCGGAACGACCCGCAACGGCTCGGACAGGATAAGCTCGTCGAACTGAAAACCGGCCCTGTTGAAGATAAGCCCGCCGGGCTGTATAGCGGTCTTGCCCTCAAGGTAAACGATATAGCCGCCTTTGGCCGGGTCGGCGTCCAACACCAGCAGCAAGGCGCCGTCCCCGGATTGATTGGCGGTACGGAAAAATTGGCGTCCCTGGAGCGTCAGTCGGCCTCCTGACAGAGTCGCGGTCAGTCCGCCTTCGGGAAAGGCGCTTCCCTCCGGCGGCCCTGGCCACGACCAGCCTGAGAGCGAGCGCGAGGCCGGGTCCGGCGGACCGAACAGCAAACGGGCGACGGTGTCGTTAATCCGCGCCAAGGCCGTTGCCGGTGCGGTTTCACCGGTCTCGACCACCGTCTGGAAAGACGCCTTGATATCCACATTCCCCCCGAGAGGAGCGATATCTTGCCGCGGCGAAGCGGCGAAAGTGCCTGAAATATCGGTCATGATGTTTTCCTTGCGGCGTTGCCGGGAATGGAGGCCAGCAAAAGCTGGGTATAGTCATGTTGCGGATTGGCGAACAGCGCGTCGGCCGGTCCGGATTCAATGATGCGGCCGCCTTTCATGACGGCGACCTCGTCGGCCATCTCCCTGACGACCGCCAGATCGTGGGAAATGAACAGATAGCTCAAGCCGTGCCGTTCCTGAAGAAAGACCAGTAAATCCAGGATTTGCGCTTGAATGGAAACATCCAGGGCCGAGACCGGCTCGTCGCAGATAATCAACGCCGGTTCGGGCGCCAGCGCACGGGCAATGGCCACGCGTTGCCGTTGCCCGCCGGACAGTTCCGCCGGATAGCGGTTGAGTAACGCGCCGGACAGGCTGACCTGCTCCATCAGTTCGTTGACGCGCTGACGTCGCCGCGCCTTGTCCCCCAGATCAAAGCCCTCCAGCGGCTCGCCGATAATCTCGGCGACGGTGAATCGTGGATCGAATGAGGCGAAAGGGTTTTGGTGAATAGGCTGCATCATGCGGCGCATGCGTCGGATCCCCCGGCGGTCGAGGTTTTTTTGTTTCGACGCCGTCAAAAATGACGCTGCCCCGGTCCGGCGCCGTCAGACCAAGGGCGATACGGGCGGTGGTGGATTTTCCAGAACCGGATTCCCCGACGATGGCCAGGGTCTTGCCTCTTTTTACCTCAAGGTTGACGTCCACCACCGCCTGCACCACATGTTCCCCGCCCCCTTTCCGGCCGACACGAACGTCCGCGAGACCCGGCGCAGGGACAGCAGCGATTCGTTGGTTGCCGCGGGTGCGGCGGACGCCGGCGGTTCGCCGGTTGCAGCGGGCGCGGCGAATGTCGTCGGTTCGCCGGTTGAAGCGGACATGCTGGACGCCGGCAGTTCGCCGGTTGAAGCGGACGTGCTGGATGCCGTCGGTTCACCGATTGAGGCGGCCACGGCGGATGCCGTCGGTTCACCGGTTAAAGCGGGTGCCGGCAATATGCTCTCTTTCGCCGCGCCGCCCACGCGCCGCCGTCCGCCCGCAAGGCCGGGGGCGCTGGCGATAAGCAGCCGGGTGTAATCATGCCGCGGCTGCGTCAATACTTCATAAGAGGATCCCTGTTCGACAATGCCGCCGTCCTTGAGCACGATAATGCGATCCGCGCGATCCGCCGCCACGCCCAGATCGTGGGTAATCAGCAGCATCGACATGCCGGAGGTGGCGATAAGCGCGGCGATATCATCCAGGATCGCCTTCTGCACCGTGACATCCAGCGCCGTGGTGGGTTCATCGGCCACAATCAGCCTCGGGCCCGGTCCGATGGCCGCCGCGATCAGCACCCGTTGCCGCATTCCCCCCGACAACTGATGGGGAAACTGCCAGGCGCGCCTGGCCGCATCCGGAATATGTACCCGATTAAGCAGCGCCGTCACTCTGCTATCCCTGCCGCCGCCATCGTCGATATGATGAATCGTTAACGGTTCATGCACCTGCCTGCCGATGCGGTGCAGCGGATTGAGCGACATCATCGGGTCCTGGGGGATCCAACCCACTTCCCGGCCGCGGATACGGTTGAACTCGCGTTCGCCCAGTCGCGTCAATTCGCGGCCGGCCAGCACGATTGAACCGCCGGTAATGCACGCGTTATCAGGCAGCATGCCCATGGCGGCAAGGGCGATGGTGCTTTTTCCCGATCCGGATTCCCCCACCAGAGCGACCACCTCTCCCGGTTGAATCTCGAAGGAAACTCCGCGCACCGCCGCCACGGCATGACCGCGAGCGACATAGTCGACCCGCAGTGCGTCGACGGACAACAGGCTGTCGTCTTCTTTTACACCATGCCGGCGCGCGGGCGGCCGCGGGCCGGATAGGATGGGATTGCCATTACTTTTCATATGTTTGCCGCCTCAGGTCCGGCCAGCGCCTCGGCGACGCGGTTGGCGGCCAATACCGTCATAAGGATAACCAGGCCGGGCAAGGCGGTCAGCCACCAGGCGGCCGTCATATAGTCACGGCCCCCGCCACCAGTTGCCCCCATTCCGGCGTGGGCGGCGGCGGCCCGAATCCCAGGAAGCTCAAGGCGGAAACGCTCAGGATAGCCCAGCCCAGTTCAAGGGTCGCCAAGACGATAACCGGCCCCAAGACATTAGGAATAATGTGTTTTAGCAATACCCGGCCGCGGCCGATGCCGGCGAAGAGCGCCGCCTCGATGTAGTCCGCCCCGCGTATTTTCAGCACCTGCGAACGGGTCACCCGGGCAAAGCCGGCGATGCTCCCGATGCCCACCGCGATGGCGATATTTACCATGCCGAAGCCCAATGCGTTGATGATGGCCATCGAAATCAGCAGCATCGGAACGGCGAGCAAGACATCCATCATGCGCATCAGGACGTCGTCCACCCAGCGGCCGGTGTATCCCGCCAGCAAACCAAGGCCGCAGCCGGTCACCATGCCGACGCTCACGGCAAGCACCACCGCTTTCAACGATTCACGGGTGCCGTAGACCACGCGGGCAAACAAATCGCGGCCCATGTTATCTGTGCCGAACAGGTGTTCCAGACCGGGCGGCTTAAGCCGGTCGGCCCCGTGTCCCCTTATGGGATTGTAGGAAGTGAACAGTTCGGGAAACAGCGCCGCCAGGATAATCGTCAGCAGCACCAGCACGGCCAAGGCCAAACCGGGCCGCGCGATAATGCTCCGCGCCGCCGATGACAGGACGTTGCGGATAACGCCGGCCTGCTTGCCGACGGCGGCGCGAGCGCCGTCCTGCCGCCGGGGGGCATTGCCGGAATAGGAAACATTGCTCATAAGCGCGGGTCCGCCAAGCTCGGCCTGCGCACGCCGATGTCGATACGCGGGTCGATAAAGGGATAAAGGATGTCGACCAACAGATTGACGGTGACAAACACCGTGGCGGCAAACACCACCGCCACCAGCACGATGGGCGTATCCTGAAACAGTACGGCCTTCACCGTCAGTAACCCGATGCCCGAGCGTGAAAACACGGTTTCCACCACCACCGATCCGGCAATCAAATGACCGGTGGTGATGCCTAATGCGGTCAATACCGGGATAATGGCATTGCGCAGCGCATGGCCAATAAGCAACCGGCGGCGGCTGGCGCCCCGACCCTTGGCCGTGATGATATAAGGCGACGTCAGCACGGCGTTCAGGCTGCGGGTCAGTATCTGCGCGATAAGCGCGGCGGTGGGAACGGCCAGTACGCAGGCGGGCAGCACCAGGCTGGCGGCGCCGTCATTACCCATGCCCGGCAGCCATTTCAACTGAAAGGAAAACACCTGCAGCAGGATCAAGCCCAGCCAAAAAGACGGCAGCGAAACACCCACCACCGGCAACAGCGACAGGAGGCTTCGCACCATCGGCGCACGGACATAAGCGGCGACCAATGAGAGACCGACCCCCAGCGCCAACCCCAGCAACAGCGCTAATCCCGCAAGCTTAAGCGTTTGGGGCACGCCCGCCGCGAACATGCGCAGCGCATCCTGTCCGGTCTGTACCGACACACCGAAATTTCCGTGCAGCGCCGCCCATAATACCCGCCCGTACTGCACGAATACCGACTGATCCAGGCCGAGGTCGGCGCGCATTTTTTGCAACGCCTCCGGCGTAAAACCGCTGCCGCCCGCGCCGAGATTCAGCTTGCTTAGCGCCGCGTCTCCCGGCAATACATACAGCAGCAGAAAAGCGGCGGTAAACGTCGCCCAGAGCACGCACAGTGCGTGAGCCACCCTTTTTGCGATAAAAAAACGTCATAATGTCGTCTTCCGGATCGGATGCCATCGGCGGGAGAAGCGTTTTCCCCCGCGCCCATCGTTAATGCGTTATTTTCGCCAGGGTGACATCGTAGAGAATCTGGCTGGTTGAACCGGCCCCCGGCCCGCCCCATTCCAGATTGCGCACCGTGCCGTCGTTCGACCACAGTTCCTGGGTGAAGAACACCGGCACCGCATAGGCCCGATCAAGAATGATTTTCTGCGCCTGATCCGTCAGCTTTTTGCGCGCAACCGGGTCAGTGGTGGCGCGTTGGGCCTCCAGCGGACCGTCTATGTCGTTATTGGCGGGCAGTCGGAACCGGTTAAGCGCCTTGGTGGAGTAAAGCTGGCGCAAAACATCCGGATCGCCCAGGGACCATTCCCAACGATGGAGATCATAATCTCCCGCCAGCAGCGCCTCATCGTAAGCGCCGCCGGTAAGCGGACGCAGCCGCAAATCAAACCCCACGTCGCGGACCTGCTGTTGAACCACTTCCAGAAACGCCTGGTTGACGGGCGCGGCATAAAACGAAACGGTGATACGCAAAGGCTTGCCGTCTTTCACCCGGATACCGTCCGGCCCCTTGGTCCAGCCGGCGTCGTCGAGCAGCTTATCGGCGGCGGCCGGATCGAAGACCAGCTGCGCGCTCTGGTCAAGATAACCCGGTGTTTTTCGCGTTAATATGCCGGTGGCGGGAATTTTATAGCCCGAGAAGGCCAGGTCGACCACCTCCCGGCGATTAATGGCCTTGCTGAAAGCCTGCCGCACCTTTTCATCCGCCAGAATACCGCGGGACGTGTTGATAAGCAGATTGACGGCGGTGCCGAGAGACTCGACTTTCTCCAATGGGTAGCCGTCTTTCACCAGCCCTTGGGCATCTTCATAACCCGTGGATTCGATGATATTCACCTGGTGGCTTCTGAGGGCGCCGGTACGTGCCGTGGACTCCGGAATAATGCGGTAAATCACCCGGTCGAGATAAGCCTCGCCGCCATGCGTGCGTTGCGATGACGGCCAGTTATAGCCTTTGCGTTTCACCAGTTCGGTTTTCTCGTTCAGCTTAACGCTGTCGAGCACGAAGGGTCCCGAGCCGATGACGCCTTCGTGGCAGCGTTCCTCCGGCGTTTTCGCCAAGGTCGCCGGCGCGACGATACCCAATTCCCCGGTGGAGGTGGCCGCCAGGAAGGGCACATTGGGCTGGGAGAAATCGATTTCCAGCGTATTGTCATCAAGGGCGGTTATCGCCTTTACCCCCTTGAAATAAGAGGCGCCCGCCGCGCCCGGAATGGTGGCTATCTTATCGAAGTTCGCTTTCACCACCCGCGCGTCGAGCTTGCTGCCGTCGCTGAAGGTGACGTCTTTACGCAGATGGAAGATATAGCGGGTCGCATCGTTATTGATTTCCCAGGATTGCGCCAGCCAAGGGGTTATTTTTGCCGGGTCGTTATAATTCTGATCGGTAAGAGAATCCACCAATTCCCTGCCTTCAAGAGCCGCGTAGCCATAATTGTCTTGTTGCGGATCGATACATTGCGATTGCTCCGCCAGGCCGATGGTCAGCACTTTTTCGCCGGCCGCCGCTTGCGCCAAGCTACTATTCAATGAAATAACCAGTACTGATAACAAACCGGGATATCCCCAGCGTCCAAACTTCTGCATTATTTAAACTCTCCGATAAGCGCTCAGAGCGCAACAGGCTCCGCAATAAGGAAAACGAACTTATCATCGATGATTAAATTTATAATATGATATTTTATGCATTGCTTTTACATATTGTGGTTAAATGCTAAACCTTTATTTTACTATGGGATAACATTTCCTTCATTTTCAGCTATTTTCGTCGACAACGGCTTTTTTCTGGCTCGTGAGCGATACTCATTAGCAAAAATAAAGCTTAACTTGCATTAATTAAATATTACCCCTAGCGAGGAAAAGACCGGGGTCAGGATAGCAAAACACTATTTATGGCAGATAAATAAAAAAAGGATTTTGGCAGCGGGCAAAAAGCGTAAAAGCTTGACGATAATAAAAATCAACAGCGTTTATTCTTGCGCCGACAGCAATGCCGCCGCCGCGCCCGCCAGCGAAAAACACGCCAGCAGAATAAAGGCATAAAAATACCCGGTCTCGCCGGGATAGAGGCCCAGCAAAATTACCGCCAGCGCCAGGGCAACGGCGCCGCCGGCGTATTGCGCCGTGACCATCAGACCGCTGCCCGCCCCTTGCTTATTCTCCGGTACGCTTTTCAGCCCCGCCACGAAATTGGCGGTGTAGATTATGCCGTGCCCCAGCCCGCCGGCCAACATTCCGCCCCAAAACAACCCGTTGAACGCGCCGTCCGCGGAAAGCCGACCGGGTGCCCCCTCAGTCGCCGACAACGCCAAAAGCCACAGGCCCGCCGCGCCCAGCGCAAACCCGCCGCATAGCACTCTTTCGGCGCTCATTACGCCGATAAGCTTTCCCGCCACGATATTACCGAGAATAATCATGGCCGCCATGGGCAAAAACAGCAGGCCGGCGCTAAGCGTATTGGCGCCATATTCGTTTTGCAGCAGCAGCGTAAGCAGGAAAAACGCCGATCCGACCCCCGCCATATAAAACGCGCTGGTCCAGCAGCCGGTACGCAGGCCGGGCAAACACCGCAGCCCACGGGACACCAGCGGACGCGGGCCGAGGGCCTCGAGGGTAAAAAAAACGGCGGACAGCCCCGCCGCCGCGCCCGCCCAGGCGTGGGTTTGCGCATCGTCCAGGCCGGCCTGCGCCAGACGGGTCAACCACATGACGATGCTGATTATCGCCAGCGTGCCGGACAGCGCGGAAATTATCGGGATGCGGGCGTGATGTGTCAGGGGCGCCGCCTGCGTAACGGCGCGCCTTAACAGCCACAGGCATAGCATGCCGATGGGAACATTGATGAAAAATACCAGCCGCCAGGAAAACAGGGTAAGGACGCCCCCCAGCAATACCCCCGCCACCAGCCCCGACGCCCCCACCGCGCCCCATATCGACAGCGCTTTGGCCCGTGCCGGGCCGGAAGGAAAATACCTTGCCAACAGCGACAAAAGCGCCGGTTGCAGCAGCGCCGCGGCGATCCCCTGCCCGCCGCGCGCCGCTATCAGCCAAGGGCCGGTCAATGCCGCCGCCTCTGATAAACAGGCGGCGCTGAACAGGCAAACGGCGATGGCGAACGCTTTAGACGCGCCGATGCCGTCGCACACCCGGCCCCCGGTAAGTAAACAGCCGGCAAACATCAGGCCGTATGCCGAGACTATCCATTGGGACAACGCGGTGTCCAGCGCCAGGCCCTTTGCCATGGAAGGCAACGCCAGATATACGATGGAGTAGTCCAGCGCCAGAACGAACTGCCCAAGGCATATGCCCGCCAGCGCCAGAGCGGCGGTTTGCCCCTGGCCCTGTGTGATGGCGGCAATCGTGGTCATGGTAGAGAGTCCTTAAGGTGTATGTTGCTCGGTTCTTCCATGACTACAGTGAAAATAATTCATCTTATAATCATGGAGAACCCAGCTTACACCGCTTACTCTAAGGCAATCAAAATCAAAGATTTCATCCATGGATGAAAATAACTCACCATGAATACTACCCGCATGCCGACGCTGGCGTCACTCAAGGCCTTTGACGCCGTGGCCACGCACGGCAGTTTTAAACGCGCGGCGCAGGAGATAAGCGTCACGCCCACCGCCATCAGTCATCAGATCAGGGCGCTGGAAGAGACGTTGCGCACCGCGATGTTTGTGCGCGGCGCGCGGGAAGTCACCCTGACCGCCGCCGGCAAGATTCTGTATCAGGCCACCCGGCGCGCCTTTGCCGATATGCAGGATGCGGTGAATACCATTGTCTACGCCCAGCAGCAGCCGGTGTTGACGCTCACCACCACCTCGAACTTTTTGACCCATTGGCTTGTGCCCCGCCTGTCGGCGCTCAAGGACCATTGTCCGGAGATGGAGCTGCGGCTGCATACCGGCATCGAGCTGGTGGACCTGACCAAGACGACCATGGACGCGGCCATCCGTTACAGCATCCGGCCCGCTGAACACCTCCACTCGACGCTGCTGTATGAAGATACGTTCGTCCTGGCGGCCAGCCCCGCCCTGGCGATAAAAAAACCGGAAGACCTGTTGTCCATGACGCTGTTTCACGTTGATAACCGGCTCATCCCCCAGCCTTCCCCGGACTGGGTCCTGTGGCGCAGCCGCTTTGGCCCCGCCGAGCTGGATATTGAAGCCGGCCCGCATTTCAGCGATGAGACCCACGCCATTCAAGGAGCCATTGCCGGGCAAGGGGTGGCCATCGTCAGTCGCCTGCTGGTAAAGGATTTTATCGATAAGCAGATTCTTTGCACCCCCTTCTCCGGCCGGCTGCCGGGAGCCAACTACTATTTCGTGACCACCCGCGAGCAGTCCGGCCGGCAGGATCTTGTCCGCCTCAGGGAGTGGCTATTGACGTGCATGACCTGACCGGCATGCATGGCTCAGCCTGAACCGGCGTGCATGGCTCAGCCTGGCCTCGCGTTCATGGCAGGACTGCGGTCTTTTGTCCGGCCCGCAAGCCACGCCGGCTCAGGCGTTGCCCACTGTCCACTGCGGCGGCGGCGGCGTGCCGTTCACCGCATAATCGCCGACGATCCGGTCTTTGTAGATGCGCGGATTATGTGACGACAACGTACGGGCGTTGCGCCAGTGCCGGTCAAGTCCTGACCCGCGTCGTACCGCGGAAGCGCCCAGGGCGTCGAATATCAGCGCAGTGGCGTCAAGCACCAGGCCGGACACCACCGTTTGCGCCTGCGCCGCCTGCAGCTCCGCCAACGCCACCGCCTCGTCCGTTGCCGCATCGCCGCGCCGCAGACGGTCATGGGCATCCGCAAGCGCTTCGGCGACTTTTAAGACGATAGCCCCGGCGCCGAACGCCGCGCCCTGAATACGGCCGACGATTTGCAACACCTGGGGATCGGCGCCGGCGCGCTCGGCCGCCGCATGGGAGTAGGTTCGCCTTCGCCGCGCCACCGCCCCGGCCGCTTCATCGGCCGCCGCCCGGCCCACCCCCGCCAGGGCGGCAAGGATAATCAGTTGATAGAATGCGGGAGAATAAGGAAAGCGATCGTCCTCCGGCGCGACATCCTCCCATTCCAACGGCGCATGGTCGAAGATGGTCGTCCCGCTGGCGGTCAGGGTCTGGCCGAAACCATCCCAATCGTCCGCCACGGTGACGCCGCGGGCATGGCGGTGAACAATCGCCGAGATAGGCTCGTCCTTATCGTTTACGCATCCCACATGGATCCAATCGGCGAATACCGATCCGGTGGTGTAATACTTGGTACCGTCCAGGTAGGCTTCCCCGCCGTCACGGCTCACGCGGCTGGAAAAAGCCCGCAGTGATGAATCAAGCTCGGTCCAGGCATTGCCCGCTATCTGCCCGGTGGCGAAACGCGGCAGCCATTTCTCCCGCCGGCCCGCAATCTTGGTGTTCAGGATATCCTCCACCAGGGCGAAATGTCCGCGCAAAGCCTGGGTGATATTGGAATCGGCGGCGGAGAGTTCAATCAGCAGGCCGAAAAGTTCAGGCAGCGTGGCGCCGAAACCGCCGAATTCCTCCGGCACCCGCAGCGCGCCGAAGCGGGCCTCTTTCAGCCAGCCTATCTGTTCAAAGGGCAGCGTGCGGTTGATTTCCCTTGCCAGCGCGCCGGCGCGGATTTTTTCAAACAACGGCCTGAACTGTTCCGCCAAGGCCTTGTAACGCTCGCCGGGAGGGACTCCCCAGGCATTGATATCGATAGTCATAGCAGTGAATGTTCCTCAATAAACGCGGCGCCCCCCTTCGCGGGACGCAAAAAAGGGCTTAGGCCCGCCGGGCCGGATGGCGGTCGTTGATCCTGGCCTCACGGCCGGGGAAAAACCGCTCCCGCAGCGTGCCCGGCGCATAGTCGGTCTGCGCCAGGCCGCGCTGCGCCAGCACGGGCATCACGTAGTCGATAAACTCGACGAATGAGCCCGGCGTGGTCTGGTAAGCCACATTCACGCCGTCAATGCCCGCCTCCTGCCACAAGGCCAGGCGATGGGCGATATGCTCGGGAGTGCCGACGATACGGCCGTTGTAGGACATGGCCGTCACCAGATCCGCAAGCCGGGCTTTTTTTGCCGGGATGGGCTTCTTCATAAAAGCGGGTGAAGCCTTGCAGGCCTTCGATGTTGAAATCCGCCACCGGCCTGTCGGGATCCAGCCGGCCGAAATCGATGCCCAGGTCGCGTCCCACATGGGCCGCCAGTCCGTCGGTACTGACATATTCGTCCAGGGCGCGCGCCTTGCGCGCCGCCTCTTCGTCGGTACTGCCCACCACAAACGACAAGCCCTGGAACACCAGTAAATCCTCGGGCCGCCGGCCGGCGCGCACCAGTCCGGCCCGCAGGCCGCTGATGGCCGTCCGGGCCGACTCGGGCGTCAGACAAACCACAAAGGTGGCCTCGGCGTTGCGTTCGGCGAAGGCCCGGCCCGCCGTGGAGGAACCGGCCTGGATAAGAAAGGGCGTGCGCTGGGGCGAGGGGCTTGACAGATGCGGGCCACGCACCCGGTAGCGCTCCCCTTGATGATCGATGGCGTGAATCTTGTGGGGATCGGCATAGCGTCCGGCCCGGCGGTCGGCGACGACCGCGTCCTGGTCCCAGGAGCGCTCCCACAGCTTATAGACCACCGCCATATACTCGTCGGCCCATCGATAGCGTTCGTCGTGCGCCACCGGACCGTCAAAGCCGAAATTTTGCGCGGCGTTGCGGCTGGTGCTGGTAACGATATTCCAGCCGATGCGGCCGCGGCTCAGATGATCGAGCGTGGAAACGCGCCGGGCGAAGTCAAACGGGTGGCTTTGCAATATGGAGCTGGTAAACGCCAGACCGAGGTGCTCGGTGGAGGTGATAAGCGCCGCCGCCAGCACCGTCGGATCGTTTACCGGAAAATGAATGCCTTGTTCCGCATAAATATCCCAACTGCCGTTGTGGCCGCTGTCCAGGCCGAGGGCGTCGGCGAGAAACAGGCTGTCGAATTTGCCTTTTTCCAGGATGCGCGCCAGATCAACCCAGGCGGAAATATCATTGAGTTCGGTTTGCCGGGTCTCGGGATGTCGCCAGAGCCCGTGATAAACATGGGAAACCGCATTCATGGAGAAGGCATTGAATATCAATCTTTTCGGCATAGTTCTTCCTATTTGACGCTCACGCCCCGGCTGGGTTCGCGGCTGACCAGCACCGCGGCGATCACCACCGCGCCCTTGATCATCATTTGTGAGTATTGCGAGACATCGAGCAAATTCAGGCCGTTATCAAGCATGGCGATAATCAGTACGCCGATGAGCGTACGATGCGGACCGCCCACCCCGCCCGAGAGCGAGGTGCCGCCGACCACGATGGCCGCCAGGCTGTTGAGCAGCAAATCGCTGCCCAGGGAAGGACCCGAGGCGCCCAGCCGGGCGACGGACAGCAGCGCGGCGATGCCCGCCAGCCCGCCGGCGACGATAAAGGCGTAGAGCTTGTAGCGCTGGACCGGCACCCCCGCCGTGCGCGCCACCGTCTCGCCGCCGCCGATAAGATACATATAGCGGCCGAAGCGGGTGCGGATGGCCACGAACACCGTGAGCGCCCAGGCTATCAGCGCGCAAAGCGTGATATTGGGCAAGTGCGGTATGGCCTGGCCGATGGCGATGGTCTCAAAGCCCGGCAATTGAAATTCGATGGCGCGGCCGTCGAGGATTTTCAGCGCCAGTCCGCTGAAGACGGAGAGGGTTCCCAGCGTCACGATAAACGACGGAATACGCCCGAAGACATAGATGGCGCCGTTGAGCAGACCGAACAGGCAGCCGATCACCGCCACCACCGGGATCACGGCGAATCCCACCGGCGTGCCGTTGATAAGGGTAACCGACACCGCGCCGGACAACAGCACCATCGCGCCGATGGAAAGATCGATGCTGCCCATCAGTATGATAAAGCTTCCCCCCAGGCAGGCTATCAACAGCGCCCCGGCCTGTCCGCTGACGGCGGTAAAGTTACGCAGCGTGGCGAAAGCGTCGGTGGTGAGGGAAAAAAGGCGAACAGCGCCACAACGACGCCGATGGGAAACCAGAAGCTTTTGTCAACGGACCGTAAAAAGTCGCCGGTCCGGCGGGTTTTGGCGGGTACCTCGGGGAGATCAGTTTGCATGACCGGCTCCTGTATGAGAAACGGTGGAAAGCTCGGATGGACCCGGCGCTCCGTCCGGCAGCATCCAGGGGATAATGTCGCGCTCTCCCGGCTTGCGGTCGGGGGGGGCGCCGCCAATGCTTTCACCACCCGCCCGCGGCGCATGACGAGGATGCGGTTGGACAGGCCGATAAGTTCCAGCAGTTCGTCGGTAATCAGCACAATGGCCACGCCCTGCGAGGTGAGTTCACGGATGATGCGGTAGATCTCCTCTTTCGAGCCGGCGTCCACCCCGCGGGTCGGATTGTCCAGCACCAGCACCCTGGGGCCGCGGCAAAGCCAGCGCGCCAGCACCACCTTTTGCTGATTGCCGCCGGAGAGCCGTGAACACGCCAGACTGGGGGCGGCGGAGCGTATTCGCAACTGTTCGATATAGCGCTGCGCTTCCCGCTGTTCGCGGCGGCGGCGCCACAGTCCCAACCGATTGGCGAACAGGTCGCCGCCCCCCCCGCCAGCGAAAAATTCCAGGCGACGGAAAACCGGGCAATCAGGCCGTCGGTGAGGCGTTCCGCCGGGATATATCCCAGCCCCTGGCGGATAAAACGCCGGATATCGGGACGGCGAGCTAAACGGCCCTCCAGCCTCACCTCGCCGTGGTCCGGCGGAGTGATGCCCGCCACCGCTTTGCCCAGCGCGCTTTTACCGGAATCCAGCAGGCCGCCGATGCCCAGCACCTCGCCGGCCCTGACCTGCAGCGAGACGTCATGAAACGCCCCCGCCAAGCCCAGCCCGCGGGCCTCAAGCCGGACGGGATTGCCCTCCGCGTTCCCTTGCCGCTGCTGGTAGTAGTGATCCGCCGAACGCTCCCGGCCCACCATCAGCCGGTGCAGGTCGTTTTCATCGGTGCCGTCCGGCGAGAGCGTCGCCACCAGCCTGCCGTCCTTCAGCACGCAGATAATATCGGCGTGGTTCATCACCTCGCTCAGCCGATGAGACACAAACAGCAGCGATCCGGCGGATTTGACGCGGCGCATCAGGCGAAAAAAAATCTCTTCATCGCGCCGGTCCAGGGCGGAGGTGGGTTCATCCAGCAGGATCAGCGGTTGCGCCACGCCGCGCAGTAAAACGGGCGCCAGACAGGCGCGGGCCACCTCGATGGCCTGGCGTTTGGAAAAAGTCATAGTCGCCGGTGCGTTTTCGCACATCGATATCGAAACCGGACGCCTCAACGATCTCCTCGGCGGCGGCAATCATTTTCCGTTTATCCAGCCACTGCCCGGCCCGGGTAAAACGCCGCTCTTCACCCAGCAGCAGATTCTCATAGACCGGCACATTGGCGATAAGCGATTGCTCCTGAAATACCCGCGACACGCCCGCTCCCTGCGCCTCGCGATAATCGGCGGGGCGGTAGGCGCGCCCCCGCAGCAGCATCTCCCCGGACGTGGACGGCACGATACCGCTGATGATATCCATTAAAGTGGATTTGCCGGCGCCGTTTTCACCGACAACCGCCACCACTGTGTTGGCCGGTATCGTCAGCGAAAATCCTTCCAGCACCCGGTTGCGGCCATAGCTTTTTCCCAGGCGGTTCGCCGTCAGCAGATCAGTTTTCATAGCGCGGACCTCCCGACGGCATGGACAGCGGCCCCTGTATCAGCTTTCAGCATGAGGAGAAGGCCCGTCAAACTTGATTTTATAGTGGTCGGCGTACTCCGCCCGGACCCGTTCAAACTCACCGTTATTCCGCGCATCCACATAGGCTTTCGGCAGTTGATAACCCGCCGGCCTGGGAATGCCGGTCCACTCTTTTTCGAGATTGATGGGATAAACATGCCCTTGGGGATCCCAATCGTTCGGGTGCAGGACATGAGAGATGCGTTTGTAGTCAAACGGCGCCACGCCGTTGTTATCCACAAAGCGGGTACGGTAAACGTCCGCATTGCGGCGGGTCAGATTCAGCGATTGCCAGTTGAGCACCCGCTCAGACGCGCGCGGCGTCCAGCCGTGGGTAACATCATAGATGCGCGCGGTAAACAGCGCCGCCGCAAAGGCGGGACTGTTGGCGCTGGTGGACAGCTGGCTGCCGCCAAGGATGGATTTCACCCCTTCGGTGGTGCCGTCGGCGCCCACGACATAAATATCCACCCCCGGCCGCAAGCCGCGGGCGCGCAAGGCCGCCAGCACGCCCTGGGCGATATCGTCGTTTTGCGCCACGATGCCCACCACATTTTTATTGCGCGTCAGCAAATCGTCGGTGGCCTTCAGGCCGTCTTCCCGGTTCCACTTGCCCGGCAGTTTGTCCACCAGCCGCGTTTTCGGGAAATCCCGGAAAGCGTCATCCCGGCCCCGGCTGCGGGCGATATCCGATACGTAGCCGTCGATGCCGGTTACCGCCACGATATCGCCGCCGCCGAATTTCTCGGTGACGGTGCGCAACAGCTCCGCCGTCACGGCGCGGTGGGCCTCGAACTCTTCCGGCACGGCGTAAAGGGTATAGTATTCACCGGCGTCGAACGGCGTAAACCAAGGCAGCGTATTCCAAAAGTTGCCGAAGAACACCTTATTCTGCTGCGCCAGGCTCGACACCCGCCGCAGGGAGCTGCCGTCCGCCAGATTGAACACCGCCCCAACCGCGCCGGCGACGGTTTGCTCCTCAAATTGATTTACCTGCCGCTGGCCGTCGCTTTGCCCGTCCAGGAACGCGTAAGGCAGGCCGAATTCACGGCTGGCCGCTTGAAACGCCTTGTCGGTTTGCACGTTGTATTCGTTAACGTTGAAGGAGAGGTAGGCCAGCTTGCCGCTGGGGGCCGCCACCGCCACCGAGGGAAACCCCAGCGTCAGGCTGGCGGTGGCGGCGGCCACCGCGCCGGCGGATGCCAGGGTCAGAAAATCCCGCCGGGATACCCCCGTGGTATCCAGTCGGTCCAGATGACGGTCAATGATTTTTTTTGCGTGAAATCGGGGAATCTACGGGGATCTAAACGCCATGCCATGCTGTTGCTCCTGGGAAAAAAAACGTCAAGGGAATATCACCGACGGGATAGGGCGGCTCTCCCGTCGGCCTTTACGTGGTCAAGACCAGAAAGTCTGTTATTAGAGGGTTAAACAGCCGGATTTAGAAATAACAATTTTAACTTTTGATAGTTAAATTGTTAACATTGCTAATCAAACACAGCGCCGGCGATGCCGACGTAACGGACGGCCACGCTCTCAGAGACATGAATTTACATTATCGTTGGGAATGTAGAGCCCTTGGCCGATAGCGGTTGTTTGGCGCAGGCTGAATAAAAAGCGGCTGATTAAACGCGCCGCGACCGCTGAAGCGCCATGGGCTCCCTGAGCCGCATCGCCTATTTCGACAAACTCCATGCCGATAATGCGATGGTGGCTGAAAAGATATTCGAAACAGGACATGATGGAGTAAAAATTCAGCCCGCCGAGTACTGGCGTGGCTGTGTCCGGAGGCTCGCTGCCGGCCAGGACATCCGCATCAAAGCTGATGAAGTAGGGTATGTCGGTATCCAAAGCCGCATACATCCGTTCATACCCCGCCGTTGCCGCTTCATAGGCGGATAACGTATGAATACGCGGCGCTTCATGCAACGCAAACCCGTCCGTTGGCTGATGGAAGACATCCCGAATGCCTATCTGCCACAAACGTTGTACATGGGGCATGCGCCTGACCCAATGCATAACATTCGCATGGTTCAACTGACCGTCGCAAGCCGCACCGGCCGAGTAGAGATCGGTATGGGCGTCGAATTGCAGTACCCCTATCTTGGCATAACGGTGGGACAGCGCTTGGATACTGTAACGAGCCAACGTATGATCGCCGCCCAGTATCACGGGAAAGGCGCCCCGATCGGTAATGTTACGGATAAGATAAGCGACTCGCTTGCCAAGGGTGCCGATATTATCTTCGGTGGGTCGAAAAACGACGTCGCCCAAATCGAACAAGCGTAATTTTTCCAGCGCCAGGCTCTTGCCGAAATCAGCATCCAATAAGACCCCCGGCCTAGCCTTCGGGCCATTGGGATGAGCGAACATCTGCGCCAGATGGCGTCTGACCCCGCGCCCCCCCCGCCCGCCACGGATAGCTCGGCGCTGATGGATGTGGTCAACGGGGCATGGAACAACGCGACGTCCCTTTCGCCAAGCCCATCCATTTCATAGAAATCCATGTAACGGCCGGCCGGATTTTTTACCGCGACACAGACCCCGCCGCTTAAAAACTCAGCCTCGTCGGCGGGCAGTATAAAAAGATATCTCGCTAACGTGGTGTATAGGTGCATTCCTAATAACTTAATATACGCTTCGCTTGCTTGTGCCGGTTGCGGTGAAAATCCCCTGATAATCTCGGCGGTTACGTGGGCGACCCGAAGCCGTTTGGAACTCAGCGGCAAGCTGAGTTCCACCCGCCCGTCGGCCAAGGCCGAGTACGCAATATGCGGATGCAGTTGACATCGTTTGAAAAGATCCATTGGCATGATAACAACTCCTTTTGTTCTCGCCGCTATGCTGAAATGAATACGGCAACCAGGGTTGGGTATTACCGGGTTTCCCGTCGGCCGCGCGGGTTCAAGGATGCATTTTCATTACTTTCCTCTTCCTGCATAAGCGCGTGGAATAACCCGCAGCGGGCCGACAATTCCTCATATCGCCCGATATCCACTATTCGGCCCTGGTCCATGACGACAATCTGATCAAAATGACGCAGGCTGGCCAATCGATGGCTGACGACCAGCAGAGTACTATCAGGTCGATGATGAACAAGGTAATCGAAGATTTTGGCTTCGGAACGCGTATCCACTGAGGATGTCGCTTCATCAAAAATAAGCAACGGGCCGCTTTTCAGCAGCGCCCGCGCGATGTTGATGCGTTGACGTTCTCCCGTGGACAGTATCGATCCTCGTTCGCCGATAATCGTATCCAGGCCATTGGGCAGGTTATCAATAAGACCCGCAACTTGCGCAATCGAGGCTGCCTGCATGATACTTTCACGGTGGCAGGGTTCCCGACCGTATGAGATATTTTCAGCAACGGAACGATTGAACATCAAGGCATTTTGCAGCGCTTCGCTGGATGAAATGGCGAAAACCGCGGCCTGGCATGGCGACAAAGGCAGGCCATGAAGTTCCACCTTGCCCCCATCGAGCGGCACATCGCCTCGCAGCACGGCTAATAACGTCGATTTCCCCGCGCCGGAGGGACCGACGATCCCCACACGGTCGCCGGGCGCTATACCGAGGCTTATCTCTTTCAGGATTGCCGTTCCGTTATAACTCACGCTCACGTCGCGCAGCATGACCCTGCCCGGCTCAGGCAATGCCGGCGGCGTATTCCCACAAGGCAAATCCGCAGGGATCGATGAGAGTTCCCGCATGCCGGCGCGGAGAATACCCAAGGAATCGAACAAATTGACAAAGTGAAATGCCACCGATTCGAAATGCCAGGAAAGAATAATGATCAATGAACCGATAGTCACCAACTGAGGTATCGCCAAGCCCCCGTGGCGTACTGGAACGAGGCGTAAGCGATAATGCCGATACCGAATAACCATTTATAGGACGTTTCAATCAGCAGCACGAAAAGCCAATAGCTGCGTATCTTGCGGCAGGCCAGCAAATCCGCGCGCAGGGAACGGTTAAAACGTCGTCTTTCCATGCCATGAGCGACGAAACTCCGGATCAACGGTATGTTGGTGACAATCTCATTGAGATGCGCCATGACCTGCGCGTGGGCGTCGCTGGCATCTTCCGCGATGCTCATGCCTGAATACGCCAGATAGCTAGATAGCATAAAGGCCGATATCATCCATATCGCCGCCATCAGGGCGATAGGCCACGAGGCGCTGGCCAGCACCAGGCTTGCCAATATCGCCACCGCCGCCAGTTTCACCACGGTATCCGCCAGCGTGCAGACGATTTCCGCCAGACTGCCCGAGACCAATTCAATGCGCTCCACCAGGTTGCCTACCGAATTGTTCGCCAGTTGCTGAGGCCGGGCGTACATCAAACGGCCGCTTAAATGATCGGTCACGCCGATGCGTAGATTTTGACCGGCATAAAGCACGGCGAGATTTTGTACCACGTTCAACAGCGGCGCGGCCAACCAGAGGCTGATAAGGCAGATGAGCTGCAATATGACTTGCCGCCGTTCATCAAGCATTCCCACCTCGGTGATTCGGCCTAAAAAATAGGATTGGCCTATGTTGCATATGGCGCCGAACAGGGTCGCCAGCACAATGGCGAGCGTGCTGCCCGGCGCGCAGGCCCTGACGCTCGCCCACACATAGCGTCCGGCGTGAACGGCGGGCTCGCTGAGGGAAATCGGGCGCGGCGCGGCGATATGCAGCGAAGCAAGCCGGGCAATGCTGCGTTTCCATATCGATTGCAGCATAAGGCGCGCGGTGCGTTTAGAGTGATTCAACGCGTAAGCCTCCCAAACGTGCAATGTTCCGCACCGCATCCGCGAGCATGCCCGTCGTCATCGTTGCCGGCAATCGTCGGGCCAGGTCGGCAAAGCCGACGGGATGCCCCGCCGCCAGTTCCTCACACAGGAAGCCGAACAGCGGATTGGCCCGCGCCAGCACCAGCCTGCCGCGAACCAGCAACGCTTCACGCTCGGCCAGGGCCATATGGCGCAATGGCCAAAACGGATAAACGCGCAACAGGGCGCGTTGCAGCTCGGCGTCGCTCGCCTCGAGGCCCGCCGGGCCGCTGAGCGCGGGCCGGGTAATGATGTGTCCGTTACTTTCCAGCGCAAGCCGTCGCAGGGCGCCGAGCTGCCCCAACGTCAGCGCGGCGGACGCCAGGGAGGACAACGTCTTGCCGTTGGATACCAACAGGCGTGCGCCTTCCAGACACTCTTGCGCCGGATCGTCGGGAAACAGCGTCAGGCCCAGCGTGGCTGAAAAGCCCCGCGTTTCCAAAATGTGAAAATCCCCTCGGGGAATAAACAACAGATCGCCGGCTTGCAGGACCGTTCGACGGGCATAGGGCATAAGTTGCAGGTAGTCGGCGGTTGCCAGAGCGCCTTGGGTCAGACTGAGATAAACGGCGCGCGGCCACACATACGCCGTTTTCGGCGACGGTCCCAAATGCCAAAGCAGCGAGTGATCGGTGTCGTCATGAACCCCGAACGGGGTATAGCCGTAGTTGCCGAAAAAGCTGTAGAAATCAGCGCCGGCTTGCGGCGCCTCGCCCAACGCGAGGAAAAGCGGCTCCAGCATGCGGGTTTGCATGCGCAGCGCGAAATCCGCGCACCATGCCGACAGGCCATTCAGCGCCACGCAAAATCTTTCAGAGGCCGATGCGCGGGCCAAACGCCGCTCCAGCCCCAGCTCAGCCCGGGATGCCAGCTTAATCAGCTCATCCGCGACGGTATACCGCTCCCCTTTCCCCACCCAGGCGCGAACTTGGGGTGGATGCGCCTCGCTGAATCGGCTGAACATTTTGGCTATCGAACGGTACACGTCCTGATAACCGGGCAACATGCCGGGCAAATGCGCCATTGATTTCAGCCGGCATGAATCGGTGATTAAGCGAGGCGCCCAATTCGCATTTATTTCCATATCATTTATCACCATATAATTTATCAAAACATCGTTGATGCCGGCATAAGGTTATTTGCGGCGGCCGGAACCAGCCCCCGGCATTAACCAGGTGCTTAATCAGGCTTTCAATCGCGGATAAAGACGTTTTTTTCAAAAATGCGGTGCAAGTCATTAATGCTGGCGGGAGATTGGCGACATTTTTCCAACAATTTATAGATCACGGGCGATTTTTTCATGCGAATCTGGTGGCCGCGGGCAAAAAGCGATAGATGTCCGGCATGCTCTGAACAGGTGATGGGGAAGTCGGGGTCAGGCAACCATAAAGCGTCCTTGGAAATAGCGTTTTGTCTATACCCAAGCCGCGGCGAATAACGTAACCGTCCCCGGCTTTCGGCCTGCGCCAAATGCTTGCGGTGTGCCGCGCGCAGCCAGGAGGCGAAAGACAAACCGTCTTTTTCGGCGCGTTCAATAACCTGCGCTATGCCGCCGGACAAATCGCTGTCGGCAATCGCATGCTGCAATAGGCGTTGAGTCGTGGACGCTTCAGGGTATTTTGAAATCGCGACGGCAATCCCGATGGAAAACCCATCGGTGTGACCCACATGGTAATAGTGTGGAGGCAACAGGAATATATCGCCTGGTCGTATCGCGTAGGTTTTCCCAAAAGGAATCAGCAAAGAGGGCTCGAAGCAATTTTTGCTTTTACCATTTAATCTATGAAACTCCTCAATATTGAATAGTGTCATTGTTTTTACCGCCGGTCCGAAATGACAATGCACCACGGAAGTAAACGGGTCATCAAGGTGAATGCCGAACGGCGTGTAGCCATAATCACCCATAAACAGGGTGACCTCGGCAGTGCTGCGCTCAGCGCCTTGTGCTGCGAAAACCGGGCGGGACAAGCGCGCCGCCAGACGCGCCAGCGTCTCGGACCAGCGCTCGGCGCCATTGATGACGAAACCGGCCTTATGCCCTTGCGCCACCTGGCTGAGGTAGTGCAGGAGAGTCTGGTGCTTTTGGGGGAGGGGTATAGAGTAAAGCGTTCTCGTGCCTGGGGCTTAACATGCCGTCAATGTACACCCGGATGAAACCGCTAATCGCCTTTTCGGCCTCGGCGGACATGTTTTCGACAAGCTCAAACAGCACCGCATCAAGCGGCGTCGGGTCAAAAACGCCGCTGAGATGAAGAGGCTGCATGCTATGGGGCGAATTTATCGGATCATAGGCCGAATCGGCTACCGATGTTTCGTGGCGACTGACGTGTGAATGAAGTTTCGCTAGATTTGCGGCAGAGCATATATCCAATAAAGGATGATTGAAGCTTAAGCTTCTCATCAGCAGCCTCCTTGCGGCTTTCCATTTAATAAGTGAAGGAATGATAAAATTATTCCTTCACTTAAATCCTATTATAAAAATATTTACAGCTGGTTTATTTGGCGAATATGGCGTATGGGACGGGCTGAAATAATAGGCTGATCTTCAATGAGTTCTATGCCGAGGTCGTCAACATAATCCTCGTTATTGTCCTCAAGGGTATTATTTGGGTTTGATTCAATTTCCATATTAAATCCTCTTAAATGTTCGATGGTGTTGCAGAGATCGTTCTTCACGATCAGCCTATTTTTATAATATTAACCTTAACCTGTCAATAAGGTCTTAACGGGAAATACCCTTGCGGATGCACCTATTGTGCGGCATCGGTAATAGCGTCGCGCCGGCGACAAAATGAAGATCAGCTATTTATGAATTAATGTTGCAATAGTCAATCATCTTCACTCTGAATCTATTATTCATTTGCATAACGTTTTTTCGCAAAGAATGTATCGCGTCATTTCCCTCCAAAAGAAAATAGTCGCCTGTCCCGCAAAATCGCTGAAAATTCAAGAAGAGGCGCTCACCGCGTTTATTGATTTATCGCTAATTTTTTCGCCGCGCTGGCCGCGGCAAAGATTATCGTGGCGAAAAAACGCTTCCCGGACTATCCATCCCGATGGGAACGCGTGGAGTTACGCCAGTGCAGGCGGGCATGCAGCAACATGGCCTGAGGGGATTTTTCGGTATTTTCCAATCGTTCAATCAAACGGGCCACAATATGCTCGGTCAACACGCCGATATGCACTTCCGCCGTCGTCAATGAAGGCAGCCAGCCCTCGGCGTCGCTAAGACCGTCAAAGCCGGTCACCGCGATATCCAGGCCCGGTTTTTTACCGAGGTAATGGATGGCGTTCATCACGCCGAAGGCCACCACATCCTGATAGCACACCAGCGCGCTCAGGGCGTCGTCAGTCCGCAATAATGTCAACGCGGCATGGGCGCCCTCGCTCATGCTGGAGCCGCAATCGACAATCCGCGCTTCCCGATAGGCCAAACCGGCATCCTCATGGGCGTCTTTCCAGCCCTGGATACGCTGGCGCCGTAGCCGGGAGCGCAGGTTGCCGCCGATGAACCCCAGTTCGCGGTGACCGTCGGCAATCAGCCTACGGGTAATGTCGTAAGCGGCCTGGTAATTATCGATGCCGATGAAATCCACATCCGTTGAGGAGACCGGCCGCAGAAACGTGATGGTCAGGCTCAAGGCGTTCCAGGCTTCTATATGTTCCGCCGTGGTATCCCAGGTGGGGCAAAGCAGAATCGCGGCCACATTGTGGCGCTGCATCAGTTGCAGGTAGCTTTGCTGGCTTGCCAGGTTCTCATCCGAGCAGGCCAGGATGGTGGCGTAGCCACTCTCCGCCAGACGGCGGGTAATCGCGGCGATAAGCTCGGTGTAGTAGGGATTACGCAGTTCATGAATTACCAGTCCGACAATGTTTGAGCGGTTGCTGCGCAGCGAGGCGGCGGTTTCATTGTAGGTGTAATTCAGCGCCTTGATGGCGTCCAGAACGCGCTGGCGGGTCTTGGACGACACCTTGCCCGACCGGTTGCCCAATACGTTTGAGACGGTAGCCGAGGACACCTTGGCCAGAGCGGCAACATCCGATACCGTCGCGCGTTTGTTCATGCTTATGCTTCTCCGTTAGAAAATGCCAATGGACGCGCCGATCCCCGATATCAACAGAGTCACGATCATGGTCTTCACCACTGATAGCTTGAAACGCGTCAACAGCAACCAGATGCCCAGCACGGCGAGCAACGGCAGCAAATCGGGAAAAATCCCGTCGAGAATCTTCTGCGCGTTGATTTTCACCCCGCCGGAGGTGAATGTTAAGGGGGTAGCAAGATTAATATAGGTGGAAGCAATACCGCCTATCACGGTTACGCCGATAATGGACATGCATTCCCGCAATTTATTGGCATTTTCGCTGACAAAATAATCGACGGCTTTCACCCCCAGCCGGTAGCCGGAATGGAAAACCCGATAGCTCAGCGACACGATCAGCAGATTGAAAATCACAATGTAGAATATCGGTCCCAGCACGGAACCACCCTGCGATAACGAGATGGCGATACTGAGCAATATGGGAATCAAGGTGCCCTGAATGGATGAATCGCCGATACCGGCAATCGGCCCCATCAGGGAATTTTTGATGGTCTGGATGGAATTGGCGTCGATGGGCTCGCCGCCGGCCCGCTGCTCTTCCATGCCGATGACGATGCCGGTAACGATGGCGCCGAGCTGAGGTTCGGTGTTGAAATACGCGGTATGGGGCTGCAGCACCGCCATCTGTTTCGCCGTATCGCCGGGATAGAGGGTTTCAACGGCCGGCATCAACGCTTTGACGAATCCATGGCCTTCCATGCGGTCATAGGAGGCCACCGTAATATTATGCATGGCCCAGTTACGCCAGCACTTGTTCAACACGGCCTTGCCGAGTCTGGCCGGTATAGCGGCTGGGGCCGCCCGCAGTCCGGCCGCGTCGGAATGATGTTCGATGCTCATCAGAATTCTTCCTCATCAGGGTTATTGGCGCTGTGCGACGTGCCGGCGGGTTTGTATTTGTAATGAATCAACGCCAGCAATAGACTGATGATGACCAGGGCTAGCATATTGACCTTTAAAAACACCACGCAGACAAAACCGAATAAAAAATAGATCAGCATCGATCGTTCGATAATCGCCTGGCGCATCAACATCGCGATGCCCACGGCGGGCAATACGCCGCCGAATACCGTGACCACGTGCATAACGGCGGCAGGCATGATATTCACCAGCGCTTCAATGTAGCGGGGCCCGTACAGGCAGGCGATAAAAACCGGGACGAAGCGAACGATGAAATTGCTGACCTGGGGAATCAGGATGGCATTACGCTGCCATGCGCGCTTATCGCCGGCGGCCAGCGCCTTGTCGGCCCGGCTGTTCCAAATCACATTGGACAACATGGTGAAATTGAAAATGATGGTTCCGGCGACGCCGATGGTGGCGGCCAGGGTCACCGCCACCTTGGCGTCTTGTCCCGAGAGAATCGCCAGCGGCAGCGCCAGCCAGGAGACAAAATTCAGATCCTGCGGCATGGCATTGCCGGGGGAAACAAACGCGATGTACACCGTTTGGACCGCCACGCCGATGATAATCGCCTGCTGCACATCGCCGACAATCAGTCCGGTGATAAACGCCGCCACCAGCGGACGCGACAGCGTATACCAGCCGCCGGTCAATCCCAGCAGCCAGGGGGTGGTCAATGCGCCGAGATAGCAGAACAGGCCTATCAGGGCCGCCTGAAATACATTGATGTCTATCATGGCGTTACCTTTGCAATTTTTCGGCGACGCTGTCCCAGCTCACGGCGGGAGTATCGGGCAGCAGACGGAACTCGATGGCGAAGCCGAGCGCTTTCAGCCGGTGAAACGCGGGGATTTCCTCCGGCACAATGGCCTGGCCCTTATTGACGGCCACCGCATCTTCGCGCTTGGACAACGGACCGACGTTGACGCGACGGACGCTTTCCAGCAACGCGCCGTTATTCTCGGCCAACGTGACCAGGGCCGAGGCGCTGCGCACCACCAGATAATATTTTTTCAGCGATGCGATGATTTTAGGCAGCTTTTCCGCCGCTTCATTGATGCTCAACACCCAGGTTTTCACCGACGGCAGAATGGAGAGCAACACCCTCTTTTGCATGTCATTGCCGGCGGCATCATTATCCACCACCACAATGCCGTCGCACGGGCTTGATCCGATCCAGCTGGCCGCCATTTGGCCGTGGATCAGACGATCATCGATGCGCAAAAAAGAAATAGCCATAATCAGAAATCCTCCGGCGTATAGGCTACGGCGACAAAACGGTTAATGGCTTCCCGCCCGGTTTCCATGACCAGTTCCGTTAAGTCGCTCAGGGGTAAATCGCTTTGATCCAGGGCGGTCAACACCATCGGGAAATTGGTGCCGGACAAGACATCCATGTTCTCCCCCGCCAGAGCCAATTGCACGCTGACATTGTAGGGGGTGCCGGCCGGCATATCGGTTAATATCAGGATCCCGCGAGCGGCATCCCGGCGCAAACGCGCCACCAGCAGAGCGAGCTGTCGGCGGAACGCATCAATGCCCTGGTCGTGGGTCAATGCCAGGGTATAAAAATTATCCCGTTCTCCCAGCACCATGGCCACGCTGTCCTCCATGGCCGTCGCCGACAGACCGTGAGCGGTAAAAATAATGTCGTTCATCCCACTTCTCCGAGTTTCTCCAGTAGCCGTTGGTCTGCAATCGCCGCCAAAGCCTGCCGACGGGCGACGGGCGGGTCGGGTTGCCCGTTAGCCCAGGCGTCGATGAGACCCTGCAGAAAGGGCAAGGCGTCGTCGATATTTTCACCTCGTTTCAGCAATTCGGTCAGCGGGTAGATGAATCGTTCTCCCCCCGGCGATTTTACGCAGGAAATCCCGCGCGACGGTATTCAACGGTCGTTTGATGGCCGGGTTGGCCAGCCGCGCCCGGTGTTTTTCCGCCATGTCATTGAGATTTTCGGCCTCCAGAGAGTAAACCCGCTGCAAAAAATAGCGCGCTGTCTTCATATAACCGGCGATAGCCTGATTGATTTCCCGGCTTGCCGCGGCCTGATAAAGATATTCCAGGCCGCGGGACAAACCCAGGAAAGCGATGCCGTCGGCATAGGTGTTCACCAGGATACGTTTCTCCTGAAAACGGGCGGTGATGGCGGCGGTTTTCTCGAAGGTGCGCGGTATTTCGGCCCCCGGCAGGTTCTGTACCACCACCGCGCCGTAGGATTCGGACTCAATGGTCAGGGAGGCGGGCCATTGCGCCGAACAAATGCGATCGACCATGCAGTCCGGCAACCTCCAGCCCTCGGCCGTCGGATCTTCCCCCCGCCGCGCCCGCGGCGGTGAGCAACGACGCGAAATACACGCCGCTTTGCTCGATGTTTTCACAGCAGATGACCGTTTTCGGCGCAATATTTTTCAGCGCCATCGCCACCTGGGGCAGGTTTTCCTTGCGTACCGAGGTCGTTATCAGAGCAGCCCCCGCCAGCGCGACCGCTAATGCGGGCTGTTCCGGAAGCATCGCGGCGGCCAGGGGAACACGGCGGCGTTCATTTTTATCGGTCAGCAGCAGATCATAGCCGCCGCCGGCCGTAAGCCGCGAGATCAAGTCCCGGTCGGCGTCAACCGCAATCACCTCATAACCGGCCGCCGCCAAAGAGGGAATGATGAGGCCGCGTCCCAAGGCGCCGGCGCCAAAATGCACCACTGTTTTATTCATTTCATCCTCCGGGTATTTTTATAGAGGTTATTCGAATTACCCTTTTTTCGGTCTTGTGTTTTTAGTCTAAAACATGACCACTATCACAAATAATAATAAAAAGCATTAATATAAAAATTAATTATCTTTAATAACAACAGATTATGAAATTAACTCAATCTGAGGTACTTGAAAGCGTGCGATGCAAAGCATAGTCTTTTTGTAAATTTATAAGTTAATCGTTAAACCTAAGGAGGCAATCATGCCTTACCTCGCTCATGCGGCGAATTACGATAAATATCCCAAGGTGGCGGTCATCGGCCGGGAAGGAAAGGTCTATACCGGTTGGCAACACATCGGCGCGGTTCTGGCTGAACGGCTGGCGGCCCTGGCTGGCGCCACCATCGCGCTGGACTGCTATCCCGGCGTCGATACCGGCCTGCTGCGACGGCAATTGGCCGCCTGCCCGGCATTTGAACGCGCACAGTGGTTGGAGATGGACTCCTGTTACCAGCGCGGCGAACAACTGGAGAACCGATTGGCGGATACGCTGACGGACGACCGGGTCTTCGGCGTGATGAGCTGCATGAACCTGAGCGACTATCTACTGCCGGATACCCGCGAACGCTTGCAACGCCTGCAACAGGAACACGCCGGCCCAACGTTTATCATCGGCACCGGCGCCGCGTTGGCGGGCGACGCCGACCTGCTGGTGTATATCGATTATCCCCGCTGGCAGCGGCAGCTGGATTGGCGGGCCGGCGGCAGTAATTGGCTGACGCATAATCCGCACGAGGATTTCCTGAAGAAATACAAGCGCGGCTTTTTCTGGGAATGGCGGCTTGCCGACAGGCACAAACGCCGGTTATTCACTCAGTTCGATTATTATCTCGATTCATTGGCCGGGCCGGCCACCATGATAGACCAAGCGGCATTTCAAGCCGGATTGGCCGCCTGTCTGGCAACGCCGTTCAGGCTGACGCCGTTTTTCGATCCCGGGGTATGGGGCGGCAAATGGATGGAGGAAGTCTGCCGGCTCCCGCCGACGGAAAAAAATTACGCCTGGTGTTTTGACGGCGTGCCGGAGGAGAACAGCCTGACTCTCGATTATGCAGGCGTTCGCGTCACGATGCCCGCCATCAACCTGGTGCTGGCAAAACCGGTGGAACTGCTGGGGGCGCAAAACTACGCTCGGTTCGGCGCCGAGTTCCCGATCCGCTTTGACTTTCTGGATACCATGCAGGGAGGGAACCTGAGTTTGCAGGTGCATCCGCTGACCGATTATATCCAGCAGCGCTTCGGTATGCATTATACCCAGGATGAAAGCTACTACCTGCTGGATGCCGGCGAAGGCGCCAGCGTGTATCTGGGACTGAAAACCGGCGTGCACGGCGAGGAGCTCTTGGCCGCCATCGAAGAGGCGCAGCAAACCGGTCAATTGGACGACCAGAGGTATGTCAATAATTTTCCGGTCAAAAAACACGATCATATCCTGATCCCGGCCGGCACCGTGCATTGCTCCGGCAGTAACGCCATGATTCTGGAAATCTCCGCCACCCCCTATATCTTTACCTTTAAGCTATGGGACTGGGGGCGTCTGGGGCTGGATAACCGACCGCGTCCCGTTCACATTCATCACGGACGGCAGGTGATTCAGGACGACCGCGACAGCGACTGGTGCCGGAATCAGTTGATCAACCACATCAGCCGGCGAGAAGAAAACGCCGATTATATCTGCGAGCGCACCGGCCTGCACGCGCTGGAATTTATCGATACGCACCGGTACTGGATCAAGACCGAGGTTGTCCTGGCCACGAACGGCGGTTTTCAGATGCTCAATCTCATCGAGGGCCGGGAGGTCCTGATTGACAGTCCCGATAACCACTTCGCGCCTTACACCCTGCATTATGCCGAAACGCTGATTATCCCCGCGTCCGTCGGGCGCTACCGGGTAGCCCGCATGCATGCCGGGGAATCGCTGGGGATCATCGTCGCCAATGTCCGGCAGCCGGAGGATGCGCCATGCTGACCGGCGCCCGACGTTTTAGCCAATGGATGCGCCGGGAGGCGCTGCCGTTTTTCCTGCATGCCGGCGTGTGTCGCCTGCCGCCCCACCCTGGAGCCTTCAAGGAAGAGATCCCCGTCGAAACGACGCTGATGCGCAGCCGGGTGCAATTGCGGCAGTTGTATGTTTTCGCCCATGCCACGCGAACCGGCTGGATTGACGCGCACGACCAGGTACTGAGCGGCGCGCAAACCGTCCTGCCGGTATTTCGCCGACATGAGGGCCCGCTGGTGTTCGCCTTGGGCGATGGCGGCGCGGCGAAAGACATCAATACCTACGAACAGGCATTCGCCTTGCTGGCCTACAGCGAACTGTACCGGCTTACCGGCGATAACCTGTTTCGTGCCGAAGCGGAACGGCTGCATGACTGGATGGGGCGCTATTTGGCCCTGCCTGAAGGGGGCTATGCCGTCAACAGCCGGCGGCCGTCCCTGCTGAGCCAAAATCCCAACATGCATCTGTTCGAGGCCTGTCTCGCCTGGTGGCAAGCCACCGGCGACAGTCGGTGGGAAAACGAATCCCACCAGCTATATCGGCTGTTTAGACAATACCTGTTCGACCCGCGCCATCACTGTTTGCTGGAATTCTTCGCCGCCGGTTGGCAGCCGACGTTGGAGTCGTCTTATCTGGTCGATCCGGGGCATCATCATGAGTGGACCTGGCTGCTTTATCAATATCAGCGGCAGACGGGTATAGATACCTCCGCCAGCCGGCGGGCGCTGCAGGACTTCGCCCGCTCCCATGGCGATAACCCGGTGAGCGGCGCCGTCATGAACGAGCTTCGCTGGGATGGCGCGGCTCACCGGCCGGAGAGCCGCCTGTGGTGCCAAACCGAGCGCCTGAAAGCCGATGCGGTGAACGACCGGACCGGCGGACGACCGGCGGACGAAGCCATAACCGATGGGCATGTGGACGCCATGTTCCGCGCGTTTATCGAGGGAGAACCGTCGGGCTCGTACTGTGATGAAATCGATGCCCGGGGCGCGCGTATACATCGCCCCGCCCCGGCGTCGACGCTCTATCACCTTTACGTGGCCTGCCGGGAACTGGACTCATTGGCCGCCGACCGGGCAATCCCCGACGCGAGTAACCCATCATGAGCGAACACCTAAATACACAGCGCTGCCGCAGGCCGCACGGCCTTGGGCCAAAGACTGCACGGTTTGGGCCGGAAGCTGCGCTACTTTGGGACGAAGGCCTTTGGCCGCGATGACTTTCCCACCGCGCGGGCGAGGCCGGCGCCGAGCCCGCGGGAAGTATCGAAGCCGCCGGTCAACGCATGGGAAATATAGCCGATAGATTGTCAAGGCAGCCCGTGGCGAAACGCCGTCAGTCGACGCTCTTGACCCAGACCGTCTGGGCATTGGTGAATTCCCTCAGCCCGAAATGGGACAGCTCGCGCCCGTAGCCGCTGTGCTTAACGCCGCCGACCGGGATACGGGGGTTCGAGGCCGAGAAGCCGTTGATAAACACCCCGCCCGTTTCCAGACGCCGCGCGATGCGCCGCCCACGCGCCGGGTCGCCGGTCCAGAGATTGCCCCCCCCAGTCCGTAATCGCTCATGTTGGCGAGCTCAATGGCGTGCTCGGCATTTTCGGCGATGCTGATGGCGGCCACCGGTCCGAAGGTTTCCTCGTCAAAGGCCGCCATGCCGGGGGTGACGCCCGCCAGCACGGTGGGCTCGTAGAAATTGCCGGGACCGGCCATTTTCCTGCCGCCGAGCAGGAGCGTGGCGCCCGCCGCCAGGGTGCGTTCCACCTGATGGTGCAGTTCGTCGCGCAGGTCGCCGCGCGCCATGGGGCCGATGGTGGTGGCGGCGTCAAGGGGATCGCCGGCCCTGACCTGTTTGGCGGCATTCACGAATTTTTCCGTGAACGCCTCGGCGATGGGCCGTTCCAAAATAAACCGCTTGGCGGCCAGGCAGACCTGCCCTGCGTTTTGAAACCGCGCTTCGATGCCGGCCTTCACCGCCAAATCGATGTCGGCATCCGCCAGCACGATAAAGGCGTCGGATCCGCCCAGTTCCAGCAGGCTTTTCTTGAGCGCCTTGCCGGCCAGGGCCGCGACGGCGGATCCGGCGCGCATGCTGCCCGTCAAGGTCACCGCCGCCACTCTCGAGTCGTCAATCACGCGGGCAACCGTCTCGTTGTCGGCATTGAGATTGACGAACAATCCCTTCGGAAAACCGGCCGCTTCATAGACTTCCTGTAAAGCATAGGCGGAACCCATGACGTTCGGCGCATGCTTCAAAATAAAGCCGTTGCCGGACAGCATGATGGGACCGGCCGCGCGTATCACCTGCCAGAGCGGGAAATTCCATGGCATGACGGCGAGGATGGCGCCGATGGGTAGAAAAGAGACATACACCGGGTCTTCGCCCTCCACCGGGGCGGGTTCATCAGCGAGGATAGCCGGGCCATTTTGCGCCAGCCACTCAAGCGTGGCGGCGCATTTCTCTATCTCCCCCCCGAGCAGAAGCGATGGTCTTGCCCATTTCAGCGGTAATCAGCGCCGCCAGCGTTTCCTTTCTTTCCCGCAGCAGGGCGGACAGGCGGCGATAGGCGGCAACGCGCTCCGCCATCGGCGTTCCTCGCCACAGCCGGAATGCCGCCGCGTTCCCGGCAAGCAGGCGCTCCACCTCGGATGAGGATTGAAAAGGGTAGTCCGCCAACCGTTCGCCGGTGGCCGGGTTCAGGGAAACCGCGCCCGCGGCGGGATGGGTATTGTGATGGGTCATCATTGCCTCCGTTACGTTTAGGACCGACATTACTGCTTCGGCAATCACATTAGGCGTTTCGGCAAATCTGTGTAAGGCGTGTTGTTATCCTATGACCGCGACTCACAGGCAGAGGGGCGCGGGATATACGTCACCAGCGAAAGATCCGGCCGGCCGGCCGGGGTAAGCGCGACGTAGGTGAATTCGATATGACCGGCGGTGGGATGCCGCAGCCGTTTGCTCCCCTCGTCAAATCCTTTTACATCCGTATCCCGCCACCAATCACGGAATTCCGGGCTTAGGCCGGCGAGTTCCTCCACCAGGCTGTCGAAAGGCGCGATATCAAGGGCCTGGGCGCGGGCGGCGCGAAACGTGGAGATCATGCCGTGGGCCATCTGCTCCCAGTCAAGGATCAGCGTGCGGTAGGGCCGGTAGAGAAATAATAAACGTAACGTATTACGCTCATGGGGCTGCAGGGAGCCGTAATCCACAAACAAATCCGCCACCGCGTTATTCCAGGCAAGGATATCCAGCCGCGTGTTGCGGACATAGGCCGGGATCGGGTCGATAGCCCTGACCAGCATTTCAAGCCCCTCGCTCAGCCCGCCGCCGGCGGCAACCGGCGGCGGCTCGCGGGAAGAGAGGGCAAAAAGATGCGCGGATTCAACGGCGTTAAGCTTGAGCACCCTGGAAATCCGCGCGAGCGCGTCGGCGGAGGGCTGAATATCACGCCCTTGCTCCAGCCAGGTGTACCAGCTTACGCTGACGCCCGCGAGCAAGGCCACTTCCTCGCGGCGCAGACCCGGCGTGCGCCGCGGCCCTTTCGGCAGGCCGAAATCTCCCGGCTCAAGACGCCCGCGCCGAACGCAGAGGAACGCGCCCAGTTCACGCCGTTGTTCAGGAGAGTTTTTTTTTGTCATAGGTCGCGTGCGCTATGAATTCGGTGGCGAAATGAGAGTAAGGAGTATTTATCATAACCCAAAGCTTGTCCACGGAAGTCAGCGTCTCTCGTCGCCATATCAACGATGCCATGTCAAAGATGATGGATAAGAACATCCACGGAGAGATGATTGATAAATTCCGCCGACCACGACGTCATGGTGCCCAAAAACCGGTTTTTATGACCGGCGATAACCACATCGATACCGTTTTTGGTCACAAAGTCCTCAACCTCCCGAAAGCGGCGTATGGTGACCAGTTCGGCTATCTCCACGGGAAAGGACGCCATGTCGACCACGCGGCTCAGCATATCCTTGGCGGCGATGACGTCTTTTGATTGCCTATCCCCCATTCGGCCGTCGGAGACATAGTCGAGCGGCCGATAGTCGTCGCTAAGATGGCACAAGGTGATTTTGGTTCCCAGGGTTTTGGACAGCGCGGCGACATGATTCAACAGGGTCAATCCGTCGTCTTGATCGTGGATCAGCACCAGCGCATGGGTATAAACGGCCATAAACTCTCCTGTAAGGCAGGCGAGAGGGGTATGGGGTTCAAGCGAGGCAAAACCTGACATACCACTCTCTTCATGTAAAAGAATGGGTATCAGGCGTCATCAGCCGGAGTGGAATGTGCCCGGCGGTTGGGAAAGGTGGTACGCCATCACCTTCTATCGCCAAAGCTAGCGCATAATGGGCGCCAAGGCAATTGACTTTGCTCCCTGAACGTACGCCCTGCGCGCCATTTGCCGGAGGCCGGCGGGCAGCTCACTCGCCGGCGCGTTGAGCCGCCGACGCGGAGTCTATGTGCTTGACCAGCACATCTATGGATAAATGGTTGATGAATTCAAAGGAAAAGGAGGACAGGACCCCCATGAAACGATTTCTATGGCCCACCATGAGCAAGTCTATGCCCTCTTTTTTTATCAGGCGCTCCACTTCCCTGAATCTGTACATCGTCACGATTTCCCTGGCGGCGACGGGACAATCCGCCGATTCGATAAGGCGGCTGAACATGGCCTTCGCCTCGATAACCTCTCTGGCCTGCCGGTTTTTCGTCAATGTATCGCTGGTATAATCCAACCACCGCCAATCGAAACCGATATGCGCCACCGTGATTTTTGTTCCATAGGCTTTGGCCAGCCGAGAGGCGTGGGAAAGTAATAACCTGCCGTCAGCCTCATCATAGGCCAATACGAGTGCATGTTTGTAGATACTCATCGACTATCCCCTCCAATGGCGCTCATGCTCCGGCTCGCAAAAGATGTGCCGGAAATCGGCAGATGATGAGTCAGCGCGCAGAGTCTAGGAATGGAACCTTGATGTCGAGTTGCCCGTTTTTTTTCCACGGCGGACCCAGCGACATGAGAGAGAGCGTGAATAGGTGAACTTATGATACAAGAGAAAAAGCCCATGACTCCCCCTAGCACATCGTTCCGGGCTCTTTGGTCATGCCGGAAAGCCCATAAAAAAAATGTGTAGGCATCATCAGCCGAGTGGCGGTTAGAGGAGGAATGCCATCTCCTTGGTAAAAATTTAGCACTTTTCCATCCCATCATTATAAAAATCCTTTAATTTATCGAGCCAGCTCACTAAATATGTCAAGGGTTGGAAAAAAAAATCACATTGCGGACCGGTAAAATAAAAACCATTACATAACAATATGTTAATTTGGAAAAAATCCAACCGCCACAGCCGTTCATCAAAAGCCGGGCAAACGTTTCCTACGCCAAATTCTCTCCCTACTTGAATTTTATCTGATGACTGGCTACCCTTGGTCCAAAAGGCGATGGTGTTCGCCTTTCCCAACCGTGGACGTGTGACGCAGTCCGCTAATGACACCTGATATACGTTGTTTTACCTTTGATGTAGACGAGGTGAGTATGTCAGGTTCATCGTTTTTGATTTATCACCGCGCTTTTTGCGTGTTCAGCCAGACCGGCGGTTATTGCTTGTCATCCCGGCAAACGTCGTCGGCCGTCCGTTGCTTATCATCGATGCCAAGCCGTCGACCCGGCGCCACTATGCCGCAAATGAATCGACCCGGCGCCACTCCGCCGCAAATAATTCGACCCGGCGCCACTCCGCCGCAAATAAATTGGCACGGCGGCCCCCTGCCGCAAAGGGATTGGCTGGCAGGCTATCTCTTGCGCCACATACACGTCGGGCGTATGTGTCGGCAATGGCCATATCGATTATTTCGCCTTTTCAAACCCCTTTGCGTTTCCACCCTTTTGCCATTTTCTTGCGTTTGGGGGGGGGGTGGATCATGTCATTTGAAAGCATATTGTATAAAAAGAGTTATGCCGCATCTCACCCTACCGAGGACCTCAGGCAACCTGACTTTTTTGTTGATCTGAATCTCGATCAACTGGTGAGTGCGATTCTCAAAGGTAAAGAGGAGTACAATTTATCGCCTTTTTATCATCAACCTCTTACTGAGGTGGAGAATGTTATTTATCGGCAACAGGTCATGGCGGATTGCAAAGATAACGCGATAATGACGGCTATAACCGTTTTTGCCGCAAGAATGCATGCCGTTTGGGACATCTTGAAAAAAACTGAAAAGCTTTATTATCATTATAATAAATTACATTGGTTTATAGAATCCGTCAGATTATATTGCGAATTGATCCGAACATTTTCATTGGATCTTGACAAATGTACTCTGACTTCATCCGGATTGCGTTCGTTTAAAGATTATTTGGGAAAATACATCGCCAGCGACACATTCCACAGTCTTGAAACTGAATCCCAACGGATGGCAACGTCTCTTTCGTCCGTTGTTTACACATTACAGATAAAAGACAATGCCGTGAGGGTACGGACATTTTCTTCCGAATCCGATTACAGTGAAGAGGTTCTGGCGGTCTTTGAAAAATTCAAACAAAAAGAAGAAATGGGAAAATTACCCATCAAAGATAGTGATCAGAATATGAACCATGTGGAAGCCGCCATACTGGAATGTGTAGCGAAACTGTTTCCTGACATTTTCTCGGCGTTGGACGCTTTCCATGAAAAATATGCGCGTTTTATCGACGAAACGGTGAAAATATTCGAACGGGAAATTCAGTTTTATGTTTCATACACCCAATTTATCGCTAAGCTTTCCGCCATGGGATTGCGCTTTTGCCTGCCGCAAATTGCCGGGGAACATAAAGATATTTCTTGCTCCGGCGGATTCGATATCGTGTTGGCGCACAAGCTCATATCAGAAAACCAGAAAATCGTCTGTAACGATTACCTGCTTGATGGAGAGGAGCGGATAGTGGTGGTGACCGGTCCCAATCAGGGAGGAAAGACCACCTTCGCCAGGATGTTCGGCCAGATAAATTACCTGGGAGCCCTAGGCTGCCCGGTCCCCGCGCGGGATGCCAGTATTTTTTTATTTGATCATATATTTACCCACTTTGAAAGGCAGGAGAATATCATTAATTTGCGAGGTAAATTACAAGATGACCTCATCCGTATTAATGATATATTGCAGCAGACCACCTCCTCCACCCTGGTTATCATGAATGAAATTTTCACCTCGACAACCTCCCACGACGCCATTTATTTGGGTACAAAAATACTGCAAAGTATTATCAAATTAAAAGCAATCTGCGTTTGCGTTACGTTTATTGATGAACTGTCAGCGTTAAGCGACAACATCGTCAGCATGATGAGCCTCGTTGACGATAATAATCAGGCTGAACGTTCCTATAAGGTCTGCCGTAAAATGGCTGACGGATTAGCCTATTCACAGAAAATAGTGGAAAAATATAATCTGACTTATCAGAAACTCATCGATAGGATCCCGTTATGAAAGCGCATCTCATGTTTAAGGATAAAGATTTTTCCTTGGTGGAGGACATTTCAGAACAAGACGGCATTCTAATTAACGATCTTGAACTGGATGTGCTTTTCAATGCGTTATCAGCGGGAGATAAGTTGATTTACAGCGTAGCGCGGCATGCCTGCCTGTCCGGTTTAACGACGGTGGAAGAAATCAAATTCAGACAAGATATCTTATCCGACGCGATTCGCTATCCGGAAGTCATCAAAAATATATACAATCTCACGGGCGAATGCATTGAGATGGAGAAGAAAACCCTGAATTTCGGCTTATTCAGTAATTATCCTTCTTCGGTATTGCACAGCGCCATCAATGTATTGAAATTTTACTTTTCCAACCTCAAAGCGCTGCGGAACATGGCAGACCGATATATAACCGAGTTTACCTCTGAAGGATTTGTTCAATTTTTTTCCATGCTGCAAAAGGAATTGGATGAGGGATATTTGGCCACGGTTTCTGGTCACTTGCAATTATTGAAGTTCCATAGCGGAGTGTTGATAAGCGCTCGCCTCGGTCAGGGAAATAGTGGAACAAACTATGTTCTTCGCCGTTTTCCTCCCGCGCGGGGGAATTGGCTGGTTCGCTTATTTTCCCCCGACCTCCTTTTTATACCGTACATATCGCTCCTCGGGATGAGAATGGCGCCAGAGCATTGAGCGACCTTGAAAACAGGGGGTTGGTGTTGGTCGCCAACGCGCTGTCCCAGTCTACCTCTCACATTCGTGATTTTTTCATTTCCCTTCGCACTGAGCTTGCTTTTTATATGGGCTGTCTGCATCTTCAAGAAAGATTTCAAAATGGCGCGATTCCGCTGCAATTGCCCACCATGCGACCGTTGGGAGAACGCGTACTGGCTTATACCTCTTTATATGATATCTGCCTGGCCATCCGGCTGCCGTCGCGGGTCGTGAGTAATTCGTTATCCGCAGCCGAAAAAAATACCTTTATCATTACCGGCGCCAATCAAGGGGGAAAATCCACCTACCTGCGAAGTATCGGTATCGCTTGCATCATGGCGCAAAGCGGCATGTTTGTTTGCGCGGAGCATTTTTGCTGCGATATCGCCCATGGTATCTACACCCATTATAAGCATGAAGAAGATGCCGGTATGACCAGCGGCAAACTGGATGAGGAGCTTAAGCGAATGGATGCCATCGTGGATCGTTTGGCCCCGAACGACCTGGTGCTATTCAATGAATCCTTTGCCGCAACCAACAGCCGCGAAGGCTCCGCCATCGCGCGGGATATCGCCTTGGCATTATCGGCCAAAAAAAATAAAGGTGTTTTTTGTCACCCATTTATCGGAATTCGCGTGCCGGCTTTACCAGGAGAAACCCCAAGGCATCCTGTTCTTGTCCGCCGAACGTCAAAGCGATGGCCAACGCACCTATAAAATATCCCCCGGCGAGCCGCTCGACAGCAGTTATGGCGAGGATCTTTATAACGCTATCTTTATCAATGGGGATTGATCTTTTTTTTCCACTTTCCACCGTTATCCGGCAGGGGCGTTATAGCGCCCGACCCAGATGAATAACGGCACGGCGAGCAGTTGGGTCGTCATGCAGAAAACCAGGGTCTCCGTTATCGATCGGTCGTAGAAAAAACCGATCGCCGCGCTGCCGGCAAACCAGAAAACGCCATAGCCCGCGGTAAACAGTCCATAGGCGGCGGCCCGATGCCGTCTGGACACCAGGGGCGTTACCGCTGCCGGAATAATAGATTCATGCACGCCCATGCCCATGCCCCACACCGCCGCGCCGAGCAGCGCCGTCTTGAAACCGCCGAGAAAAGCCAAAGGCGCAAACAGCGAAGCCGCCAGGGTCAGCGCAATCAATACCCAAAAGCCGTAGCGGTCGAAAAGTCGTCCGAAGAGCAGCGAGGAACCGCCGCTGACTGCCATTGCCGCCGAGTACGAAACGGCTATCCATTGGGTCGGCATCGCCTCTTTGTGCGCGAAGTGATAGGCCAATAACGGGTAATCGGCAAACCCCATGGCCACCAGGCAGGCGCCCGCCAGGTAAATCCAGAACAACCGGGAAAATCGCACAGGGTCCGCCTCCTGCGCCATGTCCTTGTCCAGTTCCTGAGGACGGGGATAGAGTTGGTAGGCAATCAGCACGAAAATAAGATTAAGCGCGGCGGGCACGATAAGCACCGCGAAAGCCATTCGATAGTGTCCGCCATAGCTCAGTACGGCCGCGACAATCAACGGGCCGAACATGGCGCCGAATTGGTCGCATGCTTCATGAATGCCGAAAGTCCAGCCGTAGCCGCCGATATTTTTCGCCGCGTAGGATAACATCACATCTCGGGGCGGGTTCCGGATAGCGCGCCCAATCCGTTCAAGCACGATAAAAACGGCCGCGCTTTGCCAACTGTGCGTTAGCGATAACAACGGTACCGCGGTCATTTGTACCGTATAGCCGACGATGGCGGTGGGCCAGAAGCGGCCCGTCGCATCGGCGAAGCGTCCGGAGAAATAGCGTAAGCCATAGCCGGCGAGCTCGCCGAACCCGGTAACGGCGCCGACGATAAAGGCGCTGGCCTGCATCGATGCCAGAAACGGCCCTAAAATGCTGCGCGCGCCCTCGTAGGTAAAATCCGAAAAAAGCTGAGAACCCCAATCAGTAACACGAACCGCATCGCCAGCCGGCTGGCGGCCGCCGATGCGGCAGGTGAGGCGGTATTCTTCAGTGACATTTGGCTATCCTTAGGCAAAACCACCCGGTTTTGCCGTTAGCGATACAATAACGCGGCATGCCCCTCAAGCCATCGCCACCATCAAGATTAAGACCAGCAGTCCGCCCACCATGCCGAGATAGACATTCATATGGCCGGATTGTATCGGTCCCAACCTGCGGGCCAGCCATTGCACCAGCAAGGTGGGCAGGCGGAAAACGACGCCGTGAAACAGGGGAGAAACGTGCGCCCGATGATGTATCCGTCGGATGAAATAAACGCTGTCATGATCCCCATGCCTGATTTCGCTCTTGGCTCGGTAGACAAAACGGTAGAATGTACGCAGGGCGTTGGAAAACGTCAGCGCGGTGGTGGCCGCATGAGGGAGGCTTTCGGTTCCGCCGGACCAGATCGGCGCATGGCGCAAGGGATGGCGAAGACGCGAACGCAACAATAGCGACAACGGCGCCAACGCCAGCAGCGGCCAGGCCATGACCAGTTCGGTGGGTGAAATAAAGGCGAATTTATCGGTTAATGGCACCAGTAACAGGCCGTGATGCAGCGCCTCGCTGCTTTGGCCGGGAAAGCGTTGCGCCACCACCCCATTGAGCGCCGACAGGCACCAGGGCATGCCTATCGCCAACGCCAACACCGCCAGGCCAAGAAGACCGCAGCAGGCAAACGTCCAGGTCGCTCTGTCCGAGCGCAATGGCCGGCTGCCATCGGCCTGACGCCCCAGCGTGCCCAGGCCGATAAGCTTGATAAAGGTGGCCAGCGCGATGGCCGCCGTCAGCGCCATACCCGCTCCGGCCAGCGCCAGCGCCAAGCGACCGGGGAGTCCATGCAGATGAAACCCTTGGAACAAGGTCTGGAATGTAAACCACTCGCTGACAAAACCGATTTGCGGCGGCATCGCCGCCAGACTCATGCCGGCGAACACGATACCGATGCCATACATCCAGCCGCTGTGCCGAATCAATCCTCGCGGGATCAAGGCATAACTGCCGGTACGGCGATAAGCGCCATCGGCGCCGAGCAGCATGGCGCCCTTCGCCAGGGAGTGCCCGGCCAAATGAATCAACGCCACCACGAATCCCAGCGAGGCCAGCGCATCGAGCCCCTCGCTGCGAAACAGCGCGCTGGCCCCGAGCAGCGTCACCGCAATGGCGGCGTTTTCAGCCGAGGAGAACGCCAGTAATCGGCGCCAGTCTTCCTCTTGGAAGGCGTATAGCGCCGAGAGCACGGCGCTGAACATGCCCGCCAATACCGTCACGATGGCCAGACCGCCGGTCCCGTGCATGGGCAGCCACTGGGTATAAGCCCGCTCCAGCGAGAAGAAGGCCGCGTTAAGAACGATGCCGGACAACAACGCGCCGCTGGCGCCGCTGCCCTGCCCATAGGCGCCCGGATACCACTCGTAGAAAGGCAGCAATCCCAATTTGGCGCCGAACCCTAACAGCAACAGCATGCCGATAAGCCAGGTTTCACCAGAATCCACTCCCCTGCCCGGCGCGAGGAATCCGGCGAAATCGCCGCCGCCCGACGCACTGCCCAGCATGAGCAGCGCCGTCAGCAGCGCCACGGCTCCCGCCTCTAAGAGGGCAAGCATGAACAACAGGCCGTGCCCCTCCTGCGTCGGCCCCAACCTTTCACCCAGCAGGAGCAGCGCCCCCCCCAGGCTCATCACCTCCCAGGCCACCAGGAACCCCGCCGCCTCCTGGATGCCGAAACATCCCAGCGCCCCCAGCATGCTCAACGCCGCGCCAATCACCCAGCTGCGCCAGCGTTTCGCCGGTGTCCCCAGCGCGGTGGCGAAAAACGCCGCGACGGCGCCGAATAACAACAGCCAAAGCGCATCCGGCGCCAATGTCACGGAGGTGGCGATGAAGCCGGAGGAGGGAAAGGCGAACGATAATGTCAGCCCCGCCGGCAACTGCCAGGCCGCCGCCGCCGCCAGCGCGGCGACCCCGGCTGAAAGCGCGCAATGGGCCGGGAGCCGCGCCGCGCCGATGCAGGCCAAAATAACAGCCAGCAGCCAGAGCGCCAGAGCGATGACAACCAGTGATTCAGGATGCATTCAGCCGCCCTCCCCTGACTCGTTGCGGCTTGCGTTCAAGCAGCAGTAGCAGCGCCTCGATGATGGCCGCCGGATTAGGCGGGCAGCCCGGCAGGTAGATGTCCACCGGCAGCAGGCCGTCTACCCCCTGGCCGCCGGCATAGCCGCCGCCGCATACGCCGCCGCTGACCGCGCAGGTGCCGCAGGCCAGGACATGACGCGGCTCGGGCATCCCTTGCCAGGTTATCATGAGCGACTCGCGCAGGGCGGCGGTTACCGTGCCCGTCACCAGCAGCACATCGGCGGCGCGCGGCGAGGCGGTGAAAAAAATGCCCAGGCGGTGGAAGTTGTAAAAAGGATTGTTGAGCGCCTGCAGTTCCGATTCACAGCCGTTGCAAGAACCGGCATCCACATGCCGGATATGCAGACTGCCGCCGAAACTGACGTCAATGCGGCGTTTAAGACGCTCGGCGACCGGCGAGTCCGCCTCCGGCGTCCAACGCAGGTCCAGACGTTCCCTCACGCCGAAGGCCCAGCCGGCGTCGGTCCGTATTGTGCCCGTGGGGCAACTCTCCGCGCACAGCTGGCAGGCGATGCAGCGGCCATAGTCGAGCTGGGCCAGGCGACCGGCCTTATCCGTCTTGATGGCTTGCGTGGGGCAGACCTGTTCGCAGCGACGGCAATCCTCGCCGCACGCTTGCCCGGTCACGCGCGGCATGCCCAGGGTACCCTCCTGCCCGTGGCCGTCGTCGGCCCGGTTCGGCCAGCCGGTCGTGGCCGTGCCCTGCCGCAACCCCCGTAGTGTCCACAAAGGCATACTCTCCTCCTGTCAACGATCGCAGCCCGCGACGGTGAGACCAAAGCTGGCTTCGTTGATGGCATAATCCATCATGTTGCTCCGGTGCACCGTGAACGGGAATACGCGCCAATTGGAAAAGGACGGCGACTTGATCTTGACTCTCGCCAACCGGCCTTGCGCATCGATATGTACGGCATAGTAAAGGGAACCCCGCGGCGATTCCGCCCAGCCCAGACCGCAGGTGTTCGGGTTTATCGCGCAATCGGCGCGGTAAGCCCCCGGCGCCAAGCCCGCCAGCAAGGCTTCCAGCAGAGTGAAACCGGCGCGCAACTCGGCCCCGCGAACCTGCGCTCTGGCATGGGCATCCCCCGCGGTAAGCAGCGGCACCGCAATATCGTGTTCGGCATAGGCCGCATAGGGATGATCGCGGCGCAGGTCGCGATCCAGTCCGGAAGCGCGCTCAACCGGCCCGGTGGCGCCCTGGTCGAACGCTGTCTCGCGGCTGAGCACGCCGGTGGTAAGCAATCGATCCAGATAGCTGGTAGTCTGGTCGAGCTCCGCGAGATAGGACGCCGCCCGGACCGACAAGGCCGCCAGCGACGCGGCAAACCCGTCGGGTATGATAAGGTCTCGGCGCAGCCCGCCGGGTATCAGGACATTGCGCAGCAGACGATGGCCGCAAAGCCGCCCGGCCAACTGCTTGACCTCCTCTTCCAGCAGGCGGCCCTCGGCCTGACCTACCTTGAGCGAGGTGGCGTCGGCTAAAACGCCGAAATAATGCAGATGGTTATAGATGCGTTCCAATTCAGCCAACAGTACCCGCAGCCGCCGCGCCCGCAAAGGCGCTTGACAGCCGGCGGCATCCTCCACCGCCTGGCAATAGGCCAACGCGTGGGCCACGCTGCCGACGCCCGAGACTCTCTCCGCCAGCACCACGGCGGCGGCGGGTTCAGCGGCGACGAAGCGGCTTTCCATACCGCGGTGCTTGAAAAAAAGTCGCGGCTGGTAGTGCGCGATCGCTTCTCCCAGATAGAAAAACAGAAATTGGGCGGACTCCATCACGTCGGCGCGTACCGGTCCGAAATTCAGCAACTGGACCTGCGGGTCGTTGATTTCCGGCAAAACAAGGGGCGCGCGCAACGCGGGCAAGTCTGTTCGGGGCGAGCGCGCGGCCGGCGCGGAAACACCCTCCGCCACCAGCGGATAGGGTTCCGGGTGCCCATCGAAGGTTAACCCGTACAGATCCTGCATTTCTCTTTCATACCAGCCCAACAAGGGGGGAAACCCTAGCCAGGCTCGGCAAATGTCCGCCGTCCGTCCCGCAGATCCACATGTGCAACGGCGCGCCCGGGCCGGTCGCCACCAGATAACGGACCTCCGGCGCCTCCGGGGTTGGAAACCAGGCATAGGCCATTTGCATGCGCCCGCCGCCGTCAAGCAGCGCTTTGAGCCGTTGCCCCAGGCTATCGGCCGTGACCCGGATATACTCGACGCCGGCGCTCACAGCCCTCCTCCCAACGTCCGCGCGATGCCGCCGAACAGCGCCGTCCACGCCGGCGGCCACCATAGTCCGAGCGCCAGCAGGACCGCCAGCGACAGCGCCATCGGCAGCGCGCGATAGAATCCATGACTGATTTCCCGCGCCGCCGCGGGGGTCTCCTCTGTCAGATACATCGACCGAAAGTGGTTGAGAAAGGCGATGAAGACGACAATCAACAATACCAGCATAACGATGGCCGCCCACCGTTGCGTGCCGTCCCACCCGGCGCGGAGAATGGCATACTCGCTGAGAAACAACCCGAATGGCGGCGCGCCGGTGATGGCCACCGCGCCGCACAGCCAAAAGGCGCCGGAGATGGGGAATGCTTGCCATACGCCGCGGATGTCATCGATCTGTTTGCTTTGGTAATACTGCACGGCGTTACCCGCGCCAAAAAACAATAAGGGCTTGGCCAGTGAATGATTGATCATGTGATACAAGGCGCCGACGATGCCAAGGGGGCCGCCAAAGCCGAAGCCCAGCGCCAACACGCCCATATGCTCCACGCTGGAATAGGCCATCAGCCGTTTGACCTGGCGCTGGCGCACCATGAATAACGCGCCCACCAGCAATGACAGCACGCCGAGAGCCACCAGGACTTTATGGGGCAAAGCGCCTTGTCCCGCCGCATCCATGGCGGCCAAAAACCGCGCCACGCCGAGCATGGCGGTATTGAGCAGCGCGCCGGACAACATGGCGGAGACGGGCGCCGGCCCCTCGCTGTGGGCATCGGGCAGCCAGGTATGCATCGGCGCCAAGCCGACTTTAGTGCCATATCCCACCAGCGTTAACAGGAAACCCATCTTGAGCAATACCGGCGGCATGTGCGACGCCGCCCCGCTCAGCGCTCCCCAGGTGAGTTGATAGGCGGGGCCATAGACGAAGGTGCCCGCCCAGTACAGCAGGGTCGTGCCTAAGAGAGCCAGGCTGATGCCGGCGGATACCACGATGATGTACTTCCAGGCCGCCTCCATGCTCTCGGCGCTGCGCTCAAAACCCACCAGAAACGTACTGATAAGGGTGGTAAGCTCAATGGCTATCCAGAAAACGCCGATATTATTCATCATCGGCGCCACCAGCATACTCAGGGCAAAGCCGGCCAGCAGCGCGTAAAAGGCCGGCAATCGCCGTTCGTGCCGCCTATCGGCGCGCATATAGCCCAATGCGTAAATCGATGACAACAGATAAACCACCGACACGCACATCACCACCCAACCGCCGAGGGCATCCACCAGCAGGTAGCCATGCAATAGGGTAACCGGCAAGCCTTTGCTAAAAGGCAGGGGCAGCGCCAGCAGAAAAACCGCGAAGCCGGCCGCCAGATTAAGGTACTCCGCCAGGCGCGCGCGGCGCGTCGCCAGGGCGATAATCACCACCAGAACGGGCGCCATAAACATGATAGAAAGACGTATAGCGAGAGTCATCCGATCAACCGCCTTAGTTCATCGCTGCTGGTGCTGCCGATATGCGTCAGCAAGTACCTGACCAACACGCCGAAACACGCCACCGCGATAAGCAAGTCAAACAGCAATACCAATTCAATGATAAGCGGCATGCCGGGCACCAAAATCTGCGTGCCGAGAAAAACGCCGTTCTCCAGCACCAGAATACCCAATATATGGCTGATGGCCTCATGCCTCAGGGTCAGCATCAAGAAGCCGATAAGTTTCATCGATAACATCACCATCAGCGCCAGCACCAGCACATTCGAATCGAGCTTCAGCGCGGAAACAATGTGCACGGACACCACCAACGCGAAAACCACCGCGGCGCCGCCGCACAGCAGGCTGGTGGCGGGATTAAGCGCTAAACGCTCTTCTCGGGCGGTATTCAAACGTCTTAGAATGCGAAGGATAAGCCAGGGCAACACCAGCCCGCGGAAAAGCACGGTCAACAGCGCCACCACATAAAGTTCAGGATAGCCGCCGTCATAGGCCACCAGCGCCGACAGCAGGCCGATAAGCCAGGACTGGGCGGCGAAAGCCAGCATATAGTCTTTAAGCCAACGGGACCCCAGCATCACAAAGGTCAGCAGCAGGCAGGCAATGGCCAGTAAGCTGAACAACGAGGCGGCGAGGGGCTGGAGATGAGTTGCGAGCATAGATTCACCGAATCTGATTGGCGACGATGGCGAGAATGGCCAGCAGAAACCCTACGGCCAGAGGCTCCTGGTAACGGTAGAAACGTAGCCTCGATTGCGCTGTCTCCACTGCGATAACCGCGCATCCCACGATGACGAACTTGATGACGATGCCGACCACCGCCCCGGCCAATCCCGACGGACCGCCGAGTACCGACAGCCCCCACGGCAGCAACAGCACATGGCAAAAAATGGTATAGAGAATGAACTGCTTCATCATCGACGCCCACTTCAGCAGCGCCAGCAGCGGGCCGGAATATTCCAGCACGCGCGCTTCTTCTATCATGTAGACTTCGATTTTCGTGCTGGAATGTATCGGCAGCCGATCCGTTTCCACCAGCAACAGGACAAAGAAGGCCGCCACCAGGAAAAGATGGGTCGGTCCCCAGTAAACGGCGGGAGAAGCCACCAGCAGGTGATTGACCACGAAGGGCAACATGGCGTGGGCCATCAATGTAATACCCACCAGCACCAGTATCAACGTGGGTTCAGCCAGGATGGAAATCAGCGCCGTCCGGCTGGCGCCGATGCCGCCGTACGGGCTGCCGCTGTCCAGCGCCGCCAGGTTGATGGCGAAGGTGCCGAGCGTCAGGATTAAGCCGCCGCCCAGAATATCCCCCCATGTCGGAGAGCGGCAGCGGATAATTGGTCAGCACCGGAATAAGCAGCGGCACCGTCAGCATTGCGGTAAACGCCACTACCGGCGCCGCCCAAAAAATCCAGCTGACGGTATCGGGAATCACCAACTGTTTGCGGAACAATTTGCGCAGATCGCGATAGGGCTGCACGAGAGAGGGACCAAGAGATCGTTGCACGCGCTCTTCATAGCGCAGGATAAACCCTTGCAACAAGGGGGCCAGTAATATCACCGTCAATAATTGGGCTACCTGAGCAATAATATCCCGCAGCATGGCTGTTCCTCAAATCATTCATGAATTAACCGCAAAATGAAAATGGAAAAGCACCGTTGGTTATTGCCGCGGTGATTGTACTTTGCATCGGCTCAGACGCGTGGCAAAGGGAAATTCAGGGAATGATTTCGGCTTGTGGAGAAGGAGATGCGTTATTGCTTTGGCGGTTGCCCCTTTAAGGCTTTTATAGCGACAGCCGGCAGCCTGATTGGAAATGTATCGGGTTAAGGAGAGAGCGAATGTTGACGTCATCGTTATACCCTGTATTTATGCCAAGGAGGGTAGAACGGAAATAAAACCCGCCCCGAACCTCCCGGCATTGCGCCATGGAAAGAGTATCGAAAGGCAGGCATCATCAGCAAAAAACCGCGGTTCGCCATTAAGACCGGAGGAATGCCATCTCCTGTTTTGAGAATAAACCAACAATGACAATCTGACAACAATTAAACGGACACGTCTGCGTAGGCCTTTGTTCAATCGTCACCTGTTCGATCCTCGCCTCGCCCACGCGCTTATCCCCGATCACCCATTTGAAAAGCTTGCCGCCGTTCGCATCTCACAAACGATATGCATTTACCGCAACAAATCTTTTTCTCTTCTTACCAGAAGGCTTCCGCCTGGACCCCGAAGCTTAGCTGATCGCTCTTGGCGTCGGTAAATTGAAATTGGCTGATTTGATTATTCAGCACCTTAAGATAGGTAGCATAGAAACGGATGTCGGGACGCGAGGTCAACATACTCGCATCGACCTTCAAACTGTGAAATAGTGTGACTTTATAACCAGATTCATGGTATTCCTCACCGTCGTTTCTATTTTTTTTGGTCAAACCATCCTAACTCCACGCCTGTCTGATTGTATTGACTCCATACATAAGCCGGACGAATTACCGCACGGATATTGTTGAAATCGGTGTGAGCGCCAGTGTCATAACTGTAGATATCGTTCCCAAAAGCATACACCAGCGCGTTGGCCATAATGACGTCGGGACGCAAATACATTTCACCTTGGGAAATCAACCGATAGGCCTTGCCATAACTATGCTGGCCAATGTAGTCATCATTATAGCCGTAGGAAGGATTGGCGCCGGTGAGCAAGGTATAACCGCTGGCGATGGAGTTATCCGCGGCCTGCAAAGTGAATTCATTGAATCCGCCGCGGGCGAAATTTTGCCGTAAAGCAACCCCGCCCTGCCAGGCATCCTTTAACGTATAATAGCTGCCGTCATCCTCATCTTTGCGATTGGTATCATTGCGGTTCGCCATAACGTATCTACCGAACACATCCAGCGTGCCTTTATCCCACACCGGCATCTTATAGCGCGCATCAATACCGTTGGTATTCACCACTTCGGTACTGCCGGTGGCGGCGTAATCCAGCGCGTGATCGTTTAAATCCTGCCGCGTCAGGGATACGTTGAACTTGCCTGGGCCAAGTTGCCAATTCTCAATGCCGACACCCGAGCCGGCTTCAGTGCGGTGCATCTTCCAATCCAGCATCTGAATTTCATAAATCGGCAGATTATGTTTACCGACCCACAAATCGGCCTCCGGCGCGAAAGATAAGAACCCGTTCGTGGTCAGATACATATCCGAAAATTGTAGATAGTTGGTACCGCTGCCGAACCACCCGCCGCTATTTGCCGGACTGACATTGCCGTCCAACATGACCACGGCTTTAGCTGTTTTGCCATCTTGGTCATATATTTTCTGCGACAATTGGAGATCAAACCATGCGTCGTTTTCATTGCCGAAGCGCCCCAAAGATCCGACAGCGTAAGATTGCGGCGCGCCATGAGAGCCGGTCGCCCAGCCGGTGCGAAAATAGCCGTTATAGCTAAAGCCGATATCGTCCTTTATATATTTGCTCAACTGCTGCAGCGTCAAGGACTTTTGTTCTGATACGGCGGCCGTTTGCCGCGGCTGCGTTCCCTGCTGTGATAAATACGAAGGTTGCGGCCGCGTCACTTCGGTGATGATATGATCTTGTCCTTTTGGTGCGTTATTACTAAGAATAACATCTCTCTGTTTATGTTCCATTAATGCTTTGTAGGCATTTAATTCTTTTTTCGTTGATTGCAATTCTCTTTTATTATCCGCTAACGCTATTTTATTATCGGATAATTCCTTTTCCAATAACGACAGTCTTTCTTCTATTGTTAACTTTGCTGCAATGGATGTGATGGGGTAACAGACTGAGAAAACGAATAACGCTATGATCTGCAATGAAAAGTGTTTTTTACGCACAATATTCCTTCCCGAAGTAAGAGGTTTATTCAAAATAAAATAAATGTTCGATTTCGTTTTGAGCACTTGCACTTGATGATCTTTATGAAGCTTCGTGCAAAGGTGCGCTCACGGATGGTCATTCCCGCCTTGTTATTATTCGCGCCCGATTTTATTCTTCCTCCATAAAAAACGCTCAAATCCTGCTATAATTTTTGGATAAAAAAACCTAAACGTTCTTCTCGCAACGACTGCAGCGGGAAAAAACGGTTTAGGTTTTGCCTGAAGCACCGAATATCGGCGTAAAGTAACAATCCTGATTTTTTACAACGGTAAAACTACTTGCTAAGTATATGAATTCCGTTTTATCTAACAAGCATTATATTATCCTGCTTCATCATTTTGTGACATGTAGCAAATTTTCAATTTCCATGGCACAACCCATTTTTAGTTGAACAAACCGGCCCCAACCTAATAAATAGGAATCTTAAAACATTAATCCGATTTTGACTGCCGACATTATATACTCGGATTTCACGCGCTTCAGTTTGCCATTACCGGCGTTAGCTTTAGGTATTCTTGATCTTTAGAAAAAGCATTGCAGCATCCTATTAGATAAGCGTTGCGGTTAAATCATTATGATCTCGCCATTTTGAAAACTGGGCAAAGGGAAATTACGTACCCTATGCGGGATTAGCCTACACCATCGGATGCTTCCATTATGTTTAACATCAAAGATTTTTCGCTATAAAATATCCGTCGCGGGTCGCGTCCATGACGTTTTTTGGGCTATTGGCATCACCGATGATAAATGTATCCGGTACCAGGCCGTAAAAAGAATCTATCACTTCAGAATTCGTTCTCATTCCAGTGGACATGATTACCGTTTGCGCCGTCAACCGTTTTTCCCGGCCGGCTTCTTCGTATATCACTTCACTCGAGGTAATTGCCTTAACCTTTACGTTCACTTTGGCGTGCAGCGTTCGTTCTTTATCCATCGTTTGCCTAAGCCCTACGCGGTACAATATATTGCCATTAGGAGCCAGCTTGTCCCCCGCTTCCATTATGGTGACTGTTTTACCGTGCCTGGCGAGTTCAATGCTTAGCTCACAGCCTGTTGATCCTCCGCCGATGAGGACGACATTCCGGCCCACCTCATCCATACGGTTATAAACCTCCAGCGCGCCGATAACATGTTTCCGCTCTCGGCCCGGAATCGGTGGTGTAAACGGCATGGCGCCCACCGCGATAATAATGGCATCAGGACGACAATTTCGGACCAGTTCGGGAATAGCCTCCATGCCCAGACGCACATCAACTTTGCTTTTATTGATTTGAACTATTAAGTACTTCATATAATTATACAAATCAATTTTCAGCGCTTCATATTCGGCATAGCGAAGAGCGCCGCCCAACGTATTGCACTTTTCAAACAAAACAACCTGATGACCTCGCTGGCTGGCGACCAAAGCCGCCTTCATCCCCGCCGGCCCGCCGCCGATAATCACCACCTTTTTGCTGATTTCCGCCGGTGGCAAATCCAACGGCACCAAGTCAGGCCGGGTGTATCGCGGATTGACCGAACAGCCGACATTTTTTCTCTCGGTGGAAATGTGGTAGCAATATTGACAGCGCAGGCAAGGAACAATGTCTTCATCCCGACCCTCTTTAGCTTTTTGCGGCCAAAAGGGATCGGCGATGAGCGGGCGACCCAAGGCGATAAAATCCGCTTTACCCGAGGCAATGATGGATTCAGCCTCCGTCGGGTTCATGATGGCGCCGACGACGGTGACCGGGATAGCCACATTCCGTTTTACCTCTGCGGCCCATTCGACATTCGGCATATGCTCTTTAAAAATCGTCGGCGCCATATGCACATTGCCCTCATGATTGATATCGAGTCCGGCGGAAATATGCACCATGTCAATCTTACTTTCGATGAGTTTGATAAAATTGAGTATATCGCGGAATTCGATTGAGCCTTCTACCATTTCCGAGGCGCCGATTCGCATATCCACGATGAAATCCGGACCCACCGATTGTCTGACACGATCCACAATCATTTTTGGAAACTTGCATCGGTTCTCAAATGAACCGCCGTACCCATCGGTTCGTTTATTAAACAAGGGCGAGAGAAACTCGGCCGGCAGCCAGCCGTGGGCAAAATGCAACATCACCAAATCAAACCCGCTTTCCTTGGCAAGCCTTGCGGTTCTGGCCCAGTCATCAGCCACCTCATCCATCATGTTCTCATCCATCGCTTTGACTAGGGTGCCGTCCGACCTGATCATATCCACCGGACCGATGGCATAGTCATCGACACGGGCGTATTGACCTGAATGAATAAGTTCCAGGGATGCCTTTGCGCCCGCCTGATGCGCCACGATAACGCGTTTGCGGGTCGCCTCTATCTGATATTTATCAAAAATGTAGGGTTCATCAGGGCGGGAATAGCTGGCCCTTTTCAGGCTGACATTGGCGCTGCCGGTAATGATCACACCGGCGCCGCCAATGGCCTTGTCGTCGTAGGGGCCGGCCGGCGTTGCAATGATACGGTTATTAAACATAACATTTTTTATTTTAATAGGCTTAAACAAATTCGGAAACTTCATTGTTGGTACTCCTGCATTTTTACAAAACCGTATGAATTCATGACTTTCGTACGAACTCTTTTTTGGTTAATAAAAAGGTTAATGCGAATGAGACAACAAACGTCACGCCAACGCTAATAAAATAGGTGACGGCGGTAGGTGACGACATAAACGCCGGCAAGCCAAATAATCCCGTGAAAGCGAAATTTGTGATATAGCTGTGAGTTGCGCCAAAAATAACGCCGCCAACAAGGCTTCCTAATGACAAAGAAACGAAATACTTCTTATTTCTCATGACAACTCCATATAAACCCGGCTCAGTCACCCCCGATAGGAAATTAACAAAGGCGGCGGACCCGGCAATCGTTTTTTCATCTTTATTTTTCGAGGCTGCCATTACGGCAATACAAACTCCCAATAATGCATAATTACCCAGCCCGCCCGATCCCAAGGTATACTCAACCCCATGCTGGGCAAGATATGATAGTTGTAACGGCAGGATAACCCAGTGCACGCCGAGCATAATGACATAAATAAAGAAAGCGCCGAATATTGCATTGAATATGATTGGATTGGTGTTAAGCAGCATTTCGTAGCCTATAGCGATACCGTTGGCGGCCAGGTTGCCGATAGGGCCGAAGACCATCAGAGTTGCAGGCACCATGATAAGTAACGATAGCAGTGGTATTAGAATAAAATGCAGTGACTTATGCAGAATTTTTTTTGAGCCAGCGGTCAAGATAGGAATACACCCAAATAGACAATAGAATTGGAATCACGGTGTTGGCAAAGCTCATCGCCGTGAAATTAATGCCAAGAAAATTTATCGCGGTGCCCGTAGTCGCTATCCCCGTAATATGTGGTTCCATAAGAGCCGCGCCAATCACCGCGGCTATAAAGGGGTTCGAACCAAACCGCTGCGCCGCGGTAAATGCAAGGAGAATGGGGAAAAAGTAGATCAAAGCATTGCCCGCGGCGGCGAGAATAAGATAGGTATCGCTGGTGGGGGACATGATACCGGCTTTAGCCAAAACATCGATGAGGCCTTTGATGATCCCCGATGTCGCCAGGACCGGTATATAGGGTGTAAATATGGCGGATATTGTCGCCAAAAATTGATCGAACCACGCCTTTTTACTGACTTTTTTCGCGATGGCTCCCGGTGACGCTGCCGTTGACTCGTTTGGCGTATTATCCAACTCTTTCTTGACCTCCAGATAGACGTCATTGACCGCCTGGCCGATAACCACCATGGTGGTGCTCTTATTATCCATAACGCCAAGCACTTCAGGTATCTCTTTTAAAGCAGTGCGCTCCGCCAGCGAGGGGTCATTTAATTCAAAACGCAAACGGGTCATGCAGTGAGTTATTTTAGAAATATTGCTCTTCCCCCCCCAACTAATTTAACAATCTCTTTTGCGGCTGCCTGATTACTCATCGTAATAACCTCATTAACTTTCTAATATGCAGACCAATATCGGTAGGCGCCTCGGCTTTATTTAAAAAGGGTAAGCGCTTAGAATGATCTTGTGAAAATGCAAGGACTTCAGACTTTTGTTGGTGTGATAAAAATGAGAACATACTCTTTAGCCACCTTTTTTTGATTGGCGAATCTTGTATAGAGTTTTATCAACCACTCAGACACAAGATATGCAGCTGTAAATTTCACCCTGACATACTCCATGACGCCTGCAGCTTTGGTGTCCGCCTAGGTTTGGCTTATCAATTTTTATTTAATTGGCATTCTTGCCGGATATAAATGGATTATTCAAGAGATTCACCATTGCTATTGATCACCTCTTTATAAAAGTAAAAGCTCTTTTTCCTTTTTCTTTCAAGCGTACCCTTTCCCAGATCGTCCAGGTCGACATAGATAAAACCATAACGTTTGGACATTTCCGCTTTTGAGGCGCTGACCAAATCAATGGGTCCCCAACTGGTGTATCCCATGACATCAACGCCATCAGCCAGCGCTTCGCCCACCTGAACCAAATGATCGTTAATGTATTGAATACGGTAGTCATCATTGATACTGCCGTCACTTTCAATCCGATCTTTTGCGCCTAATCCGTTTTCTACAATAAAGAGCGGTTTTTGATACCGGTCGGAGAGGACATTCAAAAGGATGCGTAACCCTTGCGGATCAATCTGCCAGCCCCATTCAGAACTATCCAAGTAAGGGTTAGGTACCATATTCAGTATGTTGCCCCGCTCCTTGCGTATTTTTTCATCAGCGGTGACGCAGCCACTCATGTAGTAGCTGAAAGAGATGAAATCGACTGTTTCACGCAGCGCCAAACGATCTTCGTCGGTAATATGCAAAAAGATGCCGCGCTCCGCAAAGAAACGGTCCATATAAGATGGATAGGAACCTCGGGCTTGTATATCCCCGAAAAATTGCCATTCGCGATTTTGTTGCAAGGTTGCCATCACATCCGCAGGCTGACAGGACAGCGGGTACATGATTCCTCCCAGCAACATATTTCCTATTTTGGCATCTTGGTTGATTTCATGGCAGGTCTTTACCGCCATGGCGCTGGCAACCAATTGATGGTGAATGGCCTGATAGATGGACTGTAGATCACTATGTTCCGCCAGCCCCACCCCGGTAAAAGGGGCATGCAAAGACATATTGATCTCGTTAAATGTCAGCCAGTATTTCACTTTGTCGCGGTAGCGCCGGAATACTGTTCGAGCATAGCGTTCAAAAAAAATGATGACCTGACGATTGCCCCAGCCGCCAAAATTTTTAACCAGGCCATAGGGCATTTCATAATGCGACAACGTCACTACCGGTTGTATATTGTGTGCGATCATTTCGTCAAATAAACGATCGTAAAACGCCAACCCGGCTTCGTTAGGCGTTTCCTCATCACCCTGTGGAAAGATACGCGTCCAAGCAATCGACGTCCGCAGACAATTAAAACCCATTTCAGCAAACAGCGCGATATCTTCCGGATAGCGGTGATAAAAATCTATCGCCACATCCTTGATTTCACACTCGCCTTCACGTCTTTCAACAATACCGCCAAAAATACCCTCAGGAAGCAAATCGGACGTCGACAATCCTTTCCCTTCAGTGAGGTACGCCCCTTCCACTTGATTGGCCGCAACCGCTCCACCCCACAAAAAATTTTTCGGAAAACGCTGACCCATATTAAAATTCCTGTCTAATACCTATGCTAAATAACTGTTAATCAGCAGGCCATCACAAGCAGGCACTGTTTTTTAGGCGAAAAAAAACCTAAAACGTTTTTCTCGAAACCATCATAGTGGAGAAAACGTTTTAGGTTTTGCCTGAAGCGCCGAATATCGACGCAGAGTAACAATCCTGATTCTACAACTACTAAACTAAGTATTAACTATAATAGTTTCAGCTGGTCCCGTATAGAGATTTATAACCTATAGTCACCGTTTTGTGATATATAGCAAATTTTTTCCCTCTCTGTACCGGCGAACTATTTTTTCCAGCAATTCGGCCCTGACCTGCTCAATGTGAATCGTCAAAAACATCAGCTCTTCTTTGGTAAGCCTATAGCTGTGCTGCCGGTTAATATATTCCTGGATCTTTTCCGCGCAGCGGTAGGACAGCACATATTTATTCTTTACCAAGTCATGCAGCGATTCATCCTCGCTGGAAGTCGAACTCTGTTTGAGTAGCCGTTGGGCGAAAAATCTAAGGTGTGTAACAAAGCGATGATAGCTCAACGTCTTTTCATCGTACTCTATGCCCAATTGGCATTTTACGATATTCAGAATTTCTTGCATGATTTTAGTAATATGAATCACCTCAGGTATTTGGCTATCAAGCTGGGCATTCACCAGGTGCAAGGCGATGAAGCCCGCCTCGTCTTCCGGCAGACGCACGGACAGGCGTTGCTCGATAATATCCAGCGCCTCCACACCGACCTCATACTCTTTTTGGTAGAAGCGTTTAATCTCCCAAAGCAGGACATTGCGTATTTGCATACCTTGCTTGTGGCGTTCAATGGCAAAATTACAGTGGTCAGTCAATGAGATGTAGATGCTGTTTTGCAGATTGCCGGACAGACGCGCCTTCGCCAGCGTAATAATTTTGTCCGCCGTGGTGACCACCTCCAGCGGAATTTCCTCAAGCAGCTCGCTCAGGCGCGAGGTCAGCTCGCTGCTTTTAAGTTCAAATACCTTGTCAATCGACGATTCGTTAAGCTCATCGCCCACAGATTTTTTGAAACCAATCCCCCTGCCCATCACGACCTGTTCATTTTGATGGTCGTCAATGACCGTGACGACGTTATTATTAAGTATTTTGGCGATTTTCATTTTAGTGGCCTGGAAACAAAAAAAACCAGATACCCGTCGTTGAAACGAGCCTCTGGTTTTGCCTGCTGACGCAGTAACAATCCTTAAGTATGCACTTTAATCATTTGCGATTTCCTTCTCAACATCATTTCCCATTATTTTTTTTCATGGCCATCGCCAACGCGGAATTTTGCAAAGAGTCGCCGCGCCGCTCCCCGGCAGACAACGGCGTATTAATGGAGTGTTTGTTTGATGTTATAGCGAATGATATTACTCAGCATAAAAAATTGCCAAAGGCCTTGCCTGCAAATGAATTGTGTTTGATTGCACCCGATTGAGCGATAAAAAAATAATAGTACAAAAAAAATGCGCCTAAATGAAAAGCCTAAACGCTATTGCTTGATTTATTGGAAAAAAAGCAAAAAAGGCCTTGCACTAAAATCACGCCGCCGGCGGTCGCCATGGTGCAATTGAATCCGTTTCACTTCGCGGTGAATCAGACCGGTCGATGGGCTGGCCTGTAATAAACTGATTTTAAAGCGTTTAAATCTTTTCCCGCAATTGGCATATTTATTGCTGAACTTTTGCCTGCGATTAGCAGATAACCCTGTGATGCGCACCAGACTATACACAGTTTTTCGTTTTCTCTTTGGGATTGCGACCCTAAATTAATGAGGCGATTATGATGAAGAATCGGACGTTTAACGTCACTGTTGCAGCGGTATTGGTGTCTTCTGCTCTGGCCGTTGGTCACGCCATGGCGGATGAAGTGAAGATCGGCGTGGTGCTGCCCCTGAGCGGTGCATTGAGCGGCTACGGCCAGCCGTCGCAAAAAGGGGGTGGAACTCATCAATAGCATGCAGCCGACGTTGAAAAACGGCGACACCGTCAAGCTGGTTATCCTGGATGACAAGAGCGACAAGGTGGAGGCGGCCAATGCCATGCAACGCCTGGTGTCCAGCGACAAAGTGGATGCGGTGATAGGCGAAGTGACCTCCACCAATACCATGGCCATGACCAATATGGCGGAGGAGACCAAGACCCCCATCGTGTCCCCCACCGCCACCAACGACCGCGTTACGCGGGGCAAAGAATACGTCAGCCGCGTCTGCTTCTCCGACAGCTTCCAGGGCGTTGTCGGCGCAAACCTGGCCAGCCGCGACCTGAAAGCCAAGACGGCGGCCATCGTGTTTGACAGCAGCAACGACTATTCGGTCGGGTTGGCGAAAGCCTTTCGTACCCAATTCCTGAAAAACGGCGGCACCATTGCGGTGGAAGTGCAGGCGCCGGGGGGCAGCAAAGATTTTCGGGCCCAGCTTTCCACCATTAAATCCCATCACGTAGACATGATTTATATGCCTATCTATTACACCGAAGGGGCGCTTATCGCGGTACAGTCCAAGCAGTTGGGGCTCAAGGTGCCGGTGGTGGGCGGCGACGGTCTGGCGGCGGATCCGATCTTCTTCAAAATGGGCCAGGACGCGGTGAACGGCTGGATGACCACCGACTATTACTCGCCGAGCGCCAAGCAGCAGACCCCGGCCGGCACCGAATTCATCAAGGCGTGGACCGCCAAATATAACGAGCCCACCCACACCTGGGGCGCCATGACGGCGGACGCCTACAAAATGATCACCAACGCCATGAACGCCTGCAGCGACCCGCACGATCGCGTGTGCGTAAACAAAAACATTCGCGCCACCAAGGGATTCGTCGGCATCACCGGCACGTTGACGCTGAAAGACGGCGATGCCATACGGCCGGCGGTGATTAACGAAGCGAAAGACGGCCAAATGGTATTCAAAACCGTGGTCAATCCGTAATCGAGTTGTGTTTAGGTTAAGGATGGGATGATGGATCTTGCCGTTTTCTCACAGCAGGTCGTTAATGGCATGAGTCTTGGCAGCATGTATGCGCTGATAGCCATCGGTTACACCATGGTGTACGGCGTGCTGCGGCTCATCAACTTCGCTCACGCCGATATCATGATGGTGGGGGCGTTCATTGCCCTGTACAGCTTTACCGCATTCGGCCTGCCCTTCGGGGCGGCCGTGATCTGCGCGGTGCTTGTCTCGGCGCTGTTGGGAATCTGCATCGATCAAATTGCCTACCGTCCCCTGCGCCAGGCCTCGAAGATTTCGATGCTCATTACCGCCATCGGCGTCAGCTTTTTTCTGGAAAATCTGTTCAATGTGGTCTTCGGCGGCAGCCCGCGCTTTTTCGCCGCGCCGCCGTTTTTCAATAACACCTTTACGGTTATGGGCATCGTCGTCACCAACGTCGCCTGGATAGTGCCGTTGATCACCTTGTCGCTGTTGGCGGTCATTCTGTTCATCCTCTACCGCACCCGGCAAGGGATGGCTATCCGGGCGGTGGCGTTCGACGTCAATACCGTACGGCTGATGGGTATCGACGCCAATCGCATTATCTCGCTGGTCTTTGCGTTGGGTAGCGGACTGGCGGCGCTGGGGGGGGGACGTTTTTTACGCCATCAGCTATCCGAGCATCGATCCGCTGATGGGGGTGCTTATCGGGCTGAAAGCCTTCGCCGCCGCGGTGCTGGGGGGTATCGGCAGCGTGACGGGCGCGGTGCTGGGCGGCTTTATTCTGGGCTTCACCGAAGTGGTGGTGGTGGCGTTGTTTCCGGAGTTGGGCGGCTACAAAGACGCGTTCGCGTTCATGTTTTTGATTCTGGTGCTGTTGTTCAGGCCGGTGGGCATCATGGGCGATGAGCGACTGGAGAGGAGCCGTTTTTGATGAAAATATCCCAGACTTCTTCTTCCTGGCATCTGGGCAGCGCGGCGTTATGTCTGTTGATGCTGCTGGCGCTGTTTATTCTGCAACACCTGTTCAACGATTATATTCTGCGCATTCTTTGCAATGTTTTTATTTTCATGATTTTGGCGGTGAGCTACAACCTGATTAACGGCGTGACCGGCCAGTTGTCGCTGGAGCCCAACGGTTTCGTGGCGGTAGGCGCCTACGTCACCGCGATTTTGCTGCTGACCCGCAACGCCAAATTGGATATGTTTGAAATGGCCGACCCTAGCCCGGTGATTCTGGCGTTGCACGCGCCGTTTCTGCCGGCGCTTATCCTCAGCGGTCTGTGCGCCTCGGCGCTGGCGGTGTGCCTGGCGTTTCCGGTGTTCCGGGTGCGCGGCGACTATCTGGCCATCGTTACGCTGGGCTTTGGCTTTATCATTAAAATCTTCGCTATCAACAATCCTCAGGTCACCAACGGCGCCATCGGGCTGAACGGCATTCCCCAAGCGGGCAATATGCTGTACTGGTGCGGGCTTTTCGCGTTGTTGGCGGTGTTGTTTATTTTGCAATTGGTGTTTTCCAAATTCGGCCGGGCGATGAGAGCGGTGCGCGACGACGAAGACGCCGCCATCGCGATGGGCATCAATACCTTTCGCGTCAAAACCTACGCGTTTGCCACCAGCGCCTTTTTCGAAGGCATCGGCGGCGGCCTGCTGGCCTCGTTGCTGACCATTATTTCCCCCGATCTGTTTGACTTTATGCTCACGTTCCAACTGCTTATCATCATTGTGCTGGGGGGGGGGACTGGGCAGCACCACCGGGGCGATTCTCGGCACCGTGGTGGTGGTGGGCAGCGGCGAGTGGCTGCGTTTTCTCGACCAGCCGATGACCCTGCTTGGCTACGATCTGGGTACCCATCCGGGGCTGCGCATGGTGGTGTTCTCGCTGGTGCTGCTGATCATCATGCTTTTTGCCCGCGAGGGGCTGCTGGGCAAACGGGAGATCTGGGAAATCGGCAGGGGGCGTAAATATGGAAAATAAATCGATGCTCAGCGTTGAAAATATCGCCATGCAGTTCGGCGGCCTGCGCGCCATCGACGGCGTCAGCTTTCAGATAGGCCAGGCGGAGATTTTCGGTCTTATCGGTCCTAACGGAGCGGGCAAAACCACCCTGTTTAACATTATTACCGCCAACTATCGTCCCACCGAGGGCGCGGTGCGGCTGGCCGGCGACCTGTTGACCGGGCTGAGACCCAATCAGGTAGTGTACCGGGGCATCGCCCGTACGTTTCAGAACATCCGGCTGTTCAGGTCCATGACCGTATTGGAAAATGTGCTGATAGGCCTTGATCGCTCCATTCGCTACTCGTATCTGGAGGCGGCGCTGCGGGTCGGCCGTTTTTTTCGCGCCGAACGTCAGGCGCGGGAACAGGCGATGGACTTGCTGAGTTACATCGGCATCGCCGAACACGCCGACGCGCTCGCCACCAATCTGAGCTATGGCAATCAGCGCAAGGTGGAAATCGCCCGCGCGATGGCGACGTCGCCCAAACTGCTTTTGCTGGACGAACCCGCCGCCGGCATGAACCCGAAGGAGACCGCGGAACTGGCCCGGCTGATTTTTAAGATGCGGGGCGACTTCGGTCTGACCGTGCTGCTTATCGAGCACGATATGACCTTCGTCAATACCCTGTGCGAGCGGGTGTTGGTGCTGGATTACGGCAAACCGCTGTTCAGCGGCACGCCGCAGGAAGCCGTGAACAACAAGGAGGTTATCGCCGCCTATCTGGGAGACATCGCTTATGCTTAAGGCCAGCGGGCTACAGGTGTTCTACGGGCTTATCCAGGGACTGAAAGGCATAGATATCGAAGTCAACAACAGCGAAATCGTGACGCTTATCGGCAGCAACGGCGCCGGGAAAACCTCCACGCTGAACGGTATCTGCAACCTGGTGAAGTCTTCCGGCAAGGTGACGTTTCTCAATGAGGACATCTCCCGCAGCCCGACGCACCAAATCGTGCGCAAAGGACTGGCGCTGGTGCCCGAGGGGCGCAAAGTCTTCACCAACCTCACCATCGAAGAGAACCTGCGCATGGGAGGGTACAATAATCCGCTGAATTTCAGCCATCTGCGGGACAAAATGTATCAGATGTTTCCGCGTCTGAAAGAGCGGCGCGGCCAGATGGCCGGCACCATGAGCGGCGGCGAGCAGCAGATGCTGGCCATCGCCCGCGCGCTGATGAGCGAACCGGCGCTGCTGATGCTCGATGAGCCAAGCCTGGGTCTCGCCCCCAAGGTGGTGGGTGAACTGTTCTCCGCCATTAAACAGTTGCAAAGGGAAAACATCACTATCCTGCTGGTGGAACAAAACGCCACCGCCGCGCTGAAAATCGCCGATCGCGCTTACGTATTGGAAAACGGCCGTATCATGCTGTACGGTCCGGCGCGGGATATCCTCGCCAACCCGGAGGTGAAACGGATGTATCTGGGGGGGGGGATAGAATCATGTGGAGCCGACGGATTCATCGTCGCTAAAATGCCGACGGCGGGCGAGAAATGCGACGGCGGGCAGCCGTGGCCGCCCGCCGATGGAAAGACAGGCTACGCCAGATCGAAGCGATCCAGGTTCATCACCTTGGTCCAGGCCGCGATGAAATCCTTGACGAATTTCTGTTTGGCGTCGCTGCCGGCGTAGACTTCCGCCAGGGCGCGCAGCACGGCATTGGAGCCGAAGACCAGGTCGGCGCGGGTGGCGGTGTATTTGACGTCGCCGGTTTCACGATCGCGGCCTTCAAACAGCTCGGCCTGGTCGTCCACCGGTTTCCATACGCGGTCCATGTCCAGCAGATTAACGAAGAAGTCATTGCTGAGCACGCCGACCCGCTCGGTGAACACCCCGTGCCGGCTGCCGTCGAAATTGGCCCCCAGTACCCGCAAACCGCCCACCAGCACCGTCAGCTCCGGCGCGGTCAGCGTCAGTTGCTGCGCCTTGTCGATAAGCAGCGTTTCGGTGGAAGGTCCGCCATGGGTCCGGCGATAATTACGAAAGCCATCGGCATGCGGTTCCAGCACGGCGAACAATTCCTCATCGGTCTGGTCCTGCGAGGCATCGACCCGGCCCGGCGTGAACGGCACTTCCGCCATGACCCCGGCCGCCGCCGCGGCCTGCTCTACCCCCACCACGCCCGCCAGCACAATCACATCCGCCAGCGAGGCTTTGCCCGAGCTTTGCTGGATGCGTTGCAGCGCCGGCAGAACGCGGGCGGCGGCCTGATTCACTTCCCAGCCGATTTGCGGCGCCAGGGCCAAACGGGCGCCGTTGGCGCCGCCGCGTTTATCGCCGCCGCGGAAGGTGGACGCCGACGCCCAGGCGACGGAAACCAATTCGCTCACCGACAAACCCGACTCCGCTATCTTCATCTTCAGCTCGATAACGTCGGCGGAGGTCGGCTGATGCGCCGGCGTCGGCAGCGGGTCTTGCCAAAGCAGATCTTCCTTCGGCACTTCCGGCCCAAGGTAGCGCGCCTTCGGCCCCATATCGCGATGGGTCAGTTTAAACCAGGCGCGGGCGAAAGCCTCGTTGAACGACTGCGGATCGGTGAGGAAACGGCGGGAGATTTTCTCGAATTCCGGATCGAAACGCAGCGTAAGGTCGGTCACCAGCATGGTGGGCTTGCGTTTTTTCGCCGGGTCGAACGGGTCGGGAATGATTTCCGGCGCGTTCTGGGCTTCGAACTGAATGGCGCCGGCCGGACTGCGGGTTTGCACCCAGTCGAATTTGAACAGGTTCTCGAAGAAATTATTGCTCCATTGCATGGGCGTCTGGCTCCAGACAACCTCCAGTCCGGAGGTGATGGCCTCCGCGCCGCCGCCGCTGCCGAGCGTGCTGGCCCAGCCCAGACCCTGCGCCTCAAGCGGCGCGGCTTCCGGGTCAAGTCCGACATGCGTGGCCGGGCCGGCGCCGTGGGTTTTGCCCAAGGTATGGCCGCCGGCTATCAGGGCGACGATTTCTTCATCGTTCATGGCCATGTTGCCGAACGTGGCGCGGATGGCCGGCGCGGCGGAAGCCGGGTCGCCGCTGGCGTTGGGGCCTTCCGGATTGACATAGATAAGGCCCATCTCCGTGGCGGACAGCGGGCTTTGCGCCAGGCTTTCCGGATGGCGGTGAGCCAGCCAGGTTTTTTCCTCGCCCCAGTTCACATCCAGATCCGGCTCCCAGACATCTTCGCGTCCGGCGCCGAAGCCAAAGGTGCGAAAACCGGCGTTTTCCAGCGCCACATTGCCGGCCAGCACGATCAGATCGGCCCAGGAGATTCGCTGGCCGTATTTCTGCTTGACCGGCCACAGTAGCCGGCGGGCTTTATCCAGGCTGACGTTGTCCGGCCAGGAATTGAGCGGGGCGAAACGCTGTTGCCCGCGCCCGGCGCCGCCGCGTCCATCCACCATGCGGTAGGTTCCGGCGCTGTGCCAGGCCATGCGGATGAACAGGCCGGCATAGCTGCCCCAATCGGCCGGCCACCAGGGCTGCGAATCGGTCAGCAGAACCTTGAGGTCGCCTTTTAGCGCATGATAGTCGAGCTTATTGAATTCATCCCGATAGTTGAAATCGTCCCCGAGCGGGTTGGACCGGTTGGAGTGCTGGTTCAGCAGATCCACCCGCAGTTGGTCCGGCCACCAGTCCCGGCTGGACGTGCCGCGACCGGAAGTGATGTGCGGGGTTCCGCCGTGAAACGGGCATTGGCCGGCGGATGAAGAGGTAGGGTCTTGAGTTGCGTTACTCATTATTTTGCTCCGTGTGCTCCGTAGGATTGGCCCAGCCTATACCCTTGCCAAAAAAAGGATATAGGGTTATACCGACCATTCCGATAGCCATTTGCTATGAAATTCCCTGAGGTTAATGGCGTTAAACAGTCATCCACAGCAAAGGCTACCCATCGTTTGCGGCAACGCCGAGTGTTAAAATCTTCCGCTGCTTCCCCCACCCGAAGACGGCTCCTTGCACGCGCAGTTGGAGTCCGGCGCGGTCTTTGTCGGCGATAATCTCAATGAGGCTGCCCCGCGCTGCGGGGTCGGCGGCTTGATGAGAATAGAGCGTAGATTGCTTCACCGGCAGCCCCGCGCGCGGCGGGGTCTGCTTAAAATTCAACGCTGGCGCTCAGCACCAGATTGCGCGTTTCCCCTTCCTCGACGCGCAGGTTGCCTCCGCTTGAGGTGTAATAGTGTTTGTTGAAAAGATTATTGAGATTGAGCTGCAGGTGCGTCTTTTTACTCAGCAGCTGATTATCCCAGGCGACGAAACCGTCTGAGACCCAGTAATCGGGCAGTGTAAAACTGTTGTCCGGATCACCGGCGCGCGAACCCACATAGCGAACGCCGCCGCCGACGCGGAAATTCCCCGGCAAGGGATGCAGCGGCAATGTATGGCTTAAATAGAGCGCGCCGGCATGTCGCGGCGCATTTTGCAGGCGATTGCCGTTATTGGCGGGATTATTTTGGTCATCGGTTATTTTCGCCTGATCGTAACTGTAATTGCCGCTGATATTCCAACTGGGGTAAATTTCCCCGTTCACTTCAATTTCCACGCCATTGGATTGGGCTTTATCCACGGCATAGTTATCGCCGTTCAATGCTAGCGAGATATTTCGTTCATCAATGCTATAAAGCGCAAGGGTTGTGAACAGCGACGGCGTCATTTGCCATTTGCCGCCCACTTCATAGGTGGTTCCGCTTTCCGGTTTGCCGACATTACCGTCATCATCAACATTGGTTGAAGGGGTAAATGATTTACTCATACTGCCATATAACGAAATAGCGGGGGTCAACTTATAGATTAAACCGGTCTGCGGCAAAACTTATTTCCTTTATCGCTGTAATTGAGCGTAACGGGATCAAACCCTTCGGACTCGCGCTGCTCGTAATGCTGATAACGGCCGCCGACGACCGCGGTCCAGCGCGACGTCAGGTCGATGCTGTCCTTGGCATATATCGAGCGGCTGTGTATACGATTGAGCAGATTGCTCGTACTGGTCTTCTCCGTCGAACCGTCCGTCACCGGCGTCAAGCCATAAACCGGGTCGCTCAGGGTATAATCCGTATTACTGCTGCCGGTATAGGCATGGGCGCGGTAGGTTTGATCCATTTCGTAGTCCGTACCGGCCACCAGGTTGTGCGTCATCCCCAGTAGCACCGGCGCCCCGCTGACATCCCAAGAAACGTATCGGGTTTTATGGTTGAACCCGCGATTGGCGTCGGCCCGTCGCGTCACTACCCCGGTGGTGGGATTGATGGCCGTGACCCTCACCTCATTATTGCTGTATCGGCGCTGGTTCAGCCCCAGGGTAATCCGCGTGCTCCAGATATCATTGAACTGATAATCCCAGTGGGAATTAAAGGTCTGGTTGCGCCCCCAGGCGTGGTTGGCATAATCGTCCAGACGGGTTTTATACCCCACGGAAACCGGTTTGCCGTTGATAAACGCGGTGCCGCGATCGTAGGGGATATCGTACTGAAAACTTTCGTAGCTGATGTTAAAACTGGCTTTATCGCCATACCACTGCAAAGAGGGCGCAATAAGATTATGTTTGTCGTTGCCGAATCCGCGCCAGTAATTTTGCGCCTGCTTCTCGGCAATCAGGCGAAAAGCGAAACCATTGCCCAGCGGACCGGTGACGTCAATGCCGCCGGCGCCGCCGCCGGTGCTGTTGTAGTGGCCGGTCACGACGGTGTTCCATTGATATTGCGGTTTTTTACTGATGACATTAATCATGCCGCCGGGGTTGAGAATGCCGTACAACAGCGACGACGATCCTTTTAACACCTCCACGCGCTCCGTGGTCGCATCCAGGTTTAACCCCTGACTGCTGCGGATGCCGTCGCGGAAAATCGACCCGTCGGAGTTGGTGCCGAAGCCGCGGCGGACCAACCCGTCTTCCGTGCCGGCCAGCGTATTGGTTTGCGCCACGCCGCTGACGAACCGCATGGCATCGGACAGGTTCGTCGTCTGATAATCATTAAGCTGTTGCTGCGTAACCACGCTTACCGATTGCGCTTCATTCAGTCTTGACGTGGTGGTTTTGCTGGCGGTGGACGTATTCTGGCTGGTATATCCCGTGTCGGCTTCTCTAGCCGCGGTAACCGTCAGCGTATCATTTTCTTGCGCCGCATGGCTGCTGGGTATGGCAATAAATACGCTACTGCAAACCGCGGCCGCTATTTTTCCCCGTTGAATTTGATAATCTCGTGTACTCTTATTCATTTTTGTCGTCTGGCCCTGATGGATGAATTATTTTTGCTATCCCGGCAATAAGCGCAGCAATGCCCGCAGTGTCATTTCGGATGCACTGTTTCTCACCTGATTGGGTGAAATGTTTATTGATAAAAACGAAGCATCACGCCCGATAAAATATCGTCAGTGTGTTTTTATTCTCCGCGTTGCCGGCATCAAGACCCGGCCAAATAAATGCGAGTTAATGCTCTCGGTGCAGTATTGAAAATAGCTTACATTTGCAATTGAGAATCATTCAAACATAAAAAAATGTAGTAGTAAATGTTAAATCGAGGATTCACGCTACGGCGCGCCATGGACCTCAATCAGACCTGATTCGCTTCAGGATAATCATTTTTATTACATTTATATCAATAAGATAATTTTTCCGTCATACCCTATCACCCTAGAAGGGACAGGGTAATATCCCTTCACTTCCCCCATCATGTTGTGCTTGACTACTACAGCGCGTCCCGCAAACTTAGAAAAAGATAATGATACTTATTCTTATTTGATAGGATGACGACGCGCGGATGGACCACCGGGCGTCGGCGTTGGAGTGAACATGCCGCACACAGTGGAAAACAGACCCCTAGAACGCGGTTTACGCGTGGAAAACCTTCGCGCGGGCTATGGCAAAACCGTCATCGTCGATGACGTCAGTCTGGACATTCCCGTCGGCAAAACAACCGTATTGGTGGGGGCGAACGGCTCCGGCAAATCCACTCTGTTGAACACCATAGCCCGTATGCTGGCGCCCATGGGCGGCAGCGTTACGTTGGACGGCAAAGCGATTCATCAACAGTCGACGAAGGCGGTGGCGCGCCGGCTGGGGATATTGCCGCAGTCCCCCTTGCTGCCGGAAGGGCTGACCGTGATTGACCTGGTTTCCCGCGGACGCTTTCCCTGGCAAGGTTTTCTGCGTCAATGGTCCGACGCGGATGAGCAGGCCGTGGCGCAAGCCTTGCGCTTCACCGGTACCGAGGCATTCGCCCATCATCCGGTGGAGAGCCTTTCCGGCGGGCAGCGTCAGCGCTGCTGGATAGCCATGGCGCTCGCCCAGCAAACGCCGGTGATTTTGCTCGATGAGCCGACGACCTTTCTGGATTTGCGCTATCAGGTGGATATTCTGGAATTGCTGCGGGATTTGACGGTGCATCAGGGTCGAACCGTGGTAATGGTGTTGCATGATGTGAATTTCGCGGTTAACTATGGCGACACATTGGTATTTCTTAAGCAGGGAAAATTGCAGGGTGTTATCCATGACCCCCATGATTGCTCGCCGGCGCTGATTCGCTCGGTTTTTGACGTCGACGTGCAGATGGCGTTCAATCCGCTGACCGGAAAGCCTTTTTTTATGCCGTTTCGCGCCACGGGCGGTAACGTCTGATGTCGCTGATTATGCCGGCGTCCGCCGCCGCGCCGCGCCGCCTGTGTCGCTTTATGCTGGCGTTTTCCGCGCTGCTGCTGCTGACGTCCGGCGCGGCCGTGCTCCATCTGGCCATCGGGGCGCGCTATATTCCGCCGCGCCAGGTCCTGCAGGCGCTGCTGCATTTTGATGCCCACGACTTTGCCCACCGCGTGGTGGTGGAATTACGTCTGTTGCGGTTAACCGCCGCGCTGCTCACCGGCGCCGCCTTGGGGCTGGCGGGGCTGCTGCTGCAATCGGTTATTCGCAATCCCCTGGGGGAACCGCATATTCTCGGCTTGAATGCCGGCGCCGCGCTGGCCGTCGTCGTCAGCACGTCGTACGGCGCCACCTGGCTCTCCCTCGCCTATGCGCGTCCGTTGACGGCGGCCTGCGGCGCGGCGACGCTGTTTGCGCTGGTGTTGGCCTTCTCTTCGGCCGGACGCAGCGGACTGACCCTGCTGAAAGTGACGCTCTGCGGCGTCGTTCTTTCGTCGTTCGCTTCATCGCTGACGGCGGCCATTCTTATTCTCGATGAACAAACGCTGTTGGCCATGCGCACCTGGCTGGCCGGCGATCTGGCGGGACTGAACTGGCCGTCGGTGCGCGCCGGCGCGCTGTTTGTGGCTTTGGCGGCGCTGCTGTGCGCTGTTTTGGCGCCGTCGCTTAATGCGCTGGCGCTGGGCGATGAGACCGCCTGCGCGCTGGGCGTTCATTTGACGCGCACCCGGCTGCTGGCCCTGTGCGCCATCGCCCTGCTCAGCGGCTCGGCGGTCTCCATCGCAGGGCCGATTGGCTTTGTCGGCCTGATTGTGCCGAATATCATACGGCGTCTGGTCACCCGCGATATCCGCCTGGCGCTGCCGCTCTGCGCGCTGTGCGGCTCGTTTATGCTATTGCTGGCGGATATCGCGGCGCGTACGCTGATGGCGCCGTGGGAACTGGCTACCGGCCTAATGACCGCGCTGGCGGGCGGCCCGGTGTTTATTTTTATCGCCGCACGGTTTTTCAAATGAGCCGCCTATTGCAACGGGCGGGGTTACGCCTCTTTCGCCGCGGGGCGTATTCGCTCTTGCTGCGCCCCGCCGCGCTCCGCCTGTCGGCGGCGATGGCCTGCATGGCGCTGGCGTTGCTGCTGTTCGGGCTCGGCCGCGGAACCCTGCCGGTGCCGGTTTCCGCCATCGCCAGCGCGCTGTTTTATCCCGAAAGCCTGAACTCCCTGCAGTCTTACATCGTCTGGGATATCCGCCTGCCCCGTCTGTTAATGGCGCTGTTCATCGGCGCCATGCTGGGCATGGCCGGTTGCGCCATGCAGTCCATAACCCGCAACGGACTGGCGGATCCCGGGCTATTGGGGGTCAAGGAAAGCGCCGGCGTGGCGGTACTGACGCAGATATTACTCTTCCCCTCCGTCGGCCTGGCGTGGCGGCCGTTAACCGGGATGGCGGGAGGCGTATCGGCGGCGCTGCTGCTGCTCGCCCTTGCGCGGGATTATTCCCGTCCGCGCTTTATTTTGACCGGTATCGGCATCTCATGGATATTCGCCGCCGGCATCGGCGTCTTTATCACCACCGCCGATATCCGCGATGTACAAACCGCCCTGGTCTGGATGGCGGGCAGCCTGAATGCGGCCACTTGGCCGCTGTTGATTATCGCGGCCTGTTGGGCAACGCCCGCCGCGCTGTTGCTGTTTTTTACCGCCAAAGCCGCCGATGTGGCGCTGTTGGGCGATTCGACGGCCACCGGCCTGGGGGTCGGCGTGTCGCGCCTGACGCTCCTGCGGTTTATCGCTCCCGTGCTGCTGACGGCCACCAGCGTCTCCTGCGTCGGCGGCATTGGTTTCGTCGGGCTGATGGCGCCGCATATCACCCGTCTTCTTATCCGCGGCGGCCAAACGGCGCAGCTTGGCGGCAGCGCGACGGCGGGCGCGCTGCTGGTGCTGCTGGCGGACACCCTCGGGCGACAGGCGTTCGCCCCGCTGCAACTTCCCGCCGGCATTATTATTTCGCTGCTGGGCGGCCCATTTTTTCTGTTACTGCTTTGGCGACGCCGTGACGGATTTTGACTTAACGAGGAAGAGTATGCGCGTCATTTTTTCATTGCTGCTGCTAGTGGGTTTTTTCGCTTCGGCGAATCCTGCAACCCAACGATTTACCGATGACCTGGGCCGCGTCGTGACCGTCCCGCTTCATCCGCAACGTATCGTCTCGCTGCACGATCTCGATATTACCATCCCATTGATTGAGCTTGGCATCCCGCCCGTGGGCAGCCACGGCCGCACGCGCCCCGACGGCAGCCACTTTATCCGCTCCGGCAAGCTGCTGACCGGCACCGATTTCGACAACTCGGCGATACGATTCGTCGGATCAACCGATATCGATATCGAAGCGGTGGCGGCGTTGCAACCGGATTTGATTATCACCGAGCCAAGCCGCGGCGTCTCCGTTGAGCAACTGGAAAAAATCGCCCCCACCGTCAGCATCGATCACCTTGACGGCGGCGCGCCGCGCATTTACGCCAAACTAGCCCAGCTCACGGGCACACAGGCACGGCTCGCCATTTTGCAGGCGCGTTATCATGAACAAATCGAACAGCTTAAACACGCCGTGGATACGCGGCACATCTCCGTTGCCGTCATCGAAGCGAACAAGGGAAAAAATCAATATACTGCACACCTATCATTCTCTTGGCCGCGTGCTGCGGGACGCCGGCTTTTCCTTTCCGAAGCTTATCGACGCCATTCCCGACGGCGGACGCATGGACGTGAGCGCCGAACGCCTGCCTGACGTGGATGCCGACTTTGTTTTCGATACCTGGCGCGCGGATACCGGCGGCAAGCCGCAGGATGAAGTCGCGGCGATGGATGCCGTCATGCCCGGCTGGTGCGATTTTCTCACGGCCTGCCGACGAGGGCATTACATTCTGGTATCGCGGGAAGAGGCCATTTCCAACTCCTTTGCCGCCCTCAGCCTGATGACCGCCGTGGTGCAGTCCCAGATAGCCAGGCACGAACCGATTCCTGCCAAATAAACGGATAATTTCATGCCGCCGGCCAAAAAGAGTAAACATCGCACCGATATTTACGGCGAGCGGTTTCGCTCCCGTGGGCATCTTCTCTCGCCGCGCCAGCAGAACAGTGCTGCGTTATATCAATGAAAACCGCGAAGCGGTGCTGGAGTGCACGGCGATTGAAATCGCCGCCGCCGTTAAAACCTCCGACGCCACCGTGGTGCGCGCTGTCCAGGCATTGGGCTTCACCGGGCTGCGCGATGTGAAAAAGATCATCGAGCAGTGGTTCGATCCGGTCATAACGTCCGCCGAGAAAATGGACACCACGGTGAGCGAGCTCACCTGCGACATCGATTCAAGCATTGATTTTGTGCTGGACGGGCATAAACGCGCCTGTGAGGCGCTGGCTGCGCAGCCTAACCGCGTGGCGCTGTCCCAGGCCGTTTCACTGCTGCTGGAGGCCCGTCAGGCGGCAATATTCGGCATCAACGCCTCGGGCATCCTGGCAGACTACACAGCAAGACTGTTCAATCGCATCGGTTTACGGGCCGTCGCACTCAACCGATCCGGCATCGGACTGGCGGAGCAATTGCTCGCCTTGCAGCGGGGCGATGTGCTGGTCATGATGGCGCAGAGGTCGGCCCACCGCGAAGGGCTGACGACGTTGCGCGAGGCCAAGCGTCTCGGTCTTGCCGTTATTTTGCTGACCAATGCCCTGGATTCGCGCTTCGCGCAGGAAGCCGATGTCGTCATCAATGTGCCGCGCGGCGGCGAGAACGGTCGGCTGCCGTTACACGGTACTGTATTGGTGTGCCTGGAAATATTGGTGTTGTCCGTCGCATCGTCCTCCCCACAGCGCACCATGAAGTCGATGAAAAGGATACAGGAGCTCAATCGCGGATTGAAATCCGGTAAGCGGCGATAAAAACGATAAGGGCGGGTGCGTCGCCGCCCCAGGTTATATTCTGCCGCGCCGGGAAGAACCGGCCGATTACCGCCCCGTTATCGGGTAAAAGGCTGGTATTCTGTCACACGGAGAATAACCGGCCCTTACTGTCCCGTTATTTGTTGAAAGGCTTTTCTTACGCCATCAGGGCAAAAACGTCTTCCTGCTGACGATTTGACGCGCCGCCGTTACGCCAGGATGCGCTTTGCCCATTCGTTGATATCATCGCCGCTGCCGATATCCGGCTGCACCAGTCCGTTTATCATAAACGTCGGCGAGACATGAATACCGTTTTGCCGGGCGTATTTACAGTGCCATTTGACCTCCGCCTGCAGCTCTGGCCGAGCGAAAGGCGCATAGGCATCCACGCCGCTGTAACGCTTGAGCCGGGCCAGGATATCATTGGGGGTGGCGTCCATATTCGGCCCGGCGCAGTGATCGGTAAACTCGAACTCTTCACGGTTTTCCGCCACCGCCATCATCGCCGCCTTGGCAGCGGCCTTGCCGGCCGGCAGCGTGGACGCCGCCAGGATATAGCGCACGATAACGCCGGAATAGAGATGCCACGGCTGAGATTGCAGACGGATTTTAAGCGTCATTCTCTCTTCTCCCACGGTGGAAAGCAGCGCGTCGAGCTTGTTGAACGCCCTGACCGAAAAAGGACAGGTGGGCTCCAAGAAAACCTCGAAAACCTTCGGCCCGTTCCCCCAAACCAGCGGGTCGGCATGCAGTGTTGCGATATCATTCATCATCATGTCCCATGGGTGTGTTCGTCGGGGTAATACTCATAACCGCTTTAGCCATCCGTGGCAAGCACCTCTTGCTTCCAGGCGATGATTTCCCGGGCTTCCTGTTTCGGCGCGTTCGCGGCAAGCCACGCCGTCAGCACGGCCCCCGAAGAGTTGCCGGCCACGATGGTCGGCCTGCCCACGACCTGGCGCAGGAATGCCGTCATATCGGCGCCCAGCCGATTAAAGGTATATAGCCCCGGCGTCCAGCTTGAATTACCGTGCCCGCTCAGGGTGACGGCAAACACCTGGAAGCTGCCGCACAGCAGCAGCAGCGGCATCAGCAAACTGTACTCTTCCCAAGTCACCGACTGCCCGTGGATAAATACCAAGGGCGCGCCGTTTTGCGGCCCGACGACATTATTAAGGATAACCTCCCCGGTATCATGACGAGTTTGTGTTGGCCACTTCAGCGGATTAACGGCATGTCAATGCCTATAATTGGAATCCGAATAAACCGCAATGCATTAAAATAAAATCAAATCCTGAAAATGTAAGGAATTAAAAGTCTTTTAACATTCTGAATTAATTTGTTTTTTAGTTTCATTTACGTCAGTATTTTCTCAATTTCTAATCATTCCAGCGTATTCTAAAACTGGCAATTGCACCCTGGCATAATGCGGGGTAGCTTGGAAAGACGCGATTATAATTAATATTATGGTATATTTTAACCAATAATTTATAAAATCAACTCATGTTAATTGCACATAAACTCAATAATTTTTTTTGATTTCAAAATTGTCATAGCGGCGATATTTATGATCGCGCGATGACGCTTATCGTATCGATAAAATACATTTGAAATAGTACTTACACACAGCAATCCAATAGGTATATCGACTATGTTTAAAATAACTCTTCCAATTATGTTGGCAGGCGCGGCGCTGCTGTTTTCCGGCTGCGCCTATTTCAATTTCACTCCAGGGGATAAGCCCTCTTCCACCGCGCCCAAGCTAGTGAGCCCGCCGGGGCAAAAGCAATTTTGGGATAATGCGAAACTGTTTGGTCCGGTTCCCAAGGAGTATCAGGACGAGGGCAACCAAGAGTGCGCCAGGCAGCATAACGGCAAAGCCATCGGCTACCACCCCGATCCAAAGGACTATTACGGCCACCCCTTTGGCAAACGTGGCTATCTGTGCGCTTTGATATGAGCATCCCGGGCAGGCATGGCCATGCTTGCCGCGGCGGCTGAAAGGTCTCGTCTTGACGTTTAGAGCGGATGACGCAGGTTAATGGCCGTCAACCGTAAATCATCCGTAAATCATCTGCGAATCATCCGCAAATCAGCTATGAATTATCCGCAAACCAGCTATGAATCATCCGTAAATCGGCCGTGAATGAACCGCAAATCAGCTATGAATTATCCGCAAACCAGTTATGAATCATCCGTAAATCGGCCGTGAATGAACCGCGATGGGATTGGCCTTTTACGCCGTAGGTTCCGCCGTATACGTCGGCGCCGATGATTTCAGCAATGTCCACAGTATCACCGCGCCCACCACATCAAAGACGGATAACACGGCGAACAGCGGGCTAAAACCCAGGGTGTCGGCCAACGCCCCCACCACCAGCGCGAACAGCGTGCTCGCCGTCCAGGCCGCCATGCCGGTAAAACCGTTCGCCGTCGCCACTTCCCCGGGGTCGAACATATCGGAGGAGAGCGTGATCAAGGCGCCGGAGAGGGATTGGTGCGCGAATCCGCCGACGCACAGCAGTCCGATGGCGACAAACGGATTGCCGAACAGTCCCACCATGCCCGGCAACAGCATCAAGGCGGCCCCCAGCGTCACCACCAGCTTGCGGGAGACGACGATGTTCACGCCGAACATCTTTTGGAAAAATCCCGGCATATAGCCGCCGATGATGCAGCCCATATCGGCGAACAGCATGGGTATCCAGGCGAACATGGCGATGTCTTTCAGGGTGAAGCCGTAGGTATGGACCATAAACAGGGGGATCCAGGCGTTGAATGTCCCCCAGGCCGGCTCGGCCAGGAAACGCGGCAGCGCGATGCCCCAGAATTTACGCTGTTTCAGCAGACGGCCGATACGCACCTTTTGCACCTGCGTTTTTTCCGGCTGCCCGCCGGTAATGTAGGCATACTCTTCTTTGGAAAGCGATTTGGATTTCGCCGGCCGGTTGTATACCAACAGCCAGCCGATACCCCACATGACGCTGGCCAGGCCGACAATGATAAAGGCCAGACGCCAGCTATGGATATAAATAGCCCAGGCCACCAGCGGCGGCGCGATAACCGCCCCCATGGAGGAGCCGACGTTGAAATACCCCACCGCGACGGAGCGCTCTTGGTCCGGGAACCATTCCGTCACGGCCTTGAGACCGGCCGGGATCATGGCGCTTTCGGCGAAGCCGCCGAGGCCGCGCAGAACCGCTAATCCTCTCCAGCCCCCGGCAAAAGAGGCGCCAAGGCAAAACAGGCCCCATAATACGCCGAAAACGGTATAGCCGACTTTCGTCCCCAGGGAGTCGATAACATAGCCTACGATGGGTTGGGCGATGGTGTAACACGCCGAAAACACCGCGATAATGTAGGAATATTGCTGTGTCGTGATATGCAAATCGCTTTGCAAGGTCGGCGCGGCGGCCGAAATGGTGTTTCTGGTGAGATAGCACAAGATTGTGCCAAGGGTGACCAATGACACCATAAACCAGCGCAGATGGCCTGTAGTGCGCATATTTCTTACCTCATGTTTATCGTCATACCCTACCTTGGCAAATTTCCTTATCAGCAATATCCCATTGATAAAATGGAAAAATTTACGGATTCGGCGCGTTACGGCGTCAGGAGAGAAGCTTTCCGGTCATTGAGATATGGACTTAATTTGTAGGATGAATCACAGTTTTCATGATAATGAAGCAGTGTTTCATTATTTTTCGTGATCTGGCTCAACTTTGGCGCGGTGAGGAAGAGGCTGGGTCACCGAGTGTGATCTCTATCACACTTTTAAGGGTAAACGAAGGCACCTGAAGCAAGGCGTATAGCAAGAGCCAGGCTGAAAAACGAGCGGAAAGAACAAGATAGCGCGATGGCGGATAATCATGAACCGGCTCCCGTTGCGGGAGCCGGGGGCGAGAATGACGGGACGGCGCAACGAGTCATATTTCATTACAGGTTACCGACAAAGTGACCTAACTATAAACTTGCATCCGGTTCACAGCGGCGGCGACGGCCAGCACGTTATCGGCGCCCTGCCGGGCCGAATGGGCGAAGAAGCGGTGCCAGTGCCCGAGCGTCCGGGCATCCATACTTTCCAGGTGCGCCTGCGCCTGCGACGTGGCGAGCCCCTGATCTGTACCGAAGCAGGCTTCCCGCGCGCGGACAAACCTGTCCGCAGAGCGGCGGGTCAACATCCCCAAAGGGTCGCGCGGCGTTCCGCCAGCAGCGCTGAAGGCATGTCGGCAAGCCGCTGTTCCATCTGTTGCAAAAAGGCCAGCGTGCGCTGGTGCAGCGCGTCGCCACCAAGATGGGGCGACTGCAAGGCAAACAGGACTCCCGAGCGCCAGGCGGTATGATGAAAGACGCAGTGGACGACATAACCGATATTTTGCTCGACCCGCAGTTGCTGGAAAAACAGCGGCTGATAAATCAGCGCCAGCAAACGCCAGGCGAGACGGGCGTCCATATCGCCGCCGGGCTCGGGGCAGAACAGAATCAGGGCGTTATCCCCTTCCCTTTGCCTGAGCGTATGGCGCGCCGCCGGCGTCCCGGCAGGCGCTGGGACCGGCGCGGCGGCGGGAAAACGGGAGCAAGCGGACGTCGCGGCCATGGGTGATTCGGCGGCGCGCGAGGAAACGGCGGTTAAAGGATATTTATCCACGGATGCTGATGCGGTCGCCGTAACGGGAAGTACCGGCGAGGCCAGGATGCTCGGGAAGTGTTGTAATGACCGGGCAAGCCGTTGGCGCAGTCCGGCGCCGCCGCCATACAGCACAGCCTGCCAATGATTCTCTGTCTGAGGCTGCAAGGCGGCGCCGTCGTATGCTCTGCTTTTTTCCGAAAGCCAGCGGGGCAGACGGCTTAACAGCCGGCGTACCGGAATATCTCCCCGCTCCCGCCGCCATTCATGGCGCCAGGCGCGCTGTCCTTGAGAAATTGCCGCCGTGGGCAATGTTTGAAGCCGAGCGCTTATCATCTCCAGCACGGACGGCAGCATGGCATTATCGGCCGAGAGCTGTAACAGCCAGACGCCCTGTTGCTTTTCGATGCGCAGCTCGCCACCGCCGTGGGCCAAATTCGCGGCCGGCGCCCGCAGCGCCGCTTGCAGGACGTGCCCCGTAACCTCACCGAGAAAACCGCCCGGCGCCGGAGACAAGGTGAGCACCGCCGTCCCGCTCGCCGCTATATGTGACAACGTAACAGGTCTGGAGAACCGGCTGGGCAACGAGTGGAATCTCGGCGGACAACCCGCGTCCGCTACCGGCCTAAAGGTTGAGCGGCGAACTGAGTTCTCCCCCGATGAGAGGGGTGTAGGGCAGCGTGAGTCCGGCCCCGGCTTGACTGGCATGGTGCGGCATGAGTCGGGACCGCGCTTGAGGGGCGGCGGGGCGGATAACTCTTCGGGATAAAAACCGGGCGTCGATAAGAGGGGAAACCTGCCGGCATGAAAACGCAGCGTCGGCGGTGGGTCGGCAACCGCTACCGGCGCGAACGGGGCAAGGCGCAAATCAAAACCCCGGGTGCGTATCGGCGTCTCCGCCTCTTGTTCCGATATCCATAAGCGGCTTAGCCCCTCCCGCCGGAACGCCAAGAGCCAGCGCCGCCATGCCCGGACGTCGATGCGCGGCGGCGCCGGGGGAGCAAACGCCAGTTGCCGCAGTTGATCCAGCGGCGTTTGGCCGTCGAAGCGCCGCCATGCCAGCCGGGCGTAATGTCGCAACTGTCGGACCGACAATGCGCAGAGCTGGTCAAGCCAGCCGAAAAAGGCACTTTCCACCCGCGCGCCCAGGGCGGGGTCAGCCGCGGCCAGAGTGAATTCCGCGGCGACGATGGCCGCCCCAGCACCGCGCCAGCTGTCGATAAAACGGACGCCGTCGCAGCTGGCGTGCTCCCGCAGCCAGGCCATCAGGCCGCCGTCCGCCTCATCGGTCAACAGGACGCGAAACACCCCCGGCCAGCCGTCGTCATGGCGGTAAGGATCGTTTAGGGCAAAACTCAGGCGCAGACGGGGCGGACCCGCCGCGTGCAAGCCGGCGTCGCCGCGGGCCGTCAGGCGCAAACCCGCCGCAGGTATCACGGCGCGGGACGGCGGCAGGCAGGCGCAGCAGCGTTCCGCCAGGGTCCGCAGCTCAGCCGGCGGCTGCGGGCCTTGCAAGGCGAGGGTCATATGACCGGCGTGGTAATACCGCTGATGAAAATCTCGCAGCGCCTGGCGCAGAGAGGGCAAATCCGGGCCAAACGCGGCGCGGCTGCCCACCTGGAAACGCCGCAGGGCCGGCGCGCCGTCGAACAGATAGAGTTGTGCCGCGTCGCAGAGGGTTTGCGCATCGGTCATCAACAGCCGGTACTCGGCGTCGATGACGCTTACCTCTTGTTCCAGCGCGCCGGGATCGAATAACGGCGCGACCAGCATGTCCGTCAGGCGCGCCAGGCCCGGCGCCAGTTTGGCCGGCTCAACGGCAAAGAAGTAGGCGGTACTTTCGCTGCGGGTGGTGGCGTTAAGGCGTCCCCCCCCTGCGCCGGGATCCAGCTCATTAATCGTTGCTCGCGCGGGTAGGCGCGGCCGCCGGCGAACAGCAGATGCTCCAACAGATGGGCCAACCCGGGCCGGTCAGGCGGTTCGGCGTCGCTGCCCGCCGCCACCCGCAGCAGCGCGGCGGCTTCGGTCGCGCCGGGGTCATGGCGCAAACACAGGGTCAGTCCGTTCGCCAGCCGTTGCCGCTCCTCCCGCGCAAATCCGCTCATGCGCCGCTTTTGAAAATCAGCTGCGAATTGACGCGGTTGCGAAACCGCAGCTCATGAATCGGCGCGCGCGCGTGCTCGGCCGCCTCGCGCGCGGCGAGGATAGTCGGATGATGGGACGATTTGGCGCAAACCGGATCGGCATTGTCGGCGCTGCCCGTCAGCATAAACGCTTGGCAGCGGCAGCCGCCGAAATCCAGCTCTTTTTCATCGCAAGAGCGGCAGGGCTCCGGCATCCAATCGAAACCGCGATAGCGGTTGAAACCGAAGGAGTGACGCCAGATATGCTCTAGATCATGCGCCAGCACCGAGGGAAATTTCAACGGCAGCTGGCGTGCGCTGTGGCAGGGCAGCGCGGTGCCCTCCGGGGTGACGCTCATGAAGATGGCGCCCCAGCCCCCCCCATGCACCCCTTGGGCCGCTCTTCGTAGTAGTCGGGGGTAACGAACAGGAGGTTGGTCAAACTGCCGCTTTGCGCCATGCGTTGCCGATAGCGCTTCACGACGGCCTCGGCGCGGACCAGCTGCTCGCGGCTGGGTAGCAGCCCTTCCCGATTCAGTTGCGCCCAACCGTAAAACTGGCAGGTTGCCAGCTCGACGTCATCGGCTTCCAAGGCGATGCACAGCTCGATGATGCTCTCTATCTCGTCGATATTATGACGATGCAGCACGAAATTAAGCACCATCGGATAGCCATGGGCCTTTACCGCCTTGGCCATCGCCAGCTTTTGGCGGAAGGCTTTTTCCGATCCCGCCAGCGCGGCGTTCAGGGTTTCGTCGCTGGCCTGGAAGCTTATCTGGATATGATCAAGGCCGGCGTCGGCGAAGGTGTGCAGCTTTTTCTCCGTCAGGTTGATACCCGAGGTGATGAGGTTGGTGTAAAAGCCGAGGCCGCGGGCCGCGGCAATCAGCTCCGGCAAATCGTGGCGCATCAGCGGCTCGCCGCCGGAAAACCCCAGTTGAACGCTGCCCATGGCGCGCGCCTGCCTGAATACGTCTATCCACTGCGCCGTGGTCAGCTCGTTATCCTGCTGAGCGAAATCCAGCGGATTGGAGCAGTAAGGACAGTGCAACGGGCAGCGGTAGGTCAGTTCCGCCAGCAACCAGAGCGGCGGATTAACGGCCGGTTTTTGCTCATTCACGAAAGATAATCCACTTTTGCTGATAGGCCTGGATAAAAAACCCGGTAACGTCATCGGCGAGCCCCTGGGCCTGTGGAAAACGGGCGTTCAGCTCGGCGATGATATCCCCCAGGGTACGATGGCCGTCCGCCAGTTGCAAAATGGCGGCGGCGCTGTCATTGAGTTTCGCCATGCCTTCCGGATAGAGGATGACATGGCAGCGCTGCCGCTCTTCCCACTGCAGACGAAAACCGCGCCGGAACACCGGCGTTTGCGATGGCGTCAGTTCCATCAGACCAGCCTCGTTTTGTGCCAGACGGGCTGGTGGGTGACGGTATGGTAAGGAGGACGTTGCAGTTCATACGCCATGCTCATGGCATCCAGCATGCTCCAGAGAATATCCAGTTTGAACTGCAGTATCTCCAGCATGCGCTGTTGTTTCTCCACGGTGTCGCAATACGCCAGGGCCAGTTGCAGGCCGTGTTCGACGTCGCGGTTCGCCTGGCTGAGGCGGCTGCGGAAATAGTCGTAGCCTTCGGCTTCAATCCATTGATAATGGCCGGGCCAGGTATCCAGCCGCGCCTGATGAATTTGCGGCGCGAACAGCTCGGTCAGGGAACTGCACGCGGCCTCCCGCCAATCGGCGCGGCGGGCGAAGCCGACATAGGCATCCACGGCGAAGCGCACCCCTGGCAATACCATGTCATCGGACAGCAGCAGCTCGCGCCGCAGTCCCACGGCTTCTCCCAGGCGCAGCCAGGCTTCGATACCGCCGTCTCCGTCGCCGTGACCGTCGTGGTCGAGGATACGCCGCACCCATTTGCGCCGCACCTCCGGATGAGGACAGTTGGCCATGATGGCCGCGTCCTTGAGCGGAATGCTGGTTTGATAGTAAAAGCGGTTCGCCACCCAGCCCTGGATCTGTTCGCGGGTGGCGCGGCCGGCCTGCATGGCGACATGGTACGGATGATGGATATGGTAGTAGGCGCCTTTATCCCGCAGCGCCTGTTCAAAGTCTTGGGGTGACAGAGGGTGCGTCTGTGTCATGGCTATACCTCAATGAGCATCCCGTCCCAGCTCACTTCGATGCCTTGTCGCGTCAGGCTTTGCCGTTCGACAGAGTCTTCATCGAGGATGGGATTGGTGTTATTGATATGAATAAGAATCTTCCGCTCGGCGGGCAGCGAGGCCAGCAACGCCGCCAGCCCGTACTCTTCCGCCAGCGCCAGGTGCCCCATATCCCGGCCGGTATGTCGGCCTACGCCGGTGAGGTAAAGTTCGTTGTCGCGCCACAGCGTGCCGTCTATCAGCAGGCAATCCGCCTTGCGCAGCCAGGGCATCAGCGCTTCGTCCGGTTCACCCAGTCCGGGGGCGTAGAGCAGGCTTTTGCCGCTGCGGCCGTCTTCGGCGAACAGCGCGATATTGTGCCCCGGCAGCGGACGATTGCGGTAGGTGGAATACGGCGGCGCGTTGCTGGGCAGCGGGATGGGCGTGAACCGTATCGTTTCGCTGGCGGTGACGTGAAACGGCTTGCCCGGCACAATGGGATAATGCAGCAGGCCGCCATTCCAGTGCGAAAGAACGGTGAATACCGGAAAGCCGGTGGTTAAATCCTGGTGGACCTCATCGGTACACCACACCTGATGCGGGCAGCCTTCCCGCAGATTCAGCAAGCCCGCGCTGTGGTCGATTTGACTGTCGGTCAGGATAACGGCGCCGATGCCGCTGCCCCGCAGCACGTCGGAGGCCGGCGATAATTCCGGGTTTGCCTGGATTTGCTGGCAGATATCGGGGGAAACGTTGCACAGCACCCACTCTTTGCCGTTATCGCTGATGGCGATGGAGGACTGGGTGCGCCGGGATGCCTTAACGGTGCCGTCGCGGACCCCGCGGCAGTTTCTGCAGTTGCAATTCCATTGCGGAAATCCTCCGCCCGCCGCGGAGCCCAGAACTTTTATCAGCATATGCCAACCGGGTTAAGGAGAAAAAACAGGCCCGCGACAGCGCGGGCATGGGAGATTAACGGTTGGAAATATACAGCGTGACTTCCAGACCCAGGCGTAAGTCTTCAAACGTTGGCTTGGTCCACACGGTCATGATATGTCTCCTCTTAGTGTTTAAAATAAAGGACGTCAGCGCCCCGACGGGGCAAGTCATCCCAAGAACAACGGCAATTCATCATCAAGGCGTCCGGCTCGGTACGCGGCGGTTAGGGTCGGGACGTCAGGCCCAGGCGCGCGCCAGTACCCGCAGCCAGTTGCGCCAGGCGAGCTTTTCCCGCGGGACGCCTTGCTGCCCGTCAGGCCCAGGTGCGCGCCAATACCCGCAGCCAGTTGCGCCAGGCGAGCTTTTCCCTCAAGGGGCCATTGATGCCCGCCCGGCCCATCGCCGCCAGCAGCAACGGCATTCCGGCGACATCCCCCAGGGCGTTCGGCACAGTGACGCCGTCAAAATCGGAGCCGAATCCGACCCGGTCCTCACCAAGCTTGTCCAGCAGATAGCAAAGATGCCTGACGATGTCGGTGATGGGGGTGTCGCCGTCCCGCTTACCGTCGCCGCGCAGAAATGCCGTACCGAAATTGACCCCCACCAGGCCGTCGCTGTCGGCGATGGCCGCCAGCTGCGCATCGGTAAGATTGCGCGGCTGCGGACAGAGGGCATGCGCATTGGAGTGCGTCGCCACCAGTGGGGCATCGCTCAGCGCCGCCGTTTGCCAGAAGGCTTTTTCGTTCATATGCGACAGGTCGACGACGATTTTATTCCGGTTGCAGGCGCGAATAAGCGCTTTGCCCGCCGGCGTCATGCCGGGACCGGTATCCGGCGAACCGGGAAAATCGCCTTTTACGCCGGCGCCGAACAGGTTTTGCTCATTCCAGAAAGGACCGATGCTGCGAAGGCCCTGCCGGTAAAAGACATCCAGCAATTCCAAATCGGGATCAAGGGCCTGCGCCCCTTCGAGATGCAGCACCATCGCCAGCACGTCATGACGCAGGCAGTCTTCAATATCGTCCGTGGAACGGCACAAGCGCGCCCTGCCCCCTGAGTCCCCCGCCAAGGCCCGCAGTATCGCTATCTGCGATCGGGTGACGGCCAACGGATCGCTGTCTGCCGCCGCGCCGCCGCGTATTTTCGCCACATAGACCGCCGGCGGCACAAACACCGCGAACAGGCCGCCGCTGAAGCCGCCGCTGCGCATACGCGGATAATCGAGGTGTCCCTCCGGCAGGCCGGCGAAAAAGCCTGCGCCGGATTTTTTGGATGGCGCAGCCACAAATTCAGCAGCAGATCGTTGTGACCGTCAAAACATCGCGGCGGCGGCTCGACGTTATCATCGCGCCGACCGGTTGTTATAGCGCCGGGCCGTGGGTCGCTTTCCATATACATTCACATTGTTCATAGATCACATTATTAATCTACAATGTCATTTTTGCGTCGACCCGGCAGCGAAACTTTGTAACAAAATTGCTATTTATCGGTTTTCTTAATGTTAAAGCTCGGCGGCAAGCCGGTTTTGCTTAGCGGGGATGGAGCAGATTGCCCATGATAATCGCGGTGACCACGCCGGTGGCGGCGGCTATCAGGACATAGCGCCCGTCGATATAGGTCCAGTAATGGCCCGGCGGCGGCGCCTGCAGGCCGCGATAGCGCCAATCGTGCACCCGATAACCCTCGCCGCGGTAATACCTGGGGACCGGATAGCCTCTCCTGAATTCATCGCCGCGCCAGACAAATCTGTCGTGGTCGTAGCCGCGAGGGCCGTGGCCCGGATAAGGGCCGCGATCGTGGCGCCAACCGGGGCCGTGTGGCCCATAATCCCGCCGCGGCCCGTGATGATCGCGATCCCATGGGCCGTCGGCGTAGGACCAGCCGGAAAACAGGCTGCTGGAGGCAAAGACGGTCATCACCAGCAACAATAGGGGTTTTTTTCATACGCTTTCCTTAGTCAATTAACGCTTAAGTTAGCCCGTTAACGTTAATATTGCCTAAACCTTCGCATCCCCCTATAGCTAATTGTCTTAAAGACGCTTGCCTGACCTTTTTTTTACCTATCTTCACGTTCGGCGCTCAATACAGCCCCAGCGCCCGCCACCAGGCCAGTCCCACCACCATGAAAATGACCTGATTGATCAGGCTGACGATAAAGCCGGTGCGCCACCAGACGTCGGTGGGCACATAGCCGGCGCCGAACAGAATCGGGCCGCGCGCGTGGGTATATTGAGTCAGCGAGCAATAGAGGCTGCTGGTAAAAGCCAGCATAAAAGCCAACGGCAGCGCCGGAATGCCAAGATGAATGCCGACGGCCAGGAACACGGCGTACAGCGCGGCTATTTGCGCATTGCCGCTGGCGAAGAAGTAATGGGTATACATATAGGCGGCGTTCAACAGCAGCAACACCTCTATCCAATGCGTGCCGCCCATGACATGGCCGATATTTACGCCGATAATATTACCGAACCAGGTGGTAAAACCTAAATCCTTGAGTTTGTTGGCCATCATCAGCAGCGCGGCGAACCATACCAGGGTGTCCCAGGCGCCCTTTTCGCTTTTGATATCTTCCCAGGACAATACGCCGGTCAGTAATAAAAAAGACAGGCCGACAAAGGATGCGGTGGTGGGGTCCACCCCCAGGGCCGCGCCAAAAATCCACAACACCAGCAACAGCGCCACCGTCGCCACCATCAGCCACTCGGATTTGCTCAGCGGGCCGCTTTTCGCCAGCTCGGCGGCGGCAAACCTGGGGGCATCCGGGGTCTTTTTGATGGCCGGGCGCACCAGGAAATAGATGCAGGGCGGGACTATCATAAGCGACACCAGGCAGGGAAGCAGCGCGGCGAGGAACCACTGGAACCAGGAGATGGGAATGCCGGCGCCGGCGGCGAGGTTCACCGCCAGCAGATTGCCGGTATAGGCGGTCATAAACAGCGCCGAGGTGATATCGTTGACGTTGCCGATGCAGACGATGAGGAACGTGCCGATCTTGTTGCGGGAGGCGTTATCGGGATGAGAGTCGAAACTGCGCGCCAGGGAATCGGCGATGGGGTAAATCACCCCGCCGCAGCGTGCGGTATTGCTGGGCATCGCCGGCGCCAGCAGCAAATCGGCGAACGCCAGACCATAGGCCAGGCCAAGGGTACGCTTGCCCAAAAGCCGGATAAGCATCAGGGCCAGCCGCCGCCCCAACCCGGTTTTGATAAACCCGCGCGCAATCATAAAAGCCACGACGATAAGCCAGATCAGCGAACTGTTTAATTCGCTAAGCGCGGTGACGATAGCGCCCTCGGCGTTCTTGTCACCGGCGGCATAGGTCAGCGCGAACACCGTGATGCCAATGATGCCGATGGCGCCGATAGGCAAGACATCGGCCACAATGGCGATGATGGTGGCGACGAATATCACCGCGGAATGCCAGGCATGAGCGCTCAGCCCGACGGGGGGGGAGCCAGCGGCCATAACGCCACACCGATAATGACTATCACGGCCAGGGACAGCCAGTTCAAACCATAGGATGTTTTAAATTTCACGGGATAATTCCTTACTGACGTCAATGTCTTATATTATCCCGGCGGCTGCATGACGTTAATACCCTTACTATTAATAAGTATATGACGGCGTAGACGATGAAAAAGACGCACGTCGGTTATTGACGGGCGTCGGCGGCGAAGCGCCCGGCCTTAATCGGTCAGGTGCGTCGGGGGTTTCGCGTCGCTGCCATAGCCGACGCCAAAGCCCTCGGTAAAAGGGTCCCGGGGATCGAGCAGGAAGGTGGATTGCGCGATAATATGGGCACGTCCGCGTATTTTGGGAATAATGGCCTCGACGTTATTGACCATCGTCGTCTCTACGAACGTGCCCTCGAAGACCGAACCGATGATGCTCTCGTGCAGGAACCTGTCGCCGCTCCTCTGCTGGCCGCGATAAAAACGCTGGGCCATCCGCGCCGATGTGCCGGTGCCCCCGGGTGAGCGATCAACGCCCGATTCGCCGAAAAACACCAGATTGCGGAAGCTGCCGGCGCTGTTTTGCTCTTCGGTGAAAATCACCATCGGCACATGGAAAGTCTTGCCGGTGACCGGATCAAGCTTGGACAGCGCGCGGTTGACCCCATCGCGAATTCCCCGGCCCGCGATAAGCAGCTTTTCCGCCAGGGCCGGACGCACGTCCAGACCCAGGCCGGCGGCGCTGACCAGGGCGTAATAATTGCCGCCGTAGACAATATCCACCATGACGGGACCGTGAGCCGGCACGTCCACCGTCTGATCCGCCGCCACCATGTATGAGGCGACGTTTTGAATGGTGACCCCTTTTACCACCCCATCGGCAACCTCCACTTCCGCGGTCACCAGACCGGCCGGCGTATCGAACAGGATACGAGATAGGGGCTCAACCACGTCGACATAACCGTTTTCCACCATCACGGTGGCGGCGCCGATAGTGCCCGCGCCGCACATGAGCGGCCAGCCGCCGGTTTCGATAAAAACAATGCCGATATCGGCTCGGGGATCGCAGGGCTGCATCAAGATACTGCCGCACATTTCCGAGCTTCCCCGCGGCTCGTACATCAGCAGTTTTCTGATATCGTCGCGATGTTCCATCAGGTAGGCGCGCTTTTCGCTGATACGGTCACCGGGGACCGGGGCAACGCCGCCGATAACCACTCGCGCCGGCGCGCCGGCGCTGTGGGCATCAATCACGGTATATTGAACGGTGGATTTCATGGCCTCTCCTCGTGAGCGGTAAAGGCGGGGCGTTTGGCATCCGCCGCATAGCCGACCCCGAAGCCTTCTTGAAAAGGGTCCTGCGGATCGATGAAGAAACTGCGCAACCCGATGACAAAAGCGCGGCCCGTGATCAAGGGGATGACCATTTCCCGGCCGGCCACATTTTGCACGCTCGTCAGTTTGCCCTCGAAACGCGAGCCGATAATGCTTTCATGCAAAAACGGTTCGTTTAGGGATAATTCTCCACGAGCATAAAGCTGCGCCATGCGCGCCGAGGTCCCCGTCCCGCCCGGCGAGCGATCCACGCCGGCCTCGCCGAACAGGACCAGATTTCGATGGATGCCAGGACCGGAGCCCGGTCCGGTGAAAATCACGTTGGGAATGGGCGCGGCGATGGCGGACAGCGGGTGCTTGACGCTTACGGCGGCGTTGGTTTCTTCACGCAACAGCCGGCCGATGGCCATCAGCCGTTCCGCATAGGCCGGCGCCACCTCCAAATGGAATCGGCTGGCGGGGACAATGACGTAAAAGTTGCCGCCGTAGGCAATGTCGACGTTGACTGTGCCCTGACCCGCCATTTCAATGGGATGATCTTTAAGCGCAAGGTAGGACGGTACGTTAGCGAGGGATACGCTCTCGACATCGCCGTTTTTGATCTCCACATGCGCCGTCACCAAGCCGGCGGGGGTGTCAAACACAATGGATGTTCGCGGACCGGTGGCTTTGAACATGCCGGTTTCAATCAGCGCGGTCGCCGCGCCGATGGTCCCGGCGCCGCACATGGTGAGCCAGCCGCCGCTCTCGATAAAGACGATGCCGACATCGGCTCGCGGATCGCAGGGCTCCATAATCAGGCTCCCGCTCATCTGGGCGCCGCCGCGGGGTTCATACATCAACAGCTTGCGCACGTGATCATAGTTCGCCGCCAGGTACAAGCGCTTTTCGTTCATGGTAGCGCCCTTGGCGCGGGGGACGCCCCCTATTACGACACGTGCCTGGGCTCCGGCGGAGTGCATATCCACCACCGAAAAGTGAGATCGCGAATGCATCAGGTCTCCTTGAGAATGAAATGGACGAGAGCCGTTACCGGTCTAAATTTTGTAATCCGGCAGGACATTGCCCTGACGGTAGATGGTGGGATTATCGATCATGCCGTAGTCCGTGCCCCACCGTTTATGAATTTTCCCATAGGTTCCGGATTTGATCAGATAGGCATAGGCGGCTTGAATGGCCTGCAACATTCCCGCTTCGGACGCGTTGCGCGCCACCGCCGTGGCGCAGGGGCCGCCGCCGACCCGGCCGGTGGGCACAAAAGGCTGTCCCGAGGCCACCAGCGTCAGCCCGACTTCACGGCCGGTAAGCACAGCATCGGCGCGGTGGCTGGAGAGGGCAAGCACGGCATCGGACATTTGCGGGAAGACGCTGACCTGCGGCGGCGCCTTGCCTTCTGACGCACAGCGCTGTTTGCCGGTCTCCATGGCGGGCACCCCGGAGGATCCGGCCAGGATCGCAATCTTGTGCCCGCAGACATCCTCGATGCCTTTCGGCAGGTAATCACTGCCTTTATTCACCACGAAAGCATCGAAATTGCTCCATTCCGTGACAAAATCGGCGACCTCAAGCCGGTCTTTCCGCACGAAGAACTCGCCCATGCCGATATCGTATTTCTGCGCCTGCAGTCCCAACAGTATGCTTGGAAAGTCCATGCCTTGGATATCCGCTTTCAATCCCATGGTTTGGGCGACGGCGGTGACCATCTCCGGGATCATACCGACATTTTTTCCGTCAATGACGAAGGAAAAGGGCTGATATTTGGTCATGGTGGCGACGCGAAGCACCCCGCGTTGTCTTATGGCATCAGGCACCAGCGCGACAATATCCGGCACCGGCGCGACGCTTGGCATTCCCCCGGCCGGCAGGTTCTGGACAGGCGCCGCCTGTGATGACGCGGCGCACAGCAACAGCGCCAAACTGGCCGAAACCGCACCGATATGGATGGATAAACGCATGTCGATTCCTCTTAATGGGTATTGAGTTGTTATACGTAATATATTACCGGTAGACGATAGCATGTTACATTAATGTGTCAATACGCTTTTAGCGCTTTGCCGCGCCAGGCACTGTTTTATTTAGTCTTGAGACGCCGCCGTTTCGCGGCCAAAACCAACCCATGCCGCCCATGGCAATGAAAGGAATTTTGGCAGGGCAAAAATAGCGGCGATAGGCGTGGAGAAAAGTCAGGATAGCCGGCATGCAAGGCAAAACAGGGCAGTAGATAATAACCATGCATCGGTACATCAGGGAATGCTGGAAGGCAGGAAGGAAAATGGAGAAACAGGAATTGGCCCGCGCCGACAAAAATTCATCGTCTATAATACAAGCGTGCTCCTCTTCCGAGCACGGCGGCTTTTCGGCATAAATGGGGTCACAGGCGCCCCGCCGGTGCCCCCTCGGGCGATAACCACCAGCCGCACGCCAGGCTTACAAGCCGGTCACATCACGCCGTTCCGCCGGCCACCGTCATTAATCCGGCCCAATCGCTCATAAAATGATTGAGATGGCTGGTCATCAGTCGGGAAGTGAGTTCAGTATCGCCCGCCACTATCGCGTCGAGAATGGGCTGATGCTCCTCGGCGGATTTCACCAGGCCGCCGCTGCCGCGTAACGCTTTTAAGCCATACTGCCTGGATTGCGCGCGGAGATTTTCAACGATAGCCACCAACTGCTCGTTTTCAAGGATCGCCAGCAGCTCAAGATGGAAACGGTGATCCATCTCCAGATAGCCGGCGATATTCCCCTCTTTGGCGAAATTCACCATATCGGCCGCAATATGCGCAAATTCCTCTTTGCGGGGACGGACTCGCTCGCTCAGCCGGGCCAGTTTTACCATCGAAGGGACTTCGAGCAAAATCCTCAGATCGTAAACGTTTTGCCGCTCTTTATCGCTGAAATGGACGACGCGAAAGCCGCGATTGCGTACGGTTTCCATCAGTCCGTGATTCACCAGGGTAAGCATGGCTTCGCGCACGGGACTGTTTGAAACGCCGAGCTCTTCGGCCAGGGCGGAGGCCGAATAGATTTTTCCCGGCGCCAGATCCCCGGAAATCAGCCGCAGCTTCAGAATAGAGAGCGCCTGATCCCGAAGGTTGGATTGCTTGAGTAAATGGTGTTCCTGTTCCATAGATAAACCTCAGACGACATCTTGGTAGTCGATAATGGGCTACATATTAGTTTGATTGGGCGTTTTTCACAATAACTATACGCTTTGCTTATCGCTTTCCCCCAGATGCCCGCAAACGCGTTCATCACAGATGCGCCTGCATAACTTTTTGCTATCGATAGTCGCGGTTAACGAGCGTGCCAATGGATCTTACCCCGTCCCTGGGGCAGGCTCAGAAGCTGTAACGGGGGGGGGGCGTTGAGCCGGCTTGGTAGATCACGGCGCTCTTGGCGGCGCCGTAGGCCGTGTCATTCCGAGCCAAGATGTCGGCGTAACCGCCCTGTTGTATCAGGTGATCATAGGCGCCCTTGAGGGCCGGCAGCAGTTGGTCGGAGTTGGCATTGCGGGCCACGGCGATGGCGGTGGGACCGCCGCCGATTTCTCCCGAGGCGTCCAGGGCGGCATCGAGATGTATCGACGCCTGTGCGCCGCCGCGGTTGATCAACACGCCTTCGATTCGTCCGCTGTCGAGGGCCAATACGGCGTTATTGATGGACGGAAAGGCGCTGACCACCGGCGGTTTTCCGGCGCATTTCACCGAAGAGGACTTCAGCGTGGCCAATTCGGCCGAACCCGCCATCGCGCCGACCTTGTGACCGCAAATTTCCGCCAGCGCCTTAGGCTGGAAAGGCCTGCCTTTCTTTACCAGAAAGGTGCTGTAGTCCTGCCAATCGGTGACGAAATCCGCCACCTGCAACCGCTCGGCGGTGACGTAAAATTCGCCGTAGGAGATGTCATATTTGTTGGCCTGCAGGCCGGTCAGCGCGGCGGAAAAGGGAATCAGGCTGATGTTCGCCTTTAACCCCAGTGTCGCCGCCACGGCCTTGGCCAGATCGACGTCCATGCCCTTCAGGACGCCGCCCTCTTTATAAGCCAGGGGCTTTCCGATGTCCGGCACGGCGATGCGCAGTTCTCCTGAAGCCAAAAGGGGTTGCGGCAGCCGGGAGGCCAGGGCGTCCACTTTTTCAATGCTTTTATCGGCCCAGGCCGAGGTCGCGGGCAAGACGACGGCCGCCAGCGCGGCAAGCAGGCACAACAGATTGGAACGGTTTGACTTCATGTAAATCTCCTCGGAGGAATGCACGTTGCGATAAGTCGTTGGCCAATAACTGCGCATTGACAATTGAGTGTAACGGATAATATATTACCCGTTACACGCAGCCGCTGCAATCATTGTCGATCATTAATGAAACCAGCGGCATGCAGGGCGAACCCGAAGTCAGGGCCAGGTAATGGAACAGGCAAGCAATTAAGGTGACACAAACCATGGTTAAGCCGGATTTTGATGTAATTGTTATTGGCGGCGGCCCGTCGGGCCTGTCGGCGGCTTGGGAACTCAGGGACAGGAAGATACGGGTTCTGGAGAAATCGCACCGTCTCGGCGGGCGTCTTTACTCCCTGTCCCGCGGCGATTACTGGATAAACCTCGGCGGTCATCTCTTTCCGCCGCCGGGTTCCCATATGCGTAACATTCTTCACTCCATCGGACTGGATATCATCAAAATCCCCGGCAATAAATTTGCCATTTGCTGGGGAGGAAAGGTCTATAAGCCGAAAAATGTCTCCGCCCTGCCCTTGACGATGCCGATGACTTTGCGGGAACGCATTGTGCTCGCCAGCCGCGGACTGCGCATACTGAAAGCCGTGAAAGGCTGGCAGAAGGCCATGGTGCCCGTTTACGGCGAAAACAATCAGCGCCGCCGCGCGCGCGTGGCGCGCTATCTTTCCCAGCAGTCGTTCCGCGACTTTATGGGGCCCTTGCCAAAACGGCTCGAAGCGCTGTTCCAATCCGCAGCCCGCCGCGCGGCGGCGGAAATGGAAGAACAGCATGCGGGGGTGGGTGTTTCGCTGTTCGGCGCCGTATGGGCCGGTAAAGGCGACTCCATGGCGCTCAACCTGAACGGAGGCTCAGGCCGTTTTGGCGAAGTGATGATGGATTTGCTGGGGGACCGGGTGCGTTATCACGCCACGGTGAAATCCGTCAGCAACACCGGCGATTTGGTCACCGTGGTCTATGAAGCCGAGGGACGTGAACAGCGGATAACGGCGTCGGAAGTGATTATCGGCGTGCCCGCTTACCAGGCGGCGGAGATGGTCAAGGATATCCCGGACGACGTGCGGCATACCTTGCAAAACGTCAAGTACGGCCCCTTCCCCACCATGGGCATTATCACGGATGAAACCGGCCCGATGCCCTACGACGATATCTACGCCATCACGACGCCCGATGCGTCGTTCGACATGTTCTTTAATCATGCCAACCCGCTGAGAACCGGTCCGCGCAAGCCCGGCGGCAGCCTGATGGTCTATTCCGGCGGCGCGCCGGCGCGCGAGATGCTGAAGCTTACAGATGAGCAAATCCGCGATCGCTATCTGGCGGATATCTACCAGATGTTCCCACAGTTGCAAGGGCACATCAAGGAGACCATTGTACAGCGCTGGGAGCCGGGGAATACCTATCGTCCGGCCGGCTTCGACTTTGATCCCATGCTGAACTACTGCGAGCGGGACGATGTGAACATTCATTTCGCCGGCGATTACTTTGCCGAAATCGGCAACATGGAAATCGCCACCGGCTCCGGCCATGAAGCTGCCCGCCGCGCGCGGGCCCATCTGGCGGGCATTGAGCAAAAACGGGCACAGTTGACGCTAGTGGAGCGCGAGAGCATCGCCCGCGGCAAGTAACGGAAGACGCATGAAAAAAGCGCGGTCCATGGCTATGGACCGCGCCCGGACTGATGATAAACGGACTCGGCGTCGATAAGGCGGGACAGGCGGCCACAAGAATCAACCGTCCACGACCGGGTCGCCGCCAACTCTCTCAGCGCGGTTGATGCTCCCGCACCGCGCCCGGCAATTGGCTCCACTCGCCATACCAGCGATCGAACAGACGCAGTTGGGCTTCCACGTAGCCGCGCTGGCTCTCGCCCAGCACATCGGTCTTATTAAAGTGCAGGCTATACTCTTTTTCCCCTCGCAGCACCATCATGTATTTGAAGAACAATACCAGGTCCGGCCCCGCATCAAAGGACGAAAGCACTCCCAGGGCCTGCTCCAGCTCATGGGCGCGCTGCCGGGCATCGGCGTTGCCTTTCGCCGCCGCCTGCGCCAGATTGCACAGATGCAGCACTTCCCGCGGCAGTACGTTGCCGATGCCGGTAATGGCGCCGCTGGCGCCGCAGTTGACGAAGCCGTGGACCACGGCGGTATCTACGCCAATCATCAGGGAAACGTCATCGTCGCGGCTGGTGATGTTCTCGGCGGCATAGCGCAGAGAGTCAACGCCGCCGAACTCTTTAAAGCCCACCAGGTTGGGATGCTCTTGCCGCAGGGCGAAGAACAGGTCCGCACGGGTGGCGAAGCCATAGTAGGGACTGTTGTAAATCACCGAGGGCAACGCGGGAGCGGCGGCCAGGATCGCGTTGAAATGCTCTTTTTGCGCGGCGACAACCGAACCCCGCGACAACACGCGGGGGATCACCATCAGCCCCTTGGCCCCCGTCTGTTGCGCATGGGCGGCATGGGCCACCGCAGAAGCGGTGTTGACCGCGCCGGTGCCTACAATCACCGGGATGCCGGCCTCTGTCAAACGGGCAACCCCTTCCATGCGCTGAGTATCCGACAGCAGCGGCCAGTCTCCCATTGAACCGCAATACACCACCGCCGACATGCCGGCCGCCATCAGCGCCCGCGCTTTGTGGACCAGCGCATCAAAGTCCGGTTGCCGGTTTTCATTGCACGGGGTCATCAGCGCCGGAATAACGCCGGAAAAAATTTCCGCTTTCATACTTCTTTCTCCAATGGGTGTTCCTGGTTGACGGGGCAATGGGATGAGCTGCCCTCGCCGGGATTATCGACGTGCGGCGCCGGTGAGCAACGACGGATCGACGGCGGCGATCGCCCGGCGCAGCGTCTCTTTCTGCGCCGCGGTATAGGGCGGAATCGGCGCCCGCACCGGCCCGACGCTCAGGCCGAGAATATCGCAGGCGGCCTTGATGCCGCTGTTGTAGCGGCCGGAGCCCAGCAAAAAGACCAGGGGATAAATCTGCCGCCAGATGGACACTACCGTCTGGTCGTCCCCGCTTTCGCTGGCGCGCTGCAGCCTGGCCAGCGCCGGCGCCATGAAATTGCCCGTGCCCATGACCATGCCAGGCGCCTTCAGCATCAGCGCGGGCAGCATTAACACATCCTCGCCGTTGAAAAAGCTGATTGTGTCCCGGTATTGCATCAGCAGCGCGTTCATCTGCATGATATTGGCCGAAGAGTCCTTGACGTACTTAACCTGGGGAATTTCCCTGACCAGCCTCAGCAGAAAGTCCACGTCCAGATGCAGGCCGGTGGCAGGCGGAAAGTTATAGGCGCAAATCGGCAGGCTGGTGGCCGCCGCCACGTCGGCGTAATAGGCGAATGCTTCATCAAATCCGATGGGTTCATAGTAAGGCGTCGCCAGCATGATGGCCGTCGCGCCGGCCCGTTCGGCATGTTTCGCCAGCGCGATGGCTTCCCGGGTGGAGGTCGCCCCCACGTGCGCCAGCACGGTCGCTTTGCCCGCGGCCTGTTCGGCCACGATATTCACCAGCGTCACTCTTTCCTGATGGGAGAGCACGGAAAACTCTCCCGTGCCGCCTGCGGGGACAAACCCATCGACGCCGTCAGCGATGTTTTGGTCAACGAGCCGACGTAACGCCGACTCATCAATGTGTTCACCATCGGCGGTGAACGGCGTGACGATGGCGGAAAGTACACCTTTAAGGGTCATGTGCTGAATCTCCAGTGATAAATGTCAGAGCGGTGGAAAACCATCGGCCAGTTCGTCTTCAGCGTCGGCCGCGATAGTCAGAAAGCCATTGATATAGGCGCGTCCGGTAAGCGCCGGCGTGATAAAAGTTCGTTTGGGCGTCCGGCGGATGTTGGCCGCGGCCACGGTAAAGGTTGAGCCGATAATGCTCTGGGTGGTAACGGTGTCATCGGGCCGCACGCGGCCTTCCGTCACCAGTTTGGCGAACAGCGCGCTGGTGCCGGTGCCACAGGGAGAACGATCGATAACCCCCGGCGGCGCCACCACAACGATGTCGGCCCGCAACGGCCGGGCCGGATCGTAGCGGTAGAACAGCACCTGGTAGACATCAAGGGCCTCGCCGGTAAGGGGATCGGTAACGCCTTGGCGGGTGTAGTTCTCCCGCAGCAACCGCGCCAGGCGGACGATTTCCGTGGCGTTATCCCGATGCAGCGACAGCCCGATGCGTTCGACATCCACGGAGATGTAGTAGTCGCCGCCATACAGTAATTCCACCGACAAGGCGCGCCCTTCCACCTCGCACTCTTCGCGGCCGACGATAAATGACTCCACATTCTCAAGGGTGACGGAGGTCAATTTTCCGCTGTCCCGCCGGGCGGTCACGCCTACCGGGCCTGCTGGGGTGCGGATACGAAACGTCGCGCGGTCGGCGCTTTCACGCCACAAATCCGGCAATAGCTCCAGCTCGACGATGACCGAGGCGAAACCTATCATGCAGTGGCCGCACATAGGGGGATAAGAGCCCGGCTCCAGTATGACCGCGCCGATATCGCAGCCATCCTCCCGCGTCATCACCGGCACGACGGCGCAAGTCAGTCCGCCGCCGCGGGGCTCGTGCACCAGACGGCGGCGCCAGTGATCTCCGTGCTCACGCAACCAGCGGCGCGTCGCATCGACGCCAGCGGCCTCCTTTGGGAGCTCAATACCCGACAGAACGATGCGGGTGGGATTGCCGCCGGTGTGCGAATCCGCGGCGAGGATCACCTGTCGATCCTCGCGGCTGAGCCAGTCAATGGCGCTTTGCGGCAGAGAATAACGGGCGCTCATGGCCGCTCCACCCTGAACAGGGCCGGGCCCAATGCCCCCGCGTCCACCATTATGCCGAGACCGGGCGCCGTGGGCGCTTTACCCCGACCGCGCTCGGAACGGGGGCGTAGCCGGCCACGTGCTCCAGCGTCCAGTCATTGAAAACGAAGCGTGCATCAGCGCGTCCGCTCGGGTGCTGGCGGCCACATGGGCCACGGCCGCGCTGGTGACATCGCCGCCCCAAACATCCTCAATGCAGACTGTCATGCCAAGCGCCTGGGCCTGATCGCGCATGCGCACCGCGCCGGTGATGCCGCCGACCCGGGCCAGTTTGATATTGACCGATACCGCGCCGGCATCGTATTTCGCCCGGTATAACTCGGCGGCGTTCACCACTGATTCATCCATAACCAAAGGCAGGGAGCTTATACGCTGGACCAGAGCGCAATCGGCGGTATCACGACAGGGTTGTTCCACAAAGATATTCAACCCCGCCAATTCACGGACGGCAATGACCGCCGACTGTACGTTCCAGCCGCCGTTCGCATCCGCCACGACGACCACATCATCGCCGCAGGCTTCCATTACGCTGCGGGTCCGCGCCGCATCCTCATAAGGATCGTTGCCCACCTTAAGCTGAAACCGGCTTATCCCCGCGGCGCCCCGCCGGCGCACAAAGGCCGCCATCTCCTCGGGGGACGCCAGCGGCACCGCCTCATAGAGGGGGAAATCCGGTTGGGCCACGCCCCCCAGCAGCGCCGCAACGGGCAGCCCGGCCACTTTACCCAGCAGATCCCAGCAGGCGATATCAACGGCGCTTTTAGCGCTCTCCTGCCCCAGCAAACAGGCGTTCATGCGTTGATGGATGATCGTCAGGTTTTTCGGATCCAGGCCAATCAGCGAAGGCGCCATGACACGGATGCTCTCACGGGTGCCCTCGGCGAAGGCGGGCAGGTAAGTCCCCCCAGCGTGCTGCTTTCTCCCCAGCCTTCCAACCCCTCGTCGGTAATGATACGCACCAGCGTCGACGCCTGACGCACGGCGGCGCGGCCTTGAGACATGACGTATTGGCCGTGGGCGTAAGTCAGGTCGTATCCGTAAACTTCCATTGCAGCGATCTTCATGATGAGCTCACTCGTAGTGATTGGTTATGTGTAATATATTACATTCAACCATTGACCTGTCAATGCGCTTTTTTCCGTGGGAACGTCACAGGAAGAGTTCGGCAAGGTGGCTGTTTAGAAAAAGGTTCTGCGGATCAAACCGCCGGCGTATTTGCTTGAAGCGTTCAAGATCGGGGTAAAGTTCGGCCACCCGCCGGCGGTCAAGGAAGTGAAGTTTTCCCCAATGAGGACGCGCGCCCAGCGGTTGTAGCGTCCGGTCCACCGCCCGGAGAAAAGGCAGGTAGTCACGGCCGATTTCCCCTGAAACGGAAATGGAGGTGCTGTCACGGCCGGATTGCGGCGACAGATAGCCGCCGTCGCCTTTCTGCCAACGCACCTGCAGGGGGGGGAGATTTCCCGGGGATAGCCGGTGCGCATCAGGTGCTGAACGCGATCGACCGCCTCGCGCGCATCGCGGGCGTCCACCATGTACTCCAGTTCATGAAACTCCGCGACGGTGCTGCCGTCGGGATAAATGCGATAGGCGCGGTCGGTGCGACGGTTGGGTGCGCCCTGAGGGATATCAGGCTCATGTGCGGGCGCCTCCCGCAGCAATTTGACAAAGCAGTGGCCGGCCGGCACCTCCCCCAGCTTGTACAGGTCCGCCGAGCGGTCGCCCGGCATCCACCAAAAAGAGAAGTGCCGGTAGTGAGCAAGCAGATAGTCCCATTGCCGCAGGACTTCGTCCATGGGCAGGATCATGTTCTCTTCCTTGAGCCGGTAGGCCGGCACCAGTTGCAACCCGACCCGCAGCACCGGTCCGAGCATACCCAGGGAAACCTGGGCGGCGCGCAGATAATCCGCCGTCGCGGCGTCGATATCCATCACCTCCCCCAGGCCGTTGACCAGCCGCAGGCTGGTCACCCTTGAGGAGAGCGAGCCGAACGCCGTGCCCGACCCTTTCGTACCGGTGGCGATGGCCCCGGCAATGGATTGCGCATCGATATCCCCCTGATTTTCGATGGACAGACCCGCCGACCAGAGCGGCTCCCCCAGGGAAGCCAGGGCGGAACCCGCCGCCACTTCGGCGCGCCGCTGGGGTTGGTCTACGGCGATAACGCCGCTGAGGGCGCGCAGATCCAGCAGCAGGCTGTGGGTCTGCACAATGGGCGTAAAAGAGTGGCCGCTGGCGGCCACCCTGACCGAGCGCCCTTTTTTTTACCGCGTCGACAATGATCGCCGCCGCTTCCTCTTCCGTGCCAGGCCGCTGGAAATCTTCTGTGTTGAACGTTTGGTTGCCGCCCCAATTGGTCCAGGTGAATGCCGACATCGCTGCCTCCTTGATTTGTGCGTGATTGAACTTGACGGATAAATGCTAAACCCACATTATACGTAAACGGCTACCGGTTATCGATTACCGTAGAGTCTCACATACATCTATAGCAAATATCAAGCTTGTTCAGGGGAACGAAAGTGACACAGACACAATTGTTAAATCCACAGGCAGTGAGAGACAGAAACGAAATTGAAACCAAACCCGTTGTGCCTTTAAAGCACCACGGGCGATGGGTAGCCGCCGCCATTATGGTCATCATCGCCGCGGGACTGGTGGTCTCCATGGTCACCAATCCGCGCTACCGTTGGGACGTAGTGGCGCATTATCTGTTTGACGCTTCGATTCTCTCCGGCCTGATGGCCACCGTGTGGCTGACGCTTGGGGCGATGGCCATCGGCATGGTGCTCGGCACCCTGCTCGCCCTGATGCGCATGTCGCAAAACCCGGTACTGGGCACCATTGCCCATGTTTACCTGTGGATGTTTCGCGGCACGCCCCTGCTGGTGCAACTGATCTTCTGGTTCAATCTTTCCGCCTTATACCCGGTCATCACGGTGGGCTTTCCCTTCGGCCCTCACCTGGGGGTCTTTGACGCCAACCAATACATTACGGTCTATGTCGCCGCCTTACTCGGCCTGGGGTTGAACGAGGCGGCCTATATGTCGGAAATCGTCCGCGCAGGTCTGAATTCCGTGCCCCACGGACAGCGCGAGGCGGCCGAGGCGCTGGGCATGTCGAGCTTTCGCGTCATGGCGAAAATCATTCTGCCCCAGGCGATGCGCATTATTATTCCCCCTACGGGCAACCAGCTGATCGGCATGCTGAAAACCACTTCCCTGGTGAGCGTCATCGCCCTGCAGGAACTGCTTTATTCGGCGCAGCTTATCTATACCGCCAACTTCCAGACTATGCCGCTGCTGATCGTCGCCTCGCTCTGGTATCTCATGCTGACCTCGGTGCTTTCCGTTATCCAGCACTACGTCGAGCGCTATTTCGCCAAAAGCGACCACCGCGCCGCCGCGCCCGTTGACCTTAACGCCGACCAGAAATCCTAAAGGAGCATCCGACGATGTCTTTCACCCAATCGTTTTCAGCTTCACAGCATGCCGTCGTTGCGCGCGGCGTCGAGAAATCCTATGGACATCTGTCGGTGCTCAAAGGCATCGATCTTACCGTGGAATACGGCAACGTCTGCTGCATCCTGGGTCCCTCCGGCTCCGGCAAAAGCACTTTTCTGCGCTGTATGAACCACCTCGAACGCATCGAGAAAGGCCTGTTGCAGGTGGGCGGCGAAACCGTCGGCTATCGCGAACACAACGGCAAGCTTTATGAAATGAAGAAGTCGGAAGTGGCCCGGCAACGGGCGGATATCGGCATGGTATTCCAGGGATTCAATCTTTTTCCCCACATGACGGTGCTGGAAAATATCATTGAAGCGCCTATGCACGTCAAGAAAGTCCGTAAGGCGCATGCCGTTGAACAGGCCATGGCGCTGCTGGCCAAAGTGGGCCTGACGGAAAAGGCCAACGTCTATCCGCGCACCCTCTCCGGCGGGCAGCAGCAACGCGTCGCCATTGCCCGGGCGCTGGCGATGAAACCCAAGCTGATGCTGTTCGACGAGCCCACCAGCGCCCTTGATCCCGAACTGGTGGGGGAAGTGCTGAGCGTCATGCGGGAGCTGGCCGCCGAGGGGATGACCATGATCGTGGTGACCCATGAGCTGGGCTTCGCCCGCGAAGTATCGGACAAAGTGGTTTTCATGGACAACGGCGTGGTGGTGGAACAAGGCAGCCCGACAGAGTTTTTCAATCATACTCAAAACGAACGCGCCAAGTCTTTTCTTGGCAAAGTCCTGTAATCTTACCGCCTGGAGTTGATATGAACACGTTACCAGACACTGTACGGACCCAAGCTTTCATCAACGGTGAATTCACCGACGCGGAACATAAAGCGGTCTTTGATAATGTCAATCCCGCGACCGGCAAACGGCTGAATCAGGTGGCGGCCTGCTCCGCCAACGATGTGGATAAAGCCGTCAGCGGCGCCCGCGCCGCGTTTAAAGATGGCGTATGGAGTCAGTTGGATCCGCGGGAACGTAAACGTATCCTGCGCAGATTCGCCGATCTTATCGAGCGACACACGTCGGAACTGGCGTTGCTGGATTCGGTGGACGCCGGCAAGCCTTTGTCGGATTGCGAAAACGCCGACCTGCCGGACGTGGTGAATAACCTGCGCTGGTATGCCGAAGCCATCGACAAGGTTTTCGGCAAGATTTCTCCCACCGGCAACGGCAACCTGGGGCTTATCGTCCGTGAGCCGGTGGGCGTCGTGGGCATGGTATTGCCATGGAATTTCCCGGCGGCTACGCTGTCCTGGAAAATCGCTCCGGCGCTGGCGGCCGGTAACTCCATCGTGGTCAAACCGGCGGAGCTCGCTTCCCTGTCGACCCTGCGCATCGCCGAGCTCGCCTTTCAGGCAGGGATCCCCGCCGGCGTTTTCAACGTAGTGCCGGGCCTGGGCCATATTACCGGTAAAGCCTTGGGCCTGCATCACGATGTCGATGTCCTGACCTTTACCGGCTCCACCGAAATCGGACGTCAGTTTCTGCGTTACTCCGCCGACAGCAACCTGAAAAAAGTGGTGCTGGAATGCGGCGGCAAAAGTCCGCAGGTGGTGATGGAGGATATGGCCGACAGCCTGGACGCCGTCGCGGAAAACCTGGCCAACGCGGCCTTTTGGAATATGGGACAGAACTGCACCTGCGGTTCGCGTATTCTGGTGCAGTCATCGGTAAAAGACGCGTTTATGGCTGCTTTTCTGCGGGCGGCCCGGGTCTGGAAAACCGGCGAGCCCACCGAGCGCGCCACCCGGCTGGGGCCATTGATTGAACCTGCCGCCCTGACGCGTGTTCTGGCCGCCATAGAGCAGGCGAAGCGCGACGGCGCCGACGTGGTCTTGGGCGGCAATCAGGTAATGCAGGAGAGTGGCGGTTGGTTTGTGGAAGCCACCGTTATCGACAACGTGACGCCCGACATGGCGCTGGCCCGCGATGAAATTTTCGGGCCGGTGGTGGCCGTTATCGCTTTTGATACCGAAGAGCAAGCCATCGCTATCGCCAATGACTCCGCCTATGGTCTGGCGGCAACCCTGTTCGCAAAGGATATCAACCTCGCGGTGCGAATGGCCCGCCGCATTCAGGCCGGCACCGTGGCCGTGAACGGCTACGGCGAAGGCGATATCACCACTCCGTTCGGCGGCTATAAAACTTCCGGATTCGGCGGTTATGACAAAGGGATTGAAGCATTCGATCAATATACCCAAATGAAAACCATCTGGGTTTCGCTGTCCTGATGCCGGCCTGCGGCAATCCCTCCGTGTGGCGGGCGCCGCGATCCTGGTGGTGGTTATACCATGATAATGTCACTACTTTTATCAGGTTAACTTTCGGATAACACTGCCCGGACACCACACAGGAGGACTTTTATGCGCGTATTTCTCACCGGCGCCACCGGTTTCATCGGCTCCCGTATCATTCCCGAACTGCTGGCGGCCGGACATCAGGTCATTGGTCTGACGCGATCGGATGACGGCGTTCGAACCCTGCGGGCGGCGGGCGTGGAGCCCCATCGCGGCGCCCTGGAGGATCTCGACAGCATCCGCGCCGGCGCGGTCGGGGCGGATGCCGTGATCCACACCGCCTTCGATCACGACTTTTCGCGATTCACGGCCAACTGCGAAAAGGACCGGCGGGTCATCAATGCCCTGGGCGCTACCCTTAAGGGGTCGGACCGCCCGCTAATCATCACCTCCGGCACCGGCATGGGGGACGCCGGACTCGGCCGGCCGGCGTCGGAGGATGTGATCAACGCCGACAACCCCAATCCGCGGGTGGCGTCCGAGCTGGAGGGCAACGCGGTGCTGGCGGAGGGCGTGGACGTGCGCGTGGTGCGTCTGCCCCAGGTCCATAATACGGTTAAGCAGGGACTTATCACGCCGTTTGTCGCCATTTCACGGGAAAAAAAACCTCTCGGCTTATGTGGGCGACGGCGCCAACCGCTGGCCGGCGGCCCATGTGCTGGATGTGGCGAAACTTTATGTGCTGGCGCTGGAGAAGGGCCGCAAAGGCGCGCGCTATCATGCCGTGGCCGAAGAGGGCATTTCGGCCCGCCGGATAGCCGAGACGGTGGGCGCGGGTCTCGGCGTACCGGTGGCATCCCTTGCGCCCGAGGAAGCGGCGCGGCATTTCGGCTGGCTAAGCATGTTCGTGGGCATGGATATGCCCGCATCCAGCGCCTGGACCCGCGCACAGCTTGGTTGGCAACCCGCCGGACCGGGACTGCTGGAAGACCTGGGGCGCATGGACTACCGCCCCACGGCGGCGGAAAAGCCTTGAGATCTGACGGTGCCCGGCCGCGGCAGTAAAGCCCTGAGACCTGACGGTGCCCGGCCGCGGAAAAGTCCTGAGACCTAACGATGCTCGGACGCAGAACATTTCCGGCCCGGCGCCCTGAAAATCAATCGGCGTCGGCAAGCGATGCCGCCGATGCCGGGGGACGTCGATAATCTCATCTCATTGTCCGGCGCCTTCCCGGCGGTAGGCCATTTTTTTTAGGCCCAAACCGCCGCACTGTGGCAATTATTGGCGTATGGGTACCATTTTCGGCGCTATGTGCTTGGTTGCGCCCCCCCCGTTATTGGTTACCCTGGGATGGCGATTTCTTACTAAAGCCGTTCGGCCTTCTTGCGCGCAAGAAGGCTAAGGCCAACATCCCTCGACGGCGACAATACAATAACGGAGTCAGTGAGAGAAAATGTCGACTAAACCCTTCCATTACCAAAACCCCTTTCCCGTTAGCCAAGATGAGACCGACTATTACCTATTGAGCCGGGACTTTGTTTCCCTTACCGAGTTTGAAGGACATGAAATACTGAAGGTCGCGCCCGAGGCGCTGACGCTGTTGGCGCAGCAAGCGTTCCACGACGCTTCGTTTATGCTGCGCCCGGCGCACCAGCGACAGGTGGCCGCCATTCTTGACGACCCTGAGGCCAGCGAAAACGACAAATACGTGGCGCTGCAGTTCCTGCGTAATTCCGACATCGCCGCGAAGGGCGTGCTGCCCACCTGCCAGGATACCGGCACCGCCATTATCATGGGCAAGAAAGGCCAGCGCGTATGGACCGGCGGCGGCGATGAAGCCCGCCTCGCGCAGGGGGTTTACAACACCTATACCGAAGATAATCTGCGCTATTCCCAAAACAGCGCGCTGGATATGTATCGCGAAATCAATACCGGCACCAACCTACCGGCGCAAATCGACCTGTACAGCGTGGACGGGGATGAATATAAATTTCTCTGCATCGCCAAGGGCGGCGGTTCGGCGAACAAAACCTATCTCTACCAGGAAACCAAGGCGCTGCTAAGCCCCGGCAAACTGAAGAGCTACCTGGTGGAAAAAATGCGCACGCTGGGGACCGCCGCCTGTCCGCCATACCATATCGCTTTTGTGATCGGCGGTACCTCGGCGGAGAGTACGCTGAAAACCGTCAAATTGGCTTCCACCCACTACTATGACGGCCTGCCCGCCGAAGGCAATGAGCATGGCCGGGCCTTCCGGGATACGCAGCTGGAGCAGGAGCTGTTGCGGGAAGCGCAGAACCTGGGGCTGGGGGCGCAATTCGGCGGCAAATATTTCGCCCATGACATTCGCGTGGTTCGCTTGCCGCGTCACGGCGCCTCCTGCCCGGTGGGAATGGGCGTATCCTGCTCCGCCGACCGCAACATAAAGGCAAAAATCAACCGTGACGGCATCTGGATTGAACAACTCGAGCACAATCCGGGCCGTTATATTCCGCAATCCCTGCGCCAGCAAGGGGAAGGCGACGCGGTCAAGGTCAACCTGAACCGGCCGATGAAGGAGATCCTCGCCCAGCTTTCCCGCTATCCGGTATCCACGCGCCTCTCCCTGAGCGGCACCATTATCGTGGCGCGGGATATCGCCCACGCCAAGCTCAAGGAGCGCCTGGATAACGGCGAGGAACTGCCGCAATACATCAAGGATCATCCGGTCTACTACGCCGGCCCCGCCAAGACCCCCGCCGGGTACGCCTCCGGCTCGTTGGGGCCCACCACCGCCGGCCGGATGGATTCCTATGTGGATCTGCTGCAATCCCACGGCGGCAGCATGATCATGCTGGCCAAAGGCAACCGCAGCCAGCAGGTGACGGACGCCTGCCGCAAGCACGGCGGCTTCTATCTAGGCAGCATCGGCGGCCCGGCGGCGGTGCTGGCGCAGCAGAGCATCAAAAGCCTGGACTGTATCGAATACCCTGAGCTGGGCATGGAGGCCATCTGGAAGATCGAAGTGGAAAATTTCCCGGCGTTTATCCTGGTGGATGACAAAGGCAATGATTTCTTCGCGCAGATTCAGCCCCGCCAGTGCGCTGACTGTGTGAAGTAGGCGCCGGTTTGCCGGTATGCGCGCCGGCCATGGCGGGCAACCCTATGGCCGGGCGTTGACAGCATGCCTGGCCGGCGCAGGCTACCGGATCGTGGCTAAATGGCCATCCTGCCGTAAATCCATTCCTAAAGGGGCGATTAGCAGATTTCCGCCGCGGACAGGCTGCGGCCATAGCGAATCAGCAGCCCCTGGATGATCTCCTTGCGAAACGTATCATCAAGCACCAGATGGGCCGCGCCGTAAAGGGCGCTGTCGACATTGGGCTTCGCCGGCAGGATTTGCAGTTCCCGAGTGGCCAGGGGCAGGCAGCGCTGATAGACCAATTCTCGGACCCCGGACAGAAGAAACTCGCCGGCGGTGGACAGCGTCCCCCCCCGACCACGATCAAAGCCGGATTGAGGATGCTGACGACGTCCGCGATGACCTCACCGATGATTTGTCCCGCGCGCCGCACCAGCATGATAGCCTCAGGCCGGTTGTTTTCCACCAGTCTTACCACATCCAGCGCACTGCCGGCGGCGTAGCCGATGGCAGTCAGATCGCGCGCGATGGCCCAGCCGCCGGCCCGCGCCTCGACACAGCCGAACTTGCCGCAGCGGCAGAGGGGCGGGGTTTCCATCGAGAACTGGATATGGCCCACATCCCCCGCCGCCCCCTTGGCGCCGCGAAATATTTTGCCGTCGGTAATAATGCCGCTGCCGATGCCGGTACCCATTTTGATAAAGAACATGTCTTTTACGTGAGGGAAATGGTGGCGATGCTCATAAAGGGTCATGAGATTGACGTCGTTTTCGACATAGACGGGCGCATCCCAGGCTTTCCCCAGGTAACCTTTGATATCAAACTCGTCCCAGCCGGGAAGCACCGACGGTCCCACCACGCAGCCGCGGTTGAAATCCACCGGCGTGGGCAGACTGAGGCTGAGGCCGAACAGCAACCGGCGAGTCAGTTGATTGGCCTCCAGCAATTGCCGGAACGCGTTCAAAATCTCATCAAGAGCGGCGGCGGGATTGCTTTGGGAGGTAAACGGCAACGTCGTTTGCGCCAGAATATCGGGGCGCAAATCCATAACGGCGACATGGATGAACGCCTCGCCGATATTGGCCGCCAGGATAATGCCGGCGGCATCGTTCACCGCCAGCAGGCGAGTGGGACGCCCCCCCCGCTGGGCAGGGTTTGCTCCGTTTCCGCCACCAGGCCGGCGGCAAGCAGGGCGTTCAAGCGATGGGTGACGGTGACGCGAGATAACCCCGAGGCCTCAAGCAACGCCGCCCGCGAAGAGGCCGCGCCGTTGGCAATCAACAGCAGAATATCAGCGGCATTCACCAGCATCGCCCCGTCGGGACTTTCCTTTAATTTCATGATTTGCTCAGTCCTCAGAAAAATCCCTCAATTATGTTTAATTTTATACAAAATGAACACGCCTATCAACTCCCGACGCAGGCTTCAGGCTTCAGGCTTCAGGCTTCAGGCTTCAGGCTTCAGGCTTCAGGCTTCAGGCTTCAGGCTTCAGGCTTCAGGCTTCAGGCTTCAGGCTTCAGGCTTCAGGCTTCAGGCTTCAGGCTTCAGGCTTCAGGCTTCAGGCTTCAGGCTTCAGGCTTCAGGCTTCAGGCCAGAAATATGCTGGCATTGGCCGGTGTTAAATAAGTGTGAACCTCAGCACACATTAAGGATAATAATATACATAATTATTGATTCTTTAGGATATATATAAATATTATCAATACCAACGACGATGTCGACGCGGGCAACGCTTGATAGCCAGGGTCGGACAGAGCGAAACGAACGCGGGCCGAAGCCGTTAGCCGTGCGGCAGCAGGGTTTATTTTGGCTGCTCAAAATAATTTCACGGAGGTCATGTATGCCGAATTTGAGAGTCACCGCAGCAGCGTGCGTTATGCTGCCCGCCCTGCTGGCGCCGTTCCAGGCCTTGAGCCGAGATAAAATCGAACTGACCTTTATGAGCTGGGAGGCCAGTCCGCTCGAATCCGCCAGTATCCGCGCCGGCTTGAAGGACTTCGAGCAGGCCAATCCCGATGTCCGGGTGAAATATGTCACCTCTCCCTTCGCCCAGCACCATTCCAAACTGCGAACCATGATGGCGGCCGGCACGGCGCCGGATGTGTTTTATCTCAATCCCGATTATCAACGGGACTTCGTCGCCAACGGCCAACTGCTGGATCTCACGGATGCCTTCCCGCAATACTGGGATTTGAAAGATTTCACGCCCGGTTCGCAGAAAAAGATCCAATTGGAGGTGGACGGTAAAAAACGCATCTACGGCGTGGACGTCTGCAACGTCGGCCCCGTGCTGTTCTATAACAAAAAGCTGTTCGATGAAGCCGGCGTGCCCTATCCCCCCCCACCAAGCCGGCGGATCAGTGGAGCTGGGATCAGTTCGTCGGCTATATGCGGCGGCTGACCAAAGTGCAAAATGGCAAGACTGTCCAGTACGGCACGGCGAATTTTGAGGAGGGCATGAACCTGTATACCACCCAGGAGATGCTGGCCTCCAACGGCGCCACATGGTTCAACGCCGATTTCAGCAAAGCCGAGGGCATGGATTCCGCCGCCACCAAGGATGCGCTGGCAAAAATCAAAGCCCTGCGCACCGAAGGCCTGGCGCCCAACCCCGCCTCCATCGGCCTCGACACCACCAATTCCCCAACGCAGCTGCTGCTCACCGGCCGGGTGGCGACGCTGTTTATGGGCTCTTACGGATTGCAGGAGCTGGCGGCGGCCCACATTGATCTGGGGGCGGGACTGCCGCCGAAAATGTCCGGCGCCTTTACCCCGATGAGCTCCTGCAACATGGACGCCGTCTGGTCCGGCACCAAGCACCCCAAGGAAGCCATCAAGCTGGTGACCTTCCTGACGTCCATGAAGTTCGCCATTCCCCTGTACAAAGCCGGGCTGTGGATGCCGAACCGCCTTTCCATGTATACGCCGGAAAAACTCAAAAGCTGGTATAACCCATCGGTCTACCCGAAAGGCTGGATGGATATGCAAAGCCTGTGGACAAACAGCGATTTGCGCTGGTTCGATCAGATAAGGCATACCGACGAGGTTTACAACATCATTTCCGATTCGTTGCAGTCCTTCTTCTATTCCAACGCGAAGCTGGACGATGTGCTGCCGCAGATGCAGTCGCGCGTTAACGACGCCCTGCAACAACAGTAGCCGACACAGACGGCTGACAAACGTACCCGCGATGGATGAGGCGGGACAGGTATTACGTCAACAAGCGCAGCCGGCAATACGTTACCGGCGGCGGGGCATCATCGTCCGCCGCCCCCGGAGGTAAACATGCACCCAGCAGTTAACGCATCGCGCCGCGGCGCGCCGGACGCGTCTCACCGCCGTGGCGCGGCGAAACGAAGCAAACGCCTCACCCAACGGCGCGGGTTCTGGCCGGCGGTATTTCTGGCGCCGGCGCTGGCGGGCTTCTGCGCCTTTACCCTGTTTCCGGCGGCGGCGTCGCTGGCGTTGAGTTTCACCCGTTGGAACCTCAATACCCTGCCGAAGTGGGTGGGACTGGACAATTATGTCAACATGGTCAGCGATCCGACCGCGCGCAAGGTCTTTTGGAACACGGTGTATTTCACCCTGGTCACGGTCCCGGTGCTGCTGGTGATTCCGCTGCTGTTGGCCATCGCGCTGAATCAAAAGATACCCGGTGTGCGATTCTTCCGCGCCGCCTACTTTCTGCCGGTGATTTCCTCCATGGTGGCCATGGCGATGGTCTGGCAGTGGATGTACAACGCCGACTTCGGCCTTATCAACTACGTCCTGGAGCTTTTGGGCATCGACGGTCCCAAATGGATGACCGATGAGCACTGGGCCATGCCGGCGGTGATGATAACCAGTATTTGGAAAAGCATCGGCTTCAATATGATGCTGTTCCTCGCCGGCCTGCAGGGCATCTCCTCATCCTACTACGAGGCGGCCGAAATCGACGGCGCGAACGCCGTCCATAAGTTCTGGTACATCACGCTGCCGTCGCTGCGCCCCACCACGCTGTTCGTGACCGTCATCACCCTCATCAATTCGTTCCAGGTGTTCGACCAGGTCATGGTCATGACCGGCGGCGGCCCCAACAGAAGCTCGTCGGTGCTGGTGCACTATATCTACCAGAACGGCTTTCAGTTCTACCGCATGGGCTACGCCAGCGCCCTGGGCTGGGCATTGACCCTCTTCGTTCTGCTGCTGACCCTGGCGCAGTTTCGCCTTAACAGATCACGGGGGATGGAGTGATGGCCATGATGGGCGGCGCCCGCAGGAAGTATTCCAGTAAAAAACGCAGCCGGCGCGTCGGCAATATCCTCTCGCTTACCGTGCTCAGCCTCGGCGCCGTGGTGATGCTGTTGCCGTTTGTCTGGATGATAGCCACCTCGCTCAAGCCGGCGGGGGAAGTGTTCCGCTATCCGCCGACCTTTTTCGGCAGCGCCGTTAACTGGCGCAATTACTGGACGGTGCTGACGGGATCGCCCTTTCTTTCCCAGCTGTGGAACACCGTTTTCATCTCGGTCCTGACGCTGATAGGCACGCTGGTCACCAGCGCCATGGCGGGTTTCGCTTTCTCATGGGTGTTTCGTTTTCGCGGCAAGGAAACCCTGTTCGTCATCGTGCTGGTGTCCATCATGATCCCCTATCATGTGCTGCTGGTGCCCACTTTCGCGCTGCTGCGCGCCATGGGCCTGCTGGATACCCCCTGGGCCATCATATTGTCCACCATGGTATCGCCCTTCGGCATTTTCCTGATGCGGCAATTCTACATCGGTATCCCGAAAGAGCTGGCGGAAGCCGCTACCCTGGACGGCTGCTCGCCCTGGGGCATTTTCTGGAAGATCTTCCTGCCGCTGTCGAAACCGTCGCTGACGACCCTGGCCATTTTTACCTTCGTCGGCACCTGGAATGATTTTCTGCGTCCGCTGATTTTCCTCAGCAGTAATGAAAACCAAACGCTGACCCTGGGGATCTATACCGCCCAAGGCCTGTTCGCCACCAATTGGCCGGTGCTGATGGCCACGGTCAGCTTAAGCCTGCTGCCGGTGGTCATTATGTTCCTTTGTCTTCAGGACCTGTTTGTCAAGGGCGTTGCCTTGACCGGCCTGAAATAACGTCAGGAGAATACCCGTGTCAGAAGATTTGCAAAAGCTGGCGGAGACCGCCGAGTCCGCCATTCTCGCCGCGGCGGCCATTGCCGAACGGGACGCCGGCCGTCCGCTCTATCACTTCCGGGCCCCCGCGCAGTGGATGGACGATCCCAACGGGATTATCTTCCACGAGGGCATGTACCACATGATGTACAGCCTTAATCCGCACAGCGCCGAGCACCGCGCCGGCATGGTCTATAAGACGGCCGTGCGGGTTTGGGATATGCACAGCAAAGACTGGACCGGCGGCATTACCGTCTGGGGCCATGCCCGCAGCAAGGATCTGGTGCATTGGGAGCATCTGCCCATCGCGGTCTATCCTTCCATCGGCAAAGGGGAGCATTTCGTCTGGTTCGGCTGCACGGTCATCAACGACGAAGGCGTACCGATGGCCATTTACACCGCCATCGGGCCCGAGATGCGCCCCGAAGACAGCGCCGAGCAGTGGGCCGCCCTCGGCAGCCCGGACCTCATGACCTGGCGGCCGCTGCCGTCCAATCCGCTTTTGACCGGATCGGCCCATGGCGCTACGGTTATCGGCGAATGGCGCGATCCCTTTGTGTTCAAGGAAGCGGGACGGACCTTTATGGTGCTGGGGGACGCAGCGGCGGGAAACCGGTGGTGGCGCTGTATGAAGCCGCTAATCCCGGTTTCACCGCCTGGACCTATCGCGGCATTATCTTCACCCATCCCCGCGCCGCCGTGCCCAGCGCCGAATGCCCCAATCTCTTCAGGCTGGGAGACAAATGGGTGCTGCTGGTGTCCCCCCCCACGGGGAGGTGGAGTATTACGTCGGCGAGCTGGATCTGGAACGGTATAGCTTTACCTATCAGACCGCCGGCACGGTGGACCACAGCCGTCATTTCTACGCCACCAATGTGTTGTTTGACGGCGGCGGACGCGCCCTGGCCTGGGGAGCCCTGGTGGGTTTCACCGGCACGCGGGGCTGGAACGGCTGCGTATCGCTGCCGCGGGAATTGTCCCTGGGCCCCAGGGGAGAGCTTATTCAGCATCCGGCGGCCGAGCTGCGGACGTTGCGGGGCGACCGTCTGGATATCCATCATGACGTCGCCGACGGCGCCGTCGAAATCGGCGATGTGGAAGAGGGCCAGGCCTTGGAAATCGCCGCCGACCTCCGCCATGGAACAAACGCCGTCTTCGGGCTGCGTATCGCCCACCGGCACGGCGTCCTCGACATTGAGCTTGCCCCCCCCGCGTTCCGGCTGGGAGACTTCTCCGCCCCGCTGGCGCGCAAGGGCGCCGGCACGGCGCTGGCGCTGTTTATCGACCGCACGGTTGTTGAGATCTTTATCAACGGCACCGCCTGCGCGGCGCGGGTGATTCCTCTGGTGAGCGGCCCGGTGAGCATCAGTCTCTATAGCCACGGCGACGGTAAGACCTCCGCCCGGGGCAGTGTCTGGCGACTGCGGGCCGACTCTCTTTTTACCCGTTGGCGCGGATAAGCGCCTTGCTGCCGGACCGGTGCCGGGCCGGACGGCACATCGGAATTCAATGAGGCCGCTATGGCAAATGTATCTATCAGGGATGTGCGCAAAGCGTACGGTAATGTTGAAATTATTCCGCGCCTGTCGGTGGAAATAGACGATGGGGAATTCGTGGTGCTGGTGGGGCCGTCCGGCTGCGGTAAATCCACGCTGTTGCGTATGATAGCCGGCCTGGAGGAGATCACCGACGGCGAGATTGCCATTGACGGCGACGTCATCAATGACGCGCCGGCCAAGGAGCGTGATATCGCCATGGTCTTTCAGAACTATGCGCTCTATCCCCATATGACGGTGGCGGAAAACATGAGTTTCGCCCTCAAACTCATGAAACGGCCGAAGCCGGAGATAAACGAGCGCGTCGGCCGGGCCGCGGAAATACTGGGGCTGAAAACGTTATTGGATCGCTACCCCCGCGAACTCTCCGGCGGTCAGCGCCAGCGGGTCGCCATGGGCCGCGCCATCGTGCGCGATCCGAAGGTGTTTCTGTTCGACGAGCCGCTCTCCAACCTCGATGCCAAACTGCGGGTGCAGATGCGTATGGAGATCCGGGCGCTGCACCAGCGTTTACACACCACCACGGTGTATGTCACCCACGATCAGATTGAGGCGATGACCATGGCGGATAAAATCGTGGTGATGAACGGCGGAAAGATCGAACAGGCAGGAAAGCCCCTTGAGCTCTACGACCGCCCGGCCAACCTGTTCGTGGCCGGTTTTATCGGCTCTCCGGCCATGAACCTGTTTGAAGGCGAGGTATCCGACGACACTGCCTGCGTGCGCACCCGCCAGGGTCTGGAACTGCCCATCCCCGGCGGGATTGACGTGGCCGCGGGACAGCGGGTGGTTTACGGCGTCAGGCCCGAACATTTCAGGCTCGACGATGGGCAAGGATTTCTCTGCCGAGTCGAGGTTATCGAACCGACGGGGTCCGAGACCCTGGTGACGCTGCGGTCGGGCGCCAGCGGCTTTATCGCCACCTTCCGGGAACGGATAAGCCTTCAGCCCGGCGACACCGTCCGGCTGCTGCCCGCCGAATCGGAGGTGCATTTGTTTGATGCCGCCGAGGGCCGCCGCATCGGGTAGCGCGGCTAGGGGAATGCAAGGGGGCGGCCCTGCCGCAGACTGTTTCTGACGCCTGGGATGAGTATACATGAGCGACACATTTATTATCGGACTCGACTACGGGTCGGAATCCGCGCGCGGGGTTCTGCTGGACGCGGCCAGCGGCCTGCAGGTGGCGAGCCATACCCATCCGTACCGCCACGGCATCATGACCCGGCAGTTGACCGACGGTACGGCGCTGCCCGGCAGTTGGGCGCTACAGAACGCGGCGGATTACCTGGAAGCGGCGCAAATCATCCTGGCCAAGCTGGGCCGCGCGCGGCGTATCGCGTCCATCGGGGTGGGATTCACCGCCAGTTCGCCGATGCCGGCGACCCTTGAGGGCACCGCGCTGTCACAGTTGCAGCCCCATAACCCCCATGCCTATGTAAAGCTGTGGAAACACGGCGCCGCGCAACAATACGCCGACGCCATCAATGCCCGCGGCGGCGATTTTCTGCAAAATTTCGGCGGACGGCTCTCCGGCGAGTGGCTGCTGGCGAAAGCCGTGCAGATCGCAACGGAATCCCCCGCCACCTGGCAGGCGACCGACAAATTTATTGAATCCGGCGACTGGCTGGTGTGGCAACTCACCGGCATCGAAGCGCGAAGCCTGGGGTTCGCGGCCTATAAAGCCCAATACCGCGACGGCGACGGTTACCCCGACGGCATCTTGCCCGACCTGGACGCCAGGTTGGCGCCGCCGCGGCGTATCGGTTCGCCCGCCGGCGCGCTTACCGCCGCCTGGCGCCGGAAAACCGGCATCGAGGGTCATGCCGTGGTGGCGGTGGCGGTTATCGATTCCCATGTCGTGCTGCCGGCGGTAGGGGCGGTAAAAACCGGCTGCCTGGTGGGGGCGCTCGGCACCTCGGCGGCCTATCTGCTGCTGAGCGAGCGGTTTCGGCCGCTGCCGGCGGGCATTGAGGGCGTCGCAAAGGACGCCTCCGTGCGCGACCTGTGGTGTTATGAGGCGGGACAGGCCAGTTTCGGCGATACCCTGTCCTGGTTTGTCAAACAGTTTCCCCGCGCGGATACGCACAGTGAAAGCTTCCGGCGCTATAACCACGACGCGGCCGCCTGCCGGCCGGATGAGAGCCGCCTGGTGGCGCTGGATTGGTGGAACGGCAACCGCGTGCCGCTGGCGGATTCCCGCCTGCGCGGCATGCTGGTGGGCATCGGCATGGACACGACGGCCACCGCGCTCTACCGCGCGCTGATGGAATCCCTCTGCTTCGGCGCGCGAACCATCGCGGATTTGTTTGCGGCGGGAGGCATCGGCATCGAGCGGGTGCTGATGACCAGCGGGCTGGCGCGAAACAATCCCCTACTGGTGCAAATCATGGCGGACGTGCTGGCCCGGCCCGTCGACGTGCCTGAGCTGGACAATCCCACGGCGGTGGGCGCCGCCATCCACGGCGCGGTGGCCGGCGGGCTGGCGGCTGATTATCACGACGGCGCGGCGCGCTTCGGCGCCCGCAGCTACCGGCGATACCGCCCCGACCCGGCCAATACGGCGGCCTACGCGCCGCTCTATGACATCTACCGGAACCTGGCCGCCTCGGCGGATGTGCGGGGGGGGGGCCATACACAACTTACCGGGCGGCGGCGGATAGCCTCGCGCCGGCATGGAACAGCAAAGCATCGCGCCAGGCCCCGGCGGCGGCATGGAACAGCGAAGCGCCGTGCCAGGTCCCGATGGCGGCATGAAACAGCAATGCGCCATGCCAGGTCCCGGCGGCGGCGACATTCCACGCCGGCACGCCAAAGCGTGGGCCGGCTCATGGCATTTTACCGGCGGGTAGGCTATTTTTTCATCTGAGACTGCCTTGTCCCGCGACATGTCGTCGGCAGCCTGGCCGGCATGGTCTGTTGTCAATGCCCTCTTCTGCGCCAATCCGGAGAACGCCTATCATGACCCAGAAAAAACTCTTAATGCTCATCGGCGATTACGTTGAAGACTACGAAACCATGGTGCCTTTCCAGGCATTGCAAATGGTCGGTCATCACGTGGATGCCGTCTGTCCCGACAAGCGCAAAGGCGACTATGTGTTAACGGCGATTCATGATTTTGACGGCGCGCAGACCTACAGCGAGAAGCCGGGACACCGTTTTATCCTCAACGCGGATTTCGCCGAGGCGCGGGCGCAGGACTACGACGCTCTGGTGATCCCCGGCGGACGGGCGCCTGAGTATCTGCGTTTGAACCCGCAGGTGATAAAACTGGTGCGCGAATTCGCCGCCGGCCATAAACCCATCGCCGCCGTCTGCCACGGACCGCAAATACTGGCGGCGGCCGGCATATTGCAAGGACGGACCTGCAGCGCCTACCCGGCCTGCGCGCCGGAAATCCGCTTAAGCGGCGGCACCTTTGCCGATATCGCCATCGATGAGGCCGTGGTTGACGATAATCTGGTCACGGCGCCGGCTTGGCCGGCCCATCCGCAGTGGCTGGCGAAATTCCTCACATTGCTGGAACACTAGTCTATTGCGGGCGGGGGCTTTTTCTCGGGCAATGCCCAACCGGCCGCGCTTGGATGAAAGTCATTCCACGGTCCGCGCCCCTGCGGCAGAATTCATGACCAGGTTTATCATTGCATTATCTGGCCGCCTATCACGGGCGGATGATGGGTGAACAAACGCCGTTAAGCTTTATTTTTGCGACCTGGATCATACTATGACCGGTAAAAAACGGGTTAACATAACCACATACTAGTATGGTACTATGGTTTTAATTGAGATCCGTTCAGCAATATAAAGGTGAATTTCAACATGCAAATGACAATGCGCTGGTTTGGGCCAGATGAAGACAAAGTCACCCTGGATTATATCCGTCAGGTTCCCGGGGTGGAAGGCGTGGTAGGTGCGTTGTACGACGTGCCGGTGGGCGAGGTATGGCCGAAGGATAAAATCGCCAAGCTGGTGTCTTTGGCGCATCAGGCCAACCTGAAAATGGAAGTCATTGAAAGCGTCAACATCCATGACGACATCAAAATCGGCTTGCCGAGCCGTGACCGGTATATCGCCAACTATAAGCAAACCATCCGTCATCTGGCCGAGTACGGCGTTAAGGTGATTTGCTATAACTTCATGCCGGTTTTCGACTGGATGAAGACCGATATGAACTACGTTCTGCCGGACGGCTCCCTGACCATGGCGTTTGAAAAGAAGGGTATCGACAAATCACTGGAAGACGTGGTGAAGGAAGTTCTGGATAATGCCAACGGTTTCGCCCTGCCGGGCTGGGAGCCCGAGCGGCTGGCCCAGGTGCAGACGCTGTTCGCCAAATACAAGGATGTGGATGACGCCAGGCTGCGGGAGAATCTGGCCTATTTCCTGCGGGAAGTCATTCCCGTTTGTGAAGAAGTGGGCGTCAAAATGGCCATTCACCCCGACGATCCGCCCTATTCCATCTTCGGCCTGCCCCGCGTGGTGAAAAACCGCGACGACCTGGACTGGATCTGCAACGCCGTGGATTCCGAGGCCAACGGCATCACGCTTTGCACCGGCTCCATCGCCGAAGACCCCGCCAATGACGTCTATCAGATTCTGGCGGAATTCACGCGCCGCAAGCGCATCCATTTCGCCCATGTCCGCAATATCAAGCTCATCAAGGATAAGGACTTTTACGAATCGGCGCACTTGTCACGCTATGGTTCGCTGGATATGTTCAAGGTCCTGAAGGTGTTGCACGAAAACGGCTTCGACGGCTATATCCGCCCCGATCACGGCCGCTTTATCTGGGGCGAAACCGGCCGCCCCGGTTACGGTCTGTATGATCGCGCGCTGGGCCTGAGCTATCTGCTCGGCCTGTGGGAAGCCCTGGAAAAAACCGCCTGAAAACGGGCGAAAACACGACTGGCGCCGTTATGGCGCCTCAAACTGCTGACAAACGTACTCGGGGTCAATAAGGCGGGACAGGCCGACAGTCCATGGCTGAATGGCAAGCCGCCCTGGATGAGACCCTGTAAGCTCGCTCCGTGCGATAACGGCCTTTGTCCTTAAAACACCTTATCCCTCTTGCTCCCCTTTAGCCGCCGCTCTCGCTTTGTAGCCCATCAACCTCCGGAATTTGCCGCTGCGCCCGATACTGTCTCAACAGACGGGGAATCAGCAAGGTGCCCGCCAGTCCGCACAGCGCCGACAGGGTAAGCCATACCCCCGGCATGGATTTATCCCCGGTGAAATGAATCAGATAGCTGCATACCGCCGGGGTAAACCCGCCGAACAGGGCGGTAGCCAGACTGTAGGCCATGGAAAATCCGCTGGCGCGCAGCGCAACCGGCATGACCTCGGCCAGATAGACCACCATAGCGCCGTTGTAGCCGGCATAAAGAAACGACAGCCAGAGCTCCACTTCCAGCAGATGCTCGAAAGAGGCATCCTGCACCAGCCAGCGCAGAGCAGGCCAGGCGGTGCACACCATCAGCAGGGTGAAAAGCAGCAACAGCGGACGCCGACCGACCCGATCGGAGAATGCGCCCATGACCGGCAACCAGAACAGATTGGAAATACCCACCGCCATCGTGACCAAAAAGCTTTGCCGGTCGCTCAGCATCAGCACCGTCTTGCCGAACGTGGGCGTAAAGGCGGTAATCATATAAAACATCACCGTGGTGGTCACCACAATCAGCATGCCCGCCAGCACCAGCGCCCAATGGCCCGCCACCGACCGCATGATCTCCTTCATGGACGGATGGTGGCTGCGCGCCTTGAATACCGCCGTTTCATCCAGCATGCGCCGGATCCAGAATAAAAACGGCACGATAAGGCAGCCGATGACGAAAGGAATGCGCCAGCCCCACTCCGTGACCTGATCCCGGCTCAGTAAATGATTGAGCATCAGTCCCAGCAGCGCGGCGAAGATAACCGCCACCTGCTGGCTGCCGGATTGCCAACTGACGTAAAAACCCTTGCGGCCCTTGGGCGCCACCTCCGCCAGGTAAACCGACACGCCGCCCAGTTCCACCCCGGCGGAAAAGCCCTGCAGCAGGCGCCCCAGCAGAATGAGGATCGGCGCCGCCATGCCGAGGGTGGCATAACCGGGAATAGACGCGATGGTCAGCGTGCCCAACGCCATCAGCCCCAAGGTCAGCAGCAGCCCCTTGCGGCGGCCGTGATGGTCGATATAGGCTCCCAGCACGATAGCGCCCAGCGGCCGCATTAAAAAGCCGGCGCCGAACGTCATCAGGGTGAGCATCAGCGAGGCGAAGGGATTGGCGCCGGGGAAAAAGGTTTTGGCAATGGCGGTGGCGTAGTAGCCGAACACCATGAAATCGTACATTTCCAGAAAATTGCCGCTGGTGACGCTGAAAATGGTTTTGGCCCCGTGCTGAGGCAACGTGGCGGATGCAGAGGGTAAACTCATGGTGGCTTCCTTGGGCGGGGTGCCGGATAAACCGGACATGCCGGGGATAAACGTTGAACTTCAGTGTAGTTTATTACGCCGACGGCGCGTCAACTTCCGTGGGGCGGAGTTTTGCAGTGTGAGATCTGACGCACATTTCGACGGCAACGCCCGTGCCGATTCAGGGGCAAGTCCTGCGTCAACAATCATTGAAAATCGAGAAAAATCCGGCATACAAAATTCTATTAACGATTATAATCATTTTTCTTTTAATGATTTGACAGGGTATCTCATGAAAAAAAATCGTTATGCTGTTGTCTTTGGCTCTCATTTCGCTGCCGGTCGTGACAATGAGCGCGGCGAATGCCGTTGAAAAAGTGGTTGTTGTGCATAAGCATCCTCACCACCGCGTCGTAAAACATCATCCCGTAAGGCATCATCCGGTCGTTGTCGAAAAACGCTAACGACACATCCGGCCCGAACGGCGGATAGACATCTGTCCGCCGTACAATCCCGGCCGCTGAGTCAAACCTAAAACCGAAGCGCCTGGCCCGCACCATGCCGTCACAGTGGATATCCGGACAAATCTACACTGCCGATCCATTGGGAACCCAGCGAATATCCCGATAAACCGACGTCGCCAGTCTATGGCGAATCCCGCGAATACCTTGATAAACCGACGTCGTCCGTCTATCTCTAATCCAGCGAATATCCCGTTAAGCCGACGTCGCCTGTCTATTGCGAGGCTAGCGAATATCCCGGTAAACCGACGTCGCCGGTTTATTGCGGATAGCCTCCGACATAAAGTTAAGCACATAACGCATCGCGGTGGTGATAAAGCCCTCTTCTTTCAGACGCCGCGCCGACGTTTCCATCACCATGGACAGGATGAATCGCACGCGGCCCTCGCCGGCCAGGCGCCGGGCGATATTGGTATCTTCGCCATAAAACGGGATCGAGGTATCGAACCCGCCGATGCGCAACAGCGCCGCTTTACTGGCGGCGAAGTTCCCCCCACCGCCATATAGCGCGTCAGCCAGTAGGTGGGTTTGGCAAGCAGCAGCCAATAGAGATTCACCAGCAGGCTTTTGACCCCGGCAGGTCGAAATAACGGTATGGACCGCTGACGCACACCAGGGAGCCGTCATTTTCATAAGCGGCCAGCACCTTGCCGACCCAACCCGCCGGCATGCGCGTATCCGCATCGATATAGGCCAGTATATCCCCCGAGGCGGACTCCAGCCCTTTTTGCCGGGCGCGGGTCAATCCTTTTATCGGTTCATAGACCAGGCGCACATTGTCGAATTCGGCGGCAACGGCCGGCGTCCGATCGGTGCTGGCATTGTTGACGACGATGACTTCGAATTCGCCGGGTTGAAGATGCGCCTTCAAATCCAAGATGGCATGGCGCAGGCAGGTCGCAAGATACAACTCTTCGTTATAAGCAGGAATGATCAAGCTGAGTTTCACGTTTACGCTCCTGAAATACGCGACATTTCCTCGGGCACTGCCAGACTTAACCGGGCATAAATCTCTTCCCAGCGGCTTGTCACGGTTGTGATAGAAAAATGCTTGGTTTTGCGGGCGGCATTTTCGCCCATTTGTTTACGCAGCGCCGGCGAGTGCAACAGATGCGTCAGCTTGCGGGCAAAATCCTCATGGTCTCCCGGCTGCGCCAGAAAACCCGACTTCGGGTCGATATATTCCGGAAGTGCCCGCCAATGGGCGCCCACCACGGGCAGACCGGCGCTCATCGCCTGAATCAGCACCATGCTTTGCGTTTCAGAGGTGCTGGCGATGGCGAAAACATCCGCGCCGTAAAAAACGTCCGCCAGCGCGGGTTTATCCAACGTGCCGAGAAACCGCACCCGCTCCTCTACCCCCAAATCCTTCGCCAATTGTTCCAGCCGGCGACGCGCTGAACCATGCCCGGCCAACGCCAGCATCACATCGGGGACGTGCATTTCAATCAGAGGCAGCGAACGAATCAACACATCGATTTTTTTTCTCGTCCGCCAGCCGGCCGGCATACACGATAGTCGACTGGCTGAAGCCGTAGGCCCGCTTGAGGACGGCGCGGCGCGCGTCGGTCTGTGGGCGGAAACGGTCGGTATCCACCGGATTGGATATCACGCGATAGGGACGGCTCAGGCCGAACGCGCACATTTCATCGGTCACGGAATGCGACGGCGCGGTGACCATGGCGCAATGATTGTAAAAACGGGTTACCGCCCGAAGACTGACGTCGCGGAAAAACGGGGCGGAGAACGGCGTATAGCCGCAGAACTCCCCGATGGCCCAATGATTGGTCCCCACCACCGGCACGTCCAGGTGGCGCGCCGCGCTTAGGGCCTCCAGACCGGCGCCGAGAAACGTGTGGGTATGAATGATATCCGGCGCGAAAGGCAGCAATTGACGCCAGCGCCGGCCGGTAGGCACCAGGAGACGAGATTGTCCGGTGGAGCTGGGCACCGGCAGTGAAAACAGCCGCCGGACCTCGACATTCGTCCCGACGTCCGCCTCGGCTCGGGCAAGTCCCATCAGCTTGTAATCATGGGCGGTGGCGTGGGGGGCGAAAATAACCACCTGATGGCCGCGTCTGCCGAGCTCCCGGCATTCGGCCAGCACCGAATCCTGAATGCCCCAGCTCGGGATAAAAACTGTCGGTGAATACCGCGATACGCATGACGTTACCCTCCCGGCAGCACGACATCGCTGACCCTGCGCAGATAGACCACCAGGGTGATGCCCAGCGCCGCCAGGCACGAACAGGAAAACACCCACAGCCAAAAATCGATGCGCGTCCACGCGGCTCCGGCATAGAATCCCAACAGCACGAACAGACCGGATTTCGGTAACGTCGCCAAGCCATTGAAGGCGACGAACAGCCACAGGGGAACGCGCGCCGCGCCGGCGCAGAGCAGCACCAGAAATCCCGGCGCGTGAGTCAGTTTCGCCATGATCAGCACCCGTCCGGGATGAGTGCGAAATTTTTCCAGCATCGGCCCCAGCCGTCGGCAGCGGCTCAGCACAAAACGGCGTGGCCGCGGCCATCGGGTTATCCGTCCGCTCATGCCGAATCCGTAAAGCATCAGATCCCCGGTCAAATCCCCCAAGACCGAGACGGCATAGACGCCCCCTACATGCAATAAGCCCTGGGACGCCAAAAAGGCGCCAAAGACCGTCGCCATCGGACCCTCAATGATCGCGGCCATGAACAGGGCCGCATATCCATAGCTGGAAACCGCGGACAACATCCATTCCGGTACAGATAGGCCAGACATAGTCTCTCCTTAAATCCTTGTTATCCGCAAAAGCGAAACTGGTGATAACGGCGGCGGTCCGGCGGCCGATGGCTATCGGACCCGGCATAACGCCCCTATCCCAGGCATCCGCTTAAACTCATCCATTCGACGTGAGGCAGATAATACCGTCGGGATGTGACTGAAATCTTACCAACGGTTAATAAGGTATACTGGGTATAGACGATTTGCTTTGAAAATAAAAAGAAAATATGTGTAACATTATGAGAAATAATATATTTGGAAATATTGTATATATCAGCGTTATTGTCCGCCGGCCCCGAAAGGCTTTATTCTCCAGCACTCTCCGCCTGTCAGTACAGCGGCCAAAAGCCGCCAAGCCCATTCAGCGACGGCATGGCCCGGCACAGTCTCTCGGCACAAAAACCGCCGCCCGGAACACTGCCAAATAAGCACAGACAGCGGCTAAAAAAAAGACATTGTCCAGGTATTCCTGTCATGATAGTTACAATAGATAAATGCGATGAATGAGTGAGTCCACAAACATAATTCAGGATAATCACACATGAATATCACGCTGGATTATTATCATACCTATGGGCCTACGGGAAAGATTTATGCGACATGTCTGGGGACAGGCACCCATTGCAACATTGAGTACCGACTGTTGCGGGATGGCATCACCTTGGAAAAAAAAGCGCCTGTGATAATGAGCTGGTGGCCTTCAATTATTCCACGCCGGCCATCTATAAAATACGCGCCGACGTTTTTCCGGATCAAGGCGGCAGAACGGCTTTATATTCCGAGGACATCAGACCTGTCGCCATTGATAAAATCCCCTCGGCAAAAATAAAAGCCAACCCGTTAAAAAAGATCTTAACTTTAGCGCCGGGTCAAAATAATTATCTAATGGTGAAGTTTACCCCGGGGGGGGTTGGAAAGGCTCGGTAACGCCCCCGCCTATTTAACGCCTATCTATCACCGACTGCGTCACGCAATCCGTTTCAGGCCGAGCTTTGATAACGCGACGATGAAAAAAATTGCAAAATACAGCCCCGAGCTTGTGGAACTGGCCCGCGTTTATCAAGTTGCGCCTGATTTGCCCAATCCGTTGTTGCTGGACCTTGCCAATGAGCTGCAGCGCCTGGATGACGTGGAATATTGCGATTTACTGAGCCAAGCCGGAGATAGCCCGCTGGACTGGAGCGCCTCATGGGAAACGACGGAACCACCGCTTCCCGCCAATACGCCGACGCCGAGTTTTCTACCCTTTCAGGGTTATATTGAAGCGGGAGCCGGCATGAATGTCCGAGGAGCCTGGAACCGCGCCGTTAATGGTCAAAATATTCACGTTCTCATCAGGGACACGGGTGTTTTTCCCAATCATGAAGATTTAGCGCAAATCAGGCAAGTTTCCAGCGGGACCGGCCCCGATCACGGCACCGCTTCGGCAGGCGTCATTATGGCGCGCAATAACGGCTTCGGCATGCTGGGCATTGCTTTCAACGTTAACGCCAGCGCTTACAATAATACGGAAGCAGGCATGAACGAGGTTATTCGGGATGCGCGGCCCGGCGATATCGTCACCATGTCCTTGGGTTCCGCCTCAGGGAACGTCAGTTTGCCCATGATCCACGACCGGTTGCGTTGGGATCAATTGGGAAGATTGAGCGCCTCGGGCGTGGTGGTAGTCATAGGCGCGGGCAACGGCGGAGTGAATTTACGCAATCCTCCGTTCCAGGATTTCGGCGACAACGGCGTCCTTCTGGCGGGCGCATGCGTTCCCGCCACCGGCAGGAGGGTTTGGTTTTCCAATTACAACCTGAGAAATTTCGTCAATTCCTGGGGGCTGGACGTCGCCAGTTGCGGTTACGGGGACTTGTTCAACGCCGGCGCCAATCGCTCCTACACCGCCGAATACCGCGGCACGTCGGCCGCGACGCCTTTGGTTGCCGGCGTGCTGGCGCTGATTCAATCTTATGCCAGAAATACCTATCGCACCGTATTTTTTAACTGGCAAATGCTGCACATCATCAACCAGACCGGCGCGCGGGAAGGCGTGCCCGATATGATTGGCTCAAGACCGAATGCGGAAGCCGCGCTGAGGTTTGTGGACTCGCTCTTTCTCTAAAGGGGTTTAACCCTGCCCCATGGTTTTATCACCGGCAACCTGCCGGGCACCGACTTTACAATTCAACCACTGATTCGGTCATTTCCTTTTCTGCCGATCCCGCCCTACTATTGTATAAGCCATCGTGGTAGTAAGCCATCGTGGCAGTGAGCAATCTGGTTTATTCCTATGATTTGAATACTCATACCAGGAGTCACGGCATGGCGGGGCTGACGAGGCGGCAATTTTGTTTGGCGGGAGCGGCGATAGGCTTGTTGGGCGGACGGGGCATGGCGCAGCAGGAAAAACCCGGCGTACCCTTGCCGGACGGCAGCCGCGCGCCGGCCCTCGGCCAAGGCTCCTGGCACCTTGCTCAGGGCCGCCACCCGGCGGCGCAGGAAGAAGACGCCCTGCGAACCGGCATCTCCCTTGGCATGACGCTGCTCGATACCGCCGAGATGTATGGCGACGGCCGCGCCGAGAAAATGGTTGGGCGGGTGATCGCCGGGCAGCGCGACAAGGTCTTCGTGGTGTCGAAAGTCCTGCCGCAACATGCCGCCACCGCCCGCGATATTCGTCAGGCCTGTGCGGGAAGCCTGAGCCGGCTGGGTACCTCTTATCTTGATTTGTACCTGCTTCACTGGCGCGGGGACATAGCGAATCTGGGCGTGGTGGTGGAGACCTTCGAGAGCCTGCGGCGCGAGGGCAGCATCCGCCGCTGGGGGGGGTCTCCAACTTCGAGGTGGCGGACATGGAAGACCTGTATCGCGTGCCCGGCGGCAACGCCTGCGCCGTCAATCAGGTGCAGTATAGCCTTACCCGCAGGGGCATCGAGAGAAATCTGCTGCCCTGGTGCATAAGACATGGCCTGCCTGTCATGGCCTACTCTCCCCTCGGCATGACCGGCGCGCTTTTGAGCAATGCCGCGCTTATGCGCGTTGCCAAGCGGCGCCGATGCAGCCCGTCCGCGGTCGCCATCGCCTGGACGATGCGAAGCGGACACGCCATCTCCATTCCCGAATCCGGCTCGCCGGATCATGTCAGGGAAAACGCTTATGCCTTGTCGCTGCGGCTGACGGAACAGGATCTCGGCGAATTGGACAGCGCCTTCCCGTTGTAACGCGAATTATGCCTTTCAGGGCTGTGATTGCCTGCCCGGGGCGAAGATAATGCAGGTGGGGCTGGGGGTGTCAATGACCCTGCCGGTTTCGGACAGCATGCCGGTGCGCATATCGACATGAAATTCCGTCAGGGTATCGCTTTCCTCATTGGCGCTGTAAAAGCGCCGGCCGTCCGGGGACAAGGTTGTGAAGCGCGGGCTTTTACCGCCGCAGGGAACCCAGCCGACGGGATGCAGCGTGCCGTCGGCGGGATCGATGCCGAACGCGCCGACGCTGTCATGACCGCGATTCGCCGCATAGAGAAAACGGCCGTTGGGATGGACGACGATTTCGCTTGCGCCGCTCTCGCCCGCATAGCCCGGCGGCAAACTGCCGAGCGTCTGCCGCAAAGACAAGGCCCCCGTCGAAGGGTTATAGCCGAAGACGTCAACCCGATTGCCGAGCTCGCTGAGCAGATAGAAATAGCGCCCGTCGGGATGAAACTTGGCATGCCGCGGCCAACTGCCCTGCGGCATAATGACTTCATCGGCAAGCACGCAGCGCCCGGCGGAAAAGGCATAAATCCGCACCATATCGATACCGTTCCCGGCGTTTCTCCCTTGAATGGGCAGGGCGAAGTGTTTGCCCGCGGGATCGAAGACGATTTCATGAGGCCGGGATAATCCAGGATAGCCGTGCTCCGGCGAAGGCCGTCCGGGAATAGGCCAAATCGAACAGGGCTGCCCAGGCAACCCTTCATCGTCCAGCGGGAAGACCGCGACGTTGCCCGCGCCATGATTGGCCGCCAGCAGATAGCGGCCGCCGGGATCGGCGGCGACATGCACCGGGTTATTGCGCTGCCGGGGATCCAGGGCGGGATGGGGATTTTGCGGCCCGGTCTCTTGTTGCCCCAACAGCGTCAACAGTCCGGACGACGCATCGCGCCGGTAGCTGGCAAGCGACGTGCCGTCGCCATGCACGGCGTGCAGCACGCCGCGCTCCGTATCCAGGGCGAGCCATGAGGGATTCTCTTGCACCGGCTCGACCCTTTGTCGCAGCGACCACGCGCCGCGGTTATCTATTTCATAAACCGCGATACCCCGCCCGCGGGCGCCGCGCAAACGCGACGTATAACATCCGATATAGGCAAACTGCGTCATTTCCCCTTCCTGTGTATTTCTTACGCCTAACTTGATAAAGGCGACGGATACCGTTTAAAAATTATCGATGAAACCATAACGGCGCTACAATACAGCATTCTGTTGTCGGAGCTTTTTTTACCATGACCGAGTCTTTGAAAACCCTGCCTGTGGATGTGATCTCCATTCAGTCCCAGGTCGTCTATGGCTGCGTAGGCAATAGCGTGGCCATACCCACCCTGCGCGGCATGGGACTGCTGCCCGTCCCCGTTCCCACCGTGATGTTCAGCAACACGCCCCATTACCCCACGCTTTACGGCGGCGCGCTGCCGGACGACTGGTTCGGCGGCTATCTGCAAGGGCTGCACGATCGCGGCGTCACCGCGCAGGCCAGGGCCGTCTTGCTTGGCTACATGGGCGGCCCGTCCCAAGCCGCTATTCTGGCCCGCTGGCTCGAGAGCCTTATCGCCGAGCGTCCCGAGCTGAAGGTGATTATCGATCCGGTCATCGGCGATTACGATACCGGGATTTACGTCGATCCCCGCATGACGGAAGCCTATATCAATGCCCTGCTGCCCTTGGCGCAAGGAATGACGCCCAACTGCTTCGAGCTCGAGCTGCTGACCGGGCATCGCGTGACCCATATCGACAGCGCCATCGCCGCGGCGCGCACGCTGCTTACCGGCAGGACGCAATGGGTGGTGGTCACCAGCGCCGCGCCTGAGGAGAGCGGCAGCCGCCGGGATATTATGCGCCTTATCATGGTGACCCGGCGCGACCAGCAGGTCTTTTCCCATCCGCGCATCGATATCTTCCCCAAGGGGACCGGAGATTTGTTCAGCGCCGCATTGACAGGCTATCTGCTCAGAGACGACGCCTTGCCCGATGCCATTGAACATGCCTACCGCGATGTGGTAAAAACCCTCGAGCGTACCCGCGAGCAGGGTTACGGCGAACTGCTGCTGCAGGAACGCTGACAGGCGGGGCTTCAAGCAGCACAGGGATGTGCGCCTATTCCCGCTCTCCAGGCGGATGACCGGTCATCGGCGAGCCGTCCTCATTTCCACATTTATCTACACATTTATTTACATTTGCACATACATTTCTTTACGTTAGGCGTTTTCTTTCCTTCCTCAATTCGAATGTTAATGGTATTAATATTCATTCGTATTAATAACACCAAGCATTATCGAGGGGTAGCCGAAAACGTTAGCCACACTTGTCATAGGCCTGCGTGAAGGTCTTGAAGCCGCGCTTATCGTCGGCATCATCGCGGCTTTTCTACGCAAAAACGGCAAACGCCTTACGGCCATGTGGATAGGCGTGGTACTGGCGGTCATCCTTTCCCTGGTGGTGGGCGTCGGGCTCAGTCTGGCGGAACAGGCTTTGCCGCAGGCGCGCCAGGAAGGGATGGAGTCCGTTATCGGCGGCATCGCGGTATTTTTCGTCACCGGCATGATTGCCTGGATGAACAGGCATGCGCAAAACATGCGCCAACAGTTGGAGGCCGAGGCGGCGAACGCGTTAAGCCAGGCCAGCGCCTATGCCTTGGCCAGCATGGCTTTTCTGGCGGTGCTGAAAGAGGGCTTTGAGACCAGCGTTTTCCTCCTGGCGACCTTCTCGGTGGCGCAGTCGGCGCAAATGGCCGTGGCGGGGGCCGTCATCGGCCTGCTGACGGCGGTGGTCATCGGTTGGGGCATTTATATCGGCGGCGTGAAAATCAATTTGTCCCGCTTTTTCAGCTTTACCGGCGGTTTTTTAATCCTGGTGGCCGCGGGTCTGGTCATTTCCTCGCTGCGCACCGCCCACGAGGCCGGCTGGCTGAATATCGGCCAACAAACGGCCATGAACCTGTCGTGGCTGGTGGCCCCCGGCACCGTACAATCGGCCCTGATCACCGGCGTATTAGGCATACCCGCCGACCCGAGGCAAATTGAGATGGCGGGCTGGCTGATTTACCTTATCCCCGTCGCCCTGTATGTCTATTGGCCGGCGTCCCGGCGTCCCGCGCCGCGTCTGGCGGCGCGCTTGCAGTTCGCGGCGGCCGCCGCGCTTGCCGTTGCGGCGCTGAGCCTGTATCTGTTTTATCCTCTTCCCCGGGCGGATGTGCCCGACAGGGTTCCCCTGGTGGACGCCGCCGCTCACCGCCCCTTGGGAACGCTGAGGATCGAAACCGCCGGCGATGATACCCCGGCGACGTTGAGCATTGCCATTGACGGCGTACCGGAAAAGACGCTGCCCCTGTCGGACGAGGCGCGTCAACATGAGCGCGACGGCGATATCGACGCCGACCGATGGACGTGGGAGAGCACCGAACGGGCGGCCGATTCCCCGCCCACGGTCACCCTGGACGACGTTGTCGCCCTCAACGGCGGCCGTATTCCCATCGGTTTGAATCCCCAACAGCATCCCGGCCCGTTCAATGCGGTGCGCTCGGTGAATTGCGCCATCCGGGTATGGATTGCCGACGGCGTGCCGCTGGATGCCGAAGGTCGCTCCACCCGCGTGCTGACCCTGTCCGGCAGCGGTCTCCAGACGCCCCGCTCGCTGAAGTTAGCCGACACCGGCGGCCCGTCCCCCGCCTGCGATTGGCAACTGGACGAATCGTATCGCGACCGGGCCGTCGCCGCGCTTGAAAGCCTGGCCGTCGCCCGGGAACAACGGCGGTTCTGGGCGGAGGCGCTGCCTCTCGCGCTGGCGGCGGCCGCGTTGTGCTTTCTGTTTTCCGCCGTCCGCATTTTTTACCGGCCGCGCCGCGCCGCCGGCGCCGTCCATGCCAAACCAACCCGCAGCCTTAACGCCGACAATCTTGATTAACGTTAAATAAAGGAGCATTTCATGCCGAGCACCAACCCTCCACAGCGCCCGCGCATCACTACCGCCGGTCTGACTACCCTTATCCTGCTTTCCTCCGGCATCTGCTCCGTGGATGTCTGGGCGGCGGCGACCCCGGCGCCGGTGAAAAACGGCGTCTCGCAGGTGAAGATCACCATGACCGGGGATAACGGCGGCACCTGCGTCCTTGACCATAACTCCGCCAAGGCCGGCCCGGTGACCTTCGCGGTCACCAACAAGACCGCCACCGCCATCACCGAGGTGGAGCTGCAAAGCGATAATCGCATCCTGGGAGAAAAGGAAAACCTGGCCCCCGGTCTGCCCACCGTGAGCTTTACGCTTACCCTCGACGGCGGCGACTATCAGATTTATTGCCCCGGCGCCAAGCAGGAAATGGTGAGCTTCAAGGTGACCGGCAAGAGCGCGGCGCGGCCCACCGGCAGCACGGCATCAATCCTCGACACCGGCACCAAGGGCTACGCCACCTACGTCAACGGCGTGGTGGACGACATGAAGACGGCGGTGGCAAGGCTTAAGACCGATATCGATGCCGGCGACCTGGCCAAGGCCAAGGCCGATTATCCTCTGGCGCGTCCGTTCTACGAACGTATTGAATCCGACGTGGACGGCTTCGTGCTGCCCGGCTTTAAAGCCACCGATAACGCCGGCAATCTCGATTATCTTATCGACATGCGTACCTCCAATCTGGATCCGAAGGTGGGCTGGCACGGTTTCCACGCCATTGAGCGGGATCTGTTCCAAGGCGGCAAAATCACCGACGGCACCAAGCAGCTGGCGGCTGAGCTGCAGGCCAACGTCATCAAGCTCGACAACGTGGTGAAATCCCTTAATTACAAACCGGAAGATTTGGCCAACGGCGCCGCCGATCTGCTGGAAGAAGTCCAAACCACCAAGGTTACCGGCGAGGAAGAGGCCTTCAGCCACTATGATCTGGTGGATTTCGCCGGCAATGTGGAAGGCGCTCAACAAGCCTTCGCCTTCCTTGAACCCGGCATGGAAAAAATCGATCCCGACCTGACCAAACAGGTCAACGCCCAGTTCGCCGCCGTGCACACGCTGCTGGAAACCTACCGTGACCCGAGCGTGCCCGGCGGTTACAAGCTCTATTCCGAATCATTGAAAGCCTCGGATGCCACCAAGCTCAGCAAGAGCATCCAGGCCTTGCAGGAGCCGCTGTCCAAAATTTCCGAAAAAGTCGCCACCGCCGGGAAGGAGCATAAGCTATGAGTGATAAAGACGCCCCGGCCGACAAGCCGGCCGGGGAGTTTTCCCGCCGCGACGTGCTACGCGGCGCGGTGGTGGGCGCCTTGGGCATCTCCTCTTACGCCGGCGCGGCGCAGGCCGTGCCCGCTTCGCCACAGGACAGCGTTGATCTGTCGCGGCTTCACGCCTTTTACGGCAACGCCGGCCAGACGGGCATCCGCACGCCGCCCCAGCGCTACACCTTTTTTATGACGTTTGATTTAACGACGACGCAGCGCGCCGAACTCCAGGTTTTGCTGGCGCGCTGGTCGGCGTCCATTGCCCAGTTAATGAAAGGCGAAACCATCGGCCAGGTAGAGCCGATACGGGATTTCGGCGTCGGTTTCGACACCGGCGAAGCGCTGGATCTCGGACCCGCCTCCCTGACGGTGACGGTGGGTCTCGGGCCCAAGGTGTTTACCGACGCCTTTGGCCTGGCGCAACACAAGCCGCCTTTGCTGCGGGAACTGATTCAACTGCCCAGCGACGCCATGAAGCCGGAACTCACCGGCGGCGATCTTTCGTTGCAGGCCTGTGCGGACGACCCGCAGGTGGCGTATCACGCCATCCGGGATTTGGCCCGCATCGCCAAGGACACCGGCGCCGCCTCCACCCGCTGGACCGTGATGGGCTTTGGCCGTGCATCCGCCGGCAAAGGCCAGTCCACCCCGCGCAACCTGCTGGGCTACAAGGACGGCACGCGCAATATCATGGATACGGCGGACTTTGAAAAATTCGTCTGGATCAAGGACGGCCCGGCCTGGCAACGCTACGGCAGCTATCAGGTGGTGCGGAAAATCCAGATGCATATTGAAAACTGGGATACCGACCGGGTCAGTAATCAGAATGCGGTGTTTGGCCGTCACAAGGTTTCCGGCGCGCCCCTGAGCGGCAAAAAAGAGTTCGATACGCCGGATTTCCACAAGACGGACGCCGACGGCAATCCGGTTATCCCCGCCACCGCCCATATTGCCCTGGCCGCCCATGAAAACAACGGCGGGATCAAAATCCTGCGCCGTTCCTACAATTACACCGACGGCATCAACAACGTCGGGCTGCTGGATGCCGGGCTGCTGTTTATCAGCTACCAGAACGACCCCGCCCATTTCGAAACGCTGCAAACCAAGCTCGGCGCCTCCGATGGCCTGAATGAATATATCTCCCATATCGGTTCCGGAATATTTTTCGTTCCCCCCGCCCCGCCCAGGGCTCATATATTGGCGAAAGTCTCTTTACCTGATGGACGAAGCGGGACAAAAGGCCCGCCCATTGCTCCTTAGGCGGCCTTGATCCTACTTTGCTATCGCGCGTCGAAAAGCGGCTTCCACGCCGCTGCCCTTCCTTGTTTATGCCGTCGTTCACTAAAGCGCCGATTTGTGCGCTCGATCTCCTCTCTGCATTCAATAATGAGATATATCTACTTATGCGATATATCTTGTAATGGCGCTGAGCGTTGTCTTAGTCAGTAGTGGCAACGCCATATAGAGGTTTTCCGGCCCGTCGTCCCGCGCCGGATCCGAAACTGACGTTGCTTTTCCTGAAAGAGAGAACCTAACCATGCAGCAGACTATGCAGCACAACGTGCAGCACATCGATGATGTTGTCCTGAACCCGCCCTTTAACGTGACTCGGGCCAGTCACGTGGTACTCAATGTCCGCGACCTTGAGGCCAGCAAACACTTCTACACCGAGCTTGCCGGTCTGGTGGTGAGCGACGAGGACCCGTCGGCCGTTTACCTGCGCGGTCTGGAGGAGCGCGGACACCACAGCCTGGTGCTGCGCAAGTCGGCGGATACGACCTGCCCGCGCATCGGTATGCGGGTTCGCAGCGACGACGACATCCTCAAGGCGCGGGATTATTTCGCCGACCGCGGTATCGACGCCAGGCTGGTGGACGTGCCCTTCCAGGGCAAAACGCTGCATGTCTCCGACGCTATCGGCGTTCCGCTGGAACTGTGCGCCGCCATGGAGCCGCGGGAACGTCTTTACAAACACTATTACCGCTACCGCGGCGCCGGCGCCCAGCGCCTGGACCATTATCAGCTCCAGGCCGCCGATGTACGCAAGGCCTGGAGTTTTTACCAACCCCTCGGCTTTCGGGTCAGCGAATACACCTATTCCAGGACGGACGACGGCGAGGAACATCTTTGGGGCGTCTGGCTGCAGCGCAAAGGCAATCCCCATGACATCGTCTTCACCCAGGGCCTGGGACCGCGTCTGCACCACTTCGCCTACACCCTACCCGACACCAACGATATGATCCGCGCCTGCGACGTGGCCGGATCGCTGGGATATGCGCCCCGTCTTGAACGCGGCCCCGGCCGCCACGGGATCAGCGGCGCCCTCTTTATCTATTTCCGCGACCCGGACGGGCATCGCATTGAGCTGTTCAATACCCACTATCAGCACATCGACCTGGAACCGGCGGTGGGCTGGGATCTGGCCGATCCGAAACGCGCCGATCAATGGGGCATGCCGGCACAGCATAAGTGGTTCGCCGAAGCCACGGCCTTTACCTCCGTCACCCCCGAGCAACCCGACATCCGGGTGGATCCGCCGACCCTTGAGCGGTTCCTGGGCATGGCCAGCGACGCTTGAGCCTCCGCGACGTGAATGGCGACGGATACAAATAAAGCCGAGCGGTCTTAAGCGACCTATCGGGATCTCTATGCCGGCAACCGGGATGCGGGCATAGACCACAGCAACGGGGAGAACGGAGCATGGCGACGTTAATCAAAAGTTCGATTTTCAGAATAGGGGTGGCCTATGCCTTAGGGGTCATGGCCGCGATGACCGTGAGTGAAGCCGTCACCGAACTGGGCGCCATCGCCCGGGAGTTTCATGTCTTTGAACACGGCCAGATTGGCCTGATCATGTCTCTGCCGTCGCTGATGGTGGCTCTGGGCGCCCTGTTGGCCGGTTATATCGTCGACCGCGCCGGCGACCGAATCGTGCTGCTGTTCGGCGCCATGGTCATGATAGCAGGCAACCTCTGCGTCATCTTGGCGCCGGCCTTCCCTCCGCTGCTGGCGGGCCGGGCCGTCACCGGCATCGGCTATGTGCTGACGGCGGTAGCCGCCGTTACCCTGCTTATCCGTATCACCACGGGCAAACAGCGCACCATGGCGATGGCGTTATGGTCCACCTTTGTCCCCGCCAGCTTCCTGCTGCCCTTCCTTTCCGCGGGTCTGGCGGCGCATTTCGGCAACTGGCGGGCGGCCTTTATCGCCCATTCGCTGCTGACCCTGCTTTTAGCGTTCTTCGCCTTGATAAGCCTGCCGCGCCGCACGGCGGAGGAAAAAAACCAGTTCTCCCGCACCCGCGGGCTCAGGATGGTTTTAAAAAGCCCTTTACCCTACCTGTTGGGCATCTCCTTCGGCGCCGACGCCTTTTTGCAAACCGGCATGATCTCCACCCTGACGCCCTACCTGGCGAAAGTCTACGGCGTCAGGGAATTGGAAGTGGCCCATTGGAACGCCGTGGCCATGGTATGCAACGGCATCGGCTGTCTGATGGTGGGCGCCTTGCTCAACCGTGGTATCCGGGCGGTGGTCATCGCCTTCGCCGGGGTTTTGCTGACCTGCCTGTCGGGCCTGGCCCTTTACACACTGCAAACCGGCTTTATGTTTTCCATCGCGGCGTCCTGGATTTTCATGTTCGGCAGCGGCCTGCTGGTGGGCATGTGGGCGCTGGTGCCGATTGTCGCCCCCTCCCGTGAAAGCATCGGCGCCACCAGCGGCCTCATTACCCAGCTCACGCTGGTGGGGGTTTTCCTGGGGCCGCCGCTGTTCATCGCGGCGCAGAACGCTGAGTCGCCCCATGCCTCCGCAATGCTGATTATCGCCGGCCTGGTGGTGTGTCTGACCGGCATCCCCATCTGGCTGCGGGATCTTCGTTACGGCGTCGCCGCCGGCGGCAACGCCCCCGAAGGGGGAACGTTGAAAGGGCACGGCTGATTTGAGGTCCCGGCCAGGGGTCCCGCACGCGGGACATAGTTAGAATGCGGCGACCCGGCAATCATGTCTTGCCAAGGTTTGCGTCGTATCAACGCCGGGTCGGTTAAGCGGCTGAATTCCATTAGCTCTGTATTTTTTGAGCAAGCGCCGCTGCAAGTCGGCGCTTGATGAAAAACCATAAGAGGAAGCCATTATGTTGGATATCGTCATCATCGGCGCCGGTCCGGCCGGCCTGGCCACGGCCCTGCGTCTGCATCAGAAGGGATTCCGGCCCCGGCTTTACGAAGCCGTTCCCGAGCTCAAGCCCCTGGGAGTCGGCGTCGACATCAAACCCTATGCCGTCAAGGAAATCACCGAGATGGGTCTATTGGACGCCTTCAAGGCCGTCTCGGTGGAGGCCAGGGAGTCGATTTTCTATACCGGCCACGGCCAACAGATTTTCGCCGAACAGTGCGGTCGCCACATGGGTTACGAACATGACCAGCGCTTCGTGCATCGCGGCCGGCTGCAAATGATGCTTTACCAGGCGGTGCTGGACCGACTGGGTCGGGACGCCGTCACTCTGGGCTGCCGTTGCACCGGCTTCGAACAGGACGACGGCGGCGTGACCGTTCGATTCGACAACACCCACAATCCCGCGGCGCCTACAAGCCTGCGCGCCGACGTGGTGATAGGCGTCGACGGCATCCGTTCGGTGGTGCGCAGCAAGCTGCTGCCGGCCTCGGACCGCACGTTTTTCTCCGGCCTGACCCTCTACCGCGGCGTCACCGTCATGCCCCCCCCGTCAAAACCGGCGGCAGCATACTGCACATCGGCGATCCTATCCGCCAGGGCACGCTTATCGTCTATCCGATCCAGGATAATGTCGACGGCAAAGGCAACCAGCTCATCAATTGGGTGGTGGAGCAGGACGAGAAACCCCAGAGCGAAGAGGATTGGAACCAGGAGACCGGCGTTAAAGACATTGAACATGTCTTCGACGACTGCAAACTGGATTTCCTGGACGTCGGCGACATGATCCGCAACGCACGGGAATGCTATCTGTTTCCCCTTATCGATCACGATCCGCTGCCGCAATGGTCCTTCGGCCGCATCACCCTGCTGGGGGACGCCGCCCACGCCATGTACCCCCGCGGCGGCAACAGCGTCTGCCAGGCGTTTGTGGATGCCCGCGTGGTGGCGGAGAAGCTGGCCGGCATCGCCGACCCGGCACAGGCCCTCAAAGCCTACGAAGCCGAACGCCGCGAAAAGGTCAACTGGCTGGTGCTGGCCTCCCGCGGCGAAGGCCCGGAAGTGGTGCGCCGCATTGTGGAAGAGCGCAGCGGCGGCAAGCCTTTCAAGGATATCGAAGACATCTTCCCCCACGAAGAGGCCCTGTCGATTTTCAGCGAATACCACGCCAAGGCGGGGATGAAGATTCCCACCCTCAAGGACGACGCCAAGCCCGGCAAATACAAGTCGGTTTTCAACACACAACAATAACCCAAAAACCAATGGATTCCCCATAGGTAAATCAGTCATTCACTCACGAGAAAGGATGTTGTTATGAGCAAAATCGTAGATTCCAACATGCACTGGCTGCCCGGCGACCTGTTCTCCGATAAAGACCTGCTCAATGGGTTCCTCGACTGCGTGCCCAGGCAATACGGCGTGCATACCCGGGTAGAACAGATAGAAGGCAAGGATTTGCGTCAGCTTATCATTGAGCAGCCCAAAGGCTATCAGAACCTGAACTACGCTGAAGGCCAATACACGTTGGAAAGCCAGCTCGCGGACATGGAAAAGGCCGGCGTGGACCACGTCATTTTCCGTTTACCGGTATGGCAGGAATGGCTGGATCTGGAGACCTGTAAAAAGGTTAACGACCGTATGGCGGAATACGTCAAACGCAGCGACGGCAAGATGTCGGCGCTGGCGGTCGTGCCCCCCCTGGGGCACCGACGGCGCCCTGCGGGAAGTGGACCGCTGCCTGAACAAGCTGGGTTTTCGCGGCGCCCAGATAGTCGCCCACTACGGCCAGATTTACCTCGACGATCCGGTCTTTCGCCCCTATCTCAACTATCTCAATTCACTTGAGGTGACCACCGTGGTGCATCATACGCCGCTGCCGGTGGATTACCATTCGGTACTGCCCTATACCAACCAGCGCCGCCAATTCGGCCGCTGCATCGACCAGGCCACCGCCGTGGGGCGCGAACTGTTCAGCGGCATGTTCGACGAACTGCCGAACCTGAAATTCGTTCACTCCATGCTGGGCGGCGCATTCTACGCCTTCGCCGATATGCTGGCGCCGCCGAGAAAAGAGGAGTTCAAAGACGCGGTGGATCGCTTCCAGGCCAGTACCGGCAATCTGCGGGAAAACCTGAGCAACAATATCTTTTTCGATCTCTCCGGCGCGCCGCAGTGGGGCAAGGCACAGCTGGAGGCCGCGGTGAGCGTGATTGGCGGCAAGAATATCCTCTACGGCAGTTCTTACCCCATCCGTAAGGACTGGTTTTTCCAGGGTATTGAAACCGTGCGCGGCCTGGCCATTTCCGAACAGGATAAAAACGACATTCTGGGGGGCAACGCCGTTCGCCTGTTCAAATTGTAAGGCTTTTTCGCCGCCGGCCGGCGGCGGCGAAGGATAACGTCATGGTGTGCCGGCTCTCGCGGGCACGACTCGGTAGCGCCCGTTTCGCCGGATGACATCAACATGTCATTCAGGTCATTGCGGGCGCCACACCTCATTACGGAGGCTTATCTTGCAGCAGCCCAAATTCTCGACTTTTTCCTGGGCCAACGGCCGTTATCAGGGATATGGCCTGGTCACCCGCCAGGGCGTGGTGAATCTTTACCAGCGCTTCGCCAAACGCTGGCCGAGCCTGAGGGAGGTTATCGCCGACGGCGCGCTGTCGTTGCTGGCCGGCGAAGCCGCGGGCATGAAGCCGGATCACGACCTGAACGAAATCCGCTTCGACATTCCCATTCCCCGCCCCGGCAAAATATTGTGCGTCGGCGTCAATTATCCCGATCGCCATGCCGAATACCGTGACGGACAGGCCGCCCCTGCGTATCCGTCGCTGTTCGTGCGTTTTCCCCGCTCACTGACCGGCCATCTGCAGCCGCTGCTGCGGCCGCCGGAGAGCGAGCAGCTCGACTATGAAGGGGAAATCGCCATTATCATCGGCAAAGGCGGGCGCCGTATCGCCGAGGGCGACGCCCTCTCCCACATCGCCGCCCTGACGCTGTGTAACGAAGGCACGGTCCGCGACTGGGTGCGCCATGCCAAATTCAACGTGACCCAGGGCAAGAATTTCGACCGATCCGGCGCCATGGGACCATGGCTGGTGCCCTATACCGACCCGGCCCAGTTGGCGGATATCCGTCTCACCACCCGAGTGAACGGCGAGCTGCGCCAGGATGAGCGGACCCGCCGGATGACCTTCTCCTTTGCCTGGATCATCGCCTACGTCTCCACCTTTACCACCCTGGAGCCGGGAGACATCATCATTACCGGCACCCCTACCGGCGCCGGCGCCCGCTTCGATCCTCCCCGCTGGCTCAGGCCGGGGGATGTGGTGGAGGTGGAGGCCGAAGGCATCGGGGTCCTGCGCAACACCGTCCGGGACGAGGTATAGCCATGCTCAGCCAAGCCCAGATAGACAGCGCCGTGGACGCGCTGGATAACGCCGAGAAGCGCCGGGTGCAAACCGGTCTGCTCTCGCTTAAGCACCCGGACATGACCCTGGACGACGCCTATGCCGTACAGGCGGCCTGGGTGCAACGTAAGAAGCGCGCTGGCCGCAGGGTTATCGGCTGGAAGATAGGACTGACGTCCAAGGCCATGCAGTATGCCCTGGAGATCGATACGCCCGATTCCGGCGTGCTGTTCGACGATATGCTGTTTGAGGACGGCGCCGCCATTCCCGCCGAACGCTTTATCCAGCCGCGCATCGAAGCGGAAGTGGCCTTTGTGATGAAGACCCCCCCCTGCGCGGTCCCGGCATCGGCATTATCGAGGTCTTGAACGCCACCGACTATGTGGCGCCGGCCCTCGAAATCCTCGACACCCGTATTTTGCGCAAAGACCCCGCCACCGGCCGCCCGCGCAGCATTGTGGATACGGTAGCCGACAACGCCGCCAACGCCGGCATTGTCCTCGGCGGGCAGGCCTTCCGGCCCGACCGCGTCGATATGCGCTGGATGGGGGCCATCGTTTCCCGCAATGCCGCCGTGGAGGAAACCGGCCTCCGGGGTGCTTAACCATCCGGCCCGTGGCGTCGCCTGGCTGGTGAACCGATTGGCCCGCTACGGCGACGGCATCGACGCCGGTCAATGGGTGCTGGCCGGCTCCTTTATCCGCCCGGTGGAAGCCCGCCGCGGCGACACCATTACCGCCGACTTCGGCCCCCACGGCACCGTCAGCTGTTTTTTCCAGTGAGGTCTACCATGTCCGCTCCCATCAATACTTTTAAACAGGCCCTAGCGGAAAAACGCCCGCAGCTGGGGCTTTGGCTGGCCCTGGCCAGCCCTTACGCCGCCGAAATCTGCGCCGGCGCCGGTTTCGACTGGCTGCTGCTGGACGGCGAGCACGCCCCGAACGATGTCCCGCTGCTGCTGAGCCAGCTGCAGGCCCTGAAGGGCGCCCCCGGCCATCCAGTCATCCGCGCGCCCATGGATGCGCCCTGGCTTATCAAGCAATTGCTGGATATCGGCGCCCAAACCTTGCTTATCCCCATGGTGGAAACGGCGCGGCAGGCCCGGGAACTGGTGCGGGCCACGCGTTATCCTCCCGAGGGGATTCGCGGCGTGGGGGCGGCATTGGCCAGGGCATCGGCCTTTAACCGCCTGCCCGATTACCTGCAAACCGCTAATCAACACATCTGCCTGCTACTACAGATTGAAAGCCGCGCCGGCCTGGAAAACCTGGATGCCATCGCCGCCGTCGAGGGCGTGGACGGCGTGTTTATCGGCCCGGCGGATCTCGCCGCCGACATGGGGTATCTTGGACAGCCCGGCGCGGCACAGGTGCAGGAAGCGGTGGAGGATGCCTTGCGACGCATTGTCTCCCACGGCAAGGCCGCCGGCATTCTCACCGCCGACCCTGTCCTGGCGGAACGCTACCTCGCGCTGGGGGCTACCTTTGTGGCGGTCGGCAGCGATGTGGGCTTGCTGGTGAAGGCCGGCAGCGCCCTGGCCGCCGATTTCCGGGCCAAGAACCTCGACAGCCGCCAGTGGTAAGCCCGGCGAGGGAACGCCCGTTCGGCGCCGGACGGCCGTGGCCAACGTCCGCATCAAAGTCGTCTGCGCTAGCGGATTAAAAAACATGCCGCCGGGGGCGCTGGGGCAACATTCACGTCAGAGCGTTATTATCAAAGTCCGGCATCCGTTATGCCAGAGGGCTTTCGGTAAGGTCCGGCTTCAGCGCCAGTTCACTTCCAAGACTTCGCGCACCGCCGCTTCCTCCAGGTGGCGCACCATGATCTCCTGCATCTCCTCAAGCTTGTCCGGTTTGCACGAGGTCACCGTTATCCGAAAGATACCTCCCAGCGCCTCCATGCGCACCTCCCCCATGCTCATGCGGAACTGGCCGCTGTTTTCATCGGTGATCACCGGCGTGCGGTGCTGGAAATGGCTGCACAGGCGGCGCAGGAAACGATCGGCGTTGGGGGTGACGATGTCGGCGACGCTTTTGAGGGTAGCTTCTTCAAGCGGCGGGGTATTGAGCAGCTCTTCAAGCTGTTCGGCGGCGGCGTGGATAACGGCCGCCATTTTCTCCACCACGCCCTCCGCCACCGGCGCCAGCTTGATGCGCAGGCTCAAGGCGCGCTTTAGATGATCCATGGCATCCACAATCTGCTCGGGAGATTTGCCGTTGCCCTTGGGCACCACCCGCGCCAGCAGCATTTCGGCCACCGCTTGGTTGGCGGCGAGAAACGCGCGGCCGCCGTCGGTAATGGTATAGCGCTTGCGGCCGCCCTTCTCCAGATCGATGACCGCATAACCCCGATCATAAAGCCAGGTCAACGTCGGATAGATCACCCCCGGACTCGGCTTGTACATGCCGCCGAAGCGCGATTTGACTTCATGAATAAGCTCATAGCCATGGCTGGGTTGTTCCGCCAGCATGGCCAATAGCAGCAGGCGCAGTTCCCCGTAGTCGAAAACCCGGCCGCGATGGCCGTTTTTGCCATTCTCCCGCTTTCCCGCCGCAGGGATGTCCTCGGCGCCTTGACCGCGTGAAGCCATGGCGGAGCGGCTTGTCTGCACCATGTCGCCTCCCTTTCGAAATCCGTAAAATATAACTGGATAGTAAATATATCTAAAGGCCCTGTATACCTTGTTATGGCCTTTTCAGTTATTTTTCGCGATTTTCCTCCGTTATCCGGCCGCATTCCGGCACGCCAGCACCGCGATAAAGTCGCACTGGAACCGAATATTGCCGCTGAAGTTGCCATCCAGGGCGTGACGCGCCGGCCGCGACTGCGGGTCGGGAAACACCCTTTCCCAGTGGCGATTGACGATGTCCCGCTGATTTTTGTCCCGCATCCACAGGGTGATTTTCACAATGTCCTCCAGGCTTCCCCCCCCGCCGCCTCGACAATGGCGCGCACCTGTTCGAACATCAGGGCGCACTGCCGGTCCGCGTCGGCGGGCACCTCCAGGGTCTCCGGGTCGCGGCCGTAGATGACCGCCGAATAGACCATGTTTTCAACCCGGCAGGCGGCGGGAATCGGGTTGGCATGGGGAAATCCCGCCAGGTAAATACTTTGTCTTCTCGGCATAACGCTTTCCTCCGCTTTGCACAGAATCCGCACGGGATCCGAATCCGGATCCCGGCCGACTCATCAATAATCCCCTCGGACATCATCTTGCCGAACTTATAGACCAGACGTAGACGCTCGGAACGGTAGTTGCCGGTGATGGGATTGGGGGAATGAACATCGTCAAACTCGAATTCCAGATGTAACCGCTCGGTCAGGTTGTAACCGAGGATCATAAAACCGGCGTTGACGTTCATGGCCGGCAACGGGTAGTAGACGCCGGGCGAATCTTTCAGCTCCAGCCGCGTCAGGCCGAAAACGGCGAACGCCTGCCGGCTGTGATACGCATAGCGCAGGGCCAGCGCGGTGCCCGGCTGGTTGACGGTCACCATCGAGACCAGGGGCTGGCCGCTCTCCAGCGGCGTATTGTCATAGATGCCGAAAGTATAGGGCGCGAAAAAGCCGCCGTTTAAAAAAGCGCCGTCCCGCTCCGGCACCTTGGTGGCGACGAAATAGACATCATGGCTGCCCGAGCGCGCCCCGATTCTGGCGGAATACAGGCTGGTATCGATATTCTCATAAGGAAACACCTGATCGGACGTATCCCATTCATGGACATACTGCGCCCCCCCCAATAGGGCGTCCAGGAACCGACCTGCAGGCTTTGCACCGGAATTTCGGCGCCGGCGAACGCCAATTGGGCGCGTTTGTCGAAGTGGTAATACCAGGCCTCGGCCTTGGCGTGATAGAGCTGCCCGTAGCGCAGCCCCAAGGTGGTAAAGCCATCGCTGTCCACCGACGGAATGGTGGTGTCGGTTATCTCCGGCGACCCGGTATCGCCGCGGCCGAAGGTGTCGGAGCTGAACGGCTTGAACCGGTAGATACGGTAGCCGTAGAACTTGACGTCCGGATTGACGGGCAGGCTGTAGCTGCCGCCGTAACCCTGATACAGCGCCGGGATCATGGTCCATCCCTGCCCGCTGTTGGCAAAGGGGGTATCCAGATTCATCCGTCCGGCCTTCAGGTCCAGTCCATAACCCTGATAGCGCAGGTAGGCCTTGCCCAGCACGGTGACGTTATCCGACGGCAGATAGGGCTCCACCTGCGCGGTGTCCGAGGGATTCAGGCCCAGGTTGTAAGCGCCGTAGCCGGCCAGCCCGAAGCTGAATCCCTGGAAAGCGGGACTTTGGTATTGGATATCGCCGCCGAAGGAATGGGTTCTTCGGTTTGACATTTCGCTGCTGCCGTATTCCTGAAAGAAGGTCATGGTTTTCGCCTCGCCGTACAGCGAACCCTCGGATAACCAGTCGCTAAAGGAATCGGCCTGTGCCGTGGGCACAGACGCCTCGGCAAAACAACGGCCGCCAAACAGCGCCAAAGGAAAGATAACCAGAAGAAAAATAACCCGAGTAAAAATAACCACAGAAGAAATAATCAGCGGGGAAATAACCAGAGGGGAAATAACCAGAGATGAAATAAATAGTGCCGCAGCCTTGGATATTCTGTTGATGTCCATTGCCTGAACCTCATTAATAGTGGTTTCGGTGGTTTCACCACCCATTACTTCATTACTGCCCGGTCTTTTTGCGGCATGGGGAAGCCGTCGGCTTTATTGTGAAAGCCGGGGTTTCCCTTATATTTGTTATCCGGACGAAACGGCGCCGTCCGGTACGACGTTGCTTGCCAGGCCGTCCCGGCCTGGAATCATTTCAGGTAACGGGACAGCAGGGCCTTGCCGTAGTCGTTACCGTTGGGAATGCGGGTAATGGTATGAATATGAAATCGGGCCGGCTCTTCGTTGGTCAGCCACATGCCGCTGTGATGATCAAACTCCAACATCACCACCGGGCTCTGGATGCGGTAATAATACACATCGTCATCACCGCAGCCGCCAATCCAGCTCCACCAGGTTTCATCCAGATATTGCGCAATCAGCGCCATACGCGCGGCCCTGGGCCCGTCCGGCAAAAAATCGAGAAACGCCGCGATGGTTTCCAGCAGCAGACGGCGCTGCTCGGCGCTCAGCTCCGCGGCGCAGATCCCTTCCACGGGAATGATACGGTTATCCTGAAAGGCGCCCCCCCCAAATGGCGCTGATCGGCAAAATTGAAGCGGCCCGGCGGCATGGCCGGGTCCTCCATTAGCCGATAGACGGTGCTCCGCCGCTGCTGATCCCGGCTCAGAGACTGCATCAACGCAAGCCCCAGGCGCTCTTCCTCGGTAAAAAGCACGCAATCGCCGCTGTCCCCCCGGTCGATAACGTTAGGCTCCACCCCCATAAAGGTGGGGGCTATCACCAGTTGGCGGCCGAGAATAAAGCAGCAAAACGCCACATGATGGCCGTAGATACTCCACCCCCAGGGCCGGGCGGCGGAAGGCTCGCCGAAGATCATGAAGTGAAAACTCCAGCGATTCATGATGTTATTGAGTCCGTAGAGCTCGCCCAAAAAATGGTTGGCGTCCATCAGCCGCCGTACCTTTTCATAGCCTTTCGGGCTGGTGCAGCTTTGCAACAGGTCCAGGAACGCCTCCTGGGTTTGGGGAGAGGTGAACTCAAGGCGCACGCCGTAATCATTAAAAGGGATCTCGGGGTTGTACCAGGCCCGCCATTCCCGGGCGTCGACGGCGTGCAGCACCCGAGCGCGCTGGCTGTCGGACAGGGTCGCCATGAGCGCCTCGGCGGCGTTCACGGCGCCGTCCGCCTCAAATCCCTCGTCCCGCAGCTCAAACAAGCCCTGACGAACACGGCCGTCGACGGTGATGCCGCGAAAAGCCTCGTTCAACAGCGTCTGCCAGTGCGCCCTGAGATCTCTGGCCTTTTCCGTGGACAGCATCCGCTCGCCATAGGTTTGCAGGTCGACGCCGCGGGCGGCGGCGATGCGCGGCGCATCGTCCGGCATCAGGTAATCGCGAAAATTCTGGCTGGCCATCATGTCTCCTCGGCGCTTGCCGTTGACGGCCCTACCGGGCCTTGAGATCGTTGACATCTTAGGTATTCGTGCCGCTTTCGTGGTTCAAGCCGTCCGTGTTCTTTCGGTAGGCTGCCGTTTGGTTCGCGGCGGATTCCGCCACCACGGGGTTCTCGATATGCCCCAAGCCCGCTATCTCCAGACGCATCACATCCCCCGGTTTGAGAAAGTTGCCGGTGGGGGCGCCGATGCCTGACGGGGTGCCGGTGGCCAGAATATCCCCGGCTCCAGGGTCATCACCTGGGAGAGGTATTCTATTTGCCGGTAGATATCGTAAATCATATCGCCGGTATCGGCCCGTTGGCGCAGCTCTCCGTTGACGGTGAGGGTCATTTGCAGCGCCAGCGGATTCGGCACTTCGTCGGCGGTGGTGAGCCAGGGGCCGATGGGGCCGTGAGTATCAAAGGATTTCCCCAGGGTGAAGGTAGGCGATTTACGCAGCCAGTCCCGCGCCGACACATCGTTGACGATGAGATAGCCGGCGATAACGTTCGCCGCGTCACCGGCCTTGACATGGCGGCAACGGCTCCCGATAACCACCCCCAGCTCGATTTCATAATCCACCATGTCGCTGGCATCGGGTTTGACCACCGGATCGAAAGGGCCGTTAATGCAGGAAACCTGTTTGTTGAACCACAGCTGGCTTTCAGGAATCGGGATGCCCGCCTGACGCGCCTCTTCGGCGTGTTTGCGATAATTCATGCCGATGCCGAGAAATTTTTGCGGATCGTTGACAGGCGCCTCCAGCCGCACCTCGGCCAGGGCAAAATCCGGCGTCCTGGCTTCCTCCAGCGCCGGGCGCAGTCGCGGCAACCGGTCCAGCAATCGGCGCATGGAGTCTCCCACGCCTTCAATGCCGGACAGGTCCACCACCCGGCCGCCCTCCACTTTGCCGATACGGGTTCGTCCCTTTTCGGTAAAACGCACAAGCTTCATGTTATTTTCCTTTTGTGGTGAAACCTAACGGCTCAGGACCGATGCGGGGTAAGCTGGGACAGCACGATTTGCCAGCCCGCCGCCGTCCGGCGCAGCACCAGGGTCTGAAAACCGAAACGGGTCATCTCTTCGCCGGTGTCCAGCGAACGGACCCGGTTGCGGGTATCGCCGGTGAGAATAGCCACCTCCCCTTCCAGGCGGATGTGCGGGTCTTCCCGATCGATGGCGACAAACCCTCCCATGCGTCTGATATGTTCCAATAGCTGCTGTTTGCCGTGCACCATGCCGGTACTGTGCACATGCACCAGATCCTCCGCCAGCATGGGAGCCAAGGCGGCGATATCGCCGGACACCAGGGCCTGCCGGCGGCTGCGTTCGAAAGCCAACAGCTCGGCGAGATCATCATGTTGTGGCTGCTTCATATCGCACTCCCTTCACTGGCCGGCGGCGGCAAACGCGTATTCAAATCAGCCCGGCGTAGGAACCGCCGTCCACTTGCAGATTTTGGCCGGAAATAAAAGACGCCTGCCGGCTGCATAAAAAAGCGCAGGCATCGCCGAACTCCTCGGGCCGACCATAGCGCTTGGCGGCAATGGTCTGGGCATTGCGGCGCCTGGCTTCCTCCCGGCCGATGTCCTCTTTGACCATCAGCCGCTGCAGCATAAACTCCTGACGAGGCGTATCGATGCGCTCCGGCAACAAATTGTTGATGGTCACGTTATCCGCCGCCGCCTCAAGGCTGACGGCCTTGCACAGGGCGGTCAGCGCGGCGCGGGCCGCGGTGGACAACCCCATCATGTAATGCGGCGACTTGACCATGGCCGACGTGATATTAATCACCCGGCCAAAGCCGCGCTGCCGCATGCCGGGCAGATACGCGCGTATAAGCTGCACGGCGGGAATAAAATTCGCCTCCATGGCGGCGCGCAGGGCGTCTTCACTCCAGTCGCCAAGCTCTCCCGGCGGCGGACCGCCGTTATTGGTCACCAGGATATCCGCCTGCGGCAGCGCGGCCAGTATCCGGGCGCGCCCCGCCAAAGAGCAGAGATCGGCGGCGACATAGGCGACGTCCACCGCCGGAAACGCCAGCCGCACCTGCCGGGCCGTCTCCGCCAACCTGCTTTCATCGCGGCCGTTAAGGGTGATGGCCACCCCTTCGGCGGCCAGCGAACGGGCGCAGGCCAGCCCCAGCCCCTGGGACGAACCGCAGATAAACGCCCTCAGACCCCGAATGCCCAAATCCATCATTTTCTCCCGCTTCAAGGTTCGCCGCCGGATGCGACGGAATCGCAAAAAGTGTTTCTGCGTCTTATCACTCTTCAGTTCATTATAGATATATCCACATTTACGATATGTCTAGATAGCCTCGGCCTCATTGTGATAAAAGTCAGAGACGGGTCACGAAATAAACGACTCCAGCCGCCGGCATGGCAAATAAAGCAACGGCCTCAGTCTGACGGCGGTTTCAGCGGATACTTTAGAGAGGCGTCGGTTGCATGGGGGAGGCGTAAAAGCACAGCGAAACGACGTCGCACGCGACGCGTTCGTCAGGGGGATAAGTTCGTACGTTATAAGCGACCTTAAACTGGCTTGGTGAAAGGGGTTTTAGGAAAAAGGTAAAAAAAGAAACTCTAGACCTGCCTCTTAATCCCACCTGCGGCCTCGCTAAAGGTTATCCCCGGCGTCATACCGGCTGAGCTGCGGAGGGGAAAAAACGGCGGTTTTCCAGGACCGGCAACTGCCGGCGCGCGTAGGCGATACGCTCGGCGCTAAGATCGGCAAACATAAGCGACGGCTCTTCCGCCCCGCGGGCAATGGCGACCCCCAGCGGATCCACCGCCAGGCTGCTGCCGATATTGCGCGGACCGCACTCGCCCACCGCCACCACGTAGCAGGTATTCTCCAGCGCACGGGCGGTGACCAGCACCTCCCAATGCATTTCCTTCAGCGGCCCCCTGACCCAGGCGGCGGGCAGAACCAAAACCTCGGCGCCGTCCAGCGCCAACCGCCGGGCCAGTTCGGGAAAGCGCACGTCGTAACAGGTCATCAGCCCCACCCGCATCCCTGCCACTTCCACCAGCGGCGGGATGTCGTCGCCGGCGGTGACGTTCCGGGATTCCCGTACGGAGAAAGCGTCATAGAGATGCAGCTTGCGGTAGCCGGCGATAATGTCGCCGTGACGGATGGCGATAAGCACATTCCACGCTTTACCCTCCGGCGCGGGGACATGCACGCTCATCATGGTGGTCAGACTATTGCCGCGGCTTTCGGCCAGCAGCCGCGAGACGAACGGACCGTCCAGCGGCTGCGCCGCCTTGAGCACAAAATCGGGGTCGGCGTTATCCCGCGCCAGCACGGCTTCCGGCAACACCAGCAAATCGGCGCCGCCCCGACGCGCTTCCTCCATCAGAGCGATACAGGTTTCGGCATTGGCCTGCCACTCGCGAACGACCATAAACTGACCCATGGCGACTTTCATTATCGGGCTCCTGTGGCGGTGGACAACAGCAGTTGCGTTGGAGAAAGACATCGGCCGATGATGCCCCTGTCTTACCATCAGCGGCGCAGCCGCGGAAAAATAAGCGTCCGGCAATAGCACAGCGATCCTGCTATTAATGAGTGATGTAGATTCAATGCACAATAAAAATTTTCAATGAAAAAAAATTTTTTTGTGCCAATTTTATTCATCCCTTGTCCGCATGGCGACATTTATCACATACCCGCTGCGGCTGCCGATTCCAAATGGAGACTTGCCGGCGAAGGACGACAAACAGGCAACGAACGTTGAGTCGTGTCGTTTGAGTCATTTCGAATCCGGCTTTAACCGCCCGCCCCGGTTTTCACCGTTATAACGCCTTGCGCAGGGTGATGTTGATACGGTGCGCTCCCACCAGGGAATGATAGCCCTCTTTCACCGGCAGGATGCCGTGGAAGCACAGACGCGACGGGCCGCCCCATACCACGACATCGCCATGGGCCAAGGGAACCCGACGGGTTTTGTCGCCGCGCAGCAGGCCGCCGAACTGGAAGATGGCCGGCAGCCCGAGGGATACCGAGACAATGGGCGCGCCGAAGTCATGTTCATCTTTATCCTGATGCAGCGACAGCTTGCTGCCCGGATCGTAGCGGTTGATCAGGCACGAATCCGGCGCAAACGGCGGGAAACCCGCCTTCTGCGCCGCGTCGTCCGCCAGCGCCAGCAGAATGTCCGGAATAGGCGGCCAGGGAATCCCAGTGCGTGAATCACGCTCGGAATAGCGGTAGCCGCGGCGATCGCTACTCCAACCGTTGCCGCACCAGCTCATGGCCACGGACATCGTATAGCCGCCGGGAGTGGTCATATGCCGGAACGGCACCTGCGCCACCACGCCGCTCACCGCCGCCAACACTGCCGGAGCCTGCTCGGCCGCAAACCCGTGCATAACCACCGCGCCGGGGGCGAGCTCTTCGCGCCAGGGCGGCGACAGCGAGTCCTCAAACAGATCGATTGTCATAGGCAACCCTGTATGGATACACAGCAAATCGGCGATATTACTGAGTTTAGCGGTTTGCCATCGGTTGTCCAGCGAAATGGCCCTCGTAATAAACCGCCATAATCACATTAAGGACCGTCGACTAATAATATAGCGAATTTAAAAAAATGTTTTAATAAAAAAGATAATTATATTTTATAAAAATGACTATTTGTTAATGACTTCAACGTATTTCATTCGGTATTTTTTTAGAATCATTTCCTCAATGCAGAAACTTCTATTTAAGCTTAGTTTAAAAAACAAAAATCAAAACACCGTATTATGTTACTTCACTTTTATTTATGTAGGCCAATATTATGTATCAAAACACAATTTGTCTCAGAGGTCATGCCGAGTTTATTCCTGAAGAAAATGAGAACTCCCCCCCCAGGGGGATGGGAGTCACTGGCGTCAGTAACGTGTTTGTCAAACTGGAGGTATTAGGATCTGATGTAAAAACCAATCCAATATATCTTGTAAAAAAAGCGGATTATAATGCCTTAAGTCAGTTATTACGATCAGCGGCCATCAATGTCTGCCTTAACGAAGAGAATCAAAATTTGCTGTCGGTGAAAAGCAATATTAAAGATCCCATTCATAAATCAACTAACATCTATGATGAACTGCTCGTACAGACTGATAAAGACAGTGCCAGTGTCATTGCCCTGCTTAATGAGAGACTGGCGGCGGGCAAATATAGTCACCGAGACATTTTTTCATGTGAAAACCATGAAGAGTTAATGATAGCCTTTCCGTCCTTTTCCGATAAGAAAATTTTCCCTCATTTGATTGAACTTTCATATAAAATAAACAAAGGCCTTCATGCAATGGAGCCTAGCAAAACTATTGTTTTCTACCAAGGACCGGATTCGGTTGACAAATTCAAAACCATAGACAAACTCATTTTTCCTCGAAATTTATTCAATCAGCAAAACACAGCGTATGAATGCCTTCGCCATATCTTGGCAGGCGCGGATAGCGCTATTAGATCCCTCGACGGTAACGCCAGGTTTTTATACGCTTTAGGTTTACATCGTTTGCTGGAATGCATTAAACATGAGAATTTTCCAACGCTTACCCGCGAGAGAATCGATACTGTCGCACAAGAGTTTCCTTATTTGATCAACTTGGGAAAATCAATGGTAACACTTTATCCAGAACTGCAGAAAAGCGGGGATAAATAGCGTCAAGGCATAAACGTTGCCGCTGGTCATGAAAGTTATCCGCATGGGAAATGCCCAAATGTCCTGCTCTGGCTGAACCAGAGCAGAATTTTGAACCGGCAATCCAATTATACGCCCGCCTGCATGATATCCCATGCCCAACTCAGGCCAGAATTTTCATTAGGAAACAGAATATTAAAAAAAAGTATCATGTCATTTTATTTTCGTAAATAAAGGTCAATACAATGAATTCCAGCGCCATTTCTAATATAAACAATATCGAATCTCCCGCCTGCCCAAGCGCGGCTTCCGTTTCCAATAAAAACAAAATCACTTGTGTAAGAAATGTACATATTCAATTAAAAATTTTGGAGTCCAATAAAATTGTTAGTATATCTAAATATTTTATGAATGAAGAGAATTTCAGCATAATGGGTCGGTTATTGCATAATTTGTCTATTAGTTACTCTTATGACTGCCTTGAGCTAAAAAAGCATCCAGGAATAAGCGACGAAAACCACAGCAACAGAAGTGAATATATATACCATGATGAATTCCCCGTGCAACTACTTAAAGATTGCACTGGAAATATTATCAAGATTCATCAGCAGCGCGGTGACGTAAAGTATGTGCATGCCCAATTTGAGGTGGCAGGGCCTAATCAATACGCAGACTGTAAATTCTATTATTGTTTACAATCTGAGCGTTGCAACGATTTTAAAGACATATTGCAAAAAGTTGGCTATTAGTTACGCTGATGAAGAAACCGTGCCGACATTGTTGTCAGGAAGGGTTACAGGTGAATATTGCGATATGAAAGCATATACATCTAAAGATAAATGACTTATACAGCCTGATTGTGACGGCGCTAGCTTAACCAACAAGCTTAATCCCGAATCAAAGGCGAATTAAAATCACTAACGTTAAGGCATAAGCATCGCCGGCGGCCATGAGTGTTTCTTCAGAATGGCCGAGACCCATTCCCGACCTGTCATGGACCGCCGCTCTCACTTCCTGCCCTGGTAAAACCTAAAGATTATTTTTCAACCGGTAAGGCCTCGATAGGCTTGCAACCCCACTATACCATCATCTTCTAAACACTGTTTACCATTTTGAATCGGCGCCAACCTATAGGGATAGTGTCGCCGCTAATTAGAACGTTTGGTAAATCCGCGAAACATAATTTTTCAGTATAAAATCACCTGTATTTCAGATAGATAATATATCTCAATGCACCTTTATTGCTCATTGTCAGCACTCCCACTGGCTAATATTTAGCTATCTTAGTAATGTCTTACTAACAGCTCGAAGGCTTGCTCATGAAAAACGGTTGTCCACTACTGACGTATTTATTTATGAGGAGTGAGTTATGAAGAAGATTGGTATCAATGGTTTTGGCCGTATCGGGCGTTTGGTATTGCGCCGCATCCTGGAAACCAAAAGCGGGGTCGAGATCGTCGCCATTAACGACCTGACCTCGCCCAAGGTGTTGGCTTACTTGCTCAAGCATGACTCCAGCTATCGCGACTTTAACGGCACGGTGGATTACACCGATGACGCCATTATCGTTAACGATAAGAAAATCGCCGTGTATGCGGAAAAAGACGCTAAAAAATATTCCTTGGGGCACCTTGGGCGTTGAGATCGTCGTCGAGTCCACCGGTTTCTACGCCTCCGCGGAAAAAGCGCAGGCCCATCTGGACGCCGGCGCGAAAAAAGTGCTGATCTCCGCTCCCGCCGGCAATATGAAAACCGTGGTTTTTAATGTCAACGACGACACCATTACCGCGCAAGACACCCAATTGTCCGTCGCGTCCTGCACCACAAACTGCCTCGCGCCGATGGCGAAGGTCCTCAATGACAGTTTCGGCGTCAAAATCGGCACCATGACGACCATCCATGCCTATACCGGCACGCAATCGCTGGTGGACGGCCCGCGCGGTAAGGACTTGCGCGCCTCCCGTGCGGCTGCGCAAAACATTATCCCGCACACCACCGGCGCGGCGAAAGCCATCGGTCTGGTGATTCCCGAGCTGCAAGGCAAGCTTAAAGGCCATGCCCAGCGCGTGCCGAACCTGACCGGCTCCGTCACCGAACTGGTATCCGTGCTGGATAAAAAAGTGTCCGTTGATGAAGTCAACGCCGCCATGAAAAACGCTGCTGAAGGCAACGAATCTTTCGGCTATACCGAGGAAGAAATCGTCTCTTCCGATATCGTCGGCACGCACTTCGGTTCGGTCTTTGACGCCACTCAAACGGAAGTCACCGACGTCGGCGATGTGCAATTGGTGAAAACCGTCGCCTGGTACGACAACGAATACGGCTTCGTTACCCAACTGGTGCGCGTACTGAATAAAGTTGCGGCTTATTAATTGATCGCCGCCATGCGTTAATTCGCGGCGTCCATTATACCCGCCGCATCCTGCCTGGCCTTCTCTGTCCGGAGAGGGCCATAAAATGCTGTGGATTCATCATGTAGTTAACTTGAACGCGCCTTAAATAAGCAGACAAAATTCATTTCAACAGGTAATGTTTGATACCAGTTTAACTGATATAGCAAATTTTAAAACTGCAGCAGAAATAAATGACATCTTCCGATATATTATCCAGGCTTAAAAAATCAATCGACAATATACTCATTGCAGAACAACATTCAATAATTCGCACCAATATTGATATAAAATTATCTTTTTATGGAAGACCAGATTGATACACTTGAAGCTATATTACCTAATTAAATAACTTTATTTTTAAAATTGAACATAAAAATGCTAACTATATATTTAGGAGTCAAAGAATGAAAAGCATCTCATGCGTCGACAGTGTCTACCCAATGACCACTGCTTACTCGCAACAATTTGCCGCGACACAGTTAAAACTGCCGCCACCGTTAAAAAACGGCTTGAATAAAGGTAGCCAGCCCTTAGGTCACCACAAAAAAAAACCCTTGCATGACATATCACCCTCGAGCGGGAATAATACCTCTCTATCTCGTAAAGAAAAAAAAGATAAAAAAAGACCGATTATTTTCCTGCGTTGCAGAGTTTTACCGCAACCCCGATAGTCTACTCAAATCACGCGGAAGCAAATATATCACCCTGCACCACCAAGAAGGTAAAAATTCGGTCTACACCAAAATCGTCACACTGCCCAGCGGCAGGGAAATATACGTGGGGAATCTTGCGGGAAAAACGATTATTTCCGACGGCGAGCTCTACCATTTGTCACAAAGCAGCATCAATCATCACGGCTTAGGCAGTTCATTATGGCTGGCCTGGGCCGATTTAACTACGTCGTATTGTCTTCCAACGCCGCCGCTGAAATCATCTGAGCCTAAGACTGCTCGTCACGGGCACGGACACCGTCCCACTCCTGAAGCGTCCACGCCATTGCAGGCCAAGATCCCGCTCACCGTGCGATCTTGGCTCCCTTTCTTTACGGCTTGGAAAACTATTCTTGCCCATCCCGTCGACAACTTGCTCAAGGCGTTTACTCTGCCCGGGGCGACGGCGCAGGAGGTGCAGACGCGTATTGATGACGCCTTTGAGGAAGACTGGCCCAATGACATTAAAGATCTCATTAATGATGAAATTACGCCAGCCACCTCGGGAAGCGGTTGCCATCCCTCGCCGGGGGAAGCTAACGACGAAAACTATTTTTTAGTCCACAAATCTCTGAATGTGATAATCGATGGAAAAGACACCACGCTCTCCATGCCGCATCATGAAGCACAGAGTGAATTGGAGCATTTATTGTCTGTTTTTCAGCACAGCATCGGGGCCGATTCCAATTCTATAGAAAAGCTATTGTCTTTTGATAAATTTATAGGGGAAAAAAATTCAAGATGTTTTTAATAAAGGTAATATTTTCTCAAGAAGAAAAAACACTGTACATCTTATTCTGATTAAAGTAAAAGTTGAAAAAGAAATTCTTAAATGCAAGCAAAGCAAAGAGGCCAGCGAGGTCACGCGAGTGAAAATCAATAGTTATGAGAAGAATCAAATCAAAACGGAAGGTTTTCTAAAATTTGCCGCTGATGAATTATTGTTCTTATATGAAGATACAGAGAAGGCGAAAATTAATGAAACGATAGAGTTAAAAAAGGGGGTGACCTTTGCGGATGCCAAAACCAATGTGCATATGTTATATAAAAATGCTCCTTATGAGGAAAAAGAAAATATGTACAGTATTATAAGAATTTGCTGCTAATGGAATATGCTAAAATCGATTACTGCAATGAGCTTTATGCCATTCCAGGCTTCACCATTTTAGAAAGAATTCTTTATAAAAATGACATGCAGTTGTTAAATTTAGCATTAAAGGAAAATAATGAAAAAATTGACAATTTATTAAAAAAAAGATTTTTCTATAAGATATTCGATTTTACTAGAGAAAATGGCATCAGTTTACAAAGCGAAAATCTTCTTATTCCTGGTGAAATAACCCAATATCATTTGCTATTTGATGAACCAGAATATGAAATCATTGAAGATGAATTTTACATTACTTTCTCAAGCGAACTTCTTAATCATTTAAGCTTACGTACCGAGTATGGCTCAATATTGGGAAAAACGTTAAGTATTATTGAATTACTTAGAATCACCGATGACCAGGAAGGGGAGCAACGGCCGTGGCATGAGGTGAACCTCAAGCCTTTTCATGAGACAAGGAAATTTTTCCAAGATATAATCCAATCAAGCTTAAACATGAATATTCATACGAATCTTCCGGCAGCATGGCATAAAGATTATAATACGCAGTTATATAAAGATAAACTTTCTTTCATCTATTCTGATATTTTGATATCATTTCAAACTGAGTTTAACATTAACATACAGCATATAATACAAAACGGCAGCTTTATTGAAGTTGAGAGTGAGGAACAGCGCATTGCCGAGGCCAAGTTCGCCGCGGTAACACAGTTTGCCCCCATCGATTTTGAAGAAGACGATTATGATTCGCGGCTGATGTATTATAAAAATACGATTAGCGAAGGCGATATCACGTTGTTGCTATTGGCTGCGGCTTACTGGTATATGTCAAAAATCAAAGCGGAAAAAATTAACCATCGATTGCGGGATGTGCACGTATTGACCGTCGCCCGTCAATTTATTGAGCAAGAAAACAATATTGCCGTGGAGCTCAACAGGGCAGGTAAAGCAACCTTTTCCAGCCTGTACCAGATGAAACCCTCCAGCGAATTTGACGACAGGCGTGATTATTACAACCAGTTCATCGATTATAAAATCCATACTTTAGATAAAGAAGCAAAGTATAAGACTTTTTTCTCTGTACAAAATTCCCTTATCAGGTATTTTGATTTGATTTATCCGCCCAAAGAAGTTTATATCTTTAAGGTTTATTCACGTAAGTATATTCAAAACACCCTGGCTAACGCACCCAGTGTATTAGCGCCCGCATCAAATCTTGGTTTTCTGTCAATCGTTAAAACCAGAACCAACAACTTGATTATGATATCAACCCTGGCGGATTACAACTATATTTCCGTCATTGATGATCTGTTTGATAATGAATTAATTTCCAGACTCAAATCGCAATGGGAGCGTGCGTCTGATCGGCTGGAAGCAAGAAGCCGCGAAAAATTCTCCGTGACGATGGAAGAGCTCAGGAAGCTGTTTTTCTCCGCCCAACCTGAATACCTTGACAACCCCTTAGCCATGGATATGTTATTGATTAAGCCAGAGGAAAATGATCACTTTACCCCGGCGCCTGAAATCACTTTTTCGGCTTTCAAAGAAATTGATACCGAGCAAAACCTGCGAAGTTTTATTGATACCTTAAATTTTAAAACGCTGCTGGAAGTTTGCATGGGTTTAAAAACTTCATTATTAAAGCCGACGTGGATAGATTTCATAACAATGTATATTCCTTTTTTCCAAACACTGCAACGTTATTGGCAGGATGCTGATATGACGCTAAAGTTTGAGGACGTCATTTTTGATATATTTGACCTGGTTATCGCGCTCATACCTACAGGAATTACATTAAGCAAATTGCCGCGAGGCACGGTCATGCTAATTCTTAACTCGGCAAAAGCTAAAAATATCCCCAAACATATGTTGAAAAAATTTTTTCTTGATGAACTTGTCAAACTCGCACCACAACTGTCACTCACAATAACAAAAGAATTTCAAACGACCTGATAAAATTTATCAGTCCACTGCCGTTAACCGTTCGAGGAATGGTAAATTTACCAACATTATGTTACGCTGGTCTTAAGAAAAATATCCAATTCGTCAATTCCCGCTCCAAAGCGCAAACACTTTTTCAGAAAAACTTACGCAAAGAATGGAGCACAAACATCAGCCCTGACAAATTAAAACCTCTTTGGGACGGCATTTATACAGAAAATGCATTGGGTACGGAAATCCGGCATTTTATAAAGGATCGGAATCAAATCTTCCAAGTACAGCGCGATGGGGTTGAAGAAGTTTGGCGCGTCATCGATCCCAACAAAGGCGACAGTCTGGACACTGCCATAGCGGTTGTCCCTCAGGGTGCCGATCGGTGGGAAATCAACCCGGTCGATCTTGGCATCGAATCCGCGGTACTTCTAGACCAAGTCTCAACCTTGTCGACCAAAAGCGTGATTCCGGATATCCAGTTCGAAAATACGGCCTCTGTGCATATGCCGTTGCCTGATGAAGGTTTTCATTCGGAGCAGCATAAAAAAATATTGGACTTTTTTTTAACTGAAAATACCTATTTTATGAATGAGATGTCATCTTCGCATTTCGACAAGAATGATATTCTCTTGGCATTGGCCGATCGTCTAAGCGGTAAAGCATCGAAGGACGACGTTTTTTCCAGAGGGGGGTACACCACACTGCAAAATCTTATGATTCATGAATTCTATAGTCTCTCTGCGAAATTTCAAACATCCATTCGTTATCGAGCGATCAATTTTTGGATAGACAAGATTGATAACAATCCCGTAAATCATCTCTTGCTAAGCTATACTGTCGGCGAAAATTCTTATATTATTGACCTGCAGATAATCAGACCGTCAAAAAATATAAATGACAGCAACACACAAGTCTATTTAGAACAAGAATGGTTGCAAAAATATAAAAATGAAGTAACAGCAGAGTTCACATTAGTAAAGTACAAGGATTACAATAATATACATGATGCGCTGTTGTTTTCGCAAAATGGTAATTTATCCCCCTCTCGAATAATCGAGGATACCTATCTGCTCCGAGAGCCAGCATGGTATCAACGTTCAGTATTGCATAACAGCCAAAATACGCTTAAATTCAAGTACCCTATTCTGTCTATGCATTCACCAACCTTTCGCGTTATTTGCCGTAAGACAATTAGAAAGCTGTATGGGAAAACGCCCTTTGTTGCACTTCCTCCCAAGATTTTGCAAGAGGCAAGGTTTATTGATGAAGCTCAGGCGGATGCTCTTTTGCACCATTTGACCGTTTCAAGCTCCAATACCTTATCAGCCGGCGCTTTTCTGGACGCAGGTTCTATAGTGCCGAGCGTCGAAATTCTCAACCGTATCAATCAGGGTAAGCTGGTACTTTTTTACGATCAAAGGGGGTTATTAAAGCATGCTCAAATCAGTCTGGGCAATGGGCGTTTCGCCAGCGCGGAAAATAGTTTTTTGATCCCCGCCTATCTGATTACCCGACCATTTTAGTGTCTGAAGAATTGGGGTCGTTTCGAGACGGAAATTTAAAACTTAGGCATAATGACATGGAACTGAGCGTTATTGCCGGTGATATAAAAAGGGGGAGAGGGAACGTCACCCACCATCGCCTCTCCCCCTATGAAGAAAAAAAACTCTGATCGTACAGCAAAATGACCAGGAACCGGTTGAAAAATGGGTCCCTCTATCTAGAGAAGAATCATTATTGGGTGAACATTGGGAAATCAATTCAGTGGGAGGATTAAAAAGCCATATTCAAATCAAAGTGCATGGAATGCCGTTCAATGTTAATTACATGGACGCCACCGAGTTCTCTCATGTGGTCCGCGCCCTTATATTAGGCAAGCCTGATATGTATGATTTGTCTCAATTAAAGTTTATCGATCTTTTTTTCTTGTTTTAGCGGATTCGGCGGCAAATATTCCATGGCGCAAGTTCTGGCCAATGAGCTCCAGGTCAAGGTTAAAGCCTATCCCAGTTATATCAGTCAAGCCATCGCACAAAGGCACCCTTCCTGGTTTACCACCTACCAGCCCATGGGCGTCGACACCAGCGGCAACAAAAACCGCTACCTTAACGCACGGCATAATAGCCAGTTGCAAAGCATCATCACCATGCACACACACCTTCATGATTTTATTGCTTATTTAGCGGAGTTGCGCAGAAAATTCCGGGCTTACCGGCATAAACGCTCACAAGAGGCCGACCCGCAGCCGGTTAATATACCCTATGTACCCAGCATACAGACCGATTTGGCAAAACTGATATTGGGGGAGTTGCCTTTATATAGATTTATCGATGAATTTGATATCGATCAGCAAACGAACCAGACCCTGCTTGGATTAATAACTGAATACCAATTCAATGAAGAAAAAGGGGATGATATCTTTTTCCAGCTGTATTTTGATATCATTTTTACCATTGAGCGTTTCAAGGATATCGGCAACGTCTGGCAGAGGTTTGCAACAGACTCGCCGGCTGAAGCTGCCAACTCCCCCGAGTAACGGATTCTCGGCAGTTTCGTCCTTTAGCCGCCGCCTGGCTATCTGTCCCCTCCAGGCAATTTGTCAACAAGCTCAGGGGGGCGCAAGCCCCCTGATGCTGTTTCAGTCTGGTTTATGCGCCTTACGCAACCTCGCCGGCCGTCTCGGCCTCGGGAACCGTCTCGCCCACCGCGCCATTGGCGGCATTATCGGGCGTTGCGTCGCCCGGTACGGTTGCCCCCTGCCGCGCCGTTGGCCATCACACCCTCAGCTACGCTCTCCTCTGTTTCAGTGCCGGGCGCCACACCTCCCGGCACCCCGCTGGCTATCGTGCCCTCGGCGGCGCCCTCCTCCGTTTCAGCGCCGGGCGCCACACCTCCCGGCACTCCGCTGGCTATTGTGCCCTCCTCCGTCTCTTTGCCGGGAATTATCCCCCCCCGGCAAGCCGCCGGGTATGACACCTTCGGGGAGTCCTTCTCCGGTCCCGCCGCCGGGCGCCACAGAACCCGGCAAGCCGCCGGCTATGGCATCAATCGGGGTGCCCTTCTGTGGTTCGCCGCCGGGAATAATCCCTCCGAACGGCCCGCTGGGAAGGCTGCGGGACATGGCAAAAAGATTTATCGTTCCGGTATCCCCTTCGCCGTGCGAAGCTTCGGTAAGATCTTGCGGAACCACGCCGTTGGGGAACATGCCGACGCAAACCCGTATTCCGGACTTCAAGACCTCGGGATAGCGATTCGCAATGGTTTTAGCCAGCGGGCTATCGGTAATATAAAGCTTCAGGTCCGCCGGCAGGGTGGGCGGTAAGAAGGCTAATTCCGTATCTCCGGCATGCAGCACCTTCAGGCCCGCGGGCAGCGTTGAGCTCAAGCTGACAAGGGGATTATTCTCCACGTCCAGTAATTCCAGGCCGGAAGGCAATGTATCCGGCAGTGAGGTCAATGCGTTGCCGTTGGCTTTGAGTCTGAGCAAATCAGGAGGCAGTTTTTCCGGCAGGCTTGAAAGATTCAAGGAGCTCAAATTCAAGGAGGTGGCGCCGCGATCATAACAATCACGCGCGCGCGCTGCGGCAATATCACGCTGCTCCGATGCGCCATCAGGGGCTTGTTTTACCCAAGTATCCAACTTGAGCATGAAAACATTGCGATTGGCATCGCCATGGTCAAGTCCATTTATCGTGCCTGTCGTAAGGCTTGGGGCTGAGGTTGGGGAGATATCCATATATGTCCTCTTTGAGTGCTTGGATTTTGCTTTGAAGTATTATCAGCTTTGTCGTTATTCAGCGGCGTTTTAGCCTATTGGTAGGAAATGGCGTCCCGCGCCGCATCTTCAACAATGGGCGGGAGCAATCTCCCTGGCGGGATGTGCCGCTAGACACACAAAGCTTAGATAGGGATTCTTGGATGGGTTAAGTCATTATGGTGAAAGAGATAATGACCTTGGATTTCTTTAATTTTGCTTGTAATTCAATGTCTTTCGACAGACGCTACCGAATTGCGACGCCGGGCGCGCCAGCAACCCGCGCTTGCCACCAGGGATTGAACCGTCGTCCCGGCTTCTCAAGATCCACGCGCTCACCCATGCAGGGGGGTTTCTAATAAAAAGGCTTTATCCCGGCTGGCGACGACAATACGGTTGTAAGGATCGTCCCAGGCATGATGCGACAACGTAAATTTTCCCGAATGGGCCGGCAATAGCCTTTTGGCGCCCAGGTCCAGCGTGGCTTGCACCGTTTCCTCCGGCATCATATGAATAAATTTCCAATGTTTGTCATACTGCCCATTTTCCATTATCGCCAGATCGATGGGCCCGAACCGTCGGCCAATCTTGCTAAAATGCGGGCCGTATCCACTGTCCCCGCTGTAATAGACCCTGCGCCGAGGGGTTTCCAGCATGAAGCTTGCCCAAAGCGTTTGATTTCTTTTAGGCCCGCGGCCGGAGAAGTGCCTCGCCGGGAGTATATGCACCGTCAAATCCGCGACGGGCGTATACTGCTCGTCCCAGTCAAACTCATGGATGATGCCCGGCGCCATGCCCCAGAATTCCAGATGGGCCCCCACGCCAAGCGGGCAAATAACCGCCTTGATTTTTGTCAGTAAGTCAATAATGGTGGGGTAATCGAGATGATCCCAATGATCATGGGAAATCAGCAGATAATCGATATCCGGCATATCGTCGGCACTGAAAGCGCCGTCGGCGGCAAACGCCTTGTTCAAAAAGGGCACGGGGGCGGCATAGGGACTGAACACCGGATCGACAAGAAACCGCTTGCCGCTTAGCTGCAGTAAATACGACGAATGGCCGAACCAAACGACGCTGTCGAGATGCGGGTCCAGTTTCTTGAGATCCGTTTTGATGACGGGTAAAACCCGATCGGGAATCACCCGTTCCCTGGGCCCGAAGGTAAAATCCCAAAATGACGAAAAATAATTCGCGCCGTCCGAAAACAGCGTGGTATGAAGCTGGTTGCAAAATTCGCCGCCCACATAGTTAGGCGACGCCAAGATACGCTCAAGGCGGGCTCCCGCGGAGAGCCTGCCGAAGGACGCTGCAAATCGTGATAAAAACATAGGCATGGCACCCCATGATAAGCCCGTTCCGATGAGCCGTGTTTTTGACATCCTCCCGGTACGACTGGCTGAGGACTATGACAACAGTCAGGCACTGACCTGAATTACCGCGAGGGGTGAAGGTGACTTGGCGGCATCGCACGGTATCACGACGCCGGGGTCGCCATGGCGCTTTTTTATCGCTGCCAGGCTGCCACGATTCACCTGAAATGAAAAATCATTACCCCCTCAACCAATTATTCCACTATCTTATGCCGACCCATCGGCGTCAATACCGCATTATTATCGGCCGGCAGAGCCGAAACGACATCACTGACAGGAACCGTCCATATGGTTAATACATCCGAAGCGCTTGTGACCGAGCAGAGTCCGGACAAGCTCCAACGCAATCTGCATAACCGCCATATCCAGCTCATCGCCATTGGCGGCGCCATCGGCACCGGCCTCTTCATGGGTTCAGGCAAGACCATCAGCCTGGCCGGACCGTCCATTGTTTTTGTTTATCTGATTATCGGCTTTATGCTGTTTTTTGTGATGCGCGCCATGGGAGAGCTGCTGCTTTCCAATCTGGAATACAAGTCGTTCAGCGATTTCGCCGCCGATTTGTTGGGACCGTGGGCGGGCTATTTTACCGGCTGGACATATTGGTTCTGCTGGATAGTCACCGGCATTGCCGATGTGGTGGCCATCAGCGCGTACTTTCAATTCTGGTTTCCGGGCTTTTCCATCTGGATGAGCGCCCTGCTGTGCGTCGCGTTGTTTTTTGCCCTGAATATCGCCACCGTCAGGCTATTCGGCGAGCTGGAATTCTGGTTCGCCATCATCAAAATCCTCGCCATTGTCGCCCTGATCGCCACCGGCGTGGTGCTGGCGGCGCTGCACTACCCTACGCATTCGGGCGGGACGGCGGCGTTGTCGAATATCTGGCAACACGGCGGATTGTTTCCAAAAGGCCTCAGCGGTTTCTTCGCCGGGTTTCAAATCGCGGTCTTCGCCTTCGTCGGTATCGAACTGGTGGGCACCACCGCCGCGGAAACCCGCGATCCGCATCAGGTGCTGCCGCGCGCCATTAACGCCATCCCCCTGCGCGTCATTATGTTTTATGTGCTGGCGCTGATAGCCATCATGGCGGTGACGCCATGGGACCGCATCGTGCCGGAGCACAGTCCGTTCGTCGCCATGTTCATGCTGACCGGGCTTCCCGCCGCCGCCGGCGTGGTGAACTTTGTCGTCCTGACCTCGGCGGCCTCTTCCGCCAATAGCGGCATGTTTTCCACCAGCCGCATGCTGTACGGTCTGGCGGAACAGGGCTCGGCCCATCGCCGGTTCTCCCGCCTGTCTCGCCGCGCCGTCCCCACCGACGGATTGATTTTTTCCTGCCTGTGCCTCCTTGCCGGCGTCGCCCTAATTTACCTGATTCCCAACGTAATGACGGTCTTCACCCTGGTGACCACGGTTTCGGCTATTTTGTTTATGTTCATCTGGACCATCATTCTTTGCTCCTATCTGGCTTATCGCAGGAAATATCCGGAGCGTCATCGTCAATCCCGCTTTAAAATGCCGCTGGGTAGAGTGATGTGCTGGGTGTGCATGGCGTTTTTTTCTGTTTGTGCTTTTCTTGCTGACGTTACAGGCGGATACCCGTGCAGCCTTGCTGGCGACGCCGCTGTGGTTCATCATACTTGCCGCCGGCTGGCGGCTGCGGGGCAAAGCGGCGTCTTGACACCTCTCTGCGGGCCGCTGCGATTCGGGACATTGCCGCCGCTTTCATCGGCGGGATTTGCGTAGCCGGACACTTAGGGACGCGGTCTTTGCGGTTTGACAAACCAGGATTGCGTAGAGGTTTGCCGAACATTATTTATCCCCAATATAGGCGAGGAAAGTATGAAAAAAGTGACCGGAACCTGTTTGTGCGGAAATATTCATTTTTCAGCGACGCTGAGTGATTATCATGTTTCAGCCTGCCATTGCGGTATGTGCCGTAAATGGAGCGGCGGCGTTTTTCTTTCTTTGGATGTCAAAGACAGCCTGGAAATCACTCAGGGGGAATCTTTGGGTTTATATGCCTCTTCCGAATGGGCCAAGCGTGGGTTTTGCACCCGTTGCGGGAGCAGTCTCTTTTGGCAATCGGCGGACGGCAAACAGACCTGTGTCAGCTATGCGGCGCTTGAGCTCTCGGAAGAAGACCGTGAACAGCTGTTATTGGCCTCGGAAATCTACACTGACAATCAACCTGATTTTACGCGTTTCAAACAGGAAGGGGCGCGTCTCACCGAGGCCGATTTCCTCAAATCGCTTGGCATGGCGTTACCCGCTTCAGAATAAGAAGATATCCCGGGATGCAGATAAAGCAGACTTTATCGCGCTCCTGGCGCAAGCCCGCCGAATCGCCCGCACCGCGGATTGGCGGCGGCGTAAACGGCGGGCTTGAGTTAGACGACAAATCCGCCCGCGAAAGATAAGTTCATGATCCGGCCTTGACCCCGAACGCCACCAAAGCATAGGTGTCCCAGGGGCGTAAACGCGGATCAACGTTGAAAGAGCTGACTCGAGTTAGCGATTACGTTACACTTTCCTCAATAATTTCCTGTCAGGAATCATTTTTTAATGGTAAAAACGGTTGAACAGATCGCCACGGCGTTAAATCTTTCCATTACCACCGTTCGTCTGGTTCTTAATGGCAAAGCTGAGCAATACCGTATCAGCGCCAAAACCCAGCAACGCATCAACAGCTATGTGGCCGAGTACGGCTACCGGGTCAATCATACGGCCCGCAGTCTGAAGCTGAACAAGACCGATACCCTGGGGCTTATCATACCGCGCCTGTCCAATCTGTTTTTTTCCACGCTGGCGGAAAAGCTCGAAATCCGCTGCCGCGACGCCGGCTACCAGCTTATGATCGGCTGCACCTACAGCGACGCCCGCCGAGAAAACAAATTGGTGGAGGCGCTGCTTCAGCGCAATGTGGACGGTTTGTTCGTCGTACCCACGTCCCTGCAATCGCAGCAACATCACGCCAGGCTGGTGGAGAAACGTCCGCTGGTGCTGCTGGACAGGGACTTCGGCGAGGCCGGCGTGGCTTTGGTGGTCAGCGACAATTGCCGGGGCGGCGAGCAGCTCACCCGCGTCATGACGTCGGCCGGCGGTCCGGCGCCGCTGTATTTCCTGGCGGGAGATACCGAGCAGCCGGCGATTAAACTGCGTTTGCAGGGATACCGGCGCGTCATGGGCGAAGGCGCGGCGCAATGGATACTGAAGGCCGACCATAACCGCCAGGAAGACGGGGTGTTGATGATGGAACGCTTTTTTCAACAGCACCATCGGGCGCCTCGAGGATTTATCGCTTCCTCGCTGCCGATACTGGAAGGCGCGTTAAACGTTTTGCGCGAACAATACGGCTATATTCCGGGGGACATCGATATCGGCACGTTTGATGAACATGCCATGCTGGGATTTCTCTCAAATAACGTCTGGTCGATGCGGCAAAATGAAGACGCCTGGGTCGAACACGCCTTCGATGCGATGCAAAACGCCTTGGCCGGCAACGGGGCAGCCGCGGAAAAAGTCATGATCCCCATGACGATGGTGCACCGGCAAAAAGCGGTGGTGGGCAACTGAGCCCCGCGCCGCAAACCCTCGACGCGGGGACCGGATACCAACGCCCTTCCCTAGGTTGCCGTGAAAAGCATCATCAGAACTCGGCGTTGATATCCACCACCGATACCAGCTTGTGGTTTACGAACTCCTTGATGCCCAGGCCGATAAGCTCGCGCCCGTATCCCGACCGGCGCACGCCGCCGAACGGCAGATCCGCCTTCACCCGGGTGGGATGATTGATATAGACCATGCCGGTGGAGAATTTGCGCGCCAGTTCCGCGCCGTGCCCGCTATCGGCGGTGAATATCGATCCCCCCAGGCCAAAGGGGGAATCGTTGGCTATGCGCAAGGCATCGTCCTCATCCTTGGCGCGGAAAATCATGGAAACCGGCCCGAAAAACTCCATGGAATAGGCCGGGTTATCCTTTTCCACGTGGGTGAGAATGGTGGGTTGAACAAACGCGCCCTGCGTCGGCACCTTGGGCCCCACCTCCGTCGCGGTAGCGCCGTGCTCCACCGCCAGCCGGATCTTTTGTTTTACCTCGTCGGCGGCTTCCTGGGAAGAGAGCGGCGCGAGGGTAGTGCCGGGCAACAGCGGATCGCCGGCGCGCAGCGCCGCCACGCCCTCGCTGTAGCGGGTCAGGAATTCATCATAGACCTCGTCCGCCACGATCATGCGTTTGGAGGAAACGCACACCTGGCCGCCGTTCCAATGCCGCCCGAACACCGCCCATTTTACCGTGGGCGCCAAATCGGCGTCCGCCAGCACGATAAAGGCATCCGATCCCCCCCCAATTCCAACGTGGATTTCTTCAGCGCTTTCGCCGCCTGTTGCGCCACCAGCGCGCCCGCGCCTTCCGACCCCGTCAGCGCCACACCCTGGACATAGGGATGGTTCAGAATCAGCTCTATCTGCGAACGGGTGGCATAGAGATTGGTGAAGGCGCCCTCCGGCAGGCCGGCTTCATGCATGAGTTGTTCGAAAATGGCCGCCGCCTGGGGAACGTTGGAAGCGTGTTTCAGCAGCAGGGTATTGCCGGCGGAAAGCTGCGGCGCAATGATGCGGGCTATCTGGTAATAAGGGAAATTCCAGGGTTCGATGGCCAGAAGGACGCCAAGGGGTTCATGGTACACCACCGACTCCCCCTCTTCGGGTTTCGCCACGCTGAGCTTCTCGGGCGCCAGCAGCGTTTGCGCATGCTGGGCGTAGTATTCGAAAATCTGCGCCGACAGCTCCACTTCTGCCTTCGCTTCCGCCAGGATTTTCCCCCATTTCAAGCGTCAGGATCCGCGCGTAGCGATCGGCGTTGTCGCGCAAAATATCCGCGGCGCGTTGCATGATGCGGCTTCGCGCTGAAAAAGACTGTTCCTTCCAGGTCAAAAAGGTCTTATGCGCCTGCTCTATGGCGGCAATCACTTCGTCGTCCGTTGCGTCGGGAAAGGTTTTTACCACTTGGCCGGTAAACGGATTCTTGCTTGCATACCCCATTGCTGTACTCCTTCACATTTTTTTTACATCGTTGAAGCATTGGATATTACGCCTCGCTACTTTACATTACAATGCTGCTTATATATCGATATATAATAGTAACAAATCGAATAATTCTATCCTAAAGGCTTGGTTGCGAGCGCATTCGCGACAGATAAGTCCACGGCGGCGGAAGTAGCGCCCCCCCCGCTGTGGGCCGGGAAAGTGCCGGTCCACAGCGGCAGGCTAAACCGTCTGGGAATCCCGGCGTCAGGCGATGCCCGAGCGACAGGCTAAACTGCTCGGGAGGCCCCCGGCGTCAAAAAATACCAGAGCGGCCGGCCAAACCGCTCAAGAAGCCCCTGAGTCAAGCGAAGCCGTGCCGCTGCTTGCTGGCCTGTTCCTGTGCTTTGAACTGATTGAACCGCGGCAGAAATTTATCCCAGTCGATAAGATGTCCGTCGATTTCCGGTCCGTCGATACAGGCATGCTTGCGCACCAGGGCGCCGTCGATGTTGACCGGCACCATGCAGGCGCCGCACATACCGGTGGCATCCACCATAATGGCATTCAGGCTGGCGATGGTGCGAACGCCATACGGGCGCGTCAAATCGCAGACCGCGCGCATCATCTGCGGCGGACCGATGGTGACCACCTCCGCGATGTCGCGCCCCTGTCCGCGCCTGCCTTTCTCAAGCAGTTCCTCCAGCGGACCGGTGACGAAGCCCTTGACGCCGAAGCTGCCGTCGTTGCTGGTATAGATAACCTCCAGCAATGCCGGATAACTCGCCTGCAGCAGGCCGATGCGTTCATCTTCCCGTTGCCAGAACAGCATATCGGCACTACGGAAGCCGGCGATAAGCGTCACGTGATTACCGGCCCGCAAATGCTCGCGCATAATGGGATAGACCGGCGGCAGGCCGACGCCGCCGGCGGTGAATACCACGGTGCGCCCGCCCGCGGCCGGGCTCGAATGCGCGTCCGGATAAGGGTGAACCACGCTGGGTCTGCCCAACGGGCCGGCGATACCGGCAAACGCGTCGCCCGCCCGCATACGATTGACAGCCAGGCTGCTGCTGCCCAGCCCTTGCACCACCAGGCAGATAGTGCCTTCTTTTGCATCCCAGTCGGCCAGGGTCAACGGGATAAGTTCTCCCGTCGCCCAGGGCAGCACGCGCACGAATTGCCCGGCGCGGGCGGCTTTGGCAATCAGCGGCGCATGAACGATGAACTCGACGATGCCGTCCGCCAGAACTTTTTTACCGAGCAGGGTCTTCGGGGCGGCGCCAAGGCGTGAATAACGCCCCGCCGAGGCTACTCTGGCGCGAATGTCGTCGGCGGACAGGTCCATATCGCCGACGATTTCCCGGGCCGCCGCCTGGCCGTCGCCCGCGGCATTGATGGCGGTGGAGCCGCCGCGCGAGGCATCGCCGCCCGAATACACGCCGGCCACCGAGGTCTGCTGAGATCCCCGGCTAAGCTCGACGGTGCCCCATCGGGTGGTGCGCAGGTTCGGCTCCGAGTCTTTGATGATGGGATTGGGAGCGTTGCCCAGCGCCATGACCACCAGATCCACCGCCATGGACTCTTTTATGCCGGTGGCCGCCGGGCTGCGCCGGCCCGAGGCGTCCGGATCCCCCCAACGCCATGACGTCCAGCACGGCCTGCCGGACAAAGTGGGTGTGGTCATCGCCGATAAACTCGCACGGGGCGCGCAGGACCTTGAGGATAATGCCCTCCTCCAGCGCATGCTTGAGCTCCTCCACCCGCGCCGGCATCTCGCTCTCGGTGCGGCGATAGACAATGGTGACCTCGCCCCCCAGACGCAGGGCGGTCCGGGCGGCGTCCATGGCGGTATTGCCGCCGCCCACCACCATGACCCGTTTGCCGTCGACCTCCGGCAGCGGCGTTTCATACCCTTCCCGCGCGCCCTGCATCAGGTTGACGCGGGTCAGAAATTCGTTGGCCGACATCACATTGAGCAGATGCTCGCCGGGCACGTTCATAAAGCGCGGCAGCCCGGCGCCGGTGCCGACGAACACTTTCCAGAATCCGGCGGCCTTCAGATCGTCAAGCGTCGCGGTTTTGCCCACCACGAAATTGGTGACGAACCTGCCCCCGAGTCGGGTTATCTTGTCCGCCACGTCATTGATCAGCTCATTAGGCAGCCGGAACTCCGGGATGCCGTAACGCAACACCCCGCCCAAGGCGTGGAATGCCTCGAACACCGTCACCGGAAAGCCCTCCGCCGCCAGCAGATAGGCATTGATAAGCCCGGCGGGTCCGGAGCCCACCACCGCGATAGGGGGCTTAGCCGCCTGCTCCCAAGGGTCAACGCGGGGCGGCTCTTGCGCCGCCTCGGCCGACAGCTTATCCCGCTGGGGCAAATACCACTCGAGCTGGCCGATTTCAATCGGCCGCTTTTGATGGGTGCATACCCCCTGGCACTGTAATTCCTGCGGGCACACCCGGCCGGTGACGTTAGGCAGGGGATTGCAGCTTTCAATCAACGCCAAGGCCTCGCGAAAACGGCCGGTGCCCAGCAAATCCAGCATTTGCGGTATATGAATCTTCACCGGACATCCGCCCTGCGGCTCCGCCCTGCCGGGAACCGGCACGCCGATTTCGCAGGGCTTGTCCTCGCACTGCTTGTCGCGCAGCGCCTCCAGCCACACCAGCAGCTCAACCTCGCGGGGGCTGTAGCCCACATTCATGTAGCCGAGATAACCCTGATTCACCAGTTCGAAATCCCGCCCGCGCAGCGACGGCGCACGGATATAGGGCGGTATGCCGTTTTCCGCCGGCCAGTTTTCCGATAGCCCCCGGAATACCGGATAACGATCCGACAGATGCCCGTCGAGGGCGCGAATGAATTTGCGCTTGAGCTTGAGCGGGACGTTCCAGATGAAACGCATCAAAACCTTGCTGGCGTCATCGTCCCGCAGCAGCAGCTCCCACAGGGAAAGTATAAACTCGCCCCCCCCAGTTCCTCTTGCCTGAACTCCCAGGCCACGGCCTGGGCGCCGTCGGCGATGAACATGTCCCGAAAGGCCCGCGGTTCGTTTTGCAGCCGGCGGCCGAGCAGCGACATTTGTCGATGATAGGTGTCCACCGGCTCCGTCCTCTCCAGGGTCGCCAACTCTTCGCGGGTATTTTCCAGGGCGCTGCCGGCATTGAGATAGCGGTTCAATTCTTCTTGCGGCAACGGCGTGTTTTGCACACCACCCTCCTGGCGGAGCGCGTTTTGAGGCGAGCCGTCCTGCGGCAACGGCGCATTTTGTGTCGAAGCATCCCGCCGCTGTGCGTTTCGCGGCGCGCCGTCCGGCGGCAAGGTCAGCCTGTTGTCGGTGTTCATTGTATTATCTCCGCGTCGCAGTTGGCCGCCACCCGCTGAAGACGGCGTTTCAGCTCCGGCGTGATGGTGATGCGCTCAAACACGCCGGGGATAATATGGGCTATCTCCCGGCTTTCGCCGTTGATAACGATGCGGGTTCTTTCGAAAATCTCCGGCACATCCTGATAGCAGGTTTTGCAATTGGTGCACTTCTCCCCATCGGCCGGGGAGAGGGTGACCGGCGCCTCGTCGGGGCCTACGGGGGAAGCGTCGGCGGCGGGACTCTCGTCCACGACATTGACGGGGATTATCGCCGCCCCCGCCGGCGCCTGGCTTGAGGTAGCCAGCCGGGACATGGCGCGGGCGATGTCATCCATGGCGTCGTCCCGCTGCCGCAGGGATGCCTGATATTGCGCCTTCAGGGCGCTCAGAGCGCTATTTTGTTCCGCCGCCATTTTTTCCACATGCCGACCGGCGAGGTATTGCAGCAGACGCCAGTTTCCGCGCCGCTCCTCCACCAGTTCAACCAGGGCCGGGGAAACCCCGAGTTTTACCAGGTGCCGTTCAGCGTCGACGGAATAGACAAAGGGGAGGCGTTCCGCCCGTTCCGACGGCGACAAATCAATGAATGCCTCCACCGGCATGGCGCGGGCGTCATCCGCGCCGTCCAGGCGGTGGAATTGCTTCCTGAAGCGATTCTCCTCCAGGGCGAAGGCCGCCGGCGTCAGCGGCACGGAAAGCAGTTGCAGCGCCCCGTCGTCGTCGAGATACTCAAGCGTCGTGACGGTCCAGTCTTTATCCCCATCGGGATTTCCCTCCAGGGAAAACCTGTCGTGCAATGACGGGCCACGACGGGGATCGTGCACAAACACCGGGTTCATCCGGCTTTCCACCGCCAAACGGCCATGGCGGGCGGCGGCGGCGTCGGTAATACCGTGTTCGCTTTGGCAAGGGGTATAGATGTCCAGCACCGCCGGTCCCCGGTCATAGCGCAGGCACGCCAGGGTATTTTTAAGAAAATGTCCCGGCAGCGCGGCGCAGGTGGAACAGACGAACACCCCGGGATGGAAAGAGGCGATAAGACCCAGCTCCTTACGCGCCTCATGCTTGCCCTCCTGGGCCTTGCCGATACGCGCCAAATCGGCGTCCTGGCCGATAAAGCTCGAGGTGGAAGCCTGGCCGCCGGTGTTGGAATAGACGCCGGTATTGAGCACCACCACCTTAAGGGGCGTGCCGCTGGCCAAAATACGCGACAGCGCGCCGAAGCCGATATCATAGGTGGCGCCGTCCCCGCCCAGCGTCATCACCGTCGGCAGCAGGGCAAGCTCGTCGGGGGTGAAATCGGCCCATGACAAATAGCGCAGCGCCGCGTCGTGCCGTTCCGGCCGGTATTGATCCGCCAGCTCGAGACGCGCCAGGCGCAGCGCGCGGATATCGTCCGCCAGTTGCGCCGCCAAGCCCTCGAACATTCCCTTCGCCAAGGGTTGAGCGTCTTGAAACAGGCTGTTGACCCAGGGATCGTGGTAGCAATTATAAGGGAAAGTAGAGGCGTAAACGCTGCTGCAGCCGGTGGAGTTGGCGATAACCGCCCCCGCCGGACCTTGCCCCGCGGGGCCGCTCTCATAGAGATAAAGCCTTTTTCCAGCGTGCCCGCAAGACCGGCTAAGCGCGCCTTCCGATCATCCTCCGCCGCCGGCAGAGCGTCCCGTTTGTCGTTGAGGCGGGCAATCAACGTTTCCAACTCCCGCCGATGCTCTTGCTGGCGCAGTCGGGTGACGGCATGGTTGGCGGCGACCACCAGCCGGATGGCGGTGACTTCGCCGCAGCCGCGGCAGCCGCCGTGTCCGCCGGTGGTGGCGTAATAATTCTCGGGATCAAGCAGCAGCCGCTTGATGTCCCCCTCGGGTTTAAGCGCGTCGGCATAAAAACGCGCCGGCGTAGGCGGCAACGCGGTCATAAATTCGAAACGGGCCTGCAAACTCTCCTGCAGCGCGCCTTCCTGGTCACGCTCCGCCAGCGCGCCGGGCCCGCAGACGCTGACGCATTCCAGGCAGCCGGTGCATTTCCACGGGTCGATGACGGCGGCGAAAAGACCGCCGATACCGGTTTTCTCCGCCGTATCGAAGAACGGACGGGTGCGTGCGACGGGATAGAGGGAAAGCGACGCGGCGAGCCGGGCGAAATCCCGCGCCAGTCCGGCGTCGTCAATGACCAGACCGGCCGCCGCCTCCGCCACGACATCATGGAAGGGCCGCGGCGTTTTACTATCGCGGTAGCCGTCGCGCACCGCGTCCACCAGCGGATAGAGCCGCGCACGCAGCCTTTCGCGCCGGGATTCACCCAGGTCAAGTCTTTGTATGCCTTCCAGCAGCAGCGCATGGATATCATGCACCTGATTCGGTATCGCCGCGTCCGGACACACCAGAGCGCACTCCATACAGCCGGTGCAGGCTTCGGCGAGGAATTCGGGAACGGATCGGCGAAACAGGCCCTTGTCCTTCTCGCCGGCGGTGCCGGCGGGCATAAACAGGCCCACGCCGGGCAACACCGGCGCCTCGCTGATAACCCCTTCCCGGAAGGGGCGGGCGACGGTCTCCTCGTAATAGCCATGATCGAAAAGCCCGTTCAGCACCGTCGTCTCACCCGGATGCGCATGCCGGGCGGACAAGGCGACGGAATAGGCATTCGACGGCAAGGGCCGGGCGTCGTTTTCCTCATCGTGCGCCGAAGCGTAGTCGACGCACCGGGTGGCATCAATGCCGTCGCGGATCACCGCCATATTGCTTTCCACCACCGCCTCGCCCTTGGCGCCGAATTTTTTACCTATCTGCCGGCGAATTTTCTCCAGAATGGCGGCGGCGGGCGCGCCCGCCGAGACGCGCTCCACGTGCCCCACCACCGCCCCGATAAAGGCGATGCCCATCATGCGCGTTTGCAGCTCCGGCGTGGGCGCATGTTGTTTGGCGACGGCGAAGGCGTCGATGACCAAAAAGCGGATATGCTTGTCCCGCAGCGTTTGGCGGGCGGACGCCGGTAGCTCCCTCCACACGTCCGCCGGGGACAGATGGGACTGCATGATAAAGGTGCCGCCGGCCGCCAGGCCGCGCAGCGGGTTGGTATGGCTGAATACCTTGTGATCCGGCGAGATGACTATTTCCACCTCCTCCAGTTCGGCATTGGTGATTTTTTACCGGCTCCGGACTGAGGGTGATGTAATAATTGGTGGGGGAACCGCTTTTTTCGGAACCGTACTTCGGCGCCGATTTGGAATGCATATCCAACGCTCCCGCCAGGATATCGGTCAACAGTTTGCCGGTGGCGATGGTACCGTAGCCCCCCACCGAATGGAATCGGATGCGAAACGCGCCTGCCGGCAGCAAATCCGGATTCGGCCCGGTTTCCAGCGCCATGCCTTCGGTGGCGGGATAAGCTTTTCTCAAGCGATTCTGCAGTTTATCCAGGTAGGGGGACGGCGACCGGGAGAAGAATTGCGACCCCAAATAGACCAGCGGCGCCCCGTGCCCGTCCGCCATATTGTCAAAAGCGGCGATTAGATGGCGCGGTTGCAAATCGTGACCGCCGAGGCCGAAAATAGCGGTGGTGAGGGTCGGCATGGCGTGCATGGCGGGAATACCCGGATGGCGAACGTCATCGGCATTCTCCCGCGCCTTGAACAGGGCGCGGGTCACCCGCGCGGTGAGCTCCGTCTGGTCGGAACGTTCCAGTACCGTCACGGCCCGCTTGCCCTTGAGCGCCGCCGCCAGTTCCGCCTCGGGGAAAGGCTGCAGCAGCTTGACCGCCACCAGCCCCACCTTACGGCCTTGGCGGCGCAAATAGGCCGCCACGGCCTCGATATCATCGGCAACGGACCCCAGCGCCACCATGACATCCTCGGCGTCTTCCGCCATAAAGGTCTGTACCGGCTGATAACGGCGCCCGGTCAATTCGGCAAACTCATCCATGGCCTGACGCACCAGCGCCGGCACGTCGCTGGCGAAATGGGTCCGGTGATCCGCCGCCCCGGCCTGAAAATCCGGCTGGTTTTGCACTCCGCCGGTCAGCCCCGGCTGGTTGACGTCGATCAAGGCCGGCACCAATTGCCGGGTGCCCCGTTCAAACGCGTTCAGCCACTGACGCCGCCACGACCCGGACAGTTCCGCCGGCAGCCATGCAAGGGTCGGAGCCAGCAGGTCGCCGCCGCGGTCTTGTTCGATAGCATCCCCATGCAGCTCGAGATAGCCCAGCAATTTTTCCCGATTATCGGCGGCGATGTCGTCCTGGCGCCGGGACAGATACGCCCTTAGCTGGAATACGCGCCCTTTGGCGCCATACAGCATCTCCTGCGCCGCGGTGGGAGATTGGATGCGCCCCGCCGGGTCGCCAAGATATTCCGCCAGGAGCGCCGGCTCGGGCAACAGCGCTTCGCAAAGCATATGGCTGGTGGAAAACCCGTCCATGGCGTTGGCGACCGGGATCAGCGACAGCGACGAAACGCGATAGGCGATGGCCGCCAGATCGGCGGCCTCCTGGGGATTGGCGCCGAACAGGATGGTGTAGCCCGAGGCGAGCAAGGCATAGACATCGTCATGGCCGGCCATCACATTCAGCGAATGTTTCGACACCACCCGCGCCGCCACCTGCAGCACAAAGCCGCCCACCTTCTTACCCACCGTCACATAGTGGGATTCCAACGCATACAAAATACCCTGGCTCGACGAGGCGTTTGAAATAAACTGCCCGCCGGTCAGCGCCGCGCCGAGCGCGCCGCTCTGCGCTGAATGTTCCCCTTCCGGACTGAAGAAAAACGGATGCTTGCCCCAGACATTGACGCTGCCCTCGGCGCGGGCGGCTTCGAAAATCTCCGCGATTTCCGTCGACGGCGTGATGGGATAGCCGATAACCCCGCCGCAAACCTGGTTCATGATATAGGCGACGGCGCCGTTGCCATGAATCACGGTGGGGATGCCTGGATATTTCACTTTGTTCGTTTGCATAGTTATTCGCCGGTAGGATGGGTAAGAAAGTAAGCCGTGCCGAAAGAAGCACGGCGACGTCTAAATAAGACTTCACGTTTCAATTTCGTATTTCCGTCCATGCCCTTTGCCGAACATCAGCAAAGGGCAATTAAGCCGCCGGTAATACTCACAAGACGTTAATACAGCTCACTTCCCCAATGTCCCGTTTCCTCTCTCCCCGTTGGGATATGACCTACCCAAGGGGATGACCGGCAGACGCTTGCTTGTACTCATAACGCCATTGCCCGACAGGACGCCGCCGGGTTAACCTCACCCGACTTGGGCCCGTCGGCGCGCGACGTGGTTAAAACCTCTCTCTTTGTATGGTTATACACAGAAAATCTACCCGCTTTTTACCGATAAAAAGCGGCTTTGAATCACGCTGCGGCGCTTTTCTGGCCGACGCCGCCATCCAGGGGATCAACGGGGGAGTTGCAAGAGGGACTTGCGGCTTTTCAGGTATGAGGGAAATGGATTAACTTGTGCCAGGCCGGTGTGGTTTCAAGAATACAGTGATTGAGATGTACCAGAGCCTGGCGGGTATAGGCAGCGTAAACCCCATCAGCCCCGACTGCCGGTGAGTAGCGATTTTTTCGGAAATACATTATTCCTCACGAAGTTACCCTTTACGGTTTAAGCCCTTGTGGATGGTAAGAAACCCGCCAGCGCGGCGACATCTTGCGGACTTAAGCCGGTAACACGTTCAATCGTGGGTACGTTCATGCCTAATTCGAGCATATTGCGAGCAATATCGCGCGCTTGCTCCGTACGCCCTCGTTGCAGTCCTTCTTGCAGGCCCTCCTGTAGACCTTCTTGCAGACCTTGTTGTAAGCCTTCCTGTAGGCCTATATTATGCCCCATCAACTTCAGCTGTTCCGCAACCGTCATCATCTCTTCCCTGTAACGTGGTGTATTTTCATCAAGAATACGTAAAAAAGCGTTCCCGTCAAGAGGCTCCGACTGCTGTATCAGATAGCGTATCAGGCTTGTCGCCTGCTCTTTACTGAGCTGCGCGGTCTCCAGCAGCGAGGCGATATCCCGTAGACAAATGTTGATATCCCTGTCACGGATATGCTTTTGCACATACTCCAGCAAGGCGACTTTTCGGTGAGCCCTGATTTGATCGTCAGGGATAACCGTCACGTCCACCAAGGGAAACGGCTGATTATATAACGCCTGCGCCATCGCCGGATTGCAAAAACAGTCCAGCCAGCGCAAGCTGTAAGGATAAGGGCTCTGGGCTCCATGATAAAACAGCAAAGGAATCACCAATGGCAGTGTGTTATTGCCCTGCTCCAGATGGCGATTCATGGCCGCAATACTGTAGCGCAATAATCTAAACGCCATCATCTTGTCGGCACTGAACTGATGTTCGATCAGACAATAGACATACCCCTCGCCCTCCGTGGTTTGCAAAGCGTAAAGCATATCGGAATATTGGGTGCGCAGGTCATCCTCCACAAAAGAGCCGGAAGTGACGGACAGCGTGCCGAAGTCGCACCTGTCCCGTAGCGCCGGCGGCAAATGAATTTGCAGGAAATCCCTGACGACGCTGACGTCACTGAAGAATTTCCTGAATAACGCGTCATGAGGAGTAGGGAACGTTTTCATCGGCGCACTGTAACGAGGGCCGCCTCTACCAAACATAAACGTTCTCTTGGACAAGAGGGAATGATAGCGAATTTTCGCGGGGTATCGCATTTTTATAACTTTCGGCTATTATTCTGTCTGTTGCCGGTGTGTATCGAAGTGAGTCAGCCCTTAATCCTGGAGCGCTACCCTTCATTGCCATCAGGATCTTTTTCGCAATAAGCGAGAGCCGGACAATAAACTCTTTTTTTTCAAATAGTATCCGCCGCACCTTCCTGGAATCCTTCCCCGTTTTCCAGCCGCTGACGCCGTCTCAGTTTGGGAAACCAGGTCATCCACAGGCCCACCACCAGCAGGGTGCCGATGCCCCCCCCAGCGCCGCCGCGGGCACCGCCCCCAGCCAGGCCGCCAGCATACCCGATTCGAATTCGCCGAGCTGGTTGGAGGTGTTCACGAATATGGAATTGACGGCGTTGACGCGACCGCGCATCTCGTCAGGTGTGTCCAACTGCACCAGGGCGCCGCGGATAACCATGCTCACCATATCGAATGCGCCCAGCGCGAACAGCGCCGCCAGGGACAGCCACAACACCGTCGATAAGGCAAACGCCAGGGTGGCGACGCCGAAACCGGCCACCGCGCCGAACATAATCATCCCTACCCGGCGCTTCAATGACCGGCGGCTCAGCCAGAACCCCATCAGCAACGCCCCCACCGCCGGCGCGGCGCGCAGCAACCCCAGCCCCCAGGGGCCGGTGTGCAGGATATCCTTGGCGAAGATCGGCATCAGCGCGGTGGCGCCCCCAGCAGCACGGCAAAGAGATCCAGCGAAATCACCCCCAGCACATCCGGACGCGCACGGATAAAACGAACGCCGGCGAACAGGGTGGAAAAACTGGCCGGCGCGCGGCGCGGCGGCGCCTGTTCGTAACGCAGCTGGCTTATCATCACCATGGACACCAGATAAAGAAGCCCGGTCACCAGATAAACCGTTCCGGCTCCCGCCACATACAGCATCCCCCCCCAGGGCCGGGCCGGCTATCATCGCGGCTTCGCTTGAGACGCCATTGGCGGCGGTGGCGCGCGCCAGCATGGAGGGCGGCACCAGCGCCGGCATCATCGATTGCAGCGAGGGCGCCTCGATGGCCTTGGCCACGGCGATAAGAAACACCAGCCCGAGGATAACGATTTCATCGGCCAGGTGCAGCAGGGTCACCGCCGCCAGCGTCACTACCGCGAACCACTCCACCACCTGGCCGAACAGCACGATGCGCCGGCGGTCATACTGGTCCGCTATATGCCCCGCCGGCAGCGCCAGCGCCACTGAAGGCAAAAATTGCGCCAGTCCGATAAGCCCCAAATCCAAAGCACGGCCGGTAGTGGCGTAGATTTGCCAGCTCACGACGATGGACAGCATCTGAAATCCGAAGCCGGAACCGGTACGGGCCAGCCAGAAAGCGATAAAAGAGCGGTGATGCAGCAGCGAATCCGCGCCGGCGGGAGGAGCTAAAGGCATAACCTATCCTGGAAGTTAATATTATGTTGTTTATTGCCTGTCACGCGGCGCACTCTCTGCCTGCGGGCAATAAAATGAATCTTCACCGGCATTTAACATAAAGCGATCAAACAGCCAATGATGCTACCTTATCAATCAATACAGTGGATACCAATAGTCTTCTAATTAATTTTAACTTTTAAGCCGTTTACCAACCTCAGCGCCGGCGTATTTTGCTTTTGAAGCTTGGCGATGGGTAATAGGTCATTACTAGAGACAACTTTACTCATCTATTCAATTCATTCTTTGACCTTCCCCTTGCTGGAGGGTTTAGTCTGACAGCAATAGATAGACATAATGAGTATGAGGACATATCAATGAACAACGCTTATATAACATCAGGAGGTTGCAATGTGCTGCTCCCATCACCACGGCGGTAAGGTAAATAGCGTGTCCGCCAATAGCGATAAAAGTACCCACCCGCTTTTTATTTATGGTGCTGCAACGAAAGACGGCGCAATCAGTGGGGTTTATAACAACAGCTCTAACGTAACAACTTTGCGTCAGCCTGCATTGACGGCATTTTGGCAAAGAAGCCAAACCAAAAAAGCCCTTATTTTGCTGGCGATTATCGCCGGCATAAGCCTAGCGCTAGGACAGACCGGGCATTTAAGCTTCGCCAACCGTTATTTGCCCTATGCCCTATTTCTGCTGTGCCCATTAATGCATCTGTTCCATGCCCACGGCAATCACGGCAATCATGGCAAGCCGCCCCGATAATACGTTTGCTGTTTGAATAACAATTACAGGAAACCGCCCTCGGCAATATCACGTAAGCTCATGAAAAAATTGAAATAGTATTTTGTATCATCAGCATCAGCTGAATATTGCGGCAATGGCGTTACCACTTTGAATGTTCGAGTCCGGCTCGCTGGGGAGAGAACCCGCCCTGATGAAGGCGGGTTTTTTGCGGGTTAAAACTGAACTCTTCATCAAATCACGTACAATGATTTGCCGCCAGGACTTACCCCCTAGGGGCCGCCGCGACCAGCACGCTGACCAACGCCTTTGGCGTGAATCCGAGTCCGGTCACCCTAGAAGAGACACGCCTTTAAGCGATTTTTTTCACGTCATCCCGTTTTCCTTGCCGATATCCAGTTCTTCTATAAACTTTACCCCGTCCGTGGTACGTATCCAGCGCGGCGCCCGCAGTTCATCCGCCAGATAACTCACCAGCTCGAACAGCAATCCGGTCAGTATCGGCTCCATCTCCGCCGATAACGTTTTCTCCGTCAACAACCGCGCCAGCGCACGGCTGTAATCGCACAGCAAATCGGCATCCGGCTCAAAGCAAGGCGAATTTATCGGCCGCTCATCCACCGTCAGGCTTTCAATCAAATGCGGCGGTATCGCGTCGTCCAGCGTGGGACGCAACTGCCCCAGACAATAGGCCAGCCGCCGGCAAAGCGCCTCACGGAGCGCCGGATCGTCTCTGTGCAGTATAGCGTCGGCCAGGTTTGCACAATGGCCCGCCAGAACGGTGAAATCGGTGGTGGAATCGACGGGGATGGAAAGTAAAGCGTGAGTTTGCGTAGGGACAGTAGCCATGGACATAAGGCAGCCTCAGTGAGTGGTAAACTATTCCCACCACCTGAGAGGTCAATCTCGTTGGTGGTGGAACCGGGCGGGGTTGACCTTACCGGCCTCACTGACACCGGCGCGTCTTGCGACGCCCTCGCCCGGCCCACCATTGAAAGGTAGCCGAACGTTCGACACAAAAAAAGCGCAAACGCGCTTAGTGTCGTCAGAGAGTCTTTCAGGAGGTCAATCCCGACGCCTGATTTTTCAGGCGCAGCTAAAAGATACCGTTAACGGCGGTGAATCGCAAGGAATTTCGGCTATAGCATGCATGCCTGGGAGTCAGGCTCAATATTGTTTATCAATAAGTTAGCGAAGATAGATATAAGCCGATATCGTTATAGAACAGGAATGAATACGATAAGTCCTCACGCGGGGAAATTGCCGATTCTGCAAAAACGGTTCGACACGGCTTCATTCATGCCCTATTTCCAGCTTTGGAAAGCGGTTTATCCCCGCATTCGCGCGGAGGAATCCCTGGTAATGGGCGGATGAAAAACGGTCAATGTCGAGGTTGTTGTCCGCACCCCACTGTATCACATCACAACCGCTGCTCACATTTATCCCCGCGTTCGCGGGGAACACTATAGTAAAGATGGAAACTCGAGCATGGAGTGCGGTTTATCCCCGCGTTCGCGGGGAACACGCATAAATTATATCGGCAAAGATGGTCAACAAACGGTTTATCCCCGCGTTAGCGGGGAAACACGCCTCTTGAGTGAAAAAGGTAACGCGACAAAACGGTTTATCCCCGCGTTCGCGGGGAACACTCCATAACACCACCAAAGGGTTAGAAAGCATTCGGTTTATCCCCGCGTTCGCGGGGAACACTGTTTGAAGGTGTTGCAGCGCCAGATACTATTCGGTTTATCCCCGCGTTCGCGGGGAACACGTTTAAAGTAAAAGAGGTGTAGTGATGTTAATCGGTTTATCCCCGCGTTCGCGGGGAACACTTCTCTTGCACCTATTGTGTATCTTTGATAGCCGGTTTATCCCCGCGTTCGCGGGGAACACTAGTGACATTTCTATCAATTTTCTGCATTTCACGGTTTATCCCCGCGTTCGCGGGGAACACCCCTACCAAATGCACCCAGCCATTACGTTCGACGGTTTATCCCCGCGTTCGCGGGGAACACACTGAGGGCTTTCCTTTAATCGTTCTAACAGGCGGTTTATCCCCGCGTTCGCGGGGAACACCGTGCGGCAAGGTCACGCGACCAGTTATCGCGCGGTTTATCCCCGCGTTCGCGGGGAACACTTTTGCTGCGAACGCATCTAAATCGGCTTCAACGGTTTATCCCCGCGTTCGCGGGGAACACAGGTCCGAGCGCTGAATGACAAGCGCAAAAATCGGTTTATCCCCGCGTTCGCGGGGAACACTTGATTAATGCAGCATCCATAGCGGGTGCATCCGGTTTATCCCCGCGTTCGCGGGGAACACATGTCATCACCCCCTCCGTCGCCGTTTCCATGCGGTTTATCCCCGCGTTCGCGGGGAACACACATAAAATATCTCGCTAAAATCTGGCGCGAGCGGTTTATCCCCGCGTTCGCGGGGAACACACTTGTTTTACCTCTGAGGCGGCAGCGGTCTGCGGTTTATCCCCGCGTTCGCGGGGAACACATGCAATATCCAACAGTAGTAAACGGCATCGACGGTTTATCCCCGCGTTCGCGGGGAACACAAAATATCGTTATAAATTGGCGAAAGGGTGAACGGTTTATCCCCGCGTTCGCGGGGAACACTCTTGATGAATGCTATTGTTTTAATTATAATTTTTTACGGCCATAAATTTCACCGAAATTTTTTTCCTTATTCCTCTTTTTTAAAGAACCTAGATTACGCTATTTATCAATAGGTTGGAAGGACACCAATCTAAGGCCATCCCAATCCACCGGAATGCGCCGATTGACGCCGTAAGTTTGGAATTCGAAACCTGATTCTGTATTGGTTGCCCAGGCCATTGCCACATTCCCCTCTTCGGCTAAGGCATTGACTTGCTGCCAAATCATTTCACGCACGCGGCGAGAAGTATCGCCAACGTATACGCCCGCCCGGATCTCTAACAACCACACCGCCAACCGTCCGCGTAAGCGCGGAGGAACATTTTCAGTGACGACCACCAACATGCTCATCGATGGCTCCGGTGACCGATATCCCCTAGAGACGCAGGTTCTGGAATGGCCGGCGGCTGGGCGTCGGACGGCGCTTCAGGCGGAGCTATCTCGCCGGCGGCCAGAACTTCTTCAATCAGTGGGATCAGTTTGCTAAGCACCTGTGAAGAGCGAAAAATATCCCGGCAAGCCAATCGGACATCCTGATCCGGTTTGTTGGGCCGTTTAGCCGCAATCTCAAAAGCTTTAGGGACGATAGCGTCGAATTTAATGATATCGGCTATATCGTACACAAACGAAAGAGGCTTGCCGCTGTGGACAAAGCCTATGGCAGGGGCATAACCGGCAGCCAACACCGCTGCTTCGGTAATACCATACAGACAAGACGTGGCGGCGCTAATACATTGATTAACAGTATCGCCTTTATCCCAATCCTTGGGGTCGTATTTACGTCCGTTCCAAGTGACACCGAAACGCTGGGCCAACAGCTTATAGGTCTCTCTTACTCTTGTGCCTTCGATGCCGCGTAATTGCTCAATTGAACGACGCGCCGGCGCCGGCTCACCGAAACGCAACTCAAACATCCTGCGCACCACCTTCAGCCGCAATTCATCGTCTAGGGCTAACCTTGCCTGGTAGAGCAAGCGATCGGAACGTGCGCCGCCGGGCTGACCGGCGGCATACAGGCGCACGCCTGCTTCCCCTACCCAAACAATCAAAGTCCCCACTTGAGCAGCCAGTCTAATAGCGGCATGAGAGACACGGGTGCCCGGCTCCAGCATAATGCAGGCAACGGAACCGACCGGAATGTGGGTGCGTACGCCGTTAACGTCAACCAGCACAAAAGCGCCGTCAAGCACATCAATCTGCCCATATTGCAAAAATACCAAAGAGATCCGGTCTTTTAAGGGCAGAGGATTTAGCGGAACATAGGGCATGAGATTCCCTTAAGTAAGCCGATATAGCTCGGTATTCCCAGGCTTGATGCAAAAATTAAGCGAACGCCAGGGAAAGTAGACCGCAGCCCAGGGCTTTACCGGGTCCCACACCTTGGCTTAGGAGCTTGATAAATATTTCACTATGCTTAACTGTCATTAGCCCTTCGAAGGTAACAGGCTGTATTTTTCCGCTAATATCATTTTTATGAAAATACAGCGCGGAATCCGGTATTACCATGGCGGCATTCAACTCCGCCCCCCCCGCCAGCTTGCGCGCCAGCCATTGAAGCTGAGCATCCTCCGTTATCAACGGCACCCGACAGCGTTTGATTTCACCTTTAGCATTGACGCGCTTGCGCTCATCCTTAATGGTTTTAACGGGATTCGCCCTAAGTTTGAATCTCAGTTTGGCGCCGACCGCGATGGCTGGCTGATAAATTTTGCTGGCAACCACATGGGCCATATCTCCCCCGGCCGGCGCATGCATAGACTGTAGCAGCACGCTGGCGCCGCGCCCTGGCTGCTTGTCCTCGACCCGAAAAAGAAAATCACGCTGTTCTTCAGGCCGATTTGGAAAGAGTTGCCATAACGCCCTGTGCAATTGGTAAGCATCTTTTGCCCAATACCCCTCGATCCACACTTTGCTCAAGAACATGTTGAATCTCCCTTTATCACAAACCAATCGCGGGCGGCAAATTGACGGGGTAAAGACATAATAGGATCATCGCGGACACGAAAGCGCCGATTATCAGAACCGATGGCTTCTTCGCTATATACCTCTCCCCCGAAGCTAAATGCATCAAGCGCCTGAAGCGGGTTTTGCGCCTCGCATTGGCCCAAGTAAAGCGGATGGCTTAATGGGCAACTGCGCCTGCCGAGATACGGCGTGAAATGCGGTTTTCGCACGGCAGCGGCTACTTGGCCCACATCGTAAGCGTTATCAGGCGCGCACCAGATCGCCACGGTAAAATGGGCGTCGCATAAATATTCGCGCCAGGTCTGAATGGTTTCATGGCTTTTCAACCCTTGGTAATCTTCGCGCGCATCCTGCACAGTGTGATAATCAATTAACTTGCTTATAGGTACCAGCCGGTCATTTACTGAATGGGGATCACAGCGTACCGCGAAGCGAACGCTATCTGACAGGGCGGTAAGGGCGGCCCTATCTTCCCGGCGAATGCCCAAGCATGCGCCCAACAGCCCCAACAGTCCACTGCGGGTGGGGAACGACGCCGAGGGTCGAGTGCCTTCGAAGGTCGGTTGCCCCCATGCCTGCATTGGCCCTGACAGACGTAAAATAAGATAAGGACGCATGTTCAGCCCTCGCCGTTGATACGAATCCAATTTTCTAATGCCGCCAAAGAGGCCATGACGTCAACACCTTCCGGCACGCTACCCTCTGCCAATGAGAACTGTGCCGCCGGACCGTTTAATCCATAACCTGCCGCAACACGTTGCCAGTAATTATCGAAGGCGGCGATGGAAGGAATAAGATAGCCTTCCTTATCGGCCTTAACGGGGGATTCGAACGCATTGGCCAGTGAAATGGGTACATCCGAAAAGTTCACCATCACCAGGTCTGCCGGATTAAAGGCGGCAAAGGTGCGCTGTTTGGCATTGGGTGTTTCCGTCGCCAGCATGTGAGCCAGATGGGCGGCGATCTCCAATGCTTTGCCGCGCGTTGCTCCTCCCAGATTTTCCTGCAATTGCGCAAGATTCAGGCTGGCATAACGGTAAAATACCCCGGCGGAGAATTCCTGGGTGCCTAAATGGGCCGAACCCAATTCCTGCAAATCATCAACGGCGGTAAACCAATCGATATCGGAATTGACGGTATGGGTGGTAATGGCATGGGCAATAGACATGGCGCCGTCCACTTTACCGATCTCGCTCATTAACCCGCTGGTAGCCATACGGCCGCTTAAGGCGATATCCACGCCGCTTTGCAGATTGGCGCGCAGCGCCGCAATGTTGTCTTTTAATAATTTTCCAAGTTTGCTGGCGTCAATGCCTTCGGCATCGGCTTTGACTACCTGCTCGCAGAACCAGGCTAGCTCGCCCAATACCCAGGGGGGAGACGGCGTCGCCATCGATTTTTTCAGCATTGTCGATGGTTTTTGCCGATAGTAAACCCAGAGTACGGTCGATAATGATCGTATCAAAACGATCCTTAAGCTGCTCACGCGCCACATCGCGCAAGGCGTCCAAGTGAATAGTGCGAATGCTTGGCTGCCCTAAATGTTGGGCATAATAGTCGCTCTTACGCATGGCGCGCTTCAAGCTCTGGCTGGAAACCCTGACCCGCCGTTTACCACCGAATATGGCGTCTTTTTGCATATTCATATCGTCGCGGTTTAAACAGGCGGGGCTGTGAGAAATCAAAATATGGAAATTGATAAAATTAGACATGTCAGTTTACCTTATGCTTTTTCTTTTTTTAGGAAGCGAGAGGACGAAATCTTCTAGTAATTGGCGACGCGCACGTGGATTCCACCAGGTTAATTGTTCAGCCAATGAGGGCCAGTACAGTGTCGGTTCCGCATGTATGATTAAACGCCGTAGTTGCACCATATCGTTGGGCCAGTCCGTGCGCAGCAGTTGGTAAATTCGGCGCTCACTGATTTTTTCGTTGGCCGCCAGCGCTTTTCCCAGACTGATACCCTTTGGATTGTTGTCATTGGGCTCCGCATGTTTAATCACATCCTTGCCGGCGCTTAGGCAAAACACCATACGTAACAACGCCGGTTGGTTCTTTGGCTCTTGCCACCCAAAAGGTTGCACCAGGCGGTAAAACGCTGGAATATCCTTCAGCTCATCCGGCTCGGATACGCGTCGAAGCTGCGCGCGCGCGCCATTATCAAGCTCATTCCAGGCGTGAAAAAGCGCCAGGGGATCAGACAGCATAATGCTCTCCTTGTGATTGCTTAAGTTCAGCTAAATGTTTGTGCAGGCTGCGACGTGCTATCGCCAGGGCTTTGACCAGCTTGGGGTGATGGCTGTAAGGCGCTGTGGTCTGCTCAAATAATCGAATGCACAGCCGTTGCAGATCGCCGATTAATTCATTAAGGTTTGCGGCATTTTGTGTATTATCCATCGAGATGGAGGCCAGCTGGCGGGGAATAAGCATATCGCTTTGCCGATAATATTCGCGCTCAGCCACTTCATGTACCGCGACGCCCGCCCCTTTGACATCACTGCTTTTCACCCCTTCCACAAAGGTAAATAATGCCTTGCGTAAGGCTGTTTTATGCTCAAGGCCCGCCCTAACTATTTCTTCTATCACTTGCGGATGCGCCTGCCAGCCCTGGTTGAACATCATGACTTCATGGCGGCGTTCTAAAATGGAGGCCTGATTATTACGATACCCGCCTATTAGCAATTGCAGGGGAAGTGGTGCGAAAAGTTCCTGATTTTGTGTTATAACCGCCGCAGGGCGATGGCCGGCGGTCGTTTTATTAATTTCATCCGCCGCGCGATTAACCAGAACGCGGCTAATTTGCGTCCACGACGGCGCGGGCGTGGTGAACGCCAGGAATTTTTCCTCCACCTCGCCTTTTTTAATCTGAATCAGGCGAGGAGAATGAGGGTGGGGCCACAAGCCTTCCACGGCAAAGCTGAATTTGGCTTTTAGGAATCCCGCATAACGCTGTGAAACGTGCCGCCCGCAGCAGCTGCATTGCCCTTCCTCAATCGGCGGGCAGAGTTCGATATGGTCGGGCTGCCAAAACAACCCTCTAGCCAGACCAATATTGCCGGCGGGAATGCTGGCGCCAGCTGCAATAGGCTGTTGCCAGGTCGTCGGCTGCCTGAGCTGCGGATCTCCCCCCTAATAGAGCCTGCCAGCGCGCAAGAGTCAAAACATTCAGCCAAAGCGTAATGCGCAGATCCGCCAGGCGGCTATCCACCGCTTGCACCAGTGTGGTCACGGGAGAGCCGCCGCGCAAGCCGCTTTTAAAGCCGCCGCCGAAGCTGGGCGCGTTATTGGCCTGGTTAAATAAAGCAATGGCGGCACAGCCGCCGCATAACGCCGCACCTTGCCCAGGTTCATTGATAAAAGTGCAATTGGTGGCGCCGGTCAGCCCGGCCAATAGCTTGTCCATGCCGGTGGGTTCCTTGGCTTTAACGCCGCGCACCTGCATAAACGGTATGTCAGGATGATCAAGGCGGAAAGTGTCGGTCCAAGTGGAGATACCTTGCGTAAACTCCTGTTCGGTCAGCGGATGTTGCAGTCGCAGACGCAAGGTTTGATCGTCCTGCGGCAGCCAAATAACTTGTACTAAACAAACCAGCAATTGCAATGCCGCCAGCTCCATATCATCCCTGGGAAGGGAAAGCGTCCATTGTTCGGTGGAACATAACAACTTTTGCAAGGCAATGACCGTCGGTTGCCCTCCCGTTGGCGGACGCACGGGAATCCACGGATCAGTCAATAAATTCATCATCTTTCTCCATTCCTCGTTCCTGGGTATAGCGCAAACATTGGCGTTTAAGATTGATTATCATTTCGCCGCCATTAATCGTGCTCTCCAGCCAAACACGACCAAACTCATCTCGCTCAAGTTTCAGCTTATGCCCCCAGCTTGCCGGGACATTGACCTGGTTCAACGCCAAGGCTTCTTGTTGGTGGAAGTTTTCCAATTGCTCATATACCCGACCGTCGAGCAATTGCCTGCCCGTTGCTGTTTGAACATAGGCCACCAGCGGCACGCTCATCTCGCCATCACGGGTGACGGCGCGTTCATTGCTTTCCGTGTCTTTGAATCCCGGATGCTCGGCCCAGTCCAACATCTGTCGCGCTTTAATCTTTTTGGTAAATGTCTCGTTTTCGAACGCTTCCATACCCGCCACCACCCACGCCGGTTCAGATTCGTTTATGTCTTCGCTATATATCGGCTCAAGCCATTCACGGTAGGCCGCGGGAAAATGGATGGGGTCGCCCTTGAGGGCCTCAATTCGTTGCTGGGTTCGCCACATCACCCTGGTATGCGCATAGATCTTGCCTTGCAGGCCATAACCTTCCCCGTTGGGCAACAGTACGCTGGCGGAAGGTTTTTCAAATCCTGAAGGGCGAGTAGCGCGCTGATGGCGATGAAGCCGCCCCAAACGCTGAAAAAAGCAAATCCACGGGACAGTGCTGGGTAATGATCCAATCGAAATCAACATCGAGAGATTGTTCAACGACCTGGGTCGCCACCAAGATACGGCCACGGCTGCGATCGCCATCTGGTCCGAAGCACGCTAACGCCGCGTTCTCTTTCGCTTGCCTATCAAGCAAGCTAAAGCGCGCATGGAATAACATAACGTCGATATTTTTTGCCGCGATGGTTTGTAACTGCCGGTACGTTTGCTGGGCGACATCCACCAGATTGCAGATTAAGCAGACTTGTGCGCCCTCCTGGGCCGCGTCCATCAAACGTTGCAATAATATCTTATCCGGAGCGGCATCGGGGGTGTAAAGAGGCTCGATATATAATGAAAAATCAGGGGGCTGCTGGTGGGGTTGCCCTTGCAAATCAAATTGCTTAATACTTTTGCCGTCAACCCAGCTCACCAAAGGATAGGGCAACTTCGTCGCGGAATTAATAGCGCTTGTCTTGTTCGCCAACGCGGTATAGCTAGACAGTAATTGTTGCTTTTGCTGTTGCGGCAACGTCGCCGACAGCAAAATTACCGGGCTGCCCGCCAAGGCTTTATTTTGCAGCACGGCTTGCAACAGGCCATACATGTACCGATCATAGGCATGCACCTCATCGATAATAAGGATGCTGCGGCCGACGCCAAATCCGCGCACAAAATTGTGCCGCAGCGGCAATACGGATATCAATACTTGATCGATGGTACATACGCCGATTTGCCCTAAAAAAACCCGTTTGCGGCTTTGCGATAACCATTCACGGCATTGGCTCCAGGCGTCATCCGCCTGCAGGTTGCGCCCGCGCGCTTTGATGCCTTGATATAATGCGTTAAACCGCGCGTAACCATGCGCCAAAATAAGATTAGGCGCATGAAAAAGCCGATCGGCCAGCTTATCGATGCGCGCAAGCATGGCATTGGCCGTCGCCTGGGTGGGTAACGCAAAGATAATGCTATCGGCCAGGTTTTCAGACAGCAAACGCCAGGCATAGGCCATGGCGGCTTCGGTTTTACCCGACCCCGTCGGCGCCTCAATGAGCGTTAAACCTGGTGCCAATGGCAGGCTATCAACCAATATCTGAATCTGCCGGGGCCAGTGCCCACTGTCCAGCAGCGCGCTCACCGAAGCCCCTGTTTTTACGGGATTTATCAGACCGCTTCTCGCTATAGCGCGTGTTGCGTCCTGACCATAGCGTTCAAGGTAATATTCCGATAAATCAGCTAATGTCGGAGCCGGAGATGCACGGTATTTAAACGTGTCATCAGTCGACCATGATCCCAACCAGTCCGATACCGAGACAAAACCCGCCATTAATATTGAGCACGATGGCGGCAGATCTTGTCGCGTTAATCCCTCCGGGGATAAAAACAATTCGGAGACAGTCTCTATCCATTTGAGGCGTGCTTTCAAATCAAGCTCGGCAAAACCCTCAAATTGATAGGGCAATTTATACTCTGTTCCATTTAAGCCACTGCTAACGTCACTGGCTCGTTGGAGAGTGCCATGGTGACCGCAAACCGCCTCCATCCAGGGGGTCCATGATTGATAAGGGTGAAGGACAGGCTCGGAAAATACGCTAAGCGGGTCAAGGAGGCCGGTCGGCTCCGACTGAAAATCATTAATAAACCAGTACAGTCCGGCCACGCCGTGATCAAATGATTTGACTATATTGAGCGTATTTATCGGCTCTGGCCGGCACTCTGCGTTTAAAAGCCGCCATGTGTGCTGCGCTTTATATTGAAAGCGAATGTCAAATTTGCCCAAGTCGTGTAATGCGGCAAAAAAAGTACCCAGGCTCTGACCTGCCGTTCATGCATCTTCTCGCTGGCGCAAAACAAATGCCGCAAACCGGGGCTGCTATCCCACCAACAGGCGGCCACGCTGGCTACGTCCAGACAGTGGTAAGGTAATAAATGATATTCATCACCGTCAAGTTCATTCGGCTTATGCGCTTTTCCCCAGTACCGGCAAATCAGATCCATTGTCATTCCAAAATGGTAACCGTATATTCGCTGATCGAAACCAAAAGGCTCTTCGACTAGCATCAGCTTGTGGTGTTTCAATTTAATCGCATTAAAAAGCAAGAATTGTTAACTTTCTCACAATATGCATGGGCGAAGCCTATTCCGCGCACTCATTCGTCAGTTGATTATTAAATGGACAGCTCAGACTTATTCATCGAATCAAAAACGACACTTGTTGCTTAAGTGCTAAGACGGTGTATAAACTCGCATAAATCGTAGCCGTGTACAATTTATGAGCTTGCTTTAACGCTGCTTAATTTTTCTTCACAGATTTCTCGTCGCGACTTTTATTGATTCCAAATCAATTTAGCCGGAATCGAAAACCCCTGTTAGCTCACCAGCTGTGCAAAATTAAATAATACCAAATCAAAAAAAACGTAAATCCAGTGTTATATAATACCTTCCTGATTGCGATTTTTTGCAAAACAACATTTCAATAAACATTCGCCGGCGAAATGAGAATATAACAAAAACGGATTACGGTTAAGCCAGTTTTTTAGGCGGGAAATGTTTGGAAATTTGCCGAAAGACCTTTATCTCATCGACTGTATCCTGCAAAGGGCTACATTACAAGATGCAAATATCAAAATTAAATCTTTCACGCGTCAAGATGGCTGACGTGTGATTGATCGGTGGGCATCAGCGTTTAGAATTATTGTCACGTGATTATTAAGAGGAATAACTCATTAGAAGATGCTGCAACGCCACCTTTAGGCCTATGGCCTGCTGAGGAGGCTATGCCCAACAAGCCGAACCCTACCAGAGCGGGGTATGCCAGAGATAGTTGCTGAGGTTTTCAGCGAAAAAGTGCGGGAAATAAAAAATCTGTTAAAAAATTTTGAGAAAAACTGGTGCACCCAAATTTTTGCATCATGGAATTTAATAGCTTTAAGCTGATCGATGGTAAAGGCCCCCACATGCGTAAGATAGTATTACTTTTGCATAGATTTGGATTATCGTGTTAATTATACCTTTCTAAAATATGCAAGGTTTCTTGCTAACGGCTCAATTCCTTTCTAGAATAACAATCCAGGAGGTGCGTGACATGAAAAAAAAGACCGTGACCAAAGCGCAGATCTACCGCTCCGTCGCAAGCTCAACCGCGATAGAAACAGGGGTTTCCGTGCAAAAGATTGAGCGACAACTCAAGCATTATCAGGCACAGGCTAAAGCCGTCGGTCTCGCCCGCTAATCCGGCAGAATATCGGTTATCAGACGCAGCATGGGCACGTAATTGCCGGATACTCCCGCCTGAATTGCTTTAAAGTAGTAATTTTTGTGCTGATCCCATAAGCTGTAATCCAGCGAGCCCGTTCCCGCCTGTACTGAAAGCACATCGCACAGCAGCCTTGATAAGCGCCCGTTGCCTTCTCTAAAAGGGTGGATCAGGATAAATTCCACATGGCATAGGGTTAGATGGTTTGCCAGCTCTGAGCGAGGTAAAGACGCCAACTCTTCCGAGCGCAAGAGAAAGCGCTTTTCGAAATCACTAATCAGAAGCGGAATCCTCGCGGCAGCGGCGAACTGAAAACCATCCTTGGCGAGGTTGGCATTACGCAGCCTTCCTGCCCATTCGTAAACATTTCCCAACCATTGGCGATGCCACTCGCGGATAAGGTCAAAAGTTAGCATTGCGGGCGAACGGTTTTCGATAAATAGCCGTTCATAAAGCATCAACAGCAGGCCGGACTCCAGCTTCTCCATTTCATCTGCATCGGTTATCCCTAGCTTATTCGCCAAAACCGCACCATTCGAGCCCGGTTGATAACGCTCTTCAGCTGAATTTAGCTCATATTTTGGCAAGTACTGACCTCCGCTGAGATAATACGCAACATTTTCCCTTGGTATCTTGATGAGAAGTAGATCCGGTCTTTCCAGCCTTTATACACCCCAGCTTTCTAACGTTGATAAGCTCTGGGGTCGCCATTGAGTTTCGATAATATAAACAACTTATGCAGTATACGCCCTTATCCCCATCATAACCCAAACCGGTTAATCCCCGCATGCGCGGGGAACACTGCGGCTCAGGCTCAGAGGAAGGCGCATCATCCGGTTTATCCCCGCATCCGCGGAGAACACTATATCCATTCACATAACAGCGGTACCGATTCCGGTTTATCCCCGCATTCGCGGGGAACACTCATAAAAGCTGAGCAAGAGCGCCCCGAAGCACGGTTTATCCACGCATGCGCGGGGAACACGGCGGCACGGCGTTGCCGCAGCGGGCGACCTGCGGTTTATCCCCGCATTCGCGGGGAACACTGAGCCGATGTCATCCGCCACCATTTCTGCGACGGTTTATCCCCGCATTCGCGGGGAACACGGCGGTGATGGCACAGATGTACCCGGCGGAGTCGGTTTATCCCCGTATTCGCGGGGAACACAAGGTATTTTTGGCCGCCATCCTCTACTAACCGCGGTTTATCCCCGCATTCGCGGGGAACACTTTTTACCGGCGCGGCCGGCGAAATAAAAGACCGGTTTATCCCCGCATTCGCGGGGAACACATTTTTACCCGGGCGTCATCGGTCCAAAACCCCGGTTTATCCCCGCATTCGCGGGGAACACAATGGCGGACCAGATTGATATGCTCAATCGCCGCGGTTTATCCCCGCGTTCGCGGGGAACACAAACAACATGCGACGGCGCAGATCGGTAAAACCGGTTTATCCCCGCGTTCGCGGGGAACACCAGGTGAAATAACTCAACGTTGTCCGGTTCTTCGGTTTATCCCCGCGTTCGCGGGGAACACACTTGCGGTAGTCGAGGCGGTGGACGATACATCGGTTTATCCCCGCGTTCGCGGGGAACACGCCCACTGAACCGTCGGCGTTGTCGCTGTGCCCGGTTTATCCCCGCGTTCGCGGGGAACACGTTTACGACCGTCGGGTGAAGATCACGCCAACGCGGTTTATCCCCGCGTTCGCGGGGAACACGAGGATAAAATAGCCCCTGCCGGTAACATACATGGTTTATCCCCGCGTTCGCGGGGAACACGGCTATCAAAGTCATATCGGCGGCATGAGATGCGGTTTATCCCCGCGTTCGCGGGGAACACTGATGCAGTGGTATGCTGATTACTTGGATGGGCGGTTTATCCCCGCGTTCGCGGGGAACACTACATTAATAGAGTATAAATTTAGCGGCAAGCCGGTTTATCCCCGCGTTCGCGGGGAACACTCAAATTTTCGAGATGAAATTGCAAGGATATTCGGTTTATCCCCGCGTTCGCGGGGAACACCCTCCGCGCACATGCTGCAAACGGCTCCATTGCGGTTTATCCCCGCGTTCGCGGGGAACACGGTCAACCCGGTTGCTTCCTCCCAGATCTGGGCGGTTTATCCCCGCGTTCGCGGGGAACACCTGGCCGCGCCATGGAACTGATGAATCAGGCGCGGTTTATCCCCGCGTTCGCGGGGAACACTTGCTCGCCCAGGTCTTCATGGTCAAGGCCTGCGGTTTATCCCCGCGTTCGCGGGGAACACGTGCTCGCGTCGCTTAACGTCCGCCACGCCTTGGGTTTATCCCCGCGTTCGCGGGGAACACATCAATCCAAGTGTCATAGCAGTGGTTAAAGCCGGTTTATCCCCGCGTTCGCGGGGAACACCTGCTTAATATCATGCATAAATCTAGCTAATACGGTTTATCCCCGCGTTCGCGGGGAACACTATCGCCTACTACTGGATCCATGATTACTGCGCGGTTTATCCCCGCGTTCGCGGGGAACACATGGGATGAAAACAGACAATAGAATCAATAACCGGTTTATCCCCGCGTTCGCGGGGAACACATTGTCACAGAAGTAACCTTCTTAAGAGCCACCGGTTTATCCCCGCGTTCGCGGGGAACACATCTGCGCATTTTGCCACTTGCGCAGTGCGCACGGTTTATCCCCGCGTTCGCGGGGAACACTATCACCTGCTGTTTTATGGCAATCCGCTATGCGGTTTATCCCCGCGTTCGCGGGGAACACTCCAAAACCCTCCATTTAATATTAAAATATTCCGGTTTATCCCCGCGTTCGCGGGGAACACATACCCTCGGAGCATTTAAATACGAGCGAATCCGGTTTATCCCCGCGTTCGCGGGGAACACCATACAATCAGTAGCGAAAACGCTACACCATACGGTTTATCCCCGCGTTCGCGGGGAACACCTCGGCTGTTAGGAGTTGCCCTTGCCCCTCCCCGGTTTATCCCCGCGTTCGCGGGGAACACACTGAACCGTATTTCATGCCGCTTCCTCCCTGCGGTTTATCCCCGCGTTCGCGGGGAACACATCGTCAAGATTTCAACCGTGTCGCCGATAAACGGTTTATCCCCGCGTTCGCGGGGAACACCACTCCGGGGACGTTTTCCCAGACGATGATTGCGGTTTATCCCCGCGTTCGCGGGGAACACTGCTGACATTTCCATTTATTGTTGCAAGTTGTCGGTTTATCCCCGCGTTCGCGGGGAACACCCGGTTGGAACCTACGTTCTGAAGGGGTAACCCGGTTTATCCCCGCGTTCGCGGGGAACACCGGCATTGACAAAATAGGCACATGTGCCTATTCGGTTTATCCCCGCGTTCGCGGGGAACACGAAACTAAGATCCATAATGGTTATTATGGAATCGGTTTATCCCCGCGTTCGCGGGGAACACCGAATATGACGTTGTCCTGATTGACGAAGCGGCGGTTTATCCCCGCGTTCGCGGGGAACACTTCCAGACTCGGAATCGAAAACGACGCAAGGGCGGTTTATCCCCGCGTTCGCGGGGAACACTCCTTACGGGCTTTTTCCTCCTCTTCTTTTTTGCGGTTTATCCCCGCGTTCGCGGGGAACACTTCTGCAAGTTTAATACGTTCTCGCTCAAGTGCGGTTTATCCCCGCGTTCGCGGGGAACACGTCGGCCGGCGCCACGCCGGAGAAAATCGCCAGGGTTTATCCCCGCGTTCGCGGGGAACACTCTTGATTCAGGTCATTGTTTCTAAATGGATTTTTAACGATTAAAAATTCCACCAACTTTAACTATAGAATTCCAATATGTTAAAGAACGCAAATACCTCGTTTTTTCAATATATTGAAACAGCCTATACCTTCCGTAATCAAAATTCACGGATATAACCGCCAAACCTTGCCGTAACCATCATCAGTCGGTTCTGTGAGTATCGCCCATGCCAAAGCGAAATTACCGCCTCAGCCGAATTATAAATTCGGTCCCAGTCCATGTCTTTCTACTAAACAATGACCACGATATGCCCACACGCCCAAAGAGACAGGCGCAAATCCGCCTTCATCGATATCGGCCAGACACAATAGCCAGACATTTTCCCCAACGGCTTTTTCTTTTTGAAATTGCGCCCGGGTATGCTAAAAACATGACCCCTGCCCTTTCGCTGACTAACACATCATGCCATCTACCCTCGCTTACCGGCTCGTTCCCTTTTTGCTGGTGCTCGGCTCCATCGTATCCTTAGGTATCGGAACCTCTCTGGCGAAGGCGTATCTGTTTCCCCTGATCGGCGCGGCCGGCACTTCGGCGCTGCGCACGGGCTTATCCGCCGTGATGCTGCTGTGCTGGTGGCGGCCTTGGCAAACGGCCGTCAACCGCCGTGATATGACGTTTATCGCGCTGTACGGCGTGACGCTGGGGGCGATGAACCTGTGTTTTTATCTGGCGCTGAAAACCATCCCCTTCGGCTTGGCGGTGGCCATCGAATTTATTGGCCCGCTAACGGTAACCGTGATGTTTTCCCGCAAAATAATGGATTTCGTCTGGATATTGCTGGCGGTGAGCGGCATGCTGATGCTATTGCCGCTATGGGGTACTCAAAGCGGCCTGGATATGCGTGGCGTAATGTTCTCACTTATCGCCGCGCTGTGTTGGGGGCTTTATATTCTGTTCGGCAAAAAAATAAGCCATCGCCACTCCGGGCAGACGGTGGCCATCGGGCTGGTGTTCGCCTCCATCGTCACCTTTCCTATGGGAATGAGGGATGCCGGCGCGATTATCGCCCACCCCTATCTGCTGCCTGTGGGTCTACTGGTGGCCTTGATATCCAGCTCGTTGCCCATGACGCTGGAAATGGCCGCCATGAAGAGATTGCCGCACAAGGCCTTCGGCATTCTGGTGAGCATGGAGCCGGCGGTGGCGGCCATCGTGGCGTTTTTACTGCTGGGGGAAAGTCTGACGCTTATTCAGATGCTGGCCGTCGCCCTGTCGGTGACGGCGGGGATAGGCAGCGCCATGACGGCGCGCCCGCAAAACATTAGGCTGGCGAACGAATAAGGCTGGATAAACCATGAGCCGGCGAACGAGCAGAACCGGATAAACCATGAACCGGCGAACGAGCAGAACCGGTCAAACCATGAGCCGGCGAACGAGCGGAACCGGATAAATCATGAGCCGCCGAACGGGTAGAACCGGATAAATCTCGCACTGCCGAGCGAGCAGGGCCGGAGTAACCATGAGCTGGCGGGATCCCGCCGCGCCGGGGACGACCCGCCTCGCGTGTTGTAAGGATAACAGGCATGAACGACAGTGATATGCCCTGGTGGCGGAACGGCGTCATTTACCAGATCTTTATCAAAAGCTTCCAGGATAGCAATGGCGACGGCATCGGGGATATTCCGGGCATTATCAGCCGGTTGGATTACCTGCGCTGGCTGGGTGTCGATGCGCTCTGGCTGACGCCGGTCTATGTCTCGCCGCAGGTGGATAACGGCTATGATATCGCCGATTACCGCGCCATCGATCCGCTGTTCGGCACGCTGGCCGACTTCGAGCGGCTGGTGGAGGAAGCGCGCCGCCGCGGCATGCGTATCGTGATGGATATGGTGTTCAACCACACCTCCACTCAGCATCCCTGGTTTATCGCGGCGCAAGACCCCGCCAGTCCCTATCGCGATTATTATATTTGGCGCGACGGCGTCGGCGAAGGGCCGCCCAATAACTGGCATTCGAAATTCGGCGGTTCGGCCTGGCAGCGGCAAGACGCCGGCGGCCAATACTATCTGCACTCTTTCGCCGTGGAACAGGCGGATCTGAATTGGGAAAACCCCCGCTTGCGGGACGAATTGAAAGACGTGTGCCGGTTTTGGGCAAAAAAAAGGGCGTCGCGGGATTGCGGCTGGATGTGATCAATCTGATAGCCAAACATCCTGATTTCCCTGATGACCATCAAGGCGACGGCCGGCGTTTTTATACCGACGGCCCCAATATCCATCCGCTTTTGCAGGAATTCAGCGACGAGGTGTTCCGGCCATGCGGATTGATGACGGTGGGAGAGATGTCCTCCACCAGCCTGGAACACTGCCAGCATTACGGCCGGCTCGACGGTAAAGAGCTGTCCATGACCTTTAATTTCCATCATCTGAAGGTGGATTATCCCGGCGGCGACAAATGGGTTCGGGCCAAGCCCGATGTTGTGTTGCTGAAGCGTTTGTTCAGTCAGTGGCAACAGGGTATGCATGGCCGGGCCTGGCATGCGCTGTTCTGGTGTAATCACGATCAGCCGCGCATCGTTTCCCGTCTGGGGGACGACGGCGAGCAGCGTGAAGTATCGGCCAAAATGCTGGCGATGGTATTGCACGGTATGCAGGGAACGCCCTTTATCTATCAGGGGGAAGAATTGGCCATGACCAATCCCGGATTCAGCGCCATCGGGCAATACCGCGACCTGGAAAGCCTGAATATGTTCCAAACGCTTCGCGAACAGGGTGTGGATGACCAAGAGCTGCTGGCCGTCCTGGCGCAAAAATCCCGGGATAACGGCCGTACGCCGATGCAATGGGATGCTTCCCCCCCACGCGGGTTTCACCCGGGGAAAGAGTTGGATAGACGCGGCGGCGAACTACCGGGAGATCAATGCGGCGCGCGCGCTGAAAAACCGCCGCTCGGTACTTTATACCTACCGGCGGTTGATTGCCCTGCGCAAGCGGTATCCGGTGATAACCCTGGGGAATTATCGCGATCTGGCGCCGCAACATCCTAGGCTTTGGTGTTATGAGCGGACGCTGGGTCAGCAGCGCCTGAGGGTAATGGCCAATCTCGGCTCGACGAACCTGACGCTGGTGAAAAATCTTTTACCCGACGACGGGCAATGGACGCTGCTGATAAGCAATTACGGCGGCCACGACAGGCTGCGGGATCCGCGCGCGTTGCGGCCTTATGAGGCCGCGTGGTGGCTATCGACGGAAGACAACGCCGCTTCCGCTCCGGTAAAACGGCATGCATAACCGGCCCCGCCGGCACCCAGAGAACTCGCGGCGATCAAGGGACCTTCGGCCACGATGGATGCCCTCAGCGCTCAAAAAATCTATGGCAATGAGAGGCGACCCAGCGCTCAAGGCGCCTGTGGCAATGATGAATGCCCTCAGCGCTCAAAAAACCTGTGGCAATGAGAGGCACCCGCATCGAAAGGGGGCGCGGTCAAGGCCGGTGCTCTGTTAAAAATAGAGCCTTGCCGGGAGGCTGGCGACGTCGCACGAAGCTTGCCATTCTCGCAGAGTCAGCGCGGCCAGCTTGGCCGCCCCAAGGTAAAGCGGGTGGCCGGCATGGGTCTCGAGCAACGTCAGATAACGGAAGCACCAGGGGAAAAGATGCCGCGCCAGCAGGCTGTCCAGCAACTCGCCCCGTTGCTGCTCCGCCAGCCAGGCGCTCAGCAGCAATAGCATGCCGATGCTGTCTTCCGGCTCATTGTCCTGTTGCTGCGTTTCGATGCCCTGTTCCTGCCGCCAGCGCCGCAATGAGAGCGTTGACTCGCCGAACAGCACGCTTTCCCGGTCCAGGTAGACCGACCCCCAAGGCGGCGCCGCCAGGGCATCGGGGCCGATAAACAGACGCTGATAGGCCTGCGCAGGCGTTTCCGCGCCAGCGTCACTCAGGCCCTCGGCCAGCAAACCGGCAATGCCCCGTAGCACATCAGGACCGCCATAGGGCCATTCATCCAGCCAGGCGACATCCCCCAGAGCGGTCAACAGCGGCCGGCACGCCTCGTCGTCGGGAGAGGCCGACAGCAGTTGCCCCAGCACGCGCCCGGTGAAGGCAATCTGCGGTAACCGCCCTTGAATCGTTTCGGTCATAAGCGGGATCCTCGGAGCATGACGGCATTGTAATTGTCGGGCATCGTTGCGGCAGACCCCTGCAACCCTTTCTGCCACAGGGGTCATAATATAAACACATCACGGCCCGGCCGCCAGCGGCACCGCTGAATCTCCTCAACCCCGCGACACGACTCGCGCGACACAGAATCTTGCAACTATCGTATTTTCTTATAATTGATAAAAGTCAAGAAAAAAATCTTGACCAAAAAAAAGCACACATGTACCATATATAACATCAATGTTGCTCTATATGGCACAACTATGAGTTCTCTTGATACCGGACTGCGCATTTTATCCCTGTTTAACAAAGAACGGCCGGTGCTGCGGGTCACCGAGGTCTGCCGTGAACTGGACGTGCCGAAAAGTACCGTATCCCGCCTGCTGAAAACCCTGTGCGACGCCGGCATGGTGGAGCGTCGCCACAATGAAAACGGCTATGTGGTGGGGCACGGCGTGCTCGCCCTGGCGGAGCTCTACCTGGAGGGCAGCTCGCTTATCGACGAGATGGACGCCGCCCTCGAACGGCTTTCGGAGCAGTACCATTTCGTCGGCTACGCGGCGGCCCTGTCGGATCTCGATATCGTGCTCCTGCGGGTGAAAATCGGATCCTATCCCCTGCGCTTGGTGCATGAGGTTGGGGCCAAAATGGCCGCCATGCCCACCGCGCTGGGATTGGCCCTGTTCGCCTGCGAGCCCGACGAGGCCGTGTTGGCGAAATTGGACGCAATGCTGACGCAAGGCGCGGAGCGGAAAAAGTTTCTCAACGTGCTCGGCAGCATCCGGGAAAAAGGGCTGGTCAGCCTGGTGAACGGCCTGAACCCCAGTATTTCGGCCATGGGGCTCGCCATACATGACATCTGGCATAACGAAAAGATCGCCATGTCCATTTCCTACCCCGTTGCGGCGGCGGATGCGGCGTTAATCAAACGCATGCAGAAAAGTCTTTGGGAAGAAGCCTGCGCCATCGGCAATCGGGTCGGCGATCCGTTCTGGTCCAGACAGACGGCATTCCCCGACATAGGCGCAACCTCCATCTCCATGGATTCGGCGTACCTCATTTAGTTCATTCGACCACCATCATCAGGGGAAAATCAGCAATGGGAATCACCAGACGATCGTTTAACAAGCTATTGGCCACGTCGATGTTTTTGGCCTCGCCGCTGGCCGCCATGAAGATGTCGTTCGCCAGCGAGCCGGGGGTATTGACCATTGCCCAGGGTTTCGATCCGGTTTCGCTGTGGCCCAATTTTTCCACCACGCAGGAACAGATCAATGCCGGAAATCTGATTGTCGAACCCCTGTTCTGGATAGAGCCCACCGCCAGCCGCTGCGTGCCGGTGCTGGCGGAAGGCTACGAATTGCTGGACTCCCTGCGGGTGAAAATAACCCTGCGAAAAAACATCCTGTTTTCCAACGGCGAAAAAATGCGATGCGGATGCGGTCATGTTCTCCTTCAACACGTTTATGAACGTAACGGTCACGCCCGCCTACGGCCAATACTCGCAGTTGATGGACAAGGTGGAGAAAGTCGACGACCATACCGTGGTTCTGCATATGAAATTCCCCTACCCGGCCCTGGAGCTGGCGCTGAGCCAGGTCTTTATCCTGCCGCCCAAATACTGGGCCCAGGCGGGAGGGGCCGACGGCTTCGGCGCGAAACCCATCGGCACCGGGCCTTTCCTGCTCAAAGAGTGGGTCCGCGACAGCCGGATTACCTTTACCGCCAATCCGCACTACTGGGGCGACGCGCCGAAAGGAATAAGCAGCATCGTGCTGCGCACCGTTCCCGATGACATGTCCCGCGCAGCCAGCCTGTTGAACGGGGAATGCGATATCGCCACCAATGTGCCTATCATGGCCGCCGCCCAAATCAAGAACCAGAGCGGGCTGAGCCTGAAGGAAGTCCCGAGCTACCGTATCTTCACCCTGGATCTCTCCAGCCTGCCCAATCAAAAGAGTCCGGTCCAGGATCGCCGGGTTCGCCAGGCACTCAACTACGCCGTGGATAAAAAAGGCATTATCGAGGGGCTGTTCCAGGGCAATGCGCGGCTGCTGCACGGCCAGCTGCTGCGGGCGAACGAGCTGGGCTACAACCCTCGACTAGACGATTATCCCTACGATCCGAAAAAAGCCAAACAGCTGCTGGCCGAGGCCGGCTATCCCAACGGATTTCAAATTGACTTCAAATTTCCCACCGGACGTTACGCCCAGGACAAGGAAGTGGCGGAAGCCATCGCCGGCATGTTCGCCGATGTGGGCGTGAAAGCCAATATGATTTCACTGGAGCCGGGGGAATTTCTGCGCCAGCTGAGCAATCGAGAACTGGAGCCGGTGGGCCTGGTGGGGTTGGCGCCGGGAGACGATCCTGATTTGCAGATGGCGCAATACCGTTCGGACTGGCGTTATTCCTACGTGGACAATCCCGAGCTCGATAAGCTTATCAATGCGGGGGCCCATGAAACCGATCGCGGCAAGCGGGCGGAAATCTATCAGCAGGTGTCACAGGTGATGTTCGACGATGCGTCGGTGCTTTATTTGTACCAGGCGACGGATCTGTATGGGGTGGGCGGCAGAGTTAAGGGATTTACCCCTCGGGGCGATCAGCGCTGGGTCATCAGCGGCATGTCCATCGGCTGAAAATGTGCTCTTGCCGTAGAGGGCAAGAGCACCATCCGCGTCTTCTCACTGACATTACGCAGGTTAATCATGGCAAATTATATCCTGCGTCGGATACTTTATATTATACCCTCTTTGTTGGGCATAATAGTAGCCTGCTTTTTTATTACCCGGTTAAGCGGCGATCCGACGACCCTCTTCCTGCCCGTGGACGCAACGGAGCAGGCCAAGCAGGCCTTCCGTATCAAAAACGGCCTGGACCGCTCATTGTTCGAGCAGTTCATCGCCTTTGTCCTCAAGGCGTTGCACGGCGATTTCGGCACGTCGCTGCGCTTTGGCGAGCCGGCGGCCCGTCTGTTGTTCGAACGGCTCGGAGCGACCCTGGAACTGGCGCTGACCACCCTGGCCATTGCCTTGGCGGTGGGCATTCCGGCGGGGATCGCTTCCGCCTATTATCGCAACAGCGGGATAGATTACCTTATCCGCGGCGTTGCCGCGCTGTCCCAGGCGGTGCCGACCTTTTTCCTCGATGTGGTGGCGATCCTGATTTTTTCCGTCACGCTGCATTGGCTGCCCACCGGCGGCATGGGCGGGCCGCTGCATCTGATTATGCCGTCCATTACGCTGTCGGCGACGCTGATAGCCCTGCTGGCGCGCGTGATGCGCTCCACCACCCTGGATATCCTGCGTCAGGATTTCGTGCGGACCGCCCGCGCCAAGGGACTGAGCGAATTCCTGGTGGTCACCCGCCATGTGGCGCGCAATGCGTTTATCCCGGTAATGGTGGTGATAGCCTTGCAGTTCGGCGTGCTGATGGGTGGCGTTATCATCACCGAAACCGTTTTTTCATGGCCCGGCATCGGGCGCCTGGCGATTCAGGCCATTTATGCACGGGATTATCCGGTGGTGCAGGTGGTGGTCTTCTTCTTTGCCGTGATTTTCATCCTGGCGAATTTCGTCGCCGACGTGCTGTCCGCACTGCTTGACCCGAGGATCCGCCTGAAATGAGCACCGAACCCATGGCCGGTCCCGCCGTGCCGTCGCCGAAGCGCAGGCGGTTTATCGTCCCGTCGCTTCGTTCGCCGCTGAATGTCATCAGCATCGTCATTATCGCCATCGCCGTGATTTGGGCCGTCGCGCCGGGGGTTTTCGCCCCGCAGGATCCGTTCCAGCAAAGCCTGCTGCGCCGGCTGCTGCCGCCGGCGTTCATGGGAGGCAGGCAGGCCTATTGGCTCGGCACCGATCAGCTGGGGCGCGATGTGTTCAGCCGCATCGTTTACGGCGCCAGGGCCACGTTGCTCGTGAGCGTGTCGGCGGTGGCCCTCTCTTGCGTCATCGGCACGCTGGTCGGGCTTATCGCCGGCTACCACGGCGGCTTTACCGACGCGCTGGCGCTGCGACTTATCGATATGCAGTTGGCCTTCCCCATTATCCTGTTGGTGATCGCCGTCGTCGCCGTGATCGGCGCTTCCCTGCCGGTCCTTATTCTTATCATGGGGATATCGGGCTGGCCGCAGTTTGCCCGTATCGTGCGCTCATCGGTGATGTCGGTGCGCAACCTGGAGTATGTGGACGCCGCCGTGTCCATCGGCGCCAGTCCCCTGCGGGTGATGTTCCGCCATATCGGACCCAATGTGTTGTCCGCCAGCATCGTAATGGCTACCTTTCAGCTATCGGACATGATCCTCACCGAAGCCACCCTGAGCTTTCTGGGGCTGGGGGTGCAACCGCCCACGCCGACCTGGGGCGGCATGGTCAGCGAAGCCCAGAATTATCTCAGCGTCTCCTGGGGCGCCTCGGTATTCCCCGGCATCGCCATCGCCGCCGTCATCCTGGCCATCAATATCCTGGGGGATGTCATCCGTGATGCCCTGGATCCGCGCCTGTCCGGCGAAGGGAGGAGAGAGCCATGAATGCGTTAAACCCAATACCCGCGCCGGCGCGGCGGGGAAACGAGGTGATACTGGACATCAGCAATCTGCGGGTGTCCTTCGGCGGCGGCGACGACCCCGCCGTGATCCTCGATGACATCAGCCTCTCGGTGCGGCGGGCCGAAACCTTAAGCATCGTCGGGGAAAGCGGCTGCGGCAAATCGATGCTGTCGCTGGCCATTATGGGCCTGGTGCCGTCGCCGGGGGTGACGACGGGCGCCATCCACTATGAGGGCCAAAACCTGCTTGCCCTTGGACCGGCCGGCATGCGCGGCATGCGCGGCGGCAAGATAGGCATGGTGTTTCAGGAACCGATGACCAGCCTTAATCCGCTGCTGCGGGTCGGGTTTCAGATAGTGGAGGCCATGCGTGTTCATGACCGCGTTTCCTCGAACCGAACGCTGAAAGCGCGGGCGATTGCGGCCATGGAGCAGGTCAGGATACCTGGCGCTGAACAGCGCTTCAATGAATTCCCCCACCAGCTGTCCGGCGGCATGCGCCAGCGTATCGCCATCGCCATGGCGATAGCCTGCGAGCCGGATATTCTCATTGCCGATGAACCCACCACCGCGCTGGACGTCACGGTGCAGGCGGAAATTTTGCAACTGCTGCGGGAACTGCAGCGAAAAAACCATATGGCCATCATCCTTATCACCCACGATCTCGGCGTGGTGGCCGAGATGGCGGATAACGTTGCGGTGATGTATGCCGGCCAGCTGATCGAATACGCTTCATGCCGGGCGTTGTTCGACGATCCCCGCCATCCCTATACCCTGGGCTTGCTGGGCAGCATTCCCCGCATGGAACGGGAAGAACCCCGGCTGCTGGCCATTGAAGGCGCCGTTCCGCCGGCGGCGCAAATGCCCGCCGGCTGCCGTTTTCATCCCCGCTGCGTCTTTATGGAACAGGACTGCGTCCACCGCCGTCCGTTGCCGGCATCCAATCAGGATGCTCATCTCACGGCCTGTTTTCACATTCCCCTCGCAGGAGAACCCTCATGAGCCGCGTCATTTTGCAGGTGGACAACCTCAAAAAGCATTTCACTTTGGCGAAAGGCCGTTTCGGCCGGGAGGATACCGTGGTCAAGGCCGTGGACGGCGTGTCTTTCCAGATGGCGTACGGTGAAACCCTGGCGCTGGTGGGAGAAAGCGGCTGCGGCAAGTCCACCACCGCCCGGTTGGTGATGAAGCTCATTGAGCCTAGCGCGGGATCCATACGACTGGCGGATACCGAGCTTAATGGACTGCGCGGCGCCGCGCTGCGGGATTTTCGCAAAGGGTTTCAAATCATCTTCCAGGACCCGTTCGCCTCGCTTAACCCGCGCATGCTGGTGCATGACATCCTCGAAGAGCCGCTTATCATCAACCGCGTCGACCCGGCGGAACGGCGGCGGCGCGTGGCCGACGCGCTGGCGCAGGTGGGTCTCTCCCCCGCCCACGCCCGCCGCTATCCCCATGAGTTTTCCGGCGGACAGCGCCAGCGGGTAGGCATCGCCCGGGCGTTGATGCTCAAGCCGTCGCTGATCGTCTGCGATGAACCGGTATCGGCCCTGGACGTGTCCATTCAGGCGCAGATCATCAATCTGCTGTCCGATCTGCAGCGGGACCTGAACCTGTCCTACCTGTTTATCTCCCACGATCTGTCGGTGGTGAAACATATCTCGGATCGGGTGGCGGTGATGTACCTGGGCAAGATAGTCGAAATCGCGCCGAAGGAGGCCTTTTTCAACGCCCCGGCCCATCCCTACTCCCGTGCGCTTCTCTCGGCCATTCCCCGGCCCGATCCCGGACATCGTCCTGCGCGCCAGGCGATGTCCGGCGATGTGTCCGCCACGGTAAACCTGCCGGGGGGGGGGTGCCGTTTTCATCCCCGCTGTCCCTTTGCCGTGGATAAATGCCGCCATGATGAGCCGTTGTTGAAACCGGCGGGGGACGGCGCGGCCGTCGCCTGCCATCGACGCCTGGAACTGCCTCTATGGCAGGAGGTGTTCCAGGATACCGGTAAGCTCTCTCCCATTGCCGAAGCGCGGCTAAAGCTCTATGCCGACCGCCGGCGGGAAAGGCTTCACGCTGTTAATCTCTAAAAGAGGTCATCCATGTCTTCTCACACTACATCCTCGCGGCCATTGGTTATCGACGGCCTGAACTGCGCCGGCCTGACCCGTGAACAGCTTATCCGCACCCGCGAGGGGGGGCGTATCCGCCATCAACCTGACGGCTATCCATCCCGATGCGCAACTGGCCGATGCGCTTATCCAGCTTGAGGAAGCCCGCGGCGTTATCGAGGCCATGCCCGACGTCGCCAGGGTCGTCACGAGCGTCGCCGAGCTGCGACAGGCCCATGACGATCATCGCGTGGGGGTGATTCTCGGCGCGCAGAATACGCTGATGGCCGAGCCGGACGTGCGCATTCTGGCGTCGTTCAAGCAGCTTGGCATGCGGATCATCCAGCCCACCTATAACGAAAAAACCGGTTCGGCTACGGCGCTCCTTTTGTGGGAGAAAGCGATTTAGGCATGACCGACGACGCCTACGACTGGCTGGCGGAAATGGAAGCCCAACGCCTGCTGGTGGACCTGTCCCACTGCGGACACCGCACCAGCGCCGATTTCGTCAAGGCGGCCAAACGTCCGCTGGTGATAAGCCACGGTAATGCCTATGCCCTGTGCCCCAGTCCCCGCAATAAACCCGACGGCTTAATCCGCGCGGTAGCCGAGAACGGCGGCCTGGTGGGCGCCGTGTCCTGGTCCCCCATCGTCCGCTGGGATAAGCGCCCGACCTTGGACGACCTGGCGGCCCATGTCGCGTATATGGTGAAAATAGGCGGCATCGACCATGTGGCCTTCGCCAGCGATCTGCCGGAGGCCAACGGCGAGACCGAAGAGGAGTGGGAAGCCCGCTGGGGCAAAAACGGCCTGTATCCCAATATCACCGGCACGCTGGGACCGTGGTACCGGTTCGGCGCCCATGTGACGGAAGGCTATGAGTCCATGGCGAAAACCCCGGCGGTATGGGATGCCATGGGCAAACAAGGTTTTCACGAAGGCGAGATCGAAAAAATCATGTCCGGCAACTGGCTGCGGGTACTGAAAGAGGTCTGGTAACGCGCCCTTTCACGACGCCCCGCCGCCTTGTTCGGCAAAAACAATCCAGTCCGGCCCATGACGTCACTCCCGCCACGCACCACGGGAGCGGCATGGATTCTGTCCTCCCCGCGGCGGCCCTGCGCCTCGGGAGTGATAAGGAATACACACTGATATGAATACTAAAATCGACATTGCCGCCGACGCGCCCGAAGAAGATGCTTTCGGCCTGCAAATCCAATGGGATCGCCTGATTGCCATGATGGACGAGGTGGACGCCATTTTGCTGCGCACCGCCTTTTCCACCATCGTCAGCGAATCCCGCGATTACGCGGTGATTCTTCTCGACCGCCGGGCGCGTTCCATCGCCCAATCCCAGATATGCGTGCCGGCGTTTACCTGTTCGCTGCCGTCGGCCACCCGATCGATGCTGGAAATTTTCCCGCCGGAGACGTTGAAGGAAGGGGATATTCTCATCACCAACGACCCCTGGCTTTGCCACGGACACCTGCCTGATTTTTATATCGTTATGCCGATTTTCCATCGCGGCGGCATCGTCGGGTTTATCGCGTCAGCCGCTCATATTTCCGATATCGGCGGCAGCCATGATGAGTTGAAGGCGCGGGATCTGTTTGAAGAGGGGCTGCAAATCCCCCCCCAGTAAACTCTATGAAGCCGGCGCGCCCAATAGGCAGTTGATTCGCATCATCGAAGCGAACGTCCGCTATCCCAAGCTGGTGCTGGGGGATGTCGGGGCTATCGTGGGCGCGGCGCGCATCGGCGCCGAACGCTACAACGCCATGCTGGAGGAGTACGGCGAGGCGAAAATGGACGCGGCGGCGGATTTCATTTTGCGCCGTTCCGCCAACGCGATGCGGGACGCCATCGCCGCGATCCCGGACGGCGAATACCACGGCAAAGCGCTGTGCGACGGCGTCACCAGCCCCACCCACATCGTGCTCAAGATTACCGTCGCCGGCGACCGGCTGCATCTGGACTATACCGGCACCAGCCCGCAGAACCCGGACACCGCCGTCAATGTGGTGATGAACGCCACCCATGCGCACTCGCTGCTGGCGCTGAAATGCAGCCTGTGTCCGGAATTGCCCAATAACGAGGGCCTGTTCGTCCCCATCACCAGCTATGCGCCGCCGGGCTCCATTCTTAACGCCCAGCGTCCCGCCGCGGTGCAGGCCCGGTCGCGCACCAGCTTCCACACCCACACCGCCATTTACCATGCCCTGTCCAGCGTCACGCCCAATGCCGTGCAGGCCACCAGCGGTTCGTTCTGGTTTATCCGCTTTATGTGCCGGGACGATGAAGGGGCGCCGTTCGTGGTCCATATGCTGCCCAACGGCGGCGAAGGAGCCTCCATCGGTATGGACGGACATTCCACCATCGCGTTTCCCGGCTGCTCCATGGTGACGCCGATGGAGATTATCGAGGCCAACGGCCCGGTATTGATCCGGGAGCGCGCCTACCGCCGGGATTCCGGCGGTCCCGGCCAGTATCGCGGCGGCCTGGGCTCCATCATGCGGATCGAAACCCAATCCGACAAACCGGTGCATGTGGCCGTGCGGCCCGACCATACCCGCTATCCCTCCGACGGATTGCTGGAAGGACACCCGGGCGGACTGGGGGCGGTGCTGCTCGACGGCCGGCCCATCGAGCCGGATCCCTTCGCGCTGCAGCCCGGCCAGATCTTGACCCTGCACCTGCCCGGCGGCGGCGGCATCGGCAATCCCCTTGCGCGCGATCGCGCTCTGGTGGAAACCGACATCGAGCTGGGCCTGGTAAGCCGCCAGGCCGCTCGGGACACCTATGGCTACGCCTTTCAATCACCCAACCTACATCATGATGGGACAACGCAATGACAGCCAAATATCGCCTCGGTTTTGACATCGGCGGCACCTTTACCGATTTCGTCCTGATGGACGAAACCACCGGGGAGAGGGTACTGGAGAAGTGTCTGACCACCCCGGACGACCCGGCGCGGGGCGTCAGCAAGGGTCTCTCCCTGCTGTTCGACAAAAGCGGACTGGACGGAAAGTCCGTGGAAGTGGCCATTCACGCCACCACCTTGATAACCAACGCCCTGATAGAACGCCGCGGCCTGAAAACCGCCCTGGTGGCCACCCAGGGCTTTCGCGATACCCTGGAGATGGGCAGCGAAGTTCGCTATGACCTGTACGATTTGTTTATGGTGAAACCCGCGCCACTTATTCCACGCAATCTGCGCTTTGAGATAAACGAACGCATCACCCGCGACGGGGACATTCTTACCCCGGTGGATGAGGCGCAGGTGGTGGCCCTGGCCCGGCAATTGGCCGCCCTGGAGGTTCGTTCGGTGGCGATTGTCTTTATGCACGCCTACCGCAATCCCGTCCATGAACGGCAGGTGGCCGCCATACTGGCGCGGGAGCTGCCTGATATCACTATCAGCACCTCTTCCTCCGTGGCGCCGGAAATCCGTGAATACGAGCGCGCCAGCACCACCGCGGCCAATGCCTATGCCAAACCCATCACCGCCCGCTATCTGGATCGGGTTTACCATACCCTGACCGACGCCGGCTATTGCAATAAATTGTATATGATGCTGTCCGCCGGCGGAGTCACCGGCGTGGAGGTCGCCAAGGAATACCCCATCCGCATGCTGGAATCCGGGCCGGCGGCCGGCGTGCTGGCGGCGATTTTCTACGCCAGACAGTTGGGCATCCCGAGCCTGGTGACCTTCGATATGGGCGGCACCACCGCCAAGGTGGGATTGGTCAAGGACTATGAAGCGGCCAAGTCGGGCACCTTTGAATTCGGCCGCGCGGCCCGGTTCAAGAAAGGCAGTGGCCTGCCGGTAAAGATGCCGATTATCGAGCTGATTGAAATCGGCGCCGGCGGCGGCAGCATCGCCGCCATGGATAAAATGGGTCTGCTTAAAGTGGGACCGCGCAGCGCCAGCGCCCAGCCCGGCCCCGCTTGTTACGGCCAGGGCGGCCGGTTGCCCACGGTGACCGACGCCAATCTGGTGCTGGGCTATCTGAACCCCGGCTATTTCCTCGGCGGCGCCATGACCCTTGATGAACAGGCCGCCAGGGACGCCATTCAAGAAAACATCGCCGCCCCCCCCTGGGCATCTCGGTGGAGAAAGCCGCCAGCGGAGTCTATGAAATCGTCAATCAAAGCATGATATCGGCCATGAAGGTGCACATTGCCGAACGGGGAGACGATCCGAGAAAGTTCTATCTGTTCGCCTTCGGCGGCGCGGGACCGGCCCACGCCTATGAGCTGGCACGCTCGGCGGGCATGAAAGGCATCATCGTGCCCGACGGCGCGGGCGCCGCGTCGGCCATGGGACTGGTGACCTCCGGCATCGCCTTTGATTATGCGCGGTCCCTGGTCATGGAGGTCAACGGGCAGACCTGGCCGCGCATCGCCGCGCTGTTCGAGGAAATGGCGGCGGAGGGCGCGGCGCTGCTGGCGGGCGTCAAGCTGAGCCGCAAGCCCGAGGAGATAAAAGTCCAGTATCAGATGGATTTACGTCACAAGGGCCAAGGGCACGAGATGACGATGGATGTCCCCGAGGCGCTGGTGAAGGCGGGCGATTACCGCGGTATCTGCGAACTGTTTTACACCACCCACCGGCAAAAATACGGCCACGAACACCGGCACCTGGCGGTACAGCTGATGACCTGCCGGGCCACGGTAAGCGGCCACAATCCCGAGATTCGCCTGCCCCGGCTGCCTGTTTCCAAGGACGCCCCCAGCCGCAAAAGCACGCGCCGGGTCTATTTCCCCGAGTTGAAGGCGTATGCGCCGACGCCGATTTACGATCGCTACGCCCTAGGAGCGGGCATGGCCTTCAACGGCCCGGCCATCGTCGAGGAGCGGGAATGCACCCTGGTCGTCGGCCCAAGCGGCCGGGTACGCGTGGATGAATTCGGCAGTATTTTTATCGATATCGCCTCATCGAACACCTTCGCCGGGGAAAAATAACGGAGCCGGCGCAGCTTCCGCCAAATGCGCGTTAAAGCAAACGAAACGCCTTTGCCGTTAGAACGGCAAGGGCGCCCTTCCTCTTGCCGCCGCAATATCGGCTAGATAGAACACATGTCAGAATTGGTAGACCAATGCCACCGCTATGGTGTCGCCGGACGAATAGCCCAGTTTGTTGTTCTTATTAAGTACATTGATGATGTAGTCAAAATAGGTGGAGATGTTTTTATTAAAATAATAGGTAGCGCCAATTTCGTAATATTTAAACAAATCGGTGTCGCCGACGCCTTCGATATTTTTTGCCTTTGATTGGCCGTAGCCGAGAGAGGGTCGAATTCCGTTATCGAACTGATATTGCGCCACCAGCAAAATATCCTGCGTCCTGTTGGCAAAGCCGGACGGGTTATCGCCGTCTGCGTTGGTCAGGCGATTATTCGTTAACCAAGTTGCGTTATGTGTTTCCTCGTAGGTCGCCGCCAGATAGACGTTATTAGCATCGTACTTTACCGACGTCGACCACACATCCGCGCGGTCGCCGCGGCCGTAATCCGTGGCATTTTGAGCGTCGGTGCGATCGGATGAGGCAAATGCGCCAACAATACCCAGGCCGATGGGTGAAACGTACGTCACTGAACCGCCGTAGCCCTCGCCGTTCGAGCGTTTCGGATCGTCGGAGCGGTCATTTTTGCCCTGATACTCCAAAGCAAAATCAAGGCCGTCAACCCAGCCGAAAAAGTGGGTGTTGCGATAGGTCGCTACGCCGGAAGTCCGGCCAACCATGAAATTATCGGTATATTTGGTATCGCCGCCAAATTCCGGCAGCACATCGGTCCAGCCGAGAGAGTCGTAAACGACGCCGTAATTACGACCATAATCAAATGAACCGTAGCGGGAGTACTTCAAGCCGGCGAAGCCCAGACGGGTATGGTTGCCGGAAACGCTGTCCGCGCCGCTTTCGGTGGAATGACCGCTGAATTCGTATATCCACTGAGCGTAACCGGTCAACTGGTCGTTAATCTTGGTTTGGCCTTTGAAGCCGGTGCGTATATAAGTCTGGTCGCCGTCGCCGGCAAAGCCGCCATCGCTGTCGCTGGAGAAATAATGCTCGGCGTCGAGTTTCCCATAGAGATCTAATTTGTTTCCGTCTTGATTATATATTTCCGATCCTAATGATGTGTCCGCCGCCAATAAAATCGGAATGACCATTGCAATAATATTGCGTTTCACCATTATAATTTCCCTCGACTGATTTATGTATACATCTACCCCTGCCGAATATGTGTCGGATAAATAATTCATTCATACCATTGGCATCCATACCGGCATAATCATGCCGGCTGGACGTTTATTCCGCGAATGCGGCAAACATGATTTCTTAAATATTACTTCGCGAACATTAATTCAACGTGCCGGCCATTTTTTTGCATAATCTGATTGATATCCTCAATCTCTTCCAGGCTCCAGCATTGCTCAACCCATTCCGCCGCGCTCGCCGGGCCCATCAGACTGCCCGCCGCCGTGGCGAGTTTGTCCGTCAAGTCGTGATCAAGCAGCGGTGCGTCCGGTGTACCCCGGTTACGCAGCACCTCATAACCGGAATTCGTGCCGTCGGCCCAGTGGATGACCAGCTTGCAGCCGCGTTTATCCATGGTGGTTTCCGAAACGATCTGCACCAGGGAACGCAAATGGGTGATAAAGGGATCCCGTAGCGTGGCATCGTCAAAATCCCCCAGTCCCAGGCCGCGATGCGCCAGAGCGACCGCCACGCAATGAGGCGTACTGAAACGGGCCTCCGGCCCGGTGGCCGGATGCACCAGCGCCGTTACCGCGGAGGAAAAGGGGTGCATATGCAGTTCAATGCCGGTGATATCCCCTTTAACGGCCAGATCTTTTGACGCCGCAATACCTGCTTCGATGGGCGCATGCGTCAGCGAGGCCGTGGGATAGAGCTTGTGGCCGTTTTTCGGCAGCCGCCACTGGCTGTTAAGCCCCGCCAGCAGCATCTCGTTATCAGGATCTTTGCTCACCGCCTGTAGCAATCCGCGCTCGCCTTCGATAGCCGTATCCGTTGAGGTGAATCCCTCTTCGGCCAACAGCGCCGACATGACGCCGTCCATCGCCGCTTTTGCCGGGTGCAACGCTTTGGAATCGCTGCCGTAAATTTCGCGCACCCCGGCGGCTTGGGTGGCGCAGCAGCCCAGGGCATGGGTGGCGGCATCCGATGAGAGCCCAAGAGCGTTGGCCGCCGCCGCCGCCGCCGCAACGTGGCCCATGGTCCCGGTGACATGCCAGGCGCTTTGATAATGGCTCGGTCCCGCCGCCTGGGCCACCCGCGCGCCGGTTTCAAAACCGGCGACATAGGCGGCTATCATGTCCTGGCCGCTCAGCCCGCGCAGTTGCGCGATGGCCACCACCGCCGGCCAGACGCAAGAACTCAGGTGAATGGTGGTTTCGATGGGATTGAACACATCGTCATAGTCCAGCAAATGCGAGGCATACGCGTTGCACAGCGCCGCGTAAGGCGCATTGGCGGTTAATGACGTACCGATGATATTCGCCGGTCCGCCCGGCCCCAGAGTTGAGATCACTTTCTGCAGCTTGCGCGCGCCCGGTTCTCCCGCGCCGGCAATCGCCGCGGCGCTCCAATCCACAAACGCGCGTTTGGCATAATGGATCACTTCCGGCGGCAGAGCGGCATAGCGTAGCGACGCCGCAAATATACCCAGCTGACGCGTTTTGGTGATGGGTCGCGATACTTCAGTCATATCAACAGACATATCATTCATTCCCCTTCATTTTCTGCAATTGGATTAACCTCTGGACGTCCTGGGTGTATTGATCCAACATCTGTTTCAATTGATCGCCGGTGAAAAATTGCGTTCTGTCGCCCTCTTCCTCCATGTACTTGCCCCAATCCGGGGTCGCCACCAGTTTGGCGAAAATGGCCTGATAATAAGCAATGGTTTCAGGCTTCGCGCCAGGGGGCAGCGCAATACCGCGGAATTGCAATTGATCGGGGATGCCTTGAGTCGGGACGCCCTGCTCCGCCAATGTCGGAACATCCGGATAGGCTTTATTGCGCGCATTGCCCACGATCCCTATCAATCTCAATTGCCCGGCCTCCACCTGTTCGGAAAAATCGGTTTGCGCGCCAATCATGATCTGGGCATCGCCCCGCAGCATCGCGGTGATACGGGGACCTCCATCGGCAAAGGAGAGGTATTTCCAACGGGTGCCGGTATTGGCCTGAATCTGCAACGCCAGCAGGTTATCCACAGACTGATAGGCACCGCCTACCTGCACCAGTTGGCCCGGGTTTTGTTTCGCCGCAGTAAGGAAATCCTGGAAATTCCGATAAGGGGAGTTGGCGGGAACCGCTATAATCTGTTGTTCGTCGGCCAGCATGGCGACGACCGTCAAATCCTTCACTGAGAGAGCGGCATTAGGCTCGGTAAGGCCGCTGGAAATCCATTTGGAGGAAAAAGCGGCGACAAAATTGGGCTGGCCTTTCTTTTCACCCATAAAGTTCATGGCGCCCAAACCGCCGCCCTGCGGGCGCGACAATACCGGCCAGTTTTCGTCCATTATCTTATTCTGACGGGCGATCTTCACTATTTGGCGGGCGAATAAATCGCTGCCGCCGCCCGGGCCGGTATCCACGACAAATTGCACATTGGTCGGCTTCGCATTATCACTATCATTGCCGTTGCACGCCGCCAAGGCGGCCATGAATAATCCCGCAGCGACGATACCTGTCACCCGACATAATCTCATCATTATATTTATCTCCTGTTATTCGGGTCACTCTCTGGGCGCCCGTTTTTTTTTCAAAATAAAGCTTCAGCGCATCGCCAACACTTTGCGCCGTTGCTTCATCCTGCTGTAAATCGAGAAAAGCACGATAATGACAATCGCGCCGAGAATTCCGGCGGAGATCGGCCTGTCGATGAATATGGACAAATTATTATTCGACAACATCAGCGATTGACGGAAAGCCAGTTCAGCCTCAGGTCCCAGCACAAACGCCATGAGCATTGGCGCGGCCGGTACGCCCAACCGACGGAACATATAGCCGAAGGCGCTGAACCCCATCAGCAGATAGACATCGAAAATAGAACCACGGACGCTGTAGGCGCCGACCACCGCCAGCAGCAGGATAATCGGATAGAGCAGCCAATAGGGAATACGCAATATCTGGACCCACATCGGAATCATCGGCAGGTTCAGGATAAGCAAGGTGATGGATCCCAGATACAGACTGGCGATAACCGGCCAAACGATTTCCGGATGGTTGGTGAAGAGCAACGGACCGGGCTGGATGCCATAGAGAAGAAGGGCGGCCAGCATGACGGTAGTACTGGCGCTGCCCGGTAAACCCAGGCTGAGCAGCGGGATCATGGTGCCGCCGCATTCGGAGTTGTTGGCCGCTTCCGGACCCGCCACGCCCTCGATGATGCCGGTGCCAAATTTTTCCGAATTCTTGGAGGTATTTTTTCACCACGGCATAAGACACGAATGACGCAATGGTGGAGCCTCCGCCCGGCAGTGCGCCGATAAAGAAGCCCACCAGGGTGCCGATGGCTATCGCCAGACGCGATTGTTTGAGATCCGCCCAGGTGGGCATATAATCGCGCAATCTTTTAGGTGTCTCTACCGGTTTGCCCTTTTTCATGCTCTTGCCGGTATTGATCAGCACTTCACCCACCGCAAACAGCCCCAGGGTCACCACCAGAAATTCAATCCCGTCATACAGGTTCACGCTGCCGAAGGTGAACCGTTGGACACCGGAGAAAATATCCGCCCCGATGGTGGACACCAGCAGCCCGCAAAACATTGCGATAAGCCCTTTGACCGGAGACTTGCCGGCCAACGAAATCACCAGCAGCAGGCCGAAAATCATCAGCATGGCGAACTCCGGCGGTCCGAAATCAATGGCGATGCGAGCGGCAACCGGGGCGGCGAAGGTCAATCCGATAACGCCGATGGTGCTGGCGATAAAACCGGAAATGGCGGACATTCCCATCGCGGCGCCCGCCCTGCCCTGTTTGGCCAATTCATGGCCGTCGTAGCAGAGCACCACCGATGAGGTTTCGGTAGGGATATTCAACAAAATCGCCGTGGTCGCGCCGGCGAATTTGGACCCATTGTAGATACCGGCCATCATGATAAGGCCGGTGGCGGGCGGCAAACGCAGTGTTAAAGGCAGCAGGATGGCCAGGGTCGCCGCCGGATTGCCCAAGCCAGGCAGAATACCGATAAGCGTCCCCAACAGCGCGCCTATGATTATCCACATCAGGTTCATAAGCGATAACGCCGCCCCGAAGCCATCAAGCATATGATAGAGTAAATCCATGATAGTTCTCTCTGTTGGAACCGTCAGATCCCCAGGATGCCGGTATTGAGCAGACCGTTAGGCAGCTCAATACCCAACACCTGGACGAAAAGGAGATAAATCACTATCGGTACCGCCACAATGGCAATGTATGCCCCGTAATGTCGCCGTTTTTCAATAAACAGCAGGATATACGCCATCAGCAGCATGCCCGTAAGCACAAATCCAATCAGGGCAAACAGCGGAACAGAGACAACATAGCCAAGGAACACCGCTACGGTGCGTTTCGGGAAGAAGTCTTTCGTATTTACAGCAGGTTCCGGTTTTCCGTGCGTTTTGGCTTCGAGGGGATTTACCGCACCCACCGCGCGGACTTCCGGAATTTCAGGACGCAGGCTTTGCACAATCAGTATCACCCCCAGCAACAATAATATGGCGGCGACAATCCTGGGCAAAAAACCCGGACCGGGGACATTGTTCACATAAAACGGCATTTGCCAGGCTATGACTAATACGGCAGCAGCCACGACAGCTACAACGGATCCAAATGCAACATCGGCACGACGCATTCCATACCTCCGCATAACAGACATTATTTCTTTTATATAGACATCACTGCCGAGATATAAGAGATATTGAAGCGGGCGTCAATAGCGGTCGCAGGTTAACTTCGCACAATGTGATGGATGAATCTTTTTTGCCCCACACCGAGACAACATCGGGCGCGGAGGTATCAGAAATGTGACAAAAAAACGGCATCACCGATTTGCCATCCAGTGATGCCGTCCCAGGCACAAGGGCGTTTGTGCCGCCTTATGCGCAATCACATAAAAATCAGATCGGCAGGTCGCGAAACTGCTGTCGTATCTCCTTCAAAGCCTTGACGATATTGGCCTGCATTTCAGGTACCAGCCTGGTCACCGGCACCGCTACCGCCAGGGAGGCCACAGGCCGATTGGCCGCGTTCACCAGGGCAATGGCCACCGAACCCACTCCCTCTTCGCTTTCTTCATAATTGGTGGCGTAACCCAGGCTGCGCACATCGTCCAACGCGCTTTCCAGCGCATTCATGGAGGTGATGGAACTGGAAGTTTGCTGCGGCAGTTTCTTGCCGGCGTACAAAGCGCGAACCTGTTCAGGCGTCAGTTCCCCCAGCATCGCCTTGCCCGCCGAGGTGCAGTGAGCATAGAGGATCTGGCCGGTGCGGGCTATCACCCGCAGTGTCCGGTCGCTCTCCACCGCATCGATATAGCGCACCTTGTCCCCCTCCAAGGTCACCAGATGAACAGTTTCGCCGAATTTGCCCGCCAATTTTTCCAGAAACGGACGCGCATGCATCCTAACATCCATTTTTTGCACCACCGCCAGCCCAATTTCAACCAGCATCGGCCCCGGCCGGTATGCCCTGCTATCGTCTTGGCGGACGAATCCCCGATGAATCAGCATCGCCAGCAAACGATGAGCGGTGGAATGGGCCACCCCAAGATAGTTGCAGGCCTCGGTAAGACGCAAGCTTTGTTGCTCGCGAAACAACAGCAACAGGCGAAGCGCATTGTCTACCGAAGAAATGGGGTAGCTTGGCTCGCTGCCACCGCCGGCATTTGAATCGTCGCGCACATATCACTCCTTTGTTATATTCTGTATGCCAGACAATATTGTCAATTTTGTGATTTTATGTCCACAAAAAGAACATCTCTGCCTTGACTTAATGTAAAGCACGTTGCAATATCCAATTTGTCCTTAAGGAGGACATGGTTTCCTTATAGAAGACATTGTCAGTAGAGAGGAGAGATGGGATGCGTATTCGCCATATAGGTGTAGTAACCAAAGATCTGGAGAAAGCGGCCACTTTTTATGAAAAAGTGCTCGGCTTCAGACGATTAGGTCCAGCACGTACTCCAGGTCATTATCCGGGCAGAGCTATCGACATGAGCGATGGAGAAGTCAACTACTCGCTGCTGTGCCCGGATGAACGCGTGGAATTTGCTCCATGGGCTCAGGGTACGTTAGGCCCAAACCACATCGGTGTCGAAACCGATAACATCGTCGGCGTGATGGAAGCGTTAAAGGAATACGGCATCCAGTGGTATGGTGAAGATAAAGAGCAGGTGCCCCCGCGTTTCTTTAAATTCCTGGATCCGGACGGCGTTGAAATCGACATAGCCACCATCGATCGCAGTTGGAAATTCTAACGCGGCGCAGGCCTGCAAGTCACCCGTGACGCAAGATAAGGGGTCCGAGCATAGACGCCGGACCCGGTATCGTCCCGCCATTCCGGCTTTTTGCCCGCCCGCCATCCTATGGCAATGAGCCTACCGGCCGGCGGCATGATGTGATGGGTTGCAGATAACCTTCCCTCTGTTTTATATCTGGCTTCACCTAACATTATTCTCTGTTTCACGTTAATACAATACAGCGTCAATGTTCCCGGCGCGCCATGCCGGTATCCAGACTTTTGCTTAAAAATAGGCGTCCATCCTAATGACAGTTTTTCATGAGGGCCACCATGTCCAGCGGAAAGTTTCTTCAAACGGCTAACGAGACCGCGATTGATTTTAAAAAAAATCGTCGATAATCTGGAGTGCCCCATCTACATCACCGATTCCAGCGGCGTAACGGAATATATCAACCAGGCCTACCTCAGGGAAAACCCCATCATAGATGCTGAGGCGATTCTTGGCCGAACCATCGACGATATCATCAAAGAGGGTAAATACTTCAAACACGCCATTACCACCGAAGTGCTGAAACAAAAAAAGAGGCCATGGCGTTTCACGTGCATCACCTTTTACCCGAAAAAATGGCTTTCGTATCCGGCATGCCGGTACTCGATGAGGAAAACGAAATCGAGTATGTCGTTTCAATACTTTATGCCGAGTCCTTCTTTCAAAAATTACACGCCAAATTCAATTATCCCATTTATTCTTTCGACTCCTATCATGAACCCCTGGCGAAAAAACGGATGCCTGCGGCACCGCCCTTCGCCAATCTTATCGGTATCAGCCGGCCCATGGAAGAATTGAAGCGGATTATGCTCAGAGTCGCCAAAACGGACGCGACGATATTGATTCAAGGGGAATCCGGCACGGGAAAAGAGATCGTCGCCGACAATATTCAAAAATTGAGTTCACGGGCGGATAGGCCTTTTATCAAGCTTAATTGTGCGGCAATACCTACCGCCCTGCTTGAAGGAGAACTGTTCGGCTATGAAAAGGGGGGCATTCACCGGCGCCACCTGTGGCAGAGCCGGCTTTTTCGAGCAGGCCGACGGCGGGACATTATTCCTGGATGAAATCGGCGATTTGCCCTTCGAGGCCCAGGCTAAGTTATTGCGCGTTTTGCAGCAAAAAGAGATTGTTCGTTTGGGCGGCACGAAGGCTGTGTGCGTCAATGTGCGGGTCATTGCCGCAACCAATGCGGATTTGGATAAAAAAATCGCTGAAAAACACTTTCGCGAGGATTTGTATTACCGTCTAAACCTTATTCCTATTCATCTGGCGCCCTTAAGAAAAAGGGCGGCGGATATCCCGATATTGATTGAGTACTTTTTTGCATAAGTTCGATGCCGTTTATAACAGAATTATCCGGTTTACTACGCAAACGCTAAAAATGCTGGTCAATTACTCTTGGCCCGGCAATATCAGAGAATTAGAAAACATTATCGAATACCTTTATATTTGCTCAGAGGAAAACTTCATCACTGACGATATCCTTTTGCCGCTGCTCAGACAAAACCAGAACCTGGCATACGCCACCAGGAACCATGATGACCTCAACCGGTTTTGCGCTGAGCAACTTGAGGCTAACGCCCTCCTGCCGGACATCCTGTCGCGGGTTGAAAAAGCGGTGCTGTCGCTGGCCGTGGAAAAATACAAAACCACCTATCATATCGCCACCGCGTTGGGCGTGTCCCAACCGACGATTGCCAGAAAACTGCAATCATTGGGCATGGGACGCAGGCGTTCCAGCCTGGATACGGAAAAAATTTGTTATCAGGAATAACCGGCGTAAACGTCAATTGCCGGCGCGCGGGCCGGCAATGTCTCCCGTTCGCCGCCATCACAGGCCAAGCAGCTTATCCAGCATCAAATTGACCTGAACCCAGAATGTATAGCCGTCTTCCGGCTTGACGCTGGTATAGGCATACTGATAGTTGGTATTGTTCCAGACGCGGGAACCGGTCATCGTCAAATTGACCTCCGGCGTCAGCATAAAGGACGCATCGATGCTCAACTGCTGCTCGTCGCGCGGCACCCGCCATCCCGTTCCCCCTTCGGAATCGTACATATCCTGCAAATAACGGTGTTCTCCCGCCGTCAGTCTGCCCCAGCGGAAAGTCAGTCCGTAACTGTCATAAGGCCGACTCTGCCAGGGTCCCGACCAGATAAGCCCGGCATCGGCCAGCGTGGCTATTCCTGTGTAGGCATCCGATTCCAGGGTCTGCGACCAGCTGCCGTGCACGCTTAAGGCGCTGGGAGCGGGATTGTCGGGATTGGCTCCGCCGTCGCGCCGCCAGAAGGCCTTTTTGGCCGTGACATAAAAGCCGGAAACGCCCTTATGGGTAAGCACCGCGGCGCTGCTGTCGTATACCTTCGAGGTGCCGTTCACCGTGTAGTAGGCGTCGTTGTATTGCAGATTGTTGTGGAAGGCCAGGACCTCCCAGTTGAAGGGATAAGGCTCTTGCTGAAAGCCGGCGCGCCGCGCCACATTGGCCACCAGCAAGGTACTGCCGCTATCGTAGTCATCATCCCACCGCTCCCAGCCGTTGGTGAACGGAAACGCCTGGTAGGTGCGCCAGACGCCGATGTTGGACTCCAGCGCCGGCGTAAAGTGATAGCCGGCGCGCGCGCCCCAGCCGGCATAAGGCATGGGCGCGAATCCGGCGGTTTTATTCAAAACGGTATTCACGCAGGACGATGTCACATTGCAATTGCTGAAACCGACAAACTGGCCCGGATTGCTCTTGCCTATCTCAAGGGACAATCGGTCATTAAACAGTTTCTGTTCATAACCAAACCGCAGAAGATGCGCCACTTTGGGGATATAGGGCGGCGGATCGCCGGCCAACAGGCCGCCGGCGTCATTGCCGTATAAGGTATTATGTGAGAAGGGGACCCACAGTTGCATGAAGTGAACGGTGCCGCCGGGAATCAGCCCCATTCGATCCAAGTCGAAATCCGCGCCGGCGAAAAACATCGTATAAGCCTGCTGCTCCTTGGTGGGGGTCCCCGCGCTGGGGTTGCCCAACCAAAGCTGCGACGCCATGATATGCGGGGTGACGCCGTTTTCCGACAGCCATGCCCCCACGTCGGACAATGGCCTATCGGCGGAGTCCGCATCGTCGGCGGCAAGCGCCGCACTGCTTAGCACCATGCCGGACAGGACAGCGCCGGCACATAGCATTCTGGTCCATATATTATGCGGTGTTATTTTCATTATTCTATCCCTTTGAGGTAAGAGGACGGAAACGAACGGCCATTAATAACGGCGGAAACGGCAGAATAAGCATCCATTCCCAGCCATAAAAAAAGCAATAACAGCTTTGGATAGACGCTAGATATAATTTAAAAACTCTGCTTCGTTCTATTTAATGACGTGCTCATGGTGATAAACGGCCCTATTCCGGTCAGGTTATCACTGCATGGTTTTCCGACTCTGGTTATCGTTCGTAAAGTTCATTTATTTGCAACATCAAAACAACATGTCTGCCCGGCAATAGAAAAATTCGAGCGTATTTTGAATTTGCCGTTTTTATTTCTGCGTTCTTTGAATAAAGATATCGCCGTCATTTCTATCCAGACGCAAAAAAATAAGGCAGCATAAAAAAAGCCCCAGACTCATCGCTAAAAATGATACATGGTAATTTCCTAACCCCCTTGTGTTATTTGCGTAATTAACATGGCGGAGCAATGCAAATGTTAGCGTCACGCTTATTATGATTGAAAGCAATTGGCTCAATATAAGCAAGCTATTCCCTGCGTTATAGGTGTCATCCGTGAGCTCGCTGAACGTTAATGTGTTCATGGTGGCATACAGAACCGAGGTAAAAACCCCCCAAGGTAAATATCAATACCAAAATGATGTCCAGAGAACCGTTTAAAGGCGAAAGGGTCAAGGAATAAATCAGCGTAGCGCTGGCCGTCGTCGCAACCAGCAGCAGACATCGGTAGCCGCACCATGCCAATGCCGGCCGCAGCAGAAACCTGGCGCTTAACTGCCCCGCCGCCAGCGACAGCATAATGACGCTGACCCCCGCCGGGGAATAATCAAACTGCAGTTGCAGCATCAGCGACAGCACCAAGGGCACCGACGCAATAAAAATCCGTACGCAAATATTACTGAAAATGCCCACGGCAAAGGTTCTGTGCCGAAAAAGATCGAGCGATATCAATGGCGCGGCGATTTTATCCTGATGATGTTTGTAGCGATACAACAAAAACGTTGCTATTAAAAAGAACGTCATTATCCACACGCTGGTGAAGTATTGTTTGCCGATACCCAACAGACCCAGAAGAATACAGACTAATGCCGGCACCACCAGCATGAAGCCCGTCACATCAAACCTCTCGCTTCCTTGCTGCCTGAGGGCGTCCGGCATATATTTTTTCGCCGACATATAGCACATCAGGCATAAAGGTATATTCACCAGGAAAATCGCTCTCCAGGAAAACGCCGTTATCAGCATGCCGCTTAATGGCGGTCCCAGCAGCGTTCCGCCTAATCCCAGCAACGTCATTTTATTCAGGGCCGACAGTTTTCCCCCCCCGGCAAGGTTGTTTTCAAAATAACCACCCGGACCACCGGCAGCATCAACGCGCCGCCGATCCCCTGTACAAAGCGCGCCAATGTGAGACTGCCCAGCGTCCCTGCAAAGGCGCACAGCAGGGTTCCCAACGTGAATAACCCCAATGCGGCTAAATAGATTCGCCGGTAACCATAGCTGTCCGCCAGCCAACCGCACAGCGGGGTGAATATCATGACCGTCAACATATAGGAAATTACCGCCAACCCCATGCTCAGCGACGACTGGTGCAGCGAAGCCGCCATGGACGGTATCGCCAAGTACAACATGGTGGTATCCAGGGACTGCATAAAAAAAGTGATTGAGGCAATTCCCAGCAGCCAGGTTGAATGATTGATATTCATGCCATTACCATCTGCCCGGCGTACAATATGAACATGCGCAGCATGAACACGCTGCACAACCCGGCGCCGGACAGGGCCACCCAATACGCTTTATGGCCCTTTACGCGTTCACTGCAAAGCAGCTTCAGAGCCAGGGGCAATACCATACCCAAGCCCACCACTCCCAGCCAAAAAACGGCGCCCCAAAAACCGCTCAGGGCGTTGATTGCCGCCGTCTCTTTCTGTCCGCCGCCGAAAAACAGCCCCAGGAAAAATACCGCCAGCAAGCCGAGTTCAGCCATCATTAACGGCAGCTCCAGTCCGTGGATAAACGCCAGGGAGGGCGAGTGTACCGATTGTTTATAAAACACCAGACCGCAAAAAATGGCCGTGGCGACGGCCGACGTCAGGCCCGAGGCGAGAAAAAGCAACGGCAAAATCGGATTATTCAATAACGGATAGGATTTCAAGGCCAATAACAGAAAGCCGGTGTACACGCCTAAAAGAATGGCCAACGCCAGCGCCGCCATATCCAATTGGCGCTCCCATCCCGCGATAAGACGTATAATCCGTTGCAGCCGGAGCGGATGCATAATATCGATGATTTGGCGCTGATAAATGGCGACCAACCAGAGTACCAGCACCGCCATATACACCTGGAATAACATCACGCCAAGGGACATGACCGAATGAGGATTATAAAACACCATCAAATACCAAAATGTCCATGAGCGCGCCAGATGGAAAATAAGAATAACCAGTCCTGCTATGACCGTTGATGGCGCGATAATGGCCGTGGCTTTGATGATACAGTCGCCGGCGGCATTCGTCGCGAGAACGTGCCTTTTAAGCGACACGGCGATGATGACCATACCCGATGAAATACCTATTAAGAACAGGTAAATGGCAATCGGCCAATCCCATACCAGGGTATCGAAATGAAACGCAGCGTTCATCCTCGTATTTCTCCAAATTTGCCCGCGATATGATAAAGTTTAGGGTGAGTGCCTAAATATAATTTTTCACGGTATACCGGCTTGCCGGCGATAAGTTTGGCGATATCGCTGTCAGGGTCGTCCAAATTACCAAACGTCAACGCCTTCACCGGACAAATCGCCACGCATGCGGGAGGCTTGCCTATTGCCAGGTTGGTATCCCGGCAAAAATTGCATTTATCCGCGGTTTTGGTCAGGGGATGAATGAAACGCACGTGATAGGGACAGGCGGCGATACAATATCGGCACCCGACGCAGCGGTCGTGGTGAACATCTACAATGCCGGTTTTCTCGTCTTTATAAGAGGCGCCGGTGGGACACACCGACACGCACGGCGGATTATCGCAATGCTGGCAGGATTTACGCTTGAATTGCCGCGACGTTTTATTCATTTCCCGGTAGGTGCCGTTATCCAGAATATCCAGTCGCGTCACCTCTTGCGGAACGTTGTTGACATTGTGACAGGCCCTGACACAGGCGCGACAGCCGATACAGCGGGTTTCGTCATGCACCAGGCCATAGCGAATATTGCCGATGACCTGAGTCTGCGGGTTAACAGCCTGCGCCAGAAGCCGGTTGATTGAATTGGCCGCCAATACTGCTCCGCCTATTCCCATGATAAATCCGCGACGCGACACACCCATATCGACCCCTTATTTAAATATAAAGCAAGAGCAATACCTCATCCCTTGCCGGAATATTCCGGCAAGGGATGCCTTCTTTTTCTCGTAATAGAGATAATTACGTGAACCTGAATTAAAAATAACCGTTATACTTTTCCGCCTTGCCTAATATCAATGCGCTGTCGCTATGGCTTCTGCCGCATTTTCCCCGGCAATGCGTCCCGAGTTCAGCGCAAAGCCATTGGCGAGGCCTTCATAAGGCGGATAAGAGGGGCCGCTGTAAAAAACCGCCGGCGACATTCCCCACCGCATATAATCCCGGGACAGGTTTGGCGTTGATATCGGTGACCTGTAACCTGTCGTTCACCCGGACCCCACCGATACTGCTTAAACTGACGACCTGGGTTTCAAACGCGTAGAACGGACCGGATTTAACGGGATAAATCATATAAGCGGCTTTTTTACCAAAGTCCGCGTCGGATTTGGCTTTGACCAAATCGTTATAGCGAGCAACGGTTTTTTTCCAATTGACCGGCTTCCATGCCCATATTTTTCGCCAGATCCTCAAGGGTCTGCCCTTTGAAAATACTTTTACTCTTACCGCCGTCCACGGCGGCATCCGCCAATGCGACGAAATCTCCGCCTTTAGGCGGATTGGCCGGGCCGGCGCCTGATAAAGGAAACGGGAATGATTTTTTGGTATAGGCATTCAGCGTCTGGCTATCAAGAATAATGTAATATTTACCCCCTACCGAATAAGACACATTAGCCCAGTAAGCCGAATCATAAACCAGTCCTTCATCGCCGAACCGTTCGCCGTTCGCATCCACCCAGAGCAAGGGGGATTTTAATAGCCAGATAAGCGGGCTATCCATTTCAGCATTGCCTTTATCGGCCGAGGAGGAGGAGGTAATCCCCACCAGTTTACAAGCGTGAATCAACGCCGAATGGAAGTTCCATTCCGCCCCGCCGGCGGCCCAGGCCATTTTGACGCCTTCACCCTGATTCGGCCAGGCCAGTATGTGGATATTCGGCGTATCCATAACGTCCCGTACCAATTTTTCATTACCGCCGAATCCGCCGCTGGCAATGATAACCGCCTTGGCATGCACGATTAATTTTCCGCCGCCCGCTTTTTGCGCGATAAGGCCGGTGACGTGGCCGTCTTTATCCTGAATTAATGAGGTTACGGCGGCATTCTTGATAAGCTCGCCCCCGGCCTTTTGGAAACTGTCGTAAAGATTCTTATAAGCGGCGTTGGTATCCAGATAATGATGGTAAATATCCGCCTTGATAGGGTCATCCATGTGGGCCTGCTGCTCCTGGTTGGTATTTTTAGCGGCGGACTTGATTTCAAGTTTCACCCCATGCTTCGCCATCCAGTCAGCCGTTGAGCCCGATTTATACACAATGGCTTTGGTGAGCGGGCCATTGGACAAATAATGGTTATAGTCCAGCAGCCGGTGGGTCAGGTCCTGCGCCGTATATTTCATGCCCAATGATTTTTGCAGCGCCGATCCCACGGCAAAAAAGCCGCTGGCCATATTTCCGCTGCCCCCCCCACCACCGCGGATTTTTCAACCACCAGGACCTTGGCCCCTTTCTCCGCCGCGGCCAGGGCGGCGGCGGTACCGGAAGTGCCGCCTCCCATCACCGCCACGTCCACCGTTTTCTCTTCATCGGCGACGGGGGCGGCGGTTTTATCCGACGTGCTGGTATATTTGCCGATATCCGCGCCGGCTTTAAGCAACGCCTCCTTGGCGGCCTTCTTGACGGCATCGCTGGTTTCGGTGGCGCCGGTCATGCCGTCCACATCCAGGCTTTGATGGTCAACGATGGATTTGGCCACCTGAGGCGCCGCCACGCCGCCCAGCTCCGGGGTTTCACCGGGCGCCTGCGCGACGACGTTTTGAATTTTACCGGCGCCATCAAGGGTAACCGTGACCTTGACGTCACTTTCCAGACCTCTGGCCGAAGCCGTGTAGTCCCCGGCGGTCACCGCCGCATGGGCCGACAATCCCAACGAGCAGCCCAGTATCAGCGCCGCCAGCGCTGATACTTTTTTGTTCACGTAATCGTTTTTCATAGAATATCGATCCAATTTTAAGTTTTAAATACATTTAATATTGAGCAAAGTCGGTGCCAATTTTACCCGCAGCCGGTTTCATCGCGTTAATGGCAAAAAACAAGGCGAGCGGCGCCATGAAAAAGCATTTCCAACCTTACTGCGTTGCCTGTGCAGCGTTTATTCAAGGCTTATAATAAACGTCCGATTCGGGCTTCGGCACCGTCCCTAGATTTGACTCTATAAATAAACATCATACTTCTTTGCATTCTTAATACAGGGATGAATTAATACTGCCTTCCCTCTTTTCATTCATTCTCAATTCACGTTTTATTCTTGAAAAAAGAGTTACCGCAGCGCGGGATAATAGGCGCCGGCGCCTTAAATCCTTTCCACCACTACCGCCACGCCCAACCCGCCGCCAACGCAAAGCGTCGCCAATCCCAGCGTTTTATCCCTGGCCGCCAGGGCGTATAACAGCGTCACCAGAATTCTGGCGCCGGAGGCGCCGATGGGATGGCCCAGCGCGATGGCGCCGCCGTTAACATTGGTTTTTTCCTCGTTCAGCCCCAGTTCATGGCTCACCGCGGCGAACTGCGCCGCAAAGGCCTCATTGGCCTCGATGAGATCGATATCGCCGATGCCCAGTCCGGCCTTTTTCAGCGCCGCGCGCACCGCCGGCACCGGCCCTATCCCCATGAAGGCCGGATCCACGCCGCAAGTGGCATAGCCCCGGATCCGGGCCAACGGCCTGAGAGGGGAAGACCGGGCCCGGGCTTCGCTCATGACCACCATGGCGGCCGCGCCGTCATTAATACCGGAGGCGTTGCCCGCCGTGACGCTTCCCTGCGGTTTGAACGCCGGCGACAAATTGGCCAGCCCTTCGGCACTGATGTTGCCACGGGGGTGTTCATCGGTATCAAAGCTGATGTCGCCTTTTTTGCCGTGCAGGGTAATCGGCACGATTTCATCGCGAAATGCGCCGCTTTCGATGGCCGCCATCGCACGCTGCTGCGAACGCAGGGCGATTTGATCCTGCTCCAGCCGGCTAATGTGATAACGGGCAGCGACATTTTCCGCAGTGATACCCATATGGTACTGATTGATATTGCAATACAGCCCGTCATGCACCATGCTGTCGGTTATGGCCCCATCCCCCATCCGATATCCCCAGCGCGCCTTATCAAGCAGGTAGGGCGCGGCCGACATATTCTCCATACCGCCGGCCATGACGATTTCCCCATCGCCGGCGGCAATGATTTGCGCCGCGAGGATCACGCTTTTTAAACCGGAGCCGCAGACGACATTCAGGGTGGTCGCCGGGGTCTTTTCATCGATGCCGGCGTGGAGCATCGCCTGGCGTGCGGGGTTCTGGCCTAATCCCGCCTGCAGCACATTCCCCAGAATGACCTCATCGATACTGTCGGCGGCGATGCCGGCCCGGCGGATACTTTCCCGCGCCACCAGCGCGCCCAACCGGGTTGCCCCCAGCGAAGCCAAGCCGCCGCCAAAGCTGCCGATGGCGGTTCGAACCGCGCCGGCAATAACAATTCCCGTCATATTCACCTCTTGTTGAATCTCATTTTCTTTTTTCAGGGAAAACTGTTGATAAACGACGTCGAAGACGTCGGTTCCCCTGGAGCAATAAATTGCCCCACCTTGGGCTGTGCAGCTCAATTAATTTAAAGAGGTACAGAATGCACTGCCCATTTATTGCAAAAACATCACAGCTGAATATTTATTTTTCCAAACATTCACCGCTATTATTCAACCGGCGTCTTACTGTTTTTTTTCGCTGCATAATGCGCCGGCTTGGGAAAATAAAAAGTAAATCACTTCCCTCCGTTAACGCTTGCCCGGCTGCTCGCCGGACGCAGGCGGGAGAGTTTCAATAGGCGTTACATCGGTTTGCCAAATCAGGATCAACGTTGCGGCGCCCACCGCCACCAGCAAAATATAAGCACCGACATAGCCGCCGAAATAGGTCAACCCCACCGCCAGTATGGAAAAGGCGAAACAGCGCACGATGGATTGGATCGGCGCGATGATGCCGATAGCGCGGATATAGGTACCGCGGGGAAATTTCGTGGCAATCAGCGCGGTGCTTAAATTGGTGGCGCCCGCCAGGCTAAAGCCAATCATCAGCAACGAGATCCAGAGGGTGAACGCATTAAACTGGAAGATATTGATAACGACGGACACCATCCACCACAGGGTATAGATCATGATGGCCGCTTTGATGCCCACTCTTTGGTTAAGCCAGCCCCAGCCATAGGCGCCCAGGGTGCCGAACAGCGCGGAGAGGGTCATATAGAAGATGGCGGTGTTCAATTCATAGCCCATGCCCATCAGACGGGGCACGATCTGACTGACCACGCCCACCAGCATGATGTAGATGCCGCCGGTGGCGATACCCATGAACCAGACGTCTTTCATGCGCAGCAATTGGCCGGTGGTGACCGGACAAACATAGGTTTTATGCCGGCGGACGCGTTCGGCCAGCTCATCGGCGGTGATGGGCGCATTGTCTGGCGCAAGGCCGATATCTTCCGGCTTGTTGGCGGCGAATCCGGCCACCAGCAGCGCGGTGGCGAACATTAATAGCGAAACGCCCCAAAACCCCTTATGTACGCCGAACCACGCGAAACTCCCCGCCAGCACCGGCACGAAAAAGGCGCTGGAAAAGGTCTGGCCCATGGTGCACCATCCCAGCGCCAGCCCCTGCTTGCGGATAAACCAGTTGGCGATAAGCGCGGTGCCCCCCACATAGGCAAAACCGGTGCCGAAAAAACAGACCCCGGCGAAAAGCACGGTAAAGCCGGTCAGCGTACCCCAGTAGCCCAACAGGCCGAAGCACAGCCCGCAGGCGATAAGGCAAAAAACGATATTGAATTTGGGTCCCTTTTTTCGCTGAGCCTGGCGCAGATCGGACCCGCCGGAATTGACGCCCAGGAGGCGGGCGTCGTCAGCGCCAGCAGCGCGTTGTAATCAAGATGGAACGTTGTCGACAGCGCCGGCAAAATCACATTCAGCCCGTGGGTTACGGCGCCGGCGGCAATCCAGAACATCAGGGCCTGGAAAAAAATGATGGTCCAGCCATGGGGCCCAAAGGTACTTTTGGCGGCGGAAAGAGGTGTGTTCCCTTCGACCGCAAGACAGACAGTCTTCGGTGGCCGCGCCAGGTTTTTTTCTTGCCCAGTCATCATGGTAAGCTCGTTATACGCAGCCGGGCCCGCCCGGGGATGCGTAATGGGTTTATCGGGAAGTTCCGCGGGTTTTACAGCATTCCGGCGCAGATTCAACGCTAGCGCCTGCAGCGTTGCCCCGCGCGACGTGCATGCAGCGTCTTTCAGCATGGCGTTCTCATGACTTATATTTCCATGATATTCAAGGAATCGGCCACAATCAGCCTGGGCTCCACCTGGCGTTGAATGTCGTCCGGGGTCAATCCCGCCAACAGTTCCACCAGCACCAGACCGTCCCCGGTAACGTCAATGACGCACTGTTCGGTGACGATATGGTCGACGCAGCGTTTACCCGTCAGTGGATAACTGCAGGCGTTGACAATTTTCGGGGCGCCGTTCTTGGCGCACAGTTCCATGGTGATGATGACCTGGCGGGCGCCGTTCACCAGATCCATCGCCCCGCCCATGCCGAACACCCTGCCGGGCTGCGCCCAATTGGCCAGATCGCCGTTTTGCGCCACCTGCAGGCCCCCCAGCACCGAGGCCGCCAGTTTGCCGGAACGCACCAGCCCGAAAGACTCCGCGCTGTCGAATGCGCTGGCGCCGGGCACCGGCGAAAAACGCATGCCGGTGGCATTGCAGAACCCTTCCACCGCCAGCGGGCCAGAGGTCAGCGGGCCCATGCCCACCAGGCCGTTTTCGGTATGAAACATCACGCCGGGGGCCGCATAGTCGCCGCACAGACTGGGAATACCGATGCCGAGATTGACGACATCGCCGGCGGAAAAATAGCCGGCGGCCCGTTTTGCTATCCTGAGACGGGCATTCATTTGCTTTCTCCTTGGGTTACCAGGATCTTGTCCACATACACGCCGGGCGTCACGATGCCGTCGACGCCGAATTCATCGATGTCCACCAGCATGTCCGCGTCCACCAGAGTCATCCGCGCCGCCTTGGCCACCAGAGGGTTGAAGTTGCGCATGGTGCCGCGATAGGTCAGATTGCCCAGCAAATCAGCGGTACGGGCGCGTACCAGGGCGATATCCGCCCGCAGCGCGGTCTCCAGTAAAAACACCTCGCCGTTCACCACCACCCGGTGTTTTCCTTCCTCCACCAAGGTCCCCAGTCCGGTTTTGGTAAGAACGCCCCCCAGCCCGGCGCCGCCACAGCGGATCCGCTCCGCCAGGCTGCCCTGCGGCACCAGTTCCAGATTGATTTTGCCGGCTTCCACCAGCGCCACGGTTTCCGTGTTGCGACCGATATGGGACGCGATAAGCTTATCCACCAGGCCGTGGTGAATCAGACGGCCGATGGTCAAGTCGGCATCGCCGGAATCATTGGAAATCAGGGTGAAGTGCCTGGCGCCGCTGTCGATGACGCACTGGATCAGACGATTGGGCACGCCGCAATTGGCAAAGCCGCCGCAAATCAGCGTTTGGCCGTCCTGGAAAAGGCCGGCGATCTCTTCGGGTGAAGCGTATTTTTCCGGCATGATCACGTCCTCGTCAGCAATACCGCCACACCCTGGCCGCCGCCGACGCAAAAGGTAATGACGGCTTTATTCAGGTTGCGGCGTTTCATTTCATACAACGTCTTGGCGGTGAGAATCGCTCCGGTGCCCGCCAACGGATGCCCCAAAGCGATAGCGCCGCCATTGGGATTGACCCGCGCGGGATCCATACCGATTTCGCGGATACAGGCCAGGGATTGGGCGGCGAAAGCCTCATTCAACTCCCATAAATCGATATCGCTTACCGCCAGACCCGCCTGCTTCAGCAGCTTCGCGGTAGCGGGTATCGGTCCTAACCCCATCAGGTTGGGATCCACCCCTGCGGCCGCATAGCCGCGAAAAACGCCCAGAATCTCGCGGTGGCTTTGCTCCGCCAGCGAACGCTCCATCAGTACCATTGCGCCGGCGCCGTCGCTCATGGGCGAACTGTTGCCGGCGGTCACCACGCCGTCCTCTTTGAAACTGGGTCGCAGGGACGCCAGCGCCTCCAGGGAACAATCGGAGCGCAGCGGCTCATCTCGGGTCACCAGAGTCTGACGGCCCTTTTTGTCGGTTATCGATACCGGCACCGTCTGTTCGTCAAATCGGCCCGCCTGCCAGGCGGCGGTCGCCTGCCGGTGGCTGCGCAAGGCGAATTCGTCAAGCTGCCCACGGGTAAGACCGTACTTCGCCGCCACATTTTCGGCGGTGATGCCCATGGGCGGGTTGCCCAGGCTATCCGGCGAGGTATGGATATCCACGAAGCGCGGCGGCTGCACCGAATAGGCGCCGTCGGTTTTTTCCAGCGACCAGGTGCGACGGGAATCGCTTTCCACTCCGCCGGCGACTATCACATCGGCGAAACCGGCCATGATCTGAATGGCGCCATAGGCCAATGCGTTTAGCGATGCGGCGCATTGGCGGTCCAGGGTAATGCCCGGCACGGAAACCGGCAATCCGGCCTCCAGCGCCACCATCCTGCCCATATTGTTGATTTCGTTATTCATCAGATTGGCAAAGATGACGTCATCAATGCTATCCGGCGCGATGTGCGCGCGGTTTACCGCTTCCTTGACGGCAAGCGCCCCCAGAATATGCGCCGCTACCGGCGCCAACACGCCGCGGCATTTCCCCACTGGGGTACGAACCGCCGAGACGATGACAGCTTCTCTCATAGCAACCTTCTTATGTATGCCTGCGAAATAGAGGGAACGGCGAAGGGCCGCGATGGCTACAAGGGGCTTATCCCCAGTAATTCTCTGGCCCTGGCGGGCGTGGCCACCTGCTTGCCGAACAGCCGTATCGCCTGCGCGGCCCGTTCCACCAGCTGTGTATTGGCGGCCTTGACGCCTTTGCTGAAATACACGTTGTCTTCCAGACCTACCCGCACGTGCCCGCCCAACGCGATGGCGGCGTAGAGTATCGGCATATGGGCTTTACCGACGCCAAATGCCGACCAGGTGGCATCGGCAGGGATGTGGGACGCCAGGTAAAGCAGGTTCTCTACCGTGGCGGGCATTCCCCCCCCGGCACCCCAAGACAGAATTGATAATGCAGCGGCCTGGGCAGCTTACCCTGCTCGACGAAATACTCGGCGACGCCCAACATGCCGGCATCGAAGATTTCCACTTCCGGCTTAATCCCCCTCCGGGTGAGAATCTCCCCCAGCGAGCCGAGAAACTGCGGGGAGTTGATAAACACGCCGCCGGGCATCCAATTGAAAGATCCCGCGTCCCAGGAGGCTATTTCAATACCGCTGAGGGTGGCCACATGTTGCCGGCGTTGATCATCGCTGGCCCGGCTGTCGCCGGATGTGGTGCAATTAATGATGACGTCGCAGTCGCGGTAGTCGCGCAGCAGACGGATGGTCTGGGCGAACTTCTCGCTATCCATCGTCCCAATGCCGCTATCGTCGCGCATATGGAGATGCACGATGGCCGCGCCGTGCTGCCAGCAGCGATAGGCGTCAGCGGCGATTTCTTCCGGCGTCAGCGGAATATGCTCATTGATGTCTTTAGGCGTCACCGCCCCGGTGAGGGCGGCGGAAATAATGACATCGTTGCCTGTGTTCATGGTCCTGCCCCGCTTAAATTATGTCGGTATGCGCTTTTTTCCGGCGCCAACGTTATCCGGATACACCGGTATCCAGGGCATGACGCCCCAGGCCGGATGATGACCCTGAACGGCCACCGCCGACCACAGGGGATAACCGGCGATCCGATATCGTGCCCGGGAATACGGCCTGCTACTTGATTTCGTCTTCTTCCTGGCCGCCGTTGACACGAGGGCGGATGACCTTGCCTTTCTTCTCGGCCGCCTTGACCAGCTCGGCCTCTTCATGCGCCCAATGCCAGTAATTCACCTCATGGGGACTGTGTTCGGTGGCGGTCACAAACATTTCGGTGGAGAAGGCGTTGCGCAGCTCGTTGGCGATATCCTCCTTCCAGGCTTTTCGCAACTGCTGCGTTGTGATGCGGCGAGTGACGCGAGTGCCGGTGCGCATGATGAGCTCGGCGATTTCCCTGGCCCTGGCGTAGCAGGATTCGGTATCCGGGCAGATCTCGTTAACCATCCCGAGAGCCAGGGCCTTGCGGGCCGTGATAATCTCGCCGGTCAGTTCCGCATAGGCATATCTCTTGCGGCCCATCAGTTCCCGCCACGCAATGCCGATGCCGTCGCCGGGCACCATATTGACGCGAAAATGCATATCCGTGGTCCAGGCGTCCTCGGTACAAAGAGTGAGATCGCTGAAAAGCACTAAATCGGTGTGAAATGCGGCGCCGTTCCATACGCCGATGGTGGGGACTTCCACGTCGAACACCTGGCCTTCGATATCGTTGGTGCCGTCGTAATATTGATACTCATACATTTTCCAGGCTTCCGCCGGCGCGGAATTGAATTCGGTGGCCGGCCCCCAGTTGCCTTTATCGTCAAGCCGGCCGATACCTTTCATAAAGTCCTTGCCGGTGCCGCCGAGGATGATGATTTCGTTGTCCGGATCGCGGCCGGCCCAGTCGAAGAAGTAGTGAAGAGCCTGGTGCGCGGGAGCACCCCATTGCAGACTGTCGCCATTGGTATGCAGTCGGGCCTCAAGGATTCCGTTTTCGCGTTTCATGGTGAAGCAGTGTTTCAGCTTTTCCGAATATTCTTCGAAACGCATGTGGGGAATGGTTCCCAATTCCTTATGGGACATTTCTTTACGTTTTCCGGCGTCTGACTCATAATTGGCTTTGATCGCCATGGTTTACTCCTTTATGGCTTTTTGAGAATTTATTGAAAGCGGCCCGGTTTTAAATAATGTGATACACATTTTTTTCCCGGTGCTTTGTGGCAATAAGAACGTAACATTGCCTCTCCAGCGTCGGAAATTCTTTTTATATTTTCGGCTATGCATTTCCGACATAACCCTTTTTATTACGCCAATGAAAACCAGGTCATTTCAATGAAAAAAATGTGACCTAAATCATAAAAAAAGTCATGCTTCTTTTAGCTTGGAACATAGTTAACAAATACATCCGGACTATTCCAACCATAATATCCGCGAGTCTATTGAGCGAAATAAACTCAGCTCACTGAAAAAAGCATTTGGCCGAACAGGGGAAAAAATCAACGCGAAATTGACCATTACCGGCTTGGCGATTTGGATGCTGGATTTAAGAGCAAGACGGCTAACAGGTATTGGGAGGCATACAGAGATAGGTGGGGATATAATGATATGTTGGGATATAGGATATATGTGGGTATAAGGATAGGTAAGCATATAGGGAGATAGGTGGGGATATAATGATATGTTGGGATATAGGATATATGTGGGTATAAAGATAGGTAAGCATATAGGGATATAGGGGGATAAAAGGGTATGTAAGCATTCAGGGATATATGGGGGATAAGGATATGTAAGCATAGGGATATAGGGGGATAAAAGGGTATGTAAGCATTCAGGGATATATGTGGGTATAAGGATATGTAAGCATATAGGGATATAGGGGGATATAGTGATATGTTGGGATATGGGGATATGGGGATATGTAGGTATATGGGTAAATCGGAGTATACAGGGAAATCGGGGCAGACCTATCCGCGGCAGGATTACACCCTCGGCAACACGCGGCCCAATCTATTGTTTGAGAAAATTTTTAAATTCTTTAAGGAATAAAGCGACTGAAGGGTTGGTATTTTTATTATCCCAAACTAGTTCCAAATTAAACCAGCAGTCCTCTTCGGCAATATCCAGCATGACGCAGTTCTGGCCGGTCAGATATCCCCGGTGCCGGGGCATCAGGAGCACCGCGCGATCGGTAAATTCCAGGTTGAAACAGCAGGTCTTCAGATTCGGGTACTCTTTATCCAGTGTGAAATCAATACCATGAATAGTCAGGAAACGGGTGCTGTATTCGTCGGATAAAGAAAATTCACGGGGATCGACCCGCATTATCGGCCATTCGCTCACCTCGCGCAGGGAAACGCTACCGCGCCCGGCCAGGGGATGGCACTTGTTCACCGCCACGCACAGCGGATCGGTTTGAAAGGGCAACGTGCAGAATGCTGACTTATTGAACATAAAATTAGGTCTGATCAGAAAACCGACATCACTGCTGTGGTTCTCCAATAATAACAGGGCTTCATCCAGCTCGCTGTCGCGGCATTCCAGCGTGATATCGCTGTATTTGGCACGGAACTGCGTCAGAAAAGTAATCAAAACCTTCTGAATCGCCTCACCAAGAAAAGTGACGGAGAGCCGGCGGCGGCTTTTGCCGGTAAATGACTGAATTGCCGATACCGAGGTTTCATATTGAAACAGTATCTTACCCGCTTCTTCAGAAAATAATTTTCCGGCGCTGGTCAGCTCAACTTTATGTGTGTCGCGCTTAAAAAAGCTGACTTCAAAATACTCTTCCAAATATTTCATGTGCCGACTCAATACCGGCTGAGTCATATTCATTTTTTGCGCGGCTTTGCTAAAATTCAGTGTTTTCGACAATAAAACAAATTCATGCAAAAGCTGTATTTCCACGATCGTTCTCTTTTCACTGAATAATACATTTTTTAATCCTACTAAAGAGCGACCGGCCAAACCGTGAGACTCATCAAAGGCTGCACGCTAACAGGGAATTTATCATGTCTTTTTTTGCATAATCACACTGTGCCGGCGACACAACCTGCTTTTACCCTTAATCATTCTTGATACAATGAAGCCAATCTCCCCGCAAGGGGAAGAATGACGAGAAGCGATGCTACACTGCGGCCCGGATGTTAAACAACCTCTGTCGGCGGCGCTTCCCCTAACGCAAAAATTTTTTTTCGATGCGGCGCATGCGCGCGTCGTCCTGCAATGCGATGATCTCGCGCACCGCGGGCAGGGTTTTATCCACGTCGCGGATGCCGCCTTCACGGCGAATTTGTGCGAAAACGCTGCGCATGGCGCCCACCGCCGCGCGAATCGCATGATTGCCGTAAATCACGATGCCCACTTTTCCCAAGGCGGCGATATCGGCCTCGGTAAGCTGCGGATAGGCGGTGGGCACCAGCACCAGAGGAATATGCCCGCGCCAGGCGGCGATAAACGCCAGGATTTCATCCGGCGTGGTTTGCCTGGAGTGAATCAGTATCGCATCGGCGCCCGCCTCTTGGTAAGCCACGGCGCGTTTCAACGCTTCTTCCAGGCCCAGCCCGGCTATCAGGGCTTCCACCCGAGCGATAACCAGAAAATCCCGATCCGCCCGGGCATCCGTCGCCGCGGCCACTTTGCCCTGAAACTCTTCAATGCGCACCAGTTCCTGCCGCCCTTCGGCCCGCAGGCTGGTATCCTTGGGAAACGTTTTGTCTTCCATGACAACCGCCGAGACGCCGGCGGCTTCATACTGCGGTATCATGTAGCCGACGTTGACCGCATTGCCGAAGCCGGTGTCGATATCCGCTATCAGCGGGATGGCGGTCACCGACGCGATGGCGCGCATCATTTCCAGATGGGTGCCCATGGAGAGAATATTGGCATCGGGCACCGCATAACTGGCGGACAGTTCGAAACCACTGCCCCAAAGGGCATCAAAACCCGCCTCCTCCGCCAATTTCGCCGCCAGAGGATTATGGGCCGCCATGGCGGTAAGCAGTTTCCCCCCCCGCCAGAGCATCACGCAGGATTTGATTTTTGGTCATGGTTTTCTCGCCTTAATTGCGCCGCACTGTCAACGGACACAGGGAAAGTTAACTGTCGCTCCCACTGCCCGCTTAAACCCGCTGCGACAAGATGACATCCAGCAGTCCGGGAAAACGCGCCTGCATATCTTCGCGGCGCAGATGGTTTATATGGGTCGTGCCGGCGTTTTGGGTAAAGACCAGTCCCGCATCCCGCAATACGCGGAAATGGTGGGAAACGCTGGATTTGGGGCGGCCGCCGTCCAGCTCGCCGCAGCTCGCCTCCCCGAACGCGGCCAGGCGCCGCACGATTTCCAGACGCAGCGGGTCGCTCAAGGCGTACAGTACGCGTTCGAGGACAAATTCATCAATGCCGGGGTGTTTGAAAGGTCGCATGGATTAACTATACCTAAGAGGTTGCCTGAAATCCATAATTCGAATATTATCGAAATATAGAATTATACTTTACCGCCTATCTCTTTTAAAAAGGAAATCCCATGTCAGCACTTTTTCAACCTTTCAAGCTTAAGGACGTGACGCTGCGCAACCGCATCGCCGTTCCGCCGATGTGCATGTATTCCGCCGACGAGGGCCTGATCAACGATTGGCATCAGGTGCATTTGGCCTCGCTGGCCCGGGGCGGCGCCGGTCTGGTTATCGTCGAGGCCACCGCCGTTGCGCCGGAAGGCCGCATCACCCCCGGATGCGCCGGCATCTGGAATGACGATTTGGCCCGGGCTTTCGTGCCGGCGGTAAAAGCCATCAAGGCGGCGGGAGCGGTGCCCGGCATCCAGATAGGGCATGCGGGGCGCAAGGCCAGCGCCAATCGCCCTTGGGAAGGGGACGACCATATCGCTGAAAGCGATCCCCGCGGTTGGCAAACCATCGCGCCCTCCGCCATCGCCTTCGGCGCCAATTTGCCCAAACGGCCCAAGGCCATGACGCTGGATGATATCGCCCGCGTACGCAACGATTTCGTCGCGGCGGCCCGCCGGGCTCGCGACGCGGGTTTCGAATGGCTGGAGCTGCATTTCGCCCATGGTTATCTGGGTCAAAGCTTCTTCTCGACGCACTCCAACCAGCGCCATGATCAGTACGGCGGCAGTTTGGAAAACCGCAGCCGCTTCCTGCTGGAAACCCTGGCGGCTGTGCGTGAGGTGTGGCCGGAAAATCTGCCGCTTACCGCCCGTTTCGGCGTTATCGAATTCGACGGCCGGGACGAGGAAACCCTGGCCGAATCCATCGAACTGACCCACCGCTTCAAAGCCACCGGTCTGGATCTGCTTAGCGTCAGCATCGGGTTTTCCACGCCTGACGCCAATATCCCCTGGGGGCCGGCGTTTATGGGCCCCATTGCGCAGCGGGTACGGGAGGAAACCGGCATTGCGGTGGCTTCCGCCTGGGGCTTCGGTACGCCGGATCTGGCGGAAAAGGCCGTCGCCGAGGGCCAATTGGATGTGGTGATGGTGGGCAAAGCGCATTTGGCCGACCCGCACTGGGCCTATTATGCCGCCCGTGAATTGGGTATCGAACGCGCTTCGTGGACCCTGCCGGCGCCTTATGCCCACTGGCTGGAAAGATACTGATTCATCAGCCGCTACCCTTGTGAAGAGATCCGGGTTTGTCTGCGCCCAAGCAATCCGGCAGGGATGCCGGATAAAATTCAGGTAAGACAGCAGGCGCCGCATGTATGCAGCGACACTCGGCTTACGCATTAGGCGAAAAAGGCGACATCAGGCTTACGCATGACTAGATAAGGCGTAAAGGCGTGGCGCCGCCATTTTCGTGTTTGATCTAACATGCTAAATAATTAGGGTGTTCATCTTTTGGTCTCTCGTTTTCGCCAATGTTCAACCTAATTTATCAAAGAGTGTTTTCTCAAAGACTGCTACACCTCCACTATGTTAACTTCATATTTCCATTTGGGAAGGTTGCGTTAAATCAGCCGCAAAGGCGTATGCAAGGAAGTGTCAATGAATATCACTATTGATCGCGCAAGCACGATGGCGGAACGCATTTCCGGTATCGGCACTGGTTTGGCAAGAGACGAAGCGGCTTCCCCCAAGGGAATTCTGGAGTACATCCTCAATTTCTTTAGTTTTGGCTATTTGAGCAAGCAGCGCGCCGAGGCATATGACGCGTTCGCCGAGGCACTGGCCACCGCGCTTCACCTCGCTTACCCGGACGGCGTTTCCTGTGGAATTCCGGCAAGGCTGGTGATGGATTTCGCCGGATGTTCCCTCACCTTCACCCTGCCGGAAAAGCACATGCTTGAGGAAAACCCCGTCATCATCGAAGTGAGCCGGAAAGGAGAAAGTGTCCAGGCCGAGGTGGACAGGAAGATGTATATTCGCACCAGCACCGTTTTAATGATACAGCGCCGTGCGGCCGTTCCCCCTCTCATCCGTCACCTTGACGGACAATGGGCAAATGAATCTGCGTTACGCTAATCTCGAAGGGTTAATCCTGCGCGATGTGCATTTGAGAGGCGCCGATCTGAGAGAGGCCAATTTGCAAAGAGCCGACCTGCAAGGGGCCGATTTATGGTTGACCAAGCTGCAGGATAGCGATTTAACCGAAGCCAATCTAGATCGAGCCGGACTGGGTAATAGCGAATTGGGCGGGGCAAGACTGCATAAAGCCAGCCTTCGCCACGCCAATGTAAGCCGCGCAAACATGCCAGGGGCTGAACTCGACGAGGCCGACCTGACGGAGGCCAATCTCAGCTGGTCCATACTGCACCAGGCCAAGCTGATAGGCGCCGTCCTGAACAAAGCCGACTTGAGAAAAGCCGATCTGCGCCAAGCCGACTTGCGTGGAGCCGACCTGCGCGAAGCTGACTTGAGGGACGCGGACTTGAGCGAAGCCGACCTGCGTAAAGCCAATCTCAGGGGGGGGGGCCGACTTGAGCGGAGTCGACCTGCGTAAAGCAGACCTCAGGGGAGCCGACTTGAGGGGGGGGGGCCGACCTGAGCGGAGCCGACCTCAGGGGCGTCGATTTGAGTGGAGCCGTTTTTGAGGAAACCGACTTGCGCGGAGCCGTGCTGGATGGCGTTATTTCAAGCAAACCCGACATAAGCGGCGTTTAGCTTGCCTGGACAGTACAGGACTGACGTCGCCAAAACGGTGCAATTGAATTTATGCTGTTTTCGACCTGGCGCCTTGTTCTTTTTATTCGGCGCATCGCGCTGCTTTCGGCCGATGAGATGATAAACTCAATCTTACGCCTGCCGCCGTATGAGTTAAGACCGTCTCACGAATTATCCGCATTAAAACAAAGGGGAAAGAATGCAGAAAACGTCATCCAGTGCCAGTCTCACCGCCGCCGAAGCCTTGGACAAACTGGAATCGCTCTATGACGGCGCGGTTGCGTCCCTGCGGGATGCCATCAAGGACTTCATCAAGGACGGCCGACTGCCGGACGAGGCGGCCCGCGCGGCGGGGCTGTTCGCCTATCCCGAACTGCGGGTGAACTGGGACGGCGTGTCCCAGGGGCATCCCAAGAACCGCGCCTACGGCCGCTTTGCCCGCCCCGGCTGCTATACCACCACCATTACCCGCCCCCGGCTATTTCGCCACTATCTGATGCACCAGTTGGAGATGCTGGAGGGGGGAATATGCCGCCGGCATCGAGGTGGCGCCGTCGCGGCATGAAATCCCCTTTCCCTATGTGATTGACGGTTCCGACCTGGGTCTTGATCGCTCCATGAGCGCCGGCATTGCGCAACATTTCCCCACCACCGAGCTGGCGCAAATCGGCGATGAAACCGCCGACGGGCTGTTCACTTACGCGAAAACCTTTCCGCTATCCCATTTCGATGCCCTACGCACCGATTTCTCACTGGCGCGGCTCAGGCACTATACGGGCACCCCGGTGGATCATTTTCAGCCGTTCATCCTGTTCACCAACTATACCCGCTATGTGGACGAGTTCGTGCGCTGGGCCTGCGACCAGATTGCCGACCCCGACAGCCCTTATGAAGCGCTGTCCTGCGCCGGCGGCGGCTACGTCACCGCCGAGACGCCGAAACCCGAGCAGGCGGTTTCCGACTTCGCCTGGAAAAATCATCAAATGCCCGCCTACCACCTTATCTCGCGCCAGGGGCGGGGAATTACCTTGATGAATATCGGCGTCGGTCCGTCGAACGCCAAGACCATTTGCGATCATCTCGCGGTATTGCGCCCTCACGCCTGGCTGATGATCGGCCACTGCGGCGGTCTGCGGGAAAGCCAGATGATCGGCGACTATGTGCTGGCGCACGCCTACCTGCGCGACGATCATGTGCTGGACGCGGTACTGCCGCCGGATATTCCCATTCCCAGCATCGCCGAAGTGCAGCGCGCCCTGTATGACGCCACCAAGACCGTCAGCGGCATGCCCGGCGAAGAGGTGAAACAGCGTTTGCGCACCGGTACCGTGGTCACCACCGACGACCGCAACTGGGAACTGCGTTATTCCGCTTCCGCGCTGCGTTTCAATCTCAGCCGCGCGGTGGCGGTGGACATGGAGAGCGCCACCATCGCCGCCCAGGGCTACCGGTTCCGGGTCCCCTACGGCACGCTGCTGTGTGTTTCGGACAAGCCGCTGCATGGCGAAATTAAGCTGCCCGGCCAGGCGAATCGCTTTTATGAAGGCGCCATTTCAGAGCATCTGCAAATAGGCATTCGCGCCATCGAACTGCTGCGCGCGGAGGGGGATCGCCTGCATTCCCGCAAGCTGCGCACGTTCAACGAGCCGCCGTTTCGATAATATCCCGCCGGCGGCACGCCGAAGACAACCGCGGCGCCACGCCTCGCCGCCAGGCGTAGGCAACAGGGATAGGCGACAGCATTCCTCCGTTGTCGGGGATGGACGTCTGCCTTGGCGCGACGACATTCCCATGCAGCCAGGGATGGGCGATGGCGCTGAACCGCCCCGTGTCGTCGATTATTGCCCGGAGCTGAACACAGACGGCGCGTAAGCTAATCATCGGTTCATTGCCAAACCGGCCGAGTTCGCGCTGCACATCCCTTTTTTATCTGAAACGCTCACCCTTGCAACTAAATTTTGTGATCCGGTTCTAATTTACATTCAAGAATACTTGTATGGAAGAATGGAAGATAGGATCTTAACCCTATTGCAATGGGCAACGAAAGGAAAGCGCCTCTCATGAAAAGTGTCGTCATCAATAAACCGGGTGAGTTGGTTCTGCAAGAACGCGATATCCCGCAACCCGCCGCCGGTGAAGTGCGCGTCAAAATTCGCTCCGCCAGCATCTGTGGATCCGATGTGCATATCTGGCGCGGACACAACCCCTTTGCCCGTTATCCCCGCGTCATAGGCCATGAATTTTTCGGCCTGATCGACGCCGTGGGCGAAGGCGTGGACTCGCGTCGTATCGGAGAACGGGTCGCGGTGGACCCGGTGGTCAGCTGCGGCCACTGCTACCCTTGTTCGGTGGGACGCCCCAACGTTTGCACCTCGCTGCAGGTCATCGGCGTACACCGCGACGGCGGCTTCAGCGAATACGCCTGCGCGCCGGCGGACAACGCCTATCTTTTGCCCGCCGCCATTCCCGACGAATGGGCGAGCCTGGTGGAACCCTTCACCATCGCCGCCAATATCACCGCCTTTCTTAAACCGACGGCGCAGGATGTCGCGCTGGTGTATGGCGCCGGTCCCATGGGGCTGACGGTGATCCAGGTACTCAAAGGAGTTTATGACGTGCGCCGGGTTATCGTGGCGGACCGTATCCCCGAGCGCCTGGAAATGGCCCGCGCCAGCGGCGCCGACGTGACGCTCAATAACGGCGCCACGCCGCTGGCGGAACAATTGCAGGGCGAGCAGCCGACCCTGATAGTGGATGCCGCCTGTCATCCCTCTATTCTGCCGGAAGCCGTGGCGCTGGCCTCCCCCGCCGCCCGCATCGGCCTGTTGGGATTTTCCGGCGACCCCTGCACGGTGACGCAGCAAAGCCTGACCAGCAAAGAGCTTTCCCTGTTCACCTCGCGGCTGAACAGTAAGCGCTTCCCGGCGGTGATCGACTGGATGGAGCGCGGCATCATTGCGCCGGCCAAGCTGGTGACCCACAACCTGCCGCTGGCGCAGATTGAAACGGCAATGACCATTTTCGAAAAAGATCCGCAGCAGTGCTGCAAAGTGATCCTCACTATCGGCTGACACGCTCCGTGCGGTATTCGCCGCCTCAGTGCCCTACAGACGACTTTTTGAACCGGAGTCGCTATGTTACGTAATTTACGCTGGACAATAGTGTTCCTGTTGTTCCTGGTCTATATGATCAACTACCTCGACAGGGTGGCATTGTCGATAACCGTGCCGATGATTGAGAAAGACCTGACCATCAACGCCGAGCAGTTCGGGCTGATCTTCGGCAGCTTCTTTTTCGGTTACGCGTTATTCAACTTTATCGGCGGACTGGCGACGGACAAATTCGGTCCCACGCTGGTCATGGCCACGGCGGTCACGCTATGGTCGGTGTTCTGCGGGCTGACCGCCTTCGCCACCGGCTTCTGGTCGCTGATTTTCCTGCGGGTCTTGTTCGGCATGGCGGAGGGGCCGATTTGCGCCTCCGCCAATAAAATGATCAACGGCTGGTTCCCCAAGAAACAGGCGGCCACCGCCATGGGTTTTCTCAGCGCCGGCTCGCCGTTGGGCGGCGCGGTCAGCGGACCTATCGTGGGCTACCTGGCCCTGGCGTTCGGCTGGCGCCCGGCGTTTCTGGTGATTTGCGCCATCGGCTTGATTTGGATGACCTCCTGGCTCTATTTCGCGGCGGACAATCCCGCCCGCAGCAAGCGCGTGAGCGAAGAGGAACGGCGGCTGGTCAACCACATGAAAGCGGAAATCATCAGCGCCGACGAAGAGCTGGCCCAATCGGCGCACGGCCTGGGGTATTATCTGCGTCAGCCGATAATCCTGGTGACCGCCTTCGCCTTCTTCTGCTACAACTATATCCTGTTCTTCTTCCTGAGCTGGTTCCCCAGCTATCTGGTGCAGGCTCATAATCTGAACATCAAGGAGATGAGCCTGACCACGGTGATTCCCTGGATAGTCGGGTTCGTCGGCCTGGCGCTGGGGGGATGGATCTCAGACCGCATCTTCCAGCTTACCGGCAGGCTGTTGCTGTCGCGCAAAATCGTGCTGGTGGCGTCCCTGTTCGCGGCGGCAATCTGCGTGGCTTTCGCGGGGATGGTAAGCAGCGTCGTCCCGGCGGTGGTGCTGATGTCGGTATCGATTTTCTTTCTTTATATTACCGGCGCCCTGTATTGGGCCATCATCCAGGATGTGGTGCATAAAAGCCGGGTCGGCGGCGCCAGCGGTTTCATCCACCTTATCGGCAGCGTATCCGGCATTGTGGGCCCGATAGCCACCGGCTATATCGTGCAACATACCGGCAAATTCGACAGCGCCTTTATCCTGGCCGGCATCATCGCCGCCCTGGGCGCCCTGTTGGTGATGGTGGTTATCAAACCGCCGAAACACCAGGTCAATCCGCTGTCCGCTTCTTGAATCACCGGGGCGGCGGGCATGCAACAGCCTGTAGCCCCCTAAACACCAGCTCAAGCCGCCGTCCGTTTTTTTGAATCACCGGGCGGCGGGCCGCTAAAAGCCTTTCCCCCTGTTAACGCGCCTCTGATAACCCGTTAATCGTCAAAATGACTGGCGCTGAACTTAACTCCTCTTTAGACTTATCAAATTCCTCTATGTCTACATAAACAATGAAATACTTATGCCCCTTATTCGAGACATCACCGCTTACGAATCCGTGAGTAAACAAATCTACCGTTTCTTACGCCTGGATATTGTCTCCTGTACCATTCCGCCCGGATCGACCCTATCCGAAAACGAGATTTCCACCCGGTATAAAATCTCCCGCCAGCCGGTGCGTGAAGCTTTTATCAAATTGGCGGAAACCGGCCTGGTGGTGATTCTGCCCCAGCGGGGCACCTTTGTCCGCAAGATATCCACCCGCCACGTGGCCGACGGGCGTTTTATTCGCGAAGCCATCGAAACGGCGGTGGTACGCCGCGCGGCGGCGGAGGCTAAACCGGCGGATATCGCCCGCCTTAACGCGATGATTGAAAAGCAGAAACAGGCGGCGGATAAAAACGATCCCTACGAATTCCTGCTGCTGGACGATGAGTTCCACCGCGGGCTGGCGCAAAGCGTACACTGCGAGCTTGCCTGGGAAACCATTGAAAATATCAAGGCCGGCATGGACCGGGTGCGTTTTCTCACGTTGAGCAAAGAGTCGCCGCCGGCGAGCCTGATTAAGCAGCACAGCCAGATTCTCGATGCGATTGCCGCCGGCGACGCCGATGCCGCCGAGCTGGCCATGCACCAACATTTGAAAGAAATGATTTTTTCCCTGACCCAGGTTGCGGAGCGCTATCATCACTGGTTTGAGGAGTCACCGGACGATCTCTGACCTCGTGATCGCGCCTTTCGGTGGCAGGCGGCGTGCGCAAACGTTTATACTCGATTTTTGACGATATTTTAAGGTAGTGAACAGTCACATGCGATTAAGCCAGGTGGTACGGAGCGGTCCGGGGCAATATATCTGCGAAACGGGCGCGCTGCGGTATTTATCGGAAAAATTAACCCCCTTCAGCCGCCCCTGCATTATCGCCGGCCGGCAAGCCTTTGCGGCCTTTCAGCGGTTCATGCCGGGGCAGATGAACATACCGGTGCTGTTTTACGACGGGACCGCCAGCCATGAAGATATGCAGCGGCTGGCCGGACTGGCCGCCGATGCGGATGTTATCATCGGCATCGGCGGCGGACGGGCGCTGGATACCGCCAAAGGCACCGCCGAACTGCTGGGTAGCGAAAGCATTCTTGTTCCCACGGTCATGGGCACCTGTTCGGCTTGTACCCCGCTCTCGGCGGTCTACCATCCCGATCACACCTTCAAACAGGTGGATTACTACCGCCGCTCCGCCTATCTGGTGTTGCTGGATTTATCCCTGCTCATCGCCTCGCCGAAGGCGTACTTTGTCGGCGGCATCGGCGATACGCTGGCAAAATGGTATGAGGCGGAAGCCATTACCCGCCATTACGGTCGGGACGATTTATCGCTGTTCGTGACCATGGGGCTGGCGGCGGCGAAAACCACGCTCGATACGCTGCTGGCGGATACGCCGGCGGCATTGGCGGACATGGACCGGGGCCGCGCGACGCCCGCCTTCCGGCGAGTGGTGGAGGCGGTGATCGCCGTGGCCGGCATGGTGGGCGGCTGCGGCGGCGAATATGGCCGCATGGCGGGCGCCCACGCCATTCATAACGCCCTGAGCTACCTGCCGGAAACCCACGACATTCTGCACGGCGTGAAAGTGGCCTACGGCATCCTGGTACAGCTGGTGGCCACCGGCGATGAAGAAGAGGTCAAAAAACTGATGCCCTTCTACAAGAATAATGGCTTCCCCTACAACTTCGCTTCGCTGGGAATCACTACCAAGGAAGCCGCCGCCGTCGCCACGCTGGCGGAATTCGCCGCCGCCCGGCGGGAAACCTTCGCGCTGGCGGTCGCCGACGTGTCTCCCGCACAAATTGCCGCGGCCATTCGCCGAGTGGAAGAGCTAGCACGCGATAAGCCCAACAGCGCCGCACTGTGAACCGAGCTGAGAGACGCCACTAAATCGACCTGAACGCGTGTTAAAGGAAACTCCGGCGGTGGGGTCGGAGCGGCCATTGCCGGCCGCGCAGCGCCCCTCGCCGGTTGCGAAATAAAATCACCGACACAATCCGTTGGACGTCCAAGGCGCAAATCAAGTAGATTTATAGCTATTTATATCAAGGCTAACACTGTGCAATCGTCTTCATTCAACGGCTTCACCCCGGCGGGACTGCGCTTTTTACAACGTCTCGTCGAAGAAAACAGCAAAGAGTGGCTCGAGTCAAACCGCAACATCTACCTAGACAATCTGCTGACGCCGTTTCGCGCTCTGGTGGAGACATTGGCGCCGGCCATGCTGACCATCGATGACCAGTTCGAAACCCGTCCGTCCATCGGCAAAACCCTGTCCCGCGTCTATCGCGACACCCGCTTTTCCAATGACAAATCCCTGTTTCGCAACCGGATGTGGCTAAGCTTTAAGCGCCCGTCGAAGGAATGGACCGACGCGCCGGTCTATTTCTTCGAGCTTTCGCCGGAATGTTTCCGCTATGGACTGGGGTACTACTCCGCCAGCAAAGCCACCATGGATCGCTTCCGCCATCTGATGCTGCGCCAGCCCGAGGCGTTCGCCAAGGCGGCGGCCTGCCGCCGCCCGCCTCTGCAACTGGAGGGAGAGCGCTACAAACGCCCCCTGCTGAAAGAACAGGATCCCGCGCTGGCCGCCTGGTACAACATGAAATCCTTCGCCGTCATGGCCACGGATACCGGAATAGACGCCCTGTTCTCGCCGGCGTTGGCGTCAAGGCTGCAGCGGGCCTTCCAACAGCTGACGCCGCTCTATCGCTTCCTGATGCAAGTGGAAATACTGAAACAGATCCCGCTGGAAGACCTGTGACCCCTCCCGGCTCAGGGGGAAATGGGTCCCGCGTTGCCCGGCGCCGGCTACTCCTCCCCCGCTCCGGTCTTGCGGCTGACCCCAGCGGCTCATCGAAACGCAGCAGACGGCCGGCGTTGCCCAACACCACCAGGGTACTGAGATTGTGCAGCACCGCCGCAATCATCGCCCCCGCGGCCCCCAGCAGGCCGAACGCCGCCGCCGCGACGATAAGCACGGTCCAGCCCAGCCCTATTATGACATTGATATGCAGGGTACGCCGGCAACGGCGGCTAAGGCGCACGCAGGTGCCGAGACGGCGCAGGTCGCTGCCGATGAGCACCACGTCCGCCGAGGCCAGCGCGATATCGGCGCCCCCGGCGCCCATGGCGACCCCCACCACGCCGGCCTTGAGCGCCAGCGAGTCGTTAATGCCGTCCCCCACCACCATCGGCCGGAAACCGCTGCGGATTTCCGCGGTAACGCGGGTCAGCTTGTCTTCCGGCAGCGCCTGGGATATCACTTCGCCGATGCCCACCGCGCCGGCGATGCTCCGCGCCACGCTCACCCGGTCCCCGGTGAGCAGCATCTGCCGGCCGAGGCCGAGCCGGCGCAATTCACTCAACGCCCCGGCGGCCTCCCGGCGTACCGTATCCGCCAGCAGCAGCCAGGCCAGAAAGCGCCCCCCCCAGGGCAAGACCGACGATGGGCCCGTCATGCTCCGGCACCGGCAACACGGCAATGCCCTGCCGGGCAAACAGCTCGGGGCGGCCAAGCACCGCCTCGCCCTGTTCGGTGGCGGCGCTGACCCCCAGGCCTTGCCGCTCGGCGATATTCGTCAACGGATAGTAATCCTGCTGGGGAGTCAGGGCGGCCAGCGCCCGGCTGACGGGGTGGTTACTGGTGGCGCCAAGGCTTGCCGCCAGCCGGCGGATATGCTCCGGCGACTCTCCCTCACCGGCGCGAATATCCTGCAGGCGCAGAGCGCCGTGGGTCAATGTGCCGGTTTTATCGATAATAAGCGACGTCAGACTCGCCAGCTCTTCCAAAAAAGCGGAGCTGCGAATCAGAATGCCGTGGCGCGCCGCCACCGCCAGGCCGGCAATGGCCGTGGCCGGCGCACAGAGCACCAGCGCGCAGGGACAGGAGGCCACCAGCACCGCCAGCACCGCCTGGGCATTATTGGAGACGAACCAGGTGGAGGCGGCGATAAGCAGCACCAGCAGCAGATATTGGCCGGCGTGGCGTTCCAGCAGACGGGTAATGGGGGGTTTAGACCCTTCCGCCTGTTGCATCAAGGCGATAACCTTGCCCAGAGTGGAATCATCGCCGATGCGGGTCACTTCGATACGCAGCAGGCCGTCCAGATTGATGGAACCGCCGAATACCGTCATGCCGGGCTCAATCTCCAGCGGCAGCGACTCGCCGGTAATGGGCGCGGTATCCAGGCTGGCATTCCCCTCCATCACCCGGCCGTCCGCCGGCACGCGATCGCCCGCGCGCACTTCCACCCAATCGCCGGGACGCAGCCGATCGTTATCGATCTCAAGCAGACTGCCGTCCGTCTGAATTTTTCTCGCCTGACTGCGGGTCAAACGCCCCAAGGCGTCGATGGCCTCCTGAGATCCGATAACGCTCCGCTCTTCCAATACATGGCCGAAAATCATGATAATCGGCAGCAGCGCGGCGGTCAGCAGGTCGCCGGTGGCCCAGGCGCCGAGCATGGCCAGCGCGATTAACTGGTCGGTGATGCCGTGCAGCGAGGGATGCAACAGGCTATGCCAGCCGGAGCGGAAAACCGGTATGGCCACCAACAGCGACGAAAACCCCAGCAAGAGTTGGCTCACCCCCTCCTGACCGGGGACCAGGGCGCGCCAGATGAGCCCCAACGCCAACAGACCGAACGCCACCATGGCCAAGGTCAACTGGCGGGCGATGGCGCGTCGTTCGCCGCGGGTCAGCATGGTGCCGGTGATGGGAGCATGATGATGGCCGTGATGGGCATGGCCCGCATGGGGTCCTTGGCGATCGCCATGTTGCGCGTGCTCTCCATGAGGTCCTGGACCATCGTCGTGGTGCGCGTGCTCTCCATGAGGTCCTGGACCATCGTCGTGGTGCGCATGCTCTCCATGAGGTTCTGGACCATCGTCGTGGCGCGCGTGCTCTCCATGAGGTCCTGGACCATCGTCGTGGCGCGCGTGTTCCCCTTGGGGTCGAGGGTGATCGTCGTGGCGCGCATGTCCCCCTTGGGATCTAGGGTCTGCCTGGCGCTCATGCCGCCCTGGGTGGTCATGAGGGTCGTGGGAAGGGGAAGTCAAATCCGGCTCGCTCATTTTTTCACCGCCGTGGCGTTGTCGACCCCTTGCAGGATCAGGTGCGCATCCTCATGGGGATCGACGCCGGTCACCGAACCGGCCTTGGCGAAGATCGCCGCAATCCGATCGCGATACAACCGCCAGAGGATATCCGGGTCTGTGCCGCTGCCAAGCGTATTGGCCAGACTGATGATAGTGGCGGTATCCGCCCGCGCCTTGGCCAGCCGCTCGCTGGCGCTGGCCTCGGCGATTTGCAGCGTCCGATCGGCGGACTGATTGGCGGTTTGCGTCACACGGGCCGCTTCGTTTTGCGCGGCGGCGATAGCCTGTTCCGCCAGTTGGCTTGAGGTAAGCACCGCGTTGAAAGCACTCACCGCTTTATCCGGCAGCGACGATTGGACATCCACCCGCTCAATCTCGATGCCCAGGCCGCTGCCGGCGGCGTTAAGCGCCGCCAGGCTTTGATTGATGCTTTGCTGCAGATCGCCGCGCATCCGCTCCCGTCGCTCCACCGCGTCGCTGTCGTTGCTCACCAGCTCAGGGCGGGCCACCAGAATGGTATCCAGATCCCGCGAGGCGCTCACCACCACGGCGGCCCGCTCCACCAGCCTGTCCAGGGCGGGGGCGATATGCTCCCCCTGCAAAACATAATCATAGGGATCGCTAATCTTGTAAAACACCCGCACGTCCAGTTGCACCACGCCGGCATCCCCGGTAAGCAGGTAGCCTGAGCCCGCCAGCGTATCGCTGGCGACGGCATCGCCGTAATCCGCCTGCTGCGCCTCGGGGGAACGCAACAGGGCCGTGACCCGGCGCTCAATGACGCGATCGGCGGCGGGCAGCACCACCACTCCTTCGAAGGGCTGCGGCCAGGCGAGCAACAATCCGGCGTGCTCGATACGGTGCAACGCTCCGAAGCGCAACACCACGGCCTGGCTGTCCGGGCCGATTTGCCGCACATTGCTCAGCAGCCAGGCTCCGGCGGTGAGCAGGGTCACGCCAAAAAGGGCGTAAAAGGCCAGCCGTCCGGCTTGCAGCCAGGGACCGCCGCGGCCGAGACCGCTCATCAGTTCCCGCCTCATGGCTGCCGCGACCCGTTCACCGGGGCCGGCGGCGCGGCGGGAGTCGGCGTCAAACGCGGCGGTCCTTCCACCAGGACCCGAAACGGCGCGGCGTCGGTGCGCAGCACCAAACGGGTGCCGCTGTTAACGATACTGCTTAGGGTATCCAGCGAACGCAACAGGTCATACAGCGCCGGAGAGCTGGCATAGGCCTTGCCGTAGATTTCCGCCGCCGCGACCTGGGACTGTGCCTCGGTGGCCGCCGCTTTCACCGACGCATCCGCCTGGATGATACGGGCATCGCGCTCGGCGGCGGAGCGGATTTCCGCCGCCCGCCGCTTGCCTTCGGCGGTGCGCTCGGTGGCGATGGTTTCCCGTTCGGCGCGCATGCGATCCACCGTCGCCCCCAGCGTCACCGACGGCAGCGTCAGACGTTCGATACCCACCTGAACCAGGCGCACGCCGTAGGTTTGTCCCAGGGGAAGTTCAATCTGGCTTCGCAACCGCTGTTCAAAGTCCGCCAACCGCACCTGCGTCCGATCGGTATTCACCAGATCCGCCAGGGGATAACCGCTGGCGGTTGTTTCCAGCGCGGAACCGACAAAGGTGCGAATCTGACGCGCGGCTTCGTCCGGCTGATTCTGCACCGCCCGCATAAAACGCTGCACGTGCTCCGGATCGGACTGCACCTGCCACACGGCAAAAGCCTGCACGATGATCCGCAGCCCGTCGCGGGTACCCACATCCTGCAACCCGCTGGAGGTCGTGCGCAGCCGCAGATCCACCGGAATCGCCGACTCGAACGGCAGCGGCAGCCGCCAGGCCAGGCCGGGTTTCAACAGCACCCTGACCGGATTGCCGAAGCGGGTGATAACCGTCGCCTCGCCCGAACGCACCTGCACCAGACAGGCGGCGGCGATAACAAACACCAGCAGCAGCGCGGCCAGGCCGAGGCGGCGCCAAAGCCTGGAGCGGGCGGCGTGGATGTCATGACTGTTTTCGTGCGGCTGTGACAAACTCAAGGGGGATTCTCCGGCATCATTGCGATTTGGCTTTGGGGGCGGCCGCGTCAAGGGGAGCGACAAAGCTTCGCAGGTCAAGGGTCGGCGGCTCGCCGTCGCCGATGCGGTTATCAAGGATAAGCGCCGGCGTGTTTCCCAGCGCGCCGGCGAGCCTGCTGAAATAGGTTTCGGTGAGGAAAGCCTGGCCGGCGTTGGTCCACGCCTGGCGTTCGGCGCCGAAACGCAGGGCTGCCGCCTGCGCCTGCGCCAGATTTTCATGGGCGCCGGCGGCGGCGCCGTCGTTTGCCAAACTGGCGTTCAACTGGGCGGCGTTAAGGCGTTCCGCCGCCTGTCCGCGCTCGCGGGCAATCAGCGCCTGGGCGGCGATTTGCGCCGCCTGCACGCCGTGATAGGCATTGGCGGCGCCGGCCGGCGGATGAATGGCCTCTATTACAATGGCCAGAATTTCCACCCCGCTGTTCACCGCGTTAAGCCGTCCCTGCACCACCTTGCCGATTTCGGCCGCCAAATCCGCACGCTGCTGTCCCAGCACATCGTCCAGGGTGCGGGAGGCGAAATCATCCACCAGCACCTGATTGGCGGTGCTTTGAATCAGCGCCGGGATATCGGCGGCATTGTAGCTGGCCGCCAGGGCCGCCCCATCGCTTAAACCGATGCGATAGATAAAGCGCACATCCATGTTCACCACCTGGAAGCTCTGCTTATCCCCCGCCGCGCTGGCGATCACCTGGGAGCGTTCACTGGGGTGGTAGGCATCCCACAGGCGATTGGCGCTGTCGGGGGCCGGGCCCTCCGCCGGGGTCGGCCCGCCGCTGCCGGCGGTTTCGGCCGAGCCGGTGGTCAGCTCATGCACCACGCCGTTTTCCACCGGCATCACCCGGCCAAAGGGCCAGGGCAGCCCGATATTCAGGCCGGGATGGATGACCTTGACCGGTTTGCCGAAGCGCTCATAGATGCCGCGTTGGTTGAAGGCGACTTCGGAGACGCCGGTGAGCAGCCAGCCCGTTATCAGCAGCAGCGCCAAAATCGGCAGCGAGGCTTGGCGCATAAAGGTAAAAGCCCAGATCTGCCGCAAGTCGATGCCGAAACGCTGCTGCAGTTCCTGCTGAAAAAACTGCAGCGGCCGGGGCGGCCAACGCAGCTGCGCCGCCAGCATGCTTTCCCCCATCAGGCGAGGCTCCTGGCGTTGGCGGCGAGGGGTGAAAAACGACAGGACGCCCCGCGTCAGCAACTCCAGCGCCACCAGCGCCGGTAGCAGGCCCGTCAGGCTCGCCAGATAGCCGGGCCAGGGCGAGGCGACGGCGCCAAACAACAGGCAAGGCACGGCGAGCAGTTGCACGGCGATAACCATCCGCACCATGGGCGCCAGCCCCTCGGCCTCCGGCCACTGTGCAGGCGGACTGGCCGCCAGGTGCCGCTCCAGCACCAACAGTCCGAAAGCGGACAGCGCCAGCAGGCCCACCACCACATAGGCGGCTTGATCCACCAGCCCAATGCGCGCCTCGACATTCCAGCCCCCGCGGACCAGCAATAGCGCCGCAACGGACAGCCCTATCAATGTAAAAGCATTGCTGCCCAGGCGCCGGAATCGGGCGGCAAGAAAAAGCGCGAGGCCCGCGGGGGGCTGCTCTTGCCACATATCCTCCCCGTCCGCGGCGGCGGACGGTTTTGGCGCGCCCGTGGCGTCGGCTGAAGCCTGCGCACTCGCGGCAGATGCGCCGTTGGCTGATGCCTGAGCGCCAGGGACAGACGGGGTGGCCGCGGCGTTAGCTGATGCTTGCATGCTCGTGGTGAAGGGGGTGGGTGCGGCGTTGGCTGACGCTTGCACACTCGCGGTGGAGGGGGCGGGGGCGGCTATCGAATCCGGCGTTTCCTCAGGGGTGGGCGCGTCGGAAGACGGCATGGTTTGCGCCAAGGCCGCGGCGCGCCATACGGCGACCTGTCGGGCGGAGAGTACAGAGGCGGTCAGCGCCAGCAGCGCCGCGATATTATTGCACACCAGCGGCAGCCATAGGGAATCAGGCGCGATCCAATGGATAAGGAGAGCCGGCAGCAATAATAAAACCGATAGCGCGCCCATCGCCTGGGCGAAGCGGTAGAGACCGTGGGCCTGGAAAGCGGCTCGCTGAAAACGCGCCAGCGCCCCGATGTCGGTGATATCTTCATCCAGATCGACGCGCATGATTACTCAAACAAAGGCTGCATGGGAAAGAGGGTCCTGTTAAGCCGCACGGCCAGGCACATCAACCATTATCGTCTCATTCCGAGAACGTGAATGCGCGTTGACAAGAGCAAAAACGGCATACTTTGGTTTAACATGACTATATATCATTGCGTTGGATGAAAGGCTAATGACTTTGTATTACAACGGTAACAAATGCCGAAGCCGCCGCCTCGCCTGAACGCCGGGTTATCAGTCGGCGGCTATGCGCCGTCGCACGTGCGGGTTATGGTTTATCGTGCCGAACGGCGACAGTGCCTATTCTTATTCGCTGTTGTGGGTACAGGCCATGGTCTATGGTAGAGCGCGGCAGGAGCGCCTATTCTCATTCGCCGTCGTGGGTGCGGGCCATGGTCTATGGTAGAGCGCGGCAGGAGCGACTATTCTCATTCGCCGTCGTGGGTACAGGCCATGGTCTATGGTAGAGCGCGGCAGGAGCGCCTATTCTCATTCGCCGTCGTGGGTGCGGGCCATGGGTTCTGTGAGACCGGAGCGTCGAGAGGACGCTATTTTTTGCGCCGGTGCGCCCGCGGCCTTTTCATGCCGTCAGGCTATTGCTCCCCCGCTGCGTTTATGCCCCTTATCCGCGAGAAGATGATCCGCGGTGTGTTGCTTGATTTCGCGAAAAGGGTCTCAAAATGGGACTGAACGATTTTAATGGTGTTATCGCACTTATTCTTGAACTCCGGCAAAACCAATTTTGTTACGCCTTACTGAATAGTCTTCACTCCCTCCAGATCATCCTAAGTAGCTGCTTTACCCCATATATTTTCATTAATTTTTTTCCCATTTCCTCATAAATGTTTACGGGCGCGGCATTGTCCGAACCATTGTTTATACTGCATCCAATGCATACGTTATATATTTCCAGAATTTGCGGTAAGGTCTTTTGGTTACTTTTAACAGCGTGTTCCCATTGAGCTTTTTTTACAATCTCCTCATAGGGCATATAATCAAATTTACACATGTCCATCTTTGGTATATTCATTCAATTCCTTTAATAAAATAATTTGCAGATTCGTTGTGTTTTAATTGCCAATAAATAAATCACCCGCCAAGGCCCATGATGCCCTTAACAGGTTAATAATATATTAACCGTTTAAATATCAACGTAACGCAAACACCTAACGCGTCGCCTTCAGATATCCTCCAAATCCAGGCCGCGGGTTTTCGGGCCGAACAGTGCGATAACCGCCATGACAATCACCATGCTGACGGCGATAAAAATGATGACCCCGGTCACCCCGGAGTGCTGAAGCAGCAAACCGATGATAATGCTGCTGAATACCGTCGACAGCCGGCTAAAGGAGTAACAAAATCCCACCGCGCGGGCGCGAATAAACGTGGGAAAGATCTCGGACTGATAAGAGTGGTAGCTATAGGTCAGCCAGGCGTTGGACCAGGTAACCAGAAAGCCGCAGGCGATAAGCAGCAGCGGATTATGCTGCACCGCGAACAGCGAACCGAAAATCACGGTCATCAGACAGGATAAAACGATTTGCCATTTATTTTCCATTCGGTGGGCATAAAGACTGCACAACAAGGAGCCCAGCGGATAGGCCAGGGTAATGAAAAAAGCGTAAAGCAGGCTATGGGTAATGGTGGCGCCCCGGCCCGCCAACAGCGCCGGCAGCCAATTGCCGAAGCCGAAAAAACCGATGGCCTGAAAGAAGTTCATGACCGACAGCATCAGGGTGCGGCCGCGATAGGGAGCAGACCAGATATCCTTGAAGGTGCCGATGCGCGGCGGCGGCGTCGCTGCGCCCGGCTGTCGGGATCGCGCGGGAAAATCCGCGCCGGCGACGACGCCGCAGCGCCTTTCCATCTCAAGCATCACCTCGCGCGCTTCCCGGTAGCGCCGCTGTTGTATCAGCCAGCGCGGCGATTCCGGCAGCCGCTTACGCACCACCCAAATCACCAGCGACGCCACGGCGCCGGCCATCACCACGTAACGCCAGCCGGTCAAGCCGAGCAGCGTCTGCGGCACCAGCCACCAGGACATCAACGCCACCGCCGGCACCGAGAGGAACTGAATGAAAAACGAAAAGGCGAACGCCTTGGTGCGAAGGCCGGCGGGCGTCCATTCCGCCAGGTAGGTGTCGATGGTCACCAGTTCGATGCCCAGCCCCACCCCGACAAGAAAGCGCAGGAATATAATCCACTCCGCCTGATGTTGGAAAGCCAGACACAGTGAGAACAGGCCGTACCAGGCCAGGGCGACCATAAAGGTCAGCCGGCGGCCGTATCTGTCAGCATAGGGACTGAGCAGGCTGGCGCCGATAAACAAACCGAGGAATGTCGCCGACGCGAAGGCGGCCTGGTCGGATACGCCGAAAACCCCCTCGGCGCCGAGATGGAAAATCCCTTCCGCCACCAGTCCGCCGCTGATGTAACCGGTTTGAAACAGATCATAAAGCTCAAAAAATCCCCCCAGCGCCAGCAGGGTTATAAAACGCCAGAGGCCCGCCGACGATGGCAACGTATCGATGCGTGCCGATAAATCCTCTTCCCTGAACGCCAAAGGGCGGTGTTGCCGGTATCCGGGGCGTATGCGTCACTCATTGTTAACCCTGCTACAACATAAAATAATATGTTATGGTAATGGCTAATCCTCGGAATTATCTCGTTAAATCACAATTCAAGCCGAAAAATTCGGCACAAAATAGCGTGATATAAAAATTGCTAATAGATTAATTCAGTAGAGGGTTAACGGTTCATGCCAGCGCGCCGGCGTCCGTGGTCAAAACGCAAGTGAATTCGCCGCATCCGCCAGGAAATCAGCGACGGCATCAGGCCGGGACAGCATCGGAACATGGCCGCTAGGCAGTTTGAGGGTTTTCGCCCCCATCCTTTGCGCCGAGTCCCGCTGGACCTGTGAGGGGATGATCTGGTCGTTTTCGGCGACGACATACCAGGAAGGCTTGGCGCGCCAGGAAGCGTGGCTGATAAGATCGTCAAAACAACGGCCTGCCAGGGGAGCTTGCGTCGCGAAGACCACATCAGCCTCCCGTTCGGGGATATCGCCGACAAAATATTTGCGCACGCCTTCCTGGGTCATCGCCATATACTCTTCGCCATAAGGCATGATTTCGTCGTAACCCGGCATCGTCGGGTAGTCTTGCCACCAATCGTTGAAGCTTTCGCCGCTGTCGGGAGCGCCGGCGGCGACATACACCAGCCCCGCCACCTGCGGATGATTGCCCGCCTCGGTAATGACGCCGCCGCCCCAGGAATGACCGGCGAGCAGGACCGGCCCTTCCTGCATTTCCACCGCGCGTATCGTGGCTTCCACATCATCCACCAGGGAACTGAGGGGGGTTTTTGCACCGCCACGGCCTTGATTCCCCGGGCGGTCAGCAGTGGAATGACTTTAGCCCAGCTCGAGCCGTCGGCGAAGGCGCCGTGAACCAGAACGATATTTCTGATGGTTGAGATCATTCGCGTTCTCCTAAATCAACAGGCCGGAGAGGGTGACAACGGCTAGGGACCCGTGCCTAGCTTTGGTAAACGTGGTGTACGCCGTTTTTTCTGTCAAGAACGCGCCCCGTTGCCCTGACCCGCGCCATTCCCTCCGCACCGGCGCGTCCCTAAGCCGGGCGTCATCTTTAATGCGCTGTTTTGCCACAGGAATCAGACCTGTGATCCATCCGGATCTTTTGCCATCGAGGGGGTATGCACATTCCCAACGGTCAAAGAGTCTATAAACCCCGGCAACGGATCTGCAAGGCGCGACCCTCCGCCGGTAAGCCCGGATAAAGGTATTGGCCGTATCATCGGCGCCGGTGTGCCTAATTAATGGTATTTGCCGGTATCATCGGCGCCGGTAAGCCCGGATAAAGGTATTGGCCGATACCATCGGCGCCGGTCAATTTTCCCACGGCCGGACGGCGTTTAAACGATGGGCGCCATTGGCCATTATCACGGTGTTTTTACCCCGCCGTTTGGCCTGATAAAGCGCAACATCGGCCTGATGGATACAGGCCATCAGATCATCGCCGGCGTGATACATGCCCACGCCGATGGAGACGGTGAGTTTAAACGGCTGCGCCGAATCGGCCAGAAACAGCGTATCGGCGATGGCTTTGCGAATGCGCTGGCAACATTGGTATACCGCCAGCGGATCGCCCTGGCGAATAAATATCATAAACTCCTCGCCGCCGTAGCGGCCGATGAAATCCCTGGCGCGGGTGGTATTACGGAATACGTCGGCTATTTCAAACAGCAGCCGATCGCCAATCAGGTGGCCATAGCGATCGTTGACCTGCTTGAAATCATCCAAATCGATGAGCCCCACGCCGAAGGACTGGGTCTCCGACGCCAGCCGACGTATCTCCTGATCGACTCTCTTGCGATTATTGAGGCTGGTGACGCTGTCGGTCATGGCGAAGTGCTTCATGGCGATGCTGGCTTCGACATAGTCTTTTTTTACCACCAGGGCGAAATAGGTCATGAAAAAACACAGGCATTCCATCAACAGGTACACCGGCAACGGATAGGCCGGCCGCGCATCGCCATAATGCGGCGCGATATGGGGCAGCAGCAGCGCCCCCTGACTGGCAGGCCAAAATAACCAGTGCAATGGATAAAGCGATAATAACAGGCTTTTTACGCCAGATTTTACCGGCAAACAGCAGCAGGAAGACCGCACCGATAACCAGCTTATCGTAGAGCGCCACACCCTGGCCCGCCAACGTCATAATGATGGCGATAAGCCCGCTGAGCCAACCGCCGATAATCGTGGTGAGAATGACCGGCAACGCGGCGAAGCCGCCGCCGAAGGGCGTTTGCGGCGGCAGAAAACCGGGCAGCAGCAGGCCCAGCGAAATGGCGCCGCCCGCCAGGCCGAAAAAAAATACGCTTTCGGCATGACGCGTCACAGGTGAAAGCTCTTTGTCGACTGAGGAAAAAATAAGCCAAAGAAAGCGTGGCATATATAATACAGGCGGTAACGTAGACAGAAAGACCCAGTGTCAAAATTCCCATTCCTGAGCACCTTAATATAAATTATAACAATTTTTTAAAATTTTATTATCGTTTATGACCCGTTATTATTTATATTCTCCCTTCCCACAAAATTTTTGCAATTGCGTTCACACTATGCCCATGCATAGGGAGGAAAAAGGGTAAGCAACTTGAATTTTACAAAAGAGTAAACACCTTGGATATTGATTAGGCTAATCGTTTATATCGACTATAAAAACATAAACGATAGATAGATGCTATCAGTTTCACATTACCTATTGCTTTTAACCATCAAAAAAGGCAATTAGCTCGTTTTTTAGCCTAAAACTGCTAGCCAATTTATCCCTAAAAAGCGCCGATAAGACATAGATTAATAATTTTGGGCAATTAAATACATTACCGACCAACATCCTGTATTGAGTTTTTTCTTAATGTAGACCTGAGGGTATAAAATAGGGAGATGAAATTAAACCCTTTTTATTTTTAATTTAAAAACCAAAAAAAACATCTGGCTGCTAATATGCACCGTCCAAACAGCACAATTTTTTTTAAGTATGGATTAATGAGTTTATGTGGGGAAAACGGTTGAGCGGCTTATGGCCTGTTCATTGCTCATGGGCTAAAGCGTGCGAGATAGCTTGGCACATTGACACTCCGCCCGCCGCCAACCCTGGCGGAATGTCATGAAAGCATGTGTCGCGCTATTATGCGAAGCGTTTAAACGCGGGCTGCGCGGGGTGGCTTTCAGGGCTCGGGCGGCAACACAAAAAAACCATGGCTGCCGTCCCGCTCAAGTTGCGCCACCAGCCCCAGCTCCCAACGAATATAGTCCCGCATCGCCTGGGGCGAATGATCGGTACCCTCATAGGGACGACGGTAAGGGCGGGATAAAGCGGGCGACGAAGATAAAACCGCGCCACAGGCCGACGCCCGTTCGGCAACCGGCGGGATCCATGGACCGAACGCGGTTAATTCCGCCCCTTCCCCGTCGAGGACCCAAACCTGCCAGCCCATCTGCGCCAGCCAAGAGGCGGTCATGTCAGCCCTGACGCCATCGCCGCCGTCCGTCAGCACGATACGCGCGCCACGCACGGCGGCATAATGATCGGTCTCTTGCACCAACTGGCCGCCGGGGACTGAACGCGACGCCGGCAAATGTCCGGCGGCATACTCCTGTGGTTGCCGCACGTCGAACAGATAGGTGGTGCGGTCCGTTTGCGCCAGGAAGCGTGGCAGTTCTCCGGCGGCGATACGCATAACGCCGGCCCGGTCCGCCACCCGCCTCGCCCCCTCGGCGGCCTTACGGCGCACCGTTTCATCCGTTGGAGAATAACGCCGTTCCTGGTGATGCTCCAGGACAAGCCCCGCCAGCATCCAGCCGATGGTGCCGTTACGCAGTGCCGCCACCGGGTTGGGGATACCGGCATTGATAAGGGACTGGGCGCCGATAATGCCGCGTGTGCGCCCGGCGCAGTTAACGATGATGCGGGTGGCGGGAGACGGCGCCAGGTCGCGCACACGCAGCACCAGCTCCGCCCCCGGCACGCTGATGCCGCCGGGAATACTCATGGTGTGGTATTCATCGAAACGCCTGACATCCAGTACCGCCACATCGGCGGAGGCCGCCAGCAGCCGATGCACCTCCTCCGCCGCCAAAAATGGCGTTTGCCGCTCGTGCGCCACCAACTCGCCAAACGCCTTGCTGGGCGAGTTGACGTCGATAAACAGCTCTCCCCCCCCATCGCCCGCCAGCCCGCCAACCCTTCCGTCAATAACGCCACATCCGTATAGCCCAGCGCCCTGAGACGGCCCGCGGTCGCTAAGGCGCATCCTTCGCCATCATCATAAACCGTGATGGGAGTCGAACGGCGGGGAATTCGCGCCAGAATATCCCCATCCGGCCGGGACAGCGGCATATTGGCGGCAAAGAGCGGATGCCCTTCGGCGTAAAACGCTTCTTCGCGCGCGTCCAGCAAGGCAACTTCCCGCCGGGTCAACAATGCCTGGCGAATATCCTCTGCCCGCCGACGTGGAAAAAGGACGTCGGTCACGTTAATGTTCTCCTGATCGGGAAAAAAGGCGTCGGTCACGTTATCGTCCCCCGTTCGGGAAAAAGGGCGTCGGTCATGTTATTGACCCCCGTTCGGGAAAAAGGCGTCGGTCATGTTATTGACCCCCGTTCGGGAAAAACGGCGTCGGTCACGTTATCGTCCCCCCGATCGGCGAACCCTGGCGCAGAGCGCCAGCCGCTGCACTTTACCTGAACCGCCGCGGGGTAATTCCGCGACGATATAAAAACGAACCGGCACTTTATACGCCCCCAGCCGCTCGAGGCACCAGGCGCGCAAGCCGGCCTCATCGAAAGCCATGCCGCTGTGCAATACCAGCGCCGCCGCGACATTTTGGCCGTAGTCGGCATCAGGTATGGCAAACGCGGCGGCTTCACGCAGCGCGGGAAATTCCGCCAGCGCTTCATCGATTTCTCGCGGGGCGATATTTTCGCCGCCCTTGATTATTATTTCTTTTATCCGGCCGGTGATAAAGTAGAATCCCCGCGGATCGCGATAGCCCAGATCGCCGCTGTGCAGCCATCCCCGGCGGTCAATGGCCGCCAAGGTTTGATCGCCCTCGCGGAAATAGCCGGCCATGATATTGGGCCCCCGCAGCAGTATCTCGCCGGCGCGATTATCCCCCAGCGGTTCTCCGCCGGAACCGGCCACCATGGCCTCAATGCCGCAGGGCAACCCGACGCTGCCATACACCTGGCCGTCACGGGGATTGCAAAACGCCAACGAAGCCGATTCCGTCATGCCCATCCCCTCGATAACCGCGATGCCGAACCGCTGTTCGAACTGTCGGTGCTGCGCGGGAGACAGCGGCGCCGAAGCGGAACGGGCGAATTTCACCCAGGGATAGGGCGGACCGGCAGCGGGGCCGTCGTCGGGAGCGGCCCGCAGAAGAAAGGCTATCATGGTGGGCACCAGGTTGAGCCAGGTGCAACGATAACGCTCCACCATGCCCCACCAGCGGGAAACGGAAAAGCGCACCGGCGCCACCACACTGCCGCCGGTGACGAAAGGCACCAGCGTGCCGATAACCTGGCCGTTAATATGATAAAGCGGCAACGCGCACAGCAAGCGGTCTTGCGGCGTCAGTCGATGCCAGCGCGCAATGTGTCTTGCCGCGGCCAGCAGATTGCCCTGGGTCAGCACCACGCCTTTAGGCTTGCCGGTGGTGCCTGAGGTATACACCAGCAGCGCCGGACTGTGAGCGCTAATCGATTGCCGAGAGGTCTGCGGGTCGGCCGGCGTTGGCACCGTTCGCACAACCGGATTATTCTCCGGCGGGACAGCCTCCGGCGCCAACGCATCGGTCACTTCAATGGGAAGGTCCCGTTCGCGGATAAGCACGGGCGGACGTTTCGCCGCCGGCAGCCGGGTCAGCACGTCCCGCAGCCGGGGCGCGTACTCCCGGCAGGTGATAACGGTCTTTGCCCCGCAGTGGCCGATAATCCACGCCAGGACGGTATCGGCGGCCAGCAGATTCAACGGCACGGGCACGTAGCCGCTTAACATACATGACAGACAGAGCGTTACGGTGTCGAATCCGCCGGGCAGCAGCAGCGCGATATTCTCTCCCGGCAGTCGGCCGGCGGCCCGCAATGCCGTGGACTGGCGTCTTGCGGCCTGGGCTAGTTGGCCGTACCTGAGGGTGCGACCGGTTTCCGGGCAAATCAGAAAAACGTCGTCCGCCCTCTCCCGCAGATGCCGGGCCAATACCGACGGCAGCGAATCGTCGGCGTTACCCCCGGTTGCCTTGGCGCCGCTCATGGCTGCTTCCTGCGCAGATAATCGCCGAACAGCCTATCCAGCGACGGAAGGCTTTCCTCTATCGGCGAGGCGATAAGCACCTTGTTGAAAAAGTGACGGTAATTCAGATTGTCGGAGAAATGGTTTTTGCCCCAGGTGCCGCAGCCCAGGGTAAGACTAAAGGGCAAGCCGTTATTGAAATTCCCCCCCCGGCGGCGAAACAGTGGGCCTGGTTGACGATGACGCGGCTGACCGGCAAAGCGAGGCCCGCCGCCAGCGCCTCCGTCGCATCGGCGCCGTGCAGGCCGACGGAGTGGCCGGCCCCTTGCCAGGCATAAAGCGCCTTCACCCGCTCGCAGGCCTGCTGAAAATCACTCGCCCGGTAAGCGGTCAGCACCGGCGAGAGCTTTTCACCGGAAAAAGGAAAGTCTTTTCCTATCCCCTCTTCCTCAACGATCAAAAAGGCGGCGTTCAAACAGGCAGGCCGCAATAACCCGGCCGCATCGACAAGGAACCGCGCAGAGCGGCCCACCAGATCACGGGACAGCTTGCCGCCGCCCTCCGGCCAGAGGACCCGTTGCAGCCGGGCTTTCTCCGCCGCCGTCAGCACCACGCCGCCCTGCTCCGCCAAAGCATCCAGCATCGGCCGGTAGCGGTCGGCCATGATGATGACGCTGTTTTCGGCGGAACAACTGGTGGCGTTATCGAAGGTTTTCGATTCGGCTATCATTCGCGCGGCGGCGAGCAAGTCCGCCGACCGGCTGATGATAGCGGCCACATTGCCGACGCCGACGCCGAAGGTCGGCGTACCGCTTTGCGCGGCGGCACGAACATTGGCCTGGGATCCGGTAACGATCACCAGATCCGCCGCGCTCATCAGCTGCCGCGTCTGTTCACGGCGCACGGGGGTCGGCAGCATCTGTACCAGTTGATGGGGAACGTGCAGGACATCCAGTTCGCGGTAGATAAACTCCAGCAATTTGGCGCAGCTGGCCGCCCCTTTCGGCGACGGCGCCACGATAACGGCGTTGCGGCATTTCACCGCGTTGATAATGTTGTTGATGACCGTGGCCACCGGGTTGGTGGAGGGGGTAACGGCCGCCACCACCCCCACCGGCCGCGCGACTTCGATAATCCCGCGCCGGGGATCTCCGCCTATCACGCCGACGGTTTTAACACCCTGCAGGTCCCGCAGCAGCCCCAACGTCTTGCGGTAATTTTTTACGATCTTATCCGCGACGTTGCCCAGGCCGGTATCCTGCACGGCCAAGGTCGCCAAGGCGCGATTATTATCGGGATTCACCACCGCCCAGCCCAGGGCGCTGACCACCAAATCGATTTGCTCCTGGCTGTAGCCCTCTATCTGCCGCTGCGCATCCCGTGCCCGCGCCATCAGGGATTGAACCTCCGAGGCCGACGCGGCATCCACCCCCTCCCGAGAGACAGGCGAGCCGGGCAAAAGGGTCGCGGCACTCATTTTCCGGCGGCCGGCTGCCAGACCGGCACCGCTTGGGCATTAATCGGCTTGGGCAGTAATCCCGCGGCGAAAAATGCGTCGGCGATGCGCTGCTGTTCGCCGAGGCTGTCGCGGGTCACCGGTTTGACCTGGTAGGTGCGATGGGCATTGGCCTGTTCCACGGTGGCCGCGTCCAGATTACCCCATAGCGGCCCCAGCAGCTTCGCCGCTTCGGCGGGATGGGACTTGACCCAGGCGCCGGTCTGTTCCAACTGCCGGTAAATCAGGTTCAGGATCTCGGGATGTTGCCGCGCGAAGGCGGTGGACGCCAGGTAATAACGCTGATAGCTGGCCAACCCTTGTCCCGGCGCCAGCACACGGGCATGCTGTCGACGCTCGGCGCCGGCGACGAACGGCTCCCAGGTGACCCAGGCATCCACCTGGCCGGTTTCAAACGCCGCCAGGCCGTCCGCCGGGGTCAGGTAAGCCGGGGTGATATCCTTAAACGTCAGGTGAGCCTTCGCCAGGGCGACAATCAGTAGATAATGGCTGCCCGCGGCTTTGGTGACGGCAATACGTTTGCCCTTCAAATCCGCCAGGGTTTTCAGCGGCGAATTTTGCGGCACCAGAATCGCCTGCGCGTCAGGGGAAGGCTCTTCACGGGCAAAATAGGTCAAATCGGCGCCGGCCGCCTGGGCAAATACCGGTACGGTATCCGCCACGTCGGCGGAGAGGTCCACATTGCCGATATTCAGCGCTTCCAGCAGCGGCAAGCCGCTGGAAAATTCATACCAGCTGACTTTTATTCCCCGCGGAGCCAGTTCTTTTTCCAGCCGACCCTGTACTTTAAGCAGCGTTAATAATGTTGAGGATTTTTGATAACCGATACGCAGATCGGTTTCCGCCCGGGCATTCAATTGAATTAATAAAATCAATAAAGGCGCGGCGATAAAAATAAAACGGCGCAACGTCAAGCTAAAGCGAAACATAACGATATCCGGCAATAATGGGTAATAGTAAGCTCCAAGACTTGACCGATACTGTCAAAGTATAAATTCAGCTTTAGATAGACTAATTTATTGATTACTCCTTGGTCCGGTTCACGGCCTGCCCAGCAAACTGACGTCCCGGCGAAACCGGCTTCAAACCGCCGCGAAAACGGCTCTTTATCAACACAAAAGTCTGTTCAGATAAACATCCCGGTAACAACATTCCTTTATTAGGATATTTTCGTCCCGGCTTTTTAACAGCGGCCCGCTATGGATGAATATATTATTTCTTTTAGCAAAAGAATGGCTATCCAAAGTCAAAAATAGCACTTACCTAATAATTTATGGCGCTGTTAGGATTTGCTTTCCAATCAAAGAATGTGGAAAGGAAAGATGAATCTGCGCGCCGGTATTGCCTTGATACTTTCATTAGCCGTTTCAGCCGGTGCCTGCGGCGCCGACACCTTGCGAATCGGTTATCAGAAATCCGGCACCACCTTGGTGTTGCTTAAAGGGGAGGGATCGCTGGAAAAAAGTCTGGCCGCCCAGGGCGTAAATGTCACCTGGACCGAGTTTCCCGGCGGCCCGCAGTTACTGGAAGGATTGAACGTCGGTTCCATCGATTTCGGCTTTACCGGCGAAACGCCGCCGGTCTTCGCTCAGGCCGCCGGGGCGGACCTGGTTTATGTCGCCAATGAGCCGGCCTCGCCGACGGCGGAAGCCATTTTGGTGCCGAAAGCCTCTTCTTTGCGCAATGTCGCTGAGTTGAAAGGCAAAAAAGTCGCGTTGAACAAAGGTTCCAATGTGCATTACCTGTTGGTACGGGCGCTGCAGGAGGCCGGTTTGCGCTATAGCGATATCATCCCGGTCTATCTCTCCCCCGCCGATGCGCGGGCGGCCTTTATTCAGGGCAGCGTTGACGCCTGGGTGATTTGGGATCCGTTTGACGCCGCCGCCGAGCGGCAGCTACAGGCCCGTACCTTGCGCAACGGCCAAGGCATCGTAGACAACTATCAGTTCTATCTCGCCACCCGCGCCTTCGCCACCGCGCATCCCCAGGTGTTGGTAACGCTCATAGATCAGATCCGGCAGGTGGATAAAAAAGCCGTCGACGACCCCACGGAGGTCACCCGACAGGTGGCCCCGCTGCTGGGCCTGCCGGAGGATATCGCCCGCATCGCGGTTGAGCGGCAGCAATACCATGCCGCGTTTATCACCCCTGAGGTGACCGCCGGCCAGCAACGTATTGCGGATACGTTCGCCGCGCTGAAACTCATACCGCAACCACTGAATGTCTCACAGGCCGTTTGGACGCCCCCCGCCCGCTAGCGGCCGGCCGCTGCGACCCCCTACAGGAGCACGGGATGAAACGCATTACCCTAGAGCTTTCCGAACGGCTGGCGCCTTGGCTGCTGCCGGTATTATTGATGGCATCGTGGCAGTTGGCGGTGAGCGCCGGCTGGTTGTCCAACCGAGTCCTGCCGGCCCCCAGCGCGGTCATCATCGCGGCCTGGCGACTCATCTACAGCGGCGAGCTGTGGCGGCATCTGGCCATCAGCAGCTGGCGCGCCGCGGTGGGATTCGCCATCGGCGGCTCCATCGGCCTGCTGCTGGGTTTTATAACCGGACTGTCCCGTTGGGGTGCGCTGCTTCTGGACAGCACGGTGCAAATGATCCGCAACGTGCCGCATCTGGCGCTGATCCCGCTGGTGATTTTGTGGTTCGGCATCGATGAATCGGCAAAGATTTTCCTGGTGGCCCTCGGCACGCTGTTCCCCATCTATCTGAATACCTATCACGGCGTGCGCAATGTGGACGCCGGCCTGGTGGAAATGGCGCGTAACTACGGACTGAAGGGGTTGTCGCTGTTTTACCAGGTCATTCTGCCCGGCGCCCTGCCCTCCATATTGGTCGGGGTCCGTTTCGCGCTGGGTTTCATGTGGCTGACGCTGATTGTGGCGGAAACCATTTCCGCCAATTCCGGCATCGGTTATCTGGCCATGAATGCCCGGGAATTCCTGCAAACCGATGTGGTGGTGGTGGCCATTATTCTCTACGCCATCCTCGGCAAGGCGGCGGACAGCGCCGCCCGGGCGCTGGAACGCATTTGGCTGCGCTGGCATCCGGCTTACCGGAAGGCGGGAGCAACGGCATGAACGTCAACGTCTATCCGGTCAATCGCGGCATTCCCCTGGCGATACGCCAATTGGAAAAGTCTTTTCATGGCCGCCGGGTTTTGGCAGAGGTCAGCCTCACCGTTCCCGCCGGCCAGTGTCTGGCCATCGTCGGGCGCAGCGGCTGCGGCAAAAGCACTCTTCTGCGTCTGCTGGCCGGGCTCGACCAGGCGGACCACGGCCTGCTCTCTTCCGGCAATAGCCCGCTGCGGGCCCGGCAAAACGACATCCGGCTGATGTTCCAGGATGATCGGTTGTTACCCTGGAAAAAAGTCGCGGACAACGTCGGCCTCGGCCTGGGCAAAGAGGGACGGGAGCGCGCCCTGGCCGTTTTGGATACCGTCGGGCTGGCAGGGCGCGCCGGCGACTGGCCATCGGCCCTGTCCGGCGGTCAGAAGCAGCGGGTGGCGCTGGCGCGGGCATTGATCCATCGCCCGCGCCTACTGCTGCTGGACGAGCCCCTGGGGGCGCTGGATGCGTTGACCCGTATCGAAATGCAGCGCCTGATTGAAACCCTGTGGCAGGAACAGGGTTTTACCCTGCTGCTGGTGACGCACGATGTGCATGAAGCGGTAACGCTGGCGGATCGCGTCATACTGCTGGAACAAGGCCATATCGGGCTGGATATCGCCATCGATTTGCCCCGCCCCCGCCGCCACGGACAAGCCCGGCTGGCGGAGCTGGAAAGCGAGATTCTCGAACACATCTTTTCCAGCGGCGCGCAAGACGCCCAGGCCGGCGGCACGCTGCGCTCGGGGGCCAATGCATCAGGATAACCGTCATACAGGCTGCGGGCCTGTCGGCTGGACAGATTCGTTGCCGCGTTGCCGAAACCTGGAATTTATAGAGTATATCCTTGTTTAATTATCAATTAAGGCAGGCAATAACGTGAATCAGGAAGACGTGGTGCTCTCGCTGCAGGAGGCGCGGCTCATCCATCCCGACCTTCGTCCCGTCGCCACGGACCGGACCCATCGGCTGCTGGCGCGTATCCAGCATGCCAAGCCCTCGGTTGACGTGGAGCGGGCGCGCTATTTCACCGAGTCCATGGCGCAAACGGAAGGAGAATTACTGATTCTGCGCTGGGCCAAAGCGATGTATCACGTCGCCGGACATATCCGGGTCTATATCGATGAGGATCAGCTTATTGTCGGCCGGGCCGGCAAGCCCGGCCGTTACGGCATTCTGTATCCTGAGCTGGACGGCGATTTTCTGGAGCGGGCGCTGGAACAGCTGCCCCGGCGGGTGGAATCGCCGTTTACCGTCGAGCCGGCGGAAGTCGACATCATCAAAAGCGTGGTCTCGCCCTATTGGCAAGGTAAAACCTACCACGAGGCGCTGGCTCGCGCCCTGCCCGAGGAGACGCTGCGCCTCACCTACCTTCCCGACGACGCCCTGACCTCCCGGTTTATCGTCAACGAGACCTCGTCGTTTCGCTCCTCCATCCAGTGGGTCCATGATTACGAGAAGGTGCTGCGTTTGGGGTTCAAGGGCATCAAGGAGGATGCGCAGCGGCGGCTGGCGGCGCTGGATCCCTTCGACCCGGCGGACAACGTCGACAAGGCGCCTTTTCTCCAGGCGATAATCCTCGGCGCCGAGGCGATTATTCTTTGGGCCGGGCGCCATGCCGCGCTGGCGCGGGATCTGGCGGCACAGGAACAAAACCCCCGCCGGCGGCAAGAGTTGGAAGAGATCGCCGAGCGCTGCGCATGGGTACCGGAACATCCGGCGCGGGATTTCCGCGATGCGTTGCAGGCGCAGTGGTTTACGCAGATGTTCTCCCGCCTGGAGCAAAAAACCGGCACCATTATCTCCAACGGCCGTATGGATCAGTATCTTTACCCCTATTACCGGCGCGATCTGGAGCGCGGCCTGCTTACCGAGGAGCAGGCGCTGGAGTGGCTGGCCTGCATGTGGGTCGCCATGGCGCAGTTCGTCGATTTGTATATTTCCCCCACCGGCGGCGCTTTCAACGAAGGCTACGCCCACTGGGAAGCGGTCACCATCGGCGGCCAGACGCCGGAGGGCCTGGACGCCGTCAATCCGCTGTCATATCTGTTTCTGCGCTCGAAGCGGGAATTTCCGTTGCACTATCCGGATCTGGCGGCCCGTATCCATAGCCGCACTCCGCCGCGTTTTCTCTATGAAGTGGCGGAAACCATCAAGGACGGCGCCGGGTTCCCGAAACTCATCAATGATGAAGAAGTGGTGCCGCTGCTGTTGGCAAAGGGCGCCGCGCTCGGCGAAGCCTATGATTTCGCGGTATCCGGCTGCGCCGAGTGCCGGATGCCGAACCGCGATACCTATACCAGCCCCTGCGCCTATATCAACTTCCCGGCGGCGCTGGAAATGACGCTGTACAACGGCCAAATGAAGCGCTACGGCGAAGCGCGGCTGGGCCTCGAAACCGGCAATCCCGAGGCGTTCGCCGATTGGGAGGCCTTTTGGCAGGCTTATGTCAAACAGCACCTCAACTTTCTTCGCCATGCCTTTATCCAACAAAAAATCATTATCGACCTGCGCGCCCGGCATTTTGCCTGGCCGCTGGGTTCCGCCCTGCATGACCTGGCGATGAACGCCTGCCGGGATATCCATCAGCCGCATATTGAAGGCGGCATCGATTTAGGTTATTTCGAGTTTATGGGGTACGGCACGGTCATTGATTCCCTGGCGGCGATAAAAAAATGGGTCTATGACGAAAAGCGGCTTTCCATGGGGCAATTGCTGGCGGCGCTGGCGGACGATTTCATCGGCCACCCCGCCGTGCGCGCCCTGCTGCGGGATGCGCCGAAATACGGCAACAACGATCCCTACGCCGATGATATCGGCAAGGCCCTGGACAAAATCTGCCTGGAATTTACCCAACGGTACTCCAGCGCCCTGGGCGTCCATATGGATTTGCGTCTGGTCCCGTTCACCTCCCACGTACCGTTCGGCAAGGTGGTGCACGCCACCCCCCAACGGCCGCAAGGCCTATAGCCCGTTATCGGACGGTTCGTCAGCCTCGCAGGGATACGACGTCCAAGGTCCCACCGCCGTGCTGTTGTCCAATTACCACACCAAGAATTACCGGTTTCGCGAACGCGCCGCCCGGCTGCTCAACGTCAAATTCACGCCCTCGGTGCTGGCGGGGGAAGCGGGCACTCGCAAGCTGTGCGATTTCATCAAGGTCTGGTGCGATTTGAAGTTATGGCATATCCAGTTCAACGTCATCAACCGGCAAACCCTGCTGGCGGCCAAAGCCGACCCCGAGCGTTTTCGCGGGCTGATAGTCAGGATCGCCGGCTACAGCGCCTATTTCACCGACCTCTCGCCGGAGCTGCAGGACGATCTGATTGCCAGGACCGGCCATGAGATCTTCTGAACCCGCGCCGCCGCCGGGGAGCGACGCCGCGGCCATGCTGGTTTCGGCGAGCGGGATGGACGCCATGGACATGCCGGCTCCAACGAGCGGAAACGACGCCAGGGTCATGCCGGTTCTGACGAGCGGGATCAAGTCCACAGCAATGCAGGCTCCGGCGAGCGGGATGGACGCCATGGACATGCCGGCTCCAACGAGCGGAAACGACGCCAGGGTCATGCCGGTTCTGACGAGCGGGATCAAGTCCACAGCAATGCAGGCTCCGGCGAGCGGGTTCGACTCCGCGGCAATGCCGGCTCCGGCGGCCTCGGCGAGCCGGACCGAAGGAGCCGTAGCGGGCTGGATTTTCAATATACAGCGTTACTCCCTGCACGACGGCGAGGGCATCCGCACGCTGGTCTTTCTGAAAGGCTGCCCGCTACGCTGCGCCTGGTGCAGCAATCCGGAATCACAGGAACCGTTGCCGGAAATCACCTTCGACAGCGCCAAATGTCTCGGCAATGATTGCGGTTTCTGCCTCGAACGTTGTCCCACTCAGAGCCTGGGCATCGACGCCGGCGGAATTGTCCGACCGGCTGCACAGGCCTGCGGACAATGCCGGCAATGCGTCGCCGCCTGTCCCACCCATGCCCTGCATTATTTCGGCGAGCGGATGACGGCGACGCAGGTGATGGACAGCGTCGAGGCGGACAGCCTGTTTTATGCCCGCTCCCGCGGCGGCGTGACCCTGAGCGGCGGCGAACCCCTGATGCAGGCGGATTTCGCCCTTTTGCTCCTGCGGGAAGCCAAAAAACGGCATATCGACACGACGCTGGAAACCTGCGGATACGGCCCCTGGCCGGCGTTGCGGGCGCTGGCGGGCTATTGCGACGGCATCTATTTCGATATCAAAAGCCTGAACGACGCCAAGCATCGCCAATTTACCCGGCGCTCCAACCGCCGGATCCTGGCCAATCTGTCGAATTTGCGCCGGCAGTTTCCCCAGGTGCCGATACATGTGCGCACCCCGCTGGTCCCCGGCTTCAACGATAGCAGGGAAGACATTGCCCGCATTATTGATTTTATCGCGCCCCTGCCGGGCGTCAGCTATGAAATCCTGCCCTATCACCGGCTGGGCAGCGATAAATACCGCCTGCTGGGTCGGCCATACCCGCCGGGAGACCTCCGCCTGCCGACGGAAACCGCCGAAACCCTGATAGCCCACGCCCGACGCCGCCTCGGCCGCCGCTATGGCCCTCCCGGCCCTTAGCTCGCGGATAAACCGAGCAACACAGCCAACGCACCCGCAGCGCGAATGATGACGGGTATAGCTGTTTTGCGCATTTTGAATGCCATATATATCAGTTGGTGCGCCGGCTCCCCCTGTCCATCATAACCTTTGTCGCATTCTTTGATCCCACAGGAGCCGTTCATGAGCCTTGACCTATTCTGGTTTCTTCCCACCCACGGCGACGGTCGCTATCTCGGCACGCCGCGCGGCGCGCGTACGGTGGACCATGCTTATTTGCAGCAGATTGCCCAGGCGGCGGAACGGGTGGGTTTCGGCGGCGTCCTGATTCCCACCGGCCGTTCCTGTGAAGATTCCTGGCTGGTGGCGGCCTCGCTCATCCCGGTGACCCGCCGGCTGAAGTTTCTGGTGGCGCTGCGCCCGGGGGTCATTTCCCCTACCCTGGCCGCCCGCCAGGCGGCGACCCTCGACCGGCTGTCTCAGGGCCGGGCGCTGTTTAATCTGGTGACCGGCGGCGATCCCGACGAACTGGCGGCGGAAGGGGTATTTCTCGATCATGCCGCTCGTTATGAAGCCGCGGCGGAATTCACGCGCATCTGGCGGCGCGTGCTGGAAGGCGAAACGGTGAACTTCCGGGGCAAACATCTGCAGGTGGAGGGGGCGCGTCTGATGTTCCCGCCGGTACAGCAACCGCGGCCGCCGCTCTATTTCGGCGGTTCGTCCGATGCGGCGCAGGATTTGGCGGCGGAGCAGGTGGAGCTTTATCTCACCTGGGGCGAACCGCCGGCGCAGGTGGCGGAAAAAATCGCCCAGGTGCGCGAAAAGGCCGCCGCCCTGGGCCGACGCGTCCGCTTCGGCATCCGCCTGCATGTGATCGTGCGTGAAACCACGGAAGAAGCCTGGCGGGCCGCCCAGCGGCTGATTGCCCATGTGGACGATGACACCATCGCCCGCGCGCGGGCCTCCTTTGCCCGCTTCGATTCGGTGGGACAACAGCGCATGGCGGCGTTGCATGACGGCAGCCGCGATCATTTGGAAATCAGCCCCAATCTGTGGGCCGGGGTCGGGCTGGTACGGGCCGGCGCCGGCACCGCCCTGGTGGGCGACGGCCCCACCGTCGCCCGGCGCATTGGCGAGTATGCGGATTTAGGCATCGATACGTTTATTCTTTCCGGCTATCCGCATCTTGAGGAAGCCTATCGCGTGTCGGAACTGCTGTTCCCCCATCTGGACGTGGCGACCCATACCCCGCCCGGCGACCACGACGCCATCCGACCGCAGGGGGGAAGTGATCGCCAATGACGTTTCACCGGACAAAATTCATTAAATGCCGATTCGCTTTGCGCTTCGGCGACACGAGGGTTTTATCTTCTTGCTTTGGTGAACATAATGACAACGCACTACCCGGATATCATTAACGATAACTTTTGGCTGCCGTTCACGCCGAATAAAGATTTCCGCAGCGAGCCCAAATTATTCGCCCGGGCGGAGGGCGACTATTATTACGACCCGGACGGCCGGGCGATATTGGACGGGGTCTCGGGCTTATTCGCCTCGGCCTTGGGCCATGGGCGAAAAGACATCGCCGAGGCGGTTCACCGGCAAATGCTGAACCTGGATTTTACCGCCAGCTTTTATCGTAGCCATCCCGGCGCGTTTGCCGCCGCCAAAGCCTTGTCGGCGCTGTTGCCCGCCGGCCTGGATCGGATTTTCTTTGTCGGCTCCGGCTCGGAGGGGGTGGATACCGCGCTGAAAATAGCCTTGGCGTATCACCGTTCCCTGAACCAGGGCAGCCGGAAAATCTTTGTCTCAAGGGAACGGGCCTATCACGGCGTCAACTTCGGCGGCGTCGCCCTGTCGGGGTTGGCCAACAATCGGCGCCAATTCAACGGCGCCGGGCCGCAGGTGGTGCATATGCGCCATACCTGGCTCCAAGAGAACCGGTTCAGTCGCGGACAGCCCAGGCACGGCGATTTTCTGGCGGACGATCTTTTGCAGCTGATAACGTTGCACGGCGCGGAAAATATCGCCGCCTGCGTCATCGAGCCCATCGCCGGCTCCACCGGCGTGCTGGTGCCGCCGGCAGGCTACCTGGAGCGCCTGCGCCAACTGTGCGACCAGCACGGCATTCTCCTTATCATGGACGAGGTCATCTGCGGCTTCGGCCGGACCGGACAGGCCTTCGCCAGCCAATCTTTCGCTATCCGCCCGGATATCATCATCCTGGCGAAGGCCTTGACCAACGGCGCGTTGCCCATGGGCGCCGTGGCGGTGAGCCGCGGGATTTACGACAGCATCGTCAACGCCGCCGGCGAAGGGGAAATCGAATTCTTTCACGGCTATACCTGGAGCGCGCATCCGGTGGCCTGCGCCGCGGCACTGGCTACCCTGGCGATTTACCGCGAGGAAGGGGTATTCGCCGCCGCCGGCGCGCTGAGCGGCTATTTCCTGGAACGCCTGTTCGCGCTGCGCGGCCTGCCGCTGGTGACGGATATTCGCGGTTACGGCCTGTTGGGGGGGGAATCGACCTGGCGCCGGGCGCCAAACCGGGACAGCGGGGTTACCAAGTGCAAAAACGGCTGTTCGACGCCGGCCTGCACCTGAAATCCACCGGCGACGCGCTGATTATCGCGCCGATACTGGTGAGCGGCCCCGAGAGCATCGACCGGCTGTTCGACATTCTGACCAGGGTACTGTCGACGATAAACCCCGAGCGTTGAGCCGTGCAGAGTCCATCAGCGCTTAACCTCATACCCGATAACGTTCGGCGACAAGCGGCTTAACGCTGTGGGGCGCGCCGGCAGCGGCTCCCGGCAAACACCGTCTTCCTGTAACAGGCTGGGTTCTCAATGGGCGATAGCAACCTTGCCGCGGCGCCGGTTAAGTGACAACGGCCCAGCGTGCTATGGCGTGCGCCTCCTGTCGCCGAACGGCAGCGTCCTCCCGGCCCCGATAAACACGCTTCCTCCAACAAGCCCGTTTACGTTTGACGATCGCAGGCCTGCCGCGGCGCCGGTTCAGTGGGAACGTCCATGCCAGGGCACCCATCTGCGCTGGATATAGCGCAGGCCGGTTTCCATGATGCAGGCCACCACGGCAATCACCAGAATGCCCATGATGACCACATCCGTCACCAGGAACTGCGCCGCCGACTGCACCATAAATCCCAGCCCCCGGGTGGCGGCAATCAGCTCCGCCGCCACCAGCGTCGACCAGCCGACCCCCAGCCCAATGCGAACGCCGGTTAAAATATCCGGCAGCGCGGCGGGAATAATGACATAACGGGTCAGTTGTCCGCTGGTGGCCCCCAGGGCTTGGGCCGCCCTGATTTTGGCCGGATCGACGCTGCGCACGCCATTGGCGGTGGCTATCACCACCGGCGCGAAGATCGCCAGATAAATCAGCAGGATTTTCGACAGCTCGCCGATGCCGCACCAGATGACGATCAGCGGCAAATAGGCCAGGGGCGGAATCGGCCGGTAAAATTCAATCAGCGGATCGAACAGTCCCCGCACCAGCCGATAGCGGCCGATGGCTATGCCTAACGGAATCGCGGTGAACAGGGCGGCGGTCAGAGCGATGCCGATACGCTGCAGACTGGCCCACAAATGTTGCCACAGGGTGGCATCAAGGTAGCCGTTCACCGCCACCTGCCGGAATTTGCCCAACACCGCCCAGGGAGACGGCAGGAACAGCGGATCGATCCACTTCAGCCAGGTGACCAGCCACCACAAAAATAGCAGGCTGCCGATACTGATGGCCCCCAGCACGCCGAGAGACAGCGGCCTTTTCGCTACCGGCGCCAAGGTCGACGAGGAGGCCGCCCCCGCCGCCGGTTTATGCTCGACAACACGCGTATCGGTCATCTCTGGCCCCCTTGGGCAAGCGAGGTATCGTTATCCTGAGCCGGGAGATTTTCGTCAGTGCGACAAACGGCAAGCCGCCGACGTTCGCCTAATGAGATCCGGCGTTCAGTGACAACGCGCCTGACGACGCTCATCCAGCAGTCGTCCGAAGAACCCCGGCGTTCAGCGCCAACGCGCCCCACGACGCTCATCCGGCGGTCGCCCGAATAACTCCGACATCCCGCGCCAATACGCCCCACAGCGTTCATCCGCCGGCGCCATAAGCCCGGCGTTTTTCAACGAGGCGGACCGGCGCCGGCCCGGCGGCATTGTTATCGCGGCGGTCGGCGTCGCGGCTGGCGAAGACCCGCGCCAGGATATATTCGCGGGTTTCAATAAACAGCGGATTGGATTTCAACGACCGGGCGCTTTCACCCTGGGCATAGCGGCGGCTGAAATCCAGCGTCAGCCGCTCGACGATGCGCCCCGGATTCGGCGAAAGCAAAACCAGCTCGGTGGCCAGGAAAATGGCCTCTTCGATATCGTGGGTTATCAGAAACACCGACGTCTGGGTGCGCCGCCAAACCTGCAACAGCAACTCCTGCATCTGTTCGCGGGTGAAGGCGTCCAGCGCGCCGAACGGCTCGTCCAGCAGCAAAACCCGCGGTTCGGCGGCCAGGGCGCGGGCAATGCCCACCCGCTGCTTTTGGCCGCCGGACAATTGCCAGACGCTGCGTTCGCCGTACCCCTCCAAATCCACCAGGGCCAACAATTCCCGCGCGCGCGCTTCCCGCTGCCGCCGGGCCACTCCGGCCAGCTTCAGGCCGAAGGCGACGTTCTCCAGCACATTCTGCCAAGGCAGCAGCACGTCGTCTTGAAATACCACCCCGCGCTCCGCGCTCGGCCCGGTGACCGGTTTGCCGTCCAGCGTGATAACGCCGCCGCTGGGGGGGGGGATAAACCCGGCGATAAGATTGAGCAGCGTCGTCTTGCCGCTGCCGGAAGGCCCCACCGCCACGCAGAGCTCACGGGGGCCCAGGCTGAAGGAAATCCCTTCCAGCACCGGCTGCGGCGAGGGGGATACAGGGCGGCCACATGTTCCAGGATTAATTGGGTCATAACGATCCTGCGCAAGGTTGCTTAAGCGCCGGGCCGCACAGCGCGACCCGGTTTTGCCGACCGTCCATTATAGAAACGGTTTATTGGGGAATAAAGGCCGCCGTGACGAAGGGCGAATAATCCGGCAGCACCGTATCGATGCGTCCCTGTTCTTTCAGGAACCGCGCGGTATCGGCGATGCCCTTGACCACCGGCGCCCCGAGGGCGGTTCGCTGTTCAGCCGCCAGGGGATAGGTATTGCCCTCCAGCAGACCGGGGATATCTTGCGCCTTGGCGCCGGTAATCTTCACCAATTGATCGATATGCCGCGTATCCTTAAGCCACGCATTGGGGTCGCGATAAAAATTTTGGTAACTGTCGAGGGTGACGTTGGCAAAGGCCTTGACGACCTCCGGATGCGCCTTGGCGAAATCTTTTCGCACCAGCCAGAGATCGAAGGTCGGCGCGCCCAGCTTGGCCAATTCGCCGGAGGTGATCAGCACCTTGCCGGTGGCTTTGGCGACGCCCAACGCCGGGTCCCAGGTATAGGCGGCATCGATATCCCCCCGCTGCCAGGCGGCGCTGATGGCGGGCGGCGTCAGGTTGACGATGGTGACCTGATGGGGGTCGATATGCCAATGCTTCAGCGCGGCCAGCAGGCTGTAATGGCTGGTGGAGGAGAACGGCGTGGCGATTTTTTTGCCGATCAGGTCCTGCGGACTCTTGATGCCGGAACCGTTACGCACCACCAGCGCCTCGCTGGTGCCCAGATTCGAGGCGATCAGAATGGTTTCAATGGGCAAATTGCGGCTGGCGGCGACGGTAAAGGGGCTCGAGCCCAGATAGGCGATTTGCACATCGCCGGAGGCCACCGCGCTAATCACTTCCGCCCCGGCGTCGAACTTGCGCCAGTCAATCTTGGCATGGGTCGCCCGTTCGTAATCGCCGTCGGCCTGCGCTACCTGCGACGGATTGGGCACGGTCTGGTAACCGACGGTCACATCGGCGGCATGGGCCAGGCAGGCCACCGCACTCAACATTACCGCCGCGGATATGCGCCGGGAAAATAGCGAAACGTTCATAGACATCCTTTTTCTTCATCAACACTCGCCCACCGGCCAGGAGAAATTCTTATGCCGATAAGCCGCTCTCGGTTATCACCCACCGCCCACGCCGATAGGTATCGGCAATCCGGGGCCGGACATCCAGGGTCAGCCCGGTATTTGTTTACTCTAAGGAGTTATCTCAAGGCGAGGCAACGATTTTTTTCCGCTATGCTTTGCCGGAAAAAACACAAAAACCGGCGATAGCGCAGGTTGGTTCGCTTGATATCAAGGCGTGGCGGGAGCAGTTCGCGCCGGACGGCGGCGCGAACTGCCGCCGTGGGTATCAAAGATGCGTAAAGACCAGTACCGCGATGCCGCCGAACAGCAGCCATTTGATCAGGTAGTAGCCGGCGCGGTTTTTCTTCTTCAGGTACTTGCCGACCTTGCGCACCGCGTAGATATACTTGAACGCCTTGTTGACGCCGCCGGTGCGATCGCTTTCCCAATTCGGCGCCGCCGCGGCGCTCAGCAGATGGCGGCCAAGCCAATGATTCACCGCTTGCGCCCAGCGGTAGCGCATCGGCCGCTCAATATCGCAAAACAAAATCAGCCGCTGTTGCCCGCTGAGATTTTCCGCATAATGAATATAGGTTTCATCAAACAGCACATCCTCGCCGTCGCGCCAGCTGTAGCGCTTGCCGTCCACCTCGATAAAACAGCGATCGTCTTGCGGAGTCATCAGGCCGAGATGATAACGCAGGGAGCCGGCATAAGGGTCCCGGTGCCGGGGCAACCGGCTGCCGTCGGGCAGTTCGGCGAACATGGCGGCCTTAACCGAAGGCAATGTGCGCAACAGCTCGGTGGTGCGGGGACAAAGAGACATGGCGGAGGGATGGCCGTCTTCGTACCATTTCAGGTAAAAACGCTTCCAGCCGGTTTTAAAAAAGAGTTGAATCCCGCATCGTTGTATTTATCCGACGCCTTGATCTCGCGCAGGGCCAGCAGCGCCAACCCCTCTTCGCGGATCATCCGCCAGTTGTTTCTCAGGGTTTCCAGTTCCGGCAGCGTCTCCGGCTTGAGAAACGGCGTCAGCGGGATCGCCGAAAACAGATACATAAAGACATTCATCGGCGACACGAAGGTGGAGTGATCCGCCAGTTGGCGCCAGAACCCAAAACGCACGCGACCGCGATAATGCACATAGAGCGCGCAGGCAATCAGCAGTAATAAGATGATATATTTCATAACCCTACCAAATCAGGAATGAGCTTAAAATATGAGAAAGGCTTTTACAGGCTTGTCTGAACATCGCCACCCTTGCCGGAAGGTGAGGGAAGGATAGTCGAGCGCGGCGACGCGGCGACGACATAACTTTTTATCAGCAACCTGCCGAAAAGGCTTTAATATCACCTCAAATTAACATACTGCCAACAACTGACTTGCCGGTCAATCTGACATTGCCATGAGAAATCCGCCCCGGCGCTCTACCCCCGGGGCCAACCGATAAACCGGTTACTTTGTGGTGTAGCCGCCATTCACCAAAATGGTCTGGCCGGTCATCCACCATCCGTCGGACACCAGAAAACGCACCCAGGGAACGATATCGGCGATATCCGTCAGTCCGGTTTTGCTGAAGGGAGAAAGCGCGGCCGCCGTTTTATGGTAATTCTGGGCCTCGGCGCCTTCGGCGGGGTAAAAGAACGGCGTATCCATCGGGCCCGGACCGATGGCGGTGACGGAAATCCCTCTCTCGCCGAACTCCTTCGCCGCCGCGCGGGTGAAATGTTCCACCGGCGCCTTCAAGCCGGCGTAGGCGGAATAAAACGGCGTAAAGGCCCCAAGCAGGGAGGTGACCAGGGTACAGATTTTGCCGTTGTCGTTAAGCTGCCGGCCGGCTTCTTTAAGAAAGAAAAAGGCGGATTTGGCGTTAACCGCGCTCATCTCGTCATATTCCGCCTCCGATATCTCGGAAATCGGCTTTTTAAGCACCTTGCCGACGGTATTGACGGCGATATCCGCCTTGCCGAAGGCCGCTGTGACATCGGCGAACAGCTTTTCCATCGCCCCGGCCGAGCTCAGGTCGGCCTGAAAGGCCGCCGCCTGCGCCCCCAGGGCCTTTATCGCCGCGACGGTGGACTCGGCGTCGCGTTGCGTCCCCGCGCTATTGTAATGAATCGCAACCGCCCTGGCCCCGTGCGCGGCAAAATCGCGCGCAATCAGTCCGCCCAGATTTTTCGCGCCGCCGGCGATGACGACGGTCTTGCCCTTGATACTGTGATCAGCCATAACGTCAGCCCTCATTGATAGGTGAAACCGCTGAAAGCGGCGATACCTTCTGAGCATAACCGGTGCATTTTCTATATAAAGACGGCAGTCGTGTTTATACTGTACATAAAACTCGAACAATTAGAGTGTGAAATGGACAGAATCGACCTGTTCCGCATTTTTGCCCGGGTGGTGGATGGCGGAAGCTTCACCCGCGCGGCCGACGCCATGAACATACCGCGTTCCACCGTTTCCGCCGCGGTGGCGGCGCTGGAAACGCGGGTGGGAACGCGCCTGCTCCACCGCACCACCCGCAGCGTCTCCCTCACCTCCGACGGCCGGGTGTTTTATGAACGCTGCCTAAGGGTGATGGCGGAGGTTGACGAAACCGAGAATCTGTTCAGGCACGACGATTCCCCGCCGACGGGAAAAATCAAAATCGATGTGCCCGGACGCATCGGCAGGCTGATTATCGCGCCCTCGCTGCCGGAATTTTTTCCCGTTATCCGCGGATGACGCTGGAAATGGGCACCTCCGATCGTAACGTCAGCCTGGCGGAAGAGGGGATCGATTGTGCCCTGCGGGTGGGAGAACTGGCGGACTCCAGCATGGTGGCCCGAAAGCTGGGGAATCTGGTGCTGATCAACGTCGCGGCCCCGGCGTATATTGCCCGGCATGGCAGAGCCGGCACACCCGCCGATCTGCCCGCGCATCTGGCGGTCAATTATGCCTCCCCCACCACCGGCCGGGTGGAAGGCTGGCAATGGCCGGAAGGCGGCGGTTATCGCTCCGCCGTATTGCAGAGCCGGATAACGGTCAACAGCGCGGAAGCGTATATCGCCTGCTGTCTGGCCGGTATGGGCATGATTCAGATCCCTTGGTATGACGTACAAAAGCACCTGAAAACCGGAGAACTGGTTGAAGTCATGCCGGGCTTTCGTGCCCGCCCTCTTCCGGTCCAACTGCTTTATCCGCACCGCAAACACCTCTCGCGCCCGCTACAGGCGTTTATCGCCTGGGCGGAGCATCTGCTGGTGGAGAAACTGCTGCTGAACGCGGCGAATGGGGATTCGGCATAACGCTGACAGGTATGAAGGGCCAAGTGACTTTTGGCGCGGTAGAGCTTAGGCTGAGCTGTGTTAAAGGAGAGCGGTGCCACTGGGGTAAAGTCGAGTGTGGTTTCCACGCCAGGCATAACTGTGCGCAAGTTATTTATGGCGGATTTTTATGATAATAATAAGCCGATATTGGCGGATATTATTTATAATCAATTGATAAAATACGTTTTCTTAATCGGACGCCCTGTAGAGAGGACTCGCCTTAAAGGCGGGTTGAGATTGTTGACAAAGTGCCCGGTCGGGGTAGGCTGCCAGATCGTAAACCCGCCGTGAATACGTCCTTGTAGGCTCGATCCGCGCGATTATGGCTCTCATCCCTGAGAGCCACCCTGCGGGCCAACGCCCGTAGGCGTTTTTCCAGTACGCTCCAGGCGTACTGGTCCCTGGCGCGGACGGTTTACTCTTCTGGCAGCCTACCCCTCCTTATTGACCCCGAGTACGTTTGTAAGCAGTCTGAACCCACTCAACAGACGGGTTTCCGCTTTTAATGCATTCAGTTTTCCTTAACCATCTCCAGTTCCTCTATAAATTTTACCCCATCAGCGGTACGTATCCAGCGTGGCGCCCGCAGTTCGTCAGCCAAATAACTGACCAATTCAAACATCAATCCGGCCAGCACGGGTTCCATCTCCGCCGATAAGGTCCGTTCCGTCAACAATCGCGCCAGCGCACGACTATAATCGCACAGCAAATCGGCATCCGGCTCAAAGCGAGGCGAGTGGGTCGGTAGCTCATCCACCGTCAGGCTTTCAATCAAATGCGTCGGGATCGTATCATTCAACGTAGGACGCAACAGCCCCAAGCAGTACGCAAGCCGCCGGCAGAGTGCCGCACGTAGCGCCGGATCGTCTCTGTGCAACAAGGCGTCGGCCAAGTTTTCACTATGGCCTGCCAATACGGTGAAATCGGTGGTTGAATCAACAGGGATGGAAAGTAACGCGTGAATTTGAATGGGGATCGTAGCCATAGACATAAGGCAGCCTCAGTGAGTGGATAATTTTTTCCACCACCGGAGAGGCTAATCTCGCGGGTGGTGGAACCGGACAGGGTTAGCCTTACCGGCCTCACTGACACCGGCGCGTCTTGCGACGCCCCCACCCGGCCCACCATTGAAAGGTAGCCGATCAAACGACACAAAAAAAGCGCAAACGCGCCTTATGTCGTCAGTGAGGTTTTGCAGGAGGCTAATCCCGACGCCTGTATTTGCAGGCGCAACTAAAAGATACCGTTAACGGCAATAAATCGCAAGAAATTTTGGAAGGAACAGGCTTGAAAAAAAGAATGTTTAATATTTACTATTATATAGTTAGGCAAGAAAGATACAAAGGATTCTGGTCCCTAAAAGCAATCATTATCAAATATTCCCCATTTCGGAGAAAGCAAAAATTTTTTATAAATTACGGTGCTCATAGCGATAAAGTAGCCGGCCATTAAATCTTTATGCAATAAAGTTAAGCAATTTAAACAGTAGGGTTCTGAATGTGAGACAATAGCGGGAATCCATAAGAAGATAAGGATGTCAAAACACATGAGTAGGCGTTTAAGCAGAGACTACCGCACAAAAATAAGAAACATTCCCCGCAGCATAAAAGCACTTAACCATTGGGCCGAAACCTTCCATAATCCAGAGCGAGCAAATTTTTCAGAAGACCAGCACTACTGTAATTACAAGATACCTGTAGAAACTAACCTTGTTCAAGGAAAGTATAGCGACAAAAAAACCAAGGCAGCCTGTGCACAGGCTTTGATAAATGCCTGTTCCAATTTGATGCGCGCAACAGAAAACGCTAATGACATCCCTCGAATTACAGCTGCAATCTATTTACCGGACATGTTTGTCAGCGAGGTTTGTTTGTTCCGTTCAGAGGAATACTTTCAAAGTTTTATTTCAGAGGGCAGCTCTGAAACTGGTTCAACGGTAATTCTAAGAGATCGTAGTCTTGCTAAGGAATGGGGACTTATTCTTCCAGAGGGTGTGCAGGAATTGGGCATTAGACTTGAATACCATGGTGGTGATGATCCAGATGAGTGGTTTACAGGTGAGTACTGGTATTATGGCCAATTGGAATGATTAATTCATTTATGAAATACCATGTTTTATGAATGAGCTAATGGCGGTTATTGAGGATGATAAAAGCACACAGGTGAACCCCGCAGCCATCGCAGGGCATAGTCGTCGCATGCTTCAATCTTTACGGGCGGGAGACCTGGACGAGATAAAGAAGTGATAACCAGTCCTGACGTGTGCTGGCAAAGATGTCAAGAACCGGCTCGTTGGTCTGTTGGTTATAGCGGAAAAGACAGATGTATTTCCCGGTTGGATCTCACCAGCGGCGCGACTTTAATCCGTTGGCCAACGCGTTTTGTTCAAACAGATATCAAAGGGGATTAGCCTCAATATCGACGATAGCTTGTTCAACAAATCAGTCGCAAAAATCCCGATAATCATCGTCTGACGATGTTACCGCTTTATAGCACTCAATTAATGATAAAGTTTGTTCTGTTACTTGGGTGGTAATTGCTACCGTCATTTGTGTGCCTCATATTATTTATGCCGCTCTGATCGCCTCCGTGCTAATAGCTCACGGGCGGTTTCGTGGCGGCCGTTCTCAAAATCATGCTGAGACAGGCTAACCAGTTTCAACATGGCGTTGACTTGCTGCTGCTGGCGTTCAACCAGTTCCGCTTCACGTTCTTCCGCGGTCTGAATAAACAGCTCAGCTGCACCATTTTTTGTCACATACACACCGCCTCTGGAGTTCTGAGGGGTGCCAAGCATCTCCCGAGCAGACTTCTGCGAAATGGTCGTCATGTATAAAACCTCACTTAATAGGCATGGCTACACGGATGAAAACATCCGCTAGTCACAGGCTCCTTTCATGTCAGCTTTCCAGGATAGAAGCCGTACGTGCTTTCAATGTACTGAATATCCAAAAATTCACGCGAGATCAATATTTGTCATAAATTTTACCCCTTCTCTATCCTTGTCCGTCCGCGTCAGGGCATCGACATAAGCGCGCATGTCGGCGTGACCTGCCCCCAGTAATTAAGCCGCCACTCAACTAGTAACATCGTTTTCCGTTCGTGTCGCTGCGGTCCGTCAATCCGGTGCCCTCGGAAACGACGTATATACTCTGCCTACTTTTTCCGACATAGAAAATCAGCAAAAGCCGTCAGCACCCCTAACAGAGGCATGACTCCAGCGCCTGATAAGAAATTATGGTGATCTCTTAGTTTATCCATACGTATATCTTCAAAGCGTGCAAGTGCTTGTTTTTCGTCAGTGGCGTTGACCTCTTCAAATTGCTTTTTATAACCCTGTTGAGCCAGCCGAGAGGCTCCGCCCATATCTGACCTTTCCAGCACTGCGATTTGCTTATCCTTTTTGAAAAAACAGTAATCCGGCATTGGGTGCTCCACATGGAGAGGGAGTGATCAATAATATATCCGACGAGGCTTAATTTTGGTCACATTTGCCTGTTTATTCGCCCCCAATTGCTCACCCAGTCGCATTTTGTTGCCTTTTTTCTGACCCGAACCCCGAATTAGCTTCGCCTTTATTGGGCATTACCACTTCGTTTAACCTGTCATATTACTCTGATACAACGAATTTCAGGCTATTACCCTTGCTACATCGCTATGCAATACGCTATGCAAGAGTGTTTGGCAGAATACTTTTTAGGTTGCTGGATAAATCGTATACGCACAGTTGTGCATCTGTCAGTTGGGAACTTCGATAGACAACCAAATTGGTTCCGCCTGGCCAGGCTTGGGAGGGGAAAAGTATACCATCCATGCCAGAGAGGGGCTTAGCGGCAAAGGCCGGTACAATAATCCGATAGAACGCCGAAAACCGCCCGCCGTCAAGAATAACGTCAATCATCCGGAGGCACCGCCGGCGAGCGACTCCAGGTAGACGATAACGTCATCGGCCCGACCCTTTTTGAGCAGAGCATCAGCGGTTTTGTAGCCGAACGCACGCAAGGGTTCGTTACGGATAAGGAAAACGGCTTGCTGCGCATCTCCCGTCATCCCAGTGGCCACGGCCAGCACCCGCACCAGTTCCACCAGATACTGCTGCAATTGCTGTGCTTGAGGCCGTGAAGAAGGGGTGTTGCGATGCACATGCGCACGCTCGGCCAGTTCCTGGATTCGGAAGCCAAAAAATCCCCTACTCTGGCGGGTGATAGATAGGTGGTGTTGGGCTCGCGAAATTGAATGCTCAGCGGGTTCGGAAGGGATGCACTCATAACCACTCCTTACCACTCCTTTCAAGGCAATCAACATGCACTTATTATGCACTGATATTGCAAATATTTAAATGCGAAGGTCGCGGCCACATTGCTGCACCTGAACACGGCTTAGCTTGAGAATTTACATGTGTTATCGCAAGGTCTGGAGCGTTACAGGGCTCAAGCATCTTTGCTCCAACAGCAGAGGTAACGTGTGAAAGCTGAGGAAATGGCAAAAAACCATGTCGAGGCCAGCGCTTACTTCAATATTCCTGTATTATGCTGGCATAAGCTTACCAGTGAGATACGTAAATGCCAGGGCCGCGTCACTCGCACGACATCTTGCATGATGAGCTGCAAGGTTTTGAGATATTTAGGTTTACAGATATCAGCTTCACCTTTTCTGGTGATGTAACACGACAGATAACGTTCAGGCTAGTTTTCTGCAAAAACGAATCAGGCGATGAAATGATTGATAATCTTTTCGGCGCTGAAGCCGCTACACTTACCATTAGCGTTGTCAGCTTCTACAATAGAGAGGCAGAAGATAATGAAGAGTGCGTTACGATGTTCGATAAACCTCCTGGCGCACCGAATCTCACTGCCTCAGAGGCACTTTACCTGTACGCGACATTAGTTGACATCATACTTAAAATAGCCGAAACTGAGGCGATACAGATTCTGACCTTTCAAGCATACAGCGAGGAACTACGTCGGGTTTACGACAGGCTAGTGAGAAAGTATGCTGCTATCAAGAACCTTGTGACTCACATAGAAGGGCCTTGCTATGTTATACGAACGAACAACTAAGATGAACACGAACATTGACTATGACGCCATCAAGGCTAACAAAAACGAAATGCTGAAGCGTTTTCTGCTTGCTAAGAAAAAAGCTGAGCAGACGGGTCGGGTTGTGGTAAAGCGCATCTAATCTCCTTCCTTTGTGAAGAAAGCTTTCATTAAGAGCATTTTTTATTGAGCACTTCTCGGCTCACGTTTATCGAAACTGTTTTCGTCTTTTCCTCCAGCAGAGGCTAGCCCTAAAACATAAGCGAGCGAACACCTCGCTTTGTCTGAAAATGAATGCTCCAGCATCCTGACCATACCCGATATCACCGGCGTGAGGCAAATCATGGCAAAACACTATTCCTTTATCGAACGAAGCTGGCTGCTGTTTATAGTGCTGCCTGTTAACTATTAACACGGTGGTCTGCAAGCTTTCGACCTACAGCTTTTACTCTATACATCTAAATGTTATTTTCAGGCAGTAATAAATTTTTTATGAATATGGCTATTCCCGATAATATCCCCATCGATAAGATCAAAAAAGTAGCCAGGTTGTTATCTGCTGTTAATAACGAGATGGATAATGGCATGAAAATAAAAATAAAAACATTATTCATTGTTTCAGCCAGAGAAAGACTCAGTGTTTTATTAGTTTTATTTGTCTTTTTTGAGTATCAATACAGTGCTTACAGGTGCGCCTGATCCAAGAGAGTAACCGAGAAAAACCAAACCCATGAGAAATCCCCACAAAGGAAGCGGAGCCATGATAAGCAGATAAACAGACAATAACGTAATAAACGCCATAACCAGCACCGTTATTTCTTCCTTGATTAAATATTTGTTAAATAAACCTACTGTAATATTCCCTGCCCCTAGCCCAATCCCGAAGAGGCTGACTATCATGCCTGTACTGGTGGGTGAAAAACCATAACGCTGATGTAGCGCCTCCCCTGCAATGATGAATGTCGCCACGCCAGTACCATTCCATGCACCTTTGGCGAAGATTATTTTTTAATAAAGAAAAATGGGGAATAGCAGGCATCAAAGGACCGTTATTAACTAACTGGTCATCCTTATTGTAATGATGATATCCGCCTTTTAGTATAAATATTGCGATGAAAAAGATGAATATACTGCCTGAGGAACAAAATGCGAAGGGAGCCCACCAGGCTATCTGATCATTCAGGAACCCCGCAACAGCCGGGCCAAAGGCAATACCTGTTGTCATACCTACCAACACGAATCCCATAGCGCCGGCTTGCCTGTTGCTCGCGACCAGATCGGATACAAGGGAAAAAAACAACAGGTATGATAATGGCGGAAGAAATGCCGCCAAAAACGCGTAGCACAATAGCCCACTCAAGCGTCGGTGAAAAAATAATAAAAGCATTATCAATGCCATACAATAAAATGGAGATAAGAAGTAATTTTACACCATCAATCTTTTTCGAAAAATAGCCAATGATGGGAGCAGAAATGGCGTATGAGAACGCATACCCGGAAATGAGTAAGGCTGCTTTATCGACGGTTGTTCCAAAAGCATTTGCCAGAGGTGGAAGCATAGAAGACAACATAAACTCAGCCACACCGACAAAAAAAACGGTTATAGTAAAAAGAATCAGTTTTAACCAGGGAAGTTCCGTTTGTAAATTCCGAATAACATCAGAAGACATTCATCATCCTTTTATGTTTAAAAAATTAAATGCTTTTCAAATTAATAAAGACCTTAGCCCTCTCTCTGATAGGTTCTGCTAACGATATCAGCAATAAATGAAGCAGGCTTTTTTTTCTTTGATAAGTGAATTGTTGCCAGAGTAACTCTATAACTGACAGAGCGTTTTATCAAATCCACTATAGATAAATAAGGCGTAATAAAACCGGTCATTTGTATTTCCATTTCGCAATGGTTGTAGCATTACGCATTAGAGCGATGAGTTCTTGATCGTCGAAATTTTTCAGCAGAAAATGTATAATCGCACAAATATTAAGCGATGTTATGGGACGTTTCAGCGACTTTAGCTTAGGATTATTTCCGAATTTCACCGGGCCCTTGTTGAGTTTATGCCGTTGCTCCAAGTTCTATTGGTGGGCACAATGTTGGCACACGTCAAGGGGCAAATCATGCAGACCAGCATCAAAGTCAGAATTTCCAAAGAACTGAAGGATAACGCCAATCACGTTCTTAGCGATTGCGGCCTGAATGTCAGCACCGCCATTCGTCTTTTTACTAGAACAAGTTGTTAAACATCAAGGCTTACCTTTTGAGGTCAGTAATAAACCTTCAGCGAAATCAGCCGTCGCATTGAAGGAAGCATATGAAATTGAACGGACGCACGAGCTTCATCATTCATTTATAGAGGGTATGCTGGGATCCATGCGGCATGATTAATTCTAAAAGAAAAAGTTCCCTCGCAAGGTAGGTGTTGGCGACGTCCAATCGGGCTTTATTACCCTCACAGAGTAAGCCATTAGAGTAAAACCCGCTATCACAAATGTGATACTCAGCGTGCCAAAAGACGACCGCGCCAACATCCCCTCAAGCGTCTACTTCCCAACGCTCAAATAGCGGTACACCACCGCGATATCCTCTTCACCCAGGCCGGCATCCACCGCATCCTGCCAAAACTTGCTGGTAACCGAAAGCCCCGGCAGCTCGGCATCGCCCGCCGCGTCCAGCGCGAGACGGGCGTCTTTCAAGGCCAGCGACAGCTGCATTTGCGGCGTGTAATCGCCAGAGGCTATCATCCCCAGCTTGTTTTTCACATAAGGCGCCGCCAGCGGACCGCCCTCCAGCACCGACCAAAACTCATCCGGGGAAAACCCCAGGGTTTCCGCCAACACCAGGCTTTCCGACATGCCCTGCACCATAGCGATAAGCCAGGCGTTCACCACCAGCTTCATGCGCGACCCGGCGCCGACGGGTCCCAGCCATTTCACGCCCTTGGCGATGGCGCCGAACACCGGCTCAATGGCGGCGGCCCGCTCGCGATCGCCGCCGGCCAGCACGGTAATCTGCGCGTTTTCCGCCGGCGCCTTGGTACCTGACACCGGCGCGTCCACAAACGCCACGTCCGCCCGCGCCTCGGCGATGGCCTTAGCCAGCTTGTCGGTGGAGACCAAGCCGATGGTGCCCATCTGCGCCACAACCGCCCTTTGCTGAACATGGGGCAAAATGCCGTTATCGCCGATAATGACGTTTTCCGTGGCGGCGGCATCGGTCAGCATCAGGATAATCACCTCGGCATCGCGCACCGCCTCCTGCGGCGTATCGAACAACGCCAGACCCGCCGGGGCGAGATCCTCCCCTTTGCGGCGGCTGCGGTTCCAGCCCCGCACGGTAAAGCCTTTCTTTAACAAATTGGCCGCGAAAGCATGGCCCATTGCGCCTAATCCAAGCACAGCGACTACCGGAAGATTACTCATTACTGTCACCCTTCTTGACTTTTTGCTGACCGGAATTTGCTCACCGGATTAACAGAGTGTGATGAAATTCTCTTTCATCTCAAAGGTAATTTGATAATTCTAACGACAGCGGCAGGCTCTGTCGCCCTCTTCCTATGGGATTTTTTCGGCGTTAAGGCCGTTATTAATGGATGCGTGGCTGTAGTTTAGCCGCAGAGCGAGGCTGATTAATTTCGCTACGCTGCATAATCTGAACAGTGATGTTGTATCGTTAAGCTGCATGGCTAAGATGAATAGCTAAGCCGCACTCTATTAGCACAGTGAAGCTGCACAGCTAAGCAGCGCCGTTAGGCTATCACTACAGTTAAGCTGTACTGTAAGGCTATATAGCCAGGCTGCACAGCGGGTAAAATAGAATGGCAATTTTTGTATCAAAGAAGTTAATTAATTTCATCGTGCTGGCGCAAACCAATAATATCGCCAAAGCCGCCGAAAAATTGCATATGACCGCCTCGCCCTTCGGCAAAAGCATCGCCGCGCTGGAGGAGATGGTGGGCTATGAACTTTTTTCCCGCACCGACAACAGCATCAGTCTGAATAAAGCCGGACAGGAGCTCTATCAAATGCTCTACCCCATTTATCAGCGGCTGGCCAGCATCGACGCGGACATTTCGCTGGCGGGAAAACACCATCAGAAAAATTGCGTTATCGGCATTGATACCGCCTACCCCACCATGATATTCGACCAGCTCATCAGCATGGGGGACAAGTTCGACGGTTTCACCACCAAGCCCTTCGATTTCAATGAAAGCGATTTGGTATCCGGCTTATTGGATCATGATGTGGATATGATAATCTCGCCGCAGCAGGCCTCCACTCGCATCGCGGAAATCGCCAGTATGCTTATCACGCCGCTGGAGCCGCTCAGGCTGGGTTTTCTGGCCTCGCGCATCCATGACAATGTCCAGGCCAGCGTGCTGTTGCACACCCTGCCCTGGCTGCAAATGCGTTTTCAACACCGGGCGAATTTCGAATCCCTGATTGATTCCCACTTCCGCCACGCCGGCATCACCCCCACCATAATCTACCGGCCCTACAGCTTCCTGGCGAAAATCAGCGCCGTCAGCCGAGGGCAGTTCATCACCGTGGTGCCGCATTTCGCCTACCGCTTCGTCAACCCGGCCAGCCTGAAATATTTCGATGCCCCCAACCAGCCCATGTACATGCCGGAATATCTCTACTCCCTGAAAAGCTGCAAAATGATCGATAAGCTGGTGCAGGCGGTGCAGGACGATCGCAACGGCACCCACCTCGCGCCCACGCCCGTGCAGACGCTGTATCCATCGGAGCCTTAATGTCGCCGCCGACCTCCCCGCGCCTGCGCAAGCGCCATCGCCGCGCCGCGGTAGGCGCTTTCGCCCCCGCTATCCGGCGCTACGACAGCATGGTGCCGTGTTCAATCAGGCTCATATGCATATCGAACGCATGAGCCAAATCATGGTGGATATGCCCGCTCTTGCCCAGGCTCAGGTAATGATGCAGGCAATCGCGATACATGGGATGGGCGCAGTTGGCGATAATGCTTTCCGCCCGCTGAAGGGGGAGAGACCGCGCAAATCGGCGACGCCGTTTTCGGTGATAATCACCTTTACGCTGTGTTCGCTATGATCCACATGGGAGCACATGGGAACGATGGTGGAAATTTTTCCGCCCTTGGCGATGGAAGGGGCGATAAAAATGGATAAATAGGCATTGCGTTCGAAATCGCCGCTGCCGCCGATGCCGTTCATCAAATTCACCCCCGCCACATGGGTGGAATTGGCATGGCCGTAGATATCGAACTCCAGCCCGACGTTAAGGGCGATGACCCCCAAGCGGCGGATGATTTCCGGGTTATTGGAAATTTCCTGCGGCCGCAGGACGATACGCTCGTTGAAGAAGTCCATATTTTGATAGATATGCTGCAGCACATCCGGCGGCACGGTCAGGCTGGAGGCGCTGGCGCCGATGATTCGGCCCTTCTCCATCAGATCGACGACCGAGGATTGCAGCACTTCGGAATACATCATAAAGGGCGGAATGTCCGGATTCTCCCCCAGCGCCCGCAGCACGGCGTTATTGATATTGCCCACGCCGCTTTGCAACGGTAAAAATGCCGCGGGAATACGCTGTGCGCGCAGTTCCTCCAGCAAGAAGCTCTCGACGTTATGGGCAATCTGCCGGCACAGGGGGTTCTCTTCGCCGAACTCCTTGATTTGGTCCGCCAGGTGGGTAGGCACCACCGCGACGATTTTTTTTCGGGTCGATTTGCACATAATTTTCCCCGGCCCGATCCAGGGTGTGAAAAATCGGCACCATGCTGCGCAGCGGCGGCGCGCCGAGGGAAACGATATCGATCATCTCCTTGATGCGCGGCGAATGATAGCTGTTGAGCTCGATGATCACCTGCCGCGCCTTTTGCAGAAAAACCGGCGCGTTGCCGATGCCGCTGGTGAGATAGACCCGCCCGTCGGGAGTGACCGCCGAGGCCTCTATTACCGCCACGTCGATGGGCCCGAAGAAACCGTAGTTCACCATTTGCGCCACTTCGCTAAGATGCAAATCGACGAAATTGATCTCGCCTTGGTTGATCTTATCCCGCAGCGCCGACGCGGTTTGATAGGGGGCGCGCCACTCGACGGCCTCGGCCTCCGCCAGTTGATTATCCGCCAGGGCGCCGATGGACGCCCCGGTCAGCAGTTTTATCTTGAAAGGCGTCCCTTGCTCATGGAATGCCAGCGCCCGCCGGGCCAAGGCCTCCGGCAGCGCTTTCGGCGCGCCGGCCGGGGTAAAGCCGCTGAAAGCCACCATATTCCCGTGCATAATCAACTGCGCCGCTTCATCGGCGCTCATCACTGCGAAGTCCTGATCCATCGTGGGCACTCCATGTTCAGTTAGCAAAAAATATTAATGGCCGAGAAAATTCGCTTTGCGCTTTTCCATAAACGCCGCCATCCCTTCCTGGTAATCCTGGCTGTCGTACACCACCCGCCGCAGCCCCTGGATGCGTTCGAACTCATCGGAATTGAGCGTATGCGCTTCGCCCAGCACCCGCAGCTCTTCCTTGATCACCGCCACCGCCAGCGGTGCCTTTTCAGCGATGGTATTCGCCATTTTCATGGTGAACGCCTCAAGCTCCTCCGGATCGACGATGTGATTGAGAATGCCCACCGCCAGGCCGCGCTCGGCGGAAATGGGGGCGGCGGTGAATATCATCTCCTTGACGATATGGAAGCCGGCATCGCGTATCAAATTGTGAATACCCACCAGGTTATAAGGCACCCCAGGTTTACCGGCGTCATGGAAAACGTGGACTTGTTACTGGAGATAATGATGTCCGAGCTCATGATAAGTTCGAACGCGCCGCCCCAGACGCTGCCTTCCACCATGGAAATAATCGGCTTGGGAAATTTCTGTATGGCGCGGGTTATCTTGCGCAGGGGATCGTCGTAAGCCAGCGGGTCGCGGCGGGTTTTCGGCAGCTCATGGATATCATGGCCGGCGGAAAAGACCTTGGCGCCTTTTTGAGCGCGTAAAATCACGCAGCGAATATCGATATTATTCAGATCTTCCAGCGCCTGGAGAATGTCCTTGATAAAAACCGCGCTCAGGGCATTCAATTTTTGCCCATAGTTGAATTCAATAATACCGACGCGGTTTTCAATCAATACTTTTACATAGTCATAAGCCATCGTTACCACCCTCAATGTGAAATTTTTTCGCAAATAAAATCAACGACGCTATTCACCGCGGCGCGCGGCGATAAGCAGTGATTTTCCACCTGCTGCAAAGCCTGTTGATAACAGGCCTGAATATCCGGACGGGCAAACAAGGCCTGCAGCGTATTTTCCTCAATCTGCTTATGCATCGATTCAAGGTATTGACGTTTACGCAACGCGTCGAGCTGGCTATCCAGCGCCATTTGGCGGTAAAAATCCTCAATACAGCGCCAGATATCGGCAATGCCCCGCTGCTGCAGGGCGCTGCAGGTCAGCACCGGCGGCGACCATACCGGGTATTTTCGGCGCATGATATGCAGCGCCGCCTGGTACATTTGCCGGGTCAGCATGACCTGCGCATGGTTATCGCCGTCGTCTTTATTGATGACGATGATATCCGCCATTTCCATGATGCCTTTTTTGATCCCCTGCAATTCATCGCCGGCGCCGGCCAGCTGCAGCGACAGGAAACAGTCCACCAGATGGGCGATATCCACTTCGGATTGCCCCACCCCCACCGTTTCCACGATGACTACGTCATAGCCCGCCGCTTCGCACAGCAGCATCAGCTCCCGGGTACGGCGGCTGGTGCCCCCCCCAGATAGCCGCCGGTGGGCACCGGCCGGATAAAGGCGTTTTCCGCCCGGGACAGCATCAGCATGCGGGTTTTGTCCCCCAGGATGCTGCCGCCGCTCAGGGGACTGCTGGGATCGATGGCGATCACCGCCACCTTTAGATTGCAGGTGAGCAGGTAGCCGCCGAGGGCCTCCAGAAAGGTGCTTTTGCCCGCTCCCGGCACGCCGGTGATGCCCACCCGTTTGGCCCGGCCGGTGTGGGGCATGATCCTGTCCAGCAGGCGGGAGGCCAATGCCTGATGGGCCGGGAAGGTGCTTTCCACCAGCGTCATGGCCTGGGCCAGCGCCACCCTGTCCCCCGCCAGCAGCCGTTCAACGGCACCATCGAGCCGGTCGGCGTTAATCATGGTAATCACTTATTTTGCCCAGCACGTCGCGCACGCTGGCAAGCATGGGCGTGCCGGGGCCATAGATAGCCACCACGCCGCGCTGGTATAAATAGTCATAATCCTGCGGCGGGATAACGCCCCCCGCCACCACCTTGATATCTTCACGACCATAGCGGGCCAGGGCTTCCACCAGGGCCGGAATCAATGTCTTGTGCCCGGCGGCCAGGGACGAGGCGCCGATGACATGCACGTCGTTTTCCACCGCCAGCTTGGCTATCTCTTCCGGCGTGGAGAACATCGGGCTCAAGTCCACATCGAAACCCAGATCCGAATAGGCGCTGGCAATCACCTTGGCGCCGCGATCGTGGCCGTCCTGCCCCATTTTGGCCACCAGGATCCGCGGCCGCCGACCGTGTTCGGCCAAAAATGCCTCGGTGGCGTGCTTGATTTCATCGAATTCCGCCGTGCCCTCGGCGCTTTGATGGTAGCTGTTGGAGATAACGCCGGTGACGCAGTTGGTCTGTACCAGATAACGCCCGAACGCCGATTCGATGGCGTCGGAGATTTCACCCAGAGTGGCCCGCAGACGGGCGGCATGGATAGCGGCCTCCAGTAAATTGCCGCCTTTCATGGCCGCATGGGTCAACTGGCCCAGGGCGTCGGCCACCGCCGCGCTGTCGCGGGTGGCGCGGATTTGCCGCAGCCGTTCCACCTGTTCCTGGCGCACCTTGACGTTATCGATTTCCAACACTTCGGTGGCGTCTTCCTTCGCCAGCTTGTATTTATTGACGCCGACGATCACCCGTTTACCCTGGTCAATCAGCGACTGCTGGCGCGCCGAGGCCTCTTCAATCATGCGTTTGGGCAGGCCCGCCTCGATGGCCTTGGCCATGCCGCCGACGTCCTTGATCTGTTGAATGATTTCCCGCGCCGCTTTCACCACCTGATCGGTGAGATTTTCCACATAGTAAGAACCGGCCAGCGGATCGACGGTGCGGCAGATAGAGGATTCTTCCTGCAGGATAATCTGGGTATTTCGCGCGATGCGGGCGGAAAAATCGGTGGGCAGGCCGAGCGCTTCATCGAAGGCGTTGGTATGCAACGACTGGGTGCCGCCGAGCGTGGCCGCCAGGGCCTCAATGGTGGTGCGGATCACGTTGTTATAGGGATCCTGCTCGGTCAGGCTCCAGCCCGATGTCTGGCTATGGGTGCGCAGCGCCTGGGATTTCGGATTGGTGGAACCGAAGCTTTTCACCGCCTCGCTCCAAAGATAACGGGCGGCCCGCAGCATGGCGACGTTCATGAACAAATCCATGCCGATGCCGAAGAAAAACGACAGCCTTGGGGCAAAATCATCGATATCCAAACCGGCGGCCAAGGCCGCCTGAATATATTCGATACCGTCGGCAATAGTGAACGCCACCTGCTGAACGCAGTTGGCCCCCGCTTCGCCCATATGGTAGCCGCTGATGCTGATGGTATTGAATTTCGGCATATTCGCCGAGCAATAGGCAATAATATCGGAAATAATCCGCATTGAGGGTTTCGGCGGATAAATATAGGTATTACGGCAGAGATACTCTTTCAAAATGTCATTTTGAATGGTGCCGGTCAACAGTTCGGGTTTTACCCCCCTGCTCTTCGGCGGCGACGATATAAAACGCCATGATGGGAATAACGGCGCCGTTCATGGTCATGGATACCGACATTTTTTCCAGCGGTATCTGATCGAACAGAATCTTCATGTCCTCCACGCTATCGATGGCCACGCCGGCTTTACCCACGTCCCCCGCCACCCGTTCATTATCGGAGTCATAGCCCCGGTGCGTGGCCAAATCAAACGCCACCGACAGGCCCTTTTGGCCGGCCGCCAGATTGCGGCGGTAGAACGCGTTGGACTCGGCGGCGGTGGAGAAGCCGGCGTATTGCCGGATGGTCCAGGGCTGGGCGGCATACATGGTGGCCCGAGGCCCGCGCACGAAAGGCGCAATGCCCGGCAGCGACCCGGTGACTTCCAAATCGGCCACGTCAGCCTCGGTATAAAGAGGCTTGATGCTGATTTCTTCCGCGGTAAGGGTATTCAGATCATCGACGCTTTTCCCTAACCGGGATAATTCCTTATTGGCAAGTTTTTCCCATGCCTCTAGCTGAGCCATTATTGAACTCCTGATGGAATATGATAAATTTTATTTCATTCCTGTCCTGTGCCTGACCCGCGCGCGCGACTCTCTCGCTGGAATTAACCGCAATCAATACCGGCCGTTAAAAGCGAATTCGGCAAATAATCCTCGTTTGACTAAAATTAAAGAATTATTTCATTGACGATGTTCCGCGTTATAATGAATGAAATACCTGGCATTATAATTAGCATATTCGAAGCGGATTTTCCGCCTCAAAAAATGAACGCTGAGCAATCATTATTTGCCGCATCACGGGAGTCATTGGCTGAAGCCCCCTGGCAAGGGCCATGGCCTTATTTTAAAATGTGATGGGGATCTGATTTCACAACCGATAAAAAGCAAAAACCTTTCAGCTATTTTTAACCTTTTATTTTTGTGATGTTCTTCACGATTATTTTTTTAATTTCGATTTCAAGGAAAACCTATGAGCACTTTTGCCAAAAAAAGCGCCCTGCCGGTAAATCTGGCCCGTCGCTATCTTGAGCCCGGCCCCATCGTACTGGTGTCCAGCTTCTTGGCCGGCAAGCGCAATATCATGACCTTGGGCTGGCATACGATGCTTGAGTTCTCCCCTTCGCTTATCGGCTGTGTGATTTCCAGCGGCAATCACAGTTTCGCCATGATTCGCGACAGCGGCGAATGCGTTATTAACCTTCCCACCCTCGCCCTGACCGATGCCGTGGTGGGCATCGGCAATACTCACGGCGCCGATATCGACAAGTTCAGTCGCTTCGGCCTCACCGCCGCGCCGGCGCAAAAGGTCGGCGCGCCGCTTATCGGCGAATGCCATGCCCATTTTGAGTGCCGTCTCTATGACGACGCGCTGGTGGAGCGCTATAATTTCTTTATCTTTGAAATCGTCGACGCCCAGGCGGCCTCGACGCCAAAACATCCTGAAACGCTGCATTATACCGGCGACGGGGTATTTATGGTGTCAGGCAAGATAATCAGCCGCAGGCAACAGTTTCGCCCGGAAATGCTCTAACGGCGCGCCGCCGCGTGCGGGAATGAACGGCGTCGAACGCGATGACATCTTCCGTTACCAGCGGCATATCTTAACGGCCGCGGAGAAAAATGTATGGAACAGTCATTAACCACCGACCCCGTCCGCGCATTGCCCGCCGCCGAAGCGGTGAAAGCGGCTCCCCTGCGGCTTAAAAAAAACATGTCGGTGGGACAGGTCTTTCAAATTATCGCCGCCAATTGCCTGACGCAGATTCTGGCCAATGCCGCCGGCGTCCGGCGGCAGGATGGTGAAAGCGTTCATCAGATGCGGGTGGGCTTACGGCGGCTGCGATCGGCCCTCGGCCTGTTCAAGGCGGTGCTGCCGCCGAACGAACCCCTGCGGGAGGAATTGGATTGGCTGACCCGACAATTGGGCATCGCCCGCGACTGGGATATCGTGGCCGGTCCCGTCTTGAACGGTCTGGCCGAGGCGCTCGAGGAGCCGTTGCCCCTGGAATACGTGCGGCAGGCGGCGATGCGCCAAAGCAAAAAGAGCGCGAAGGACGCCGCCGACGCCGTCAGTTCGGCGCGCTATGAACGGCTGGTCTTATCCCTGACGCAATGGATTAATCAACGTGAATGGCGCGGCACCGCGTCGGCGGACCAGCGCAAGCGCCTTAAGTCCCGGATCCCGTGCTTTGCCGACCAAATGTTGCGACGCTATCGCCGCGGGATGAAAAAGCAGGGCAAAAAATTACCCGAGGCCACGGCGCAAAGGCGCCACAAGGTGCGTATCGCCGCCAAAAAAACCCCGCTACACCGCGGAATTCTTTCACTCCCTGTACCGGGATAAAACCATGGCGCCGTTTGTCGCCGCGCTCACCGTTTTGCAGGACAGGCTGGGGAGCCTTAACGATTCCGCCACCGCCGGCGGCTTATTACGGCAACTGCAGGAAAGCCACCCGCCGCTGGCGGACACCCTCGGCTATCTGCGCGGCTTTTTGGCGGCAAGCGCCCGAAATGAACAGCAGGGCGTCCGTCAGTACTGGCAGGCGTTCAAGCCGCTGAAAACGCCGGTGCTTGCATAGGATGACCTGTTATATGTCTTTTTCGCCCCGAGCCCAAGCGACGCCCGTTTGACTACCACGCGGTAAAGTTTAAAGTAGTGTATTTCACGACAACCAGGACAGGCTCCGATGTCTTTTCCTAAGTCTTTTCCTCCGTCAATCGCCGATAGCGACGCCGCAATTACCGTCAGCCGGGATCCTCTGGAAACCCTAAAGCAGCATTTCGAGCAAATCAGCCGGACCTTCACCGGCGAAGAGTCCATCACTCTGCTGCATATCGGCGCCGGACAAACCCTGGTATTGACCGGCGATCACCACCAATACCGCGCCTTAACCCTGGACCTGGGGTCGGAAAAAACCGCAAGCCGTTTTTTCTCCCGCCGACCGCCCGCTCCCGAGGAGATGGAGAACGCCATTATGGCGGTGGAAGATGAAGTCCTGACCGTCAGCCCCCCAGATAGCGCGGGGATCGCTCCTGTTTTCCGCCGACGGGGAGATTTACCGCATCGCCCGACTGTCCGGCGTGCCGGAACACGAGGAGATGCTGTTGACGCTGGATGCCATGGAGCGCACCTTCGATCGGTTGGCGGCGGTGGTCCAGGGCCGTCCGGCATCCTGGGGAAGGCCTGCCCGACGACAATGCTTTTGCCGCCACGCTATTGATTTTGCGGGAATTCATGCACCATTTGCAGTTTATGTCCATCAGCGTTTCCGGACAAGTGACACAATAGAGGCGTGTTTATTGCCCGGCAGGGAAACCGGCTTGCTGAAATGAAGGGGAACCGTTTTTGACCGACCTGCCCAATGATATCAATCCTGAACAACGAACGGCCATCACCACCACCGAAGGCGCGGTACGGGTTATCGCCGGCGCGGGCACCGGTAAGACGCGCACCCTTACCGAGCGCTACTGCTATCTCGTTTCCACCCTGGGCATCGCGCCGAAAAACATCCTGTGCGTCACGTTCACCAACCGCGCCGCCAACGAGATGAAACGCCGGGTAAGACGCGCGCTGGGGGATCGCGACCTGGGCTATATCTGTACGTTTCACGCCTTCTGCGTGCAACTGCTGAAAGAAGATATCCACGTGTTGAACTATCCCCGCAATTTCATGATCCTGGACATGGAAGACCTCAAGCAGATCCTGCAAAAAATCTTCACCGATATGGGGCTGACGCTACGGGATACCACCATCAAGCGCACCCTGGACGAGGTGCTGGAAGCCAAAAAGCTTTATGCCGCCACCTATATCGACGATATCTACCGGTTGGATAACGAACAGTTGAAGGCCCGTTTCGCCGACGCCCGCGATCGCAATGAAGAAATCTTCCTGCGCTATCTGTATGAGCAAAAAAAATGCTTCGGCGTGGACTTTAACGACCTGATTAACTTCGCCGCCTGGATCCTGGAGCATTTTCCGGCGGTGCGGCTCAAATGGCAGGATCGCATGCAATACGTCATGGTGGATGAATTCCAGGACGTCAGCAAACGGCAATACAAGCTGGCGCAGCTGCTGTCGGGCAAGCACGGCAATCTGTTTATCGTCGGCGATCCCGATCAGACCATCTACTCCTGGCGCGGTTCTCACCTGCGGCTGTTTCTGGATTTCGAGACGCTCTACCCGCGGGCCGTTACCGTGGCGCTCACCACCAACTACCGCTCCACGCCGGAAATCCTTACCGCCGCCAATACGTTGATTGAACAAAACGAGGTGCGATTCCCGAAATCCCTGCTTGCCGTGAAAAGCAGCGGCCCGCGGCCGGCCTATTTTCATGCCAAAAGCGACCGGGACGAGGCGGATTGGGTGGTGAAGGAGATACAGGCGTTGCGCGCCGCCGGCGTGCCCGCCGGCAGCATCGGCGTGCTGTATCGCGCCCATTACCTGACGCGGATACTGGAAGAGCGGTTTGTGGAACAGGCGCTGCCTTACAAAATTTTCAGCGGCATCGCTTTTTATGAGCGCCGGGAAATCAAGGATATTATCTGCTATCTGCGCATGGTCACCGCCGGCGACGACCTGGCGTTGCTGCGCACCGTCAACGTTCCGCCGCGAAAAATCGGCAAAAAGAAGCTGGAGGCGCTGGCGCTGTACGGCGAGCAGCACGCCTTGAGCCTTTACCAGGCCCTGCGGGAAAACCTTGATGCCCCTTGGCTTAAAGGCACACAGGCCAAAAGCTACGTCGCGGCCATAGAACATGTGCGCCGCAACCGACATGCAATGGCCTTGGATACCGCCCTGCAAACGCTGCTGGACATGAGCGGATATGAAGCCTTCCTGCGGCTGCAAGGGGACCAGGACCGACTGGATAACGTGGCGGAGCTTAAACGCGCGGTGCAGCGCGCCGCCGGGGATGACGACGCCACCCTGGAGGATTTTCTGGCGCACATCGCGCTGTTCAGCAACCTCGATAACGAAGAGAAACCCGACCGGGTGAAGCTGATGACCATCCACAGCGCCAAGGGCATGGAATATCCCTACGTGTTTATCTGCGGTTTGAACGAGGGCGTGTTTCCCAGCCGGCGCATCGGCTCCGCGGAAGAAATGGAGGAGGAGCGGCGGCTGGCCTATGTGGCGATGACCCGCGCCATGGACCGTTTGTATCTCAGCGATGCGGAGGGCGTCGCCAATGATAATCTGATGAAATACCCTTCCCGGTTTATTTTTGACGCCGGCGAGGCGAATATCGACTACGTCGTTCCCCTGGAGAACGGTTTGAAGACCGGGCTGCGGCGCGTCTTCAGCGACGCGGATTCGCGGCTGCGGCATCCCGCGGCGCGCTATGGCGTCGGCGACCGGGTGACGCATCCGGTGTTCGGCGGCGGAGTCGTCATCGGCGTCCTTGAGCAAGATGCCTGTTATGCCGTCAAATTCGATCGGATTGCCACCGAACGCACTCTCCTGTTCAGCGCGCTGCAAAAAGAGGATTAGCCATCGGGCGGGTTGCGCGGGATACGCGCAGCCTGACCGGCGATTGTCCGGCGCCGCACCATCCCGCGGATGACCTCCGGTAGCAGGCGCACAGCGACGCGGCTACCTTAACAATAACGCTCGGCGGCCGCGCGCATGCCGCGGATGACGTCTGATAGCGGGCGCACAGAGACGCGGCGGCCTTAACAATAACGCTCGACGGCCGCGCGCATGCCGCGGATGACGTCTGATAGCGGGCGCACAGAGACGCGGCGGCCTTAACAATAACGCTCGACGGCCGCGCGCATGCCGTGGTCGGCAATGGCCTGAACGTCATCGGCGACCCGCTCGGCCAGGCCAGGCACCCGGGTCAGATCCTGCTGCCAGTGGTCCGTCGCGGATAGCACCGTCCGCACCAGTTCCGGCACGGTGATGCGACCGGCGTCGGCATCGGCCCATAACCCCTTGAAACAGTCCAGCCAATAGGCATCATCTTGCAACGGATACGGCTCTTCGCCGCGCCGGCCCCGATGGAAAGCTATCAATGCCGCCAGGGCAAAGGTCAGTCGCGCCGGCAGAGCGCCGGTCAGTTGCCGGGCATTAAGCAACTGCGGGAGAATGCGGGTGCGGAATTTGGTCATGCTGTTGAGCGCGATGGACAGCAGTTGATGGCGAAGATACGGGTTGCGGAAACGACGCAGCACCGCCTGGGCGAATGCGTCCAGTTCGGCGCGCGGCAGGGCCAGGGTGGGAATAATTTCTTCGGCGATCATCCGTTCGATAAACCGCCGCAACATGTCGTCGGCCATGGCCTCCCCCACCGTATCCAGACCGGACAGGAACGCCACCGGCACCAGCGCGGTATGCGCGCCGTTGAGAATGGCGACCTTGCGCGCCTTGTACGGGGCGATGTCATCCACAATCCGCACCTGCAACGGGTAACGGTCTAATCGCAAAGCTTCCGCCAGCCATTGCGGTCCTTGGATAACGAAAAGATAGAAAGGCTCGGCGGTATCCAAAAACGCATCCCGGTAGCCCAACTCCTGTTCCAGCGCCGGCGCTTCGTCGCGGGGATAACCGGTCACGATGCGGTCCACCAGGGTCGAGCAGAAGACATTGGCTTGCTCGATCCACTGGATAAAGCCCGCCGGGAGCCCCCATTCGCCGGCATAGCGCAGGACCAGCGTGCGCAGCGCATCGCCGTTATAGTCAATCAATTCGCAGGGAATGATAACCCAGCCGCGCTCGGCGGCGCCGCTGAAATGGCGAAAGCGTTCATACAGCAGCTGAGTCAGCTTGGCCGGATAGCTGACCGGCGGCGTGTCGGTTAACCGGTCTTCGGCATGATAGCCGATGCCGGCTTCCGTGGTATTGGAAAAGACAAAACGGATGGCCGGATCGCGGGCCAGCGCCAGAAATGACGGATAGTCCCGGTAAACTGAAATCTCGCGGTTTACGCTGCGGATCAACCGGCTGGCGCTGACCGCGTATTCCTGGTCGTCCAGCCCGCGGACAAGCGTGGTATACAGCCCGTCTTGCGTGTTAAGGGACGGCGGTTGTTCGCTGTCGATGGGACGCACCACCACCACCCCCGCCTGCAGATCGGTATGCTCATTCAGTATATCAATCTGCCAATCGATAAAAGCCCGCAGAAAATTGCCTTCGCCGAACTGGATGATTTTGTCCGGGTAGCGGGCGCCGGGAAAGTCCCGCCGATTCAATCTGTTCATGCTCATCGTCCTTTTTGCCGGCCGGCGGCGCCGGCAGGCGAGGTGAAAAGCGCCGTACCGGCGCTCAGAAATGGATCACGCCTTTAATCAACTGACGGTTATTGATGACGTCGCGTTCATAAACTTCCGCCAGCGCATCGAAACGGTAGTGATGCGTCAACAGCATGTCGGCGCGCAATGTACCGGCGCTCATCAACCGCGCCACCTTGGCGAAATCCTCCGGCGTGGCGTTGCGGCTGCCCATCATCGTGGTCTCTTTTTTGTGGAATTCCGGATCGGCGAATTGCAAATCCCCCTTGAACAGGCCGACGAAAACGATACTGCCGCCGTGGCGAATCAAGTCCACGGTGTGATTCATGGCCAGCGGGTTGCCGGTGGCATCAACAACTTTCTGCGCCAGCGAACCGTGAAAACAGTCGCGCAATCCGTCGCTGAAATGCTCATCGGCGGGATTCAGAACCCTTAGGCCGAGGTGCCGGGCGACATGCTGCCGGCGCTGTTCGCTGGTGTCCGCCACCACCACATGCGCGCCGTCCGCCGCGGCGATCGCCGCAACGCCCAGGCCGATGGGGCCGGCCCCCGTCACCAGAACGTCATCATCAGGCCCGATGGACGCCCGGCGCACCGCATGGGCGCTGATGGCGAACGGTTCAATCAGCGCGGCCGCCTCCGGCTCCACGTGCTCCACCAATAACAGGTTGTCCACCGGCACGCTGAGCCACTCGCTGAAGCCGCCGTCCCGGTGTACGCCGATCACCGCGATTTTTTCACAACAGTTGGTACGCCCGCTGCGGCAGGCGGGACAAGCGCCGCAGGCCACATAGGGGATCACCGCCACCTGCTGTCCGCAATGCAAATGATTGACCTGATTGCCGAGCCCGACTATCTCTCCGCATATTTCATGCCCCAACACTCGGGGATAACTAAAAAAAGGTTGTTTACCGGCCCAGGCATGAATATCCGTTCCGCAGATACCCACCGTTTTTATTTTAATTAAAACTTCTTTATCTGCCGGAATGGGGATTGTTCGTTGTTGATAAACCATTTTTTTTGGGTTCGACGCACACCAGCGTTTTCATCATGGACATTTTACTTCTCCTATTTGTCAATGACGCTGTTATCAAAGAAAATCGGCGGCGCCGCACATTGAGATGTTTTGATTTGTGAGGGGATTGGAAGAAATTGGCTTTTAATAGGTTTTTAATTCTTAAAAAACACCATCAGGGTATCCACATGAGCCGCTCGCAAAATCTGCGCCACACTGTTATCAATCAGGTTATCGACAGTATCGAAAGAGGCCATATAAGCTCACCGCTTCCCTCTCAATCCTATTTGGCCGAGATGTACAACATCAGCCGCACCACGGTGCGCCATATTCTTCAGTATCTGGCGACCCAAGGCATTCTCGAAAGCGTCGGCGGCGATTACTGCATCGTGCGCCGTCCCGGTCCGCAGGACGGTTTCGACTGTGTTTCCGCCCCGCTCGACGAGCAGAGCCGGATATTCGAAAAAACGTTTTTCAGTATGATCAACCAGCGTCAAATCCGGGCCGGGGAGACGTTTTCCGAGCTACAGCTCGCACGCAGCGCCGGCGTCAGCCCGGTGGCGGTGCGTGAGTTTCTGCTGAAATTTTGCCGCTACAACCTGATAGAGAATGTCCGGCGCGGCCACTGGAGCATGAAAAAATTCGACCAGTCCTACGCCGAACAGCTCTTTGAACTGCGGGAGATGCTGGAGACCCACTCACTCAACCGGTTTATGAATCTGCCTGAACACAATGCGCTATGGCTGCGCGCCAAGGAGCTGCTGTACCGTCATCGCCAGCTGCGCGACGCTATCGGCAGCGGCTATCGCCTGTTTTCCCAGTTGGACCGCGACTTCCACGCCCTGATCCTCGCCGCCGCCGACAACGTCTTCTTCGACCAGTCGCTGGAAATCATCTCAGTAATTTTTCACTTTCATTATCAATGGGATGAGCGTGATCTCAAGCAACGGAATGTCTTAGCCATAGAAGAGCATATCGCGGTGCTGAGCGCCCTCATCAACCATAACGATCTGGACGCCATCCGTGCGCTGAGGCGCCATCTCGACACCGCAAAACAGTCCATGATCCATTCGATTAAGCAATACAGCTAATCACTTGGCCATGCCGACCGTTGCTTCTGAACGTATTAAAAACCGATTAAAAACAGAAAATCATTATCGCCCGCACGCAACCAGAAAAAAAAACAGCACGGCGAGGAGCGCTGCTTTACGTTCAGGGCAAGTCGACTTCAGTTATTTCTAAACAGGATTAGCGGGAATATTTTCCGCAAAAATTAACCACAGGTTCGCTTTTAAATGCGAACCATTCTCCACACGCCAAGTGAAGAAAAAAATACCATCAGGAGTGCATAGTGGAAAAAATAGAATTAAATGACGATGTCAAAAATGACATCTGTGCCAGCCCGCAAATACTGACGCCAATTATGCCGGAGGGTATTTTACCACGGTCTGAAAAAATCAAACGCCTGCAGATAACCGCGATGGTTTTATTATTTATCGCCGCCATCATTAACTTTCTTGATCGCAGTTCATTATCCGTCGCCAACATGACGATACGCCAGGAGCTGGGACTCAACGCCACTGAAATCGGCATGCTGCTGTCGGCTTTTTCATTAGCCTACGGCATTGCCCAGCTTCCCTGCGGCCCGCTGCTCGATAGAAAGGGACCGCGCATCATGTTGGGACTGGGCATGTTCTTTTGGTCTCTGTTTCAGGCGATGTGCGGGCTGGTGCATAGCTTTAACCAATTTATCCTGATCCGTATCGGCCTTGGCATCGGCGAAGCGCCGATGAATCCCTGCGGCGTCAAAGTCATCAACGACTGGTTCAACATCAAGGATCGCGGCTTGCCGATGGGCATTTTCAACGCGGCGTCCACTATCGGCCTGGCCATCAGCCCGCCAATCCTGGCGGCGATGATGCTCTGGATCGGCTGGCGCGGCGTGTTCATTACCGTCGGTGTGCTGGGTATCTTCCTCTCCCTCGCCTGGTATGCGCTGTACCGCAATCGTGAAAGCCTTGAGCTGACGTCCGCGGAGCAGCGCTACCTGAACGCCGGCAGCATCGTGGACCGTCGCGATGCACTGAATTTCAGAGAATGGCGCGCGTTGTTCAAAAACCGCACCATGTGGGGCATGATGATTGGCTTTAGCGGCATCAACTACACCGCATGGCTCTATCTGGCCTGGCTGCCGGGCTACCTGCAAACGACCTATCATCTCGATCTGAAAAGCACGGGCCTGATGGCGGCGATTCCGTTCCTGTTCGGCGCCGCGGGTATGCTGTGCAACGGCTTTGTCACCGATTATCTGGTACGGCGCGGCATGGCGCCGATCAAAAGCCGTAAAATCTGTATCGTCACCGGTATGCTGCTGTCGGCGGCTTTTACCTATGTGGTGGCCGGAGCGCAATCCACCGGCAGCGCCGTAGTGCTGATCGGTATGGCGCTGTTCTGCATCCATTTCGCCGGCACGTCCTGCTGGGGGTTGATCCATGTGGCGGTAACCGCGCGCATGACCGCCTCGGTGGGGAGTATCCAAAACTTCGCCAGCTTTGTGTTTGCTTCTTTCGCCCCGGTGATAACCGGCTGGATCCTTGACACCACCCATTCGTTTCACCTGGCGCTGACCCTCTGCTCCTGCGTCACGGTCATCGGCGCGCTGGCTTATATCCTGATAGTGCGCGATCCCATCAGCGATGCCGGCCTTAACGGTAACTGAACCGGCGCCTTACGCCCGCGGCTGCAAAATGGATTGACACTCTTTTTGCACGCCGCCCAGGATTGTTTGCAACTCGGGCAAACGCGCGTCGAAACGAAAAGACGGCACCACCACCGACATGGCATAGGGCGCGCTATCGGGTACCGCCAGCGGAATGCCGATGGCGCACACCCCCTGAGCATGCTCCTCCCTGTCGTAGGAAAAACCGCTCTGCCGGATCAACGCGATATCATCAAGCAAACTCTCCACCGAGGTCAGGGTATGCTCCGTCAGCGCCGGCATGCATTTTCCGAACAGGTCGCGAATCTGCTCATCAGGTAAACAGGATAAGATGGCTTTGCCATTGGCCATCGCGTACAACGGCTTGGGGCGATCGGTCATCGGCACTACCCTGACCAATTGATCTGAAATAATCCGGTCGAGAAAATAGACCTCCCGACCGCGCAGCGTGGCAATATCCACCGTCTCGCGCGTTGCGGTAAACAGCGTTTCGAAGGGATGGCGAAGCTTCGCGGCAACATTGCAATAGGTCATTTTGGCCAGTTCGTTCAACCCCCAGCCAAGCCTGACGCCGGACTCCCCCGCGTCCACCAAATTTTCCTGCTCCAGGGCGTCAACGATACGTTGCACGGTAGAGCGCGGCAACCCGGTTCGCTGCGCCAATTCCCCCAGGCTGAGGCCTTCGCTGCCGAGGGAGCGCAGAATCTGTGCCGCCCGGGAAATAACCTGAATTTTCAGCCCTTTCTTGCTCATGTCAAAAATCCTTACGTTTTACTGTATTGCAATGTGGTTCAAGTTGTATTGAAAATGAAGGGGACGTATTATCAAACACGCTTTCACGCCGCGCCTGTTATGCATTAAATCCCTTTTGCTATCCAGGAGTGGAGAAATAAACCCTTCACAACGCGAAGTCAAATCGCGCCGTGAGTCGCTGCCGTCTCCCATGGCAAAAATCGATCCGACTTTTAAGTAGGGTTCAGCCCCGTGAACGGGGGTGAATGTTAAGAGGTATCTATGAGCTCACTTTTTTCCCCGGTCACTATCGGGCACGTGTCATTGAATAACCGTATCGTTATCGCCCCTATGTGTCAGTTCTCCGCGACGGAAGGGAGGGCGACGGATTGGCACATGATGCACCTGGGCTCGCTCGCCATGTCCGGCGCGGGCTTGTTGATAATCGAATCTACCGCCGTCACCGCGCAAGGGCGTATTACCCATGCGGATCTCGGTTTATGGAATCAGCCGCAGGAAACCGCGCTGGGCAACATCGTCCGCGCTATCCGGCGTTATTCGAAAATGCCTCTTGGCATACAGCTTTCCCATGCGGGCCGCAAAGCGGCATCCCCCGCCCCCAGCGATGGGGTCGAGGTATTATTTCCCAACGACCCGCGCGGCTGGCCGGTGGTCGCGCCCTCGCCGCTGGCGTTTGTTCAGGGGGCGATTGCGCCCCATGCGCTTAGCGGGGAAGAAATTGATGATATCGTTCTCTCCTTCGCCGCCGCGGCGCGGCGGGCCGCCGACATCGGCATAAACGTCATTGAACTCCATGCCGCCCATGGCTTTCTGATGCATGAATTCTTATCCCCCGTCAGCAACCAGCGCACTGACGCTTACGGTGGATCTCTAGAGAATCGAATGCGTTTGACTCTGCGGATTTTCGATGCCGTCAAGCGCGCCGTTAAGGATGATATGGCGGTGGGCATCCGTATTTCCGCCACCGACTGGATTGACGGGGGCTGGGACCTGTCGCAAAGTATCCTGCTATCGCAAGCCCTGGCGGCCAAGGGATGTGCTTACGTGCATGTTTCCGGCGGCGGTCTGGACCCGGTAAGACAGGCGTTGCCGCCCCTTGTGCCGGGTTATCAACTGCCCTATGCGGCGGCCATCAAAAAGGCTATCGATATTCCGGTCATCGGCGTCGGTTTGATAACCCGGCCGCAACAAGCGGAAACCGCGTTGCAAGAGAACAACGCCGACCTGATCGCCTTGGGCCGCGCCATGCTCTACGACCCTCGCTGGCCGTGGCATGCGGCTGATGAACTGGGCGGCGGCGTCAACGTTCCGGTGCAGTTGGCCGAGGGTTTGCCCCATGGGTTTAAAGGCAGCAGGCTTAAATAAAGGCCTTAAGGCGTCCGGCTTTCAATCGTTCTTCGGCTTACGCAAACCTCTGGACATCGGCCATGATGGCGGCTTGACTATTGAGTGAGGGAAAAAGGACCCGAGAGAACGCATTATTTATCAGCAAAAAACCTGTAGCGAGAGGATGCTGAATTTGCATCCTCTTAAATAGTATTGTAATTACTTCAAGTTCTCAGGAAAGTCGGCGGGAAGCTCGCTGGCGGCACAATCGATTACCGTTTCATTTTGCTCGCCGCAATCACGAATAAACGTTATCGTGGCGAACTCATCGATGACTTCAGTAGGGTAAGCCGGGCCCTGCTCGCGCAAAGATTCCATTGTCGGGATATGATCATTTTGGAAACACACCGTTTTCTCCGGGTTGTTGATGACCCAGCGCGGGAAGAATATAGTGCCGTGAAAGATTTTATCCCCTAAATTGGCAATCAAACTGACATCGGTTCCGGTGGGCTCCGTCCAGGATATTTTATAGACCTCCTTGGCCACGTGGACGATAAACGCCTGTTGATCCCTCACCCACCGGTTTCCCACTATCCCGCTGTGAATCCGGTAGTCGAGGGTGCTCCGGTTTTTAACATAGATTTCGTAGTTCCAGCCATTATCGTAGGTATAAACCAGATGTTTGCCGACAAAACCGCTTAAATCATTTTTATCAAACGCACTCATGATGTCCTCCTATTGTGTAGAACCACTATAAACATTTTATAATTGAATTAAAAAAGGTAATATTAGAACATATACATCAATTTTTTGGATGGGTTATGGCGTTAAAAACCACATTGGAGGAATGGGAGATACTGCTGTCTATCGTGCAGGAAGGCAGTTTTGCCAAGGCCGCCGAAAAATTCCACCGGAGCCAGTCCGCTATCAGCTATAAGGTTTCGCTGTTGCAGGAAAGGCTTGGCGTCTCCCTGCTGGCCATCAACGGGCGCAAGGCCGAGTTGACCAAAGAAGGTCTGTTGCTCCTTGAGCAGGCAAAACCCGTATTGCGAACGTTTCACGCCCTGGAGAAACGCGCCTTGTTGCTCAGAAACGGCGATAAGATGCGCCTGCGCATGGCGGTTGACAGTATTTTCCCCAAGCAGCGTCTCTTCAAGGCGATGCGCGCTTTTCAACGTCAATATCCCGCTATCTGCATCGACCTGATGGAAGTGCTGCGCAGCGAAAGCGCCGCGCAGTTGACCGCTCGACAGGCCGATATTTACGTTATCACCCAGCGCGCCGACCTGCCGGAAAAGGGCAAAAAGCTGATTGAACTGACCTTTATGGCCGTGGTTAGCGCCGGTCATCCGCTGTTGGCGCAGCCTTCTCCTCTGGCGGAAAGCGCTCTGGCCTCCTGGCCGCGCATCGAACTGACGCACATCAATCAAGATACGCCGCCTAAAGAGGCCGTCTCAGTGGCGGACAGTTGGACATTCACCACCATTGAAGCCGCCATCGATGCGGTAACGCATGGCATCGGCTATGGCTGGCTGCCCATTGCGCATATTGAAAAACAGCTTCAGTCCGGTGAACTGGTCCCCTTGCCGCTGATGTACGGCCAAACCCGCAATACCGCCCTTTATCTGGTGATTGACGATAACAGTCAAGCGTTTGAAACAGAGATCAACACCCTGGCGGGGTTACTCTCTTTTTATGTGACGGAGCCATAGCACAAGGCACGTTTAAGCCTAAGAGGCGTACCTCGGCATACATGAGATGTGTCGGGTGATGCCTTAACTCGGCATAAAGGGTATATGTCGGGTTATAGCCGCTTTTTAACCTAGGCTCACTCGTTGAGCTCTGGTTTTTGATTGAATGTAGGCTTAAATAATCAGTATCGTTGTTTTCCTTGTGACAACGCTTAGGGGCTGATTGCAAAGACGCGCTTTCGTTTTTCTGACTTTTACCCACCCTCCAGATCAGCCAAATAAACTTCAGAAACACCATAGGTCCCGTTCCCGGTCTGGTCGGTACGAAAATCGCCGACGTCATGGAACACCAACAGCCGGTCAAAGGCATTGGCGAATTTCATCACCATCTGTTTAGGCTTCGGGTGCCGGCTGTCCCCCAGAATGTATTGCCCCATCGGCACCCGGGCAAAGCCGAGTGATATAACGTCTTGTTCATTCTCATCCGTCCCGATGCGGTAGATTTCAATATAACCGTCGGCAAACCCTACCGCCGCCAACGCATTGAGGGCGGAGAAGGCAACGCTCACCATCTTGCCCAGGCCGTAGCTGTTTATACTTACCGGCTGATTGCGGCGTAATAACAGATTGTGTTCATTGGTGGTATCCAACAGCATGATTTCATGGTCATGCATCTCGTCATTGCGCTTAACGTAACCGAGAAAACGCTGATCGAGGGAGACGAAATCCGGCTGGAAGCCTTCAGGCGTTGTCCAGCGGGGATGATCTTCCTCTAAAAAAGACCAATGGTTAGGCCAGGGCAGGTATAACTCGCCTTGGTTGCTCACCCAAGGCGCTCGGCCGAACACGAACTCCCCGTTGAGCTGAGCGTCGTCAAAATGCTCTTTCTCCCTTCCCGCCTCCTCGCTACCCATCGGCGGTAAATGGTAATACAGCGCGACCAGGCGGTGCGCCGTGCGTTCTACCACCAAAACGATGATATCGCCGTCGGGGGAAACGATGATGTCATCAACGGGATGATCGGTTGACGGACGGTATAATCGCGTTTTGACGCCGTCCGGCGTCTCCGCCCAAATCTGGTGGCTATCATCTACCCAAAACATCGGCTGCTGGCCTTCAGACAAGGCAAACTTTGTTACCGATGTGGGTGAGATATCGCCCGCATTCGGCAGCCAGCGGCGCAACCCGTTTTCAGACGACAGCGGCTCCGCCGTCATCAGATCGGGGAAAAGTTTTACCGCATAATTTTTTTTGTTGCCTTGCCCCCTCGGACGAAGCCTCATCAGCGATAATAAATAATCGAAAATCAGGACCCAACCCAATGAGCCGTGGCGTGGAAAACGACCATGAAAAATTTTCAATTTTAGCCAATGCCCGACTCGCCCAGGGCGTCTGCGTTACCGTCGCGCGTTGACACTTTGTCAAGGTATTCATCAGGGTGGCCCATAACGCCAGCGGTTGGAAATTGGCAATCCACTCCGCCGGCAGGGTGTTGTCCATGTCAAATGAACGCAGCACGGCGCTCGATGCATGCAGGGTATCGGCACGGAGCGCAGGGGCAAGACGCAGCAGCAGCGCCACCTGACGCAATCGGGTGTGAAGTGAACTTGTTAAAGCCGGCACGTCGTCCGTGGATGGACTACCGGAATCGCACAAAGCCGCCAGGGTGGGAAACCGGCTTTTGGGGAATGTCCGCACGGACAGCTTCTCAAAGCGTGAAGGCGGGCCGCCCAACCCCCAATCGGGTACCGGCGCTCGATGGCCGGAACTCACAACATCAAAGCTGCCCGTAAACAATTCATAGCGCAACGTCCAATATTTATTGGACTTTCCCGCATCGCCATCATCCATGGACAGGGTATGATAAAGTCCGTCAAACGGCGCGATGGTCAATATCCGCTCGCTAAATTTAAGGAACATTTTATTGCCGTAGCTGAAGGCTCCGTTCACCAGCGGCGGCAGCAGGATATCCAAGTAGGGCGCCTGTGACGCCAGGCGGTTGTGGGTTATTCTATGGCGTAAAGATTCCCCGAGCCGGTGCGCGTTGAGCGGCTCTGTGGGCGAGGAAAAAACGAAATCGCCCTTATCCACCCGATAGGACAGCCGGAACGCCGGCGCATTCATCTGTGTCGGGTGTCGCAGCAAAAAGGTGGCGGCGTTTTTTTTCCGGCGACAGCAGGTAGCGCTGCTCGCCAACTTGCACGTTGAGCCGCTTATCATCATGGATAAGGGCGTTGAAACCTGAGATTTCTTCTTCCGCGTACGTGTAATCCATCAGCAGATGATGCCAGTCCATTACAGAAGGCGGATGGCCGATTTGCCGCTTTTTTCGATGCCCCACAGGAGGGAGGCGCAGACAGACCGTTCGATCGCTGTCGCCGGCCTCCATCGTTAACACCGCTTCCGTGCTTTGATGGGGATCCGTCTGCCAATCGTCAATATTGTCCGCCGGCACCAAGGTGCCGTTGTCTCTCGATAAAGCCCAACGCCGTTCGTTTATTTCAAACAGTACCCATTTTTGGTGGTCAAAATCCAGCACGGACAGCGGATGCACCACCACCATGTAAATGGGCGAGCTGCTTGTCAGCAGCCAATACATAGGCAAATCCGCCCCTCGAGAAAGGTGGACATTTTGTTCAATCTTGTAATCCGGCAGGACGGGATGGGCGACATCGCATTGAGAAGCGCCGATATCCATACAGTAATATTTTTTTATAAACGCCTAATCGGTTTTGTAAATCCAACTGGGCGAATAACAATTGGCCGCCCGGGGTTCGTTCACCGGTTTCCACTCCCACCAAACTGCTGTTTTGTATGTGTATCACCGGGTAAGTCGTGCCCTTTGCGGTCACCGTTAGCGGCGTATCGCATGCGCGGTTATAGGCAATCTGAAAATCCAGAAGATCGTTGGCGACCGCCAGATTGGTGAGCTCTTCAGAAACTTTGGCCAAATTGCGCTGCCACGAAATGGCGCCGGCCGTTGTTCTGGAAAGCAGGGTGAGATAAAGCCCTTTTGTCAGTATGCTTGCTGACCGCAGCGTTTTAATACCCGGATCGACGCTCTCTAACAAGCCTAAGCTTATGGTGGCCGTAAATTTTTTTAATTGCGCCTGGGTGGCCGTGACGCCGCCGGCGATTTGCACCGTGGCGGGCACCACGTTTTTAAAAAACGTCTTGCCCCGAGGCGCTGAATCTCGGTCCGCTCAAGGTCCGGCCAACGCCTATCCTCGCTTCCCTGAACACGCCCAGCCCGGCCTTCATGCCGGTAAACACCAAAGGTAGCCCCACCATGGCGCCGTCCACCAGGCATTCCGAAAAGGCGGCCTGATGATCTCCGCTTCGCAAAGCGCCGACGCAGCCGTAAAAGGGGATGATATAACCGGATACCGTCGCCACAATATGTTTTAAAGATGACTCGGTGCTTTGATAGCCCACATCATGAATTTTGAGCCGATAAGCCTGGTAGTGAGCCTCGGCGTACCGCTCCAGAAAAAGGGTTAGCGTTTCATTGGGTCTTTTCTTCAAATCGGCCCCATCAACCGGCAAGAGTGAAAATTCATGCTGAGGGACCAGCGCGGGGAATGGCCAATCCGCCATAAACGGCATTAAATGAATAAGCTGCTTGTCGTCGAGGGGGATTTTACGCAATAAATATCCCTGCGAGGTGGTGCGCAAGGCAAACAGCCGGCTGTCGTTATAGCGCTTGGCCTGAAAAAAAAGTGTCCGGCTTACCGAAGTATTGTATGAGTTTATTGGAATAAAACATGTCCGGGATATGTCGATGCTGCGTCAGCCGCGGCATAACCCAGTCAATCTCCGCCTGTTGTAAAAATTGCGCATCTTCCGATTGGATATTTTCGTCTTCTACGTCGCTTGGCAAGAATGCCGCCGCCAACAGCGCCGCGTCCAATGCGCGAATTTTTTCGGCGAAACGATCCACTTCGTGGCGATAATAACCGTTCAGGTCCGGGATGGGCGCCCCGGTCTCCTCACACCGCTGGCCGGCGGGAGAGTCCATCAAGCGCCTAATCTGATCGGTATGCTGGGGAGAGTTGTCCCCTGCTATTTGATCATCGTCCCGCAGGGGAGAACCCGCGTTGGCGCAATGCTGAGCCAATAACTCCTCGGCCGCTGCCTTGCGCGAGCGCCATGCGGTTTTTTTGAAGCCCACCTGGTAATAAATGAAGCTGTCATAAAGCTGCTGAGCCACCAAATGCCGGCTTTCCAACTCGGTTTTGAACAGCTCGAAAGCCGAGTCCAGCGTGCCTTCCGCCAATATCTGCTCAAGGCTTAGGTTCGAACGGGCGCGAAGATAATAGAGCAATAATCCCACATACATCGTCGACTCGACTTTTGAGGAAAGCATGCTGTTCCTGAACATACCCACCAGGCCGATACCGGTCTCAATCAACGATTGCAAGGACGCGGATTTAAGCCTTTGCGGATTTTCCAGAACCACGGATCGTGCGCCCATTTGCAATAACGTCCACGTCAGGCTTCCTACCAAGAGATTATCTAAATCAAGGATGGCGATCCGACTGTTCGTTATCCATGCCGAACTGTCCTGTACGCTATAAAAGCTTTTAAGATAAAGCGCGGGGATTTCCGGCGCTTCGAAATCCCGTTGCCATTGCTGCTTTTCTTTTTCATAAGTATGGGAGTAGGGCCAGCGTTGCAGTAGTACGGCAAAAGCCTGCTGGGTGACGTGGCGATTGGTGTCGAAAATCTTTGCGAGGCGCAAAGCAATATTGTCTTCTTGATAAATGAGCTGACACAGCGCCTGTCCGATCAGTCCGTTTTGCTGTAAAGGGCTAAGCGTCTCTCCTCGCCGTTCACCGTAAAGCTGACTGCCATAAAGGGTTAAACGAGCGACTTCGGACACGCAATCGGGATTTTGTTCGATGCCGCTGAGAATTTTAACCGCCAGTTGCTTATCTTCAGCCGTGGCGGGATCGATGCCCGCCGCCGTATTTCTGTTCAGATATAAAGCCAAACGATACTGCCAATCGGTCCGGCGATGCAGGACACGCGGTGAAGCCTCGCGCCTGCGTCTTGTTCCGCTTCGATTTGGAAGTAATAGAGGGGGATGTGTTTGGCCTGCTCTTTCAGTTAAAAAATAGGGTAATATTTCATTATGATTGCTATTTTGGCTACTGATAAGCGCTGATTCTAAGTGTATTTTCATTGCATTACGGGGTGGCGCTTGAAGTTGCCGGCCTCCCATAAAAGACGAAACCATCGCTAAGCCATAGGCAAATTTACTGGCTTTGTTCTTTGGCCGTTTCAATCTGTACTCAACGTTGTAGTTCATATCGGGAGTTTGCTTTTCTTTGTAATGAGCAACCGCCATGGCATGAAGGTCGGAGCCACTCAAGGAGGATGTCGCAGGTGTCGGTTTACAGCACGTGGTGTGCGCGGCGGCGAATCGGTGACTCAGTTTATCGGTTTTCCCATTTTGAATTCGATAGTTTTTTGATCGTGCCTCGATAGGTTCGATATTAAAATTCACGCTTTTTCTCCGCTTTTGATTAATAAAATCGAAAATGGCTATAATCCAATATGGATTTGAAATCTCTTAACGAATATATTACCCATCATCCGAGAAATACAGATGAAATATAAACTTTCAAGTTATATACTCATTTGTATACGGAATAGTCCTGTTATCGCTTTAGCAATAACCGTTTCTTGGTGATTAATAAAAAATGAGTTTTTTTATTAATTATTCAATAAAAATTGACAATACATAAACCTAATTTGATTTCAAAAATTTTAACTTTGAATAATTTAAATAACACGATATCCCTCCCCAAGAAGCCCCACGCCAAGGTGATGGCGTGCCGATCGCGAGCAGTGCGATGTGGGTACCGGTCGCGAACGGCCGCAGTCGCGGAACAAAAGCGCGATAAGTGCATAATGTCAGTCAACACGTATGGCGCCGCCAACGTTGGTCGTCAATCTCAGTTTTTCAGCAGGGCATTGGCATTGATGATATGATCGCGAACTGAATGGTTTTCTTAAACGTTTCCCCGCGATAAAAGGCTTTATAGGAAGTATTGACATGGCTTTGTTCGAAGAACTCGGGTTTTGCTGGGACAGGGCGGCCTTACCCGCCACTCTCCCGGTTTATTCCCTTGAGCGTGTATGCTTTCGGTTTCACCGCATGCTTCCCGAATTTGTTTGGGATGCCAGCGTACTGGAGGGTAATCCCTTCACGTTCCCGGAAGTCAAAACCCTGCTGGACGGCATCACCATCGGCGGACGTAAAGTCTCCGATCAAGAGCAGGTCCTTAATCTGGCGGAAAGCGCTAAACAATTGCTGACATGGGTTAAATCCGGTCAATTTCTTCTGGCCAAAACCACTTTTACGCGGCTTCATGCCATCGTGGCCCGCAATGAGGCGCTGGAATGGGGCGTTTTCCGGGGCGAAGGCCAAGAAACCCACTACACTCCGGATGTCGGCCTGGGGGAATATGGCCGCCATACCCCACCGACCACCGCGCCCGGCGCGCCTGAACTCAATCACCTTTTTGAACGGGGAGTCACTGCGTTGCAAGCGTGCCCTCCGTTTGAACAAGGCGCCGCTTTTTTCTCTTCGGCGCGTTGCAACAATTCTTCTTTGACGGCAACAAGCGGACGTCGCGTTTTATGATGAACGGCGTGTTAATGTCGAATGGAATCGATGCCATCAGCATCCCGGCAGCAAAAGCCCATGAGTTTAACGAAAAAATGGCGCGCTTCTACCTCGGTAAAGACGCTACGGAAATGATGGCATTTTTAGTGGAATGTCATCCGGAAGCCGGGCGCGCCTCGCTTTGAACCGGCTCGGCGAATGCTTACTGCCGCGTGGGTAATGATTTGAGCACGTTTTCAACGGCACGGCGAATGGGCGCCAAATCAAAATCCGGCGCCAGCGCGTCTCCATCGAAGCTTTTCGTCAAGGCGTCGATACCGAACAGGGCCCGCACATATCGAGGATAGATAACCTGTCCGATCAGCCTCTGCGCCGCCTCGGTTCCTTCCTTCGCCGAAAGGCTGAACCCGGCTTGCAGGTAGGTGCTAAGGCGTGTTTCCACCTCGGTGAACATCACGTCGTAATGCTGCGCCGCGCCCTGGGGAAAACGGGCGGTTTCCGCCATGCTGACCCGGCACATCTGGACGGAGGGCTGATAAAGCAGTATTTCCAGATAGCGCCCACAGAACATCGCCAACGCTTGCGCCGGTTCATCGGCATAGTCGCCGGGCAGCCTCAGCCTGCCGAGAAAAAGCCCTCGCACCAGATCAATAACGGCGAGAAACAATTTTTCCTTGCTCTCAAAGTGAGCATATAGGGAACGTTTCGAGGTTTCCCCACGGCGGGCGACGACATCCATCGACGCCCGCTCAAAACCCATTTCCAGGAAGACATCCTTGGCGACCCAAAGAATGTGTTCACGTAATTCATCGCCTCTTCTCGCCATGCCTGATTGTAACGTACCTCTTCGCCCCTTGACAAAAAATAAAGTAAACGGTACGGTGTAGTATACTTCTTTGCAACCCAAGGACACCATCATGATTGTCATCACCACCCCTACCGGCGGCATCGGCAGCCAAGTGCTGGAAAAACTTCTGCACAGCGGTGAACCCCTGCGCGTCATTGCCCGCGATCCCGGCCGCCTCCCCGCCCGCGTCCTCGAACGCGTCGAGGTCGTTGCGGGATCTCATGGGGACGCCGCCGTGGTCGATGCGGCGTTCGCCAGCGCCGACGCAGTGTTCTGGCTGACGCCGCCGGACTTTCTGGCCGAAAGCGTCGAGGCCGCCTATCTGGACTTTACCCGGCCCGCGTGCGACGCGTTGCGGCGCCAGGGCGTCAAACGCGTGGTAACGGTATCGGCCCTGGGGCGCGGATGGCCGCGGAATGCCGGCTACGTATCGGCGTCGCTTGCCATGGACGACCTTATCGCGGCCACCGGCGTGAGGCTCCGGGCGCTGACCATGCCCTCCTTTATGGATAATATGCTTATGCAAATCGAGTCCATTAAAACCCAAGGCGTGTTCTTCTCCGCCATCGACGGGGATCGCAAATTCCCCACCTGCGCCACCCGCGACATCGCCGCGGTTGCCGCCCGGCTGCTGCCGGATGCTTCCTGGGACGGCCAGGAGAGCGTTCCCATCCTTGGCCCGGAGGATCTTTCATTTAACGACATGGCGCTTATCATGTCTGACGTGCTAAAGAAACCCGTGCGTTTCCAGCAGATCTCTTTTGATGCCTACAAAAGCAGGCTGGCCGGATTCCGCATGTCAGGCGCCATGGTCCAAGGCATGCTCGACATGATGGCGGCCAAAAACGAAGGCCTCGACAACCGCGTGCCGCGCACCGCCCAGACCAGCAGCCCCACCACATTCCGCCAATGGTGCGAAGACACCTTGAAGCCCGCTGTCCTCGGCTAATCTTTTCTCGTCCGTCGGCATCGCATTATGGGCGTCTTGATGAGATGCACGGCTATTGCATTCCCGTCAACGCCGGCGGCAGCGAGATATGCCGTACCAAACAGCATGCTTAAACGGATATTCCCCATTTATAAGCCGCACAGCGAAGGGTATTGACGTGACGGATAAAATATAAATTACGCGGTAAACGCCGAATCCTATTTTTATTATTCCCATATTGATTTAAATCAATTAATCATCTTAAAAAAGCAATAGCCAATTTGTGCCCCAGTTGCGGCATGTCGATATTATGAATACGCTTTATGCCTTGGTTGCAACATTTCGTACTCAATGAATAAGCTTGGCGCCCATTTGCAGCATGTTGTATTTCATAAATAAACTATGCGCCAGGGGGGGGGGCCTGTGGTGGCGCATTTTCAAAAATAGTCTTCCCGGTTTATGAAGATGCCCGATAAATCTTGATAATCCGGTATTTTATTTTTGTGAAAGGCGTTATAGTCGCGGCATGCATTGGGTTCGCTCACGTCAATATGCCTTTTAACCGCCTGTTCGGGCCAGTTATAAGCTTTATGACGTAATAACGGGTGCCTAATGTTAATTGAATATCGCATTTGGATTAACGCGCCGTTGGCCGTTAGGGAAGGAGGTGAAAATCCTCCGCAGCCCCCGCTGCTGTGATGCTGACAATCTCGAGATAACCACTGATCTGCTGATTGGGAAGGTTCGGGAGAGGATGACGCTAAGCCAGAAGACCTGTCTGAATGCAAGAGCCCAGAGGCTCGTCGCCAACTCCTTCGGTGGGAAGAGAGCTGTCATTGCATGTACGTCGCCCTTCAATCCGACGACCGGCTATTCCAATGGCAATGCCCTTCCTTGAGTCTGCGCCCCCCCCTGGCGACAAACGCCGTCGACAACCGTTTACGGCAATGATGGCTAACCCGGCCCTGGCTACGGCACTCGCCGTGGCTGCGGGGAGCAATCGATTTAAACAGCTAACGTGAAAATACATCCTTGAGGAGAAACAGCAATGACCACAGCGACTATTGGCGCAGTTCCGATCCCGATTCCCTTGAAGGAATTACTTCCCTGGATCATTTTCGGCGGCGTGATGATGATGCTGCTTATCTATTTTGTCGGCGCGGAGCAAGGCGCCACCTCGATGTTCTCCGGGATGTATATCCATGAATTCGTTCATGATGGCCGCCATCTGCTGGGATTTCCCTGTCATTAAATACAAGGGGCGTTATCATGGTGGGAAATATGCTCATGCGCGGCATGTTGGTAGGGCTGGTGGCGGCATTGCTCTCCTTCGGCTTCGCCAAGACATTTGGGGAACCTCAGGTAGACCGCGCCATCGCTTTTGAGGAAAAAATGGATGCGGCGAAAGGGGAAGCGCCGGAACCGGTATTGGTAAGCCGAGACGTGCAAAGCAGCGCCGGCCTGCTCACCGGCATTATCGGCTATGGCGTCGGCATCGGGGGCCTGTTCTCGCTGGTGTTTGCCTATTGCTACGGACGCGTGGGACGTCTCTCGCCGCGCATGACGGCGTTACTCCTGGCCGCGGCGGGTTTTTTTGCCGTTATTATCGTCCCTGAGCTGAAATATCCGGCCAATCCTCCGTCAGTGGGTAACCCGGATACCATCGGTTATCGCACCGAGCTTTATTTCTTTATGATCGCCATTTCGATAGCCGGGCTGGTGCTGGCCATAAAACTCGGGCGGGGCCTGTCTGCTCGCTATGGCAACTGGGGCGCTTCGCTGCTGGCGGGCGTATTCTATATTGTGATCATGGGCGTCGTGCAATCCCTCTTGCCCGCCATCAACGAAGTGCCCGCCGACTTTCCCGCCGTGGTGCTCTGGCAGTTCAGGGTCGCCTCTTTGGGTATCCAATTGATTTTATGGGGCGTCATCGGCCTGCTGTTCGGCATGCTCACCGAACGTAGCCTGGAACAAATTCCCAAAGGACTTCCCAAGCAGAGTTTTAACGGTTAGCGCCCATGGCGTCCCGCCACAAGCCGGTTGCAGCCATGATGTCATGGGGCCTCATCAATAGGCGCCCCCCTCTTTATCCCCGCCGCGCTTTCAGCCGCGGGGATGGGCCTTTAAGAACAAGGCGTGTTAAAGGGAGTCCGGAAGCCGCCGGCGGGATACCAAACGCCCCCGAATGGTTCCCGCCGACAAAGAGATGACACACAAGATGTTAGCCTGATTAGGCTAGCAAAACACAACATATAGCGTTTGATGCAAAATTACAATACAGGTTTTCGTTAATTATTCAGCAAGGGGTATTTGCGGAATAGGTTTTATTTCATGCTGCCGGCGATGGTCTTTACATTATGTGTGAAGGCATCGACATACGTTGCGGCGGGACCGGCCGCGCCGGACAGCGCCTCAGGATAGAGTTCTCCCCCCGGCTTGGCGCCGCTGGCGGCGGCGATTTGCTTCACCAGTCTGGGATCGGTCTGATTTTCAAAAAAAATAGGTTTTGATGCGCTGTTGTTTGATTTGATTGATAAGGCCGGCCACATCGCTGGCGCTGGCTTCCGATTCGGTGGAAAACCCTACCGGCGCCAGAAATTGGACGCCATATTCCGCGCCGAAATAGCCGAAGGCGTCGTGGCTGGTAATGACTTTTCGCCGGGCGTCCGGTATCGCGGCGAATTCCGCTTTGGCCCAGCTATCGAGTTTTTCCAGTTGCTGGATATAAGCGCCTCCCTGTCGGCGAAAATATTCCGCGTCCTCGGGATCCGCCGCAATCAGCGCATTCATCACATTTCGCGCGTATATCGCGCCGTTTTTGGCGCTGTTCCAGGCGTGGGGATCGGTGATGGTTTTACCGTCTTCGTCCATATGCCGGGTGGAGACGCCGTCCGAAGCCGTGATAACCGCGCCTTTATAGCCGGAAGCCGTTACCAGACGGCCCAGCCAGCCCTCCAGCCCAAGGCCGCTGACAAACACCACGTCGGCCCGGCTCAGCGCCTGGCTGTCTTTCGGCGACGGCTCGAAACTATGAGGATCGCCATCCGGTCCCACCAGACTGGTGACCTTGACATGTTCGCCGCCCACTTCTTTCACGATATCCGCCAGCACCGAAAAGCTGGCCACCGCATCCACGGTTTTGGCCAAGGCCGCCGGGCTTGCCAATACCATTATCACCGCCAGGGAAGTCGGTAAATGTTTCATGCTTGCTCCTCACTCCTGAGTTCTTTACGCCGCCGCAGCATCAACGCGCATCCGCCGCGCGGGCCAAATAACACCGACAGAAAAAACCACGCTGGCGGACAGGACAATGGCCGGCCCGGCGGGCAACGAGGCATAAAACGACCACATCAGTCCGACCCAGGAACTTAGCAGACCGATGGCCGCGGCGATGAGCAGGATAATCGGCAGATGTCCGGACCAACAGCGGGCAGCCACGGCGGGCAGCATCATCAATCCCACCGACATCAAGGTGCCGAGAATCTGAAAACCGGCCACCAGGTTCAATACCACCAGCGCCAAAAATATGCCGTGGATCACGCGGGGATAGCCTTGACGGTTAACGCGCAAAAAGGCCACGTCAAAGGCTTCAATCACCAGGGCGCGGTAGAGCAAGGCCAGACTGAGAAAGGTGAAGGCGGCAATAAGGCCGACGAATCTGATGGCATCGATATCCACCGCCAGAATCGATCCGAACAGCAGGTGCAACAGGTCGACGCTGGATCCCCGCAGCGAAACCAGCGTCACTCCCAGCGCCAGCGATCCGAGGTAAAAGCCGGCAAAGGTGGCGTCTTCCTTCAATTGGGTCATCGAACTCACCCAGCCGGAGAGCAGCGCCACCAAAAGCCCGGCGGCGAAACCGCCGATGCCCATGGCCATGAGCGACATGCCGGACATCAGATAGCCGATGGCGACGCCGGGCAGAATGGCATGTGATAGGGCGTCTCCCACCAGGCTCATTCGTCGCAGCAGCAGAAACACGCCCAGGGGCGCGGTGCTCAGGGATAAGGCGAGACAGGCCGCCAGCGCCCGCCGCATGAAACCATAGCTAATAAAGGGATCAATGAAGAAATGCAGCATGATCAACCGACCCGCTCCAGGGAGGGAAAACAAAAGCAGGATTCCGCTTGCGGCGTCCGGCGGGGCAGAATGTCGGCGGATGGGCCCCACCGGTTTTGGTCGGGCGCGAGCAGCAACGTTTGCGGGAAATGACGGGCCACCTGGCCGTGATCGTGCAGCACCACGATAATGGTCCGCCCCGCCCGATGGAGTTGGCCGATGACCTCCAGCAGAAGATCGCAGGTCAGCCGGTCTATGCCGGTGAAAGGCTCGTCCAGCAGCACCAGCGGCGCCTGCTGCACCAGCAGCCGGGCAAACAGCATGCGTTGAAACTGTCCTCCCGATAAGGCGTCTATGGGACGGGAGGGCATGGAGGAGAGCCCCACCCGCTCCAGCGCCTGGCGGATAAGAACCTTATCCGCGCCGGTGATGCGGCGCAATAAGCCGGTGGCGGGCCAGCACCCCATGGAAACCACGTCATAGACATTCACCGGAAACTGGCGATCCAGTTCCGATTGCTGCGGCAAATAGGCGATGCGTGGCCGCAAGGCGCCGGCGAAAGTCAGTTGCCCCGCCACCGGCGGCAGCAAGCCGGCGATGGTTTTCAGCAGCGTGGATTTCCCGGTGCCGTTGGCGCCGATGATGGCGGTCAAACTGCCGGAGTGAAAGCTGCCGCTCAAAGGCGCGGCGACCCGTTGTCCTTGATAGCCCAAGACCAGATGATTCAACGTCATCATGGCAGTAATGACGCCCAATGTATGACGGTCCACAGTACTGCCAGCACCACGCAGGCGGAAAGCATGCGCGTTATGCCGGAGGCGGTCAGCAGGTTCAGGTTGTCCTGACGGCGAAAATGGGTGAAGAGGAGGTTCATAAGCAAGCCGGATAATCGTTGATACAGTATAACATAACATCAAAATCATTTTTTGCCAAGCCGGAACAGCGGGTTATGCTTTATCCAGGGCGAGGCGCCCGGCGGCCGTTAAGAATATACTTACTCATAACAGGTTACATTTTAAATTGTTTTGGACGTTATAACGTTGCTATACAAGTTCTTACGGCTTCTGTACCCTTGCACACCGCCGGGCTCGATATCGGCCGGCAGATGTCTATGACGTTGACTCACCAACGCGTTAGATATGACATTCCCATTTCAAAATTCAGGTCAAGTATGACGATGTTAAGGATTAACTCTGTTTCTCGGGGATATCTTAAGCTATCCCTCCTGTTAATGGGCCTGGTGATAAGTTTGCCTTCCCCAGCCCAAATGATAAGCCGTCCTTTGGTTGAATCCCGCTCCGCGTTGGTGATAGATCAAAACACCGGCAAGGTCTTGCTGGAGAAGAACGCGCGCCAGGCTTACCCCATCGCGTCCCTCAGCAAGCTGATGACCGCCATCGTGGTCATGGAAAGCAAACCGAAGCTCGAACAGAGACTCGAAGTCAGATCGGACGATCGCGATGTGCTTAAACGCACCCATTCCAGGCTGACCGTCGGTTCGGTATTGTCGCGGCGCGACATGCTGCATATCGCCCTAATGTCGTCCGAGAACCGGGCGGCGTCCGCGTTGAGCCGAGCTTATCCCGGCGGCCGCGCCGCATTCGTCAAACGCATGAACCTGAAAGCCAGGCAGTTGGGCATGCGCCAAACCCATTTCAACGACCCCACCGGCCTGACGCCGCATAATACCTCCTCGGCGTATGATCTGTCGCGGATGTTCAACTATGCCTACCGTTTTCCCCTCATCAGGGAATTTTCCGTGGACAAGACCTACACCGTCTACCCAGGGGAAAGGCCCTTGGTTTACCGCAGCTCCAACGGGCTTATCAACAATCCCTCCTGGCATATCGAGCTGCAGAAGACCGGCTATACCGATGAAGCCGGTCACTGCCTGCTGATCCGGACCACCAGCGGCCGGCATACCTATCTTATCGTCATCCTGGGCGGCAACGGTTCCTATACCCACTACACCGACGCCATTCATATCAAGAACTGGCTGTCCCATATCGCCTAAACGGCGTAAATCCCCGGGACCGTGGCTTAGCGCGGGTAACCCGCAGGCCGGCGGTTATCAATCGCCCCGCCGGTACGAAGCTTCCCCCATGCCGGCGGCTATCAATCCACCCGTCGATGCGGAGCTTCCCCCAAGCCGGCGGTTATCAATCCACCCGCCGGTACAGGGGTTCCCGCATTTCCTGCGAAACCTTGGCGTCAATGCTTCTTTCCGCGATGGGACGCAGCAGCAGCCGCTGCAATCCAATGGGTTCATCCGTTTCGATACAATAGCCGTAGGTGCCGTTATCAATGCGCCGCAGGGCGGCGTCGTATTTAGGCAATAAACGGCTTTCCCGATCGATTTGCCGCAACAGGAATCGCAGTTCCTCCTCACGCGTGGCTTTGTCCGCCTCGTCGCCGGCCGCGTCGTCGCTCTTCGTGATCTCGGTTTTCAACTGGTCGATATGTAGCAGCAGCGCCTGGCGTTCCGCCGTCAGCCGCTGTTTGAAAAAACCGAGCTGACTCGCGTTCATATACTCCCGCTCATCCATCGACAAGAGCGTCTTTTCATCTATTTCTATTTCAGGTATCCGAATGGAATCAATCATCGCTTTGTTTCCCTCCCAACGGCAATGGTATGCCCCGTTTGTCGCGCGGTTTACCAGGCAACGGCGACTTGCGGGGCCAAAGACGTTGCCTGACCTCATCGTTTTCAACAACGACTGCCGATACAAACCGGCGTTCCCGTTAAGGCCGTATATTATAACATAACAAACTTGTTTATCCACCGCTCCCCGGTCTGATTGTGCTGTGCGGGCGCTGTTAAGCGCGGAAAAAAAACACTGTCCGACGCATCGGATTGGTGAAGAAATAAACTGTGACAGAGCTCTGATTTTGATAAGGAATAATCCGAGAATTCGCTAAATTTATTCTGCTATCCCGAAATCTTGTATATGCTGGCCCACATTCCCGTCGCGAGAGACCTCAGTGAAGCCTAAAATTCTACTTCTCATGGCCGCGCTCATTTTGGCGGGTTGTGCCAAACAACCCCCGCCGCGTACGATAAGCCTGGTGACCAGCACGCCGATGACAATGCTGCCTCCCGCGGCGCCCAAGGGCACCTACGGCGACTATATTCATGATTCCGCGAGGAATTACGGCGTGGATGAAAATCTGGTCAAGGCTATCATACAGGTCGAATCCGGTTTCAATCCCTCCGCCGTCAGCCGCTCCAACGCCATCGGCCTGATGCAGCTTAAGGCGGAAACCGCCGGGCGCGACGCGTACCGGTTCAAGGGCCGCTACGGCCAGCCCAGCGCATATGAATTGAAAGATCCGGCGATTAACATCGATTTAGGCACGGCCTACCTTGGTATTTTACAGCGCCAGCTCTCCGGCATATCCAATCCGCAGACGCTGCGCTACGCCCTGACAGTGGCTTACGTCAACGGCGCCGGGGCGCTGCTGCGCTCCTTTTCCAGCGATCGCGGGCGGGCCATCGCCATGATCAACAACATGACGCCGGATCAATTCTACCGGCATGTACAGACCCGGCATCCGGCGCCCCAGGCGCCGCGCTATCTGTGGAAAGTGAACAACGCCTACCTGGCAATGCGTTGAATTCCGGCGGTGTGAACCGGGCCACCAGACTGCTGACAAACGCACTCGGGGTCGATGAAGCGGGACAGGCTGCAAGAGGGGTAAACTGACCGGACGCATTGTCAACTCACTCGCGGCCTGTATCAGTTGGTCTTATGTGATGTCCTGGCCGCAGACGGCTGACCGAACAGCGGGATATCTTCCCCGACGATGTATTTTTTACGCAGGATGGCCGAAATTTTATCCATGGCCATGACGACGACCACCAGTATCAGGGTGATAAACATCACTACGTCCCAATTCCACAAGCGCATGTTTTCCGCATACACCAGCCCCACCCCGCCGGCGCCGACAAATCCCAACACCGCCGCCGAGCGGGTATTGGATTCAATCTGATACAAACTCAACGCCAGGAAAACCGGGAATGACTGGGTAAAAATGCCGTAGCGGTGTTTTTGCAAACTATTGGCGCCCAAGGCGGCCAGTCCGCGGCCGGGAGACTTATCCACCGCTTCATGCCCCTCGGCGTACAACTTGCCCAACAGCCCCACGTCCTGCATGAAAATCGCCAGCACCCCGGCCAAGGGCCCCATGCCCAGCGCGCGCACAAACACCATGCCCCAAATGGCCATATCCACCCCGCGCAAGATATCCAGCAGACGACGAATCAGGATGGCCGTCAGTCGCAACGGTACGGACACCATCACGTTGCGGGCCGCCAGGAACGATACCCCCAGGGCGACGACGGTGGCGGTCAGGGTACCGACCCAGACAATGGCCAGGGTGATGAAAATCTGTTGCAGGTAATAGCCAAACGGCCAGTGGGCAAAATCCTGCCAGACAAACATACGCAAAAAATAGTGGCCGATTTGCCGGCAGCCCGTGGTCAGGCGCGGCCAGGGAATACCGTACTGGTGAAAGAAAAAAACGTAATACAGCAAAATGGCCGCGCCAATCAGGGCCAGTTTCAGCACCGCCCGCCTTTGCCGGGCGAAGATATGGCGGTGCTGCCCTTTGATCTCCCGCACCCTTTGCGGCGACAGCGTAACGGTATGCATCAGTTATCCCCCTCCACCACCCATTTGCGCAGTCTGCCGGAAGTAAAGTCCAGCGCCGATACCACCAGAATGATAAGCAGCAGGGTAATGCTGACCTGGTCGTAATGATCGAGCTTGATATTGATCATCAGCTCCTGGCCGATGCCGCCCGCCCCCACCAACCCGAGAATGGTGGACAGCCGGAAATTCACCTCCAGGCGCATAAAGCTGTAGGATAAAAATACCGGCTTGACCTGCGGCCATAGCCCGAAACGTATGCAGGACACCGGCCCGGCGCCGCAGGCGGCCAGCCCGCGAACCGGTTTGTCCGAGGCGCTTTCCACCGCTTCATAAAACAGCTTGGTGAGACTGCCGACGGTATGCAGCGCCAGCGTGAGGAAGCCGGGGAAAGTGCCGATGCCGAACGCCATGACGAACATGACCGCCCAGGCCAGCTCAGGCATGGTACGCAAAAAACGCCACCAGCGTGCGGATGGACCAGCGCAAATACAGCGGACTTTGGGTGTTATTGGCCGCCAGGAACGCCAGTGCGGCGGCCGCCAGCACCGATAAAATGGTGGAGGCCAACGCCATATGCAGAGTGTCCCAGATCAAGGGCAGTTGGATGGGCAGCCGATAGCCCCAATAGGCCAGCGATCCGGCGGTATGCACATTATCAAACAACGTCCCCCAATGCAGTACCGGCACGGTTTGCGCCAGATAATCGAAAAAGTGCGGCAGGGCGTCCCATACCGTGCGCAAATTGAATTCGGACAGGTTGCCGGCGGCCAAGTACAGCGCCGCCAGCGTTAGCGACCAGAGTAGGGTGTCGCGTTTTTGCTTGCGCCGCACCTGCCGGTAGTAATGGTTGAAGTCGGTATTCACTATGCGCCACCGGTAAAACGCCGGTCCCAAACGGGACCGGCTGAGCTTGTTGACAAGGTGCTCGGTCCGGATAGGCTGCTAGATCGTAAACACGCCGTGAACCCTTCCCTGGGGGCTCGATCCGCGCCATCCCTGGCGCGGACGGTTTACTCCTCTAGCAGCCTATCCCGCCTTATTGACTCCGAGCATGTTTGTCAGCAGTCTGCGCCGGTCCCGAACGGGACCGGCAAATGTGTTGACAAAGCGCCTGCCCGCGCCGGGAACTAGCGGTTTTGCGTCAGCGCCCGTTTCAGGTCGATGATATTCTGGAATTCCGCGACGGAAGTGGGTTCGATGTGCTGCGTGCCGCCCACCGCCTTGATAAAGCAAGCGTGATCTTCTTTATCCAGTTGCTTGATGGTGTCGACGACTTTGGCCTTAAAGTCCGCCGGCAGCGAATGACGCACCAAAATCGGGCCGTTGGGGATCATCGGCGATTTCCAGATGATACGAATCTGTTTCATCAGATCCGGATGATCCATACGAATCAGCCGGCCGAAGGCGCCGGTGTTATAACCCGCATTATAATCGCCGGTCATGGACGTCCAGGTCACCGCCCCATCGAACTGTCCGTTCAGCACGCCGAGAATATCCTGTTCATGGCCGCCGGAAAACGTGACGCTGGAAAAGGTATTGTTATATTTGTTATCCGTATTGCCGCCGAACTGTTTTTTGAACACAAAATCCGGAATCAGATAACCTGAAGTGGAATCCGGATCGGCGAAGCCAAAGGATTTGCCTTTCAGGTCCTCCAGCTTTTTGTAGGGGCTGTCGGCCTTTACAATCACCACGGAATAATAACCGCGGGATTGGTCGGTATCATCCACCACGATGCCCACCAAATCCACGGCATTGGGTTTATTCAAATACACGGAAGCGTAAGACGACGGGGACATGCTTAATACCATATCGAGCTTATCCCCCAATAAGCCCTGAATCACGCCGGCATAGTCGGAAGAATTACGTAACTTGGTGTCCACGTTTAATTTTTTATCAAAAAACGCTTTGACGCATTGATTGTCGCCAATCTGCTGCGTGGCGTTTTGACCGCCTAAAATACCGAGGTTCAGTTCTTTCGGCGCATCCGCCGCCGCCGCGTTGAACATGATGGCGCAGGCGGCGACCAGAGCAGCCAGAGATAATGTTTTTTTCATCAAAATAGCCTTTATGTATCAAGAGAGAAAGTGAATTGATTAATGAATCTGATCTTTTTCTTCGCCATAAAGGCGATGCAATATGCCTTCCGTCAATAAAGAGGGATGATCATCAAATATGATTTGCCCCTGCGCGATGCCGATAACCCGGCTGCAATACTCTTTCACCAACTCCACGGAATGCAGGTTCACCACCACGGCGATATTTCTTTCCGCGACGCTTTGCAACGCATCCATAATGCGCCGGGTATTTTTCGGATCCAGCGAAGCCACCGGCTCATCCGCCAGCAGTATTTTCGGGTTTTGCATCAACACCCGGCAAATCGCCACCCGCTGCATTTGTCCGCCGGAAAGGTTTTCCGCCCGCTGCAGCGCGTGGGGCAAAATGTTCAGCCACTGCAGCAATTCAATCGCCCTGGCGCGGTCGTGGTCGGAAAAGATCTTGAAAAAGGATTTGAACGTCGACGTGTGGCTCAGGCGGCCCAATAACACATTGGTCAGGACATCAAGGCGGGGAACCAGACAAAAATCCTGGAAAATCATGCCGCACTGCGCCCGCCAACGACGCAATTGCCGGGAGGTGAGACGGGCGATATCAAGGATATCGCCCTCTTCGCGATAATGGAGCAACTGGCCGCTGGAGCTTGGGATAGTCCCGTTCAATACATGCAGCAGCGTTGATTTGCCGGCGCCGGAACGGCCGATGACCGCGACGAACTCGCCGGCGTAAAGATTGAAATTAATATCATTGAGCACCGGTTGCCGTGATTTATAATGTTTAAATAATGCTTTAACCGCCAGAACTTGCTGTTGCCGCACCGGTTGTTGGCCGGGAATGGGCGTTTGCGCAAGCTTAAGGAGTGGCTGAGCCATATTATTTCTCCGGGGGGGGCTACGATATGGTTGGTATTAACTGATTTAATTGTGACAACTTAATGATCACAGCATGACTCCCCGGTGACATAATAATGAATCATTAAGATTCCAATCGATAAGCGCGCTAGGGTAAAGTCATTAATTGTCGCGGTAAAACGCTCTGTTTTACTCGGCCTAGATAAAGGCTTTTACCAATGCCAATGATTAATTGAACAGGAAATTTCTGGCGCCACAAATAAAAATTCTTTTATTACAAGTCCGTTCTTAATGAAGCGCCGTTTTTATTAAAGAGTTCATCTGCCCGTCATATTCCATTAACCCCCCTGTCATTTATCGCCGCCATGATGACTTCAGTTTCAAGATAATACCTTCAGGGTGAGGAACGTTAATGCCGCCATTCGACTTGAAAATATCCGCCAAGCCCATCCTCCTGAGCATATACCCGGTCAACGGAGATATTTATTATGCTGCAGTTGTCTAGACATCCGACCAGTTATCCTACCCGCTACCAGCAAATCGCCGCTTTGCTTGAACAGGAACTGCGGTCCCATTACCGCCGCGGCGATTATCTGCCGTCCGAACAGCAGTTGGCGGAGCGCTATGACGTCAATCGCCATACGCTGCGGCGCGCGGTGGATACCCTGGTGGAAAGCGGCTGGCTGCAGCGTCGCCAGGGCATCGGCACCCTGGTGCTGATGCGGCCCTATGATTATCCCCTGCATGCCAAGGCCCATTTCAGCCAGAACCTGCTGGATCAGGGCAGTCATCCCACCAGCGAACTGCTGCTGGCGGTTCTGCGCCCCGCCGGCAGCCCTGTCGCCGGCGCCCTGTGCTGTGAGGAAGGACAAGACGTGATCCACCTGCGCACTCTGCGGCGGGTCAACGGCGTGCCGTTGAGCGTCATCGATCACTACCTGCCGGATTTGAACTGGTGGCCGGCGCTGCGACGGTTTCAGAACGGCTCGCTGCACGATTTTATCCGCCGGGAGCTGAATCAACCGTTGGCGCGGCGCCAGACGCGCATCAGCGCCCGGCGGGCCCAGGCCAAGGAAAGCCAACTGCTGGAAGCGCCCAATCAACTCCCGTTGCTGTGCGTTCGCACCCTTAACACCTGCGCCGGCGACGACAAGGTGGCGGAATACTCCGTCACTCTGACGCGCGCCGATATGATTGAACTGACCATGGAGCACTAAATGCATACCTTAGAGGCCAGACAACGCTGGATGTCGATTTTGGCGTCCAGTCCCGCCTTGCTGCTGCGCAGCCATTGGCAGGCGCTGGATCTGCATCCCGCCTATCGCGCCGTGCGGGCGCCGGAAATCGGACTCACACAGTTACAGGCGCGTATGGGCGCCACCGGACGCCGGTTCGTACTGGGAGACATGACGGTCACCCGGGCGGTGGTTCAACTGGAAGACGGCACTTATGGCTATGGCTATATCGCCGGACGGGACAAAACGCATGCCGACCTGTGCGCGCTCATCGACGCCCTGATGCAGCAGTCGGCATTTCAGGAGCGATTGCAGCGACAGCTTATCGAGCCGCTGGCCGCGCGCCGCCTGGAACGTGAGCAGCTACGCGCCCGTGCCATCGCCGCCAGCCGGGTGGATTTTTTTCACCTTGGTGAGGGGGGGGGGATAACTGATGGCGCTGTTGGTTGGCTTTACTCATCCCGTATCCCAGGCGCAGCGGGCCTTCAGGCTCATTCTGAAGGCGTTAAGCGAGCCGGGATACCCCGTCGCCCTGGAGGATTGCCCCCGCTGGGAGGCCGTTTCACCGGCCGCCGCCGGCGTGCTGCTGACCCTGGCGGACGGCGATACGCCGGTTTACCTCGCGCCGCCGCTCTCCTCCGACAGCGTGCAGGCCACGCTGCGTTTCCATACCGGCGCCCCGCTTACGCCGGCCTTGGGCAAAGCCGCCTTCGCCCTGTTCGACGAGCGGCTCACCGCGGCGGATTTGCAGGCATTGCCCTGCGGCGACGAAACCTCGCCCGAATCGGGGGCCACGGTGCTGGTGCAGGTCGCCTCGCTGGATAAAGGAGAACCGCTGCGCCTGCGGGGTCCGGGCATCAAAGAACGGCGCGATATCGCCCCGACGCTGCCGGCGGCGTTGCAAGACTATCTATTGACGCCCAGCCGGCGTTTCCCGTTAGGCCTTGATTTTCTCATCCTGTGTGAAAACCGGTTACTGGCTATCCCACGGACCACCCATGTGGAGGCGCACTCATGTATGTCGCAGTGAAAGGGGGCGAAAAGGCCATCGATGCCGCCCATCAATTACAAGAGCATCTGCGCCGGGGGGGGATACCGCCCTGCCGGCCATCGATTGCGACCAAATAGACCAACAGCTGGGTCTGGCGGTGGATCGGGTCATGACCGAAGGGGGGGGGGATTTATGACCGTGAGCTGGCGTCCCTGGCGATAAAACAGGCCGGCGGCGATCTGGTGGAGGCGATTTTCTTGCTGCGCGCCTATCGCACCACCCTGCCGCGGCTGGGAATCAGCGAACCCCTTGATACCCAGACCATGCGCCTGGAGCGCCGCATTTCGGCGGTGTACAAGGATTTGCCCGGCGGCCAGGTGCTGGGTCCCACCTACGATTACACCCATCGTCTGCTGGATTTCGCCTTGTTGGCTGAGGGGGAACCCCCTGTCGCGCCCCAGGCGGACGATCCGCTGCCGGAAAGCTGCGCCCATGTGTTCGATTTACTGAACCGGCAACAGCTTGCCCGCGCCGAGCGTGACAACGGGGACGAACCGGACGACATCACCCGCCGCCCGCCGGCCTATCCCGCGTCGCGCTCGGCGCGCCTGCAGCAATTGGTGCGCGGCGACGAGGGGTTCCTGCTGGCCCTGGGCTACTCATCCCAGCGCGGTTACGGCCGCAGCCACCCGTTCGCCGGCGAGATCCGCTGCGGTTATCTCAGCGTGCAATGGGTGCCGGAAGAACTGGGATTCGCCGTCGACATTGGGGAAATCCTGCTGACCGAGTGCGAAATGGTCAATGGTTTCGTCGATCCCGGCGACGAGCCGCCGCATTTTACCCGCGGCTACGGACTGGTGTTCGGCCGCGCCGAACGCAAGGCCATGGCCATGGCGCTGGTGGATCGCGCCCTGCAGGCCGGCGAGTATAACGAACCCGTCGCCGGCCCGGCCCAGGATGAAGAGTTTGTCTTGGCGCATGCCGACAATGTCGAGGCATCGGGCTTCGTCTCCCATTTAAAGCTGCCGCACTATGTGGATTTTCAGGCCGAGCTGGAACTGCTTAAACGGCTGCGCCGGGAATTCGCCGTCGGAGGGGAAAACCATGGCTGATATTCTGACCGGCTACAATCCGGGTTATCTGGACGAACAGACCAAACGCATGATTCGACGGGCGATTCTCAAAGGCGTGGCTATCCCGGGTTATCAGGTGCCGTTCGGCGGCCGCGAAATGCCGATGCCCTACGGTTGGGGCACCGGCGGCATCCAGGTGACCGCCAGCATCATCGGCGACGCCGATGTGCTTAAGGTTATCGATCAGGGCGCGGACGACACCACCAATGCGGTCTCCATTCGCCGTTTCTTCCAACGGGTCGCCGGCGCGGCCACCACCGAACGCACCCTGGACGCGACGATTATCCAGACCCGTCACCGCATTCCGGAAACGCCGCTGCAGGAAGATCAAATCCTGGTTTTTCAGGTGCCCATTCCGGAGCCGTTGCGTTTTATCGAGCCGAGGGAAACCGAGACCCGCAAAATGCACGCCCTGGAAGAGTATGGTGTGATGCAGGTCAAGCTGTATGAGGATATCGCCCGCTACGGCCATATCGCCACCACCTACGCCTACCCGGTGAAGGTCAACGAACGTTATGTCATGGACCCCTCGCCTATCCCGAAATTCGACAATCCGAAAATGCATATGACGCCGGCGTTGCAGTTGTTCGGCGCCGGCCGCGAAAAACGCATTTACGCCCTGCCGCCCTATACCAAGGTGGAAAGCCTCGATTTCGAGGACCACCCGTTCGCCGTTCAGCAATGGGACGAACCCTGCGCGATTTGCGGCTCCCGCCACAGCTACCTGGACGAGGTGGTGCTGGACGACGCGGGCAACCGGATGTTCATCTGCTCGGACACCGATTACTGCCGGCAGCAGTTGGCGATATCCCAACCCCCACATAAGGCGTCCGGCTTATGAACGTTGCAATGCTTTCCTCAACGCCGCTGCTGTCGGTGGAACGCCTCACCTACTTTTACGCCCCCGGCAAAGGCTTCGGCGATGTCTCCTTCGACATTTATCCCGGCGAGGTGCTGGGTATCGTCGGCGAATCCGGCTCCGGCAAAACCACCCTGCTGAAATCCATCTCCGCCCGACTGGCGCCTCAAGAGGGACGGATAATTTACCGCCCGCGGGCCGATGAAGAGCAGGATCTGTACCGCATGCCGGAAAGCGATCGGCGCCGCCTGTTGCGCACCGACTGGGGCGTAGTGCACCAGAATCCCCTCGACGGACTGCGGGCGCGGGTTTCCGCCGGCGGCAATATCGGCGAACGCCTGATGGCGGTGGGGGAACGCCATTACGGCAATATCCGCCGTCAGGCCGGACAATGGCTGACGGACGTGGAAATTCCCCTCGCCCGCCTGGACGACGTGCCCGCCACCTTTTCCGGCGGGATGCAGCAACGGCTGCAAATCGCCCGCAATCTGGTGACCCATCCAAAGCTGGTGTTTATGGACGAGCCTACCGGCGGGCTGGACGTCTCGGTGCAGGCGAGGCTGTTGGATCTCTTGCGCGGCCTGGTGATGGAGCTACAGCTGGCGGTGGTGATCGTCACCCACGATCTGGGCGTGGCGCGGCTGCTGGCCAACCGGCTGCTGGTAATGAAACAGGGGGAAGTGGTGGAAAGCGGCCTCACCGACCGGGTGCTCGACGATCCCCATCATCCCTATACCCAACTGCTGGTGTCGTCCATTTTGTCCTGAACGAGAGAAGCTATGCGAAACCTACCCGATAATGCGCGATTACAGGTGGAACACCTGAGCAAAACCTTTGTGCTGCATAACCAGAACGGCGTGCGTCTGCCGGTATTGGAGGATGCCAACCTGCAGGTTAACGCCGGCGAATGCGTGGTGCTCAACGGCCATTCCGGCAGCGGCAAATCCACCCTGTTGCGCTCGCTTTACGCCAACTATCTGCCCGACAGCGGCCATATCTGGCTGCGGCATCAGGATAAATGGCTGGATATGGTGCCCGCCGACGCCCGGCGAATCATGGCGGTACGCCGTTTCACCTTAGGCTGGGTGAGCCAGTTTTTACGGGTCATTCCCCGCATCAGCGCCCTGCAGGTGGTGATGCAGCCCTTGCTGGAGCTGGGGGTGGATGAGCAATCCGCCCGGGAACGGGCGCAAGCGCTGCTGGCGCACCTTAACGTGCCGCGGCGGCTGTGGCCGCTGGCGCCGTCGACGTTTTCCGGCGGCGAACAGCAGCGGGTCAATATCGCCCGGGGTTTTATCGTCGATTATCCGGTGCTGCTACTGGACGAGCCCACCGCCTCCCTTGACAGCCGCAACAGCACGGCGGTGGTAGGGTTGATAGAGCGGGCCAAGGCGCGCGGCGCCGCCATCGTCGGTATCTTTCATGACGAAGGCGCGCGGGCGCGGGTGGCCGACCGCCTCTATGACATGCAGCCGCCCCGCGCCTTGGAGATTTCAAGATGATTATCAATAACGTTAAGCTGGTTCTGGAAGACGAGGTGGTGGACGGCGCCATCGAGACGGAAGGCGGCGTTATCCGCCGTATCGCCGACGGACGGAGCCGCTCGCCCCAGGCGCTGGACGGCGAAGGGGGCTGGCTGTTGCCCGGACTCATCGAGCTGCATACCGACAATCTGGACAAATATTTCAACCCTCGGCCGAAGGTAGACTGGCCGTCCCATTCCGCCATGAGCAGCCATGACGCGCTCATGATAGCCAACGGCATCACCACGGTGCTGGATGCGGTGGCGGTGGGCGATGTCCGCGACGGCGGGCACCGGCTGGAAAACCTGCAAAAAATGATTGATGCGGTTATCCACAGTCAGCAAGGGGGACGCAACCGTGCCGAACACCGGCTGCATCTGCGCTGCGAGCTGCCCCACGGCAGCACCCTGCCCCTGTTTGAGCAACTGGTGGATAAACCCGGCATCTCACTGGTATCGCTGATGGATCATTCGCCGGGCCAGCGCCAATTCGCTTCACTGGAGAAATACCGGGAATACTACCAGGGCAAATATCACCTCACGCCAAGCCAGATGGCGGCGTTCGAGGAGGAACAAACCGGCCTGGCGCAGCGCTGGTCGGCGCCCAATCGCGCCGCCATCGCCGACCACTGCCGCCGGCGCGATATCACCCTGGCGAGTCATGATGACGCCACCGAGGAACACGTGGCGGAATCCGCCGCGCTGGGCAGCGCCATTGCCGAATTCCCCACCACCGAAGCCGCCGCCGTGGCCTCGCGCCGCCATGGACTGCAGGTGTTGATGGGGGCGCCGAACATCGTCCGGGGCGGCTCCCATTCCGGCAACGTGGCGGCCCGGCATCTGGCGGCCCTCGGCACGCTGGATATCCTCTCGTCCGATTATTATCCCGCCAGCCTGATGGACGCGGTATTTCGCATCGCCCTTGACGACGGTAACGCCTATACCCTGCCGCAGGCGGTGAAAATGGTGACGCTGAATCCGGCGCGCGCGCTGGGACTTCACGACCGCGGCCTGATCGCCGAGGGCAAACGCGCCGATCTGCTGCTGGTGAATCGCCACGACGGACAGATGTATGTCAAAAACGTCTGGCGGGAAGGCAGGCAGGTTTACTGATGAGCCGCCTTATCTATCTTATGGGCCCATCGGGTTCCGGTAAAGACAGCCTGCTGACGGCGCTGCGCAATCCGCCGGCGCCGTCGCTGCTGGTGTCGCACCGCTACATTACCCGGCCCGCCGGCGACGGCAGTGAAAATCATGTCGCCCTCAGTGAAACAGAATTCCGCCTGCGCCGCGGCGCCGGACTGTTCGCGCTCCACTGGCAGGCCCACGGCTGCCATTACGCCCTGGGCATCGAAATCGATCTCTGGCTGCTGCGGGAACGCCATGTGGTGGTCAATGGCTCCCGCGCCCATCTGCCCCAGGCGCAGCAACGCTACGGAGAACGACTGCTGCCGGTATGCCTGCGGGTCTCTCCCGCCAATCTGCGGCAACGGCTGCGGGGCCGCGGACGGGAAACAGAGCGGGAAATCACCGAACGGCTGGCGCGGGCCATGGAATACCAGCAGTCCCTGCCGGGCAACTGCGCCTGGCTTGACAACAACGGTCCCATTAGCGACACCGTGGCGGCCTTTCTGTCCTTGCTTTCTCTGCAACAGGAATCGCAACAGGAATCAATATGAACAGCGAAGCGCACCCCAAAATAGGAAAAAACGTCCAGTTGACCCAAGCCCGCCTGGGTCGTTATGTTCATTTGGCGGACGACGCCGTGCTGGAGGAAGTGGAAATGGGGGATTACTCCTATACCGCCGGCCATAACCAGATTCATTACGCCACCATCGGCAAATTCGTCTCCATCGCCACCTATGTCCGCATCAATCCCGGTAATCATCCCACCTATCGGCGTATCGCCCAGCATCACTTCACCTACCGCAGTTCGGACTATGACCTGGGCACCGACGACGAGGCCATATTCGATTGGCGCCGCGCCCGGCATGTCACCGTCGGCCATGATGTGTGGATCGGCCATAATGCGGTTATCATGCCCGGCGTGACCATCGGCAACGGCGCGGTGGTGGGCAGCGGAGCGGTGGTGACCAAAGACGTCGCGCCTTACGACATCGTCGCCGGCGTGGCGGCGAAACGCATCGGCAGCCGGTTTCCCGAGGCGCTTATCGAGCGGATCGAGCGCAGCCAATGGTGGCATTGGGACCACGAGACACTGCGGGCGCGGATGGCGGATTTTCGCGATATGGAGAGCTTTATCGCCAACTACCTGTGAAACCCCTTCCCGTATCAAGCAACGCCCGGCATTGAGGTCTCATGCCTCCTGGCCGCGGTTTTTCTCTTTCCGGCCGGGAATGACAAATTTCGCCATTCCCGCCGCGCCCCCGCAAAGCTTGCTGACAGCATCAATATAACGAGCTACTATGTTGCTCAAATGAGCAATCAAGCCGTGCCACCACGGCGGCACACGCCACCGGCGCCGGGTCATCACGGTCGGGCGAACGCTGCCGCCTGGCCGCCGGAGGTTTTTAATGACCCTTCAACCCCTGCAGAAAATCCAGGCGATCACCGTGGCCCGCGCCTATTTTATCGAACGTAAAACCAAGAGCCAGATTGCCGACGAAATGGGCATTTCCCGTTTTCGCGTGGCGCGTATCCTTGATGACGCCATCGAAAGGGGGCTTGGTGAAATTCGTCATAGCCGAGCAGGAGGAAATAGACACCGCCCTTTCGCATCTGCTGAAAAAGAAATACGGTCTTCATCAAGCGGTGGTGTTGGCCGGCCCGGATTTGCCCGCCGCCGCCATTACCCAGCGGCTGGGGACGCTCGGCGCCGCGGTGGTGGAAGAGTTGCTGGCGCCCGGCATGAGCGTCGGCGTGGCCTCCGGTCGGGTTTTATCGGCCCTGGCCGATGCCCTTACCCGTTTACCGATGCTGGACGTGGTGCAGGCCACCGGCGCGCAACCGGGCATGGATTTCGCTCATAATTCCATCGAACTGGTTCACCGCATCGCCAATATCAGCGGCGGCAAGGCGCACCCAATCTATATACCCATGTGGGTGGACAATGTCGAAACGGCCCGCAACCTGCTGCGGGAACCCAACGTGGCGGCGGTACACGAAAGGTATAACCATCTCGATGCGCTGATAACCGGCATCGGATCCTGGGATCCCCCCCCGAGTCGTGCATGTTTAAAACCTTTCCCGACGAGTGGCGCCGGCAGGCCCTGGCCGCGGGCGTCTGCGCCGATATCTGTACCACCATCCTGGACAAGCGCGGTCGGATAGTGCCCTCCCCGCTGGCAAAACACAGTCTTTCCATGTCGGATGAGCAATTGCGCAAGGTACCGGAGGTGGTGGCCATCGCCGGCGGCCAGGAAAAATACGGCGCCATTGCGGCGACCCTGAGGGGCGCTTGGGTCACTACCCTTATCACCGACGCCGGCACGGCGCGCTACCTCTTATCCCTGAAATAACCCCCTGGCGGCGATACCACCGCCATCGAGCGTCCTCGCCCGTTCCCGGTCATGAAGGTCTTTCGGTAATCCGCGTGGTCAAGGGATTGATTCTCTCGGCCCCTTTCCCGCCCGGCCGCACCGGAATGCTGTTTTTCAACACGCTCATTTGAGCGATGCTAAAAAAGGCAATGGCAAAAAAACTCAGACCTGATTCACTGTTTTACTGCGCGCCTCATCGCTCGTTGACGAAATTTGTGACAAATATCGGATTAATAACAGGCGGCAATTGCACGAATGATGGGATGCAGTAATTTATTTCTGTGTATCAATCGAGCGGAGTCAATGCACATATGAGCAACACAGATATTTTCGATGCCGCCGGCGTGGCGGCGCAGGTGACCGAAGCGGATATTCAAGCGGTGGCCGCCATCAAAAGCCTGTTCGATCTGCCGGCATTCGATGAAACGACCGCTCTGCTCGCCGCCTGCAAAGGCAAGGTATTGGTTACCGGCAGCGGCACCAGCGGCTCAGTGGCGCGGCGGGCCGCTCATCTGCTTTCCGTGAGCGGAACGCCGGCTTTTTTTCTTTCGCCGGGGGACGGTTTGCACGGCGGGTTGGGCGCCCTGACGGCGGACGATATCATTCTGGCCTTTTCCAAAGGCGGCAGTTCGCTGGAGTTAAACGATTTTTTGCCAGCGCGGACGAACGCTGGCCAGTCATCTGGTGGTCATCACGGCCGACCCTGCCTCGGCGCTGAGCCGGATGGCGGATATCGTGCTATCCATTCCGCTGGCGAAAGATTGCGATCTGGGGGGGGGGAGTCATCGCTACCGGTTGCACAATGGCGTTTTCAGCGCTGACGGACGTGCTGGTGGAAATCTCCCGGCGCTTGCGCGGCTACCAGTGGGAATCGTTTTTCTTTACCCATCCCGCCGGCGCGGTAGGTCAACATGCGGTAGACAATCTCAAACGTTTGCAAAAAAGCGGGCAGAGGTAACAACATGATTCGCGACATCGTCGCCGGCATCGATTCATCCACTCAGTCCTGCACCGTATTGCTTCGCAGTCTGACCGACGGCGCGGTGATAGCCCAGGCCCGCGCGCCCCATCCTCCCACCACGCCGCCGTGCAGCGAGCAGGATCCCGAGGCGTGGTGGCAGGCATTGCGCGAGGCGTTGGGGGAATTGAGCGCGTATTGGCCTCGCATTGCCGCCTTGTCCGTCGGCGGCCAAGGACATGGGCTGGTGATTCTGGACGAAAACGACCGCCCGCTGCGACCGGCCAAGCTTTGGAACGATACCGAATCCGCCCCTCAGGCCCGATGGCTGTCGCAGCAGTTACTCCCGCAGGAATGGGCCGCCGCCACCGGCTCGGTGCCCGGGCCGGCCATGACCATCGCCAAGCTGGCCTGGACCGAACGGCATCATCCCGGGCTGTTGGCCCGCAGCCGGCGTATCATGCTGCCCTTCGATTATCTGGTCTATCGGCTGTGCGGCCGATGCGTCACCGAACGGGGCGGCGCCTCGGGCACCGGTTATTTCAACCCGTTCGATAACAGTTGGCAGCCGCGGCTGGCCGGCCTGGTGAATGCCGATATCGATTGGCTGGCGCGCTGGCCCGAGATCGTCGCGTCCCACGCGCCGGCGGGGGAAGTGACGGCGGCGGCCGGCTTGCCCGGGCTCACCGGCGCCCTGGTGGGCGTCGGCACCGGGGATAACATGTCGGCGGCCCTGGGCATGGATGTACAGCCCGGCGATCTGGTCCTGTCCTTAGGCACCAGCGGCACCCTGTACGGCATCACGCCTCTGGGCATCATCGACCCCACCGGCACCCTGAACGGCTACGCCGATAACGCCGGACGCTATATGCCCATGGTAACGACCCTCAACGCGGCGAAGGTGTCGGACACCTTTCGCCGGCTATTGCAGGTCGACACCGCGGAATTCGACGCCCTGGCGCTGTCCGGCGAACCGGGCGCCGGCGGGTTAATGCTACTGCCTTACCTGGACGGCGAACGAACCCCGAACCTGCCCGACGCCCACGGTCGGCTGGACGGTCTGCGCACCACCACCACCGCGGCGCATGTGGCCCGCGCCGCGGTAGAAGGGGTGCTGTGCGGATTATTGGCGGGCCGCGAAGCACTGCTTCATTACGGTTTCACGATGTCGGGACGGCTACTGCTGACCGGCGGCGCGGCGCGTTCAGAGGCTTACCGGCAGATACTGGCGGATCTTGCCGGACAGGCGGTATGGGTCAGCCCGGTGGCGGAAACCGCCGCCGCCGGCGCGGCCGTTCAGGCGGCGGCGGTGGTTAACGGTTGCGACAACGCCGAGATGGCCCGCCGCTGGAGCATTCCTCTACAGACGGTGGCGCAGCCGCGAGTGGATGCGCGGGCGGTGCTGGAAAACTATATGCTAAGCGCCCATGCATTCCTGGAGAGTCACCATGAAGAAAAACACTGAGGCGACGAGGGAAAAACAGCCGGTCCGTGTTCCACCGGAAGCGGGTATCGCCGTGGTGTTCCTGCTGGTGATGCTGGGCGGCTTTATCGCCTCCCCCAACTTTCTCACCGTGTCGAATCTGATGGTGCTGTTGCTTAACGGCGCGGTGATAGGCTTTCTCTGCCTGGGGCAATCCTTTGTGCTGCTCACCGGCGGCATCGATCTCTCCTGCGGCTCCATCGTCGCCATGACCTGCGTCCTGGCGGCATTGCTGATGGAAACCGCCGGCCTGCCCTGGCAACTGACGATACCCATCGTCCTGGCGGCGGGAGCGCTCACCGGACTAGTGAACGGCCTCATCATTGAACGCACCGGCGTACCGCCCTTTATCGTCACCTTCGCCATGATGGGCGTGGCGGCCTCCATACCCCAGATCATTACCGGCGCGGAATCCATACGGGTCACCCAAATCGGCTACAGTCTCATCGGCCAGTCCAAGCCCCTGGGCATTCCGTTTCCGGTGCTGGCGTTGCTGATAGCGGCGGTGCTGGCGGTCATTTTCCTCAAGCGCAGCGTGACCGGCACCCACATCTACGCGGTAGGGGGAAATGCCGACGCCGCGCGGCTGGCGGGTATCAGCATCCCGCGCATCACCCTGTTGGTCTATGCCATCTCCGGTCTGTGCTCCGCCTGCGGCGGACTGATTTACGGCTCCCGGCTGATGACCGGCTACCCCACCGCCGGTCGGGGCGATGAACTCTTTTTCTCCATCGCCGGCGCGGTGGTGGGGGGCGTCAGCCTGTTCGGCGGCACCGGCAGCATTATCGGCGCCATGATAGGGGCGATGCTTATCGCGGCGATATCCAACCTGATGAACGTCATGAACGTCAGCGCCTATTGGCAGCCGCTGGTTATCGGCCTGATCATCCTTTTCGGCGTCACCTTCGATACCTTGAGAACCGCCAGGAAAATCACCCTGCCCTGGCTCAAGCGCCGCAGACCCATCAGCAAGCCCATAACAAAAACGCAAAATCAACGTACCCAACAGCCAGGAGAAGGCCATGCAAATCCGTAAAACAGTTGTTGTCGCCGCCTCGGTCATGGCGATCGCCGCCGCATTGGCGGGATGCAATCGCGATGACAGCAGTCAAACCGCCGGCGCGCCGGCGAAAAAAACCCCTCGGCGTAACGCTGCCCAATCTTACTAACCCTTATTATGTGGCGATGAAAAAAAAGCTTTGAGGATAACGGCGCCGCGCAGGGTTTTAACGTCAAGGTGTCCATCGCCGATAACGACGACGCCAAACAGCTCTCCCAGGTGCAAAGCTTTATACAGCAGAAAGTGGACGCCGTGGCGGTGAACTGCGTCTCCTCCGGGCCCTGCGTAGCGGTCATCGGCGAGCTCAACCGCGCCAAAATACCGGCCTTCACCATCAATCTGCTGCCGGATACCGACGGCATGAAACAGCAGGGGGTCAGCGTAGTGCAGGGCGTGCAAACCGATCAGGCGGAAGGCGGCCATTACATCGGCGAACAGTTGGTAAAAGACCTCGGCCCCAACGGCAAGGCGGTTATCGGCATCGTCGGCGAACCGACGTCCATTTCCGCCAACGCCCGCGACGACGGCTTCAAACAGGCCATCGCCGCCAACCCCAATTTGAAAGTCGTGGCGCTGGTGAACGGCAAGGTGGAAGAGACCACCTCGCTGAAAGTCACGACGGAAATGCTCCAGGGCAACCCGGAAATGACGGTGGTATTTTCCGATACCGAGCCCTCCGCGCTGGGAGCCGCCGCCGCCATCGAGCAATTGGGCAAGAAAGGCAACGTACAGCTTTACAGCTTTGTGGATAAAGAGGGCGTCAAGCGCATTGAGGACAACGGCATCCTGAAGGCCGGCGCCATTCAGGAACCGGTAAAACTGGCCTCGCTGCTGGTGGACAGCGTGAAAAAAGCATTTTGCCGGCGAAACCCTGCCGCCGCTGCTGAACAGCCCGCCGCTGCTGGTGAATAAAGACAATGCGCCCCAGGTCATCGGCGCGGCATACTGAATCCTGCTAACCGGAGGCGACAGGCAATGAATTATGCGGCCCGCGGTATCAAGATCGCGTTTTCCGGCGTCCCGGTGCTGCACGGGGTGGATTTTTGCGTCAGGCCGGGGAAAATCCACGGCCTGTTCGGCCATAACGGCGCCGGCAAGACCACGTTGCTGAAAGTCCTGGCGGGCGTCAACGCCCATGATGAGGGCGAACTGCTGCTGGGGGATAGCCCTGTCCGTCTCTCCTCGCCAAGGGATGCCCTCAGGCAGGGCATTGCCTGCGTGTATCAGGAGCTGCGGCTGATGCCGGACATGTCTGTCTGGCAGAACCTGTTTCTCGGCCGGGAAATCCGGCGGTGGGGATTTATTGATAAAAAGGCGATGGCGCGCCATACCCAAAGGCTTATCGACGAGCACGGGCTGCGCTTCAGCGCCGCCGATTTGGTGAAAAACCTCTCCCACCCCGATAAACAGATGCTGGAGGTGCTGGCCAATCTCGATCGCAACGCGCGCTTCTTGTTTCTGGATGAGCCGACCACCGCCCTGGAGGGCGGTCAGGCCGAAGAGCTGCTGCAAGGAATCAGGCAGATAGCGCGGGAAAAAATATCGGCGTGGTGCTGGTGTCCCACAAACTGGACGAGGTGCTGGCTGTCTGCGACGAAGCCACCGTCATGTGCGGCGGTCGGGTGATTTATCATGCCGATAAACAGCATCTCAGCAAGCAGGCCATCGTCGACGCCATTGTGGGAGACGCCGCCGCCTATCAAGGGTCGTCAAGGCGACGCGACGCCGCGGAGTCCTCGAAAACGCCTTATCTGAGCGTCAGCGCGCTGACCACGCCGCGCTTGAAAAGCATACGGCTGAGCGCCCGGCGGGGGGGGAAATACTGGGAGTCTATGGTCTGGCGGGCGCCGGACGCACCCGTTTTTGCCGCACGCTCTACGGACTTGAAAAGATGACCGGCGGCCAAATCGTGCTGGACGGCCGGCCCTACCGCCCTTCCAGTCCGGCGTTCGCCATCGGTCAAGGCATTGCCTACCTCACCGAAGAGCGCAAAAAAGACGGTTTTATTCCCAACATGTCCAGCTTGACCAATGCCGTGCTGCCGATTTTGCGCCGTTTCCGCCAGGGGGGCATGATTAACCACCGCCAAGCGGACCAGCGCGCGCGATCCATTTTGCATAGCCTGCATACCTTGGGCGCGCTGAGGGGGCCGATGCAGTCCTTGTCCGGCGGCAATCAGCAGAAAGTGTTGTTCGCCCGCGTGATAGGCCAGCAGGCCAAGCTGATCTTGCTCGATGAGCCTACTAAAGGGGTGGATATCGGCGCCAAGGCGGATATCTACCGGATAATTCGCCGGCTGGCGGACGACGGCTGTTGCGTTATTATGGTTTCCAGCGAAGAGGAGGAGCTGTTGGACGTCGCGGACGTTATCACGGTTTTTCGCCACGGCCGGTGCGACGGCGCGCTTTATCCCGTGTCGGCGCTTACGCCGGCCATGCTGCGCAAAGCGGCCTGGGACGCCGAACCGGCAGTGGCATAACCTGTCCCCGAGCCCCGCCGCGAGGTAAACTGCGCCGCCGGTTGGACATATCCCCACCTGAGATAGGGCATACGCCCGAGTCGACGTGATTAAAGTCATATTTTGAATAATCCTCTTAATTCCTTGCCAAAATTGTGATCTTAAACACATTCACAGTAATACACAAAATAGACCGGCAATTGCCGCCAAAGATTGGTCATTTGCATAATGACTTACATTCCCCTGCTTTTTATACTGCCATTATCGGCATTGGAATGGAGCGTAGGAAAAAATCTTTTAAGGGAAATTTTATTGTGAAAACGCCCGTCTTTCATTAACGCCTTCTTTTCACAATGATATTAATTGCTGACGGGCTTTTTAATAGCTCCGCAGCGTAAGCCGCACGCAATATTCAAGTGGAGAAAAATCATGGCGGTTGAAACGACCTTATTAACGAAAGGGAAAACCCACGTTCGTTTTTATGTTCTTCTTATTATTTTTATTATTACAGCGGTTAATTATGCCGATCGGGTCACCCTTTCCATAGCCGGCACTCAGGTCTCGAAAGAACTGGGGTTGGATGTCGTGAATTTAGGCCAGATATTCTCCGCCTTCGGTATCGCCTACCTGGTAATGCAAATACCGGGAGGTTGGTTGTTGGACAAATTCGGTTCCATCAAGGTTTACTGCTACAGCCTGTTTTTCTGGTCGCTGTTTACGCTGTTGCAGGGCTTTGTCGGCGGATTATCGGTTTCCGCCGCCGTGCTGTCTCTGTTTATGCTGCAGTTTATGCTGGGATTTGCCGAAGCGCCGGCCTTCCCGGCCAATGCGCGCATCGTGGCCGCGTGGTTCCCCGCCAAAGAGCGCGCCACCGCGTCGTCCATCTTCAACGCGGCGCAATATTTTTCCCTGGCCATTTTCTCGCCCTTTCTCGGCTGGCTGGTTTATGCCTGGAGCTGGAAGCATGTTTTCATCATCATGGGCATTATCGGCTTTATATTAACCTTCATCTGGAAAAAATTTGTTCATAATCCATTTGAATCCCCTTACGCGTCTCGTGAAGAATTGACCTATATCGAACAGGGCGGCGGCGTGGTGAATATGGACCAGAAAAAGCGCCGCCCAAGGTCCTAAATGGGATTATGTCAAACAGCTATTAAGCAGCCGTATGATGCTGGGTATATTTTTCGGCCAATATTTTTTTGAATACCATTACCTGGTTTTTCCTGACCTGGTTCCCGATTTATCTGGTACAGGAAAAGGGCATGACCATTATGAAGGTGGGAATTATCGCTTCCATTCCCGCCATCTGCGGTTTTCTCGGCGGCATTTCCGGCGGAATGGTCTCCGATTTGCTGTTAAAACGCGGCTGCTCTCTGACCTTTGCCCGTAAGGCGCCTATTGTGTTCGGCATGCTGTTGGCCTCAAGCATGATTATGTGCAATTACACCAATAATACCGTTTTGGTAGTGGCGTTAATGGCGTTGGCGTTCTTCGGCAAAGGGTTTGGCGCGCTGGGTTGGCCGGTGGTCGCCGATACAGCGCCGAAAGAGGTTATCGGCCTGTGCGGCGCGATTTTCAATATGTTCGGCAACGTTGCCTCAATCGTGACGCCGCTATTGATAGGCTATTTGGTGAAGGGGCTGCATTCGTTCAACGCCGCGCTGATTTTCGTCGGCTGCTCCGCCCTGATGTCCATGCTCTGCTACCTGCTGGTGGTGGGTAAAATCCAGCGGCTCGAACTGAAAAAGGCCGCCTAATAGAACCTGACGGTTCCGGCTGAACAGCCGGGGCCAAGCCAGCTCGAGCTGGCCCGCTTTGCTTAGCAGCGCTTATCTCTTTTTTTTCTGAAAACTTTGATTATATAACGCCAACAGCTCCGACGCGAAGTTGTCGTCCACGGTATAGAAATAACACTCCGGTACCTTCAAAACCTTGGCAAACGCACAGCAAGTCTCAAAATTGGGACGATAAATGCCATTTTCATACTGGCTTATCCGGGACCGGGCGGTGGATTCATCAATCCCAGCCATGACCGCCAGCTTCTCTTGCGTCAGCTTCGCCCGTTTGCGGGCTTCTCTCAGGCGTTTCGGGATCATGTTGATACATTAGTAATGTTTACTTGTTTATCTGTTTAGCATCCTTTAACATAAGTTTCGTTTAGTATATCTAAACAAGAGAACGACAAGAATTAAGACATCAGGGTCAGGGTCGGCCATTGCCGGCCCGTTTTATGATTAAAATATAGCCTATCCACAGCATATTGGATTACAACGGTTGCTGTTACCCTGCTAAAATGGGCACTAAGTCTTTCGTCCGATATTTTATGCTGCGACGCGGGCGGCGGCTGCTTCGTCGAGGCACCCCCAGTCGCCCTCCGGGCGTTTGTCTGTTTTTCTGATCCCTATCACACATCTCATCCTTGACAGCCCACAGATTAATGCCATAAAGCGGTCAAAAAATGCCTGTGTCAGCCTACCGGCGAAAACAAATCCTCGCCAAAGGCGTACCGGCGCCAGTCCAGTGTTAACGAAGGGAACAAGTGTGTAAAATTTTGCTTCTCCAAGTGTTATATTCCGTCCCTAAAACGGTGTCTCTTCACTGCGAATATTCGAATTAAATCAGTAAATTAATGCTAATCTAGCCACAGCATGCCTTGACGGCGCGCCGCCGCTGCGGCGATGACGACACAACTGTTACGCCCGTGGGGGCGTTATTGGCTAAAAAAATCTAGCCCTGTCAAACATTGATTGGTATATATGGCTATTATTAGTAAAAACCGGACGGATGACCGCCATTGAAACGCTGCTCTCAATCAAGACCCGGCTATACCGTAACCCGTTGCGGAGGCATGTAGATGTCTGCAGAAATACTTTCAGCCGTTTTATTTGTGACATCCATCATCATCTACTCCCTGCGGGCTGACAGAAATAAGCTCTGGTTTATATTAGTATTATTTATACTAGGGCTCTATATTGTTCTTAATTTAGTCAGGGTCGCGAGTAACTATTTCACCGGCGACGGCATCGATGATTCCGTTCTCTACACTATTACCAGCAACCTGACCGGCGCGGGCGTCGGCAAATACATCCTGCCCTTTGCTGGTTTTTTAGCCGTTTCCCTGACGGTGTTCGCTCTGATGTCCTGGGTCTTGCTCAGGACCAGCGGTAAAAACACCAACGTGCTATACAGCGTATTAGCCCTGATCTTCGCCGGCGGCTCGGTGGTTATCACCCCGGCATCTGGAGAAATTGCCGGCCTGATGAAATCGGAATTCGGTCAAGATAAATCGGATTTTTATAATTATTATAAAACCCCCAAGAAAACCATGACGGGCAATAAGCCCAACCTGATTTATATCTACGCCGAAAGTTTGGAAAAGACCTACTTCAACCAGGGCGTTTTCCCCGGTTTAACCACGGAATTAGGTGCGGACAAAAAAGATTCCATCTCTTTTGAGAATACTATTCAGTTACCCGGCACCGGCTATACCATTGCCGGCATGGTGGCGTCCCAATGCGGCATCCCGTTATTCGCTCCCTTCGACGGCAACGCCTCGAGCTCTCTGTCGACCTTCTATCCTCATGCGGTTTGCCTGGGCGACGTGCTGCATGCCTCAGGTTACGATACCTTCTTTTACCAAGGCGCCGATCTGGCGTTCGCCGGCAAAGGGCTGTTTTTAAAGTCCCATGGCATCGAACACCTTTATGGGCTGCAGGAGCTGCAGGATCAGGTGGACGATCCGAATTACAAAAATGAATGGGGCTGGTATGACGATACTCTGCTGAACATTGTCTATAATAAATATATTGAATTATCGAAAGAAAATAAACGCTTCGCTTTATTTGCCTTAACGGTGGATACTCATCATCCGGATGGCTATATTTCACGTACCTGCACCAGAAAATCCTATGAATATAATAATGCGGATAACAGCTCGCTGAGCGCCGTGGCTTGTAGCCAGCAACATATTGCTGATTTAATCGATAAAATAAAACAATCCCCTTATTTCAAAAATACGGTAATCGTGGTCTCATCCGATCATCTGGCCATGAACAATACCGCCTATGACATATTAACCAAGAACGACCGCAAAGATCTTTTTTTTGCATGATTCGCGGTGACACTGATAAGCCGCAGCAAATCAATGTAAAAAGAAGTACGCTGGATAATGGCGCCACTGTGCTGGACGCCCTCGGGGGAGATAATTTTATCGGTTTAGGCCGCAGCAGCCTGTCGAACGTCTCGCTGTCTACCTATTTCATGAATATCAATGAGAAAATAACGGCTTGGATACCGGCTATTATCCGGCAGTGGGATTTTCCCCGGCAAATATCCAAATATAAAATCGATGTCGCGTCTAAAACCATCAAGTTCAACGGTGTGAGTTTCAAGACGCCGCTGATATTGAAAGTGGAAAAGAATCGGGTTGAACCCATGTTCGACGTGTATCTGTCGGTGCCGCTGAATCAACAGTTAGCCAAGCTGGACGCCAACGAAAAATTCGTCTGGGTGGATGACTGTACGAAAATGGCCAATGTGTGGGACGATCAGTTGAATCAGGTGAACAACACCTGTGTCGCCACCGGCACGCTTAATACCCACCCCAAGATCGTAAAAATCGACGGCGACGTTTATCACGGCAAGGTGAAATTCAATCAGCCGCAGCAAGGGGATGATCCTGATTCCATTTACCAGAATACCGTGAACAAGCTTGCCGAGGAAGCCGCCGACGCAATGCCGCAATAGCGGGGAATTCAACGAACGGCGGGGCCGTTTGCCACAGTATCAGTCCCGCTGTACGTTTGACGATAACGGGATTGCCCTATTTTACCGCTTGCCGGCCTGCTTCAATAATCGGCGATCCGCGCCGCCAGCCGCGCCAGGCTGAGATCGCTGCCCCGGGGTCCCAGCAGTGAAACGCCCAGCGGCGCGCCGTCCTTATGCGCCAGCGGCATCGTCACCTGCGGCGTTCCGCAGATAACGGAGATGGCCAGCAACTGCTGGGACAGGCGTCGGGTCAGCTCGATTTCCTCCTCGTCGGCGGTGACCAGGGGCGCGATATCCGGCAAGGTGGGCAGCACCAGCACCCGATCCCCCAGCAGGCCGTGCCAGGCGGCGCGCAGCGCGTCTCTCGCCTCGCAGGCGCACCGATACTGCTCTTCGGTCACCGTGGCGGCCCAGGCGAAGCGCGCCGCCACATCGGGGCCCAGCGCAAAGCCGAAGCGGCTGATGTTGTCCCCCTGAGCCCGCCAGGCTTCATAACCCTGGATATGGCGAAACGCCCGGTAGGTCTCATCTTGATCCGGCAGCGCGTCCCGCAGCGGCGTCGGCGTCCCGGCCGCCGCGGCAATGCGCGCCAAGGCCGGTTGCAGCGCCTGCCTGACCGGAACCGAAAGCAGCGAGAACAGCTCCTCGCTGACCGCCAGCGACGGCGTCGCCGGCAGCGGCGCCGGGTCATCCCCCAGCAGGCTTTCGCCCACCCGTTCGAACAGCGAAGCGTCGCGGGTAAAATAGCCGGCGGTGTCCAGACTACGGCTCAATTCCTGGCAGCCTTGCAAAGAAATCCGTCCGTGGCTGGGACGCAGGCCGAACAAACCGCAGTAGGCGGCCGGGGTGCGCACCGAGCCGCCGGTATCGGTGCCCAGGGCGAAGTCGCACAAACCATTGGATACCGCCGACGCGGACCCGGATGAGGATCCGCCGGGGATGCGGTTCGGCGCGGCGCCGTTGCGCGGCGTACCGTAATGGATATTTTTACCGGTCAGGGAATAGGCCAGCTCATTGGTATGGGTTTTCCCCAGCAAGCGGGCGCCGGCATCCAACAAACGGGCGACGGCGGGCGCGGTCCGGCTTTTGATGCCGGACATGGCCAGTATATGCGGACTGCCGCCGCCGGTGGGATAACCGGCCACGTCGAACAGATCCTTGACGGCAAAGGTATAACCCGCCAGCGGTCCCACGCCGGCATGGTCCACCTCCGCCGGAGGGTAAGGCATAAAAGCAAAGGCGTTATCTTGCATTGCTGCTCCTGTGGAAATGCCGGTCTGTCTTGCCGATAAACTCACGCGGCAACAGCCTGGTCAGGATTTACACGTTTACCCGGAAGGTAAGCGCTCCCCTTAATCTCCATCATAAGCGATTGCGCCATTCCATGACATCAAAAATTAACCAGAAATTTTCAAACGCATTAATTAATGGTAAAATATTTAACATGTAGATTAAAAAGTCATTTTTAAAACCATGCCATTAACATATAAGAGAGAAAATTCCGGCGGGCTTTCTCTCTTATTTAATCATGACCGTTAATAAATTAAAAATAAGCGGAAGCAAGAAGATTAACGATTCATAAAGCATGATAATTGCACTTAAAAAAAACTAAATTACCTCTATGATTCAATAGATTAACCAAACATAAATCATTTTGAATACTCGCTAATAACGTTAATGGCAATGCTTAGCAGAAATAGTCTGTTAGACGCCCCTCTTGTTTGATCTTTAATAGGTGCGCTAATACGGGCAGCGACAGCTATTATGAGGGTGACATGGCCAACATTCATTTTATCGGCGCGGGACAAATGGCTGAAGCCATTATTCGCGCGGCGATCGGCAGCGGTAAATTTACCGGCGACGAGATTGCCATTTCGGATATTGATCCACAGCGCATCACGCAGCTTGCCGGCAAATACCGGGTTAAGGAGGCCGCGACGCTGACGGACGCCGCGCTTATCGTCATTGCCGTTCGTCCCCAGGACGACATCAATGGCGTGGCGGAAGAGATACGCCGGCAGGCTTCGCCGCAGGCCATTGTGATTTCCATCGTGGCGGGGGTGACGCTGCAGCGTCTCGCCGCGTTGCTGGGGCCGCAGCGCCCCATCGCGCGGGTGATCCCCAATACGTTGACCGATACCGGTTACGGTTATAGCGGCGTAACCCTTAATGCGCAGGTGAGCCCCCCCCGCAGGTGGAACCGTTTTTACGCAGTTTCGGCAAAATTCTTTATTTACCGGAAAGTCTAATCGATGTTTTCACCGGCTTTGGCGTCGCCGGCCCCAATTACATTTACTACTTTGTGGAATCCCTCACCGATGCGGGCGTTTTGGCGGGTCTGCCGCGGGCGCAGGCGGCGGACGTGGTGCTGGAAAATCTGGTGGGCGCCGCCGAGATGCTAAAGCGCAGCAAACTGCATCCGCGCCAGCTGCTGGATATCAATAATTCGCCGGCGGGGGTGGGCATGCACGGATTGTATGAACTTAACAACAGCGATTTCGCCGCCGGTTTGCAACGCAGCGTTCTGGCCTCGGTGAAACGGACCATTCAATTAGGAAGCGAGAAATGAAAACTTCATGGTTTCAGGGCAGCCGAATGGCGTTGCTGACGTTGGCGTTGGCCTCCGGCTGGACCGCCGCCGCCGATAAAGTCGTGGCTATCGGTTATCAAGCGCCGCTGACCGGCGAATATGCCCAGTACGGAACGCTGTTTCGCAACTCCGCCAATCAAGCGGTGGACGAATTCAACCGGTCAAACCGCCTGCCCGGCGTGCGGGTAGAGGTGAAATTCGAGGACAGCAAAGGCGATGCCAAAGAGGGCGTGAATATCGCCCGTAAATTCTCCGATGATCCCGCTATTGTCGGCGTGATCGGCGATTTCAGCTCCACGGTGTCCATTGCCGCCGGCAAGGTCTATGCCGAGACCCATGTTCCGCAGCTCTCGCAAACCGCGTCCCATCCCGATTTCGTGAAGATCAGTCCCTGGCAGTTCCGCAATATCACCACCATGGCCTATGAAGGGCCCTATACCGCTAAGTGGGTGCATGACACCGGCGCCCGGCGCGCCGCTATCATCGCCATCCAGAACGACTGGGGCCAATCCGCCGCGCAGGAGTTCGCCCGCGGCTTCACCGCCGACGGCGGTCAGGTGGTGACCACCGAATTCTTCAACCCCGGCACCCGGGATTTTCGCGCCATCATTACCAAGATTGCCCGGCAAAAACCCGATGTGATTTACCTGGCGCAATTTTATGAAGACGGCGCGGCGTTTTTACAGCAAAGCCGCCAGCTCGGGGTAAAGGCGCCGCTGTTCGGCGCCAGCTCCCTGGATGAGCAAAAGCTGATCCAGTTGGCCGGTCCGGCGGCCGAGGGGCTGCGCTTGCCCACCTCCTTTGACCTGAACAGCCAAGCGCCGAACGTCAAACATTATGTGGAACAATACCGCGCCCTGTATCACAACGAGCCTAACCAGTTCGCGGCGCAGGCCTATGACGCCACCAATATTCTGCTCGACGCCATCGTCAAGGGCGGAGGCGCGGGCGCCACCCGGCAGAGCGTGCGCGACGCCCTGGCGGCCACCAAGGATTTTCCCGGTGTGACCGGTATTACCACCTTTGATCCGGTGACCCGCGAACCCAGTAAAACCCAGACCCGGCTGGTGGTGCAAAACGGCCAATTCGTGCCGGTCGCCGCCACCAAGGCATAATCAGCTTCGAGGGTTTGCGGCATGTTCGACGCTTTTTTCTTCCAGCAGGTGGTTAACGGCTTATCCCAGGGGCTGGTCTACGCCTTGATGGCCATCGGGTTTACCTTGATTTTCGGCGTGCTGAACGTGGTGAACTTCGCCCATGGCGAATTGTACATGCTGGGGGCTTTTGCCGGTTTATGGGTTATCCAGACCTTCGCGCCGCCGCTGGTAGCGGTGCTGCTGCTGGTGGCGGCGGTGGGCCTGGTGAGCGGCGTGTTGTTGGAGCGCATCGCCTTCAGGCCGCTGCGGCGGTTCGCCGACGAGGCTTCGCTGAAGTCGAAGGCCATCCGCGAAGCCACCCTGCTCTCATCGCTGGCAATTTCCATCGTGGTGCGCGAGCTGGTCTCCAACCTGTTCGGCTCCAATATGCAAACGATCCCGCAGCAATATCTGCTAATGACGCCCGTCACCCTGGGGCCGCTGACCTTCGCCAGCGGGCAGTTCGTGATCTTCGGCTTCGCCCTGGCCATGTTGCTGGCGCTGCAATGGTTTCTGTTTTATACCCGCAGCGGTTTATCGGTGCGGGCGGTGGCCGGCAATCTCACCGGCGCGCTGCATGTGGGCATCAATATCCAGCGCACCATTGTCCTGACCTTTATGCTCGGCGCGGCGCTCGGCGCGGTATCCGGTTTTCTGGTGGGTCTCTATTCCGGCAATATTTTTCCGGCCATGGGCTTCGGGGCGGGCATCAAGGCGTTTGTCGCCATGGTGATGGGCGGCCTGAACTCCATCCCCGGCGCGATTATCTGCGCGCTGATCCTCGGATTGAGCGAGGCTATCGCCACCGAGTATATCCCCCAGGGGTGGGCGGACTTGATAAGCTATGGACTGTTGCTGCTGACGCTGCTGTTTTTCCCCAACGGCATCTTCGGCGGCCGACGTGAACGGGTCTGAAACGAACAGCCGCCCATGGCGTTCCCATCGGAGCATACGGATGGCTCGCGGGGATGTTTTTTGTCGGCGATTAGCGAAATCTGATTGCCGAATGTTCTCTTTCGGCGGTCAGCGAAATCTGATCGCCGAATGTTCTCTTTCGGCGATTAACGAAATCTGATTGCCGGATGTTTTCTGTCGGCGATTAGCGAAATCTGATTGCCGGATGTTTTCTGTCGGCGATTAGCGAAATCTGATTGCCGGATGCTTTGCTGAGGCGGGCCATGAACGTTTTATATAAATATCGCTACCTGCCGTTGCTGCTGCCCCTGGCGGCGCTGGCCTATGCCGATTCCGGCTATGCCTGGCGGGTCGCCACCACCGCGTTGATTTTTATCCTGCTGGCCGCCAGCGCCAACCTCTTGACCGGCGTCAGCGGATTGATGTCCCTGGGGCATGGCGCGATCTACGGCCTCGGGGCCTATGCCAGCGCTTTGCTGAGCACCCGGTGCGGGCTCGGCGCGGGGTTTGCGCTGCCGCTGGCGGGGGTGGCGGCAGCGCTTATCGGCTTTGTGATAACCCTTCCCACCCTGCGCCTGGTGAGCATCTATTTCGCCGTGGCCACCCTCGGCATCGGCGAAATCATCTATGTCACGCTGCTGAACTGGGTGGAGGTGACCCGGGGTCCCATGGGCATTACCGACATCCCTGCCCTGGGGGCGGCGGTCAGGCCGCCATCTTTTGGGAAACCCTGGCCGTCACCCTGGCATGCCTTTATCTGATTCACCGGGTCATGCACTCTTATTACGGCAACGCGCTGCGCGCCCTGCGGGAGGACGATCAGTGCCTCCAGGCGCTGGGAATTTCGCCGTTTCGCCTGAAAAGCCAAATACTGCTGGTGAGCTACTTTTTCGCCGGTATCGCCGGGGCGCTTTGGGCTCATACCACCGGCTACATTGCGCCGGATTCGTTCAAATTCGATCAGTCGGTATTGATTCTGGCCATGGTGGTGGTGGGCGGACTCGGCAGCCTGCCGGGGGCCATCGTCGGCGCCATTGTATTGATTACCCTGCCCGAGGTCCTGCGGCCCATCGGCGACTACCGCATGTTCACCGTCGGACTGATTCTGTTTCTGACGATTTTGTTCCGGCCTAAAGGCTTATGGACCGAAGCAGCGGCGCTTAAATGGGCGCGGTGCAAGCGGGGATTGCGGGAGGAGTGGAAATGAACGGACCCCGGCTAGACGTTATCCCCCCCCTCGGGCCAAAAACCTTTGCCGTCGGAAGCCCTGCTCAGCCTGGCGGGGGTCACCCGCCGCTTCGGCGGTCTGCTGGCGGTGGACGACGTCAGTTTTACCCTGACCGGCGGCGAGCTGATAGGCCTTATCGGTCCGAACGGGGCGGGAAAAACCACCCTGTTCAACCTGATAACCGGCTTTACGCCCCCCCCAGTAGCGGCGAAATCCGCTGGGACGGGCGTAACATCACCGGCGCGCCGGTGCACGTCATCGCTCGCCTGGGCATTACGCGCACCTTCCAGAATCTGCGGGTCTTCCCCAACCTGACGGTATTCGACAATGTCAGCGTCGGCGCCATCGGCCGCTACCGTTACGGCCTGCTGGATACCCTGCTGCATCGCGGCCAACGGGCCAAACAGGTGAGCGAGGCCGCCTGGCGGGCGCTGGAACAAACCGGCCTGGCGCCTTACGCCAATATGCTGGCGGCCAATCTCTCCTACGGCAAACGCAAATATCTGGAGATTGCCCGCGCCTTGGCATTCAGCCCGCACTTATTGATTCTGGACGAGCCGGCGGCGGGCCTGAACGATACCGAAACCGGCGATCTGTCGGCGTTCCTGGGCCGGCTGAACCGGCAGGGCTTGACGTTGCTGCTGGTGGAGCACGATCTCAACCTGGTGATGAACCTTTGCCAACGGGTCTTGGTGCTGGCGTCGGGCCGGCTGCTGGCGCAGGGCACGCCGACGGAAATCCAGAACAACCGGGCGGTGCAGGACGTCTATCTGGGGAGCGAAGAGGCAGCATGAGTTTATTGACAATAGAACATATCGCCGTAAATCTGGGCGGCCTGCCCATTGTGCAGGATATCTCGCTGCGGGTAGAGCAAGGAGAGATAGTCTGCGTGCTGGGCGCCAACGGGGTGGGCAAAACCACCTTGATGCGTACCCTGTCGGGGATTTACCACCCGTCCGCCGGCGCCGTCCTGCTGGACGGCCGGCCGATACACCGCCTGCCGGCGCACGCCATCGTTCGGCTCGGCCTGGCGCAGGCACCCGAAGGGCGGCAAATATTTCCCGCCATGACGGTGGAGGAAAACCTGATCCTCGGCGGCATACAGCAGGCCAAAACACATGGCGAACGGGAACGGGTATTGTCCATTTTCCCCCTGCTGAAAGACCGGCTGAAACAAAAAGCCGGCTCCCTTTCCGGCGGCGAGCAGCAGATGCTGTGTATCGGCCGGGCGCTGATGGGGCGTCCGCGCATTCTCCTGCTGGATGAGCCTTCCCTGGGCTTGGCGCCGAAGCTGGTGCGGCAGATTTTCGCGTTATTACAGCACATCCGCCGCCAGGGCATCGCCATCCTGCTGGTGGAGCAAAATGCCCGCGCCGCGCTGAGAATCGCCGATCGGGCCTATGTCGTGGAGGGCGGTCGCATTGTCCTTTGCGGCGCCGCCGCCGACCTGGCCGGCGACGAGGGCGTTCGCCGCGCCTACTTGGGGGAACGCCGGCAAGCGGCCGCTCCCGCCGGCCTGGAGGCTATCTTTCCCTGAAAACCAGGGCCACATTGAACGCCTCTCCCGACGGGATAAGCAATCGCCGCCGTTGCCCGTCCGTCTGGTAAGCCAGCAAGGCTCGGCGGAAATGATCCTCGGTCCGCGGGAGCGAGGTAACGGCGAACTCCAGCCCCACCATGCGCTCGGTGCCGTTGTCGCCCTGAGCCACCGGGCCGTAAAGCGCTTTAGCGCGGGCGGGGTCGACAAACAGCAGAGTGGTCTTGCCGGCGGACAACCGGTACTCTCCTTCCCCGCCGGGTTGTATCACCGCCTCGCCGTCGAACAACCGTTCATACAGGCCGGCGGTGGCCAACGGCTCCGGGGCGGCAATGATAACGGCGGTGATATCCGTCACGCCGTTGGGATGCGCCTGCCAAGGCGCGCGCCACACCAGTTCCGGGGTGAGATGCTGGCAAAAAAAAGCTGCGGCCGTTATTGATGCGTTCCGGCGCCAGCCGCACGGTGCGGAAACGGGCTTCCCGTTCGCTGCCGTCCGGCAGCGTCACCGGTCGGTAAAAGGCTTCGGGCGGAGAACCGGCCAAACCCACCCGTTGCAGATGCCGGTAGATCTCGTCGGCGTCCGCGCCGCCGGTTTTCCATACCAATCCGCTCAGGCCGGGCCGCGCCGGCCAGCCATTGCCCTGTTTACCGGTTTCCGCCTCCGGATGGCCCAGCAATTCCAGGTAGTTTTCGCCGAAAATCGCCAGATGATTGCTGGTGCCCAGTGAATGGCGCCCCCGCGGCGTGAGCTGAAATCCCAGTCCGGTATACACCTGCGCCGCATTATCCAAATCGTCCCCGACATTGATCACCACATGATCCACTACGGGTTTTAATCCGCTCATTTCACGCCCCGTTAACAGAGTTGTCCTGGTTCAATTTTAAGGCGCGGGCCGGCAAAGCAAAGGAACGATTTCAGGATTAGTACGCACAAAACGCGCTTAATCTCCCATTAACCTGTTTTTGCCGTTCGGCAAAATTAATTAAACACAAATTAAACAATCGGAATAATTATTGGTGTCGATTGATATAATTGAAAAAAGAATTTACCAATAACATCATATTTATATCAATTCATTATCTTATGATTTCTCAGCCTATTCCGTTGCCAGCCGTCGTTATTTTTCACCGCTTGCCGTTATATCGCTGAGTATTTCATCGGCGAAATCGGTTAGGGCATTTAAACGAACAGGTCATAAGTATTACTTATGCTTGGAGGTGATAAAGATATGCTTTTTTATATGTGGTGTATTGTGATGCGCTGTGCAATATTCCTTTCCTAAAAGCCGACCTCAGCCAATAACCCACTGAAGCAGCTCATTTATTCAGCAAATATCTCAAGGAAAAACTTATGGCGCTTTCTGTTGTCAATCGTCAATCCGCATTGGCGGTATTCACCTTGTTGGCCCTCGGAGGCGTTGCGACTTTCGCCGCCCATGCCGATCAGTTTTCGGATATTAAAAAAGCCGGCGTTATCCGTGTCGCCACGTTTGATTCCAATCCGCCGTTCGGCTCCATTGACGCCAAAACCCATAATATCGTCGGCTATGACGTGGACTTCGCCAATGCCCTGGCGAAATCCCTCGGCGTAAAATTGCAATTGGTGCCAACCAATCCGGCCAACCGCATTCCCTTATTGCAGTCCGGTAAAGCCGACATTATCGTCGCGGATATCACCATTACGCCGGAACGGGCCAAGGTCATTGATTTTTCCATCCCCTATTTCGTCACCGGCCAGCAATTCCTGGTGCCGGCCGGGTCCTCGGATAAGCTTGATGATTATGCCAACGCCCGTATCGGCGCGGTGAAAGGCACCACCGGCGAACAGGAACTGCACAATCGCTTCCCCAATGCCCGCGTGCTCTCCTATGACGATATTCCCCTGGCGCTGTCGGCGCTGCGCAACGGCAATGTCCAGGCCATCACTCAGGACAGCACCATACTGGCCGGTCTGCTGGACGGCGCGCCGGATAAAGCCAAATACAAAGTGCTGCCGGAGCTTTTGAGTAAAGAAGAAATCGGCGTCGGGGTAAAGAAAGGCGAAACCGCCTTGCTGTCCTATGTCAATAACGCGTTGCTGACCCTGGAATCCAACGGTCAGGCGGTGTCGATTTACAACGCCTGGTTCGGCCCGCAGACCAAATCGCCGCAGCCGCGTTTGTTTAAAATTACCGCTAAATAAACAGGCCGGATGCATGCCATTTTCACGATCACCCTCTTCCGCCGCCGCGGCGACGGAAGTTTCTTCTACGCCCGCCGCCGCGGTGGAATTCCGCCGGGTGGATAAATACTTCGGTTCCCATCAGGTCATTCATAAGGTGGACTTCAGCGTGGCCAGCGGCGAGGTGGTTGCCATTTGCGGTCCTTCCGGATCGGGCAAATCCACGTTGATTCGCCTGATTAACCAGTTGGAAACCCTGAGCGGCGGCGAAATTCTTATCGACGGCCGGCCCACCTCGGGCTTGAAAGGGCAAGCGCTGCGCCGGCTTCGCACCCATATCGGGTTTGTCTTCCAGCAATTCAATCTCTATGCCCATCTCAGCGCGCTGGACAATGTCAGTCTGGCGCTGACCAAAGTACATGGCTGGCCGAATGACAAAGCCCACCAAAAGGCCGCGCTGCTGCTGGCCCGGGTGGGGCTGGCGGACAAAGCCGGGCATTATCCCGCCCAGCTTTCCGGCGGTCAGCAGCAGCGGGTGGCCATCGCCCGCGCGCTGGTCACCGATCCGGCCCTCATTTTGTTCGACGAACCCACCTCGGCGTTGGACCCGGAGATGATCGGCGAAGTGCTGCAGGTTATGCAGGAACTGGCCCACAGCGGCATCACTATGATAGTGGTGACCCATGAGATGAGCTTCGCCCGGGAAATCGCCGATCGGGTGGTGTTTATGGATGGCGGCGCCATCCTTGAGCAGGCCGCGCCGGAGCGTTTTTTTTACCGCGCCGCAGCATCCGCGGGCGCAGCGCTTCCTGCAAAAAGTGCTGAATCCGCTGCATGCCCGTGTGGAGGATGCCTGATGAGCTGGCATGTGGATTGGGCCGGCGTACTGACCGGCCAGCCGCTGACCTGGATCGTTTCCGGTTTTCTCACCACGCTCTATGTCACCCTGGCGGGCGGCGTTCTGGCGACGCTCATTACCCTGCTGATGCTGGCGCTGCGTCTGACGCCGGGCCGGCTCGGCCGCGCCGTGGCGGCGGCCTACGTTTCGGTTTTTCGCAATACGCCTCTTCTGGTGCAACTGCTGTTCTGGTACTTCGCCGCCTGGGGAGCGCTTCCGCAGACGTGGCGCTTTTATATCGGCGATCGGCATCCCTGGGCGGTGCTGCCGATGAATATTCCGTGGCTCACGCCGGAATTTCTTTGCGCCGCCTGGGGATTGGCCTTGTTTACCGCCGCTTTTCTTATTGAAGAGATACAGGCCGGGCTGAACTCGGTGCCCAAGGGCCAAACGGAGGCGGCGGTATCGCAGGGGTTCAGTCAGAGGCAGATACTGGCTTACATCCTGTTGCCTCAGGGCCTGGTGAATGCCTGGCAGCCGCTGATAGGCCAATATCTTAATCTGATGAAGCTTTCTTCCCTGGCCAGCGGCATTGGTTTCGCCGAGCTGACTTACCAGATAAGCCAAATCGAGAGCTATAACGCCCATGCCCTGGAAGGCTTCGCCGTGGGGACCGGGCTGTATCTGCTGCTGGGCATCGTCATGGGTTCTCTTATGCTGTGGCTGGGCCCGAAACGCCGGGACCAACGGCTGTCGCTGCCGTCAACCGCAGCGGCCGCGCATACTCAAGCGAAGGATTGACGGTATGACGTTTAATGTGGATGTCATTCTCAATAACCTCACCTACCTGCTGTGGGGACGGGTCGCCGACGGCCAACCGGGAGGCGTGCTGCTGACGCTTATCATGGCGCTCGGCGCCGGGGCGCTGGCATGGGCGGCGGGCGTCGCTCTGGCCTGCCTGGCCTGGCGTTACCCAGGCTGGCCCCGGCGCACGCTCTTTGTCTGGGCGGAATTTATTCGCGGCATCCCGCTGATTTTCGTGATCTTCTGGATGTTTTTCCTGCTGCCCATCCTGTTCGGCGGGTCCATACCCGGCCCCTTGACGGTCATACTGGCCCTGGCGTGGTTTACCTCCGCGGCGGTGATGCACACCACCTTGGCAGGGCTAAACGCCCTGGCGGCCGGCCAGCGGGAAGCGGGAATTTCGTCAGGCTTCAGCGAATGGCAAATCCTGCGCTATATCCTGCTGCCGCAGGCCATGCCGAACCTGATGCCCTCATATATCGGCCTGATGGTGGCCCTTATCAAAGACACGTCCCTGGCCTTCATCGTCAATGTGCCGGAGCTCACCACCGTCGCCGGACAGGTCAACAACCGGGAGCAGATCTATCCCACCGAAATTTTCGTTTTCGTCGGCGCTTGCTATTATCTGCTGTGCTGCGGCCTGACCCTGGCGGCCGCCAGGCTGGGGGCGCGCAAACCCGCTTAGCCGGTGAAGCTCGGGCGCCCCTGATTCGCCATAATGGCGGTCACTCGGTGGACAACGGATGGCGCCGCGCTTCGGCGCGCACCCGATGCAGTACCCGGCCCTTGATTTCGCTGTAGCCCGGCGCCTGGGCCAGGGTTTCAATATCCCTGTCGGCGCCGAAAGGCGGCCTGACCTCCTCAACGATGGTGCCCGGTCGCGCCGACATAATCAGGATCCTGTCCGCCAGGAACAGCGCCTCCTCCACGTCGTGGGTCACAAACAAAATCGTGGTGCCCGTTTGCCGCCAGGCGGCGCGCAGCAGTTCCTGCATCATCATGCGGGTCTGCGCATCCAGCGCGCCGAACGGTTCATCCATCAGCAATACCGCGGGATCCGGCAGCCAGGCCCGCGCCAGCGCCGCCCGCTGTTTCATGCCCCCGGACAGCTGCCAAGGGGCGTGATCCTCAAAGCCCTCCAGCCCCACCCGCCGCAGCCAGGTCAGGGCGCGCTTTTTCGCCTCGGCCTTGCTTTGCCCCTGCATCCGCAGGCCGAAAGCGACGTTGTCCAGCACCGACAGCCAGGGAAAGAGATTGGGTTGCTGAAAAATCATCCCCCTGCTGGGATGCGGCCCGCTGAACGTCTGTCCTTCGCACAGGACTCGCCCCCGCTGCGGGCGGCTAAAGCCGGCAATCATATTCAGGATAGTGGATTTACCGCAGCCCGACGGCCCCAGCAATACCACGAATTCTCCCCGTTCGAGGGACAGAGACACATCCTCCAGCACAATGAGCTGCCGCTGTTTTTCCGTAAACCGCAACGTGACCCGTTCCACATCAATATATCCGGTCATCGAACATCTCTTTTTCAAGGCATAAGCCGTTTATACAAGGACACAGCTCTTTCCCCGCCCAGGGCACCCGCCTCTTATACAGGGTCACAGGTCTTTCCCCGCCCAGGGCACCAGCCATTTCTGCAGCCCCACCAGCACCAGATCCAGCAGATAGCCGATGATCCCCAGCAGCAGAATACCCAGCATAACGATATCGGTACGCAGGTAAGCGCTGGCGTTAATCACCATCCAGCCCAGGCCGGAAGTGGCCGCCACCATTTCGGCGGCAATCAGCGACGTCCAGCCCACGCCGATGGAGAGGCGCACGGCGGTAAACAGTTCCGGCAGGGTGTCGGGCAGCACCACCCGCCAGAAAATCTGCCGGCGCGAAGCCCCCAGCGTTTGCGCGACCCGAATACGCGTCCGGCCGATGCGGGCCACGGCGGCGGTCGCCCCCACCACGACGCTGAGGAAAGTGGCGATAAAGATCAGGAAAAATTTGGACGACTCGCCGATCCCGAGCCAAACCACCGCCAGCGGAATCAGAGCAATCTTCGGCAGCGGACGCAAGAACTGCACAAAAGGATTTAACACCGCGGCCGCCAGCGCCGAAAGCCCCATCAACAGGCCCAGCGGCACCCCCAGCGCGACGGCGGCGGCGAACGCGCTGAGCGCCCTGGCCAGGCTGACCGCCACATGCTGCCAGAGCGGCACCTGCCGATAACCGTCATGCAGCAGCTCCAGCGTCGTTTCGCCGATATCGGACAATGGCGGCAACAGCAAAGGATCGATCCAGTGACGCTGCCCGGCCACTTGCCAGAGCAGGAAAAACGCCGCCACCGAGGCTATGCTGACGGCGACGTGATGAACCGCTTTCATCATCCCCTACTGCCCCGCCGCCTGCCGCGCGAAACGGGAGTCTATGGCGTCTTTCCAACTAACGGGAATATCCCGTTGCCTTACATCGCCGGTGCCCACCAGGAAGCGTGCGGTTTTACCCACCGCCTGACCGATGCCGCTGCTATCGGTATTGTCGCCGTTACCCAGCCAGGCGGCCGTCCCCTGCTCAGCCAGGGAGGGATATTCCAATCCTCCCAGGGTATTGGCGGCGGTGGAGACCGGCGCGCCCACTTCCTTGGCGACAATGGCGGCGGCCCGTTCCGGATCCCGGCGGAATTCGTCCACTTTTTGCTGATGAACCTTAAGGAAATTCGCCACCACGTCCGGATATTGCCTTGCGAACGCCGTGCGCACGACATAGTTGTTATAAATCAGATAACCGTCTTTTTGCAGATCGCGGGTCGCGAAAACCTGATGGCCGCCGGACGCTTCCAACTGCTGGGCAAACGGCGCCCACACATAGCCGGCGTCGATATCGCCCCGCTGCCAGGCCGCCACCATATCCGCCGGCCGCAGCGGAATCAACGTGATCTTGGACCGGTCCAGCTTATGCACGGCGATGGCCGCTTCAAGCGCATATTGCGAGGTGGAGTTGGGGGGATAGGCCACCCGTTTCCCCTCTATATCGCTAAGTTGGTTGATGCCGTTTTGCCTATCAAGCGCTCATAGGTGGAAATGACCCCGGATACGCCGACAATCTCAATGGGCAATTTGCGCACAATACCGGCCACCGCCGGGCTGGAGCCGAAATTGGCGATATCGATGGCATCACTGGCGAAATAATTTAGCGCATCCGCGCCGGTAGCGAATTGCACCCATTTGACTTTGGTGCCCAGCGCCTTTTCAAGGGAGCCGTCGGCCTTGGCCAATAACACCACCTGGGAACCGCCGCTGTAAGCGATTCTGACTTCCGAGGGTACCGCCGCGCCATAAGCGGCGGACAGAGATAACAGCATGCCCCCCGCCCCTAACAACAGGCTCGCTATCTTACGCATACAGATCCTTATTTCGGCAAACGTTTCGCCGCCGTGATATTTTCAAGACGCCCAGTATAAAGGACGGAAATACAAGGCATTAGTCAAAATATGGATGTGCAAAGATGATTTTTAACTTTCCCTTAAGTTTGCTGCTAAATTAACCTGGCATTGCCTGAAATACGCGCAAAAAAAAGACTATAAGAGATTGCTGAAGAGTTATTTAGGATAACTAATTAAGAAAATAAATTTTAACCAATTGAATATAATATATTTTCAATTTTAGTCTTAAATATAACTAAATATTCAGTATGGCCGAGGATGCCCCATCTTCCTTTTTCAGCCTCGCCATCAAGCTGGGCAAGGCAAATCAACGGGTCAACGCCGGCGCCCCGGACGTACATTAGGCTAAAGATATCCGGCTCATTAAATATCACCCCTGGCCCCCAATGCTTGCTACTATTACCCTCATGCTGATAAAAGGCTCTGTATTGAGGATGTTATGGGTTTGGCGCTGGCGGTGGGCATCTTTATTCTGACCATTATATTGGTCATCTGGCAGCCCCGCGGGCTGGGTATCGGCTGGAGCGCCGGCTTCGGCGCGCTGCTGGCCCTTCTGGCCGGGGTGGTGCATGTCGCCGATATTCCGGTGGTCTGGCAAATAGTCTGGAATGCGACGATAACCTTTATCGCACTGATCATCATCAGCCTGTTCCTGGACGAATCCGGATTTTTCACCTGGGCGGCGCTACATGTGGCGCGCTGGGGACAGGGGGCGGGGACGCCGCCTGTTTACCTTTATTATATTGCTTGGCGCCATCGTCGCGGCGCTGTTTGCCAACGACGGCGCGGCGCTGATATTAACGCCGATTGTCATGGCGATTTTGCTGGAGCTGGGCTTCAGCCGGAAGGCCACGCTGGCCTTCGTCATGGCGGCGGGCTTTATCGCCGATACCGCCAGTCTGCCGCTGGTGGTGTCCAATCTGGTGAACATCGTGTCGGCGGATTTTTTCAAGCTCGGCTTTAACCGCTACGCGTCCGTGATGGTGCCGGTGAATATTATGTCGGTGCTCGCCACCCTGGCGACCCTGCACCTGTTCTTTCGCCGGGATATCCCGGCGGCCTACCCGGCGGCGGCGCTGCCGGCGCCGAGAAAAGCCATTCGCGACCTGCGCACCTTCAAAACCGGCTGGTGGGTATTGGCGCTGCTGCTCGGCGGCTTTTTCGGTCTGGAGCCGTTCGGGGTTCCGGTCAGCCTGATTTCATCCCTGGGAGCGCTGATGCTCTATCTGGCGGCGCGCAAAGGGCCGACCATCGACACCGGCAAAGTGTTGCGCGGCGCGCCTTGGCAAATCGTCTTTTTCTCTCTGGGAATGTATCTGGTGGTGTACGGCCTGCGCAACGAGGGGCTTACGCATCTGTTGTCCGTTTGCCTGAATGCCCTCGCCGCCCGCGGATTATGGGCCGCCACCCTCGGCACCGGCTTTCTGACGGCCTTTTTATCGTCGATAATGAACAATTTGCCCTCGGTGCTGGTGGGGGCCTTATCCATCGACGCCGGCAGCGCTTCCGGCATCATAAAAGAGGGGATGATCTACGCCAACGTGGTGGGCTGCGATCTGGGACCGAAAATCACCCCCATCGGCAGCCTGGCCACTTTGTTATGGCTGCATGTCCTGGCGAAGAAAAATCTGTCGGTGACCTGGGGCTATTATTTCCGCGTCGGCATCGTCATGACGGTGCCGGTGCTGTTCGTTACCCTGTCCGCCCTCGCGCTGACGCTCTCTTTGCGAGCCTAGGTAAAAAAGCGGCTTTAACGAATGCCCGCCTGATGGAGATCGTGCAGATTGATAGCCCCCAGCAAACGCCCTTCTTCATCCACCACGGGAGCCGCGGTGATATGCTGGCGATGCAGCGCCTCCAGCGCGGCGCCGGCCCGCCACTGCGCCGGTAGCCGATAGCCCGGCCGGCTTATGGCGTCGGCGATGGGATCGCTCAGCCCGCCGCCTTTTACCAGCCAGCGGCGTAAATCGCCGTCGGTGAAGACGCCCGCCACCCGCTGCCGTTCATCGCAAATCGCCACCAGTCCCAGGCCGGTGCGGCTGAGCTCCAGCATACCGTCCATCACCGTACCCCCCAGGGGGATAACCGGCAGGCGATCGCCGCGGCGCATAAGATGGTGAACCCGATTGAGCAAACGCGCTCCGAGGCTGCCCCCGGATGCGAACGGGCAAACTGTTCGGCGTTGAACCCGCGAAAGCGCATCAACGCCATGGCCAGCGCATCCCCATCATCAGCGTGTTGACCGCGCTTGAGGTGGGCGCCAGTCCCATCGGGCAGGCTTCCCGCTCCACGCCCACATCCAGCACGCAGTCGGCGGCATGAGCCAGCGGAGAGCCGCTGTCGCCGGTGACGGCAATGAGGGGAATGGCGCTTTCCGCCAGCAGCGGCAAAATCATGTCCAGTTCCCTGGCCCGGCCGGAGTAAGAAATAAAAACCACCGCATCCTGTGCGCCGATCATGCCCAAATCGCCGTGCAATGCTTCCGCCGGATGGACAAAAAAAGCCGGCGTTCCTGTGCTGGCCAGGGACGCGGCAATCTTCTTGCCGATATGACCCGATTTTCCCATGCCGGAAACCACTACCTTGCCCCGGCAATCCAGCAGCAGCCGGCAGGCGCGTACGATACTGTCGTCCAGACGATCGCGCAGGCGGCGCGCTTCGGCCAGCTCGATGTCCAACGTTTCCCGCGCATAAGCCAATAAATCGGCATCGGCGCCCTCCGCCGACACTGACCGCGACGGCGTGGGGTTATCGTTGCCCCGCGCACCGCGGCGCAAAGAGGCGTTGGCGCCGTCCGCCGTCCGCCCCCTCGCCCGCGAGGCCCGCCGGGCCGGGTATTTCCCTGTCTTCACTCATCGGATTCTCCCACTAATAACACCTTGATGCCCTGCTCCCGCAACGCCGTTAAATACTCCGCATCGATATCGCGGTCGGTAATCAACAGATTCACGGCGCTCAGCTCGCAGACCACATTAGGGCTTTTGCGACCGAACTTTGACGAATCCACCAGCAAAATCAACTCCTTGGCTGCCCGGCACATTGCCTGGCTCACGGTATGCACTTCATTGAAAGTCGTCACGCCGGCGTTCAGGTCGACCCCGTCGGCGCCGATAAACAGTTTGTCAAAGCTAAAATGAGAAAACGCCGCTTCCGCCAGGCTGCCGTGAAAGGAGGCGGAATTTTTACGGTAGGTGCCCCCCCCGGCATCAGGATGGTTTGATCGTTGTCCAGCTCCACCAGTTCGTTGACGATGGTCAGGCTATTGGTCATCACCGTGATATTATTGAATTGCGCCAGATAAGGCACCATCTGCAGCACCGTACTGCCGGCATCGAAAATCAACGAATCGCCGTCGTTGATAAGACCCGCCGCCAAGCGGGCTATCTGCTGCTTTTTCGCGGTGTTGATATGGGTTTTGCGGTCGATAGGCTGATCGCCCTCTTCCCGACTTAACATCACGCCGCCATAGGTACGGATCACCGCGCCCTCTTCTTCCAGCAAGGTAAGATCTTTGCGGATGGTGGTGCCGGTAGTGGCAAAGCGGCCGGCAAGCTCGTCCACCGAGGTTTTACCGTGGCTTTGCAGATAGTCGACAATCGCCGCATGACGCTGCTTTGGTTTCATAACGATTTTCCCGCCTACATGATTGTATACTCCCTTAAAGCGTCGCACCCATTTGCGTTTCAAATGAAAGGAAGTATCTTTTAAAATGAAAATATCATGTTTGAGGTTTAATCGCTAATGAAAGTGCGGTTTGACATGTCTGATCTTTCGGAAAGATCACATCCGGCTTTATTTGCGATTTATGCAGACCGATAAGGCCCGGCACCGGTCGGGGACGGGCGAATACCGTCAGCCCCCGCAACACAAAAGCATCGCACACCCTTTCCTGTCCATCAAAGGCCAACGCCAGCACCACCCTCGCCTTGAACCGCCCGGGGCAACGCCCCAACCCCACCGCGCCTTGGCGGCACAGGGCGTCATAAGCCCGGTTAAAGCGATGGATCTGTAAGCCCCCCAGCACAATCTGGCCGAGCCAGGCCAGCGCCGCCAGCGTAATCAGCAGGGTCGTCATCGTCATCCTCCGCTCTCCGGTGTTCCTTCAGGCGGCCGCCGGCCAAGAGCGGCCGACAGCTTAAAACATCACCTGCCCGCCGGTGATATTGATGGATTGGCCGGTACAATAAGAGGCTTTGTCGCTGGCGTAAAACAACAGCATATCGAGCACATCCTGATATTCGCAGCCTCGCTTGAGCGGCACCTTGTCGATATAATACTTCTCAACCTCATCCGGACGGATACCGAGCTTTTCGGCATATTGGGGCAATAGCGACTGGAACATAGGCGATTTCAGCAGGTTACCCAGCATCAGCGAATGGACGGTGATGCCGTATTCCGCCAAATCCAACGCCAGGGACTGGGTCAGGCCCACCCCGCCGAACTTGGCGGCACTGTAACCGGCATTGTGCTTGCTGCCCACCTTGCCCGATTTCGAGTTTATCTGAATGATTCGGCCGGCGATGCGGTCGCGGATCATGAATTGGGCAAACTCCCGCGCGCAGAGAAAATAGCCCACCAGATTCACCTGCAAAGACAAATCGAAGTCATCCAGCTTGAACGCCGTAATGGGCGCCGCCTTGGCGATACCGGCGCTATACACCAGCAAATTCACCTGTCCGAACGCTTCATCCACCTTTCGGGCCAGTTGGCCTACGCTCTCTTCCCGCGTGGCGTCGACCTCGAAGCCTTCCGCCGACCCCGCGCTGAAATGGGTGTTGATGTCCGCCGCCACCTGCCGGGCATGCTGCGCATTCAAATCGGCCACCGCCACTCGATAACCGGCCTGCGCAAGCCCCGCGCAAAGAAACGCCCCCAGGGTTTGACCACCGCCAATGACAACCGCAACCTGCTTCATAAACTTCTCCTGCACCCATTAATTAAGCCAAAATCATCAACGTGCTGCCGATAGGGATATCCGCCGGCGTCGCGCCGGACACATGTACCGTTCCGGGATACTCCGCCTGCCGGGCGCCGTCGAACCGAATCGTGATATGCCCCAGCTCACGCAGGTTTCGGTCGGCCACCTCGCCCACCGCGGTAATGGGAAAGCGCCCGCCCGCCAGTTCCAGCGTTTCGCCGGACTGCAAGCCCCCGCGGCTCTCGCCGGGACGATGGATAAAACAAAAAGATTCAATATCCTCCGGCGCGCCTTCACGGAAGGTAATCACCATATTCTCCGCCAGCGAGTCACGGGCGTAATCGCCGACGCGGGTAAAAGTGGTCTGGTAGATAATATTCATCGTGTCTCCTGAACAGCCTCATCAGTGATAGATAAAACCCGATACCGCCCAGGCCAGCAATACCGTGGGAGCGCCGGTAAGGAATCGCCCCACCAGCACCGACGGCACGCCGACCCGTACCGTATCCTGCTTGGCCTCGGCCAAGGAGAGACCGACCGGGATAAAATCGCAGGCGGCCTGAGCATTAATGGCAAACAAAGCCGGCAGCGCCAGATAGGGAGGAATATGGCCCTGAGCGATTTGCACGCCCACCAGCACGCCGATGACCTGCGCGATAACCGCCCCCGGACCAAGAAAAGGCGACAGCAGCGGGAAAGAGCAGATCAACGCCAACATCACCAATCCCAGCGGACTGTTGGCCAGGGGCGTCAATCCATGGGCGATGAAATCCCCCGAGCCCGGAGGCGATAATGATGCCTATCAGCGCCGAAACGAAGGCCATGAACGGCAAAATCGTTTTCAGCACCGTATCAATGGTTTCACGACCGGCCTGGAAGAACACCGCCACCACAGACCCCATTCCCAAACCGATTTTCGCCAGCAGTCCGTCGCTTTGCTCAGTGATTTTTTTTCCGGCGTCATAATGTTTCCCGGCAAAAGACCGGTCATCGTCGCGCCGCGCGTGCGCCGCGGGAACAGGCGCCGCGTCATCCGGCAACGCGACGGCGGCCGGCATCGAATCATCGCCTGATAAGCGAATGTTTCGCTCCCGGACGCCCGACACATAGATATCCTCATGGATAAATTGCGCCAGCGGGCCGGAACGGCCGGTGGCGTGGATATTCACCGTGGGGATGCCGCGTTTGGGATAGATGCCGCAGCGCAGGGTGCCGCCGCAGTCAATGACCGCCACGCCGATCTCATTCGCCGGCGGCTCGCCCTCCTTGAAACCGTCAACCGCCTGCCAGCCGGTCAGTTCACTCAGTCGATCCACGATGGCGGGACGGGTGCCGGCGGTGATATAAACCACCTTTTTTGTCCGGTACCGCCTCAATAAGCAAAGGACCGCCCCAGCCGCTTTCACCTTTCTCAATACGGATAACCTTGTTCATCGGATTCTCCCCGCCTCACAGCCGGACATGCTGTTCGAGCTGAATATGCATTTTGCGTTCGAAGATGGATGTGGTCAGATCGGTCAACCAGCCACGGAAAAAGTTGGTGAACATCCCCACCAGCAGATAACTCACCGCCAGCGGCCCCAGAGGTAAATTGAGAGTGGTCAGACCGTTGGCGATGCCGAGGTAGACGAAAAGCTCCCCAGGGTTGATATGGGGAAAAAGACCGTTCATGGAGTGGCAACTGTAGGACGCGGCGGCGTAGTAGCTGGGCTTGTATTTTTCGGGCATAAAACGCCCCAGGCTCAGGGTCATCGGATTGCAAAACACAAAGGTGCCGATGACCGGCAACAGCAGGTAACGGGACAGAGGATTGCCGGCGCAACGCTGAGCCAGACGTTCTATCCTGCTCTGGCCGACGAACACGATCAGGGCATTCATGATGACCAACAGGCTTATCAGCAGCGGGAGTATGCCGGTGACCATCCCGACAAATACCGATCCCCCTTTTTGAAACAGGCCGATAAACCACTCGGCTCCGTGGGCGATAACATCGAACATAGCTTCTCCTTGGTTCACTTAAACGGAAAGCAACGCTGTCGCCAGACAGCAATGTTGTTGATTCGATGCTTAAGGTAGCCAAGTCAGCTTTTAAAATATCAGATATAAATCACAATTCGAAAGTATAAACTTTCATTTTGAAAAATTATTGAATTGTTTCTGTTCAAAATAAAATAATCGTCTAAAGATGTTGCTGACCATCGTGATTTTTTCCGGCCCCGTCGGCGCGGTTTATCTTCCTGAGAGCAAGCCTGCTGGCCGGTTTGCTTCATAATAACAGCCGCCTGGCGGCGGGCGCCTGCGCGTTCGTGGTCTTCGATACCGGCCCCATGGCCTCCCAATGTGCCATAAGGGGATGATGATAATCCGAAAATTCACCTCCGGCAGGCCCTGATTTGGTACGAATTGCCAAAAGCAGGCCCGGCGTTGCCATATCCCTACTTCCCAAGCCGGCCATTACATGTGAAACTGATTTTAGTAACTGATCATGCTAACTAATTAAACCGGCGACCCTCCCCTGGCGTTGATGCATAACGACCGGCGAACAGACCGGTAACAGCTTGTGATCAATCACGCCGAGCCCAGAGCGGAGCGGTGGGTAAAACTTAGCGGATAAGTTGCAAAAATCTTTTTTCAATGGCGCCATCATGAAGACATCCGGCATTCGGGTATTACTGGTTGAAGACGACGAATCCATGCGCTTGGAATTTGAGTCGATGGTAGCGACCCACCCCAGACTAAGCCTGGCCGGCAGCGCCGCTACCCTGGAAGAGGCGAAGCTGCTGTTGCTCGAAACCGTGCCCGATGTCGCCATCATCGACCTCGGCCTGCACGACGGCGACGGCATTGAACTGATCAAAACGCTTCAGCAACGCATTTTCCCCACCGCGGTGCTGGTGGCGACGATCTTCGGCGATGAAGCCCATGTCATCCGGGCCATTGAAGCCGGCGCGCGCGGCTACCTCCTCAAGGATACCTCCCTTGAAGACTTTGCCCGTGCGGTGGAACTGGTGCATGCCGGCGGCGCTCCCTTGTCGCCGCAAATCGCCCGGCATTTGCTCAAGCGCTTCGGGCCGGCCGAAAAATCCGCCGCCCCGGCGGGACCGGATACCCTTACCCTGCGGGAAATGGATATCCTCAAACATATATCCCAGGGATTCACCGTTGCGGAATCGGCGCGCATGCTGAGTTTGTCTACGCATACCGTCGCCACTCATATCAAAAACATCTATAGCAAACTCGCCGTCCATAACCGGGTCGAGGCGATTATCCAGGCCAGGAATAAAGGACTGATTTAATGATGGGCGCCATGTTGAACTGCCGGGCGCGCCTGTTCTTCGGTATTTTGCTCCTGCTGCTCTGCCTGCCGCCCAAGTCAGCGAGGGCAACGCAAATGCTGCCCCATGAAATCACCCGGCTGGAAAGGGCCGAGCGCATTGTCGGCGATAGCCCCCTGCCGCCGAGCCAAGCCGGGGTTACCACTCTGCTGCCCGATAACTGGCGATTGCGCGACCCGCATTACAGCGGGGTTGTCTGGTATCGGCTGCATGTCACATTGGACCGGATGCCGCAATGGCCCTTGGCCCTGTATCTGCCGCATCTTGCCGTCGCCGGCGAGATTTGGCTTAACGGATCGCTGCTCAATCCCGGCGTGCGTTTCGGCGTGCCGGGCGGGAAAGGGGTCATAGCCATGAGCGACCGCCCTATTTATATCGTGCTGCCCGCCGGGCTGTTTCGCGCCGGGGACAACGTACTGGCCGTCAGGCTCTTGGGGGACGCGTCGGTACGAAGCGGTTTGTCCGCCATAACCCTTGGCCCGGCCATGCACTTGCATCGCCTCTATTTTCAGCGCTACCTGTTCCAGGTCATCGCCCCCTATATCCTGCTGGTCCTGGTGGCGGGCTCCCTCTGTTTTTTTGCTGGCCTACACCTGGCAGCAGCGGCGCGTTTTTATCATCCAATTCGCCTTACTGCTCGGAATCGCCAGCCTGCTGAGCTATATCCTGGAGCTGACATTGTCCCTGGGGGACCAACAGGCGATGCGCGCCATCATCACCACGCTCATGTATTGGGCCTTGTGTGTGGCGGGCTATTGGCTTGCCGATATTCGGCTGCGCGGGTTTTTACCGCTTTGGCATGGTCTGACGGCAGCCACGTTGGGGATCATTGTCATCATGCTGCTGAGGGGCGACGCGACGGACAGGATTTGGCTCATTACCTGGCCCCATGTACTGTTTCGCCTGGCCCTCATCGGCCTGGTGATACGTCGCGGCTACCAACGAAGGGAATGGGTGCTTGTCGCGTTGGGGCTGACGGCGCTGTTTTGGACCGCCACCCTTGCGCAATCCTATTTCATTATTATGGAGTGGTTGCCCTGGGACAGTTTCCGATTAAGCATCGTCGGCGCTTTGCCATTCTGCCTGGTCATGATTTTTTATTTCGCCGAACGCTTCATCGCCAGCCGGGAAGAGAGCCGCCGGGAGCAACGGGCGGCGATAATCGCTGAACGCATGCGCATCCTGCAGGACATGCACGACGGCATGGGGGCTCAACTGATAACCGCCCTGCGTCTGGCGCGGCGGGACGATACCGATCGGGAGGAATTGGCGCGCCATATCGAGGAATCCCTGCAGGATCTGCGGTTGATAATCGACTCACTGGATATGACCGAACACGATCTGCTGCCATTGTTGGGTAACTTGCGCTTTCGCCTGGAACCGCGCCTGCAGGCGCTGGGCATCCGTCTGAACTGGGACGTTTCGCCCATCCCGCCGCTGACCTATTTAACGCCGGAGTCCGCCCTGTCCGTGCTGCGCATCGTTCAGGAAGCGGTCAATAACGCCTTGCAGCATGCGCAGCCTAGCCTGATTACCATCTCCGTGCGGCCCCACGACCAGGCCGTCGTCATTCGGGTGGCGGATAATGGCCACGGCGTCATTCCGCTGGCACGACGCCCGGGCTCGCGGGGCCTTAACGGCATGCAAACGCGGGCCGACAAACTGGGCGTCAGCTTGTGGATTCGCGGGGGTGACAAGGGAACCGAGGTCACGTTGCGCCTGCCGTTGTCGGGCCGCTATCCCTTAACGTAAAAATGAGAATATGAATACCTTGAACAGGGTATGCGCCAGTGGAACAAAATGCGTAAGCTTCACATCATTGAGGTTTTTGCCCCCGGTTTGGGGCGCTGGCAATGACCGGTTCGACGTTGGGGACCGGCGATATCCATGCCAGACACTACACACAGCATAGTAGCAACCGCTCTTTATTTAACTAGGTGATAAAATGCAGATCATTTTACCGGTTATTGGCTTGGTCTTGTTGGTGGCATTAATGGTATTTTCGTTGTTAATGCATCATAAAAACAAAAATAAAACAAGATTGCCCAACAGATACACCGAATTTAAAAATAAAAAGAGAACGCGGCTGTTTCATTAATTACCCAAAACTCGATTGGGGTTATTAATTTCACAGCGGTTGACCATTTCATTTTATCCGGCCTCCGGGCGGGAATATTGTCGTGCGTCGACAAAACCCGCTGCCGGCGCCCGCCGCAAAGCCACATGATGGATCCCCTGCTCGCCGCCCGCGGGAAATGCCTTACGCGGCAAGGGTGGCGTTCCTGCGCCAGTTTACTTAATATGAAGCAGACGGCCGGATTACGGCAACATCTGATCTGCAAAAAGCGTCACCCGCATGGCTTCAGAGGCTGCGCGATGCCGGACGATTGAACATTTTGCTGTACATTTTCTTATAGGGCTCACATTAATGGAAACGATTCTCAGGCACCTCCCCGTCAACCAACGCGTAGGCATCGCCTTCTCCGGCGGTCTCGATACCAGCGCCGCGCTGCTTTGGATGCGCAAAAAAGGGGCGGTTCCCTATGCCTACACCGCCAATCTGGGCCAGCCGGATGAAGACGATTACGACGCCATACCTCGCAAGGCGCTGGCTTATGGCGCCGAAAAGGCCCGGCTCATCGATTGCCGGGCACAGCTGGTGGCGGAAGGCATTGCCGCCTTGCAAAGCGGCGCTTTCCACAATTCCACCGCCGGGGTGACCTATTTCAACACCACCCCGCTGGGCCGCGCCGTGACCGGCACCATGCTGGTGGCCGCCATGAAAGAAGACGGCGTCAATATCTGGGGCGACGGCAGCACCTATAAAGGCAATGATATCGAGCGGTTTTACCGCTACGGCCTGCTGACCAACGCTGAGCTAAAAATTTACAAACCCTGGCTCGATACTGATTTCATCGACGAACTGGGGGGGGGGCGCCAGGAGATGTCCGAATTCATGACCCAGGCCGGGTTCGATTACAAGATGTCGGCGGAAAAAGCCTATTCCACCGACTCCAATATCCTGGGCGCCACCCACGAAGCGAAAGAGCTGGAGTTTCTCAATTCCAGCGTCAAAATCGTCAACCCCATCATGGGCGTGAAATTCTGGGACGACGCGGTGCGCGTTCCCGCCGAGGAAGTCACGCTGCGCTTTGAACGCGGACTGCCGGTGTCCATTAACGGCCGCAGTTTTCCCAATCAGGTGGAATTGATGCTGGAAGCAAACCGGGTCGGCGGACGTCACGGGCTGGGCATGAGCGATCAGATCGAAAACCGCATCATCGAAGCCAAAAGCCGCGGCATATATGAAGCCCCGGGCATGGCATTGCTGCACATCGCCTACGAGCGCCTGGTGACCGGCATCCATAACGAGGATACCATTGCGCAATACCATGCCAACGGCCGCCAACTGGGCCGGCTGTTGTATCAAGGCCGCTGGTTCGATCCCCAAGCCCTGATGCTGCGCGACTCTTCGCAACGCTGGATTGCCAGCGAAATCACCGGCGAAGTCACCCTGGAGCTGCGGCGCGGCAACGATTATTCCATCCTCAATACCGTTTCCGACAACCTAACCTATATGCCTCAACGACTGACCATGGAAAAAGGGGATTCGGTATTTTCACCGGAAGACCGCATCGGTCAGTTGACCATGCGCAACCTGGATATTACCGACACCCGGGAAAAACTCATCAACTACATGGGCACCGGCCTGCTGTCCGCCGCCGACGACACCGGATTGCCGCGGTTGGATGATAAAAGCGGCAAATAAACCATGATTTTTACTGATAACCGGCGCGCCATCATCAGCGTCGGTTATCAACCGCCGGTCACGCTCTTTTTACCTACGATGGAACAAGCCATCAAATTTCGCTCATTTCATCCTAATGAGCGAATTTATAATTTACTAATTTAATGATTTATTGCAAAACTCTACTCCAAATTACGAAAGGAGTGAGTTATGGGAAATAATCTTTCCGGGCTCTATGCATTCAGAGAAAATAACGATACATGTAATGACACCATTACTGAAGATAGGGATCATTCGACGAAAAGGACTAATTCCTTCAATAAATCCATAGGTAGCAATATTGCCACATCGATACAATTCGCAAACAACAATGCCGACGCTGTTTTAAAACTTGCCGCGACCGGCGGTTCCACGCCGATTGACGTTCATTCCCCGACATTCGCCGTTGCCAATAGCGATAACGTTAATGTGGCCATCCCGGCCACCGTCGGCAAGCATGCCCATTCCCGGGATTTTTCCCCACCGGGCGCTGCCGTCGATGATATGAACGCCGGCAATCCCTGTGAAAAGCGTTTTGCCGACGACAATGAATTTGATATTTGCGAGGGCGCGCCTCCCCCAGAAGAGGTGGAAACGCTTATCAGTCAGCAATTCGGCACGGGCAAACCCTCCGGAAAGCCGGCCGACGCCGATATACCGCCTCCGCCGCGCTATGGCGAATCCGGATTCAACGCCAAATTGCAAAGTTATCTTGAAGAAACGCTGTTACCGGCGGTCAACCAACTGGGCAAAGCCCCCCCCTGTGGCTGCGCCCGCTGGCCGCCATCGCCTCATGGTTTAGACATCACGGCGTCGGACAAACCAACTGCCTGTCCTGCGCCGCCTCGGTGGCGGATACCCTGAAGCATGGGGAAGTGTACCAAGCCTTCCCCACCCTGCGGGGCGCCAAAGCCAGTGACTTTTCAAGCCTGCAGGAGGCGGCTAGCGCCGGCGAGGTCCGTAGCATGAACTCGCTGGAACAGTTGGCGGCGCACTTGGCGAACGCCGCCACCGGCGATATCAATGCCGTGCTGACCATGGACCGCCCCAAAACCTTTTGGCGCCGCCTGTTCAGTCCGGTGGACGGCCATGCCTGCAATATCATGAAATGCGGCCATGACATTTTTCTGGCGGACGGGCAGAAAAAATCTTTCGCCATACATCGACTTCCATCCGATGATGAACTTTCAACCGAGCGGTCCGACGCGTTGATGGTCAGGCAAACGGCCGACCTGGCATCGGTACTCGCCCGTCATCTCGGCGCTTTGGACCCGACCGGCGACGGCCTGAAACTTTACAATATCGGCTGGTCTCAAAACCCCCGCCTTGATAAGGCGCCTTAAGGATAACCCGCCGCAAAACAAGAAAGGCCAAATAGTCTTGCAAGCCGTAAAATGATACGTATTATCATTTATATCACTACTGCTTGTGAGCGCCGCGAATGACCCAAATGCCTACCGGTTCGCCGATAAAAACCGATTGCTGCATCGTGGGCGGCGGCCCGGCAGGGCTGATGCTGGGTTATCTGCTGGCCCGGGCCGGCCTCGTCGTCACGGTGTTGGAAAAGCACGGGGATTTTCTGCGGGACTTCAGGGGCGATACCATCCATCCCTCGACCCTGGAGATTCTGCATCACCTCAGCCTGCTGGAGGCGTTTTTGCGCCTACCCCATCAGCGGGTGGTTAAATTGACGGCAGAATTTCACGGCAAGTCCATGACCCTGGCGGATTTTTCCCGGCTACCCGTCCGCTGCAAATTCATGGCCTTTATGCCGCAGTGGGATTTTCTCAACTTTCTGGCGGAGCGGGCGCAACGGCTGCCGGGTTTTACCCTCAGGTTTTCCACCCGCGCACAGAAATTGATAAGAGAGGACGGACGCATCCAGGGGGTTATCGCCCAAGGCCCAGGCGGGGAGACGCTGTGCTTCAGGGCCGGGCTGGTGGTGGGAACCGACGGCCGTCAATCCATGGTGCGCCGGGACGCCGGCCTGCCCCGGCGTGAGTTCGGCGCCCCCCCCGCGACGTGGTATGGCTTCGGGTGCCGAAAGAGCCTGCCGATCCACAGGCGGACAGCGGCCATGGCGGCCCAAAACGCAACTTTATCATGTTGGATCGGGGCGATTACTGGCAATGCGGCTACAGCATCGTCAAAGGAAGTTTTGACAGCCTGCGCCAGGCGGGACTCGACGCCTTTTTGCAACAAGTGGCGGACGTCAGCCCGTTTGACGGCCGACGCTTGTCCCGGGCGGTAACCGAATGGCGCCAGCTGAAATTGCTGGAGATCCGCATCGACCGGCTGGAACGCTGGGCCGCGCCGGGGGTATTGTGCATCGGCGACGCCGCTCACGCCATGTCGCCCATCGGCGGCGTCGGCGTCAACCTGGCCATCCAGGACGCGGTGGCGACGGCTAACATCCTGGCCGGCCCGCTGCAACAGGGGGCGGTCAGTCTGCGGCGGCTGGAGCGGGTGCAACGGCGCAGACAGCTCCCCACCCTGCTTACGCAAAAACTGCAATTAATGATGACAGGCCGCGCCGACCATTCGCCAAAGGCGCCTCGCACGCCTTCCTTGCCCGAAAGATGGCTGCGCCGTCAATCCTGGCTGCCGCACATCGCCGGACGCATCATCGGCTTGGGATTTCGCCGCGAGCTGCCCCGGTTGTTTCAAAGATGATGCGACGCCGGCGCGGCGGACGCGCAAAGCGGGGACGAACATGCGGCGATTAGCGCGACAAACGAACGTGCAACGATTGGCGCTGCGAACGAACGTGCGACGATGGGCGCTGCGGCGGGGCCCTCAGGCGTTCTCCATGCCCGGCACCGGAGAAAGCACCGGTTGCCCGCCGAAATACCGCGTCAGGTTTTCCCGCACTCGCTGGAACATGGCCGCCATCGCCTCCGGCGAACGGGCCGCCACGTGGGGCGTCAAAATCACATTGTCCAGCCGCAGCAACGCCTCCGGCACCTCCGGTTCGCCCTCCACCACGTCCAGCGCGGCGCCGGCAATGGTTTTTCGTTGCAGGCTCTCAACCAGCGCATCGGTATCCACCAAGCTGCCGCGGGCGATATTCACCAAAAAACCCTCCGGCCCCAAGGCCGCCAGCACCTTGTCGTTAACAAGGTGTCTGGTCTGCGCCCCGCCGGGAGCGGATACCACCAGGAAATCCGCCCACCGCGCCAACTCTTCCGGCGAGCCGCAATACCGCAGACCGCTATCGGCCCGTGCCCGCCGGTTATGATAGGCCACCTCCATACCGAATCCCGCGGAGCAACGCTCGGCGATTTTAAACCCGATATTACCCAGCCCCAGAATACCCACACGCTTGCCGGTGAGCTGCGGTCGTTCCTGGCGCGATTGCCGCCACTCACCCCGCCGCACCGCCTGGTCGAGGCTGACCACATTGCGGGCCAACGCGGCGATTAACGCCACGCCGTGATCCGCCACCGAGATATCGTTAGTGCCGGCGCCGTTGGTCACCATAATGCCCTTGGCGCGAGCGGCATCAAGATCGATTTTTTCAAAACCCACCCCCTGGCAGCAAATAATGCGCAGGTTGGGAAACGCCGCCATATCCGCCGCCCGCAGGCCGATAGAGCCGATGGTGAGCAGCGCCTGGATCTCATGGGGATCCCCAGCGGGCAAAATCGGACTGCAATCGTTTTCGCGTATGGCCGGACGCAGGCTAAAACCGGCTTGTTCAAACCCGGCGCGGAAATGCTCGGGAATATTCACATGGAGCAGCAGGGCGATAGACATTTTTAAACCGTAATTTCGTGGGTAAAGAGTAGGTCAACATAACCCGAGCGAATGACTTTTTGAAATATGCTTATGCGATTTGATTATACTTCCATACACATTGCAACAGTTTACCCCTGCTGATGGGTTTCACGCCGGAAACGCCGGCATGTACCCGTCCTCATTGCGCCAATCGCCACTGCTTGGCAAGCCTGATTTTGGCCCCGCCAGCCAATAATTTGTTCACGGCTTCAAGCAAAAAGGGCTTATCCTTGGCCATCATGTAGACTTTATAGCCTGCTGTTCCAGGCAAAATATCCCGCGAGGCGACGCAAAAGATCCCGGGTTCCTGATTTTGGTAATAGTTACCCTCGATAAGGTCGGTAAACATGATATCCGCGCTTCCGTCGCGTATTCCCTGCAGGCTGGCGATATTATTTTGGGTGCGAATTATCGCGGCATATTTGATTTGGCTATCCACATAAGCCTGGTTTGTACCGCCCGGATTAACAATAACCCGCACCCCAGCCCGGTCAATAGCCTCCGGCTTACTGAATATTCCGACCCTGTCGCAGCGCGTCAGGGCTATTTTACCGTTTTTCATCACCGGCGCGGAAAGCGCGAAACGGGCTTTTCTGTCCGGGGTTTCCGTAACGCCGCCCATGGCCATATCGAACTTGTCCGCCGCCAGATCCGAAGATAAGTTCGGCCAGTCACTCGGCACAAAGCTGACATTAAGTCGCAACTCATGGCCCAATGACCGTGCCATATCAATATCGAATCCCGCCAGCTTCCCTTGTTTATCCACAAACGCCAACGGCGCATAGTCGCCGGGAACGCCGATGCGTAATTCCCCGCTTTGACGTATATCCTGCCAGGTTCTTCCCTGCACGGGCTGAATGCCGAACAGCGACCCTAAAACGAAAATTGCAATAGTTGCTTTATTCATTATTTCCCTATAACTATTTAGCTTAACTCCGAAAACCTTCAGGCCGGAAATATGCCGGGCTAGATGAGAGGGGTATAATGCCATCGATTTGAGCTGAAATCAGCCCGACCTCACCGGCTTGATGCGCTTTTTTTTCGTTGCCTGGCGCTGCTGTTGCGGCTTTCTAACGGCCTCAAGACGGCGGGAGCCTAAGTTGAATTGCTAGGAGCAGAAGGTTGTACCTGACAGGTTGAATGACCTGAAGCAAAACGCTTTATCTGACGGGTTGAATGACCTGAAGCATAACGTTTTACCTGACGGGTCGCCAACGCCCTAAAAGCATTGGCGATGCCGGGTTTTGACATGTTTAGGTCGTCGTTTACGGACAGGATTTAACGATAAATATCGGCATTGCCTATCCAATCACTGGATTTACCGGGGTTAGCCACCTCGATAACCCGAAAGTAAGGCGCGTTCTGTTCATCGGCTTTACGGGCCAAGGCTTGTACCACATCGTCTGGCGAACCTTCCAAACCGGAAACGGATACGCGGCCAATCTCTTGATGGCCGGCGGCCTCGGCGGCGTTCAGCTCCTGGGAAGCCAGTGCGCTAAAAGACGCGGCGCCCATCATTGCTGCGAATAAATAGGGTAATATTTTCATGGTGATTCTCCGGCTTATTCACTACCTATAATAGCTATGACACTACCCTTGCACCGGACATCAATTAGCGATAATTTCCGGTGAAGCAAAGCATAGCGGTAATGTAAATACTCGGCTGAAATTTCATAATATAATAGGCTGCCTTTGTAACCGGCTTTATCAGTGGCAATAGATAAATGAGACTGAAGATTTTATTTTTGCGATTTGCCGACGCTGCCTGGAGGGAAAGGCAAGCCAAGGAAGCCTAAAAATTCAGCATCGATATATACGGACATGTTTACTTTTAGCAAAATATGTCCAACCATTATCAAGCCGATTTTATTTCAATTCATCTGGACATGAAACGTGACGAAATAAAAGACTTATTGCCAATTGTAGTATCTTGTTTACACTCTTACGCTTTTTAAAATATTTTAATTAAAAATGACATCGCTGATATTCAGCGCGAATACCACCACAGGGATTGGGTAATTACTATCCGATCTACAGTATTTTTTGCAAATGTAAACTATCCTTGAAACATCCGTTGTAACATTTAATCATCAATATCGGTGATTGAAGATGCGGCTAAAACCATCGATACTGACCCCTACCCCGCCAGGATATGGCGGGGGAACGATAATCAGCACGAGGGGATGGATTGATGAACACTGAATTACTGCTGCGTATCGCCCTGGCCGGGGCATTGGGCGCATTGATCGGGGTAGAGCGGCAACTCAGGGCCAAAGAAGCGGGATTACGTACCCATATATTGGTTTGTGTCGGCAGCACGATGTTTATGATCGTCTCCAAATACGGTTTCGGCGATATCCTGGGGCACAGTATTGTTCTCGACCCCAGCCGGATTTCCGCCCAGGTGGTGAGCGGCATCGGTTTTCTCGGCGCCGGCACCATCATGCTCAACAAGCAGATTGTGCGAGGATTGACCACGGCGGCCGGGCTGTGGGTCACCGCCGCCATCGGCCTGATTGTCGGCAGCGGCATGTACGTCATCGCCATATTCGGCACCATCATGACCCTGCTTGTGCTGGAAGGCGTTCGACAGCTCAGCGCCCGCCTGATGGGCCAACGCTATATGCTGGCGCTGGCGCTGTCCCCCGCCAGCATGGACGCGGCGATGCAAACGCTGCGAAAGCTCCGCATCCGGGTGGTGCGCTCAAGCCTCACCCGCAATGAAGATGAGCATAAAGATTGCAAGCTCTCCTTGGAAATCATGCTGCACGCCCGATACAAACCCGCCGATATCTATAGCCGGCTGCTGGCTATCGACGGCGTTCACAAAATCGATATCCGTTAATCATCGCTTGAAGTTCATGAGGGGCCTAGGCCCCTTTGAGTTTATACTTGATGAAAGGCGCGTTTACCGCCACAAAAACAACGGCATTGTTTTAAACCGCCTTGAGCATCAGGAATAAAACGTTTCAGAGTGAAACTTTTCTGAGAATTCCAGCACCTTATACCCTCTTTTATTCAAGGTTTGCACAGTCCGGGCACCGGGCTTCCATTGAAAGCAGGTGGCTGGGCAAACATCAACGACACAATCATTATAGATTTCAGTAAAATAGGTATGAGCGTGGCCACAAACAAGACTTCGAATGTGATCATTGGCGTCAATCAGATCAAAAAGAGCACGACTGTTCATCAACATGCAATTATCAACCAAAGGTATGCCGACGGCTATCGGGTGGTGGTGCATAAATAATCCAATTTTTTTGCCAGTTAATTTATGAATTTTCTTTTCAATAGCGATTTTATCGTCGTAAGTAAATAAACCGCTGTCCTTGCCCGATTGAACGGTATCAACGTTAAGGAGCACCCAGTCTTTACAGTAAATATCCTTGTCTTCAATCACTAATGCCGATGTGCGGAAAACGGATTCAAGGCATTCTTTATCATCGTGATTGCCCCCTAAAAAAATAAATAGGAAGTTTCAATCTTTCCACCTGGCTCAACGCGAGCGCATAAGATTCGGGGGTTTTATCCTCAGAGATGTCGCCTGTGATAATGACCGCGTCAGCGCGCATAATTTCATTATGCAAAATCGAATCAATCACGCATTTCAAACATTCATATGTGCAATAACCGTGCATCTTCATATTAGGGTCGGAGAAGAGATGGAAATCCGTTAATTGTATAAACTTCATTTTTCTGCCTTAAAACGCCTCTCTGATTATATCAGTCTATCGCGATAAGTTTCGTTTGACGAATAAAATTAGCTGGCAAATCAGACTCTATTTAATTAATATTTATGATGAAGTGAAAATTTTTAATCCGCTTTAAATAATAGCTGCACTGGAAATGCAATAATATAATTAGATCCGGTTTTATTCTGTTTTCGCCTTTATCCGCCGGCGGACATCATCGCCCTATCCCCGTAAGCTGACATTATTTCGCCGGCGGAGTTGGCCGCGAAACGGGGGATGCTTGACCCGAGGAGGACGCCACGACACGCGGGATGCTTGACCTGAGGATGACGTCATGCCGCGCGGGATGCCCGAACTTACCCTCGGCAAGTAACATCCACCCGTCCTCCTTATGCGGTTTTGCAGTATACTGTTGGACACGACGGCGGGTTATTCACTCAATCCGACATAACGCTGTCCCACCGTAGTCAGTAAGGAGCGCTCGTGTTTAAACCCCATGTCACCGTGGCTTGCGTGGTACAAGCGGAAAATCATTTTCTGATTGTCGAGGAGACGATACACGGCAATCCCCGTTGGAATCAGCCGGCAGGCCATCTGGAAGCGGATGAAACCGTTACCCAGGCGGCGGAAAGGGAACTGTGGGAGGAAGCGGGCATCCACGCGCAACCGCAGTCGTTGCTGCGCGTTCATCAGTGGATGGCGCCGGATAAAACGCCTTTCATCCGCTTTCTGTTCGCCATTGATTTGCCCAAACGGCTCACCGCCATTCCCCGTGACGATGACATCGACCGTTGCCTGTGGCTCGAGGCGGAAGAAATATTGTCATCCAAGCAGCTGCGTTCGCCCCTGGTGGCGGAAAGTCTTTTGTGCTATCAGCAGGACATGCGCTATCCCCTGGATATTATCAAGGCTTTCCAATGGCCTTTCCCATTATGAGCGTAGGGCGACGCCCCCGACCGCGCTATCATATATCGCCCTTCTTTGCCCGCGACGGCGGAGACTGAGGTGGCGGGCCGATGCCCGGACGTGTTAAAATCCACCGTTTATCAGTAGATGGTGCGCCTTCAGCGGCGCTAATCCCGGTCGTGAGAATACCATGTCAGAAAACAGCCAGCTTAAAGTGATCGTCGGTATGTCCGGCGGCGTCGATTCCTCTGTATCCGCTTACCTGCTGCAACGGCAAGGTTATCAGGTGGAGGGGCTGTTTATGAAAAATTGGGAAGAGGACGATAACGAGGAATACTGCACCGCCGCCGGCGATCTGGCGGACGCGCAGGCGGTATGCGACAAGCTCGGCATTCCCCTGCATACGGTGAATTTCGCCGCCGAATATTGGGACAATGTCTTTGAACTCTTCCTGGCGGAATACAAAGCCGGTCGTACGCCCAATCCCGATGTGCTGTGCAATAAAGAAATCAAATTCAAGGCGTTTCTCGAATTCGCCGCCGAGGACCTCGGCGCGGATTTCATCGCCACCGGCCACTATGTCCGCCGGCAGGACGTAGACGGCAAAAGCCGCCTGCTGCGCGGCCTGGATGACAATAAAGACCAAAGCTACTTCCTCTACACCTTGAGCCATCGCCAGTTGGCGCAGTGCCTGTTCCCGGTGGGGGAGCTGGAAAAACCGGAAGTACGGCGCATTGCCGGCGAGCTGGGCCTGGTTACCGCCGCCAAAAAGGACTCCACCGGCATCTGCTTTATCGGCGAACGTAAATTCCGTGAATTTCTCGCCCGTTATCTGCCGGCCCAACCGGGTAAAATCATCACCGTTGATGGACAACCGGTCGGCGAACACCAGGGGTTGATGTATCATACCCTGGGACAGCGCAAAGGCCTGGGTATCGGCGGGACCAAGGCCGGCAACGAGGAACCCTGGTATGTGGTGGACAAGCTGATGGACGATAATATCCTGGTGGTGGCCCAAGGCCATGAACATCCCCGCCTGATGTCGGTGGGGTTGCTGGCCGGCCAGCTCAACTGGGTCGACAGGCTTCCCTTCGCCGGCGCTTTGCGCTGCGTGGTGAAAACCCGTTACCGCCAGCAGGACATTCCCTGTCTGGTGGAGTCTCGCGCCGACGGAATGGTTCAGGTCACCTTCGATCGGCCGGTGGCGGCGGTGACGCCGGGGCAGTCCGCGGTATTTTATCACGGCGAGCACTGCCTTGGCGGCGGCGTTATTGAATCCAGGCTGCCGCTGCCGGCTCAGGGACGCGTATAGGAGTCACCTTGGCTAAAAATTATTATGCGATTACGCTGGCGCTGGCGGGGATATGCCAAAGCGCCATGCTGGTTCAGCAGTTGGCCCACAAAGGGCAGTGCGACGACGAAATGTTTGAGGTGTCGCTGCGCAGTACGCTTGATTTGAATCCGTCCTCCACCTTCGCCGTCTATGGCAATCAGGCGGGCAATCTCAAGCTCGGGCTGGAGTCGATGCTGGGGATGCTTAACGCATCGAGAACCGGACCCGGCGCGGAATTGACGCGCTACAGCCTTAGCTTGATGGTGCTTGAACGCAAGCTGCACGCCGATAAAACGGCCCTGGATGCGCTGGCGAAACGCATCGTTGCCCTTGAACGCCAATTAACGCATTTCGAATTGCTGTCGGAGACGTTGATCAGCGCCATGGCGGCGATTTATGTGGATATCATCAGTCCGCTGGGGCCGAGGATCCAGGTGACCGGCACGCCGGCCATGCTGCAAAATACCCAAATACAGGCCAAAATCCGCGCCGCGTTGTTGGCCGGTATCCGTTCCGCCGTGCTCTGGCAGCAGGTGGGCGGCGGTCGCTTGCAATTGATGTTCGGCCGTAACCGCCTGTTTAAACAGGCCCGGCAAATTCTTGCTCAATGTTAACTTTTTCCAGGAGTCGCAATCGATGGAATTATCCTCACTGACCGCCGTTTCCCCCTTGACGGACGCTACGGCGACAAAGTCAGCGCCTTGCGCGGGATTTTCAGTGAATATGGCCTGTTGAAATTCCGCGTGCTGGTGGAGGTCCGCTGGCTGCAAAAACTGGCCGCTTGCGCTGAAATCCAGGAAGTGCCGCCCTTTGACCCGCAGGCGAATGCTTACCTTGATGCCCTGGCGGCCAATTTCAGCGAGGAGGACGCCGCGCGGATCAAAACCATCGAGCGCACCACCAACCACGACGTCAAGGCGGTGGAGTATTTTCTGAAAGAACGCGTGGCTTCCGTTCCGGCCCTCCATGCCGTTACCGAGTTTATTCACTTCGCCTGCACGTCGGAAGACATCAATAACCTGTCCCATGCGCTGATGCTGCAAAGCGCGCGCCGGGACGTCATCTTGCCCAACTGGCGCAAAATCATCGACGGTATCAAGACGCTGGCGGCCCAGTACCGCGATATCCCGCTGTTATCCCGCACTCACGGCCAGCCGGCCACGCCGTCCACCATCGGCAAAGAAATGGCCAATGTGGCCTATCGGATGGAACGCCAATACCGGCAACTGGCCCAGGTGGAGATTCTGGGCAAAATAAACGGCGCGGTGGGCAATTATAATGCGCATATGGTGGCCTATCCCGACGTGGATTGGCACCGTTTCAGCGAAGCCTTCGTCACTTCGCTGGGTATCGATTGGAACCCCTACACCACGCAAATCGAGCCACATGACTACATTGCCGAAATGTTCGATTGCCTGGCGCGTTTCAACACCATTCTTATCGATTTCAATCGCGATGTCTGGGGCTATATCGCCTTGAATCACTTCAAGCAACGCACCATCGCCGGTGAAATCGGCTCCTCCACCATGCCGCATAAAGTGAACCCCATCGATTTCGAGAATTCGGAAGGCAACCTGGGCATGGCCAACGCCATCATGGGGCATTTGGCGGCTAAGCTGCCGGTATCGCGCTGGCAGCGGGATCTCACCGATTCCACCGTTCTGCGCAATCTGGGCGTGGGCATCGGCTACGCTCTAATCGCTTATCAGTCCACGCTCAAAGGCGTCGGCAAACTGGAAGTCAACCGCGATCGCCTGCTGGCGGAGCTGGACCAGAATTGGGAAGTCCTGGCGGAGCCGATTCAAACGGTGATGCGTCGTTACGGCATAGAAAAGCCCTATGAAAAGCTCAAGGAGCTGACGCGCGGTAAACGCGTGGATGCCGCCGGTTTCCGGCTTTTTATCGACGGCCTGCCGCTGCCTGAGGAGGAAAAAATCCGCCTTAGGGCCCTGACGCCGGCCAACTATATCGGCCGCGCAGTCAGGCTTACGGACGAGCTGGAATAATCGAGCCGACCCGGGTGTCCCGCCTTACCCGTTTCGGTTAAAGCTCCGTTTAGAGACAGTTTAGCCGTGCTCTGGGATACTCTCGTAAAAGACGTCCGGATAGCTTAGGGGATTGTTTTTACAGGTTTACAGAGGCGGACCTGCGATGGCCCGTTACTGGCGCTTTAACTTAGGAGTTGCGATGCGAGTTCTGGTTATAGAAGACAATTCTCTTCTTCGTCATCACCTGACGGTACAGATGCGAGAAATGGGACATCAGGTCGATGCCGCCGCCGATGCCAGAGAAGCGGACTATTTTTTACATGAGCATCCGCCCGATATCGCCATTGTCGATTTGGGCCTGCCCGATGAAGACGGCTTAAGCCTGATCCGCCGCTGGCGCTCGCATCAGGTCAAGATTCCCATACTTGTGCTTACCGCCCGCGAGGGCTGGCAGGATAAAGTGACGGTGCTGGAGGCCGGCGCGGACGACTACGTCACCAAGCCCTTCCACCTGGAGGAGGTTGTCGCCAGAATGCAGGCCCTGATGCGCCGTAACAGCGGTCTGGCATCCCAGGTCATCACCTTGCCGCCATTCCAAATCGATCTCTCACGGCGCGAGCTGATGATAAACAGCGAACATATCAAATTGACCGCGTTTGAATATACCATCATTGAAACATTGATTCGTAATGCCGGCAAAGTCGTCAGCAAGGATTCGCTGATGCTGCAGCTTTATCCCGACGCCGAACTGCGAGAGAGCCACACCATCGACGTGCTGATGGGGCGTTTGCGGAAAAAAAATGCAGGCCGATTATCCGTATGAAGTCATCACGACGGTTCGCGGGCAGGGCTATCGTTTTGATGTTAATTGAGTTCTATGGCCCATTTTCCCTATTATCATAAGAAGCCGTTTTCGCTTCGGGTCCGTTTTCTGTTGGCCACGGCTTGCGTGGTCCTGGCGCTTTCGCTCTGTTATGGCATGGTCGCGGTTATCGGCTATAGCGTGAGCTTCGATAAAACCTCGTTTCGCCTGTTGCGCGGGGAGAGCAACCTCTTTTTCAGCCTGGCGCAATGGAAGGACAGCCGCCTCACCATTGCCGTGCCGCCCAATATCGACATCAATTTCGCCGCCCTGGTGCTGATCTACGATGAAAAGGGCCATATCCTTTGGCGCCAACGCTACGTGCCGGCATTGGAATCCAGGCTGAAGCCCGACTGGCTGCAAAAAACCGGCTATTTTGAGCTTGATACGGATACCCGCACCAGCAGCGCCGTGCTGGGGGATAATCCCAGCGCGCAGAATCGTTTAAAGGATTTCGACAGCAGCGACAGCAATGCGTTGACCCACTCCGTCGCGGTTAACCGTTATCCCGCCACCGAACGTCTGCCGCCGCTGACCATCGTGGTGGTGGATACCATACCCCATGAATTGCAGCGCACCGATCTGGTTTGGGAATGGTTCAGCTATGTGCTGCTGGCCAATTTGCTGCTGGTGGTGCCGCTGCTGTGGCTGGCCGCCCACTGGAGTTTGCGTCCCATCAAGGATCTGGTGCAGCAGGTGCGGGAACTGGAAGGCGGCGAACGGGACAGGCTGGATGAAAATCCGCCCAGGGAACTCGGTATCCTGGTGCGCAACCTGAACATCCTGCTGAATAACGAACGCCAGCGTTATCAAAAATACCGCTCTACCCTTTCGGATCTCACCCATAGCCTGAAAACACCCTTGGCGGTGCTGCAAACCACCCTGAGATCGCTGCGTACCGGGAGAGAAACCAATATTGAATTGGTTGAACCCATTATGCTCGAGCAAATCAGCCGGATTTCTCAACAAATCGGCTATTACCTGCATCGCGCCAGCGTCCATTCGGACCATAACGTGCTGAGCCGCGAGCTGCATTCGGTCCCTGCTTTACTGGACAGTCTGTGTTCGGCGCTCAATAAAGTCTATCAGCGTAAAGGCGTTTCCATTTCGTTGGATATCACCCCCGAATTGACCTTCATCGGCGAAAAAAACGATTTTATGGAGGTGATGGGCAATATTCTCGATAATGCCTGCAAATACTGTCTGGAATTCGTCGAGGTGGCCGCCCGCGCCAGTGAAAATCAGCTGCATCTGATCATTGAAGACGACGGCCCGGGTATCCCTGCCTCCAAACGCACCCTGATTTTCCAGCGAGGCCAGCGCGCCGATACGCTGCGTCCCGGTCAGGGACTCGGTTTATCCGTGGCGGCGGAAATCCTCGAGCAGTATGATGGCGACATCATCGTCGGTGAAAGCGCGCTGGGAGGCGCGCTGGTGGAAGTGATTTTCAAGCGCCAGCAGGGTTACCAGGATGACGATTGATGCCACTTTTTTTTAAAGCGGTAAATGCCCTTTGCACTCCCCCCTCATTCGAGTTGCGGCAAGGCCCACGCGCCCGCGACGTGAATTGTGACGAGTATATGAGACAAACACCCCCTTATCCTTCCGGCTTCCGTTATAATCCAATCAATGTCCCTTAAGGTGGAATAGGCGATGGATTATCAACTCGACATTGACTGGAAAGACTTTTTACAGCGCTATTGGCAAAAAAGGCCCGTCATCATCAAGCGCGGCTTTAAGAATTTCGTCGATCCCCTGTCCCCGGACGAATTGGCCGGACTGGCGATGGAAACTGAAATCGACAGCCGCCTGGTCAGCCATGAAGAGGGCCGCTGGCAGGTCAGCCACGGTCCGTTCGAAAGCTTCGACCACCTCGGCGAGACCAATTGGTCGCTCCTGGTGCAGGCGGTGGATCACTGGCATGAACCCTCTGCCGCGCTAATGCGGCCTTTCAGGAAGCTGCCGGATTGGCGTATCGACGATTTGATGATCTCCTTTGCCGTTCCCGGCGGCGGCGTTGGGCCGCATCTCGATCAATATGATGTCTTCATCATCCAGGGAGCCGGTCGTCGCCATTGGCGCGTAGGGGAGAAAGGCCCTTTTAAACAGCACTGCCCCCATCCGGACCTGCTCCAGGTGGAGGCCTTCGACGCCATTATCGATGAGGAAATGGAGCCTGGCGACGTTTTGTATATTCCTCCCGGCTTTCCCCATGAGGGCTATTCGTTGGAAAACGCGCTCAATTATTCCGTGGGTTTCCGCGCGCCGAGCGGGCGCGAATTGGTGAGCGGCTTTGCGGATTATGTCTTGGCCAAGGAGTTGGGCGGCGAACGTTACAGCGATCCCGCCATCGCCCTGCGCGAGGATCCCGCACAGGTGCTGCCGGATGAAATCGACGCCTTACGCGCCATGATGACGGAGCTGGTGGAGCAGCCTGAACAATTCAATCACTGGTTTGGCGAATTTATTTCCCAATCCCGACATGAATTGGACTTGGCCCCCGCCGAACCGCCTTACCAAGCGGGTGAAATCTACGAGCTGCTGCAGCAGGGGGACGTGTTGCAACGGCTGGGGGGAGTGCGGGTGTTAAAGGTGGGCACGGCGTATTTCGTTAACGGTGAACACATCGTCACCTCACATCAGGCGGCATTGGCCGCCCTGGCCAACGCATATCAGGTAACGGCCGCCCAGTTATGCTCTGGAAGACCCGTCGTTCCTGGCGCTGCTGACGGCGCTTGTTAATAGCGGCTACTGGTACTTCAAAAATTAACCTTCATCTTTCGAGCCGCAGCCGTGTTGGCTGCGCACGCTCCCCCCCCGTCACCTAGTCAGCTAGGCTCCTGGGGGTGCCCGAGCTTGCCGCCTTGCCGCAACTCGAAATCTATCGGTTAAATATGATCTTTCGAGCCGCAGCCGTGTTGGCTGCGGCTTGCATCAGTCCGGAACTACTTTTTTTTGGCCGACGCTTTTTGCTCGCAGCGCGCTTAATTCCGCGATGCGCATGATCACCTGCACCGCCTTTTCCATGCCGTCCTGTGAGGCGAATTCATGTTTGCCGTGGTAGTTATACCCGCCGGTGAACAGGTTTGGGCAGGGCAGCCCGCGAAACGACAGCTGCGCGCCGTCGGTACCGCCGCGTATCGGCTTCATTACCGGCTCCAACCCGCTGTCGCGTATCGCCTGCTGGGCCAACTCGATGATATGGGGATATTTCGCCACCTGTTCACGCATATTGTAATAGGTGTCCTCGATGGTCAGTTCGATATAGCAGTCCGGATGCAGTCCCTTTCCCACCGCCTCCGCGGTATCTATCATATACTGCTTGCGGGCGGCGAAACGCTGCCGGTCGAAATCGCGCAGGATATAATGCATTTCCGCCCGATCCACCGAGCCTTTCACATTATGCAGGTGATAAAATCCTTCGTAGCCGTCGGTGGTTTCGGGGGTTTCATCGGCCGGCATTTTTTGATGAAAACGGGCGGCCAAGCTCAGGGCGTTCACCATAACCCCTTTGGCGGTGCCGGGATGGACGTTGTTGCCGACGATTTTTACCACCACCGACGCCGCATTGAAATTTTCATATTCCAATTCGCCGATACCGCCGCCGTCCATGGTATAGGCCCATTCGGCGCCGAATCGTTCCACGTCGAAAAATTGAGCGCCCTTGCCCACTTCCTCATCCGGTGTGAAGGCGATGCGAATATCGCCATGGGGGATTTGCTTGATTTTGAGACGAACCATGGCGGTGATGATTTCAGCGATGCCGGCTTTGTCATCGGCCCCCAACAGCGTTTTTCCATCGGTGGTTATCAGGGTGTGTCCAAGCAGATGATGCAATACCGGGAACATCACCGGCGAAAGGATTTCGTCGCCGTTCCCCAAGGCGATATCTCCGCCGCGGTAATTTTCGACAATCTGCGGATTGACATGCCTGGCGGTATAATCCGGCGACGTATCCATATGGGAAATAAAACCGATGGCGGGCACCGGCCAGGCGACATTGGATGGCAGCGTCGCCATTAAGCAGCCATGTTCGCTGAGGGTAACATGGGTTAGACCCAGGGCGTTCAGCTCGTGTTCCAGGGCATGGGCCAGTTTCCATTGCCCGTCGGTGCTGGGGACCTGCTTCACTCCCGGTTTGGATTGGGTATCAAAAGAAACATAATTTAAAAAACGATCGAGTAATTTGTCCATTTTATCCGCCTGTCGCATTTCTGACACCCATTATGGATAGCGCTGGTTTTGCAAATATTGTGTCAGGTCATTTTTTCACCGTTTTGATCTTAAAAATAGCATACCGCCGTTGCGAAATGGCGCCAGGCGAGGAAATGCGCCGCTCTTCGGCGGGATGGACGTAGTTTAGCCCCGTTGTTCAACGAAGCCGCTGATGAATTGACTGACAAAGGCAGGGACGCACTGGCTGGCGGGACCGTATACATGCTCTTCGAACTGGCTTTCCACCTGGCTCGGTTCCAGATTCAATTCCACGGTACGGGCGCCGCTGAGTCGCGCCTCATGGACAAAACCCGCCGCCGGGTAAACATGACCGGAGGTGCCGATGGCCAGAAAATAATCAGCCCGGCCCAGCGCGGCGTAGATGTCCTCCATTCCCAACGGCATCTCGCCGAACCATACCACGTGAGGCCGCAGCACGGCGGGAAATTGGCAGCAGTGGCACCGATCCTGCCCGGTGATGTCCCCGGTCCACTCCAGAACCTGCCCGCTTTGCACACAGCGAACCTTAAGCAATTCCCCATGCATATGGATAATACGCCGACTGCCGGCGCGTTCATGCAAGTTATCGATATTCTGCGTCACCAGCAGAAAATTATCCCCCAGGATCTGCTCAAGCTCCGCCAGCGCGCGATGGGCGGCATTGGGAGCGATGTCGGCTTGCTGCAATTGTCGGCGGCGGGCGTTATAGAAGTCCTGCACCAATTGGGGATTGCGCTGGAACCCCTCGGGGGTGGCGACGTCCTCGACCCGATGCTCTTCCCAGAGTCCGTCGGCGGCGCGAAACGTCCTGATACCGGACTCCGCGGAAATTCCCGCCCCGGTCAACACCACCACAAAAGGTTTTTTCATTTTCGTCACCGCCATGGTATCCCGATGAAAAATACGCGAACGCAACCGCTGCTGTCTCAGGCGCTTACTTTTACGAAACCGGATTAACCGGCGATGTATACGCATGCTGGGAGTTCCTTAATGCATGATTACTGACCGCTAAGCACCCGCGCCGGGTCGATACGGCTGGCGCGCCGGGCCGGATACCAGCTTGCCAGCAGGCTGAGCAGCAACGCCGTGCCCAGCACGCTCGCCACATCCAGCCAATGCAACTCGGTGGGCAAGAAGTCGATATAGTAGATATCGCCGGACAGCAGATTATGGCCCAACAGCGATTCGATGCCTTTGACCAGGCCCGTGAGGTTCAGCGCCACCAATATCCCCACCACCACGCCGCTCAGGCTTCCGGTCAAACCCGCCAGTAGACCGTACCAGATAAAAATAGCACGGGTCAGCCGGTCTTTGGCCCCCAGGGTGCGTAATATGGCGATGTCTTCGCTTTTATCTTTTACCGCCATGACCAAAGTGGAAACGATATTAAAACAGGCCACGCCTATCACCAGTACCATGGCCAGGTACATGATAGCCCGGATCATCTGGATATCCCGGTACATATAGCCGTAAGTCCCCTTCCAACTGCGGATGTAAACATAGGAGCGGGTCACTTCCCCGGCGTCCCGCACCAGTTTGTCGGCGATAAACGGATTGTCGGCCTTGATGGCGATACCGGTGACATCTTGCCCCATGTCCAGATATTGCTGGGCATCCGCCAGCGGCACCATGGCGAAACTGTGATCCAGTTGCCCGCTCAGCGCGAGGATCCCGCTGACCTGCAGACGTATCCGCTTGGGCTCCAGCAGCTTCATTTGCGGGTCGCTGTTGGGGATCATGATGGTCAGCCAGTCCCCCGGCTTAACCTTCAGGGCCTGCGCCACGCCCTGGCCTACAATGATTTGCTGCTTGCCGGCGCTGAAGTTTTGCCAGGCGTCTCCCTGGATGTAGCGCGGCAATGCGCTTAACCGGGATTCTTGCGCGGGTTCGACCCCCTGACCTGAACGGCCTTCAGCTTGTCATCCCGTTCAATCAGGCCGGTGAAATTCACATAGGGCGCGGCGGCGGCGACGCCCGGCACTCTCTCGATGCGGGTCAAAATCGCCGGCCAATCGGTGAAGGGCGGGTTAACCGGTTCGATTTCGCCGTGGGGCACCACCGCCAGAATCCGGTTGTTGAGCTCCCGTTCGAAACCGTTCATGGCGCTCAGGCCGATAATCAGCACCGCCACGCCCAACGCTATCCCCAGAGTGGAAATAATGGATATCAGCGATACCATGCCGCCGCGCCGCCGTCCGCGGCTAAAGCGCAGCGCGATGTGCAATGAAAGCGGAATGCCCGTCATTCCCGCACTCCCAGCAGCTCGCCTTCCCGCCACAGTTGGCCGTCGCGCATTTCCAACTGGCGGTTCAGGCGCCGCGCCAGGTGCAGATCATGGGTCACCACCAGAAACGCCGTGCCCTGGCGCATGTTCAGTTCCCCCAACAGCTCGAAGATACTGTCGGCGGTACGCTGATCGAGATTGCCGGTGGGCTCGTCCGCCAGCACCAGCGCGGGATGGTTCACCAAAGCGCGCGCGATGGCCACACGTTGACGCTCGCCGCCGGACAGCTCGGATGGCCGGTGCCGGCCACGTTTTTCCAGCCCCACCGAGGCCAGCATTTCACGGGCGGCGGTTTTCGCCTCCTGCGGCGCGGCGCCGCCGATAAGCAGCGGCATGGCGACATTCTCCATGGCGGTGAAATCCGGCAGCAGATGATGGAACTGATAGATAAATCCCAGCCGGCGGTTGCGAATCTCCGCCCGCTCCTGGGATGAGAGGCTATTGAGCTGACGCCCCTCGAAGACCACTTCGCCGGAGGTCGGCGCATCCAGCCCGCCCAGCATATGCAGCAGCGTACTTTTGCCGGAGCCGGAACTGCCGACGATGGCCATCATTTCGCCCGGCTGCAGCGCAAAGGTCACGTCGCGCAGCACCTCGGTAAACAGCTTGCCTTCCTGGTAACGCTTACTCAGCGCGTTGCACTGCAACAAAGGAACATCATTCATAACGTAAAGCCTCAGCGGGTTGAACGGCGGCCGCGCGCCAGGAAGGATAAAGCGTGGACAGTAACGCCACCGCCATCGCCAGCACGGCGATAAGGGTCACCTGCAGGGAATCGATAGCCACCGGCAACTGAGCGCCGTCCAGGAAATCCCCTATTACCGGCATCAGGTTATTGAGCTGACCGGCCAGCAGCAGTCCGAGACCGGTGCCCAGCAGCGCGCCGATAATACCGGCGCCGGCGCCCTGGACCATAAACACCAGCATAATCTGACGCCGGGTGAGGCCGAGGGTTTGCAAAATCGCCACTTCGCCCTGTTTTTCCATCACCAGCAGGCCCAGCGAGGTGATGATATTAAACGCCGCCACCGCCACAATCAGGCTCAGCAGCAAGCCCATCATGTTTTTTTCCATGCGCACCGCCTGGAACAGCTCGCCCTTGCGTTCACGCCAATCCTTCCACACCGTGCCCGGCGGCATCGCCTGGCGGCTGACGGCATCCACATCCAGCGGTTTGTTCAGCCACAGACGCCAGCCGGTAATATTGCCGAGAGGATAACGCATCAGACGGGAGGCATCCTGCTGATTGGTCAAAAGCTGGTAGCCGTCCACTTCGCTGTTGGCGTTGAACGTGCCGGCAACGGTGAACAACCGCTGGCTGGGGATACGGCCCATCGGCGTGAATTGACTGGCGCCCGGCACCATCAGCCGCAGTTGATCGCCGCGTTTCACCCCTAACTGTCCGGCCAGCTGTTCTCCCAGAATAACCCGGTAGCTGCCGGGCGCCAGCGCATCCATCCGGACATTCACCAGATAGCCGGCCAAGGGCTCCGGATCCGTGGGATTGACCCCCAGCATTACCCCCACCGCCACGCTGCGGGCGCTTTGCAGCACCACGTCGCCGGTGGTCAGGGGCGCGATATGGCTGATGCCCTCAAGTCTTCCTAGCGCTGAAGGCGGAATACGTTTAGGATCCAACGAGCCTTCGGCGGTGGTGATAAGCGCATGGGGCATCAGCCCGAGAATATTGCCTTCAAGTTCGCGCTCAAAGCCGTTCATCACCGATAATACGGTGACCAGCGCCATGACGCCGAGGGTGATGCCGATGGTGGATAGCCAGGAGACGAAGCGCCCGAATCGGTCTGATGCCCGCCCGCGCATGTAGCGCAGGCCGATATATAATGCGACAGGTTGATACATTGAATTCCGTTTGGATGCCGTTACCAAAGCAAAGTGTTCAAGGATAATAAAGGGTCATGGGGTTTTATGGAACCATTAACCGCTGCCATGACCGGCTTTTATTCTTGTTAGGCGGCTCAACATAAGCCATCATGCTTGCTGCATAACCGATTCGCCACAGGCCGTGCTGCAAGGGCCCCGTAACGCACCCCAAACGTAAAAGAAGAGATTTAGCCACTGTTTATGTCCGAACAATATCGTTATACCTTACCACTACGCCCCGGTGAACAGCGTTTATTGGGACAACTCACCGGTGCGGCCTGCGCGGTGGAATGCGCCGCCATTGTCGAGCGCTATCCCGGCCCGGTTATGCTGGTGGCGCCGGATATGCAAAACGCCCTGCGTCTGCACGACGAAATCAGCCAGTTTACCTCTCTGCCGGTATCCACCCTGCCTGACTGGGAAACCCTGCCTTACGATAACTTTTCACCGCATCAGGAAATCATTTCCGACAGGCTATCGACATTATACCAGCTGCCGTCCATGGAGCGCGGGATGATTATCCTGCCGATCAATACCCTGATGCAACGGGTATGCCCCCATTCGTTTCTGCACGGGCACGCGCTGGTGATGAAAAAGGGCCAACGGCTGTCCCGGGACAAGCTGCGCGCCCAGTTGGAACAGGCGGGTTACCGGAGCGTGGATCAGGTGATGGAGCACGGAGAATTCGCCACCCGCGGCGCCTTGCTAGACCTTTACCCCATGGGCAGCGAAGAGCCCTACCGCATTGACTTTTTCGATGACGAAATCGACAGCCTGCGCATATTCGACGTGGACAGCCAACGCACCCTTCATGAAGTGAAGAGCATCAATCTGCTGCCGGCCCATGAGTTCCCCACCGACAAAACCGCCATTGAACTGTTTCGCAGCCAATGGCGCGAGCAGTTCGAAGTGCGGCGGGATGCCGAGCATATCTATCAGCAGGTGAGCAAAGGCCTGCTGCCCACCGGCATCGAATACTGGCAGCCGCTGTTTTTCAGCGAGCCGTTGCCGCCGCTGTTCAGCTATTTACCCGCCAATACCCTGCTTATCAACACCGGCTCCCTGGAAACCGGCGCGAACCGCTTCTGGCAGGATGTGCGGCAGCGCTATGAAAACCGCGGCGTGGATCCCATGCGCCCGCTGACGGCGCCGGAATCGTTATGGCTGCGGGTGGACGGTTTGTTCAGCGAGCTGAAAAACTGGCCGCGGGTACAGCTCATCAGTGAGGAACTGCCGGAAAAATCGGCCGCCGTCAATCTGGATTATCAATCGCTGCCGGACCTGGCGGTGGAGGCGCAAAGCAAGGCCCCGCTCGATAAGCTGCGCCGGTTTTGCGAGGCGTTCGACGGCCGGGTGATTTTTTCGGTGGAAAGCGAGGGCCGCCGGGAAGCGCTGCAAGAATTGCTGACCCGCATCAAGCTTACCCCGCGGTTGATTAAGCGGCTGGACAGCGCCGAAGCGCCGGGGAATTACCTGATAATCGGCGCCAGCGAACGCGGATTCATCGATAATTACCACCGCCGCGCCCTGATTTGCGAAGGCGATCTGCTGGGCGAACGGGTGAGCCGGCGGCGCCAGGACAATCGCCGCACCATCAATGCCGATACCCTGATACGCAATCTGGCGGAACTGCACCCCGGCCAGCCGGTGGTGCACCTTGAACACGGCGTCGGCCGTTATGCCGGCATGACCACCTTGGAAGCCGGCGGCATCAAGGCCGAATACCTGATCCTCACCTATGCCGGTCATGATAAGCTCTACGTGCCGGTATCATCGCTGCATCTTATCAGCCGCTACGCCGGCGGCGCGGAAGAAAACGCCCCGTTGCACAAGCTGGGAGGGGATGCCTGGTCGCGCGCCCGGCAAAAAGCCGCCGAGCGGGTGCGGGACGTGGCGGCGGAGTTGCTGGATATCTACGCGCAACGAGCGGCGAAGGCCGGTTTTGCCTTCAAGCATAACCGTGAAAATTATCAGCTGTTTTGCGAGGGTTTTCCGTTCGAACCCACACCCGATCAGGCGCAGGCCATCAACGCGGTGCTCAGCGACATGTGTCGCCCGCTGGCCATGGACAGGCTGGTATGCGGCGACGTAGGCTTCGGCAAGACCGAAGTGGCCATGCGCGCCGCCTTTCTGGCCATCGAGAATCACAAGCAGGTGGCCGTCCTGGTGCCCACCACCCTGCTGGCCCAGCAGCATTTCGACAATTTCCGCGATCGCTTCGCCAACTGGCCGGTGCGCATCGAGATGATTTCGCGTTTTCGCAGCGCCAGGGATCAGGCCCAGGTACTGGAACTGACCGCCGACGGCAAGGTGGATATCCTGATAGGCACCCATAAGCTGTTGCAAAGCGATATCAAATGGCGGGATTTGGGTTTGCTGATTGTGGATGAGGAGCATCGTTTCGGGGTGCGGCACAAAGAGCGCATCAAAGCGATGCGCGCCGATGTGGATATCCTGACCTTGACCGCCACGCCCATCCCCCGCACGCTGAATATGGCCATGAGCGGCATGCGCGATCTGTCGATTATCGCCACTCCGCCGGCCCGGCGCCTGGCGGTAAAAACCTTCGTTCGCGAATACGACAGCCAGGTGGTGCGCGAGGCCATCCTGCGTGAAGTGCTGCGCGGCGGCCAGGTATACTATCTTTACAATGACGTCGAAAATATCGAGAAAGCCACCCGCCGCCTGCAGGACCTGGTGCCGGAGGCGCGTATCGCCATCGGCCACGGCCAGATGCGGGAGCGGGATTTGGAACGGGTGATGAATGATTTCCATCACCAGCGATTCAATGTTCTGGTATGCACCACCATCATTGAAACCGGTATTGATATCGCCAACGCCAATACCATCATTATCGAGCGGGCCGATAACTTCGGACTGGCGCAGTTGCACCAGTTGCGCGGCCGCGTCGGGCGCTCCCATCACCAGGCATATGCCTATCTGTTGACGCCGCCGCCAAAGGCCATGAGCCAGGATGCGCTAAAACGCCTGGACGCCATTGCCTCACTGGAGGATTTGGGCGCCGGTTTTGCCCTGGCGACCCATGATTTGGAAATACGCGGCGCCGGGGAACTGTTGGGGGAAGATCAGAGCGGTCAATTGGAAACCATCGGCTTTTCGCTGTATATGGAGCTGCTGGAAAGCGCGGTGGAGGCCCTTAAAGCCGGGCGGGAACCTTCTCTGGAGGATCTTACCAGCGAATTGACGGACGTTGAGCTGCGAATGCCGGCGCTGCTGCCGGAGGAGTATATTCCCGACGTCAACACGCGGCTCTCTTTTTACAAGCGCATCGCCAGCGCGCCGGATCAGCAGGAGATCGAGGAGCTCAAAGTGGAGCTTATCGACAGGTTCGGTCTGTTGCCGGATCCGGCCCGCCATTTGCTGGATATCGCCGTGTTGCGTCAACGCGCCCGCAAGCTTGGGATCAAGCGTATCGAAGGTAACGACAAAGGCGGCTTTATTGAATTCAGCGGGAAGAATTGCGTCGATCCGAGCTATTTGATTGGCCTGTTGCAGCGAGATCCCAAGACATTCCGGCTGGACGGCCCGACTCGGCTGAAATTCATCAAGGAGCTGCCGGGACGTCCCGCCCGGCTGGAGTATATTCATCAACTGCTGGAAGGATTGGACAATCATAGAGTGCCGGCCTAAGCCATAATAATCCGTCCGGCGCAGTCTCGCTGAAACCGGCTCGTTACACGTTCTGTGCTTGCGGGCCTGACCCGGCAAAGTGCGTCAGGCGACTTACTACGTGGTCTGAAACAGCCGCTTCGCCCCGGCGTCTTCTTAACTCGTGCGATGCAGGCTCAATTTCGGGGGCCTGACCCGGCAAGGCGCGCCAGGCGGTCTGATAAGCGGCCTGAAACAGCCGTTTCGACTCGGCTTGTCGCAGCATCTCCTCAACTCGTGTTGCAGGCTCACTTCTGCGGGCCTGTTGTGGCAAGGGACGATAAGCGGCCTGCCATAGCCCCTTAACGCCCCTGACTTGCCTCGGTCTTCTTGACCACGCGCATTACGCGTTTGCCGCCTGCAATTCCTGCTCCGTGTCTGTTCTTTGTTTACGCCTTGCTGCTGTCGCTATTGTCGTTAAGATCCAGGCGGCCTTGGCTGTCCAAGGGAATTTTAGTGCCCGGATCGTGATCCATGCGGATTTTGCCCTGTTGATCGCCTATTTTGTAGGTGACGTCATAACCGAGCAGCTTCTGCGATTTGTCATATACCGTCTGGCAGCGCTCCTGGTTGGTGGTGTAGGTATCATTATTTTGCATACTGCCCTGTACCTGATTGCCGGCGTAGCCGCCCGCCAAGGCGCCGGCCACCGTGGTCACATCACGCCCGTGACCGCCGCCGAACTGATGCCCGAGCACCCCGCCCGCCACCGCGCCTATCAACGACCCGGCGATTTTATTTTCATCCTGCACCGGACGTCGGTGGGTTACGCTCACGGTACGGCACTGCTGACGAGGCGTCTTGATGGTTTCATTAATAGGGGTTGCCGTCACCACCTGCGCATATTTCGGCCCGGAGGAAAACACGTCCAGCCCCGCCACCGCCGCAATACCCGAAGCGGCTATAACGCCGATGCCGACGCCGGCTAACATCGATTTATTCATGGAATTTTCTCCTGAAGTCATCTTTCTCGCTATACCGCCATTGAGCGGTTTCATACAGCGGGGCGCCTGCGCCAGAGGAAAATGTTTCGACGGCAACCCCTGCTCAACCAGGGGTATCCTACGCGATGTCTACCCCGATCAGGGCGAAGTTTGCCCAATCGTGTCAAGGGCGGCAATAAGACAATTGGCTGAAAAGAGCGTATTTTCCCGCCTTAAAATGAATTTTGAGAACATTCTTAACATTTCTGAGCATTTCATTAACATTTTATACTTATGCCCCTTTTCGTCGCGATTGCAATCGTTTGAACGCGAGCATGGCTCCTGCCCGTAAAATTTTCACCCCCATCACGGAATAAATGCTCATCATGGAATACAGAAAACGGGCCCGCCGCCAAAACGAACGGGCCGGAGGGAATGTTAATGCAATTTCAGATGCGGCCGGATTACCCGGTTGATACGCCCCACCAGCATCATCAGGCCGGTTTTGAGCAGGCCGTGCAGCGCAATCTGGTGCATACGGTATAAAGAGATGTAGACCGCCCGCGCGATACGGCCTTCTATCATCATGGAGCCGCGCATCAAATTGCCCATCAGGCTGCCTACGGTGCTGAATCGGGACAATGACACCAGCGAGCCGTGATCTTTGTAGATGTAGGCTTTTAACGGCTTTCCGTTCAATAACGCCAGAATATTGCCATAGACCCGGGTGGCCATCTGGTGGGCCGCCTGGGCGCGCGGCGGCACGGACCGGCCGGACGCCTGCGGGCACGACGCGCAATCACCCAAGGCGAAAATCATCGGATCCCGGGTGGTTTGCAGCGTAGGTTCAACCACCAGCTGATTGGCGCGGTTGGTTTCAAGGCCGGCGATGTCCTTCATAAAATCCGGCGCCTTGATGCCGGCCGCCCAGACCATCAGCTCCGCCGGGATAAATTCGCCGTCCTTGGTGGTGAGCCCTCCGGGGGCGGCGCGGGTCACCAGCGTGCCGGTCAAAACCCGTACGCCGATGTTGGTCAGTTCCTGATGGGCGGAGGACGATATACGCACCGGCAGAGCGGGTAGAATACGTTCGCCGGCCTCCACCAGAGTCACATTCAGCGCCTGGTTATCGACCCCTTCAAAACCATAGCTGTGCAACTCCTGTACGGCATTGTGCAGTTCCGCCGACAGCTCCACGCCGGTGGCGCCGCCGCCGACGATGGCGATATTGACGCGTTCATTATCAGCCGAACGCGTCGAGTGGCGTAAAAAGAGGTTCAGCATGCGGTGATGGAAACGCTGGGCCTCTACCGGATTGTCCAGGAAAATGCAGTTTTCCTTCACGCCGGCGGTGCCGAAATCATTAGAAACGCTGCCGAGCGCCATGACCAGGACGTCGTAGGACAGGTGCCGAGCCGGCACCAAAAGCTCCCCGGCGTCATCACGAATGGCATCCAGCCGGACGCTTTTTTCCGCACGGTTGATATCGCTCAGGCTGCCCATCTGGAAGTGAAAATGATGGTTATGGGCATGGGCCAGATAGCTGATGGCGTCCACCCCGTCGTCCAGTGATCCGGTGGCCACCTCATGCAACAAAGGCTTCCACAAATGGCTGTGGTTGCGATCCACCAGGGTGATTTCCGCCCGCCCTCTGCGGCCGAGCGTATTGCCAAGGCGAGTCGCCAACTCCAATCCGCCGGCGCCGCCGCCGATTATAACAATTTTTTGCAAGGTTGATGACAAAATGACCTCCAATTGTAAACCAATCGTTAACCTAAGGTAATGAATATCCTTATATAACACATGGTTACGTTGAAATAATTTCTTACTGAAGCAAGAGTATCATGTCCGGTCATTTGGTCATACCAAAATTGATATAAATCAATTTCGCCGCGACGTCATTCTGTGATAGGTAAAAATTCAAGGGGGGGGTAAATGGACGCCAAAAAAACGAGTCGGGTAATGGATGGGGGCCAAGAGGCAGGGGGTTATGCCGGCGGCGGCGTAAAATTCAACGCGCCGGGGCCATGTCGGCGAAGCTGCCCCGGCTTGAAGTCTATAGCGGAAAAAAGCTAGCCAAGGGCCTTGAATGCCTGGATGCGCAGCAGATGGGGAGAGATATTTTTGAACTTGTGGCTTTCCTTATCGTCCCAGATAATTTCGTAATAAGGCTGCAAAAGCGTGGCGCTGCGCTGGTTGTCCAGAGCCTCATCATGGCGGGAGAGCAGCACCAGGCAGCGATCGCGGTTTTTATCGCGAAAGTTTTCCACGCATTTGGTGGCGATATCCACATACTCTTCCGGCCGGTCTATTTTACCGGGCATATTCTCTTCGGGGAAAAGATTCGGATTGACTATCACCTGGCGCATGTCGCACAAAAACCCGATGCGCTCCGCCCAAAATCCACCCAGGCCCACGCCGCAAATCAACGGGCGCTCGTCATCGGTCAACTGCTGCATTTTGTCCACTTCCTTGAGCAAATGCTGCATATCATGACGCGGGTGGAGCGTACTGTAACTGATTAGCCGTACGTCCGGATCGATAAACTGAAGTTGCAACACCTTTTCATGATTACCGGGACTGTTAGAATCAAAACCGTGCAAATAGATGATCATCACTATCCTCGTCTTGGATAAGGTCGGTTGCCGATGCCTCAGCGATCGGAGCGCTCAGCCCGCCGCTGTTTTTCATCCGCCCATTGCTGTGAAAGCAGGGTCAGCTGCCGGTGCGTTTGCCGCCATCGGGCAGAGTTCATCAAGTCATTACGCCGACAGCTACCCCGATGGTATAACGCAGACGGGGCCTCGACATTGATCGCCGACAGATTATCCAACACCGACACCGCGCCGGCGCGGTTGTTGCAAATCAATATCATATCGCAGCCGGCCGACAGGGAAGCCTGCGCCCGGTCGGTATATCCGCCCAGCACCGCCGCGCCTTCCATGGATAAATCATCGGAAAAAATAATGCCCTCGAATGCCAGCTCCTGCCGCAATACCTGTTTCAACCAGAAAGGGGAACCGCTGGCGGGCAAGGCGTCCGCTTCGGGATAAATGACATGGGCGGGCATGATGGCATCCAGCGCCCCGCGTTGAATCAGGGTGGAAAAGACGCTCATATCCCGCCGACGAATGTCCGCCAGTGGGCGCGGGTCGGTGGGGGTTTCCTTGTGAGAATCCGCCGCCACCGCCCCATGGCCCGGAAAATGCTTGCCGGTGGCCTTCATGCCCGCCTCATGCATCCCGCCGATAAAGCTTGCGGCCAGTTCCGCCGCCGCCTCCGGCTGGTCATGGAAAGCCCGTTCGCCGATTGCCGCGCAGCCGTGCCCGATGTCCAATACCGGGGCGAAGCTGATATCGATATCCATGGAAATCATTTCGGCGGCCATAAGCCAGCCGGCCTCGCGGGCCAAACGCAGGGCTTCCGGCCTATCGCGCAGCGCGGCGTAAGCCTGGGCCGAAGGCAGTGCGGTAAAGCCCTCGCGAAAGCGCTGCACCCGGCCGCCCTCCTGATCCACCGCCACCACCAGACGCTCGCGGGAGGCTTGGCGGATTTGCTTGATCAACGCGGCCAATTGCTCAGGGTCGTGGTAATTCCGGGTGAATATGATCACTCCCCCCCCACCAGCGGGTGCCGGAGTATTTCGCGTTCTTCGTTATCCAGCTCGTAACTGGCGACATCTAATATCAATGGACCCACTTCAACCTCGATATATCTCTTGAAACCCGTAACTTACGCCGTGGCGTTTTTATTTTCACCCGAGCGGGCTCAGGCCGTCAGTCCGAGTCGCCGCCGCGGCGGTCCGGCAAAGTGCAAAAATTGCCGCTGCCGGGTTTGGCGCCATCGCACCTCATACCACATCAGCATCAGATAATCGACCCAGGGCAACCAGGCGTCTATCTGCCGCGTCGTCGCCGCCCAAGAAAGACCCCCGGCGTAGGCCAGGTAGTGTCGTAAAAAAAACGCGCTGTTGTCCGGAGGACATCTCGTTGCCGCGAAACAGCGCCGCCAGCTCCAGCGCGAAATCACCGTCAGCGGCATATTCCCAATCGATAAAACGCATCGCCTGCCGGCTGTCCCGAATCAGATTGTCGGCGTGCACATCCATATGGAGCGGCGCTATTTTCAAGGGCCGAGGCAGGCTGCTCGCCATAAACATTCGATGCAGACGCAGCCAGGCGGGAGTGCGCCGTGCCGGATCGGTCAGTTGCCAATAGGCCTCAAAGCGGCTGTGAAGCTCCAGCGGATAGCCATAGCGCGGCAGCCGGTGCAACTGAACCAGACGCCGGGCCAGCGCGCCGCTGTCGAGACAGTCCAGCCACTGCGCCGGCGACAGGCTCTCTCCTGCCGTCCATTCAACCAGCAACCAGCGGGAAATCAGCGCGACCGGTCGCGGCGCCAATCCGCTGGCGGAAAGCCGGCGCAAAATGCGGTATTCACGGGCAGCGTCGACGCCCAGCATCCGCTTATGCGTTGTCATGCGCCGCGCCAGCCAGTCCGACTCTGCGGTGCGAATACGCCAGCTTTCGCCGGTCAACCCGCTTACCCTTTCCATCCGGCAGTCCGTCAGGGCGGCGGAAGGCAGCCGGCGTGATAACGCCGCGGCCAGGTCGGAATGGTTATTGAGCACGTCCTTTTCCCGACCAGACTATTTCGCCGGACTGCACCAGCATCAGTTGCATGTCCACATCCGGCGACTTGGCGTCGCCGCTGGCGTCGGTGTAAAGGACATATTGCGCGTTGACATAGCGTGCCAAGCCCACCGCTTTGCTTCGCGACTCCAGACTATCATCGGCGGACAAGCCCAAAGCCTGTTTGGCCGCGGCGATCTGCGGCTGGGCCACCACGGTGAATTTGCCGTTGGAAGACAACGCGTTGTAGATGGCGTCGGTGGCCTTGGCGGTCTGTAGGGTACCGTTGGTATTGTTCTTAACCGAATTGACAACCAGCATGCTGCCGGGGGCGACATCCTTGACGCCTAGCATTTGCTGCACCAGCGGGGCGACGCCCCCTTGCCAGTCAAGGGTTTTGATGGTCGGCGGCACCGGCACCGGCGGCAGCGGCGTCGATACCGGCGGCCGGCTCGGCGCGGGCCGAACCGGTTCCACCGGGGCCGGCTGCTGCTGCTCGGGGGGGGGGACGCGTCAGGCAGCCGGTAAGGAGCAGTGCGGCTAACGCGACGAAGGGAAACTTTTTCATCTTTACTCACTCAGGTAAAATCAGATTGAGAGATACAGGCGCACCTGCCGCGCCTCGAGATTGCCGGTAGTGGAAGCCACCGTTACCGTCGCGCCGGGGGGGGGGAAGGGTCATGGTCTGTATGCCGGCATAAGGCAGGATGTCCAGACCTTGCCGGTCATACCAATAAAACCGGTAATGCACGGTGACCGAATGGGCTTGGTCGTTGTGAAGGTCGGCGGCAGCCCGCTGTTGTCCCTGAACCTCGTCGATGGAAGGCGACCCGGCGGTAATGCCCGCCGTCAGTACAGAAGGGTCCATCACCAGGGATTGCCGGCTGTTGATCATCAGCGTCTTATGACTGCTGCTGCAACTCGCCGCCAGCAAGAGACACGTAAGCAATGACGGAGCGAAACGCAATAAGCGCATAGGTTTCCCCGCTCAATATGACAGAAGCGGACCAAGGGCTTTGCCGCCCAACAGATGCATATGGAGATGATAAACCTCCTGGCCGCCGTGGCGATTGCAATTGACAATCAGCCGGAAGCCATCCGCGGCGATACCTTCCTGCTCGGCTATTTTCGCCGCGGCGGTAAACATCCGCCCCAGCGCCGCCTCATGTTCGGCGGTCACATCGTTGACAGTGGGTATCAGCACATTCGGCACAATAACGATATGGCTTGGCGCTTTGGGGGAGATATCGCGAAAGGCGGTGACCAGCTCATCCTGATAGACGATTTCCGAAGGGATTTCCCGCCGGATAATCTTGCTGAAAATGGTTTCTTCTGCCATGGCATCATTCCTTGTAGCAAAAAGGTTTGTGCAAGGAGTATGAGCGACTTACCCCCTTTCTTTCAACCTTAGACTGATTTTATTACGTCGCAACTGAAGGGATATTTAACCATCGCCCGGCTCGGCCGATGCAAATATACAGGCCGCCCCCTTGAAAGGGGCGGCCTGGCGAAGGTTTAGGCAAACTGGCGCAGATAATCATCCATGTCGGTTTTCAGGTTGTCCGAACGGGTGCCGAAGATAGCCTGCACCCCTGAACCCGCCACCACCACTCCGGCGGCCCCCAGGCGTTTCAGCCCGGCCTGATCGACTTTGGAGATATCCGCCACGCTGATGCGCAAACGGGTGATGCAAGCGTCCAGGTTGGTGATGTTTTCCTTGCCGCCGAAGGCTTTCACCAGCGCGCCGGCGAGTTCGGTGCCCACCTGGGCCAGATGCTGCGTGCCGGCCGCCTCGCGGCCCGGGGTTTTCAGGTCCAGTTTGACAATCAGCACCCGGAACAGGGTGTAGTAGATTATCCCGTAGATGATGCCCACCACCGGAAACAGCCAGATGCGGCTGCTGTTGCCGCTGAGCACGATAAAATCAATCAGTCCGTGTGAAAAGCTGGTGCCGTCGCGCATGCCCAGCAGAATGCATATGGGGAACGCCAGGCCGGCCAAAATGGCATGGATGACATACAGGATAGGGGCGACAAAGATAAAGGAAAATTCAATAGGTTCGGTAATGCCGGTCAGGAAAGCGGTCAACGCGCCGGAAAGCATAATCCCCCCACCTTGGCGCGGTTTTCCGGCTTGGCGGAGTGCCAAATGGCGATGGCCGCGGCCGGCAGGCCGTACATCTTGAACAAAAAGCCGCCCGACAATTTGCCCGCGGTGGGATCGCCCGCCATGTAACGAGGAATATCGCCGTGAAAGACCTGGCCGGCGGAATTGGTGAATTCCCCCACCTGCATCTGGAAAGGCACATTCCATATATGGTGCAGGCCGAAGGGCACCAGCGCGCGCTCAACCACCCCGTAGATACCGAAAGCCACCACCGGGTTCTGATAAGCCGCCCAACGGGAAAACGTTTGGATTGCGGCGCCTATCGGCGGCCAGATAAAGGACAATGCCACGCCCAAAAAATGGCGAACAGGCCGGAAATGATCGGGACAAACCGTTTTCCGGCGAAGAAGCCCAGATATTCGGGCAACCTGATACGATAAAACCGGTTGAACATATACGCGGCGATGGCGCCGGAAATAATCCCTCCCAGCACGCCGGTATCCGCCAGGTGCTTGGCGGCGATTTCCTCCGCCGGCAGATGCAGAACCAAAGGAGCCACCACCGCCATGGTTTCCACCATGATGCCGTAGGCCACCACCGACGCCAGCGCCGAAACGCCGTCGTTGTTGGTAAAGCCCAGGGCCACGCCGATGGCGAAAATCAAAGGCATGTTGGCGAATACTGAACCGCCGGCTTCAGCCATGACATGGGAAATCACCGCGGGGATCCAGCTGAATTCGGCAGACCCTACGCCCAGCAAAATGCCGGCGATGGGCAATACCGATACTGGCAGCATTAGCGATTTACCTACTTTCTGTAGGTTTGCGAATGCGTTATTAAACATATGATACATGCTCCTAAGTCAATGCAACTGATATTCCCGCGCAGCGGCGAGTGCAAAAGTCTCATGGGACTTTTGATCTGGTGAAAACCGCGATGTTGAAACCGGGTCTCTTTATTTATTACGAAGGGTAAAATAAATCAGCGAGAATGAGTTTGATAGCAATCACGTTTCCCGAATGTCAGCGATTTAGTCCCCGTCGTCGCGCCTGCCGGTTCTCGGTCAATCCGGGGCCAAATGCCCGTAACCCTTCGCGCGGCGGAAGATTACCGCTAAAGGCGGCGAAATACGAGTCGAAAATGATGTTTACCGCGACAGGGCGGCTAGCAAATGCCCAACCGGTGAGGAGGAACGTGAAACAGCCTGCCGAAATTATCGGTGGTGGCCGTGGCCAGCTGTTCCACCGAAAGACCTTTTAAGGCAGCCATGTAATCCGCCACGTCACGCACGTAAGCCGGTTGATTCTCTTTGCCGCGATAGGGCACGGGCGCCAGGTAAGGGGAATCGGTTTCCACCAACAGCCGGTCCAGCGGCACGTAACGCGCCGCCTCACGCAGCGTATCGGCTTTTTTAAAGGTAATCATGCCGGAAAACGAGATATAAAAACCCATGTCCAGCAAAATTTTTGCGGTCTCGGAATCCTCGGTGAAGCAGTGCAAAACCCCGCCGCACTCGCCGGCCTGTTCCTCCCGCAATATGGACAACGTATCCTCACGGGCGGAACGGGTGTGTATAATCACCGGCTTATCAAGCTCGCGGCCGATACGGATATGCTCTCGCAGCGACGCCTGCTGTTCCTGCTTATTATCTTGCTGATAGTAGTAATCCAGTCCGGTTTCACCCAGCGCCACCACCGCGTCATCGGCGGCAAGGCGGCGAAGCTCACCGAAATCATAAGGCTCATCCAGATTCAGCGGATGGATGCCGCAGGACAGCAGCACTTCATCGCGGCGGCCGATAAGTTCAGTCATTTTCTGAAAGCCCGGCAACGACGTGGCCACCGCCAGCATCAGACGAACGTCGCGCGCGCCTGCCTTCGCCACGACATCGTCCAGGTTCCGGTGCAGGGTCTGATAATCCAATCCGTCGAGATGGCAATGGGAATCGACTAAAAACATCTTCTTATCCTTACAGAGTCCAGGGATGAGCGCCGGCGTCCGCCGCCTCTTCCCAGTTAAGCAATCGGTCGGTGAGCAACAGCTCGCGATTAACGCCGCCGATGGTTTGCCATTGTCGGCGACATGTCAGCCATTGGTGCAATTGGTGATGCAGGGCGCCGGGGGAATAGCGGGCGCCCAGCAGGCTTAAGAGCGGCAACTGATCCTGATTGGCGGCGAACGCCGCCGCCCCTTGCTGCCATTTCAGCGCGTCCGTGAGCAGCGTGAGCAGCCAGTATAGGGGCTCGTCATCCTTGTCCTTGTTCAGCAAGGGCAACAAAGAGAGCCAGTCCCGGTCGGCGAGGGATTGGCGTACACCGTCGCACAGCGCCTGCCGCTCCGTCCATCTGGCGGGTTGCAGCACATCCAGCGCCGCCAGCGGAGCGCCGTTGTAGAGCCGCAGCGCCGTGTGCGCCTGTTTCAACTGTGAAACGCCCTGCTGCCGCAGCCATCGTGCGCCGGTGGCTTCGTCCGGCGGCGGCAAATGACAATACAGGCACCGGCTGCGCAAGGTGGGGAGAAGATGCGACGGCTCGCGGCAGGCCAAGAGAAAATAGGTCTGGTCCGGCGGTTCTTCCAAGGTTTTCAGCAAAGCGTTGGCCGCCTGTTCGGTCAAAGATTCGCTATCGGACAGCCAGACCACTTTCGCTCCCCCTTGCTGAGCATGGTGATACAGCGGGTCTATGACTTGACGAATGCCATCCACCCCCAGGCTGCTGCGCCCCTTTTCCGGCTCCGGGCGGTAAAAATCGGGATGATTGCCCGCCAGCATCAAACGACAGCTGTGGCAATGGCCGCAGCTTTTCATGCCTTCCGGCCGGCGGCAAATCAGCCAGCGGCTTATGGCGTAGCACAGCGAATCGTCCCCTGTGCCCCTGAGGGCATGTATCAATAAAGCATGGTGGCCCCGACCGTTCTGATAACGGGTGATGATTTGCCGGTAAGGCGCGTTCAGCCAGGGATACCAGTTCACAAATGCCGCTCCCGGCCCGCCAGCCAGTCATCCAGCGCGGCGCGCACATCCGAAGCCACCTGTTCCAGCGTGCGGCCGGCGTCCAGAGTGATGATGGAAGAATCTTTCGCCGCCAAATCCAGATAACGTTGCCGGGTGCGTTCAAAAAAGCCAGCGACTCTTGTTCGATGCGATCGAGATTTCCCCTCGCCCGCGCCCGCTGCAACCCCAGCAACGGCGGCAAATCGAGATAGAGGGTCAAAGCGGGACGAAAACTTCCCAGCGTCAGATCGCGCAACGTTTCCAGCAGTGCCGGATCCACGCCGCGTCCGCCGCCCTGGTAAGCCTGTGACGAGAGATCATGACGATCGCCCACGACCCAGGCGCCCCGCGCCAGCGCCGGCTTGATCACCGTTTCCACCAGTTGCACCCGGGCGGCATACAGCATCAGCAGTTCCGCTTTGTCGGTCACCGCCTCGCTATCGGCGCCGTCTTTGATAAGCCGTCGCAATGCTTCCGCCAGCGGCGTTCCGCCCGGTTCGCGGGTAAACACCACATTCTCAATGCCGTGGCGGCGGAGGGTTTCGACAACAACGCCGATAGCGCTGGTTTTTCCGGCGCCCTCGAGCCCCTCGATAACGATGAATCTACTGTCCATGATTTTCCTTCAGGCTTTCACGGTATTGCTGCACGGCTTTATTGTGGCTCGCCAGGTTACTGTTAAACACATGCCGGCCTTTGCCATCGGCGACAAAATAGAGATAAGAGGTCTTATCCGGATGCGCGGCCGCCTGCAGCGACGCCTGGCCCGGCATGGCGATGGGCGCAGGAGGCAGCCCGGTTATCTGATAGGTATTATAGGGCGTCGCTTCGTCAAGATCCTGCCGGCTGATGACGCCCTTGTATTTATCTCCCATGCCGTAGATAACGGTGGGGTCGGTCTGCAAGCGCATACTCAGCCGCAGGCGGTTGACGAACACCGAAGCGACTTTGGCCCGTTCATCGGCCAGACCGGTTTCTTTTTCAACAATCGAGGCCATGGTCAACAGGTCCTCGGGCTTTTTATAGGGCAAACCGTCCGCCCTGTTTTGCCAAACGGCATCCAGGGTTTTATCCATGCGCTGCCACGCCCGTTTCAATAGTGCGATATCGGTGGTATTGGCGGTGTAAAGATAGGTATCGGGATAAAAGCGCCCTTCCAAGGGCTGACCCGGATCCAGACCCAGCCGTTCAGCCAATCCCTCCATAGGCGCCCTATCCAGCGTATGCTTAACATAAGGCGCTTTGTCCAGGATCGCCAGCCATTCTTTCAGGTTGGAGCCTTCAACAAAGCGGATGGAAAATTGCGCTTCCTTGCCGCTGGCCAGTAATTCCAGCATCTGGCGCACGGTCATGCCGGGGGTAAACCGATAGGTGCCGGCCTTGAACTTGGCCAGCTCCGGTTCCCACTGCCACAGCCAGGGCAGCCAGCGGGCATGCTTTATGATATGTTGTTGACGCAGCGCTGTTTTGAGTCCCTGCCGACCGGTGCCGGCCGGCAAGGTGAAAATTTTCTCTTCCTGGAGGGTGAGCGGCGACGCGGCGAAATGCCTGATTTGCGTCAAGCAGTATGCCAGGCCACCTGCCAGCACTACCAGGATAACAGCGAAAACGGACATCTTTTTTCATGCAATCGCTCTGTCAACAGCTGTTTCTGAGAAATTCAAATAGCGTTCTGTCTTGATAGACTCGGCCATCAAAACGGTTTACCGGTAAAAGGGGCATCAAGGCATTGCAAATCAACACTTCGTCGGCGGCGGACAATGCCTCGGGCGGCGCCTCCACCAAATGCAGGCCATAGGGCGAATCCGCCAGCAATGCCATGATATGTCGCCGCATGACCCCTGCCACGCCGGCCTGCGCAAGCGACGGCGTGTAAACCTCGCCCCCTCGCCGCCAGAAGATATTCGCGCTGCAGCATTCCGCGATATCACCCCGGCTATCCAGCACCACCGCCTCCTGCGCATCCCCTGCCCGCTCCAAATGGGCGCGGATCATCACCTGCTCCAGTCGGTTAAGGTGTTTTATACCGGCAAGCGCCGGGTTGCAACCCAGCCTGACGGGGCTCAGGTGCAACGTTATACCCTCACGGCGCCATAGCGGATAGTGGCCGGGCGCCTCGCCATGGCTCAGGATGCGAAGCGGCTGCCCGCAACCGGCGATGCCGTAGCCCCTGCCGCCGCTACCGCGGCTGATAATGACTTTGAGTACGCCTTCCGTCCATTGTTCAGCCGCCCGCCGCATTTCCCCCGCCAACGTCGCCCTGTCTATAGGCGCAAACAGCAAGCGTTCGCCTGCGTCAACCAAGCGTTCCAGATGATAGGACAAGTGTTCCACCTGCCCGGTTCGAATCCGGGCGGTGGTAAAAAAGCCATCGCCGAACTGGATGGCACGATCGGTCAAAGGCAGATCTTTCTCGGGTTCCCCGTTAATCCAATACATAGGTCACCTGCATACACCTGGCTGGTACAAGATAAAAAAATGGCCCGATATACGGGCCATTGAGCATTGCTCCGGTTAGATTTTGCGAAACACCAGTGAACCGTTGGTGCCGCCGAAACCGAAAGAGTTGCACAGCGTATACTGCATGTCCGTCACTCGGCGGGCTTCATGAGGCACGAAATCCAGATCGCACTCTTCGCCGGGATTGTCCAGGTTGATGGTGGGCGGTATCGCCTGGTCCCGCAGCGCCAGCACGCTGAAAATGGCCTCAACCGCGCCGGCGGCCCCCAGCAGATGCCCGGTCATGGATTTGGTCGAGCTTATCATGACCCTGCGGGCGTCTTCCCGGAAGACCGATTTCACCGCATAGGTTTCCGCCTTGTCGCCCACCGGCGTCGAGGTGCCGTGCGCGTTGATATAAGACACCTGGGCCGGAGCCACGCCCGCATCACGCAAGGCATTCTCCATGGCCAACGCCGCGCCGGCGCCATTTTCCGGCGGAGAGGTCATGTGATAGGCATCGCTGCTCATGCCGAAGCCCACCAGTTCGGCGTAAATCTTCGCGCCGCGCTTCTTCGCGTGTTCGTATTCTTCCAGCACCATGACGCCGGCGCCGTCACCCAACACGAACCCGTCACGATCCCGATCCCACGGGCGGCTGGCCGCCTGCGGGTCGTCGTTACGGGTCGACAAGGCGCGAGCTGCGCCGAAACCGCCGACGCCAAGGGGCGTGCTGCCTTTTTCCGCGCCGCCGGCCAGCATCACATCCGCGTCGTTATAAGCGATTATTCGCGCGGCATGGCCGATATTATGCACCCCGGTGGTACAAGCGGTGGCGATGCAAATGCTGGGGCCGCGCAGCCCGCACATGATAGTCAGATGACCGGCTATCATATTGACGATGGTGGAAGGCACAAAAAACGGACTTATCTTGCGCGGACCGCCGTTAGCCAGCGCGGTATGGTTGTCTTCAATCAGACCCAGGCCGCCGATGCCCGAACCAATGGCCGCGCCGATACGGGTCGCGTTTGCTTCGGTTACCACCAGCCCGGAGTCCTGAAGGGCTTGCATACCGGCGGCGATACCGTATTGTATGAAGATATCCATCTTTCGCGCCTCTTTGCGTGAAAGATAATCTTCACAATTAAAATTTTTCACTAAACCCGCAAAACGCGTTGCATAGGAAGTGGTATCAAAATGGTCAATCAGGCCGATGCCACTCTGTCCGGCAAGGAGCGCGCTCCACGTAGTTTCTACGGTATTGCCGACAGGAGACAACATACCGAGTCCGGTCACAACTACTCGACGCTTAGACACGCTTGTCCTCCAGAGAGGGAAAATAGGATGCTGTGGGACAAAAAACTTAGGCGGTCGAATGACCGCCTAGGGATGTTCGCTTACTGCTGGCTGGCTTGGATAAAATCAATCGCTGCCTGGACAGTAGTGATTTTCTCAGCTTCTTCATCTGGAATTTCGGTATCGAATTCTTCTTCCAGCGCCATCACCAGCTCAACAGTGTCAAGGGAATCGGCGCCAAGGTCATCAACGAAAGAAGCATTATTCACGACTTCTTCTTTCTTAACACCCAGTTGCTCAGCGATGATTGCCTTAACTTTTTCTTCGGTAGTGCTCATACTCTTAAATTTCCTATCAAAACTCGCTTTCGCGATGGTTTTCGTAGTGTATAAAATGTTGAAAAAGATGCAACTAAATCCCGGCTGGTCAAACCACGATTTTATGCTATTTTGCGGTTTTTACCACAAATAATGCAAATGATTTTCGTGCTTTTCACAGCATATACATGCCGCCATTGACATGTATCGTTTCACCGGTAATGTATGCCGCCTCGTCGGAGGCGAAAAACGCTACAACACTGGCTATTTCCTGTGGATCGCCGAGACGGTTGGCCGGAATTCTGGCCAAAATGTCCGCTCGGTGTTCATCTGTCAACGCGTCGGTCATATCTGTAGCTATAAACCCTGGAGCCACCACGTTAACCGTGATGCCCCGCGAAGCGACTTCCCGCGCCAGGGATTTGCTGAATCCCACCAGCCCTGCCTTGGCGGCGGCGTAGTTCGCCTGCCCGGCATTGCCCATCGAGCCGACGACAGAGCCTATGGTAATGATTCTGCCGAAACGCTTTTTCATCATAGCGCGCATTACCGCTTTGGACATGCGGAACACGGAAGTCAGGTTAGTATCAAGGATAGACTGCCATTCTTCGTCTTTCATGCGCATCAGTAGATTATCACGCGTGATGCCGGCGTTATTGACTAAAATATCGACTTCGCCGAATTCAGCACGAATTTTCTCCAAAAGCGCATCAATGGAGGCGCTGTCGGAGACGTCAAGGCGCAGCCCACGGCCGCTGCCGGCGAGATAAGCGCTGATGGCGTCGGCGCCCTGCTCGCTGGTGGCGGTGCCGATAACCGTCGCGCCGCATGCCGCCAGTTTCTCGGCGATAGCGCGACCGATTCCCCGGCTGGCGCCCGTGACCAGGGCGATTTTACCTTCAAAACTCATTAAATTCCCCATTATTTTTGCTCGATGGCCGCCGCCAGCGAGGCGGGATCGTTTATCGCCAGAGCGGACAAGCTATCGACGATGCGTTTAGTCAAGCCGGTGAGGACTTTGCCGGGACCGGCCTCCAGCAAAATCCCGACGCCCTGCGCGGCGAGAAACTCCACCGTTTCCGTCCAGCGCACCGGGTTGTACAGCTGGCGCACCAACGCGCTGCGTATGGCATCGGGCGCGGTTTCCACCTTGACGTCGACATTATTCACCACCGGGACTTCAGGGGCGGAAAAACGAAGGTCCTGCAAGGCCAGCGCGAGTTTTTTCGCCGCCGGCTCCATCAACGCGCAGTGGGAAGGCACGCTTACCGGCAAAGGCAGGGCGCGTTTCGCCCCGGCCGCCTTACAGGCCGCGCCGGCGCGTTCCACCGCTTCTTTATGGCCGGCAATCACCACCTGTCCCGGGGAATTGAAATTTACCGGCGCGACTATCTGCCCCTGGGCCGCCTCTTCACAAGCCCTGGCGATGGCGGCGTTATCAAGACCGATAATGGCCGACATACCGCCGACGCCGACGGGGACCGCTTCCTGCATCAGCTTGCCCCGCAGTTCCACCAATTTCACCGCCTCGGCGAAATCCAGCACGCCGGCGCACGCCAGCGCGGAATATTCACCCAGGCTATGGCCCGCCATGGCGGCGGGCATTCCGCCCCCTGCTGTCGCCAAACCCGCCAGATGGACACCGACGCCGCCAACAGCGCGGGTTGGGTCTGCCAGGTTTTATTCAATTCTTCCGCCGGACCTTGCTGCGCCAAAGCCCAGAGATCATATCCCAGTGCGGCGGAGGCTTCGCCGAAAGTGGCCTCAACCAAGGGATAATGCGCGGCCAATTCAGCCAACATCCCCATGGCTTGCGAACCCTGACCAGGGAAAACCATTGCTAATGCTGTCATGTTTTTTCCTGTTATACCCTGCATCGTTAAAACGGCGGCCATGTCGGGCCGCCACTTCAAGACATTGGGGTATAGATTAAAATCTAATCAGCGCCGAACCCCAGGTAAAGCCACCGCCGAATGCTTCGAGCAAAATCAGCTGACCCCGTTGGATCCGTCCGTCCCGCACCGCCTCGTCCAGCGCCAACGGCACGGAAGCGGCGGAAGTATTACCCTGACGATCCAATGTCACTATCACTTTCTCCATGCTCATATTCAGCCGCTTCGCCGTGGCGGCGATAATGCGCAGATTCGCCTGATGGGGCACCAGCCAGTCAAGTTCGCTGCGATCCAGCTGGTTGGCGGCCAGCGTCTCATCCACGATGTGCGCCAGCTCGGTGACCGCCACTTTGAACACTTCGTTGCCGGACATGGTCAAAAACGCCGGCGCCGTAGGGTCGAGACGATTGTGATACGGCAGAGTCAACAGCTCGCCGTAACGACCGTCCGCGTGCAGATGGGTGGACATAATACCCGGCCGTTCGCTACGGCCCAGCACGACGGCGCCGGCGCCGTCGCCGAAAAGAATCAGCGTGCCGCGGTCGCTGGGGTCCAGGGTACGGCTCAGCATGTCCGATCCCACCACCAACGCGTATTCCACCGCGCCGCTTTTGACGTATTGATCCGCCACGCTCAGGGCGTAGGCAAAACCGGCGCACGCCGCCGCGATGTCAAATGAAACCGTATCGCGAATGCCCAATTTGAGCTGGATTTCACAGGCGGAACTGGGAAAAGCATGACTCGACGACGTGGTGGCGACGAGAATCAGGCCAACCTGATCCGGCCGTATACCGGCCATGTCCAGGGCCTGCTGCGCGGCGGTAAATCCCATGCTGGACACCGTCTCATGCACCGCGGCGATACGCCGTTCACGAATGCCGGTACGCGTCACTATCCATTCGTCGGAGGTGTCCACCATCTTTTCCAGGTCCGCATTCGACCTTATCTGCACCGGAAGATAGCTGCCCGTGCCAAGAATCTTTGTATACATGTATGCTTAATCACTCTTGGGTAATACCGCATCCAGGCGCGCGGCAATCCTTTCGGGAATCTGCCGCTCCACCGCTTGCATTGCCTGCTCGATCGCGACGGCGAACGCGCGTTGATTCGCCGCGCCGTGACTTTTGATAACCGTGCCGCGTAAACCTAACAGACATGCGCCATTATATTGGTCGGGATTGAGATGACCGAATTGGCGGGCGAGACGTTTTTTAATCCAACGTTTCGCAAACTTCATAAACCAACTCTGCCTGCCGCCGTCCCCTGAGGATTTAAGCAAAGACAGAAAAAGTCTTATCACCCCTTCCATGGTTTTTAATGTGACATTGCCGACAAACCCGTCACAAATTAATACATCGGTCTTGCCGGTCAGCAATTCATTGGCTTCAAGATACCCGATATAATTAATGGACGGAATACTTCGCAGTATCGCCGCTGCCTGATGAATATTATCGAGGCCCTTGGTTTCCTCCTCGCCGATATTCAGCAACGCCACCCGAGGATTATCGATGCCGACGATATCTTCCGCCACCACGGCGCCCATAATGGCGAATTGGACCAACATCTCCCCGCCGCACTCCACGTTGGCGCCCAAATCCAGCACCACGGTATTCCCACGCAGCTGATGGGGCAATAGGGTCATCAACGCCGGGCGTTGAATACCCTCCAGGGGTTTTAACAACAATTTGGCCAGGCCCATCAGCGCGCCGGTATTGCCCGCGCTGACGCAGGCCTGCGCCCGCCCCGCCTTGATAAGCTCCAGCATCACGCGCATGGACGTGCCTCGGCTGGCCCGAATGGCGACGGAAGGCTTGGCGTCACCGGCAATAACGGATTCGGCGGGAATCACCGTCAAGCGCTCGCGCAGAACGGAATCTGTTTTTGACAGTAAAGGATCTATTGCGGCGGGATCTCCCACCAGCAGCAGCTCTAATTGCGGATGATGAGCCAGTGCCTGCAATGCAGCAGGCACCGTGACGGCGGGACCGAAATCTCCGCCCATTGCATCTAACGCAAGGGTTAGACGTATCAATGTATCGCCTTTGGTTTACTTGGCGATAACTTTGCGACCGCGGTAGAAACCGTCGGCGGTGATATGGTGACGCAGATGAGTTTCACCGGAAGCTTTGTCCACGGAAACGGTGGACGTGGACAGCGCGTCGTGTGAACGGCGCATGCCACGGGTGGAACGAGACGGCTTGGTTTGTTGTACGGCCATGGACCTTACTCCTTGATTACTTTCGCTTTAAACTGGCTAAAACGGAAAACGGGTTAGGTTTTTCAACCTCGGACGGCAATTTGCCGAATACCTGTTCCGTGTCGGACACTTCACAGTGTTCAGGATCATGCACCGGCGCGATAGGCAATGAAAGAATAATTTCGTCTTCAATCATTCCCAGCAGGTCTACCTCGCCGTATTCATTGACGTAGACCGCTTCGTACGCTTCCGGCAATGCCTCGGCCTGCTCGTCGGTAACGACCGGGCTGAAACAAAATGTCGTGTGTACCTGATGGGCGAACGGCTGATTGCAGCGCTGGCATAGGAGCGTAACCGCCGCATCCGCGCTACCGCTTATCACCGCCAGACGTTGATTATCGATATCAAACGATAACGCCGCCTGAACATCGCTATCCACACTGACCACAGACATGGCGACGCGCCTCACCTGCTCGACGCCATAGGCGCCGACATAATCCAGGCGTTTCTGAGCGGCGCGGACCGCATCAATGGTTAGGGGTAATTTTACCTTTTGCATAGGGCGCGCATATTAACTTTGTAACGGCATAGAGTCAAAGAAAAAGGCTAATTATGCTTACCTTTTACCAATATTCGCTTCCAAAGCGGCGAACAGTTTAAAATGAGACTGGGAAATACGCTATCGTCGGATTGAAATTATGTGCAAAATTATTTTGGCGTCCTCTTCGCCCTACCGCCGGGAACGCTTGGAAAAACTGGGCGTGCCTTTTGAGTGCGCCGCGCCGGACATCGATGAAACCCCGCTGGCGGGGGAATCGCCGCGGGAGATGGTGTTACGCCTGTCCGCCGCCAAGGCCGCCGCGTTGAGTGAAAATTCGATCGGCATCTCATTATCGGCTCCGATCAGTGTTGCGTCCTGGGGAACGATATCACCGGCAAACCCCTCAACCGGGACAACGCGATAAAACAGCTGCGCCGCGCGAGCGGTCGGCGGGTAACCTTTTATACCGGGCTGGTTTTGTTAAACAGCCGCACCGGGCGTCAGCAACAAACGGTTGAGCCCTTTCAGGTGACGTTTCGCATTCTGGCGGAAGACGAAATAGAAGGCTACGTCGATGCCGAACAGCCTCTGGACTGCGCCGGGTCCTTCAAGTGCGAAGGATTGGGCATCGCCCTGTTCCAATCCCTGGACGGCCGGGACCCGAACGCCCTGGTGGGCTTGCCCCTTATCGCACTGGCGTCCATGCTGCGCAACGAAGGCATCAACCCTTTAACGGCCCGTTATTTATGATGAAGGCGTAAATAGGCCAGGCACTGGCGCAGCTCGCTGTCCAGCGGCGCTTCTATCCGCATGGTTTCTCCGGTGGCGGGGTGTTCGAAGCGCAGCGCGGCGGCGTGCAGAAACAGCCGGCGCAGACCGGTATCCTTCAGAAACCGGTCGAATTCGGCATCGCCATAGCGATCGTCAAAGGCGATGGGATGGCCGGCATACTGCGCGTGCACCCGGATTTGATGAGTGCGCCCGGTGACCGGGCTGGCCTTCATCAATGTGGCCCGGCTAAACCGCTCCTCCACTTTAAAGCGCGTCTCGGAGGGTTTGCCGTCGGCGCCCACCCGCACGATGCGTTCGCCGCTGGCCAGGATGTTTTTCACCAGCGACGCGGATACCGCCTTGTTATGGGACGGCCACTCGCCGCGCACCAGCGCCAGGTAATCCTTCTGCATGCCTTTCATGCGCAGTTGCTCGTGCAGCAATCGCAGGGCCGAGCGCTTTTTGGCCACCAGCAGCACCCCTGAGGTGTCGCGATCGAGGCGATGCACCAATTCCAGAAAGTGCGCGGCCGGACGCAGCGCCCGCAGCCCTTCGATAACCCCGAAGCTTAAGCCGCTGCCGCCGTGCACCGCCGTGCCCGAGGGTTTGTTGAGCACCAGCACATGTTCATCTTCATATAACACCGCCTGCGCAAGGGACGCCACCTTCTCCAGATGAACGGAAACCGGCGCTTGTTCAGGCTCCGATTGGCGAACCGGCGGAATGCGCAGCTCATCGCCGTGCTCCAGCTTGTACTCCGGTTTGACTCTCTTTTTATTGACCCGAACTTCCCCTTTTCGCACGATGCGGTAGATCATGCTCTTGGGCACGCCTTTCAATCGGGTACGCAAAAAGTTGTCGATCCGCTGGCCGGCCTGGTCGGCGGAAATGGTTATAAACTGTACGGCATTGTTATTTTCATTCATGGCACGGGATTCTAAATACACCGCCGACATAGCGCCACTCCTTTTTCTGTGCTTAACTGTGCTTTAATCGGTTATAAAGTTTTGCGGGTTGCTTCCGTTGTCATGGCAGACAGACGCCGGCGGAAAATATTCGTCAGTCTTAAACTTGTTGCCGTTACGTAAAGTCGCCTTGCTATATGTGTGTCAGCGGTGGAATAATGTCTCAACTTTCCATGCTGCGCCCGTTAAGGCGAGGACACGTGGAATTTTTTAAATTTGCCTGATTGATCATACACGCGGCAATGGCGTAAGACGTATTGATTTTCCAGGCAGTTAGCGGGCTGCGGATTGCAGCTTGGCCGGCAAAAGGAATTCGTTCTGGCGACAGTCTCAGACGTTATTCCCTCAGTAAAAGCGCTGTTTTTCTCTTAAAAAGACAGGCTACCGAAATAATGCGCCCCTCTGCTAGCGACAACCGTGAGGTTGACGGTATTGCGACAAGTCACGGGGCCGTCGGTGATTACCCGGTCATGCGTTTTTTTGCCCGCAGCTCTGATGCCAATGCATAAAAAGAGTAAGTTGAAGATGAAGAGAATGTTAATAAACGCAACTCAGCAGGAAGAGTTGCGCGTTGCCCTGGTAGACGGCCAGCGGCTCTACGATCTGGATATTGAAAGCCCCGGTCACGAGCAGAAAAAAGCCAACATTTACAAAGGCAAAATCACCCGTATTGAACCCAGTCTTGAAGCGGCGTTTGTGGATTATGGCGCCGAACGCCACGGATTTCTTCCCCTGAAGGAAATCGCACGCGAGTATTTTCCCGCACAATATTCCTCTCACGGCCGGCCTAACATCAAGGACGTGCTGCGTGAAGGACAGGAAGTGATCGTTCAGGTCGACAAGGAGGAAAGGGGCAACAAGGGCGCCGCCTTGACCACCTTTATCAGCCTGGCGGGCAGCTATCTGGTCCTGATGCCGAACAACCCTCGCGCCGGCGGTATTTCCCGTCGTATCGAAGGGGATGACCGCACTGAACTGAAAGAAGCGTTGTCCTCCCTGGAATTGCCTGAAGGCATGGGACTTATCGTCCGTACCGCCGGGGTAGGCAAATCCGCCGATGCGCTGCAATGGGATCTGGCTTTTCGGCTCAAGCATTGGGAGGCTATCAAAAAAGCCGCCGAAGGACGGCCGGCGCCTTTCCTGATTCACCAGGAGAGCAATGTCATCGTCCGCGCTTTTCGCGATTACCTGCGCCCTGATATCGGTGAAATTCTTATCGATAATCCCAACGTGCTGGAAAAGGCCAAGGAGCACATCGCCTCTCTCGGCCGGCCGGATTTCAGCAGCAAGATCAAATTGTACAGCGGCGAGATTCCGCTGTTCAGCCATTATCAAATCGAATCGCAAATCGAATCCGCTTTTCAGCGTGAAGTGCGTTTGCCTTCGGGCGGTTCGATTGTCATCGATTCCACCGAAGCGCTGACCGCCATCGACATCAACTCCGCCCGCTCCACGCGGGGAGGAGACATTGAAGAGACCGCGTTCAACACCAATCTTGAAGCCGCCGATGAAATCGCCCGTCAGCTACGCCTGCGCGACCTCGGCGGACTGATCGTCATCGACTTCATCGACATGACGCCGGTGCGCCATCAGCGCGAAGTGGAAAATTGCCTCCGTGAATCCGTACGGCAGGATCGCGCCAGGATACAAATCGGCCGCATTTCCCGTTTCGGATTGCTGGAGCTGTCCCGTCAGCGTCTGAGCCCGTCCCTAGGGGAATCCAGCCATCACGTCTGTCCGCGCTGCGGCGGGACCGGCACCATCCGCGATAACGAATCGCTGTCCCTTTCTATTTTACGCCTGATTGAAGAAGAGGCGTTGAAAGAAAATACCCACGAAGTCCATGCCATCGTGCCGGTGCCGATCGCCTCTTATTTGCTCAATGAGAAACGCGAAGCGGTGAACGCCATTGAAAAGCGTCAGGGCGGCGTACGGGCCATCATCGTGCCCAACGATCAGATGCAGACCCCGCATTACGCCGTGTTGCGCGTTCGTAAAGGCGAGGAAGCGCCGACATTGAGTTATCTGCTGCCGCAGTTGCATGAAGCGGAAATGGCGCAACCGTCGGAAGAGCCCGCGGCCGAACGCAAATTGCCGGAACAACCGGCGCTGGCTGCCTTCGTTATGCCCGATTCCCCGCCGATCTCGGGCGATTCGGCGGTCAAGGAACCGGCGCCCGCCGCGGTGGATATCGCCGCCGCTTCAGCCCATGAGACGGCCGCCGCGCCGGCTGGCGCCGGCCTATTCAGCCGCGCCATAAGCCGTATCAAAGGCTGGTTCAGCGCCCCGGCGGAAGAAGAGCAGAAACCGGCCGCGCCGACGGAACCTGCCGCCGCTCAAGAGACGGACACACCGCGCCGCGCCAATGGCCGGGGTCAGCGTCGCCAGAACGTACGCCGCGATCGTAACGGAGAACGCGGCGGCGAGCGTGACACGCGCGCTGCGCAGGAAGGTCGTCAATCGCGCGAACCCCGTGAACCCAGGGAGCCGCGCGAACGTCGCGACGAGGCGCGCAAAGGCAAACGCCAAAGCGTCCCCGTGGAGGCGGAAATCATTGATGATGCAACGGATCAGGCCCAGACGGATACCTCGCCCGCGCCGCGCCGCGAAGCCCGCGGCGACCGCCCCCGCCGCCGCCAGGATGATAAACGCCAGGCGCCGTTGGAAGCGAAACCGCTGCCGGCTGACGTTGCCGAGGACATTGTCGAAACGGTGAGTGAAGACGAAGAGCCGACGCCGGTCATGCCGCGCCGCCAGCGTCGTAATCTCACGCAAAAAGTCCGTGTCACCGATTCCGCCGCCGACGCCGCCCCTGTCAGCGCCGAGGCGTCCCGCGCCGCTTTGCCGCAGGAATCCCATGATACGCCGCTGCCGGTCTTGACGGATGCGGACGCTACGCCCGCAGAAGGCTATAACGAAAACGGCCGCAACAATAACGAAACGGGTCTTCCCCGCCGTTCACGCCGATCGCCGCGTCATTTGCGGGTCAGCGGACAGCGCCGCCGGCGCTATCGCGATGAACGTTATCTGACGCAATCACCGGTACCTCTGGTCAACGCGGTAATGTCGCCGGAAATGGCGTCCGGCAAGGTATGGATCAGCTATCCGGTAACGCCCGTCGAACGTTTCGATTCCGCGTCCGTTTCCCCGCTTGAAGAGTTGGAGCCCTTGACCGATGGCGTTCGTAACGGCGTCGTACTGGCCGAACCGCTGGCGGAACGGGAGTTTTCCGCACCGACGGAGGTACCGCGCCACGCCACGCCGGCTCAGTTGGCTGCCGCCGATGAGGTTCCGTCGGTGATAACCGATGAAGAGCAGACCGGTTCCTGGGCGATTCTTTCCGCCGCCAAGCCGGCTGAAATCCTGGAAGACGAGCCGTACGGCAGCGTGAAATCCGATTCAACCGCGGCCATTGAGCCGATTGAACGGATTTCCGATGCGGAAGACGCGCGGAACGGCGAAGAATTCGCCCCGGTTTCGTCCGATGCGGCCACGGCCCCCGCCGTCAATCAGCCCATCGTGACCGGCCATGCCGTTCCTGAAGCCGATGCCGATGAGCCGGCTCCGGCGGCCCCCGCCGTTAATCAGCCCATCGTGACCGGCCATGCCGCGCCTGAAGCCGATGCCGATGTGCCTGCTCCGGCGGCCCCAGCCGTCAATCAGCCCATCGTGACCGGCCATGCCGCTTCGCAAACCGATGCCGATGTGCCGGCTCCGGCGGTCCTCGCCGTCAATCAGCCCATCGTGACCGGCCATGCTGTTCCGCAAACCGATGCCCATGTGCCGGCTCCGGCGGCCCACGCCGTTAATCAGCCCATCGTGACCGGCCATGCTGTTCCGCAAGCCGGTGCCGATGTGCCTGCTCCAGCGCGGCCTGTCGTCAGCGTTTCGGCTGATGCGGGCGCGGATGCCGATATCAGCGCACGCTCAGAGAAGGTTGTGCAGTACCTGTCGGACGCGTCTATCGTCGCCAGCCAGCTCTCGCGCAAAGGCGCTGAGCCGGCCCTGCAACCGATAGAACCCACCGACGCGGCGGGCTTTGCCGCCGCTGATGGTACGACGGAGCCGGTTAAAGCGATTGTTGACCAGCCGTCGGATTCAGCCGGGCAACCTCCGGCGGCGCAAGAACCGTCCACGGCGGCATTCCCGTCCGCGCCCGCCGCCGAACAGCCGCAACCGCGCTATAAGCATCATGTGAGCGCGCCGATGACCCGGGCCCCTGCCCCGGTTTACGTGCCGTCGCCGGAAAAGACAGGCGAATGGCATCGTTCGGCGTATCATTTTGAAGGCCAAGGCGCGGCCGGCGGCCATGCGGCGGTAACCCACGCAGCCGCTCCGGCCGCCAAACCGGCGTTGCCGGACAAAGAGTGATGCCGGCGCAACAGTAAAAAAACCCGCTTCGGCGGGTTTCAGACTGCTGACAAACGTACTCGGGGTCAATAAGGCGGGGTAGGCTGCCAGAAGAGTAAACCGTCCGCGCCAAGGATGGCGCGGATCGAGCCTACAGGGAGGTATTCACGGCGGGTTTACGATCTGGCAGCCTACCCCGACCGGGCACTTTGTCAACAAACTCAAACCCGCTTCGGCGGGTTTCTTCATGATGGGGTTTTGCCAACTAAATAATGCATCCGTTGCCCATTCCGCTTATCCTTAACCCTTAATCTAACGTTGATTTCCCTGTTTATCGTTCACTAGCCGGAGCTTGTCCCCATGACCGCACAGCCCTCAGCCCTCACTATTCGCCGCCCTGACGACTGGCATCTGCATTTGCGCGACGATGAGATGCTGAAAACGGTACTACCCTACACCAGCCGGGTCTTCGGCCGGGCCATCATCATGCCGAATCTGACGCCGCCCATTACCACCGTGCGCCAAGCCATTGCCTACCGTGAGCGGATCCTGGCGGCACTGCCCGCGGGCCATCGCTTTACGCCGCTGATGACCTGTTATCTCACCGATACGCTGGATGCCGGGGAATTGATAGGGGGATTTCACCAAGGGGTGTTTACCGCGGCCAAACTCTACCCGGCCAACGCCACTACCAACTCAAGCCACGGCGTCACCAATATCGCCGGCATTTATCCTTTGTTCGAAGCCATGGAGGAGCACGGCATGCCGCTGCTACTTCACGGCGAAGTCACCGCGGCGGAGGTAGACATTTTCGATCGGGAAGCCAGGTTTATCGAGACGGTGCTTGAGCCGGTGCGCCGGCGCTTTCCCCGGTTGAAAATCGTCTGCGAACATATCACCACTCGCGAGGCGGCCCAGTATGTACTGGCGGGGGACCGCTTTTTGGCGGCCACCATCACGCCGCAGCATTTGATGTTTAACCGCAATCATATGCTGTCGGGAGGAATTCGGCCGCATTTGTATTGCCTGCCGATCCTTAAACGCAATATTCATCAGGAGGCGCTGAGACAAGCGGTGGCAGGCGGATGCGACCGCATTTTTCTCGGCACCGATTCGGCTCCCCATCTCCGGCAGCGGAAGGAAAACGACTGCGGATGCGCCGGGGTTTTTAACGCGCCCGCGTCCCTTGCCGCCTATGCCTCGGTGTTCGAAGCGCTCGGCGCGCTGGCGCATTTTGAAGCCTTTTGTTCACTTAACGGACCGCGTTTTTATGGATTACCCGTTAATGAAGATTTCATTGAACTGCGGCGCCTGCCGGAAACGCAGCCGGAGGTCATCACAGCGGGAGAGATAACCCTGGTTCCTTTTCTGGCGGGCCAGCGACTTGATTGGTCGGTTCAATACTGAATCGCAGCGCCTCGCCGTGAGGCATGGACGTCGCGGCGCAACAATCAAACACATCGGCCCCTTGCATTACCCTCGTTTAAGCTGTATAAAAAAACAGTAATTATTATGAGAGCAAATGTATGCGTATCGAAATCACGTTGGCAAAAGCATCCCCCTTCCCGCGGGCGCCCTTGAGGCCCTGACGCAGGAATTCACCACCCGTATTGAGAAGCATTTTATCGATCCTCATGTACAGGTACGCTATGCCGGCGCCAACGGCATCAGCGTTATGGGCGGCAGCAAAGAAGACAAGGCGTTGATCACCGACATTCTGCAAGAAACCTGGGAAAGCGCCGATGACTGGTTCGATCCGCAGTAGTCTTTACACGACCGCGGCTGCGCCGGGGTGCTTTTTCGACTGAATCGGCGGGTGCTATCCCCTTCCTCCCTCGCTTCCCTGGCGGCGTCTACGTTCCCTTAAAATAATTGGCGCCGCTCTTGGCAAATGCGGGTTTCTGGTCTGTAATCAGCCAGGATATGTCCGTTTTATCGGCCTTTCAGGGGGTATGACCATGAACGTCAATAAACCAGAAGAAGCCATGACCTTCGGCGAATTGCTGGATCTTATCAGCGAACAGCAACGTCGGCTGAATGTTTTGGAAATCGCTTTTTCCTATCTTTCTTTCAGCCTTGATGAAAAAGCCAATCAGCTGCTGATCAATAATCTGATGCTGGAAGCGCAGAATCAGAATCGTGACGCCGTCATGCAAAAATATTTTTCCCAATTGGCCGAGGAACTGGCCCGACGGGTTCGTCCAGCCGTCCCCCCCCGGCTCTTTCTCCTGATGGGCCCCGGCCCGTTTAGATTCTAAACAATCCCTAATATTTGACATGCCCTCATAGAGCCGGTGGCATAAAAAAAAATTGTCTATTTAGCAAAAATGTGACAAAGAATGGGTATACTTAAACTGCTCGCTAAAATGGAGCCGCATTTAACCTCGAGGTCACTCTTTTTTTTAAACGAGTCAGAAAGGGGTATTTATGGACAGAAAAAACGAGATTATCCATACCCACCCGCTGGTCGGCTGGGATATCAGCACCGTAGATGCCTATAATGCCATGATGATCCGCCTGCATTACATCAATTCAACCAATCAGGCTGCCGAAGATGCGGAAGTGGACCGAACCTTGTGGCTGACGACGGATGTTGCCAAACAACTCATCTCCATACTGGAAGCGGGCATAGCAAAAATCGAGTCGACGGACTATCAGGATCTTGACCATCGAAAACACTGATCTTAGTGAGTCCCCACGCATCCGCTGCATTGCATCGGGTGCTTTTTTATTATCCCACATCATTGTTTCTTCCCGATGACATCGTAAACGGACATCGGCAAAAGAGTTTGCACATTGCCTGTTTCTGGCCGTCGGCACATGAATTTGCACATTGCCGGCAACCGGGCGTCTTTCGGCACGGTGAAATCAAATGGGTATATACTCGACTCAGCTCGAATTTTACCCGTGTCACAAGGTAACCCTATGATTTATGATCTTATTATTGTCGGCAGCGGCTCGGTGGGTTCAGCGGCGGGATTCTATGGAACTGAAGCCGGTTTAAACGTACTGATGATCGACGCGGCTTTTCCTCCTCATCGCGGCGGCAGTCACCATGGCGATACTCGCATCATCCGCCACGCTTATGGTGAAGGGAAAAAATACGTACCGTTGGTGCTACGGGCGCAAACCCTGTGGGAAGAACTGGCGGCGCGTAGCGGCAATACCCTGTTTCATCGCAGCGGCGTGCTCAATCTGGGTCCGCGCCATACGGAATTCATCGAAAATGCCGCCGGCGGCGCTCAATCCTTCGGTCTGCCGTGCGACATCCTGGATACCGCGCGTATTGCCGAACGCTGGCCGGCGTTTACCGTACCGGACGGCTATCTCGGCGTTTACGAACCCCAGGCCGGTTACCTCAAATCGGAACTCGCGGTGGCCTCTTATGTCCGTCTGGCGGAAAATGGCGGTTGCGGGCAATTATTCAATTGCGCCGTGACGCAAATCATCCCCTTGTCCCGTGGTTTTGACGTGATGACCGCGGATGGAAGCCGTTATCAAGGAAAAAAAATTGTTGCTTTGCGCCGGGACTTGGGTAAAAAAATCATTCCATCACTGCCCATCACCCCGTTGCGCAAGGTCTTTGCCTGGCATCAGGCGGACGGTCGCTTTAGCGAAGGCAATCGCTTCCCGGCGTTTACCGTGGAGACACCGGACGGCGGTCACTATTACGGTTTTCCCGCCATCGACAATGAGCTGAAGGTGGGTAAGCATGACGGCGGTCAGCTTATGGATGAGCCGGAACAACGCACGCCGTTCGGCAGCCTCGCGACCGACGGCAGCGAGGTCTTTGGTTTTATGCGCCGGTTTCTGCCCGGCGTCGGCGTATGCCTGAGGGGAGAAGCCTGCAGCTATGACCTTTCTCCGGATGAGGATTTCATTATCGACACCCTGCCGGGACACTCGGATATGCTGATCGTAAGCGGTTTAAGCGGCCATGGTTTCAAATTCGCCAGCGTACTGGGTGAAATCGCCGCCGGGTTTGCCGCCGGGCGTGAGATGCCGTTTGATTTGTCGCCTTTCTCGCTGGCCCGTTTCGGCTAAGCCGGCCGCCCCGCCGCCTCGTCAATAAGGGCTATTCATCCGTTTCTCCGGGGGAGCGCCGCGGCAAATAGCTCTCCAACCTCTGGCGGGATTTATTGAATATTTTCAGCCCGTTTTCGCGACCGGCCCGACGGGCGCGTTGATCCCGTATGGGCAATTCCTTTTCGTCGCGACATGCTTCGCTGCAACAGCCTTGATATTTTTCTTCACAGGCCGGACATTGAATGAACAATAAATGGCAACCCTGGTTCAAACAGTTGGTATGCGTGTCGCAGGGGGCGCCGCATTGATGGCAGCGGGCAATGACATCGGCCGTGATACGCTCTCCGAGCCGCCCGTCGAACACAAAATTCTTACCGGTAAACTTCAGCGGCAAGCCCAGAGCCTTCGCGCGGCGGGCATATTCAATAATACCGCCCTCCACGTGATAAACATGTTCAAAGCCATGATGCCGCAGGTAGGCGCTGGCTTTTTCGCAGCGGATTCCGCCGGTGCAGTACATAACGATATTCTTGTCTTTTTCCGGCGCCAGCATGTCCACCGCCATGGGCAACTGCTCACGAAACGTATCGGACGGGATCTCAACGGCACGGTCAAAATGGCCCACTTCGTACTCATAGTGATTACGCATATCCACGAATACCGTATCCGGATCGTCGGCCATGGCATTCACCTGTTCCGCCTGCAGATATTGCCCGGTTTGGGTGGGGTCGAAGGCGGGATCGGTGATGCCGTCCGCCACGATCCGCTCGCGCACCTTCATTCGCAACACCCAAAAGGATTTACCGTCATCATCCAGCGCCACATTCAATCTCACGCCGGCCAAGGCGGGGTGAGAGGCGTATAACATCGCCTTGAACGCCTCAAATCGATTTCTCGGCACGCTTATCTGGGCGTTTATTCCCTCGCCGGCGATATAGACCCGGCCGAATACCGCCAGTTCGCTCATGGCGCCATACAGGTCGTCGCGGAAGGACTGCGGGGAATCCAGTCGGAAATATTTATAAAATGACAGCGTGGTGCGAGGCTCGGTTTCCGCCAACATTCGCTTTTTCAGCTCTTCGTTGGCGACCTGGTTGTGTAACACTGGCATGGGGTACGTTCCTGTGGTCGATGATGGCGGCGGCCGCGGCTTTCCTCATTCGGGGAGAGGAAAAAGCATTTAACGCCGAGTCAAAATTTTTTTTAAATTGCTAACGTTGGCAAAAAAGGCGTAACCGCTTGATGAACCGCTTATAACATTAACACGGGTTGTTACGTCAAAGGCACTTTCACGAGGCACTAACCTATGAGTCAATTGTTTTCGAATTATACAGTGGGAAACCTGTCGCTTCAAAACCGAATCGTTATCGCGCCGATGTGCCAATATTCCGCCGATAACGGCAAAGCCACCTCCTGGCATAGCATTCATTTGGGCCATCTGGCATTGTCGGGCGCGGCCCTGCTCATCACCGAAGCGACGGCGGTAACGCCGGAAGGCAGGATTTCGCCGCAGGATCTCGGGCTCTGGGACGATGAAACCGAACAGGCCCTGTCCGAGGTAGTGAAAAACGTCAAAATGCACTCCTCCGTTGCGTTGGGCATTCAGCTCGCCCACGCGGGCCGGAAAGCCTCCACCCGCGCGCCCTGGCTAGGCGGCGGCAATATGTCTCCCCTCCAGGGCGGCTGGCAAACATTGGCGCCCTCCGCCATCCCCTTTGCGGATGCGGATTCCCGGCCCCAGGCCATGCAGCTTGAGCAAATCGACGCGCTGAAGGCGGATTTCGCCGCCGCGGCCAAACGCGCCCAGCGTATCGGTTTCAATCTGATTGAAATCCATGCGGCCCACGGTTATTTGCTTCATCAGTTCCTGTCGCCGTTGGCTAATCAGCGGCAGGATCAATACGGCGGCAACCTGGAAAACCGCATACGCCTGACCCTTGAGGTATTTCAAGCGGTGCGGGAAGCGGTTTCTCCCGATTTGGCGGTGGGCGTTCGCATTTCGGGCTCCGATTGGGTCGAGGGCGGTTGGGATATCGAACAATCGGTTGTCTTGGCCCAGGCGTTGAAAAACCGGGGCTGTGATTTTATCCACGTTTCCAGCGGCGGGCTCTCCACGCAGCAGACGATTCCGGTGGGCCCCGGCTATCAGGTGCCGTTTGCCCGGCGCATCAAGGCGGAAACCGGCTTGAACACCATCGCCGTCGGCCTGATTACCGAAGCCGAGCAGGCGGAGACCATTGTGGCCACCGGTGATGCCGATATGATTGCCCTCGCGCGCGCCGTGCTCTACGATCCGCGCTGGCCCTGGCATGCCGCGGCCAAGCTAGGGGCGAAGGTCAACGGTCCCAAGCAGTATTGGCGCTGCGAACCGCATAACGTTAAAAATTTATTCAACAAAGAGTAAATAAACTAAAGGCGCGCGCAATGTCACGCAGACTTTTGCGCGCCTTCGCTTTCCCTTTGGCAAAAAAAATGCCACACTCATTGAAGTGGGTGGAATAAGAAAATATGAAGTGATTATACCGTTACGTTTCTGGTAGTGAGAATCCATGACAACTATTCCAACTTTCAACCGTTCCTTGCTGCACCCTCGCTATTGGCCTACCTGGGTCGGCATCGGTTTACTCTACCTTATGGTACTACTGCCTTATCCGCTGCTGTATCGGCTCGGCACCTCTTTGGGGCGTTTGTCCATGCGCTTTATGCCGCGGCGTGTCCACATCGCGCGCCGTAACCTGGAATTATGTTTCCCCGACAAGTCCCGCGCAGAGAGAGAAGCCTTGCTTATCAAAAATTTCGAATCGGTGGGCATGGGCCTGTTTGAAACCGGCATGGGATGGTTTTGGCCGGACTGGCGGGTAGAACGCTTGTTCAAGGTCTCCGGTCTGGAAAACATCGATACCGCCAGGGCCAGGAACCAGGGCGTGTTGCTCATAGGGCTGCATTTTCTTTCCCTGGAGCTGGGAGCGCGTATTTTCGGTATCCACAATCCCGGCATCGGCGTCTATCGGCCCAACAATAACAAGCTGCTGGACTGGCTGCAGACCTGGGGACGGCTACGTTCCAATAAATCCATGCTCGATCGCTCCGATGTGAAAGGCATGATACGCGCGTTGAAAAACGGCGAGATCATTTGGTATGCGCCGGATCACGACTACGGTCCGAAAAGCAGCGTCTTCGCACCGCTGTTCGCCATAGAGCAGGCGGCCACCACCTCCGGCACGCATGTGCTGGTACGGACGGCCAAACCGGCTGTCATCCCCTTTGTGCCGCGCCGCTTGCCCGGCGGCAAGGGGTACGAACTGATCATCATGCCGGATGAACAGAAGCTGCCGCTGGAGAGCGACGTCGCCACCGCCACCTATATGAATAAGGTCCTGGAACAGGCCATACTGCTGGCCCCGGATCAATATATGTGGCTGCATCGCCGTTTCAAAACCCGTCCGCCGGGACAGCCGTCGCTTTATTAAGACGCTCCGGGTTTCGGTTAACGACGCCGCCGCGCTGATCCCTTAGCCGAACCGGTCGCGTCGATGCCACGCGCTTATCACATCAACCGAACCGGTCGCGCCGACGTCGTACGCTTATCGCGTCAGCCGAACCACCCTCGTCAACAACGTGCCCTTATCCCTCTGCCGAACGGGTCGCGGCGGCGACGCATCGCCCCGTCGGGCGCCCGATGTCTGTTGCCTTCGGGCTAGGCCGGTTTGGTGCAATTGATGCCTCGCAAATTGCCCGCTGCCCTGTTTAAGCGCATACTTAGCCCCTTGCGCTTAACCCTCGGCGATAACGCCCTCGAGCCTTGTCACATTGTTTGACCGCCGTTGCCTATTTTATTGAGACGTCATGACGCCGGTGCCGGAACCTATAAACTGGAAACGTAATCTCTATATTGCCTGGGTCGGTTGCTTTCTGACCGGTGCGGCATTCAGCCTGATTATGCCCTTTCTGCCGCTTTACGTGGAAATGCTCGGCGTCACCGACCCGCGCGAATTGAACATGTGGTCAGGGGCGGTTTTCAGCATCACTTTCCTCTTTTCCGCCATTGCTTCGCCTTTTTGGGGCGCGCTGGCGGATCGCCGGGGCCGAAAAATCATGTTGCTGCGCTCCGCCCTGGGCATGGCCATCGTCATGACATTGATGGGCCTGGCGCAGAATGTCGTTCAATTTCTGATATTGCGCGCCCTGCTGGGGTTGCTGGGCGGCTTCGTGCCCAACGCCAACGCGCTTATCGCCACCCAGGTTCCGCGCAACAAAAGCGGCTGGGCCCTGGGGACCTTGTCCACGGGCGCCGTGGGCGGCGCATTGATTGGCCCGCTTATCGGCGGCCTGCTGGCGGACCACTACGGTTTGCGCCTGGTTTTTTTTATCACCGCACTGGTACTGTTCATTTGTTTTATCATTACCGTCATTTTTGTCGAAGAGCGCTTCAAGCCGGTGCAGAAAAAAGACATGCTTTCCGCGCGGCAGGTCTTCGCTTCTCTCACCAAGCCCCGGCTGGTGCTAAGCCTGTTCGTGACCACCATGATTATCCAGGTGGCCACCGGCTCCATTGCGCCGATCCTGACGTTGTATGTGCGGGAATTGGCCGGCAATATCCAAAACCTGGCCTTTATCAGCGGTTTGATTGCCGCCGTGCCCGGCGTGGCTGCGCTGCTGAGCGCGCCCCGGCTGGGACGGCTGGGGGATAAGATAGGACCGGAGCGAATCTTGATTTGCATGCTGGCGGTTTCCGTGCTGCTGCTCGTCCCCATGGCCTTTGTCCACAATCCCTGGCAGCTGGGGGTGCTCAGGTTCTTGCTGGGGGCCGCCGACGGCGCACTGCTGCCGGCGGTGCAAACTCTGCTTATCTATAACTGCACCAATCAGGTGGCCGGCCGGATTTTCAGCTATAACCAATCCTTTCGCGACGTGGGCAACGTCAGCGGCCCCCTCATCGGCGCCTTTGTCTCCGCCAGCTATGGTTTTCGCGCGGTATTTTGCGTTACCGCGCTGGTGGTGCTGTTCAACGTTTTCTATTCCTGGTGGAGCTTACAGCACGGTCCGTCCAGGATCAGGCTGCCGAATGAATGAATCAGTCACCGCTTTCCGGATGCGGCCCCACGCCGCCATCCGGCCCTTTATCGCCGTGATGATCGGGCGCTTTCTCCACTGAAACACGCACCTCATAGTGAGTGCCGGCGGTGGGAGCGGGCAGAATGCTATTAAGCTTCTGTATCGTCTCGCCGGGATTATCGCTTTGTACGGAGGCGCAAAAAAAGTTCGCCGCCATGACAGAACCCAGGACGGAAATGGGGTCCCATGGGTCCGCCCGGATGCGGGAAGAACATCGGCCGGGGTCCCGGCGGCATATTATCAGGCTGCGCCGACGTATTCCCGGCCGACGGCGTGCCGGCGGGAGCGGCCGCCAGGATGCTGAAACTTAAAGCACCCAGGGTGCAGGTAAGTAAGATGAATGATGTATTTAACGCTCGCATGCTGTTTCTCCTGGTTATTCACTCATTAACTGTAGCGTTTATCCGCCCGTCCCACAGTCCATTTGCGAAACCTTTACCCGATTTCCACATCCCCTTTGCAATGTTGTAAACCGGGTAAAAAAATGTTTTGCGGCGCCCGGCGGGGAATTTTTCATGCCTCTGAAATCATTTCAGCTGGACACTTGAAAGTTTTCAGACTCCGACAACAATTACAATGATGCCCGCCAAGGGCGCGGGAATGTTAAACCCCATTATCACAGGAGAGCCAAATGAGCATGTACGCAACTCTGGAAGAAGCCATTGATACCGCACGTGAGGAATTTATCGAAGCCTCCCGTGACGGCGTTAATGACGATCAAGACCCGGTGGTGAATCAATTCTGTTTACAAAAATACGTTATGCAAGACGGCGAAATCATGTGGGAAGCGGAATTTCTCACCGATGAAAACGAGGCGGCGGACGCCCTGCCTTTTCGTACCGGTGAAGCCGCCCAGGCCATTTTCGACGGCGATTTCGATGAAACGGAACTGCGCCTGGAATGGCAGGAGGAAAACACGTTACATGAATGGGATGAAGGCGATTACCAGTATGAACCCCCGCTGGACACCGAGGAGGGGCAAACCGCGGCGGACGAGTGGGAGGAGCTGTAAACCGGCAGATCAAGGCCTTGGCCGGTTTGCCGCGACAGGCCCTCGTCCGGATCATTCGCAAGGATATCAATCCGCGCCCGCCGCGGGTCGATATCCTAGCGATAGGGCCCGTGGCGCATATCGACGGGTAACAAAATCGTATCCACCACCATCGACAGCGGCAGATCAATAACCGTAATGTATCGCCAAGGAGAGTCGCGAAGATCCCATTTCACGCCCGGATAATATTGATTGCCGTGCCCCTGCCCCGGAAAGGTTCGGCTGATAATACTGCCGCAACCGGTCAAGCCGAGAACGCATGCCGCCATCACTATTATTCGCACAATATTCACATTGTCTTCCGCATTACCCGATTTAGCCCGCCGCAGACAGGCGAACCTGCCCAATCCCGGCGACGGGAGAGAAATTTATTCCACGCGTTCATCAGGGCGCCCAACAGGCAAAGAACATAACCGAACAGTTCGCTGCCTTACTCCACCGCGTTTTTTACCGTCCGGACATATTCATCCTGCAGCAAGGTTTGCCACAAACCGCCCATGCCCATCAAACGAGAGAACACTAACACATTTAGCAAAACCGTGCACACCAGGCCATAACCCGGATGACGGAAATAGTCCGCCAGACCGGCCAGGGCACGTCGGTAATTTACCGCCGCCACGGCTATGCTTGCCGTACAGACCGCCAGCGCCGTCCAAATCCATGAGCCGTAGCGGATGACATCAAAGGCAAAATCCAGCTCCCGCACCAGCATGCAGACGAAGAAACCGGCCGCCAACATACTTGAGGCGCGATTTTCAGGCGTCCAAACCAGCAGGAGGTGTATGACGACAATCGCGAATAGAATGATTTCCTGAACGACCCCTGTCAGGGAAATATCACCAAGAACTGTCATGAAGATATTTCCCCGACGCTAAAGAGAAGGTACGGGCTTTATCTCAGGCCGAGGGCCGTCTCGGGGAAAATGTTATGAATTTGTGATATCTCTCATCCCTTCCTTCGTCTAATTGCCAGCTTCCCGCAAGAGTTGGCAATATAATAAAGGCAGGCGTCACAACAAGGTTTTACAGTCTTAAAATCCCTCCACGAAGGTCAGGATTATGAACATCCCCGTATCCTTCCATAGCATTTACCATTACCCGGTTTCGTCCGGGCAATGCGTTTGGCGACACGCCCATTCCCGATACGCTGAGTTTTTCTAACACCCTACATCTTGCTGTCATTACCTTAATCGAGCGGAGTACAAACAATGAAATTAAAACAATTACTGACTTGTACCCTCATGGCTTCCTGTCTGGCGCTGGCGGCGCCGGTTTCGGCGGAAGTCAAAATCGCCCTGGTGGCGAAGTCGTTGGGCAACGGATTCTTTGAAGCGGCGAACACCGGCGCACAGCAAGCGGCAAAAGAGTTGGGGGATGTTAAGGTGATATATACCGGCCCCACCACCACCACCGCCGAGGCGCAGATTGAGGTGCTTAACGGTCTGATTGCACAGGGCGTCGATGCCATCGCGGTGTCCGCCAACGATCCGGATGCGCTGGTGCCGGTGCTGAAAAAAAGCCATGCAGCGCGGCATCAAAGTGGTGTCATGGGATTCCGGCGTCGCCAAGGCGGGACGCCAAATCCACCTCAATCCCTCCAGTAATGACCTGATAGGCCAGATGAACGTGCAACTGGCCGCCGACGCCATTAAGTCCCTGGGCTTGCAAAAAGGCGATACGGCCATCTTGAGCGCCACGCCCACCTCCACCAATCAAAACATCTGGATTGCGGAAATGAAAAAGGTGCTGCCGAAGTACCCGTCGGTGCATTTGGTGGCGGTGGCCTACGGAGATGACCTGTCGGACAAGAGCTACCGCGAAACCATCGGTTTGCTGAAATCCTATCCTAACCTGAAAGTCATTATTTCTCCCTCCTCGGTGGGCATCGTCGCCGCGGCGCAGGCGGTTAAGGATCAGGGGGATATCGGCAAGGTCTATGTCACCGGGCTGGGGCTGCCTTCCGAAATGGCCGGCGCGGTGAAATCAGGGGCAAGCAAAAGCTTCGCCATCTGGAACCCCATCGACTTGGGCTATGCGGCGACCTATATCGCCTATGACCTGGTAAAAGGCACCGCCACCGCCAAAGAAGCCAGCATGGGGCGGTTAGGCAAGGTTCAGCTCGATGCCGACGGCAATGGCGCCATGGGTAAACCCTTTATCTACGATGCCGGCAACATTGATAAATACGCCAAGGTATTCTGATTTTTCATCAGGCTCGTCATCATGAGGCGAGCCTGGCTGAACTGCCGGTAACGCGGGGGGGGTTACATGACCGACGCCATACCACTGTTATCGTTGAAAGGCATTACGAAAATATTTCCCGGTGTCCAGGCATTGGAAAATGTCCACATCGACCTTTATCCGGGCAAAGTCACCGCCCTGGTGGGGGAGAACGGCGCCGGCAAATCGACGCTGGTCAAGGTTATGACCGGAATTTATCAGCCCGAGGCCGGCGAAATCGAATATAAAAAAAATCCCCATCAAGCTCATTAATCCGGAAGCCGCCCATAAAATCGGCATCACCGCCATTCATCAGGAAACCGTGCTGTTCGATGAGCTGTCGGTCACCGAAAATATCTTTGCCGGGCACTATCTCTACCGCGGATGGCTTAACCGCCTTGACTGGCCCGCCATGCATAGAAAATCCCGGGAGATCTTGGCCCGCCTTGAGGTGCAAATAGACCCTTATGCCGTGTTGAAAGAATTAAGCATTGCCCAACGGCATATGGTGGCTATCGCCCGGGCCCTTTCCTTTAACGCCCAGGTGGTGATCCTCGACGAGCCCACGGCGGCGTTGTCGCAACATGAGATTATCGAGTTTTATCAGATTGTTGAACGTCTGAAACAGGAAAATAAAGCCATTCTGTTTATTTCTCACAAATTTGACGAGATTTTCGCCATCGCGGATTATTACACGGTGCTGCGCGACGGCGCCTATGTCGGTTCGGGCCGGATTGGGGATATCACCGAGGCCAGGATGGTCGCCATGATGGTGGGCCGCGAAATCAGCCAGGTCTATCCCATAAGAACAGGCTTGCCCGGCGAAACCGTGCTGCGGGTGGAGAACCTGAGCCATCCCACTGAGTTTTCCGGCATCAGCTTTTCATTGCGCAAAGGTGAGATCCTTGGGTTTTACGGCTTGGTGGGCGCAGGGCGCACGGAGTTGATGAAAACCCTGTTCGGCATTACCCAGCCCAGCCGCGGGCACATTTTCGTCAGCGGCCAAGCCCGGCATTTTGCCCATCCCGCGGCGGCGATACAAGCCGGCATCGTGTACGTGCCGGAAGAGCGCCAAAGCCAGGGCACCATTATCGATTTGCCCATCTACCAGAATATCAGTCTGCCGCAGCTCAGCCAGCTCAACGTATACGGCGTTCTCAATGAAGAAAAAGAGTGGGCCTTGGCGGACGATTACGCCAATCGCCTGCAGGTCAAAGCCTTTAGCTGGCGACAGCAGGTGGCGACGCTGTCCGGCGGCAATCAGCAAAAAGTCGTCATCGGCAAATGGCTGGCGACGGCGCCGCGCATCATTATTCTGGACGAACCCACCAAGGGCATCGACATCGGCTCCAAAGCGGCGGTGCATCAGTTTATGTCCGAGCTGGTGGCGCAGGGTCTGGCGGTGATCATGGTTTCCTCCGAGCTGCCCGAAGTGATGGGGATGTCCGACCGTATCATTGTCATGCATGAAGGCTTGATGGCGGCGGAATTCAACGCCGGCGACGCGACGGCGGAAATGATTGTCAGCGCGGCCAGCGGCGCCGGCACGGAGGTAGCATAGCGATGAAAACGCTTTTCAAGCAGCGAGAGCTCCTGCTGGGGCTGGTCATCATCCTGATGGTGCTGGGGGTGGGCAGCCGATCCCCTGAGTTCCTTGGTCTGGAAAACCTGCTGGAAACCTTCAATGATACATCAATCCTTATCATTCTGGCGCTGGGACAAATGATGGTGCTGTTAACCAAGTGCATCGATTTATCCATGGCCGCCAATCTGGCGCTGACCGGCATGATTGTGGCGTTGTTGAATTTTCATCATCCCGACCTGCCCATCGGGCTGCTGGTTTTCATCGCCACCGTCATGGGACTGTTGCTGGGGGCCGTTAACGGTTTGCTGGTGTGGAAGATGGGCATCCCCTCCATTGTCGTGACCTTGGGCACCATGAGCATTTATCGCGGCGTTATCTTTCTGTTATCCCATGGCGGCTGGATTAATGCCCATCAAATGAGCCCCGCCTTTCTCGGTTTGCCGCGCAGCGAGTTCCTGCATTTACCGCTGCTGGGCTGGAGCGCCATCGCGGTGTTGCTGGCGGTGGCGTATTTTATGCGCTATAGCCGCACCGGTCGGGCGCTCTATACCGCCGGCGGCAATGCCACCGCAGCCTATTATACCGGCATCAATGCCGGCAAAATGCAGTTTATCAGCTTCTGTCTATCCGGGACGCTGGCGGGATTTTGCGGTTACCTGTGGATTTCGCGGTTCGCGGTGGCCTATGTGGATGTCGCCAACGGCTTCGAATTACAAATCATCGCCGCCTGCGTGATAGGCGGCGTCAGCACCATGGGCGGCATAGGATCCGTGGCCGGTTGCCTGCTGGGGGCGCTGTTTTTGGGGGTCATCAATAATGCCCTGCCGGTTATCGAGATATCGCCGTTCTGGCAAATGGCGATATCCGGCGGGGTGATAGTGATTGCCGTCATCCTCAATGAGCGCGCCAACAAGCGCCAGGGTCGCTTGATCCTACGCGGCGCCGTTCTTGCCCATCAGCCCCGGAAAAGTTGAGAGTTGATATGAACAAGACAATACTTTCCCACTCGCGGCCGGAACAGGTTCCGCTGCGCGCTATCCCCTGGTTTCGGCGACTGTTGTGCTGGGAAGGCTTTTTACTGGCGGTCACCGTCGCGGTATTCATTATCAACGCCGCCGCCTCGCCCTACTTTTTAAATCTGTGGAATTTATCGGACGCGACCTTCAATTTTACCGAAAAAGCCATGATAGCCCTGCCGATGGCCATGCTGATTATCGCCCGTGAGATTGATTTGTCGGTGGCGTCCACCATGGCGCTTTGTTCCACCCTCATGGGATTTTGCGCCCAAGCCGGCATGGGGACCCCCTTGCTGGTGTGCGTTGGCCTGGGCGTCGGCCTTTGCTGCGGTCTTTTCAACGGCGTGCTGGTGACCCGACTGAATTTATCGTCCATCGTTATCACCATCGGCACCATGAGTCTGTTCCGGGGGATCACGTATGTGCTGCTGGGGGATCAGTCCATCAATCACTATCCCGCCGACTTCGCCTTTTTCGGCCAAGGCTATGTGTTTGGCGCCCTGTCTTTCGAATTCGCCCTTTTCATCATACTGGCCGGTTTGTTCTACTTTCTGCTGCATAAGACCAATTTCGGCCGCAGGACCTACGCCATCGGCAATAATCCGGTGGCCGCTTATTATTCCGGCATCAACGTCAAACGCCATAATCTCATTCTGTTCGTGATGGTAGGCGTCATGTCGGGTTTGGCGGCGGTCCTGCTCACTTCGCGCCTGGGCAGTACCCGCCCTACCCTGGCGCTGGGCTGGGAACTTAGCGTGATCACCATGGTGGTGCTGGGGGAGTGAATGTCCTGGGAGGGTCCGGCAGCATGACCGGCGTCATCATCGCGGCGTTTCTGATGGGCCTGGTGACTTTTGGCCTGAGTTTGCTGAATGTGCCGGGTATCGTGATGTCGATTATCGTCGGCGCCATGTTGATAGCGGTGATATCGCTGCCCATCCTGACGCAGCGTTTCCTATCACGCAAAAAGGGAACACCTTGAAGATGTCTCCCGACAGGCGCCGATAAGCAAAACCACCCCGAAGGGTGGTTCGAACCGTGGCTATTTCTTATCCCAAGCCGGCCATGCCTGCGGCTGCGACCATAACTGCAGGTGCAAACGGGACAGGATAACCGGATCGCTGATAAGGGCCAGCCGTTCCGCGGCGCTCAGGCCGCCCGGTCCTCGCTGCAGCGCGGCCTGGATATGCTCTTCCCGGTTGCGCTCGATGGTCTGACTGTCGCCGTGGCGCGCGGTGGCCATGCCGGTAGCCAAGGCATTATAAGCCGGATCCAATACCGCCTGGCGGAAACCGTCCAGCAACGCCCGCGCCTGATTGCGCCGCAGATAATTTTCGGTATCCACCAGCTCTTTGGGCGGCTCATACTCTTCAGGAATCAAAAACAGGCTGGCGCGTTTGCACGCCAGTCCGAGATTGGCCCGGCTGGAAAAAACCGACACTATCGGCGAGAGAATCAACGAAAAGACGATGGGCGACAGCCACCACAGAAAGCGCAAATCCAGCCAGGCCATGCCGCCGGCCCACACCAGCCCCAACAGCATCTGCGAGCCATGGCGCGCGAACGACTCGCTCCAGGGCGTCGCGTCGTCATCCCGCTGCGGCGAGTTCCATTGCACCGACCAGCCGAGGAACGCGCTGACGACGAATATGGTGTGAAACAGCATGCGAACCGGGGCCAGCAACACTGAAAACAGCATTTCCAGCAGCATGGAGCAAAAGACGATAAACATCCCGCCGTACTGTTTCGCGCCTTTGGCGCAAATCAAAATCACGCTGAGCAGCTTTGGCAAAAACAGCAAGACCATGGTGGTTGAAAACAACGCCACCGCCAGCTCCGGCCGCCATTGCGGCCAAACGGGGAAGAGCTGGCGCGGCTGCAGGAAGTACTGCGGTTCCATCAGGGTATGCACCACCTGCAGGGCGGTGGACAGCGCCAGGAACATAAACCACAGGGGCGCGGAGAGGTACGACATCACCCCCGTGAGGAAAACCGCCCGATGAACCGGGTGCATGCCTTTCACCAAAAACAGTCGGAAGTTCATCAGGTTGCCCTGGCACCAGCGACGGTCGCGCTTGAGTTCGTCCAACAGGTTGGGGGGCAGCTCTTCATAGCTGCCCGGCAAATCATAGGCAATCCATACCCCCCAGCCCGCTCGCCGCATCAACGCCGCTTCCACGAAGTCATGAGACAAAATCGAGCCGGCGAAAGACCCCTCGCCGGGCAACGGCGCCAAGGCGCAGTGCTTGATGAACGGATCGACCCGGATAATGGCGTTATGCCCCCAGTAATGGGATTCGCCCAACTGCCAAAAATGCAGCCCGGCGGTGAATAACGGCCCATAAACCCGAGTGGCGAATTGCTGGCAGCGGGCATAGAGCGTATCCATGCCGGACGCCTTCGGCGCGCTCTGGATAATGCCGGCGGTGGGATTGGCTTCCATCAGCCGCACCAGGTTGGTCAGGCAAAAGCCGCTCATGACGCTATCGGCGTCCAGTATCACCATGTAACTATACTGTTTGCCCCAGCGACGGCAGAAATCGTCGATATTGCCGCTTTTGCGTTTCACCCGGCGACGGCGGCGACGATAAAAAAATTCTGCCGCATCCGCCGGTTTCCTGGCAGATTTCCATCCAGGCCTTTTGTTCGGCGATGGCGATATCGGCGTTATAACTGTCGCTCAGGATGTAGAAATCGAAATGTTCGATTTGCCCGGTGGCCACCACCGATTCATAGGTCGCGCGCAGGCCGGCGAAAACCCGCTCAACATCCTCATTGCAAATGGGCATGATGAGCGCGGTGCGGTGTTGGGGATTAAGGGGCTCGTCGCCGGTGGTGCTGGCGGAAATACTGTATTTATCGTGGCCGATAAGCAGTTGAAGGAAACCCATCAACGCGGTCCAGAATCCGGCGGACACCCAGCAAAAGAGGATGGCGAACAGAATCAGAATGCCGCTTTGCAGCACATAGGGCAGCAGTTGCAACACGGATTGCAGCCAATCCTGATGCAACATATCCATCGGGTCAATCAGCGCCCATCCCTGGTATGGCAGAATGGTTTTCATATACCAGGTGGCGACGGCGGTCTGGAACAAGGTCAGTATCAGCAAGACGTAGCGACGCATGCTTCCCACCCGGCGCCAATCGCCGTCCTCCCGAGCGGCCGCCTCCTGCTTATGCCGCGGCGGCGGCGTATGGCCGCGCAGGGCATTCCAGAAACGGGAAACCGGGTTGGTCAGCCAAGGCTCCGGAAACACCGGCGTGCGGGTAATCACGGGCATCGCCTTGATGGCGGTCCGACCTCGGGTGTCCTCAGCCAGCAACGCTTTGCAGCTCTCGGTCACCGGCCAGGCCATGTTCAACCGCGATTTGACCGACTCCAGTGCGGCATTGTCATCACTGGGCGTCTCGCCGGGCGCCATGCCGCCGATATCGGCATGCAGCGATGCCAGAGTGGATCCGCCCTCCTCCGGCAACTTGGCGGCCAAGGAACTCTTTTGCTCGGGGGAGAGAGGTAAAGCCTCGATATAATCGAGGCTGGGTTCGGTTGATTTATTCATTGGCAGGTAGCAAATAGCTCCAGGTTTCAGTCAATGTCTTGTCGCCGTTAACCAGCGCGGCGCGCATTTCGGTAGGCTGCTTTTCATCCTTTACGCGCAAACGCAGCGTTAAACGCCAACCGTGCGTTACTGGATTATAGCGGACATTGTTTTCCACCACTTCGGCATTATTGCCAACGCTCAGTTGAGAAGCCACCGGAGCGTGCTCGTCCAGCGCCTTCAGGGACGGTCCGACAAAATCCACCACGAAGGCCGTCGTGCCGTCCGGCTGACGGATCAGATTGGACTGTCTGACATCCCCCGCGGAACGCAACGTTTGCTGAACGTAGGCGAATTCCGGTGAATGTATTTTATCTTCATCACGGGTGAAGTGCAGGCGATAGGAGAGTTCAAAAGGTTTACCGATATCCGGCAGTTTTTCCGGCGTCCAGAATGCCACGATATTATCGTTGGTTTCATCGGCGGTGGGAATTTCCACCAGCTCAACGTGCCCTTTCCCCCAATCGCCCTTGGGTTCAATCCAGCCGCTGGGCCTTAAATCATAGCGATCGTCCAAATCCTCGAACTGCGAGAATGAACGGCCCCGCTGCAATAAACCGAAACCACGAGGATTTTCCACCTGGAAGGTGCTGACGGAGAGGTGCTTGGGATTATTCAACGGACGCCAGATCCATTCGCCATTGCCGGCATGGATCGATAAGCCGTTGGAATCATGCAGCGCGGGCCGGTAGTTCATGGTGGGAGAAGGCTGGTTGGGACCGAACAAAAACATGCTGGTCAACGGCGCCAATCCCAGTTTGCCCACTTTGTCGCGCAGGAATACCCTGGCCTGCACATCGACACTGGTATCGCGCCCGGGATAGATAACGAAACGGTAGGCGCCGGTGGCGCGCGGCGAGTCCAGCAGCGCGTAGAGCACCAAGTGCTTATCGTTCTGTTGCGGACGTTCAATCCAGAATTCGCGGAAACGGGGAAACTCCTCGCCGGAGGGCAAAGCGGTATCGATAGCCAGACCGCGCGCGGAAAGACCATACACCTGCCCCTTGCCGATCACGCGGAAATAGCTGGCCCCCAGCATACTGACGATTTCATCGCTTTTGTCGGCTTTATTGATGGGATAAAGAATTTTAAAACCGGCGAAGCCAAGATTCTTGACCAAATCAGGGTCGTGGTTGACCGAACCAAAATTGAACAAATCCGGCGAATATTTGATTTCAGTCACGGCGGAAGCCGTCACTTCATTGATTCTCACCGGCGTGTCGAAATACATCCCCTGGTGATAAAATTCCAGTTTGAATGGGGTCGGCTGATCGTGCCAGTAGGCTTTATCATGATTGAACTGAATCTGCTGATAGTCGGCAAACTTCATTTCGCGAAATTGCGAAGGCAAATTGCTTTTAGGCGCCTCGTAACCTTTGCCGGCCAGTTCTTGCGCCTGTTTAGCCACATCGTCAATAGAAAATGCCCATGAAGGCAAAGCGTATAACGATATCAATACCGCCACTCCCAGCCAACCTAGACTCGCTTTAGGTAATTTGACGAAAAATTTATTAGTTGGCACATCCCCCCCCTATGCGTGTGCTCTTAATCATTTAAAGCAATTTTAATGGATAAATCACTTTTCCGACAGCGTGATACAGCGATGGTTCCTCACATCAATCTTACCGGCCCAGTGTTTACTAAACGATCAGAAAACAAGCGCACTCACCGGTAAAAGATAGTCTAAAACAGCACATTCCAACAATCGGAACCGCCCGCTGATTTTACCTGAGCCATTCGCGGGGGGGGGGTTAATCATTTTTAACATTAAACGGGAAGTTATTATAAAAGGCCGGTTAAGTGACCTGGCAGCGGCGCTTTTAGAGCGCAAAAGAGCACCAGACCCGCCAGGGACGTCAAAACAAAACGTGCTCGAAATTTAATTAAGTGCCATTATAGGAAAAATCTTATTACAATATAATCGTTCCCGATCCGTGGCTTGCGGGTTTTTTAATATTCCCGCGGCAGGCGAGGATTATGCGCGCAATTAATCGCAAATTCAAAAATAGCGCCTTCGCCGTCAGGGCTAAATCTTGCCGACCTATTATGCGCGGCGGGCAAGTTATCCCCAACCAAGGTCATATTCTGGCATGATACAACCGGGCGTTTTCCTCATCAAAGCAAACGAAAATAACCTTTTCCGGCCAACGATGCCCCGCCAAAAATTCACTGACCGCAGCAATGGCGATATCGGCGGCCGCCTCTTTGGGAAAACCATAAACGCCGGTGCTGATATTGGGGAAAGCTATCCTGTGCAGGCGTTTCTCTTCGGCAAGCGTCAAGCTGCTGATGTAAGCCTGGCGTAGCAGCTCCCGTTCATGATGGCCGCCTCCTTGCCATACCGGTCCGACGGTGTGGATTACCGCCTCGGCGGGCAGATTCCCTCCGCCGGTCAGCACCGCGGCGCCGGTCGGGCAACCGCCCCGGCTCCGGCGAATTTCGGCGCAGGCCTGCGCCAGGGCGGGCCCCGCCGCCCGATGTATCGCGCCATCTACCCCGCCGCCGCCCATCAGCGCGCTATTGGCGGCGTTAACGATGGCATCAACGGACATGAGGGTGATATCCCCTACCATGATCTCAATTCGCGCCGACGTCATGCTTCCCTCCTTTTTTGGATGACAGAATTCGCCTGAGCCGCACTTTATCCCGGGTCAGCGGCCGGGAAATTTGACTCGCCGGGTTTTTTACGGTTCTCTGGTGGACTGAGTTTGCAAGAAAGATCGCAAAAGCGCGCCATACCCGGAAACGTTTTCACTCTCACCTGTCTAAGCCTTTATGATAAGCGGATTAACCCGTTCAGGTAAAACCCGTTCGGGAAGGGGGAAGCCCAATGCAAGATCAAATTGAACATGGGATATCGCCCATGTACCACCCGACGCTGTTTCAAAGTTTTTTTTCAGGGCGGATTCGCCTGCTCCACCGAGGTACGCGGCGACGGCCGCCGGCTGGATCTGATTCACGCCAGCGGTCATGAGATGCTGGCGGCCAAAGATTATGCACAGCTGGCGGAACTACAGATAGCCACCGTTCGGGACGGCCTGCGCTGGCATCTGATTGAGGAAGCGCCCGGCCGTTACGACTGGTCCAGCTTTCTGCCCACGCTGCATGCCGCGCAGGCCGGCAAGATTCAGGTCATCTGGGATCTATGCCACTATGGCTGGCCGGATCATCTCGATATCTGGCAACCGGATTTCGTAGCGCATTTCGCCCGTTTCGCCGGCGCCGTAGCCGCCAAGGTCCGTGAGGAAGGCATCTTACGTCCCTGCTATACGCCGATAAACTCTATCTCCTATTTGGCCTGGGCCGGCGGCGAGATGGCGCATATCCGCCCAATGGCCTCGAATAAAGGAAGGGCGCTTAAGCAGCAGTTGGTGCGCGCCACGCTTGCCGCGATGAATGCCATTCGTGAAGTGGACAACACGGCCCGTTTCCTGCAACCCGAACCCGTGGTCCATATCAATGCGCCCGAAGATCAACCGGAGCTGGAGGCCGCCGCGGAAGAGTTGCGCATGGCGCAATTTGAAGTCTGGGATATGCTGAGCGGCCGAAGCCAACCGGAGCTGGGCGGCGGCCCCGATTATCTTGATATCGTCGGGGTTGGCTATCGGCCGGCCAACCAATGGTTCTTCAGGGGTGACGTCATCGCGGTGGATAACCTTTATTACCGGCCCTTCGCCGCCATTCTGGAGGAAGTCCATCAGCGCTACCGACGCCCGATCCTGATAGCCGAAACCGGGGCGGAAAACGACATGCGCGTGCCATGGATGCGCTATGTTTTTGAACAAACCGTTTCGGCGATGAAAGCCAATGTCGCCATTGAAGGCCTTTGCATCTACCCGGTGGCGGATTTCCGCAGCTGGAGCGGCGACAAACATTTGCCGTTCGGTCTGCTGGGCATGCAGGACGTTAATGGCTGCCGTTCTTTGTATGAGCCGCTGGCACTGGAATTGCGCAGTCAGCAAATCCGCTTTAAAGGATTACTGGAGGATCCGCTGACCAGTCAGCGCGCCATGCCGGCCTGACTCCGGGTTCCATTTCATGCTTTTCGCCGCGGCCCCGCCGGTCGCCGGCGGGAGGTACATTCTAGGAGCCGCCGGTTCTGCTATAGCAAGACGCGCTGTCAATACGGTTGCCGTGCCGGAGATCATAGAAGTAAGCGATACCGAACAATACCGACACGGTGATTAAGACCGAGACTAACAAACCGATTATTACCAATAATGTCGTATCGTCTGGTTTGCTGTTTTCCATGTCCAATCCTTCCTTTTTCTCAACGTGTTCATCAGACGAGCCACAGTGTCGCTAACGCCATGATGCTATTGAGAATGCCTGAGGCAACGGTTGAAACCGCTCTCGCCAATAGAGCATCATTCCGGGTTTAGCGGTTTTTCTTTCCAATGGGATTGACGCTGACGGCATGCTTATCGACAACGGCAAACAAGATGCAATCTCAAGGATGCCATGCCTGATAGGCCACTATTTCGCTTATAAAATATGCGAATCGGCATGGCTTTGCAATAGGCGGCAACGGAGAGCATAGTGCTCACATTTGCGCAACCGTTTTGTCGTCAGGATAATCGAACGTTGCCATGAGCGACCGGCGAAGGTCGGCGGGCACGCTTGCCGATACAGGTCCGGATCTGATAAACGTGTTAAACATCAACGCTCTTGCCGCATCCGGAAGCGTTCCAAGGTTTCAGTATCCAATTGGTGGTATTCGCCCTTCAGCTCGGCGCACAGCTTGCTCATGAACGTCACCAAATAATCGATATTGTATATCGCCATTTGACGGCCCAGTTCGGTTTGCATGGTATCGGCGAGGGTTAATAGCTTGGTTTGGAAATGATCAAACGTGTATTTAAGATCGTCCAGCGGACGATGGAGAGCCAAGGGATCTTCCACGTCGAACAGGCCGCGCCCCAGTTGCCCCGACACGTGAAAAACCCGGGCCAACCCAATGGCGCCTAGTGATTCAAGCCGGTCGGCATCCTGGACGATTTTCGCCTCCAGAGTTTCCGGCCTGATGCCGGCGCTGAAGCTGTGCGCCTCGATGGCATGCGCCACCGCGGCATATTTCTGTGACGGGAAGTCGGCGAAGTGTTCAGCGAGAATTCTTTGCGTTTCTTTTGCCGCCTTAACCGAAGCCAGATGACGTTCGGGATGATTTTTCGGCAAATTGACCACATCGTGAAAATAACAGGCGGCCAACACGGTCAATTCATCGGCCTGGGTAAGATGCATGATTTTTTGAGCGGTCTGCCAGACCCTGCTGAAATGGGCGAGATCGTGCGCTTTATCGTCCTGAGGAAAATGCTGCTCCAGATAGGCTTTGAATCGACTTTCCCATTCCTTTAGACCCATGTCCGCCTCCTGACTTTATTATAGATACCCATCATCACTCCACTAAGCCATATCCCGGGCCGGTCTTCAAGTTCATTGACCGTTTCATTTGAAAGTTGCGGCCAGCGCCCGGGCGATAAAACGTCCCGCCATCTGCACGCCTTCGCCGGAAATCCCGTGCCCTAATCCGGGCAAGACGGCGGCGGTGGCCGACATCCCCGACGCTTGCAGGGTTGTGCCGGCGCGCTCGGATTCCCAGGAAGGAATGACCGCGTCATCCGCGCCATGTATCAACAGCACCGGCGTTTTGCACGCCGGCGTCAAGGGCAACGGCGACGATAACCGCCCGGAGAAAGCCACCACCGCGGCGAAAGGCCAGCGCCCCGAAGCGACCGCGTCCAAGGCCATAATCGAGCCCTGTGAGAATCCCGCCAGCACCACCCGTTCAGGATTTTCCGCCATGCCCTGCTCCGCCATCAGCCCGCTGATAAGCTCATCGAAGTCCGTCCTGGCGGCCAAGACCCGTTGCGGCCGGTTATCCTGGGTTATGCCCTTGAGACTGAACCACTGATAGCCGGGGCCCATATCAAACGGCGTCGGGGCATCGGGCGCGGCGAATCGGGTATCCGGCAGGGTTTGTCGCCACATATCCCCCAGGGGCGCAAGATCGCTGCCGTTACTGCCGACGCCGTGTAAAAAAACAACCAGGCTTTGCTTCATGTCATGTTTCTCCCGAGGCGGGGCAAATCCCCGATGCGTAAAAGGGCTACAGGCCGTTATGATACGATACTGCTCGGGTTCATCAAAGCCGCGGCGCCCTCAAAGCCCCATCCGACGTGGGGCGTAGCGAGATAATCATTGAAAAACCGCGTCTCGCCATTGCGTTGTACCCTAGGTTACACATATTATTTCCCACTTTGGCCGTGGTGAACATATAATGCCCGTCCGGTCATCATCGGCCTGGAATAGATAACTCAATTACTGCCTGTGTGGCGAAAACATCTGACAACTATGAAAATGAATATGCGTGCTATCTGTACGGCGCTGTTGGCCGTGGCTGCGTTCAGCCACTCCGCCTTCGCCGTGGTATACCCTTTGCCTGCCGCCAACAGTCGGCTGGTAGGGCAAAATCTGGAAGTAGAAATTCCCCAGGACAGTAAATTGCCGCTGGAGCATTTTGCCGCACAGTACCAAATGGGTCTGAGCAACATGCTGGAAGCCAATCCGGGGGTCGATCCGTTTCTGCCCAAGCCCGGCAGCCGGCTGATTATTCCGCATCAGTTGATCCTCCCCGACACGCCTCATGAAGGCATCGTGGTCAACAGCGCCGAAATGCGTCTGTACTACTATCCGAAGGGAACCAACACCGTGGTGGTGCTGCCCATCGGCATCGGTCAGTTGGGAAAAGATACCCCTGTGAACTGGCTTACCACGGTACAGCGTAAAAAAGCCGGTCCGACCTGGACGCCCACCAAGGCGATGCATGCGGAATACGCCGCCCAAGGCGAAACGCTGCCGGATGTTTTCCCGGCAGGTCCGGACAATCCGATGGGCTTGTATGCGATGTATGTCGGCAAGCTCTTTGCCATTCACGGCACCAACGCCAACTTCGGCATCGGTTTACGGGTCAGCCATGGCTGCGTTCGTCTGCGCGCCGACGATATCAAATATCTTTTTGATCACGTTCCGGTGGGCACTCGGGTTCAGTTTATCGACGAACCGGTCAAAGCCACCGTTGAACCGGACGGCACCCGTTATCTGGAAGTACACAACCCCTTGTCTTCCACCGAAGAACAGTTTAAATCCACCGAGCCGGTACCCATTACCCTCCCGATAGCCGTAAGCAAAGTGCTGGTGGATCCGGTCGTCAACCAGAACGTGGTTAACATGGCGTTGCAAAATCGCTCCGGGATACCGGTTAATGTAACCGCGCCGGACAACGCGGCGCCGGCGGTCCAACCGGTGAATGCGCCGGCGGATACGGCGCCGCAGCCCACCCAGGCCAACGGCGGTGCCTCACAGCCGGCGGCCGAGGACGGAGCACAACCCGTTCAGGCGCCCATCAGCAGCGCCAACTGATCATTACTCTTTAACGACGGAAAACGGCAAGGATGCCGCTTTCCGGCTTTCGACTTCTGTTTTCAGACTCCAGACTTCAGACTCCAGACTCCAGACTCCAGACTCCAGACTTCAGACTCCAGACTCCAGACTCCAGACTCCAGACTCCAGACTCCAGGGTATCGTCCCGGGATTAAGGCTTCAACACCTGAAGAAGAGTATGATTGAACCGCTCCGGCTCTTCCATTTGCGGCGCGTGCCCCAAACCCGCAAACTCAATCAATCTCCCTCCGGGGATACGTTCAACCGTCTCTTTGCCGAGCCGGTCATAATGGCCCAGGGTTGCTTTAACCGCCGCAGGCGCAATATCGCTGCCGATGGCGGTCGTGTCCGCCGTACCGATCAAAAGCGTCGTCGGCACCTTCAAATCCCTGAATTCATACACCACCGGCTGTGTGAAGATCATGTCGTAAATAAGCGCGGAATTCCAGGCGACCTGCCGGTGCCCCGGGCCCTGGTTCAAACCTGCCAGCATATCCACCCAACGATCGTATGACGGCTTCCAGTGGCCGACGTAATAGGTAGTGAGTTCATACTGGCGGATACCCGCGGCGGAGGTCTTCAGCTCCCGTTGATACCATTGGTCCGGGGTACGGTAAGGCACGCCGAGGGCTTTCCAATCCTCCAGGCCGATGGGATTCACCAGCACCAATTTTTGCACCGCGTCGGGATACATCAAGGCATAGCGCGTCGCCAACATGCCGCCGGTAGAATGCCCCACCACCATCGCCTTATCGATTCCCAGGCTTGCCAGCAATGCATGGGTATTGGCGGCCAGTTGCTGAAAACTGTACTGATAGTGTTCAGGTTTGCTTGAGGTGCAAAAGCCAATCTGATCGGGGGCGACGACCCGATAGCCCTGCTGGCGCAGGGCCTTGATGCTGTCCTCCCAGGTCGCCGCGCAAAAATTTTTTTCCATGCAACAACACCACCGTATCGCCGTTGGCGGTCCCTTGGGGCGGAACATCCATATACCCCATCGACAGAGAAATGCCCTGGGACGTGAAGGCGTAATGTTTCAGCGGGTAAGGATAGGAAAAGCCTTCAAGCTGCGGTCCGTAGACCGGCTCCGAGGCCTTGGCCACGTTGAATAAACCCATAAAACCAACGGTTAAGATTACCAGACTCTTTCCAATACGAGACATGAACTGACCTTCCGAATTGACTGACCGACCGCTGGAGAAAAAGGCAATCGCAAGAATGCCCTGTCCTTCCATCGCCTTTTGGCAAAAACGGCCATCCTGAGGCAAAAGTATGTTTATACAATGTAAGGATTAACGCGTGCCCAATCAAACCTTATCGCCGGCTTATCTATGTCGCCATGACGATCGTTGTAATTCTTTATGACACTCGTGCCTTAGCCCGAATCGCCCGAAAACGTTTTTTGCATTTCACGGCCCGGCCGCCGCAGTGGAATTTTAATTATCAGAGAGATATCCGTTAAAAGCGCAAGCGGTTTTTGAACAAGAAAAAAAACAGATCGTTCGGATGATAGAATAATTAATATCATTAGTTAACCTCATCTATTTCTCATTCAAGATACTTTATTATCAAGGTGATAAATATTATCAAGCTACTGGATGATACATATTAATTATTATTAAGTGATAACGCTTCCAAAGAGATAAAAAGATCGACCTTCAGCGCTAAAAAAAATAAATGCGCTGGAGAAATAACAACATTTATCACATTCTCACCTTAATTCTTCTTTTAGACTGCCGATGCGACATTACTTTTTTGCGTAGCGAATTTATCACCTGCCACCGGCCATTAAAATTATCGAGCCGTTAGACGCTATTCTAACTATTGGAGTAACGAATGTATAAAGATATACTGCCATCATCCGAACCCTCGCGGCGCACGTTGATAAAGCGTGCGGCCGGGCTTTCCGTGCTGGGCATCGCCGGGGTCATGGGCGCCGGCATCCCCGCCCTTTCGTATGCGGCGGCGATGACCAAAGAGGACAGGGACAAGCTGACGCCTGATGAAATTATCGAGGGATTGAAACAGGGAAACATTCGTTTCCACAACGGCAAGGCGCATCAGCATAACTACCTGGCGCAAAAGCGCGCCAGCGCCGCGGCACAGTTCCCCTCCGCCGTTATTCTGAGCTGTATAGACTCCCGCGCGCCGGCGGAGATTATTCTTGATACTGGCATAGGCGAGGCATTCAACAGCCGTATTGCCGGCAATATCTCCAATGACGATATTCTCGGCAGCCTGGAATTCGCCTGCGCAGCCGCCGGCGCAAAAGTCATATTGGTCATGGGCCATACCGCCTGCGGCGCGGTAAAAGGCGCGATTGATAACGTCGAGCTGGGACATCTAACCGGTTTGCTGGCAAAGATCAAACCGGCCGTCGATAAGACTGAGTACAACAAAGAGAGGACCGGTAATAACGCCGAGTTTGTCGACGCCGTCGCCAAAACCAACGTCAAACTGACCATAGAAGAGATCAGAAAAAGCGATGTCCTGAATAAACTGGAATCCGACGGCAAGATAAAAATACTCGGCTCCATGTATGATCTGGCGAACGGCAAGGTAGAATTTTTCTCCTGAACCGGCCTATGGCACCATTAGGAGATTGTCACGTTAAACCGGCCTATGGCACCGCCGGGGAGACTGTCGTTTAAACCGCCTATGGCATCATCGTGAAACTGTCGCTTTCACCGGTCTGTGCCATCGCCTACTACCTTCGCGTATACCGGCTGGCGGTCCCACGGGGTCGCCGGCTTTTTTTTAGTATCAGGTCGGTATCAGCCTTCTTGCTTAAAATAATTGAGGGTATGTTCACGCCATTGGATCAATGACATCAGCTCAGCGGCATCCTGCCGGAACAATTGCAATTTCCATAATGGTACGCTGCTTGTTTTCGAGCAGCATTTGAGCTCGGCCTCATGTTGCCGATCCACATCGGTAAGAGTTCGGCATACCAGTTCATCGGCATGGGCTCTGAGCTGACATTGCATGCCAATAAATTCGATGTAAACAAAACCGGTAAAAAAAATGGTTACCTTGGCGGTAACATCATTGTTACCGGGAATGGAATAAAATTTTTCTATTTTCACCGACGCCATCCTGTGAGGATAATCAAGGTCAGTCTCGATGATTTCCGAGCAAAAATATAGCGTCTGAATGTCTGTTTTTCAGCAGGAACGGTAAATAGCCGTTAAAATTGATTGCATAGACCTGGCCCGGCGCTGGGGTGTTGCCGTTATTTTCATCCAGGTTTTAGGGTCAGATATGTTTTGTCTACCTTAAGATAAAGGTATATAGAATAAATTACTTTAGTCAACATAATAAAAGCAATCACCTCTTGCTCGCTGCCGTTATTTTTCCGCCATAGGCTGATAATTAATCGAATACGCCACTTCTGTCTACTTATTTAAATGCTATTTAACATTAATATGCCATTGTCTTTCGGCATTCCTTTGTTACGCTTGGTTCCCTATTCATTCCTTTGAGGTACGGGCCTTTGCGCCCGTCTTTTTTGTGCCGCCCTTGCGTTTCTCCCTCAGCTTCAAAGGGCATCTCTTCCGTAACGTGAGACGCGCAGGCGTTTCCACGTGCTGGTTAAGTATCTGATAGCATTATGCCGCCTATCGGTTCCCTAAAGAGCATAACCGGTTTAAAAGGCAACCATTTGATTTTGTGTTTTTGTATGACAAATAATTTAAATGTGATATATGTCACGCTTTCAAACCGCCATCATCCCATAGAATAGTGACCAATATCACAATATAGTTAAGGAATCATCATGGAAAACGTAGCGAAAACCGATTTGATGTTACTGAAATTTTGTTGGGCATTGGCTTTTGCCGGCATTGTATTCGGTTGCATATTAGTTAAAATGTTTTGGTAATGTAATCACATTGTTCATGATATATCTACGCTAAAGCAATTTTACCGAACCATCGGAAGTATTTATTTGCAACCTCATCGCCGTCCTGACGCTCTGATGGAATATCAGAACGTCGTGGTAGTGAATCTCTTGACTCTCGTCGCCGTTCATTACTCCATTCTTTAAGGATATTGGAGGCCTTCACGCTTTCATCTCTCCAAAATCCCGCCTGCTTTCTCTATCTTTACTTTTTCCTTGCACTTCCTTTACGTTTGCATATTGAAGCGAAACGGCTGCCTGCCGATAACATCATTATAAACCCATAGGAGAACGACCGTGTCTAACACCATCTCAACATCCGTCATGCCCGTGTCTTCAAGCGGCAGCAGCAACAATGTGTCTTCCAAGATCAGTAGCCTTCAAAAGCAAATCACCACGCTGACGAAGGAGCTGTCCACTCTCGACGATTCAGATGAATCCGCCGATGAAAAAGAACAGGAGGAGCAACTCATCGAGGGCCAGATCAAAATGCTGGAAGCCCAGGTGAGCGCCTTGCAACAGCAGCAAACCCAGCAATCCACCGGTTCTCAGACGTCCGCCGCTTCGCAAAACGGCAGCACAAAAAGCACCAGTAACACCAGCAGCAGTACCACAAGCACCAGCAGCACTGATACTGCCAGCAGCACCAGCAGCGCCATCTACACCAGTAGCACCGCCAGCGCCAATAGCGCGAGTAATGTTAATAGCGCCAACAGCGTTACTACCGCCAATAGTACCAATAGCACCAAAAATGCCAACAACGCCAGCCGCCACGACAGCGCTAACAATGCCAACAGCGCCAATAACAATAACAACGGCAATAGCAGCAGCAGCCAAATCGATGTTTACGTCTGAATTAACGAGCCTAAGTCACCACTAGCGCGCCGGCAATGGAATGCCGACTTAACATTCTTTACCTTGTTCCGTTTACCTGCGACATGCAGGACACTCCTGTCCGGGACAATATTTCATTTCCACCCTCTTACTTACCTTCACCCTCGCCTATGCCTTCAGATTGATTCTTAATTAACCTTGATCTTGAAATTGCCGAAATATCTCGATTTATTGGTTTTTTTAAGGTGTTTTTTATGAGGTTTATCTTAAACGGCGTAAGTTCTATGGTGATATTTTAAGTAATGTTATAACATAACAATACTCGCACATAACTCCATGACTTACATAGGTCAACATAATGAATTTTAGCGTTATTTTACAAAAGGACTTCACACGCGCTCGACAGATCTCCGCCGTTGGCCAACAATCATTTCTGGCGCCTAAATCGACCCTGATCAACAAATTATCAGGCGCATGGTTGGCGCTAGTGTTTACGGTCGCCATACCCTGCGGCGGCGCCTTTGCCGCGGATAGGGATTTCGTCAAGGCAATAGGCGTTGAAAATGAGTATGCCGACGTCATCTCCCAGATTGGCGGCAAATTTGTTCAGGTGACGGCTCTTGAAACCGATCCCAACACCGATCCCCACACGTTCGAAGCCAGTCCCAAGATAGCGGCGAATATCGCCGACACCGATCTGATCGTTGAAAACGGCATCGGCTACGATTCATGGGCGGATAGAATCATTTCCGCCGCGCCGAACCCCGACAGAAAGGTTATCAATGTCCAACGGCTGCTCGGACTGCCTGACAATACCCCCAACCCGCATTTATGGTACAACCCGACGACGATGCCCGCCGTGGCCGACGCCATCGCATCGGAACTCGCATCCCTGATGCCGGCGCGGGCCCTCTATTTCCAAGCCAACCTGAAAAAATTCGACGATTCGCTGGCGCCCTGGATTACCGCCATCGCTGCGTTTAAAAAAGAGCACGGCAATACCCCGGTCGCGGTTACCGAGCCGGTGGCCGATTATCTGCTGGACGCCGCGGGAATTCGTATTCAGACCCCCTATAATCTTGAAGCGGCGGTCATGAATGGCACCGATCCCGCGCCTCAGGACATAACCGCGCAAAATAGGCTTTTCAACGAACGACAGGTAAAGGTCTTTGTTTATAACCAACAGGTTACGGACCCTTTAACCCAGTCATTCCTTGCGCTGGCCAAGCACAACAACATCCCCGTGGTCGGCGTTTACGAAACCATGCCGGCGCCAGGCTATCATTATCAAACATGGATGCTGGCTGAAATCACCGCGCTGAGCAAAGCGGTAACCGACAATGTCTCCACCGAGGCGCTGAAGGCGAAGCTCTGAATGACAAGCCAAGGAAGCGAATTGCTGGTAGTTGATAAAGCGACCGTGTCTTTTTCCGGACGGGCGGTGCTTGATCAGGTTAGTTTTTCCCTGAAACCGGGCGAATTTTGCGGTCTGATCGGCGCCAACGGTTCCGGTAAAACAACGCTGCTGCGTACCATCCTGGGCTTGCAGAAAGCCATGTCGGGACGCGTCAGCATTGATGCCCCGCTCGACCGGCGCGGTCGCGGCGCGGTGGGCTATGTTCCGCAAAAAATTTTGCTCGATTCGCAAATTCCGCTGCGCGCACGGGATCTGGTTGCCCTTGGCCTGGATGGCCATCGACTCGGATTCCCTTTTTTTTCTAGGGAACGACGTCAAAAAGTGGATGAGATGCTGAACGCCGTCGGCGCGCAGGGCTTTGCCGACCAACGCGTCGGCAACTTGTCAGGCGGCCAGCAGCAACGGATATTGATTGCCCATGCCTTGATCCGGCAGCCGCGTCTTTTATTATTGGATGAGCCGTTAGCCAATCTCGATATCAAAAGCGTGGCCGACATGGTGTCGCTGCTTCAGCGTTTGTCCGTCGAACACAACGTGACGCTGTTGCTTTCCTCCCATGACATGAACCCCTTGCTTCCGGTCATGGATCGCATCGTCTACCTGGCCAACGGGCGGGCCGTAAGCGGCAAGACAGAGGACGTGGTGCGCGCTGAGGTCCTGAGCGCCCTGTATGGCTATCATATTGATGTCATCAGGGCCAACGGAAGGGTTCTGGTCCTTGCGGCCAATGCCGGCGCTGACGAGACCGACACCGGCAAGCCGGGGGCCATCAGTCAACATTCGCTACCTCTTTCCGGGGTTATCTAGACAATAATGATTTCTCTTTGGCAAAAGATCTTTCCGGCCGCGTTCTTTGTTAGCGAACCTGTGCATACGGCGATGATCATCGGCGGCGGCGCCGCCGTCGTATCCGGCGTGATTGGCGTGTTTACCGTGATACGGGGACAGTCGTTCGCCGCACATGCCCTCGCCGACGTTAGCAGCGCGGGCGGAGCGCTGTCATTTTTGCTGGGCATCAACCCCCTGTTGGGATTTCTCGGCATGGCGCTGCTGGCAGCGGCGGGAATGGAAGCGGCGGGCATTGCGCGGGCCCGTGAACGCGACCTGATAACCGGTATCGTGCTGGGCGCGGGTTTGGGCCTTTCAGCGCTATTTCTCTATTTTGACGTCATGTCCCACAGCACCACCGGCGCGGCAGTCAGCATCATGTTTGGGGAGATGTTCACTATTCCCGCGGCGATTATCCCTCTGGCCTTGGCTATCGGTATCGGCGCGCTGTTGATGATTGTACTGCTTTACCGTCCGTTGCTGTTTTGCTCAATCGATAGCGAGCTTGCTCAAGTCAGCGGCGTACAGGTGCGTTTGCTGAGCTTACTTCACCTGATGACCCTGGCTCTGGCGGCGACGCTCAGTGCGATGACGGTCGGCGCGGTTCTCTCCACGGCGCTATTGATTGGCCCGGCGGCCATTGCCCTACGTCTGGTAAAGAGCCCCGGCCGGGCCATCCTATTCGCCGCGTTCACGGGCCTGACGGCGACCTGGGGCGGTATTCTTTTGGCTTATGACAGCTTTTATTGGACCCCCGGACGCGGTTGGCCGGTGAGCTTTTTTATCGTGTCGCTCATCTTTATCTTCTACCTGTTAACAGGACGATTACGCCAGCCAAGGGAGGCAGACTCATGTTCTCCGGCATAATGATGAATACCTGGCTTGCCGCCACCCTGATCGCGGCGGTAGCGGGGCTGGTTGGTTTTTTCGTCGTGATACGCGGCTCTTCTTTCGCCGCGCACACGTTGCCTTTGGGCACCTTTCCCGGCGCCGCTTTAGCCGGTTGGTTCGGGGTAAACACCCTGTTTGGCCTTATCCTGTTCGCCGGTCTGGGGGTCATCGGGATAAGCCGGCTTGGCCGTCTTGGTCGCCATGAAGTCGCCACCGCCCTCTCCCTGGTGATGCTCCTTGCCTTGGGAACGCTTTTTTTTAAGCATGAGCAGCCAGTATTCACAGCAAGTCTATGCGTTGCTCTTCGGAGAGATCCTTGGCGTTAGTAAAACCGAGCTGCTGCCCATGTCGGTCATCGCGATACTTTCATCTGGTATAGCCGTGTTCTTCTGTCGTCCGTTATTACTGAGTTCCTTTGCCCCCGAGCTGGCAAAAGCCCAAGGGGTGGACCCCATGCGCATGGAGCTCGTCTTCCTGGCTATGCTGGCGCTCGCCACGGCGCTCGCGCTCCCGGTAGTGGGCGCGCTATTGGTATTCAGCCTGCTGGTGGGGCCTGCCGCCGCCGCGCGAGCGCTGACTGACAAACCGTTCCGCTCGATAACGCTCTCAGTGGTTTTATCGCTTCTCACCGTCTGGCTGGCCATAGCGCTCTCCTATGCGACAAACTGGCCGGTGGGCTTCTTCGTCGGTGGCTTCGGCGCGTTATTCTATGGAGCGGGACGCCTTTGGGGAAAGCACCGTGCCTGAATACAGGCTCGGCGGTAGGCGAGATTCGCCACTCCCGGCAATATGTGCCGTAATGCCGGTTTGATTGACGGCAATCGCCTCGGCCAGCACATGCCGATCCGGATAATCACCGCCATTCTGTGAACGAAACGCTATCGGTTCATCCTCAAACAGTCGACTCACTCGGCCACGCCAGTCCGAGGCTGCCTTGGCGAGGCCCTTGGCATCAATCACCCCGGCGTCGTAAAGGGCGTAGGTAGGTAATACCTGCATACCGGAAAAGAAAAGCGTACCGTGCGTAATGGGAAAGAGCAGTTGCTCCAAGGGCCCGTTGATGCCTCGCAAGGCGTAGTCCGCCGCCGGTCCACCGACGGAGACCGCCAGTAATGCGCGCTTGCCCGCAAAACCCCCTTCGCCATAGCGGTGGGCGTTGCCGGCGCCCTGGTAGCCATAGGCCAAACCATAGGCCCATACCCTATCCACCCATCCCTTCATGATAGCCGGCATACTGAACCACCATAACGGAAACGACAGGATCACCGCGTCGGCTGCCAGGATCTTCCGTTGTTCTTCTTCCACGTCGGGCGTCTGGCAACCCTCGCAAAACGCATGCCTCGACTCCTCAATGAATGACAGACGGCTTGCATCGCAACGCTTGGGAAAATCATGCTCGTCGAACACCGCTTTCCATCCCATGCCGTACAGATCGGAGCGCATAACCTCGTGGCCTTGAGCTATCAACGCCTCCGACGCGATCGCGACAAGTCGGCTCGTCACGGATGTTCGCTCGGGGTGGGCATAGACGATGAGTATTTTTTTTCTGCTGATTGGCGCCATAGCATTTAACTCCATTCGGTAGGCTCAAGAAGGATCGATAGCAGTTTGAGTGGATAAAAGGTATTTGTGAAATCAATTAAGCTTTCCTCTATAATCCATATGATGGATAGCAAAAAACCCGATCTCAATCTTCTCGTCACGTTGGAAACGCTCTTGGTGGAGCAGAATGTGACTCGCGCCGCTCTGCGCTTGCGGCTCAGCCAACCTGCCGTGAGCGCGCAACTCAACCGCTTGCGGGAACTGTTTGACGATCCGTTGCTGATACCCGTACAGCGAGGCATGACGCCGACCGCCAAGGCGCTGGAGTTGCTTGGACCCCTTCGCCAGGCGCTGGACCTGGTGCGGGGGACATTAGCCGAGCACCGACGCTTCGCCCCTGAAACCGCTCGGCTCATCGTTGCCATCGCCTGCACTGACTACCTGCAGACGACGGTAATACAGCCGTTGGCGGTTGCTTTGCGACAGCGCGCCCCAGGCGTGCGGATAGCCTTGCGCCATCTTGATCCGCATCAGTTGGCACAGCAAATGGCCGACGGGGAAGTCGACTTGGCGCTGATGACGCCCGAGCATGGGCCGGTCATGCTACGCAGCCGGCATCTGTTCGACGAGCGCTATGTGCTTATCGGCAGACGTGGCCATCCCGGATTGCCCCGGGGTGTTACCGTGGCGCAATTTGCTAATCTGGATCACGTGATAGTCTCGCTGCGAGGGGGCGATTTCACCACGCCGGTGGACGACGGACTTGCAGCATTAGGCTATAAACGTCATGTTGTGCTTTCCGCGGCGTCTTTTCTGATGGTGCCTGAAATCGTCGCCCGCTCGGACTTTGTTGCGCTTGTGCCGGAACGGATGGTGCGCAAACGCAGTAAAGCGCTAAAGGTTGTCGAATGCCCCTTTCCGCTGCCGCGTTTCGCCGTGAGTATGCTGTGGCACGAGCGCAATCATGGCCACACCGGGCAACGCTGGATACGTGAAGTCATCACGGAACTGGCGAGCAAGCTGTAGCTGCGCCACTCTTTTTTCCCATCGAAGCCAACACCGGCGTGCGGACGGTATTCCTGGCGTTTGATGATTTTTATACGCCGCCGCCTCGAACACCTCACTTTGAACGTCGCACGGTTTTCTCATTAGCGCCGTTATTATGCTTTCATTCTTGATTTCATGATTCCCTATGCATTCGCTACCTGCTGTCATTCTTCAGAGCCCTGGAATATCAATCAGCGCAAAGAATGGAAATGCCAAGTTTTCCATAAGCCCTACCTTATCAATTTTCCCATACTTCCTATATTGATCTTATCTAAAATATATCCAAAATATTCTTGTACATGATGCCTAAATTCGTCGCTTGCTAGTGATTGCTGGCTTACCTGCTTCACTTTCAAAGAGGCGGCTCTTTTAATGTCCGCTAGTCGAAACATCCGCCAAAGGGAAAAAATTTCTGCTGAAATAAAACATGAAGATCATAAACATGATTTAAGAGGATATTTAGCTTTACTGGAAAAGAACAGTGAGCTATTTCCCCTCTTAGCTAATGTGTTAAGAAAAATATTTCGCACTGAATATTAATTTAACTTATCACGATTAAAAAACGGATGTCTCAATTTAAAGAGAATGCTTGCGGAAAAGCCGGTGGTTATTGCCCAAATGGACTGCCCCCGGCAAAGGAAACGGACTTGAGGGCAGTTCAACTGGAGGTCAGGAGTTTCCACGATCGTAAGGGCAATCCAACCATAGGCCAGGAGTGTTTACGATCGCAGGAGCAGTACAATACGTGGCTTAGCGTGTCGACGAACCCATGGACAGTCCAGACTGCAATTCATGCTTTCAGCGAATTAAAAAATTTCGCCATGGCTGACATTCTACGCGTTCGACAGTAAAACGATATAAAACCATAAGTTTTTTTTCTATTTAATGTAACCATCTGAAATAGAATAGCAATTAAGGATTAATTTAGTACTAATCGCATTGCGCATTTCGGCCTAAGATCAATAATCATTATAAATTTTACAGGAGTGGAATATGCGACGATTATTGATGTTGATAGGTATTATTACCCTCGTTACGGCCCTTAGCGGTTGCATTTTGCCGCCCGGCCCGGATGGCGGTTCAGGGGGAGACCAGATGGGCGGTCCTGGGGGAGGACCTGGCGGTGGTGGTGGACCTGACGGAGGTGGACCTGACGGAGGTGGACCTGGCGGGGGCGGTGGACCTGGCCCAGGTTGATTTTCTTAAGCGCCTATGTCGGGCGCTTCTTAATATCTGGAAAACTGAGATTAACTTCTTTAAAGACGAAACTCATGGCCATGCAGGTAATAATGCATTGACGCCCGGGCATAGCGCCCTTATCTATCCGCTCGACAGATATTATTTAAGGTAGTAGTCCATTGTGGTAAAGAGGACCACTACTGCTTGATTGTGGATTATGGTGTCACACTTGGGACAAGACTTGACCTGTATAGTCTTACAGACGAGGACTTGAAATGGCGCGTTTTCGAAAAGTAAGTCAATATATTAATCATTGATTTCAAAATAAAGTAAAATTTTCAATTTAACCTATTAGCGGATTGCAGATGCCTGAGGCCTGAGGCCTGATATTGTGAAATTATTACCTCGGGATGACGGGTTTACCGTGTAATCAAGCATAAGGTTCAAGCGGCGAATTTTGCAGGTGCAAACAAGCCAAACGGCAGTTAAACGCAATGCGTAGAGCGCTGGAGGAAGTTAATTTATGGCGTATGATGCGTTTGTTTCCATTATGTTCCATTTTAGGTGAAGTGTTTGGGCCTGCCGAGGCCCTTTTTTTAGTTCTCATTCATTGGTAGGCAGCGCAGCTAATGCATTGTTCCAAGCTCATGGTTCCAGGCGAAATGAAGAAAAAATGCAATTCTCGAGTTTTTGGCGCGTAAACGGTTGGCCTCAATGAGCAGGCCGTTAGTAATAGGATCGGAAATATTAAAAGCAAACGTTGGCACTGTTTTAAGCACTGTCCGGTACTCAATTCGGGTCTCCGCTGACGCGCTGTTTTGCCGACTGTTTTGAAGAGCAGCGGCGGCAACTCATCTCTTATGCTTTGCGGGTGACTTAGCCATTATTCTGACCTCGGAATGATCGTCTTGCCTTCGCGGGCGCCTGCTTAAATCGCCCTGGTCTGGCGGCGCAGAAAATAAACTCTGGTAAAGTAAGTCGCCACGCCTAATGCAAAAGCAGAAATGACGGAGACCTGTCGCCAGTCCACGCCCGGCAACTCATGAGCGATGGCGAGCAATACCGCCGATATGCTGTACGATCCGACCGTACTCAATTTTTCAGGTTTTTGGACATGCTCGCGCCTCTCCGATATGTCGAGGTCCGTGATTAAATGGGAATCTGCCCGTTGCCGTAGACGCTGGTACAATAGGGGGTATACGTCAGATTTGGCAACGGGCAAAAAGGGCAAAGACCACCTATAGGCAGGCTCTATATATATGATTCAATTAAAAGATTTATTTAAAAATGCAATTTCGTTATGGTGTTAACGGCTCTTTGGAGCTTCACCGTATTTGTGCGAGTCGCACTCGCATTTTCCTTGCAGTTGTATATTAGCCAGCCTAAGGCTGGCTTTTTTTTCGTTTCAATGATCGCCTGTACATTCATCACATAAGAACGCCCTGGTATTACTGGCACGTAAAGTCAGGTGCGCGTAGCGACCGTTATGAGGAGAAACAGCACAGAATAGTCGCATTGTTCCACCATCATAAAGGGCGATAGGGTTACCGGCGCATTACTCTGGCATTACGGAATGAAGGCTATGGTACAAATCTTAAAACGGTTCGAAAACTGATGCGTAAGATGGGGCTGGCATTCTACCTGAGAAGCAATAAATATCAATCATATAAAGGCACCTACGGCAGGGTGGTCCCAAACATCTTAGAAAGAAACTTTAAGGCCGGCGGGCCAAACCAGAAGGGCCACAGACGTCACCGAGTTTAAGATTAAAGGGGAACAGCTGTATCTGTAAATAAGCGAGATAATAGCCTGGAACATGACGACACATTTGGGAATGAGTCTGGTCGAAAATATGCGTGGCGATGCCCTAAAATCTTGAAGCCGGGCGACGCACCGGTTCTTCACTCTAATTAGTGCTGGCAGTATCAGATGGCCGGGTATCAGGAAAAGTTGCAAGCAAAAGACATAATGCAAAGCATGTCGGGTACAGGGAACTGTCTGAATAACGCCGTGATAGAAAACTTTTTGGTTTGTTAAAGACAGAATGCTGGTATCATCAAGTGTATGAAAACATGGAACATCTGATAGTTGCAGCGGAAGAATACATCCGCTGCTACAACAACGAGCGATTCAAAGCGAAACTTAACGGCCTGAGTCTGGTACAATATCGAACTCAGGCCATGTCAGCCGCCAGTTAAAGCAAAGTGTCAACTATATGCGGTTCACTTCATCAGGGCGACTGTTTTTAATCAATTGGTTTTACGGGTGGGTCTGATTTAAGCAACAGGCTTTCAATGTCATAACCCTCCCTTGAGTTGAGGATCGCGAGCAGGTATGTTTTTTCGTTGTATACAAAACGCTCGACCTTATGGTATTCCCCTTTCCCCTTATGTAGTTTCGCAGCTAGATTAGGCGCGACAAATTCTATGAGCGGTTGTATTTTCGCCTCTACAAACACGCTACCCTCTTCTTGCAACTCCACGTATCGTTCGCCATGTCGTTTTCCACCGATTACTAAATAATCTACCCAGCGTCTACCGCTCATGATTTGCTCCGTTTTTAAATGTTGCATCCATTGTGAATTGTAACATGGTGATAGCTGGGTATTGGCTATGTGCGCACATTTTCCCGTCTCAATTTGCGCAACTTGTATGAGCCTCCAACCTGCGGCATTCGCTGCTTACTGATAGCCGTGCGCTTAGTGATTTGAATAGATTTCGCAAGGTTTTTTTTGGCACATTGTTATAGCAACATTTTTGATTTTTGCCCTTTTCTTTTTCAACCTGTATCTTCTGACCATTAACATTAAGGCATCTTGCAGAGATGGTTCTTTGCTCCAATAATTCTATCCACCTCGACGCCATTAACCTTGATAATGGATTCAGACTTCGGTGATGCTCCGGAACCACCCCCACATACTCTATATGTTATTCATTCCATTCCAAAATATATCAAAGTGTCTGAAGCAACATCAGTAAGATTGATATCCAAACACACCATGCTATCTGTTATTGCTACGGCGTATAGGGGAAATGGGCTAAGGATTAGGGGGTATTGGTAAAAGAAAACTCCCATATAAACATTTGAGCATCTTATCTATCAGAGATAGGTGATCATTTTTGGGGAAAGTATAATACTTTTACGACACACTGAAGATGTGAGCATTATTACAGGCACTCAATGAATGCCTCTAATAATGCTCACAAAAAACTTATCTTTCAACGCTACCAGAGCGGCTTCGGCGTCTTTACCAAACCCTCTCGTGTCCCGGGTGTTTAGTGGAGGTATGAGCGGGACAAAGTGAAAATGAACCCCTGTCTGCATGCTTCGCTCCATTCCGATCGCCGATTACCGGTAGCTTTGAGGGTATTCGACTGTTTAAAGCAATTCCCCTTGATCGCTATGTTCTTGATAGCGAATACGCGGCCGTCTATTCCGTGGCTCCGGATACCGTTCGCGCGGCAATGGAAATCGCTTATCTCTGCCTGGCGCGGCAAAGTGACGTGCTGGGCCTGAGCAAAAGCCAATTGTTAGAAGAGGGAATTTTCATCCGCCAGGGCAAGACTGGAACCAAGCAGATAAAAGCCTGGTCGGAACGGTTGCGAGCGGCGATAGCGCTAGCCGAGTCATTACCCCTGAAGCCGGGGATATCGACAATTTACGTTATCCACCAGCCAAGCGGATCCCGTTATAGCCGGGACGGGTTCAATAGCCGTTGGGAAAAAGCGAAAGCCGCGGCTAAGGAACGGTTTCCGGAATTAAGCTTTGATTTCACCTTTCACGATCTTAAGGCAAAGGGCGTTTCTGACCTGGAAGGCAGCTTATCCGAGAAACAGCGGATTTCCGGTCATTTGACCATCAGTCAGACGGCCAGATACGACCGAAAAAACGCCTATTGTCCCGGTGGTAGGTAATCAGAAAAAGTGAATGGCTATTCAATCAGCAAAAAAGATATTAGGAAAGATATTAGGAAGAGGGATTTCAGGCATAAAAAAACCGTCTCTCGACGGCATCAAATTTACTCTTACTACTTTGTTTTAATTCAGGATTCTAGTGTGGTACCCGGGACGGGACTTGAACCCGTACAGCCTTACAGCCGAGGGATTTTAAATCGTGCGTTTTCAACTGTTAAATCAATTGATTAATCAATAATTTCAACATAAAGCAAAAATTCTCGATCTATATATATCAGCGGGTTACAGATGCCTGTGGCCCGATATTGTGAAAAACGTTGGCCTTGGATTGACAGTTTTACTATGTACCCAAGCTGATAGTTTAGGTAGTGATTTTACAGCTACAGTCGAGCCAAACAACAATTAAACGCAATGCATTCATTGATAGAAATGTTACTTTTGTTGAACAGTTCGCAAGATGCGTTTTTTAAGAGATGTATCATTCGCTAATTGTATGATTATACTTGCTGAAAAACTATCAAACGAAGGCACTATAAATGAATATCATTCTTACTATACTGTCGGCTATAGGTGGATTAGGTTTCATTATCACAACTATATTAGCAATTGTGGGCTATGTTAGTAGAGAATCACTTAAATTTCTTTTGGAAAAAAGGATAAGAGAATTTCAATCAAGTATTGATAATAACATTTACATTAGTAAATACCAATTCGAAAAAGAATATAGTATTTATCAAGGCATATGGGAAAAGTTAATAGATCTGAAATTTACGACATTGGAGTTAAGGCCACAAATTGAGTTTAATATCTCTGTAGAAAATAAAAACCAGGAGCGTGAAAGAAAATTAATAAAATTTGCAGAAGATTTCAATGAGTTTTTATTAGTATATCAATATGGCAAGCCATTTTATTCCAAAGAAGTTTTTGAAGAGCTGAAAACTATAGACCACTTATCTAGAAAAGAAGAAGCTGAATATCATTTTTTACATACACCAGAAGATAAAGGATATTGGTCTGAAGCTTCGAAACAAAATAAAGAAATTATTGCTCAAGTGGATAAATGTTGTGAGAGTATACGCAATAGAATAGAATCATATAAAATTATTGATAGGTAATTTAATGACTTTGGTAAGAAAAGTTACGCTTATCGATAAAAAATAAATATCTTAGGGCCTCTTCTGGCCCTGTTTTTATTAAGCAACAATTTATGAACCCACAGGCTCAGCCGGTGCTGTAAACCCATTTGTTGCATCCCACGAATATCCCCTATCAACTAATGCCCCGTCTGGAACCTGAAGAAGAATATATTGCGTCCCGGGATTATAAGGTGTTATCCCATCCCAAACAATCAAATTAATAACTACCCCATTTTCAATCATAGCATAAACATTTGTTGAGTTACTTTGATCTGACATCTTCATTTTCTCCTAATCAAGAATACATATAAAGGCGGACTGCACCTTGAACGCCAGCGTTATATTGACCTGTACTACTCACTGTATTCAAATAAAATCCTTGACCGGCCCCCCCCATATAGCACTCCAGAGGTGCCGACATAAGGAAAAAATGAAAAATTCGTATAAGGCCATCGATAATTAGAACCGACAGAAAATACCGTTCCGCTTGACACTAACTGATAAGAAGTTGCGGAAATAGACCATATTGAAAGGCTAGGTCTGAAGATTTCAAAAGTTAAATAGTCTTTCGATTCTAAAATATTCGACGAAATCGCAGCAGAGACGACAGGTGTTGTTCTGATGACCGTTGCTTGTGGACAAGTCGCGAAACCTCCAGATGCATTTGTGAAACTTACCCCATTCGGTCCTATAGCACCGCCGCCTGCAACTGCTACATTTGTGTCTATTGTAGTATTACCACCATTATTAGCGCCGCCGGTTAAAGTGCCTCCTGCTCCGATTGTAATAATTATTTGATTAGTGGAGGCAGTAGACAATTGGGCAACCGGAATATAAATTTTCAAATACCCACCGGGAGAACCCATATCACTTAACGCCCTTGTTGCCGTCCCTGTAGCAGGGCAAGTTCCGCTTAAGCCACCACCGCCGACCATTTCAGCTATAATATAATTACATCCTGTTGCTAGATTATACGTTCCTGAAATTGTTATTAATTGAATCCCAAGCAATTCGCCGCCTAGGTTGCCGCTGGCCGTAATTCCTAAATTTGCTCTTGCTGATGATTGCGCTGAACTACCCTCTGCTGCAATTTCAGATAAATTATTAACAGTTAGCAACGCGCCAGCATCCAACGTTATTCCGAGATTATTTCTGGCCGATAACTGCGCATCTGTTCCGGCAGCCGCAATTTCTGACAGATTATTTTCGGTCTGTAATGATGTTCCTGCTTGCTGCGCACCAAGATTTGTTCTCGCCTCACCCTGCGCATCAGCGCCGGCGGCGGCTATTTCCGAAAGACGGTTTGCTGCCAACAGCGCACCGTCGGCAGGTTGGATCCCGAGGTTCTCTCTGGCGCTGGCTTGGGCATCGGTGCCAGCTGCAGCTATCTCTGACAAGTTGTTACCGATAGCCAGCAATCCGGTCCCGTCTATCGCACCTATATTATCTCTGGCCGCAGCTTTAGCGGTATCCCCGCCTGCGGCTATCTCGGAGAGATTGTTCTGGCTTTTAAGCGTTCCATTTAACGCTGAGGCGATATTATCAACAGACTGTTGGGCGCTGGCGGCGCTGGTCGCTGCGGCCGTTGCATTCGCGCCGGATTGTTCAAGGTAGGCTTTGTTGTCCTCATACCACACGGCCGCCTCGCCAGCGGTAGCAGCGGCTGATTCTATCTCGGATAATGACTTTAAGACCATGACGCTGCCATCCGGCAGCGTTAAATTGATATCCTCGGTTCCGGTCAAAAATTGCTGCCATACCCCGAGCAACTCTTGATACTGAGCCAGAAACGACGACAATTGGCGACCAAAATCCGCGTATGAGCCGCCATAGAATGACAGGATGGCATAGGTCGAATTAGTGATTGCCGCGGCAGGCCCCGCCACCAGCGTTATCTGCGTGTCGTTGTCGACGCTGGCTATCTCAAATATTTGAACGGTGCCTGAGCCGGGAACCAATAAAATTTGCCCTGCCCCGATCCCATAAATGGACTTTCCCCAACTTGTCCCGACGCCGACAACAATATTGTTGTCGATCGTCACTGTTCCGGTTTTATACCAGGCCATAACTATTCCTGTGTGATGAGATTAAGATTGCCGGTATGGCACTGCGATAGTGCTGAAGACGCTTGAATCGCTAGGTTTGCGCTGACCAGTCCGTGCCCGTATCGACACACGCCGTGAGCAGCGCTGGGCCTGCCAGCATGGTGCCGCGGTTGACCTTTGTGACCAGGATGCGTATATCCACCTGCGTGCCCACCGGCACATTAACCGACGCGCCAAAGGCGCCATTGGCGGAAATTGCGTTGTCATTCACGGATGACGTGGCAATGGTGGCAGAGCCGATGCTGACGTTGTTTGCGAAAATCTCCACGGTTAATGAACCTGTACTGGTACCCGCGTCAATGGCCATCGGGCCGACGATCGTCAGAACCCGGTTTACGTAGGAATTTGCATAGAGAGTGCGATAAAAGCTTTGGGTATGGGTGGCGTTTCCGTTCGGATCGCTAATGCCCGACAGGTCCATGCTCTCACTGGTGGCGATACCGCCGGTCACCTGATTGGCCGCCAATATGCCCTTTATGGTGCAATTGTTATTTATCACCACGTTATTAAGCGTACCGCTGTCAGCGGTAATGTTTCCCCGGACCGTGGCGTTGCTGAATTCCGCCGTACCGTCTTTGCCAATATACCAACCGGCCGAACCCGCAACGTAATTTGTTGATTGAATATAATTCCCTATTTTTGCATTCGTGATTGACGCATCCGCTATAAACCCGGCATTGATAAAAGTCTGCCCGTTTTGAATGGCGAACGGCGTTGAAACCACGCCGTTACTCTGATCCATGAATGCAAATCGGTCGGCCTGAAACAACACCTGCGTAGTGACGACGCCGCCGGACACCTGCGCGCCGATAGCCATTCCGGCGGCAAAATATTGACCGTTATAGGTCACTCCGGCATTGATATCATAAACGGCATAGCCATCCCCCGATGCGTTGAACATACTAGTCGCTTTGGTTTCAATGGTGGCCTCATCGTTATTGAAACGCGCCGTGACATCTTGTTGGTAGGCAGCGAGCGATTGTTGATCATCAGCTATGGTCGTCTGCATGCTGATGATACCGGCGCGGTTATCGCCATAATTGGCCCACTGCTGGAGAACATTAGCATGATTGGCCAGTGCGGTGGCCACCAGCGCATCCGTATTGGTGTCAATTTGCGCCGCTAATTCCTGCCCGGCCTCCGTCGTCATAATGTCGGCGCCAATCGCATCCAAAATAGCGCTGGCATCGTTGGACGACGATCCTTCCACCCAATCCGTGAAACCCGATTCGTTGCCGGTCCGGTCTATCAGCTGCGCGCGGTACCAATAGGTTACGCCGGCGGCCAGCCCCATTTGCTGGTAGGTGCTCTGGGGATAGGGCACGTCGGCGAGCAATATCGCGCCGGTACCGTCTGAGCTAGGACTGTATTGGATTTCCGTTTCCAACGTGTCGTCGGTTCCCTCGGGAAAGCCCCAGGTCAGCGTAATGCCGAAAACAATGTCGGTGGTTGCGCTAAACCCGAGAGGCTTGGGCGGTGCTCCGGTCTTGCCGCTCAGCTGTGTCTCATCCGCGTTTGCCCATACGCTCGAAATGTCGCTGGCGTTGATGGCGCACACCCGCGCCTGGTAAGTGCCGGCATAAATTCCGGGCACCTCAAACCCCAAGGCCGATGTGCGGGCGGCCGATATCCAGTTACCGCTATCACGCCGCCACTGCGCCTCATAGGCGATGGCATTGGCGGCGGACTGCCAGGTGACCCGCAGCGTGGTGACGGCCAGGCCCTGACTGATTGCCGTGTAGCTGTCGATGGCGACATCCGCCGGCGGCGCCTGCACCCCGGGCGGGATAACAGACACCGGCCGGCTATCGAGGCGCGCGCCGGTATCGATGGCGGCGTATTTGCTCTCGTCGTATTGCGTGCCGGTAATGGCATAGGTCCCGTCGCCGTTATCCGAGACCTGCGTAACGCGATATTGCTGTATGGCCAGCGTGTCCGAGTCGATGGCCCATACGGCCTGCGTCACCGGCGTTTCGCTGTAGGCGGTGGTGACCGTGGCGATTTTGTCGTTGACGGCCTGTACAGTCCGCGCCTGCGCCACGCCGCTGGGCAGGTTTAATATCAGGCGATCGCCCGCCAGTACATCGGCAACGCGATCCAGCGTGATATTGCGACCATCCACCGCGCTGATGCGACCGCCGGTAATTTTGCCCGCCAAATTCTGATCGGCAATGCCAATGATCCGGCCGGGCAGCGGGATAATGGCATCCAGGCCCATCGAGAAATCAACTACCCGATTTTTCACGTTAGACAAAAGCGCCCAGCGGCCGCGCCGGTTGGCCTCAGAACGGCGCACGCACCCGATAGCAGTGATATCGGTTTGGTTGATGCCGTACCGCTGTACCAGATCGTTATCCGATACCGGCTCGATTATGTCTGCGTAGTGGTTATCCGGATCGCCGTAACTTACCATTGCCGTGGTGTAAATGGTTTTCTCACTGGACGACGAGTAGGTGAATTTACCGTTGACGACATTCGCCCGGGTGATGGTGTAGTCCAGATCCCGCGGCATATCCGCCAGGGCCACCAGCTGATTCTGGCCCCAATACGTCATGCCCCGGAAGATTGCCGCCAGGTCGGTTAATACCGTCCAGGCGTCTTCCTGCGATTGGATATACACGTCGCACAGAAAACGTGGCTCGGTCCCGCTGCCGCCCAACCCGTCCGGCACCAGTTGATCGCAGTACTGAGCAATTTGATAAAGCGCCGTCTCGTCAATCTGTGTTGAGTCAATACGATTGCCCAGGCCAAACACGTTCGAAAGCACCAAGTCGTAAAAAACCCAGGCCGGGTTATTGCTGTACGCCCATTTAAACGTACCGGTCCATGTCCCGGTATAGGTGCGCGCCACCGGATCATAGGTGTCCGGCACACGGATAATCCGGCCCTGCGGTTTGCATGAAATTTTAGGGATATTGGTGAATTGTTCGGCGTCAAACTCGACATACAGTAGCGCCGTGTTGGGGTACCGCAATTTGGCGTCGATAACCTCGGTGATGGCCTCGATATTCATTGTGTCGGCGATCATGCTGCTGGTAGAGTCCGCCGTAATTCGCCGCACCCTAATTTGCCAGCCGGTAATGGCCGTGGGTAAGTCGATACGATGCGACCGCTCATAAAGCGTGGTGGTTTTGCCGTCCACTGCCGTGTCGATAATTTGCTGGTATGCGCCCCCGTCGGTGGCCAGGTCAATGGCGTATTCAATCCGGTAGCCGGTCACGTCGCCGTTGGACTGCTCTTGCTGGAGCGTCGGCCAGCCTAAGCGGATGCGCACCGCGGTTAGATCGGTATCGGATATAGCGCGCACCCAGGGCGATGCACTGCTTAGCGTGATACCGATAGCAATCTCATCCTCTACCGCCGGCAGGCCGGCAATAAAATCCTGTGCTTGTGTTCCGGGCCGGAAATCCCAGGTCACACCGGTAAAATTTAACGAGCCATCGGCGTTAGACAGGGCGGTGGTGGTGGACCCATCGCCTAAAAATATGCTGGTACCATCCAGGCCGCCGGCGAGTTCCCCTTCCCCCAGGGCAACGAGGATTTTTGCGCGGGCGATAGACTGGATGCTGTCGGGGGATTCGGTGGGCGTTGAGCTGCTGGAGCTGCCGCCTTTGCGGCCTTTGATGATATTTTTTTGCCATTTTGCGCCTACAAAAAACCCGCCATTTTTGACGGGTTTTGGAATGACCTGAAGTTAATCAGAGAACGGGATTATTATTTGCATCGCTATCAGGCAATCTATTATTGATTTTCTTCAAAATATCAATTATTTCTTGATCTTTATCTTTGATGACCCGGCTAATGGCGCCCGCCATGGCAATTATTGTACCAATAATTGCAACTGAACTTCCAGAAATAATGCTCATTTCTCTGTTTGCCAAAAGACCTGTATTGTATACTGCATTTATGGTCCCGACAGTCACGTCCATATTAAGAGCGGTCAACATCCATATGATACCTATAGCCATTAATAGGCCACCTATCGCTTTAAGCATTTACTCATCCTCAACGGTAATTTTCCATTAACATCATTATGCTACGCCTGAAATATAGATTAAAAAACCAAAACAAGATGCAGTAGAAAGTATTACTGCTGGTCTTCGGTATAGATGCCAGCGGAAATTATAGCCCCGCCGATTTCACGGCTACCGTATAACACCGGTACAGGATTACCCTGAGTTGTTGTGTTTACCGGCCCACCGAATGCATAAGAGGGTTTATTGTCCGGATCCTGGCTCATTCTGAGGCCGGATTGTTGTGGTGAAAGCATTTGTACCACACCGCCTAGGGCTAGGGATGCGCCTGTTGCAGCTAACGCCCCACCCCATGTCCCTGCTGCTGTGAATGCCGCGCCAAGACCGCCGCTTGCGAAAGCAGCAACAGCAATGAGAGCAACGCCTAAGATAGTTTGGAATAATCCGCCACGCTTACTGCCTATGATTACCGGGACTAGGTGAATATCCTGAGAGCTAGCGTCAATCTCTAACTCTTCTTTGGTGACATTGCGCTTATTTTTATCACCAATAAAAACAGCAAAAGTAAGACCGCGTTTATGCGCCTCCATTAAGTATTTTTCAAACCCATCCAAGAGATGCTTAGCGGCGCTTATCATTTTCTTAGAATTGTGTGCTTTAAATTTAAACTCACGCCCAAATCGAGAAATCAACGGACCATGAAATACCATGCGGCGCATTGGTACATCAATAAAAGCCATAATACCCCCTTGATTATTTAACACACTTTTCAATTGCCAGTATGCGAGAATCAATTCTATATTTAAACAGCCCTGATTGATGATAGAAATTCACCGTTGAGCCATTGCCATTCGATATGATGTCAGCCATTTCAATATTAGCCTGGCTATAGACCGTTTTTCCATTCTTAGATGGTTGGATATAAACATCCCCGTATCTAACACTATTCTCCTGCCATCCAAATAAAATACATTCTGACAAGGCATTAATCGGATGGTTTGAAGTGAAACTTTTTACTGGCGGTTGCGATCTTAATTCAGACATTGAAGAACATCCAACCAACGACAGAACAACCACGGCTAGCGTTATTTTTTTCATTGTTTCCCTCTTCCCAATATCAATCAGGGGATGATAGCACCAGCGCGAAACGGGGAAAATAACATCAGTCATATCAGAGTTTTATATCGTACTAACCGAATTGTTCGGTCTTTCCAATAACCGCCATAGGGTTCTTTCTGGCTTAAATGGCCGTATTTGTGGTGAAGCAGCAAATTGCCATCCAGTAATATGCCGGCGTGATTTGCCACCAGCGCGGACCACTGCATCACCACAACGTCACCGGCGTGCGGCGGCCCGGCAAATTCTCTAAACCCGCATTCGTACCAGTTTTCACCGTAACGGTTTTCACCCTGCTCCCACCAGCAATAGTCCACCCGGTAATCCGGTAGCTCGATGCCGTGCGTCTGCCGGTAATAGCTCATCACCAGCCCCCAGCAGTCATAAACGCCGAGCACGAACGGGCGGCCGATAAGCGGAAGCTCCCCGCGGGGTTGAATGGTCCTAAAATCACCCTCCGGCCAGCTGACGATATGCCAGGGCAATTCAGTTGCGTCACACTGCGCCCGGTCCAGTTCGCTGGGTTGGGTGGTGGCGTCCGGGTGACTATGGGCAATCCCGATCACCGCGCCCCACTCTTCCGCCGCGGCGTAATCCTCCGGCGCCAGGTGAAATTGCTCGGTAGGTTTATCCGCCAGGTTCCGGCAAGGAAAATAGCGCTCAACCCGCGATTTCTGGCAAATCACGCCGCAGGCTTCCCGTGGGTAATCCCGTTTTGCGTGGGCCATGATGGCCGTGAGTGTTTTTTCGCGCATGATTATTGGCTGATCAGACTGGAGCCCGGGAAGCCGCCGAACGACAGCGGGTTATTTTCGCCGAACCGTTTTACAATCTTCCATCAACCCGCCGCAAACGTCTTGGCTCGGGTCGTCAACCGCGTTGCCGTTTTTGTCGAAATAAGCGGTACCGGCATAATCGCACCCATTGCCGGTGCGATACCAGCCGCGGGCGCACCAGGTGCAAAGAGAGGTTATCTGGCGCGTTGGGATTTTCTGCCCGCGCAAATCCGCCGGGCTGGCCAGCTCAAATTCCACCGTTTCGTCATCTTCGCTGGATTTGCGGTCGATATACCAGACCTGAAGCTTTTCTTGTTCCGGATCCGCCTCGGCGTTGCCGTCGGGGAAATTGGCCGCGTCAAGGTAATGGCTGAACGTGTCGTGGATGGTGACCTTAGCCTGGGCCAGGTCTTCAAATTGCAGACACAGCGCCGTGATCAGCCCGTTAAGGTTGGCGACGGTGATTTTTGGCGTGGCCGCCTGGCCGTCGGTGGACATTTCAAGGTCAGACACCTGCACCGGCCATGCGCCATACTCCTGCCCCTGCCACCAGATGGGTTTGCCGTAAGGCGCGCCGTTCTCAATGGCATTACCGTCAGTTTTCAACTGTTCAATTTCGGCCTGCGTATAGTTGATGGTGTGGTTGTGGAAGCGCAGCACATCCGCGCCGAATTTCGTGCCGTCTACCTCAAATAAACGGACGCTGTTACCCGGCTCCAATTGTTGAAGATCGGCATTAATCGCCATGATTTTTTCCTATGGTTGAAATGACTGCGTGAAGGTCGCCGTCAGCGTGTGGTTATCGTTACCCAATGGGGTGGGCTTGAATTCGGCGCATCGGTAAAGCCCGGGTACGCCCAGCGGCGGCGTCCAGATAAACGAGGTGGCGCCGGCTTTGTCGCGCAAAAACGCGATAATGGCGCTGATATAAGCGGTGTTGCCGGTAAACGAGAGATCCCAAGATTGTGTTTCGGTATTGATGCCGCCTCCTGAGACCTGGGCATAGCCATCGCCAAACTGCGCCGTCCGGACTCGGAAAGTGCTGTCGCCCGTGGGCTTAACTTGGGGTGACCAGGTAAATGTCTCCAACGCCATCATTAAGCTCCTTTAACCGCTCGCCAGATAACGCCGCCCGGGTTGAGATCTTTACGGATGAGCTGCTGATATTGCTGCTGGACATACTGCGCGATATTGCTGCCGAATTGCTGGTACGCGGGTGTGCTCTGGGTAGAGGTGCTGCCGCTGTCGGTGATGTAAATATTTACCTGCGGGGCCGCGGTAACGGCGTTGCCCTGGGCGGTGCTGTCGCTTGTCGCCCGCACGCCCAGCGAACCGTCCGACGCCCGGGTTAGCGGCATGATGGCTTCCGGCCCGGCTTCGCCCATCACGCCACCGCCGCTGGCGAACGCAAAAACCGTAGGCTGCTTGACGACGCTGTTACTGTACCGGCTCAGGTCCGGCGAATTAAAGACGTCGCCTTTCGCGTAACCGGTATAACTGGTGCTGAGTCCCATGTCGCCGGTGCCGGCGGCGGGTGTCGAAACGCTGCCGGTAATACCCGACAAAATATTGCCGCCGATGCCGAATATCGATTGCAGCGCCGACGACGCGGCCACCTGCAACTGGATCTTTATCAGGTCGGCGATAATGGAGGTCGCCAGGGTGGAAAAATTCAGTTTGCCGGTGGTGATAAACGTCGCCAGGCCGCTGGCCATGGAATCAAAGCTGCTGGTGGCAAAGCTTTTCATCTGATCGTAGGCATTGCCCGCCGTGGTAACCCAATCCGTCACCCCTTTTTTCAAACCCGAGCGAATAACTGCTGTCAATTTTGGCTTTTTCCGCCGCGGTGGTGGTGACGATATCGAGTTGTTTTTGCTGTTCAGTTGCCAGGAAGTCCGTTTCCTGGCTGTAGAGCGCGGACGAATGATCCGTGACTTCTTTGTCCAGCTTTAGCCGGCGGTCGGCAAAATCATTGCGGATTTGCTCCTCGGCGGTCATCTGCTCATAGGCAGGAGATGACATAGTCATTTGCGCCAGCGAATCATTGGCCGCCTGCTGCTTTTGCGCCGTTTGTTGCGTCAATTCGGCGTTCTGCTGCTGCAATTTTACCGCCAGCGCATGCTGTGCGTTGGCTTGCTCCAGCCCGGCATTGACCTGTAGCTGCGCCCGGACCTGATCCTGAACCGCCAGAATGCTCTTTTGCCCGGCTGTCAGGTGATTTTTGTCAAAACCGGCCACCTCGGCATTAAACGCAGCGAGTTTTTTCTGACTGGCGGTCAGTTTATCGCTGTCGTCCGTCTGCGCCCGCAAGGTGGCCTCTTGCTCCTGAAGCTGCAAAAGCAAGTTGGCCCCATCGTTGATACCGGCGGTAGAGGCTTTCTTGTGATTGCCGTACTCCTTATCGACACCTTTTAGCGCAGCGGCATAATCATCTGCATTCAGTTTCCCGGCTTTGTATTCAGCATTAATTTCCGCCGTCAGGGTGGCGGCCTCTTTTTTGGGGGTCGGCGCCCGCTTTAATCGCGGTGTTGATATCCGTTTCGGTCTTGAGGCGGGCCAGCGCAGCGTTTTGTTCGTCCGCGGCCGCCTTTTGCCGTGCCGCAGCCTGCTGTTTCTGCTGGTCGGCCAGGGCCTGGGCATTTTGTGCAGGCTGATCAATATCGGTGCCGGTCATGGCGCCCATGAGCCGGGCGTTGTCGATATCAGCCTGGCCAATGGCGGCCATGGCGCCGGCAACCGAATCCTTCAGCTTATCCCACCAGCCGGCATTGTTCTGCAGGTCGGTTTGCTGGCTTTTTAATTTTTGGCTGATGACATCCATTGCATACTGTTCAGCCAGCGCCGTGGCGCCCGAGATATCACCCTGCCGCTGTAAACTGGCAATTTGTTCTATCTGATTGGCGTTTAAAACCACGCCCGCATTGGTCAACTCTTGCAGGGCCTTGAGCGGATCGCCGCGCAGGCTGGTAAGCTGCTTAACGAGCTCATCGGAATCCCCGCCCAGCTCGTTAAGCTGGGCGCCCAAGGACGAAACCTGATCCAGCATGTCGCCGGTAAAACCGGCTTTAGCCGCGCCGGTAACCGACTTAATGGCGCCATCAGTGTTGCCAAGCTGCGCCACAAGCGATTGCAATTGGCTCGCGGTCAGCCCCATGGAGCCGTAATTTTCCATAATCGCGGCGTTGAACTTTTTAGTTTCGTCGCTGGTCTTGTCATACCACGAATAGAGCGCGGTCAAAGACGTGACGACGGCCATAATGGCCAGCCCCGGTGCGCCGCCCACCAACCCTAACAAACCATTGAACGCGCCGCCGGCGGCCGACGCCGCTTTAGACGAAAGGGTAACTTTCTGATTGGCAAGATCGACCGCTTCTTGTGCGGCCGCCAATTTGGCCTTACCTTCGATTTCCGCTGCGTCCGCCGCCGCGACGGCTTCGGTTGCCGCCGCCAATTTGGTCTGCGCCGCCGCCTCGGCAAGATTCGCCTCTGCGATAGTCCGCGCATTCTGTTCATGCTCCTCATCGTAGGCGACAGTGATCCCGTATTCCTTATTGACCAAAGCCTGTTTTGCGTAATATTCATCCAGGGCAAACGCCTGTTCGCGCTGGGCGGCGGCGGTCGCCAGGGTCTTCTCGGCGATGGCGGCTTGCGCCAACGATTGAGTTCGCGCCGCCTGCGCTGTGGCGATAGCATCATTAGCCGCATCAACCAGCCCATTGGCCGCCTCTTGCGCCGCCGCTTGCTGCGCCTTCCAGCCGCTGGTGGCATTGTTCAGACTGCCAAAGAGCCGATCGAGAGACGGCACCATGGCATTGGCAATGGTGCTGGCCGCCATATTGCTGCCGCCGGCCAACCCGTTAATCACCGAGCGAAATTGCTCTAACCCGGTGCTGGTCTTGGCAACGTGGCTTTGCAGCCCGTCAAATTGAGTACCGGTAGCGCGAACCTGAGTCCCGATTTTCGTCAAAGCGGATCCGGCCTTGCTCGACTCTTGTTGAACTACCGTCGAGAAATTTTTGGCAGCCGAGGCAACATTGTTAAACGCGTCGGCCGCCTCAGATTTCAGGCTGGCGGAGTTCAGGTGCATCGCCACCGCTAACGTTGCTACATCAGCCATTACATAAGCGCTCGCATAACGTCGATACACTGCCTATCTATATCAGATGCAGTGCTGACAGATTGAGGGGTAACCGGCGCGGCCGGCGGATGATTGATCAGGTCGAAATAGGCCAGCCAGTGCTGCACGATATCGGCGGGCAACGCGGCTATTTTTCGGGGATCTGGCTCGCCAAACCTGTCCGCGAGTGAAAAAATGACGCGCAGGTCAGGCGAGTCAATCAGTTTTTTTTGGCCTCCTCCAGCGTGCCGTTGCTATGGCGCAAGACAGCCACCAGCGATTCCAACAGCGTGGCATTATCATGCACCGCCAGCAACTCGCCGGCGGTGGGCAACTCTTGCGCCGGTATCGTCTGTCCGTTCTCATCCACCAGCACGGATAAAATCAGCCCCGCCCCCAACTGCGCCGTGGCCTTTGAGTCATCCGTCGCGGCGGCCATGGCGTCGTTGTAGTTCATCAACTCTTGAGCCGTCAGACGCCGGATATTGACCGCAACGCCAAAGAGCGTAAACGGAATGGCGGTATCGATGGGTTGCAGCAACGCCGCTTTGAGCCCTGCATTAGGTTTAGACATTCAGGATCCTGTTAAAGGTGGGATTAGGCCGCCGGGGCGGCGACGCTCCAGTCGATGGAGTTTTGTTTACCGGACACGGTGATTTGAATAACATCGCTGGCCGGCGCGGTGATTTCCGCCACTTCCCAGCCGCCCAGGGCCAGCACCATGGTGGCTATGCGCCCGTTGGGCAGCTCCGTATAAAATTGAACGGTTTGATGTGCGTCCGCGGCGGCCAGAAACGCCATAAAATCGGTATTGGTGGGGTCATCGACAAACCCCAGGGATTTATCCGGCCCCTCGGGCATATCCGAGACAAATTGCTTTTGCGTATCGATCAGGGTGGTGCAATCGACAAAGGAGCTGCTCTGGCCCGTCGCCCCGAGGGCTTTGCAGTTCACCAACGCTTTCAAAGTGCTCACATCATCGCCCACCGCACCCCATTTAACGATAGTGCCGGCAGGCAGCATGGCGTACTCGGGCGAGGTTTTAACAACAGGATCGGCCATATTTTTCCTCTCTTAATCAACTATTGGATAGCCCCGCGCGTATTTGTACGGCAAGGATGCGTAAAATTTTTGACGTGTTGTAATCGAGCGCCGGCCGCATAAAAGGCCGGGCTACCTGCTTAACCGTGCCGAACTCCTGTGCCAGCGCCTTCATGGTCTGTTCTTTGCTGGGACCGACTCTCAAGGTGACAACAGTTATCCATTTGGTGTCGCTTAGACGGTTCGTGCTGGTTATCGCGATACTGTCGCGCATATGCGGGCCAGGGCTTTTCGCGTCATAACCGGCATTGTGTTTCATATCATCCAGCACCGGCGCCAGCGCGGCGCGCCCGGCATCGCGCAGGACTTTAACCGCTTTGTTTTCGGCCAGATCCGTGAGTTGCCGCTCCAGAGCGGTTAATCCCTGCACCTCAATACTGAACAGACCTTTCATGCGGCATCATCCGGATAGCAGATAATAAAATCCCGCGCGAGTCGGTACTGGACGCTGTTATCACTCAACGTCACCTGGTCTTGCTGGATGCTGTCACGCGTTACCGCTTGCACCGGCCAGGCACCGATATAGCCATGCCGGATAGGCTCCCATGCATTCAAGACGGCTTTATCCAACGCCAGCATGCGCGGGTAATCGTCAATGAGATAAAACGAGATCTGAAACCGGGCCTGTATCAGGGCGGTTTGCACCAGCCCCGTATCGACGCGGGGATCGCTGATGCGCTGATAGGTGACGCCTTCTTGTTGGGGGTCCGGCAATAGCAGCGGGTACGCGGGCAACCCGGTTAAGGTTTCCAAAGCCGCTTTGATTTCATACTCGATCATGACGGTCATCCGCCTCCGCCGTCAGTAATACCCGATCCGATTGGCTGCGATCGGCCGCGCGCACCGTGAAAACCCGGCCAGCGAAAACAATCTGCCAGTCGATATCCACATCAGCCCGTGGCCGGATGGTGAACAGAATGGTTTCCACCACCTGATCTTGATCGAGGGTGCGAATTTTACGGTTGGAAATGGGTTCGGCTTTTGCCCAGATGGGAGGAAAATCCGACGTCGTGCGTTTGTTCCCGCCGGACAGCGTATCTCGTGCAACGTTTACCTGCCGCAGTGTGACCTGTTTATTTAATTCCCCTGCGCGTAAAGACGTCATAGCCCGTAAATCCTGTAGGGTTGCAGCAGCGCATCGACTGCCAGCGGTAACTCGACGGCCGTATCACCGATAACGGACACCTCCCGGTTGGCATACCAGTTGCCGATGCACAGCAGCATGGCCATGCGAATGTCGTCATCCAGCAGCAACGCATTCTTATCAGTGTCAAACCCCGGATCGGTTTCGCTGGCATAGAGCGTGCGGCGGGTCGACGATTGAACGTACCGGGCGGCGGCGCCGGTAAAGAGGGTTAGCAGCGGATCGTCGCCGGTAAACTCCGGGTCAATGCGGCAATGGGCTTTGACGACCGAAAGGTCAATCGTGGCAATCATAGCGCCCCTTATTTGGCTTTGGCCTTGGCGGTGGCATCGGCTTGCACATCCGCTGCCGGCGCGGGCGCGTCCGCCGGCGCATCTGCTGCGGGCGCCAGTGCTTGCGTACTGGCATCCGGTGCGGTTTGAGTCGTCGCTGTACCGTCCGTTGTGGCGTCAGCGGTCGGCGGAACCGGCGCGGCTTCGGCATAGCCTTTTTGAATCAGTTCGCGGGCGTGCTGATCGCCGGTGTCGAACTGCTGGCCCGCCAACACAACGTCGCGGTTAAGGTAAATGGGTTTCAGTGCGGTCATTTTCATGATGTCAGTCCATAAAAAAGCAGCCCGAAGGCTGCTGTTAAAAGGCTGGGTTTATTCACCCGTGGCCGGCGCGGTGAATGCGCCGTAAATAAACCCTTCCGGGCGGGTAACCGTCAGCGCCAGACGCTCTTCGCCACGGATCGAAATCATGTTCTTTTCGAAGTCGTCGGCGTTCTCGGTGGAGATAACGACATTGGCATCCTCACGGTCGAACAACTGAGCCGCGGTATTGAATGCGCCGCACAAGAATTTCCCCTCAAATGCCGCCGCTTCGGTCGTTACCACCGGCATGCCCCACAGGGTGGGCGTGGTCAGGCTGGCCGGGTTCGACAAAATGTATCGTCCCAGGGTGTCTTTGGTCAGTTCCACCTTGGCCCAATCGATAAAGTTCAACACATGGCCGGAGCAGGCCACCCGAGCCAGTTGCACCTGCAGCATGGCCAAGCGCAAATCATCAATACCGTTTTGCTGCGCCACCGTGAAATTGGGAGCATAGGGCGTGGCCTGCGGCACGATACCGTCCAAATGCGCTCCGGTGCCGTCGCCGAACAAAATTTCCTGCTCTTCGACATACTGAAGGCCGTAACGCATTTCGTTATCAATAACGGATTGCAGCTGGGCGAAATCGTCAAGGATCTGTTTGGATGCCTTGAACATATGCGCGATGGTGCGCACCGGTGAGTACTTTTCAGCGAAGGTGATATCGCTGTAGGGTTTGGTGGTATTTTCCGCTATCGCTGCGGCAGCGTTGGTAAAGCCGGTTTGCTGAATCCAATAGATGGTGCTGGACGCAGTGCGGCCGGGTGCGATCAGGCTGCGGATGAACAGACGCTGTTTGAGGCGTTCCAGCACGCCGGGTTGGCGGTCGGGGGCAACAATCTGCCCCGGCACATCGACCGACAACAGCGAGGCGCTAACCGGCACACTGAGACGTTTTCCCCCCGCTAATCCCTGCGGCGAAGGTCTTTAGCGCCTCAGAGGAAACAACCTGCAGCCCAATGGTTTCGATAACCGACTTGGCGTTGGCCAGCGGCATTTGGGCGACATGTTGCTCAAGTTCGCCCAGCGCCGCTTTAAGCGTTTTCTCGGCTTCGCGCAGCGCGTTCAACTCTACGGCCATTTTATCGACCGATTCCTTGGTACCGGCGGATAACTCACCGGCTTTTTTCGCCTCCTTCAGCGCATTTTCCGCCAGGGCGCTAAATTTGCCGTTGGTTTCCTCGATTTGCGCCGAAACCTTTTTCAGTAACTCATTCACATCAGACATACTTTCTCCAATTATTGGCACGCCGCTTTCAGACCGCGCAACGCGTCTTCCAGGCTGGCTAGTGATTCTTCATTGATGGCGGCAGCGCTCGGCGTACCGGAGTGATCGGCTACAGCGCCCGGCGTGTAGCCCGTTAAAGCTTTCAGTAACTTGCGACGCTCGGAGCGCGGCGTATTGGCCTTGGCCAGCAGCGAATCGAGCTTCCTTAATGCGGCGGAGGTATTGTCGTCGCCGTCCTGAATTTCGTCGGCAGGCAATAGACCATCGGCAAACCCCTTATCGACAGCCTCACTGCCCGAGATGTAGGTTTCGTTGTCCATCATGGCGGCGATATCGTCGCTGGATTGACCGCTGCGGGCGATGTAAATATCCGCCATGGCCTGGTCAAAGGGCGCCATATCCTGCGCGGTTTGGATCAGGTCGTTGCGATTGCCCATCACCGCCACCCAGCAGTTATGGATCATCAAAAACGCCCCGCGGCCCACTTGCACTTCATCGCCGGCCATGGCGATGATGGACGCGGCGGAAGCGGCCAGGCCCATGACCTTCACTGTGACCTTGCCGTTGTATTCTCGCAGCAGGTTATAAATTGCCAGCCCCTCGAACATGTCGCCGCCCGGAGAATTGATGTTAACCGTCACATCCTCGCCCGCCAGGGAGTGCAGCGCGCCGGAGATCCGGTTAGCCGTTACCCCCTCGCCCCACATATCGGTGCCAATCACATCAAAAATCGTGATGCTATTGCCATCCGCAGCGGCCGCCTTGATTCCGCCATTCCAACGTTCCATCGCGCCCGGCGCCAGTTCGCAGGAAACACGCGCACGCGGACGCCCCGCCGGCGCGACCGGAAGGCTTCGTAATGTCATGAGAGATACTCCTAATTAAGCGACGTGGCTTTTATCGTGGTTTTGCTGGGAAATTTGCCGCTCTGGAAACAGCCAGGACTCAAGCGCTGCCCGGGCCTGTTCGCCGTTTGCCGCCGGCTGCTTACCCAACTGATCCAGCGGGGTAAGATTGAGTTGGACGGTATAGATATCGCCGCCCTCAATCGGCGGCAGATTCTCCAGGCGGCGCACGTCATTGCGGCTCATCCAGCCATTTTGCAACGCAGTCGTGTAATAGGCCGCCCGGCCCGCGCTATCGGCACGTAAAAGACCTTCCACCGAAAACTCGGCAAACAAATCATCATCGCCGTCCATCAGACAGCGCGCGATTTCCTGCTCGATATTGACCAATAGCGGTCGCAGCGTATTGGTCAGAAACAGCAGATTCATGCCCTCAACGCTGGATGCCCAGGAGCTTTGCTTATCAACGTGGCCCACCATAAACGGCGGAACCCGAAACCATCGGCAGATTTCCTCGATGCTGAAGGCGCGGCTTTCCAGCATCTGCGCCGCTTCCGGGTTCATTGTGACGCCCTGGTAGGACATTTCGCCTTCCAGCACCATCACCTTGCCGGCGTTTTTCGATCCGATAAATTGGGTTAAATTCGTTTTAAGGCGTGCGCGCTGGTCATCATTAAGCGCATTTTTAGAACTGATAAAGCCGGAATTCTGGATACCGTTTTCGAATATTTTTGCGGCCGACTCCTCAACGGCCATGGCCGCCCCCACCACATCCCTTCCGGCCGACATAGGCATTAAGCCGCACACCCCGTCTAATCCAAATCCCCGGATGTGCATTATTCGGTTCAACGGAATAACGCGCTTACCCGTTCTGTCGGTATAGGTGTACTCCAGCAGGCCGTTATCCAGACGTCTAACGACCATGTTTTGCGGCAGTAAAGGGAGCAACGACACCAGCTTTTTGCCAATCATCAATTTTTCGACAAACGCATTGCCCCGTAGGCAGATACAGGCCACCAGCAACAGCATAAAGCGGGACGGCGTCATTTCCAGATTTGGCCGGCGACACAGGACCTGATAAACGGGCAAGTCTTGCGCCAACTGCCGGGAGCCGTCAGCCTGGCGGCGGTAGACCTTCAGCGGCAGCGTTGATATCGATTCGCTTAACAGGCGCGTACAGGCCCATACCGCCGATAGACGTAAAGCTTTATCCGGAGTCACCACCTTCCCGCTAATGCTGGTGCCAAACCACTCTTGCCAGAATGTGCCGGTAGTGAGGCTGATAGGCACACCCAGCCAATTGAGCAGCGCGGACTTCACACGGCCCGGTTTTTTATTTCGTGCCATTAAATTCCCACCATGATTGGATCATCTAAAAAGCCAGACATGTCCGGCCGGGTGTCCGGCAGCATGGCCCGGCCGATGGACATGATCAGCGCCACCGCGCCGTCGATTTTGTTTTCATTCCCCTCCTTGGTCGGACGCACCACGTCGTCGCTGCCGGGGATATGCTTGCCCACCACGTTGCTGATACACCAGGTCATTATCGGGTTGCCGTCGTGATGGAATCGCCCGGAGGCAATAGCGGCCTCCAGTTCCATCATGGGGGAACTCATATTGGTGTAATTCTGGATAATGGTGATAGGCTCCAGCCCCTCATCCGCCAGGGAGTGCGAAATACTGGTGGCGCCATGAGGATCGATAGGGCAACTGATCACCTTGACGTGCTGATTTAGCCCGACGATATGATCAAAAATTTGTCGGTTATCGACCTCGGCGCCATCCGTAGCGATCACATTTTGCATATTTACAAACCGCTGATAGCGCTCGGCGGTACGTTTGATGGCCGGATCGGTGGAAAATATCGTGTCTTCCGGCACCCAAAATGCCGGGGCGACGCAAAAATAATGTAGCTTGCCTTCAATGATCCGGGTAAAAACCGGACAGGCGCAGTTCAAATCCAGCTTAGAGGCCAGGTCGATGCCGACGTGGCATTCTTCACCATAAAAATCTTCAATCTTAAGGGAGGAATCGGCGCATTTTTTCCACTTCTCAAGATTGAAATAGGCGGATTTTGCCGATACCCATAAATTGAAATGCTTGGTCTTGATCTTGTTGGTTTGCGACGGCACGCTGATGGCCAACTGCTGCTGCGCCCGCAAATAATCCTCATCGACCGACACCCCCATGTTCGGGTTGGCCTTGGCCAACGCCTCGGGCTTTGTCCAGTCGTCTCCGTCATCCAGGGTGTAGATGATGCCGAACAATTCCTCATTGGGCAGGATATTGTCGAGCATTTCAGTCACTTGTCGGCGCTTTTCATAGCAGGGGCAATCCAGGGTGAACCCGGCGGTGGTGATGATCCAGGCCAATGGCTGCGCCCGGGCGCCCATGCCGGTGGTCATCGTGGTGTAAAGGGTGTCCGTTGCGTGTTCGTGGTACTCGTCAATCAGTGCGCACGACGGCGAGTCACCGTCGCCAGGGTCGCCGATAATCGGCTCAAACACAGAGCCGTCCGGACGGGTCATCTTCTTAGCCCAGGGCTTAACCTGAAATCGCTTGCGCAGGTTCGGCAGCTTTTGGGCCATCATTAGCGCGGGCTTAAACACCTTCCACGCCTGGCGCTCGGTCGTGGCGCCGCAATATACTTCGGCGCCGAACTCATCATCAGCGCAAAACATATAGGTCCCCACGCCTGCGGCAAACAGGGACTTGCCGTTCTTTCTCGGAACTTCCGTATACGCCTCGCGAAAGCGGCGCATTTTATTTTTTTTCTTAACCCAGCCAAACACCATTGAGAAGATGAACTGCTGCCACGGCTCAAGCGTGATCAGTAATTTTTGCTTGGCCCATTTGCCGTTGGTGTGCGGCAATTTTTGCAGAAACCGGCAGGCCCGCTCGGCCTTGTCCCGGTCGAACCGGTACGGCCAGCCTTTGTCTTTGGATTTTTCCACATCATCAAAGTGTCGCCGGCAGGCGGCCTGGACATATTTACACGCCGGGATTTTCCCGTTAATCACCTCCCGAGCGTATTGCTGGGCGGCGTTTACGTTCGGGTAAGAGGCCATAGTTAGAACTCATCGAATTCGTTCTCATCGTCGTCATCGTTTCCGCTGCCGGTCATACGTATCCGGCTAAGCGGATCTAGGCCGAGTAACGAACCCAAACGCGCAAGCTGTGAAACACAGTCATTTCGAACGGCTATAGCGGGGTGTTTTTTCAACCCGCCGGTACCGCCCAAATCCGCCAGGCCCTTATTTTCAGGATCACGTAACGCCTGGGCGGCGATAACCCGCTCCGCCACGATCATCAGATGGAACGAATTGCAGTAGGCCAACAGCAACGGCGCGTCTTCCAGTTCGAATGTCCCGCGCTCGATTAAAATTTTGCTTTGAGTTTTCCAAATCTTGATCGCGGTGTCGCTCATCAACTCATCCGGCGGCGCGATCCGGGTTAAACTGCTTTTGTGCTTGGCGGTCGAGTTGCTTTTTCGGCCTCCTCCGGCCGCCCGAACCGACGTTCCCATACCCCTCCCGAAATGTTAAAAAATGTCGAAAAAAATTCCTTATTTCGGGCGCGTAAAAATAGGCCCAAGGCGGCGGTCCCGCGTCGTGAGAGGGTGAAGATTCGACCCGCCCTCCCCTGGCCTGGACGCGAGCCATTCTCACCTGCCAGTCGCGTTGATAATCGTTATCATCGCGACCGTTCCGTTGCCGTCTTGCTGCGATGGCACGGCCAACACAGGCTTTCAAGGTTGCTGTCATCATCCGTGCCGCCGTGCGCCTTGGGTGTGATATGGTCCACGGTGGTGGCTGGCGTGGCTCGGCCATGGCGCAGGCACTCTTGGCATAGATACTTATCGTGCTTCAGGATGCGCGGGCGGATCGTATCCCACAGGCGGCCATAGCCGCGTTCGTGCCGGCTTTTGCCTTGCTGGTGGTTTTCCCAATTGGTGTTGCGATGGATCTCGCAATAGCCTGAGCGGTCGGTGGTTGTGCTGCGGCAACCGTGAGTACGGCAGGCCCGGGGGATAGCTGCGGGCATGGTAACTCCTTAGTATAAAAAACCACCAACCATTGAACCTTATCTAATACAAGTAGAATTTAAATATCTTGAACGGATAACCTCGGCATTAATATTTTCGATAACTAAGCGCCGTTAATATCCAGTTGACAATATTTGAAAATAGGAATGTTATTGTTTTTCATTAAACAAACTTTAAGGGAATGATTATGACAACAAAAGAGTTCCATAAGTTTATATTTGAACAAACCACATTGATTCTCGCTGCTTCTATCACCAGCAGTAAGCGCGCGACCGATGACAAGCGAAGTGCAAGCCAAGTAATTGATAGAGAATTTACAGAAATCTTTCAGTCCTTATCGGCTAAGGCTTCGAACATAGGACTCGATAGAGATTAAATACCCGCTTAATCTATAACATGCATTAAGCAGGTAATATCAGACTCCTGCTTAATGCTCAAAGATATTTGTCTTTCAAGGTCACTAGGTCGGCCTCCGCATCCGCGCCAAGCACTTCAATCCCGTGCTCTACAAACGCCACGAACTTATTGAATTCGGCTTTTGCTTGTCCCAGCGGAGAAAGTGCGGCGGGGGTCGGCGCAATCGGTGCGGCTGCCTGCAGAACAGCAACGAAAAACGGACTCGAATCGCTGGCCGTGGTGCCATCCGCAAGGATTGCCGTCAACGTAACCGGGCCGACCGCGGTATTAGTCAGGCTGGCGATAGCCTGCCCGTTCGCGTCAGTAGTGGCCTGTGCCTGCGCCAGGGTGCCGGCGGTGGCGGAAAAATTGACCACGGCGCCAGCTACAGGGGCGTTATTCTCGTCGTTAACGTTCGCCTGCAGCAAGATGGCGGAAACGCCATCGGCAGGCTGGGAATTTTTCAGAATTGCGAGTGTGATTTTATTCACGGGTTTTACCTCGGGTGTTTGTTGAGCGGCTACCGCTGTGGCGGTGGCCGGTTTGATGTAGATGCGTTTTACTAAAGCTTTGATAGCTCCCGCGATCGCTTTGAGACAATTTAAAATTTTCATTTTTGCCCCTTGGCTTCGATTCGCTTGATACGCTGGTAGAGAAGCATGACCAACTCACACCAGGAGAAGCCGGCGCGCTCACCCAGCCGCTCTAAAGATTGTTGCGTGCCGAATTGAGCTGAATATTCCTTGTAAGCCTCACGCGCCCAGTCCTTGGGTATGTCTTTCATTTTAGTTTGCTGGACAGGAAATCTTTCTTCGGTCATTTTTGCCTCTCGATCTCTATTTGCCGGATCCCGCTCAGCTGCGCGTTGCAATTTTGCAGGTCTGTCAGCAACAGTTCGTCCCAGGCCACTGCGGCGCCATAGGTCAGGGGGTCATTTGGCGGCGGCGACGGCGGGCATGGGGCCGTCAGGCTGGCCGGTATCGGCACCGTTGGCACTTTGACGTAACTGGTGGTAGTGGTCGAGCAGGACGCCAGCAGCGGCAGCAGGAACAACGGTAACAGCGCAGGGCTCAGTTTTGATAACCGTTTGGATAACGGTTTCCCGGTCCTGGCCGGCAGTTGTGTTTTGTGATTGCGCATTGAGGGTTGTCCCGGCGATGGTGTTAAACAGATTGAACAGATTGGCCTGGTTCTGCACGATAGCGGCGTTGGCCTGATTTTCCTGCACCAGAGCGGCATTGGTCGTTTGCGCCTCGGTGTATTTGCCGTAATAGTGAAATGCCGCCCAACCCATAATGCCAATGATCAGGGCAATGATGGCCGTGACCACAACCGCTATTTTGTTCATACGCCACCCCAGGTACAGACGTCGGTTTCAATCTCGCGGCGCGTCTCCAGCCCCTTCCAAACCCGGTTACCGGCATAAATCCACTGGCGCAGCGCTTGGCATGCCCCGAGAGTGTCGCCGGCGTTAAGCTTGCGCAGCAGTGAGGAGTGACGAAACGCCGTGGCCCCCACGTTATAGGTAAAGGAGTAAAGCGCGGCGCGGGTGGTGTCTTTGATCGGGACTTTCACCGCCGTATCGACGGCCTTTTTCACCGGCGCCAGATCTTTTGCCAGCAGTGCGTCGCATTCGGCATCGGTATAGCGCCGGCCCTTGATAATATCCGGCCCGGTGTGGCCGTCGCATACGGTCCAGATCCCGGCCACATCCTGATAGGGCAGGTATTGCCGCCCCTCCAGGCCGTTGGGGCCGCCCAGCAGCGCCACCGCAATGGTCATCGCCCCGCCGCTGAGGGCGGCAATGATGCTTTTGCGTAACGCAGGTGACATCGCCATGCTATTGCTCCGTCTCTTTCAGAACGTTGTTTACCTTCTGAACAACCTCTCCAGCCTGGCTAATATCATGAGTTGGAGAACCCTGTAGAAAATCGACAATTGCCTTAGTTCGCTCTCGGTCGAACGTCAGCCGTTCCTGCGCCAGCCTGCGGTTCAGCTTTTCGGTTTTTCGCTTATCCAGATAGCCGAGCAACGAGACAACTGCGCCGATAACGGCAATAACGAGATAAACGAGCTCCAAGGTGGACAGTCCCATCAGGCTTGATAAAAGCGTGACTAATGCCCCGCCGTGAGTCGCAATATCTGATTTTTGGTCCATTAGACGCATGTCCCACCTCCCGGCTGTGCGGTTGGCGATGTATGAGTAAGAGGGATCGGCCCCGATGCCGTAGGCGCGGGATCATTTAGTCTGTTCGTCAGATTTGGCAAAGAGGCCGAATTTAATTAGAAAAATAATAAGATATTAGTTGACGTGATTAGATAATTATCTTATTATCTAATCATCCCAAGCGGATATGCTCTTTAAAAAAACGAGGAAATATGGTAAAGGTCCGATGGTCTAAGAAGGCCATTAAGCAGCTAGCTTCCATCGATACAAGATACCGCTCGACCATTGAAGAAAAGGCGAATAGCCTCACCGCTTTCCCCCAGGTTCAACTCGATATCAAAAAACTTGAGGCAGCAGATAATCAGTACCGAATGCGGGTTGGTGATTACAGGGTTATTTTTCAGATTGACGATGGTGAACCGGTAATCTGCACAATTCAGGCAGTGAAGCGTAGAACCTCAACAACCTATTAGGCGGGGAAACCCGCCAGTTTCCTCATAGACGACATAACGCGAAAACAGAGAAACCCGAATATGTCTAAAATTCAATACATCAATGATACCGCCGGCAAACCACAGTTTGTCGTGCTGCCCATCGCTGACTATGAAAATCTGGTCAATGATGGCTGGGAAGATGTTCCCTACCAGGCCGACGAACACGATGACGAAACAGTGCCCGGTGAAGTTGTGTCCATTATGATCAAACAGAACGTCAGCCTTTTGGCCGCCTGGCGCATTCACTCCGGGCTGTCACAGTATGATGTGGCTGAGAAACTCGAAACCACACAATCCGCTGTTTCACAGTGGGAATCTGTGGACTCGAAACCCCAGAAAAAAAACCCGCGAAAAGCTGGCGGCGTTGTACGGATGCCGTCCGGAACAGTTGACGCTCTAAGATGCAGCCCCGCCAGGGGCTAATCTTTCCAGTTCCTGCTGGGTTTGCAGGAATCGTGCTTCTTCCAACTCTACGCCAATGGCGCCACGCCGGAGCTCCAAAGCGGCTTTTAACGTACTGCCGGATCCCATAAAGAAATCGGCCACCGTGTCGCCTGGCCGGCTGCTGGACTGGATAATATGGCGCATCATAGCCGCCGGTTTCTCGCAAGGATGCTTGCATGGGTAATATTGTACCGGCGGGAATGTCCACACATCAGTATACGGGACCTCGGCGGTAACGGCGAACGGTCGGCGCAACTGCTGGTACTGCTGGCGCAGTTCATCGTATTCCACCACCAGCCCGGCATAGGTTTTGCTCAGGGCGTCATATTGTTCGACCAATCCTGAGTGCTGGCCCACCAGCAGATTAGCCAATCCGGCGGTGACCGCCTTTTCAGCGAAGAGCCTTTGCAACGCGGCGTACTGCGCCGGATTCGGCAGTTGCCATTGGCTTTCTGAAAACCAGTGCGAGCACATCTGTGTGCCGGTCGCTGCATTGATTTCCACAGCAGCAACGTTCAGGCCGGCGCGGGCATTACGGAAATAATCAATCAGGGGCTTAAATACCTGGGCCTTGAGCTCCTGGCACTTCGTGGCATAGCCTGCCTGTCCTTTTGCAAATCCCTCGGCGCCATAATGGCCCGCAAATATGATCCGCTCGGTGGCGGGGTAATACGCCCGTAAATCCTCTTTGTGCATCCGGCGCCAGGGGCCTGACGGTTTTGCCCAGATAATGTGATTCAGCACATCGAAGCGCTGGCGCACCAGCAATTCGGTGTCGGCCGCCAGCCGGGAACCGCAAAACAGATAAAGGCTACCGGCCGGTTTCAGCACGCGCCAGAACTCCGCCAGCATGTCATCCAGCCAAGCGAGGTATGCCTCGACGCTATCCCATTGCCGATCCCAGCCGCACGCCTTAACCCGGTAATACGGCGGGTCGGTGGCTATTAAGTCTATGCAGTTATCGGGAAGCGTTTTGATGTAATTGAGGGAGTCAGCGTTAACGAGAGTAGCACTGTTTAAATTAACAGTATTTTTCATAGACCAGGGACACCATTTTTGATAGGCTCGATACCGCTTTGTGCACTAAAGCGTGGGCCTCGGTTCGCCTGTGATCCTCTGTCATGGGTGAATGGCGGGAGTGGTGTTACCAGCACCATTCCCGCCGCCCATTTCACAAATAAAAAACCCCGCTCAATGGCAGGGTTCAAATGATAAGCTTCATGCGTTGCAACTACTCTTAGCACACTACAACACTTTTTTCGGGCCGAGATAGTGTTTTTTCCTTATAACCATAAATATTTTGCTTCTGAATATATGGGTCCATTTCTAAGACCGCACCGGTCATTGATAGGCATCCATCAATAAACCCCTCGGCGACTTGTAATTGCCGCCTTATTTCCCGCTCGTTACATCTAAACCACCGCGCTATTGCGGACTTTGATGCGCCATAAATATAATGCAAACAGACCAAATTATATTCATCAGGTCTCCTGATTTTTTGTAGGCACAGCACGGCAGAATCTATGATCAGCCCGTCATCGTCACAGCAAGAGTCGAATGTTTTACCTGTCCGTGGCAGCAGCCCCTTGAAGCCCGCGGCAATATGCGAAAAATCAACGCTGGAATTATCACGCGCCCAGACGCCCCACCGCTCGAGTACTAATTGAATGTCGCGCATGGTTTCCCCTATTTTGATTTGCCTGTACTGATAACGCCGAGCGCCAGCGCCCGATCTATTGTTCGTGCCATCATTTCTAACTGGCTGCCATGTTTTGCCTCGAATGCAGCCGTGTCCCGGTGCAGTTCGTCATGGCACCGCCGGCAAAGCGGGATTGTGAATAAGTCGTGTGGTTTAGTCGCCATGCCACCCAGGGCGTGGCCGGTAATGTGGTGCGGGTCGTCCGCCGGGCTGCCGCAACCGCCGCACGGCTGCGCCTTTACCCATTGGGTGTAATGCTCATTCGTCCAGCGCCGGCGTTTGGGTATCAGCATGAACGACTCCGGAGGTTCAGGGTCGATTGCCAGCGCCAGTACGGGTTTAGCCTGCTCAACCAATACGCTGGTGGCTGAATAAATTGGCTCAATATCCGACTCGCGCATCACGCCAGCAGGGGTTTCGAGTGGTTTCCATTTGAGAACCTGCCGGGCCGGTCCCTCCGGCATCGCCTGGATAACATCCTCCTGTGCCGCCCACCAGCAGAGCTCCGGCAAGGTAATTTGATGGTGCTCAGGGAATTGGAAAGCAATGCGCACGGTATCGAGGATCCACTCGGCCAGGTTGCGGCGGGCGCTCTCGCCCAACTTGTCCATCGCCAAGCCTTGAAATTTATGATCATGATGCCAGCACAGCCGGACCGCGCCGCGGCCATAGCGCCGAAACGTCATTTCGGTCATGTGAAAATCGTCAGTGAGCCACTGACAGCCAACGCCGCGTTGCTCCAGCCATGTTTCGAGCCGGTCCACATGGCCAGCGGCGGCGATGACGCGCTCATTCGTGAAAAATCCGGTTAATGCCGTGTCATCGGCCAGCGTTTGCGTCGCGTCCTCCAGTGCGCCGGCCGGCAGCGGTTTCATGAAGTCCGGCTCGTTGCTGATCAGTACCCGCCCCGCGGTGAACAATGGCAGCAGCTCGCTGCCTGGCCGGAACAGAACAAGCCCCAGCTCGCGCTGCAGGCACGGCGTTAATAATGCCCTCAAACCAGACTCCCGCGGGTAACGTGCTCCGCCCACAGGCCGGCAATCCACTTAACACCCTTGGCCGTGAACCGGGCCTGGCTGAATGCGTAGTTATTTTCGCTGGTGCCGGTTTTAACCTCGAACCGGCCGGCGGCGGTATACTGGTGGTGGGGAGCCAGTGTCCCGCCCAGGCGATACATGATATTTCTCTCGATCAGAAACATACGGAATTCCGGCTCTTTTGCATTGAGGAGCTTCGCCACCTGGCGGAAGCCCATGGAGCCGCGGGCGGTAACATACCGGTCCACGAATTCCGCCTTGGGCGCCGCAATGGAAAGCTGGCTTTCAAGCTTTTGCTTTTCCTCGGCCAGATCGGCCGCCAGGCGCAGTGCCTCAGGTAATGACTGAGGGACGGTGATTTGCTTTTCCAGCTCCTGCCAGCGATCCACCACCGCGGCAGTGAATTCGGGAGAGAGCCGGGCCACCAGCACCAGGGAATCGCGTTTGTTAAAATGGTACTCGTAATAGGTCAGGCCGTTCTGCTCACTTATCCAGGGGGTATGCGCCAACGGCGCACTGAAAATACCGGCGGCCGCCAGGCGTTCAGCCGACCGTTTCACGTCCCCATGCTTGCTTTGAACCAGGGCGGCGATCTCCCGGCTCGACATCGTGATCGGTCCTGCCGTGATTGAGTTATGCATCGGCTACCACCTGAATAAAATCACTGATCGTTATCTTAACTTGACCGTTTTTGATAACCGGTCCCCAGCAGGCGCTAATCCACTTAACTTGGCTGTCGTCTTTCCAAATGCCTGCATGCGTTAATGCGTCGAACAGCGCTTTGAAATAGTTATCCAGATCCCGGCGGCGCTTTTCCGGAGGGAATATCACTAGGGAAATGGATAAATCCCCCACCAGCGGAACGGGACAACGGTGAAAATCCTCCAGGATTGCCGCCAGTACAGCAGTGCGGTACCGGCGTCCGGGGGCGCTGATTAAATGACTACCGGCCAGAGGCCCCCGGTTTGGGGACCGCCAGTAGCCGTTTACACTCGGAGGGAATGGCAATGTCAGGGTCATGCTGCCTCCTCAGCCTTCGCCTGACATAATTCCGGCAGATTGGCGCGGACTAGCGCCTCGGCAAATTGCGGCGGAACGGCGTTGCCACAGCGCGCGACTTGCTGTTCTTTGGAGTATTTCTTGCCCTTGTAGTCCATATCGATGACATACCACGACGGGAAACCGTTGGCGGCATAGAGCTCAGGCGGTTGCAGCATACGCAGGGTGATATCTACGAGTGCCCACCAGGCGCCGCGGTAGCTCATCAAAACCATGTCAGCAGGTTCGGGGAAATGTTCGGGGAGATATTTATGCAACAGCTCCGCGCACTGGCGCGCTTTTACCCTGTGTTCCGGTGACAGGCAATCGGCATGCACGTTGACGATCTGCACCACTCCCATCCGCGCTTTGGCTGTCAGGGTATGTACCGGCTCATCGACGCTTTGGTCTTGTCCGCCGCAGCTGTAATATTTGACCATGTAGGCAGTGATCAACCGTTGATTGCTGCCAGTCGATGTGATTGTGGACATCGGCGCGTCGGCGGCGTGGCCATCACCATCATAAAATCCGCCATTAGCCTGCTCAAAATACGCAGTGGTTAGCGCGCTCGGCATGCTGCTGGCAGTTACAGTATTAAGCGGCGTATTTAGGGAACGGGCGCCATCACTCCAGCGTTTGGCACCGGTACCGCATTCCTCGCCGTGGCCCATATCCACGAGATTGGCACAAATCAGGGCCTGTTCTCCGCGGTGGGCGGCGGTGATTGTCGGAAGTGGATCCGCAGGAGTGGTGCCCGGCCGGTCGCCGTGGTGCGTCAGATGGGTCAGATGTGCGGCGACTAGGGCGTGTTTATTCGCAGCAACGACAGTTCCCAGCGGCGCATTGATGTCCTGCGCGCGGGCCTGTTGCCCTTCACGTTCTCCATAGCCGATTGTGATCAGATGAGCGCCGACCAGCGCAGACTTTCCACCGCCGCCAGCCGTTATTGTGCCCAGCGGCTCATCGGCACCATGTCCGATGCTATTTCCCATGTCGCGCTGGATGTGTGCGGTAACCAACTCAGCACCGACAAGCGCATGATGCCCGCCGCCAGCGGTGATTGTTGATAACGGTTGATCTACATCGTGGCCGACAAGGTGCGCCTCACTAGTGCCATGAAGAGATACCAGCGACGGCGCGACAATGGCCCGGTGATTCTCAGTGGTAAGCGTCCCAAACGGCTGATCGATGGCAGCCGGTTTACCGCTATATTCAGGTCCGCCGGCACCCACAGTGAAAGGCGCGAATACCGGTTGCGCCAGGCTGGAATCCGCTTTGCTGGTGACCGTTTGCAACGGCTCATGCACGCTGCGCTCAGGTGACTGTCCCATGCGGCCACCTGCGCCAACGATGAATGGTTCGGCGTTGGTCAGAACGTGGCGCCACAACCCTTTTGCAACGCGCCGCAGGGTATTATCGGCGAGCGCCTTTTTGCGCTCAAAAATACTTGGGCTCGGGATTTTCCAGTCAATGATTTCTGCGGCGGTATGATAGGGCTGTAGTTTTCCGCTTCTGACTTCCGGTGATTTTCGGTCACTATGTGTTTGTTTCGGCCAGACAATCGAACGACCGTCGCAACGCATGACCATGAAAAAGCGTTTTCTGATTGTTGGGGATCCCAAGTGGCTGGCGCGCATTTCCCTGAAATCAACGTCATAACCCAGTCCAGCAACCAACCGGCGTCGGTCTTTGCTGTCAGCCGATATTTTCAGAATTTCGCAACATTCATCCAGTGCGGGATGATCTGCAGCAATGCCCGTGGTCATCATTGCCACGAATGCGGAAAATGTTTCTCCCACCCGTGCCGGGTCCGGTCGCTGTGTTCCGTCGGCGACAGTTAGAAGTGGGCCCCACGTTTTGAATTCCTCCACGTTTTCCAACATTATCACCCGTGGACGCTTTTTGAGACCCCAGCGCAATACCACCCAGGCCAGGCCCCGGATTTCTTTTTTTACTGGCTTCGAACCTTTTGCCTTTGAAAAATGGCGACAATCCGGACTGAACCAGGCCAACGCCACCGGATAGCCGCCGCATGCCGCGATCGGATCGACATCAAAAACTGACTCGCACAAATGCAACGTGTCAGGGTGATTAGTCATGTGCATATCGACGGCGTTCTGATCGTGATTAATCGCAATATCCACACTGCGCCCTGTCGCCTGTTCAATGCCCGTTGACGTACCACCTCCGCCAGCAAAATTGTCTACGGTGATTTCCCTCATGCTACTGTTGCTCCCATGGCTGCTGTTAATTTGACGGTTTGCTGGATGATGGCATCCGAAGTTAAGCCATCTAACTTCATTCGGTTTATGTGGCTGCGGATTTTGTTCTGCAGCTCAGCCGGGAGACTGCCGGCGGCCGGGACTTGATCGAACAGGAAATGGACCTCGGCCGGCCAGACGCGGTTGGCCGTTTCCGGTATCGGATCAATATCCGGAATAGGCTGACTTTGCGGTTTCTTACCCGCAACGCCAGGTATTAACTCGATATTTTTGTCGCACTCATTCCCCCATGTATGCCAGCCGCTGGCAGATGCCCGGGCGAACAGTTCAATGCGCGGAATGTCGCCCAGCAAATCCACCAGCAGCTCGCGGATTTCCGGCGGCTTGGCGCTATGTTCCAGCCGTGGGGCCGTAACGTGCTGGCAGATTGAGGCATCCCTGCGTTCCGGCAGGCGGCCACGTACAGCAAAGAGGCAATCCTCAGAATTGGCGCGAGTCATGTGACCCATACCGATTGCGCTATTGCCCTTAATGCGGTTCGTTTTGTGCCAGGTGAAGCCTTTCATTGTCATCAGCCGGAAGCCCCACGATTCCACCACCCGCAGCGCCTCGGTCGGCATCGTCGGCACCCACCACATGGCCAGCAGGCAACAATCAGGATCTGAAACGTCCCAGACTGGCAGGCGGCAGATATCAGCCAGGGCCATCGTTTGGTATTTAAAGCCCGATCCACGATTGCCGTCTTTTGCCGCGTCGCGATAGGTCCACGGCGGATCAGCGTAAATCAGACGGTATTTCATGCGACACGCTCCCGAACATGAACAAATCGGGAATTTAGGCAGAATTCCGCCCGCGCCGCCGCCCATCCCTGATTGGCGGTATTTTTCGCCAGCCTGGACGCTTTGTTCCACAGCTTGTGAGCATCGACGCCCTTCCCTGCCCGTTCATTCGCTACGGCCTGGGCGGCTAATTGTGCGTATGCAGGATTCATGCGGCCACCCCCATATTGGTGAGATCAACCAAATGGGCCTCAGAAATTCCGGAGTATTCCCCACAGAAAAAATTTCCGTAAGTGATGCAGTGTGCCCGGCGGGCAATGATTTGTTCACGCAGGTGATCATTGGTAGCAGGTGTAATATCAAGAACAACTAACCACTGCCTCGCGGCCCGGCGCCATTGGTACTGACTTTCCAGCTTTTCCGCCAAAGCTGATTCTTTTTGAAAAGTCGTCATCATGCTGCTTTCTCCCCGGCCTGGCGCTGGCTGCACTCGGCCCAAATTTTATTCCAAGTGGATTTGGCGAAATCCTCCCGCATGGCTTTAACGCTGGCCATATCGGCGTCTTTCCGCGCGGCTGTTTCAATCTGGCTTTTTGATTTGTTATCCAATGAACGTTTGAGGTAACGCCCGTAAGCGGCGTCGCGCTCTGCCGTATCGACGGTATCTACTGCGGTATTTTTCGCGGCGAAAAGTTTGAGCGTTAACTCATCCCATTTTTCACGCAGCTTTGACGTGCTCAGGATATTGCGGCACCAGAATTCATCGCGGGTTACCGCCAGGTACATTTCGCAGATATCACGATGGCTATGGCCGTCGATGGTGCGCATCAGTCGGATGTCATTGGCCCAATCTGTCCAATTAGGCTCTTTCGGCGGCGCGACTTGTTTGCGCTTATACAACTCCGTTTTCTGTTTAAACAGCCATTCAGCACAGTCCGCGTCCTGCTGGGAGCCCCATTTCCCGCCCTTGGGTGAGTAGACAAAGGCGTCAGGATGGGCGGCCAAAAATTCAGCCTCAGACTGTGCGTCGGGGAATTCGCCAGAATTCTCCGACAAGAGGGTTTTATTGATCTGTAAGTGAGGATCTGTGTAGTGATCTGTATAAAGAATAGGTTCCGTGATTTCGCGGTTAGGGTTTTGCGATTCTGCGGAATGGGTTCCGTGATTTCGCGAAACAGGTTCCGCGACTTCGCGTTTCCCGTTCCGCGATTCTGCGGAATCCAGTAATAGCGGGAATATTTTGGCTATTAGGGCATCACCATCTACGCGGTAATGCGTCTTTTTGGTTCCGTTAACCTTGCGCTGGGCCACCTCAATCACCCCAGGTAACCACCGGCGGATTTTTTTAACCAGGCGGTATACCTGATCGGCAGTAACACCGCGAATTTCGCTGGCGAGTTCTGCATGCTCTTTATAAAACCAACCATCGTTCAAATCCGATTTGCCAGACCAGAACACCAGTTGGTTTAGAATTGCGCCCAGGGCGTGCGGCTGCTGGTCACCCGCAAAAAAATCAACGTATGGCCCCGGAATTGTGATGCTGTTCTTCTGACCCGACATGGCCTGAACAACCTCAAATATCCTGCTCATGGCAACCTCTTGAACTTGGCCTGGAATCGCTCGACCGGTTGCGCGCACTCATACTCGTATCTGTCACGCATGAAAATGACACGGCGTTTTCCTGGCTCCCATCCAATGACATGCACGGCCACCCCGTAGAAATCGCGATAGCGGCGATCCAGAGGGATACGATGTTCATCCACGATGCGGCCCCCATTTCGTTAAACTGCCGGAAGGCGGTTTCCAGTTGTGCCCGCTCTACCGCCGGGCAGTAGTCGAATGGCGCCGCGGAGTCCGCGGCAAATGGCCTGCAGCGGAATTGCGGAATACCGGCATTTCTGGTTAAATTGTCCATGCGTTATTTATCTCCATGGTAATGAGACGCCGACGCTTGGGGATTACGGCCCTGGGCGTCAACTTTTTCAGGCGGGCAGTAAACGCGGTAGAGCAATGAAATATGCTCTTGCCATTTGCGCATCACCTGATAACTCGTTTCGTCGAGGTCCTGGCGCTCCCCCGCATCAATCACACCGTCGGCAATGGCCTGGCGCACCCTCTCCGAGTGTTTACCAATCCATTCGACGGACTCCATGAGGCGTTCATTGATGTCCGCGTTATCGATAGACTCAATATCCACCAGCGGGACGTTGACACTGTTCGAGGCGCGGGAAACGGCGTCGGCTATGTATTTCGTGTCGCTGGCCTGCTGAAGCACCAGCGCCCAGCCGAGAGGGAAAATCTGATCGCCATCGGTGCGTAACCGGTTAAAAATGGCGTTCTCGGTAATGCCAAGCCATTCCGCCGCCTCGGCGTAACCACCCGGAAGCGCGGCAATCGTCCTTTTGATTGCGGCCACCAGCCACGCGGGCTGTTTTTCTATCTGCCAATCTGGTATGCCCACGGTTAATCCCCTGATTCTGTGGTTATGTTCTTTTTATTCATTTGGTACTTTGGTGGCAGGAAAGGGCTTCGTGAAATGATCGGCGCGATAAATATCAGGCCGCAAAAAATGAGGGTGTATGCCCGTACGCTCAGCCCATTTAATTACTTTGGTGCTAGGAACTTGGCGGTGGCCGTTAACGATATCGCCTAGCGCTTTTTCATACCGCTCCGTTTCACCTAAAGCCAAGCACAGCTTTTTAAGGGTGAAATTCTCTTGAATTTTATAAGTTAACAAAGGGTGCATGCCTCCTCCTATGGTCGCAAATGTCGGAGACAGTATCTTAATTTACTCCTCAAAAGTCAACAGCTCGAGAGGCTGCATTATGCGACCATTCGAGGCGAAGAAAAAATTGTACATAGGGAGTCGGAGATGGAGTGGTTCGAGCGCGCACGCGAGCTGGCAGCTCAACAAAAAATAGCCCATGAAAAGATTGCCGAGCGTATAGGCAGGGGCAGATCCACTGTTAGCGGCTGGTTGGCCGGCGAACGTGAGCCGAAACTGCAGGAGTTGTCTTTATTGGCTAAAGTTTTAGGTGTGACGCCTCAATATTTATTATTTGGTGATCAGGATCAATATGATAATTCGCAAATAATGCCCTATAGCGACGTTATCGAAATCCCTATATTTGAAGGAGAAAAAAAACAGATAGGGTTATATTGGCGCCTAAAAGTATTAATTATAATTCAAAAGGTTATGTGCTTTTACAAGATAGCGGTTGTGATGCCGCACCAGCGGGAACAACAATAATAGTTGATCCATCAATTCAACCGGAAAACCAAGATTTTGTGTTTGCTAAAGTTAATGAACAGGCATCTGTATTTAGATTCATTGCGTTGTCAGGTAGAAAATTCCTGGGGGTAGACGATCAGCGAATTCCCTTCATTGAGGTAGGTAGTAGCGCCGAAATTATAGGTGTTGTAGTTTTTATCACGCGAAAATTGAAATAAATGATTTCTTTTTGCACGTTTGTTAACTTTTTTATATAAGCTGTTCGCTCATAAACTCCACCCCTTACCCTTAGCAGTTCAAACATACAGCCTCCACATTAATTCCTTAATTTTTATGGAATTATGCAAAATACTTACCAATGAAATAATTAACTGTATATTTATACACTATCTTTACGAAGATAGGGTATACTTTTCGAAAAAAAAGCTTGCTCCGAGATTTGAGACACTGTAGATTATCCTCATAACGCGGAGTTGATCTCTGCAAAATGGGACAGCGAACAGGCAGGACGCCCACGAAGTAGCCGCCGGTGGCACATGAATGACCGGATGATTCGCAGTTAGATGTACTTAAGGAGCGTATTGATGGAAATCCAGAGAAAAAAAGCGCCATTGAAGAGAGGCGCTTCGATGCGGGATCAATTTCCAGAGTTTTTGAAGTTAATGTTTTGCTTCTGGATGAGGTAGAGACGCGGATTTTTCAACGGCTTCAATATGCTTTTGCAGATCTGAGATCAAACCTCGCGCTATCTCGGGGGTAAGACCATAAAAGATTGTTTCTTCCGCTTCTTCGATAGGTTGTAACGGTGAAGCGAGGTATTGAAATTTCAGCACTAAAGCGTCGTATCCTGGTAACGGGCCTATTTTCCATCCAGACACAGGAAAAACAGGAATATCGCCTTCTTTGGACATTTTTATTTCCTTCTTGGTTGTGTGGTTACTTCCAAGATACCACCGCCGCCTGAGGTGGAGTAGTACCCAGGCACACAACAGGTAAGAGCATTGACAGGTCAGCATGTCCGGGGGCGTTCTTGGTGGGCTTGGCGATAGTGCTCTTTCCGTTGTGAAAGCTGTGTGTAGTCCTTGGCGGTGGCATCGGTTCTTCAACTCAAAGGGGTGAAGATAATGTTCTGATTGATGCTGACCGCCCTTTTTCGCAATAACGCGAGGTAACCATGTCTGAAACAAACAATATCACCAACGTTCCCGATTTTTTTTCTGAGCTGGACGCTGGCGTTTTCGAAAATAAATTCGCGGCAGCGCTTAATGCAGTCTCGTTGGGCGCCCTTAATTTTGGCGGTAAAGGAAAGGTTGTTCTGACATTCGATATAGACCGCCTGAGTAATTCTGTTGAGGAAAAACAGGTACACATCAAACACAAATTAACTTTTACGATCCCCACCAAGCGCGGGAAAAGTTCCGAGGAGGATACAACCGAAACCCCCATGTATGTCAGCAAACGTGGGAAATTAACTATTTTGCCGGAAGACCAGGGACAGCTTTTTACTATCGCCGGCGGCCCCGACGGTAAGCTTAAAACCAATAACTGATAAGGGTTTATTCTATGTCTCAATCAATAGATGCCAGTGCTATTACCCACATAAGGGATTTAGTTCTGGCCCAAGAAATTAATCAAACAATAGCTGAATCAGTATGCCCGGCTGTTGCCATTCCGGACGGAATGAAGATTCAAACGTTAGAATATTTGGAATCTGGCCGTTACCGTTTTCGCGGAAAATTAAACACTGCATCAATTCCCGATTTTGTTCGATATTGCAAAGAATACGAAACCGGTGGCGTCAGGTGCTTTATTGACGCTGACGATATGTCAGCGGTTACTATCTTTAATCTCGGCACCCTAGCGGATCCTGGCCATGCGGACAATACCGCGGCACTTAAACTTAGAAAGACCGCTCCTTTTATCTCGCTTCTGGATATCGACGGACGGAAAAAGGTGCAAAAAGAATTGGCCGAGTGGCTTGAGGATTGGCGCGAATATCTCCTGGCGTTCACAGCTGACGGCGATTCGATGGATATCAAAAAGGCGGTCGCCGGCGTTCGCCAGATTACCATCGAATCGGTAAACAGCCAGGATCATGAGGAAAATGATTTCAGCGGTAAAAAGTCCCTCATGCAAAGTGTCGAGGCTAAGAGCAAAGTCGATATGCCGGCAGCGTTTGAGTTTAAGTGTATCCCATTCGAGGGCCTGCCCGAGCGGCGCATTAAGCTGCGGTATAGTATCTTGACCGGCGGCGATATACCAGTATTGGTGCTTCGCATTGTCCAGCTTGAAGCGGTGATGGAAAGTATAGCTGTCGAATTTCGCGATCTTCTTGTGGGCCAGTTTACCGATACCGGCGTAGAAACGTTTATCGGAAAGTTCGCAGCGTAATGATGTGATGCCCCGCCAGGGGCATTGAATAAATCCTGAAAATAAATATTGCCTAACGGCAACGGCTTCACTTTGCCTAAAAACAGCAACGGAGCAATTAACATGATCGAATTAATAAATATTATTACCCGTAAACGGATTAAACACACAGTTGGCGATAATGGCGCCATCACCGTTCCTGGGAATTTGGTTTTGATGCGCACCGGCATCACCAGCCTGCCGGATAACCTCAGCGTCGGCGGCTCCCTGGACCTGGAGGGCACCGGCATCACCAGCCTGCCGGATAACCTCAGCGTCGGCGGCTCCCTGGACCTGCGGGGCACCGGCATCACCAGCCTGCCGGATAACCTCAGCGTCGGCGGCTCCCTGGACCTGCGGGGCACCGGCATCACCAGCCTGCCGGATAACCTCAGCGTCGGCGGGTACCTGGACCTGCGGGGCACCGGCATCACCAGCCTGCCGGATAACCTCAGCGTCGGCGGCTCCCTGTACCTGCGGGGCACCGGCATCACCAGCCTGCCGGATAACCTCAGCGTCGGCGGCTCCCTGGACCTGGAGGGCACCGGCATCACCAGCCTGCCGGATAACCTCAGCGTCGGCGGGTACCTGGACCTGCGGGGCACCGGCATCACCAGCCTGCCGGATAACCTCAGCGTCGGCGGGTACCTGGACCTGCGGGGCACCGGCATCACCAGCCTGCCGGATAACCTCAGCGTCGGCGGCTCCCTGTACCTGCGGGGCACCGGCATCACCAGCCTGCCGGATAACCTCAGCGTCGGCGGCTCCCTGGACCTGGAGGGCACCGGCATCACCAGCCTGCCGGATAACCTCAGCGTCGGCGGGTACCTGGACCTGCGGGGCACCGGCATCACCAGCCTGCCGGATAACCTCAGCGTCAAGGGAAGTTTTTATCTTGACCCGGAACGCATTAGCAACGTGGCTTACCGGGAAAATTGCGGCTATTCCAGCCGGACTATCTTCGCGGTTTGGATGGACGACACGTTCAAAATCGCTGCGGGCTGCTTCTTTGACACCCTGGACGCGTTTGAAGATGCAGTCGATGAAGATTATGACGGTGAAGCCGCGGAGAAGTATAAACAGGCCGCCCGGGCATGTGTGGCTGAGCTGACCGATAAATTGAATAAGGCGGTGGCATAATGACGTGGATAACCACATTTACCGGTCGGCATTTCGATTACGCCAGTCCAAACATTGACTCAATCTGCATTAGCGATATTGCCCATGCATTATCAAATGAATGCCGCTATGCCGGCCATTGCCCGCAGTTTTATAGCGTCGCCCAGCATTCAGTATTAACAAGCATGATTGTGCCGCCGGCGTTCGCCCTGGAGGCGTTACTGCATGATGCGGCTGAGGCGTATTGCAAAGATTTGCCCAGCCCGTTAAAGCATTTGCTACCTGATTATTTCGCCATTGAATCCCGCATAGACGCCCTTATTCGACGCCGGTTCGGATTGCCCGAAATAATGAGCCCTGAAGTAAAACGGGCAGACCTGATTATGCTGGCCACCGAGCACCGTGATCTCGAAATAGACCCGCACACTGAATGGCCGATGCTGGCCGGTATTCCCCTGGCAGATATTTGCGTGTTCCCGTTAACTCACAGCCAGGCGGAACGCGCTTTCTTTGAGCGCTGGGATCAATTGAATGTTGCCGCTTAGGAGAACTTACATGATCAACAATATCACGATAGATATTGAAACATTAGATACGAAACCGTCCGCAGTTATTTTGTCGATTGGCGCGTTTGCATTTGATATCACAAATGTCACGGAAACCCAGGCGTTGATCATTACCGCGGCCCAGGAGGACCGTCCAATATATACCCCTCGGGCATTTTATGGACTGATCGATACGTTCGATCAATTGATGCGTTGCCGCTCCGTTACTCGAGAAACGCAGCAGTGGTGGTATAAACAAGGTGCCGGCGCCCGGGCGGCGCTTGAGGGGGAACGGCAAACCTTGGCAGACCAGTTGCTTAACCTGAGCAGTTGGATAGCGCAGCACCGCGAGGCCCGGATATTTTTCCGCGGCACCGATTTCGACGGCTCTATTCTGGAGCATGCGTATCGCATGTGCGGCATGGAATGTCCCTGGAGCTATAACGGCAAGCGCGACGTCCGCACCTACATTGACGCTATGACTCACAGCATGAGGGGCTATCTCAAGGACCACCAGCCCTGTTTTTCCGTTGTCAAGCATCACGCGCTACATGACGCGATGAGCGACGCCGAACAGATGGCCGTGGCCTATCAGCTCAACAGCAAAGAGGTGGCGGCATGAGTCGGTACACCTACGTTGTCGAATATCCCGACGGCCAGGAGCCAGCCGTAAACAGTGGGATGCAGGTCGCCGGTGGCCGCCTAGTGGCGATGAATTTCTCCGATGCTCTGGCCGAACCGATCGCGCGGCCGCTGTCTGAATGGAAAGCGGATGACAGGACGGTTGTATGGTGGTATTGGGAAAACGGCGAATGGGCGGCTGAGCCTGCATGGATTGGCCGGCCGACTGATTCTGATTGGCCGGGATATCACACGCACTGGACACCACACCCGATATGGCCCGCCGAACCGGCCACCAGCAGTGAGGCAAGATGATGGCAACCGACAGTTCAAGCATAAAAATTGATTACGCCACTGCGGCGGCCGCCGGCGATAAGCTCTTTATCGGCGTGGAATGCAAAAAACCGGGCCATGGTCGGGTGCGTTACGTCAGCGGGCGGACGTGCCTCGCCTGTAGCAAAGAAAATGCAGCCCGGCGCCGACGGCGCGATCAATCCAGCAGGACCGATCACGCCGGCTTTTACTGCAGGGTGTTTGTGTTAGGCAAGCCCAAACGTGTTTTTGCTAATGAGGTGGAAAATGTCAAACGATAGCGTTAACGACATCATCTGTGATGCCGATATCGAAGCGCTTACAGGCTACAGAATTCCGTCAAAACAATGTGAAGCCCTGCGGGAAGCCGGTATTTTCTTTTTAATCCGTCGTGACGGACGCCCTCGGACCACTTGGCAGCACTTCAATGATCCGCTTGCCTTTCGTAACAAAGTCACTGGTGAGTCCAATATTGAACCAAACTTCGGAGCACTTGACTGATGGGAAGAAAAAGGGGCAACCCGGCAGATAATTGGATGCCTCCGCGGACATGCCGGGGGCGTTCGGCATTCGAGTTCAAACCCAGGTTAGGCGGAACAATCAGATTATGTGGCTTTGATGCCACGCCTGCCCAAGTCTGGGCCGCATATGAAGCGTTGATAAACAATCAAAAAGACGAGACCGTTTTTGACGGGCTTGTGGCAAGGTTCTTTATTTCCGGGGATTTTTGCGAGTTAGCCGCCGAAACGCAGAAAGACTACAGAAAATACTCGCTCAAGGTTTTGTCCGTGTTTGGGCCTATGCCGCCAGATAGTATCAAGCCCGAGCACATCCGCAAATATATGGATAAGCGAGGGGTTAAAAGCCGCATTCAGGCAAACCGCGAGAAAGCTTTCATATCGAGGGTTTTTCGATGGGCCTACGAGCGAGGAATGGTGAAAGGGAACCCATGCAAGGGGGTAAAGCAATTCAAGGAATCTGCGAGAACCCGTTATATAACCAATAAAGAGTATGATGCGTTATTAAGCGTTGCACCCCCCCGTTGTAAAAGTTGCGATGGAATTGGCTTACCTTTGTTGCGCCCGGCAGGCCGATATCTTAAACATGAAAAAGAGCCAATTGATCGAAGAAGGCATTTTGATTCAGCAGAGCAAAACGGGGGTATCGCAGATTAAGGCGTGGGGGCCTCGACTAAAATCGGTGATATGCAATGCTAATTCATTACCCCTCAATCCGGGGATGACCAGCATTTATGTGATCCATCAACCTTCTGGTGCGCGGTATACCAGGGATGGTTTCAATAGCCGCTGGCATAAGGCAAAACTCACGGCAAAGACAACATTCCCGAGTATGGATTTCGATTTCACATTTCATGACCTGAAAGCGAAAGGGATATCAGACCTTAACGGCACCCTGTCGGAAAAACAGCAGATCTCGGGGCATAAAAACGCCAGCCAAACAGCTCGGTATGACAGAAAGATTGCGATAGTGCCCGCGGTAGGTGATCAATAAATACACAAAAATATTATGAAAGCATATTATGAAGCAGGAATTTCAGGCATAAAAAAACCGTCTCTCGACGGCATCAAATTTACTCTTACTACTTTGTTTTAATTCAGGATTCTGGTGTGGTACCCGGGACGGGACTTGAACCCGTACAGCCTTACAGCCGAGGGATTTTAAATCCCTTGTGTCTACCGATTCCACCACCCGGGCGTCGGAAAAATCAATACTTGGAGGCGCGTCCCGGAGTCGAACCGAGGTAGGCGGATTTGCAATCCGCTGCATGGCCACTCTGCCAACGCGCCTTTACTGCCTTTTATGAAGGCTTCGCTGTACATCTGGAGCGGGAAACGAGGCTCGAACTCGCGACCCCAACCTTGGCAAGGTTGTGCTCTACCACTGAGCTATTCCCGCATTGATGACACCACTTGACAAACCAGCCTCAAACCTGCTGTTTTTACTATTATCTTTAAGCAAACAGACGTTGCTTTCGATGCGTTGCATTCTACTGACCTGACGTTGCGAGTCAACAGAATTATCGCGCCACAATGCTCGTTTGTTGAATTTTAAGGCGCTTCCCTCAATGTTCGAACAAATCATGGCGGGCGGCGTTCAGATACTGGAACATTGACCAAAATGTCAATACTGCCGCGACATACAGCGCCGCAATGCCTATACCCGCCACCCACTGATCAGGTCGCCAAAGAAGCGCCACCAGCGCCAGCATCTGAGCAGTTGTTTTAACTTTGCCAATCCATGACACCGCAACGCTGCTGCGTTTGCCGATTTCCGCCATCCATTCACGTAACGCGGAAATGATAATCTCACGGGCTATCATGGTCGCGGCCGGCAACGTTATCCACCACGAATGAAAATGCTCAGCCACCAGCACCAGCGCAATGGCCACCATGACCTTATCCGCCACCGGATCGAGAAACGCCCCGAAACGGGTAGTCTGCTTCCAGCGTCGGGCCAAAAAACCGTCAAACCAATCGGTCACCGCGGCCAGGATAAAAAATCAACGCGCATGCCAGCGGAGCCCAATTGAAAGGCAGATAAAATGCCAATACGAAAAACGGTATCATTACGACACGCAACAACGTAAGCCAAGTTGGTATATTCAATTGCATAGCACTATCGTTAACTGTCTGGCTGGAGTGGGATTAACGAGTATGTTCCTACATTGCCGTTAGTGTTTCAATGCATTAAATATTTTTTCTGCTAATGCATTGGATATACCCGGCACCTGAGCAATTTCCTCGAGACTGGCGTTCCTTAAAGGCTGTAAACCGCCCATGTATTTTAACAGGGTTTGACGACGTTTGGGGCCAACGCCCTCAATTAATTCTAGGGCGCTGGTATTCTTTACTTTTGCACGTTTGTTGCGATGGCCGGTAATGGCATGATTATGCGAATCATCCCGGATATGCTGTATCACGTGCAAAGCCGGAGAATCTGACGACAAGGAAATGCCCTCGCCATGGGGTTTCAAAAACAAGGTCTCAAGCCCGGCTTTCCGATCCGCCCCTTTAGCCACGCCAAGCAAGATAACGCGGGACTTATCCCACGGAACCTCAAGTTCGTTAAAAACATCCAAGGCCATTCCCAACTGTCCTTTGCCGCCGTCAATGATAACCACATCGGGTATTTTGCTCTCTTCCAGCGATTTACCGTAACGGCGGCGCAACACCTGAGACATAGCGGCATAGTCGTCCCCCGGGGTGATGCCGTCTATGTTAAAGCGCCGATACTCGGCGCGAACCGGTCCGTTGGCATCAAAAACCACGCAGGAAGCAATAGTCTGTTCCCCCATAGTATGGCTGATATCAAAACACTCCATACGGTTTATGGACTCCACGCCAAGAAGCTCCGCCAGCGCCTTGAGCCGCTGCTGGATGGTGGATTGCTGGGACAGCTTGGTAACCAGGGCGGTAGCGGCGTTGGTTCTTGCCAACTTCAGATAGCGGGCGCGATCGCCCCTGGGATGCGTTTGAATGTGAATTCTTCGCCCCGCCAGGGTAGTCAAGGATTCCGCCAATAAGTCTTTTTCCGGCAAGGAAAAATCCAGCAGGATCTCGCCGGGCAATGTCCTCATCTGACTACCCTGCAGGTAGAACTGCCCGACAAATGTCTGTACCACCTCAGAGAGTTCGGTACCCTGCGGCACTTTGGGAAAATAACTGCGGCTGCCCAACACTTTACCCTGGCGAATAAACAACACATGCACGCAAGCCATGCCGGCTTCATACGCCACGCCGATCACGTCCAGATCTTCATGGTCTCCGGTAACGAACTGCTTTTCCGTAACCCGGCGAACAGCCTGGATCTGGTCGCGCGCGCGCGCCGCCTCCTCAAAATTCAAGGCCCTGCTCGCAAGCTCCATCCGCTCCACCAGCTGATTAAGAACCTGCTGATCCTTGCCGGAGAGGAACAAACGCACATATTCCACCTGCTGCTGATAAGCGTCATCACTCACCAGCCCTTTGACACAGGGGCCTAGGCAACGACCGATTTGGTATTGCAGGCAAGGCCGGGAGCGATTACGGTAAACACTATCCTCGCATTGGCGGATGGGAAAAAGCTTTTGCAGCAACGCCAATGTTTCCCTTACGGCGTAGCCGTTGGGGAACGGGCCGAAATATTCACCTTTGGCATGTTTGGCGCCGCGATGAAATCCCAGGCGCGGGTGCGTTTCGCTGCTGAGAAAAATCAGGGGGTAGGACTTATCATCACGCAGCAGCACATTGTAACGGGGCTGATACAACTTTATATAGTTGTGCTCCAGCAACAAAGCTTCTGTCTCGGTATGGGTAATGGTGACGTCTATCTGCGCGATGCTTTTGACCAAGGCTTCGGTTTTGCGACTGCCGACCTGGATGCGAAAATAGCTCGTCAGACGTTTTTTCAGGTCTTTTGCCTTGCCGACATAGATAACAGTCTCAGCCGCATCATACATGCGATAGACGCCAGGCTGACTGGTGACGGTTTTAAGAAATTGCTTTGAGTTGAAGCTGTCAGTCACTACTTGATAAGGTCTCCGCGTTGAACAACCCATGGCGAATCGCTAAATGCGTTAACTCCACATCACCGCCGATGTTAAGTTTACTGAACATCCGGTAACGGTAGCTGTTAACCGTCTTGGGACTGAGATTGAGCTGCTCGGAAATTTCGTTCACTTTCTGGCCCTTGGTAATCATCAGCATGATTTGCAATTCACGTTCCGACAAGCACTCGAAAGGCGTTTCGGCTTGAGGCTCAAGCTGACTCAATGCCATTTGCTGCGCAATGTCAGACGCAATGTATCTCTTGCCGGCGTTGACGGAACGTATGGCACAGATCACTTCCTGGGGAGCGGCGGCCTTGCTCAGATAACCCGCCGCCCCAGCCTGCATGACTTTAGCAGGCAATGGGTTCTCGGTATGAATGGTTAGCATAATGACTTTGATGTCCGGTGAAAAGCGTATAATTTTTCGGGTCGCCTCAAGTCCGCCAATCCCCGGCATATTCATGTCCATCAGCACAACATTTACACAATTCGTCCGGCACCATTTTACCGCGTCTTCGCCACACTGGGCCTCACCAACGACTTTAAAGCCTTTGATATCTTCAAGAATGCGTCGTATCCCTGCACGCACCAATTCGTGGTCATCTACAAGAAAAACGCTTATCAAAGAGAGAATCTCCAAAAAGAGGGAGTGATGTAAAGCGAATCAAATAATTATGACTTAATATAACTACCTTTAAGTAGATAATGGATATAGATTGTCCGCTTGTACTATAAAAATTTAGCATCGCCGCCGGTTATCGCTCATTTTAGACAGATAGGTTATCGCACCGCAAGAGAATTTCGTCAAAATCGGTTGGTATGCTCGCCCCGTTACACGTTTACTGCCTTCTCACGGATACCATTTTTAAATGGCTCAAATTTTTCTGCACAAAAAAAATATTGATTAAAAAAATATATAATTATTACAATGGGTTATTGTCACAATCTCATTTCAACTTTATTATAAATTTTGCTTTTTCATATCGATTCATTTAATAACCCATTTTAATTAGTTATTACTATTAACCTTAACATAAAATAATCTTGCTGATGATTTGAAGGGTCCGGTTTTGATGCCCCTACGCCCATGGAGGGAATATGTTTCGTGAAGACAGTTCCTGAAAATCGTTGATCAAGCGGCAAGCTCGCTAGGTTTTGTTAAATTTCCCAAACAAACTCTGCTATAATCTTCGCTGAAATCAAAGGGGCGGCCGAGAATTGCGCGCCATATCCCCACCGACAACATTGCAACGAGGCTACTCTATGGGTGACGTTGAGTTTTTGACCGACAACAATGCAAGCAGCCTGGCTCAGGAAGTGAACTGCCTGAAAGCCATGGTGACATTGATATTAAAAGCGATGGGCCAGGCTGATGCCGGCAAAGTCATTATCAAAATGGAAAAATACATTGCCGGACTGGAAGATCCCGCGCAGGCCGAGGTATTCGACACAACGATAAAGCAAATCAAACACGCCTACCGGCAGTAGCGCCGCCAGGGAAGAAGCCGTGGCCTTGACAGGCTATCATCAAGCCACGGTATGATAAGGGCATGTGGCCATGCTTGACTTGCATTGCGCTACATTGCCTGCAGACTATGCCGACAGGCTGATGATAATGAACTTGTTACTCAAGGCGCTGACTGGTGCCATCGTGGTGCTTTTGATCGCCCTGTTATCTAAAACGCGAAACTACTATCTGGCCGGGCTCCTCCCTCTGTTCCCAACTTTCGCTCTTATTGCCCATTATATCGTCGGCAACGAACGGGGACCGGAAGCGCTGAGAACGACGATTCTGTTTGGTATTTGGGCCGTTATCCCGTATCTCTCCTACCTTGTCTCTCTTTATTTCCTTATCGGTTCCCTCCGGTTATCTTATGCTCTTCTTTGCGCCGTGCTTTTCTGGGCTGTCGCCGCTTGGCTGCTCATCCTGGTTTGGCGGCGATGGTATGGTCTTGGTTAAATTATTAACGCGCTAAATATCTCTTTTTCCTATAATTTGGATGATATCATTGATATAGCTTGTGGATAAAATCCTCTATAATTTAAAAAACTATCGGAGCCGACTATGATCAGGATACTCTTTTTCGTCTGTCTAGCCTTGTCCAGTTCCATGCTGACCGGCTGTGTTGAGCCTCGGCATACTTCAGCGCCGGTACCTCAGGCAAGTCCCCAAAACGTGGGAGGTTGTACCTGTTCCAGCTTGGTCAACTGCACCTGCGGCTCCACGACCGCGCCTTGATTTGAGGCGATAGGGTTTTACTATGATACTTGCCGCTTTCAGGGGGCGAGTGTTTAGCTGTTAAAGCGAACGCAGCCAGACCACCTGCGATCCATTCATATTTTCCAATGCCCAAAGTTCATGATGTTCCTTCCTGGCCTGGTTAGGCGTCATGCCGTAGGCGGCAAGGAAGAGTCTGTTAAAGGTCGCGGGTTCGAACTGCCAATAATAAGCGATCTCGGCAATTTTCCACTGGCGGTAATGCGGACTGAGCAACATTCTGGTTGCCGCAACAGTCCTTTTTTTTCGGATATGCGCGATAATACCGCCGAAGGGTTCGAAGAGCCGATACAAGGAGGAGCGGGAAAGGCCGAACTTTTGACAAATCAATTCTGAAGAGAGCGCCGGCAAACGTAAATTTTCCTGAATATAATCACAAACCCTTGTAATGACGTGCAGCCTCGCATCCATCATTATGGGTTGAATCGGCGTATGGGACGCCCTGATAGCACTGATAATAAAATCGATTACCGGTCTGGCGACTTTATTGACTTCATTATTGTTCAAATGGGCGCTATGGCTCATCAAAGCGACAATGTTTGACGCAATCAGCCGGCTGAGAAAGTCCTTTTGTCTGATTATCTTGCCATGCAATTCACAGCTATTATCTATTTCAGATAGCAAAGCACGTGGAAAAGCCACATAAATAACATCGACATAGCTTGATTTTCGGCCTGTCTTGAATCCCAGCCTGATAGGCTGTAGCAAATCCAATATAATGATGTCGCCAGGCTCAAGCTGGATAGGCAGTCGACCGGCCACCCCATCGATGCCGCCTTCAACCATAATCATCATTACAAAATGGTCGTTTAAATTGTCATATTTATGCGGCAAATTAACGAGCTTTTGCTCGCTAGATCTAATATGCCCGCAAATAAACACATCGAAATGATGTGCCTCAACACTCCAAGTAAACGATTCAGCTTGCGTCCGGCTGAAATCCGATTCCAACAGAGCGGCATTCACCCCCGATCGCCAACGCTCCACTTTAGAGGCGACGCCCTCAGCAGGGAAAGAATGGTCAAAAATGATACGGCCGCTTTCATTAGTCATATGTTTGCAAAATTTTCCTTATAAAAGCATATCCTCCATCATAACGGCGGTCGTCTTAAACTTGTATGACATTATTCGAAAATGAGATATTCTTGGTTGTACTTTAAGAAAAAAACGTTTAATTTGTTGATTTAATTAAATAATTTCTTATATATATTTTTTTAATGACAAAAGTCAGACGGCAGGCAGATTAGAGTCATGAAAATAAATCGTTATGTGTTTTTTTATTGAATCTCAGAAGATAATAATATTTTGGTAGCATAATTTAGCATGAAAAACTAATTATTCATTGATGCCTGTGGCTGTACATAGAATCCAACCCTTATGGTCAATACAAATGTGTAAGATTGCCTTATCAATCCCGTGGCTACTTTGACGCCGTAAGACCGTTAGATTACGCATCCGATGAAAGAAAATGCCAAGTGAACAGCAGCATCACTTAAGATAATGTTTCCGGCTTTACCCACAACGGACAAAAATTACTCACATTAAAGCATTATTTTTCGCCAATTCTATTAATGACTGGTTTTATAATGAGCAATTATTACTTCATTAAAAGATAGGTGAGTAAAAACACTGAATTAAAATTAAACCAGTTTATTGCTCCAGATGCACCACTATTACAGGCATTTACTGACAATTGCATTAATAAGAAGGGAATAAAAGGAAAACAATAAAAAAAGAAGGGGGTTGTTGGTGGGTCGTGTAGGGTTCGAACCTACGACCAATTGATTAAGAGTCAACTGCTCTACCAACTGAGCTAACGACCCAACGCCGTGAATTATTCTCTACTTGCCCCCTTCTGTCAAATACTTCCTGCGCTTTTTTTTAAAAAAAATATAGCTTCATCCGGAAGAAATGATAGTTGATTGAATATCAACCATATTTAACCTCATGTTAACATTTTTGATTACAGCTTGTATTGACATTATTAGAAGGGCTTTATCAGCTACGCTTTGCCGCTGCACGGAATAGCGACGGGCAGATCTGAAAGCGACGGCGAAATAAAGCGGTAAAGTGTGCATGATTACTAAAGCCGCATTCCAACGCGATATCAGCGACCCGCATTGTAGTGGTTAACAGCAGTTCCCCGCCCTTTTTGAGACGCTTTTCCATAAGCCATTGTTTAACCGGCATGCCGTATTTTTGATAAAAAATCACGTTTAGCTTGTGCGTCGATATGCCGAGTTCTTTAGCATAGCGAGAAACCGCCCATTGGTTGACGTAATTTTGTTCAAAAAACTCAAGCAACGTATTGTTTATATTAACACCTACGAACTGGCACAAGAGGCTGGCGAAGTAATACTTATCGATACCCAAGCAGTAAAGATACAAAAAACATATGGGTAAGCTCTTTTCCATGGTCATCAATTTTTCAGTGCTTTCGATAACTGAACTGTCTACCGGAACCGTCTTGTAAATATCTTTTTTAAAAGGTTTACAACATGACAATATAGCAGCCTGGGAAATAAGATCTTGATGAAGAGGTAGCAAATTGACCGGGTAACAAGTTATGAAAACGAAGTCATCGTTGTTCTTTTTAACTGGTATTGCATTTTCATCAGCAACAACAATATGGTTTTGTGGTATGGCATGAATTTTTCCATCAAGGCTCAAAGTGCCGTTCTTTTTAAACAGGATGAATTGTAATATATTCATTATTATTCCCATATCCCTACATTTATACCACAATGAAATTTACTTATTGTTACCTCATACTAATTCAACCACAGTATAATCGAATCAACATTCATTTAGACTTTCTAAACATAAGCTATAATTTAAGTTGGCATGGCCATTTTTTATCCGCATTTTTATGACGAGAACTCATATCATTTTACCTTAGGCCAAATCAAAAAGTGACGATGAGATTTTTGCTGATTATTTTCCTGCATAACCTTTCATCTCGCACTTCGTAACAAAGAAAGGCTTCACCATCAATACATCGCTCCCTACCCTCGGCCTTACCATCAGAACATTCTGCTCTAACGTCATCCCGGTAATCTGTTTTTGCAAACGCCGACACGTCATCAAATCGCGTCGTCAAAAAGTAAAATATATATATTTTACAATATGTTGAGAAAAAAATAAGATTGTAGACCATGAAAGTTTTTTTTGGAAAGTTCAATTATTTTTTTTTCAAATTCAATAAAATTTGATTAAAGTCATAAATCAATATCCCTCCCAATGATTCTATAGCAATAGACCTTCTTTTGAACTATCGGCGATGCCCTTCGCGTCCATGCCGCCGGTTGAAAGGAAATTTACCATTGAGATTGGGGGAGTCAGTTCCATGTCCGTTATTCGCACCCGACTGAAGTTGTTCGGCGGTGACACCGTTGTCGTCCATTGTTCGGAAAAATGCAAAATCCAATTGTTGTCTGAAAACCAGACGCTGAACGCACAGGCCGCGTTGACATTCGACGACGTCAAAGCCGTCAGCGGACAGGCGACGGCCTATTTGGGGGTGCCGTACAGCGGATTATGGAGCGTGGTGATTGATGCTAAAAGCGAGAGTCCAGAACATTCAGTAAGCTATCTTCCGGCATAGCGTATTGGCAATATAACGCTTGCCCGTCGCCGTTCTATCGACAGGCAGGCGCTCATCATGTCAGATAGGGCGTATAGCGTTCATCCCGACGGTGCGGCGGTCAAGCGGCATAACGATGTACAACCTCACCGAATGTACCTGCCACCCTGCAATTTTTACTGCCTGCTTAACCATCACTCTGCAATACTGTAGACCTGCTGCTAGTTGCTGCTTGCCTGCTGCGATATTTCACGCTTGACTCAAGCTCGCGGCTTGCCTGCTGCGATATTCCACGCTTGACTTTCGCTCAACATTATCATCGAAACGCAGAATGTATCGTTTGCCCCTCAAACGGATAGCACCTTAAAAGCGGGACCAGCCTCGCAATATTGCCATTGCAAAAGATATTCAGTTATGAAACGCGCGTTCTTTATGATGCGTATGATTAAGCCAGTGTTTTGTATTGTAAAAAAAACGTAAGTGAAGTTCGGCGTTTTTTTTAATTCAATATATTTAATCATTTTGACTTACGTCAATCCTTTCAAGCTGAGACAAAAAGCTCAACTTGTAGCAAGGCTTTTTATATACAATAATTTTGCATAGCCGCTATGACCTACAATGATCAAGACATCGCAACCTCGATTTATGATCGTCCCGCACTATTTCGTTAATTGATGAGGACCTCGATAATGGCAAAGATTTTGATACTGTATTATTCAATGTACGGCCATATCGCCACCATGGCCAAGGCAGTTGCAGAGGGGGCCGGCAAAGTCAGTGGTGCCGAAGTCACCGTCAAACGCGTGCCGGAAACCATGCCGCCGGCGCTTTTTAATCAAGCCGGTGGAAAAAACGACGCTTCTGTTAAAGAAGCCAAACCGCAAGAGTTGGCGGATTATGACGCCATAATAGTTGGAACTCCGACGCGTTTTGGCAACATGAGCGGGCAAATGAGAACTTTTTTGGATCAAACAGGCGCCCTTTGGGCCTCGGGCGCATTGTATGGCAAGATAGGCAGCGTTTTTACCTCCACCGGTACGGGCGGAGGGCAGGAACAGACTATCCTTTCTACGTGGACCACGCTTGCTCATCATGGACTGATCCTCGTTCCCATCGGTTACGGAGCAAAACAGCTATTTGATATCTCCCAGGTCAGAGGAGGTACACCTTATGGCGCGTCCACGCTGGCTGGGGGCGATGGTTCAAGGCAGCCCACGGATCAAGAATTGGATATTGCACGCTATCAAGGCGAATATGTCGCCGGCATTACGTTAAAGATGCACGGCTAAGGACGTCCGGACGTGTTTTATAATGAGGCCGGCGATGCGCCGGCCCCTTATGTCGCTAAGATTTCCTTGTAAAGGGCGCATCTCTGAAAGCGGGTCTAGAATAATGATCAGATAATCGTAAAAATTATTGCAAAGTATAATTATTTCGCTAAAAACAAGGAAACATATATGTCAAATGAAATAGATTCCTGGGCGGGAATCCGTGAGACTTCAATTGAAATCGCGGAAGCCATATTTTAAATTGCTGGTAATGATGAAGCGATAGCGAAAAAAAATTGGGTAAGAAAGCAGTGATGATGCTTTAGAAATGGCTTTTTCGAAAACAGATCAAAATACGCTGTTTAGGGGTGAAGAGCGTGTAGAACGAAAGAATGTGTAGCCTCAAACCTTCGTTAACTCTGGCCTTGGTCCTTCGTTGCGTAACGCCATGCTATAGCACGTATTACCCTAGTGAATGCATGCCTCTAAGATAGATTGGTGTTCTGTAACGTTATCTATAATAACATAACATGATCTCACAACTGACATAACGGCAAAGGATTGTTCGCATTTCACGCGACCTTGGAGGGAACCCTTAAGGCGTGAATTAAACCAACCTTACCAATTTCCAACCGACATCGCAAAAAAGACAATACTTAGCATTTTCCAAAGTGCTTATATAATGATATGATGCAACGCCTTTAGTGCCGGTGTATCAAACTCTAGGTATGCGCATTATCGAATGCGCAAAAGCATGCTATTTTGATTTTATTTGCGCTTTCATCGGGAATGTTTAGTTTTCCAAGGTTAGTACAAAATGTATAAGTTCTTTCAACCACTGGATGGCTAAATTATATGCATTTTTAATGCTCCTAAAGATACGAATGTTTAACTAATGACTTTCTGCCAATAACGAGGCAATAACAAAAAGCGTACATGGTTTCATTTACGTTAAAGCGGATGACTGGAAGGATATGGGTAAAGTAGATTTTTTGATGAGATTGAGACGATGCAGCAGTGTTGAAACGCTGGAAAAGTCATCGAGCACATGAGAGAACGATTACCGCCGGCGGAGCTGGTTGACTTTTATGGTGCGGCAGACCATCGATTGGCAGAGCTCACCATGGGTAAACTGTACGACAAAGTTCCCTCCACTGTATGGCAATACATCAAATAGCATTGGTCAATAAAATGCTAATTGATAACATAAAACCATCAATGGGTAGCTAAAAAATCAACTGATTAATTTTCAAAATCAGGATTATCGTCAACAGATCCTCATGATGAGTTTACTATGAGCGGATTGTGTAGCGCTAAACCTTGAAATACAGCGGCTATTTAGGATTAGCTCATATTCAACTCACTTTTCGGTGGCTGTCAGAAAAGCGAAGCCTCAAAAATTCATGACCTTTTTTCTGTAACGCCTCCGCTTACCAATACACGTGAGAAAGTCAGCCTATCCGTAAAATCCTCAATGCCGAACTGGCAATGTTCCAGCAGCTCTTCACTATCTGCAAAACTAATAGCCTTTGCTATCTCTTGGAATTTTTCCATTGCTTCCTGGCTGCCCGACTCAGGAGTGAACAACTTCTTCCCAGAACAGATTTCTTCGAGGATATTTTCGAGGATAAACCCTAGTGTTTTCATAATATTCAACCTACTAATGTAAACCTTCAATGGTCTTATAGACCCAAGATGTGCTTATGCACAAAATTAGTATATTCATCAGGGCCAAAAATGCTCGCTTGATGAAGCAATTAATGACAACTCTCTAAAAAAAAACTGATCTACAGTCATAAATAATTAATAATAGACTTAGCCCAATGGATTATAGTATTAGCGCTAAAAGTTATAATCTGCCAAATTCAAAAACATTTTTGTTTTACGAATGGTAAAGTACTGTATTTACTTTAAACAAAATGACTTAGCTTCTTTTGTTTAGCGCCGCTAATATAAAATCAGCCAAAAGCGTAATTTATGAATTTTTCAATTATAAGATTTGCTGTTCAAACGCAGAGCGTTATTCAAAAAAAGCACAATAAATTCAATTTAATACAAGAATTACAATATTTTCAGGTTTGCTTATGATAGAGCGCTACTACCGCCTTTTACTCACGGCAGTGATTCGAGAGAGATTATGACTTAACAAATCGATGTCGGATTTAAAATCAGCTCCATTTCGCTCCCGCATTTCCGCCAAAGCATGTTCGATACTGCTGATAAGATCACTTGATTTTTTAGGGCTTAAAGAGGCAATAAGCGCGGCGACTAAAACTTCCAATGACTCAACCATTGCAAGCAACTCCTTTTCCGCAGCCTCTTTTTGCGCCAGATTGATCAATAACTGTGAGAGTAAACTGTTCATTGCTGCTCCATTAACAAAAGGTTGACCATTAAAGGTCTTGCTTCGCCAAGATCCAGACTCTTGAATCCGCATCATAATTGATAAGCATAATTAATATCAAGATAAAAACATTCACTGTATGAACAAAATCAAGCATTCTTAACCGCTTGAGTTATAGCATAAAAAACGGCACCCTGCCTTTGGGTGCCGTGGTTTTACATTTCGATAATGATAGGCCGGAGGAATTCAGCTTGCTAATAACAGCGCCTGTTTTTGCTGTGTCGGCCGGACCGACGTCGCCAAAGTCGTCAACACATTTTTGACCGCGGACGCGGAGGGTGACAACGGCAGACGGGAAGACGTATTCAACGCCAAAGGCAAGGGCAAACCGGGACTAACGATACGAGACATCCAGGCATTGGCGGAACTGACCACGGCGGAAGCGGTGGATTCAGGCAATACCGCGGCACCCATGCCGCTAGCCACCGCCGCCGTCAATGTCGCCAGAGAATCGATTTCACCGATGATTTTTTGCGCTAAGACGACGCAATGAGAATGCTTCATCCACTCGCTTGCGGATAGCGGAAAAATCACAGGGCAAATAGAGTTGTCGAGAAGCAACATCGCTTAATTCAATATTTTTACCCGGATTATTCTCGGTTCCAACGAGATACAAATCTTCTTTCATCAGAGGTAAGCTATTGATCCCGGCATAAATGCTGGGATCATAATGTATGGCCATGTCCAAATGACCGCTGCTGACCTTTTCGTTCAATATAACGGAGCTGTTTTCATGCAGATAAACCGTCAACTGCGGGTATTGATCGCGAACGGATTGTAATAACGGCATCATTAACGGACAAGAGGATGTTCCCGGCGCCAGGCCGATGGAGACCTGCCCTTCCAGGCTTTGATCCACATTGCACACCGCCTTTTGGGCCAGTTCGCATTGTTGCAGGATAGCGCGTGCGTGAGAATAGAGGATTTTACCCGCTTCAGTGGGCGTGACCCCGCGTTTGGTCCTCACCAGCAATTTCTGATCAAGTTCACTTTCCAGAGTGGCAACCTGCTGACTTAACGCGGGTTGCGCAATATGCAGAACTTCCGCCGCCTGTGTCAGGCTACCGATGTCGACGATTTTTACAAAATACTTGAGTCGCCTTAAATTCATTTCTGCCTCCGTCGCAGCTTTACCATTATCATTGGCAGTAATAATGCAAAAAGCAGACCAAAAGGCGGGAATTATAACCAGCAGGTTGCACATTATGTATTTTTTGGTTAAATAAGAATAAGTTATGACTTATTTCCAGCTCAGGGACCGGGTGCGTAAACCCAAACACGGAAAAAAAACCTGACGCCGATGCACCATTAAGACGCACTTCAGTAAGATTGTGCTTTGACGGCTGGAGGTGAAAATGCGGAAATTTTTGCTAGCGGTGGTCGTGAGTCGCCATGAAGGATATCGCCTAAGCGTTTCTCCCTTATTGTACATCTTAAGCTTATTGTACATCTTAAGTGGACTTTGCACGCCCCTGTCATTCATCGGTCAGCCTAAACACTCCCTTGTGGGACGCCTTATGCTCTATTAATGGCTACATAATGGTGATGGCATACAAATTACAGGTACCGAGATGTCATTTAACAGGCGATGACAGACATTGGACTGTCCCTTGGGTCGGGGGCACCCCCACATCGAAAAAACCGCGGCTAAATATAAGCCGGCGCAAGCAAAGTGAAGCGAAGCCAGCCCAAAACTTGAAAATGGATTTTCGCTTGTTGAGAGACTTGAAGAACTCCAACCCGATACTCCAAGTCAAGGCTCAAATCACATTTGCTACATGGGATTGTGGAAGTAACATTTTGCATATCAGTGGCGGAGGAGGTGAGATTCGAACTCACGAACGCTTTCGCGTCGCCGGTTTTCAAGACCGGTGCCTTCAACCGCTCGGCCACTCCTCCGCAACGAGGCGAACTATAAACAGAGTCGTTTCTATTGTAAAGGGAGAAGTGTTCTAATCGCTTGAAATTTCATCGCCAATCTGGGCGCGGCATAATCCTTATCCACAATAGGTCTATAAATCATCCGCTTTGTGCGTAAAGAAGGGTAAAACGATTAGGCGCCGTTTCACCTAGCCATTAATCTGGCTGCCATATTCCGAACATTATTCACCAAGAGGTAACCCTATGGATCGTATGGTCACGACAGTCACTCGCGAGCGCTCATTGCTAAGCACCCATAAAGTGCTGCGCAACACCTATTTCCTGCTTTCGCTGACCTTGGGATTCTCCGCATTGACGGCCACCGCCAGCACGCTGCTGCAGTTGCCCGCTCCGGGGCTTATCTTGATGATGGCCGGTTTTTACGGTTTGATGTTCCTTACTTACCGGCTGGCCGACAGACCGGCGGGGATTTTGGCGGCCTTCGCGTTTACCGGTTTTCTGGGATACAGCCTTGGGCCGATCTTGAGCATGCTGCTGGCCTCAGGCGCGGGAGAAACCATCATGCTGGCGCTGGGAGGGACCGCGCTGGTATTCTTCTGTTGTTCCGCCTACGTCCTTACCACTCGTAAAGACATGTCTTTTCTTTCAGGCATGATGATGGCGGGGTTCGTCGTGCTGCTGGTGGCGGTTATCGCCAATCTTTTTCTTCACATACCGGCCCTGTCCATGGCGATAAGCGTCTTGTTTATCCTGTTTTCATCCGGCGCCATACTGTGGGAGACCAGTAACATCATACATGGCGGAGAAACCAACTATATCCGCGCTACCGTGGGTCTTTACGTTTCGCTCTACAATATCTTCGTCAGCCTGCTGAGCATTCTGGGCTTTATGCGGAATAACTGATTTATTCACGCTGAATGGAAGGGCCTTCAAGATGAAGGCCTTTTTTTGTTGAATGCATCGCCGGAGGATTTGCTAACATATCCCAGCAAAATGAAGCTATCACGGGGAACAAAATGGAATACAACGGCCGCGAAATCGAAACCGACGAGCAAGGTTATCTGAAAAACAGCCGGGACTGGCATGAAGGTATGGCGCAAGCCATCGCCGAACAGGAACATATAGTTCTGACGGAAGCGCATTGGCAGGTCATACTTTTTGTCCGCGATTTCTACCAGCAGTTCAACACCTCCCCCGCCATCCGAATGCTGGTGAAAGCCATGGCGCAAAAAATATGGCGAGGAGAAAGGCAACAGCCGCTATCTTTACCGCTTATTTCCACAGGGGCCGGCCAAGCAGGCCACCAAAATAGCCGGTTTACCAAAGCCCGTTAAATGCATCTGAATCAGTAGCGGACCTGAAAGCCCTTAAATTCGGATTCTTCGAGCGGTTTCGGTTCAGTGAGGATCTTTTCGATGCGGGCACTGCGTGGTCCTCCATTTTCAAGCCATGTCTGCAAATCGCTCAACTGCGTTTTCTCGCCGCAGGCAACCACCTCAACGCCGCCGTCATCAAGATTTCGCACATAGCCCGCCAGACCCAACTCCTTGGCCCGCCGCTGGGTGGAGTAGCGAAACCCCACCCCTTGCACCACGCCGTATATATAGAATGAAGCACAAACTTTGCTCATGACTCCCCCTGAAAACGGCTAATGTTTGCAATTGCCCGCGCTTATTCGCAAAATGGCGCTCTTTCTCTCAATCAGTATAATTCACTATGACAAAACGTTTGTTTCTTGCCAAGGGACGGGAAAAATCCTTGCTTCGACGCCATCCCTGGATTTTTTCCGGCGCGGTGCAACGGGTCGAGGGTAAAACGCAGTCCGGCGAGACCATCGATATTTGCGATGATAAAGGACATTGGCTGGCTCGCGGCGCCTATTCGCCCCAATCGCAAATTCGCGCCCGTATCTGGACATTTCAGGCAGACGAATCCATTGATGTGGAGTTTTTTATCCGTCGTCTGACCGCCGCGCAGCGTTTGCGCGATCGATTGGCGGCGCGGGATAATCTGGATGCCTATCGGCTGATTGCCGGAGAATCTGACGGGCTGCCGGGTATCACCATCGATCGCTACGGCATGTTTCTGGTGCTGCAGTTGCTTTCCGCCGGCGCGGAATATCATCGCGCCGCGCTGACGCTGGCATTGCAGCAATGCTATCCTGACTGTTCCATCTACGAAAGGTCAGACGTCGCGGTGCGTAAAAAAGAAGGGCTCGAGCTCGTAAGCGGGATTATCACCGGCGAAATGCCGCCTGACTTGCTTGCGATACATGAGCACGATATGTCGCTGCTGGTAGACATTCCCCATGGACATAAAACGGGTTTTTATCTTGATCAGCGAGACAGCCGACTGGCCGCGCGCAGGTATGCCTCCGGACGCAGGGTCCTGAATTGTTTTTCCTATACAGGCGCTTTTGGCGTGGCAAGCCTTATGGGGGGGCTGCCGCCAGGTAACTAATGTGGATACCTCGCAGCAGGTGTTGGATATCGCCAGGCAAAACGTCGAACGCAATCGCCTGGATCTAGCCAAAGCCGAATTTGTGCGGGAAGATGTTTTTTCAGCTGTTAAGGCAATACCGTGAACAGGGCCGGCAGTTCGACATGATAATCATGGATCCGCCGAAGTTCGTGGAAAATAAAAATCAGCTTGCCAGCGCCTGCCGCGGCTATAAAGATATCAACATGCTGGCGCTTCAGCTCCTGGCGCCGGAAGGGATTTTGCTGACATTTTCGTGTTCCGGACTCATGGCCACCGATCTTTTCCAAAAGATCATCGCCGATGCCGCGTTGGATGCCAATCGGGATATACAATTTATCGAGCAATTCCGTCAGGCCGCCGATCATCCCGTGTCTGCGCCCTATCCGGAAGGCCTATATCTCAAGGGCTTTGCCTGCCGCGTTATTTAAAACGCAGCCCTCCCTTGATATTGTCCGCTTATCCCCCATATTTAGGATAAGGCACTAGGCACTATCACGCGGGAGCAGGTTATGATTGCCAGCAAATTTGGAATCGGACAACAGGTCCGTCACAAGCTACTGGGCTATTTGGGCGTCGTCATTGACGTCGATCCCGAATACTCCCTGGAAAAAACCTTCATTGGACGACATCGCGGCCGACGACAAACTGCGCGCCGCGCCATGGTATCACGTCGTGATGGAGGACGACGAGGGTAAGCCGGTGCATACCTATCTGGCGGAGGTGCAGTTGAATTATGAAACGTCGCCGGTTCATCCTGAGCAACCGACCCTTGACGATCTCGCGGAATCTATCCGCCAGCAGTTGCAAGCGCCGCGTTTGAGAAATTAGACGAGCCTCGCGCGGGCATCCCCGGCCCGCGCAGGACTGATTTCATTTTGCCAAGCCCAAACGCCTGATTTCGATTTTCGGACAGCGATCCATTACCACCTTCATACCGACGTTTTTCGCCAGCACCGCCGCTTGCTCATTCACAACGCCCAATTGCGTCCAAAGAACTTTGGCATCAATGGCAATAGCCTCTTGGGCCAGGTCATATACCGCATCCGAACGGCGGAAGACGTCTACCATATCAATCTTGACCGGAATAGCCCCCAGGTCGGCGTAGACCCTTTGCCCCAGGATTTCACGACCTGCCAAAACCGGGTTCACCGGGAAGACTTGGTAACCCTGCTCAAGCAGATAAGCCATGACATCGTAGCTGGCACGGGATGGTTTCTCACTCGCCCCCACCAGGGCAATCGTTTTTTACGGACGTCAAAATTTCGCTAATGTCGGAATCGGTCATGACGCTTCTCCGGTTACATACTTGCCTGTTAAGTGTATACCACCGCCTAAGAAAACAAGGCTCAATAGGCAAATCAAATAATTTCAAAATAAAAATATTTGTGAATAAATACTACAGAAACATTATTATGTACCACCTAACGATATAAAACAGCGAACAACGCCCGGCGAGGTGACATAATGAAGTTTTTGCACGCCATTGTGATGGGAATCAGTTTTTTCGCCAGCTTGCCCGCGGCTGCGACGACGTTGCAATTGCCGCAGGCCTTGGAGTTGCTGATTGTCGACGGTTCGCCGGTGAACAGCACTCTCCTGCGGGGTGCCGGCAGTCTCGAATTGACCCGGGGGGGGGGCTCACCAACTGGTCGTCACCTTAAGCAGCAAGGCTTATCATAGCCATGATAGCATTGGCGTCTATCGCCCGTTCTATCTGGTTGTGCTGTTCGACACCTGGAACGCCCGCCGTTTGCGATTTGAGTTGCCGTCGCTCGCCACCGGTGATGAAATTGATCGGTTTATCAGTCTGCCGGTGCTGGCCCTGCTGGATGAGCATGATATGCCGGTGAATGCGGCTTACGGCCGTTTACCGGTGAGCAGCGCGGAAGTTGCGGCGGCCCTGCATCATCACGACGGACAATATAGCGGGGGAGTGCCGCAGCGTGCAGGTCCGAGGCGCGGTCAGCCGGCCGCTGCCCAACTGGCGGGGGACGATACCGCCGGTCAAATCGAGCAAATGCTGCGGTTTTGGTTCCTGCCGTCCGGAATAGGCGCGCCATTTCGATGGTTAGAATGGACCCGCCGTCACTGCGAGGCTGAGCATTTAATGGTTTGCAGTGAAAGTGAGTTTCAGTAGTCTATAGGCAGCATACTTTCATCAAAGGAACCGATATGGAGTCAACTACCCGTACCATTAGTATCCGCAAACATATTGCCCTGGTCGCCCACGATCACTGCAAACAATCATTGCTAACCTGGGTCGAGATCAATAAGGCTTTGCTGGCGGAGCATATTCTTTATGCAACCGGGACGACCGGCAACCTGGTACAAAGAAGCACCGGCCTGCCGGTACACAGTATGCTGAGCGGACCAATGGGCGGCGATCAGCAGGTCGGAGCGCTTATTTCGGAAGGTAAAATCGATGTGCTGATCTTCTTCTGGGACCCGTTGAACGCCGTACCGCACGACCCGGATGTCAAAGCGTTGCTGCGGCTTGCCACCGTGTGGAACATTCCGGTGGCCACCAATCGTTCGACGGCGGATTTATTGATAAGCTCCGCATTGTTCAGCGGCGAAATCGAAATCGAGATTCCCGATTATCAGCGTTACCTCACTGAACGACTGCAATAGCCTACTCCGGGCGGTAAAGTTCACCGCCCGACGTTAGGGTTTGCGGGCCTTAGGCACGCCAAGTTCCATCAATTCATCGATAAAAACCGAAGGCCGTTCAGGATCGTGCAATAACCAGACCTGCTGTTTCGCCCTGGTAAGGGCGACGTAAAGCAGCCGCCGCTCCTCCGCATCCGGAAAATCCTCCGGTTGCGGCAGCAGAACCCGTTCAAATACTGTCTCGCGGGCCGCCGCGGGAAAACTGTCCTTACCTTCATTCACGCCGATAATGATGACAAAATCCGCCTGCTGTCCTTTGCTGCCGTGCATGGTCATAAAGTCGACATCAAGCGTCGGCCAGCGGGTAGCCGCCTTATCCAGCAGGGTCGGACGCAGGTAATGATAACGGGCCAGAATAAGAATGCGTTCATGGGGCGCGGCGAACCCGCTGAGTTTATTGAGCAGCGCCTCAAGCTGACAGCCGGGCAGGATTAAAACGGATTTACGGTTGCCGCTGGTGAGGCTATGGAGTTTTTTTTCAAGCTGGTGGGGATTTTGCAGCACAAACCCGGTCGCGACGTCGCCGATGCGCTGATTGAAACGGTATGTGGTATCCAGGGCGCATTGCGCCCCGGCGTCAAAACGTTCGGTGAAGCCGGTGGTCAATTGAAGCTCAGCGCCGCTGAATCGGTAGATGGCTTGCCAGTCGTCGCCGACGGCAAACAGCGATGTCCGGCGATTTTGCTGGCGAAGCGCCTCCAGCAGCCGCATGCGCTGGGGGGGGATATATCCTGATATTCGTCCACCAGAATGTGTTTCCAGGGACTGATAAATCGGCCTTTTTGCAGGATATCCACCGCCTGATGTATGAGTCCGGCGAAGTCAACCGCGCCCTCTTCTTTCAACGCCTGTTTCCAGGCTTTAAGCAGCGGCGAGAGCAGCCGTATCCGTTTCTGGAACACATCGCGCAGCTCTTCCGGGGCCTGTTGAATCATGTCCGCCTGCGCGCCGCCATGCATGCGCACCAAGCCTAACCAGCGCTCGATACGGGGCGCCAGACGCTGTGCCAGCCCTTCGTCCTGCCAATAATCTCCTTCCGGCACATCCCATCCCAGTTCATCGATGATAAGCTGTCGCCACCCCTTTGCCTGAGGCTTTTTCTCTGTGCATTGCCGGCGCCATTGCGCAATCAATAATCGGCGCCGCGCCGAACCGTCGCTTTCAAGAGCGCTGATGGACGGCGCTTTTTTACTGCCTTGCCGAATGATGAACAAAGCCAGCGCATGAAAAGTCCAGGAGCGGATACCTTCCGTCCCCAGCCGCGTCCGGATGCGTTCGTCCATCTCAGCCGCCGCCTGTCGACCGAAAGCCAGCATCAAAATCTGCTCCGGTTCGGCCTCACGACGTCGTAACAGCCAACCGGCACGGGCCACCAATACCGAGGTTTTGCCGCTGCCGGCGCCCGCCAGCACCAACAGTGCGTTCTCGCCGTTTACCACCGCACGGCTTTGGGTCAAGTTAAGGGGCGAGCTCTCGACGGTGTGAAAGAAGTCTTTATGCTGTTCCAGCATTTTATCCGTCCATCGCCTATTGCACTGCGCCGCCATGGATGGGCCTTGATCGAGCCATTGCAGGCAAAGGAGGTAACGCTCGCGGCAAGGGGCAAACTCCTCAAGGCGCGCCAGGGGCAGCGGCAGGGAGGCGAACGCCTCGCGGATGCCGTCTTGCAGTGCCGCCAGCCGGCTCGCCTGGAACCATTCATCACGGGCCTGGGCCTGTTCAATGACGGTCGCCTGACGGCCCAATACGTCGGCGCACACTTCGCTCATGTCCCGGCTCCAGTCCAGCCAGCTTTTTTGCAGATGATGATAAAACCGCTGTGTTTCCTGCCACTCCGTGCCATGAAGACGGACCACCCGCGCCTCGGGCAATTCAAACTCCAACTCGCCCCAGACAATCCCCCGTTTGCAGCGGATGGTCAGGATCTCATTAAAGGGGATGACATAGTGATGTTTATCGCCGCTGACCTCGACGCCGGCATGCAGCATGCGTACCCGATTGTAAGGGTGTTGCGCCAGGTGTTTGCCAATGGAGGTCGATTTGAGTTCCATAACGTTGCCGCGATTCCTGAAAGTTAAGGCGCCAAAGGGGCGCGTCTCATATTAACTTGTTCTGCTCGAGCCGGGAAATCAGGGTAGAATAACCTTCATCCTCTTGAGGTAACATACCGGATAGTCCGAATCGATCTCAACAGTTGCAACCTCAGACCGTGAGCACAATGCGTACATTACTCAATATATTGAATTTCTTTTTAGGTGGTTTTTTCACCACTTTGGGCTGGCTGCTGGCGACTGCCGTAAGCCTGCTGCTGATTATCACCTGGCCTTTCACCCGCTCATGCTGGGAGATAACCAAATACTCCCTGGTGCCGTTCGGCAACACCACGGTACATGTGAATGAACTTTATCCGGAAAACCGCAGCGCGGTATTGTCGTCCGGCGGTACGCTTTTGAATATGCTGTGGCTGGTGCTGTTCGGTTGGTGGCTCTGCTTATCGCATATTCTCACCGGCATCGGCCAATGCCTTACCATTATCGGGATCCCGCCGGGCATCGCCCATTTCAAATTGGCGGCCATTGCGCTTTGGCCGGTGGGTCAACGGGTGGTGCCGGTGGAAGCGGCTCGGGGATTGCAAATCAGTCCGGGCGGACGCCGTTCTCGTTAACGCCAAGGTAAGGATATTCTGTGGGAAGTGTAGTACCGGGATTTCGCCGCCTGGCTTTTGATAGCCGCTGGCGCTATAACATACGGATTTTTATTGCCCTGGCGGGCGCGGCGGCCTTGCCCTGGTGGTACAACATGGCTACTCTTACCATCCCGCTGACGCTGGGGGTGGTCGCCGCGGCGCTGACGGATTTGGACGACCGTCTGAGCGGCAGGTTGCGTAATTTGTTCATCACCTTGGTGAGTTTTTTCATCGCGGCGGTGTCCATCGAGTTGCTGTTTCCCTATCCCTGGCTGTTCGGCATTGGGCTTGCCGTCTCCACCTGCGGGTTTATCTTGCTGGGAGCGTTGGGGCAGCGCTACGCCACCATCGCTTTCGGCGCGCTGCTGATAGCGGTATATACCATGCTCGGGGCCGCCATGTATCAAACTTGGTATCTGCAGCCGGCGCTGCTGTTGGCGGGGGCCGTATGGTATAACATGCTTACCCTGCTGGGCCATATGCTTTTCCCCATTCGCCCGCTGCAGGATAACCTTGCCCATGGCTACCTCGCGCTGTCACGCTATCTTGACGCCAAGGCCAATCTGTTCGATCCCGATCTTGAGGATGTCGAAGACCGTGCCCTGATCGACGTGGCCATGGCGAACAGCGAAGTGGTAGGGGCATTAAACCAGACCAAAGCATCGCTGTTGACCCGTTTGCGCGGCGATCGCGGCCAGCGCGGCACCCGTCGCGCTTTGCATTATTATTTTGTCGCCCAGGATATCCACGAACGGGCCAGTTCATCCCATGTGCAGTATCAGCAACTGAGAGAACAGCTGCGCTACAGCGATGTTATGTTTCGTTTTCAACGGTTGCTGGCGATGCAGGCCCGCGCCTGCGATACCCTTTCGCAATCCATACTGCTGCATCAAAAATATGAACACGACGCGCGCTTTGAACGCGCCTTCGGCCATCTGGACGCCGCCATCGATCGCGCGGCCCCCCCAGAGCAGGCTAAAGGTCTCAAAAATCTGTTGAACAATTTGCGCGCCATCGACGCCCAATTGGCCACCATTGAGTCGGAGCAAGCGGTAGCTCTCACCCGCCCGGAAGAGAATAATCTGGCGGATGATAAGCTCACTGGGCTTAGGGATGTCCGTTCGCGCATCGTCAGCCACCTTAGCCCCGAATCGGCGCTTTTCCGCCATGCGGTGCGAATGTCCGTGGTACTGTGCGTCGGCTATGCATTTATCCAATTGAGCGGTTTGCACTATGGCTATTGGATCATGCTGACCAGTCTGTTCGTCTGCCAACCCAACTACCAGGCCACCCGACGGCGCCTAGCGCTGCGAATAGTCGGAACCCTCGGCGGTATCCTGCTTAGCTTGCCCATACTCTATTTTGTCCCCTCCACCGAGGGTCAACTAGTGCTTATTGTCCTTAGCGGCACGCTATTTTTTGCCTTTCGCAACAGGCAATACGCCCAGGCGACCATGTTCATTACGCTGCTGGTCATGTTATGTTTCAATTTGCTGGGGGAAGGATTCGACGTGGCGCTGCCCAGGGTATTTGATACCTTCGTCGGCTGCGCCATCGCTTGGGCGGCGGTGAGCTTTATCTGGCCCGACTGGCGTTTCCGCCGTCTACCGGCGGTTATCAACAACAGCCTGTTCGCCAATTGCCGTTATCTTGACGCCATTTTGGTGCAGTATCACCAGGGCAAGGATAATCGCCTGGATTACCGCGTCGCCAGACGAGACGCCCACAACAAAGATGCGGAACTGGCTTCAGTGGTTTCCAATATGGCGGCGGAATCCAGAACGCCCGCCGAGGTCTTGGAGGCGGCCTTCCGGCTGCTGTGCCTGAACCATACTTTTCTCAGCTACATATCGACCCTGGGAGCCCATCGTGAAAAAATGTCCTCCGGGGCTTTATTGAACGTACTGAATGACGCCGTCTGCTATGTGGACGATGCCCTGCAATATCAGGATAAACTGGCGCTGCGGGTGAATCAGGAACGGAATTGCCTGATGACGCGCATCCAGCATATCGCGCCGGAGCCGGAAGCGAGGGAACAGCTGGTTTTGCAACAAATCGGCCTGTTGCTTGAACTATTGCCGGCATTGATTGCGCACAAGCAGGAAATCGAAAACCGGTTCTCAGCCGCTTGAATTTAGCCGCCCCTCAGGGGGCGGCTAACGTATAGGCTATCGGCAGGATTGTCGCTCGTACCACTCCAACAGTTCGCTGCGCTGCACCGGCGGCAACGCGGCGGAATGTTGGCCGCACAGGGCGCCCTCAAGCGCGAACAGCACCTTGACGCTCAGGTTCTGTTTTATTTCCCGCAGTTTAAGATAGCTGCTCTTGGCGCCGTAATAGCGAAAGGATTCGATGTCCTGAATGCCCGCTTTCCACAGCAGCCGCTCGATGCCCTGTCCGATATTGGGCAAATCCTTCAGCCGGGGGCTGGCCGTGCGCTCGCACCGATCGTGCTTTGATTCCTCGAGCGCATGAACGGCCAGGGACAGCAGACGTTCGCCCCTGCCCCACAGGCCCTCGTCCACATGATAGTAATTCAACGATACCGGAACGCCCCGCTTGGTATAAATCAGTTTACGCATGCCTTCGGCGAGATAAATATGTTCGCTGTGACGGGTACCGCGAAGATACAACTCGCCATCCAATATCAGCCCGAACATCACTTTGTCGGCGCAAATGCTGTAACCGCCGAATTGCGAACGAGTGGAAATTATCCCCAGCGGCGCGAAAAAAGGGACTGCCTGTAAAATCCGGCGTTTATATGCTGCTTGCATCAATTTCTCCATGTTATAATGTTGAGAATCCCTACTCTTTTTTCATCCAACCCCTTAAAAGTACTGTATTTTCCATAGAGTTTTCAACTTAATCCGCCGGCGGCTTCGCCTCAAGGGTATTTTTGCGAAGCCGCTTAAATTTTCGATTGATTTTCGTCCCGATCCCCTATACTGTATTTATATACAGTTAACCAGGGCGTTCTTACTATGCATACTCAACTTCAAGCCAAACCCTGTTTCGGTCAAACGATCCAGGAGAACAGTGCTCCGGATATGTTTTCCGCCTCCATGGCTCGCGGTATTATCAGCGAAGTGGTTTATTTTGAAGATCAGCCCATGGTGGGACATATCCTTCTGCCATTGTTACGGCAATTGGGCATGCAATCACGCTGGCTGCTGTGGCTGACGTCCTCGCGCAAACTGAGCCGACCCTGGCTGCGGCAGTCGGGTCTGCCGCTGGAGAAGATGGTGCAAGTGCGCCGACCCACCGCTTTCGATACCGTCGCCGCGATGGAAAAGGCGCTGCTGACGGGAAACTACAGCGTGATTTTGGGTTGGTTTCCTGAAGAACTGACGGTAAATGACAAGCGCCGACTGCGCGATGCAGCGCAAAGGGGGGGGGGATCCTACGGGTTCATTATGTATCCTCAAAACGAGTCCAGCCGCTCCTCTGGACAGTTTTCAGCCCTAAAAATTCATTCTAACCGCTATCATTAAAGCACTTTAAGATTTATCTCATTAGGGGCGCTGGAACGGAAGACAAAACGCCCTGAAATTTGCCCCAATCCAGTATATATGCGGGTCTGCGCCCTTTTCTACGCTGCAAGCGACCATCACTTTGTCATGTATTCGTTCAATGAAACATACATGAAACGCTGTTTTTTATTAGCGGCTTACTACATCTTACTTGTAAGTTTCCCACTTCGTTGTAGACTTTAATTCGCCAGGGTTGCTCTATAACGCCTGTAAAATGGCGATGTACAAACGCGGAGCACTGACTCTGGCAATGGAATTTTTAAAATTAGCTTTAAGAGCTCATTGCCTATTTGGATGATAACGAGGCGCAAAGAATGAAAAAGACAGCTATCGCAATTGCAGTGGCATTGGCGGGTTTCGCAACCGTAGCGCAAGCCGCTCCACAGGATAATACCTGGTATACCGGTGGTAAATTGGGCTGGTCACAGTATCATGACACCGGTTTTTACGGCAACGGTTATGACAACCGCATCGGCAACGGTCCGACCCACAACAGCCAATTGGGCGCTGGTGGTTTTCTCGGTTATCAGGCAAATCCGTATTTAGGGTTTGAACTGGGCTATGATTGGCTGGGCCGCATGCCTTACAAGGGCAGTGTCGATAACGGCGCGTTCAAAGCTCAGGGTATCTCCCTGGCTGCTAAACTGAGCTACCCGCTGACCGATGATTTGGATATCTACACCCGTCTGGGCGGCATGGTATGGCGTGCGGATTCCAATGCAAATTATGACAATGGTTCCGCAGGCCGCTTGAGCGACCACGACACCGGCATTTCCCCGATGGCGGCCATTGGCTTTGAATATGCCGTTACTCAAGATTGGGCAACTCGTCTTGATTATCAGTGGGTCAACAACATCGGCGATGCCAGCACCGTCGGTACCCGTCCTGATAACGGCATGCTGAGCGTGGGCGTTTCTTATCGCTTCGGTCAGGGTACTCCGGCTCCGGTTGTGGCCCCTGCCGCTCCGGCACCGGCGCCTGTGGTGCAGACCAAGCACTTCACCCTGCGTTCTGATGTACTGTTCAACTTCAACAAGTCCACTCTGAAACCGGAAGGTCAACAGGCTCTGGATCAACTGTATTCCCAGTTGAGCTCCCTGGATCCTAAAGACGGTTCCGTCGTCGTTCTGGGCTTCACAGACCGTATCGGTTCCGAACAGTATAACCAGAAGCTGTCCCAGGCTCGTGCGCAAAGCGTCGTGACCTACCTGATTTCCAAGGGCATTCCGTCCGACAAGATTTCTGCACGCGGCATGGGTAAATCCAACCCTGTCACCGGCAATACCTGCGACAACGTGAAGGGCCGCGCTGCCTTGATCACTTGCCTGGCACCGGATCGTCGCGTAGAGATCGAAGTCAAGGGTTACAAAGAAGTCGTTACACAGCCGCAATCTTAAGTCTTAAGCTGCGCAAAGTGGAAAACCCCGTTATGCGGGGTTTTTTTTTATGTCTTGAAAGAACTGTTAAGATGAGCAGCGGATGCCAGGCGGAGGGGACGACAGGATGCCCCGGCGGAGGCGACGACAGGACGGGATTTAGCGATCCTCGCCGAGAATGGCTTTGAGATCCTGTTTCAATGACGACATCTGACTGGCGTATTTTTCTTTACGCTCTGCGTCTTCCAGCAGATTTACAATGGTCTCCGAGAGCGTATTGCCCCGGCGCTGCGCCAAAGCGGCCAAGCGTTGCCATACCAGATATTCGAGATCGATGGATTTCTTGCGGGTGTGCTGATGTTCAGCATTGAAATGCCGCTTGCGGCGCGCGCGGATGGTCTGCTTCATTCGGTTTTCCAGAGCCGGATTCATATTATCGCGGATCCACTGGAGGATTTGCTCCGGCTGATGCTCAAACTGCGTCAAGGCTTCCACAGCCTCTTCTGCGGCGCTGTTTTCTTCATGGCGTGTGATTCGCTCGCCTTCACGATGTTTTTTTTATGAGGTACGTCCACTTCCATCCGCTTTCCAGATTTTCGAGTTGCTGATATTTCATGGCTCATGCACCCGTGACCGTGTAACGTTAATCCGATAATAACAGTTTTTCTCCAAAATTCCCCTACGTACATCATACTTTGGTCGATTTTCAGACATCACAAGCCAGATTTCATCAGATTATTCGTTCATTACAAGATGCATGAGGCCCGGCGCGGGAAATTCTTGTATAATCACCGTTTCCCTGAATAGCGACGTAACCGAATACCTTGACCATTAAACAATTAGAATGGAAATATTTAGTTCCAGATCTTTCGCCGTTTACGGCGGTATTTGCCCAGCCCTACCAGCCACAGTCCGCGCCTCTGGCGTCGCTGCAGATGCGTTTAACGGACGGCCTGAATCAATTTTGCCGTCCGATGACGCCAAGCCGATTTATGCTGATAACCGCGCAGGAGGACAAGGAATACTTTGAGCTTATTTCGCTAATGGTAGACGATGCGCTGCCAGCGGATAAACCGCTGGTGGGCAGCCGTTATACCTTCGCCGGTGATGAATTTACCCGGGAAGCCGCCGCCGCGCCCACGGATAATTTCGCCGGCCTGGGAACATGCTGTTATCAGCCATGGATCGAGCACGAACAGCTGTTCGGTTGCGTCAGGAATTATCGCGATGTCATTGGTTTGCAACCGGGTAAAATTCACGAAGCCAATGGCGGCGTGCTGATGCTGGGCGCCGCCGCGCTGGTAAGCCAACCCCTTATGTGGCTGCGCCTTAAGCAGATGATTTTGCAGCAGCGTTTTGATTGGCTGGCGCTGGATGAAACGCGCCCGCTGCCGATTTCTATTCCTTCGATGCCGCTGGATCTGCGGCTCATCGTGGTGGGCGACCGTGAATCCCTGGCGGATTTGAACGACCTGGAGCCCGGCTTGACCAGCCTGGCGCTGTACGGCGAGTTCGAGTCCGAGCTGAAACTCACCCAACCGGAGGATATGCAAAACTGGTGCGATTACGTCAACGGCCTGGCGGTGGCGCAATCGGTACCTCCCCTGTCCGCCGACGCCTGGCCGGAACTGATTCGGCAGGCGGTCCGCTACAGCGGCGATCAGTATCAGTTGCCCCTGTGTCCGCAATGGCTGACCCGCCGCATCAAAGAGGCGGCGCAGTATGCCGAGCGGGACGTCGTCAACGCTTGCGCGTTATACGACAGCAATCGTAGCCGTATCTGGCGTGAAAGTTATTTGACCGAGCGCATGCAGGATGAAATAGCCGAAGGGCAGATCATGGTGGAAACCGAGGGTGCGATGATAGGCCAGGTCAACGCATTGTCAGTCATGGATTTCCCCGGACATCCACTGCCTTTCGGCGAGCCTACGCGCATCAGCTGCGTGGTGCATCTGGGGGACGGTGAAGTCAATGATGTGGAACGTAAAGCCGAGTTGGGCGGTAATCTTCATGCCAAGGGCATGATGATCATGCAGGCATTTTTGATGGCGTCGCTGGAGCTGGATCAACAGCTCCCCTTCTCCGCGTCGCTGGTTTTTGAACAGTCCTATGGTGAAGTGGACGGCGACAGCGCTTCGCTCGCGGAACTCAGCGCGCTTATCAGCGCGCTGTCCGGCAAGCCTGTCACGCAGCGTATCGCCGTTACCGGCTCGGTTGATCAATTCGGCCGCGTGCAGCCCATCGGCGGCATCAACGAAAAGATCGAGGGCTTTTTCGCCCTGTGTCAGGACAGAGGGCTCGACGGAGCCCACGGCGTGATTATGCCGGCGGCGAACGTACGTCATTTATGCCTGCAAGAAGAGTTGGTCGAAGCGGTAAGGGATGAACAATTCCATATCTGGCCGGTGGAGACCATTGACGAGGCGTTGGAATTGCTGACCGGGATACCATACGATCACGAGCAGAAACCCAATTTGATTGCTTCAATACGCGAGCGTATCGCTTATATCAATCAGCACGAACGCCTACGCTTACCCTGGGGATTCCGTTGGCTCAACTGGTTTAACCAGAGTTAAGCGGGATTAAGCCGGGTACGCCGGTGAGTAAACGTGCGTGATTCATTAATAAAGGTTTGAATATATATGGTAGATAAACGCGAATCCTATACAAGAGAAGACCTGCTTGCCTCAAGTCGCGGAGAACTGTTCGGGAAGGAGGGCCCGCAGCTGCCCGCACCGAATATGCTGATGATGGACCGGGTGGTGAAAATGACCGAAGACGGCGGTAGCCACAATAAAGGCTATGTGGAAGCCGAACTGGATATTCATCCGGATATGTGGTTCTTTGGCTGTCATTTCATCGGCGATCCGGTAATGCCTGGCTGCCTGGGGCTGGATGCCATGTGGCAATTGGTGGGATTCTATCTCGGCTGGCTGGGCGGCGAGGGTAAAGGCCGCGCGCTGGGTGTGGGAGAAGTGAAGTTTACCGGCCAGATATTGCCCACGGCAAAAAAAAGTGACCTATCGCATTCACTTCCGTCGCGTGGTGAATCGTCGCCTGGTAATGGGGCTGGCGGACGGGGAGGTATTGTGCGACGGACAGGTGATTTACACCGCGAGCGATCTGAAAGTGGGACTGTTCAAAGATACCGCGTCATTCTGATAACGCTGAAACGTAAAATCCACTTAAAACGAAACCTCCGCTGATGCGGAGGTCAATCTTTTGGCTTACAAACCGATCACAAGGTAACCTGTCTGTCCTCCATGGCCTTTCGCCAACCTCCCAACCAGTGAGACCGTGCATCCAGGGATTGATATGGGCATAACTCGCTGGAACGTCCGGATAATCCTGCCTGATAGCCACGCGAATGTGCACGTTCAAGGCGGTCTCGTTTTTGTCTCTTCATGCCATGTTTTCCTCATCTTGTCTGGTGGAAAGAAAATGGTAAGAAAACGGTAACCATTTCTGGCTGGTTACACTTTATCTTTAACGATAAGTTGGCCGGAGATCAATGCAGCATTTCACATAAACGTCATGACAATTAGGCATAATGACGATATTTTTCGCTCGTCAGTGGGGGGCGACGGTGGGGTAACGTGCTGAAAAAAAAGTAAAGCTTTAGCCTTCCCGTTCCCTTTCGCCGCAGGCATGAAACGGGAAGCGTGCTTTAGAACAATTCGTTATTACCGCATGGCAGCTATTTGCATTGCGATATTTTGACACACCTGTTGCCATCCCTGCGCCAGCGTTCGGACCAGGGCGTCGTAACCATCCCCTTCTTGATTCAGGACCATATTAAAAGGATAACGGCTAACCGTGCCGTTGTGGGTAAGGCGCCACTCGCCGCGAATAACCGCCTTGCCGTCATAGCGGCCGTGAAATCCGGTCACATCCACTTCCAACTGATCCTGCTCGCCGGCAAACTGACTGGCGGACACCAGCGTCCCGGGCAACGCATTACTGAGATTGGCCGCCATGGCCTGCTGCAGTTGCTGCGCCAAAGGGCTCGCCCATAGATTGTTGCCGGCGGTAACGAACTCTACATCGCTGGTTTGGTAAACCACGCCATTACCCGCCAGAAAATCCGATAGATTGACTCGAGAAAGCCACAGATGCCTCGCGGCGGCGGATGAGCGCAGCGGTGCGGCATCCGCCGCTATAGGCAATTGATAATAGCGTTTGTCATTGGCGCTGCCGCAGGCCACCAGCAACAGCAGCGTCGCCAATAGCATTCCTTTTCTCATTTCTTAGCCCCCTTCGGCGTCGGATCCTTGCCTTTATCGGCCTCGAAGACCAAGGCGTTACTTTTCGTGTTCAGCGTTTGCAGCACCGGTTGCAGTTGGCGCAGCACCTGATCCAGCCGCTGCATATTATCCACCAGCTTATTGTAGGCCGGAGATCCCGGCTGAAAACCCTTCATGCTGGCGTTGAGCTCGCGCAACGTCTGCTGCATATCCTGCGGCAATTGTTGCATAGCCTGGCTTTGCGTCAGGGCGTTGACCGATTTCAGCGTTTGCTGCAGCTCACGCAGGGTAGACTGGCTTTGCGTCAGCGTCTTGGTCGCTTCGTTTATCATCGGATTGAGCGGCAGGCTGTTGATTTTGTCCAGCGTGGTCATCAGCTTCTGCTGTATTTGCGCCAAGCCGGCGCTGGTGGTGGGCAATACCGGATAGCCGTCCACTTCCTTCGGCCCGCGCCAGGTATTCGATTGGGGATAAAAATCCAGATCCACATACAGGGAACCGGTAAGCAGATTGGCGCTCTTGAGGGCGGCGCGCAAACCCCGGCCCTCCGCCTGCATCAGCCGGGCGTTCATGTCAAAACCCGCCCCCAGCTTGCTGGCGAACCGCTCCGGCTCGATGCGAATGAGCACGGGCACCAGATAATTATCATTGATGGTCTGATTGACGGCGGAGGTAAAGAACGGCACCTGGGCCACGGTACCCAAACGCAGGCCGCGAAATTCCACCGGCGCGCCGGGTTGCAGACCGCGAATGGAATCAGTGAAGAACAGTACATAGTCTTTATGTATGGTATAAAGCGAGTCCCCAATGGCGTTTTTGCTGTCGAACAGCTGAAAAACGTCATTTTCCTGGGCCTGGCTGCCAAGCTCCCAACCGGTGGGGACATCAAAACTGACGCCGCCGCTAAACAGCGTCGTGAGCGAACCCATTTCCACCCGCATGCCTTGCGCCGACATATCGAAAGTCACGCCGCTGTCTTTCCAGAAACGAACATTGTTGGTCACCAACGTATCGTAGGGAGCGCCGATAAAAAGCTGGTAGCGCATTTTGCGGCTTTGAGGATCAAAATAGCTGGTTTGCACCGTGCCGACGCGAAATCCTCTGAACAGCACCGGATCGCCGGCATTCAACTGCCCGGATTGCTGGCTGTCCAGTTCGACGCGTATGCCTTTGGCGTCCGGCGAAGCCAGGGGCGGCGTATCCAACAGGGTAAACGTGGCGGTTTCCTGAGTGCTATTGCCGGGTTGCAGCTGAATATAGGCGCCCGAGAGCAAGGTTCCCAGTCCCGATATCCCCTCGCGTCCGATTTGCGGTTTCACCACCCAGAAGGCGGAGTCGCGGCGCAGCAGCTTTTCCATGCCGTTGTTGATGCGCGCCTTGATTTCAACCTCTTGCAGGTTATCGCTCAACATGACGCTTTCCACGACGCCTACATCCACACTGCGGCTCTTGATGGCGGTTTTACCGGCTTCTATACCCTCCGCGCTGGTGGTGATAAGGGTAATCATTTTCCCCTGATGACTGAAATGGTAATAAAGGATCCACGCACCGATAAGTACCGTCACGATGGGAATAATCCACACCGGCGACCAGCGTTTGATTTTCTCGATATCGGCGGCGTTATAATTATTTTCAGTCAACGGTAGACTCCTTTTGCATGTTTTTCTCCACACGATCCCACAGCAGGCGCGGATCGAAGGTGTGAGCCGCCACCATGGTAAGTATGACCACCATGGCGAACAGCACCACGCCGATACCCGGCCTGATGCTCATTAATTGCCCCATTCGCACCAGGCCGGACAACACCGCAATAACAAAGACGTCGATCATCGACCAGCGCCCGACAAACTCAACCATGTCATAAACCGTATGCATCCGCTCGCTGTCCGCTTTGCCTTTGCCTTTGGCGTCCCAACACAGCCAGAACAGCGCTATCATTTTCAACACCGGCACCATGATGCTGGCGATGAAAATCACCAGAGCCACCGGATAGGAGCCGTCGTCCCATAGCAAAATGACGCCGGCGATAATCGTGGAGTTCAGCCGGTTACCCAGTCCTTCCGTTATCATAATGGGCAGGATATTGGCCGGTACATAGAGCAGCAGTGAGGTAATCAGTAACGCCATGGTCCACTGCAGGCTGTGGCGACGTCTTGGATGGCCGCGGGTATGGCAGCGTGGGCAGATAGGCTGACGGGCGGGAACAATCAGCGTACAGCAGGGACAGGCACGGATATTTTGCGACAGCCCGCTGGCGCCGACGTTGAAGTCGCTGACCCGCGGCGCCATCGGCATGATGTTATCCCATAACCAGCGCCGGTCTATGCATTGAAAGGCGCGTTGTTGCAGCGCGCAGAACAGGCAAAACGGCAGGAAGCTGAGGCCTACGCCGATGTCGCCGTAGGCCATGAGCTTGACGAAGCTGACCAGCACTCCCGCCAAAATTTCCGCCATGCCCCAGGCGCGCATGGCGAATAATATTTTGGCCAATAATGCCCTTGCCCGAAAAGACATGCGCACCTGTAAGCACAAAACAATGATGCTTGCCATGCACAGGGCGGGAATGGCCTGGACGAACAGCAGAAACAAAAAAGCCAGAAAGGAAAAGTGATCCACCACCATGATCTGGGGGATGACCGGTAGGGAAATCTGGTTGCCGAGGCCCGACACCTTCATATTCACAAACGGGAACAGGTTGGCCAGCGCCAGCATAATCAGGGCGCTGATGGCAAAGACCACCGGCTGCAGGCGGGGGTTTTCCCAGCGGCTCATCAGGGTGCTCTTGCAGCGCGGGCAGACGCCTTTTTGCCCGTCCCTAAGGTCGGGCAGCGTGACCAGAAGATCACAATGCGGGCAAAGCACATAGCGCGTTTTATGAACAACAGAACACATGCATCCCCCTTGGATGGCGTTCTAAGATAGTCTCTCTCTTTTGCCTTGCCCCTCGCTACTCCTTGCTGTCTTTCAACGCCTCCAATTCTTCCCAGCGGGCAAAGGCCCGCTCCTGGTCTTGTTCAGCGGCCGCCATGTCGGCCAGTACCGCCTGGGTAATTTCACGCGGCTGGCTAAAAAAATCCGGACCGGCTATTCGCGCCTGCAATTCCGTCACCTTAAGTTCGAGCCGCTCGATAAGCCGCGGCAGTTCCTCAAGCTCGCGCTGAAGGTTATAACTCAGCTTGGCGACACGTTTCGGCGCGGTATTTTTCGGCGCGGGAGCCGGCGTTTTCTCCACCGCCGGCGCCGCGCGCAGCGCGCGCCGGTTGCGGCGCTGTTCCTGCGCATCGAAATAGCCGCCGACGAAACTGCTTATTACGCCGTCCCCCTCGAAGATCCAGCACTCGGTCACCGAATTGTCCACAAACTGCCGGTCGTGGCTCACCAGCAAAACGGTGCCCTGATAGCCGTCGATCATCTCTTCCAGCAGTTCGAGAGTCTCCACATCCAGATCGTTGGTGGGTTCATCAAGAATCAGCAGGTTGCTGGGATTCAAAAACAGTTTAGCCAGTAACAACCGGTTACGCTCGCCGCCGGACAACGCTTTCACCGGCGTCATGGCCCGTTTGGGATGAAAAAGGAAATCCTGCAGGTAGCCCAGCACGTGGCGAGAGCGGCCGTTGACCATCACCTCCTGTTTGCCTTCCGCCAGGTTGTCCATGACCGTGCGTTCCGGGTCGAGTTCGGCGCGATGCTGGTCGAAATAGGCCACCTCCAGCTTGGTGCCGCGCTGGATACGGCCGCTGTCCGCCTGCAGTTGTCCGAGCATCAGCTTGAGCAGCGTGGTTTTGCCGCAACCGTTCGGACCGATGAGGGCTATTTTATCCCCCCCCGCAGGACTTGGGTGCTGAAATGGCTGACCAATATTTTATCCGGCAACCGGTAGCTGACATCTTCCAATTCGAAGATAATTTTGCCGGAGCGTCCGGCTTCCTCTACCTGCATCTTGGCGGTGCCCTGAACGTCCCGCCGTTCATTACGCTCCTGGCGCAAGGCCTTGAGGGCGCGGACACGGCCCTCGTTTCGGGTGCGGCGGGCTTTTATACCCTGGCGGATCCAGACTTCTTCCTGCGCCAGCTTGCGATCGAATTCAGCGTTCTGCAATTCCTGCACCCGCAGCTCTTCTTCTTTTCCCGCCAGGTACTTATCGTAATTGCCCGGCCATGACACCAGCCTTCCGCGGTCCAGATCGACTATCCGCGTCGCCATGCTTCTGATAAATGAACGATCGTGGGAGATAAAGATGATGCTGCCGGAAAAGCTTTTCAGAAATGTTTCCAGCCAATCGATGGTGTCGATATCCAGATGGTTGGTGGGTTCGTCCAGCAGCAGTATTTGCGGGTCGCACACCAGCGCCCGGCCAAGCGCCGCCTTGCGCAGCCAGCCACCGGACAGCGCCGATAATTCAGTATCCGCCACCAGCCCCAGTTGCATGAGCACTTCGCTGATGCGCTTGTCCAAATGCCAGAGATTCTGATGATCCAGCATTTCCTGCAGTCGGCCCATTTCAGCCAGGTTCTTGTCGCTCGGGTCCAGCTCCACTTGATGGGATATGGCGTGGTAGGCCTTGAGAATTTCCGCCTGGGCCTGCACCCCTTCCGCGACGAAGTCATACACGGTGCCGGTAACGTTGCGGGGCGGGTCCTGTTGCAGGCGGGCAACCACGGTATCCTGCTCGAATATAAGCTGTCCATCGTCCAGCGGCACTTCACGGCTAAGGATTTTCAGCAGCGTGGATTTGCCCGCGCCGTTGCGTCCCACCAGGCAGACACGTTCATTACGTTCAATGTGAAGCTCGGTATTATCCAGCAACGGCGCGTCGCTAAAGGATAACCAGGCGCCGGAAAGACTGATTAATGACATGGCGTTTGTTGTTCCCCATCGGCATGGCTTATCAGCCAGCAATTATGTATATGGCGATTGCGGGCAAAGTCCGGCGAACGCGTACGCTCGGTGATGGACTCGGCCACCAGGCCCAAAGCCCGTAGACCCTCGGCATCAAGCTGGAAGCCGCGTTTGTTGTTGGAAAACATTATCGTTCCCCCCGGCCTTAGCAATCTTTTCAGGTCTTTCATCAATAACAGATGGTCTCGCTGCACGTCAAAGCTGTCGGACATGCGTTTGGAATTGGAAAATGTCGGCGGATCGATGAAAATCACATCGAAGGTTTCCTGGGAAAGTTCAAGCCAGGACAGGCAATCCGCCTGGATAAGACGATGCTGCCTGCCCGTCAGGGCGTTTGCGCGGAGGTTTTTCTCCGCCCACTCCAGGTAGGTGCGGGACATATCCACCGAAGTGGTGCTGCGAGCGCCGCCGATACCGGCATGAACGCTGGCGGCGCCGGTGTAGGCGAACAGATTGAGAAAATCTTTGCCGCGGCTTATTTCGCCGAGCATTTTGCGGGCGATGCGATGATCAAGAAACAGGCCGGTGTCAAGATAATCCGTCAGATTCACCCATAGCCTGGCGTCATACTCATCCACCAGCAGGAATTCGCCTTTTTGCGCCAGTTTTTCATACTGGCTTTTGCCCTTTTGCCGCTCACGGGCCTTCACCACTAATTGCCCGGAGGGGATCCCCGTCACCGCCAGAGTAGCGGAGATAGCGTCATAAAGCCGTGCCCGCGCCCGCTCCGGGTCGATGGTTTTCGGCGCCACGTACTCCTGGATCACGACCCATGAACTGTAACGGTCTATGGCCACGTTGTATTCCGGCAAATCGGCATCATATAGGCGGTAGCAGTCCAGATGCTCACGGGCGGCCCATTTTTCCAGGCTGCGCATATTTTTGCGCAGCCGGTTGGCGAAATCCTCCGCGATCCCACGGGACGGCATGGCGCTCGGCTGGTCAGACAACAGATAATTTTTTTGCTCGCATTCCAGTGGCCCGTTCCTGGCTTTGAATGTCCGCTCGGCACGCAATTGCAGCGCGCTCAACAAGGCCGGCGACGCGCTGAAAAGCGAAAGGCGCCAGCCGCCGAAGCGGCTTTTCGCCATGCGGCCCAATTGATTGTAGAGCGCAATAAGCGCCGGTTCGCTCTCCAAACGCTCGCCGTAGGGCGGATTGCTCACCAGAATACCGCGCGGCCCTTCCGGCAGCGGATTCTCCAGATTAGCGACTTCCTTTACCGAAAAGGTTATCAGTTCGGCGACGCCGGCATGGCGGGCATTGGCGCGGGCTTTTTCCAGCACCCGGCCATCATGGTCCGAACCGAAAAAAAACCGCGGCGGCCTGTTCAAGTCCGAGACGCGCGCGCGCCTTTGCCTGCGCCAGCACCTCTTGCCACAGGCTTTCATCATGGCCGAGCCAGGAATGAAATCCCCACTGCCGCCGCAGCAGTCCGGGGGCACGATCCGCCGCCATCAGGGCCGCCTCGATGAGCAATGTCCCGGAACCGCACATGGGGTCCGCCATGGGCATGCCCGCTTGCCAGCCCGAACGAAGGATGATGGCGGCGGCCAGGTTTTCTTTCAGCGGCGCCTGTCCGGCGCCGTCGCGATAGCCGCGCTGGTGCAGCCCGCCGCCGCCGAGATCCAGCGACGCCACGGCGCGATCCCGATGCAGGAATACCTGCACGCGGATATCCGGCTGCTGTTTGGCCACGTCCGGCCGACGCCGCACCGACTCGGTAAACCGATCGACAATGGCATCTTTGACTTTCAAGGTACCGTATTGACTGTTTCGAATAGCGTCGTTGGTGCCGCTAAAATGCACCGCAAAGCTTTTTTCCACCGGGAAAATCGTCGGCCAGTCAATCTCATGCACGCCCTGATAGAGATCGTCGTCGCTTTTTACGTCGAATTCGTTAAGCGGTAGTAGAATGCGCGAAGCCAGACGGCTCCACAGAAGGCTCTGATAAAGCAGCCGGTCGTCCCCGCGAAAATGTACGCCCCCCCCAGGGCGATTTTGCATTCCAGGGCACCCAGCGCTTCCAGCTCGCTTTTTAACAGTTCTTCCAAACCTTGTGCCGTACTGGCAAAGAGTGCATTCATCATGTCGCTTATCATCAGAAAAGAAATTCGTTGCGCATTATAGCTAATCCCGACCCATTGTCATAAAGTTGGCCCAACAGAGTCGTCCGGCAGGGAGGCGAAAATGGTAAGTCTAGCGCGATTATATATTCATCCGGTTAAATCAATGCGTGGTTTGCAACTCTCCCATGCATTGGTCGGCGCTGAGGGGCTGGCGGGAGACCGGACCTTTATGCTCACCGAAACGGACGGCACTTTTATTACCGCCCGGCAATACCCGCGGATGGTCCTGTTTACACCGTTACTGGTGGCTAACGGACTGCATATTAGCGCACCGGACGGGCAAAGCGCCATGGCATGTTATGAGGACTTCAGCGCCGAGGCGCACCCCACAGAGGTTTGGGGTAATCATTTTACCGCCTATATCGCCCCGGAGGCCATCAATAACTGGCTGAGCGGCTATATAGGCCATGCCGTCCAGCTACGCTTTACCGGCGCCCAAAGCCGCCGTCGGGTGAAATCCTTTCCTCAGGTACCGTTGTCGTTTGCCGACGGTTACCCCTATCTGCTGATAAACGAAGCCTCTTTCGCCGATTTACAGCGACGCTGCCCCGCCGGCATCAAGCTTGCGCAATTCCGGCCTAACCTGGTGGTGTCCGGCGCCGAGCCTTATGCCGAAGACCATTGGCATACCCTGCGAATAGGCGAAGTGACCTTTGAGGCGGCAAAGCCGTGCAGCCGCTGCGTATTGACCACCGTCAGCGTCGAACGGGGCCGCAAGCATCCCGACGCCGAGCCGTTGCGGACCTTGCAAAGCTATCGCACCGCCGATAACGGCGATGTGGATTTCGGGCAAAATCTGCTGGCCCGCGGCAGCGGGTTAATCCGGGTCGGCGATGAAGTGGAAATAGTGACCCGACAGCCGCCCCGCCGTTATGCGGGCATGGCGCCCATCGAGACCTATGACGCGCCGGCCGGCGATGGACGCAGCCTCCAAATCGACTACCGGGGACAAACATTTATCGGCAACAACCGGCAGGTGTTATTGGAACAACTGGAGGAGCGGAACATTCGCATACCCTACTCCTGCCGGGCAGGATTATGCGGAACCTGCAAAGTCAGCCTGCTGGCGGGGGAGGTTACGCCGCTGACCGCCAGCGCGGTCAGCGAGCCAGGCAAAATCCTGACCTGCAGCTGCAGGCCGAAAACCGATATCCGCCTGGGTTGATGGCCCAAAGCGAGGCTTGCACCGCGACGACCTGAGCTAAACCGCGGCGGCGTAGCGTATTTCGTTCTGCTGCGGAAAAGGCATCAATCGGTCGTGCATGATTTTAATGACGTCTCCCAGCACCATTTGACGAGATGCCACGTTCAGCTGCGTCTGAGCAAGCACGCACAAACTGGCGTTGTCTCCCGCCTCCGCCACCAGCATGCGGGCATATTCCCCGCTTTCCTGCAAACGCACCAGGACATCCTCGCCGGTGACCGGCCGCCAATCCGCCGGCGTTGACTGCGTCAGGAAATGCCAGCTTTTGGGCATGACGGGCTTTAGGAAGCGCAGTGCCGTCAACGCGTTGAGAATCAGCTCGGCGCGCTGTTCCTCCATTAACGGCAAACCGCGGCATTTATCGGCAAAGGTATAATACAGGGCGGCGTCATCCACGCAGAAGACCGATTCGCTGAACGCATCGGGAATCAGCATTTTAGCGCAGAAGCGAGAACGGAATAACATACCATCGGCGAGATCCAGCATCATCCGATCGTGTTCAGCATCGAAGTACCAACGCCAATTATCGCCGGGTGTGAATTTCATATTCAATCCTTTCATCACGTCGCAATCGCTTAAGCAATATCTGGTCATCCTTTGGAGTTTGGAAATTAAATACGCCAAACCATGAACAGCAACCAGATAAAAGATAAACGAGCCTAAGGAATAAATAAACCCCAAAGGCCATTTAATTGCTAAAAAGTGTCAAATATGAGTCAGAATATCTTTAATCAGACGCGGACCATGAAAAATGAAGCCGGAATATATTTGGATAAGGGAAGCGCCCGCCGCTATTTTTTCCCGCGCCGCCATCAGGGAGTCTATGCCGCCTACGCCGATAATCGGTAATTTGCCGTTTAATTCCTGCGACAGGCGACGTATCACTTCCGTGCTGCGGGATTGTAAAGGCCGTCCGCTCAATCCGCCGGTCTGGTTACAATGTTCCAGGCCCTCCACCAGTTCCCGCCCGGTCGTGGTATTGGTGGCAATAACCCCGTCGATATTATGGCGGACCAAACTGTCAGCCACTTGGGCCAGTTCTTCATTCGTCAGGTCTGGGGCTATTTTTACCGCAACCGGTACATATTTGTGGTGATATTGATGTAACTCAGCCTGCTTATTTTTTATGGCAAGCAACAGGTCGTCCAGCGCATCGCCGAATTGCAGCGTCCGCAATCCTGGGGTATTGGGGGAAGAAATATTCACCGCGATATAGCCCGCGTAAGCATATATTTTTTCCATGCAATGGAGATAATCATCCTTGCCCTGCTCCACCGGCGTGGATTTATTTTGCCGATATTAATGCCCAACACACCGTCATAATGGGATTTCTTAACATTTTCAATCAGATAGTCAACACCCTTGTTGTTAAAACCCATGCGGTTAATCAAGCCTTCCGCCGGCACCAGGCGAAACAGGCGCGGCTTATCGTTGCCGGGCTGCGGGCGCGGCGTAACGGTGCCGACCTCAATAAAACCAAACCCCATAGCGCCAAGGGCATCGATACACTCGCCGTCCTTATCCAGCCCGGCGGCCAGGCCCAGTGGATTCTTGAATGCGACGCCCATGCAATTCACCGTTTTCGTCGGGACCGATTGACGCACAAAACCCATAAATGGCGTGCCGGTAATACGTTTTAACTGCTGAAAAGTGAACTCGTGCGCACATTCCGGATCAAGCTGAAACAATGCCTTTTTAACGAGGGGATATAACATAGGGTCTCCTGATAGCCCGGTTGCAACCGGGGCGGTATTATCGGGCATACCCCGGGGAAAAGAAATTAAACGCGGTAAAAAAAAGCAATTTACCCGTGGCAGATCAATAATAGCCCTGGAAGGCCGGGCTGCGGCTGCCGTTCGTTGGACCGATGCAGGGTAAGTGCGCGACCGGATCGCCGCCGATGTTGATAATATGCGCCCCGAATTTCAGCATCAGGAAGCGTTCGCGATATAAGTGATAAGCGGCATCGCAGATTCGCCGGGTGAAACAGGCGTTGTAACCGCCGCCGATGACCGCCCCCACCACCGGCAAAGTTTGCGCCAGCTTGGCTTTGGTTAAACGGATGCCCAACGTTTTGGCCGTCTCCTGCATCACTTTCACCAGAATATGCTGTTCCAGCCGCCGCCAGGTTCTTTTTTGGCGGCATCCCGGCCTATCCTCGTCAATTGCGCCATGGCGATATTTTTGGCCGCATCGTTAGGGGAAGCAACCAGGCTCAGGATCTGCAGGGCAAACAGTTTTTCTTCCTGCCTGTCGATGTCAAATCCGTAATAAGTGGCATATTCGCCGATCGCCCGCAAATTGAGCGTAAGCAGCGCGGGAATATCCAGCGCCAACGCCGCGACGCCGGCAAACCCGACCCCAACGCCTTCCGCCAGCGCCAGGCATGCGTACTTGGCCGCCAGGCCGCCCACCTGGTTATCAACGCATTCCAAAGACAAGGCGCCGATATCCGCCAGGCAATCCACCTTATCGCCGCTATCACGGCAAAACGCCGCGAAGATGGCTTGCCGCCTGACGCTCAGTTGCGCCATATCGTTGCAAACGCCGGCAATGGCGCTGATGACCGGCTGTAACACATTGGCGATGCCCGGCGCATTCAGCTTCTCTTCGCCGCAAGCCTCAGACGGCTTATTCCTATCAGGTAAATTCCCCGCCGACGCGCCCTGCCGCAAATTTTTCCAATATTGAATATCCGCAACGGCCCGATGCTCATAATGTCCTGGAATCACTCTATTTCCCTCATTTAACGCGAGTTGGGTCGCCTCGCCCTCTTCGCGAAAGTCAATAAAATAAACGAGATGCATTCCGGGCCGGCGCCGGATTGATACTATGAGGGAAACAGCGATCGGGCGCAAAGCAGGGTGCGAAATCTCAAAGCGGCCGCGCAAAAAAAACGGCCGGCAAATGCCGGCCTCCTTATTGATTGAGCGGCGGCGTGTTATTACGAGCCCAATGCCTTGGTGATTTTTTCATATAGATCGCCGGACAGATTCGGCAACGCCTGCAACGTCGCCAGCGCCTGGCGCATCAAAGCCTGACGCGATTCGTCGTAACGCCGCAAACGTATTAGCGGTTCAATAAGCCGGGAAGCCACCTGAGGATTGCGGGTGTTAAGCTCAATCAGGATCTCCGCCAGGAAATGATAACCGCTGCCGTCGGCGGCATGAAACGCCGCCGGATTACCGGCGCAGAAGGCGCCGACCAATGCGCGTATCCGATTGGGGTTATTCAGGCTGAACGCGCGATGCGTCAACAGCATTTTGACCTGTTTCAGCGTATCGGCTGCCGGACTGGTGGCCTGCAGGGTAAACCACTTGTCCATCACCAAACCGTCGTGATGCCAGCGTTCGTCGAAATCCGCCAGCAACATCGCCTGACACGGTAATTGGGCCGCGACCGCGGCGGCGAGCGCCGCCAGCATATCGGTCATATTATCCGCCTGGCGATACTGTTGCGTGGTAAGCATCACCGCCTGATCCGGCTCGCCGAATGCCAGATAGAACAGGCAAATATTACGCAACGCACGCTTACCGATATCCCCCTGCTCCACCCGGTAGACCGGCGTTTTATTGGCGTGGTAAACCGCCAGCAGCTCATCCGCAAGCTCCGTCGCCAAACAGCGTATCAAGGCTTCATGCACGGCGTGGATAGCGGCGGGATCGATTTTCTCGAACAGCTCCGCCATCTCATTCTCGCTTGGCAGCGTCAGAATCTGGGCCGCCAAGGCCGGATCAAGACCGGGATCGAGCAAAATGCCGCGGAACGCATCGGCCACATGCAGGGGCAACGTCAGCGGTTGTCCCTGGCTGTACCGCGCCACGCTCAGGCGGATATAAATGGAGAGCAGACTTTGGGCCGCGTCCCAGCGGGAAAATTCGTCGGTGGCGAAACGCATCAGCGACGCCAGTTGCTGATCTCCATAAGGGTAATCCAGCCTTACCGGCGCGGAGAAGCCCCGAAGCAAAGAGGGAATCGGCAACGACGGCACATCGTCGAAAATAAAGGTCTGTACCGAGTCGGTAACGTTCAGCACATTGTGTACCGGACGCCCATCCCGTCGAAGGGGTATGACCTGCCCTTCCGTATCGTAAAGCTCAATATTCAAGGGAATATGCAGCGGCAGTTTATCCTTTTGCTCCGCGGTGGGCGGCGTCATCTGGCTGACGTGCAGTTGATATTGACGCAATTCGGGATTGTAATCATCCCGTACCGTGAGCACCGGCGTGCCGGACTGGCCGTACCAGCGGCGAAACAAGGTCAAATCCACGCCTGAGGCCTGTTCCATGGCAATGACGAAGTCATCGCAGGTGGCGGCGGATCCGTCATGGCGCTGCACATAGAGACGCATGCCCGCCTGGAATTTATCTTCCCCCAGCAACGTATGCATCATGCGGATCACTTCCGCCCCTTTCTCATAGACGGTCAGCGTATAGAAGTTATTCATCTCGATCACTTTATCGGGACGAATGGGGTGGGCCATCGGACTGGCGTCCTCTGCGAACTGCGAGCCGCGCATCACCCGGACATTGCCGATGCGATTCACCGCGCGCGAACCGAGATCGGCGCTGAACTCCTGATCGCGAAAAACGGTCAAGCCCTCTTTAAGGCTGAGCTGGAACCAGTCACGACAGGTAATGCGATTGCCGGTCCAGTTGTGAAAGTATTCGTGGCCGATGACCCTTTCAATATTAAGGTAATCGTTGTCAGTCGCGGTTTGCGCCCTGGCCAGAACGTATTTGGAATTGAAAACATTCAGACCTTTGTTTTCCATTGCCCCCATATTAAAGAAATCGACGGCCACCACCATATAGATGTCAAGATCGTACTCCAGCCCGAAGCGGGTCTCATCCCAGCGCATGGCGTTCTTCAGCGAGGTCATGGCCCAGCCGGCACGGTCGAGATTGCCGCGATCCACGAACAGCTCCAACGCCACCTCCCGCCCGGAACGGGTGGTGAAGGCGTCACGCAGCACGTCGAAATCGCCGGCCACCAGGGCGAATAGATAGCAGGGTTTGGGGAAGGGGTCTTGCCAGACCACCCAATGGCGGCCATCCTCGCTTTCGCCGCTGTCAATCAGGTTGCCGTTGGACAATAAAAAAGGATAACGGGAGGGGTCCGCCGTGATGCGCGTGGTGAATCGCGCCAAGACGTCAGGCCGGTCGAGATAGTAGGTGATATGGCGGAACCCTTCCGCCTCGCACTGTGTGCACAGGGCATTGCCGGAAAGATAAAGGCCTTCCAGCGCGGAGTTTTCCGACGGGTGGATTTCATTGACCAGGGTCAGCGTAAACGCCTCCGGCAACTGTTCAATGACCAGTCCCGGGGCCTCCTGGCGGTAATAAGACCACTCGCGGCCGTCGACGCGGATGTCAAGCAATCGTAGATCTTCGCCGTTGAGCAGCAGGGGGGGCGCCCGGCTGGCCTTGGCGGATCACGTTGCTCACCGCCGTCACCGTGGTGGTGTCGGCATCAAGATCAAATTCCAGGCTGATATCGGTGATGGTATAATCCGGCGCACGATAATCATGGCGGTATTTTGCTTGCGGCTGCTGAGTCATAATTAACCTTTTGGCATCGTCATGGATTTCTTGGAACAAGTCTATTCCTGTTAAGGCTATGTTGCCATTGTAAACGAAAGCATTGATGAAATTGCATGGTAGCGTCCGGACGGCACGTTTAAGCCTCGACGTTGTTACGCAATCTATGATTTGATGTGCGTTAATGGGTATACACTTATAAGAAAGCCCGGATACAACGCCGTTGTTTCGCCATTTTGTCGACTGTGATTATGCGTCGTAAGAGGATGCTGTAACGCGCCATGAATTTAGCCACTAAGCCGATTTTATCGTCCATACTCGATACCGATGCCTATAAGCTGCATATGCAGCAGGCGGTATTCCACCAATACCATGATGTCTTCGTCGCCGCTGAATTCCGCTGTCGCGGCGATGATCTTTTGGGAGAGTATGCCGGCGACATCAGCGCACAGATTGAAATGATGCGCGACCTGGCCCTCACCGCCCCGGAGATGGACTTTTTGACCGGATTGCCCTTTTTCCGGCAGGATTATCTCACATGGCTACAGTCGTTTCGCTTTAACCCCAGCCAGGTCAGGGTACGCAATCATCACGGCAAACTGGATATCCGCATTGCCGGCCCATGGCGGGAGGTCATTTTGTGGGAAGTGCCGCTGCTGGCGGTAATAAGCGAAGTGGTGCATCGCCGTCGTTCTCCCTGCAATCTTCGTGAAATGGCCTTGGCGCAGCTGCGGCAAAAACTACAGCATTTTCGTGAAGCCAGCCGGGATGTAGATATTTCCCGGTTCAAGCTGATGGATTTCGGCACCCGCCGGCGCTTTTCACGGCAGGTGCAGTATGATGTGGTCGCCGAATTGAAACAGGATTTCCCTTATCTTATCGGCACCAGCAATTACGATATGGCCCGGCGCTTGTCGTTGACGCCGGTGGGCACCCAGGCCCATGAATGGTTCCAGGCCCATCAGCAAATCAGTCCGGAACTGGCCACCAGCCAGCGCGCCGCTTTGCAGGCCTGGCTGGATGAATATCCGGATCAATTGGGTATTGCGCTAACCGATTGCATTACCATGGATGCGTTTCTGCGGGATTTCGGCGCGGATTTCGCTAGACGTTATCAGGGACTTCGCCATGATTCCGGCGATCCCGTGGAATGGGGCGAAAAAGCCATTGTCCATTACCAAAAGCTCGGCATCGACCCGATGACCAGAACGCTGGTATTTTCCGACAGCCTCGACTTTGACCAGGCGCTAAAGCTCTATCGCCATTTCCGGCAGCGAGTGGATTTGGTTTTTGGGATCGGCACTCGCCTCACCTGCGATATCCCCGGCGTTAAGCCGTTGAATATCGTCATAAAACTGGTTGAATGCAACGGCAAACCCGTCGCCAAATTGTCCGACAGCCCAGGCAAGACCATGTGCCACGATAAGGCCTTTGTCAGGGCGCTGCGCAAGGCGTTTGATTTGCCCCAGGTCAAAAAAGCCAGTTGACCCCCTAGGCCTTGTTCCATTTCGGCGCAAACCGCGGTGGGAAAATCATTTTCCAGGGCGAAAACCGTGTTTTTCGCTTGTGTCCTTCTCTGCGCCAAGTAACATATTAACCCTTCGCATCGGCGATTAAGCCCTATTTCAAATCACCTATAGTTAAGAGAGTATTTTATGAGCGTAGTGCCTGTAGTCGACGTACTGCATGGGCGCATACCCGCTGACAGTGAAGTCACTGTACAGGGTTGGGTGCGTACCCGGAGAGATTCAAAAGCCGGTATTTCCTTTCTCGCCGTCTATGACGGTTCCTGCTTTGATCCCTTACAGGCGGTCATAAATAATACTCTGCCGAATTACCAAGCCGATGTTTTGCGACTGACAACCGGCTGCTCGGTAGCAGTGACCGGGCGGGTGGTAGAGTCTCTGGGCGGCGGACAGCGTTTTGAAATCCAGGCGGAAACGGTCGAGGTGCTGGGTTGGGTGGACGATCCGGATACCTATCCGATGGCGGCAAAACGGCACAGCGTCGAATATCTGCGGGAGGTGGCGCATCTTCGTCCCCGCACCAATATGATTGGCGCCGTGGCCCGGGTGCGCAATACCCTCGCGCAGGCCATTCACCGTTTTATGCATGAGCGGGGTTTTATTTGGGTCTCCACGCCGTTGATTACCGCCTCGGACGCCGAAGGGGCCGGGGAAATGTTTCGTGTGTCCACGCTGGACCTTGAAAACCTGCCGCGGGATGCAGAGGGCAAGGTCAATTTCGATGAGGATTTTTTCGGTAAAGAGGCTTTTTTGACGGTATCGGGCCAGTTGAATGCCGAGACCTATGCCTGCGCCCTGTCCAAGGTGTATACGTTTGGACCGACCTTCCGGGCTGAAAACTCCAATACTACCCGCCACCTGGCGGAGTTTTGGATGATGGAGCCGGAAGTGGCGTTCGCCGACCTCAACGGTATCGCCTCGCTGGCGGAAGATTTACTGAAATATGTCTTCAAAGCGGTGCTGAGCGAACGCGCGGACGATATGCGCTTCTTCGCCGAACGCGTGGATAAAGACGCCATAACCCGTCTTGAACACTTTATCGCGTCCGATTTCGCCCAGGTGGATTATACCGAGGCGGTCAACATTCTGCAGGCCTGCGGACAGAAATTTGAAAATCCGGTGTCCTGGGGTATCGATCTCTCTTCGGAACATGAGCGATATCTGGCGGAGAAACATTTCCATGCGCCGGTGGTGGTGAAAAATTATCCTAAGGATATCAAAGCTTTTTATATGCGCATGAATGATGATGGCAAAACCGTGGCCGCTATGGACGTCCTGGCGCCGGGCATCGGTGAAATCATCGGAGGTTCGCAACGTGAAGAGCGTCTCGATATTTTAGATAAGCGTTTGGATGAAATGGGTTTGAATAAGGAAGATTATTGGTGGTATCGTGATCTCCGTCGCTATGGCACCGTGCCCCATGCTGGTTTCGGGTTAGGCTTTGAACGATTGATCGTGTATGTCACAGGCATGCAAAACATTCGTGATGTGATTCCTTTCCCGCGCAGCCCGCGAAATGCCTACTTCTAAATTCCTCCATTAAATATAAGAAAAACATATATATAAACTTTTAAGGCCAGCATTGCTGGCCTTAATTATTTTAAAGTTTGAGATCTCTCACAAAGTTCCCTCGTATTTACATTTTGTAATACTCGGTTTCTCGCTGAAACATTATTGCGAGCTTTGTAGCATTTTCTGTGTGGATTAACATGTCTGTGAATGGAACACTGCGTGCAGACACAGAAAGACACCAAACTATCAATAATGTTTCTCAAGAATATAGAGTTCATGTCGAACCTATTACTTCTGTAAGAAATTATTAGCGGCAGTGGCAGGTGTCCAATAAAACCAATGAGGGTAATAATGATGAAGCGCAATATTCTTGCATTACTAATTCCGGCTTTATTGTCCGCAGGCGCGGTGCATGCGGCTGAGATCTATAACAAAGATGGCAATAAACTGGATCTGTACGGACGTTTGGACGGTCTGCATTACTTCTCCAGTGACAGCGACGGCGGTTTCGCAGGTGACGGCGATGAGTCTTATGCTCGTCTCGGCTTCAAAGGCGAAACCAAAATCAACGATCAATTGACCGGTTACGGTCAGTGGGAATACCAGATCGCAGCCAATGATACTGAAGGCGGCGCTGACCACACGGATGGCACCAAAACGCGTCTGGGCTTCGCCGGCTTGAAATTTGCCGACGTGGGTTCAATCGATTACGGCCGTAACTACGGTATCGTATACGACGCTTTAGGCTACACCGACATGCTGCCGGAATTCGGCGGCGATACCGCGTACAGCGATAACTTCATGGTTGGCCGTACCACCGGTGTTGCAACCTATCGTAATACCAATTTCTTCGGCCTGGCCGACGGCCTGGATTTCGCTCTGCAATACCAGGGTAAAAATGATCGTACCGATGACCCGCACCGTTCCAACGGCGACGGCTACGGCGGTTCAATTTCTTACGTTTCTCCCATCGGCGTGGGTATCGTAGGTGCTTATGCCACTTCCGATCGTACCTCCTCTCAGGAAGCGACCTACTTCGGCGGCGGCGACCGTGCCGAACAGTGGGCGACCTCTGTGAAATATGACGCCAACAATATCTATCTGGCCGCCACTTACGCTCAAACCCGCAATTCGACCTGGATTGCAAGCGACATCAACACCAGCCAGACCGGGTTCGCCAATAAGACCCAGGACATTCTGCTCGTTGCCCAGTATCAGTTCGACTTCGGTCTGCGCCCGTCAATCGCTTACGGCCAATCCAAAGCGAAAGATGTTGAAGGCATCGGCGACGTTGATTTGATCAAATACTACGAAATCGGCGCCACTTACTACTTCAACAAAAATATGTCTACCTATGTTGACTACATCATCAACGCCCTTGATGATAACAACAAACTGGGTTATTCCACCGGCGACACCGTTGCCGTGGGCGTAGTGTACCAGTTCTAAGTTTGTGTCAGCTTATTAGCTGATTCAACTTCTCGGGCATTTCATGCCGTGAGCTTAACTGTCGAAGGCGGGGTTTATTCCCTGCCTTCTTTTTTATCAGATTGCCGTTATACCAGGGATAAACGAGCCGATTTTTTTTTCAAACTGTTGGCAAAGGGAGGTTCTGGCGGTAACCTGATAGCACATTATGCTTACTGCTCGTTATCCCCTGGAACCCTTCAAAATGTTTGATAATATTCCTTTAGCTCCCGCCGATCCCATTCTCGGCCTGCTGGATCTTTTCCGTGCCGATCCGCGTCCCAGCAAGATCAATCTCGGCATCGGCGTTTACAAAGACGAGACCGGACAAACGCCGGTGCTTACCAGCGTGAAAAAAGCCGAGCAACTGTTGCTGGAAAACGAAATCACCAAGAATTACCTCGGCATTGACGGCCTGCCCGCCTTTGGCGCCTGCACTCAGGTTTTGCTGTTCGGCGCCGACAGCCCGATCATTACCGCCAAACGCGCCCGAACCGCTCAAACCCCCGGCGGCACGGGCGGACTTAGGGTGGCCGCCGATTTCCTGGCGAAAAACACCGCCGTCAAACGTGTTTGGATAAGCCAGCCCACCTGGCCGAACCATAAAGGCGTATTCGCCTCTGTCGGCCTGGATGTGGCGGAATATGCCTATTATGACGCGACGAATCATCAGCTGGACTTCGACGGCATGGTGAAAGGGCTGCAAAACGCCCAAGCCGGCGACGTCGTGCTTTTCCACGGCTGCTGCCATAATCCTACCGGCATCGATCCCACCGAGGCGCAGTGGCGCACGCTGGCCGAGCTTTCCGAAAAGAAAGGATGGCTGCCGCTGTTTGACTTCGCCTATCAAGGTTTTGCCCGTGGTTTGGAGGAGGATGCTCAGGGTCTGCGCATTTTCACCGAAAACCACAGCGAAATGATCATTGCCAGTTCGTATTCCAAAAACTTCGGCCTGTATAACGAACGGGTGGGCGCATGTACCCTGGTGGCGGCGGATGCCGAAGCCGCCGATCGCGTGTTGAGCCAGCTGAAATCCTGTATCCGCGCCAACTATTCCAACCCGCCGTCCCACGGCGCCGCCGTCGTGGCGACCATTTTGGGCAACGACGCGCTGCGGGCGCTATGGGAACAAGAATTGACCGGGATGCGGGAACGCATCAAGCGCATGCGCCAACTGTTCGTCAGCACGCTGCGCGAGAAAGGCGCTCAACAGGATTTTGAATTCATCAACCAGCAAAACGGCATGTTTTCATTCAGCGGGCTGACCAAAGATCAGGTGCTGCGGCTGCGGGATGAGTTCGGCGTATACGCGGTGAATTCCGGCCGGGTGAACGTCGCCGGCATGACCACGGACAATATGGCGCAGCTGTGCGAAGCCATTGTGGCCGTGCTTTAAGGCCTCTTTTTGCCAAACAAAAAACCGTCTTAGCCAAGACGGTTTTTTTCATTTGGTTCCCCCGACCAGGCGTTACAAAAAGGGATTGGTCAACCGCTCATGTCCGAGGGTGGACATTGCGCCATGGCCCGGAATAAACGCGATGTCATCCCCCAGCGGCAGCAGCTTGGTGCGAATTGAATTTATCAAAGCCTGGTGGCTGCCGCGGGGAAAATCGGAACGTCCCACGCCGCCTTTAAACAGCACGTCACCCATCATGATAATATGCGCATCGCGATGGTAAAAGACGATATGCCCGGGGGTGTGGCCGGGACAGTGCAGTATTTCGAACCTATCTTCCCCTATCCGCACCTCATCCCCTTCTTCAAGCCATTGATCGGGCGTGAAGGGCTGGCAGTCGTCCAGGCCGAACATCCGGCTCTGCTCCGGCAGCGCATCCAGCAGAAAGCGGTCTTCCCGCTGCGGACCGATAATGGGCACGCCGTAATGTGCGGCCAATTCCGCCGCCGCCCCCACGTGGTCTAAATGACCATGGGTCAATAAAATCTGTTTTATCGTCACCGCCCTGGCGGACACATCGGCAATGATCTTGGCCGCCTCGCCGCCGGGATCCACCAGCGCCGCGTCACCGGTTTTTTCACACCACAGCAGCGAGCAGTTCTGGCTAAAGGCCGTCACCGGTATAATATGGTATTTCATAACGCTCCGAAAATGCGATTAAACGCCCACCGTTAATAGGATTGCGGTTCGTGCATAGCCCGGGCGCATAACAGCATCGTCATCCTACCAGGCTCTTACCGGACCAGTATCAATATGTACGAAGTTACTGCTCGGGTAATAGCCGACGCCCCCCATCCGCATTTTCATCGCCGCTTTACGGACGTTGCTGAGCTGGATGCCGTCAATATGGAAGTCCATGGCCTTACCCAGGGTATGATAGCTGTGTTTCGCCACGCCGGTCGTGCGTTCGCGCAATTCATTGTTTGTTTCGCGGGAACGATATCCCGAAATCAATTGTATCGGCTTGCTGGTATCAAGCATCATCTGCAAGCGGTAGATATGGTCGAATAAACTCGGGTCGATGCGGGTTATTTTATTGGCCCGATAATCGCGGAAAAAATGATTCAATCGCGTTAGCTCCGACGAATTATAGCCTTTTCCGTTAAAAAATTCGGTTTTTAACGATTCGCCGGTATTGAGATTATTGAGATGGAGAATGCGCGGCCGGGGGGGGTGGATAACATGGCGAACGACGTCTGGGGAATAAGGGCGACGCCCATCGTGGCGCAGCTTAGCGCCAAAAATTTACGGCGATGATGATTTATAGGATCCATGGGCAAAATAACCAGTTGGCATAAGGAATCGGAAGAGTTGCACATAAGCGCACCGACCGGAACCATAACCGCTGAAAATGGCGCAGTCAACCCACGGTTTGTCAAGGTTTGCAAAGGCTCACATTCTGAGCGGGAGGGACTCTCATTCCCCCCCCACCCGTTTATTCGCTTGTCGTCAGTCGTTTATTGCAGCAGCCGTTCCGCATTCGGCAGGCTTTTCATGCCGACTTTGATGGCGGTGTCATAATTGTAAATATCTGTGCGAAACTGGGGTTTGCCGTCTTCCGCCACCCATGCCGTCAAGTAAAACAGGTTTACCGGGATCTGATGGCGGATCGGCACGTAAGTGGTATTACCCTGTTTAAGCGTGGCGCTGACCCGCGCATCGCCCCAACCGGCGTCCTGGAGCAGCATATTGGCCAGAATCGACGCCTTGTTCACCCTGACGCAACCTGAACTGAGGGCGCGCATGTCGCTTAAAAACAGATTGTGGTTGGGCGTGTCATGCAGGTAAATGGCATCGGAACTGGGCATATTGAATTTATAACGGCCCAGGGCGTTGTTCGCCCCCGGCACCTGGCGCAAGCGATAAGGGAAATGCGTGGGGGATAACATGCTCCAGTCCAGCGTAGCGGGGTCGATGACCTCCGCGTCGCTGCTCCAGCCCGACAGCAGAGTAAAGCCGTTGCGTTGCAGGTAACCCGGATCGTGCATAGCCTTCGGCACGATGTCCTTTTGCACCAGCGAGGTGGGTACGTTCCACGGCGGATTAAGCACCACGCTGCTGAGGGCGCTGCGCATCAGCGGCGTTTTACGGCTTGGCCGTCCGACGATGACCCTTGATGACAGCACCTCAGTGCCCTGGTTATAGTAGACCAGGGAGAAGTTGGGGATATTCACCTGGATAAAGGTATTCAACTGGTTGTTCAAAAGCCGCAGACGCTGGATGTTCAGGGCCAGCAGGGTGACCCGGATTTGTGGCGATACATTGAGCCAGTCACGGGTCTGACGGCCGATAACGCCGTCGGGATTCAATCCCTGCCAGCTTTGGAAGCGCTTGACGCCATCCGCCAGATCCGGCGAATAAACCTTGTCCTGCGGGTCGACGGTGGCGATAACGGCGGGATCCGACGTGGAGGCGGAGGGCTTGAGCGAATCGGCGGCCGGACTGACCACCGCCGTTTGCTGAGCGTCCGTTACCGGCGGCGGCGTGCGGGGATCGGCGGGAGCGTTATCCGCGGTGGGCAGCGGTGAGGACGGTGTCGGCGCCAGCATCCCGCTGCGACGCAAAATTTCCCGCAGCGCCGGGATATCATCGCTTATCTGTCCCGGTCGCAGACTGTCCCTGCCGTTCAGCCGCGGCCAGGGATGGTTGTCCGACAGCATGGTTTTCAACGCCTGATGCATTTTCAGGTATTGGGGATTCTGCGGTTCCAGACCGGCGACGAACCGGCCGATGCTGCCGTCATGTACAGCGTGCAGCCAGTGTTGAACCGCCAGCTCCGGCGGAGAGGAAAGCACATACGGCCCATCGTTGAACAACCACTTTTCGCCGTTCTGTTCGACGCCGGAAACGAATTGCAGATATCCCAGCATCGCATCGGAGAGAATGACATCCCGGGCCATGGCGCTGACGCGGGGATTGGTCAGCCATTGCGTCCAGACGATGAATTGGGGCTGAACGCCGGATAAAGCCAGCTCCGCCAGTTGCTGCTGAAATTGTTGAACCGCATCGCGATCCTGCCACAGGGGCTGGTTATGGCGAGCGGAATAAATCAGCGCCAGCTGCCGTGCATAAAAGGGCGTAATGCCGGCGGGCAAAATAGCCGTAAGCGCCGAGGCGCTGTGGCCCAAGGCATGGGTATCGGGCAATATCGGGGCGGTTGCCACCTGCGCCCGGGGGCAAACAGCGGAAGCAGGCAGGAGGCCAGCAGGCAGCCTTTCACCGTACGTCGCCATACCACAGTACTTGTCAGTAACATCCCTTGTCCCCTGTATGCTGAAATGTTAATTATTATCGCCCTATGTTCACATGGGACTTTTCCTTAGTATATAAGCAGAAAGCCAATTTGCGTTATGTAAATTGTGGAGAAATTAACAATCTTTTCAACGAAGCGAAGCAGGAATAAAATAGCCGCCCTGGGGGCGGCTTCAAACTGCAGACATCGCGATAAGCGAAGGCTAGGATGCTTCCCGCGCCGGAACCGGGGTCGGTACCGGAAGTTCATTGGCGAATCCGCGCAGGCCGACGACGTGTACGTGTTCCTGGTTATTGAACACTTTTCTCACCAGTTTATAGGTAGTGCCTTTTTCCGGACTGATATTTTCCGGCGCCGCGATGATAAGCTGCATCTGCAGCCGATCGCACAGCTCAAACAGCGTGGCGATGGATTTGGCGTCCAGCCGCGCCGCTTCGTCGAGGAACAGCAGGCGGCACGGTGAAATATCCTTGCCTCGCAGGCGGCTTGATTCCTCTTCCCAGCTTTGCACCACCATGACCAGTATCGACATGCCGGTGCCGATGGCCTCGCCGGTGGAAAGCGCCCCGCTTTCGGCGCGCAGCCAGCCATCGGCGCCGCGATTGACCTCCACTTCCATTTCAAGATAGTTGCGGTAATCGAGCAGTTCCTCGCCGATGGTCTGCGGCGTCCGTTGCCCCATATCGATTTGCGGGTTTAAACGCTGATACAGTTTCGCCAAGGCTTCGGAGAAGGTCAGCCGGTTACTGCTGAAAAGATCCTGATGCTGCTCCTGCTGTTCGCTGAGCACGCTCAGAAGCGTGGCATGAGCTTCCCGCACATTGACGTTCAGCCGCACGCTTTTCACCTGGCCAAAGCTGACCGCTTGCAAACCCTGATTCAGCAGGCGAATCCGGTTCTGCTCGCGCTGAATGGTCTTACGGATGATATTGGCCACGCTGCGGGAGCTGATGGCGAGCTTTTGCTCACGGGCGGTCAGCTCTTCGGTCAGCCGGCTGAGCTCGATCTCCATTTGCTCGATGGCGTCCACCGGATCATCGGTACGGATGATATCCTGCCGGATACGTTCCCGCAGATGCTGGTAGACGGCGATAAAGAACTGGATCTTGCGCTCCGGCCGTTTTGGATCTTCCGACAAGCGCAGCACGTCCCGCAAATGCTCGTTATCCGCCACCGCCAAACGCAGCGCCCCCAGCGCCTTGTCGGACATGGAGCGCAGCGAGTCCGCCTCCATATAAGCCAGCTCGCGGCGGTTGAGCCGCCGCTCGACGCCGTTGTCTTTCACCAGCCGCATCACGGCGCACCAGCCGGCCTTGGCCGTCACCACCTGCTCGCGCATCTGGTGATAATCCCGTTCCAATTTATTCAGTTTTTTCTGCAGGTTGTCCATTTCCGCCTCGCAGAAGGTTATCTGTTTCTCCAATTGATTGCGGCGGCTGCGGTTTTGTCCCAGGAAAGCGTGCAGTTGATCCCGCCGCTCGCGGGCGCGAATTTCCGCCTCGGCGTCGGCCTGTACGCCGATTTCCTGCAACTCCTGAGTGAGTTCCTGATACATGTCCCGCTTGGCGTCAAAGGCGCTTTTTAGCGAAGCCAGTACCTGATTGAGCTGGGCGAGCTGCGCCTGGTGCTGACGCAGTGCGTCGCGGGCCCGCCCGCGTTCGGCTTCCGCCTGTTCCAATCGTTGACGCAGCTTGTCGTTGAGGTCCGAATTTTCCGTCAACATGCCGGCGGAATCGGAATAACCGAAATGCGCCCGGCGCTGCACCACCTCGGTGAGGGCGAAGGCCTGCTGCTTGGCCAAACGCTGCGCCTGCTGCGCCTGCTGATAGTCCGCCTGCAATTGCTCATGCTGTTCAGGGTCGTTTTGCAACACCGGCGCCAGCGGCTCAAGCTGCTCCAGGGCGGGACGATGCGTTTGCAGATAGCGCACCGCGTCCTGCGCCTCTTCCCAATCCGCCTGGACGGCCTCAAGGCGATCCGCGAGGGTATCGTCCAACAGCACGCTTAACCGAGGGATAAGCCGGTTAAGCAGGCTCAGCCCTTCGCGCGCCAGTTCGTATTGCTGGCGCTGCTGCTGATGCTGGTTTTCATGATCGCTCAGCAACCGTTCAAGTTCGCCGCGGCGGCTGGTCAAACGGCGGATTTCCGCTTCCGGATCGCTTTCGAACGCCACCGCCAGATGGGTGCCGACAAAACGCCCGAACGCCTGATGCAGCCGCTGCAGCTTTTGCACGTCGAACGACAAGGTGGCATAGCGTTCCGCCAGGGCGTCGCGCTCGGCGTTGAGGCTTTCCAGGCGATTTTCGCGGGCGGCGCGGCCGAACAGCGGCACCGCCGGGAAGCGTGAGTAGCGCCATTGCCGATCCGCGACTTTTACCAATACCGCTTTTTCCAGCTCTTCGATGCCGAATACGCTGTCATCGAAGGATTGCGGATCGCCCTCAATCAAATAAAGATCGTCCGGACAGTCGTCCAGTCCGTCCAATTGATCGCGGATGCGGGAGAGATCAGGAACGACGATGGCGTGGCGCGATGGGCCGTACAAGGCCGAGAAATAAGGCGCGTCGTCGAAGGTGACGTCATCGTAGATTTCCGACAGCAGCACCCCGCCGAAGCGCTCCGCCAGGGTCGCCAAACGCAGGTCCTCGCTGCCGCCGGGATGGCTGAGCCGCTCGATTTGCTCTTCAACGCCCCGCTTGACGGCGGCCACTTCATCCCGCTCCACCGTGGTCTCGCGTTCACGCTCCAGCAATTGCTGCATATACTCGGTGACCTGAGCGCCGCTTTCAAGATTTTCGCCGCTCTGTTCCTCCAACGCCGTCAGCGCATCCTGCGCCGCCAGCCAGGCCGGGGCGCGCTGGGTCAGCAATTGCAGCCGCTGCGCCAGCTGGTCGAATTCCTGGCGCAGCCCCATGCGCCGCTCGCCGGCTTCGGATACCGAAACCGACAGCGTTTCCACCTGCGCTTCGAGCTCATGTTGCGCCACGTCCAGCTCTTCCGGCGGGTAATCGGTGCCGGTACGTTTGCAGAAATCCGCCAACAGCCGCTGTGCGTCCTGCTGTTCCCGCAGACGCTGTTCAAGCTCGTTTAATTGGCTGCGCAGCGGCTGCACCCGCTCGGCCTGGTGCTGTAGCGAGGCCGCGTCGCGCAATAACTCCCGGGCCGTCTGCCAGGCTTCGCCGCGGGGGGTCTGGCCGGCTATTCGCACCACCAGCCCATAGGCCTGTTCAAATTGGCTATGGGCCGCCTGGGCGACGCTCAACTTCTGTTCCAGTTGCAACAGCGTTTCAGTGGCTTCTCGTTCCCCGGCCTGGAACAGCCCCAGTTCGCGCTCGGCGCCGTCGGCGGTCAGGTCGGGAGCCCGGCAGAGCTCGCGGGCGCGCTGGAGCGCCTGGAGAGCCTGCTGATACTGAATGGCGCGGGTTTGCTGCACATCCAGCGCCTGCTGGTAATCCGCAAGCTGGCTCTTGAGTTCGTCCACTTCCAGCTCGGCCGCTTCCAGACGAGCCTCGTTGTCCTGCTGTATACCGCTGGCCTCCGCCACAACCTCGGTTTGCTCTTCCAGGCGGAAGGTCAGTTCATCGATATCGTCACGGTAACGGTTAACCTTCTCCTGCTGACGCATGGCGGTCTGCACCAGATTCAAATGATCGCTGGCGGCTTGATAATCGGTTTCCAGGTCGGTCTCGCCGCCGGTCACTTCCGCCAGTTCGCGCGCCATGTCCACATGGCGGTATTGCTCCGCCGCCAGCTGCGCGCGGCTGCTGAAAAGATCGCGCCGCAGGCCCAAAGCCTGATCGAGATGCATCCGCCGCTCGTTGGCGTGCCGCATATAGTCCGCCGCCACATAAGAGGTGGCCTCGGAGATTAGATGCTTGAAAAGATCGCGATCCGACTGAGTGACCCTGATGGCTTCCAGGGTCATGCGGTTTTCCCGCAGGGCGGCCTCCATATCCTGGAAGGCTTTGCGGACACCGCTGTTTTCGGGCAGAAGGTAGTCACGCAACGACCGGGTGATGGCGCTGGAGATGCCGCCGTACAGCGACGCTTCAATCAGCCGGTAATATTTGCTGCGGTCGGCGGCGGAACGCAGGCGTCGGGGTATGACCCCCAAATCGAACATCAGGGAGTGGTAATCGGTGATGGAATTGAAGATCTTGAATTGTACTTCTTCATGCTCTTCAAGGCGCTCCTTGAGCTCCTGCAGGTTCAATACCCGCGCCTGGCGGTCGGCGACCACCTGCGTGAGGAGTTCCGTAGGCTGCATTGCGCTCGGCAGTCCCTGGATCATAAAGGGCTTGATATCCACTTTGCGATCGCGGCCGGCGATTTGCTGTAACCGGACGCCCGCCAACACCCGCTGATGCCGCGAATTCACCACGTCAAGAGCGGCATAACAGACCCCGGCGCGCAGTTTTCCGTGCAGGCCCTTGTCCCGGGATCCGCTGGTGGCGCCGGCCTCCGTGGTATTGCGAAAATGCAGCAGGGTGAGATCCGGAATCAGGGCGGTGATGAAGGCGGCCATGGTGGTGGATTTGCCCGCGCCGTTGCCGCCGGACAACGTGGTGACCAGCCCGTCCAGATCGAAAGTACGGGCGAAAAACCCGTTCCAATTAACTAATGTCAGTGAGCGAAATTTACCGCGTTCAATCATGCCTGTTCATCCTCGGCGCTGTCCGGCTGTCCGTCATTCATTATGTCGTTTACGTCATTGTCGTCCTGCTCGTCATTCAGGGATAACGCCTGCTCGATGGGCATCGCTTCGCCGTCGCGAATCATGCGCAACTGCGCTTCGCGCGGATCGTCGCCGCTGCGCACATCGGCGCCAAAACGGAATACCGCTTCGGTAATACGGAATTTGGCGGCGTCATTGCCCATGAACCACACCATACCCAAGCGACGCAGACGGTTGAGGGAGGTGCGGACTTTTTCCTGCAGCTTTTGCCGGTCGAAATCGGAGCCGGTGGAGCGTTGATTCACCAGTTTTAGCAGTTTGCTTTCGTCCGCCAGGCTAAGCAGCTCGTCGTAGAGCTCTTGCTGGGTGAAAATCCCCTCATGGGCCAGACGTTCAGGGCTGAGATAGAGATAGCAGAGTATTTTACCCACCATCATATCCAGTTCGGACAAGACCGAGCGGGGGATAAGCGTCGTGGAGCGCGGGCGAAGGTAGAAAAAGCCCTCGGGCGCCCGCACCAGCTCTACGTTATAGCGGCGGTAGAATCCCTCCAGCTCTTCCTGAAAATCCATCAGGAAAGCATGGTTGTCCAACTCCTCAACGCCGATATGGCGGCCGGAACGCAGTTGGCTGTCAAGGGCTGGGAACAATGCGTTGCACAGCGCTTTCGCCAGCTTGACCGGCATGTTTTCTTCAGTACTTATCGATGACATGGGCCTGTACCTTAGCACCGTAATCGTTGATTGCCTGCCATTGCGGCGGTAATCCGGAAAAATCTGATTCGGCCACGCCCAATCGCACGGCCTGATCGACTAAAATACGCGCGACGTCAAACTGGCGCGCGCGCGGGAAGCGCGCCAGGTAATCGCGCAGCACCTGGCCGAGGTCAAGGGGCTTGCGCTGCTCTTTATAGACCGCCAGAGCGTTTTCCACCATGGCCGCCAACTGTTCGCGGATTTCGTTGAACTCCTCGTACTCCATATCCGGCGGCAATTCGCCGGTGACTTCTTCGGTGCGCAGCATCAGCTCTTCGTCGCGCATGTCCAGCAGACGCTCGGCGTTGGCGAAGGTCAGCGACCAGGGCTGCTCAAAATAGTGCTGCACGGATTGCCGCAATCGCTGGGCGAATACCCGATTTTTATCCATATCGATGGCGGTGCGGATAAATCGATGCACATGCCTGTCGTAACCAATCCAGAGATCGATGGCCTGTTGGCCCCAGCTGGTAATGCGGTCCAGCTTGTTTTGCAGGTCCAGCACCAGCTTATCGATAAACATCAGGTGCTGATGCCCAAGGGTCGCATCCTGGATGCGCAACAAGTTGGCCTGCAGTTTGTCCCCCGCCGCTTCCAACGTGTCCTGCAATTCACGCAGGGTGCCGGACGTCTCCGACAGCAACGATTCGCAGCTGGCGATGGCGGCGCGCCAGTCCTGGTTGAGCAGCTCGGCGATATCGTCTTTTACCGATTGTTGCTGTTCGTCCATGATGCGTTGCGTCATGTCGATACTGTCGAATATCTCCGCCACCGAATACTTCAAGGGGGCAAAGACGTTGCGGTGCCAGTGGAATTCATCGCCGTCTTCCTCGGCCGCTTCGGCGGCCCGCTTAAGCTCCTGGGCGACGATAGACAGTTGCACCGACAGGCGTAGCGTGGAAAATTCCCGCTGGCGGATATAGTAATCGCTGATGCCGATGCCCAGCGGCGTCAGCCGGTAAATGGCGTTGCCTTCCACCTGTTCGCTGATAAAGCGGTTGAGCAAACGCTGGCGAACCAGATCATTGATGGCGTTATTGGCGCGAAGCGTCACCGTTTCATGGGTTTGTTCAAATCCCTTGCTGACGTGGCGGAACGCGTCCACCAGTTCCCCTTCCGTCATTTCGCCGTCCATCCGCTCGCTGTTGAGCGTTGCGATGGCCAGGACGAAAGCCAGCCGCTCCGTGGGCAGCGACAATGAGAAGTCATTCTTACGCGCCCAGGCCACCAGTTCGGGTACAGTCTGGGAAAATTCACTCATAATTCATCCTTTGGGGAGTTTATGCGCCATGACATGGATGTAGCGCCCCATGCTGATAAAGGGTTCCTGCCGGCAATATTGTTGTTCCATCGCCAATAGCGCCGGAAAATCATCCTGTTGCTGCTGCTTGTTTTGCAGGTAGTCATGAAACACCCGAACCCCGCTTTTACCGCTGACCGCCATCCCCATATCGGCCAGCCAGCCGTAAACCTGCTCCGGGTCACAGGGATGGTCCGGCATCAACGAGCGTTTCTTCCGTTTCGGCATCCCTGATTTCACAAATTCGATATTGCCGAGGATCATATTACGCATAACCAGACCGTGCTTATTGTAAAACATTAATGACAGAGCGCCAGCCGGGTCCAGATATTCATAGAGTGTCTGCAATAAATCCCGGGGTTCGGCCACCCACTCAAGGACCGCATGCAACAATATCAGATCAACCGGTCTTTCCAAATGGGGGGGGGGCGACGGTCTGAACGGCGCTTTGTACAAATTGCATGTTATCGATCACACCTTGCTGCGCCCCCCCCATCGCCGCGCCCGTTCCACCATGTCGGCGGATAAATCGCACAGCAACACATGGTGGCCCAGAGCCGCCAGTTTGCTGGACAGCCGGCCTTCGCCGCCGCCGGCGTCAAGAATGTAGAGCGGGCGCTGCGGCAAACGGGCCAGCAGTCCTTGCAAATCTTGCCATAACACCGCCTGCCGGATCAGGCCCTTGGTGGTGCCGTAAATGTTGCCCACGAATTTGTCAGCAATATCGTCGAAATTGCGGTCTTGCATATTCAGCGCTCCGGGCATAGCGTTCGGGACAGGTGTTTTTACCCTGAACCTGTCGTTAAGCGACTATTTTGTCACAGGCTGACGTAGAATGAATCTTTAAGGCGCCGGATCGCGCCCGCTTGACTACATTTCATTCAAATGGAGCGTTTTTGATGCTTTTTACGCTGAAAAAAATAATCGGCGGCCTGCTGGCGCCGTTGCCGCTGCTTATCCTGCTGATGGCGGCGGGACTTGTTCTGCTGTGGTTCAGCCGCCGGCAAAAAACCGGCCGAACCCTGGTCACCTTCGGTTGGCTGTGTCTGCTGTTGTCAAGCCTGCAGCCGGTGGCGGACAGCCTGCTCGCCCCTTTGGAAAATCGCTATCCCACCTATAACGATACCGGCGCCGGCATTGCATACATCGTGGTGCTGGGGGGCGGATATACCTTTAATCCCCACTGGGCGCCCAGTTCGAATCTGGTGAACAACAGCCTGCCGCGGGTGACGGAAGGCATCAGGCAATATCTGAATCATCCTGGCGCCAAGCTGGTATTTACCGGCGGACCCGCGATGGGCAATCCGGTCAGCAGCGCGGAAACCGCCGCTCGGGTGGCGCAAAGCCTGGGGGTGCCGGCGGAGAATATCATCAAGCTGGACAAGCCTCGCGATACCGGGCAGGAAGCGTCCGACGTCGCGGCCCTGGTGGGTCGGCAATCCTTTATATTGGTGACCTCGGCCAATCACCTGCCCCGGGCGATGCAAATTTTTCAGGCCCAGGGGCTATCGCCGATTCCCGCACCGGCCAATCAGTTGGCGGTGGACAGCCCGTTGAATTTTTGGGAAAGAATGTATCCCTCGGCGCTATGGCTGGGACATACTGAACGCGCCTGGTACGAAACCCTCGGCGGTATTTGGCAAAAGATAACCGGCGCTCAGGGGGCGCCGGCCGGCGATTAGGCGCGTTTCACACTGAAATCACCCCGCGAAAAAATGCGGTGCGGGGTTAATCCAGCCAGGGCCGCAGCTCAGGGCCGGCCTGAAGAAAGACGGCGCGATCCAGGAAGCCGGTATGAATATAGCGGGCCGCGGCCTCCCAGATGGCGTAAATCCAACGCCGGTACAAGAAGGCTTCCGAAACCGGCGCCTTGCTGAGGTACTGGTAAAGCAAATCTTTTGCCATGCCGTCCTCGCTTAACCGGAACAAGTCGTATTCCCTCGGCGCCCATAGCATCGTGCCGGGGTTTAGCATCGCGAGCAGTTGGTCGGACCGGGGGTCTTTGAGCATGCTGCGCAGAGTGAGATTGCCATGCACCAGCACGCAATTCTCCGGATCTTCGGCGAACAGCTTCTCACCGCTTTGCCGGGTACGAAACAGTAAACTCCGGTCTTCATGGGTCAGCAACGGGGCCGAGACTTTCAGCAAAGTCGACCAGATGACCTCGATACGCTGCGCGTACCATTTCGACCAGGTGTTCTCCTGAGTGCTGTCCACCGTGCCGACCAGCCCGTGGCTGTCGATGCGATGCCAGGCCAGCAGGCATTCGACGATATGTTCCTTCAACAAATGCCAGCGCTGCGGCGTGCGCGTGGGCGCTTCAACCGAGACGCCGCGCAGGCGCTCCATCAGCAAAAGCTCTTTATACGGTGCTTGCTGGGTCACCACCAGCCCGTAAACCGTAGGCAGCCGTACCTCCCCTTCGCGGGCCAGCATGGAAAGCTTGTAGGCTTCCTGTTGGGCGATGCCTTGGCAAACATAGCTTTTGGCCAGCAAAGACAATGGATTTCCTTCTTTATCGTACATGGCGTAAAGATGCGCGTAAGGCTGTTCGCTGATACGTTCGAGGCGGCTGAGGGGCTCGCCCAAGACAGCGCTTAACTCCGCTTTCAACTGTTCCATGACAGTTAAGACCTTAACCTGGTGAGAAGATAGAATAAATAAGAGACGATGATCATGATGCTGGCATCATGGGGAAAAATGCTTCGTTTCAGATCAAGGTTTAGCGGAAAAAAGGCGGTGAAAGCGGCAAAGCCGCCGGATAAAACAGATCCGTTCGACAGGTTACCCTTTCTAATGAATAGAATTGCGTCGCTATTCGGCGCCCCGCCCCTTTTAGCTTGACCCGGAGCGCCGACGTCGTCAATGAGACGGGGTCTGTTGCATCACCCGGCGCACCAGGTTGAGCTCCTCTTGCGTATCCACGCCGAGTCCCGGCGCTTCTTTGGCCACCGCCACGTGAATTTTCTCGCCGTACCATAGCACCCTAAGCTGCTCGAGCATTTCGATTTGCTCCAGCCGGCTGGGTTGCCACGCGACGTAGCGACGGATAAAACCCGCGCGATAGGCATAAATGCCGATATGGCGTAGGAAGGTATCGCCAATCTGCTCGCGGGACTCCGTGAATCGCTCGCGATCCCAGGGAATAGGCGCCCGGGAAAAATAGAGCGCGAACCCGCGGGCATCCATCACCACTTTCACCGCATTGGGATTGAAAGCGTCATCCGCCGAACGAATGGGCACCGCCAACGTGGCCATGCCGGCCTCGCAGCCGGCAAGGTTATCCGCCACCTGGCGGATAATGGCCGGCGGGATCAAGGGCTCGTCCCCCTGTACGTTCACCACGATTTGGGCATCGGAGAACCGGCAGCGTTCAACCACTTCAGCGAGGCGCTCTGTGCCGGAATGGTGGTCGGCCCGCGTAAGACAGACTTCGCCTCCCGCCTGCCGGACCGCATCCGCCACGCCGGCATGATCGGTCGCGACGATAACCCGCTTCGCGCCGGATTCCTGGGCGCGCTCCATCACATGCACCACCATGGGTTTTCCATTGATATCCGCCAGCGGTTTACCGGGTAAACGGCTTGAGGCGAACCGTGCGGGAATAATAGCAACAAAACTCATTGATTTGTCTCGTCCAGGGTCATTGCGCGGGCCTCGCTTTCCAACAGGACCGGTATACCGTCGCGAACCGGGTAGGCCAGCGCATCCGACTTACAAATAAGCTCTTGTTTTTCTTTATTAAAATACAGCTTACCGTTGCATACAGGGCAAGCCACGATTTCCAGTAACCGGTGATCCATGTTTCCTCCAGCCGACACATCCCGCCATGAATTGATGGGGCAGAGAATACCATAATGCCCTGCCGGGCGGGAATGGATAGTGCCGCGTTTAGTGCCGCATAGTGCCGCATAGTGCCGTGTTTAGCGCCGTGTTTAGCGCCGCATTGACGTTCAGGCCGCCGCTACCGCTCCCATAAAAGGACAAGCGGCGCCGGTACCGCCTATTATAACGGGAGGCTTTACCTATCATAATTTGCACAAAGAATATTGATCTCGGTGGGTGAACGGAGTAGTATTTTTTGTGAGCCACATCACATTTTCAGAATTTAAGAGACAACCTGCCATGAAAACAGTAAATAAAATCATTGCTATGTTCGCTAATTTTAGCCGCTAAGCAATAAATACATCGCTCTCTCGGCCCGATCCTCAAGATCGGGCCGATTGTTTTTCAAGGCAGGCGAGTTTTCAGCGGAGGGGAGACCGAGCATCCTGGCGATACCCCTTGATTAGCTGTTCTATCGGCGCCAGCAGACGCTCTACCTCCCCGTCCGGCAACCGCGCGTCCACCGGGATATACCACCAGTTGCGCTGGGCGAAGTCCCGGCATTTCACCGCGTCTTTTTCCGTCATCACCAGGCTTTGGCCCGGCATGGTCAACGCCGTCAGCTGCTGCCGGCGATAGGTCTGGTGATCGGCGAAGGCGACTTCCTTTACCGGAATTATTCCCTGCGCGCGCAGCGTGGCGAAAAACCGCGGCGGATGGCCAATGCCCGCCATCGCCACTACCGGCGCAAGTTTTTCGACGCCGCAGGTCCGCCCATCGACAAGATTGACGGCCAGCCCCGCCTGCAGCCGCATCGGCACTTCCCCCGACAACGCCTGTCCGCCGTTGGTGATGACGGCATCGACGCTTCTAAGCCTATGGGCGCGCTCGCGCATCGGGCCGGCGGGCAGCCACCAGCCATTACCGAACCGGCGCATGCCATCAATCACCACCCACTCGATATCCCGCGCCAGCGCATAATGCTGCAACCCGTCGTCGGTCACCACCACATCCAGCGGCTGCTGTCGCAACAGGGCCGCCACCGCGTCGGCGCGGAGGGGAGAAACCGCCACCGGCGCGCCGGTACGCCGGAAAATCAATACCGGTTCATCCCCTGCCTCTGCGGGAAGCGTTTTGTCGTTCAGCAGCAGCGGATATCGTTCGGCCCGGCCGCCATAGCCACGGGAAACCACGCCGACCCGCCAGCCACGTTGCTGCAAATGCGTCACCAGCCATAAAACCACCGGCGTTTTGCCGTTGCCGCCCGCCGTCAGGTTCCCCACCACCACTACCGGCAGCGGGAAGCGGGACGCTTTACGCCAACCCAGACGGTAGCCGGCTCTTCTCGCGGCGCTTACCAGTCCGTACAGCCAGGAAAGGGGCAGCAGGGGCCAATACCAGCGGGAAGGGCCGAACCAGAGGCGTTCAATCATTGCCGAATTGCAACCGGTAGAGTTGGGCATAGGCGCCGTTTTTGGCTAGTAAATCCTCATGCGGCCCGCGTTCCACGATCCGGCCGTCTTCCACCACCAGGATTTCATCCGCTTTTTCAATAGTGGAAAGGCGATGGGCAATCACCAGCGACGTGCGGTTCTTCTGCAGTTCGTCCAACGCCTTCTGGATGGCGCGTTCCGATTCGGTATCCAACGCCGAGGTGGCCTCATCAAGAATCAGGACCGGACAGTCGCGCAGCAAGGCCCGGGCGATGGCGATACGCTGGCGTTGCCCCCCCCGAAAGCAGCACGCCGTTTTCGCCGATCACCGTATTGAGCCCGTTCTCCATTTTTTCGATAAAATCCATGGCGTAGGCCATGCGAGCGGCATTTTCGATTTCCGCCGGCGTGAACTGGTCTTTGCGGGCATAGGCGATATTGTTGGCGATAGTGTCATTAAATAAATGCACGTTTTGCGACACCAGCGCCACCTGGTTGCGCAGCGACGGCAATGTGTAATCCCGCAAATCATAGCCGTCCAGCAGCACCTGCCCTTCCTGCACGTCGTAAAAACGGGTCAGCACACTGGCTATGGTGGATTTACCGGATCCCGAACGTCCCACCAGCGCAACGGTTTTGCCCGCCGGAATGGCCAGGCTGATATCCCGTAGCGCCGGTACGTCACAGCCGGGATAGGCGAACGTCACGTGCCGGAATTCGATATTTCCGTCGGCGCGTTCGATAGTCCGGGTCCCTTCGTCCTTTTCTTTTTCCATGTCCAGAATGGCAAACAAGGTTTGGCAAGCCGCCATGCCGCGCTGGAACTGCGCGTTAACGTTGGTGAGGGACTTCAAGGGGCGCATCAGGGCAATCATGGACGAAAACACCACCGTAATGGTCCCGGCGGTAAGGGTTTGCATCACGCTTGGGAAGCTAGCGGCGTACAGCACGAACGCCAGGGCCAAAGACGCAATGAACTGGATCACCGGATCGGATACCGAAGAGGCGGATACCATTTTCATGCCCTGTTGCCGCATGCGGTTGCTGACATGATTGAAACGCTCGCTTTCCACTTTCTGGCCGCCGAAAATCAGGACTTCCTTATGCCCCTTCAGCATCTGCTCGGCGCTGGTGGTCACCTGGCCCATGGTGTTTTGCATCGTTTTACTAATATTGCGAAAACGTTTTGACACCTGGCGGATGGCCACCGACACGATGGGGGCGATCACCACCAGGATCAACGACAGTTGCCAGCTGTAATAGAACATCATGATGAACAGGCCGATAATCGAAGCGCTTTCGCGAATAACGGTTATCAGCGCGCCGGAAGAGGACGAGGCCACCTGTTCCGAGTCGTAGGTGATGCGCGAGAGCAGCGTGCCGGTGGATTGCTGATCAAAAAAGGAGACCGGCATGCCCATCATATGGCTGAACAACCGCCGGCGCATCTGCATCACGACCTTGCCGGAAACCCAGGACACACAGTAGCTCGAAATAAAGCTGGTCACCCCGCGAACGATCATCAGCCCTATCACCACCAGGGGCATCCAAATCAGAATCCTGCCGTTGGTCTTTCCAAAACCGTCATCCAAAAGAGGCTTAAGCAGCGATAACATCAATGTATCGCTGGCAGCGTTGAGAATCAGCGCGACAGACGCGGCGATAAGGCCAGCCTTGAAAGGGGAGATCATCGGCCAGAGGCGGCGAAACGTCTGCCACGTGGAGAGATCTTTATCATTTAGCATTTAATTAACCAGCGCTTAGACTAAATAGCCGACCATTCTACCCATTATCCGCCTGGACGCCAAACCACTGGTGATACCATCGCGGCATTATGTGTTCCCGGTAGCCTTTTATCACCCACTTATCATCATAAAACTGAACGCTTATCTGTCCTGACCGGGCGGTATCATGCCAGGGAATGCCTTCCTGCCGGTAGCGCTCGCGAATTTTTTCCGCCGGCAAGCGCCAGTTATTAAACCGCGCCGCCGATACCAGCGCGGCTTTCGGCCGAACCGCCCGTAAAAACAGCCTGGTGGATGAGGTTTTACTGCCGTGGTGCGGCACCTGCAAAACATCCGCCCGCAGCAAGCCGCGGCCGGCGCGCAAAAGCGCGCGTTCCGTCGGCGCTTCGATATCGCCGGTCAGCAGCACCCGGTGTTTGCCGTCGTCGATTCGAATCACGCAGGAGTCATTGTTTTCAGCCCTTTCAACCTGTTTCGGCGGCCATAGCACCTGGAAGTGAAGCCCCTGCCAGACCCAGCGCTGACCCTGGATACAGGGCAGATGACCGTCGGCCCGATAGGAACTGGCCACCGGAACGCCCGGATAAAACTTCTTAAGGAAATTCAGACCGCCGATATGATCCTGATGGCTGTGGCTCAGCCAGATGGCCTCCGGGCGCAGGCCGCGCCAAATAAAATAGGGCACGATTTCGGCTTTGCCGATGTTGCCGCCGGCCCAGCTTACACCGGTATCATAGAGAAATACCCGTCCGTTACGCTCAACGGCAACCGCCAGGCCGTGCCCGACATCCAGCATGTCCAGCCGCCAGCGGGGTCGCTGGCCCTCTTTGGGCATAAGAAGCAGAAGGATAATGACCGCCACGCTGGCCATCGAGGTTTTCCACCAGCCGAAGCGCCATATCACCACCGCCAGCCAGCCGGCAATGCTCACCGCCATACCGGTTTCCGCCAGCTCAAGCCAGCCAGTTTGCAGCCGCGGCAACGGCAGGAATACGACATCCATGGAACGGTCCGCCAGGCGCCACAGCAGGGAACTGACAGCGGGCAGCATGAACAAACACAGGGCGGCGAGAATCAGCGGGGTGGTGATGAATGACACCAGCGGCACCGCCCAGAGGTTGGCGGGTAAAGACCAGGCATTAACCCCGTGGAAGAGACCCCATTGCAGGGGCAGCAGCAGCAACGTCATGCCGGTTTGCAAATGCACCCAGCGCAGCGCAATCCAGCGCTTGCCGGTTTGATATCCCGCCGGCAGCGGCGCCCATTGGAACCAGAAAATCAGCGCCGACACCGCCAGGCACGACAACCACAGGCTGGTGGACAACACGCTGAGAGGATCGGTGATCACTATCAGGGCGACACACCAGAGCCAGACTTGCCAAGAGCTGCAATGCGCCCCCCGAACACGCAGGGTAATCCATAAAGAGAGCGCAATCAGCGCCCTGACCGCCGGAAAATTGACGCCGGAAATCCACACGTACCCCGCCGCGGTCAAATAGCTCACCGCCAGCGGCATCGTCGGGGTTATCCAGCGCATCGGCAGGAAAAATTGAACGCCTCGCCCCACCAGCCAGCCGAACAGGGCCGCCAGGGAGATATGCAGGCCGGAGATGGCCATTAAATGGGCGGTGCCGGTTTGCTGCAGCGTCAACCGGATCTCCTCCGGCATGCGTTTCCCCTCGCCAAAGGCCAGCGCCAGCAGAATCGAGGGCCAGTCAAGAGGTTTGATGTGCCGGTATGCATGGTCTATAAGCCGTTGGCGAAGATTGCAGCGTCCGTCGATGATTTTGGCCTTGATGACCCTCCCCACCAGCGGCTGGTGGTTGGCCAGCGCCCAGCGTTGGCTATCAAAACCGCCTTCGTTCAACCGGCTGTGCTGGGGGCGCAGCTTCAGGGTCATTCGCCATTGCTGGCCGGCGCACCACGGCGACGGCAGCGATGACCAACCCACCGAGGCATAAACCGGCGGAAAAACCCGCCGGCCGCCGGCATGGGTGATTTTAATCACCGCCCGCGAGCGGGCATCATCGGCGAAATGTATGCTGTCGATGGTGGCCCGTACGGTGATGCGGGGCCGGGACAGCGCCGCCGCTTGCTCCAGCAGGTGCCCTGAGCTCCAGCATCCCCAGACGAAACTGGCCAGCGCCGCGGCGGCGAGTAAAGCGTAATAACCCCGACTCAGGACCAAAAGCCAGGCGGCGGCCATCATACCGTAGAGCGTGGCGACGGACGGCAATTGCGCCAGGCAGGTTAAGGGCAGTACGCCTGCAATGGCGGCCATTGCGAGGTGATTGAGAGATATCGGCATTCCTGATCCGGTCAAAAGGCAAACATTCGGGGGTCAGACGCGATTGTGGGGGAGTCTTATGGCGTGCGCCACCGCCCTGCTTTCAGCTATCGAGGCCGATTACGCGAAAATCGCCGTGCTTGCAGCGATACGGTCGGCGATGCGCGCCAATACGCAGATTTGCCGCTATTAAGGAAAGAGCGCTGAAGTGCGAAACTTGGATGAAAAAAAAGACACCCGAAGGTGTCTTGCAAGCGAAGTATTAACGCGCGCGGCGTTACAGGCACCGCTCACGCGCCATAAATATTGGCGCGGTCGCGCAGTTCCTTGCCGGGTTTGAAGTGGGGAACATACTTGCCTTCCAATTCAACTTTATCCCCGGTTTTCGGGTTACGTCCGACGCGCGGTGCACGGTAGTGAAGCGAAAAACTGCCGAAACCACGGATTTCGATGCGCTCACCGCTGGCGAGTGTGGTCGCCATATGTTCAAGCATCTCTTTCACCGCATCCTCAACGACTTTAGCCGGTATATGAGCGTGCTGGCCAGCAAGTCTTTCAATAAGTTCAGACTTGGTCATAATTCCTCCAAGTTCGCGCGCCCGCCATCATCAAAGCGGCGCGCGACTCACTTAACTACCGTCCAGGAGCGGCGGTAACACCGCTCCCCCTTATTATTCGCCTTTCGCTGCCTTGAATGCTTCGGCCATAGCGCTGGAGAAATTGCCGGTGTCTTCCTGTTTGGTGTTCACAGTAGCGATGGCTTCTTTCTCGTCAGCTTCGTCCTTGGCTCTTACCGACAGGCTGACAACGCGGTTTTTACGATCGACGCCGGTGAATTTGGCTTCAACATCGTCGCCCACGTTCAGAACCAGTGTAGCGTCTTCAATGCGGTCACGCGAGGCTTCAGAGGCGCGCAGATAGCCTTCTACGCCGCCCGCTAATTCAACTGTAGCACCTTTCGCGTCAACTGCGGTGACTTTACCGGTAACAATCGTGCCTTTCTTGTTCAAAGACAGATAGTTATTGAACGGATCTTCAGCCAGTTGCTTCACGCCGAGGGAAATGCGTTCGCGTTCCGCGTCAACCTGCAGCACGACGGCGGCGATTTCGTCGCCTTTCTTGTACTCGCGCACGGCTTCTTCACCGGCCACGTTCCAGGAAATGTCGGACAGATGAACCAGACCGTCGATGCCGCCGTCCAGGCCGATAAAGATACCGAAATCGGTAATGGACTTGATTTTGCCTTCAACGCGGTCACCCTTGTTGTGGGTTTCGGCGAACTGCTGCCACGGATTGGCTTTGCACTGTTTCAGGCCCAGGGAGATGCGGCGACGTTCCTCGTCGATATCCAGCACCATCACTTCAACCACGTCGCCCACGTTGACGACCTTGGACGGATGAATGTTCTTGTTGGTCCAATCCATTTCTGAAACGTGTACCAAACCTTCAACGCCCTCTTCGATTTCAACGAAGCAGCCATAGTCGGTGAGATTGGTCACGCGGCCGGTGAGGCGGGTGCCTTCGGGATAACGCTTGGCGATAGCAACCCACGGATCTTCGCCGAGTTGTTTCAGGCCGAGGGAAACGCGGGTGCGTTCGCGATCGAACTTCAGGACCTTGACGGTGATTTCATCGCCGACATTGACGATTTCGCTCGGATGCTTAACACGCTTCCAGGCCATATCGGTAATGTGCAGCAAGCCGTCCACGCCGCCCAGATCAACGAAGGCGCCGTAATCGGTAAGGTTCTTGACGATACCCTTGACTTCCATGCCTTCCTGCAGGTTTTCCAGCAGTTGATCGCGTTCCGCGCTGTTTTCGGATTCGATGACCGCACGGCGGGAGACCACGACGTTATTGCGTTTCTGGTCCAGCTTGATCACTTTAAACTCAAGCTCTTTGCCTTCCAGATGCAGGGTATCGCGTACCGGACGCACGTCCACCAGCGAACCCGGCAAAAACGCGCGGATGCCGTTCAGTTCGACGGTGAAGCCGCCCTTGACTTTGCCGTTGATGATGCCGGTAACGGTCGCGGCTTCTTCGTAGGCTTTTTCCAGCATCAGCCAGGCTTCGTGGCGCTTGGCTTTTTCACGGGACAGCAACGTCTCGCCGAAACCGTCTTCCACCGCGTCGAGTGCGACGTCAACCTGATCGCCGACCTTGATTTCCAGCTCGCCCTGGGCGTTTTTGAACTGTTCAACGGGAATGGCGGATTCGGATTTCAGCCCGGCGTCCACCAGAACGACGTCTTTATCGATGGATACCACGGTACCGCGCACGATCGAGCCGGGGCGGGTTTCGATTTCTTTCAGGGATTCTTCAAAGAGTTGAGCAAAAGATTCTGTCATATTGGATAATCTTCAGGTGTTTTTGATTAACGTCCATCCGGCGTCCTGCTTGATGGGGTTGTTTTACACGCCCCATTGCCGGTCCTTGCAACGGGGTAATTGATTCTTCTACAGCTAGGACAACGCCAGGACCCGCCGGGAATGGCTTAGCGCCCGGACTATCACTTCGTCGATGGTCATCAAGGTCGAATCCAGCACCAGCGCGTCGGGTGCCGGTATCAGCGGCGCCACCGGACGATTCCTGTCGCGACTGTCCCTTTCCTTTATCTCGGATAAAAGGCGTTCAAAGTTAACACTAAAGCCCTTTTCCTGCAACTGCCGCATGCGCCGGCGCGCTCTTTCCTCCGGCGATGCGTCAAGAAAAATTTTCACCGGCGCGTCGGCAAACACCACCGTGCCCATATCGCGCCCGTCGGCGATAAGCCCCGGCGCCTCGCGAAAAGCGCGCTGGCGCCGCAATAACGCTTCGCGGACCCGGGGAAAAGCGGCGACTTTCGAGGCGGTGTTGCCGACGGTTTCGGTGCGGATCGCCTGACCGACGTCTTCCCCTTCAAGCACGATTTCCAACTGTCCGTCCACCACCTTGAAATGCACATCCAGATGCGCCGCCAGAGGAACCAGCGCCTCTTCGGCGTTGATGTCCACCTGGTGATGCAAGGCCGCCAGCGCCAGCACCCGGTAAATGGCCCCGGAATCAAGCAGGTGCCATTGCAGTGCTTCCGCCAATGCCTGGCACAACGTGCCTTTCCCCGCACCGCTTGGTCCGTCGATGGTGATCACCGGGACAACTGCTGCCATTATTGTTCTCTCCTCTCTGCGGGAACGTCATTTCCATTTTTACGAAACGTCTTGCGATGCATTATACGCACCATTATGGAATAAAGGTTACACCCGCATGCGACTAACCGGAAATCGGAATATTTTACGTCCCTAGGCTCGATTGTAGCCCCGCAACGCGGTTTTCGCGCGGTGCGGGGCGCGGCATATCGCGGCTGAGATGCGGAAAGTCCGCGAAAGATCGCTGCTATTTCAGCGTACTGATGGCCGCCAACTGCTGAAAATAATCGGGAAAGGTCTTATGGGTGCATTTGGGATCGAGTAGGGTGACCGGCGTATCGGATAAGGCCGCCAGCGAAAAGCACATTGCCATGCGATGGTCGTTATAGGTCTCGATTTCAGCGGACCTAAGCGTTTCAGGCGGGTTTATCTCGATAAAGTCCCGCCCTTCCACCACTGTCGCGCCGACCTTGCGCAGTTCGACGGCCATCGCCGCCAGGCGGTCGGTTTCCTTCACCCGCCAGTTGTAAATATTGCGCAGCCGGGTGGGACCGTCGGCGAACAGCGCGGTGGTGGCGATGGTCATGGCGGCGTCGGGAATATGATTCATGTCCATATCCACCCCGTGCAATTCGCCCCGCTCGCACTCGATATAATCATCGCCCCAACGGACGACCGCGCCCATGCGCTCCAGCACATCGGCGAAGCGAATATCCCCCTGCACACTGTTTTTTGCCGATGCCGGTGACCCGGACGGTGCCGCCGCGAATGGCCGCCGCCGCGAGAAAATAGGAGGCCGAAGAGGCGTCTCCCTCCACCAGGTAATGCCCGGGAGAACGGTAACTAGCGTTGCCCTTGAGATAAAAAATCCGGTAATCGTCGTGACGAACGGTAATGCCGAAGGTTTTCATCAGCGCCAGGGTGATATCGATATAGGGCCGTGAAACCAGTTCGCCCTTGATGCGAATTACCGTATCCTGCGCCGCCAGGGGCGCAGCCATCAGCAGGGCGGTGAGGAATTGGCTGGAAACGGTGCCGTCCACCTCAATCTCGCCGCCGTGAAAGCCGCCCCGCAGGCGCAGCGGCGGGTAATTTTCCTGTTCGAGATACTCCACCTCGGCCCCGCCCTGACGCAGCGCATCCACCAAATGGCCGATGGGACGCTCTTTCATGCGCGGTTCGCCGGTGAGGGTAACGTCATGGCGCCCCAGGCATAGCATAGCCGCCAGCGGCCGCATGGCGGTCCCGGCATTGCCCAGAAACAGCGTTAAAGGCCCGGCGGCGGTCAGGACCCGGCCCTGCCCTTCAATATCGCATTGGCGCCGATCGGCGCTCAGGCGGCAAGTCACGCCCAACGCTTCCAGGGCCGACAGCATATGGCGCACGTCGTCGCTGTCCAGCAGGTTGGTCAACCGGGTGGTGCCGTGGGCCAGGGCCGCCAGCAGCAGAGCGCGGTTCGATACGCTTTTCGAACCGGGCAGGTTTACGGTGCCGCCGATATGCGCTACCGGTTGTAGGGTCAGGGATTCCTGCATGTGAAACACGTTCTCCAACAGTAATAAAATCAACGACCCCGGCGATAAGGTCGGGGTCGTGGGTCATTTCGGCACATTCACGCCGCGAAAGCCGCGAATATGCAGCCGGCGATCAGCCGCGCCGCCGCGCGAAATCGGTCATGAAAGCCACCAGGGCCTCTACGCCGGCCAACGGCATGGCGTTATAGAGCGATGCGCGCATGCCGCCTACGGCGCGGTGGCCTTTCAACGCGTGCAGGCCGGCCGCCACCGACTCTTCCAGGAACAGCTTGTCCAGCGCGGCATCCGCCAGGAGGAAAGGCACGTTCATGCGGGAACGGTTGGCGGGGGCCACATCGTTGCGGTAAAAATCACTGCCGTCGATGAACTGATAAAGCAGGTCGGCTTTCGCCTGGTTGCGTTTATCCATAGCCGCCAGGCCGCCCTGCGCTTTGAGCCATTTGAAGACCAGGCCCGAAAGATACCAGGCGAAGGTGGGCGGAGTATTGAACATGGAGTCGTTTTCCGCCAGCACCTTGTAATCCAGGACCGAGGGAAGTTCGCGCCGCGCCTTGCCCAGCAAATCTTCACGCACGATGACCAGCGTCAACCCGGCGGGCCCGATATTCTTCTGCGCGCCGGCGTAAATCACGCCGAACCGGCCGACATCCAACGGCCGGGAAAGAATAGTGGACGAATAGTCCGCCACCACCACTTTGTCGCCGAAATCAGGCAGTTCATCGATGGCCAGGCCGTCGATGGTTTCGTTGGGGCAATAATGTACGTAGGCGCTAGCCGGGGATAGCGCCCATTCACGCATGGGCTTGACGGCGCGCAGCCCGTCGAGCCGGGTTTTCACGTCAATGACGCGGGGATCGCAATATTTGCGCGCTTCCGCCACGGCGCTGTGAGCCCAATAGCCGCCGTCGATGTAATCAGCGCCGGCGCCTTCTGCCAGCAGATTCAGCGGCACCGCGGCAAACTGCGCGCGGGCGCCGCCGTGGCTGAACAGCACTTTGTAATTATCGGGGATATTGAGAAGTTCGCGTAAATCCTGTTCGGACGCCTTCGCCACCTCGATGAATTCCTTGCTGCGGTGGCTTATCTCCATGACGGAGGTGCCCAAGCCATGCCAGTTGCACAATTCCTGCTGCGCTTGCTGCATTACTTCCGCCGGAATCATTGCCGGGCCGGCGCTAAAATTAAAGACCTGATTCATTTCCCCTCACCACATTGGCCAAAAACCGTTTGAACATCTTGTGCTTTACCCTGAATGATTCGAGTTGCCCGAAGAAAGCGATGCGGCGACAAATCCGCAGGAAAAACCCGAACACGACCTGTCGCGCCTCAAGGGGCCCATGGAGGAGCCGATTATCGCCAACGCGCCTGCAACTCGAATTATTCAGGGTATATCGTTTTTATCACTCGCCTCCGCATGTCGCAACGGTTATTGAATAACTTCCGCAATATAACCGCTTTGACGGCCGGCGGCGGACAACGCCCCTACTAATCACAAGGTTGTTATTTCCCATCACGATCTTTCACCGGAATACGTGGAGCCCGGCGACAAAACACCGTATTATGCCGGTTTAGCGACGATAATAAAGTGAGCCTTATGACCCAGACATTTATCCCCGGTAAAGACGCCGCCCTCGAAGATTCCATTGACCGCTTTCATCAGCAATTGTCAGCGCTGGGTTTCAACATCGAAGAGGCCTCCTGGCTCAATCCGGTGCCCCATGTCTGGTCGGTGCATATTCGCGATCGCGATTGCCCCCCTGTGCTTTACCAACGGCAAGGGAGCCAGTAAAAAAGCGGCGCTGGCCTCCGCCCTGGGGGAGTATTTCGAGCGGCTGTCCACCAATTACTTCTTCGCCGATTTTTATCTTGGCCGCAGCGTCGCCCAAGGCGATTTCGTGCATTACCCCAATGAACGCTGGTTCCCCCTGCCGGCGGACGATACGCTGCCGGAAGGCATATTGGACGACAGGCTGCGGGATTTCTACGATCCCGATAACACCCTGACCGCCGGCGCGCTGGTGGATTTACAGTCCGGCGACGCCGGGCGTGGTATCTGCGCGCTGCCGTTTACCCGCCAGTCCGATCAGACCGTGATTTATATTCCGATGAACATTATCGGCAATCTCTATGTGTCCAACGGCATGTCGGCGGGCAATACCGCCAGCGAAGCCCGGGTGCAGGCATTGTCCGAAGTGTTCGAGCGCCATATCAAAAACCGCATTATCGCCGAATCCATCAGCCTGCCGCTGATTCCCCCGGCGGTGCTCAACCGCTATTCCGGCGTGGTGGAAGCCATAGCGCGCCTGGAACAGGAAGGCTTTCCCATTTTCGCCTACGACGCCTCCCTGGGCGGGGAGTATCCGGTTATCTGCGTGGTGTTGTTCAATCCCGCCAACGGTACCTGCTTCGCTTCGTTCGGCGCCCATCCGGATTTCGGCGTGGCGCTGGAGCGCACCGTGACCGAGCTGTTGCAGGGCCGCAGCCTGAATGATTTGGATGTGTTCACGCCCCCGACCTTCGATGAGGAAGAGGTGGCGGAACAAACCAATCTGGAAACCCATTTTATCGATTCCAGCGGGCTTATTTCTTGGGAGTTGTTCAGGCAGGACGCCGATTATTCTTTTGTCGATTGGGATTTCAGCGGCAGCACCAGCGCCGAATTCGCCGCCATGATGGATATCTTCCGCCGGAAACAGGCGGAGGTCTATATCGCGGATTATGATCATCTCGGCGTATACGCCTGCCGGATAGTGGTGCCGGGCATGTCCGATATCTATCCGGCGGAGGATTTACTGTTCGCCAACAACGCCATGGCCGCCCATTTGCGCGCGCGTTTGACGAGCCTGCCTGACAGCCGGTGGCCGCCTGAGCAGTATCTGGCGCTGATTGAGCAACTGGACAACGAAGGGCTGGATGATTTTACCCGGGTGCGTGAACTGCTGGGCTTGGCTACCGGCCGCGACAACGGCTGGCATACCTTGCGGGTGGGCGAATTGAAAGCGATGCTCGCGCTGGCGGGGGGGGCGACCTGGAGCAGGCGCTGCTGTGGACCGGTTGGACATTGGATTTCAACGGCTCGGTATTTTCACCGCAACGGGTCAATTATTACCGTTGCCTGCAAACGCTGCTGTCGGCCCATGAGTCCGGCCGGGATGCGGCCCGCTATCAGACCGCGTTCGAGCGGATGTACGGCGCCGACACGCTGGCAAGCGCCGCCGCCGCCTTGCGGGGTGAAAACTGTTTTGTGGGGTTGTTCAACATCGATAACGATCTGCAGGCGCTGCCGGCGCACCGCTCTCTACTGGCGGCCTATGAAAAACTCCAGGTGGCCAAACGCCGCCATTGGCGCTAGGATCCGAGCCGACGAGGCAAACGGCACAACATCCGAATGCCTCCCCTGACGGACAGGGGAGGCATAAGTAAAAAATATTCAACGATCAGGAAAATCACAAGGACCGATAACCTATCTGAAATCAAGCCGTTAATTTAACCTTGCGGAGTGTATCCGCTATTTTTTGTTTTCTGATGAATTATTAAGCTCGCCAAAGTTCCCCCATTGGGTTTATTGTTATAAGAAGGTGAAATTCAGCGGTCATCATGGCCATCATTGAAACAATGGTGACATAAAAGACGCTATTTATTAACCATCATAAAAGTGCAAAAAATGCCGTTTTCAAATCTTCCTGTAATATTTAAAATTTATTTTTAGCAATATAATCAGTATTTTATAATAAATTTCCCTCGTTTTTTCTGTTTAAAACGCCGCTAAGTTTGGGCCAATATGATCCAAGTCAATTTTTGCTCTATACTGCTTTGTTAGAATCACAGCGTTTATTTATTCATCGAGAGAGTTAGTGTGAAAGCTGACAACCCATTTGATTTACTCTTACCTGCCGCCATGGCAAAAGTCGCTGAAGAAGCCGGTGTTTATAAAGCAACAAAACACCCGGCAAAAACGTTTTTCCTGGCGATAACCGCAGGTGTATTTATTTCCATAGCTTTCGCTTTTTATATTACCGCCACTACAGGTACCGGCGCCATGCCCTATGGCGTGGCCAAATTAATAGGCGGGGTCTGTTTCTCACTGGGTTTGATGCTGGTAGTGGTCTGCGGCGCCGACCTGTTTACCTCCACCGTGCTGATTATGGTGGCCAAGGCCAGCGGACGCATCACCTGGGGCCAGTTGGCGCGCAATTGGATCAATGTTTACATCGGCAACTTTATCGGCGCCCTGTTCTTCGTCGCCCTGATCTGGTTTTCCGGTGAGCACATGGTCGCCAACGGCGGCTGGGGCTTGAATGTATTACAAACCGCCGACCATAAAGTGCACCATACCTTTATCGAGGCCGTTTGTCTGGGGGTTCTGGCGAATCTGCTGGTCTGTCTGGCGGTATGGATGAGTTATTCCGGCCGCAGCCTGATGGATAAGATGTTTGCCATGATATTCCCCGTCGCGATGTTTGTCTCCAGCGGATTCGAACATAGCATCGCCAATATGTTTATGATCCCCATGGGTATCGTCATCAAGAACTTCGCGGGTCCGGAGTTCTGGCAAGCCATCGGGATGGCGCCCGATCAGTTCTCTCATCTTACCGTCAGCCATTTTATCATCGACAACCTGATTCCGGTTACGATTGGCAACATTATCGGTGGTGGGCTACTGGTGGGGCTAACGTATTGGGTAATTTATCTGCGCGGTGGAAATAACCATTGATTTCTTCCGCCGTAAAGCCGGGTTTCTAGAAATCCACATTAGAAGGTAGGTATAAAATGACCGATCTGAACACAACACTAGCCACTGCCTGGGAAGGTTTCAACAAGGGCGACTGGCAGAACGAAGTCAATGTTCGTGACTTTATCCAGAAAAACTATACTCCTTATGAAGGCAATGAAGCCTTCCTGGCCGGTGCCACTTCCGCCACGACCGCCCTGTGGGCCAAGGTCATGGAAGGGATCAAGACCGAAAACCGCACCCATGCGCCGGTGGATTTCGATACTGACGTCGCTTCTACCATAACGGCTCATGATGCCGGCTACATCAATAAGAAACTGGAAAAAATCGTCGGCCTGCAAACCGACGCGCCGTTGAAACGTGGGCTTATCCCGTTCGGCGGCATCAAGATGATTGAAAACTCCTGCAAAGCGTACAATCGCGAGCTGGACCCGCAACTGAAGAAAATTTTCACCGACTACCGTAAGACCCATAACCAGGGTGTATTCGATGTCTACACTCCCGACATCCTGAAATGCCGCAAGACCGGCGCGTTGACCGGTTTGCCCGATGCTTACGGCCGTGGCCGCATCATCGGCGACTATCGCCGCATCGCACTGTACGGCATCGATTATTTGATGAAGGATAAGTTCGCTCAGTTCACTTCTTTGCAAAGCAAACTGGAAAACGGTGTCGATCTCGAAGCCACTATCCGTCTGCGTGAAGAAATCGCCGAACAGCATCGCGCCCTGAACCAAATCAAGGAAATGGCCGCCAAATACGGCTGCGACATTTCCAATCCGGCCACCAGCGCGCAAGAAGCCGTGCAGTGGACCTACTTCGGCTACCTGGCCGCGGTGAAATCCCAGAACGGCGCCGCCATGTCCTTCGGCCGCACCTCTTCGTTCCTGGATATCTTCATCGAACGCGATCTTAAAGCAGGCAAAATCAATGAAGAACAGGCTCAGGAACTGATTGACCATCTGGTCATGAAACTGCGTATGGTTCGTTTCCTGCGTACGCCTGAATATGATGAACTGTTCTCCGGCGACCCGATTTGGGCTACTGAATCCCTGGGCGGCATGGGCGTTGACGGCCGTACTCTGGTCACCAAAAACAGTTTCCGTTTCCTGAACACCCTGTACACCATGGGGCCGGCTCCGGAACCGAACATGACCATCCTGTGGTCGGAAAAATTGCCGTTAAGCTGGAAGAAATTCACCGCCAAGGTGTCCATCGATACCTCTTCCGTACAGTACGAAAACGACGACCTGATGCGTCCCGATTTCAACAATGACGATTACGCCATTGCCTGTTGCGTTAGCCCGATGGTCGTCGGCAAGCAAATGCAGTTCTTCGGCGCCCGCGCCAACCTGGCTAAAATGGTTCTGTACGCAATCAACGGCGGCATGGACGAAAAAGCCAGAATTCAGGTCGGTCCCAAGACCGAGCCGATTGCCGACGCGGTCCTGGATTACGATACCGTGCTCAACCGCATGGATCACTTCATGGATTGGCTGGCCAAACAGTATGTCACCGCGCTGAACGTCATCCACTATATGCATGACAAATACAGCTACGAAGCATCGCTGATGGCGCTGCATGACCGTGACGTATATCGCACGATGGCCTGCGGCATCGCCGGGTTGTCCGTCGCCGCCGACTCCCTGTCCGCCATTAAATACGCCAAGGTTAAACCGGTTCGCGATGCCGAAGGCATGGCTGTGGATTTCGACATCGAAGGCGAATACCCGCAGTTTGGCAACAACGATGCCCGCGTCGATGACATCGCGTGCGACCTGGTTGAACGTTTCATGAAGAAAATTCAGAAACTGCCGACCTACCGCGGCGCGGTACCGACTCAGTCCATTCTTACCATTACCTCCAACGTGGTTTACGGTAAAAAGACCGGTAACACCCCTGACGGACGTCGTGCCGGCGCACCGTTCGGACCGGGCGCCAACCCGATGCACGGTCGTGACCAGAAAGGCGCCGTCGCTTCTCTGACCTCCGTTGCCAAACTGCCGTTCGCCTATGCGAAAGACGGTATCTCCTACACCTTCTCCATCGTGCCTAAAGCACTGGGCAAGGATGAAGACGTACGCAGAGCCAACCTGGCGGGTTTGATGGATGGTTACTTCCATCATGAAGCCGGCGTGGAAGGCGGTCAGCATCTGAACGTTAACGTGATGAACCGTGAAATGCTGCTGGCGGCCATGGAACATCCGGAAGACTACCCGAACCTGACCATCCGTGTGTCCGGGTATGCGGTTCGCTTCAATTCATTGACCAAAGAACAGCAGAAGGACGTCATCACCCGTACTTTCACGGCGTCGATGTAATTTCCCTCAGGGTCTGAAAAGGCGTAAAATAAAGGCTCCACGAAAGTGGGGGCCTTTTTTGTCACCCGCGCCGGATGATTGTCAGCACGCAGAGGCCCAGCACGTTCAGGTGAATAGGTTTTGGCTGAAAGCGCTATCTTAAGGCCTATAAGCTAAGCGTTTCCGCCAAAACACATTTTCCGCACAGAGGGAGAAACCCCCGCAATGTCAGTACTTGGTCGCATCCACTCGTTTGAATCCTGCGGTACCGTCGATGGTCCGGGCATTCGCTTTATCATTTTTTTCCAGGGTTGCCTGCTGCGCTGCCTCTATTGCCACAACCGCGATACCTGGGATTTGCATGCCGGCCGCGAGATTACCGTGGAGGAGATCATGAAAGAAGTGGTCACCTACCGGCACTTTATGAACGCCTCCGGCGGCGGCGTCACCGCCTCCGGCGGCGAGGCCATCCTGCAGGCCGAATTCGTTCGCGACTGGTTTCGCGCCTGCCATGCCGAAGGCATCAATACCTGCCTGGATACCAATGGCTATGTACGTCGTTACGATGAGGTGATTGACGAATTGTTGGACGTAACCGACCTGGTCATGCTCGATATCAAAGAGATGAACGATGATATCCATCAGAACCTGGTGGGAGTATCCAACCATCGCGTACTGGATTTCGCCCGTTATCTGCAAAAAATCAACAAGCGCACCTGGCTGCGGTACGTGGTAGTGCCGGGTTGGTCCGACGATGACAAATCCGTGCATATGCTGGGGGAATTCACCCAGGATATGGCCAATATCGAAAAAATCGAGCTGCTGCCTTATCATGAACTGGGTAAGCACAAATGGATCGCCATGGGGGAAGAATACAAGCTCGAAGGCGTCAAGCCGCCCACCACGGAAACCATGGAGCGGGTAAAAGGTATTTTGGCGGGATATGGCCATAAAGTCATGTATTAAACCTGGCCTTCGGCCGGGTTAATCGGTTATTTCACCCTTCGCCGCCCTTCTTATACGCAGAAGGGCAGGCCGCTTGCCACGCGGCGCCGAAGGGTTCTCCCCTAGGAGAATTGTCAGCAAATACCCAGTCAATTACATGTTTCCTTACCAAACTGACCTATTTTTTCCAGAGAACTTTTTGGTGATCACGTATCATGATTGCTTTGCAATTATGATCGCTAACCTATGAAAGCAGCAGAAATTAAAACCGCGCGCTGGCGGGATGTGTGGCAGTTAATCAAGCCCTTTTGGCGTTCCGAGGAGAAGTGGCGGGCCTGGGGAATGTTGGCGGTGATCGTTATTCTCTCATTGACAACGGTGTATATCAGCGTTTTATTCAACCAATGGAATCGCGTATTCTACGATGCATTGCAAAATAAAAAATTTTTCCAGTCTTTAAAAGCCAGCTTGTTTATTTTACCTGGCTGGCGCTGATATTCATCGTCATTTCCATCTACAAAATTTATCTGACTCAAGGCCTACAAATGTATTGGCGACGCTGGATGACCCGGCAATACATGGATAAATGGCTTAAGCACCATGTCTATTATCATACCGAACAGCAACAGACCGTGGACAACCCTGACCAGCGAATCGCCGAAGATCTTAACGCGCTGACCAGCGGTACGCTCTCCCTGGCATTGGGCCTGCTCTCAAGCGTCGTAACCTTTGTATCGTTTATTTCCATCCTGTGGTCGGTCAGCGGCCCCATCTCTTTTACCCTCAGCGGGCATCTTTTTGTCATTCCCGGCTATATGGTATGGTTTGCCCTGTTATACGCCGGCCTGGGCTCATTGCTGATTTGGAAAGTGGGCAAGCCGCTGGTGCGTTTGGGTTTTGAACAAGAGCGGTTTGAGGCGAATTTCCGCTTCGGGCTGATACGCATCCGTGAAAATAATGACGCCATTGCGCTTTATCAAGGCGAACCGCGGGAGGCGAAACAGCTGGACGGCCGGTTTGAAGCCATACGCGCCAACTGGTGGTCAATCATGCGGGTCAGCCGGCGACTGAACGTGGCCAGCAATTTTTACGGCCAGTTTGCCATCATCTTTCCGATTTTGGTGGCGGCGCCCCGGTATTTCTCCGGCGCCATCCAGCTTGGCACCCTGATGCAGATTTCCTCGGCGTTCGGCGAAATCCAGGGGGCGCTGTCCTGGTTTATCGATGCTTTTAATCAGTTAGCCAGTTGGAAAGCCTGTATCAACCGTCTGGCGGGCTTTAACGCCGCGGTGGAGCGGCACAGCAGCCAGAACACGGACATCGTGCGCCAGCCTGCTGACGGCAGTGCGTTGGCATTGGCGAATCTTACGCTCACCATTCCCAACGGCCGAGCGCTGTTTCATGGCGCGACGGAGTCCGTCGCCCGTGGCGAAAAGGTCTTGATTGTCGGTCCGTCCGGCTGCGGCAAATCCACCCTTCTGCGCGCCATCGCCGGCATCTGGCCTTATGGTTCGGGGGGCATCGCTTTGCAGACCGGGATGAAAGTGCTGTTTTTACCCCAGCGCAGCTATATTCCCATCGGCAGTTTGCAAGGGGGCGCTGTGTTATCCGGAGGAGCCGGATCACTTTACCCGCGAACACATGCTGCTGATGCTGGATAAATGCCATTTGACTCATTTGCAGCCCATGCTGGACAAAGAGGCGAACTGGAGCCACTGGCTCTCGCCCGGCGAGCAGCAGAGACTGGCGTTTGCCCGGGCGCTGCTAATCAAACCGGATATTTTGTTTCTGGATGAAGCCACCAGCGCGCTGGATGATGAAAATGAGCAATTGATGTATCGGTTGCTGACGGAGACGTTGCCGAAGGTGACGTTGGTGAGCGTCGCGCATCGCAACAGCGTCGCCCGCTATCATACCCGCTGTTTACGTTTTGAACGTGGGAGCGCGGAGGATTGCGCGGTGCTCAATCGCGGAGAAATGCCGGCGGCATAGGCGTGCGCTCTTGACTGACGTAAGAGTCTCTGACGCGGGTTATTTGCATTCAAGTTAAAGCCCGGCGAGGGCTTTAACACCGTCAGGCCGTGGTGACCGGCGTATGATGCCGGTCCGCTTTACGCAGCAACATCACCAGATATATCAGGGCCACCGCGGCGATTATCATGAACAGCCATTGATCCGAATAGCGTTGCATCAACATGGCGGTCATACTCGGCCCCGCCAGGCTGCCGATGGTATAGCTCAGCAGCAGCGCCTGGTTCATCGCCACCAGCTCGTGGGTGGGCACCTTTTCGCAGGCCCATGACATTGCCACCGGATAAAGGGTGAATCCCGAACAGCCCAGCAGAAACAGCGCCGGCACCATGGCGGCAACGCTCAACATCGCCAGGCTGCCGACAATCACCATGAAAACCTGTATCCGCAATATCATCAAACGCCCATAGCGATCCGCCAGGCGGCCTACGGGCCATTGCCCGACGATACCGGCGCTCACCAGCAGCGCCATCCAGTACCCGACTTTACCGTCGCTGAGCCCCTGATGAGAGAGATACAGCGGCAACAAGCCGTAAAGCGAACCCAGCACCACTCCCGAAATAATGCAGCCGTTGATGCCCAGGCGGGCATTGCGGCGCAGCAACATCGGCCAGACGGGCACTCGGGGAGCCTCACTGCCCTGCCCGTCGATGCGGTTGAACAGCAGCGGCAGCACCGCCGCGATCATCAGGGTGGTAACCCAGGGCAATACCGACGACAGCGCGGTGGAAACCCCGCTCAGCAATAACTGCCCGATAACCGTACCCAGGTAATAGACCATCATGTAGGCGGCCAATAGCCGTCCCCGGGTGCGTATCGTCCCACGCCGCATCAGGGCGCTTTCCACCACCACCCATATCAGCGCGCAGGCGACCCCGGCCACAAACCGGCACAGCAGCCAGCTGCCGAAATCAACGGTCAAGCCCAGCCCAAGAGTGGCGACGGCAAACAAAATGCAGGAAAAGTAATAGCTGCGGTTGAAGCCGGCGTGCTTAATTAACGCCCCGGCCAATAGCGTCCCTACCAGGTTGCCGGTGAAATACGACGATCCCACCAGCCCGATTTGCCAGGTGGGCAGCGACACGTGCGACAGCCATAAGGGCACCAGCGTATTGAGCACCGCAATGGAGACGGTCAACGACAAGAGCCCGGTAAGCAACATCACCACCGGGCGGGAATAGACGGACATAGGATGGAAACCAAAGCCAACATGCAGAAATTCTGCGCATCATGCCACTACGGTTTCAAAAGTCAATGCGGCCAAATAATCGTCAGCATTTTTTGCAATAGTCGTCTTGTTCCGGCGGTTGCGCGTCATGCGGCAAAGTGAGATTAGCGGTAATGATGCGGCGGGCGGCACCGTGGGATTAGCGGCAACGATGGAGCGGGCGGCACCGTGGGATTAGCGGCAACGATGGAACGGGCCGCACCGCGGGATTTCGCTGTATTTCGACGGTTTGCGCGAGCTGGAGAGAGTGACGACTGTCGAAGCGGGCCGGGAGTGGACGAATAGCAAACGGAATAACGGCCATCGCCCGCGATGGCCGCATGATTGCCGGTCTCAACCGATATGGGTCAGGCCTTTCATATAAGGCACCAGCACCGCCGGTATTTCGATACGGCCGTCCGCCAGTTGATAATTCTCCATGACCGCCACCAGGGTGCGCCCTACCGCCAGGCCGGAGCCGTTGAGGGTGTGGACCAAACGCGGTTTTTTATCCTCTTTGCCGCGATAGCGGGCCTGCATGCGGCGAGCCTGGAAATCGCCGATATTGGAGCAGGAAGAAATTTCCCGATAGGTATTCTGCGCCGGCAGCCACACTTCCAAATCGTAGGTCTTGCAGGAAGCGAAGCCCATATCACCGGTACACAGCAATATTTTACGGTAGGGCAAATTCAGCAGCTGCAGCACTTTCTCCGCGTGAGCGGTAAGTTCCTCCAATGCCTGCATAGAGTTTTCAGGCTTCACCACCTGCACCATTTCAACTTTATCGAACTGGTGCATGCGGATAAGACCGCGGGTATCACGACCGTAAGAGCCCGCCTCGGAGCGAAAGCAGGGAGTATGGGCGGTCATTTTGAGCGGCAGCATCTCTTCGTCGAGAATGTCATCCCGCACCAAATTGGTCAAAGGCACTTCCGCCGTGGGAATCAACGCATAGGCGCTGGTGTCGGCCTCTTCAGTGAGGGGCTGGGTATGGAAAAGATCCTCGGCGAACTTCGGCAATTGGCTGGTGCCGTACAGCGAGGCGTGATTCACCAGATAAGGCACGTAGGTTTCCAGGTAGCCGTGTTGTTCGGTATGCAAATCCAGCATGAATTGCGATAGCGCGCGGTGCAAATGGGCGATTTGCCCTTTCATTACTACAAAACGCGTGCCGGTCAGCTTCACCGCGGCGGCAAAATCCAGCCCGTCGGACATTTCACCCAGCGCCACATGGTCGCGCACCGGAAAATCATAATGGCGCGGCTCGCCCCAGCGGCTGATTTCCAGGTTGTCCTTTTCGTCTTTACCGAAAGGCACCACATCATCGGGAATGTTGGGTATGGACAGCGCCACATCGCGGATGCTGTTTTGCAAAGCCTCCAACTCGGCTTTAGCGGCATCCAGCCGTTCGCCCAAAAGATTGACTTCCTGGCGCAAAGGCTCGATATCTTCTCCACGGGCTTTCGCCGCGCCGATCGTTTTGGATCGGGAATTGCGTTCGGCCTGCAGCGTTTCGGTTTCTACCTGCAACACCTTGCGGCGTTCTTCATATTTACGCAGAGTATCGACATCCAGCTTAAAACTTCTGCGAGCCAGTTTCTCGGCAACCGCGTCCAGCTCATTACGCAGTAGATTAGGATCGAGCATGCTAGTCCTGTGCTTGTTGTTATTGAATTGATATCAGATTAATGTTTATAACTTCGCTAGGGCGTTCAAGGCCATCGCGGCAACCCTTTATTCCCGCTCACCTTACCGCAACAGGCTGTTTATCGGTAGCGTTTTATTGGGCTATTTTGATCCTGCGCGTCAAGCCAGGCAAGCTTTTCGGCAATTTTCGCCTCCAGCCCGCGGGTGGTGGGATGGTAATAGCGGGCGGCGGCCATTTCCGGCGGAAAATAGTTTTCTCCGGCGGCATAGGCGTTGGGTTCGTCATGGGCATAGCGATACTCCGCCCCCAAACCCATCTCTTTCATCAATTTGGTCGGCGCGTTGCGCAAATGGGGGGGGAACGTCGAAATCGGCGTTTTCACGGGCATCCTGCATGGCGGCCTTGAAGGCGGTATAAACCGCATTGCTCTTGGGCGCGCAGGCCAGATAAACGATGGCCTGGGCGATGGCCCGTTCGCCTTCCGCGGGTCCCACCCGGGTGAAGCAGTCCCAGGCGGCGAGCGCCACCTGCATGCCGCGGGGGTCGGCGTTGCCCACGTCTTCGGAAGCGATGGCCAACAGGCGTCGCGCCACATAGAGCGGATCGCCGCCTGCGGTGATGATACGCGCGTACCAATAGAGCGCCGCATCGGGAGCCGAGCCGCGCACGGATTTGTGCAATGCGGAGATCAAATCGTAATACCGGTCGCCTTTGTTATCGAAGCGGGCGCTGCGCTCGCCGGAAATCTCCTTCAGCAGCGCCGGGGTCAAAACCCGAGTGCCCTGCGCATCGGCTTGCGCCATGTCCGCCATCATTTCCAGGCTGTTGAGCGCTCGCCGTGCATCGCCGTTGACCCACTCCGCCAGCATTTGCCTGGTGTCGTCCGGCAACAGGATATTCTGGCCGCCGTAGCCCCGGACCGGATCCGCCATGGCCTGGGAAAGCACCCGATCGATATCCTCGGCGGTGAGTGCTTTGAGCAGATAAACCTTCGCGCGGGATAACAGGGCGGAATTCAGTTCGAAAGAGGGATTTTCGGTGGTGGCGCCGATAAAGGTGATGGTGCCCTCTTCCACATGGGGCAGAAACGCATCCTGTTGGCTTTTGTTGAAGCGATGCACTTCGTCCACGAATAGAATGGTTCGCCGGCCGGCATCACGGTTGAGGCGCGCCCGTTCAATAGCTTCGCGAATCTCCTTGATGCCGGAGGTCACCGCCGAGACGCGCTCCACATCCGCGTGGCCATAGTGGCCGATGAGCTCAGCCAGCGTGGTTTTACCGGTTCCCGGCGGCCCCCCACAAGATCATGGAGTGGAGTTGCCCGTTCTTGATGGCTCTCGGCAACGGCTTGCCGGGCGCCAGCAGGTGCTGCTGCCCGACGTACTCTTCCAGAGTGGCGGGCCGCATGCGCGCGGCCAGAGGCTGGAATTCGTTGCGAGAAAAATCAAGGGACAGATTACTCATGCTCGCCTCAGTGACGCTGATCGTCCACCGTGACGCCTTGGGGAGGCGTAAATTGGAATTTAGCGGGGTCAATGCGGCCGTTTATCTGGCTTTTCAGCTGATAGGCGCTGCGCTGCCCGTCCTGCTCGACGGCGACAAAACTGTTGATGGTGCCGCCGGAATTCACATTGATGGTGAACTGTTTCAAATTGCCTGCCGCGGATTTCGGCGTCAGCTCAAAGACGTCCCCGCGCTGTTTGACATTGTATTGGCGCCAGTCGTCCGGGCTATTGCGGGTGATCAGCATAAACGGCGTGTTGCCGGTGCTGTTTTTCAGCCAGCTGGCGGTGACCTGTTCAACGAACGGGTTGTAGAACCATAACGTCTTGCCGTCGGAAATCAGCACGCTTTCATCCGGCGAGGTCATATGCCAGTTGAAAAGGTTGGGGCGTTTAACCCACAGTTCCCCTTCCCCCTGCTGAACCGCCCCGCCTTCGGCGCTGGTGACGGTTTGGGTAAAGCTGGCATGGAAGCTGTTGACCTGGTTCAAGCGGCTTTGCAATGTCTGAGCATCGTCGGCCAATGCCGGTATGGAAACCATGGCGCCGAGGAGACAAGCGGCAAACAACCGTATTTTCATTATAGATATCCCTTGAAAAAAGAAAGGCGTGGCACGGGCCTGTACGGCCCCTCCCGCCTGATACCACTCACTCTATCGGAGAAACGGCGGCAAGGCATAGGATAATACTCTGAAACCGTCCCCGTTTTACGCATCTTTGCAGAGGACCGCCGTGACGGCCCTGACATCATCGGCCCCGGCCGTCAATCGCCCGACGGCGGCGACAGGACCTCGCGGTTGCCGTTATGGCCGGGGGAACTGACAATGCCTTGCAGCTCCATTTGCTCGATTATTCGCGCGGCGCGGTTGTAGCCGATGCGGAACTGGCGCTGAACGCCGGAAATGGAAGCCCGGCGTTTGTCCACCACGAATTGCACCGCCTGATCGAACAGCGGATCCAGCTCTTCGTCGCCGTCCAGGCCGCCGGAGCCGGGCTCCCCTTCCTCCCCGGCGCTGGTAATGCTATCGATATATTGCGGACGGCCGCGCGCTTTCCAGTCGCTGACCACCGCATGCACTTCCTGATCCCGGACGAACGCGCCATGAACGCGTACCGGTATCGATGAGTTGGGGGCCATGTAGAGCATATCCCCCATGCCCAATAATGACTCCGCGCCGGATTGATCGAGAATGGTGCGCGAATCGATCTTACTCGATACGGTGAATGCGATACGGGTAGGAATGTTGGCTTTGATTAACCCGGTGATGACGTCCACCGAGGGGCGCTGGGTGGCCAGAACCAGATGAATGCCGGCGGCACGGGCTTTCTGCGCCAACCGGGCTATCAGCTCTTCTACTTTTTTGCCCACCGCCATCATCAGGTCGGCGAACTCATCCACCATCACCACGATATAGGGCAATTTTTCCAGCATCGGCGGCGACATCGCCATGCCGTCGCCGGGTTTCCAGAACGGATCCGGCACCGGCCGGCCCATGGCCAGCGCCTGCTCGATACGCTCGTTATAGCCCGCCAGGTTGCGAACACCCAGCGCCGACATAAGCTTATAACGACGTTCCATCTCGCCGACGCACCACCGCAGCGCGTTGGCGGCATCCTTCATGTCGGTGACCACTTCCGTCAGCAGATGGGGGATACCCTCATAGACCGACAGCTCAAGCATTTTCGGATCGATCATGATAAAGCGCACTTCTTCCGGCGTCGCTTTATAAAGCATGCTGAGGATCATGGCGTTGACCCCCACCGATTTACCCGAGCCGGTGGTACCCGCCACCAGCAAATGCGGCATCTTCGCCAAGTCGGCGACCACCGGTTGGCCGGCGATGTCCTTGCCCAGCACGACGGCCAGCGGAGAAAGCGTTTCGCGGAATTTATCGCAGTCCAGCACTTCGCGAAGATAGACCGTCTGGCGACGTTTATTCGGCAGTTCAAGACCGACATAGGGCTTGCCGGGGATGACTTCCACCACCCGCACCGCCACGGCCGACAGGGAGCGCGCCAAATCACGGGACAAATTGGATATCCTCGCCGCTTTCACCCCCGGCGCGAGATCCAGCTCGAAACGGGTAATCACCGGTCCCGGAGAAATACCCACCACATCGGCTTTCACCCGGTAATCCGCCAATCTCGCCTCCACCAGCCGCGCGGTTTGTTCCAGCGCGAACATATCCACCGGCTCATCCTCTAGGGGCGGCGAGGTGAGCAAGTCAAGGGTCGGCAGCGGAGTGGTGGGTTTTTGCACCGGCTGCTCGTTGCGCATCAGAAACGGATGAATAAGGCTATCCATCGCCGGGGCGGCCGGAGCGCGTGACATCGATTCGGCACTCCGTCCGCCAGATCCATATGTCGCCCCATGGCCTGCATTGTGGGATTCGTTCTCATCCGCCGGATGAACATCCGGCAAAGCGTCATGGTCGTCGATACCCGCCGCTTCATCGTGTTCGGCATACTGGGACGGCAGCGTAAACAACGGCGGCACCGGCGTGTCGTCCACCAAATCCGCCATGGGAGATATTGCAAAGCCGCCGAAACGCTGATTATCGATATCCGCCTTGGGAGACAACGGCGAGACTCCGGTCGGCCGATTCGCGGGCGGCACGCCGCTGTCGTTGGCGTAGCGCTGCTCCTGCCGGCGCTCGAACTCGGCGGCCAGGCGCTGCTGTTCCCATTCGGCCTCGTCATCCGCATCAGCGCCGCCCAGACCTTCATTGCCGTAGCGTTCGGCCTGCTGCGCCAAAAATGCCCGATGCAACTCCATCTGCTGGCGGTCCTGCTCCTCTTCGGACAAAGCAGACTGCGGTTTGGCGACGGCATCCGCATGGGGCGGAAGATGGCCGGCATCCGCATCACCGTGGGCCGGCAAATGGCCGGCGGCGGCATCTGCATGCTCCGACAAATGGCCGACAGCGGCCACAGCGGCATGCGTTGGGATCTGGCCGGCACCGGCGGCATCAACGTGCGCCGGCAAATGGCCGGCCGCGACGGCATGCGCTGGGAAATGGCCTGCACCGGCGGCCCGTTGCGACGGCAATTTGATGCCATAGGACGCCAGTTCGCGACGCGTGGGGATCCGTACCGGATTAGGACGCGGCAACTCGGGGCCGATGCCTTGCTTAACCTGCGGATTATCCTCACTGGTGGCGCTGAAGGCGGGCATGAAGGTCAGAGGCGCGGCGCCGCTAGCCGCCGACTGCGCGTCATGGCCGGTCAATTGTCCGCTGCTCTGCTGACCCACGCTGAAATCATAGGCCGTATGCGCGCTATCCTGGCTGGCGGCCTGCCAGTCGCCTAATCGGGGGCCGTCGTCCTCGTCAATAAAGTCATTGTTCCGCATAGCCGCGGCGGCTCCGCCAGGCAGCTCGAAGCGGTATTGCGGCACGGTTTCATGAATCTCCGCCGCGGGGGCCGACGACGCCGTTGCGCCAGGCGCCGCCGCCGACGGCAGAATGGAAGCCGCCGACGACAATGCGATAGGCGTCGCCGGTTGTAACGCGCCAGGGGCGACATAAGCCCGGTCCGGCTCATCCGCCGGCAGCGCCGCCGTCGGGCCGGCGGCATCAACGACCGCAGCCTCTCCTTCCACAGCCTTGGCCGTCGCGGCCGGCGTTACGCCGGGAGAGGAGAAAAGCGGATCGAGGCGCTCGTCTTCGTCCGCTGGCTGCATTTTTGCCGCCGGGACAGGACGCTGTCCGTCGTCGTCTTCCTCATAATACTCCTCGTCGTCATCATACTCTTCGTCGCGACGGGAACGATTGGACATGAAGGTCAGGCAACCCAGCGCAATGCCGCCGATTTTTTCAGCGATGGTCAGCCAGGACCAGCCGGTGAATAAAGTCAGGCCGGCGGCCCAGACGCAAAGCAGCGTCAAGGTCGCGCCGATGCCGCTGAAGTGGGGAGACATGGCATTATCCAGCAGACTGCCTATCACCCCGCCCGAGGCGAAGTAATAGAGATCGTCCACGTTGAGGGCGGCCAGCCCGCAAGAGGTCAATACCAGCGCCAAAGAGCCTATCAGGCGCAACGCCAGGGCGAAATAATCCACATAGTCCTGAGCCTCGCGCTGGCGTAAAGAGGTCCAGCAAAAAATCAGCATTATGGGCGGCAGCGCATAGGCCAAAACGCCGAAAGTGAAAAACAGCGTATCGGCGAACCAGGCTCCGACGCCGCCGCCCAGGTTGTGGATGGGGCCATGCCAGGCCGTTTGCGACCAACTGGGATCGGACGGATCGAAGCTGACCAGTGAAATCATCAAATAGAGGGCAAAAATAGCCACGACGATCAGCACAGCCTCGAGTAACCGGCGGCCGCTGCTCAGTCTTTTTAACGTAACGTCTTTATCTTCCGTATATTCCTGGCTCAAGAAAGGCTCTCCAGGTTTCTTTCAACCGACATAACAACAGCGCCGACATGCTGCCCGGCGCTGAGACTGTATGAATTCACAGGAGTGTAACCTTAACAGCCGGAATTTGCACCTGTGATATTTTCTTAACGCGTTTTGATGACCAATCTGTTGCTTTGTTTCACTTCTTCCATTACCACGTAGGTCCGGGTATCGTTCACCCCCGGCAAACGCAGCAGCGTTTCCCCCAGCAGCTTGCGATACGCCGACATATCGGGTACCCGTGTTTTCAGCAGATAATCGAAATCCCCGGATACCAGATGGCATTCCTGGATCTCTTCCAGCTTTTGTACAGCGGTATTGAATTGCTCAAACACATCGGGCGCGCCCCGGTTAAGGGTTATCTCGACGAAAACCAGTAAAGACGCATCCAGATAATGCGGATTAAGCAACGCGGTATAGCCTTGAATAAAACCTTGGCGCTCGAGGCGACGCACCCGTTCCAGACAAGGAGTCGGTGATAGTCCTACCCGTTTCGAAAGTTCGACGTTGGAAATCCGCCCATCCTTTTGCAGCTCGTTAAGGATGTTGCGGTCTATGCGGTCGAGATCTTTTCCCGGACGTTTTTTATTGTCTACCATTATTATTGTCTCTCTTCATTCCTTCCCTGCACTTGCCATACCCCTGCCGACTTCAATGTTTCAGGGTTTGCTCAAAGACCCGCTGTTGATTTTATTCTAAGGTCTGCCAGTTCAACTGCCTTGTGCGGCATCCTGTCCGAACCGGGGCAGCGGCAGAAGAGTATTCTGCCCGGAAGAAATTTTGCGGATGAACATGCGGGCTTTCGACGGCTCCGCGGATCATCCCCATGACGATTATCCGAATCGACACCCATCGAATAATTTCTTCTTACCCTGATGTTTTCGCAAAAGCACAGCGGATTGTCAAAGTAAAACAACAAAAATCAGAACAACATACCGATAAAAAACGCGCCTTGGGCGCTTCCGGGGGTAAAAAAGACGCTAATTACCCGATCATGCCCTGATGACGCTTGAAAACGCCGTATCCATAGAGCCTGACAATGATAATAATCGTTAATGGCTTTTTGCGTTCTTTTCTTACTCTGGTAATTTTCTTACAATCGGATCGCGAAATACGCGCGGCTAAAATGAGGAAACCATGTCAACGGTGAAACACAGCAAATTACTTATCCTGGGATCGGGTCCCGCGGGCTATACCGCTGCGGTTTATGCCGCGCGAGCCAACCTGAACCCGGTTCTCATCACCGGTATGGAACAAGGCGGCCAATTGACCACCACTACCGAGGTGGAAAACTGGCCGGGGGACCCGGAGGGATTGACCGGTCCTTTATTGATGGAAAGGATGTATGCTCATGCCGCCAAGTTCAACACCGAAATCATCTTCGACCATATCTCCGGGGTTGAACTGCGCGAAAGGCCGTTCCGGCTGACGGGGGACAGCGGCGTATATACCTGCGACGCCCTGATCATCGCCACCGGCGCTTCAGCGCGTTATCTTGGGCTGCCGTCGGAAGAGGCCTTCAAGGGCAAAGGGGGTATCCGCCTGCGCCACCTGCGACGGATTTTTCTACCGCAACCAGAAGGTAGCGGTGGTGGGCGGCGGCAACACCGCGGTGGAGGAAGCGCTTTATCTGTCCAATATCGCCGCCGAGGTACATTTGATTCATCGCCGGGATACCTTCCGTTCAGAGAAGATCCTGATCGATCGGCTGATGGAGAAAGTGAACAGCGGCAATATCATTCTCCATACTGCCCGAACCCTGCATGAAGTCGTGGGCGACGCCGGCGGCGTCACCGGCGTACGCCTGCGGCATGTCGCGGGCGGCCAGGTGGACACCCTGGACGTGGCGGGCGTGTTTATCGCCATCGGCCACAGCCCCAATACGGCGATTTTCGGCGAGCAGCTGGCATTGGAAAACGGCTATATCCGCGTACAATCGGGTATTCACGGCAATGCGACCCAGACCAGCATTCCGGGCGTGTTTGCCGCCGGGGATGTGATGGATCATAACTACCGGCAGGCGATCACCTCCGCCGGCACCGGCTGCATGGCGGCTTTGGATGCCGAGCGCTACCTGGACGGCCTGGCGGCGGTCAGCGACTGTTAATCCCCTCTCCCGCCGGCGCGCCGGCGGGAGGCATGCCCGGCCGCATCATCTTAATTGCCGCTTCTTATTTTCTCCTCCGCGCCAACCGGGTAATATGGCGTCTCGCCGGCGTCGCCTCCCGTAATGCCGGTCTTTCGTATCCCCCCCCGGCGGGATGTTTGGCTTATACGCATACCACAGCGGCTGAAATCACTTTCGATGAATAAAACCCGACAATATGTGCTGGTCCGCTGGCTCAAGTCACAAAGCGCGCTGGTGAAGCGCTGGCTCCGTCTCTCTTTGCTGCTGGGCCTGCTCAGCGGGCTGGTTATCGTGGCCCAGGCCGGGGTGCTGGCCCATCTTCTCCAGGCGCTGATTATGGAACGCCAGCCGCGTTCGGCGCTGGCGGGCGCATTTTTAACCCTGGTGGCGCTGTTCGCGCTGCGGGCGGTTCTGGGCCTGCTTCGGGAGCGCGCCGGGTTTATCGCCGGCCGGACGCTGCGGCGGGAAATCCGGCGCCAGATGCTGGATCGCCTGGAAAAACTGGGGCCGGCCTGGATACAAGGCAAGCCCGCCGGCAGTTGGAGCAGTTTGCTGCTGGAACAAATCGAGGACATGCAGGATTATTACGCCCGCTATCTGCCGCAGATGTATTTGGCCGGACTGGTGCCGTTACTGATATTGACGGTCCTGTTTCCCATCAATTGGACCGCAGCGCTTATTCTGTTTTGCACCGCGCCGCTGATTCCGCTGTTTATGGCCCTGGTCGGCATGGGCGCCGCCGATGCCAACCGCCGGAATTTTCTGGCGCTGACGCGCCTGAGCGGCTATTTTCTTGACCGCCTGCGGGGGTTGGATACGCTGCGGCTGTTCGACCGGGCGCGGGCGGAAACGGCCCAATTAAGCCGCGCCAGCGAGGATTTTCGCCTGCGCACCATGGAGGTGCTGCGCCTGGCTTTTCTCTCCTCCGGCGTGCTGGAATTCTTCGCCTCCATCTCCATCGCGGTGGTGGCGGTCTATTTCGGTTTTTCCTATCTCGGCGAACTGCACTTCGGCAGCTACGGCGCCGGCGTCACGCTATTCGCCGGTTTCCTGGTGCTGATCCTGGCGCCGGAATTTTTTTCAGCCGCTAAGGGACCTGGGCACGTTTTACCATGCCAAGGCGCAGGCGGTGGGCGCGGCGGAATCCCTGTTGAGTTTTTTGGAGAACGACGCCCGTTCCTTGAGCGGCGGCGATCTTGAGCCGGATTTGCGCTCCATCGCCCTGACCGCGAAGCATTTGGTTATTCTGGCGCCTGACGGCGCCCGACTGGCCGGGCCGTTGGATTTCACGCTGGAGGCCGGCCGACGGGTGGCCATCGTCGGGGAAAGCGGCGCCGGTAAAAGCTCACTGCTTAACGTACTGCTGGGGTTTCTCCCCTACCAGGGATCGTTGCGCCTCAACGGCCATGAACTACGGGAAATTTCGCCGGCGCACTGGCGCCGGCATATCGGCTGGATAAGTCAAAATCCCTTTTTACCCGCCGAAAGCCTGCGGGACAATATCCTGCTCGGCAATCCCGATGCCGGCGAAGAGGAACTGAATCGCGCGGTGGACGGCGCCTATGTGCGGGAATTTCTGCCGCTGCTGCCGCAAGGCATCGACAGCCCGGCGGGTGAAAACGCCGCGCGATTGTCCGTGGGACAGGCTCAGCGGGTCGCCCTGGCGCGGGCATTGCTACGCACGCCGTCGCTGCTGCTATTGGACGAACCCACCGCCGGCCTGGATGTCCATAGCGAGGGACTGGTCATGCGGGCCCTGGATGACGCCTCGCGCCGTCAGACCACGGTGCTGGTAACCCATCAGCTGGCGGACATTCGCGACTTCGACGTCATCTGGGTCATGGGCGATGGGCAAATTCTCCAGCAGGGACGCTACACGGGGTTGGCGGCCCAACCCGGTCCCTTTGCCAGCCTGCTGGCCCATCACCTCGGAGCGAGCTGATTATGCGCGAATTATTGCCCTTTTTAGCCCTCTATCGCCGCCACGGCGGTCGCATTGCCCTGGGCATGTTGCTGGCGATAGCGACCCTGCTGGCCAGCATCGGACTGTTGAGCCTGTCGGGCTGGTTCCTTGCCGGTTCGGCCCTAGCGGGGGCGGCGGGATTATACACGTTCAACTATATGCTTCCGGCGGCGGGGGTGCGCGGGGCGGCTATCACCCGCACAGCCGGACGCTGGGCGGAGCGGGTGGTGAGCCATGACGCTACTTTCCGCGTGCTGCAGCTGCTGCGAATCGACATCTTTAAAAAAAATTCTGCCCCTTTCTCCAGGCAGCATTGCCGGTTTCCGCCAGGCCGAATTGCTCAACCGGCTGGTGGCGGACGTGGATACCCTTGATCATCTCTATCTGCGGGTTCTATCGCCGTTATTGTGCGCGCTGGCGGTGACCGCGGCGGTGACCTTAGGCCTGTGCTGGCTGGACGTCAGGCTGGCGCTGACGTTGGGGGCCGTCATGCTGGCGGTGCTGCTGCTCTTTCCGCCGCTGTTCTACCACGCCGGCAAGTCGGTCGGTCGGGACCTGACCCGCCTGCGCGCCGTTTACCGGCTGCAGCTCGTCACCTGGCTGCAAGGCCATGCCGAATTGACTGTCTACGGCGCCGCCGAAGCGTATCGCCGGCGATTGGACGACACGGAACGACACTGGCAGCATAGGCAACAGCGGCAAGCGGCGCTGGCGGCCCGCGCCCAGGCCCTGCTCATCCTGATTACCGGCCTGACGGTCACCCTGCTGCTGTGGCTGGCGGCCGGCAGCGTCAGCGGGCCCTGGATCGCGCTGGCGGTTTTTACCGCCCTGGCGGCCTTTGAAGCCCTAGGCCCTATCGCCGGCGCCTTCCAACATCTCGGGCAGGTGATGGCTTCCGCCGATCGTATCGCCGACATTATCCGCCGCAAGCCGGCGGTGACCTTCCCCGCGATCGGGCCGCACAAGACGGAGAGCGCGGCGCTGGAGGCGGACGATATCCGCTTTGCCTATCCGGAACAAGGACAACCGGCCCTAGACGGCCTGTCGCTGCATATTCAGGCCGGGGAACATGTGGCGATACTCGGTCACACCGGCAGCGGCAAATCCACCCTGCTGCAGTTGCTGACCCGCGCCTGGGATCCCGACGCCGGCGAAATCCGCCTGAACGGCCAAGCGCTTTCCCAGTGGAGCGAGCCGGCCCTGCGCGCCATGATGGCGGTGGTCCCGCAGCGAGTGCATGTTTTCAGCGCCACCCTGCGGGATAACCTGCTGTTGGGGAACGCCTTGGCGGACGACCGGCGGCTCCGGGACATGCTGGGGCTTATGGGTCTGGAGAAACTTCTGGAACAAGAGGGGCTGGATGCCTGGCTGGGGGAAGGCGGGCGCCAATTGTCCGGCGGGGAGCAGCGTCGGCTCGGCATTGCCAGAGCGTTACTGCATGACGCGCCGCTGCTCTTGCTGGATGAGCCCACGGAAGGGCTTGACGCCGCCACCGAGGGGCATATTCTGGCATTACTGCATCGGCTGGAACGGCGAAAAACGCTGATTATCATCACCCATCGGCTGAAAGGACTTGAGCTTATGGACAGGATTTATGTCATGGACCGGGGCCGTTTCACTGAACGGGGCGGCCATGCGTCATTAATGGAAAAGCGGGGCCGCTATTTCCGCTATCATCATCCTGAATAGGTGCCATCACCCTGGGTTGCAGGTAGCGACAAGGCGGCGCGCAAGATGGCGGTTTTATATGTTGCGGCGGTCCGGCAAACAGATGGCCGGTTAACACGCTTATCGGCATAGGCGAATATGACGGGAAGGAATATGCGATTGTACCGGCTGTCTCCCAATTCATTACAGTTTCCCGCCCCGACCTCGGCGCTGCATGAACCCAACGGGCTGCTGGCATTCGGCGGCGATTTGTCTCCGGAACGCCTGCTTATCGCCTACCAGCAGGGGATTTTCCCCTGGTATTCGCCGGGGGACGTTATTCTATGGTGGTCGCCGGATCCCCGGGCCGTCTTATTTCCCGGGGAGTTTCACGTCAGCCGGAGCCTCCGGCGCGCCCTGCATCGCTGCGCCTACCGTATCACATTGAATCACGCCTTTGCCGATGTGGTGGCGGCCTGCGCCGAACGCGGCCTGGAAGGCACCTGGATAGGTCCGGAAGTGATTATCGCCTACCAGCGGCTGCACGTTCTCGGCCAGGCTCACTCCATCGAGATATGGGAGGGAGATACCCTGGTGGGCGGTATGTACGGCGTCGCCCAGGGAGCGCTGTTTTGCGGCGAATCCATGTTCAGCCGGCGGGATAATGCCTCCAAATTGGCCCTGCTGACTTTTTGCCGTTTCTTTAGTCAACAGGGCGGAAAACTGATAGACTGTCAGGTGTTGAACTCACATACGGCTTCTTTAGGCGCCAGGGAAATTCCCCGCAGCGACTATCTTGGCCTGCTGAGTCGGTTACAATCTATGACGCTGGCGCCCCATTGCTGGCAACCGCAAACCCTCTCTGTCGTCACCTTAAACAGTGAACCGGATTCCGGTGAATGACGCGTCGTTCTTCATCACTTCTTTACATAATGAGGGTTTTTCGGCATTATCTTGCCGGTTAAAAAACTATGGTATTCAACCTAGAGGATTCGATGGCCAAAGAAGACAATATTGAAATGCAAGGCACGGTACTGGATACATTGCCTAACACCATGTTCCGGGTGGAATTGGAAAACGGGCACGTGGTAACCGCACATATCTCCGGTAAAATGCGTAAAAATTATATCCGCATCCTGACGGGCGACAAAGTCACAGTTGAGCTGACCCCGTACGACCTGAGCAAAGGCCGCATTGTCTTCCGTAGCCGTTGATAGGCCTTCCCGCCGCTGATATCCGCCACGAGCTTTTACTGTCTACGCGTTGATATCCCGCCTGATTTGTCGCAATCAACCATTACGCTCATACCGGCATCCTTAATCGGCCCGGTATGATGGCCCGCGCCCGTGAATCAACGGCTGGCCGGAGCACGCATAAAAAAGGCGATGCCCGCCGGCATCGCCTTGTTATCTACGCCAAACAACGCAGGTTTAGTGGACCACGCCTTCCGTCTTGCGTTTTTTGCGCGCTCAGGAAATCGTATTTGAGCTGTTTTTTGTCTTTATCCAGCTCTACCTTCACCGAGCCGCCATCCACCAGGGTACCGAACAGCAGCTCGTTGGCCAGCGGCTTTTTCAGGTTTTCCTGCATCACGCGAGCCATCGGGCGGGCGCCCATGGATTTATCGTAACCCTTGGCGGCAAGCCAATCGCGCGCCTCATCGCTGACTTCCAGCGAAACGCCCTTGGCATCCAACTGAGCCTGCAATTCAACGATAAACTTATCCACCACCAGCTGAATGATTTCAGGGGTCAGATGGTTAAACCATATGACGTTATCCAAACGATTGCGGAACTCCGGCGTGAATATCTTTTTGATCTCGCCCATGGCGTCGGTGCTGTTGTCCTGCTGAATCATACCGATGCTTTGACGCTGAGTTTCCTGCACGCCGGCATTGGTGGTCATCACCAGGATAACATTGCGGAAATCCGCTTTGCGCCCGTTGTTATCGGTCAGGGTGCCGTTGTCCATGACCTGCAACAGCAGGTTGAACACATCCGGATGCGCCTTCTCGATTTCATCAAGCAGCAACACCGCATGGGGGTGTTTCAACACCGCATCGGTCAACAGACCGCCCTGATCATAGCCCACGTATCCCGGAGGCGCGCCGATAAGCCGGCTGACCGTATGCCGCTCCATGTATTCCGACATATCAAAGCGCAGCAGCTCGATGTCCAGCGCCTTCGCCAACTGCACCGTAACTTCGGTTTTACCCACCCCGGTGGGCCCGGCGAACAGGAATGAACCCACCGGCTTGTGATCCTGGCCCAACCCGGCCCGGCTCATTTTGATGGCCTCGGTCAAGGCATCGATGGCTTTATCCTGCCCGAACACCAGCATCTTCAGGCGATCGCTCAGATTCCTCAGGACATCCCGGTCGCTGGCGGAAACGGTTTTCTCCGGAATGCGGGCAATACGCGCCACCACAGACTCGATATCCGAAACATTGACGGTCTTTTTACGTTTGCTCACCGGCATCAACCGGCTGCGCGCCCCCGCCTCGTCGATCACGTCGATGGCTTTGTCGGGCAAATGGCGATCATTGATGTATTTCACCGCCAGTTCAACCGCCGCGCGAACGGCTTTCGCGGTATAGCGCACGTCGTGATGAGCTTCATATTTCGTTTTCAGTCCGGTAAGGATCTGGACGGTTTCTTCCACCGACGGCTCGGTGATATCGATTTTCTGAAAACGGCGCGCCAGAGCGCGGTCTTTTTCAAAGATATTGCTGAATTCCTGATAGGTGGTGGAACCCATCACCCTGATTTTGCCGCTGGAAAGCAGCGGCTTTATCAGGTTGGCCGCATCCACCTGCCCGCCGGAAGCCGCGCCGGCGCCGATGATGGTATGGATTTCGTCGATAAAAAGTATGCTGTTCTGGTCCGATTCAAGCTGCTTGAGCAGCCCTTTGAAACGCTTTTCAAAATCGCCGCGGTATTTGGTGCCCGCCAGCAGCGAGCCGATATCCAGCGAATAGATGGTGCAATCGGCGATGACCTCGGGTACGTCGCCCTGCACGATGCGCCATGCCAAACCTTCGGCAATCGCGGTTTTGCCCACGCCCGATTCGCCCACCAGCAGCGGATTGTTTTTACGACGGCGGCATAATACCTGGATGGCGCGTTCCAGCTCGCGCTCCCGGCCAATCAGAGGATCTATCCCGCCCACCCGGGCGAGTTGGTTGAGATTGGTAGTGAAGTTTTCCATACGATCCTCCCCGCCTGACTGCTCTTCATTGACCGGGTTTTCAGGACCGGGGGCCTGTGTCTCGTCTTTGCGAGTGCCATGTGAAATGAAATTCACCACGTCGAGGCGGCTGACGTCATGCTTGCGCAGCAAATACGCCGCCTGGGATTCCTGCTCGCTGAAGATGGCGACCAGGACATTGGCCCCCGAGACCTCGCTGCGTCCGGAGGATTGCACGTGGAAGACCGCCCGTTGCAGCACGCGCTGAAAGCTGAGCGTAGGCTGCGTGTCGCGCTCTTCGTCACTGGTGGGCAAGGTCGGTGTGGTTTGTTCGATGAAAGCCTCGAGTTCCTGGCGTAACGCCACCAGATCGACCGTGCAGGCCTCGAGCGCCTCGCGCGCTGAAGGATTACTGAGCAACGCCAGCAATAAATGTTCAACGGTCATAAACTCATGCCGGTGCTCACGCGCTCTGGCGAAAGCCATATTTAAACTGAGTTCCAGTTCTTGATTGAGCATTGGCACCTCCCCCAAATAGATTGCCTGTTCAGGCCTTTTCCAGCGTACAAAGCAACGGATGCTCATTTTCCCGGGCATAACGATTAACATGAGCAGCTTTGGTTTCAGCGACTTCCGCAGTGTAGACCCCGCAGATAGCCTTACCCTGATAATGAACCGTAAGCATCAGTTGCGTTGCACGTTCAACATCATAAGAAAAGAACTTTTGCAGTACGTCAATAACAAATTCCATCGGTGTGTAATCGTCATTGATTAGTATCACTTTATACATTGACGGAGGTTGTACCGCCTCTTTTACCAAGTCCTCGGCGAGATGCTGTTCACCCGGTCTTTCGCTTGTCTTACCCATCGTCTTTCCGTCAAAACGTCTTGTCAGCTTAGAGAGTTAGCCGTGGCAGGCGTAGTGTCTTTTCGCCACAACCCGTCATTGTAACCAGTCTACCATCGGATGTTCTTTCACGCCCCCTGCTGTTACCTATAAGTATAATAGGATTTTGATCGCAGCATTCGTATTAGGTTTCTGTCAAAAAAGGGGCAATAGCGTTACCTGCTTCAAAGTTTGGCAATGTCGTCAGCCAACTCCGCATCCTCTTGACCTATCGTTCCTATCCTCTAGAGTGTACTTGCGTAAGCCGTCGTGGTTTTGACGGATAAAGCTTACGACGTCAACAATCCTCATCACATATAAGATTCTGTTGCGAGGGATGTAGAAACATGGAGACGGGTAAAGTTAAATGGTTCAATAACGCCAAAGGTTTTGGGTTTATCTGTCCTGAAAGCGGCGGCGAGGATATCTTTGCGCATTACTCAACAATCCAGATGGACGGTTATCGAACACTCAAAGCAGGGCAAGTGGTCAGATTCGACGTTCATCAGGGTCCCAAGGGGAACCACGCGAGTCTGATTGTGCCTGTCGAAGCCGAGACTGTCGCCTGATATCACGCCTCGCGATTAATGCATAATGATATTAGTGAAATGCCAGTGCTGATCGCTGGCATTTTTTCTGGCCGGCACGCCGCTTTTCCCCGCTTACTCAAGGTATAACATTTTTATTTTAAGACGCAAGCATAATTATCTCTGCCACAAACACTATCTTGCATATGATTTTAGCTCCCTCGTAAACGCTGTTTAAACCGGTCGATGCCGACTCCGCCGGAAGAAAGTCATTACACCGCCGTTTAACCCGTTTTTGCTGAAATAGGCGCTTTCCTGTTAGCTGAACGGATGGGTCATGTCACTACTGATATCCAGGCGGGGAAACGACCGCGCGGCAGTATCCGGCTGGCAGCTCGCGCTGTCGCTGTTTCAGGGCAAGCTGGTGCCCGGCAACGCCTGGAGACGCCGTTTATACCGCTATACGTTCATGCTGCGCTATCTTGCCACCCGCGCATACTCCGGCCCCTGGCTTGGACAATTGGCCCGCTGCCCGCTGCTGCCGCAAATGCTGGCCTCCCAGCCGGGACTGCCCTGCAAACCGCATCGGTCCTATCTGGCCGCCAATATGGGCGCTGAAACGCGGCTGGCGGCGCTTGTGCATCACTACGATTATATCCAGTCGCACCTGCCCCCCGCCCTGCTGTACGGTCATCTCAGCGGGGATGGTTTCGTCCTCGCGACCCTGGTGGCTAAAAACAACCGGATCTTCCATTTGCGCCTCTGTTCGCTGGAACGGCTGAACCTTGAGGGGGGAAGCGACCCTGCTGCTTAGCGATGAAGCCGATGCCATGCTGGCGGCAATGACGTTCGTCATCACGCCCGAACGCGGGGCTACGCTGTTTATCGGCGGCCTGCAGGGCGGGCTTAGGCAATCCCCCACCGGGGCGACCCATTCCGCCGCCAAGGCGTGCCACGGACTGTTTCCCAAACGCTTGGTGCTGGAAGCCGTGACGCAATTGGCGGAGAAAATGGGCGCGGCCCAAATTTTGGCGGTGGACAGCCGCACCCACAGGTATCGCGAATGGCGCTATTTTTATAAAAACAAACGTTTTCTGACGGCGGATTATGATAATTTCTGGCTTTCCGTCCACGGGCAACCGCAAGAACAGGGCTATTTCAGCCTGCCCCTGCGCATTCCCCGCAAATCCCTCTCAATGCTGCCCAGTAAAAAACGCGCCGAATATCGCCGCCGCTACGGACTGCTGGATCAGTTGGCTGAACAGGTCGCCGGGCATTTCCTGCGGGCATGACGAAACATGCCCATCGCCGGAGGGAGGCGTAACGCCAGAGGCGTCATGATGGAAATGTATCGCGCCGCCTTTACAGCCTAAACCGTTTTGGTTAGTTTAGGGCGGCATTTTTCCCACCGCTCAAAAGGATGTGGCGCCCTTATGTATTCCGGCCTGTTATTCATCATCATCCCGCTGGCGGCGGGTTATCTGTTGCCGCCGGTGCCACGCGACTGGGCGCGCCGTGTTGACCGGCTCCTCAGCGCAATGGTCTATATCATCCTTTTTTTTCATGGGCATCAGCCTGGCGTTCCTGGATAATCTTGCCGCGAACCTACGCCTTATCGCCTGCTATGCGGGAGTGAGCGCGCTATGCATCCTGACGTTCAACGCCGCCGCCCTCTGGTGGCTGGAAAAATGCCGGCCCTGGCCGGGCGCTTCGCGCCATGGCGTTGCCGCGCCGTCACGTCTGCATATGGCGATGGACTCGTTGAAACTCTGTCTGGTGGTGTTAGGGGGCTTTGCCATCGGCCTGACGCAATGGCAGTGGCTGAACGTGGCCTCGAAGGCCAGCGAATTCGCCTTGCTCTTCCTGCTGTTTTTGGTAGGCATTCAGCTACGCAACGGCGGCATGACGCTGCGACAGATACTGCTCAACCGCCGCGGCGCCGGCATCGCGCTGGTGGTGGCGGTGAGCGCCCTGGCCGGCGGCGCATTGGCGGCGCTGATTCTGGGTTTGCCTTTGCGCACCGGACTGGCCATGGCTTCGGCTTACGGCTGGTACTCCCTGTCCGGCATCCTGATGAGCGAAGCGTTCGGCCCGTTGGTGGGCAGCGCCGCGTTTTTCAACGACCTGGTCCGCGAATTGGCGGCCATTATGTTGATACCGGGATTAATGGGCCGCAGCCGCAGCATGGCGCTGGGGCTCTGCGGCGCCACGTCGATGGATTTTACACTGCCGGTCCTGCAGCGCAGCGGCGGGCTGGACGTGGTGCCGGCCGCTATCGTCCATGGTTTCTTGCTGAGCCTGCTGGCGCCGGTTCTTATCGCCCTATTCTCGGCCTGAAAGTTCCCTATAGGGACCGTTGGCAAAGCGCTCAGTCGGGACAGACCGCCGGATCCGGGCCAACGGGCTAACCCGCCGCAACTCCCTCCTTCCAAGCTCGCCCCATCAACCGCTGCCAATCCGCGGGTAAAAGGTCTAAGCTTTAGCGGCACGCACCAGCGGCACGAAAATGTCCACTTCAAATGAGTTTTATCATTTACCAAGGGGAACGTTATGAAACAAACCGTGGCATCATTGGTTGCCAAAACACTCGAGCAAGCCGGCGTAAAACGCATTTGGGGCGTGACCGGCGACTCGCTGAACGGCCTGAGCGACAGTCTGAACCGCATGGGCACCATCAAGTGGATGGGCACCCGTCATGAAGAAGTGGCGGCGTTCGCGGCCGGCGCCGAGGCCCACGTCACCGGCGAGCTGGCGGTATGCGCCGGCTCGTGCGGCCCGGGCAACCTGCATTTGATCAACGGGTTGTACGACTGTCACCGCAACCGGGTGCCGGTATTGGCCATCGCCGCCCATATTCCCTCCAGCGAAATCGGCAGCGGTTATTTTCAGGAAACCCACCCGGAAGAGTTGTTCCGTGAATGCAGTCATTACTGCGAACTGGTGTCCAATCCTGAACAGTTAACGCAGGTACTGGGGATCGCCATTCGTAAAGCGGTGCTTGAGCGCGGGGTATCGGTTATCGTCCTGCCCGGCGATGTGGCGCTGAAACCCGCCCCGGTCGAGGGCGCGCCTTTATGGTATACCCCCCCCAACCGCCGCTGGCGGTTCCGCCGGTGGGAGAATTGGAAAAGCTGGCCGCTTTGCTGAGTCAATCGGAGAATATCACCCTGCTGTGCGGCAGCGGCTGCGCCCAGGCCCACGATGAAGTGGTGCAGTTGGCCGGGCTGTTGAAAGCGCCGGTGGTCCACGCCCTGCGCGGAAAAGAGTATCTGGAGTATGATAATCCGTATGACGTGGGCATGACCGGTTTGATTGGTTTCTCTTCCGGCTACCAGGCCATGATGAATGCCGATACCCTCGTTCTGTTGGGCACGCGTTTTCCCTATCGCGCGTTTTATCCCACAGAAGCGAAAATCATTCAAATCGATATCGAAGCCGACAGTCTTGGCGCGCACTGTCCGCTGAACATGGCGTTGGTGGGGGATATCAAATCCACGCTGGCGGTTTTACTGCCGAGGCTTAAGGAAAAAGTCAACCGCAATCATCTCGACGCGGCGTTGCAGCACTACCATGATACCCGGCGCGATCTCGATACGCTGGCCAAACCCAGCGGCAACAAAGCCATTCACCCCCAGTACGTGGCGCAAGAGGTCAGCCGTCTGGCGGCCCCCGACGCCATTTTTACCTGTGATGTGGGGACGCCGACGGTATGGGCGGCCCGCTATCTGGCCATGAACGGCCGGCGCCGCCTTCTGGGCTCGTTTAATCACGGTTCCATGGCCAACGCCATGCCGCAGGCCTTGGGGGCGCAGTCCGCATTTCCCGGCCGGCAGGTGGTGGCGCTCTGCGGCGACGGCGGATTCGCCATGCTGATGGGTGATTTTTTATCGCTGATACAGCTGAAACTGCCGGTGAAAATCGTTATTTTCAATAATAGCGTATTGGGATTCGTCGCTATGGAAATGAAAGCCGGCGGCTATCTTACCGACGGCACCGATTTGCAGAACCCGAATTTTGCCGCCATCGCGCAGGCGGCGGGCATCAAGGGCATCAGGGTGGAAAAATCCGCCGATCTCGACGCCGCGCTGGAGGAAGCCTTCGCCACCGAAGGACCGGTGGTGGTGGACGTGGTGACCGCCAAGGAAGAGTTGGCGATGCCGCCGCAGATCAAGTTCGAGCAGGCCAAGGGATTCAGTCTTTATATGCTGCGGGCCATTATCAACGGACGCGGCGATGAAATAGTGGAACTGGCAAAAACCAACTGGCTGCGTTAAGGCTGACGGCTGCCGTCCGGACCAGATGCTTTTGTTCGGACGGCAATGTCATCCGCGCGATAAATTGAGACAATCCAATGGAGGAAGCATGATCGATCTCCGCAGTGATACCGTCACCTTGCCGAGCGATGCAATGCGCAGGCAGATGGCCGAAGCCGACGTGGGCGACGATGTCTATGGCGACGACCCTACCGTGGCGGCGCTGGAAGCGGACGGCGCCCGCCTGAGCGGTAAAGAGGCGGGGCTGTTTTTCCCCAGCGGCACCCAGGCCAACCTGGTGGCGCTGATGACCCATTGCCAACGGGGCGAAGAGTATATCGTCGGCCAGCGGGCGCATAATTACCGGTTTGAGGCAGGCGGCGCCGCGGTGCTGGGCAGCATCCAGCCCCAGCCGCTGGAGGCGGACGCCGACGGCACTCTGCCGTTGGATAAAGTGGCCGCCGCCATCAAGCCGGACGATTTTCATTTCGCTCGCACGCGGTTGCTTTGCCTGGAAAATACCCATAACGGAATGGTGCTTCCCCTGGCGTATTTGCAGCAGGCCTGGCAATTCAGCCGCGACCACAAGCTGGGTCTGCATATCGACGGCGCGCGGGTTTTCAACGCCGCGGTGGCGCTTGATATCCCTCTTTCCGACATCGCCCGCTATTGCGATACGCTGACCATTTGCTTATCCAAGGGGCTGGGGGCGCCGGTGGGGTCCTTGCTCTGCGGCGACGAAGCCTATATCCACAGGGCCAGACGCTGGCGCAAAATGGTGGGGGGCGGCATGCGCCAGTCCGGCATCCTGGCGGCGGCGGGACGTTATGCGTTGGCGCATAACGTGCAGCGCCTGCGTGAGGATCACGACAATGCCTTGTGGCTTGCGCAACAGCTCGGCGCGTTGGGTGTCGAGGTCATGGCCCCCGGCGCCCAGACCAATATGCTGTTTATACGTCAGTCCACTGAACTGGCGGTGAAACTGGGCCCCTGGATGTTGCGGCACGATATCAATATCGCCTCGGGCAACGTGACCCGCCTGGTGACCCATTTGAATATCAGCCGTCGCTCTTTGGAAAAAGTGGTACAGGTCTGGCGCGAATTTCTGCAACACCACGGCGAACTATCCGGCGCTCCCCTCACGGGCGTCTATTTCCAGTAACGCATCCAATATCGCCTCGGTTTCCGCGTCCGGCAGGCCGCGGAAATCGTCGGGGCGAAAATGCATCTGGAACGCCGCCACCGCTTTTTGCTGCAACGCCGCCGGCATGCCCGGCGTCACGTCGTAACCGTAGCGCGCCATGCGTTGCAAAATAGCCGACATCGCCACTCGCTGGTGCGGATCGCGTTTTCCCAGGTAGAAGTTCACCCGATCCTGAGCGGGCCAGATGCCCACCCCGGCCGCCGCAAGCTGCCGCCAGGGAAACAACGGACCGGGATCCTGCTTGCGACGCCAGGCGATGTCGCTGTGGCCCACCACATTCGACGGCAGGATATGATATCGCCGTATGATGTCGCGGCTCAACGCGATAACCAGTGCTATCTGATGCGGAGGATAAGGCGCCGCCTCATATCCCGTCGGCGTTCGGCGATAGCCGTCATTTTCAATTTCGATGCCGATGGAGGTATCGTTGAGATTTTCACGCCCGCGCCAATAACTTTCCCCGGCATGCCAGGCACGGCGAGATTCGTCCACCAGGCGCAGGGCGGTGGGGATACCGGCGGCGTTATCGGGATGCAGCGGGATCAGATAATGTGCGCTGACCTGGCCGGTGGTCAGGGTTTTGATGGAGCCGGTAAAATCCTCCGCGGTATAATGCAACACCAGAAACTGGATGCGTTCATCCGCGCCCGCCGCCTTTTGCGAGCTATCGATATGGTAGAAGAGCGGCGCCGCCCTCTCCATTTCCAGTAGCAGGTAGCCGGCATAACACAGGCCTAATACCACAATGAGCCGGAGCGCCCAGGCGATTCTCGTTGCCCGCGGCCTGCCGCGGCGTTTTCGGCTATCCAAGCGCCTACCACCTCATTTAATCAACCCAACCAAATCGCGGGTATTCTCACCAGGTTATGCGCCGGTCGCAACCGGTTTAAGCCTGCCACGGGTATTTAATTGCCGGCGGGACGCCCTTCGCGCTGAACAAAAGCCGTCGTTGCGCCACAACCGACTGTTTTTTCTCTATACTCAGAAATATCACTTACCGATCATTTGCTATCGACAAGGTCAAAAATGAAAAAAGCGCATTCACATTGCTTCCCTTGGCGCTGTTTTTAAGCGCCTGTACCCAGGTGACGCCGGCCTTCAGGGATATCGGCTCCCGCAGCGGGCCATGCGCCGAAGGCGGGCCGGACGCGGTGGCGCAACAATTTTATGATCTGCGTATGCGACAAAGCGTTCAGGGCAAACCCGACGGCGCACAGCTGACGCAATACCGGCCTTATTTGAGCGACGGGCTCTATCAGTTGCTGAGCGCTAGCCTGCGGAACCCAGACAATGCGGCAAAATTACCTGCCGGAGATATCTTCAGCGGTCATGCCGCCGGCCCGACTTCCGCCAGCGTACACAGCGCTTCGCGCATTTTGAATACCGATGCCAAAAATATCCCGTTACGGGTGGACATGGCGCGTCGGCAAGGCGCTAACGGCCAGTCCGTCCAATGGCAGGATGAAGTGCTGATGATTCGCGAAGGTCAGTGTTGGGCGATGGACGATGTGCGTTATCTCGGCGCGATGTCCCCCGCTCCCGCCGGCACCCTGCGGCAGGCGCTGGAAAAACGGTAGCATGATGTCCATGGGGCATAAACGTGTACAGGTCATGGGCGGACATGGGGCATACGCGGGCATGGGGCATAGGCGGACATGAGGCGCAAGCGGACGTGAGTCATAGGCGAGACTGCCTGCCCTTTAAGCGTGGTTTTAATAGGCGGAAAATGTGTTCTGCGCCGCCGGCTGCCATAGAGGCCCGCGCCTCGTTGTGGTGCGGGAGGAAGCGGTCCGTAGCGGCATAGCGCCGTGGCAAAGCACATAACCGTCCGCGGAGGTCAAGAAAGGACGTTTTGTGCTGTGCATGGTATTATTACTCTCCTAAATGTAAATTTTGATCATCACGGATTGCATCAATCGTCCGTCAACGCTAACATCTGCCGCCTCAATGGCTATTCAGTTTCAACGCATGAGTATTCAACTAAACCGCATCGACTGCTTTTACGGCGCTTATCAAGCGTTGTTTGATATCACCCTTGAATGCCCGGCCGGCGAAACGCTGGTGCTTCTTGGTCCCAGCGGTGCGGGCAAAAGTTCATTGCTTCGGGTGCTTAATCTCCTGGAGATGCCGCGCGCCGGCGAGCTCGCCATCGCCGGCAATCATTTTGATTTCCGCCATGAGCCGGGGGAAAAAGCCATTCGCGAATTGCGGCGAAACGTCGGTATGGTCTTTCAGCAGTATAATCTTTGGCCGCATCTCACCGTGCGGCAGAATCTCATCGAGGCCCCCCTGCCGGGTGCTGGGACTCGCGCGCGCGAAAGCCGATGCGCGGGCCGATAAGCTGCTGGACCGCCTGCGCCTGACGGATTTCAGCAATCGCTTTCCGTTGCACCTTTCGGGCGGCCAGCAGCAGCGCGTGGCCATCGCCCGCGCGCTGATGATGGAGCCGCAGGTGCTGTTGTTCGACGAACCCACCGCGGCGCTGGATCCGGAAATCACCGCGCAAATCGTCAGTATCATCCGCGAGCTGGCGCAAACCGGCATTACGCAGGTTATTGTCACCCATGAAGTCGAGGTAGCACGCAAGACTGCCAGTCGCATCGTCTATATGGAAAACGGCCGCATTGTGGAACAGGGAGATGCGACGCATTTCGCCCAACCGCAAACCGAGGCCTTTGCTCACTACTTATCGCATTAAGCGTTGGATAAAAAATGAAAAAATTTATGCTTGCCGCCGTATTGGCCGGTGTCGCCGCTTCCGCGGGGGCGGCCGAAAACATCCGTTTTGCCACTGAAGCCTCTTACGCCCCGTTTGAGTTCGTCGATGCCAACAATACCCTTCAAGGTTTCGATATCGACCTGGCCAATGCCCTGTGCAAAGAAATGCAGGCGCAATGTACATTTACCAATCAGGCTTTTGATAGTTTGATTCCCAGCCTGAAGTTCCGCCGTTTCGATGCGGCGATTTCCGGTATGGATATCACGCCGGAACGTCTGCAACAGGTCGCCTTTTCCCAGCCCTATTATGAAAATTCCGCCATTTTCATCGCGCAAAAAGGCAAATTCAACGACCTGGCTGCTTTGAAGGGCAAACGAGTAGGTATGCAAAACGGCTCTACCCATCAGAAATTCCTGCAGGATAAACACCCGGAAATTACCGCCGTCCCTTATGACAGTTACCAGAATGCCGTACTTGACCTGAAGAACGGCCGCTTGGACGCGGTATTCGGCGACAGCGCGGTGGTTAACGAGTGGTTGAAGAAAGATGCCGACCTGGCGACGGTGGGGGATAAAATAACCGATAAAGCCTATTTCGGTACCGGCCTGGGCATTGCGGTGCGCAAGGATAACGCCGCCCTGGTGAACCAATTCAACGCGGCGTTGGACAAAGTGAAGCAGAACGGAACCTATCAGGCTATTTACCAAAAATGGTTCAAGAAGTAATTCGCCTCCATGAATGAACTACAACCTATCGCCAGCGCCGCCGGGACAACCCTTGGCCTGGCTCTGTGCGCGCTGGTGGTGGGGCTGGCGCTGGCGATGTGTTTTGCCGTCTGGGAATCCGCGCGCTGGAAATGGCTTGGGCTGCTGGGCACCGGAGTGGTCACGGTGCTGCGGGGCCTGCCGGAAATATTGGTGGTGCTGTTTATCTATTTCGGCGCCTCGCAACTGCTGCTCACGCTGGCGGACGGCTTGACCATCGACATGGCCGGCTTTCATCTGGCCTTAAGCCTGCCGGGGGACCTTAACATCAGTCCCTTCCTTTGCGGCGTGCTGGCCCTGGCGCTGCTATATGCCTCCTACGCTTCGCAAACCCTGCGCGGCGCCATCAAAGCCATACCGCAAGGCCAGTGGGAATCCGGACAAGCGTTGGGTATGAAAACCCGCGCCATCTTTTTCCGGCTGATTTTGCCGCAAATGTGGCGGCACGCCTTGCCGGGTCTGGGCAATCAATGGCTGGTGCTGCTGAAGGATACCGCGTTGGTTTCGCTAATCAGCGTCAATGATTTGATGCTGCAAACCAAGAGTATCGTCAATTTTACCCAGCAACCCTTTACTTGGTACCTGATAGCGGCGGCGGTGTATCTGGCGATAACCTTGCTCAGCCAGGCCATCATCCGCGCCATTGAGCGCCGATCGACCCGTTTTGAAACGAGGGCTTCTTAATGCTGGCTTATCTGCCGGAGTTGATGAAAGGGTTGCCCGTCAGCCTGACGCTGACCCTCTGCGCCATCCTGATCGCCTTGTTTCTCGCGCTGCTGTTTACGGTTTTCGTGAGCCTGAAAACCCCGGTGCTGGCGACGCTTACGAAAGTCTATATCACTCTGTTTACCGGTACTCCGCTGCTGGTGCAGATATTCCTGATTTACTATGGCCCCGGACAATTCGCCGCCCTGCGCGCCGTTCCCTGGCTGTGGGCGCTGGTATCCCAGCCCTGGCTGTGCGCCATGACCGCCTTGGCCTTGAACAGCGCGGCCTACAGCACCCAATTGTTTACCGGCGCCATGCGCGCCATACCCTCCGGCCAGTGGCAGTCCTGCTCGGCGCTGGGGATGAGCCGCGCCCAATCGTTACGATTGCTGATGCCTTTTGCCATCAAACGCGCCCTCTCCTCCTACTCCAACGAGGTGGTGCTGGTATTCAAAAGTACGTCGCTGGCCTATACCATTACGCTGATGGATGTGATGAGCCATGGGCAACTGATGTACGGCAGAACCTATGATGTGATGGTCTTCGGGGCCGCCGGCATCATCTATCTGTGCGTCAACGGGCTGTTAACGCTGCTGATGCGCCTGGTGGAGTATCGTGCGCTGCGCTTCGAACGGCGCAGTTAGTCGCGGCGCTTGAGCAGCGCCAGCGTTTCGTAATGAGCGGTATGCGGAAACATGTCGAAAAGCTGCACGGTATGCAGCCGGTATGACGGCAAGGCCTGCACATCCTTCGCCAGACTCTCGGCCAGACAGCTGGAATAGAGTATCCAGGGCGGCGCCATGCGGTCCAGATAGTCGCATAATTCGGCGCCGATGCCGCGCCGCGGCGGATTCACCAGCACCAGATCCGGCGTTTTGCGCCCCAGGGCGAAGCGGGTCGAGTCGAGCGCCTGAAACTCCACCTGACGCAACCCCAGCATGTCGGCTGACTGTCTGGCGCTGCGGATAGCCTCGGCGCTGATCTCGATGCCGGTCAATCGCATTCCCGCCGTTGCGCAATGCAATCCAAAGCCGCCCACGCCGCAAAAGAGATCCCACAGGCTGTGGATATTCAGCGCCGCCACCCATTCCCTGGCCGTCTGGTACAAACGGGCGGCGATGGCGGGGTTGGTTTGGAAAAAGCCGCGGGGCCGGATAAACAGCGGAATGCCGTTCAGGCGTTCTTCCAGGGCGGTCTGCCCGGTAAGCACAATTTCAGTGTCGCCTTCCAGTATCGCCATGTGCACCGGCTGGATGTTGGCCGAAATCACCTTGAGCCGGGGCAGCCGCTTCTGCAGCCAGGGCAAAACCGCCCGCAGCGCAGCCAGCTTGCTGTCGGAACGCAACACGAATCTCAGCATCATCTCACCACTATGGCTGCTGGCGGTGAGCAGCAGAAACTTCAGTTCTCCCCGCTTGCGGGCCACGTTGTAAGGCGTCAGGCCGGCGCGGCCGATAGTCTCCCTCAGCACATCGAAGACCTGCTCAAAATCAGCGGGGTAAAGCGGACATTCACTCAGATCCACCGGTTCGCCGTCCGGAGGCTGCAGCCCCAGCACGGGCCGTTCAACGCTGCCCCCCACCGCCATTTTGGCTTTATAGCGAAAAGCCGACTCGGCCGACGTCACCGGCGCCAGCCACCGCCCCACCGCAAAGGGGGCAAGATGCTCCGCCAGGCGTGCCTGCTTCTCAATCACTTGTTGCGGATAAGGCATCCTGAGCCACTGGCAGGAGCGGCAACGGTCGGCATTAAAAAGTTCGCAGAGCATGGGCAGACAGAAAAGCGAAATGGGCGCGCATTGTATCATCCCCAGGTCAGGGAAATCATCGGGCGCCGGAAAAAAAACGCCGGCTGCTCAAGGGCGCGAACAACAGCCCCAGCATCAGCACATCAGGTAATTTATGCATCAAGAGCTGATAAAAAATATCGGCTGCGCTGTCTCCCGGCAAAACGAACATTTCGGGATAAACGCCGTGCCAGGTGGCGATAAACAAATACCCGGCGCTGAGGAGCTGGCAACCCAGATAATACCAGCGCGCGCGGCCATGGCCCCGCAGAAGGGCGAATCCGCAGCGTAATTCCAGAAAGAGTATCGCCAGAGCGGCTAAAAACAGCAGGGTCAAATCCCAAGCGCCGCTGCTGGTGTCGATGAAACTCCGTATGCCTTCCAGCCCAAGATCGCCCATCAGCATCAGCATCCCCAGACAACGGGTGGCGATAATGGCGGTGGCGACGGTCATTACCGCCACCGGAGCATGGCCGTACCCGCTCACGCGGTCATTACAACGGTTTCTGAAAATCTCCGACATGCCTTTCTCCGTGCTGATGGGTCCCCACTGGTACAGGGCACGAACAAAGACTAGCAGTTTTGACTAGAATCAGCTACGGGCCGCCCGCTGCCTTTCCAACCGCCGCTGTTTCTCCGAACGCGCCATCAGCCACCAGGCGATAAGCCCGATGATGCCCACAATGGCCAATATAATGGCGGCCAATGCATTGATTTCCGGATTGACGCCCATGCGCACGCTGGAGAACACCAGCATCGGCAGAGTGGTGGCCCCCGGTCCCGCCACAAAACTGGCTATCACCAAATCGTCCAGGGAGAGGGTAAATGCCAACAGCCAGCCTGAGGCAAGGGCCGGCGCAATCATCGGCAGCGTAATGATGAAAAAGACTTTAATCGGCGTGGCGCCCAAATCCATCGCGGCCTCCTCGATGGACCTATCAAGCTCCCGCAGCCGGGAATTGACCACCACCGCCACATAGGCGGTACAGAAGGTCACATGGGCCAGCCAAATGGTAAACATGCCCCGCTCCGCCGGCCAACCGATCGCATGTTGGAGCGCCACGAACAGCAACAACAGCGACAGGCCGGTTATCACATCCGGCATGACCAACGGGGCGGTGAGCATAAAGGCAAAAGTGTCGGCGCCGCGAAAGCGCCCAAAGCGCACAATCACCACTGCCGCCAGCGTGCCGAGAATAACCGCCATAAAGGCGGTGGCCGCCGCCAGGGACAGACTGAGCGTCACCGCGCTTATCATGGCGTCGTCACGCATCAGCACGCCATACCACCGGGTAGACCAACCGGCCCAGACGGTCACAAGCTTAGAACTGTTGAAGGAATAAATCACCAGCATCAGCATCGGGGCATATAAAAATCCATAGCCCAGCACCAGGATAACGCTGCGCCACGGTGAACGCACCGCCGGAAGGGTATTCATGCCTGCTCTCCCATGGCTTTATTCCGATGCTTATGAAACCACATGATCGGCGCGGCCAGCAGCGCCAGCATGACCACCGCCACCGCCGACGCCACCGGCCAGTCGCGATTGTTAAAAAACTCCTGCCATAAAATACGACCGATCATGATACTGTCAGGCCCGCCGAGCAATTCGGGGATAACGTACTCTCCCACCGCCGGAATGAAAACCAGCATTGACCCGGCGATGATGCCGCCCCTGGTCAGGGGCACTATCACCTGGAAAAAGGTCTTCAGCGGCCGCGCCCCCAGATCCAGCGAAGCTTCCACCAGAGAATAATCCAGGCGGGTCAATGCGGTATAAATCGGCAGAATCATAAACGGCAAATAGGCGTAAACGATACCGATATAGACCGCCAGATTGGTATGAAGGATAACCAAAGGCTGATGGATGACGCCGAGCCACATCAGGACATTATTCAGCACGCCGTTGTTTTTCAATATTCCCATCCAGGCATAGACCCTGATCAAAAACGAGGTCCATGAGGGAAGGATAACCAGCAACAGCAGGATATTGCGGGTAGCGGGCCGGCTGTGCGCCACGGCCCAGGCCATGGGATAGCCCAGCAGCAAACAGAAGAAGGTGGAAATGGCCGCCACCTGCAGCGATTGCAGATAGGCCTCGATATAAAGCGGATCGTCCAGCAACTGCATAAAATTCGCCAGATTCAGCGAAATAGCCAATTTGCCGTCCGCCCAGCTGACCAAATCGGTATAGGGCGGAATCGCACGGGCCATATCCGCCAGACTGATTTTGAGGACAATCAGAAACGGCAGCATAAACAGCAGCAGCAGCCAGAGATAGGGCAAAAAGACCACGCCTTTACGGCCATGGCGCATTTGCAGCCGCGTGAAGAAGCCGAAGGCGTTCCCCGTCTGGCGACGCGGCCGGAAGGTTTTTTCAACCGGAACAGGCATGTTTTCCCCTTTGGCCTAGACCGTCAACACGACGCAGCTGTCCGCATCCCAGCCAAGACGGACCTCATCGCCCCAGGTTGGCGTTCCTTTGCGGTAGCGATGGGCATTTTGCAATTGCGCGCTGATAATCAGACCGCCCTCCAATCGCACATGATAGATGGATAAATCGCCGAGATAGGCGATATTCACCACCTCCCCCACGGCAAAATTGCACCCGTCCGCCGGCGCCTGATCCCGCAGCATGATTTTTTCCGGCCGCAGCGCCACATGCACGGGCACCCCCTCGGAAACCGCTACATCGGTATTCACCCGCAACGGATGCGTGAGGGCCGGGCTTTGCAAAATCAACGATTCGTCGCGACGCGCCTTGAGCAAACCATCGAACATGTTCACCGAGCCGATGAATTCGGCGCTGAAACGGCTGTTGGGATGTTCATAAATCTCTTCCGGCTCGCCAATCTGGATAAACTTGCCGCGATTCATGATGGCGATACGCCCCGCCATGGTCATGGCCTCCTCCTGATCATGGGTTACCATGACGCAGGTGACGCCGACGCGTTCCAGAATATCCACCACCTCCAGTTGCATGCGATCCCGCAGCTTTTTGTCCAGCGCCCCCATGGGTTCATCCAGCAACAGCAGCTTCGGCCGTTTGGCGAGGCTGCGGGCCAGCGCTACCCGCTGCCGTTGGCCGCCGGAAAGCTGATGCGGCTTGCGGGCGGCAAACTCCTGCATATGCACCATGACGAGCATCTCTTCCACACGTTGCGTAATCTCGGCGCGAGGCAGCTTGTCCTGCTTCAAGCCGAAGGCGATATTCTGTTCCACCGTCATATGGGGAAAAAAGCGCATAGGACTGGAACATCATATTGATGGGCCGCTGATAAGGCGGTGTTGCACAAAGATCCTCGCCGTCCAGCACGATTTGTCCGTGGGTGGGCTGTTCGAACCCCGCCAGCATGCGCAACAACGTGGATTTGCCGCAGCCCGACGCCCCCAGTAAAGCGAACATTTCCCCTTTGAAAATGGTCAAATTCACGTCGTCCACCGCCAATTGGCCGTCAAAAGCCTTGGTTAAATTGCGGATTTCCAACAATGGCGTCACCATTTTCAGATTTTTTGGCTGCAAACGGGGTATGGCATCGTTCACTGATATGACTCTCCGGAACAGGGGAAGCGGGCAAGTCACGCTTGGCTTACCCGCCAAAAGCACGACAGGCGGTGAAAAACGCCGCCGGTGAGTGTGTTGACAAAGTGCCCGGTCGGGTAAGCCGCCTGTCGCTGCATTATCTTCGAAATTTCGCTCGCGATTACTTGCCGCTTTTCACTTTGGTCCAGGCGCGGGTAATCACGCGATCGATGGCCGGCGGCTGCACCTTAAGGGTAAAGAGCTTGGCACGCACGTCCGCAGGCGGATAAATACCGGGATTATTTCGTACCGACGCGTCCACCAACGGCGTGGCCGCCAGGTTGCCGTTGGCATAAAAAATCTGATTGCTGACCTGTGCAATAACCTTAGGATCCATGAGATAATTGAGGAATTGATAAGCCTCATCAACATTTTTGGCATCGGCGGGAATCGCCAGCACGTCAAAAAATGCCAGGGCGCCCTCCTTGGGAATGCTATAAGCGATATTCACGCCATTCTTGGCTTCTTTGGCGCGGTTTGCCGCCTGCATCACATCACCCGCCCAGCCGATAGCCACGCAAATATCGCCGTTCGCTAAGTCGTTAATATATTGGGATGAATGAAAATAACGCACGCTTGGACGCAATTTCATCAACAAATCCGTCGCCGGCCCGGTGTAGTCGGCGGCGTTGCCGCTGTTGGGATCTTTGCCGAGGTAATTGAGCACGGTGGCGAAGATTTCCGACGGCGCATCCAGGAATGAAACGCCGCAGCTTTTCAGCTTAGCCAGATTCTCCGGCTTCAGCACCAAATCCCAGCTATTCAGGGGGCGTCCTTACCTAATATGGCTTTCACCTTGTCGACATTGTAAGCGACGCCGGTGGTAGCCCACATATAGGGAATGGCGTATTTATTGCCAGGATCGTTTCGGTCGATAAGTTTTAATAAGTCCGGATCCAGGTTTTTATAATTGGGTAATTTGCTTTTATCCAGCGGCTGGAAAACACCGGCGGTCAACTGGCGCTCAAGAAAGCTTGCTGAGGGGACGACAATATCAAAACCGGTGCTTCCGGCCATCAATTTACCTTCCAACACCTCATTGGAATCAAATACATCATAGACGACTTTGATGCCGGTCTGCTTTTCAAAATCCGGTACGGTATTCGGCGCAATATAATCGGACCAATTATAGACATGCAATGTTTTTTGTTCCGCCGCCGTTGCGGTGGCGGACGCCGCCATTATCAAGCCGGCGACGATGCCCGGCAGCCATTTTTTACCCAGGGTGAACATCCGCTACTCCCTCCCGATCCCAGACAACAAAATGTGTATAGCCGTCATTTTTGTACATCGATGCGGCGTTGGCTTTATGACAAGGTCAATCCACCGGATTTGCGTTCTTGGGTCCGGAGCATCAATGGAACCGTCTTGTCATTTTTATTCAACGGATAGAGGGTGATGGCAACGTATCTCAGGCCGTTCCCCCCAATCCGCAGCACAATCGCAAGCATAACCGTAGCAACAACGAGGCGCCAGCGCTCTGCAAAAAAAATGGCTTTATGCGATTAATTATGCAAATTTTGTCTATCAAATAGGGTATTTATGGCGCAACCGAAGAAGTAAATAGGGAAATTCATGGGAACACGCAGCATAAACATGGAAAACAAGGGGATAAACCTTATCGCACCCGCGAGATGAGCCGCATTTCAATGGATGACCGGCGCCGAGTGTTTTTCTTCAGCGGCGGGGTCTTCCTCTTCAATGAATAACAAATCGTTGGCTCGCGCTTCAAGAATCAGCATGGAGACCTGTTCTTCCGCCTGCTGCATGAAATGACGGAATTGGCCGAAGGTGATACCCACCTCGGTACTCAAGGATTGACAAGCCACCAATTTCGGCAGGTTGTCGTCCTGTATATCAATAAAAGCCTTAACGGTCAGCGAGCTGGCATTGATCTGGCTCAAATCCCCCACCAGTGCAATCAGCGCCGTGGGGCGGACTTCCGCCAGGGCGGAAAACAGGATGACATTGTCAATCAAATCGACTTTCGCATCGAATATGCCGTCAAAGTTTTGCATATGCGGCAAATGTAACGCCTGACAAGAGTCGCACTCAAAAAATGAGAGACTCATTTTTTCCAACCAGCGTCGAAGGATATCAAGATCCGGAATAACAAGTGAATCCATATAACGCCAACCTCTGAGTAATAAATCCGAAACGGGGCATAGCTTACGGAATATTAATCGACGGCGCCATGGTCAAACACAGCATTTTACATCAAATATCGCTCTCGTCGGCCAAAGGAAAAGTATGCGCGCGATATAGTTGATCATAGAAACAATATCATCGCCTTGATTTTGAATGAATCGCAGGCATTAACGCCGGCGAAATTCCTCTTAACGGGAAAACGCGGCGACAAAATCTGAAAATAGCGGCTTCGCCATTTCACGCCTCTTTTAGTCCGAAGGGGCGGACAACTCCCTACGTTGCCCATGGCGCTCGATGTAGCGAATCATCATGCCGGCGATATCGATACCGGTGGCGGTTTCCACCCCTTCAAGGCCCGGCGACGCATTCACTTCCATCACCAGCGGACCTCGCCTGGCGCGCAGCATATCCACGCCGGCGATTTCCAGGCCCAATGTCGTCGCCGCCTTCACCGCGATGGCCCGTTCCTCGGACGTAATAATCACATTGCGCGCCGAACCGCCGCGGTGAAGATTGGAGCGAAAATCTCCCGGCTGCGCCTGTCGCTCAATGGCCGCCACCACCTCATTACCGATAACCAGACAGCGGATATCCCTGCCCTCCGCTTCCTGCACATACTCCTGGACCAGAAATTGCGCTTTCAGCCCGCGAAACGCATCAATGACGCTCTTGGCGGCCTGCGGGGTTTCCGCCAGCACTACGCCGATACCCTGCGTCCCCTCAATGAGCTTCACCACCAGCGGCGCGCCGCCGACCATTTCAATCACATCGCCGGTATCATCCGGCGAGTCGGCAAACCCGGTTATCGGTAAATCTATCCCTTCTTTCGCCAATAATTGCAGGGAATGGAGCTTATCCCTGGCCCGGGTGATGGCGGCGGAATTATTGAGAACATAGCTCCCGAGCATTTCAAACTGCCGCAACACCGCCGTTCCGTAAAAGGTGATGGCGGTACCGATACGAGGAATGACCGCATCATAGGCGCCCAGGCGCTTACCGCGATAGTGAATCGATGGCGCGGCGCTATTAATGTTCATGTAGCAGGAAAGCGGATCGATGATATCCACGCTATGACGGCCGGCCTCGGCGGCCTCCCGTAAACGCTTGCATGAAAAAAGGGGAACCGTCCCGGGATAAAATGGCTATTTTCACAGCGCACCCTGATTTATGTTCAATAACCGATTTTAATCCGCGCGCCGATTTTGGTCGAGCAATGTTTCACCCTGCGGCGGCCCACCGCGTCAGGTAGATAGATAGGCGTCGGGCATTAAACTGAAAGGTAATTACTGCTTTTTTTTGACGTCCGTCACAGGCATAGTAAACGGCAACAAGAAGCGTAACAACTTTCATTGATTCGTTTCGATTGTCCCTTTACAGGTTAAGGAGTAAATATGTTTGCTGTCATTTTTGGACGTCCGGGCTGCCCTTATTGTGTGCGCGCTAAGGAGCTGGCTGAAAAATTGACCGCTGAACGGGATGACTTTTCCTACCGTTACGTCGATATCCATGCCGAAGGAATTTCCAAAGCGGACCTGTCGAAGACCGTCGGCAAAACCGTCGAAACCGTGCCGCAGATTTTCGTTGATCAGGTACATATCGGCGGCTGCACGGATTTTGAAGCCTATGCCAAGGAAAACCTCAGCTTATACCAGCAGTAACCTTCCCCTCCAGGCATTGGCCCGCAGGGTGACTCTCATGGATGAGAGCCATAATCGCGCGGATCGAGCCTACAAAGACGTGTTCACGACCGAGGTTGTCATACAGCTACGATCTGGCAACCCTCCGACCGGGTCGGTCGTTTCTCCTCACAACAAAGGCCGATGCCCGAATATTTCGCTGGCGAAAAAGCAGACCAGCGCGCCGCAGGCACACCAAAAAAAGCGCGCTCAACAGATACGTCACCTGATACCAAAGAGAATAATGCAGCGTGCTGCTCACATTGAACAACAACAAACACAGGGGTGATACCAGCAGGGCCCCCAGCAATGGACAGGTGATTTTACTGCCGCGGGACAACAGACCGCCGACCACCCCGGGCAGTAGATACAGCAAGAAGCCCAGCGCCGCGCCGTGGTGCCTCTCGTTCAGCACAATGAACCCGCTTTCTTGACTGGCAAAGACCACAAGAAATAGTACAGCACTGCTTATGGTTCCCACCCGTAGACGTTTCATCGCCATTTTACGCCCCATCTTTTGTCCTGCCGCATAGCACCAAAGGGAAAGTTCATGAATACCTATTGCTTAAAAAAAGAAAACATGATCTCCGGCTTAGCCTGAACAATCATAGTCTGATAAAGGAACGCGCTTTCCCGGCGCTGTAAGATAAAAAGATTTTTTGGATGTTACCGACTCGTTTTAAGGTCTCGAAAAAATGAAACCTGCTGTCGTATTAAAAAATGGACCTCTATTTTATAAAATGAATATACCGGACAATTGCATTGATATCAAATAGTTGCTGGTAACAATAAGGTTATCGGTCGTGAATGCTAACGTGTCCCGTTTGTTAAGGGGCAATGACATTTTGTTAGCGAATATGGAATACGAGTCATTTTGGAGGAATAAAAAGCATCATGACATTTGCTACAAACGCGTCATTCAACTGATAATTTTATCCCAGGGGAATATTTTCGCCTTTGTCCTGAATGCAGCGTAGCCGGACGGGACGAAAAGGCAGGATACTGCCTTTCCCACACTCCTTTTTTGTTCAGCGAGAGAAAGTTTCAGCTTTTTTCCCTACCTACGGCAGTCGCCGGCGTCCGCACTTTATATTAGCCATAGTCAACATTCCGGCTCGTTTGGAAGGCGTTGCCAATCGTTGTCGAAAGGGCGCCGCGGCTCGCAACACCTTCTTAGGCTTGGCGCGTCAACCCTGATACGCATCCGCTCGAGCGAATGCGGCCAGCGGCCAAAGACATGGAATGATTAAAAAACCTTTACGCCATGATCGAAAGAATTTTTTCTGTGATCCAGAACTTTCTTTACGACATAGAGTCTCAATTAATGCCACTGCTTTTCTTTGATGTCCCCAAATTGAGGAGCCCGATAGTCCCGCCTTCTTAGGTTCAAGACTTTCGGGTTTTTTATTGCCTGGAAACTCGTTTACCGTACGTTCATCCCTCTGCCATTCTCCCCCGCCGCCGGCGTTCATCCAAAGGCGCCGAATGGCAGCCCATCCGAAAAAACAAACGGGCGCTACGCGCTTGAGAAAATACAGCAAGTTAATGTAAGATATAATTATATCATTATTTTTTCAACTTATTATCTAGATAACATTTACTCATGCATCATTTTATAATCTAATTTTATCTATTTATTTTTTCCACTACCATCCTATATTGAAATGACTCCCTCCGTAAGCCGAACACTAACCATCTGAAAAGGCTCTTTATGGACGAGAAATAAAGTGCATCCGGCTTTGTTACTCGTTCAATAAATACTCTTTTGGCTGCCGTTCTCACTTATCGGTTATTGTAAAGGCTATCGTTAAATATTAAACATCCTGTTGAGCTTTGAATTTTATTTAATCGACCCATGTCAAAAAAAAGAGTCTTTTATGCATGAATTAACGGCACAAAGACTATATTATAGAGTTGGACTAAGAATTCCTTTCCATCAACATTATCAGTACATTGGACTTATGCACACTCGGCATAAATCGATGATAGGGCAATAAAACAATGGCTCAAGCGAGCTACTTGCCTCAGTTACCTAGTCTTACTTCGGAGAATGAATGGACACGACGCAAGCATCTACTGTCACGGTCATCCGTCGCAGAACGGCCATGCAGTGGCGCAAATCGGATTCGGTATGGATGCTGGGCCTCTACGGCACGGCCATTGGCGCCGGAGTACTGTTTCTGCCCATCAATGCGGGTATCGGAGGTTTATTTCCTTTGCTGATTATGTCCGTGCTCGCTTTTCCCATGACGTTTTTTTGCCCATCGGGGGTTATGCCGATTTGTATTGTCAGGTAATCAAGAATGCAAGGATATCACCGATGTGGTGGAACAGCATTTCGGCGCGCGGGCGGGGAATATCATCACCTTGCTCTATTTTTTTGCCATTTATCCCATTCTACTGGTATACAGCGTGGCCATCACCAATACCGTCGAAAATGTCATCACCCATCAGCTTCACCTCGCCGCCCCGCCCCGCGCGCTGCTGGCGCTTATTCTGATAATGGGTTTGATGAGCATCGTTCGGCTGGGCAAAGACATTATCGTCAGGGTAATGAGCGTCCTGGTTTTTCCCTTCGTGGCGATATTGATGTTTTTGGCGGTATTTTTAATTCCGCACTGGAGCGCCGATATATTCCAACAGCCGCAGTCAAGCGACGTCGCACGCCAGGGAGGCGTAATCAATACCCTGTGGCTGGCAATACCCGTGCTGGTGTTTTCATTTAACCATTCACCTATTATCTCCGCATTTGCCATGGCTAAGCGCGAGGAATATGGTGATCATGCCGAGCGGAAATGTTCAAGAATATTGCTCTTTAGCAATATTCTTATGGTTGCGACCGTCATCTTTTTTGTCTTTAGCTGCGTGCTAAGCCTGTCACCGACATTCCTGGCCGAGGCGAAGGCGCAAAATATTTCGATACTGACTTTTCTGGCTAATCATTTTAATAATCCTTTCATCGCCCTGCTGGCGCCATTGGTCGCCTCCGTAGCCATCACCAAATCCTTTCTCGGCCATTATTTGGGGGGCTTGCGAAGGATTTTCCGGCCTGCTCGCAAAATCAATACATAAGTGCGGTAAAACTGTTCACCCGTCCTTGGTAAGTCGGCTGACCGGCGGTTTCATGCTTATCACCACCTGGCTGACGGCCACCATGAACCCCAGCATCCTGGGAATAATTGAAACGTTGGGCGGGCCTATCATCGCGGTGCTGCTATTCTTGCTGCCGATGTATGCCATCCGCAAAGTCCCTGCCATGGCCCGATACCGGAACGCGGCAAGCAATTATTTCGTCTGGGCCATAGGCTGCGTCGCCCTGGCGGCAATTGTGTACAAACTGTGTTAAACCCCGACCAAGAAAGAAACCTTCCGACCGGGAGGTTTCTTTCTTGTTGATCAATTCATGTTCAAACCAAACCAGCTATGTAACTTTTGCAGGAACCAATCCCAGATATTGCGGAAAAAGCCCCCTCGCTGCACCTCGTCCAGCACGACCAGCGGACGTTGCTCGATCACTTTTCCATCTAACTGGAAATCGATGGTTCCCACTACCTGATGGCGCGCTAACGGCGCTTCCAGATAGGGCGAATTGAGCGTGAAGGAGGCTTTCAACCCTTTCATCTGACCTTTGGGCAAGGTGACGGAAGCATCCTTGGCAACCCCAAGATCCACTTCACTGCTGGAACCGAACCATACCCGCTGACGGGTAAAAGGACGAGCCGCGGCGATAGGCGTCGCCGTCTCATAAAAGCGGAAACCCCAGGTCAAAAGCTTTTCGCTTTCGCGAAAGCGCACACTGTCGGTAGGCGCGCCCAGCACCACGGAAATCAGACGCATGCCGCCGTCCGTGGCCGAGGCCACCAGACTGTGGCCGGCGCCGGCGGTATAGCCGGTTTTAATGCCGTCCACATTGAGATTGCCGTCCCAAAGAAGACGATTTCTATTTAACTGTTTGATTTTATTATAGGTAAACTCTTTTTGCTTATGCAAGGCATATTCGTCCGGAACGTCCTGTATCAACGCCTGGCTCAGCAAGGCCATATCTCGCGCCGTACTGTATTGCCCCTCGGCATCTAAGCCGTGCACGGTCATGAAGTGGGTATTCTTGAGGCCAAGGACATCGACATATTTATTCATGAGGCTGACGAACGCATCCTGGCTGCCGGCGACATAATCCGCCAGCGCGATGCTGGCGTCATTACCGGACTGGATAACCACCCCATTGTTTAAATCCGCCACCGTGACCTGCTCGCCGGGCTTCAAAAACATCAGCGATGAGCCGCGCAGTTCCGGATTGCCGGTTGCCCAGGCATCCTTACCGATGGTGACCTTGTCCTGTTCGGTTATCTTGCCGGCCTTGATGGCCTGGCCGATAACATAGCTCGCCATGATCTTGGTGAGGCTGGCGGGATCCAGACGCTGGTCGGCGTTAGACTCCGCCAGGACCGTGCCGCTTTGATAATCCATCAGGATATACGCCTTGGCGTTGATTTGCGGCACGCCGGGCGCCGTTTCCGCCTGAGCGGACGTAACGGTGAATACCAATAGGGCGCTGAAAGTAAGCGCGCCGCATTTTTTGGGCAGAACGAAATTCTTCATGACGTGGCCAGAGTATCCATTCAGAATAAAATGGTTACCGCGTTACTCACGGTAGCGGATTGAGCGTAGCAACCTGACATAAAAGCGCGCAGGGTGTATGAATCATGTTCAGCAAATTGAGTTTATTCAATACCCTTGAACTTTGCCGCATCAAGGACACATTTCCAGCATTTTATGCCCTCTCGCGGCGCCGGCGGGCCTCCCGCCCGGCGCCAATGCCGCTTGGCGTATTAATGCCCGGCGCGCCTATCGGCCCGCCGGGCCAGGTAGTCACCCGCCACTTGCACCACCTGTACCAGGATTATCAACGCAATCACCGTGATGATCATGACGTTGGTTTCATACCGGTAGTAACCAAAGCGTATGGCGAGATCCCCCTACTCCGCCGCCGCCGACAATGCCTGCCATGGCGGAATAGCCAATCAAACTCACCAGGGTAACCGTTAGCCCCCTAAGCAGGCCCGACAAGGCCTCGGGGAACAACACCGTGGCGATAATACGCATCGGACCGGCGCCAAACGCTTCGGCGGCCTCGACAATACCCGGATCCACCTCACGCAAAGCCCCGTCCACCAATCGCGCATAGAAAGCGATTGCCGCCACGGAGAGCGGTACGGAGGCGGCAATGGGCCCAATGGTATTCCCCAGCAAAAACTGCGTCAACGGTAATAACAGCACCAGCAGGATAACGAAGGGAATGGAACGGATGATATTTACCGCCACGGTACCCACCAGGTAAAGCCCGCGATTTTCCCAGAATAAATGGCGGTCGGTGACATAAATCAAAAAACCCAGCGGCAGGCCGCCAATGACGGAAAACACCGCGGCGATACCTACCATCAAAAATGTCTCACCGAAAGCAGTAGTTAGATCAAGCCATAAATCAGCCATGTAGCACCTCAACTTGGGCGGTATTCTCACGAATATAGTGCACGGCGGCAGCCAACTGCTCAGGATTGTCCGGATGGGTCAACAGCGCTACCAGCAAACCAAGGGCGCGATAACCGATGTACTCGATTTTGCCATGCAGGATATTCACCGATACGCCGAAGCGAATGGAGACTTCCGACAGTACCGGCTGTTCGGCGGAAGCGCCGACAAACAGGATTTTCAGCAACGTACCGCGCAAATCCTGCAACAGACGCGGCGGCAGCTCCAGGTTAAATGTGTGGGAAACCAACTGGCGCGTAAATTCATGGCGGGGCGTGGCGAAAATATCAAATACGTCGCCCTCTTCAACCACCTTGCCGCCGGTCATCACCGCTACCCGATCGCAAATATTTTTAATCACAGACATTTCATGGGAAATCAGCACCAGCGTAATCCCCAATCGGCTATTGATCTCTTTCAATAGCGCCAGGATTGAGGCGGAGGTTTCCAGATCCAGCGCCGATGTGGGTTCATCGCACAGCAGCACTTCCGGCCGGTTGGCAATGGCGCGGGCGATACCGACCCGCTGCTTCTGACCGCCGCTGAGCTGCGCCGGGAAAGCCTCCGCTTTATCCGACAACCCTACCAATGCCAAAATTTCCGGCACCCGCAGCGCTATCTCCGCGGCGGATTTTCCCGCTGAACGCAGGCTAAAGGCAACGTTTGCGGTTACCGTACGCGTATGCATCAAATTGAAATGTTGGAAGATCATGCCGATTTTTTGCCGCTGGCGCCGCAGCGCCGCGCCGCTCAGAGCATCAATTCGCGCCCCATTGACCATCACCGTCCCGGCGCTGGGCCGCGTGAGCAGATTGATGGTGCGCAAAAGCGTGCTTTTGCCCGCGCCGCTGGCGCCGACGATACCGTAGACCTCGCCTTTTTTGACATGGAGAGAAACATCGTCCACCGCACGCGCCTGCTGCTGTTTACCCCGGTTAAAATCCACGCTGACATGGTCAAGAAAAATCATATTCCGCAAACTCCGCAATACAGGCTAAAAAAGTCCCCCGACAGGCCGTTATCCATCGGGGCTATGCTCAGGGTTTGGCGGCGGCCTGCATCCATTCCGGCTTCTGGAATTGGCTGAAGACCGAGGAGGGATTGTTGATTATCGCCGCATAGGCCGGCGATTGCACCGCGGCCTTGATGTCCTTGACAAAAGGTTTATCCATATCGTCGGTTCGTACGGCGATCACGTTTTTCAGATTTTCATCCAATGTTTCAAGGGCCAAGGCGCTTGAAAGCTTCAGTCCGGCGGCAAACGCGTAGTTGCCGTTTACCAATGCCCCGGCGGCGCTGTCCAGGGTTCGAGGTAGCTGGGCCGCTTCCAGCGGCTTGAACACCAAGCCGCGAGGATTTTCAGCGATATCATGCTCAGACGCTTTTGTGGGATCAATATTTTCCTTGATTTTGATTAAACCCAACGTTTGCAAAAAGCGGAGTCCCCGCGCCAGATTGGTGGGGTCATTGGAAAGCGTGATGATATCCCCTTTCTTGAATTGATCGATGTTGGCAAGGGTGTGGGAATATAGCCCCATGCTGGCCGTGGGCACCGTAATCAAGGGCGACACCCTAAGGTTTTTATCGGCGGCGAATTTTTGCAGATACAGCGTATGCTGGAAAAGATTGGCGTCGATGCTGCCGTTAGCCAGCGCCATATTCGGCTGCACATAATCACTGAATTCCCTCACCCTCACTTTGTAGCCTTTTTTCTCCAGCTCCGGCTTGATGGCCTGATTGACCATATCGCCATAGGGACCGGGGGCAACGCCGAACACGATGGTTTTGGGATCGCTGTTCGCCTGGGCCGATTGCATCCCCAACGCGAGCGCTGCCATGAGGCATGCGACTTGTAGTGGTTTAATGAGTGTCATAACAATAAATGTCCCGAAAAAAAATGTGATCTTGATCTTTAATCTGACGATTAAACCATAATTAACATAAAGGTATAGGACCTTTATAAAGAGCCCATTCGCTTTACGACAAAATATCGAAAAATACAGATAGTTCAAAATATTATGAATGAATATGGTTATTTAACAGAAATATATTGAAATAACGGCGAGAAAAGTTGGTCGCTCCTGCTGACTTAACAAGGACAACGTTTCGGTTACGCTGAAATGAAACCATAATTGTACTGAGCACATAAGATATGTTTATGGATAACTGCCTGCTTCGTTAACCCACGACAGAGCGTGAACCATTTAAAAAGGATTTTTTTTCAGCAAAGTTTGATGGAGGAGATGCGATGCTGACAATTTGGGGCCACGAAAACTCAATCAATGTGAAAAAGGTGTTGTGGTGTGCCGCGGAACTTGATCTTACCTTCAATTTCATTCCCGCAGGAGGTGCCTATGGCAAAGTGACAGAGCCTTTATTTCTCTCCTTGAACCCCAATGGTTTGGTCCCTTGCTTGCAAGATGACGAAAATGATCTGGTATTGTGGGAGTCTAATAGCATCATCCGCTACATGGCGTCTAAGTATGGCCAAAGCACGTGGCTGCTGACGGATGCCTCCGTGCGCGCCGAGGCTGAAAAATGGATGGATTGGTCTCTGTCAAGCCTCATGCCCGCCCTCGAGCCGTTGCTCATTCACGTTGGACCGGCGAAAGAAAAATACGGGGAACAGAAAAAGATAAACGCAGCCCTAAAAGAGTGCGAACGGCTGTTTGATATTGCCGAACTCGTATTGGCGAAACAACCTTATTTTTCCGGTAGCGGCTTCGGCATCGGTGATATTCCCATCGGCTGCTACGCTTACCATTGGTTTGATAAGGACATTCGCCGCAAACCGCGCACGCATTTACAACAATGGTACGACGCGGTCTCAGCCAGACCCGCCTTCCAATCAAAAGTCATGCTGCCGCTGGCGTGATAAGGTTCCGGGCGCGCAGGCGCCCGGAACCGCGTTATTCAGGCTCTAACTTCAGCAATTCCCCTTTGCGCTCATCCGTCAGTACATAAACATACCCGTCCGGGCCGACCCGAACATCGCGTATCCGCTTGCCCCGCCTCTCCAGCAAACGCTCCTCCGACGCGACGTTATCGCCGTCAAGCGTCAGCCTTATCAATGCCTGCTGTTTCAACGCCCCGATAAACAAAGATCGCTGCCAGGCGGGGAAACGGCCCGCATCGTAGAACGCCATGCCGCTAACCCCTGGTGATTTCTGCCAGTACCATACCGGTTGTACCGTACCCGCCACCATCCCGCCCTGCGCTTCGGGTATTTTCAAACCGGAATAATTGATACCGTATGTCGCAATGGGCCAGCCGAAGTTGGCGCCTGGGGCGATAATATTTACTTCATCGCCGCCCTTGGGCCCGTGCTCACTTTCCCATACCACGCCGGTCCAGGGATTTAGCGCCAGCCCCTGGGGATTGCGATGACCAAGGGACCAGATTTCCGGTCGGGAGTTTTCATCGTGCACGAAGGGATTATCCGGCGGCACCTCGCCCTCGTCGGTTAACCGTACAATCTTGCCCTGATGCTTGGTGAGATCCTGCGCGGTGGGACGGCGGTTATTTTCCCCCAGGCTGATAAAGAGGCATCCTCGCCCGTCAAAGAGCAGGCGGCCGCCGAAATGCTCGCCGCTGGAGAGCTTGGGCTGCTGGCGGAATATCACTTTGAAATCCGTTAGCCGGCGGTGATCTTCCGATAGCCGTCCATATCCCACCGCCGTCCCGGCGTCATTTTTCCCCTGCTCGGCATAGCTGAGGTAAACACGCCGGCTTTGGGCGAAGTCCGGGGCCGGCAAGACGTCGAAGAGTCCCCCTTGTCCATGAACATAGACGGGGGGACTCCTTCTATAGGCGCCGATAACGGTTGTCCCGGCAGCCAAAACGAAGCGTACCGGGGCGTTCCGTAATCAGCAATCCCTCATCAGCGGGCAAAAAGGCCAGAGACCACGGGTGGTCCAGCCCCGTCAAGACCGATGTCACCCGCGTCTGGGCCGCTATTCCCTGTACGCTCGACAAAAGCAGCCCGCTTAACAGCAGCATGGCGAATGTCCTTCGCATTTTATTGCCTCCCTAATAAAATATTCCCGATTAAGCGTAGAAATGACCCACCGGTTACGCGATGATGCGATAGCAGTTTTACAATAACTGACAAAGCGGTGGGTTCTCACCCCATGACGCGGGACAAGCGGCAGCAATAGGTAAGGAGCGGCAATGCAAATTTCGACGCTGGGTTTAGCCGTAAGCGTTTTCGTCCTCTCGGTTTCCGGATGCGTTCCCCGCCAGAACGCCGACGTTGCCGATTCGGCGCGGCAGCGGCTGGCGGATCAGACAGTATATGCCGTTAATTGGATGCAGCAGTCCGGCGAGTACAGCGCATTGTCATACCAGGCATTCAACACCGCTGAAATGGCTTTCGACCAAGCCAGGCCGAAACCGGGTTTGAAAAAGGCCGTGGTGGTGGATTTGGATGAGACCATGATAGACAACAGCGCCTACGCCGGATGGCAGATAAAAAACCATCAGACCTTCACCAACGCCAGTTGGGGCCGCTGGGTCGAGGCACGCAGGGCTAAGGCGCTCCCAGGCGCGGTGGACTTCTCGCGTTACGTCAACGAGCACGGCGGGCGAATTTTTTATGTCTCCAACCGCGACCAACAGGATTACCGCGCCACGTTGGAAAATCTTAATGCACTGGGCTTCGCCGGCGTCAATGCGCAGACATTGCTGTTGAAACCCGCCGGCGGCAGTACTAATAAAGTCGATCGTTTCAATGAGGTGGAAAAGCAAGGTTATGATATCGCGGTTTTTGTCGGCGATAACCTCAATGATTTAAGCGGCGAACCCTATCATCAGCTCAATGCCCGGCGCCGGGATTTCGTTAACCGTCATCAGGGCGAATTCGGCCATAAATATATTATGCTGCCCAATCCCAGTTACGGTGACTGGGAAAACGGTTTATCAAAAACGTATTCAAAGGCCGACGACCAGGACAAGCTGAATATTCGCGAGCAGAGGATTAATGCTTGGGATGGTAAATAAGGTTTTAATTAATTAAATATCTATAGTTACGGATACGAAATATAACTTCGCAATGCATTCACTGTAAGCAATGTTATTGTCGGGCTTTTTTTGATAGTTTACAGCAACACACAATGTTAAAGTTAATATTCCTTTTCCAAATTAGGGTAAATCACTATGGACAGTAATCAATTAACAGTAAATATTGATAGTTCTCTTCCTCTCACGGTAAATTCATCAGAGCGCAATTCAAATTCTTCGGCATTGGATACAAGTCAAATAACACGGGTTGGGCATAGTGCTCTTGACCTAAAACCCCATGGATCAGATTCACTTCAAAAGGCAAAGGTTAAGCTAAAATCCGGTAAGGAAGTTCCTGAGGCAGGTTATAAAATTACCATAATGATTCTGAAACAATTTTTAAAAAATGCCGGCCCAATTGCAATGTTTGAACTTGTTGAAAAATGCAAAATAGTCACCACATTATGTTCGGTGATAGTGGTGTCAAAGCAAAAGAACATGGCCTGATTGAAAATGATCGCATTCATAATGACATCAGAGATATTGTACTTTCCACGGTGTCTTTTGATGATGACACAATGGAAATGAAAACTCACTTTCATTAATATGATTTAATTAAGTGACAGCATTATACCTCGATGCTGAGATGTTAAAGCCTATTTCTTGAAGTCATTTGTGATTGTTCTTCCCCTGCGAAAGAGCGCATGGTTATCACCTTCGATTTCTTCCTTCCGGCCCGGCCGGAAGTATTCTTTATGACATACCGCATGCTGCCAAATATCATTGTTGATGCTAAAAACAGCGCTTTGAAAACATCGGCGTTGGTTTTAAGCATTGGCTGTCCATGACTTCATTTAGCTCAATGATATTTCTTGCACGTAATTTCGTTGAAAGTCTTTTTGATGCTTTGGCTTTTGCTAAATCCCTATCCAGCAGTTTCGCCAGTTCATTGGGCGGATTGCCGACTCATGGCAACAGATAATTATCCGCACCTGCCGGGCGGACATCCCCCGTCAGTTCTTCAGCTTCGGATCCAGCGCATCCCTTAATCCGTCCCCGAGCAGATTGAACGCCAATACCGTCAGGAATATCGCCAGACTGGGGAAAATGGCGACATGGGGCGCGGTGACCATATCGGCCCGCGCCTCATTGAGCATGGCGCCCCACTCCGGCGTCGGCGGCTGCGCGCCAAGGCCGAGAAAGGACAGGCTGGCGGCGGTGATAATAGAGGTGCCGATGCGCATGGTGAAATAGACCACGATGGACGACAAGGTGCCGGGCAGGATATGGCGCAGGATAATAGTGCGATCCGAGGCGCCGATGCTGCGGGCGGACTCAATAAAGGTTTGGTGCTTTAACACCAGCGTATTGCCGCGCACCAGCCGTGCGAAAGCCGGGATGCTGAAAATCGCCACGGCGATGATCACGTTGGTCATGCCGCTGCCCATGACGGCCACCACCGCGATGGCCAGCAAAATGCCCGGGAAGGCGAACAGGACATCGCAGATGCGCATGATAATCCTGTCCCGCCAACCTTCGTAATACCCCGCCGCCAGGCCCAGAGCAGTGCCTACCGCCATGCCGAGCAGCACCGAAAAGAGTCCCGCCGCCAGGGAGATGCGCGCCCCCATCAGGATCCGGCTGAAGATATCCCGCCCGAGGGAATCCACTCCCAGCCAGTGAAGTAGCGTCGGGCCTTGATCCAGCCGGTCGTAATCGAAATAGTTTTCCGCGTCGAAGGGCGTTAGCCAAGGCGCCAGCAGGGCCACGATAATCAGCACAACGACGAATATTCCCGCCGCCAGCGCCAGCGGCTGTTGTTTGAACCGGCGCCAGAACTCATGCCAGGGCGTGCGCACGGGGGCAAGGATATCGCCGGCATGGTCGCGAGGACGGCTTCGCGTCGCCAGAATTTCATCCGCGGGCCCTATTGGTATCGAATTGACGGGTTGATTGCCGCATAGAGCATGTCCACCAATAAATTGATCAGAATAAATTCCAGGGAAAAAAAGCAGGACTTCCGCCTGGATCACCGGATAATCGCGCATTTCAACCGAATCCACCAATAGCCGTCCGAGGCCCGGCCAATTGAACACCGCTTCCACCACGATGGAGCCGCCCAGCAAAAAGCCGAATTGCAGCCCCATCATCGTGACCACGGGAATCATGGCATTGCGTAAACCGTGTTTCACGATAACCCAGAATTCCCGTACGCCCTTGGCGCGGGCGGTGCGCATGTAATCCTCCTGCATCACCTCCACGAACGAGGCGCGGGTAAAACGCGCCATGATGGAGGCCACCGTCGCGCCAAGCGTAATGGCAGGCAGGATATAGTGTCGCGGACTGTCGGCCCCGACGGTGGGCAGCCAGCCGAGATAGACCGAAAACACCTGCATCAGCAGAATGCCCAGGGCAAAAGCGGGGAATGAAATACCCGATACCGCCAGGGTCATGCCCAGACGGTCCGGCCAGCGATTGCGCCATACCGCCGACACGATGCCCAGCGCCATACCGACAATAACCGACCAGACCATGCTGGCGAGCGTCAGCCAGAAAGTCGGCATAAAGCGTGAGCCTATTTCCTCGCTAACCGGACGCTTCGACACCAGCGATTGACCGAAGTCGCCGCGCACCGCATGGGTGATAAAGCGGTAGAACTGCTCAGGCAAAGGCTTGTCCAGTCCCAAATCCTGCCGCACCAGCGCCACCACCGAGGCGTCGGCATTGGGACCCGCCACCAGCCGGGCGGGATCGCCCGGCAACAGGTGGACGAACAGGAATACCAGCACCGCCACGATAAGCAGCGTCGGCACCAGTCCCAGCAGACGTTTGAGAAAATAGCTGAGCACGGGCTACGCTACTTCATGTCGGCGTGACTGAAGTCAAACGAGCTGTCCGGCATCACATAAAACCCGGTCAGGTCTTTGTTATGAGCATAAAGCAGCTTTTCGGTGAGCAGGAAAACCCAGGGTGCGTCAGACCAGATCTTATCCTGCGCGTCTTTATACAAGCGGGTTTTCTCCGTTCGGTCGGTGGTTTTCAGCGCATCGCTAAGATCTTTATCAACCTGGGTATTACTGTAAAAGGCGGTATTGAAAATAGCCGGCGGCGCGGACTGGGTGGCGAACAGCGGCGTCAGCGCCCAATCCGCCTCGCCGGTGGAAGCCGACCAGCCGGTATAAAGCATGCGCACGCCGGTTTCATTTACCCCTTTGGATTCCACCTGCGCGGCGCGTTGGCCGGCGTCCATGGCGGTGACCGTGGTCTTGATGCCCACCTGCGCCAGCTGCTGCTGCGTGAACTGCAACGCTTTCTGGAAGGTGCTGGTATTATGGGACGACCAGAGGGTGGTGGTAAAGCCGTTGGGGTAGCCCGCTTCCTTCAGCAATTCACGGGCTTTGGCCGGGTCATAGGGCCAGGGTTTGTACTTCACCGAATAATCAATGCCGGCGGGCAACGGCCCTTGCGCCGGTACGCCATAGCCGGCGTAGGCGACTTTGATTAGAGCGTCTTTATTAATGGCATAATTAATGGCCTGGCGAACCTTAAGATTATCAAACGGCTTTTGCGTGACGTTCAGGCTGATATAGCGCTGCAAAATGGAGGGAGCAGACACCAGATCCAGCTTGCTGTTTTTCGCCAATACGGCGGCCTGCTCGTAGGGCACCGGATAGGCAAAGGTGGCTTCGCCGGTTTGCAGCATGGCGGCGCGGGTATTGTTGTCCACCACCGGACGCCAGGTAATGCTGTCCAGTTTCGCCGCCCCTTTCTGCCAGTAGCCGTCGAAACGTTTGACCTTCACAAAGTCGGTGGGATTCCAGACCTCGAATTCATAAGGACCGGTGCCCACCGGATGGAAACCGATTTCCTTGCCGTATTTTTGCAGCGCCGCCGGGGAAATCATGGCCGCCGCGGGGTGTGACAAGTTGTTGATGAAAGGTGAGAACGGCGTCTTTAAAGTGATTTTTACCGTTTGGGGATCCACTATCTCGGTCTTATCGATCATTTTGAACAGGTTATAGCGCTTAAGATGATTATCCGGATTACTGGCGCGGTCCAGATTGGCCTTGACCGCGGCGGCGTTGAAGTCGGTGCCGTCCTGGAATTTCACGCCTTTGCGCAGCTTGATGGTGTAGGTCAGTCCGTCGGGGGTGACCTGATAGCTCTGCGCCAGCACATTGATCTGCTTCATGTCCTTATCGAAGCCGAATAGCCCTTCATAAAAGGATTTGGCCACCGCCTGAGATAGGGTATCGTTGGCATCATAGGGGTCGAGGGTGGTGAAGTTCGATCCCACCGCAATCACCGCGTCCTTGGCGGCCCAGGCCGGCATCGAGGACAAAGCCGCCAGTACTGCCGCCGTCGCCAAGAGGCGGCGGCTGATTTTATGCTGCGTCATAACGTTTCGTTCTCCATGAAAATCCTTGTCAATAAGCGCCGCCGACCGGGTGTCGGGCGACGTAATGCCCGGCCCCCACCCTGACCAGCGGCGCAACCAAAGGCTCATCCCCCAGCGGCCTGACGGGGCTGGGAATGTCATCTACCAGTAAAGCATGTTCAGGCCGGCGTCGCGAAGGGTCCGGCACCGGCACCGCGGACATGAGCTTGTGGGTGTAGGGGTGCTGCGGATGGGCGAAGACCTCGCGACGCGGGCCAATCTCCACGATTTGCCCCAAATACATCACCGCGACCCGATGGCTGATTCGTTCAACCACCGCCATGTCATGGGAAATAAATAAGAACGCGATGCCGAATTCCCGCTGCAAATCCAGCATTAAATTAATGATTTGCGCCTGGATCGACACATCCAGGGCGGAAACCGCTTCGTCCGCAATCACCACTTGGGGATTGAGGGCCAGCGCACGGGCGATACACACGCGCTGGCGCTGACCGCCGGAGAACTCGTGGGGATAGCGCCGGGCGTGTTCCGGCAGCAGGCCGACCCGCTCCAGCAGCGTCTGTGCCCGCCGCTGCGCCGCGTGTCCCTGCGACACGCCATGTACCAAGAGCGGCTCCATAATGGAATAGCCGACGGTCAACCGCGGATCGAGAGACGCATAGGGGTCCTGAAAGATAAACTGAATATTTCGGCGTAAATGCTGCAGCGCGTTGCCCTGCAGGCCAATGATGGACCGCCCGTTAAAGATGATATCGCCGCGTTGGCTCTCCACCAGGCGCAGCAAGGCACGGCCGGTAGTGGATTTTCCGCAGCCGGACTCCCCCACCAGCGCCAGGGTTTCGCCAGGATAGAGGGAAAAGCTCACCTTCTCCACCGCGTGCACCCGCCGCCGTACCCGGTTGAAAATGCCGCCGCGCAGGTCGAACCCCGCCACCAGATCCTTAACCTCCAAAATGGGCGGGGAACCCGGCGGCACGGTATTTTGCGGTAAGTCATCCCGCCGCGCTTGCGCGGTCTCGCCAGGCATAATCTGATACGGGGAGGCGATGTCCGCCGCAGACCCGGTCGGCTGGAGGTTGTCGTGCCGGGGCACGCCTTGTTCGCCGAAAAGCCTATCCGATGCCGAAGGCATTGCCAATGCGCTGTCCAGCAGCGGAAATCTGGCCGGGAAATCAAGGCCGGCCATGGAACCGAGTTTCGGCACCGCCGCCAGCAGCGAACGGGTATAGGGATGCCGTGGCGCGGCAAACAATTGGCCAACGGGCGCGGACTCCACATCCTCGCCCCGGTACATAACCAGTACCCGGTCAGCCATTTCGGCCACGACGCCCATATCATGGGTGATAAAGATCACCCCCATCCGCATTTCCCGCTGCAGGCTGCGAATTAACTGCAAAATCTGCGCCTGAATGGTCACATCCAGTGCCGTGGTGGGCTCGTCGGCGATAAGCAATGCCGGTTTACAGGAAAGCGCGATGGCTATCATCACTCGCTGGCGCATGCCGCCGGACAGTTGATGCGGAAATCTGTCAAGCATATTACGGGCGTTGGGTATTCGCACCAGGTCCAGCATGCGCAGGGCCTCGGTCCGCGCGCTGCGCCTGTCCATGCCTTGGTGCAAACGGATGGATTCAGCAATTTGTTCGCCCACCGGGTAAACCGGATTGAGCGACGTCATTGGTTCCTGAAATATCATCGCCATGTCGGCGCCGCGCAGCGTCCGCAAGACGGACGGCGAAGCCTGCGCCAGATCCAGCACCGCGCCGCTACGGCGGCGGAACAGCATTTCGCCGCTACCGATATGCCCGCCCCCCAGCTCCAGGAGCCGCATAATCGACAGCGCCGTCACTGATTTGCCGGACCCCGATTCCCCCACGATAGCCAGCGTTTCCCCGCGTCCTACCGCAAAGGAAATACCGCGCACCGCGTCAGTTTTCAGATTTGCATGGCTGAACTGAACGCCGAGATCGCGCACCGAGAGCACCAATTCGTCAGCCAGCGTCAAACCGGCGTCAAGCTGAGTCCCAACCGTGGGAATAGCCCTGTTATCCGGCCCCATCAGCGAGAAATCCCAACGCCGATGCCGCCGTCGACATTATCTGAGGTCCGGTGCGTGTTTCCGGTACCAGAGGGCAACGCCACGCGCTTTGCAGCATTCAGGGCGCCGCTATGGATGACTCTCGCTGCTATGCTCACTGGATGGAATACCTTGCCTGCTTGAACACAAAAACCATCGCTACGCCTGCGGATGCCGGCATCCCCGTTTAACCTTCATCTCTTTCGCTCAAGAGTTTTAATAAGTGTGGCATATAACAATCAGGCTATCATTTTTGACTATATTAACCCTGCCCTCAAGTGTAAAGAGGAAATGCACATTGTTGTTGTATAAGCGATAACGGCATTTCCTTAGTTATGGCGCGGCAAAGCGAAGCCCCGCTGACATTCTCGCCGGCCGGGTTTTCTGCCATAATAGCGGATTATTTCCCATGCAGACCGCTGACCTCTTTGGCCGACGGCATAGGAGTCAAGATGGCCGAAGCGCATTCCCCCTTGCTGACGTTAGAGCAAGCCCTGGACAACATGTTTTCCGCGGTGCGTCCGCTTACCGACAGCGAAACCTTGGCGCTAACCGACGCCGTCGGCCGGGTGACCGCCGAGCCCATCATCTCGCCGGTGGATGTTCCGCCATTTGATAACTCCGCCATGGACGGCTACGCGGTACGTCTGGCGGACCTGGCGAGTGGGCTGCCGCTGCCGGTAGCCGGTAAAGCCTTTGCCGGCGCCCCGTTTACCGGAGAATGGCCGACGGGCATGGCGCTTCGCATCATGACCGGGGCGCCCACGCCTCCGTCGGCGCAGGCGGTCATCATGCAGGAACAGGCCGAGACGAGCGATGGGGGCGTTCGTTTCACGGCGCCCGCCAAGGCGGGCCAGAATATCCGGCGTATCGGCGAGGATATCCGGCGTGGAGAGGAAGTGCTGCCGGCCGGACGGGTACTGGGAACGGCGGAGCTGCCGCTGCTGGCTTCCTTGGGAATTGCCGAGGTCAAGGTGGTGCGCCGGCTGAAAGTGGCGCTGTTCTCCACCGGCGATGAATTACAGCCCATCGGCGCGGGGCTTGCCGCCGGACAAATTTATGACACCAACCGGTTTGCCGTCCGGCTGATGCTACAGCGAATGGGCTGTGAAATTCTCGATCTCGGCATCGTGGCGGATAATGGCGACGCCCTGCGCGCCGCATTCCGTCAAGCGGATGACCGTGCGGATTTGCTTATCACCAGCGGCGGCGTGTCGGTGGGGGAAGCGGATTACACCAAGACCGTCCTGGAACAGCTGGGGCAAATCAATTTTTGGCGACTGGCCATCAAACCCGGCAAACCTTTCGCTTTCGGCCGGCTGGACCACGCCTGGTTCTGCGGACTGCCGGGCAACCCGGTCTCGGCGGCGGCGACGTTTTACCAATTGGTGCAGCCTGTCATCGCTCGCCTTTCAGGCCGGGTCGGCTGGCGGCTGCCGGACCGTTTGCGCGCCCGGTTGTTGACGCCGCTGAAGAAGACCCCGGGACGGATGGATTTTCAACGCGGTTATTTTCGCAGCAACGCCATGGGGGACATTGAGGTAAGCAGCACCGGCGAACAGGGCTCTCACGTGTTCAGCTCTTTTAGCGCCGCCAACTGTTTTATCGTGCTTCCCGCCGAGCAGGGGCCGCAGCCCGCCGGCGTATGGGTTGAAATCGAGCCGTTTAACCATTTGTTGCTGGCATAACGCAGCAAGCGAGGACCGCCGTGGCAAACGAACTGAGTCATGAGGAAATGCTGCGCTATAACAGACAAATCACTTTGCGCGGCTTTGACTTCGACGGCCAGGAAAAGCTCAAGTTATCCGGGGCGCTGATAGTGGGATTGGGGGGGGGGATTGGGCTGCGCCGCCGCCGCTTATCTGGCCGCCGCCGGCATAGGTCGCCTGAACCTGCTGGATTTTGATCAGGTATCGTTGTCCAATTTGCAGCGGCAGATTCTGCATACCGACCGCGTTATCGGTGTGGCGAAAACGGAGTCCGCCGCCGAAGCCCTGGCGAAAATCAATCCCCACGTCCGCCTCGCCGCCTATGATGCCATGCTGGACGACGGCGCCCTCGGCGCGTTGATTGACGGCAGCGATGCGGTGGTGGATTGCAGCGATAACGTCGCCACCCGCGAGCAGTTGAACCGCCTTTGTTTCAGCCGGCGAAAGCCGCTGATTTCCGGCGCCACCATCCAAATGGCGGGGCAACTGAGCGTATTTACCTATGGTAGCAGGGAGCCTTGCTATCGCTGCCTGAGCCGACTGTTCGGCAGTGATGGCCTGAGCTGCGCCGAATCGGGGGTGATGTCGCCGCTGGTGGGTGTGATAGGTTCGCTTCAGGCCATGGAGACCATCAAGGTGTTGACCGCCTTTGGCAAACCCGCCGTCGGCAAGCTGCTGCTTTATGACGCCATGACGCTGCAGTTTCGCGAAATGACGCTGCATCGCGACCCTTGCTGTGAAATTTGCGGCGTTGCCTAGGCGCGCGCCGCGCTTATCGGCGTCAATCTAAGTTTCTCTATCGGCATCCTCCAAGCGCGCGCCGCCGCTTCGCTTTGGCTTGACGGTCAGGCGCCCGGCCGCGCGTTGTAAAACGGAGACGGCGGCCAGGCCGGCCGCAAGTCAGTTCAGGCCCTGGCTGCGTAGATAATCCTCGTAGTTGCCGGTAAAGTCCACCACCCCTGCCGGCGTCAGCTCCAAAATGCGGCTCGCCAGCGAACTGACGAATTCACGGTCATGGGAGACGAAAATCAGCGTGCCCTGATACAATTCCAACGCCATATTCAGCGATTCGATGGATTCCATATCAAGATGGTTGGTAGGCTCGTCCATCAGCAAAATATTCGGTTTCATCATCATCAGTTTACCGAACAACATGCGGCCTTTTTCTCCGCCGGATAATACGCCCACCGGTTTATTGATGTCGTCCTGACTGAATAACAGCCGGCCGAGCACGCTGCGCACCGATTGCTCGTCGTCGCTCGGCTGCTTCCATTGGCTCATCCAATCGAACACCGTGATATTTTCCGCGAACTCGCCGGCATGATCCTGGGCGTAATAGCCGAGACTGACATTCTCCGACCACTTTATTTCCCCCGCTGACGGCGAAAGTTCCCCCACCAGCGTCTTTAGTAGGGTGGTTTTACCGATACCGTTAGGCCCGAGCACCGCCACTTTTTCACCCACTTCCAGCATCAGGTTCAAATGCTTGATGAGAGAAGGCTGCCCCTCATAGCCCTGGTTGAGCTGTTGCACGGTAAGCGCGTTGCGAAAAAGCTTTTTGCCCTGCTCAAAACGGATAAACGGATTCTGCCGGCTGGAAGCCTTCACTTCGTCCAACGTGATTTTTTCAATCTGCCGGGCACGGGAGGTCGCCTGGCGGGATTTGGACGCATTGGCGCTGAAACGGCTGACGAAGGATTGCAGTTCGGCAATCTGCGCCTTCTTCTTGGCATTGCCGGCCATCAACTGTTCCCGTGCCTGGGTGGACGCGGTCATGTAATCGTCATAATTCCCGGGATAAATCCGCAGCTCGCCATAATCCAGATCCGCCATATGCGTGCAGACCATATTCAGGAAATGCCGGTCATGGGAAATGATAATCATGGTGCTGTTGCGATCGTTGAGCACCTGTTCAAGCCAGCGGATGGTATTGATATCGAGGTTATTGGTGGGCTCATCCAGCAGCAGAATATCCGGATTGGCAAACAGGGCCTGCGCCAGCAATACCCGCAGTTTCCAGCCCGGCGCCACTTCGCTCATGGGGCCGTAATGCTGCTCAAGGGGAATACCCGCCCCCAGCAGCAATTCACCGGCGCGGGCCTCGGCGGTATAGCCGTCCATTTCGCCGTACAGCACCTCCAGATCGGCGACGCGGTAGCCCTGCTGCTCGCTCATCTCCGCCAGGGCATAAATACCGTCGCGCTCTTCCTTTACCGCCCACAGTTCGGCATGTCCCATGATGACGGTATCAAGTACCGTGAAGTTCTCAAAAGCGAACTGATCCTGGCGCAGTTTTCCGAGCCGTTCATTGGGATCCAGGGCGACATGGCCGGAGGTGGGCGTCAAATCGCCGCCGAGAATTTTCATCAAGGTGGATTTGCCGCATCCGTTGGCCCCGATTAAACCATAACGGTTGCCGCCGCCAAACTTGACGGAGATATTTTCGAACAGCGGCTTGCTGCCGAATTGCATGGTGATGTTATTACTGATTAGCAAAAGAAGTACTCTTCATAGAAATGTGACACTGGCCACATTATGCCACAATCCGCTGCCGAATTGCGCCCTTTCTCACCCATGGCCGGCAGGCAATTCATCCTTGACGTTAAGGCGCCCCATGTTTTCAGATCCCGGCAAAAGACGATGGCTAACCCCACAGCCTCCTTGCCCCCTTGCCCCATTGCCCCATTGCCGCATAACCGCATAACCGCACCAGATTACTATGGCTACCTCCGGAGGGAGAACGCCGACAAGGGCAAGATTCCCCCCCCATAAACGGTGAACACAGCTGTTGAATGCCGCTGCCAGGAAGCTTTTTTTAGGGATGCCTATGGTTAACATCCCCGGCGAAACCTAAAGCCGGGCAGGCCCCCTGCTTCCGGCTTATGGGATGGGCGTCATTGTGCAGAAAAATTTAACTGTCATTTGACGGAGCCGGCGAAAGATAGCCCTTCATTAGCCGGCGTGCTTAACGTCGCGGCTCTAGTTGCCTATGTTGATATCGCCTTGTGATAAAAAATGCTATTAAAGATCTTGGCTGCTTATTTAGCGGAATATTATTTCGGTAATCATACATTAGCGCGTTTTCAAGAATAAGATTTGATTCAGACGATAATTAGACCGCCGGCGCTCAGGGCATTTGCGTAAGAACCTGCCATAAATCAATTCGCTTATTTTACTCCAGCGATATCTTGCAGAAAGAATCTGTTTAGAGGCGAGCCAGGATCTGTTATGAAAATTCACCTGCAGCACATGGCGATAATGACATTATATTAGGCGAAAGCGATGGAGGTATAAACCAAGGCAAAAATGTCCTGGCCAAGGGAAATAACCCCGCCGAGTAATATTTCAGCGTTACTTTCGGCGGCAACGGTTCATTGATAGGGCCGGTATCTTGGTTTGGTTGAATAATCAAGAGTCCGGCTTAAAACAAAAACGGCATGGCTTTAACCTAAGCCATGCCGAAGAGATGCTCCGCCATGATAGGCAGTAGCGGAGCAATACTCTTTAGACCCTATTAGAAGCGATAACCCACACCGGCAATCCAGGTGCCGATGTCGACGCTGCGGATACGGCTTTGTTCGTAAGACACGTCAAGGGCAACGTTGTCCATCGGGTTGAACTGAAGACCGGCGCCGTAGGATACGCCAGCATCGCTGGTGCTATGGGTGTCGCGATAGGCGGTGGCGTTGTTGGTGAACTTGCCGGCGCCGATACCGACTACGCCGTAAATGCTGGCCCAGTCGTTGATGCGGAAGGCCGGACCGGCGGTGATGCCGTAGTATTGGCCTTTCTGATAGTCGCCGTCATTAAGCTGGTTATTTTCGATATAGGTGAATGAACCGATGGCGCTCCAGGGATTGGTGTTATCCCATTCATAGCGGTATTTTACGTTGAAACCATCGGCTTTGTTGATGACGCCCTGCATATCGCCCTGAGCGTAACCCAATGATACGGTGCTGTCGCCCGCGATGGCTGAACCTGCCGTTACTGCTAAAACACAGGCTAATGCTGAAAGACATGCAATTTTTTTCATACCCACCTCAAATGTGAAATTTACGTCCTAACCACGAAAATATAACAAAAAATAGCACGAAACTCTGCTTAATATTTGTTGTCCAAGTGAACGTATCGTGTAACATAAGTTTTCTGTTGCATCTATCCTATTCTTTTTTCTTATGTTTTCTCCTATTCCGCTCACACGCGTCTTTACGTATACTTACAAGATATTGAGATAATTCCGAACCGGATGAATAAAAAGTAGCCCATTGAAACGCTATTTGCTGAATTTTGCGTTCACATATCTTGTCGTGAATTTCATGGTCAAATGGGTTTATGTCTTGTTGCCGTTTCGTTTATTTCCTGTTGGGTAGCTTCCAGAAATCTGGAACATAAAATGCATACATAAAATGCCCAAAATTATGCGGGCACGTTGAAGGGAATAAGCGGCACGGCGCTCAGGGGAAATTAGCTTGACTGTACCTTTTGGAACAATTTTCATCATTTAGTGACAATCGGATAAAATTATGTCGGCGTCACTGACGGGGATCAATATTTCATCCCATTTCCCGCTTGCGTCTAAGCCGATTGTCAAATTTTGCTGTAGTATACCACCTGTATAAGCATTGAGGAGCGCATAGATTTAAATGAAAATCATTTGTATTCGTTAATCCTAGAGGGCGGCTTGCAAACGCAGGCTTTTTTAGCGTTCTTTGAAATTTTGGGGCCGCACGGGCCGGTTTGAGAGGCAGCGGCAATATGAGTGATAGGAAGCAAAATTTCCAAACACTGCTATACTTTTAAGCCTGAACGAATTAATAACGATCAATATTAGAGGATGATTGATGATGAGTACCGCTAAACTGGTTAAAACGAAATCTTCCGAATTAATTTATACACGTAACAATATCGATGAAGACCTGAAGGTCTCCACCATCGCGCTGCTCAATCGCCTGGTGGTTGAGTTCGTCGACCTGGCGCTGATCACTAAGCAGGCTCACTGGAACATGCGCGGGGGTAATTTTATCGCCGTCCATGAAATGCTGGATGGTTTCCGCACCGCCATACTTGATCACCAGGACACCATCGCAGAACGGGTCGTGCAATTGGGCGGCGTCGCGTTGGGCACGGTTCAGGTGACTAATGATAAAACGCCGTTGACCAGCTATCCCACCAATATTCACAGCGTCCAGGACCACCTTAAAGCGCTGGCGGAGCGTTACGCTATCGTCGCTAACGATACGCGTAAAGCCATAACCGACGCCGAGGATGACGATACGGCGGATATTTTCACCGCCGCTTCACGGGATCTCGATAAATTCCTGTGGTTTATCGAATCCAATATTGAATAAAACCGTCCCGGCGACGCATGCCGGACAGGTTTCGCATTCAAGGCAAGAGGCTGGCAACGCGGGTTGTCGGCCTCTTTCGTTTTCATTTCAATGGGAGGACATGCGATGGCAAGCGGTTGGGCGCCGGACGGCGCGGTACAGGATCAAATCGATTCCACCATTGAGGATGCGGTCCAGCGGGCGCGTCACGCCCTGTCCGGCGGCGAAAGCGCCGCCTGTTGCCAGGAGTGCGGCGAACCTATCCCCGAGGCCAGACGTCGGGCGCTGCCGGGCGTGCAGCTTTGCCTGGCCTGCCAGGCGGAACGGGATAAAAAGGCATCGTCGCATGCCGGCTACAACCGGCGGGGAAGCAAAGACAGCCAATTGCGCTAGCGCAATTGAGATGGTTGACAAAGCGCCCGGTCGGGTTTGGAGTAAAAATGACACAACCGGAATATCATTATTACGAACCTCGCCAGGGATCAGGCTTAGCGCACGATCCGCTCAATTCCATCATCGCCCCTCGCCCCATTGGTTGGATAGCCTCGGTTAACCAGCAAGGACAGCGTAACCTGGCGCCCTACAGCTTTTTCAATTGCTTTAACTATCATCCGCCGATCATCGGCTTTTGTAGCGTGGGCTGGAAAGACAGCGTGGCCAATATCAACGCCACCGGCGAATTTGTCTGGAATTTGGCGACCCGCCCGCTGGCGGAGGCCATGAACAACAGTTCGGCCTCTCTGGCCGCCGACGAGGACGAGTTCGGCTTTGCCGGCCTGACGCCGATACGTGGCACCCGGGTCGCCGCCCACCGGGTGGCGGAGAGTCCGGTTAATTTTGAATGCCGGTTGTCCCAAATCATCCGTTTGTCGGATGCCGAGGGCGTGCAATTGAAAAGCTGGCTGGTGTTGGGGGAAGTGGTGGCGGTGCATATCGACAAATCACTGTTTGATGCGCAAGGCGTTTATCAAACCGCCGCCGCGCAACCTATTCTACGCGGCGGCGGTCCCAGCGCCTATTACGGAATTTCCGACCGGGAGCGCTTTGACCTTATCCGGCCTGACGACCGGAAAGCCTAGGCGACCGGCATCTTACGCCGGCGCGCCCGTTATTAAAAATGCGCTCCGGTGAGACATCGCCTGGATGCAGGTTCTCCGCCTAATATCCCGATTTCGTGCCCCTTATGCCGGTTCTACGCCTTAACCGCCGACCAGTATTGCGCGAGCGTCGCCTTTGACCGGTAAATTGACTGAAATTTGCAGGCGTCGCCTTTGACCGGTAAATCGACTGAAATTTGCAGGCGTCGCCTTTGACCAGTATTCTCGTCTAAATTAAGCGAGTGTCGCCTTTGGCCGGTATTCCCGCCTACATTAAGCGGTCGTCGCCTTCGGCCCGTATTCCCGCCGGATAGCTTGAGCGAACTGTTCGCACATGGCCTCATCTCCCTGTGCATTGGACGCCAGTATTCTCTCGCCATCGATAACCCTAATGTGCGCATCGAGATTGAAATCGGCGCTTGACGGCGGTCGCCCCGCGCTTGCGGCGATCGCGGCCTGCGCCTGTCGCCAGGCATCATCAACCGTTTGATTGCACACGCGCGCCAGATAAGCCGGATTGAAGCCCTCGCCGGTAAGGCTGCGCAAGGTGTCGTCATGGGTCGCGCTGTTGCCGGGGCGCCAGTAATGGCGGGCCAAATCCGGACCGATGGCCGGGTTGTCGGTGAGGAAGCCGTCCCGCGCCAGGAAATAATGCCGGGTTTGCTCCACCGCCATCAGCGCCAGCAGATAGCCCTGGTAGGAGCAGGCCGACTCCTGGGACAACAAATGCGGTATGGCCAGCAACGGACGCGGGCTGCCGCCAATGCCGAGAATACGCTGTTCGCACTCCCGCGCCAGACGGGTTATCGCCTCCGGCGTCAACTGTTCGTCCTCCCATTGATAGAGCGCCCATTCAAAATAGGGCACCAGCAGGATATGGCGCTCGTTAAAGGCCCGCATCGGCTGGCGGGCGGCGATCAACGCCTGAATCAACGCATCCGGCGGCGGCGCGCCGTTGCCATCCAAGGCATAGCGTTTCAGCCAGTCGGCATCGTCCAGCAGGCTGTCGCAGAACATGGACTGCGTTTCGGCGTAAGCCATGGACGTAGGGGGAACTCCTGGGAAAAACAGGGGCGTTCTGGCGGATATTGGCGAAATGCGCGGCATGGCCGCCTTCGTGAAACAGCGTGTTGATACCGCTGATGCCGCTGCCCACCTGATCGGGCTTAGCCAGGCTGGTGAAATTGATGCGGGCCGGGATCCAGGTTTCATGCTGCCGGAACGGCGGCACCGGGCCGTGCATAAAACCATTTTCGTATTTGTTTTTGCGCACCAGCAGATCCAGCTGCAATTGCGCGCCGTTAAATCCGATGCGCAGCCGCTTGAAACTTTCGACCCAGCGGCGCAGCGACTCGGCAAACGGCAGGTAGGGATCCAATTGGCGGGTGACATCGCCGGCGGTGGCATAGCGTATATTCCAGGGTTCAAGTGCATCCTGCCCTTTATCCGCCGCCAACTGCCGCAGGCTGCGCAGATTCGCCTCCCGCGTCTGCTCTTCGAACGCGTCCAGGATGGCGAACAGCTGTTCGGGCGTCATTTGCTCGGTTTTGTTCACTTTATAATCAAAGTAGTTCCGATAGCCCATCTGCCGCGCAAAGCGGTTGCGCAAGCTTACCAACTGGGGAAACCCGTTGTTAAGCAGCCACTGTTCCAGTTCCCGTAATGCCTGCTGCGAGCTTTTCCGATAAGTTTCATCGGCATTCGTGGCCTGATTGGTCAGCAATTCACCTAAGGTGGCCGCCACGCGTTCTCCCCGTTCGTTGACATGCGTCAGTTGGAGGGTTTTACGCCGCGCGTATAAATCACTCTCCGCCGCGACGATGTCGTCCATCAGGGACAACGCCTTGTCGTCCTCAATAACGTTGCAGTCGAAAAAGCGCGCCCAGCCTCGCAGGCCATGCAGCAACTCATCCCGCTCACCGCTTTGCGGCGATTGTTCAAGCGTGGCGAGATGTTCACGGATTTGCGCGGGCCGCGAGGGCTCGGCGATAAAGCGCTTATAAGCCTGTTCCGCCCGTTCGAAATGCTCGGGCACGCCCTCCCCGCCGATGGCCATGTAATTTTGCCAGAACAGCTCTTCCTTGGTTTGGTGAACCGCCAGATAATCGCGGTTCAGCGCGTCAAAATACGCTCTTGTCTGCTGTATATTGTGCTGCATATCGCCTCTCATAAGGTATGGGCCTCGGCCCTCTCTGGTCCCGGGCTCAGGGGCGGCCGAATACGCCGTCCACATACTCCAGACCTTGCGCAATGGACAACGACCGCCCGGTGGCGGCCAGACAACAGGCCAGCTGCAGCCGAATCGCCTCCGGCAGCGCGCGCTCACCGTTCAGGCAGCCTTGAGTCCAGCGGGCGGTAGAGGCCGCGTCCCGATCGACGGGCAGCGCCGTCGCCGGCAGCGTAAAGTCCGCCGGATCGAGCAACAGCCGTTGTTCGCCCTGATAGAGGCTGTAGATTTTGCTCATGCGCTGTGGATTGGCGTAGCTCTCGCCTTCGGTACCGTTCATCAGCAGCGCGCCGCTGTTGATGGCTTTGAAAAACTCTCCCACGCGGGTGATATATTCCGGATGAGAAACGCTGGTCAGACGCCAATGCAGATGATGATGAAAAGGCGTGGCCAGTTTCGCCAGGGTATGGGCGCTGTTCCTGACGCCCATGCGCCAGCGCAGCCTCAACTGGCGGTCCAGCGCCGGGCACAGCGCGCTCACCGGAATGAATACCGGTTGCCGCTCCATGACCAGCGCGCTTTGCGCCCCGGCTTGGGAATCCTGCCAGGGCACGCCCAATTCCCGAAAAATCTCGCCGCTGGTAATACGGCCCGGATCCTCGGTCACGCCGTGCACCACCACAGGGTAATCGAGGCGGGACAGCGCCAGGGCCAGCAGAGGGGTCAGATTGGCCTGTTTGCGGGCGCCGTTATAGCTGGGAATAACGATGGGGGGCGGCAGTTCAACCGGCGCCTGCAGGGCCATGACCCGCTCTTCCATGGCCTGGTAAAAACCCAGCATTTCCGCTTCGGCCTCGCCTTTGATGCGAAAGGCCAGCAGTAAACCGCCCAGCTCCAGTTCCGGCACCTCATCCGCCAATATGGCGCGATAAAGCTCGAAAGCCGTCTGGCGGTCCAAATCGCGGGCATGATTTTTCCCGCGGCCCACTTCTTTAATGACTTTGCTGAAATCCATAACCGATGGTTATCCGCCCTAGATGAGGTTGACTCCCGTCTCGTCGCGGCGCCGCCGGGTTTGCGTTTGGCTACCGCGGGGCGGGCGATGAGATCCGTGTTAAGACGAGCATAGTCACAGAAGAGGGCTTTTATCAACGCCTTCTTGATGACCGGGGTCTTTCGCAATGGGGGCTTCAGGCATCGGCCGCTGCTCGATGGGAAAGACCGGCAGCGCCGCCAATAAGCGCGCGCCATAGGATTTGGTCAGCAGACGCCGGTCGTAAATAATAATCTCGCCGGTGCAGGCGTGGCTGCGAATCAGCCGTCCCACCTGCTGGATAAGCTGAAAGGACGCCGCGGGCAGGCTTTGCACTTCGAACGGGTGCCTCTTCAGGCTTTTGAGCCATTCGCCCTCGGTCAGGACAACCGGGCTGTCGATGGGGGGAAAAGCGACTTTGTGGATATGCACCTGCGTCAGCAGCTCGCCTTTGAGATCCAGTCCTTCGGCAAAAGATTGCAGGCCCATCAGGACGCTTGTTTTACCTTGGTCCACCCGCCTGCGATGTTCCTCTATCAGGCGATAGCGCGGCTTTTCGCCTTGCACCAAAAACTGTAACCGCAAATCCGCCACGTGGGTAAGAAATGCCTGCATGGCGCGATGGCTGGCGAACAGCACCAGAATTCCTTGATGCTCGCCTTTGGCCAGTTCGGCGCGGAAGAAGCGCGCCATTTCCGCCAAATGTTCTCCTTCCATCGCCATCACCGGCTCGGTCATCATCCTGGGTATGACTAATTTGCCCTGCCGGCGATGATCAAAGGGCGACGCCAGCGTGACGAAGCGATCTCCCGCTCTCTCCTTCAAGCCGCTGAGCTCCTGCAATCGGTCGAAGCTGTTTAGGGAGCGCAGCGTGGCGGAGGTCACCACCGCGTGCGGAATTTTCGACCACAGCAGTTTTTCCAGCTGATCGCTGACCCGGATGCCGACGCAGTGCAGATAAACGTGGGCGCCGTTAACGTGCATTTCCCGCGTCAGCCACTTCGACACCGGGGCGTTCGAGGCCTTTTCCAGCGCCGCCAGCTTCCACAGCCGGGCGGTGGACTCCCAATACCCCAACAGGCGGCTGGTCTGCAACAATGCCTGGTGCAGCCTGACGATATCCTGTTTGCCGGTCTTCTCGCTCAGATCGTTGAGCAGGAACTCCGAGAGCAGGCGCAACGCATCCGCCAGCTTATATAAACGGCCGGCGGTCTCGCGCATCGCCGGCGGCAATTGCCCCATGGCGAACCGATATTCGCCGGCGGCGCCGTCTTGCGGCAGCAACGCCGCGCCCTGTTGTTCAAACCACAGCGTCAATTCACGGAACTCGTCGCAATGATTTTTCAGCCGCTCGCCCTGGCTTAGCCGCGGCGGTTTGGCGGGCCTGAACTGGGCCAGCGTCTGTTCGGTCCGGCGCATGAACTGTTCCAACTGATGGGCGACGAAGCCGGCGGTGATTTCACCGGACATTTCCAGCGCATCCCGCGCGACGTCGGGCAAATGATGGCCTTCATCCAGCACCAGCAGCATATCATCGGGGCCCGGCAGCACCGATTCGCTGTCCAGCGCCGCCATCACCAGCGCATGGTTGGCCACCACCACGTCGGCGTGTTCGATTTCCCTGCGGGCGATAAAAAAACGGACAGTCGCGGAAATAATGACAATTACGTCCGAGACAATTGGCTTTGTCGGTGCTCAGTTTGTTCCACAAGGGATCGTCCACCGAGCGGGTGTAATGATCCCGCAGGCCGTCCCAAGAGAAATCCGACAGCGCCCGCTGCATTGTCACGCACAGGGCCTTTTCCTCGCCGTCAACGGGCGTCAGCTCATCGTCGAGGAACAGCCGCAAATCCCCCTGGAAAACCGCATCGGCGGCCATGGCCGCCAGGTTGCGCGGGCAAACGTATCGGCGCCGGCCGAAGGCGGCGGTAAACTTCAAATCGGGAATCAGCTTTCTCAGCAGCGGCAGATCCTTGCTGAAGATTTGATCTTGCAGCGCCACGTTGGCGGTGCTCACCACCAGGGGCTTCTCCTCGGCGCGGCCGATGGCGATGCCGGGAATCAGGTAAGAGAGTGTTTTCCCCACGCCGGTGGGGGCCTCTATCACCAGATGGCGTTCGATATCTCCCGCCAGCGCCTTGGCCACTTCGGCTATCATCTGGCGTTGCGGGGCGCGGGATATAAAATCCGGGATATGTTTTTGCAGCGCTTTGTACCAATCGTGGATTTGCGCTTTGGCGGCGACGGACAACGGCATGAAAATATTTTTCCGAGTGCAGGGATTGCTATTGTCCCACAGACCGGACGATACGTCAGCCGATACTGGCTATATCTTCAGGTAGCATCGCAATCCGACCCCATTGGCGCGGTCTCCCTTTAACAGGGTCGCTGCACGATCGTGGTAAGCCGGCCTGCCGAGCCACAGGTCGCTTGTATCGAAGACGGTTGCCTTTATAATGACCTCTTGCCCCGCATTAAGGAAATGTATGAATTTCACTCGAGCCGTCGTTTTCAGCGTGATATCCCTGTTGGCCCTCGGCGGCATCGGCGGCGTGATGCTGGCGGGTTATATCATCATCGTCCATAGCTGACGGGCGAAGCCCGCCCCGGGACGCCAAGCCGCTACGGGCGGCGCACGGCCGCCAGGACGCGTTCGAACAGCATGTCGCTTATCACCGCCAGCAGGGCCACCAGCAGCGCGCCCTGGAGCACATAGGCGGTATTGAATCCGCTCAGGCCGATGATGATCGGCGTGCCCAGGGTCTTGACGCCCACGGTGGAGGCAATGGCGGCGGTGCCGATATTGATGATAACCGAGGTACGGATGCCGGTGATGATGACCGGCGCCGCCAGCGGCAATTCCACCCGGGTCAGGATCTGCCGGCGCGTCATGCCCGCTCCGGCGGCGGTTTCACGAATGGAATCCGGCACCGATTCCATGCCGGTGATGGTGCCCTGAACGATGGGCAGCAACCCGTACAGCACCAGGGCGATAATGGCCGGCTGCTCGCTGAATCCCATTACCGGCACCGCCACCGCCAGCACCGCCACCGGCGGAAATGTCTGCCCCACCGCCACCAGCGTCTCCACCAGCGGGCGAAATTCCCGGCCCGCCGTGCGCGTTACCCCAATACCGGCGCCCACGCCGATAAGCACGGCGATGATGCTGGACATCAGCACCAGTTGCAGATGCGCCCAGGCCAGGGAGGCAAAACTGTCTTGCAAATACACCGGCCGATCCAGGGCCGGGAACAGCCAGGAAAATACGGCGCCCAGGCGCGGCATACCGAACATCAGGCCCATGAGCAGCAGCAGGCACCAGAGCAGCGGATCAACGAGTATCCGGCGCGGCATCGCAACCCTCCTCCCCGGCGGGGTTAACAAGATCCTCGATATGCAACACGCCCAAGGGGTTGCCCTGCGCGTCCACCACCGGCAATCGTTTAGTCCGGCGGGCGACGAATTCCGACAGGGCTTCCCGCAGGGTCATGGCGGCCAGGATACCCTCCCCCGCCAGCCGCTCCTCTTTATGGACACGCTCCACCACCGCGCCCAACGCCAGCAGTTTAATGCCGATATCGTTCCGGCCGAAGAAATCACGCACAAAGGCATTGGCCGGCTGCGTCAGCAGGTGACGTGGAGAGCCCTGCTGGACAATCCTGCCTTGGTCCAGCAATACGATGCTGTCCGCCAGGGCCAGGGCTTCATCGATATCGTGGGTCACCAGCACGATGGTCCGGCCGGACAATTGATGGATACGGGCAATTTCCTGTTGCAGCGCGCCGCGGGTGACCGGGTCCAGCGCGCCGAAGGGCTCATCCATCAGCAGGACTTCCGGATCGGCGGCCAGGGCGCGGGCCACCCCTACCCGCTGCTGTTGGCCGCCCGAAAGCTGGTGGGGGTAACGGCCGCGGAACTGCGCGGCGTTCAGATGCAGTAATTCCAGCAGCTCGGTCACCCGATCACGGATCTTCCCCCGCGGCCATTTCAGCAACTGCGGCACGGTGGCGATGTTCTGCTCCACCGTCCAGTGCGGAAACAGCCCGATGGATTGAATGGCGTAACCCATGCGTCGGCGCAGCTCCTGCGGCTTGAAACGGTGTATCTCATCGCCGGCGAACAGGATTTTTCCCCGATCGTGCTCAATGAGCCGGTTGATCATTTTAAGCGTAGTGGATTTACCCGAACCGGACGTGCCGATAAGCACGGTGAACTCGCCGGCGGCGATATTCAGATCCAGATTCTCAACCGCCGGTTTACCATGAAAAAATTTACTGACCCGTTGGAATTGAATCATTGGCGCACCTGGCGAAGTAAAGAAATGATCACTTTGAACAGTTGATCCACCACCACCGCCAGGGCAATGGCCGGGATAACTCCCAGCAATACCAGTTCCAAGGCGCTGCTGAGCAGCCCTTGAAACATGAGGGCGCCGAAACCGCCGGCGCCGATCAACGCCGCCACCATGCCCATGCCCACCGTCTGCACCGCAATAACGCGTATGCCGGAGAGTATCATCGGCAGGGCCAGGGGCACTTCCACCCGCCGGAAAATCTGGCCTCGGGTCATGCCCATGCCGAGGGCGGTTTCAATCACCTCGGCGGGAACCTGCTGTAAACCGGCATGCACGCTGCGCACCAGAGGCAACAGGGCATAGAGCACCAGCGCAATCAGAGCCGGGGCCAGACCGATGCCGCCGATGCCTGCGTCCCGCAGCCAGGGCAAAGCGGAGGCCAATCCGCTTAGCGGCGCGATTAACAAACCGAACAGGGCGATGGCGGGAATGGTTTGAATGATATTCAACGCGGAGAACAGCGTCGGTCGCCAGCGGGGGGGGAATGGTGGCAAAGAAGCCCCAGCGGTATGCCGATGAGTATCGCCGGCGCCAGGGTACCGAACAACAGCGTCAGATGCTCGCCGAAAGCCGTCTGAAAAACCTGCTGGCGATTGGCGTACTCTTTAAGCAGCGACAGCTGATCCAGCCGGCCTGCCATTAACAGCGCCGCCAGCGGCAACCAGATTTGCCCATTGGCCGCCACCCGCAGAGTATGGCTGGCGGTGGCCCGGCCAACGGCGTCCGCCGCCATCAGCAGGCACAACGCCGCCATCAGCCAGAAACCGCTGCCGAAGGACGTGCGCACCAAGGTACCTCCCTGCGCCGCCAGACGCGACGCCGTACCGCCCGCCAGCGCCACCAGGCCGCACAGCAGCAGTTCCGCCGCGATCATTACCGCCAGCCAGAGCGTGCGGGATGGTCGCAGAAAGCACAATGCGCCCGCCGCCAGCGGCGGAACCAGCAGCAAGAACCAAAAGCCGCCGAGCACCTCCTCCAAACCAATTCCCCGGCCGGACATCAGCCGGTTCGGCGCATAGTTGACGAACGGCAGCAGCAGCCCCGCGGCCACCAGCAAGATAAGAAGCGTCAGCAGTACAGGATTTTTAATCAAAGTGCGCTATTCCCCCGGCGCCCGCAACCGGATTATTTTATCAACCCCTTCTGTTTGAGGTAGTCGGCCGCCACCTTGCTGGCGTTTTGTCCCTCAACCGCAATGCTGGCGTTCAATTTTTGCAAGGTCGGCGTATCCAGCGAGGCGAACACCGGCTTCAGCCATTGCGCAATGTCCGGATGCTGTTTTAATACCGCTTCGCGAATGATCGGGGTCGGCGCGTAAATGGGCTGCACGCCGTCGGGATCCGACAGAGTATGCAGACCCAGGGCGGCCACCGGACCGTCGGTGCCGTAGGCCATCGCGGCGTTGACGCCGGAGGTCTGTTCCGCCGCGGCTTTCAGCGTGACCGCGGTGTCGCCGCCCGCCAGGGACAGCAGTTGATCCTGCTGCAAAGTGAAATCATAGGTTTTTTCAAACGCCGGCAAGGCATCCGGCCGCTCGATGAATTCAGCGGACGCCGCCAGCTTGAACTTGCCGCCGTTCTTGAGATAGCGGCTTAAATCGCTCAGGGAATCGATATGTCCGCTTTTCGCCAGATCCTCGCGGATGGCGATGGTCCAGGTATTGTTGGCCGGCGAGGGGCTCAGCCAAACGATGTGATTTTTGTCGTAGTCGAGCTTTTTGACCTTTTCATAACCGGCGTTGGCGTCTTTCCAGGCAGGGTCTTTATCATCGCTGAAAAAGAAAGCGCCGTTGCCGGTGTATTCCGGATATATATCGATTTCCCCGGAAGTGATGGCGCCGCGCAATACCTGGGTGGTGCCCAGCTGCGATTTATTGATGGTTTTGACGCCGTGCGACTCCAGCACCTGAACGATGATATTGCCCAGCAAAGAGCCTTCGGTATCGATTTTGGAGCCGACGCGCACCGGTTGATCCGCAGCCTGAGCGCCTAGGCTCATGCCCAGCATCATCACGGCGAGGCCCAGCAAACGTCCTTGACGAGGGAAAATAGCCATAAAGTAGGTTCCTATAGGGTTATTGGATGGGAATAAACACCGAACCGTTAACATCCCCTTTTTCTTCAAGCCGCCGCCGGCAGCCGCTTGCAATCCATGGGGCAGAGGTCATTGAAATAATAGTTCATATGGGAATTTAATCACCCAAAAAGAATGTATATGAATAGAACCTGATAGAGAGAGCAAAAAGGGCTGTCGCCGACCGACCAGGAGCGCTGGTGATGCCGTAAGGCGGCATTGAAAATCAACCGGCGTTTTTCAGCCGTAAAAAATTACGGAAGCGCGCGGGAATATCCGGCAGCGTGAGCAAAAACCATGGGGTGAACAGGGCCGGATTGCGGCGGGTTTGCGCCAGTACCGCCGGCAATGACAAATAGCGGTAAGCCATGGCCTCGCTGGGATTGAGCGCCGGCGCACGGGCGCTGACGCCAAAAAAGACATGTCCCAGTTCATGCTCCACCAGGCCGTTGGATAAAGGCAGGCGGTATTGCAGGGTAAAAACCGGCGTCAAGGCGCAACTGAGGCCCATTTCCTCATAAAGCCGCCGCCGGGCGGCCGATGCGGTTTCCTCATGGGGCATGGGGTGGCCGCAGCAGGTATTGCTCCATAATCCGCCGCAGTGGTATTTGTCCTCGGCCCGCTGTTGTAGCAGCAGTTCCCCCTGGGGATTGAACAGATAAACCGTCACGGCCCGGTGCAATAACCCTTCTTGATGCGCCTTGAGCTTTTCCATGCGGCCCAGCGGGCGATCGCGGTCATCCACCAGGATTACTTCGGTAAACGCCATAACAATTAAGCCTCGGTTTCTTTTCTGCTTTGAGTCTATCGACGCAAAATAAAAAAATCTGCCTGCAAAAGGTAAATGAGTTCAAAAAAAATAAACTTTTTGCCTAAGCTTACCCGATCCATTTGAGAATTGTTTACTTTAAAAAGCGCTTAAGGGGCGAGACCCATCCTGGCCATGGCGCGATGGCGGGCACCGTTACGCACCGCCCAGCGTAAAACCTTTGCCAATAAGCCGATGCAAGGATCGAGCGTCCAGGCGCCGCCGGGAGTGCCGGCCAATTGAAGCTGGCCGCGCGCCCAATCCGGCAGAAGATCGATTCCGGCGCGCATCATTAAACGTCCCATCGGCCTCGCCATGCCGGGGGGGGGGCAAAGATGCGTTCAATAACAGTTTCGTGACGTCGCGGGTGCGCTCATCGCAGCGTAGCGCCGGACGCATTCGCTCCAGATAGAGCGCCACGGCGCGGCGACTGTCCGGGATAGCCGTCGCCCCCAGGGCGGCGGCGACCCGCGCCGCTTCACGGTAATATTCGTCTTGTTCGCCGGCGCTCAAGGCCGGGTCGCACCAGCGCAGATAAGCGGCTAGAAAGCTGCGGGCTTCAGCCACATGGACCCAGGTAAGCAGGGCCGGATCGCTTGCCCGGTAAGGGACGCCCCGGTTGTCCAGACCGCTGACGCGCTCATGTATGCCTTTCACCTTTTCAATCAGCCGCCAAGCGGCCTCCCGGGGGGCCGAAACTGGTGCCGGAGATGAATTGCGCGGTGCGCCGCAAACGTCCCAGCATATCCTGGCGAAAATCCGAGTGATCCCACACGCCCGCCAGTGCCGAGGGATGCAGCATTTGCAGCAGCAAGGCGCTGATGCCGCCGCACATCATGGAGGTAAAATCGCCATGTACCCGCCAGACCATCGAATCGGGGCCATACAGACCTCTATCCCCCGCCGGATGGGAGAAATCGATGGTGCCCAGGGCCACGCCGCTTACCCCCAGCACCTGTTTTTCAATCAGCAGACGCAGCCGTTCCATTTTCCTCCGCGTTACCCAAGCGCGCAACAATGGTCCGCACTGCGGCTCATTACCTTTGCCCACGATATCGGCACACGACATTACCTCGCGTTACCCAAGCCCGCAACAATGGCCCGCACTGCGGCTCATTACCTTTGCTCACGATATCGGCCCACGACAGTGATCCGCTACCGCAATCCGTTACAACAGTCGGAATCGGGCGGTTTTGACCCGGGCGGAATCAAGCCCGACCATCACATCGAAAGCGCCCGGCTCGGCGACCCATTGCATCTGTTGATTATAGAATTTCAGGGCCTCGGCATCGAGCTTGAAGGTCACCTGCTTCGATTCGCCGGCTTTCAGAAAGACCTGGCGGAACCCTCTTAACATTTCCACCGGCCGGCTGATGGAGGCCTTGAGGTCATGGACATAGAGCTGGGCCACGGTATTGCCGTCGCGATCGCCGGTGTTGGTCAGCGTGACGCTGACGTTGATACTGCCGTCCCGCGGCATGGCGGCGCTGGACAGCCTCACGTCGGAGACGCTGAAACGGGTATAACTCAAACCGTAGCCGAACGGATAAAGCGGACCGTTGGCCTCGTCGAAATAATGGGACGTGTATTTATCCGGCGCCAGGGGATTATAGGGACGGCCGGTAGGCAAATGATTGTAATATATTGGAATCTGCCCCACCGAGCGCGGGAAGGAGATGGGCAGCTTGCCCGAGGGGTTATAGTCGCCGAACAGCACATCGGCGATGGCGTTGCCCCCTTCGGTGCCGCTGAACCAGGTCTCCAGCATGGCATCCGCCTGCTGGTCCTCATGCACCAGCGCCAACGGACGACCGTTCATCAGCACCAGCACCAAGGGTTTGCCGGTGGCCTTCAACGCGTCAATCAGCCGGCGCTGGCTGTCGGGAATAGTAATATTGCTGCGGCTGGAAGCTTCATGGGCCATACCCTGGGATTCCCCCACCGCCGCCACGATTACATCCGCCCGTTCAGCGGTTTTGACCGCCTCGTCCAGCATGGCTTGAGGCGATCGCGAGTCCAGCGTCACCGAAGGTTCATAACTGTTGAGAAACGCCACCATATCCTTGTGATCGGTAATATTCGACCCCTTGGCATAGACCACGGCGGCTTTTCCCGCCACCGCATTGCGGATGCCCGCCAGCAAGGTGACGGCCTGGTCGACCCGGCCGGCCGCCGACCAACTGCCGATGATATCGCGCGGACTGTCGGCCAGCGGTCCGATGACGGCAATGGTTCCCTGTTTTTTCAGCGGCAGCGTTTGCAGGCGGTTTTTCAACAAAACCAGCGTTTGCCGCGCCACTTCCCGCGCCTCCGGACGATGGAGGCGGCTTTCGGCATTGGTGTCCTTGGGATCGCTGCCCACCGGCCCCAGATGGCTGTAGGGATCGCGAAACAACCCCATATCATATTTCACGTTCAGCACGTGACGAACGGCATCGTCCAGCTCCGCTTCGCTTACCGCGCCGCTTTTGACCATTTCCGGCAGATATCGGCTGAAATAGACGTCGCCCATGCTCATATCGATACCGGCGTCCAAGGCGATTTTCACCGCCTCTTTCGGTGAAGCGGCGACGCCGTGATTCATCAATTCTTTCACCGCGCCGTGATCGCTGATGGCGATGCCGGAGAAATGCCACTGCTTGCGCAGCAGATCTTTCAGCAACCAGGCATCGGCGGTGGCCGGCGTGCCGTTAATGGAATTCAGCGCCACCATGACGCCGCCGCTGCCGGCATCCAGCGCCGCCTTATAGGGCGGCAAATAGTCCTGGAACATCCGCTGTGGGCTCATATCGACGGTGTTGTAATCCCGCCCGCCCTCCGCGGCGCCGTACAGGGCGAAATGCTTGACGCTGGTCATCAAGGAGTGCCGGTCGGCGGGATTCTTGCCCTGCAGCGACGCCACCATTACCCGGCCCATTTCGCTCGCCAGAAAGGTATCCTCGCCCAGACCCTCGGACACGCGGCCCCAGCGCGGATCACGGGTAATATCCACCATCGGCGCCCAGGTCATGTTCAAACCGTCCTCACTGCCCTCAAAGGCGGCGATACGCCCGCTGGTGGCGACCGCGTCGAGATTCCAGCTGGAGGCCAGACCAAGGCTGATGGGAAACACGGTCCGCTGGCCGTGGACGATATCGTAAGCGAAGAATAACGGGATTTTGAGGCGGCTGAGTTGCATAACCTGGTCCTGCATCGCCCGGATATCCGGGCGGGTGACGGTATTGAAAATCGCCCCCACCTGACCTTTTTTGATCATCTCCCGGATCGCCTCCTTCGGATTATCCGGGCCCACGCTTATCAAGCGCAGCTGGCCGATTTTTTCCGACAGGGTCATTTTCTGCAGCAATGCGTTGACGTAGGCATCGCGGGGCAAATCGGGGGAAGGAAGCTGGGTGTTATCGTCCGCCAATACGGGATTGAGCGCTAATGCAATAAACAGGCTAAGTGAACACAGCCATTTCATATCGTTATTCTCACAATCGCAAAAACAGACCGGGCATAAAGCCCGGTCATGGATGTTTTTAATAGTATGCCGATCAAATTTAACAGCCTCAGTGTAGCCCATCACAGAGTCGAAAGGGTAAAGTTAAATTATTGAAAGCGTTTGTTTCCGAATAATTGCTGAAATAATCGTCCGCGGCAACGGACGATCCGGGCACCCATTATCATGAGGGGACATTATCATGCTGCAACGTTCGCCCTATTCATCACATCTCTTTATCGAACGGCTCAAAACCCTGGCCGGCGGTCGTAACGTGCTGACCGGCGAGCGCCAAACCCAGCGTTACCGTACCGGTTTCCGATCCGGAAGCGGCCCGGCGCTGGCGGTGGTGCTGCCGGAATCGCTGCTTATCCTCTGGCGCGTGCTGGAAGCCTGCGTTGCCGCCGACAAGGTGATCATCATGCAATCGGCCAACACCGGCCTGACGGAAGGATCGACGCCCAACGGCGCGGATTACGATCGCGACGTGGTTATCATCAGCACCCGACGGTTGTCGGGCGTGCAAATCATCGACGAAGGCCGGCAGGTCATCGCCCTGGCCGGCAGCACGCTGTACGAACTGGAAAACCGGCTGAAACCGTACCGGCGGGAGCCTCATTCGGTCATCGGTTCATCCTGTCTCGGCGCGTCGGTCATCGGCGGCATCTGCAATAATTCCGGCGGTTCGCTGGTAAAACGCGGTCCCGCCTACACCGAAATGGCGCTCTACGCGCAAATCAATGCCGACGGCAGCCTTGACCTGGTCAATCATCTGGGTATCGAACTGGGCTCCACGCCGGAACACATCCTGACCCGGCTGGAGAACGGACAATACGCGCCGCGGGACATCTCGCCGCCGAACCGGGCCTGTTCGGATCATGAGTATGCAGAGCGGGTGCGGGAGGTGGACGCCGATACCCCGTCGCGTTACAACGCCGATGAACGCCGTTTGTTCGAAGCCGCCGGCAGCGCAGGCAAGCTGGCGGTCTTTGCCGTGCGGCTGGATACCTTTGCGGCGGAAGAGCGGCAGCAGGTGTTTTATATCGGCACCCAGGATCCCCAGACGCTGACCGTTCTGCGGCGGGACATTCTCTCCGGCTTCCGCCATCTGCCCGTGGCGGGGGAATATATGCACCGGGACTGTTTCGACATCGCCGAAACCTACGGTAAAGATACCTTCATCATGATCAACCGTCTGGGCACCGACAGCATGCCCCGATTGTTTCAACTGAAAGGACGTATTGACGCCACCCTCAATGCCCAATCCTGGCTGCCGTCACGGTTTAGCGATCGCTTTCTTCAGGGCCTGAGCCGGCTGTGGCCCAGCCATCTGCCCCCGCGCATCAAAGAGTACCGCGACCGTTATGAGCATCATTTGCTGTTGAAAATGTCCGGGGACGGCATCGACGAGGCCCGCCGCTACCTGGCGGCCTATTTCGCCAAGGCGACAGGGGACTACTTCGCCTGCACGCCGGAGGAGGGCAACAAAGCCTTTTTGCACCGTTTCGCCGCCGCGGGCGCCGCCGTGCGTTATCACGCGGTGCACAGCGACAAGGTGGAGGATATCCTGGCGCTGGATATCGCCCTGCCCCGCAACGAAAGCCAATGGTTCGAGACCCTGCCGCCGGATATCGAACGACACCTGGTGGCCAAACTCTACTACGGCCATTTCATGTGCCACGTTTTTCATCAGGATTATATCGTCGCCAAAGGCGTCGACACCCATGCCTTGAAGCAGCGCATGCTGGAAGAGCTGGATAAGCGGCACGCCGAATACCCCGCCGAACATAACGTCGGGCACCTTTACCAGGCCAAACCCGCGCTGGCGGCGTTTTACCGGCAAACCGATCCCACCAACAGCTTCAATCCGGGCATCGGTAAAACCAGCAAAGCAAAACACTGGGGCGAAGGCTAAAACCGGCGACTTGCAACGCCCAAGCGACGGGCGGGGAAACCGGCATAGTGCAACGCCCAAGCGATGGCCGGAGGGATTTCCGGCGCCCCTGATAAAGCAATGAAACGCTCTGGCGTCCGGCCAAACCGGACGAAGACATGGAGAAATCCGGCGTCTCATCCATAAGTAGCGGTTAGGGGCTTGGCAAGCGTCATTACCTTTGCAATACTGCTTTGCAGTGTAACAAGCCATGTTCGGCCTATACGGGAGTTGACGATTAACGCGTCCCGCTTCCGCCGGGGCGTATGCCGGTTCTTGCGCCGGCCGTCATGGCCTTCAGGGATGATCGGTTCTACTTTATCTACAAGGCACCGAATCACTTATGAAATACGTCATTATCGGAACGGGCAATATCAGTAAAACCTATCTCAGCGCCTTGCAATCTCTGCCGGCAAGCGAGGCGGTCGGGTTTATATCACGCAGTAAAATCTCCGGAGAGAATACGTACCGCCTGCCTTGCTGGCCGTCGCTGGCGGCGGTAGACCGCCCGTTCGACGCGGTTATCATCACCACCCCGAACGGCCTGCACCATCAAAGCGCCATCGAGGCCGCGCGCATGGGCAAGCATGTGCTGGTGGAGAAGCCGCTGGATATCACCCTGGCGGCCATGGACGGCATGATAGACGCGGCGTCCCGTGCAGGCGTAACCCTGGCGGTGAGCTATCAGCGCCGGACAAACCCCGACAATATGGCGGTGAAAGCCCTGATGGAACGCGGCGCGTTCGGTCGTATCTACTCCGCCGATCTCAGTTGCCGCTTCTGGCGCGACCAGCGCTATTATGACAGCGCCGATTACCGCGGCGGCTATGCCCTCGACGGCGGCGGCGTTTTCATGCAGCAGGCCTGCCATAACATCGATAACTATATTTGGCTGTTCGGCATGCCCAAGCGGGTGCAGGGAGAACTGGATACCTTCGCCCACCGGATGGAAGCCGAAGATCACGGCGCGGTGGTGCTGCGCTATGACAACGGCATGATAGGCACCATCGTGGCCTCAACCTGCGCGCCGCCGGGATACCCGCCGCGGCTGGAGGTCAGCTGCGAAAAAGGCACCTTCACGCTGCTTAACGATTGCATCAGCCAGTGGCATATCGAGGGTATCGACAATCCGGCCAGCCTGGCGCCGCCGGCGGAAGACCCCGGCGCCAGCAGCGCCGCCGTGACGGATTTCTCACGCCACGCCGCGATTTTGGCGGATTTCGAGCAGTCGGCGGCGCAGGGAACCCTACCCTTGGCGGGCGCCGGGGATGCGCGAAGGACCACCGAACTGGTATTGCAAATCTACCGTTGCCAAGCGGGGGCCAATTGATGCTTCACCTCAGGGCGGCCCGTCTCGATGAGTTGGAACAACTCACCGAGCTCTGTTTGCTATCGAAAGCATTATCGGGTTATGACGACGCGTTTATGCGCGATTGCCGGCAGATGCTCAGGTTCCGTCCCGCCGATATCGAAAAAACCTCCATTTGCGTGGCGGAGGCGGACAATACCCTGCTGGGTGCCGCCCAGCTTTACTTCGAGGACGAAATCGCCTTCCTCCAGCGGTTGTTCGTCTCACCGGACAAAACGAAAAACGGTATCGGCAAGGCCTTGTTCGGCTGGTCGCTGAAGGCGGCGCACCGGGCCGGCGCCAAACGTTTACTGATTGATTGCGACCCGGCAATCGCCGGGTTCTTCCAGCGCATGGGCGCTCGTGAAGAAGGTATCGTGGATTCCGGTACCGTTCCCGGCTATCGCATACCCCGTTTTAAAGTGACCCTATCCCCCTGCCGCTCGCCGTCAGAGAAATAATCGTCGCAATGGCGCCCTGTCCGCCATGTTATCCGAGGGAGTCCCAAATCGTGTACGAACTGCATATCGCCAATAAAAATTACTCCTCATGGTCGCTGCGGCCTTGGCTGCTTATGAAGGCCCTGAATATTCCTTTCACTGAAACCACTCACCGGTTCCAAGGCAACGATAACGCCGTGGTTTTCCAGCATTTCTCCCCCACCGGCCGGGTTCCGGTACTGTATGACGGCGCCATGGCGATTTGGGACTCCCTGGCCATCGCCGAGTATCTGGCGGAAATCCATGCCGGCGTCTGGCCCGAGGAGTATCAGGCACGGGCCTGGGCGCGGTGCGCAGCGGCGGAAATGCATGCCGGTTTTACCACGCTGAGAACCCTTTGTCCGATGAACTGCGGAATACGGGTAAAGCTGACCGCGTTGCCGCCGGAACTCACCGCCGATCTTGCCCGGCTGGATGCATTATGGCAGCAGGGTCTAGCGCAGTTCGGCGGCCCGTTCCTGGCGGGACCGGATTTTACCGCCGCGGACGCGTTTTATGCTCCGGTGGTTTTCCGCGTGCAGAGCTATGGACTGCCGCTCTCCGCCGCCGCCCAGCGCTGGTGCCATACTATGCTGGCGCTGCCGGCGCTGGAGGAGTGGTATCGCCAGGCGCTGGCCGAAGAATGGCGAGACGAAGGGCATGAAGCCGAGGCCACCCAATACGGCGTCGTCATCGAGGATCTGCGCGCCGCCGCGCGTTAGACCCGCTATTAGCGCTTCGTCGGGCGCGCGCTCCTATGGAGGTGAGAAAGTGAGCGCGTGTTAAAGGGAGACCGCGGTAATGGGGTCGAAGCAGCCGTCTGGCGGCTGCCGGAGCGCCCCATGCCGGGGTAAGCCCGCCAGCGCCAATCGTGCAGCAAACCGTGTTAAAGGGAGACCACGGTAATGGGGTCGAAGCAGCCGTCCAGCGGCTGCCGGAGCGCCCCATGCCGGGGTAAGCCCGCCAGCGCCAATCGTGCAGCAAACCGTGTTAAAGGGAGACCACGGTAATGGGGTCGAAGCAGCCGTCCAGCGGCTGCCGGAGCGCCCCATGCCGGGGTAAGCCCGCCAGCGCCAATCGTGCAGCAAACCGTGTTAAAGGGAGAGCGTGCCGAAGGGGGTCGAATTGGCCCTAAGGGGCGGATTAATCCGCCATACCCTCTTGAGCGCCGCTGTTATTCTGCGCCGTAATCCCCGACTGGCGGGCTTTCTGTTTTTTGTAATCCAGGGCCGCCGCCGGCACCGGCGAAGACTTGCCCGTTTCCAGCCAGCTGCGAATACGATTGGCATCGGCAAAATGGGTATATTTGCCGAACGCATCCAGCACCACCAACCCCACCGGGCGATGATTGATAACGGTACGCATCACCAGGCAGTGACCCGCCTGATTGGTAAAGCCGGTCTTGGTCAGTTGAATCGCCCAATCAGGCCGATAAACCAGATGATTGGTATTACGGAACGGCAAGGTATACGACGGATTCTGGAATCTCGCCATCGTCTCGTGGGTCGTGCTGAGCTCGCTCAGCATCGGGTATTGTTGGCTGGCGATAAGTAATTTCGAAAGGTCGCGGGCCGTCGACACATTATTAAAGGATAACCCCGTGGGTTCCACATAATGCGTATGCATCATGCCCAGCGATCGCGCTTTCGCATTCATGGCGGCGATAAATGCCGAATAACCGCCGGGATAATGATGCGCCAGGCTGGCGGCGGCGCGGTTTTCAGAAGACATCAACGCCAACAGCAGCATATCGTGCCGGCTGATTTCACTCCCCACCCTGACCCGCGAAAATACGCCCCGCAGTTCCGGCGTTTGATGAATATCCACGGAGATGATTTCATCCATCGGCTGATGGGCATCCAATACCACGATGGCGGTCATCAATTTGGACAAGGAAGCAATAGGCACCACTTTATCCGCATTCGCGGCATAAAGCAGATGGTTATCGTTCATATCCAACACGATGGCGCTGCCGGAAGCTATCACCAATGACGACGTCAACGGCGCCGGGTCCGTGCTGACAGCGGCCTGTACATTGCCGATTACTCCATTACCCAGCGCAAAAAGCGACGCGCCGAAACATGCGACACGAAAAAAAGAGGACATTATTCATTACCCGAAAATGGCAGCGAGACCGCAGAAAATAACGACATAGTATATCCAATTATCCGAAAACGAAAATCATCTACTCTCTGTATTTTTTTGTCACTAAAATTATGAATAAGTGAATTGACATGTTTTCATTTTCAGAAATTTATTCGTCTTTCGCCGGATTTCTTCGCCGTTAAAGAGTTTATGCGCGAACGCGAAAAATACCCCGAATAAGGTATTTCAAATAGGTAAATCAGCGATAATAACCGCCATGCCCGGCATTCGTCCGGGCGATATATATCGCGGGTTAACGAATTTACGTGGCAATGAACAGGCTGTCTTCGCCTGGTAAAGAATTATGCCGGCGTTTTTTTTGCGCACGACAAATGCGAAGATCATAATGGCTATCATATAACATCCCCAAATCGTCAAACCCATTGTTATCACCGATGTCCCGCCGATGCCGGTGAAGGGCACGCTCAGCGCGCCGAGGGCAAACATGCCGACGCCGATAATCGCCGATGCGCTGCCGGCGTTTTTACCTTGGCTTTGCATGGCAAGCGAAGACGCCAGGGTACCGATTATTCCATTAACCAGCACCGTAAAAAACAGCGCCGTCAGAATGAGCGGCAACGGCGCCGCAAACAGCGCGCTTAACAATAAGGTCGATGCAGCGACGCCGGCGATGGAGAGCCCGACCTTCAGCAGCGCGAATTCACCGAATCGAATGCTGCAGCGGGCGGCTATTTGCGCGGCGGCGATAAGGCCCAGGCCGTTGGCGGCGAAACAAAAGCTGAAGGACTGAGGGCTTAAGCCGTAGATCTGCTGTAGAACGAAGGGCGATGCGCCGATATAAGCGAACATGCCCGCCATGCTGAACCCTTGAGTGAGGCATAGCCCCATAAATTGGCGCTGGCCCGCCAAACGTCCCAGGCCGCCGAACACGCCGAGCAGCGACGCCGCGTTCCTCTTCGCCGCCGGCAGGGTCTCCCGCAGTCGCCAGGCGCTGCAGGCCAACAGCAGCAGCGCAATCATCGCCAGCGCCGCGAACAGACCGCGCCAATGGGTCCATGATAATAATGCGCCCCCCAATACCGGGGCGGCGATGGGCGCCAGACCGTTAACCAGCATCAGCATGGCGAAAAATCGCGTCAGCCCATGGCCGCTATACAAATCCCGCGCCACCGCCCGGGATAGCACCGCGCCGCCGGCGCCCGCCAGACCCTGGATGAAACGCGCCGCCAATAATTGAGTCATATCCCGTGCCAGGGCGCAGCCGATGGAGGCCAGTAGCAGAATGAACAGCGAAGCCAACAAGGGCGGCATGCGCCCCAGCTTATCGCTCAAAGGGCCGAAAATCAGCTGGCCCAGCCCCAACCCGAGCAGGCCGGCGGTGAGGCTGAGCTGCGCGGCGGCGGTTGTGGCGCCAAGACTTTTCGCCAAATCCGGCAATGCGGGCAGATAAAAGTCGGTACACAGCGGGCCCAACGCCGCCAGGGAGCCGAGCACCAGGGTCAGGCTCAGTTGTTGTCGCGAAGTCGTCATGAAAATGTCCCTATAGCCGAAAAAATCCCTCACAGCGGTACGGTTGTCGGGGACGTGCAGATATTGTCGGCAATAAACCGGCGTTTGTCAGGCACTATTGGTAAAGAAACGGTATGAATCGGCAGGGCGGACATAATTGTTAACGATTTTTTTGTTCTTACTTCCCTTTCCCCTCATCCCTGTGCCAAGGTATTGTTTTATCGGAATAGCGCCTTCGACATGGATTGCGTATCGTTCAGAAGCGCTTTCGGTTTCTTCAAGCGGTCGGCATAGGGAACGGCCCATGCCGCCGCCCTTGACGGGGAGACGAAAGCGGCAAAAACTGACGGCGGTCACAGCTTTGCTATAATTCGGTCTGACAAATGCAGATTTTCCTTGTTAATCACCGGCGCAGCGCCATGCTGCCGATATTTTGATGGGGCCTATGGACAGCAATAATAACGACAAATCCGATAACGCATCGCCGTCGAACGAACCCCGCCGCGATCGCGACCACCAGGAAGGCGCGCCGGCCGATGGCCGCAAAGAGCATGACCGACAGTCCGCCGGTGAAAACGACAAGCAAGATGACGCCTCGGCGCCGGAACGCAAGGGTCCCGGCAAAAGACCGCTGATTATCCTGGCGGCGGTGGTGGTGATTCTGGTGCTGGCGGCGCTTTATTTCTACTTATCCACCCGCAATCAGGAAACCACCGATGACGCTTATACCGAAAGCGATGCGGTGACCGTGGCGCCGAAAATCGCCGGCTACGTGATTAATCTCGCGGTCAGGGACAACCAGCGAGTGCATAAAGGCGATCTACTGATTCAAATCGATCCCAGGGATTACATCGCGCAGCGGGATCAGGCCTTGGCGCAGCTGGGCATGGCCCAGGCGCAGTTGCATCAGGCGGAAGTCCAGTTGAGTCTCTCCCGGGTGCAGTATCCCGCTCAACTGGCCCAGGCGCAGGCGCAGCAGGCCAGCGCCGAGGCCAATCTGCAAAATGCCGAGGCGGAATACCGCCGGCAGCGCGGCGTAGACCCCCGCGCCACCTCGCAGCAAAATATCGACAGCGCCAATGCGCAGCTGCGCGCCGCCAGCGCCAACGTCGCCAATGCCCGCGCCCAGGTGCAGGTGGCCGCGCAGGTGGCGCTGCAAATCCGCCAGGCCGAAACCACCGTGGAAGCTCGGCAGCAGCAGGTAGAGCAGGCGAAAGCGCAGCTGGAAACCGCCGATCTCAATCTGTCCTATGCTGATGTACGGGCGCCGTTCGACGGTTTCGTCACCCGCCGCAATGTACAGCCAGGCATGCTGGTACAGGCCGGCAGCGCCCTGATGTCGGTGGTGTCGCCGAACGTCTGGGTGACGGCCAACTTCAAGGAATCGCAGTTGGAACGCATGCGCCCCGGTAACCGGGTGGATCTGGAGGTTGACGCCTATCCCAAGCTGAAACTGCATGGGCATGTGGATAGCGTGCAACAGGGTTCCGGCTCGCGCTTCTCCGCCTTTCCGGCGGAAAACGCCACCGGGAACTTTGTGAAAATCGTCCAGCGGGTGCCGGTGAAAATCGTTATCGACGGCGGCCTGGATCCGGATATGCCGCTGCCTCTGGGATTATCGGTACAGCCCACGGTATTTCTGAAATGAGCGACGACAGGCACTGGCGGCCCAGCGGCAATCCTTGGCTCGTGGCCTGGGTGGTGACCCTGGCGGTATTCATGGAAATCCTGGACACCACCATCGTCAATGTCGCCCTGCCTCATATCGCCGGCACCGTCTCGGCGAGTTACGACGAGTCCACCTGGGTATTGACCTCCTATCTGGTGGCGAACGGCATCGTATTGCCGATTTCCGCCTTCCTTGGCCGAGTGTTCGGCCGCAAGCAGTATTTCTTGATTTGCATCGGCATGTTTACCCTTTGCTCTTTCCTGTGCGGAATCTCCACCGAGCTTTGGCAGATTATTCTATTTCGCGTGCTGCAAGGTTTTTTCGGCGGCGGTTTGCAGCCGGTGCAGCAATCGGTGCTGCTGGATTACTTCAAGCCGGCGGATCGCGGCAAGGCCTTCGGGCTCTCCTCCATCGCCATTATCGTGGCGCCGGTGCTGGGCCCGACGCTGGGGGGCTGGATCACCGACAATTACAGCTGGCGCTGGGTGTTTCTGATTAACATTCCCATCGGCATCCTGACCTTGGTGGCCATTTACCAGTTACTGGAGGATCCACCTTGGGAACGTCGCGTCAAGGGGCGTAAATTATCCATTGATTACACCGGCATCGGTCTGATTGCCCTTGGCCTGGGATGTTTGCAGGTCATGCTCGATCGCGGCGAGGATGATGATTGGTTCTCGTCCAATTTTATCCGTCTGTTCGCCTTCCTGGCGGCGGTGGGCATCGTGGGCGCCGTCTACTGGCTGCTTTATGCCAAAAAACCGGTGGTTGAACTGCGTTGTCTCAAAGACCGCAACTTCGCCGTTTCAAGCCTGCTGATGGCCGGTATGGCCATGATCCTTTACGGCAGCTCGGTGGCGATACCGCAGCTGGCGCAGCAGGAACTGGGCTACACCGCCACCCTCTCCGGCCTGGTGATGTCGCCGGGGGCGATCCTCATCGTCCTGTCCATTCCGTTGGTGATAAAGCTGATGCCCATCGTGCAGACCCGTTGGCTGGTGGCCTTCGGCTTTTCGTTATTGACGCTGGCCTTTATCTATTCCAGCCGCCTGGTGCCGAACGTGGATTATTTGACCCTGGTGACGATGCGCAGCGCGCAGTCCATCGGGCTGGGATTTTTATTCGTCCCGCTGACCACGTTGGCTTATGTCTCGCTGGCGCCGAGACTCAATGCCGATGCGTCGGCGCTGTTTACCATGTTCCGCAACGTGGCGGGTTCCATCGGGATTTCCTTGTCCACCGCCACCATTACCCAGCGCAGCCAGGTCCATAGCGCCTATCTGGCGGACCATATGACCCCGCTCAATGAGCAGTTCCAGCAGGTGTTGAAGGACGGTGCGGCGGCGGTGCGGGATTTTTCCCTGCAAATCGGCGATCCGGTGCAAATCGCCACCGGCAAGCTTTATCAGCAAATGATTGTCCAATCGCGGATTATGTCCTACATCGACGTGTTTTCCGTTTGCGCGCTGGTGGCGTTTATCCTGATTCCTTTTTGTCTGTTGCTTTCGCCGGTGAAGAGCGAAGGCAACGTGGGAGCTCATTAGTATGCCGGTCCGATTCTCAACCGCTGAACCGCGAATCCCTTCCCCGTTGCGCCGTGGCGGCGCCGGCATGCTGACGGCGTTGCTGGCGGCCATGATGACCGCCTGCGCCGTGGGGCCGGATTATCACGCCCCGACGCCCGTCACGCCCGCCGCATTCAATAACCTCGACAACGGCGGAAAAAACCGGCCCGCGTCGGCGGCCCTGGCGGCACTGCCCACGCCTTCCTGGTGGCGTACCTTTAACGATCCGCAGCTCGATAGTCTGATTGACCGGGCCATCGCCGGCAATATCAATTTGCAACAGGCGGTATTGCGTATCGCCGGCGCTCGTGAGCAGACGGTGCAGGCGGGGGCCGCCTATCTGCCGTCGGTACAAGCCAAAGCCAGCGCCCAGCGCGAGCAGTTGGGACTGAAGGGAGAACTCGACTCGTCCCATGTGAATACCTCAAGCGTGTCGAGCCTCAGTCCGGAGGCGGCCTCCGCTCTGGATACCCTGACCCAGCCGGTGAGCCTCTACCAGGGCAGTTTCGACGCCAGTTGGGAGTTGGATCTTTGGGGGCAAGGTGCGCCGCTCCGTTGAGATGGCGCAGGCGCAAACCCAGGCCTCGGTGGAAGAGCGCAACGACGCGCTGGTGTCACTGGAGGCGGAAGTGGCGCGAACCTATTTGCAACTGCGGGGCGCCCAAACCGTGGCGCAAACCATCCAAACGCAAATCGACGTGGCGCAACAGTCGCTGGAGTTGACCCGCAGTCGACAACAGCATGGGCTGGCGCCGCAGTATGATGTGGAAAGCGCCGCCGCCTTGCTCGGGTCGTTGCGGGCCCAACTGCCGCAGTATCAATCCCAGGAACGTCAGGCGATGAACGGCCTGGCGGTATTGCTGGGACAGGCGCCGGGACAGCTGGATAATGAATTGAGCCAAATCAGGCCTCTGCCCGCCGTCCCGGCCGCCGTGGCGGTGGGCGTGCCGTCGGCCCTGGCGCGCCGCCGTCCCGACGTGCGACAGGCGGAAGCCAGCCTGCATGCGGCCACCGCCAATATCGGCGTGTCGGTGGCCCAGCTGTTCCCTGATTTTTCCCTTACCGGCCAGTTCGGCCTGCGCAACACCGAAGCGGACTATCTCACCCATTGGAGCAGCCATTTTTACAGCTACGGTCCGCAGGTCACGATCCCGATTTTCCAGGGCGGCCGTCTTGTCTCGACCGTCAGACTGGCTCGGGTGCAGCAGGCCAATGCCGCGCTGTCCTACCGCCAAACGGTCCTGACCGCCTTGCAAGACGTAGAGAATGCGCTGGTGAGTTACCGAACCGATCAAGAGCAGGTAGAGGGTTTGGAACAGGCCGCCGCCTCCTACCAGAACGCCTTCAATTTATCCAGCGAGAGCTACAAACAGGGTTTGACGTCCTTTATCACCATGCTCGACGCCCAGCGGCAGCTGGCGCAGGCGCGGCAGCAAGTGGCCGCCGCCCAGGTGCAAACCGGTATCGATCTGGTGGCGCTTTACAAAGCGCTGGGCGGGGGTTGGGAGCCTTACACCCAGGTTAATCTGCCTAAATATCCGGTGTTCGGCCCGGCGGAAACGGTGGCCGCCGTTTCGCAAAAGTAAAAAAAGCACAAAAGTAAACAACTTATCCGTGTCGTTCAAAAAAATTTGACCTTCATCACATATTTTTGTAGCACAATGCAAAAAAACAGGAGAAAATTGGAGCAACTTAAACCACGGGAGGACAGTTCCACATGAGTACGCTGGCCGCAGGCTTTGAAATGATGCGCTGGGAATTGCTCAGTGCGGTGATGATGTTTTTCTCCAGCACATTAAATGTTGTATGCCGTAAATCCAGTCAAAATGCGCTCGCCTTTATCTTTACCGGCGTCGGTATCGGCATGGCCTACTGGTTTGTCACCGGCTTGCTGGGCATTACGCTTTCAATGGAGTTGGCGCATTGGCGCGATGTGCTGGCCGGACTTAAGGAGTTTGCGGAATATATCGTCGCCCATACCCCGCCGGATTGGCAGATTACCTGATTTTCCCGATGTTTAACGAGCGCCGGCGGCCGGTATGGCACGCTCTCATTTCTTCCTCGCGCGTTAGGATATGTTCTCAGGCGCAACTGTCCTGACCCTCGTCACAGGGTAAGACAGAGCTGCCGGGCGAAGCCTGATCCCCCGCACAGCGCCTCTGCATGTTGCTCCTTTTTGCCTTGGCTCAGACTGGTCATCCACGTCATGACCGGCGTCTATTGCTTCCCGCGCCGACGATAATGCTTGCCATAGGTTGTACCGATCGGTACAGTCAAACCTCCGCTCCTTCAAGAGGCTCTTAACATGGCAAATCCGGTCCCTCCGTTTACCCACGATACCGCCGTCGCCAAGGTGCGCCTGGCGGAAGACGGCTGGAATAGCCGCGATCCGCGCAGGGTATCCCTGGTCTACTCCGAAGATACCCAATGGCGTAACCGCGTTGAAATCGTCACCGGCCGCGAGGAAGTCGTGGCGTTCCTGACCCGCAAATGGGCCAGGGAACTGGACTACCGCTTGATCAAAGAGTTGTGGGCGTTTACCGGCTCCCGCATCGCGGTGCGTTTCGCCTACGAATGGCACGACGACAGCGGTAACTGGTTTCGTTCTTATGGCAATGAAAATTGGGAATTCAATGAGCAGGGGCTGATGTATCGTCGGTTCGCCTGTATCAACGATTTGCCTATCCAAGACGCCGATCGTCGCTTTTTCTGGCCGCTGGGTCGGCGTCCCGACGATCATCCCGGCTTGTCCGATTTCGGTTTGTGATCGTTCGTCGCGCAGGCGGAGCAAAGCATCAGTGATAAACTGTAACGAAAACGTCAATACCGAGCTGGTGGCCCGCATCGCCGATATCTTCCGTCAGTTTGGATTTGAGGGCGCCTCTTTGATGCGTATCAGCGCAGGCACCGGGTTAGGTAAAGGCAGCCTCTATCACTACTTTCCGGCAGGGAAAGAGGACATGGCGAACAAGGTACTGCTTCATGTGCACCAATGGTTCGCCACGCACATCTTCCAGCCGCTGGAGCAGGAGAACGCCCGTGACGCGCTGGCCCTGATGTGGCGGGCGGTTGAGGACTATTTCCAGTCCGGCAAACGCATTTGCCTGGTGGGCGCCTTTGCCCTGGACGCTACGCGGGATCGGTTCGCCGCCGCCATCGGCGGCTATTTCAGCCGCTGGATAGCCGCGCTGGATTCGGCTCTGCAACGCGCGGGGGCGGACAGCGCCACTGCCGGCATCTTGGCGCAGGACGTGGTTGCCGGCATCCAGGGCGCCCTGACGCTGGCCCGCGCCCTTGACGATGCCGAATGCTTCTCCCGCGGTCTGCTGCGTCTGAAACAGCGCGTGGAAGACCAATTGCCGGCGGCGTCCCCCCCCGTCCCTGAATTGAATGCCGCCGGGTATCGCCCGGCGTTTCCTGTTTTCAGCCGCGGATAAAAATGCCAGTATAGAGCGGCCAATGTCACCCTAACATCGAATAAAAAGGAAGCCTATGCTGAAAATTCTGGGCAGATCTTCATCTATTAATGTGCGCAAGGTCCTTTGGGCCTGCGGGGAGTTAGGCATCGAGTTTGAACGGGAGGACTGGGGCACCGGGTTTCAATCCACTCACAGCCCTGAGTTTCTCGCGCTGAATCCCAATGCCATGGTACCGGTTATCCAGGACGAAGACTTCGTTTTGTGGGAATCGAATACCATCATCCGCTACCTGGCCCGAGCTTACCGCGGCGAGGCGTTATACCCGGCGGCGCCCAAAATCCGGGCCGGCATCGATTGCTGGATTGATTGGCAGGCCGCCGAACTCAATCCCGCCTGGAGCTATGTGTTCGGCGCCCTGGTGCGGCACAATCCGGAGCACCCCGATTCCGCGCGTATCGACGCGGGCATCGCCGGCTGGACCCGCAAAATGTCCATTCTGGAGGGCCGGCTGGGCAGCACCGGGGCCTATGTGGCGGGAGAGTCCTTTACCCTGGCGGATATTCCCATCGGCCTGTCGGTAAACCGGTATCTTTGCACGCCTATCCCGCATGCCGACTTCCCGGCGGTCAACGCCTATTACGAGCGATTAAGCCTGCGGCCGGCGTTTATGGCGTATGGCAGAAACGGGCAGCCGTAATCGCCGGGTTTACGGAATCATGCCGTTAGTCTGGCTTAAGTATGACAGGGTCAGCTGGTTGCGTATTGGCCCCCACCGCCAAAGCAGATACGCCGTCGCCGACTGTTTCATACGGCGAGAGAGGGCTTTTGTGTCGGGCGCCATTGTCTGCAAGCGTGAACGCTTTATACAATAAATTATTCCTGTCCGCCGTTTAGCTGAGCAAGCCGGCGCAGACGTTGATGGATAAACCAAGGATCACCAGGTTGAAAATAAAGGATAAAACCGATTGCAGCAAGGCGATGCGCCGGACATCCGAACTGCCGATGGCGACATCGGCGGTTTGCGACGCGACGCCAATGGTGAAGGAAAAATAAAGGAAATCCCAATAGCGGGGTTTACGTAAATTATTGGGAAAAAAGCAGAGCCATTTCCGGGTGCGTCCGGGTTCGGTAAAAAAGATGGGCATAATGCATGGCGAACGCCGTGGGTAGCAGCGCCCAAGACGCCAGCAGCGTCGTGCCGGTCAGGACGAGATGCATCACCTTCGCTGTCCCCGTTAACTGCTTCACTGCGCTCAGCTCCAGCAAAATCACCAGGATGCTCACCAGACAGGCCACGCTTACCAGCGATAAAACCGTACTGGCGCTCTCGTCCTGGATTTGGGCAATATGCCGGATATCCTCCTCTTCAGCCCGCATCATCAGCCACCAGAGGAAGATAAGATACAGCCAGGCCAACGCGTTCCAGGCGATGGTCAAACGCATCAGCGCGGATAAATGCGCCGGCAATATCCAGTAGGACAGGATGCCGGCGCCGACGGCGATGAGCAGCCGGGGCCGGGCGGTGAAATAGTGCTTAACCGGGTGCAGCAAGCTCATCGGCGGGACCGTACCTTACAGAGGATGATGATAGAGAGTAGCTTACCGCAAGCGGATAGCCAATCCCGCGACGCAAACGGCGGAGAAAACACACCGGGGTCAGTCCTTGCAAAGAAAGTAAGCCCGCGGCTTCAGTTTGTTGACAAAGTGCTTAGTCGGGGTAGGCTGCCAGAAAGACGCCGAGTATGTTTGTCAGCAGTCTGAAGCCTCCGGCTTGCTTCATGCCGCGCGTCGGTTATCAATGACCGCCGCGATGGCCCCGGCGCTGTTCAGGGTGCGGATTTCGTTGAACAGCGCCGTCGCCGCCGGGTATTGCTTACGCAGAAAGCCCAGCCATTGCTTGATGCGCGCCACATGATAGAGGCCGGTATCGCCGGCTTTTTCCAAGCTGACATAACGATTAAGCAGAGAAGCCACGGACGGCCAGGGCATAACCGGGTCGTTAAACTTCACCACTCGGCCGAGATTGGGCACGCTTAAGGCGCCGCGTCCGAGCATCAGCGCATCGCAGCCGGTCACCGCCATGCATGATTGGCCGCTTTGCCAGTCGCGAATCTCGCCGTTGGCGATAACAGGAATGGACAGGCGCCGGCGGATGGCGGCGATACCGGGCCAGTCGATACATTCCGCGCGATAGCCGTCTTCTTTGGTACGGCCATGCACCGCCAGTTCGGTGGCGCCGGACTGTTGCACCGCATCGGCGATTTCGAGGCTGCGCTGGGAAGAATCCCAGCCAAGGCGGATTTTCACCGTCACCGGCAAATGGGCCGGCACCGCCTCACGCATCGCTTTGGCGCCCTGGTAGATCAACTCCGGATCTTTGAGCAGCGTTGCCCCGCCGCCGCTGCCGTTCACCGTTTTGGAGGGACAGCCGCAGTTGAGATCGACGCCGGCGGAGCCCAGCGCCACCGCCCGATAAGCATTCTCCGCCAACCATTGCGGATACTGTCCCAGCAATTGCACCCGTACCGGGGTGCCGTCCGCAGTGGAGCCGGCCCGGAGAAGTTCCGGACACAGACGGTAGAAGCTTTTTACCGGCAGCAGGCTATCCACCACCCGCAGAAATTCGGTGATGCATAAATCGTAATCGTTAACGCCGCAGAGCAATTCCCGCACCAACGAATCGAGAACACCCTCCATGGGGGCCAATAAAACGCGCATGAGGTATCCGGATAAATGAAGCGCCATAATAGGGGATCATTGTAGGAAAAATCAATGAGTAACCCACAAGCGCCCCTCGGCATCGGCCGCTATACCGAAGCGTAATCGGGCCTGTTGAAGGGAGAACATGCCGTAGGGGATCGGATTGACGCAAGCCGACCTAGCGCCCACGGCAGGTCAGGCCCGCTATCACCGAAGCGCAACGACCCGTTGGAACGGCCGCTGCCCTTAGAACACGCTATTTTTTATTGCCGCCGCGACTGTCCCGCGCGCCGGAACCGGCATAGGAGGATGACGAGCCGCCGGCGCGGCGCGGAGCGCCGCGGCCTGGCTGCGAGGCGCCGTCAGCATCGCGCCGACGCAGGGAAGGCCGGGCATCCCGGTTGCCGCCGTCGTGTATACCGCCCTTGCCTTCCCTTCCGCCGCCGCTGCGGGCCCCGCCTCGGGCCGGACCGCCGGAGCGACTGCCTCGGCCGGTCTGAATAGGCTCCGCCTTGATGGTCGGATCGGGATCGTATCCCGGCAGGGCGATGCGCGGTATCGGTTTTTTTCAGCATGCGCTCGATATCACGCAACAAACCGTATTCATCCACGCACACCAGAGACAGCGCCTCGCCGGTCGCGGCGGCGCGTCCGGTACGACCGATACGGTGCACATAATCTTCGGCAACCTGCGGCAGCTCATAGTTGACCACATGGGGCAGCAGATCGATATCCAGACCGCGGGCGGCGATATCGGTCGCCACCAGCACACGAATTTGGCCCTGCTTGAAATCCGCCAGCGCCCGGGTGCGCGCGCCCTGGCTTTTATTGCCGTGGATAGCCGCCGAAGTGATGCCGTCTTTATTCAGCAGCTCCGCCAAATGATTGGCGCCGTGCTTGGTGCGGGTAAAAACCAGCACCTGGCGCCAATCGTGATGCCCTATCATATAGGACAGCAATTCCCGCTTGCGTTTTTTATCCACCAGATGGACGCACTGCGCAACCTGATCGGCGGGGGCGTTGCGACGCGCCACTTCCACCATGGCCGGATCGTTTAGCAGCGTGCCGGCCAACACCTTGATATCATCAGAGAAAGTCGCCGAGAACATCAGGCTCTGTTTCTTGACGGGCAACAGCTTCATCACCCGGCGAATATCGTGGATGAAGCCCATATCCAGCATTCGATCGGCCTCATCCAGCACCAGGATTTCCACCGCCGACAAATCGACGGCGCGCTGCTGCGCCAAATCCAGCAGACGACCCGGCGTCGCCACCAGGATATCCACGCCGCCGCGCAGTTTCATCATTTGCGGGTTGATGCTGACGCCGCCGAATACCACCAGGGAACGAATCGACAGCTGCGTGCTGTATTCAACCACATTCTCGCCAATCTGCGCCGCCAGCTCGCGAGTCGGGGTCAAAATCAGCGCCCTGACCGGACGGCGGCCTTTTGCCGATGGCGTTTGGCTCAGCAATTGCAATATCGGCAGGGTAAACGCGGCGGTTTTGCCGGTGCCGGTCTGCGCGCTGGCCATAATATCCCTACCCTGCAATACGTAGGGGATTGCCTGTTGCTGAACCGGCGTCGGCTGTTCATAGCCTTTATCGGATAACGCACGCAAAATCTCAGCACTCAGGCCAAGTGAATCAAATGACATAATAGTGAACAACTCCAGATCCGCCCCGACAACGCCAACCAGTCCGCGCTCAGGGGGATAATCAGATGGGAGGCTAGGCCTTTCCATAGTGAACGGACAAAAATGATTACAGCGATTGTAGCAAAAATAGTAACAAAATGGGATGAATATCGGATAAATAACTGTAATCCGCTTGTTGTTGCACCGCTTGCCGGTGGCGCCATCACAGGCTATCTGGGACGAAGGGGAGGTAAGCCTCAGCCGGCGTTAATAAATTTACTTAAAAATTGCTGCGTGCGGTCATGACGCGGATGGGTAAAAAGCTCCTTTGCGGCGCCTTGTTCGGTAATCACGCCGTTATCCATGAAAATTGCGCGATCGGCGACATCACGGGCAAAACTCATCTCGTGAGTAACGATAATCATCGTGCGCTTTTCCTCCGCCAGAGCGCGAATGGTATTGAGCACCTCGCCCACCAGTTCGGGATCCAGGGCCGACGTCGGCTCATCAAACAAAATGACTTCCGGACGCATCGCCAGGGCGCGGGCAATGGCCACACGCTGTTGCTGACCGCCGGACAGACGCTTCGGATAGGCGTTTTCCTTGCCGCTCAGCCCCACCTTCGACAATAGGGCCCGCGCCCGCTCGATGGCTTCGTCCCGCGGCTCCCCCTTCACCACCACCGGCCCTTCGATGATATTTTCCAACACCGTTCGATGGGGAAAAAGATTGAAGTTTTGAAAGACAAACCCCACCTGCTGGCGCAAAGCCCTGATTTGCTTCTTCTGCGCCGTCAGGGACCGGGCGCCGTCGACAAGCACCGTTCCCACCTTTATCGTGCCGCTATCAGGCTCTTCCAGCAGGTTGATGCTGCGCAGCATGGTCGTTTTGCCTGACCCGCTCGGACCGACGATCGCCAGCACATCGCCGGATTCCACCGTCAGATCGATACCGTTCAGCACCCGGTGTCCGTTGAAGGTCTTTACCAGTTGCCTGACTTCAATAGTGCTCATGACGACCTCTTGTGACTGCCTGGTAGGCATAAGCCCTCGGCATTTATACGGCGGGATGGTAAGCAAACAGCGCAGGCGAACCGCCGGTGTGCACGAATAAAACGGGTCCGGCGGGAAAACGATTCTGATGAATGCCGTCAATCAGTCCCGCCATGGCCTTGCCGGTATAGACCGGATCGAGCAAGATACCTTCAAGACGCGCCACCAGCTTGACGGCCGCCATCCCTTCCTCGTTCGGCATGCCGTACCGCGGCGCGAAATAATCATCCCAGAGAGTGATATCCGCCGTGGGCCGGCGGATGTCCATCAACCGGCCCAGCGCCTCCTGCAGAGCGGCCACTTTTGGCCGCTGCTGGTGGGCGACGCGGGATACCGTCACGCCGATGACCTGCGTTTCCGGCAGCAGCCATTGCAACCCCAGCGCCAGACCAGCTTGGGTACCGGCGCTGCCGGAGGCGGTCACCACGCTGCCCAACCGGGCCTGCCCTTCGCATTGATGGGCGATTTCCAGCGCGCAGGCGACATACCCCAAGGCGCCCAGGGCGTTCGATCCCCCCACCGGCACCACATAGGGCCGAAATCCCTGCGCCTCCAGGCGCTCGGCGACCTCCGCCAGCTGTTGATCCGGCTCGTCGAGGGCGTCGCAGGCGACGACTTCCACATCGAACAGATCCAGCAAAAGGCGATTGCCGTTGGTGAGATAGTTATCGGCGCGGGTACCGATGGGATTTTCCAATAACGCGACGCAGCGCAGGCCGAGCCTGGCCGCCACCGCCGCCGTCTGACAGACATGATTGGACTGGATGGCGCCGGCGGTCACCAAGGTATCGGCCCCCTGGCGCAACGCGTCGGCGGCGAGATATTCCAGTTTGCGCAGCTTATTGCCCCCCATGGCCAGGGGCGTGACATCATCCCGTTTGATGAAAATGTCGCGGCCGAGATAATCGGACAGCCGCGCCAGATACTCGAGCGGGGTCGGCGGGCCGATGAGATCCAGACGGGGAAACTTCGCCAGTTGCAGGGATAAATCCATTAGCATTCTCCTTTGCCGACGGGAACATCAATGCGCTTGCGGCCGGTTCGTCGCCAAACTCAGCGACGATTGCCGAAAATACGCAGCAGCATCAGGAACAGGTTGATAAAGTCCAGATAGAGGGTCAGGGCGCCGACGATGGAGTACGCGCGATATTGATCGCGGTTATTGGACGAAATCTGCGAACCCATATATTTCAGCTTTTGGGTGTCATAGGCGGTCAACCCCACAAATACCAGCACGCCGAGATAGGTTACCACCCACATCAGTTGGGTGCTCTTAAGCCAGATATTCACTACCGACGCCAGCACGATGCCGATCAACGCCATGAACAGCAGGTTGCCGAAGCTGCTCAAATCGCGCTTGGTGGTATAGCCGTACAGGCTCATGGCGCCGAACATGCCGCCGGCCACCACGAACGTACCGGCAATGGACGAGGCGGTATAGACGATAAAGATGCTTGAAAGCGTCAGGCCGGTCAGGGCGGAATACAGCATGAACAGCCCGGTGGCCATTGCGCCGCTCAGGCGGTTGACCATGCCGGAAATCACGAACACCAGCGCCAGCTGCGCGATAATCAGGCCGAAGAAGGTGATCTGGCTGGAAAAGACCAGGTTCAACACCGCCGGGGTTCGGGCGGCGTACCAGGAAACGAACGCGGTGAGAAACAAACCGCAGGTCATCCAGCCATACACCTGCGCCATAAATGGCTGAATACCGGCATCAGCACGTTCCACAATGGAACCCTGAGAACGGGGGAATCGATCCATGACTGTCACCTTTAACGTAATAGGGGGAACATAAGGCCGTAATCATGATAGGGTCGTTACAGCCAGCCTGAACCTATTCTACCACAAAATACCGCCGCCCTATAAAGGGCCGGTCGCAAAAAAGCGGCGCCCGTCGCTGATTGCCGAGCGGTTCACACCCCGCCGGCGGCGGAAAAGGCGGCGGCTAGCGGGAGTTCCAACGTTCCGCCGCCTGCCTGTCGTCGGCGCGCGCGTCCAGCCAGCGGCTACCCTCCGGCGTGGTCTCACGCTTCCAGAACGGAGCGCGGGTCTTCAGGTAATCCATCATAAACTCCGCGGCGGCGAAGGCCGCGCCGCGATGGGACGCGCTGACCCCCACCAGAACAATGTGATCCCCCGCCCGAAGCGTCCCCACCCGATGGAGAATGGTTACCCGCTGCAACGGCCAGCGTCGGCGGGCTTCGTCCACGATTTCCCCCAAAGCCTTTTCGGTCATGGCGGGATAATGCTCCAGCGTCAGGGCAGCGACCTTCTCCCCCAGATTATGATTGCGGACCTTGCCGGTGAAAGTGACCACGGCGCCATCCTCATCGCAGGCAGAGAGCCAGGCATACTCCTTCGCCATGCTGAACGGCGCCTCGCCGACGCGAATACGGGTATTCATCAGTTCACCCCCCGGTGACCGGCGGAAAAAACGCCACTTCATCGCCATCCGCCAGCGGATGTTCCGGGCGCGCCAGCGCCTGGTTCACCGCCGACAACAATCGGCCCGGCTCCAAGGCCTGCGACCAGCGCTCGCCTCGTTCGCACAGCGCCAGGCGTAAAGCCTCCACCGTGCCGTAGGCGCCATCCACCGCCACCCGCTCCACGCCGACCCGCTCGCGGACCTGAGCAAAAAAAAGTACGGTTATCATTTGCACGCCGCCTGAAAGTCGCCGGATTTGCCGCCGCTTTTGGCCAGCAGGCGCACCGGGCCTATCACCATGTCTTTTTGCACCGCTTTACACATATCATAGAGGGTAAGCGCCGCCACCGACGCGGCGGTGAGGGCCTCCATTTCCACGCCGGTCTTGCCGGTAATGCGGCATTGGGTTTCGATACGCACCCGGCTGTGGTCGGCCTGCGCTTCCAAATGCACCTCCACGCTGCTCAGCGCCAGGGGATGACACAGCGGAATGAGCTCCCAGGTCCGCTTGGCGGCCTGTATGCCGGCGATGCGCGCGACGGCGAAGACATCGCCTTTTTGATGCTTGCCTTCGACAATCATCGCCAGAGTCTGCGCCGACATGGCGACGAAGGCTTCGGCCCGCGCTTCGCGACGGGTTTCGTCTTTAGCGGATACGTCCACCATATGCGCTTCGCCGGCGGCGTTTATGTGGGTCAGGGATGACATGACATGCTCCTTGCCGGTCTCAGCCACCGATAAACGAAAGGTTTTGGGTGCCGCCGGGATTGCCTTGATGCAGGAAATGGGTTTGTTTTTTCATTTGCAGCCCGCCGGCGATACGCTGCTTCAACGCATCGAGGGACGCTTCGCCCCTCAGCAAGTCCCGCAGGGGAATGCCCTCCTCGCCGAACAGGCAAAGATGCAGGTTGCCGGTCGCCGAGACCCGCAGCCGATTACAGCCGGCGCAAAAATCCTTGGCATAAGGCATTATCAACCCGATTTCTCCCAGATGGTCGGCATGGCGGAACACCTGGGCGGGACCGTCGGCGCGCCCGCGTGTTTGCAACTCCCAGCCCTGCGCCAGCAGTCGCCGGCGCAGGGTTTCAGCGGAAACATGGCGCCGGCGAAACAGCGCGCCGCCCTCGCCGGTCTCCATCAATTCGATGAAGCGCAATTGGATCGGACGCGATTTAATCCACGCCTGGAACGCGCCGAGATGGTTATCGTTGATATCCCGCAACAAAACCGTATTGACTTTTACTCGGGTGAAACCCGCCTCGAACGCCGCATCTATGCCGGCCATGACCTGCAGGAACTTGTCCTGACCGGTAATGGCCTTAAACTGACGCGCGTCCAGGCTGTCGACGCTGACGTTGACGGCCGTCAGCCCGGCGGCGCGCCATGAGGCGATATCCCGCGCCAACCGATAGCCGTTGGTGGTTACCGCCAGGGTGGTGATGGAGGCGTGCGAACGCACGGCGGTGATGATGTCGCAGAAATCACGGCGCAAAGAGGGCTCGCCCCCCCCGTCAGGCGCACTTTCTCCGTGCCTAGCTCGGCAAAGGCCCGGGTCAGCCGACGGATTTCCTGCGGCGACAGAAAGCTTTTGTTGCTGTTGCCGTTGGGCCGATAGCCGTCAGGCAAACAATAGGTACAGCGAAAGTTACAGACATCCGTAACGGACAAGCGCAAATAGTAAAACTTGCGCGCAAACGCATCAATAAGTTGTGGCACCGTTAACACCTTTCCAAATACGGGAGATGCGGACATTTCTATCCTGCACCCTGGCGGCTTGTTAGGGCCACGGCCAGAACACCTTATGGCGCTTGCGGGAGCCACTTAGGCATAAAGGCTAGGAGTTCGGATTTACACGCCGGCAGCGGCAGCCAACGGTCAATCCGGGTTCAAGGGTCATTCTAGCCCTATTCATTAAGCTTAGCCATGGCCGCAGAGCTGAAATTTCGCTATGTAAACATATATATAGCGTACTATTGCCGTGTTTTTGTACTGGTTTTTCAAAAGATTGCGAGCCAAGACGCGGATATGTATTTGCATTCTCGCTTTTCATGCCGAATACGCTATTTTAAGCAACACGGGGCTGTTTTTTCCTTTCCGAGGAGCGTTATGCGCAATTCCACCCTGGCTGAACTGAAACGGGTCGTGGCCCTTGGCGGCGGCCATGGTTTAGGGCGGGCCATGTCGGCGCTTTCTTGTCTGGGATCCCGATTAACCGGTATCGTTACCACTACCGATAACGGCGGTTCCACCGGACGCATCCGGAAAACACACGGCGGCATCGCCTGGGGCGATACACGCAACTGTCTGAACCAGTTGGAAGCTGAACACAGTATCGCGGCGGCGATGTTCGAATATCGTTTCAGCGGCCAGGGGGAGCTGGCCGGCCATAATCTCGGCAACCTGATGCTGGCCGCCCTGGATGATTTAAGCGTCCGGCCGCTGGAAGCCATCAACCTGGTGCGCAATGTGCTGAAGGTGGATGCCCTTTTGATCCCCATGTCGGAACAGCCGGTGGATCTGGAAGCAGTGGCCGCCAATGGCGAAACCATTTACGGCGAAGTGGCGGTGGATAACCTTTGCGAGGTGCCCGTCAGCCTGCGACTGAGCCCACCGGTCGCCGCGACCCCTGAAGCCTTGGCGGCGGCGGCGGCGGCGGAACTCATTCTGCTGGGCCCCGGCAGCTTCCTCACCAGCCTGATGCCGCTGCTGCTGTTGCCGGATCTGGCCGGCGCCTTGCGCCGAAATCGGGCTCCGCTGGTTTTTATCGATAACCTGGGCCGGGAATTGAGCATCGCCGCCGCGAATCTAAGCCTGCGCCAAAAACTGGACATGATGGAACAGGCCATCGGCGGCGGGAAAAAGTTTGATGCGCTGATACTCGGACCGAACGGCGATGCGTCCGGCCTGGAACGGCGTCTGGTGGTGCAACAGCCGCTGGCGGCCGAGGATATTCCCCATCATCACGACCGCGCGCTGCTGGGCGCCGCGGTGGAAAAGACGCTGCAAGCCCTAATGGGAGACGCCGTCGCTATTATGAAATAGCGATAAAATGTTCTCGCATGGCGTGTATTTCATCACGTACCGCCGCCGCCTGTTCGAATTCAAGATTCTGCGCGTGGGCCTGCATTTTGGCTTCCAGCTCACGAATTTTCTGATCCACGGCTTTCGGCGTCATATTGCCGTAAAGAGCGTCGTAGTGAGCGGCATCCTCCATCGCCTTGCGTTTTTTCAGCTTGGCGTGGGCCGGGGATTGCCCCAGCTCCATGATATCCGCCACCTCTTTGTTAAGGGCCTGCGGAATGATGCCGTGCGCCAGATTATAGGCATGCTGTTTGACGCGGCGGCGTTCGGTTTCGTCGATGGCACGCGCCATGGAGGGCGTCATTTTGTCGCCATAGAGAATGGCCATGCCGTTCAGGTTCCGGGCGGCGCGACCGATGGTTTGAATCAACGATCGTTCCGAACGCAGAAATCCCTCTTTATCCGCATCCAGAATGGCCACCAGGGAGACTTCCGGCATATCCAGCCCCTCGCGCAGCAGGTTGATTCCCACCAGAACATCAAACTCTCCCAGCCGCAGATCGCGGATAATCTCCACCCGCTCCACCGTTTCAATATCCGAATGAAGGTATCTAACGCGTTCGCCATGCTCTTCCAGATACTCGGTAAGGTCTTCAGCCATGCGTTTGGTCAGCGTGGTCACCAGCACCCGCTCGTTAATCAATACCCGCTTGCGGATTTCGGACAGCAGGTCGTCGACCTGGGTGGCCACCGGACGCACTTCGATGAGCGGGTCAAGCAAACCGGTGGGACGCACCAGCTGATCGATAACCTCACCGCCGGTCATCTCCAGTTCATATTTGCCCGGCGTCGCCGAGACGTAAATGGTCTGGGGCGCCAGCGCGGCGAACTCCTCAAACCTGAGCGGACGGTTATCCAGCGCGGAAGGCAAACGAAAACCGTACTCCACCAGGGTTTCTTTTCGGGCGCGGTCCCCGCGGTACATCCCACCGATTTGCGGTATGGTGACGTGAGATTCGTCCACCACCAGCAGGCCGTCGGCGGGCAGATAATCGAACAGGGTCGGCGGCGGTTCGCCCGGTCCGCGGCCGGAAAGAAAGCGGGAGTAGTTTTCAATGCCGGAGCAGTATCCCAGTTCGTTCATCATTTCCAAATCGAATTGGGTCCGCTGCGAAAGCCGCTGCTCTTCCAGCAGCTTGTTGTTTTCCAGCAAATGCTTGCGGCGATCCGCCAATTCGACCTTGATGTCCTCCATGGCCTGCAACAGCCGTTCGCGAGGCGTGACATAATGGGTTTTCGGATAAATGGTGTAACGCGGCACCGTCTGCGCCACCTGGCCGGTAAGGGGATCGAACAGGGACAGCCGTTCAACCTCCTCGTCGAACAACTCTACCCGCAGGGCGACTTCGTCGGATTCCGCCGGAAAGATATCGATGACCTCTCCGCGCACCCGGAAAGTCCCGCGCGCAAACGCCTGATCGTTGCGGGTGTATTGCAATTCCGACAGGCGACGCAGGATCGAGCGCTGATCGATAATCATGCCCCGCGTCAAATGGAGCATCATTTTCAGGTAGGCGTCCGGATCCCCCAGGCCGTAAATGGCCGACACGGACGCGACGACGATAACATCGCGCCGTTCCAGCAGCGCCTTGGTGGCGGACAACCGCATCTGTTCGATATGTTCATTCACCGAGGCATCCTTTTCGATAAAGGTATCGGAACTGGGAACATAGGCCTCGGGCTGATAATAATCGTAATAAGAGACAAAATATTCCACCGCGTTATCGGGGAAGAACGCTTTCATCTCTCCATAAAGCTGCGCCGCCAGGGGTCTTATTGGGGGCCAGAACCATGGTGGGCCGGTTAAGATCGGCGATAACGTTCGCCACGGTAAATGTCTTGCCCGAACCTGTCACACCCAGCAAGGTCTGGTGGGCCAGGCCATCCGACAGACCCTCTTCCAAACGGCGAATGGCCTCAGGTTGATCCCCCGACGGCTTGAAGCTCGAGCGCAATGTGAACTCTTTACTCATTTACAAGGCTACCTGCTGGAGAAATGGACGACGGGACAACAGTAGAGTATGGAAACAGGACGGTTAAATTGCCAGCACATCGGCACTGGATACAAAACCAGTACTATAATAACGCATCTCGGCGCTGACGCAAAGATCAACAACGGATCAAATTTGGAATGCATGCCGCTTCAAATGAAGGGGTTTGATAGATTTTCTTACAAAACGTTATGAAATTGTTTGAGCGATTTTGGGTGTCAAAAAATGGCATTGGATTGACAATGCTTGGACAAATTTGCTTGATTTTAATTAACCATTTGTATTTAAGGCAATAATAAAAAGAGTGGAGAATACAGGCAAAATGCAACGAGGCCGCGCCTGCTCTCGCCTTGCAACGCTTTTCTAAACCTAATGCACACGGTTATCCACAGGAATGGTGGATAAGTCTCACCGCCCCGCTGGCCGCTTGCATTCCCTAAAACTGACATTGATGACGCACAGATGACAAAACGGAACTTTTTTAGCTGTTTTTCGTCGGCTGGCGGTTCTTTGTTATGCTTAAAATAACTATCTTTTTTGCCGCTGGATATTCTTGGCCGCCCACAATAATTGTGGGAAAAATGCACTGCGACAGTGCCGAGAACGCCCTCTGCACCACCGAATTCGCCTTCGGCACCGAAAAAGTGCAAAAATCCGCACTTTGTTTGGCAAATCCCGGCAAGGCGTATTGATTTATGCTGTTTATCACCGGTGTTTTCAGTTCATCCTTTTCTCTTCCTCACAAAAACCCAGATTGGCCTGATAGTTGCTTTAATGTGAAACCGACTTTTTACGGGCGGTGCAGACAGAATTCGCGCCGCGCCAGTGATGACAAAGCAAAAGGGTAAAAGGGGGAGGGACTCTTATGTTACGTTTGCAGGCGGTAAACCAGTTTTACGGACTGAAGCATATTCTGCGGGATATCAGTCTGGAACTGCCCCGCGGCCAATGCACCTATCTGCTGGGCCGCAACGGCGTCGGCAAGACCACATTGATCAACTGCATTATGGGCCATCTGCCGGTGAGCAGCGGTAGCGTAAGCTGGCAGCTCAACGGCCAACCGGAGCTGGATTTACTGCTGTACCCGGTGGAGGAGCGGGCCGCGCTCGGCATCGGCTATGTGCCGCAGGGACGGCAGGTTTTCTCGCAATTAAGCGTGGATGAGAATTTGCGGGTGGCGCTGATGGCCGGCCGTAATACAACCAATCGCATACCGCCGATGGTATATGAACTGTTTCCGCAGCTTTACGGTATGCGCCATCACCGGGCCGGGGACTTGACCGGCAGCGGCCAACAGCAGCTCGCCATCGCGCGCGCGCTGGTGCTTGAACCGGAACTGCTGATTTTAGATGAGCCCACCGGCGGTTTTCTGCCGACGGTGGTGGCGGAGATAGGCCGCAATATCCGCCGACTGCAGCAGGAATTCGGCTTGACGCTGCTGGTGGTGGAGCAACAGTTGCCTTTTACGCCGCTCGCCGACGATCGCTTTTGCTTGTTGGAGGGCGGCTGTAACGTCGCCGAGGGCAGGCTGGAACAATTGGATGACAGTCTCATTCAGACGTATTTGGCGGTCTAGCACAAAGCCATGAGAAATCCACGCCCGACTATGTCGTTATATTACGATACCGACCGTTTGTTTTTGCGCGCTACACATCACCCCCAGGGCGTTTTTCGCTGTTAAACGCCCTTGCTTGCCTAGACTGTCCCTTCCCGATTTTCACTGGTTGCCCGTTCAAGATAAAAATTTCAGCGTTTCAGACGCCCTATGCGTTGTCGCGCTTTTGAACGCTGTCCTCACCCAGCAGACTCAAATCGAGATAGCGTTCCAGAGGCGCGCTCGCCGGCTCGCTCAGCCAGGGGATTTCCCCCAGCAGCGGCGCCTCAAGCCGCTGTTTCAACGTGGCGAGATAATCGGCGCGACGATGCGGCGCCGGTGACAAATCGTTGGCCACCCAGCCCGCCAGAGGCAAGCCCGCCTGTCGGACAGCCAAAGCCGTCAATAAGGCATGGTTGATACAACCCAGTTTCAAACCCACCACCAGGATCACCGGCAAGCGTTCGGCCGCCACCCATTGGGCAAAAGTCAGGTCTTCGCCCAGCGGCGTGAACCAGCCCCCGCGCCTTCGACGAAAATCCATTCCCCATGGGTTTGCAGGGCCGAGAGGCCCGACGTGAGAACGAGAGGATCGATGGGCCGGCCCTCGTCGCGACTGGCGATGTGCGGCGAAGTGGCCTCCAGGAACGCCACGGGGTTGATCCGTTCATAGGGCAGCGTAACGCTGCCGCCGGCGGATAACGCCAGGGCATCGGTATTGCGCAATCCGTCTTTGGTGGGAATGCAGCCCGACGCCACCGGTTTGTAGCCCACGGCGCGTTGTCCGCGACGTTTGGCCGCTTGTAGCAGGGCGCAGGTGGCCAGTGTCTTGCCGATATCGGTATCGGTACCGGTAATAAAAAAGGTTTTAGTCACGATAAATCAGGCCATAAATCAAATGATAGGTGAGCGGCAACCCCGCGGCATGGCGCTCCCAAGCCGTTTCGAGGCGCCGCAGGCGTTGGCTGCCCGCCAGTCCCAGCGGGCGGCCGCCCCGCAGGTAGCCGGCCCCCACGCCTTTGATGTCCCGCAGCAAAGGCGTCAATGCGGAATAATAGAGCCGTCTAGGCACGGCGCGCAGTTGATGCCGATAAGGCTGCAACGCCCGGGCGACGGCGGCGGCCGGTAAAAAGGGGTTGACATGAACGGCGGCGTCCACCTGCCGCCAGGCCCGCGCCAGTTCGTCCAGCGATCCCTGCGCCAGCGTAGAGAAAGCGATGACGCCGCCGGGGCGGATGACGCGATAAAACTCCGCCAGCGCCCGCGGCAGGCTGTCGCACCACTGCACCGCCAGATTGGAAAAGCAGACGTCCAGGCCGTTATCCGCCAAGGGCAATCGCTCGATATCTCCCGCCAGATAGGCCGAGGCGGACTCCCGTCGGCGCGCTTCCTCCAGCATGGCCGGGGAGAGATCCAACGCAATCACGCGATTGCCCGCATGCCGCCAGAAACGGCTGAAGTAGCCGGTGCCGCAGCCGGCGTCCAGCACCGTCTTACCTTGCAAGGGGCCCGCCAAGGACGCCAGCTCATGGCCGCAGGCGCGCTGGAACGCGGCATGGCTGTCGTACCCCGCCGCCGCGCGGCCGAAAGTACGGGCGATACCCTGCTTATGCAGGTCGGCGGACATCATCCAGCGCCTCCAGCAGTCTGTCGATATCGTCATTTTGATGGGCTGCGGTGAGGGTGATGCGCAAACGGGCCCCGCCGGCGGGCACGGTGGGAGGGCGGATGGCGGTCAGCCAACAGCCCCGTTCCCGCAGGCGCTCGGCCAGTTGCAGCGCCCGGTCGTTCTCTCCCACCAATAGCGGCTGAATCGCGCTTTCGGACGAGGCGAGACGGTAGCCTAAACCGGCGGCGCCGGTTCGAAAGCGGGTAATATTGCGCTGCAACTGCGACCGCAGGGCGTCGCCGCGGATAATGGCGTCCAGCGATGCATCGATGGCGCAAACCTGCGCCGGCGGCATGGCGGTGCTGTATATGAGATGACGGGCGTACTGCAGAAGATATTCCGCCACCGGTTCGGCGCAAAGCACCGCCGCTCCCGCTACCCCCGCCGCTTTGCCAAAGGTCACCACCAGCAGTTCGGGGTGGCAGCCCTGCTGCCAGGCGCTGCCCCTGCCCTGCTCGCCCAGCACGCCGAAACCGTGGGCATCATCCACCAGCAGCCAGCCGTCGACATCGGCCATGCAACGCCGCAAGGCGGTCAGCGGCGCGCCGTCGCCGTCCATGCTGAAGATCCCCTCCGTTATCGCCAGCCTGTTGCCGGAACAAACGGCCCGCGTCAATTGCCGCAGCGAAGCGGCATCGTTATGGTGAAACCGGCGCAGCTGTCCTGGGGATAATATGGCGGCCTCCAGCAAAGAGGCGTGGCTGAGCTTGTCCGCCAGCACCAAATCCCCCTTGCCCACCAGGGCGGCGATAAGCCCCTGATTGGCGGCATAGCCGGCGTTGAACAGCAGAGCCCGGTCATACCCCAGCCAAGCCGCCAGTCGCTGCTCCAGGGCCCGATGCACTTCACTGTAGCCGGCCACATGGCCGGAGCCGCCGCTGCCGACGCCGTGCGCCAACGCGCCCTGCCCCCAGGCGGCCGCGATGGCGGGATCCCGCGCCAAGCCGAGGTAATCATTGCTGGAAAAGTTCAGATAGCGGCGGCCCTGGTATTGAAGGCTGCGTCCGTTGCCGCCGATGATGGCCGTCCGCCGGCGATAGGCATCGGCCTGTCGCCGGCTTTGCAGCCCTTGTTCGATTCGTTCGGACCAGTTCATCAGCGGGCCGCGTTGTAAAATTGATCGGTATCGGCGAGCAGTATGGCGTCCGTCAGCTGGCGTCGGCGCTCTTCATCGCCGCTCTCGGTGTGGTGAGGCTGGGGATTGAGACCCAGCTTGCGGAATAATGTCCGATCGCGGTCTTCCTCGGGATTCGGCGTGGTCAGCAGCTTGCAACCGTAGAAAATTGAATTGGCCCCCGCCATGAAGCACAGGGCCTGGGTCTGTTCATTCATCTGCTCGCGCCCCGCCGAGAGCCGCACATGGGAACGCGGCATCATGATACGCGCCGCCGCGATGGTGCGGATAAAATCGAACGGGTCGACATCCTCGTTTTCCGACAACGGCGTGCCTTTCACCTTAACCAGCATGTTGATCGGCACGCTTTCCGGCGGTTCCGGTAGATTGGCCAACTGCACCAATAATCCGGCGCGATCGGTTACCGATTCACCTAATCCGACGATCCCCCCGAGCAGACCTTGATACCGGCCTCACGCACTTTATCCAGCGTGGACAACCGGTCCTGGTAGCTGCGGGTGGTGATGATGTCGCCGTAAAATTCCGGCGATGTGTCCAGGTTGTGATTATAAAAATCCAGCCCCGCCGCCGCCAGCCGCCGCGCCTGCGCGGCGCTCAGCATGCCCAGCGTCATGCAGGCCTCCATCCCCATCTCTTTCACTCCCTGCACCATCTGCTCAAGGTAGGGCATATCGCGGTCGCGGGGATTCTTCCAGGCCGCGCCCATGCAAAACCGGGTGGAACCGGCGGCCTTGGCCTTGGCCGCCGACGCCAGCACCTGCTCCACCTGCATAAGCTGTTCAGCCGCAAGGCCGGTGTTGTAACGGGCGCTCTGCGGGCAATATTTGCAGTCTTCCGGGCAGGCGCCGGTTTTAATGGATAACAGGGTGCTGACCTGGATCTGGTTGGGATGAAAGTGTCGCCGGTGGATCTGCTGGGCCTCGAACAGCAAATCCATAAAGGGTTTGGCAAACAGCGCCTGGGCCTGGCGCACCGTCCAGCGGGGATTGTGTTCCATGAAAAAGGGTCCTCGTGAGGGACTGAAAAGAGTTTCGCCAGTGTAAGTCGGACCGCTATACTGTCAACTTAATTTTGAGGATAAGGTTTACGATTCATTTATGACTCCGGCAGATCTCGCTTTCGACCAACGCCATATTTGGCATCCCTACACGTCCATGACGCGTCCGCTGCCTTGCTATCCGGTGACCAACGCCGAAGGCTGCGAATTGCAGCTGGCCGACGGCCGACGGCTGGTGGACGGCATGTCCTCCTGGTGGGCGGCCATCCACGGCTACAACCACCCCGACATTAACCGGGCGGTGGCCGCACAGCTGCAGCACATGTCCCACGTCATGTTCGGCGGCATCACTCATCCCCAGGCCATCGAATTATGCCGGCGGCTGGTGGACATGACAGCGCCGTCCCTGGAGTGCGTCTTTCTGGCGGATTCCGGTTCGGTGGCGGTGGAGGTGGCGATAAAAATGGCCATGCAATACTGGCAAGCGCGGGGGGGAGAACCGCAAACGCCTGCTGACGCTGCGCCACGGCTACCACGGCGATACCCTCGGCGCCATGTCGGTTTGCGACCCGCAGAACTCTATGCACCGCTTGTATCATGGCTATCTGCCGGAACATGATTTCGTCCCGGCGCCGGCGTGCCGGTTCGGCGAACCCTGGCGCGAGAGCGATGCGGATGCGCTGGAAGCCGCCATGACGGCGGGGGCCGGCTCCCTGGCGGCGGTCATCCTCGAACCCATCGTGCAGGGCGCGGGCGGCATGCGCTTTTATCATCCGCTCTATCTGCGGCGCGTACGGGAATTATGCGACCGCTACGGTATCCTGCTTATCGCCGATGAAATCGCCACCGGTTTCGGCCGGACCGGCAAACTGTTTGCTTGCCAGCATGCGGATATCGCCCCGGATATCCTCTGTTTGGGCAAAGCCCTCACCGGCGGCTACCTGACGTTGTCCGCCACCCTTGCCACCCGTACAGTGGCGGACACCATCAGCAACGGCGAGGCGGGCTGTTTCATGCACGGTCCGACGTTTATGGGCAATCCGCTGGCCTGCGCCGCCGCCAACGCCAGTCTGACCCTGTTGGAACAAGGACATTGGCAGGCGCGGGTGGGGAGGATAGAGGCGCAACTGCGCGAGGCGTTGCTTGCGCTGCGCGGCCACCCCAGGGTAGCCGATACGCGGGTGTTGGGGGCCATCGGCGTGGTGGAAACCCGCGCGCCGGTGGACATGCAGGCTCTGCAGCGATTTTTTGTTGATAGGGGCGTCTGGATTCGCCCGTTTGGCCGATTAATTTACCTGATGCCGCCGTATATTGTCACCACGGAGCAGTTGTCGCTGCTGACCGGAGCGCTGGCCGCCTCCCTCGATGTCCCCGCGCATTTCGCCGTTTAAACGCTGTGAGTCCGTTGGCCGCGCCGTCATTCCATCTTCAACGCTTGGATTAAGGAGCTCGGGTAACATGAATCAAACTAGAAACGTCAATCGCCGGATAGTGCTGGCCTCCCGTCCCAACGGCAGGCCCGAGCAGGAAAATTTCCGTCTGGAGTCCGTCGCCGTTCCCCAGCCCGCCGCAGGGCAGTTGCTGTTGCGCACCGTTTATCTTTCTCTCGACCCCTACATGCGGGGCAGAATGAACGACGCGCCGTCCTACGCCACGCCGGTACGGCTCAACGAGGTCATGACCGCCGGCACCGTTTCCCGGGTGGAAACCAGCCGCCATCCCGACTTCCAACCGGGGGATTGGGTATTCAATCAAGGAGGATGGCAGGATTACGCTCTGGCTGATGCCGACGGCGCCATCAAACTGCGGGGGGGAAGTTCTCCGGCACCCCTCCTGGGCGTTAGGGGTCTTGGGGATGCCCGGCTTTACCGCCTATATGGGGTTGACGGATATCGGCCGGCCTGAATCCGGCGAAACGCTGGTGGTGGCGGCGGCCAGCGGCGCGGTGGGCTCGGTGGTGGGCCAGGTCGCCAAACTCAAGGGCTGCCGGGTGGTGGGTATTGCCGGCGGCCCGGAAAAATGCCGCTATGTGACGCAGACGCTGGGATTTGATACCTGCATCGATCGGCGGGCGCCGGATCTTGCCGAACAGTTGGCGAAAGCCTGCCCGCAAGGTATCGATATTTATTTCGAAAACGTCGGCGGCGCGGTATTCGATGCGGTGCTGCCCCTGTTGAATACCTCGGCGCGGATCCCCCTTTGCGGCCTGATTGCCGACTACAATAGTAAGAACCTGCCGGAAGGCGTCGATCGTTTGCCGTTGCTCACCGGCATAATATTGCGTAAGCGCCTGCGCGTACAGGGCTTTATCATCAATCAGGATTACGGACACCGGCGCCAGGAATTTCTTGATGCCATGGGCCCTTGGGTAGCCGAAGGCAAAGTGCGGATGCGCGAAGATCTGGCGGAGGCGCTGGAAAATGCGCCGCAGGCGTTTATCGGGCTGCTGGAGGGGAAAAAATTTCGGTAAGCTTGTGATACGCGTCGGCGACGACAACTTTTGATCCGGCTTGCACGTTCCATACCCATGAGTCGCCATGAAAGTCGCCGGCGCTAATGCCGGGCATACAATAACGCATCAACCCATCAATGAGGCAAAAATGGCTTTTACATTATTCAGCAACGATCTGAAAGACGGCGAAAAAATGCCGGAACGCCATGTGTTTAACGGCATGGGTTATAAAGGGAACAATATTTCGCCCCATCTGGCCTGGGACGATATTCCGGCCGGCACCAAAAGTTTCGTGGTGACGGTCTACGATCCTGATGCCCCCACCGGATCGGGCTGGTGGCATTGGACGGTGGCGAATATTCCCGCAGATACCCGTATGCTGCCGCAAGGGGGCCGGTTCCGGCCAGGACAAGCTGCCGGAAGGCGCGGTCCAGGGCCGCACCGATTTCGGCAAGGCCGGTTACGGCGGCGCGGCCCCGCCGGCGGGGGAAACGCATCGTTATATTTTTACCCTGTACGCGCTGGACGTGGCGTCCATCGACGTGGATGAAAACGCCAGCGGCGCGATAGTGGGATTCAACGTGCATTTCCATACGCTGGGCAGCGCGTCGCTGACCGTGAACTATATCTGAGCAGGCAGGCAGCGGCGTTACGCCGCTGTTTTGCTAGGCGAAGCCCTCCCGCAATAGGCGGCCCTGCTAGCGGCTCAGTATGCTTACCCACATTGGGCCCTGGCCCACCGGATAACGCGCCAGCGGCGTTAATGCGCCGGTATCGTCATTGATGCGGTACACCTCGATATGTTGGCTTTTCTGCCCCGCCGCCACCAGGAAATGCCCCTTGGCGTCGATATTAAACCCGCGCGGCTGCTTTTCCGTGGCTTGATGGCCCACCAGGCTCAGAGTGCTGCCGTCTTCCGAAACGGCGAAACAGGTGATGAGGCTGGCGGTGCGATCGCAGGTGTAAAGGTAACGCCCGTCCGGCGTGATGTGGATATCCGCCGCCCAGCGTGTGTCGGAAAAACCCGCCGGCATAATGTCCAGGGACTGCACGATGCGCGGCGCGGCGCCTGCGTCATCCAGGGAAAAGACATTCACCGAGCTGTTGAGCTCGTTGAGGCAGTAAGCGTAAGGGCGATGGGGATGAAAATCCATATGGCGCGGACCGGCGTCGGCAACGGTATCAACCGCCGGCGGATGATGGGGCCGCAGTTGTCCCTGGGCGTCAGAGTCAAACAGTCGGATACGGTCTTCCTTCAAACAGGGTATCCAGACAATGTTATTGACCGGATCGGTATTGACGGAATGGCAGTTGGTCATCTCAGGCAATACCTGGAAAGGCGCGCCGACGATGCCATGCTCATCAATAGGGCTGACGCTGGCGCAACTGTTGCTGTATGAAGCGCAAAACAAAAAACGTCCCTTAGGGTCGGTGGAAATATGGGTAGGGCTGCCGGGCAGCGGCGCTATGCCGGCTTCCGTCAGCAGGCCCTGCTTATCAATGGCGTAACTCACCACGCCGAAACTCGGGCGCACGCCGATATAAAGATGGGTTTTATCCGGATGGATAGCCATCGGCTGCCCTTGCCCCGGGGTGTCCACCACCTGTAACAGGGTCAGCAGACCCTCTTTATCCAATTGCCAGACATGGATTTGATGGCTCTCGGGGCTGGCAATATAGACTGTCTGCTTCATGACCACTCCTTATTAGCGTTTGTATTTACGGCAATCATAATGAGAGAAATTGCGAGGCTGCAGTTAGCATGTCACTGTTGTTATAGGTTATCCACCGACATTTTCACGGTTTTCGCCAACTCGCTTCCGGTGTACCATTAACCAATAATATTATTAATATGTTAATGAGAGAAATATGAACTATAGCGTAATCGCACTTGATTTGGACGGAACCCTACTGGACCGGCAAAAAAGAATCCTGCCGGAATCCCTGAAAGCGTTAACGGATGCCCAGGCGGCCGGCGTGAAGGTGATGGTGGTCACCGGGCGCCACCATGTGGCCATCCATCCTTTTTATCAGGCGCTGAAAATCGATACGCCCGCCATTTGCTGTAACGGCACCTATCTTTATGATTATCAGGCAAAAAGCGTTATCACTTCCAATCCGCTGAGAAAGCTTCAGGCCAAAAGGGTCATCGCCCTGCTGAAACAATATGATATTCATGGTCTTATTTATGTGGACGACGCCATGGTGTACGAGCAGCCCAGCGACCACGTTATCCGTTCACTGGCCTGGGCGCAAACGCTGCCTTTGAGTCAGCGTCCCAATCTGGTACAGGTGGAGAGTTTGACGCAAACGGCGGAGCGGGCGGACGCCATATGGAAGTTCGCCACCTCACATCCCGACACCGACGCCCTGCAGGCTTTTGCCGAAACGGTGGAGCTGGAGCTCGGCCTGAGCTGCGAATGGTCCTGGCACGATCAGGTGGACGTCGCCCAAACCGGCAACAGCAAAGGAAAACTGCTGCAACAGTGGGTTGCGTCCCAGGGCATAGACATGGAAAAGGTGATCGCGTTCGGCGACAATTTCAATGACTTGAGCATGCTGGAGGCGGCGGGTCTGGGTGTGGCGATGGGCAATAGCGTTGACGACATCAAGGCGCGGGCCGATCTGGTTATCGGCGATAATGAGTCGCCGGCCATCGCCGAAACCATTTATCAGCGGGTGCTGGGGCTATAGTTTCGGCGTACATTCTTCCCTAAGCAGCCTGGCCTCAAGGTGCTACGCCGCCGGGCGCGCATTCACTTTGGTGGGACGGGCTTGCCGATAGCGGTTCTCGCCGCCCGGTTCAAAGCAGGGTTTTAATGGCGGCGTCGTCCCGCGCGCGCTCCAGGGAAAGCGTAATCAACCGGTCGATGAGTTGCGGATAACTCAAGCCGCTGGCCTCCCAGAGCTTCGGGTACATGCTGATGGAAGTAAAACCGGGAAGCGTATTGACCTCATTGATAAGGATTTCATCCTCGTCGGTGACGAAAAAGTCCACCCTCGCCATGACGGAACACCCCAGAACGCCATAAGCCGCCTGGGCTATCAGGCGAATTTCATCGCTGAGCCGGTTGCCCAACAGCGCCGGAATAACCAAACCGGCCTGGCCGTCCTTAAGGTATTTGGTGTCATAGGCGTAAAATTCATCATTGGCTAAAATCTCGCCGCATACGCTGACCGCGGGCCGTTCATTGCCCAACACCGCGGTTTCAATTTCACGTCCGTCAATGGCGGTTTCCACCAGCACTTTATGATCGTAAACCAGCGCCAGATCCAGCGCTTGCCGGAAGCCGGCGTCATCGATGACTTTACTGACCCCCACCGAGGAGCCTTGGCTGGCGGGCTTGATGAACAGGGGTAAACCCAGTTGGGCGACAATTGCATCGAAGTCCGCCGCGGCGGCATCGGCACGGTGGATGGTCACGGAAGGCGTCACCGGCAGCCCGGCATCGCGCAGGATGCGCTTGGTCATGTCCTTATCCATGCAGACGGCGGAGCCCAGCACCTCCGGTCCGGCAAAAGGAATGCCCAACACCCGGAGCATGCCCTGTACGGAGCCATCCTCTCCCGCCGCGCCATGCAGTACGGAAAACGCCACATCAATCGCCGGCAACGTCTTGCCGCCGGAGAGAATGATTAATTGACCGGTGGGATGACCGGGAATCACCCCAAGATAATGCGTGGCGGGGGCGAGCGCTATTTTTGCGGGATCGTCGGGATTAACCAGATAACCGGCCTCATCGCACAGCATCCACCGCCCCAGCTTATCGACGCCAATCAACGTCAAATCATATTTATGCCGATCCACGGCCTTGATAACATTGATTGACGAACGCAACGAGACTTCATGTTCGGTGGATTGTCCACCAAACAGTACCGCCAGTCGCTTTTTGCCGTTTACCGGTTGTTCCATCACATCCTCTTTGGTCGCTAAGACAAGATATTAACGCCAACAGAGTATTAGCCGCGCCAGTGCATGTAAAGCACCGGCTTAAACAGTCGTTTAAAGTTCGCCCATGGGGCATAGGGGCGCCGGGACCTGCTCAAGGAAATGAGGGGGGGGCTGAAGGTGCTGGAGAAAGAGGGCAATGCCTCGCCGGCATTGGCATTGGATACATAGGTGCGATAAGCGCCGGCTTTGTTGGTCTCCATCAAATAATTATGCAGCAACTGCCTGGCGCCTTCCATTTTTCTGAAAACCGGAGCGCGCCCTCCCGCGACGCTGGCGAAATCCCGTTGACGGGACATAGGCGGATGAACACATGACGAGGCGGTGATCTCATTATTGTCGTTCAGACAAAAATTGAAAATGGCGCCCTGATACTGCACCAAAAACCGCTTGCGATCCTCGGTGCAGGCTAAACCGTCCGCGATACCCAGGGTTGTTTTCAACAGGGACGCCACTTGCTGCGCATCGTCCGAGTCTCTTATGTAGAAACGTCCCGGTACCGGATCATTTTCCGCGCCCTGCCGGACGTGGACGAGGGCTTGTTGCATCCGCGGATCCGTCGTTTTTTCCGCGCCGGGTATATCCCGCGGCGCGGAACGGGGAACCACGCTGTTGGTCCCAAAACAAAAACTGCTGAAAGGCTCCATACGATTGATGTTTCCGCCGGTATGACCCGCCTTGCCGGCGTACCCTGCATCAAACCCTGAGATATCGCTGCTATTGAGGTTCATGATTCCTCCCATGAATCAGGCCGTCGCGGTCAACAGGCCGAACGGATAAACGCGCTCCCGGACAATTAACCGCTGTGGTTTATCATCCTCGTTTTAGGCGAAGGCAGTATAGCCATTTGCTTGGCATAATTAATTCACAATAAGGAAAACAGTCATTTAGCCGATAGCATGGCAATACGCCCAGGGCAAAAAATGCGGGCGGCTTTATTTATTCCAAACGCTTAACAGGGGAAAAAAGCAGGAAAATAAATAAGGGGACTGGGGAATAAGGGGACTGGGGTAACGGAGCTATCCGATTCGCCACCCGTGGTGAATGGCGTTTCCACGCTACCGGCCGCCCGGTTCCGTAAGCGGCCTTCAGCGGTTCAATTTGATTTCGCGGCGGGTTGCTTGTCGTGTTCCTTGGGATGACCGATTTTGGAAATCACATTGAACAATTCTCCCAACCCGTAAATCAGTCCTAAAATGATAGCCATTACGATGGGCACCATCAGCACTACGATGATCAAGCTTTCCAATAATTCGAGCATTTTGGCCTCATTTCTTGCCGGCGGCAGGCATACTTGGGAACATAGCTCCTTTATACCAGCTTCTGCCGCGGCGGCTTAAGCTTTTTATGTTATCCCCGTCAACTTGCGAACAGCAGATGCGTAATCGGGGGGGGGGAAGCGACGGAATCTATCAGGCGTATTATCCTCATCGGCGGTATTGTATTTGCCCCCCCCGGGCCGGATAAGCGACAATTCAGCTATTTCCCAGCGCGGTATCCGCCCCTTATCACCACACAAGGCAGACAGGCATGCAGGCCGAAATCCTCCTGACCATGAAACTCCAGCAGCGCCTTTTTGTTGACCCGAGAAGGATAGCCCTCCTTAAACAGATCAAGCTAACCGGCTCCATCAGCCAAGGCGCTAAATTAGCGGGAATCAGCTACAAAAGCGCCTGGGACGCCATCAGCGTCATGAATGAGCTGGGCGAGCAAATCCTGGTGGAGCGGGCGACCGGCGGCAAAGGCGGCGGCGGCGCGACCCTGACCCGCTACGGCGAACGGCTGCTGCAGCTCTATGACCTGTTGGGTCAAATTCAGCAAAAAGCCTTTGACGTGTTGGCGGACGACCAGATGCCCCTTGACAGCCTGCTGGCGGCCATTTCCCGCTTCTCCCTGCAAACCAGCGCACGCAACCAGTTCTTCGGTACCGTTATCGATCGCACCCATCAGCATGTGCAGCAGCTGGTGCACATTCTGCTGGCGGACGGCAGCACCCGTCTGGCGGTGGCGTTGACCCAGAGGAGCGGCGATCGCTTACAGCTGGCGCCCGGCAAGGAAGTGCTGGCCTTGATCAAGGCGCCCTGGATCTCGGTGCTGGCGGGAGAACAGGACGTGGACGGCGCCGACAATGTTTTGCATGGCACGCTGACCTCACTGGAACAAGGGGAGCACAGCGATGAGGTTTTGATAGCCCTGCCCGGTGGCGAAGCGTTATGCGCCACCTTGCCCAAAGCCGTGACGATGGCGCAACGATTGACCATCGGCCAAAAAATCACAGCATATTTTAACGCCGATAAGGTGATCATCGCCACGCTGTGCTGAAGGCGGCAAAAAAGTTGACATTGGCGATCAAAATATTGATGCTGACGACATCAGTTGCATAAAAAGGAACAATCGATGCCGTCATTGCATATTTCGCAAGGCATATTTCACCTGAGCGATACCAAAGTGTTATCCGTCCCGCAATTGGGCATTCAAGCCGGCCAGGGTTGGGCATTCGTCGGCGCCAATGGCAGCGGCAAATCGGCCCTGGCGCGCGCGCTGTCTGATGAGCTCCCGCTCCGATCCGGTAGCCGTGAAAGCGATTTTCAGCGGGTGGCCCGGCTCTCTTTCGAACAACTGCAAAAGCTGGTGGCCGATGAATGGCAACGCAATAACACCGACCTGCTAAGCGAAGGAGAAGAGGATACCGGCCGCACCGCCGCGGAAATTATCCAGCAGGATTATCAAGATGAAGCGCTGTGCCGGAACCTGGCTGAACAATTCGGCATCGCGCATCTGCTGTCCAGGCGTTTTAAATACCTCTCCACCGGGGAAACGCGCAAGACGCTGCTGTGTCAGGCGCTAATGGCCAAACCGGATATCCTGATTTTGGACGAGCCCTTCGACGGCCTGGATGTCGCCTCCCGCGCCCAGTTGAGCGAGATGCTGCGCGGTCTTTTGGACGGCAGCATGGCGCTGGCGCTGATACTCAACCGGTTCGACGACATTCCGCCTTATATCGCCAACGTGGGCGTTCTGGCGGATTGTGAATTAACCTGCACCGGCTGTCGTGAAACCTTGCTGGCGCAAGCGCTGGTGGCGCAACTGGCTCATGCCGAATCCATCAGCGGCATTCAATTGCCCGAAACCGAGGCGCCGGGGCAAAAACACGCCCTGCCCGCGGGAGAACCCCTTATCCGGCTACGCAACGGCGTCGTCACCTATCAGGATCGCCCGATACTGCACCATCTGGACTGGCAGGTACTGCCGGGACAGCACTGGCAAATCGTCGGGCCGAACGGGGCGGGCAAATCCACTTTGCTCAGTCTGGTAACCGGCGACCAGCCACAGGGCTATAGCAACGATCTCCATCTGTTCGGCCGCCGCCGCGGCAGCGGAGAAACCATATGGGATATCAAACGCCATATCGGTTATGTCAGCAGCAGTCTGCACCTGGACTATCGCGTCAGCGCCACCGCCCGCAGCGTTATTTTGTCGGGTTTTTTCGACTCCATCGGTATTTATCAGGCGGTATCGGAACGTCAGCAGTTCCTGACCCGCCACTGGCTGCGTCTGTTAGGGCTGAGCGCGGCGGCGGATGCGCCGTTCCACAGTCTCTCCTGGGGCCAGCAGCGGCTGGTTTTGATTGCCCGCGCCATGGTCAAACACCCTGCCTTGCTGATCCTTGACGAGCCCCTGCAAGGGCTGGATCCGCTCAATCGCGCTCTGGTGCGGCGGTGGGTGGACGTACTGATCGGTGAGGGCGAAACGCAGTTGCTCTTCGTCTCTCACCATGCCGAGGATGCGCCGGAATGCATCACCCACCGGTTGACTTTTGTGCCGCAGGGGGATATCTACCGCTATCAATTCGACACCTTATAAACCGGCCGGTTTCCCCGTGCCGACGCGCTTTGCGACGGCACGGGTTTTTCCAAGCAAAAAATGTAAGCGGCATCAAATTATTCTCTGTCACGTCCCCAGGGCCAGCGGCCCTCCCCCTGTTTTTTTTCATCGGGTATTTGCGTAGTCGAGTTCGCAGATTTCAGCTAGAATCAGGTGTAATCGATTTCATTTTTATCGACAAGATCACCTTTTATGGTGAGTTGACATGATAATTTAGCCCGATGAAAGGATAGATGACTCGCTTGTGTCAAGAGGCGTTATGGGTGGTAGCGGTTACACAAAAAGCCGAATCTGCCTGCGACTCCCGGCGGCGGGCCAGCGCCCCATCATGTTGGAAAGTCACGGTCCCCAAGGGTCGGCCGGACTAAAGGAGAGTAACCATGCAGTTTAACCCCGTCGATCACCCCCATCGCCGTTACAACCCGCTTAGCGGCCAGTGGGTATTGGTATCCCCTCACCGGGCGAAACGCCCCTGGCAAGGGCAGCAGGAAACCCCGGCCTCCAACCAACTGCCGGAGCACGACCCGAACTGTTTCCTGTGCCCGGGAAATACCCGTGTTAACGGGGAGGTCAACCCTGATTACCGGACGACCTATATCTTCACCAACGATTTTGCCGCCCTGATGGAGGACACGCCGGACGCCCCGGCGGGGGATAATACATTAATGCGCTGTGAAAGCGCGCGCGGCACCAGCAGGGTTATCTGTTTTTCCCCCCGATCACAGTAAAACCCTGCCGGAATTGTCGCTGCCCGCCCTTGAAGCCATCGTCAAAACCTGGCAAGAACAGAGCGCCGAGCTGGGTCGGCGCTATCCCTGGGTTCAGGTATTCGAAAACAAAGGCGCCGCCATGGGCTGTTCCAATCCCCACCCCCACGGTCAAATCTGGGCCAACAGCTTTTTTGCCCAACGAGGCCGAACGGGAAGACCGGCTCCAGCGGGACTACTTCCGCCGCCACGGTTCGCCCATGCTCCTCGATTACGTCGCCAATGAGCTGGCGGACGGCAGCCGCACCGTGGTGGACACCGAACACTGGCTGGCGGTGGTGCCCTATTGGGCGGCATGGCCGTTTGAAACACTGCTGCTGCCCAAGGCCCCCGTATTACGCCTGGACGCCCTGGATGCGGGACAAAGCGCCGATCTGGCGCTGGCCCTCAAGAAGCTCACCAGCAGGTACGACAACCTGTTCAATTGTTCCTTCCCCTATTCCATGGGATGGCACGGCGCGCCTTTTATCGAGCGGGACAATCGCCATTGGCAATTGCACGCCCATTTCTATCCGCCGCTGTTGCGTTCAGCGACGGTACGCAAGTTTATGGTCGGATATGAAATGCTGGCGGAAACCCAGCGCGATCTGACCGCCGAGCAAGCCAGCGACCGCCTTCGCGCGGTCGGCGACATTCATTTTCGGGACTCCGGAGTATCCCTATGACGTTAAAAAACATCACTGAAACCACCTTCCGTCAATCCTTTGGCTACGACGCCGCGCTTACGGTGAAAGCGCCCGGCCGCGTCAATCTGATAGGCGAACATACCGACTACAACGATGGTTTTGTCCTGCCCTGCGCCATTGACTATGAAACCGTTGTGAGCTGCGCCAAGCGTGATGATCGCAAGATCAGGGTTATTGCCGTGGATTGTGACCATCAGCAAGATATTTTTTCCCTGGATGAGCCAATTTTATCCCATGCAAGCCAGCAATGGTCCAACTATGTCCGCGGCGTGGTAAAACATTTGCAGCAGCGGGATCCGAATTTCGGCGGCGCGGATTTGGTCTTGAGCGGCAACGTTCCGCAAGGCGCGGGCCTCAGTTCGTCGGCAGCGCTGGAAGTGGCCGTGGGCAAGGCCATTCAGACCCTTTACCACCTTGCGCTGGACGACGTGGCCTTGGCGCTTAACGGCCAGGAAGCGGAAAACAAGTTTGTCGGCTGTAACTGCGGCATTATGGATCAGTTGATTTCGGCGCTGGGCAAAGACAACCATGCGCTATTGATTGATTGCCGCACTCTGGGAACCCGCGCGGTGTCCATGCCGGAAAACGTGGCGGTGGTCATCATCAACTCCAACGTCAAACGCGGTCTCGTGGACAGTGAATATAACGCCCGCCGCGAGCAGTGCGAAACCGGCGCGCGTTTTTTCGCCGTCGACAAATTGCGTGACGTGGAATTGAGCCAGTTCCAAGCCGTGGAGCATGAGCTGGACCCTCTCGTCGCCAAACGCGTGCGCCATGTGCTGACGGAAAATGCGCGCACCTTGGCCGCCGCCGATGCGCTGGCCGCGGGAGATTTGTCGAAAATGGGCGTATTGATGGCGGAGTCGCACGCATCCATGCGGGATGACTTCGAAATCACCGTCCCCCCCCATCGATACATTGGTGGGGATCGTAAAACGTGAGATCGGCGCCGAAGGCGGGGTACGCATGACCGGCGGCGGCTTTGGCGGTTGCGTCGTGGCGCTGGTGCCCACGGAACGCGTCGAGTCGGTACGCGCGGCGGTGGCCGAACAATACCAACGGCAAACCGGCCTCAAAGAGACTTTTTATGTTTGCCATGCTTCCGAAGGAACAGGTCTATGTTAAAAGAGTATGAATCCGGAACAGCCCCCGACGGTAAACCGTTCAACTGCGTGACCCTCGGCTTTGAAGACGGTTTGCAGATTACCCTGATGGATTGGGGCGCGACCTGGCTCTCCTGTCAGTTGCCGCTGAAAGCCGGCGGCAAGCGGGAAGTCTTGCTGGGGTGTCCGACGCCGGCGGATTACTTGAAACAGAGCGCCTATCTCGGGGCGACGGTGGGCCGCTACGCCAACCGTATCGCAAAAGCCGTTATCACCCTCGATGGACATCATTGGCCTCTTAGCGCAAACCAGGGCGAACACCAGCTGCACGGCGGCCCGGCAGGCTTCAATACCCGGCGCTGGGAGTGCGTAGAGCATACCATGACCTCGGTGTTGTATCGCTTATCCTCCGCCGATGGTGACCAAGGTTTTCCCGGCAACCTGACCGCGATGGTGCGCTATACCGTTACGCAAGACAATACGGTGGATATCTCCTATCGCGCCACGGTGGATCATCCCTGCCCGGTCAATCTGACCAACCATGCCTATTTTCATCTGGACGGCGCCAATAGCGATATCCGTCAGCAGACCCTGCAGATCTTCGCCGGCCAATATCTGCCGGTGGACAGCGACGGCATCCCCTGCGCCCCGCTGACGGATGTGGATAATACCGGCATGGATTTTCGCAAACCCAAGACCATCGCCGCGGACTTCCTGCGCGATCGCGATCAACAGCGGGTCAAGGGATATGATCATGCCTATCTGCTGTATGCCGCCTGCCATGACGGCGACAGCCCGGCGGCGCAGCTTTGGTCGGCGGACGGACAGGTGTTGCTGAAGGTCTATACCACCGCGCCGGCCCTGCAGTTCTATACCGGCAATTATCTTGCGGGGACCCCCGCGCGCCAGGGCGGGGATTACCTTAACTACAGCGGATTGGCGCTGGAAAGCGAATTCCTGCCGGACAGCCCGCATCATCCGGAATGGCCGCAGCCGGATTGCTGGCTCCAGCCCGGCGAAACCTACCGTTCCCAGACCCGTTACCAGTTTGTGGCGCTATAGCCGATGGAAAATCCGGCGGCCATCGCCGGCGGAGGGCTAATTATTTCACGCTGTTTGACGCTATGCGGTTGCCGCATCCACCGGCCAGGCAATATAATAAAAAAGTTTTCACAAAAATCTTTAGACTTTAAGGAGTCAACGATGGCGGTAACGAAACTGGTTCTGGTACGACACGGTGAAAGCCAGTGGAATAATGAAAATCGCTTCACCGGCTGGACGGACGTCGATTTGTCCGATAAAGGCCGCACTGAAGCAAAACAAGCGGGTAAGCTTCTGAAAGAAGAAGGCTTTCTTTTTGATTTCGCTTATACTTCCGTCTTGAAGCGCGCCATCCATACGCTGTGGAATGTACTGGACGAACTGGACCAGGCCTGGCTGCCGGTTGAGAAATCCTGGCGTTTGAACGAACGCCATTACGGCGCATTACAGGGGCTTAACAAAGCCGAAACCGCGGAAAAATACGGCGATGAACAGGTGAAGCAATGGCGGCGCGGTTTTGCCGTGACCCCGCCGGAATTAACCCGCGACGACGAACGCTTTCCCGGCCATGATGCCCGTTACGCCAAATTGACCGACGCCGAGCTACCCACCACGGAAAGCCTGGCGCTCACCATCGAACGCGTTACGCCCTATTGGAACGACACCATTCTGCCGCGCATGAAGAAGGGCGAACGCGTGATTATCGCCGCTCATGGCAACTCAATCCGCGCACTGGTGAAATTCCTCGACCAGATGAGCGAAGACGAAATCCTTGAGTTGAATATTCCGACCGGGGTACCGCTGGTCTATGAATTCGACGACAATATGAAACCCATCAAGCATTACTATTTGGGCAACGCCGCTGAAATCGCCGCCAAGGCGGCCGCCGTCGCCAATCAGGGCAAAGCCAAGTAATTTGTCCCGTTGCCGAAACGACTGCCGGAGATGATTGCTCATCCCGGCACTCGCTTACCTGTCCCCAAAGCGAGTCCCCCCTTGTCCCGGCAAAGGAGACACACTCCGTGTGCCTCCACCCAATGCAGCTTATCCGCGTCGAATCCGTCAGGCCGGCTTGGCCGCATGCTTGCGGCGTTCACGCACTGCTTGCGCCAATTGTCCCAACATCGTCTCGGTATCGTCCCAGCCGATGCAGGCATCGGTAATGCTGCGTCCGTAGGCCAACGGTTCGCCGCTTTCCAGGCTTTGATTACCCTCTTGCAAATGGCTTTCCACCATAACGCCGATAATGCCCCGCTCGCCAGCGCTTAGCTGCCCGCAAACGTCCTGAGCCACCTCCATCTGCTTTTTGTATTGCTTACTGCTGTTGGCATGGCTGAAATCGATCATCACCTGCGCCGGCAGGCTGGCTTTCGCCAGGCCGTCTTTCACCGCCTTGACGTGATGGGCGCTGTAATTCGGCTCCCTGCCGCCGCGCAGAATAATATGACAATCACTGTTGCCGCTGGTATTGACGATGGCGGAGTGTCCCCATTTCGTCACGGAAAGGAAACAGTGCGGCGCCCCGGCGGCATTGATGGCGTCGATAGCCACTTTAATGGTGCCGTCTGTGCCGTTTTTAAACCCCACCGGGCAAGAGAGTCCGGACGCCAGCTCGCGGTGAACCTGCGACTCGGTGGTCCGGGCGCCGATTGCGCCCCAGCTCATCAAATCCGCCACATACTGAGGCGTAATCATATCCAGAAACTCGCCGGCGGCCGGCAAGCCGCTGTCGTTGATCTCAACCAGCAGTTGGCGGGCGATGCGCAGCCCGTCGTTGATCTGAAAACTATTATCCATATAGGGGTCGTTAATAAGACCCTTCCAGCCCACCGTGGTGCGCGGTTTTTCAAAATACACCCGCATGACGATTTCCAGATCATCCTGTAATTGGTTTCTTAACGTCAGCAGCCGTCCGGCGTATTCCTTTGCGGCCTCGGTGTCGTGGATGGAACAAGGGCCTATCACCACTAGCAGGCGATCGTCGTTGCCGTTCAGAATGCGATGGATGGACGCACGGGCGGCGGCCACGGTTTTGGCGGTCTTGTCGGTTGCCGGGAATTTCTCCAACAGGGCCACCGGCGGCAGCAATTCTTTAATTTCTTTAATTCTTAAATCGTCATTATGGTAATTCATAAACTTTTTATACTCTGCGCACCCTGGCGCCTCTCGATAACTTCATGATATATGCCGTTTAATCTATCCCGGCCGTCTTTGCCTGTAAATGGGCTTTTCGGGCTTAAAACAACTCAAAGTTGATCAATGCCGATTCTTGGCTATGCTTAAACAATGATAAGCCAAAAATAACCGGTACTTAACCTGCCATTATCTTTGGCTTAACATTCTATTGTGAGGCCCCCGGACGCACCTTATTAAGGTTTACCCATTGCGAAAAATGTAAAAACGCGGGCTTTTATTCACCCCCAGCCTGAAAGAGGGAAAATATCATGCAAACCACGACCCTAAAGAACATGGCGATGCTTTTTTTTAACAGCGGTAATGACTTTGGGTAGCGGAGCAGCCTTGGCCGCGACTTCCAGCTCGTCCAACGATACCGGCTCAACGTCCAATAACGGCCAGGCGAATCAGTCGGACAGCGCGGGCGCTAAACAAAATCTGCCGCCGAATAACGTTGATAATAGCAAGATTAACACCGGTACCACCGATAGCTCAAATATGACTACCGATGAAATCGACAAAAATACCAAATGTAAAGACGGCAAGTGCCCCGATATAAACAGTAAAGTGCAAACCGGCCCCGGCTCCACGCCCAGCGGAACCAGAACGGACGGTACGTCCCAGTAATAATACTCATGTTTTAGCGCTTGAGTGAGACGACTTATTGCGAACCGCATTAAACAGAGATTATTTTATCTACTCCTCGAACTCAAATCAGGCTAAGGCCTGATTTATTTTTTGACGACCCCCTATCTCTATCTGTTGCCGGTAGATAGCGGTCAGATTTACGTCTTCAGACCGCGGCGAATGGGATTCACATTCCTGGTGGCCGCGGCGGCGTTATTACCCCCCCGCGCCGCCTCGTCACGCTCCCGCCGTTTAAGAACATGTGCAGAAAATCTTGCGGCAACGCCCGCGAGAGCCGGTATACTCGGAGTCATAACGTTTTATTGATAACCAGGAATCCCGATGGCAGCGAGACATGATCATGCGCACGGCGCAACGGAAAATGGCAATGACCGCCGCTTATTGGCGGCGTTTGCCGTTACCGCCCTGTTTATGGCGGTGGAAGTGGCGGGCGGCCTGCTGTCGGGCTCCCTGGCGCTGCTGGCGGACGCGGGACATATGCTTACCGACGCCGCCGCGTTGATGATGGCGTTGTTGGCGGTGCGGTTCGCTCAGCGCAAACCCAATAGCCGCCACACCTTCGGCTACCTGCGCTTGACGACATTGGCGGCCTTTCTGAACGCCCTGGCCCTGCTCATCATTACCCTGCTTATTGTCTGGGAGGCCATCCGGAGATTCTACCAGCCCCATCCCATCGCCGGCTGGCCGATGATGATCATCGCGATAGGGGGCCTGGTGGCCAACCTGTTCTCTTTCTGGCTGCTGCACGGCGGCGAAGGCGAAAAAAAACATTAACCTACGCGCCGCGGCCCTGCATGTGCTGGGGGACGTGTTAGGCTCGGTGGGGGCGATTGTGGCGGCTGTCGTTATCCTCTTCACCGGCTGGCTGTATATCGACCCCCTATTGTCCATTTTGGTGTCGTGCCTGGTATTGCGCAGCGGCTGGCGATTATTGCAGGAAAGTCTGCATGAATTGCTGGAGGGCACCCCCAGCCAAATCGATATTGAAAAGCTTAAACGGGATATGTGCCTCAATATCCCCGAAGTACGCAATATCCATCACGTGCATGTGTGGCAGGTGGGAGAGAAGCCCGTCATGACCCTCCATGCGCAGGTCGTTCCGCCTTATGACCATGACGCGCTGCTCCATCAGATCCAACACTTTTTATTGGATCACTACCAGATAAGCCACGTTACCGTGCAGATGGAATATCAACAGTGTCCGGAAGACGATTGCGGCATCATGGCGGAGCCGGAACCGGTTCATGCCCATAGCCATGCTCACGCCCATCACCATCACTAACGGTCGAAGATACCCTGGGCTCAAGCGTTTCCGCGGACGCGAACATTCAGTTTTGCGGCAAACGACAGCATTCGATCAAGGGGCAGAAGCGCCTTTTCACGCAGCCCGGCAGCCACGTGCACCTCATGCTCGGCGCCGCTCTCTTCGAGGCCTTTGGCAATGGCCTCAAGCCCGTTCATGGCCATCCAAGGGCAATGGGCGCAGCTGCGGCAGGTCGCGCCCTCGCCGGCGGTAGGCGCCTCCAACAGCGTTTTGTCTGGGCAGGCCTGCTGCATTTTGTAAAAAATACCCCGGTCAGTGGCCACAATCATCTGCTGCTGCGGCAGTTTTTTCGCCGCCTGGATCAATTGGCTAGTGGATCCCACCGCATCAGCCATGTCGACAATCGCCTGGGGCGACTCGGGATGAACCAGCACCGCGGCCTCGGGATAAAGCGCCTTCATCCGCATTAGCGCCTGGGTCTTAAATTCGTCATGCACGATACAGGCGCTTTGCCAACACAGCATATCCGCCCCGGTTTGCCGCTGCACATACCGGCCAAGATGACGATCCGGCGCCCAGATGATTTTTTCTCCCAAGCCGTCAAGGTGCTCAATCAGATCGACGGCGATGCTGGAAGTGACAACCCAATCAGCCCTGGCTTTCACCGCGGCGGACGTGTTGGCATACACCACCACGGTACGATCGGGGTGGGCATCGCAAAAGGCGCTAAAGTCATCAATGGGGCAACCCAGATCCAGGGAACACTCCGCTTTTAGCGTCGGCATCAGCACCGTTTTTTCCGGACTGAGAATTTTGGCCGTTTCGCCCATAAAACGCACGCCGGCCACCAATAACGTGCTCGCGGGATGCGTACTGCCGAATCGGGCCATCTCCAAAGAGTCCGCCACACAGCCGCCGGTCGCTTCCGCCAGCGCCTGGATTTCCGGATCGGTATAGTAATGAGCCACCATGACCGCATTGCGCTGTTTTAACAGCGCTTTGATCTTGCTATGATAATACTGTTTTTCCTCCCCCCTTCAGCGGTCGCGGCTTGGGCGGAAACGGGTAAATAGCAGCGTTGGTATCCAGTAGCTCAATCATCGTTATCCTACCTTAGGACGCCCGCAAAACAGCCTGTCCGCCTGCGGCAAGCGACCCTCTCGTAATGCCTGTGTTTTATATACTAAACAAAATAATTAAATTTGCCGCAAAAGTCCCCTTTATTTTGTGATTTTTTGTATATTTGTTTAGTTAAAAGGATTTTTCGAATCCACACTACCCGCCTTAAGGCTCGCCGAATCCGGATGAAGAGGGTCAAAACCGGTAACGTTATTCCCAAAGGGATACCCGGCGCCAGCATGGAAGATAACTGGCATTGCCGGGGAACGGCCTTTACGCGTTTAGAACTGGTAGTTGGCCGAGAGCGAGAAATTACGCGGTTCGCCGTAGACGACATAGGTTCCGATATAGTCGTAATATTTCTTGTCGAACAGATTATTGATGTTAGCCTGCAGGGAAAGCTGCTTCGTGAGCTGATAACGGCTAAACAGATTCACCAGCGTGACGCTGTCCTGAGTCACGTGCGCATCGCCGGAAGGCCCGGTGATGTCATTCCAGGTCTTGTTCTGCCAGTTGACTCCGCCCCCCACCGTCAGATCGCGCAGCATCGGTAAACGATAGCGGGTGAACAGTTTAGCGGTGGTGCGCGGCACTTCCGGCATTACGGCGGTGCCGTCGCGCTGTTCGGCGATATAGCGTGAAGCGCCGAAGGTCATCTGCCAGTTATCGCTCAATGCGCCGTTGACTTCAAACTCAACGCCACGGCTAACGGAATCCACTGCTTCATAAGCGTATTCCGTCGTATTGGGAATATAGGTGTAGGTATTGATACCCAGTTTGTTTTGTTCGGTACGGAACAACGACAGCATGGCGGTCAGACGGCTGTCGTTCCAGTCGCCCTTGATGCCGGTTTCGTAGCTCTTGCCGGTGACGGGATCGAGGTATTGCCTACTGCTGTTACGCGTGGTCTGCGGTTGAAAAATGCTGGTATAGCTGGCGTAGACCGAGTAGGTGTCATTGATGTCATAGGTCAGGCCGGTATAGGGCGCGACCTTGTCGCTGTCATTGGTGCCGGAGGTGCCGTTGGCGCTCCAGTCGGTATAACGGGCGCCCACCAGCAACGCCAAAGGGTCCGCCAGCGAGAAGCGCGCAGCGGCATAGAAAGATTTCTGCCGGATGGTATCGTCAAGTTCGGTGGTCCAAGGCGACCAGACTCCTTCCGTAACGTCGCCATCCCAATCGCGGTAGTCGCCGACATCGACGGAGGACAGGTCCGAATAGCTGTTGAAGAAGGTGTTGTCCTGTTTGCTATAACTGCCGCCGAACATGAGCTGATGAGTGCGGCCCAGCAGCTCGAACGGGCCGTTGGTATACATATCGACGCTATTGGTCGTGCGCCGGCCCTTGTTCCAACCGCTATACAGTGAAACGCCCTCGCCGGTGTCTTTATCGGGATAGCCGTCGGGGTACATCAGACGTGTATCGAACGTCGTTTTAGTATGGCTGCCGGTCACTTGCGCCTGCCAACCGTTATTGAATTTTTGCGCCAGCGTGGCAAAAACCTTGTTGGATTCTTTATCGCTATAGGCCCAGTCCGCGCCGGAGTTGAAACTCCGATCAAAATGCGTCCGGTCGCCATTGCTGTAAAAGGTGGGGATACCGCCCCAACTCGGATCTGAGGTGCTGCTATCCTGATAATCCCAACCCAGCGATAAGGTGGTGGAATCGGTCAGATCGGCATCCAGTACCGTGGTAAGGAATTTCTTGTGCGCGTGATAGCGATCGAGCCAACTGTCATTATCTTGATAGCCGCCGATAATCCGGGCGCGAACGGAGCCGGATTCATTGAGCGGCAGGGTAACATCGCCCACATAGCGCTGTTTGTTCCAACTGCCGGTTTCAGCCGACAGGCTGCCGGTCAGCACTTTACTGTCGGCATGCTTACGGATCATATTGACCGAGGCCGAAGGATTACCTGAACCAAGCGCCAGGCTGTTCGCCCCGCGAATCACTTCAATACGGTCATAGATGGCGGTATCCGACTTGGCATCGCCGAGATCCCACACGTCGGTCACAATAGTCGGGACGCCGTCAAACAGATAGTTATTGATTAAGTAACCGCGGGAATAGTAGTTCGAGCGATCAGAGTCGATATTCGAAGCGGAAACCCCCGTGGTATTATTCAACACCTCCCCTACGCTTTGCAGCGCCTGATCCTGCATACGCTCTGAGCCGACAATACTGGCCGACTGAGGAATATCGCGTAAAACAAGCGGCATTTTCGTACCGGCGGAGGTCACCGGCACGCTATAGTCTTTACTGCCCTGTTTCGTATTGTTCGCGGCATCGGCTTGAACGACAAGAGTTTCGGTTTCGCCGCTATCGGCGGCAACGGCGGACGGCGAGGTGTAAACGACGCCTAAGGCGATGATTAACGGCGTGAATCTAAATCGGATTGATAATTGCAATGCTGTACTTTCATTATCAAGTTCAGGACGTGAAAACAACACGCTAAATCCTCGAATACCTGCCGGTTACTGATAAGCAACCTGCGCCGACACGTAAATATCCCCGTTATCCGTGGCGGCATAGACCAGCTTACTCATCCGTGATTAAGCACTCAGGGCCAATGAGGCAACCATAATCGCCAGGTAACGCCTCACTGTAAATACAAATGAGAATAATATTCATTTATATTATTAATGTAAAGAAACATTAACCAATAATATTTATTGAAATATAATTTCTATAAGATTTTACAAAGACCGGCGCGCGGATATTAAACCTGGGACAGTTGTCTCGCCGGATGGCATCGCCCCGTGAGTTCTAAAACCACAGTCTCAGTGAGAGGGAACCCGATATGGCATTCATAACAAGCGAACCGCGGCTCCTCTCATTGTCGCGAGCATGCCGTCAGAACGCTGCCGGGGCGGGGCGGTGTGTACCGCTTTGAAATAGGTGGTCAGATCAGGCTGGCGCGAAATTCACTGGGGCTGGTGCCGGTGACCTTTTTGAACACCCGCGAGAAATACAGCTGATCATCGAATCCCACATTACGGCCGACGCTGGCGATGGGCATCTGGGTGGTGCTGAGCAGCAGCTTGGCCTGACTGATACGCAAATCCTCCCGCCAGCGCAGCAAACTGACCCCCAATTGCTGGCGAAACAAATGTGACAAACGTGACGGCGACAGATAAACATGCCGGGCCACCGCGGCGATATCGAGCTCGTTGTCCGCCAGATTATCGCTAATAAAGTGGCAGGCATCGGTCACACGGATATCCAATTCCGGTTGCCGCGAGGCATGCAGAGCGTCCATACGCCGGAGCAAGAGCTGTTCCAAGAGGTTTAGCGCCAACAGTTCGGCATAGCGGCCCGACGTTTGTCCAGCTTCGATGATTTGTCCGAACAGCCCGGCCATTTTGGCCCGGTTTTGCTCATCAGGACAATAATGGCCGGTCTGGCCGAATAACAGCGGCCAGTTCAGCCATTCCTGCCAATAAGCGCGGGGCCGAAAATACACCCACTGGTGATACCATTCAGCGCTGTCCGGCGCCCGACCGTAACAATGAATTTCCCGTGGTGGAAACAGCAGCATATCGCCGGGGCGGCAAGTAAACTCCCGACCGTTATTTTGCACGACGCCCTCTCCCTTGATCGTAAGATTAAGGATATAGCCTTTCATGCCATGGGGCCGGTCGATAATAAAATCCAGCAGACCGCCGGCCTCAATCGGCGTCAAGCCGGCGACCAAATGGGCGTTAAAAGAATAGCCCGGCAATAAGGGATCATTTTGCAATCCAATGGTGTTGTCCGGATCGGAATGGTCGTTGGCCCCCGCGCCATCAAGCCATATCTTTCATCCCGTTCCGGTAATGCTTCCGGTTTTTCTGCAATCAAAGCCGTTCCGGCGACGGTCATTCCGTCAGAAAGTTCCGCATAGGTTTGCCGTGACGTCATCGCTTTCTTCATGAGTGGAATTCCAGCCTGTTTTTACCGTCATGCCGACACCCCCACCGGTCGTCGCCGCGCGGCGATGGTATCGCCGACCTTCGCTTAAAAGCTGTTTGGGCATCACTTTAGCTGTCAAGCCATGGTCAGTGAATCAATCGCCGGGGACCGCCGCGCACTGGGCGTCGCGACGGATCCGGCAAAATTGTCAATTAAAACCAGTCGCGGACTTCCGGAATATCTTCACCATATTGGCGAACATAACGGTGATGCTCCGCCAGTTTGTCTTCAAAGGCCGCGATAGCCTTATTCGCGCCGTCGCCAAGTCCCGGCACATGCTCTATAGCATCGATAGCCAAATGATAACGGTCCAGCCGGTTGACCACCGTCATATCGAACGGCGTGGTAGTACTGCCTTTTTCAATAAAACCGTGCACATGAAGGTTCTGATGATTGGTGCGTTTGTAGGTCAATTGATGAATCAAATTCGGATAACCGTGGAAGGCGAAAATAACCGGCCGATCCGGGGTAAATATCTCATCGAAAAACGCATCGGTATGCCCGTGAGGATGCTGTTCCCTGGATTGCAGCGACATAAGATCCACCACATTCACTACCCGAATTCTCAACCCAGGCAGGTATTCGTGCAACAAATCCACCGCGGCCAGCGTTTCCATGGTCGGGACATCTCCCGCGCAGGCCATCACCACATCCGGCGTCAACGCATCGCCCTCAGTGCCCGCCCACGGCCATATGCCGAGCCCGGCTTCGCAGTGCGCGACCGCCTGGTCCATAGACAGCCATTGCCGCCGGGGTTGCTTGCCCGCCACGATAACATTGATTCGGTTATGCCCCTCCAGACAGTGTTTGGCGACCCACAGCAGAGAATTGGCGTCCGGCGGCAGGTAAATACGCACGACATCGGCGCTTTTATTGGCAACCACATTCATGAAACCGGGATCCTGATGACTGAAACCATTGTGATCTTGGCGCCAGACATGGGATGTCAGCAGATAATTCAAGGAAGAAATTGGCTTGCGCCAGGGCAATTCGCGCGTCACCGCCAGCCATTTCGCATGCTGATTAAACATGGAGTCGATGACGTGGATAAAGGCCTCATAACAAGAGAAGAGGCCATGCCGTCCGGTCAGAAGATAACCTTCCAGCCAGCCCTGGCAAAGATGTTCGCTCAGCACTTCCATTACCCGACCGGTGGACGACAGGTGTTCGTCGTAAGGGAATACGTTTTCCATCCATGTACGGTCGGTCACATCAAATACCCGCCCCAGCCGGTTGGACTCCGTTTCATCTGGACCGAAAAGACGAAAATTCGCCGCCTGCGCATTCAACTGCAAAATGGCGCCAATATATTTGCCCAAAACTTCCGTCGACTGGGCTTTAACCTTGCCAGGCTCGGTTACCTCGAGAGCGAAGTCATTAATTTCGGGCAACGCCAGTACTCGGCGCAACAGTCCGCCGTTGGCATGCGGGTTGGCGCCCATGCGCTTTTCACCCTTAGGCGCCAAGGCCCGCAATTCTTGCTTAAGACGACCATTTGCGTCAAACAGATCCTCTGGCTGATAACTGCGCAACCACTGTTCGAGAATGCTGCGATGGCCGGCGTTATCGCGACAATTCGCCACCGGCACCTGATGAGAGCGCCAGAAGCCTTCGCATATCTTCCCGTCTACCTCTTTCGGGCCGGTCCAGCCTTTGGGGCTGCGTAAAATAATCATCGGCCAGCGCGGCATGGCGGCGGCCCCCCCCTTGCTGATGACGCGCCCTATGCTGAATCTCTCGTATCCTGTCAAAAGCCAGGTCGCAGACTTCCGCCATCTTCCGGTGCATTTGCGTCGGTTCGCTGCCTTCGATAAACAGCGGGTCATAGCCATAGCCGCGGAACAGGCTGTCCAGAGAGGCATCGCTGGCACGGCCCAGCAAGGTCGGCCCGGCGATTTTATAGCCATTTAGATGCAAAATCGGCAATACCGCGCCGTCCTGGCGCGGATTGAGAAACGCATTGGAGCGCCAGCTTGCCGCCAGGGGCCCGGTTTCCGCCTCGCCGTCGCCGACGACGCACGCCACAATCAGATCGGGATTGTCAAAGGCCGCGCCATAGGCATGCATTAACGAATAACCCAGCTCGCCGCCCTCATTAATGGACCCAGGCGTTTCCGGCGCCGCGTGGCTGGGGATGCCGCCAGGGAAAGAGAATTGTTTAAACAGCCGCCCCATACCGGCCATATCCTCACTGACCGCAGGATAAATTTCGCTGTAGACGCCCTCAAGCCAAGTATTCGCCACCATGCCGGGACCGCCGTGACCTGGGCCGCAGATATACAGCATGCTGACATCGCGGTGGCGAATAATTCGGTTTAAATGCGCATAGATGAAATTCAGACCCGGCGTCGTGCCCCAATGGCCTAGCAACCGGGGCTTGATATGTTCCGCTTTGAGCGGCTCGCGCAGCAACGGATTATCCATCAGGTAAATCTGCCCCACCGAGAGGTAATTCGCGGCGCGCCAATATCTGTCGAGCAAGCTGAGCTCATGCTCATCAATAGCGCCGGGTTTTGCTATGGAAGTGTTCATGTACGTTTCCTTTGATGACATTCAAAATTCATTGCGCAGGGAAAAGCCGTGGGCTGTTACTGGCCGATATCACGTAGCCGTTTGCCCGCCATCAGATTCTTTTCTATCTGTTCAAGGGTGACGTTTTTTGTTTCGGGGATAAGAATGAAGGTGATTATGACAAAGAGGACGTTCAATAGAGTATAAAGCCAGAACGTTCCGGCCGGACCGAAACTGTCCATGAGCGTCAGAAACGTGGCGCCGATAATCATGTTGGAAATCCAGTTAGTGGCGGTTGAACAGGTAATGCCGAAATCACGGCTCTTCAACGGCTGGATTTCCGAACACAGGATCCAGACCACCGGCGCGGCGCTCATGGCATAACCCGCAATGCACATCATGGTCATACCCACCGACAGCCAGGACAATCCCGCGCCGGCGGCGCCCCCGCTAATCTGTTCCAGGCAATAACCCAGTACCAGCGTACCGAGGGCGATAATGCTAAAGCCGATTTTTAACGCCGGTTTCCGGCCGGCCTTGTCCACCATACCGATGGCGATAAAGGTCGCCAGGACGAAGGTCAGACCGACGATAACGGTGGCGATCATTTGCTGACGCGTACTGGTGAAACCGGCCAGATTAAAGATTTTTGGCGCGTAGTACATGATAATGTTCATGCCGGTGAACTGCTGCATGGCCTGTAAAAGCATGCCGAGGAAAACGGCCCGGCGCACATTGCCGTTAGCTTTGAACAAACGCCAGCCGTTCTGTTTCAGCTTTAGGCTTTCACGGATATCGTTCAGTTCCTGGCGGGCTTTCTCCGACGTGTCCCGCAACATGCGCAGCACATTTTCCGCCTCTACATGCAATCCTTTTTCCGCCAGCCAGCGGGGGCTATTAGGTAAAAAAAACACCGCCGTCAGCAAAACCAGGGCCGGCACCGCCAGCACGCCCAGCATCGCACGCCAGTCGCCGCTGGCACTGAATGCGGTATCGGACAGGAACGCCAGCAGAATACCTATGGTCACCATTAACTGATACATGGCGATCATTTTGCCGCGGATAGTTTCCGAGGCCATTTCGGAAAGATAGAGCGGCGCGGTATAGGACGCGATACCGACGGCAAAACCGAGCACCAGACGCGCCAGCATCAAAATCTCCACATCGGTCGCCAACGCCGATCCCAGTGAACCCGCCACAAACATCGCGGCGCCCGCCATCAGGCTGTATTTACGGCCCAGCCTAAACGAAAGCCAGCCATTGGCTAACGCGCCAAGCGCCGCGCCCAGCATCATGATGCTGACCACCCACTCCTGCTGGCGGCTGTCCAGAACGAAATGATCGGCAATAAAGGGCAGCGCGCCGGAAATCACGCCGATATCAAGCCCGAACAACAGCCCGGCCATAGAGGCGGCAAAGGTAATAAAAAAGTTGATAAATTTTATTTTTCTGGCTGGAGTTTCATTAAGTTTGACGATATCTGATGAAGACATTTTTCTCTCCGGGTAGTGGCTACAACGCAACGGGAAACAGAAAAAAATTACTCTGTCTCTACCTTAAAGTTTAAAAATCGGAGAAGTGAGGGCGAGCGGTGCGTAGATATTCACAATCGTGCTACGGCGGAAAGTTTGTGATCGTCATCACTAATTTCCCGCCCAAGTATCACAGCTTCAGATACGAACAATTAAAAAACAATAAGTTATCTAAGTTTTTCTTAGTTACGCCCGAATTTGACAGGGCTTTTTCGCCTTCCTCAAGCTCTTTGGACAAAGCAATCACAGTAAGGAGCGGCTTTTTTAGCCACGAAGTCTATGGATTTATTACCGATAATCCATACCCACCCTGGGAAAGTTGGCAATACATATTTAACGACATTAGAAATAAGTGATGAATACTCGGGAAGTTGTATGGCCTCAGGAATCATAGACGGATGGGTGATCGCATCTTCGGGATATCATAACTTTATAGACCACAGGTCACCACTATCTTCAACGATACTGGTAAACTCTTTCAAAACATCGAAGGCAGTCATAATTACTCCATAACAATTAGAGTTGCCGTAAGAATACCCATCAAAGTAGAGTTCAACGCGTACCTGTTTCACGGGTATAGATTTCGATCATCTTATTCCAGGCCAGGCTTACATCTTTATCCAGTGAAAACAAACCAGATGTCCCCACAATATAAACATCAACGCCAGACTCCGATACCTGCCTGAACGTTTTTGCATTACATGATCCATCAATTTCAGCCAGATAGTGGTAGACATTTTCCTCACGCATTTTAACAAGCCTTTTTATCTTATTAAGCGATTCAGGAATGAATTTTTGTCCGGCGAATCCCGGGTCAACTGACATAACGGTAACTTTATCAAGCAAATGTGCATATTCTTTAATACTTTCTGCCGGAGTGGCCGGATTAAGAACCACACCACATTTTTTACCTGCATCCTTGATTATATTAAGCAAGCGAAAAATTTTATTATTAGCCGTTTCAGGGTGAAAACTTATGATATCCGCCCCAGCATCAAGACACATCGGAATAATATCTTCAGGATGATTTACCATAAGATGAACATCAATTGGAACAGTAGTTATTTTTCTAAGATTTTCAATAAAAAACGGCGACAATGTAATATTACGAACATAATTTCCGTCCATAATATCGACATGGTAAAAAATCGGCCCTTGAATTCATTGCAGTAATTTGTTCTTTGAATAGAGTTAAATCCATACACATCAATGATGGAGAAAATTTCGCTTTCATACCTGTATCCTTTAATAACCCTGAGAGGGTATCTCACCAGTTATTCTCGTATCTCTTGGTTAAGTTGCTGATATAATCACTGTAAAAAAAATATTGCTTAGACGTCAGTAAATATTAATATCATCCAGTTTGATATCTTCCTCTTGCTCATCGTTATCGATGATAACATCACGAGGAACATCTTTTTTGATAATCGCATAGACGATGCCAGTGACAAGAATATTGACCAGCAATGCCATAATCCCGGCCATTGGATGCGACATGGTTGGAATCATCAGAACGCCGCCAAAAGGCACAGTAGCGTCCGCACCATAAATCATGGTGACCGCACCACCACAGGCACCACCGATTGCCGCAGCTACGATACCACGAACGATATCGTTCATAACGATCGGAATAGCGCCTTCAACAATATTGACTATACCCATAGGTACAGCCGATTTTAGTGTTTCGATTTCTTCCTTGTTATAAATATTCTTCCGCAGAAGATTGGCAATAAAATAGGCTAAGCCAAATCCGATAGGTGTTGCGGTATTGACTAACTGAAGTGCTGTAACTGGCTCATTGATACCCTGTGCCTGAAGAGTCAAAACGAATGCAAAGCATGTTTTATTGATAGGCCCGCCAAAATCAACAATGCACAGTGCGCCAATAACTGCGCCGACAATCAAGTTGGACGACGTCCCCATGCTTCTCAGGAACGATGTCAGACCACCGGTAAAAATACCAATAGGGGTTCCGATAACATAGACCATGATCAGGCCGCTGATGATGGATGCAAAAAAGGGAACAATCAATGTTGGCATCAACCCCTTGGCCCAATCGGGAACCTTCACATTCTTAATGATGGCAAGAGCAAGATACCCGGAAAGATAACCACCGATCATGCCACCTATGAAGCCAGCACTGATAGAATTAGCCGCCAGCCCTACAACAAAGCCTGGTGCAATGCCAGGTTTACCCGCAATCGAACCGGAAATTCCGCACGCGATCACAACCGGCAAAAGTCCGAGTGCTTTTCCCCCCCCATAGTGGCTAGCGCTTGCCACACATCAAATTTACTTGATACCAAGGCATCCTGAGCCGTACCGCCAAAGGCCATACCGATAGCAATCAGAAAGCCAGCACCACAGACAATTGGAATCAAGAACGAGATAGCGGTCAGCAGATGTCCTTTCGGGTTTGCTGCTTTCCATATGTCTTTCATACTCATGAGTAATCCCCTCATAATTCTTAGTGAAAAATTATTTCTTTATTAATTCGTGCAATTTTTCGATAAGTTTATTGGGTGATTTAATTGCCGTTTCTGTCGTCACTTTAACGATTTTCTTTCCGGTGAATCGCTGTTCTCCAGAAATGTTCACATCAACCGCGAGCAGGACGACGTCTGCTTGCGCAATATCCTCATCAGTCAACGTATTTTCAATACCAATTGTTCCCTGGGTTTCTATTTTTTACATTATCTCCCGCTTTTTTCGCTGCTGTTTCAATTTTCTTCTTTGCAATATAGGTATGTGCAATTCCGACAGTACACGCTGAAACGCCGACAATATTCATGATCACTCTCTATAGTTTTTCATTATTTTTACGACAAAAAAGAGCAAGTAAAAATAATGAAGGGTTAGGGTTAGATATCACTTTCAGCATACTTACTAAAAATATTAATAATGTTTTGAGAATTATTTTCGGCCAGTAAGGTAGCAATTACATCATCATCTGCCAGTGCGCTGGCAACTTGCGTCAATAAACGAATATGGGGTGTATTTTGGTCCTCCAGGCGAACAGCAAATAAAATGATACAGCGGATATCGCTGCCATCCAGACTTTCCCAGGGAATGTCCTGTTGGGTACGTCCAATGGCCAATGTAGTATGGCTTACCGCTGCGGATTTACCATGCGGGATCGCAATATGGTTTTCAAACCCGGTTGATCCTTGGGCCTCGCGCCGCCAGACATCACGAATAAATTCATCCCGATTAATAATCGATCCATCCTGCAATAATAAATCGGTTAATTCTTCAATCGCTTCCTCTTTATTTTTAGCGACCATATTTAATTTTACATGTTTCACATTGAGTATTTTCGTGATATCCATAAACCACCTTCGCTGACATAGAATCAAGATTGAGTAATAGTATATGTATTGCTTGCTTGGTGCAGTTTCTCTGTTATCAGTTTTTCAGTAATCCGCCGGAGATCCGCATCATTTAGAAACGCGGTGACATATACCACTGGCGTTTCAATCTCCGGCACATGAACAGTGGAAATAACAAGGTCAGGAGCCAATTGCCGACTCATGCTTTGCAAAATATCGGACGGAATCGCAGCAACTATCTCCCAGTCGGGAAACGCACGCAGAATACGGCTTTTTAGCAAGTGTGATGTGCCCACGCCGGTGGAACATACTAGCAACACGCGCTTATGGGTAATTTGGCGTTCAATGGCCGCCTGAAAATGCACAGCGAGATAGCCTACTTCATCATCGGAAACTGCCTGTGGTGTATAATTAATAAAGACATCTTCCACGGCAATACGGGTTAAGTGATAAACATCCGACAGCTCATTTTTAATATCATCCAGTAGTGGATTACGAATAACAATCTGATAATGAAGCCTATTGATTAATGGCCGGATATGCACTACCAGACCTTCATAGAGTTGCTGATCCTGGCCAAGTTCGATATTGATTAACCGTGAAAAACCCGTCACCAAATGCAGTGTAATATCACGCGCTTCATCACTAAACAGTTCGGTATGCAACAAGCTGCTACTGTGATTTTCAACTACCAATACACCGGATGAAATAATGTATTGGTAAATAAAAAACACTTCATCTTCCGGTAATGGCAAGGCAATGTGTTGCTCGATTTTTTCCACCATCTGCCCTGCGACAAAAAATACCGGGTCTTCCACATGCTGCCGGGAAACATGGCCTGGATTGTCCAGTAAATTGCCCCTGGTGCGTCGGTACATCATTATCAGAATGTGGGTAAAAATGTTGATGTAATAAGGTTCGCCCAATGGGTATGCCAGCGCCTGTTCCATTTTCTGCAACAGAGTTTGAACAAACGCGACATCTTCCTCGCCAAAATACTGTACCAGCGCTTTATAGCTACCGGGATCCAGCCGTGAATGGTTCACTGTGCCTGGCTCCTGGTGGTTCATTAACCCGTTAATCAGCGCGGCCATCGCCTGACGCACATTATGTTCATTGCCCTTGATACGGGTACCACTTTGGCTGCGAATCAACTGCAACCCCAGTGGAGTTATCCAGTCCTCAATAATTCTTAAGTCATTGACGACAGACGCATTGCTAATAAAATAGCGCTCTGAAAGCTTGTTGATTGAGGTCTCTTTTGGGGGTTTCGCTCAGTAACTGTGAGGCGATTTTTATCCGGCGGGCATGGCCCATAATGCCGCCCTCATCATCATTTTCGCCATTGAGCTGCTGTTCCAGTTGTAAGAGATCGGCCGTATTTTCAGCCACCAACTGAACACCGGCACCGGTTTTTTTATCCGCCCGGATATTCCAATCAGCCAAGTCACTATTAATCATATTCAGATCACGCTGAATAGTTTTTTCCGACACACCAAACTGTTCTGCCAGATTGAACAACGTGGCATATCCCTGTTGTTGTAACAGGAAGCGTAATAATCTGTGTTGTCGTGAGGTAATCTTTTTCATTTTCATTCTTTTACCTTGAGTTACAGACCAGATTAATAAATATGATTCATCACTCAACATTTCTGTTATTGGTACAAATCGATTATATAGATATAAAGGGAATTTCATAACGTCACAATACTAAACATTGTCCATATCTCTGGACAATTGACAAACACCGGGCTGTGTCGCTGGATATCTTGAGCTATAGTAACTACCTGTTTCCACAACATATTGAGCTCTGGCCCGATACAATCTTCCCGACGAAGCATCGGTAATCTCCCCGTTTTCAACGGGAACTTAAAGTAGAATTATGCCATCAATGCGAGCTTCTGCATGGGCGTTATGCCACCTAGTCCCCTATGGGGACGTTCATGGTTATAGGTCCAAAGCCACCGCGTCGCGAAATCTTGCACTTCGGCAATATAACTAAACACATATTGATTTAGCCAGTCATAACGTACCGTGCGGTTAAATCGCTCTCTATAGGCATTTTGCTGAGCCTTGCCCGGCTGGATATAGAGCCAGGTTATTTGATGTTTGATCGTCCATTTTTGCAGTTGTACACTTAAATATTCCGGACCCTTGTCGCATCTTATACAGGCCGGTTTACCACGCCATTCGATGAGCTGTTCAAGTGAACGGACAACGCGTTCAGACGTCAGGGAAAAACCAACATCCAGGGCAAGGCCTTCTCGGTTAAAATCGTCTATCACATTGCATGTGCGAAAACTTCTGCCATCACTTAATTGATCATGCATAAAATCCATTGACCAGGTATGGTTGGCCTTGTCAGGCACAACTAACGGTGCTGGGTGAGGCCGAATAATCCTTTGTTTTGGCTTGATCCGCAAATTCAATTTGAGTTCGCAATAAATCCGGTAAATGCGTTTATGATTCCAATGAAAGCCTTCGACGTTACGCAGAAATAAATAACACAGGCCAAATCCCCAACTACGGTGCCGCGTCGTTAAATCGGTAAGCCAGTTGGCTATCTGCACCTATTCATCACGCAATGTAGCGCAATAACGGTAGCCACTTTCGCTGAGGCCAAAAATGGAACAGGCCAGGTGGACAGAGATACCTTTAACGCTGACTGCATGCCGCGCCATCTCGCGCCGCCGGGATGGCGTTACCACTTTTTTTTGCATGGCCTCCTGAATGATTTCGGATTTTAAACGCTCTTCGGCATACATCTTTTTGAGCCGCCGATTTTCATCTTCCAATTCTTTCAGGCGGGCCATCATTGATGGCATCCATAACGCCAAAGCGTGAGCGCCACTTGTAAAAACTGGCATTACTCATGTCATGCTCGCGGCAAAGCTCAGAAACCGGTGTGCCTGCCTCGGCTTTCTTCAAAATGGCCATGATCTGACTGTCGCTAAAACGTGATTTTTCCATCTGAATCTCCTCGATTCATGTTACGAGAAAATTCTACTTATTAGAATAGGGAGGATAAAATTCTTCCTGGGCTTTGCTCTAATGTTTATCCAGTCAATCCCATGCCATTGCTGACAAATCCATCGGATATTTTATCGCGAGAATAACCGTTTTTATTCCACGAACTTTTGAGATTTCGTTTTTCATCCATCAGCCGATATCTCCGGTGTCAGGTTATTAAGATATTTATTTTGCTGTTCGCTGTTATATGCGTACAGCCAGCACTCTGGACATTCTCTTAGGCACACAGTAGAAAAAATCTATCCTTGCAAACATGGGCGTAACACTTCTTTCTCCGAAATGGTGAAATGGGACAGGGTTGGTGACATGGGTGGGCATGGCGATCCAGATCGCTAACGCATTCGGTAAACCGGATTTGTCCTCCCCATGCCAGCCAACAGAAAATCTGTTGGCTGGCATGGGGATCGCATAAAATAATCCGGGGTTCAATTTACCTGCGGCGTAATTTCACAGATGTTATCTGTGAAATTACTGTCCCTGTTTTTTACCACCTATGAAGAAGAGGGATGGATCCCGCTGAACTCTGGTACAAGGGACTTTGTCAGAACAAGGAAGGACAAACCGACAGAAACAAAAACGTAATATCTCCTTAAAAATAGTAAGCTACCAGGATTTTGTATTATTTTTAAATTGCAATTATTTGTATAATACAGTTAGAATTTTTAATGGATGCAGTAAAGGTAATATGATTAATACCATCAATGCAATTATGGCCATCGTGGGCATTATCTCTATATGATCACTAATTACACCGTAAAAATATGGCATGATTGCACCACAACCCAGGGAGGTTGTATAGAAAACAGAAAACGCGCGGGTTTCCTGGTCTGGTTTAGCCAAATCCGAGACTGTACCGTATAATATGGAAGATGTTCCATTTAAAGCGATACCCAGCGGTATTAATAAGAAATAATTTACTTGTAGTGAAGTGATAAGCAAGCATAACAAGATAAACGCAGTAGCAATTTCACTGATTGCAACAGTTTTTAGTATTCCCAGGCGGGGAGCCAATACTCCACATACCAGCTTCCCGGCCGCGCCGCCTATAAACAGGACGGTGAGAGAAAATCCTATCGTGCTTGCTGACGCTCCTTTCTGCGCCATAATGAAAGGAAAAAAAGTCAATGCACCTGTTCGCGTCGCGTTGTCAAGACATCCAATCACGCATAATGAAATAAAAGCTTTTTTCCGGGAGCGTTCAGAAATCACATAATGAGTATTGCCGGGCTGAGAAATGCCGTCCGTCTGTTTTATCAGGGGATTTTCTTTTGAATTCAGATTATCCTTTGGTAACTGGAATTGAAGGACAAAGCAAACAAAGATACCAACTAAAGCAATATAACGTATGGCGGTATCCCAAACCATTAATATGAGTAACAAAGAAAATAAAGAAGGGAGTACTCCTTTTTCCAACATCACCAAAAAAATTATACGTACTGAGGGCCACGCGAGTTTGCTCAGATGAATAATGACGTGAAATAAAACTGGAGGCCAGAGGATGCTGAACGCTGGCGCTGATACCTGCCAGTATAATTAACACTACCAGAGAAAACATACTGCTGATATACGCGTAGAGTAATAGTGATGTTGATATCAGCAATGTGCCCCCAATCAGTACTTTACGTTCACCCGATATTCTACCAAATTCACCTGCCGGGATTTGTAATGCTGACATAGCCCCCGTAAACAGCATTTTCAGCATACCAACTTGTCCCATAGACAGGCCAAATTGTTGCTGCCACAAAGTGAATAAAAGATAGTGCATATTAGTCACGCCATCATAGAACAGATGGACAATGCTGGTCGCACATAAAATTTTGTTATTTTTTATATAAGAAAGTACATTTGAATTATTCATGAAATTATGGGACATTTTATATTCCCCCGGATAGACTGCCGGGCAATGATTAGCACGCTGATAATATTAAAAATCCTGGGCATAACTGGTTGCACATGCAGGAATGAGTCGCTGTTAGCCCAGGATTCCAGCCCTTACCGAGTGCCGGGAATCAACTCAAGAATTTCATCTATCTTCATGCAGTTAGACTCCACTTCCTGTGTTCTACCGTACCGTAATACTTCATTGGCGACATATTTCATGGCCGGATAAGCAGCTCTCAGCATATGATTGGCATAAATCACAATGTTAAATCCTGCGTCAATTAATTGTTCATAATGAATATCATTGTAACTGGTTGGCACGCAGATTAGGGGGACACTTGTATAATGATTCCGAAATATTTCAGCAAATTCAAAAATTTCTCCGGCATCCTTCTTACGACTATGGATCATAATTCCATCAGCGCCTGCCTCTACATAAGCCAGTGCGCGATGAACTGCATCTTCCATACCGGCGTCAAGGATAAGACTTTCAATTCTTGCAATGACCATGAATTCAGGCGTTATTTGCGTGCTTTTTGCAATGGCAATTTTTTTACAAAATTCACCTGTCGTTGCTTGTTTTTGTTCAACATCATTGCCGAATAGTGAATTTTTTTTAAGTCCTGTTTTATCTTCCATTATAAAGGCAGATATACCGATTTTCTCGGCTTGAGCAATATGGTAGGGTAAATGCTCCAGTTTTCCGCCTGTATCTCCATCAAATATTAGTGGTTTTGTTGTCACTTCAAAGATATCTGAAATATTCAAAAGTCGGCTTGAAACATCCACAAGTTCAGTATCAGGCTTTCCCCGTAAGGTTGAGTCAGTCAAAGAGCTTGACCAAAACCCATCAAATTCGATTTTTTCTGATGTAGGACTAAAGTACTCTGCCTTCTCAACCAATAAAGCTGACAGGGGACTATGAGCCTCCATAATACGAAGCCCTTTTTTCATCTGAAGTTGATGCCGTAAAGCTGCGCGCCTTGAACCAGGGGTGGTGCTGTTTAGCATGTTAGACGTATTCATTTAATCCCTCCTTTTACTTACCTTGGTGCCTTTATCTAAGGACAACTTTTGGTTCGTCACTAAGATTTCCGCATCCGAAAATGAGAATAATGAATGAGAGCAAACAACACAGCATTGCCAATTTCAGGAAAAATTATTCCCGGCTGTTATCGACAATTCTATGCAAAGGCATATTATTATTTTTAAATATCAGGGAATACAATCCGATAAAAAATTTTATTTTCTCTTACCTTGCAAATAAAATGATAAAACCCTGCCGGTCAGTTATTTATTGACCGGCATATAAAGTTATAAAAGTTACACCTCGGGTGAAGGTAAAGAATCGTAGAGACGACATAATTGTTCTGGAGTCAGTGCATGTTCTTGCGAAATTGCTAATTCACGCACCTCGGAGAGGCATCTCGATAATAAATTCTCATCAATGGTATAGCCATTTTGTTCAAGCACATTACGTAATGTAGCGCGACCTGAATGTTTACCGATCACATATCGACGTGTGTTCCCTACTTCCTCAGGTAAGAAAGGTTCAAACGTTCCTTGATCTTTGAGCATCCCATTAACATGAATGCCTGACTCATGCGCAAAAACATTATCTCCCACCACCGGCTGCCATGCGGGCAGGGGCTGATGGCTGACTCTCGCGACTGTCTCGGCCAGATCTTTGAAACGTTCAGTCCGCAAATGCAAGTCATGCCCATAAAGGTGTTTCAGGGCCAAGACGACCTGAGCGAGGTCCGGCATACCGGCTCGTTCACCCATTGAATTCACACAGACATGGAAATACCGCGCCCCGGCATTTAAACCGGCTAAGGTGTTTGCTACAGCCAGTCCAAAGTCATTATGACAATGGCACTGCATATCAATTGTAGTGACCTGACCGACGGATGATACACGTCTGGCATATTCTTCTGGTGAGAGGATTCCGATGGTATCAGACAAACGCAATCGATCGGCTCCGGCTTTTTCAACAGCAATTGCATATTCTTGCAGAAACGGGATCTCAGTACGTCCGACATCTTCTGCACTGATTGATACAAATACATCACGATCTTTAGCATATTTTATCAAATCGGCAGCCTTTTGAATCAGCCATGTGCGATCTTTACCCACACTGCCTTTGAGATGGATCGTTGATGTGGGTAAGCCGATATGAATTGCTTTAAATCCAAGGTTGATTGTTGCTGCTACATCATCGAGTATACCGCGATTCCAACCGACAAGATTGACCTCATCTTTCCGCTCTAGCATCGCGCAGAGTGTGGAAAGCTCTTCACCTCCCATTGCCGGAATACCCGGTTCCACCCATTTGATGCCCGCATCAATAAGTTTGTCGAGTATATTGAGTTTAGTTCCTTTAGAAAAGGCCACCCCTGGCGCTTGTTCGCCATCACGAAGAGTCGTATCTTCGAGGATAATATCGTTCCGAATCATAATGACCTCCATTGTTTTATTTTTGCAATAAAACTGAAATAGAGGTTAGGACTGACTAAAAAACACGCAAAATATTTAATTAGTATAATTATATCATTTATTAATATAAAGAATTACATTAGCTATTGTTTCTCAACATAAATATAACCTTCAATTTAAAATTGATAAGCCCCCCACTATTTGTTAACCTTTTTATTCACGATAAATATTTTTTCTCCCTTGCTTTAACTAACTCCATCTTTTGTAATCGAAAAATTTCTTCCACCGATACAATATCACGGTCCACGGTCTCGATACCGTGATCCTCTATAATCCGTGCAAAGATGTCTTTCATGGCCGTCACAGCCGCTCGCAGTGCGTGATTGCCATAGATAACCACAGCGATTTTTTCCAGTGAGAGGATCCGTGATTCATTGAATGAGGGATAAGCGGTAGGAACAACAACTATAGGAGTTTTCCCATTCCATGCCTGGACGAAACTTTCAATTTCATCAGGCGACTTTTGTCTGGAGTGTATGAGTATCATGTCAGCTCCGGCCGCTTCATAAGCCGCTGCCCGCCTGAGCGCCTCCGCCTCGCCAAAACCTGCAATGAGCGCCTCGGTTCGGGCAATTACGGCAAAATGACTATCCCTCCGGTTATCGACGGCCGCCCGAATCTTACCCTGGAACTCTTCAATTCGCAGTAGCTCCTGACGCCCACCGTCAACCAGGCTGGTGACTTTGGGGAATGTCTTGTCTTCAATAACGATGGCCGCCGCTCCGGCGTTTTCATACTGCTCGACTGCGTAAATAACATTGACCGCATTGCCAAAACCCGTATCAATGTCAGCAATGACCGGTAAGCTGGAGCGCTGCGCAATCGCGCGCACCATATCCAGATGCTGAGTCATGGAAATCAGACTGACATCAGCCAGCCCGTATAATGCTGAAAGTTCAAACCCCGATGCCCAGAGCGCATCAAAGCCAGCCTCTTCTGCAAGTAAGGCGGACAAGGGAGAGTGAGCCGCCATGGCTCTGATAATCGGGCGGCGTTTAAGAACTTCGAACAGATTATGAGTTTTCATCACTGAACCCACCTTGTAGTTGAGGGCCATCGTAGGAAAAGTCAAAACGAAATCGCATGGGTTTCTCTCTGGTCAGTTCTTCGAGAACATGCGATGCAATACCGGCCGCTCTGCCAAGAATAAAGGCCATACGTCCAATGGGGGGTTCAAAGCCCAAATCGACCAGTGCAGCGGCTATGGCACCATCAACATTAACCGGCATTTCGCGTCCCAGTGACTGGGAGAGCGCTTTTGTATTTCGCTCATCATAGCAATACCTGCGCCTGCCACATGATTTTGTTCGGCAAGATCCCAAAGACGTCTGGTCCTGGGGTCCACAGCGTGAAAGCGATGTCCCATTCCGGGAAGACGTTTTTTTGCCTGACGATACTGTTGGACGATCTTTTCGGCCGATTCGTTGGCTGAAAAACCTTTGTTTGTCATAAACGCCAATGCCTCATGAAGATATGCCATTGCTTCTTCACCGGCACCACCATGCGCATCACCAATAGCCAGAATACCCGCAGCCATTCCCGCTTCGGGCGCCCGACGATTTCCACTGGCAACCACTCTGGCCGCGAAAGTGGATGGTGAGGTAGGGCCGTGATCACTTGATGCAATCATAAGCGCATTCCATACCCGTGATTCGGCAGTGGAAGGCATCCGACCACTCAGCAGTAAAAATGCGACATCAGCAAAATTGCCATGCCCCATCAAATCTTCGACCTTCCGGCCGCGAATAAAGATGTCGTCATGATCAAAGTGAGTAATTGCCGTCAGCCAATGTTCAGACGAAGAAAATGGGCTACTGTTCATGAACCGATAACTCCGGATGTTTTTAATTCATCAATATCATCTTCACCCAGTTGCAGCAGGGAAGATAATATTTCATGGTTATGCTCGCCAAGGCGAGCGCCGGGAAAAACGGATTTCGCCTGGAGATTGGCTCAATCGCGGCAAAGGGGCATGCATTGTCATCCCTCCTGATTGAGGATCCCCTACGTTTATCAGAATGCCGCGTTCTCTGACGTGGAGATCTTCCACGAATTGGGGAACTTCGTAGATTGGCGCACCTGCCACTCCCGAAGCGTCGAACAGTGCCGTTAGTTCCGTAAGGGTGTATTTACGTAAGGCGTGAGCCACCATGGCATCCGTCTCATTACTGTTGCGAACACGAGATTCATTGGTCTTGAAACGCTCATCGTCCAGCATCTGGGCCAGCCCAATGGCGTGGAACAGTTTCTCGGCCATTGCCGGTGTTGAGGCTGAAAGTGCAATCCATTTGTCGTCGGCTGTTTTATAGCTATTGCGGGGAGCAGAGTTGGGCGAGCGGTTACCATTACGCCGGGGATAGCTCCCCGTATGTTCATACTCGGCCGCTACGGGCCCCAATATAGAATACATGGCTTCCAGCAGCGATAAATCGATAACCTGCCCTTTTCCCGTCGTGTCGCGGTAACGTAGCGCCGTCAGACATGCCAGCGCACCATAGAGTCCGGTTATCATATCGGCAACAGGAATAGGGGGAAGTGTGGGGGGACGGTCCGCAAAGCCAAGCATTGATGCAAAACCGCTCATAGATTCAACCAATGTCCCGAATCCTGGTTTGTTCCGATACGGTCCGGTATGGCCCCATGCGGTGATGCTAAGTATCACAAGTTTGGGATTGGCTTCAAGCAGGACTTCATGAGAAAGCCCTAATTGTTCCATTTTTCCTGGTATGAAATTTTCAACCAGAATATCAGCTTGCTCAGCAAGTTTAACCAACAATTCCCGCCCGCGCGGCGATTTAAGATTCAGGGACAGACTACGCTTATTTCGTCCATATTCTTGCCACCAGAGATCAAGATTATTTTTCCGCCATTGGCGAAGTGGATCTCCCATTCCCGGTTGTTCTATCTTAATGACGTCAGCACCGAAATCGGCCAATTGCAACGTCGCCATATTTCCCGCCACCAGTCTCGATAAATCGAGCACCTTTATATTAGATAATGCCGTCTGTTGCATAGACCTCCCGTTTCTCAAGGAAATTAAAAGTAATTATTCTGCACTAGAAATAATAAATAAAAAGTATTATGAAATCTAACAAAAAACACTTGTGGTAACATCAATATAATGTGTGAAAATAAAAATATCACGTATTTTAAAAATTAATATAATCTCCATGTTCAGGTGACGAGGCGCATTAGCATTTTCGATGATATAAAAGACAATCGCTGTTCGTCACCATTTATAACATTCATCAAGATAATAAAAAATATCAAAAAACCATGTGGATACATTTCTTCTCGATTGTCATTCCTTATATTTTTCCTGGCTATGAAAATGAGTGACATTATTTTCATTATCGGCATGCCGGAATTGATTACCCGCTCGCAATGTCTTTACAAAATCATCCAGTATTCGTCGAAAATAACTGTCGCGAAGACGAATAATATAAAAACTCCGTAAAAGCGGAGCAAAATCGGTATCCAGTACTGTTAAACCACTATACTTCAAATCTCCGAGTGAGAGCATTGATACCATGGCAATACTTTCAGTGGATGCCACGGATTCTTTTACTGCATCCGTACTTCCCATCACCGCAGCAACAGAGAGTGAGGATAAATCTGTGCCTCTTTCATGGAAATAGCTTTCCATAAGGGTTCGCGTACCAGATCCCTTTTCCCGGATGACAAATTCGCAAGCCACGATATCGGCCAGCGACAGGTCTTGTGTTTTCGCCAGAGGATTTTCAGTCGCAGCCACAAAAACCAGTTCATCCTCAAAGAATGGTTCGACGGTGAAACGGCTCAAATCAACGGATCCACCACTGATCAGACCCAGGTCGATCTCTTCGCGAGCGAGGAGTTCCGAAATCTTTTCTGAATTAGCTACCGAAACCGCAATGCTTACAGTTGGATAAACTTTGCGGAACTCACCGATAATGCGGGGCAAGCAATACTTGGCGATGCTCCCGGTCGCCCCAATACTCAATGTCCCGCCGCTGATGCCGTTTTTTTTCGCCAACGCATCTTCCGCGGCGGAATACAGGTCGAGAATTTGTCTGGCGTAATGAAACAGGATCTCCCCAGTCTCTGTAAGACCGAGATTTTTTCCCTGCCGTTGCAGCAGACGAGCCCCCACTTCATCTTCAAGGGACTTAATATGAAAAGAAACGGCCTGCTGGCTCAGAGCAAGCGCCTCGGCGGCTTTACTGAATCCACCGAGAGTAACGACGGAGTGAAAAGCTTTTAACCGAGGATCCCGCTTAATCATTCAAACCTCCGAAGATGTACAGAACACCGCGCACTAAAACAGGAGCTGCTAAATGATGTCCGGCATACTTGCCAGCCACACTAGATTATTTTCGACTGCACACGCTTTAGAATTTTTCCACACAGGTATTCTGTCACAATAACTAAAAAGAGAATGAGAAGGATCATGTATCCTACTGGCTGCCACTCCCCTATGCGTAATGCTTCTGACAAATACAGGCCTATCCCTCCCGCGCCAACGATCCCCAATATAGAGGCCGATCGCACGTTTGCTTCGAAAAAATATAAAGTCTGACTCAACATTACCGGGAAAACAGGAGGTAAATACCCGAACCGGGCTTCCTGGAATCGGCATGCTCCTGTGCTTTTGATAGCCTCCACCTGACGGCGATCGACATTTTCAATCGCATCAGCGAATAATTTCGCCAGGGCTCCTATGTCGGCCGCAGCTATCGCCAATACACCCGCGAAAGGGCCCAATCCCACTACACCGGCAAAAATGATCCCCCAGATAAGAACATCCACCGACCGCAATGTATCGAATAAGCACCGTAAAGCCTGATGTACATAGCGGTTACTGATGAAGTTTCTCGCGCCAAGAAAGCCAAGCGGCAAAGCCAGTATTACCGCAAGTGTGGTACCGAAAATGGCTATAGCCAGCGTGTCGATTAGCGCAGCAAAAAGCGTGGTCGGACGTGAACCTGATTCTGGCGGAAACATATGCGAGACAAGAAAACCGAGTCTGGAGAAACCGTTGAAAAGTTGATTCATGGTAACCCCAGTGAAGGACAGTGACGCAAAAACGACGATCAATGTCGTGGAGACGGCCGCCAGCATAGAGATGCGATATTGCGTATTTTTCTTTCGTATCAAATATTCGGGTGTGTACGTACCCCATGGATTCGAACGTGCTACGTGATGATTTGAGCTTTCAATAACCCGGTGCCGGATAGTGGATGCCAGACTGTCAATGATAATAACCAGACCGATGATCATCAGAATAATGGCGCTAATATCCGTATAGTGGAATTGCCTAATGGCGAAATACAGCTCCTGACCAATTCCGCCCGCGCCAACCATACCAATAATGGCAGACGCCCTAACATTAATTTCAAATCTCAGCAGGGTATACGAAATAATTTCAGGCAGCGATTGTGGGAAAACACCATGCATATAGATATGGCTGGTTCGCGCCCCGGTGGATTGTAAGCCAGCAATAGTTCCCATGCTGACATTCTCATGGGCTTCCGCAAAGAGTTTACCCAGCGCGCCGACGGCATGAACAGCAATGGCAAGAATACCAGCCAGCGCGCCGGGGCCGAATGCGAACACAAAAAGCAGCGCATATGCCACTTCCGGAACCGCGCGGGCAATTTGAAAAATGCGCCACATGAGAAAGCGGGTGACCGGATGCGAAACACCGTTTCGCGCCGCAACGAAGGACAAAGGTAATGCGATTAATACTCCCAGTATGGTTGCCACTAATGCCATAATCAGTGATTCGAATAACAGTGTCAGCCATGTCGGAAAATCCCAGAACCAGTTGACGAAACTGTCCTGTAGTGACCCTGACGAGACATTCGGGACTGTCCTGCCAAGGTAGTTTATTATACCGCCGGGAACGTCGAGAATCCCCCAGATCGAAACTTCACTACGGTTTGCGGATACAAGGAGGATCACCAGAATCACTGCATAATTAAACAGCTGTTGCCAGCGAGTCTTGCGAACAGTTCTGGAATAGGTCGCTAACGTATGGGAAAAGCGTGATGGTGAATCTGCTTTCGATATACTCATCATTAACCCGCTATTTTGATGGCCTGAACTGGTGCGTCATTAGCATCAGGGACAAATAAAGGCGGTGACTGCTGATAGATCATATCAACGACATCCTGATCCAGCCCGTTCGGAGGACCGTCAAAAACAACACACCCCTTAGACATGGCGATGATACGGTCACAATACTGACGCGCAATATTAAGATCATGCAAATTGCACAGTACGGTGATTCCATCTTCCCGATTAATCGTTTTCAACGTTTCCATGACAATTTTACTACTGATGGGATCGAGAGAAGCGACCGGCTCATCAGCAAGGATTAATGAAGGGCGCTGAATCAATGCCCTGGCAATAGCGACACGTTGCTGTTGACCACCGGAAAGCTCTTCGGCGCGTTGATGCCATAATTCAACGATGCCCAACCGTTCTAACACGTCAAGCGCTTCACCAATTTCCTTTTCCTGATAGATTTTCAGCATGGAAGACATCAGATTGTGCGCATGCAACTTACCGAGCATTACATTATCAATAACGCTGTAGCGACGAACCAGGCCAAACTGTTGAAATATCATGGCGCATTGACGCCGCCATTCACGCAGTTTGCTGCCGCGCAGCGCAGTAACATTCATATCGTTATACAAGATTTGACCCGATGTCGGTTCCTCAAGCCGGTTGATAAGGCGCAGTAACGTGGATTTACCGGCGCCTGATCGCCCAATGACACCGGTGAAGCTGGCTTTTGTTATTTCAATGGAAACCTTGTTGACGGCGGCAACGCCACCCGTGTACTTCTTCGTACAATGCGTCAGGACAAGAGACATGGAAACGGCTCCAGAGTTATTTACGTCGATCGGTTTCATTGGCTTTGAGTATTTTCGCCACCCCCTCATAATCCGACTGGGTGACCCGCCTGAATCCCGATACTTTCCCGCCCGCAAAGACGGTCCAGAGTTTCGAGTCATCGGTTTTTAATCCGATGAGAAGGGATGCCAGTTGATTTTTCACATCCTCATTGAGGTCTGAACGGACAGCCCACAGGCTGGACGGCAGCGTGGGGGACCTCCAGATGATATGCAGCTTGCCCTTAGGTACCACGCCGGTGTTTTCGACGTCGCTAATCGTGTTTGACGTTTCAGATCGAAATCCACCAAAGGCCGCATCATAGGTCCCGTTAAGGACGGAAGTTACCTGAACAGCCTCCTGGCCGCCAACGAACGCTGTCCGGCCAAAAAACGATTTCGCTTCTATTCCGTTCTGACGTAAAAAATAGACGGGAGCCTGATAGGAAGATGTTGATGCCGGGTCCCCGAATGCGACCGACTTTCCTTTCAGGTCTTCAACTTTCTGCCAGGGACTGTCGGAACGGACAAAAAGGATGGAGTGGTAACCAAAGTTCCCGTTAACATCGAGTTCGGCAACAAGGGGTTGAACCCCGCCCTGAGTCACATTATATGCCGTGACATATCCGGCCGGCCCGAGACGGACAAGATCAACTTGCTTGTTTCGCAACGCTTCAATCACGGCGGCGTAATCCGTGACTTGCTGTAAGCGGACGGGGATACCCGTTTTTTTGTCAAATATTTTGAGAATCCCTCATACCTTGCAATCATCTCTGCATCAGTTTCGTCGGGGATGACGGCGATGGTGAGCTGTTTGGGTTGCGCCGACTGCGCGAAAACTGGATGCGCCAAAACATATCCGGCACAGGTGATAACCGCAACTTTCAGGAAGCGACGAATAGCTGTTTTGTTCATAACTATTCCTTTGATAAAGGGGATAAATAAAAAAATCGAACTAACATAATTTAATGGAGCAAAGTTTTATTATGACGTTTTCATTGGAAATAATTTTCTCTGGACTTAATGACATCTTGATGACAAATATTTATTTCTAAGGTGAGAATATTTTTGTCCTTTAACAAATTTTATTTGTAGCTGGCTTGTTGAATCCCTAGGTTGCGGGAAAATAAATGATAATAATTTCATTTAATAAATGAAGCCTCAATGAAATTTAAAATATTTTCTTTGAAAATAAAATACATCACAAGTTTATGCATATTAAAAAGATATCATATAATAAACAAGTTAGATGATAATTTATCCGGTGTAGTGGTATATCTGTAACTGTCTAATGCATTAGCGCAATTACAATCAGATTATATGGATATATGAATGAAGCATATATACCGTATGCTCCAACCGTCATTACTAATTAAGAACTTTATCTAATAACTGGGTCAGATGACCTGCCCCCGGTTATTAAACCGCCACAAGAACCATGAATTATCATGGGTAAGGCGTTAATGGCTGCCACATTCACCTTACTGTTACAGACGAATCGCTGATTCTCTGTCCCCACCAGTTCATGAGCTCAACACGCTGTGCCATGTAAGTTGCGCGGTTATATGCAGCACGAGTAGGGTTAGCATCAATATGCGCCAGCGTCGCTTCCACCACATCCGGCGGGAATCCGGCCTCATTCAGCGCGGTACTGCCCAGAACCCGGAATCCATGTGATACCAGCTCGCCACCATATTCCATTCGCCACAGCGCCCTGTTGACCGTTTCGCTGTGTATTAACTGGCTGCGTTTTACCCTGCCGGGAAATACAAACGGTGAATGTTCGCTCAGGGGCATAAGTTGTTCCAACAAGTTCAGCGCCTGCGGGGACAGCGGTATGTGATGCGCTCACGTTTCATCTTCATACGCGCCGCCGGGACCGTCCAGAGCCGTTTCTCCATATCAATCTCACACCACTGGGTTCCGGCGGCCTCTGAGGGACGTACAAGCGTCAGAAGCTGCCATAGCAACAACTGACGCGTCATAGGAGACAGATTGTTCGAGGGAGGCAATCAGCATGTGTGCTTTCAGTGCCGTCACGGGTACCTGACCGATGGTCGGAAATACGTCACGCTCCAGTGGCTTTCCGATAGCATGTATCGTCTGCGGAAATGGTGGTTTTCTTCACGGCAAACCAACGGGTCGCCGCATTATGTTTCAGTGGAAAATGACGGTGATGGCGTGGTGCAACATTCTGTTCTCTGGAACCTCACTTCGCTCGACTCGAACCTGAACGCAGGTTACACGCCTGACGGCTCGCCCTACGGGCCAGCGCTAAAGCGCTGTTCAAAACCCAAGGGTTTTGTCTCATCCCGCACGACACGTGCAATATGATAGTCTGGAATCTTAGGAAGTTATTACGACTTTTTGAAAATGGTGGGTCGTGCAGGATTCGAACCTGCGACCAATTGATTAAAAGTCAACTGCTCTACCAACTGAGCTAACGACCCGATGGGGTGGTGCCATGAGAGAGGGGACATAAATCGGATGATGGTGGGTCGTGCAGGATTCGAACCTGCGACCAATTGATTAAAAGTCAACTGCTCTACCAACTGAGCTAACGACCCTTTTTCCGATGTCTGGCGGCTACCGGCGGCAAACGCTTTCCCTTGGCAACGGCGGCATATATTACTAATTAATTAATTCTGCGCAACCTAAATTTCCAATCAAGGCGTTCAACTGCCTGTTCTTCGAGCATTCAGGCCTAAATCTCACTGATTCAGGCCCGAATGGCTTATAGACTCGCCAGACGTTTTTGCGCTTGCTTGGCTGATTCTGTATTGGGATAGAGTTTGATAACCTGCTGGTATACGGCTTTGGCTTTATCGCCTTGGCCTTTTTCCTGCATGATCACCCCAACCTTGAACAGCGCTTCGGCGCTTTTCGGCGATTTGGGATAATTTTTGACGACATAAGCGAAATAATAAGCCGCATCGTCTTTTTTACCCTTGTTGTAGTTCAATTGACCCAGCCAGTAGTTGGCATTGGGCTGATAGGTCGAATCCGGATAACGTTTGACGAAATTTTGGAAGGCCACGATGCCCTGGTCGTACTGTTTTTTCTCCAGTACCAGGGATACCGCCGCGTTGTAATCGGTGTTGGCATCGCCGGTGGCTGCGCCAACCGCCGGTGCCGCCGCTGCCGGAGCTGCTTGATCGCCGCCAGTGTCGGTTGACGCCGTCGCCGTGCTGTCCGTGGGAGCGGCATTCTGGCTACCCTGCTGGCCTTGGCCGCCCTGGCCGTTGCTCAAGGTATCCATCTGCTGGTAAATCTGTTTCTGTCGATCCACGACCTGGGAGAGCTGATACTGGCTTTCCTGGATTTGACCGCGTAATGAATCAATATCCCGCTGGGTATCGGCAAGTTGTTGCTGAAGTTGGGTTAATAGCTGGGCGTGAGCGTTCGTGATACGCTCAAGTTGAGTGACCCGGTCTTCCACCGAGCCTGAGCCGACATTACTGATTGGCGCTTGGGCGGTAGCAGCCCAGGGGGCCGCTACGCCAACCAGTAACGACAGACTGATGAGATATCGTCTGAAGTTACCGCTCATGCAATTCTCTTAGTATACCAGTACGGCACGACGGTTTTTAGCGTAAGCCGCTTCGTCATGTCCCAGTACAGCCGGTTTTTCTTTACCATAAGAAACGATAGAGATTTGATCGGCAGAGACGCCCTTGCCCTGAAGATACATTTTCACGGCATTGGCACGACGTTCGCCCAGGGCGATGTTGTATTCCGGCGTACCGCGTTCATCCGCATGACCTTCAACTGTCACTTTGTAGGATGGATTGCTGCGCAGGAAATTGGCATGTTCGTCCAGCATTTGAGCAAACTCAGAACGAATATCGTACTTGTCGAGATCAAAGTAAACGATATTGTTCTTCTGCAGTTCCTGCATTTGCAGACGGGCCTGTTCCTGCGAGGACGAATTCGCACCATTGTCCATACCAGTGCCAGCGCCCATGGAGGTATCAGCACCATTGTTAGCGCTTTTGTGGGAACTACACGCGGCGATAGCCAGTACTGGCACAGCCAACATCAGCCCTTTTAGCACTTTGTTCAGTTGCATCTCATTTTCCTTTTATAGTTTGCCATACATATTTACACATGCATCACAGATACGGAGACCAGGCAGGAAATTTGACCTGTCCATCAGTCGCCGGAAGACGCGCTTTGAAACGCCCATCAGTCGAGACCAGCTGTAACACGGAACCCATTCCCTGAGTGGAACTATAGATTACCATTGTGCCATTGGGTGCGAGGCTAGGCGTCTCATCCAGGAACGAGGTCGACAATACTTGAACGGCTCCCGTCGCCAGATCTTGTTTAGCGATATGCTGAGCGCCATTGTCACTGCTTACCATGACAAGAAATTTACCGTCCGCGCTCACATCCGCATCCTGATTCTGAGAACCTTCCCAGGTCAGGCGCTGCGGACTACCGCCGTTAATACCGACTTTATACACTTGCGGACGACCGCCCTGGTCGGAAGTATAGGCCAGAGTCTGATTGTCCGGGAACCAGGTGGGTTCCGTGTTATTGCTGCGGCCGTCAGTCACTTGGCTGATCTGGCCGGAGCCCAAATCCATTACATACAAATTCAGGCTGCCCGTCTTCGACAGGGCGAACGCCAGTTTGCTTCCGTCCGGAGAAAATGCCGGCGCGCCGTTATGCTGCGGGAAGCTGGCTATCTGACGAACGCTGCCGTTGGCCAGCGTTTGCACCACCAGGGCGGAACGCCCGCTTTCAAACGTCACATAAGCCAGCTTGCTGCCGTCCGGCGACCATGCCGGCGACATCAGGGGCTGAGGCGAACGGTGCACGACGAACTGGTTGAAGCCGTCGTAATCGGAAACGCGCAGCTCGTAAGGATACTGCCCGCCGTTGGTTTGTACCACATAAGCGATGCGGGTGCGGAACGCGCCTTTGATCCCGGTCAACTTTTCAAAGGATTCGTCGCTGACGGTATGCGCGGCATAACGCAGCCACTGCTTGGTCACCTTGAATTGATTCTGGGAGAGCACGGACGGCGCGCTGCCTGAGGTGTCCACCAATTGGTAGCTCACCACATAGCCGCCGTCGGCGCCCGGCTGAACCTGGCCTACCACCACGGCGTCAATGCCGAGGGCGGTCCATGCCGCCGGGGTGACTTCCGCGGCGGTGGTGGGCTGCTGCGGCATGCGCGCGACGTCGATGGGATTGAATTTTCCGCTATTGCGCAAATCCGCCCCGACGATGCTGCCGACTTCCTCGGGAGCGGCTCCCGGGCCGGCCCATTTGAAAGGCACGACGGCGATGGGTTTCGCCGAGTCCACCCCCTGGGTGATCTCGATTCTCACTTCAGCATGAAGTATGGATGCCCATAAAAACAGTAAACTTAGCGCTACTCGAAATGCCTGCTTCATTTCATCTCCCATACCGACGCGACACGCCCCGATAAATTAGCAGAATTTTAACCAAACTTCCTAAACATAACCGCAAGGACCAGGCTGACACCATAGTCTACATCTTAAAAAATTACCTTACCCTTTAGACTTCTTTACCCTTTATTCCGGTTTAAAATCAATCGGGGCGTTTTTAAATACTTCGTATACCGCCTCGCTGGGGGGTTTCGGTATTTTGGCCAGTTTGGCTGCGGAGACCGCCGCCTGACATAGCGCAGGATCGCCTCGGAACTGACGGAAATCACCATACCGTCCGGCGCCAGCTTAAGGCGCAACGTACAGGTTTTGCCGTTAAAGGACGGGTCGGAATAGAATTTTTGCTGTATTGCCGCCTTCACCTGGCTGGCGTAACCGTTGATCTCGGCCCCCGACGCTCCGCTCTGTTTACTGTTGCCGACGCCGGCGGGCTTGCCCCCCTTTGGTGGGGCCGCCGCCGGATTTCGGCGCATTCTTGGAATCCGTCAACCCGCCCAGAAGATCGTTCACCTCGCTGGACTGCTTGGCGGCCGCGGCGGCGGCGGCTTTCTTGGCGGCGGCGGCGGCCTTTTTCTCCGCGGCGGCGCTGGCTTTCGCTTCCGCTGCGGCGGCGGCCTTCTCTTTCGCGGCCTCCGCGGCGGCGGCTTTTTCCTGCGCGGCTTGCTCGGCGGCGGCTTTCTCTTGAGCCGCCTCGGCGGCGGCGGCCTGTTTAGCTTCTTTCGCCTCTTTTGCGGCCTGCGCCTTGGCGGCCTGTTCGGCCTTGGCCTGAGCCGCCTGCTGCGCTTTCGCCTCCGCCGCTGCCGCGGCGGCGGCTTGCGCCTGTTTCTTCGCTGCCGCCGCCGCGGCGGCGGCTTCCGCCTGCGCCTGTTTTTTCGCCTCAGCGGCGGCTTTTGCCTGTTCGGCCGCTTCGGCTTTGGCTTGAGCCGCCGCCGCTTCCGCCTGTTTCTGCTGCTCCTGCGCCTGTTTGACGGCGGCTTCAGCCTGCTGCTTTTGCAAGGCCGCCTGCTTTTGCTGTTCGGCCTGCTGCTCTTTCTGCTGCTGCGCCGCTTCCTGAGCCGCCAACCGTTCCTTTTCCATTTCCTTCAGGCGCTGTTGTTCGGCCGCCTGCTTTTGCTGCAGCTCTTCCGCCTGCTGCTGCGCCTGCTTTTCACGCAGTTGAGAGGCGCGTTGAGCATCCGTCTGCTGGTTCTGCTCACGGTTGTATTGCTGTACCACGGCACCGGGATCGACCATAACGGCATCGATGGACGAGCCGCCTCCCCCGCCGCCGCTTGAGTCGATATCCTGCGTGTAGGAACTCCAGATCAGGAAGCCGATCAGGAGGATATGCAGGATAATCGAAACAATAATGGCACGTTTGAGCTTATCGTTCTGTTCGGTTGCCTTTACCACAATCGATTCCCAAAAACAGATTTGCCAAAAATAGCGCGCATTATCCGCTTGCCATCAAATAGGCTGGGTCATCAGGCCCACTGACTTCACGCCGGCCTGATGCAGCAGATTCAACGCCTTGATGATTTCGTCGTAGGGCACGTCTTTCGCGCCGCCAATCAGAAATACCGTTTTGGGATTGGCCGTTATGCGTGATCGCGCTTCGGCAATCACCTGTTCCGGCGGTAATTGTTCCATACGGTTATGGTCCACCACCAAACTGTACTGACCGACACCCGCCACCTCAACGATCACCGGCGGATTATCATCGCTGCTCACCGCCTTGGAGTCCGTCGCATCCGGCAGATCGACCTCAACGCTCTGGGTAATGATGGGCGCCGTGGCCATAAAGATAAGCACCAGCACCAGCAACACATCAAGCAAGGGAACAATATTGATTTCCGACTTCAGATCTCTGCGACCGCGTCTCCGGGCCATGTTCTCCCCTCCTTCTACTTAGCGCTATCGCTGGCGAAGGCCTGACGATGCAGGATGGCGATGAACTCTTCGGTGAAATTATCGTAATTCTGATCCAATTTATTCACCCGCTGACTCAGCCGGTTAAAGGCCATAACCGCCGGGATAGCGGCGAACAGGCCGATGGCCGTGGCAATCAGGGCTTCGGCGATACCGGGAGCAACCATTTGCAAGGTGGCCTGCTTTACCGCGCCCAGTCCGATAAAGGCATGCATGATACCCCAAACGGTGCCGAACAAACCGATGTACGGACTGATGGACCCCACGGTGCCCAGAAAGGGGATATGGGTCTCAAGGGCTTCCAATTCACGGTTCATCGAGATGCGCATGGCGCGCGAAGCGCCTTCCACCACTGCTTCCGGCGCGTGGCTATTGGCCCGGTGCAAACGCGCGAATTCTTTAAAGCCGGAATAGAAGATCTGTTCTGTGCCGGTCAGGGTGTCGCGGCGGGTCTGACTTTCCTGATAGAGCCTGGATAATTCGATGCCTGACCAGAATTTATCCTCAAACGCCTCGGCCTCACGGGTCGCCGAGTTGAGAATACGCGTGCGCTGGATAATGATCGCCCAGGATGCAATAGAAAAGCATATCAAAATCAACATGATCAGTTTAACCAGAAAGCTCGCTTTCAGGAACAGATCAACAATGTTCATGTCAGTCACTGCTTGAACTCCGCGACAATAGACTTAGGAAGCGCGATAGGCTTCATTTGGTGTGGATCGATACAGGCAATCAACACATCCGCCCGGCTGAGAAGCTGCCCTTCAGCATTGAGGATACGTTGCGCAAAAGTCAGAGAGGCACCGCGCATCGAAACGATTTCACTTTCCACTTGGAGCAAATCGTCCAGACGCGCTGAGGCGAGATAGTCCACCGTTAATCGCCTTACCACGAAAGCAATTCTAGCGCTTAGTAAGGATTGTTGGTGAAAATTATGCTGGCGCAGCATTTCGGTACGGGCCCTTTCATAAAAAACCACGTAACGAGCGTGATAGACCACACCTCCGGCGTCGGTATCTTCATAATAGACTCGCACCGGCCATTGGAATAACGTATTACTCACTGTATATCCCAGCAACGCAAAACAACGGTGCTTACTATACGCAAGACCGATCACGTTTGGAATAAATTCCCTTTGCGGAATGAAAATATTTATGAGGGAGAAGCGGCGGCCGCCCTCTTGCCGCCGGGGGGGGCGATGAAATACGAAAGCTAACGCCGAGACACACAAGTAAGACGTAAACCACCGACGCGGGGATCAATGAAAGACGTAAACCAACGCCGCGGCCAGCACTATCATGGCGGCCGGCGGCAGGAAAAAGAGCCGCCAAGCCCAATGGCGCGGCCGGAATCCCGAGCCGTGTATGACGCCGGCGCATACCGCCCATACCACCAGCAGATTATGCCAGGCGTTCAGGCGGCTGGTCTGCAGGGCGAAACGCGCCGGCATCCAGAACACGCAGCCGGCCAGCGCCAGCGCCAGGATAAGCGAAAGAGCCCGCAAGGGGCCCTTATCGGTTAAAGAGTAAAGTCGGTCGGTCAGGGTTTTGATCACCGTATGCCGTTCCCTCCCTGGCTGTCTTCGTGATGCTCCAGCGCCAGGGCGGTGATAATGCCGAAGGAGCAGGCCAGCAATGTTCCGAGAATCCAAGCAAAATACCACATTTTTCAGCTCCTTACCTAGTACAGGGAATGCGAGTTTTGTTCCACATGTTCTTTGGTGATGCGTCCGTACATTTTGTAGTAGCACCAGATGGTGTAGAGCAACACGATGGGAACAAAGATCACGGCGACGCCGGTCATGACCCGCAGCGTCAACAGGCTTGACGTGGCGTCCCACAGCGTCAGGCTGGCGTTGGGCATGGTTATCGACGGCATGATGAACGGGAACAGGGTTATTCCCGCCGTGAGGATAATGCCGGCGATGGTCAAGGAAGCGAAGACAAAGGCCCAGGCGCCCTTGCCGGCGCGGGTGAAAATAAACGTCGGCAACGGCAGCAGTACCCCCAACGCCGGCACAATCCACAGCAGCGGATACTGATGGTATTTCACCATCCAGGCGCCGGCCTGGTGCGCCACTTCTTTGTTCAGCGGGTTGGAAACGCCGTTGGTATCGATAACCGACGTGATGGCAAAGCCATCGATGCCGTACACCAGATAGAAGCCGGCCAGTAAAAAGGTCAGAAGCGTCAGCAGGCTGGTGACCTGGCTGACGGAGCGCGCGCGCGCAAGCAGTTCGCCTTCGGTGCGCATCTGCAGGTAGGTGCTTCCCACGGTGAGGAACATGCACAGGCTGACGATACCCGCCAATAACCCGAAGGGATTAAGCAATTCGAAGAAGTTGCCGGTATAAAACAGCCGCAGGAATTCATCCACATGAAACGGCACCCCTTGCAGCAGGTTACCGAACGCCACGCCGATGACCACCGGCGGAATGAATCCGCCGGCGAACAGGCCCCAGTCCCAGACGTTCCGCCAGCGGGGATCGTCGATTTTAGCGCGGTATTCAAAGCCCACCGGCCGGAAAAACAGTGATGCCAGCACCAGGATCATGGCAATGTAAAAACCGGAAAACGCGGCGGCATAGACCATCGGCCAGGCGGCGAACAACGCGCCGCCGGCGGTAATCAGCCAAACCTGATTGCCTTCCCAGTGCGGGGCCACGGTATTGATGAGCACGCGGCGTTCGGTATCGGTACGGCCGATAAAACGAATCAGCATGCCGACGCCCATATCAAAACCGTCGGTGACGGCAAAGCCTATCAGCAGGACACCTATCAGCACCCACCAGATTAAGCGCAAAACTTCATAGTCAAACATGGTAAAGGCTCCTGTTTTAGTGTGCTTGCTGCGGAGCGAGCGTCGGCTGCTCGAAGTGATAGCGACCGGTTTTGAGACTGCTCGGTCCCAGGCGCGCATACTTGAACATCAAATACATTTCCGCCACCAGGAACAGGGTATAGAGCCCGCAAATCAACCCCATGGAAAACAGGATATCCCCCCGCCGTCAATGTTGAATTGGCGACGGCGGTGGGCAGAATTTCACCAATCGCCCAAGGCTGTCTTCCGTATTCGGCGACGAACCAGCCGGCTTCGATGGCTACCCAGGGAATGGGAATGCCATACAGCGCGGCGCGGTGCAGCCAGGTTTTTTGGCCGATGCGGTTACGCACCACGCTCCAGAACGACATGGTGATGATAATGAGCATCAACACGCCCCCCAGCACCATGATGCGGAACGAGAAATACAGCGGCGCCACGCGCGGGATGGAATCCTGGGTCGCGCTCTGGATCTGCTCTTCGGTGGCGTTGGCCACGTTATCCGTATAGCGTTTCAGCAACAGGCCGTAGCCCAAATCCTGCTTCACCTGGTTGAACTGGCCGAGCAGCTCCGGCGAGGCGTTGCCCTGCCGCAGCTCCTGCAGCAACGCATAGGCTTTCATACCGTTGCGGATGCGGATTTGATGCTGCGCCATCAGATCCTTGATGCCGGTAACCTGCCGGTCCGTCGAGCGGGTGGCGATAATACCCAGGGCAAAAGGGATCTGAATGGAAAAATGATTTTGCTGAATCCTCTGGTCGGGAATACCGAACAGGGTAAAGGAGGCCGGGGCGGGCTGCGTTTCCCACTCGGCTTCGATGGCCGCCAGCTTGGTTTTTTGCACGTCGCCCATTTCATAGCCGGATTCATCCCCCAGCACAATGACGGACAACACCGCCGCCATGCCGAACGCCGCCGCGATGGCGTAGGAGCGCTTGGCGAAGGCGACGTCGCGGCCTTTCAGCAGATAATAGGAACTGATGCCGAGAATAAACATCGCGCCGGTGCAATAGCCCGCCGCCACCGTATGGACGAATTTCACCTGCGCCACCGGGTTGAGCACCAGGTCGGCGAAACTCACCATCTCCATGCGCATGGTTTGATAATTGAAATCCGACGCGACGGGGTTTTGCATCCAGCCGTTGGCCACCAAAATCCACAGCGCGGACAGGTTGGAACCCAGCGCCACCATCCAGGTCACCGTCAGATGCTGAGTCTTGCTCAGCCGATCCCAGCCGAAAAAGAACAGACCGACGAAGGTGGATTCAAGGAAGAAGGCCATCAACCCCTCAATGGCCAGGGGGGGGGGCGCCAAAAATGTCGCCGACATAGTGGGAAAAAATATGACCAGTTGGTTCCGAACTGGAATTCCATGGTCAGGCCAGTGGCCACGCCCAGCGCGAAATTGATACCGAACAATTTGCCCCAGAACTTGGTCATATCTTTGTAGATTTGTTTGCCGGACAGGACATATACCGTTTCCATAATGGCGAGTAAAAACGCCAATCCCAGGGTTAGCGGGACAAACAGGAAGTGGTACATCGCAGTTAAGGCAAACTGTAATCGTGACAGTTCGACGACATCAAACATTTTGACTCCTTGCTCCTCACAGGATGGATCCCACGTGCGGTAATCTGGCGCTTCCAACAGCCGAAGCCCTGTAACAACCCGCGGTGAATAAGAAAGACTTTATAATTTTTCCCGCCCGCGATTTACCCGGCAACACACTGGCGCCGAGGCATCGGTGTCGGGAAATCGAGAACGGTTTTTAAATAAGGCTGCGCTATTTTGGTTTTGCAATCCCCATACTACCCCTCTGCATACTGATGATAAATATTTTTTTTCGTGACGACGGTTGAGAAATGACGCCTTGATCAATTCAGCCTCTGAAATCCTGGATTGCAAAAATTGAGACAGCGCAATTTACGCTGATTTAACCCAGATTAGCCACAAAAAAAGCATTGATTTGGCGCAATAATTTTTCATTGTTGTTAAATATTTTTTCTAAAACTTCTTATCATGTCCATTTTGTTAATACGATGTAATTAATAGGTTCCGATAATTAAGCTGAAAGAAAAAGAATATCTGTGCATTATTTTAAATTTGTTAACACGCCATTATTTAATACTGTTATGACCCGTTGAATAATGGCGATGCATACTCGGCATATATGGAATAAATGTAGCCGGAATTTTCAGAAAATGTTGCAAAACAAAATAATTAGCGAAAAAAACCGCCCGAAGGCGGCTTGGATTGACATCATATGCATGCTGAAAACAGTCTGCGGCAATGAGGTCGGAGCGCCACATGCCCGCTAGCGCCGATATTGCAGCGAGTCATGTTAAAGGGAGACCGTGGTAATGGGGTCGAAGCAGCCGTCTAGCGGCTGCCGGAGCGCCCCACGGCACGGTAGGCTCGCTGACACCGATCGCGCAGCGAGCCCAGACCGGCGGCCGGCTCGCCGCCAACGGGCTATCTCACGACAGCAGGGTTTTCAGCGCGCCGCCGATATCCGCCAGGCTGCGGACGGTTTTAACCCCCGCGGCTTCCAGGGCGGCGAATTTCTCGTCCGCGGTGCCCTTGCCGCCGGCGATAATCGCGCCGGCATGGCCCATGCGTTTACCCTTCGGCGCGGTAACCCCGGCAATATAACCCACCACCGGCTTAGTCACATGATCCTTGATATAGGCGGCGGCTTCCTCTTCGGCGCTGCCGCCGATTTCGCCGATCATGACAATGGCTTCAGTCTGCGGATCCTGCTGGAACAGTTTCAGAATATCGATAAAGCTGGAGCCGGGAATCGGATCGCCGCCGATACCGACGCAACTGGACTGGCCCAGGCCGGTATCGGTGGTTTGCTTGACCGCCTCATAAGTGAGCGTCCCCGAACGCGACACGATCCCCACCCGGCCCGGTTTGTGAATATGGCCCGGCATAATGCCTATCTTGCATGCGCCGGGGGTAATAACGCCCGGGCAGTTCGGCCCGACCATGCGGGAGTTGCTCTGCTCGAGCTTGGCTTTGACCACCAGCATATCCAGCGTCGGGATCCCTTCGGTGATGCAGATAATCAGCTCGATGCCGGCATCCACCGCTTCCAGAATGGAATCCTTGCAAAACGGCGCGGGAACATAGATGACCGACGCGGTGGCGCCGGTTTTCTCAACGGCTTCACGTACCGTATTGAACACCGGCAAACCCAAATGCCGGGTGCCTCCCTTACCCGGTGTAACGCCTCCCACCAGCTGCGTACCGTAAGCCAACGCCTGTTCTGAATGGAAAGTCCCCTGGCTGCCGGTAAACCCCTGACAAATGACTTTGGTATTTTTATCGATCAATATGGACATTATTTTTTTCTCCACCGCGGCGACGGCTTGCTGCGCCGCGTCGGTCAGACTGGTGGCGGCAATGATGTTCAGGCCGCTGTCGGCCAGGATTTTGGCGCCCAGCTCGGCGTTGTTGCCCTCAAGTCGCACCACCACGGGCACGCTGACGCCCACGTCCGCCACCGCGCCGATGATGCCTTCGGCAATCAGGTCGCAGCGCACAATGCCGCCGAAGATGTTCACCAGCACCGCCCGGACGTTTTCATCGGACAGGATTATCTTGAACGCCTCGGTAACGCGCTCCTTGGTGGCGCCGCCGCCGACGTCAAGAAAGTTGGCCGGCGAACCGCCGTGCAGCTTGACGATATCCATGGTGCCCATAGCCAGACCGGCGCCGTTCACCATGCAACCGATATTGCCGTCCAGGGCCACATAATTCAATTCCCATTGCGCCGCCTGCGCCTCACGGGCGTCTTCCTGGCTCTTGTCGCGCATTTCTCGCAGTTCCGGCTGACGGAATAAGGCGTTGCCGTCGGCGCTGACCTTGCCGTCCAGGCAAACCAGATTGCCTTCGGTGGTGATAACCAGTGGATTAATCTCCACCAGCGCCAGATCGCGCTCCAGAAACAGCGTGGCGAGACCCATGAATATTTTGCTGAACTGGCTGACCTGCTTGCCGGTCAATCCCAGCTTGAACGCCAGCTCACGGCCTTGGAACGGTTGGGGACCGGTAAGAGGGTCAAGGGAAATCTTATGGATCAGGTGCGGCGTCTCGTCGGCGACCTTCTCGATTTCCACGCCGCCCTCGGTGGAGGCCATGAACACCACGCGACGTGAGCCGCGATCCACTACCGCCCCGAGATAGAGCTCTTTCGCGATATCGGTTGCGGCTTCCACCAGAATCTGGTGCACCGGCTGGCCCTGGGCGTCGGTTTGGTATGTCACCAAACGTTTACCCAGCCAGTTTTCGGCAAAGGCGCGGATTTCTTCCTTGCTGTTGACGACCTTAACGCCGCCGGATTTGCCGCGACCGCCCGCATGCACCTGGCATTTCACCACCCAGGGACCGACGCCGATTTTCGAGGCGGATTCTTCCGCCTCCCGCGGCGTGGTGCACGCAAACCCCGTGGGGGCAGGCAGACCATAGCGAGCAAAAAGCTGTTTGGCCTGATATTCATGTAAATTCATGATGTTTATCCATCTTCGTCTGGGAATGTCAGCGGCGAAGTGCTGCCTGCCGCCGTTAAAAGGGACTGACCGGTGGAAACCCGGATACGGCGCGGCCGTATCCGGTAGCGACTACACGTCCAGCAGCAACCGGGTCGGATCCTCCAGCATCTCCTTGATGGTCACCAGAAAGCTGACGGACTCTTTTCCGTCGATCAGGCGGTGATCGTAGGACAAGGCAAGGTACATCATGGGCAGAATCACCACTTGCCCATTCACCGCCATCGGACGGTCCTTGATGGCGTGCATGCCCAGGATGGCGCTTTGCGGCGGATTGATAATGGGCGTTGACATCAGAGAGCCGAACACGCCGCCGTTGGTGATGGTAAAGTTGCCGCCGGTGAGCTCCTCCACTTTCAGTTTGCCGTCACGGCCTTTCACCGCCAATTCCTTGATGCTTTTTTCCACATCCCCCATTCCCAGGGCGTCCACGTCGCGCAATACCGGTGTCACCAAACCACGGGGCGTGGAGACGGCGATGCTGACGTCGAAATAGTTGTGGTACACCACATCTTCGCCGTCAATGGAGGCGTTCACTTCCGGGAAACGCTTAAGCCCTTCCACCACCGCCTTGATATAGAAGGACATGAACCCGAGGCGGATGCCATGGCGTTTTTCAAAGTCATCGCCGTACTGTTTACGCAAATCCATAATCGGCTTCATATTGACTTCATTGAATGTCGTCAACATGGCGGTATTGTTCTTGGCTTCCAGCAGGCGTTCAGCCACCCGTTTACGCAAACGGGTCATGGGCACGCGTTTTTTCGCTGCGGCTGCCAAGGGCAGGAGCAGCGGCGGAAGCCGTTGCCGCGGCGACCTGCGGCGCCGGCGCGGCCGGCGCGGTTTCAGGTCTGCGCGCCAGGTGTTTTTCCACATCTTCGCGGGTTATGCGACCGCCGACGCCGCTGCCCTTGATCTCTTCGGCTTTCAGGTCATGCTCGGCAATCAGGCGCCGTATGGCCGGGCTGATGGCTTCATTGCTCTCTTCCTGCAATCCGGCGGTATACCGCTGCGCCGGGGTCGACTCCTTGCTCTGGGACTTTTCGGAGGTTTCCTGGCCGGTGCTGTCGCCGGGGCGCAAACGTCCCAGCACCTGACGGGCGGTGACGGTCGAGCCCTCGTCTTCCAGCAGGGTGTCCAGCACGCCCGCCTCGGGCGCCGGCACTTCCAGCACGACCTTGTCGGTTTCTATTTCCACCAGCACCTCGTCACGCTGAACGCTGTCGCCGGGTTTTTTATGCCACGTGGCAACGGTCGCATCGGCAACCGACTCAGGAAGATCAGGAACCAGAATATCTACGCTACTCATTATCAATCCTTATATTTAATCAACGTTCAGCGCGTCATTAACCAGGCTTTTCTGCTGCGCCTGGTGCACGGACAAATAGCCGACCGCCGGCGAGGCGGAAGCCGGGCGTCCCGCGTAACGTAGCGATGCGCCAAAAGAAATAACTTCCCGGAAATGATGCTGGCTGCAATACCAGGCTCCCTGATTGAGGGGCTCTTCCTGGCACCAGACAAAATCCTGCACATGGGAAAAAGGTTTCAGGGCAGCCTGTACCGCTTGATGCGGGAACGGATAAAGCTGCTCAATGCGCACGATAGCCACGTCTTCCTGACCGTTTTTCCGCCGCTGGTCCAATAAATCATAATAAACTTTACCGGAACACAGCACGACGCGTTTTACGCCTTTGGCATCCAGCGGGTCGATTTCGCCGATGGCCGGCTGGAAGCTGCCGTGCGCCAGCTCTTCCAAGGAAGAGATGGCCATGGGATGGCGCAGCAGCGACTTCGGCGACATGACGATAAGCGGACGGCGCATATTCCGCAGCGCCTGACGTCGCAACATATGATAAACCTGCGCCGGCGTGGAGGGGATGCACACCTGCATATTCTGCTCGGCGCACAGTTGCAGATAGCGTTCCAACCTGGCGGAGGAGTGTTCCGGTCCCTGTCCCTCGTAACCGTGCGGCAACAGCATCACCAGCCCGCACATCCGGCCCCACTTTTGCTCGCCGGAACTGATGAACTGATCGATGACCACCTGGGCGCCGTTGGCGAAATCGCCGAACTGCGCCTCCCAGATAACCAGGGTGCGCGGCTCGGCGGTGGCGTAGCCGTATTCAAACGCCAGCACCGCCTCTTCCGATAAGACCGAATCCCACACGCGGAACTTGCCCTGGCCGTTGTGCACATGGGCCAGCGGGGTATAGGTGGATCCGTTTTTCTGATTGTGCACCACCGCGTGGCGGTGAAAGAACGTGCCGCGCGCGGTGTCCTCGCCGGACAGTCGAATGGGAACGCCTTCATCCACCAGCGTGGCGTAAGCCAGGGTTTCGGCGCCGCCCCAGTCAAAAGGTTTGCTGCCGTCCGCCATCGCGGCGCGGTCGCCGTAGATTTTGGCCACCCGCGGCTGCATTTCCACACCTTCCGGCACTTCGCTGATGCGACGGGCCAGCTCTTGCAGGCGTTTGATCTCCACCTGATTGTTATAAGGCTCGTCCCACTCATGATGCAGGTAAGGCGACCAGGTGAATGAATGCATATTCATCGGCCGCCACTCCTGCACCACGCACTCGCCGCGATCCAGCGCGTCGCGGTAGAGGTTCACCATTTCGGTGGCGTCCTCGAGGGTGGCGATGCCGTCGTGCTCCAGCCGGTCGGCATAGAGTTTGCGGGGCGTGGGGTGTTTTTTTATTTTCTGATACATCATGGGCTGCGTGGCGCTGGGCTCATCCGCTTCGTTGTGGCCGTGACGGCGATAGCAGACCAAATCTATCATGACGTCGCGTTTGAACTGATTACGGAAATCCAGCGCAACCCGGGTGACGAACGCCACCGCTTCCGGATCGTCGGCGTTGACGTGGAAAATCGGCGCCTGCACCATTTTGGCGATATCGGTGCAGTATTGCGTTGACCGCGCGTCCAGCGGATTGGAGGTGGTGAAGCCCACCTGGTTGTTCACCACGACCCTTACGGTACCCCCGACGTCGTAACCGCGGGCCTTGGACATATTAAGGGTTTCCTGCACCACCCCCTGCCCGCTGATGGCCGCGTCGCCGTGAATGGTGACGGGCAGCACCGAGCGGGTGCTTTGTTCGTTGAGCCGGTCGATACGGGCGCGTACCGATCCCTCCACCACCGGGCTGACGATTTCCAGATGCGAGGGGTTGAAGGCCAGGGCCAGATGGACGATGCCGCCGTCGGTTTCCACATCCGAGGAGAACCCCTGGTGGTATTTGACGTCGCCGGTGCCCAAATGCTCTTTGTGCTTACCGGCGAATTCATCGAATAAATCCTGGGTTTTTTTGCCCAACACGTTTATCAAGACGTTAAGCCGGCCGCGATGCGCCATGCCCAGCACCACTTCGCGGGTGCCGTTGATGCCGGCATAGCGGATCATCTCCTTGAGCATCGGTATCAACGCGTCGCCCCCTTCCAGGGAGAAGCGCTTGGCGCCGGGGAACTTGGCCCCGAGATAGCGCTCCATGCCTTCCGCCGCGGTCAATTCGCTGAGAAAGCGTTTTTTCTCTTGCGGGGTAAAGCTCGGCTGGCCCACCACCGATTCGATATGCTGCTGAATCCAGCGTTTCTCTTCGGTATTGGTGATATGCATGTATTCGGCGCCGATGGAGCCGCAGTAGGTTTGTTTGAGCGCTTCGTAAAGATCCGCCAGCTTCATGGTCTCTTTGCCGATGGCAAAGGAGCCCACATTAAATGCTTGCTGGAAATCGGCTTCGGTGAGGTTATGGAAGGCCGGGTTTAAATCCGGTACGGTTTCCTGCTTCCACAGGCCCAGCGGATCAAGGTTGGCGTGCTGGTGCCCGCGGAAACGGAAGGCATTGATGAGCTGCAGGACTTTGACCTGCTTGGAGTCGATGTCCGGATCGTTGACGGAGGAGGTGTAGCGCGAGGCATCTTTCGCCAGGCGGCGGAAATAGTCCCGCGTTTTGGAATGGAGCTGGTCCGGACTGACGCCCGCGGTAGGTAGCTGTTTGAAAATCGTGCTCCAGCTATCGTCAACAGAGTCAGGATCCGTTAAAAAATCTTCATAGAGCTGCTCTATGTAGGACTGGTTCGCCCCCGCCAGGTAGGAGGAATCCAGCCAGGCCTTCATTGCGCCGTTCTGCATTATGATCCCTTAAGCTGTTTAGCTTCAGTTTTCGCCGTGGTTATCATGTTTGGGATAACGTTTAAGCGGTTCAACCGGTGAATTACCTACCCACAGTCGGCGTAAATAACCAACCCGAAGGAACCTTTGAAAAACGGCGGGCAATGAACCGAGCCGGTTTTCAAAGGCTTCCTGCCTGGCACAAACCGAATCCATCGGGCCTAGCCCCCCCCAAGGGGCGCTTCGGCGGCTTTCGCCGCTATGGCCCCTTCGGCGTGCTCTCCCGATGTTCGGCATTTTTTGCCCGAGTCCATCGGGCCTAGCCCGCCAAGGGGCGCTTCGGCGGCTTTCGCCGCTACGGCCCCTTCGGCGTGCTCTCCCGATGTTGGGCATTTTTCTGCCGGTCCATTTCCATCAGGCGCTGTACTGTACCAGCATGCTCTTGATATGTCCGATGGCCTTGGTGGGATTGAGTCCCTTGGGGCATACGTTGACACAATTCATGATGCTGTGGCACCGGAATACGCTGAAAGCGTCGTTTAAATCGTCCAGCCGCGCGGCTTGTTCGGTGTCGCGGCTGTCTATCAGGAAACGATAGGACGCCAGCAAACCGGCCGGACCGATGAATTTGTCCGGATTCCACCAGAATGAAGGGCAGGATGTGGAACAACAGGCGCACAAAATGCACTCGTAAAGCCCATCCAGCTTCGCCCGTTCATCCGGCGTTTGCAAATGCTCCCGCGCCGGCGGATTTCTGCCGTTATTCAACAGGTAAGGCTTGATCTTCTCATACTGGGCATAGAATTGCCCCATGTCCACCACCAAATCACGGACGACCGGCAACCCCGGCAGCGGGCGAATGACGATTTTGTTGTTGCCCTTGCGCAGCGAGGAGAGCGGCGTGATGCAGGCCAGGCCGTTTTTGCCGTTCATATTCACGCCGTCCGAGCCGCAAACCCCTTCGCGGCAAGAGCGTCTGAACGCCAGTGTCGGATCCTTTTCTTTCAATTGGATTAACGCATCCAGCAGCATCATGTCATGGCCCTCTTCGAGCTCCAACTGATACTCCTGCATGCGCGGCTTGTCATCCATATCAGGATTATAGCGATAAACCGAAAATTCGACTTTCATCAGTTAATCTCCTCCGCCCCTAGTAGGTACGCACTTTCGGCGGAAACGCCGGTCGCAGCGTCGGCTGCATGTTCACCTCGCGCCGGGTCATGGTGTCGCTCTCCGGCAAATAGAGACTATGACAGAGCCAATGGGCGTCATCACGGTCCGGATAATCGAACCGGCTGTGCGCGCCGCGGCTCTCGGTGCGATAATTGGCCGCCACGGCGGTGGAGTAAGCGGTTTCCATCAGGTTATCCAGCTCCAGGCATTCCACCCGCTGGGTGTTGAATTCCGTGGAGGTATCATCCAAACGGGCGTGGTGCAGCCGCTCGCGGATCTCTTTTAGCTCCGCGAGCCCCTTGGCCATCGCGTCGCCTTCGCGGAACACCGAGAAGTTGTTTTGCATGCAGGCCTGCAGGGCTTTACGGATAATAACCGGGTCTTCGCCGGTGCGATTGTCGTTCCAGCGGTGATAGCGCGCCAAGGAAGCCTCGATATCGTCTTTGCCGGCATCGCGGAACGCGCCCTGCTCCGCCAGGGATTCTTGCAGATGCATACCCGCCGAACGGCCGAACACCACCAGATCGAGCAGGGAATTCCCCCCCCAGGCGATTGGCGCCGTGCACCGAAACGCAGGCGATTTCACCTACCGCGAACAGCCCCGGAATCACCACATCCCGCCCCTGGGCATCCACCGTCACGGCCTGTCCGGTGACTTTGGTGGGAATGCCGCCCATCATGTAATGACAGGTGGGGATCACCGGGATGGGTTCCTTGATGGGATCCACATGGGCAAAGGTGCGGGAAAGCTCAAGGATACCGGGCAGGCGCGATTCGAGCACCTCTTTGCCCAGATGATCCAGCTTGAGCTTTACATGGGGACCCAAAGGCCCCTCGCAGCCCCGCCCTTCGCGGATCTCAATCATGATGGAACGCGCCACCACGTCGCGCCCGGCCAAATCCTTGGCGTTCGGGGCATAACGCTCCATAAAGCGTTCGCCGTCTTTATTGAGCAGGTATCCCCCTTCGCCGCGGCAGCCCTCGGTCACCAATACGCCGGCGCCGGCGATGCCGGTGGGGTGGAATTGCCACATTTCCATGTCCTGCACCGGCACGCCGGCGCGCAGCGCCATGCCGATACCGTCGCCGGTATTGATGTGGGCGTTGGTGGTGGATTGGTAAATGCGCCCTGCGCCGCCGGTGGCCAGTATGGTGGCCCTGGCCTTGAAGTAGACCACTTCGCCGGTTTCAATGCACAGCGCGGTGCAACCGACGAAAGCGCCGTCCTGATTTTTTCACCAGATCCAGCGCATACCATTCGGAAAAAATGGTGGTGTGGTTTTTCAGGTTCTGTTGATAAAGGGTATGCAGCAGCGCGTGGCCGGTGCGGTCGGCCGCGGCCGCCGTGCGCGCCGCCTGCTCGCCGCCGTAGTTCAGTGACTGGCCGCCGAACGGGCGCTGATAAATGCGTCCGTCATCCAGCCGCGAAAACGGCAGACCCATGTGCTCCAGCTCCAGCACGGCTTCCGGGCCGGTTTTACACATGTATTCAATGGCATCCTGGTCGCCGATATAGTCGGAACCCTTGACGGTGTCGTACATGTGCCATTGCCAATCGTCCTCATGGCTGTTGCCCAGGGCGACGGTAATTCCCCCTGCGCTGATACGGTATGGGAACGGGTTGGAAAAACCTTGGAGACCAGGGCGCAAGAGAGGCCCATTTGGGAAATTTGCAGAGCGGCGCGCATCCCGGCGCCCCCTGCCCCGATAACCACGGCGTCAAATTCTCTCACCGGCAAATTCATTTACGCACCCCACACCACGACGGTTCCATAAAGTAGATACACCATAAGTACAATGACGATGGCCAATTGCAGCAGCAGGCGCAGCGGCATTAATTTGATGTAGTCCGTTAAGACCTGCCACATGCCGATCCAGGTATGCACCAGGATTGAGAACAGCGTGAGCAGGGTGAAAACTTTCGTCATGGGCAACGTGAAGAAACCACGCCAGACATCGTAGGTCAGGGTATCGGCGAACAGCACAAAACCCAGTATATAAATAATGTACAGGCAGATGATGATGGCGGAAGCACGGACCAGCAGCCATTCATGAACGCCGTTGCGTCCCAGTGCCGAAGCATTGCTTACCATACGAGCACCCCAGCCAGAATTGAAAGCACGACAGTGATCAAAAATGTAACATTTGCCGTCAATTTACCCATGGCAAATGTTTCATCCAGATAGCCGAAATCCATCAACATATGGCGAATTCCCCCACGGCGTGATAAGCCAGCGCGGTCAAAATCCCCCAAATAATGAATTTCATGATGACGCTGTCCATTATGGCGGCCGCCTGATTGAATCCATCGGCGGAGGAAAGAGACAAGCCGAGCAGCCACAGCAAAATGCCTACTGCCACGAACATTATGACACCGGTGATGCGGTGAAGAATGGATGCTATTGCAGTAACGGGAAACCGGATCGTTTGCAGATCCAAGTTGATAGGTCTTTGTTTTTTCACGGTTTTGCCCACACAGCTATTATTATTTTTTCCTTCCTCCGGTCCTGGCTGGATCAGACAGCGTTAAGGGTGACCAAGACACGTCATGTGCTCAAAACCAATTCCTTTTTGCTTAAATGACGCGTTAAATAACGCTGGGTGCTCCTACAAACAGGGACCTCCGGAGACCTATGGGAAGTATAGGGCTTTCACATAATGATTACAATTACCCTACAATTTGTTTGGTAACATTTGGGTCGATTAGTGACCGAGATCACGATTTTCACATTTACCGCAAATTGGCCCAACCGCATTGACAAAAAAGCAACAATTCGATTACAAACACTCCCCGCTGTATGCTATAAGTGAGGAATGGAAAGCGTTGTGACTTCCGCCTCGCCAAAGTTTATGCAACAGTGTGAAGTGCGTCTTGATGATTTAGGTTAAGATGACTTTTATATAGCTAAAATGAATACCCATAAATCTTTAACATCCGAGGTTTGCCGTTCTTTCATCCTCGACGGGAATAACTTGCACCATCCTTACGCTCTGTACCCTGCATTTCGTTAATTCAGAGCGAGGGCTGACAACAAACGCAAGGCCCCGCAGGCATGCCGGTATCCTATGGTGAAAGATTTATCAAATAAGCGCTAAGGAGAATGTAATGGCTGACAACAAAGCGACGTTAACCCTACCCGGTGAAGCGCCAATCGATCTGGATGTGCTGCAAGGCACGCTGGGGGGGAAAAAGGAAATCGATATCCGCAGCTTAGGCGGTAAAGGCTATTTTACCTACGATCCCGGCTACACTTCCACCGCGTCCTGCGAATCAAAAATAACCTATATTGACGGCGATGAAGGTGTTTTGCTGCACCGCGGCTATCCCATCGATCAGTTGGCGTTGAATTCAACTTTTCTCGAAGTCTGCTATATCCTGCTGAACGGCGAAGCGCCCACCGCTGAACAATACGAAGAATTCCGCACCATTGTGACGCGTCATACCATGGTGCATGAACAAATTACCCGCCTGTTCAACGGTTTTCGCCGCGATTCGCACCCGATGGCGGTGCTGTGCGGCGTGACCGGCGCGCTGGCGGCGTTTTACCATGATTCCCTGGACGTGAACGTGGAACGCCACCGCGAAATCGCGGCATTCCGCCTGCTGTCGAAAATGCCCACCGTGGCCGCGATGTGTTACAAATATTCCATCGGCCAGCCGTTTATCTATCCCCGCAATGATTTGTCCTATGCCGGCAATTTCCTGCATATGATGTTCGCCACCCCTTGCGAAGATTATGAAGTCAATCCGGTGCTGGAACGCGCCATGGACCGCATTCTTATTCTGCATGCGGATCATGAGCAAAACGCCTCCACCTCCACGGTGCGTACCGCGGGCTCATCCGGCGCCAATCCTTTCGCCTGTATCGCCGCGGGCATCGCGTCTTTGTGGGGGCCGGCCCATGGCGGCGCCAACGAAGCCTGCCTGCGTATGCTGGAAGAGATCGACAGCGTAGAGAACATTCCCTCTTTTATCGAACGCGCCAAGGATAAAAACGATTCCTTCCGTCTGATGGGCTTTGGTCATCGGGTCTATAAAAACTACGATCCCCGCGCCACCGTGATGCGGGAAACCTGCCATGAGGTGCTGAAAGAACTGCAGCTATCGGATAATCTGCTGGCGGTGGCCATGGAATTGGAGCACATCGCGTTGCATGACCCCTACTTCATCGAGAAAAAGCTTTATCCCAATGTGGATTTCTACTCCGGCATCATTTTGAAGGCCATGGGCATCCCGGCCTCCATGTTTACCGTGATTTTCGCGATGTCGCGCACCGTGGGCTGGATTGCCCATTGGAAGGAAATGCACGACGACGGCATCAAGATCGCTCGTCCGCGCCAGCTTTACACCGGTTACGACAAACGGGAATTCACTTCGCGGATCAAAAAATAATCCCCGCCAAACGCCGCTATCGCGGCGTTTCAGACTGCTGACAAACAGACTCGGAGTCAATAAGGCGGATCGAGCCTACAGGGAGGTATTTACGGCCAGGGTTGTCATTTAGCTACGATCTGGCGGTTTGCCCCGACCGGGCACTTCGTCAGATCCTTGCTAATAAGCCAGGGCATGGCACGCTCGTAAGAGGTGATACGCGACACCGCTGACCACGCGCCACAAACCAGTATGCGGCAGAAATACACATTCCCGCGCTTACTGATGCCCGAATGAATTATCGAGGCGGTGACGAGGCACGCACGTGGCATAATGGAAGGGATTTACAACCTGTACAAGTACGATGCCGAGTGCAAAAAGCGGCTGCAGGTTTGGGCGTATTATCTGGATGGCGCGCCGTAAGGAAATTGCTCAGCTATGCATACTCAGCGTAACTCCATGTTTCTCTGTGAGCTAAAATCGAGCTATTGACTTTTATGTATAGCAATTTGATATACGATAGGTTATGCTGTTTGTATAGCAATTCGCTATACGGAGTTAATGAGTGATGAGAATAGAGCGAATAGAGGTCAAAGAAACGCCCATCAATATCAGAGCGAAAGCGTCGCAGCGGGAACTTATTGATATGGCGGCGAATCTGCTGTCAAAATCACGTACGGATTTTGTGCTTGATGCGGCATGCCGGGAAGCGGAAGAGGTGTTGCTGGACCAGCGTTTGTTTGTGCTTGACGAAGAGCGGTTCAGTGCGTTCATTGACGCCATGGAAAAGCCTGTTGCCGACAACGAGAGATTACATGCATTAATGGATAGAAAATCACCGTGGAAATAGGGGAACCAGAATTGCTGGCTTCTCAGCATATTGTCGCGGATTTCCATTGTTCAGAGTCGTCACTGGATGAATGGCTGAAACGTAAGGCGCTTAAAAACCAGACGATTGGCGCATCGCGGACGTTTATTATCTGCACATCAGACAGCAAACATGTTATCGGTTTCTACGCACTGGCCACAGGTAGTGTGCAGCGTCAAATCGTGTCGGGAGCCTTAAGGCGTAATATGCCTGAGCCAATACCCATATTGGTGTTGGAGCGTTTGGCGGTGGATGCTCGTTACCATAGCCTCGGTCTGGGTGTCGGGTTGCTGAAAGACGCGGTTTTACGCTCTCGACAAGTCGCAGAGCAGGTTGGCACCAAAGCGTTGCTGGTTCATGCCTTGTCTGATAATGCTCATGCTTTTTACCGGCATTGGGGGTTTATTTCCTCAGAAATCCAACCAAGTACGTTACTGCTGCCTTTATGGTGATTAACAGCAAAAGTTGTTAATTTTTGAATTAATTTATTAGGTTTACTTGATAGCCTGATGGAAATTCCACTATTCATCAGAATGATAAATAAATATTAAAAATGAGTGCGTTTATCAGCAGTTGAAACTGCCGCCTGTCGCGGCGTTTGACCGTTGACTCCGCAGGCGAATTCGTCGCTCCGCCTAACTCAACGTCCCACCGCCGAGTGTTATATCCTGTTCCGTCTCCAGAGCAATTTGCAGCGCCACCTCTACCCCCGCCAGCATGGCGTCCAGCGACATGCTGGGGGCATTGCCGATAAGCGCCGCCTGTTGCGGCAGATAGGGCAGATGAATGAAACCTCCTTTGGCGGCGACGTACGGCCGCGCCAACCGGTGCAACAGCGCATACATGATATGGTTGCAGACAAACGTGCCGGCGCTTTGGGAAACATCGGCCGGGACGCCTGCGTCCCGCAGGGCTTTTACCATCGCTTTTATCGGCACGGTGGCGAAATAGGCCGCCGGACCGCCTTCAACCACCGGGCGGTCGATAGGCTGAAGGCCGCTGTTGTCGGGAATACGCGCGTCATCCACGTTGATGGCCACCCGCTCGACACAGATACCGGGCCGCCCCCCCCGCCAGGCCCAGCGCCAACACCAGCGAGGGCCGGTAACGGTCGATGGCTTCATACAAAACCCGGATCGATTGGCCGAAAACGCACGGCAGCCGGCAGACCGCTACCTCCGAGGTCACTATCCGCCGCCCACGCAATCGTTTCGCCGTTTCCCAGGACGGATTTATTTCATCGCCGCCGAAGGGGTCGAAACCGGTAAGCAGAATGGTTTGCATAACATGTGTCTCATCGAGTGAAGCGGGATGTTCTCACGCTCTTTTCGCTAAAGCATAAAATACATCAGCGCCACGTTCGCCAGCAGCAGCGCCAGGCCGGTGGGAATCTGCGCTTTGATCACCGCGTTCCGATCCGGCAATTCCAGCAAGGCCGCCGGCACCAGATTGAAATTGGCCGCCATGGGCGTCATCAGGGAGCCGCAATAGCCGGAAAACATGCCGATGGCGGCCATGACCGCCGGATTGCCTCCATGCTGCGCCACCAGAATCGGAATGCCTATGCCGGCGGCCACGATGGGAAAAGCGGCGAAGGCGTTGCCCATGATCATGGTCAGGATAGCCATGCCGACGCAAAAAACCACCACGGCGATAAATCGATTGTTTACCGCCAGATAGCTTTCGGTGAGGTGCGAAATGGCGCTGCCGACGCCGGCGCTGGTAAACAACAGGCCGAGGGTGGCGAGAATTTGCGGCAGAATGAAAGCCCAGCCGATGGAATCCAGCAGCCGTCGTGATTCCTGCACGGCTTGCCACGGCCGGTCATGGGTAAAGCGTATCGCCAGCAGCAGACCGATGATGCAGCCCAAAGTAATGGAAAACAGGGTAATAAGGGTGGTGTGATTGCCGGCGCCGAACAGACCCCGCTGCCAAGAGGAGACATTGCCCAGTATCAGCACCCCCGCCACCGTCACCGCCGGGATGGCCAGCGCCGGGACGAACAAACGATTGCCCAGCCGCTGGGCGCTCTGCTCCCGTTGCCGGCGGTCGGGCTGATAGCTTCCCAGCCGTACGCCGCCGAAGCCGGCAATCAGGGCCAGCACCACCACCAGGCCGCCGATCATCCGATTGAGCAATTGCTGCGGATTCACCTCCGGACCGGCGAGGGACGCCAACAGGCTAACGCTCCAATCACCGATGAGAAACACCAGGCCGTACAGTCCCCAAAACAAGCCGGTGAGCCATCGGCGCGGGTTGGCTTTATCCCGCACAGACATGAACGCGACCATGAGCAGCAGAATCCCCGCCAGCCAGTAAAGATAATCCTGCTGAAACCTCATTTCCCCGTCTCCGTGGCGGCCGGCGCCCCTTGTCGAGCCGGGCCAAAGAGTTCGGCCAGATGCGCATCCAGGCGGTGCAGGCGATAGGCATGGATCAGGAAGGCGCAGACGGCGGTGGGAGCGCCATAAAGTGCGATACGCAACGGTTCGGTCTGAATGCCGGCGGATTGCAACAGAAAATTATGCATAAACAGGATGGCGCCGAACGCCACAAAGATATCTTCGCCAAAGAATAAGCCGACGTTATCGGTGGCGGCCGCTATGGCGCGCAGCCGGTATCTCACCTGTTGAGGCAACGCGCCGTGGCGATTTTCCACGGCGCCCTCGGTCATGGGCGCCAGCAAGGGACGCACCATTTGCGGATGGCCCCCCCCAGACTGGTGAGTCCCATGGCCGCCGTCAATTCGCGGGCCAACAGATAAATCGTCAACAGCCGGCCGGCGGTGACGTTTTTGATTTTAGCAATCCAGCTTTGCGCGCGCTCTTTCAGGCCATGCCGCTCCAGCAAGCCGATGGTGGCCAGCGGAATCAGCAGGATAAACGCCAGATTGCGGGTAGCCAAAAAACCCGAGCCGAGATTGTCCAAAATATCCCCTACCGGCATATGCGCCGCCAAGCCGGTGATAATCCCGGCGGCAATCACCACCAATACTGCGTTCAGCCGCAACAGGAAACCGCCTATGATGGCCAGGATACCCAATAACGGCCATAAATTTACCGCTTGTTGCATGTGTCCGCTCCCGTGAGAAATCACACCATGAGTGAATACCCGCTCGCTATCGGGCTAAAGTAACGCTAAATGAAAGGGGCGGGAGATAGGAAATACTTATGATTGGGGATACGGATTGAAACGCGTCAATGCCGGAGACAACGTAGCCGCGGTGAAATCAACCGACGTTCAGCCCGCGGCAATCGCGATGCCGCGTTCCCGCAGGGCGGCGCTTATCCGGCGGGCGAAGGTTAGTGCATGGGCGCCGTCGCCATGTAGGCAGACGGTATCGGCCCGGACCTTGACCCATTCGCCTTCGCGGGTTTGCACCTGGCCGCGTTCTACCATGGATAAGGTGTGAGCCAGGGCCAGCTCCTCATCCTCCACTAATGCGCCGGGTTCATTACGGGGCACGAGGGTGCCGTCCCGGCGGTAATTCCGGTCGGCGAAGACCTCGTGCCGGACCGTCAACCCGAGACGCTCCCCGGCCTTGGTCAGTTCGCTGTCCGCCAGGCCGATCAGGCGCAGCGTCGGATCCACCGCTTTGACCCCGCGGGCCACAGCCTCGGCCAGCAAGGGATCCCGCGCCGCCTGGTTGTAGAGCATGCCGTGCGGCTTGACGTGCGCCATGCGGCCCCCTTCCGCTCGCGCCAGCGCCGCCAGGGCGCCCAATTGATAGACCGTTTGGGCATAGAGGGTCTCCGGCGACAATTGCATGGCGCTGCGGCCGAAGTTTTCCCGGTCCGGGAAGCTCGGATGCGCGCCGATGGCCACGCCGTAGCGCAGGGCCATTTTTACCGATTGCCGCATGCTGTCGGCGTCGCCGGCATGAAAACCACAGGCGATATTGGCGGAGCTTACCAGTTGCAGCAGGGCCTCATCGTGCGGGCAGCCTTCGCCCAAATCGGCGTTTAAATCAATCATAAGGCAGCCTTCGACCAGACCGGCGTTTAAATCAATCATAAGGCCTCCGTCGCATTCAGTTGCCAGGCGATTTGCTCAAGGTAGTGGCTTTGTTCAATCCAGGCGTCATGGGCTTCCTCCAAGGTGCAAGGCACAAAGTGAATGGGTTCCCCCAGGCGAATCTGCGCCAGATGATACAAATCCGCTTCAATAACGCAGGCAATGCGCGGATAGCCGCCGGTGGTTTGCGCGTCCGCCAACAGCACTATCGGCTGTCCGCCGCGAGGCACCTGCACCACCCCCGGCAACACGCCGTGGGAGTATAATTCACGTTCGGTGTTTCGCTTGAGGATAGGCCCCAGCAGCCGGTAGCCCATACGGTTGCTTTGCGGGCTGAGCTGCCAGCTGGTCCGCCACAGGGCATCCTGGGAATCGGCGCTGAATTCACGGTATTCGGGTCCCGGCAATGCGCGTACGCGGTTGCCGAACAGCAATTGTCGAATACCTATCTGCCGCGCGGGCACCCTGTCCGGCTCTTCCGCCGGCAGCGCATCGCCATCCTGGATCAGGCGTCCGGCGCACCCGCCGAAACCGGCGGCGACATCCGTGCTGCGGGATCCCAGAACGTCCGGCACGGCAAACCCGCCGCTGACCGCCAGATAGCTGCGCATGCCGTGTTTCGGCGTCGACAGCTTAACGACCTGACCGGGCCGGACCTGAAATCGCCAGCCGGTCCAGAGGGGCTCGCCGTCCAGGTGGGCATGGCAATCCGCGCCGGTCAGCGCCAGCCAGCCGGGGCGGTCACCTCGGCGCTGAACCGGCCGAGGGTGATTTCCAGCACCGCCGCTTCAGGCCGGTTCCCCACCAAGAGATTGGCCAGTTTCATGGCCGGTTTATCCAATACGCCCCCCCCGGACTGACCCCCAGACGGCGGTAACCGGTCCGGCCGCCATCCTGTATCGACGTCATGATGCCGGCACGCAATACTTTCAGCATACTCCCTCCTTTTGCGGCACAAAGCGCACGCTGTCGCCGGGCAGCAGCAGCGTCGGAGGACTGGCCAGGGCGTCGAACAGCCTGAGGGGCGTTCGCCCGATGAGTTGCCAACCGCCGGGACTTGACAGGGGGTAGATGCCGGTTTGTTTACCGCCGATGCCCACCGAACCCGCCGGCACCTGAAGACGGGGCTCGGCGCGGCGCGGCACCGCCAGGCGTTCAGGCAGACCGCCCAGATAGGGAAAGCCGGGCTGGAAACCGAGAAAATAGACATCATAGGCGGCGCCGGAATGGCATGCCACCGCATCCTGAGGCGTCATGCCGGCCAGCTCGGCCACGATAGCCAGATCGGGGCCGTGTTCACGGCCGTAAATCACCGGAATGGAAACGCATCGCGGCTCGGGAATCACGGCATCGCTCTCCTCCCACCAGCGCTGCAGCCGTTCAATGGCGTCCAGCGCCAACTGCTGGGGGTTGGTGAGCAGCACGGTCAGATTATTCATGCCCGGTATGACCTCGCGGACATCCTCGCGGCGTGCCAGGCGTTCCGCCAGCCCCCATATCCGCCGCTGGCTGTCCAGGGTAATGGGGGGGGGGCTCCAGCTCCAGCACCACCGCGCTCTCACCCAATAAGTAACATCGAGCCCGTTGCAACCTCTCCTCCTCGGAACCGCCGTGGATTCCGTCTGGTGCATACCGGCACAAGGGTCCGGTAAAAACGTGCAAACCGGCACGGCGCCGTTTGCAGGGGATATATTACCCAAACTACTTCGAGTTGCAGTAAGGCGGCAAGCCCGCGACCCCCAGGAGCTTACTCAAGTAAGTGACTGGGGTGAGGGGGTGCGGCCAACACAACTGCAGCTTGAAGTAGGACGGGTATATTACCCAAACTACTTCGAGTTGCAGTAAGGCGGCAAACCCGCGACCCCCAGGAGCTTACTCAAGTAAGTGACTGGGGTGAGGGGGGCGCGGCCAACACCACTGCAGCTTGAAGTAGGACGGGTATATTATTATTCCGTTCAGGCCGGGTTAGGTATATCGATAAACGTGACGTCGAATTGGTGCTCCCGCGCCAGCCATTCCCCCAGCGCCTTGATGCCGCCGCGTTCGGTGGCGTGGTGGCCGGCGGCGTAGAAATGTATTCCCATCTCTCGTGCGATGTGGATGGTCTGCTCGGAGACTTCGCCGGTGATGAACGCGTCCATGCCGGCCAGGGCCGCCTGCTCGATAAATCCCCTGGCCGCCGCCGGTGCACCAGGCGAGGCGACGGATCTGGGACGGCGCGTTATCGCCGCAGTGCAATACGTCACGCTCCAGCCGCATTTCCAACCGGCGCTGCAACTCCTGCCCGCTGATGCCCGTGGCGAAGGTTCCCCATGGCAACAACGGCTCCAGCAGACCCTGCGCTTCAATGTCCATCAACGCCGCCAGCCGGGCGTTATTTCCCAGCACCGGATGGGCGTCGAGGGGCAAATGCCAGGCCAGCAAATTGATGTCGTGGGTCAACAGGGTTTGCAGCCGGCGCCGTTTCATGCCCCGCACCACCGGTGATTCGTTTTTCCAGAAATAACCGTGATGTACCAGCACCGCATCGGCGCCATGCGCCACCGCGGCATCCAGCAACGCCTGCGATGCGGTGACGCCGGTAACGATACGATTGATGTGCGGGCGCCCTTCCACCTGCAGCCCATTGGGACCGTAGTCCTCGAAATCGCCGGCATGCAAATGCGCATTGATCAGTTTTTCAAGTTCCGTGTTAAGCATGGCTCTCCCCGTTCGCCGGCTACTCCCTGGGGGAAGCCGGCCCTTGTGCTTTGGCCGATTGGTAAGCCGCCAGGGCGGCTTGACGTGCCTGTCCATGATTAACGATCGGCCGCGGATAATCCAGTCCGGTTTGCTCGGCGAGGGGCCAAAGATAGGGTTCATGCAGAAATTTATCCGGCACCGACGCCAGTTCCGGCAGCCAGCGGCGAATAAAGCGGCCCTGCTCGTCAAACTTCCGTCCCTGGGTGGTGGGGTTGAAGATGCGGAAATAGGGAGCGGCATCGGTGCCGGTGGAAGCGGCCCATTGCCAGCCGCCGTTATTCGACGCCAGATCGCCGTCGATGAGGCGGCGCATAAAATAACGCTCCCCCTCCCGCCAATCAATTAATAAATCCTTTACCAAAAAGCTGGCGCAAATCATGCGCAGTCGATTATGCATCCAGCCGGTGTCATTCATCTGACGCATCGCGGCATCCACGATGGGAAAGCCGGTGCGGCCTTGTCGCCAGGCGTTCAGCAACTCGTCGTCACGCCGCCAGGCCACGCGGCGGGTCCAGGGAATAAAGGGGCGATGGCGGCAAACATCAGGATAATAGACCATGATATGCCGGTAAAAATCCCGCCAGATCAATTCGTTCAGCCAGCAGAAACCTTCGCTGTCGGCATGCTCCAGCGTCTGGGGACAGGCGGCAATCAGCCGGTGATAGCATTGCGAGGGCGACAGAATCCCCAGGGTAAGATAAGCGGACAAACGGCTGGTGCCGTCCTGCGAGGGCTGGTTCCTTGCCTGGGGATACTCCGCCAGACGGTGGTGGCAGAACTCCCGCAGGCGGCGTAGTGCGGCCTCTTCCCCGGCGGGATACTCATCGGTCTCTTGGCGAGGATAATCGAAGGGCTCCAGGGCTGCGCGGAGTTTTTCGCCATTGTCGCGGCGCGCCGGCGCGGGCAGGCATTGGGGAGGGTCTTGCGACAGCCGCTGGATAAAGGCGTTGCGAAAAGGGGTATAGACCTTGTACATCTTGCCGTCGCCGGTGACGACGCTGCCCGGCGGCAACAGCACGCCGTCGTCGAACCCCTGGCAGACGACATGGCCCTCCAGGGCATGTTCCACCGCCCGATCGCGCCGTTGTTCATTGTATTCATACTGATAATTATAAAACAGCGCGCTCACCCGCCGCTGCCGGCAAAATCCGGTCAGCCATTTCACCGCAGCGGCATAATCGTCGCATTGGTGATAGAACAGAGGAATACCGCGATCCTCCAGCGCATGCTGAAGCGCGAGAAGATTACGCATTAGGAAATCCCCCTGACGAGGCGACATATCATGGGCTTTCCACTGGCCGGGAGTCGCGATAAACAACGCCGTCACCACCGCGTCGTCTTGAGAACAGGCGGCGGACAGCGCCGGGTTATCAAGGATGCGGAGATCGTTTCGCAGCCAGACGAGATGGTTTTTCATGCTATTTCTTGCTCCTTGCGGTTAATGTCCGTAACGCAGCCGCAGCGCTTCGGGATAGGGCTCAAAGTAGCGTTGCTGCGACAGCCATGGGTGGGGATATTCCGCCATATAGTGCTTTACCAGGGTGATGGGCGCGAGCAAAGGCTGCACTCCCCGCCGGTAGCTGTCGATAAGATTCGACAGTTCCTGCCGCTGTTTTGAGGTCAGATGACGGCGAAAGTAGCCCTGTACATGCATCAGAACGTTGGTATGGTTGGGCCGGGTCGCGTTATGGGACAAGAGCGACATCAAACGCAGACGGTACTCCAGGGCGAACGCCTCAAGCGAAACCCAACGGTCCATGGCGGCGACAAAGGGCCCGATGCGGCGGTACTCCGGCTGGGAGTGCGCCAGCAACAACAGTTTGTATCGCTGGTGAAACGCCATGAGCGCGCCGCGGGACAGCCCCTCCCGCAACAGTTGATTGTATTCGTACAGGGCGTAGATCCGGGCAACGAAATTTTCCCGTAGCAGCGGATCGTAAAGCCGCCCGTCCTCTTCCACCGGCAGCCAGGGCAGTTCTTCCATCAATATCCGGGTAAACAGACCCACCCCGTTTTTTCGCGAGCCGGCGTGGTCATACACCCGTACCCGTTCCATCCCGCAGCTGGGGGATTTGGCGCACACGATAAAACCGCAAAGATAGGACAATTGACGGCTGCGCTCGCGGGCGAACCCGACCATGGCATCCGTAAGATCCCTTTCCGAACCGCTTTTGCCGGTGCGCAGGCTGATTTCGCCAGACTGGGTTTTGACAAGACGCAGCGAGGACCTTGGCGTCGGCAGTCCGATGGCCATCTCGGGGCATACCGGATGGAAACGGACATAAGGAGCCAGTTCATCCAGAGCGAACGCCAGGCGTTTGTGACCGCCATCGAAACGAACCGCTTCTCCCATCAGGCAGGCGCTGATGCCGACGGGAATTTTATTGCTCATGCATGCCCCTTATAGGTTATTGTTTTTAAGCAAAGCGTAGTCGAAATTCGCGCCGGCGGCGGCCGGCTTTTAACAAAAGTCCCGCAGGTTTATGACCGGTTCGCTATGCGCCGTAGGCTGGCCTCAGGGGATTCACCGTAACGCTGATTAAGTGGATAATGTTCCGGCGCGGTGCACATTTTGTTATACGCTTAAACCCGCCGGCGCTTCGCAAACCGGGCAATGTCATAAGGAACGGATGATGAGCACGATGACGGCAAATATCCTGATCGTTGAAGATGAGGAGGCCATACGGCGCTTTGTACGCCAGGCGCTTGAACGTGAGGGCTATCGGGTATTCGATGCGGAAAATAGCGCCCGCGGCCTGCTTGAGGCGGCGACCCGCAAACCCGACCTGATTATTCTCGACCTGGGCTTGCCGGACGGCAACGGCGTCAATTTTATTCGTGACCTGCGCCAGTGGAGTTCGGTTGCGGTAATGGTGCTTTCCGCCAGGAACGACGAACAGGACAAAATCGACGCGCTGGATGCCGGCGCGGATGATTATCTTACCAAGCCGTTCGGCATCGGCGAATTATTGGCCCGGGTACGGGTCTTCCTGCGCCATCCCCTGCGCGGAGAAGACAAGCCCGCGACGGTGACCTTCGCCGCCATCAACGTGGATCTGGTTAACCGTCAGGTGACGCGGGCCGGTGAACTCCTTCACCTCACCCCCATTGAATTCCGTCTGCTGGCCACCTTGCTGTCCCATCAGGGCAAAGTCGTGACCCAGCGCCATTTACTGCGCGAAGTCTGGGGCCCCAATGCGGTGGAACACAGTCATTATCTGCGAATATACATGGGGCATTTGCGGCAAAAACTTGAAGACGATCCGGCGCGTCCCCGCCACCTGCTCACGGAAACCGGCATCGGCTACCGGTTTATGCCCTAAATCATAAGAAGTCAGTGCGGAAATATGGCCTGAAATGGCACGGGCGCGTATGATCCGTGCTTTCTCCTTTTAGGGATAAAGTATGACTACCTGGCTGTTTTACGCCCTGCTTTCGGCGTTCACCGCATCGCTGGTGGCGATTTTCGGTAAGATCGGGTTGCAGCATCTGGACGCCAACAGCGCAACTGCCGTCCGTTCCGTGGTAATGGCGCTTTTTTTTGGTGGGCGTGGTGGTGGCGCAGGGTAAAATGAGTCTGGTGAACGAAATACTTGCCGACAAAAAAGCCTTGGCGTTCATTATCCTAAGCGGCGTCGCCGGCGCCCTATCCTGGCTGTTTTATTTCATGGCGATTAAATCCGGCAACGTCTCGCAGGTGGCCCCCATCGACAAGCTGAGCGTGGTGTTCGCCGTGGTCATGGCAATGCTGTTGTTCGGCGAAAAGGTGTCGTTGACGGCGGGGGCCGGCGTAGCGCTTATTACCGCCGGCGCGTTGATGGTGGCGTTGGGTTAAGCCTTGTCGGCGTCCGGGGCGACCGCAAATTCCGCCTCAATGGCCCGCACCGCGGCGAGCAATGCGGCATTGATACGCTCCACTTGGTCCGGCGACAGGTCGGCGCGCATCATATTACCGCGCAGCACGCTTCTTAATTTGTCCAGGGTCTCGCTGATGCCGGGTACGAGATTGGCTTCCCGTCGTCTGCCGATTTGCGACAGCCGGGCAAAGATACCGTCCACCACCGGCTGGTGCCTGGCCAGCTCCGCCTGCCCTTCCGCGGTTATCTGGTAGATTTTGCGGCTTTGGCCGTCCGGGCTGTCGGCACTGAGGAAATCCTGATCCACCAGCAGACTCAAGGTCGGATAAATCACGCCGGGGCTTGGCACATACAAACCGGAAGACGCCTGCTCAATGGCCTTGATCAATTCATAGCCGTGACCGGGTTTACGGGCAACCAGGGCCAGCAACACCAGCCGCAGGTCGCCCTGCTCCAGCGGGCGACGCCCGCGCCGTTCGCCATCATGCCGTCCTCCCGGAACGCGGCGGTGACCGTGGCCGCCGAAACGCTCCTCATCCCGCCCGCGACCCTGGGAATCGCCGAATCCGCGGCCCGAGAAATCCCTGCCGTGCCGGCCTTCGCCGAATCCGCTGCCCGAGAAATCCCTGCCGTGCCGCCCTTCGCCGAATCCGTTGCCCGAGAAATCCCTGCCGCCGCGCCGATCTTCGTCAAACCTGCGTCCGAAGAAATCCCCGTAGTCGCGCCGGCCTTCGTTGGATCTGCGAACTGAGAAGTTCCCGCCGCGCCGAGTTTCGCCGTCGCGGCGCCGGCGATCGCCTTCCTCTACGTCGCGGCGGTAATGATGTAAATGAAAAAACATACGATATCTCCTGTTGTTTAGATATATCTAAGTTAGACCGCTTTCATTACGAATGCAAGAAAAGATATATCTAACCTACGAAAATTTCGTCTGCGCGGCTCTATGTATCTGCCTCGCTCGCCAAGACGTCACGATCGCTCGGCCTGAACATGAGCGCTTTGTGGCGCCCGCCCTTTGCCATCACACCGGCATGATGATGGCCTGGTTGATAGGGTTGATATTGACGCCGCCGTATTGAATGGCCCCGCTTTCTATTTCGTAAAGCCGTTACAGCAGCTTGATAAAGGTAGGGATCGTTAATCCCGCACAGGTTAAATAAGAGAGAAAATAATAAGAGAGAGTTATGACGCTGTCTTCCGCAATTCCGCATCAACGCGGACAACGATGTCGGATGTCGGGACATGCCACGGTAATCGGCTTGGAAAAGGCGCTGAGCGCCTGTGTTTGAAGGATGACATACCTGCCGGCAGTCAATAAAACGACACGTGTTGTCAATAAGCGCAGGCGCTTAACACCTGCGCGTTGAATATGCCAACCGGCGGCGCATCGACCCATGCAATACGCGCCGGGTTATTTCGATCCCGCCAGCACGTCGCTGACGATATCCACCGCTTCTTTTTCAATTTGCTCGCGGTGCTTCGGCCCGAGGAAACTTTCACAGTAAATCTTGTAGGCTTCTTCAGTGCCGGAGGGACGGGCGGCGAACCAGCCGTTGGCGGTCATGACCTTCAAGCCGCCGATGGAGGCGCCGTTACCCGGCGCGGTGGTCAGCCGGGCGGTAATGGCATCCCCCGCCAGCACGCTGGCGCTCACCTGATCGGGCGAGAGCCTGGACAAAACGGCCTTTTGAGCATGGGTGGCCGGCGCCTGGATACGATTGTAGCTGGGAGCGCCGAAACGTTGCGCCAGTTCATCATAATGCTGCTGAGGATTCTTGCCGGTGACCGCGGTGATTTCCGCCGCCAGCAGGCACATGATGATGCCGTCCTTATCAGTGGACCAGGGTTGGCCGTCAAACCGTAGGAACGAGGCGCCGGCGCTTTCTTCGCCGCCGAACCCCAGGCTGCCGTCAAACAATCCGTCCACAAACCACTTAAAGCCCACCGGCACTTCCAGTAGTTTGCGGCCCAAGGATTCCACCACGCGGTCGATCATGCCGCTGGACACCAGTGTTTTCCCCACCGCCACGTCGGCGCCCCAGCGTGGGCGATGCTGGAACAGATAATCGATGGATACCGCCAGGAAATGGTTCGGATTCATCAAACCGGCCGGGGTAACGATGCCATGCCGGTCGTAATCGGGATCGTTGGCCAACGCCAAATCGAATTTATCACGCAGCGCCAACAGGCCCGTCATGGCCCACTGGGAAGAACAGTCCATGCGGATGATGCCGTCGTGATCCAGGTGCATGAAGCGGAAGGTCTGATCGATTTCCTCATTCACCAGCGTCAGGTCCAGCTTATAATGCTCGGCTATCCGCTGCCAGTAGGCGATACCCGAGCCCCCCCCAGGGGATCGACGCCGAGCTTGAGGCCGGCGCTCTGGATGGCCGCCATATCGACCACATCCGCCAGGCCTTCCACGTAGGTTTGCACCAGATCCTGAGCGTGGATGCGGCCGCTGTTCCAGGCCGCATCGAGGGATTGTCTCTGCACGCCGCGCAGCTCATCCGCCAGCAGCGCGTTGGCGCGTTCCTCAATCACTTTGGTGAGATTGGTGTCCGCCGGGCCGCCGTTGGGGGGGGGGATTGTATTTAATGCCGCCGTCTTCGGGCGGGTTGTGCGAAGGCGTTATCACGATGCCGTCCGCCAAAGGGCCGCCGCGGCGATTATGCACGAGGATGGCGTTGGAAACCGCGGGAGTGGGCGTAAAACCGTTATCCTGCTGGACAATGACGTCCACGCCGTTGGCGCTCAGTACTTCCAGCACCGAAATAAAGGCCGGCTCGGACAGGGCGTGGGTATCTTTGCCCACGTAGCAAGGCCCGGTAATGCCCTGTTTACGGCGCTCTTCGGCGATGGCCTGGCTGATGGCCAGGATATGGGCTTCGTTGAAGCTGTGCCGTCCCGCGCTGCCGCGATGGCCTGAAGTGCCGAATTTCACCGCATGAGCGGCATTACCCGGTTCGGGCCGCAATACGTAATATTGCGAGGTCAGTTGCGCCACATTAATTAAATCACTTTGCCGGGCGGGTTGTCCGGCGCGAGGGCTATTAGCCATCGGTGCTTCTCCATTGGCTGTTATTTATCAAATGGTGCCGCAGACTTTATCTGTCAGTTCCACCGGGAACTGCATAGCCAGCATAATGTGTTCCACCATACCCCGTTTACGACCGGTGTTGGTATTGGTAATAACCCAGTAGGGCGTTCCCGGCACCTGCTTAGGTTTAGTATGGCTGCCGTTTTGCAATAATGTATGCTCATCGCCGGCAAAATAGGTACGGGTGCGGCCGTGCAAGACGTCCGCCGCTTCGGCGAAATCGGCGGGCGACAAGGCATAGAGGGTGGACAGCACCATCGTGAAGCGATCTACCGCCTTGCGTTGTTCAGCATAGACGTCCGAGAGCAATAATTCACGCATCGCCCGGACGCGGTCACGGGCCGGCGCGGGGGCGTCCCTATCGGCCGCGGCGGCGGGGCGGGCGGATTCGGCGTCATTAACCGGTGCGGCGAATTTCAACATCCGGCGCAGGATGTCCGAGGCGCTTTCGCCGATATGCTGGGTGTGGCTGGCGATATAACGGTAAAGGTCTTCGTCGAGTTCGATTGTTTTCATCTTTATCCGGGAGCTTTCTTCTCTTAAATCAATCAACAGGATTATACAATCTAAAACGGTCCCGCGAACAGCGCTAGTGTCCGGCTTCGGCATAAAGTCGGAATATCACCCGCTGACGGGGACCTTTTTTTTGCGGCGCGGGTTTCTCTTGCTCATGATACGCTAGTCATCTTTGCCGTCGCCACGAGGATCGGGATGAAGTTACATTATCGTTTACAACCGGCCAGGCAGCCGGGGAATACCTTGCCGGTGGTCTTGCTGCACGGGCTATTCGGCAGTCTGGACAATCTCGGCGTACTGGCGCGCCCCCTGGGGGGAGACCCACGCAACCCTGCAAATCGACTTGCGCAACCATGGACTCTCCCCCCCACGACGGCGATGCCGGTTATGACGCCATGAGCAAGGACGTGGCGGCCTTGCTGGATGATTTGCAATGGCAAAAATGCATCGTTATCGGCCACTCCATGGGCGGGAAAGTGGCCATGTCGCTGACGGCGTTAATGCCGGACCGTATCGCCGCCCTGGTGGTTATCGACATCGCGCCGGTGGCCTATGCCGCCCGCCATCATGACCGGGTGTTCGCCGGACTCAGGCGCGTGGCGGCGGCGAAGGTAACGACCCGGGGCGAAGCGGCGCAACTGATGGAACAGGATATCAACGATGGGGAGACGATTCAGTTTTTGTTGAAATCCTTTTCCGGCGGCCAATGGCGATTCAATCTTGACGCCCTGTGGAAGAACTATCCGGCGCTTATCGGCTGGAAAGACGTCCCCCCCCTGGACCGGACCGATATTGATTATCCGCGGCGGCCTTTCACCCTATGTGAGCGATAGTGACGGCGCAGCCATCCGGCGGCAGTTTCCCCTGGCGCGCGCCTATGTCGTGGCCGGCGCGGGACATTGGGTACACGCACAAAAGCCCGAAGCGACGCTGCGCGCCGTGCGGCGTTTCCTGGGGGGAGTAACCGGAGCGGAACCCGACGCGCCGTGCGGCGTTTCCCGGGATTAACCGGGCGAGACCCGACGCGCTGTGCGGCGTTTCCCGAAGGATTAACCGGACGGGTTTATGCGTTCCGCGGCGTTAATGATTGTCGTTTCCCGCCGGGGTGGGGGTAAGATGGCGCGCTATGTTTACCGGCATCATCAACGGGTGGAAAAGTCACAGTTCGGCACGGCGTCCGAAGGTGAAGACTTTACAAGCCGGGACTCGCCCGCCGCTTTCGGATGCATAATCCCTTCATGACCTATGGCAAAAGAACAAACGGATCGTACCACCCTGGATTTGTTTATCGATGAACGCCGTCCCGGGCGACCGAAAACCAGCCCTCTTTCCCGTGATGAACAGTTGCGTATCAACAAACGCAATCAATTACGCCGGGACAAGGTGCGCGGCCTGCGCCGCGTCGAGCTGAAAATCAACGCGGAGGCGGTGGACGCCTTGAATGAGCTGGCGTTTCAGCACTCACTCTCCCGCAGTGAGCTCATCGAGCAGATTTTATTGGCCGAGCTGGCGCGGCACCGGGACGCCGCCGGCAGGGAAAAATAAGGCCTAACGGACATTCGGCGCCTAACAAAGCCGGTTTCGGCATAAAACTCCGGCTTAACGAGTTTCTCCCACGCGGAGGGTCTGCTATCATCACCGGGTTATCGCCCGACAAGCCGGTTAATGGTCTGGTAAATCATTCCCTTAATATTCAAGAGGTTTTCATATTCATGGCAAGCGTAGGCATTTTTTTTGGCAGTGACACCGGCAATACCGAAAATATTGCCAAAATGATCCAAAAGCAGCTGGGCGCCGATGTTGCCGAAGTGCATGACATTGCCAAAAGCAGCAAAGAGGACCTGGAGCAATTCTCAGTCCTGCTGCTGGGCATCCCCACCTGGTATTATGGGGAAGCGCAATGCGATTGGGACGATTTTTTCCCCACGCTGGAAGAGATCGATTTCAGCGGCAAAAAGGTCGCGCTGTTCGGTTGCGGCGATCAGGAAGATTATGCCGAATATTTTTGTGATGCCATGGGCACCATCCGCGACATCATCGAACCCCATGGAGCGACCATCGTAGGTCATTGGCCCACCGCCGGATATCATTTCGAAGCCTCCAAGGGCCTGATAGACGACAAGCATTTCATCGGTTTGGCCATAGACGAGGACCGTCAACCGGAGTTGACCGACGAACGCGTCGACGCCTGGGTAAAACAAATCAGCGGCGAGCTGGAGCTTAGCGCGCTGGCCGGCTAGTTTTTGTCCGGTTAAAGCCGTGCCGTCGAAGCCATTGACGGCCGGTTAAACCCCCTTGATATATAATTCCTTTCAAATTGATAGATACAAGTTTTTAACTTTTCCCCATAAAGCAGTACAATAGCCGGGCGGTTATTCCGGTTTTTAGCAGAAATTTTTTAAAAAACTTGCCCCACCCTCGGCGGGCTATCATTGTAACCAGGCCGCAGTTTTCATTTTACACAGGCAGTCCTATAATGAGACGGCGTTACATTTTTCCGGCCGACCGTTGTTATAGGCTACAGTAGCCTACAATCAGATTATCAAAGCAACAGGACTATACCCGCATGACTGACAATAACATTGCATTGAAGAAGGCCGGCCTGAAGGTGACGCTTCCCAGACTCAAGATTCTGGAAGTGTTGCAAGATCCGGAATGCCATCACGTCAGTGCGGAGGATCTCTATAAGAAACTGATCGATATGGGAGAAGAGATCGGTTTAGCCACCGTTTATCGCGTACTGAATCAGTTCGATGACGCCGGTATCGTGACGCGCCATAACTTTGAAGGCGGTAAATCCGTTTTTGAACTGACCCAGCAGCATCATCACGATCATTTGATCTGCCTTGATTGCGGAAAAGTCATTGAGTTCCGCGATGAGTTCATCGAAGCGCGCCAACGGGATATCGCTAAAAAGCACAACATCAAACTCACCAATCACAGTTTGTATCTTTACGGCCATTGTGAAGAAGGCAATTGCCGTGAAGACGAGACCTTGCACGATCATGATATCGAGGAAGCGGTGCACGGTCTTAAAGAGTAAGAGACCCGCCGCGCCTTACTTCCTGCAAACCCTGAAAACCACTGCACAAACGGGTGGTTTCCGTCGTCTTTTATCTCAGCGATGACAGGGTCCGTTACGTTGCCCCTAAATCCATTCCCTTCCGCCACTAAACTTCACAGAATAAATTTCATCATAAAAAAAGATAAAGTTTTATTGTGTTTACAGACCACCAAATTTCTTTTCAGCGCGGTTTAACGTTCAAATATTCTATGAACAAACAATAAATCTCAACTTTATTCACTGTAATTAAAACATTTTTTAGAAAAGCGCGTGCCATACCGACTTAACAGCAACTTCGCCATAACCCTCTCTTTTTTTACGAAGCAACCACACTTTATAAATTATTTTAAAACGTGAAGTATGCTGCATTTTTGTCATGCCGGCTATGTTGTGATGATGCCGTGGTAACCGAAAGTTGGGACGTTAAAATGACCGAACAGGAACCGAATGGCGTCATGCCGCGCGGCATAGGCATAGCGCCGTACCTGCGCATCAAGCAGGAAGGCATGACCGAAAATGAAAGCAGAATCGTCGAGTGGTTTCTTACCCCAGGCAATCTGAACTCTATTTCCAGCATCAAGGAAGTGGCGCAGCGCCTTGGCATGTCGGAGGCCATGATTGTCAAGGTTTCGAAAATCCTGGGCTTTAGCGGCTTCCGGCAGTTACGCAGCGCGATTGTCGAATATTTTGAGCATGCGGACCATGACATTACCGCTGAGCTATCGGCGGATGACGGCCCGGAAGATCTGGTCAACAAGGTATTCAACCTTACGGTGCGTACCATAGTCGAAGGGCAGGCCATTGTTGATGCCGAGGAAATCCAGCAGGCCGCTCGCTGTTTTTACAATGCCCGCCAGCGTGAGCTGTACGGCGTCGGCGGTTCGAATGCCATCTGCGCAGATGTTCAGCATAAGTTCCTGAAAATCGGTTTACGCTGCAGCGCCTACCATGACGCCCACCTGATGATGATGTCGGCATCGTTGCTGCAGCCCGGCGACGCGGCGCTGGTGGTCTCCCATTCAGGCCGCACCACCGACCTGAAACGGGTGGTGGCCATCGCCAAGGACAACGGGGCAAAAATCATTTGCATCACCCATAGCAGCAATTCTCCCATCGCGCGGCTGGCGGATTTCACTGTCTGTTCGCCGGCGCCGGAAACGCCGCTTTTAGGCCGGAACGCCTCGGCCCGTATTCTGCAATTAACCTTGCTGGACGCATTTTTTGTTTTAGTGGCCAGACAAGACATTGATTTAGCGAATAAGAATTTGGAAAAAACAAGTGCCATTACCCAGTACCTGAAGCGTGATTATAAATAATTCTCTCTTGGAGATAAAAATGAATAAAGTTATCAAACTTGTCGGCGGCGCGGTCTGTGGATTAATGTTATCCACCGTGGCGGCCCGGGCGGCAGCCGATTACGCCGTCGTATTGAAAACCCTGTCCAACCCCTATTGGGTTGAAATGAAGCAAGGGGTTGAACAAAAGGCGAAAGCGCTTGGCGTTACCGTCGACGTGTTCGCCTCGCCCTCCGAAGGGGACTTCCAGTCGCAGCTACAGCTGTTTGAGGATTTAACCAATAAAAATTACAAAGGCATCGCGTTTGCGCCGTTATCCTCGGTGAACCTGGTCATCCCGGTGGCCAAGGCCTATCAACAAGGCATTCACCTGGTGAACCTGGATGAAAAAATCGATATGGACAGCCTGTCCAAGGCCAAAGGCAACGTTGAAGCCTTTATCACCACCGACAATGTGACCGTCGGCGCCAGCGCGGCCAAATACGTCATCGGCAAATTGGGCAAGGACGGCGGCGAAGTGGCCATCATCGAAGGCAAAGCCGGCAATGCTTCCGGCGAAGCGCGGCGTATCGGCGCCACCAATGCCTTTAAGGCCGCCGGCAATATCAAATTGGTCGCCAGCCAGCCGGCGGATTGGGATCGCATCAAGGCGCTGGATGTGGCCACCAATGTCCTGCAACGCAACCCCGGACTCAAAGCGTTTTACTGCGCGAACGATACCATGGCCATGGGCGTGGCCCAGGCGGTGGCCAATGCCGGTCAAACCGGGCACATCCTGGTGGTGGGCACCGACGGCGTGCCGGAGGCGCGTAAAATGGTATCAGACGGCATGATGACCGCCACCGTGGCGCAAAACCCGGCGGAAATCGGCGCCAACGGCCTGACCATTCTGGTGGACTCGGTGAAGTCCGGCAAGCTGATTGCGTTGAATGCCCAACCGAAAATCGTCACCGTGGATTCGGTATTAATCACCAAGTGATTCCGTAACACCACAGTTAACACCGCGCCCCATCAGTTACGCCGGAGAATGATATGACCGCGCCCTATATCAGGATGGAAGGGATAGCTAAACGTTTTGGTCCCGTGCAGGCATTAAAGTCCGTCGATCTCGACATTTATACCCATGAAATACATGCGTTACTGGGTGAGAACGGCGCCGGCAAATCGACCTTGATGAAGATACTCTCCGGCATTTATGAGCCGACGGCGGGTAGCATTACAGTTGATAATAATGAGTACAACAAACTGGATCATAAAATAGCGGCAAAGCTTGGTATAGGCATTATATATCAGGAGCTCAGTGTTATCGATGAGCTTACCGTATTGGAAAATCTTTATATCGGACGATTGCCCGTCAAGAAAACGCTGGGAATTAAGCGCGTGGACTGGCAGGAGATGCGGTCTAAAGCGGCCATTATGTTATTAAGGGTAGGTCTTAAAGCCAGACTTGATGAAAAGGTTCGCAATCTTTCCATCAGCCAAAAACAAATGCTGGAAATCGCCAAAACGTTAATGCTGGATGCGCGTGTTATTATTATGGACGAGCCCACTTCATCATTAACCTATAACGAGGTGGATTATCTTTTTCTTATCATGAATCAGCTGCGCCAAGATGGCACCGCTATCATCTATATTTCCCATAAGCTGAATGAAATCCGTCGAATCTGTAACCGTTACACGGTCATGAAAGACGGCAACAGCGTGGCCTCCGGTAACATTAACGATGTCACCAATGATGACATTGTGCGCATGATGGTGGGCCGTGAATTGCAAATGCGTTTCCGCGCCATGAAGGAGAGCGTGGGCGTGGAGGAGACCGAAACCCTGTTTGAGGTATGCGATATCACAAGCAAAGACCGGCGGCGGGTTAAGAATATCTCATTTTCGGTAAAACGGGGAGAAATCATGGGATTTGCCGGTCTGGTGGGTTCAGGCAGAACGGAGTTTATGAACTGCATCTTCGGCGTCGAACCCACCAGCAGCGGCCGGGTGAAGTTGCATAACGTCGATATTACGCCTGTTTCGCCTCTGGACGCGCTGAAAAAAGGCATGGGATATATCACCGAAAGCCGGAGGGAAAACGGTTTTTTCGACAACTTTTCCATCGCCCAGAATATTGCTATCAGCAAAAGCCTGAAAGAAGGCGGTTTCAAGGGCGCCATGGGGTTATTTAACCCAGCGCAAGAACGCGAATTAGCGGAGCAGCAAAAAGCGTTGCTATCGTTAAAATGCAGCTCAGTGGATCAGAATATCACCGAACTGTCCGGCGGCAATCAGCAAAAAGTATTGATATCGAAGTGGCTATGCTGTGACCCTGAGGTGATTATTTTTGATGAGCCGACCCGCGGTATTGATGTCGGCGCCAAAGCTGAAATATATAAAGTAATGCGACATTTGGCTACCACGGGAAAAACAATATTGATGGTTTCCTCAGAGCTGCAAGAAATTCTTTCGGTTTGCGATCGTATCGCCATTTTCTGCGAAGGGCAATTAGCCAACATTCTCGATAATGCCGAAAATATTAATGAAGAGGATATTATGAAATGGGCGCTACCACAAAATTGAGAGAAATCACAATGGATAAGTCCAAGTTCAACTTCCAGAAATTTTGGGATCAATATGGCACTTTTTTTTATTCTGGCCATTATTGTTGCTATCTTCGGCTCATTATCCAGTGAATATTTTTTAAAGGCCAACAATATCACGCAAATATTGGTGCAAAGTTCGGTGACCGTGCTTATCGGCATGGGAGAATTTTTCGCCATACTGGTGGCGGGCATCGACCTGTCGGTGGGTGCGGTATTGGCGCTGTCCGGCATGGTGACGGCCAAACTCATGCTGGCGGGACTGGACCCTTTGTCGGCGGCGCTGATTGGCGGCGTCGTGGTGGGGGGGGCTGTTGGGGGCGATTAACGGCTGTCTGGTCAACTGGACCGGCCTGCACCCTTTTATCATCACCTTAGGCACCAATGCGATATTTCGCGGCGCCACCCTGGTGATTTCCGATGCCAATTCGGTGTATGGCTTCTCATTCGGCTTCGTGCGTTTCTTCGCCGCCAGCCCGCTCGGCATCCCGGTGCCGGTTATTTTCGCGCTGTTTATCGCGCTCATCCTGTGGTTCATTACCTCCCACACCCGCCTGGGCCGGAATATCTACGCCCTCGGCGGCAACAAGAATTCCGCTTTCTTTTCCGGGATAGACGTTAAGTTTCATATCCTCATCGTGTTCATCATCTCCGGAATCTGCGCCGGGCTGGCGGGCGTCGTTTCCACCGCGCGTCTGGGGGCGGCGGAGCCGCTGGCCGGCATAGGCTTTGAAACCTACGCCATCGCCAGCGCCATTATCGGCGGAACCAGTTTTTTTTGGCGGCAAGGGGCGGATTTTCTCGGTGGTGATCGGCGGTTTGATCATTGGCACGATCAATAACGGCCTCAATATCCTGCAGGTTCAAACGTACTACCAACTCGTCGTCATGGGGGGATTGATTATCGCCGCCGTGGCATTAGACCGGCTAATCAGTAAATAGGCGCCCGCTATGAAAATTTCCCCCCTCTCATGTGCATGGATTTAAGCCATTTCAAAGAGCAGATCGAATTCATCGACCAACACGCCGATTATCTGCATATCGACATCATGGACGGGCATTTCGTGCCCAACCTGACGCTATCGCCGTTTTTTGTCGAGCAGGTGAAACGGCTGGCCGTCAAACCCCTGGACTGCCATCTGATGGTCACCCATCCCGAGGATTATATCGAGCCGTTGGCCAAGGCCGGCGCCGGCATGATCACGCTGCATCCGGAAACCCTCTCCGGACAGGCGTTTCGCATCGTCGACAAAATCACCTCCTTGGGACTTAAGGTGGGCTTTATCCTCAGTCCGGAAAGCGCGCTGGAGATGATGAAGTATTATATTCATCTGGCGGATAAAATTACCGTGCTGACGGTCGATCCCGGCTTCGCCGGCCAGCCCTTCATCAGCGAAATGCTGGATAAAATCAGGCAGCTCAAAAGCTATCGCGAGCGCCACCAGCTGCGCTATGAGATTGAAATCGACGGATCGTGCAATGAGCGTACCTTCGCCTCGTTGATTGCGGCGGGCGCGGACGTATTGATCGTCGGCTCTTCGGGCTTATTCAATAATGCCGCCGATATTCGTCAGGCCTGGCAAATCATGCAGGCCAATATTCAGCATGCGCAAAACGAGGCCGACGGCCATGCGTAAACGGCAAAAGGTGATAGTGGGCGTTGATATGGGCGCCACCCATATCAGGATTTGCTTATTGAGCCAGGACGGGCAGGTCTTGCTCACCGATAAAGAAAGGACCGGACCGGTCATCGCCGGAGGGTTGGCCAAGGGACTCACCGGCTTTATCAAAAGCCACCTGGGGGAACGGCCGGGAGATATCAACGCCCTGATAATCGGCTTTCCCGCCTCCATCGCCCGGGACAGGAAAACCGTTATCTCCGTGCCGAACCTGCCGTGCGAGGTCAAAGAGTTCGCCTTTCTGGCCGCCGCCCTGGAAGAGTGTTTTTTATGTCCGGTTATCTTTGAGCGCGATGTGAATATGCAGCTCTATTATGACGTCACCGAAGAAGGCATAGCGGATAAACTGGTGCTGGGATGCTATCTCGGCACCGGATTCGGTTTCGGCGTTTGGCTTAACGGCGCGCCTTACGTCGGCGCCCACGGCGTGGCCGGCGAACTCGGCCACATTCCCTTGGGAGATCCCGCCGCGCGCTGCGGCTGCGGCAATCCGGGATGTCTGGAGACGCTCTGCTCCGGCGTGGCCCTGGCCCGCTGGTATGCCGGCGCGCCGCGCGACTACGCCCTGTCCGAGTTATTCACCTATGCCCGGCATGAAAAAGCTGCTTGATTTCATAGAGTTGGGTGCGAAAGCCATTGCCACCGGCATCAATCTGTTTGATCCCGATTACGTTTTACTGGGCGGAGGCGTCATGGATATGGCGGACTTTCCCTACGACCGCCTGGTGGAACGCACCGGGGTATTCATCCGCAAACCCCTGCCCTTTACCGGGCTGACGTTCGCCAAGGCCTCGTCGTCATCGTTCAACGGCGCCATCGGCGCCGCCCGCATGGGATTAAACTTGCCCGTCAAAGCGCATTCTTAGCCCAGGTATCACGCAGCCCCACGGTACGGTTGAACACCGGACGCTCTGGGGTGAAGTAACGGCGATCGGCGCAAAAATACCCTTCCCGCTCGAATTGATAGGGCTGCTCGGGTTTGGCGTCCAGCACGGCGCTCTCGGCATAACCCTGCTTGACCACCAGGGATTCGGGGTTGATGGTGGAGAGGAAATCCTCCGCCCCCCCCGGATTGGCCTCGCTGAACAGGCGATCGTATAAACGGAACTCCGCCGCGATATTGCGGGTGGCGGATACCCAGTGAATGACCCCTTTCACCTTGCGCCCGTCCGCCGGGTCCTTGCTCAGGGTTTCGGGATCGTAGGAGCAGTAAATCGCGGTAATATCGCCCTGGGCATTTTTGTCGATACGCTCGGCCTTGATGACATAGGCATTGCGCAGACGGACCTCTTTGCCCAAGACCAGGCGCTTGTATTGTTTATTGGCCTCTTCGCGAAAATCCGCGCGGTCAATATAGATTTCACGGCTGAAAGCCACCTGCCGGCTGCCCATCGCCGGATTATTGGGATGGTTGGGCATGGTGACGTCTTCCTCGTGGCCGGTCGGCAGATTCTCGATAATGACCTTGACCGGATCGATGACCGCCATGGCCCGCGGGGCCGATTCATTCAAGTCTTCGCGAATGCAGGCTTCCAGCGCCGCCATTTCCACGTTGTTTTCCTGTTTGGTCACCCCGATGCGCCGGCAAAACTCACGTATGGACGCGGCGGTATAGCCTCGGCGGCGCAAACCGGAGATGGTGGGCATTCGCGGGTCGTCCCAGCCCTCGACGATTTTTTTCCGTCACCAGTTGATTGAGCTTGCGCTTGGACATGATGGCGTATTCGAGATTGAGCCGCGAGAATTCATATTGCCGCGGGTGGCAGGGAATGGTGATATTATCCAAAACCCAATCGTACAAGCGGCGATTGTCCTGGAATTCAAGGGTGCACAGCGAATGGGTGATGCCTTCCAGGGCGTCGGAAATGCAGTGGGTAAAGTCATACATCGGATAGATGCACCACTTGGATCCGGTCTGGTGGTGCTCGGCGAACTTGATTCGGTAGAGCACCGGATCGCGCATCACCATGAACGGCGAAGCCATGTCGATTTTGGCCCGCAGACAGGCGGAGCCTTCCGGGAATCCGCCGCTGCGCATAATCGCGAACAGCGCCAGGTTCTGCTCCGGCGGACGATCGCGGAACGGGCTGTTTTTACCGGGCGTGGTGAGATTGCCGCGGTATTCGCGGATGGCGTCGGGAGACAGTTCATCCACATAGGCCAGTCCTTTGTTGATCAATTCGATGGCGTAGGCATGCAACTGATCGAAGTAGTCCGAGGAATAATGAATCTCGCCGCTCCATTCGAATCCCAGCCATTGCACGTCCTGCTTGATGGAATCAACGTATTCGATATCCTCTTTCACCGGGTTGGTATCGTCGAACCGCAGATTGCATTGTCCCCGATAATCCTTGGCGATGCCGAAATTCAGGCAAATGGATTTGGCATGGCCGATGTGCAAATAACCGTTAGGCTCCGGCGGGAAACGGGTGTGCACTGAGGTGTGCTTCCCGGTGGCCAGATCTTCATCAATAATTTGACGAATAAAATTAGTCGGGCGGGCTTCAGCCTCACTCATCTTGAATTCCTCTATACGAAAGCACGACATTCATATTGCTTATGTTCCAACAAGCCGGCTTTCTACACAACCGATAGTTGCAGAAAATCTCAAACCGGATTCGGCCGCATGCCCGCTCGGCGTTTGATAACGAAGCGCTGCCGGCCGGCATTATTCTATCATAAGCAGGGAATAGACGGGGGATAACGACACAGGGCTTGCCCGGAAAGACGGAGGGCGGTTTACCGTTCCATCGGCCCGTCCCGATGCATTGACTGACTGCCGGCACGTTTGCCGGCAGTCATCGGAACAAAACTTATTTCGCGGTGATATCGAGCAATTTGCTTTCGCCGGCAATCACCAAACCGGTGGCGGCGGCGGAAATTTCCCCGAACCGCTCCATATTGGTGATGACCACCGGACTAACCAGCGAGCGGGCGTTGGCGGTCAGATAATCCAGATCCAGCTCAAGAATCGGCTGACCCTGGGTGACTCTGCTGCCTTCGTCCACCAGACAGGTGAAGCCCTGTCCCTGCAGATTGACGGTATCGATGCCGATATGCACCACCACTTCGGCGCCGGTATCGGTTTCCAGACAAAAGGCGTGGTGAGTGCCGAACATCTTCACCAGCGTCCCGTTGGCGGGGGACAAAACCTTATTGCCGGTGGGACGAATGGCCACCCCTTCCCCTACGGCTTTGCTGGCGAAGCCTTCGTCAGGCACTTGCTCCAGCGGCACGACTTCGCCGGTCAGCGGTGATATCAGACTGGCCACCACCGGCCGCGGCGCCTGGGCAGCCTTTATCGGCGTTGCCGGCGCCGCCGCGGACGCGGGGGATTGAGAGACCGACTTCGCCGCCGCCACCGGACCGGCGGTGAGCACTTTGCGCATGGCGTCGGCGATGATTTCGGCGCGGGTGCCGACGATGATCTGCACGCTTTCTTTGTTTAAACGGATTACGCCCTGGGCGCCCAGATTCTTCGCCAGGGATTCATTCACCACCGCCGAATCTTTCACGTTCAGGCGCAGGCGGGTGATGCAGGCGTCGATACCGGTGAGATTGTCGGAACCGCCCACGGCGCTGATAAAGCGGCGCGCCAATACCTCGGTTTCGCCGGTCTTGCCGGCGGTCGGCGCCGGTTCAACATCCACATCATAGCCATCGGCTTCATCGCCGGCCACCGCCAGTTCACGCCCCGGCGTCAGCAGGTTGAAACGGGTGATGGTGAAACGGAAAACCAGATAATAAACAACGAAGAACACCAGTCCCTGCGGTATCAGCATATACCAATGCACCGCCAGCGGATTACGTGATGACAATACCATGTCCACCAGGCCGGCGCTGAAGCCGAAGCCGGCCATCCAATGCATGCTGGCGGCGATGAATACCGAGATGCCGGTCAGCAGCGCATGGAGGAAATAAAGCACCGGCGCCACGAACATAAAGGAAAATTCCAGGGGTTCGGTGATGCCGGTGAAGAACGCGGCGAAAGCGCCGGCCAGCATGATACCGGCCACTTTGCTTCTGTTTTCCGGACGGGCGCAATGATAGATGGCCAGCGCGGCGCCGGGCAAACCGAACATCATGATCGGGAAGAAACCGGCTTGATAGCGGCCGGTGATGCCGGGAATGCCGGAACCGTTGGCGATGGATTGCGCGCCGCCGAGGAATTTGGGAATATCGTTGATGCCGGCCACGTCAAACCAGAATACCGAGTTCAAGGCGTGATGCAGACCCACCGGGATCAACAGGCGGTTGAAGAAGGCGTAGATGCCCGCGCCCACCGCGCCCATGTGCTGAATGTAGATGCCGAATCCCACCAACGCATTGAAGATGACCGGCCAGAGATACATCAGAACGAATGATACGACTATCATCACGAAAGAGACCAGTATTGGCACCAGACGCCGTCCGCTGAAGAACGACAAGGCCTTGGGCAGCTCAACGTGGCTAAAGCGGTTATACAGCTCGGCGGAAATAATACCCACCAGAATGCCGACGAATTGATTGTTGATTTTACCGAACGCGGCCGGCACGCTGGCGACCGGAATTTTTTGAATCATCGCCACCGCCGCCGGCGCGCACAGGGTGGTCACCACCATGAAGCCCACCAGGCCGGACAACGCCGCCGCGCCGTCTTTGTCTTTGGACATGCCGTAGGCTACGCCGACGGCGAACAGCAAAGACATATTATTAATGATGGCCGAGCCGGCGGTGATGAAGAAGGCGGCAAGAGAACTGTCGGCCCCCCCCATCCCACCGGGTCTATCCAATAACCGACGCCCATCAGAATGGCGGCGGCGGGCAATGTCGCCACCGGCACCATCAGCGCGCGGCCAATCTTCTGTAGATAACTGAGTATATTCACCTTGATTCCCCTATAGACCCTATTATGCAGCTCGAATGTCAAGCTGTTACCCCTGCCTGCTTCCAATCTCGCGTTAAACGCCCCATCACCAGCAGTGTAGGAAGTTTAATTTTCAACGCAAATTAAATCCCCGCAATATGTGATTATCATCACCTTGTCGCTGTTGAATTTGTGACTTATTCTGATAAATATGTCAAACTTATTTCGCTTAGCGAAAAATCAGCAAACAATTGTTCCGGTGGCATGAAGAGACGCCCCCTCGCCTGTTTCAGGGGGAAAGCGTCAACGCTATACTCTTCGTACCTGGCCGGAAAAATGCCCTAATCTGCAAGAGGTCAATAATGAGACTCATTCCGTTACAAACCGCCGCCGAAGTCGGCAAATGGGCGGCCGCCTACATCGTCAGCCGCATCAATGCGTTCAAACCCACCGCGGAACGACCCTTTATTCTGGGGCTGCCCACCGGCAGCACCCCCCTTGAAGCCTACAAACACCTTATCCAGATGCATAAAGCGGGCCAGGTAAGCTTCAAACACGTCGTCACCTTCAATATGGATGAATACGTCGGGCTGCCCGCTTCCCATCCGGAAAGTTATTATACTTTCATGCATAATAATTTCTTCGATCATATCGATATCCCCAGTGAAAATATCAACCTGCTCAACGGCAATGCGCCGGATATCGACGAGGAGTGCCGCCGTTATGAGGAAAAAATAAAATCCTACGGCAAAATCCATTTGTTCATGGGGGGCGTCGGCAACGACGGCCATATCGCCTTCAACGAGCCGGCCTCGTCCCTGGCCTCGCGCACCCGCATCAAAACCCTGACCCAGGAAACGCGGCGGGTCAATTCGCGCTTTTTCGAGAATGACGTGGAGAAAGTGCCCCGCTTCGCCCTGACCGTGGGCGTCGGTACCCTGCTGGACGCGGAAGAAGTGATGATCCTGGTGATTGGCCACCAAAAAGCGCAGGCTTTACAGGCCGCGGTGGAAGGTAATGTGAATCATATGTGGACTATTAGCTGTCTGCAGCTTCATGCTAAGGCGATAATGGTTTGCGACGAACCTTCGACTTTGGAACTTAAGGTTAAAACAGTGAAGTATTTCCGCGAACTGGAAGCGGATAGCCTGAAAACGGTGTGAAATTCAGCGGGAGCGAACGATGTACGCATTAACCAATGGCCGGATCTATACCGGCTATCAAATCCTTGACGATCACGCGATCGTCATTGCCGACGGCCTGATCGGCTCCGTTTGTCCGACACATGCTTTGCCGGTCGGTATAGAACGGCGCGACCTGGCGGGGGCCATCCTGGCGCCGGGTTTTATCGATTTGCAGCTCAACGGCTGCGGCGGAGTGCAATTCAACGACTCTTTGGCGGCATTATCGGTGGAAACGCTGGAGATCATGCAGCGCGCCAATGAGAAATCGGGTTGCACCAGCTTTCTGCCGACGCTTATCACCAGCACCGACGAATTCATGCGCCGCGCCGTCGAGGTGATGCGCGCGTTTTTGGCCCAGCATAAAAACCAGGCCCTGGGCCTGCATCTGGAAGGGCCTTATCTGAACCCCATCAAAAAAGGCACCCACGATCCGGCGCTGATGCGGACGCCCGACCCGGCGATGATTGACTTTCTCTGCGACAATGCCGATGTCATCGCCCAACTTACCCTGGCGCCGGAACAGGTGGCCCCGGACGTTATACGCCGGCTGCGCCATGCGGGCATCGTCGTCTCCGCCGGACATTCCAACGCCACCTATGAACAGGCGAAAGCGGGTTTTGCCGCCGGCATCGGTTCAGCCACGCATCTGTTTAACGCCATGCCGCCGCTGGTGGGACGCGAGCCGGGCCTTATCGGCGCCATCTTCGATGCGCCGGAAATCTATTGCGGCATCATTGCCGACGGCCTGCACGTCCATTACGCCAATGTGCGCAACGCCAAACGCATCAAGGGCGAGAAGCTGGTGCTGATTACCGACGCCACCGCCCCGGCAGGCACCGAGGGTAAAATTGACCGGTTTATTTTCGCCGGTAAAACAATATACTATCGCGACGGCTTGTGCCTGGACGAGAACGGTACGCTGAGCGGTTCGGCTTTAACGATGATTGACGCGGTGCGCAATAGCGTCGAGTATGTCGGGATTCCCTTGGATGAAGCGTTGCGGATGGCGACCCTCTATCCCGCGCGGGCGCTGGGGGTGGATGACCGTCTAGGCACGCTGCAGGCGGGGAAAACGGCCAATCTGACCGCCTTTACCCGCGATTACCGGATAATAAAAACCATCGTGAATGGCGACGAAGTATAACGAGTGAAGTATAACGAGTAGAGTACAGCACTGATGACCCCAGGCGGACAGGCCCCGATAGGTAATGTTGATCTTGTAAAACAACTGAATGGCGCGGCGGTCTACCGCCTGATCGACCAATCGGGCCCGATATCGCGTATCCAGATAGCGGAACAGAGCCAGCTGGCCCCCGCCAGCATCACTAAGATCACCCGACAGCTGCTGGAGCGGGGCCTGATCCGCGAAGTGGATCAGCAGGCTTCCACCGGCGGCCGGCGGGCCATCTCCATCGTCGCGGAAACCCGCGCCTTTCAGGCCATAGGCGTGCGCCTCGGGCGGCACGACACCACGATTACCCTCTATGATCTGACCGGCAAAGCCCTGTGCGAAGAGTATATGCCGCTGCCGGAACGCACAGAGCAAGCCCTGGAAGAGGCGCTGTTCGCCGCCATCGCCCGTTTTTTGGAGCAAAGCCAGCGCAAGATCCGCGAGCTCATCGCCATTTCGGTTATCCTGCCCGGCCTGGTGGATCCCTATTCCGGCGTGGTGCGCTATATGCCGCATATCAGCGTCAACCACTGGCCGTTGGTGGAAAATTTACAAAAGCGGTTCCATTTAACCGCGTTCGTCGGACACGATATCCGCAGCCTAGCCCTGGCGGAGCACTACTTTGGTGCGAGTCAAGATTGTGATGACTCCATTTTGGTTCGTTTGCACCGCGGCACCGGCGCGGGCATCCTGGTCAACGGGCAGATTTTTCTCGGCAGCAACGGCAATGTGGGTGAAATAGGCCACATTCAGGTGGACCCGCTCGGTGAACGGTGCCACTGCGGCAACTTCGGCTGCCTGGAGACCATCGCCGCCAACGGCGCCATCGAGCAGCGGGTGCGCCATTTACTTAACCAGGGGTACCCCAGCAAGCTCACGCTCGACGGATGCCAAATCGACGCCGTCTGCAAAGCCGCCAACCGCGGCGATCCCTTGGCGTGCGAAGTGATTGAGCAGGTGGGACATCACCTCGGCAAAGTCATCGCCATCGCCATTAATCTGTTCAATCCGCAAAAAGTCGTGCTGGCCGGCGAGATTACCGAGGCGCACAAGGTCCTGCTGCCGGCGGTGCAACGCTGTATCGATAACCAGACGCTGAGCGGTTTCCGGCAAAATCTGCCGGTGGTGATTTCCGCCTTGAACCACAGCTCGGCCATCGGCGCCTTCGCCCTGGTGAAACGCGCCATGCTGAACGGCGTTTTACTGCAACGCCTGCTGGAAAACAATTAAAGCAACGGTCGAAACGGACCGACAAGGCGTGGCCGCTCATGTCAGGGCGTTGCATCCCAGCGGCTTGCTTCCAAGCCGGAAAAGCCATCGGACCCGCAAAAGCGCCATTGGCGATTATGCAAATCCCGACGCTTTAAAACGCCGCCAAATGATGAATCCTCATTATTTAGCCCGTAAAATTAACCATTCAGCATCGGCTACGCTTTTTTCTTTGACAGATCTTGAATAGAGAGTGCATTTTGATGCTAAATCGATGTTATCGAAACGGCATCCACGCCGACATAAAAAGCAAGGATAAAATATGTGTTCAATCTTTGGCGCTCTGGATTTGAAATCCTGTCCGGCGGAACTGCGAAAAACAGCGCTGGAAATGTCGCGCCTGATGCGGCACCGCGGCCCTGACTGGTCCGGCGTGTTCGCCAGCGACAAAGCGATTCTCGCCCATGAACGGCTTTCCATCGTCGATGTCAACACCGGCGCGCAACCGCTGTACAATGCCGCCCAAACCCACGTGCTGGCGGTCAACGGCGAAATCTATAATCACCAGGCCCTGCGCCAGGAACTGGGGGATCGCTACGCTTTCCAAACCGGTTCCGATTGCGAAGTGATTTTGGCGCTTTATCAGGAAAAAGGGCCGGCGTTCCTGGATGATTTGCGCGGTATGTTCGCTTTTATCCTCTATGACACCGAAAAGGACGCTTATCTCATCGGCCGAGACCATATGGGCATCATACCGCTTTATATGGGCTTCGATGAAAACGGCACGCTGTTCGTGGCGTCGGAAATGAAGGCGCTGGTGCCCATCTGCCGCAGCATCAAAGAGTTTCCTCCCGGAAGCTATTTATGGAGCCAGGACGGTGAAATTCGCCAATACTATCGCCGCGATTGGTTCTCTTACGACAACGTAAAAGACAACGTAACCGACAAGGCCGCCCTGCGCGACGCCCTAGAGGAATCGGTAAAAAGCCATTTGATGTCCGATGTGCCTTACGGCGTGCTGCTGTCCGGCGGACTGGATTCGTCCATTATCTCCGCCATCACCAAAAAATACGCCGCGCGGCGGGTGGAAGACGAGGCGCGCACCGAAGCCTGGTGGCCGCAGTTGCACTCCTTCGCCGTCGGTCTGGAAGGTTCGCCCGATTTGCGCGCCGCCAAAGCGGTGGCCGCCCACCTCGGCACCGTCCATCATGAAATCCATTTTACGGTGCAGGAAGGCCTGGACGCCATCCGCGACGTCATTTATCACATTGAAACCTATGATGTCACTACCATCCGCGCCTCCACGCCGATGTATCTGATGTCGCGCAAAATCAAGGCCATGGGCATCAAGATGGTGCTGTCCGGCGAGGGCGCCGACGAGGTGTTCGGCGGCTATCTCTATTTCCATAAGGCGCCGAACGCCAAAGAGTTTCACGAGGAGCTGGTGCGTAAACTGCAAGCGCTGCATATGTACGATTGCGCCCGCGCCAACAAAGCCATGTCCGCGTGGGGCGTGGAAGCCCGCGTCCCCTTCCTGGACAAGAACTTCCTTGACGTGGCCATGCGGGTCAATCCGCAGGACAAAATGTGCGGCCATGGCAAAATCGAAAAACACGTGCTGCGTGAATGCTTCGCGCCTTATCTGCCGGAGTCCATCGCCTGGCGTCAGAAGGAGCAATTCTCCGACGGGGTGGGTTATAGCTGGATAGATACCCTGAAGGAGGTGGCCGCCGCGCAGATTTCCGACCAGCAGTTGGCCAATGCGCATTTCCGCTTCCCTTACAATACGCCCAACTCCAAAGAAGCCTATTTCTACCGCATCATCTTCGAGGAGCTGTTCCCGTTGCCCAGCGCCGCCGAGTGCGTCCCCGGCGGTCCGTCCGTGGCCTGCTCGTCGGCTAAGGCCATCGAATGGGACGAGTCCTTCAAAAAGATGGACGATCCGTCGGGACGCGCCGTGGGCGTGCACCAGTCGGCATATTAAAAGGCAATCGCGCCGACTCTCGAAATTTCATCCACGGGCCGTTACGGCCCGTTTTTTTGCCTGGCAAAAAAGGCGAAAATCCCTCCTAACGCGGTTTTTATCATCAGGTTGCTCATAAGCCGGACAAACAGCAGGCGCAAAGGCCAATTCACAAAAAAAGGTGTTGACTGAATTTCTGCAACTACGCATAATGCGCCCCGCAACGCCGAATGATGGTCACGCGGAAGGACGGCTACGTAGCTCAGCTGGTTAGAGCACAGCACTCATAATGCTGGGGTCACAGGTTCGATTCCCGTCGTAGCCACCATACTTGCGGGAGTGGCGAAATTGGTAGACGCACCAGATTTAGGTTCTGGCGCCGCAAGGTGTGCGAGTTCAAGTCTCGCCTCCCGCACCATATTTCGGATACGCAGCGGATGGGGTATAGCCAAGCGGTAAGGCAGCGGGTTTTGATCCCGCCACTCCCAGGTTCGAATCCTGGTACCCCAGCCAAAATAAATTGGCAAAAAGTATTGTAAGTCACGAATTTTTAAGTATAATTTGGCTACGTAGCTCAGCTGGTTAGAGCACAGCACTCATAATGCTGGGGTCACAGGTTCGATTCCCGTCGTAGCCACCACATTTTTGGGGTATCGCCAAGCGGTAAGGCAGCGGATTCTGATTCCGCCACCCCAGGTTCGAATCCTGGTACCCCAGCCATACAGGACTGCGCAGGCAGTCAAACAGCCGGGCTGAAAACAGCGGGTTGTTTGGAACGGAGCGATTGTCATTGACATCGCTCCGTTTTTTTATGCCTTAGGTACACCACGCGCCCCGTGACCGTCACTACACGGCCAGCCATATCTTCGCTGAACATCCCCAAACTCGCCGCGCCGCCGTGAATTTGTCATTAGCTAAACGCCAATCTCCGCCATAATCCTCTGGCTATTTTCCCTAGGACGCGTTTATGGGGCGAAAATCCCCGCTGCGCGTTTCATTCATCATTGCGTAATGAACTCTTGGTCGGTTTTTGTACTCTGAGAGAAGAGAAACGCGACCCTGGCGGCCCGTTCGATCATTTACGTAGCTAAACAAGCGCAACTCAATCCAGATCAAGGTTTTGGACGCGGCTTATCGTGCACACTGCCTCGCATTCCGGATGGATAAAGATAAAATCGTAAATTATTGATTGAGAATCAACGATGATTAATTATAAAACCGCGACCCTTGAAGAGTTAAAAATCGAATTTAAACGCTTATCCAAGCAGGCGGGGGACATGCCCCTGGGCACCCGCAAGGAATTTTACCTTCTGCCCTCCATCCTGAAAGACGATGAAAACCCGTTGGCCGTTGCCGTCGGCCTGATGGGCGGCAATACCTGGCTGATTACCCTCACCGATCAGCGGGTCATTTTCCTGGATAAAGGCATGGTGTTCGGGCTGAAACAGGTAATGGTCGATTTGGCGGATATCCTTTCCGTCAGCCACAAGACCCGGATGATGACCGGCAGCATCACCCTGAGCACCACCCGCCAGCAGTATCTTATCGAGAACGTGATGAAAGGCGCGGTCATTCCCTTCACCAATCTGGTGGAGAGCGCCCGCGGCAAACGGGGCGGTTGCGCGGACCGCCCGGCGATGACGGAAGCCTACCGCTTCGACCCGGCGCCGATGGAGATGATTATCCAGTTGGAAAAACTGGCGTCGCTGAAAGAACGGGGCATTCTGAGCGATGAAGAGTTCAGCACGCAAAAAGCCCGTATTCTGGCAATGTAACCGGACGAAAAGTCACCCGCGAGGCAGTTATTAGAGGCCGAGGGCATATTTCAGCGCCTGCGTTTTCAGTATCCCTGCCCGCTGGGCCAGCATCAACCCGAGGTTTCGCGCCAGCTTTACCGGCGGCAGGTTATTACTGAAGGCGGTATAAAAGAGATCCATGCCGCTTTGCATTAAAAGATTATCGGCATAGCGGCGATGCTGATAACGCTTGAGAATGCCCGGCGCGTCCCAAAGTTCGCCGCGATCGCGGGCGCCGATAATCACGTCCGCCAGGGCCTCCACGTCCCGAAAGCCCAGGTTTACCCCCCTGACCCGCCAGCGGGTTGATGGTATGCGCCGCATCGCCGATAAGCGCCAGACCGGGATCGGTATAGCGTAGAGCATGGCTGCGCGTCAGAGGAAAGGCGCCGGCGGCATGCACCTTGACCGCCCCGAGCCGCTTGGGGAATACCCGCATGACTTCCCGCTCCAACGCCGGCAGCGGCAAGGATTGCAAGTGTTTGATACGCCTTGCGCTGTCATACCATACCAGCGTGGCCCAATGGTCATACATCGGCAAAAAGGCGCGGGGACCGTCGGGAGAGAACGCCTGCCAGGTGACGTCTTGCCGACCCTCGGCACAGGACACGGTGATGAGCAGGCAGGATTGACGATACTGCCAGCCGTGCACGCCGATGCCCGCCTGGCGGCGAACCCGCGATTGCGCGCCGTCGGCGCCGATCAACAGCCGGCTGGTTATTCTCTCGCCGGTCGCAAGCGTCAGGCTCCAGCCGCCGCCGTCGTAAGACATCCGCTCCAGACTGGCCGGGCAGAGCAGCCGCACGCCCTCGCAAGCGTCGATAGCCTGCCACAGCGCCCGTTGCACGCGGTGATTTTCCACCATGAATCCCAGCTCCGGCACATGCAAAGAGGCCGCGTCAAACGTGACCCTGGACGCGTCCCATTCCCAGGTTTCCAGGCGGCGATAAGGCGCGATACGATGAGCGTCGATGTGTTCCCAGGCCTTCAAACGGCGCAGGAGGCCGACCGAGGCGCAGCTGATGGCGGAGACCCGCAAATCCGGCGGGGCATCGGAGTCGGTCGCCGTGGGGGCGGCGTGTTCCAGCACCAGCACACGGAAGCCGCCCTGCCCCAGCGCCAGCGCCGCCGCCGCGCCCACCATGCCGCCGCCCGCCACCACCACATCATAGGCTGTCTCGTTTGTCATCTGGGCCACACTTTGCTAATCGATTAGGTTTCGCTTAGTGTATACCCAATCGCTTTCAAGTTGCAGCAAGGCGGACTGGTCACCATCAGGCCGACGTATTACAATACGCCCCCAGCATAAGACTTCATGCTTTTTTACCTGCACTGAGTAAACGGCAAGCCGATGACAAAAAAACTGTATATCAAAACCTGGGGCTGTCAGATGAACGAATACGATTCATCCAAGATGGCCGACCTGCTGGACAGCACCCATGGCTACCAGTTGACGGATAACGCCGAGGAAGCGGACGTATTGCTGCTCAATACCTGCTCCATTCGTGAAAAAGCCCAGGAAAAGGTATTCCACCAGTTGGGCCGCTGGCGTGAGCTGAAACAAGCCAATCCGGATGTGATCATCGGCGTCGGCGGCTGCGTGGCCTCCCAGGAAGGGGCGCATATTCGCGAGCGCGCCCACTATGTGGACATTATCTTCGGGCCGCAGACCTTGCATCGCCTGCCGGAAATGATCAACCACGTCCGCGGCACCCGCAGTCCGGTGGTGGATATCAGCTTTCCGGAAATCGAAAAATTCGATCGTCTGCCGGAACCCCGCGCCGAGGGTCCCACCGCTTTTGTCTCCATCATGGAAGGCTGCAACAAGTATTGCAGCTTCTGCGTCGTGCCTTATACCCGCGGCGAGGAAGTCAGCCGTCCCTGCGACGATATCCTGTTCGAGATAGCGCAACTGGCGGCGCAGGGCGTGCGGGAAGTCAACCTGCTGGGCCAGAACGTCAACGCCTACCGCGGCGCAAGCTATGACGGCGATATCTGTACCTTCGCCGAGCTGCTGCGCCTGGTGGCGGCCATCGACGGCATTGACCGGGTGAGGTTCACCACCAGCCATCCCATCGAATTCACCGATGACATCATCGAGGTCTACCTTGATACGCCGGAACTGGTAAGCTTTGTGCATTTGCCGGTGCAAAGCGGTTCGGATCGGATATTGACCATGATGAAACGCGCTCACACCGCGTTGGAATACAAGTCCATCATTCGCAAACTGCGCAAGGCCCGTCCCGGCATCCAAATCAGCTCCGATTTCATTATCGGCTTTCCCGGCGAGACGCAGACGGATTTCGAACAGACCATGCAGCTCATCGCCGATGTGAACTTCGACATGAGCTACAGCTTTATCTACTCCGCGCGTCCCGGCACCCCCGCCGCCGATATGCCGGACGACGTCGGCGAAGACGAGAAAAAACAGCGGCTGTATCTGCTGCAGGAACGCATCAGCCAGCAGGCCATGCAATACAGCCGCCGCATGCAAGGCACGGTGCAGCGTATTCTGGTGGAAGGCACCTCGCGCAAAAGCCTGATGGAGCTCTCCGGCCGCACTGAAAATAATCGCGTGGTGAACTTTGAAGGCCGCCCGGAGATGATAGGCAAGTTCGTTGACGTTGAGATTGTCGACGTGTATCCCAATTCACTGCGCGGCGTCGTGGTGCGAACCGAAGACCAGATGGGACTTAGGGTCAGTGAAAGCCCGGCGTCGGTCATCGCCCGCACCCGCAAAGAGAACGACATCGGCGTGGGTATCTATCAGCCGTGACCCCTCCCCGATCCCCCAAGGGCGCGCGGTGTCCCGCCGCCCTCCAGTGCCGCCGACGCCACCGGTTGCTTTTGGCGATTCGTGCCCCAATATGGGTTTGAAGGCTTGCGCCCTTGACGCCGACGGGTGTTTACTTCATTTATGGGCATAAGCAGCCCGTTCACCGCCGCCAGGCCTTGATAACCCAATACGCCATAACATGGCCTTGATGGCCAAGAGGAAAAGTTTGAACGTCGACACTAAAGAAATTGTGCTTGAACCCGCGGATAATAACCGCTTGATGAGCCTCTGCGGGCCGTTCGATGACAATATCAAACATCTGGAACGCCGGTTGGGCATTGAAATCAATCGTCGCGACAACGTTTTCAAACTCGTGGGCGCCCCCCCCTCGCCGTGGCGGCGGCGGCGAATATCCTGCGAACGCTCTATGTGGATACCGCCCCGGTACGCGGTCTTATCACCGATATCGAGCCTGAAAAAAATCCATCTGGCCATCAAGGAAAGCCGGGTGCTGGAACAGACCGCCGAAAGCGTGCCGGATTATGGCAAAGCGGTCAACATCCAGACCAAACGGGGGTCATCAAGCCCCGAACGCCCAATCAGGCGCAATATATCGCACATATTCTCGATCATGATATTACTTTCGGCGTCGGCCCGGCCGGCACCGGTAAAACCTATCTTGCTGTGGCGGCGGCGGTGGATGCGCTGGAACGCCAGGAAATCCGCCGTATCATGCTGACGCGCCCGGCGGTGGAGGCGGGGGGAAAAAACTCGGTTTTCTGCCAGGCGATCTCGCCCAGAAGGTGGATCCCTACCTGCGCCCGCTGTATGACGCGCTGTTCGAAATGCTCGGCTTCGAGCGGGTGGAAAAACTTATCGAACGCAATGTTATCGAGGTCGCCCCGCTGGCCTATATGCGCGGACGGACGCTTAACGATGCTTTTATCATCCTGGATGAAAGCCAGAACACCACCATTGAACAGATGAAAATGTTCCTGACGCGCATCGGGTTCAATTCCAAAGCGGTGATAACCGGCGATATCACGCAAATCGATTTACCGCGCAACGCCAAATCCGGACTGCGCCATGCCATAGACGTGTTGGCGGGCGTGGAAGAAATCAGCTTCAATTTCTTCCATAGCGAAGACGTGGTGCGCCACCCCGTGGTGGCGCGCATCGTCATGGCCTATGAAGAATGGGAAAGCGCCGAACAGAAACGCAAAGACGCGCTGGCGATACAGCGCAAAAGCGAAGCCCTGGCCCACAATAACGGTCAGGGAACCGCAGGCGATAACGAAGGACCCGCACAATGAGCGACGTTATTCTGGATTTGCAACTGGCCTGCGAAGACGCGGCGGGCCTGCCTGACGAAGCGGCATTCATGCGTTGGCTGACGGCGGTGCTGCCGCGCTTTCGCCCGCAGGCGGAAGTGACCGTCCGCCTGGTGGATGAAGCGGAAAGCCATGAGCTGAACCTAACCTATCGGGGCAAGGATAAGCCCACCAACGTGCTCTCCTTCCCGTTTGAAGCGCCGCCGCAGGTGGAACTGCCGCTGCTGGGGGATTTGGTTATCTGCCGCCAGGTGGTGGAACGGGAGGCGCTGGAGCAGAATGTTCCGCTGGATGCCCATTGGGCGCATATGGTTGTTCACGGCTGCCTTCATCTGCTAGGGTATGATCATATCCTTGACGATGAGGCCGAAGAAATGGAAGCGTTGGAAGCTGAAATCATGCAAACCCTGGGTTATCCGGACCCTTATCTTGCGGAAAAAGACCTTAAACCCTAACCCACTACGAGTGAAATTAACTAAACGCCATGAGCGACGACCATTCGCAAAGCAATGACAGCCCCAGTCCTAAAAAAGGCTTTTTTACCCTTATCCTTAATCAATTGTTCCACGGCGAGCCGAAAAACCGCAATGATTTGCTGGAACTTATCCGCGACTCGGAACAAAACGAGCTGATTGATCCCGATACCCGCGACATGCTGGAAGGCGTCATGGACATCGCCGAACAGCGCGTGCGGGATATCATGATTCCCCGTTCACAGATTGTCACGTTGAAAAACAACCAGTCGCTGGACGAGTGTCTCGATGTGATTATCGAATCCGCCCACTCCCGTTTCCCGGTGATTAGCGAAGACAAGGATCATATCGAGGGGATCCTGATGGCCAAGGATCTGCTGCCGTTTATGCTCAGCGATTCCCAGCCTTTCAGCATGGATAAGGTATTGCGCCCCGCGGTCGTGGTACCGGAAAGCAAGCGGGTGGATCGCATGCTCAAGGAATTTCGTTCCCAGCGCTACCACATGGCCATCGTCATTGACGAATTCGGCGGCGTCTCTGGCCTGGTGACCATCGAGGATATCCTGGAGCTTATCGTCGGCGAAATCGAGGATGAATACGACGACGAGGAAGACCGGGATATTCGCCAATTGAACCGCCATACCTTTACTATCCGCGCGCTCACCCCCATTGAAGATTTCAACGACGCGTTCGGCACCCATTTCAGCGACGAGGAAGTGGATACCATCGGCGGTCTGGTCATGCAGGCGTTCGGCCATTTGCCGGCCCGCGGCGAAACCATTGAAATCGACGACTATGTTTTCAAGGTCGCCATGGCCGACAGTCGACGGATTATCCAGGTGCATGTCAAAATCCCCGACGATTCCCCCCCCAACCCATCATAGTGGAAGAATAATTTTTACATGGTTATCGCCGAGCGATTCAAACGCCAGCGGCTGCGCATGCTGCTGGCGCTATTGACGGGTGCCTGCGGCACCCTCGCCTTTTCACCTTATGATTTCTGGCCGGCCGCCATCCTCTCCCTGGCGGGGCTGTTGGCGACGGGGCTGAACCGCGCGCCTCGCCAGGCCGCCGCTCTGGGGTTTGTCTGGGGTTTCGGCCTGTTCGGCAGCGGCATGAACTGGATTTACGTCAGCATCGCCCAATTCGGCGGCCTACCCGGACCGGTCAACGTCGGCCTGGTGGTGATACTGGCGGCGTATCTGGCGCTTTACCCGATGTTGTTCAGCGGCCTGCTGGCGCGTCTGTGGCCCGCCACCTCGCTCTGGCGGCTGGCGCTGGGCGCGCCGGTGCTTTGGCAAATAACGGAATTCCTGCGCGGCTGGGTATTCACCGGGCTGCCCTGGCTGCAATTCGGCTATACGCAAATCGACGGCCCCTTGAAAGGGCTGGCGCCGCTGTTCGGCGTCGAAACCCTGACCTTCGTGCTGATGGCCGTAAGCGGACTGCTGGTGGCCGCCGCGGCGACGCGCGGGCCGTTGACGGCGGTGTGCGGACTGGCGCTGCTGCTGCTGCCCTGGCCGCTCGGCAGTCTGCGCTGGTATACCGCCGACACTGCCCGGGCCATCGACGTGGCCATGGTGCAGGGCAACATTGCCCAGTCGCTCAAGTGGGATGCCGATCAGGTCCGCCCGACGCTGGACATCTATCTCAACCACAGCCGTCCGGCCCTGGGCAAAGCGCAGATCATCATCTGGCCGGAATCGGCCATCCCCGACGACGAGCTCAACCAGAGCCGATTCCTAACGGCGCTCGACGGCCTGCTGCGAGACACCCATAGCAGCCTTATTACCGGCATCATCGATTCACGTCCGTCGCCGGCGGGTTACCGCTATTACAACAGTATCGTGGTGCTGGGGGAAAATACCCCCTATCACTACCCGAGCCCGAACCGCTACTCCAAACATCACCTGGTGCCTTTCGGCGAATTTGTCCCGTTTGAAAAGCTGCTGCGCCCGCTGGCGCCGCTCTTCAACCTGCCCATGTCATCCTTCAGCCGCGGCAATTACATCCAGCCGCAGCTAAGCGTGGCCGGAATGAAGCTGACGGCGGCCATTTGCTATGAGATAGTCCTGGGATCGCAGGTAAGGGACAACTTCCGTCCGGACACGGATTTCCTGCTGACCATTTCAAACGATGCCTGGTTCGGGCACTCCATTGGTCCCTGGCAGCATTTCCAGATGGCGCGGATGCGCTCGCTTGAGCTGGGCCGTCCGCTGCTGCGCAGCACCAATAACGGCGTGACGGCGGTGATTGACGCCGACGGCAATATCAGCGCGCAGTTGCCCCAATTCACCCGCGACGTGCTGAGCGCCAGAGTGACGCCCACCACGGGCATGACGCCCTATGCCCGCTTCGGCGATTGGCCGCTTTGGATAGCGACCCTGCTGCTGGGCTTCGCCGCGTTGGTGTTCGGCCGCGATCGGCGCAAGAAAATGCCCTAGGGCGCATCTCCCGCGCATAAGCTTTCCCCACCCTTAGGGGTGGGTCTTCATACATAATAAGCTATTTAATAATGCATACTGGCATGATTTTTGCTCCCTTATCAGGCAATAGTCGTAAAAAACCGTTTTTTGCTGAGTTCACTTCGCCCAAAATGCGCCGCCATGGTGCATTCAACGCACTTTTATTGTGCTAAGCCAGTTAACACGCCGTATTTTGGTGCGCTTAATCTCACAAAATACACACTTTTTTGATTTCAAAGAATTTACAATCGACTATTTTTAGACATGTTCGGTTTGATTTTACGCCTTAGACCGGCGACGCCTAAGGTGATACTCATGGTTACGGGCTGTCCATTCCACCAGCGCCGTAATGTCAGCAAAGGAGTTGGAAGATGCAAATGCGCAAAGTGGCTTTATCATTACTGGTATTGGGTATGGCGGGAAGCATGGCCCACGCGGAAGACCTGACCGGCACGCTGAAAAAAATCAAAGACAGCGGCGTGGTGGTGGTGGGAAATCGTGAGTCTTCTATTCCTTTCTCCTATTACGACAATCAGCAAAAAGTGGTGGGGTATTCCCAGCAATATTCCGATGCCATCGTGGACGCCATCAAGAAAAAAAATCGATGCCCCCACGCTTCAGGTGAAATATTTGCCGATCAGTTCGCAAAATCGTATTCCTTTGCTGCAAAACGGGACCTATGACTTCGAATGCGGTTCCACCACCAATAATCTGGAACGCCAGAAACAGGTGGATTTCTCCGATACCCTGTTTGTCATCGGCACCCGCATCGCGGTTAAAAAAGGCAGCGGCATCAAAGACTTCTCCGATTTGGCGGGTAAAACCGTCGTCGTGACGGCCGGCACCACCTCCGAAGTGCTGATTAACAAGCTGAACGACGAAAAACACATGAATATGCGCATCATCTCCACCAAGGATCACGGCGACTCGTTCCGCACGCTGGAAACCGGGCGCGCAGTAGCCTTTATGCTCGACGATGCCCTGCTGGCCGGTGAACGGGCCAAGGCCAAAAAAGCCTTCCGATTGGGAAATCGTCGGTACTCCCCAGTCAAAAGAGGCCTATGGCTGCATGCTGCGTAAAGGCGACGCGCAGTTTAAAAAGCTGATGGACGACACCATCGCCTCCATTGAAACCTCCGGCCAAGCGGCAAAATGGTATGACACCTGGTTTAAACAGCCCATACCGCCGAAAAACCTGAACATGAATTTCGACATGTCCGACGACGTCAAGCAGCTGTTCAAAACCCCTAACGATAAAGCCGTAAACTAATAACGACTATAAGGACGGGCGATTCCCCGTCCTCTCGATTGCTTGAGGTCCCGGACAGAAAGATATAGCGCGGCCGTTCCCCGCGGTATGGAAATTGTGGTCTTCAACAATCTTCAGGGTAGCGATGCTACCCTTTTTTACCGGAGTTTTTTATGTCTATAAATTGGGACTGGGGAATATTTTTTGAAGCCGCCCCATTCGGCAACACCACTTATCTCGGCTGGCTATGGTCGGGATTTAAAGTCACCGTCGCGGTCTCTTTGTGCGCCTGGTTCATCGCCTTGCTGGTGGGTTCGCTGTTCGGCATCCTGCGCACCGTGCCCAATCGTTTTCTTTCCGCCGTCGGCACCTGCTATGTGGAGCTTTTTCGCAATGTGCCGCTGATTGTGCAGTTTTTCATCTGGTATCTGGTGGTTCCAGAATTGCTGCCGGTCAATATCGGCATGTGGTTCAAATCGGAACTTGACCCGAATATTCAGTTTTTCATCTCGTCAGTGGTCTGCCTGGGCTTGTTTACCGCCGCCCGTATTTGCGAACAGGTACGATCGGGCATCCAATCCCTGCCGTCGGGCCAGCGGGCCGCCGGACTGGCCATGGGGCTGACCTTGAGCCAAACCTATCGCTATGTGCTGCTGCCCAACGCGTACCGGGTCATTCTGCCGCCCATGACGTCGGAAATGCTGAATCTGGTTAAAAACTCCGCCGTGGCTTCCACCATAGGCCTGGTGGATATGGCGGCGCAGGCCGGCAAACTGTTGGATTATTCCGCCCATGCCTATGAGTCTTTCACCGCCATCACGGTGGGCTACCTGATTATCAACGCGGTCATCATGTTTGCCATGCATCTGCTGGAGAAAAGAGTGCGCTTGCCTGGTCATATAGGAGGTAAATGATGTACCAATTTGACTGGAGTTCCATTGGTCCCGGCATGCCTTATATGCTGCAAGGCATGGCGATAACCCTTAAAATCACCGTTACCGCGGTTATCGTCGGTATTATCTGGGGCACCGTGCTGGCGGTCATGCGGCTCTCTTCCTTCAAGCCATTGAGCGCTTTTGCTAAAATCTACGTTAATCTGTTCCGATCCGTGCCATTGCTGATGGTGCTGCTCTGGTTCTACCTCGTGGTGCCCGGCTTGCTGCAACGCATGATGAGGCTGTCGCCGCAAACCGATATCCGGCTGATTTCGGCCATGGTGGCGTTTTCGCTGTTTGAAGCCGCCTACTATTCCGAAATCATTCGCGCCGGGATCATCAGCATCGCCCGCGGCCAGGCTTCCGCCGCGCTGGCGCTGGGCATGACCCAGTGGCAGTCGATGCAGCTCGTCATTCTGCCGCAGGCTTTCCGGGCCATGGTGCCGCTGCTGCTGACGCAGGGTATCGTATTGTTTCAGGATACCTCGCTGGTTTACGTATTGAGCTTGGCGGACTTTTTCCGTACCGCGACGTCGGTGGGTGAACGCGACGGCACGGAGGTGGAAATGGTGCTGTTCGCCGGGGCGGTTTACTTCGTCATCAGTCTGAGTGCTTCCGCGCTGGTGAATTATTTAAAGAAAAGGACGGTTTGATGATTTCCCTGAAAAATATTTCAAAGTGGTATGGTCATTTTCAGGTTCTGACCGATTGCTCGACGGAAGTACAGACCGGCGAGGTGGTGGTGGTGTGCGGTCCCTCGGGCTCCGGCAAATCCACCTTGATTAAAACCGTCAACGGGCTGGAGCCCGTGCAGCAAGGTAAAATCCAGGTCAATGATATCGTGGTGAACGATCCGCATACCAACCTGGCGCAATTGCGCGCCAAAGTGGGCATGGTGTTTCAGCATTTCGAACTGTTTCCCCATCTGTCCATTATCGACAACCTGACCCTGGCGCAGGTCAAAGTGCTTAAGCGCAATAAAGACGCCGCGCGGGAGAAAGGGCTGAAGCTACTGGAGCGCGTCGGCCTCTCCGTGCAGGCCAATAAACACCCCGGCCAGTTGTCCGGCGGCCAGCAGCAGCGAGTGGCCATCGCCCGCGCGCTCTGCATGGACCCGGTGGCGATGCTGTTTGACGAACCCACCTCGGCGCTGGACCCGGAGATGATCAACGAAGTGCTGGACGTCATGGTGGAGCTGGCGCAGGAGGGCATGACGATGATGGTGGTTACCCATGAGATGGGCTTTGCGCGCAAAGTGGCCAACCGGGTGATTTTTATGGACGAGGGCCGCATCGTGGAAGACACGCATAAAGAGGCGTTCTTCCAGCATCCGCAAACCGATCGCGCCCGGGATTTTCTGGCGAAAATTCTTCATTGATTTGGGCACTGGCTATCGTTCGGGCGAAAAGCCCGAACGATAGATGAATATCACCCATAGCCTGCAGCAATTGTACCGAGTAAATTCGACGCTTAATTGATTTTATTTTCCTTCCTTTTATCATCTGCGATTTTTTCGACAAGTCTCAGATGCCTTGAATAAATATTACGCGCAATATCTTCAGAAGCATTGAGCCATTTAGAAGGCAGAGAACCCTCTAATTTATCAAGCTCTACCATTTCTTTCGCAAGCTGTCCAATATGATCACGACCACAGCGATCGGTACCGGAGGCATCTTCAATTATTTTACGACGTTGCAGGTCTAGTAAAAGAACATAACCCGAATCGCCCTTCTTGATATCAAATTTTTCTACAACTGGGTCAAGCGGCCAATTTTGTTCCAATATTTTTCTCTTAACCAGTTTTTCCACCACGATTTCCTGCAGTTTGTCATGGGCCTTTTCGCCAGGCGCGAAATCGAATCTCTTTGCAACCTCCCGCCAAGGCTCGCCCTTTAGGATAAGGGGCTTGGCCGCCTTTTTCGGCCGCAAACATCTGCAGCCGCTCAAATCTTTCTTCCCTTCTTTTCAAACCGATCTCTTTGGCAAAACCGTGATAGGATTCGCTACTAAACGTAAAGTCTCCAGTTAATTCTTCGCCGGCAATCACTTTTAAAAAATAATAATTATGGGAGTCCATGTCAATCTCGTAACGCAAGGCAATGCGATTACAAGACATGCCTTTATCCAGCCAAGCCTTGATTTCGCTGAAACGAAAAAACCCCGCGGCCCGCTAATTCATTGTCATTAACGACGACATCATTAGCAGGCGATAAATCATTATTCCCGACGCGGTTCAAATGTGCGGGCAGCGCATTTTTATACCCATCCTCGGCCAGGTTTTCGGGGAACATTGAATGATTGAGGGATAAATTTATATTACTTGAATTCACAGATAAACTCTTTTTGTGATTAAAAAAATGTTTATCTCAATTTTGCTTGGCTTATGTTAAACATTTAATTAACAGAAAAGACTTTGACATTACCAGCCAGAGAGAACGCCCTTGGTTTGTCGCCGCGCCTGTACGCTTTATGGCATTGGGATGCGACCGTCCCCTAAGCGGCGATAGCCGGGGCTTTTGCCGGCAGACGGCCCATTTTCAGACTCGCGCCCCATCACTAACACCGCGGGCCAATTTTTTTAAAATGGCCGCCGTTGAAACTGATCGCCACCGCATTCCGGGCACAGCGGCAGCACCTCCGGGGTATAAAACGGCAGGGTGTGATGGCACCGCTCGCACACCAGATTGCCCAATCCCACCACTTCGCCGCTGGTATACACGCCATGATGAGAGACGTCTTTAAATATTTCCCGCCATTCAAGCTGGGTTTTATCGGTAATATCCGCCAGTTCCTGCCACAGACTCTCTTTTATCACCCGGGTAAACACGCTGTCTTCAGCCTCTTCCCGGCTTTCATTATAGCTGCGGGCAAACTCCTCGAGATCGCGGCGCACCGCTTGGGTTAAATGGTTAATCTCCTCCAGGGACAAATCCCCTGCCGCCAACAGACGCCGCCGCCCCTGCGCCACCAGAGAGTCGATTTCACGTTCGCCCTGTTCCAGTTGCCGGGTCAGGGTGGCCAACAGCTGTCGGTAATAACGCGCGATCTTGTCCATACAAACTCCTTGTTTTCGCCAATCCAACCGGCAAAGCTCCCGCCGATTGGCCTGGAATAGGTACCGTACCGATAATTTTAGTTCATGGCGGCGGAATCTTTCGGCATGAAATCGTCAGTTTAAAAATAATTCGCCCGGATAGCGCCCAATCCGGAAGAAATACGCCTCCCGGCCGCGCCGGGTGTTGTTGCCACTGTTGCTTATCAGCTATGCTATACGGATCTTTGGTTAAGGACGTCCGATAAAAAATACGGGCGTAGCTGTATTTCACTATAGGACCACTGGCTGCCATGCAAGAGCAATATCGCCCGGAAGAAATCGAACCCCACGTCCAGCGTCACTGGCATGAACACAAAACCTTCAACGTCACCGAGGATAACAGCAAGCAAAAATATTATTGCCTGTCCATGCTGCCCTATCCTTCCGGCCGTCTGCATATGGGGCACGTGCGCAATTACACCATCGGGGACGTGATTTCACGCTATCAGCGCATGCTGGGTAAAAACGTCCTGCAGCCCATCGGCTGGGACGCGTTCGGCCTGCCGGCGGAAGGCGCGGCGGTCAAGAACAATACCGCGCCGGCCCCCCTGGACCTATGCCAATATCGACTACATGAAAACCCAGCTTAAACTGCTGGGATTCGGCTATGACTGGGACCGGGAAGTCACTACCTGCCGCCCTGAGTATTATCGCTGGGAACAGTGGTTCTTCGCCCGTCTGTATGAAAAGGGGGCTGGTTTACAAAAAAACCTCCGCGGTGAACTGGTGCCCCCACGACCAGACGGTGCTGGCCAACGAACAAGTTATCGACGGCTGCTGCTGGCGGTGCGATACCAAGGTGGAACGCAAGGAAATCCCCCAATGGTTCGTGAAGATCACCGCCTACGCCGACCAATTGCTTTATGACCTGGATACGCTTGAAAGCTGGCCTGAACAGGTGAAAACCATGCAGCGCAACTGGATCGGCCGTTCCGAAGGGGTCGAGATCCGTTTCGACGTGGCCGACAGCCGGGAAAAATTATCGGTGTACACCACCCGTCCCGACACCTTCATGGGCGTGACCTATGTGGCCATCGCCGCCGGTCATCCGTTATCGTTGCAAGCCGCCGCCGGCAATCCGGCCCTGGCGGATTTTATTGCCGAATGCCGCAATACCAAGGTGGCGGAAGCCGACATGGCCACCATGGAGAAAAAGGCATGGATACCGGCATGTTCGCCGTCCATCCCCTGAACGGAGAACGGGTGCCGGTCTGGGTAGCCAACTTCGTGCTGATGGATTACGGCACCGGCGCGGTCATGGCGGTGCCCGGCCATGACCAGCGCGACTGGGAGTTCGCCGCCAAGTACGGCCTGTCCATTAAACCGGTTATCCTGACGGCGGATGGCGGCGAGCCTGACCTCGGCGCACAGGCCATGACGGAAAAAGGCGTGCTGTTCAATTCCGGCGAGTTCGACGGCCTCGATTACGCCGGCGCCTTCAACGCCATCGCCGACAAGCTGGTGGCTCTGGGTGTGGGGGAACGCAAGGTCAACTATCGCCTGCGGGACTGGGGCGTTTCCCGCCAGCGTTATTGGGGCGCGCCAATACCGATGGTCACTTTGGAAGACGGCACGGTGATTCCGACGCCGGACGATCAACTGCCGGTACTGTTGCCGGAAGACGTGGTCATGGACGGCATCACCAGCCCGATAAAAGCCGATGCCGAATGGGCGAAAACCACCGTGAACGGCCGGCCGGCGCTGCGTGAAACCGATACCTTCGATACGTTTATGGAGTCGTCCTGGTACTATGCCCGCTATACCTGCCCGCATCACGACACAGGCATGCTGGATCCCGCCGCCGCCAATTACTGGCTGCCGGTGGATCAATACATCGGCGGCATTGAACATGCCATTATGCATCTGATGTACTTCCGTTTTTACCACAAACTGCTGCGGGACGCCGGACTGGTGAGTTCCGATGAACCCGCCAAGCGTTTGCTGTGTCAGGGCATGGTGCTGGCGGACGCGTTTTATTATACCGGCGCCGGCGGCGAGCGCGTCTGGGTGTCGCCGGTGGATGCGACGGTTGAGCGGGATGAAAAAGGCCGCATCGTCAAAGCCACCGATCCTCAAGGCCGCGAACTGGTTTATGCCGGTATGAGCAAGATGTCCAAATCGAAGAACAACGGCATCGACCCGCAGGTCATGGTGGAAAAATACGGCGCCGATACCGTGCGTTTGTTCATGATGTTCGCCTCGCCGGCGGACATGACGTTGGAATGGCAGGAATCCGGCGTTGAAGGGGCAAACCGTTTTCTGAAACGAGTGTGGAAGTTGGTGTATGATCATACGACGGCGGGGCCGGTGGGGCCGTTACATTTGAGCACGCTGACCGAACCGCAAAAAGAGCTGCGCCGCGATCTGCATAAAACCATCGCCAAGGTCACCGACGATATCGGCCGGCGTCAAACCTTCAATACCGCCATCGCCGCCATTATGGAACTGATGAACAAGCTGGCGCGCTTGCCGCAGGAGAGCGAACAGGATCGCGCGCTGCTGCGCGAGGCGCTGCTGACGGTGGTTCGCATGCTTTATCCCTTTACCCCTCATACCAGTTTCGCCCTGTGGCGCGAGCTGGGCGGCGAAGGGGATATCGATAACGCGCCCTGGCCGGTGGCCGACGAAAGCGCCATGGTGGAAGACGCCAAATTGGTGGTCATTCAGGTTAATGGTAAACTGCGCGGCAGGATTACCGTGCCCGCCGACGCCGATGAGGCATTGGTGCGCGAACGCGCGGCCCGGGAACACCTGGTGGCGAAGTATCTTGAAGGGGTCCAGGTCCGTAAAGTGATTTATGTCCCTGGCAAATTACTTAACCTGGTTGTCGGTTAAGACAAGGAGACATTGTGCGACATCGGATGAAAGCGTTGTTGCTGGGGTTCGCGGTGCTGGCTACCGCGGGCTGCGGCTATCATTTGCGCGGTACCGGGGCTCATACCATGGTGCCCAATGATTTGAAAACGTTGACCCTTAACAGCTACGATCCCTATGGCCCGCTGACCCGGGCGGTGCGGGGCGAATTGCGTCTCAACGACATGCAGATAGTCAAGGACTCCGAAGCCAAAAGCCGTAAACTGCCTTCGCTGCGCATCAACGGCGCGAGTGAAAGCCAGCAGACGGTATCGGTATTCCTGGACGGCACCACCGCCGAATACCAGTTGGTGCTGGATGTCCAGGCCACACTGCTGACGCCGGGCAAGGATCTGTTTCCCATGGACATCCGGGTCTTCCGTTCATTTTTCGATAATCCGCTGACCGCGCTGGCCAAGGCCAACGAAGGCGACATCATCCGGCAGGAGATGCGGGAACAGGCGGCTCAGCAGCTGGTACGAAGGCTGTTGGCGGTTCACGCGGCCGAGGAAAGCGCCAATAAAAATCAGGACGGCAAGCAGGCGGGCGACACCCTGCGAAAAGCCTTGGCGGCCCAGGAAGTACAATGATAAGGCTTTACCCCGAACAGCTTGGCGCGCAACTGCATGAATCGTTGCGCGCCTGTTATCTGCTGTTCGGCAACGATCCGCTGCTGCTGCAGGAAAGCCACGATGCGATACGGCTTAGAGCGGAGGCGTCGGGATTCACCGAACATCTGATGTTCACCCTGGATGCGTCCGTCGATTGGGATGAAATCTTCAGCCTCTGCCAGGCGATGAGCCTGTTCGCCAGCAGGCAGACCCTGTCGCTGACCTTGCCGGAAAACGGTGCCAATGCGGGCCTTGGGGAAAAGCTGGCTCAATTGTCCGCCCTGCTTCATCCCGATCTGTTGCTTATCTTGCGCGGGGCTAAATTAACCCGCGCCCAGGAAAACAGCGGCTGGTACAAAACGCTTGGCGCCGATGGGGTTTATGTGGCCTGCATGACGCCCGAGCAAGGGCAATTGCCCCGCTGGACGGCGGCGCGGGCCAAGGCGATGGGACTTAATTTGGACGACGCCGCCAAAGAGATGCTGTGCTATTGCTATGAAGGCAATCTGCTGGCGCTGTCCCAGGCGCTGGAGCGGCTGTCGTTGATTTATCCCGATGGCGGCCTGACGCTGCCGCGAGTGGAAACGGCGGTTAACGACGCGGCGCATTACACGCCGTTTCACTGGGTGGACGCCATGCTGGCGGCAAAAAGCAAACGGGCCGGCCATATACTGCGGCAACTGCGGCAGGAGGCCTGCGAGCCGGTTTTCTTACTGCGCACGCTGCAACGAGAGGTGATGTTATTGCTGACCCTTCAACGACAGATGCGCCGACAGCCACTGCGCGCGCTGCTGGACCAGCATCGGGTATGGCAAACCCGCCGACCGCTGCTGACGGCGGCGTTGCAGCGCCTGTCGCCCCGCCAGTTGCACCGGGCGGTGTCGCTGATGACCGATATTGAAATCACGCTAAAACAGGATTACGGTCATCCGGTGTGGTCCGAGCTGGAAACCCTCTCGCTGCTGTTATGCGGCAAAATCACCGCCGGAATGCCATTCAATGCCTGAAACCGACGCTCGTTCGCCGTTAAATGCGTCGCCCTTGACCGCTTTATTCGGCGGCACGTTCGATCCCATTCATTACGGTCATATTAAGCCGGTCATCGACCTGGCGAAACGCGTGGGCCTCAAGCGCGTGACCCTATTGCCGAACAATGTCCCGCCCCACCGCCCGCAGCCTGAGGCCAGCCCCCAGCAGCGGTTGGCCATGGTGCAGATGGCCCTGGCGGATATCGGCGGTTCCCTGTTTGATATCGATGACCGCGAGCTGCGGCGCGATGACCCGTCCTGGACGGTAAATACCTTTGAAACGCTGCGACGGGAACGCGGACTCACCGCGCCGCTGGGTTTCATTATCGGACAAGACTCCCTGCTGACGCTGCCTCAATGGCACCGAGGACTTGAGCTCTTGGATAAGTGCCATTTGCTGGTTTGCGCCCGGCCGGGCTATGGCGCTAAAATGTCCACTCCGGCACTGCAGTCCTGGCTTGAGGCGCGCCTGACCACCGATGTCGGTCGATTGCACACACAACCCGCCGGGCTTATCTACCTGGCGCCCACGCCGCAATTGTCGATTTCAGCCTCGTTGATACGGGAACGCCGCCACCGGGGCCTGCGTTGTGATGATATGCTGACCCCGTCGGTGCAGCGATATATTGACGAACAGGGTTTATATCTCTAGTGTGCTGCCCGTGTTATACTGCGCGGCTTATTTAGCGGTTTAGCGCACGCCGATGCCTGTCAGCAGCCAGGCAGGAATCAACCCATTGAATTTGCGTCGTCCCGCGGGACGGCGAATGCGAAGCACACCGAAGGGGGAACCTTTGCAAGGTAACACGCTCAAAGATTTCGTCATTGATAAAATTGATGATTTAAAAGGTCAGGATATCATTTCCCTGGATGTCAGGGGAAAATCCAGCATCACGGACTGCATGGTGATCTGTACCGGCACCTCCAGCCGGCACGTCGTGTCCATCGCCGATCACGTCGTACAGGCATCGCGCACCGCGGGCCTGATTCCGCTGGGCGTCGAGGGTGAAAAGGCAGCCGACTGGATCGTCGTCGATCTGGGCGATGTGATTGTGCACGTCATGCAGGCCGAGAGTCGTCAACTTTATGAATTGGAAAAGCTCTGGAGCTGAAAGGTGAGACTCCAGCTGATCGCGGTGGGCAACAGGATGCCGGATTGGGTGCAAACCGGCTTTACCGATTACCTGCGCCGCTTCCCGAAAGATATGCCGTTCGAGCTGACGGAAATTCCGGCCGGCAAGCGGGGCAAGCACGCCGATATCAGCCGTATCCTGGAAAAAGAAGGCGAATTGATGCTGGCGGCGGCAGGCAAAGGCAATCGTATCGTGACGCTGGATATTCCCGGCACGCCATGGGAAACCGCCTCCCTGGCGCTGCAATTGGAGCGATGGAAGCAGGACGGCCGCGATGTCAGCCTCCTGATTGGCGGTCCCGAAGGATTGGCCCCGGCCTGTAAAGCGGCGGCGGAACAAAGCTGGTCGTTATCGCCGTTAACCTTGCCTCACCCTTTGGTCAGGGTGTTAGTCGCGGAGAGCCTTTATCGTGCCTGGAGCATTACCACCAACCATCCGTATCATCGGGAATAAACCGGTGAAGAAGCAAATAGTGACATATACCCGCCATCTTACAACGCGCCGCCCTGTCGGCCGCTTGACATGGAAAATCCACGAGCCTCGCCCTTTCCGGGCCGCCGCCGGGAGTGTTCAGCTCCGTTCCCGACCGATTCGTCACGGGCAGCCGCCTTGCCGCAACGTGAAAGCCTTTGAGTGCCATCTCGCGGAATGAAAATAGATCACAACCCCTTTCGCGACTATTCAGCTGAGTCGGCACTGTTTATTCGCCGCGCGCTGGTGGCATTTCTAGGCATCCTGTTATTAAGCGGGATTTTGGTCGTCAATCTCTACCATTTGCAAATCACCCGTTATGAAGATTATCGTACGCGGTCCAACGAAAACCGCATCAAACTGGTGCCCATCGCCCCGAGCCGCGGCATCATCTACGATCGCAACGGCATACCGCTGGCGCTTAATCGCACCATTTATCAACTGGAAGTGATGCCGGAGAAAGTCGACGACCTGCAGGGCACCATCAAAGCCCTCAGGCCCATTGTCGATCTCACGGACGAAGATATCGCCAATTTCCAAAAAAGCCCGCAAGCAGGCCCATCGCTTCACGCCCGTCCCGCTGAAAATCGGCTTGACGGACGTGGAGCAGGCCCGTTTCGCCGTAAACCAGTTCAATTTCCCCGGCGTGGAGGTCAAGGGCTATCAGCGCCGTTATTATCCCTACGGCTCCGCCCTGACCCATGTCATCGGCTACGTGTCTAAAATCAATGATAAGGACGTGGAGCGGCTGGATAAGGAAGGCATTCTGGCGAACTATGCCGCCACCAACGATATCGGCAAGCTGGGCATCGAACGCTACTATGAAAGCACCCTGCACGGCAAAACCGGCTATGAGGAAGTGGAGGTGAATAACCGCGGCCGGGTGATTCGCCAACTCCATGAACAGCCGCCGCAGGCGGGCAGGGATATCTACCTGACGCTGGATTTGCATTTGCAGATTTATATCGAGCAACTGCTGGCGGGCAGCCGTTCGGCGGTGGTGGTGGCGGATCCGCGCGACGGCGGCATCCGCGCCCTGGTGTCCAACCCCAGCTACGATCCCAATCTGTTCGTGGACGGTATTTCCGGCAAAGAGTATCGCACCCTGCTCAATGATGAAGACAGGCCGTTGATCAATCGCGCCACCCAGGGGGTCTATCCTCCCGCCTCCACGGTAAAGCCCTACATTTCCGTTTCAGCCTTGACCCTGGGTGTCATCACCAAGAATTTCACGCTGTTCGACCCCGGTTGGTGGCAATTGCCCGGTTCTGATAAGCGCTATCGCGACTGGAAGAAGTGGGGGCACGGCAAGCTGAACGTCACCAAGGCCCTGGAGGAATCGGCGGATACCTTTTTCTATCAGGTGGCCTATGATATGGGCATTGACCGGCTCTCGGAGTGGATGTCGAAGTTCGGCTACGGCTCCCTGACCGGCATCGATTTGTCGGAGGAGCGGGCCGGGGTCATGCCGACCCGGGAATGGAAACTGCAGCGCTTTAAAAAACCCTGGTATCTGGGGGATACCATCCCGGTGGGGATCGGACAAGGCTACTGGACCGCGACGCCGGTACAAATGGCCAAGGCGCTGATGTCCATCATCAATGACGGCTCGGTGCGCACTCCGCATCTGCTCTACAGCACCCGTGAAAACGGGAAGCTGGTGCGTTACGAGCAGTCGCAGCATATTCAGATAGGCGATCCCCATTCCGGTTATTGGGAAATCGCCAAAGACGGCATGTACGGGGTGGCGAACCGGCCCAACGGCACCGCTCGCAAGAATTTCGCCGACGCCCCCTATAAAGTGGCGGCCAAATCCGGTACCGCCCAGGTTTACGGCCTGAAAGCCAATGAAGTCTATAATGCCCATAAAATAGCCGAGCGTTTGCGCGACCACAAGCTGATGACGGCGTTCGCGCCCTACGACAAGCCCGAGGTGGCGGTGGTGGTGGTGTTGGAAAACGGCGGGGTCGGTCCGGCGGTGGGGACCATTACCCGCCAGATCCTCGACCACATCATGTTGGGCGACAACACGATTAACTTACCGGCGGAGCAACCCGCGCCCCCCCCGGTACCGAAGGTGATTGAACCACATGACAGATAATCAGCAAAACGGAACGTTCTGGGCCAAGCTCCATATCGATTTGCCGTTTCTTTTTCTCATTTTGCTGCTGCTGGGCTACAGCGCCATTGTTATCTGGAGCGCCAGCGGACAAGATGTGGGCATGATGGAGCGCAAAATCGGCCAGATTCTGATGGGGCTGCTTATGATGCTCGGTTTGGCGCAGGTGCCGCCGCGGGTCTATGAGGCATGGGCCCCGTATCTGTACGTTATCAGTCTGATCCTGCTGATGCTGGTGGATGCCTTCGGCCAAATCAGTAAAGGGGCGCAGCGCTGGCTTGATCTGGGTTTTGTCCGGTTCCAGCCGTCGGAAATCGCCAAAATCGCCGTACCGCTGATGGTGGCGCGCTTTATCAATCGCGACAGTTGCCCCCTTCGCTGAAAAATACCGCCATCGCCCTGGTGCTTATTTTCGTGCCGACCTTGCTGGTGGCGGCCCAGCCCGACCTGGGCACCGCCATTCTTATCGCCGCCTCGGGCCTGTTTGTGCTGTTCCTGTCCGGTATGAGCTGGAAGCTGATTATCCTGGCGGCGCTGCTGGTGGCGGCCTTTATTCCCATATTGTGGTTCTTCCTGATGCACGATTACCAGCGGGAGCGGGTCATGATGCTGCTGGATCCGGAAACCGATCCGCTGGGGGCGGGTTACCATATCATCCAGTCCAAAATCGCCATCGGCTCCGGCGGCTTGAGCGGCAAAGGCTGGCTGCAGGGCACGCAGTCGCAGTTGGAATTCCTGCCGGAGCGCCATACCGATTTCATTTTCGCCGTGCTGGGGGAAGAGCTGGGACTGGTGGGCGCGCTGGTGCTGCTGGGCCTTTATCTGTGTCTTATCATGCGGGGTCTGGTGATCGCCGCCAAGGCGCAGACCACTTTTGGCCGGGTGATGGCCGGCGGATTGATGCTGATTCTCTTCGTTTATGTCTTCGTGAATATCGGTATGGTAAGTGGTATCTTACCGGTGGTCGGCGTGCCGCTGCCGCTGGTGAGCTACGGCGGTTCAGCCTTGATTGTGCTTATGGCGGGGTTTGGTATGGTCATGTCGATACATACTCATCGAAAGATGCTGTCTAAAAATTTGTAGAGGTGAGCAATGCGTAAGGAATGGCACTGGATAGGCGTGATTGGGCTATTGCTCACGGCATGTACCACGACCACGGAAACGCCGCAGCAATCCGCGGCGCCGGCCTATAACGGTCCGGTGGTGGAAATAAGCGGCGTGGAGCCGCGCTACGAGCCCATTAATCCCAACACCAATCAAGACTACGAGATGGACGGCAAGACCTACCATATCGTTAAAAACCCGCAGAATTTCAGCCAAACCGGGCTGGCCTCCTCTTACGGCGCCGAGCGCAGCGGCAATACCACCGCCATCGGCGAGCCCTTCGATAGCCAGGCGCTGACCGCCGCGCACCCGACCCTGCCGCTGCCAAGCTATGTGAGGGTCACCAACTTGAGCAACGGTCGCCAGTTGGTGGTGCGGGTCAATGATCGCGGGCCCTATACGCCGGGAAGGATCATCGACCTGTCGGAAGCCGCGGCGGAACGGCTCAATATTTCCAATCAAACCACGGTAAAAGTGGACTTCATCCAGGTGGCCCCCGACGGCACGTTGTCCGGTCCCGGCACCATCGGCACCGTGGTGGCGAAACAGTCCTATGCACTGCCGGCGCGCCCGAACCTGGATTCCTCCTCTCCCGGCGCGATGCAGCCCTCCGCCGCCCCCGTTGACGACACGCGCGTGGCCTCGGGTACCGGCGCCGCGCCGGCTTTCCGTCCGGTGGCCGATCCGGTGCCGGATTCGTCGGATACCGCCGCGGCGGCCGCGTCGACGCCCGATATGACCCCGTCGCCATCTTCCTCCGGCACCGGCGGCGGCTTTCTCGGCAAGCCCTCTCCGCTGCCCGCGGGGGTAGTGGAGTCCGATGAACCGGCCTCCTCACCGGCAGCGCCGCAGCCTGCCGCCGCCTACACGCCATCCCGCGCGTCCGCCGCGCCGACGGTTTCCTATACGCCGTCCCACACCGCCGCCGCGCCGACGCAGGCCTATACCAAGACTCACGTTTCCGCCGCGCCCGTTTCATCGGCCTCGGGTCGTTACGTGGTACAGGTGGGCGCGCTGGGAGATAAACAGCGCGCGCTGACCTGGCAAAAGACCCTGGGGCAGCGCTTCGGCGTGCCGGGCAGAGTGACCCCCAACGGCAACCTTTACCGGGTGCAGCTCGGCCCGTTCGCCAATCGCCAGCAGGCGGCGGCATTGCAACAAAGGCTATCGAGCGAAGCGCAGCAGCAGTCATTCATCACCACGGCGACGGAATGACGGACCGCGCAACGTCCCGGCGCGCTTGCGGCGCCGGCGCCGTTTTAACGGCCCCGGCGCTGAAACATTCTTAAAAAGTTCTCCTTCGCCGGGCAATCGAATGTCTAATGCCGCTCTTTTATACATCTGCTATAGTGTGGCACGATTTTAACTTACACCCATGGATGCTGTTGTCCTGACATGAATAAAGAAACGACCCACCTCTTATTCAAGCGTTTAGCGTTAACCACCGCCATTGTGTTGATGCCCCTGGCACAGAGCCAGGCGGATGATGTGAATCTCAAGACCATGATTCCCGGCGCGCCGCAAATTGATGCTGAATCTTATATTCTGATTGACTATAACTCCGGCAAGGTTCTGGCCGAGCAAAATGCCGACAGCCGTCGCGACCCGGCCAGCCTGACCAAAATGATGACCAGTTATGTTATCGGTCAGGCGATCAAGGCGGGAAAAATCACTCCTGATGACGTCGTCACCGTCAATAAGGATGCCTGGGCAACCGGTAATCCGGTATTCAAGGGTTCGTCGCTGATGTTCCTGAAACCTGGCGATCGCGTGCCGGTATCGCAGCTGAACCGGGGGATTATCCTTCAGTCGGGCAATGATGCCTGCGTCGCCATGGCGGATTTTGTCGCCGGCAGCCAGGACGCCTTTGTTACCCTGATGAATAACTATGTCTCCGTGCTGGGGCTGAAAAATACCCATTTCGAGACGGTGCACGGTCTTGATGCGCCGGGGCAGTTCAGTACCGCCCGCGATATGGCCTTGATAGGCCAGGCGTTGATACGCGACGTGCCGAATGAATATGCCACCTACAAAGAGCGGGAATTCACCTACAATAATATCCGCCAATTGAACCGCAATGGACTATTGTGGGACACCAATCTTAACGTGGACGGCATCAAGACCGGCCACACGGACGCCGCCGGCTTCAACATCGTGGCCTCCGCCACGGATGGCCCCATGCGGCTCATCTCCGCGGTATTGGGCGGCCGGTCCTCCAAAGGCCGTGAAAATGAAAGCCGTAAATTATTGACCTGGGGATTCCGTTTCTTCGAAACGGTTGCGCCGTTGAAAGCCGGTAAGGAATTTGCTTCGGAACCGGTGTGGTTCGGCGATACCGACACGGTCAAACTGGGGGTGGATAAAGATGCCTATCTCACTATACCCCGCGGCCGGATGAAGGATTTGAAGGCCAGCTATACCTTGGACAAGCCTGAACTGCACGCGCCTTTGGCCCTTAATCAACAGGTGGGCACCATCAATTTCCAGCTTGACGGCAAAACCATTGAGCAGCATCCGCTGGTGGTATTGAATGAAGTGAAAGAAGGCAACTTCTTCAGCCGCATGGTGGATTATATCAAACTGATGTTCCATCACTGGTTCGCCTGACGAAAGCAGGTCTTGTCAGGCGTAAAGCCGCCACCGTATAATGGATCCAATCATTAACACTCCCGCTAACGCGGGAGTGGAGTTTGCTGACTATGTGCCCGGTCGGGGTAGGCTGCCAGATCGTAAACCCGCCGTGAATACGTCCGTGTAGGCTCGATCCGCGCCATCCCTGGCGCGGACGGTTTACTCTTCTGGCAGCCTACCCCGCCTCATAGACTCCGAGTACGTCTGTCAGCAGTCTGACACTCCCGCTATTGCGGGAGTGTCGTTTTTGCAATAATGCATAACTGCCTATGGGTTTTGCCGGTCTCTACACGCTATGCGGAGCGTCAATGAAAACCAAATTGAATGAACTGCTCGAATTCCCCTGCCCGTTCACCTATAAAGTCATGGGTGTCGCGCGTCCCGAGCTGGTGGATGACGTTGTCCAGGTAGTACAGCGCCATGCGCCCGGCGACTACACCCCCGAGGTCAAGCCCAGCAGCAAGGGCAACTACCACGCGGTTTCCATCACCATCACCGCCACCCATATCGAGCAGGTGGAGACGTTGTATGAGGAGCTGGGCAAAATTGAGCTGGTTCGCATGGTGTTGTGAACAGGGGGCAGTCAGTGTCATCGGATAACATCATTATTCGCCGCTTGAATCTGCAACCCTACGACATTGTGTCCAGGGCGATGCATGAGTTCACCGACCGCCGCGACCATGACACCCCGGATGAAATCTGGCTGGTGCAGCATCCCCAGGTCTTTACCCAGGGCCAAGCCGGCAAGGCTGAGCATATACTGCAGCCGGGCTCCATTCCGGTTATTCAAAGCGACCGCGGCGGTCAGGTCACCTATCATGGTCCGGGCCAGCAGGTCATGTATGTTATGCTTGATCTGAAACGCCGCAAGCTCGGGGTCAGGCAATTGGTCACGCTGCTGGAAGACACGGTGGTGGCGACGCTTGGCCGTTTCGATATTCACGCCCGCGCCCGTGCCGATGCGCCGGGAGTTTATGTGGACGACGCCAAGATTTGCTCTCTCGGCTTACGCATTCGCAAAGGCTGTTCTTTTCACGGGCTGGCGCTGAACATCGCCATGGATTTGTCGCCTTTCCTGCGCATCAACCCTTGCGGCTACGCAGGGCTGCGCATGACCCAGGTGAGCGACTTTGTTCCCGGCGTGCAAACAGACGATGTCGCGCCGGTGCTGATTGAATCCTTTATCGCGTTATTGCATACCCCGGCCACCGAGTTCCTGCCCTGGCGTGCGGCGGATTACGCTGCATAGCTCGAAGAGCTGTGCACCGCCGGCGCCAAACATGTTATAATTTTTGACGTTTTATCAAAAAATAGTTGAACAACCACGTAACAGTCCGGATGAGAGGGTTCATCCAGGGGCTTTTGGGACGGGATCCGCGATATTATGAGTAAACCGATACAGATGGAACGCGGCGTTAAATACCGTGACGCCGACAAAATGGCCTTAATTCCGGTTAAAACCGTGGCGGTGGAGCGTCAGGAGTTACTGCGCAAACCGGAATGGATGAAAATCAAGCTGCCGTCGGATTCCTCGCGTATCCAGGGAATCAAAGCCGCGATGCGCAAGAACGGCTTGCACTCCGTCTGCGAGGAAGCCTCCTGCCCCAACCTGGCGGAGTGCTTTAATCACGGTACCGCCACCTTCATGATCCTCGGCGCCATCTGCACCCGCCGCTGCCCGTTTTGCGATGTGGCCCACGGACGGCCCACGGCGCCGGATGCGGGCGAGCCGGAAAAACTCGCCCAAACCATCTTTGAAATGGGCCTGCGTTACGTGGTGGTGACATCGGTGGACCGCGACGATCTTCGCGACGGCGGCGCCCAGCATTTTGCTGATTGCATCCGCGCCATTCGGGTAAAAAACCCTACCATCAAAATTGAAACGTTGGTGCCGGATTTTCGCGGCCGGATGGATCGCGCTCTGGAGATCATCAACACCTCCCCGCCGGATGTGTTCAATCACAATTTGGAAAACGTTCCGCGGCTTTATCGCCAGGTGCGCCCCGGGGCCGATTATGCCTGGTCCCTGAAGTTGCTTGAGCGCTTCAAGGAGGCAAATCCCGATTTGCCCACCAAATCCGGTCTGATGGTGGGGCTGGGAGAAACCAATGAAGAGATCGTCGACGTCATGCGCGATCTGCGCCGCCACGGCGTCACGATGCTGACGCTCGGCCAATATCTTCAGCCCAGCCGGCATCACCTCGCGGTAAAACGCTACGTCAGCCCGCAGGAATTCGACGACATGAAAGCAGAGGCATTGGCCATGGGATTTACCCACGCTGCCTGCGGTCCTTTCGTCAGGTCGTCCTACCATGCCGATTTGCAAGCCAGGGGCGTTGAGGTGAAATAACCCGCGTTTTAATCGAGCGCCGGGCTGTGGCTCTACCCGGCATAACGCCACTATGGCGTGTTCATGCCGGTAAAGCCGTTTGGGCTAGGGGTCGCGTAGGGGGGGAGCGGTGCAGCGCCTATGGCGGGCACGCCGAAACGGATGTGCCAGACATCCATTTTTTCTTATCGACAAGCGTTACTCTTTGCGTTCGGTTACCTGCGGGGCAGCCGGCTCATCAGTTTGCGTTTTCTGCGCGGCGGGCTCATCACTGTTCATGGCCTTTTTAAACCCTTTGATAGCCGCCCCCAGATCGCCGCCGAGGCTGCGCAACTTATTGGTGCCGAACAGCAGCACAATCAAGGCGCCGATAACTAACAATTTGGTAATGCTTAAACCTTCCATAATCACCTTCTTGATTTACGCTTGCTCGTAAAGTAAGCAATTTCAGAACCTATCGCTTTGTACCGCTATTATCGCCCCAGTACAAGAGACATCGATAACAGATTTACATACGGCGCCGAACAGCCGCTCGGATCGACATCAGGTCACCGGTCCATGCCAACTAAGCTACCAGTAAATGCGAGGGGGCGAAACCCTCATTTTACACTAACGGCCCTCAATCCCTTGCTTTGCTACCAACAAATTTTATGTATAATAAATGCAGGAGATGGCATTCTTCCTATTATAACCGCCGTTTCGGCTGATGATGCCTACGTTAACCCGCTCGCAATGGGGAACGTGGCGTCATGTTCGCCTTTGTGAGCTTTTATTTCTCTCTCATTGTAAGGTTTTTATGTTTACCCTTCTTTCGGCCGTTTTTATCGGCGGTGGTCTCGGCAGCGTACTGCGCTGGTATGTGAGCCTAAAGTTGAGCAGCTCGTCGCTGCATATCCCCGCAGGCACCCTGACCGTCAATCTGGTCGGCGCATTCGTTATCGGCCTGTGCCTGGCTCTCTTCGTGCGCATGACGAGCATCGAGCCGGTTTGGAAGCTGTTTATCACCACCGGACTGTGCGGCGGCCTCACCACCTTTTCCACTTTTTCGGCTGAAGTAATAACGCTCATGCTTAACGGGCAGCTGATATGGGCGGGCGTCAATATTTTGCTGAACCTGTTGGGCTCATTGCTCATGACATCGCTGGCGATAGCGCTTGTACATTTCTTCGGCCCGCCGGTGCCCTTTGAGTAACCCGCTCCCAAGACAACAAAACCCGCGCGAGGCGGGTTTTACAAGATACGGGCTATGGCTTAGATAGCTGTAACGTCAGCGGCCGATGGGCCTTTGGCGCCGTTAGTGATTTCAAACTCAACACGTTGACCTTCGGTCAGCGTTTTGAAACCGTTACTCTGAATGGCGGAGAAATGTACAAACACGTCTTTGCTGCCGTCTTCAGGAGTAATGAAACCGAATCCTTTGGATTCGTTGAACCACTTAACGTTACCTTTAATCTTAGACATCAAACTTACCTTTAAATTAATGATAGACACTAACTATGTGTCGTGTGTAGTACAGCAATTGGTAAGTCCTTTGTCCAGCGTAAGATCGTCAAAACGTGATAAAACTTCTTAAAATAAGATTTTTACCTGCAAGACATCCGGCCAATGATTTTATATGCTTTCAACATCCTTGATATCGCCGCGCGCGCCGGCGCTATCAAGGGGAAAAATCACAGGTTGTACACCACGGAAACGGCAGTCTGCGTGTCGGTATGTTTCGGCGCGCTTGACGGCGGCGCACTGTTATAGGTCACGTCATAAGTGACTTTCAGCGAGAAGGTCTTATTGATGGCAACGCTAAGTCCGGTTTCGGAGTTGGCGGTGATATCGGCGTTACCTAAAACCGACACGCCCTGAATAAACTGTGTGGTGTCGGTCAGTTGGTAGGTAAAGGACGCCGCGCCATAAGCCAATGCCTTGGTCTGTCTGCCGCCGCCCTCGAATTCATCATGCCGTACCCCAGGACCGGCTTCCACCCGCAGATGGGCGACCGGGCCATTCAGCAATTGACGGCCATAGCCTGCGGTAAGCGTATCACGTGACCGGTAGCCATTATAACGATCGCTTAACCAATTAGCCTGTCCGAACAGAAAATTATCGGCATCCAGATTATGACGCGCGCGGCCGCCGGCCTGGTATTTCTCTTCAGACCGAACATCGTTGGAGGAATCGTTCGCCGCTTCGCCCCACAGACTGTAGGCATTGGTTTGCTGGAACCAGGTCATGGTGCTGCTGGCCGCCAACGCGGAGCTGGTGGTGTTGCCGGATTGTTTGTTGTAGCTGCCAAGGACATTGCCATCGAAGGTTTTTTTTCGCCGTGGAAGGATCATCCAGCGCGGTGAAAACATCGGTATCTGCAAAAGTCGAAAAACTAGCCAGGGACATTCCCAGGATAGCTAACAGCGTTACTGCCCGAGAGCGGCCATTGCGTAACATAATTTACCTATAAATAAGTGAGGGGGTATAAACCAGCACATGTAACGAAAGGTTGATAGTGTAGCGAATCAGAACAAAAGGTGTACCAGTAATTTTTTGTAATATTGGTAACAAATTTTAAAACTCAGCGCCGCGATTTTCAGCACATAGCGATAATGTCACCCCTTGCCATGAAAAAATCATTTTATTCATGGGCTTTATGCCAGAAATTATTTTAATCAAATTTTACTGCTGTTATCACTACGCTTACATTAGGCGAAGTAAATTATTTCAGATAAATCTGAAATGTCGTTATTAACGTTTAATTGATGATGACTGGACCAGGAAATTTGCGAATGGGCTCCCAAAACAAATAAAAAAAAGGGCCCAGGCCCAGCATGCGCTTAATGTTTCAGCAAAGTTAATGAATTATATAATATGTGAAAAGCATTGCTATAGGTCCATTATTTAACGAAGAACCAGTATAGAATGCCGCCGCTTATCATCCAGAACAGCGCACTCGATAGGAAGACCCATACCCAGGCCCTATTGCGCGTCATCTGCATTTCGGGATGTTCCATGACAGTAATATGTGTATTCATGACGGCCAGTATAAAAAAACCGCTCCGGCGATGGGATGAAAAAGGGGCGAAAATCCCGTCATTTCGGCTGATTAACGTAACGCACCACTCTGAGGCAGGGCTTTGACCAGGTCGAAACGGTGGCAAAAGGGCTATAACAATTTTGCCGACGTTGATGGCAAAGCCCCAGGTCAGAGATAAAGCGAGAGTTCGCCCGTGGGGCGGGTTTTGAAACGGCGATGCATCCATAGGTATTGGTCGGGCGCCCGCATGATCTCTTGTTCCACAATCCTGTTCATGTAGCAGGTGGCCGCCATCTCGTCATCCAACGGATAATTTTCCAGCTGCGGCTGGATCAGAAGCCGATAACCTTTGCCGTTTTTCTTGCGCAGCAATACCACCGGCACCAGTTTGGGTTTAGCCAACCGGGCCAGCGTATAAGTGCCGCGGGTGGTAGCGGCATGGCTCACGGCGAAAAACGGGGCAAAAACGCTGCCGCGGGGACCGTAGTCCTGATCGGGTGCGAACCATACGGTCTCCCCTTGTTTCATCGCCTGTACCATGCCGCGTAAATCCTTGCGATCGAGCATCGCCTTGTTGGATCGCATCCGGCCCCAGGTCTGGACCAACTCCATCACTTTGTTGTTATGGGGCCGATACATCGCCATCATCGGTTGGCACAGGCCCATGGCGCGTCCACCCAGCTCCAGCGACATGAAATGGATACCGATGACCATCACCCCCTGGCAGTGTTCATTGGCTTGCTGCAAATTATGCAAGCCATAAACATCAAACCAGCGGCGTACCCTGGCATCGGACCAGAACCAGGCCATGCCGGTCTCAATCAGCCCCATTCCCGCCGAGCGAAAATTATTGATAACGGTCCGTTCCAGTTTGTCGGGGTCCATGCCTGGAAAACAGAGCTCAAGATTTCTGCGGGTAATCGCCGCCCGGCGCTTGAGAAAATACATCGACTTTCGGCCCAACCAGCCGCCGAGCCTATATAAGGTCGGATAAGGCAATTGTACCAATAGGAACAGCACGCCCAGGCCGAACCAGGTAAGCCAATAGCGCGGATGCAGCAGGGAGAAAGTAAATTTCTGCGGGTCGACCATGTTAGTTACGCTTCATCATAGTAATGAGAAAATTTTAATAAAACTCATCCTGAATTATTCGCTTGAATAAAAGGCATTTTTATCTTTAGGAAGAAAAAATGACGATAACAAAAGCGGGTATAACATCTGTGGGTTTGGAAACTTGCCGAGGCGGATTAATGATATCATCATCCTGCCCAAGATTATCGGGTTAATTCGTGCATGAACCATACGCCGATGGGAAGATAACGAAAAGCGTATTTACCAAAATCCGACAATACCGGCCTGGCGAACGCCGGCATGGTCGCTTTTTGCGTTATAGAGGGCCGCCTTCGACGGTCTCCGCCAACCCGGCGATAATATGCTCCCCCGTTTCGCTTTCAAGGCTGCGATACCAAAGTTCGGTAGCCGCTAAATCTTTGCCGTGCGTCACATCGCAGCGCTTACGCGCTTTAAGCACCAATGACCCAACGCGCTCTCGCCGTTTATCCTGGTAGCGTTGCAATGCGTCCTCAATTCCCAGGGAATGGGTGCGCAATACGCCAGCCAGCACCACCGCATCCTCCATGGCGGCGCAGCCTCCCTGACCGATATCGGGCGTGGCGTTGTGGCCGGCGTCGCCCAGCAGAGCGACCCGCCCCCGCACCAGTTGACTCAAGGGATCGGTATCATGTATTTCCACTCGATTGACGGCGGCGGGATCCAGGCTCTCAATAAGGCGCCGCACCGGAGCGCACCACTGGTCAAAATAGCCGAGCAAATCGCCTGTAACCTCAGTAGGCCGCGGCGTTAAGCCTTTGGGAAGCGGCACATCGAAGAAGAAATAAAAACGTCCGCCGGCCACCGGCATCAGCGAGACCCGTTTCCCCTGGCCCACGTAGGTGGTCCATAGTTCCCGTGGAGCGAAAGCCTCGTCGGCAGCGATAAGCCCGTTCCAATTCACATAGCCCGCATACCGGCGCTCCACGGCATGTCCCAGTACATACTCCCTGACGACGGAATGGGCGCCGTCCGCGCCAATCAGCAAATCGCCGCGGGCTTTACTGCCGTCCTCAAACCAAGCGATAACCTCTTGGCCGTCATCCTCAACCTTCACCAGCCTTTTGCCAAGGAATATTCGCTCCCGGCCAAAGGCGTCCATCAACATCGATTGCAAATCGCTCCGCGCCACCGGATAGGGATACTCGCCTACCCGCTCCACCAGAGGACGCAGGCTGAATTGGGTCAATGTTTCACCGGTACGGTAATCGCGGTAGGCCATGGCGGCCATATTGCCGCCCAACGCCTTGACTTTCCTATGCAGCCCCAGCAAATTCAGGCACTTAACGCCGTTAGGCCAGATGGATATCGCGGCGCCCACCGGTTTTATTTCTTTTACCGCCTCATAAATTTCCACCCGGCAACCGCTATTTTGCAAGGCGATACCGGCGGTGGTCCCTCCCATTCCCGCACCAATTATGATCACATTCATTGCGAGTTCCTCCTCGGGACGCTGTCCCGACCAGTAGCAATTACAATGCCATGATCATAATTCATTAATTTAAAAAAGATTAATTAACGCTTCGCAGTAGTCACTGTCGCTGAAGCGGACCGTTGCACCGCCGGCGAGCATTAAAATTTCTGTTTCGCACCACCCGCGCGGGTGATGCCAACAGGTCATCAGCCCCTGGTATCCCTCATTCCCGCTTTGCCGGTTTTCGGTTGAGACGGTGCGCTCACGTGGTGGACCGGCGCTTTTGGCAGGATAATGATATAGTCGCCATTGACGTAGCGCAGATAGACCATGCATTCAGGGGTAGGTGTGTTAACCCGGTGCAAAATCATATGGTCATATTTCATCCCGCCGTCCACCAAATCGATTTTGATATTTTCGCTCTTGAAGGTGACATTGTAATAGTCGTTCCCGACTCTGTTCAGCTTGCCACTTTTGGCAATAGTGCGCTGCCATTGCCGACAATCCAGCGTATCACCGGTCCGGGTCAGGATTAAGCTTGCCTGGGCCTGTGGACTGACCAGCCAGCGTTGCGGCCCGCTGGTAGTCCAAACGCCGGCCAACGCCTGCGGCGGAGGGGCCTTGATCACCTCGGCATAATCCGCGGTTCCCGCGCAACCGGTTAAAACAGCCGCCAGCAGACCGGCGAAAATCATGTTCTTCATACCAGTATCCTTGTTCAGTCGACGCGGGATTTTAGCATTAAATCAAGCTAATTGTTAAAGCGAGGCGCATCTTATCTCGGGGATGGGGGGGGATTGACGCCGGGCCAAGAAGTCTCAAGGAAAGATCATTTAGGCCGAACGGTAACAAAAAAAGCCCCGACATTATCGGAGCTCGACATTTTTCGGTCTAGATGCTGGACCGAGATCCGGCTTGCGCCGTCATAGCAAATAATTGACCTGCTACACTATGTTATTGATATTGAGCGTTAATTTGGTCAAGTACCGCCGTGGCGGTCTGTTACAGCGCGACGACGTTGGTTGCCGACGGGCCTTTCTGGCCTTGTTCAATATTGAACTCGACCTGTTGGCCTTCATCCAGGGTCTTGAAATCATTGCTTTGGATAGCGGAGAAATGAACGAAGACATCTTTGCTGCCGTCAGCGGGCGTGATAAAACCAAAACCTTTGCCTGCGTCAAACCATTTCACGGTGCCGGTCATTTTGTTAGCCATTATAGATTCCTTATTTGAGCCGCCATAGGGCGATTGTGGTCTGCTTATCGAGATTTACTTATGGGAGCACTAAAGAAGGAAATTCCACGGAGGCGCGATAATTTGCAATACTCTTTACATCGGAACAACTTTACTAAAATGACATTCATAAATAGGTCTGCTCTACAAACCGATAACGCTATTTACACATAGGCAGATCGTTATAGCAAGTTTTTTCTATTTTATTTTTCATTCATTTAACTTTTCTTTATGCCGCCAATGTACTTAGCAAATCGAAACAAAGCCGCACAACTCTTTTAATACAGAGTTGACAACGATGAGAAACGACTTGATTCGATTTGCGAATCATCACATCAGTGAGAGAAGTTACTGAGTATCCGAAATATCGAGTGTTGCATAACGTCATGACGGATGCGCACGGCGTCGTTTAATAATGCCTTGCTGTTATACCGAGACAATCTGATCAGCGACAATGGAATAACCGCCGTTCCACTCCATGCGTCCGGTGACGGTCAGACGTTCGCCCCGAAGATGAGCCATCAACTCCAGCGCCATGATATCGAAGCCCACCACGGTCAGAGGATAAGAACTGCGTTTATCGCTTTCCGCCAGGATAGTGGCCTTTACCATGGGACGACCGGTAGTGCCTTTGATTCGGCTTGGGGATTTGGTGATAACGCCTGATAACGTGGTGGTTATGGGACTGCTGGTTTTTTCGGCTTGCTGCTGATTACTCGGATTCATGACAGGACACCTCCGCAATTTCATGATTTTGTCAAAAAGAGGCATTATTTTACCCGATCGCATTCACTATGTGTGAGCGATTGTGTAAGAAATGCACAAAATTTAACCGAAAATGTGCCCGTGCCGGCAAATTCTCGGTTAAAAGTCGCCCTGGATGACCCGGCGCGCCGAGTCATTATATCCCGGTAAGGGCCGGCTGTCCGCTGATTCCGGTAACCTAAGCCTTCATTAAGTTAAACGGCTTTTTTAGCGTTGGTATTTCTCCACCAGTGCCATGGCGATAGCCTCTGTTTGCGCATCGGGCCTGCCGGAAATATCCGCAGGCCGGAAATGCATCTGAAAAGCGCTGATGGTGCGCAGCGTTTCGTCGTCCGCCACGCCGGTCTGCGGTATGCGGTAACCATACCGGGCCAGATTTTGCTGGATGCTTGCCACCGAGGCGTCGGCCCAGGGCGCCCTCCCCGCCAGATGTTTCGTTACCCGTTCTTGATCCGGCCAGGCGCCGATGCCCTGTCGCGCCAACGATTCCCAGGGAAAAAGCGGACCGGGGTCGAATTTTCTCAGCGGCGCGATATCGCTATGGGCCACCACCTTGTCAGGGCTGATTCCGTAACGGCGGATGACATCCCGCGCCAGTCGCGCCACGCTATCAATTTGCTCATCCTTGAACGGATACCAGCGTTTACCCTCCGGCTCCTCGCTGAATCCCAAATTAACGATTTCGACGCCCAAAGATGTATCGTTGAGGTTGTCACGGCCTTGCCAGTGGCTTTCGCCCGCATGCCAGGCGCGTTTATCCTCGGCCACGAGCTGCCTGACCACCGGCTTTCCCCGAGAGATTTCCGGCGAAACAGGCACGAGGTAATGCGCGCTCACGCCCCCTTGTGACAGCAATCGCATCGATTCATCATCGTTTGCGGCGGTGTAATGCAGGACCAGAAATTGAATCCTTTCGTTCTGGCCCACTGCCTTAACGGCGGTATCCGCCCGATAATCACCGCGGTCTACCAGCCCCGGTTTTGACGAACATCCCGTCAGCAGCATGAAACCAAGTGCTAAAAGGCCTTTTCTTAGCATTGTCAATTCCCTCAGTACAAAAAAACAAGATAATCGCGTTCTCCTAAATGCAGACCAAACGACAGTAAAGGGAATAAATGTTGTGACTTTATTGATTAAATGTTTCATGGGGAATAATTATATTTGATTGTTAATCATGGAACAGAAAATGAATTTAACAGGCAATAATTAAGTCGCCGGAGGGTGATATGTTCGGTAATTTCACTTAACGCGCCCAAACCTTTCTCATATTTTCCGCGCGCGGGACCCGGCGGCCCGACTAACGGCCGCCATGGTCTGCCCCCGGCGAAAATAATTTTCAATCACTGAAAAAAAATGCCGTACTCAAAATAATATAATCCCAGTAATCAATATCATCCCTAAAACAATTTGAGTTAAGTATCAAATAGCCGTCTTAAATCTTAATTTCACTGTTAAAAAACCGCGTCAAGACCACTAAAGAAAATAAGGGAACCGCCGTTAATCCTAGTGGCGATAAGTCAGTAGCCGGGCGTGATCACCGGGTGATCAATATTATTCAGGCGGCAACAGCGAAGCGATAATGATGAAAATGACTATTTCGATAATGCTATTTCCCCTATTATCGGCCTGCACCGCGGTCGGCCATTATAAAGTCGATCAAACAGCGGCGAGCAAAGCGGATTTCCATTTTGTCGGCATACCTGTTCTGGCGGGAGCCATAGGGTCCAGTTTCCCCCTTACCGCTAAATACAGCCTCACCGCCGGCCATGTGGCCAAGGTCATGATGGTCAAGGTGAAAGCCTATAATCCTCTGTGCGATGTGGCGATTATTTATCATGACAATGCCGGGCGAAAGTTGCCTAAGCTTGAAACGGCGGACAAAGGCGACAAGATAAGCCTCTACGGCTATAACGCCTATACGGCCATGCCTACCTCCTCATCCGGCGTATTGAAAGAGTTCGGCTGGTGGGATAAACCCAACACCAGTTGCCTTTATGGTTTGAGCGACGCCGGCGGCGTGCCGGGCATGAGCGGTGGTCCGGTGTATGCGCAGGATGGCGCGGTGGTGGGGGTATTTACCGCCACGCATCCGAAAAAGGAACCAGACCATGTTCGTTCCCTACCAGGAAATCGCCGGTTGGGTGGCGCAAGAGATCAAGAGCTAGCCTTGAGGCGGACGTTGTTGCATTGAATTTCGTATCAACCATTACGAAATCTCTTGACGCCTTGCCTCCTGCTGTTTATTTTCGTAATGAACACTACGAAATTTAATGCTTTTCACGCTGGCATAAGGAGGAGATATGGGTCAAACGCTTGAAGGTAAAATTGCGCTGGTTACCGGCGGAAGCACCGGCATCGGATTGGGTATCGCCAGGGAATTCGTGCGCGAGGGCGCGTTTGTGTTTATTACCGCCCGCAGAAAACAGCAGTTGGACGACGCGCTGACGCAGCTCGGCAATCAGGCAGCGGGCGTGGTGGCCGACGTCGCGGACCTGTCATCGTTGGATGCACTGTTTGCTCAGATCACGCAGCGGAAAGGCTATCTGGATATCGTGGTGGCCAACGCAGGCGGGGGCGAATTCGCGCCGCTGGGCGCGATTACCGAGGAGCATTACGATCGAACGTTCGCCGTCAACGTAAAGGGCGTGCTGTTTACCGTGCAGAAATCGCTGCCGCTGTTGGCGAAAGGGGCGTCGGTGATTTTGACCGGTTCCACCACGTCGGTGCTCGGTGGGAAAAATTTCAGCGTCTACAGCGCCACCAAAGCCGCGGTGCGTAATTTTGCCCGTAGCTGGATACAGGATTTGGCCGGCCGGGATATCCGCATTAACGTGCTTAGCCCCGGGCCGGTCCAGACCCCTGGCCTTCTGGGCCTGGTTGCAGAGGATCAACAGCAGGGCCTGCTGCAGACAATGGCGTCCTTGGTCCCTCTGGGTCGGGTGGGACAACCTGAAGAAATCGGCAAAGTGGCGGTATTCCTCGCCTCCGACGCGGCGAGTTTCGTCAACGGCGCGGAATTTTTCGCCGATGGCGGCCAGGCGCAAATTTAAGCGCCATGGCGGCGGCGTCAGTCCGCCGGCCATGCCCTTAGCGCCGCATCTGCCAGGGCCCGGGCCTGCTCCCGGGTCGCTCCCTCCAGAGACTTGATGGACATCCCGTATAAAAACGTCGCATAAAACCCCGCCAGCGCCGCCGCGTCGGTTGCCGCAGGTACATCCCCTTCCGCTATGCCCCGCTCGATGCGTCGACGCAGCGCCAGCTCAGTTTCCCGACGGGCTTTGGTCACCGCCTGCTGCACCGAGGCCGACTCCGCCGAACAGTTGATGGCGGAGAGCGTCAGCATGCATCCGGGAGGCGTGAGGGGATCGGCCATGCTCTCCACCGCCTGGTCGAGAATACGCACCACCGTTTCCCGAGCGGTTTTCTCAGCCATGGCCGTGGAGAGATAGCCCCCCCCGGCCCGGCGATATAACGCGCGAGAGCCTCCAGAAACAGATGTTCTTTATCGCCGAACGCGCTGTAAATGCTCGGCGTGGTGACCTTCATGGCCCTGAGCAATTCCGCCAGGGAAGTGGTTTCATACCCGCGCAGCCAAAACAGGCGCATGGCGCTATCCAATACGGCCTCACGGTCGAAAGAGCGCGGTCGGCCGCGGGGCCTGGCGGGAAGTGATTTATCTGTTTTCATAACGATCGATTTTAAATTATTCGGGCCGCGGCGGCAAGCAGGCGCCGGGTCAATTTCCGCTTTAGAGCGCCATCATCCCGCCACGTCAGCTTAACCGCTGATTATGATCAATATCTCACACCGGCATAATAAATAATGTTTATATTAACCTTGAACAGACGCAGCCATGATTTATAAATTAAAACGCCAGCAGCCATACATTAATAATATTTAAATAAGAAATCTTTCATAATACCGACGCGCCTTACATTGCATAAAATATTTTTATAGCTCACAACTTACTTAAGAGTCATGGTGGATTATTATTATCACATAAATTGTGATTTTAATTCTTCTTTCTTTGTGCTTAGCTAAGAGAACAATGCATTAGGTAAGTAGTTAATTCGCTCTAATATAACACCCATTCAGTCCGGACATTTCCGTTGCTCAACATGTCATGCATGAAAAATAACAGAGGAAATTATGAACAAAACCTATGCTTTCGTTGCTATTACCCTGGTGTTATTGAGCGGCTGCGCTAATAACCGGACATCATCGGGGGATACCTTCACCTCGGCGCAGGCCAGGCAAATGCACATTGTCACCTATGGCACCTTGATCTCAGTCCGTCCCGTGACTATCCAGGGAGGCAGCGGCGAGAACATCCTGGGTACCGTCGGCGGCGGCGTTATAGGCGGGCTGGTAGGCAATACCGTCGGCGGCGGCAGCGGACGCAGGCTGACCACCGCCGCAGGCGCCGTGGGCGGCGCCGCCGCGGGTTCGGCTATACAAAGCGCCGCCAATCGCAGCAGCGGCGTTGAGCTGGAAGTCCGGCGCGACGACGGCTCCACCATCATGGTGGTCCAGGCGCTGGGAACGACCCAATTCCATGTCGGCCAGCGTGTGGCCGTCTCCACCAACGGCAATTCGACGACGGTTTCTCCGCGCTAAGGACTACAGGCCGCGTATACCCCTTTGTCCGGAGCGTTGGGCGATAACGACGCCGGGCGCTTCCGGATGTTTACGGCCTGTTCGGCTAAAGAATTTATGAATCGCCCGGTAAGCCATATTACCGATGCTACATTTCGGGGGAAAACCTATGATTGCCAGAACGGTTTATAAATGGACAATCCGTTTATTTTGGGTCCTGGTCATTTTTGTCGTGGCGGTATTCGCCTTGCGTATTTTCGAAACGCAACGTGGGCCGCAATTACAACTATGGCATACGTTTGTGCCGGAGGATATGCAGGCCGACGCCATCGATAAAGCCAGTTGGGAAGAGTATATACAAGCGGAAAATGCATTATTCCAAAGCGTCCGGGAAAATGTCACCGATAAGCTGCCGCTCGAGGTTCGCACTCCCCTCAACCGCTATTATTCCGGCAGTCCCATTTATCCCGAGCGTTTCGCCACCAACTGGAACCGTTCCTACATCATGTTGCCCGACGGCGCGCCCAAAGGCGCGGTGGTATTACTGCACGGTTTGACGGACACGCCCTACAGCCTGCGTCACATCGCGGAAAATTACCGCCAGCGGGGCTTTGTGGCCGTCGGTATCCGCTTGCCGGCTCATGGCACGGTGCCGGGCGCGCTGACCAAAGTGCAGTGGCAGGATTGGGCGGCGGCGACGCGTTTGGCGGTGCGGGAAGCGAAAATTCTCAGCGGTAAAGACCTGCCGTTGCATATCGTCGGGTTTTCCAACGGCGGGGCGCTGGCGATGAAGTACACCCTCGATGCCCTGGACGATCCCGCTTTGGCAAAACCCGTCCGGGTGATCCTCATTTCCCCCATGATAGGGGTAACCCGCTTTGCGCGTTTTGCCGGCATCGCCGGCTGGCCGGCCTTTTTTCCGGCCTTCGCCAAAGCCGCCTGGCTGGGCATAGTACCGGAATTCAATCCGTTCAAATACAATTCATTTCCGGTGAACGCCGGCCGGCAGTCTTTTGAGCTGACCCGGGTCCTGCAACGGCAATTAGCCCGTGACGCCCGCGAGAATAAACTCTCGGCTTTACCGCCGGTGCTGACCTTCCAGTCGGTTATGGATTCCACCGTCAGCACCCGTGCCATCGTAACGGCGCTGTATGAGCAACTGCCGGCCAACGGCAGTGAACTGGTGCTATTTGACCTGAATCAAACGGAGAATTTCGGGCCGTTGCTCAGGACATCGTCCTACACCGCCTTAAGCCGGCTGCTGCCGCCCGCGCCGCGCCGCTATACCACCACCGTGGTGACCAATACCTCCCCCACCAGCCTTTCCACCCTGGCGCGCACCACGCTGGCCGGGCAAACGCAGGAAAGCACGGAGCTGCTGGGCATTGATTATCCGGCGGATATTTTTTCGTTATCCCATGTGGCCTTGCCCTTCCCCATGACCGATTCACTGTACGGACGCTATCCGAATCCGCGCGATCAGTACGGTATCAGCCTAGGGGCTTTCGCCGCCCGCGGCGAGCGCTCGGTACTGGTGGTGGGTCTGGATTCGCTGATGCGTCTTGCCTCCAATCCGTTTTATCCCTACATGCTCAAACGCATTAATAGCAAGATTGAGCCTTGAACAGGAGGTAGAGTCATGACGTCGAAAAATCCCATCGGGCCGCTGCTCTGTTCTTGTCTCTTCGCAACGCTCTCAAGCATAGGCTGGGCCTGGGGGGGGCGGCGCCGCTGCCGGCGGTCACCGTCGCGATTATCGAACAGCGCATACCGCAGCGCACGCTCTATTACCTGGGGCGCATTGAAGCCATCCGCGCCGTGGATGTCACGACCAGGACGGAAGGCTTTATCGCCAAGCGTAATTTCACCGAAGGACAGATGGTTGACGCCGGCTCCACGCTGTTCGAAATCGATCCGGCGCTGCATCAGGCCGAGGTTGCCCAGGCGCAGGCGCAGCTTGACAGCGCCAAGGCCACCGCCCGTCTCGCCCAGCTTAATCTGGGCCGCTTGCAGCGCCTGGGGCAACAGCGCTCCGCCAGCCTGGCGGACGTGGACGCCGCCCAGGCGCAGCGTGATACCTCCGGCGCGGCGGTGGCGCAGGCGCAGGCCAATCTGAATATACGGCAGTTACAGCTGAGCTTTACCCGCATCACCGCGCCCATTACCGGACGGATAGGCCACAGCAATTTCAGCGTCGGCAGCCTGGTCAATCCGGCCAGCGGATCGCTGGTGCACCTGGTGCAGCTCGACCCCATCCGCGTGGCTATCGCCATCAATGAACGGGATTACATCGCCTCCGCCAGCCAAAAAGACGGCGATGCCGAGGATTTTTCCCTTAGCGGCTACACCCCGCGTCTTGAGTTGGCCAACGGCATGGAATATCCCCAACCCGGCGTGTTCGAATCCGTGGATAACCAAATCGACAGCCAGACCGGCACGGTGACGGTACGGGCGCGCTTCGCCAATCCGCGCCATCTGCTGCTGCCCGGCGGCGTGGTGAATGTCTCGCTGACCGCCCCGCGCGCCGATGCGGTGGTGACGGCGCCCATCGCCGCGCTACAACAAAACCGCGAGGGCTTTTTTGTCCTGCTGGTGGACGGGCAAAACCGGGTGGAGGTCCGGCCGGTGACGATAGGCGCCCAATTGGGTCAGGAGTATGAAATCAAACAGGGGCTGGCGACGGGGGATCGGGTGATTATCGAAGGGCTGCAGCGGGTTCAACCCGGCATGCAGGTGGAGGCGTCTACGGCGGCGCAGGCGAGTTCGGCTTTCGCTGAACCGGCCGGCGAAAACTAAGGAGCGCCATCATGCTGCTTTTTTTTCATTCGGCGTCCCAAGTTCGCCATGGTGATCGCCGTGGTCATTACGCTGGTGGGCCTGACGGCCTTGAAAGTGATTCCGGTGGAACAGTTTCCGGATATCGCGCCGCCGGTGGTTTCAGTGTCTGCCCTTTATCCCGGCGCCAGCGCCAGGGACGTCGCCGAGGCGGTGGCTTCTCCCATCGAGGCCCAGGTCAACGGCGTCAGCCATATGCTGTATATGGAGTCTAATAGCGCCAACAGCGGCGGATACCAGCTGAATGTCACCTTCGCTAGCGGTACCGACCCGGATATGGCGGCGGTTGAGGTGCAAAACCGTATCTCCCAAATCAGCGCGCAACTACCGGCGGAGGTCAATAACAACGGCGTGTCGGTACGCAAACGCGCGTCCAATATCCTGCTGGGCGTCAACATTTTTTCCCCAAAGGGCACCTTGGGCACGCTATTTCTCAGTAATTATTCCAGCCTGCGTCTGCGTGATGCGCTGGCCCGCATTGACGGCGTAGGGGATGTGTCGATATTCGGCGAACGGGATTACAGCATGCGGATTTGGCTGGACCCGCGGCGGATGGAATCCCTGAATGTCAGCGTGCAGGATATCATACAGGCCTTGCAGCAGCAGAATATCCAGGCGGCGGCAGGCCAGATAGGTTCGCCGCCCAATCCCTCCGCCCAGCAGCAAACCCTGACCATCAGCGGCCAGGGCCGTTTACAGGATCCCCGACAATTCAGCCAGGTGATTATCCGCACTAACGAACAGGGGGGGGCACGGTACGGTTGGGGGAAGTGGCCCGAGTGGCACTTGGCGCGCAAAATTATCAGGTGAATTCCGTCCTTAATAATACCGATTCGACCTTTCTCGGCGTCTACCCCACGCCGGGGTCCAACGCCTTGGCGGTCGCCGGCGCGGTAAGGGCGGAAATGGCCCGTCTGGCCCGAGATTTTCCCGATGATATGGCCTACTCAATCAATTACGACTCCACCAAGGCGGTCACCGCCACCCTCGATGAAATCGTTATTTCCCTGTTTCTGACCCTGCTGGTGGTGCTGGTGGTGGTCTATCTGTTTTTACAGAGCCTGCGGGCCACGTTTATCGTGGCCCTGACCATCCCGGTTTCCCTGCTGGGCACGTTTGCCGTGCTGTTTGCATTCGGCTATTCCGCCAATACCCTCAGTTTGTTCGCTATTATCCTGGCCCTGACCGTGGTGGTGGACGACGCTATCGTCGTGGTGGAAAACGTCGAGCGGCTTTTGTCGCAGGACGAAACGCTGTCCCCGGCGCAAGCCACCGGCCAGGCGCTGCGCCAGATAGCGGGGCCGATAATCGCCACCACGTTGGTATTAATGGCGGTTTTTGTCCCCATCGCCATTCTGCCGGGCATTGTCGGTTCCCTGTATAGGCAATTTGCCGTTACCCTCTCTTCGGCGGTTATCCTATCGAGTATCAATGCATTGACGCTGACCCCCGCGCTGTGCGTCTCGCTGATAAAACGGCGGCAATTATCGAGCCATGGATTTTTCGGCGGCTTTAACCGCGGTCTGGACCGGGTGCGGGACGCCTATGTCGGGGTCACCCTGCTTATCAATAAACGGGCGGCGACCTGCATTCTGATTCTGCTGCTGACGGGCATCGCCACCGCATGGGTCTACAGAAGTCTGCCGGTCTCCTTTTTGCCTGAAGAGGATCAGGGTTATTTCTTTATCAATGTCCAGCTACCGGACGGCGCCTCGCTTGACCGCACGCAGCGGGTGATGGATCGGGTTTATCAAGATGTGGCGGGCAATCCCGCGGTGGCGAATGTCATTAGAATCACGGGATTCAGCCTGCTCAGCGGCGGCGATTCCACCAATGCCGGGGTGATGTTCGTGTTGCTTAAACCCTGGGGCGAACGTCAGCCGGTGAATAGAGTACTGGCGGATATTCAGTCGCATCTGGCGGCCATTCCCGCGGCGATGATCATGGCCTTCAATCCGCCGGCCATCAGCGGCCTGGGCAGCGCATCCGGTTTTGATCTCAGGCTCCAGGCGCTGGAAGGGCAGTCGCCGCAGGCCTTGGCGCAGGTGGCCGGCGCTGTGATCCTGGCGGCCAATCATGACCCGTCGTTGAGCAGGGTTTTCACCACCTTCAGCGCCGCGGTGCCGGAAATCGGCCTGAGCATCGACAGAGATCGCGCGGCGCTGATGCAGGTGCCGGTCAGTCGCATATTCGCCACGCTGCAAGCCTCCATGGGCGGGTTGAACGTGGGTGATTTCACCCGCAATAACCGGCTATTCAACGTACGGCTGCAAAACGATATGGATTATCGCCAACGGCAGGAGCAAATCGGCCGAATTAACGTTCGCAGCGACGGCGGCGCCTTGATCCGGTTGGCCAATCTGGTGCATCTGACCCCTGCCCTGGGCGCGCCGTTTATCAGTCAGTTCAATCAATTCCCCTCGGTATCGGTAAGCGGCTCCGCCGCCGAAGGGACCAGTTCAGGCCAGGCAATGGGGGCAATGGAAGCGCTTTTACGCCAAGAGCTTCCAGCGGGTTACGGTTACGCCTGGAGCGGCATGTCCTGGCAGGAGCAGCAGGCCGGCGACCAGGCGATAGTGATTTATGCGGCGGCGCTGATTTTCGCCTACCTGTTTTTGGTGGCGCAGTATGAAAGTTGGAGCATACCGCTGGTGGTGATGCTGTCGGTCATTTTTGCCGTCGCAGGCGCCGTCGCCGGCTTGAAAGCCTTGGGTTTCGCCAACGACGTCTATGCGCAAATAGGATTGGTGCTGCTGATAGGCTTGGCGGCTAAAAACGCCATATTGATTGTGGAGTTTTCAAAAGCCCGGCGAGAAGAAGGGGCAAGTATCGCACAGGCGGCCAGAGACGGCGCATTTCAGCGATTTCGCGCCGTGATGATGACCGCGATTTCCTTTATCTTCGGCGTGATGCCGCTGGTATTCGCCAGCGGCGCCGGCGCCATGAGCCGCAGAATTATCGGCATTACGGTATTCGGCGGCATGTTGATGGCCACCGCCGTCGGCATTTTGGTCATTCCCGCGCTTTATCTCCATATCCAGCGATTACGGGAATGGGTAAAAAGAGATTGATTGAAATGACAAGCCGGGCGTAAGGACAAAGCGGTTAGTAATCGCTCGCTGCCGCTTTTCTTATCGGGGCGGATGGCCACTCAGGAGATTGTCTGGCTGATGAGGCGAAAACCGGCTATGGGGGCGACCGGCCAAAAGGATTGTTTGGCCGATGAGGCGAAAAACCGCCTATGGGGGCGACCGGCCACGGGTGAGGATAGGCGCCGGCGGCATGACTAAAAAGCGCCCAGTCTTTACGTCAGCTTACAATTATGAACAGTCAGTCACAGTGCGGCGCAGGGAAAAGGCCGATGATCACTGCAGAGTTGAGCAGCAGGAGGTGACTATGTATCTGGATAACCAAGATTTCAACGTCATATCCGCATTGGCGATTGCTCTGGGCATTATCGGGATATTTTGTTTTTTGATCGATTAATGCCAAAGCAGGCCGCATAGCCCGGAATATACCGGGACACTATGATAGCTGGATGTTGAAGGCCGATTAAAATGGATATTGAAATGGCCACGGGCTGGGAATATATCAAACTGATTTATTCCCTTGGTGCTATTGCCGCTGGTTTTTTGACATACCGGGTCAGTTGCGACCCTTCGATGAAAATTCGTCTGCTCTGCGCGGTGCTGATAGCCCTCACCTGGCCGCTGAGCTTTCCCATTGTCGTTGCATTCCTATTGCTTTGACTCGCCGGCATTGCGCAAGGCGGCATCTCATGGCGTGCGGCCTGAATATCGAGGCCATAAGCTAATTTATTCGGGCCAGCGACGGAAAATCAGCGAGGTGTTGATGCCCCCGAAGGCAAAATTATTAGACTGGATATAGCGCGTCTCAAGCCGCCTGGCCTCCCCCATGATATAGTCCAGGTCGCCGCAATCCGGCGCCGGCGTCGTCAGATTCAGCGTCGGCGCAAAGCAGCCTTCGCGCATCATCTCTATGCTCATCCAGGCCTCCAGCGCGCCGCAAGCTCCGAGCGTATGGCCGAAATAGCTCTTCAGGGAGGAAATGGGAGTCTGATTGCCGAACACCGCCGCCGTGGCCGTGCTTTCCGCCACGTCGCCGCGGTCGGTGGCGGTGCCGTGGGCGCTGATATAACCGATATCCGCCGCCCGCAGCCCCGCGAGGCGCAAGGCGCCTTCGATGCAGGCCTGCATCCTGCCATGCTGCGGCTGGGTGATATGCGTTGCGTCGCAGTTGGTATGAAAGCCCACCAGTTCGGCATAGATAGCGGCGCCTCGCTCCCTGGCGTGTTCCAGTTCTTCCAGCACCAGCGTGCCGGCCCCCTCGCCTATCACCAGCCCGTCCCGATGGGCGTCGAACGGCGCCGGCGCGCTTTTGGGGCTGTCATTGCGCTGGCTGGTGGCGAACAACGTGTCGAATACCGCCGCCTCAGAGGGACAAAGCTCCTCTGCTCCCCCCCGCCACCATCACGGTTTGATAACCATGCCGGATGGCTTCCCAGGCGTAGCCGATGGCCTGGCTGCCGGAGGTGCATGCGCTGGACGTGGGAATGAGACGGCCGCTCAGGCCGAAGAACAGGCTGGTGTTCACCGCGGCGGTATGCGACATCATCTGCACATAGGTGGTGCCGGTAATATTGTTGGTGTGCTTCTCCGTCAGCATGGTGGCGAACTCGCTCACCGGCCCGGTGCTGCCGGTGGAAGAGCCGTAGGCGATGCCGGTTTCCCCGCTGGTGAGGACCGGCGAGTCCAGCAGCCCCGCCTGCGCCAAAGCGAGCTCCGTGGCTCTCACGGCCAGCAGCGAAACACGCCCCATGGCGCGGGTGCGTTTGCGGGTATAGTGCTCCGGCAAGCGGAAATCATCCACAGGCGCGCCGAGCAGAGTATGCAACCCGTCGTAGATTTGCCATTCAGGCATTCTGCGCACGGCGTTTACCCCCCCGGCGCAAACCGGCCGACACCGTCTCCCAGGACTCGCCGAAGGCGGTTACCCCGCCCATTCCCGTTACCACGACGCGCCGGATCACAGCATACCCCCATTGATGGAAATCACCTGGCGGGTAACGTAGCCCGCGATGTCGGACATCAGATAGCTCGCCAGCCCCGCCACCTCGTCAGGTTGTCCTATGCGTTTCATGGGGATCATGTTCATGGCTTCCCCAAGGGCCGCCGGTTCCATCCGGCTCATGCCGGTTTCGATAAGACCCGGGGCGATGCAATTGACGGTGATGGCGCGCTTCGCCAACTCCACCGCCAGCGCCTTGGTGGCGCCGATGATGCCGGCCTTGGCCGCGCTGTAATTAACCTGGCCGCGATTGCCCATCATGCCTGATACTGATGACAACGTGATGATTCGCCCCCCCCTTTGCGCAGGCCAATCATCGGCATGATGCAAGGCTTTAGCACATTGTAGAAACCGTCGAGATTGGTCTGGATGACCTGATCCCAGTCCTCGTCGCCCAAGGCCGGGAAAGCGCCGTCGCGGGTAATGCCGGCATTGCTGACGACGCCGTAATAGGCCCCGTGCCGTTCGATGTCGTCCTCGATGGCCGCCCGGCACGCCGAACGCGCGGCAACGTCAAACCCTAAGAGTCGCCCCTCGCCGCCGTCGGCGTGAATCCGCGCCAGGGTCTCTTCGGCCCCTTGCCGATCGTGGTGGTAATGAGCCACTACCGAAAATCCGTCGGCCGCGAGACGCAGCGCAATCGCCCGGCCGATGCCTTTGCTGGCTCCGGTTACTAGTACTGCACATGACATTGGCATTAGCCCTGTTGTATAAGTTGTTTTAATTCCAGATCGTCAGGCTGGTAGATATTCAACCTGCCGCCGGCATAGCATTCACCATTGATATAAATCCCGCCTTCGAAGCTGCCGATTTTATCGTCGCGCATAAGCAGCCGAACCTTCGCATTGAGCACGGCGCCGGCCGGGAAGGCGGGAACTTTGCACTCATATCCTCGGCCGCCCAGCAGCATGCCCGGCTTGGGGGGCCTCATGATGCACGCGCGCGCCGTGCCAACCGGACCAGACGCCGATGGTTTGGGCCAGGATTTCCATACCGTACCAGGCCGGAAGCGCCCCGGCGGCGTCTAGAAAAGGCCGCAGCACCGAATCCCGGCCGATACGAACGCGGCAGTGGGCGCTGTCTTCATCAACATCTATAACCTCATCCAGCAACACCATGGGGGCGCGGTGAGGCAGGAAAGACACGGCGGCTAAAGGCTCAAACATCGGTGATTCCCAATATAAGGCAGGCATTGTTCCCGCCGAAGGCAAAGGAATTGGACAACATTACCGGACGGGCAAGTCGCGCCGGCGAGCTGAGCAAACCGAACGGCGGTAGGGTTTCATCCCTGTCGCAAAGCGAAAAATCCTGCGGCGGCAAGGCCAGATCCCGCGTCAGCAGCAAACAGCAAATTGCCGCCTCGCATATCCCCGCCGCGCCCAACGTGTGCCCCGTCAGGTGTTTGGTGGAACTGCAAGGCACCGAGTCGCCGAAAATGCCGTGAATGACGCCGGCTTCTATCCTGTCGTTCAATCGCGTCGCCGTGCCGTGCAGATTGATATAGCCCACCTCCCCAGGCGCCAGCCGCGCCTGCTCCAGCGCCATGGCTATCGCCCGGACCGCCCCTGCGCCTTCCGGATGGGGAGCGGACATATGATGCGCATCGGAAGATTCGCCAACGCCCATCAGCGCGACGCCGCCGGGCTGCCGGCCGATAAGCATCAGCGCGGCGCCTTCGCCGATGGTGATGCCGTCACGCTGCCGGCTGAATGGGCTGCAACGCCCGGCGGACAATGATTCCAGGCTGTGGAATCCGTTTAACGGCATGCGGCTGAGGGTATCGGCTCCGCCGACAATGGCCGCGTCCGCCAGCCCGCACTCAATGACGCGCTGGCCGCTTATCAGGGCCCGCGCGCTGGAGGAACACGCGGTGGAAATGGTGTAGGCCGGGCCGCCGAGATGCAGAAAACCGGACAGAAAGCGGGAGGGGTCCCCCAATTCCTGTTGGGCATAGCGGTAACTGGGCAGGTGACAGGCGACATATCTGTCCGCCTCATCCAGGCCCGATGTGCTGGTGCCCAGGACAACCGCCACCCGGTGGGCGCCGAAGCGGGCGATAGCCTCATCCACCGCGGGCCGGATCTGGCCCAGGGCCGCCAGCAACAACTGATTATTGCGGCTGTTGTGATCGGCGAACGCCGGCGGGATAGCGGGAAGCTCACCATCGACCCGACCGGTCCAACAAGGCTTGCCGTGCAGCAGCCAACCGCTGTCCGGCCGCATGCCCGGCGCGATGCCGCAAGCCAGATTGGCGGCGATGTCGTCCATATTGTTACCCAGGGCGTTCAGCATGCCGACCGCTGAAATAGAAATCATACTAACTGTCCAGGTGTTGAATAACGATATGGTAACCAAAAGCGAACTGCTGCACGCTAATGGGTTCGCGTTGATTATCACGGGTCATGTAACGTATTTCCGTGATAAGTCTGCCGCTATCGTCGCGAAGTTGCCGCGTGTCGCCGCGGTCCTGCAGCGTCCAGCCGGCCGGTAGTTGCCGCCGCCACCGTTCGACGGGCCAGTGACTTAGCATGATATCCAGCAAGACCTGATTGGCGGGGGCATTTCCGGCAACGCAATGGACTGCCGGGTATGAATGCCCTGCCCGTCGTAGGTCACCAGGAACAGGCGAATCCCAAGGGAGGAAAGCCCCGCCAGGGAAAGTTGCCGCTCATCGGCGTTCAACAGCACCAGCAGTGATTGCTGCTTGCCCTTGAACGTGCCGGTAAGCAGTTGCTGTTCGCTCACGGCGGGACTGATGCCCGGCGCCGGCAGCGTAACTCGCACGCCGGGCTTGAGCCATGCCTGCGGCCGGCTCGGATCGGAGCGGCCGGCGCAGGCGCACAGCAGCAACACGCACAGCGCTACCGTCAGGCGTCTGAGGAAGGTCATAAGCGTTTTCCTTTTGCATCGGGCACAACCAGCGGCGCCAGTAAAAAAGCGGTGAATATTCCGCTGCATAAGACGATACCGAAGCTGCTGATAGCCTGGGTGCCGCTGAATATGAGCATGCCCAATGTTAAAAGCGTAGTACACATTGCCAACGTTACCGCCAGCAAAGAGGTCATCGCCGTGCCGCGGGGGTTGCTGAAAAACAGGGTATAGTTGATGCCGATGCCCAGCACCAGCGTCAGCGCCAACAGGGAAAAAAAGATTCAGCGGATGCGCGCTAAGCGCCAGCGCCGCCAACCCGGCCCCCAGGGATAGCAAAGACGGCACCATGCTGATAAGCCCCCGGCGCGGGCCGAGCCGCACGATATAACTCAAGGCGATCGCCGCCACGGCCGCCGCCAGCAGCCAGCCCAGGATAAGCCGGTAGAAACCGAACAGCTCATCGAAGGCGCTTTTCCTGTCTATCCATGCCACGCCGGGCAGGCTTTCCGCCAGGCGAGACAGGGAATTGCCCGCCGCCGCGCCGTTCACCGGCACCAGAACCCCGCTTTCACCGGAGGGCAGCGTCAGCCACAGCAACCGCCAGCCTTCGCCTAGGGGGCTGTCGAGCCATACGGCCGGCGTCACCGGCATCGGCCGGGTATCCGGCTCGACGGCGTCCACGCCGGCCCGCCGCAGCGCGCCGACAACCGCAGGGGCGGCGGCGGCAATCAATTGCGCATCCCGTCGCTGCTGCTGCAAAGAGGGAGCGGCAGCAAGCGCCACGCTTTCAGCCATCCCTTTTGCTTAGCCTCCGCCAGCCGGGGAGCCAGATTTTCCAATCGTTGCAATGTCTGTTCCGGGCTGTCGCCGTACACCACAAACCAGGTTTGATCGGCGCTTTGCCCGGTCAGTTCGGTAATGTGTCGTTCCTGTATCAGTAATGCGGCCGGCATCGCCTGCAACTGGGCGATATCGTCGTCAATCCTCAAACGCGCCCCACCCGCCAACGAAAAGGCGACAAACAGCAGCGGCAGTCCCCACCGCACCCAGGCATTGCCGCGCCAGGCCGCCAGCCATCGGCCCATTAGCCCCTGCGCCGGCAAAGACCTGACCGGCAGTCCGCGGACCAGGTAAGGATACCAACACACGACGGTCAGGCAGGAGGCCGTCAATCCCGACGCCGCGAATACCGCCAACTGCCGCAGGCCGGGGAACGGCGCCAGCGCCATGATAAGGTATGCCGCCGCCGCCGTTGCCAAAGCCGGCAGTAGGGCCGGCAAGACTTTCCGCAGACTCGCCAATGGCGATGCCGATGCGCCGTGTACCATGCGTTCGGTCAGATAATAAAGGGTATAGTCCGCCGAAATGCCGACGATACTGAGACTCATCACCAGGGTCATCAGATGCAAATCGCCGAACATCCAAGCCGTCGTCACCGCGCCGGCGAGCGCGCCGATAGCAACCGACAGAGCGCAAAGCCACAGCGGCCGCAGAGAGCGAAACGCGGCAAACACCAACAGCAGCACGCCCCCCAGCGTGGCCGGGGCCAGCCTGGAAACGTCATGCCGCGCCTGCTGGCTGGCATAATCGCTAAACAGCACCGTACCGCGCGTCAAGACCCGCGCATCGGGAAAACGGCGATGCAATTCGTTTTGCAGTTGGTCCAACCGGGCCGCCAACTCCCGCCCCCGGGCCATATCAAACGAGCCGCCCCTCAGTTCGCCATGGATGAAATACCAGTCCCGACCTCCGTCATCTCCAGCGGTCAGCCACCCATGGGACAATCTCAATTTACCGGCATCGCCCTGCATCGCCAGTTGCGCCGCGCGTACCAGCAGCAGGGGATCGCCGTGCAACTCACGCCCGCTGACGCCGGCAAAAGCGGAATAAAGCTGCGCCAGCACCCAATCCGCCTGAGACGCGCCGCCCTGCCCCAGCCGCGCGCGCGTAGCGCCGTCCACCAGACCGTTTCGGTGTTCAAAGGCGAATTTTCCCCATGCCGTCAATTGCGCATCGTCGATGGGCCCCCCGCAGGTTTTGCAATTGCGGCAAGGCCCGCAATTGCTTAAGCCACCAGGCGGCGGCGGAATTCCCTGTGCCGCCGGGGCTGACCAGCCAGACCATTTGCCTGTCCAGCCGTTGCATAAAGCCTTGCTGCAAAGCCGGGGGGGGATATTCCCCATCGCTTGTTTAGGCAGCAGGGCCAACACGCTGCTGTTGACAGGCGTCCGAGGCAGCAGCATAGCGGCGGTTATCAGCAGCGCGAGGCAGACCACACCCCAGGCAACCGCCCCGCGGCGGTGCCATTTAAAAAACGAAGCGCTGCTGTTCGTCATCGGTTAACGTCTCGGGCGTCAAGCGCTGGTTGCTTAGGGTGATCCGGGTCAAATCCCCCTGTCGATCGTTGAGCTCAATACCCTCGAGTACATCGCGCCCGCTAAGGGTGATGTTATTGAAGAGCTTATCCAGCGGTGTGGTTTTCGGCGTCAGCACCAGCCGCCAGCCCTGAGTGCCGGCGTCGGTGAAATCAGTGGCGAAATTCTGCTCCAGTACCCGGCGGTCCGCTTGGAACAGGGCGCGCAGGAGATGATTGAACTGAAACATCTGCGGATTGCTTTGCGCGGTAACGATTTGCGGCGGCTGATTATTCATAACCTGCACCATGCGCTTATCGTCCAATACCAGGGTCAAGGCGAAAGGACGCGCCTGATGCCACCACAGTCCTTTATCCCGTGCGATCAGCAATTGACCGCTGGAGATCAAGGGTTTCGCCATCCCCGTGATGGTGCGTGATTGAATGAAATCGGCTCGCACCACCGGCTGCCGGCTGAAGCGCTGCTGTATTTGGTCCAGCGTCACGCCTTGCGTAACGCCGCTGAACAGGACAAAAGCGGCGATAATGATTTTCAGCACGGCGCAACCCCCAACTTGTCAAACAGGATCTGCGGCGAGACGAAACTCAGTTCCCGATCCCCTTCCGCTACCGCAACCTGGATAGTGTATCCGGTGGTGGTCCGCCGGCCGCTGTCGGCATCAAAAATCTGATAGCCGATGCGCAGGCGGTTTTCGTACTCTTCAATAGCGGCTCGCACCCGGATATGCTGCCGGCAGGTGATAGCGGCCCGATATTTGACCCGCAGATCCACCACCGGCCAGATATAGCCCGAGGACTGCATTTCGCGGTAGCCATAGTTGAACTTCTCCAACAGGGCTTCACGGGCCGCTTCGAAAAAACGCATATAATTGCCATGCCAGACCACCCCCATGGGGTCGCAATCATGGAAGGAGACAACCCGCTCCACTTCATGACTTAACCGAGGATCGTTAACCACCGTCACTCCTTTAGCCGCGTTTTGCGTTGCTCATCAGGCTCGTGCCAGAAATCAAAGAAATTGAACCAATCCAGCGGCGCTTTGAGGGCGAACGCCTCGAGGCGCCGGGCATAATCATCCACCGCCCGCTGCAACGCCGCCTGCCGGTCGGCGCGAGGCAGCATTATGGGGTCGGCGAAACGCTCGCAATACACCCGCAGTTTGCCCTGTTCGCGAATGGCGAACATCAGCATTACCGGACAACGCAGCGCCGCCGCCAACACGAAAGGTCCCTGTGGAAAGGGCGCCTCACGACCCAGAAAACGGCTCCACAACACCCGGCGTCCCCCGCCACGCTGCGGATTTACCGCCGTGCGATCGCCGACAATCGCCACCCATTCGCCGGCATCGAGCTTTTGTTTCAACAAAATGGCGGTTTCCGGACCGATATCATCCACCGGAATAAGATTCACCCCCGACAGCGAGGCGTTATTTTTCAATAACGTATTGAAACGCACTGCGTTATCCGTAAAAACCAGCGCGTTGATTGTGAGTCCGCTCACCTGCTGGGCCATGGCGCGACATACCTCCAAATCCCCCAGGTGCGAAGCCAGTATCAGCTGTCCCCGCGCCATGGCGGCCTCGACAACCTCGCGGGCGCCCGGCGCGAAATCGATATCCCTTCCCCACAGCAGATCGCCGCGCCAGCTGGCGATTTTATCCAGCATGGCATGGCCGAAGCGCAGAAAATGCCGGTAACTGCTTAAAGGCCGCGGCAGCATCACACCCCGCGAACGGGCATAGCCGTCAATTTGCCGCAGCCATGCACGGGAGGCGCTGCGCTGCTCGCTGCCGGTCAGCCAGTAAAAAAAAACCACCGGTCTGAGCAGCGCATCAAAAACGCCGCGCCCCAGCAGCCGATAAACGGCGAGCATAAACCTCATTCCCGACAACCCCTTGCGCTCATCTATGCCCGACCAATGCCGCCTGCGTCTCAGCAAAAGGGGGGATACGGGGCAACATGCCGAAAAACAGCCGGGTATGCATCCAGGCGATGCGCAGATTGTCCCGCAATACATCGAAATGAGAGAGCCCCGCCGGCGGATAGATGACGCGGGTCGTGATAAAACGGCTGGGCGTTCCCTGCCAATACAGACGCACCATGATTTCAGTGTCGAAATCCATGCGCCGCCCGAGGGCGTATCGTGCGGCCAGCTCCAGCGCCGGTTTGACGGGATAGACCCTGAAGCCGCACATACTGTCTTTAATAGAAAACGACAGGGTTTCGATCCAGACCCAAAAATGGGTGATATATCGCCCATAGAGACGCGACTTCGGCACGGATTCATCATAAACCGGGCGCCCTGAGATAAGACAGCCGGGATGCAGGCGCGCTTCTGCGGTCAGGCGGGGAATATCCTCAAGCCGGTGCTGCCCGTCGGCATCCACCTGCAGCGCATGACTGTAGCCCGCCTTGGCCGCCGCCGCCAACCCCCGAAGAACCGCGGCGCCCTTACCGCTGTTTTGGCTTAGACGCACCAGGGTGATTTCCGGCCGCCCCAGCGACAATTCCTCGAGCGTCAGCCGCGTCGGCTCCCCGCTGCCGTCGTCGACGATGATAAGCGGCAGGTTAAAGGGCGCCAGGCGCGCCGCCACCTCCGGCATCGTGGCGCCATGATTGTAGCAAGGGATGAGAATGCAGAGGGAAAAGGCGTCGTTCACCGGCATAATGCTATTTTCCCGCTGCTGGCTAGCTCCTCGGCATCCTGCCGCAAAATCCGGTAGCTGAAGGTGAGAAGATGCTTATCCTCAAGCCAGGCCAGCCTAAGCCGCAACGTGCCGCCGGGCGGAATCGGGCGCTGGAACTTGATGCTTTCGACGGCGGAAAATCGCCAGCCCGGCGCCACCGTTTCATCGGCATAGCGCAACACCCAGTCCAGTTGCGCCACCCCAGGCAGCAGCGGGACATCGGGGAAATGCCCCTGGAACCAAAAAAGATCCCCGTCGACCCGCAGGCAAAACTCCGCCTGCCGCTCGTGGACATGCCTGGCAAGCTCAACGGGCAGCATGGAATAATTCCTGTATTTGCGGCCAGGCGCGTTTGCTTTGACTGTTAACGGGTATCGCATCGATGATGCGCCAGAAGCGCGGCAGGGCCACCGGCTCAAGCCATTGCCGCAGTTCACGGCGCCACCGCTGCTTGAGCCGAGGCAAATCGTCGGCCCGGACCGCCGGGTGCAACACCAGCGCCACGCCGACGCCGCTGCGTCCGGGACGGGTTACCTGCAAGGCCACCGCGTCCGCCACTTCAGGCAGCGCCAGCAGGCGCCGTTCTATGTCGCTCAGGGAAATACGCTTGTCTTCAATCTTGACGATGCGATCGCGGCGACCGCTCAGTTGAAAACCTCCCGTGGGCGCAAAAACAAGCTTATCGTCCAGCTTGATCCCGTGCTGCGCGGGTATCAACGCCGAACGCGCCCACCACTCTTGCCGTTCATCGCAGGTGAGCGTGACGCCGGGGAATGACTGCCAGGAGGTCAGTTCCTCCTGGCGGCTGCGCCAGGCCAACACGCCGGTTTCCGTGCTGCCGTAGATTTCCTCCACCGACTGGCCGAACCATTGTCGCGCCGCGTCGGCGCTCATCCAGGGCAACGCGCCGCCGGCGGACACCACCAGCCCGCATTGGGGAGGCGGCAGAGACATATCCAGGCGGCGCAAAAACGCCGGACTGCTGATAAAGGCGCAGCGCCGGCCGGGAGCATGGCCGGCCAATTGCTCGCTGTAAAGCACCTGGCGACCGTCAAAACTCAATCCCAGCGCCATGGGCAGGCAAATACGGAAGGTCAGCCCATAGAGATGCTGGTGGCTCACTGAGGCGATGAAATGGCATCCCGCCAGACGATCGCCCCAAAGCCGCGCCAGCCAGCACGATTCCTCTTCCAGGCACCGTATCGGTTTATTCACCTGGCGGGGTCGTCCCGTCGAGCCGGAGGTGAACAATACGATATAAGCCGACGGGTCGATGGCGGGCAGTTCGCCCATTATGGCGGCTCCGTTGTCGTCGACTTTCAGCACCGGGCAGGGCAGCGCCAGAGAGGCATCGGTGATAACGCCGTCGAAATCGCCGGCTTGCTCCCGCAGAAGAGACTGGCGGATATGGCCCGGGATGACCGGAATTTTACCGGCGTGCAATACCGCCAGCAAGGCGACGGTAAACAGATAGCTGTCTTCGAAACAGAGCGCCCAGCGTCGTTCCGACAGCCCATGCAGTCGACGGTAAAGCGTCTGCGCCTGGCCCCGCATCTGCGCCAGGGTGAATTGCCTTTTACCGCAATCCGCCACGATACGCTGGTGATCATCGCCGGCAAGCCAGGCATTCATCGCCAAGATACGGGAAGTCTTCACAAACCGGCCCTCAGACGCCGGCGAAACCCCATCTCTCCGGCCATTAGCGCTCCCATCAATAAATAGCTCAACACGCCGTTCCAAAGCGCCCACCAGCGCAAGCTCCCGGCAAGGCAGGTCACCAGCGCGATACCGCCGTTAATAATGAAAAACCCACACCATATTTGGGTAACGCGGCGCGCATAAGCCACGGCTTTCGCGGGCAGATCCGGTTCACGCCAGCGGGCCAGGCGCTCCACCAGCGGCATGGCCGTCAATAGCGAGCCGCCGAAGAGCGACAGCATGACGACGTTCGCCGCCACCGGATACCACAGTAGTAAATGGTGATTGCGCAACGCCAGACTGGCGGCGCAGAGCACGAGGCCGACGAGGGCCAGCACCCTCGCCGCTTGCCCCATGGCGCTTTTTTGCCCCCACAGCGTCAAGATGCGCAGCACAAATAACAGCGACAGCAACGGCAGCAGCCAGCGGATTTGCGGATGGGTGAAACTTGTCCACACCAGCGCCGGCCACGCAGGCAGTATCAGCCAGCCCATACCACGCAGCAACGTTTGCGCCTGTCTCAAGGCAACGACAAAGGCCCCGGCCATTCAGTCAGCGCTCGTCAATTGTTCCACCGCATTCACTACATCCTGCACCGTACGCACGGTTTTGAAGGTTTCCGGCGCGATTTTACGGCCTATACGCTTTTGCAGGTGCACCACCATATCAACGGCATCAATGCTATCGAGCTCGAGATCTTCATAAAGACGCGATTCCGGTTTGATTTGGGCTGCGTCGACTTCGAACAACGTCACCAGCAGCTGGGTTATTTCCTGATAAATGTGGTTTTTGTCCATAATCGACTCGTTATAGTTATTATCAGGCGCTCTTGTGGCGCTGCGCGTTAATGAAAGCGGCCAATGTCGCCACCGAGAAAAAAATGCTGGCGCATCTCTTCGCTTTCCGCCGACAGCATCACGCCGTAGCGGTTTTTGACCGCAAGCCCCAACTCCAAGGCATCAATGGAATCCAATCCAAGGCCATCCCCAAATAGCGGCGAATCGGTCTCGATTTCATCCACGTTCATCTCTTCCAGATTCAGCGTGGCGATAATCATTTTTTTTAATTTCAAGGGATAATTCTTCCATACCTGATTCCAAAAATTATCAAAGCTCAGGCGTTAACGCCCGTTGTAAAAAACGATTAAGATGCCGCACCGAAATGGATTGCAGCTCTCCTTCCTTTGCCAAGAATGTATTAATACAGATACGCTCCCGGACGCTGACGGTAAAAATCGGTTTCGTCAAAGACGTGTGATACCATCGGCTCTGTTTATCAAGCACCTTTTCGCTGCAGCGGATATGCACGATTCGCAGGTCGCAACCGCAGCGCACGGCAATATTGGCCGCGCCGCGCTTCAAGACCGGCGACGAGCCATAACAGGTGCGGGTTCCCTCCGGAAAAATCAGTATGGTATCGCCGTTTGAGAGACGACGCCGACAGGCCGCCTCCAATGATCTACCCTGGCTGTTAACCAGATAGCCCGCGGCGCGAATCACGCCGCGGAAAAAAAAGTGGCGGAGCAGAGAGGCCTTAACCAAGCAGTCGACCTCCGGCATGACTGAGGCCAGCAAAACATAGTCGATAAGCGTCGGGTGGTTAGCCACCACCAGGCATCCACGATCGTCCTGCAATGCCTCAACGCCGTCGATATGATACTCCAGCACGCCCAGCGTACGGGCGGTGGCGAGAAAAAGCCGAAAACCGGCGGATATGCTTTTTCGCACCATTCGGCGCCGCTTCGCCGCGTCCCGCTGCATGACCCGCAAAAAATTGAACCATATCAGTGACATCGTCAGCCCCCCCCGATACTGAACAATGCGAAACAGCAACCGCCCGCAAACAAACGCCAAAGACGGCTGAAACTCCGCGCCGCAAAACATGGCGGCAATGATTTAGCCGCCATTGCACGTCCAGCGCCAGACCATCCGCTCGCCAGGGATGACGAACCGCCTCCGCTTTGCCAGGACGGCGTGCAAAAACTGCAGGCTTTGGGCCATAGAAGCCTCTTGCGCCTCATCAGTGATGTCCGCCCCGGAAGACTCACAAGCCAGAGTATTACCCTGGGTTAATATTATCGCGACCGCATAAGGATAATGGGGCATTTGCGCCGAAATCCTGTCTTGATAAAACGCCGGTATGGCGCCGTCGAAATCCACCAGCAGCACCTGCTCATACCCGGCGGCCTGCAACGCGGCGGTCTCCACCAGACCTTGTTGAAAGGAGTCTCTACCGGCCGCGAGCGACGTGCTGACCAACGGCATGCCGGCCGCAATGGTAAGGCTGCCGGCCGCCGCATTATGCACCGACATGGCGAAGTCCGTTGGCGAAAGGTCTTCGCCCTGCGCCAACGCCCGCAGTATCCGCAGATTTCTTTCCAGCTCACCGTGCCGGCTGGTGAATACGATGGCATCAACCTTCTGCCGCCGCAGCAGCGCCAGCCCGCAATCCACCGCCGCCCTGCTGCCGCTGTTGAGACGACGCGCCGTCATCATCGGCAGTTCGCTGCATTTCATCAGCGGGCTTTCGGCGTCGATAGCCGGCGGAAGGCGCGCCCAGCGGCGCCATTCTTCAGCAAAACCGATGCCGGGCGCGTTGGCTTGCCAATCAAGAAGTGAAAAGGTTAACTTCATGCGATTATTCTTCTTCTTCTGATGACAAAAAGTTATCACAAAGCAAGGGCAGCATAGCCACAGCACCCCATGGGTTACGATCGGATTCGTCTGCATCAGCGCAATCAGGCCATCGCACGCCCCCGTCACGGCGATGCGTAACCTGGAAAAAATCGTATTCCGATCGTAATCATAGCAGCGCGTGGCTTATTTACCGGCGCCGTTGTAAAGGTTGTTAATCTGTTAAGACCATACCGGCAACGGGACGGGCGCCGCCTTGCAAGCACCGGGCGCGTGATATCCCGCTTGGCTGGCGCGCAGGCAAAAAAGTAGTACAAAAAGGGATAAGCAATCGATAAGATACCGATTACCTTTTGTAACAATTATTTCAGCTCAGGCTTCACCGCCACCTAATAGGCTTGATAACCGCGCTATTCAATCCGCTTCGTTGCGAGTTTCAATTGAATATCATGGTCAAGATTGTGAATCCAACGATTATAGCTGCGATGAATTAGACCGTCTTTCGCCTTCAGATTTCGGCTATCGACGTAATTGATGGAATAACCTGTGGGAGAATAGCTGATACGAATATCGACCCTGTGTTCACGCTGGCTCAAATGCCCGTTGATAATACCGGGAGCGGCGGGCGTCATCACCCATTCGCGTTCAATGCCGGCCTGAAGAATGGCGATTCTCACCTCATCGGCGCTCAAATGACCGCTGATGGGCTCGGAGATATTTAAAACCGGTTCGGTACGCGCGCAGCCGGTTAAAGCAAAAACACAAAACAAAGCGGCTATCGTAGTCTTTTCCATTCTGTTTCCTTACACTTCCTCAGTCCCTGGTGCCGCCATAATAGGGTATGGGCGCAAGACCGGTCAATAACTTATATAACATTGCGATAAAAAAACCGGCGGGCCTCGCCGTCCATGAAATATCTCCTAAGACGGGGGAAGAGAGCCGGGGGAAATACGTGAAAAGAATTGCCGGAATATTATTAAACAGCATCATTCATGATCATTTAACTAATTAAACTAACACTTGGTTCAATCGCCATGGCATCAGTGCGCAATAATCGTGTTTTTATATGAAAGCAGGTGTTTTACTAAAATAACAGGACATGACAACGTCGAGCCAGACCGCTGACAAGCAGACTCGGCATCGATAAGCGCACACGACAACGTCGTGCCAGACCGCTAACAAGCAGACTCGGCATCGATAAGCGCACCAGAAAACGTCGTGCATTGATGAAAATCCCATTGTTTAATCTTGCCACTTCCCCGAGTGAAAGGCTCTGTTCTCTCATCACGTTTTACATCTTTCAAGACAAACTTACTTTGCCATGACATAACAATACATTGTTAAAGGCATACTCAATCCATAAATAACCCTCATCTCCTTGCCATTTGTCGTGTGTATATGCGTTGCCCGCCTCTGGCGGGCTTTTTTTGTCCTGAACTCCGCCCCGGCGCGTTGCGCCGCTATTTGTTGCAACTCTGAACGATTTCACTACAAAAACTTTATCTTGATTTTGGTATCGTGCCCTTGGCTTCCCCATGAAGCCTGTTTCATTGTTTAAGGTAGCTTTTGCCCGCAGATAGGCTTGCGGGCTTTTTTTGCCTTATGCTGTTGTTTATGCTGCGTTGAGGAAGTAATATCGGCGTTTTCGTTGTGTAAATCTCCGACAAGGGTAATCTGTATAAACCGCTAGTAAAAACCGCTGGCGCCACCACACAGACGCGGAAAGAGATGAGATGGACATTGAAAACACGCCTTTCGGCATTACCGACTGGTCGGCCATCGAGCCGGAAAGTCACCCTGGAGAAAGCGGAAATGCCATCTGGAGAACCCGCCGATTCGATACCATCCGCGTTAGGATGGTGGAATATTCCCCCGGCTACCTCGCCGATCATTGGTGTTCCAAGGGCCATATCCTGTATTGCCTCGAAGGTGAACTCCATACCGAATTAAAAGACGGCCGCAGCTTCACGCTCACCCCCGGCCTCAGTTACCAGGTTGCTGATAATGCGGAGCCCCACCGATCCTCGACCGTTAAAGGCGCCAAGCTGTTTATCGTGGATTGACGGCCTAAGGCAAATGCAGTATAAAAGTTCTTAATATCTCATGTTTATTTGTAGTATTAAAAGGGCGGCACTGCTTCCGGATTAAAATATTGTTGTGATTTTATAGCTTGGTATAAAACCTTAAGCAAATCGGAGTCGCTTACATTGAAAATCTTCGCCACTTCAGGGTATAATAAGCGTGCGCTTATTAAGCGCCGACCTCCGGCAGATTTCCTGGGGAGTAAGTAGCCCGGTAATTTCGTTGCTTTCAAATACCGCTGATTATACCTAATGGTGCCCAGGCATCCGCACCGACTTTCCGGTCGCGGGTCAAAGTGAATTTTCCGAGAGGAACACAAGTTGTTACGGTAAATATTATTGTGAAAAGATCGAAAATTTACTCAGCACTCATTTTTTTATCGGCTATGGTCATAGCGGGAGGGTTGTCTTACACCCTCACCTTCCGTTACTTCTCAATCGAACCTGATGTGGCGAACAGCCCGCTGGTATGGCGAGCCTTTTTGACCGAAGGGTTCTCGGCTTTCAAAGATTGGGCCCCCACGCCTGATAACTGGTATTTCACCACCTTTCCCATTAATTTTATTTTTTTCGCTTTGTTATCAGACGATGGCAAGCTGCCTTTGATACTTTCCACGGCGCTGTTCACCGCCATGACGGCAATCATAATCGCAGCGGTCTTGAATTCATGTAAAAAAAGCAAAATATCTTTTCTTGCGATAGTATGCCTAACGCTTTTGCCCGCATATTCCTATACTTTCGGATTTCTAGCGCACGCCTTTTCTCATAACTCAACGCATTTTTTCGGCGTAGTGATCTTCGCGTTAATTTTTTGGAATATCAAGAAAAATTCACGTGTCCTTGCGATAATTTATAGTTTATTAGCGCTACTTACATCTATTTCCGACCCATGGTTTTTAGCCTCTTATTTTTTACCGCTATTACTGACGCAAATGGTTTTCTCCTGGAAAAAAAGAGCTCAGGAAAATAATACCTGTTATATTTGGGCTGGCATTTATTTTATCAATGACCCATATCGTGCAGAGATTGCTTGGGCTACCAATACAGCACTTTAAATTAGTTCCATTAGCGCAATGGGCAGAGAACGCAATATGGGTAGTAAAGCTTCTTGGTAGCAGCATGAATATTTTCTTAGTCGATAATCAAAGCGCACACATTGGTTCTGTTATCCTGTGGGCGCTGGTTTTCATGCACTCATTTTCCGTATGTTTCAATAAAAGTAAAGAGGCTAAATTCATAGCGACTTTCAGCATTCTGACTATTGCGGCGATAATTTCATCATTTGTCATCAGTTTTCCCTCTCCAGACGTTTTAAGCGCGCGTTTCTTTATGAATGTGGTATGCTTTACTATCGCAATGGCTATATTAAGTTGCAATTATAATAAAAACCCCCTCATTATATTAATTCTGGTGCTTTTTGTCACTTCATCGCTTTATTCTTACCATAAAAACAAAAATCCACTGACCGACCAAGAAGGACAAGCTCTTTCCTATATTAATTTTCTTAAGAAAAATGATCTGACATTCGGATACGGTGATTACTGGAAATTATCGAATATAGTTAATTGGTTTTCAAACGGATCCATTCATATCACCCCCGTTCTATTCGATAAAAAGAATTATCGCATACAATTCGATGAAGTCCGTTCGCAAACCATGAAATCATGGATGACTGAAGAGTACGCCGCCAAGGCGCCTGAGCGACAGTTTATTGCCATTCCCGCGATAGGGAATTCAGCTCAGGATTCGCAGATGAATCGTCGCCTTGAAGCTATCATAAAGCAAGTCGGCGTGCCTGATGAGAAATTGACCTTTCAGGATATGACGCTTTTTGTGTACAATCAAAAAATAGACTTGCATTAACGCAAACTGCAGCCATCAGATCTTAAAGCATGGAATTTGTCTCGGACATGCTGTATGCCGGCGCCGCCTGAGGGAGTAAAACCGGCGCGGCGTTGAGCGGCAAACGGATGTTTTTTGAGGATCGTCCAAGAGAGATGTTCGTCTGTTGATAGATAGGCATCTACGTTATCTGTTCATGTCAATGTAAAGGGGCGGTTAGAAAGACGCCGACTGACGCTTCTCGATAGGCATTTGGTACGCCCTACAGGATTCGAACCAGTGACCTACGGCTTAGAACGTCGGGGTGTGAATAACACATTGTTTATACTGACCTAATCTGCATTCACAAGTGACACTAGGCAAACAATGACATATGGTGACATACCGACGACGGTGTGATTACGTCACCAAAAAGACACTTTTCAAATTCCGACCTTCCGCCTTCAACTGCCCCTCTATGCAAAATTCCCCCTATAATTAAAATCCCTTACCAATAAAGACTATCTCCCCATGTGCGGTCGATTGGCGATCCCAGAACCCATCGTTTCAATCCCGCCGGGCCGCTAACCACCATCAATGATGCGAAACTATGCCTCGACAACTGGCATAGCCTTTGGGAAAGACATTTTTTCGGCCCGTGGGCCATCGCCTTGAAAAGCGATTTTACCCATATCATTGGCTTCGGTGGCTTAAGCCATCGCAATTTGGGCTACCGGTTTGCTAATATTTCTCTAGCCATTATGACCATACCCCCCATGCATTGCCATCCCAAACTAATTCATATGTTTTACCAGCCGTTGGGTTAAAAGACTGGGATGCATAAGAACCTCCACCTAATATATAGCATTTTATCGTCGATATGTTAGTCGTTATGGTCACGATATTATCATTGAAAAATCGCAATTTCATTGTATAACCAGCAACGGAATTCGTTGGATCAGGCAATGTTAATGTTTGTCCGGTAGATAAATTTATTATATACGAACCAACATAAGTCGATAATGTTGTCGATGAAGTAATGACTGTAGTTGCATCACCTGATCTCATTCTGAAACCGTACGAACTTAGTAAGGTTTGCACTTTACCAGCTTGGGAGAGAGGCGAAGATGAAGAAACTTGAGCAGAAAAGGCATATGTTGATTCACCATTTGAATAAAATGAAAATTGAGATGATGCTGCTGAGTAATAATCAGCGAAAGCTTGTTGCGGGCCACTTTGAATGGTTGAAAAACCATAATTTTTAAATAAACGGGCAGAAAAACCAGTTAGCCATCCTCTGTAATTCCCAGAGCCATCTTCGGATCCTCTGACTACATAGCCGGTATCGCAATCAGAATTAGATTGTTTTAAATTAACTAAATCATGCCCTATTGTATTTGCCGTGGATCCCGTTTGATTTACGTAATCCCATTCTTCTATAGCCCCTGCCGTAGCTCTACCACCAGATATCAGTTGAAGCACTTTGTTAGCTGCCCAAATTTTAGTTTGTGGATTACATTCAAGCAAACTTCCTGATGCTGGAGTGACAGCTAACCCCGCTTGTCCCCAAATAGACCCAAGAAGTGTTACCTTTCCTGTCTCTGTATTGATAGCATCTACAATGCCCCATGATGGGGTAGACTCGTTCGTTTTTACTATTGAACCAATTTTTATTCCCGTAAGCAATTCTGTATTTGTTGAAACAAAACCATCAGAGGAAAAAACTACCGATTGTCCTGTCTCCCATGGATTGGCGGCACTACTTGATATCATAACAAAATCATTAACCTGATCGGCAGAAGCATATGTACTTAATGCTAATACATCCGCAACTCCAGCGACTTGTGGATTCCAAATATTTACTCCTGATGAATTTGCAATAGAACTTCTCGCTACTGCATTTCTACGTATACCAAATAATTCTATAACTCCGTTTATCAGCCTGCCGTAATTCATTATATCTCTAGGAGAAGATCCTATAGCATTTAGTAAAGTTAAATCTAATCCCGCAGGGTCATATCCTAAAGGCCCATTTGTCCCGCCCAAAGTATCCATCCCCGCTATTTTCAATAATGTATTATAAACTGTTTGTTCCATAAAATTTATAATAGATGCACCAGACGCTGCAGACAATTCTTCTTGAGTAACCAAATCATTGTATTCTTCAGATGTCGGGATCACGCCCGTGACAGATGTTGGCATAGCTTACCTCCGAATGGTGATGTAGAGTGAGGCAAAGACTCTCGCTAAGAGAGACCCTGTTTTTCAGTTACAACAAACTACTGTATATAATAACAGGCTATGCCATCTAATACCGTTTGTGAAGCATTAGAACGACACTTAGTCGCAACGCATTGAATAGATGATGAATTTAGCTTTTAAAGCTTGAAGCGTCTGTTTCCACTATGTTCCATTTGAGATAACCGGTTTAGGCCGTCCGTTGCCCGTTTTTATTTTAAAATACTGCATAAAGAAACCGACAGGTACATTGGAAATATTACCCCCAGTACTGCAAACCATCAGCTTCTTCACCATCCGGAACTGACCCTAACCCACGTATATATCAAGATAATTGATGTGAATTTATGTCGAAAGAATCAGGTTGAATTTGAAATTCTGACATGACGTTAACTTACTGTATTTTTATAAAAAAACGACGTCAACTGGCGCAATTTGATACGTATTTGGTACGCCCTACTGGATTCGAACCAGTGACCTACGGCTTAGAAGAACGTTGGGGTGTGAATAACACATTGTTTATACCGGCCTAATCTGCATTCACAAGTGACATTAGGCAAACAATGACATATGGTGACATACCAACGACAGTGTGATTTCGTCACCAAAAAGACACATTCAAATTCCGACCTTTCGTCTTCAACAACCCCTCTGTGCAAAATTCCCCCATATAATTAAAATCCCTTACCAATAAAGACTATCCCCACATGTGCGGTCAATTTACTCAATTTGAAACAAGAGAGGTAAAATCAGCAGCCGATTTATTTTGCAGCTATCAGCCGTTTTCACTCCGACGCCCTGGGCGTGCCGGATGATGATGGCTTTGTTATCGTAACCGCTGCAAGCGATAAGGGCCTTGTTGATATTCACGATCGCAGACCGCTTGTGATGACGCGATTAGCATCAGTCGAATGGATGGCACCGGAGACCACGCCGGAACGGGTCGCTGAGCTGGCTCATGATTGCCTGAGATCAGCCGATGAATTTGCATTTCACGCCGTTGATAAGGCTGTCGGAAATATACATAACGACACTGAATTTTTAATTGATAATTATCATAATCCTTTAATATAATATTATTTTACTATTCTAAGATAATCATCATATACAGCAATTTAGTTAAAGTGCCCTTTCCGTTTAAAAAATCTTTAGCACCCCTGTGGTTAATTAATAGTTGCTTCTTATTTACAATCGTTCAGCCCAAATATTTTTAGCACTAGATGCAGTAAAAAAATAAGTGGCATCACCAGTATTAATTAATAAATCCAGGGAAAGAATATGGACGAGATTCTGACTGTTTACGCCTACCCACCCGCAGGAACAAAGCCGCCATGTGAAAAGAATTCCGATGGTATATATAGCACTCCGGGAGGGATGCTATGCGAAGTTAGCAACTCAGCTTCTAATAATATTGTGTTGAATTATGAGTATGAAAATTCAATTACGAATCACACCGAGGCATTTAAGCAACAACAATATACACAAAAGCTAATCAATAAAGCGGAAGATGCAACTATAAAGCTCCTCAAAAATGAATCAGCAAAGCTCGCGGCACAGCAACAAGCAGTTAAAAATTTAGTCGAGATGCAAAAAGTCAATCTAAAAAACTTGCAAGCTCAATCTTTAAAAACACGGGAGTTTCTCGTTGCGTCGCAAAATAAGATTAAAGAAAGTTTTCACGCTCAGCAGCAAAGATTTAAACAAAATACAGTAAACGTCACACAACATCATTCTAATATACAAGCTCAGCATCAAAAGTGTTTAAATCGCATACAGAGCATGCCAAATCCAAAAGTCGCTAAACGCAATAAAGAATTGCAATTGGAAGCTGAGCGTAAAGCGAAAGCCGAATTGGAAAGGATTACCGAAGAACATAATAGACAACTTGAAGAACATCAGAGACAATTACAAGAGCTTGAAATTCAATTAAAGGTGCAAAATCGCCAAATACAAGAAGGAATTGCTAATTTAAGAAAAATAAGTGAAATTGATAGATTAGATATTCAGGCATTAAGCCATGAATTCTCCGAACAAATTATTCTCATACAGAATGAAATAGATCGTGACTCAAATCCAGAGCATAAATCGCACTTATGGCTTAACGATGCAAAAAACTTTACTTCATCACGCAGAGCATAGCTTACAGCATTTGCGCCACATGGTTCATGTTAATAATGAGAAAAAACATGCTGCATTCATAAATGATGATACAGAGCAACTCACCACGGCTATTCACGAATTAGCAGACAGCGAAATCAAGCTCCATGACGGTCTTCTCCAACGAGATAGAGCTCGCTTCATTATGGACGCGGCAATTAAAAAAGATGGAGCAGATACAAACACGAATTAATGCCATCAAGGAAGCGCCGAGGCAATTAATTAGAAAAGGCAACACTAACGAACTGATTAATAACGTCAAAGCCGTAAAAAATACTGAGGTCGAATCATTAGCTGAAGATTTGAGTTTTCTAAGCACGAAACAACAAGCCCTTAGAGGAAAAGAAATCGCGGCGTGTGAGACCACCGCTTGCGAGATTGGAGTAAAGGCTAACTGGAAAGCTATCGAGGCAAGCCAATTGCTCGCCTTTGCAGGGGGAATAGCTGCGGGAATTCCTGCTGAACTCCATGATGCGGTTAAAGGTATTTATGACCTCGCAACTCATCCTAAGGAAACATATAGAGCGCTCAAGGCTCTGGCCAATGATGATAACGTGCTTGGGAAAATGAGTGACGCTGTAAAGGAAAAATGGATAGCTCATATCGACAATATGTTGGCAGCGCAGGAAAGAGGCGGAGTTGAAGGCTACTTCCAGGCGGGGGTGGAAGGCGGCAAGCTGGTAATAGATGTTGCCATGATAGGTGCTGGCGGAGTTGGTTTAGTCAAGGCTGGAACGTCTGTCGTTAAATCTGGCGTGGCCGCCGGCGGAAAGCTTATCGAGAAAACGACCCCATTGATCCCCAGCCGCGTTTCAAAGTACCCCACCGTTAAGCTGGCTGATACTGGTATGAAATGGAGTGAAGGTAATCCATCGCAGGGCAAGCCATTCGAAACTTATTATGGCAAAACGTTTTTGCCGGAGAGTACACAGACACCTAAAACCTTTCAAGCTTATGACTTTATTGATGAGGCTACGGGTTCATCTGTAAGCGTAAAAACACTTGACACGTTAACGAAAAGTCGATTAGAGGATCCTTCTAAGTTGTACAGCTCCATTAAGGATAATATTAATGATGTATTAAAATTCAAGCATGATAAGAAAGGAGATTTCGAGTATTATGCTAAAGATGTTACATCAAAAGAAGTTGTGGTTGGTGTGCCAGCCGCAACAAATGATGCTCAGTGGGAGCAAATCAATCGAGCCATACAATATGGCAGTGATAATGATGTGAAAGTTACAATTATAAGGGTGGCCGACTAACATGAATGACTTGATTAAGGGATCGTGGGCTGGCGCGATAATTAATGAAAAGTTCATATGTATTAAGACATATTCTGGTTACAGAAGTCGTCATTCCGATCCTGACGGTGTTCAGCATATTACAAAAATAGATGCTGATGGTGCTGAGCTAGGTAATTTTATACTAGATTCATTATCTCACAGCCGTTTTATTCTCCCTAAGCCACGACCTGATGTGTGGATACATCCGGAAGCAACCTTTGATGCCGCTTTTTATGATAAAGATCAAATGGAGAAAAATTACGCTGACTGGAAGGAAATGATTATGTCTATGTTCAATTACAAAACTGAGCAAGCGCTTTTTAAACAAATGCTTAGTTGTGGAATTGAGCGAAAAGGTGGGGAAATCACGATAACTCCGAGCCATCACGTAAAATTAGACCACTGGAATGGTGATGGGATTACCGATGAGGATAATGTTGTTATTCCTGATGATAGTACCCCAATTGAAATCGGCTCTGCCCTGCGTCTCGCCTTCAGCCGCTGCATAGGCTAAGCAATTGTCCTGGCCTCGGCCGGGGCACAATCACATCCCTGGATAATCATCCCACTCACCCAGTCTCATTTTGTTGACGACGCACGTCGCCACACCCCAACACTGCAACCCGTCAACATCATCAACGCCTCGTTGTCCGCGCGCCGCAGGGTGGGGAATTATCCGTTCTGTTTGCCATTTTGGCGATCCCAGAACCCATCGTTCCAATCCCGCCGGTCCGCTAACCACCATCAATGATGCGAAACTATGCCTCGACAACTGGCATAGTTCTTGGGAAAGACATTTTTTCGGCCCGTGGGCCATCGTCTCGAAAAGCGATCTTACCCATATCATTGGCTTCGGTGGCTTAAGCCATCGCAATTTGGGCGCGGACCGTCGAATCAATTTGGGCTACCGGTTTGCTTATGAAAGCTGGGGAAAAGGGCTGGCCACGCAGTTTTGCCGACTCGCCATTGATTTTGGTTTCGATGTGTTGAAGTTCGACGAGATTTTTGCCAGCGTGAGAAAAAATCACGCCGCACCGCGTCATGTTCTGGACAAAGCCGGTATTCAACCTAACGCGGAACTGGCTGATAGCCCGCAAGACGCAGGCTACTGAAATCGATTAAGAGGCCGATTACATTAGAGTGACTATTCAGAACCCTATATGATGATTATGTAAAAAACGCTTGGGCAAATATCGATGATACTCTTTAGATACGCAAAAATCTAAAAAATCATCAAAGTGATTTACACCTGCCTTTTCATATAATGTTTGCATATAATTTTCAATAGTTCTCGGCGAAAGATTCAGCCTCGCGGCAGTTTCTTTATTTGTTAAACCCTGTAAGCGGAAAAACATCAACTCACAATTACGCTCAGTGAAAAAATTGTCAGGCTTGTTCAAGAGTAAAGAACCAGGCATGTGACCTTTTACGAAGTCGTTTAGAGAATATACCTCCAAATTTCTTGAAAAGAGACACAGGCCAACACAATCTTTGTCATCGTTATAAAAAGGGATTTTATTAACGATATACGGATAATCTACAGCCACCGGATGGATTTCAAGAGTCGCGAGCTTGCTTTCATGTTCCGTGACTTTTCGGTCCTGCCTGATAAATTCTAGCCCCAAATCATCAATTTCCGTTAGTTTTGATTTAACTTCAATATCAAGTTTCCCTATTACATCTGATTTACGTTTTAAGCCGAATAAAGACACTGCGGCCATATTTACATAAACATATCTTGAATCTAAATCTTTAATTCCATAAGGAAACTCATATTGGTCTAACATGCTTTCCATTTGCTTTGAAATTTTTATATCCGGTATTGCTTTACACCTATAAATTTCATTATGCATTGTAGACTCCTATGAATTGATACACATTGCCGAAAGGAGCTTACCAGCTTGCAATTTGCGCCAGCACTATTCTAAGGTTCAGGTGATTGAAAATTTATATGTACAATATACTCTTGAATAAATTAAATTATGCAACAAATATCAATTAAATCAGAAGGTTGGTTAGAAGGGTTTTCTCTTTAGTGACTAAATATGAAACTAGACAGCGCGCAGGGATACCCAGAAAACGCTGTTTCATCCGTTCACACATGCGCAGCCGCTAAGACCCTTTTTTTGGTGTATCCAAAATCGTCCCACTGGGCTATGCCTGAAAGAACAAGCAGCACATACATGGTTATGTTGAAATGGTACGCCCTACTGGATTCGAACCAGTGACCTACGGCTTAGAAGGCCGTTGCTCTATCCAACTGAGCTAAGGGCGCCCGACGGCGGAGAGATGGGATAACGCGGTTTGGATTATACGGAGCGGACGGGTCGAGTCAATGGCTTTTCTGCCGAGTGCTCGCATGATAAACAGCCGGATTGCATTCAGTGCCTGACAGCGGGCCGCGCTTCTGACAAAATAGCCCCTCTCGGCACGTTAAACAGATGGACTCGCGATTCTGATGGTAGCAAAACTCATTGATGGCAAAACCATTGCTCAACAGGTCAGGAATGAAGTTGCCGCTCGGGTGAAAAAGCGGCTGGGCGTGGGGAAACGCGCCCCCGGGCTGGCGGTGGTGCTGGTGGGTGAGAACCCCGCTTCACAGATTTATGTCGCTAATAAACGCAAGGCCTGCGAGGATGTCGGCTTTGTGTCCCGCGCTTATAATTTGCCCTCCAGCATCAGCGAAGCCGAACTGCTGGCGCTTATCGACCAATTGAACGACGACGGGCAGATAGACGGTATCTTGGTACAGTTGCCGCTGCCGCCCGGCATGGACAATATCAACGTTCTCGAGCGCATCAGGCCGGATAAGGATGTGGACGGTTTCCATCCCTACAACGTCGGGCGCTTATGCCAGCGCGCGCCCCTGCTGCGTCCTTGTACGCCCCGCGGCATCATTACCCTGCTGGAGCATTACAAAATCGAGACCTACGGCGCCAATGCCGTGGTGGTGGGCGCGTCCAATATCGTCGGACGCCCCATGAGCATGGAGCTGCTGCTGGCGGGCTGTACGGTGACGGTGACCCACCGGTTCACCAAAGATTTGCAGCGGCATATTCAATACGCCGATATCCTGGTGGTGGCGGTGGGCAAACCCGGCGTGATCGCCGGCGAGTGGGTCAAGCCCGGCGCGGTAGTGCTGGACGTGGGCGTTAACCGTTTGGACAACGGCAAACTGGCGGGGGACGTGGATTTTGACGCCGCCGCGCAGCGGGCCTCTTATATTACGCCGGTGCCCGGCGGCGTCGGCCCGATGACCGTCGCCACACTGATACAAAATACCTTGCAGGCCTGTGAAGAATTTCACGATTTGGCATCATAACGGCGGAATACGATGGAAACATTTTCTTTGGCGGGCCATCCGCATATAGCATTGTGCGACTTATTGAAATTTCAGGGGTGGTGCCACAGCGGCGCGGCGGCCAAGACCGCCATCAACGGCCAGCAGGTCAAGGTGGACGGTGTGCTGGAAACACGCAAGCGCTGCAAGATAGTCTTGAATCAACAGGTGGAGTTTCTCGGCCAAACCGTAAAAATCGTCGAATAAATTCGCCTTATTCTCGAAGCATAACGACAAGGCGGCGATTTGTCCGCCTTGTGCAAATGAGCCGGAGCGGGGCGTGAATCCAGCCTTCAGGAATATCTCTTCGGCCACGCTTGCCATCTCACTGCGCTCTGCCGGCCTGTACCGCCTTAGGGGGCAATAAACCGGCTCATATCCATTGCCCGCCGAAATATGCCCGCCTTAGCAAAGCGCAGCGTCGTCCGCTCCTCCCGACTGGACAGCTTCCCCTGCCCCCGTTTCATGCGTACTGCATTTTTTTGTCAGCGGCGTCGAACCACAACAACATAATCCTGTCAGTGCACAAACTTGCCTAGCTCCTTTCATCGGCGCCTATGACACCATCAAATCTCTTTTCGCGACCGGAGTCTGCACACCGGTTATCTGTGGTAAGGGATAAGGTAATCGAGAGATGGCGAGTGATTTTTTTTCAATTCCGAAAGTCTATTTTGGCAAGGAGGCTATCAAGGCGCTGCGCCGTTTGGACCGTAAAAAGGTAGGGATTGTAACAGACGGCTTTATGGCGACCTCTGGGAAAACCCGCTATCTGATTAACGAAATGCCGTTGGCCTCGGTGTCTGTTTTCAGCGACGTCAAACCCGATCCGAGCGTTGAGATTTTGCAGGCCGGCGCGGCGCAATTCAAAACATTCAAGCCGGACGTCATTATTGCGCTGGGAGGCGGTTCTTCCCTTGATGCCGCAAAAGGCATCAAAGCGACGCTTGCGGAGCATTTCCCGGACCATGCTATCGAGCTTATCGCCATTCCCACCACCAGCGGCTCCGGTTCGGAAGTCACCTCATACGCCATCATTTCCGACCCGCAAAACGGTCGGAAATATCCCCTGATTGCCGAGGAGCTGGTGCCGGATTACGCCATCCTGGACCCGCATTTGGTATTGTCCGTGCCGCGTCAGGTGGCGGTGGATACCGGTATGGATGTGTTAACGCATGCTATTGAAGCCTTGGTCTCCTCCGGCGCAAATGATTTCAGCGACGCGCTGGCGGAAAAAGCCATCGCGCTGACCTGGCAATATCTGCCGGGGGTGTTTCAGGATGAGAAAAATATACAGGCGCGTACCCGTATGCACCACGCATCATGCATGGCCGGTATGGCGTTCAACTCGGCGGGTTTGGGGTTGGTGCACGGCATGGCCCATGCCATCGGCGGCATGTTGCATATCCCCCATGGCAAAATCAACGCCATGCTGCTGCCCTTGGTCATCGCCTACAACGCCGAGCAGGCTCCTCATGCGATGCCGCGTTACCGGAAATGCGCCGCCATCATGGGCATACAGGCCAATACACCGGATCAAACCCTGCACGCATTGATAACCGCTATTCGCGATATCAATCGCCACTTCGGCATTCCCGCCACGCTCAGAGAGCTGGGGAAAGACCTCAGGGATTTCGAATCCTTGCGTCAGCCGCTGATTACCGCCACGTTGGCCGATGGTTGTACGGCGTCAAATCCCTGCCGACCCAGCGCCGCGGATGTGGATGTATTGCTGACGCGAATCGCCGGGTAAATCTGGACAAGTTTGTCCTTCGCTGACCGGACGGTCAAAAAAGTCCTGCGTAACGGCAAAAAGCGCAGTGCGGGACTGAATATGCTTGATATCGCTCCACTCATCACTTTCAGGTCGTTGACGTTATGAATTACAACCAGCAGCAAGCCGAATGGATTACCCGGCAAATTCTCCAGGAATTGGCGGCCCATGGCGCCACATTTACCGACGCGCCGCCGGCGCCGCAGACCATGGAAATCCCGGTGGGTATTTCCAATCGTCATGTGCATTTGAGTCGGGAAGACATGGACGCTTTGTTCGGCTACGGCTCCACGCTTACCCGCATGAAAGCGGTAAAGCAACCCGGCCAGTATGCCGCCGAAGAAACAGTGACCCTGCGCGGCCCCAAGGGGGAATTAACGAAAGTACGCGTGCTCGGCCCATTGCGCAGCGCCACGCAGATTGAAATCTCCGTTTCCGACGGCTTTGTGCTGGGCGTAAAAGCGCCCGTCAGGATGTCTGGGCATTTAGAGGACTCCCCAGGCATTGAAATCATCGGTCCCCATGGCCGTATCGCCAAATCCGGCGGGGCGATTGTCGCCTGGCGGCACATTCATATTTCGCCGGCCGAAGCGGAGCACTATGGCCTGCGGGACGGGATGGAAATCGATGTGCATATTGGAGGACAACGCGGCGGCATTCTCAGTCACGTTGTGGTTCGCGTAAGCGCCGACGCCGTTCTGGAAATGCATATCGACGTGGAAGAAGCGAATGGCTTTGGCTTGCGCAACGGCGACTGCGTAAAACGCGTTCAGACGGAATGCCATTATGGCTGAACGCCTTGAGATGCACAGCCGCTGAGAAGGAAAACCATGGACTCGCAACGACTCTCTCGCCTGCTCGATACCATGATTGACGACATACTGGCGCAGCGGAAGCGGCGCCTGCAAACCCGCCGGCAGGTCATGGGCGTGGTGTTAAGCGGTGAAGATCTCTCAACGCTCCCCGCTACATTGGATTGCCTCACGGCCCTAAATCGTAGCGGTTATTTACTGACCATGGCGTTTTCCCACAGCGCGCGGCAATCGTCTTTGCAAGCCGCCTGCCTGGACGGGCTGGCGCAACGGGACGTTGAGGTGTTGTGCTGTCAACAGGAACCGCAGCAAGCCGGCGAGTTTTGCAGCGGTCTTTACCTTCCCGCGCTCTCCACCAACAGCCTGAGCAAAATCGCATTGGGCATTCGCGATAACCTGGTGTGCCGCTGGGTTTTCCATGCCCTTAGCCGGAATAAACCCGTGATGGTGACGCTCAATGCCGAATGCCGTCCCGACGCCGGCAATTCGCTGCCGCAGGCCTTTCGGGCGCGCCTGGCGAATTATGCCGCTACGCTGGCGCAATACGGTATCACCGTGATCCCCTCACAAACCGCAGGCGCAAAACACGCGCCATCCGCAAGCATCAACAAGAGGTTGATAACGCTTAGAGATGTGCGTCAGTACCAGAGAGGAGAAGCGCTGCATATCGGCGACCGTACGCTTATCACTCCCGCCGCCCGTGATGATATGCGGGATCGCGGCATCGTCATTATTCAGGACCCCACGGAGGAAGCATGTTTCTGGCAAAGGTAACCGGAGCGCTGGTGTCCACCACCAAACACGCCTCGCTCAATGGCGCGAAATTGCTCATTGTCGCCCGGCTGGATGAACACTATCACCCCACGGGCGCGGCGCAGGTGGCCGTGGACCTCGTCGGCGCGGGAAATGGCGAAACGGTGATTGTCACCACCGGCAGTTCCGCGCGCGTGAGCGCCAGCAAAGAACACTCCGTCATCGATGCCGCCGTGGTCGGGATAGTCGACGCGCTCGATCTCTCTTGTGGGAGGAAAAACCATGGGCAATGAGCGAGATACCGACCTGGATCGCCGTATCCATGAGGCGATTGCACGCCAGCTTTCGCCGCGTCATCTCTCTTTGAGTCTGGCGGATGCGGCCTTGCTGGCGAAATATGCCGGCGAAGCCGCTGACGACGCCAACGTGCCCATCGTTTTCAGCCTGGTGGACGCCTGCGGTCAGCAGCGTTACTTCTTCAGCATGGATAACGCGCTGCTCATCAGCCAAACGCTCGCAGGGCAAAAGGCCTGGACGGCGGTGGCCTTGAAAATGCCGACCCATTTGCTGGCGGACGAAGTGCAGCCCGGCGCCAGCCTTTACGGCTTGCAAAATGAACCGGGTATCTGTTGCTTTGGCGGAGGGCTGCCCTGTTGGTCGGGCGGCGTGCTGCTCGGCGCCATCGGCATCAGCGGCGGCAGCGTCGAAGAAGATATTGCCATCGCCGACGCGACCCTGGCGCGTTTCAGCCGTGAGCAGTTTCCACTCACGCCTTTTAACGGCTAGTTTTTCAAAATAGCAGTCCGAGACAGAGGTCATCATGTCGTCAGCTTCACTGGTTTTGGTCATTAACTGCGGTTCATCGTCCCTGAAGTTTTCAGTGATCCCGCTCAATGAAGACGCTCCATTGCTGTCCGGGCTGGCGGAACGACTCGGTCTGGCGGATGGCTGCATTACGTTCAAAGACGCCGTGGGGAATAAAGCGACCGAGTCCCTTGCCCAGTCCAGTCACGACTGCGCGCTGAAAGCGCTTTTTCGACAACTCGAGAAGCTGGCGCTGCTTTCGCAAGTGCGCGCCATCGGCCATCGCGTGGCCCATGGCGGCAGTGATTTCAAACAGTCCGTGCTGCTCACGGATTCGGTGATCATGCGCATTCGGGAGCTTTCGGCCCTGGCGCCTTTGCATAATCCGGCCAACCTGATCGGCATCGAAGCGGCCATGGCGTTATTGCCGCGGCTGCCGCAGATTGCCGTGTTTGACACGTCTTTTCATCAGACGCTGCCGCCGGAAGCCTATACCTATGCCATTCCCCTTGAGTACCAGCAGCGGTATCAAGTCAGACGATACGGTTTTCACGGCACGTCGCATCGGTATGTCGCGGCGCAAGCCGTCGAGCGATTGAAACTCGACCCAACCGATCACGGCATTCTTATCGCTCATCTCGGCAACGGCTCGTCGGTCTGCGCGGTGAAGAACGGCGAAAGCGTGGATACCTCCATGGGCATGACGCCGCTTGAAGGTCTGGTGATGGGCACGCGCTGCGGCGATCTGGATTTTGGCGCGGCGGCCTATATCGCCCGTTGCACAGGGCAGACCATCGAAGCATTGTACGAGATGGTGAACAACGAGTCCGGTTTACTCGGTTTATCCGGGCTCTCCAGTGATTGCCGCGCGCTGCAGGACGCGCGCGGCAAGGGCTGTCCTCGTGCAACGCTGGCCATTGATGTGATGGTCCACCGCCTCGCACGTCATCTTGGCGCGCATCTCGCTTCGCTGCATCGCTTCGACGCGCTTATTTTCACCGGCGGCATTGGAGAAAACTCCGTGCTGGTGCGCGAGCTGACTGCCCAGCGGCTGGCGGTATTCGGCGTACATCTCGACCAGGAAAAGAATGCGAATATTTTTGCGGGCCGGGAGGGGGTGATTTCGTTGCCCGGTTCTCCCATCGTGGCGGTGATTCCCACCAATGAAGAGAAGATGATTGCGCAAGATGCCGCTGCGCTCTCCTGTGCATGCGAAGGTACCGCCTGAGCCAGGCGTGGTCGTTGCCGCCGGTAAGGGGGATTTTATTGTCCGGGGCCATACCGAATAACAAGAAAGTCTCTCTGGCGGGCAAAACATTTTGTCCTTGGGGCAATAACATCATAGTGCATGAATTTATTAGTTATATGGACTCACCCGAGATGGGTTGATTCGTTACGTACATTTACTCTTACCTGGAAATATTGAGGTCGTTATGCAACAAGAAGCATTAGGTATGGTTGAAACAAAGGGTCTGGTATCAGCAATCGAAGCCGCGGATACCATGGTTAAATCCGCTAACGTCACGCTGGTTGGTTACGAAAAAATTGGTTCGGGATTGGTTACCGTCATGGTTCGCGGCGACGTTGGCGCGGTAAAAGCGGCAACTGACGCAGGTTCCGCCGCGGCGGGTAAAGTGGGTGAATTGGTATCCGTGCATGTTATTCCGCGCCCGCATATCGAAGTGGAAAAAAATCCTGCCGAAAGCCGTCAGTTGATAACGCCAGAGGATACTGACCATGAGAGATAATCTTGTTGAACAGATTATATCTGAAGTAATGAATAAACAGACCGATGCGGGCACCGTTAACAAAACGGCGGCCGACTTCGCCGGCTGCGGTTTAACGGAATTTGTCGGTACGGCCCTGGGACATACCATCGGACTGGTTATCGCCAATGTCGATCATCAGTTGCATGAAGTCATGAATATCGACAAGAAATATCGCTCAATCGGTATTCTTGGCGCACGGACCGGCGCCGGTCCGCATATCTTCGCGGCGGATGAAGCGATAAAAGCCACCAACAGCGAAATCCTCTCTATTGAGCTGGCGCGTGATACCGAAGGCGGCGGCGGCCATGGATGCTTGATCATTTTCGGCGCATCGGATGTGTCCGACGTCCGCCGCGCGGTGGAGGTCGCTCTGGCTGAAATCGAGCGAACCATGGGTGATGTCTATGGTTCGCCGGCAGGTCACCTGGAATTCCAGTACACCGCCCGTGCCAGCTATGCCCTCAACAAAGCGCTCGGCGCGCCGCTGGGAAGATCCTTTGGGATGACCTGCGCCTCGCCGGCCGCGATTGGCGTGGTGATTGCCGATGCCGCCGCGAAAGCCGCCGTTATCGAGCCGGTGGGCTACGCCAGTCCCTCTCAGGGCACCAGTTTCAGCAACGAAGTGATCTTTACGTTTGCCGGCGATTCCGGCGCGGTTCGCCAGGCGGTCATTGCGGCTAGAGAGGTCGGCAAACAGCTGCTGGCCACCCTGGACCCGGCCCCCATCAAATCGACGACGACACCGTACATTTGATGGCGAGCGATACCCCCGTGTGAAGCGTTGAGAAGTAAGGAATGTAGAGCATGAACGATCTTGAAATTACTCAGGCCGTCTCGCGCGTGCTGAGTAAATACACCAAAACCGCGCCCAAGACCCAGGAGTCCGGTGCGCCTTCGGCGGCCCCCGCCCCCGACAGCGACAGCATCGAAGCGATTGTCGCCAGCGTACTGGCAAGCCGCGCGGGCGCCGCCACGGCCGCCACCCAGCCGTCCGGCGACGGCGCGTTTGCAACCATGGATGAAGCGATTGCCGCGGCACAGCACGCGCAGATTCAGTATCGCCACTGCTCGATGCAGGATCGGGCCGGTTTTGTCGACGGCATTCGCACACTTTTCCTGCAGGAAGACGTATTGCAAACCATTTCCAGCATGGCGGTGGAAGAGACCGGAATGGGCAATTACGCCGACAAAGTGGTGAAAAACCGCGTTGCCGCACGGAAAACCCCTGGCGTCGAAGATTTGACGACGGGGGCGCTGAGCGGTGATGGCGGTTTGACCCTGACCGAATACTCCGCCTATGGCGTGATTGGCTCTATAACGCCCACCACCAATCCGACGGAGACCATTATCAACAATTCCATCGGCATGCTGGCGGCAGGCAACACGGTCGTATTCAGTCCCCACCCGCGTTCACGCAATGTGTCGCTGCACTGCATCGCGCTGATCAATCAGCAACTGGCCCGGCTTGGCGCGCCTGCCAATCTGGTGGTGACGGTGACGACGCCGTCCATTGACAACACCAACGCCTTAATCAAGGATCCGCGCGTCAATATGCTGGTGGCGACGGGCGGTCCGGCCATTGTCAAAACGGTCATGTCATCCGGTAAAAAGGCCATCGGCGCCGGCGCCGGCAATCCGCCCGCCGTGGTGGATGAAACCGCCAATGTCGAGAAGGCCGCCCGCGATATCATCAACGGCTGCAGTTTCGACAACAACCTGCCCTGCGTGGCCGAAAAGGAGGTTATCGTCGTCAACGAAGTGGCTGATTATCTCATCCATTGCATGAAAAAAAGCGGCGCCTGGTTGCTATGCGATCCCCAGCATATTCAGCAACTACAGTCGCTGGTGCTTAATGAAAAAGGCACCGGTCCCAACACCGCCTTCGTCGGCAAGAATGCGCGATTTATTTTGCAGCAAATTGGTATCAGCGTGCCGGAAGAGATCAAGGTTGTCCTGATAGAGGCCGAACGTGACCATCCCTTCGTCGTACATGAGCTCATGATGCCGATTCTGCCGGTGGTACGGGTAGAAAATGTCGATGAAGCGATCGAACTGGCGGTGAAGGTGGAACATGGCAATCGCCACACGGCCATGATGCACTCCACCAACGTCGAAAAACTCACCAAAATGGCGCGGCTTATCCAGACCACCATTTTTGTGAAAAACGGTCCTTCATACGCCGGCATCGGCGTGGGGGGGGGGAAGGTCATGCCACGTTTACCATCGCCGGGCCGACCGGAGAAGGACTGACCTCGGCTCGCACCTTTGCCAGAAACCGCCGGTGCGTGATGGTGGAAGCGCTCAATATTCGTTGATATAAGCAGGACGGGCCAGTCTGAGATGAAAAAACGTATCATCAACGCGCCGACGCCGGAAACGCTGGCCATGTTGAAACGGCGGATGCCTTCCGAGTCGCGCGGCCGTCTGGAAATGGTGCGTATCGACGCTATCGGGTTGATTATGCTGCCGGTGCCGGACCTGTACTTTTACGCCGATAAGGCCAGTAAAAGCGCGCATGTCGCGGTAGCGGAAATTTTCGGCAGTTGCCCGCAACATATCACGACGCTGGCCATATTCGGCGAGGTCGCCGCGGTAGATGAGGCCATGCGCATTATTGAGGATGAGGCCGATACATTCTGAAAGTGGGCTTATGAAAAGAATGTAATGCCCGTGGGGGTTTTCTGAAGACGGTGAAGTCATGTTGCATGAGTACTAAGGCATATTTTTTTTGGCGGTCCCGCAACAGAATAATACGCCTTAATTAATCAGTGCTGAACAGTATTCTTTATGCGAATGATTTCTCATTGCCCATCGCTGCAATTTGCCACAGGCCTCAGAATTCGGTTGCAGCCGGCAATATAGCGTCACTTTATCAGCTTAATAGGCACCCGTATTAATTATGAGTGTACCCGGCACTGCCGTCAGGTAAAACAATTCAGGTGTGGTTGATAAATCACGCCACTATCTATTCGGGAGTTATTGTATGTTAGAGAAAGGCTTTACTGATCCGACCGATCGTGTTGTAAGACTCAAGAATATGATTCTGCATGCAAAACCTCATGTAGAATCCGAACGCGCGGTGCTGGCTACCGAGGCTTATAAAGAGAGTGAACATCTTCCCGCTATTATGCGTCGGGCAAAGGTCGTTGAAAAAATATTCAATGATTTGCCGGTCACGATTCGACCGGATGAATTAATTGTCGGCGCGGTGACCATTAATCCCCGCTCCACGGAAATCTGTCCTGAATTTTCTTATGATTGGGTCGAGAAAGAGTTCGACACCATGGAACACCGTGTCGCCGACCCGTTTATTATTCCGAAGAAAACCGCGGATGAATTGCATCAGGCATTCGCCTACTGGCCGGGTAAGACCACCAGTTCACTGGCCGCATCTTACATGTCCGAAGGAACCAAAGAGAGTATGGGCAACGGTGTTTTCACCGTGGGCAACTATTACTTCGGCGGTGTGGGCCATGTCTGCGTTGACTACGGCAAGGTGCTGAAAATCGGTTTTCGCGGCATCATCGATGAAGTGACCCGCGCGCTGGAAAATCTCGATCGCAGTTCGCCGGAATACATCAAAAAAGAGCAATTTTATGATGCCGTTATAGTGAGCTATCAGGCGGCAATCAACTTCGCCCATCGTTATGCCCAGGAAGCGTCTCGCCTGGCGCGGGAAGAGCGCGACCCGACCCGCCGGCGCGAACTGGAACAGATTGCCCAAAACTGTACCCGGGTACCGGAAAATGGCGCCACCACGTTCTGGGAAGCCTGTCAGACGTTCTGGTTTATCCAGAGCATGCTGCAGATTGAATCCAGCGGCCATTCCATCTCTCCGGGGCGCTTCGACCAGTATATGTATCCGTACCTGGCGGCGGACAAATCCATCGGTAATGAATTCGCTCAGGAATTGGTGGACTGCTGCTGGATTAAACTTAATGATATCAACAAAACCCGTGACGAAGTCTCCGCTCAGGCGTTTGCCGGCTATGCGGTATTTCAAAATCTGTGCGTGGGCGGCCAAACCGAGGATGGCCGCGACGCCACCAATCCCTTGACCTATATGTGCATGGAAGCGACCGCGCACGTGCGCTTGCCCCAGCCCTCTTTCTCTATCCGCGTATGGCAGGGCACGCCTGATGAATTCCTCTTTCGTGCCTGCGAACTGGTCCGTTTGGGGCTTGGCGTGCCGGCCATGTACAACGACGAGGTGATCATTCCGGCATTGCAAAACCGCGGCGTCTCGCTGCATGACGCCCGTGATTATTGCATTATCGGCTGCGTGGAGCCTCAGGCGCCGCATCGTACCGAAGGCTGGCACGACGCCGCTTTCTTTAACGTGGCCAAAGTGTTGGAAATCACGCTTAACAACGGCCGGTCCGGCAGTAAACAGCTTGGCCCGGTAACGGGTGAGATGACGCAGTACGCCGGTATCGACGATTTCTTTGCCGCCTTCAAAAAACAGATGGCGCACTTTGTTCACCAATTGGTGGAAGCCTGCAACAGCGTTGACATCGCCCACGGAGAACGCTGCCCTCTGCCCTTCCTTTCAGCGCTGGTGGATGATTGCATCGGCCGCGGCAAATCCTTGCAAGAAGGCGGCGCCCTATACAACTTTACCGGCCCGCAGGCGTTCGGCGTGGCGGATACCGGCGACTCCGTCTATGCCATGCAAAAGCAGGTGTTCGAGGATCGCCGCCTGACGCTGCAGGAGCTGAAAGGCGCGTTGGATGATAATTTCGGTTATCCGGCCGGCGGCACCCCCCCCATGATGTCGCCGCGAAATCCTCCCTGGGCGAACAGGATATCTACGAGGTGGTAAAACGCATTATCGAAAAGCACGGGTCTCTCGACCCGGCGGCGATTAAAAATGAGGTTTACCGCCAGCTTTCCGGCCACGGCGCCGCGCCTGCCGCGAGCGGTTCCCGTTATGAAGAGATTCGCCATATCCTGGAAAACACGCCGTGCTTCGGCAACGATATCGATGAAGTGGATCTGGTCGCCCGTCAATGTGCGCTGATTTACTGTCAGGAAGTGGAAAAATACACCAACCCGCGCGGCGGACGCTTCCAGGCCGGCATCTATCCGGTATCCGCCAACGTGTTATTCGGGAAAGACGTCAGCGCGTTGCCCGATGGCCGTCTGGCGAAAGAACCTCTGGCGGACGGCGTGTCGCCGCGTCAGGGTAAAGACACCCTTGGCCCGACCGCGGCCGCCAATTCCGTGGCGAAGCTGGACCACTTCATCGCATCGAACGGCACGCTGTATAACCAGAAATTCCTGCCGTCTTCCCTGGCCGGGGAGAAAGGTTTGCGCAACTTCGGCGGCCTGGTGCGTAACTACTTCGATAAAAAAGGCATGCACGTTCAGTTCAACGTCATCGACCGCAACACGTTGCTGGAAGCGCAGAAAAATCCGCAACAGCATCAGGATCTGGTGGTTCGCGTAGCGGGTTATAGCGCCCAGTTCGTGGTGCTGGCCAAAGAAGTTCAGGATGACATTATCAGCCGTACCGAACAGCAATTCTGATTTCGCCTTGCCTTAAGGGCCATGCCGGTACGCATGGCCCTTTATCAGACCCGATTTAGCGGCAGACCCGCCGCGGGCTGATGAGCGTTTTTTTTAACGAGTGATGTTATGAAAAGAGTCGAGTACGATACCGAAGGCGTTTTATTCAATATACAACGCTATTCCCTGCATGATGGCCCCGGCATTCGGACAATCCCTTTTTTTTAAAGGCTGCCCGCTGGCTTGCAAGTGGTGTAGTAATCCCGAATCGCAACGCCCGCAGCCAGAATTGATTTATAAGAAAAGCGATTGTATCCGCTGCGGAAAATGCGTTGATGCCTGCCGACAACATGCGCTTTCTCCCGGCAATCCTTTTTTCGTAGATCGAACGCGCTGCATCCAGTGCGGAGAATGTACCCAGGTTTGCCCGACCCAGGCGCTGGAAATGAAAGGCAAGCGCATGACCGTTGGCGAAGTGGTACGTGAATTGCAGAAGGAGGAAAATTTATTTCGCCGCTCAGGCGGTGGAATTACCTTATCCGGCGGAGAGCCGCTGGCACAGCCGGAGTTTGCTCGCGAGCTGTTGAAAGCCTGCAAAGAAAAGGGGTGGCACACGGCGATTGAAACCACCGGCTTTACCACTAAAGAGGTGATTGAAGAGGTCTTCCCCTTAGTTGACCTGGCGCTGACGGATATCAAAGCGCTTAACCCGACGCTCCATGAACAGAATACGGGTGTCGATAACAGCCGGATATTGGAAAACTTAATTCGCATTTCGTTTATCACCAAAGTTATTGTTCGCGTTCCGGTTATTCCGGGCGTCAATGATAATCCGGATGAAATTCGCAGTATCGCTGAGTTTGCCAGATTAATGTCCGGCGTGGATACCCTTCATCTGCTGCCTTATCATACTTTTGGAGAAAACAAATATCACCTGCTCGGTCGGCTATATCCAATGGGTGAAATGAAATCCCATGCAGAAAACAAAATGGATAAGTTGAAAGACGTCGTCGAATCAATGGGATTTCACTGCAATATTGGCGGTTAATTAATATATAAAATAATGATGCAAGTTTTATCAAACGTTTTTATCTCATGTACTCAACTTAATTAAGCGGTAAAAACTATGCCGTTTAATACAGGAAAACATCTATGAGTGAATCTCTTGACGCGGTAAAAGGGCAATGTGTGGCGGAATTCCTTGGTACCGGATTATTTATGTTTTTCGGTACCAGCGTTCTGTGCGCGGCAAAGGTGGCCGGCGCCAGCTTTGGTCTTTGGGAAATTTGCGTGGTATGGGGTCTGGGTATTGCTCTCGCCGTATACCTGACGGCCGGCATTTCAGGCGCCCATCTTAACCCGGCGGTCACCATCTCATTGTGGATGTTCGCCAGTTTCGACGCTCGAAAAGTCTTGCCCTATATTCTGGCGCAGACCGCCGGCGCGTTTTGCGGCGCGGCGCTGACCTACCTGATTTACCATAACCTGTTTGCCGATTACGAACACGCCCACCAAATGGTGCGCGGTAGCCGGGACAGCCTGTTTCTGGCCAGCATATTTTCCACCTATCCGGCGGCATCCATCAGCCTGTGGTTGGCCGGTCTGGTGGAAATCGTCATCACCTCCATTCTGATGGGGCTTATCATGGCGCTGACCGACGACGGCAACGGCGTTCCCAAAGGGCCGCTGGCACCGCTATTGATAGGCGTGCTGGTCGCGGTTATCGGCGCGGCGACCGCGCCCTTGACCGGGTTTGCCATGAACCCCGCCCGCGACTTCGGTCCGAAACTCTTTACCTTTTTAAGCGGTTGGGGGCCGATTGCGATGACGGGCGGCAGGGAAATTCCCTACTTTCTGGTGCCGCTGATTGCGCCCGTTATCGGCGGAATCCTTGGCGCGGCGATTTATCGTTATTGCATCGGACGCCATCTGCCGGCGGCAAAAGCCGCAAAAACGGCGGAAAATACCGCCGCATGATGAGCCTATAACACACTGCCGCGCCATCCTGGGCGCAGCGGTGTCAACGCATACTCAAAGCAACCGCGTCGACATTCATTGCAGTTCCCCCTCTGACGTGTTTTGCCTGAAAACATAAAAAAACCCCTAATCGCTGGATGTCCAACTTTCGGGGTTCACTTCACGCGGGTGGTTTTTCAAAAAATCCCTATCGTTACCGCCGCACGCCTTTCGCCCGCGTCCGCGGTATTTTCTTCTGGTCTTGGGCGGTCTTTTCCAGCGCCTCGCCGAGGGTTGCCGGGACGGGCTGGGCATCGCTTTCGGCGTGGTCGTCGCGTCCCGCGGGTTTGACTTGCGTCACTGGCGGCTCGCTTACCGGCGCTTTCGCCTCTATAGCCGAAGACGCGCTTACCGGCGTTTCAATCTCTGTCACCGGAGACGCGCTTACCGGCGCTTTCGCCGGTATCTCGTCCCTTATCTCCAGGCAGTCGGACATCGCCGGGACAGGCTCGATATTGACGACCGGAATAACAACCGCTATATGTTCCGCAACGGGCGGCCGCTCCTCCGCCGCCGACGTCTGAAGGGCGACGCCGCACGTTTCCTTTGAGGCGATAAGAGAATCAATACCGTTCGCGGTACGCGCAATCACTTTCCAGGCGTAGACTCGCCCTACTCTGTTTGCCGCGGCGACGCCGGCGGAAACCGCGGCGTTCATCGCACCGACTTCCCCCGTTAACTTAACCGTCACCAAACCGCCGCCTTTCGTCAGCTCATATCCCACCAGGTCGACATTGGCGGATTTCATGGCGGCATCGGCGGCTTCCACCGCCACCGCCAAGCCGACGGTTTCAATTAAGCCTAAGCTCTGCCCGGACATCACTTTCTCCTCGTTCAAATCAATGGGGTATACGGGGGCGCACCAGCCAGGCCCGCCGCGTCGTCACGCAGCGGCAAAGCCTTATCGGTGAGTTCCCATGGAAATATTTCCCGGCCAAAGTGGCCGTAGCACGCCGTCTGTCGATACCGCGGCGCAAGCAAATCGAGTTGGTGAATCATGCCGTAAACGCTGAGGTCAAAATGACGCTCGATCAAACGAATCAGAGCCTCAGACGCAAGCGGGGAAGTGCCAAAGGTATTGACGCGAACAGAAACCGGGCGGGAAAATCCGATGGCCCAGGCCAACTGAATTTCACAGCGTCTTGCCAGGCCTGCCGCAACGATATTCTTCGCCACGTAGCGCGCGGCATAAGCAGCGGATCGGCAGACTTTAGAGGGGTCTTTGCCGGAAAACGCTCCCCCCGCCATGGCAGGCCGCGCCACCGTAGGTATCGACGATTGTCTTTCGCCCGGTCAAGCCGCAATCCGCGGCGGGTCCGCCGTTAATGAACCGGCCCGCGGGGTTGATCAATAACCGGGTGTCTGACGTCAAGTAGCCCGGCGGAATGACGGGTTTGATAATCTCTTCGATAACGGCTTCACGTAATGACGCCAGGGAGACATCGGCGCGATGCTGGGTGGAAACCACAATGGTCGCGGCATGCAGTATCTTTCCATTGCAATACCGCAACGTGACCTGGCTTTTCGCGTCCGGCAATAATCCATCGAGCCGGCGCGTCTTGCGCAGCATCGCCTGCCGCTCCATCAGCCGATGCGCATACAGTAATGGAGCGGGCATCAGCTGCGGCGTTTCGTCACAGGCAAAACCAAACGTGATCCCCTGATCTCCCGCGCCAAGGGTGGTGGGGTCATTGGCGCGAATGCCGCCGGCGCTATCGTCGGATTGCCGGCTCAGCATATTGATGACCGCGCAGGTCGTCCCGTCAAAACCTTTGGCTGAATTATCATAACCAATTGATCTAACGACGCGTCTTACAATTCGTTCTAATTCAATATTCGCCCCGGAAGACACTTTCCCGGCCAGTATCACCGCGCCGGTTTTCACCAAACATTCGCAGGCAACTTTGGCCCAGGGATCGCGCAGCAGATAAGCATCCAGCACGGCGTCGGAAATTTGGTCCGCCATCTTATCAGGGTGCCCTTCGGCAACCGATTCAGAAGTAAAAAGGGAGTCGTCCACGGCGGGGCCACTTTGGAAAGAGAGTGTCTTATCTTAGCGGTCCTCGCTTGCCGGATGAGTAAACTATCTTGCCGGATCAGCGGACTTTTTTGCGCTTACGCCTACCGCAAGCGCAAGAAATACAGGGTATATCAGTCCGCTTCCGGCGAGACGATACGGCGGTAATCCGAAGGGGCGATGCCGGTCTCTTTTTTGAAAATGCGACAGAAATAATTCGCATCCTGCCAGGAAAGCTCCAAGGCGATGGTATTGACTTTCAAATCGCTGAATTGCAGGAGGGATTTCGCCATACTGATTTTACGGCTGGTGATATAACTCGAAAAACCCGTTCCCATACTTTTTTTTGAAGGCGCGGCTCAAATAGCATGGGCTGACAAAAGCCCTGGCGGCAACGTCGTCCAGCGTCAGATTTTTGAGTATATTTTTTTCAATATGAAACTGCGCCCGGGCGACGAAGTCCATGTTGCCGCCGACATTTTTGAACGCCAGCTCGAAGATGTCTTCGCTGACGCCCAACAAGCTGGTCATCACACGCCAATATCGGCTTGCGGTTAATCCCTGATGGTGGATATTCTGAATAATCCCCGCCATTTTATTGCGGTAAGGCACATATTTATCCCCCAGCCCCGCAAGGTGCTGCTGGACCAATTCCAGGGCATCAATGACGGTTTTCGAACGATCACTGCCGAAAGTCCCGCCGGTACATGCCGCATCAAGAATGCTGAACAAAAAAGTATGCCAGCCGGGGTAATCGCAGCGGCTGAAAAGATTGCTGATATTCAGCCGCATTTCCCGCGTCGCAGCGGCTTCCTGTTCATCCACCAGCAACGTTTTACGGATGGTGTCGTTCAGAACGCTTTGCTTGACCGGTTTCAACAGATAATCATCGACTTTGAGGCTTAGCATATGGCGAACAAGGTCAAAGTCATCGTTGGCCGTCGTCACAATCACTTTGGTATCGGTATTCTTCTGCTTGAGATATTCAATAACCTGGTTGCCATTGGGCAGCGGAATGTTGATATCTACAAACATCATGTCTATTTGACTTAGTTGATCAATAAGTTGGATGGCCTTTCTGCCTGTGGATGCTTCATGAATAACGGAATTTTCGACACATCGGGAAATAATGCGCTTTAGCGATTCCGATTCAATATACTCGTCTTCAACAATGACAATATTATACATACTCCTACTCCAGGCTCAGGCCGGCACCATAGGGAACCGTAGTTTGATCGTGGTGCCAAGCATCGGCTTATGGGGGCTGGTAATCTGCAAGCCATAGCTTTCACCGAATAGTAATTGAAGGCGATTTTTGATGTTGTTAATGCCTATACCGCCTTTCTGCCGATTCTGGTTTCCAGAAAGAATATGCTCAATGTCCTCCGAAGAGATGCCGTCGCCGTTGTCCGCGATTTCAATGATCACATCTTTGCCATCGTCATTCGCACGCAAAACGATATGGCTCTTCGTCTCACGCGGCTCCACCACATAGTTGAAGAAATTCTCCACAAGCGGTTGAAGAATCAAAAAAGGGCAAACGACTTCGTTATATTTCTCGGGAATATCGCACAAATAGTCAAAACGGTCGTTCATCCTGACCTTTTGAATAGCCATATAGCAGGTCACATAATTCAGTTCCTGACCGAGCGTGATCAGGCCATTATTATTTTTGCGCAAAAGGTAACGCATCATATCGGAAAAATCATGGACCATTGCTTCCGTACGGCCGGCATCTTCGAGAAACGCCAGTCGACCAATCGTGTTGAGCACATTGAATAAAAAATGCGGATTGATTTGGTAAGATAGCGCTTTGAACTCCGCTTCGTGCAGTGAGCGCTCAATCTCAACGCGCTTGCGTAATTCGCCGGTTAATTCCTGCTCTTTATGGCGTAGTTCACGCTGGATGTTGTTGGCATGCGCTTGCTCCACCAAATATGATGCCACATGAAGGAGCGTATAGGCCGTGGATTCAAAGCGTTCATAAGGCATGCGCTGGGTATTGTCATGCAGATTGAGAAGCCAGGGGTTTTCTTGCCAAAGGCGGTTGTTGTCCAGAATGTAGGGAATGTTTTTCTCTTTCTCATCTTCGACTTTGACCTGGCCTGAAATAAATGCGCCAAGGTAATGATTATTGATCAATATCGGCACGGCAAACTCCACAAAGCCGCAATAGCAGCGATACACTACCGGCTCGCCGGCGCGCATCGCGGCTACGCCGCCCGCGCTGTCGCTGTCGTAGCAATGCCTGGCCAACGTTTCGTTCATTCTGGAACGCGCGCAAAAATCTGAAAAACCGCTGGGGCGAGTGACAGGCACACCTTCCTGATCCACCACCACTAATGCAATCATCATCGATTTGCTGAAGTTGTCCTGGAGTGTTTGCAAGCGATTGACATCAAGAAATTCGTGTAATTTATATTTATTATTCATGATGTCCGCCAAATCAAATTAAATGCTATTTAACAATACATTAAATACGGTATTAAAATAATGAAGCGGCTCACAAACATAAAATTAATTGTGAAGGTAATGTTAATTTAATGAGGCTTATGTTCTTATTTTGTATATAGGAGCTAACATAATTTTAAGTTAAATAAAAAGAACGTTGGCTTAAAACTAATTAAAAATTATAATCCAAGTAACAAGATGTTTTTTATTTTATCGAGATTTTTAAATTATTAGAAAGATGAAATTCAATTATTTTAGATATTAATCACGGCAGCTTATGATCGAAATTACCCGTCATCCCTTCACTAATGGCAATACCTATAGCGATAAAAACGACGTCAGAGAGTGAATGGCGCGCCATCATCAGTTTATTCAATAAATTCCAGGCATAGACAAGACGTCAATCGACGTCTGACATTGTTGACAAAGTGCCAGGTCGGGGCAGCCTGCCCCGCCTTATTGACTCCGAGTCTGTTTGTCAGCAGTCTGAGACGTCATTCGACGCCTTTTATTTTACATAGCATCACCCGGCATCCACGTCAGTGACCTACGTCTTAGAAGGCCGTAGTTATCTACCGGCGGGGGTAAACAGGTTCGGCGACGGCAGTCGCCGCCTCCAGAGGTTTAGCCACGGCGCCAAATGGTGCCCTCGGCGCTGTCCTCCAACACGATGCCCATGTCGGTCAATTGCTTACGGGCCTGATCCGCCAGAACCCAGTTTTTTTCCCCGGCGGGCGTCATTACGCTGTTTTATCAGGGTTTCAACAAGGACCGCTTCGTCATCGTTCGCCTGCGGGCCCTGTTGCAGGAACTGTTCGGGGTCTTGGGACAGCAGGCCGAGAACATCGCCCAACCGGCGCAGTACGGCGGCAAGGCCCGCCGCTTCATGCGGACTCTCCGCCTTCAAGCGGTTGACTTCCCGCGCTATTTCGAACAAAACCGAATAGGCTTCCGGCGTGTTGAAATCGTCATCCATTGCAGCGACGAACTGCTCCTGGTAATTCTCGCCCCCGACCGGTACGGCATCGGGGCGGGTACCGCGTAATGCGATATAAAGCCGCTCCAGGGAGGATCTCGCTTGCTTGAGGTTTTCTTCGCTGTAGTTCAATTGGCTGCGGTAATGCCCCGACATCAGAAAATAACGCACCGTTTCGGCATCATAATATTTCAGTACATCGCGGACGGTGAAAAAGTTATTCAGGGATTTGGACATTTTTTCCCGATCCACCATCACCATGCCGGAGTGCATCCAGTAATTGACGTAGGGGCCTTCATGAGCGCAGGTGGACTGGGCGATTTCGTTTTCATGATGGGGAAACATCAGATCGGAACCCCCGCCGTGAATATCGAAATGGTTGCCAAGCTGCTTGCAATTCATGGCCGAACATTCGATATGCCAGCCGGGGCGTCCCAGGCCCCAGGGCGAAGGCCAGCTCGGTTCTCCCGCCTTGGACATCTTCCATAACACGAAATCCATCGGATTGCGTTTGACATCCGCCACCTCCACCCGCGCGCCGGCCTGAAGCTGTTCCAAATCCTGGCGCGACAGTTCGCCATAGGTCGAGTCGGTCTCCACCGCAAACATCACATCGCCGTTGGCGGCAATGTAAGCGTGCCCCTTGCGAATGAGGGTCTCCACCATTTCGATGATATCCGCCATATGAAACGTGGCCCGGGGTTCGTGATCCGGGCGCGCTATATTGAGCTTATCGAAATCGCGGTGCATCTCCTCGATCATCCTGGCGGTCAGTTGCTCGATACTTTCGTGGTTTTGCGCCGCGCGATGAATGATTTTGTCATCGATATCAGTAATATTACGAACGTATTCAACGTCATAGCCTTTGAAGCGCATATAGCGGGTCGCAACGTCGAAGGCGACGAAAGTCCGGCCATGGCCGATATGACAAAGGTCATAAACAGTAATGCCACACACGTACATACCGACTTTGCCGGCATGGATAGGTTTAAATTCCTCTTTTTGTCTGGTCAGTGTATTAAAAATCTTCAGCATCTAAATTCATTCCATGGTGGTAGCGGGTACGTGTATACCGATAAGTTTAGACAGGTCATTTATGCAACGGGGGTATTGAACCCTGAAGGCATCGGGAATGCAAGGCCGGGAACCAAGCGCTGCGCAGGGAAATTAGCTGTTTCGCAGGGGAATCTGCCGCCAATAAGAACATAAACCGGCGTTATCCGCAGTGCATGCTGACTCCGCGCCGGACTTATGTTATAAATCGGTCTGCTTCCCCGGCAGTGAATATTCCCGCCATTTTTCACCCTGTGGCTAAGTTGGCGGCAACGTGCCATCTGTCGGGCATAAATTCCTTTCTGACGCGTAGGACAACTATTTATGGTCACTTTCCACACTAATCACGGCGATATCGTTATTAACACTTTCGCCGACAAGGCCCCGTTAACCGTCGAAAACTTCCTGAATTACTGCCGTAACGGCTTTTATGATAATACCATTTTCCATCGAGTCATTAATGGTTTTATGATCCAAGGGGGGCGGTTTTGAACCGGGTATGGCGCAAAAAACCACCGAAGCGGCCATCAAAAACGAAGCCAATAACGGTCTGAAAAACGATCGCGGCACCCTGGCAATGGCACGGACCAACGATCCGCACTCCGCCACCGCGCAATTTTTCATCAATCTGGTGGATAACGACTTTTTGAATTTCCGCTCTGAAAAAGCGGATGGCTGGGGTTATTGCGTTTTTGCCGAAGTCACGGACGGCATGGACGTGGTGGACAAAATCAAAAATGTCGCCACCGGCCGCAGCGGCATGCATCAGGACGTGCCGAAGGAAGATGTAATCATTACCAGCGTGACGGTGAAAGATTAACTCTTCAGCAATGGCAACCCTTTTTATAGCGGATCTTCATCTGGATCAGAAAGAACCGGCCATTACCGCCGGTTTTCTGCATTTTTTGCAGCGGCAGGCGGTTCAAGCCGATGCCCTTTATATATTGGGCGATCTGTTTGAAGCCTGGATAGGCGACGACGATCCGGCGCCATTGCATCGCGAAGTGGCCGCGGCGCTCCGAACGCTGCATGATAGAGGCATCCCGTGCTTTTTCATCCACGGCAATCGTGATTTTTTGCTGGGCCTACGTTTCGCCGCGGCCTGCGGCATGACCCTGCTGCCGCAAGAGCGGCGGCTTGAACTTTACGGCCGTCGAATCCTGATTTTGCACGGGGATACTTTGTGCACCGATGATGTCCGTTACCAACGCTACCGGCGGCGGATCAACCGGCGCTGGCTGCAACAATTGTTCCTGGCGCTGCCGCTGCGCTGGCGGCTGAGGATAGCAGAACGCATGCGCGCCGGCAGCCGACGGGCCAACCAGACGAAATCTCCCGATATGATGGATGTCAGCCCGCAAGCGGTAGCCGCTGCCGCCGAACGCTATGCTGTGGATTGGATAATTCACGGCCATACCCATCGCCCGGCCATCCATAGCCTGCCGCTGTCTTCGGGCCAAATCCATCGGGCAGTGCTCGGCGCCTGGCATCATCAGGGTTCCATGATTAAAGTCAGCCGGGAGAGTGTCGAACTGATTGAATTTCCTTTCGACGACTAGCCTGCGCGAATTTCCTTTATCGAGGATGATTATTCGAACGTCGCCGCCCCTCTGTTCCTGTTATCATTCAATGATTTATCATGATAAGCATGTTGGGAATCCCCGCTTTGGATAGCGCCTCTTTTGGCGGGAAATAGGCGAGGAATTTCTAGGTTGGTTGGACACGCAACCGTTTTCCTCACCCGCCGCACATGGTATGCTCTACGCCCTGTTTTACGGCATCCCGGCGTGACGGGGGTCGTTTTAGCGCAATCACAGGAGCATTATGGCCATGCAACCCAATCCTGCCCCGGCAAAAATCGCCATTGTGATGGGATCTAAAAGTGACTGGGGAACTATGCAGTCCGCCGCGGATATTCTCACTTCGCTGCAGGTCTCTTTTCAGGTGGAAATCGTCTCGGCGCATCGTACCCCGGATAAGCTGTTCGCTTTCGCCGTGGGCGCGGAGGCGGCGGGTTTACAGGTGATTATCGCCGGCGCGGGCGGCGCGGCCCATCTGCCGGGTATGCTGGCGGCCAAAACCCTTGTTCCGGTGCTGGGCGTGCCGGTGCAAAGCGCGGCGTTGAGCGGCGTGGATAGCCTCTATTCCATTGTGCAAATGCCCCGGGGCATACCGGTAGGCACACTGGCCATCGGCAAGTCCGGCGCGGCGAACGCCGGGTTGCTGGCGGCGCAGATAGTGGCGCTGCATGATAAAGCATTGTCCGGCCGTTTGGCCGCCTGGCGACAGGCGCAAACCGACGAGGTTCTGGCCCATCCCGATCCGCGGGAGGAAGCATGAAACCGGTTTGTGTTTTAGGCAACGGCCAGTTGGGGCGCATGCTGCGCCAGGCCGGAGAACCTCTGGGCATTCAGGTTTTTCCGGTGGGTCTGGAAGCGGAGCCTGAATCGGTGCCCTTTGCGCAAAGCGTCATTACCGCCGAAATCGAACGCTGGCCCGAAACTCCGCTGACCCTGGAGTTGGCGCGCCATAAAGCGTTTGTTAACCGGGATATTTTCCCGCGTCTGGCCGACCGGCTGACGCAAAAACAGCTGCTGGACCAGCTCGGTCTGCCCACCGCGCCGTGGGAAGAGCTCAGCGCCGCGGCGCAATGGCCGCAGGTGTTCAATTCATTCGGCGAGTTGGCCATCGTTAAACGGCGCGTCGGCGGTTATGACGGTCGCGGCCAGTGGCGTCTTAAGCCCGGTGAAGAAGCGGACCTTCCACAGGAGTGCTACGGTAGCTGTATCGTCGAACAAGGCATTGCTTTTACCGGTGAGGCTTCGCTCGTCGGCGCCCGCGCCTTCGATGGGAGCACGGTATTCTTCCCGCTGACCCACAATCTGCATCAGGACGGCATACTGCGCATGAGCGTCGCGCTGCCGCAACCGGACGCCGCGTTGCAGCACCGGGCGGAACTTATGCTGTCGGCCATTATGCATGAATTGAATTACGTCGGCGTCATGGCGATGGAGTGTTTTATCGTTGACGATAATTTATTAATCAATGAGTTGGCGCCACGGGTCCATAATAGCGGCCATTGGACGCAAAACGGCGCCTCCATCAGCCAGTTCGAACTGCATTTGCGGGCAATACTGGCGTTGCCGCTGCCGAAGCCGGTGGTTGTCGCGCCATCCGTGATGGTGAATCTCATCGGCACAGGCGTCAACGAAAGCTGGCTTGAGGATGCCTTGGTGCATTTACATTGGTATGAGAAAGAGGTGCGTCCCGGACGCAAGGTGGGCCATCTTAACCTCAATCACCCTGATCGCGATGTTTTGCATCGCAGCCTGACGCGGTTGGCGCCGCAACTGCCCGAGGAGTATCAGCGCGGTTTGCATTGGGCGAAGCTTCGGTTGGCTGAGCTGCCGTGATCTTGCCGACGCTTTGCGTATAAAGGGCCCTGATATCGGGCCCCAAGCGTGCATTGACAATGGTCGGCGAGAGAAATGATTTCTTCAGCAGGCTATGATTAAACCGATTCGGCTGAAAGGTATAGCTTCTATAAGCAGCTTATCCTACTAAGGTCATTTTGTCTGGGATAAAGTACTCATCAAATTTAAAGGCAAGAAAAGCCTTTTTGTTTGCATGGCCAAGTTCACCACTTTCAAATTAAACAAAAGTGTTGCGTCTTATAATCCGCTTTTTTGCAAAGCCTCGGAGAAAGCAGTTTTACCATTTTGATATTTCGCATTCAAATCGATATTATCATGCTTAACAAGTAATTTAATGAGCTCTGGTTGACCTCATGTTATAGCCACCATTAGCGCAGTCTCTCCCTTGAAATTTGCTTACTTGATATTAATAGCCTCACAATTAAGCAATAATTTTACCATTTCGTCGTTCCCATTACAGCAAGCGTTAACGCGGCATGGTCAAAAATTCCATTTAGCTAAACGTAGATCGTTCTATAGCCATACCTTTACCCTATTTTTTTTAGCAACGCGACAATATCATTTACTTTCATATCCATTGCTATATCCAAAGCCGTATGATTATTTTTATTTTTTTGGGTAATATCAATATTCCCATTCTTAACTAATAATCTCGAAATGCTCAGATCCCTATTATATACAGCCTTGAACAATGCAGTTTCACCTAATCTATCGACCCTATTTATCGCAATATTCTTATGCTTGACAAACATCGCTGCCAAATCAAAACGCCTGTATTTCGCTGCCAGAATTAGAGCGGTTTCTCTATCTTTAGACGACTGATTAATATCAATATCTTTACGTGCTAAGAGCAACTCGACAATCCTGGTATTTCGCCCTTCAACAGCGAGTGTTAAGGCGCTAGATCCCGATGTATTGACATTGTTAATTTTGATATCTGAACTTTCTAAGAGCTTTTCTACCATTTCTTTTCGCCCTTTGATAACTGCTCTCATCAGGATAGATTCCCCGGCTTTATTACATTGATTCAGATCAATATTTTTTATAATTGAGCAGCAATTCAAAAATGTCTGTAACACCTGTTTCTAACGCAATCGTCAGAGCGTCTCTACCGTACTTATCCAAATGATTTATATCAAGCTCGGTACTCTTAAGTAATAGATTCACAGTTTCTTTTTGAGATAATTTTACCGCAAGCAATAGCGCAGTGATCCCAAATTTATCCACTTTATTAATATCTAACATTCTGCATTCTAGCAACATTTTAACAATGCTGTGATTATGCCTAGAAATTGCCAACATTAAGGCGGTTTTACCATCTGCATCCGCGCAATTGACATCGATATCCTTTCTTTCTAACAGCAACTTAACTATGTCAGCGCTGGCGCAACCTACGGCATAGAGTAAAGCCGTGTTTTTGTCCTTCAGTTCTATATTGACATCCATTTCATTTTGGTCAAGGAGTAATTCGACATTCGCTTTATGATTGCCTATGACTGCGCAATGCAATGCAGAAGCACCTTCTTTAGTTCGCATGTTAATATCATGTGTTAATGTCGGAGAGTATATACCTAGTAAAACACATTGCTCGAATGAGCAAGCCCATGCTGAATTACTAATTCTGGCATGAGTGCTGCCAACTGCGTTAAGCAATATTTCTAATATATTACTGTTCGGCAATCGTGCCGCCTGTATCAAAGGGGTAATATTATTGGAATCCCCACGATTGATATCGATGTTTTTTTTGATTCAATAACAATGTGACCATAGCGAGATTTTGCGCTCTGACAGCCAGTAACAAAGCACTGTTGCCTTTATCATCCGTTTCGTTGATATCAAATAGGGCGTTTTTCATTATTGTATTAGCCATATCTATATCGGAAAACATGACTGCATACATAAAAGCATTTTTGCCATCTTGGCTATAAAATCTCTGATTGCTGATTTTTTTTCTTCATCCAACAAGCCAATAATTTATAGGTTTTATCATTTATTAAAGATTTGGATTTTAAAGGTGATGTACTAATCCATTCAGAATCTAACAGATTATTTATTTTATCATTTTCGGTGTTATTTACTGAAAAGTATAACAGCTCATTACTTAAAGGGCCTACTATCTTTTTTTTCTTTTAAAACGTCTAACGACAAGGGTTTACGAAGCGCATTCTCCCTATCTTCAATCCAATAGAATTCGCACACATTAAATATATCGAAGTTCTCCCCTTGAATTATCAATTTTTTTCGAATCCGCTATCACCTTTTTTGCAATGCCAATGCTTCGGCGATGGCACAATGAATGGCATTTGCGTTGGGTTTTAGAAACATGCTATTATCTTTTTGGCGAGTAATAATATCCTCTCCCTTTATACATTCTGATACTGACAAGGTATAATCAATTAGAGCTTTATAGCCCTTATTTGTTAATGCAGTTTTATTTTCTCCAACATGACTTTCTGAAACACTAACGATCTCTTGGCATGTTTGATAGACTTTGGAACCATAATGAACTATTATTCTATCATAAGATATCACGTTTAAAAGTATCTCTTTTAAATCGATAAAAAAACCATCAATCATCTTTCTTTCTTCATTATTGATAAAAATTTCAACAATCGGTATGCCGACACTCCATTCTGTATCTTGCAAAAGTTTTTTATACACATTGGCATAATGTATTTCCGTTGCAGGAGACTTATTAGTGTGGCGTCTTCTGACAAAGTCAGCGACAATGGAGTTGATCATTCCATCTCGGATATCTCTAAGCTTATTAAGCAGTCCCCCTTTCGTATGATAGGCTACCATGGTGCACGCATTGGATATATTACTGATGGCGTCAGTCGTGCAACCAACTAATCCTTCAAACATTTTTTTTATATCATCCCTTAAGATGTATGAGTATTTTTCTTCATTGATCTTACGGAGTTGTTCCAAGAGTCGGGCAAGCTGTCCATATACCATTGCCTTATTTTTTATAAGCAATATTATCTGGTCTGGAAATCAACAGCATGAAATAATCTATTTCTAGAGTAAACTTACCTGCAAAACCCGCCTGATATGCGATAGACAACAAATCATCATAAGTTTGCTTGAGATAAAGATGATAAAACTCCTTTTCAAAAGTAATTAAATCGTCGCAACTTTCCGTGTAAATTATCCTGCTTTTCTCAGAATTATTGACCTCATCAGATGATGTGGCCGTTGATACACATTGATTGATATGATGGTTAAATAAGCCATCAATATTATGAACTGACATTATACTCATCTCCTTTATATTTTTATATAGATAAAAAAACAATTGATAACTAACAACAATTTACAGATCATTATTTTTTATCTAAATGCAGACTCACGTCGTTATAAAATTTGATAATTAAAAATGTGATTTGAACACAATGGACGGCTACTCTTTTGCGGCTATGCTTATCGCTGACGCAGCAATCTAACAATAACGCTCAGGACTATCCACACTTATTTTTCCATTATATTCTTTTGGTTTAACCAGAATGCTAAGTGGCGTTGCGTCAGATGCGGCGTTGCGCGAAGAAGCCAATACTTGACAGCGCGAAATCAACAAAATTAATGCGTAAACGAGGTGACTATCGAGGGGAAATACTTTTTAATAAAACCGGAATGATAAGGGCCCAAAGAAAGCCGCCCTGAGCACGGGACGTTCTGAGGTCAGAACGTCCCCATCAACAGTTAAACCATTACCGCTTTAATGGCGTTGTTCAGGGTGGCGCTCGGGCGCATCGCCTGGCTTGCCAGCGCCGGGTCCGGATGATAATAACCGCCGATATCCACCGGTTTGCCCTGCGCCTGGTTCAGTTCAGCGACAATCTTCTGCTCATTGTCGGCCAAAGCAGCGGCAAAAGCGGCAAACTGCTGTTTTAATGCCGGGTCTTCATTTTGCTGCGCCAGCGCCTGCGCCCAATACAACGCCAGGTAGAAATGACTGCCGCGGTTGTCCAGCTCGCCGGTTTTGCGCGACGGCGACTTATTGGCATCGAGGAATTTGCCGTTGGCCTGATCCAGGGTTTTCGCCAGGATCTTGGCCTTGGGATTATTGCCGGCGATGCCGACGTGCTCAAGGGACGCCGCCAATGCCAGGAATTCCCCCAGCGAGTCCCAGCGCAGATGGTTTTCCTGCAGGAATTGCTGGACGTGCTTCGGCGCCGAGCCGCCTGCGCCGGTCTCAAACAAACCGCCGCCGGCCATTAACGGCACGATGGACAACATCTTGGCGCTGGTGCCCAGCTCCATGATCGGGAACAGGTCGGTGAGATAATCCCGCAGCACGTTGCCCGTCACGGAGATGGTATCTTGTCCGGCCCGGATGCGATCAAGGGAGAAGCGGGTCGCTTCCACCGGCGACATGATACGGATATCCAGACCCGTGGTGTCCTGCTCTTTCAGATAGCGCTGCACTTTTTCTATCATGCGCGCGTCGTGGGCGCGGGCCGGATCCAGCCAGAACACCGCCGGGGTGGCGGATTCGCGGGCCCGGTTTACCGCAAGCTTAACCCAATCGCGGATCGGCGCGTCCTTGACCTGGCACATGCGCCAGATATCGCCGGTCTCGACGTTATGTTCAAGCAATACCTGCCCGGAAAGGTCGGTGACGCGCACTACGCCGTCCGCCGGTATTTGGAAGGTCTTGTCATGTGAGCCGTACTCCTCCGCCTGTTGGGCCATCAGACCGACGTTCGGCACGGTGCCCAGGGTGGTGGGATCAAAGGCGCCGTGCCGTTTGCAATCTTCGATGACCACTTGATAGATGTCGGCATAGCAGCGATCGGGGATGACGGCCTTGGTATCGTGCAACTGGCCGTCCGGCCCCCCACATCTTGCCGGAATCCCGGATCATCGCGGGCATGGAGGCATCCACTATCACATCGCTGGGCACATGCAGGTTGGTGATGCCCTTATCGGAATTCACCATCGCCAGCGCCGGACGTTGGGCATACAGCGTTTCTATATCCTTCTTGATGGCCGCCTGCTTTTCCGCCGGCAAGGCGGCGATTTTTGCGTATAAATCGCCGATACCGTTATTCGCGGAAAAGCCAAGGGATTTCAACTCATCGGCATGGTTTTCCAACACGTCTTTGAAAAATTCGGTCACTACAATGCCGAACATGATGGGGTCGGAGACTTTCATCATGGTGGCTTTCAGGTGCAACGACAGCAGCACGCCCTGGCGCTTGGCATCCTCAATTTGCCGGTCGATAAAAGCGCTGAGGGCTTTTTTGCTCATGACCGAGGCGTCGATAAGCTCAGCCGCTTTCACCGCCGTCCGCTCTTTGAGGACCTTGACGGCGCCGTCTTTACCCACCAGCTCGATTTTTACGCTGCCGTCGCCCTCGATCAGCGCCGTTTTTTCACTGCCGTAAAAATCGCCGGCGTCCATATGCGCGACATGGGTTTTGGAATCGGCAGACCAGGGACCCATCCGGTGCGGATGCTTGCGAGCGTAATTTTTAACCGACAGCGGCGCGCGCCGATCGGAGTTGCCTTCTCGGAGCACCGGATTAACGGCGCTGCCCTTTATTTTGTCATAGCGGGCCTTGGCGTTTTTTTGTGCATCGGTCTTAGGCTCATCCGCGTAGTCCGGCACCGCAAAGCCCTGGCTCTGTAATTCCTTGATGGCGGCTTTCAACTGCGGCAGCGAGGCGCTGATATTCGGCAGCTTGATGATATTGGCCTGCGGAGTGACCGCCAACTGACCCAATTCCGCCAAATGGTCGGAGATACGCTGGTGTTCTTCCAGGTCTTCGGGAAAGTTGGCGATAATGCGCCCGGCCAAAGAAATATCACGGGTTTCGACGGCGATGCCCAGAGATTGGGTAAACGCCTGAACAATAGGCAGCAGGGAGTAGGTCGCCAGCGCCGGCGCCTCGTCAGTGAGCGTATAGATTATTTTAGACGTTGTGGACATGTAATATGTTAACTCCTCTATATCAAGCGATTGCAACTATCAAGCGCGCGGAGCCGTTGCGTTCACCAGTGGCACCGTTCGGGAGTATGCGCGGAAAAGCGGATTTCCGTAAAACACTTCCTGATGCTTAACGGGGCAGAATGGATCTGCTTAAGTGGCGGCGGGGATAGGGTTCGATATCCCCCTGCGCATTGCGACGTCACTGTTCGTATTGTAGTATGACGCCTGGTCGTTACTGTGCAGTAGGCGTACGGTGGCTGTCAACCCGGATGTCACTTCCTTGAAGACTTTTTGTTGCATAATTGTTACAAAATAAAATTCATCCCAAATATTGCCGAAAACCGCCCTTGCCCTTCACCAGTCGCGTACCCAATACCGCGCCCAACAGCGACAACAAGATCATGCTTCCCAGCGGCAGCGCCCACCACAGCACATAGTCCGGCTGCCACGGGAAGTCGAAGACTTTCCGCTGCAATACCGCCAGCCCCGCTTCGGCGCCGACGGCCGCCGCCGCGCCGGCCACCAGTCCCAGCAACGCGAATTCGTTCCACAAGGTTGTTCGCAGCAGCCTGCCGCTGGCCCCCAGGGTGCGATAGACCACCAGTTCCCGCTGCCGCTGGCGCATTCCCACCTGCACCTGCGCCAGCAGCAGCAGGCCGCCGCAAAGAAGCACCAGCGCCACCATGATTTCCAATGCGCGGCTGACCTGCTGCAATACCTGTCCGATTTGCCGCAAAATCGCCCCGACATCCAGCAAAGTCAAGGTAGGGAATTGCCGGTTAAGGCGAGCAGGCAGCTTTTCATCTCCTTGATAGCGGAAGCTGGTGAGCCAGGTCTGTGGCTGATTGTCCATCGATCCGGGCGGAAAGATAAAAAAGAAGTTGGGCCGCAGGGTGTCCCAATCCGCTTTGCGCAGGCTGGTCACCTTGGCGGTGAAATCCTGGGTATCGCCGGTAAACGTCAGCGTATCGCCGAGCTTCAGGTGCAATTCATCCGCCACCCGCTGTTCCATGGAGACTTCACCCTGGCGCGGCGGCCATTGACCCGACACCAGTTGATTGCCGTCGGGCCTTTCCTTTAGCCAGGTCAAGTTCAGCTCGCGATTGACCGTGCGCCCGCCGGGCTCGTTTTCACGAATGACCCGGGTGGCGGCCTGTCCGTTGATCTGCGTCAGCCGCGCGCGGATAATGGGATAAAAATCGCCGGGCGCCACCCCGTTTCGCCTGAGAAAATCACTGACCTGCGGCACCTGTTCGGCGGTGAGGTTGAGCAGAAAGTAATTCGGACTGTCCGGCGGCAGTTGTTGCTGGAAGCGCTGCAGCAAATCTCCGCGCATCACCAGCAATAACCCCAGCAACATAAAACTCAGGGAAAATGCCGCCAGTTGACTCAGGGTAAGCCAAGGCTGACGCAGCAGGCGGCTGATGGCCAGCCGCAGGGTGAGGCGGCGCACCGCCACTCGGCGCAACAGCCACAAAACGGCATATCCCATTGACGCCAGCATCAGCGCCAGGGCCGCCATGCCGCCCGCCAGGGTCCAGAACAGCCCACTGACGCCGACGATGGACGCCAATAATCCAAGAATTACCAGCAACACCACCGGCACATAGTAACGCAGCGGCCAGACGGCTGCGACGGAATCCCGACGCAGCACCCGCAACGGCGGAGTCGCCAGCAACTGCCGGTATGGCCGCAGCCCCACCAGCAGGGAAATCGCCAGCAGCGCGCCGAGCGACCACAGCCAGGGCCAGGCGCCGGCGGCAGGCAACGCCGCAGGCAGTACCGGCGCCAGCATGCGCATCAATAGCCATTCAAACGCCAGTCCAATCAGACTGCCGCAAAAGCCGGCGACAACCACCAGCGACAGCCACTGGCCGATAATCAGCTTCGCCAGCGCCCGGCGTCCGGCGCCAAGGGTTTTCAGCACGGCCACCAATTCCCCGCGGCTGCGGCAATAATGCCCCATGGCCACCGCCACCGCCGCCACCGAGAGCACCAATGTCAACAGCGCCGACAGCACCAGGAACGAATGGGATCGCTGTAGTGAGACGTTCAGCGCGCCATTGTCATCGTCCATGCTATACCAGCGCTGATCGGCGCCGAGCTTGGGCAGCAGATAATCCTCGAATCGTTGCAACTGCCGCGGCGTTCCGGCGAACATATAGCGCCAGGTCACGCGCCCGCCGGGCTGGACGGCGCCGGTCTTCTCCACATCCGATCCGTCGATGACAACGGCCGGGGCGGTCTGGAACGGATTGAAACCGCTGTCCGGTTCCTGCACCACTTCACCGCTGATCCGCAACGTCGCGTCCCCTACCGCCAGCATGTCGCCGATATTCAGGTTCAGCAACGCCAGCAGGCGCGGCGCCGCCAACACCGTGCCGGGGCGGGCCCGCAGTCCCGCGGGGCGGGTGATCAATTGACCATAGAGCGGATAGCGTTCATCGGTAGCCTTGACGTCGGCAAGCTGGGCATTATCGCCGGCGAAGGCCATGGTCATAAAGCCGGTTTGCCGGCTTAGCGTCAAACCGTCGGCGGCGGCTTGCCGCAGCCAGGCTTCATCCGCCGGGCGCGGCGAGCGCAATACCCGATCGGCGGCCAGAAATTGCCGGCTTTGCTGTCCGATGCCTTTTTGCATGCGATCGCTGATGTTTCCCAAGGCCAGGACGCAGGCCACCGACAGCGTCAACGCCAGGGCGACGATCAAAAGCCCGGGGGGAACGCCATTCGCGCCAAAACCACCGTGCTATCATGCCACCTCCTGCAAACGGCCGTCCTGCAGGCGCAGACGCCGCTCGCAGCGGGCGGCGAGCTGCAGGTCATGGGTCACCAATATCAAGGTCGTGGCGTAATCCCGGTTTAGGGAAAACAGGGAATCGGCGATGCGTTCGCCGGTGTTGCGGTCCAGATTGCCGGTGGGCTCATCGGCGAAAAGGATTTGCGGTCGCCCGCTGAAGGCCCGTGCCAGCGCCACGCGCTGCTGTTCGCCGCCGGACAATTGAGCCGGCATATGGCCCAAACGCTTGGCCAAGCCGAGCTGTTCCAGCAGCCGTAACGCCTGCTCCCGGCTGCGGCGTTCGCTCTCGCCCCGCAGCAGCGCGGGCAGTTGCACGTTTTCCAAAGCGCTCAAGGTAGGCACCAGCATAAATGATTGGAAGACGAAGCCGATATGGTTGGCCCTTAGAGCCGCCCGCCCTTCCTCGTCAAGATCTCCCAGCGTTCGGCCCAGCAGCCGAACCTCCCCTTCGCTGCCGTCGTCCAGACCGGCCAGAATGCCCAGCAAGGTGGATTTGCCCGAACCTGATTCGCCAATCAGGGCAATGGTCTGCGCGGGTTTGACAACCAGCTCAACTCCGGTAAGGATGGTAAGCTGGTGTTCCCCCTGACCAACGTGCTTACTAAGATGATGAACTTCCAAAACGTTTTCCGCCGGCATTTTCCCTTCCTTTTACTGTTAGGACTCTTTAGTGTACGTGCAATCGCCGCAGATACCTTATTGATTTTGGGCGATAGTCTGAGCGCCGGCTATCGGATGGCGGCAAATCAGGCCTGGCCGTCGCTGCTGAATGATAAATGGCGGCGGCAATCAGGCGGCGTCGAGGTTATCAACGGCAGCATCAGCGGCGATACCGCAAGCCAGGGGCTGGCGCGCCTGCCTGCGTTGCTTAAGCTTTACAAACCGCGCTGGGTGGTCATTGAGCTGGGGGGCAACGACGGTTTGCGCGGATTTCCGCCGCCCGCCATCCGGCAGGATTTGTCCGGCGCCATCGGGCTGGTGAAACAGTCGGGGGCCGAGCCCCTGCTGATGCAAATCCGGCTGCCGCCCAACTACGGTCAGCGCTATACTCAATCTTTCAGCGGAATTTATCCGGCGCTGGCTCAGCAATACGGCGTACCGCTGCTGCCTTTTTTCATGGAACAAATCTATTTGAAACCGCAATGGATGCAGGATGACGGTATTCATCCCAATCCCTCGGCTCAGCCGTTTATTGCCGAGTGGATGTCAACGCAGCTTTCGCCTTTGCTGAAGCTTGACCTCTCCGCCACAGGAGCGAGCCATGGCTAAAACAGGGCAAAAAACGGTGGTGATCACCGGCTGTTCCAGCGGTATCGGCGCCATAGCGGCGACGGATTTACGCCGGCGCGGCTATCGGGTGGTGGCGACCTGCCGCAAGCCTGCGGACGTGGAGCGGCTTGCGGCCGCGGGCTTTGAGGCGTTGAGAATGGATCTGGATGATGAGGAAAGCGTCGATATCGCCGCCGCCGCCATCGTCGAGCTGACCGGCAACCGCATCTATGCCCTGTTCAATAATGCCGGTTACGGCCAATACGGCCCGCTGGCGACCCTGTCGCGCCGTCAGTTGGAAAAACAGTTCGCCAGCAATCTGTTCGGCACCCATCAGTTGACCCAACGCCTGCTGCCGGCCATGCTGCCGCACGGCGAGGGCCGTATCATCCAGACCAGTTCGGTGATGGGCCTGATTTCCACGCCGGGACGCGGAGCCTATGCCGCCAGCAAATACGCGCTGGAAGCCTGGTCGGATACCTTGCGCATGGAGTTGCACGGCACCGGGCTGTATGTCTGTCTGATTGAACCCGGGCCGATTGAAACCGGTTTTACCGGCAACGTCCGGCAGTCGACGGGAGATAAACCGGTGACCAACCCCGGCATCGCCAAACGATTTACGTTGCCTCCCGAGGCCATCCTGCCCAAACTTTATCATGCGTTGGAGCATCCGAGACCCCGGTTACGTTATCCGGTCACGCTGGTGGCGCATAGTCTATCGTTGTTACGCCGAATTTTACCGGGCCGATGCCTTGATATGATTTTACGCGGCGGGCATTGAGGCGGGGGAAAACGCCCCCATATATCGCTAAAACGGACGAGAGAAAATTTCATGTTAGCTCAAGCCACTGTTGTTGATATCGATGAAACAAATCTGCAGAACACCCTCGAGCAGTCCATGTCCGAGCCGGTGCTGTTCTATTTTTGGTCCGCGCGCAGCCAGCATTGCCAGCAGATAACGCCGCTCCTCGACAAACTGGCTCAGGAATTCGCCGGCCAATTCATCCTGGCCAAAGTGGACTGCGACGCCCAACAGCACATTGCCGCGCAGTTCGGCCTGCGCGCCATCCCTACCCTGTACCTGTTCAAAGACGGACAGCCGCTGGACGGATTCCAGGGACCGCAGTCGGAAGAGGCGATTCGCGAGCTGTTGCAAAGAGCCTTGCCGGATCCCGCCGAGCTGAAAGCCGCCGAGGCCCGCGCGCTCATGGAACAAGGCGCCTACGGCGAGGCGTTGCCGTTGCTCAAAGAGGCTTGGCAACTGAGCAAGCAGTCCAGCGAAGCGGGCCTGCTGCTGGCGGAAACCTATATTCACCTCAAGCGCATTGACGATGCCCAGGCCGTCTTGGACGTTTTCCCGCTGCAGGATAAAGACACCCGTTACCAAGGGCTGCTGGCGCAAATCGATTTGATGAAACAGGCGGCGGACACGCCGGAAATACAGCAGTTGCAGACCAGGGTGCAAAGCGCGCCGGAGGATGCGGCGCTGGCGGTGCAACTGGCGTTGCAGCTGAATTTGGTCGGCCGCAATGAAGAGGCCCTGGAACTGCTGATGGTCCATTTGCGTAAAGATCTGGCCGCCGCACAGGGGCGATGCCCGCAAAACCATGATGGATATCCTGTCCGCCTTGGGAACCGGCAACGCCTTGGCGGGGAAATATCGTCGCAAGCTCTATTCCCTGCTGTATTGAGTCCCTCCGCCGGACGGGGAGCCAAAGCCGATTTTACCGCTCGGGGAGCGCCGTGCCGGCGGGGTCCGGCGGCCGGTTCCCAGGCTTTCGGCGAGGGCGACCGCCGGACCCATAGCCGAATATGTTCCCTCGCCCCGCGTATCCGCGGCGTTAAAAGCGTACTATTGAACCGGCGTTAAAAACGCTATGTCATGCTGGCCGACAACCGCGTGCCTTTGCCTAGGGCTCAGGCCGGTCATGTAAGTTACTCACATAAAGAAATGGAGATTCCTTCTATGTTGACGGTCATTCCTATCATCATTATTGTTGCCCTGATTATCGTTTGGGCGGGAATAAAAATTGTCCCGCAAGGATACCATTGGACAGTGGAACGTTTTGGCCGTTATACCCATACCTTAAGGCCGGGCCTGAATCTGGTCGTGCCGTTTATGGACCGCATCGGCCGTAAAATCAATATGATGGAGCAGGTGCTTGATATCCCGTCCCAGGAAATCATTTCCAAGGACAACGCCAACGTCACCATCGACGCCGTGTGCTTTATTCAAGTGGTGGAACCGTCTCGCGCCGCCTATGAAGTCAGCAATCTGGAACAAGCCATCCTGAATTTGGCCATGACCAATATCCGCACGGTGCTGGGTTCCATGGAGCTGGACGAAATGCTGTCGCAACGGGACAGCATCAATACGCGTCTGCTGCATATCGTCGATGAAGCCACCAGCCCCTGGGGCATCAAGGTAACGCGCATCGAAATCCGCGACGTTCGGCCGCCGGCGGAAATGATCGCCGCGATGAACGCGCAGATGCGGGCCGAACGGACCAAACGGGCGAATATCCTTGAAGCGGAAGGCGTGCGCCAGGCGGCGATTCTGCGCGCCGAAGGGGAAAAACAATCGCAAATTCTGAAAGCGGAAGGGGAGCGTCAATCCGCCTTCCTGCAGGCCGAAGCACGGGAACGCGCGGCGCAGGCCGAAGCGCAGGCCACCCAAGTGGTATCCGATGCCATAGCGGCGGGTAATATTCAGGCCATCAACTATTTTGTCGCACAGAAATATACCGATGCGTTAAAACAGATCGGTTCCGCCAATAACAGCAAAGTCGTTATGATGCCGCTGGACGCCAGCAGCCTAATGGGCGCCATCGGCGGCATTGCTGAACTGATTGGCGAAAGTAAACAGAAGGGGTAAATAATCATGTTGACCGCTTTGGTGGTAAACCCGCATTGGTTCTGGATTTCCCTCGGCGGTCTGCTGCTGGCCGCGGAAATGCTGGGGGCCGGCGGGTTCCTGCTTTGGAGCGGCTGCGCCGCCGTGGCGGTGGGTCTGGTGATTTGGGCGGTGCCCATGAATTGGGCGGCGCAGGGTTTGTTGTTCGCGCTGCTCACCTTGGCGTCCGGTTTTTTATGGTGGTACTGGCTGCGCGGTCACAGTAGATCCCTTCCCGCTACGTTGCTCAACCGGCGCGGCGATCAGTTGGTGGGCACGCACGCCATCCTGATTGAACCGGTGGTGAACGGCGTCGGCAGGGTTCGTATCGGCGACGGCACCTGGCGGGCCACTTGCGACGATGATTTGCCCGCCGGCGCCACCGTGGAGGTGGCGGCGGCGGAGGGCATTACCCTGCACGTTCGCCCCATCAAGGTCTCGGACAGCAGCCCGTCAGATTATCGATAATCGGGCAGTCGGCGCCCTCATCTCCCGGGCAGCTTTCCGCCAGCGCCAACAGGTGCTCCCGCATGGCGTTCAGCTGTTCGATATGGTTTTCGATATCCTTGACTTTGCGCAGGGTGCGGGTTTTGACGTCGGCGCTGTGACGATGGGGATTATGAAACAACGCCACCAGTTCCCGGCATTCGTCGAGATTAAATCCCACCCGCCGGGCCTGGCTCAACAGCGTCAACTCCTCAAGGTGAACGGCGTTATAGCTGCGGTAGCCATTATCCCGCCTGCCGGGGGCCGTCATCAGCCCCTTCTCTTCATAAAATCGGATCGCCTTGCTGGTCAAACCGGTCTTTTTCGCCACGTCGCTGATATTCATCTCCCCCCTTGACCTTCCCCTTGCGGTAAGGTTTATGCTTTATTAAATCGAATTTCCCCTGCCTAAGTCAACCGGTTCGGGGAATCCCGTTAACGGCAAAGGAGTCGTGTATGTCACAGACAATCGTACTCGCATTGCAGGGTTTATCCTGCGATCACTGTATTAAACGGGTCAAAGAGACCCTCGAATCACGCCAAGACGTGGAACGCGCGGAGGTCACGCTGGATCTCGCCCGCGTTTACGGTACGGCGGAACCCGCAACGCTTATCAAGGCAGTGGAACAGGCGGGTTATCAGGCCGATTTGGCCGGGAGTGAAGCCCACCCAAAAACTGAGCCGCTGGCAGTCCATACCACAGCGCCGGACTTTCTGGCAGCGGCCGCATCCCTTCCGGCAAACGTCGATATGAAATCGGAGGGCGCCGCGCTCGCGGCCTCCCCCACACCAAATCCTATTAACGACGCGCCGACGAAAAACGGCGACAGTATCCAATTACTGATTAACGGCATGAGCTGCGCCAGTTGCGTCAGCAGAGTCGAGCAAGCGCTGCGGCAGGTGCCCGGCGTGGCACAGGCGCGAGTCAACCTGGCGGAACGCAGCGCCTTGGTGCTGGGAACCCCGGACGGCCGGTTGCTTATCGATGCGGTGGAACACGCCGGCTACGGCGCGGAGCTTATCGTCGATGAAACCCAACGGCGGGAGAGGCAGCAGCAGACCGCCAGAAGCGCGCTGCGCCGGTTCCGCTGGCAATCCGCGCTGGCGCTTGCCCTGGGCTTACCCTTGATGATTTGGGGCCTGTTCGGCGGCGGCATGACCCTTACGCCGCAAACCCGCCTGCCATGGCTGGCGGTGGGGCTGATTACCCTGGCGGTCATGATTGTCGCCGGCGGCCACTTTTACCGCAGCGCCTGGCGCAGCCTGAAAACCGGCGGCGCCACCATGGACACGCTGGTGGCGCTGGGCACCGGAGCGGCCTGGCTTTATTCCATCGCTATCGTGCTTTGGCCGGACGTCTTCCCGATGCAGGCGCGGCATCTTTACTTCGAAGCCAGCGCCATGATTATCGGCTTGATTAACCTGGGCCACGCCCTAGAGCAAAAAGCCCGCCAGCGCTCATCCCAGGCATTGGAACGGCTGCTGGATTTAACGCCGCCCACCGCCAAAGTCGTCACCGACGACGGCGAACAAACCCTGCCCCTGTCGGCCGTCGAGCCGGGCATGATAGTGCGGCTGGTCACCGGCGATCGGGTACCGGTGGACGGTGAAATCACCCAGGGTGAAATATGGCTGGATGAATCCATGCTCACCGGGGAACCGGCCCCGCGGCAAAAATCGAACAAGGTACACGCCGGTACGGTGGCGCAAGACGGCACCGTGTTGTTTCGTGCCGATGCGGTGGGCAACCAGACGACCTTGGCTCGGATAATCCGCTTGGTGCGTCAGGCGCAAAGCAGTAAGCCGGCCATCGGCCAGTTGGCGGATCGCATTTCCGCGGTATTCGTGCCCGTCGTGGTGGCTATCGCCGCCATCAGCGGCGCCATCTGGTATCTGGCCGGGCCGGCGCCGCAAATCGTTTATACGCTGGTGGCGGCCACCACGGTGTTGATTATCGCCTGTCCCTGCGCGCTGGGCCTGGCCACGCCCATGTCCATTATCGCCGGTATCGGCCGGGCGGCGGAGTTCGGCGTACTGGTGCGGGACGCCGACGCGCTGCAACATGCCACCTCCCTGGATACGCTGGTATTCGACAAAACCGGGACACTCACCGAAGGGCGTCCGCGCGTGGTGGCCGTGGAACCGGCGGCCGGTTTTGACGAGGCGCGGGTAGTGGCGCTGGCGGCGGCGCTGGAACAAGGATCCAACCATCCGTTGGCCCACGCCATTGCCCAGCGCGCCGGCGACGCCATGGCTCTGCCCTCCGTCAGCGCATTTCGGACCTTGCGCGGTCTGGGCGTCAGCGGTGAGATTGACGGATCACGGGTATTGTTAGGCAACGGCGCTTTGCTGGCACAGCACCATATTTCCGCCGAGGGGTTGTCTTCCCGGCTGGAGTGGTGGTCGGAACAGGGCGCCACGCCGGTGATATTGGCCGTGGACGGTGAGGCGGCGGCGCTGTTTGCCGTGCGCGATCCGTTGCGACCGGACAGCGTTGCGGCGCTGAGCAGATTGCACGCGCAAGGGTATACCCTGATCATGCTCACCGGCGACACCCCCGCCACCGCCCGGAACGTGGCGAACGAGGCCGGCATCGACCGGGTGATTGCCGGCGTATTGCCGGACGGCAAAGCACAAGCCATCGGCGAACTGCAGCGGCAGGGGCACCGCGTCGCCATGATTGGCGACGGCATCAATGACGCCCCTGCCCTGGCCCAGGCGGAGGTAGGCATTGCCATGGGGGGGGGGCGGCAGCGATGTGGCCATTGAAACCGCCGCCGTCACGCTGATGCGCCCCAGTCTGCACGGCGTGGCCGATGCCCTGGCGATCGCCAAGGCCACGTTGCGCAACATGAAGCAAAACCTGCTGGGGGCGTTTATTTATAATATCCTGGGTATTCCGATTGCCGCCGGTATTCTCTATCCGTTTACCGGTAGCCTGCTTAGCCCGGTTGTGGCGGGCGCGGCGATGGCGTTATCCTCCATTACCGTCGTCACTAACGCCAACCGGCTGATTGGGTACAGACCTAAAGCATAATGTCCGGCGGCTTCATGGTAAGCTGACAGGCTTTAGACAACGGGGACGGCGGATAATGACAAGTTGGTGGCGGCGGGCGGCGGCTTTTCTAGGATCGCTTTACCGGCCGGAATATGCCTGGCCGGGCATGGATATCAGCCTGGCGGCGGATCGGCGATTGCATCTGGTGGGCAGTATCCATATGGGCACCCGTGATATGGCGCCGCTACCCGCCAACCTGTTGCAAATGCTGCGCAAGGCCAGCGCGCTGATCGTTGAAGCGGATATCACCTCCGGCGCGCCGCTCGCCAGCGCCGCGCCCATAACGGTGCCGCTGGCACAGCGGCTTTCTCCGGAGCATCTCGCCATGCTCCGACGGCTGTGCGAAGAGTACAGTCTGGACGAAGCCGCGCTGGCGGCGCTGCCCGCCTGGCATATTGCGCTGATGCTGCAGGCGCGTCAGGCCGAGGGGCTGGGACTGCGCGCGGCCTACGGTGTTGATTATCAGTTGATCCAGGCGGCCAAGGCGATGGATAAACCGGTGATTGAGCTGGAGGGCCCCGACGAACAAGTGGGACTATTGCAGCAACTGCCGGATCAGGGCAACGCTCTGCTGGCGGACACCCTGAGCCATTGGCATACCAACGCCCGTCTGTTGCAGACCATGATAGGCTGGTGGCTGGACCGCGGCCCGGCGGACGTGGCCAATGCGTTTCCCGTCACCTTCAGCGGCGACTTGTACCGCTATCTGATGACCGAACGCAACCGTCGCTGGAAAACGGCATTGGAGAACCTGCCCGCGGGCGCTTATGTGGTGGCGGTAGGCGCATTGCATTTATACGGCGAGCAAAACCTGCCCTCGCTGCTGCGGCAGTAAAGATTTTTAAACGCCGGGCATTTACCCCCCCCGCCGCCGGTACGATACCCTGTTTCATTCTTTTGCGAACAGCGCTCAGGTTGACATCATGACCCCGGCCGTAAAGTTATTGGAAAAAAAATCATATCGCTTTTACCCTGCATTCCTATGAGCACGACAGCGATGAGATTCACTTTGGCGAAGAAGCCGTTCTGAAACTGGGACTCGACGCCGCCCAGGTGTATAAAACTTTGCTGGTGGCGCTTAACGGCGACGCCAGGCAATTGGCGGTGGCCGTTACGCCGGTGGCGTTGCAGCTCGATTTAAAAAAGGTCGCCAAGGCGCTGGGAGCAAAAAAAGCCGAGATGGCCGATCCGTTGCTGGCGCAAAAAACCACCGGCTATCTGGTGGGCGGCATCAGCCCGCTGGGACAAAAAAAACGCTTGCCCACCGTTATCGATCGGCCGGCGCAGCAATTCGGCACCATTTATGTTTCCGGCGGCAAGCGGGGACTGGATATTGAACTGAAACCCGGTGATTTAGGTCAATTGCTGTCGGCGGTCTTTGCCGATATCGCCAAGCGGGACGACCAGAACAAGGCGGCGGAGCAAGCATGACCGAACGTATTCTTTCCGAGGGTAAAACCGGCGCGTCCCTGGCGCGGCGCACCGTTTTTCCCATCCTGGCCGCCATCAGCGTCGCCCATCTGCTCAATGACATGATCCAATCGCTGATCCTGGCTATCTATCCCCTGCTGCAGGCCTCCTTTTCCCTGAGCTTTACCCAGGTGGGACTGATTACCCTGACCTACCAGATTACCGCATCGCTATTGCAGCCGCTGATCGGCAGCTATACCGACAGATATCCGCAGCCTTACTCGTTGCCGGTCGGCATGTGTTTTACCCTGTGCGGACTGCTGCTGATGGCCACCGCCGGCAGCTTTCCCTGGGTTCTGGCGGCGGCCGCGCTGGTGGGCACCGGTTCCTCGGTCTTTCATCCCGAATCCTCGCGGGTGGCGCGACTGGCCTCCGGCGGACGCCATGGGCTGGCGCAATCGCTGTTTCAGGTAGGAGGCAATTTCGGCGCTTCCCTCGGGCCGCTATTGGCGGCGCTTTTCATTGCGCCTTACGGCAAAGGGCATATCGCCTGGTTTTCGCTGGCGGCCCTGCTGGCGACGGTTATTCTATTGCAGGTAGGTAAATGGTACCGCGGAACGATTGCGGCGCCCACGGCTCGCCGCAGCCGGCCGGCCGCCGTATCCACGCTTCCTCCCCGCCAGGTGGCGGGAGCCATTTCGATTTTACTGGTGCTGATTTTTTCGAAATATTTTTATCTCACCAGCATCAGCAGCTACTACACATTTTACCTGATGCATAAATTCGGGCTGTCGGTCCAGGCGGCTCAAATCCATCTGTTCGCGTTTTTATTCGCCGTCGCGGTGGGCACCGTCATCGGCGGCCCGCTGGGCGATCGCATCGGCCGTAAATACGTTATTTGGGGCTCGATACTGGGGGTCGCGCCCTTTACCCTGTGGCTGCCCCATGCGTCCCTGGCCGCCACCAGCGTATTGACCCTGGCGATCGGCGTCATTATCGCCTCGGCCTTCTCCGCCATCCTGGTCTATGCGCAGGAGCTGATGCCCGGTCGCATCGGCATGGTTTCAGGGCTGTTTTTCGGTTTCGCTTTCGGCATGGGCGGCCTGGGGGCCGCGGTTCTGGGTTACATCGCCGATCTGACCAGTATCGAATACGTTTACCAAATCTGCGCATTCCTGCCTTTATTGGGTATTCTGACCGCTTTTCTGCCCGATCCTCGCTAGCATTTCGCCATATTTCCCGCTGAACATTGTTCAGCGGGCAAGATAATTTCACCGATAATAGTGATATTCTTGCTGTAAACCGCTTGAAATAACCCTCTGCGGTCTTTTTTGGCCGAAAGCTTTTTTTGTCAAATTGTCAGAAATATCTACCCAAACGCCCCCGCTATGCCATAAACTCAATATGTAAGTTTTTGTTTCTAACGTCTCTTACCAAGGAGCCGGGATGCATCATGCCACACCTCTCATCAATACCATTGTCGGCGGCCTGGTACTGGCTTTTTTGCTAGGCATCGTTGCCAATCGTTTCCGTATCTCCCCCTGGTGGGCTATCTCGCCGCCGGCGTCCTGGTCGGACCCCACACGCCGGGATTCGTCGCCGATACCTCGCTGGCGCCTGAGCTGGCGGAACTGGGAGTGGTATTGCTGATGTTCGGCGTGGGACTGCACTTCTCCCTGAAGGATTTGATGGCGGTGAAATCCATCGCCATTCCCGGCGCCATCGCTCAAATCGGCGTCGCCACCCTGCTGGGCATTCTGTTTTCCACTCTGATGGATTGGACGCCCGTTAACGGATTGGTGTTCGGCCTGTGCCTGTCCACCGCCAGCACCGTGGTATTGCTGAGGGCCCTGGAGGAGCGCCAGCTTATCGACAGCCGGCGCGGTCGAATCGCCATAGGCTGGCTGATTGTGGAAGACCTGGTGATGGTGCTGACGCTGGTGCTGCTGCCTGCCTACGGCAATATGATGAGCAACGACGCCGTCGGCAGTCCGCAGCTATGGCGGGATCTTGCCATCACCATCGGCAAGGTGGTGGCCTTTATCACGTTGATGATCGTGGTGGGACGGAGGGTGGTGCCCTGGGTGCTGGCCAGAAGCGCCAGCACCGGTTCGCGCGAACTGTTCACCCTGTCGGTATTGGCCATGGCGCTGGGTATCGCGTTCGGGGCGGTAAAGCTGTTTGACGTCTCCTTTGCCCTGGGCGCTTTTTTTGCCGGCGTGGTGCTGAGCGAATCGGAGCTGAGCCATCGCGCCGCCCACGATACCCTGCCGCTGCGAGATGCTTTTGCCGTGCTGTTTTTCGTGTCGGTGGGCATGCTGTTCGATCCGCGTATCGTCATCAACGAACCCGGCGCCGTGCTGGCGACGCTGGCCATTATCCTGTTGGGCAAATCGGCGGCGGCTTTCGCCCTGGTGAAGCTGTTCGGCCACTCCACCCGCACCGCGCTGACGATATCCGTCAGCCTGGCGCAAATCGGCGAATTCGCGTTTATACTGGCCGGACTGGGCATTTCGCTCGGCATGCTGACCCAGGAGGGCCAGAACCTGGTGCTGGCCGGCGCGATATTATCCATCATGATCAATCCGCTGATGTTTGCCGTGCTGGAACGCTATCTGGCCAGAGATGAGTCGGATGAAGAAAAGCATGTCGAACAAAAGCCGGGAGAAGAAGCCCAAGCCCCCCTTGGAAATTTGCCATCATGTGTTGTTGGTGGGTTACGGGCGGGTAGGCAGCCTGATCGGCGCCAAATTGACCCAGGCGGGCATGCCGATGGTGGTGATTGAAAACGCCCGTGCGCGGGTGGACGCCTTGCGCGAGCAGGGCATCAATGTGGTCATGGGCAATGGCGCCAAAGCGGAAATTCTTTCCCTCGCGCGGCTGGACTGCGCTCACTGGCTGCTATTGACGATTCCCAACGGCTTCGAAGCCGGCGAAATCGTCGCCATGGCCAGAGCGAAACGACCCGATCTTCATATTATCGCCCGCGCCCATTATGATGACGAAGTCACCTATATCAGCGAACGGGGCGCGACCCAGGTGGTTATGGGGGAGCGGGAAATCGCCAACAGCATGATTTCCCTGCTGCAGCTTGAGACCTCTTTGGTCCCGCAAAACGATGACAGCGTGCCGGGGCAACGCTCACTGCCCTTTTAAATGCTCGCTCACCAACTGACGAAACAGCGCGATATGTGAAGGTGAGTCATTCAGCGCCGGAATATAGTGAAAGGTTTCCCCGCCGGCATGCATAAATAAATCCCGATTCTGTCCGTTAATCTCCTCCAGTGTTTCCAGACAATCCGCTGAAAAACCGGGACATACCACCTGCACATGCTTGACCCCCTGCGCCGGCAACGCCTGCAGGCTATGATCGGTAAAAGGCATCAGCCAGGGATCGCGGCCGAAACGGGACTGAAAGGTCATCATCACGCGCTCGGGGGGGAAATCCAGCGCGGCCGCCAGGGCCTGACGGGTATCTTCACAACGCTTTGGATAATCATCCCCTTCCCGCGCATAGCGCTGCGGGATGCCGTGAAAGGAGAGGATTAGCCGATCCGGCAGCCCATGCCGGACGAAAGCGTCTTCAATGCTCTCTTTCAGCGCCATGATATAGGCGGGATGTTCTGCATAATCGCGAATGAAATGAACGGCGGGCAGGCGACGGTAACGGGTGAATATGCGGGCGACGGCATCCCAGATGGCGGCGCTGGTAGAGCTTGAATACTGTGGATAAAGCGGCAGGATGATCAAGGTCGTCACCTTGTCGCTTAACAAGCGTTCGATGGCGGAGGGTAGATCCGGCCGGCCGTAGCTCATGGCCAGCTCCACCGGTATACCGGGTAAAGCCGCCGCCAGCGCTGCCTGCTGACGCCGGCAAAATACCATGAGCGGCGAGCCCTCATCCATCCAGATGCTTTTATAAAGCCTGGCCACCCGGGGCGAGCGAAGCGGCAATATGACGCCCCGCAAAAGCGGCCACCACAAAAAGCGCGGAGTGTCCACTACCCGGCGATCGCTGAGGAACTCGGCCAGATAACGTTTTACCGCCCGGGGCGTAGGTGCCTCCGGGGTACCCAGATTCACCATCAGGACCGCGTATTTTTCCTGCCCCATGACCTTATCTCCCAGCAAGGTTTATCCGCCAACATCCTGTAATCAATGGGAATAGCCTGGCGGTTTTCGTAAGGACAGTGTAGCCGAAAAACCGGCGCGGAAGGTTAGGAACTGGAGTAAGAATATAAATCGCTGTAATAGGCGACGGGCCGGAGTATGCTCCGGTCCGCCCACAGCGTGAAATCAATCGAGGATTTTCGCCAATTCGCCGCTGATTTCAGCGACTTTGCGGGTACCGTCGAGCTTGAAATAGCGCGTATAGCCTGCATCGGCTTCTTTACGGTAATAATCAATCAGCGGCGCGGTTTGTTGATGGTATTCCACCAGGCGCTGACGCACGGTCTCTTCCTGATCGTCCTTACGGGTGGTCAGCGGCTCGCCGGTGACGTCGTCCTTGCCTTCTTCCTTCGGCGGATTGAATTTGACGTGGTAAACACGGCCGGAGGGGGCATGCACTCGACGTCCGACGATGCGTTCGATAATCAAGCCGTCCGGTACGGCAAATTCCAGCACGAAGTCCACGCTGATACCGGCGTCTTTCATGGCATCCGCCTGGGGAATGGTGCGCGGAAAACCGTCCAGCAGGAAACCGTTGCGGCAGTCGTCCTGTTTGATTCGCTCTTTGACTAACGCAATGACGAGTTCATCTGTCACCAGCTTGCCGGCGTCCATGAGCGCCTTGGCTTTCTTACCCAATTCGGATTGCGCTTTCACCGCGGCGCGCAGCATGTCGCCGGTTGAAATTTGCGGAATACCGTATTTCTCCATAATAAATTGTGCCTGAGTGCCCTTACCAGCGCCCGGAGCGCCCAGCAGAATGATACGCATTGCGTAAATCCCCTTGCTATCTTAAATGTAAAAAAAATGAAAAAACGGTAAACCTTACCACTAGTGTATAGCTTTGCTCAAGGCGCGGAGAGTGGCGTAAGAGGTTTTACGCCGCTTTCGGAATCTTGCCCGGTATCGCGAGGGAGAAAAACCAGCGGGATGGTCCATATGATAAGGCCGGGCAAGCCCGGCCTATACGGTTTATTTCGCCAGCAATTGGTTCATGCGGCGGATAAACTGGTTCGGGTCTTCCAGCGTACCGCGTTCCGCCAGCAGCGCCTGATCCAGCAGCAAATCGATCCATTCGCTGAAATGGCTTTCATCGTTGATGTCGGCGGCGCGCTTGACCAGGGCGTGGTCCGGATTGAGCTCAAATATATATTTGATTTCCGGCGCTTTTTGACCCGCCGCCGCAAATAGCTTGGCCATTTGGGTGGTCATGTCATTGGCATCGGTGGTCACGATGGCCGGAGTGTCGGTGAGACGATGGGTCAACCGCACGTCCTTGACCCGATCGCCGAGCAGGGTCTTTACCCGGCTGACGAAGGGTTCCAGCGCCTTGTCGGCGTCTTTCTGCTCCTCGGGGGTTTCCTCATCCGCGAGTTTGTCCAGCGTCGCATCGGTTTTACTGATGGATTGGAAGGATTTACCCTCGAATTCCGTCAGATAGCTCATCATCCACTCGTCGATACGATCGGACAGCAGCAGCACTTCTATGCCTTTTTTGCGCAGAAGCTCTAAATGCGGACTGCTCTTGGCGGCGGCATAGCTGTCGGCGGTGATGTAATAAATCTTTTCCTGCCCTTCCACCATCCGTTCCAGGTATTCCTGCAGCGAAACGGTTTGCGCGGAGCTGTCGGTATGGGTTGAGGCGAAACGCAGCAGCTTGGCGATGCTTTCCCCATTGGCGGTATCTTCCCCCGGCCCCTCCTTCAGCACCAGGCCGAACTGCTCCCAGAATTTCTGGTAATTTTCCGGTTCGTCCTTGGCCAGTTTATCCAGCATTTGCAGCACGCGTTTGGTAAGAGCGCTTTTCAGATTTTGCGTCACGCGATTATCCTGCAGGATTTCGCGGGAAATATTGAGCGGCAGATCGTTGGAATCGATCAGGCCCTTGACGAATCGCAGATAATTCGGCATGAATTGCTCGGCATCGTCCATGATAAAAACCCGCTGGACGTAGAGTTTCAGGCCATGCTTGTGCTCGCGGTTCCACATATCCCATGGGGCTTGGGCGGGGATATACAACAGGCTGGTGTATTCCTGCTTCCCTTCCACCCGGTTATGACTCCAGATCAACGGATCGCTGTAATCATGGGAAAGGTGTTTATAGAATTCTTTATATTCCTCATCGTTTAGCTCACCCTTGCTGCGAGTCCACAGCGCCTGGGCTTTATTGATTTTCTCCCAGGTCACTGTTTCTGCTTCGTCATCGGCGGCTTCGGCATCTTTCCCTTCGGCGTCGTCGGCTTTTTCCGGCTTGCTGCGGGTTTCGATTTCCACCGGCAGGGCGATATGATCGGAATATTTGCTGATAATGCTGCGCAGCCGCCAATCATCCAGGAATTCATCCTCGCCCTCGCGCAAATGCAGGGTGATTTCGGTGCCGCGTTCGGGCTTCGCGATATCGGCAATGGTGTAATCCCCTTCGCCGGCGGACTCCCAGAACACCCCTTCATCGGCTAAAGCGCCGGCGGCGCGGGTACGGACGGTGACTTTGTCCGCCACGATAAAGGCGGAGTAGAAACCGACGCCGAACTGGCCGATAAGCTGGCTGTCTTTAACCTGGTCCGACCCGATGGACTCAAGGAAGGCCTTGGTGCCGGATTTGGCGATGGTCCCCAGATTATCGATGACTTCGTCACGACGCATGCCGATACCGTTGTCACTCAACGTCAGCGTACGTTTCTCTTTATCGCACGACAGACGGACGCGCAGATCGCCTTCCCCCTCATAGAGTTCGGGCTGGGATAAGGCACGGAAACGCAGCTTATCCGCCGCATCCGAGGCGTTTGATATCAGTTCGCGTATAAAAATTTCTTTATTGGAATAAAGTGAGTGGATCATTAACTGAAGCAGTTGCTTTACTTCAGACTGGAATCCGCGAGTTTCTTGTCCTTTCATACTTATACTTACCTCAATCCAAATAGCTGTCAGTCAGGCGGGTTTGCGTACAACGATGATGAACACATGGGGTTAAGCCTGAAGGATTTCAAGACGGGAAAAAAGAAAAATTGTCGGCGGATTCAATGAAGAAGGGGCCGGCGGCGGCGGGAATGCCGCCCGCCGCGCCCTCAAGGCTTGAAAGGCAAACGTCCCGCCAGGGAATGGGAAAGCGTCGTACCGTCAACCATTTCCAGCTCGCCCCCCATCGGCACGCCATGGGCGATGCGGCTGGCCAGCACGTCGTACTGGGCGCACATCTCGGCAATATAGTTGGCGGTCGCCTCCCCCTCTACCGTGGGATTGGTGGCCAATATCACCTCGGCGATATTTTCCGCCGCCAGGCGCTCTTGCAACCGGCTGAGGCCGATATCCTCCGGTCCGATGCCGTCCAGGGGGGGGGGACAAATGTCCCATCAGGACGAAATAGCGGCCGGCGAATTGACCGGTCTGTTCTATGGCGTGGATATCGGCGGGGCTTTCCACTACGCAAATCTGCCGGCTCTGCGCCCGGCGCGGATTAGCGCAAATGGTGCAAATGTCTTGCTCGGTAAATGTTCGGCAGTCGGCGCACTGGCCGATTTCCGACATGGCGCGAGTCAAGGACTGCGCCAGCCGCATCCCGCCGCTGCGATCCCGTTGCAGCAAATGAAAAACCATACGCTGCGCCGATTTCGGTCCCACTCCCGGCAGGCAGCGCAACGCTTCCATTAACGCTTCAAGCAATGGACTGGTTTGCATCAGAAAGGCATTTTAAAGCCGGGAGGAAGCTGCATGCCGCTGGAAACAGAGGCCATTTTTTCCTTCTGCGTCTCGGCGATGCGCCGGGCCGCGTCGTTGAAGGCCGCTGCAATCAGGTCTTCCAGCATATCCTTGTCGTCCTCCAGCAGGCTTGGGTCCACTTCCACCCGGCGGCAGTTATGGGCGCCGTTGATGGTGACCTTTACCAATCCCGCGCCGGATTCGCCGGTCACTTCCAACTGTGCGATCTCTTCCTGCATCTTTTGCATTCTTTCCTGCATCTGCTGGGCCTGTTTCATCAGATTGCCCATGCCGCCTTTACCAAACATAATCTTCTCTCTCTCGTAGCTAACCGCAGCGCGGTAGATAGGCCGACGGTGCGGCGGTTAAACAGGACGGATGCTGTCTTCATCCAATTCGGCGTCAAAAAACCGCCGCAGCGTCTGGATATTATCATCCTCAATAATCGCCTGACGCGCCTGCATCAATTTCTCTTCATAAATCGCTTGACGCCATTCCAGCGGCGTACGCACCGCCGGATTATCATCCGTCACCACGCTTAATTCAACCGCCACGCCGAGTTCGGTGCTCAATGCCTCGGCAATGGCGCCCTGGGCCGCAGCGGAGTTCAAATGCTGCTGGGCGGAACGGAGGTGCAAACAGACCTTGCCGGGCGCCAAATCCTCTCGAAAGGCGTTCAGCGCCAATTGCTGGACCAGCTTGGGCAAGGCCAGCCTGTCCACCAGCCCCGCCCAGGGATCGCGCGCCATCGCTTCCACCGCCAGTCTGGCGGCAAGCTCAGGCGTTTTTTTCATGTTCAAGGGCGCTGCGCAAGGATTTGGGCGTAGCCACCGGCGCCTCCGGTTCGGACGGCGTGCTGGCCCGCCAGCGGTAAGCCTCCGGCTTAGCGCCTTTATCCCCTTTGAGTTCTTTTTGCGCGGTATAGTGGCGCTGCTGGGCCTGTTCACTGACGGAAGCAAAACGCTCCAAAGCGCTGTTGGCCGGTTTTTGGCGCTCCGGCGTCAAAGCCGGCTCAGCTTTTTTTGGGTTTATGGCTCTCGCTGCGCTGCAATAGCGCGGTGCGTTCCTGCAGCAGCCGGGCGGTGCTGTGCGGCAAATCCGCCGCCTGCGGCAGCGATGCATCGGCCGCAGGCGCCAAGGCTTCTTCGTCCGACTTGGTCGAACGCAACGGCTCGGCAAAGACATCGTCCCGTCGCGGCCGAGGAGACGCGGCAATGCTTTCCCCCCTCACTTTCCGCCTGCAATAAAGGAGAGGACGCCCCGTCTTTTATATCCGCGGGCGATACGTTATGGACCCCACCCTGCTCTGCGGTCGTCCGAGGATAATCCGGGCTTGCGGCGACACGCCTCTTTGCCGTGGGCTCCTGAGCGCCATTGCCGCGGGGGGCGGAGGGTTATCCTCTGCCGCGTCGAATGGTTGTTCCGGCGCAGGCGCTAACACCGGACCGCGGGGATGAAACGCCAGCGCGCGCAAGAGCGTCATTTCGACGCCCATCCGGCGGTCGGGAGCGAAAGGAAGCTCTTTACGCCCCACCAGCAGCGTTTGGTAATACAACTGAACGTCAGCAGGAGGGAGACGCCGCGCCAACTCCCGCAAGCGCGGCACGGCGGCGACGTCATCTTCGTCCGACAAGGCATCAGGCAAAAGCTGTCCCATGGCGACGCGGTGCAATAGCGTCAGCATCTCCACCAACAGCGTTTCCCAGTCCACGCCGAGGGAGGCGCACTGGGACAACAAGGCCATCATGGCATTGCCGTCCGCCTTCGCCACCGACTCAATCAACGCCAGGGGCTGTTCGGTATTCAGGGTGCCCAGCATGTCGCTGACCGCAAGCGTAGTGACCTGCCCCCGCCCCATGGCGATGGCCTGATCGGTTAGGCTCAGCGCGTCGCGCATGCTGCCGTCGGCCGCGCGGGCCAGGAGCTGGAGCGCCCGCGGCTCGCTGCCCACGCCCTCGCGCTGAAGAATATTTTCGAGCTGATGACGGATTTGCGCGACATCCAGCGCTTTAAGATGGAATTGCAGGCAGCGGGATAAAATGGTCACCGGCAATTTCTGCGGATCGGTGGTGGCCAGCAAGAATTTAACGTGCGACGGTGGTTCTTCCAAGGTTTTCAGCAAGGCATTGAAACTGTGCCGCGACAACATATGGACTTCGTCGATGAGATAGACTTTGAAGCGGCCGCGCGCCGGGGCGTATTGCACATTATCCAGCAGCTCGCGGGTGTCCTCTACCTTGGTGCGGGAGGCCGCGTCAATCTCGATAAGATCGACAAATCGCCCCTGTTCGATTTCACGGCAGTTATCGCATACGCCGCACGGCGCGGCGGTAATACCGGTTTCGCAGTTCAGGCCCTTTGCCAGCAAGCGGGCGATGGTGGTTTTACCGACGCCCCGAGTTCCGGATAATAAATAGGCATGATGGATTCTGCCCAGTGAAAGGCCGTTGGTCAATGCCGTCAGAACATGTTCCTGACCTATAACATCTGAAAATGTCTGCGGTCGCCATTTACGGGCAAGAACCTGATAGCTCATGGGTCGCGAAAAAGCCGGTTGATGAATGAAAGATCATGCTAACACAGCCCCGCCCCGAAGTGATATACCCTGCATCTTTCCAGTGGCGACAGCATTGGCTGCGCTCGCTCCCCCGCCACCGGGTTATCCAAACGCCTGCAAATGCCCGAGCCCGCCGTCTGGCTACGGCCTCCGGTTTATGGGGGACAGGGATCAGTGGCCGGGGAAAAGCACCAGACTGTAACTTTCCACCGCCATGTGCTTAAGGCGCTCCTCACCGCCGAGATCCGCCAGGTTAATCACAAACGCCGCGTCATGGACGTCGCCGCCCAGCCGGCGAATCAGCTTAACCGTCGCTTCTATGGTGCCGCCGGTGGCCAGCAGATCATCCACCACCAGCACCTTGTCGCCGGGCTTGACGGCGTCCTGATGGATTTCAAGCATATCCACGCCGTACTCCAGCGCGTAGCTTTCACTCAACGTGGCGCGAGGCAGCTTGCCCGGCTTGCGCACCGGCGCGAATCCCAGCCCCAGCGCCAGCGCCACCGGAGCACCGAACAAGAATCCGCGGGCCTCCGTGCCGACCACCTTGGTCAGCCCTTTGTCCCGGTAATGGTCCACCAAGAGCCGAATGCTGGCGGCATACGCCTCCGGGTCTTCCAGCAGGCTGGTGATATCCCGAAAAAAATGCCGGGTTTAGGGTAATCGGGGATTGTCTTGATGCTATTTTTTATACGTTCGAGCTGTAGGTCCATCGCGGTCATAATATATGCGCCTGAAACTTTTGAAATCACGATCCACGCGGATACAGCGCCTGGACTGGCTGCGGTAACGCTTTGGCTACCTCGGACCATCAGGAACTGCCGCGCACGAAAGCGCTCAAATTTATGTAAACCGGCAAAGAAATGCAACACCGCGACTTTGCCTTCCGGTCTTTTCTTGTCCTACATCAACCCCGGCGGAGCACGGCGGCGACCCTGATTTTGCCACCATTGGCGCGCCATTGCATTACGCAGAAAAACATTTCCTTTATCGCGACCGGCGGTTAACACCGTGCACAACCCGCACCAGCGCGCTATTATTGCGTTCAAAAGCCAATCTGTAATCAACCAAAGGTAAACGGTGTGCAATCACTCAAGTTTATCGATGCATTAAGCGCGCAGCTTGATGCGTTGGCGGCCCGCATCGAGGAGGCGGGCGATAAGTCCGCAGCCCAATCCCGCTTTGATCATAGTCTGTTTCAAAGCCGCGGCACAGGGCTGCCGGATTATCTGGCTGAAAGCAAAATGACGTTGCGGCGATTGACCCAGACTGCGGGACAGGGGCGAACCGAGCAGGTTTCCTGGCTTGCGCAACGACTGGTGGATCAACTGACCGCGCTGGCGCGCGAATTGGCCACGCTGGATTTACGTCGCCGGCAGGCGCCCCGCGCCGCGGCTGGTGATGATTACGCCAGGCTGGCGGAGCATCAGGATTATGAACGCCGCCTGCTGGCGCTTATCCGCGACCGGGAAAGCCTGCGGGAAAATAGCGGCGACAAGCTGCGCCGAGACCGGCTGCAACAGGAAATTGCCGCGCTCGAGGGTCGTCTTGCCCGCTGTCGGCACGCGCTGACGCGGATTGAAAAACGCATTGAATACCATGAAAGCGGGACAAGCGGCGTAGGGGATGTTTAGCATAAAATAGATGTTGGCTATTTGGCATAGTAACAACTTCATTTATAATCGGATTCTATTACGCTCGGCGAACCTGGCGGGAGAGGCATGTGGCGCTTGAAGATGAGTCCGCAGAAATCAAATTAGCGGTGGATTTGATTATGCTGCTGGAAAACAATGATGTGGAGCCGGCGCTGGCGCTGGCTGCGCTGGAAATCGTCAAAAAAGACTACCAGCGTAAATATCGCCGGCAAGAAGAAAAACCGTTAGGCTGAACCCGCTTCATGGCGCAGGCTGGGACTGAGCCGCAGCATATCGATTAAAACGGCGATCAACAGACGGGAGCCACCCTGCAAATCGAAGGTTCCGGGCACGAACAGCCAGTTCTCCATCAGTCCGGTCATGTAAGCCCGCAGCATGATTGCGGCGCGGCGACAGTGCAAATTCTCCGGCAGTTGTCCGCATGCGCAGCAACGTTCAAGAACATTCTCGATCCGTTGGTAGCATTCGGCATATAATTCAGTACGCACTTCCTGAAACAGGGCCATTTCACCCACGAATTCACATTTGTGAAATACAATTTCCATCAGGGCGCGCCATTCTGTATTAGAAACAGTGGATTCCAAAATGTAAATCAATGTCTCGGACAACACATGGAGTGGATCATCTGGAAATTTTGCCTGATACTCAAGCTCCAACGCATGAATCTTGGATTCGGCGTTATGCCAAATCTCATTAAATAACTCGACTTTACTCTTGAAATGCCAATAAATAGCACCACGGGTCACCCCCGCTACCGTCGCGATATCGGTTAACGACGTGGCAGAGACGCCTCGCCGGGAAAACTCCTGAACGGCGGCATCCAAAATGTGCCGCCGGGTTTCCTGGGCCTGCTGTTTGGTTTTTCGTGCCATGGCGCTTTTTTTAGAAGTCTTTGGATTTACATACATTCGAGAATGTATGTAACATAGCATAAGGCTAATTGTTACGCAGCAATAGGTTTGCAGGCTTGTGATCACTTGATCAACTTTGAATTTTAAAATCGGACTCTTGAGGTTTACTATGATCAAAAACAGAGGGATTTTGCCTCTGGCAGCCGTTCTGATGCTTTCAGGCAGCTTTGTCCTTGTTGGATGTGACAATAAAGACGCTAAACAAGCAGGCAATCAGCAACAGGCGCCGGAAGTGAACGTGGTGACGGTAAAAAAACAAACATTGAATGTCACAACCGATCTGCCCGGTCGCACCGCCGCGTTTCGTGTCGCTGAAGTTCGTCCCCAAGTCGCCGGCATCATTCTGAAGCGAAATTTCGTCGAAGGCAGTGATGTGCAGGCCGGAATGTCGCTTTATCAAATCGATCCGGCCACTTACCAGGCCAGCTATGACAACGCCAACGGGGCGTTGGCGCAGGCCGTGGCCAACGCGGGTATCGCCAAGGTCACCGTCGATCGCTATAAAAAGCTGCTTCCCACCAATTTCGTCAGCAAGCAGGATTACGATACGGCAGTGGCCACCATGCGCCAGGACGACGCCGCGGTGGTAGCGGCCAAGGCTACGCTGGAATCCGCCCGCATCAATCTGGCCTATACCCGCGTCACCTCCCCCATCAGCGGCCGTATCGGTAAATCCGCTTATACCGAGGGCGCGCTGGTCACCACTGAACAAACCACCGCCATGGCCACCGTGCAACAGCTTGATCCCATGTACGTGGATGTGACCCAATCCAGCAATGATTTTCTACGCTTGCGCCAGGAATTGGCCAACGGCACGCTCAGGCAGCAAAACGGCAAGGCCACCGTGCGCCTGCTGATGGAAGACGGCAGCCTTTACGCACAGAGCGGCACGCTGGAATTTTCAGACGTCACCGTAGATGAAACCACCGGCTCCATCACCCTGCGCGCGATATTCCCCAATCCGCAACACTCCCTGCTGCCCGGCATGTTCGTCCGCGCCCGTTTGGATGAAGGAGTGAACGACGGCGCGCTGCTGGTGCCCCAGCAAGGCATTACCCACGATCCGCGCGGCAATGCCACCGCCATGGTAGTCGGTCCTGACAACAAGGTTGCCCTGCGTCAAATTACCGCGCCGCAGGCGATAGGCGATCAGTGGCTGGTCACCGCCGGTTTGCAGGAAGGGGACCGCGTCATCGTTACCGGACTGCAGAAAGTCAGACCCGGTGCGCAGGTTACGGCAAAAGAAGTGGCGCCGGACGAAACGAAATCAGAACAACCGCAGCCAGACAATGCCAGCAAGTCTTAATAGGAACGGATAAACCACATGGCTAAGTTCTTCATAGATCGGCCCATCTTTGCATGGGTGATTGCCATCATCCTCATGCTCGCGGGCGCGCTTTCCATACTGAAGCTGCCCATTGAGCAATATCCGGCGATTGCGCCGCCGTCGATTCAGATCACGGCGACCTATCCGGGCGCCGATGCGACCACGGCGCAAAATACCGTAACGCAGGTTATCGAACAGAATATGAGCGGTATCGACCACCTGCTGTACATGTCATCCAACAGTGACTCGTCCGGTACGGTTCAGATAACCCTGACGTTCGATTCCGGCGTTAATCCGGATATCGCTCAGGTACAGACCCAGAACAAACTGCAATTGGCGATGCCGTTATTGCCGCAAGAAGTGCAAGATCAAGGGGTAAGAATACAGAAGGCCAGTTCCAGCTTTTTGATGGTGGCCGGTTTTATCAGCGACGACCCCAGCATGACCCAGCAGGATATCTCCGACTACGTGGGATCCCACATCCAGGACCCCATCAGCCGGACTGAGGGCGTGGGGGATTTCACCTTGTTCGGCTCGCTGTATGCCATGCGCGTTTGGATGGATCCGAGCAAACTGAATAACTATGCGCTGACGCCGGTGGATGTGATCAATGCGCTGACGGTGCAAAACAGTCAGATCGCCGCCGGGCAATTAGGGGGCTCTCCCGCCATCAAAGGCCAGCAGTTAAACGCCTCGATTATCGTGCAGACTCAGCTCACCAGCGTCAAGGAATTCGGCAATATCCTCCTTAAGGTGAATACCGACGGTTCGCAGGTGCGCCTGAGGGACGTGGCGAGAATAGAATTAGGCGGGCAAAACTATAACGTTATCGCACAATACAACGGCAAGCCGGCGGCCGGGTTGGCCATCAAGCTTGCCACCGGCGCCAACGCGCTGGATACCGCCGCGGCGGTGAAAGCCGAATTGGGCCGTTTATCGCAGAACTTCCCCGCCGGTTTGCGGGTGGTTTATCCTTACGACACGACGCCGTTCGTTAAAATCTCCATCCAGGAAGTGGTTAAGACCCTGATCGAAGCCATCATCCTGGTCTTCCTGGTCATGTACCTGTTCCTGCAAAACTTCCGCGCCACGCTTATCCCCACCATCGCGGTGCCGGTGGTATTGCTGGGTACCTTTGCCGTTTTGAATGTTTTCGGTTTTTCCATTAACACGCTGACCATGTTTGCGATGGTGCTGGCCATCGGGTTGTTGGTGGACGATGCCATTGTGGTGGTGGAAAACGTCGAACGGGTCATGGGCGAGGAAGGGCTGAGTCCCAAGGAAGCCACCCGAAAATCCATGAACCAGATTCAGGGAGCCCTGGTGGGCATCGCCCTGGTGCTATCGGCGGTATTCGTTCCCATGGCCTTCTTTGGCGGCGCTACCGGGGCTATCTATCGCCAGTTTTCCATCACCATCGTCTCCGCCATGGTGCTGTCGGTGCTGGTGGCGATGATTCTGACCCCGGCGCTGTGCTCCACGATCCTCAAACCTATCAAGAAAGGAGAGCACGGCGCCACCACCGGTTTCTTCGGCTGGTTTAACAAAAAATTCGATCAAAGCTCCCATCACTACCAGGATAGCGTCGGCCATATTCTGAACAGCACCGGCCGTTACCTGATCATTTACCTGCTGATTGTGGTGGGCATGGCGCTGCTGTTCATCCGCCTGCCCTCCTCATTTTTGCCGGATGAAGATCAGGGGGTATTCCTTAACCTGGTGCAATTGCCGGTTGGCGCTACTCAGGAACGAACCCAACTGGTGCTTAATCAGGTCATCGATCATTTCATGAAGGATGAAAAAGATAACGTCAACTCGGTGTTCACCGTCAATGGCTTTGGTTTCTCAGGTCGCGGACAGAACAACGGCATGGCGTTTGTCAGCCTGAAGGATTGGAGCCAGCGCGGCGGCAGCGAAAACAAGGTCCCGGCTATCGTCGGTCGCGCCAATGCGGCCTTCGCCCAAATCAAGGACGCCATCGTCTTATCGTTCAACCTGCCGCCTATTACCGAATTGGGCAATGCCACCGGGTTTGACTTTGAGCTGATCGACAATAATGGCTTGGGTCACGAAAAATTAACCGAAGCGCGCAACCAGCTCCTCGGCATGGCCGCGCAGCATCCTGAAATTCTTGCGCGGGTAAGGCCTAACGGTCTGGAAGATACCCCGCAATTCAAACTGGATGTGGATCAAGAAAAAGCCCAGGCGCTCGGCGTATCGCTTTCCGATCTCAACACCACCATCGGTGCGGCGCTGGGCAGTAGCTACGTTAACAACTTCGTCGATCGCGGCCGCGTGAAACAGGTCTATGTTCAGGGAGACGCGCCGTTCCGCATGCTGCCTTCGGATATCAATACCTGGTTCGTCCGCGCCACCAACGGCGAGATGGTGCCGTTGTCCGCCTTCACTTCCAGCCGCTGGCAGTACGGCTCGCCGCGCCTGGAACGCTATAACGGTCTGCCCTCGATGGAAATCCAGGGTGAGGCCGCGACGGGCAGGAGCACCGGGGACGCCATGAAGATGATGGAACAGCTGGCGGCCAAGCTGCCGGCGGGCATCACCTATAGTTGGACGGGTACGTCCTATCAGGAACGGTTGTCCGGCAACCAGGCGCCGGCGTTGTATGCCATCTCGCTGATTGTGGTTTTCCTCTGTCTGGCGGCGCTGTATGAAAGCTGGTCGATTCCGTTCTCGGTCATGCTGGTGGTGCCGCTCGGGGTGGTAGGCGCATTGATAGCCGCCTCCCTGCGCGGATTGACCAACGACGTCTACTTCCAGGTCGGCTTGCTGACCACTATCGGCCTGTCGGCGAAGAATGCCATACTTATCGTCGAGTTCGCCAAAGATCTCATGGATAAAGAAGGCAAGGGCCTGGTGGAAGCGACATTGGAAGCGGTACGCATGCGATTGCGGCCGATACTGATGACGTCTCTGGCTTTTATCCTCGGCGTATTGCCGCTGGCCATCAGTACCGGCGCCGGCTCGGGCGCGCAAAACGCCGTGGGCACCGGCGTAATGGGCGGGATGGTGACCGCCACCCTGTTGGCGATATTCTTTGTGCCGGTGTTCTTTGTGGTGGTTCGCCGCCGCTTCGGCAACCGGTCCGATAATGACGCCGAACCGAGTCAGTCGGTGGATAATCCCTAACGGGTTAGACGTTCAATGAGGCCGCGCAAGCGGCCTTTTTTATTGCCCATTTGACGTGGGAGCAATGTTCGCGCATAATAGTTATGTTATAACATAACCAATGAGGCGCTTTATGAAACGCGGCATCCATCCTGACTATCGCACGGTGGTATTTCATGACACCAGTATCGATATCTATTTCAAGATCGGATCCACTCTGAAAACCGATCGCACCCTGGAGTTGGAAGGCGTGACCTACCCCTACGTCACCGTTGAAGTGTCGTCGCATTCCCACCCCTATTACACCGGCAAACAGCGGATCGTCGATAAAGAAGGCAGCACTGCCCGCTTCAATCAGCGATTCGGCCGTTTTTTTCAATAAAGTTCCAGCATAAGGTTACGCGACTCGATGCAAGTACTCAGTTCGTTACGTTCAGCCAAGACGCGCCACAAGGATTGCAAAGTGGTGCGCCGTCGCGGACGTATCTATGTCATTTGCAAATCCAATCCTCGCTTCAAGGCAGTCCAGGGCGGTTGCAAAAATAAATAGCGGCGGTGATATTGTCGCCATTTCCGGGTCCTCAGTCAGGGGACCTTTTTTTATTATCGGTTATCATTGAAATATCCAAAACGCATCCCTATATAGCTTAAGCAAAGACCAGACGCTTTCGGCGATATTCACGACGCCCCTCGCTACAGCCGCGGCCCAAGGGGACAAAACCTATGAAGCCAAAGTGTTATGGAAATTAAGCGATTAAGGCCGATTTGCAACGTATTGTCATAATTTTTTAGCAATAAAGAGTGTGTAATACGACGATAAATGGTAATAATAATTACCGTGAAGGATTTCAGGAAAAGAGTCATTAGCTGCTCTATGGCGGGTTAGCGCTAATGATTCTAAGCTTATCCTTCAATTTCATTCGACTTGAATTACCACTCCTTTCATAACCGTGCCGTTGAAATCTAGGACAAAGACCGTTCGGTACACAGGCAGCGGTACCGGCTGCGGTTTAGAATTACGCGGATAGAGAGCAGTAAGTAAATGTAAGCTGATTGTGCTATACTCGTTAAACCTTCTATCTTTAAATCGAGCTGTTGAACCGACGTGGACAAAAAGTCTTTCAAGCCGGGTTGTTTTAAAGATTACGGGTAATTGTTTAGCGTAGGAGGGCTGAGATGGATGAGTATTCACCCAAAAGACATGATATTGCGCAATTGAAATTCCTCTGTGCTACTCTTTATGATGAAGGCATTACCAGTTTAGGCGACAGTTACCATGGTTGGGTCAATGATCCTGCATCTGCCATAAATTTGCAGATGAATGAATTAATTGATCATATTGCTTCTTATGTAGTGAGCTTTAAGCTTAAATATCATGATGAAAGCGATCTTACCGATCATGTCGAATCCTTCTTGGATGACACGTTTACGTTATTTAGCAGCTGCGGTATAAACAACCTGGATGTCCAGAGATGGCGCACTAGCCGCTCTCGCTTATTCGGAACATTCTCAGAAACCGAGCTATGTATTTCCTGAAAAAGTAAATGATATTTTAACATTCCACACAACATATAAGGCTATCATGAAAAAAATCGACTATTTGATGCGTTTGCGCAAATGCCGGACTCTGGAAACATTGGAGCGTGTGATCGAAAAGAACAAATATGAACTCTCTGATGATGAGCTGGAGATATTCAACTCCGCGGCGGACCATCGGCTGGCTGAGCTGACCATGGATAAACTTTATGATAAAGTGCCGGTTTCCGTTTGGAAGTATGTTCGATAAATGTCTATTATATGATACTTAGTATTAACATCATTATATAACCTTATCCCTATAAATGATCTGACATACTTCCTAAGAAACCGTATAAAATGTGCTGTTTTTCATTGATTTCAACCGCTGCCGTTTGTATGTTGGCCTGAGCCACGCCCGTATGAAAGGACGCCCGCCAAAATGTATCATCCGAAAACCCTTGCCAGCATCAAGCATGGTCCAAACTGGTTTTGCCAGAGGTTTATATTAATGGGCGTTTAGCTGAAGGAAAATTCACTGACAAAAATTTGAAAGGATATATATCCCAACCATTCTATTTTGCCTAATTAATATGGAATAGTGTGATAATGAACTGGCAGTGCTTTGTTACCACTCACCCTCGAACCGTTAATATCAATGCTGACAAGTATTATCCGGTCGTTTCATCAAAATTGCATTTAAAGCCGCATGAAATAACATTCATGCCAAACCCATGTTTGGCATTGCGCTGTGCCGTAGCGAATAGGATAGCCGTGAACCCAATCTTAGGTGAATGATAATTGTACTCGGGCATAAAGGGTGGAGGCCCTGCCAGCGACATCCCGGCACACACGACGCTTGCTACGGCTGCTTCCTTCCGGACCTGACCGAGTTCACAAGTTAATGTTGCGGGAGCACCAACAGGGCCTCCATTGACGGCCTTAATATTCAAGGCGCGGGGCATTATCAATGATGCCCACATCAATTGCAAGCCGATAGAATGTAAGCGCTGCTTTCTTGGCCGCTATCCGCCGTTGACGGCTAACCCAGGTTTCGAACATCTTCCTGAGCGGTGCATTTTATGACACCATAAACAAATACCCCCCCCTTTACTTGACTTAACAAAATGGATGAATCAACGGACTCCTTTCGTCAGCGGGTATTTCAAATTGTCGCGGCTATTCCAGCCGGCTGTATCACCACTTATGGGGAAGTCGCGCTTTTGGCCGGCTCGCCCCGCGCCGCCAGACAGGTAGGCGGTATACTCAGCCGTCTGCCTCGAGGCACGAAGCTGCCTTGGCACCGTGTGCTCAACCGACACGGCGGCATATCGTTGCCTGGAGAGGGCTTCCAACGCCAAAAAAGCGCGCTGGAAGCGGAAGGTATAGAAATCGATGACACCGGTACTGCCGATTTGTCTCGCTACCGCTGGCGCTGGTAGCACCGTGCCGAGACATTAAGCGGCAGCCGCGGCGAAATCCCGCCTCTTAATATCAGCTCACTCAAAGCTGATTAGGCGCCGGGATGCTACTGGATGGCGTAACCTGCGTCGGTGAAGTGGAGGGTACCGTCGAGGGCGCTAAGGGTTGGGTCGCCAAGGGCATTGACGTCGCCGGGATCAAGGTCAAGTCCTGTTTGGTGCCCCCATTGTTGATAACAGGTTTTACCTGCTGCGTCATCAGCATAACACGTCCATTGACGGTCACGGCCGCACTTAACAGGATGCGTGCATTGGGTTGGATTTGGCTGGGGTTATAGGGCAGCACGAAGCTGAATGGCGCCTGTTTGCCCTCGGTGCGTAGCACGCGCTGCGATATGACGGTGGAAGGTACGTTGGCTAAACTTGCGTCCGACAGGGTAACGGTCAATACGGCATCCGGCGGCAAAGCGATACGTTGCCTGATCCAAACGGTACCCGTTACCGCCGGTTGCCTGATGGTGTCCGCTTGCGCCGCCGTCCCGGGGGTTTTGAAAGCGGGGTCGGAATCTGATGGCTTTTATCCGCACAGCCGGTAAACGTTGCCAAGAAAGCAACACCGCCGATGATTTGCCAGAGTTTCATGATTTACCTCTCCTTCTTATTATCAGTTAATCATTTCACCACTCATAAGCGGCGGTGAATTCATAGTGGTTAATACCACCTAATGCTTTAATAATGGCACAGGATCCTGATATTTTCCTGCCGGCCGTATTACCGGATAAACTGTGTGGGGTTCAAACCTCAGTGCGGATCAAGATTAAACGAGGGTCCCGGTGCGCCTTGCCGTCCCTGATTCGTTATGACTTTACATTTGATTATGGTGTAAGCCCATGAGCCGTACATTGCATCAATTATTGACATTGACGACATTGGAAAAGAAGGAAAGAGGGTGTTTCCTCGGCCAAAGCGAGGATCTGGGCCTGGGACGCGTGTTTGGCGGCCAAGTGGTGGGCCAGGCGTTATACGCCGCCGGACAAACCGTGCCGGACGGACGCCTTATTCACTCATGCCATTGTTATTTCCTCCGTCCCGGCGACAGCAGCGAGCCTATTTTGTATCAGGTGGAGAATCTGCGGGACGGCAATAGTTTCAGCGCCCGCCGGGTCGATGCCGTGCAATTGGGACAAACGCTTTTCACCATGACCTGCTCCAGCCAATTTCCTGAAAAGGGGGTTTTCACATCAAGACGCCATACCGCAAGTGGCTCCCCCCCCGAGGGACTACCGCCGGAGGGAGAGATCTTTGCCCATTTGGCCGAAGCGCTGCCGCCATTGCTGCGGGAAAGATTATCCGGCGAACAGCCGTTCGATGTAAGGCCGGTGATTTTTCATAATCCGGTCAAGGGCCGGCTGGAAAAACCCGAGCGCTATATCTGGCTGCGGGCCAACGGCCCCATGCCGGATGATGTACTAAGCCACCATCGGCTCTTGGGTTACCTATCCGATTTCAATTTTTTGCCTACTGCGTTGCAACCCCATGGGGTCGGTTTTCTCGAACCGGGCATGAGCATCGCCACCATCGATCACGCCATTTGGTTTCACCGGCCTTTCAGGCTGGATGAATGGCTGCTTTACGCCATAAAAAGTCCCACCGCCTCAGGGGCTCGCGGCTATGTGCGCGGGCAATTCTATACGCGCGCCGGGGTATTGGTGGCCTCAACGGCCCAGGAAGGCGTGATGCGCCGTATCGGCCGGCCGGGCTAACCCCAATGTCGCTCCATGGCGGCCACATGGCATCGAACGCCCATGACCCGTAGCAATATCGCCGATACGTCCGAAAAAAAACCCGGGGCCATAGGCCCCGGTGTTAATATTCGCCGGTCAGCGCTTGCCCGCTGACCCAGCAGAAATTATTCATTATACGCGCTTTCGCCATGGCTGTTGACATCCAGGCCTTCGCGTTCCTGTTCTTCGGAAACCCGCAGACCCACAGCGATATCGGCGACCTTGAAGCCGACAAAGGCAACCACGCCGGACCAGATCAAGCACACAATCACGCTATAAAGCTGAACCCACAGCTGATGCCCCATGGTCACGCCTTGTGCATAACCGACGCCGCCCAGGGATGAGGAGGTGAAGACGCCGGTCAACAGACAGCCGCAGATCCCGCAAACGCCGTGTACGCCGAACACGTCGCAAACGTCATCTACACGCAGCCATTTTTTCAGAGCGACCACGCCCCACAACCCGGCCACGCCCCCTACCAGGCCAATCACCAAAGCACCGCCGACGCCGACGAAACCCGCGGCCGGCGTGATGGCTACCAGGCCGGCGATGCAGCCGGAGCAGGCGCCCAACAGAGAAGGCTTGCCGCGAATCATCCACTCGACAAAGACCCAGGAGAGGATGGCGCCGGCAGTGGCCATGACCGTGTTCAAAAACGCCAGACCGGCGATTTCGTTAGCCGCGCCGGCGGAACCGGCGTTAAAGCCGAACCAGCCCACATACAGGATAGCGGTGCCGGTGAACACCATCGGCAAATTATGCGGTTTAAAGGATTCTCTGCCGAAACCGGCACGTTTGCCCAGCATATAAGCGCCAACCAGACCGGCGCTGGCGGCGTTGATGTGAACCACCGTACCGCCGGCAAAATCCAGCGCGCCCAGGGACGCCAGGTAACCGTTGTCCCAAACCATATGCGCCATGGGTGCATATGAGAAGGTCAACCAGATCACCACAAAGATCAACACGGCGGAGAAACGGATGCGTTCCGCCAGCGCGCCGACAATCAGGCCCACGGTAATGCAGGCGAACGAGCACTGGAACGCCACATGCACCAACTGATAGAAAGTCCCCATCAATGCCGTTGTCGGGATATTTTTCAGCATGGCCCAGTTAAAGCTGCCGAAAAAGGGGGTTTCCGTCGCTAAAGCCCAGTGAATAGCCGTACAGCATCCACAATACGCAAACCATGGCAAAGGTCACGGAAACCTGGGTCAGCATCGACAGCACGTTTTTGGCGCGGATCATGCCGCCGTAAAATAAAGCAATGCCCGGTAAAGTCATAAACAGCACCAAAGCGGTGCTAATCATCATAAATGCATTATCGGCCTTATCGACAACGGGTGTCGCGGCCATAGCCCAGGTTGGCAACAGTGCCACTGCCCCAAGGCCGGTTAATGAGACAAGTTTCTTCATTTTCATTCATCCCTATCCACAAATTCGCGCTGGTCGTTAAAGTGCTGCTTCGTCGGTTTCGCCGGTACGAATACGAATAACCCGTTGTAACTCTGCAACAAAAATCTTGCCGTCCCCGATTTTTCCGGTGTAAGCCGCTTTACTGATGACGTCAATGACTTCATCAAGCTGATCATCGGCAATGGCGATATCAATTTTTACTTTGGGCAGAAAATTGACGCTATATTCCGCCCCACGGTAAAGTTCAGCATGGCCTTTTTGCCGTCCAAACCCTTTTACCTCGGTGACCGTTAGCCCTTGAATACCCACAGCAGAAAGTGCTTCTCGCACGTCTTCCAATTTAAATGGTTTAATCACCACGGTTACCAGCTTCATATGCTCCCCCTCAAGAATTTGGATCCGAACTTGCGACCACTACGCCTGAGTAAAGCAAAGCATGTGCCATAAATGTTTTGTAATAGAAATTTACCCCTGGCTGCCCGTCCATGGAGCGCGGGCAGCGCTGCGCCTGTTTTCAAGCGGATATAAGATGCAAGAGCAGGGAAAATAACGCACTAAAAAGGGGGCACCCCGCGTGATTTAGGTGCATTGCGGCAAGTCATTGCCGCTTAATGCCCGATTGCGGTGCGGTAAGGGGTAAACGGGGGCGATTTTAGCCGCGCATCGGGCAAAGCGAGTCCGGTGTCGACGACTCGCTTTCAAACCAGCCGTGGCTCCGGCGCCTCGACGCCGACTTGCAAGGCTTCTCCGGCCTGCTGAAGCTGGTACATTTGGTAATAGCGTCCCTGCTGTTGCAGCAAAGATGCGTGGGAACCTCGTTCCACCGCCTCTCCGCGATGCAACACCAAAATTTCATCGGCATCGACAACGGTGGATAGTCGATGGGCGATAACCACCAGTGTGGTGTGCCTGCGTATGGCGGCCAACGCCCGCTGGATAGCCCGTTCGGTGCCGGAATCGATATTGGCCGTGGCCTCGTCCAAAATCAGGATTTCCGGCGTCAGGACCATAACCCTGGCCAGGGCCAACAGCTGCTTTTGCCCCACCGATAGCGTATTGCCCTGCTCGCCGAGCTCGGCAAGCAGCCCATTGGGCAGCGTACGCACGAAATCGGCCAATTGCACCTGTTCCAAAGCGCGCCAGACTTGGCTTTCGTTGATGGCACGCCCGAGGGTGATATTGGTGAACACCGTATCAGCCATGACCACAGGGTCCTGTTGGACGATGGCGACGCCTTGCCGAAGAACCTGGTGAGACAGGCTGTCGATGGAACGACCGTCGATATGCAGGCTGCCCTCGTTGATACGATAGTATCCCATCATAAGGTTCGCCAGCGTACTCTTGCCGCTGCCGGTATGGCCTACCAGCGCGACAAAACCGCGCGAAGGAATTTGAAGGGAGACATGCTTTAGCACCGGGGTCTCGGCACGGTAGGCGAAGGTCAAATCGCGGATATCGATGCGTCCGCTTTCCAGCGGGAGCGTATCGGCTCCGTATTGTTGCCGGTGTCCATCCATCAATTCGAAGATGCGTTCGCCCGCCACCACCGCCTGCTGCAGCATGGATTGCTGTGTGGTCAGCTCAATCAGCGGCTCGTTGAGCCGGCCCAGATAGTTGATAAAAGCATATAAAACCCCCACCCCAATCGTACCCACGGGGCTGAAACCAAACAGCATCAACAGGCCGCATAACACCAGAGCAGACAGCAGGCTCAGCAAAGGACGCAACAAATAACCTTCCAATCTCAGGGTTTGCATACGCGCCAGGTAGTGTGAATGGCTGGCATCCGCCAGTTTTTTTCCAAAGCGCTGCTGCTGGCGGAATTGCTGGATAACGGCCATTCCGCTGATGGCCTCGTTAAAACCGTCGTTGATATCCGCCAGATAGGCCCGTACGCGGCGAATGATAGGGGTGCTGTAATACTGGTATAGGGACATCACCAGCGCCACCACCGGGAAAATCACCAGCGCAATGCAGGCCATGCGCCAATCCAGCGCAAACATGGCCACCAACATGGCCACCACCAGGGCGATACAGCGCAGCCAAGTGGACATAACGGTGATGTATAAATCCTTCACCACTTCCGTATCATTGGTGACCCGCGATATCAGTTGTCCCACCGGCTGGGTATCAAAAGTGCTCAGCGGCTGCCGCAGCGAGGCGTCCATCACCTCGGTGCGCAGCGTCTGCACAATGTCCAATGCCGTCCGGTTAAACAGCAAGGCCTGGAAATAGCGCAACGCGGCGGAAATAAGCTGCAGCGCGATGTAGGCCGCCGCCAGGCCCGTCACCAGCAGCGGCGGAAACCGTTTGAGGGGCACCACGCTGTCGATGAAATAGCTGACCACGACCGGCGCGGCGACTTCCGCCGCCGCCGCCAGGGCGAGCATGAGCACCGCCCGGATAAGGGGTTTGCGGTAGGGGGCGCAGTAGGATAACAGTCGCCGCAGGGTCGGCCAGAGGGTTTGCCACTTATGCATCGGCCGCCTCCGGCTCATCGGGATCGGCGACAAGGGCCGCCTCCAGTTGCTGGTAGCGGAACATATCCCTGTACCAGCCCTCTTGGCGCAGCAGGTCTTGATGTCGCCCGCGCTGGATAATGGTACCCTGGGATAACGCCACAATGTCATCGGCGGCGCTCAGCGCCGATAGCCGGTGCGCGACAATGATGAGCGTTCGGCCCTCGCCCCAGCGACGGAGATTACGCAAAATAATATGCTCCGTACGCCCATCGACGGCGGACAGCGCGTCGTCGAGCACCAGAATTTCCGCCTCCAGCAGCAGGGCCCTTGCGATGGATAAGCGCTGTTTCTGGCCGCCGGACAACATGACTCCCCTTTCCCCCACCTGAGTGTCGTACCCATTCGGCAACCGCAGAATATCATCGTGTACACAGGCCAGTTCAGCCGCATGCTCGATTTGCCTGCGGGTAGCGCCCGGTTTGCCGAGAGCAATGTTTTGCGCAACGGTATCGGAAAACAGAAACGGGGTTTGACTGACGACTGCCAGGCGTGCCCGCCAATCATCAAGTTTAAGGGACGACAACGGGACGCCGTGAAAACGAATTTCTCCTCGGGTGACATCGAAATGCCGCAGGAGAAGCGATAACAAGGTGCTTTTGCCGGCGCCGGTGGGGCCGCAAATACCCAGCATTTTCCCTGGCGACAGCGTCAATCGGATAGAAGAAAGCGTCGGCCGCGGGGCATCGGGGTAGGTAAAACCCTCAATATCCACCCGCAGAGTGCCGCGTCCGGCGGGCAAGGCGCCCGCGCCGTCCACGATCTCCGGCGCCTCCTCAAGGGTTTGTCGAATTCGGCTGTAGGCGGCGCTGCCCCGCTCCACGATATTGAACATCCAGGCCAAGGCCAGCATAGGCCAAATCATCAAACCCAGATACATAATGAAACTGGTGAGCTGACCCAGGGTCAGCATGTCCCGCATCACCATCCAGCTACCGCCGCCAATGGCCAGCAGGTTGGAGAAACCCACCGTCAGATATATCGTCGGGTCAAAACGCGCATCGATGCGCGCCACCCGCATATTTTTCGCTCCCGCGTCGGCGGCTACCTGCTCGAAACGGCCCGACTGGTAATCCTCCAGCCCGAAAGCCTTGATCATGCGAATCCCGGTAAGACTTTCCTGTGTCTGATTATTCAATGACGAGAACGCCGCCTGGGCCGATTTGAAGCGCCGATGAAGTTCATCGCCATTATATTTGACAATCAGCGCCATGACCGGCATAGGCAGCAGGGACAACAGCGTAAGCTGCCAGCTTAATTGAACGCTCATCACCACCAATACCGAGCAGCCCATCACCAGTGAATCCACCAAGGTCAGCACACCTTCGCCGGCGGCGAACACCACCCGATCCACGTCGTTGGTGGCGCGAGCCATTAAATCGCCCGTTCGATGGCGCAAATAGAACCCCGGCGATTGCCCGCTGAGCAGCCGGTAGAAGCGGGCACGCAGCTCCACCGCCAGCTGATATGAGGCGCCGAACAGCAATACGCGCCAGACATAGCGCAGCAGGTAAACCAGCGCCGCGGTGAGGGTCATGGCGCCCAGCCACAGCATGATCATGGAGTTTGACGCCCGATGTTCGGTCACGCCGTCCACGATGACCCCCACCAGTTTGGGCGGAATCAACTGCAACAGGGCGATGACGATCAGCAAAACAACCGACCCCAGATAACGTCGCCATTCGCGACGAAAATACCAACCTAATTGTACAAATAGTCTCACGAAATTTTATTCCAAAATCATACCTGATGACTGCCGGCCTGCTTTTCAGGAAGGTTCAGGGACTCGCATTATAGGGGTAAAACCGTTGTTTGCTTGATTTCTTCCATCGCAAAACTGGAGGTGACGTCAATCAGCCCCGGCACGCCGTTTACCAACCGCTTGTAGAAACCATCATAACTTTTCATATCCGCCACCAGGACCTGCATCAGATAATCGTACTCGCCGGCCATTCGATAAAAGGCCAGGACTTCCGGCATCTCCCTTACCAGGGCGACAAAGCCGCGATACCAGTCGCTGTTGTGCTGCTGTGTTTTGATATGCACAAACGCCGTCAGCGCCAAGCCCAGTTTATCATGATCCAATAGAGCCACTTTACCGCGTATGTAGCCCTCCTCTTCAAGGCGTTTAAGGCGTTTCCAGCAAGGGGTGGAGGTTAAATTTACCGCTTCCGCTAACGATTGCAGCGACAAGGTGCAATCTTGTTGCAGTAACGAAAGAAGCTTGCGATCGGTTTTATCTAACATGGCATGCGTAAGGAGAAGAGTTTTCTCCCATAACACGTGATAAAGGTGAAAAAGGCAATCTTTTTTCCCTTTGCCCCGTTATGCTGGTGAGCGACAACAGCAAGGGAAGAATCATGAGCACACAGTGGGTCAAACAAGCGGTCAGCGATATCCAGGCCGATTTCCAGCGTTCGGCCGATACGCACCTGATACGCGTTGAATTGCCGTCATTTCCCGGCATTTTTTTTCTATTTAAAAGATGAAAGCACCCACCCTTCCGGCAGCCTGAAACACCGCCTGGCCCGATCCCTTTTTTTATACGGCCTATGCAATGGCTGGATCAAGCAAAACCGGCCGGTGATCGAGGCATCTTCGGGCAGCACGGCGGTTTCTGAAGCTTATTTTGCGCGGCTTTTAGGCCTCCCGTTCATTGCGGTGATGCCGGAATGCACCGCCAGACGGAAAATAGAACAAATCGCTTTTTACGGCGGACGCTGCCATTTCGTCAGCCATAGCGGCCTGATTTATGATGAGGCTAAGCGACTGGCCGGGGAACTGGGCGGACATTATATGGATCAATTTACCTTTGCCGAACGGGCCACCGATTGGCGAGGCAATAATAATATCGCTGAAAGTATTTTTCGCCAGATGTCCCGGGAGCCCTTCGCCGAACCGGATTATATCGTGATGAGCGCGGGTACCGGCGGTACCTCGGCGACGCTGGGGCGTTATATCCGCTATCAGGGGCACAATACCCGACTGGTGGTCCCGGATCCCGAAAACTCGGTATTTTATGATTATTATCACCAGCGCGACCCAGAGCTCACCGGCGCACAGGCGGGCCGTATCGAAGGGATAGGACGACCGCGGGTGGAACCCTCTTTTATTGCCGATGTTATCCATCGGATGATGCGCGTTCCCGATGCCGCAAGCATCGCCGCCCTCTATTGGCTGGAACCGATTTTAGGCCGCCGCGTCGGGGGGGGTCCACCGGGACCAATATGTGGGCCGTGCTTCAATTGGCGCAGGAAATGCGTTCACAAGGCAGGCAAGGCGCCATCGTGACCCTACTGTGCGACGGCGGCGAACGTTATCAGGATACCTGTTACAGCCCTGAGTGGGTACGTGGGCATATCGGCGATATCGAGCCCTGGCTGCAACGATTGCGCGACCTGTAACCGTCCGGGCATGAATCGCGCAAGCGTTTTGACAAGCGCCCGGTCGTGGCGGGATAACGGCGCGTTTACCCACTGGCCGGCAAGTTCGGCGGTCCGGCTGACGCAATCTTGGCTTTGCCGTGCGCAAAGAAGGCAGTAACATGTCTTTTTGAATTCGGAGTTGACTGGTCCAGTGATGAAACGAGCTGTGGTGGTATTTAGTGGCGGGCAGGATTCCACAACCTGCTTGATACAGGCGTTGACGCAGTATGACGAGGTCCATTGCATTACCTTCGATTACGGCCAGCGTCATCGGGCGGAAATCGATATTGCCCGCCATTTGTCGCAAGAGTTGGGCGCCCGCGTTCATAAGGTTATCGATGCGGGACTGCTTAACGCGCTGGCCGTCAGCAGCCTGACCCGTGATAACATTCCGGTGCCCCATTATGACGATGCCGCCGTTGACGCATTGCCCTCGACGTTTGTACCAGGGCGCAATATTTTGTTTCTTACCTTGGCGTCCATTTATGCATACCAGGTCGGTGCGCAAACGGTCATCACCGGGGTGTGCGAAACGGATTTTTCCGGTTATCCGGACTGCCGCGACGAATTCGTCAAAGCGATGAACCAGGCGGTAAAGCTGGGTATGGCGCGGGACATCCAGTTCAAAACTCCGCTGATGTGGCTGAACAAAGCGGAAACCTGGGCCCTGGCCGATTATTACCATCAATTGGATAAAGTTCGCCACGACACGCTGACATGTTACAACGGCGTCAAAGGCGATGGCTGCGGTGAATGTGCCGCCTGCCATCTTCGGGCAAGGGGTTTGGCGGACTATCTGCAGGATGCGAAATGGATAGGCGCCGAGATGAAACGCAAAACCGGCTTACCGGATTGACCGCCGCATCCCCGCGGCATCGCGCCGTTTGTTTCCCATTTTTCAGCGTATATTGCTTTATCGGAACAGAGGGCGCCGCCCTCTGCGCCAGACGTTTCAATTATTCTATCTCCCCTCATCGAAAGGCGAGAAAACTTATTTTTTCTTGGGTTTTTTTTTGGGAGGCGGCATTCAGCAGCGCACGCAGTTTTTTCACTTCACTGCTGGTAAAGGGTTGCTCAGTAATCTCTTGCGTGTGTTGATTATCAACATCCGCAGCCACGTGCGGCTGGCTGTCTTCATTCAGGCTCCGCTCAAGCCTCGCGCCTATTTCTGCACTCATTGAAACGCTATTGCTCTCTGCCAAGGCTTTAATCCTTTCCTTGAGTTCCAGAGGAAGTTTGATCGTTAAGTTAGCTGTCTCACTCATCGTGCTTTCCTATTAATAGAAGAGCCACTAACTTAGGAAAGTTAGTCACACTTGTCCAGACTGTCATAAAAATTTAATATTATCGTCAACAATTTGCGACATATTGAGAGAAAAACTGTCAAATTACGTTAACCAGATCGTCTTTAACATTAATATGTGGGTTAGCGGGCGGATTCAATACAATCACAGTAGAGGAATTGCAGTCGCGGGCTCTGCGATATATTCGCCGCGAGAACCCGCCTTTACGTTACATTAGATCTCTAGCTGGGGTTTGATGCTTGCATAGGTTGACGGCCCGATGCCTTTGACCTTTTTGAGCTGATCAATTTTTTTGAAAGGGCCATTCTTTTCACGGTATTTGATAATTTCCCGGGCTTTGGACGGTCCAATGCCTTTCAATCCCTCCACCAGTTCATCTTCGGTAGCGGTATTGATATTGACCTTTTCGGTTTCGTCTTCCTCGTCTTCAGCCGTGGTATCAGGATTCGCCTGCTTATCAGCGTCGTTTGCCTTTTCAAGCAAAACATCGGTTTGAGTGGCTTTATCGCGCGCCTTGTCTGCGGCGACGGCTTCACTGTCATCCGCCGAACGGCTGTCGGCGACAGCGCCGTCAACCTCCGGTGCAGTAGCCCCTTCCGGCGCGGTTGAAGGCTTATCCTCGCCGGTCAGATCAATACGCGTCAAATCGGACCCGCCGTCTCCAGGTATGCTATCCCCTTGCCCTTCGCCGAGAGGGGCGGCGGCGGTCTGGCTGGCCGTTACCGCCTCCTCAACACTGCCCAAGGTTGCATAAGCGCCAAGGGGTATGATGAACAAGCCGGTGGACAGGATCATGCCCAGGGTGCGTTTCCATGATGTTTTCATTGTGCTTTCTCCTTGTTTGTTTGCACGAGAGGCAGAATGCCCTGGCGCGAAGAAAGCGGCAATCAGGGAATGCCGAAGATGCAAAAGGCTCCTTGCGGAGCCTTTTGCTATTGCATTGCATACGTTATTTTTATGAGCGCTATTGCATTTGCGCGGCATTGCCCAATTTGATTTTGGCTTCACTGCGCAGATTATTAAGCAGCGCATCGAACGTAACGCCGGTCACACCCTGATTTAACTGACCAACGAACAGCTTGCGCTGCTGATCGTCGAGTTTGCGCGGGATGACGTCGTCAAGAGCCAACAATACAATGTTGCCTTTGTCGTCCTCGGAGAGGCCGTAGGAGGCTTTATTCGGCTGCGGTTGCGGCAGGGTGAATACGGCCTGGCTCAGCCTGTCGTTCTGCCGGGTCGAATCGAAGGTCTGAGGTTCGCCGAACGCCAGGCCCGCCGCCTTCATGGCGTCTTCACCTTTGCCCTGCTTCAGCGCCATAAGGAGCTTCTCGGCATTCACCCGCGCCTGCTGGGCGGCTTTAAGACGCTTGACTTGCTGCTCAACCTGGGGTCGGACCTGGTCCAAAGGCCTGGTGGATTCCGGCTTGTGCTCGGCGATGCGGACGATAAACGCCCGATCGCCATCCACGGTAATCACGTCGGAGTTATTGCCCGGCGCCCCATTGGTTCCCAGAAGGGAGCCGTCGAACAGGACCTGTTTCACCGGATCAAAATTCAAGGCGGCCGGAACGCTGTCGCGGTCGAACCAGTCGGTTTCCACCGCCTTGATACCGGCGGCGGTTTCCGCGGACGCCAGCGATTCGTTATCGTTGCTGGCGGCGTCGCTGACTTTTTGCTGCAAAGCATAGTAAGCGTCGACCGCTTTCTCCTGCTTCACTTTCGACGCGACGCCGTCATGCACGTCGGACAACGGCTTGACCTGCGCCGGCTGTACGTCATCAAGCCGGGCTATCAAATACCCTACCGATGAAGCAATCACGCCGGAAAGTTGTCCCTTGTCGTTGAGATTGGCCTGTTTAAGCTCATCAACGGTGGAGTCGGCCTCCATCCAGCCGATATCGCCGCCGTTCTTGGCTGATATCACATCGGTGGATTTCTCTTTCGCCAGGGCGGCGAAATCAGCTCCCTGCTTCAACTGGGCCAAAATGGCGTCGGCATCCGCCTCGGTTTTGCTTTGTATGATGCTGTAGCGCTTCCTGGCCGGCTGGGTGAACTGATCTTTGTGCTGATCATAATAAGCCTGGACTTCGGCGTCGCTGACGGTGGTTTTGTCCAGCATCGAGGCGGCGTCAAGGGGAATATAGGAAACCCGGAAGGATTCGGGCAGAACATAGGCGCTCTTGTTCTGATTGTAGTTATCCTGGATTTCCTGATCGGTGGCGGTTTGCCCGGTCGCCAGGGCGTCGATATCCAGAGTCGCCAAACGCGCTTTCCTATCCTGGATAGCCAATGACAGCAGGCGGGTGGTTTCGTCCGGCAGCATAAAACCGGTTCCGCCGATGCCCTGGATCAATTGCTGGGTCAATAACTGCTTACGCATAAGCTGCGCATATTGGTCGGGGGTCAACCCCATGCTGTTGATGATGGAACGGTACTTTTCGTTATCGAATTTATTGTCGGTCCTGAATGCCGGGATGGCGAAGATGGCGTCCCTGATCTGGTCGTCGCTGGCCGCCAGACCCAGGGTCTGCGCATATTGATCCAGAAGGGTTTCGTCTATCAGCTGGGACAAGACCTGCCGCCGCATTTGCAGCATATACCCTTCGTTGGCCGCCAGCGCCGAAAAGCTGTCGCCCATGGATTCCTGCTGGCGGTTGCGCTCATTTTGCACCGCCTGTTCCAGCTGGGCGCGGCTTATCTGCTGACCGTTGACCTTGGCGGCATAATCTCCGCCGCCGCCTATCAGATAGTTGCCTACCCCGGTCAGCACGAAGGAAATGGCGATAATGGCCAGAATAATTTTGAGCACGACGTGATTGGCGGCCGCGCGTAAATTGTCCATCATAGTGTGACAACACTCCGCTGTAAAATGAATGAAACCCTGCGCGGCGGCGATATCCCGCTATACCCGTCCTATTTCGCGCCGCAGGCGCCTGAGCTTTCCTGCAAGGCGAATCATAGGGGGGTATATCATGCCGTCATCCGAGAGCGGCTGCGCGCTAAAGCTATTCCTCTGACAACAACGTTAGCCATCTGTCAGGAGAAAACAAAAACAAAAAAGGCACACCCAATAGATGCGCCCTGTATTCTACCCTACCCGTTCACTTGCGTCAGGTAATAGTTTGACGCAAAAAACAACGGCTCAACAATCAGTTGACAGCGTCTTTCAAACCTTTGCCGGCGCGAAAACCCGGCACTTTCGCCGCAGGAATACTGATTTCTTTACCGGTTTGCGGATTACGGCCGGTGCGGGCGGAGCGTTCGCGAACCGTGAAAGTGCCGAAGCCGACCAGCGCAACGTCTTCTCCCTGTTGCAGCGTCTCGGTAACGGAACCAATGATTGCGTCCAATGCACGTCCGGCAGCCGCTTTGGAAATATCAGCACCTGCGGCAATTTTGTCGATCAGTTGTGACTTATTCACTTGTTCATCCCCTCTAAAATTCTCTTGTCGCGGCGGAATTTTCCTTAAACGCGACAGCGCAGCTGTTATACCAAGCCCGTTATGTACTGGCAAGCGTAACGCAATTACCGACCAGGCCAGACAGCTACCTAACTTAACGGTACAAAAAAAGGCTGGCAAGCGGGATTTCGCCTGTCAGCCTTATTTTTAACGGTAAGTGTTACATCAAGCCATTATTTGGCCGCCGCTGTGGCTATCTCCATACCAAACGGCGAGTTCTGCAGGGCCAATGTCAACACCTCGTCGATACGCTGCACCGGATGAATATCCAGATCGCGGATCACGTTCGCCGGCATGTCCTCCAAATCGCGCTTGTTCTCATAGGGTATCAGCACCGTTTTGATACCGCCCCGATGCGCCGCCAGCAATTTTTCCTTTAAACCGCCGATGGGCAGCACCTGGCCCCGCAACGTGATTTCGCCGGTCATGGCGACACTGGCCCGCACCGGATTACCCGTCAGGCACGAAACCAGGGCGGTACACATGGCGATACCGGCGCTGGGGCCGTCCTTGGGCGTTGCGCCTTCCGGCACGTGCACATGGATATCCCGCTTTTCGTAGAAATCCGCCGTAATGCCCAATTTATCCGCACGGGAGCGCACCACGGTCAACGCCGCCTGAATAGACTCCTGCATCACCTCGCCCAGCGAGCCGGTATAAGTGAGCTTGCCTTTGCCCGGCACGCAGGCCGTTTCAATGGTCAGCAGTTCGCCGCCCACTTCGGTCCAGGCCAGGCCGGTTACCTGTCCGACCCGGTTTTCGCCCTCGGCGCGGCCATAGTCGAAACGCTGCACGCCCAAATAGTCTTTGAGATTATCGCCGTCGATATGGATGTGCTTGACGGACTTGTCCATCAACAACGTTTTGACCGCCTTGCGGCACAGTTTGGAAATTTCCCGTTCCAGATTGCGCACCCCGGCCTCACGGGTGTAATAACGTATGATGCCGATGAGCGCGCTGTCTTCAATGGTCAATTCGCTCGGTTTCAGCGCGTTGCGTTCAATCTGTTTTTGCAGCAGATGCTCGCGGGCGATATTCAGCTTCTCGTCTTCGGTGTAGCCGGACAGGCGAATGACTTCCATGCGATCCAGCAGCGGCGCCGGTATGTTCATGGAGTTTGAGGTGGCCACAAACATCACGTCGGACAAATCGTAGTCCACTTCCAGATAATGATCGTTAAACGCCACGTTCTGCTCGGGATCCAACACTTCCAGCAGCGCGGAAGAGGGATCGCCGCGCATATCCGATGACATTTTATCGATCTCATCGAGCAGGAACAGTGGGTTTTTCACGCCGACCTTGGACATTTTCTGAATAAGCTTGCCCGGCATCGAGCCGATATAGGTCCGGCGATGACCGCGAATTTCCGCTTCATCGCGCACCCCGCCCAGCGCCATGCGCACGTACTGCCGGCCGGTCGCCCTGGCGATGGACTGGCCAAGGGAGGTCTTACCCACCCCCCGGAGGCCCTACCAGGCAGAGAATCGGGCCTTTTATCTTACTGACCCGGCTTTGCACCGCCAGATATTCAAGAATGCGTTCTTTGACCCGTTCCAGCCCATAATGATCCTTATCCAACGTCTCCTGGGCTTTCACCAAATCCTTTTTCACCTTGGTGCGGGCGTGCCAGGGCACCGATAGCATCCAGTCGATATAACCGCGCACCACGGTGGCCTCGGCGGACATCGGCGACATCATCTTGAGCTTTTGTAATTCCGCTTCGGTTTTCTCACGCGCCTCTTTCGGCATTTTCGCCGCTTCGATTTTGCGTTTCAGCGCTTCGTTTTCATCGGGCGCGTCGTCCATTTCGCCCAATTCTTTCTGAATGGCTTTCATTTGCTCATTCAGATAATACTCGCGCTGGCTTTTTTCCATCTGCTTTTTGACGCGGTTACGGATACGTTTTTCCACCTGCAGCAGGTCGATTTCCGATTCCATCATCGCCATCAGGTATTCAAGCCGTTCCGTCACATCGGCCATTTCCAGCACCGATTGCTTGTCGCTTAATTTCAACGGCATATGGGCGGCGATGGTATCGGCCAGGCGGGCGGCGTCGTCAATACTGTTTAAAGACGTCAGCACCTCGGGCGGAATCTTTTTATTGAGCTTGATGTAGCCCTCAAATTGATTTATCGCCGTACGAACCAGCACTTCCTGTTCGCGCTCGTCTATTTCGGGGGTGTCGAAATATTCAGCCTGGGCGGCAAAATGTTCGCCGCTATCCGACAACGTCGTAATGCGGGCGCGCTGTAAACCCTCAACCAGTACTTTTACCGTACCGTCGGGTAATTTAAGCATCTGGAGAATCGAAGAGACGGTCCCGACTGAAAAAAGATCGTTAATGCCCGGTTCATCCGTAGAGGCTTCTTTCTGCGCCACCAGCATGATTTTTTTGTCGCTGTCCATGGCTGCTTCAAGGCACCGAATCGATTTCTCCCGCCCGACAAACAGCGGGATGACCATATGCGGATAGACCACCACATCGCGCAGAGGCAATACGGGGATTTCTATGCGTTCGGAACGCTCAGCATTCATAGAGCTCTCTCTTAGTTTAGCTTCCGCCAGGTTTAGGGGATTCGCAAAACTCGGCTTTTGCCAGTTTCAACAAATAGGTAATTGAGTATATGGGGGCGAATCACTTACATTCAACGGCCAGGGTAATGGAAAAACAAAGGGGGGGGGGATTAAATCCCCCACAATTGACGCTATACCGTTATTTCAGCAGCTTGCCGGACTGTTATTCACCGGAAGCCTGCTGAGTCTCATGTTTGCCGTAGATCAATAAGGGTTCCGATTGGCCCTCGATAACCGATTCGTCAATCACCACTTTTTCCACGCTATCCTGCGAAGGCAGCTCATACATGGTTTCCAGCAGCGCCCCCTCGACGATGGAACGTAATCCGCGGGCCCCGGTTTTACGCGCCATGGCCTTTTTGGCAATGGCGGTGAGCGCTTCGTCGCGGAACTCAAGCTCTACGCCTTCCAGATTGAATAATGCCTGGTACTGCTTGGTGAGCGCATTTTTCGGCTCCTTCAGGATTTGAATCAGCGCATCTTCGCTCAGTTCGTTTAACGTGGCCAGCACCGGCAAACGCCCGATAAATTCAGGAATCAATCCGAATTTGATCAAATCCTCCGGTTCAACCTGGGTCAGCAGTTGGCCCTCCGAGGCTTTTTCGGCGGTACCCTTGACCGTTGCGCTAAAACCGATGCCGCGCCCGGTATCGATACGCTGTTCGATGACCTTATCCAAACCGGCGAAAGCACCGCCGCAAATAAAGAGGATTTTCGAGGTATCTACCTGCAAAAACTCCTGCTGGGGATGTTTACGGCCCCCCCCTGCGGCGGAACGGCGGCGACCGTCCCCTCGATAAGCTTCAGCAACGCCTGCTGCACGCCTTCGCCGGAGACATCGCGGGTGATGGACGGATTGTCCGATTTGCGGGAAATCTTGTCGATTTCATCGATATAAACGATACCGCGCTGCGCTTTTTGCACGTCGTAATCACATTTTTGCAGCAATTTCTGGATGATGTTCTCAACGTCCTCGCCGACATAGCCCGCCTCGGTAAGCGTAGTGGCGTCAGCCATGGTGAAGGGAACGTCCAGAAAACGCGCCAGCGTCTCCGCCAGCAGGGTTTTTCCGCTGCCGGTGGGGCCTATCAGCAAAATATTGCTTTTGCCCAGCTCAATGCCGTTGGTGGTATCGCCATTGCGCAAGCGCTTGTAATGGTTGTATACCGCGACCGCCAACACTTTTTTCGCTTTTTCCTGGCCAATCACATAATCGTCAAGATGATGGCGTATTTCATGAGGCGTGGGCAAAGCGCTGCGTTCCCGGTGCGGAGCAACTTCCTTGATCTCTTCGCGAATAATGTCATTGCATAAATCGACGCATTCATCGCAGATATACACTGACGGCCCGGCGATCAGCTTCCGCACCTCATGCTGGCTTTTCCCGCAGAAAGAGCAATACAACAGCTTTCCTGAACCGTCTTTGCGCTTATCTGTCATCAGTAACCTCTTTCTCTCGTCTTGTCCCGCAAACCAACCACGACGGCAACGCGACTGCTAAACGTCAACCGGCGCGATAAGGGAATATTAGTTTACTCGAATGACTCAGTACTGTAACTATAGTCTATCGGTATACAGAATTTCGCCTCAATCGCGATGGTTTAATATGCCATCCACCAATCCGTACTCTACCGCCTCGTCAGCAGATAAGAAACGGTCGCGCTCCGTGTCTTTTTCAATTGTTTCAAGCTGTCGGCCGGTATGTTTGGCCATCAGTTCGTTCATGCGGGATTTTACCTTCAAAATTTCTTTCGCATGTATTTCAATATCCGTCGCCTGCCCTTGGAAACCGCCTAAAGGCTGGTGAATCATTACCCGTGAATTGGGCAGGCAAAATCTTTTGCCCTTGGCCCCCGCCGTCAACAGGAATGCCCCCATGGAGGCCGCCTGCCCCATACAAATAGTGCTGACATCGGGTTTGATAAACTGCATGGTATCGTAAATCGACATTCCGGCGGTGATAACTCCCCCGGTGAATTGATATACAGGTAGATGTCTTTCTCGGGATTCTCGGCCTCAAGGAATAACATCTGCGCCACGATCAGGTTCGCCATATAGTCTTCGACCTGGCCGGTCATGAATATGACCCGTTCCTTCAGCAGGCGCGAAAAGATATCGTAAGAACGCTCTCCGCGTGAAGTCTGCTCAACCACCATCGGCACCAACGCCATGTGGGGTGCGTGTCTCTCTCTCTCGCCACTGTATGACATTACCATCTCCTAGATAAATTTCTCGGCGCCATTATTACCGATTCTACTTGAGATGTGGAACAATCACCACGTTCAAGCAGCCGGATCGCCTTTTCGGTCGAGCGGATGTTATCAGCAGGGACGTAAGCGTTGGGCGTAATGACTCCCTGTAACCTGTATTTGGGGGATCCGACCTCATTTTTCAAGCGCCGGCATCCGTTCTTTATACAGATAGCGCAAATAAAAAGCCCGCCATCGCGGGATGGCGGGCTTTTGATGATAAACACAGCGCCCCGCCGGGAGCAAGCCCGGCTTTACAGATTTATCGGGCAGAATGATCAGGCCGCGGCGGGCTGATTCATCAACTCGCTGAATGTGGTGTTTTTATCCACCACTTTAGCGCCGGCTAAGAGTGTTTCAACCGCTTGCTCTTCCAACGCCACGTTACGCATATTATTCATCATTTCCTGATTTTTTGCGTAGAACTCAATGACTTCGCGGGGATCTTCATAAGCCGAAGCCATTTCTTCAATCAGGGTTTTAACGCGATCTTCATCCGCTTTCAGCGCGTTGGTTTGTATGACCTCGCCCAGCAGCAAGCCGATTTTAACGCGACGTTTCGCCTGCTCTTCAAACAGTTCGCGCGGCAGTTCCAGCGCCTGTTTTTCATTACCGCCGAAACGCTGAGCCGCCTGGCGGCGCAGCACATCGATTTCACCGTCCACCAGCCGTGCCGGGACATTGATGTCATTGGCGGCGATCAGCCCGTCGATAACCTGATTTTTGACACGGTTGCGAACGGCGTTCTTCAGCTCGCGCTCCATATTTTTACGCACTTCAACGCGCAGACCGTCGAGGGAGCCATCGGGCACGCCGAAGCGTTTGATGAAGTCTTCGGACAGCTCGGGCAATTCGCGCTCTTCGACCTTTTTCAGCACAATGGCGAATCTGGCCGCTTTACCTTTCAGATTTTCCGCATGGTAATCATCAGGGAATTTAACGTCGATATCGAAAGCATCGCCGGCTTTATGACCGATAACGCCTTCCTCAAAGCCCGGAATCATTCTGCCCTGGCCCAACGCGAGCACGAAATCGCCGGCTTTGCCGCCTTCGAATTCCTCACCGTCGATGGTGCCGGTAAAATCGAGGGTGACGCGATCTTCCGCGCCGACGGCACGATCGGTTTCTTTCCAGTCCGCCTGCTGCTTGCGCAGGGTTTCGAGCATTTGATCGACATCGCTGTCGTTAACCTCAACCACCGGCTTTTCGACTTCGATGGTATCAAGGCCTTTCAGCTCGACTTCGGGATAGACTTCAAAATCGACATGGTAGGTAAAATCTTCCCCGTTCTTGTATTCGCCGGGAACATAGTCGGGGGCGCCGACCGGATTGATTTTTTTCCTGGATAATGGCGTCGACAAAGTTACGCTGCATCAGATCGCCCAGTACGTCCTGACGTACCGATGCGCCATAGCGCTGTGCCACGATATTCATCGGCACCTTTCCCTTGCGGAAACCATCGATGCGAACTTTTTTGGCGACATTCACCAGTTCGCTTTTTACCGCTTGCTCTATGCTGTCGGCGGCAACGGTAATGGTTACGCGGCGCCCCAGGCCCTCAGTGGTCTCAACAGAAACTTGCATCTTGTTACCTCAAAAAATCACAGTGCTCGGTCAACTCCAGAAGCCGTTTTCAAAGAAGCGGTCATCCAGGTCCACTGACGTGAAAATGGCCTCTTAGAACCGGGAGGTCTGAGTGAACAGAAACCTGTTCCCCGTCGTCGTCAGAAGCATCCCGAATACATTCCGGAAATATACACCCAATAGGTTTCAAGTCGCAGGAAGGCGGCAAGCGAAAAATCCCGATGAGCTTACTTGAGTAAGTGATTCGGATGAGCGAGCGTAGCCGACGCACCTGCAAATTAAAAGATGGCGGGTATAAGACGCGGCATTATAGCGGCATAGAGTTTATGAGTCGAGATCAGCGCGAAATTTGACGTCAACGGCGAGCAGCCGCGCACAAAAAATAGCAAAACGGCCTGTCGGCCGTTCTGGATTCATACCTTATTTTTTCCTTCCGGATCGGGAATAGGACGGGATTGCGGCCTCAGGCCAGCAGACCGGCGCCGCGGCAAGGCGGCGATGCCGGCACGGCATTCTGCAGGCTGCCCCACTCTTTGCGGGTATAAGTGTGCAGCGCCAAGGCATGCACCGGCCCGGCCAGCTCCTCGGACAGAACCCTATATATAAGGCGATGCCGGTTCAGGATACGTTCGCCGGCGAAATGCTCGCTCACCAAAATCACCTTGAAATGGCTTTCAGAGCCCGCCGGCACATTGTGGCGATAGCTCTCGTCGGTGACCTCCAGGTATATCGGATCAAACGCTGCCCTTATTTTTGCTTCTATTTGCTCGCGGAACATACTCTTCTCCTTACTGCCTAGGCTGAGCGCTCAACATCGTCAATGTAAACTTTAGCCGACTTTCCATTATGTCATAGCACTTATGACATAAATTTTTGTCTTACAAAGCCGAAACTTCAGTTCAATTGACCGGCATGAGCCGTTGCGTTAGTAAAAAGCGTTTTTGCCAGCTGCGGGGCAAGGGATGATGAGATGGCCCTTAACATAATTTAGCGATTCTGATCTTCCCCAGGCGTTTGGCAATGTTATGATGTGACCTATTTGTCTCCCCCTGTGCATCTTAATGATTGAGAAGGCGATTATGCTGAGAAAAAATTTTCCTCCCCTTATTGGCCGCGCTGATGCTTGCCGGCTGCGCCAGCACCAGCAACACACTCGAAGTCACACCGAAAATCGACTTGCCGCAACAGGACCCATCCCTGATGGGCGTGACGGTAAGCATTAACGGCGCCGACCAGCGTCCCGACCAGGCATTAGCGAAAGTGAATCGCGACGGCCAGCTTGTGGTGCTGACGCCGTCGCGGGATCTCCGCTTCCTGCTGCAGGAAGTGCTGGAAAAGCAAATGACCGCCCGCGGTTACATGATTGGGCCTAACGGCGCGGTTGACCTGCAAATCGTGGTCAACAAGCTCTTCGCCGATGTCTCTCAAGGTAATGTACGTTACAACATCACCACCAATGCCGATATCTCAATTATTGCCACGGCAAAAAACGGCAACAAGCAAATGAAACATTATCAGTCCAACTATAATGTGCAGGGAGCGTTTAACGCCACTAATGAAAAAATCACCAATGCCGTCAACAGCGTGTTGAGCGACGTCATCAGCGACATGGCGCAAGACACCAGCATCAGCCAGTTTATTAAAGAAAACTCACGCTGATTCGCGCTATCATTTGACCCGTCCGCACTTGTGTCCGCCCGCTTTGCGCGGGCGGGTTGAAATTCACCGGTTCAAGAACATCCTATCTTATGCCAAATCGCCGTGTAAGCCTTGCGACCCTGACCCAGCCCCGATCGCTGATGTTATTGTGCCTGGGTTTCGCCTCGGGATTACCGCTGGCATTGACGTCCGGGACGCTTCAAGCCTGGATGACCGTGGCCGATGTCGATTTGAAAACCATCGGCTTGTTTTCGTTGGTGGGCCAGGCTTACGTTTTCAAATTTCTCTGGTCGCCGGTGATGGATCGCTATGTTCCCCCCCCGCGCTCGGCCGGCGGCGCGGCTGGCTTGTCATTACCCAACTGTCTCTTATCGGCGGACTGCTCGCCATGGCGAGCCTCACGCCTGAGCGCAATTTAGGGGCAATGGCCGTCGTGGCGGTCTGGGTCGCTTTTTGCTCGGCCTCGCAGGATATCGTTTTCGATGCCTATAAAACCGATTTATTGCCGCCGGAAGAGCGCGGTACCGGCGCCGCCGTCTCGGTGCTGGGCTATCGCATCGCCATGCTGGTCTCGGGCGGGCTGGCGCTTTGGCTGGCGGACAGATTTCTGGGATGGCAGGGTACCTATACTCTCATGGCGGGATTCATGCTTATCGGCGTGGTAACGACGCTCAAGGCGCCGGAGCCGGACAACGCGATACCCGCCCCCCCCGCACGCTGGAACGGGCGATTGTCGAGCCATTGGGGGATTTTTTCGGTCGCAACAGCGCCTGGCTGATTTTGCTGTTGATAGTCACTTACAAACTGGGCGATGCGTTCGCCGGCAGCCTCAGCACCACTTTTCTCATCCGAGGGGTGGGTTTCGCCGCCGGTGAAGTCGGGGTAGTGAACAAGACCTTCGGTTTATTCGCCACCATCCTCGGCACTCTGCTGGGCGGGCTGTTGATGCAGCGATTGTCGCTCTACCGCGCCCTGCTGCTGTTCGGTCTGCTGCAGGCGGTATCCAATGCCGGCTACTGGGCGCTGGCCGTGACCGACAGGCATCTTGTCACCATGGGCGCGGCCATCTTTGTGGAGAATCTCTGCGGGGGCATGGGCACCGCGGCCTTTGTCGCCTTGCTGATGAGCCTCTGCAACAAGTCTTTTTCCGCCACCCAATTCGCTCTGCTTTCCGCGCTGTCGGCCGTCGGGCGGGTTTACGTCGGCCCCATCGCCGGCTACTTCGTGGAGCTGCACGGCTGGGCCTACTTCTATCTGTTCTCGGTCGTCGCCGGCATACCCGGCCTGCTGCTGTTGATGATATGTCGGGACCAGCTGCGCGTTAATCAGGAAACCGGCGCCTTTCCCAAACGCCGCGGCTATGCCGGCTTCTACCGATGGGCGCTGCGGCTGCTGTCGGCGGGTGCCGCGCTGCTCGCCCTGGGCCTATTGTTGACGCTGGCGCAATTGGCCGGATGGCGGCATGGCGCCCAGATCTTCGAATATTGCTGGCAAAGCGGCGCATTTCTCGTCGCCTTGGGTATCCTGACGGGGTGCTTATGCGACTTCATGTCCATAAGGCGGTTTAGCGACGCGGCCTGACAGGTTAAAAAACAATCAAAATATGAAACCAGCCTCATCTTTTTTGTCGGATAAATGTATCGAATTGGTATACAAAAACTGTTTTTTTTGTATCTGTGCTTTTTTTATTGTCGGAACGGACCCGCAATAGTTTAATGCCTTTACTATTACATTATGGACATATTTGCCTCGATGTAGATTATTTGTCGCCAAATGCTGCTTTTGTGTTAATGTGATGAAAAGAAAGCCACCGTTTTATTCTTTATTATCCGGCGTTAAAAGCCCAATGGCATATTTTTCTCTAAGCCTTTGTGAATATTCATAATTTGTCATAATTTTCCAAGGCCCTGATATCTTTCACATCCGGCGGAAACATGTTTCTGACATAACCTTAAGCATGTTTACAGTACTGCAACCTTCCCGTAAAATGCCCACACACAAGAAACGACATTAGAGCCCTTTTTTATTGAGGTCGTTAGATGAGACTCAGGAAATACAATAAAAGTATAGGGATTCTGTCATTGATTTCCGCCGCCGCCTTACTGAGCGGTTGTGATATGGCGTTAATGAATCCCAAAGGACAGATCGGACTGGAGCAACGTTCACTTATACTGACCGCCCTCGGGCTGATGCTGCTGGTCGTCATACCCGCTATCGTCATGGCGGTGGTCTTCGCCATAAAATACCGCGCCACCAATACCCATGCCACCTATAGTCCCAACTGGTCTCATTCCAGTAAAGTGGAGCTGGTGGTCTGGACCGTGCCGATTCTGATCATCATTTTCCTGGCGACGCTGACCTGGAAATCGACCCATGCGCTGGATCCCTCCAAGCCCATCGCATCCGATGCCAAGACCATCAATATCGAAGTGGTGGCGATGGACTGGAAATGGTTGTTCATCTATCCGGAACAGGGTATCGCCACCGTCAATCAGATTGCCTTTCCCACCAATGTACCGGTCAGGTTCAACATTACGTCGAACTCGGTAATGAACTCCTTCTTCATTCCCCGACTCGGGGGGGGCAGATTTACGCCATGGCGGGAATGAATGCCACGTTGCACCTGATTGCCAATGAACCAGGCACTTATAACGGCATATCCTCCAATTTCAGCGGCAGGGGATTTTCCGGCATGAAGTTCACCGCCATCGCCACGCCGGATCAGCAGGGCTTTGATCAATGGGTGCAAAAGGTGAAATCGTCTCCGGAGACCCTGAACACCATGGAGGCCTATGAGCAACTGGCCGCGCCGAGCGAATTCCATCCGGTGGAATATTTCTCCAGCGTGAAGCCCGACCTGTTTAATTCGGTCATCGGCAAATTCATGGGAAAGGGCAAGAGCATGGACATGACCCAGAAAAACGGGATGGACATGAGCATGAGTGAGCATTCTCACGCGGGAACCGAGGAATAACACGATGTTCGGATTATTAACGCTGGATTCGGTTCCGTACCATGAACCGATTATCATGGTCACCGTCGCCGCCATTGTCGTTATCGGGCTGGCTTTGGTGGCGGCCATTACCTATTTCGGCAAATGGCAATACCTTTGGAATGAGTGGTTTACCTCGGTCGATCATAAAAAAATCGGCGTGATGTACATGATTGTGGCCTTTGTGATGCTGCTGCGCGGCTTCGCCGACGCCATCATGATGCGCTCTCAGCAGGCGCTGGCTTCCGCCGGCGAGGCCGGCTTTCTGCCGCCTCATCATTACGATCAGGTGGTGACCGCCCACGGCGTCATCATGATCATCTTCATGGCCACCCCGTTCGTGGTGGGGCTGATGAACCTGGCGGTGCCGCTGCAAATCGGCGCCCGCGACGTGGCGTTCCCCTTCCTTAATTCCATCAGCTTCTGGTTCTTCGTGGTAGGGGTGATTCTCATCAACATCTCCCTGGGCGTAGGGGAATTCGCCCAGACCGGCTGGGTCGCCTATCCGCCGCTGGCGGGTAAGGAGTATAGCCCGGGCGTTGGGGTGGATTATTGGATATGGAGCATCCAGATAGCCGGTATCGGCACGACTCTCACCGGGGTAAACTTCTTCGCCACCATCATGAGAATGCGCGCGCCGAACATGCCGCTGATGAAGATGCCGGTCTTTACCTGGGCGGCATTGTGCACCAACATACTGATTATCGCCGCGTTCCCCATCCTCACCGTGACCATTGTGCTGCTGACGCTGGACCGCTACCTGGGCACCCATTTCTTCACCAATGACATGGGCGGCAACATGATGATGTATGTCAACCTGTTTTGGGCCTGGGGACATCCGGAAGTGTATATCCTGGTCCTGCCGGTGTTCGGGGTTTACTCGGAAGTGGTGGCCACGTTCTCGAAGAAACGCTTGTTCGGCTACACCTCGCTGGTTTGGGCCACCATCGCCATCACGCTGCTGTCGTTCTGCGTCTGGCTGCACCACTTTTTCACCATGGGGTCCGGCGCCAACGTCAACGCCTTCTTCGGCATCATGACGATGATTATCGCCATCCCCACCGGAGTGAAAATTTTCAACTGGCTGTTCACCATGTACCAGGGGCGTATCGTTTTCAACTCGGCGATGCTGTGGACCGTTGGTTTCATTATCACCTTCTCCATCGGCGGCATGACCGGCGTGCTGCTGGCGGTGCCCGGCGCCGACTTCGTCCTGCACAACAGTCTGTTTCTGATAGCGCATTTCCATAATGTCATCATCGGCGGCGTGGTGTTCGGCTGTTTCGCCGGTATGACCTATTGGTGGCCGAAGGCCTTCGGTTATACCCTGAATGAAAAATGGGGCAAACGCGCTTTCTGGTTCTGGATCATCGGTTTTTACGTAGCCTTCATGCCGCTGTACGCCCTGGGTTTCATGGGCATGACCCGTCGCTTGAGCCAGGAAATCGACCCGCAATTCCATCCGCTGCTGATGGTGGCGGCGGGCGGCGTGGTGCTTATCGCCTTGGGCATACTGTGCCAGGTGGTGCAGATTGTGCTGAGCGTTCTCCAGCGGGATGAGAACCGCGATCTTACCGGCGACCCCTGGGGCGGACGCACCCTGGAATGGTCCACCTCTTCACCGCCGCCGTTTTACAACTTCGCCCTGGTGCCGGAAGTCAACAATCATCGCGACGCCTTTTGGCAAATGAAGGAAGACGGAACCGCTTACCGTAAACCGCTGGCATACGAACAAATCCATATGCCGAAAAATACCGGCGCCGGCGTGGTAATCGCCGCCTTCAGCCTGTTTTTCGGTTTCGCCATGATATGGCATATCTGGTGGCTGGCGATTGTCGGTTTTGCCGGCATGATAATCACCTGGATTGTCCATAGCTTCAATGAAGACGTGGACTACTATGTGCCCGCGGCGGAAGTGGAACGTATCGAAAATCGGCATTTTGAACAAATTAGTGAAGCGGGCGTAAACAATGTCAACTGAGACCCTGTCAAATCATGACTCCGCCCATGCCGCGCATGGGCATCACGATGCGGGAGCCATAAAGGTATTCGGCTTCTGGATCTACCTGATGAGCGATTGCATTTTGTTCGCCACCCTGTTCGCCACCTATTCGGTTTTGGTGAACAGCGTCGCGGGCGGCCCGTCCGGCAAAGATATTTTCGAACTGCCCTTCGTGCTGGTGGAAACCTTTTGCCTGTTGTTCAGCAGCATCACCTACGGCGTGGCCATTCTGGCCATGCACAAAGGCAATAAAAGCCAGGTGATTACCTGGCTGGGCCTGACTTTCCTGTTCGGCCTGGCTTTTATTTGTATGGAACTCTATGAATTTCATCATCTGATTGGCGAAGGCTTCGGTCCGGACCGCAGCGGATTTCTATCCGGGTTCTTCACCCTGGTGGGCACCCATGGGCTGCACGTCACCTCGGGTCTTATCTGGATTTTGGTGATGATGGTCCAGGTATCCCGTCGCGGACTGAATGCCACTAACCAGACCCGGTTGATGTGTTTGAGTCTGTTCTGGCATTTCCTTGACGTGGTTTGGATTTGCGTGTTTACCGTGGTGTACTTGATGGGGGCCATGTGATGAGTCATTCCTCAGCAACCGGGCATGGCGGCGCCAGCCATGGCAGCCTGAAGTCCTATTTAACCGGGTTCGTGTTGTCAATTATCCTGACCGTTATCCCCTTCGCCATGGTGATGAACGGGTCGGCCGCCAAAAGCACGCTGGTTGCCGTTCTGGTTATTTGCGCGGTGGTACAAATATTGGTCCACCTCATTTACTTCCTGCATTTGGACTCTTCTTCCGAACAGCGTTGGAATGTCGTGGCCTTTGTCTTTGCAGTGTTAATAATCGCGATTCTTGTTGTGGGCTCCCTATGGATTATGTGGTACCTGAACTACAACTTGATGGGCCATTAAAAGAGCGCAACGGTAATGATCAAGCAATACCTGCAAGTCACTAAGCCAGGGATTATTTTCGGTAATTTAATTTCTGTCATCGGCGGTTTTCTGCTGGCCTCGAAGGGCCAGATTGATCACGCCCTGTTTATCGCCACCTTGATCGGTGTCTCGCTGGTGGTCGCCTCGGGTTGTGTTTTCAACAACTTTATCGACCGTGATATCGATAAAAAAATGGAAAGGACAAAAAACCGTGTCCTGGTGAAGGGACTTATCTCGCCGAAAGTGACTTTGGTTTACGCGACCCTGCTGGGTATTGCGGGTTTCGTCTTGCTTTATACGGCGGCCAATCCCTTGGCCATGTGGCTGGCGGTAATGGGCTTTATCGTTTACGTCGGCATATATAGCCTGTACATGAAGCGTAAATCGGTCTATGGCACGCTCATCGGCAGTTTGTCCGGCGCCGCGCCGCCAGTCATCGGCTATTGCGCGGTCAGCGACCGGTTCGATATGGGCGCATTAATCCTCCTGCTGATATTCAGCTTGTGGCAGATGCCCCATTCCTATGCCATCGCCATATTCCGCTTCAAGGACTACCAGGCGGCATCCATACCGGTGCTGCCGGTAAAACGGGGCATCTCGGTGACAAAACATCATATCACCCTCTATATCGTCGGTTTTATGGTGGCCACTTTGATGCTGACGCTAGGGGGGTTATGCCGGCTATAGATATCTTATCGTCGCCGCCTCGGTCAGCGTCTGGTGGCTGGGAATGGCTTTGCAGGGTTATAAATCGGCTAATGACGATAAAGTATGGGCGCGCAAACTGTTCGTCTTTTCCATCGTCGCCATTACTTCGCTGAGCGTCATGATGTCGGTGGATTTTATGGTGCCGGCCAGTAATAGCTTATTATCGTATGTTTGGTAAGTGTTTAGGGTAAAGAATATTTGTTAAGCAACGTCCGCGATACCCGATGGATTACAAGATGACGGTTAACGGCAAAGCCTTGCTTTGCCGTCCCTCCACCTCCCCTGTTCCAAGCTGATATCTTCAGCGGATTATGGCGTTTTGCCGTAACATCTGTTAAAAGACATTCCGTTTTCCCCGCCCATGAATGGTTGTAAAATACTCCGGTTAGGCATTATGAGGTTAGAATGAACGATAATAAAATGACCGGCACCGAACTACGCGCCACCTGGGGTTTGGGCACGGTTTTTTCATTACGGATGCTGGGCATGTTTATGGTGCTGCCGGTACTTACCACCTACGGCATGGCGCTACAGGGAGCAAGCGAGTCGCTGATCGGCCTGGCAATCGGTATTTATGGGCTGGCACAGGCGGTATTTCAACTGCCTTTCGGTTTGATTTCCGATCGCGTCGGCCGCAAGCCGCTGATCATCGGCGGACTGCTGGTTTTTGCCTTGGGCAGCGTAATTGCCGCCATGACCGATTCCATATGGGGAGTCATTCTGGGACGCGCTCTGCAAGGCTCCGGCGCCATCGCCGCCGCGGTCATGGCGCTGTTATCGGATTTAACCCGAGAACAGAACCGCACCAAGGCCATGGCCTTTATCGGCGTCAGTTTCGGCGTTACCTTCGCCATCGCCATGGTACTGGGTCCGATTATTACACATGCCCTGGGGCTGCATGCGCTGTTCTGGGGGATAGCCATTCTGGCGTTGATGGGTATTTTGTTGACCCTGCTGGTGGTGCCGGACGCCGACGTCCATATTCTCAATCGAGAATCCGGTATCGTTAAAGACAGCTTTTCCAAAGTGCTCGCCCATCCTCAATTACTGAAGCTGAATTTCGGCATCTTCTGTTTGCATGCTCTGTTGATGTCCAGTTTCGTCGCCTTACCGCCGATGATGATAAAAGCGGGGCTGCCGGCCGGTGAACATTGGAAAGTCTATTTGGCGACCATGCTGGTTTCCTTCGCCGCGGTGGTTCCCTTTATCATCTACGCCGAAGTCAAAAGGCGGATGAAACGGGTTTTCATGGGCTGCGTTACCGTATTGATGCTGGCTGAGATCCTGTTATGGACCGCCGGAGAGAATTTATGGACCATTTTTGCCGGCATACAGCTGTTCTTCCTGGCCTTCAATGTGATGGAAGCCATACTGCCGTCCCTCATCAGCAAAGAAGCGCCGGCCGGTTATAAAGGCACCGCCATGGGCATCTACTCCACCGGACAGTTTCTCGGCGTCGCGGTGGGGGGCAGCCTGGGGGGGGCTGGCTGTTTCAAACGCAAGGCGCCGGCAGGGTCTTTCTGGCCGGCGCCGGTATCGCCTTGATATGGTGGCTGGTCAGCAGCCGGCTAAGGGAACCCCCCTATGTCAGCAGCCTGCGCCTGACGTTATCCGCGCTGGCGGTGAAAGACGGCGGATTGGAACAGCGGCTTAAGTCGCAGCCTGGAGTTACCGAAGTGGTGGTGGTGCCGGAAGAGCGAAGCGCCTATGTCAAGATTGACACCAAACGCACCAACCGTATTGAGCTGGAACGTCTGGTGGACGCGATATGATCACGGTACAGCGGCAGCTATGCCTGTCGGCCATTGGGAACTATGAGTTTGGCAGCGGCGGCAGGTCATAAAAGTAAGTATTCCCGGTGAACAGGTTTTTTGCCCGATAGGGAATGTCCGTTATTTCCTCCAGGAGTACGCCGATACGTTTTCTCGGAAAGATATATTGGGAAATGCCATCGGCAATACTGATACCCTTGACGCGAAAATAGGTTTTAGGGGCCACCAGATATTCCACCTCATGGGTCACAGCGCTGGCGGCCAGCGGTAACAGCGGCGTGCATTTTTGCGCGTTGTCGAATCGATAAATGACGAAAGCCTCCAGACCCTGTTCAACGTCCGGCCCGCTTTCCGCTGTCTGTTCAGCGAAAAGTCTCGCGAATTGATCGTCCGCCGACACACTCATCAACTGCGGATAATTCGTCACAATATCGCCGACGGCAATATCATGGGGCCAAGGAATGTGCCTGCCATGCCGGTATTCCGCGATGCGCAGATAACTTCCCCGCTGTTTCGGTATATCCGCCTGCAGGAAAGCCATAAGACCGTCATAAACGTCTTGTTCCTCCGGCGTCATCGGTAACCCCTCGCGTAATTTGTAGTTGATTTCAACGTTAACCGGTCGTTTATTCAACGTGGCGAGGTTAGGTGTGCCGTCGCTGTAGCTTCTGACATCATCCTCAATCAAAGACCAAGTGCGTACAGCATTTTTTTGCCGTGGCGTTAATCTGCCGAAAGCGCGCTCAAATTCAGTTGCATCAAGGCGGCCCTGATGTAATTTAATGCCTCTTTCGGGAAAAAGAATATTTTCGCTTTCCCGATCGCCGAAGGTTTTGATTTGAAATTTTTTCGGCAGATGCTTCTCCGCCCTGTAAGCCGCACGCCAGGTTTGTTCGGGATTTACGCCCGCGCCGCTGAGCGCGTGGGGCAGAGGGGGCAGGCTTTCCACGCGATGAGCCGGGGCAAGTATCACGATTTGCGACGACTCATGAACCTCTCTGGACAGGATTCTTTGTTCAGCCACCCATTCCCTGGCTCGCACCCTGGCCCCCCTGCCGCTTAGACCCTGGGTTCGCAGGTTATGCAGCTTCTTCGCCAAGCGAGGAGGAACGGCGACCAAGGTATTGTCCGCGTTCAGGGTATATTTAAGGCCGAAAATATCATGGTTTTCAGGGTTTATCCGGGCATAGATTTTCCTACCGCGAAAGGTATCGCCGCTAAGCTTAACCACCGGCACCTCATGTGCCAAGCCCGGCAAGCGCGCCATTTTATACAGGTCGTCAAGTTGAGTAATAGGTTCGACTATTTTTGCTGCCAACGCCCCGTGGAATTTGTTCAGCGCGGGCCATGTTCGGCTTGCAATGCCGGCTCCTTGCATCACCCTTTTTACTATCGCACCGCTCATCCGGCCGACTATCTCCAGGCCCGGATCAAACAAGCGTAGAAATTCCACCCCCAAATCGCTTAACGCCACGCGATTGAGCTCCCGCGATGCCGGCAGGGCCGCATACCTCGAGAGGTTGAGCGCCCCGTTTTTCAATGCCGCCTTAAGAGATTGTCCGGCGGCGAAACCGCTTGCCGTTTTCCTTAATGCAATCCTTGAACCCAAGCCGAATTTCGACGCGGCATTGGCGCCCATGCCCATCCCCTTGCCCACCATCGGCGCCAGCATCAACGCATCCATACTGCAGGCGGCCACGGCCTCCTCTTCTCTTCCCTTAAGCCCATGGGTAATGCAATCATAAAAAGGAATCAAGGATAAAAAAGAAATCTCGGGTTTTTTCGGCCGCCGTTTTATCATATCCCGAGGCATTGAGATAAACGTACATATTATTACGGTGTATCTGGCTTAGACTGGCGGCCAACACCTTAAGGGATTGATTTGCTGTCTGCAAAATACCCCAACGCTCCTTTTGAAGAACAACCCTGATATTTCCATCACCTTCCAATTCAGAACGAAATCGCTTTATGAATTCATAATAGGCAGCCACATTTTCATCAACACGCTTAATGCGATAGCCGTCTTCTTGTTTGATAAGAGCAAAAACCCTTTCTTCATTATTTTTTTTGGCCACGAACACATCAACGAACTCTTCTATTGTCAAATTATCGTATTGAGAGAAAGCCAAATAACCTAACGGCGTTTTAGATCTCGTCCGGTGGGCAAACCTGACACTGACCTTATGTGCCTCCGCACCCGACAGAAAGTCGACTTCATGCCTATCAATGCCAGACAACGTTTTATAAATAATTTGTTTATCGACCTCGGCGAAAGCATCAGCGATATCAGCGTTTTGCTTTTCAAAAACCAAATCAAGCTTAGGCAGCAGTCGTGACGCATTGTTGGCGTTCGTGAGAACATCGGCGCATTTTACTTGATCGTTATAATATTTGTAATAAGCAACGTAAGGCTCTTCCGTCTCGCCATTTTTTGAGCAGTTTATGCTAATCAGCTCTTCGGCGAGCGCTGTCCGGGTCTGATAAGACCCCATTGCCTGAGAGAGATACATTACCGGATCATTCATAGCATTGTATTTATCGCAGGCTAAAAAAAGTTTTCAAGAATTTCCGGCTTTATAACGTTCTTGTAGAAGATATCATCAGTATTAACGCCAATACCCTTATCCAAATTGCTTTTGACATGATAAAACATCGCGGGCAGCATAAACAGTTTAATCGATGACGAGTGCAGTAATCCTTCTCTTAACATTGAATCCAAGAAAATGCCCAACGAAACCAGCTCGTTTGCCGAGACCGATTGCAGGCTGATTTCAGCACTCATGGCAAACCCCAGCCCAATATGCAGAAATCCCCACTCAACGGAGCCGAGTGCATAATTCATTGTTGCATCGTGCACGGTATTAAAATAAAAGGTCGGCATAATCGGCAAGAAAATATTTTCTTCAATAAATTCCAGGCTAGTGCTGTTTAAACCCGTCGCCTTGGGGTCGTTGCAGTCAGCAATCGCTCCGTGGCGAAGGATTTCGCGGAGATGAGCCGCGAAAAATTGAGTGGAAATAACTTCCCCCCCCGATTCAATTTGGTAAGCCCTGATAAATTCATTGACGGTAAACACTTCAAGGCCATCAGGGAAAAGCAATGAATACATCCAGGCCATTACCGTTTTTTGCTGATTGATTTCGCTTGTCTTTTCATCTTTTTTAGCACCGAACAAACCGGAGTTCCTTAGCAAACGCCTGGCGATTTTTTCCATTCCATCGCCATGCTGGACAATATAATTCACAACGGCATTGATTAACGCCGTCTCCCCCAGCGGTTTATTGTTGTCGATTAATTTTTTTGCACCAAAAAATTCTTGATATTTCGCGTGGCTAGAGATCCGGACGGTAGATAAAGCATATGCGTTTCATCGCTGCTTCTGGAGACGCGGTGCTTATGGGAGTTTCTGTCGTCAGGGGAATCACGGCTGGTAATTTCAACGGACATCGCACCAGCCAAAGCGGCGTCGCTGGCGTAATCATAAGCCAACGCGGCACCCGCCGCCAGGAGCGGCGGGTCTGCCCGTGATATTGTGCCAAGAGGGTGGGAATGACCATTTTGTACGCGTAAATAACCCAGCGCAGCGGGAATCGGTGAGAACGCGGTGGCAAGTAGCAGGCGCATGGCGAAATCAATCCATTTTTTATTGGCAGCGGTCTTAGACGCCGGCAATTTAACGCCGGCCATTACCCTTATATCTTTCAACATGCTAAAGAACTCTTGTGTTTCTCTATATTCCTTTAAGTTAGTTGAATTTGATAATAGTTCTCTCTCAATAATATTATCAGTTTTATTATGGATCGAAATAGTCATGCTTATTTTCCTCGAGAGGTTATTACTGCCAGACTTTACTTTGTTTAATTTGTCATAACCAGAGTTATCCGCGATTGAATAGAAATATGTTTTTTTTCGAGTTATTCATCAATTCCCTTTCAAGACATTCTATTGCTTTAAGGAAGGAGATATTATTTCATTTAGTTATTGCTGAGGCAGAATTTTACGGCAGTCATTCTGGGGTAAAAAATGTATATTTTATTGAAGGGTTTAAAGGCGCATTCACAGTGTGGATAAGGATATATACCCAAACTACTTCGAGTTGCAGTAAGGCGGCAAGCCCGCGAATCCCAGGAGCTTACTCAAGTAAGTGACTGGGGTGAGGGGGCGCGGCCAACACCACTGCAGCTTGAAGTAGGACGGGTATATGTATAAAGGACCGCGCTCGGACAAGATTGCCGTTAGGTAACGCCCGGCTGATTCGCGCCGGGCGAATAGCCGAATTCCTCAATCGCGAAAATTGGTGAACTGGAACGGCTGCCCCAGCTCGCCGCCTTTGACCAGCGCCATGGCGCTTTGTAGATCATCCCGAGATTTGCCGGTGACCCGCACCTGTTCGCCCTGGATTTGCGCCTGTACCTTGAGTTTGCTGTCTTTGATCAGTTTCAGGAGCTTTTTGGCCAGCGTCGACTCTATACCCTGCTTGAGCTTGGCCTCGATACTGTAGGTTTTGCCGCTGCGCGCCATCTCGTCGGGCAGGTCGATTGCCCCGCCCTCAATGCCGCGCTTGGCCAGTTTTTCCCGTAGGATCTCAACTAATTGCTGCACCTGGAAATCGGATTCGCTGGTAGCAGTGATGCTTTGATTTTTTCATTGAGTTCGAAACTTGCCGGCACGTTGCGAAAATCCCAGCGGGTGGATAATTCACGGTTAGCATTTTCCACCGCGTTACGAACTTCTTGCATATCTATTTCTGAAACGATATCAAAGGAGGGCATAATGTTTCTCTGTCAGTCTCACCATGACAAGCATCATACCTGCTTGGTTTGCCAGATACAAAAGCCTGACGCCGCCGCGGCCCTCTTCCTCACGCCGGCAATGGGTGTCGGTCTAGCGTCAATGTCTATAATCAAAGCGACGCGCAGCACATCTGGCCGGGTGAAGGCTAAATTACGCAAAGGTTGGGAACATGAATATTACCGTTCTTGGTTGTGGGGCCATCGGCCAGCTCTGGCTGGCGGGGTTGTTCCGTCAGGGGCATACGGTCCAGGGCTGGCTGCGCGTGCCGCAACCTTTTTGCTCCGTTGACGTCGTTTCTTCCCAGGGGGAAAACTTTCAGTATCAGTTGCCGGCCAACAACGCCGCCTTGCTGGCGGAGAGCGAATTATTACTTGTTACTTTGAAAGCCTGGCAAGTGTCCGACGCCATCAGAAGCCTGCTGCCGCAGCTTAAGCCGGATTGCGCCATCCTGCTCTTGCATAATGGCCTGGGAACCCGAGAGGAATTGCCGGCTCTTAGCCAGCCGCTGTTGCAGGGCATAACCACCCATGCGGCTTACCGCGGCGACGGCGGCAGTATTATTCATGTCTACAGCGGCACCACCCGAATCGGTCCGCAGAGCGCTAACGCGCAGCCCATCAGCTTTATAGCGGAGGTGTTGCACGATGCCCTTCCCGATGTGGCCTGGCACGACAATATTGCCGCCACCTGTTGGATTAAACTGGCGTCCAATTGCATTATTAATCCCTTGACCGCGGTTTATGACTGCACCAATGGTGAAATTGATCGTTTCAGTGCTGAAATAAAGGAATTGTGCCGTGAAGTGGCGGGCGTGATGGATCGCGAAGGCTTTCACACCTCTTACGAAAGCCTGTTGCTCTATGTTGAGCAGATCATTAGAAACACTTCGGGCAATACTTCTTCCATGCTGCAAGACATCCGCGCCCAGCGGCATACCGAAATAGATTACATCAACGGTTATTTACTACGGCGCGCGCGGGCGCACGGCATTAGTGTCCCGGCCAATCAACGTTTGTATGAATTGGTCAAGCAAAAGGAGAATCTTTATGACCGTCTCGGCACTGGTATGTCTGGCGAATGGGAGTGAGGAAACCGAAGCCGTCACCGTTATCGATTTGTTGGTGCGGGCCGGCATTCAGGTGACCACCGCCGCCGTCAATAATGGCGATGAACGTGAAATCCTCTGTTCGCGGGGGGGGGGTACGTTTGCTGGCGGATACGGTTCTGGCCGCGGTCTCGGAACTGCCGTTCGACGCGCTGGTATTGCCCGGCGGCGCCAAAGGCGCGGAGGGCTTTCGCGACGATCCTGACCTTGTCGCCACCGTGCGCCGGACGAAGAAAAGGGGTATGCTGGTGGCGGCAATCTGCGCGGCGCCGGCCTTGGTATTACAGCACCACCGCCTGTTTCCCACCGCCGCCATGACGGGCTTTCCGGCATTAAAAGAAAGCATTCCGCCGAAACAATGGCGCGACCAACGCTATGTCTATGTTAAGGAAAATAACCTATTAACCAGCCAGGGGCCGGGAACCGCCATGGACTTCGCTCTGAAAATCATTGATATCCTGCAGGGCAAGGCTAAAGCGGCGGAGGTGGCGGCGCAATTGGTATTGCCGGCGGGCATCGACGATTTCGGCGGCTAAAGCCTTTAGCCGGCCGTCCGGTCACTTTACTTTACGGCCGGTATACCTTGACGTTGGCAAAACCTTGCTCACGCAGATACAGGGCCTGCAGACGGCTCATGACGCCCCGTTCACAATACAGTAGATAGGATTTGCTCTGGTCCAATTCACAAAACAACGAACCGAGCTTATAAAACGGCAGCGCCTTGACGACGATATTTTCCAGCAGCAGCGGCTGGCTTTCCTGCTCATCCACCGCGCGGATATCCAGCACGATATCGTTGGCGCCGACATTGGCCGCGGTTTCCACCTCCACCACCTCCTGTTCGGTTTGCGCGATGATTTCCCGGATATCGATACTTTGCGCGTTCTCCACCGCCCGTTCGAGCACGGCGAAGTCAAAATTCGCCTCTTCCCGTTCGATACGCTGTTTAACCGCTTTCACCGTCGGGCTTTTGGAAATGACGCCGCAGTATTCGGGCATGGTCTTGGCGAAGTCCTCGGTACCGATGCCGCGGGCAAGATTAATGATGTGTTCTTTATCGTGAGATATCAGCGGGCGCAGGATCAGGGTATCAGAGACATTATCGATAAGCCTCAGGTTGGTCAGCGTCTGGCTGGACACCTGGCCAAGCGCCTCTCCGGTCACCAGCGCCTGTATACCGTAGCGTTCGGCCATTTTGGACGCCGCCCGCACCATCATGCGTTTGAGCACCACGCCCATTTGCCCGTCGTCCACTTTCTCCAGAATTTCCCCCACCACCGGTGCGAAATCAATGGCGATGAAACGTACCCGGTGGGAACTGCCGAAGCGGTTCCAAATATGGTGGGCCACCTGACGGACGCCGATTTCGTGCGCCGCGCCGCCGAGATTGAAGAAGCAGTAGTGTACCCGGCAACCGCGGCGTATCAGCATATAGCTGGACACGCCGGAATCGAAGCCGCCTGAAATCAGCGACAGTACGTCTTCCTGGGTGCCGATGGGAAATCCGCCGATGCCTTCATAACGGCCGGTGATAAGCAGCAGCCGGTCGTCTTCGATTTCCAGGTGAACGGTTTCCTCGGGATGGCTGAGCTTGACCCGGGTTCCGGCCACATTCTGGTTTAAACCGCCGCCCACATAGCGCTCCACATCCTGCGAGGTAAAGGCATGGGTGCCGCGACGCTTCACGCGTACGCAAAAGGTTTTACCCACCAGGCGGTCATGGTTCAGTTGCAGGGTTTGCCGATAGATATCATGCATATCCTCAAAGGGATGATCTTCCACCGCCAGGATGTGGTGGATGCCGGGAATGCGGGTTAACGCATCGATAATGGGCGCGCGCTGGTTTTCATCCTGGGCGCGAACCTCGATGTGGTCCCAGTGGCGCACTACCGCCAGAGATTCGTCGTAATGTTTCAAGACATTGCGGATATTGCTGGTGAGAATCTTGATAAAACGCAACCGTACCGATTGGCTCTTTATCGTTATTTCCGGAAACAGTTTGATGATAAACTTCATGGCGATAATCGTTATGTGATCTGAAAAAAACAACGTATCGGAACACGTCATATAATGAGATATCGGTAACGTCCGCGGGCTTGGCACGGGGGTTATCAATAGCATCCGAGGCGCGGAGTATACCATCTTCCGTCAGCGGATTGAGGCTCTATTTGCTTATCATCGCACTCTGGGCTAACGTTGACTGTTTTTATACCCGCAGCCACTCACCATATTGAAAAAAATTATGCCGAAAAAAGCTGAACAGCCCGCCAATTTTGAAACGTCGCTTAAAGAATTGGAGCAGATAGTCAACCGCCTTGAATCCGGCGAATTGCCGCTGGAAGAGGCGCTTAATGCTTTTGAACAAGGAGTGCAGCTGGCGCGCCAGGGCCAGTTGACGCTGCAACAGGCCGAACAGCGGGTGCAGATTCTGCTGAGCGACGAACGGGATGCGCCGCTTGAGCCGTTCACGCCGGAAGCGGAATGACCCATGTGTGACTTTGCCTCGCAGCTCAAGGCCAGCCATGAGCGGGTCAATGACGCGCTGGACAGCTTTTTCGCCCCGCTGGGCAACCGCGAGCCGTTGATACAGGCCATGCGCCACGGCGCGTTGCTGGGCGGCAAGCGGCTGCGTCCTTTTCTGGTGTACCGCACCGGACAGCTATTCGGTTTGGCGCCGGAGGTGCTGGACGCGCCGGCGGCGGCTATTGAGTGTATTCATGCCTATTCGCTGATCCATGATGATTTACCCGCCATGGACAACGATGACCTGCGGCGCGGCCTGCCCACCTGCCATCGAAAATTCGGCGAAGACACCGCTATCCTGGCGGGCGATGCCTTGCAGACGCTGGCTTTTTCCATTCTGGCGGATGCGCCGATGCCGACGGTGACGACGGACGATCGCCTGCTGATGATTTCCGCCCTGGCGCAAGCCAGCGGCGCCCGCGGCATGTGCCTCGGCCAGGCGCTTGATCTGGCGGCGGAAGGACAGCCGTCGACCCTGCGGGCGCTGGAAACCATTCATCGGCACAAAACCGGCGATTTGATCCGCGCGGCGGTAAAACTCGGCGCGCTGGCCGCCGGCATGCCGGGCAAGCAGGCGTTGCCGCATCTGGATCGTTACGCCGCCGCCATCGGACTGGCGTTTCAAGTGCAAGACGACATACTGGATGTGGTGGGCGATACCGCGACGCTCGGCAAACGTCAGGGAGCGGATGAGCAAATGGGTAAAAATACCTATCCGGCGCTGCTGGGTCTGGACGGCGCGCGGGCAAAGGCGCAGGATCTTCTCCAGGAATCCCTGATCTCTTTAGAATATGTCGCCGCCCTCGGCTATGATACTTCCACGCTGACGGCGCTGGCGCGTTTTGTTATCGAGCGTGACAAGTAACGTTTGATGGTTTTTTTTACCTCAGGTATGAGCAACCGATGAGTCTTGATATAACGAAGTACCCGACCTTGGCGTTAGCGGATATTCCGGCGCAGCTGCGTTTGCTGCCCAAGGAGAGCTTGCTGAAGCTTTGCGATGAGCTCAGGCAGTTCTTGCTTGATAGCGTGAGCCGTTCCAGCGGCCATTTCGCCTCGGGTCTCGGGACCGTGGAGCTCACCGTGGCGTTGCATTATGTCTATAACACGCCGTTCGATCATGTGATATGGGACGTGGGCCATCAGGCTTATCCCCATAAAATCTTGACCGGGCGGCAGGAAAACATTGCCACCATCCGACAAAAGAACGGGTTGCACCCGTTTCCCTGGCGCGGCGAAAGCGAGTATGACGTTTTGTCGGTGGGACACTCGTCGACCTCCATCAGCGCGGGGCTCGGTATGGCGGTGGCGGCGGAACACGAGGGCAAAGGCCGGCGCACGGTCTGCGTGATAGGCGACGGCGCCATCACCGCCGGCATGGCGTTCGAGGCAATGAATCATGCCGGTGACATCAAATCCGACCTGCTGGTTATCCTTAACGATAATGAAATGTCCATTTCGGAGAATGTCGGCGCGCTGAACAATCATCTGGCGCAAATTCTGTCCGGCAAGCTTTACTCGACCCTGCGCGAAGGGGGCAAAAAAGTCCTGTCGGGCATACCGCCCATCAAAGAGCTGGTCAAACGCACCGAAGAACATATCAAGGGCATGGTGGTGCCCGGCACCCTATTCGAAGAACTGGGGTTCAATTATATCGGACCGATCGACGGCCATGACGTGCTGGGTTTGGTGCACACCCTGAAAAACATGCGCGGCAGGAAAGGCCCGCAGTTTTTGCATATCATGACCAAAAAGGGCAAAGGCTATGCCCCGGCGGAAAAAGATCCCATCGGCTGGCATGCGGTGCCGAAATTCGACCCGCAAATCGGCACGCTGCCGAAAAGCGCCGGCGGACTGCCCACCTATTCGGCCGTTTTTGGCGACTGGCTATGTGAAACCGCCGCCGCCGATCCGAAATTGATGGCCATTACGCCGGCCATGCGGGAAGGATCCGGCATGGTGGCGTTTTCCCGTCAATTTCCGGATCGCTATTTCGACGTGGCGATTGCCGAGCAGCACGCGGTCACCTTCGCCGCCGGGCTGGCCATCGGCGGCTATAAGCCGGTGGTGGCTATCTACTCCACCTTTTTGCAGCGCGCTTACGATCAGGTGATTCATGACGTGGCTATTCAGCGTTTGCCGGTGCTGTTCGCCATCGATCGCGGCGGTATCGTGGGAGCGGACGGACCGACGCACCAGGGGGCTTTTGATTTGTCCTTCCTGCGCTGTATTCCCAATCTGGTGATCATGGCGCCGAGCGATGAGAATGAATGCCGACTGATGTTGCATACCGGCTATCATTACGAGGCAGGCCCCGTCGCGGTGCGCTATCCCCGGGGCAACGGCACCGGCGCGGCCGTCACGCCGCTGACGCCGCTTGAGATCGGCAAAGGGATAATTCGCCGCCAGGGGGGAAAAAAATCGCCATTCTCAATTTCGGTACTCTCCTGCCCGAAGCGGAAATCGCGGCCCGGCATCTTAACGCCACCTTGGCGGACATGCGTTTCGTCAAGCCCCTGGACGAAGAGCTGGTAGAGACCCTGGCCGCCGGCCATGACGTGTTGGTGACGCTGGAGGAAAACGCCGTCATGGGCGGTGCCGGCAGCGGCGTCAATGAATACTTGATGCGCAAGCGACTGGCGGTGCCGGTGCTCAATATCGGCCTGCCCGATCGGTTTATTCCTCAAGGATCCCAGCAGGAAATTCGCGCCGACGTCGGCTTGGACAGCATCGGCATTCTGAGCCAGATAGAGCATTGGCTGGCGTGACGACCCGCCCGTGCGACGACTATAGGCCCATGCCCTTAACGCCTCCGGTCCGCCGCTGGAAAGCGCCAAGGCAGCATCAAGGGGGATGTCGGCGCAGTCAAACCTGCTCCGTGCCGCCCGTCACATTTTAGCGTTCATCGCCGGTAGTCGAGCACCATATCGCCGTTGCGTTCCACCACATCGTATCGGCTGACGTCCAGAGCCCGAAGGGAATCCACCCCCTGCGGATTGAACTGCTCCCGCCAGGACAGGCCCAAGCGGTAGTTGATTTGCAGAGTAATTCGGTCCTCGCTTTGATCGCCGCTGCCGACGCGTTGCTCAAGGGCAAGCGTCAACAAGGGAATCGGCGTGTAGTTAACACCCACAATCAACGCACGGGGACTCTCCAACTGTTTGTTTTTATCGAACAACGCCACGCCATCGCCATAATACTTTTCGAATACCATACGGGCACCCAATTGGGGATAGAACGGCAGATAAGCGTCTCCCCGCATATCATAACCGAAGGCAGGACGATCATCGGCATCGTCAAAATCTGGTGAGCTGCTCCAATTATTGACGCGCGAGTAGAGATTCGAGGACAATTTCAGATATCGGGTCCAAAGCTCCGCCCCCAGGCTTATGCGCCGGTTAGTCCCGGTAAAATCATTTTCGATAAATGAGTTGACGCCTAACATCCAGCCATGGGTAAACAGGCGGGCGCCGGCGCCCAAATTCGCCGTATTGCGGCTGTCCCGACGACGTCCGCCCAGTTGGGCGAATAACAGCGTATTCGACTGGTCAGACAGAGGCGCCAATAAATCAATAGACGTACCGTGCAAATCCTCATCATCATCAAAATCAAACTGAACACGCGCGGTACCGAATTGGCTTGGCGATTCCCTGGCGGATTGTGAATAGGAAGGGACGTTGGCGGATGGGTCGGCGTCATCAATGATTCCCGTCATCCCGGTCTGGCTAACCGGCCATGAAGGAAATATGGGGTTATCTATCTCGGAGGCTTGGGGAGACGCCACCAAATAGAAGAGGCTTAATAAAGACAATATGACCAATGCAAACACGCGGAAATGCAATAAATGATTTTTTGAATAAACGCATTGCAGATAAGTATGTTTAATGAGATGAATAAGCCAAACATAAGTCATATTGTACATACGGAGGCCTCCCCAAAAGTATTCTGAGTTTGTTGCGCTTAAATAGCAGGAATAGTGAAAGTATTGATAAAGTGTCCGATCGGGACCGGCCACCAGATCGTAGCTCATTGGCAAACCCGGCAGCATTTAATATACCTATTAAAAAAGATATTTAATAGGAAAATATTTTTAATAATCGCTACCACCAAGAAAAGTTTATCGGTTACCCATTTATTTTTTTGTTGATAGAAGTGTGGCTTATTAAATTATAACGCAACGATAGCCGTTCAGCGATCAAACATGGCTGGACATGCTGTCTGAGACGAAAATATAAACTTAGCTCTCGAATTATTAAGCGGAATTTATTGTCAGGAGCTAATACAGCAGAACGGCAATAGAATGGCGCGGCCGGGGGTATACCTTTGGCCCCCCTTGTTATCGGCCGCAGTCAGAATTAAGACCCCTAGCCGTCCGTGGAACGCGTCACCGCTTCCCAGGCGTCGATTTCCCGCGCATAGTGAGCCAGCTTTTCCCGCACCAGCGCCAGAGCGTCGCTTCCCAACAAAAGATGTGCCGGCGGCGCGTTGCTTTCAATCAGCGCCAAAATGGCCTGAGCCGCTTTGGCCGGATCGCCAAGCTGATTGCCGTTTTTTCCCGGCGCGCTTTTCTGATGGGATCGAATATTTCGTCATAGTCTTTTATCTCCCTGGGGCTTCGCACCATGGAGCGTCCCGCCCAATCGGTGCGAAACGATCCCGGCGCCACGGCAGTCACGGCGATATTGAACGCCTTCAGCTCCTTGCTCAAGACCTCGGAAATACCCTCCAGCGCGAATTTGCTGCCGCAATAATAGGCAATGCCGGGCAGGGTAATGAAACCACCCATGGAAGTGATATTGATGATGTGACCGGCGCGCCGCCGGCGCATATAGGGCAACACTGCCTTGGTCATCGCCGCGGCGCCGAATACGTTGACGTCAAACTGGCGTCGCATCTCCGCCAGCGGCGACTCTTCGAAAATGCCTTCATGGCCGTAACCGGCATTGTTCACCAAGACATCTATGGCGCCCAGGGAAGATTCCGCATCGGCTATCAGAGCGTCCATGGCGTCATTGTCGGTAACGTCCAGTATCCGCCCGTAAGCCCGGGCGGGACTCAAGGCTTCGAAAGCGTCTTTCGCTCCCTGGCTTCTCACCGTACCGATAACGCGATATCCGGCGACAAGGGCCGCCTTCGCCAAGGCCGAACCGAATCCGCTGCTGACGCCGGTAATCAATAGCATTTTAGCGTTATTGCCAGCGGCTGTTTGAGAGTTTTCTTTTAAGCACTCGCCGTTATTCGTTCTATCATTCATTTTTATTACCCGTGTTTTAGGAGAGTGTGCAGAATATTCCCTCAAGAGAGAGAAAAGGAGGCCTATTGATCTGTTTATATTGCCTAATGCTATGAGGGAATAATGATTTCAGGCAAACAGTGGCATAATCGGCGCTGAGATAACGCGAGGGATAATCATCATGAATAATGCCGCAAGCATTGACCCCAACCTGCAAGACCGCATGGTTTCACTTTTGGCGACCATGTCGCCCCTGGAGGGGTATAACCTGACGGTGCTGCCGGATGTGCGTTTTTTGCGTTCCAATCGGCCATTAAGCCGCACGCCGGTATTGTATGACCCGGGCATCGTGATTGTCTGTCAAGGGAGAAAACGGGGATTCTTCGGCGGCCAGGTCTATTTATATGACCGGCAACATTATCTTGCCGTGTCTGTGCCGGTGCCTTTTACCATGGAAACCGACGCCAGCGCCGAGGAGCCGTTGCTGGCTATTTATATGCATCTTGATTTCAAGGTAGCGGCGGATTTGATGCTGCTTATCGACCCGTATTATCCCGACTTGCCGGCCCATCCACAGGGCATGGTATCCACTCCCATGGATAGGCGGTTCGGCGAATCGGTATTGCGGTTCCTCGAGGCCATGAGCCGGCCGTTGGAGGCGAAAATTCTCGGCCCGTCGCTGGTGCGCGAGCTGTATTACCACGTCCTCACCGGAGAGCAAGGCGGTTCCCTGCGGGCGGCGCTGCTGATGCAAGGACAATTCGGCAAGGTCGCCAAAGCGATAGCGCGGATTCACGCCGCGTACAACCAAAAACTCAATGTCGAGCGATTGGCTGACGAGGCGGGCATGAGCGTGCCCACCTTCCACAGCCATTTCAAATCGGTCACCCATACCTCGCCGATACAATACCTCAAGTCTCTTCGCCTGCATCAAGGCCGGCTATTAATGGCGCGCAATAATATGACGGCGGCGGCGGCCTGTCTTGCCGTGGGCTATGAGAGCCCGTCGCAGTTCAGCCGCGAGTTTAAACGGCTGTTCGGCTTAAGCCCGCAGGATGAGGCCAAACGCATGAAGGCCAGCTTCGCCTTGCCGCCGCTCCATAGCCCTTCCGGCTACATTTCGTCGCATTGACCCGTCAAGAAACCCTCGGTCAGGGAACTAATGGTTTTCCTGCCACTCTCCGGCCGCCACGTCCTCTGTTTCAGCGCGGGACAGCATGGCGGTGGCGATACCGTTGCCGAGAACGTTGATGCCCGAACGCCCCATGTCGAGCACGTGGTCAATGCCCATCAGCAGCAAAATACCCGCCACCGGGATGTTGAAACTGGGCACCGTGGCCGCCAGCACCACCAGGGCCGAACGCGGCACGCCGGCGATACCTTTTGACGCCATCATCAGAGTCAGCATCAGCATGGCGACTTCAGCCCCGCCAAGATGGATATTGTAGGCCTGGGCGATAAACATCGCCGCAAACGAACAGTAGATCATCGACCCCACCAGGTTAAAGGAGTAGCCCAGCGGCAGCACAAACGACGCGATATTATTCGGGCAGCCGAAGCGGCGCAGCTGTTCGAGGGTTTTCGGGTAGGCCGCTTCGGAACTGCTGGTGGTGAAGGCCAGAATGACCGGTTCCTTCAACATGCCTATCAGGCGGAAAGTGCTGCTTCTCAGTACCGTATAGCAGAACGCCACCATCAGGACGCAGCACAGCACAATGGCCAGATAGTATCCGCCGATAAACGAAGCGTAGCTTTTCAGGATGCCCAGGCCTTCATTGGCGATAACCGACGACACGGCGGCGAAAATCGCGATGGGAGCCATATACATGACATAGCCGGTGACTTTAAGCATGATGTGCGACACCACATTCAAACCGTCCGCCAGCGGCTTGTTGAATTTCTCTCCCAGCGACGCGCCGGCGATACCGAAAAACAGCGAGAACACGACGATTTGCAATATTTCATTGTGGCCCATGGCGTCAACGATGCTGGTGGGAAAGGTATGGGCAATGAAGGTCTTAAGCGACATGCCGTCGACGGCCAGGCCGGTATTCACCGCCTGAGCCGGTATCTGCAGATTCAATCCCGCGCCGGGCTGAATGATGCTGACCACCGCCAGCCCCAGCAAAATCGAGACTATCGATGAAGAGATAAACCAGAGAAAGGCTTTGCCGCCCAAAGTGCCGATGGCGGAGGTATCCCCCATATTCATGATGCCGACGGTCAACGTGGTGAAAACCAACGGCGCGATGACCATTTTGATGAGGCGGAGGAAGATATCGGTCAATAGCGCGACGTTGTCGGCATAGGCTCTGGCGCTGTCCGCGGGCGCGAATTGATGAACCAGGGCGCCGGTAATGATGCCCAGCACCATGAATGCCAGGATGAAAGTAGTGAGTTTGTTGGATTTAGACATAGATTTCCCGCTGGCCAGTTTCCTGGAGCGCATAGAGTAGTGAAAAGAGAAGATTGAGTCGCATAATCATCCTTGATGATAAAAAAATCCCTGCAGCACATCAAAAAAGTGAGATAAATAAATGAATTATCCCGTTGTTTGTCAATTGCGAAACACAGTCGCCTTCGCCTATGGTGAACAAACGCCGCTATAATAACTTATTAAAGACACCGCTTACTCAGGAGATAGACATGCAGTTTACCACGCTTGGCCAGACCGATCTTCGTGTATCCCGCTTATGTCTCGGCTGTATGACCTTTGGCGATCCCGCCCGGGGCAAACATGCTTGGACCCTGCCGGAGGAGAGCTCAAGACCTTTGATACATCAGGCCCTGGAGGCGGGTATTAACTTTTTCGATACCGCCAACAGCTATTCCGACGGCAGCAGCGAGGAAATCGTCGGCCGGGCATTGAAAGACTTCGCCCAAAGGGACCAGTATGTTTTGGCCACCAAGGTCTACTTTGAGATGAGCAATTTGCCTCGGGGTTTGTCGCGCAAGAAAATCATGCAATCCATTGATGACAGTCTGAGGCGTTTAGGCACCGATTACGTGGATCTGCTGCAGATTCATCGATGGGATTATGATACCCCGCTGGAGGAAACCCTTGAAGCGCTGCATGATGTGGTAAAAGCCGGAAAAGCGCGCTTTATCGGCGCATCCTCCATGTTTGCCTGGCAATTCGCCCGCGCGCTCTATACGGCGGATTTGCACGGCTGGACGCGGTTTGTCACCATGCAGGATCAATATAACCTGATCCAGCGTGAAGAAGAGCGGGAAATGCACCCGCTATGCCGGTTTGAAAATATCGCCGTGCTGCCCTGGAGCCCGCTGGCGCGCGGTACGCTGACCCGCCCCTGGGGCGAAACCACCGCCCGTTCCGTTTCCGATGAAGTGAGCAAAGCGATGTACAGCGCAACGGAGGAGGTGGATGAGCGCATAGCGGAACGCGTGGGCGTCATTGCCGATACCCGCGGCGTCTCCAGGGCCCAGGTGGCGCTGGCCTGGGTACTGAGCAAGCCGGCGGTGACCGTCCCCATCATCGGCGCCTCCCGGCCGGATCAACTGTCGGACCTGGTGGGCGCCCTTGACGTCGAACTGGACGAACAGGACCTCGCCGAGCTTGAAACCGCTTATGTTCCGCATTACCCGGCGGGTTTTGCTTAGCATCAAGCAGCCTAAGACAGCGGCCAGCAGTGCCCCAGACCGTAAATAAGCGCGGCGCCGACGATACCGGCGATAATATCGTCAATCATGATCCCGACGCCGCCTTGGACGTTGCTGTCGAACCACCGTATGGGCCAGGGTTTCCATATGTCTAGCACGCGAAACAGCAAGAATCCCGCCAGCACCCAGCGCCAGTCGTTAACGGGCAAGGCCATCAGGGTAATCCACATGCCGACGAACTCGTCCCAGACGATGCAGCCGTGATCGTGCACGCCCATATCTTTGGCGGTTTTGTGGCAAGCGTATATCCCTAGGCAGATGGCCAGCATCACCACCAGGGAGTAAAGCTGCCAGGGCAACAGGGTAATCAGGCACCAGAAAGGAATCGCCGCCAGCGAACCGGCGGTGCCAGGCATCCAGGGAAACAGGCCGCTGCCGAAGCCGGTTGACATCAGATGCCACGGGTTGCGCAGTGTGATTCGGCTTACTCCAAGCATTGCCTCGCTAGTCACTGTTTCACCCCCCGGCTGAAATGGTCATAGCCGCGCCAATCAAGGTTTACCGGCTGATTATCTTGCAGGAGTTGAAGGCCCTCGCTGCGCGGCCCGATTTGACCGATGCAGGTAAAATCCGCGCCCGCATGTCCGAGCGCCACATCCAATGCGCCGCGATTGATTTCCGGCACGGTAAAGCAGAGCTCATAATCTTCTCCGCCGGAAAGCGCCCAGCGCAGCGCCTGCTCAGGCGAGGCCTGACGGCGCAGCGCCGCGGAATAAGGCAGGTCTTCCAGATGGACGCGCGCGCCGCAATCGCTGCTGTCGAGGATATGGCGCAGATCGGAAATCAGACCGTCCGAAAGATCAATGGCCGAACTGGCCAGATCCCGCAGGGCCTGCCCCTGTAAAATACGGGGCTGGGGACGCAAATGGCGCTCAAGGAGGAATTTCCGGTCGGTGGCGGAATCCACCACCATACGATCCTGCAGCAACGCCAGCCCGGCGGCGCTGTCACCCAGGGTGCCGGTGACGTAGATCCAGTCGCCGACGCGGGCGCCGGAGCGGAGGATGGCGCGCCCGGCGGGAATCAATCCCTGTATGGTTAATGTCAGGCTTAGCGGACCGCGGGTGGTATCGCCTCCCACCAGTTGCATACCGTAGTAATCCAATTGCTCAAACAGGCTATCGCTAAAAGCGGCCAGCCATGTTTCATCCATTTCCGGCAGGGTCAGCGCCAGCGATAGCCAGGCGGGATCCGCCCCCATGGCGGCCAAATCGCTGAGATTCACCGCCAGGGACTTATAGCCGAGATCTTCGGGGGAGATCGTCGGCAAAAAATGGATGCCCGATACCAGGGTATCGGTGCTGACCGCAATCAGACGCTTCTCATCGACGGACAGAAGCGCGCAATCATCGCCGATGCCCATGACGACATCTCGGCGCGCGCTTCGTACCCGGTTGAAATAACGTGCAATCAGATCGAATTCGCCACAAGCCATAACCTATCCAAAGTGTATTTTTCCGCGAGCCGGGCGCGACATCGGCACAACCTGCCGACAATGTCACTTCCGGCTGGGGCGGATAGAGGGCGCCGCTTTATCCAAGACGCCATTGATGAACTTGTGGCTCTCTTCCGCGCCGAAGATTTTCGCCAGTTCAATGGCCTCGTTGATGGCCACTTTGTAGGGCACGTCTTGGCGTTTGCCGAGTTCATACAGCGCAAGGCGTAGAATCGCACGTTCCACGTAGCCCAACTCGTCAAGCTGGCGCGAAAGATAAGGGGCCATTAACCCGTCCAGCTCCGCCGCATGCGTCGCCGTACCCGAATACAGCTCGCGGAAATAAGCGATATCAACATCTTTGACATCCTGCTCCGCCAGGAACTGGGCTTCAATGTCGGCGATATCGTTATGAGATAATTGCCATGCGTAAAGCGCCTGGACGGCACACTCACGGGCACGGCGACGAGCAGCTGGTTTCACAAATTTCCCCTTTACTTACGCGTTGATGGCTTTTAATACATTGATCATTTCGAGCGCGGTTAAAGCTGCTTCCGCCCCTTTATTGCCGGCCTTGGTGCCGGCCCTTTCAATCGCCTGTTCAATGCTTTCGGTGGTGAGTACCCCGAAAGTCACCGGCAATACGCTTTCCAAGGCGACGGTGGAAAGTCCGGCGCTGCATCCGCCGGCAACGTATTCGAAATGCGCGGTGCCGCCGCGAATCACCGTGCCAAGGGCCACTACGGCATCATATTTTTTACTGTCGGCCAATGCGCGGGTCGCCAGCGGCAGCTCATAGGCGCCGGGAACCCAGACCACGGTAATATTATCGTCTTTCACCTGCCCGACGCGTTTTAAGGCATCAACGGCGCCTTCCAACAGGCTATCGTTGATGAAATGATTGAAACGGGCGATGGCGATCGCTATACGGGCTTCCGGAGTGGCAATAACACCTTCAATAACGTTCATGGCTTTCCTTCAGTTGGCAAATGGCGATAGTTGCCCCACAAGGGGGCGGATTCTAACATATTCTTTTGTCCGCTGCGCGGGCCAATTAGTCTGGGTAGCCGGGCTTGAGCCGTACCCGGATATCCGGACCGACCTGGCGCAGATCGGCTATCGTAAACGAGGGCGATTGCGCCAATCGCTCAAGTCCCGGCAGCACGCATAATCCGCGGCCTTCGTCCCCCAGCAGGCGGGGAGACAAATAGACTATCAGCTCATCCATCAGACCCGCTTGCAGCAGCGCGCCCGCCAGCGCCGGGCCGCCCTCAACCCAAACGCTGTTGATTTGACGCCGGGCCAGTTGCATCATCAGGATAACCAAATCGATCCGGGGATTATCGGTATCGCCCGCGGGCAGGGTCAATTGTTCGACGGAGGCGGGCCAAGGCAGGTTATCTTCCTGCAGACGCGCCAGCCAGGTTGCGCCGTCCTGGGCTATCAGCCGATGCGAAGGCGCCACGCGATTCCGGCTGTCGATAATGACCCGCACCGGCTGGCGCAGCGCATTCTGGGGATAACATAGCCGTACCGGCTCCGGCAGCGAAGGCCAGCGGACGGTCAACGCGGGATCGTCCGCCAAGACCGTGGCGCTGGTGGAGAGGATGGCCGAGCTTTCGGCGCGAAAGCACTGCACGTCTTCACGCGCCTGGCTTGAGGTTATCCACTGGCTTTCACCGGAGGCCATGGCGGTACGGCCGTCCAGCGACGCGGCCAGTTTCAGCCTGACATAGGGGAAGCCGGTGCGCATGCGCTTCAGGAATCCCAGGTTTACCTCTTCGGCTTCATCCATCATCAGTCCGTGGCGCACCTCGATGCCCGCCTGCCGCAACAGGTGCATCCCCCGCCCGGAAACCTGCGGATTCGGATCCTGCATGGCCACCACGACGCGCGACACGCCCGCGGCGATCAGCGCATCGGCGCAGGGCGGCGTTCGGCCCTGGTGGCTGCAGGGTTCAAGCGTGACATAAACGGTAGCGCCCCGCGCCGCCTCTCCCGCCATACGCAGCGCATGCACTTCGGCGTGGGGTTCTCCGGCGCGAAAATGAAACCCTTCGCCGACAATTTTGCCGTCCCGCACAATGACACATCCGACATTCGGGTTCGGCGTGGTGGTGAAACGACCGCGGCGCGCCAGTTCAAATGCCCGCGCCAGATAATATTCGTCCTGTTGCATGACTCCACCTTAATCCTGAAGACGGGCTATCTCTTCGCCGAACTCCCGTACATCTTCGAAGCTGCGATACACCGAGGCGAAACGAATATAGGCGACTTTATCCAGCTTTTTCAGCGCGTCCATGACCAGATTCCCGATCATTTTGCTCGGGACTTCCCGCTCCCCCGGTGGCCCGTAGCTGCGATTTGATGTGGCTGATGGCCATCTCCACATCATCGGAGTTCACCGGCCTTTTTTCCAGCGCCTTCAAAAAACCGCCGCGTAATTTATCTTCATTGAACGGCTCCCGGATATCATTGCTTTTAATGACCCGGGGCAATACCAGTTCCGCCACTTCGAAGGTGGTGAAACGCTCATTGCAGACCAGACATTGCCGACGACGCCGGACTTGGGAACCATCCCCCACCAGACGGGAATCAATCACCTTGGTATCGACTGCGGAACAAAAAGGACAATGCATAACGCTTCCTGTGCGGCTGATAGGGGCAGGTTAGTTTAGCGCGAACTGCGGCGACAACAAAGGCCCTTCCCCGGCCATGGGCCGGAGACTTGAAATTACCCCGTCTTTCAGTTCATGACTTTTGCATCGTTCCGGGCTAAGCTGTTATCGATCGACAGAATAAGGAAACTGTTGCTATGACAATCGCTTACCGCCCTGCCTGCGTTATCGCCGCCTTGCTGCTGCTGGCCGGATGCGCCCAACAGCCGAACGCCGGCGCGCCGGCGCTGAAAAATGAAATGGGCCAGTTGAACCAGCGCCTGGATCATCTCAACGTGCAGGTTTCGGCGCTGATGCAGCAGAATGCCCTGAATGCGCAATCCACCAGCGGCGTCTATATCTACCCCGCCGCCCAAACCGCCGCCGAGGTCGACAGCCAGATAGGCAAGCTGCAAGTATCTTTGAGCCAGGTGGAAACAGAAGCCAACGGCTCGCAGGCGCTGCTGCGCATCCGCACCGTCGATAACTCGCCGTTGACGCCTTTCCACGCCACGTTGGATTGGGGGCAGGTGGATCCCGCCTCCGGCAAACCCTTGACCGCCGATGCCCTCAGTCAGCCCATTGCCGTGCCCGCCGCGTTGCTGCCGAAACCCGATGCCGCTCTTGAACTGCGTCTGAGCGGATTAACGCCGGAGCAGGTGGGCTTCATTCGGTTGCACGGCATCACAAAAACCACCCCGTCGTCCCCGTCCCCCGCCGACGCCGCCAAACCGCTGTCGCAGCAATAAAAACAAACCCCGGCAAAGCCGGGGTTTTGGGTGGGCGCACGCCGTGCCTTAGGGCAGCAAAGACGGCTGATCCGCCCCCTCTTTCTCGACTTTTTGCTGCAGCATGTGTTCGCGCTTCATCCCCAGCTTCAGCGCCAGCGCCGAGGCGACATAGATGGATGAAGCCGTACCGATGGTGACGCCTATCAGCATGGTCAAGGAGAACCCGGCCAGTATCGGGCCGCCGAAGATGAAGAGCATCAGCACCACCATCAGCGTGGTGGCCGACGTCATCAGGGTGCGGCTCAGCGTCTGGGTCAGCGACACGTTGATGATTTCATAAGAGCTGCCGCGCCGTATCTTGCGGAAGTTTTCCCGGATACGGTCCGACACCACGATACTGTCGTTCAGGGAGTAGCCGATGACCGACATCAGCGAGGCGACGATGGTTAAATCAATCTCGATATGGAACAGCGCCAAAACCCCCATGGTGATCACCACGTCATGGGCCAAGGCCAGCACCGCCCCCAGGGCCAGCCGCCATTCGAACCGGAAGCCGACGTAAATCAAGATACAAATCAGCGCCACCAGCAGCGCCATGCCGCCCGCCTGCGCCAGATCGCTGCCGACGCTGGGCCCGACGAACTCGATACGCTTCACGGCGGCCTGCGGGTCGAAGGATTGATTGATTACCCCCAGCACCTTATTGCCCAGTTCCTGGCCGGCGTTGCCTTGCACCGGCGGCATGCGGACCATCACGTCCCGGCTGCTGCCGAAGTTCTGGATCAGCGGCTCCTTGAAGCCGGCATGTTCCAGCGCGCCGCGCATGGCGTCCAGATCGGCGGGCTTGCTCAGGTTCAGCTCGATAACCGTCCCGCCGGTAAAATCCAGACCCCAGTTGAAACCGCGGGTGACCATAAGCACGACGGACAGAATGAGCAGCGTAATGGAGATACTGAACGCCACGTAATCCCAACGCATAAAGTCATAGACTTTACGGCCGTAGTTTAGATCTTCAACACTATGCTGTTGCTTAGCCACAACACGCTCCTAGATAGACAGTTTGCTGATACGTTTACCGCCGTAAAGCAGGTTCACGATGGCGCGCGTGCCGACAATCGCCGTAAACATCGAGGTGGCGACCCCGATAGCGGTGGTTATGGCAAAACCCTTGATGGAGCCGGTACCCACCGCGTAAAGAATAATGGCGGTGATAAGCGTGGTCACGTTGGCGTCGACGATACTGGAAAAAAGCGCCTTTATAGCCCTCATGGATCGCTTGCTGCACGGTACGGCCGTTCTTGAGCTCTTCCTTGATGCGTTCGTTGATAAGCACGTTGGCATCCACCGCCACCGCCAGGGTCAACACGATCCCGGCGATACCCGGCATGGTCAGCGTCGCGCCGGGCAGAAGCGACATGATGCCCACAATCAGCACCAGGTTGGCGATAAGAGCGGTGGTGGCGATTAAACCGAATTTGCGGTACCAAACCACCATAAACACGATGGAAGCCACCAGCCCCCACAGGCAGGCTTCCAGTCCCTGCTTGATGTTCTGCATGCCCAGCGTCGGGCCGATGGTGCGTTCCTCGACGATCTGGATAGGCGCTATCAATGCCCCGGCGCGCAGCAATAACGAAAGCTGGCGGGCCTCGTTCGGGTTATCAATGCCGGTAATGCGGAAGCTGTTGCCGAGCCGCGACTGGATGGTGGCGACGTTTATCACCTCTTCCTGCTTGACCAGGATGGCGCGGCCGTTGGCGTCTTTCTTGCCGCTGTCCTTGTATTCCACGAACAGCGTGGCCATGGGCTTGCCGATATTGTCCTTGGTGAAATTGGACATATTGGTGCCGCCGGTGCTGTCGAGGGAGATATTGACCTGGGGACGGTTGTATTCATCGGCGCTGGAGGTGGAATCGGTAATGTGATCCCCCGTCAGGATGACCCGTTTATAGAGCACCACCGGCTGGCCGTCGCGAGTGTATTTCACCTCGGAATCTCCCGGCACGCGACCGCTGGCCGCCGCGCTGCGGTCCACGGCGGTATTCACCAGGCGGAACTCCAGCGTGGCGGTGGCGCCGAGAATTTCCTTGGCGCGGGCGGTGTCCTGAATACCCGGCAGTTCAACCACTATCCGATCGGCGCCCTGACGCTGCACCAGCGGCTCGGCGACACCCAGTTGATTCACACGGTTGCGCAGGATGGTAATGTTCTGCTGCACCGCGTATTCGCGGGCTTCCCGCAGGCGGGTATCCGCCATGACCGCCCGCAGCGCGGTATCGCCGGTGCTGTTAATCACCAAATCGCGATGGCGCGGGGCCAGGTAACTGACGGCCTGGTCGCGGGAGGCTCCGTCGCGGAAATTCACCTCGGTGCCGTAGTTATCGATTTTACGCACGGTGGCATAAGGTATGCCTTTTTCGCGCAGATCCGAGCGCAAAGCGTCCATGGTCTGTTCTTGAAGCTTGCCCAGGGCGGTATCCATATCCACTTCCATCAGGAAGTGCACGCCGCCGCGCAGGTCGAGGCCCAGTTTCATGGGCTCCGCGCCCATCAGGGACAGCCAGACGGGGGTGGCCGGCGCCAGGTTCAACGCCACCACATAATTCTCGCCCAGCGCGCCCAGCAAGGCTTCCCGAGCGCGCAACTGCACGTCCGAACTGGAGAAGCGGGCCAGGATGGCGCCGTTTTCCAGGGCGATGGACTTGCTGGCGATGTTCTGTTCTTTCAGGACGTTTTGGATCTGGACCAGCGTCGTCTCACTGGCGGCGGCACCCCGCGCGCCAGTGATTTGCACGGCCGGATCCTCACCATAAAGGTTTGGAAGCGCATACAGCAACCCGACGAGAAGCGCCAGGATAAGCATGATGTACTTCCATAAAGGATAACGGTTTAACACGGCAGTTCCCTTCGGGAAAATCGACAATTACAGCGCTTTCATCGTACCTTTCGGCAAGACGGCGGCCACGAAATCACGTTTGATCACCACTTCATTGGTGTCGTTCAACGCTATCGCGATATAGCCGGTATCCGCGACCTTGGTCACGCGACCCACCAGACCGCCGGTGGTGAGCACTTCATCGCCCTTGCCGATGGAATCCATCAGCTTTTTATGATCCTTGGTGCGTTTTTGCTGCGGACGGAGAATCATAAAATAGAAAATCAGACCGAATACCACCAACATGATGACCAGAGAGTAAGGACTTCCCTGGGACGGCCCGCCGGCTGCGGCATTGGCGTCAGAAATGAAAAGGTTCATTTAGTTTCCCTCATTGTTATTTAACTCAACGACTAAACGCGGAACGGGTTTTCCGGCCCGGTCATAAAATTCTTCCACAAACCGCTCTAATTTACCTTCATCGACAGCCTGGCGTAAACCCGCCATCAGACGCTGATAATAACGCAGATTGTGAATGGTATTCAGCCGCGCACCGAGTATTTCGTTGCAACGGTCGAGATGATGCAAGTAAGCGCGGCTGTAATTGCGACAGGTGTAGCAATCGCAGTGCGCATCCAGCGGCGACGTGTCGCTTTTGTTACCGGCGTTGCGGATTTTCACCACACCGTCGGTGACAAACAAATGTCCGTTGCGCGCATTGCGCGTGGGCATGACGCAATCGAACATATCGATGCCGCGGCGCACGCCTTCCACCAAATCCTCCGGTTTGCCCACGCCCATCAGATAGCGCGGTTTATCAGCCGGAATCCGCGGCAGAACGTGCTCAAGAATGCGATGCATATCCGCTTTAGGCTCGCCCACCGCCAGGCCGCCCACAGCGTAACCATCAAAGCCGATCTCTACCAGTCTTTTTACTGATACATCTCGTAAATCTTCGTAAACGCTGCCCTGGATGATACCGAACAGGGCATTTTTGTTGCCCAGTTCATCAAAACGGCGGCGGCTCCGCTCCGCCCAACGCAACGACATCTCCATGGATTGGCGGGCATAATCATGTTCGGCGGGATACGGCGTGCATTCATCGAATATCATGACGATATCCGATCCCAGATCGTATTGGATTTCCATCGACTTTTCCGGGCTAAGGAAAATCCCGTCGCCATTGATGGGGTTGCGAAAGTGCACGCCCTCTTCGGTGATTTTGCGAATATCTCCCAGGCTGAACACCTGGAAGCCGCCGGAATCGGTGAGAATCGGTCCGTGCCACTGCATGAAATCATGCAGATCGCCGTGCAGTTTCATGATCTCCTGCCCCGGCCGCAGCCAAAGATGGAAGGTATTGCCCAGAATAATCTGCGCGCCGGTCTGAGCCACCTCTTCCGGCGTCATGCCCTTTACCGTACCGTAAGTGCCCACCGGCATGAACGCCGGCGTTTCCACCACGCCGCGTTCGAATACCAGGCGCCCTCGGCGCGCTCGGCCGTCAGTTTTCAATAATTCGTACTTCACGGAACCTCCGGCACCGGAGAAACAGTCCGATGCGGTTTTCGCCGACCGCGTTCGCGGCGGCAGCAAAGCCGGGCGGCATAGGCCTCCGGCGGGGTTATGGCCTACCGGTCGCCGGGGGCGTCCATGGCGGCCGAATCGTTACGGGTGATGAACATGGCATCGCCGTAACTGAAAAAACGGTACTCTTTCGCCACCGCCTCGTGATAAGCCGCCATGGTATGCCCATAGCCGGCAAAGGCCGATACCAGCATGATCAGGGTGGATTCCGGCAGATGGAAATTGGTAACCAACGCATCGATAATGCGGAACCGGTAACCGGGATAGATAAAGATGTCGGTATCGCCGAAAAAAGGCGCGATTGTGGCCTGCCCGGCCGCCTGCGCGGCGCTTTCCAGGGAGCGCACCGAGGTGGTGCCCACCGCGACGACCCGGTTGCCCCGCCGCTTGCAGGCCAGTACCGCATCCACCACCGATTGCGGTACCTCGGCATATTCGGAATGCATCGCATGCTGTTCAATATTTTCCACCCGCACCGGTCGGAAAGTCCCGGCGCCCACGTGCAGGGTCACGAAGGCCATTTCGATGCCCTTGTCACGCAGCGCGTCCAGCAGCGGCCGGTCGAAATGCAGTCCGGCGGTAGGCGCGGCCACGGCGCCTGGCCGTTCGCTGTAAACGGTCTGGTAGAGTTCCCGGTCCGCTTCCTCGTCGGGGCGGTGAATATAAGGCGGCAGCGGAATATGGCCGGCGGCGTTGAGAAGCGTCAGCACATCCCGTTCGTCATCGAAGCGCAGTTCGAACAACGCATCGCGGCGCGCCACCATGGTGGCGGTAATGCTTTCATCATCCCCAAGCAGCAGCACGGCCCCCGGCTTGGGCGATTTTGAGGCGCGCACCAGGGCCAATACCCGATGATCATCCAGCACGCGATCCACCAGCACCTCGATTTTGCCGCCGCTGAGCTTACGGCCGTATAACCGGGCGGGAATGACACGGGTATTATTGAAGACCAGCAGATCGCCGGGCACCAGCCTTTCCAGCAGATCGGTGAATACACCGTGCGTCATCCCGCCGGACGGTCCGTCCAGCGTCAGGAGGCGGCAGGCGCTCCGCTCCGGCTGAGGATAACGGGCTATCAGGGCTTCAGGGAGTTCAAAGGAGAAATCGGCGACACGCATTCCAGTTCACTTTACGCAAAAAAACAGGCGGCTTAGTCTAGGGGCTATGCGGCGCGGCCTGCAAGAAATAAGCGGTTTAACCGTTGTTTTACCATATACTGATCACATGAATTATCTCGCCCATCTTCATCTCGCTTCCCTGGCGCACAGCTCATTACTGGGCAACCTGATGGCGGATTTCGTCCGCGGCAGCCCCGACGGGCTTTATCCCGCCGAGGTGGCGGCCGGCATACGCCTGCATCGGCGTATCGATACCTTTACCGACCGTCATCCGGTGGTAAAATCCGCCAAAGCCATGTTCAGCGCCGATTACCGCCGGGTGGCGCCCATCGCGCTGGACGTGGTATGGGATCATTTTCTGGCGCTTCACTGGAGCCGGGTGGCGCCGGACATACCGCTGCGCCGTTTCGTACAACAGGCCGAGGCGGTTATAACGCCGCAATTGCCGCAAACGCCGGATGCGTTTCGCTCGCTCAATAGCTACCTTTGGCGCGAACGCTGGCTGGAACGCTACGCTCAGCGGCTTTTTTTGGCTCAGGTATTATCAGGCATGGCCAGCCGACGTCCCCGACTGGGGGCGTTGGGGGGAATCTATCCGGAAATCGAACGGCATTACCCCGCCTTGGAAGCCTGTTTTTGGCAACTTTACCCCGATATGATGCAACGGGTGCAGCAAGACGCCGATAACTTGTAAACACCATTTTTCCATAATGTTGCGAAAATGATTTCGACTATCTGCGCCCTTGCCCTTGTATCACAAAGGGTTATTTTGTAATATAAAAATAAAATACTAATCAAACTAATAGGTAAAAGCTATCTCATCAATCGGCGGCAAAAGCTTTATCCCTCGGCGGCAAGCCCCTATACTGACCCTCGTTTTACATCTTCCCTATCAACCAACCTAACCGCATTTTACAGGAGTACACATGGTCCTGGTTACTCGTCAAGCACCCGACTTTACCGCCGCGGCGGTCCTGGGCAACGGTGAAATCGTTGATAATTTCAATCTGCATGACTTTATCAAGGGTAAACCCGCCGTCATTTTCTTTTGGCCGATGGACTTCACCTTCGTTTGCCCTTCAGAACTGATTGCCTTTGATAAACGTTTTGCCGAATTCAAACAGCGCGGCGTCGAAGTCATCGGCGTGTCCTTCGATTCAGAGTTTGTTCACAACGCCTGGCGTAATACCCCGGTGGACAAAGGCGGCATCGGTCAAGTCAAATATCCGTTGGTTGCCGATATCAAGCATGAAATCATCAAGGCCTACGGTATCGAACATCCCGAAGCCGGGGTAGCCTTGCGCGGCTCGTTCCTTATCGACAAAGCAGGCGTTGTCCGCCATCAGGTCGTCAACGACCTGCCGCTGGGCCGTAATGTCGACGAAATGATCCGCATGGTCGACGCGCTGCAGTTCCACGAAGAACACGGCGAAGTATGCCCGGCGCAATGGGAAAAAGGTCAGGAAGGCATGGACGCTTCACCGCTGGGCGTGGCGAAATACCTGTCCGAGAATATCGATAAGCTGTAACGAATAAAGCTGAGCAATGTCGTTGATAGACCCGCCGCTAACGGCGGGTTTTTTATTGGCGCAAAGCAGGCCGGGACAAAGGCGAAATTTTACGCTCGCTGAATTGACCGGCGCGGACCTGCGATTCCCCTGCTCATCCCCTGGCGAGTTCATTCCCGGCCTGACGCCGTCGGGCAAATCCATAACCCAGCAACAGCAATCCCACCCAGACCCCACCGGCATAGAGTGATATGCGAGTGGCGGGAAAATAGCCGATAAGCCCGATAATAAACAGCAGGAATATCACCCCCGCCAAGGATGTCAGCGCGCCGCCAGGCAGGGGGAACGCCAGCTCCTTCACCTGCTGCGGACCCAGCCGGCGCCGAAAAGCGATTTGCGAACACAGGATCATGATCCACACCCATACCGTGGCGAAGGTGGCCAGGGATGCGATGACCAGGAAAATATTTTCCGGCATGAGATAGTTGAGATAAACGGCCACCAGCAAGGCGCACATCATCACTATTACCGTCACCCAGGGAGTGCCCTGGCGGGATACCCTGGCGAACATTTTGGGCGCATAGCCCTGACTCGCCATACCGTGCAGCATGCGTCCCACGCCGAACACATCACTGTTGATGGCCGACAGCGATGCGGTTATCACCACAAAATTAAGGATGCCGGCGGCGGTGGGAATGCCCAGTTTTTGAAAGGTCAGTACAAACGGGCTGCCCGCCGTGCCCACTTCATTCCAGGGGAAAATGGACATGATTACCAGCAGCGTACCGACATAGAACACCAGAATTCGCCAGGGCACTGAATTGATGGCTTTGGGAATGGATTTCTGCGGCTCGCTGGCTTCGCCGGCGGTAATGCCGATAATCTCGATCCCGCCATAAGCGAACATCACCATCTGCAAAGACAGAATCATGCCGAGGAAACCATGGCTGAAAAAGCCGCCGTGGGTCCAGAGATTACTGATGCCCGTGGGCTGACCGCCGTTGCCGATGCCCCAGACGATGATGCCCACCCCCGCCAGGATCATGACGATAATGGTGGCCACCTTGAAAAAGGAGAACCAGAATTCCATCTCGCCGAACGTCTTGACGTTAAGCAAGTTGATGGCGCCGATGAACAGCACTACTCCCAGGACCCAGACCCAGTGGGGCACCAGCGGAAACCAGACGCCCATATAAATGCCGAAGGCCGTGACGTCGGCGATGGCGACAATCAGAATTTCAAAGCAGTAAGTCCAGCCGGTGATATAGCCGGCAAGCCTGCCGAGGTTATCCTGGGCATAGCGGGAAAAAAGAACCGGCGTTGGGATTATGGACCGACATTTCCCCCAGCGCGCGCATGATGATATACGCCGCCAGGCCGCCGATGAGATAGGCCAGCAAGACGCTGGGACCGGCCATCTGAATAGCGTCGGCGGAGCCATAGAACAGCCCGGTGCCGATGGCGGAGCCTAACGCCACAAAGCGGATATGACGGGTGGTGAGACCGCGTTTTAACGTCACGGGTGGTTGCTGCATTACCTTGTTGCCCTGTTGTGGAATAATGAAGTTGCGACAAATGAATGGCGCCAAACGAAAAAACCACGGAACACGCCTCCGTGGTTAACAACGTTATCTTTATCTTATAAGTGGACCGTGACTTCATGCCGCAGGCGATAGTTATCATAGGCCGCCACCATAATGCTTACCGTCAGGGTCGGCACCAGCCAGGCCAGCCCCTGCGCCGACAACGGCAGATGCCCTACCCAGGCCGGGAGCAGATCATGGAAAGTGGAAAGCTTAAGGGCGTCTATAAAGCCGAACAGCAGGCTGACAAGCATCGCCGGCGCGATGATCAACGTGCTGCTGCGCCACCAGCGCAAGGTGAAACTCAGTAATACCAGCACGATGCACGGCGGGTATATCGCCGTGAGCACCGGTATCGAGAATTGAATCAGATGGCTGAGACCGAGGTTGGATACCAGCATGGAAAACAGCCCCAGCAGGACAACCAGCGTTCGGTAGGAGAACGGCAAAAGTCCGCTGAAAAACTCGGCGCAGGCGCAGGTCAATCCGACGGCGGTCACCATGCAGGCGACAAAAATCAACACCGCCAGGAAGCCGCTGCCGCCATCGCCGAACCGGTACTGCACGTAAGCATGCAGGATCTCCGCGCCGTTTTGCGCCGCCGGCACCAGCACGCCGCTGCCGGAGCCCAGTTTGAACAAGGTGATATAGACCGCCGTCAGCCCGATGCCGGCTATCAAACCGGCATAAATGGTGTAGCGGGTCAGTAAGCCCGGGTCATCCACGCCCCGGGACCGCGCCGCGTTGACGATAACAATCCCGAATACCATGGCGCCCAAGGTATCCATGGTTAAGTAACCGTTCACGAAGCCGGTGGAAAACGGCATGGACGTGTAAATTTCGCTGGCGGGAATAGGGTTGCCCGCCGGCCAGAGCAGCGCCGCCGTCCCGAGAATCCCCAGTGCGATGATTTTCAACGGCGCCAGAATATGACCTACCGTATCCAGCAGGCGGCCAGGATAAAGGGAGATGCAGACCACCAGCACGAAGTAGATCAGGCTATAGCAAAACAGCGGCACATCCCCTTGACCGGTGAAGGGGGCGATGCCCACCTCGAAGGAGACCGTCGCGGTGCGGGGTATGGCAAACAGCGGGCCCACCGCCAGATAGCAGACCACCGCCAGCGCCAGTCCGGCCCGGCGGCCCAGAGGGGAACTGAGGGTATCGATACCGCCCCCCCCACCCGCGCCATCGCGATAACGGTCAACACCGGCAGGCCTACCGCGGTAATCAGAAATCCGGCGGCGGCCAACCACACATAAGGGCCGGATTGCAATCCCACCATGGGGGAAAAGATGATATTGCCGGCGCCGACGAATAACGCAAAGGTCATGAAGCCGAGTGCCAGTATGTCTCTAAAAGTTAAACGCTGACTCATCAATTCTTGTCGTGCCTGTTGCTGGGGAAAGTATAAGTAAAAGCGATAAATAAACCGGCGCACTTTAAACTGATACCGGGGCGCAAAACAAGAGTATGGAATTAAAGCAGAGTAATCCGCCAAAAAAAGGGAATAAAATAGTGAATACTTTCAACAATGAATAATTAAACGCTATATAGTAGCTGAATCAGATCACTCATAGTAATAAGATAAAATGATATCGCGGCGTTCAGCCGGCATCGTGCCGGCTGAACGCCGCCCCGCCGAGCGCCGGTGTTTATCGTCGGAAGCAGCCGTTTGCCCGACGCCTACGCCAATAGTCTCTTGGCTGAGGGGAGACGCCCTGGCGACCTTTACCAGGCCTGACGCGAAACGGCCAAAACAAGCTTAAGTTTTTCCCACTGCTGGGATTCCGTCAGTTGATTCCCTTCCTCCGTGGAGGCAAAACCGCATTGGGGGCTCAGACAGAGTTGGTCCATGGACAGGTATTTGCCCGCTTCCCGCAGGCGCGCCAACACCGCCCCCGGTTCTTCCAAATCGCCGGATTTCGAGGTAATCAGGCCCAGCACCGCCTGCTGGTGGCCCGGCTTGATAAAACGCAGCGGTTCGAAACCGCCGGCGCGTTCAGTGTCATATTCCAGGAAAAAGGCGTCCACCTTCACTTCGCCGAATAAAATGGGCGCCACCGGCTCGTAGCCGCCTTCGGAAATCCAAGTGGAGCGAAAATTACCGCGGCAAACGTGCAGGCTGACCACCAGATCGGCGGGTTTATCGGTCAGCGCCTGATTCAATACCTCCGCATAAATCCGCGCCAGTTTAGCCGGGTCGTCGCCGCGTTCGCGAATCTGTTTTTGCTGTTCCGTCGAGCACAGGTAGGCCCAAACGGTATCGTCCAGTTGCAAATAACGGCACCCCGCGGCATAAAATGCGGCAATGGCGTCGCGCCAGGCGGCGGCCAAATCGGCGAAATACTCCGCCAGATCGGGGTAAACGGCGGCGTCGATGGCGGCCCGGCCGCCGCGAAAATGCATCACGCTCGGGCTGGGAATGGTCATTTTAGCCGTCGCGTTACCGGCGATGCGCTGCAAAAACCGGAAATCTTCCAGCATCGGATGCCGATTAAAGCCCAGTTTCCCGGTGACTTTGATACCGCGGGCCTTGGTTTGCACGCCGTTGAACTGGATGCCCTGGGCGGCTTCATAACCCTCCACGCCCTCCAGGCCCTCAAAAAAATCAAAGTGCCACCAAGCCCGGCGAAATTCACCGTCAGTGACCACTTGCAATCCCAGTTCCCGCTGTTTGCCGACGACCCGGATAATCTCTTCATCTTCAACCGCCCGCAATTGTGCCGCGGTTATCTCACCTTGCTGATATTGGCGACGTGCCGACTTGATGGCGGCGGGTCGCAGCAAACTGCCGACGACATCGGCACGGAAGGGGGAAGATTTCGTTGCATGTCTGAACTCCGCTGGCGCGCGGCAGAGTGCCGCTGTGAAAATAGTTTAGCCGTTAAATTATCAACGGCCGCAATCAGTAGACATCCGGATGTCTAGCCGAATAGGCGTCAGCCTAACATGAGTCGTTCGCGGCAGGAGGGGAAAAAAATTTCAAAGCTAATGAAATAGTTTCATCTTAAATCAAACAAAAAGCATTCTAGTCGAGCCCGATATCCCGTCGCGCCTGCAGCCTGACGGACTCCGGCAGGGATCGATATCCGCTCCGGCGGGCGCGGCTTTGGCCGTCGACGGAGAGAATCTGGTCGAAAAAAAGCGGCGGTAATGGGCTCCAGCGACCGGTCCGGCGCCTTGTTTACATAGATATAAAGATAACGCACCAGCGGATAGTCGCCGTTAAGCAGGGTGGCATCATCCGGTTGTACCGTTTTCCCGCGCCCATCGGTCAACGCCAGGATTTTGACGCCGCCGGCTTTAAACCCCATGCCGGCGTAGCCGATGGCATTAACCGACCCGGCGACCGCCTGTGCCACCGACACCGAGCCGGGCAACTCGTTCACCGACGGCAAAAGATCCCCGCCGCACAGAGCGCGTTGACGAAAGTAGCCGTAGGTGCCCGAAGCCGAATTGCGCCCGTAGCGCAGCAGCGCTTTTTCAGCCCAAGGCCCTTTCAGGCCCAAATCCCCCCAGGAGGCCAATGTCGGCGACGGGCCGCAGCGATGAGTCACGGAAAAAATGCCGTCCAATCGGCTTAACGGCAGGGATTGCAGGGATTATCCTGATTCACCAAGATTACCACCGCATCCAGCGCCACAGGCACCGCCGAGGGAGAATAACCGTAGTGCCGGCGAAAGGCGGCGATTTCTGTCCCGGTCATGGCGCGGCTCATGGGTCCCAGTTGCGCGGTCCCGGCTGCCAGCGCCGCCGCCGCGGTGGCGGAGCCCGTCGCCTGTATTTGTATGCCCACCTCGGGGAAACGGCGGTTGAAATCCACCCCCCCCAGCCGGTAAGCAAGGTGGCCAAGGTGTCGGAACCGGTGCTGGTAAGGCTGCCCGACAGATAGGCAGGACGCTCGTAAGGCGCCGCCAAGGCCGACGGCGCCACGGTCGTCAGGCAACTGACCAACGCGGCCGACAGCATCAGCAGGCAGCGAAACGGCGTACGCATGAAAATCATTTTGGCTCGACGGGCGGCATGGGGATTTGGCTATTCTCCCTTAGACGCGGGGGCACTATCAACCGATTCGGCAGGGTGAAGAAAAACCGGGTCCCCGCGCCCGGCTCGCTGATGATATCCAGGCGGGCGTCATGATTGCCGAGAGCATGTTTGACGATGGCCAAGCCAAGGCCGCTGCCGCCGGTTTGTCGCGACCGGGCCTTGTCCACCCGGTAAAAACGCTCGGTAAGGCGGGGGATATGCTCCGGCGCGATGCCGGGACCGTTATCGCTCACCTGAAATTCGGCCCCGGCGAGGGTACGTTGCCAGCAGACCTCGATGCGCGTTCCCGGCGGCGTATGAATGACCGCGTTATAAATCAGATTCGACATGGCGCTGCGTAGTTGTTCTTCGTTACCGCGCACCCGCAGTTGCTCGTTGACGCGAAAGACAATGTCGTGACGCTCCTGGCTTAATCCCGCCGCGCTTTGCTGCAGCCGTTTAAGGATGGACGGCACATCGATATCCTCCTTGATCTCGCCCTGGGGAGCGGCTTCGATACGGGAAAGCACCAGCAATTGTTTCACCAGGCGCTCCATGCGCTGCGTCTGATCCTGCATGGTGTGGATAGCCTTGGCGCGGATAGCCGGGTCCATCTCCTGGTCGTTCATCATTTCCAGATACCCCTGCAACACCGTCAGCGGCGTGCGCAGCTCATGGCTGGCATTGGCGAAAAAATTGCGCCGCGCCCCTTCCAACTGGCGCATCTGGGTGATATCCCGCGCCACCATCAATAGCTGATCGTCGGTATAGGGCATGACCCGAAATTCCACGTAGCGCTGGTTATTGATATGCAGCGTCAGCGGGCGCTGGAAGGATTGATTTTGCAGGTATTCGTTGAATTCCGGGTAACGCAGCAGGTTAAGGATATGCTGGCCGTTGTCCTCCGGCCAGCGGAAACCCAGCAATTGTTGCGCCAGCCCGTTGCACCAGAATATATGACCGTCGCCGGTCAGCATCACCAATGCGTCAGGCAGCGTTTCGGCGCCGCTGCGAAAACGTTTGAATAAGGTCGCCAAATCGCGGCGGCGACGACGATGGCGCAATTGCATCTGGTGCAGGCCGTAAAACAGCGGTTCCCAACTGCCGCGTCCCACCGGGGGGGGGGTACGGCTCAGGTCGACCCACAGCCACCAGGACAATCGCAGTTGATAATAATAGTTACGCAATAGCGCCGCCAGCAGCGACGCCGCCAGAAACCAGGGGAGATGCCCGAAAATCATCGACAACAGCAAGGCGGGCAGGCAAAACAGCCCAAGCTCCAGCAGCAGCTTTCTCCAGGATAAACGTTCTAGCACCGGGCGCCCTCCCGCGTGACGAACCTAATAGCGGGCCGAGAAACGATAGCCGGTACCCCGCACCGTCTGTACCATCCGATCATGGCCGCCGGTCTCCAGCGCTTTGCGTAAACGCCGAATGTGCACGTCCACCGTACGATCTTCCACGTAAACATTGGTACCCCATACATGGTTGAGCAACTGTTCGCGACTGTAAACCCGTTCGGGATGGGTCATGAAGAAATGCAGCAATTTGAATTCGGTCGGCCCCATATCCAACGCCAGCTCATTGGACGTTACCCGATGCGACGAGGGGTCCAGGCTCAGGCCCAGCACTTCAATCTTATCCTCCACCGCCATCGGCGATATACGCCGCATCACCGCTTTAATGCGCGCCAGCAGTTCCTTGGGAGAAAAAGGTTTGGTGATGTAATCATCCGCGCCCACTTCCAATCCCCGGACCCGATCCTCCTCCTCGCCGCGCGCCGTCAACATCATGACAGGAATATCGCGCGTCAGCACTTCGCGCTTCATCAGTTTGATAAACTGAATTCCCGAACCGCCGGGCAACATCCAGTCGAGCAGCACCAGATCCGGATAGGGCTCCGCCATACGACTCACCGCACTGCCGTAATCTTCCGCTTCAATGGGCTGGAAGCCATTTTGCTCAAGAACAAAGCACACCATTTCACGAATGGGCGCCTCATCTTCCACGACTAATATGCGTTTTGCCATTATTTTCCTGCCATTATTCTCTGCGGTTATCGTGCCCGGGCATTATGCGTCACTTTTATGACAGATTTATTAAAAACGGCGCAGGATGCTTTAAGGATAGGAGATCGCCGTGCCGACTGCACCTTGCATGCTATCGGGTATATACTTTCGCCCTGTTTCAGGGATTTTTTCCGGAGCCTAATGCGGATCATTCATACCTCCGACTGGCATTTGGGCCAGTCGTTTTTCACCAAGACGCGCGCCCGTGAACATCAGGCCTTCCTGCGCTGGCTGGTGACGCAGGCGACGCGGCACCAGGCGGACGCGGTGGTGGTGGCCGGCGATATCTTCGATAGCGGCACACCACCCAGCTATGCACGGGAATTATTCAATCGTTTCGTGGTGGATTTACAGCCCGCGGGCTGTCGGCTGATAGTATTGGCGGGCAATCATGACGCCGTAGCCACCCTTAACGAATCCCGCGGGCTGTTGGCGTGCCTCAATACCAGCGTCATTGCCGGCGGCGACGCCGAACAGCAGGTTTTCGCGCTTCATGAGCGTAACGGAAAAACCCGGGGCGATTTTGTGCGCCATCCCCTTTTTACGACCCCGCGACATGATGACAAGCCGCGCCGGCGAGTCGGAAGACGGCAAGCGGCAAGACCTGTTGGATGCCATCGCCGGGCATTACCAACGGCTGTATGAACGCGCCGTGGCGCTGCGCGCAGAGCTGCCGACGCCGGTCCCGATTATCGCCACCGGCCATCTGACGGCGGTGGGCGCAAGCGTCAGCGATTCGGTCCGGGACATTTATATCGGCAGTCTGGACGCTTTTCCCGTGCATTTGTTCCCCCCCCGCCGACTATGTAGCCCTCGGCCATATCCACCGGCCACAAAGCGTGGGCGGCCGTTCGACTATTCGCTACAGCGGCTCCCCCATTCCCTTGAGTTTCGATGAGGCGGGTCAACGCAAACAGGTTAATCTGGTGGATTTCGGGCAGGATTCGGCGGCGACGGTATTGCCGCTGGCGGTGCCTGAATTCCAGCCCTTGCGCCTGCTGCGCGGCACGCTGGAGGAAATTGAAACGCAACTGCTGGCGTTTGGCGACGGCCAAAGCGAGACGAGAACATGGCTGGATATTGAAGTGATAACCGACGCCTGGCTCAACGATATCCAGCGCCACATCCAAACCCTGGCTGCGGAGCTACCGGTGGATATTTTACTGCTGCGCCGCAACCGCGACAAGCAACGGCGGGCGTTGGAAAACGCGCCCCGTGAAACCCTGAACGAGCTTAGCGTCAACGACGTGTTTGAACGCCGTCTGGCGCAGGCGTCGACGCCTGACGACAAGCAGCGTGAACGCCTGCGCGCGCTGTATAACGAGGTGGCGGGCAACATCCGTTGCGGACATCCGCCGGAGGGGGAAACCCAATGAAAATCCTGACGCTGCGGCTGAAGAACCTCAACGCTTTGCAGGGGGGAGTGGAAAATCGATTTTACCGCCGCCCCCTTCAACGGCGCCAACCTCTTTGCCATTACCGGCCCCACCGGCGCCGGTAAATCCACTCTGCTGGACGCCATCTGCCTGGCGCTTTATCACCAGACGCCGCGGTTGGGTATCAGTCCCGGCCAGGAGCTGATGACCCGCCATACCGCCGAAGCGCTGGCGGAGGTGGAATTCGAAGTGCAAGGCACCGGCTATCGCGCTTTCTGGAGCCAACGGCGGGCGAAAAACAGTCCGCAGGGCAATTTGCAACCGCCGAGGGCCGAACTGGCGCTGATGGCGGACGGCCGTATCCTGGCTGACAAGATCAACGACAAGCTGCGGATGGTGACCGATCTTACCGGGCTGGATTTCGGACGCTTTACCAAATCCATGCTGCTGGCGCAGGGGGATTTCGCCGCCTTTCTCAATGCCGATGCGAAAAAGCGCGCCGAATTGCTGGAAGAACTCACCGGTACTGCTATCTATGGACGGATTTCCGCCGACGTTTTTGAACGTCACAAGGCGGTCAAAGAGCAGTTGGAGGGTTTGCGGGCCCGCGCCGCCGCCATCGAATTGCTCACCGAACCTCAACTGGAGGCATTGAACGGTCAGTTAACGCAATTACTGGCCGAGGAGCAACGGCTCAACGATGAACAGCAGCGGTTGCAGCATGCAGCGGACTGGCTGGCACGACACCGGCAACTGACGCAAGCCCTGGACGACGCGCGGGAAAAACAACAGGCGGCCGCCCGTGAGGGCGACGACGCGCAGCCGCAAATGACCCGGCTGTCCCGAGGGGAACCGGCGGAGTTTCTGCGCCCTTTGCTTGACGAGGAGCAGCGTAGCCGTCTGGCCCGGCAACGGCAGGATGAAGCCATCGCTTCGCAGTGCGCCGAACGGCTCCGTACGGAGCAGGCTTTGCTGCCCTTGCGGGAGAGTCTTGAACAGGCTCGCCGGCGCTGGCAGGATTACCTCGAATACCGGCAGCGGCGGCAGCAATTGATAGAGCGGCACGTCATTCCGCTGGATCAGCACATTGCCGGCCTTGAGCAACAGGCGACGGCGCAGCGGCAGACGCATGAGGGATTGGCGGCGCAACGGCGAAGCGGCCAACTTGCGCTGCAGGAACAGCAAGCCGTTTTCACTCTTGCCGAACGGCAGCTTCAGCAAACCGCACACTATCTGACGCAGCATGCGCAATTTCGCCGGTGGGGCGAACAATTGCCGCTGTGGCGCGAACTGTTCGCCCGCCGACAGCGGGAATGCCGGCTGGCGGAAAGTCTTGGCCAAGAGTGCGATAAAGGTCGACGGCAGGGGCAAACCCTGCACAATGAACAGCAAGCCGCCCTCGCTGAAAGGGAAAACTGTCGCCGACAGGCGGCGGCCCTCGCCGACGAATTCGACAGGCTGCAGCGACAGCGCGAACAACAAGAAACCCTCGCCCCTTTCGCCACGCTGCGGGACCAATGGCGCGCCAGCCGTGAACAGAGCGCATACCGCGCGGCTCTCGCCGCTTTGATCCCCCAAAGCCGGCGCCTCGCCCGTTACCTGGCCGCCGAGGCCGAACGGCAAGCGGCGCTGGAACAGGAACTCGCCACCCTGGCGCAAAGCCGCCAGGGCCGGCAACAGCGATTGACGGACATCTCCCGGCTGCTGGAAGAAGTCAGCGCCCGCTATCAGTTAGAACAACGCATTGTCGCGCTGGAGGAGCAAAGGGAACATCTCCAATCCGGGCACCCCTGCCCGCTGTGCGGGTCTACCGAACATCCTTACATCCTCCACTACCAACCGCCGGAGCCGGCGCAAACCCAACTCAGAATTCGCTCCCTGCAAGGGGAATTGACGGCGATTAATGCCGATATCGTGGCGGCGGACACCCGAAACCTTATGCTCCTCGGTCAGCAGCGACAGGCCGGCGAGGAACAAACGCGGCTGCAAAAAGAACGAACGGCGATTGATGAGCAGTGGCGCCTGGCCGCCGCCGCGCTCGATATCGCCTTCCCCACCGCCGGCGATGTCGACGCGGAGAATTGGCTGGCGCGGCAGGATAGGCAAGAGCAGGCGCTGGCGGAGCAGCTTGAAGCCAGGCGCCAGGCCGACCTTCAATGGCAAACCGCCCGGGATGCCGTGCGCGATGCCGACGTAAAAGTAAAATCGTCGGAGTCTCTTCTGGCGCTCGTGGTCCAAAAACAGCAGGCCGCGGCGCAAACATTGCAACAGACAACGCTGCGCCTTAAGGAACAGCAAACGCTTATTCGTCAATTGGCGACAGAAATCGCCGCCTCTTTGACCCCTCTCGAACTCACCCTGCCGGCGGAGGCGGACGTGGAGGGGTGGCTGTCGGCGCGCGAGCAGGAGTGGCGGTTATGGTCCCGGCACCTTGAACGACAGCAGGAAATTACCGTTTCCCTCGCCACACAGGACATTGATATTCGTAACCGCCAAGCCAATCTGGCGGAACTCGCCCGTCACGAGAAGGAGCTTGCACAGCAAATCGAGCTAACCCAAACCACGCTGCATCAGGCGCGGCATGAGCGGCGCCAGCAGGTGGGCGACGCCACCGTCGTTGAGTTGGGGGATGAACTGCGCCGCCTGGGAGAGGAGGCGGAACAGGCTCGACGGCTGGCGGAGCAGCAGTTGCAGCAGGCTGGGGAACAGTTGCAGCAATTAGCGGGCAGTATCGAAAACCAGCGGCGCCAGCGACAAGAATTCGACGCCCAGGCGCAGCAGGCCGCCGCCGCGCTGCAAACCGCCCTCGGCGAGAGTCCGTTCGCCACCGCGGCCGAACTGGCTTCCGCCCTGCTGCCGCCGGCGGAGCGGGATCAATTGCGGGTATTGCGGGACCGACTTAGAGAGCAACGGCAACGCACCGCCGCCTGGTATGAACAGGCTGAGCTGGCGCTGAAAAACAGCATAGCGGCGCGACCGGCCACGCTTGAAACGGAGGTTCGTCACGATGAAATTGAACAGCGGCTTGCGGCGGTGAAACTTTCGCTGGGAGAAAATACCCGGCGGCAAGGCGAAATCCAGCAGCAGTTGTCAAGCCACCTACGCCGTCGGCACGACCAGCAAAATCTTCTGCGGGCCGTCGCCGACGGTGAAACGGCCTATGCGGACTGGAGCTGCCTCAATGAACTTATCGGGTCGCGGGAAGGAGACAAGTTCCGCAAGTTCGCCCAGGGATTGACGCTGGAACATTTGATACATCTGGCGAACCGCCAGCTTACGCGTCTGCAGGACCGTTACCAACTGCGGCGTAAAGCCGCTGCCGAGCTGGAACTGGAGGTGGTGGACATTTGGCAGGCGGAAGCGGTCAGGGACACCCGGACGCTGTCCGGCGGCGAAAGTTTTTTAGTCAGCCTGGCGTTGGCCCTGGCCCTATCGGATTTGGTCAGCCATAAAATCCGCATTGACTCCCTGTTTCTCGACGAGGGATTCGGCACGCTGGACGCCGAGACGCTGGATATCGCCCTGGACGCTCTGGATACGTTAAACGCCACCGGGAAAATGATCGGCGTTATCAGCCACGTAGAGGCCATGAAAGAGCGAATTCCGGTACAAATCAAAGTAAAAAAATCAACGGCATGGGCATCAGCCGGCTGGAAGCCCGTTTCGCCGTAAGCTAGCCGGCCCGAAGCCGGCTGAACTTGTTGACAACGTGCCCGAAAGGTACCGGCTGCTCGCGTTAAAATGCGTACCGATTGGCGGTCCTGGTGCCCCACAGCCCGCAATAGGCGCCGACCACCGCGCCTATCAGCAAGGCGATAAATGACCATACCGCGGATTTTGCGATGGTTTTCGCGGCGGCATCCGCTTGCTGCCTGGCCTCATCTTTCCATTGCTCCATCTCGCCCCGGGTCTTGTCCACCGCCTGCGCCAGATCTTCCAGACGCTCCTTCACCACGGCGGTGGTCTGCTGCTTATATCGCATGACGCTATCGGTAGCCTGGTTGACCTCCTCGGCGGACATCGCGCTATTTTGGGCCAAGGCCTGATGGACATCGCCCCGCTTGATATCGTCGGCGATCCCGTCCACGCGCTGCTTAAGCCTATCCGACAGGTTTCCCATGATGCGGTCGGCGCTGTCCGGATTTCTCATGACGGCGCTGACGGCGTGATGAACATCCGCTTTGGCTGCCGACAGCTGTTTGGAGAGATAATCCGGTTTCAATGCCTCGATATTGCTGTTTTGCAACGCCGCCGCCGCATTTTTGGGCGTTTGATCCGCCGGCAAACCGGTGTCCAAACCCATTTGCTCCAGGCTATCGTTTATCATGCCCGGCAGACCGTCCTTATGGTCCGCTAAGGATGAAGCCATGCCGGACGCCGCGCCGCCGGTGGCCGCCGCAACGGATCCGATGATACCGCCGGCTGCCCGCAGCGCCCCGCCGATAATGAAACTGCTGATAACGATCGCCAGTATTAATGTTGTCGCCCAGACCAGAAATCCATGACTGATGCCCGCCGCGCCGGCCAGGCGACCGGCGACATAGCCGCCGCAGGCCAGGCTGAATAGAATTGAAACAAATGACCAGATCGTGACCGCGGTGCCGACCCCGCTTACCGGCCTATCCGAATAAGGCTCTACTATGCTGAATCCTAATGCCGTTCCCAATATAGAGAGCAGAACGGATATTGCCAATACGGTAATCACGCCACTCATAATAGCGCCCCAGGACGTTATCCTTGGCATTGCGGCCACACTATGCGTTTCCATAGACCTTCTCCTAAATAATCTTCCTTGTAGCGATAGGCTACGCAATTAAGTTAGTTTATGTTGGCGTGAATACAAGAATAGCCAATCCCAATAAATAATATTTATTAGATGATTAAAACATTATTAATTAATCTGCCTGGACAACCTTTCAAGGCCAGACCAACACCACCAAATTTAACGCGACCACTCTCGGGCGCGCTCACCAAAACCGGAAAAATCTTTACCGATTTTACCCCCTGTATGCGTTATCATGCGCCCTGCGTTTGAACAACCCGCGCTTACGGGCGCGCCAGGTCAGGGATAAAAAAATGTTTTGGTTTAAGAATCTGATGATTTACCGCTTGACCCGCGATCTTGCGCTGTCGGCGGAAGAGATGGAAACACAGCTGTCCGGTTCGGTTTTTTCCCCTTGCGGCAGCCAGGATATGGCAAAATCCGGCTGGGTGTCTCCTCTGGGGGACAAAAGCGATGCTCTGACCCATGCGGTTAACGGACATATCCTTCTTTGCGTGCGCAAAGAGGAGAAAATTCTGCCTTCATCAGTAGTGAAACAGGAGCTGCAGGGCAAGATTGAAAAACTGGAGTCTGACCAGAGCCGCAAGCTGCGCAAAACGGAAAAAGACGCCCTGAAGGATGAGGTGCTTTTCAGTTTAATGCCCCGCGCCTTCAGCCGCTACAGTCAGACTCTCATCTGGATCGATACCGGCAAAGGCCTGGCGATCGTCGATGCCGCCAGCGCCAAAAAAGCGGAGGACGCCCTGGCGCTCCTGCGCAAATCCATCGGTTCGCTGCCGGTGGCGCCCCTTACCCTGGAAAACCCTATCGAATTGACCTTGACGCAGTGGGTCCGGGGCACGGAACCCCCGGCGGGTTTCGCCATACAGGACGAGGCGGAGCTCAAAGCTTTGCTGGAAGACGGCGGCATTATCCGCTGTAAGAAACAGGACCTCGCCAGCGACGAAATCGCCGCGCATATCGAAGCGGGCAAAGTGGTGACGAAACTGGCATTGGACTGGAGGGAACGCGTTCAGTTCGTTCTGGCGGACGATGCCACAGTGAAAAGACTTAAATTCGCCGAACAGCTGCGTGAACAAAACGACGATATCGATCGAGAGGACGTTTCCGGGCGTTTTGATGCGGATTTCATCCTGATGACCGGTGAGCTGTCAGAGCTTATCGGCCAACTGACCGAGGCCCTGGGTGGGGAAGCCCGGCGCTAACGTCACGGCGAAGGGCTCGCCGCCGGGCGGCCCTTCGCTCCCGCCTATTTGCTCAGATACTTGCAAAGATAGGCGCTGGCCTCGGCCACCTGCAGGAAAAATTCACTTTTCGCCGGCACGAAAAACATTTCTCCCGGCATAAACACTTGCCAGTCGTGGGCGCCGGGTATCAATACCTTTAACGCGCCGCTTATCACGGTCATCTCTTCCGGCAGGCCGGTGGTAAAAGTATATTCCCCGACCTCCATCACACCGACGCTGGCACGACCAATGCTGGATGAGTCAAACCCAATGGACTTCACTTTACCGGCAAAATACTCGTTAACATTCAGCATGGCTATTTCCCTGTATCGATAATAATTTAAGTCCTTCATAGTAAAAGGTGAAATATCGATTTGTCACGTCTTAATGCTGAAAAATGCCGACGAGCGGGCAGAAATTTCAGCGATGCCGCCAGTCCGGGTCGCCGATTTTTTCCCCCAACCCCCGCGCAACGGCTTTAAGCCGGGCTAACCGCTGATGCGGAAAATCACTGCCGTCGCTTAAGCTTGGAAAGGTCAGACAAAGACCGACGGTTTCATTTCTCTGCGGATGCGTCAACGACGTCGCCAGCGCGCTCTGGCCGGGCCGAATTTCGTTGCGGGCATAGTCCCACCCCTGACGGCGAACCAGGATAAGACGCTCCAATAAACCGGTTAACCCATGCTGTGAAAAAAGAGGCGTGGGACGCGGCTCCCGGCACAACAAGGTCAATGACGTCCCGTTCGGGATAACCCGCCAGCAAAACGCGTCCGACGGCGGTTTGCGCCGCCGGCAGCCGATGCCCGACGCGAAACAGTACCGACCGGCGGCCTCCCCCGTCAAAGACAGACAAAATGCGCACATGTCCCCTCTCCAGCAGGCAAATCATACCGCCGCAGCCCAGCTCGGCGCTGAGCGCCGCCATGGCGGGAGCGGCCAGTTCCGTCAACGGCTTTCCACGATGATTGCCCCCGACCGCCAGCAGTAATTCACCGATGGAATAGAGCCGATTGGCGGGATCACGGACCAATAACCCCTGATCCTCCATCGCCACCAACAATCGGGATAACGTGCTTTTCGGTAAGGGCAACCGGTTGGCGACATCACTGAAAGATAATCCCTGTCGCGATAGGGCCGCACTTTCATGGGCAAACAGTTTTAATACGGCTGATGCATTTTCTAACGTGGACATGATTATTTTTCATTTTTTATTTCAGGCAGGTTGAATAACCTTTAAATTGTCCGTCCTTAAAGGTCAAGACACTTTTTTTTCTTATCATTCAGCCGCAGCTAAATATACCGCAGGCCATCTTCCAAACGGTAGAATAGTCAACTTGTTTTCGCCGAATTGTGGTTATCGCATAGTAAGCGACGGCAATACAGTGAATTACTCGGAGCCAGGAAAACGGGGGGGGAATTATTCAAATTACTGATGGCGACGGCAGAATGTTCAGCAAAAGTTATACAATTATTATAATGACCCTTGAATAAAGAACCACCCAAGGTTCAGCCCAATACGGCCTGAACCCAAGAGCCAATAGCATGCGGCGCAGCGCGTTAAGAGTTTCAGGACTTATTTTCATCCTCATAACGCTCTTTAGCGTCCAATGCTTCCTGCTCGGAATCATGCTCGCTAATAAGCGTATCCGGTCGAGGATGATCCGCCCGTAATTCATAAATCTGCTTGGATTTACCAGGCATTCCCTTTTCTTTCTTAACAATATGCGCTTCACGCGGATACGGTGGTTTACTCGCCATAATCACTCCCTTGTGTATGATTGCGTCGGGTAAATAAGTATAGGCTACTGTTGGTCGTTTTGCCGGCGGCCTTTCTCGACAGCCGGACTCAGGGCGCACAGAAAACGATGAGGATGGATTTTCTCAGCCGGCGGCGCAGGGGACAAAGCCGCTGCATAATGGCCGAGACCACGTCCTCCGGCGCAAGGCTCGCGTCCAGCACATGATGCGCCGCATCCTGATACAGCGTTTCCCGCGCCAGCAGTATCTCTTTTATTTCCTCGGCAATGGGCCTCCCGGTGAGACTGGGGCGTTGATCCTCTTCAGGCACGGCTTCCAGGCGGCTGGCCAGGACTTCCGCCGGGGCATAAAGATAAAAAACGGTACCGCTGGCGCGCATATACCGGCGGTTGGATTCCGATAACACAATGCCGCCGCCGGTGGCGATCACCTGGTTGCCGCCGGCGCTCGCCATGCCATGCAGTATCTCACTCTCGCGGATCCGAAATCCGGCCCAGCCCTCTTGTTCCACTATCTGCGCCACGCTAAGGCCGGTGGAACGCAGCAGTTCGAGATCGGTATCGGCGAACGCAAACCCCAATGCCCGCGCCAATGCCCGGCCAACGGTGGTTTTGCCGCACCCCCTGGCGCCAACCATAAATATGGGCTGAATGATCAACTCTTATCCTTTTTTCAACTAAAGCCGTTATTGAGGGCCGGTCTTGTACAATCTGTAAAAAAACCGACGGCAATACTGGCAGCAACGGCCGACGAAGTCCAGAGGAGCATCTCCAGGGACGGCGCTTATGGCCGGGACCGGCAGGGAGAGACCCAGGCCGACATCATGCGTCGGCGATTGTCTGCAACCGCCTGGCGATAGTAAATAACATACTTTTTGTGGGGTTGTCCCGTGCGCCGAAAAAAATTGTCGCCGTTGCTTTCGCCTGGTGTGAACGCCCTGCGCCATGAGCGCAGGCCACCGCGATTAAGCGCTCTCCGTACACATCAAGATGCGTCAGCGCGCGGTTATGAAGTTCCGCCACATCCTGCACGTCGACAACGCCGAAGTTGATATTAGGACAAGCGGTTGACCTAATCAGGAAAAATGGCCGCGCCTTTGGAGGGCGGACCCGGGGCGAAAGAGGCTAGCAACGGATTAATGAGAACATCGAGGGAACGTAGGCTAATTTCAGCGGATTCGCAGCGGCAATGCCCGGCGTCAACGGCAATGCCCGGCGACAGCGGCAATGCCCGACGTCAGCGGCATTGCCCGGTCTTTGCGGCAACGGTGCGGCGCCCCGGAGAAAAGGCGGACATCAGTCGGCGGGCTCAACGACCTCGTCCACAATCCGGCGGGCCTCGGCAAGCGTAAGCGGCTTGGCCATTTTGACAAGCAAGGTGCCGGTCGTGCGCATGCGCCCGGTGCCCACCACCGCCACCAGCTTATCGTCCTGGACGAAGAGCGCCACAAAATCATCTTGGTCCGGCGAACCGATTACCTCGATATCATCCCATTTCTCCGCGTGCCCAAGATATTCGTAACGCACGCCGTAATGCTGCGTCCAGAAAAAAGGCACCGATTCGTATTTCTCATCCAGGCCCGCCATGACGCCGGCGGCGACCCGCCCATGCTGCTGCGCGACGCGCCAATGCTCAATGCGCGTGAGGTGGCCGTTAAGGGGGAAAGTGGCGATATCGCCGATGGCGAAAATATCCTGCCCGGCGGACATGGCGGCGTCCACCGTCAAACTGCCGTCTTTGTTCAAGGGCAAGCCATGAATAAAGTCAGTAGCGGGCTTCACACCCGTGGCCAACAAAACCACATCGGCGTCGATTCGACGTCCGTCTTTCAATACTACCGCCGACACCTGGCGCTGGCCCTCGAATGACGCCGGCTCTCCGGTAATGAATTTTACGCCGTTTTGCTCATGGCGACGGCGAAAAAGCTCGCCAGATCCTTGCCGAACTGTTTTTTCAAACGGCAGATCATGCTTGGCGATCACCGTGATATCAATTTCCTGCTTACGGAAAGCCGCCGCCACTTCCATACCGATAAAGTTATTGCCGATAATCACCAGCCGCTGTTTTCGTTCAACCACGTCAATCATGGCGGCTGCCTGCTCCCAACTGCGCAGTACTTCGATGCCCATCAGCGCTTTGCCCGGCAAATCCGGCCGCTGCGGAATACCGCCGGTAGCCAGCAGTAAATGCCGGTAAGATATCTCGGTGCCGTCATCCAGCCGCAGCCGGTGATCTTTTACCTCCAGGGCCTCTACATTGCCGGTAATACGCTTCACCTTTTGCCGACGATAAAATTCATCGTCGATCAGTGATGGCACCTCATCAATGGCCATGTCCCCCTGCGGCACGAATTTAGACAGCACGGTACGGTCGTAGGGCGCCTGTTTTTCTCTTTCAACCACCAGCAATCGTCCGGTATAGCCTTTCTCCCGCAGCGCAGTGATGGCGGCGCTGCCGCCGGCGCCCGAGCCCAACACCACAATCGCCGGCTCATCGTCTGTTTGTTTCAATGGCGCATTGCCCGGCAGGGGTTTGGGATCCAGCCAGATGGCGCCCTCCTCCACTTTCACCGGATAACGTTTAAGGGCGCGCAGGGACGGCGGTTCGCAGAGCGCCCCCTCTTCAAGGGTAAACACGGATTTATGCCAGGGGCATATCAGTTTCCCTTCGCAAAGCGCGCCCTTTTCCAGCGGCGCGCCGGAATGCGGGCAGGTCGCCTCAAGGGCAAAAACCTTATCGCCTTTCCTGATAAGCAGGATATCTGTTTTGTCGATGCTGACTTTTTTTTAATTCCAGCTCCGACAAAGCGGATAACGACATCACGTTTTGATAGGCCACGATAGGCTCCTTTGTTTTCTGCAAGCATCGTTTTCGCAAAAACCATACTTTTTGAGAGACTATCGTTAAGCCTAGCAGCTAATCCCTGGCGGGAAAGCTTTGGTGCAAACTGAAAGGGGTGACCCGACATGGCGGTGATAAAGATTATCAGCCCCCGTGCCGACGGACTGTCGTAAAGAGGATTCGTTTTATAAGGGTTATTTACTCATTGCCTGCCGCAGCGCCGGCGACGCTTTCTCGCCGGGACGGCGCAACGTGATTGAAACGACCAGGGAAATTATCGACAACACCAAAATCACATGAAACGTGACCATAAACCCGCCCAGCAGCGACGCGACAATGGAACCGATAATACTGCCGACGCCGAAGCCAAGATATATCACCCCGTAGTTTTTGGTCAGATTATTCAGACCGAAGAAATCGCTCACCAAGGAGGGGTATACGGTAATGGTGCCGCCGAAACTAAATGCGACGCAGGCCAAAGACAGAAAGAAAGAGTCCTGGCCCAAGTGGGCAAAGGTCAACGCCGCCATCCCCGCCAAAGAAATCGTTTGAGCCAGTGAAATCACCCGTATGCGCGGCATTCTATCGGACAGAACGCCCAACACCAAACGCCCGCCGAGATTGGCGAGGGCGATAATGGTCACCGCGTTGGCGGCTGACGACGACGAGAGGCGCACCAAACTTTCACCGATATCTTTCGCCACCCCGATAACATAAAGGCCGCTCATGCAGGCGCTTAAAAACATCAGGGCCAGTAGCCAATATTGCGGCACCTTAACGGATTGCCCCAAGGTCAAATCGTGGGCCGCCAGCACTTTTTGGGTTTCCTGCCGCGGCGCATCCCGCATGATCAAGCCGCCGGCGACCACCATCAGCATGGCGAAAAGCCCCCCAGAGTTCAAAAGTCGCTTCCAGGCTAAACCGCGTTAACAACTGGCTATTGATATATTTGAATCCCAGGCTGCCTAAGCCATAAGCGCCGATAGCGCAAGCGGAGATGACGCCTTTACGTTCGGGAAACCACTTAACGCAGTTGGATAACGTCATCAAATAGCCGATACCGTCCGCCAATCCCACCAAGATACCGGCGCACAGCCACAGCATGACCAGATTGGTGGCGTAGGCGGTCAGGCAAAACCCCGCCGCCAGCAATAGCCCGGCGCCGATGGTCACGTTACGCACGCCGAAACGTTCCTGGAACTTGCCCGCCACCGATGAAGCCACCGCCAGCGCCAGGCTCAGCAAGCCGAAAGCAAAAGCCACCTGGCTGACGGGCTGGTGCAATTTATCCGCCAACGGGCTATTGAACAGGCTCCAGGTATAGACCGAACCCAGAGCAAACTGGGTCACTATGGTGCCGCACAGGGTCAGCCACCGGATATGATTGTATTGTTGAGTCATCACTTTCTGCCTCGCGTTAGCCATTATTCCAGACGCCTTGAGAAGGGCTTAATGGCACTACTATATGAGAACGTCAGGCAGCGCAGATTGAAAAGGGAATGAGATACCTTGAACCGGGCATGAAATGCATTATGGCGGGTATGAACGGCTTTATGATTCGACAAGCTTATAGAAATAAAATAAAGCGCAAAAAAATCCGAGGTGGGGATGGAATTAGACAATTATCCACGATCGCTGTCAAGAACGATCAGAAGGTTAACATTTTTAACACTGATATCCGCAGGGCCCGTTCTGCAACCCTATCCCTTAAATCCTTATTTATTGTCATCGCCGTAATAGGTCATCCCGATCCGGATGATATCCCGGCCCTGCGCTTTGCGGTGTCGGTTACTGTCGCGCAGGGAATAGATGCAGCCGCAGTACTCCTGCTGATAAAAATGTTCTCGCTTACTGATTTCTATCATACGCGATGACCCGCCTTGCTTGCGCCAGTTGTAATCCCAATAGCTGATACCGGGGTAATGTTCGGCGGCGCGTTTACCGCAGTCGTTTATCTGCTGCATGTTTTTCCAGCGTGAAATACCCAATGAACTGGAGATAACGCTAAACCCCCGCTCGAAAGCATAAAGTGCCGTGCGCTCGAAACGCATATCGAAACACATCGTGCAGCGGATCCCGCGCTCCGGTTCATGCTCCATGCCTTTGGCCCGGGCGAACCAATCGTCGCTATCGTAATCCGCGTCCACAAAAGGCACCCCGTGCTTTTGCGCAAAGCGGATGTTCTCTTCTTTACGAATGAGATATTCCCGTTGGGGATGGATATTCGGGTTGTAAAAGAAAAGGGTGTAGTCGATTCCCGCCGCGGCAAGCGCCTCCATGACCTCCCCGGAACAGGGCGCGCAGCAGGAGTGTAACAACAGCTTGCGGGCCTGATTGGGAAGCTGGAGCACCGGACGGGTAAATTCGGCCATGGGGATTTCTCTCGGACGGGAATAACGGACGGTTAAAAAATATAGCACAACGCCGGCGGAACGAGATGCAAGCGGCTAAGACGTTTAAGAAAGGTTCATGCGCTGGCGGAAATTATGTTAACTGGTAACATATATCTGCAAACCTTTACGCTCGGCGCCTTTATGGTTGGCGGTAAACAGTCTAGATTTAACTGTAATGCAGCCATCTGCAACCTGAACATGTCATAAGGTCAAAAGCCATGCAATCTGAAGAGCAACGTCTTATCGAAGGGCTGTTTCAACGCCTGAAACAGGCGGAACAGCAATCCGGCGCCCGCGATGATGCAGCGGATCGGCAAATCCAGGCATTTCTTATCCAGCAGCCCGCGGCGCCCTATTATATGGCGCAGTCAATCCTCATTCAGGAAGCGGCGCTTAAACGCCTGCATCAGCGGGTAACGCAGCTTGAAAACGAACTGACCGAACTTAAAAATGCCCCGCCCGCCCACAGCGGCGGTTTTCTCAGCAACCTGTTCGGCGGCGGCTCTCGAGCTGCCCAGCCGCAGCAATCGTCGCAACCGTCCAATGCCTGGGGCACGCCATCGCAGCAAACGCCGCCGCCAGGGTATAACGGTTATGCCCAAACACCCCCTCCCGGCTATAATGGCTATGCTCAAACGCCGCCGCCCGGTTATGCCCAGCAACCGGCGCCAACCCGTGGAGGCGGATTTATGGCGGGCGCGCTGCAAACCGCGGCCGGGGTCGCCGGCGGCGTGGTATTGGGGAATATGCTCACCGGCATGTTCCATAACAGCCGGCCGGAAGAGATCGTGAATGTTATCGATCAGCCCATGGATACCGCCGCCACGGATCCCCTCACTAATCAGGATTTCCAAAGCGGCAATCTTGACACCTTCAACGATGTTTCCGACAGTCATTTCCTGGAGGGAAACAATAACTATCTGGGCGACGACAGCGCGGGCGGCAATAACGATAATGGTTTCGGCGCCGATAACGGTTTCGGGTCGAATAATGGCCTTGGTTCCGATAGCGGCTTTGGCTCGGACAATGGTTTCGGCTCCGATAACGGCTTCGGCTCGGACAATGGTTTCGGCTCCGATAACGGCTTCGGCTCGGACAATGGTTTCGGCTCCGATAACGGCTTTGGTTCCGATAACGGCTTCGGCTCGGATGACGGTTTCGGCTCAGACGATGATTTCGGTGGTGATGATGATAGTTTCGTTTGATGGCCGTTACGTTTAAACATCGTCAGCGGAATGTCCCCAGCGATAATGCGCTGGCGTTATAGATCCCTTGAATCTCAATCGCACCGTAAAAGCCTTATGCAGGCTGAAGCGGTGCTTTTTTTTCTGCGTTTTTTCAGCTGACCGCCAGTTTACCCGCGTGAGTCATGTTTAATACCCCCGCTTGCCTGTGAGTTTCGTCACAATACGAATGGGTCTAGAGCCCATTAATTTCTGGTAATACTCTTTTCGATTAAATTTCGCTAGAAAATAAATAATAATTAAATTACAATATTTTCACAATTACTCACTGCACATTTAATTTATAAATTTTTATACAGAATGCCTCTTATAATCCGCCCAAAATTGTTACCCAGGCTTTTTTTTATTGATACAAGGAAGTTAAAAGTAAAACAACCTTAACCATTTTTAAATGACATTAAAGCAAGAAAGTTATAGCGCAAAGCACTAAGTGATATATCTCAACGCCTAGCTTATGCAGTATCAAGATCCAAACACCGTTGTTGGTAATTAATTATCTCAAGCCCTCAAATTTAAATCATACTTAAGGTTTGATAATTATGCGAAAATTGATTGCCGTGGCACATCCGCCGCCAAACCCTTTAACTTCAACCGCGGACAATAAAACATTCTTGCTGCGTAAAGCATTAAGAAAATTTAATCTCATCAACGCTGCCGTTGCATTAATTTTATTTTATTCACCGGGAAGGATTTTGGCGGCTTGCACCCCTACTCCAACGGATGGATTTACGACGACATGCGATGCTTCTTCTGTGCAAACGTCTCCTCTTGGCACCGGCCCGGATCTAAATAACGTCACTATTGACGTTCTGCCTTTCGCGCAAATCAATACCGACCTGCTACGTGCCATCAGCCTTGACTCTAATGCCTCAATCACGCTGCGAAACGGCGCCATTGTTCAAAATGCGCCTCCTGCCACGGCGGGCCCAGGCCAATGGGGCGCCGGAGAAAACACCATTGAGTTTAACAACGACACCTCCCTGGATATACAGGCGGGCGCGCAGGTGATCAATCGGGGCGCCGCCACCGCCAGCGGAAATAGCGCCATCTATATCAATGGCAACGGAAATACCATTACTAACAACGGTACAATACAAGGTACAAACAATCCGGCTATTGTAATAAGAACGAGCCGAGCAGGTAATATCATTAACAATTATGGTACGATATCAACCTTAGGCTCCGGCTATGCTATTGACTCCACAAGCCCGTCTACGAAGGTGAACAACCATAGCGGCGGCGTCATTACCGGTGATATTTTATTATCGGGCTATTTTTCCGATTTAACCCTTGACTCGGGTTCTGTGGTCAACAGCCGAACTATCTCTACAGTCGCTTCAACAGCTAACTTCGTTATACTCAATGGCGTGGCGGGAAATCCGGACACGGTCGACACCTTGTCAAGCGACATAATAAATTTCGAAATAATTTCAAAATACGGCCCAGGGGAATGGATTTTAACGGGACGATTTGACGGGGTTCGGGATGTTAGCGTTAACGAGGGGATCTTAACACTCTCGGGCACCGGCAATACCGTACGATTTTATAACATCGCGGGTGGCACATTAGCCGCTGACAATACCAACACGTTATCAATCGGTTCAACTGTAACTATTCAGCCGGCCGGTACGCTGGATCTCAGGGGATATAATCAATCCGTTCAAGCGATACAAAATGCCGGCGTCATTAACCTTAACGGCACCGCCGGCACCGAGCTTACCGTCGCCGGCAACTATACCGGCAATAACGGCCGGCTCAATTTCAACGCCAAGCTCTCCGATGACGCCTCCGACTCCGAACGCCTTATCGTCCAGGGCGACACCTCCGGCGATACCACCGTCACCGTCAACAACGCCGGCGGCAGCGGCGCTCAGACCATTGACGGCATCGAGCTGATTTCGGTCACCGGCGCCTCCGACGGCGAGTTTATCCAATCCGGCCGCATCGTCGCCGGCGCTTATGATTACACCCTGGAGCGCGGCACCGGCGCCAACGACGCCAACTGGTATCTTAACAGCTCTACGGTCGCGGAACCCCCTGGCGCGGAGCCGGAACCCATTCCCGACCCCCATCCCGACCCGGGCGATATGGTGGAGCGTCCTGAAGACTCAAGCTATGGCGCCAACCTCGCCGCCGCCAATACCCTGTTCGCCGCCAGCCGGGATACCCGTTCGGTCTTGACCACCTATATCGACCCCATCACCGGCCAGCAGCAGACCACCAGCCTGTGGATGACCAATACCGGCGGCCACAACCGTTCCCGCGACGACAGCGGGCAGCTCAAGACCCAAAGCAATCGCTATGTCCTGCAACTGGGGGGCGATGTCGGCCAGTGGAGCAGCAACGGCATCGACAGCTTCCGTCTCGGCCTGATGACCGGCTACGGCCATGCCCGCAGCACGACCGACTCGCAGGTCTCCGGCTACAGCTCTCGTGGCTCGGTGGACGGCTACAGCGTCGGCGTCTACGGCACCTGGTATGCCGACGCCGCCCATCACGCCGGGCTTTATGTCGACGGCTGGACCCAATACGGCTGGTTCAACAATTCGGTAAACGGACAAGACCTCAACGAGCAGGACTACAACTCCAAGGGTTTCACCGCGTCGCTGGAAAGCGGCTACGCCTTCAATATCGGCAATAACCCGGCCAAAAACGCCGCCTACTATATCGAGCCCCAGGCCCAGGCCATCTGGATGGACGTCAAAGCCGACGACTTCAACGAGGACAACGGCACTCGGGTGACCGGCGACGGCGACGGCAATATCCAGACCCGCCTGGGGGTCAAGGCCTATATGAACGCCTACAGCGAGCGGGACAAGAATAAAGACCGCCTGTTCCAGCCGTTTATCGAAGCCAACTGGATCCATAACAGCAAGGACTTCGGCGCCACGCTCAACGGCGTCACCGTCAGCCAGGACGGCGCGGCCAATATCGGCGAACTGAAAATCGGCGTGAACGGACAGCTTAGTAAAAACTTTAATTTGTGGGGCAGCATCGGCCAGCAGGTGGGCAACAGCGGCTACAGCGACACCGCCGGCATGCTGGGCATGAAATATTTGTTTTGAGCAACCTTATCAATAACACCGTGCACAACGTAATTTTTTTTAAAGTCTAATCGAGCAAATAGGCCATTCTGTTGAAATGAAGATAAGGAATGACAATCATGCGTAAAATACAACAGATAGAATTAGCGCATTCAATTCCATCTTTACTATTCATCAAAGAAAAGACGCTAACTAAAATTAAATTTAGAATCCACTTCAGTTCAATAGCTTCTGCTATAATATTGGGTTTATTTATAACACCTGATAAAGTATTGGCGGCATGTAATCCAACCGCAGCGAGTAATGTAACCATTACTTGTGATACCACAGCAACACAGGCTACCCCTGTCGGTAACGGACCGGGTTTGTTTAATGTCGTCGTTAATGTTCTTCCTACAGCCCAAATCAATACCGGTGAATTAAGCGCTATCAGCCTGGATTCCAATGCTGAAATTACCCTACAAGACGGCGCCGTAGTGCAAAATAATTCACATGCTATACCGCCATCGGGTTTTTGGGATGCAGGTCAAAACACCATTGAATTCAACTCAAATTCTGTTTTAACGTTAAACCCTGGGGCTGAAGTTCTTGGGCTGGGGTCAAGCTCAAATAATACAATAGCGGGTTATGGCGGCGGGAATACGATTATTAACCATGGCTTGATTGAAAGCCAGTCAGCCTATCCCATCTGGTTTAGCGCTAGTGCTACAGCGGTAAGGGATACTATTGAAAATTATGGAACAATTACAGCAACCAACAGCTCAAATATTGCGATCATGAGCAATGCTGCAGCCGTTAATATCATCAACCACACTGGCGGTGTCATTATTGGCTCGATTTACCTTAGCTCAGGTTCAAGCAATTTGACCCTTGAATCAGGATCAACGCTTGATAGCGCCATAGTCAACGGTGTGGGAGGAGTAAATTATTTATACCTCATAGGCGCGGCGGCATCAGCTCCGCCAACAGGAAATGTTTTATCCGCTGATATCATCAACTTTTATTCGCTAATCAAAAACGGGGATAGCGAGTGGACAATCTTGAGCCCGCTCTCCACCTCCATAAATATCATCGTCAATGACGGTACCCTGACCCTGGCGGGAAACAACGTCTACACAGGCAATACCACCATCAATGGCGGCACCTTGGCCGCCCAGGCCGCCGCTGCCCTTAGCCCCAATTCCGCCTATACCATCGCCGCCGCCGGCGCCTTGGATTTAAACGGTTTTAGCCAAACCATCGCCAGCGTCAGCAATGCCGGCGTCATCAACCTTAACGGCGCCGACGCCGGCACCGAGCTCACCGTCGCCGGCAACTATGTCGGCAATAACGGTCGCCTTAATTTCAACGCCAAACTCTCCGACGACGCCTCCGACTCCGAACGCCTGATTGTCCAGGGCAATACCTCCGGCGATACCCTGGTGAGCGTTAATAACGCCGGCGGCAGCGGCGCCCAAACCATTGACGGGATTGAGTTGATTAACGTGATCGGCGCCTCCGACGGCGAGTTTATCCAATCCGGCCGCATCGTCGCCGGCGCTTATGATTACACCCTGGAGCGCGGCACCGGCGCCAACGACGCCAACTGGTATCTTAACAGCTCTACGGTCGCGGAACCCCCTGGCGCGGAGCCGGAACCCATTCCCGACCCCATCCCGACCCGGGCGATATGGTGGAGCGTCCTGAAGACTCAAGCTATGGCGCCAACCTCGCCGCCGCCAATACCCTGTTCGCCGCCAGCCGGGATACCCGTTCGGTCTTGACCACCTATATCGACCCTATTACCGGCCAGCAGCAGACCACCAGCCTGTGGATGACCAATACCGGCGGCCATAACCGCTCCCGCGACGACAGCGGGCAGCTCAAGACCCAAAGCAATCGCTATGTCCTGCAACTGGGGGGCGATGTCGGCCAGTGGAGCAGCAACGGCATCGACAGCTTCCGTCTCGGCCTGATGACCGGCTACGGCCATGCCCGCAGCACGACCGACTCGCAGGTCTCCGGCTACAGCTCTCGTGGCTCGGTGGACGGCTACAGCGTCGGCGTCTACGGCACCTGGTATGCCGACGCCGCCCATCACGCCGGGCTTTATGTCGACGGCTGGACGCAATACGGCTGGTTCAACAATTCGGTAAACGGACAAGACCTCAACGAGCAGGACTACAACTCCAAGGGCTTCACCGCGTCGCTGGAAAGCGGCTATGCCTTCAATATCGGCAATAACCCGGCCAAAAACGCCGCCTACTATATCGAGCCCCAGGCCCAGGCCATCTGGATGGACGTCAAAGCCGACGACTTCAACGAGGACAACGGCACTCGGGTGACCGGCGACGGCGACGGCAATATCCAGACCCGCCTGGGGGTCAAGGCCTATATGAACGCCTACAGCGAGCGGGACAAGAATAAAGACCGCCTGTTCCAGCCGTTTATCGAAGCCAACTGGATCCATAACAGCAAGGACTTCGGCGCCACGCTCAACGGCGTCACCGTCAGCCAGGACGGCGCGGCCAATATCGGCGAACTGAAAATCGGCGTGAACGGACAGCTGAATAAAAACTTTAATTTGTGGGGCAGCATCGGCCAACAGGTGGGCAACAGCGGCTACAGCGACACCGCCGGCATGCTGGGGATGAAATATTTGTTTTGAAGAAAAGCCGACTGATGATGTTAACTCATCGATATTCAACGAAGAATGAAGTTAAAGAGAATGTATTAAAAGGAGATCCTATTTGCCGAGGCCATGTTAAATATTAGAGCCGTCAGCGCAAGGAGTGCCAATATTCCGACTCGCCTGGGTGTCAAAGCCTTTGTTAGTACCTGATGCAAACGGAATAAAAATTAGGACGTAGTATTCCAAATCTTTGTGGAAACCAACCGGCTCCATAACTGGAAGGATTGAGGCGCCACTCTCTATGGCATCCATCTGTCTTAAGATTGATGACATTTTCAAAAAAATTTCAGCAACCAACAATGAAACAGATAAAAGGAATACAAATTATGAGCAAAACAACTTCTATGGCACCGCCATCTCCAAATTTTCATTCTTTGAGAATTGATAAAGAGATATCTCTCCAAATTAATATAATAAATAAATTTAATATCATCGCCGCGGCCATTGCGCTAAATTTATATGCCGTGCCTAATATGGCGTCGGCGGCGTGCAACCCCGAGCCGGCGGATGGCCTTACCACCACATGTGATACTACGTCAACTCATACAACCACCCTTGGGAGCGGACCAGGGTTAAATAATGTGACCATTGTTGTGGATCCTAACGCTCAAATTGATACAGGCGTAAGCAGCGCCATTAGTTTGGATTCAGGATCTTCAATCACGTTAGGCAGTGATTCTGTAGTGCAAAATGCACCAACAGGCGGATCTGTAGGGAACTGGAATGTCGGCGAAAACACTATCGAGTTCAACAATGATAATACTTTGACCATAGAGTCTGACGCACAGGTGCTGGCAGTAGGAGAGCTAAGTGTTAATACTGACAATGCCGTTCATGTTATTGGCAGTGGAAACGTCATCATTAATCATGGTTTTATTTACAGCGCATCCAGTCATGCTATCCAAATTGACTCCAACACCGGATTGACTACCATTGAAAACTTCGGAACTATTGCTGAAGGTGATCCTAGAAATATCTCTATATCCAGCGCGACCAGCAACGGGGATGTCTTGATTATCAACCATGGTATAATTGGGTCAATTGATTTAGGCGGAGGGAATGATAGTGTAGTTTCTGATCCCGATTCTTATCTCCAAGGCGATGTCAATGGCGGCGGCGGAATCAATACCCTGACCCTGGACGCGACGTCAAGCACCGTCATAAGCGCAAGCCGTTTAACAGGCACTGTCAGTAACTTCCAAAGCTTGACCAAAAACGGCGTGGGATTATGGCGGATATTGGGCCAGATCGACGACACTGTTTCGAATCTTACCATTAACGACGGCACCCTGGCCCTTTATCAAAATAACGCATACACCGGCAACACCAATATCAACGGCGGCACCTTGGCCGCCTACGCCGAAAATGCCTTCAGTCCCAATTCCGACTATATCATCGCCGCCGCCGGCGCCATGGACTTAAACGGTTTTAGCCAAACCATTCCCAGCGTCAGCAATGCCGGCGTCATCAACCTCAACGGCGCCGACGCCGGCACCGAGCTCACCGTCGCCGGCAACTATACCGGCAATAACGGTCGCCTTAATTTCAACGCCAAACTCTCCGACGACGCCTCCGACTCCGAACGCCTTATCGTCCAGGGCGACACCTCCGGCGATACCACCGTCACCGTCAACAACGCCGGCGGCAGCGGCGCTCAGACCATTGACGGCATCGAGCTGATTTCGGTCACCGGCGCCTCCGACGGCGAGTTTATCCAATCCGGACGCATCGTCGCCGGCGCTTATGATTACACGTTGGAACGCGGCACCGGCGTGAATGCCGCCAACTGGTATCTTAATAGTTCACTGACACCGTCTGAGCCCATTCCCGACCCCCATCCCGACCCGGGCGATATGGTGGAGCGTCCTGAAGACTCAAGCTATGGCGCCAACCTCGCCGCCGCCAATACCCTGTTCGCCGCCAGCCGGGATACCCGTTCGGTCTTGACCACCTATATCGACCCCATCACCGGCCAGCAGCAGACCACCAGCCTGTGGATGACCAATACCGGCGGCCACAACCGTTCCCGCGACGACAGCGGGCAGCTCAAGACCCAAAGCAATCGCTATGTCCTGCAACTGGGGGGGGCGATGTCGGCCAGTGGAGCAGCAACGGCATCGACAGCTTCCGTCTCGGCCTGATGACCGGCTACGGCCATGCCCGCAGCACGACCGACTCGCAGGTCTCCGGCTACAGCTCTCGTGGCTCGGTGGACGGCTACAGCGTCGGCGTCTACGGCACCTGGTATGCCGACGCCGCCCATCACGCCGGGCTTTATGTCGACGGCTGGACCCAATACGGCTGGTTCAACAATTCGGTAAACGGACAAGACCTCAACGAGCAGGACTACAACTCCAAGGGTTTCACCGCGTCGCTGGAAAGCGGCTACGCCTTCAATATCGGCAATAACCCGGCCAAAAACGCCGCCTACTATATCGAGCCCCAGGCCCAGGCCATCTGGATGGACGTCAAAGCCGACGACTTCAACGAGGACAACGGCACTCGGGTGACCGGCGACGGCGACGGCAATATCCAGACCCGCCTGGGGGTCAAGGCCTATATGAACGCCTACAGCGAGCGGGACAGGAATAAAGACCGCCTGTTCCAGCCGTTTATCGAAGCCAACTGGATCCATAACAGCAAGGATTTCGGCGCCACGCTCAACGGCGTCACCGTCAGTCAGGACGGCGCGGCCAATATCGGCGAACTGAAAATCGGCGTGAACGGACAGCTTAGTAAAAACTTTAATTTGTGGGGCAGCATCGGCCAGCAGGTGGGCAACAGCGGCTACAGCGACACCGCCGGCATGCTGGGGATGAAATATTTGTTCTAAAGCGAACGGGGTAGACCACCAAGCAACCAGGGTGAACCTCAAGGCCGCCGTCTCGCGACGGCGCGCCTTATGGCTCAACGGCTCAACGGCTCAACGGCTCAACGGCTCAACGGCTCAACACGCATTCGGCGGGCAACGAATGTTTTAACCAAGACAGAAGTACTGCGGCCGCCGCGGCGTTATTATGCTCCCCTGCTCACATTAATCAAATAATCGGTGATTTAAAAATGGCAATTATCCTTTTTTTTATTTAAAGTAGTTTATATTGGTTCGTCACTATTATATGAAATTAATTTCCTTTTAGCATAACCTCTGTTTTTAATTAATTGCGCTGAAGACTTGCATTATCCGATTAATGTTATTGATAAGCACATACGGGCCTTATGGATAGCGTATCTTCGTAATACCTGTCCATCATGATTAGAGAGCATACTCTGCGCCTGCCCGAAAACATAACAAGTAAAGGATGTTAAACATGAGCAAGTTTAATTCACCGCTACGTTTTTTATTAATTAACTCCAAACCCTTCACATTATTTAAGATTAAAGAAATAAGCAAATTTAATATCATTACTGCCGCTATTGCATTGAGTTTCTCCATCGTGCCTAAAATAACATTGGCGGCCTGCACCCCCCCCTCTGGTGAGCGGCGGCAGCACCCTTTGCGATGCCGCCACGGAGCAAACCACCACCGTCGGCGATGGGCCCGGCACAGACAATGTCGCTATTACCGTCCAGCCCGGCGCGACAATTACCACCGGAACGGATTCAGCCATAAGCGTGGATACAGACGCCACAATTCATTTGCTAAACGACGCCAATGTCATTAACGATAGCGACGCCCCAGGAGGTACGGGGCGCTGGGACGCAGGTCAAAATACCATTGAGTTTAACAACGATTCCACCCTGCTGATATTACCTGGAGCGCGGGTACTGTCGCAAGGCCCCGGCAACTCGAATGAAGCCATTAACGTCATAGGCGCGGGAAATAGCATTATCAACTACGGACTGATACAAGGCACTGTCAGTTCGGCAATCTGGTTTCAGCCCGCCGTGGGTAATAACAGTATCGACAATTACGGCACCATCAGCATACTGACCGCGGGCGGCACGGCCATCGGCAGTTCGGGCACCACGTTATCCATTATCAATCACGACGGCGGCGCCATTATCGGCAACGTCAACATGGGCTCCGGCAACGACAGCCTGACCCTTGAATCAGGCTCGGTTTTGAACGGTAATATCAATGGCGGCGGCGGGATAAATCAGCTTATCCTGTCTGGATCGACGGGATCCACTGATACCCTTGACCTGCTCTCCGGCAATATCAGCAACTTCCAAAGCCTGACCAAAAACGGCGCGGGAGAGTGGCTATTGACGGGTCAGCTCGCCACCACCATCGCCAACGTCACCGTCAATGACGGCACCCTGGCCCTGGCCGGCAATAACGACTACGTCGGCAATACCAATATCAACGGCGGCACCTTGGCCGCCCAGGCCGACAATGCCTTCAGCCCCAATTCCGCCTATATTATCGCCGCCGTCGGCGCCATGGACTTGAACGGCTTCAGCCAAACCATTCCCAGCGTCAGCAATGCCGGCGTCATCAACCTTAACGGCACCGCCGGCACCGAGCTTATCGTCACCGGCAACTACGCCGGCAATAACGGACGGCTTAATTTTAACGCCAAGCTCTCCGACGACGCCTCCGACTCCGAACGCCTTATCGTCCAGGGCGACACCTCCGGCGATACCACGGTCACCGTCAACAACGCCGGCGGCAGCGGCGCCCAGACCATTGACGGCATCGAGCTGATTTCGGTCACCGGCGCCTCCGACGGCGAGTTTATCCAATCCGGCCGCATCGTCGCCGGCGCTTATGATTACACCCTGGAGCGCGGCACCGGCGCCAACGACGCCAACTGGTATCTTAACAGCTCTACGGTCGCGGAACCCCCTGGCGCGGAGCCGGAACCCATTCCCGACCCCCCATCCCGACCCGGGCGATATGGTGGAGCGTCCTGAAGACTCAAGCTACGGCGCCAACCTGGCCGCCGCCAATACCCTGTTCGCCGCCAGTTTGAATGACCGTTCAGGATTGACCACCTATATCGACCCTATTACCGGCCAGCAGCAGACCACCAGCCTGTGGATGACCAATACCGGCGGACACAACCGCTCCCGCGACGACAGCGGACAGCTCAAGACCCAAAGCAATCGTTATGTCCTGCAACTGGGGGGGGGGCGATGTCGGCCAGTGGAGCAGCAACGGCATCGACAGCTTCCGTCTCGGCCTGATGACCGGCTACGGCCATGCCCGCAGCACCACCGACTCACAGGTCTCCGGCTACAGCGCCAAAGGCTCGGTGGACGGCTACAGCGTCGGCGTCTACGGCTCCTGGTATGCCGACGCCGCCCATCACGCCGGGCTTTATGTCGACGGCTGGACCCAATACGGCTGGTTTAACAATTCGGTAAACGGACAAGACCTCAACGAGCAGGACTACAACTCCAAGGGTTTCACCGCGTCGCTGGAAAGCGGCTACGCCTTCAATATCGGCAATAACCCGGCCAAAAACGCCGCCTACTATATCGAGCCCCAGGCCCAGGCCATCTGGATGGACGTCAAAGCCGACGACTTCAACGAGGACAACGGCACTCGGGTGACCGGCGACGGCGACGGCAATATCCAGACCCGCCTGGGGGTCAAGGCCTATATGAACGCCTACAGCGAGCGGGACAAGAATAAAGACCGCCTGTTCCAGCCGTTTATCGAAGCCAACTGGATCCATAACAGCAAGGACTTCGGCGCCACGCTCAACGGCGTCACCGTCAGCCAGGACGGCGCGGCCAATATCGGCGAACTGAAAATCGGCGTGAACGGACAGCTTAGTAAAAACTTTAATTTGTGGGGCAGCATCGGCCAGCAGGTGGGCAACAGCGGCTACAGCGACACCGCCGGCATGCTGGGGATGAAATATTTATTTTGATGAAACACCGTGGAAACATCACGACCAATCCGGCCCTTTTAAAAAGAAACCACGCCGGAGTGGCCGAAACGGCCCTCCGGCGTTCACCGGCCTCCAAGAAGCTTGGCTTGTTTTTAAAGAAGTAAGCCAAACGTGCACAAAGGCGCGCATTTCGCCCAGTGCGGACGACGACGTTAGCCACGTCCGGGCTAAAAGGTTGCCCCATGATCGTTCGTCCACATTTTTGTGTTGCAGGTTTATCTAGTTAATTCATTTATTATCGTCTTAATCAATGCGCCATCTCAAAATGATATATCTTCTCTGAGAAGATATATCATCACTTAATATCTTTGCTATTTAATTTTATAACAACATGAATAAAATCTCCTCTATTGATTAATATCAGCCGACAACCTATATTCACATTCCGATTATAAATAACGGAGACGTTATAAATTTTCTTCTGACATCGATCCAGGCTAGCTTATACTAAATAAATAATAAGGTTGATTACAATGAATGAAGTTAAGTCATTGGCGACATCGCCTTTTGGCGTTGTTTCAAAAATAAATGACCAGGTAATATCATTTCAATTTACTGCGACCCAAAAATTTAATTTTATCACTGCCGTTATCGCACTGAGCGTTTTGGCCAGTTCGGAAAAAGCACGGGCGGCCTGCTTCACCGCCGCCGATGGCGTGAGCATAATGTGTGACGCTTCGTCGGTGCAAACCGCCACCGTAGGAACCGGGCCCGGGCTAAATAACGTCAACCTAAATGTTCTTCCCTCAGCCCGGATTAATACCGGCGAATTCGCGGCCATCAGCCTTGACTCCAATGCCTATATTGACATAGGCGACAATGCCATAGTGCAAAACACAACGACCGCCGGATCCGGCGACGGACTGTGGGGCAAAGGAGGTAATGTCATTGAATTTAACAACAATACCCTTCTTACGGTGGGTAAAGGCGCGCAGGTGGTGGCCCTTGGCCGGGAACTCGCTTTTGAAAATAATGCCGTCCATGTCCATGGCGCCGACAATACCCTTATCAACTACGGTATTATTCACAGCAAGGCCGGCCCGGCTATTCGCCTTGAATCCAATGAAGGCGTTAATATCCTGGATAATTATGGCGAGATTTCCATGATAGCGCCTTTCAAAATTGCTATTGACAGCGAGCACACCCACAATTCCGTCGCGATAATCAATCGCGCCGGCGGAGCAATTCAAGGCGCTATTCTATTGGGTAGCGGGGATAACAGCGTTACGCTTGAAGCCGGCTCGTTTCTCAACGGCTCTATCTTCGGGGGAGGCGGGAATAATTCTCTTATCCTCGAGGGAAAAAACGGGATCGTCTCAAGCCCTGGGGTTTGGAACCGGGTATATCAGAGGCTTCCAAACGCTTCTTAAAAACGGCGCCGGCGAGTGGAGCATACCCTTTAATATCAATTCAATGGCGCCGGGAGCCCCCATAACGGTGGGCATCAATGACGGTAAGCTGGTATTAACCGACAAAAACACCTATGTCGGCAGCACCGTTGTCAACGGCGGGACATTGGCGGCCGGGGCCGTTGATGCCTTCAGTCCCCGTTCCTCCTATAGCGTCGCACCCGCCGGCGCCATGGATCTGATGGGCTATGACCAAACCATTACCAGCATCGTCAATGCCGGCGCCATCTACCTGCATGGTACCCATGGTACCGTGCTTAACGTCACGGGCGATTATGCCGGCGACGACGGTCAACTGATTTTTAACGCCAAGCTCGCCGGCGACGCCACCTATACCGATCGGTTGATTATCGGCGGCGACACATCGGGTACCACCAAGGTCATCGTCCACAATATCGGCGGGCACGGACGCGCCGCCACGAACGGTCTTAAGCTTATATCCGTGGAGGGCGTCTCAAACGGTGAATTTACGCAACAAGGGCGAATCGTGGCCGGCGCCTACGATTATACCCTCAGGCGCGGCGCCGGGGCCTATGCGGGCAACTGGTATCTTACCAGCTCGACGGCTGCGCCAAGACCCATACCGGAGACGCCGGGCGCGGGAGTCCCGGACGCCGGCGGCGAGGGAGATGATGGGCCATGGGCCGGCGACGCGCAGAGTGATCCGGGTGAAATGGTTGAGCGCCCGGAAGACGGCGCCTACGCCGCCAACCTGGCCGCCGCCAATACCCTGTTTAGCGCCGGCCTGGACGCCCGCGCGAGCACGACCGTCTACATTGACCCGATCACCGGCGAGCAGCAGACCACCAGCCTGTGGATGATCAATACCGGCGGCCATAACCGCTCCACCGACGGCAGCGGACAGCTCAAAACTCAGGGCAACCGTTATGTCCTGCAACTGGGCGGGGACATCGGCCGCTGGAGCGGCAACGGCATCGACAGCTTCCGGCTCGGCATCATGGGAGGCTATGGCCGTGCTCGCTCCAACACCACGTCACGGGTGTCGGGCTACAATGCCAAAGGGTTGGTGAACGGCTACAGCGCCGGTTTCTATGGCACCTGGCATGCCAACGCCGCCTCCCGCTCAGGCCTGTACGTGGACGGCTGGACCCAGTACGGCTGGTTTGACAATGTGGTGGCAGGTCAGGACCTGGACAAGGAAAGCTATGCCTCTAAGGGCTTCACCGCCTCGCTGGAGAGCGGTTATACCTTCATTATAGGCGAAAACCCGGCTAAGAATGCGACTTATCACCTCCAGCCCAAAGCGCAGGCCACCTGGATGAATGTGCGGGCAAATAGTCATATCGAAGCCGGGGGCACCCGCATCGCGAGCGACGGCAACGGCAATGTGCGGACCCGATTGGGGATCAAGGCATTTATGAATGCGTACAGCGAGCGGGATAAGGGCAAAGGCCGGATGTTCGAGCCGTTTATTGAAGCCAGTTGGATCCGCAACAGCAAGAATTTCGGCGCCTCACTGGACGACAGCACCGTCAGTCAGGCCGGAGCGGCCAATATCGGCGAACTCAAACTGGGCGTGACCGGGCAAATAAGCAAAAACCTAAGCCTTCGGGGCAGCGTTGGCCAGCAGACGGGCAATAGCGGTTACAGCGACACCGCCGGCACGTTGGGTATGAAATACCTGTTTTAAGGAGTCAGTCATGCCCGCCGCACCGAACGGGCGGCGGGCATCGCAAGGGAAGTCGCGCCAAAGGTCAAGCGGCCATGCCTGTCCGACGGAGCGCTTCATGGCGCGGTTCGCCCATAATCATCAAGAGAAGCAATCAAGATCTAAGGCTCGCTTGCACCAGACGTGCGACGAGCCGTCTTCAGACAAACTACTTGCCGCGGCTCTTGATAACCTGCTCCGCCACCGCTTTCGGCGCTTCCGAATAATGCTTGAATTCCATGGTATAGGTGGCGCGCCCCTGCGACATGGAACGCAGCGTAGTGGAATAACCGAACATTTCCGCCAGCGGCACCTCGGCGCGGATAAGCTTACTGCCGAGGATATCCTCCATTCCCTGCACCATGCCGCGCCGGGAAGACAAATCCCCCATCACGTTACCCATGAAATCTTCCGGCGTTTCCACTTCCACCGCCATCATCGGCTCCAGCAGAACCGGCTGAGCCTGTCGCATCCCGTCCTTGAATGCCATGGCCGCCGCCATACGAAACGCATTTTCGTTGGAATCCACCTCATGATAGGAACCGAAGAACAGCGTGGCTTTGACATCCACCACCGGATATCCCCCCCCAATACCCCGGAGGTCAGGGTGTCCTGGATGCCCTTGTCGATAGAGGCGATATATTCACGGGGCACCACTCCGCCCTTGATGGCATCGACGAACTCATAGCCTTTGCCCGCCGGCTGCGGTTCGATTTTCAGTACCACGTGTCCATATTGTCCCCGGCCGCCGGTTTGCTTGACATACTTGCCTTCAACTTCATCCACGGTTTTTTCTGATGGTTTCCCGATACGCCACCTGTGGTTTACCCACTGACACCGCCACGCCGAACTCGCGGCGCATCCGCTCCATGAGGATTTCCAGATGCAGTTCGCCCATGCCGGAGATAATGGTCTGGCCGGACTCTTCATCGGTTTTCACCCGAAACGACGGGTCTTCCTGCATCAAGCGCCCCAGGGCGATACCCATTTTTTCCTGGTCTATCTTGGTCTTCGGCTCAATGGCCTGGGAAATCACCGGATCGGGAAAGACCATCCGCTCAAGAATGATCGGGTGATCCGGGGAGCAAAGGGAATCGCCGGTGGTGACGTCTTTCATGCCCACCGTGGCGGCGATATCGCCGGCATGGACCTCCTTGATGTCTTTACGCTCGTTGGCATGCATTTGCAGCAAACGCCCCAGCCGTTCTTTCTTGCCTTTTACCGGATTGAACACCGAATCTCCGGTGGAAATGGTGCCTGAATACACGCGGAAAAAGATCAGCTGGCCGACGAAAGGGTCGGTCATGATTTTAAACGCCAGGGCGGAGAAAGGTTCGGCATCGCCGGGATGGCGCTCCACCTCCTCATCGTTTTCGTCGTGGCCGGTAATGGCAGGCACGTCAATGGGGGACGGTAAAAAATCCACCACCGCGTCCAACAGCGCCTGAACGCCTTTATTTTTAAAGGCGCTGCCGCACAGCATCGGCACTATTTCATTGTCGATGGTGCGCTGCCGAAGCGCATCCTTGATTTCGGCTTCGGTGAGATCCTCGCCGTTCAGATATTTATTCATCAATTCTTCGCTGGCTTCGGCCGCCGCCTCCACCATATGGTTGCGCCATTCCAGCGCCGACGCCTTTAAGGACGCGGGGATCTCTTCATAGGTAAATTTCACCCCCTGGGTGGCGTCATCCCAAACGATGGTTTTCATCTTGATCAAATCCACCACGCCCTGGAAATGCTCTTCCGCCCCCACCGGGATCTGGATAGGCACCGCCACGCCCTTCAGGCGTTTGGCAATCTGGCTTTGCACCTTGAAGAAATCCGCGCCCGTGCGGTCCATTTTGTTGACGAACGCAATACGCGGCACTTTATACTTGTTCGCTTGCCGCCACACGGTTTCCGACTGCGGCTGGACCCCGCCCACCGAGTCATAGACCATAACGGCGCCGTCCAAGACCCGCATGGATCGTTCCACTTCAATGGTGAAGTCCACATGTCCCGGGGTGTCGATAATATTGATATGGTATTCCGGATAATTGCCGGCCATCCCTTTCCAATAAGTGGTCGTGGCAGCTGAGGTAATGGTAATCCCGCGTTCCTGCTCCTGTTCCATCCAATCCATCGTTGCAGCGCCATCGTGCACTTCACCGATTTTATGGCTGACCCCGGTATAAAACAAAATACGCTCAGTGGTAGTCGTCTTGCCGGCATCAATATGCGCACTGATGCCGATATTGCGATATCGTTCTATGGGAGTTTTACGGACCATACAATTACCTTAAATGCCCTCAATGGACAAAACCTGCATGAAACATCCCCCGCCGGCCGACCGCGGCGGGGACTGATTAATAACTTGAGTTTGCTGCGCATTTCCGGGCATTCCGGCGGCAAAAAAACCCTCCCGGCGCGCCGTTTCAGAATGCGCCTTTTGTAACCGCTGTTCAATGTCCGCCCGTGCCTTTGCCGCTCAAGGTCACATAGCGTCGGGTGGCATAGGTTAACGACACAGGCCGTAGCCACGCATGCCGAAATGAAAATGGCCGTCGTGGGCGGCATTGTAATCTGGACCCAGGGAATTGCCGTAAAAAATCGCAGCTCGCATAAAACACTGTGTGCAGATACCGCCCTTCGGCATCGTTTTGCCGCCATTGCCGCAGCACGGTAATGTCCCTGCCGTCCGCCAGGCGAAAACCCGCCACGTCCAGCGCATCGGCGCCGGCGTGTTGGCTGAGACGGGCGTCGGGACGGTGATAAATATTGCGGCAGGCGTAGCTGCCGAGATGATCAATACGCTGGAGCGGCGAGCCAAAGGCGGCCTCGGCGCCGGGCAAAGCGGACTGCGCCACGAACATCGCGCTGCTGAGGGCCAAAGGACAACTGGCCAGAAAACTCGAACTCAGCGCCACCGGCCCGAAACGGCGGACCCGCACCGGCGAAAGCAAAGGGCAGGAACCGCTGGTGGACTTTTCGGCGATAAATTCAATATGCCCCATGGCTTGCGCCTGTTGCAACACGCTCAAACAGGCCGCGGGATCGCGTGCCAGCGCCCGCAGTTTGAATCGGGTAATAAATGTCGGCGGATCGTTAACCGTGAGCGGCGCAAAAGGATCGTAACCCGGCGGCAGATAACGCTGAATCCGTGGGGCGAAGAGAACCGCCAGCACCAGCGCTGCCGCCAGCAGAATACTCATGAAAATTCGCGCCACGTCTTATCCTCTGAACGCGGTGACATCATCAGATTCTAGCAGACGTTCCGGTTTGGGGATGACGTTGGCGATGGGCGCCGGGCGTTCGAAAGCGCCACGACGCTCGAAGTCGTTATTGCCGCATGCCGATGGCCAGCCGGTTAAAGGCATTAATCAGGGCGACGGCAAAAGAGAGGTCGGCAATCTCGCTGTCAGTGAACAGCGACTTCAGCGGCTCGAAGACCTCATCCGGCGCGCCGGTGCTGGAGATATGGGTTAGGGATTCCGCCCAGGCCAGCGCCGCCCGCTCCCGATCGCTGAAGTGGGCGCTCACGCGCCAACCGGCGAGACTGTCGAGCTTGGCCACCGCTATGCCGTCGGCCCGCAGCGCGGCGGCATGCATTTCCAAACAAAACGCGCAGCCGTTTATCTGCGACACCCGCAGGTTGACCAATTCCAGCAAGGGTTGACCCAAGGTACTGTTGCCCAAGGCTTGATGGGTCATCAAGAACCCTTGATAGGCTTCCGGGGAAAGTTTGGCGTAGGGTAAACGTAACTGGTTCATAGGGATCCTCACTGGATGTCCGGCATCAGGACATCCGCTGACATTGATGGGAAGGCCGCGTCAGGACGCGCCAATAAAAAAGTGGATTAACTATAGGCGCCGAATGGCTTAATCTACAGGGCCAAGAATCGGACATATCACTGGGACATGGCCATGCCGTATCGAGACTTTCCGCAGGATGGCGACCGTTCAATTCCCCTGTATCTGCAAATCTACCGCAGATTTCGCGAAGCCATTACCCTTGGACGGCTGCATCCCGGCGATCGCATTCCATCGGTGCGCGGTCTGGCCGGCGAAATGCATGTGGCCCGGGGGACCGTGGAGGCGGCCTATCAGTTATTGATAAGCGAAGGGTATCTGTTGACGCGGGGTCCGGCGGGCACGGTGGTTTCACCGCAGTTGCCCCTAAGGCCCGTCCAAAACGCACCGGTTAGGCATCCCGCCCCGCCAGAGTCGCCATTACGACCGCGACCCGCCGTGCCTCCGCTGCCGCTGCAGCTGGGTCTGCCGGCGCTGGATGCGTTCCCGCGAAAACTGTGGACACGCCTTGCCGGCAACCGCCTGCGACGGCCGGGTGTGGAAAACCTGGTCTATCCCGACCCGTGCGGCTATGCTCCCCTGCGTTCGGCAATCGCCGCCTATCTGGGCATATCCCGCGGCATTCTTTGCGGGCCGGAACAGGTTTTTATCTGCGCCGGTTACCCCGCCGCCCTTGGACTGATATGCCGCTGTCTCATGACGCCGGGGGACCATTGCTGGTTCGAGGACCCCGGTTACCCTTTCGCCCGCGATGTGCTTACCGCGGCCGGTGCGACCCTCGTCCCGGTGCCGGTGGATGGGATGGGACTCAACGTGGCGACCGCCCGGACGCTGGCGGATGATGCCCGTTTCGCCCTGGTGACGCCGTCGCACCAGAGCCCTCTTGGGGTCGCCCTCTCCCTGCCTCGCAGGTTGGCTTTGCTGGAATGGGCCAACAGTCGACAAAGCTATATTATTGAAGACGATTATGACAGCGAATACCGTTACCAGGGCCGTCCCTTGCCGGCCCTGAAAAGTTTGGACGACGGGGGACGGGTACTCTACGCGGGCACCTTCAGCAAGGTTTTGTATCCCGGCCTGCGGCTGGCTTACCTGGTGGTGCCCGCCGGGCTGGTTGCAAGGTTTGCCGAGGATTGCGAACGCTTGGCCAACCACTGCCCCGAATTATTGCAGGGTACCGTGAGCGATTTTATCGAACAAGGGCACTTCAGCCGCCATTTGAAAAAAATGCGTCATCTTTATGCGTTGCGACGGCGCTATCTGGAAGACGCGATACAAACGATTTGTCCGCGCTATCTGCGCATCGAACCCCAGGCCGGCGGCATCCAATTGCTGGCTTGGCTCAAGCCCGGCGCCGACGACGGCGCGCTGGCCGACGACGCCCTGTCTTCCGGCCTGGCGGTACAGGCATTATCACGCTGGCGCCTGGCGGCAAATGTCGAACCGGGGCTATTGATGGGCTTTACCAATATCGCCAGTCCCGAACAAGCCGAGCAGATATGCCGTACCTTACTGCTATCCCTCAGCGACAGCCGCCCGAAACAGCATCCGGAATGCAAATGATTTCCAAATTCGTTGCCCCGATGTTTACCGGAATGGGTTCATATTTAAGCAGGTCAATTCCTGGTCTGGAAACCCATTATCTCCCCTGGATCCTGCTTTGCTGTGAAGTCCTTGCCCGCCCTCGCGCGGGCTTTTTTTTGGTGTAGGGGCCGTGCGAAACAAAGCGTTCCGTTGCCGCGCCCCGGTCGGGATGGTGAAAAAAAAACGCCGTCACCTTGTTTACTGACCCATTTTTTAGGTTCATACTTTCGTCGGTTTCATGTAGCAATGAGCTAGACTTTACGCCTCGGACCCCGGTTCGGGGCTTCTCTCCCCAGGTTATTCTTTTTTCCGCTATTCCGTTCTTCCGGTATTTTCGCCTCTCCCGCACCGGTTCCATTACAGCGCATTGCGGTTGCCGTTCGCCATGACAGATCCCTTTCCGGCGGTTCAACCGGGGCAGCCATTTAGCGCTGTCCACTAAACCCTGACGGTAAAGTGCCGATAACCTGGAACGGACGGCTTGTGATTTTGAGCTGATTCAGGCGCAGCGTGCGATACCGTTAAAGGATGGCTATGTCTACTCAAGATTGCTTGCAACATTTGTGCGACGAAGCGCCGGACTTTTCATTGTACTATCAGGAATTTCTGGCGTTCTACTCCCGCCCTGCCGCCGAATGCCGCATTGTGATATGCGGTTTGTCCAATGCCGGTAAAAGCGCATTGGCAAGCTCCCTGGCGCTATCGCAGCCGCTACCGGCGACCGGCCTGATCTCAACAGAGGCGACGATAGTACCCCTTTACATTGATACGCCTGGCTTCGACGCCGACGTTCAGCAAACCGCCGGCGCCTGGGAGACAGCCATCGGAGCCGATATTATCGTTTTGGCGCACGATGTGCGGTCAGGGGCGTTAACGGATGTCGAAATCGCCTTCCTCACCGCATTGCGGGGCCGATTTCCCGATTTGAGCCAGCGGATGATAGTGGCGCTTTCCAATGGAGATAACGCCGCCCACCCGCGATTGGAGCGTTTAAGCGCGATCCATCGCAATCTGGCGACTCTGTTTTCATCCCCCGCACACCTCTATTCAAGGGGAGATGATGCCGGACCGACCTTGAACCGCGTCCCGGTTTTGTTGTTGGAACCCAGCCGCGCGCCGTCATTGCAACAGCAGATTCTTCTGCTGATCGGCAGTTACGACGGCGGCCTGACCGGGATGCGCACGGCCAGCATCAAGGCTGTTCTCGATAGACTGGATATGTGGGTCGCCGGGGCCATCAAAATCCGTAAAAAAAGAGTCGCCGCGGGAGAAGCGGAACTGAGCAGAACGTTTACCCTGTGGCAAAAGGATTTACAGCGTCTGGGGGAAACACTGCGTTTTCGTATTGACGATATTGGTCAACGTTAAGCCTTAGGGTAAGGAATCATTATGTGGTGGTTGATATTGCCGATACTGGGCCGGGCCGCCGCCCTATTTGCCGGTATGGAGCATGACCTTCGCCCCCTGAGGATTTGGCGGAACCGCTGTATCGCCGTAAGGCGCTACCTGGGCCGCTGGCTGAGGACAATCCGGCGAAAGAAAGGTTTATCCGGGAAAACGAAATTATCGCCGACGCCAAAATCCTGCTATTCGAATTGTATCGAAACCATCCCCTGCTCATTGTCCGGGATGAGTCGGCGCATGTGGCGCTGACGTTTGACGCGCTATGCCGCTTCGCCGAGCAAGGTCAGGACAAAAAATTGCCGGCATTGCTCAGGGATTTGGCGCAGTTGGTGCCTGGCACCGCCATCAGCCCCGCCAGAACAAAACAGAAAGCCGAACTGGCAAGACTGAAAGAAGAGATCGCCGGTTTTATCCAGCTGCGCCTTTCGCTGGCGCAAGCGCAGCTTCGTGCCCGTCCCGGCGTCACGGTTAAAAAAAATTCCCGCCCGCGCCGTGCCCATCACCACCGTTTGCCCGCATAATAAATAACGTATGTCCCGAAGAGCAATCCATTTTCGCAACGCCAAGGAGACCACTATTATGCAAATTGATTTAACGGGCAAAACCGCTTTGGTCACCGCCTCCACCAGCGGTATCGGACTCGCCATCGCCAGCGGCCTGGCGCGGGCAGGCGCCGCCGTGGTGATAAACGGACGCAGTCAGGCCACCGTGGATAGCGCGCTGGCCGCCATCGCATCCGAAGTTTCCGGCGCGAATCTCAGCGGGGTCGCCGCCGACCTCTCCGATGCCGCCGGCGTGGCCCTATTGACGGACGCGGTGCCAAAGACGGATATCTTGGTGAATAACGCCGGGATTTATGGCCCGAAATCCTTTTTCAGAACCGACGACAGTGAATGGGAGCGCTATTTCCAAACGAACGTCATGTCCGGCGTACGCCTGTCCCGCGCTTATCTGCCCGGCATGCTTGATAGAAACTGGGGACGCATCGTTTTCATTTCATCGGAATCAGCACTGAATATTCCCGCGGATATGATCCATTACGGCGTGACGAAAACGGCGCAACTGGCGGTGGCCGGAGGATTGGCCCGGCTTGCCGCCGGCAGCGGCGTGACCGTGAATTCCGTATTGCCCGGGCCGACGTTATCCGACGGGGTACGCGCCATGCTGAAAGACGGCGCGCAGGAAGCGGGCATCAGTATCGAACAGGCCGGCACGGACTTTGTGCGCACGCAGCGCTCCACCTCTATCCTGCAACGGCTGGCAACGCCGGAGGAAGTGGCCAATCTGGTGGTGTATACCTGTTCGCCGCAGGCTTCCGCCACCACCGGCGCCGCATTGCGGGTAGACGGCGGCGTGGTGAACAGCATTGTCTAACCTCTTCGCCGGGCGCCGACATCAAGGCGGCGGCGCGGATTACCAGTATTGATATTGCATAGCGGTGCTTCTGTGCCGCTTAATGACATAGAGAGGGAAGATCTCCGTTTCCCGCCCATAGCTCAACACGCAGTTGCCCACCGTATCAAAGCGCTGGCAGTCTTCAATCTTGGAAATCTGGCTGATGGACGTGGTGGAAACTTCATTCGAGCCGAGTTCCCTTTCCTTGTCGTCGTAATGGTAAGTGGTAGAGCCCTTGGAAGAGGCCGTAGTGGATAACAGGCCTTTTTTGTCATAGTTGTAGACATACTGATCGTTGGCCAACGCGTCCGAACCACGGGCAACGCTTTTCACCAGGCGGTGCTGTTTATCATAGCTGTAAACCGTCGTGGTAAACCCTTTTTGGTCATTGATGGTGAAGGAATCCGTCGAAGAGGTGATAAGCCCGCTTTTATCGGTGGCGAAAGTGATTTTGCCCTGCTTGTGGGTCGCCAGGGTCTGGGTACCCTCTTTATCGATAATCACGGCGATTTCATAGGCGGATTCCCATCCGCTCTGCGCTTTGACGGTATGATTGACCATCCTCAGGATGACGTGGCCTTCGGATTTATGGTAATCGAACAGGGCGTCGGACAGAACGCCGCACCGGCTGAAACGAATATTGCCGGATGCCTGCTCGTCGACATCCTTACCCACCATGCCGGAGACCATCATCTTGATATTCCCTCTCGCATTACCGTCCAGCATAATGAGATTATTATTGTCGTTGACCCTGCGATGCTTATCCGCGCAGCTTTCCGCGGCAACCGCGGAAGTCAGCATCAGGCTTCCCAGTAAAAACACCGCCGCCCATTTCTGGAAAAAGTGTGATCATGGTGTTTTGCAGCATATCCATTTGCGAGTGGAGTATTTATTCTATATCAATTGTCTCTTGCCATCCATTATCCGGACCGCGATGAATGCGCAATGAAACGGGACATTGTGCTATCTTAGCCGCCGAAAAATTATTTGGGAATCTGTACGATGGAGCATAAAAAAACCTTTCCACAGCAAAAACTCCGCCTGCACCCGCGGAACCGCCATCGTACGCGCTATGATTTCGAGGCGCTGACGGCCCGTTGCCCGGCGCTGGCGCCCTTCGTCAAGCCTAATGCCTGGGGTGATATCTCGGTGGACTTCGCCGATCCCGCGGCGGTGAAAATGCTGAATAAAGCATTATTACTGCAATACTACGGCATCGAATATTGGGATATTCCGGCCCATTATCTGTGCCCGCCCATTCCCGGCCGGGCCGACTACCTGCACTATCTTGCCGATTTACTGGCGGACGGCAACGGCGGCGTCATACCCCGCGGTAAAAATATCGCTATACTCGACATAGGCGTGGGCGCCAGCTGCATTTATCCCATTATCGGCCAGCATGACTACGGCTGGCGCTTCACCGGCTCGGAAAATGATTTGATTTCGCTGAACTCGGCCAAGATGCTGGTGGAAATGAACCCCACCCTGAGAAACCGCGTGCGGTTACGCCACCAAAAAACATCGCGACGCTATTTTCGACAATATTATCGGCATCGCCGAACGCTTCGACGCCACGCTGTGCAACCCGCCGTTTCATGGTTCGGCGGAGGAAGCGCGAGCCAGCACCCGCCTGAAACTGCACAAGCTCGGCAAAGGCGAGTCGGCGCAGACGCCGGTGCAAAACTTCGGCGGGAAAAACCACGAACTGTGGTGCGAAGGGGGAGAAGCGGCTTTCGTCGGCAAAATAGTGGAGGAAAGCGTCGGCAAAGGGAAAATTGCCTATGGTTCACCTCGCTGATTTCCAAACTCACCACGCTGCCGCCGCTGCAAGAGGCGTTGAAACGCGCCGATGCCTACGATGTGCGCATCATTGATATGGCCCAAGGCCAGAAAATCAGCCGCCTGATCGCCTGGACCTTTCACAATGCCGAACAGCAGGCCGACTGGGCCGCCGAGCGGTGGCATAATCCGGAATAAACCGGCGCGGCCGGCCAGCCGCAGGCTTGGCTAGTCCGCCAAACGCCGGCATAAAGCAGATTAACCGACGCGGTCGGCCGCAGGTTTGGTTGGGCAATGCGCATCAGGGCGCTTACCCGCGAGGGTCATTGACCTTGCAATCCTATAAGGCCGGGCGACACACTCAGGCTTTCATCCCCAGCGCCGCCTCTATCATCACTTTGGCCTGGCCGATGGTGAGCGGCAACCCTTTATCGTCGAGCCGACCGTCGCGCATCAGCAGTTCAGCCAGATGGGCCACCCGCGGCAATCGCAGATCAAACTGACGCAGGACCTCTTTTTGCCTGAAAAACGCCCCCAGGCCGCCAGCACCATCTCGCCCTGATTCATCAAATACACCTTGTCCGCCAGCAGGGGAACGATATCCATATCGTGCAAGGTGAATATCAGGGTAATGCCGAGGGTTTTATTGATATCGTTGAGCATATGCACCAAATGGCTGGCTGCCCGAGGGTCAAGGGCGTTAAACGGCTCGTCCAGCACCAGCACTTTCGGCTTCATCGCGATGACGCTTGCCAGGGCGATACGCTTTTTTCGCCGCCGCTCAGATTGAAGGGATTGCGGTGGATGTATGACGCCATGCCGACGATATCCAGCGCCCAGCGGATGGTATTTTCCAATTCATCGCCGGACATTTTCATGTTCACCAGGCCGTAAGCCACTTCTCGATATACCGTGGTATTGAACAATTGATCGTCCGAATCCTGGAAAACCATGCCTACCCTGCGGCGGATTTCAATAAAATTTTCCTTCGCCACCGGCAGGCCATCCACCACCACCCGGCCGCTCGACGGCATAATCAGTCCGTTAAGCAATTGAAAAAGCGTTGATTTCCCCGCGCCATTGGGTCCGAGAACGGCGACGCGCTCACCCGCCCCGATGGCCAGATTGACGTGATTAAGCGCATTATGCTCGCCATCGTAGGAAAAGCTGACGTCTGAAAGTTCGATAATATCCATGATCACTCGATTAACGGCTTAAGACATTCAACAGGACTATCAATAGCAACAACGCACCGGCCCCCAGACCGATAAGCCTGTCCCGGCGCGGTACGCCGGCGGTGAAAAAGCACGGGTCGCGGCTGTCTTCATCGAAGCCGCGGGCCAGCATAGCCTGATAAATCCGCGTGCTTCTGTCCAGGGATCTCATCAGGATGCCGCCGGCAACCTGCCCGGTATCCCGCACTCGCCGAAGCCAGGGGGCGGTTTCGCCCAAACGGCTTATTTGCGCCTGCCGCATCGTTGACGCGGTATCCTGCATGATAAAAACGTACCGATACATCATGTCCGCGATATCAATAATGGTGTTCGGCACCTTACACATTCTCAGCGTCTCGAGAATATCAATCATCGGCGTACTGAATGACAGTGCGGCTACCAGGGTAACCGCCGCCATGATGCGTAAAAACAGCACAGTGCCGAAAACCAAGCCCTCGCGATAGGCCTCCAGAGAAAAAATAGTGGAACGGAATGGTTAATAAGGGCGTGCTGCCGTGGGTAAATATAACGCTTAAAAAAAACCAGCCACGCGATGCCCAGCGGCATCATTAGACGTTTGAAAAGCGCCTTCCCATCACAAGGCATCAGCGTAAAGAGGCTTATGGCCGCCAGCCACAATGCCAGCGCCAGATACCATTGACTAAGCATCGACGCCACCGCCACGGCCGACAGGATAACCAAGGTTTTGACACGGCTGTCCAGCCTCCCCAACAGGCCGCGGGACTCATGGGCGAATCGCGCCAGACTCATGGCCGTGTTTCTTTGCCGCAGGCAAGACGATGCGAATTTATGCATGTTTTTCTTCGACTGAGGTAAAACGAATGCATGATTGTCCTTCTTCGACTGAAGTAGAACGAATTCATGATTGTCCTTCTTCGACTGAAGTAGAACGAATTCATGATTGTCCTCCTTCGACTGAAGTGAACCGAACCGAGTTCATGATTGTTCGTCCTTGCCGGCGGCGGTGGATTTGCCGCCGAAAAGTTTCAGCCAATGATAGCCGACTATCAGGCCGGCAAAGAAATTAGCCACCGAAAAGGCCCCCACTTCAGCATCCCCCGGCAATTCAACAAAGGGATGATGCGGTTTATGCACGACGCCGGTCGCCAAATCATTGACATGATTATCGGTGCCGTTGCCGTCCATGTTATGGGTGCTCATATAGGTTCCGGAGGCGAAGATAAACAGCAGAATCACGCACATGACCGCCAGCATCGTTTTGGTAAAACCATCAAAAAACTGACTTTTTTTTAGCCTCACCGGCCACGCTATCAGAGTGTGAAGTCATACTATGCTCCCGTTTTCGCCAAGATGCCCGGCAGTAAATCAGGACGCCGGCTGACCATGGCTTGCAGCACCGCCGCGGTGAAAACCGCTTCCGCCACCGCCAGCGGCAATTGCGTCGGTCCGTAGCCCATAAAGAAAATCATCCATTGCTTTACCAGCGGAACGTTGCCGTGCAGGCTCAATGCCAATTCGAACGCGCTGGTAAGATAGGTCACCAAATCCCCCACCAGGCCGGCCATGCCGGCGGCAAGCCACAATGGGAAACGAAACGCCCTTATGAATTTCCAAACCACATATCCCGACATCGCCCCGGCTATCCCCATCGACACGGTATTGGCGCCGATGGTGGTAATACCGCCATGCCCAAGGAAAACCGCCTGGAAAAACAGCACAATCATTGACACCACCGCGGTGGCGAACGGGCCTATAATGATAGCCGCCAGCGGCGTACCGCACGGGTGAGAACTGGAACCGGTCACCGGCACCGGTAAATGCATCGCCGAAATCACAAACACGGCGACCCCCACCATGGCGAGGAAGGGCTTATAGGCGAGATTGCTTTTGATTTTTCTTTTTATTTCATAAATGCCCGGTACGACAAACGCCGCCGTCGCGGCATAATAAACGGCGCAGGCGGTTAACGGTAAGATGCCATCTTCAATATGCATGCTTAAGCCTCATAGATATCATTCTGCCCCAAAGCGATTTACGTCCCTGGGAGGCGGCAACGCAGCGAAACGGTGGTCAAGTTTTAAACGCGACGAACCGCTTTTACGACAGAGAAAACTGCTGCATAGGCGCCTCTGGGCATTGCTTAAATAGCAACCCAATCGTCGGCAGTGAGGAAGGAAAAACAAGTTCAGATTCGGCGAAATAATAGCCGCTATCGCCGTGGAGAATTTACCGAACCCTTCCCATCACCCCGGGGATTGGTGTTTCCATAGGATATGGGCCGGTCTCCTGGCTTGCCGTCACTCTTTTTTACCGCCTTCCCATGTTGAAAACACAGTGGCTGATGGTAATGTCGTCAGGCTTACAGTAGCGGGGGCTGCACCGGAATAGGATTGACTCAATCCGCACCGGCTTTCCGTTTCACCCGCCTCGCGGTCGCGAAGCTCGGGCACCCAAATCTCGGAAATTTATCCTGGGATTTTTTTTTATGGACGTCAAGGGCTAATCATTCGATATGGCCGAGTTTTATTGTTGTAGATCATGATAAAGGAAAAATAGCGCCATGAAAATATTGATGGTAAATATCAAATTTTGTTTGAAGGTAGAGTTATGCTTTTAATTGCGCGGTTTTGCCTTTCATTTCTATGGCTATTATTAGAAACCACAAAAGTGCTGGATTTTTTGCGCAAAGTTGGAGGAGTGGTGATTGCAAAAATATTAGACCGAGGATGGTTATCGCAGTGTAATTTGACTTATATCAATTATTATCGCGCGCGCAAAAAGGAAAATACTGGCATAAAAATCATTTTTCTCATTTAAAATTTTTTCCTCTAAACCTCAACATTATGACTCCATTCCTGTTGCCCCTCTGCCAAGGCACAATTTTTTCATCATCTCTGAAGAAACATGGCCCTTAATGGCTACGTTCGTATATCAACAAATGATCAAAATACCAATTTAAAGAGAAAGGCATTGAATGCTTAAATTGCGAGCTGGCTTTTGACAATAAAAACGTTGAGACATCCATATGGACTGCCTGGTGTTCGAAACAATTTTTCATGGATAATGTCCTTAAGGTTAAATGATGGTTATTCCTGGCCTTTCAGGTGACTATACAGGGGGATATAGATCACACGAGGGTGCTTAAATTTAGGGCATATCACATAAACGTGCTTTGCAATACTTCATCCCAATGCTTACCATTGAACTTCGCTAACTCGATGGCAGACGTCATTAATGTCTCGTTTTTCTAGCTTCAAACATGTTCCAATCGAAACACGCCGGATTTTGCGAGGACGTTTCGCGAGTAAATTGCATGTTGCAAAGCAGCATAAAATGCTTACCCCAGAACTGAATGTGAGGAAAGACGAGCATGTATTGAGGCTGTTGGCCAATTTGAAGGTTTCGTCAAACGCCGAGTGGTCAACTGCTGAAGTTACCTACTTAAACGCTAAACCCAACGCTAGCGAACCCGCAGATCTCCAGACCTTAGCCAATGTAGGCTGGTTACGTCGGATTTGGGGGCGCGCTGAAATCGGGCGTGAGCTTCGCCGAGCTGTAATGTGTTCCCCGGCAGGAACTCTGGATGCACTTAAGCGCCTGGTTTCCGATATTCACGGTCATCATTATGAGGTGGGTGCTGTTGTTCGGTCAGATCCTGTACTGTTCGATCTAATCGATGCTATCGAGTCAACGCGTACTGAAGTGCCTCAGATTGCCTGCCGAACGCCAGAATGGGTCATCGCAAAACTCTGAGAATAGATCCTGACTCAAGAGACCACTTGACCCTACCCCACAATTCTGCTCCACCCAAACTGGAAATCCGGCATGATAAAACCATCCCGTTGACGAATTCTGGCGCCGGACCGCGGGCGGGCGTTCTGACGGCATTAAGGGCTCATGCTAGGATACCACAACACAAAAACTGACCATACGACAGGGGAATGGGTGTAAATAGAGCGCTGTCGTGGCAGCCTCGGTGATCGACATAGCGCGAAAAACATGGCGTGATAACGCTTATTCGGCTGATATTGTGTTAGACAGTATAATCAGATCAAGCTCTCTGCTTTGGCGCAGCGCGCGCAATTGCAAGACACAGGCGTCTATGGTCATCCCATCGCTATCGCAGCAGCTTAGGCGTCGCGACCCGCGATAGGGCAAGAGTCCTTTAAAACCGGCGGCGACGGGGGACCAATCAAGGCCGCAGTGATCGCTTGCCGCCCAATCGCCCCACCGTTCCAGGACTTGTTGTATGTTTCTCATTTTAACCCCAATGAATGTTCGATTCCGCTCAAGTTCCCGGCCGATCTGCCGTAAACCTTTGCGCTAAAGATATTGACGAGATAACTATTTTAGTTGTATTTTAATACAGAATAATGTGTTTGTCTAACACAACTAAAATTGTATTAAATGAAGCCAATGGTTTTCGGCTCATTTTAAGGAGAGACGGCATGTCTTTAGCTGCACGTTTTAAAGCCAGGCGTATGGACTTGAATTTGACGCAGGTGCAGGTGGCCGCCGCCGCCGGGGTGAGCCAACAGGCTATCGAGTCCATCGAAAGCGGCAGGACCAAGCGACCGCGAAATCTGCTGGATCTGGCCAAGGCATTGAATTGCAGCCCGGATTGGTTGTTAAACGGTAAAAATATCATGCCTTTGACCGAGATCAGCACGCGCCGCATCCCTATTTTGAGTTACGTTCAGGCGGGAGCGCTAACGGAGGCGTCAGAAATTACCAGCATTGAAGGCAATTACGAATATGTCCTGGCAGACGCGGAAATCACCGAGAATGCCTTTGCTCTGCGTATTGACGGCGATAGCATGACGCCGGAATTTCAACCGGGCGATATTGTCATCATCGATCCGGAACTTACCCCCGCGCCGGGGGGAATTTGTGGTGGCGAAAAACAACGGCTACGAAGCCACTTTTAAAAAATTTCGCCCCCTGAGCCTCGTTCAGTGCGCCTTTGAACTGGTGCCGCTGAACCCCGATTACCCGGTCCTGCGCAGCGCCGAGATTGATTTGCAAATCATCGGCGTGATGATTGAGCATCGTATTTTCCGCCGTAAACGCTGATAACCTCCCCGTCTTCCTCAGCCCTGTCCTGGGCTCGAGGCGTGCTTTTATAAACAAATTAAATTCCCATAAAAAACAAATATCTTATTTCCAATTCATTTTTACTAATTTTATTGTTTACACATTACAATATAAATAGTATTTTAGCTGTCGTTCAGCAGTCATTGTGGATCTACAACGAACGCCAAAACCGACACCGGCGTGCTGAGCAAGGCATTTCGCGGGCAATCAGCCCCTATTAAACGGATATGCCCGAACAGGGGCTTCGGAGCATATTCCCACAGAAGGGATAATGAATTATGGCTTTCAAAAACCTGGACAGTCCGCTTTACTTTCGGGCTGCGCTTCTCGCCGCGCAAATCGAGCGCGCAGGCGATTATCGACACGCCGCGCAGACCTGGAGCAAAGCCGCGCGATATTCACGCAATCCGCTGAATCAAGTCTGGAGCGAACGTCGCGCGGATTTTTGCCTGATGCAGATCGAGCGTGAAAAACTGAAAAGAAGCGATGACGGCCCTCACGTCGCTAAGCGCTATTATCATGTGTAGACTCGAGACTCGTCCACACCGCGGGGAACGGCTCAGCCGCACTTTGTTACATATGCCAGGATGACAGCCAATGGACAATGATGGCAATGTTTCAAGACTGTTTCGTCAATGCGTTTGAGAAGATCGTGAATAAACAATTTTGTTATGCCGTGGTTTTTGCCTTGTTAACGGGAGCGGCCCCCCCTGACCCTATGCCGCCGGCTGTCTCAAGGGAGCTGCTGTGGGCGCGGCCGTCGGCCATCTTAAAAACCACGCCGTCTTGGGCGCCGTGGGCGGTTGTATCGTCGGCCATCACATGGCTGCAAAGGATAAAAAAGAGCAGGCCAAAGGCTAATAGTTTGGCCGCCGCCGGTCATGGCGATATGAGAGTCCGACGGCTGCTTTATTTGACTTAAGCGACAATTCGACGTGAACAAGGACGTTGAAAATAGAATTAAATCTGGACTTAAATAAAATTAATCCTGCGATTACCACACGCCAGCAATTTATTCAGCAATGAAACGTGCCATCTTCTATTTAAATATCGAAATTCAGGCTAAATATAATTAGGCCACAAAAAACCCAGGCCTTTGAGTATGAAATAAATTTTGACAGATATATTCCTGTAAGCCGCCAAAACCGCGCCACAAGCGGCTTGACCGAGATCAAGCCGCCACTCATACTAACCCGCATCTATTTATTACGATCTTAAGCTAAATAATATTTTAGCCGATGTATCCGTTAGCGCCCCACACCAAAAAGGGATATGACGATTGCAAAAATTATCGATAACAAACACATCAATTGTGTTTGATGCGGCTTATCAGCCGGCCACATTATTTCTCGGCCTTGCGCCCTTTTTGCGCATGAGTATTGCCGGAACAGATTTTACCCGTCTGGCGGAAGAGATGTTGGCTAAGGCGGAATGCTATCCGGACGATGCCGAGCTGTGGATGAATCTCTCTACGGTTATGATGTGTTTGAAACAACAAAAAGTAGGATTGGTTATTCAAGAGCAGGCGTTGGCGATGCAGAGGGTGTTTCGCCTGCCGGCGGCCCGGCAACCGGCAAAACTGCGTCTGCTGATGCTGATGGTCCCGGGGGATCTTTCAGCCAATATGCCGCTGGATTGCCTGCTGGAAAACAGCGATGTCGACCTGCTTTACTATTTTATCACTCCCGGCAAGCCACTGGCATGGCCGGTACCCGATCACGATGTGGTTATCGTGGGCATCAGCGCCGCGGACGAGACCCGCGCGACGCTGGCGGAGCTGGAACGCGCGTTGGCCGGCTGGCCTAAACCCATTATCAACGCGCCGCAGGATATCCCCGCGTCGGAACGTTATGCCGCCAGTATGTTGCTGCAACACGCGCCCGGGCTGACCATATGTCCGGCCCTGCCCATCGGGCGAACAACACTTGAGCGAATTGCGGCCGGGGAAATGCGGCTAAAGGATAGCGTGGAGGGCCATGACTTCCCCATCATACTTCGCCCCATAGGCTCTCACGGCGGACGGGGACTGGCCAAGATTGACCAGTGCTCCGCCATCGGCGCTTATCTGGCCGAGGTACCGGCAAAAGCGTATTTCATCTCTCGGTTCGTTGATTACAGCGGGAATGACGGACTGTTCCGCAAATTTCGTATTGTTCTGATAGCCGGCGTCCCTTACGCCTGCCATATGGCGATCTCATCCCACTGGATGATTCACTATGTGAATGCGGGCATGTACGAGGATGAAAAAAACGCGCGGAAGAAGCGGCATTTTTTGCGCATTTCAGCGATTTCGCCCAGCGACACCGTGACGCTCTGGAGGCGATTTACCAACGCACCCATCTCGATTATATCGGCATCGACTGCGCGGAAACACGCGACGGACGCCTGCTGGTTTTTGAAATCGACCCCGCCATGGTGGTGCATGCCATGGATCAGGAAGACCTCTTTCCACACAAGCAATATCACATGAGCAAAGTCAAAAATGCACTGCGGGAACTGCTTCGATTACGGGCCGCTGAAAAGCCACTCGAGACGCCACTTTGATAAGGGATATATTTTTCCATGCTGAATAATCCACGAAACGCCCTGAATTTCTCCGGTGGTCCCGGGGCACTGCCGGAAAACGTGTTGGCGCAGGTCCAATCGTCCATTATCGCGGTGCCGGAAACCGGCCTCTCCATACTGGGCATGAGTCATCGTTCCGACTACTTCGAGGCCATTGTCCGGGAAACGGAAAACAATATCCGCACGTTGCTGAACCTGCCGGCAGACTTTCACATTCTGTTTTTGCAGGGCGGCGCGACACAGCAATTCTCCATGGTGCCCATGAGTATGTTGCGCAATAAGCGCCACGGTGCGGAGTATCTCGACACCGGCTACTGGAGCCGCAAGGTGATAGCCGAAGCCATGCGTGAAGGGCCGGTCCGAGTGGTATGGAGCGGCGAGAGCGGCGGCTATCGCCGATTGCCGAGCGAGGATGAACTGTCATTTTCGGCGGATGCGCCTTATATCCATTATGTGTCCAATGAGACGGTGGAAGGATTGCAGTTCCAGCGTATCCTGGGCCGTGACGATGTCCCCCGCGTTTGCGACATGTCCTCCGACTTTTTATCCAAACCCTGCGAAGCGGATAAATTTTCCCTGATTTACGCCCATGCCCAGAAAAAACATCGGTCCCGCCGGGGTGACCATCGTGTTGATTCGCGACGGCGTCGTTCAAGCCGCGCCGCAAAACCTGCCGGCTTTTCTCGATTACCGTCGACAGGTTGAGGCGCACTCCAATTTCAACACTCCCCCGGTATTCGCCATCTATGTCGTTTTGCTGGTGACCCGCTGGCTGCTCCATGAGATAGGCGGCGTGGAAAATATGGCACGGATAAACCGCGATAAGGCGGAACTGCTGTATGGCATTCTCGACGGCAGCAATGAATTTTATCGCGGTTGGGGATATGCACGGGACCGCTCGTCCATGAATGTAACCTTCAATTTGCCGAACGCGGAGCTTGAAAGGACATTCTTCACCGAAGCCAAGGCCGCAGGGTTTTCGGGACTCGAAGGACATCGCGCTATCGGCGGCGTGCGCGCCTCCATCTACAATGCGCTTGCCATGAGCTCGGTGGAAAAGCTGGCTGATTTTATGCAAGACTTCCAGCGCCGCAACGAGCGTCACGCCTCTTCGCACGCCTGACCCCAACCCTGCTTAAGCGGTATGCGGCCAGGAAAAATGCCCCCTGACCGCAGCCGCCGCTACCACGCCGTTGCGCCGCTGTCGACGCTGTCTTCAGCGTAACCCTCCCTTAATTCGCCGTTCCCTGCTTCCTGATACGCGCAAAACTGCCCTTTGCCATTTTGCAAGAGGTTTTAATGCTGTCGTCTAAACAGCTACGGCGCCCTCTCCTAGCGTCTCAATTTATACCCAATGTGTATATTATTCTTAATTCTCCAAAATAGGTTAGATTATATATGTGGTCCATATCAAAAATTATACACCATTAGTATATATTTCATAAATGTCGCCTTTTCTCTTTCCAAATATACCTAATATGTATATTCAAGCCATGCAGGAGGTCTACAACGTGAAACTTTTCATTATTAATGCTCAAAATCTCGGCAGCACCATCAGGGATGTTAGAATCCAAAAAGGATTGACACAAGCAGAACTGGGTCGCCAAGTAAAAATGCATCAGAAGGACATATCTATTTTGGAACATAATGCAGGCAATACCAAGCTATCACGGTTGCTTGCAATATGCGCCATGCTGGGATTGAAGATGATAATTGAAGATGAAGCCGGGCAGACAATGACTGATGATATGTGGTGATGGTATGTGATTTCTCCTAATGCTTTTCTCATTCGGCTCATGGAAGGAATAATAAAAATGGCGAGGTAAAATATAAAAAATCATTAAAAATCATGAATATATAAAATTTTCATCATTCGTGGGCTTCGTTATCATCAATGTCGACAATAATGAAATTAAATGAACGTTATTTGTAATAATGTAATAAGCAATACAGGGGAGAGATGAAAGATAACAGGGCAAACTCTGCCGAACAGCTTCCATAATATAGCTGCGTCAATGATGTGCCGCATGCGCTATACATTACAGTATCTGACGATATGACAGCATATAAGACGCCCTGATCATTCAGAGCGTTTTATATTTATCTTCTAAAAGTCTAATGCCGAAAATTTTCAGAAACCCTATTTCATAAATTAGCACACTTGAATTGCTTAAATTAGCATTCGTGATATTTACCATGCATTTTTTTTATCAGATAACTATTATTCAACTCAGGCAGATATAAATCCGCCGGTCCACTACCCTGATTACCCGCCATCGTGCGGGCTTTTTTGTGATCTATCGTTCTGTTTAATTTTTGATCAAAATTATAATAAGAGAGCGGTCATTCTCACTTTATGACCGTTCCCTGGTAATTCTTGCCCGCTATTTAAACAATGGCGGGCCTTTTTCGGCAAAATCATTGCGTTCTTTTTCCTGTCGAATGACATCATCGCCGTCAGGTCAGGGCTAACCGTCATCGCGCCGTCGCTGTCATGGTCGTCAAGGTATCGCGGGGAAACATTCGATAATTAGGACAAATCATCCTGGCATTCAGCCACTCGGGGTTCTAACGTGGAAATGGTGACCTTTATTTGACCACGGCGTTATTTTGCCGTGCTTATGGAGTAACGATTATGACGGACAGTAAGTACCCTCTACCCGGCAGCGACAAGCCCGAGCCTGCGGGTTTCAGTTGCATCGGGCCGCTTGAGGATAATGAACGCTTCGACGTTAGCCTGATTGTCCGGCGCCCAGACGCCGCCGGCTTTCAGCAACATTTGCGCCGCTTTTGCCAAGCCCGGGACCAAACCGGGATTTCCAATCGCCCCACCCCACTGAGCCGAGAGGAGTATGCCCGCCGCTTTTGCGCCTCGCCGGACGATATGAAAATAGTCAGGAAATTCGCACATCGTCATCAACTTCGGGTTGTAAAGGAAGATCCGGTGACCCGCACGATGACCCTGTCCGGCACGGCGCGGCAATTTAACGACGCCTTCGGAGTAAGCCTGCAGCATTACCAACATGCGTCCGGCCATTTCCGCGGACGCAGCGGCGCCATACACCTGCCGGTGGAGCTGGCGGATATCGTCACGGCGGTGCTGGGGCTGGACAACCGCCCCCAGGCGCGCGCCCATTTCCGATTTCGTCCCCCCATCCGGCCGGCGGAGCGTGCTCCCGATGCCGACGCCTATACACCGTTGCAACTGGCGGCACTTTATGATTTCGCCCCGGGAAACGGTTCGGGGCAATGCGTGGGCATTATCGAACTTGGCGGCGGTTATGATGACAGCGATCTCAAGACGTATTTTACGTCCCTCGGCCTGATGCCCCCCCCGCGGTGAAAGCAGTATCGGTGAACGGCGGAAAAAACAACCCGTCCGGCGGCGCGAACGGTGCTGACGGCGAGGTGATGCTGGATATCGAAATTGTCGGGGCCTTGGCGCCCCAAGCCACGCTGGCGGTCTATTTTGCCGGTAATACCGATCAGGGTTTTATCGATGCGGTAAATACCGCTATCCATGATACCGCTAACCGCCCCTCGGTGATTTCCATCAGTTGGGGCGGCCCGGAGTCGAGTTGGACAACTCAATCCCTGGATGCCTTCGACGATGTGCTGCAATCGGCGGCGGCCCTCGGCGTGACGGTATGCGTGGCCGCCGGCGACAGCGGTTCGAGCGACGGTGTCGACGATGGCGCCGATCATGTGGATTTCCCCGCATCCAGTCCTTATGCCCTGGCCTGCGGCGGAACGCGCTTGGTTGCCGCCGATAACGCCATCAAGACCGAAACCGTGTGGAACGACGGCGCGCAGGGCGGCGCGGGCGGCGGCGGCATCAGCACGCATTTCCCCCTGCCGGATTGGCAAAAATCGCTTAAGGCGGTACGCACCGGCGGTAAACAAACGGCGTTGAGCCACCGCGGGGTACCGGATGTGGCGGGCAATGCTTCTCCGGAAACCGGCTACAAGGTATTGGTGCAGGGCCAGTGGACGGTGGTAGGCGGCACCAGCGCGGTGGCGCCGCTCTGGGCCGGGCTAATCGCCCGCGCCAATGCCGCCGCCGGCAAGACGTTGGGTTATCTCCAGCCCCTGCTTTATACGGCCGACGCCTGTCGCGACGTGACGCAGGGCAATAACGGAGATTTCGCCGCCGCGCCCGGTTGGGACGCTTGTACCGGCTTGGGCTCGCCCGACGGTGAAAAAGTCGCCGCGCTTTTGCGGTAGGAGACACAAGTTGAGGTGTGAGGAGGCAGTATGGCTGGCCATAAAAAAGAGAGCAATCAACAGCAAGACACCGACGCCAAGGGGGCAACCCCGGCGCCGGATCGGCCTTATTTTGACCCGGTGGCCTACGGCAACGGTCCGGATGACGGGGTAAGCGATAGCAGTGAAAATGCCGCCGTCACGCACCATACCATGACGCTTGGGGGCAAGACCCTGGCTTATACCGCCAGCGCCGGTCATCTGACGGCGGTGGATCCCAGCAGTTCCCAGCCGGAAGCGAAGATTTTCTATGTCGCGTTTACCCTTGACGGCCAAACGCCTGAGAGCCGTCCGGTGACTTTCTTTTACAACGGCGGCCCGGGGTCGTCATCGGTTTATGTGCTCTTGGGCTCTTTCGCGCCCAAGCGCATCAAGACGGCCATGCCCGATTTCACGCCGCCCGCGCCCTATACGCTGGAGGATAATAGCGATAGTCTGCTGGATGTCAGCGATCTTGTCTTTATCAATCCGGTGGGCACCGGCTATTCGGCGGCCATCACGCCCCGCCGCAATCGTGACTTTTGGGGCGTCGATCAGGATGCCCGTTCATTGTGCCAATTTATCAAGCGTTATCTCACCGCCAATGATCGCTGGAATTCGCCAAAATTTTTATTCGGCGAATCCTACGGCACCGCGCGAAGCGCAGTGCTCTCCTATCTGCTGCACGAGGACGGCGTCGACCTGAACGGCATCACGCTGCAATCTTCGATTCTCGATTACGCCAAGGCCGGCCGGCCTGAGGGACTGTTACCCACCTGCGCCTGCGATGCCTGGTACCATAACAAAATGACTATCAAGCCGAGACCGGCCGACCCGGCCGCCGTCGCGCAACAGGCACAGGCGTTCGCCGGCCAGGAATATGCCGCCGCATTAACGGCGTTTCCCAAGGTTAACGAAGCAACCCTGGCGAAACTCAGCGGCTTCACCGGCATTGACGGCAAAACCCTTATCGGCTGGAGTCTGGATGTCGGCGCTTATAACAGCCGCGGCAATTCGCTGTTCCTGATTACCCTACTGCAATCGCAGGGGTTGGCGCTGGGCTCCTATGACGGACGGGTCACCGGCGTCAATACCGGCATCGCCGCCGATATCGATCCCAATTCCGGCGGTAACGATCCCACCATGACGGCAGTGAACGGCGCTTACACCGCCATGTGGAACAATTATTTGAACGACCAGCTCAAATACACATCCACCTCCGCCTTCACCGATCTTAACGATCAGGCTTTTCAATATTGGGATTTTCATCATACCGACCCTACCGGCGCGGAAAAAGGCGTCGACGGCAAGGGTAACCCGGTCTTGTACACCGCCGGCGATCTCGCCGCCGCCATGAGCCTGAATGTCGACCTGAAGGTACTGTCGGCCAACGGTTACTACGATTTTGTGACGCCGTTTTCCCAGACCGAATCAGATCTGCAGGCCATGCCGTTATTGTCCGCCTCGATTCGCCAAAACCTGACGATAAAATGTTACCCGTCAGGTCATATGATTTACCTTAACGGCGACGCCCGAACTTTGCTGAAGGCCGATCTGGCCGCCATGTACCGACAAGCCGTCGGCGATAGCGGCGCCATGAGCCGCATACGCCTGTTGCAACAGCGTAAAGCGCCGTAAGGCGAAAACGGCCATGACATCTTTTGTTTAAAGATTGTGCTTTTTACGCGGTAGTCTACCTAAGGATTATCTTAAGTCTTAAGGGGGAAGACGATGGCTACCGTCATGGGTTTTATCATTTATGCCGCGGTGATGACTTTCGTCGCCGTCAAGGTGAGAGAATTATAATCTCCTGTGCGTTCGCCGCCCTGGCGCTTCCCGGACGGCGCCCCTTGGCAGTCGCGCGCGACGCTTAAAAAGCGGCAAAGGCTTTGCGCTCTTTCGCCTCCCTCTTAAACGCCGGGCGCTTGCGGCGAATAACGACGCTCCTATCGCATAAATATCTATCGCCCTTTTACCGGCGGCCATCGCGTTTTGCCTCCCTTCCCGCTTGCCACCCCTCAGCTTCGCCCTCTCCTGTCTCAGACAGCCTCTCGCGATTATATATTTACTAGTCAGTAAGTTTAACAATCACCGAAAAGTGATAACCCGATCACCATTTACTTACATGAAAGTAAGTTTTCCTTGTATTGGGTTGGGAATAAATTATAACTAGAACACCAAGGCGGCATTTCCAGGGCAAAGTCAAACCAGGAATGACTCCCGGTTAATACGAGAGGTAACGAGCATGACGGACCACATTATCATGAATGTGCATGATTCAATCGCTGAAATCATTATCAATCGCCCGGAAAAAATGAATGCGATGACCCCGGAGATGAGCAAGGAGCTGGCCCGGCTCTGCGCGGACATCGATAATAACGATGATGTGCGGGTGGTGTTGCTGCGAGGCGCCGGAGAACGCGCTTTCTGCGCCGGCAGTGATTTGAAATCCCTGGACAGCTATGACGGCGCCTGGTCTTTTCGCAACCGGGTGGAGTACGGCGCCACCGTGCGCGGCTTGCGCAAACCGGTAGTGGCGGCGCTGAAAGGCTGGGTGCTGGGAGGGGGGCTTGAGATCATGCTCGGCGCCGACCTGCGGGTGGCCGGCACGAGCGCCCGATTCGGCGCGCCGGAAGTGGTTCGCGGCTGGGTGGGCGGCGGCGGCGCGTCACAGTTTTTGCCGCGTCTGGTGGGGTACGGTCAGGCCATGCGCCTGCTGTTGACCGGGGATCACATCGACGCCAAAGAGGCGTTTTCACTCGGCCTGGTGGAATATCTGGTGGAGGATGACGAGGTCTATGAAACGGCGCGGGCATTATGCCGCAAGCTGGCCGACTACAGCCCCCTGGCCACGCAGTCCGTCAAGGCGGCGGTTCGCGCCGCGCTGTCGATGCCGCTGGAAGCCGGCATGAAGTATGAAAACGAGCTGACCTGCCTGTGTTTCGCGGCGGGAAATTATCAGGAAGGCGCCAGCGCTTTCGGCGAAAAGCGTCCGACGAAATATGCCGAGGATTAACTCTGGCGCAGCATTTAAAAACGCGCTTGCCTTGGAAATATCATAATGAAGGAGATAGGCGAAGGAGTGTGAACATCGACCGCTAAGATAATACATCGCATTATCTTGGTCAGTCTTTAGTCTTGGAAAAAGTCTTCAACGTATTTATCGCGCTATTTGTAAAACGGTAAAGTCTTCTTGGGATATCGCTATCCAGAAGGCGGTTTATTATGAGCAATCATAAACTGGCGAATTATTTTCAACATTTATAAAGCAAAGATGGACAAAGCTCCATTAATAAAAAATCAATCTTCTTATCAAGATGTAAGGAAGGATGTGTTAATAAACATCGGCAGGAGAACATTCCATGCAAAGTACCCAGACCCTAGACGTAGAATTAACGGTTGATAATAATTCCAATATTCGTAAAGCTGTTTTTGCATCCACTATCGGAACCATCATTGAATGGTACGATTACGGCCTCTATGCCGCGGCATCGGGTTTGATAATCAATAGACTGTTTTTCCCGCAGCTCTCGCATCTTGGCGGCATTCTGGCGGCGTTCGCCACTTTTGCCATCGGTTTTATCATTCGTCCCCTCGGCGGGGTGGTCATTTCCCATATCGGCGATCGCTTCGGCCGTAAACCCGCCATGATTGTTTGCGTTTCCATCATGGGGGTCGCCACCGTGGGGGTGGGATTATTGCCCACCTATGAGCAGGCCGGGCTGCTGGCCCCGGCGCTGTTGATTTTAATGCGTCTGCTGCAAGGATTCGGCGCGGGCGCCGAGCTCGCCGGCGCCATGACGTTGGTAGCGGAATATACCCCCTCAACCGGCGGGCCTTTTATACCTCAATCCCCAATACCGCCACCAATTTTGGCGTCATGGTGGCCACGCTGACGTTTCTGGGATTTTCTTCCGTTCCCGAAGATGTATTATTGTCATGGGTATGGCGAATTCCTTTTTTTAATCTCGGTATTGCTATTCGCGGTAGCGGTTTATATACGGTTTAAATTAAACGAAACTCCCGAATATGAAGCCGCCATGGAAAAAGCGCGCCTCGAACAAAAAGATAAAAAAATCCCCATTTCGGAATTATTTAAAAACAGTCCGAAAGAAGTGTTGTGCGGGTTTTTCGCCATGGGCGGACACCAGGCGTTGACCTATATCCTCAATACGTTCGCGTTAAGCTACATGATCAATACCCTCGGCATGTCTAAAACCGACGGGCTGCTGGTATTGATTATCGCACTGTTCTGCACGCTGTTTACCGGTCCGTTCGGCGGATACCTGTCCGATCGCTACGGCAGCGCCAAAATCTTCATGTGCGGCGCCCTTTTTGCCGCCCTGATGGTCTATCCGCTGTTTTATCTGGTGGACACGAAGAATGTGGTTCTCGCCACCATCGGCATGAGCATCATTTATGCCGTCAGTTGGGGCTGTACCGGCGGCGCGCAGGGGGCGTTTCTCGCCAACCTGTTCCCTACCCGCTACCGCTTCTCGGGCATCGCCATGTGCCGTGAGCTGTCGGGAGCCATCGTGGGCGGCCCCACGCCGTTTATCGCCACGGCCCTGGTGGCCTATGGCGGCGGCCAACCCACCTATGTGATGTGGTATCTCATGGCGTTCTGTATTTTTACCTTTGTGGCCGTCTGGTGCGGCAAACACCTCTCTTTGCATAAATGAAGCGCGGAACCGCCAAGCAAAGTGACCAACACTCAGGAGTATAACAATGCGAATCGTAACGGCAACCGAGGTCGCTGACCTGCTGCAAGATGAAGACACACTACTGATCGGCGGATCCGGGGCCGGGCACGCCGTGCCGGAGGCGCTTATCGAGGCGGTTGAGAAACGTTTTCTGGCCGGCGGCACGCCTCGGGCCATCACGTCGGTACACCCGGTGGGGCTTGGGGATCGCACCTTTCGCGGCGCATCCCGTCTGGCGCATAAAGGGTTGCTGAAACGGGTAGTCTGCGGCACGCTGGTGGACTCTCCGCCGCTGGCTCAATTGGCGCTCAACGACGAGATTGAGGCCTACACTCTGCCGCAGGGGGCGCTATCGCAGTTAATGCGTGAAATGGCCGCGGGACGGCCGGGTCTGATCACCCACGTGGGTCTGCATACCTTTGTGGACCCCCGCCTGAGCGGCGGACGGCAAAGTCCCCGCAGCAAAGAGGATTTGGTCAAGCTTATCGAAATCGAAGGGAAATCCTGGCTGTTCTATAAGCCCTTTCACATCGATATGGTGTTTATACGCGGCACCACCGCCGACGAAGACGGTAATATTTCCATGGAGCATGAACCCATCTTCGGCGATATGTTATCGATGGCGCAGGCGACCCGGCGCTGCGGCGGCCTGGTGGTGGCGCAGGTGAAACGGATGGCGAAACGGGGTACGCTGCCGGCGAAAACCGTTAAAATACCCGGCATGCTGGTGGATCTGGTGGTCCTTGAACCCGACCAACCCGTAACCTATCAAACCCGGCACGATGACGCCTATACCGGCGAGCTGCGCATCCCGCTGGATGCGTTCCCTTCCCTGTCGCTGACGGAGCGCAAAATCATCGCCCGCCGCTGCGCCATGGAGCTTCGCACCGGCGCCATCTGCAATGTCGGCTCCGGCATTTGCACCGGCATCGGTCTGGTGGCGGCGGAGGAAGACATACTCCATAACATCGTGCTCACCAATGAGCAGGGGCTCATCGGCGGCGCGCCCGCGTCCGGCCTGGATGCCGGCGCCGCCCGCAACTATTCGGCCATTGTGGATCAACCTTATCAGTTTGACTTTTACGACGGCGGCGGGCTGGATATCGCCTTTCTTTCCGCCGTGGAAATCGACGCCGAAGGCAATGTGAATATCAGCCGATTCGCCGACAAAATCGTTGGGGTGGGCGGCTTTATCAACATCAGCCAAAACGCGAAGAAAATGGTGTTCGGCGGTACGTTTACCGCCGGCGGTCTAAAAGTACGCTGCCAGGACGGGGAGCTGCGCATTCTTCAGGAGGGCAGCCACCGTAAATTCGTTTCATCGCTACAGCAAACCTCTTACAGCGGGCCCTTTGCCAACGAGCGGGGCCAAACCACTCTCTATGTCACTGAGCGGGCGGTATTCCGCGCCCTGCACGGCGCGCTGGAACTGATTGAAATTGCCCCCGGCATCGATCTGGAGCGGGATGTGCTGGCGCATATGGCGTTTAGGCCGCACATCTCGCCTGACCTTAAAACCATGGATTCCAGACTGTTTCGGGAAGAGCCGATGCAACTGAAGGAGACCCTCGACAGCCAGTCCTGGCCCCGCCATCCCCGTCTGGCCCTGCTTGACAAGAGGGCGCTGTGATGGAAAAGCGCATCGTTGACGGTTCCACCCGCCTGTTCGGCATTGTCGGCGATCCGATAACGCAGGTGCAAACGCCGCAGTTGATGACCGGCCTGTTCCAGGCCCAAGGCGTCAATGCTTTGTTATTGCCCTTCCAGGTGGCCGCGGAACATTTCGAGACCACCCTGCGGGGATTGATGGGGCTTAGCAACCTCGATGGCTTGGTGATAACCGTGCCTCACAAGGTCAGGGCATGCGGCCTGGTGAACAGCCTCTCGCCGCGAGCACAGCAGGTGGGCGCCATCAACGTGATGCGCCCGTTGCCGGACGGTACCTGGGCCGGCGATATCTTTGACGGCGAGGGCCTGGTGCGCGGTATGGAACGACAGGGCTTCGCCATAACCGGCAAACGCATCAAGCAATTGGGCGCCGGCGGCGGCGGCAGCGCCGTGGCGGTTGCCTTGGCGGCGGCGGGAGCGGCCGTCATCAGCCTGTGCGATCCGCAGCCATCGCTGGCGCAAGAACTGGCGGCCCGCATCAATCGCTTCTATCCCCGCCGCCCCGCCGAGGCGACCGCCGACGGCGTCGGGACCGAGGGCTATGATCTGCTGGTGAATTGCTCGCCGGTGGGCATGCGGCCCGGCGACGGTATGCCGGCGCCGTTCGGCGATTTTGCTCCGTCGCTGGGCGTCGTGGATATCATTATGCATCCGGAAGAGACGCCCCTGCTGGCCCACGCGCGCCGCTGCGGCTGCCGGGCGATGAACGGCCGGCCGATGATCGAAGGGCAGTTGGAGGCGTTCAGCGACTTTTTCGGCATCCGCCGATCCTGACGCGCTTGAACGACGGCTATCAAGGCGCCCTGAGCCAAGAACCTAAGGAAAAACAGCACTCCATGAAAATCAACGCTATCACCCCCGCCGAACTGTTGCCGGCTATCCGGCGCATGTGGGAACTCTCGGCCATAAAAATCCGTTCCATCGACGCCGACATGGGCGGCCGGCAGGGCGCGCCGGTACACACCGTGGCGGGCCGATATCAGGCCAAAGGCTGGACCGACTGGACCCAGGGTTTCGAGTTCGGCAGCGCCGTGCTGCAATTCGACGCCACCGGCGATGAGCATTTTCTCAGCATGGCCCTGGAACGCATTCGCCATGAGATGCCGACCCATATCACGCATTTCGGCGTGCACGACCACGGTTTTAATCAGATAAGCACTTACGGCAATCTGCTGCGCCTGATCCGTGAAGGCCGTTTACCCGCCGATCAGGGGACTCTGGATTATTACCGTCTGGCGCTTCGGTGCTCCGGGGCGGTGCAAGCCCATCGCTGGACCGCGATAGGCGAAGGCCAGGGATATATTCACTCCTTTAACGGTCCGCATTCGCTGTTTATCGATACCTTGCGTACCCTGCGCATTCTGCTGGCGGCCCATAGTCTGGGGCATGTGATGAAAGACGAGGGCGATCGGGTGGTTTCCCTGTTGGACCGGGCCATCGCCCATGCCCGTACCACCGCCCGCTATTGCGTGTTTTACGGCGAGGGGCGGGATATTTACGATGTGCGCGGCCGCACCGCGCATGAGGCCATCTTCAATATCAAGAACGGCGATTTCCGTTGTATCGGCACGCAGCAGGGCTACTCCGGGTTTTCCACCTGGACCCGCGGTTTAAGCTGGGCCATCTGCGGTTTTGCCGAACTGCTGGAGTACATGGCGCAGTCGGCGCCGTCCGCATTCGGTCCCGAGAATGATAAGGCGGAGGTGCTTGCCATGATGGACAAGGCCGCCGAGGCGGTGTGCGACTTTTATATCGATCATACCACCCTCGACGGTATTCCGTACTGGGACACCGGCGCGCCGGGACTGGCCCGGATGGCGGATCCCTATGGCGTGGTTTCCGATCCGGCCAATGACATCGAACCGATGGACAGCTCCGCCGCCGCTATCGCCGCCCAGGGGTTGCTGCGCTACGGCGCCTGGCGGCGAACCGCCGGCAAGGGCGCGGCGGAGCGCTACGTCAATGCGGGCTTAACGGTGGTGGGAACGCTGTTGAACGAGGTCTACCTCAGCGGCGATGAGCATCATCAGGGGCTGATTTTGCACAGTCAGTATCATCGGCCCAACGGGTGGGATTATGTGCCCGCCGGCCATGCCACTCCGTTTGGCGAGGCCACCATGTGGGGGGGGATTATCATATGCGGGAATTGGCGCTTTACGTGCAGCGTCTGGCGCAGCAAGGCCCTTACCTGACCTTTTTCAACATAGGCGGAGACGGCCGATGAACGAGAATCCGATGCCGCGCATGCTATCTTCCGGCGAATACGGTTATGCCGATCTGGCCGTGGGCGATCGCTATAAAACATCCGGCATTACGGTGACCGAATCGCATGTGGTGGGTTTCGCCGGTCTGACCGGGGATTTGTTCGATCTGCATATGGACGATCAGTTTGCCCGGGAGCAGGGCTTTCCGGGGCGTATCGCCCACGGTTTGCTGGGGCTGTCCCTGGCGGACGGTCTGAAAACCCGTTGCGCCGTGCGATTGCGCGGTATCGCGACCCTGAGCTGGAACTGGTCGTTTCGCGCCCCGCTGATGATTGGCGACAGGATTCATGCCGACATCGCCATTGTTGCCAAACGCGCCACCAAGCGTGACGATCGCGGTATCGTGACTTTGGGGATTAAGGTCATCAATGATAAGGCGGTGGTGGTTCAGGAAGGCGAGACGCAGTTGCTGATGCGGGTGTAGGGGGGGGTTGCGCTCAGGGATGAGCGCTTAAACACGCTCGTTGCGCGTTCGGTGCTGGCGGGCCTAGCGCGCCATGGGGCGCTACGTCGGCCGCTAAACGGCCGCTCCGGCCCCATTGCCACGCTCTCCCTTTAACACGCGTTCCCTTTGGCATCCGCGCGGTAAGCGCTCGCTGCACGTTCTGTGATAACGGGCCTAGCGCGCCATGGGGCGCTACGTCGGCCGCTAAACGGCCGCTCCGACCCCATTGCCACGCTCTCCCTTTTACACGCGCTCCCTTTGGCATCCGCGCGGTAAGCGCTCGCTGCACGTTCTGTGATAACGGGCCTAGCGCGCCATGGGGCGCTACGTCGGCCGCTAAACGGCCGCTCCGACCCCATTGCCACGCTCTCCCTTTTACACGCGCTCCCTTTGGCATCCGCGCGGTAAGCGCGCGCTGCACGTTCTGTGATAACGGGCCTAGCGCGCCATGGGGCGCTACGTCGGCCGCTAAACGGCCGCTCCGGCCCCATTGCCACGCTCTCCCTTTAACACGCGTTCCCTTTGGCATCCGCGCGGTAAGCGCGCGCTGCACGTTCTGTGATAACGGGCCTAGCGCGCCATGGGGCGCTACGTCGGCCGCTAAACGGCCGCTCCGGCCCCATTGCCACGCTCTCCCTTTAACACGCGTTCCCTTTGGCATCCGCCTTGTTAGCGCTCGCTGCACATTCTGTGATAACGGGCCTAGCGCGCCATGGGGCGCTACGACGGCCGCTAAACGGCCGCTCCGGCCCCATTGCCACGCTCTCCCTTTTACACGCGTTCCCTTTGGCATCCGCGTTGTTAGCGCTTGCTGCACATTCAATTACGCCGCAATAGGCCATTGCAATGATATTGATTGTCATACAAACTTACTTACCGGCAAGGAAATACATTCCCCGGCGAAGGATTGTCCATGTATCGCCAAAGTAGATTTCCATGACGACAGCGGCTTTCATACCGGAAGAAAAAAAGCTTATAACGACATTAAAAAGAACAGGGTTAATGGGCGATTTTGAGGACATTATGGCGAAAAAAGCACAAGTTGGCGCGGTATCGAAAAAAACGTCCATGTATGACAGCATTAAGGAAGTGGCCAGGAATCGCTTGATCGCTTACGGCTACCACGGTACGACGTTTGGCGCCATCGCGGAATCTCTGCATATCACCACCACTAATATCCATTACCATTTCGGCAGCAAGAGCAAACTGGTGGAAGAGGTGGTGAAGGATTATGTGACCAACGCTTCCTTTCAGCACCGGGCCATTTGGTTGGATGAATCCACATCCTTGGCGGAAAAAGTGCAAAATGTGGTCAAATATAACTACAAGCTTTATAAAAAGTTTAATCGCGGCAAACAGGCCAAAAATCCTTGGAGCCTGATAGGACGTATGCGTTTGGAAAGCGATGTGCTCAGCGACGAAACAAACGCTTCGTTAACGTCCTTTACCCAATCCATAAATGAAGCCATCGTGCAGGCAGTGGAGCGTGCAAAGGAGAAAGGTCAGCTCAGGGCTGATACCCCTTTGGCGGACCTGGCGTTCCTGCTGACCAATCTGGTGGACAGTTCATCGGTTTTTGCCCAGGATGCCGGCAATTTTGAGCGTTTGGAGCAATTTTTCAACGCGTTTTCTCGCGTGGTGCTTTCGGTATACGCCATTGAACCGGCGGATGAAAGCGTCGGCAAAGCCTGTTCGGCGCCGTGATGCTTCCCCCATACCGGGCCGATCGCTCTAGGATATTTCGGATTTTGCGGCGCGGGATAATGATCTTTTCGCCGTTTGCGGGTATTGTTTCCATGCTATCACCGACTTACGCGACCCGGCCGCGACTACCCATACCAGAGAGGACGGCAGATGACATGTGAATTGAGCTATTCCCAGGTGACTTCCCTGTGCTTTATCGCTTTTGCGATTTTAGCGGGCGCTATCTGTTACATCCATGTTTGGCAGTAACGCCGTTAAAGGACCGCTAGCCCGCCGCTCGCCGCCGCAAAAAAGCAGCGGGACCCTCTTTTGCCTTACCGTAACCGCCTGCCTGCGCGCCTTTTGTCATCCGCTTTACACTGATTAAGCTTTCATTTAATCCGATTTATGACAACGACGCCGCTAAGCCGTCGCCTTCTCCATAGTTTATCTCTGCCCGCGGGCGCAACCTCAAACACAGCCCGTAATGTCTCCCCGATCGCCGTCTTCTAGCAATTACCAAGTCGCGTTCGGCAGAAAAATCATAAAGCGATCCTGATGCGTGGAGGGTCTGCTATGATCAAACCCGAGAAGGCATCGTGGACAGAGATGATGGAAAATCCATCAACGGATGGGAGACAGGTTCGATGAAATGCTTGTTATTTTGCCTGAGCCTGCTATTGCTGACCGGGTGCAGCAGCGCGCTGGGTTCCTTCTTTAAAATACTCCCCGCCGACACAGATGTGTGCCCGCACGGTCACGATCCCTTTACCAATCAATGTAACCCATAAAAACGATGCGCCCATGGCCGCGGCGCCGCCAAACCCGGAGGGGTTTACAATCGCTTGCGCTGCGCAACCTATTGGCAAAATTGGCGAACCAGTCACAGCAGACAGTACAAAATTGCGCCATCATTATCCTGTGTTCAACCCGTGGGGGTAACGATATGCGCCAGAAAATCGATTATCATATGGTCCTGCTCGGGGTATTTTCCTTGGTGGTGCTGGTTGCACTGGCGTTCGGATCCTAGCCGGCACTCCGCGCGCGTACCCTTTAGCCGCTGTAGCGCAAATGCTTGCGCTGCGCGCGGCCATCATGATAATTCCGCAAAGAAGGAACCAAAAAAGGCTTGCCGGAGTCAAACGTTGCACGTCCCTCCGAGAAGGGGCATAGTTTATTGTGGCTGATGTTTGAGGCAAAAATGCTGGGACGGTTCCTTGTTACGTTACTGGGTTTGTTATTTGCAGCTTGGATTGCGGTTATTATGAACGTCCATAATCTCGCTATCCATATTGATCGCGGAATGGATCACCTTGAATCCCTTCGGAAAAACTCACTGGATATCATCTCTCTGACCCAAAAGCAGGACAAAGCCGCGTCGCGCGAATCGGCGAGATAAGCTGCCGCGCCAGGTTCACTTCCTCCCGACGGCGGCATGGCCGTCATCGTCTGACGCCGCCGTTTCACCTTCTGCCGTTTCGCCGGAATCGACAGCGAAGCGCAACCGGCCGTCCTCTCGGCAAAAACGCAAATGCTGATAACGGGCAAGAAAGCAGACGCCGATCAGCGCGGCGCCCAAACCGGCCGCGGCGCCGATGCATAGCGCCCAGCGCGGACCGAACTTGTCCGCCACCCATCCCACCACCGGCGAACCGAGGGGGTTCCCCCTAACGCGATGGCGAGCAGAATGGCCATTACCCGGCCGCGCATGGCCGGCTCGGTGGTCAATTGCACCAGGCTGCTGGCGGTGGTGGTGAACGTCTGTGCGGACATGCCGATTATCACCAACATAATGCTGAACAGCAGATAATCGGGCATGGCGGCGGCCAGGGCCAAGCCGAATCCGAATAGGGCGGCACCGACGCACAGCACGGCGATGGTGGGCTTTTCCCGCCGTGCGGCCAGCAACGCGCCGGCGATGGACCCGACGGCCATGGTAGAGGTCAAGAAGCCGTACTGGTTTGCGCCGGCGTGGAAAACGGTCACGGACATGGTGGAGATGAATATCGGAAAGTTGAGGCCGAAGGTGCCTATCAAAAAGAACATCACCATCCCCATGCGCAAATCCGGACGTTGCCGGATATAGCGAAAACCCGAGGCGAGATCGCCGCCACGGCGGGGAGCGCGCAGGCTGGCATGCAGCTCGTCGCCACGCAACATGAGCAGGGCGCCAAGCACGGCGATAAACGACGCCGCGTTAATCAGGAAGACCCAGCCGGTGCCTATCGCGGCAATCAGCCCGCCGGCCACCGCCGGCCCTATCATGCGCGCGGCGTTGAAGGAGGTGGAATTAAGCGCTACCGCATTGGATAAATCCGCCTCGCCCACCAGGTCCGCGACAAAGGTCTGGCGCGCCGGCGCGTCAAACGCGGCGGCGCAGCCGAGCAAAAAGGCGAAGACGTAAACATGCCACAGTTGCACCCAACCAGCAACGGTGAGAATACCCAGTCCCAGCGCCAACAGACCCAGGCACGCCTGTGTGACCAATAACAGCTTGCGCCGATGGAAATGATCGGCGGCGAAGCCCGTTAACGGCAGCAACAGCACCTGAGGCGCGAACTGCAATGCGATAACCACCCCCAGGGCAGTGGCATTATTATGGGTAAGCTGAGTCAGCACCAGCCAGTCCTGAGCGGTACGCTGCATCCAGGTGCCGATATTGGACACAATGGCACCGCCGGCCCACATCCGGTAATTAAAGCCGCTCAGTGAGCGAAACATACCTTGCATTGCTAGCCTCTCCCGGCGGTGCCGGAATAGAAGGTGGTTAATGGCATAACGGGACGCCTCCGGAATCCAGGCTTCAGGCTTCAGGCTTCAGGTTCCAGGTTCCAGGTTCCAGGTACAGGTACAGGTACAGATACAGGTACAGGTACAGTCACAGGCACAGGTACAGGTACAGGTACAGGCATCCGCCTTCAGGCCGGAATTGGCATTATGTTATCAGTTAGCAAGGTAATCTACAAAGGTAGACTTCATATATTGGTTACAATATGTTCCATCGATTTATCTTCACCTCGGTAAGCGAAGTGAGATACGCTGGCGACGATGCATCTGAAATGGAAGACTGGATGTTATGCTTAAGCAGCTTGCGGCTCCCGCCATGTGCCTTTTAACAACCATCAAATTGAGCGCGTTCACTCGGTACGCACACCTACGCCGCGCCATAGTCCTAAGCGCCGTCGCGCTGTCGCTGCCGGCGGGCGGCGTCGCGATGGCGCTGGAGACGCCTTGCGCCGCGACCGCCTCGCCGGCCTGCTATGACTCATTTAAACCGAACGGCGCCAAAGGGGTATTGCATTACTACGCTTCACTGCCTTGGCAGTCGGTGGGCAAAGGCTCCGCCCCCAGCCGGGCACTGATTGTCGTGCACGGCCATCCCCGCGATGCCAATGTCACCTTTGAAGCCGCACTGTCGGCTGCGCGGCTCGCCGGACGCACCAAGGATACCTTGGTGATAGCGCCGGTGTTTCAGGTCGCCGATGCCGACGCGGGAAAATGCCGCACGGCCGGCGTCCCCGCCGCCCGCACCGGCGATTTGCTTTGGACCTGCCAAAGCTGGCTGGACGGCGGCGTGGCCGCCAACGATCCCGCGCTGGGTTCTTTTGATGCCTTGAATGCCTTGATGCTTGAGCTCAAGCGTCAATGGCCCAGCCTCAAAACGGCCACGGTGGCTGGGTTTTCCGCCGGCGGACAGATGGTGCAGCACTATATCGGTTTTGCCGCGGCGCCGGCGGGAATGTCGATGCGTTACGTGGTGGCCGATCCCGGCACCTGGCTCTATTTCGACCCTTTGCGCCCCCGGCCCTGGCCCTCGGGGCGGCGGGCCGATTGGTCTTTGTGTAACGCCACCGAGAGTCCGGCTTGCCGTTTTCAGATGGCGACGCTTCCGCAGGCTTGCCCGCAGGCCAATCAATGGAAATACGGTACGGAAAACCTGCCGCGACATTTCACTCGCAACGCCGCCCAGGCGCGCCGGCACTATGCCGACGCGGAGATCTATTATCTGGAAGGCGCGCTGGACAGCAGCGCCGCCAAAGGCGCCTTTTATCCGATTCTCGACAAATCCTGCGCCGCCGCCGCCCAAGGACCCTATCGGCTTCAGAGGGGTTTGGCCTATGCCGCTTATGACCGCGCCCTGCTCGCTCCCGATAAACAACGCAGCGTGGTGGTGGTGCCGGGCTGCGCTCATAACGTCGGCTGTGTGTTCCCTTCCACGGCAGCCCGCCGGGCGCTATTTGGCGATAACTGAGTTGACAAGTCTCTATCGAGGGGAGATGAAGCGCGGCGAACGAAGCGACGGCTACCGCCTGGCGAGCCGCCGATAACGTATCGCCGGCGGTATAGGCACCTTATAGGCACCTGGTACGTGCTTCCCTATCCTTGCCCGACAGGTTTAATCATCGCGTTTTTCCACCCGGTTGCGTCCCTGCTGCTTGGCCCGATATAAGGAGATGTCCGCGCCGTTCATCAACGCATCCACCCCCCTCTTTATCCCGCAGTTCAGCCACACCGCAGCTTATGGTAACCGGTATTGTCTGGTTATCCGCCATCAAAGGGGATTGCTCAATCAAACGGGACAACGCCGTCATACGCGCCGAGGCCTGGTCGCCGTCGCAGCCCGGCATCAATAGCAGAAATTCATCGCCGCCCCAGCGGCACAGGCTATCGCTGCGCCGCAGTGAAGTTTGTATCAGGCGGGCGATGTGCTGAATAACCCGATCGCCGATGGCATGGCCGTGATAATCATTAATGGTTTTAAAGCGATCAATATCGATTATCGCCATCGCAACCGCATTTCCCTGCTGCAAAGAGGAACCGCGCAATCGCTGGAAACTCAATTCAAAAGCCTGTCTGTTCATGACGCCGGTGAGCTTATCCGTGGTGGCCATTTGCTCTAAACGGCGTTGATAGCCGCCGATGGTGAACCAGAGCAATAACAAAAACGCCATGCTCACCACAATACCGATGCCCAGATTCTTCAATAGCGTCACATACAGCACCCGTTGCTGGGGATGATCCCGTTGTTCTATCATCAAATACCAATCGAACTCCGGCAACAATCGGGTATTGAGCAGCACCAGCCGGCCCTGGTCGCGATACTGATAACTGCCGCCGGGGGCGGTGAGGATAGCGGTGGTCAACGGGCTTAAGCCCGGCTGCCGGCGGATATTCTGCGCACGCTGGAAGCCTTGCCCATGCAGCACCACCTGACCGCTTTTATCCACGAAATAGATGGTTCGGTTATAGCGCTGTTCATATTTTTCAATGAGCACCTTAACCTTTTCCATGGAAATGCCGATACCGGTAAGACCGATAAAGTTTCCCTGATAATCCTGGACCTTATGGTTAACAAATATGTCCAGGCGAGTATGGCTCTCCGGATCCGGGCGGACATCGATGAAATAGGGCTTGTCGTCGGACAGACTTTTGGCCTGAAAATACCACCGATCCCGGCGCGCCTTCTCCGATACTGTTTCAAGTACCCGTTTGGGGTCATAGTAACGATCGGTTTTGTCGGAAACGAAAAATGAAAAAATGGTATCGAAACGGCGATCGATCTCGCTGAGATAGCGGATCATTGCATCCGGCTCTTTCTCATGATCCAGCACCCAGTCGCGTACGAAAGTATCATGGGCCATCAGCGAAGAAATAAAGAGGGGCCGCAGCAGGTCCTGCTGGATCTCGGAGTAGACATTATCGCTGGTGAGAGGCAGGGTGTTTTCTTCAATTTCGTTTATCAGCGACCGCCGCGCCACTTCGTAGCTGCTCCAACTGATAAGTAAGAAAGCCCCCAGCAGCATCAGGGTGAATAGGATAATGGCCCGAGTTTTTGTTAACCAATAAGGGCTGCTCATTCATTTCCCCTGGGCGGCATGCCTTAAGCATAAAAAATTTATCTATCTTAGCGCTAAGCATAACGGATACGAATAAAACTATCCTGCTGAATTCCATGCCGCTTAACGGTAAAGCCGACGATGCACAGCGGCGTATGAGTCACGGGCACTATAAGAATTGCCTGCTTCACAGCAGTGTATAAATGTTTATTCTTATGGCACAGCTAATACATAAAGGAGTTGCTGATGTTCATCGTCGAGTTGACCTATGAGGAACCTATCGAAAAGGTGGAAGAGCTTCTGGAAGACCATATCGCCTGGCTGAACAAGTATTATGCCGCCGGCGTATTTGTGGCTTCCGGCCGCAAGGTCCCGCGCAACGGCGGCATTATTTTCGCTAAAAGCATGGATCGCGCCGAACTTAATCGCGTTTTGGCGTTTGATCCCTTTAATGCCGTGGCCAATTACAAGGTGACGGAATTCGCGCCTTCCATGTCCATTCCGTCATTGGCGGAGCTTAAAACGATTTAACCCGGCATCAGGCCATCACCACGCGATTGCGGCCTTGCTCTTTCGCCTGGTATAGCGCATCGTCGGCCCGTTTAAGCGCCTGCTCCGGGTTTCCCGTTTCCGGCGACCATAATGCGACTCCGGCGGAAACGGAGATGCGGCCTACCTCGGGGAAATCCACGGCCGCGACGCGGCTTCGCATACGCTCGGCAATATCGGCGGCGATTCCCGCTCCGGTTGCGGGCAACAGCATCAAGAACTCTTCGCCGCCGTTACGACACAGGATGTCATCGCCGCGGGCGCAGGACCGCAGCTGTTGCGCCAAAAAACGGATCACCGCATCGCCGGCGCCGTGGCCATAGGTATCGTTGACGGCTTTGAACTTGTCGATATCCAGGGCAATCACGGCGAATGCCTGTTTTGTCGCCCGATAGCCATCCAGCGTCAATGATAAACCACGTCGGTTAAGCAGCCCGGTGAGGGGATCCGTTTGCACTTCCGCCTTCAGGGTGCCTATTTTTTTGCAGCAGGCTGATGCCCACCAGCATGGCGCGTTTGAGCTGCGCCACTTCAAAATACCATGAAGGGATGCGGGTAATATCCTCGGAAATGCCGGTGCGGTCCATATCGTTAGCGCTGCTGGCCAACTGCCAAAGGGGTTTGGAAATCAGGCGGGCAAACAGCCAGGCCGCCAGAAGCGTCGCCACGGTCAGCGGCAAGGTGCGGTGCAGGACGCTTAACATCAAACCCTTGAGGGACATCAGGGTATTGTCCGTGGTCCGGATGGTGATGATGGTCCAATGGGACAAGGGCTCGGCGGCATACCCCGCCAGAATGTCGATACCCGACGGGTTAAGCTCCTGTAAACTGCCGCTGCCCCGTCGTTGCACCGCCTCCCTTAACCCTCCGCGCCCCATCAATTGACCGATACGATCGGCGTCGCGGTGGTAAATGATTTTTAGTTGATCATCAATGACATAGGTATAAGAACCGGCGGCGCTGAAATTCTTGCCCAGCAGTTCGTTTAAAATGCTTTTTTGCTTAAGGTAAATTGTGCCGCCCACATACCCCAGATAGGTGCCGTTCTCGGCGAAAATGGGTGAAGAGACAAATACCAGCAGATTACCCACCGCGGAAATGTACGGCTCGCTGATATGGGGCGCGCGAAGACGAAGCGCCTGGACAGCGCCGGGGGTCTTCAGCTTTTGGCCTTTGATCTGAATGGAGTCGGGGGAGGTGGCCACTACCACGCCCTCGGCGTTCACCACGGCGACGGAATTAAAACTGTTGGTTTGCAGCAGCAAACGCTCCGTCTCCGATTGCAGCAGTTGTGGGTTATCAAATCCGCTGGAAAGGATGGCGGAGCTGTAGGCCAATTGACGATAGAGGCTTTCAAAAAACAGATTGGCGCTGTCCGCCAGCTTGGCGGCGTAAACCCGATTGGCTTCCAGGGTATCGTCAATCAGCAATTGCCGCTGTACCTTATAGGTGGCGAAAAAGCCATTACCCAAGGTTATCAGCGCGCTCATCACGGCCAGAATCAGTATCAGACGCCGCAAATCCATATGCAGCACCGATCTTCTTTGTCTATCCACTTATCAAACTCGCGGTGAAACGGATGCGCCATAGTAAACTTCACCTACCGCACTGTAAAACGTCGCTAATGCATTCTCGGTTTTTTTTCACGTGAATGGACAATTACCCCGGATTTTCACTGCGCCATCGCGCTATGGATTTTGATCGCCGCATGTGAAAATTTTGAGGGGGTTCAAAATTTCAAAATAAAAGCGTTTTTTTCATTGGCAGGTATTTAAGCGGTCACAGAAACATTTTGTTAAGTTTTAATATCGTGAAGCGTTTTTTTTGCGCACCCCATCACACCGTTCTTCCCATGATGGCCATAAGTCATTCCACAGTGGCAGTATTATCAAGGCTGTGCTTTGCCAAAGCGCTATAATGAAAAATTGTTCAATGTAAAACCCGGCTTTCCTTAAAGCAACCTTGAGCGGAACTGCGCTTCGACTTGCCGGCAACAAGGCTTAAATAGTTTCCCGAATCATACGGTTATCTTGCCCCCATCCGCTTATTACCGCCCGGCGTTTACCCTCGGCGACCGTGAAAACCCCTCTTTATCCGGCAAACGGCGCCGCCATTGCTTTCTCTATCGCAGCGGGGTAATACTGATCTTTGTATGCAACAATTACCCTACATATCATTAATGGAGTTGCAGCAATGACTATAAAACAGCAACAACTTTATATTAACGGCGAATTTGTCGCCAACGCCGGCAATAAATGGATCGACGTGCTTAATCCTTCCACCGAAGAGGTGATTTCCCAAATACCCGATGCCGGCATTGAGGATGTCCGCAAAGCCATCAATGCCGCGGCGGCGGCGCAGAACGGCTGGGAAGAGTTACCGGCCGTGGAGCGCGGCCAATGGCTGCGTAAAATCGCCGCCGGCATCCGGCGTCGCGAAGAAGAACTGACCGGCATCATCGTCGCCGAAGGCGGCAAAACCCAGGGGCTGGCCAATACCGAAGTCTTGTTCACCGCCGATTACCTGGATTACATGGCGGAATGGGCGCGGCGTTACGAAGGTGAAATCGTGCAAAGCGACCGGCGTAACGAACATATATTGGTGTTTAAAAAGGCCATCGGCGTTACCACCGGCATATTACCCTGGAATTTCCCGTTCTTTTTGATCGCGCGCAAGGCGGCGCCCGCGCTGGTGACCGGCAATACCATCGTGGTAAAGCCCAGCCAGTTGACCCCCAATAACGCCATCGCCTTTGCCGAAATCGTCCATGAGGCGGGCTTGCCCAAAGGGGTTTTCAATCTGGTCACCGGCCGCGGATCGGTGGTGGGACAAGAGCTGGCGGCCAATCCGAAAGTCGGCATGGTCAGCCTGACCGGCAGCGTCGCGGCCGGAGAACAAACCATGGCGGCGGCCAGCAAAAACATCACCAAAGTGTCTCTGGAGCTGGGAGGCAAAGCGCCCGCCATCGTGATGGCCGATGCGGATTTGGATCTGGCGGTGAAAAGCATCGTCGATTCCCGCATTATCAATACCGGTCAGGTTTGCAACTGCGCGGAGCGGGTCTATGTGCAGGAAGAGATTAAAGACGCGTTTATCGCCCGGCTGACCACCGCCTTGAAACAGGTGAAATACGGCGATCCGGCCAAGGAAAAACAGCTGGATATGGGACCGCTGATTGAAGCCGCCGCGCTGCAAAGCGTGCAGGAGAAAGTGGACAAAGCGGTGTCGCAGGGCGCGAAAGTGGTATTGGGGGGGGGGAAAGCGCGCCGAAGGCAAAGGCTACTTTTTCCAACCGACGCTGCTGGTGGATGTGCAGCAGGAAATGGATATTATGCATGAGGAAACCTTCGGTCCGGTCTTGCCGGTCACCACTTTCCGCACCCTGTCCGAGGCCATCGCCATGGCCAATGACTGTGAATTCGGCCTGACCTCGTCCATTTATACTACCGATTTAAATAACGCCATGGTGGCGATGAAAAAACTGAAATTCGGCGAAACCTACATTAATCGCGAGAATTTCGAGGCGATGCAGGGTTTTCACGCCGGCTGGCGTAAATCCGGCATCGGCGGCGCCGACGGCCGGCACGGTCTGGAAGAGTATCTGCAAACCCATGTGGTTTACCTGCAATATCACGCATAAATCACACAAATGGAGCGGGCGGAAGCGAATAATCATGCTTAACGCCTAAGCCAAGGCGCCCCCGCTCCGCTTGCCGGATTGCGGATACCGCTCAGGGAGATGTGCCAGACCATGAAGACAGCCTTGTTTATCCCGTGTTTTATCGATGCCTACTTTCCGGAGGTGGGCATCGCCACGCTGGAGCTGTTGGAACGATTGGGCTGCGACGTGGATTATCCCCTGAACCAAACCTGCTGCGGGCAGCCCATGTCCAACAGCGGTTGCCGGCGCGACGCCGCGGGCTGCGAGGCGCTGTTCGTGCGTAACTTCAGCGGCTACGACCATATCGTGGCGCCGTCCGCCAGCTGTGTGCATCACGTGCGGGATCACCTGGACGCCATTGATCAAACCGACGCGGTGCGGCGGGTGCGCCGCAATACCTATGAGCTGGTGGACTTTTTGCATGATGTTTTGCAGGTCAGGACGTTCCCCTGGGCGGCATTTCCCCATAAGGTCGGCCTGCATAACAGTTGTACCGCCTTGCGTTCCCTGGGCCATGCCTCGGTATCGGAAATCGACGGGCCGGGGTTTTCCAAACCTATGGCGTTGTTGAGCGCGGTAAAAGACATCGAGTTCGTCCTTCCCCGCCGTCCTGACGAGTGCTGCGGCTTCGGCGGCACCTTCAGCGTGACCGAAGCGCCGGTTTCCGCCAAGATGGGTTACGACAAGGTGAACGACCATCTGAACGCCGGCGCCGAATATATCGTTTCGGCGGATATGTCTTGCCTGATGCATCAGAAAGGCTGCGCGCAGCGCATGGGCGCGGCGGTGAAATTTATGCATATCGCGCAGATTCTCAATGGCGCCCATGCCTAAACCCCGGCCCGGAGACCGCTATGAAAGCAATCGATCACGTTAAAGGCTCGCGGGAATTCCTGGCAAGCGAGAAGCACCAGGCATTCCTCGACCAACGGCTTTGGAGCCTGCGCCAGCTGCGCGACGCCCAGATGAAAGCGCATCCGGAATGGCAGCAGTTGCGCGCCCTCGCCTCGCAGATCAAAGAGCATACCCTTACACATCTTGATATTTATCTGGAGATGTTCGAGCGCAATGCGTTAGCCAACGGCGTAAAGGTGCATTGGGCTAAAGACGCGGCGGCACATAACCGTATCGTGCATGACATTCTCAGCGAACGCGGGGTGCAAACCCTGGTAAAAAGCAAATCGATGCTGACGGAGGAGTGCGATATGCGCCCTTATTTGGCCGCGCGTGGCATCGAGGTCATCGAAACCGATCTTGGAGAACGTATCCAGCAGTTGGACAATGAGATGCCCAGCCATATCGTAGTGCCGGCGGTGCATAAGCTTTCCATCGACGTGGCCCGGGTTTTCGCCGATACCCTGGGCACCGATCCCGATAATGCCGATCCCCATTATCTCGCCGGGCAGCAGCGGGAAAAAACCCCGGCCGTATATCCTGCGGGCGGAGGCCGGCATGACCGGCTGCAATTTCGCCGTCGCCGAGAACGGCGCGGTGGTGGTCTGTACCAACGAGGGCAACGCGGATTTAAGCGCCAACGTCCCTGCTCTGCACCTGGTTTCCATCGGCATTGAAAAATTGGTGCCCGCCGTGGCGGACCTGGGGGTATTTATCCGTTTGTTGTCACGCAGCGCCCTCGGCTCGCCCATTACCCAATACACCTCTCACTTCCGCGCCCCGCGCCGGGGAGGGGAAATGCATTATATCCTGGTGGATAACGGCCGCAGCGCGCGGCTGGCGATGGAGGATTTCTGGTATTCGCTGAAATGCATCCGCTGCAGCGCCTGCATGAATACCTGCCCGGTTTACCGGCGCAGCGGCGGCATCAGCTACGGCGCGGTCTATTCCGGCCCTATCGGCGCCATCATCAATCCTACCATGGACCTGAAAAAATACAGCACGCTGCCCTTTGCCTCCACGCTGAATGGCAGTTGTACCCAGGTTTGCCCGGTGAAAATCAATATCCATGAGCAAATTTTCAAATGGCGGGAGATAGTCGCCCGCCATAACGAACTGCCCTTCGCCAAGAAAAGCGCCATGAAAGCCGCCGGCAGGATCCTCGCCAGTCCGGCGCTGTACCGGGCGGCGGTGGACGCCGCCAACGCCGTGGTGCCGAAACTGCCGCGCATCCTGCTCTACCACCCCCTGAACGCCTGGGGCGAAGCCAGGGGAAATACCGGCCTCGCCGCGCCAGAGCTTCCACCGCTGGTATGTGGAGCGGCAACGCCGCCGTGAGGCGGATGGCTTCCCGCCAAGGGCGAGCGCCGAGCCGTTAAACAAGGATAAAAAACCATGAGCGATCGCGATGAGATCCTGCGCGCCGTCCGCAACCACGCCTTGACGCCGGTGCCCAGGCCGGCGCTGCCTGATTTTGCCGAGCGGTATCCGGCTTCGCCTGCCGCCTTCGGCGCCGCATTGGTTATCATGGGCGGCATTTGGGACGAAAGCCTGCTCAATGCGCCGTCGGCCGGAGGCCAGACGGATTATGCGGCGCTGTGCGATTATATCCGCGGGCTGTTTCCCACCGGCGGCCTATTCTGTTCGGCGGTGCCGGGCATCGAGGGAGATTTGCCCATCGGGCCGGATACCCCCGCCGGCGCGGTGAATCAGGTGGATGTCGGCATCGTCCAGGCCGGATTCGCCGTGGCGGAAACCGGTTCCGTCTGGCTGAGCGAAGCGGAATGTCCGGTCAATGCGTTGGGTTTTTTGGCGCAACATCTGGTGGTGCTGTTGCCGGTGGCCAATATCCTGCCCAATCTCCATATCGCCTACCAGCGGAAAGCGTTTTTTGACCGCGCGTTACTCGGTGCTGATGTCCGGCCCCTCCGCCACCGCCGATATTGAAGGGGTGCTTATCAGGGGCGCCCAAGGTGTGCGCAGCCTGCGGGTGATCGGCCTGCCCGGGTAGAGGTTTATCAGACTTCTACAATTGTCTAGATAAATATCCTTTTGGGAGCGTAGACCTTCGTCCTTAGGGACAGGAAACGCTAATAATGTTATTCACTTCAACATCAGCTCCAGGCAGGCGGCATGATAGCCGCCATAACGGCGGGAAAATGCTTACGGATATGCCCGTTCATGAGAATTGACAATACTCCACTGCAACTGTGGGCGTTGGCCAGGCCCAGCAAACGATTTCTCCAGTCGGCGAATGCATTTTCCTTGCCATCCTCAAACACTCTCTTATCAAGCTTATGGGCTTTTTCCATCAAAGCGTAAGCATAGAATCTAAGCATTTCCGGCGATTCATACTCAGTACCGAAAATCGCTGTGGAGGAATAATTGGTGAATAGCGCCGCCAAACAAAGCAGCATTTTGGCTTTATCACTATCGCTGGCCGAGGCGAGATCATAGGCTTTGATAATCTCATCGTAGTGCCCGACGGTAAGACTATGGTCGCCCGAAGACGTTTCATAAGTCAGTATCGGGTCAAAGATTTTTTTTCAGCTCTTGATGGCTTGCGGGGCTGGTCAATTTTACCGACGAGCGTTTAGAACGCATTGCCGAAACAAATAACGCCTGCCGATCCCCAAGGTTCAATATATCAAGCAGTTTGATAAATTTGGCAACCCCTTCAGCAAAGCGATAAGGTATCAAAAACAGCTTGTAATCCTGTTCAAACAGCGTATTCAACCTATAGTCGCCAGGCGACAGATTTTCTAGGCGTTGGTCATACAGAAAAAAGCGATGCCATACCGGGTTAAGAGGATCAGGTTTCACCATACCTTCAAGGGTCGATGCCGAGAGCAGCATAACGGGCCCATCAGGCCGGGAAGGAAAGAGTATCAAGTTTGCTGCGTCCTCATTCTTCCAAACAGGCCGCCCGGCGCCGTAATCGCCAAAATCAGCCAATGCGGCATAAGGCCTGACCTTTTCATGAGCCAGGTAGCCATCATAAAGCCGGCTTATGCCTGCCTTGATGTTGTCGTCCCCCTTTTCATCCCTTGGGCAACCATTTGGATAAACGCGCCGTTATGAGAAAACATTCGCTCCGACCGGCATGCGAACAGAACCGCCGCCTGTTTAAGCCTGTCGTCACTCAACAGCGGCAACCGCGCGCCATCATATTCCTTGAGGTAGCTTTCGCAAAGGGTATCCAGCCAGGCCGCGATGGCCGCATCATCGTTATAAGGGGCCTTGGACCAAGCATTTATCAGCTGCGGCGCCACCCGCGACACCGAGGCCTTCTGGAGTGAATGCATCAGTTCACGGGCCATGGTTAATTTCACCTCCCTAAACTTTTCTCCAACGGTATCCATCATGGCGAGCAAGGTACCCTGCCCACCATAGCCCTCGGGGCCAATAGAAAACGTGATGTTGTTGGCCTCCCAAGGGGGGGGGGAAAAATAGCAAGGAATCTTGCCACTGGAGATTGCTCAAGTCGGCTCCCGTCAAGTTAGCGCCGACCAATCTGGCATGACTCAGGTTTGTTCCTTTCAGCCGCGCTCCTGACAGATTGGCTCCATCCAATTTGACATTGGCGAGACAGGCTCCGCTCAAATCAGCGTTGCTAAGGTTCGCCAGATGCAGGTTGGCGCCGCTCAGATCGGCTCCGCTGAGATCAGCCCCGCGCAGGTCGGCTGTGTACAAATTTGCGCCGCTCAGGTTCATTTGCCCCTGGTCTGTCAAAATGGCGTCTGTGCATGCCAGCTTAAACCACTGCCTTAGCAGTAAAACGGTGCCAACGCGACGAAACGTACTTTTACTGACCGTTGATTCAATACTTGTGCTTCCCTTGCTCACCTCAACGGAGACATCATCGGCGTTACCAGAACCCTCTGGCGGCTGCCTGAAGATAACGCGATATCCTTGAAAATCGACGATAACCGTCTCCGGTACATTGAGTAAACTGTCCGTGGCGGTTGCCGCTTCCAGCGCCTCCGCCATGGCCTTAGCGAAACCATTATAGTGTTCAATGCGGTGTCTGCGAACAAGGCCAAAGGTAAAGAAATTCACTATATGTTCCAATATACCCGACAGCGAAGTCGCATCGGTTTTCGCCTGTTCGGTGCCGATGCCGGCTAATGATTCCGCCATCGCGGCTATCCGCGAGGGATCAAGATTTGTCAGCGACATTATCGCTCCTCAGGCAGCGCGTTCGCCCTGTTAATCGTGCTAAATTCCTAATGAAATTAGCATATTACTCATTGGGAGACTTGCAGATAATGCCCTACCACGATGTGTAAAAGAGCGGCGGGAAAAAAATTTTTGGGTGGATGTCTGCCATCGATAGCGGTCGCCCATCATGATGAAGGCGCCGTAGCCGTTGTTACTGGCCGAAAAGGCGAAACCGCCGCTTACCGGCCCGCAATCCGGTGTCGAAACAGGCCGAAATGAAAGGATAGCGTGCCGCTCAGGACGACGCCTTTTGCAACAGCTTTTCATGCAGTTCCGCCGCAAGAACCTCAATGCGTTCGCTAAGCTGTTTGGTCAGCACCGTCAGTTCGGTATTTTGTTCCAGCAAAGCCATCATCTGGGCGGTGGTTTGCGCCGATTGCTCCTGACGTTGCACGTTGGCGACGGCCAGCGCTTCCCGGTGCTGGGCATCGGCATCGGCATTGGCCTTATCACGCTCCGCCTGGCGCGTTTGCGCCAGCAATATCAGCGGTGCGGCGTAGGCGGACTGAAGACTGAAAGCCAGGTTGAGCAGGATGAACGGGTAGAGATCGAATTTCACCAGTCCTGAAACGTTCAGCCCGATCCAGACGGCAACCACCAGCGTTTGCGAACCCAAAAACATCGGCGTGCCGAAAAAGCGCGCGAACGCTTCCGCCTTGCGGGCGAACCAGCCGTTGCCGAACGGCGCGGCAAGGTGATGGTTTCGCCGATGAAACCGCAAATGATCGACTACGGGAGAAGTGACTTTCAAATGGGCCGGATCGGCAGGCGTTTTCATATTTTCCCCATCAACATCAGGTATACCCAAACTACTTCGAGTTGCAGCAAGGCGGCAAGCCCGCGAGCCCCAGGAGCTTACTCAAGTAAGTGACTGGGGTGAGGGGGCGCAGCCAACACCACTGCAGCTTGAAATAGGACGCGTATAGATTAAATCAAGTTAATTGCCCTCTATCATAGCCGACGGTCGCCGTGGTTGACCAACGACCAATTATGACGATTTGTTTGCATGGGCGAATTTGAGGATTCACCAAACTTATTTCCTTCCCAGGCACCTGAGATAAAATGGCGGCTCTTGTGTTATCAGCCGTCGCTCAGTGACATGTGAAAATTGGTTTTTCTTGTAATATTTGTACTCGGAAAACGTGATGGGAAGATAAGATGCGCGGTGTTTTTTAGAGGCTTCTTTAAGGGTAAAATCCACATCAAAATAGACCGGAATATTGTTTTCCTGGCTCCAGATTAACCCAAGCTTGGACGTTCTTCTGAAAAATATACTGGTGACAATACCGGAAAGCTGTGTTCTTTCCGGTATCATGCAGCGTTGCAAAGCGATAAATCCTTCGTCATCGCCGTGATTTATAAACCTGTCGAATATGGGCATCAGGTTTTGAAAGGCTATCGCGCTCACTTTCAATTCCATGGCATTATTCTTCGCTGCGAGATACTTGAAATTATCGTATTTTGAGAGTCTGCCTTTAGCCAGTCTTTTTATAAGCGCCGATTGGATGGAAATATAATCATATTCCTTCTTAAGCCAGGACGACCAGGAAAGCAGCAGCTCTCTGGCGAGGGTATCGTCGATACGCGTCGTCAAGGCGAACTGCCTGACAGCGCTGTTCCTTACCTTGATTCCTTGGCGAATTTCACTCATCTTTTCATGAGACAGGTTAGCATGGGACAGGGACAAAGCCCGGTTGAGTAAATCAACGGTAAATTTATCACCGGTCCCTGGCGGAGCCAGATCCCTTACGCCTTTGAAACCATACATAAGACGAATAGACGCCCGCTTATGGGGCGTATCCCCTCCAATAGCGACGGCGGCACAGGGCTCATCCGCTTTAACGGGAACGGCGGCGGTATGGCGCGCATCCGCTTTAACGGGAGCGGCGGCGGTATGGGGCGCATCCGCTTTAACGGGAGCGGCGGCGGCATGGGGCGCATCCGCCTTAACGGGAGCGGCGGCGTTATGGGGCGCATCCGCTTTAACGGGAACGGCGGCGGCATGGGGCGCATCCGCCTTAACGGAAGCGGCGGCGACACGGATCACATCCACCCTAACGGAGGCGGTACGGGTCGCATCCTTTTTGCCGGGCGCGATGGATGCGCTGTCATTGGCGGCCTTGATCAACTTCTCGGCAAATTTGGCTTGGGATAGCGCGGCTGATTTATCGCGGGATCCCTCGGCGCAGGGAGTAATGGTGAATCTTTGCTTTAAAGCATCGCTTGAGGCTGAAACAGTATCCATGTCAAAGGTTCTCGCTGGTGCCAGGCAATGACAAATCATCACCATTGATAGGGAAACATCTATCGGCGTGCAGGACAGATGAATGGAAACCAGCTTAATCAGGTTGGGGAAAAGAATATATCTTTAGATAGGTATTTACAGATTAATAAGTTATATACCGTAAAACCATGGTCAGAGCCGGCCGAGGTCTTAATCCGCCGCAGGCCCCTTCGCCGGCCGGCTTTCGCTCTCGGCACGGGCAGGCAGGCCGGGGGCCTTATTCCGCGCCCGTTTATACTGCGCGGTGTGGGCCTCGATAATGGCGGTAATCAGCGCACCGAACCGCTCATGCAAATCCTCATGGCGCGGCATATTATACATCTCCACCCCCTTTCGCACGCTGCGGATAAGACCGGCCTCCCTTAGCACCTTGAAATGCTGGGACAGGGTGGATTTGGGAACGATTCTATCGCTGACTTCCAGGAATGCCGAACAGGTTTGCGGGCAATCGGCCCGGGCGATTTCCACAAAGATCTGCGCACGCACAGGATCCGCCAGAGCATGCAAAATGCCCTCGACGGTAATATCACTGGCGGCGGGATGAAGTATTGGTCTCATGGAATATTTATAGCAGAGTATTGACAAATAGTCCATTAGTTCATATTTTACGAACTATATTAGTTCAAAAAACCCGAACTAATGTACTTAAATCCTTCTTCTGGAGCTTACCATGAGTGATCTTACTAATAAAATTGCCATCGTGACCGGCGCCTCCAAGGGTATCGGGGCCGGCATCGCCAAAGCCTTTGCCGCCGCCGGCGCATCGGTGGTGGTCAACTATGCTTCAAGCCAGGAAGGCGCCGATCGGGTTGTGGCGGAAATTCTCGCCGGCGGCGGCAAGGCCGTCGCGATACAGGGCGATGTGGCAAAATCCGCCGACGTGCGCCGGCTGTTCCTTTCCGCCAAGGAGGCGTTCGGCGCGCCGGACATCCTGGTGAATAACGCCGGCGTCTTTCAGTTCGATGCCATTGAGGAGGCCACCGAAGCGGAATTTCATCGTGAATTCAATATCAATGTATTGGGCACTTTTTTAGCCGTGCAGGAAGCGCTCAAATACTTCGGGCCGCAGGGCGGGAGCATCATCAATATCAGTTCGGTGGTCAGCGCCAACCCGACGGCGAACACCGCCATTTATTCCGCCACCAAGGGCGCCATTGATACGCTCACGCTGGCGCTGGCGCGGGAATTGGGGCCTCGGCAGATCCGGGTCAACGCCATTGCGCCGGGCGGCGTGGCGACGGAAGGCGTGGCCTCGGTGGGCGTGCTGGGCAGTGAGTTTGAAAAAGCCATGGTGGCGCAGACGCCGCTGGGCCGCTTCGGGCAGCCAATTGATATCGCCAAGGTGGCGTTATTCCTGGCATCGGACGACGCGGCCTGGGTGACCGGCGAGCGCATCGCCGTCTCCGGCGGCTGGCATTAAGCCATCAGTTCGCTTCCCTCTATCAATGGTTCCATCTCATTTATTTACCTGTATTATCTATTTTTGATGACGACTGACTAACGATCATGCGCCTGCATGGTAGACACGAGGATAACGCCATGAGAATAGAGGGGAGCATTGCCCTGGTCACCGGAGCCAATCGGGGTCTGGGCAAAGCCTATGTCCAGGCGCTGCTGGCGGCGGGCGCGGCCAAGGTCTACGCGGCGGCGAGGGATCCCGCCGCGATTACCGACCCACAAGTTACCGCGCTGAAATTGGATGTGACTTCAGACCGTGATGTGGAGGCGGCGGCGGCGCAATGCCGCGATGTCAACCTGCTTATCAACAATGCCGGCATCCTGCTGCAAAGCCCGATGTTGGCGGACGACGCCGAAGACGCCATGCGCCGGGAGATGGAGGTGAATGTTTACGGCGTGCTGCGGACCATCAAGGCGTTTGCGCCTATTCTGGCAGCCAACGGCGGCGGCGCCATCGTCAATATGCTGTCGGTGGTGAGCTGGTTTACCTCGCCGCTGAACGCCACTTACAGCGCATCCAAACAGGCCGCGCTGGCGGTGACCGATGGCGCGCGAATAGAGTTGCACGACCAAGGGACACAGGTTATCGGCGTTTACGCCGGTTTTATCGATACCGATATGACAACCAATATCAATAGCCCGAAGGTCTCGCCCGAGCAGGTGGCGGAGCAGACATTGGAGGGCATAAGGCAGGGTCGAAATCATGTCCTGGCGGATAATCGCGCTCGGGATATTTGGCAGAGCCTCAGGCAGGATCCCGCTCTGGTGGAAGCTCAGATGCTTGAGCTTTGGCAACGACGGGCGCGACCTTAGCGCGCGCCGCTTTCCGCCAGCATCAGCCGCGTACCGCCCTCGGTCCCGTCGCCATAGAGCAGATGCCGGGGCGGCCCGTATTGCAGTACCCGCCGTATACTGTGGGCACTCACCGACTCACCGCCCACCAGCAGATAATTCAGTTCGCCGAAACAGGCGGGACGTATGCTGGCAAGCAGATTGAACATGGCGGGGGGGGGCCGCCCGCAGGATACTGATGGCAAACTGCCGCAGAGCGGTTTCGAACCGGCAGGGATCGTTGACCCAGCTATCGGGGATGATCACCGCCGCCGCGCCGTTAAGCAGCGCGCCCCAGATTTCGAACAGCGACGCCTCAGCCGTCATGGGAGCGACAACCGCGACCCGATCCTCTTGATTAAAACGTACATGGCGGGAATTCTGGGCCAGACGAAAGATATCCCGCGGATAGCATCTTTTGGTTTTGCGGAATCCCGGCTGGTAAAAACAATGGGTAGGCCGGGATAAGGCGTTATGCAGGGGAACGAAATCCTGATCGTTGCCGTCCCCTACCGCCACCTGTTCAAAAATAATTTCATGGGTGGCCAATGAACGCCGGCGAGTGGCGCCGTCGGTCAGGGTAATCGACGCCATCGCATCCCGCAGCATGCCGTTGAGCTGTTCATCCGGCAAAAAGGGATCCAACGGTAAAATACAGCCGCCGGCCAGCAAAATCGCGACCTGGCAGGTGATATGCTCAATGCCGGGCGGCAATAGAATCGCTACCGTGGTGTTTGCCCCGACGCCCTGGCGGCGCAAATAGGCCGCAAGAGAAACCGCGTCACGCGCCAGTTCGCCATAATGAAGAATACGCTGGGGCGTGATGATGGCGGGACGCGCCTTGTTAACGGCGGCTTGCTGCAGGAACAGCTCGCTCAACGCGACATCGCCGGCAAAGGCCGTGAGCGTGGTGTCATTAGTGCTCCGAGCATACACAGAAAGTTGTACCATGCTGATCACCTGAAAAGGGGTCTACCGGATAAACAGTATGGTGGAAATAACATTACAAAAGTATTAATTGCTGTAAAAATTATATTAATGTGAAGTTAATCGCTATGGCGGCAACATACTTAACATCATTTTTTCTTTTTTATACATGTTGTGCGAAATCAACATATCGCTGAATGTCAGTCTCTATGTCGATAAGACGGATTTATTATTTGCGACGCCGACATTTAATGAAAGGACGGGTCCGCTATTCCCGCCGTTTCAGTTTAATAAAATTAATTTAAATACGCGCATAGCCCCTTCGGCCAACCTGGGTCCGAGGCGAAATGGGCATGGGTGTTAACCGTTGACCGGGATAACCGCGCCTTTATATTTCTGCCGGATAAAATCCTGAATGGGTTTTGAATGCAGCACCGCCACCAGCGCCTTGATATCCGGCTTATTTTCATCGCCCCGATGGACGGTGATGATATTGGCATAAGGGTTATTCTCGCCGCTTTCAACCGCGATGGGATCTTTCACCGGGTTCAGGCCGGCGTCGATGGCATAGTTGGCATTGATGACCACCGCGTCCCCTTCATCATTTTTATACATCTGCGGCAACAGCGACCCTTCGATATTCGGCAGGAACTGCAAGTGCTTCGGGTTATCAATGATATCGGTGATGCGCGCATCCACCTTGCTGACGCCCGGTTTCAGTTTTATTACCCCTTCCCGTTGGAAGATAGCCAGAATTCGGCCCTCCTCCGCCACCGAATCCCGCATGATCACCTTGCCGTTTTGCGGCAGGTCCTTCAGGCTTTTATAGCGCTTTGAATAGATGCCGATGGGTTCGATATGAATCGCCCCGGCGCTGACGAAGTCGTAATTTTTATCGCCGGCATGATCTTTGAGCACGCTGTTGAGATAAGGCACATGCTGAAAATAATTGGCGTCTATATCATGGTCCGCCAGAGCGGTATTGGGCAGGATATAGTCTTGGAAAGGGGTGATCTTAAGGTCGATTCCCTGTTTCGCCAGTATCGGTTTTGCCTGCTCGAGGATTTCGGCGTGCGGCACATTGGATGCGCCCACTCGGAGGGTATCGGCCCAGACGGAGGCGGACAGGCTCAGAGCGGTAAGCGTAGCGGCGGCCAGCAGTGTGAACGTTCTTTTCATAATGTATCCCGGTCTGTTTAACGTTTATCTAGGAGTGAGGTGATGAGGTCGCCCAACAGCTGGATAACGAACACAATGAGTAAAATCATCAGGGTCGCCACCAGGGTGACATCGTTGTGGTTACGCTGGAATCCTTCCAGATAGGCCAGATTTCCCAATCCGCCTGCGCCAATGACACCGGCCATAGCGCTGTAGCTCACCAGCGCAATCAGGGTGACGGTGATGCCGGAAACCAGGGCGGGTGACGACTCCGGCAGTAAAACCCGAAAAACAAGGGTGCCCGCGCGGGCGCCCATGGCGCGGGAAGCCTCGATGACGCCCTTGTCCACCTCCCGCAGCCCGATTTCAACCAGGCGGGCGTAAAACGGCGCGGCGCCGACTATCAGCGCCGGCAAGGCCGCATTGGCCCCCAGAATGGTGCCGATAAGCACTTTGGTAAAAGGAATCAGCAGCACAATCAGGATGATAAAAGGGATGGAGCGAAACACATTTACCACCACCGAAATCGCCCGGTAGGCGGCGGGACGCTGGAACAGGCCGCCGCGGGCGGTAAGAAACAGCGCCAATCCCAGCGCAATGCCGAACACAAAGGTGGCGATGCCCGAAAACGCGGTCATATAAAGCGTTTCCACGGTAGCCGCCCATAATTGATCGATCTGCACATGGGGAAACCATTGTGTAAGCGTGGCATCAACCATGTTTGACCACCTCGGCGGAGATATTGTGCCGGCGCAAGTCCGCCAGGATATCGTCGAGCTGCTCCGGGGAGACGGCCGCATGGAGCCACAGTTCGCCGAAAGCCCCGTTAGCGGTTTGCGTGACATTGCCATGCAGGATGTTGAACGGCACCTGATAGCGCAACGTCAATTCCCCCACCACCGGCCGGCGGACGCTCAGGCCGATAAAGGTCAATTTCAGCACCACGCCGGGCAAATCCTGCAACAGTTCCCGCGCCGGATCCGGGCTCTGGTCCCGGTACTGCCCGACCTGTTTCACAAATTGCCGGGTAATGGGCTGCTGCGGGTGGGTGAAGACGTCCAGCACCTCCCCCCTCTTCCACCACCCGGCCGTTGTCCATGACCGCCACCCGCCCGCAAATTTTGCGCACCACGTGCATTTCATGGGTAATAAGCACAATGGTCAGATTCAGCCGGCGATTGATATCAAGCAACAAATCGAGGATGGCGTCGGTGGTTTGCGGATCCAGCGCAGACGTGGCCTCGTCGCACAACAGCACCGACGGATCGTTCGCCAGCGCCCGGGCGATACCCACCCGCTGCTTTTGTCCGCCGCTGAGCTGCGAAGGATACGCATTTTCCCGCCCCTGCAATCCCACCAGCGTGATAAGTTCGGCTACCCGCTGCCGAATAGCGGCTTTAGGCGTCCCGGCAATCTGCATGGAAAACGCGATGTTTTCGCTGACGCTGCGGGACCAAAGCAGATTGAAGTGCTGGAAGATCATGCTGATTTTCAGCCTTGCCTGCCGAAGACGCTTGTCGTTGGCCTGGGTAATGTCCTGTCCGTCCACCCACACCGTTCCGGCGCTGGGCTTTTCCAAACCGTTGAGCAAACGAATCAGGGTGCTTTTCCCCGCCCCGCTGTAGCCGATAATGCCGTAAATCTGGCCCCGCTCGACCCTCAGGCTCACATTATCGACGGCGACGATGGGTATCTTATTATCATTAAATATCTTCGAAACGTTGGTTAAAACAATCATGCCCCGCCTACCCTTGTGTGCCGCTGAAACACCACGTCTTGCCAATATATTTTTATGATTTTTTATTTTAATTTAACGAGTCAATAATCCTGCGGATAATAGGGTATGCCCCTGGCAGTCTGAAGAAACGATATCTTATTAGATATATTCAATTCTTCTTATGCAATCGACAACAATCGTTAGCAATAATACTGCTATAAAATACGTAAATTGCATTTAGCGGCAACGCCTGGATACGCTGGCAATCCTGGCTTGCCTTATGCTTTTTTTTGTTTTTAATTATGGAAATAAATTCTTTTTGCTAAAAGTTTATTTGCCGGATATTGATTTCGATCATATCCCTTTAGGCATTATTTTGGCCGCCATGACACCAAGGAAATAATTATGCGAAATAGATTCCGTTTGCGCGCTGCCGGTCTCAGCCTGGCATGGGGAATGACCGTCGCCCTGGGGATAAGCTTGGCGAATGCCCAGACGGCGGGCAATGCGCCGATAAAAGGGGGGCACCCTGATTTATCTCGAACAACAGGCGCACACCAACCTTTATCCGCCGGCAGGGGGTTTTACCCGAACGGCGGTATTCTTAATCAAATTACCGACAAGCTGACCTATCAAAATCCTGAAACCCTGGCCATAGAACCCTGGATCGCCGAATCCTGGACCAGCAACGCGGATAAAACCCAATACACCTTCAAACTGCGTCCCGGCGTGACCTTTTCCGACGGAACGCCGCTGGATGCCGCCGCGGTGGCGAAAAATTTCGATACCTACGGCCTGGGCAATAAACAGCTGCACCTGCCGGTATCGGAAGTCATCAATAATTACGATCATAGCGAAGTAATAGACCCGTTAACCGTTAAATTCTATTTTAAGAAATCGTCGCCGGGGTTTTTACAAGGCACCTCCGCCATCGGCTCGGGTTTGGTGGCGCCGGCCACCCTGGCGCAGAATTTCGACGCGTTGGGAGATGCCCGGCATATCATTGGGTCGGGTCCGTTTGTGGTGAGTAATGAAACCCTGGGACGGGAAGTGGATTTGCGGGTGCGGGATGATTACCGCTGGGGGCCGAAAAATCTTCCACAACAGGGCCGGGCCAATCTCGACGGCATAAAATTCATCATTACGCCGGAAGACAGCGTGCGCATCGGGGCGCTGCTGGCGGGACAGGCGGATTTTATCCGTCAGGTGCAAGCCTATGATGAAAAGCAAGCCGAGGAGCAGCACTTCATTATCTATGCCGCGCCGACCCGCGGCGTTAACGACGGCATTTCATTCAGGCCGGACAACCCGCTGGTGGCCGATGTTCGGGTACGTCAGGCGCTGTTGCACGCCACTGATACCGCTCAAATCGTCAATACGCTGTTCTCGCCCCATTACCCACGGGCGACATCGGTGATCGCCGCATCGGCGGCCGGCTACGTCAATCTGGCGGATGCGTTGAAATACGATCCGGTGAAGGCCGGGCAATTGCTGGATGCGGCAGGCTGGAAAAATAGGCGCGGCGGGGATCCGTCAAAAGGACGGCCGCTCGCTTATCTTGTCGGTGTATGAATCACCGCCGCAACCGCAGAATAAAGAGGTGCTGCAGTTGGTTTCGCAACAGTGGAGCAAGGTGGGGGCGGGGCTGACTATTTTGGCCGGAGATGCCGGCAGCAAAACCGCCGATAGTCTGGATCCGCTGAAAACCCCGGCGAACGTGGTGGAAGTGGGACGGGCCGATCCGGATGTGATTAAAAGCCAGTTCTATCCTACCAACCGCGATGCGCTGCTGCAAAAAGGCGGTTCCAGCAGCAAAGTGAAAACCTTCAGCGACGACAAGCTTAATGCGCTGCTGGTGGCGATTTCCGCCGAAGTGGATGCGCGGCAGCGGCTGCGGCTGGCGGGTGACGCGCAAAAGTATCTGCTGGATCAAGCCTATGTGATCCCCATTTTCGAAGAGCCGCAGGTCTTTGCCGGCGCGCCCTATCTGCACGGCGTGCGCTTCGAGGCCGTGGGACGGCCGGCATTCTACGGCGCTTGGCTTGCCAAGCATTAAGAAGGGGAGGCAACATGCAACGCTATTTGTATGGCCGCCTCGGACAGGCACTGCTGGTGCTCTGGGCGGCGTTCACGCTCTCTTTCATCCTGTTGCAGGTGTTGCCCGGCGACGCCATCCTGATCAAGTTTCAGAATCCGGATATGGGCCTCAGCCCGGCCCAAATCGCCGAGATGCGCGCCGTCTATGGCGCCGATGCGCCGCTGTGGCGGCAATATCTGCATACGTTAAGCCATTTTCTTCGCGGCGATTTCGGTTATTCGGTACAGACCGGGGTGCCGGTGGCGCAATTACTGAGCACCAATCTTCCTCCCACCCTGCGGCTGGCCCTCGCCGGTTTTGCGCTGGCGGTGCTCTTGGCGGGATCGATGGCGCTGCTGGCCGGGCTGACTGCCGCCCGCTGGCTTAAAGGCGTGCTGCACTCCCTGCCCTCGGTCTTTATTTCGGTACCCACCTTCTGGCTGGGCATTGTGCTGATTCAGGTGTTTTCATTCCGCCTGAAATGGGTCCCGGTGATAAACCCCGGCGAGTGGGTGGGGCTGATTTTGCCTATCGTCACCCTGGCGGTGCCGATTTGCGCCCCGCTGGCGCAGATCCTCATTCGCAGTATCGATGAAGTGCAAACCTTGCCGTTTGCGGCGGTGGCGCGGGCCAAAGGCGCCAGCCGAGGCGGCGTGCTTTGGCGTCACGTGGCCCGCAATGCGGTGCTGCCGGCGCTCACCATCGCCGGCCTGTTATTCGGCGAGCTCATCGCCGGCGCCCTTATCACCGAAACGGTGTTCGGCATCAATGGCCTGGGCCAGTTGACCCAACAGGCGGTGAATAACCAGGATGTGTCGGTAATCCAGGCTATCGTGGTGATTTCCGCCACCGCTTTTGTGGTTATCAATCTGCTGGTGGATGTGCTGTATCCCCTGCTTGATCCCCGTCTTAAGTTGCCCGCCGGAGTCGCCTTATGAGCAGTCTGCCACTGAACACCCACACGCCTGCACCCCTGTCGTCGCCGTCGGCCTCTCCGCCCCCCGAAGACGAAACCCCGCCCCGCCGCCGTCGCCGGCGATTCCTCCGGCAGCCCGGCCTGGCGCTGTCCTGGCTGGTTTTAGCCGTGGTTTTTTTATGGGCCGTCGCCCCCGGACTGTTCACGCCTTACAGCGGCACCGAGGGCATGGCCGGGGCGCAGCGGCTGGCGCCGGTGGCCGGCCATTGGCTCGGCACCGATCAACTGGGCCGCGATCTGTATGCCCGCATCGTTTACGGCGCGGCCTGGTCGTTATCCGGGGCGCTGGTGGCGGTGGCGCTCGGGCTGGTGGCCGGCACCGCGCTGGGGGTCTTCGCCGGCGCGTCCGGGCGCGGCATCGACAGCCTGATCATGCGAATTATCGATGTTTTGCTGGCCATACCCGGCCTGCTGCTCTCCCTGAGCATCATTATCTTGCTGGGCTTCGGCACGGTGCATGCGGCCGTCGCCGTCGGCATCACCTCCATCGCCAACTTCGCCCGGCTGGCCAGGGCGGAAGTGGTCCGGGTGCGGCACAGTGAATATGTCGAGGCGGCCTATGGCAGCGGCGGCACCTTTGCCGCCGTGCTGTGGCGCCATATTCTGCCCAATTCCCTCACCTCGGTCATCGCGTTTTCCGCCCTGCAATTCGGTAATGCCATCCTGGCCGTTTCCACCCTGAGTTTTCTGGGCTACGGCACCCCGCCGCCGACGCCGGAATGGGGCCTGCTGATTGCCGAGGGCCGCAATTACATCTCCACCGCTTGGTGGCTGACCGTTTTTCCCGGGCTGGTGGTGGTGGCGGTGGTGCTTGCCGCCAATAGAATCAGCCATTCCTTTGCCAGGAGCCCGCGATGAACCTGTTATTGGCACGATCCGATGCGCTGATTCCCCGGCGGGAACCGCTGCTGGAGCTTGACGATCTCTGCATCGCCTACCGCGACGACAAGGAAGAGCGGCGCGTGGTGCATAACCTCTCCTTTCGCCTCTATCCGGGCGAGGTGCTGGCGTTGGTGGGGGAATCCGGCTCCGGCAAAACCACCACCGCCCAGGCCATTATCGGCCTGTTGGCGGAAAACGGCCGGCGAGAACGGGGAACCATCCGCCTGAACGGCGTCGATATCAGCCGCGCCCCGCAGCGCCGGCTCAACGCGCTGCGCGGCGTGAGCATCAGCCTGATCCCCCAGGATCCCGCCAGTTCCCTTGATCCGGTGAAGACCATCGGCAGCCAGGTGGCGGAAATCCTGGCTATCCACCGCCGCCTGCCCCGCCGGGAACGGGATGCCAAGGTGATTGAACTGTTGGCTCGCGTGGGTTTATCTCACCCGGAACAGCGGGTCGGCCAGTACCCCCATGAACTTTCCGGCGGCATGAAACAGCGGGTGCTCATCGCCATTGCCGTCGCGCTTCGGCCGTCGCTTATCATCGCCGACGAGCCCACCAGCGCCCTGGACGTCACGGTGCAAAAACGGATCCTGGATCTTATCGACCAACTGAGGCGTGAATACGGTACGGCGGTATTGCTGGTGACCCACGATCTGGCGGTGGCGGCCGAGCGCTCGGACAGCCTGCTGGTGCTGCGTCACGGCCGGGTGCAGGAACAGGGTAATACCGCCGAGGTGCTGCGTGCGCCGGCTAATGCCTACACTCGCCGGCTTTTTGCCGATGCGCCGGCGCTGGCCGCTCCACCCCGCCGGGCGCGCGCGCCCAGCGCTAGCCCATCGCCCATCATTCGGGTGGAAGAGGTGGGCAAAAATTTCCGCCTCGGCGCCGGCGGCTCGGTGCGGGCAGTGGATGGGGTGTCTTTTACCGTGGAAGCAGGCACCACTCATGCGCTGGTGGGAGAATCCGGATCGGGTAAAACCACGCTGGCCCGCATTCTGCTTGGCTTTCAAACTCCCGATAGCGGCAAGGCATTTATCGACGGCATCGACATCGCCCGCCTTAAGGGCGAGGAACTGCGACGATTTCGTCAAAAAATCCAGATGGTCTACCAAAACCCGTTCGGCTCCCTCGACCCTTCGCACAGCCTGTTCAGAATAATCGAGGAACCCTTGCTGAACTTCGCTCCCCTGACGTCGGCGGAACGGCGCCGCCGGGTGGAGGAGATGGCTCTTCGCGTCGCGTTGCCGCTAACGTTGCTAACGAGGCGGCCACGCGAATTGTCCGGCGGACAGCGGCAGCGAGTGGCCCTGGCCCGCGCCCTGGTGTTGCAGCCACGGATCCTGGTGCTGGATGAGGCGACTTCGGCGCTGGATGTTACCGTGCAGGCGCAAATACTGGCGCTGTTAGAGCATTTGCAAACCGAACTTGGGCTGACCTACCTCTTTATTTCCCATGATCTGGCCACGGTACGGCAAATTTCGCATAGCGTTTCGGTGCTGCACAAAGGCCGGCAGGTGGATTACGGCCCGGTAGCCGACATATTTTCCCGCCCCGGCGCGCAGTACACCCGGGAATTGATCAACGCCATTCCCGGCCGGAGGAACGCAATCGTTCCTTTCGCGCCGCAATAATTAAGGACTCTTGCATGACCGCCAAACGTTTAGGTTTTTTTACCCGCCTGCTGGATAAAGCGGATGCGCGGCAGCGTTATCTGCTGGCGGCGGAGCAAATTATCCATGCCGAGGCGCAGGGTTTCGATACCGCCTGGGTGGCTCAGCATCATTTTCACGCGGACGAGGGCGGACTGCCGGCGCCGCTGGTCTTTCTGGCCTACGTCGCGGCGCGGACCCGCCGCATCCGGTTGGGCACCGGCGTCATTACCCTGCCGATGGAGCTGGCGCTGCGGGTGGCCGAGGATACATCGGTGCTTGACCTGCTGACCGACGGCCGGCTGGAAATCGGGCTCGGGTCCGGCGGCACGCCCTCCTCTTTCCCGCCGTTCGGCCTGCAAAGCGGCGAACGCGCCGCCGTCTATGCCGATAATCTGGCTATCCTGCGTTCGGCTTGGCGCAACGAGGCCCTGAGAGACAGCGACAATCGTTTATATCCGCCGGCGCCGCAGTTGTCCCGCCGGGTGTGGCAGGCCACTTTTTCAGTGGATGGCGGCGCCCGCGCCGGCGCCGCCGGCGACGGGCTGATGTTATCCCGTACCCAGCCGCGCCCCGCCGATGCGCTTGATATGCCGCTGGACGACATGCAGAACCCCATTATCGATGCCTACCTTGATGCCTTGCCCGACGGCGTCACGCCGCGCATTCTCGGTTCCCGCACCGCCTTCGTCGCCGACAACCCCCAGCAGGCCCGGCAACTGGCGCAGACCGGCCTGCGCCGTCAGGCGGAAAACGCCCGTGCCAACGGGCAACCGGTGGCAGGCGATACGCTGGATGACTTTATCGCCGCGTTCGACGTTCATCTCGGCAACGCCGAACAGGTATCGGCGTCCTTGCAACGAGACAGCGCCCTGGCGCGGGTGACCGATCTGGCGTTCCAGGTGCACTCCATCGAACCGCCCCATCCCTACATCCTGCGCTCAATCGAACTGATTGCCGGGCAGGTGGCGCCGGCGCTGGGCTGGGTCCGACAGCGCCCCGCCGATGTCCCGGCCTCGCCTCGCATCCATCCGTTATCAGAGGATATCCAATGACCCTATCTCCCCTCACGACGGATCTGCTCAACCGGCTGGCGGACATCCCGCCGGAATCGCCCCTGGCGGCGGCCCGCACGACGCGGGATGAAGCGACCCGCCACATCCAGGGCAGCTATCTGGCGCTGTTTGATGCCGAGGACGGCATTGCGTTTACCTTGCCGGAACGGCTGACGGTGGCGCGCCAGGTGGCGGAATGGCACGAAGACCGCCGCCTGACGGCCCACTATGCCGAAAGCCTGGCGGCGGCGCGGCGTGAACAGGCCGCCGCCCCGGCTATCGAGGGTTCCCGGCTGCAAACCGCTTTAGCACACGCCGAACGGTTAAGCCATCATCCCTCCGCCGCCCGGCCGGCGCATCTGGAGGCGTTACGCCGGGCAGGCTGGTCGCCGGACGCCATCGTCACCTTGTCCCAACTGGCGGCCTTCGTCAGCTTTCAAAGCCGGTTGCTAAGGGGCTATCGGTTAATCGCCGGCAAAAGCGCGGAGCAGCCCCCGGCTCTGCCGGTGGGGGCCGCCGCCTGGCGTACGGTGGGCGATACCCACGGCGGAAGACCGGCCCCTCACGCCTTTACCCAGCGGGAATTGGGCTGGGAACCTTGGCTCTCCCCCAAGCCGCTCACTGAATTTACCCCCGGCAACGGGCCGACCTTGAGCGCAACGGGCATGCCGATTCCGATTATTTCCGCTTGCTCGGCCGTAATCTGCCTGTGCTGGAGCAGCGCACGCGCGTTGATAAAGGCATCTTCTATACCGCCGGCGGGCTGGCGCGGAAAGAGCGGGAACTGGCGGCGGCGACGGCCAGCAAAATCAACGGCTGCATTTATTGCGCCTCTGTGCATGCACGTAAAGCCGCCCAATTATCCAAACAGCCGGACGCTGTCCAGCGCCTGTTGGACCAGCCTCCCGGCGCCAGGCTCAGCACGGGACAATCCCCACGCTGGCAGGCGGAAATCGATTTTGCCGCGGCGCTGTCGGTCACGCCGGCTGCGGCCGCGCCGGAACATATCCTGCGGCTACGGACAGCGGGACTGAATGATTTGGAACTGCTGGATTTGGTCCAGGCCACCGCTTTTTTCGCCTGGGCCAATCGTTTAATGCTGACCTTGGGCGAACCCTTTGAAATATAAGAAACACAGATGAAAAGTGAAAATTCCTTTGGCAAGGCAAAATAAAGGCGAAAATCATGAGCATAAGTGAAAACAGCGATGTGGCAGTAAAATCTCCCCATGGGCGATCCGCTCTCCGCTGGTGGCGGCAGGAGGATGGGTGGTCCATTGTTCTGGCCCTGATATTGATCAGCGCCGCTTACATCTTATTTTCCCAGGGCGGCAGCCTGAAATGGCTGGCTACCGGTCCGACCAAATGGACCTCGCTCGGAGAGGCGGGCGCCGATTTACTGCATCGTTTACCGGCATTGGGCGGTCTTTATCTGCTATGGGCGGTATTATTAACCGTCAGCGCCGCTATCATCGGCCACGACGCCCGGAAATTCTTGGCCGGCTTTACCGTCTTGTTTATCGTATCGGTATTTATCTTCCAGCTCGGCGCCTGGGCCAGCGCGTCGCGTTACAACCTTGAGCCGCCGTTATTGGCGCTGGTATTGGGGTTGGCGGTCTCCAACATCTGGCCTATCCCGGATTGGCTGGCGCAAAGTTTGCGGGTGGAATATTACATTAAAATCGGCATTGTGCTGCTGGGGGCGACGCTGCCGCTGACCTTGATTCAATGGGCCGGTCCGGTGGCCATCGGCCAGGCGGCCATCGTCTCTCTGGTGACCTTTTTCGCCATCTTTATCACCGGCCGGCTGCTCGGTTTGGAAAATCGTTTCGCCGCGGTATTGGGCGTCGGCGGCGCGGTATGCGGCGTATCGGCGGCCATTGCCGTGGCGGGAGCGGTCCGCGCCAAGCGGGAACAGGCCTCGGTCGCCATCTCCCTGGTGATTATCTGGGCTATCGTCTCGCTGCTGGCGCTGCCGTTTGTCTCCCGAGCGCTGGGGCTCTCCTCCGGCGTGGCCGGCGCCTGGATAGGCACCTCGGAATTCGCCGACGCCGCCGGTATCGCCGCCGCCCAGACCTACAGCGATTTTGCTGCCCACTCGGGCGGAAAAATCGCCGGCAACCCCGATGCCGCCGTACAGGCGTTTACCCTGATGAAGGTCATCGGCCGTGATATCTGGATAGGCATCTGGGCCTTCGTCCTGGCCATCGTGGCCAGCACATGGTGGCGAGACGAAGGCGAAACCCTGACCGCCAAAACCGGTGCCGGGGAAATCTGGCGACGCTTCCCCAAATTCGTTATCGGCTTCGTGCTGGCCTCGGTGTTCGTCACCTGGCTGAGCAGCCATTACTCGCTGGCGGAATTCCGCTCCACCGTCACGCCGGCGTTTATCGCCCCCATCACCGCGCTGCGTACCTGGGCTTTTATCTTTTGCTTCCTGAGCATCGGGCTAAGCACCCGCTTCGCCACCCTCGCCGGTACCGGTCTGCGCCCGTTCTGGGCATTTACCGCCGGCGTGGTCATCAATGTATTGCTCGGCTATCTCCTGTCGGTGCATGTCTTTGCGGACTTTTGGAATCAGTTGGGCCATTTATGATGAGCACGGAGCAACGCACGCCCCCTCGTGCCGAACGTCGCTGCGGACGATGCCGCTTTTGCCGGCAGGATCGCGGCGGCACCGAACAGGCCATTCCCGGCCTCGCCATGCTGGGGTCAGCCTTCGGCGCCAGCATCGGCGATTCGCGATTGTGCCGCCGTCACGATCGTCTGGTGTCGCCCAACGATGGCTGCCCGGCGTTTGCCGAAGAAGACTGAATTCGCGCAACTTAAGGTGGTTGGGTTAGAACGTGCCCGAGATGGTCGTCAGACCGGTGATGGCATAAGATCAGTGTTCATTGCTGCAATATTCATAATGACATTATAAATATGCCCATCGTGTACAAAACCGGGGTCGGCGAACGGGGTAGCCGCATATCGGGCGGGTCATCAGCCTAGCCGGGCCCGCCATATATGCCGGGCCGCCGCACGCCGGCCTCAGCGAAGTTAAATCGAAAGGGACTACATCAAATAGGACTATAACCCAAGTGACTGCCGTACCGCCGCCAGGCCCGGCCGGCCCTGGCGGGTGCTCACGCCGGTCAGCCAGCGGGACAGCAGTTCCGGATGCTGCTTCAGCTCTTCCCGCGCCGCTTCACGGGGCGTTTGTTTATCATCCAAGGCGCGCTTGATAAGCCCATTCTCCAAATCGACGTTAAACGTCAGTTGGCTGAACAGGCGGGCGGTGTTGGGGCATTGCGCGCCATAGTCTTTACGGGTCACGGTGTTCACCGTGGCGCTGCCGTAATCGGGGCCGAAATACTTGTCGCCGCCGCTCAGGTAAACCAGTTTATGATGGGTGTTCATGGCATGGGGCTCCCAGCCGAGAAACACGATCCATTGCTGTTTGGCCACCGCCCGATCCACCTGAGCCAGCATGCCGCTTTCGCTCGATTCCACCAGCGTCCAGCCGGTCAGGTTGAAATCATGCTTATCCAGCATGGTCTTGATGTTCTGATTGGCCGGCGCGCCGGGAGCGATACCGTAAATCTTGCGTGAAAACCTGTCGCCGTATTTCGCCAAATCGGCAAAGTCCTTCACGCCGCCCCTGGCCACATAGTCCGGCACCGCCAGGGTGAATTTCGCATTGTTGAGATTGGCCCCCAGCACCTCAACCGAGCCGTCGGCGGTATATTTTGCTATCACCGGCTGCTGGGCCGGCATCCAATTGCCGAGGAACACATCCAACTGACCGGTCTTCAGCCCCTGGTAGGCCAGGGCCACCGATAAATTCTGCACCTGCTGTTGATAGCCCAATCCCTCCAGCAGCACGCCGGCCACGCCGTTGGTGGCGCCGATATCGGTCCAGCCCGGATCGGACATTTTTACCACCCCGCACCCGGCGTTATCGGCGGCGCAGGCCCAGGAACCGGCCGCCAGAGACATTCCCACGCTCAACACTGCGGTTAATAAACGCATTTCACACCTCGTTATCATCATTATCAGCGCACTGACGGCGGGCGAGGATAACGCGCCCGCGCCTCCTGCTCGTCCAGAGTTTGGTTGTTACGAATAAAGCGTCGGCCCGCGTCCTGGGGCGGTTGGTAATCCCATGCCGCCGCTTCGCCAAGGCTTAAGGCCTGATTGAGGAATAACCGTTTATGCTGACTGTCCAGCACCTGACGGTTAAGGGCATCAAAATCCCAGCGCAGCGCCGCCTCGCCTTTTAAGCCTTCCAACGATCGGCGGTGTGCCGGCGATGCCGCCAGGTTATTCAACTCCAGCGGATCGCGGGTGATATCGAATAGCTGCGGCGGCTCGCCGGGCGAGGCGATATATTTCCATGGCCCGCGGCGAATCATGACCATCGGCGCCAATGCGCCTTCCGCCAGATATTCGCCGTAGGCAACGTTATCGCCGCCGGCCTTTCCCTGAAGATAAGGCACCAGACTGCGCCCATCCAGGGGAGCGGCCGCCTGTTCCGCCGACGGAGCCTCACCCGCCGCCAGTTCAACGAGCGTCGGCAATATGTCCACCAGCGAAACGTTCTCCGCTACGCGGCGGGGGGGGCAAAACGGCCGGGAGCATGCACGATAAGAGGAATGCGCGAAGCCCCTTCATAAAAGTTCATTTTGTACCACAGACCGCGTTCTCCCAGCATTTCCCCATGATCGGACAGCACCATGATGACGGTACCCTCCGCCAGTCCGGTGGCCGTCAGGGTAGCCTTCAATTCACCGAATTTATCGTCGACATAGGCCAGCGCGCCGTAATAGGCATGGCGCGCCCGGCGTATTCGTTCTGTATTCAACACGCCGTCTGTGAGCTGATACATTTGCCGCAGACGTCGGGAATGCGGGTCGTCCGGCGCCTCCCCTGCCGCGACCTTGGGAAGATCGATATCTTCCGCCCGGTATCTTTCCAGATAGGGACGAGGAATGGCGAAGGGATCGTGCGGATGGGTCAGCGACATCACCAATAGAAACGGCTGCTCATTACCCTGCCGGGCGATATCGAACAGCTTCTGGCGGGCGTAAAACAATGCCTCGTCGTCGAAATCCAGCTGATTGGTGCGGACACACTCGCCGGCATCCAATACCGAACTCATGTTGTGATACCAATCCAAACGCCGGTGCGGATGGCGCCAGTCCGGCGTCCAACCGAAATCCGCCGGGTAGATATCCGTGGTGAGGCGCTCGTCGAAACCATGCAGTTGATCGGGACCGCAGAAATGCATTTTGCCGGATAAATAGGTTTTATAGCCTTGGCGGCGCAAATAATGACAAAGCGTCGGGCTATCGGCGCGAAATTCCGCGGCATTATCGTATACGCCGTTATGGGAAATAAACTGACCGGTCATTAACGATGCGCGGGAGGGGGCGCATAACGGGCTATTACAATAGGCTGAATCAAATATCACGCCGTCTCGCGCCAATGAATCGATATTCGGCGTCAGGCTGACGGTATTACCATAAGCCGACAATGCGCCGGCGGTTAATTGATCGGCCATTAATATAATGATATTCGGTTTCTTGCTAAGCATAGATATTAATTCGCTTTACTTAAATACCCCTCTGAATGGTACTTTTATCGCACAAAGTTTTTTTCCTGTGAACCGGGTAATTTCTTATCGCCCAATAAGGAGGCGTTATGTCTGGTAAATCTCGGCTACCGCCGTTACAGGCGTTGGCTATTTTTGAAGCGGCTGCGCGGCATTTGAATTTCACCGCCGCGTCGCTGGAGCTGGGCTCTTCGCAACCGGCGGTCAGCCAGAGAATAAATGCGCTTGAAAATCAATTGGGCACGCCGTTGTTCGAGCGTCGCCACCGCGGCGTGGCGCTGACGGAAACCGGCGAACAGCTTTATCAAATAGTCCGCGCCAGCCTGCAAGGCATCAGCAGGCAAATCGATAAAATTCAGCAAAAAATTCAAAGAGATGTATTGCGCATCGATACCGACATGGGTTTCGCCGGCTATTGGCTGTTGCCGCGGCTGGACCAACTGCAAAACCTGATTCCTGATGTCGATGTGCAAATTTCCACCTCCCCCAATGAATTCTCTTTACGCGACAGCAGCGCCCATCTGGCCATCTCATTCGGCGACGGCCGGATACCCGGCTGCCGCAGCGACAGGCTGTTTGCTGAACGGGTGGTGCCGGTTTGCAGCCCGCAGTTCGCCAAGGCTCACGGCGCGCCGGCCGGCGCGGAAGATCTGTTGCGCCTGCCGCTGCTGAATCTGCCCGATCCCCGCCCCGCCCGCTGGCTGAACTGGACGGAGTGGTTTCGCCGACAGCGTTTGGAACGGGGTGAAGGGGCCACCTCGCTCACCTTTAACGCTTATACGCTGGTCATCGAGGCCGCCTTGAAGGGGCAAGGGGTGGCGCTGGGCTGGCGGCCGCTGGTGGATCTGTTTCTCTCAAGCGGCGAGTTGGTGGTCTGCGGGCCGGAGTACTGCTCCGAGCGGGGTTATTATTTAATTCAGCCGACACAGGAAAATGAGACTGCTGTAAACCTGAAAGTCAAAGAGTGGTTATTACGTGAAGCATCGCAGTTTTATACCCTCGAGGAAAATATCCCGATGGCGTTGAATGTTGTTTAAACCATTTCGTTATAACTCAGATGATAATAATGTATAGGCCGTTAAACATTTTCTTATAGCCTGTGCCGATGACGATATACACGCATAGCAAGAAATAATGTATGAGTGACATCCTGGTCAGCATAAACCGGCTGTATAAAATATACGGCCCCAATGAGCAAAATGCTCCCGCGCTTTTGCAACAGGGAGCGGACCCCGCGGATTTATTTACCCGGTATCAATGGTCAGTGGCACTTAATGATATCTCCCTGACGATACCTCGCGGGGAAATTTTTGTGATTGTCGGTTTATCGGGCTCGGGAAAATCCACTTTGCTCAGGACGGTAAACCGGCTTATCGCCCCTACCTCCGGCGACGTCTATTTCGAGGGTACGCCCATGTCGGCGTTAACCGAGGCTGAGCTTATTGCGCTGCGCCGCCATGGCATGAGCATGGTATTCCAATCCTTCGCCCTGCTGCCTAACCGGAATGTCTTGGATAACGCCGCCTTCGGGCTTGAACTGGCCGGCGTCGATGTCCGCTCGCGGCATCGGCAGTCCCTGAGGGTGCTCGAACATGTAGGATTGGCGCAGGTGGCGCGGAAATTGCCCTATCAACTCTCCGGCGGCATGCAGCAACGGGTCGGTCTGGCGCGCGCCCTGGCGGTGAATCCGGCGCTGTTATTGATGGATGAGGCCTTTTCCGCCCTGGATCCCATCAATCGGCGGGAAATGCAGGATTTACTGCTGGATCTCCAGGCCCGGCAGCGGCGAACGCTGATTTTCGTCACCCATGACATAGAAGAGGCTCTGCGCATCGGCAACCGTATCGCCATTATGGAACAGGGAAAGGTTATTCAGGTCGGCACCGCCGAGGAAATCATCAATGCCCCGGCCAATGCCTATGTCCGTCGGTTCTTTTCAGGCATTGATACCTCCCGCTATATGTTGGCGGAAAGTTTTGCCGGCGCGTTCAACCGCGCCGACAGCGAATCCGACGGCAGAGGTTCTCATGACCATGCCTTTTGATTTCAGCGCCGAGATCGACAGCGGCATCCGCTATCTGCTCCTGCATGGCGGTCCGTTTTTTGATGCCGTCTCCGGAGTCATCGACGCCGTGGCCGGCGGCCTGGAGAAAAGCCTTGACTGGCTGTCGCCCTGGGGCCTGATGGCCATTGCGGTGGGCCTGAGCCTATGGCGTATCGGCGTGGGTTTTGCGCTCTTTTGCGCCGTCGCAATCCTCTACATCATCTACAGCGGCTATGCCGAGCACGCCACGGCGACCTTGGCCCTGACCCTGGCTTCCACCCTGTTCAGCCTGTTGACGGGCATTCCTTTGGGCATTGCCATCGCCCGCCGCCGCCGGGCCGGCATAGTGGTGCGCCCCATGCTGGATTTTATGCAAACCATGCCCGCATTCGTCTATTTGATTCCGGCGGTTATCTTATTCGGTCTCGGTCGTCCGCCGGGAATCTTCGCTACCGTATTGTTCGCCATGCCGCCGGTGGTGCGCTTAACCGATTTGGGTATTCGCCAGGTGGAACACGGCCTGATTGAAGCGGGTCTGGCATTTGGCTGTACCCGTCGGCAACTGTTATGGAAGGTTCAGTTGCCCAACGCGCTGCCCTCGATGATGGCCGGCGTCAATCAAACCATCATGATGGCCATGTCGATGGTTATTATCGCCTCCATGGTAGGCGCCGGCGGTCTGGGCAACGATGTCTTGACCAGCATCCAGCAGTTGGATATCGGCCAGGGATTGCAAAGCGGCATCGTGGTGGTCTTGCTGGCGATGATGCTCGACAGGCTTTCCGCCAGCTTGATCACCCCGCCGAACCATCGTCGGGCTTAAACGATTGTGCGGTATACCACGGTGTCCGGCGCCGACGCGACATGAATTTTATTGCGAACTGAAGTAATTATATTCATTAAAACATTCCACTGTTATGTGCATATAATTTCGCCTCAAGCCGCAAAGTGGGCAAATGTCCTAATAAGAGTGGACGCTTCGCTGAAGCCTTAATGGACAAAATCCGCTAGCCTATTCCACTATGACAATTCATAGCAAAAAAAATTATTTGTACTTGATCCTTTATTGAGGCAAAGTCCTCCGGGCATTAACGATGCACCTGATAATCGGCGCCGCTGAAAACGTGATAAAAGGTTCTCCGCTTTCCCGGCGAGAGGGGAAGCACTCCGTTCGTTCAAAATATAAGCGGTGAGATAACGGCGTTTTATTCAGCGCCGGCGGCGTAAGGCGGTATGAATCTACAAGCGTCAAAGGCGCTTGGAGTGAGCTGCGCCGGCAGATGTCATACACATTTGTTGCGAAGAAACCATCATGCCGAAAAAAATGTGCTCTGAATCACGCTTAAAGCGGGCCGAAGCCAGGGCAAAAATGCACGAAATGCCTGATGGCAGAGTTGGACAGGCGATTTGGCATAAAATTCAGGGTCTATCTCTGCCGATATCGCCGCGCTTAGCTGGGGAATGTTTCCCAAATGTTGAGATATGTTATACCAATTTTGTTTCAATTTGCATTGGCGAATCATAAATAACTTATTGTTTAACAAAGTCAACATTTCGACTAAATTTCTAACACGCCTGTTCACCCTATCGGGCTAAATTGCGCTAATTTGATACTACTGGACATATTTTGAATATCCTGCAATAAATTAAGGTTTTGTGATGGCTCTCAACTTTTGAATCTGTATGACAAGTTATCGTAGCGCCTGATGATTTCTGCCGGCCGCTAGGGTGTTGTCGTACCGGTTTGTCAAGTGGCCGGGTGACGTTTCTGAACCTATCGGATACGGCGCCCAGGTTGCCTTCCGTTGGCGTCATGGAATAAACGCCCGGTTTTGCTCGCCGTAATAAAAACGGAGTTTGGCGAGCAGTGATAAGAAATCACAAAAGATTAACCAGATGTTCATAAGCATTAAATTATTTCGATCTGGTGAATGCCCGATATTGAGTTCCGGGGTGCCGTGAAAACGCATTTAAGGTAAATAACCGGGTTTTTACCCTGGAAGGGAGGCCGTAGCACGAAAATCGACGACGTCTAATTTAATGAAAAGTTCACAATCATCTGGGTACTTTAGCTGCTACTATCCTCCGAAATTAAGCGACAGGATAATATCTCTAGGGACATACCCGTGACATTTGAGCTTTTATCAAACAAATAACATTTTGGTTAGCCCCGGACATCAGCCATCAAAAGGGTGAGTCCTTTACTTAAACACGAAAGTATTTGGTAAGGAATTAGTGATGAAGAAGATAGCATTAGCCGTTTTGACTACGCTGTTGGCGCCGGCTGTTCACGCAGCTGTGGTATATGACGCCGACGGCAACGTATTGGATCTTTACGGCAGCTTGCGCGCACGACATTACTTCAGTAAAACCACCTCCATTGATGGTGATAACAGTTTCCTGCGTTTTGGTTTTAAGGGCCAGACCAAGATAAATGATGATCTGACCGGCTATGGCCAATGGGAATATAACTTCCAGAACAGCAATACCGAAGGCGGCTCGGACAACGAGACCGGCAACAAAACCCGTCTTGGTTTCGCCGGGTTGAAATTAAGAAACTTCGGTTCATTCGATTATGGCCGTAACTGGGGTATCGCGTATGACGTGGCATCCATCACCGACGTGGCGCCCATCTTCGATGACCTGACCTACAGCTTCGCCGACAATTACATGAACGGACGCGCCACCGGCGTTGCGACCTACCGTAACAACGGCTTCTTCGGCTTGGTGGACGGTCTGAACTTCGGCGTACAGTATCAGGGCGCCAATGACGAAAGCACCGCCAATGCGCGCGGCGAGAAACAGTCCAATGGCGACGGCTACGGCTTCTCCGCGTCTTATACCACGGATTTTGACCTGTCGGTCCTGGGTACTTACACCAACTCCGATCGGACTAATAACCAGCAGGTCAGCACGTTGAAATACGGCAGCGGCGACCGGGCCGAAATGTGGTCAGGCGGTGTGAAATATGACCATCACGGCATTTACCTTGCCAGCTTGTATGGCCAAACCCTGAATATGACGCCGATTTCTTCTAACGGCTTCGCCAATAAAACCGAAAACTTCGAAGCCGTGGCATCGTATTTATTTGATTTCGGCTTCAAGCCTTTAGTGGGTTACTTCCAATCGAAAGCCAAGGATGTTGAAGGCGTGGGCGATGCCTATCTGGTGAAATACTACCTGATCTCCGGCACCTACTACTTCAATAAGAATATGAACGCCTATGTGGACTACAAGATTAACCGCATCGACAGCAATAACACCTTGGGTATCGCTTACCACAACCAGGTGGGTGTTGGTCTGAACTATCAGTTCTAATAACGTTATCGCCGCCGGCTGCGAAATCTTCACCCTTGCCTCGCGGTTGGCTTGCACATAGCGAATAAAAAAGGCGTCCTTATGGGCGCCTTTTTACGTAATATGAAGAAGGGTACGGTAAGCTTAACCAAACAATTCCGAGGGGATGATAAGCTTATTTATACAATTCCGCGCTGCCACGCAGGGTGTTATTACCGCCCGCGGCCACAATGCGGTAAGAAGAAGCATCAGCCGCCTCCGCCTTGGCGGCAAGCTCGGATTGAAGATCGGTCAGGGTGCCGGTGGTGGTGGCGGAAACCATACCCACCGGCTGTTGGTCGGCCGGACGCGAGGCGACTTCCTGAGCGGCTAAACTGGCGAATGATACGGTGCTCAAGGCGATGGCTGCGATAGCTAGTTTCAGGTTTTTTCATAATGTCTGTCTCTTTAAGTTAATGAGTTCTGAACGTGTTGTTAATATCTTAACGCTCGATAACTTAATAGTAGACGCGATCCGCCGAGTCTTCAAGTATTTTTATAATAACCATTAATTAAACATGTAAGCCGGTATGATTGCTATTGAAGAAAATTTACCGAAAAAAAACCCTATTCCATAGGGAATAGGCGCAGACTGCTGACAAACGTACTCGGGGTCGATAAGGAGGGGTAGGCGGCCAGAAGAGTAAACCGTCCGCGCCACGGACCAGTACGCCGGGAGCGTACTGGAACAACGCCTAGAGGCGTTGGCCCGCGGGGTGGCTCTCAGGGATGAGAGCCATAATCGCGCGGATCGAGCCTACAAGGACGTATTCACGGCGGGTTTACGATCTGGCAGCCTACCCCGACCGAGCACTTTGTCAACAATCTCAGCCTATTCCATAGGGAATAGGCGCAGACTGCTGACAAACGTACTCAGGGTAGGTAAGGAGGGCCCGGCATTGCGTATTGACATCGTACCTAAGGTTACAGGCTGCCGGATTGTCGCTCATCGGCGGCCCGGCCATGGAGACATCCCGGTTGGGTCGCCAGGCCCCTACTCTTTTCTCGGTCCGCGTTATTTGCCGCCCTCGGCCGATACCGCTCCGGAAATCTTGATACCTTGCGTTTCACGGCCGAAGGAAACCAGCACACAGATAAGAATCGCCACGGTGCCGGCCACCAAAGCCATCGCCAGGCCGTAATTATTGCCGTGCGCTTCGGCGATACGCGCCTGCAAGGTCGCGTTTACCGACGCAATCAGGTTACCCAGTTGATAAACAAATCCCGGCAAAACCGCCCGTGAATTGGCGGGCACCAGCTCCGTCAGGTAAGTGGGCACCACGCCCCAGGCGCCCTGGACCATGAACTGCATAAGAAACGCGCCAATGCCAATCATGACCGAACCGCTGGAAAACGCCCACAGCGGCAATACCGGCAGCGTCAGTAACGCGGCGATGATCATGGCCTTTTTGCGACCGATTTTTTCCGAAAAGGAACCGAAGCAAATCCCCCCAGCATGGCGGCGATGTTATAGCAGATAGCAATAATGCTGACGGTATGCGGTGGGAATCCATGCTGCACTTTCAGAAAGGTGGGATATAAGTCCTGGGTACCGTGGCTGAAAAAGTTAAAACAGGCCATCAATATCACCATATAGATGCAAAGGCGCCAATGGGTGCGGATAATAGGCAACAGCGCCACGCTCTCTTTGCGCTGACGCGCCGCCAGCCACACCGGCGATTCGGGAACCTTGAAATAGATATAGGGCAACAGGAGGATAGGCAGCGCGCCGATGAGGAACATGCCGCGCCAGCCGACGCTGGTGAAGAATAAGCCGAAAATAATGGCCGCCAATAAATAACCGGCGGGATAACCGGCCTGAAATATGCCGGACATCAAGCCGCGGGAGCGATCGGGAATGGTTTCCATCGCCAGGGAGGAGGCCACTCCCCATATTCCGCCCATGGCCACGCCATACAGCAGACGGAAGGTAATAAACGCCGCCAGGGTCGGCGACCAGGCGGAGAGCAATTCGAACAACGAAAACATCAGTACGTTTATCATTAAAATCGGCCGCCGACCGAATTTCTCCGCCAGGCGACCAAAAAGCAGCGCTCCCACGGGGCGCACCGCCAGAGTCAGCATAATGGAGATGGATACGCTGGCGATATCGGTTTGAAACCAGTTGGCAAGATCGCTTAATACAAATACCAGAATAAAGAAGTCAAACGCATCCAGCATCCAGCAGGCAAAGCAAGCCGTCGCCACGTTGCGCTGTACCGGGGTCCAATTGAACATGATGATCGTCCTATCTTAAAGGTGGCCGCGGGGAGCGGCGCAGAAAAATAAGCTGGCGTCAGGTAAGCTGCCGGGGATATCTCCCTGTCACCTGAAGAAGTGTCAGCTCGGAACGACTGTTTTATAGATGTTAACTATTTGTTTATAGCACGTAATAGCCATGCGATTTTGATGGATTTGTTACCTTTGATAACTAAGTGTAAATTTAAGTAAAAATATGCGGCGCGCCATCCCAGCGGGAAATGCGCTAACATTGTCGGTTCGGCAGAGCGTCAAAGGCGTTAAAATCTGCCACGCCGCGGTCCGCTTTGAGTATCCGCAATGAGAACGTATGCGTTGAGAATGGAAAAGTTTGATGATCAGATTTGATGACCTGGCGCTGTTTGTCCGCTCCGCGGCCTTGGGCAGTTTTTCCAATGCCGCCCGCGAGGTGGATTTACTGCCCGCCCAGGTCAGCGCGGCCATAAAGCGGCTTGAGCGGGAATTGAATATCCGCCTGTTTGCCCGTTCGACGCGAAGCCTGCGCCTGACGGCGGAAGGCGAAGCCTATTTGCCCTATGCCGTCGACGCGCTGAAAGCGCTGCGCGAGGGCCGGGAATCGCTACGCCAGGATAGCGCCGGGCTGTTCGGCATGCTGCACATCGCCGCCCCTTCCGATCTGGGCCGCAATGTCCTTTTGCCCTGGATTAACGCCTTTCACCACGATCACCCGGGATTGAATCTGCGGCTCTATTTTTCCGATCAGATAACGGATGTTTTCAAAGACCCGGTGGACGTGGCTTTTCGCTATGGCGTATTTGACGACGCCAGTTATGTGGCGCTACCGCTCTCCACTGGGAATCACCGTGTGCTGGTGGCGTCACCCGGCTACCTGCGGCAATGGGGCCGCCCCGGCGACGTGTCCGATTTGGCCCGGCACAACTGCCTGACCTTCGTGCTGCGGGGCAAGGTTTATAATAAATGGCTATTGTTTCGTGAGGGAGAACAGCAGGTGGCGCCGGTGAGCGGCTCGGTGGTCAGCGACGACGCCGAAGTGATACGCCGCCTGGCCATCGACGGCGAAGGAATAGCCTATAAGTCATGGCTGGACGTGGGCCAGGATGTGTTAAAGGGCCATCTCGACGTGCTGCTGCCGGAATATCAGGGGGAATCGTTGCCCCTGAGCCTGGTATGCCCTCACCGGCGGCAGCTCTCGCCGGCGGTGCAGCAGCTTTACCTTCGCATTAAAACAGAGTGCCTGTCATTGCAACAGGTTTATCAGAACCGCTATGGCCGCCAAGCAGAATGAAACACATACAGTAAGGCGGTTCTGCGGATCACCGGCCGTAACAATCACTCCTGGTTAAGTACCGGCTGCTTATAAAGGTTCATCTCGGCTGGGTAATTATCGCCGTAGCCCTCCTCGTCCCAGATTTTTATGGCGTATTTTTTCCATTCCTCGGCGAGATTGTCTAATTCGCGGCTGAAGGTAAAATAGCTGTCGCTGCCTTCATGTTGCGGCACGGCGTTATATTTCAGGATATGCTCTCTAAACCTGGCGGGATTATCGATTATCGGGCAAGGCTGCATTAAATTTTTATTAAAGGGAATTTGCTGCTTATAGCCTTCGAAGAATGGCGATTTAAGCACGTCAATCACGCTTTTATCACGAATATTATCCACCGCATATTGCTGAAAAACGCAGGGTTCGACGCCGCCCTTGGCGTTTATATGCAAATAGTTCGCCCCGCCGGACATGCAGCCGTTAACCAAAAAGCCATGGTTCCAAAAATCGGCGATAAACGCGAACCGGCCTGAAAGACGAAGTTCCTCAATTTTATGAAAACGCGCATAACGCTGCTCGGGCGTAGGGACGAGATCAAACGTCGCGTCACGGCCAATAGGCATATACTGGAATACCCAGATATATTCCACGCCCAGATCCTGGATAAACTGCCAATATTCATCATTCATCAATTGATCGTGATTTTTACGGGTCGCCATCATGGATGCGCCGCAAAGGATACCCGCCTGCCGTAATCGGTGATAAGCGGTCACAATTTTCTGGAAAACCCCCTCGCCCCGCCGCCAATCGGTCATGTCCTCCCATCCCTCGATGGAAATGGTGATGGCCACGTTGCCCAGCTTGGCCAAACGCTTGACCCGCGACTCCGTCAGCAGCGTACCGTTGGTATACACCATGAAGTAACAATCATCGAATTTCTCAAAAATACGCATGATGGCGGGGTACACAAATGGCTCACCGCCGGTAAAAGTGAAAAAGCGCACCCCCAAATCGTAGAACTGCTGCAAGATATGCATCATCTCGTCTTCTTCGAAATGATAGCGATCGCCGTATAAAGCGGAATAACAGCCTTTACAGCGCAAGTTACAGGCATAGGTGGGTGAAATCAGCACCAGGAAGGGAATATGCGTGGAAAATTCCTTTCCTTTTACTCCCCGGATATTTTCACCATAGATAAGATGATTGAACAAAAAATTTTTGACGATTTTTTCGCGGGCGGTTTTATTTAAACCCCGTAATGCCCTAATCCACCCGGATAACATGGGATCTTTATCATGAGCCAGCCGCGCCAGTTTAAGCAAATCCTCTTTACTGTCTTTGGCGAATCTCGCACCCAAGCTAAATATTTTTTCAAAGTTGTTCTCATCGGTATTATTGATTAAGGCGGATATGACCGGTGACATGGAACTAACGATGAAATGATTCAGCTTTACACTTAAACTTTCCATCCTAATTACCCCTACCTTGCCAATATTTATTTTTCTATCAAAACGGATTTGTATGATGAATAATAGATCCGTTTCAAAGCCTCAGGATTTGATATATATCAATTTTTTTAGGAAACCTTGCCTGCCATTCCTATTGATAATAAGCTTGGCACGGCCATGGGTAAATAATGCACGCATTTTTTAGCAAACGGATCCTTAATAAACGAAACGCACGTTAAAGGGAGACCGCGGTGATGGGGTCGAAGCAGCCGTCTGGCGGCTGCCGGAGCGCCCCACGGTGCGCTAGGCCCGCCAGCACCGAGCGTGCAACAATCCTGTTAAAGGGAGAGCGTAACGAAGGGGTCGAAGCAGCCGTCTGGCGGCTGCCGGAGCGCCCCTCGGTGCGCTAGGCCCGCCAGCACCGAGCGTGCAACAATCCTGCTGAAGGGAGAGCGTAACGAAGGGGTCGAAGCAACCGTCTGGCGGCTGCCGGAGCGCCCCTCGGTGCGCTAGGCCCGCCAGCGCCGAGCGTGCAACAAGCCTGTTAAATAAATCGCGCAGCGGCAATCAACGCCTGTCCCAAGGCCAGACCGCCGTCTCCCGCCGGCAGCCGGGACGGCGCCAGCACCCGTAATCCGTCGAGCTCCCGCAGCAGGAGCTGTTTAAACAGGCGATTATGCAGCACCCCGCCGGACAAGGCCACGGTACCTATCCCCTCCAGCTGCGCCGCCTGCCGGGCCAGCGCGGCAAAGCCACGAGCCAGCGCCAAATGAAAGGCGTAGGCCCGCAGCGCCGGTTCGGCCCGGTAGGCAAGCCATTGCCGCCAGAAAACCGCCAAATCCAGCCGGTTGCCCCGCAGGGGCATCGTCACCGGAATACTCTCTATCGAGGGGGAGCCCGCCCGCCACGCCAACGCCTCCAGACGGCAGGCGGCCTCCCCTTCCCAACTTATCTCTTGCGAACACAGCCCCAGCGCGGCGGCCACCGCATCGAAAAACCGCCCCGTCGACGAGGCCTCAGGCGCGTTAATCCCCCGCGCCAGCGCCCGGGCCAGCGGCTCCCACCGGGCTTGGACAATGGCGGCGGCTTCCGGCAGATCACGCCAGCCGGGCACGAATCGCAGCCATTGGGCCAACAGGTTCCGCCACGGCTGGCGCGCCGCCAGGTCGCCCCCCCCGGCAAGGCGACGGCCGGCAATCCTCCCAGCCATCGGCAGCCGAGATAATCCACCTTAAGACATTCACCGCCCCAAAGGGCGCCGGATTCATTCTGCCGCTGACATTCCTGTCCCTCATCAGCCGGATTTTCAAGGCGCGCCCCACCGTACCCCAGGCCGTCCAAGGCAAGGCCGATAACCGGCCCGGCGTCGCGGCGCCAGCCGTGTTCAGCCAGACAGGCGGCCAAATGCGCATGATGATGCAATATGCTCACGCAGGGCAATTGCGACTCTTCGGCCAGGTTTTCCCCCAGCGGCGGCTGAGGTAACCGGGATGGGCATCCACCGCGATGATCGCCGGGGTAAAATGCCAGATAGCGCTGAACAGCGACAGCGCCCGTTGCTGCTGCCGGCGTATGCCTTCATCCGCCAGATCGCCGAGATGTTGACTCAAAAAAGCCTGTCCGTCCCGTAGCAGGCAAAAAGCATTTTTCAGATCCGATCCCATGGCCATTACGGAGGGGCACCGTTCAAATCCGGGGGGGGCAGCGCGAGGGCATCCGGCACATACCCTCGGGAACGCCGCAGCATTTCGATGCCGCCGTCCGCCAGCCGCACCAGGGAATCATCGGCCCGTTGCAGGATGTCGCGATTATGCAGCAGCCAGCAGTCGGCCACCTCCGCCAGATCCGCCAGCGCCCGGTCATTATCCAACGCCGGCGGGCGGCCGTTGAGATTACCGGACGTCATGACCAAAGGTCGGCCGACCCGCTGCAACAGCAAATGCTGTAACGGATTGGAGGGCAGCATGACGCCTATCTCATGCAGACCGGGGGCTATCAGGGAACATAACGCCTGTTCTCGCTTCCCGTCGGGATAACTTGCAACGGATTCCGGATCAGCAACGTTGCCGTGAACAACCTGGTCCGGGGCGCAAACCGTCGCCGATCCCGGCCAAGGAATCAGCACGATGGGCGCGGCCGGGGATTGCAACAGGTTTATCAAGGCGTCCGAAAGCGGCCCGACGCGGCGGCGCAGCCAGGCAATATCCGGTATCATGACAGCCAGCGGCTTGGACGGCCGCCGTTTGCGCCGCCGCAATTCGGCCACCGCCGCCGGGCTGGTGGCGTCGCAGGCCAGATGAAATCCCCCAGCCCTTTGACGGCCGCAATCTCTCCCGCCAGTAGCCGGCGCGCCGCAAGAGAAATGGCGGCATCGCCGTCGGACATCACCGCGCCGGCACCGTCAGCCAGCCAGAGCCGGGGACCGCAATCGGGACAGGCGGTGGGCTGGGCATGAAAACGCCGATCGGCGGGATGCTGATATTCGGCCAGGCAGCGAGGGCACAGCGGAAAGGCGTCCATGGCGGTATTCGGGCGATCGTAGGGCATGCGGCGTATCAGCGTGAAGCGCGGGCCGCAATGGGTGCAGTTGATAAACGGATAGTGGAAGCGCCGGTCGGCCGGATCGTTTAGCTCCGCCAGACAGGCGGCGCAGGTGGCCGCATCCGGCACCACCTGGGTGGACATCGTCCCGCCGCCGCTGGCGAGAATGGTAAAGTCGCCGGGCGGGGTATCCCATCGCCAGGGCAGGATTTCGATGCTGTGAATCTCCGCCAGCGGCGGACAGGTTAGCCGCAGTCGACGGACGAATGTTCCGGCGTCGCCGCCCCACAGCCGCACTTCGACCCCGGCGCCGTTATTGCTGACGTTACCGGTCAACCCCAGCTCATGGGCCAGCCGCCAGACCGTAGGCCGGAAGCCGACGCCCTGCACCTTGCCTTTAATGCGCAGCAGGATACCCTGGTGGGACATATTGCTCCTCCGCGTCTCTCCTTCGCGATATTCCCGTGCGCAACGTCGCCCTTCACCTAGCAGATACGGGGCAGCGGCTCGTCGTGGGGCAGATCGAGAATGCGGCTGACGCCGTAAATCCCGCGCAAGCGTACCTGCTTATCGTCGGTGACCCGACCGATCAGCGCCGCGTCCCGCCCCAGCGGATGACGCCGCAATGCCTGGAGAACATTTTGTTCCGCCGCCGCGTCCGCCACCAGCAGCAATTTGCCCTCATTAGCGAAATTCAGCGCCTCCAGCCCCAGCAGTTCGCAGACGCCGCGCACGGCGTTTTTCACCGGCAACACCCTTTCATCCACCGTCATGCCGCAGCCGCTGCCGCGGGCGAATTCATGCAAGATAGCGGTCACGCCGCCCCGGGTAGCGTCCCGCAGCGTACGGATGCCGGCGATATTGCGCAACGGCGCAATCAAGGGCGCCAGCACCGCGCAATCGCTGGACAAATCCGCTTCCATACCGAGGTTCTCACGGGCATTGAGGATAGTGGCGCCATGATCCCCCAGGGTGCCGCTCACCAGGATGCCGTCGCCGGGACGAATGGACGCGACGCCCCACTCCACTCCGGCGGGAATAACGCCCAGACCGGCGGTGTTGATAAACAGTTTGTCCGCCGCGCCGCGGGGCACGACCTTGGTATCGCCGGTAATGATCTGTATGCCGGCATCGCGGGCGGTATCGGCCATGGAACGCACCACGGCTGACAAGGTCGCCAATTCCAGCCCTTCTTCCAGGATAAACCCGCAGGAGAGCCAGCGCGCCGTCGCGCCGCTCACCGCCAGGTCATTGGCGGTACCGCAAACCGCCAGCTTACCGATATCGCCGCCGGGAAAAAAACAGCGGGTCGATGACATAGCTGTCGGTGGTAAAGGCCAACCGGTCGCCCAGGGCGTTCAGTTCGCTCATCGGCAGGCGGGCCTGATCTTCCCCGGCGGACAACAGCGGGTTGGCGAAGGCGCTGACGAACACCTCTGAAATCAACGCCTGCATGGCGCCGCCGCCATTGCCGTGCGCCAGTGTAATCTGTTTCATGCCTCGCTCCGACGATATTGATACCAGGCGGCGCATGCGCCCTCCGAAGAAACCATTAACGCGCCGAAGGCATTGTCCGGCGTGCATACGCCGCCGAACAGCGGACAATCCGCCGGCTTGCAACGGCCGGTGAGCACCGCGCCGCAGCGCGCGCGGGGATCGTCCGCCACCGGCTGCGGCGCGGGGTTGAAACGCCGCTCGGCATCAAAGTCCAGCCATTGCGGTCGCAGGCTCACGCGGGAGTCCGGAATGATGCCAAGGCCGCGCCACTCGCCGGCGCCCTCGGTGATGAATACTTCATCCATCGCACGTTGCGCTAGGCCGTTGCCCTCATCCGGCGCCACGCGCCGATATTGGTTTTCCACCGTACAGCGTCCGTCCAGGTATTGCTCGCACAGCATCAGCACCCCCTGCAATATATCCCCGGGTTCAAAGCCGGTCACCACCACCGGCTTATGGCAAACCTCGCTGATATAGGCATAAGGCTGTCGGCCGATAACCATGCTGACATGACCCGGCGCGATAAAGCCGTCGATGCGGGCGTCCGGCTGCGCCAGCAAGCTTTTTAAGGTGGGCATCAGGGTAATATGCTGGCAAAAGAGGAAAAAAATTCTTCACGCCGTCGGCCCGCGCCTGTTGCAGCGTCATGGCGCTGGCGGGCATGGTGGTTTCAAAACCGATGCCGAAAAAACACCACTTGGCGGTCCGGGTGCTGTTTGGCGATGGCCAGCGCATCAAGAGGGGACCAGACCATGCGCACATCCGCCCCGTGCTGACGAGCAATAAGCAGGGATCCGCCGCGGCCGGGCACCCGCATGGCGTCGCCGAACGTACAGAAAATCACTTCCGGACGCATGGCGATTTGCACGCAGGCATCTATGCGGCCGGCCGGCAGCACGCACACCGGACAGCCCGGGCCGTGGATAAATTCCAGCGACGCCGGCAGCAGTTTATCCAGGCCGAACTTGAAAATAGCATGAGTATGGCCGCCGCACACCTCCATGACCCGCAATGGCCGCTCGGCGGTATACGCCGTGCGCGCCATGCGCTCGCCGATGCGCGCCACCAGCGCCTGCACCAGTTCCGGCCGGCGATACTCATCTACGAACCGCATCGGCTCCGCCCTTTAGCAACAAACAGCCATTAACGAACCGCATCGGCCTCGCCTCCACGCAGGAAATAGCCCACGTCCGCTTCCACCTCGCCCATGGCCTGCAAGGCCGCCAGCGTTTCACGCGCCTCGGCTTCGTTGAGCAGGCTCATGGCGAATCCCACGTGCACCAAGACCCATTGTCCCGGCAGCGCCGCCATGGCGGCATCGTCGGCGCAAACCAGGCGGATATTGACCCGCCGTCTAACGCCGCAGACATCCACCCAGGCATTGCCGCAGCCGTCGTTGACAAGCTCGACCACTTGACCGGGTATGCCTATACACATGATTTTTGCTCCAATCCGATCTTAAGGATGCCGCTGCTCTTGCAGCCAGCTCAGCCAGGCATCCATGCCCTCGCCGCCGGTGGCGGAGACCCGCAGTACCGCAATGGATGGATTCACTCGGCGGGCATTGGCGATACAGACGTCCACATCGAAATGCACCCAGGGCAGCAAATCAATCTTGTTCAGGATCATCAGGCCGGCGGCGGCGAACATATGGGGATACTTTAACGGCTTGTCCTCACCTTCGGTCACCGACAGCACCACGACCTTAAAGCGTTCGCCGAGATCAAAACCGGCGGGACACACCAGATTGCCGACATTTTCGATGAACAGCAGACTGTTTTCCCTGGGCGCCAAGCGCAATACGGCATCCTGCACCATTTGCGCATCCAGATGGCAACCTTTGCCGGTATTGACCTGAATCGCCGGCGCGCCGGTGGCGCGAATGCGCTCGGCATCATTGGCGGTTTGCTGATCGCCTTCGATAACGGCGCAAGGGATGTTGTCCTGCAACCGCAGCAGCGTTTGGGTCAACAGACTGGTTTTGCCCGAACCGGGACTGGAAACCAGGTTCAACGCCAGGATATTGCGGGACTGGAAATCGCGCCGGTTTTGTTCCGCCAGCCGGTTATTTTTATCCAATACATCGATTTCGATGTCCACCATCCGCCGCGGACTCGGGCCGAAGGCTTGGGAAGCGGCGTCAATACGGCCATCATCCAAATGGCTTCGAACATCGGCCCGGGGCGCAAATCCGGCCTGACCCGCCGCCGAAACCGGGCCGGCATGAAGACCGCCGCCGGTTGACGGGAATGATTGCTCCTCGCCGACCGCCGGCGGTAACGCCGTTTGGCCGGGGGCGAATGGGTAATAATGGTTATGGACTTCGCCATAATAGTAATGGTAATGAATGATCTGCGTCGGCGCGGCGGCGGGTAATGCAACGCGCCTTAACGCCAACGCCGCGGAATGACGGGTTCCCGGCTCGGGCTGATGATACGCATGCTGATGGTCTCCCGGTTCCTGACCGGCATGGCTATGCTCATGATCGCCATGATCCGGACCGGCATGGCTATGCTCATGATCGCCATGATCCGGACCGGCATGGCTATGCTCATGATCGCCATGATCCGGGCCGGCATGGCTATGTTCATGACCACCATGGTCCTGACCGGCATGGCTATGCTCGTGACCGCCATGGTCAGGGCCGACATGGCTGTGCCCATGACCGTCATGGTCCGGGCCGGCATGACTATGCTCATGATCGCCATGGTCCGGGTCGGCGTGGCTGTGCTCATGATCGCCATGGTCAGGGCCGGCATGGCTATGCTCGTGACCGGCATGGTCCTGACCGGCATAGATGTACTGATATCCGGCATAAGGTTGGCCGTGATTGCCGGCCGGTTTTTCTTCATCGCCTTCTATATAACGTTCGCCCTCGGCACAGCCGCAAGTACTGCACATGGCATGTCTCCTGACATTATGAGCGTGGCGTGGCTAATGATTACCCCGCTGGGGAGTATAACCTCAAGCCACTTCCAATCGTTTGATCTGGATATGGTCGTGGGCATCGGTTCGCAGCTGATGTCCGCCGCATAAGGGGCAGACCAGGATCGGGGCCTGCGGCAGCGCAACCTGTTGCCGACATTGATCGCACCAGGCTTCCGCCGGCTGTTGTTCCAGATGTAATGCGCATCCCTGGGCCAGGGTCCCGCGACAGGCCATATCGAAACAAAACCGCAGAGACTCCGCTTCCACGCAGGAAAACGCTCCGAGGGACAGCCAGACGGCGCAGACCCGCCGCGCGCCGTTGGCCCGTGCCTGCCGTTCCACGATCTCCAGCGTATTTTGCGCCAGCGTCAACTCGTGCATCTCTCTCCGCATCGGCACAGAACATGCCCCGGCTACAGCCATGCAAGAGAGGTGCCAGCGGCAAAGGGGCGGCATCCGTAGGCTTCCCGCGCCGCATCGGCAATCCCGTCGTCATTTATGACGACCGCGCCGGTAGCCCGCTTATCGACACTTATGACGATATTCCCGCCACAAGACCGGTTATTGGCCCGCGCCGCTGCATCCATCCTGGCTTCCCGGCCTTTACCGGCAATAACCCTACCGATGGCATGGAAAATGCTTCTGTGGCCGGCATGAGGAAAACAAGCCGTCTGACTGTCATCCGTTTCTCCTGGAGGAGAGGGTTATGAACCGCTTTGTTATCGCGGAGCCACAGCGATGTATTGGATGTAATACCTGTATGGCCGCCTGCGCCCAGGTCCACAAGGCCGTCGGGTTGCAGTCGCATCCCAGGCTGACCGTGACGCGAACCGATGAGCAGACCGCCCCTCTGCTCTGTCGCCACTGTGAAGATGCTCCTTGCGCGCGGGTGTGTCCGGTGAATGCCATCACCCACGGCCCGGACTGCATCCTGCTCAACGAAAGCCTTTGCATCGGCTGCAAGCTCTGTGCGCTGGCCTGTCCGTTCGGCGCCATCACCCCCTCCGGCAGTAAACCGGTGAACATGCCGGCGATGTTCGAGCATTTCATCCCGTCGCAGCAGATGGCCGATGTGCCCGAAAGCCCGGCGAACATGCATCCCTTGTTGTCCTGGAACGCCGGGATACGCAGCGTGGCGGTGAAATGCGATCTCTGCGACTTTCATCCCGACGGGCCGCAATGTGTGCGGGTCTGTCCCACCGACGCGCTGATTTTGGTGAGCGACGGCGCGGTGGAACAGGCGAGCCTGTCGCGGCGGCGCTATGCCGCGCGCTGGCTCTCGTCCGGCCTGGACTCCCTTAATCCCACTCAACCGGAGCAGGAGTAAACATGGACGCATTTGAGCTACTCGGCGGCTCCCTGGGTTGTTACGCGGCGGGCGCCCTCCTGTCGCTATTGCTGGCGCGGCGGGAAAAGCTGGCTATACGGGCCGCCGGATTGACGGCCATGGCCGGCGGCATTCTCGGCCTGCTGGCGGCCATCAGCGCGCTGCACGGCGGCGAAACCCTGATCCATAGCGCCGCCGGTCCCCTCCCGTTCGCCGCTTTCAGCGTCCGCCTCGATAGTCTGGCGGCCTTCATGCTGTTGGTGATTTCGCTGCTGGCGACGGTGTGCGCCCTTTATTCCCTGGCCTATGTGCGTGAGTATTTGGGCAAAGGGGCGGCGGCGATGGGCTTCTTCATGAACCTGTTTATCGCCTCCATGGCGACGCTCGTGGTCATGGACAATGCCTTCTGGTTCATCGTCTTCTTCGAGATGATGTCCCTGGCCTCCTATTTCCTGGTGATCGCCGATCAAGACCAGGAGTCCGTCAACGCCGGCCTGCTGTACTTCTTTATCGCCCATGCCGGGTCAGTGCTGATTATGATTGCCTTCTTCCTGATGTACCGGGTGAGCGGCAGTCTGGAATTCGCGTCGTTCCGTACCTTGTCCCTTTCTCCCGCCGACGCCTCGGCGGTGTTTCTATTGGCCTTTTTCGGCTTCGGCGCCAAGGCGGGCATGCTGCCGCTGCATAGCTGGCTGCCACGGGCCCATCCCGCCGCGCCCTCTCACGCGTCGGCGCTGATGTCCGGGGTGATGGTGAAAATCGGCGTTTTCGGCATCATCAAGGTGGGCATCGATCTGCTGGGAGCCGGCGAACTGTGGTGGGGCGTTCTGGTGCTGGCCTTCGGCGCGGTCTCCTCGGTGCTCGGGGTTCTGTATGCCCTGGCCGAGCACGATATCAAGCGCCTGCTGGCCTGGCATACGGTGGAAAATATCGGCATTATCCTGATGGGGGTGGGGGTGGGCATGATAGGCATTGCCGCCCATCATCCGATTATCGCCGCGCTGGGTCTGCTGGGAGCCCTTTATCATCTGCTCAACCATGCGGTCTTCAAAGGACTGTTGTTTCTCGGCGCCGGGGCCGTTATCTGGCGGGTGCACACCCGCGATATGGAAAAAAATGGGCGGACTCGGCCGCCTGATGCCCTATACCGCGCTGGCTTTTATCATCGGCTGTATGGCCATCTCCGCCCTGCCGCCCCTCAACGGCTTCGTCAGCGAATGGTATACCTATCAATCCCTGTTCACCATGAGCCATGACGGCGGCTTTATCCTGCGGATCTGCGGCCCGGTGGCCATGGTGATGCTCGCCATTACCGGCGCCCTGGCGGCAATGTGTTTCGTCAAGGTATACGGCATCAGTTTCTGCGGCGCGGCCCGCAGCGATAAAGCCGCCCAGGCCCGCGAGGCGCCCTGGCAGATGACGGTGGCCATGCTGCTGCTGGGGCTGCTGTGCGTACTGCTGGGGATAGGCGCGCCCTACATCGCGCCGGCGCTGGCTTCGGTGGCGGCCGGCCTCGCCCACGGCCACGAGATTACCGTGGCCCAGGGATTACTGCTGGTGCCGCAACAGGCCGGACAGGCCATGTTGTCGCCGTTTTTGATCTTTATCCTGCTGCTGACGCTGCCGCTGCTTCCCTTTGGGGTTTACCTGACGCGCAAAGGGAGCCAGCCGGGTTTCCGTCGCCGCGGCGCCCCCTGGGCCTGCGGCTACGAATGGGAAGCCGCCATGTCGATATCGGCGGGCAGTTTTACCCAACCGTTGCGGGTCATGTTCTCGGCGCTGTACGGGCTGCGCCGCCGGCTCGATCCCTCCCCCGGACTCAAGCGCGCGCTGGAACGTACCACTCAAGGCGCCGGCGCCGCCGAGCCGTTCTGGGATAACGGTATCATCAACCCATTGGTGCGTTTCACCCAGCGGCTGGGCGTGCGGGTCCAGGTATTGCAGGGCGGCGATTTCCGCATCTATTGCCTGTATGTGGTGGCCGCGCTGGTGATTTTGCTGCTGGTCGCCACCGCCTGAGGAGAGAGCCCATGCTGATACAACCCCTGCCGACCCTGGCCCTGGCGCTGTTCGCCCTGATGCAGGCGTTATTGCTGCTGGCGCTGACGCCGCTGATGACCGGCATTTCGCGCCAAATTCGCGCCCTGATGCATTCCCGCCGCGGACCGGGCGTTTGGCAGGACTACCGGGACATGGCCAAGCTGCTGAAACGGCAGGATGTGGCGCCGGAACAAGCCGGACCCGTATTCCGGCTCATGCCCTATGTCTTGCTGGGCACCATGCTGCTGGTGGCCATGACGCTGCCGGTGTTGACCCGGTTCTCGCCGTTCGGCGCGGGAGGGGATCTTATCGCCCTGCTGTATCTGTTCGCGCTGTTTCGCTTCTTTTTTTTCACTGGCCGGGCTGGATACCGGCAGCACCTTTGCCGGTATCGGCGCCAGCCGCGAGCTGACGCTGGGCATTCTGGTGGAGCCGACGCTTATCCTGGCGTTGCTGGTGGTGGCGCTGATTAGCGGATCAACCAATATCGGCGCCATCAGCGCCACCCTCGCCGCCGGTTGGTCCTCCCCCACCGCCACCTTTTTGGCCCTGCTGGCCTGCGGCTTCGCCACCTTTATCGAAATGGGCAAAATCCCCTTCGACGTGGCGGAAGCGGAACAGGAGCTGCAGGAGGGGCCGCTCACCGAATACGGCGGATCCGGTCTGGCGCTGGTGAAGTGGGGCATCGGCCTGAAACAGGTAGTGATGGCGGAGCTTTTTCTGGCGGTTTTCATTCCCTTCGGCAAGGCGGCGGCCTTGACGATGTCCGCGCTGCTGTGGGCGCTGGCGATGGCCGTCGTCAAGCTGGTGGTGGTGTTTGTCCTCGCCTCCCTGCTGGAAAACAGTCTGGCGCGCGGACGCTTTCTGCTGATTCCACGGGTGACCTGGCTCGGGTTCGGCGTTGCGGCGCTGTCCTTTGTCTTTTACCTCACCGGTCTTTAAGGAGCCAGAAAATACATGATGGAGAATATCGCTCTCGCAACCATTCTGGTCCCCTTTGTCGGCGCGCTGCTCACCGCCTGCCTGCCCCAAACCATGGCGAAGTGGTCCTGCACCCTGTTCGCCCTGCTGGCCACGCTCGGCACGCTCTCGCTGGCCTGGGCATTCTATAGCGCCGGCAAGGCCGATACCGTCTACGTCCTGCTGCAATACGGCGGCGCCGCGCTGATGGGCGTCGCCATCGACCGCGTCAGTACGCTTATCGTGTTTGCCGTGGTGTTTTTGGGGCTGCTGGTGAGCCTCTACTCCACCGGCTATCTCACCACCGGCAACCGGGAACATCCCCACGAAGGCACCAACCGTTATTACGCCTTCCTGCTGGTGTTTATCGGCGCCATGGCGGGTCTGGTGCTCTCCTCCACCCTGCTGGGCCAACTGCTGTTTTTCGAAATTACCGGCGGCTGCTCCTGGGCGCTGATTGGCTATTACCAAACGCCGAAAGCCCAACGATCGGCCCTGAAGGCTCTGCTCATCACCCACCTGGCCTCCATCGGACTTTATCTGGCGGCGGCCACTTTATTCCTGCATACCGGCACCTTCGCACTCAGCGCCCTGAACCGGCTACAAGGGCCGGCGGCGTTGACGGTGTTCGGCGGCATCCTGTTCGCCGCCTGGGGCAAATCCGCCCAGTTGCCGTTGCAGGCCTGGCTGCCGGACGCCATGGAGGCGCCGACCCCGGTGAGCGCCTATCTTCATGCGGCGTCGATGGTGAAAGTCGGCGTGTACATCTTCGCCCGCGCCATCCTCTCCGCCGGCCATGTACCCCATATCATCGGCTGGGTGGGCATGGTCATGGCGCTCATCACCCTGATTTACGGCTTTATGATGTATCTGCCGCAAAAGGACATGAAACGGCTGTTGGCCTGGTCCACCATTACCCAGCTGGCCTATATCTTTTTCGCCCTGTCGCTGGCGATTTTCGGCTCCAGACAGGCCTTCCTCGGCGGCATCGCCTACATCTTCAACCACGCCTTCGCCAAGAGCCTGTTTTTCCTGGTGGCGGGGACCCTGAGCTACGGCTGCGGCACCCGGATGCTGCCGCGCCTGCGCGGCGTGCTGGGGAAAATGCCCTTGGCGGGCATCGGTTTTTGCGTGGCGGCGCTGGCCATTACCGGCGTGCCGCCGTTCAACGGCTTCTTCAGCAAGTTCCCGATTTTCGCCGCCGGCTTCGCGTTGTCCCGTCAGTATTGGGTGCTGACGCCGATGATGATCCTGATGCTGATTGAATCCGTCGCCAGCTTCGCCTGGCTGATTTACTGGTTCGGGCGGGTGGTGCCCGGCAAGCCCAGCGAAGAGGTGGCGCTGGCCGCCCCGATTCCGCCTGCCATGAACGTCGTGCTGGCGGTCCTGATTGTGATGTCGCTGTGCTCAAGCCTAATCGCCGTCGCCTGGCTCGGATAAGGAAAAAAAGATGACCGGATCGCTTATTGTCAACAACCTGGCGGGACTGATGATGATCACCTCGCTGCTGGTGATCGGCGCCAAACGCCCCGCCGTCTCCTGCTGCTGGTATGCCCTGCAGTCGCTGGTGCTGGTGCTGATTTTCCTCACCCTGGCGGAAACCCTTCAGGCGCGCCAGCTCTTGCTGTGGTCCCTGAGCGCCCTTCTTACCAAAGTGATATTGGTGCCGCTGATTATGGCGCGGGCGTTTCGAACGCTGGCGGACCCCGGCGCGGACGGCGGGTTTATCTCTCCCCCTTGCTGATACTGGCGGCGGCGGTAATCGTGGCGCTGAGCGCTTTCGTGGTGGCGCCGGTGGCCTTGCCGATGGCGGCCGCGCTGAAACCGGCCCTGGCGGTGTCCCTCGGCCACTTCCTGCTCGGCCTGCTCTGTATCGTCAGCCAACGCAATATTCTCAAACAGGTATTCGGTTATTGCCTGATGGAAAACGGCTCACACCTGACCCTGGCGCTGTTGGCCAATCGCGCGCCGGAGCTGGTGGAAATCGGCATCGCCACCGACGCCATTTTCGCGGTGATCGTTCTGGCGGTGATGGCGCGTAAAATCTACCGGACGCTCAACACCCTGGATGTTTCACAACTGACGGCGCTGAAGGGGTGATGAGATGAACAATACCGCTATGATGTGTCTGCTGCTGGCGACGCCGCTGCTGTTCTCACTGCTGGCCTTCGCCTGCCGCTGGCTTGGCGGTGCCGCGCGGGCCACGGTAACCGCCCTGCACAGCCTGGGTTTGCTTCTGCTGCTGGCGGAGGCGGCCTGGGTCACGGCGCGGGTGGCCGTGGAAGGAAATCTTTCAGCGGCGCACCAATGGCTCTATCTGGATAGCCTGAGCGCGCTCTTTCTCGCCATTCTCGGCATCATCGGGTTTATTACCGGGCTTTATTCCATGGGGTATATGCGCCATGAAGTGGATAACGACGAAATTACCGTCGCCACCCTGTGCCATTACTACGGCTTCTTCCACCTGTTCCTGTTTACCATGCTGCTGGTGGTGAGCAGCAACAACCTGATCCTGATGTGGGCGGCGGTGGAAGCCACTACCCTCAGCTCGGCGTTCCTGGTGGGGCTTTATGGCCAACGTTCGTCCCTGGAAGCGGCTTGGAAATACATTATCATCTGCACCGTCGGCGTCGCCTTCGGCCTCTACGGCACCATCCTGATGTACGCCAACGCCGCCAACGTCATGCCCGACGCCGGGCAGGCGATTTTCTGGACCGAAGTGTTGAAATACACCTCCCGGCTCGACCCCACCCTGATGCATCTGTCGTTTGTGTTCGTGCTCATCGGGTTCGGTACCAAGACCGGCCTGTTTCCCATGCATGCCTGGCTGCCGGACGCCCACAGCGAAGCCCCCAGCCCCACCAGCGCCCTGCTGTCGGCCGTGCTGCTGAACTGCGCCCTGCTGGTTATTTTGCGCTATTACATTTTGGTGAGCGGCGCCATCGGGCCGCTGTTCCCCGGACGGCTGCTGCTGGTATTCGGTCTGCTGTCGGTGGCGGCGGCGGCCTTTTTTATCCTGGTGCAGCATGACATCAAACGGCTGCTGGCCTACTCCAGCGTGGAAAACATGGGGCTTATCGCCGTCGCCGTCGGCATCGGCGGGCCATTGGGAGTGCTGGCGGCGCTGCTGCATACCCTCAATCACAGCCTGGCGAAAACCTTGCTGTTCTGCGGTTCCGGCAACGTCCTACTGAAATACGGCACCCGTGATATGGGGGCGGTGAAAGGCATGCTGAGGGTCATTCCGTTTACCGCCGTATTGATGGCCGGCGGCGCCCTGGCCCTCGGGGGCATGCCGCCGTTCAATATTTTCCTCAGCGAGTTTATGACCGTTACCGCCGGGTTGGCGGCGGACCATATCCCGCTGACCCTGGCGTTATTGCTGTTGCTCACCCTGGTGCTGGGGGGCTTACGCACATGGTGGCCCTCACGGTATTCGGCGGCCAGCCCGACGCCGTCGGTAAAGGCGAACTGGGCTGGCTCACCACGGTGCCCATGGCGGCGCTGCTGGTGCTGATGCTGGCCATGGGCACCTATATTCCGCGCCCGGTCATGCAACTGCTGGAAAACGCCGCCGTCATCGTTTTGCAGCGTGATGCCGCGACGTTCAACTGGCCCTGGGCCGTCCGCGACTCCGCCGCCGTTTCTTCCTCTACCCCGTCAGGAGAAGTCAAGTGACCGATACCCATTCCGGGCGTGTTCCCGATACGTTTTCCCGCGCCGTCAATGAAAAAGAAAAGCGGCCTGGGCTACCTGGCGCAACTGCACGAGAAATTCCCGGCAGCCATCCTGTCGGAAGAGTGGCAAACCGCCAATCAGCTCACCCTCCAGGTCAAGCTCAACGCCCTGCCGGAGGTGGTGGAGTTTCTCTATTATCAACTGGGGGGGGGGCTGGCTGCCGGTACTGTTCGGCAACGATGAACGCAGCCTGTGCGGCGACTATGCCGTCTATTACGTGCTGTCCATGGAAGAGGGCGAAAAGTGCTGGATCACGGTCAAAGCGCTGGTAAGCGCGCTCACCCTGGAGTTCCCCTCCGTCACGCCGCGGGTGCCGGCGGCGGTCTGGGGCGAACGTGAAATCCGCGATATGTACGGTCTGATCCCGGTGGGCCTGCCGGACGAGCGCCGGCTGGTGCTGCCGGACGATTGGCCGGAGGATCTCTACCCGCTGCGTAAAGACAGCATGGATTATCGCCAGCGGCCGGCCCCCGTCGGCGACAGCGAAACCTACCCCTTTGAAAACGCCGCCCCCGGCGAGACCCGGGTGGTGCCCATCGGCCCGCTGCATATCACCTCGGACGAGCCCGGCCACTTCCGGCTGTTCACGGACGGCGAACAGATCGTCGATGCCGATTACCGCCTGTTCTATGTCCATCGCGGCATGGAAAAGCTGGCGGAAACCCGAATGGGTTACAACGAAGTCACCTTTCTCTCCGACCGGGTCTGCGGCATTTGCGGTTTCGCCCACAGCGTAGCCTATACCACCTCGGTGGAAAACGCCCTGGGCATCGTGGTACCGCCGCGCGCCCATGCCATTCGCAGCATTCTGTTGGAGGTGGAACGCCTGCACAGCCATTTGCTGAATATCGGCCTCTCCAGCCATTTCGTCGGCTTCGATACCGGTTTTATGCAATTTTTCCGCGTGCGGGAAAAATCCATGACCATGGCGGAACTGCTCACCGGCGCCCGTAAAACCTACGGCATGAACCTTATCGGCGGCGTACGCCGCGATATTCTTAAAGAACAGCGCCTGAAAACCCAACTGCTGGTGGCGGAAATGCGCGCCGATTTCGTCCAGTTGGTGGACATGCTGCTCGCCACGCCGAACATGGCGCAGCGCACCCAGGGCATCGGCGTGCTGGATCGCAAAACGGCGCGGGACTACAGCCCGGTGGGACCGATGATCCGCGCCAGCGGGTTTAACCGCGATCTGCGCTTCGATCATCCCTACGCCAACTACGCCAATCTGCCGAAAACCCTGTTCACGCAGGATAACGGCGATGTCTATTCCAGGCTGATGGTGCGGGTGAAAGAGGTGCTGGACTCCATGTCCATGATCGAATACGGGCTGGATAACCTGCCGGCCGGACCGCTGCTCACCGAAGGCTTCACCTATCAGCCGCTCAAGTTCGCGCTGGGATTCGTCGAGGCGCCTCGGGGCGAGGACGTGCACTGGAGCATGCTGGGGGATAATCAGAAATTGTTTCGCTGGCGCTGCCGCGCCGCCACCTACGCCAACTGGCCGGTGCTGCGCTATATGCTGCGCGGCAACACCGTGTCCGACGCGCCGCTTATCATCGGCAGCCTCGACCCCTGCTACTCCTGCACCGACCGCGTAACGCTGGTGGATGTGAAAAAACGCCGTGAGAAAACCGTGCCTTATCAGGAACTGGAACGCTATGGCATTGAGCGCGTCCGTTCGCCGCTAAAATAGAGGGTTAAACAATGTTTAAACTGTTTAAAACCATCCTGAAAGCCGGTGAGCCCACGGTCAAATACCCGTTCAAACCGCTGGAGGTCTGTCCCGGTTTTCGCGGTAAACCGCAGTACGACCCCGACCAATGCATTGCCTGCGCCGCTTGCACCAGCGCTTGCCCGGCCAACGCGCTGACCATGGAAACCGACATTGCCGGCGGCGAGCGGCGCTGGCAGCTGTTTCTCGGCCGTTGCATCTTCTGCGGCCGCTGCGAAGAAGTGTGCCCCACCCGCGCCATCGCGCTGTCGGAAGAGTTTGAAATGGCGGTGACGCGAAAAGCGGATTTGTATGTCTCCGCCACCTTCGCTTTACAGGCATGCCGGGTGTGCCATCAGCCGTTCATCGCGAAAAAATCCGTTGAATACGCCATGGCGCTATTGGCCCATTCAGGGCTCGGCGACGACGCGGTCGAGGCGCTGCGCCCGCAGTTCGAAACCTGCCCGGAGTGCAAACGCCGGCAAAATCTGCACGGCAATCGCAACCTCCGGCTGCGGCATACGCCTGGGAGAGAAACCCAATGAACCTGGACAATCCGTTGAATCAACACGTCAGCGTTCCCGCGACACCCGATGAGAAAACCCTGGCGCTGAAAAAGACCCTGCTGAAGGATATCAGGCGTTCGGCCTACGTCTACCGGGTTGACTGCGGCGGCTGCAACGGCTGCGAAATCGAGATTTTCGCCGCCATTACGCCGCTGTTCGACGCCGAGCGATTCGGCATCAAGGTGGTGGCCTCGCCGCGCCATGCCGATATCCTGCTGTTTACCGGCGCGGTGACCCGCGCCATGCGCACGCCGGCCCTGCGCGCCTATGACGCGGCGCCGGATCCGAAAATCTGCATCTCCTATGGCGCTTGCGGCTGCGGCGGCGGTATTTTTCACGATCTGTACTGCGTATGGAGCGGCAGCGAAAGCATCGTGCCCATCGACGTCTGGATCCCCGGCTGCCCCCCCCACGCCGGCGGCCACCATTTATGGGTTTGCGGTGGCCTTAGGCCTGCTTGAGCAAAAGCTGAAAGGCGAGACGCATATTGAACAACCGGGAGAGAAGGCCGCATTGCTGCTGCCGGACGTACCGCTGCATACCCGAGTGATTATCGAGCGCGAGGCCCGGCGACTGGCGGGTTATCGGGAAGGCCGCAAAATCAGCGACAACCTGCTCGGCCTGCTGGCAGGCGCCACCGCGCCTGAGCTGGCGCGGCGCGTCGAGACGTGGCTGGCGAGTGAAGACGATCCGCGCCTGCGGGAAATCGTGCGGCAATTGCTACAGACCTTACAGGGTGAATCTTATCATGGCTAAGTCCTCTGCCGGATTTTATCTTCCGACCCGCGCCGGCGGCGCCATGGGCATCCTCAAAGGTTTACGGCGCCGGCCCGACGGCGCCGGGCAACACAAGGCGCAATGCCATGGCTGATGTCTATATCTGGTCATTACGGCAGAAGTTTCTCGACAGCGATGACGACATGCCGCCCCAGACGCGGCAGGTGATGTATTACTCCCTGGCCATCGGCCACCATGTCGGCGTGATCGACTGCCTGAACAAAGAGCTTGTCTGCCCCCTGGAGCAGTATCGGCAATGGCTGGAACTGCTGCCGGAGGGGGAAGCCCGGCGCAAAATGCACGGCCTGCTTACCTTCGGCGAGATCATCATCGACAGCACGCATACCGACCTGCTGGCCAACGCATTGGCCCCGTTGCAATCCAACGCGCCGGCGCCGTATAACCAGTGGAGCGCCCGGCTGATGGCGCTGCTGGGGGAAATTTCCCGCGAGCCGGCCATCTACCTTATCGTCAGAAGGGTATAACCCCGTTCGCGGGCATCCGGGCTTGATGTCATTGTCTTCTTATCATAGGAAGCTGGAAATGCGTGCTAATACTGCCGATATCAGCGTCGTGCTGACCGTGGGCAACAACATGATGGGGGACGACGGCGCCGGTCCGCTGCTGGCGGAGCTGATGACCCTCAACCCGGTGGTCGGCTGGACAGTGGTTGACGGCGGCGCGGCGCCGGAAAATGTCGTCCACCGCGTGCGCGCCCTGCGACCGCGGCGGGTGGTGGTGGTGGACGCCGCCGACATGGCGCTCACGCCAGGCGACATTCGGCTTATCGAACCGGCGGATATCGCCGGGATGTTTATCATGAGCACCCATAACCTGCCCTTGAGCTTTGTTATCGAACAGTTGAAAGAAGATATTGCCGAGGTCTGGTTTGTGGGCATTCAGCCTGATGTGGTGGCGTTCTATTTTCCCATGACCGAACCGGTCACCCGGGCGGTGAACCGGCTTTACCAACGGCTGGGGCAGTGGCGGGAAGACGGGGGATTCGCCTGGCTGCGAACTGATGCCGACCCGGACGGCGATGAACGGCCTGCCTGATGAGATTGGCGCCGGCATTGGCATTGGCATTGGCATCGGCATCGGCATCGGCATCGGCATCGGCATCGGCATCGGCATCGGCATCGGCATCGGCATCGGCATCGGCATCGGCATCGGCATCGGCATCGGCATCGGCATCGGCATCGGCATCGGCATCGGCATCGGCATCGGCATCGGCATTGGAATCAGCGTCGGCTCATTAACCGCGTCGGCGGTGGCGAAGCCCCGGCGTTTTCGTCAATTTTGTCGACAGTGACGAGGCCGGAGAAGACAGTTAGGACATAACCATTAGCGCCCGCTTAAATTAGATTATATATCAAAGAGTTAAAATATTCACGTTGCACTTGAAAACTGGCATAAACCCTGCTTTATATAAGGCTATTAATCGCCCGAGGCGGCCCAAGGTATGTTCACCATCGGAACCGCGAGGAGAAATACATGAACAGGTTTGTTATTGCCGATCCGCAAAAATGCATCGGCTGTTTTACCTGCGAAGTCGCTTGTGTGGTCGCGCATAACGGCAACCGTCCCGGCGCGCTGACCCCGGAAAACTTTTTGCCTCGGCTGAAAGTGGTCAAGGAGTGGGATATCAGCACGCCGGTGCTGTGCCGGCAATGCGAAGACGCTCCCTGCGCCAATGCCTGCCCGAACGGCGCCATCATACATGCTGAAGATCATATCCAGGTGTTGCAGGAGAAATGCATCGGCTGCAAAACCTGTGCCGTGGCATGCCCTTACGGCGCAATGGATATCGTGACGCGGCAGGTTTACGACGAGCGCCATCCGTTAGCGGGACAGAGCATCAAGGCCGAGGCCCAGAAATGCGATTTATGCCAGGGCCGAGCCGAAGGCCAGGCTTGCGTCAACGCCTGCCCCACCGATGCCTTGGTACTGATGACCCATGAAACCGTTGAGAACATGAAACTCAAAAAACGGCGGCGGGCCGCATTGGAAGGCTTAGGCGCCATGTTGTCCTAAGGCACCCGTTTTACCTTTCGAAGTGTAATCAAACACGGGTCCGCCCGTTAGAAATCCTCCACAAGGGGAATGGCATCATGCATAAAGCACTTACCGTCTGTCCGTACTGCGGCTCCGGCTGCAAAATCAATCTGTTGGTTGAAAATGGCAGCGTCGTCGGCGCCGAGGCGGCCGATGGCGTCACCAATCAGGGCCAGCTTTGCCTCAAAGGCTATTACGGCTGGGACTTTCTCAATGACACTCGCCTGCTGACCCCTCGCCTGCGCAGCCCGATGATTCGCCGTGAAAAAGGCGGCAATTTGGAGGAAGTCTCCTGGGACGAAGCCATTGAATTCGCCAGCTCGCGCCTGCGTCACATCAAAGAAAAATATGGCCCCAACGCCATTATGCAAACCGGCTCGTCCCGCGGCACCGGCAATGAAACCAACTATGTCATGCAGAAATTCGCCCGGGCGGTTATCGGCAATAACAATGTCGACTGCTGCGCACGCGTCTGCCACGGCCCGTCGGTGTCGGGTCTACAGGTCACCCTGGGCAACGGCGCCATGAGCAATTCGATTTGTGAAATCGAAGACACCAAATGCCTGCTGGTGTTCGGCTACAATGCCGCCGACTCCCACCCCATCGTGGCGCGGCGCATTCTCAAGGCCAAACAAAAAGGCGCGAAAATCATCGTATGCGACCCGCGGCGCATTGAAACCGCGCGTCTGGCCGACCTGTGGCTGCCGCTGAAGAACGGTTCCAACATGGCGCTGGTGAACGCCTTCGCCAACGTGCTTATCAATGAACATCTGTACGATGCGGATTATGTGGCGCGGCACACCGAAGGCTTCGAAGAATATCAATCCATCGTCGCCAAATATACGCCCGAATACGTGGAGGAGATAACCGGCCTGCCGGCGCAGCAAATCCGCGAAGCCATGCGCATCTATGCCGCGGCCCCCAGCGCCACTATCCTGTGGGGCATGGGCGTGACCCAATGGGGCCAGGCGGTGGATGTGGTGAAGGGACTGTCGGGACTGGCATTGATGACCGGCAATCTGGGTAAACCCAACGTGGGCGTCGGCCCGGTTCGCGGCCAAAACAATGTGCAGGGCGCCTGCGATATGGGCGCGCTGCCGAATATGTTTCCCGGCTACCAACCGGTTACCGACCCGGCGGCACGGGAGAAATTCGCCCGCGCCTGGGGCGTGGAATCCCTGCCCGCCGTACCCGGCTTTACCTTGACCGATGTGCCGCACAAGATTCTCAGCGGCGAGATCAAGGCCAACTATGTCATGGGCGAGGATCCTCTGCAGACCGAACCGGATTTATCGGTGATGCGTCAGGCGTTCAGCGAACTGGAACTGCTGATTGTGCAGGATATTTTCATGACCAAAACCGCATCGGTGGCGGATGTCATATTGCCGGCGACCTCCTGGGGCGAGCACGAAGGAGTCTATACCGCCGCCGACCGTGGTTTCCAGCATTTCGAAAAGGCGGTGGAACCGAAATTCAACGTCAAGACCGATTGGCAAATCATCAGTCTGATGGCCACCGCCCTGGGCTATCCGATGTTTTACAATAATACCCGGGAAATTTGGGACGAGCTGCGCGGGCTGTGTCCGCTCTATGCCGGCGTCACCTATGAGAAACTGGCGGGATTCGGCTACGTTCCCTGGCCCTGCACCGAGGAAAGCAGTCCGGGCACGCCGTGGTTGTATGAAGGCAATACTTTTGACCGCCCCGGCGGCAAAGGGCTGCTCTTCGCCGCCGAGTGGCGCCCGCCTTTGGATCAGGTGGACGCCGAGTTCCCGCTGGTGCTCTGTACCGTTCGGGAAGTGGGCCATTACTCGTGCCGTTCCATGACCGGCAATTGCACCGCCCTGGCCACCCTGGCGGATGAGCCGGGTTATGTGCAGATAAACCCCAAGGATGCCGAGGCGCTGGGCATTGGCGATCGGCAATTGGTGTGGGTCGCTTCCCGTCGCGGCAAAGTAATGACCCGCGCGGCGGTGAGTGAGCGGATTAATCTCGGCGCGGTATATATGACCTACCAGTGGTGGATAGGCGCCTGCAATGAGCTGACCATCGACCATCTGGACCCTATTTCCAAAACGCCGGAGTATAAGTATTGCGCGGTGAAACTGGAAAGCATTGCCGATCAGCGCTGGGCGGAAAATTACGTGCAGACCGAATACAGCCATTTGAAGGCCCGGCTGCGCAACGCGGTGGATGACGCGATCACGCCGGCCTAACACGCTTTGGGGCCCGAGTGCATCGGGCCTACCATGCCAAGGGCGCTCCGCCGGGACGTAAAACCACGCCCGCTTCGCCCCCTTCGGCATGCTCTCCCTTTAACACGCTCGATGCAGGCTCTATGCAAGCAGGACTACCACGCCTGCGGCGAAATGCCCAGCCGCTGCATCCTAGAGAGCAGCGTCGTGCGTTTAACCCCTAGCTTAACGGCAGCGCCGCGCGGGCCCGCCACGATACCGTTGGCCTCGCGCAACGCCTGGATAATGCGCTGGCGCTCCGCTTCGTCATTTTCCAACGGCACGGATTCCCCCTTGGCGACGGTCGGCTGCGCGGGGGGGGCGGACCACAGTCGGCGAGGGAGCGGGCTGGAGTTCATCCAGCTGTAAATTGAGGGTGGTGCCTCGGGTCAGGATCACCGCCCGCTCGATGACATTTTCCAGCTCACGGACATTGCCCGGCCACTCCAGCCGGCTGAGCCGACGCAGCATCTCGCCGGAAACGCTGTCGATAGTACGGTTCATCCGCCGGGCGATTTTCTGGGTAAAAAACGTCGCCAGCAGAGGAATGTCCTCCGGCCGCTCACGCAGCGGAGGAATAAGAATCGGGAACACGTTCAGACGGTAATACAGATCGCTGCGGTACTGACGCTCCGCCACCATGTTCTTGAGATCGCGGTTAGTGGCGGCGATAAGCCGGACATTCACCGGTATCACCTTGCTGCCCCCCAATCGTTCGATTTCCCGCTCCTGCAGCACCCGCAGCAGTTTGGGCTGTAGCTCCAGCGGCATATCCCCACCTCATCAAGGAATAATGTCCCTCCTTCCGCCAGTTCGAACCGGCCGTGGCGGGTGGTGGCGGCGCCGGTAAACGCGCCCTTTTCATGACCGAACAGGTCGCTTTCCAGCAGGCCCGAAGGCACCGCGGCGCAATTCATTTTCACCATAGGTTTGCCGTTGCGCGCGCTGTGTTCATGAATGGCCCGGGCTATCAACTCCTTGCCGGTACCGGTCTCGCCGAGGATAAGCACCGTACTGTCGCTGTCCGCCACCATTTGCACCTGTTGGAGCAGCGCGCCCATCGCCGCGCTTTGCCAGACGATTTCACCGAAACTGTCGCTGTTGTACATTTGCTCGTTGAGCCAAATATTTTCATGCTCCAGATTGTCTTTAAGGCGGGTGATTTCATCATAGGCGTGGGCATTGTCCACCGCGATGGCGATGCGCGCGGTGATTTGGCCCAGCAGACGCAAATTGGCCTCGCTGAATCCATCCTGCCCGCGTTGCGCCAGCGTCAGCATGCCCAGTGGTTTATGACCGAACCTCATCGGCAGCAGACACAGGGTATGCCCCTCCTCCCGCGGCATCGCGGCCAGATGCGGGCAATTCTCCCCCCCCACTGCGGCTCGTCCCGCAGATTGACAAGCCTGGGTTCGGTTTGCGAAAGCACGCTTTGCGCCGCGCTATTGCCCGCCATGGGCGTGCGATTTTGCTCGCGTCTGACCGTTCCGTCGGTGAAATATCGGGTGACATAAACGTTTAGACGGGCGTTCTCGCCGCTGTTCTCGCACAATGCCAGGCTGATATAGTCAATGCCGAAAAAACGATGAATCTCCTTGGATACCTCCGATGCCAACGCATCCATATCCAGGCAGGAGAGCACGGAATTGGTGACATCCACCAGGATCCGGTGATGATCCCGTTCATGGCGCAGTTCCAGATTTTCCTGGCGCAACGTATTCAGCACGCTGAGGTTTTCCAGCGCCAGCGCCAGCAGTTGCGCCAGGCGGCGCAAAAATGCACGTTCGTCCTGACTGTAATGATAGCCGTCGGCTCGGGTAAATATCACCTCGCCGAATCGGCAACGGGGAGAGGATACCGGCAATACGCAACGGCTGTGGTTTTCCGGCGGCGCATCGGCAACACTGGAGTCAAGCACCCTGTGCGACCCATCGCCGTCGCAGCGCAAATGGCGGCGCGGCAATAACAGCACCAGATCGATAAACCGGCAGGGAATCGGCAATGGCATAAAGGCGGATAACAGGGATGCGTCGTCACGCTGGAAAAAGATTTTTTGCGAGATACGAATTATCGCGTCCTGCCACTGGCCGTTTATTTCTGTGTCATTCGACGTTTTTAGCATCACTGTTGCTTCGTGGCCACCATAAGCATTTTTTTTATTTTAATAGAGTGTTGCCGGAAAAAATATTCGTCCGGTCCATTAGTTTGATCTGATCCGGTGTTTTAGGAAGAGAACGAGAGGGGAATAGCACAGTCTATGTGTACGCACATTTCGTTATATAATTAAATACATAGCGAACAACCCCAGATTATTTACCTTTCTTAATGCAAATAATTCTTTTTACGAAATTCTCTTTTCCGCGGATTACTAAGAAAATATACGCCATAGCATTTGTTTGTATGTAGGGTGGAATTACGTTTTGTTTTGCGGCCTGCTTTTATTGTGACCATGCGTGGGCGGATCGAACCGGGTAACCCGCTCTGATGGCCCATGACAAATCCCGACAGCTGAAACTGTTGCGCAAGCGTATATAAGCGACGGTGGTGGAGCGGTTCAGCAAAGAGAATAGAATGTCTCTGCGCGTGCGTTTATTCGATTAGCTTAAGATCGGCTTTTCGATAAGTCTTTTGCCGCTGGTAAAAATTTTCATGAGTGCCCAGACTGAGCAGGTAGAGCTCAAGCCTATTCTCAACCCAGCTATAACCCAGCAACATCCACTGGTTACTCAATAGAAATTTATGGACGCGGAGAAAACGTAAATCCCTTTTTTTCTGCTCGCCAATGGCGGGATTGGCAATAACAGCGTCTATTTCATCCTCAACGGCTTTGAGTAAATCCAGGGGCAATTTCGCCAACGCCTTTGAGAAACGTCGCGTCTCGTAAACATCAATCCTTTGACCGGTTTGTCCTTCTGGCATAGCGGGTTACCTTTTTGTTTTCAACTTCGCTTTGCGCTAACAGGGTTTCAAGTATAAAGCTGTAGGGCAGGTCCGGATTATCTTCGGCAATACGCCCTATTTTTGCCCAATGCTCGATTTGCTTGGGTATGCTACGGCTTGCCGCTTCAGCATAGACCTTGATATCGCTGACAAATTCATCGTCCAAACGTACGCTGGTTGACATGTCGTTAGCCTCTTCCAAAAAAAGATTATTACCAATACCTGGAGAACGCAAACTTCTGCTGACAGCCTTCGATCCGCGCCGCATTTTTTCGTTTCGCCTCTCGGTATGTCCTCAAGATGCCACATTATGTCGCGTTATGCAACCTAATGTGGTATTGAGGTAAAATCGGCTCGGCGTTTCCCGTCCGCCATGTTCCCTGGTGGATTTCGTCTGTCACGCCGCCCGCAGCCGGATACCGTCCACTTTGCGCTGGCGCACAAACAGCAGCATCACCACGATACCCGCCACCGCCAGAACACTGGACAAGATAAACGCCGACTGATAACCGCCGCCATATTGGATGAGAAACCCGGTGATGCTTGGCGACAAAATCCCCGCCAGATTCGCCAGCAGATGGACAAAGCCGCCGGCGGAACCGATGCGTGAAGCCGGGACGATATCCTGCAACAGCGACCAACAGGCCTGGGGCGTCATATAGGCAAAAATGCTGGCGACGGTAATGAGCGCCACCGCCGATTCAAGCGTAGCGGCATAGGCGGTCATCAGTACGCAGACCGCGGCAATGGCCAGCCCGCAGATAATCACCAGTTTGCGCGACAGCAGGAAATTGCCGGTTTTTTTTGAAGAGGGCGTCGCATACCAAACCGCCGCCGACAAAACCGAGCGTGGCGCCCAACCAGGGCAGCACGCCGATAATGCTCATGCTTTTGATATCCAAATGCTGAAAATCAGTCAGATAGCTCGGCAACCAAGAGAGGAAAAAGAACTGAATATAATTGAAGCAGAAAAACGCCGCCGCCACCAGCACCGGCATGGACAAAACATAAAAGAGAATGCCGTGTTTTTTTTGCCGCGACAGATCCGAGGGCAGCACCGGCGCCGCCTGATTAGCCGGGCGATCGGCGATGATAAGCGCCGCTTCCTCAGAGGAGACCCGGCGATGCTGTTCAGGCCGGTCGCGGAAAAAAAATCAGCCAACAACCCAGCCAGATAAACCCCCAGCACTGCTATGGCCAAAAAAGAGATGCGCCAGCCGAAATTCAGCCCCACCAGCCCGACGATCGGCGCGGCCACGGCCGCCCCCAAGGGCTGGCCGGCGTTGGTAAAGCCGACCGCGCGCCCCACTTCCTTGCGGGGAAACCAATTGGAAATGGACTTGTTGGTGGTGGTGCCCATGGGGCCTTCGCCGATGCCGAACAAAATACGTACGAACATCAGATAGCCGAAACCGGTGGCCATGGCGGTAGCGCCGCAGAAAAAAGACCATATGCCGGCGGCCCAGGCATAGACCCGCCGCGGACCAAATTTATCGGCGCCCCATCCGCCGATAAAACAGAACAGGCAGTAACCCACAAAGAAAAAACTGAACAGGATGCCCATTTGCGCATCGCCGATGTGCAGATCCTTTTTAATCAGCGGCGCCATGACCGACAGCGCCGACCGATCCAGGTAATTCAGCATGCCGGCGCAAAACAGCAACAGCGCTACGACCAAGCGGTATTTATGTTTCAGCATGAGGGTATCTCCGACGAAAGAGTACAATGGGCGATACGATAACGGCGCAGAATATCTTCGCCGGGCCGGAACCCCAGCCCCGGCGTATCGGTCAGACGCAGACGCGGCTGGAAATCCAGTTCGGCATACAGCGGCTCGGGCCATTGCAAATAGGGCACCTCCAGCGCCACGTCCTCAGGCAGCGTCGCCACCAGATGCGCGGTGGCCATTAGCGCCGCGCCGTAATAAAAGCAGTGCGGCACCACTTTTACCCGATACCGCCGCGCGATGCGATAAACCTCCAGCGCGGCGCTGATACCGCCGATTTTCGCCACGCTGGGTTGCGCGACGCTGACGGCTCCGGCGGCGAAAAGTTGCCGGAAGCCCTCGATGCCCTCCGCATTTTCCCCGGCGGCCACCGGCGTGCCGCAGGCCTTCACCACCGCCAGACCGGCGGAATCGTCCGGCGGCCACACCGGTTCTTCCAGCCAGGCCAATTCCAATTCCCTCAATTCCCGCGCATGGCGGCAGGCTTCCTCAACCGTCCACGGGCAGTTGACATCCACCATAAGCTTGGCGTCGGCGGGCAAAGCGCGCCGTGCGGCCGCAATGGCCTGATAGGCGGTTTCATGAAGTTTGATGGTGCGAAAACCCTGTTCGTAGGCCCGCAGGGCATGGGCGGATACCTGCTCAGGGGCGTTGCCGTAGCTCACCAGGCTGGCATAGACGTCTATCTCCCGGCGCGGCGCCCCCAGCAGTTGCCAAAGCGGTTTACCCGCCTCCTGGGCGCACAAATCCCACAGCGCGATATCTATCGCCGACAAGGCGTATTGCACCGGTCCGCTACGCCCGAAGGCATGGAAAGCACGCTGGGCCTCAACCATGAGCCGCGCTATTCCTTCCGTGTTATCCGGCAGGTCCCGTCCCAGGAAAAATCGTCCCACCGGCCCCTCCAGCGCCGCGAACGTCACCGGGTTGGACAAATGACCGAAACCCTCCCCCCCCACCCTTGCATACCGCTGTCCGTCGTCAGCCGCACCAGCAGGGTTTCCATACGCGTCAGCTCCAAAGAGGCCGCATTATAGGCATCCTCCGCCCTGCCGGTTTGCCGGTCGCTGCTCCTGCCGGAGCTAAAAGGCATCGCCAGGCGCATCACGTCGATTTGGGTAATTATCATCTTCGGTGCCTCTTGGTAGAGATTTCAGGCAATCAATCTTCGATAGGTTCGGCAACGGCTTACGGCGAGCTGACGGGAACGCATTGTTAAGCATTGCCTGAAAATTCATTATAACGGCGGAGGATCGGGGCAACACCGGTCAAGGGCACAGTATTGCCGCGGATGCTGAGGGGTTCATTGTGCAAATGTACAATAGAGCGAGAGCTGAATCACGAAACCGCCGCATGACCGGACCAGGCGGAACCGGTTTACGGCCAGTATTCTTAGGCGGCTATTTACAGATAACCGCGGCATTGCCGCCAGGCGGCTATTTACAAATATTGCCGTCGTTGTCGCCAGGCGGGTTCACTCGTCCTGATGTTTATTATGGGCGTCCCGGCTCTCTTTCGCCGCCGCCCTGGCCTTGTCGGCCATGGCGTCTTCCTGTTCCGGCGTCAGCAGCGCATCCGCTTCGAGTATTTTGGCCAGGCCTTCGCTGACGGTGACGTCTTCGGGTTTTTGTTCCACCGGCGCGGTGGTTTTTGGGGTTGTCATAAACGCGTCTCCCTATACTTATCCGGATCAGCTAAGCATAGCCCCAATACCGACGGAAGGTTCCGGTTTTTACGACGCCCGGGCGCGCCTTTAGCCCATGAGTTTAGGCAACCATGCCGCCCCCCGCACCCCGCTTGAATCTCCGTGCTTGGCTTTGTAAATGGGGGTGGAGAATTCCCCGCCGAAAATCCACTGCGGCATCAGCGCCGGCAATGTTTCATAGAGCCTATCCACATTACTCATGCCGCCCCCCAACACGATAACTCCCGGATCGATAATATTCACCACCCCGGCCAACGCCTTGGCCAGCCGCATCTCATACTGGCGCAGCGCCTGCTCGGCCGCCGACTCCCCGGTCGCCGCCAGACGGGCTATTTCATCTCCGGGCAGGGATTTACCGCTGATGCGCCGGTAGGCGGTGGTAAAACCGGTGCCGGAGATAAAGGTTTCGTTGCAGCCTATTTTACCGCAATAGCAAGGCACCTCCCGCTGGTAGACCAACTCCACCTCGTCAGGCCAAGGCAGCGGATTATGCCCCCATTCGCCGGCAATGCCGCTATTCCCCTGATAGACACGGGTATTGATGGCCAGGCCGCCGCCGCAGCCGGTGCCGATGATCACCGCAAACACGATCTCCACCCCGGCCCCGGCCCCGTCGGTGGCCTCGGATATCGCCAGGCAATTGGCGTCATTGGCCACCTTGAAGGGGCGTTGCAGCAGCGCGGCCAGATCCCGCTCGAAATAACGGCCGTTCAGCCATACGGAATTGGCGTTTTTGATTTTTTCGGTCTCACGGGAGACGGTGCCGGGGATACCGATGCCGAGGCTGCCTTGCCGGCCGGTTTCACGCTCAGCCAGCAGGACCAGATCGCGAATGGCGATAAGGGTTTGAGAGTAATCGTTGCGCGGCGTCGGCACCCGATGCCGATACAATTCGCGTCCGTCGGAATCGAGCGCGATGACTTCCGTTTTGGTGCCGCCCAAATCAATACCGATATACATAGATAAGCCTTTATTTTTACATGCCGTTTGGGCATAGGATAGCAATGCGCCAGGACGACGACCGTTCTATCGCCGGCGCCGCCGTTTCATGCGCTGATGGAGGGTGGAAAACAATCCGCGGCACAGCACGATAATAATAATGATACCGCCCCAGGTTGCCGTGATCATGAACGGATCCATGCGCAGCAGGTTCAGACCGCTGGAAATCAATTGCAGGATAACGACCGCCATCACCACGCCCGATACGCGGCCGAATCCGCCGAACGGACTGACCTTGCCGAGAAACGCCGCCAGTACCGCCACCAGCAGATAGGAATCGGCATAGCTGGCTTTCACCGAGTTTAATTGGCCGATCATCACCAGCGCGGTCAGGGCGGCGAAGCAGGATGACAGCACATACTGAATGACCGTGACCTTGAGAATATTGATATTGGAAAAACGAGCCGCCACCGGATTGGAGCCCATCATATAGAGATTGAAGCCAAACCGGGTTTTATTCAGAATGACGGAGGCGACGATAGCGGCGGCCAGGAAGAGAAACAGGGAGTTGGGCACGCCGAAACTTTGGCCGTTGCCGATATTTACCAGCACCGCCGGAAAGCCGGTGATGGTATAGCCTTTGGTGAACACCACGTTCAGACCTGAAATCAACGTCATGGTCCCCAGGGTCACCAGGATATCCGGGATTTTCAGCAAGGCGATCAATAAGCCGTTAATCACCCCCACCACCACGCAGGCCGCCAGGCCAAGCACAATGGCCAGGGCTATCATCTCACCCGACGCCAGCTTCATGCCGTGGGAAGAGAAGGATTGCAAGAACAGCGCTATCACGATGCCGTTTAAATTGGTGGTGGCGATAATCGACAGATTAATCCCCCCCCGATAGCATGGAAATCATCATGCCCAGGGACAAGAAACCAACAATGGGCAATTGATACGCCATGGAACTGAAATTCTGGACGCTCAAAAATTTGGCGCCGTTGAGGAAATACATCAACAGGAACACCGCCGCCAATACCAGGTATAGCGAGGCATTTTCGCGAATCACCGGCGGCATGGGGAGCTTGCCCGCATCCTTTTTTATCCACTGCAATCGCTTTCATGAGGGCTCCTTAAGATCCACCAGCACCCGCACGCGGGAGCGGCGCTGCTTGATAACCTGCAAAGCGTTGACGGCGACGCTGAATAAAATCACCAGGCCGGTGAAAACGTTGTAGTAATAAGGCGATATCTTCATTAGGGTCAGGCTGTTGCTGAGAATGGAAAACAGCAATACTCCCAGCAGGGTGCCCGCCACGCTGCCGCGACCGCCGGTAACGGATGCGCCGCCCAGCACCACGGCGGCAATAACCTGTAACTCCGATCCGACGATGGAGTTGGGAATGACCGTTTGCACAATTGAGACCTGGACGATACTGGCGAAGCCGGAAATGGCTCCCACCAGGGTATAGATAAACAGCGTGGTTTTTTTTCAGATTGAAACCTACCCGCTCGGCTGAAACGGGATTACCGCCGATGGCGTACACGCTGCGTCCCAGCACCGTATGGCGTAGGAATAAATGCATGCCCAACGCCAGCAAAAACCACAGACAGGTGACTAAGCTGATGCCGTACAAGGCGCCGTTGGCGGCATGCAACGGGAAGATTTTCAATTCCGCCAATCCCAGGAAGGAAGGGGGAATATCATAGATAAGGTCCCCCTGGGTCACGACATACAACAGCCCGTAGAACAGGCTGTTGGTGGCGATGGTGACGATAATCGCCGTGATCTTGAAGTAATAAATGATGACGCCGTTCAATGACCCCATTACGCCGCCGATAACGATGCTGCACAAAATCGCCAGATAAATGTTATCCAGATTGGCCTGTAGGAAGTAATACACCACGGCATACTGCACCACCTGCGCGATGGCGGTAAAAGAAACGTCGAATCCGCCGGAAATCAATACCAGCAGCACACCGAGGGCGAAAATCCCCAGAACGGTATTCGCTTTCAGTAAATCGGCAATATTGTCCAACGACATAAACGCCGGATTGACATAGGTAATGGCAATGGAAAATACGATAATCAGCAAGAGCAACAGCGACTCCCGCGATTTGAACATCTTTGTGACATCCATAATAAAAAACCTCGCCTGCTTCTTTATGTCGACCACATCCCGCCCCGTGGTTCCGTAGGCGCCGCCGCCGGCAAAAGCGGCGTAACCGCCGTGAAAGGGGAATCAGACATTTTCCATTTCCCGCTGCAGCGCTTCGTTATCAATGGCATCGGTGGCGTATTCTCTGCCGAATCGGCCCCGGTTCATCATGATAATCCGGTCGCAATTGGCCAGCAGTTCGGGCAATTCGTCCGATATAAACACAATGCCCATGCCTTCGGCGGCTTTCTCCTTCACCGTTTGGTAGATATAGCTCTTGGCGCCCACATCGATACCCACCGTCGGGCTGTCGAGGATGAAAATCCGCGGATGGGTGGCAAGCCATTTCGCCAGCACCACCTTCTGCTGGTTGCCCCCGGAAAGCATTTTGATCTCTTTATCCTGCGTGTCGTATTTCACCTGCATGCCCTTAAGCAGCCCGCTTACCGCCCGGCGCATCTTGCCGCCGTCCAGCAGGCCCAAAGGATTGAGGTAGGACTTCAGCGAGCAGAGCGCGGTATTGGCGGCAATGCTTTGCTGCATAATCAACCCCTGCAGCAATCGATCTTCCGGCACATAAGCAATGCCGTTGGCCACCGCGGCGCCGACGTTGCCGATAGTCACCGGCCGTCCCTCAATGGCTATCCGCCCCTTTTGCGCCGGTTCGATGCCAAACAGCGCCAGCGCCAGCTCGGTGCGCCCGGCGCCCAGTAAACCGGCGATACCCAACACTTCGCCTTTGTGCAAATCGAAGCTGATATCCTGAAAGCTGTTCGTTTTGCACAGCCCGCGCACGCTAAGCAACACCGATTCAGTGGCATGGGATTGCCGCGCGGGATAGGTCAGCTCATATCCCAGCATCAAGGCTTCGATTTTCGCGGTGGTGAGTTCAGAACCCGCCACGGTATCGATTAATCTGCCGTCACGCATTACGGTGACGCGATCGCAGATTTCCAACAGCTCATTGAGCTTATGACTGATGAAAATAAACGATATTCCCTGGCCGCGCAGACGCTGCAACAGCGCAAACAGGTGCTTGATTTCGGTACGGGTCAGCGCCGTGGTGGGCTCATCGAGCACGATAAGGCGTGAGTCATTGATAAGCGCCCGGGCAATGGCGACCAATTGCTGCTTGGCGATGGGGAGATCATCCACGTCCGCCTCGAGATCGAGGCTAATGCCTAACTGACTGATGATGGCATCCACCTTGTCCCGATAGGCGCGGGGAAACACCAGAGATTTATTCTCATTAACCATCTGGCTAACATAAATATTTTCCAAAACCGTCAGGTTGGGGAACAAGGAAAGATCCTGATAAATGATGCCGATACCCTGCTTGACCGCCTCGATGGCCGAATATTTTTCCCTTTGGCGGCCGTTGATACGTAGGACGCCGCGGTCAAAATCCAGCACGCCGGCGATGATTTTCATCAAGGTGGATTTACCGCAGCCGTTTTCTCCCACCAAACCATGAATTTCCCCCACGCTGATATCAAAGCTGACATCATTAAGGGCGGTAACCCCGTCGAAGGTTTTGGTAATATGCTCAACGGCAAGAAATTCCATTGCAAGTCCTCCGGCAGCGAGCAAGGGCGTCTGCACTGAGAGCCCCCTGCCCGGGCGCCCGATTAGAAATCGTATTGGCTGTAGTTGGCCTTGGTGACGGTAAGGGGTTTATCAAAAATGATATTTTTGCCGGTAATAACCGGTTTACCGATGCCGGGGATTTCCAAACCGTTTTTAATCTGATCGCGCTTCCCTTCCGCGATCATCTTGGCGATGTAGGTCATGGAATAGGCGGCATCGCCCGGACTCCACAGGATAAGCTCGGTCAGCGAGCCATCCTTCAGGAAGGAGGCGCCCTCTTTCGGCGACGTGGTGCCCATGACGGTCAGTTTACCCACCAGACCTTTCTCCCGCAGCGCCTGCGCCGCCCCCGGCCCGCCCTGACTGCCGAAGGAAATAACCCCTTTCAAACCCGGATAGGTGGACAACAGCTCAAGGGTTTTTTGCCGTGAAGCGTTACGGTCTTCGCTGACCGGGAAACGATCGGACACCAGCTTCAAATTAGGGTATTTCTCCTTCGCCTCTTTTATCGCCGCATCCGCCCAGGCATTATGCGCGGGCACCGTTAACGAACCGACATAGATGGCATACTCGCCGCTGCCGTTCACATGCTGGGCAAACTGATCCATCATGTATCGGCCGAATTTTTCATTTTCAATCATTTCCACATCAAAATCGGCATTAGGCTGGTTCACCGATTCATGAGTAATGACCACGATGCCTTTATCGTGAGCGCGGGCGAAAACCGGTTCACAGGAGCTGGCGTTATTCGGCACCACCAGCACCGCATTGACGCCCTGGCTGATGGAGTCTTCAATGATGCGTACCTGCTGCGCTTCATCCGGGGAAGCGGGCGCCTGCTGATAGACATTGACGCCGAAATCCTTACCGGCTTTTTTCAGCCCTTTTTCATAATCGTTAAACCAGGCGGAACGCAATTTTGGAATTCCCACCATGGTTAATTGTTGCTCATTCGCGGCATTGGCAATGACCGGGTAGCTATTAATGGCGGCGCCAAGCAACAGGCACAGCGCGGCTGTTTTGAATTTTCTCATGGTTTTCCTCAATAATCTGTTTATTATCAGGCGGGGTAACGTCTCTCAGGTTCTGGAATAGCGCCGGCGTTGCCTAATTCGATAACGGCGCCTTGGAACCGCTCTTCGGTATCAAGATAATAAAAAACATCGTCGCCTATATTGCCGCTTTGCACTACCTGATAGCCTCGCTTTTCATAATCAGCTACCGCCTGTTGGCAATCTTTAAAATACAGTTTCATGTGATGCAAGCCATAACCGTGCTTTTCGATATATTCGTTATAAATGCTAAACCCGCTTACCGGCTGCATTAATTCCATTTGGATTCCGTTAATCCAGCACACGGCGATTTTATAGATATGTTCCGCCGGCTTTCCGCGATAAAGCGAGTTTTTGATATTATGCGGACCATAGGTATAGATATCCCATGGGCCGACATGACAAACCTGATAATAATGTTCCATCGCGTCATCCAGATCTGATACCAGATGAGCGATTTGTATTATGTCACCATCTTTCATAATCGGGCCTTTTGGCTAATAAGATTACTGGGCACAGGACGGCGCTAGGCGAATTTATGCGGCAACCCTTCAAGGTTGGTATGGCGCGTTTTCATTTCGTCCAGGGAAATGCCGGTCTTTTCAATCAACAGCATGGTAATAATATCCACAAATAAAAATAGGGACTGCTCAAGCAATGACGACATGGGTTGCACGGACGCCACCTCTTTATCACCGCCGAATATTTGCCCCGGCACACACACCGTGACGTCGGCATAGCCGCCATGCTCATTTTCCGGGTGGGCGGTGAGCAAAGCAATACGCGCGCCGGCCTCCTTGGCAAGCTTGATAACATTGAGTTCAACGTTGGTTACCGCGCAGTGACCAATCAGCAAGTCTCCCGGCCCGATACATGGCGTGGTGGTGTCATAGACGATATAGCTGTCAAATCCCATGTGCTTCAGCCGCATGGCAAAGGCCCGCACGGAAAGTTGCATTCTTCCCATGGCATACAACTGAATCGTTTTTGCTTGACAAATTTCTTCCATCAACTGGTTAATTTCAGACTCATTCACCGCCAACAACGTTGTTTTGTTTTCTTGTATTACCTGTTCGACGAGGCTCTTGTAGGTATACATCAAAAAAATCCTCATTTTTTATACGTTGGGTTTTTGAACGCAAAATTTTACATATCAACCAAGTTGTAATATTTTTTAGTTGATATGTGCATACAACATACGATAATTTTTTGTTGCAACTATCGACATTGATCACATTTTTTTTGCAAAATTGTTAAAAAATGACCCTCTTTCGTCGTTATAGCGATCTGGCTCACATTACAGTGCTAACGCCGCCGCAAGCGGACCGGTGGAGTATGACGCACTGGCCGGCGGTCAAACATTAGCCTCAGGCAAGGCTGGAAAGCGTTTTTGCAAAAAGGATATAGCGACGATGGAGGTGACTATGCCGTATGTCACGCCCCGTTGCATCGGGTCGGGCTTAATAGCGTTAACCTTGGCGTGCCGGAGCCGCGCGATCAATGTCGTGACTTGGCGCTAGACAAAGAAAAAAAATTTCATTTAGTGCGCTGACAACGGGTTTCTTTTTGCCGTCTGCCCGATAATTCAACCGGTAACGGCGCATGTACAGGGCTAAAATTTCATTTGCAAACGCGCTTGATTTTACAACTTTTATCATTTATGGTGTTTTTTAAAAATATTGGCGGGTTCAGGTTGTATCATGTCGGTGCTATTTCCCGGTCTACGGATAATGTGAGTCATATAATTAATTAGAATGGGCGAAAAAAATCATCATGACGAAAAGAGGTAAACTGGACCACGTATTTCTGGCGATAAAACAGCGTATCCTTGACGGGATTTATGAAGAAGAACAGCGTTTACCTTCGGAAAAAATTTTATGCGATGAATTCTCCGTATCCAGGCCCACGATATCGAAAGCCTTGGCCAAATTACGGGAAATGGGTCTTATAAGCAGTACTCAAGGCTCCGGACATTATGTCAGCACCCGTCACCATGAATCCTCTGTCGCACCGCAGGAACTGACCCTCGGAATATTGTCTCCGCGGATGGAAGCCAATGAAAGCGGCTTCCTGTTTGAACAAATATTTAAATCCATTGCGTCATTATCACAACAGTTCAATTTTTCTTTGGTTTGGAACGGCGTGGTCACCATGGGCGCCGACGCCAGCAAGCAGAAAATAATCGTCACCATTGAAAAAAATCATCGATCGCTATATAAGAAATAACGTTAACGGAATATTTTTTATCCCAATCGAATTTCACCCCTATGCGGATGAAATCAACGTGATGATTCTTGAAAAGCTATCTCAATGCAACATCCGGGTCGTCCTGGTGGACAGCGACCTGGCCACCTACCCCAACCGCAGCGCCTACGATTTGGTGGGCATCGATAACATCGCCGCCGGCTTTGAGGTTACGCGTCATCTGCTGGGAAACCGGGCGCGACGTATTGATTTTTTGTGCGAAAATTATTCGGCCCATACGGTCGCCATGCGCATTATGGGATACCGGCTGGCGCTGCAGGAAGCAGCCTTGCCCGCCGACGTCAGTTGGGTGCACGAAGGGGCGATCGGCGATAAGGCTTTCATCAACCGAATATTGGATTGCGGCGCCACGGATATTGTTTGCGCCAATGACTTCACCGCCATGAAGTTGCTCTCCGTCTGTAACCAGATCAATCGCAAGGTCAACGTCGTCGGTTTCGACGATAACGAATATTCGGCACTGCTCGGTATTCCATTAACCACCTATAAGCAACCCTTCGGCGATATCGCCGAAAGCGCCATTTTCCTGCTGCTTAACCGTATACAGTTTCCCGACGTCGCTCCCCGCCATCTGCAGCTGCGCGGCGAGCTGATTATCCGATCGTCCTGCGGGACCCTTAACGCCTCCGGCATTTCTCCTGCGGCCATTGAATAACCGAGAATGCCCTGTGCAGATGAAAGTGAGTCCGTCGCTGACGCTATCGCCCGCCGCCGAACCCCCGTCCGGCATAACGCCGGCTGACCCTACCGGACAGAATAAATTTACTTTGACGACACATCGGCGGAGGTCAATAGTTTCACCGACCCACGGATATGCAACTGCGTGGGAAAATCCTGCTGCGCCGGGCCGGCGGCAAGCGCGCCGATGTGTTGCAGCAGCAAGGTTGCCGCCGCGCGGCCCATTTCCCTTCCCGGCTGGCGCACGGTGGTCAGCGCCGGGTTCAGCTGGCGCGCTTCGGGAATATCATCGAAGCCGGCGACGCTGATGTCTTCCGGCACCCGTACCCGCAATTCCTGACAGCGTCGGATAAAACCGATGGCCATTAAATCATTGGCGCACAACACCGCCGAAGGGCGCGACGGCAGGGACAGGATCTGGTCCGCCGCCCGCCGCCCGGACTCCTCGCTATAATCGCCGAGGAACACCGGCACACTGTCGGGCAGAATGCCTGCGCCGGCGAAAGCCTCGCGAAATCCCGCCTGCCGCTGTTCGCTGGTCCAGAGCCCCCCGGGGGGCCGCTCACCACCGCCAGGCGGCAGTGATGTTGTTTTATAACATACTGCGCCAAGGTGCGCGCGCCGATGAGGTTTTGCGAGCTGATGAAAGGCACATTGATGCCGGGCAAAAATTCATCCACAAACACCACCGCCCCCTGTCGGGCCAGGGCGATAAGCGACGGGCTGGGCAAGCCGGTGCCGGAGAGGTAAATCACCCCGTTTAACCGCTGGGTACGCAGCACCTGGGCGTAGTACTCTTCCCGCCGGGTATCCGACCAGGTCAAACACAGCACCAGCAGACAATCCACGGTATCCAGCACGCTCTGTATCCCCTGCGCGACATCGGTGAAAAATGCGTTGTTCAAATCCGGCACGATGAAGCCGATGGACGAAATCCGTTGGCGCTTAAGGCTTCTGGCGGCGCTGTTCGGCTCGAAATTCAGTTCGGCGATGCAGCGCAATACCCGGTCTCGGGTCTGCGCCGCCACCGGGCGCCCGCTGCTGTTGATGACGGCGCTGACGGTACCGATGGACACCCCGGCTCGCCGCGCCACGTCACGAATGGTGGGCCGTACCGCCCCGGTGGATTTTTCGCTGTCATCCATGGTTAATCACATGCCTGTGCCAGATTTAATGAAAACGACGCCAGTAGCGCCGCGACCACCGGCGGGCCTTGGCCGAATGACGCCACGGCGTGGCCAGATACTCCAGCAGAATCACCAGCAGGAAACTGAGCACGCCCAACAACGCCAGAAAACCGATGGCGGAAAATGTCCCGGCGGTATTCAATCGCGAGTTGGCCTGCAGTAAATAGGCGCCCAGCCCGCCGCTGGTGGAGGCGGTCCATTCGCCGATAACCGCGCCGGTCACGCTGAAGGTGGCGGAGAGCTTCAGCGCGGAAAACAATGGAGTGTAAGTGGCCGGCAGCTTGATATGACGAAACGTGCTCCAGCGCGAGCCGCCCATGGCGCGCGCCAGATTCAGCATATCCCGATCGACGGAGTTCAGCCCGTCAAGCACGTTCACCACCACCGGGAAAAATACCACCAGCGCCACGATAACCAGCTTGGGCGCCAGGCCGAACCCCAGCCAGATGGTCAGCGCGGCGGAAATGGCAATGACCGGCACCGCCTGGCTGACAATCAGAATGGGGTACAGCACGCCGCGAACCCAGCGGATGGAATCCATGGCGACGGCAAAGATGAAACCGGCGCCGGCGCCAAAGACAAACCCCAGCAAAAACGTGGTGAACGTACTTTGGAAACCCAGCCATAACACCCGCCAGTCCGATAACGCATGCCGCCAGGTCATTTCAGGGGAAGGCAGTACATAAGGGGGAATGCGGTAAATACGCACCGCCAGATCCCATGCCAGCAGCACCAGCAGCAATGCCGCCAGGGGCCCGCCCAGCGATAAGCCTAATTTACGTAAGTATCTCATCGGCGCCGGCGTCCTCTGCGGGATTTTCACGATAAATAAGATTGACTATGCGGCGTTTCAAGCGGATGAACGCCTCGCCGGTCAGGGAGGATAACGGCCGCGGACGTGGGATGTCCACCGGGAATATCTCCTGGATACGACCGGGCCGTGGCGTCATCACCACGACCCGATCCGCCAGGTAAATCGCCTCGTCGATGTCATGGGTGACAAACACCAGGGTGCGATGCTGCTCTTGCCATACGGTCAACAGCCATCGCTGCATGGAGAGCCGGGTTTGCGCGTCCAGCGCGCCAAAAGGTTCATCCAGCAGCATAATGTCATGTTCCATCGCCAACGTGCGCATCAGCGCCACCCGCTGACGCATGCCGCCGGACAAGGCCGCCGGATAGTGATTGATGAATTCGCCCAGACCGTAACGCTCCGCCAGCGCCGCGCCGGCCGCCCGCTGCGCCCGGCCGGCGCCCCCTGTCAGAATTGCGCCCAGCACGATATTGTCGATAACCGTCATCCAGGGCAGCAGCAAATCTTTTTGCAGCATATACCCCACGTGGCCGCTACGGCCCGTCACATCCAGGCCATCGATGAAAATAGCGCCGCTGTCGGGAGACAATACGCCGGAAACAAGGTTAAACAATGTGCTTTTGCCGCAACCCGATGGCCCTACCACGCAAACAAATTCCCCCGGAGCGATGTCGAGCGTCGTGGAGGCCAGCGCCGTTACCGCGCCAAAACGGCGGCTGACCTGGCGGATAGATAATTTAGGCGTTGTCATGGTTTAAATTCTTTCTCCCCCGGCCCCCGCAGGAAAATGCCATCAGCGACTTCCACATCCAGACAGTCTCTCATACTCGCCGCCATCCAACCACCTCAATCGCCGAGATAAATCGAAAAACGAAACGGTTCAATGTTTTAGTGGATTATGTTGAGAATTTATTTTTTTTACTTGATATTTCGTATATTAAATGACAATTTTTTATTATTGAAACGGTTCGATTTCTCTATTAATGACAAATTGGCACATTTTGCCCTACGCTGGGGAGGCGTTTACGATGGCTCGGAAAAAAAATACTGTTGGCGGGTGAAACATGGGTCACCTCGGCGACGCATTACAAAGGTTTTGATCAGTTTGGCAGCGTCACTTTCCATTCAGGGGCCAAAGGCATGATGGCCGTCTTGGCCGATACGGAATTCGAGCTCACCCATATGCCGGCGCATCAGGCGGTGGAAGAGTTTCCTTTCACCCTGGCGGGATTAAGCGCGTATGACGCCGTGTTGCTGTCGGATATCGGCGCCAATTCTCTGCTATTGCATCCCGACGTATGGTTAAACGGCAAAACCGTGGCCAATCGCCTGGCGCTGTTGCGGGATTGGACCGCGCAAGGCGGGGCGCTGGCCATGTTCGGCGGGTATTTGAGCTTCCAGGGTATCGACGGCAAGGCGCGCTGGCATCGTACCCCGGTGGAACAGGCCTTGCCGGTGGAATGCCTTCCCTATGACGACCGTATCGAGATACCGGAGGGATTCCGCCCCCAGGTGGAACCGGCGCGCCGGGGGCATGCTTTATTCAAGGGAATTACCGGCGAATGGCCGCAGCTATTGGGTATCAATGAAGTGAAGGTCAAACCCGAGGGCGAGGTGCTGGCGCGGCTGCCGGAAGCGGCCGGCGGCCACCCGCTGCTGGTCACCGGGCAATACCAACAAGGGCGGACGCTGGTATGGACCTCGGATATCAGCCCGCACTGGCTGCCGCAAAGCTTTATGGACTGGCCCGGTTATAAGCAGTTGCTAATTAATATGCTGACCTGGCTGACGCAAAAATAACGGTTACGGGGCAGGAATTTTCAAGACGCCTATAGCCTTGATGCCCTGCCGCCCCGGCATTAACTAATTATTCATATAATAATTAGGCTATAACTAAATTATACCGAACTCACGTAAAACGCTAAAAAAGGGTTGAACAGCGGCGGTATTACATTATGATACTGCAAAAAAATCTTATAGAAATTTAAGGGAGCCGCGAATGAACTCTACGCTGTCATTACATGCCGCGACAGGGAATATTAATGAATATAAAGTTGAAATAAAGTCTGGCGGCAATTTATCTAATGCTAAATATTATAATAGAGCTAATGAACACTATCAATTAACGCGTGTTTCAAATGGAGCGTCCCAACTGCTTTCATCCGCCATGCCCCCCGGTCAAGCGGGATCATCCGGTCAGGCACGCCCTGGTACAATGCCCGGCAATCCGACAGTTTGCGCCGCCATGGCGGCGCAACTCGCGCGAAAGCGGCATGGCATCGAAGGCGCAAACACCGATAGCTCAACCAAACATGCAAACGCCCAATCGCCTGTGGGCAACGCGGCGTGCGGTCATCACAGCGGAGCGTACACCTCCGTATCGGCCGCTCTGGCAACATTGACAAGCCACAAAAGATTATACAATGCGGAAAAAAAAGAGAATGTATTCGAGCCGTTATAGAAGGAAAATTGTCGATCGAAGCAGTGGCCAAAAAAAATAAAATTTCTTATGCCACTCTTGTTAAATGGATAGAAACCAATATGAAAGATACTGTGCCCGACACGGACTCGCTTGCGGAAGAATTTAATAAATTTGTCAGGGAAGTCAATCCCTCTAAATTTTCCGGACAGCCTAAAAATACCGTTTCGGTTGAATCAATCGGCGGCATACCCCCGAGTGCTCCAGGACAACGTTATCGCCCCGACCTCAGCCAAGACGCCCGCCGCCAAGTCGAACCGCGCCATCCGGCCGTCGCCGCGGTGTTGTCGCCTCAAGGGGTGTTGGCGCCTCAAGCGGTGCCGGTGCCTGAAGGAACGTTTTGGCGGCCTTGGGAGAAAACATTGTTCCCTGACGTGGGGTAACGCCGCATCCCAGGCCGGCGATGCCGCCGCCGAGCCTCAGCGCCCAAGCCCCAAGCGCAGGGTAAACTCCTCCACCGGCATGGGCTTGCCAAACAGGTAGCCCTGGGCTTCCAGACACCCTTTTTTTCGCAGGCGTTCGCACTGCTCGACGGTTTCGACCCCTTCGGCGATAACTTCAAGCTTGAAGCTGCTGCCCAAATACAAGATGGCCCGGACGATAGCCGCGTCAGGAGGTGACTCGCACATGGCGCGGACAAAGGTTTGATCCACTTTGAGCCGGGTAACCGGGTAGTTTTTCAGCATACTGAGGGACGCATAGCCCGTGCCATAGTCGTCAAAGGCGATACCCACCCCATCCAGGCGAAGCTCCCGCAACGGCAGCAGCATGGTCTCATCCTGGCGCAAGATGATGTTTTCAGTAATTTCCATTTCCAGCGCCTGCGGCGGCAGGCCGGTTTCCGCCAAAATGGCGCGCACCTGATGCGCCAGCCGGCCCGTTCTGAACTGGGAGCTGAAAAGATTGACGCCGATACGGAAGTTCTCGATACCGGCATTGCGCCACAGCGCCGCCTGCCGACAGGCGGTTCTTATCACCCACTCCCCTACACGCTCCGCCCAGGGACCGGATTCGAGCGCCGGCAGGAAGGCGGCCGGACCGAGCAAGCCCTTTTCAGGATGACGCCAGCGCAGCAAGGCTTCGGCGCCGACGATGGCCTCATCGAACAAACGAACCTGAGGCTGGTAATATATCTCAAACTCATTTTGTTCATAGGCGCGGCCCAGTTCCGTCTGATAGGAGCGTTTCGCCTGGGAAAGTTCGCGCAGTTCGCGGGTGAAAAAGCGGCGGCAGTGGCGCCCCTCGGCTTTGGCCTGGTACAACGCCAGGTCGGCGCTGGTGAGCAGCTCTTGGATGGTCAGGCCATGCACGGGATAAATCACGATCCCAACGCTGGCGCCGATATTCACCGGTTGGCCGTCGACAGTCATAATTTTGGAAATTTCTTCAATAATCTGGTCGGCTATCTCCGCCGCCCGCTGCGGATCCGACAGGCCGGGCAACAGCAGGGCAAACTCATCTCCCCCCCCATCCGGGCCACGATATCGCCCGAGCGCACGGCGTGTTGCAGTTTGAAGCCCACATCCACCAAAACCGCGTCGCCGCCGGCGTGTCCCAGATTGTCGTTGACATCTTTAAAACCGTCCAAATCCACCAGCATGATGATGGCGGCATCCTCATTTCTTAATACCTGTTCCAGGCTCGAGCTGAGCAAGGTTCGATTGGCCAGGCCGGTCAGGTGATCCATATGCGCCAATTGGAATAAACGCTCCTCGTTCCGGCGTCGTTCGGTAATATCCCGCAGGATAGCGCCAAAGCTGATATGATCCTGATCCACCCACATCGAGGCCGACAGTTCCACCGGCACCCAGCTTCCATCCGCCGCCCGCACCTTCAGCTCCAGCGTACCGCCATGCTGCAGGGTTTCTTTATCGGCTACCAAACGGCGCAATCGGGCCACCAGGCCGTCAGGCACCAACAGAGTAATGTTTTTACCTATGATATCGGCGCTTTCGTAGCCCAATAACGTACGGGCGGCGGCGTTCCAAAACGTAATGGTGCCGATGTCATCCGCACAGATTATGGCGTCCGGCGACGTCTGGGCGATATTCTCGAAACGCCCCTGGCTGGCGCTGCGCGCCCGCTCCAAGCGGCGCATCTCCAGCTTATCCATCACCAGCGCCGCCAAATCGCGCATGTTCTGCTTATCGCCACCGCTGAGATCTTGCCGCGGCTCCCGATCGATAATGCACAGCGAGCCGATGGCGTAGCCCATAGATGTCATCAAGGGAATTCCGGCGTAAAACCGGATAAAGGGCTCGCCGGTCACTAAAGGATTATCCTGAAACATCGGGTCTTTCAGGGTGTCCTTAATCACCAGCATATTTTTACGTTGGATAGTGTGGGCACAAAAGGAGACGTCACGGGGTGTTTCACAGGTTGAAATGCCGATGCTGGCGGCAAACAGCTGCCGTTCCTTTTCAATGAGGGAAATCAGGACGATGGGGACATCGAATATATTCGCTGTTAAATGGATTAAGCGTTTGAAGCCCAAATCGGCGACCGGCCCATGAATGCCATATTCTTCCAAAATGGCCAAACGCTTTGCTTCATCCTGACCTAACGGCGGATACGTCATATTTGCCTCATCAAATTATATAAATATCAAATATACTAATGCGTTGGAAGGAACATGCCACTTAAGTATAGCCATGACGCGAAGAAGCGATAGGAGAGAACAAGCGGAGCGATGGGAATAAGGTGAACAAGGTCGTGGGAAAGCGCGGGCGCCCGGCGGACGGCGCCCGCATTGTCCGTTATGGCGTCACCGCCGCTTCCTTTCTGGCGCCTGCGCCCGGGCTCTGTTTATCGTCGCAGCCCGGCGTCTTGTCGCAATACATATCCAGCAATTTCAAGGTAACGCCATTGGTCCAGCCGAAACCATCCTGCAAGGGATATTCACCGCCGCCTCCGCCGCCGAGGCCGCTGCCTTCAACCACGTATTTTTCCACCAGCTTATGCTGATTATTATAAAGCCGTTGCACGTTGCCCAAAAAACGGGTGGCGATATCTTCCGCCAACGCATCGTCACCGTAATTTCGCAGCCCTTCCACCGCGACCCATTGCAGCGGCGCCCAGCCATTGGGGGCGTCCCACTGCTGGCCGGTGGTGTGTGTGGTAGTGGCCATCCCCCCTGTTTGAGTAGCTGAGCCCGCACGGTTTGCGCGGTGCGGTTGGCCTTTTCCATGGGCGCGATTTTGGCATAGAGCGGGAACACGGTGGCGGCGGTCAGCTTTTCGCTCAGCTTGCCCTGCTGCCAATTATAGTCAGCATAGTAGCCCCCCTGTTCGTCCCAAAGATGGTCATTAATGGCCTGCTTCCGTCGCTCGGCTCGCTGGCTGAAATCATTGGCCGCCTGCTGATCCTTGGCCAACAGGCTGGCATTGGCCAGGGTATGCTCCAAATGGTAGAGCAGAGCATTCAGATCCACCGGCAGAAACGAGGTGGTGCGAATCGAGGACAGTTCCAAGGGATTATCGAACCAACGTGAACTGTAATCCCAGCCGGAAGCCGCGCCGGCGCGCAAATCACGGTAGACTTCCGCCGCCGGCCGGTCTTTGGCCTCACTGGCGGTAAGCACGTCCTCCACATAGGATTCCGTACGCGGCGTATCCAAGTCGTCCCAATACCGGTTCAGCAGCGCGCCGTCCGGCAGCCGTACCACTCGTTTGCTCGCTTCGCCGTCCGCCAGTCCCGCGCTGCCGTCCATCCAGTAGTCGTACTCTTTTTTCAACTGCGGCAGATATTTCAGGTAGACGCCCTCGCCGTCGTGGGCGGCCAGTAAATCTATCATCAATGAGAAGAACGGCGGTTGGGAGCGGCTGAGATAGTAGCTACGATTCCCGTTGGGAATATGGCCGTACTTTTCGATTTCATGGGCAAAGTTATTGGTCATATCCCTCACCAGCTCCCATTTACCGCTTTCCGCCAGCCCCAGCATGGTAAAGTAACTGTCCCAATAATAGACTTCGCGAAACCGTCCCCCGGCACCACGTAGTCGTTGGGCAACGGCAGCAAGGAGTCATACGGCCGAACGGAAGACGTGTTACGGGTCAACACCGGCCACAGGGTAATGATATGTTCACGAAGCGTCTGGCCGGTAGGCGGGACGTATTTGACGCGATCCGGAGGAAAGATAAAATTTTTGTCGACAAATGTGCGAAGATTGAAGTTCTTGCGGCTCTTCTTCGCCTGATAATCAGCCACGATAGCCGCGGGCGTTCGGCGCGGCACCGCGTCGGCAAAGGTCTTCTGGTCAGGAAACAATTTCGCCGTTTGCACGTCGATATAAAGCTGGCCCAATAAGATATCCGGCCCGAGCAATGTGGGAATATTCGTTTTATTTTTCGTCGTACCCGAGGATAGAGCCAGGCCCGACGCTGCTCCCAGCGCCATGCCCAAGGTCAAAAATCTTTTCCAGGTCCACCTGAAAGAGCGTGTAATCATAGGTATTTCTCCTTTTTTATACGCCATCCGGCTAATCTGGCCGCGGCCGAAAATGCATAGCAGATGTATAACTATAGCTACTGATGGAATATTAAGGGAGCCGCAGGCCCCGTCCCCGCCGCCGATTGTTTCGGCTGCGGGAGGTAAATATTCCCTATCACGGCCGCCGGACATGCCGTGCTGGCGCTAACAACGTTAGATTTGTTCGCCGGCCCTCATGGCCGGCGGCAAATCCCACAGCCGCCTCACGTCGGGAAATATCTATTTAAAACAAGGGGGAACAGGTATGCAGCGGCGCAATTGTCCCTATCACGCTCAAGGGTTGTCCGCTGTATTTTACTCTTCCGCCACTCGACTTTTTCACAAGAACAATTCCCGGCTTAATGTAATGACGACGGTGAAAATAGTATCCGGCCAGCTGGCCGGAGAGAGATTCGGATTTATCGCAAGGGCCAAAGATTTCTCCGCGTCCTCATGAGTTCGCCATATTCATCATTGGCGTACAATAAAAATCCACAATACCGCCACATTAAATACTACCTTTAGGCAACCATAACAAAACGAAAATAGGTATAAATGAAAAATATAAATAAGCAGCTGTTGTATTGTGTTAATTATTATAAAGATGATATTCAGCAGATAATACCTGTTCACGCTATGACATCAGGGTGGAGGAAAAGAAACCTGACGGCGAAAACAGCATGTCAATGGCTAAGAGTGTCGCAGCGAAGGGTAAACGATTGAGGTGGGAGCGGTGCGGGTGACAAGCGGTTAATATTGCATTGCGCTCGTTGCTGCCCGCGCCGCGGCTGATTCTTTATAATTGCTGCTGGCCATACTCCATATCGCTGACACGCTGCCAGACTTCCGCCGGCATATAGACCGGCATGTGATCGCAGCCCATGGCGCTTATCAGGGCATCGGTTTCGGAACAAGGGGTCCCGGCGTAATCAGTTTCGGAACGAAAGGCCCGGTCGACAACAGGCGCTTCAGGCAGAACAAGGAACAGACGCTTTAAATGTTTGATAATCATCTCGATACTCCTGGCCCTTGGGACAAGGCCGGTTGGTCGGGTGAATCGGCAGCGTAGCGTCCGGACAGGACGATAATACCGTTATAAACGCAAACCGCGCGCGCGGGGAAGCTTTTTTTTGTATAGGCGGCGTTTTCCCGCCCGGGGCGGCCTGGAAAATCCTCGGCGACAGCCAAAACGTCCTGATTTTTCACTCTGCCTCTTCTTCCCTTCGCCCGCGCAAAGGCCGTCGATATCCGGACGTGTTTCCCAGGCGGCTCCCCGCTGCGTCCCGCGCCCGTGGAGCCACCGCCCCAAGACCGGTTTGGGTTGCCCGGATATCACCGCCGTTGTAGCATTGAGTCCGGTCTTTACTCCGAGCAACCACATGCCCAAGCCGCCGAAACCCCGCAATGTCAGTGCCCGGTCAACCCAGGGCGTTACCGTTTTCGAGGTGGCGCGCCTGGCGGGGGTCGCGCCGATTACCGTTTCAAGAGTATTGAACCAGCCCGACAAGGTGAAAGAAGCCACATTGCTGAAAGTTCGGCGCGTCATTGAAGAAACCGGCTATGTCCGCAATCAAATCGCCGGCTCGCTGGCTTCCAATCGTACCCGCCTGGTAGCGGTCATCGTGCCGGTATTGACCAATCCCATATTCTCCGATACCTATCAGGCCATAGCCACCTGGCTTGCCAAGTCCGACTACCAGGTATTGCTCGGCATTTCCGGTTACCACGCCGAGCAAGAAGAAGAGTTGATAGACGTCGTTCTCAGCCGCCGCCCTGACGGTATCATACTCACCGGAACCGTCCATACCGACCTCAGCCGTAAACGATTGCAGGCCGCCGGCATCCCGGTGGTGGAAACCTGGGATATGACCGATAAACCCATTGATATGCTCATCGGTTTTTCCCATGAGGAGATCGGACGGCGGGAAGCGCGGCACCTGCTGCAAAAAGGCTACCGTCATTTCGCGCTTATCGAAGTGGACGACCCGCGCGGTTTAAGGCGCAGCGACAGTTTCATCCGTGAATTGGCGCAAAACGGCATTGCCCCCCCCTCCAGCGGCAGACGTTCCATGGTTTGCCTACCCTGTATCAAGGACGGGCGGGATTGGCGAAGCTGATGGGAATAGAGCAACGGCCGCTAATGATTGTATGCTCGTCGGATACCTTGGCCCATGGGGTGCTTACCGAGGCCGCCAGCCGGGGCATAAGCATACCGGGGCAATTCGCCGTCATGGGCTTCGGCGATATGAATTTCGCCGCCCATACCTATCCGACGCTATCCACGGTAAGAATAGACGGCGCCGGTATCGGCCGCCGCGCCGCCGCCGCGCTGCTTCAACGTCTCAAAGGCGATAAAAACGCCTCGCCGGCGGCGACGGACGTCGGTTTCATGCTGGTGGATCGGGACAGTACCGCTTTCTTGTCGGATCCATGGTCAATGATGCCATAACCGCATTATCCGTTGAAAGAGCATGGCATACCCTTGGCAAGGGGCCTATGCTGCCAATAAAATAATAATTTATATAATTCATTAATTATTAATAATCTATTTTTCAAAACAAAAAGACCTGTACATGGTTTCTTTCGGAGGAGGATAAAGAGTTTTATTACCTCCTGGCAGCTCACTGTAATTATAAAATTTCTCTTATATGATCCAAATGCTATTAAATGAACTCAATCATGCTATTTTATCCAATATTACACGTCACGCCATAATTGATTACTGTTCAAATTAACTAGGATGCACTATTAATAAGGAAAATTATGTTTCATTATAAAAATTGCGGATTATCAATCGTTTGGCTTATCAACGGCTATACGTGTGGCAAAACGGATATCGAACTTTTGCCCCGCGTCGAAGATAAATCCGGCCTTCACCGGCTCATCGCCAAGGCGTTAATTAATCGGCGGGGAACACTTACAGGGCGGGAAATGAATTTCATACGTAATGAAATGAGTTTATTACCCAGGGAATTGGGAGAGAAAATGGGCATAAATGCATCGCTGATTGTGCAATGGGAGCTAAGCCACCACCCACTGCCCAGGCAGGCCGATATTGAACTCAGAACGGTGTATGTCGGTTCATTGATGGGAGAGAGCGAGAGGGAACTGCATGTTCATCTGCGTTCGGAATCGGGGCGGAATCGTTTTGATGAGCAATTGATTTTTAACTACGTTGACGGCCAATGGCAGCGCTATGTACCGACGGCGGCATTTCTCAAGGATCTCGAGCCGAGATAACGCTGCTCAAGAGGATAGAGTGCATTATTACCCGGCAGGCATTGGGATGGAAAACATATAAGTTTATCGTATTTATTTCAAGATTTCGTTGTTAGATGGCGTTATCGCGACACGGCAATAAAAGCGTCATATTGGCTCTTTATACTTCAACCATTAAAGTCCCAGAGAGGATAACTATAAGTACGCCCGCCTGTCCTTAGCGCAGTGGCGCGGCCCCGGCACTAAACGTTTACCGGCGGCCATGCTCTGCGCCTTATTTTTACCCGCTTTTCCCTGGTTTTGCCGGCGCTTCCCACTGTACACCGATGGGGCCGCACTATGCTCGTAATGGAATCATGGCTCAGGATGAGAAATCAAGGTTCAAGATGGGAAATCAGGGTTTAAGATGGGAAGTCATGGCTCAGGATGGGAAATCATGGCTCAGATTGAAGAATTGCGCAGCCTGTTATGACAACGCAAGGCAAACAGCATGATTGCCGCCGATCCAAGCGCCCGGTCCTTGACGCCGATATGGCGAAGCGGCAAGGCCGGGGCGTACGATGAAATGCGTCAACACAAGAACATCCTGCCGCGAGACGCGCGCTTAATTCTCCTCCAAGCCAAAACGCTCCGCCAATTCACGACGAAGATTATCCGATTGCCGGCCGAAAATAGCCTGGACCTCCTGCCCGATCACCACCACACCAACGGCCCCCAGATGCTGGATCCTTCCCGTATCCACCTTGCTCAAATCCTTGACCTTGACCCGTAATCGGGTAATGCAGGCGTCCACATCCACAATGTTGTCCTGTTCACCCAAAGCGCTTATCAATGACGCGATATCAGGGTCATGCGGCTCCTTTGTTTGCGGATGGCCGACCTTATCGCGAAAAAAAACGCATAAATTCTTTGAAATTCACCATGCCTAAATCCTTATATGTCGTTCGGGCCCTTAACGACAGGCGTCAGGGTCAGTAAAGCGTTCCACGCCCGTGCCGCCGGTCGCGGACCCGCATGTGCCGCTGCTTATCTTATGCATTACGATTTTCATCCTACCGCGATGCCGCGAAGCCGAAAAGAAGGTTAAGCTTCCTTTGAGGCTAAATGATTCTCCATTGATAAGAAATGTGATCCAGGCAACAAGGCGATAACGTGATGCGGATCGCCGGAAAGTTATTTTCATGATAATTCGTGGAATGTATTTATTATGTGCTAACGTCAGGTAAGGAGAGTAAATGTCGTCAATAATTTATATTTTAAAAATAACGACATCAACCCGTTGAAATAAATATCATGCAAGGCTAAAACTTAAAGCTTAGCGCTATTCTCTTCCGCCCCGCTTGTATTATTTACTTATACAATCTGCGCGTATTAAATAAATGGATTTTTCATACAAAATGACCTTCCTGATGATATTTATCACCTTTGCGGAGTTAACAATGAATATCAAAACCTTGGAAGACCTTTTTATCCACGCGCTGTCCGACGTTTACAGCGCTGAAAAGCAAATTACCCGAGCACTGCCAAAATGTCCCGTGCCGCAACGGATCCCGAGCTGGTCTCGGCATTCGGGACCCATTTGGAGCAAACCGAAGGGCAGATTGAACGTCTCGATAAATAAATGGAATTGACGGAAAACGTTAAAATCAAGCGGATGAAATGTTCGGCAATGGAAGGACGGGTCTAAAAAGGCCAGGAAATAATCGACGAAGTGGAAAAAGGCCCGATTCGCGATGCGGGACTTATCGCCGCGGCGCAAAAAGCGGAACATTATGAAATCGCCACCTACGGTACGCTTTGTGCCTTAGCCGGCTTATTAAAATAGGGAGAGGCGAATAATCTGCTGGCCGAAACGCTGAAAGAGGAAAAAGAGACTGATGTCAAATTGTCTAAACTCGCCACCATGAAAGTGAATATAGCAGGGTGACTAAAGATTTTTCCTATCCCTGACCACCTAGGTTTTAAGACCGAAGTGAAATTCTCCCGAGAGACATGGCCATTTAATTCTTCGTTATATGCGAGAATTCCTCATCTACGACAATTCCTCGAGGCGGCGTGGGCGTAGCATTTAATCCCACGCACGCCGCGACCTGTCGCAAATTGCCCCATCCCACTGCACGGTTTTCAAGACGCCGAAACGACGATATGCACCCCATTAGTTCCCACACTCCACCGAATTGAGTATTAAATGAGCAGCGCGCTCCGCCATGCCGCACCGATGCACAACGTTGGTGCACCTCTTCTCCCCCCGCGCCGTTACCGAGCAGAACAAACGAGCCGCTGGCCTAGGCCAGCGTTAACTGGCACGGGGTTTGCTTCGCTCACAACAGGCGCCTTGTCAACAATCTCGCCGTCTGTTCGGGCATTTTTAAACAACTTATTCAGGAGTGAATGGTATGCAACGACGTAGTTTGCTTAAAGCCTTTGCCCTTTCCGCCACCGTTATCGGCATGGGTATCAGTTGGGGCGCCTTTGCCGCGGACACCATCAAAGTCGGCATCATGCACTCACTGTCCGGGACCATGGCGATTTCTGAAACGCCGCTAAAAGACGTGGCGTTGATGACCATCGACGACATTAACGCCCATGGCGGGGTGCTGGGCAAAAAGCTGGAGCCGGTCGTGGTGGACCCCGCATCGAACTGGCCGCTGTTCGCGGAAAAAGCCCGCCAACTACTCACCCAGGACAAAGTGGCGGTGGTGTTCGGGTGCTGGACCTCGGTATCCCGTAAATCGGTATTGCCGGTGTTCGAGGAGTTGAACGGTCTGTTGTTCTATCCGGTGCAGTATGAAGGGGAAGAGATGTCTCCCAATGTCTTCTATACCGGGGCGGCGCCCAATCAGCAGGCAATCCCGGCGGTGGAATATCTTATGAGCGAAGACGGCGGCGGCGCCAAACGCTTCTTCCTGCTCGGCACCGATTATGTCTACCCCCGCACCACCAATAAAATCCTGCGCGCTTTCCTGCATTCAAAAGGGGTAGCGGACAAAGACATTGAGGAAGTGTATACCCCGTTCGGCTACAGCGATTACCAAACCATCGTCGCCAATATCAAGAAATTTTCCGCCGGCGGCAAAACCGCGGTGATCTCCACCATCAACGGCGATTCCAATGTTCCGTTCTATAAAGAACTGGCCAACCAGGGCATCAAGGCCACCGACGTGCCGGTTGTCGCCTTCTCGGTGGGGGAAGAGGAACTGCGGGGTATCGATACCAAACCGCTGGTGGGCAACCTGGCGGCCTGGAACTATTTCGAATCGGTGGATAACCCCGTCAACAAGAAATTCGTCGCCGATTACAGAGCCTATGCCAAAGCCCACAATCTGCCCAATGCCGATACGGTGGTCACCAACGATCCCATGGAAGCCACCTACGTCGGCATTCATATGTGGGCGCAAGCGGTGGAAAAAGCCAAATCGACGGACGTGGACAAAGTTCGTGCCGCCATGGCGGGACAAACCTTCGCCGCGCCTTCAGGCTTTACCCTGACCATGGACAAAACCAACCACCATCTGCACAAACCGGTGATGATTGGCGAAATCGAGGACAACGGGCAGTTCAACGTGGTCTGGCAGACGGATAAGCCTATACGCGCGCAACCTTGGAGCCCCTTTATCCCCGGCAATGATAAAAAACCGGACTATCCGGTGAAGACCACGATGTGATCTGATGTAGGTCGGCCTTCGATACAGGGCTCCAGAACGGGTGAATACAATGGTCGGTTTAATGCGTTTATTGCGGTGGGGAGGGTTGGCGTTGTGCTTATGCCAGCCATTATGGGCGCAGGCCGGTCCGGCCGCGGATTTCGTCGCGGCAACCCGCGGCGCGCAGGCCGACATGCTGGAAAACTGGTCGGCCAAGCCGGATGCTTCGCGTTTACCGCTGCTGGAGTCGTTGAGTCGGGAGGAAGTGGTTATCGACCAGGCGGGCCGGCCTTTTATCCAGCGCAATGGACAACTGTCGCCGATGGAAGGCAATACCGCGCCGGTGGGCGCGGTGAAAAAAGTCTGGCTGAATAACCGTTTACGCAATCTTATCGCCAATGCGCTGTCCGCCCACCAATTGGTCAGCGGCGATCCCCGCGTGCGGCTACAGGCGGCCAAGATATTGCAACGCGACGCCCAGCCCTTTCAACTGCCGCTGCTGTCGGACCGTTTGAAAGCGGAGCGGGACCCGGCGGTACAGGCTGCATTATTGGCCGCTCTGGCCAATCTGCAGATAAGCGATCCCAATCCCAAGGTAAGATTGCAGGCGGTGACGCTATTGGGACAATCCGCCGATCCGGACACCCAGGCCCGGTTATCGTCGCTGACGGATGCCAAAACCGAACCCGATGCCCAGGTCCGGGCCGCGGCGGTAAGCAGTTTGAAACAGATCAGGCATCGACTGATGCTGGGCGATCTGCTGGGGCAGGCATTTACCGGACTTTCCCTGGGATCGATTTTGTTGTTGGCGGCTTTGGGGCTGGCCATTACCTACGGGCTGCTGGGGGTTATCAATATGGCCCACGGCGAAATGCTGATGCTCGGCGCCTATTCAACCTATCTGGTTCAGATGCTGATGCAGCAGTTCTGCCCGTCATTATTGGCCTTTTATCCGCTGGCGGCCCTGCCGGTGGCCTTCGCCGTGACCGGCGGAATCGGCATGCTGCTGGAGCGCACGGTGATACGGCATCTTTATGGCCGTCCGCTGGAGACCCTTTTGGCCACCTGGGGTATCAGCCTGGTGCTTATCCAAGGGGTACGCATGCTGTTCGGCGCCCAGAATGTGGAGGTGGCCAACCCGGACTGGCTGTCCGGCGGCATCCAGTTGCTGCCTAACCTGGTTCTGCCTTGGAACCGTATCCTGGTTATCTTGTTTGTGCTGGCCGTCTTGGCGCTGTGCTGGCTGCTGCTTAACAAGACCCGGCTGGGCATGAATATCCGCGCGGTAACGCAAAACCGGGCCATGGCCGCCTGCTGCGGCGTACCCACCGGCCGGGTGGATATGCTGGCGTTCGGCCTCGGTTCCGGTATCGCAGGTCTTGGGGGCGTCGCCTTGTCCCAACTGGGCAATGTCGGCCCCGAACTGGGGCAAGGCTATATCATCGACTCGTTCCTGGTGGTGGTGCTGGGAGGCGTCGGCCAATTGGCGGGCACCGTGGCGGCCGCGTTCGGACTGGGCATCGTCAACAAAATTCTTGAGCCGGAGATAGGCGCCGTACTGGGTAAAATTCTGATCTTGGCGTTGATTGTGCTGTTTATTCAAAAGCGGCCGCAGGGGTTATTCGCCGTGAAAGGCAGGGTGATTGACTGATGAGCCAACCCTTAACCATCGCCGGCCTGCAAAAAGCGCCGCGTACCGTTATCTCCCTGGGCGTGCTGGTGTTTGTCGCCCTGATAGTCTTTCCGCTTCTGGCGCTGCTGCCGGAGGGGCATCCGTTGGCCATATCCACCTACACCCTGACCCTGGTGGGTAAAATTCTTTGTTACGCCGTGGTGGCCATCGCCCTGGATTTGGTCTGGGGCTACGCCGGTTTGCTGTCGCTGGGCCACGGGTTGTTTTTCGCCCTGGGCGGTTACGGCATGGGCATGTATCTGATGCGGCAAGCCGCGGGCGACGGCCTGCCTCCGTTTATGTCTTTTTTATCCTGGAATAAACTGCCTTGGTACTGGGCCGGTACCGAGCATTTCGCCTGGGCGCTGTGTCTGATTATCCTTGCCCCCGGTCTGTTGGCGCTGGTTTTCGGTTATTTTTCCTTTCGCTCGAAAATCAAAGGGGTCTATTTTTCCATTATGACCCAGGCGCTGACCTATGCCGGCATGCTATTGTTTTTTCGCAACGAAACCGGATTCGGCGGCAATAACGGCTTTACCGGATTTACCACCCTGCTGGGCTTGTCGGTCACCGCCACCTCCACTCGGGTCGGGCTCTTCATCGCGACGGTGTTGCTGTTGGCCGCCAGTGTATTGCTGGGTTTCGCTCTGGCCCGCAGCAAGTTCGGGCGGGTGCTGACGGCAATACGGGACGCGGAAAACCGGCTGGTATTCTGCGGCTATGATCCCAAGGGCTTCAAGCTGTTCGTCTGGACGTTGTCGGCCATCCTGTGCGGTTTGGCGGGCGCGCTGTACGTACCCCAGGTGGGCATCATCAATCCCAGCGAGATGTCCCCCACCAATTCCATTGAAGCGGCCATTTGGGTGGCGCTGGGGGGGGGGCGCGGCACGCTGATAGGCCCCTTGCTGGGAGCCGGAATCGTCAACGGCGCCAAGAGCTGGTTTACCATGGCGATGCCGGAATATTGGCAGTTATTCCTCGGACTGATGTTTATCGTGGTGACCTTGCTACTGCCCCAGGGCGTAATCGGCCTGCTGCATAAAAGGAGACGTTAATGAACGCCCCCGCCGTCTCAGACGGCCTGCTGACGCAAACTTACCCGTCCGATACCAGACGGCGCCAAAGCGATCCGATCTTGATGCTGGAAGATATCAATGTCAGCTTCGACGGTTTTCGCGCCCTGACCTCCCTTTCCTTCCAGATAGGCGTCGGCGAGCTGCGTTGCGTAATAGGTCCCAACGGCGCCGGAAAAACCACGCTGATGGATGTTATCACCGGCAAAACCCGCCCGCAAAGCGGCCGAGTCGTTTACGACCAGCAGACGGATTTGACCCGGCTGACCCCGTTCCAGATTGCCCGCGCCGGTATCGGCCGTAAGTTTCAAAAACCGACGGTCTTTGAAGCCTTAACGGTATTTGAAAACCTGGAATTAGCGTTGAAAACCGATAAGTCGGTTTGGGCCTGCCTGCGCACCAAGCTTGATAGCGAACAGCGGGATCGTATCGACGCCATGCTGGCCACCCTGCGCCTCGGCCATGAGCGCCATCGCGCGGCCGGAATGCTATCCCACGGCCAAAAACAGTTTCTTGAGATAGGCATGCTGCTGGTGCAGGAACCCCACCTGCTGTTGCTGGATGAACCCGCCGCCGGCATGACCGACGCCGAAACCGCCTATACCGCCGAGCTGTTCCGGTCGCTGGCGGGCAAGCACTCGCTTATGGTGGTGGAGCACGATATGAGCTTTGTGGAGACCATTGCCGACCGCGTTACGGTACTCCATCAGGGGCAAGTGCTGGCGGAGGGATCGCTTAAGGAAGTGCAGGCCAACGAACAGGTGATTGAGGTTTACCTGGGGCGGTAACGGTTTCCCATGAGGAGATGCGATAAGGGCGCGGTATAAACGTACGCTGTCCGGCATAAGGCGCCGGTATCGGAAATCAGGCCAGGGGCGGGAGTATACGGATGCTACAGGTAGAGGAATTGAATCAGTTTTACGGCGGCAGCCATATCCTGAGGGGCCTGTCGTTTGAGGCGCATATCGGTCGTGTGACCTGTTTACTCGGGCGCAACGGCGTGGGTAAAACCACGTTGCTGAAATGTCTGATGGGGTTACTGCCGGTAAAAACCGGCCGCATCCGCTGGCAAGGGGAGCTTATCAACGGCCGAAAGACCCATCAGCGGGTTCACGCCGGCATTGCCTATGTCCCGCAGGGACGGGAAATCTTTCCGCGCATGACGGTGGAGGAGAATATCCTGCTCGGCCTCTCCCGCTTTCCCGGCGCCGAGGCCAAACAGCCGCCGGAAGAAGTCTACCAGCTTTTTCCCATACTGGCGGAAATGAAACTGCGCCGCGGCGGCGATCTCTCCGGCGGACAGCAGCAGCAGTTGGCCATCGCCCGTGCTCTGGCCTGCCGACCGAAACTGCTGATTCTCGACGAGCCCACCGAAGGCATACAGCCTTCCGTCATCAAAGAGATAGGTCTGGTGATTAAAACCCTGGCGGCGCGCGGAGACATGGCCATTTTACTGGTGGAACAATTCTATGATTTCGCCGCCGAACTGGCGGACGATTATCTGGTCATGTCCCGCGGACAAATCGTGCAGCGGGGACTCGGCGCCGACATGGAAACCGAGGGGGTGCGCGGGCTGGTGACTATCTGAAGATGCCGCTATTTCCCCCGTACATCTCAATAGGGCGCCGTCCCGGGCAAGAGTGCGGCGGCCGGGGCACGGGCGACATCAATGTCATTCCCTCAGCGTCGAGGAGATATTTGCAACAGAATATGCTTATTTTGTAGGCTATGGAGAGCAGATTACGCTATTATGTTAAAAATTAAACGTGTATACTGTACAAAAAATACAGTAAAGCGAGTTCTATTCAGTGCACAAACGTTTGACCACCGCGCGGCGGGAATGCGACCCCGCCGACATCTATCAATATCCCGAGCATTTGCGTTCATTTATCGCCGGCCTCCCCGCCGCTCCCGGCGTATATGTTTTCCATGGCGACAGCGACGTCATGCCGCTCTATATCGGTAAAAGCGTCAATATCCGCAGCCGGGTGATGTCCCATTTCCGTAACGCCGAGGAGGCGCGCATGCTGCGTCAGGCCAGGCGCGTCAGCTATCACCCCACCGCGGGTGAAATCGGCGCGCTGCTGCTGGAAGCGCAGATGATCAAGCAGTATCAGCCCTTGCATAACAAGCGGCTGCGGCGCAGCCGCCAGCTTTGCTCACTGCAATTGGTCAACGGCGTGCCGGTCATCGTTTCCGCCAAAGAGATCGATTTCGCCCGCGCGGGGAATCTTTACGGGCTGTTTTCCAACCGCCACTCAGCGCAGCAAAGGCTGCTGGATATCGGCGACAGCGAGTGTTTATGCTATAGCTTGCTGGGCCTGGAAAGAGTCAGCCACGGCCGTCCCTGTTTTCGCTTCCATCTCGGACGCTGCGCCGGGGCCTGTTGCGGAAAGGAGAGCCCGCAGGAACATCATCTTCGCCTGATGGACGCGCTGCAGCAGATGCGCATATTCAGTTGGCCCTATGCCGGCGCCATCGGCCTGGTGGAACAAAGCGCCCTCCTCCGGCAAATCCATGTGGTGAACAACTGGTACTATTTGGGCTCGGTGAGCACGTTGGCGGAAGCCGAGGAGCTGGATAAAGTCGCTAAAAATTTTGACCGCGACGGTTACCGGATCCTCAGCGAACCGATTCTAAGCGGGCGTCATGAAATTATCGAGCTGGAATAACCCGGCGCAAGGCATTTGCCGGCCTGTAAAAAATGCGCCATCGTTGCAGCGAAAAGGCCGGCTGATAAACACCATGAAAGAGTGACTCGCGGATAAGATATCCTTTATTGCTTTGCTTAAATACGGGTTCAACTATTTGAATAACCCTCTTCCCTTATTGCCCCGGCAATGCCATGGTAAGGACTTGATAGTCAAAAGCGGAACACCAATATGCTTACACCTCTTCGTAAAACAGCCAGCCTGCCCGATTTAACGGATATCTCCACAAGATTACAAGAACATCCGTATGCCGATATGCTGGCACGTATACAACATATTGGGCCGGTATCAATGTCTGTTTCACTCGACAATGTGCATAAGCCGGAATTCGTTGAAAGGACTGAAAAAAATGAAAAAACATTCTGCACGCTTATAACCTATTAAAATACAATTTAAACGACGTCTACGTAATCAAAAAAAATGTTCTTGAGACCAGACAACTCGATCACGCCGACATGAAAAAAAATGTTTATCATTATTTTGCGTAAAATTAATCAAGAGTTAAAAGAAATCCTTGATGCAATCGTTATAAAAAAGGAAGACCAGCTCTATTCCTTTCACAATGAAAAGTGGCTGGTTAATCCTGTGGTATTTAATTTATCTTTAGAAATGACACCCGCACGTAAAAGATTTCACCACTTGTTCATACACGGCTTGCATTTCGGCAATATCCGCTTTTTACACGAGCTAGAAGATATCTATAATGATTATTGCAAAAAAGGAGGTTGCTAACCCTCTTGTGACGATCGAATTCTCCATAAGCCCTGTTTTATTTCTAGACCTTCCGGGCTCAGCTCAATCGCAGCGGCGCGGTGCGTTCCACCGGCGCGGAAAGAATAATGGAGGTTTTAGTGGCCCCATGGCGGCTGATCTCTTCGATAAAGGCTTCCAACGCCGCCATGTTACCCACTGCCCCGCGGATCATCACGCACGCTTCGCCGGTAACCCGGTAGCATTGCAAAATCTGCGGCAGTTGGGTCAACGCCTGCAGAGTATTCTGCCAATGGTTGTGGTTAAGGCGCAGTTCTACAATAAAAGAGATATCCAGTCCCAGTTTTTCCAAATTGATATGGGCATGGTAGCCGGTGATGATTTTTTCGCCTCCAGCTTGGCGACGCGCTCAGCCACCGCCGGCGAAGAGAGATTAACCCGGCGCGCTAATTCAGCGTAGCTGAGCCTACCGTTTTCCATTAGCGCCCGCACGATCAGTTCATCAAATTTATCCATTTACCTTCCTGCCGTTGCTGACCGTTAAATCAAAGGTAAAACGCGCATATTTCCTTGACTTAAGCGGTAAATAACTCCGAGAAAGCTTATTGTATGCTAATAAACTAGGCTAAGTTACTATTAATTGATGTCGAAAGATCTATTGCCAGACAATAAAGGAAAATCATGCCGTCAAACAACGCGCTGGGCGTCAAACTCGCCCTGTCCCTCTTCGCGCTCTATATTATCTGGGGCTCAACCTATTTTTTCATCCGGGTCGGCGTCGCCAGTTGGCCGCCGCTGATGATGGCCGGCGTGCGCTTTTTTTTAGCCGGCGCATTGCTGCTGATTGTGCTGTTGATCAAAGGGGGAGAGACTGCCTAGCCTACGCCAGGCGGCGAATGCCGGCGCTATCGGCATTTTACTCCTGTCCGTCGGCAACGGGCTGGTCACCGTGGCGGAGCATATGCAGGTGCCGTCCGGCATCGCCGCGGTTATGGTGGGCACCGTACCGCTGTTTACCGTTTGTTTCAGCCGTCTGTGGGGAAGCCGCGCGACCTGGCTGGAATGGCTGGGTATCGCCATCGGGCTGGTGGGGATCGTGCTGCTGAATACCTCCGGCAGCCTCATCGCTCACCCGCGTGGGGCAATACTTATCATCATCGGGTCCATTAGTTGGGCATTCGGCTCCGTCTGGGCAAGCAAACTTCAATTGCCGGAAGGTATGATGGCCGGCGCCATGGAAATGCTGGTTGCCGGAGCAGTACTGCTGTGCGCCAGCCGTATCACCGGCGAGCAACTGCACAGGATACCGGACAGCGCCGGCATGTTGGCGCTGGGGTATTTAATCGTGTTCGGCTCAATCATTGCCATTAATGCTTATATCTTTCTGCTCAAAAACGCCCGTCCGGCGTTGGCCACCAGCTATGCCTACGTTAATCCTGTGGTGGCGGTACTGCTGGGCATGGCCTTCGCCGGCGAACGCCTCAACGAGGTGGAGTGGCTGGCGCTGGGCATCATCGTCCTGGCGGTGATGATTGTCATGGTAGGAAAATCCCTCTACGCCGGGCGGCATCCCGCCCCACCCCGCCCCCCCCAAGGACCGGGTAGACTGCATGAAAACCGATACCGGTAAACCGGCCGGTTGATTCCCCGTGGCGCGCCGGCCGAACAAGCCGGCGCCGCAAGCCGGTCCGACACCTTTATATTACTGGTATAATCAGTAATTTTTTTGTATGACAAATTTTTTCGCGAGGTAAAGTATAAGCTATGCCCCCGCGCGTCGTGGGTGGAGATTGCCGGTATCCCATACTGACAGGCAGGTGATAATTGATTGCGTAAGGATTATGGCAGGCATGGCGAATGAGAAGCAACCGACCACCGCATTGACGGAAATCAAGCAGGTCGGCACAGTAGGCATTCCGGATGAAGAAACCTCTTCCCGCGGCTTATCGGGTATGGCGCTTTTGGTGGCCGGCGCCTTTTTCATGGAATACATCGACGGCACGGTGATAGCCACCGCCTTGCCGCAAATGGGCGTAACCTTCGGCGTTTCAGCGGTAGATCTCAACGTCGGCATGAGCGCTTATCTATTGACCCTGGCGGTATTGATTCCCGCCAGCGGCTGGATAGCCGATCGCTTCGGCGCCCGGCAGGTTTTCACCGCCGCGCTGGCGATTTTTACCCTATCATCAGTGCTCTGCGGGCTGACGCAGAATGTGCCGCAATTCGTTCTTATGCGGATCCTGCAAGGCGCCGGCGGAGCCTTGATGGTGCCGGTGGGACGTCTGGCGGTGTTGCGTAGCACCCCAAAATCACAGTTGATCAAGGCGATAGCCACGTTAACCTGGCCGGCCCTGGTGGCGCCGATCCTCGGCCCGCCTCTGGGGGATTCATCACCGACTATTCCAGTTGGCGATGGATATTTTTTATCAATCTGCCCCTGGGGTGGTGGCTATCATTACCGCCCTGAAGCTGATTCCGAATCCGCCGCGTACCGTGCGGCCGCCTTTCGATCTGACGGGTTTTATCGCCAGCGGCATCGCGATGCTCAGCCTGGTTTACGGGCTGGAGCTGACCGGCCGCCAGGATGCCTCATGGCTCTATATGTCGCTGTTTTTGCTGGTGGGGCTGGCGGCCATGTTTCTGACGCTGCGCCATCTGCAGCGGGCCGAAAACCCAATGATCCGGCTTAATTCCATCAAGGTATTAACCTTTCGGGTCACCATCGGCGGCGGTTCGTTATTCCGCATGGCCATCGGCGCCGTGCCGTTTTTAACACCCATCATGTTTCAAGTGGGATTCGGCATGGACGCCTTCCACGCCGGATCGCTGGTGCTGGCGATATTCGCCGGCAATCTGGCCATGAAACCCGCCACCACGCCGCTTATCCGCCACTTCGGATTCCGCAAGGTATTGCTGGTAAACGGCACGCTGGGGGCATTGTCGCTGTTGGCTTGCGCGTTCCTGACGCCGACGACGCCGAGCTGGGTCATATTGAGCGTACTTTTTTTTGGCGGTTTGTGCCGCTCGATGCAGTTTACCGGCATCAGCACGTTGGCCTTCGCCGATATCCCGCAAAATGATATGAGCTACGCCAATACCTTGTTCAGTACGGCGGTGCAACTCTCCATCGGCATGGGTATCACCATCGGCGCCATCGGCGTGCGGCTCGGCGAGAAGGTCGCGCCCCTGGTGGGCATTGGAAATCTGCCCGGCATCAGCTACCGATTGGCGTTTGTGCTGATTACGCTGATGTCCCTGATTGGTCTGGTGGACCTGCTGCGTCTCCCGGCCAATGCCGGTGAATCGGTGTCCCGCAAGCCGCGGCCGGCGAAGCGGAAACCGACCGCCGACCGCTAGCGCAGGCCGGCATCCGACGTCATGCGGCGTTAAACCAGGGCGCGTACATATCGGCGGCGGCCGCAGCGTTCAGTCCAGTGCGGGCGAACCGTCTGCCCCGGCGGCTTACTTATCGGCGGCGAACGCAGGGTTCAGTCCAGCGCGGGCGATTCGTCTGCCCCGGAGGCTTACTTATCGGCGGCGAACGCATCAGCCTTCCGTGCCGAACACCACGCCGCGGCCGGCGCACCAGGAATAAAACGCCGCCAGGGGCAACGAGGAGTGGTACGGGGCCGTCTCGGTGGCGGAAGGATTGTTGAACCATACCCGATCCCGGTCCAGCGCATAGCACAAAACCAAATGGCCGCCATTGGCGCCGGGATCGCTGTTGCCCCCTTGGGCATGGCGGATTTTAGGCGAGACCGATACCATGACCGGCAACCGGCGGTGCAGATATTCCGCCAGCCCGTCCCGGCTAATGGCGGCATCCACCCGAGACTTGATACCGTAAAGACGACCGATCATGTCCACGAAGGGCGCATAAATCAGTCCCTGCACGGAACCGTCCGGCCGGGGGGATATAGGCTTTGGCCGCCATGGCATGACGCCAGATGGCATAGCGCGAGGCGAGGGACGGATCCAGGGACAAGCCTTGCCGGCGCAAATACAGCAGCACCGATTGAAAACAGGCGATACCGCAAATACGCCAGGACCAGTAACGGTACTCCTGCGCATCGAGAAAACCTGAACTTGCTTGCCACTGGGGATCCGAGCAGGGATCGCCTCCCGCCAATATCCGCTGATTCAGGGCCGGCGCGGCCCATTGCGATACATAGGGATAATGCTCAACCAACATGCCGTCGTCCTTGTGATATTCTTTGCCTTGCCGGACGGGCATACGCCCCCAGCCGATACCGGGGGGAATAATAACACCCGCCGCCCGGCACAACAAACCGGGGGCGGTCGGCGTAAAATCGCTTTGCCCCGAGCGTCAGGCGGTCTGGAAAAGCCGACGGTCTTGCGTAATTCCTCGCCTTGCTCGGTGAGCGACCGGGCGGCGGCGGCGGCCTCTTCCACCAGCGCCGCGTTTTGCTGGGTCACCTGATCCATCTGAGCGACCGCTTGACCCACTTCCTGGATGCCCAAATGCTGCTCGCTGCTGGCATTGGCGATTTCCCGGATAATAGCGGCCACTTTATCAACCGAATCCACCACTTCCGTCATGGCTTTACTGGCATGATCGGCGCGGTCGGAACCGGCGGCTATTTTTTCAACCGTACCCTCGATGAGGGATTTGATCTCTTTGGCCGCATCGGCGCTTTTTTGCGCCAGGGTTCTGACTTCGCTCGCCACCACCGCGAACCCCTTACCCTGCGTCCCGGCACGGGCCGCTTCCACCGCCGCATTGAGCGCCAGCAGATTGGTCTGGAAAGCGATGCCCTCAATGACCGCGATGATATTGACGATTTTTTTTCGAACTTTGGGAGATGTCGCGCATCTGGGTCAGCATTTCAGCAACGATTTTCCCGCCCTGGGAGGCGGTACGGGACGTTACGCTCGCCAATTCGCTGGCTTCCTTGGCATTGTCGGCATTCTGATGCACGGTCTGCGTCAGTTGCTGCATATTGGCCGAGGTCTGAATCAATGAAGATGCCTGTTCTTCGGTGCGCTGGGACAAGTCGGTATTCCCTTGGGCTATCTGGCCCGAGGCCACCGAAATGGATTCGCTGCCGCGAATAATGCCGTTAATGGTATCCCGCAATTGCTGGCTCATGGTATTCAGGGCCGCCAATAAGCTGCCGCTGTCCTTCGTTCCCACTTTGATACCCGTCGTCAGATCGCCATCCGCTATCCGGCGCATAATGGCGGTGGCATAAGCCGGTTCTCCGCCAAGTTGGCGCCAGAGATTACGGGCGATAACCGTCGCCAGCAGCCCGGAAATCACCAGCGCGAACAGCGCAAGGCCCAGCACCGAAGTCTTGGCGATAAAATACCCATGGCTCGACTGATCGGCGGCCTGGTTGCTGCCGCTGATTTCCCTATCCACCATGGTGGCCAGGTCAATCATCAGCTGGGTGCGATATTTACGGGAATTATCGCCGCTGATTTGAATGGCCGACGTCACGTCGCCGGCGCTCATGGCTTTCACCACCAAATCATTGGCCTGGCTGAACTGATCGAAATTGGCGATAATCTGGCTGAACAGCGGACTGGCGCTTAACGGGCTGTGCAGCGCGATGTAGTGATCCTGGGCGCGGCGGTAGTTGGCCACCGCTTGCATCAGCTCAAGGCGGTGCCCTTCGCGTTCGCTGTCCGTGGCAGAGGAAATATACTGTATCTGCTGTAAGCGCAGCTCCGCCAGATTTTCGCGCATTTCCAAGGTATATCGCACGCCCGGCAGCCAATTGTTGCGATAATCGTCAATATGGGTATTGGTACTACTAAGGTAGTACAACGACACCCCGCCCAAGCAAAGCATCATAAAAATAACGACAGCGAACCCGCTGATCATTTGCACTAAAAAAGGTAAATGGACTAATTTTTTCATAACCGAAACCGTCCTTGAAGAGGGGTAAAGGTTTATCGGCACGACGGCGCATAGAATGAGGCCCGCGGCGTTTTTATTATGAATCCGTGAACTACCCCATGCTTTCCAATCTTGTTACACATTAGTTCCAATGTTTTCCATCAGAAGGAACCATCACGCATTCCAACGGCCAAAAACCGCGCAAATTCCTGCGCACAAGAGATCCGGTCGCCCCACGGCGCCAACGGCCATCGGTCCGGGCTCGGCAGTTTCCCCGGCGGCCATCGCCCTATGCTTTACCGAATAATAATCGTCATGGCGAATATTAAAAGCGGCGGTAAATTGTCAATTTCACATTCCATATTATCGTGTTAATATTGGCGGACTTTGTTAGAGAAAATGATAAATCAATATGACCTATTTATATCTCCTAATAGCCATAATATCGGAAGTTATTGCTACTACTTCCCTTAAAGCCTCGGCAGGTTTTACTAAATTGTATCCATCAATCCTTGTGGTTACCGGGTACATTACTTCATTTATATTATTATCATTGGTGCTTAAATCCATTCCAGTGGGCATCGCCTATGCCGTATGGGCCGGGCTGGGCATTGTGTTTGTGGCGGTGGCCGGTTATCTGTTCTTCGATCAAAAGCTCGATTTATACGCTATACTGGGCATGGTACTTATTATTTCCGGCGTATTAGTCATTAACCTTGCGTCAACCTCCGCCGAGCACTGATTATTCATTCTCGGCCCACAAGAAGCAAAGAAATTATAAGATGAATAACTAAATTATGATTGTAGAAAATAAATTATCGAACACCTACAATATAAAATTGCGTCCCTTGGAACGTGAAGATCTTCATTTTGTCCATCAACTGGACAATAACGAAAGCATAATGCGATATTGGTTCGAGGAACCCTATGAAGCCTTCGTCGAGCTGAACGACCTTTACGACAAGCATATACATGATCAGAGCGAGCGGCGCTTTATCATCGACCGGGAGGGCACTAAAATCGGCCTGGTGGAACTGGTGGAAATCAACCATATTCATCGCCGCGCCGAATTCCAGATCCTGATAGACCCGGCGCACCAGGGGCACGGCTATGCCGCCATTGCCGCGCGACTGGCGATGGATTACGGTTTTCTGGTGCTCAACCTGCATAAGCTTTATCTGATCGTGGATCAAGAAAATGAAAAAGCCATCCACATCTACAGCAAGCTGGGATTTAAAGTGGAGGGTGTGCTCATCAAGGAGTTTTTCGTCAACGGCGAATATCGCAATACCAGCAGAATGTGCATCTTTCAGAATGAATACCTGTCCTGCCGCCAGCCCCCTTGCGACTAGCGGCAAACCCGCGGCCCAAGCTTCCCTAGCCCCGCACCATAGTGGTTTTGGTGTTTACCAGCTCAAACAGCACCACGGTCCGGGAGGGGCAGGTATATTTATGGCCGAAACCAAAGCTGTGCTCATTGATATCGTCCGGCTGGTACGTATCAAAAATGTGCCGCCAGCCGTAGCCGTGGGCCACCTCCGGCAGCGTATACACCACGTCTTCATGAGAAGCGCTGAACAGCAGCAGCACGGTGCTAAGGGAACCGACCCTCAGCAGCCCGGTGGGCTGTGAACGACCGTCCAGCAGCATACCGATACTTTTCAACCCGGCATCGCCCCAGGATTCCTCGGACATCTCCTCGCCGTTAGGCTGAAACCAGGTCACATCCTTGATATCCAGCTTTTCGTTACGTTGGCCGGTAAGAAAACGGCCGCGATGCAAAATCGGAAACCGATCGCGCAGCGCGATGAGACGATAGGTAAACAGAATCAGCGATTGCCCTTTATCGGAAATATTCCAGTCAACCCAGGAAATTTCCCCGTCCTGGCAATAACCATTGTTGTTACCTTGCTGAGTTCGGGCAAATTCATCTCCCCCCCCAGCAGCATTGGCGTTCCCTGCGAAAACATCAGGGTCGCCAGCATGTTGCGCATCTGCCGCAACCGCAACGCGTTGATGGAGGGATCGTCGGTGGGCCCTTCAAAGCCGTAGTTGGCGGAAATGTTATCGCTATGGCCGTCGCGGTTATCTTCCCCGTTGGCATCATTATGCTTGTTCTCATAAGACACCAAATCATTCAGGGTAAAACCGTCATGGGCGGTGATGAAATTGACCGACGCATGGGGCTTGCGGCCACGATGGTTGAAGATGTCAGCCGAGCCCGCAAGCCGGGTGGTGAATTCCGCCAACTGGCCTTCGTCGCCGCGCCAGAATTTGCGCACCGAATCGCGATAGCGGTCGTTCCACTCCGACCAGCCGGGAGGGAAACCGCCCACCTGATAACCGCCGGGGCCGCAATCCCATGGCTCGGCAATAAGCTTGCATTGACTCAGCACCGGATCCTGACGACAGGTGTCCAAAAAACCGCAGCCTTCGTCAAAACCGTAGATTTCGCGGCCAAGGATGGTGGCCAAATCAAAACGGAAACCATCCACCTGCATCTCCGTGGCCCAATAGCGCAATGAATCAGTGACCATCTGCAGCACCCGCGGATGGCTTAGATTCAAGGTATTGCCGGTGCCGGTATCGTTAATGTAATAACGCTTCTCTTCCGGAAAGAGACGGTAATAGCTGGCGTTGTCGATACCTTTCAGAGAGAGGGTCGGCCCCAGCTCATTGCCCTCGGCGGTATGGTTATACACCACGTCCAGGATCACCTCGATGCCGGCGGCATGAAGAGTGGCTATCATCTGCTTGAACTCATACACCGTCGAGGTGGCCATATACTGCGGATGCGGAGCAAAAAAAGCACAGGGTATTGTAACCCCAGAAATTATGCAGCCCCGTTTCCTGCAGATGGCGATCGTCGGTAAAGGCGTGAATCGGCATCAGCTCGATGGCGGTAACCCCGAGCGACTTGACGTAATCGACGATCTGCGGAACGCTTAAAGCGGAAAAGGTACCGCGCAGATGCTCAGGCACCGCCGGGTGGCGCATTGTGTAGCCGCGGACATGGGTCTCGTAGATCAGGGTCTTCTCCCAGGGAATGAAATGCTTGCCGTTAAGCGGCCAGGAAAACGCCGGATCGATAACCCGGCACTTCGGCATAAACGGCGCGCTGTCACGTTCATCCATGCTCAAGTCTTTATCTTCGGCATTGAAATCATAACCAAACAGCGCATCATCCCATGTCAATTCACCCCAAATCTGCTTGGCATAGGGGTCGAGCAACAGTTTGGCCGGATTGAAGCGATGCCCTTCCTCGGGAGCATGGGGACCATGCACCCGGTAACCGTACAGCAGACCCGGCCGTGCATCCGGCAAATAGACATGCCACACTTCATCGGTATATTCGGGCAGTTCAATGCGGTCATACTCCACGCCGTCTTCATTGAACAGACAGAGTTCCACCTTGGTGGCATGGGCGGAAAACAGGGCGAAATTTACGCCCAGTCCGTCCCAGGTCGCGCCAAGAGGCACGGGTTTGCCTTCCCTTACTCGCGTTTTACGATCGGCGTCCAATCGCTGGACAATCTCGTTATCCGAATTAGGGTGGATAATGCGCACCCCTTTGTTATCAATGGCGATTTCTACCTGGTTATCGACTTTGCTTGCCATGGTGGTCGTGGTGGTGGGAATCACCACCTCGGTCTTTTTTGAAGATCCTTTAGCCATGCAATTATTCTCCTGCGCACATATCGCCGAATTTCGCTGCTTTAACCTATGTCGGCACGAACGCGCTTCAAGCGCGGACAACATTACGCCCGCCGGTGAAAGCCCAAGGCTCACGGACACAGGATAAGAACAGGTGTTTGCCGCTTTTCGTTTAAGTCCGGGGTGGAATGTCAGACCATCTTCGAAGTGTAGTACCGCTTCGCGGTTCTGCCATAAGGCGGCATGGGGAAACTTCGTTGCGTCCGCGCCGGTGCTCGTCAGCCAGCCGGTGTGATATGCTCGGTTCAGGGGAAACCCCGGCGTGACGGGATAAAATCGACATTGAACGCCGGCGGGACAAACTTATCCAAACAGGGGAGACAGAAATACCGTCATGAATATTAATAAAGACACGTTGCTGTGCATGTCGCTGGCCGCCCGGCCGGGTAATTTCGGCACCCGATTCCATAATTATCTCTACCAGCAGCTTAATTTAAATTACATCTATAAAGCCTTCACCACCCGGGATCTGCCGGCCGCCATCGGCGGGATTCGCGCATTGGGCATCCGCGGCTGCGCCGTGTCGATGCCTTTCAAAGAAGCCTGCATTCCCTACCTGGACGAGCTGGATCCGTCGGCAAAAGCCATCAATTCGGTTAATACCATCGTGAATACCGAGGGTTATCTCAAGGCCTACAATACCGATTACATCGCTATCGCGCGGCTTATTGAGCAGCATCGCATCGGGAAGCAAACCGCTTTTGCCCTGCGCGGCAGCGGCGGCATGGCGAAGGCGGTGGCCGCCGCCTTCCATGACGCTGGTTTTGCAAACGGAACCATCATCGCCCGCAACCGGGAAACCGGACAACGGCTGGCGAGTCTTTATGGCTATTCCTGGCAAGAAGATGAAAGCGGCCTGCAGGTTCCGCTGTTGATAAACGTCACCCCGTTGGGTATGGCGGGCGGCGCCGGGGCGGATAGGCTGTCCTTTAGCGAGCGGCACATTACCGCCGCCGACATCGTGTTCGACGTGGTGGCGCTGCCGGCGCAGACGCCGCTGATAAATTTTGCGTTGGGGCAACATAAGCGAGTCATCACCGGCGCGGAAGTCATCGCTATTCAGGCATTGGAACAATTTGTGTTGTATACCGGCGTTCGTCCGGACGATGAGCTGGTGCAACGGGCGGCGGCCCATGCTCGCGGTTAACGCCTAAATGCCTGTTGCGTTGCCCGGCAACCTTATCAAAACCAAGAGCAACCGACAGGCCGGAAACGGCGATTTATGAAAGCCAGGGGAGGAAAATTAAATAAAACTATAATTGTTTTAGATTCCAGGGAAAAAGATATGTCCGTCAATATACAGCCCTCATCGGCGGGTGGCATGTTGTTACCTTCTGAAAGCAATAATGATCGTTCTTTTAGCTCCGACCCGTCCGCCAAGCTCAGTCCGTTTCTCTGCGAGCTCAAGGACCGGGCGAGAAACAATGAAGCGCCAAGTATTGAATATCTTTTTACCCAAGCCTGCGAAGCAAGCTCGGCGGGCAAGGAAGCCGAGCAATTCCTCTTTGACCTCTATAGCGGCAAAGAGACCGGCGATGCCCAACTTCGCAGGCAACTCGGCCAGGATAGCCTGCGTCTGTTTACCCTGGTCCAGCAAAGAAATCATAATACGCAACGGGAAAGTACCGATATTTGGGAACTGCCGACAAAATTGCTGTTGATGGCCGCGTTCGAAGCGGAAAACGGCTCCCCGCAACAGGCTGAAGTCTTCGATAGGCTGCGGGCCGCAACGCCGTTTTTATCTTATGTCGGTGAAGTAAACGAGTTCCTCCCCACGACGGCCTTATCAACCGGGAGATTTATTTCCTCCAGTGAAATAGACGCCTTCTCACAGCAGTTGCCGGTCGATAACACGCGCAGGTTCTACCCCGCCACCGGCGTCAGCGAGGAAGAGACGGCCGCGAATCGCCACGACAATGTCATGTTATCGTTAAAATTCCCCGGCGCCGCCGCCCGGCATGCCGCGTTTGACGGCGTTATCTCGTCGGACGGCGCGCCCGCCTCATCTCCCGTCGCCGGTTTTATCCCCTTAGTGTTTCGCCAGCACTGGATTTTGTTCGGCTGGTTCAGCAACAAGGAGGGACAAAAAGAGGCGATTGTCATGGACAGCCAGCACTATCTAAATGAAAGTGAGAAAAAGTATTTACAAAATCTCGCCCTCCGCTGCGGCGTTCAAGAGCGGCAAGAAGTGACCTTTTTCGACAATGATTTACAGCAACACGCACCCAATGCCTGCGGTCTCTTGGTCGCGAAAGCCATGGAGAGCCTGGCCGGTAATGATGATTGGCGGCCGGAGATGTCCGGTTTCAAAGAAATACTGAAAAATTTTACCGAGCAATTCGCTGCGGGCGATATCGAACAGCAACGCCTGTTTAATCAACATGGGCGCGCCGAGCTGTATGCCGCATTGGCGCAGTCTATTGACAAGAGAGATGATTGACGGGTTTGGCTTAAGCCGAAGTCTGAATGCCGCCGATGCTGCGGTGACCGTCTCAAGGGTCAAACCAGGTATGTTGCGGTGACCGCCTCAGGGGTCAATTCAGATTCGCTGGGGTGACCGCCTCGAGGGGTCAAATCAGATGTGCCGGGCAGGCGCTCTCCGTCCGCTCAGCTGAACATCTTTTTCAGGTAATGATGCAAAGAAGCGCGGGAGCTGAATCCGTGGGGAATGCCGTAATGGCTTTCCGCCGTACCCTGAGGGTCGGAGGGAAACGCATGATAGTTATCGCTGGATCGGGCCGGTGAGGTCGGGGCGGCAAACAGGCTGCTTTTATCTCGCAGCGAGGGGTGCACCACCAGAGCGGTTCTGCCCATTTTAGCTTCCCGGTTCACATAGACATAGTGCTGCCCTTTACGATAACCGTAACTCTGTCTCGTCATAAAATCTCTCTCAAAACCAACGGTTTCCAATACGCGAGCGACTTCATCGGGTTTTAGATACATTGTTTGTCCTCTCTTCAGTCCGGGCGAATATTCACCGCTAATGTAATCAGTTCAAGGACTCGCCTGTAGACGGCGGCGGCTTTTTCGGAATATTCCAAACGGCGACGGGATGCCCGGTGCGCCGGCCTCCCGTTGCGTCTGTAAGGGCTTGACCGGCCGTCCAATTCTCCTGCTCCGCGGTCGCCTCCACAATACAGAAGCACTATTGATATATAGGGCCATTCACGCCCGGCGGCGGCGGCCCACCGGCAAGAAGCGCTTGAATGGACTAAAGTTAAATCACTCTATCATCGAAGGGAGAAACACATGTTTACGAACACTGAAAAAGACGACATCCAACGGGGTATCAAAGACGATGTTTCTCTGTTAGCCGACACTTTGGATGAATTGCTGAGCACATCCGAAAAAACGACGCAAGAGCAATTGAACGCGTTGCGCGCCAAGGCCAAAGGGGTGCTTAAAGACACCCGCGCCCGCGTCAACGGCACCAGCCGCATCGGCCAATATGCGCGTGATACCGCTACCCAGACCAAGAATTATGTCGTTGAAAAACCCTGGCAGAGCCTTGGCATCACCACCGCGGTAGGCATTGTCCTCGGCGTATTGCTGTCTCGTCGCTGATGTCGGCCCGCGGCCGCTATCGGCCTGCGCCTACCCTCCGCTAGATCGACCGCTCGCCAGAGCGGTTTTTTTATGACTCCCGCGACAAGGGCCTCGATCGTTAACGCTACATATTGTATGGTTGATAAAAATAATATCTACATATAGTATTAGTGATAGAGCTTAACCACAACCCGTACCGTGGCATATTCAATCGGACCCGTTACCCAATCACAAGGTAAATGCGAATCATGAGCATTATTATTTACACTAAACCGGATTGCGTTCAATGTCACGCCACCTGCCGCGCCCTGGACGGCAAAGGCCTTGTCTATCGAAAAGTGGACATCGCGGAAGATAGGCAGGCCTTGGACTACGTGCGCTCTTTGGGATATCAGCAGGTACCGGTGGTAGAGACCGCCGGCGATAGCTGGAGCGGTTTCCGGCCGGATAAAATCAGCGCATTGGCCGCCTCGTCACTGGCGTTATAAACCGCCATGGCCGCCCTGGTTTATTTTTCCAGCAGTTCGGAAAATACACACCGTTTCGTCAGCAAGCTTGCCCTGCCCGCCCGGCGCATTCCCTTGGCGACCTCGCAGCGGCTGCGTTTGGACTGTCCCTATATCCTGATTACCCCCAGCTATGGCGGCGGGAGCCGGCACGGGGCGGTACCGCCCCAGGTAATCCGCTTTCTCAACGATGCAACTAACCGTTCCTGGCTGCGCGGCGTTATCGGCGCCGGCAACCGGAACTTTGGCGCGGCGTTCTGTCTGGCGGGCGACATCATCGCCCAAAAATGCCAGGTTCCCTTTTTGTATCGGTTCGAACTACTGGGAACGCCGGAAGACGTGCGGCAGGTACGTGAAGGAGTGACAGAATTTTGGCTACGACAGAACTGAGTATTACCCGCCAAGGGCCGAAGCCGGCGGATTATCATGCCCTGAACGCCATGCTGAATCTTTATGACGCGCAAGGCAATATTCAATTCGATAAAGAAAGTCAGGCGATAGATTGCTATTTTCAGCAGCATGTTTTGCCCAACAGCCGGGAATTCACCTCTCCCGCCGCCCGGCTGCGCTATCTGGTGGAAGAGGGGTATTACGAGGCCGGCGCGCTGGCTCCTTATTCCGCTGAATTTCTCGACGAGCTGTTTGAGCGGGCGGACGCGCACCATTTCCGTTTCCAAACCTTTATGGGCGCCCTGAAGTTTTACAACGGTTACGCCCTGAAGACGTTTGACGGTCGGCACTACCTCGAACGTTACGAAGACCGGGTCTGCATGGTGGCGCTGACGCTGGCCGCCGGCGACGCCGCCCTGGCCGTCGGGCTGATGGAAGAGATGATGAGCGGGCGCTTTCAGCCCGCCACGCCCACGTTTCTCAACTGCGGCAAACAGCAGCGAGGGGAATACGTATCCTGCTTCCTGCTGCGCATCGAAGACAATATGGAATCCATCGGCCGCTCGGTCAACGCGGCGCTACAGCTCTCGAAACGCGGCGGCGGCGTGGCGTTCATGCTCACCAACCTGCGGGAAGCGGGCGCGCCCATCAAACGCATCGAAAATCAGTCCTCAGGCGTCATCCCGGTGATGAAAATGCTGGAAGACGCTTTTTCCTACGCCAACCAGTTGGGTGCGCGCCAAGGCGCCGGCGCGGTCTACCTCCATGCCCATCACCCTGATATTCTGCGCTTTCTCGATACCAAGCGGGAAAACGCCGATGAAAAAATCCGCATAAAAACCTTGTCCCTGGGCGTGGTTATCCCCGATATCACTTTTGAATTGGCCCGTGACAACCAGCCAATGTATCTGTTTTCACCCTATGACGTGGAACGCGTGTACGGAGAACCTTTTTCTCAGCTCAGTATCAGCGAGAAATACCATGAGATGGCGGCGGACGATCGCATTCGCAAAACCGCCATCGACGCCCGACGGTTTTTCCAGACCCTGGCGGAAATCCAGTTCGAATCCGGTTATCCCTATATGGTGTTCGAGGATACGGTTAACCGGGCCAACCCCATCGCCGGCCGCATCAATATGAGCAACCTGTGCTCGGAGATTTTGCAGGTAAACAGCGCTACCCTTTATAATGAGGATCTGAGCTACCGCGAGGTGGGAAAAGACATCTCTTGTAATCTCGGCTCGCTGAATATCGCCCGCGCCATGGATTCCCCTGACTTCGGCAATACGGTGGAGACCGCTGTGCGCGCCCTGACCGCCGTGTCCGATATGAGCCGAATCAATGCCGTTCCCTCTATTGTCAAAGGCAATGACGAATCCCATGCCATCGGCCTGGGGCAAATGAATCTGCATGGCTACCTGGCGCGCGAGCACATCTACTACGGTTCCGAAGAAGGGGTGGATTTTACCAATATCTATTTCTACACCGTGACCTATCATGCCCTGCGGGCCTCAAACCGCCTGGCCAGGGAGCGAGGTAAAACCTTTAAGGGCTTCGCCGATTCCCGCTATGCTTCCGGCGACTATTTCCGTCCCTATCTGGAACAGGCCTGGCAACCGCGAACGGAACGGGTGCGAAGGCTTTTCAACGACGCCGGCATTCCCTTGCCGGGCCGTGAAGAGTGGCTGGCCTTAAGGGAATCCGTCATGGCGCACGGGCTGTACAACCAGAATTTGCAGGCGGTGCCTCCGACGGGATCCATCTCCTATATTAATCACTCCACCTCCAGCATTCATCCTATCGTCTCGCCCATCGAGATCCGTAAAGAGGGCAAAACCGGACGGGTCTATTATCCCGCGCCCTATATGAACCGCGACAATATGCGCTATTACCAAGACGCTTACGAGATAGGGCCGGAGAAAATCATCGACACCTACGCCGCCGCCACCCGGCACGTGGATCAGGGCCTGTCCCTGACGCTGTTTTTCCGTGATACCGCCACGACGCGCGATATCAATAAAGCGCAGATCTACGCCTGGAAAAAAGGCATCAAAACGCTCTATTACATCCGAATCCGTCAACTCGCGCTGGAGGGGACGGAAGTGGCCGGCTGCGTCTCTTGCGCACTGTAAAAAAAGGAATCTATCGCCATGACAACGGCTCGCCCCTCACGCACGATTAAGGCGATTAACTGGAATCGCCTGGAAGACGATAAAGATCTTGAAGTCTGGAACCGGCTGACCGCCAATTTCTGGCTGCCGGAAAAGATACCGCTGTCAAATGATGTCGTCTCCTGGGGAACCTTATCTCCCCAGGAGCAGCAACTGACCATCAGGGTATTCACCGGCCTGACCCTATTGGATACGGTGCAAAATACCGTCGGCGCGCCGGCGTTGATGACGGATGCGGCCACGCCCCACGAAGAAGCCGTTTTTTCAAATATCAGCTTTATGGAGGCCGTGCATGCGCGTTCCTACAGCTCGATATTTTCCACCCTCTGTCCGATGGCGGATGTGGACGCCGTCTATCGCTGGAGCGAGCAAAACGACGCATTGCAAAATAAAGCGGCGATTATAGAAAGATATTACCGTCAAGACGATCCATTAGCGAAAAAAAATCGCCAGCGTCTTTCTTGAATCCTTTCTTTTTTATTCCGGATTTTATTTGCCGATGTATTATTCCAGCCGGGCAAAGCTGACGAACACCGCCGATCTTATTCGATTGATTATCCGCGATGAAGCGGTACACGGTTATTATATCGGCTATAAATTCCAGCGTGGGTTGGAGCAGTGCAACCCGGCGCGACGGGAAGACATCAAGACCCTCGCCTACGACCTGCTGCAAGATCTTTACGAGAATGAATTGCGCTACAGCGCGGAACTCTATGATGGCATCGGCTGGACGGAAGACGTTAAAGCATTTCTCCATTACAATGCCAATAAAGCATTGATGAATCTGGGTTATGAGGCGTTATTCCCGGCGGCCATGACCGAGGTGAATCCGGCCATTCTTTCCGCGCTGTCCCCCAATGCCGATGAAAATCACGACTTTTTCTCCGGCTCAGGCTCCTCTTATGTGATGGGCCGGGCGGTGAATACCGAAGACGAGGACTGGGCCTTCTAACATCCTAAATAGCGGGATATTGCCCCCCCTGCGGGGGGGGCAATATAAATTTGTTGACAAAGTGCCCGGTCGGGACAGGCTGCTAGATCGTCGCTGATAGGCTCACCCGTCCGTGAACCCTTCCCTAGGGGCTCCTGTTATTTTAAATATCACCTCGCATGCTTCAGCGCAATAAAAAAATTTCCGTTTCAGGAGATTATCTTTATTTCATCTTGTTAATTTTTACGCGATATAACCGCTGTTATAAATGCTTTTTCCCATGCATAAATGCATATTTAAACCCTTAATCACAACAAGAAATCTACCGCGCTGATATTTTTACAACGTCTTGTAGCCGCTGGGAAAATCAGCCAAATCAACCATCACTCGCTCAGTGGTTATGGCATTGAATATGCATTTAGGGGTTGTCTAATGAGCTCAGTATGTTAGGGTGTACACCCTTAAAAATAGAATCAGGGTATTTCAATAGATTATAAAAAAACACAGGGAAACCATAATTGCATGACCTTTAAATTAGAAGTCAAGAATCTCTACAAGATATTCGGCGAGCACCCGGAGCGGGCATTAAAGCTCCTTGAATCAGGGCTCGGCAAAGATAAAATATTTGAAAAAACCGGTCTGACGGTAGGCGTGAATAATGCCTCTCTGGCCATTGAAGAAGGCGAGATATTCGTCATCATGGGATTATCCGGCTCCGGCAAATCCACGTTGGTACGCCTTCTCAATCGTCTGATAGAACCGACCCGGGGCGAAGTCCTTATCGACGGGACGGATATCGCCGGCATATCGGATAAAGCCATGCGCGACGTGCGCCGCAGCAAAATCAGCATGGTGTTCCAATCCTTCGCCCTGATGCCTCACCTCAACGTGGTGGACAACACCGCCTTCGGCATGATGTTGGCGGGGGTTCCCGCCGGCGAGCGACGCGTCAAGGCCCTGGAAGCATTGACGCAGGTGGGCTTGGAAAAACAGGCTTTGTCCTGGCCCGATCAACTGTCCGGCGGCATGCGACAGCGGGTCGGCCTGGCCCGCGCGTTGGCCAACAATCCCGACATATTACTGATGGACGAAGCTTTTTCCGCCCTCGACCCGCTCTCCAGAGCCGAGATGCAGGATGAACTTATCAATCTGCAAGCCTGCCAGCAGCGCACCATCGTGTTTATCTCCCATGATCTGGACGAAGCCATGCGCATCGGCGATCGCATCGCCATTATGCAGGGCGGCGAAGTGATCCAGGTCGGTACGCCCGATGACATTCTGAAAAATCCGGCCAACGACTATGTCCGCACCTTCTTTCGCGGCGTGGACGTCAGCCAGGTATTCAACGCGCGGGATATCGCCGAGCGGCGTCCGGTCGCCCTGCTGCGCAAAACCCCTGGGTTCGGCCCTCGGGCCGCACTGAAGCTGTTGCGGGATGAAGACCGTGATTTCGGCTATTTGCTGGAACGGGGACGGAAATTCGTCGGCGTGGTATCGGTGGATTCGCTGAAAGCCGCCCTGGCCGCCGATCTCCCCCCTGGAGCGGGCGCTGCTGGACAGCCCGCCTCCCGTGCCCGCCGATACGCCGCTGAGCGATATGATATCCACCGTGGCCCAGGCCCCCTGCGCCGTGCCGGTGGTGGCTGCGGAAAGCCATTATATCGGCGTGATTTCCAAAGGCATGCTGTTGCAGGCTTTAGACAAAGAAGGAGCCGCCAATGAGTAACTTAGCCAGCCCCTCAGGCGCTGTCGCCGACGCCTGGAATAATACCACGGCAAGCCATTCCGCCACAGCCGATCCCTGGAACAGCTCGGCGGCAAGCCATCCCGCCGCCGGCCACGGGACGCCCGCAACGGCGACCGACTGGCTGAGCGGGGGCCCGGCGCCGGCGCCTGAGCATTTCTCCCTGCTCGATCCTTTTCATCATCAGCTTATCCCATTGGATAGCTGGGTCACCCTCGGCATTAACTGGCTGGTACTGCACTTCCGGCCTTTCTTCCAGGGGGTGCGCGTGCCGGTGGACTTTATCCTCGGCGGCCTGCAGCATGGCTTGCAGGCGATGCCGGCCCCCCCCTCGCCATCGCGTTGTTCGCCTTGCTGGCCTGGCAAGTGTCCACACCGGCCATGGGGCTCGCCACACTGGCGTCGCTGTTCATCATCGGCGCCATCGGCGCCTGGGGACAGGCCATGATAACCTTGGCTCTGGTGCTGACCTCATTGCTGTTTTGCGTAGCGCTCGGCCTGCCTTTGGGTATCGCGCTGGCCCGAAATGAAAGCGCGGCCCGCTATATCCGGCCGCTGCTGGACGCCATGCAGACCACGCCGGCGTTTGTCTATCTGGTGCCCATCGTCATGCTGTTCGGCATCGGCAATGTACCGGGGGTGGTGGTGACCATTATTTTCGCGCTGCCGCCGGTGGTGCGCATGACGGTGCTCGGCATAAAACAGGTACCGGCGGATGTGATCGAGGCCGCCGGCTCCTTCGGCGCCAGCCCCCGCCAACTGCTGTTCAAAGTGCAGTTGCCGTTGGCTTTGCCCGCCATTATGGCCGGTATCAACCAGACGCTGATGCTGGCGCTCTCCATGGTGGTCATCGCCTCGATGATCGCGGTGGGCGGGCTGGGCGAAATGGTGCTGCGCGGCATCGGCAGGCTGGACATGGGCCTGGCCGCCATCGGCGGCGCAGGCATCGTCATCCTGGCCATTATCCTCGACCGCCTGACCCAATCCATGGGACAAAACAGCCGTAACCGAACCCATGGACCTTGGTATGCCGGCGGTCCGCTGGGATTTATCACCCGCCCCTTCATTAAAAAAACCACGCGTTAATCGCCGACTTACCTAAGGATTCCCCATGCTTAAAACAACACTGCGGGCACTGTCGCTCGCGGCGGCCCTGGCCGTGTCCCCTTCGTTTTCCGCCGGCCTGCCGGGCAACGGCATTACGGTGCAGCCCCTGCAAAGTACCCTGGCGGAAGAGACCTTCCAAACGGTGCTGGTGGATAAGGCCCTGGAAAAACTGGGCTACGTTATCAACCCCATCCGCGAGGTGGATTACAATGTGGCCTATACTTCCATCGCTGCCGGCGACGCCACGTTCATGGCGGTAAATTGGGATCCGCTCCATGCCAGTCAGTATCAGGCCGCCGGCGGAGACCAGGCTTTTTATCGCCGGGGCCGGTATGTTGAGGGCGCCGCCCAGGGCTATCTGATCGATAAAAAAACCGCGGACCGATACCATATCGTCTCAATCGATCAGCTTAAAGATCCTAAACTGGCCGCGCTGTTCGACGCCAACGGCGACGGCAAGGCCGATTTGGCCGGCTGTACGCCCGGCTGGGGCTGCGAGGCGGTGATTAATCATCAAATCCAGGCCTATGGATTGAGCGGCACCGTGGTGCATAACCAGGGAAATTACGCGGCCATCATGGCCGATACCCTCGCCCGTTTCAGGGCGGGCAAGCCGATTCTTTATTATACCTGGACGCCCTATTGGGTCAGCGATGTCCTGGTGCCCGGCCGGGACGTGGTGTGGTTGCAAGTGCCGTTCTCATCTCTGCCCGGCACGCAGAAAAACCTCAGCACCAAATTGCCCAATGGCGCCGATTACGGTTTTCCGGTCAACAGCATGCGCATCGTCGCCAATAAACGCTGGGCGCAAAACAACCCCGCCGCCGCGAAACTGTTCGCCATCATGAAACTGCCCATCGCCGATGTGAATGCGCAAAATCTGCGTATGCACCAAGGGCAGGCTTCGTCCGCCGATATCGAACGCCAGGCCGACGGCTGGATAGCGGCCCATCAGGCATTGTTCAACGGTTGGATAACCGCGGCGGCGGCCAAATAGCAAAACAGGCAAATCATTCCCGCCGAAGCGCCGACAAACGGCAAGCACATTCGCCCCTCGTTTTTTCGCCGCGAATCGGGAATAATCTGTCCCATTTCTGTCCGCATATTCCTTGCGTACTGCCGGGGAAGGCGGAAAAGAACGGAGACAGCCGCTTATATGGAAAATCTTTATGCCCGACCGCCGATGCGGCGGGCGACGTTCGGCGAAGGGATTTTCGACAGTTTACCCATTGTCATAGGATACGTGCCGGTGGCGTTCGCTTTCGGTATGAACGCCGTCAAACTGGGCTTTACGCCCTGGGAAGGTATTTTTCTCTCCTGTATCATCTATGCCGGCGCCAGCCAGTTCGTCATTACCACCCTGCTGAGCGCGGGTATGTCCATCTGGGTCGCGGCGTTAACGGTGATGGCCATGGATGTGCGGCATGTGCTCTATGGTCCGGCGTTGCGCCACCACATCCAGGGCGGGCTGTCGGGGCGGAAAACGGCGTTATGGGCCTTCGGGCTCACCGATGAAGTCTTCTCGGCGGCCATCGCCAAATTGATTAAAGACAACCGGCGCTGGTCGGAAAACTGGATGCTAAGCGTCGCCGCATGCGCATGGGCCTCCTGGGTGCTGGGCACCGCCGCCGGCGCACTGTGCGGTAATGGTCCGCTCAATGCCTACCCGGCGGTGGAAGCGGCGCTGACCTTTATGCTGCCGGCGCTATTTCTCAGCTTTCTGCTGGCGGCATTTCAGCGGCGTCAGTGCCTGGTACTGGCCGCTGCCTTAATGGGCGCGCTGGCGGGCTTGCTGCTGCTGTCGATCCCCATGGCTATCCTGGCGGGCATCGGCGGAGGCTGCCTCGCCGCTCTGGCGGGGCCGGCGAAAACCGCCGCCAGGGAGGCGCAATGAGCCACACTGTCCTTCTCATCGGTTCCATCGTCGGCCTGGCCAATTACCTCTTTCGTTATCTGCCGCTGCGATGGGGAGAACGAGCCGGGAAAATCGAACACCATCCCGGTCGGCGGGTGGGAAGAATATTGGATGGCATCGGCATTGCCTCTATTTGCGCCCTGTTGGTGGTCTCCAGCATGCCGGACGTGATGCGCGACCCGCATAAACTGGCGCCCACGCTGGCCGGATTCGCGGCGCTGATAGCGCTGTTTTACACAACCCGCAGCATCGTTATGGCCACACTGGCCGGGGCGCTATGCTACGGACTGGTATTTAAATTTTTTAGCGTTTTAAGGACAAACATAAGATAGTCTGCTAATTTTTTTATGTAGAAAATATATACACCAGTGATTACATTAGTTACTATACCTTAAGTAACTAATAAGGTGATTATTATTATGGAAAGTTCGTTCACGCCCATTGAACATATGTTGACCCAACGCGCCCAACGGCGAGCCGATTTCCCGTTTCAGGAAATTCTGCTGACCCGCCTTTGTATGCATATGCAGGGGAAACTACTGGAAAACCGCAACCGCATGCTTAAGGCACAGGGGATCAACGAAACGCTGTTTATGGCGCTGCTTACCCTGGAATCCCAAGATAATTTCAGTATACAGCCCTCGGAACTTAGCTCAGCGCTGGGGTCTTCCCGCACCAATGCCACCCGCATCGCCGATGAGCTGGAAAAGCGCGGCTGGATCGAACGCAAGGAGAGCGAAAGCGATCGCCGCTGTCTGCATCTGCACCTGACCGATGCCGGGGAAGCTTTTTTAAATAGCCTGTTGCCCCCGCAACATAAAAGTCTGATGCTGCTGTGGTCAACCTTGACCGGCGAAGAGAAGCAACAGCTTGAGGGATTGACCCGCAAGCTGCTGGATAAGCTGGATGAGCTGCTGGTGGAAAACAGCCCCGCCTGATCGATGGGGCTCAAACTGCCGACGACAGTACAAAAAATTAATGAGGCGGCCTGTCACGGCCAAAGGATGGCTTAATGGTGCTGCCGCCACCACTCCGCCAGCAAGACGCCCGCCGCCACCGACACATTCAGCCCGCTGACCTGGCCGGTGCCGCCGATGGACACCGACAAATCGCCCGCTTTCGCCGTCACGTCGGACTGGCCGTTGCCTTCCCGGCCCAATACCAAAACCATCTTGGCGGGCATGGCCGCCGACGTCAGCGGGCTGCCCTGGCGGTCGGCGTTAATGACGACGGTATAGCCGCCCTGTCGAAAACGATCCAAATCCTCGGGCAAGTTGTCGGTCTGGACGGCGCGAATATGCTCGGCGCCCCCTCCGCGGTGCGAACGGCGGCCCCGGACTCCAGCGCCGCGCTATCATCCACTATCACGCCTTTGACGCCGAAATGCGCGCAACTGCGCAGTATGGCGCCGAGATTATGGGGATTGGTCACGTCTTGGAGCGCCATGACGCAATCCTGCTCCGCCGGTGACGTTTGTCTCAGATAGGTCTCGGCATCCAGCCCGGCGCGTTTTTTAATCAAAAAGCAGACGCCGCCGTGATGTTCAGTGCCGGAAGCCTTGGTCAGCTCTTCGTCTTCCACCACATGATAGGCCTTCCGATTGGCGGCCATCCAGCGCAGCGCATCGCGAAAACGGGGAGTGACGGACTGCACGAACCAGGCGCGGACAATGGAATCGGGACGGCTTTTGAACAAGGCCTGGCAGGCATTCTCACCGTATACGCGAGTCTCTTCCGCACGCTGGCGGCGCAGTTGCTCGGGATCAATGAAACTCTTGCCGCTGATACCGCCGTGATCCGCCGCCAGCGGTTCATCCTCGGTCTGATAATGGGTTTTCCACGGCGATTCCGGCGTCGCGGCGGCCCTGTCCCGGCGGCCGGTATCCTCGTCCGGCCTACCCTGGCGAGGACGTCCCTCTGCGCGCCGCGGCGACTCCCCTCGTTTTTTGGTGCCGTCGCGGCCTTGCGGGGACGAACGCGCGGGACGACGGGGCGCGGCATCCTCTTCATCTTTGCGCACGTACATAACACGGACTTTATTGTTTTTACCCTTTAATGAATCGCTCATTTATTTTCCCCCCCGAGTACTGGGCGCGAAGATTACCCGATCTTGCACTTTTTAGCTACCGGGTCGGCGTTAAAGCCGGCAACTATCAAAACCATCGGGTAAATCATTTTGTCTCACGCGCGGACTTTAACCATACTTGGGTCTATTGCTCAGATAAAGAGCGGCCTTAAGCCGCTTCGAGAGGAAATCAATGAACACGGTATGCCCATCATGCCTGGCCACCAACCGTCTGCCGGAGCAGAAAGTCAACGACGGCGCCAAGTGCGGCCGCTGCGGGGAAGCGCTATTGGACGGCGAAGTGACCCACGCCACTACCCTGACGCTTGATAAGTTGCTGCAAGACTCGCTGCCGGTGGTGGTGGATTTCTGGGCGCCCTGGTGCGGTCCCTGCGTCGGGTTTGCGCCGGTATACGAAGCCGCGGCCGGCGAGCGGCGCGGAAAAGTGCGGTTCCTCAAGGTCAACACCGAGGCGGAGCCCCAGTTGGCGACCCGTTTCAATATCCGCAGCATTCCCACCATCATGGTTTTCAAACAGGGCAAAATGATTGACTCCCTGCATGGCGCCATGCCCAAAGGGCCCTTTGATGAGTGGCTGGACGAAGGACTTTCCATCCCTAACCCCTCTTGATGCGCTTCTCCCCCTTCGCCGCCTTTCCTGCGCCAGGATGCATCCCGCAGCGGCGCGCATCCTGAACCGGCATGCGTCCCGGCAAGTCGGCGAAAGGGCGGATAGCGACGCGTGAGAAGCGCGTCGGCCGAAATGATTACCCCCTTCGCCGCCGGTCCGGTAAACTCTCTTTTTTTCTTGAGTGAATGATGACAAGAAATGCCGTGCTGGCGTTGCGTCAATACCGGCTGGCCCTCGCCACCAGACCCTATCGCGCCCGAGGTTGCCGGGTGGCCCGCTGCGAAGGCTGCCTGCTGCCGCTGCCTTTGTGCTTGTGCGAAAATATCGCACCCTGTCGGGCCCGTAGCCGCTTTTGCCTGCTCATGTTCGATTCCGAGCCTTTAAAACCCAGCAATACCGGACGTCTTATCGCGGACATCCTGCCCGATACCCAAGCGTTTCTCTGGTCGCGCACCGACCCTGCGCCAACGCTGCTGGCGGCGGTGAATGACCGCGAACGCCAACCCTATGTGGTTTTTCCCGCCCGGCACGTACCGCCGGGTCGCCGGATCCTCAATGAAATCGACCCGTCGGCGAAACCACCGCTTTTCATCATGCTCGACGGCACCTGGCCGGAGGCGGGAAAAAATGTTTCGTAAAAGCCCCTACCTGGATGATTTCCCGATATTATCCCTGGATCTGCAAACGCTTTCCGCCTACCGGCTGCGAGAGTCGCACGGCGAGGGGCATCACTGCACCGCCGAGGTAGCCGCCGCCCTGCTGCTGCAGGCCGGCGACAGCGCGGCGGCGGAAAGCCTGGCGAATCATTTCGCGCTCTTTCGCGCCCGATACCTGGCGGGTAAATCGCACCACAATACGCTGCAAATTCCTCACCCCATCACAACACCCCCGGTCTAAAAACGCATACACTTAGCCAGTGCGCCAGAAGGGGAAACTTATGAGTCAACGAGGATTGGACGCGCTGCTCAGACCCAAGTCCATTGCCGTGCTGGGGGCGTCGGATACGCCGGGCAGGGCGGGTTATCTGATGATGCGTAATTTGCTGGCCGGCGGCTTTCACGGCCCGGTGCTGCCGGTAACGCCGCGTTATTCCGCGGTATGCGGGGTCTTGAGCTACCCCGATGTCGCCAGCCTGCCGCTAATTCCGGATTTGGCGGTCGTCTGCACCCATGGCCGCCGTAATCCCGCCCTGCTGGATGGTCTAGGGCGTCACGGCTGCAAAACGGTGATTATCCTTTCCTCCGCCCCGGCCCAGTTCGTCGAACTGAAAGCCATCGGGCAGCGCTACGGCATGCGCTTGCTCGGGCCCAACAGCCTCGGCCTACTCTCCCCCCTGGCAGGGACTTAACGCCAGCTTTTCGCCGGTGCCTATCCATATCCGCAAAGGCAAACTGGCTTTTATCTCCCAATCCGCCGCGGTGGCAAACACCATCATGGACTGGGCGCAACAGCGGGAAATCGGCTTTTCCTACTTTATCGCCCTCGGCGACAGTATCGACATCGATGTGGACGACGTGCTGGACTTTCTGGCCCGAGACGGTAAAACCACCGCCATATTGCTGCATCTGGAGCACCTGAGCGACGCGCGGCGCTTTTTATCCGCCGCTCGGGGCGCGGCGCGCAATAAACCTATTCTGGTCATCAAAAGCGGCCGCACGCCCCAGGCGCAGCGGCTGCTGAATTATCCCGAGGGCCGCGATGCCGCCTATGATGCCGCCATCCAACGCGCCGGCATGCTGAGAGTGCGGGACACGCATGAATTGTTCTCGGCGGTGGAAACCCTAAGCCACATGCGCCCGCTGCGGGGCGAACGCCTCATGATAGTCAGCAACGGCATCGCGCCGGCGGCGCTGGCCCTTGATGAGCTATTGAGCAGGCACGGCAAGCTGGCCACGTTGAGCCACGCTACCCGTCAGGGGTTGCAAAGCGTATTGCCGGCGGATATCGCCGCCGCCAACCCGCTTGATTTGGGGGATGACGCCGACCCGGCCCGCTACCAGGCGGCATTATCGTCTCTGCTGGATAGCCGGGATTATGACGCGATATTGATTCTCCACGCGCCCAGCGCCGCCTCCCCCAGCGGCGAAACCGCGCAGCAGGTCATCGCGCTGTTCAAACAGCATCCCCGCGGCAAACAGGTCACCGTGCTCACTAATTGGAGCGGCGAGTTTTCGTCCCGCGATGCAAGGCGCTTTTTTACCGAGGCGGGGCTGCCGACCTACCGCACGGCGGAGGGTTCGGTCACCGCCTTTATGCATATGGCGGAATACCGGCGCAACCAGAAGCAGTTGATGGAGACACCGACGCTGCCGGTCAGCCTGGCGGCTGATACCCAACGGGCTCACGAGCTGATCCGACAGGCGCTGGACCAAGGGATTTTTCATCTGGCGACCCACGAGGTCAGGCCAATTGTCGAAGCGTACGGCATCGCCACGCTGCCCACCTGGGCAGCCGGCAACGGCGCGGAAGCGGTCACTATCGCCGATCGAATCGGCTATCCGGTGGCGCTTAAGCTCCGGTCGCCGGATATCGCCCACAAATCAGACGTACAGGGGGTGATGCTGTCGCTGCGCAACGCCCGCGAGGTAGAGCAGGCGGCCAACGCCATGGCTGAACGCGTGGCACAGGCTTACCCCGAAGCGCGCATCGAAGGCATGCTGGTGCAAAGCATGGCCAACCGGGCCGGTACACAGGAGCTGCGGATCCTGGTGGAACAGGATCCGGTCTTCGGCCCGCTGATATTGATGGGGGAAAGCGAAAGCGAATGGCGTCAGGCGGACCAGATGGCGGTGGCGTTGCCGCCGCTGAATATGGCCCTGGCGCATAATATGGTGCTGCAGGGGCTGAAAAAGGGCGCTATCCGCGGGAACCGCCCGCTGTACCCGCTGGATGTCGCCGCATTGAGCCAGCTGCTGGTTAAAGTATCCACCCTCTTGCTCGACTGCCCGGAGATAGCGCATCTCGATATCCATCCATTGCTGGCCTGCGGCAGCGATATGACCCTGCTGGACGTCAGCCTGACCTTGGCGGAATGCCCTGGCGATCCGGAGGCGCGGCTGGCCATTCGCCCCTATCCGCAAAAAACTGGAGTCCGTCATACGGCTGAAAAAACGGCGAACGTTGCCGGCTCAGACCCATCCTGCCGGAAGACGAGCCCTTGCTTAAGCAATTCATCGGCCAGGTCACGCCGGAAGATCTCTTTTACCGTTATTTCAGCGAGGTCACTGAATTTAGCCACGAAGATTTGGCTTACATGACCCAAATCGACTACGATCGTGAAATGGCTTTTGTCGCGGTCAGGGAGCACGGCGCCGAAACCACGATTGTGGGCGTCACCCGCGCCATCGCCGATCCGGATAATACCGATGCGGAATTCGCGGTGCTGGTGCGCTCTGATCTGAAAAAATTGGGTTTGGGTCGTTTATTGCTGGAAAAAATGATCGACTACGCCCGGGATCACGGACTCGAACGTTTGACCGCCATCACCATGCCCAGTAATCAAGGAATGATCGGTCTGGCGAAAAAATTGGGCTTTGACGTCAAGCTTCAGTTGGAGGAGGGTATTGCCGCCTTAACGCTGGAATTGAAAGCCGAATCTTCTGCCGGGACGGACAATTTAACCCAAAAGGCTAATCAACCTGCGGCAAAACATGGCCACAACGGCTTAAAGTAATGTTATTATGGCCGATTCCGCATGATTATGTTTTGCATATGGTCATTCCACCATACGATGACAAGAGAAGAAGCGCACTGTGATGTTGCCAAACTTTAGACGTACCAAACACCAACAACACCTTGCACAACTGCCCAAAATCCCCCAGACGGTTGAAGATGTACAAACGTTTTCCAGTCCAGCAGAATTTCGCGTCGCGTTGCTGCATGCCATCGAGGAAGCCCGGCGACGTATCTATCTGGTGGCGCTCTACCTTGAACAAGATGAAGGCGGCGATGCCATCCTCTCGGCGCTTTACCGTGCCAAGCAACAAAATCCGGATCTCGAGGTCTGCGTTTTAGTGGATTGGCACCGGGCGCAGCGTGGGCGCATAGGTGTTGCGGCGGCGCACACCAACGCCGATTGGTATTGCCGCATGGCGAAAGAACACCCCGAAATTTCAGTGCCGATTTATGGCGTTCCGGTAAACACCCGTGAGGCCCTGGGCGTTTTGCATTTGAAAGGGTTTATCGTCGACGATACCGTTATCTATAGCGGCGCCAGCCTTAATGACGTGTATCTGCACCAATTGGATAAATACCGCTACGATCGTTATCAGACTATCCGCAACCCGGCCCTGGCCGACTGCATGCTTAACTATTTAAAACAAAGGCTGTTGACCGCCCCCGCCGTTCATAGGCTGGATGACCCCAATCGGCCTAAAAGCATTGAAATTCGCAATGACACCCGGCTGTTCCGCCAATCCCTACGTGAGGCGTCTTACTCCTGCCGGGGCACTGGGCCTTATGATCGACTGACCGTTACTCCCTTGGTGGGACTGGGTAAACGAAGTCCGCTGAACAAAACCATCCATCATTTGATGTCGTGCACAAACAACAAGCTCATAATGTGTACACCCTATTTTAATATGCCTGCATTATTGGTCAGAAATATCATTGCTCTGTTGCGCCAAAATAAGCAGGTGGAAATCATTGTGGGCGATAAAACCGCCAATGATTTTTATATTCCCACGGATCAACCTTTCAAGATCATCGGCGCGCTGCCCTATTTGTATGAAATCAATTTACGCCGTTTCTTGAGTCGGCTGCAACGTTATGTGGATAACGGTCAGCTAGTGGTGCGCTTATGGAAAGACGGCGACAACAGTTATCATCTAAAAGGGATGTGGGTCGATGATGAATGGCAATTGCTCACCGGAAATAATCTCAATCCCCGCGCTTGGCGCCTGGATCTGGAGAACGCGCTGCTCTTGCACGATCCGCAGCACCTCCTGCAAGAACAGCGGGAGCGGGAGCTCCGTTTGATCCGTACCCATACTCATGTAATAGGGCATTTTACCGAACTGGACAAAATCGGTGATTATCCGATAAAAGTACGCAAATTGATCCGCCGGCTGCGTCGTATCCGTATCGATCGTTTAATCAGCAGAATTTTGTGACAGGGTGTCAAGACCGGGTCTGAGCGCTACATAAAAACGCAAAGCCCATCGGATAAACAGAATATTGGGTTGCTCGGCTGAAAAATTGTTTATCCATGACTATAATTCTTTCTTAACCCGGTATCGTCGACAACGCGCATTGCAGACCTACTGCGACACACGAGACCCGCTAATGTTCGTCAGTCGGCCATCCGGTGGTGCATGAGAAAGCAATGCTGAAAATGCGAATCGTCAATGTCTATAAGATAACTGTTTTAATGCCGTTAATCGGGTGCAGCGCCTGCGCCCATATGGCGCAGGACAGTTGGACCGGGCGGGACAAAGCGGCGCATTTTGTCTCTTCAGCCGCGCTGGCTATGGCGGGCAGCGCCGCCGCGGAGCATCAAAATGCCTCGCCGGCACGCAGCCGCAACATCGGCTTCGCGTTCTCTCTTTCCCTTGGCGCCGCTAAAGAGGGCTATGACAGCCGTGCCGCCGGCAGTGGATGGAGCTGGAAAGATTTTGCCTGGGACGTGGCGGGAGCCGCCACCGGCTTTAGTATTTATTATTTTAGCGAATAATATTCCATTATATTTCACTTCGGCGTTTTTGCCATCTGACCTCTGTCGATAAAGCCACTCACTTACGTTTAACAGCCGCTTACGTTTGTCACTTCATACTTCTCGAAACCACGCTCCACATCATTAATAAATTTTACCACATCTCGGCAGCTATTGGATTTTGCAGCCCACCTACAGTGGAAAATACTTCCTTAACAGACACGCCGTTATTTTGTTGTAATCGTGCAGCATGCGCCGTCTTGACAACTACGTTGAATAGCGTGAAAACAGAATGCCTTCATGCCTGGATGAAAGCTTTGATTTATAGCGACATTGCCGCTAAGTTGATTTATACTATAATGACGAGTATCCACCAGGTAGCCTGTCAATTCCAAAATACTATCGGAGCAGATATCATCTAATGCACGTGCCGTAAGCCATTTCGTAACAGTTAGCGATATTTAATCGAAGATATTTGTAACAGTTAGCAATTATTTAATTAAAAGCTATTTTGATAATTTTTTCTGTTCTTCCTTAAAATTAAATAAATCTTAGATGTCGCAGATAACTCCTTATAATATAGAAATCTCAAAGGCTGCCTTTGAATAAAAGGCCACATCACTAAATATTGAACATCAACACCGCTGTTTTTTATGAGAAAGAAAAATAATGAAATATTGAGCTAGAACTCAGGAACATTCAGTTGTTCATCGAATCAAATCCCATAATTTATTTTATTACAGGCTGTCGTCTGGCCCCGTTGAATGCCTCCTGTTTTTGCTTACAGATCATAGGTGAGCCAGCTATTCAAAAAGAGGTTAGGTTCGTTTCTTCGGTTCGTTTCCCCATGTTTTTCCCCAAAACACAAAGGCAATAGCAACGTGCGGAACGCCACGCTGCAGCACCGCGCCGTTTTGCCTACGCCCGTTAGTGCTGTATGCCGACAATGGCCGCGAAACGCAGTAGTGTCGTTGAATCCAGGCCAGCCTTGAGGCCGGCATAACATTCCAACATAGAAGTATTCATATTGCCAGCTTCGTTGACGATTACCGCTGCTGCTGACCGGACTTTTGTTAAACATGGTAGTTTTATTTAATTAGCCGTTCTAAAAAAGTACTTTGTAAAACTTGAGGATGATCGCATTGCTCTCTTTTTCTGATTGGCAATTTTCTCGAGTTATGATTAATGTTGGTAGATAAATTAATTTGTGATGCCATTAGCCTTATTATTGATGATTTGGAAGTTTTATGTTTTTTTATCACATACTTCAAACATAACAATAAATTGATAAATAAATCTATAAACCCTGGAAATACTCTAACTAAATCAAGCTAAGTTAATCACTCTAGTCGTTCATTCTAATGAATCAATGGGCATTGTCGTTTGAAGCATGTTTACAAAGGAGATTACGATTCTAAGGTTCTTTTGCTTTCTTGCCGTGATATCTAATTTAATTAGAAATTTTAATCTGAGGTGAACGTAACAAGCTTCTTGCCGCAACTTTAGCGAGTTCATGCCGGATTAACGCTTCACGGCTCGTAGAGGTCCATGCAGAATTTACGAGGGGCTAACAATGGAACCAAATCGCTCAGATGATCCTTTCCAGTTTAATATTAGAGACTTCTCATTAAGCAACCAACAGCTGATTGCCGATCCCTACCCCTATTACGACCAGATTCGGCGGGAAGAACCCATTTACTACTCGACGATGTATGGCGGATCATGGCTGCTGTTTGCCTATGCCGACGTCAAGGCTTTGTTAACGGATTCGAGACTGACCAACGATAGATCCGCATTGCCGTTATTGGCGCTGACCGAAGAAGATCGCGCTCAGTTCGCCGACATGATTCCAGTTCTCAGCAAGTGGTTAGCCTTCTTTGATGGGCATGACCATGCGCAACGTCGGCAACGGTTGGATTGGTCGTGTCCAACGCTGCTTAGCAAAAGTTCGTTATCCAGCGTTATCCATAATGTCGCCGAAAATCTCATGGATACTTGGCAAGAGAAAGACTGTGTTGATCTGATTGCCGATTTTGCCCGTCCGTTGCCCGCAATGGTGATAACAAGGCTGCTTGGCGGGGCTGACGAAGATAGTGAGCAACTGGCGCGCTGGTCCGATGATTTAGCGTACCTGTTTGGCGCAAGCGATCTGAGTGTAGAAGATGTACAACGCGGTCAAAAAAGCCTCCACGCATTCGGGAAATATTTGCTCGAGCTTGCGGGCGATGCGATAAAGTTCCGCCATGAAGATTCGATACTTAACCGTTTAATGAGCGATAACGGAAAGGGATTCAAGTTCGATATCGAATCAGCGACCGCGCAATGCATGTTGCTGATGTTCGCAGGGTTGGAACCCACGAGGTATCTCATTGGCAATGCCGTCTGGGCGCTGCACCAGCATCCGGCGCAACGGCACGCGCTGGCAGCGGATCTGGAACAGTTGCCGCTGGCAATAGAGGAGTTCCTCCGATATGGTACACCCGTGCAGTACATTGGTCGCAGAGCGGCCACGACATTCACCTACAAGGATTACCAAATAAAAGAGGGGCAACTGGTGCTGCCTTATGTAGGTTCCGCGAATCGGGATCCGACGGTTTTTGAAAATCCTGAAATCCTTGATTTACGCCGCACACCCAACCGGCATCTTTCCTTCGGAACCGGCCCCCATGCCTGTATTGGCGCGACGCTGGTGCGTCAACAGACCCAAATCGCACTTTCTCTACTGCTCACGCGCTGCCCTTCCTTCGACGTGAATTCGCAAACCGAACCCGTCTGGAATACCAATCTGGGATTCCATGGACCCACATCGATGATGATCAACACAGGAAAAAGAGGATAAGCCTATGAGCTGGAAGCGCGGCAACATTGCCGGATTTGCCGGCACTAACCTGGCCACAATCGACTTCGGCGGGCAGGGAGAAGGGATTCTTCTCATCCACGGAATGATGGGCAGGGCAACGACCTGGTCAACGACTGCCGAGTGGCTGACCGAACACGGGAAAGTGATCGGATACGATGCCCGTGGCCATGGCTTAAGCGACGCGCCCGTTGGGCCATACGACCGCAACGCTCATGTCGAGGACGCCGCCGCGGTGATAAAAGCGTATGGCCTCGCCCCTGCCCTGGTCATCGGTCATTCGATGGGCGCGCTCACCGCGTGGCAACTCGCGGGCAAGCATCCTGAACTGGTCCGGTCCGTGGTTATCGGCGACATGGCCGCCGTGGTGCCTGATGTTCAGGTACGCTGGCAGGCATGGCTGGATGAGTGGCCGGTCCCATTCGATAGTATTGCGGCTATCCGCGCTTATTTCGGCGGAGACTATTTTGGGAAATACATGATTGGCGCGCATTCCGAACGAGTGCATCCGGCTGAAGGAGACTATTTTGTCGAGGTGTTCGCTGAGCGGCAGGATGGTTATTGGCCTCTTGCGGGCGCGCGAAATGTCCTTGCCTGCCGAGAACACTGGAACAACCGCGATCATACCCCTGAACTGGGTCGGGTTCGCTGCCCGACGCTTGTGGTCGCCGGGGAGCACAGCTATTTCCCCGCCGAAGGTTCACGCCGCATGGCGCAAGCGCTCCCGGTAGGCGAATTTAAATTGGTTCCGGACGCGGGACATGTACTGCACTTCGACAATCCCACGGCTTGGCGCGCCGCAGTCGAGCCGTTCGTCCGCAAGACCATCGGACAACGGCCATGAAGCCGCAATCATGGGAGGATGCACTAAAGGAGTTGCATGCCGCCGTCGGAAGTCTTCTTGTCGGCGAGCATAAACCCTACCAGCAACTGTGGTCCCGTGCGCCAGACGTCACCATGATGGGCGCTTACGGTGGTCTTTACTCAGGGTACGAAGCGGTCTGCGCGGCGTTAACCCAGGCAGCCGCCAACTACCTGGGATGGCAACCTGACTATCAGGAGGAACCCATCGCAGCCACAAACGACGGGGTGCTTGGCTATGTCATCTTGAGGGAGTCCGTAACAAACATTAAAGATTCGACGGTGAGATGCCGGCGCGTCACGCTTTTGTTTCGCCGGGAGCAAGACCAATGGCGGATTTTTCACCATCACTCGGATCCACTGCACCAGGTTGTGTAACAAACAGGATCCTATACACTGTAAGCCCGCTGAAAAGGCTATTGCGATGAATTCGCCTGCGGCTCCGTTCAACCGGCTTTGCAGGTTGTCATACGTAAGACAGTATGACTTGCCTACTCTCTGCTCGTATCAACACAATCTTCATGACTACCACAAAATTGAATTTTCAATTAATAACAGACTTCAATAAAAGACGATACACATATGAAACAAAAATTGCTCTCAGATTAAGAATCACGTATTCTCAATATCCCATAAAATGATAGATACAAAGTCAAAATCTTATGCGTTGCAAAATTAAAAAAAAAGGGAATTATTCCAAAGCTTTACATTAATTCCAATAAAAACAATATATCTGGAATGTTATTATTTTCCTTCATAACCATAGTCATTTGGGCTTTTATAACCACCCTAGCATCTCTTTCCTTTTTTATAATGGAGTTTCCGATCAGCCATGCAATATCAGAAATTACATTCTCATCAATATCCAATATATTGCTTTTCTTACTTTTAACAATGCATTCCTATATTACGGCTATTTTTTTCATTAAAAAAAAGAGGCAAGCACCTGTTATTATGATCACCTTTTATCTTTTGCAAATTATTATATTTTCGAGACTAATTTTTTATAAGCGACTTTTGGAACATAAGCCCCATACTGAATTCTCTATTGTCAGCCTTTTTTATTGCCTCATGCATAGGAATTGTTTATTTTATTGTATCAGATAAAGTAAAGAGGGTATTTGTAAATTGAAACATGAATCGCCCCGCTTGACAGAATTTGTTCTGGTTAGCTTTGATCCAACTGCCCTAACTTATCACCCATAAGGTCGAAAATCATCTTAGCAAAGTTTGTCTGTTTATTAATTTCTCTGGTACCGGCGCTCTTTCTCTCTGTAATTCCCAGACCACTTCCTATTCATTAGGTTAATAGTTTAGATACCCTTCAGTTTGCTACTGCCGATAAGCGTGTACATTAACGCAGCCCACTGATCGCCACGGTCCAGGGGCTAAGCCCTCAGGCGCTACGCGCCATGCCTGGCACACATGAAAAAGCCCCCTGCTTTCACAGAGGGCTTCATTCAATTGGATGCCTGGCAGTTCCCTACTCTCGCATGGGGAGACCCCACACTACCATCGGCGCTACGGCGTTTCACTACTGAGTTCGGCATGGGGTCAGGTGGGACCACCGCGCTAGTGCCGCCAGGCAAATTTGTTATCCGACCCCCACCCTCTCTGTGATGCTCACGCTTTCACTCTAGGATGACCGCCGGCTTTTATCCGGAACTTCCGCTGAAAATCCGTCTCTCTCTTCTCAAACACCTTAGGTGTTGTAAGGTTAAGTCTCACGGGTCATTAGTATCGGTTAGCTCAACGCATCGCTGCGCTTACACACCCGACCTATCAACGTCATCGTCTTTAACGTCCCTTCAGGTGACCTATAGCCACAGGGAAGACTCATCTCGAGGCAAGTTTCCCGCTTAGATGCTTTCAGCGGTTATCTCTTCCGCACGTAGCTACCGGGCAATGCCATTGGCATGACAACCCGAACACCAGCGGTGCGTCCACTCCGGTCCTCTCGTACTAGGAGCAGCCCCTCTCAATCTTCCAACGCCCACGGCAGATAGGGACCGAACTGTCTCACGACGTTCTAAACCCAGCTCGCGTACCACTTTAAATGGCGAACAGCCATACCCTTGGGACCTACTTCAGCCCCAGGATGTGATGAGCCGACATCGAGGTGCCAAACACCGCCGTCGATATGAACTCTTGGGCGGTATCAGCCTGTTATCCCCGGAGTACCTTTTATCCGTTGAGCGATGGCCCTTCCATTCAGAACCACCGGATCACTAAGACCTGCTTTCGCACCTGCTCGAGCCGTCACTCTCGCAGTCAAGCTAGCTTATGCCTTTGCACTAACCTCACGATGTCCGACCGTGATTAGCTAACCTTCGTGCTCCTCCGTTACTCTTTAGGAGGAGACCGCCCCAGTCAAACTACCCACCAGACACTGTCCTCGACCCAGATAATGGGCCGGAGTTAGAACATCAAACATTAAAGGGTGGTATTTCAAGGTTGGCTCCATGCAGACTGGCGTCCACACTTCAAAGCCTCCCACCTATCCTACACATCAAGGCTCAATGTTCAGTGTCAAGCTATAGTAAAGGTTCACGGGGTCTTTCCGTCTTGCCGCGGGTACACTGCATCTTCACAGCGAGTTCAATTTCACTGAGTCTCGGGTGGAGACAGCCTGGCCATCATTACGCCATTCGTGCAGGTCGGAACTTACCCGACAAGGAATTTCGCTACCTTAGGACCGTTATAGTTACGGCCGCCGTTTACCGGGGCTTCGATCAAGAGCTTCTCCTTACGGATAACCCCATCAATTAACCTTCCGGCACCGGGCAGGCGTCACACCGTATACGTCCACTTTCGTGTTTGCACAGTGCTGTGTTTTTAATAAACAGTTGCAGCCAGCTGGTATCTGCGACTGGCTTCGGCTCGGGAAGCGAGTTCCTCCACCTAATGCCAGCGTGCCTTCTCCCGAAGTTACGGCACCATTTTGCCTAGTTCCTTCACCCGAGTTCTCTCAAGCGCCTCGGTATTCTCTACCTGACCACCTGTGTCGGTTTGGGGTACGATTACATGTGACCTGGTGCTTAGAGGCTTTTCCTGGAAGCGTAGCATCAACCCCTTCGCCACCGTAGTGGCTCGTCATCACGCCTCAGTGTTGTGAAAGAGCGGATTTGCCTGCCCTTTCCACCTGCACGCTTGAACCGGGACAACCGTCGCCCGGCCGGTCTAGCTTTCTCCGTCCCCCTTCGCAGTCACACACAGTACAGGAATATTAACCTGTTTCCCATCGACTACGCTTTTCAGCCTCGCCTTAGGGGTCGACTCACCCTGCTCCGATTAACGTTGAACAGGAACCCTTGGTCTTCCGGCGAGCGGGCTTTTCACCCGCTTTATCGTTACTTATGTCAGCATTCGCACTTCTGATACCTCCAGCAGCCCTCACAGGCCGCCTTCGCAGGCTTACAGAACGCTCCCCTACCCAACAGGCGTATCCTTAAGCCAACTCAACGTAATGAACGCATTGACGTCGCTGCGCTCCGTCAATCGCCTTTACCGCACAATTGTCTTAAGTGATACGCCCGCTGCCGCGGCTTCGGTGCATGGTTTAGCCCCGTTACATCTTCCGCGCAGGCCGACTCGACCAGTGAGCTATTACGCTTTCTTTAAATGATGGCTGCTTCTAAGCCAACATCCTGGCTGTCTATGCCTTCCCACATCGTTTCCCACTTAACCATGACTTTGGGACCTTAGCCGGCGGTCTGGGTTGTTTCCCTCTTCACGACGGACGTTAGCACCCGCCGTGTGTCTCCCGTGATGGCATTCTTCGGTATTCGCAGTTTGCATCGGGTTGGTAATCCGGGGTGGACCCCTAGCCGAAACAGTGCTCTACCCCCGAAGATGAACTCACGAGGCGCTACCTAAATAGCTTTCGGGGAGAACCAGCTATCTCCCGGTTTGATTGGCCTTTCACCCCCAGCCACAAGTCATCCGCTAATTTTTCAACATTAGTCGGTTCGGTCCTCCAGTTAGTGTTACCCAACCTTCAACCTGCCCATGGCTAGATCACCGGGTTTCGGGTCTATACCCTGCAACTATGCGCCCAGTTAAGACTCGGTTTCCCTACGGCTCCCCTATTCGGTTAACCTTGCTACAGAATATAAGTCGCTGACCCATTATACAAAAGGTACGCAGTCACCCCATCACTAAGCCCCCCTCTGCTCCCTTGAGCGGTTGGACGTCGCTTGCGCTCCGCCTCCCTCCCCTTGGGCAAAGGATACCTATTTAATTTCATCACTGGCTTAGTGATGGGGCTCCCACTGCTTGTACGTACACGGTTTCAGGTTCTTTTTCACTCCCCTCGCCGGGGTTCTTTTCGCCTTTCCCTCACGGTACTGGTTCACTATCGGTCAGTCAGGAGTATTTAGCCTTGGAGGATGGTCCCCATCTTCAGACAGGATATCACGTGTCCCGCCCTACTCATCGAGCTCACCGCTTGCGCACCTTCGTGTACGGGGCTATCACCCTTTGTTGCGCGACTTTCCAGACGCTTCCACTGATGCTCAAACTGATTACCGCTCTGGGCTTCTCCCCGTTCGCTCGCCGCTACTGGGGGAATCTCGGTTGATTTCTTTTCCTCGGGGTACTGAGATGTTTCAGTTCCCCCGGTTCGCCTCGTGACGCTATGGATTCACATCACGATAGTGCAACGAATTGCACTGGGTTTCCCCATTCGGACATCGCCGGCTGATAGCGCTTCATATCAGCTCACCGGCGCTTTTCGCAGATTAGCACGTCCTTCATCGCCTCTGACTGCCTAGGCATCCACCGTGTACGCTTAGTCACTTAACCTCACAACCCTAAGATGTCTTAGGGTTGCTTGCTTTGAGAGACTCGCATACTGAGTGTCCTCAGCATGTTTCTTCAAATTTTCAGCTTGTTCCGGATTGTTAAAGAGCAGTATTTCGCAGCATACTCAATACGCTTTCGCCCGCAGGCGTCGGCGTCATCAGTGTGCTCTGAAATATCACAACAGAATATGGCGTCCCCTAGGGGTTCGAACCCCTGTTACCGCCGTGAAAGGGCAGTGTCCTAGGCCACTAGACGAAGGGGACAAAGATACGCGTTCGCGAAGCTGTGCTTCGCAAACAAAACCATACGAGCTGTTTGCTCATGACTTCTATCAGACAATCTGTGTGGACACGTCACTCAACCAGCATCTTTCGGTAAGGAGGTGATCCAACCGCAGGTTCCCCTACGGTTACCTTGTTACGACTTCACCCCAGTCATGAATCACAAAGTGGTAAGCGCCCTCCCGAAGGTTAAGCTACCTACTTCTTTTGCAACCCACTCCCATGGTGTGACGGGCGGTGTGTACAAGGCCCGGGAACGTATTCACCGCGGCATTCTGATCCGCGATTACTAGCGATTCCGACTTCATGGAGTCGAGTTGCAGACTCCAATCCGGACTACGACGCACTTTATGAGGTCCGCTTTCTCTCGCGAGTTCGCTTCTCTTTGTATGCGCCATTGTAGCACGTGTGTAGCCCTACTCGTAAGGGCCATGATGACTTGACGTCATCCCCACCTTCCTCCGGTTTGTCACCGGCAGTCTCCTTTGAGTTCCCGCCATTACGCGCTGGCAACAAAGGATAAGGGTTGCGCTCGTTGCGGGACTTAACCCAACATTTCACAACACGAGCTGACGACAGCCATGCAGCACCTGTCTCACAGTTCCCTAAGGCACAACCTCATCTCTGAGGCCTTCTGTGGATGTCAAGAGTAGGTAAGGTTCTTCGCGTTGCATCGAATTAAACCACATGCTCCACCGCTTGTGCGGGCCCCCGTCAATTCATTTGAGTTTTAACCTTGCGGCCGTACTCCCCAGGCGGTCGATTTAACGCGTTAGCTCCGAAAGCCACGGCTCAAGGCCACAACCTTCAAATCGACATCGTTTACAGCGTGGACTACCAGGGTATCTAATCCTGTTTGCTCCCCACGCTTTCGTACCTGAGCGTCAGTCTTCGTCCAGGGGGCCGCCTTCGCCACCGGTATTCCTCCAGATCTCTACGCATTTCACCGCTACACCTGGAATTCTACCCCCCTCTACGAGACTCTAGCCTGCCAGTTTCAAATGCAGTTCCCGGGTTAAGCCCGGGGATTTCACATCTGACTTAACAAACCGCCTGCGTACGCTTTACGCCCAGTAATTCCGATTAACGCTCGCACCCTCCGTATTACCGCGGCTGCTGGCACGGAGTTAGCCGGTGCTTCTTCTGCGGGTAACGTCAATGATTAAGGTTATTCGCCTCAACCCCTTCCTCCCCGCTGAAAGTGCTTTACAACCCGAAGGCCTTCTTCACACACGCGGCATGGCTGCATCAGGCTTGCGCCCATTGTGCAATATTCCCCACTGCTGCCTCCCGTAGGAGTCTGGACCGTGTCTCAGTTCCAGTGTGGCTGGTCATCCTCTCAGACCAGCTAGGGATCGTCGCCTAGGTGAGCCTTTACCCCACCTACTAGCTAATCCCATCTGGGTTCATCCGATGGCATGAGGCCCTAAGGTCCCCCACTTTGGTCTTGCGACGTTATGCGGTATTAGCTACCGTTTCCAGTAGTTATCCCCCTCCATCAGGCAGATCCCCAGACTTTACTCACCCGTCCGCCGCTCGCCGGCAAAGTAGCAAGCTACTTTCCGCTGCCGCTCGACTTGCATGTGTTAGGCCTGCCGCCAGCGTTCAATCTGAGCCATGATCAAACTCTTCAATTAAAAGCTTGATGCTCAAAGAATCTACTGTTCTATTCAGTAATGAATTTCAATAATGAATTAACTGGTAAACACTCTAAGACTTGGTATTTTTTGTGAATCGATACCGTCTTGTGAGTGCCCACACAGATTGTCTGATAAATTGTTAAAGAGCGTGGCCGGGAGAACGATAATCTCACCTGGCGCGGGTTGCGTATATTACGTTTTCCCGCTGAAGAGTCAAGCTTTTATTTGCTTTATCGCAGCGCTTTTCCCTTCCCGACCCGGCCCGTCGCAACGGTTAATCCCGGTCAGTGGAGGCGCATTATAGGGACTTCCTGAAGCGTGGCAAGCGCTATTTTCGAAATAAAGTTCGGTTGCTCATTATTGAACCGATTGGCTCTCAAGGGATGCCTATTTTTGCAAGGGGCGGGTCACTGCAAACCACGCTCTTATTAAGCTGCCGTCACCCACATAAAAAAGCCCCGTAGTTGAGACCACGGGGCTGTTGAGATGCTTAACCAACGCTAAGTGTACACGCTGGCCGGCGTTTTATTGCGCAGCGACGATATGACCTTCTTTGACGTCCATGGTGATAGGCCTGCCGGGAATCAATTTGCCGGACAGCATCTGTTGCGCCAGCGGATTTTCTATTTCCTGCTGAATGGCCCGTTTCAACGGCCGCGCGCCATATACCGGATCGAAACCGGTTTGGCCCAGCAAGTCCAATGCCGCCGGCGTCAGCGTCATGCTGTAGCCGCGATCTTCCAAGCGCTTGTACAGCCGCTGCAGCTGAATTTGCGCGATGCGGGTGATATGCTCGCGCGCCAGGGGATGGAATACCACCACTTCGTCAACGCGGTTGATGAACTCAGGCCGGAAATGATGACTGACCACCCCAAGCACCATGTCCTTCATTTCCTGATAGTTCATTTGGCCGAAGCGTTCTTGAATGACATCCGATCCCAGGTTGGAGGTCATGATAACCACGGTATTGCGAAAATCCACCGTGCGCCCCTGTCCATCGGTGAGACGACCGTCATCCAGCACCTGCAACAGGATATTGAACACGTCAGGATGCGCCTTTTCAATTTCATCCAGCAAAATGACCGAATAAGGACGCCGGCGCACGGCTTCCGTCAGGTAGCCGCCTTCTTCATAGCCGACGTACCCCGGAGGCGCGCCCACCAAACGGGACACCGAATGTTTTTCCATAAACTCGGACATGTCGATACGCACCATGGCGTCGTCGCTGTTGAACAAGAAGGTGGCCAGCGCTTTGCAAAGCTCGGTCTTGCCGACACCGGTGGGGCCGAGAAACATAAACGACCCGATGGGCCGATTGGGATCCGCCAGACCGGCCCGGCTGCGTCGAATGGCGTTTGCCACCGCTTCCACCGCCTCGTTTTGGCCGATGACCCGCTGATGCAGTTCGTCTTCCATCCGCACCAGCTTATCCCGTTCGCTTTCCAGCATGCGCGATACCGGTATGCCGGTCCAGCGCGCCAGCACTTCGGCAATCTCGGCGTCGGTAACGCGATTACGCAACAGGCGCATGGTTTTGCCCTCGGCCTGGGATGCCGCCGCCAGCTGTTTTTCCAGCTCCGGTATTTTGCCGTACTGCAATTCGGACATGCGCGCCAAATCCCCCACTCGGCGAGCCTGTTCGATGGAGATCTTCGCTTGTTCCAATTCGGCTTTCAGATTTTGCGTACCGGATAACGACGCCTTTTCCGCCTTCCACTCTTCTTCAAGTTCGGAGTACTCCCGCTCTTTTTGCGACAGTTCTTCGTTCAACATTTCCAGACGTTTAAGGCTGGCGTCGTCCGATTCCTTCTTCAGCGCCTGCTGCTCCAGCTTTAACTGAATAATGCGCCGATCCAGTCTGTCCAGCGGCTCCGGCTTCGAGTCTATCTGAATACGAATGCTGGATGCCGCTTCGTCGATAAGGTCAATGGCTTTGTCGGGTAGCTGCCTGTCTGAAATATAGCGGTGCGACAGCGTAGCCGCGGCGACGATGGCCGGGTCGGTTATCTGCACGTGATGATGCAATTCATAGCGCTCTTTCAGGCCGCGCAGGATGGCGATGGTGTCCTCCACGCTGGGCTCGGCGACAAACACCTTCTGGAACCGCCGTTCCAGCGCCGCATCCTTTTCGATGTACTGGCGATATTCGTTGAGGGTCGTGGCGCCGACGCAATGCAGCTCGCCGCGCGCCAGGGCAGGTTTGAGCATATTGCCGGCATCCATTGCCCCGTCGGCTTTTCCCGCGCCCACCATGGTATGCAGTTCGTCGATAAACAGGATGATATGGCCCTCCTGTTTCGACAGGTCATTCAACACCCCTTTCAAGCGCTCCTCGAATTCGCCGCGATACTTGGCGCCGGCCACCAGCGAGCCCATATCCAGCGACAGGACCCGGCTGTGCTTCATCCCCTCGGGGACCTCGCCGTTCACGATACGCTGGGCCAGACCTTCCACGATGGCGGTTTTACCCACGCCGGGTTCACCAATGAGCACCGGGTTGTTTTTGGTGCGCCGCTGCAGAACCTGGATGGTCCGGCGAATTTCCTCGTCGCGGCCGATGACCGGGTCAAGTTTGCCCTGCTCAGCCCGTTCGGTGAGATCAATGGTATATTTTTTCAATGCCTGCCGCTGATCTTCGGCGCCCTGATCGTTCACGTTGTCTCCGCTGCGCATTTGTTCGATGGCCCTGGCGATTTTCTCCGGCGTGGCGCCGGCCGACTTCAGCATATCCGCCAGTGTGCCGCGGGACTCAAGGGCCGCCGCCACGAACAGTTCGGAGGCGATGAAGGTATCGGCGCGCTTTTGCGCCAGCTTGTCGCAGAGGTTAAGCACCCTGACCAGATCGGCAGAGGGCTGCACGTCGCCGCCGGTGCCCTCCACCTGGGGCAACCGTTCGATAGCCTGCTCGATGGCGATACGCAGCGGCGCGGGATTGACGCCGGCGGATTGCAGCAACGGGCTGACGGTGCCGCCTTCCTGATTAAGCAGCGCCTGCATGACGTGTAAGGGTTCGATGAACTGGTTGTCGCGCCCGAGAGCAAGGGACTGGGCATCGGCGAGGGCAAGCTGGAATTTATTGGTAAGACGATCCAGACGCATAACTCCTCCCATATTGGTCAAAATTGCTACTGGAGATTAAATAAGGTCGTTTATTTAAAATTCAAGGATATTTCGCCGAATATTGGGAAAATCTTTGTTATCCACCCTGGATCGTCTTGGTAACAGAGATTATATCAGCCAGACCAAACTTGCCATACGTCCGGTGACTCCATCGCGCCGATAGGAGAAAAATGTTGAGGATTCGGTCACCGTGCAACGATCGCCGCCGTAAATTTGGCTTATGCCTGCGGCGTATAGCCGCAGGCGGGCCAGTTGATAGATATCGGCAAAGTATTTTTCACCGTGGGGAATAAAGGCCTCGCCGGCGTGGAAATCATGTGAAGCGAACGCTTCGCGGACCTCCGGGCCCACTTCGAACGCTCCCGGGCCGATGGCCGGCCCCAACCAGGCCAGGATATCGCTGGGATTGGACTGAAAGCAGGACAGAGTCTGCTCCAGAATGCCGGCGCATAGCCCTCGCCATCCGGCGTGTGCCGCCGCCACTTCGGTACCGGAGCGATTGCAGAACAACACCGGCAAACAATCGGCGGTCATCACGGCGCATACCCGACCGACGGCGCAGGCATAAGCGGCGTCGGCTCGCGGCGGCGTGCCGGGCTCATCGTCAAGCACCGCCACATCGGTTCCGTGCACCTGATCAAGCCAATGGGGCGAAGCGGGCAGCCCGCCGAGGATTTCCAGGCGCCGGCGGTTATTCGCCACCGACCCGGGATTGTCGCCCACATGAAGGCCAAGATTCAGCGAATCATAGGGCGGCCGGCTTTCGCCGCCCCGCCTGGTGCTGGAATAGGCCCGCACGCTGGCCGGCGCGGGCCAGCGGGGAATAAGCAAAGCATCCATGACTAATCCATTTGATCGGCGAACATATCGGCATCCGCCTTCATGACGGCGATTAATTCCACCATATCCTCCGGTAACGGGGCGAACCACTCCATTTCAATGCCGGTGACAGGATGGTACAGCCTGAGCCTCGTGGCATGCAGTGCCTGGCGATCGAACCCTCGCAGCATATTCACAAAGGCTTCCGAAGCGCCTTTGGGTGGCCGGGGCCGGCCGCCGTAAAGCGGATCCCCCACCAGCGGATGGTTGATAAAGGCCATATGGACACGAATCTGGTGGGTCCGCCCGGTTTCCAATCGCAGCCGCAGCCGGGTATGGGCACGGAAATGCTCCATGATGCGGTAATGGGTCACCGCCGGTTTACCCATAGGGTGAACCGCCATATGGGTGCGTTTGGTGGGATGGCGGGCGATGGGCTGCTCCACCGTGCCGCCGGCGGTCATGGTGCCCATGGCCACCGCTTCGTATTCGCGGGTGATTTCCCGCGCCTGCAAGGATTCCACCAGCCGGGTTTGCGCCGGAACGGTTTTGGCCACCACCATCAGCCCGGTGGTGTCTTTATCCAGCCGATGCACGATACCGGCCCGCGGTACGTCGGCGATGGCGGGGTAGTAATGCAGCAGCGCATTCAGGATGGTGCCGTCGGCATTGCCCGCCCCAGGATGCACCACCAGGTCGCGGGGCTTGTTTATCACCAGAATATCGTCATCTTCATAGACGATATTCAACGAAATATCCTGTGGAGCCCAGCGCGTCTCTTCCTCTATAATCGCATCGATTTCAATTGACTCGCCGCCAAGAACTCTGTCTTTCGGCGTCGAAGCGATGCTGCCGTTGACCCGGACCCGGCTATCAAGGATCCAGACTTTTATGCGCGATCGCGAATAATCAGGGAACAATTCGGCCAAAGCCTGATCTAACCGTTGCCCAAGTTGTGTTTCATTCACCATCGCGGTGAGGCGTTGTTGTTGTGCCATATGATGCAGCTTCTTCGTTATCGTTGGGTTTTCACGGCAATGCCGTTTAGAATACTATGCTATTGTAGCTGGTCTCATTCGGGAGCTTAACGGACAGTCTCCCGGAATAACACTCTGAGGATAAGCAAAACGTCATGATGCGTATGAAATATCTGGTGGCAGCAGCCACATTGAGCCTGATGCTGGTCGGTTGCTCCGGTTCCAAGGATGTCGTTCCCGATAATCCGCCCTCCGAGCTGTACAGTACCGCACAACAAAAATTACAGGATGGCGACTATAAAGGCGCCATCAAGCAATTGGAAGCACTGGATAACCGCTATCCCTTCGGTCCTTACGCCCAGCAGGTTCAGCTTGATTTGATCTATGCCTATTACAAATCGGCCGACCTTACCTTGGCCCAAGCCTCCATCGATCGTTTCCTGCGTTTGAACCCGACGCATCCGAACGTCGATTACGTCCTCTATATGCGGGGTTTGACGGACATGGCGCTGGATGACAGCATGATACAAGGTTTCTTCGGCATTGATCGTTCCGACCGCGATCCGGAACATGCCCGCGCGGCCTTCCGTGACTTTACCCAGTTGATCCGCGGGTATCCTAACAGCCAGTATGCCACGGATGCCAATAAACGTCTGGTTTATCTTAAAGACCGTCTCGCCAATTATGAGCTGGCGGTGGTGCGTTTCTACACCCGCCGGGGCGCCTATGTGGCGGTCGTCAACCGGGTAGAGCAGATGCTGGTGAATTACCCGGATACCAAGGCGACACGGGATGCATTGCCGTTAATGCAAAACGCCTATGAACAACTGCATTTACCCGGACAAGCCGATAAGGTGGCGAAAATCATCCAGGCGAATCCCTCAGCGTGAGTTTCCACGTCTCCGAAAATGCAAAACGGCAGCCTCGGCTGCCGTTTTGTTTTCCTCAATGCACTTCAGAGCACTTCAGAGCACTTCAGAGCACTTCAGAGCACTTCAGACGTTTATCGTCCTAAGTCATCCTATCAATAATGACCTATCCCCCGGCACTTCACAAGGGTTGAGCGTCCATTTCCAAGCCCGCTTCACAAAACCTCTTTGGCTCGTTTAAGCCTGAAAATAAAAGTGATCTAGATCACGATTTTTACGCATTGAGCGGGTATGCTGAAATTACACAGACGGAAAAAGACAGAGAGGCAGTGATATGATTATCAATATTACCAGCAAGCAAATGGAAATCACCCCGGCCATTCGTCAGCATGTGGAAGAACGTCTGACTAAGCTGTCTAAATGGCAAACACAATTGATAAATCCTCATATAATCCTCTCTAAACAACCGCAGGGCTTTGTGGTGGACGCCACCCTGAACACGCCGAACGGGCAGCTTGTCGCCAGCGCCGGCCATGCCGATATGTATATCGCCGTGAATGAACTGATCGCCAAGCTGGAGCGGCAGTTGAATAAAGTGCAGCATAAAGGCGAAGCTCGCCGTGCAAGCGAATGCGTCAGAATCAATAATAACCTGGCGGTTTACTGATGTGACGTTACCCGCAGGGAGTATTCGCCCCGCTTCATGAGGCATCGCCCAAAGCAACGCGCCGTCAAGGCGCGTTTTAGTTTTATATTGACAGAACGAAAAGCCAACGGTTACTGTAAACATCTCAAGCCAACGAAATCGATACTATGCCTATACTACCGTTTTTCTTCGCCTTCTTTTTTACCTTCCCCTGAATGGGAGGCGGCTCGTCATGTGAGAAAGAATGCGAAGACGAACAAAAAGCCTCCTGACAACAGGGGGCTTTTTTTATTACGGCGTGAAAGGTAACTATATATATGAGTGACAACCCATTATTGGCGCTACGGGAAAGTATCAACGCCCTGGATTTGAAATTATTGTCGCTGCTGGCGGAAAGACGCGAGCTGGCGTTGGATGTCGCGCGGCATAAATTAACCACTCGACGGCCCATTCGCGATAAAAACCGTGAGAGCGATATGCTGGGACATCTCATCGAACAGGGCAAAAAGCAAAATCTTGACGGATTTTATGTCACCCGTCTGTTCCAGCTGATCATTGAAGATTCGGTATTGACGCAACAGGCCTTATTGCAATCCGACTTGAATCGAACCCTTGAACACTCGGCGCGCATTGCGTTTCTTGGCCCCAAAGGGTCCTACTCCCATCTGGCCGCGCGGCAATACGGCGCGCGTTATTTCGATCAGGTGGTAGAGTGCGGCTGTCTTAAATTCACCGACATCGCGCAAATGGTGGAAACCGGCCAGGCCGACTATGGGGTGCTGCCCATTGAAAACAGCAGTTCAGGCTCAATCAACGAGGTTTACGACCTGTTGCAGCATACTCATCTCTCCTTGGTGGGCGAACTGACCAATCCCATCGATCATTGCCTGCTGGTGGCAAGCGACAGCGCCATAGACCAAATAGAAGTGGTCTATAGCCATCCGCAGCCTTTCCAGCAATGCAGTCATTACATCGGCCAGCACCCGCAGTGGAAAATTGAATATTGCGAAAGCACCGCCGCCGCCATGGAAAAGGTGGCGGCATTGAATTCTCCCAAAGCGGCCGCCCTGGGTAGCGGGCCCGGCGGGGCGCTGTATGGCTTGCATGTGTTGGAGCAAAACCTGGCCAACCAGCAGCAGAATTTCACGCGGTTTATCATCCTCGCCCGTAAAGCCATTGATGTCTCGGAACAGGTGCCGGCGAAAACCACGCTGATTATGGCCACCGGCCAGCGATCCGGCTCGTTGGTGGAAGCCTTGCTGGTGTTGCGCGATCACGGCATCGTGATGACTCGCCTGGAATCCCGGCCCATCAACGGCAATCCACGGGAAGAGATGTTTTACATCGATGTGCAGGCAAACCTGCGCGATGGGGCGATGCAGAAAGCTCTTAAGGGATTGGAAGAAATAACCCGCTCCCTTAAGGTTTTAGGCTGTTATCCCAGCGAAAACGTGGTGCCGGTGGATCCCAGCTAATCAATTGGCGCAGGTCGCCGGCAATCCCGGCGGCCGCCACTTTTTTGATTGAAAGACAGGAATACCGCCATAAACCCTCGCTGGCCGTTCGCGCGGCTATTGCCGGCTGTCGTTGGCCTGACGCAGCAGTTGACGGCTCTCTTCCAGGAAACGTTGGGAATAGCTGCCGAACCAATTTTCTATTTTTTTGAATCGGTTGATAAAAGCCTGCTTTTCGCCCTGCTCAAGCAGGGTGATGGCTTCCCCGAAGCGCTGGTAATAACGCTTGATCAGTGCCAGGTTGCTTTCGGAAGACATGATAATATCGGCATATAGCTGTGGGTCCTGGGCGAAAAGCCGGCCAATCATCACCAGTTCCAGCCGATAGATGGGGGAAGAGAGCGCCAGCAATTGATCCAGCTGCACATTTTCTTCCGCCAGGTGCAAACCGTAAGCAAAAGTCGCGAAATGGCGCAGCGCCTGGATAAAACCCATATTCTGGTCGTGTTCCACCGCGCTGCTGCGATGCAGGCGAGCGCCCCAAACCTGAATTTGTTCCAGCAACCATTGATAAGCTTCCGGCTGCCGCCCGTCGCAATATACCACCACTTGCTTGGCCAAGCTGCCGCTGTCGGGACCGAACATCGGGTGCAGCCCGACAACCGGCCCGGGATGGGCTGCCAGCATCGCTTGCAAAGGCGCATTTTTGATAGACGCGACATCCAGCAAAATGCAGTCTTCCGGCAGCGGCGGCAGGCGTTCAATCACCTCGACGGTCAAATGAATAGGCACGCTGACGATAACCATGCCCGCATCCGCCAGCAGAGACTCCGCCCGGGACCAGTCTTCCTGTTCCAGAATCCTGACCCGGTATCCGGACAACGTCAGCATCTTTTCAAACAGCCGCCCCATCTGACCGCGGCCGCCCACAATCACCACCGGCCGCAGGTGCGGACACAATGTCTTGAATCCCTTATCGTTTTCGTGGCTGTAAGACTCTCGCATCACCCGCCGCAACACGTCTTCAATCAAATCAGGGGGCACGCCCTGCGCCACGGCTTCGTCGCGGCGGGACGCCAGCATGGCGGCCTCGCGATCCGGCGCGTAAATGGGCAGACCGAAGCGGCTTTTGACCTCACCCACCTCGGCGACCAATTGTAGCCGCCTGGACAGCAATGCCAGCAGCGACCGATCCACTTCATCAATTTGATCGCGCAATGCGTTCAGCTCTGCAACCATACGTCTTATTCTCCCGCCAATCGCCCCGTCAGGACGTCATGCAATTCATTATGCATCTGTCGCAACAGTGTATCGGTACTTTGCCAGTTGATACAGGCATCCGTTACCGAGACGCCGTATTTCATCTGGGTGCGCGGCTGTTCGGAGGATTGATTGCCTTCATTGATATGGCTTTCCAGCATCAGACCGATAATGGAACGGTTACCCGCTTTGATCTGCGACAGCGCCGACTGGGCAACCGCCGTCTGGCGGCGGTAATCTTTATTGGAATTGCCGTGGCTGCAATCGATCATCAGGGCCGCTTTCAAACCGGCTTTGTTCATTTGCTGTTCGCAATCAATGATATCTTCCGGATGGTAATTGGGACGTTTGCCGCCGCGCAGAATCACATGGCCGTCGGGATTGCCGTGAGTTTGCAGCAGGCTCACCTGGCCGGCCTGATTGATGCCCAAAAAACGGTGCGCCATGGCGGCGGCGCGCATGGCGTTGATGGCGGTGGCCAGGCTGCCGTCGGTGCCGTTTTTAAAACCCACCGGCATTGACAGACCCGACGCCATTTCCCGATGGGTTTGCGATTCGGTGGTGCGAGCCCCGATAGCCGACCAACTGAACAAGTCGCCCAGATACTGGGGGCTGTTGGGATCCAGCGCCTCGGTGGCCAAGGGCAGGCCCAGCCGCACTAATTCCAGCAACAGGCCGCGGGCGATTTTCAGCCCGGCTTCCACTTCAAACGACCCATCCATGTAAGGGTCGTTGATAAGCCCTTTCCAGCCCACGGTGGTGCGCGGTTTTTCAAAGTAGACCCGCATCACGATAAACAGCCGATCGCTTAATTCCTCCGAGAGCGCCAGCAGCCGACGAGCGTAATCCAGAGCCGAATCGGGATCGTGTATGGAACAAGGACCGCACACCACCAGCAGGCGCGGATCTCGGCCATGGATGATATCCGCAATGGTGCGACGCGAGGCGGCGATGGATTGCTGCTCCTCACGCGTCAAGGGCAGTTGCCGTTTGAGTTCTTCCGGGGTGATCATCACCTGCTCATCGATGATATGCACGTTATTGAGCGCGTCTTTTTGCATGATACTGTCCTGACCTATAACCTTGCCGAAGTTTCTGACGGAAAAAATTATTTGGCTGAAAACCGCCCATTAAAAATTTGCCTAAAGCTTCCCATTCAATGATGAACTCTCCATTTAATCGTTCAGCCATCACCCGCCGTCAGCGTATGGCACATACGATATCACAGCACGTAAAGTTTTCAATCCATAAGTGTAAATAATATGGTACTGCCCGTACTCATTTTTTGACAGACGAAAAACTCAGCATTGCATCGTTTCGATCGGAAACACTGTCGGTCAATAAAATTTATGTTTTTCAATTAATTAAATATTGATTGAATTCAACTGTGCAACCGATCTTAAAGATTGCCTTGCTTTTAGAGGGGATATGATAGCCTCTTTCGTAAAGATAGGTTTACATATAAAGATGTACACGCCTTGCGAAAAACAGCTGCATGAAAAATAATCATTTGAAGGGCACGCCAGCCGCCATACAGATTGTCAAGCATAGCCTTTATAGACTATTTCCTTGGTAAGAACCTGTCGCATAAGCCGGGGTTAGCCCTTATCATAAACCGTAATCATCCCGCATTAAGACCTCGAGGCAATGAAAACACCCGTTCTAGGCACTCTGCTGTTTATCCTGACCGGCTGTGGGTCGACCTCCGCGCCGCCGCCCATGGGATCGGGCGGTTCACAGTGGTATCAAGCGGGTTATCATGACGCGCTGGCGGGAAAGATCGTGCGCGATAACAACCAGCTTGCGGAATGGTACGGCAACCCGCAGGTTGACCGTGATGCGTATTTGAAAGGCTATAACGCGGGACAGGTTGAAATCTGCCTGCCGGACAAGATGACTGCCATAGGTGAGCAAGGGCGGAAATTTCCCGCGGCTTGCGATCTCTCGGATAATGCGGAACAGCTTCGGCAGGAATGGCAAAAGGAGCGGGATAAAGGTTCGCCATAAACGATTAGTCATGCCCGCGTGAGATGAGCGTTGGAAATGGCAATTTTAACCCGCAAGCTTATTCCTTTCTGCAATTTTAATTTTCTGAGCATTACGTACGAAATATCGTTCCCAACCTCGTATTCTCTTTTTTTTCGAAGAAAAATTTTTCATTTACGCCTCATGCTTTAAAAACATCTTCACTGTCTAATAGGTGATATACATACGCTTAATAAATAACGGTAATATAATATTGGGAATATATTTGCCATGTTTTATAAACAATTACCAAACGAGGCTATCAAAGGGATTTACCTTGATATCAGCATTATTTAGGATCGTATCCTTCATTCAGTTAAAACTCACATCTATCAACGGAGAAATCAGTGCTGATATCAAATAGTTTTCACGACCATATACCCTGGACAGTTTTACCGATGTCCACATTCTCACCATCCCAACGCAATGAGCGGCTGATAGAAGACATTCTTTGTCACTGCGGGCAGATAGCTGAATATACCAAAAAAAAATGAGCAAATCTTCTATATTTGCGTTTTACAAGCTTGTCGTGGCGGGACATCTCACCGGCGAAGAATTAAAATACCCTCTTCAAGACAAAGAAAATATTGATTATCTGTATAAAAATCTTTATAAATCGATTGTTATCGAAGGAGAAATTGACGGTAAAAACTTAACTTTTAATAAAAAACTGGAGAACTTTTTTTCATGAAGGCTTAGGAAGATTATCAGATATAAATGCCATGATTGCACTATTCTTGAATAGTACTTTGACAAAATCTCTTAAAAACAAAGATTATAATCAAACAGAAATTGACTTAATCACACCCAGGTTTCATGTGCTAAGAGCAATAGCGGGTACGGGTAGCTGCGTAGTGGTCAGATTGGAGTTCATCGATCTTGAAGGCTATAAGCGCAGCTATATTATCGACCCCTTGTCACATGACATATATCCAGAAGAAGAAATGCGGCACAATTGCAAAAAGTTGAACTTCCCCGCCTATGCTTCTGCCAATACCGTCATGGAAATTGACGAGGCTTTAACCGACCATGTTAATGATCAAGAAAATAATTCTTATTTCAGCATTTTATTGTCTCAACAATCAGAACTTTGTTCAGGAAATGAATCGGTAATGTCCTGTTACAAAGAGCAAGGTAAACTCAACTGGGCTTCAATTGAAAAAAATCAACATGACATTATTTATTCACATAAGAGTATTTCCGCTGCTAAAAACCCAACGCATGTCATTATGACATCTTTGAATGAGCTTCAACTAACAACAATGATAAAGGACATTACCGATATAGCGACGAAATGCATGGACTTTACACATTCCGCCATTCATTATTCATCCAGCCGTTCAGTTATAGAAATAGCCAAAAAAGAGTCTATTTATCTCACTGAAATCGCTAAAGTCGAACTTAGTAAGGATGTAAAAAATAAAATAATATTAGAGTATGATAATATCATTAGAGCAAATTTAAACTTTAAGCAAATCAATGACTGTTTTGAAATAGATTACCTAGTCCCTTATACGTTAAATTGGATGTATAACTCGCTTGGCACTCGCTGCGGCAACTGTGACGTATTTGCCACCCTCACCGCGACGCTGTTAGCGCTCTCTTTGAAAGAAAGCCTGCTTGCCAAAGGTTATGATAACGAAATCATACAATCCATGCAATTAGCCGTACATTTCGTTGCAGCGGTTGAAGAGAGAGGAGACCATTGTGCTGCGCAGCTTGACTTTGTTTTGAACAATCGGAAGCGCTCTTTCATTATTGATTCGTTTATCAATAAAGTTTTCGAGTCTAAAAACCTAACCCGAGTTTATAAAAAATATGGATTCAATTGTTATATCCCTGAAAATTTTGAATTTGGGATAGAACACATCACAGGGAAATTATTCAAAAATGAAACCTATCTTAAGACAATAGCAAAAATGTTATCAGACATGTGTGGCATCGATTGTGACGACTACGGCGCGGCGAAACCATTTAAAAAAGTGAAAGCGTTCGATGAGAGTGAATGTAAAAAAAATGGTGGCTTCTCATCAGCCCCGCGATGTTACGCAAAAATACGGTATACCAGCCTATACCGCGCACGAAGCAAATACGTTTGTCTCAGTATGGACTCCCCTTCTCGCGTCAGCTTGGTCTCGGCTGCTAAGGGGTATGATTCGCTTTTCAGAAATGTTATATCGGATTACCTTCGGAGCATCGCGATAAAAAAGGCCGGCTTTTAGGCCGACCTCGATAACTGCTGCTTTCGGATGTGGTGAAAGCGTACCCTCAGCCAAGACGCTCTTTGATACGAGCGGACTTGCCGGTACGTTCACGCAGGTAATACAGTTTGGCCTGACGAACGGCGCCACGGCGCTTGACGGCAATGCTGTCGATAACCGGTGAATGCGTTTGGAATACACGCTCTACACCTTCGCCGTTGGAAATTTTGCGAACAGTGAATGCGGAATGCAGACCGCGGTTACGAATAGCGATAACCACGCCCTCGAATGCCTGCAGACGTTTTTTTTACTGCCTTCAACAACCCATACCTTCACTTCCACGGAATCACCCGGACGGAATGCAGGTACGTCCTGCTTCATCTGTTCTTCTTCAATCTGTTTGATAATGTTGCTCATAATAGGTCTCTTACCCTAGATAAACTGAGTGTTCGGGTTGTCAGCGGCAAGGCCGGCATACCCCTATTAGTGTTGTCGCTCAAGCTGATATTCCCGTTTGAATTCAGCCAGCAACTTTGCTTGCTCGTCAGTCAGAGCTAGGCTTTCCAGAAGTTCAGGTCTTCTAAGCCATGTGCGGCCCAGCGACTGTTTCAGGCGCCAGCGGCGGATTTCAGCATGGTTGCCCGACAGCAACACCGCCGGCACCTCCATATCCGCCAATACCTCGGGACGGGTATAGTGCGGGCAATCAAGCAGCCCCTCGGCGAACGAATCCTCCGCCGCCGATGCCTCGTGCCCCAGCACCCCGGGAATAAACCGGGAAACGGCGTCAATCAACGCCATGGCGGCCAACTCGCCGCCGCTGAGCACATAGTCGCCGATTGACCATTCTTCATCAATTTCGGTGGCTATCAGGCGCTCATCTATACCTTCATAACGGCCGCATACCAAAATCAACTTCCGGTTCGCGGCCAGCTCGCTCACACCTTGCTGATCGAGCTTGCGTCCCTGGGGGAGAGATAGATAACCTTCGCCCCTTCGCCCGCCTTGTTTTTCGCCTCGTGAATCGCATCCCGTAGAGGCTGCACCATCATCAGCATGCCCGGACCCCCGCCGTAAGGGCGTTCGTCCACGGTACGATGCCGGTCATGGGTGTAATCACGCGGACTCCAGCACTGCATATCCAGCAGGCCATTTTTTACTGCCCGGCCGGTTACCCCGTAATCAGTAATCGCGCGGAACATTTCGGGAAACAGGCTGATTACCCCAATCCACATGATCTATTCCACCCAGTATTACTGCTTGACATGCGGGGTCAAAAATTCGGATCCCATTCAACCTCGATAATATGAGCGTTGAGATCGACGTTCTTGATAACCTGCCCGTCGAGGAACGGAATTAATCGTTCCTGCATGCCGTAGGCATCTTTCAGGTTGGCTTTCACCACCATCACATCATTGGAGCCGGTTTCCATCATATCGATGACGCTGCCGAGCTGATAACCGGCAGTGGTGACGACCTGGCAAGCCATGATATCTTTCCAGTAGTAATCACCCGCTTCCAGCGGCGGCAGTTGCGTTGAATCCACGACGATTTCACAGTTCGTCAGCTGGCTCGCGGCTTCCCGGTCTTCCGTGCCTTTGATTTTGATGATCAAATCCTGATTGTGGTGCTTCCAGCCTTGCAGCTCAAGCTGCTGCCACTTGCCGGCCCGTTTGATAAACCAGGGCTGGTAGTCAAAAATGCTTTCGGATTCTTCAGTGGAAGAAAACACTCTGAGCCAACCATGAATACCGTACGTCGATCCCATCTTGCCCAATACAACCGGCTTGGTGGGAGTAGCGATAAGGTCTTGTTTGCTCATAACCGCCACCGCGACCCATTAAGCCGCTTGCTTAGCATCTTTGATTAACGCGCTGACGCGCTCGGAAACCGTTGCGCCCAGGCCGACCCAGTGCTGGATGCGATCCAGATCCAAACGCAGCGTTTCCGCCTGACCGGTTGCGATCGGGTTGAAGAAGCCGATACGTTCGATAAAACGACCGTCGCGCGCATTGCGGCTATCGGTCACGACGATTTGATAGAACGGGCGTTTTTTTTGCGCCGCCGCGTGCCAAACGAATTGTTACCATAACATCCTCTTTAGTGAATAAAGCAACCGGGCCCCATCGAGGAACGGGGTCCGGTTGCCATATAAAAAGCCCCAAAATTTTACTCGTTTTGGGGTAAAAAGCAATCTATATACCTACTTGATTTCGAATTCCGGCGGCGTTACCTTCCGGGCATGATCAACGGCCGGGGAATCCCGGCGGCATCATGCCCTTCATGCCGCGCAGCATTTTCGCCATGCCGCCCTTTTTCATCTTCTTCATCATACGCTGCATATCATCGAACTGTTTAAGCATGCGGTTCACATCCTGCACCTGCAAACCACAGCCATTGGCGATGCGGCGCTTGCGCGAGCCTTTGATAATCTCCGGCTGGGCGCGCTCTTTAAGCGTCATGGATTGGATGATGGCCTCCATGCGGGTCAGGACGCTGTCGTCCATTTGCGATTTCACATTGGCCGGCAACTGGCCCACGCCCGGCAGCTTGCTCATCATGCTGGCCATACCGCCCATGCTGCGCATCTGTTTGAGCTGATCGAGGAAATCGGTCAAATCGAAGCCGTCGCCTTTTTTCAGTTTGTTGGCCAGTTTTTCGGCCTGGGCGCGGTCGACCTTGCTTTCGATATCCTCAATCAGGGACAGGACATCACCCATGCCAAGGATACGGCCGGCGATGCGATCCGGATAGAAGGCTTCGAGGGCCTCGGTCTTTTCACCGACGCCCATGAATTTGATAGGCTTGCCGGTGATGTGACGAATGGACAACGCCGCGCCGCCGCGGGCATCGCCGTCCACCTTGGTGAGGATGACGCCGGTAAGCGGCAACGCCTCGTTAAACGCCTTGGCGGTGTTGGCCGCATCCTGGCCGGTCATGGCGTCGACCACGAAGAGCGTTTCCACCGGTCTGATGGCCGCGTGGATCTGCTTGATTTCGTCCATCATGGCTTCATCGACGTGCAAACGGCCGGCGGTGTCCACCAGCAGCACATCATAGAACTTCAGTTTCGCCTGCTGTAACGCCAGATTAACGATGTCCAAAGGACGCTGACCGGCGTCAGACGGGAAAAAATCCACCGCTACCGCCGCCGCCAGCGTCTCAAGCTGTTTGATCGCCGCCGGACGGTACACGTCCGCGGAAACCACCAAAACCTTCTTTTTCTGCTTTTCGCGCAGGTACTTACCCAGCTTCGCCACGCTGGTGGTCTTCCCCGCCCCTTGCAAGCCCGCCATGAGCACCACCGCCGGCGGCTGAGCCGCCAGGTTGAGTTCGTTGTTTTCAGCCCCCATGGCGTTCACCAGCTCGCCGCGCACGATTTTGACGAACTCCTGGCCCGGCGTCAGGCTCTTGTTCACTTCCTGGCCAAGCGCGCTCTCTTTCACCCGGTTGATGAAATCGCGCACCACGGGCAATGCCACGTCGGCTTCAAGCAACGCCATACGCACTTCGCGCAGCGTCTCCTTGATATTGTCTTCGGTCAGACGGCCGCGGCCGCTGATATTGCGCAATGAACGGGATAACCTATCGGATAAATTCTCAAACATCGTTCTCTACTCAACCTGGAGTCCGGCCGCGGATGCGACATTATTTGCGGTATGATAACACGAAGCGGTGACATATCGCTGCATTGGCGACGGAAAGGTTGGAGCAAGGCGCCGCTGACGTTATACTGTACGTTTCATTCTCTTTAAGTAAAGTCCCAAGCCGATATGTCCTGGATAGCCCTTCTGGCTTTTATTGCCTATGCATTGAGTCTCGGCCTTATTTTGCCAGGCATATTGCGCAGAAACAGCGCTTACCGTCGTCTGGCGCTGCTGTCGGCCTTCGTGGCGCTGGCGAGCCATGCCTGCGCTCTGTATTTGCGGATTTTTTCCGTTCAGGCGGGGCAAAATCTGAGCCTGTTGAACATCAGTTCGTTGGTCAGCCTGATGATTTGCGTGGTGATGACTGTGGTGGCCACCCGCAACCGTGGCTGGTTCCTGCTGCCGGTGGTGTATATCCTGGCGATGATCCACCTGGCGGCCGCCACCGTGATGCCGGGGGAATTTATCACCCATCTGGAGACCACGCCGGGTTTATTGGTACATATCGGATTGGCGCTGTTCTCCTATGCCGTATTGATTATCGCCGCCTTGTATGCCTGCCAGCTGGCCTGGCTGGATTATTTGCTCAAAACCAAGAAATTGAGTTTTAGCGCCGACATGCCGCCGTTGATGACCATTGAGCGAAAAATGTTCCATATCACCCAGGTAGGGGTGATCCTGCTGACCCTGACCTTGTCCAGCGGGCTGCTTTATATGCAGAACATGTTCGACGGCGAAAATCAGCATAAGGCGGTACTCTCCATCGCGGCCTGGTTTGTCTATATCGTCTTGTTATGGGGTCATTACCATGAAGGCTGGCGAGGCCGCCGCGTCGTATGGCTCAGCCTGCTGGGAATAGTATTGCTGACTCTGGCCTACTTCGGAAGCCGCATCTGGCAAAATGTCATGGCGGGCTGATCCGCCCTCCGCCATCAACCGTCACGTTTAACGCCTATAAGGAACGCCCACGTTGGAACATGTTTCAACCAGTACCCTGATAATAATACTAATAATTATGGTGCTGGTGTCTGCTTACTTCTCCGGTTCCGAAACCGGGATGATGACGCTCAATCGCTATCGCCTGCGCCATCTTGCCAAACAGGGCAACCGCGGCGCCCGGCGAGTGGAAAAATTATTGCGCCGCACCGACCGTTTGTTGAGCCTGGTGCTGATCGGCAACAATCTGGTGAATATTTTGGCGTCGGCGCTGGCCACCATTATCGGTATGAGGCTCTATGGCGATATCGGCGTGGCGATTTCCACCGGCGTGCTGACGTTCGTGATTTTGCTGTTTGCCGAGGTGCTGCCGAAAACCGTGGCGGCGCTCTATCCGGAACACATCGCGCTGCCCAGCAGCCTGCTGTTGGTCCCGCTGCAAAAAATCATGCTGCCGCTGGTGTGGCTGCTGAATATCATCACCCGCATTCTCATGCGCATCATGGGCATAAAGGTGCCTTCCAACCTGAATGACGCCCTGAGCAAAGACGAGCTGCGCTCCATCGTGAATGAATCCCGATCGCTTATCTCCCGCCGCAATCAGGATATGTTGATTTCGGTGCTGGATCTGGAGAAGGTCAGCGTCGGCGACATCATGGTCCCGCGCAATGAAATCGTCGGTATCAACGTCAACGACGAGTGGCGCTCCATCATTCGGCAACTGACGCACTCGCCCCATGGCCGCATCGTGCTTTACCGGGATAATCTTGATGACGCCATCGGTATGCTGCGGGTGCGTGAGGCCTACCGCTTGATGACGGAAAAGCAGGAATTCACCAAGGAAAACCTGCTGCGGGCCGCCGATGAAATCTATTACATCCCCGAAGGAACTTCGCTGAATATCCAATTGGTTAAATTCCAGCGTAACAAGGAAAAAGTCGGGCTGGTGGTCGATGAGTATGGCGATATTCAAGGTTTGGTGACGGTTGAAGATATTCTTGAGGAGATCGTCGGCGATTTCACCACGTCCATGTCCCCCACTTTGGCGGAGGAGGTGATTCCGCAAAGCGACGGTTCGGTATTAATCGATCGCCAACATCCGCGAACTGAACAAAGCCTTTAACTGGACGCTACCGGAGGCTGAGGCAAGGACGGTCAACGGTATGCTGCTGGAGGTGTTGCAAGATATTCCGGCAGTCGGTACCCATACCCAGATCAATAATTATCAGATAGAGATTTTGTCGGTTCAGGACAACATGATTAAGCAGGTGCGCATCACGCCGCTCAAGGCGCTCAAGGCGGGCGTGGAAGAAGTCGTTTAGCCTGACCGTAGATAATACACGCCATAAAAAAGCCCTTCGGTAGAAGGGCCTCAGCTGAACTAAATGTGCAGTTCGGCCAGTTTTTCTTTCGGCAGGGCCAGTTCTTCGTTATGGTTTACCCGAACGTCGCTATCGAGAATATGCCTGGCTATCTCCTGGGCTTCCGGCAGAGAGTGCATATGATAGGTCCCGCACTGGTATTCGTTGAGTTCGGGAATCTGTTTCTGATCGGTAACCTTAAGCACATCGGCCATCGCGGCTTTCCACGCTTTGGCAACGCGCAGTTCATCCGGCGCGCCGATCAGGCTCATGTAAAATCCGGTGCGGCATCCCATCGGAGAAATATCGACGATTTCAACGCCGTCGCCGTTGAGATGATTGCGCATGAACCCGGCGAACAGGTGTTCCAGGGTGTGAATGCCGCGTTCAGGCATGACTTCCAGGTTCGGTCGGCAAAAGCGCAAATCAAAGACGGTGATGGTATCGCCATGGGGGTTTTCATGGTTTTAGCAACACGAACCGCCGGCGCCGCCATGCGGGTGTGGTCTACGGTAAAGCTATCCAACAGTGGCATATCGTCACCTCCTCTTAAGAAATTAATTTTTTTTACTCTTTTGGGAAACTTTCTTACAAGCCGCGAGTCTTACTCTATGAAAGACGCGCATTTGTTATCATCATCCCTGTCTTCAGAGATGTTTATTTGGCCACAGATTCTGTGGCCTTTTCTTTATCCAGCGGCGCGCTACTCCCTGTTCCGTGTCGTCAGATAGTCATCAAAACTCAACGTATCCGCCGCCTCAAGTTCCCGCTGGCGTTGCCATGAACGCTGCTGTTCGGCCGCCAATGCCTCCTCGGTCAAGATTTCCAGCGGCTCGTCGCAAAGCATTTGACGATATTCATTAGCCAGTTTTAATCCCAATCCGCTGATACCGTATTCCTGCATTTCCTGCAAAATCCGGGCGGAGAAAGTCAGTCCGGGATTGTCGAAGGCCGCCGCCAACGAATCGCTGGCCTCACGGTAAAGCGAGTTATGATTATTGCCGTCGAGGATGAGAGCCACCCGCCGTAAATGACCGAACAGCTCTTTGCCCACCTGCGCCAGAGGCGTTTGCGACGCGCCGCAATCCACGCTTAGCATCAATCCGGGTTTCCGCCCCTCCAGGATTACGCTATTCCAATTTGCCCGGGTGCACAACAGCTCAGCCGCGCTCATTTCCGGCGCATCCGCCAAGGTACACCATATCAGGAAAAGATCCAGGAAGCGCGACTGCTGCTCGTCAATACCGATGGGCGAGAAGGGATTGATATCCAACGAGCGCACTTCAATGTATTCGATGCCGCCGCGCTGCAAGGCATTGGATGGAGTCTCCCCCGGACGGGTGATGCGTTTGGGACGAATCGGCGCATAAAGCTCGTTTTCGATTTGCAGAATGTTGGTGTTCAACTGCAGATAACGGCCGTTTTTCTTTAAGCCGATGCGCTCGTAATCCTCGGACGGGGTTTTGATCCCCTGCTTCAAGGCGGCGATATATTCCGGTAAACGATTAAAAGTAATACCCAGCTGGCTTTGTGATTTACTGGTATAGCCTAAATCGCTTAACCGCAGCGAGGTGGCATAGGGTAGATAAATCATGCCGGAACCGGCTTTTTCAAACGGCAGGCTGGTTTTGCGTCCGTCGATAAACGACGAGCAGATCGCCGGCGAGGCGCCGAACAGGTACGGGATAATCCAGCCAAAGCGGTAATAGTTGCGGATTAAACGCAGATAACCGTTGGAGATTTCTTCTTTGCCGCTGACCTCATCTTCGATTCCCGTCCGTGCCTGCCAAAAAGCCAATGGCAGCGAGAAATTATAGTGCACCCCTGCGATGGCCTGCATCAACGCGCCGTAGCGGTTTTTAAGTCCCTCCCGATAAAGGGTTTTGAACCGGCCCTGGTTGGAAGAGCCATATTGCGCCAGTTCAATGGGCTGCGCGCTATCGATGAAGCAAGGCATGCTCAGCGGCCACATGCGCTCGGCGCCCAAGTGGCGGGCTACATGGCGGTGAATATCCCGTAAAAAGGTTAATAGATGATTAACATCTTCATCCACCGGCGTAATGTATTCGAGCAGCGCCTCGGCAAAATCCGTCGTAATCCATTTGTGGGTCAAGGCTGCGCCCAAGGATTCAGGATGGGGGGTTTTGCGCCAGTGTTCCTTCGGCGGTTATGCGCAAGGTTTCACGTTCGACGCCCCGGCGAATACCTCTAAGAGCGTGGGGATGGGCTTCCAGCCATGCAAGGGCTTCTGATACATCCGGGATCAAATCGACCTCCCGCGGAAAATGGTATATTGAATTAGCATAATTGAATCTGCTCGTTTATGGCTATCTGTCATTATCATTAACGCATTTAACATTCGCTCCCGATGTGTGCGAACGTGCTATTTCAAGTCGTTATAAGCGATATCGCCATAAGAGGGTGCCGCGGTTATACGTGAATCAAGCAGGCATCTAAAAAGTCTGGCGCCTCACATCAACATAGGCCATCGCCGCCGATTTCGCGGCTGAAATACCAAAATCGGCATCTTCGAATACGACACATTTTTCAGGGGGGCACGCCCATCAGTTCGGCGCAGCGCAAAAAGGTCTCCGGATGAGGTTTATGACGGCTCACATCGTCCGCCCCCACGACCGCGTTGAAATAGCGCAACAATCCCAAATGGTCCAACAGCGCCTCCGCCATATGATGCTCGCTGCCGGTGCCCACCGCCATCGGACGTTTGCCATAATACTCTTTTACCACCGACACCAGCGGCAACGGCTTGGCGTAATCCAACAGCATGGCCTTGACTGCTTTGGTCTTTTCCTGCGCCAGCGTATAGGGATCCATAGCAGAGCGATGAGAGTCAATGATCATTTTTGCAATCAGCCATGTAGGGGAACCGTTCAAGGATACCATCGCGGCCTCATCATAACGCATGCCATATTGCTCAAGGACCTGATGCCAAGCTTTGCGGTGGGTGGGCTCGGTATCGAGCAGCGTACCGTCCATATCAAAGATCAACCCATCGTATTGGTCGTACATCGTCGTTTCCGGGTGCAGATAACAGGGCTTTACTGTAACGCAAAGTCATAAAGTTGTCGCTTTTTCTGTTAGCGGAAACGCGGGGGCCAATGACGACGGGCGGCATTTACCAACGGTACTGTCGACAATGATATTGCAGCCAAGGAAAAAAACTGTGAAATGAAGAGGAATATTTTTTTTAAGAAATGGGACAAGAAGTATATGGTGCATCCAGGAGGATTCGAACCTCCGACCGCTCGGTTCGTAGCCGAGTACTCTATCCAGCTGAGCTATGGATGCAATACGTTTGACAGATGATAAGCGGATATAAACTATAATGCTGATTAGGTTAACCGATTAAGTACAATAATTTCACTAAATAACGCCATTCGTTATTATCGATAAATTTTATCAATAAATATTTCTTAATGAGATTCATTAAGCTCGAAATGGTGCATCCAGGAGGATTCGAACCTCCGACCGCTCGGTTCGTAGCCGAGTACTCTATCCAGCTGAGCTATGGATGCAGTGTGTTTGTTGGATTATAACGCAAGCGACTACTCTTGTTAGTTAGCGTATCCAACCGACATAAGCCAATTTGTTGCCTGACACAGGATGATATTATCACAACTATCATCCATCAATTCATTTACAGCTCTTTCATTTCGGTCGCTACTCCGACAATGAATGGTGCATCCAGGAGGATTCGAACCTCCGACCGCTCGGTTCGTAGCCGAGTACTCTATCCAGCTGAGCTATGGATGCATGTATAAATGGCGGTGAGGGAGGGATTCGAACCCTCGATACAGCTTTTGACCGTATACTCCCTTAGCAGGGGAGCGCCTTCAGCCTCTCGGCCACCTCACCTACGCGCCAATGTTAAAGCTCATCGGCACTGCGTGGCGCACATATTACTTTCCCGTCCTGATAAGTCAAACAATTTTTCCCGTCCGCGAAGCGTTTGCCTAAATCCCATGCAACTTGCACACATCGGCAGCGCAATAAGAGTCATTCGCCCGTTAACCCGCGGTGAGCAGGCTAACAAGCGATTGAAAGGAAGAATATTTAGAAAAGAATTAGAAAACTTCGAAACATAAATTGTTACGCCTCGCTAACGCAAGGCGCAGGAAACTCAGAAAGGGTTTTGTTGCGACTTTTCAGCCTGGATACGCTGGTATATTTCTTCACGGTGAACTGAAACTTCTTTAGGCGCATTGACACCGATACGTACCTGGTTGCCCTTGACTCCTAAAACCGTAACCGTTACCTCATCGCCAATCATGAGGGTTTCACCAACTCGACGAGTCAGAATAAGCATTCTTTGCTCCTTGAAAGATTAAAAGAGTCGGGTCTCTCAGTTTCCCGCCATTATCCATCATATACCGTGAAAACGTAAGTCATGTTAGTGACATAAAATGCCAGCAGGCTGACAACTTTCAACATCAGGTATAAGTTTAGTCGATATGACCAGCTTCGCGCCTAACTTTTGACCCTGGGAATAATACGAATCCAAACGCCATAACTTAACAGAAAGCTATGGCGTTGATAATAACGTATTCTTATCACGCTCAGAATTTTGCGGACAAGAATGCCTCAACCCCTGCCAGCGCGGCGGGCAGAGCCTGCACATCATTGCCGCCGGCTTGAGCCATATCGGGCCTTCCGCCGCCTTTACCGCCCACTTGCCCCGCCAGGTGGCTGATAAGATCGCCGGCCTTGACACGCTCGGTTAAATCCTTAGTCACCCCCGCTATCAGGCTGACCTTTTCATCCGCCACCGTTGCGAGCACGATAACCGCAGAGCCCAGCTGGTTTTTCAAATCATCAACCATGGTACGCAGCATCTTGGGTTCGACGTTATCCAGCTTGCTGACCAACACCTTAACGCCATTGATAACTTTAACGTTACCGGTCAGCGCCGCGCTTTCCTGCGCGGCCTGTTGGCTTTTAAGCTGTTGCAGCTCTTTTTCCAACTGTCGGGTGCGTTCCAGCACGGCTTTAACTTTGTCCGACAGGTTCTGGCTATCGCCTTTCACCAATTGCGCCAGATCGCGAATAACGTCGCTTTGCTGATGCAACGTCGCCAAGGCCCCCCTCGCCGGTTACCGCCTCGATACGACGGATGCCGGCGGCGGTGCCAGATTCGGACAAAATACGGAACAACCCTATATCGCCGGTACGGGACGCGTGAATACCGCCGCACAGTTCTGTGGAGAAGTCTCCCATCGTCAAAACCCGCACCTTCGCGTCGTATTTCTCGCCGAACAGCGCCATGGCGCCCGTGGCGCGAGCCGCCTCCAGGTCCATGATGTCGGTATGGATAGGAAGATTGCGGCGAACCTGCTCATTGACGATATTTTCCACCCGACGAATCTGCTCAGGTTTCATCGCCTCCGGGTGGGAAAAGTCGAATCGCAGGTACTGATCGTTAACCAGAGACCCTTTCTGGGCCACATGATCCCCCAGGACCTGTCTTAGCGCCGCATGCAGCAAATGCGTGGCGGAGTGATTCAAGCGAATGCGGTTTCGGCGCGCCTCGTCAACGGCGGCTTCAACCCGATCGCCGACCTTAAGTTCGCCGAAAGCGAGCCGCCCCTAGATGGCCTACCGCCTGGCCGTATTTTTGCGTATCGCTTACCTTGAACAGGCCGAGGGCGGTTTTGAGCTCGCCCTTGTCGCCCACCTGCCCGCCGGATTCTCCGTAAAACGGCGTTTCGTCCAGTATCACCACCGCCTCTTCGCCGGATTGCACGGCGCTCGCCGGCTGGCCGTTACGAAACAGCGCGGTAATCCGTCCCTGATGCCTGGCTTCTTCGTAACCAAAGAAGCGCGTGGCGTCATCCACCCGCAGCATGCTGTTGTAATCAGCGCCAAAACCGCTGGATTCACGGGCACGGCGCCGCTGTCCATCCATGGCGCGTTCGAACCCCTCCTCATCCACCTTCAATTGGCGTTCGCGGCAAACATCGGCGGTAAGATCCAATGGAAAGCCATAGGTATCATAAAGGCGAAACGCGGTTTCACCGTCCAGCGTATCCCCTTTCAGCCTGGACAGCTCTTCGTCCAGCAGGGCCAAGCCACGCTCCAATGTCCGGGCAAACTGCTCTTCTTCCGTGCGCAGTACCTGCTCCACCATGGCGCGTTGTCGCCTCATGCTTTCGGCGGCAGGCCCCATGACTTCGATAAGCGGCGCCACCAGCCGGTAGAAAAACGCCTCACGGGCGCCCAGCATATTGCCATGGCGCACCGCGCGTCGAATGATACGCCGCAGAACATAACCGCGTCCCTCATTGGAGGGCACCACCCCGTCCGCCACCAGGAAAGCGCAGGATCGGATGTGATCGGCGATCACCCGCAACGATTTGCTGGCCAGATCGGTGCAACCGGTCACGTTCGCCACTTCGGCAATCAAGGTGCGGAACAGATCGATATCGTAATTGGAATTCACATGCTGCAAAACCGCGGTAATACGCTCCAATCCCATACCGGTATCCACCGAGGGCTTGGGCAGCGGCAGCATTGTTCCATCCGACTGGCGGTTGAACTGCATGAAAACGAGATTCCAGATTTCTATATAACGATCGCCATCCTCTTCCGGGCTTCCCGGCGGTCCGCCCCAAATATGATCGCCGTGATCGTAAAAAATTTCCGAGCAGGGCCCGCAAGGACCGGTATCGCCCATTTGCCAGAAGTTATCCGACGCGTAAGCGCTGCCTTTGTTGTCGCCGATTCGGATGATGCGCTCCCGAGGCACGCCCACTTCTTGCGCCCAGATGTTATAAGCCTCATCATCGGTTTCATATACGGTCACCCAGAGCTTGTCTTTCGGCAGGTTAAACCACTGCTCGCCGGTCAATAACTCCCAGGCGAATGTAATGGCGTCGCGTTTGAAATAATCGCCGAAGCTGAAGTTGCCAAGCATTTCAAAAAAAAGTGTGATGACGGGCGGTGTAGCCGACGTTTTCCAGATCGTTATGTTTACCGCCTGCGCGAACGCACCGTTGCGACGTGGTGGCGCGCTGGTATTGACGTTTATCAAGGCCGAGAAAAACGTCTTTGAATTGGTTCATGCCGGCATTGGTGAACAATAATGTCGGATCGTTATCAGGCACCAGGGAGCTGCTTGCCACTACCTGGTGTCCTTTGCTATGGAAAAAATCGAGAAACGCTTGACGGATCTCAGCGGTGCTCTTGCTCATAGTTGTCCTGGAATCAAGCTAAACGAACGTATCGAAAACAGAATAGCGCAGTATTAGGGCGCTACAGTAGCGTTCACGAACTTAAAAGTGGGAATAAGATAAATTTTCTTTGAGGCGAAGTAAAATACCATTGCAACCAATTTATAAATTTGTCCTCCCCCGCTCTTTCGAGTTGCGGCTATGTTAGCGGTAACTTGAAATCTATCGGCTATAGATTGACTCTATTTCTTCAAAGGAAAAACCGCGGGAGAGGAGATAGCGCTGTACTTTGATTTTGACCAGGCGATCGGAGGAAAGAGGCTGTCCGAATTTTTTCCATGCCACTGTCTGAGCCTGCACGAGTCGATCTATCGCCGCCTCGGCGATGGCAATGTCGGCGATGTCCCTGTTTATTCCCTTTTGCATAAGCTCCATGCGAATCTTTTGTTCACCGTAACCTTTGTTGCTGCGGCTGTTCACATATTTCAGGGCAAAGCGACCGTCATTCAACCAATCATGCTGACGGCAATATTCGATCGCGGCTTCTAACTCGGCTGCAAAGATTAAAGCCTCAGGCCCAGCTCCGACCGCTTCGTCTTCGACGACATTTTCGACGCGCGCTTTTGCAACCGTGGGGCGCCGATCCCACCGTCTTACCTCAGCAGGCTGCGCCAGCTTTCGGCGCAGCTCAGCTTCGCTATGATCCCTTTGCGATAAGATAGAAAGTGCGCGATCCAGCAAGGATGTCATGGCATTAGCTTTAAATGAACGAAATGTATCGGCGGTTCGGCATGGCAAGCTTACATCTCCTCACTGCTTTCATCGGCGGTACTTTCATCAAAGCCTTCGCTCTCTTCGGCAAAACCGGCGGCAGCGGTATTATGCAATAACATATCCCGCAGTTTCTTATCCAGCTCGGCGGCGATTTCAGGACGTTCTTTCAGGAAGACGCAGGCGTTGGATTTACCTTGGCCGATTTTCTCACCGTTATAGCTGTACCATGCTCCGGCTTTTTCAATCAGCTTGTGCTTGACGCCCAAATCCACCAATTCGCCGTAAATATTGATGCCTTCGCCGTAAAGAATTTGGAACTCCGCCTGTTTGAAAGGCGCCGCGACCTTATTCTTCACGACTTTCACGCGCGTTTCGCTGCCCACGACCACTTCGCCCTCTTTAATGGAGCCGATGCGGCGGATATCAAGGCGTACGGAAGCGTAAAACTTCAGGGCATTACCGCCGGTAGTGGTTTCGGGGTTGCCGAACATCACCCCGATTTTCATACGGATCTGGTTGATAAAGATAAGCAGGGTATTGGCGTTTTTGAGGTTTCCCGCCAGCTTACGCATGGCTTGGCTCATCATGCGCGCCGCCAGGCCCATATGGGAATCGCCGATTTCGCCTTCGATTTCAGCTTTGGGCGTCAACGCCGCGACGGAGTCGACAATGATGACATCCACCGCACCGGAGCGGGTTAGCGCGTCGCAAATCTCCAATGCCTGTTCACCGGTGTCAGGCTGCGAACACAGCAGATTGTCGATATCGACGCCCAGCTTTTTCGCATAGATAGGGTCCAGGGCATGTTCGGCATCGATAAACGCGCAGGTTTTGCCTCCGCGCTGAGCGGCGGCGATGACCTGCAGCGTCAGCGTCGTTTTACCCGAGGACTCCGGCCCATAGATTTCTACGATGCGCCCCATGGGCAAACCGCCGGCACCCAGCGCGATATCAAGGGAAAGAGAACCTGTGGAGATTGTCTCGACATCCATTGAGCGATCTTCACCAAGACGCATGATGGAGCCTTTGCCAAACTGCTTCTCAATCTGGCTCAGTGCCGCCGCCAACGCCTTCTGTTTATTCTCATCAATAGCCATTTCAACTCCTATCAAGCGGGGAGCGTTAGCGCCACCCTCTTTCGCCAAATGTAAATGCCGGTATTGCAGCTAAGTATACTGTACAGTCATACAGTATCAAGCATTTTTCAGAAAAAAGTGTCCAGCAAGGTCGTGAGAGCGAAATGCACCGCCTGCCTGCGGACATCGTCCCGTCCGCCTTCAAAATGCATCAACTGGGAAAATGGCGGGCGGTCGCGGGCGGCGAAACCGAACCACACCGTACCCACCGGTTTATCAATCGTACCGCCGTCAGGTCCGGCGATGCCGCTCACCGCCACGGCGTAATCCGCGGCGGCGGCGGCCAGCGCGCCTTGCGCCATCTCAAGCACTACCGGGTCGCTCACCGCTCCATGGTGCTCCAGCGTACTGGCCTTGACGCCCAGCATATCCGATTTGGCCAGATTACCGTAAGTCACAAAACCGCGATCGAACCAACCGGAGCTGCCGGCGATGTCGGTAATGGCCTTGGCTATCCATCCGCCGGTGCAGGATTCGGCGCAGGTGATAAAACAGCCCCTCTCTTTCAGGGCCGCCCCGAGACGGGCGCTCAGTTGGAAAAGCTCATCGTTTTTCATGATACCTCATCCTGTTGCGAAATAGACCGCCGTAAAGACATATGCCCCTCTCCCGCGGCGTTTTTTTTGAGATAGTGTAAAGCGCATTCCAATTTTTGACACTACGCTCGGCCTCCGGCAAATGCTATGGCGGCATCCACATCAGCGGTAAGCGGCGAAAAATAGACCAGACGCGCTGACTGTACAGAACCGGGCCGTATCAAAGGCCCGCGGCGTTGATTTTTCCCTTGTCACGCCCTGGCCGATGCACTATGGTTCTTTGCATCTTATCCATTATAATTTAATGTGCTTTCTAATGACTTAATGGAATTTATTGCCAAATTCAAAGTGGATTAGCATGCTCCGACATGTAAGGCGCGTATTGCGTCTTCCTCACTGTCACTATCAGGAATAACGATGAAAAAAATCACATTAGCTCTGGCAGCCGGCGCTCTTATTTTTACCGCGGCGCAGGCTCAGGCGGAAGACGGTCTGGCGGCCATCAAATCCGCGGGGACCATCAGTTTCGGCACTGAAGGCACTTACGCGCCTTATACATATCATGACAGCAATAATAATCTGGTAGGGTTCGACGTCGACTTGGGTCGGGCCGTGGCCGCCAAGCTCGGGGTGAAGGCGAAGTTTGTTGAAGGCCGTTGGGACGGACTTATCGCCGGACTTAGCGCCAAGCGCTATGACGCAGTGATCAACGAGGTGGGAATAACCCCTGAGCGCCAGGCCAAATTTGATTTTTCCAAGCCTTATATCGACACAAAAGTGGTCCTGATTACCCGTGACGACAACACCACCATCAAAGATTTTAGTGATTTGAAGGGCCAGAAGGCGGCGCAAAGCCTGACCAGTAATTTCTCGCAGGTTGCAACCAAATACGGCGCGGACGTGGTTCCCACCGATGGGTTCAACCAATCCCTGGACCTGGTGTTGAGTAAACGCGCCGCGGCGACCCTTAACGACAATTTGTCTTATCTTGATTTTAAGAAACATAAGCCTGACGCGCCGCTGAAAGTCGTGGCCTCCCAGGCGGCAAACGCCCCTTCAGGCATATTGATCCGTAAAGATCAGCCGGAACTGGTAAAAGCATTGAACACCGCATTGGACGAAGTAAAAGCGGACGGCACTTACAAGGCTATCTCTATTCGCTACTTCGGGCAGGATGTCTCCAAGTGAAATCGCGTTTGTAAGGAGTTCTGACCGATGCCATCCTGGCTTCAATTGATGTTGGACTCCTTTTGGCGGTTATTTACAGCCGGAGTGATGTTTACCCTGCCGCTGGCGGTTCTTTCCTTTATCGGGGGACTGGCGGTGGGTTTCGTGGTGGCATTGATCCGGCTCTATGGTCCGCAACCGTTTAAAGGAATAGCCGATTTTTATGTGTGGGTCATTCGCGGTACGCCCCTGCTGGTGCAGCTGTTTCTTATCTTCTATGGTTTGCCCAGCGCCGGCATTACCCTAGACGCCTTCCCGGCCGCATTGATAGGCTTTATCCTTAATGTCGGGGCATACAGTTCAGAAATTATCCGCGGCGCTATCGTGTCGGTCCCCAAAGTGCAATGGGAAGCGGCCTATTCCATTGGAATGAGCAGCCCCCAGGCCATGCGGCGCGTCATTTTGCCCCAGTCGGTATTCGTGTCGTTGCCGCCGTTGGCCAATTCTTTTATCTCCCTTATCAAGGATACTTCGCTGGCGGCGGTGATTACCGTGCCGGAAATGTTCTTAGCGGCGCAACGCATTGTATCCGTGACCTATGAGCCACTCATTTTGTATATAGAGGCGGCGTTTATTTACCTGATGTTCTGTACGGTACTGGGTAAACTGCAGGTTCGGCTGGAAATTTATTTCCGCCGCTACGAATGATTCGCAATGGGCTCACCAGGGCGGCCCCATTGCCGCATGAATGGCGCCGCCTACGGCGTCATCATGGATAACGATAAATCAAAGAGATGAGTCGGAACAGGTTTACACCCCGGTAATCAATTCTCATCCATGATAAAGTTGGAAAATCGATACTCCGGTGTTTTGGCTTCTTCTATCTGGCCGATGCGTATAGGCAGTTCACTATCGGAGTCGCACAGAGATTTCACATACTGCCAATATGCCTGCTCGGATTCCATATGATCAATCATCGGATCGAAGGCTCCGTCGGCAATTTCGACCTTTATTTTATTGGCCGGATCCGCATTTTCATTACTGCCGGCCGGCTGTTTCAGCTTCGCTTCTCTTTTCTCGTCTTCGTTTTTTTCAATCATTTCGGCCATTTCCTTGATCATTTCCATATCATGGCTGGCGGTTTGCGGCGAAAAATAAAACAGGCCGTCATTGAAAAGCGCTTCCATCACTTCATTCAACGCGAACGAGATCTCCCCTTGTATATAAGTCGTCTTGTTTTTGACATTTACGCCAACATGACGATGATTTAGAAGATTATTTTTATCTTGCCCGTAGCTGACCAAGACCTGGCGATCGCTTATCACCACCGGCACGTTCTTAATGGTATGAATGTCGCCGCTGATACTGTAATGCTCTGTATCGCCCTTTTTTATAACCGTTGGCCGTACAGGCGGCTTCTATATCAAAACGCTTGGTAGGGATGCGTTCCCGGTTGAAATAGCTGGTAAGATCCTCCCCTTCTTGTAAGTCATGATGCAGATATGCGCGATGCACCGAGGTCACTTTTTGGATACCGATCCAGTCAAAAGCCGCCTCGGCCTGAGAAGGTTTTCTGATTTCGTCAATGTAGGCCATCACATCGATGTCAAGGTAAGCGGCCAGGACGCCGGCCCAGGGTTCAATGGCCAAGAACATGTCCGATAGCGTGGTATCCTCTTCGATAATGACGTGATGCCGAAAATACTGCAGGAGGAAAAGCGGGTTTTCTTCCTTCAGGCATTCCTGTATCGATAAAAGGGGGAACCGCCGTCAGTTCGTCATAATCTGAACGAAATCTTAGTATCGAGTCTTTACAGAAAATCAAAGCCCCATCCATGCCGCCCCCCCCGGTAATGACCGTATAATTACGTTGCCCCAGTTTACCATTTTCACAGTAAACAGCTCATTTTTATACCTTAAATCATCGCAAAGGGGGATACAGGCGACGGATTTTTGCCCATTGAAGCGCGTTGCGCCGTTGCAGGCAAGACTGGATCGACCCGATTCCCCTCTCCATAAACATGGAAACAAGGCTGCAAGGTTTAAGCAAGATTAATTATTAGCATGCCGGCGCAAACCCGTTCGGGAGGGGCACGCGCTCGCTTTGCCTCAAGAAAGCTCAGGCTTTTGGGCGCCCGTCGGGACAGGATCCCCGTCCGCGCCGCCTTGCCGTGCCGGTGCGTCCACAGGGGCCCTGCCGGTCAAGTGGGCGCCGACAAAGGCGGGATACCCCACCATCACCAATCCGCCAATCAGGGCACTGACGATGTGACGTTGATCCGCCTGTTCCAGCCGGGTTTTCTCGAGAGCGGTTGATACCGTGAGAGCGATACTCACCACCGCTTCGAAAACGGAGGTGCGCATAGCGCTGGTAGTCAGCATATTATCCGCTAGCTCCGATGAGGTAGGCCAGGCGCCGGCCCCGATGCGCGGGCGGTCAAGGCCAATGCGCACACCCTCCGTCGCGATGTCGTGCGCCGCGAATGATACGGCCCGTAAATGCGTGTCGTTTTCCCGGGGCGGGGTGGGGGCGATAGGTTGGCCGGGCAAACTTTCGGCTACGGCCGATTGAGCGCCGGCGGCTATGATTGTTAATGGAATCGTGTTGGTTAGCGGCTCTTTCTCCGCTGCGGTTTCAGCTTCCCATTGAACCGTGCTGCCTTCTCCTTGTAATGAAAAGTAACGCATCAGCGCGGTTCTGTTCAATTCATCGAACATTTCCACGGCGCTATTCATCAGGCTGCGCAGCAAGTCATGCAGATGATTCGGCTCAATCAGCGCCATGGCGGCGGTGGCCGTCGCCCAATCCGCCATGGGCTCCGCCAGCCGGCCGGCTTCCGCCACCAGGTATTCCGCGCCCGATTGCGACGCGTAATTCGTCATGCCCTCCGCCAGCAACAGTTGGGCGATGCCATACATAAATCCGGAGCACACCGTGCCGGGAACATTGGTCCCGCCGTTTTCATGCAGGGGAAACAACGTTTGAAGCAGATCTCGGGACAGGGTATAGGCCGCCATTTGCGGTCCGATGGCGGCCAGCTTATGCCCGATAACCACAATGGGATCGTAAGCGGCGGCGATCAACAGGCCGCCGAGACTGAGCATCCCCATCCAGATGCGCGATATTCGGGAGGTGGCGGTGGCGGTGCCATTTCTTTCGTCCCTCACCGCCCCCGCCAGATTGAGCCCCGGCCCAAGCAGGAGCGAGGCAACGCCCGCAACCATTCGGGGAGGCAGCGCCGCGTTTTTACCTAAATGCTGAAAGCCGTGTTCGAGGGCAAAACCCAGCATCTGACGCAGCAGGGTAGTCATGGCGACGATAGTGCCGGTCCGCGTCGCCACTGCAATCACATTGCCGGCACGGCGTGAAGCGCTGCCGGGCGAAAAGGTGAAATCATTGGCCAGCACGTTGCCGATGCCGTCAATTAAGCGCCGGCCCCGTTCCATAAATCCAGCGCAGGGTTGGACGTGCAACTGTTGTCGCAGATATTGCGCTACTTCATGTTCGCCAGTGCCGGCTTGAGTGGCTAACGGCGCGTTTTCACCGTTTTCCAATAAATTTCCAGCGCTGTCCAGTAAACGCTTTACGCCTTTACATTCATCAGACGACAAACCCGACAATAAATCTTTGTTTAATTCGTCAAGCTGCTCACTCAGACGCAGCGTACATTCGCTTAGGGTCTTGATGGGTAATTCTACCTGCCCTACTGCATTACTTTCATGTAACTGCCATTCCAGCTGCTCGGAAGAACGTCCTGTGGTATTAGCGCTATCGTTAGCATTGCAAAAATTGACATTATCATGATTTATCTCCCCCATTAAGGGGGTGATTCAAGGGGATTTAAAGGTATCATTAGCAGAATTCCTGTTTTATCGCTATCCGTACTTCATGCCCTGGGGAAAAGCCAAGCAATGGCGTAGGATATAATTTATCCGATTGAATTAACATAAATAAAATATTTTATAATATAAATATCCTGTTATTTCTTGGAGTATACGGCGGTTGATATCACCGACGATATCCATCATGTCGCGATGGTTATCATTTGTCATCAACAAGCGGGATATGGAATAGAAATAACATATTAATATGATCACCAGATTTTGTATTTGTGGAAAAAAAATCACGCTATTTATTTAACCGGATATAAATTAAAAGAAATTTGATTCGAGTTTTTTTAAACGAAGGATCACAAAGTAAAAATAAGCATCTCATATATATTATATAATCAGATGTACCCAGGAAATAACAGGGATGATTGCCTTTTGCCGATGGGCGCCCAACCCGCCGCAATGAAACAGAGGGTCAGGTTTTCTTTTTCCGCATAGCGCAATGATAGAAGTTTATGCCAACGCGTTAATTGGCGCGAAAGCGTATCGCGGCTTACGCCAGCACCTTATTTATCGCGATAGCGCATCGCGGCTATGCCAGCATCTTATTTGTAGCGATAGCGCATCGCGGCTTATGCCAATGCATTATACGGCGCGATAGCGTTTCGCGGCATGTTCCTGTGCGAAATGCGGCAACATCGCCCGGCGGGCCGCATCATAAGCCTGCCACAGGCTTTCGTCATGCAGCGTCGGAATGGTCACCGTCTCACGGCGATCAAATCCCACCAGAGCGGCGTCCACCAATTCACTCACATCCATAACCCCCTGCAGCGCGTTCACATCACGACCGGATCGCTCCCAAATTTCCGTGCGGGTCGCCGCGGGCAGCACCGCCTGCACGTATACGCCCTTATCGCCCACTTCGGCATTGATGGCCTGCGACATGGCAATAACAAAGGACTTAGTGGCGCCATAGATTCCTAACGGAAACTCGGGGCTAGTCCCACCACCGAAGCGATATTGACGATAGCGCCTTCGCCGCGCGCCAGCATGCCATGGAGCGCAGCAACGGTGAGCCGGCTGACGGCGGTGACGTTGAGATTAATCAGGCTTGCGACTTTTTCCGGCTCGGCATCGATAAACGAACCGTGATTCGCCGCACCGGCGTTGTTCACCAATAGGCCGATAGAAGCATCTTGCCGTAAACGCTGTTCCACCTGCTGCAGATCCTGCGGATTTGTCAGGTCGGCGGGCAGGACGTCGGCCTTAACGCCGAAGTCAGTTTTAAGCTCGCCCGCCAGGGTGTTCAAGCGATGGATATCCCGTGCCACCAACACCAGATTATAGCCGCGGCTCGCCAGTCTTTTCGCATAGGCGGCACCGATGCCGGTGGATGCGCCGGTAACCAGCGCCGTCATGTTCGATACGTTCATAAAAGAATCCTTTTGTCGGAAGCTTGAGTTAAAACGCCTTTGCCTGCTAATAGTGACAACCAACATCATAAATGACCTTTCATGCGTTCGCAATAGTGTTATTCATCATCATTGCAATGCAAGATTTTTTGTCCGATAATGGTTAATCTTTTGGCAACGACAATAACGGGCCCCTTTAGATGAAAATCAGCCGTGACCATTTAGCCGATAATCGACGCCGGATTCTGGATGCCGCAGCTCAGCTGATACGTGAGCAGGGATGCGAAAATGTCAGCATAGCGGATATCACCAAGGCCGCGGGGCTTACCCATGGCGCGTTCTACAATCATTTCACGTCAAAGGATGATCTGATCGCCAAGGCATTCGAACACGTCCTGTTTCTGGACAACGGCGAGTCGCCGTATGCAGATCTGGATTTGAAGTCATTCGGTCAGGCTTATCTGACCAAAGAGCAACGGGACAACCGCCGCCACAGCTGCATGTTCTCGGCGCTTGGCAGCGAAATCTCCCGGACATCTCCGGAAACCCTTGCCGTCACCACCAGGGCGGTAAAAGCGCGGATTGAAAAATTCAGCCAAACCGCGCCCGGCGCCACCGAGCAAGAGCGGCGGAGGGTGGCCATTTTACGCTGGTCGGCTATGGTCGATGATTCTGGCGCGGGCGGTGGATGATGAGGTTTTGTCCGAGGAAATACTCACCGAGACACTGGCCTCTTTTGAGTGATCCTACCCAGATTTGACGGACACGCTGTTAAGTGAGATAAACTCATTGACGGAAGTGATCCATGACGAAATCGACGGCTGTAAAAAATAAGCCGTGTAATCAATATACGTCCGAAGATGCCTCGCAACGCTGCGATGACCTGTATGCCTAAGCTTAATATAGCGCCTCTTTTGCACGCCCCTATCTGTTTTCAGGAAATGGAGTTATCACTTTCACAAACTGCGCTACATTTTTTAAAAAAATTGTCACATAGGCCCGCATCGGTGATTACGAATTACCATTTTATAAAGTCCGAAGTGGCATTTACACAACATTGGCAACAAATATTAAATTAATGATCCGCTTTAGCAGTTAAGTCCATCAAGGCATCAATTTCAGAACAACTCAATCCTGTGGCCTGTGCCACCAGGGTGCGGTCTGTACTTAAAGACAGTAACTTGCGAGCGATTTCTCTTTCCCGCCTGTTGCCACCTTCTTGTAATCCTTTTTGCATTCCTTTTTTCATTCCTTCTTGCCTCAAATAATCGGCGATTTTCATCATATCCTCCCTGTTACGTGGCGCGCTTTGCTCTAGAATACGCAAAAAGCGCTTTGGGTCAAGTGTATTTCCCTCTTGCGTTATATAGTGTATCAAATTCTGCACCTGTTCTTTGCTGGGTTCAAACTTTTCTATTAGCCAAGCAATAGTCATCAGGCAGATATTAAAATCTCTTTCATGAATGTGCTTTTGCACATATTCCAGCAATGCCGCTTTGCGATGCGTTTTGATTTCATCGTCAGGAATAACCGTGACATCCACCAGCGGAAACGCCTGGGTATATAAATGCTGCGCTGCCGCCGGGTCATCGAAACAATCCAGCCAGCGCATGCTATACGGATAGGGACTTTGTTTACCATGATAAAACAATATGGGAACAATTAACGGCAGCCGTTTATGGCCCTGCTTCAGATGACGATGCATGGCGGCAATACTGTAGCGCAGCAAACGAAAAGCCATCATCTCCTCCGGGCTCGACTGATGTTCGATAAGGCAATACATGTACCCCTGTTCCCGCCGGGGTTTTCATCGAATAAAGGATATCGGAGATCTGGTTGCGCATATCCGCTTCGACAAAGTTGCCGGAGGTAATGGCCAGCGTGCCGAAATCGCACTTGGCCTGTAATGAAGCAGGCAAGTGAATTTGCAGGAAATCGGCAGCAACGCTGGCATCGCTGAAGAATTTTCTGAAAAAGGAATCATGGGGCGTAGGGAATGTTTTCATTGGCACAATGTAATGGCCTCAACCTCTCTAATATATAAACGATTCTTGGGCCAAAGGGGATGAATTACAATTTCCAGGGACGCCTCACGCTTTAAGATGCAACGCCAAGTTCTATTTCATTCGATTATCATCACAAATAAATTCCTACAAATAAGGTAAACGCATGTTGCTTTTGAAATAAGGAATAATTAACCCTCTGGGTTATTTTTATTATTTTTTTTGATGGATTTCTTATCCTGTCGCTGATAATATGTCCAGTATAAACTCTGCTATTGATGTTGGCCTATTGATGCTTATCCGTTGTTATTAACGAGATCAATAAAGCATTTCATTTTCTAGCAGGATATCAATTGTATTATTCATTAATTTTACAATGTCAGTAATACAGTGAGTGCCATATTTATCACTAATAAAACGCGACGATAAAGGGTGACAGCCCTCTACCGCCGCTCACCACCAGCAACTATCAGGAGTAGTCACCATGGCTAAAAAGTATATTAAGTCAGAACCCCGCTCACCCCAAGCAAAAGTAGACACGCGTTTTTATACTGTGGGCTACGTTCCAAATGGCGGCAGACCCGATGCCCCGCCGGCCCTGCATCTGAAAGGCCGCTGGCTGCATGATTGCGGCTTTGTCACCGGCAAACACGGCCAGTTGATCATTAATGCCGAATTGCTGGTATAAAATTATACCTAAAAAAACTCGAGTTGCAGGCAAGCCAACACGCCTGCAACGTAAAGTATGACAGGCATATAAGCGGCAATGTATTGGTCACTGTCGCCGCAATTATCATAGCGGTTCAGGTTGGTCCGGCCTCGTTCAGGCTTGTTTTCATTGTCACCAGCACAACAGGGTAATTTGCTGATGAATATCCAAAATCAATCATGTATCCCGGTGGAATTACGGGTGGCGCTTTATCGTCGTGTGCTGGCATGTGCTTATATTGAAGCCTGCGAACACTAAGGGCTTAAATTGACCTTAACCCTCGAGGGGGTTGAGTCAGCCATTGCCAACGAGATAGAAAAACAGTATAGCGCTTTGCTCATTTATCGTTTTGTAGTCATGAATGACCGTGCCGCCAATATCGCTCAAGCTTAAAGCACCCAGGATATTGAGCCGGGTCAGGCTTCCCATCGTTATTAAGGCTTTTCTTTGAGCGTAAAGTTTCCATCCATAGCTGACTTTCATGGCCTGTGTTGAATGGACTGTTGGCCGCCAAGGTAGATTGGCGCCAACTCTGATACGAAATTTTCATTTAATTCATTATGATATTTGTGATAGCACGTACCCTCAACGTTTGGACGCGATCATTGTTACGTCATTTATGCTTTGAGCAAGGCTCACTAGAAGCGTAACCCCATGAATTTCAATCCCTCGTCAATGTCTTTCAGCAACTGCACCCGGTATTGAGGAGACACCGGTTGAACCGCGTCGTCAACAAGCCAGTCAGTCAATGTATCCTCATAGACCCTTGACATGGGCTCGAAATCAACTGAGATACGCGCTTTGCGTGAACCTTGTATATATTCTACTGCCTCACGACTGGCTGTCCGTACCATAAAACCAGACGTGTTTCTGACACGTTGGGGAGCTAGGTTTTCAAACATTTTTCAATATCATTCCTAATGACGTTAGTGACACGCGGATTATTCAGCAACGCCGGATATTCCACCGAATCGAATATACTCGTCGGAATTGGTTGCACCAAATAGAAAATTTGCATCATTACCTAAGCTTTAATGTGCTTTAGTTTATTTAACCATTGTTTATGGTATTCTTAGGAGTCTGGTGGAAGTGAGCGACGTTTAATTATTTCTTCTATTTTTGCTATCAACCAAATTCCGATGCCGACTGTTAAACCAACCGTAGCTCCTATTTTAAGAGCGTCAATCAAAAACAATACTTGATATTGCAAAACGCCAACACGGAAATAAACGACAATTGGGACAGTCAAAGTTACCAACACAGCCAGGCATATCATCGTCAGTGTGCTGGTGACCATTAAAAAAAGAAGTAACGGAAGATTGACTTTTGTGAATTTTTTCAATTTTGTTCCTCCACCTTTTTGATACCCGTATCTACTCCAATCTGGTAAAGTACTCCTGTCATAGACCCACCTATCTCACCAAATGTACTCGATATAACAGGTGGAATGCCATAAATATCTATAGCATTATTCATATATTCTCCACTTTTAGCACTGAGCAACGAGCCTACGGCGGCTTCAATCATAGAACCCGTTGCATTTTGCCCATTAAGCTCGCTTTCTAGCAAGGCACCACCCATATTGACGCCTGCCGTAAAGTATATACTCTTACCTTGAGTTAAAGCCCCGGCACCTGCCGCTATAATTGTATTTATATAATTATATTCATCATTTGGCCCCATCTCATAAAACTGTGTTTCCGCATCTGCTATAGTGCCAAGCACAGCACCACCGGCAACCGCAGCCGTTCCCGTTGCCGGAACAAACAAAGTGCCACCGACTAATGACATACCTTCACCCCAGTCCATCACTAACGCAGTAGCCGGGGCTTGTCCTGTAGGTAAATCTCCCTGCGCATTTTTAGTCAGCTCCGCGTTAATTTCGTCTTGTGTCGCGCCTTGTTGTACCATCGAAGTCCTCAGCGATGAAGTAGATTGACCGTAATCGGCAAATCCTGTGCCGAAATCGCCAAGCGTTAAATCATTATTATCAACCGCATTCTTCCCGCAGCCGCCCCGGTCGCCGTACCCGCTGCGCCAGTGCCGGCCACCGTGCCCGCCAGCCCCGCCGCCAGAGTGCTTAATGTCGATATAGTCTGCTTTTGTTCTTCCGTCAGGTCTGCCGTGGCGGTGTCGGAATAGAGCTCGGCCCTGATTGCCTCGGCGGCCAGTTCCCCTCCGGCGCCGCCGACCGCGCCCGCCACGGCGGAATTCCCTTGCAGATACGCCACCAGTCCGCCCACCAGGGCGTGGCCGAGGGCATTCTCGGCGACATTGACATTACCGGCGGAGTCCGTGGTGGCGGCTTTCACCGCCTGCGACAGATAGGGCGCCAGTCCGCCTGCCGCCTGGGTGAGGTCGCCGCCCGCCAGCGCGCCGCTGAGGGCATCCCCCAGGATGGCGTAGGTGCCGCCGATGCCATATTCCGACTGGGCCGTTTTGTAGACATCGGTTTGCTCTATTTCCTGCTGCTGCGCGTCCGGCGACAGGCTGCTGAAGTTCGGGTCGCTTAGCTGCAAGTCGGCCCGGGCGGCGTCCGCGGCGCTGCTCAGTTGGTATTGCAGCACATCCTGCACCGCGTCCGCGCCGACCTGGCCCACGGCCTGGGTGAACGCCAGATTTTGCTCTACCTGCTCCTTCTCGAAGATTTCGTCGATATGGCCGTTGGCGTCCGCCGTATCGTGGCTGAGGGTGGCGACATTCTGCTGCTAGGCGTCGGGGTCGCGCAGGGTCAGCGTGCCGTCGGCGATGGCCGATGAACTGGTGCTGTAGTCGAAGGCATTCTGGATAGCATCCCAGTATAGGGTGCCGGTGGACAGCTGGTTATCCGCCGGGTTGGCGGTTGAGGTCATCACCCACCGTTAAACTGGGTATGGTACCCTACCTTAATGCCATAACCCTGGTTGCCGGCGAACATGACCCTACCCCACAATTCTGCTCCACACAAAATTGGAAATCCGGCATGATAAAACCATCCCGTTGACGGAGGTGATGCCGATGAAAAAGTCCCGCTACACCGAAGAGCAGGTAACGTTTGCCCTCAAGCAGGCCCGCGACGCGCCGGCTATTGCTTGTTTACGGCCATGGCATCGGCATTGGTATTCGACATATCTCGAAATACCGCAAAGTAGGCTCATCCTTCTCAATAAATTGCCGAATGGCAGCAGTCAATCTACCGGTCATGTAAACAACTTGTTCTACTTTAGACCAGCCAGTCGAGACCTACTTTATGTCATTGCCTAACGTGGCTGTAATAGCCGCTGCATGACTTACATATGGAGACTTAATCATAATAGTTCACTAATTCATTTTATCGGTTAGTTTGAACAGACTATATTTTTAATGAACCCTTAGGCTGAAATGTTTTTTTCATTAATTTTTACTTGACTTGTGCACTGATAACTTCTCCACTTATTACTCCAAAAACATCACTAATAAAGCCTGATGAGGAACTTCCGCCAAAGCAACGTCACCTCGCATATTGTTCGAGCATAATTGGTACAGGATATAGTGCAACCCGCTCAGTACCTTGGGTTTACCTTGGCCGTAACTAAGTGTTAAAACAAGCGGATAGGGTAATAATTAGCGCCAACGAATTGTAATGTCACAAGATCCTCCTCGGGGGTCTAGTCCCGACGATATACCACCCCACTGAAAATCATAAGTAATGTACCCCTCATTTTTCCTATCTGGCACACCTAATTCTTGAATCAGCACTTGGTCTTGCAATTTATGTAAATCTTCCACATTCGTTATCGACTTGTCAGCAAAAGCGAAACTGACACTTTCCAGGTTTTCATCCTTAAATCCGAGCGCTAGATTAGCCAAACGCCCAGCCATCAAATGCGGCCCTGTGGCACTATGTACCCATCCTGTTTTCATGTTAAATTCTCGATAAAACACAAACCCCATGTTCACCACTGCTTGCCGTGTTAAATTTTTACGCAATACTAAATGCTCACCAACAAAGACTTCACCAGTTTGAGTATCAAATAATTTTGGCATTATCATGGCCCTTTGATAAATGGAATTGAGTAAAGCGGGATCAATGAGTTGGAGTAGTTTGGAATAAAAAATTGGTCTCCGCCACCTGAACCATACACTGGGTTGGCTAAAGCAGTTCCCGATGCAGCATTGGTATCGCTACCCACTTGATAAATCGTAGCTCCACTTCGATATGGGGGATAAGAGGTGTTATCAACATTTGGACGCATTTGCAGCACGCCATAATATCCTTCTGCTGTACCATCAGTGCCTTGAAATACAGCAAGGGTCGTGTAGTACGGAGATTGTCCTGGAACTGCCCCAACGACTAGGGTTCCTGCAGGAAGCGTTACATTTTCATAGAAATCAACACCTGGATAAGGCTCATTGCCTTGCCAACTCGCCGCCATTTGCGCGGGAGGTAGTGGCATCGGGCCAACGAAGTTGTCGTCACTCCGAATGCCGCCAACCACGCCTACCATAGCCATGACCGGCGGTGTAATCCGCACAATATGTACCGGATTCTCAGGATCATACTCCCCTGTCCACTCTTTTTCTTCTTTCTCTTCTTCGGTTTCTGTCTGCCCGTTCCCACTCAGAGCATTATTATCAACCGCATTCTTCCCCGCTCCCGCCCCGGTCGCCGTACCGGCTGCGCCAGTGCCGGCCACCGTGCCCGCCAGCCCCGCCGCCAGGGTGCTTAACGCCGAGATGGTTTGTTTTTGTTCTTCCGTCAGGTCTGCCGTGGCGGTGTCGGGATAGAGCTCGGCCCTGATTGCCTCGGCGGCCAGTTCCCCTCCGGCGCCGCCGACGGCGCCCGCCACGGCGGAATTCCCTTGCAGATACGCCACCAGTCCCCCCACCAGGGCGTGGCCGAGGGCATTCTCGGCGACATTGACATTACCGGCGGAGTCCGTGGTGGCGGCTTTCACCGCCTGCGACAGATAGGGCGCCAGACCGCCTGCCGCCGCCTGGGTGAGGTCGCCGCCCGCCAGGCCCGCCAGCGCGCCGCTGAGGGCATCCCCCAGGATGGCGTAGGTGCCGCCGATGCCATATTCCGACTGGGCCGTTTTGTAGACATCGGTTTGCTCTATTTCCTGCTGCTGCGCGTCCGGCGACAGGCTGCTGAAGTTCGGGTCGCTTAGCTGCAAGCCGGCCCGGGCGGCGTCCGCGGCGCTGCTCAGTTGGTATTGCAGCACATCCTGCACCGCGTCCGCGCCGACCTGGCCCACGGCCTGGGTGAACGCCAGATTTTGCTCTACCTGCTCCTTATCGAAGATTTCGTCGATATGGCCGTTGGCGTCCGCCGTATCGTGGCTGAGGGTGGCGACATTCTGCTGCTGGGCGTCGGGGTCGCGAATAGTCAGCGTGCCGTCGGCGATGGCCGACGAACTGGTGCCGGCGGCGCTGCCGTTTTGGCCGGCGCTTGCGGATGGCAGGGCGAACGGCGACGACCCGCCGCCCACGCCGGAAGAAAAGCCGTAGCCCGTGGCGCTGTAGTCGGCGGAATTCTGCACATCATCCCAGCCCAGGGTGCCGGTGGAGAGCTGGTTGTCAGAGGGGTCGGCGGTGGAGGCGATGACCGCGCCGTTGAGCTGCGTGTGGTCGCCGACCTGGATGTCATAGCCCTGGTCGCCGGCGAACAGGCCGCTTTGCGCGCCGACGCTGGCGTATTGACTGTCGATGTCGGAACCGCTGATGCCAAGCGACCCGGACACCAGCATCGTACCGAAGGAGAGGCCCAATCCGCCGGACACCGACTGTTGCGACGCCTGATAATCATCGGTATCTTGCAGGCTGGTGAGGGTCAGGTCGCCGCCTACGTTGGCGATGATACTGTTCCCCAGCGCCTGCGCGCCTATAAGCGTCGTATCGCCCCCCGCTGCTCAGGGTAAGCCGGTTCTGGGCGTTGACGCGGGTGTCGAGGTAATCGGTGGCGCTGCCGTCGGCGTTACCGCTGGCCACATAACCGTTGGCGAATACCCCGATGCCGGTGGAGGCGCCGAGGGAAACGCCGGCACCGACATTCCAGCCGCTGCTGTCGCTGGAACTGTGCTGCTCGCTGGTGCTGGCGGCGGCGTCCAGTATCAGGTCTTGTTCCGCCGCCAGCGTGACATTGTCGCCGGTGATGCCGCTGCCGGTGATCACCAAATCGCCGCTTTGATTATCGCCGCCGGTGGCCGCCAGATTGACATCGCCGCCGGCGCTGAGGGTGCTGCCCACCGCCTGTTGTTCCGCCAGGGTGCTTAGGAAGCTGCTCTGGCTGGCGCCGATGCTGAGCTGCAATTTGATGCTGGCGTCATAATCCCCAGCAGCCAGTTGAGAGGCCTGGGCGGCGACGCCGCCATTCTGGGACGCCGCCCAGCCGTCATGCAGCGCTTCCACCGAATAGAGCGCGTCCATGCGGGCGTCGCTGGTTTGGCCGGCCTGATCCGCCAGATTGTCCATGGTGGTAAGCGCGTCGGTTATCGGGCTGGAAAGCGCGACGGTCAGCCCGCTTTGCTGCTGTTCGTAGCTTTCACGGCGATTGAGGGTATCGTCACCCTGATCGATGGTGATCGCCCCGGCCACCACATTGAGGTCGTCGCCGGCTATCACCTGCGCCTCGCTGAGATGGGCCGTGCCGCCGGCAATGATATCGACGTTGCCGTCGATGGCGCCGAGGGTGCTGACGCTCTGGCTTTGGGTGGTGCCGTCCTGGTTGATTTCCTGGCGCGTCGATTCGGAGCCGATGGTCAGGCCGAATCCGCCGCCGCTGAAGATGCCGCTGGTTTTGGTCTCTTTCAGCCGGTAACTGGATTGCTGTTCGGTGGCGGCGGCGATGGTGATGTCATTGCCCGCTTGCAAGGTGACATCTTGGTCGCCTACCACCGATGAGCCGGTAATGCCGATATCGTTACCCGCCGACAGGTTGACGCTGTCGCCGCTCAGCAGGCTGCCCAGCTGATGAGTGTCGTAGTCTTCATCCACCGTATGGGTGCTGGTGGATGAGAATAGGCCGCTGCGGGTCCGGGTATCCTCATCGTAATGGTAATCGCTTTCCTGCGCGGTATTGAGGGTGATGTCGCCGCCGGCGTTGAGGCTTATGGCGCCGCCCGCCTGCGCCTGGGCGGCGGTCAGGGTGATATCCTGGCCGGCGGTGAGCTGGATGCCGTCGCCGGCGGTGATGGCGGTACCCTGCTGGCCGAGGGTTTCGTCGATGGTTTCGCTGTCGTCGTCGTGATTTTCGCTGTAGGTGTCGCTTTGCAGGACATCCAGCGTGATATCGCCGCCGGCGCTGAGCGCGGCGCTGCCGTCGGCGTTCAGCGAGGCGCCCTGGCTGGTGATATCCTGTCCGGCCGTCAGGCTGAGGTTGCCGCCGCTGTCCAGGCTGCTCACCACGCCGCCGAGGGTGCTGTTCTGGCTTTCCTGGCCGGATTGGCCCGATTGGTCGGCGCTTTGCGAGCCGGTGGCGGCGGCTTGGAGGCTGAGGTCGTTGCCCGCCGCCAGCGTCATGTCGGCGCCGGAGGTCAAGCCGCTGCCGTCCACGGTGAGATCGTTGCCGGCCAGGACGCTTAATGCGCCGCCGGCGGCGACAGTGCCGGACTGCGCCGTGGTTTGGGTGCTGTCGGTGGTCTGCCAACCGGCCAGTGTGTCGTCGGTGGCGGTTTGGCTCAGAGCGGCGATGGTGACGTCGTTGCCCGCCGCCAGGACCGCATCGCCGTCGGCGGAAACGCCGGCGCCCACCACCGAGATATCCTTGGCGGCGGACAGTACCAGGTCGCCGGTGGCGCTGATGTTCGCCATATCGCCGGTTTCGGTGGCGGTCAGCGCGGCCTGGTCCGGGCCGCCCGAGGCGGCCGACGTCAGGCTGCCTGTCGACCAGGTATCGCTTGCGGTCTGGTTGAGAATACTGCCGTTCAGGCTGGTAAGGCTGATATCGCCGCCCGAAATGGCGGCACTGAGATTGCTGATATCGTTTAGCGCGGTCAGACTCAGACTGCCGTCGGACTGCAGCAATCCGTCGTCCTGGTTGGTTATCTGGTCCTGGCTGGATATATCGAGGAGCGACACCGCCGTCACCGCGCCGCTGTTGGTGACGGAACCGGCGCTGGACAGCGCGACCTGCTGAGCGCTGATCACGCTGCCCTGTACATTGGTTTCATCCGCCTGCGCCAGGTAGAGCTGCGGCGCCAGTACCGTTTGACCGTCGACGGTGATCGGCACATACCAGACAATACTTTGCGTTAAACCGGCCACCTGATCCGGCGTCAGGCTGACGCCGAACTGCAGGTTCAAGGCTTGTTGCTCCGATGCCGCGTTATCCAGCAAGGTTTGCATTTGCTGCAAATCGGAACCGACGCCGTCGATATATTGCTGGCCGGTCTGGCTTATCACCGCGTTGTCGACGTATTGGGTATCAAACTCCGCGTCGCCGAGGAATTGATAGTCGGTATCGGCGTTCAGGTTGAGCTTGTTGAGCAGATAGGCCGAACCGGCAAACTGTTGCTCGTTGGTCAATTGGCTGCTGGTTTCCACCGTGGGACCGGCGGCGGGGGTCTGTCCCAACAGGCTGTCCAAATCGTTGAATACCGAGCCGTCTACCTGGCCAAGCTGCGTCAGCTTGGGATTGGCGGTAATCAGATAGTGGCTGCCGGGCTGGCTGTTGATGACAAACAGGCCGTCATTGCCGACGGGCAGCGGGTAATCCGCCAGCGGATTCTCGGTCAGGGGTTGCAGGCCGGTGGCAATGGCGGCGCTCAATTGCGCCGGCGTCAAGGTGTCGAGCGGCGCGTTCGGCGCGGCGGCGACGGCAAGGGTTTTGGCGCCGCCATCGGCGGTGCTGAGGCTCTGAGCGCTATCGGCCGCGCTGACCTGGTTCAGGGACAGGCTGTCGCCCTGGCCGCCACTCACCGTTTGTGGGTCCAGCGCGCTGTCCGCCAGGGTAAATCCGTCATTGACGGCGGTGAGCTGGCGGCTGCTTTGCTGTGACTGGCCGGTTAGCGTATTGACGGCGGAAAGCGTAGGGGCGGTAAGATGGTGAGTCATGCCGCCGACATCCGGCGTCACCGTCGTGTTGCTGATATCCTGCGTGAAATTGGCGCTGATGTTGCCGCCGGCCTGAATCAGCGCGTTATAGTTTTGACCGCCGGCGGTAAAGCTGTAGGTGGGCGCGCCGACGGCGGTGTAAGGAACGCCGTCGTAAGGGTAGCCGTTGGTATTGTCTTCAGTGGTGGGGAAATAGCCGGGCGCCTCCTGTAGCGTCATATTGGGCCGCATCAAAGGACCCGTTTCATCCCCTTTGCTCAGTTGGCTGTAGGTGTACAGCTGATATTCGGTGGTGGTGCCTTCTTGATAAGAGGTGTTGCTCAGGCTGCCGCCCTGCATCTGAATATCATTGCCCGCCAGAATCGTGGAGGCGATGTTGTCCAGCGTGCCGGTATCGGCAATCAGATCGTGCCCGGCCTCCAGCAGACCGGCGTTGCCGTCCGAGGCGACCTGCAGTTGGGTGGAGGCGACGGCGACCAGTTGATTGTCCGCCGTGGGGTAAGCCGCATAGTAATAGCGATCGCTTTCACTGAGAATGCTGCCGCCTTGCCCCCCCCGGCATAAGTGACGCTGAAGATGTGATAGACCCCGATATCGCCGGGTGCGAACCAGCTGACCGGTATCAGGACATCGGCGCCGCCGGCCCAGCTTGGCACATCCGCCGCGCTGTCGGTCTCGGTGACGCTGAACCCGAGGCGCTGGTTAAGCAACAGGCCGGTGTTGAGAGTGATATCGCCGTTTTGGGTTTCGATATCGCCGGAGCTATTGACTATCTGGCTGTTGGCGTCGCCGGCGGCGTCCCGTTGCATCCACAGGTTTTCGCCCGCCAGGATATCGCCGCCGATATTTTGGATGCTGTCCGCCAGCAGTTGCATGTTGCCGCCGGCATACAACAGCCCGGTATTGGTTAAAGTGGCGGCGGCCTGCAGCAACACACTCCCCAGAGTGCCGATAAAACCCTGATTGGTGATACCGGTATTGCTGGTCAAGGAGACGGCGCCGCCGGATTGCAGGCTGCCGCCCGATGGCTGATCGATGGCCGCGGCGGTTACCGACAGGCCGCCGTCGCCGGTCACCACCTCTCCGCCGTTGGTGAAGGTGCCGCCGGCGGTCAACTGCACGGCGTTGCCCTGCAGTGTGCCCTGCTGACTGAAATCGCCGTCGGCCTTCAGGGTCAGGGTTTGACCCGCCGCCAGCAGGCTGGTGAAATCCAGTGCGCCGGTAATATGGCCGTCAAGGTTGCCCAGCGCCAGAAATTGACCGTTTTGTTGCAGGCTGGCGCTGGTGAAATTCAAATCGCCGGCGCTGTAAATGCGCCCGCCGCTCTGATTGTCAAGGGTCCCGGACTGTAGGGCCAGAGACGTTATCCCCAGCAGGGTGCCGTCGTTGCTTATCGTCGAGCTGTCGATGGCGGCGCGGTCGCCTTGGATAGTGCCCTGATTGGTGAAGGTCGGCACGGTGAGCTGCAGCGTATCTCCCGCCAGCAGGGTGCCGCTATTGCTAAACTGGCTGCCGGTGAAGGTAAGCTGTTGCGACTGCAGCCAGCCCTGGTTGTTCAGTTGATTTGCCGACAGGGAGGTTTGACCGCCCGATAAAATCTCGCCGCTTGACAGGTTGCTGAGTAGCCCGGTCAGGGTCAGGCCCAGCGTCTGGTCGCCTTGTACCGTGCCGCTGTTGTCGAGGGCGGCGGCGTTAACGCTGACCTCCCCGCCCTGCAAGATACCCTGGTTGGTGATGTGGGCCGCCCGCAGTTGCAGTTGATCCGCCCCCAGCAGGCTGGCGCCGGCGGCGTTGACGATATCCCCGGTCAGCTGTAAATCCAGCAGTCCGCCGGCCTGCACGGTGCCGCTGTTGGTAAAATCGGCGGCCTGGATTTGGCTGACCCCGTTACTCAGCAGTTGGCCTTGTGATTGATTTTGCGCCGAGCCGGTCAGGGATAGCCATAAACCGTCGATTCCGGCGAGAATGCCGCTGTTATCGAGGCTGGCGGCGGTAATATTCCATTGCTGCGCCTGGGCGATGCCGCTATGGATGAATTGGCCGGCGGACAGCGTTCCGGCGCCGTCGGTCAGCATTTTGCCGCTGTTGGACAGGCTGTCGTTCAGGGTAAGCGAGAGCTGATTCAGTCCGGTCAGACTGCCGTCATTGTCCACCGAGCCGCCGGTCACGGTCAGGGTTTCCCCCTGCACCTCTCCGCTGTTGACGATTTCGCCCCCTAGCAGGGTGATATCGCCGTTGGACAATAGCTGTCCCGCCGCCGAATTGTCCAGTTGATCGCTGTCGTGGATAGCCAGACGGGTCAGCCCGGCCATGGCGCCGCTGTTATCCAGGCTGGCGGCGGTGATGTTCAGCACGTCGGCCTGCCACAGGCCGGCATTGCTGATAGCCTGCGCGCCGAGCGCGGCGGCGCCGTTGCTTAACAACCGGCTGTTTGCGCCGTAGGTTTGCGAGCCGTCGGTAATGAAGGTCAATCCCTGCGTGCCCTGCAATTGTCCTTGATTATCCAGGCTTTCCGCCGCGGCCGTCAGCGTACCGCCCTGCAGCAAGCCCTGGTTACCGACCGTCCCGGCGGCGATATTCAACAGAGCATCGGTCAGCACCTGCCCTGACGACGAATTGCTCAACGCGCCGGTCAGGGTGATATCCAGCTCACCGGGGCTTATCAGGGTACCGCTGTTTAGCAGTTGTTCACCTTGTACCTCCAGGCTTTGCCCCTGGACGCCGCCCTGGTTGTTCAATTGCGCCACCTGCAGCGATACGGCGCCGTTTGAAATGATCCCGCCCTGGTTGTTCAACACGCCGAGCGCGACGGGCGCGGCGGCCGATGCCCATACGGCGTTATCCTCAGGCTGTCCCAACCGCAGGCCGAGCCGGCTGTCGCCCTGGATATGGCCGCTATTGTCAAGCTCGCCGGCGGTAAGCTGCAGCGAGTCGGCCTGCAGAACGCCGGCGTTGGTTATCGCCGCCGCCGTCAGCGCGCCCGCGCCGGCGCTCAGTATTTGACCCCCGCTTTGGTTTTGCAGGGTATCCATCAATGCGAGCGTCAGGCCGTCTTGTCCGAGCAGGGTGCCGCTGTTATCCAGCGTAGCGGTCGTCATCTGTAACTGGCCGGCCTGCAGTTGCCCGCTATTGACCACAGCGCCGCCGGTGATAGTCCCCTGTGCCGCCGGCAAGGATATCCCCTTGATTTTGCAGCGAGCCCAGGCTCAGGCTAAGATCGTCGTCCCCCGACAGAGTGCCCGAATTGTTCAGCGCGCCGGTGGTCAGGGACAACGGGCCGTTGGCAGCCAGCGCGCCGCTATTGGTTATCCCGGCGTCGAACCCCAACGCCAGTTGGTCGCTGCCGGTTAACTCTCCGCTGTTGGAAAGGCTCAGCCCGGCGGCGGAAACCTGACCGGCGCGAAAAGCGCCGTTGTTTTGCCACTGCGACGTCTGAATATCCGCTTCATGGGCGATATCCATCGTCCCGCCGTTGACGAGGTTCTGACCGGAGAACGACAGGCTATCGGCCGTCAACGCGCCGCCATTGGTCAATTGTTCGACGGTGATCCCCAGATTGCCGTCGGCAACGACATTGCCGGTATTGATCAGGGTTTGAGCGCCGAGCGCCGTTTGACCCGCGCTGATATCGCCGCTGTTGACCATATCGACGCTGTTTAGCGTCAGCGCCCCGGCGATGTTTAGGGTGCCGCTGTTGCTGAGAGTGGCGGCGCCGGCCTGTAAGGACGCGGCGATGATGGCGCCGCCGTTGGTCAGCCGGGCGGCGGAGAACTGGCTTGCCCCACCGCTCAACAGCGTGCCGCTGTTAGACAACAGTGCCAGTTCACCCAAGGTCAAGCCGTCGACCGCGCGCAAGGTACCGCTGTTGGCGAAGGTCGCGCCAATGGACGCGCTTGGGTTGCCGCTTACGGAAGTCCCGCTCACGGGCGCGGTTTGGCCGCCACTCACGGAAGTCCCGCCCACGGGCGAGGTTTGGCCTCCACTCACGGAAGTCCCGCCCACGGGTGCGGTTTGGCCGCCGCTAACAGTGATTTGCCGGCCTTGCAGCAGGCCCTGGTTGGTGAACTGCGGCGCCGTCAGCGTTAATTGACCTGCCGCCAGCAGGTTACCGCTGTTCTGCCCCAAACCGTTCAGGGCAATATCCATATCGGCCAGCGCGTCGACACTGCCGGCGTTGTACCAATCGCCCCCCCCTGATAATCCAGGGACTGACTCTGCCAAGTGCCGTCGGTATCGGCGCTATCCGCCTGCACAGTGAGTTGTCCGCCGGCTATCAAGCTTGCCGCCGCCTGCTGAGTCAGCGATCCCACGTCAAGGGTGACGTTGTTTTGCGCCTGTAACCGACCGGCATTATTCAGCACGCCGCCGGAAAAAGAGAGAGGCGGCCTGAATCAAACCGTTATTACTCAGCGCGGCGCCGTCAAAGCTCAGGTCGTCCACCGCCAGCAATTGCCCGTCGTTGGTAAGGGAACCGCCCTGGAAATGCAGCCCGGATCCCGCCAGCATTTGGCCGTTCCACAGGCTGTCGCCGGTGATAGTCAGATTGATATTCTGCTGGCTGCCGAGGGCGGCGCCGGCGCCGCCGGTCAAGCCGGTGCCGATGATCGTCAGGTCCTGGTTGGATGACAACTGGCCGTCCAATTGCAATTGCCGGCCGCTCAGCGACAACTGACGCGCCTGCAAGCGGCTGGCGGCATCCAGCACCACGGCGCCGCCGGCCGTCACGTTGATCAGGGCCGCCGCGCCCTGGCTGTCGGCGAGGCTGATTGTCGTTGCGCCGAGCGACAGACTGCCCTGCTCGCCGATATTCCCGGCGCTGTCGGTACCGGCATCCAGGCTGGCGTGATTGACGTCAAGACCGCCGGCGGCATTCAACTGCAGGCTGCCGCCGGCGGCCAGGGTCGCATTATCGGCCTCAAGATCCCCCTGGCTGCCGAGGGTCACGGCGCCCTGCGCCGCCAGGTTGCCTCCCAATTGCACACCGTTGCCGGTCGCGTTCAGGCTGCCCTGCGCCACCGCGTTATTTATCGTCAGCTTGCCGGTCGCCGACAGGTTGATATCCCCGGCGGCGGCGCCGTTGTTCGCCACCGCATTGGTCACCGTCAATGCCCCGGACGCCGAGAGCGCAATGCCGCCGGCGGCGGCGCTGAGATTGCCGAGATTGACGCCCACGCCTTTATCGCTGGACACCAGCCGAATGCTATTGGCGTACATGCCCCCCAGGGCGCCGGTGTCCACCGCGAGGGTCGGCATATTGCCCGGGGTCCCCAGCGGAGTGGCATTGCCGGCGGCATCGATATGATTGGCCCCACGGTGACCGTCAGGTCTTTGGCGTAGAGGCCGGCATTGATTTGCGCCGCGCGGGCCAGCAAGGAGAACGCGTCGCTCTGACCGGCATCAAGCCCTTTGCCTTGAATGATGATGGCGCCCTGAGTGACCTCCAGGGACTGCAGGTTGCCGTCGGCGCCGATAATCGGGCTGCCGGTGGTCAGGGTGGCATTCGGCGTATTGATGAAACCGCAGCCGTCGCAGGTGATGCCGTAGGGATTGGCCACCATAACGCTGGCGGCTTTGCCCGCCACTTCCATGTAACCCTGCAACTGGGAAGGATTGGCGCCCACCACTTCGTTGATGATGGCTTTGGCTTCCTGGCCGGCCTGGAGGTTGGGATTGTTAAGGATCAATCCGCCCAATTGGGTTTGGGTCAGTTTGTCGGTGGCGTTGTTAAGGATCACCCCCTCCGCGCCAACGTTGAACTGCTGATATTCATTATGGGAAAGGCCGGCCTGGTTGGGCGTGGCGATATTTACCACCGGCACGCCGTTGCCGGCTAAGAGGGTTTGGGTGGAACCGTTGGCCGGAGTGATGGCGGTCGCCAGCGCCGGTAATAACGGCTGCCAGGCCAGCAGGACCACCAGCAGATAACTCAGCGTAAGACGCCATAAAGCAACCTTGCCGGTAACCGGATTTTTCATCCCCGCCATCCTTAATTTCACAGCGTCACGCCGAAACGGTAATAAACAGAAACCCGGTCGGGGGCCAGCGAACGGGGATATGCCAGCGGCCAGCCGAGGGTGAATTGACTGACAAAATTACGGTTGCTGCTGCTCACCCCCACGGCGGCGCCCCACAGGGTACCGGCTGAATCGACATCCTGGCGATCGTGGCGAAGATAACCGACGTCCAGCGCCGCCAATGCCCCGATATCCCCCAGCACAGGCAATACCGTTATGGGCCGATCGATTTCGTTACGCCAGTAACCGCCGTTGTCCCCGGACAGGTACTGCTCTTTGAAACCGCGCACCGAGCTTTCGCCGCCAAGGGTCATGCGTTCGGCGCCGTATAACCTATCGCCGGTCCACTGGCCGGACAGGCTGGTGAGATAAGTGAAATTACCGGCCAGCGGCAGATAATAGCTGGCGGTGGCGCCCCACTTGGTAAAGTCGATGGCGGGCTGTCCGCCGGCCTGGTAATCACTCCCCGCCTCAAGCCAGGGCATGCCTCGGCTGACGAAGGGCGATAGCGTTGCGTACCCGCCCCACAGTTTCTGACTGTGATTGATGCCTGCCGTCAGGCTGGTAAGTTCGTAGCTGCTGCTGTCGAGGCGGGTATCGTTAAGATCGTTGCGGCTGATGCGGTGCGTCAGCGCCAGCATCAGACCGGTTTTCATCATGCCGTTGCGAAACACCACGCGGGACAACGTCAGCCGGTGCGCCTGGCTATCGCCGGCGGAGCGCCAATCGTAACCTTGCTCGTTGATGGTATTGAGATAATCGCTGTAGCTGTAGCTGTAATCCAACAGCCAGTAGCCGTAAGGCAGGCTGAACCCAGCCTGCACGCTGCGGGCGTTGCGATCGCTGACAAACCCGCTGCTGCGTGAAGCGTTCAGAAACCATTGGTCGGCCAGTCCCAAGGGGTTATTGGCCGTGAGACCGGTGTTCAACTGGCCGACGCCGGTGCTTTTCTGCCCGCTGTTATCGAACCCGGCGTTGAGGCCTAGAGGCTTTTCGTGAGCGGCGGTCAGGTTGACTATCGAGTATCCCGGCTCACTGCCCGGCTGGATGTCTATCTGTACCGGATCACGGCGCAGCCGATTGATTTGCTCCATGCCCTGCTCGATATCCCGCAGGTTGAGAATCTTGCCCTTCAGGCCGGGAAACGCCATATGCAATAAGCGGGCATCATGGTTTTCCAGGCGGATATTCTGCAACCGCCCTTCCATTACCGTCAGCCGCAGCGTGCCGCCGGACAAATCCTGCCCGGTGAGGAAGGCCCGGCTGGTGATATAGCCTTGGGCGATATACCAATCCGAAACCTGTCTCACCAGTAAATTGATTTGGCTGAGTCCCACGCATTGACGCAGGTAGGGGGCAATCAGCCGCTGACGGACGGCCCCCGGCATGATATCCGCCCCCTGCAGGACAATGGTATCGAGATGGAAACAGGGCCCGCCCGGGATGGCGGCCTGCGTCGACAACGGCGACAACGGCGCGGTCCGCTGCAGGGCTTGCCGCTGCCGGCTGGCCTGATTTAACTGCTCCGTTTGCTGTTGTTGAATAACATCCCGATCGGCCGGGCTGATGGCTACCGCCCGTCCGCAGATAAAGAGCAGACCAACCGATAGCAGGCCGATATTGACCGGCAAACGACGTTCCATGGGCCATCCCTGAATGTCGCCGACGTCAGGCCGGCGGCAAATATGCTTGCGCTAAAAGACAGTGTTATTAACGGCGGAAAGTCGGGTTGCAGACGCTGACAGGCTCAGCGATGTAAGCCGAACGGTACCGCCGCCCCGCCCATTAACGCCTAAGCGCTTTATGCGCGCGGCCCGGCGTCAGCGGCGAGCTAACAGAAGTTTGATTTATCAAAAATTTTATCGGCAGGATGAACATGAACTTTATGCGGGTATGCGAGAAATCGTTGAGGATGAAGTCGCTTATCAATAGCGGCAGGTTAAACGAACTAAAATTTCAGTTCTTCACTCTATAAAACAAACTCAATTTTATATAAAACAAACCACATTTTCCGTCCCTTACTGTAAAAGCGACGGTTATGTACTTAGCTGTATTTCCTAGTGAAGATTACCCCCGATGTCGGCCCATCAGACTTTGCATCAGGGCCCGATTTCCGGTTAAACGGGCTCCATCCAGGTATTTTTAAAGTCAAACCATCCTAAATTATTCAGATGAATCCCCTGCGCCTGTTCCGGGCCCCTAAGACGCATCCAGTGATGAAACAGCGGCTGTAACCAGCCTTCGCCAATCACATGTTGCGTCAGCTGATTCGGGCTTAAGGAGCCGTTGCGCCATTGTTGCTGCCAGGAGTTGAAGACCTCCTGATGGCCGCCGGAAATGGAGTGCTGCAACAATGGCATACCCAATAGCCATGCGCCGACATTCCATGCTTCGGGCACTGGGAAATTGACCGTTCCCAGCCAGAGATCCGCGTCGCTTTCACCTTTCGCCCATTGCTCGTAATCGAGCTGCACAATCTCGAGATTTATTCCTTCCGCCGCCAGGATCAGCTGCATTTGTGCGACAAGCATAGGGTATTCAGGATGTTGCCGGTGATAAGCCAGCCTAAGTGTCGGTGAGAGGCCGTCATGCTGTTCGCGGCTGAAAGGAGAAAGGGCTTCCCCGCTTTCCATGCCATGAAACCAGCTCGGTAATAGGCTGATTGCCGGCACCCAAAAAGAACGGACAGGCTCGATAAACCGTTGCACCAATAAGTATGGGTTCAGTTTTTCGCGGATCCAGCGTCGGTTCTCAATTTTCGGCCAGCGGGCTGAACGGGCATCACACAATAAGAAATACCCCCCCCTTGTTCAAGAAACATTTCCTGTGACAAGTCGGAAGGTTTACCACTCAGACTGGCCGCCAGCCCGGAGGTATACTCAATATCGCTCAGGCTTGAACTCAGCCAAGCAGAGGGAACCGAGAGGTCATGTTTCGGTAGACCGCTATTATCGGAGGAAAGATCCGGCCAGATGATAACTTCAACTTCATCCAGTAATCCCCTGAAACCGAAGTAATTATCAAAAGCACGCATCCGCAAATGCCACTTATCGTTCTCGCACACCCGGTAAGGACCGGTTCCCACAGGGTGAGAGGAAAAGTCGGCTCGTGCGGCGTGATCCGCCGGCAAGATCAGGGCGGCGGTATCCGTCAATAACTGCGGCAACAGGTCATCAGGCTGAGTTAATTCAACCAGCACACATAACGTTCCGCGGGCGGTGATCCGCTTTATATGCGAAAACAGCGGCAAACGGGCGCTTCGTGTTAATGACGCCACGACATCCTGGCTCGTCAGCAGCCGGCCATCGTGAAATTGCACGCCAGGTCGCAGATAAAAGCACCAGTGCAGAGGATCAATCCGGTGCCGGTAATGCGCCAGATCGTTCTCAACACTTCCGCTTTCTTCATTGATACGGGTCAGGCCATTAAACACCTGTCTGACCAGATGGATCTCGGAACGTCGCAGCGGCGTGCCAGGGTAAAGATTAGGCATGGTTCGATAATAAGGGACGCGCAAAGACTGATAATTATCCCGTGCGTCATAGCCCAGCCGCGCACGCAGCAACGAGGCGACCAGATGTTTTTCATTGCCCAGCAGGCCGACGGCGCCACTCAAATCGCCGGCATCCAGCAAATGTTCCGCTTTTCCCATTAGCAACTGGTGCTCATTGCTCAGCAGAATGAGCCTGGCCTGATGACCCCGCCCGGGACTGGCCTGCCACTCCAGCCAGCCTGCATCCTGCATTTTCACCAACATTGCCCGCATATGGCGCTTGCTGCAGCAAAGTGCATCAGCCAAAACCTGTAAAGTGGTCATGACATCACGTTGTGGATAGCGCGCCAGCAGTCGCCGGTAATGGTGTTCCAGTCGCCGCTCGTTCATAAAAGAGGAACCTTAAAAGAGAAAACGTAGCAGTTTTTAATCTCATCTTTTTAATCCATTATTTTAGCGACGGCAAGATCAAACAAACCGAAAGCGGGCAGCGTCGCGCGGCCGCAACACATTCCCCGTTCGGTTAATTACTGTCGCTAATTGAAAATATATACATTTCCGGACAAAAAAATGAGCCAACGTATCAATAAAGACACTACCGTTTGTATGTCGCTTGCGGCGCGGCCGAGTAATTTCGGTACCCGCTTTCATAATTATCTCTATGACGCACTAGACCTGAATTTTCTTTATAAAGCCTTTACCACCACGGATTTACCCGCCGCGATTAATGGCGTCAGAGCGTTGGGGATCCGAGGTTGTGCGATTTCCATGCCTTTCAAACAAGAATGCATCGCCCTTGTCGATGAGCTGGATGCATCGGCAAAAGCCATCAATTCAGTCAATACCATCGTTAATACACAGGGATACCTGAAAGCTTACAATACCGATTATATCGCCATCAGCACCCTGCTGCGGCAATTTCAGGTGCCTCATGAACTGGAATTCGCCCTGCGCGGCAGCGGCGGTATGGCAAAAGCGGTGGCATGCGCGCTAAAGGATGCCGGTTTCAAACGGGGTTATATCATCGCTATAGATGAGGCAAGCGGTCGCAGTCTGGCGGAGTTATGTGGATATGAATGGCGGTTCAATATGGAAGGGCTGCAGCCTGAACTGTTGATCAATGCGACCCCAATTGGTATGGCCGGCGGCGAAGACGCCGACAAGTTATCGTTTACACAGCAGGAAGTTGATCATGGGAAAGTGATCTTTGATGTCGTCGCCCTGCCGGAACAAACACCGCTCATTCGTTACGCCAGAGAACAGCAAAAAACCGTCATCACGGGCTCAGAAGTTTTTGCTATCCAGGCGGTTGAACAATTTTTTCTTTATACGGGCATAAAACCTTCAGATGAGTTATTTAAAGAAGCTGCAGCTTACTCCAGAAAATAAAAGAAGAGGATAAACGCATTCAAAAAAACCATAAATACATTTTATCCCGCAAATATAAATTAAGTCTTACCCCATAGAGTTGATTAAAATATAAGGCGTACCCTATGAGCAAACGTATTATTGCTGTCACTGCTTGTCCTACCGGCGTGGCGCATACATTTATGGCAGCAGAAGCACTCTTGGCCGCGGCGAATAAACAAGGCGACTGGATCAAGGTCGAAACACGCGGGTCCGTCGGCGCCAAAAACGAACTGACAGAAGATGAAATACAGCGTGCTGATGTGGTGATTATTGCTGCTGATATTGAATTGGATTTATCGCGTTTTCACGGCAAGAGAGTTTACAAAACCAGCACGAGTGCGGCGTTAAAAAATCCCGCACGAGAAATTTTTCAGGCATTTGAATCGGCCACGCTTTATGGTTCAACTGGCGCGCCATCTCTGTCATCTGTTAAATCCGAACTGCCTGGCGTTTATAAGCACCTGATGACAGGCGTGTCACATATGTTACCACTGGTGGTCGCCGGCGGGTTATGCATCGCTCTTTCATTTGTTTTTGGTATCCAGGCGTTTAAAGAACCGGGTACGATGGCGGCCGCCCTGATGCAAATCGGCGGGAAAGCCGCCTTTGCATTAATGGTTCCCGTATTGGCCGGTTACATCGCCTTCTCAATTGCCGATCGTCCCGGACTGGCTCCCGGACTGATAGGCGGCATGCTGGCGGCAACCTGCGGCGCGGGTTTTTTAGGGGGTATTGTGGCCGGGTTTCTGGCCGGTTACGTCGCCCGCTCTCTTGCGAAATACATCCAGTTGCCTCAGTCGATGGAGGCATTGAAACCGGTGCTGGTGATCCCGCTGCTGGCGACATTAGTGACCGGACTGGTGATGATTTATGTCGTGGGAGGGCCGGTGGCGACCGTCATGACCGGCCTGACTGATTTCCTGGCGCGTATGACGACGGCCAACGCTGTATTGCTGGGGATCTTATTGGGGGCGATGCAATGTTTTGATCTGGGCGGGCCGGTCAATAAGGCGGCCTATACTTTTGGTGTCGGGCTGCTCGCCTCCCAGTCTTATCAGCCAATGGCGGCGATTATGGCGGCCGGCATGGTGCCCGCATTGGGCATGGGCGTCGCGACCTGGATTGCAAAAAGCAAATTTTCCCAACAGGAACTCGAGGCCGGCAAAGCCTCATTTATCCTCGGGCTGTGTTTTATTTCAGAAGGCGCCATCCCTTTTGCCGCGCGTGATCCCATGCGCGTCATTCCCTCAACCATGGCCGGCGGAGCCCTTGCCGGTGGGTTGTCCATGTTCTTCGGTTGCACATTGATGGCGCCTCATGGCGGGTTATTCGTACTGGCCATCCCTCACGCCGTGGGTCATGTCATGATGTATCTGCTGGCAATTATTGCAGGAACCGCCATGACGGGCATTCTGTATGCCGCATTGAAGCCGGCAACTAAAAGTCAGCCGGTACCCATGTCCTAGTCGGGAATAAGCTTGTAACGAGGGTGACGAAACATTGCCAATCTCGACTTGGGTCAGCTTATTTCCCCGAAGGCCGGTTGCGCCGGGTGGTGCGCATCTTGACGCCCGGCACCTTGAGCGATTAGGTAATATAGGGTTTGACGCCGGTGGAACCGCAACTGACTTGCAGCCACCGGTTTTCATCGCTCTCGGCTTTCTCTCTCTTCGTCGGCTTTATCATTTTCGGCGCTTTTGACGATTGAGGCTTACCGCTGGTTTCCCTGCCCTGCAGACTCCGTTATCATGGACGCCGGACCCTGGCCGCCCTCTTTCACGGCGTAAGCGCATTGGCGACGAACGGGCCGCTACTTTAATGAGAATAACCCCCTTTACCCAAGACATGACATTCAGAGAAATGGACATCTTAACTCCATGAGCACACCAGAGAATTTCGACGATCACACTCCCATGATGCAGCAGTATCTGCGCCTGAAGGCGCAGCATCCGGATATCCTGCTGTTCTATCGGATGGGGGATTTCTACGAAATGTTTTTCGACGACGCCAAACGGGCATCGCAGCTGATGGATATCTCCCTGACCCGGCGGGGGCAATCCGCCGGCGAGCCCATCCCGATGGCCGGTGTGCCTTATCATGCGGTAGAGACCTATCTGGCCAAGCTGGTCCAGCTCGGCGAATCGGTGGCCATCTGCGAGCAAATCGGCGATCCGGCCCTGTCCAAGGGGCCGGTGGAGCGCCGGGTAGTGCGCATCGTGACGCCCGGCACCCTGAGCGACGAAGCACTGCTCAGCGAGCGCCAGGACAACCTGCTGGCGGCGGTGTGGCAAGAACAACAGGGTTACGGCTATGCCACCCTGGATATCAGCTCGGGACGATTTTTGCTCAGCGAGCCGGCGGACGGTGAGGCCATGGCCGCCGAGCTGCAACGCACCAATCCGGCGGAACTGCTTTATCCGGAAACCTTTGCGGAAATGGGTTTGATTGAGCATCGGCGGGGGTTGCGCCGGCGGCCGATTTGGGAATTTGAACTGGAAACCGCCCGTCAGCAGCTCAATCTGCAGTTCGGCACGCGGGATTTGAACGGCTTCGGCATCGAGCGCGCCGTCCGGGCGCTGCGGGCCGCGGGCTGCCTGCTCCAGTACGCCAAGGATACCCAGCGCACCAGCCTGCCGCATATCCGCGCCGTCACCCTGGAGCGTCAGCAGGACGGGATTGTGATGGATGCCGCCACGCGCCGTAATCTGGAACTGACCCAAAATCTCGGCGGCGGGACCGACAATACCCTGGCGGACATCCTGGACAGGACCGTCACCCCCATGGGCAGCCGCATGCTGAAACGCTGGCTGCATATGCCCACCCGGAATATCGGCGTCCTGACCCATCGCCAGCAAACCATTCTGGCCCTGCAAGCGTGCTATGAAGAGCTACAGCCGCTGCTGCGGCAGGTGGGGGATCTGGAGCGGGTGCTGGCGCGACTGGCGCTTCGCTCCGCGCGCCCGCGGGATCTGGGGCGCATGCGCCATGCTTTTCAGCAACTGCCGGAAATCCGTGCCGTGCTGGCCCGGCAGGACACCGAACATATCCGGCAACTGTTGGAACAGGCCGGACTGTTTACCGACCTGAGGGAACTGCTTGAGCGCGCGGTGGTGGAAACGCCCCCCATATTGGTGCGCGACGGCGGCGTGATAGCGCCGGGCTATAATGCGGAGCTGGATGAGTGGCGGTCGCTGGCGGACGGCGCCACGGATTATCTTGACCGGCTTGAGCTGCGCGAGCGGGAGCGGACCGGTCTGGATACCCTCAAGGTCGGCTTCAACGCCGTCCATGGCTATTACATTCAGCTCAGCCGCGGGCAGAGCCGACAGGCGCCGATTCATTATGTCCGCCGGCAAACGCTCAAAAACGCTGAACGCTATATCATCCCGGAGCTGAAAGAGTACGAAGACAAGGTGCTTACGTCCAAAGGCAAAGCCCTGGCGCTGGAAAAAACGCTGTACGATGAGCTTTTCGATCTGTTGTTGCCCCATTTGCCGGCGCTGCAGCAAAGCGCGGCGGCGCTGTCGGAACTGGACGTGTTATGCAACCTGGCGGAACGGGCGGAAACCTTGGGTTATGTTTGTCCGACCTTAAGCGATGTTCCCGGCGTTAAAATCATCGCCGGCCGCCATCCGGTGGTGGAGCAGGTGTTGAGCGAGCCCTTTATCGCCAATCCGCTGGCGCTGTCGGGCCAGCGGCGGATGCTGATTATCACCGGTCCGAACATGGGGGGGGAAAAAGTACCTACATGCGGCAGAACGCGTTGATTGTCCTGATGGCCTACATCGGCAGCTTTGTGCCGGCCGAACAGGCGGTTATCGGACCGGTGGACAGGATATTTACCCGGGTGGGGGCGGCGGACGATTTGGCTTCAGGACGCTCGACTTTCATGGTGGAAATGACCGAAACGGCGAATATTCTGCATAACGCCACCCCGCAAAGCCTGGTGCTGATGGATGAAATCGGCCGCGGCACCTCCACCTATGACGGTTTATCTCTGGCCTGGGCCTGCGCCGAGAGCCTTGCCGGCCGCATCAAGGCCATGACGTTGTTCGCCACCCATTACTTCGAGTTGACCCAGTTGCCTGAAAAAATGGAAGGGGTGGTGAATGTGCATCTGGATGCATTGGAACAGGGAGAGACCATTGCGTTTATGCATACCGTTCAGGACGGCGCCGCCAGCAAGAGCTACGGCCTGTCGGTGGCGGCCCTGGCGGGCGTACCCCGAGAGGTTATTAAACGCGCCCGGCAAAAGCTCAAAGAGCTGGAAAATCTCTCCACCCATGCCGCTACCGGCTCTGTGGACGGCTCACAGCTCTCGCTGCTGCAACCGGAGCCGGAGGAAATACCGCCGGTGGTAACGGCATTGTCCAGTCTGGATCCCGATGCGCTCTCCCCGCGTCAGGCACTGGAGTGGCTGTACCGGCTGAAGAAAATGCTTTGAGCGGCCGGACCGGTATATTTTCCTCATAAAAAAACGGCGGGATAGCAATCCCGCCGTTTTTTATCCGGCCTGAAGCGGCCCGGGCGACATCCCGTGCTTTATTCGCGAAAGAGCGCCTCGAGATTCAGCCCCTGCCCTTGCAGGATTTCTCGCAAACGGCGCAGCCCTTCAACCTGGATTTGACGAACGCGTTCGCGCGTCAAACCGATTTCACGACCGACATCTTCCAGGGTAGCGGCTTCATATCCCAGTAAGCCGAAACGTCTGGCCAGCACTTCGCGCTGTTTGGCATTCAGCTCGAACAGCCATTTGACGATGCTTTGTTTCATGTCATCGTCTTGGGTGGTATCTTCCGGGCCGCTGTCCTTCTCGTCGGACAGGATATCCAGTAGGGCCTTTTCGGAATCCCCGCCCAGCGGGGTGTCCACTGACGTTATCCGCTCGTTGAGCCGCAGCATTCGACTGACGTCATCAACGGGTTTATCAAGCTGCTCGGCGATTTCTTCCGCGCTAGGCTCGTGATCCAGTTTATGGGACAGTTCTCTGGCGGTGCGCAGATAGACGTTGAGTTCTTTAACGATATGGATCGGCAACCTGATGGTACGGGTTTGATTCATGATAGCCCGTTCAATGGTTTGACGAATCCACCAGGTGGCGTAGGTCGAAAAACGGAACCCTCTCTCCGGGTCGAATTTTTCCACCGCGCGAATCAGACCAAGGTTTCCTTCCTCTATCAAGTCCAGTAGAGCCAATCCGCGATTGCCGTAGCGACGGGCGATTTTCACCACCAGCCGCAGGTTGCTTTCGATCATTCGACGTCGTGAGGCAACATCACCCCGAAGTGCACGTCGGGCAAAATAAACCTCTTCCTCAGCGGTAAGCAGCGGCGAGTAACCGATCTCACCCAAGTAGAGCTGCGTGGCATCAAGTACACGCTGGCTTGCTGCCTGAGAAAGCAGCTCCTCTTCCGCTAAATCATTATCAGCGGGCTCATCTATCAACGCCTTCTCGTCAAATGCCTCAGCTCCATTCTCATCGAATTCGGCATCTTCATGTAACTCGTTAACCTTCAGCGTGTTTTGGCTCATAAGTGGCTCCTACCCGTGATCCCAGGACCGAATACCGAAATATCCCGACCAATTTATCGCTGCGGAAGATAACGCAGCGGGTTTACGGATTTCCCCTTGTAACGAATTTCAAAATGCAATCTAACCGAGCTGGTTCCTGTACTACCCATGGTAGCAATAGACTGTCCCGCCTTCACTTCTTGTTGTTCACGGACCAGCATCGTGTCGTTATGGGCGTAAGCACTCAGGTAATCATCATTATGCTTGATGATTATCAGATTACCATAGCCCCGCAACGCATTGCCGGCATAGACGACCCGGCCGTCGGCCGTAGCCCTGACGGGCTGTCCGCGAGATCCGGAGATATCGATGCCCTTGTTTCCGCCTTCAGCTGCGGAGAAGCTGTCGATGATCTTGCCGTCCGTCGGCCAGCGCCAACCGGCAATGGCGCTACTGCCAGACGTAACCACGCCTGACGTCGTGCTTGGGGCGGTAACGGGTTCGGTTGTCGTCACGGTAGTGGTGACAACCGGACCAGACGAGGGTAACATTCTGCTGCCGTTTGAAGGCAACATTTTCCCTACATTCTGTTTACCTGAATTGTCAGGATACGCATTGTTTGATTGAGAATCAATACCCTTGCTCACCAATTTCGTATCAGACGGCGAGTTAGGTACGGCATTGGGGCCGGCGCCGACGGAACCGTTATGGTTACCTGACAGCATGCCGCCTCCTCCCACAACGGCTCCGCTACCGGTCAGGGATGATGCCGTTCCGCTACTCGCGACGACTGTATTACCGGTAAGCGGCACGTTTCCATTACCAACCTGTAAAATTTGACCAACATTTAATCCATAAGGTTCCGGAATATTATTTCTTTTTGCCAAATCCCGGTAATCATTGCCGGTGATCCAGGCGATGTAAAACAGCGTATCTCCCCGTTTTACCTGGTAAGTGGAGCCGGAATAGGAACCTTTTGGAATAGAGTTGTAGCTGCGGTTATAAACATAATTACCCTGCTCCGGGGCGGTGTTGATCCTTTGCTGGGGAACCGGGCTGTTGATTCCGCTGACAGCCGCAGGCCGGTTCCTTTGAACCGGCGCCGGCATCGGGGGCGCCGTCATCATTCCGCCGTTATTATCGCTGCCCACGCTGCTAATCGGTGCTGAAGATTCATTACTGGCGCAACCGGCCAACCCTAAACTGCCCGCCATTGCACAGACCGCAACGCGGCGCCAATAGCATTTTGGGCTTCCCATGCTCATCTCTCCCCTGTGGCAGCAACGCCGATTTTCATGTCAAACCTGCCGGACATTAACGTTATACATCCAATTGGCGCATATGACCGCATGAATGAGAGTATTTTCAGCGCTTTCCGAAAACAAAAAACCTGATGTCAATGCTAGCAATATACCGCCGAGGGTGCCATACACGAGTTGTATAGAAATTTAAAAAAGTCCTGTTTCTCTGTTTCATCGCGGAATAACGTTGCCTTCTTCGCGGGCTATCCCGCCGTACAGGTTTTTTGCCGCCAGGTCATTGCTGTAATAGGGTCGCCGCTTGCTTTTTTGGGAATAATATTGCCGTTCGGCAATGTAAAAGAGCTCATAATTCATTCCATTTCAGTCGGTTTCCAAAGCTTACTCTAATTGGCGCCCCAAGATTACTACGCGGGCATTAATGGCAAACAGTGAATTATTGAAGTCATGCTTGCAATATAATTATTTTAACGCGCCGGCTATTTATTTATTAACGTGCCGGTAAAAACCCTGTATCAGAACACGTTATCCCCAAGTGTGCGTCCCCAGCGGTGCGGTTAATATTCAAGCGCTGGAAATAGCAGCGCCAGGAATGAAATCTCTTGGTTTACAATACGAGGGATAGAGAAGTTTGAGTAAGTGCGGCTAATCTGTTTCAGCGTAAAGGGCTACGCCAGTTCCCCTTTTATCAGCGGCACGAAGCGAACGGCTTCAACGGTTTCCACCCGATATTCGCCGCCCTGGCGGCGGACAGTGGTCAGTTCCTGGTTTTCCTCCCCCCACCGGCAATACCATGATGCCGCCCTCGTCCAGCTGCGCCATCAGCGCGGAGGGGATTTCCGGCGGCGCGGCGGTGACGATGATGGCGTCAAAGGGACCGCGGGCCGGCCAGCCCAGCCAGCCGTCGCCGTGGCGGGTCGAGACATTGTGCAAATCCAATTGCTTCAGGCGGCGCTTGGCCTGCCATTGCAGCTTTTTGATACGCTCCACCGAACACACATGCTGCACCAGATGCGCCAGGATGGCGGTTTGATAGCCTGAACCGGTGCCGATTTCCAAGACCCTGGAAGTGGGCTGCAGGCACAGCAACTCGGTCATGCGGGCGACGATATAGGGTTGGGAAATGGTCTGGCCGGAGCCGATGGGCAGCGCGGTATTGTCATAAGCCTTGTGTTCGAAAGCCTCATCGATAAAGCGCTCGCGGGGTACGGTTTCGATGGCCTGCAGCAGGCGCTCGTCCTGGATGCCCTGCTGCCGAAGCCGGGCGATGAGTGTCTGCGTGCGCCGGGTTACCATTTACCGCCGACCTCCGCTTTAGTCAGCCAGGAGGCGAGGACCGATTGGGCTGAATAGGCGGTCAAATCCACTTGTAACGGCGTGATGGACACAAAGCCCTGTTCAACGGCGGCGAAATCGGTATCTGGGCCGTTATCGCAGGTGTCACCCGGCGGGCCGATCCAGAACATCTCATGCCCGCGCGGGTCCAACTGCGAGATGGCCTGGCGGGCGGGATGACGGCTGCCGCAGCGGGTCACCCTGATGCCCTTGAGTGAAGACGCAGGCAGATCCGGCACATTGACGTTAAGAATTTTACCGGTGCGCAAAGGTTCTTGCGCCAGCGCCCGAATCAGCCGGCAGGCGACGATGGCGGCGGTGTCGTAATGCCGCTCGCCGTTGAGTGAAATCGCCAGCGCCGGAAACCCCAGATGCCGTCCCTCCATGGCTGCGGCGACGGTGCCGGAATAGATGACGTCATCCCCCAGATTCGGCCCGGCATTGATGCCGGACACCACGATGTCGGGCGCCGGACGCATCAGAGTGTTCACCCCCAGGTAAACGCAATCCGTGGGCGTTCCGGACTGCACCGCAATATCGCCATCGGTTTGCCTGAAGGTTCTTAACGGCACATCCAGCGTTAATGAATTGGACGCCCCGCTCCGGTTGCGATCGGGCGCGACAACCTGCACGTCGGCGAATTGACGCAGGGCCGCCGCCAGCGTCTGAATGCCGGGGGCGTGAATCCCATCATCGTTACTTAGCAATATGCGCATATCATGAGTTGCTTTATTAATTATTAATAATAAATTACGCGCCGTCCGCCCATAGGACGCAAAAACCAGCCTGTTTCATCGGGGTTGTCGGTGAACGGCCGCAGGCTGGTAATAAAAGCAATAATGGCATGAAACGCCACTGCGGTGAAGCCTGGAATTCAGACCGTTAAGTAAAATTCGCCGTCGCCCTCATTACCCGGCATCGTCCAGCGAAGCATCCAGCAATTCACGCACCACGCCGGTGGCGTAACTTCCCGCAGGCAGCGTAAACGACAGTTGCAGGGTCCTGTCGTCTTGCCACTGCCAGTCCATGTGCGCAGGCTTGAGCATCATGGCGCGGCGAGCCGGTTCTACCCCTTCCCGGCATAGCAGTTCCAACAGTTCCGGCTGGCTCTCCAGGCAGCGTTGTTCGAACCGCAAGGCATCACCCGCCGTGCCCGGCGCCGCCTTACCCGCCAGGGGGGGCGGTGATGACTATCTCTCCCTGTCGCAGGCGCGGCTCCAGGGAAGGCAGCATGTCGTCCATGGCGACAAACCAGCTGCCCCGGCCCGCCAATTGCAAAGCGTCGCCGCTCATGATGTGCCAGCGGCCGAGCCGGGACAGCCTTTCGCTCACCACGGCATTGAACAAGGCGCTGCGGGCGGCGGAGAGATAAAAACTGCGTTTGGAACGATCTTTGATGTGTATCTCGCCGCGGGCCCAACGCAGCGCCTGTGCAATATTGTTCCCTTCATGGCCGAAACGCTGGCTGCCGAAATAATTTGGCACGCCTTCCCGGCGAATGGCGATTAAACGCTCCTCAGCGGCGGCACGGCGGCTGACGTCGCGCAGCACCAGGGTAAAACGGTTGCCTTTCAGCGTGCCGATGCGCAGCTTTCGACGATGGCGGTGGGTTTGCAGTACGGTACAGCCCTCAAGGCTGAAAGCGCTGAAATCCGGCGTGTCCTTGCCGGGCAGGTGCAGGCAGAACCACTGTTCGGTCACCCCATGGCGGTCCTTCAGGCCGGCATAGCTCACCGCACGGGGAGGCAGGCCGGCGAACGCGGCCAAAGCTTGCGCCACGAAAGGCGTGTTGCAATTCTGTTTGCGCACGCGCACCAAAACATGCTCGCCCTCTCCGTCCGGAACAAACCCCAAATCCTCCGCCACCATAAAATCCTCGGCGCGGGCCTTGATAACGCCGCTCGCCGCAGGTTCGCCATGCAGGCGGTATAAATTTTGAAAATCCATCATAAGGCGTTAAGCAGCAAGACCACCGCCTCGCAGGCGATGCCCTCGCCCCGGCCGGTGAAGCCCAAGCGCTCGGTGGTGGTGGCCTTCACGCTGACGTCGTCCATGTGACAGCCGAGATCCTCGGCGATATTGATACGCATTTGCGGAATATGGGGCGCCATTTTCGGCGCCTGGACAATGAGAGTGATATCGATATTGCCCAGCCGAAAGCCTTTGGCCCGCACCCGTCGCCAGGCTTCCCGCAACAGCTCCCGGCTGTCCGCGCCTTTGAACGCCGCGTCGGTATCCGGAAACAGTTTTCCGATGTCCCCCAGCGCCGCGGCGCCGAGCAAGGCGTCGGTGGCGGCATGCAGCGCCACATCGCCGTCGGAATGGGCCAGCAACCCTTGCGGATGGGGAATCCGAACCCCGCCGATAATCAGCGGTCCGACGCCGCCGAATTTATGCACATCAAAACCATGACCGATTCGCATTGACGGTTCTCCTTGTTTCAGGGCGCGTTAGCAGTGCGCGTTTTGCAACGCGGGAATGTGCGATTGGGAAAAATAAAAAGCCGCCAGCGCCAGATCTTCCGGGCGGGTAATTTTGATATTGTCCGCCCGGCCCGGCACCAGAAGCGGTTGATAACCGCAGTACTCCAGGGCCGAGGCCTCATCGGTGATGGCCGCGCCGCCGCTCAGCGCCCGGGTAAGGCAAGATCTCAGCAGCGGCAGCGGGAATAACTGCGGCGTCAGGGCATGCCAGAGATCGCGGCGTTCGACGGTATGATCAATGGCGCCGCCGTCAGGGGCGGCGCGCTTCATCGTGTCACGCACCGGCGTGGCCAAGATGCCGCCGACGGACGTCAAGGCGGTGATCGCCAGCAAACGCGCCAAATCGTCCTGGTGCAGGCAGGGACGGGCGGCGTCATGCACCAGTACCCAATCGGCGCCATGGGCCTGATGCAGGGCCGCCATGACCGAATCGGCGCGTTCTTTGCCGCCGGTGACGCGGCTCACCCGCGGATTGTCCGCCAGGGGAAGGCGGTCGAACTGTCTGTCCGCCGCACTGACGGCCACGATCACCTGCCGAATGCAGGGTTGTTGCAGCAGCGCCTCGACGGCGTGTTCCAGCAGGGTTTTACCGCCGATGGCGAGATATTGTTTGGGACAGTCATTTTGCATACGGCTGCCGATACCGGCCGCCGGCAATATGGCGATAACATCGGGAAAAACATTGGGAGCCATTATTGATTATCTTGTAAAGCCGGGGCGGACGACGGCTGGCGTTTGGATTGATCCGGAACCAGGCGATAGAAAGTTTCACCGGGTTTTATCATGCCGAGTTCATTGCGCGACCGTTCCTCGATGGCCTCCTGACCGTCGTTGAGATCGTCGATTTCAGCAAACAGCTGATCGTTACGCGCTTTAAGCTTGGCATTACTGCCCTGCTGGACCGAAACGTCGTCCTGAACCCGGACTAAATCATGCACACCGTTTTTTCCCAGCCACAATGAATATTGCAACCAGCCAAGCAGTACCAGTAATAGCAGCGTCAGTTTACCCATTCCGCCCCCTGATAGACTGCCTAATCATCCCATAACTTGTGGCCGGACTCCACTCCAGCCGGCAAAATGAGGCGCGAAAGCGGCAAAAAGATGTTTTATTGATCCGATGGATGATGGTTATTTACCGTTTGTTACCTGAACTCACCCAACTATTGCGTTTACCATCCGGTGAGCAAACTGAAGACCAGCCAGAACAGGCTGAACACCGCCAGACCGCTGCAAACGACCATCAGCCAGACGCGCGCCGCCAATAGCGTACCGATGATAATGCCGATGAGGACCGACAGAGGCAACAACGCCAGGAAAAACGGCCAGGTGTAGAGCAGGAAGAACAACGCGTTGGCGCCGTAAACCAGGATCGGCACGGCAAAGGCCACCCAGTAGAACAGGAAACCCGCCATGGCGCCCCAGAAGCCATAGGCCGGCTCCTCGGCGCCGCGTTCACCGCCACGGGCGCTGATGGGCTTCACCGTAATCGGTATGACGCGCTTTGACTGGGTAACATTCAGCATACATCGTAATCCCTGGGCTCTTATTATACCGGCATGCTCCGAGACGCAGAGCCGACAAGATATCTCAGGGTTTGATAATAACGCGGCCACGCAACAGGTCTAATAAATGGTCGGTCAAAAATGTTACCAATTGTTGGCCGTCAAGATGGATTTCCGGCTGTTCCGGCGCCTCGTAAACCGAGTCGATGCCGGTGAAGTTCCGCAGTTCGCCGGCGCGGGCTTTTTTGTATAAGCCCTTGGGATCGCGGGCCTCGCATACCGCCAGCGGCGTGTCGACGAAGACTTCGATAAATCGCCCTTCCGGCAGCATATCGCGCACCATGCGGCGCTCTGCGCGATGGGGTGAAATAAACGCCGTCAACACCACCAGGCCCGCGTCCACCATCAGACGGGCGACCTCCCCCACCCGGCGGATATTCTCCCGCCGGTCGCCATCGCTGAACCCCAAATCACGGCACAAACCATGGCGAACATTGTCGCCATCCAGCAAATAAGTACTTACACCCGCCTGGTGCATCGCCTGTTCAAGGGCCCCCGCCAGCGTGGATTTCCCCGAGCCGGACAGGCCGGTGAACCAAATCACCGCCCCTTGATGCCGATGCAGCCGTTCACGATCGTTTCGAGCCACCGGATGGTCGTGCCAGACGATATTTTCATCCGCCGGGTGTTCCTCCCGCGCGCTTTGTTTCGATGACGCCGCCAGCGCCGGGCTTTTTTCCAACGGGGTCTTTTCCTGAGCGCTTTGTTTCGGTGACGTTACCTGCGCTGAGCTCTTTTCAGACAAGGACTTATCCAGCGCGCTTTTCTTCGGGAAGGAACACGAGCCCGCCATGGTTATTTCCCCCCCCAGCAAATCGCGGGCGCCCCAATGGGGGAAGTGGCGGCGGATCAAGGCATTGAGCTCCAGTTCGAACTCGCCGTAAGGCGCCGGCTCCCGGAATACCTCCGCCAGCGGTTCGCGGACCATGCCGGCGCCGACGGTGACATTACTCAGCCTGTCGATGAAAATCATGCCGCCGGTTACGGCGTTACGGGGATATTTATCCAGCACCATCGGCTCATCAAAAGCCAGTTCCACCAACCCGATGCCGTTAAGGGGCAAGCTATCCGCCACTCGCTGCGTCAGGCTGTTGATCTCCACCTGGTATTGAATGTTTTCCACCCGGGCCCGGGTCTTTTTACCGGCGATTTTGATATCGAAACTTTGCCCGGCCACCAGGGGCTGTTCAGTCATCCACACCACGTCCACGCTGGCGTTACGCACCGGCTGCAGCGTCTCATCGGCAGCCACGATGATGTCGCCGCGGCTGATATCCAGCTCATCCGCCAACACCAGGGTCACCGCCTCTCCCCACCCGGCTTGCGTGAGATCGCCGTCGAAAGTGACGATGCGGGCAATGGTGGAGACAACGCCTGAGGGCAGCGCTTTGATTCGCTGGCCGACCCGAATAACGCCGGAGGCCACGGTGCCGGCATAACCGCGAAAATCGAGGTTGGGACGGTTGACATATTGCACCGGAAAACGCATCGGCTGCTGCTCGTCCTGGTGAACGACATTCACCGTTTCCAGCACATCCAGCAGGGTCGGGCCTTGGTACCAAGGCATGGCGCGGCTCGGCTGCGCCACGTTATCGCCATCCAGGGCCGAAATCGGCACAAAGGTAATGCTGAGGTCCGCCGGCAGCTCTTCGGCGAACGTCAGATAGTCCTGCTTGAAGCGGTCAAAAACCGATTTATCGTACTTCACCAGATCCATTTTGTTCACCGCCACCACCAGATGGCGGATTCCCAGCAGGGTAGTGATAAAGCTGTGACGCCGCGTTTGATCCAGCACGCCCTTGCGCGCATCGATAAGCAGCACCGCCAGATCGCAGGTCGAGGCGCCGGTGGCCATGTTGCGGGTATATTGCTCATGACCGGGGGTATCGGCAATGATAAATTTGCGTTTTTCGGTTGAGAAATACCGGTACGCCACATCAATGGTGATCCCTTGTTCGCGCTCGGCCTGCAGGCCGTCCACCAGCAGCGCCAAATCCAGCTTTTCCCCCCTGGGTGCCCAGGCGTTTGCTGTCGGAGTGCAGGGTGGAAAGCTGATCCTCGTAAATTTGCCGGGTGTCATGCAACAGGCGGCCTATCAGGGTGCTTTTGCCGTCATCCACGCTGCCGCAGGTGAGGAATCGCAGCAGGGTCTTGTGCTGTTGCGCATGGAGATAAGCCTCCACGCCGCCCTGTTCGGCGATTTGTTTGGCGATAACATTGTTCATGGCGATGGCTCCTTAAAAATAACCCTGACGCTTTTTCAGTTCCATCGATCCGGACTGATCGCGGTCGATAACCCGGCCCTGTCGTTCGCTGGTGGTGGCCACCAGCATCTCTTCGATGATCTCGGGCAGGGTGCCGGCATTGGATTCCACCGCGCCGGTAAGCGGCCAGCAGCCCAGGGTGCGAAAACGCACCGTCCGCTGGGTGATCACTTCGCCGGGCTGTAAATTGATGCGGTCGTCGTCCACCATCATCAACATGCCGTCGCGCTCAAGGATAGGACGCGGTTTAGCCAGATACAGCGGCACGATTTCAATATTTTCCAGGAAGATGTACTGCCAGATATCCAGTTCTGTCCAGTTGGACAACGGGAAAACCCGGATGCTTTCTCCCTTGTTGATTTGGCCGTTATAGTTGTGCCAGAGCTCGGGACGCTGGTTTTTCGGGTCCCAGCGGTGCAAACGGTCGCGAAAGGAATAGATGCGTTCCTTGGCGCGGGATTTCTCTTCATCGCGCCGCGCGCCGCCGAAGGCGGCGTCGAAACCGTATTTATTCAGCGCCTGCTTCAGCCCTTCGGTTTTCATGATATCGGTGTGCTTGGCGCTGCCGTGAATGAACGGATTGATCCCCATCGCCATCCCGTCCGGATTGCGGTGCACCAATAACTCCAGGCCGTAGGCCTTGGCGGTATAATCCCGGAACTCGTACATTTCGCGAAATTTCCAACCGGTATCCACATGCAACAGCGGAAACGGCAGCGTGCCGGGAAAGAACGCCTTGCGGGCCAGGTGCAGCATGACCGACGAGTCTTTACCAATGGAGTACATCATCACGGGATTGGCGAACTCCGCGGCGACTTCACGGATGATATGGATACTTTCCGCCTCCAGTTGCCGCAAGTGGGTGAGTCGTTGTTGATCCATATTTACGTCCTTAAGCCAGGTTGATAAGCAACGCGCGCTGCTGCGCCGCTAAAGCTGTTTGTCCGAACCAGGCGATTTCATCATGCAATGAGACGACGTCGCCGATAATCAACAAGGCCGGGCTCGGCGCCTGTTGCGCCAGGGTATCGAGCTGTTCCAGCGTGCCGGTGAGCACCTGCTGGTCAAGCCGGGTGCCGCGGCCGATCACCGCCACCGGCGTATGGGGCGGGCGGCCGTGTTCAATGAGTTGCCGACTGATGTGGGCCGCTTTCATCACGCCCATGTATATCGCCAGCGTTTGCCGGCCGCGAGCCAGGGCCGGCCAGTCCGGTTGCAAGCCATCCGGGCGCAGATGGCCGGTGATGAAGGTGACGCTCTGCGCATGATCCCGGTGCGTCAGCGGAATGCCGGCATAAGCGGCGGCGCCGGCGGCGGCGGTCACTCCCGGCACGACTTGAAAGGGAATGCCCGCGGCGGCCACCGCCTGCAGTTCTTCGCCGCCGCGGCCGAAGATAAACGGGTCGCCCCCTTTCAGGCGCACCACCCGTTTGCCCTGCCGGGCGTGGTGAAGGAGCAGCCCGTTGATCTCTTCCTGCGCCATGGAGTGGGCGCCGCAACGTTTGCCGACGGCGATTTGCTCGGCGTCGCGCCGCACCAGTTCCAATACGTCCTCGCTCACCAGATTATCGAACAGCACCACGTCGGCCTGTTGTATCAATTGCAGGCCGCGCAATGTCAGCAACCCGCTGTCGCCGGGGCCCGCCCCCACCAGGGCCACTTCCCCTGGTGATTCGCCATCGGCGGCCGGCTGCCGTTGCGAAGCGTCTCCGGCGCTGGCGACCAATGCCTCTTGCAGCGCTTCCTCGGCGCCGGCCAACTGTCCTTGCGCCACCCGTTTGGCGAAACGGCCGTCCAGGACCCGTTCCCAAAAACGGCGGCGTCCCGACAGCGTGGGGATCTGCGCTTTCACCCGATCCCGCCAGGCGCCCGCAATCTCCGCCATCGGGCCGAGAAAGGCCGGCAGCAGCGATTCCAGTTTTTCCCGCAGTATCCGCGCCAGCACCGGCGCCTTGCCGCCGGAGGAGATGGCGACGGTGATGGGGGACCGGTCGACGATGGACGGGAAGATAAAGGAACATAAGGGCTGGCAATCCACCACGTTCGCCAAAATCTGCCGTTCGTCGGCCGCGGCCGAGACCTCGGCGTTGAGCTCGGCATCGTCGGTGGCGGCAATCACCAGGAATACGCCCTCCAGCATGGCGGCGGAAAACGTCCGGCCAAGCCAGAGGATAACCTTCGATTGCGCCTGCTGTTCCAGTTCGGGCGATAGCCGGCGCGCGACGACCCTGACCTGCGCGCCGGCGCGCAGCAGCAAATGGATTTTACGCGCGGCGACATCGCCTCCGCCGACAACCAGCACGGGGCGTTGCCGAAGATCGGCAAACAGAGGTAAATAATCCACGGCAACCTTTAACGATGTGTCTTAGCAATAAAATGACTATACGTCTTGCAGATAGGTTCTATTAAATTCTTAATTGGAATTACATTTGCTTTAATGGAATAACGCTGCAATTGACATAAGCTTCCCGGAGCGCAACCAATCGTGCGGTGAGCGCCTTTCGCCGCCGGGTACAAATTGTGTTAGCCCGACGGCCGTTCCATACTATACCCCATAGATTCCGGGATGCGGCAAGAGGTCACGCCCGCTTTCCCGGAATAGAGCGTTGACTGAAATGGGCAGGCGGGGCCGGCGCGGCCGCGGCATGCAAGATAAAGGCTAAAACCCGCTGAAAGCGGCGGCGGTTCACCTTGCCGCATCGTTTAACAAGGACAAGATTTATGTTTCACCTCGGACGCATCACGCGAAGGGGGCTTACGGGTCGCATGAAGCGAGCCAGGTTTACCTGCCGGATAAAGAGCGCCCGGCTAATATTGGGCGTCGGCGGCATACTGTCGGCGGGTTTGGCGGGAGTGCCGGCCGGCGCGGCCACCGATCACTATGCCGAAGAACAGATACGCTATATCGCCACGTATTTCCCCGGCCGCATGGCGGGCAGCCCGGCCGAATTGATGGCGGCGCAATATCTGCAGCGGCATTTGGCGCAAATGGGTTATCAAAGCGATTTGCGCACATTCAATACCCGCTATCAGTATCACGGCGGCGACGGCAAGGCCGACTGGCGTAAAATCGCCGCCACGTCGGTTATCGCCGCCAAGGCGGGGACCACCGGCGGCGAAATATTGATAATCGCCCATTCGGACACGTTTATGCCCCGCAGCGACGGCGATCTGAACAACAATTTCGGCGGGCTGACGTTGCAGGGCGTGGACGATAACGCCTTCGGCGTCGGCGTCATGCTTGATCTGGCGCGTCGGCTCGGCCGAGAGCCCCGCGCGGTGGGGGTGCGGTTTGTGGCCCTCAGCGGCGGCGAACCCGACACCCTGGGCGCCGAGGATTACTTGCAGCGGATGTCACCGCAGGAAAAACGCAATACGCTGTTGGTTATCAATCTCGACAGCTTGCTGGGCGGGGAGAAACTGCGGGTGGATTACAGTCCCGACAGCGGCGACGGCCGGTTGCAGGGCTTGGTGAAAACCCTGGGAACCCGGGCGCGTCAACAGGGTATCCCGTTGATACTCGATGGCGCCATCCGAACCGACGCCCCCTGCGTAACCGACGCACTGCCCTTCGCCAAAGCCGGCTTCGCGGTATTGGACGTCGGCTCGGGCACGGCGCAAGGCCGTTGCCTCGAACGCAAGCCAAGCCGCAATTTTCCCCAGGGTATGGTGCGTTATCGAAGCCCGCTGGATAATCTGACCTATCTGGACCGCCATCTCACCGGACAAATAGGCAAACGCGCACGAGACAGCATGGCGCTGCTGTGGCCGATGCTCGATGAACTCACCGGAGGCGATAAACCGCGGGGTTAACGCGTGGAACGGAGATGGGCGTCGATGCGATACGACATTGCGCTTTGCGCGAAACCGGGGAGGCTCGGGCCTGTTTCAGGCGCCGGCGACAACACCTGCCGCCGCCGACGTCAAGCGCCGCATTCCCGCCGCCGGGCGGTTATTTGGTGCCGATGGCGTTGCCGGACCAAAACGGCGCGCCCATGCCGGTTTTCACTTCGCCGCTCATTTTAGCGGTCTGCGGCTGATTGACGACGGTCTTTTGGCTGACGGTGACAATGGGCTTGGGTTTGGGGCGTTTGAAATCATCCATCATGTTGCCGGTCCAGAAAGGCGCGATGATCGGATCGGCGAAAACAGCATCGGAAAAAAGCAAGGGTAAGGCGATAGCAACGCCGGCGACACATAATTTAATGTTCATGGCAGAACCTTTCTGTTTCATTGAGTGTTAAACGATAATGGCCAAGGTATTGCGGCGTACTGACTTCCCGTCATTTATCCGATTGGCCGCTGAGATTAAAAATGAAGGTAATTCGAGGCTTTGAAAAGTTAGTCAAGGTAACAAATTTATTTTTTCAATTTTTCTCATTCATTCCAAAAGCAATTCAATAAGCGTGAAAGTATGCCAATATGAAAGACAAATAAGCCTTAACGTAAATTCCTGGCATAAATATTGAAGAAATTGAGGAGGAAATGTGTTCTGTGACAGCCTTAACAGGCCCAGTGAGATAACCTTCTTCGGCAACCCCTGTGAATTGGCTCGCCAGAGCGGGAAATCCCTTGTTCGGCCCGGCTCCGGGGGGGGCGTAAAAAATGAAACGTTAAATCGCGGAAATGAAAAATTCATCTGCCTGTCACAAATAATAGCAACTAACCATTGAATAAACAATACCGGCGCCCTATCCGGCTTATGAATGATGGCTGCCGCAAGTTTAACCGACCCGCAAAGCTTATATTGCAGAAAATTGCTGAATAAAACCGCAGAGGCTAAAGAGTAAAGTTGTAAATGCAGACATAATAATTTACATCGAAAAACCGGTGACTCTCGGATAAATAAGAATACACCTGGACATGTTTAGGCGAATAGTTGTTTCAGCCAGTCATACTTTATTAATGATTGATAATATATATACATGGCCGATGAATCGTCATGGGTCGCCTGGCAGCAAAATCGATATGAATCGGCATGGGCTGCCCTACAGTTAAGTCCAGATGAATCGGCATGGGCTGCCCAACAGCTAAGTCGAGAAGAATCGGCAAGGGTTGTCCGAAAGCTAAGTCGATTTAAGTCGGCATGGTCCGTCCGACAGCAAAGGCGGTATAAATCGGTTGACGTAACCGGTGGGAAGTTTCGCCGCCCGTCAAGGCGGCAGGGTAAACCAACGGGCGGGTGATTCAGCCTTCGTGCAGACCGCACTCCCGCTTCAAACCGAAAAAGCGCGTTTCCTCTTCGCTCATGCCAGGCTCCCATTTACGCGTGGTATGGGTATCCCCCACCGAAAGATAACCCTGCTCCCACAGCGGATGGTAATCCAGGCCATGCTGTTTTAAATACTGATACACCTGACGGTTATCCCAATCAATAATCGGCAACAGCTTGAACACGCCGCGCTGGATAGCCAGCACCGGCAGATGGGCGCGGCTGCCGGACTGTTCCCGCCGCAGGCCGGCCAGCCAGGTTTGCGCCTGAAGCTCGCTTAACGCACGGTTCATGGGTTCAACTTTATTGATCTGGTTGTATTGCTCAATGCCCTCCACCCCCTGCTCCCACAGCTTGCCGTAGCGGGCCTCCTGCCAGGCGGGAGACAGCGCGGCGCGGAAAACCTTCAGGTTGAGCTGCAATTTATCGGTAAGGGCGTCGATAAATTGGTAGGTTTCCGGAAACAGATAGCCGGTGTCGGTGAGAATAACCGGGATATCCGGCCGCTGGCGGGTGACCAGATGCAGGCACACCGCCGCCTGGATGCCGAAGCTGGACGACAGTACCGCTTCCCCCGGCAGGTTTTCCAGCGCCCAGCCCACCCGCTGCTCGGCGGTGAAGAGTTCCAGTCGGCCGTTGATATCGGCCAAAGCCGCCGTTTGCTGTGCTTTTTCCAGCGCGTTGAGGCTACTTAGATTCAGTTCGGTCATAACGTCCCCGGATTAATCGTAGAAGTCGCGGGCCGGATCGATAACCGGCTTGACGATGCCGGCACGCAAAACAAAATCGCCAAAGGCTTCCTGCGGTTGACGCTCTGCGGCCCAACGGCCGGTGGTGTCATCGATAATCGAGAGAATCTCGCTATCGGTGATATTTTCCCGGTACATGCGCGGGATACGCGTACCGCTGCGATCGCCCCCCAAATAGAGGTTATAGCGGCCTACGGCCTTACCCACCAGGCCGATTTCCGCCAGCATGGAGCGACCGCAGCTGTTTGGACAGCCGGTGACCCGCAAAATGATGTCGTCCTTGGCCAGTCCGTGGGCCGACATGATCCCCTCTACCTGCGTGACGAACCCAGGCAGGAAACGCTCCGCCTCAGCCATGGCCAGCGGACAGGTGGGAAATGCCACGCAGGCCATGGAGGATTTGCGCTGCGCGGTGACGGCATCGTTCATGAGGCCGTATTGCCGCGCCAACGCCTCGATTTTGGCTTTATCCCGCGCCGCCACGCCAGCCACGATCAGGTTCTGATTGGCGGTCAGCCGAAAATCGCCCTTATGGATGCGGGCGATTTCCGCCATACCGGTTTTAAGCGGACGATCCGGATAATCCAGTATACGGCCGTTTTCAATAAACAGCGTTAAATGCCAACGGTTCTCCACGCCTTTGACCCAGCCGAAACGGTCGCCCCGTTCGGTGAAATGATAGGGCCGGATGGGTTCAAAGCGAACGCCGCTGCGTTTTTCCACTTCCGCCTTGAACGCCTCGACCCCCACCCGTTCCAGAGTGTATTTGGTACGGGCATTTTTTGCGATTGGAGCGGTTGCCCCAATCGCGCTGCGTGGTGGTCACCGCTTCGGCTATCGCCAGGGTGTGCTCAACCGGAATGTAGCCAAACTCGCTGGCGGTGCGGGGATAGGTGGCGGTATCACCGTGGGTCATGGCCAGGCCGCCGCCCACCAGGACGTTAAAACCCGCCAACCGCCCGTTGTCGCTGATGGCCACGAAGTTCAAATCGTGGGCATAGACGTCCACATCGTTGATGGGCGGCACCACCACCGACGCCTTGAACTTGCGCGGCATATAGGTCGGGCCGAGAATCGGCTCTTCATCGGTGGTTTCGCTTTTTTCTCCGTCCAGCCACACCTCGGCATAGGCACGGGTCCTGGGCAGCAAGTGTTCGGAGATTTTTTTTCGCCCACTCATAGGCCTGTTGATGCAGCACGGACTCCACCGGATTGGCGCTGCACATCACGTTGCGGTTTACGTCGCCGGCGGTGGCGATGGAATCCAGTCCCAGTCGATGCAGCAATTGGTGCGCTTTTTTCAGGTGGGGCTTGAGGATGCCGTGGAACTGGAAGGTTTGGCGTGTGGTGAGGCGAATGCTGCCGTAAAGCGTATCCGACGCGGCGAACTCGTCGATGGCCAGCCACTGCTTGGGCGTCATGATTCCCCCCCCGGCAGGCGGCAGCGCAGCATCATATTGATCAAAGGCTCCAGCTTCTGCTCGGCGCGTTCCGCGCGCTCATCCCGGTCATCCTGCTGGTACATGCCGTGAAAGCGGATCAGCTGAAAATTATCGCTGGTGAAACCGCCGGTTAAGGTGTCATTGAGATCCTCGGCGATGGTCCCGCGCAGAAAGTTGCTCTGCCCTTTCAACCGCTCATTATCGGAAAGGGGTGGGGAAGGTTTTTTTTCACTCATTAATAGACGTCCCGCTGATAACGGCGCTCTACGCGCAATTCACTTAAAAATTCGTCGGCCTGCTCAATATCCATGCCGCCATGCTCGGCCACCAGTTCCAGCAAAGCCTGCTCCACATCTTTTGCCATATGGTTAGCGTCGCCGCAGACGTAAACATGCGCGCCCTGCTGGAGCCAGCGCCAGACCTCCGCCCCTTGCTCACGCAACCGGTCCTGGACGTAGATTTTCTGCGTCTGATCCCGGGACCAGGCCAGATCTATTCGAGAGAGCAGGCCCTCCTTTTTTATAACGCTGCCATTCCACCTGATAGAGGAAATCGTCGGTGAAATGCGGGTTGCCGAAAAACAGCCAATTTTTGCCGGACGCGCCGTCCGCTTCCCGCTGTTGCATAAACGCGCGGAACGGCGCAACGCCGGTGCCGGGGCCTATCATGATGATCGGCGTGTCGCCGTTTTCCGGTAAACGGAAATTATCGTTATGTTCGATAAAAACCCGCACGCTTTCATCTTCCGCCAACCTGTCCGCCAGATAACCGGATGCGCCGCCGGTCCGCGGCCGGCCGTCCACCTCATAGCGTACCGCGGCGACGGTGATATGCACTTCATCCTCCGTTTCCGCCTGGGACGAGGCGATGGAATAGAGGCGCGGCGTCAGCGGTCTCAACAGGCCGAGCAGTTGCTCCGCGGTCAACTCGGCCGGCGCCTGACGCACCATATCCACGATGGGCGTGGATTGAGCGTAATGCTGTAGCGCGGCTTTATCGGCGGTCAGCGACAGCAGCGCCTCGTCACGGGCCAGGGCGGAGTATTTTTCCACAATGAGGGTGGTGTTCTGGGTCAGTTCGATATGGCCGCGCAGGGCCTCCGCCAGAGGCATCAGCACTCCGTCCACCTGCACCGGCTGCTCGCTTTTAAGCCACAGCAGTTGCAACAGCTCATTCACCAGGGCAGGATCATTTTCAAACCAGACGCCCAGGGCATCACCCGGCTGATAACGCAGACCGGAATCCCCCAATGAAATTTCCAGATGCCGGATATCCTTTATCGACCGGCGGCTGGTGATTTTTTGATTAACCGACAACGTCGCCGCCAGCGGCTGCTCTTTGCTATAAGGCGTCGCATCCACCTGATCCAGCGTGCCGCTCAGGGTCTGCTGCTGCGCCGCCGGGCTTTCCCGTGGGACCCGTTCTTTCAGCAACGCGACGATATCCCGGCGCCAGGCTTCCGCCGCCGCCTGATACTCCACATCGGCATCAACCCTGTCATGCAACCGATGGGCGCCGAGCTCCGCCAGACGCTGGTCGAAATCCTTGCCGATTTTGGCGAAATGCTCGTAGGAGGTATCTCCCAGGCCGAATACGGCAAAATGCGTCTCTTCCAGCCGCGGCGCTTTTTTCGAAAACAGGTATTTATACAGCGCCACCGCCTCTTCCGGCGGATCGCCCTCGCCCTGGGTGGAGGCGATAATCACCAGGAGCTTTTCCTGAGCAATATTTTTGAAACGGTAATCGCCGGCATTCACCAGGTTGACATCCAGCTGCGCCGCGATCAGGGCGTCGCGCAGTTGTTCCGCCAGCCGCCGCGCATTGCCGGTTTGCGATGCCGATATCAAAGTGATGGTCTGGGCCTTGGCGGACCGGGCCGGCGCCGGCGCGGAAATGGCCGTCGCGCCTTGCTGGACCTGCCCCCCAAAAGTAGCCGGAAAGCCAGGCCATTTGCAGAGGGGATAAATCGCCGGTGGCGGTTTGCAAACGAGCCAGTTGTTCCGGATCCAGCGGGAGCAAAGAAGTGGGTGGTGCCTGTGTCGTCATTGCTGCAGAATTTCCTTGTGCTTACCAGGATGGCCGGGCATTAATTATGGGATCATTAGAGTTTGTAAGGTTAACCAGTGCGATGCAATCTATAAAAGATGCGATGGCAATAATAAATAACCAAATAGCCTAAAGAGTAATTTCGGTTAAACTTATCGATTTAAGTGATAACCGCTAATACATAAATGCTGAACATCATGATGACGGGGACCGCGGCGAGGGGAATTCGGGACCAGCATCGCGTAAAGCGGGAAAAGCGCGTTAGAATTGCGGATAATTATTGCATGGCATCGCCTGCGCTATTTCTGTACCATGCAGCGTTGTTTTTTAAAGAGGCCCCATTGTGGTAACCACGTTATTTAAAGATTTTACCTTCGAGGCGGCGCACCGTTTGCCCCATGTTCCCGCCGGCCATAAATGCGGACGCCTGCACGGGCATTCATTTATGGTGCGGGTGGAAATCACCGGTCCGGTGGATGCCCATACCGGCTGGGTAATGGATTTCGGCGAAGTGAAAACCGCGTTCAGTCCGGTGCTGCAACAGCTGGATCATTATTATCTGAACGACATTCCGGGACTTGAAAATCCCACCAGCGAAATACTCGCCCGCTGGATCTGGCGGCAGTTGAAGCCCCGCTTGCCGTTGCTTAGCGCCATCATGGTGAAAGAGACCTGCACTGCCGGCTGTATCTATCGCGGTGAAGAGTAACCTCAGGCAATATTAAGATATTTGTGGGTTTGCATGGATAAGCGCCAGTTACGGGCAATACAGGTTTCGATGCACAGCCGGGTGGCGGCCTCTTTTTGACTCACCGGCTGCAGGGCGATGACGCGCGGCTTGTCATCATCCAGCGTGGACAGCAGCGCCTCCAACCGCTCGATATCCCGCCGGCGGGCCACCGGATGTTTGATTTCATCGGCGCGTTGCAGCGCCTGCGGCAAGATCTCAAGCCCGCCGCGCATCTCGATTTTCGGCGATACCGTCACCCAGGTCTGACTGGTGCAGCGCACTTCCTGGGTGCCGCTGGTTTCAATCTGACAGCTGAAGCCCTGCTGCTCCAGCAGTTGGGTTAACGGGAAAAGATCGTGCAGGCAAGGCTCGCCGCCGGTTATCACCACATGGCGGGCGGTATAGCCCTGTTGCATGATAATATCCAGCATCTCCTCCGTTGATACCAGGGCCCATTTCGCACTGTCCGCGGTTTTCAACGGAATATCCCCCAGCGGCACTTCCTCGAGAGGATCCTGTTGCCAGGTATGTTTGGTATCGCACCAGCTACAGCCCACCGGACAGCCTTGCAGGCGGATAAAAAATCGCGGGCACGCCGGTAAAGTAGCCTTCACCCTGCAGGGTCTGAAACAGTTCGTTAAGCGGGTACTGCATGTTTATCTCGATTGATGTGGCATCAAATAGGGCGCTGATTATTACAGATTAGGTGACGTAGACCAACTCTGCGATGATTTACGGCGTAAAGTCACGGTATTCGGCAGGCGCATTTCGCCGGAATCCAATGGCCGAGCCATAACAATGGCGGGAGAGTAACATTTTTCGATAACAGAGGGTACCGCGGAATTTTAGCGGGAAAAAATCTTCCGATGCGCAGTACACAAGCCATAAAAAAGCCCCATGACCATGGGGCTTAATCTATCGGCGGCAGACGCTTACGCCTGGCCTTTCACTTCTTTCAAACCGTTGAAGGGCGCGCGGGAACCCAGGGCTTCTTCGATACGGATCAGCTGATTGTATTTGGCGACGCGATCGGAACGGCTCATGGAACCGGTCTTGATCTGGCCGGCCGCGGTGCCTACCGCCAGATCGGCAATGGTGGCATCTTCGGTTTCGCCGGAGCGGTGAGAGATGATGGTGGTGTAACCGGCATCTTTCGCCATCTTGATGGCGGCCAGGGTTTCGGTCAGCGAACCGATCTGGTTGAACTTGATCAGGATGGAGTTGGCGATGCCCTTTTCAATACCTTCTTTCAGGATCTTGGTATTGGTAACGAACAGGTCGTCGCCCACCAGTTGGATTTTATCTCCCAGCACTTTGGTCTGGTAAGCAAAACCGTTCCAGTCGGATTCGTCAAGACCGTCTTCGATGGATTTGATGGGATAGGTGTGGGTCAGGCCTTCCAGATAATGGGTAAATTCTTCCGAAGTGTAGGTTTTGCCTTCGCCCTTCAGTTCATATTTACCGGTTTCTTTGTTGTAAAATTCGGACGCGGCGCAGTCCATGGCCAGGGTGATGTCTTTACCCAGCACATAGCCGGCTTTCTCAACAGCTTCCTTGATGGCGCCCAGGGCGGCGGAGTTGGATTCCAGGTTCGGCGCATAGCCGCCTTCGTCACCTACCGCGGTATTCAAACCCTTGCCTTTCAGGACCTTGGCCAGGTTGTGGAAAACTTCGGAACCCATGCGGATGGCTTCTTTAACGGTTTTCGCGCCTACCGGCTGAATCATGAATTCCTGGATGTCGACGTTGTTGTCGGCATGTTCGCCGCCGTTGATGATATTCATCATCGGCAACGGCATGGAGAATTTGCCTGGGGTGCCGTTCAGTTCGGCGATGTGTTCGTAAAGAGGAATGCCCTTGGAGGCGGCGGCGGCTTTCGCGGCGGCCAGGGAAACGGCCAGAATGGCGTTGGCGCCGAATTTGGATTTGTTTTCGGTGCCGTCGAGGTCGATCATGATTTTATCAAGGGCGGCCTGATCTTTCGCGTCTTTGCCCAGCAAGGCTTCGGCGATAGGGCCGTTGACGGCGCCAACTGCTTTGGTCACGCCTTTGCCCAGGAAACGGGACTTATCGCCGTCGCGCAGTTCCAGCGCTTCGCGGGAGCCGGTGGAGGCGCCTGACGGCGCGGCGGCCAAACCAACAAAACCACCTTCCAGATGCACTTCTGCTTCAACAGTCGGATTGCCGCGTGAGTCAATGATTTCACGGCCGATGATTTTTACAATTTTAGACATTAGTGTTTCCTCAGTACAAGTTAAAACAAAATTCTGGACGAACCCCGCACGCCGGAATGCGGCGTGCCGATTGATGCCTCGTTTTTATTTCATCTGACGCTTCTGAAACTCGCCGGCGGCCTTCACGAAACCGGTAAACAGCGGATGCCCGTCACGGGGCGTCGAGGTGAATTCGGGATGGAACTGGCAGGCCACGAACCACGGATGCTCCGGGTATTCGATCATCTCCACCAGTTGATTATCCCCCGACAGCCCGGCGATTCGCATCCCGGCGGCTTCAATCGGCTTCAGCAACATATTATTGACTTCATAGCGATGACGGTGGCGTTCAACGATAGTGGGCTCGCCGTACATGCTGCGCACCAGGCTGCCTTCGGTGAGATGGCAGGCCTGACTGCCCAAACGCATGGTGCCGCCGAGATCGCTTTGCTCGTTGCGCACCTCGACATTACCGTTTTCATCGCGCCATTCGGTAATCAACGCCACCACCGGGTACTTACAGTCTGGCACAAATTCGGTGGAGTTCGCGTTTTCCATGCCCGCCACATGCCGGGCGAATTCGATCAACGCCACCTGTAATCCCAAACAAATGCCGAGATAAGGGATCTTTTTCTCGCGGGCATACTGGGCGGTAAGAATCTTGCCCTCCACCCCGCGATAGCCGAAGCCGCCCGGAATCAGGATGGCGTCGAGATTTTTCAGAATATCCACGCCGCGGGTTTCGACATCCTGCGAATCGATAAGCTTGATATTCACCGTCAGGCGGTTTTTCAGGCCGGCATGCTTCAGCGCCTCGATAACCGATTTATAGGCATCGGGCAGCTCCACATACTTGCCCACCATACCGATGGTGACTTCCCCGCCGGGATTGGCTTCCTGGTAAACCACCTGCTCCCATTCTGACAGATTCGCTTCCGGACAGTTCAAGCTGAATCGTTTACAAATATAATCGTCCAGGCCCTGTGATTTCAAGAGGGCCGGAATTTTATAAATGGAATCAACGTCTTTAAGGGATATAACCGCTTTTTCCGGCACATTGCAGAATAAAGCAATTTTTGCCCGTTCATTATTGGGCACTGAACGATCGGAGCGGCATATCAACACATCGGGCTGAATGCCGATGGAGAGCAGCTCTTTGACCGAATGCTGGGTGGGTTTGGTTTTGACCTCGCCGGAAGCCGCCATGTAAGGCACCAGCGTCAGGTGCATATAGAGGGTATGTTCACGCCCGACATCCACCGCCATCTGGCGAATGGCTTCCAGGAACGGCAAGGATTCGATGTCGCCCACCGTGCCGCCGATTTCCACCAGCACCACGTCGTGGCCTTCGCCGCCTTCAATGATGCGTTCCTTGATGGCGTTGGTGATATGGGGAATAACCTGGATGGTGGCGCCGAGATAGTCGCCGCGGCGTTCTTTACGCAGCACGTCGGAATAGATGCGGCCGGTGGTGAAGTTGTTGCGCCGCGACATTTTAGTGCGGATGAAGCGCTCGTAGTGTCCCAGGTCCAAATCGGTTTCCGCCCCGTCTTCGGTGACAAAAACTTCGCCGTGCTGGATCGGACTCATGGTGCCGGGATCCACATTGATGTAGGGGTCCAGCTTCATGATGGTAACATTGAGTCCCCGGGCTTCGAGAATGGCCGCCAGAGAGGCTGCGGCAATACCTTTACCCAATGAGGAAACAACCCCGCCGGTTACAAAAATATAATTAGTTGTCATGCTGAACCTGAGAATTAGGGTGTGAAGACGGAATAACCAAGACGGGAAAACAGTATACCTGAAGCGCTATTCGGTCACAAACGTTCGTTTTGCTAAATGCGACGCCGTCGTTAATCACGTGCCGGCGTTTTCTCGCGCTTTGACCTGCTGCCAGGCGGCGTCCATCTGGGCAAGGGAGGCCTGCTGCAGTGTCATCCCCTGCGCTAGGATAATGGATTCCACTTCGCGAAAGCGCCGTTCAAATTTGCGGTTGGCCTTTTGCAGGGCGGTTTCGGCTTTCTTACCCAGATGGCGGGCAAGATTGACCGTGGCGAACAGCAGATCGCCAAGCTCCTCTTCGAGTTTGTCCTCATCCACCACTGTCTGGCGGGCTTCCTGCATCACCTCCTCGATTTCCTCATGGACTTTGTCCACCACCGGACCGAGGGAGGCCCAGTCAAATCCCACCGCCCCACAACGCTGCTGGATTTTCTGCGCTTTCATCAGCGCCGGCAAGTTGTCGGGAATATCATCCAGGGGAGAGGTCCGGGCCTTTTGCGCCCGTTCTCCCGCCTTCAGCGTTTCCCACTGCCCCGGCCGGGCCGCCGAAATCTTGCCGTCGGCGTCGGGAAAGACGTGGGGGTGGCGGCGCTCCAGCTTATCGCTGATGGCATTGCAGATGTCGCCGAAATCGAATAACCCCTGCTCCCGCGCCAGCTCGGCGTAGAACACCACCTGGAACAGCACATCCCCCAATTCGCCGCGCAGGTCGTCATAATCCCGCCGGGCGATGGCGTCCAGCACTTCATAGGTCTCTTCCAGAGTATAGGGCGCGAGCGTCTCGAACGTCTGCCGCCTGTCCCAGGGACAACCGCCCCTGGGGTCCCGCAGGCGGGTCATGATGCCCAACAACCGTCGCAGGGGGCGGAATCGTTGTTAACAGAGGACATGTCATCCTCCGGGCGGGCGTTGGTAAAAGACATGCTATTCTCCTTGCAGACTGCGGGCACTGATAAAGGACATCTTATTCTCCGGGCGGGTGCCGATAATGGACATCTTATTCTCCGTGCAGCCGGCGGGCGTTGGTATAGGACATCTTATTCTCCGTGCAGCCGGCGGGCGTCGATAACGTCCGGCAGTTGGTTCAGCTTGGACAATACGCGCCCCAACACCTGCAGATTGTAGATCTCGATATCCATATCGATGGTGGCCAACTGCTGTTTGACGTCGCTGCGGCTGGCAACGCCCAGCACATTGACCTTTTCATTGGCCAGAATAGTGGTGATATCCCGCAGCAGGCCGCTGCGATCGTTGGCCACCACGCGAACCACCAGCGAATAGCCGCTGGAATAGCTTTCGCCCCACACCGCGTCCACAATGCGTTCCGGCGCGTTGGCCTGCAAGTCCGCCAGCTGTTCGCAGTCGGCGCGGTGTATGGAAATGCCGCGGCCCCGGGTGATGAAACCGATGATGTCGTCGCCGGGGATCGGCTGGCAACAGCGGGCGATATGGTGCAGCAGATTGCCGACCCCTTCCACCACGACCCGGCCATTGTCCTTGGAACGGGGCACCGCCGTGGCCTTGGGGGTGGTGAGCTGTTTGAGGGCCTCGCGATCCTGCTCTTCCGCGCTGGGCTGGTTGAGCTTGCTTTGCAGATAGTTGACCATCTGGTTTATGCGCACGTCGCCGCCGCCGATGGACGCCAGCAGCTCATCCAGGGAGTTGACGTTATAGCGCGGCAACAGCAGCTTTTCCGCTTCCTTGATGCCGATGCCCAGATGTTCCAGCTCATCGTCCAGCAATTGACGGCCGGCCAGAATATTTTTGTCCCGATCCTGCTTGCGGAACCAGTTGTGGATCTTGGAGCGTCCGCGGCTGGTGGTGACATAACCCAGGTTGGGGTTCAGCCAGTCGCGGCTGGGATTGGGATGCTTCTGGGTGATGATCTCCACCTGATCGCCCATACGGAGCTGATAGGTGAACGGCACGATGCGTCCGCTGATTTTGGCGCCGATGCAGCGATGCCCCACGTCGCTGTGGATATGATAGGCGAAATCCAGCGGCGTGGAGCCGGCGGGCAGATCCACCACGTCACCCTTGGGGGTGAACACATAGACCCGGTCGTCGAACACCTGGCTGCGGACTTCGTCCAGTATCTCGCCGGAATCCGCCATCTCTTCCTGCCAGGCCAGCAGTTTGCGCAGCCAGGCGATGCGCTCTTCATAACCGGAACGGACGCCGGTGGCCGCGGTGCCTTCCTTGTATTTCCAATGGGCCGCCACCCCCAGCTCCGCGTCTTCATGCATCTGCCGGGTGCGAATCTGGATTTCCAGCGTCTTGCCCCGCGGGCCCAGCACCACGGTATGGATGGATTGATAGCCGTTGGGCTTCGGGTTGGCCACATAATCGTCGAATTCGTCGGGCAGATGGCGAAAATGGGTGTGCACGATACCCAGGGCGGCGTAGCAATCCTGCAGGCGTTCCACCACGACGCGCACCGCGCGCACATCAAACAGCTCATCGAATTCCAGCGACTTTTTCTGCATCTTGCGCCAGATGCTGTAGATATGCTTCGGCCGACCGTAGATATCGGCTTTGATGCCCTCTTCCTTCATGGCGCCGCGCAGCGCGGCGACAAAATCCTCAATATACTGTTCGCGGTCGATACGGCGTTCATGCAGCAGCTTGGCGATGCGCTTGTATTCGTCCGGATGCAGATAACGGAAGCAGAAGTCTTCCAGCTCCCACTTCAGTTGGCCGATGCCCAAACGATTGGCCAGCGGGGCGTAGATATTGGAGCTCTCTTTCGCCGCCAGCACCCGCTCGTCCTCCGGCGCGTCCTTGAGTTCGCGCAAATGGGCGATGCGCTCGGCCAGCTTGATGACCACGCAGCGAAAATCCTCGACGATGGCCAGCAGCATGCGCCGGACATTATCCACCTGCTCCGGCGCCATGGTGTCGTTGTGGGTGGCCTTAAGCTGGCGAATGGCGTCCATATCCCGAACGCCGTGCACCAAATCAACGATTTTTTTGCCGAACTGCTCCTCGAGCACCGACTCCGACACCACGTCATCGTCCGCCAGGGGGAACAGCAGTGCCGCGCACAGGCTATCGCTGTCCATGCTGAGCATGGACAGAATTTCCACCATTTCAATGCCGCGCCATAACAGTAACGGCGCGTCGGCGTGATCTTTGCACTGCCGTTCGCAATAACGCCAGGTTTCGGCCAGCCGCTCACTTGATTGCGGGTTGGACAGACCCAGACTGGCTACCCAGTCTTCCGGGACGAACTCGCCCGCCGTATTCAAATGCGCACTTCTTACCGCAACCATATCCACTCCCTACTTTGCGAAGCCGTCGGTTTCTTTGATAAATAACGCCATCGACTCTAAATGTCCGCTATGCGGAAACATATCCAGCATAGCCACGCGCGCCAGGGCATACCCCGACGCCAACAACGCTTTGCCGTCCCGTGCAAGCGTCGTGGGGTTGCAGGAAACATAGACGATACGCCGGGGCGACCAGCCGGCTATCATCGGCATGACGCCCGGCGCGCCGGCACGGGCCGGGTCCAACAGTATTTTATCAAATTTCCGGCGGGCCCAAGGCTGTTTCGCCACGTTTTCCTCCAGGTTCTCATGAAAGAAAGCGACGTTGGTCATTAAATTCTGCTGTGCATTATATTGCCCATTCGCCACCAGCGCCGCAACCCCCTCGACGCCGACGGCCTGCCCGCAGCGCTTGGCCAGCGGCAGGGTGAAATTGCCCATGCCGCAAAACAGATCCAGCACGCTCTCATCCCCCTGGGGATCCAGCCACGCCAGGGCCAGGGCGACCATTTTCTGATTTACCTCGTCATTCACCTGAATGAAATCGCGTGGGCTGAATTGCAGGGACAAACCGTCGATATGATACACCGGCGGCTCGCCCCGCAGGCATTCCAGCGCATCGCCGTCGGCGGCCAGCCACAGCATCGCCTGGTGATGCTCGGCGAAATCCGCCAACAGTCGCCTGTCGTGCCCGTCGAGGGGATCGAGGTGCCGTAGCACCACCAGCGGCCCGTTGTCCGCCAGCACCAATTCCACATGCCCCAACCGCTTGACCGCTTTAAGCTCCTGCAAGCAGCTTTTCAACGGCGCCAGCAAGGCTTCCAGCGCCGGACGCAGGACTGGGCAAGCCCGAACGTCCACCACGTCGCTGGATTTCTCCTGCCGGTAGCCCATGGCGAGACGGCGGGATTTGTGCCGGTAATCGAGCGCCAGCCTGGCGCGGCGCCGGTAGCCGTAAGCGTCGCCCCCCAAAATATCCACCACCGGGATATCGGCGCCGGTTTCCCGCGCCAGTAAATTTCTCAGCGCCGCCGCCTTGCTTTGCCGCTGCAATGACTGGGCGGCATGCTGCTGCTGGCAACCGCCGCAAACGGTGAAGTGCGGGCAGCGCGGGGCCACCCTTTGCGTACTGTCGTTGAATCGGCTGATGACCCGCGCCCGACCGAACTGACGCTTGTCCTCGGTGATACGCACCTCGGCCCGTTCCCCGGGCAGCAGTCCGGGAATAAACAGTGTTTTCCCCTCATGGCGCGCCACGCCCTGGCCGAAGGCATCCAGGTCGTGACAGGTAACGCTGAGGGTTTGCTGTGTCGCCTTGCGACGGTTTGCAGAGTAGAATTGCGCCATAATTGCTGATAACGGTTTTTCCGGATGGCCGATTCGTCATTCTCCCATATTGGAACGCTATGACCAAATACAGCTTGCGCGCGCGGATGATGATCTTGATCCTGGCACCGACGTTATTGATCGGTTTGTTGTTGAGCGCTTTTTTTGTGGTGCACCGTTATAACGAACTGCAAAACCAGTTGGTGGACGCCGGCGCCAGCATTATCGAACCGCTGGCGATATCCAGCGTTAACGGTATGGCGTTGCATAACCGGGAAGCGGTACGACATCTGATTGATCTGCTGCATCGCCACCATTCCGATATCGTGCGCGCGATAAGCGTATTCGACGCCGATAACGTCCTGTTCGTGACCTCGAACTATCATCACAATCTCGGCCAGCTATCGCTGCCGCCGGGGGCCCCGCTGCCCCGTCAACTGACCCTCGCCAGGCAGGACGGCCTGCTGGTGATGCGGGCCCCCATTATCGCCGAGGAAGATCTGCCGGATACGCCGGATCGGGCCGCCGGCCAGGCGCCGCCCCTGGGCTATATCGCCATCGAGCTGGATTTGGCGTCGGTGCGCCTGCAGCAATACAAAGAAGCCTTTGTGTCAACCCTGCTTCTGCTGCTGTGTATTTGTATCGCCATGCTGTTCGCCTATCGACTGATGCGTGACGTGACCGGCCCCATCCGCAATATGGTCAGCACCGTGGACCGCATTCGCCGCGGCCAGCTCGATAGCCGGGTGGAGGGCTATATGCTGGGGGAGCTGGATATGCTGAAAAACGGCATCAACTCCATGGCCATGTCATTGGCGGCCTACCATGAGGAGATGCAGCAAAATATCGATCAGGCCACGTCGGATTTGCGGGAAACCCTGGAACAAATGGAGATCCAGAACGTTGAGCTGGACCTGGCGAAAAAGCGCGCCCAGGAGGCGGTGCGCATCAAATCCGAATTTCTGGCCAACATGTCACACGAGTTGCGCACGCCGCTGAACGGGGTGATAGGCTTCACCCGGCAAACCTTGAAAACCCCCTTGTCTCCCACCCAGCGGGATTACCTGCAAACCATTGAACGCTCCGGCAACAATTTGCTCGGCATCATCAACGATGTGCTGGATTTCTCCAAACTTGAGGCGGGTAAGCTTATCCTGGAGGCCATTCCGTTCGACCTCCGGGCGACGCTGGACGAGGTGGTGGTCTTGCTGGCGCAGACCGCCCACGAAAAAGGTCTGGAAATCACCCTCAATGTGCAGCGGGACGTGCCGGATCAGGTGATCGGCGACCCGCTGCGCCTGCAACAGGTCATGACCAATCTGCTGGGCAACGCCATCAAGTTCACCGAGCAGGGCAATATCGATTTGCGGATTGAAAAGCATGGCGCGGATAACCGGCAAATAGAGCTTGAAGTACAGATACATGATACCGGCATCGGTATCTCCGAGCGGCAACAGTCGCAGTTGTTCCAGGCGTTCCGCCAGGCGGACGCCAGCATCACCCGCCGGCACGGCGGCACCGGCTTGGGACTGGTCATCACCCAGAGGCTGATTAAGGAAATGGGCGGCGATATCGGCTTTCACAGCGAAATCAATCGCGGCTCGTCGTTTTGGTTCCATATCCCTTTGCAACTGAACAATGCGGAACGACAGGACCCGCCGGGATTCGAGCATCTGCGGGACAAACGGCTGGCCTTTGTGGAAAGCAATCCCGCCGCCGCCCAGGCGACCCTTGATATGCTCAGCGCCACGCCGTTGAGCATCAGCTTCAGCCCCACCCTGGCGCAGCTCCCGGCGAGGCGCTACGATATCCTGCTTATCGGCAAGCCGGTGGCCCGGCGAACCCCCTTGATCGATATCAAGCGTGAACTGGCGGAAGTCGCCGCCCTGGCGGATTGCATCATCCTGGCCCTTCCCAGCCAATCCATGGTGGAGGCGGAGCAAATCAAACGCATGGGCGCTAGCGCTTGCCTGGCGAAACCGGTTTCCGCCAATCGTTTTATGCCCTTGTTGCGACAGGAAGCCCAGCCCGGCGAGCCACGGCTAAAACCGCCCTCGCCTTCCCGCCTGCCCCTGCGGGTGATGGCGGTGGACGATAATCCGGCTAACCTGAAGCTTATCGGCGCTCTGTTGGAAGAGCAGGTACAACAGACGGTACTGTGCGGCGGCGCCCGGGAGGCCCTGGCCTATGCCGGCCTGCATCCGCTGGATATCGTTCTGATGGATATCCAGATGCCGGAAATCGACGGCCTGCGGGCGGCCGAGCTGTTGCGAGAGCTGCCGCTGCACGGCCAGACGCCCATCGTGGCGGTGACGGCCCATACGCTGGGCAATGAGCGGGAAGATCTGCTGAAGGCCGGAATGGACGATTATCTCGCCAAGCCCATCGACGAGGGCATGCTGCAACAATTGCTGGCGCGTTATTCATCGCCGTCCGCCCCGACATCTCCCGCTACCCCGGCGGATTCTCCGACGGCGGAATATTTACCCGCTTCGCCACTGCCCCTCCGCCCCCGGCAACAGTGCCGGAAACAGCGGCGAGGCCAGCGCAGGATATCACCTTGGATTGGCAGTTGGCCCTGCGTCAGGCGGCCGACAAAACCGATCTCGCCCAGGATTTGCTGGCCATGCTGGTGGTTTTTTTATCGGAGGTGAAGCGGCGGGTGGCGGCGCTGGTGGACGGTGGCGAGGATAAGGAAATCGCCGCGTTAATCCATAAGTTGCACGGCAGTTGCAGCTATAGCGGCGTTCCCCGTCTTAAACAGCTGTGCGCCGGGATTGAGCGGCAGTTGCGCAGCGGCGTGCCGGCGGCCGAATTAGAGCCGGAATGGCTGGAAATGCTGGATGAGATCGAGAACGTAACGCTGGCGTCGGAGCCTTTTATCGCGAAGTGACGGGGGCGTTGGGTCGGCTTGCGCCAATTCGCCCCCTTCGGCATGCTCTCCCTTTAACATGTTGGGTTTAGACATTGATGATAGCGGGCCTGAGATTTCACGGAAACTGCATCGCCAGTTTGACGGTGGCGGCGATATTGCGGGCGGTCATGCGCACGTTTTCCGCCGCGTTGTCCAGCGCCTCCTCCAGGGTGCAGATCTGATAAATCACGCTGAAAACCGCGTCCAAGCCATGTTCATGCACCACCGCCACGTCGGAGGTCAGGCTGCCGGCGATGCCGATCACCGGCTTGTTGTAGCGCTTCGCCACCCGCGCCACGCCGATCGGCACTTTGCCGTGAATGGTCTGGCTGTCGATGCGCCCTTCGCCGGTTATCACAAGCGTGGCATCCCTGACCAGCGCATCCAGCCCCAAGGCTTCGGTGACGATTTCAATGCCTTGTCGCAATTCGGCGCCGCAAAATGCCTGCAACCCGGCCCCCATGCCGCCGGCCGCGCCGGCGCCGGGAATATGCTCAACGTCTTTGTCCAGATCACGTTTAATGATGCGGGCATAGTTTTTCAGCGAATCATCCAAGGCCTTTATCATCGCCGGCGTCGCCCCTTTTTGCGGGCCGAATACCGCGCTGGCGCCCTCGTCGCCGGTCAAGGGGCTGGTGACATCGCAAGCCACCTCGAAACGGCAGCCGCGGATGCGGGGGTCCAAGGCGCTGATATCAATGCGCGACAGTTTATCCAGCTCGCCGCCGCCATAACCAATCTGTTTGCCCTGCTCGTCCAGCAGCCCGGCGCCCAACGCCTGCACCATGCCGGCGCCGCCGTCACTGGTGGCGCTGCCGCCGATACCGATAATGCAGTGTTTGACGCCGTGATCCAGGGCGCTGCGAATAAGCTCCCCGGTACCGTAAGAGGTGGTCAACAGCGGATTACGATCGCAGGCGGGCACCAGTTCCAGCCCGCTGGCGGCGGCCATCTCAATAAACGCGCGCTTTTTATCGCCGGACAGGCCGAAGAAACCGTCCACCTTTTCGCCGAGCGGGCCGGTGACCCGCACTTTTACAATCTCACCCCCGGTGGCCGCCACCATCGCCTCCACGGTTCCCTCGCCGCCATCCGCCACCGGCAGTTTGGCATATTGGGCGTCGGGAAACACCTCGCGAAATCCCTTTTCGATCTGCGTCGCCACTTCCAACGCAGACAAGCTCTCTTTATAAGAATCCGGTGCGATTACTATTTTCATAGACTACCTGCGCCTGTTGAACCGGGGCCGACGAAACATCGCCTTCGCCGCCTGATGGGGCGCCCTGCGGCGCCCGACCCAATTACTGCTTTTCAACCTCAACCTTGGCCAGTTTTTCATAGTAACAAGCCAGCGCGCTGTGATCCGCGTTACCGAGATTATCCTGCTTCAACGCCTGCATCATCTCCATGACCGCCGCGGTCAAGGGCAACTGCGCCCCGACGCCGTGGGAGGTATCCAGAGCATTGGCCAAATCCTTGATATGCAGATCGATACGGAATCCCGGCTTGAAATTGCGATTCATCACCATGGGCGCCTTGGCTTCCAGCACGGTGCTGCCGGCCAAGCCGCCGCGAATGGCCTGGAAGACTTTTTCCGGATCCACGCCGGCTTTGGTGGCCAACACCAGAGCTTCGGACATGGCGGCGATATTGAGCGCCACGATAACCTGATTGGCCAGTTTGGTGACGTTGCCGGCGCCGACATCGCCGGTATGCACCACGGAACCCGCCATGGCCTTCATCACGTCATACTGGCTATCGAATACCGCTTTGTCGCCGCCCACCATCACCGACAGGGTGCCGTCAATGGCTTTGGGCTCGCCGCCGCTGACCGGCGCATCGAGCATGGCGATATTTTTTTCCCGCCAGCGCCGCGGCGATTTCGCGGCTGGCCAACGGCGCGATGGAACTCATATCAATCACCACGCCGCCGGCCTTGATGCCTTCGATGACCCCGTTTTCCCCCAGCACCACCTCTTTAACGTGCGGGGAATTCGGCAGCATGGTAATGACGACGTCGCATTGTTCGGCGACGGCCTTGGGCGTGGCGGCGGAACCGGCGCCCGCCGCGACCACTTCCGCCATCGCCTCGGTATTGCGGTCCAGTACCACCAAAGCATAGCCCGCTTTGAGCAGATTTTTACTCATGGGTTTGCCCATAATACCCAGGCCGATAAATCCGATTTTCATTAAAATTACCCCTTAATTCATCAAGTAAACTTGGGCGCGCCCGGCACGCCCCGGAAAATTATTTTTTAAATTTGTCGCACAGGGCCTGTGTGCCGCCGCGAAAGACGCCCAAATCGCTGCCCACCGCCACAAAACGCGCGCCCCACTCCAGATAACGACGGGCATCGGCCTCCGCCGGCGCCAGAATGCCGCTGGGTTTGCCCAAGGCTTCGGCTCTGTCGAAAATATGGCGGATGACCCTCTGCACTTCCGGATGATTCGGCTGGCCGATATAGCCCAGCGCCGCCGATAAATCCCCCGGTCCGACGAAAATCCCGTCCACGCCGTCAACCGCGGTGATGGCGTCGATATTGTCGACGCCCTCCTGGCTTTCGATTTGAATCAATACCGTAATGTTGTCGTTAATGAGGGAAAAATAGTCCGGCACGGTGCCATAGTTGTTGTTGCGATGGGAAACCGACACGCCGCGGATGCCCGCCGGCGGATAACGGGTTGAGGAAACCGCGCGCACCGCCTGCTCTTCGGTTTCCACAAATGGAATGAGGAAATTGTAAAAACCGATATCCAGCAGACGTTTGATAATAACCGGCTCATTGGTGGGAGGACGAACCACCGGCGCGCTGTGACTGCCCTTCAGCGCCATCAGTTGAGGGATAAACGTCGTGATATCATTGGGCGCATGTTCGCCGTCCAGTACCAGCCAGTCGAACCCCGCCAGGCCCAGGACTTCTGTCGTGATCGGATTCGCCAGCGCGCACCAGCAGCCAATCTGGGTTTCTCCCTGCAGTAGGCTCTGACGAAAACGGTTCGGCAGTAATGGATTGTTCATAATTTACCTCTTAGCAAAAAAACAAAATGCGCACGGGCCACGATTTACCCGGCCCCCTCGTCATCAAGATTTGATCAATACCAAGCGTTTGATTTCGCCGACCACCACCAGATAACACAGCATGGCCGCCAAGGCCGAACAGCCGACGAAAATCAATGCGGCATTGAAGGAATGCAACTCTTTAACCATATAGCCAATCACCAGCGGCGTAACGATGGAGGCCACATTACCGAAAACGTTGAATACGCCGCCGCACAGCCCGACTATCTCTTTCGGTGCGGTATCGGAAATCACCGGCCAGCCAAGGGCGCCGAAGCCTTTACCGAAGAAAGCCAGCGCCATCAGGGCCACCACCACCACATTGTTGTCGGTGTAATTGCACAAGATGACGCTGGTGGCCAGCAGCATGCCCGCCACAATGGGGATCTTGCGCGCCGCCGTAAGGCTTAACCCGCTTTTGAGCAGATAATCGGATACCACGCCTCCCAACACGCCGCCGGCGAAACCACACAACGCCGGAATGGAGGCCACCAGGCCGACCTTCAAGATCGACATGCCTTTATCCTGCACCAGATATATCGGGAACCAGGTCAGGAAAAACCAGGTGATGCTGTTGATAAAATATTGGCCGAAAAACACGCCCAGCATCATGCGGTCAGTGAGCATCTGCTTGATATAATTCCACTTCGGGCCGTCCCGAGTGGCGGAGCCGGGGGCGTCCATATCCACCACCGCGCCGCCGGCCGCCATATAATCCAGCTCGGCGCGGGAAACGCCGGGGTGCCTATTCGGGTTGTGAAGATATTTCACCCAGGCGAGGGTGAGAATGAATCCGATAACGCCCATTACCGTAAAGACGTGCATCCAGCCCAGGGCATAGGTCAGCCAGCCCAGCAGCGGCGAAAAAATCGCCAGAGAAAAATACTGCGCCGAATTAAAGATGGCCGAGGCGGTACCGCGCTCTTTGGTGGGGAACCAGGCGGCGACGATACGGGCGTTGGCGGGAAACGACGGCGCTTCGGCGAAGCCCAGCATAAATCGCAGCACAAAGAGCGTATAGGCGCCGTAGGCCAAGGGAAACCAGCCGACAAAACCTTGCAATAGGGTAAACAGCGACCAGAAAAAAAGGCTGTAGCTATAAACCCGTTTGGAGCCGAAACGGTCCAACAGCCAGCCGCCCGGAATTTGCATCACCAGATAAGCCCAACCGAAGGCGGAAAATATTTCCCCCATCTGGCCGGCGTCAAGCCCCAGATCCTTGGCGACGTTACTGCCGGCGATCGACAGGGTGGCCCGGTCGGCATAATTCACCGCGGTCACCAGAAAAATGATCAGTAAAATAACGTAACGGACGTGAGAGGTTGTTTTATGGGTAGCCAGAGGTGTAGTGCTCATAGGATACGCTCTCATTAAGGGAGTCTTTTTTAAGAATGCAAAAATCACGTCGATTATATTTTTGCACTGCGCGTCAATCGTAAAAGCTGAATGGTGATTTTTAATGTCATCAAACCACTGCATTATCAAACTGAGTGCCTTCTACTGAGTGGGCAATGCCAGTATAAAAACAGATGGTTGAAATGGCATTATGCATCCGCCCAATTTTCAACGGGATTATGCCGGTCTTTTTCAGGCATAAATACGACACGGCGGGGGACTTATCACGTTATTGGCGCCGGTCGGACTGACGGAGGGAGGAAGGGGATTATCCTCACGATCTTTGTGGCGGTAGCCCTATAAAAAACGTACGCAACCTCTTAAAACAGGTCATTTGCACAATGCAAAACCCTACTAATACCGCTTATACTAGCGTCACACCCAAACTGTTGTCGTTGCTGGTCTGCTATTTCGAGGTTGAAATAGTTTTTTCGGAGACATTTATGTCATCAATTATCACCCACAATGTCGACAATGCATTGTATATAAAAGTTCATGATACCGACAACGTCGCGATTATCGTGAACAATAACGGTCTGCCGGCCGGTACGCAATTTCCTGATGGACTGGAGCTTGTCGAGCATATTCCCCAAGGGCATAAGGTCGCGTTACATGATATTGCCAAAGGCGGCGATATCGTCCGTTACGGCGAGGTAATAGGCTATGCCGTTCGGGATATCAAGCGGGGAGGCTGGATAGACGAATCCCTGGTGGTATTGCCGGAAGCGCCCCCCCCTTGGAATCCTTGCCCCTAGCCACCAAAGTGCCGGCCCCATTGCCGCCGCTGGAAGGCTACACCTTCGAGGGATACCGCAATCCGGACGGCAGCGTCGGCACGAAAAACCTGCTCGGCATTACCACCAGCGTTCATTGCGTGGCCGGCGTGGTGGAATTCGTGGTGAAACTGATCGAGCGGGATCTGCTGCCGAAATACCCCAACGTGGATGGCGTGGTGGGTTTGAATCATCTCTACGGCTGCGGCGTGGCCATCAACGCCCCGGCCGCGGTGGTGCCGATTCGCACCATTCACAATATTGCCCTGAATCCCAATTTCGGCGGCGAGATCATGATAGTGGGCTTGGGCTGCGAGAAGCTGCAGCCGGAACGCCTTCTCACCGGCACCGAGGATGAAATTCCCATTGCGGTCGAGAGCCAGGGCGTCAGCATCACGCGGCTGCAGGATGAAAAGCATGTCGGCTTCAAATCCATGGTGGATGATATCATGCAGGTGGCGGAAGAGCATCTGCAACGCTTGAATGCGCGCCAGCGCGAAACCTGCCCCGCGTCCGACCTGGTGGTGGGGATGCAGTGCGGCGGCAGCGATGCGTTTTCCGGCGTTACCGCCAATCCAGCGGTGGGTTTTGCTTCGGATCTGCTGGTGCGCTGCGGCGCCACGGTGATGTTTTCCGAGGTCACCGAAGTGCGCGACGCCATTCATCTGTTGACGCCGCGCGCCGCCGATGAACAGGTAGGCCGCCGTCTGCTGGAGGAAATGGCCTGGTATGACAACTACCTGAGCAACGGCCAAACCGACCGCAGCGCCAACCCCTCCCCCGGCAATAAAAGAGGCGGGCTGGCCAATGTGGTGGAGAAGGCGTTGGGCTCCATCGCCAAATCCGGCACCAGCGCCATCGTGGAAGTCTTGTCCCCCGGGCAGCGTCCCACCAAGCGCGGGCTGATTTTCGCCGCCACGCCGGCCAGCGACTTTATCTGCGGTACGCAGCAATTGGCGTCGGGCATCACCGTACAGGTCTTCACCACCGGCCGCGGCACGCCTTACGGCCTGGCCGCGATACCGGTGATAAAAATGGCCACTCGCAATGCCCTGGCGGATCGCTGGTACGATTTAATGGATATCAACGCCGGCACCATCGCCACCGGCGAAGCCACCATCGAGGACGTGGGCTGGCAGTTGTTCAACTTTATTCTGGACATCGCCAGTAACCGCAAAAAAACCTGGTCCGATCAATGGGGCATCCATAACGCCCTGTCGGTATTCAATCCGGCGCCGGTGACCTGAGAATCATATAAAACCAGCAGGCCGGGATATCCCGGCCTTTTTTCAATACCCCCGCCTGTACTACCGCACCAGCGCCGGGCGTTTATTATCAAATGTCCAGTTCGGAACAAGATATTGCATGGCCGCGGCATCGTCCCGCGCCCCGAGGCCGTGTTTTTGATAAAGCGCATTGCCCTTCATCACCTGATCCATATCCAGCTCAATGCCCAGCCCCGGTTTTTCGGGAACCTTGACCTTGCCACCGATAATCTGCAGCGGCTCCCGGGTCAAGCGCTGATCGCCTTCCTGCCAGATCCAATGGGTATCTATCGCGGTAATCTTCCCAGGCGCGGCGGCGGCGACATGGGTAAACATCGCCAGAGAGATATCAAAATGATTATTGGAGTGCGAACCCCAGGTCAATCCCCACTCGTGGCAAAGCTGGGCAACGCTCACCGACCCCTGCATGGTCCAGAAATGGGGATCCGCCAGCGGAATATCCACTGACTGAAGGGCCAGCGTGTGCCCCATTTGCCGCCAATCGGTGGCTATCATATTGGTGGCGGTGGGCAAGCCGGTGGCGCGGCGGAATTCCGTCATGATTTCACGGCCGGAAAATCCCTGTTCCGCGCCGCAAGGATCCTCGGCATAGGCCAGCACGCCGCGCAGCTGTTTGCCCAAGGCAATGGCCTGCGCCAGCGACCAGGCGCCATTGGGATCCAGGGTGATACGCGCCTTGGGGAAATGTTCCGCCAGCGCGGTCACCGCCTCGGCTTCCTCGCTGCCGTCCAATACTCCGCCCTTGAGCTTAAAGTCATTGAAACCGTATTTTTCATAGGCCGCCTGCGCCAAGCGCACAATGGCGGCGGGGGTCATGGCCTCTTCGTGCCGCAAGCGATACCAGTCGCATCGTTCGTCCGGCTGGCTGCGATAGGCCAAATCGGTCCGCTTGCGATCGCCGACGTAAAACAGATACCCCAGCATTTCCACCTCCGGCCGCTGCTGTCCTTCTCCCAGCAACGCCGCCACCGGCACGCCGAGGAATTGTCCCAGCAGATCCAGCATTGCCGCCTCGATGCCGGTCACCACGTGGATAGTGGTGCGTAAATCAAAGGTTTGCAATCCACGCCCGGCGACATCGCGATCGGCGTATTTCAAGCGTACGGCCCGCATCACATTTTTATATTCGCCAAGGGATTTTCCCACCACCAGGGCGCTTGATTCCTCAAGAGTGAGGCGGATTTTCTCGCCGCCGGGTATTTCCCCCACGCCGGTGTGCCCGGCATTATCGGTCAAGATAACGATATTTCGGGTAAAAAAAAGGCCCATGGGCGCCGCTCAGATTCAACAGCATACTGTCATGCCCGGCTACCGGAATGACTTTCATATGAGTAATGACGGGAGTCATAATTCTTCCTTTCCTGACGCAGAACGGTAAAAGTAATGGGAGCCGCTAAAAACGGTGCTCGCTAACCCAAAGGACTATAGCGTCACCGGGGTCCTTCCGGCATTATGCAAGTGCCCAAGCCGCCGTCCTTTATCTCGTCAAAATATGACATAACATTGCTCACGGCGGTGCAGCTCCGATATTAACCAGCAGGGATAAACGCCCGCCCGCCGGCCTGATCATTCATTAATCCACTGATATTTAATTATTTTTCCTATTTATTCACTGAAGGCGGAATGACACAGCCTCCAGGGAAAGTGATAACGATCACACATCTTTGTATCTTAGCCTCAAAGACCTGCGGGATAGACGCGTGTATTCAGTCAAAAGCACAATGTGCATCAGCCCGACTCGCTTTATACTCGGTCACTGACGACCCGTTTTACCGACAGCCGCATCCCAATACCCACTCTATTGACGTAAGACTTCACTATCGCGGGATGCCGACAGATAAAAATTACCCTATACCCCGCCGGGGAGAGAAATCATGGCTGAAAATTCACTTTCCGTTGCCACCCATAAAACCCATTCGCGGTTTTGGATCCTGGCAATCTTATTTATCATCAGTACCGTCAATTATGCCGACCGTTCTACCCTGTCCATCGCCGGCCCCCACGTTGCCCGGGATCTGGGCTTGGATCCATTGCAAATGGGGTATGTATTCTCCGCCTTCGGCTGGGCTTACACGCTGGCGCAGCTGCCGGGAGGTTGGCTTCTGGACCGCTTTGGTTCTAAAATCGTGTATGGTAGCGCTGTCATTGTTTGGTCTGTCTTTACATTCGCTCAGGGTTTCGTGCACTTTTTCGCCACCGCGGCGATGATGCTGTTTATTTTACGCTTTATGGTGGGGTTTGCCGAGGCCCCGGTGATGCCTGCCAACAGCCGCATCGTTTCGGCCTGGTTTCCGGTCAAGGAGCGCGGCACCGCCTCGGCGATTTTCAATATCTCCCAATATGCCGCGCTGGTGATATTCAATCCTCTGTTGGGATGGATAACTCAGGAAGTCAGCTGGGAGTACGTTTTTATCGTGATGGGAATGGTGGGGGCCGTGCTTGGGCTGGTGTGGTTCAAAACCATGTACAGCCCCCTGAACCATCCTAGGGTCAGCAAAGAGGAAGTAGAGTATATCCGGGCCGGCGGCGGGCTGGTGGAGATGGATAACGACCCCGCCAATCTGAAGAAAAGCGCCGGCCCGCAGATGGGATACGTCAAACAACTGCTGTCGAGCCGGATGCTGCTGGGCATCTACCTGGCCAATTACTGCGTTAACGCCATTACCTGGTTTTTCCTTTCGTGGTTTCCGATTTACCTGGTGAAAGGCCGCGGGATGTCTATTTTGGAAGCCGGTTTCGTGGCGGCCCTGCCGGCAATTTGCGGCTGCATCGGCGGGGTGCTAGGGGGCGTGTTTTCCGATTACCTGCTTAATCGGGGCTACTCGCTGTCGGTGGCCCGCAAGACCCCGATTATTTTGGGGATGCTGATGTGTACCAGTATGGTTATTTGTAATTACACCACCTCCGACGTAGTGGTGGTGGCGGCGATGTCGCTGGCGTTCTTCGGCAAAGGCGTCGGCGCGCTGGGCTGGACGGTCAACGCCGATACCGCGCCGAAGGAGATAGTCGGCCTGAGCGGCGGCGTGCTGAATCTCGTCACCCAAATCGGGGCGATTACCACGCCCATCGTTATTGGTTATATTTTAAACAAGACCGGTTCATTCGACGGTGCGTTACTGTACGTGGCCGGTAACGGCCTGGTGGTCATTTTGAGTTACCTGTTTATCGTGGGGAAAATACAGCGTCTGGTGCTAAAGCCCCTGGCGGCATAAGCGTTTTGCTACGGTCGCCACGCGGGCGGCCGGAAATACGAGGAAGGTAGAATGGATAAGAGTGATTTTTCCGGCGCGCCGGTGATAACCGACATGAAAGTGATCCCGGTGGCCGGTCATGACAGTATGCTCATGAATATCGGCGGCGCCCATGGCGCCTATTTCACCCGCAATATCGTCATCTTGACCGATAACGCCGGCCATACCGGCGTCGGCGAAGCGCCCGGCGGCGACGTCATTTTAAACACTCTGTTGGATGCCCGGCCGCGGGTCATCGGGCAAAAGCTCGCCACCCTGAACCGTATCGTCTACGACGTACATAAAGGCCATATCGGCCAGGACTTCGATTCCTTCGCCCAGGGCGCCTGGACCTTTGAACTGCGGGTCAACGCCGTGGCGGCGCTTGAGGCCGCGCTGCTGGATCTGATGGGTCAACATCTCGGCGTGCCGGTGGCCGAACTGCTCGGCCCGGGCAAACAGCGCGATAGCGTACCGGTTTTGGGCTATCTCTTTTTCGTCGGCGACAGAACGCGGACCGATTTGCCCTATGAAGCCGGTCCGGAGCATGCGTCACACGACTGGTACCGCCTGCGCCGCGAAGAGGCCATGACCGCCGAGGCGGTGGTGCGTCAGGCTCAGGCCGCACAGGATCGCTACGGCTTCAAGGATTTCAAGCTCAAGGGGGGGGGGCGTGCTGGCTGGGGAACGGGAAATTGAAACGGTCACCGCGCTGGCCAAACGTTTTCCCAACGCCCGCATTACCATCGATCCCAACGGCGCCTGGTCGCTGCGGGAAGCCATCGGCCTGTGTAAAGATATGCGGGGCATTCTGGCCTATGCCGAGGATCCCTGCGGCGCGGAACAGGGCTTCTCCGGGCGGGAGGTGATGGCGGAATTCAAACGCGCCACGGGATTGCCGGTGGCCACCAATATGATCGCCACCAATTGGCGCGAGCTGAGTCACGCGGTGCAGCTGAATTCCATTGATATCCCGCTGGCCGACCCGCATTTCTGGACCTTGCAGGGGGCCATCCGCGTAGCGCAGTTATGCGATGAGTGGGGGCTGACCTGGGGCTGCCATTCCAATAATCATTTCGATATTTCTCTGGCGATGTTTATCCATGTGGGCGCCGCCGCGCCGGGCAAACCCACGGCGCTGGATACCCACTGGATTTGGCAGGAGGGCCAGCATCTCACCAAAAATCCGCTGCAAATCGTCAACGGCGCGGTGAAATTGAACGATTTGCCGGGATTGGGCGTTGAAATCGATATGGCGCAAATCGAGCGGCAGCATACGCTGTATAAGCGTATGCCTTCCGGCGCGCGCAACGACGCGGCGGCGATGCAGTATCTTATCCCCGGTTGGACATTCGACAGGAAACGGCCGGCGCTGGTACGGTAGCGCGCTGACGCAACCCGGTCTTAAGCGGCCGCCCGTTAACATCGCCGGGTCAAGACAAGGCGGCGGCTTTCTCTGCCGTGCCATGACGCACTCCAGCGGCCATCAGACGGCCGCTGGTTTCATTTCTCTTGAGGCGATATGATCAAGGCAATTGAGGACGCATGAACCGACGCAGCCGACTGCGAAATAAACACAACAACCTGTCATTCCTTACGAAATGCCATCGGCTAATGGCGTTGCCTTACTGGTGTGGCACGGATGGCTAGTGCGCAGGTTTATCATGGGCCTCTGGGGCAGCGCCTGCCTCTTTTGGGGGGCTCCACGCGAAACCAGATCGCGTACAAAGCGGGGAGGAACACCAATGTCATCACTGTCCCTACCGCCGTTCCGCCGATTAACGTGTAAGCCATGGATCCCCAAAATACCGAAGACGTAAGCGGGATAAATGCCAGCACGGCGGCTAATGCGGTCAACATCACCGGACGGGCGCGTTGCACGGTTGCCTCTACCACCGCATGGTACGGATCCATTTTCTCGTCGTGAACATTGTTTCTGATCTGCTCGATGAGGATCAGTGTGTTGCGCATGAGAATACCGCCAAGCCCGATCAATCCAAGGATGGCGTTAAATCCAAACGGCTGGTGAAACAGCAGCAACGTGGCGACGGTACCGATGATGCCGAGGGGCCCGGTGAGGAAAACCATTGCCATTGTTGGGAACGATCGGGTTTGCACAATCAGAACAAGCAGAATGAGCACGAGCATTATCGGGAAAATGGGTGTCAACGCCGCATTGGCTTTCCCTGCTTCTTCGATATTGCCGCCCATTTCGATCTTATAGCCTGGCGGCAACGTTGCGATAATCGGAGCCAATTGCCGCATAATCTCCATCGAAACTTGTGGCGGTTGAAGGGTCTCTTTGATATCCCCCCGAACGGTTACCGTCGACAAACGGTCACGGCGGTGAAGAATCGGATCCTCGGGACGCATTACAACGTATCCAATCTGACCGATCGGTATCGTTTTCCCTTCTCGATTGATCAGATTCATATTTTGCATCTGCGAAGGATCGAGCCTCGTTTTGCCGTCGCTGCGAGCGACAATCTCCACGGTCCGAATGTCCTCGCGAACCTCGGTCACGGGCACGCCGGTCAACAGAAACTGCATTTGTTGCGATACATCCCGGGAGGTCAGTCCCATCTGATTTAATCTATCTTGGTCCAAAACGAAATGCATCGTTGGCACTCTTTCGGCCCAGTCCTCGTTAACTTGGCGCATATCTTTGTTGGCCCGCATCACGGAGAAGACGCGCTGCGCAATCGCACGAACCCCATCCTCGTCCGGTCCCATCACGCGAAATTCAACGGGGAAGCGCGTATAAGGGCCGAACACGAGCTGAGTGACCCGCACTCTGGCCGCGGGAGCCAATCCGTCCGACACGGCCTTTCGCAGACGAAGTTTTAGCGCTTCACGTGATTTTTCATCTGGCGTCAGCACGACGATTTTAGCGAAGGAGGGATCGGGTAACTCAGGATTGTAAGCCAGGAAAAAAACGTGGCGCGCCTTGACCGATATAACTGGTGACGACGTTCGCTTCGGGCTGTTTTTCAAGCCATTGTTCCACCTCGATTGTGGCTTTTAGGGTCGTTTCGATACTCGAGCCTTCCGGCGTCTGCACTTCCACCAATACCTCTGGTCGGTCTGACGCAGGAAAGAATTGCTGTTTTACAACGCCCATACCCAGAATCGATAGCATGAACAGCACGAGTACCGTACCCGCCACCCAATATTTAAGATCGACCCCGCGCCGCACCAGTCGCCTGAATCGTTCATACGTGGGCGTGTGGTAAATCGAATGACCCTGTGCATGCATCTTGATGTTTGGAAGCAGCTTCACCCCAAGATAGGGCGTAAAAGTTTGCGCACCCAGCCATGACGTGATTAGCGCGAACGCGACAATCCAGAAAATGTTGCCCGCGTATTCACCCGCTGTCGATCTGGCAAAGCCAACTGGCGTAAAGCCGATGACAATAGTCATCGTGCCGGCGAGCATGGCGGGCGCCACATGGTTCCACGAGTATGTTGCCGCCCTGATCCGATCGTAGCCCTCTTCCATTTTTACGACCATCATCTCGATCGTAATAATCGCGTCATCAACCAACAGTCCAAGCGCGATGATGAGTGCCCCGAGCGTGATGCGGTCGAAGATCCGACCGGTCATGAGCATGATGACGAATACGACGCCAAGGGTGAGGGGTACTGCGGCCGCAACCACGATCCCGACACGCCAACCTAAGCTCACAATACTGACCAGCATCACCACACCGAGAGCGACGAAGAACTTGAGCATAAATTCGTCGACTGCATCCGCAATATTGACCGCTTGGTCTGTTATCTTGCTGAATCGATACCCGACCGGTAACGATGATGAGATTTTGGCTTGCTCCCGCTGGAGTGATTTGCCAAGCGCCAGACCATTCCATCCGGTTTTCATCACGACGCCGATGGCAAGCGCGGGTACCCCGTTGTGGCGTATCAAGAAAGACGCCGGGTCCTCGTACCCTCGAGAGACCTCAGCGATATCGGAGAGCTTGAATGTCCGACCCGAAGCGACGATTGGCGTATCGCGAATCTTCTGCAAATCGTTTAGCGCCCCGTCCAATCGTGCATAGACTTGCGGACCCCGCGTGTCGATGGAACCGGATGGCGTGACCGCATTTTCTTTCTGCAAAGCGCCGAAAATATCCGATGGATTAATGCCGAGCGTCGAGAGCCGCGCGTATGAGAAGTTAACAAAGATGCGTTCCGGCCGTTCGCCAAGCAGGGTTACCTTCTTCACGCCCGGCACCTGGAGCAGGTCCTGACGAACGCTCTCGGCCTCGCGAGTTAATAATCTGGGCGGCAAGCCGGGCGCCTCCAATGCGTAAAGCGCAAAGGTCACGTCGGCGTATTCGTCATTCACAAAGGGGCCAAGCACGCCATTAGGCAGCTTCGGACCCTCGTCGTACAATTTCTTTCGTGCCTGGTAGAACTGTTCCGGAACCTCATTGGGGGGCGTCGTATCTTTTAACGTGAGCTGCATTAGCGCAAGACCCGGACGCGTGATTGTCTCAACGCGATCATACCAATCGAGTTCCTGCATCCGTTTCTCAAGAGGCTCGGCAACAAGGTCTTGCATCTCCTGCGCCGTGGCTCCCGGCCAAATGGCCGTGACCGTCAGAACTTTCACGGTAAAAGCGGGATCTTCCGCGCGCCCGAGGTGCAGGAAGGTAAAAATGCCCGCGAGGACAAGCACTATGATCAGGAACAAGGTCACTGTGCGCTCGCGCACAGCCAGCGCAGAAAGGTTGAACCCACTCATTTGTTTTCCCCGTCCGCGCTTGCGCCGCCATCAGTCCATTGCTCGCCGGCTATACGCACTTGCTCATGATCATCAAGCTGATGCGCGCCAAGCGCGACAATCTTGTCTCCTGCCAACAGGCCAGATGAGACTGTCGCCATCTCAAAGCCAAGTAACTTTACCGTAACCGCACGATAGGTTAAGCGCGAATCGGATCCAATCACCCAAACTCCCGGCCCTTTGCCGCGGTCGTAAATTGCGCCGAGGGGAACCGTCATGTCGTTGGCGCTTCCGCGTTGAGAAAGCTTTACCGTCACTGTCGCTCCCAAGGGGGCAATTGCCCCAGCGCCCTTCAAGACATAACGTGCCGCATAGGTACGGGTCAATGGATCGGCCGAACGCGAAAGCTCTCGCAGCTGTGCGGGGAAGCTCTCCTGGTCCGGTCCGTAGAGAGTAACGAAAGCGCTGGATCCCAGCGCGGGATGCACCGTCTCCGGTAAAGTGATCAACGCTTCGAGCGGACCGTCCTGGGCAAGGACAAGCACGGGTTGGCCAGCAGTAACGACTTGGCCTGCATCCGCCGCGCGGCTCACGATGATCCCTTCAGTATCCGCGCGCAAGACACTATATTTGTCAGCGTTCTTTGCGAGGTCCGATTGGGCGAGCGTAGCGCCGAGTTGCGCTTTGGCGCTTCGCGCCGCTTCCACCGCCAGGTCATAGTCCTGGGCTGAAATGGCTCCCAGTTGCACCAGCCCATGAAGCCTTGCGAGATCAGCATCCGCTTTAGCCGAACGTGCCCGCGCCTCTTCAACGGCGCCTTGCTGAGCGGAGACGCCCAATGCGAGATCATCTGGGTCAAGGCGCATCAGGGGGTCGCCACGATGGACGTGCTGCCCGACATCGACGTAACGTTGAATAATTTTTCCGTTCACCCGGAAACCAAGGCTGCTTTCGACCCGAGCGGCAATGACGCCGGTGAAGCTTCGCTCGGCGGTACCGGCAGGCTTGACAGTCCATGATTCAACAAGGGGCGGATCGGTACGAGGATCGGCGGCTTGGGATGGATGACAGCCGGCAAGGGATCCCGCAAGCAGCCCGGAGGCGACGGCGAGCGCCGCCGCCCTGGACGAAAAGTGCAGAAACATAAAGACACTCCAAGGAAAGGCGTTTCCCGGCATTTTGTTTTCAAGTTACAATTTTGTCAACATGTAACTTAATAACTTTTTACATCATGCGTCGTAAGATTTTCCCAATGACGGATGACATCGCGATGCCAGGCTCGGCGCGAGACCGGGATTGTAATAAGACAGGAGGGTAGAAAAACCCCATGATTAAGCCAGGCCATTCGAGACATCGCCAAGAGGCGTTTTGCGCTCAAGCTTTGTTGATAAGCGGCCGCCGCTTATCGGCTCGCGGTTTATTTCTTGTAACACAAGGGCATGTTGATGCGCAGCGGCCCAACCCCCTTCCACCGCAGCGGCGGACCGCTCGTACGTGTGCGCTTTCTCGCCGGCCCTGGTCCGCAGACTCGGTGGGCAAAAGTGGAATTTTTGCCACAGAGACAATTGAATGACTTGGCTACGCATTGACATGGAGTTACAAATGATTGAAACTGTAACTTCATTTTTTTTAATGTTGTACTTCCTTATGCTCACTTCATTCAAAAATGCGGTCCTCGCTACGGTTGCCGCCACTGCAACCCTCTTTATCGTTGGCTGCGCTGTGGGACCGAACTACAAGACGCCGGCCGTCTCCCTACCGGATCGCTTTGCCGGCGCACCGGGGTTGCAAACCGTCCCGCGCCTCACGCAGCGCCTGCGCTTTCTTATTGGTGGAGAGGATTCGGCGATCCTGGGCTCGACCGAGTCATCCAGGCCGCCCTGGCACAAAATTTGGATCTTGCGCAGGCAATGGCCCGGGTTGATCAAATACAAGCTGGGATAGTGAGTGCTCGCTCGGCATTGCTACCCTCTGCCGCCCTCAGCGCGCAGGCGGCACGAGCACATCTTTCGCTAGAAGACCCGGTGGTCGCGGCGGAAGCCGCGTCACTCCCTGGCTATAATCGAAATTCCTACGACTACTCGGTCGCCGCTGGGGCGTCGTGGGAAATTGATCTCGCCGGCGGTTTGCGTCGGAATGCCGAGGCCGCCAGGGCGGACTATCAGGCCAGTCAAGCTGCTGCGATTGCCGCCCGGTTGAAGGTTATCTCCTCGACTGCGGATACCTACGTTCTCGTGCGAACGTTACAGGCGCGATTGCAACTGGCTCAAGAAGAGGCCTCGACCCAGAGAGAACGGGTAAAGCTGATTGGGTTGCTTGCCGCTCGCGGACTCGCGCCGAACACTCAGCTTAAACAAGCCGAAGCTGCATATGCCGCGGTTTTAGCGACAGTCCCGGCCCTTCAGACGGGTTTGGTGTCCGCTCGGAATTCATTAGACGTGCTCATGGGCCGGAATCCCGGTACGCATGATGCACGACTTGATGCTTACGCACCCATTCCCATTGCACCATCAATAAACACTGCGACGGGGCCGGCAGAGCTATTGCGTCGGCGTCCAGACATCATTGCGGCCGAGCGGCAACTCGCGGCATCGAACGCGCGCATCGGCGTAGCGCTGTCCGATTATTACCCTAAATTTTCTCTCTCCGCTCTCGCCGGCTCGACGACGACGGTCGGTGATCATTTATTTGCATCGCCGGCTAACGAGGCGCTCGGGGTATTTGGGGCTGCGCTGGCGTCTATTTGACTTCGGGCGAGTCGATGCCGAGGTACGGGCGGCCCACGGAAGACAGGCTGAAGCGTTGGCGGCTTACCGCCAAAGTGTGCTCCAAGCGAGCGCGGATGTCGAAAACGCGTTCTCCGCGTTGGCAAAGTATGACGAACAACAGCGGGTTTTAAACGATGGCGAGGCCTCGCTCGCCGAAGCACGCGATTCGATTGCAGCGGGTTGCCGGGCAGGTCGAAACAGCGAACTGGAACTGTTGGCCGCTAATGCTCAACTTCAGCAGATCCAGGAAGCCCGTATTGTTGCTCAGTCGGCAACCACGCGTTCAGCCATTTTGGCCTTCAACGCACTCGGCGGAGGATGGGGCGATCGGGGCACCCTATGACAAACGGCTAATTGTTACAGTTCAAATTTTTCGTAACTGCTTGCCAAGCTTGTTTTAGCGTCAGTAAGCGATCAATTTTCGCGCTGCTTGGGACACATCGGTTACCACCTATGTGGCTAGCGCCAGAATCGAGTTACACTTCGCATCTAATATAACTGGTAAAGCCTGAAAGTTTCAGTGATACTCTTGGAATGGATACCCTCATCACATCGCCAGTTGAACTTCCCACATCGGGACAGCGCGGCAGCGCTGACCACGAGCGGCGCCGCCAAATTATTGCGGCGGCGGCGGAGCACTTTCGTCTATTCGGCTATCGCAAGACTTCCGTTGCGGATCTTGGAAAAGCGATCGGAGTTTCCAGCACCTACATCTATCGGTTCTTCCAATCAAAACAAGCCATTGGCGAGGCTGTTTGTGCCAACGTCCTTGGTGAAATGGACGAGGCGTTGCGAGAGGTGGTCGACGGGCCGGGTACGCCATCACAGCGCCTACGGCGCTTTATGCAATTAACACTCGAGCTCAGCTTCGATATCTTCTTTGATGGCTCCCGGCTTCAAGAGTTGGTTGTCGCCGCTATGCAGGAATCTTGGTGTACGGCGAGCGGCCATCAGGATGCATTGGAAACCATGGCGCGCGAACTGATTCAAGCGGGAAGAGAATCCGGGGAATTCGAACGCAAGACGCCGCTGGATGAAGTAACGGCTGGCGTAGCCGTTGTGGTGCGATTATTTTCCCATCCCGGTTCTTTGCAATACCGCTCTCGCGAAGAGAATGAGGCTGCGCTGAGGGTCGTGAGTAGCCTTATCTTGCGAAGCTTGGTCCCTTGAATCAGCGATTCGACTAAGCCCACCCTCTTTGGGATGGGGCTGAAGAGTGGGTCAAAGACACCCTCTGGCTACTGAATAGTCTATCAAGCATCGGACTTTTGATGAAAACTGCAGGGTACTGAATGCAAACCCTGCCGAGGTTGCTTGGCTTGGCGACACGTCTACTTCAGCTCCATTGGTACGGCCTCCCTTGGGCATGCTCGGTTTAACCAGCGTCGATGGCGGACTTACCCTGTCTAGGCCAGTCTCAAGCCTCATCGTCCAGTTGCAACGCGACATAAAGCAGCAGGCGATCATCGAAATTGGCCAAATCCAGGCCGGTCATTTCCGAGATCCTGTTCAGGCGGTACTCCAGGGTATTGCGGTGGATGAACAACGCCTTGGCGGTGGGCGTCGGCTGGACATTGTGGCGAAACCAGGCGATAAGGGTGCGGCGCAGCAGGCCGTTATTGTCCATGGCCTTGAGCTTGGCCAGCGGGCGCACCAGCTCGCCGGCCTGCCAGCCGCCGCGCAGGCTGTCCAACAGCACCGGCAGCATCAAATCCGGGTAGAAATAGCAGCGCTGATCCGGCAGCCGCTGCTTGCCCACCGCCATGGTGGTGCGGGCGGTACGCCAGGAGCGCGCGATTCCGCCCGCGCCGGGGAAATAATTGCCCAGGGCGATGCGCACCCGCAGACGGCTGCTTTCCGTCATGCGGGAAAACAGGGTGTCGACCCGGCGGCGGTGCTCTTCCGCATCCCAGCGCCCATGGCCGTTCAGCGCCGGTTTCAGCACCACCATTTCCGTCAGGGAAACGATGGCGATAAGGTTATCCCGCTCCGGCGTGGTGAGCAGGGTTTGCAGCTGTTGCAGCTCGGCCATGGCGCTGTCCACCCCGAACTGGCCGCTGTCCACTTCCACCACCGCCGCCACCCGCGGCTGGTTGATATCGATCCCCAGTCGCTGCGCCCACTCTATCAGAGCCGGCGTCACCTCTTCGGCGCGGATCAGGTTCAGCACCAGCTCTTCCCGCAGCCGGCTGTCCTGCGCCAGCATATGCAGCAAACGGGCCTGTTCCAGCATCATTTCCGCCGTCATGCAGACCAGTTCGCCGTACTGGCGCAGTTGGCTGGGATTGCCGGTCAAGCCAATAACGCCCACGATATTGCCGTCGATTTTCAGCGGCAGGTTAATGCCGGGCCGCACGCCGTGCAGATGCCGCGCCACCCCATCGTCGATGTCCACCACCCGGGCTTGGGATAAGGCCAGCAACGCGCCTTCGTGCAATTCGCCGACCCGGTCTTCGTCGCCGCTGCCGATAATTCGGCCCCGAGCATCCATGACGTTGATGTTGCTGTCGATAATCTGCATCGTCCTTGCCACAATTTCTTGCGCCAATCTCGCATCGAGATGATATGTCGCCATCCTGTACCTGCCCCGCATTAAGCCCTTTGCACTAGCATACCCATTGGGAAGGCGACATTCATTGTGCAAACGCATAAAGCGCAGCGTTACCGGCGTAAATTGTGCTTGAAATCACATTCCAGAGAAAAAACAGCGCCCGTAGGCGCTGTTTCAGACTGCTGACAAACGTAATCGGAGTCAATGCGGCGGGACAGGCTGCCAGAAGAGTAAACCGTCCGCGCCAGGGACCAAAACGCTGGAGCGTTTTGGAACAATGCCGTAGGCGTTGGCCCGCAGGGTGGCTCTCAGGGATGAGAGCCATAATCGCGCGGATCGAGCCCCCAGGGAAGGGTTCACGGCGGGTTTACGATCTGGCAGCCTGTCCCGACCGGGCACTTTGTCAACAAGCTCACAGCGCCAGTAGGCGCTGTTTACCTACTGCGCCAGCAGATAGATAGTGGTGTCGCCGCGCTGGACGTACAGGGCCAGCACCGAGGGCTTGCTATCGAGGATCTTGCGCAGATCCCCCATGTTCTGCACCGGCTGCTGGTTGACGCCCAGGATGATATCGCCTTTCTTCAGGCCGATGCGCGCCGCGGTGCTGCCGGCTTTGACGTTATCCACCTTGACCCCTTTGGTATCGCCGGTTTGGGTATTGCTCAACTCCGCACCCTCGATGCCGGTGAAGATATTGGAGGAATCCACCTGCGATTGAGTGCTTTGTTCCAGGGTAACCACCACCGTCAACGGTTTGCCGTCGCGCAGCAATCCCAAGGAAACCTTGGTGCCCACCGGCATTGAGCTCACGTCGGCGCGGAACGCGGCAAAGCTGCTGATGGCTTTGCCGTTCATGGTGACTATCACGTCGCCGGCCTTCACCCCGGCTTTCGCCGCCGCGGATTTCGGCAAGACCTGGCTGACGAAGGCGCCGCGCTGGGCATCCACCTTCATGGCTTTCGCCAGCTCCGAATTAAGCTCGGTGCCCATGATGCCGACTTCGCCGCGCCTGACCTGGCCGTATTCAACCATCTGCGCCGTCAGGTTCTTCACCATATTGCTCGGGATGGCGAAGCCGATGCCGATATTGCCGCCGTCCGGCGCCAGGATAGCGGTATTGATACCGATAAGCTCCCCGTTCAGGTTAACCAGCGCGCCGCCGGAGTTGCCCCGGTTGATGGCCGCGTCGGTCTGGATGAAGTTTTCATAGTTTTCGATATTCAGGCCGCTGCGTCCCAGAGCCGAAACGATGCCGGAAGTGGCGGTTTCCCCCAGCCCGTAAGGGTTGCCGATGGCGACGGTATAATCCCCCACCCGCAGTTGATCCGAATCGGCCATCTTGATGGCGGTCAGGTTTTTGAAATCGATAAGCTGCACCAGCGCCAAATCCGAACGGGGATCTTTACCGATGATCTTGGCGTCGAACTTACGTCCGTCATACAGCTGGACCTGGATTTTGTTGGCGTCGTTGACCACGTGGTTATTGGTCACCACATAGCCTTTATCGGCGTTGATGATGACGCCGGCACCCAGGGCCATGAATTTCTCACGGGCCGGCGGGGTATTATCATCGCCGCCGCCATTGCCCTGGCATAACGGAGAGCCCTGAAAAGGCGAACCGTCCTGACACAGGGGAGTCCTGGCCGAAAAATTGCTGGAATTGCTGCGGCACCCGCGACGAACTGACCGCCGTGCTGCCTTCCACGCTAATGCTAACAACCGAAGGCATCACCTTTTCCAGCATCGGGGCCAGGCTGGGGAGCTGCTGGTTGGTCGAGGCGGTTTCCGCCGCGAAAGCGGAAACGGGGTTTAGCGCCAGCCCTAAACTTAACGCTACTGCACTTAGGACCAAATTCATTCTTTTCATTTAACGTTGTCTCGACTTTTAGTATTAGTAGTACCAGATAATGATTCGAACCGACTGCTGTAGTCATTATGTGAGAGTAATGAAATAACACGAAGTTCAGCAGACTAAAAACCGCAATGGTAAAAAAATATTGGCTGAATTTACAAAACTCGTCGATATCCCGACTCACTCCGCCGCCATTAATCGGCGATATTCGTCCCAAGCATAAAGATCGGTCATGCCACTAATATAGTCCTGAATGAGCCGCGCCCGATAATAAAATTCCATCATCGGCTGCTGCCGCTCCGGGTAGCGGTTTAATTGCGCGACCGCCTCGCCGTATGCCAGGCGGTGCTTGGTGGGTAATTTGTGGAACAGCCGGGTGGGAATCATATAATCCTGATGGAAATCCGCCCTGGCCAACTGGGTGAAATCCTTGCGCGGCATCTCCAGCAACGGGTTATAGATCTCCAGCAGTCCGCCGATGACCCGGTAGCCTTGCAGCTCCAACTGCTCCACTTCGGGATGGTTAAAAACATGTTTGAACGCCACGCTCTTGAATATTTTAAGCAATTGATAAGCCGGGCTGGAATCCTCTAATAATCCCTCATTAAAGGAACCGTCAAATATTGTCGGCAGATTGTCAAGAAACCGCTTCGCCGCATGGGGTACCAGGCTGGCGACGGTATTTACCCGCAAATACATGAAGAACTGATCGCCGCTGCCTAGGCCTTGATTGCGCATTATCTTTTCAAAAGCCTGCCCAATCACCTGGTTAAATAAATCGTCCTTCTTCGCCTCGCCCCATTCTTGTAAGAGGTGATTATATAATTGCCCTACGGTAAATATCTTTTTCTCCACCGCATCTTCCAAATCGGCGATGCAATAGGAAATATCATCAGCGGCTTCCATAATATAGGTCAGCGGAAAACGATGGTACTCGCCTAACGCCAATTGCTCGCGCAATGTTTTGATATAGCTCTCTTCCGCCAGATAATAGCCCGGTTTTTTCATCAAATAGCTGTATTGAGCAGGCACCGCGCCATGCCAGTAAGCCGGGCGGGTGTATTTCAGCACGCAGCCCACCTGGGCGTAGGTCAGGTTGAGTTTAAGCAGGCTGTGCGCCATGCGGATAGCCTGGGCATTGCCTTCGAAATGGCAGAGATCAAGGCGGATACGGGAGCGCAGCGCGTTGTCTTCAGTCTCGCCGGCACGCAGGCGTAAACTCTCTATCAGACAGCGATCGTTGCCCTGGGCCTCGTTGCCGAGGCCGGCGATATCCAGGCGGCGGCCGAACCAGTCGTTGATGGCGGCCTCGCCGAAATGGCCGAACGGCGGATTACCGATATCATGCATCAGGCACGCCATCTCGACAATGCTTTCACAAGGGGCTTCGAGCTGTGACAGCCCCAGCGCCTCGATGCGCCGCTCACTCTTGAGCTGGTGAAAGACCTCTTTGACGATATGCCGGCCCACCTGCTGCACTTCCAATGAATGGGTCAGCCGCGATCTCACCGCCGCATTGCGCTCGAGAGGAAAAACCTGAGTTTTCTGCTGTAGGCGGCGGATGGCGGCGGAATTGATGATGCGCCCGCGATCGCTTTCAAACTGGCGGATAACGGCGTATTCATCCTCGGCGACGATGGGCTGCCCGGCGTGACGCTGAAAACTCAGTTTCTTGCGAAAGTCTATCGCGGACATCTTGTTCCCCTCTCTGTTCCCAAGCTACCGTGATACCCATAGCCGGCGCTAAATGCAACCATGGCGGCAATTATTTCCCGTCGCCGGACATGCTAGAATGCCAAAACCTATCCCGGGGGTAAATGACCATCCCTGTTGGATATCACTCTTTTATCAACAGTAAGGACAACGAAATGAGAGTAGGCATTATCGGCGCGATGGAACAGGAAGTCACCCTGCTCCGCGATCTGATTGAAGACAGGACCACCTGCCAGAAAGCGGGCAGCGAAATCTACAGCGGCCGGTTGCATGGCGTTGAAGTGGTATTGTTGAAATCCGGCATCGGTAAAGTGTCCGCCGCCCTGGGCACCACCCTGTTGTTGGATCATTACCGGCCCGACGTCGTTTTCAATACCGGATCCGCCGGCGGCCTGGCGTCCTCGCTGCAGGTGGGGGATATCGTCGTGTCCACCGAAGTCCGTTACCATGATGTAGACATTACCGCCTTCGGCTATGAGCCGGGACAGATGGCCCAATGTCCGGCGGCATTTCCCGCCGACGCCTCGCTGGTGGCTCTGGCGGAAAGCTGTATCGCTGAACTTGATATGCGGGCGGTTCGCGGGCTGGTGGTGAGCGGCGATGCTTTTATCAACGGCGCGCAGCCCCTGAACCGGATTCGCACGCTTTTTCCGCAGGCGATTGCGGTGGAAATGGAAGCCACGGCCATTGCCCATGTCTGTCATCAGTTTCAGGTACCTTTCGTCGTGGTGCGCTCCATCTCCGATGTGGCGGATAAAACGTCCCATTTGAGCTTTGATGAATTCCTGGCGGTGGCGGCGAAACAATCCAGTCGTCTGGTAGAACGCATGATAGGCAATCTGGCCGGGCAAGCCTGATGCCTAAGCTGTCCCGGCGCAGCGAATGCCTGTTGTTGCTGCTGCTGTGTCTTACCTCGGCTTGGGCGGCGCAGGCGCAGCGGGTGGTGAGCCTCGCCCCCCCCACGCCACCGAGCTGGCCTACGCCGCGGGCATGGGCGATGAGCTGGTGGCGGTCAGCGCCTGGTCGGATTATCCGCCGGAGGCGAAAAAGCTGCCGCAGGTGGCCTCATGGCAAGGCATCAACGTTGAACGGATTATCGCCTTGAAGCCGGATGTGATCCTGGCCTGGCGCGGCGGCAATCCGCAGCGGCAGCTGGATCAACTCGCCGCTCTCGGCATGACGATACTCTATATCGACCCGGCATCGGTGGCGGATATCGCCGATACCCTCGACAGGCTGGCGCGCTATAGCTCCCGGCCGGAGCAGGCTCATCAGGCGGCGCAGGCCATCCGTTCGCAAGCGGCGAGTCTGGCGAAACGCTATGCCGGCAATGCGCCGGTAGGGGTGTTCATGCAGTTCGGCAATCAGCCTTTGTTCACCGCCGGCGGGCGGACGCTGCAAAGCCAAGTCCTGCGCCTGTGCAACGCTCGGAATATTTTCGACGACAGCCCGGTCCCCTGGCCTCAAGTCAGCCGCGAACAGGTGCTTATCCGCCAACCGCAGGCGATTATCGCCCCCGGCGGCGCTGAGCGCATTCCGTCAGTCAAAGCCTTTTGGCGGCCTGAACTAACGGTACCGGTCATCGCCGTTGACGAGGATTGGTTTAACCGCGCCGGGCCGCGCATCATGCTGGCGGCGGAGCAGCTTTGCAAAGCGTTGGCGAAGCAGGATAGCCAAGGCCAGCAAGGTCAGCAAGGTCAGCAAGGTCAGCAAGGTCAGCAAGGTCAGCAAGGTCAGCAAGGTCAGCAAGGTCAGCAAGGTCAGCAAGGTCAGGCCCAAGATAGGGATAACGCCATGGCGGCGTCAATCTCGGGTAACCATTAATGCTGGGTATTTTGGATATCTTGGGCACCGCGGTCTTCGCCATCTCCGGCGTGCTGCTGGCGGGAAAACTGCGGATGGATCCCTTCGGCGTGCTGGTGCTGGGAGTGGTGACCGCCATCGGCGGCGGCACCATCAGAGATATGGCGCTTAACAACGGGCCGGTATTCTGGGTCACGGATCCCACCGATCTGGTGGTGGCGATGGTCACCTGTTTTGTCACCATTACGGTGGTCAGGCAGCCGCGCCATCTGCCGTCCTGGATATTGCCGGTGTTCGACGCCATCGGCCTGGCGGTCTTCGTGGGCATCGGCGTCAATAAAGCCTTTGCCGACGGCACCGGCCCGCTGGTGGCGGTGTGCATGGGGGTGATTACCGGCGTCGGCGGCGGCATACTGCGCGACGTGCTGGCCAGGGAGATCCCCATGATACTGCGCACCGAAATCTACGCCACCGCCTGCATAGCCGGCGGGATTGTGCATACCACCGCTTTCCATACTTTTCAGGCGGACGCACAGCATGCGTCGGTAATGGGAATGGCCGTCACCCTGGTTATCCGGCTGGCGGCCATTCGCTGGCATCTGAAGCTGCCCACCTTCGACCTGGAAAAATAAGGGGGTTGTCGGCAATGTGCCCAAGCGGGGCCCTGAGGCCTACCGGATGAGTAACAGCGTAGGCTGGGCTCTGAGGCCTACCGGATGAGTAACAACGTAGGCCGGGCTCTGAGGCCCGACAACGTTGAGGCAAAGCAGTCCGGGCGGTGATGACCCGTGGAGATCAAATGCTAAAGGAGGACCCGCAGCCGCAGGTGGTTTTGGCATTGGGATTGTTGACCACGAAACGCGAACCCTCCAGCCCCTCGGTGTAGTCCACCGAACCGCCCACCAGATATTGCAGGCTCATGGGATCCACCACCAGCGCCACGCCCTGTTTTTCAATGGTCATGTCGTCTTCATTGATTTTGTCGTCAAAAGTGAAGCCGTACTGGAAGCCGCTGCAACCGCCGCCGGTGATATAAACCCTCAGCTTAAGGTTCGGGTTCTCTTCGTCCGCGATCAGATTCTTGACTTTGCGCGCTGCCGCATCGGTAAATTGTAATGGCAATACCGCAGTTTCACTCATTGACCCACTCCCAAATATAACCGTCGGACTGAAGGCACAACAGCCCGATTCGTCGTATCATTATCCGCTACCTGTCAGTAACGTTCAAGTATTGTCCATTGCGGATATTTTGTTTACCGCGACGTGCTTTCCGCAACGTTATCGAAAGACTTTTCCTGCCGCGCCAGGGTACGGGCCAGAATCGAGGAGTAAAGCGGCTTGCCCCCGAGAAATTGCGCTACCAGCGTCGCGCCGAGGCAGGTGATGATCATGGGCAGGATCAACTGATAATTGTCGGTCATTTCCAGCACCAGGACGATGCCGGTCAGGGGCGCGCGCACCGACGCGGCGAATAATGCCCCCATTCCCGCGATGGCGAAGGTGCCAGGCTGCAGGGCGTAATGCGGAAATATCGCGCTGCTGGTCATGCCGAAGGCCGTGCCCAACAGGGTGCCCAGCGCCAGCATTGGCGCGAATATCCCTCCCGGCGCGCCGGAACCGAAACACAGCAGGGTGGTCACCATGCGGGCGGTAAAAATCAACAGCAACGCGCCGGCGGTGAAATGGCCCGCCGCCGCGATGGGGATCAGTTGAAAACCGCCCCCGGCCGCCTCCGGCAGGAGAAAACCTAACAGACCGCACATCCCGCCCAGCGCGCCGCCGATAAGCACGAATCTCAGGCAGCGGCCTTTATGCAGCCGCAAAAACAGATCCTGGGTACGAAAAATCAGTTGATTGAACAGCACGCCCACCAGGCCGAACAGCAGCCCCAGCAGCAGATAGAGCCAGTAAGTGGCTAGCGGCGCATAAGCCAGCTTGCCCACGTCGATAACCGAGCGCTCGCCGTTAAACAACCGAAATACGATGCTCGACATGATGACGCCGACAAACACCGCCTTGACGGAAATCAGGTTGTAGCGAAACTGCGGCCGCATCTCCTCCAAAATAAACAGGATGCCGGCCAAGGGGGCATTAAAGGCCGCCGTGAGCCCCGCCGCCGCGCCGGTGGCAAGCAGGGTGTGGCGAGCCTGAGCGCCGCGCAGACGGAAAATATCCAACACCATGCGGCCGATATTGCCTCCCAGCTGTACGGTGGGACCTTCCCGCCCCAAGACCATGCCGGCGCCCAATGAGCCCATCCCGCCGAGGAATTTTACCGGTATCACGCGCCGCCAGCGTACCGGACGCAGCTCGTCCAGCGCGCCCTCGATTTCCGGAATACCCGATCCGCCGGCTTCCGGCGCGAACCGCCGCACCAGATAATAGCCGGCCATCGCCAGCAGCGCGGAGGCGGCGAACGCCGCTGGCCCCCAAAAGAGCCAGTGCTCCGGCGTACGCGCCAGCAAGGCGACACGTTCGGCGATAATCCAGTCCACCGCTTTTTCAAACGCCACCCCCGCCACGCCGACCATCGCGCCCGCCAGCGCCGCTATCAGCAGAATCGCCGCCGGCGTTTTATCCCGGGACAAGAGTTGCCGAAACATGCGACCGCGCGCCAGAGGTTCCGTGGGAACCGATGTTGAAGAAGGGGATGAATCCGTCATAAAAAAACGCCCATTAAAGATCATACAATTTATCGCCGCTTATTCTACCCTGCCGATAAAACCCTGTCCGGTTAAATTCGTCCGCCGTTCACCGAATGGCGATTTGCTTGCATAAAGAAAAGTTTTATCAGGTAAACGCCCGCAAGGATGTCTTATTGCATGACACTTTATTACACTTACCCCCGCCAATGTTTTTTCCAATAAGGAACCTTTCGATGAACCATTCCGAAACACTGTACGAACAGGCGCAGCAACTGATACCGGGCGGAGTGAATTCTCCGGTGCGCGCCTTCAATGGCGTCGGCGGCACGCCGCTGTTCATCGAGCGGGCGGATGGCGCCCGGTTGTACGATGTCGACGGAAATGCGTATATCGATTACGTCGGTTCCTGGGGACCCATGGTGCTCGGCCATAATCACCCGGCCATACGTGATGCGGTTCTTGCGGCGGTCGGTCGGGGCCTGAGCTTTGGCGCGCCCACCGAAATCGAAGTAAAAATGGCCGCCTTGGTGACCGAACTCATGCCCGCGATGGATATGATCCGCATGGTCAATTCAGGCACCGAGGCCACCATGAGCGCCATACGTCTGGCCAGGGGTTATACCGGCCGCGATAAAATCATTAAATTCGAGGGATGCTATCACGGCCACGCCGACGGTCTGCTGGTCAAAGCCGGCTCCGGCGCGCTGACCCTCGGCCAGCCCAGTTCGCCGGGCGTCCCGGCGGATTTCGCCAAACACACCCTCACCTGCACCTTCAACGACCTGGACTCGGTGCGCCAGGTTTTCGCGCGCTATCCGCGGGAAATCGCCTGTATCATCGTCGAACCGGTGGCCGGCAATATGAATTGCGTGCCGCCGCTGCCGGATTTCCTGCCGGGATTGCGGACGCTGTGCGATGAGTTCGGCGCGCTGCTTATCATTGACGAAGTCATGACCGGTTTTCGGGTGGCGCTGGCGGGCGCGCAGGCGCATTACGGCGTGAAGCCGGATCTGACCTGCCTGGGTAAAATCATCGGCGGCGGTATGCCGGTGGGCGCCTTCGGCGGCAGGCGGGAAGTGATGCGGGCATTGGCCCCCACCGGTCCGGTATATCAAGCCGGGACCTTGTCGGGCAATCCTATCGCCATGGCCGCCGGCTACGCCTGCCTGACGGAAATAGCCAAGCCCGGCATCTACCGGACCCTCGCCGGGCTCACCGATCTTCTGGCGCAAGAACTGCTTCGGGCGGCGCAAGCGGAAGGCATTCCCCTGGTGGTGAATCATGTCGGCGGTATGTTCGGCCTGTTTTTCACCGACGCGCCCACCGTAACCTGTTATCAGGACGTGATGGCCTGCGATACCGACCGTTTTAAGCGTTTTTTCCATCTGATGCTGAAAGAAGGCGTGTATCTGGCGCCGTCCGCTTATGAATCCGGCTTTATGTCCCTGGCCCACAGCCGTGAGGATATCGGGCGCACCGCCGATGCCGCCCGCCGCAGTTTTGCCAGGCTGTAGCGCCGGCATATCTGTTAAAGAGAATAAAAATCCGGTGAGACAATCAGGCTGGTCAGCGTAAGCGACCGGCCCGGTGATCAATAGACGAAACTTACCGGGGCGCCGCCGCCGGGATGGGGCAATATGCCCATGGGGATGCCGTAGATTTTCTCCAGCACATCGCTTTGCATCAATTGCGCCGGCTCCCCCTCGGCGATGATTTCACCGCCGCGCAACGCCGCCAGATAATCGCAGTAGCGGGCCGCCATATTGATATCGTGCAATACGACGATAACGGTAAGGCCCCGCTCATGGCTCATGCGTTTAATCAGCGCCAGCACATCCACCTGATGGGCGATGTCCAGCGCCGAGGTGGGTTCGTCCAGCAACAGGCAGCGACTGTCCTGGGCCACGGTCATGGCCAGCCAGGCACGCTGCCGTTCGCCGCCGGACAGGCTATCCACCAGACGTTGAGCGAAGGATTGCAATCCCACCAGCTTGATGGCGTCCTCCACATGTTCCCGGTCGGCGGCGCCGAAGCGGCCCAGCGCACCGTGCCAGGGATAACGCCCCAGCGCCACCAGTTCGCGCACCGTCATGCCTTCCGCCGGCGGCAATTGCTGCGGCAGATACGCCACCTGACGGGCAAAGGCTTTGCTCTCCCACTCCGAAAGCGGTCTATCGTTAAGCCGCGCCACGCCGCCGGTGGCATCCTGATGGCGACCGAGTATCTTCAACAAAGTGGATTTACCGGACCCATTGTGGCCGATGAGCCCGCAAACCTTGCCTTGGGGGAATGAAAATGAGAGGGGGGGTGAAGCAGCGCCCGGCCGGGAACCGAAAAACTCACCTGATCTAAAACGAAATCGGCGTGCTGTGATACCTGAGAATCTTGCATAAGCCCAATCTTTTGCGCGCGGCTGAAAAAGTTAATGATAATTATTCAAAGACGCAATCATAGGCATAACCGATTGGGCTCTGCAAGGAGAATCTCCGTCAGTCGAGCCGGTGAGGCCTGCAGACGAACGCTCCGTCCCGGCCTCGCCACGCTCTCCCTTTGATACGCACGCTGTACGGCCGGAGAACGCGGGCCTGGCGCGCCGGCTTATTGGCCAAACATATCCTTGATCCAGCCCGCCACCCCGTCGCGCTTTTCCGAATCCTGGTTCGGCTGTTGCTGGGCGGGCTGCTGCGCCGGCTGCTCTTGGCCGTTCCCCGGCTGCGCCGCGTCCGGTTGCTGCGCTATGGGTTGGCTTACCTGACACAGCGATTGCGGGTTGTCGGTCCAAACCGGAATCGCCCGCATTGAGCCGTCGCCGTTGCAGACAAAGTTACCGGCATAATCGATGGACATCTGGGTAATGCCCTCCGGCGGAATCAGATTCAACGCCAGCGGCGGCTGATCCTCCAGATAACGACGGTAAATGGTCAAGGCGCCGTTGGCGCCGGTCAGTTTGGCCGGGCCATTGTTGTCGCGGCCGACCCAGGTGATAGCCACCTCCTTGCCGTCTACGCCGGCAAACCAGCTGTCGCGCAGGTCATTGGTGGTGCCGGTCTTACCCGCCAGGTGGTAATTGGGAAATTTCACCGACAGGGAACGTGACGTCCCGCGCGCCACAACCTGCTGCATGCCGTACAAAGTCAGATAGGCCGCCTGGGCCGGCACCACGCGTTCCGCCTGGGGAAAGCTTTGATACAATACGCGTCCGTCCTCGCTTATTACCGAACGCACCGCCGACAGGGGCGCTTTATTGCCGCCGCTGGCGATGGCCTGATACTCCTGCGCCACCTCCATCGGCGTCAGGCTGATGGCCCCCAACAGCATCGCCGGCACCGGATTGATCACCTCTTTCGGAATACCCAGCTTTTGCAAGGTCCCGCTGATATCCGCCAGCCCCACCGACAGCCCCAGGTTTACGGTGGGCACATTCAGCGAATTGGCCAGAGCGTCCACCAGCATCACCTTGCCGCGAAAATCGCGTTCGAAGTTTTTCGGCGACCACACCGTGCCGTTGGGTTGGCGCAGAGAAATAGGCTCATCCGCCAGCCAGGTATTGAGACGGTATTTATCAGGCCGGCTCAGGGCGGTGAGATAGGTGGCGGGCTTGGCCAGCGATCCCACCGGACGGCGGGCATCCATGGCGCGGTTGAAGCCGGCGAACTGCGGCTGCGATCCCCCCACCATGGCCCTGACTTCGCCGCTAAAGCGGTCCACAATCACCATGGCGCTTTCCAGGTCATTAACGCCCCTGGCGGCGCGCAGCGCCGGCACGCCGTCTTCCACCGCTTTTTCCGCCGCATCCTGAGAAATCGGATCCAGCGTGGTGAAGATTTTCACCCCGGACAAATCGTTGAACTTAGCCCCCAGCTTTTGCTGCAGTTCCTGCCGTACCAGCTGCATGAACGCCGGCTGCGGCGTAATGACCCCGCCGCGCGGCTGTACCCCCAGCGGACGCGCGCTGAGCATGTTGTACAAATCGCCGTCGATAACCTGCTGCTCCTGTAACAGACGCAATACCAGATTACGGCGCTCCAGCGCCAGTTGAGGATTGCGCCAGGGGTTATACAGGGAGGCGCCCTTAACCATGCCCACCAGCAGCGCCTGCTGATCGAGGCTGAGCTCTTCCACCGGTCGGCCGAAGTAATAGAGGCTGGCCAAAGGGAATCCGCGGATCTGCTCGCTGCCGCTCTGGCCGAGGTACACCTCGTTCAAATAGAGCTCGAGGATACGGTCCTTGCTGTAACGGTAATCGAGGATCAGCGCCATATAGGCTTCATTGGCCTTGCGCCATAGGGAACGTTCATTGGTTAAAAAGAGATTTTTCACCAATTGCTGAGTAAGGGTGCTTCCGCCCTGCACCGCGCGGCCGGCGGTGATATTCGCCAGCAGCGCGCGGCCGATGGAGGAGAGGCTGATGCCGTCATGCTGATAAAAATGGCGATCCTCGGTGGCTATCAGCGTATCCACCAGCAGATCGGGAAAACCGGCGCGGGGCACAAAGAGCCGCTGCTCGCCGTTGGGGGATTGCAGCATGGTAATCAGTTTGGGATCCAGGCGGAAAAAGCCGAAATCGCGTTGGGTATCCTGATTCTGAATTTCCAGCAGCTTATCCTTATCAAACAGCAGCCGGGCATGGATCTGGCCCTCTTTGCCGTCGGGGAAATCGAACGGGCGGCGCAACATATCGATGCTGTTGCCCCGCACGGTAAATTCACCCGGCCGGGTAATCCGGCTGACCTGCCGGTACTGCATGCCTTCCAGCAGGTTGACCATCTCGCTTCTGTTATAGGGCATGCCCGGTTCAAGGTTCACCATGCGGCCGTAAACCGCCGCCGGCAGCTGCCAGACCTTGCCGTCGATGCGGCTGCGCACCAGGGCGTCTAAGTAGAAACCGTATATCACCACCGCGATGACCAGCAGCACGAAAATTTTGATCATCCAACCCAGTACACGCCTTCTTTTACGCGGCGGACGCGACTTTCCTTTACGCGGCGGCATTACCTTTTCCTCTTCGTCGTCATAATCATCCTGAAGGTCTTCGTCATCGTCGTCTCGGCGGCTGCGCACCGGTTGTTTACGTGGCACTTTGCGATCGGACGGCCGTCCATGGCGTCCGATTGGTTCGCGGTCATCCCCAGACATCGTTATTACTCTCCCTACTGCCGACGGTATTCCCGCCTACTCTGTTCCCCTGTCGGCATCTGCGATAGAGGAAACCTCTGAAATTCAAGTCGATATCACTGATATTTTTTGGTACGCCGGGTCGGCGCCGCCCGGCCGGGATCATCCGGCCAGACATGTTTGGGATAGCGCCCTTTCATTTCCTTTTGCACCTCCCGGTAAGCGCCCTGCCAGAATGCCGCCAAATCGCCGGTGATTTGCAGCGGATGCCGCGCCGGCGACAAAAGTTCCAGCACCAGACCGACCCGGCCCTCCGCCACCATCGGTGTACGCTCCTCGCCGAACATCTCCTGCATCCGCACCGCCAGCACCGGCGGCTCGCCGTGGCGATAACGCACCGGCAGCAGACTGCCGGTGGGCACTCTGTAGTGGCTGGGCAGCGCCGTCTCAAGCCGTTGACGCAGCGGCCAGTCCAATAGCCGCATCAGCGCCTCGCTTAAATCCACCTGCCTCAGCGCGCGCGCATCATGCACGCCGGCCAGCGAAGGCTGTAGCCACCGAGGCAAATCCCCCAGCAGCGCGGCATCGTCCACCGCCGGCCAATCCACTTCCGGCAGCCAGTCGCGGGCGCAAAGCAGGCGTTGCCGAAGCTGCCGCGCCGTTTCATCCCAATTGAGCACCGACAGGCCCTGCTCTGCGATCCAATTCAGCAGCGCCTGCTGCAACAGCTCGGCGGACGGCCTGGCCTGGGGTTGCTCGCGCAAGATAAGGCTGCCCAGTTGCTCCCGCCGCACGACCCGCAGGCTGCCTTTCTCGCGATCCCACTGCATGGCGGTGGCCGTGGTGAACCATTGCGGATAACGGGCGGCAAGTAAGGCGATATCCATCGGCATCGCCAGCCTGATGGCCGCGTCGGGGCTATTGCTCAACTGCATCAAGCCCGGCGCAATCAGCCATTCGGCGGCGGACATGGCTTCGTCGGGGGCAAGCGTGGCCCCCAGGCCGTTGGCCAGCAAATAACGCCCCGAGGCATCCCGCCGCCGGGCGATACGGTCACGAAAGCCCGGAGCCAACAGCATTTCCGCTCGCCCGACGTCCGGTTTACCCCAGCGCGGGGACAAACGTCCCGCCAGTTGCTTGGCCCGCCGCAACCAATGGGATTGCGGACGGGCCAGGCAATCGCGCAAATCGGGCGAACCGCCGCGGGGCGGCTCCTCGATAATGGCCGCCAGCAGCGCGGCGGCGGCCAGACTGTCGTCGCGGCCTTCCCCATGGCTTTCTGCATGCCGTTCTGCATGCCGTTGTGCATAGTAAAGCACGGCGGCCAGGCGCGGTTCGCAGCCAAGTCGCGCCATGGCGCGTCCGGCGGCGGTAAGCCGGCCGGCCTCATCGACGGCGCCCAATTGCAGCAGGGTGGCGCGGGCCGCAACCCTGTTAGGCTCCGGCGGGCCATCCAGCCAGCGAAGTTCCGAAGCGTCGCGGCACCCCCACTGCAGCAACTCCAGATACAGACCGCACAGATCGCTGTGCAAAATTTCCGGTTGCCCGAATTCCGGCGCGCGCTCGGCCTGTTGCCTGTCGTATAAATGCCAGCAGACGCCCGGGGCCAGTCGGCCGGCGCGGCCGGCCCGCTGCGCCATCGACGCCTGGCTGATGCGCTGGGTCTGCAACCGGCTCAAACCGCTGCGGGCATCGAAATCGGTTACCCGTTCCAAACCGCTGTCCGCCACCAGCCGGATGCCTTCGATGGTTAAGCTGGTCTCCGCGATATTGGTGGCCAGCACCACTTTACGGCGGCCTTCCTGCGCCGGTCGGATGGCCCGCTGCTGCTCCTCAAGGGAAAGCGCGCCGTACAACGGGCAGAGATCCACATCCGCCGTCACCCGCTCCGCCAGTATATCCCGCACGCGGCGTATTTCGGCGACGCCGGGTAGAAACAGCAGCAGCGACCCGGAATGCAGCCGCAGCATACGGTTGACCTCGGCGGCAATGGCCGGTTCCGGCCAACCCTGGGCCGGCAACGGGTGATAGGAGCGCTCCACCGGAAAACTGCGGCCGATGGAACGGATAACCGACGCGTCGGGCAATAACGCCAGCAAACGTCCGTCGTCGAGGGTGGCGGACATCACCAGCAAACGCAGATCCTCGCGCAACCCTTGCTGCACATCCAGCAACAGCGCCAGCGCCAAATCCGCTTGCAGGCTGCGCTCGTGAAATTCATCCAGAATCACCAGCGACACCCCCGTCAGCTCGGGATCCTGTTGCAGCATGCGGGTCAGTATGCCCTCGGTCACCACTTCCAACCGCGTCGCGTCGCCGACACGGCTCTCGGCGCGCATACGGTAACCCACGGTCGCCCCGATACCCTCCCCCAATTGGGAAGCCAGCCGCAAAGCGATGTTTTTGGTCGCCAGCCGCCGCGGCTCCAGCATCAAAATCCGTCCCGGCAATCCGGCGCGGCGCAGTATCTCCAGCGGCAGCCAGGTGGATTTGCCGGCCCCGGTGGGCGCATGCAACAGCACCTGCCGGGCATCCCGCAACGCCGCCAGCAGCTCATCCGCCACGGCACTGACCGGTAATGACGTCACGTCGTCTCCGTTAAGGGTTAACATTTAAAGTCGAGCATTGTAGCATCGCTTGATTAAAGAACAGAATAATCGCCATATCCGTAAACCCGGCTTCCGCGTTCAGCGCGGCAATGATACACAATGCCTATCCAGTGGCCGACAAGTGGTCTCGCTTGCCGCAAGCGGGTTTGAATGCCGCTTTTTGTGTCCAAACTGCTGACAAACGTGCTCGAAGTCAACGGGGCGGGACGGACACTTTATCAACTCGTTCTGCGCCGCTTTCGGCGTTACCTTGAGCGGGGCCGGCGGATAAGCCAAGCAATCGAGTCCGGTGCGCCGGCAACTGGACATATCACGGTAATAGACTCTTTTCCAGAATTTCACTGAGGAATACGCATTATGACCGACGCCCGGCGTCTTTTTTTCGCCCTTCCGCTGGCGGAGTCTCTTCGGCAAGAGGTGATCCGTTGGCGCGCAACGCAGTTCTCCGCCGAGACCGGACGGCCGGTGGCGGCGGAAAACCTGCACATCACCCTGGCGTTCCTGGGCGAGGTCAGCGCCCTCAAAGAACGGGCATTGCGCGACGCGGCGGGGCGATTGCAACAGGCCCCCTTTACGCTGACGCTTGACGACTGCGGTCACTGGCCGCGTCCCGGCGTCGTGTGGCTCGGCCTGAAGAGCCCGCCGCGAGGGCTGCTGCAATTGGCGCAGTGGCTGCGAGCCCAGGCGGCCCGTAACGGTTGCTATCAAAATCCGATGCCTTATCATCCGCATATGTCGTTGCTGCGCCAGGCATTTACCGGCGTATCGCTGCCCGCCGGCGCGCCGGGCTGGCAAATGGAGGTCACCGCTTTCAATCTTTACCACTCGGCGTTTGAAAACGGCCGCACCCGATATATGCTGCTGGAAAGCTGGCCGCTCGCGGCGCGGCGCCCATGAGAGCCCTACGGAAAAACCTATGCAATTTACACCGGCGTTAAAGCCCGCCCGACTGATACAACGTTACAAGCGGTTTCTGGCGGATGTGATCACCCCCGACGGGGAGGAACTTACGATTCATTGCGCCAATACCGGCGCCATGACCGGCTGTGGGACGCCCGGCGATACCCTGTGGTATTCCACCTCGGACAACCGCAAGCGACGATATCCCCACAGTTGGGAACTAACCCAAACCGCCCGTGGTCAATGGATAGGTGTAAACACGCTTCGGGCCAATAGTCTGTTGGGAGAAGCGCTAAGGTCAGACGCCATTGCGGAACTGCGGGGATACGACAGTTTCAGGTCCGAGGTGCGTTATGGCGCGGAAAATAGCCGTATTGATTGGTTAATAGCAGCAGAAAATCGTCCCAACTGCTATATTGAGGTGAAATCAGTTACATTGTTGCAGCAAAATTGGGGATATTTCCCCGATGCCGTAACATTACGGGGGCAAAAACACATACGAGAACTACAAGCTATAGCGGAATCGGGTCAGCGCGCCGTACTGTTTTTTCGCGGTGCTGCACTCCGGCATAACCCGGATGGCGCCCGCTGGACATATCGATTCCCTTTATGCAGAAATGTTATTGCAGGCTCAGCGCAAAGGTGTGGAAGTTCTTTGCTACGGCGCACAATTATCTCCGGACGGTATAAGGTTGCAGGCGCCGATACCGTTTTTTAATTTTGATGGTGATTCAAGCCGGAAAATGAGTAAAAGGCCCCGTATTTCCTTAGCTTAACGGGCCATCGGATACGCCTTTCTTCACACTCTTGTCAAGTGGGCGTCAGGAATAATTGCCAACCATAGCGGCATCTGTTATTTATAGCGGCCTGTTTTTTCCCCACGTTGGGGATCGATAGTGCGTGTTATGAAGGAGAAGCAACATGCAAGAAGGGCAAGACCGTAAGACATCCTCCTTGAGCATTCTCGCCATCGCCGGGGTGGAACCATATCAGCAAAAACCGGGCGAGGAATATATGAATTCCGCCCAGTTACTGCATTTCAAGCGTATTCTTGATGCGTGGCGCAACCAGCTCAGAGATGAGGTGGGACGCACCGTTTCACATATGCAGGACGAGGCGGCCAACTTCCCCGATCCGGTCGACCGGGCGGCGCAGGAAGAGGAATTCAGCCTTGAACTGCGTAACCGTGATCGGGAACGAAAGTTGATCAAGAAAATCGAAAAAACCCTGAAAAAAGTGGAAGACAACGATTTCGGCTTCTGCGAATCCTGCGGGGTGGAAATCGGCATTCGCCGCCTGGAAGCGCGGCCGACCGCCGACTTATGTATCGATTGCAAAACCCTTGCTGAAATCCGCGAAAAGCAGATGGCGGGTTAAGAATCAATCGCGTTTGCCGATGCCCCTCAGGGAACAGAGGCCGGGCATCGGCGCAACGTTACGGGTTCGCCTTTCCTGATAATGTCCGCACTCAGCCTATATACGGGGCGTTTTGCCCCTTCACCTTCCGGCGCCCTCCATTTTGGCTCCCTGGTGGCCGCCCTGGGCAGCTTCCTTCAGGCCCGCGCATCCCGCGGCCTGTGGCGGGTTCGCATTGAAGATATCGATCCTCCCCGGGAAATTCCCGGCGCCGCCGACCAGATTTTACGCCAATTGGACTTTTTCGGCCTGCATTGGGACGGTCCGGTGTGGTATCAGTCACGGCGCAGCGAAGCCTATCTGTCGGCGCTGGCAGAGTTGAAACGGCGCGGGCTCAGTTATTATTGCCATTGCAGCCGCGCCCGCGTTCAGTCCCTTGGCGGCCGCTATGACGGCCATTGCCGCGGGCTTGAACTGCAGGCGGAGCATGCCGCCATCCGTTTGCGCCAGACCGAACCGGTTTTATCATTTCACGATGGTCTGCGCGGTGAGATAGTGGCTGATGCGGCATTAGCCCGCGAGGACTTCATCATTCGCCGCCGCGACGGGCTGTTCGCCTATAATCTGGCGGTGGTGGTGGACGATGCGGCGCAGGGGATAACCGAGGTGGTGCGTGGAGCGGATCTTATCGAACCCACCGTACGTCAATTGGCGCTCTACCGGCAATTAGGTTATAAAGAACCGGAGTATATCCATTTGCCGCTGGCGCTGACGCCGGCAGGAATAAAACTGTCCAAGCAAAACCATGCTCCCATGCTGCCCGGCGGCGATCCCCGCCCCACGCTTTTGGCGGCATTACGTTTTTTGAATCAACCGGTAGCGCAGCAAGAGTGGCGGGATTCGACGCTGGAGAGTATGTTAGACTTGGCGATAGCGCATTGGTCGCTGCCGGTCGTACCCCTTTCGTCCAGCGTCGTCGAGTCGGTACCAGGCCTGTCCCCGTTCTCAAAGACGCCGGGGTGAGCTATGATTAGCCGCCGTTATTTGTTGCCACTGTCGATTTGTTACTATTGAGGTGTACTATTTTTACCCGTGTAGCCAACTTCTGCCGTAGGGTGCTAAACCGTGATAGCGCGGAGAAGGCGCCAGAGGATAGACGCCCTTTGACGATTATCCCTCGCGATCAGCACTCTATCTCCCGCAAGGAGATCAGTGAAAACGCATTGAAGGTGCTTTACCGCTTGAATAAAGCCGGCTATGAGGCCTATCTGGTGGGCGGCGGGGTACGCGACCTGTTGCTGGGTAGAAAGCCGAAGGATTTCGACATTACCACCGACGCCACCCCCGAGCAAATGCGCAAGCTATTCCGCAATTGCCGCCTGGTGGGCCGCCGTTTTCGTCTGGCCCATGTCATGTTCGGGCCGGAAATCATTGAAGTCGCGACCTTTCGCGGCCACCATTCCGCCCATGAGCCGGATGAAAGCGGCGCGGCCCCGCAGGCGCCGGTCGCCTCTTTGCAGGCTCACAACGGCATGTTGCTGCGGGATAATATTTTCGGCTCCATCGAGGAAGATGCCCAGCGCCGCGATTTCACCGTCAACAGCCTGTACTACAGCGTGGCCGATTTCACCGTACGTGATTACACCGGCGGCATGCGGGATTTACAGGCGGGCATCATACGTTTGATTGGCGACCCGGAAACCCGTTACCGGGAAGATCCGGTGCGAATGTTGCGCGCGGTGCGGTTCGCCGCCAAACTGAACATGACCGTCGATGCCGCCACCGCGGAGCCTATCCCCCGCCTGGCCTCGCTGCTGCGGGATATTCCGGCGGCCCGGCTGTTCGAGGAATCCCTTAAGCTCCTGCAGGCCGGTTACGGCGAACCTACCTACCGTCTATTGTGCGAATACCAGCTGTTCCAGCCGATGTTTCCCCTGATTAGCCGCAACTTCACCGAGCTTGGGGACAGTCATATGGAACACATGGTGACGCAGGTCTTGAAAAACACCGATCAGCGTGTACAGAACAATATGCGGGTCAACCCGGCATTCCTGTTTTCCGCCATGCTGTGGTATCCCTTGCTGGAACAGGCTCAAAAGCTGGCGCAGGAAGGCGGGCTGGTTTACTTTGACGCTTTCTCCCTGGCATTGAACGATATCCTCGACGAACAGTGCCGATCGCTGGCCATCCCCAAGCGCCTGACGACGCTTATGCGGGACATCTGGCAACTGCAGCTGCGCCTTGCCCGGCGCCAGGGCAAGCGCGCCTACAAACTGATTGAACATCCGAAATTCCGCGCCGCCTACGATTTGCTGGCGCTACGCGCCGAAGTGGAAAACAGCGCGGAACTGAAACGTCTGACGCAATGGTGGAAGGAACTTCAGATTGCCGCGCCGCCGAGTCAGAAATCAATACCCAGCGACCTGGACGAGGAAAGCGTCGCCCCCACGCGCCCCCGCCGCCCTCGGCGCCGCACCCCTTATCGCGATCCCGCGTAATGACGCCGGTCTGGCTGGCTATCGGCAGCAACCTGGCGGAGCCCCTGCGCCAGGTTGACGCCGCGTTGGCGGCCTTATCCCTTTTACCGCAGACCAGGCTGACCGCCTGCTCATCCTATTACCGTAGCAGGCCGTTGGGCCCGCAGGATCAGCCCGATTATCTCAATGCGGTGGCGGCATTGACAACCGCATTGTCTCCCGAGGCGTTGCTGAATCACACGCAGGCGATCGAACGCCGACAGGGCCGGGTGCGCAAAGACAACCGCTGGGGACCGCGCACCCTTGATTTGGACATTCTGCTGTTTGGCGGACGGCAAATACATTCCGAACGGCTGACCGTTCCTCACTACGATATGAAAAACCGCGAATTCATGCTTTATCCGTTGTCGGAATTGGCCCCCGACCTGATTTTTCCCGACGGCCAACGACTCGCCGCCCTGCTTGCGCAAGTGCCTCTCAACGGCCTCGCTTTCTGGGACGACCGGCATCGTGCGAAATACTTTTGACCGACGCCGCCCATCGTTGAACGGCTAACCACTTTTCCGTAGGAATTATGCAGAGATTGCTATCCCCCGCCAGTGGGTTCCTTTAAAATAATCCGCCATTCCCCGTTATTTAGCCTCTCCCGGCCAGACTGAGGTTGTGATGAAAATAACCACCGTTTCCCATTTGCGCGCCTGGAAACAGCAAAAGCGCAAATTCGCCTCCATTACCGCCTACGACGCCAGCTTTGCCCGCTTATTCGAACAGGCGGGCATCCAGGTCATGTTGGTGGGAGATTCCCTCGGCATGACCATGCAGGGTCACGATTCCACCCTGCCGGTGGAGGTGGAAGACATCGTCTATCACACCCGCTGCGTACGGCGCGGAGCGCCGTCCTGCCTGCTGCTGGCGGACTTGCCGTTCATGAGCTACGCCACGCCGGAACAAACCTATGCCAGCGCCGCTTCTCTTATGCGCGCCGGCGCCAATATGGTCAAGCTCGAAGGCGGGTCCTGGCTGGCGGACACCGTACAAGGACTGACTGAACGAGCGGTGCCGGTTTGCGGCCATCTGGGCTTAACGCCTCAGTCAGTGAATATCTTCGGCGGTTATAAAGTGCAGGGGCGTGACGCCGACGGCGCCGAGCGGTTATACCAAGACGCCCTGGCCCTGGAACAGGCCGGCGCGCAATTGCTGGTGCTGGAGTGCGTGCCGGTGTCGCTGGCGCAGCGGGTCACCGAGGCGTTATCCATACCGGTTATCGGCATCGGCGCCGGCAACGTCACCGACGGCCAGATCCTGGTCATGCAGGACGCTTTGGGCATTACCGGGCAGGGTACGCCCAAATTCGCGAAGGATTTTCTTGCTCAGGGCGGTGATATCCGCCAAGCCGTCCGCTTGTACGCCGAGGAAGTGGAACAAGGCCTTTATCCCGCCCCTGAGCACAGTTTTTTTAATTGAAGGGAGAGATGGCGTGTTAATAATCGAAACCCCGCCGCTATTGCGTCAGACCGTCAAACAGTGGCGGCGGACCGGGAAACGGATTGCGTTGGTGCCTACCATGGGTAATCTCCACGACGGCCATATGGCCCTGGTGGACGAAGGCAGAGCCCATGCCGATATCGTCGTGGTCAGCATCTTCGTCAATCCGATGCAGTTCGACCGCGCCGAAGATCTGGCCGCTTACCCGCACACCTTGCAGGAAGACTGCGAAAAACTCACCCGTCGCGGGGTGGACATGGTCTTTGCCCCGGCGGCGCAAGCCATCTATCCTCAGGGATTGGAGACGCAGACCTTTGTGGATGTGCCGCGTTTTTCCGGCATATTGGAGGGTGCCCAGCGTCCGGGACATTTCCGCGGCGTGGCCACTATCGTCAGTAAGCTATTCAATCTGGTGCAACCGGACGTGGCCTGCTTCGGCCAAAAGGATTACCAGCAATTGGCGCTGATACGCCAGATGGTTGCGGACATGGGCTATGATATCGACATCGTCGGCGTGCCCACGGTCCGCGCCGACGACGGTCTGGCGTTAAGTTCCCGTAACGGCTATCTTACCGGCGACGAACGCCGTCTGGCGCCGCAGTTGCACAAGGTGTTGGAATCGCTGGTGGCTCGGCTTGCAAGCGGCGAGCGGCATACCGTTGAGCTGCTGGAGGACGCGGCAAACCAATTGACGCAGGCAGGGTTTACCCCCGACGCGCTGGATATCCGCGATGCCCTCACCCTGCGCCCGCTGACCGCCGAAAGCACCAGGGCGGTAATCCTGTTGGCCGCCTGGCTGGGCAAGGCGCGTTTAATCGACAATGCACAAGTTGACCTGACACTATAAAGGTGTTTGACTCTATACCTGTCATACTTCACGTTGCAGGTGCGTTGGCTTTCCTGCAACTCGAATTATTTAAGGTATGTATTGATTGCACAGGCCGACATCCTTTTTTGAACTCCCCCCGGGGGAAAGTACAAAGGCTTAACGTTATGCTACGCACCATGCTACGAGGTAAATTGCATCGGGTCCATGTTACCCAGGCGGATTTACACTATGAGGGTTCTTGCGCCATCGATCAGGATTTTCTTGAAGCGGCTGATATCTTGGAGTACGAAGCCATCGATATCTACAATGTCGACAACGGCCAGCGCTTTTCCACCTATGCCATCGCTGCCGAACGCGGTTCGCGCATTATCTCCGTCAACGGCGCCGCCGCGCGTTGCGCCTGTGTCGGCGATCTGCTGATTATTTGCGCCTATGTCCAGTTGCCCGATGAAGAAGCCCGGCGTCACCAGCCCAAAGTCGCCTATTTCGACGATGAAAACCATTTGAAGCGGACCGCCAAAGCGGTACCGGTGCAAGTGGCCTGATATCCCGCAGCGCCGACGCGGCGTCCCTCTCATCGAAAGGGACGCCGGTATCAATCCCCCCCCTCAGGTACGCAACCCGCTGCCCCGTTGAATCAAAAACCAGCATAGCCAATAAAAGGCCAGGATAAAAATAATCAGTACCGACAGGGTCAACGCCAGCGGAACATCGCTGATGCCGAGAAAGCCGAAGCGAAAACCGCTTATCATATAGACGATGGGATTCAATTTCGACACCGCCTGCCAAAATGTCGGCAACAGCGTCAAGGAATAGAATACGCCGCCCAAATAGGTCAGCGGCGTCAGCACAAAAGTGGGAATCAGGCTGATATCGTCAAAGCTTTTGGCGAATACCGCGTTCAACAGCCCCGCCAGGGAGAACAGCACTGCGGTGAGCACCAGGGTAACAGTTACTACCCACCAGGAATGAACGTGGAAAGGCACAAAAAACAGCGACACCGCGGTCACCAATATGCCGACGCAAATCCCGCGCGCCACCCCGCCCCCTACGTAACCGGCGATAATGACGTGAGTAGGCACCGGCGCCACCAGCAGTTCTTCGATATTGCGCTGAAATTTGGCGCTGAAAAAGGATGACGCCACGTTGGTGTAGGCATTGGTGATGACCGCCATCATAATCAGGCCCGGCACGATGAATTGCATATAGGAAAAGCCGTGCATATCACCGATACGCGAACCGATAAGATTACCGAAGATAATAAAATAGAGCGTCATGGTAATCACCGGCGGCACCAGCGTTTGAATCCAGATACGGCCGAATCGGTTGATTTCTTTACGCCAGATACTTTGTAACGCTACCCAATACAGCCGCATCATGCTTTCGCTCTCCCGTTATCCCTGCCGTCCGTCACCAGCGTGACGAACAACTCTTCCAGCCGATTGGCCTTGTTGCGCATACTCAATACCTGCACCCCCTGAGCGCTTAGCTGGCTGAACAGACTGTTCAAACCCTGCTCACGCATTACCTCTACTTCCAAGGTGGTGGTGTCCAGCAGCTGATTGCGATAGCCCTGTAATTTGGGCAACGCGCTTTTGGCCGCCAGGTCAAGGATAAAGGTTTCGGATTTCAGCTTGGACAGCAACTGACGCATGGAGGTGTTTTCCACCAGCTTTCCGTTTTGAATGATGCCGATGTTGCGGCAAAGCATTTCCGCTTCTTCCAGATAATGGGTGGTGAGGATAATGGTGGTGCCGCTGCTGTTGAGATCCCGCAGGAAACCCCACATGGAGCGTCGCAGTTCGATATCCACGCCGGCGGTGGGTTCATCGAGAATCAAAAGCTTGGGTTCATGCATCAGGGCGCGGGCAATCATCAGGCGCCGTTTCATACCGCCGGACAACATGCGCGCGCGTTCGTCGCGTTTACTCCACAAATCCAGCTGTTTGAGGTATTTTTCGGCGCGCCGCTCCGCCAACTTGTGCTCTACGCCGTAGTATCCGGCTTGATGCACCACTATCTGCGATACGGTTTCGAAGGGGTTGAAATTGAATTCCTGCGGTACCAGACCCAGTTGGCGTTTGGCGTTGACGATATCTTTATCGATGTCGTAGCCGAACACCCTGACCTTGCCGGACGTTTTATTCACTAATGCGCTGATAATGCCGATGGTGGTGGATTTTCCTGCGCCGTTAGGACCCAGCAGCGCATAGAAATCCCCGGCTTCCACATTGAGATCGATCCCTTTTAGCGCCTGTACGCCTCCTGCGTAGGTCTTGGTTAATTTTTCCAATTCCAGTGCATATGTCATATGTAACGAATTACCTTATTCTCAGTAGAAGTGACGAACCCATTTGAAAAACAGCGGGCTTGACCTATATTAACCCATCGCAATACGACGTTACGGGCTAAAAACCACAATGAAAGACATCACCGATCTCATCTCCAATAACCAGGCTTGGTCTAAACATCTTAAAGAGGTGGACCCGGGATTTTTCGAGCAATTATCGCTGGCCCAGCGGCCGCGCTTTTTGTGGATCGGCTGTTCCGACAGCCGTGTTCCGGCGGAACGCCTGACCGGTCTGGAGCCCGGCGAGCTGTTTGTCCATCGCAACGTGGCGAACCTGGTTATCCATACCGACCTGAATTGCCTGTCGGTGGTGCAATATGCCGTGGACGTGCTGGAAGTTGAGCATATCATCATCTGCGGCCACTATGGCTGCGGCGGCGTGCAGGCTGCCATCGATAATCCTGAGCTGGGCCTGATTGACAATTGGCTACTGCATATCCGCGATTTGTGGTACAAGCATAGCTCACTGCTGGGAGAGCTTCATCCGGATGAGCGCATCAATACGCTTTGTGAAATCAACGTGATAGAGCAGGTCTATAACCTCGGCCATTCCACTATCATGCGTTCGGCCTGGAAGCGCGGACAGAAAGTGCAGTTGCACGGCTGGGTATACAGTATACATGATGGATTGCTGCGCAATCTGGATGTGTCCGCCACCAGTCGGGAAACGCTGGAGCAGCGGTACCGTCAGGGCATTGCCACGTTGTTGCAGCAGCACGGCAAATAAACTATGCCAGCTCGACCTGCCTCGGTATTGATGCTGTAAAGCGCTCGATGTTAATTCGACGATTGCGGGCCTAGCGCGGTATGGGGCGCTCCGGCAGCCGCTAGACGGCTGCTTCGACCCCATTACCACGGTCTCCCTTTAACACGTCTGTTGCACGATCGGTTTACGCGGGCCTACCGCGGTATGGGCGCTTTGCCCCTCAAGTTACTCTTCGAGCTTTACCACTTTGCCGACATAGGGCAAATGCCGGTAGCGCTGCGCATAATCAATGCCGTATCCCACGACAAACTCATCGGGAATGGCGAATCCTACCCACTCCACCGTTACCGGCACTTCTCGCCGATCCGGCTTATCCAATAACGTGCAGATGGCCAGCGATTTTGGCTGGCGAAGTTTCAGTATTTCGCGCACCTTGCTCAGCGTGTTGCCGGAGTCGATGATGTCCTCAACGATCAATACGTCCTTGCCGCGTATATCCTCGTCAAGATCCTTGAGTATCTTGACGTCGCGGGTGCTGCTCATGCCGCTGCCGTAGCTGGAGGCGGTCATAAAATCCACTTCATGGGGTACGGTTACGGCACGGCATAAATCGGCCATAAACATAAAAGAGCCGCGCAGCAGGCCCACCAATACCATTTCGCTGCCGCTCGCCTGATAATGCGCGCTGATTTCACGCCCCAGCTCGGCAATACGGGTAGCGATCTCCTGTTGGGAAATCATGACGTCCACGGTGTGTTTCATAACGAGGCCAGAATTAGAATCGAGAAAGGAAGCGGATTTTATCATACCCCACCGGGTGGTGCGATATATCCGTGCCGTCGCCCGGACATTGTTCAAAAATCGCTTTTGGCGACGGCGGACGGCGGGCACGTCAAGCCTTTGTCCATCGGGGGAATATCGGCGGTCGAAGCCTTTTTTAATCCGCCGGGGGGGGACAGCCGGGCCGGGCTGGCCCATACTAAAAACAGGTCAGCGTCGGCAGGTGCGGCGAGGAACAAAAAACATAGGGCGCAAATCATTAAATATGATAACGTCATCGCATAATGACTGATTCAGGTTTTAACATGAAACACACCGTATTGACGATGCTGTTATTAGGGTTACTGGGGTTCTCCTCCGCGTCGCAAGCCTTGTCCGAAGCCGAAGCCGAAGACATGGCCGATTTGACTGCCGTATTCGTTTATTTAAAAAACAACTGCGGTTATGCAGATATGCCCAATGATCAGATCCGCCGGGCCATTTTGATTTTCGCTCAGCAGAACCGTTGGGATTTGAGCAATTACGGCAGTTACGACATGCGCGCCATGGGAGAAGACAGTTACCGCGATCTGAGCGGCATCGCGATTCCCACGCCGAAGAAATGCGAATCGTTGGCCACCAATTCCCTCAGTTTACTCGCTTATGCCAAGTGAGCCGCCCTGTAAACCATGATGCGTTATTAAAACGGTTTGTGTGAAATTGCTCCGTGCATCCTTCGGCGGAGTTGGTTATTATGTTGCGCCGTTTTCTCATGGCGATTACGCCGAGGAGCAGCCGACATGTCGCAATCAAAAGAGAGCTGGTGCGAAACGCTGTACGACAGCGTTGGCCAGCGCTTCGAAGTAGACAACATTCTGTATCGGGAAAAGACCGATCATCAGGATTTGATTATCTTCGAAAATGCCGCCTTCGGCCGGGTAATGGCATTGGACGGGGTGGTGCAAACCACCGAACGCGATGAATTCATCTACCATGAAATGATGGCCCACGTGCCGCTCATGGCGCATGGACAGGCGGAAAAAGTCCTGATCATCGGCGGCGGCGACGGCGCCATGCTGCGGGAAGTATGCCGACATCCCCAAGTGAAACATATCACCATGGTGGAGATCGACGCCGGCGTGGTGCAATTCTGCCGTCAGTATCTGCCCGGCCACAACGCCGGATCGTTTGACGATCCGCGCCTCCATCTGGTCATCGACGACGGCGTGAATTTCGTCGCCGGCACCCGTGAAAAATTCGATGTGATCATCTCCGACTGTACCGATCCCATAGGTCCGGGCGCCAGCCTGTTCACCTCGCCGTTTTATCAAGGATGCGCCGGCTGCCTTGATGACGGCGGCATTTTCGTGGCGCAAAACGGCGTCTGTTTTCTGCAACCGGACGAAGCGGTGGACAGTTATCGCAAGCTCGGCCGTCATTTTGCCGATGTGCGTTTTTACCAAGCGGCGATACCCACCTATTACGGCGGCATCATGACCTTTGCCTGGGCCAGCCAGGCGCCGACGCTGCGGCGCTGCGATATCGGCACGTTGCAGGCGCGGGCTGAAACCGCCGGTCTGACGTGCCGCTATTATAATCCGGCGATACACATCGGCAGTTTCGCCCTGCCGCAATACATACTCAATGCCTTAAAGCCTGAATGATTCGGCTGGCGAGAAGGCGGCGGCGCAGCGACAAATCTTTCAAAACAGATTAACGGCGTTTGTGCCGGGTTGCCGGATGAGCAGCGATAAGGGGGTGAATCCAATTGCAGAAATTAAAGTTACACGGTTTCAATAACCTGACCAAAAGCCTGGGATTTTGTATCTACGATATCTGTTACGCCAAAACCGCCGACGATCGTAATGGTTATATCGCCTACATCGACGAGCAATATAATGCCAATCGCTTAACGGAAATCCTGAGCGAAACCTGCGCCATGATCGGCGCCAATATTCTTAATGTGGCGCGTCAAGACTACGAGCCGCAGGGGGCAAGCGTGACGATTCTGGTGAGTGAAGAGCCGATGGACCCTCTTAGCATCGACCAATCCGAGCACCCCGGTCCGTTGTCCAAGTCGGTGGTGGCCCATCTCGACAAAAGCCATATCTGCGTGCACACTTACCCGGAAAGCCACCCTGAGGGAGGCTTATGCACCTTCCGCGCCGATATCGAAGTCTCCACCTGCGGCGTCATTTCACCGCTAAAGGCGCTTAATTACCTGATTCATCAGTTGGAATCGGATATCGTCACCATTGACTACCGGGTTCGCGGGTTCACCCGCGACGTCTATGGCATCAAACATTATATCGATCATGAAATCAGCTCTATTCAAAATTTCCTGTCCAAGGATATGAAAGCGCTCTATCACATGATGGATGTGAACATCTACCAAGAAAATATTTTTCATACCAAGATGATGCTCAAGGATTTTGATCTTAAGCATTATCTGTTCAACGCCACCCCAGCCGATCTTAGCGCGGAAGAGCGTAAAACCATCACCCAGCTTTTGTATAAAGAGATGCGGGAAATTTATTACGGCAGAAATTTACCGGTGATGTAACGGGTTGGAAACAGATAAATCAGCCTGAAAAGCGCCGGCAGCGGGTAAAATTTTGCAGCGCCGCACAATCAGCCGCCTACCCTAGGGCTGGCGGAAAAATTCGCGATACTGGGATAGCACTTGCAGGAAATCATCCGAGCCGCATAGCGACAGGCTTTCTTCATCGTAGTAGTTCATGCCCTCCTCGAGCTCATCGTTGACGAAGTTGAGGTCATTGGCGCGGATCATCACCTCTTCGCCATCAGTCCATAATGTGTATTCATGACCCTCGCACTGCCAACTGCGCTCCGTGCCGGCAAGCTGGCGCACCTGTGCTTCCACCTGGTCAAGCAGGGCGAAATCGCCTTTGACTTCCTCATTCAGCCAATGGCCGATGGCTTCGTGTCCCATTGAGAAGGTGACCTTGACCTGCCCGGTGATATCACGCAAAAATTCATAATCCATTATATTTCCGCCTGCTGAAAGTAACCTGCTTTAACCTAAGATTTTAACCGGTCTACTCGAAGAAAGCGTTAGCTGGACAGGGTTTCAGGAAAATTTATAAGCCCAAGTTAATTCATCCTGCCGCTTTCTACCCTGTTCATGCGTACCAGGTCTGCGGCCCTCGTCAAGGTGCCGGCCTAGACAGGGCTGTCTTTACAATGCTCTCTGCACGTTTATAAACCGGTTTATTAAAGAGCGATAATTAATTCGCCGCTTTTAAAGCAATCTAAGGTTTAGATAGATTGCTTTAATTCTTTTGCAGATTCTTATCTGCAATGACCTTGAATAAATTAATGACATTGTTTAATCCCTATTATAGCTAGCCCTAGCCCGTTCCACCGAAAATAAGTAAAGTAACCGGGCATTCCTGTACCGGAGAACCCATTATGCGCATAATGCCCTTAGACGTAAAAGATAATACTATTGAAAAATATTTATTAACCAACGCTAGCAGTCCACGGGACTATAATGAAGCTAAGCATTTATTTCAAACTTTAAAAGAGATCAGAACACAAAATAATATTGTTTTTGAAAAATCGATTATCCAACCTAAGCGAACTTTCAAAAATTTCGCTTTAAGCCTGCTACAAGCCTCGGCCTTATCGCCTCCTCATCATTTGACCGGTTATTTATCCGGGCAAAAAGATAGCGCATTGAATTTTAGTTTACCGGTGGGCACCGGCAGATTTTCAATAGCCGCTGACAGCGAGCTCGCCTACCGCGATACACGTGGGAGCGCACTGCCCTATAATAGAACTTACGCTTCTGCACATGACTATCCGGCAACAGGTACATATAAAGCCCGGCGGGTCGCCAGAAGCATCGATAATCAGGTTCCATTGTACTTACCGCCAGCGGATTCAGCCATCGACGGCATCAATCTATTGCTTCAGGATATCTATCATGAAGTTGAGGGGTTGTTTGGTCACCCAGACCCATTAATCACAAGTCTGGGTTACTATCTCGATTGTTTGAATTACTGCCATGAAAGCGCGCCAAGATATCTGCTAAGATTTTCCGGGCTGTTTGGCGCGAAAAAAAAGAAATTTTAACAGAAAGCCACAAACAAAAGATCCTTACCGCTTGGATGAGTTCTTATCTTTTCAACACATCAATAGAAACACATTTGGTAAACGAGTTCATCGCTTTATACCAAAAACCTGACTTCGCCAAGTCAATATCACTAAGAAATTTAGATAATTTCCTTTCACATAATGTTAGAAAAAAAATTCAGAGAGAGTGATGAATTCAAGCATTTCACTGCCTACGGTTATTCAATTGAATTCACGAGAAATAATTTATTTCTGCCCATCATGCCGACGTTTTTGTACAGATATTTAGACAGCGCAGTGAAAGAATATACTCTGGGCACCATCAAATGGGGCTATTTGCATGTCGGAATGAGCTTTGCCATGAGCGCGGCACTCAACCTTCACTCTACGTTGCCAAAAGACATTTTTTTCTCTGGGCGTGCTTTTGGAAGCGTTGATAAGAGAAGGCTTAATCGATATTTCCTTGGTAAAGTTATTTATGGTGCCCGCCATGTTCTATCACGTCAAAACATGCATGGATAACGATATCGATGTCAGGTTAGACGATATCTTCGGGCCAAAGGGAATCAAGCAGAGTATCATCGAGAATTTCTTTGCCGCCTGTGACGAATTCAATACCACCAATGAACCCTTGATACTTTTTTCTGAAGCATTGCGAGCTTATCAAAGCCGAAAGAAAATCGAAAAAGCGTTGGCAAGCGTGGATTGTGATATGGAAGTCAGACCCGGCTCTACTAATTTGAAAAGCTATGGTTATTATATTTCTAAAAAAAATTGTGCAAGCGTGACAGACAATGTTGCAAACAATTATAGACCGCTTTTTGATGTAGATGGGCTGATGCACAAGCGAAATTTAGCCATCGCCGACGCTTTTGCCGTAGTGGACAAAGCGGTTATTATTAATGCGCTCTCCGGCATCTGCGAGAGTGAGCTAGACTTTATGGCGTTATCCAGGATAGACATGTGCAGAACCGCTTTCAAACCCATCGTGGCGCCGCAGTTTTTAACAGAAAACACCGACTATGAATATACTTATCTTGCTATTAAAAAAAACATTGATACCCTTACCGCCGAATTTAACGGTACAACGCGAGCCTATGCGTTAATCAAGGAAAAGGAAGAATATCGAATCGAGCGGCTTGGCTCGCGCTTTTCTGAATATATGAAATTCTTGGAAAACGATACTCGGGATTTAATCAACGATAAAAATATCAGACCGGTTTTTTATAAAATCGGTGAAAAGCGACTGAAAACCGCCAACGACTCGCTGGAAACCTTAGCCGGCAGTATCAGCCAATTGCACCGGGTGCAATTATTAAATAAATTAAACGCGCTAGTGGCAGGCAATTCAACAATGGCAGCGGCTGAGAATATTTTCATAGACTCTATTCCTTTCTTCGGGTGCGATGACTCTTCCCACTCTGTCGATGAAACCGATGGCAGTACCGCCTGTAATCTTGATCTTGAGGCGCTCGCTCCGGTTGTGGGCATGCGTTTGACAATCAATACCCACGCTTCCACTGAAGCCGGGAATACGCCAGGTAATGCAACCGCAGAAGAGATGAGCGGATTTGTCGCCAGAAGAGCGTTAAGAATGGCAATGAAAGACGATTTGCATCTCTTTGCAAAATTTACCCGTTTGCCGCCGGCTGAGCCGTACAATCGGATGTCCCTCAGCAAGCTGGCGACGGAATATTTACGCGTCTTCGACCCGTCGCTCGGGATAATCGGTCAGGTTGACGGCGTCATCATGGAAGAGGTCATCAAAGCGGGGGAGATAGTCAGCCGCCATATCCCGGCGCTATCAACTATTTTGGCGCTGATGCGTTCCAAAGAGATAGCCGCGCCTAAGGACACTTCAGAAACGCCGCACATCATGGCATGGTCGCCGGTCCATAATATGGACATCCCCGTGGTTAAACTCAATGGGGATACGTTTCACAAAAAAGACGTCTATGCGCGGGTAAATCCGGAAAACAATGATCTGTTCAGCCAAAAACATACCCTCTCACATAACGGAACGCTGATTCCCATTCCTGCTCACAAGGGCAAGGGGTTGCTGAATATTCGTCCTCAAGGCCTCGGGAGAGGATGGGGAAAAAATAGACACCAGGGAATGGTTTTTAATGCATACCCGCGCCTTCCACCCCTACCATAGATGGGAAATCGAGCTGATACTTAAGCCGGTTCATGGCGATGACGGGCTATCTTATCTGGATGTCATATTCAACACGACGATGGAAACCTATCGCCGCTACATCATGATCGAGAACTGGCAACGTTTGAATGATCCCTATAAATTCACCCTAAAAACCTATGGCGACCGACAAGGAGAAAAAATCCTCTTTCCTGAACATGGAATTTCATTGAGTCAAGAAAAAATTAATTTTCACGAATACAAATTTAAACGCGAAAGGTTGCCTGGCCGGCTGCGAGAGGCGGCTTACAAATGGTCGCTTCATGACGATGATATGATAAGTTTCAAAGATTTTTGGCCCGATAATCTTTTATTCATAAAGGATCCAAATGTTATTGGTCTTAACTTTAAACTCAGGGTCGGCGCAGCGCTAAGCAGTGATGAGCAAGATATTTATGATAGTCTGATTGAACTGACCCAAGCGGACTTACCACGTGCCCGCGGCAGTTACCTTCATGTGGCGGAATATGTCTATTCTCACAATCCTTGGTTTGAAAAAATTTTTGTGGGAGATATCATAACCAATTATCCTCAGTTCATGCTTGTATCTTCTGATCACAACAGCGCTCGCGACAGTTTGCGGCAAGCAACCAAGCTTAATCAAGAAACGGGTAGGCATATGCGGCAATTGATCATTTTTCGTATAGATAATGCCAGCAAATGTACGCCAGTTTCATTTACAAACAGCAGTTGGCTTCCCCCTCTGAGTGATTATCTGTATCCTCCTCGATCCTATTTTGTGGTCAAAGGTATCAGCTATGCGATAGCTGAAATGGAAAATCATATTTTCCCGAACGAGAGACATAGCATTATATTGGAAGAGGCATCAGAGATACCTGTGAGTGCTAAAAACCTCTATAACGGCGAATTATATATTTATGATGAAAAAGATCCGTCTTAAGATGGCTGAGCGATCCTAAGTCACTTACAGGTAAACCAACCTACTAAGAATAGCTGATAAATTCAATCAACTGACCCAAGCCGGGGCGACTTTTATGCATATTTCTAAATCAAAAAATCAACAATCTACATTCGAAAATGAATTACTGTCTAACTCGACTAATAAACAAGATTATCTTGACGCGAAAGTATTATTCGAAACATTGAAAACTGTGAGAATACAAAAAACCGAATTGAGCGCCATTGGCAAGCCAAAGTCTCAGGGAATCAAAAATTTTGCTCTTCGGCTGCTGTGTGCTTCGACTTGTTTGCCATTAACCGCCTTAAAAAATTTCTCGTCCCATATCAATGGGATTGATGATTACCTCTTGCCAGACCAATTCGCGCATTTATCGCCAAATTTGCCTGCTTTAGCCTATCATGGCGGGAATGTAGCGCTTTCGCCAATTAAATATAGAGATACATTTGGCTATGAGATAAGTCTCCCCAAACAGGAAAGCTTAACGCGTTCAGTGAGAAGCGCCGAGCTTGAAGAATCGATTTATTTACCCCCTCCAGCATTGGCATTTAATGGGATAGCCTTGTTGCTCACAAAGCACGACTTGTTGTCGGAAGATAAACTGAGTGAGCGTTATGCTGTGATTAGCGCAGTAAAGCAAGTTGTAACGCGCTATAGCGATGGTTTCAAAGCCATCGCAAAAAGTTTATTGAAGTTTTCCGGCTATTTTGGCGCTAAAAGGAATGAGGAGCTCACGGAAATGCATCAAAAAAAGGTTCTTTTTGCTTGGCTGAGAGCATACGTTTTCGGGGATAAACTGGAACCCTTTATAATCGATGCATTTGCGGGCATCTGCAAAAATAAAGGTAGCAGCAATTCTATTTCCACACAAGATTTCGCTGGCAATCTTATTAATAACATCAGGAAGTTACTGGAAAAACCTTTCAATGCCTCAGATGAAATCGCTAATGGACAACCAGAGAAATTTATTATGGACAGTCTTCTTTTGCCGATGTTGCCAGTTATTTCTTATGATAACATTAGCGGCAACGCGATTACATACCCGGTGGGTACGGTGGAATGGGGTTTTTTACATGCCGGCGCAGGGCTTGCCATGAGCATGGGGCTCGACTTGAAGCCAGTCCCGATTAATGAAATTTTATCCTTGGGTATTATTTTAGAAGCCCTGTTAAAAGAAGGACTGGCCGATCCTTATTTAATAAAATTTTTTATGATTCCCGCCATGCTTTATCATGTTAGAAACACTCTTTCAGACGAGAAAAAAGTGGATTATGATGACATTCTAGATGCAAATGGAGTAAAACGACAGTTAGTTGAAAGCTATTTCCATGCTTGCCATAAATTCCATTCCTCAAATGATCCTCTTCGGTGTTTATACGAAAGAATTGAGAGTTATCAATCCTGGTCCGAACTCAATAACGCGTTGGAAATGACCCGGCAAAACATTAAAATTGAGCCTAACGTGTCTCGCTTTACTCACTACCAATACCGTTTCCCTAACCTTACCACAGCTCATACCATTGATGATCTAGAGGATCGCGACAAGCTCATGGGAGAATCATTCCTGATCTTTGAGCAGCAGAATACTAACATAGCAGACGCTTTCGCCATAGTGGATAAAATGGTGATCTACGACGCTTTTTTAGGAATGGCCAAAAATGAGGTAAGCTTTTTAAGCGCGTCTACCGTCACTGAGGCTTGGTTGACATTCGAGCCGCAAAAGCCGTTAAAGAATGTACCCGGTAAAGTGCCTTATCAGGCCGGTGATTTTGCTGTTAGAGAAAAAGTTGATACTTTCTCAGCAATAAAAGATAGCGAAGAACGCGTTTACGCGTTAATTAAGGAAAGGGGGAATATCAAGTTTCTCGAATCACACAACATATTACCTCTTATGTTAATTATCTTAAATATTTCATGCCAGAATTTGACTTGGATAGTGTTAAGATAAAGTTTCATCGCAACGAAATTGAAGAAATAAAGGGTCCCAATGAAACGCTGCTCGCTTTAGCAGAGAAGCTGAGTCAGCAACATCGTGCTAGAATGTATGATTATCTGGATATTTACAACTTTAATGAGGAGGTTGGGCAGGAGACCTTCAAATTTTTTTTCATCTATCATTCCCTATTATAACTATACCCCATCAGATGAAACAGAGGAAAAAAATACATTCCCATATAATATTAATACGGCGGCCCTAACCTCAATCATAAGCAATGCGAATAGCAGCCTCCCTACTTTCGGTCAGGAAGCCAATAAGCAAAGGTCCATCGCGGCGGGTATAGCAAATGGATTAACGGTCAAGCAATCTCTGGCAGCCGCAATGAAGGAATATGCATTTTCAATGTTCAGATTTATGGAGCTGCCGTCATCGCCGGAACTCATTCCTATTGCATTGAGCAAGCTTGGGGAAAAAATATCTTAGCATATTTGATCCTACTCTTGAAATAACCAGCCCGTTAAGAAAGGATATCATGGCGGATATTTACGAAGGCGCCGCGATAGCGGGCCGTGCCTGCCCTGACCTGAAAAATATCCTGAGCGCAATGCTGGAAGTAAAAATTGAGCCAACCCTACCTTTGCAATATGAGATGGCTTTCTCGCCATCCATAGGTCTTAAGGTGCCTGTGGTTAAATTGGGAGGAGATACTTTTCACGGCAAAGAGATTTACCTACGCGTAAACCCAGCGGACGGCGATATTTTAAGCCGCAAATATACCCTGTCCTCCGACAAAAACCTGGAACCGGTTCCCATGCCGCAAGGGGAAAAGCTGCACAATATCCGAATCAAAGACACCAGGGGAATGGGCGCCAAAGTATAAACCCTTCGGAGATTGACTCAAACCCTTCGGTTACTGACATTATTCAAAAACGCAACCGCGAGAGACGTATTGCAGCGCGTAACGAAACATCACGGGTATTGAGGAGATGAATGTCACCCACAGCCCGTGTCCTTCCAGACTGCTTACGCCAGAATCTATAGGCTTTAAAATCGCTGGCGGGGTAGAGGCTATGGTTTGGCTTACAGGAGCCACTGGGCTTGTTTGTAGAATATTTTTCGGCGGCTGAGTGGCGGGAGTCGCCTCCCAGAGCGGTTTATCCGTTTGCGGGGCTAAAAGCTTTGCAAGCCGAGACTGGATGTCCTGACTATCCGCATCAGCACCGGCATCGCGCAATATCTTCACCATAGGTTTATGGGCGCGATCCAAGGCAAGGGTCAGCGCCGTAGCGTTATCGGCGCCGCGCAGGTTAACATTTGCTCCTTTCGCCACCAGAAATTTCACGACGACGTAATTACCGCACGCAACGGCGCGCATCAGCGCCGACCACCCCCTATTGTCCACCGCATTGATATCGGCGCCTACCGACAAGATGCTATTAAGGCACATTTTATTTCCATAGCCGGCAGCGAGCAGCACCGGCGCCAGGCCGTCTTTTTCCCGCGACATTGACGTCAGCGCCCAAGGCGATGAGGCAATCAATAATTTTTTTGCCGGCGCCATTATTGATGGCTATGGTCAACGCCGTATTTTCATCATCGTTCTTGATGTCTGGGCTTACGCCTTTAGCAGCCAATTTTTTTATCAGTGATACATCACTATTAATTACCGCTACCATTAAAGGCGTCAAGGCCATAATCCCGGCAAGGTTAACATCGGCATTGGCCTTAAGCAAAACGTCAATAACCTTAGCCTTTCTAGCGATGATGGCCAACATCAATGCGGTATTATTATCGTTATCCATATAGTTAATCTCAGCGCCTTGTGCCAAGATTTGTTGAACTTCATTTGCTGTGCTCCCTGTCAACACCGCCACCATTAATGCTGTCCGTCTATCTTTATCTTGCGCATTGATATCCATTTCATGTTGATTAACCTTGTCTAAAATTTCACGGTTAAGCACAATAGTACTTGCAGGAATTTTAGTCTGAACATACCCCTTACCAATTGGACATGATAAACCGCTATCTTGTGATCTTATGCTGCGGTTATGCAGATACTGATGTGCAAATACAATACTGTCAGGTGTCGTTAACCGGCTCACTCTTCGCACACTACTTTCAAGACGCAAATTTCTCTTTAATTCATTAGAAAGACCCTGTTCGATATCTTTTTGTTTGAAGGAGAGGACAGGTTCTTTTAACGAAAGATTTTGATTTATTATTTCCTTACAGCCTGTAAAATATTGAGGGGATAAATACCCGGCCATATCTATATGAGTGAAGGCCGAAAGCTGTGAAGGCATGTTGACTCCTCGAATTGTTAAAATTTGTAAAATCTAAGGCAACCAATCAATGAATGAATGAATAATAATTTATCGGATTTCAAGACAACGTAAGAAAGTGTACCGGCATATCTACGCTTTGCTTTAATCCGTTGTCTCAATAAAGAGAAAGTCTTATGCTAAACAGAGCGGCGAGACATAATTTTCCTAAGGGACTGATATTTTTTCCCAAGTCACCCAGAACGCGTGATGAGAAGAGGAAAGACATGCCATCCGCCTTGGACGTAACAGGGTCAACTGAAGAGTCGGCATCGTAATCTCGGCTTTTTTCGTGTACCGATTTAGCATTGCCAGCCGTTTTGTCCGTCACAATATCCGCCTCGCTTTCAGTTGTTGCCTCCCCAAGCACCGTTTCGGATTCATCGCCCCTCGTAACTTGGGATTTGTTATCATCCAATATCACGTTGGGGGCCTTTTCAGTGTCGTCGCCGTTGTCAATGGCCTCCGCTAAAATTACCGCCGATTCATTTGTGGCAAGGCCTTTAACATTGTCGGGATGAACTGGGGCACTTTCATCCCCAAGTAGCAAGATGTTGAGCGTCGAGGCGGGTAAGCGTTGTCTTTTGGCATCGGCAAGAGGGCTTACAGGTTCGTAAAGCGCATCAATCAGCTTTTGGTCCTTCTTATGCAAAGCGATCGATAATGCGGTTTCATTGCGGTAATTTACAAAATGTCGATTAGCGCCTTTACTCAGTAAATATCTGATTAATTCAATATTCCCGCAATTCGCCGCATGCATTAGCACGGTCCAGTCCTGATTATCCACCATGTCAAAACTAACCCCCCCCGTCTGATATAAAAATCCATGATTTCCTTGTTTTCTCGAAACGTTGCCAGCATAAAGGGCGTGTGGCCGTTATTATCTTTAATATCATCATTCTCAGCGCCATAGCGGAGAACAACGGATATCATCCAATGGGTTTCATATTTGATGGACAAATGCAATGCTGTTTCCCCTGCATCATTTTTATGATCATATTGCGCTCCTTCAAGCAAAAGCCTAAAAAAAGTCCGATGGTCTTTTCCAAGCACACTGATCATCAATGGCGTATAGCCGGCGGTTCCCTTAAAATCATAATTCGCATTGTGATCACGCAAATAATCTAATATCCTTAGGTTATTAATAAAATATGTCTCGTTTTTTTGGTAAAATTGATTTTTTACCAACCACATAACCGCAGTATTTTTTTTCTTTGTCAACTTTGTTGACATCAATTTGTCGCATAAAAAAGATATTTAACATACGACAGTCCTTTATCGGTAGCCACCGCCTGCATGAGCGGGGTAAAATTATCCGGATTTCCGTTGCTAAAATCATATATTTTTTCTTCCGCCTTTTGAATCACAGTTTCATCGAGCGTAACATTACTCTTTGGCATTTGCCCTTTTTTGGGCAAGCCTTTTAAACACCCATGGCTTGCTTGTAGCCTTAATCGCTTAACAAATTCATCTTCTTGAGGAAAAGCGTTACGTTTGCTCATTTTAAGTTTTCCAAGCCAACTTTTTCTCTCAACAGCAATTGTTTTGCTATGTGAAGCGCCAAAGCGATGTTCAGCTTCTTGAATCATGGGTAAAACGATATTTGATGTCATATTCAGAACATTTTTGTAATTTTCTGAATATTGATTTTGTATAACAGGCATCAGGGAAAAAAGGGTGAGGCGCATTTAGCTGAGTGTATGACTGCATTGTTGTATTCATCGAACTCTCCGGAACTTGTTAAAGCTAGTTTTCGATTTATATGATAAAATCATTTTACAGCACGTTGAAAACAATTAAGCTACGTACTGATATTTTTATGACTTAAAGAGAAAAGATAGGAGAAACTATGCGTCTAAAAGTTTCTAACATGTCGTGCAATTTAATCGATGCCCAATGTAAAAGATAAGTAGACCGCTGAGAAGATATTGATGAGCTTGTCTCAGCCTCTACCTCAGGATTATGCCCAACAGGCTGTTCCGATTCCAACAATTCAAAATCGATGCCAGTAGATTCTGAGGTATGAGCGTCAAATGTCGCTGCCTTATCATCAAAATCATATAAGTTCAACTCCTTCTGAAGTTTATCCATCCAAGCATTAGTTTCAATATTATTTGTAAACGCTCCAAGTTTACGCAACAAAAGAGCCATAGTTGAGTTTTGAAGAATTCTGGCAATTTCGAGAGCTGTTTTGCCGTGGGAGTCAGCTAAATTGAAATCAGCGCCTAGCTCTTTCAATAAATTCACAACATCGGCATCGCCACAGTTCACGGCATACATCAATGCCGTCCATCCCTTAACGTCAAATTCATTTATGTCAACGCCTTTGTCATGGTATGTTCTCATTAAGTCTAATTTTCGGCGGAAACTGGCAATCATAAATGGAGAATGACCATTATTATCCCTTACATTCATTTTTTGGTAAAATGAATTTAGGCTATTGATTATAGTTGTCGATGCATTATATTTTATTGCTAAATGCAAAGCCGTTTCACCGTTTTGATTTGTTAATTCCACCATCGCTTTCTTATTAACGAGCTTAGCAAAGCTTTTTTCATCATTACCCATAGCGGCAATCATCATAGGTGTGTAGCCTTCATTATCCGCCAGGTTCACATCCGCCCCTCGATTCAATAATAAATCCAGAATTGACAATTTCATTTCGCAGCGCGTTTCATTTTTAAGGCGAAAAAGGCTTTTGACCACCCACATCAAAACGGTATTGCCGCCTTTATCCTGCTGATCCAGATTGGCCCTCTTTCTCAACAAAGATTTTACGTGCTTAATATCATTAGTGGTGAGCGCAACCCGCATCAAAGGCGTCACGCCATCTTCGTTCCCATCGTTGACATTACCACGGGTAATTGACTCTGGGTCCAAAGGTTCAATGTCAACGTCGATCGTACCGAGAGGCAAACTTTCCCTTCGTTCCACATGCCCGAGGCAACCCAGCTTCGATTGTTCACCATAGCCATGTTTTTTTCAATAAATAATTAGGCCGGATTTGTGTTTCCAGCACCTCGTATTTTGATTTGTCTTTTTCCGCAATACGATCGAGCGTGGTGGAACTGTATTTTTCTTTCGCGCTAGCGATCATCGGCATAACAATATTAGATAGTGTAGAGATTTCGCTCGCATAATTTTTTTGTACTGGTGGTTTAATATCAGTGTGCAAATAAGAAACAGTTAACCCCGGCTGGGCATAAGCCTGTAATGTTGTAATCATCTTTATATTCCTTTAAATAATTATTCATTTCACCAAATATTCGACTTAACACCGTTTAGATATACACGAAAAACCCTATATCTTAACTTCGTGGACCTTTCCCGATCAATTCAATGAATTATACTTAATCCCTTATAACCTAGAACCGTTGTTGGCACTGAGAAATAATTTAATATACATGCAATATTCAAAGCGCTCCCATGCAGCTACGTTAAAATTTAATACCAACAGGCATTTGTGTCTGGCCAGTATTGTTTATCACAAATATTCACCCCCTAATTAATCAACTTTAGCCCATCCCACTAAGATCGCTTACAACCATAACGAAAAAGTAGCGCCTTTTTGGTTTGCCGAAGCGTTTCTTCCATTTTAAGACATCAGGTCGCCGTTGGTGACACACTGAATATATAGCGTCTAATTGTTGCCCTCATTTTATTATCACGATACAAATCGGCATAAAAAAATGCTTTTACATTTTATTTAAGCATAGCCTGGAGCTACCATTGAGTACATAGAAAATCTGTTTTAATAAAGGTTACGTTTAATTTTTTTAACGTTTCAATTATATTGATAACTCGTTGAGACTTTTTTGATATTAATAAAAAACCGCACCTTAATCAGTTGGCTCTCAACTTTTGGGGTGCGGTTCAGATGGCTTATCAAGCCTGCCGAAACGGGCTTTATACCGCGGTTTGGAAGATGACCTCATCCGCTTTATCGGTATAGGCAGTCAGCTTGTCGAAGTTCAGGTAACGATAGGTATCCGCCGCCGTCTTATCCACAGCGGCAATGGCCTGCAGGTATTCTTCCGGCGTCGGCAACCGGCCCAGCAGCGAGGTTACCGCCGCCAGCTCTGCCGAAACCAGGTAGACATCCGCGCCGTCGCCCAGTCGGTTGGGGAAGTTGCGGGTGGAGGTGGAAACCACCGTCGCGCCGGCGGCTACCCGGGCCTGGTTGCCCATGCACAGCGAGCAGCCGGGGATTTCAACCCGTGCGCCGCTCTTGCCGAATACGCTGTAATAACCCTCTTCTGTGAGCTGAGCCGCATCCATCTTGGTGGGCGGCGCTACCCACAGCCGGGTAGGCAGCGCGCCTTTGTGCTGATCCAGCAATTTTCCCGCCGCGCGGAAGTGACCGATATTGGTCATGCAAGAGCCGATAAAAACTTCGTCGATTTTGCTGCCGGCCACATCGGACAACAGGCGCGCATCGTCCGGATCGTTCGGCGCGCAGACGATGGGCTGAGTGATAGCGGCAAGGTCGATTTCAATCACCGCCGCATACTCCGCGTCGGCATCGGCCACCAAGAGGTGCGGATCCGCCAGCCAGCTTTCCATACCCTTGATACGCCGCTCCAAGGTACGCCTGTCGCCGTAACCTTCTGTAATCATCCACTTCAACAATACGATATTGGAATTAAGGTATTCGATAATCGGCGCCTGATCGAGTTTAATGGTGCAGCCCGCCGCGGAACGTTCCGCTGAGGCGTCCGCCAACTCAAAAGCCTGTTCCACTTTGAGTTCCGGCAACCCCTCGATTTCCAGGATACGACCGGAGAAAATATTCTTTTTGCCCTTTTTTTTCCACCGTCAGCAAGCCCTGCTGGATGGCGTAATAAGGGATGGCATGCACCAGATCCCGCAGGGTAATGCCCGACTGCATTTTGCCTTTGAAACGCACCAGCACCGACTCCGGCATATCCAGCGGCATGACCCCGGTGGCGGCGGCGAACGCCACCAGTCCGGAACCGGCCGGGAACGATATTCCGATGGGGAAACGGGTGTGGGAATCGCCGCCGGTGCCGACCGTATCCGGCAACAGCATACGGTTCAGCCAGGAGTGAATGATACCATCGCCGGGACGCAGCGAAACGCCCCCTCGGTTCATGATAAAGTCCGGCAGGGAGTGGTGAGTCTGCACGTCCACCGGCTTCGGATAAGCAGCGGTATGGCAGAAGGATTGCATCACCAGATCGGCGGAGAAGCCCAGGCAGGCCAAATCCTTCAGCTCGTCGCGGGTCATGGGGCCGGTGGTATCCTGAGAGCCCACCGAGGTCATCTTGGGCTCGCAATATTGCCCGGGACGGATGCCGTCCACACCGCAAGCGCGGCCTACCATTTTTTGCGCCAGGGTAAAGCCCTTGGCGCTGGCGGCGACTTCCCGCGCATGCCGGAAGATTTCACCGGGCGGCAATCCCAGGGACTCGCGGGCGCGGGACGTCAGTCCGCGACCGATAATCAGCGGAATACGGCCGCCGGCGCGCACTTCATCCACCAGCACCTGAGTATTGAGGGAAAAAGTCGCCAACAACTGGTCTGTATCGTGGCGGCGGATTTCACCCTTGAACGGGTAGACATCAATGACATCGCCCATATTCAATTCGGATACGTCCACTTCGATGGGCAGCGCCCCTGAGTCTTCCATGGTGTTAAAGAAAATCGGCGCAATCTTGCTGCCCAGCACCACGCCGCCGCCGCGCTTGTTGGGAACATGGGGAATATCGTCCCCCATATACCACAGCACCGAGTTGGTGGCGGACTTACGTGATGACCCCGTACCCACCACGTCGCCGACATAGGCCAGGGGGAAAACCCTGCTGCTTCAAAGATTCAATCAACTTGAGGGGCCCCGCCACGCCCGGCTGATCGGGAACGATGCCGTCACGGGCGTTCTTCAGCATGGCCACGGCATGGAGCGGGATATCCGGACGTGACCAGGCATCAGGCGCCGGCGACAGGTCATCGGTATTGGTTTCGCCGGTGACCTTGAACACCGTGACGGTGATTTTTTCCGCCAGCGGTGGCCGGGACAGGAACCATTCGGCATCGGCCCAGGAGCGCATGACGTCAAGAGCGTGAGGGTTGCCGGCCTTGGCTTTAGCCTCAACGTCATAAAAACTGTCGAACATCAGCAGCATGTTTTTCAAGCCGTTGGCGGCGATGGGCGCCAGCGCCGGAGAGTCCAACGCATCCACCAGGGGCTGGATATTATATCCCCCCCCTGCATGGTGCCCAGCAGTTCGACGGCTTTCTCAGCGCTGATTAGCGGAGAGACAGCTTCACCCTTGGCGATGGCCGCCAGGAAACCGGCCTTCACATAGGCCGCCTCATCGACGCCGGGGGGGGGGAACGCGGTTGGTGATGAGATCCAGAATGAAATCTTCTTCGCCGGCGGGCGGATTTTTCAACAGTTCAAGCAGCGCCGCCATTTGTACGGCATCAAGAGGCTTTGGCACAATCCCCTGGGCAGCACGCTCGGCAACGTGCTTACGGTAATCTTTTAGCACGACGTTCTCCTCGCTTTTATTGTCATTGCTCGTTGTTCAATACTGATAGCACCTGGTTTGCAACGCATCGTCGTGGGGCGCCGCCATTAAAAAAGGAACCCTGATCATCGGGTCTCGGGCTGTCAGTTTATCAGGATTAATTGGCATTGTTAATTTGTTTACATCTAAGTAACATTATTTTTTGGCTGAAACGTTAAGGCCAAAAAAAAATTTTTACAGTGACAAATTATCACTTTTTGTTCGTCTTCAGCTAGCTATGGCAACATAAAAACGCAGTTAAGAACAAGTACCTTTAATAGGCCGATTCTAGGTTTAACGGCTGACGAATTGACCGGGAAGTAAGAAAAGGAAATCGAGGTTCGAAGGGGTCTTGGGCACATTCCGTGACGTCTACCGTGCAAGCATGGCTTAAGCATTATCGCAGCCGTGCCTGCGGCATATCGATATAGGGTTTGAAGCGCCACCAAAACCTCTGGGACGATTGGTTTGGATCAATGCCGCGGGCGCAACCTCGTGCAGGGTGCATAGCCTGATTGGTAACTACATTCAAAGACTGGCATGAAAGAAAACGATTCAGACAATAGCCTAATTAAAATCTAACATGGCGCAATGAGAAATGTCAGATCATAAATTTACTACTTTGATAAAAAACTCTCTTTACCTACCTGATTAAAGCTATGCAAAATGCATTTATAGCCGCATAGGCATGCGGCTTGCCACGTTAAATGCATCAAATAATCTCGACGAGAAATGCTGCTGCCAGCACTTCATGGCGCGAAACAACTTTACTGGAAGGTATAGAACATATTTGAATCTTCATCACCAATCCCATGGGGAAGAATCTGCACTTGACCTAAATGGCTGTAATCTGCGGCATCGACTCCACCTGCTTTGAATTTACCACCGAGTTTGTGTTGCCACACAATTCTTCCCTCCATATCACTCATATTAGTTTTGACAGAGAGTTGGTCAATTGTTTGTGCACGAAATGTCGGATTATCTTTTTCTTTAGGTATCTCCCGATAACGGGTCCCGCAGAGGTCGATTGTATAATATGCTGATTTTACAGTATTTAGACTCTTTACAATGCGGACAGCTGTCTGTTCACGGCTTCTTTGCGTGACCCTAAGAACCTTATTCAATTGAAATCCAGTTGAATAAACATGTGTTTTTAAATTATTTTCAACTATTTGAACGTAATTAAAATTAATGGATTCAGGTTTATCGTCCCGGAATACATCTTGATCTAAAGCATGAAATACCGGTTTGTTGCTTATTTCTTTTAATTGCCGATTAAATTCTACTAAATCAGTAGCTTTATTGAATTGGACGGAAATTTCTTTCAGTTGAGATTTAGATAATGATTTGCATTCCAACTCTGCAACCTTAAACTTAGGGTCTGCGTCTTCATTTGAATCTCTGTGATCTAATGTTTGCACATTCAATTTTGAATATATATACATAGTGCACTCTCTGCGTTTATATAAATGTCTTTCAGCTAAAATAAAGGTATGATATAAATGATATTAAACCGATGCTAATATTTAAAAAAATTTCCTTAAGTTGATATCATAAATATTTATATCATCAAAATTCGCATTTGAAAACCATAACCGCAGCTAACTTTTTTGAAATCAGCGTTTTTTGTAACTGCCGCTCCTCACTATTTATTCAGTACAGTCATTGATAAAATATTTAATATTAAGTTTTACCTAATTTAAACACAGTAGACAAAAGCCGAAACGGTTTTGAAATGCGTATACTTGCAGAAAATGCGCTTACGTAAATATGATTTAGGCGATAGATTTCTACTATCAAATCATCTTTTGATCATTACGGTCAGGGATCTGCGCACTACCAAAAAAAGCCGGCCAATATCTCATGGCCGGCATGACTTTACCTTTTACCGTTTTTCCAAGTGAGCCATTTGCCACACTTGGCCAGACAGCGTTATTTCTTTTTCTTGGCTTTGGCGTTCGGCAGATCGGTAATGCTGCCTTCGTAGACTTCCGCCGCCAAGCCCACCGATTCGTGCAGGGTCGGATGGGCATGGATGGTCAGGGCGATATCTTCCGCGTCGCAGCCCATTTCGATGGCCAGACCGATTTCACCCAGCAGCTCGCCGCCGTTAACGCCCACTACCGCGCCGCCGATGACCCGATGGGTCTCTTTGTCGAAGATAAGCTTGGTCATGCCGTCCTGGCAATCGGACGCGATGGCGCGACCGGACGCCGCCCACGGGAAGGTCGCCACCTCATAGCTGATGCCTTTGTCTTTGGCTTCTTTCTCGGTCACGCCCACCCAGGCCACTTCCGGTTCGGTATAGGCGATGGAAGGGATCACCTTGGGATCGAAGTAATGTTTTTTGCCGGCGATCACTTCCGCGGCGACGTGGCCTTCATGGGTGCCTTTGTGCGCCAGCATCGGTTGCCCGACGATGTCGCCGATGGCATAGATATGCGGCACATTGGTGCGCAGCTGTTTGTCCACCCGAATGAATCCGCGGTCGTCCACTTCCACGCCGGCCTTGCCGGCATCCAGCAGCTTGCCGTTCGGCACGCGACCGATAGCCACCAGCACCGCATCGTAGCGTTGGGGGCCGGCCGGGGCCTTCTTACCCTCCATGGTGACATAGATACCGTCTTCCTTGGCTTCCACGGTGGTCACCTTGGTTTCCAGCATCAGGTTGAACTGCTTGCTGATCCGCTTGGTGTACACCTTGACCACGTCTTTATCCGCCACCGGGATGACCTGATCGAACATTTCCACCACATCGATTTTAGAACCGAGCGCATAATAGACGGTGGCCATTTCCAGGCCGATAATGCCGCCGCCCATCACCAGCAAACGTTCCGGTACCGTACGCAGCGCCAGCGCATCCGTCGAATCCCAGACGCGGGGATCCTCATGGGGAATAAAGGGCAGCTGGATCGGACGCGAACCGGCGGCGATGATGGCATTGTCGAAATCGATGGTGGTGACGCCGTTCTCGCCTTCCACCTGTAAGGTATTGGCGCCGGTGAATTTACCCACCCCCTGCACCACCGTGACTTTACGCGCTTTGGCCATGCCGCTCAGGCCGCCGGTGAGCTGGTTGACGACGCGCTCCTTCCAGGTGCGCACTTTATCGATATCGGTTTTCGGTTCGCCGAAGGTAATGCCGTTTTCGCTTAATGCTTTTGCTTCTTCGATAACCTTGGCGACATGCAACAACGCTTTGGAAGGGATACAGCCCACGTTCAGACATACGCCGCCCAGGGTGGCATAACGTTCCACCAGCACGGTTTCCAAACCTAAATCGGCGCAACGGAAGGCGGCGGAATATCCTCCCGGACCGGCCCCAAGCACCACTACCTGGGTTTTGATTTTATTACTCATCATGACCTCTTATTTGTTTATCCGGCGGGTAAGTCGCTCATTTACCAGTAAATCATAGAGATAACGTACTGCCGCCACCGGGACGCCTCCATCGAAGCCAGTTTACAGAAATGTTAATAATCTGCAAAGCCTGTCGGGTTGAGGCGAAATCTGTTTACCCTGGCGGGGCAGCCGCGCCCTCGCCGAAGTCACATCAAACAATCCGGCCCGCTCGCCGGGCCGGCCATGGGTTTACATCACCAGGCGACGGATATCGGACATCACGTTATTGATGAAACTGATAAAGCGAGCACCCGCCGCCCCGTCGATAACCCGGTGATCATAAGACAGGGAAAGCGGCAACATCAGGCGCGGCGCAAACTCTTTACCGTTCCATACCGGCTTGAACGCCGACTTCGATACGCCGAGGATAGCCACTTCCGGTGCGTTGACTATCGGCGTAAAGGACGTGCCGCCGATACCGCCGAGGCTGGAGATGGTGAAGCAGCCTCCCTGCATATCGGAAGAGGTCAATTTGCCGTCGCGGGCTTTTTTTGGAAATGACCGCCAGCTCGCGGGACAATTCGACAATCCCTTTTTTGTTCACATCGCGGAACACCGGCACCACCAAGCCGTTGGGCGTGTCCACCGCCACGCCGATGTTGATGTATTTCTTCAGCGTCAGCGTCTGGGCATCCTCGGACAGGGAGCTGTTGAAACGCGGCAGTTCCTCCAGGGCCTTGGCCACCGCCTTCATGATGAACACCAAGGGGGTTATCTTCACATCCAGCTTTTTCTTCTCGGCTTCCGCATTCTGCTCTTTGCGGAACGCTTCGACTTCGGTGATATCCGCTTCATCAAACTGCGTCACATGCGGGATCATGACCCAGTTGCGGTGCAGGTTGGCGCCGGAAATTTTTTGGATGCGGCCCAGCTCGACTTCTTCGGTCTCGCCGAACTTGCTGAAATCCACCTTCGGCCAGGGCAGCAGTCCCGGCAAGGATCCGCCGGCAGCGGCAGCCGGCGCGGCTTCCGCGCGCTTAACCGCGTCTTTCACATAGACCTGAATGTCTTCCCGCAGTATACGGCCTTTGCGCCCGGTACCCTTCACTTTGGTCAGATTGACGCCGAATTCCCGCGCCAGCCGGCGAATGACCGGCGTGGCATGGACATAGGCGTCATTTTCGGCGAATTCGCTTTTGGCATTGGCGCCGGCAACGGCAGCGGCGTTTTTGTTGGCCGCCGACGCCGGAGCCGGCGCTGCTGCGGCGGCGGTTTCGGTCTTGCCGGCAGACGAGGCCGGCGCGGCAGTCGTTTTTCCGGTGGACGGGGCCGGCGCAGCGCCGACAATCTCGAACACCATAATCAGCGAACCGGTGCTGACTTTATCGCCGGTGGCGACCTTGATCTCTTTCACCGTGCCGGCAAAGGGCGCCGGTACTTCCATCGAAGCCTTGTCCCCCTCAACCGTAATAAGGGACTGCTCAGCCGCCACGGTATCGCCGACTTTCACCATGACTTCGGTGACTTCCACCTCATCGCCGCCGATATCCGGTACGTTGACCTCTTTGCTGCCGCCCGCTTGCGCCGGCGCGGCTTCCGCGGCGGCCTTGTTCTCCGCCGGTGCCGGGGCGGCTTGACCGCCCTCGCCCGCGACCTCGAACACCATAATCAGCGAGCCGGTGCTGACTTTATCGCCGGTGGCAACCTTGATCTCTTTTACCGTACCGGCAAAGGGCGCCGGCACTTCCATCGAAGCCTTGTCCCCTTCCACCGTGATAAGGGACTGCTCAGCCGCCACGGTATCGCCGACTTTCACCATGACTTCGGTGACTTCCACTTCATCGCCGCCGATATCCGGTACGTTGACCTCTTTGCTGCCCCCCCGACTTGGCCGGCACAGGTGAAGATTCTCCCTGTTTGGCAACGTTTTGCTGCTCGGACGCGGCAGGTTTGGCATCGCTTTGCCCGTCGGCCTTGGACGGCGCTTTTTCGCCGGACGCCGCGGCGTCGTCAAAAATCATGATAAGCGAACCGGTGGTGACTTTGTCCCCCACGGCGACTTTCAGCTCTTTGATCACGCCGGCCCGGGGCGAAGGGACTTCCATCGAAGCCTTGTCCCCTTCCACCGTGATAAGGGATTGCTCGGCGCTGACGCTGTCGCCGACCTTGACCAGCACTTCGGTCACTTCCACTTCATCGGTACCGATGTCCGGCACGTTAATTTCAATAGCCATTGCTTTGTTTACCTCTTATGCCAGGCGCGGGTTGACTTTATCGGCATCGATGCCGAACTTGGTGATGGCTTGCGCCACCACGCCGGTATCGATATCGCCGCGTTTGGCCAGTTCACCCAGAGCGGCAACCACCACGTACGCCGCATCCACCTCGAAATGGTGGCGCAAATTTTCACGACTGTCGGAACGACCGAATCCGTCGGTACCCAGTACCCGGAATTCGCTGGCCGGGATAAAGTTGCGGATCTGTTCGGCAAACAGTTTCATATAATCGGTGGAAGCCACCGCCGGCGCATCGTTCAGCACCTGCGCGACATAAGGCACCCGCGGTTTTTCCGTCGGATGCAGCATGTTCCAGCGTTCGCAATCCTGCCCGTCGCGGGCCAGCTCGGTGAAAGAGGTCACGCTGTAGACATCGGAGCCGACGCCGTAATCTTTCGCCAGAATGGCCGCCGCTTCCCGCACATGCCGCAAGATGGCGCCTGAGCCCATCAGTTGCACCTTGCCTTTGGCGCCTGCCAGCGTTTCCAATTTATAGATACCCTTGCGTATGCCCTCTTCCGCCCCCTGGGGCATGGCCGGCATATGGTAGTTTTCGTTCAGCGTGGTCAGGTAGTAATAGACATTTTCCTGATGTTCGCCGTACATGCGCGTCAAGCCGTCATGCATGATCACCGCCACTTCATAGGCGTAGGCCGGATCGTAGGAGATGCAGTTGGGGATGGTCAGGGACTGGATGTGGCTGTGGCCGTCTTCATGCTGCAGACCTTCGCCGTTCAGAGTGGTGCGGCCCGAGGTCCCGCCGATAAGGAAACCGCGCGCCTGCTGATCCCCGGCCGCCCAGCACAAATCGCCGATGCGTTGGAAACCGAACATGGAATAGTAAATATAGAACGGGATCATCGGCAGGTCGTTGGTGCTGTAGGACGTCGCCGCCGCCAGCCAGGAAGAAGCCGCGCCCAGTTCGTTGATGCCTTCCTGCAGGATCTGGCCTTTTTCGTCCTCGCGATAGTACGCCACCTGCTCACGGTCCTGCGGCGTATATTGCTGGCCGTTCGGGCTGTAGATGCCTATCTGCCGGAACAGGCCTTCCATCCCGAAGGTCCGCGCTTCATCGGCGATGATGGGCACCAGGCGATCTTTGATGGACGGGTTTTTCAGCATCACATTCAACACACGCACAAAGGCGATGGTGGTGGAAATCTCTTTTTTCTGCTCTTCCAGCAGCGCGCCGAAATCATCCAGGGACGGCAATACCAGCGGCTTGGTGAAATTTTTCAGCCGGGTGGGCAGATATCCGTTCAGGGCCTCGCGGCGTTCATGAAGATATTTGAATTCCTCGGAACCTTCCTTGAAGGTGATATACGGCAGTTGTTCAACCTGATCGTCGGACACGATATCGGACAGGTTGAAGCGATCGCGAAAATAGCGCACGCCGTCCATGTTCATCTTCTTGACCTGATGAGCGATGTTCATGCCTTCAGCCGTCTCGCCCATGCCGTAGCCTTTAATGGTATGAGCCAGGATAACCACCGGTTTGCCGGTGGTCTTCTGCGCTTTTTGCAGCGCGGCGAACACCTTTCTCGGATCGTGGCCGCCGCGGTTCAGCGCCCACACCTCGTCGTCGCTCATGTCTTTGACCAGGGCGGCGGTTTCCGGGTATTTGCCAAAGAAATGCTCACGCACATAGGCACCGTTTTTTGATTTGAAGGTCTGGTAATCGCCGTCGACGGTTTCATTCATCAGTTGGATAAGTTTGCCGGAGGTGTCTTTGCGCAGCAGCTCATCCCAGCGGGTGCCCCAGATAACCTTGATCACTTCCCAGCCGGCGCCGCCGAAGATGCCTTCCAGTTCGTTGATGATTTTGCCGTTGCCGGTAACGGGGCCGTCCAGACGCTGCAGGTTACAGTTGATGATAAAGACCAGATTGTCCAGTTTTTCACGGGTGGCGATGGTAATCGCCCCCTTGGATTCCGGCTCGTCCATTTCGCCGTCGCCGAGGAAGGCATAAACGGTCTGCGCGGTAGTGTCTTTCAACCCGCGATGGTTCAAATATTTCAGGAACTTGGCCTGATAGATGGCGCTTACCGGCCCGAGCCCCATGGACACGGTGGGGAACTGCCAGAATTCCGGCAGCAGCTTCGGATGGGGATAAGACGGCAAACCCTTGCCGTGCACTTCCTGCCGAAAGTTATTCATCTGGTCTTCGGTCAGGCGGCCCTCAAGGAATGCGCGGGCATAGATGCCGGGGGAAATATGGCCCTGGAAATAGACCAGGTCGCCGCCATCCTTGTCGTTGCGGGCGCGGAAAAAGTGATTGAAGCACACTTCGTAAATGGTGGCGGAGGATTGAAACGACGCCATGTGGCCGCCCAGATCCAGATCCTTTTTCGAGGCGTGCAATACCGCCATCACCGCGTTCCAACGTATAGCCGAGCGTATGCGGCGTTCAAGCTCCAGATTACCGGGGTACTCGGGCTGATCCTCTACCGGAATGGTATTGATATAGTTACGGCCTGAAGCACCAGCAGCGATACTAACGCCACCTTTACGAGCCCCGTCCAGCACTTGATCAATCAAGAACTGGGCGCGCTCAATACCCTCTTCACGGATAACCGATTCGATCGCCTGTAGCCAGTCGCGTGTTTCGATCGGATCCACGTCATTGTATAAACGTTCTGACATGGTGGTGTTCCTTATCTATCGCTATTAATTGGTTTAGTTGGAGCCTGTCTTCCTGTATTCACCCCGGTAAACACACGAAGACAGGCCCATTGCTTCATACCCGTCCTACTTCAAGTTGCAGGTGCGTTGGCTGTCCCGCAACCCGAATTATCTCGGGTATCGTTGCCGCATTCAGAACCCGCTGCCGGGCTCTTAGTCCTTGCGTTGCTGGAGACGGCGCAGCGATCGTTCGCGCCGGCTGTGTTCTCGGCTGAGATCCAGCAAAATTTCCTCAATAAACGCCAGGTGACGATGTGAAGCCTCGCGCGCTTTTTCCGGCTCGCGTGCTACTATCGCCGCAAAGATCCCGGCGCGGTGGCTGCTCACCTGCGCCAGCATTTCGCGGCGCGAGTAGAGCAATTCAAAATTCTGTCGTACATTTTTTTCCAGCATGGGTCCCATGCAGCGCACCAAATGCAATAAAACCGCATTGTGCGCGGCTTCGGTGACGGCAATTTGATACTGTAGGACGGCATCGGCTTCGGCGTCGAGATCGCCGCTCTCCTGGGCCTGCTGGATGATCTGATGGCAATCGCGGATACGATCCAGATCCTCTTCCGTACCGCGCAAGGCGGCATAGTACGCGGCGATGCCTTCGAGGGCATGGCGGGTTTCCAATAGGTCGTATTGCGATTCAGGATGTTCCGCGAGCAGTTCAGCCAGAGGATCGCTGAAACTCTGCCAAAGGTTGCTCTGGACGAATGTTCCCCCCTTGGCGCCGCAACAGCAATCCTTTGGCTTCCAAACGCTGGATGGCTTCTCGCAGGGAGGGCCGGGAAACGTCGAATTGTTTTGCCAGTTCACGCTCGGGAGGCAGTTTTTTCACCGGGACGCAGCGTTCCTTCCAGGATGAGATATTCCAACTGCTGCTCTATAACGTCCGATAACTTCGCTTGGCGAATTTTACTGTAGGCCATTTATCTTCATCTCTGCGAATGGCGCGGAGTCAATTGGTAATACCAATTTCATAAACGTGACGCTAAAGTAACAAAGTATTCACCTCCTGTCCATGATAGCGTTGACCTAAATCATGAAACCCCGCACATTTAAACAATTGCACTATGCCTGTGCTGCAATTTGATAACCATCCAGTATAAACCACCGAGATTGGCTTGTGACAAATTTAACCGTTTTGCAACGTAAAAGTGATTTTGCTGAACCGTTTGAGCCAGCAAAAAAATGCATAAATAAGCCATTTATCGCATAATTTTAAAATTTTAACTTTTTTTAACTGGCTTTATTACAAAACAGGCCTACGCCGCCGCCAATGAAAAAATGCGGCAGATCACGGCGTTTTGCAATTCTCGACGGCGGCTTGATAAATCAGGTGCAAACTTTTTCCCATACCACTATTCTTGTGCCGACGACAGGCCGGGAAGTGATTTTCTTTTCGGCCGACGTAAAAAAATAAGTACATAACATGTAATTGTAGGCTTACATACCCCCGTTTCACCGCGTGGTTGTCCGCCGACAAAAACGACAGAGGACTTTACGATGGATGGTAAACAGCGCGGAGAGACGCTGAAGCGTGGGCTGAAAAATCGCCACATTCAGCTGATCGCCTTGGGCGGCGCAATTGGCACAGGCCTGTTTTTGGGGGATTGCGCAAACCATAAAAATGGCGGGCCCGTCGGTTATTTTGGGTTACGCCATCGGCGGATTTATCGCCTTTCTCATCATGCGCCAATTGGGTGAAATGGTGGTGGAGGAGCCGGTAGCAGGCACTTTCAGCCATTTTGCCTATAAGTATTGGGGCAATTTCGCCGGCTTCGCTTCGGGATGGAATTACTGGGTACTGTACGTATTGGTTGCCATGGCTGAACTTTCCGCCGTGGGCATCTATATGCACTATTGGTGGCCGGACCTGCCCACCTGGGTATCGGCAACGGTCTTTTTCGTGATTATCAACGCCATCAATCTGGCCAACGTAAAAATCTACGGTGAGATGGAATTCTGGTTTTCCATCATTAAGGTGGCGGCCATCATCGCCATGATTGTGTTCGGCGGCTGGCTGCTGTTCAGCGGCCACGGCGGCCCCGACGCCACCGTGAGCAACCTGTGGGCCCGGGGAGGGTTCTTCCCCAATGGCCTCAGCGGTCTCGTCATGGCCATGGCGGTCATTATGTTTTCCTTTGGCGGCCTGGAGCTGGTGGGCATCACCGCCGCCGAGGCCGATACTCCGGAGCGCAGCATTCCCAAAGCCACCAACCAGGTTATTTATCGCATCCTGCTGTTTTACATCGGCTCGCTGGCCATCCTGTTGTCCCTGTATCCCTGGAGTAAGGTGGTGGAAGGGGGAAGCCCGTTTGTCTTGATTTTCCATGCCCTTAACAGCGACTGGGTGGCGACCATACTGAACCTGGTGGTGTTGACCGCGGCGCTATCGGTTTATAACAGCTGCGTCTACAGCAACAGCCGTATGCTGTTCGGCCTGGCACGCCAGGGCAACGGACCCAAGGGGCTGTTGAAGGTCGATCGCCGCGGCGTGCCGGTGGCCGCCATCGGCGTATCGGCGTTGGCCACCGCCATCTGCGTACTGATTAACTACCTGATGCCGGGCAAGGCTTTCGGCCTGCTGATGTCGCTGGTGGTATCGGCGTTGGTCATCAACTGGGGCATGATAAGCCTCGCCCATCTGAAATTTCGCCGCAAAATGGCGCAGCTCGGACGGGTCACCAAATTCCAGGCATTGTGGTATCCGTTCGGTAATTATCTTTGCCTGCTGTTTATGGCGGCCATTTTGGTGGTGATGCTGATGACGCCCGGCATGGAAATCTCGGTCTACCTGATTCCCGTATGGTTGTGCCTGTTGGGTATCGGCTTTTATTTCAAGGAAAAGAAACAGCAAGTAACGGCCTGACGGCCTTTCCTTCGCCGGCCGGTAAAGGCCGGCGAGAAAAGCCTCTTCCAGCAATACGCTGATGCGCGAGAGACCTGAGCATTATCTCTTCCCTTCCGGCAATGCGCCGAGGCGTGAGTTGCCTGCGTTTTCACTCTTCCTTTAACAATGCCCCATCGAGCCAATAAACCGCAGCGCCGGGGCACCCTACCGCCAAAGCATTATCCGAATACCTTTTTTGGCAAGTTATGGGTTATGCCATAGCCTTCACAAAATCACCCGGATAACAGGTTTATCCATCTCTATAACCGGTTGTTGCCATCTCCTCGCCGTTAAATAAGCCAATACTGGCTGCAAAGGTTCATGTCCTGTCTACAACGGAGAGTACAACCATGAAAGCAGAGGCATTGTCATTAAAGGAAAAAATCGGCTTCGGCATGGGAGATGCGGGATGCAACATGGTATGGGGCTCCATCACCATGTTCCTGGCTTATTTTTACACCGACATCTTCGGCCTGGCGCCGGCGCTGGTGGGGATATTATTATTATCAATACGGGTCCTCGATGCCGTCACCGACCCTATCATGGGCGCCATCGCCGACCGGACCCGATCGCGATGGGGCCGTTTCCGGCCCTATCTGCTTTGGCTGGCGGTGCCTTTCGCCGTGTTCAGCATCCTGATGTATACCACCCCGCACTGGAGCTATGGCGCCAAGGTGGTTTATGCCTTTGTCACCTATTTCCTGATGTCGCTGATTTATACCGCTATTAATATTCCCTACTGCGCGCTGGGCGGGGTGATTTCCAACGATCCGCAGGAACGGGTTTCCTGCCAATCCTGGCGTTTTATTCTGGTGGGCGTGGCGACCCTGATTATTTCCCTGACGTTGCTGCCGATGGTGGACGGGTTCGGCGGCGGTAACCGGGCGCGGGGTTTCCAACTGGCGATGACGGTTTTATCCATTATCGGCTGTCTGATGTTTTTATTCTGCTTCGCCACCGTCCGTGAACGAATCAAGCCCGCCATCCCGACCAACGACGCTTTGAAAGCTGATCTGCGGGATATCTGGAAGAACGATCAATGGGTACGCATCCTGTTGCTGACCTTTTTCAACGTCTGCCCCGGCTTTATACGTATGGCGGCCACCATGTATTACGTGACCTATGCCATGGAAAAAAGCTCGGGGTTCGCCAGTCTGTTCATCAGTCTCGGCGTGGTGGGCATGATGATCGGCAGCGCCCTGGCCAAGCCCCTTACGGATAAATACTGCAAGCTCAAAGTGTTTTTCTGGACCAATATCGTGCTGGCGATTTTCTCCTGCGGTTTCTATTTTCTCAATCCGCAGGTGACCGGGTTGATTCTGGTCATGTACTTCCTTTTGAACATCCTTCATCAAATTCCTTCCCCCTGCACTGGTCGCTGATGGCGGACGTGGATGACTACGGCGAATGGAAAACGGGCAAACGCATCACCGGCATCAGCTTCTCCGGCAATCTGTTTTTCCTGAAGGTGGGACTGGCGGTGGCGGGGGCGTTCGTCGGTTTTATCCTTTCCGCTTACGGTTATCATGGCGACGCCATTCGGCAATCCCCCGATGCGATAAAAGGTATCGTATTGCTTTTTACCGTCATTCCCGGCATCGGCTATCTGATTACCGCCGGGGTGGTGCGCTTGCTGAAAGTTGATCGCCCGCTGATGCGGCAAATCCAGTCCGATCTGGAGGCCAGGCGGATACAACGCCAGGAATCGGTGGAATGGCGGGACCCGCTGCCGCTGGAAACCAAGCACCCCTAACGCAAACGGGCAAAGGTAACTATCATGAGTCATGCACATTGGCCTAATCCATTTATCGAACAGCGCGCCGATCCCTATATCTACCGGCATTTCGACGGCTACTATTATTTCACCGCCTCGGTGCCGGAGTACGACAGGCTGGAAATCCGGCGATCCGCCACCTTGGGCGGATTGGCCCGGGCCGTGCCGGCGGTGGTTTGGCATAAACATCAACAGGGGGAAATGAGCGCGCTGATTTGGGCGCCGGAACTGCATTTCATCGAGAATAAATGGTATCTCTATTTCGCCGCCGCCCACTCGCCGGATATCGTCGACGGACTTTTTCAGCACCGGATGTTCGTCCTTGAATGCGCGGACGACAACCCGCTCACCGGCACCTGGACGGAAAAGGGGCGCATCCGAACGCCGCTGGATTCATTCTCGTTGGACGCCACCCATTTCTACCATCAGGGACGGCACTATTATGTCTGGGCGCAAAAAGACCCCGCCATCCGGGGTAATTCCAATCTTTATCTGGCGGAGATGGCGACGCCCTGTACGCTGAAAACACCGGCGATGATGCTGAGCAAGCCTGAATTACCTTGGGAAATCAACGGATTTTGGGTCAATGAGGGGCCGGCGGTCATACGCCACGGACAGCGGCTTTTCATAAGCTATTCCGCCAGCGCCACCGATGCGAATTATTGCATCGGACTGCTATGGGCGGACGTCAACGATGATATTACTGATCCCCTGGCCTGGCATAAATTGCCGCAGCCGGTGTTTCGCACCCATTGGCAAAACCGGCAGTTCGGGCCGGGTCACAACAGCTTCACGACGGGAGAAAACGGCGAGGATGTTCTGGTGTATCACGCGCGTTCCTATACGGAAATCACCGGCGACCCGCTGTACGATCCCAACCGCCATACCCGGTTGAAGGTTTTCCATTGGGATGAAGAAGGCATGCCCCGTTTCGGCGAGCCGCCGGCGGACCACGCCTGATAATTAAACTAGCGCGCCGTAGATGGTCAATAGCGCCACCACCACCACGATCACGTTGGTGATTTTCTTCGCCAGCGACACCGCCGCCCGCGGGGTCTGTACCTCATCCAGGTGCGGATCCCGCGCCAGGGAGAACTGCGCCAGGCGGGTCAGCACCTGATACTGGCCGGTATGCACATCCGCCAGGGAGGCAAACCAGGCAGGCAGCGCTTTCTCGCCGTGGCCCAGCAAGGCATAGGCCACGCCGGCCAGCCGTACCGGCAGCCAATCCAGAACATGCAGCATATCGTCGATGCCGGATTGCGCCCGTTTCAGCGGGGTGGCATGGCGCGCCAGCCAGGTTTGCCAGGCGCGCAGAAAAGCGTAGCCCGCCAGCAGCACCGGACCGTAGGGCCCTCCCACCACCAGCCAGAACAGCGGAGCCAGATAGAAACGGTAATTGATCCATAGCAACGCATTTTGCAGTTCGCGCAAACGCTCTTCCTTATCGCAATCCACCGGCAGGCCGTGGATCAAGGTCAGTTCCTCGCTCATGGCGTCGCAGGCGTGGACGTCGCCCCGCGCGGCGGCGTTCAAATAGGCGCGGTAATGTTTACGGATGCCGCCCGCGCCGATGCACAGCAGCGCAATCAAAATCCACAGCAGCAGCCGGGGAGCGCCGAAGAAAAAATGCGCCGTCAGCCGCAGGCACAGGGCCGTCGCCAGCATCCAGCAGAGGGCCAGCAAAATCGTCAGGGCCGGCGATAGGTGACGAATGCGGACAAACGCCCGCTCAAGATGATGATCCAACTGCCAGTGCTCGCCCGTTTTGAATAAGCGCTCCCATGCCAGAACCAGTAATAGCGTAAACAATGTCATGAATCCTGGTGCTCCCTGTCTTTGTCGCCGGTGTCTGCTGTAATCAACTGCCTGTAATGATGCCATAGAAATGCCGAGCCGGGATCGGTTTTGCGAGTGGGGGCGATATCGCTATGGCCGGCGATTCGCGCCGGCGTGATAGGATAATGCCGCATCAGCAAACGCGTCAGTTCCGCCAGCCGGACGTACTGCTTTTCGGTGTAAGGCAGCGTATCCGTACCCTCGAGTTCGATGCCGATGGAAAAATCATTGCAGCGCTCACGGCCGTCGAATCGGGATGCGCCGGCGTGCCAGGCGCGCCGGTGAAACGGCACATATTGCACTATTTCGCCGTCGCGGCGAATCAGGCAGTGAGCGGATACCCGCAAGCCCCTGATCTCATAAAAAAATGGATCATCCGTCGGATCAAGCGTACCCGTGAACAGACGATCGATATAAGGGCCGCCGAAGGATCCCGGCGGCAGACTGATGCCGTGCACCACCAGCAGCGAGGGTTCTTCGCCCCCTGGCCGCTCATCGCAGTGGGGGGACAAAACCCGCCTGACCCCGTTAACCAGCCCTCTTCCAGCCCCATCGCCGCCTCCGCACTTTGATTACGCGCACCGCCTTCTCCCGCCACCATCGCTCTGCGCCCTAACTCCCCGCCGCAAACCGGTCGGCAGTAGTACTTATCTCAGCAACAGAGTAGCATGTTTCCCTTGTCCTCTTTATTCGCTATTGCGGAGTTTTTTATGCCGACACGTCGTTACAACGCTGAACGCCGCCGGGCCGAATTGCTTGAGCGTATTCAGCACGATATCCCTCTTACCGTTACCCGAGCGCTCAGCGAAGATCTGGGCGGCGCCGCCGATCCAAACGCCGACATCACGGCGCTGTTATTGCCGCGGGACAGTCAGGCCGACGCGGTTATCATCACCCGGGAAAACGGCATTTTCTGCGGACGGCAATGGCTTGAGGAGGTGTTCCGGCAATTGGGCGACGGGGTCAGGGTAGAGTGGCGGGTGCGCGACGGCGATGCCATTCGGGTCAACCAGCCGCTGTGCCGATTGCAGGGGCCGGCCCACCTGCTCTTGACCGGTGAACGCACCGCGCTGAATTTCGTGCAGACCCTGTCCGGGGTCGCCTCCGAGGTCAGGCGTTATGTCGATACGTTGGCGGGAACCCAAACCCAATTGCTGGACACCCGCAAAACACTGCCCGGTTTGCGCACCGCGCTGAAATACGCCGTACTCTGCGGCGGCGGCGGCAATCATCGTCTGGGCCTGGCGGATGCCTTTCTGATTAAGGAAAATCATATTATCGCCGCGGGTTCCATCGCCAAGGCGGTGGAAAAGGCCGTCGTCCTGCGCGCCGACGTGCCGGTGGAAGTAGAGGTGGAAACGCTGGATGAACTGCGTCAAGCCCTGGAAGCCGGCGCCGATATCATCATGCTGGACAATTTTACGCTGGAGGATATGCAGCGGGCCGTTGCCGTCACCGGCGGACGAGCCCTGCTGGAAGTTTCCGGCAATGTTACCTTGGAAACCTTGCATGAATACGCCGCCACCGGGGTAGATTATATTTCCGTCGGCGCCCTCACTAAACATGTCCGCGCCCTTGACCTTTCCATGCGTTTTCAGTAGCGGCGGCAAACGTTTTCCGGACGGGGCCCGCGGGCCCCGTCCGGGCATAGCATGCATCGACGCAAATTATTCATATCCCTTGTTGAATAGATAAATGAATAGACAGTTAAATAGATAAATAATCAGCCATATTACAACGCCAATCAATATACAAAAATAATGACTGATGATATTTCCAACGGGCTTACTTATATCTTTTTTAATAAATAATTTTCATCGTTCTACCCGCAAATTTTTTTTGTATTTTTTCCTGCCTACTGATAATGTATACAGCATTCGATAACATCGTGAGATTCAGAAAATAGTATTGATTTTTATCATTTTGTTGTTCAGTTATCATTTAAAACGCGACAAAGGACAGCTGCGTGTCATCACCCTTATACCTGCACCTTCACATCAAGGAATGCGTTACCATGGCTAAAAAGAACGTCAAAGCAGTGCGTCATAATAATCGAATCGAATTTTCAAACCGGAGATATAGAGTGGGGTATGTTCCCAATGGCGGCAAGGATAACCCTTCCCCCTCCATTCACCTCGGCGGCCGCTGGCTTGAAACCTGCGGTTTTCTCACCGGCCAATATGTCATGGTTTCGGCGGAGCCCGGGCAATTAATCATCAAACCCGCGCCGTCGGCCTAAGCACTCCCGCCCGCGTTCAGCGGCTGCCGAACGTTTTGTCCAGTTGCGCTATAAACGCCTCGAGGCGGCTGAAACTTGGGGCGGTCTGTCTGTCAACGGCAGCAATAAAGATGCCGTAACCGCCTTTGGCATGGGTGACATGCACGACATAATGCCTGTCGCGATTGGACGCGCTGGCGGCAATACCGGTCCAGTTGGAAAGCTCACCACTAGAACCATAGGTTCCGGCGTTGAGAAAGCGCAGGCTTGGCTCATTGGTTTTCAAATAGTCCACCACTTGAGCCAGCTTTTGATTGGGGTCTTTCACGACCCTGACATTCACCACGATATTATCGCTGATAAACGAACTGGCGACGGTATTGTGGTTATACTCAAGCTGCTTGATGACCCAAAGGCTTCCCAAATCCGCTTGCTCACCGGTAATGGGATTGCGCCAGCGGTGTGCCGTTGCCATGGCGCCGTCGCCATGGGGCCGCCGCCCCCCCCGACCCTCGGCTCGGATAGCGTAAATTGCCTTTTGAGGTAACCGGACCAATCCAGCCTATGGGCATACTGCGTAAAGCAGGCCGCCGCCCCCATGGCTATAAGCAGGCACGCCGAACATCCATAAATCAGCCTACGACGAACGCCGGAAGCGCGACCGGCGATGATTTTCCTACTTTGTGAGACGGCGCTTGCAGTGCCAATGTTTTTAGAAATAGCGTTTTCAAGGGCTGCATTTTTAAAGACAGGGTTTTCAGATAGGGAAAGTGCCGGCAATAGGGGGGGAGGCGAGCCCAAAAGAGGTTGTAATTCATCAATGGCATCCAAGGGGGTCCATTGCGGCAAACCTTCACGCCAGACAAGACTCTTTGCACCCAAAATACGGTGTTGTATTAATTTTCCAGCGTCGGCAAGGTTACCGGACCCTGCCGCTGTTCATCCACGATATACCACCAGCCGACCATATAAGCTTAGCCACAACTCCAACACAGTGATTATCGCCAAGATGAATCAACCTGCTGTTCCCTGACGACTTATTTTGTATGACAACTAATACAATAAAACCTTTCCACGGTCATATTTTATTCTCATCGCAGTTTATCATCATTTGCTTTGACGAACACTTACCATACAAAACTACCGCCCATCGCCAGCGCTAGCCGTCGCGCAAATTTTCCCAATCCGCTGTAACAGGGCCTTTTTTTTGCGGCAGACCGCCCACGGCAAACTGCTGCTGGGCGATTATCGGAATCAACGGTATGGTCGCCGACAGGTTTAACGGCAAGGACATTTCGGTGAGCAATCAGCAAGGTTTTACTTTGGTGGAGCTGATGGTGGTCATCGCCATTATCGCCACGCTAAGCGCCATAGGTCTGCCGGGATACCAGCGCTACCTGGATAACGCCGCGCTGACCGATATGCTGCGAATGCTATCCCCTTACAAATCGGCGGTGGAGCTATGCGCTATGGAGCAGGGAGAGATAGACGGTTGCCATAGCGGTGAATTCGGCATCCCTGACGACCTTTCCTCCCGCTACGTCGCCGCAGTGGAGGTTAATGCAGGAGTGATTCGCCTAACCGGCAGGCAGGGATTGCAAGGACTGACGCTGGTGCTGACGCCACAGCGCCACGCCAATGGGTTGCGCTGGAGCCGCCGTTGCGAGGCCGCCGGCGGAGCCGAACGCCTGCAGCGCCCGTGCCAATCCCTTTTCCGTTTCGACGACATGCAGGAGTAGGCCATGATTGGCGATGGCGAACATCCGGTGCATCTTGAGGATTATATTAACGGGTTGCTTGGAGAAGCGACGGAGCTTCGCGCCTCCGATATCCATATCGAGCCCTGCCCGTCTTCGGAATACCAAGTCAGGCTGCGCGTCGACGGACTGCTGCGCCAGCACGCCGATTATGCGCCTGCCCTGGCGGCGCGTCTGGTGGTGGGCCTCAAGATGATGGCGGGTATGGATATCGCCGAGCGGCGGCTGCCGCAGGACGGACAGTTTATCTTTGGTCAATCCGATACCGGTTACTCATGCCGCATGGCCACCTTGCCGACCCTTTGGGGTGAAAAACTGGTTTTGCGCCTGCTGCAACGAAAGACCCGCCGGCTCAGGCTTGAGGATCTCGGGATGGCGGAATCCGAGCGGCGGCAATTTTTGCGGGAGTTGCAGCAGCCGCAGGGACTGATACTGCTGACCGGCCCCACCGGCAGCGGGAAAACCCTGACGCTTTACAGCGCATTACAAACCCTGGACCGCCGGCGGCTCAATATCTGCAGCGTGGAAGATCCGGTGGAAATCCCGTTGACGGATATCGCACAGTGTCAGGTAAACCGTAAAGCACAGCTGGATTTTCCGGTTTTGTTGCGTGCGCTGTTGCGCCAGGATCCGGATGTCATCATGGTAGGGGAAATTCGTGATGCCGAAACCGCCGCCATCGCCGTCAATGCCGCTCAAACCGGCCATTTGGTGCTGTCCACGCTGCATACGTTAACCGCCGCCGGCGCTTTACCGAGATTACGCCAATTAGGGCTGACACCGGCGAGCGTCATGCCGGTGCTGCGTCTGGTTGTCGCGCAACGTCTCGTGCGCCGTCTGTGCTCCGCCTGTCGTCAGCCCACGCCGCCGATCGCGCGCCGCTCTCAGTCTGAACACGATGATAAGCCGGGTTGGCGCGCGGTGGGGTGTGACCGCTGCCATCAGGGCTATGCCGGCCGCTCCGGCATATTTCATCTGCTGCCCGCAGAGACATTGCATGAGGAAAAAGGCATAGCCGAACATTCCGACGGGTTATGGCGGGAGGGATTGCGCCTGGTGGAATGGGGCATCACCAGCTTGGAAGAGCTGAATCGCGTATTGGGAGAGCCGCCATGAAAGGCTATTGGCTCTATCGTTGGCGCGCCGTGACCGCTGAGGGTGAAATGATCGAGGGCCACCGGCTCGCCTACGGGAAAAGAGCGGTATTGGAGGAGCTCATCAAAGAGGATCTTCAGCCGTTGAAGCTGCGGGCCGTCGCCTATTTATCCTCGGGTTACTGGCGCGACGGTCGGCTGATGGATTTGACGTCGCAATTGGCGTCGCTGCTTGAGGCGGGACTGCCGCTGCGGGAAAGCCTGCGTCTGCTAGGGGACGATCACCCCCGCGCCGGTTGGCGCTGCCTGTTGCGCCTGTTGAGCGCCAAAATCGAGCAGGGCCATTCCCTCTCCCTGGCCTGCGCCGGTTTTCCCGGCGTATTTTCACCGCTTTACTGCGGACTTCTCGAACTGGGGGAACTTACCGGCCGGCTGGATCGCTGCTGCCGTCTGTTGGCGGAACATGAATCCCGCCAGGGGAAGCTGAAAAAAGGTTCGCGGCGCATTGCGCTATCCGGCGTTTATCTGCCTGACAGCGGCGGCGGTGCTGATATTTATGCTGACATGGATATTGCCGGAATTCGCGCGTCTCTATGCCGCCGTCGATGCCCCGCTGCCCGCCGCCACCCGCGGACTCATGGCGCTGTCGGCGGCGGCAGGGGGATCACGGCGTTGCGGCGCTGGTATTCACGCTGTTGCTGTATGCTGGCTGCCGGCGGGCCTGTTATCACCGCCCCCGCTGGCGAGAACGGGTGCAAACGGCGCTGTTGTATCTACCGTGGCTGGGCCGGCTCCTGCGCCATCATAATCTGCATCAGCTATTCCAGACGCTGGCCATTACCCATGGCGCGGGCATTACCCTGGACAAGGGTCTGGAAATGGCCATACGCACACTGTCCCATCCCGGCTTCCGTCAGGCGGCCCGACTGCTGCAGCGGCACATCCGGCAAGGTTTCGCTTTGTATCAGGGACTAGAAGGCCTTCGGCTGTTTCCGTCCCATTGCCGCCAGCTTATTAAAACCGGCGAGCATAGCGGAACGCTGGACGACGTTTTTCAACAGCTGGCGTTATTGCACGAACAGCATGCCTATCGGCTCGCTGACGGTCTGGCGCAGTGGGCCGAGCCTCTTTTGCTGTTTTGCATGGGCGGCCTGGTTTGCGCCATGGTCATCGTGCTGTATCTGCCGCTGCTGCAATTGGGAGAGGCGTTCAATTATTATTAAGGCGTCATCAGGATAAAAGATAAGGGCTGACTGCTCACAAACATATTTGGAGCCAATCAGGCGAGACGGTCAGCAAGAAGAGTAAACCGTTCGCGCCATTGACCTGCACGCCGGGAAGTCGACTTGGGGGTTCACCCGTCGCGCGAGCATGGCAGGACTTAGCCGACAGCGATATTATTGGCCGCCGGCATGACCTGACCTCGGCCACTACAACTGAGTGAAAACCTGGTTTTCCTGCTCAGCCACCCGAATAAAAGTGGTACGTTTGGTGAGTTCCTTCAACCGAGACGCGCCGACGTAAGTGCAGGCCGACCGCAGACCGCCGAGAATATCGCGGATGGAGTTATCCACCGGCCCGCGCAGCGGCAATTTCACCGTTTTACCTTCCGCGGCGCGGTATTGTGCGACGCCGCCCACATGGCGTTTCATCGCGTCCTCGGAGCTCATGCCGTAAAACAGCATATAGCTCTCGCCGTTTTCCTCCACGACCGTGCCTTCGCACTCATCGTGGCCCGCCAGCATCCCCCCCCAGCATGACGAAATCAGCGCCGCCGCCGAAGGCCTTGGCCACATCGCCGGGTACCGCGCAACCGCCGTCACTGACGATTTGACCGCTTAGCCCATGGGCGGCGTCGGCGCATTCTATGACCGCGGACAGTTGCGGGTAGCCCACGCCCGTTTTCACCCGGGTCGTGCAAACCGAGCCCGGCCCGATGCCCACCTTGACGATATCGGCACCGGCAAGAATCAGCTCTTCCACCATTTCTCCGGTGACCACATTGCCGGCGCAAATCACTTTATCCGCACAGGCCTCTCTGGCTTTTTGCACAAAATTGACGAAATGTTCGGAATAGCCGTTAGCCACGTCGATGCAGATGAAACGTAAAAATGGCGATAGGGCCAGAATCTGCTGCAATTTGACGAAATCGGCGTCGGACGTGCCGGTGGAGACCATGACATGCCGCAAAGTGCTCTCCGGAACCCGGCTGACAAAACCATGCCACTGTTCGACGCTGTAATGTTTATGCACGGCGGTCAGCACGTCGAAGGCCGCCAGCGCTTCCGCCATACGAAAAGTACCGACGGTATCCATATTGGCGGCAATGATGGGAATACCCGACCATTCGCATCCGGAATGTTTAAAGGTAAACTCCCGCTGCAAGGCAACGTCGGAACGGCTCTTAAGGGTAGAGCGCTTTGGGCGGATAAGAACGTCTTTAAAACCTAGCTTGATATCTTCTTCAATACGCATGCGGAATTTCCTGGTGGATGGCGAAGAATCGCAAAAAAAGTGTGGGTACAAAATGCCAGTTCCAGTGACGGTATCATACGCCGGATTATTGTTACGGCAAGACTGCGAAAACCGTCGGATTTACGCTACAATCGTTCCAATTTATCCATGGGTTTCTGAATTCATCATCCCTGAATCGATGGGGGAAAGCGAAGAGTATGCGCTACATTGTCGCATTAACAGGCGGAATCGGCAGTGGCAAAAGTACCGTGGCCAATGCCTTTGCCAAGCTGGGTGCCACAATAGTCGACGCCGATATTATCGCCCGCCGGGTAGTAGAGCCCGGCACCGAAGCATTACGGGCTATTCGCGAACGCTTCGGCGATGAAATACTGTTGCCCGACGGCACGCTGAACCGGGCCCTGTTGCGACAACGCATCTTCAGCTCATTGTCGGAAAAAACCTGGCTGAACGCGCTGCTTCACCCCCTCATTTCGCAAGAAACCCAGCGGGAAATAGCCTGCGCTTCGGGAGCGTATATTATATGGGTTGTCCCGCTATTGATTGAAAACCATTTGCAGGACCGCGCAAACCGGGTGTTGGTGGTGGATGTCGATACCGAAACGCAGGTGGCGAGGACCATGGAACGCGACCGTATAAGCCGTAGCCAAATCAACAACATTATTGCCGCGCAGGTATCACGGGAACAGCGTTTGGCCAGTGCCGATGATATTATTGATAATAACGGGCATCCCGAGGAAATTATGGACGGCGTGGCAAAGCTGCACCGGCGTTACCTCGAGCTTGCGGCATCAGCAATCCGACAGGATCAATCATTATGAGTGAAATTTACTCTACCACGGTGCTTTTCGAGCATCCTCTGAATGAAAAAATGCGCACATGGCTGCGTTTGGAATTTTTATTGCAACAATTGTATAACTGTTCGGAACTGGCTGACATCTCAAGCGCATTGCCCTTTTTCCGCTCGGCGGCGGATCTGCTGGACGTGCTCGAACGGGGCGATGTGCGCACTGAAATGATGAAGGAGCTGGACCGTCAGCAACAAAAAATGCAGCAATGGGACGGCGTGCCCGGCGTTGACAGCGACAGGGTGCGGACGCTGCGCAATAGCTTGAAACAGTGCGCCGCGGTATTGATGGCGGCGCCGCGGCTGGGACAGGCGTTACGGGAGGATCGTCTGATCGCGTCGGTGCGGCAGCGGCTATCCATTCCCGGCGGCTGCTGCAGCTTCGATCTGCCCGGACTGCACATCTGGCTGCACCTGCCGCAAACCCAGCGTAATAACCAGGTCAATGCCTGGTTGAAAACCCTGGATCCGTTACACGCCGCCTTGACGTTGACATTGGATATCGTCCGCCATACCGAGCCGTTTAAAAACCAGATCAGCCTGAACGGCTTTTTTCAGGACAATGCCGAAGACGCGGATTTGCTGCGGATGCGCATTCCCTTGGTTTACCAGCTTTACCCGCAGGTTTCTGGTCATAAGACCCGTTACGCCATCCGTTTTTTGTCGCTGGACAGTGAAAACGGCGTCATTCCCAATCGTCTCCCCTTCGAATTGGCCTGTTGCTGAGCGTGTTGAACTTTTGAGGTAGTCATGAGCGAAGATATTTTCCAGGTAAACTGCCCTACCTGCGGCGCCCAAGTAACGTGGCAGCCGCAAAGCAGATACCGCCCGTTTTGCAGCAAACGCTGTCAATTAATAGACCTGGGAGAATGGGCGGAAGAAGAGAAATGTATTCCCAGCGACCGCCAGATAACAGACAGTGACGACTGGAGTGAGGAAAAGCCGTCTTTCTAGGCCATATTGCGCGCTACCTGAGCGGCGCTTATGCCTTCAAGCGCCAGGCCGTAACCGGTCCCTTCCTCAATCAGACGTTTCAGCCGCTGAGTCAGCGCAATGCGTGTATAACGTGAAGTCAACGGCGGCAGAGCCGCAATGCCGTCGGCGATTTCATGCGCGCGGGCAAGAAGACGTTGCGCCGGAACAATCTCGTTAACGACGCCCCAGTCTTTGGCCGTTTTCGCATCAAGCACCTGGCGCGTCAATAAAAAGTAGCGTCCGCGAATCGATCCAATTACCTCGGGCCAGAGGACGTGCACACCGTCGCCAGGCACGATGCCGAATTCAAAGTGGGGTTTATCCTGAAATACGGTTTCCGGCGTCGCCAATATGATATCCGTCAGCAATGCATATTCGCTATGAAGCAAAACCGGTCCATTAAGCGCGGCAATCATCGGGACTTCGATATCCAGAATATTGCTTAGCACCTTTCTGCCTTCGCGCAAAATTTTGTCGAAGCCCAAAGGCGTAAAAAAATCAAAACCTTCCGGACTGATGGCATCCATAAAGGCATCACCGGACCCCGTCAGGATCACAACGCGGTTATCACGGTCTTCGCCGATGGCATGGAATAGCGCCACGAACTGTTCATGGGTGTGTCCGTCAAAGACCAGCTTTTCGCCGTCGGTATGAAGCATGACCTCCAGCACACCGTTCGGTTTACGAGTCAGACGGGCGTTGGAGAAGGCATCGCGATAAGATTCAAACGTTGGCATGAGAGTTTTCCTTGTTGACACCAGTCCGTATTGACCGGCTTTGATGTCACCTTAATTCATTCCTCTCAAAAAGGGATCGGAGCTTAATCGTATAATTATTATTCCTGACAGGAATAGAAATCGCGGTTTGGTTATACCGCGGCAATCAGCTGACGAATAATGGCCGCATTCGCGGGAGGAAACGCCGATGCGTCCAGTTCATGCTGCGGGCACCAGCGCACCGGCTGTCCCTCGTTGCCGGAGGGAACCCCCTGCCAGTGCTCCACCAGGTAAAAGTAGAACGCCATATCGCGCTCGGGGAAATGATGCTGGCTGGTGGACAGCAGCGTCGGGCGTTCCGCTCTGATGCCGGTTTCTTCACGCAATTCGCGAATCAATGCCTGCTCCGGGGTTTCGCCCGCTTCCATTTTCCCGCCGGGAAATTCCCAAAAGCCGCCCATATGGGCTGTCGCCGGCCGCTGAGCGATAAAAATTTCTTGCTGCGCATTACGGATAATGCCCACGGCAATCGTCAGTAGATTCATTGTCACAGGTTCTCCAAGGGACAGACGCGACCTCTGGTCGCGCCTGCTCAATTATTATTGTTGTAATTTACCGTGGCACTGTTTGTATTTTTTGCCGGAGCCGCAGGGGCAGGGATCGTTGCGCCCCACCTTGCGCCCTTCCCTTAGCGGCTGATTGGCCGCCGCCGGCTCCGCCATTACCGGTTCCGGCTGATGGCTGAGCTGCTGCTGTCGCGCCAGGCGTTCAGCCTCTTCACGCCGCTGTTGCTCCAGCGCCTCAACCTCTTCCGGCATCCGCACCTGGACTTTGCTCAGGGTGCTGATCACTTCGTATTTCAGCGACTCCAGCATCGCGGCGAACATGGCGAAGGACTCGCGTTTGTATTCCTGTTTGGGGTCTTTCTGGGCGTAGCCGCGCAGATGTATGCCCTGACGCAGATAATCCATCGCCGCCAGATGCTCTTTCCACAATGAATCCAGCGTCTGCAGCATCACGCCTTTTTCGAAACTGCGCATCATTTCCGCGCCCACCACCTCTTCTTTACGGCGATATTGATCCAGCGTCTGTTCAAGAATGCGCTCACGCAGCGTCTCTTCATGCAGGCCCGGCTCTTTATCCAACCACTCGGCGATGGGCATGTCCAGATCGAAATCATCCTTCAACCGTTTTTCCAGCCCCGGCACATCCCACATCTCCTCCAAAGATTGCGGCGGAATGTAGCTATCGAGAATGGTTTTAAGCACATCCTCGCGGATGCTGAGAATGGTTTCGCTGATATCCGCCACATCCAGCAATTCGTTACGCTGGCTATAAATCGCGCGGCGCTGATCGTTGGCCACATCGTCATATTCCAGCAGTTGCTTACGAATATCGAAGTTGCGGCTTTCCACTTTCCGCTGGGCGTTGGCAATGGCCTTGGTCACCCACGGATGCTCAATGGCTTCGCCGGGTTTCATCCCCAGTTTGCGCATCATGCCCGAGACGCGATCGGAGGCAAAAATACGCATCAACGCATCTTCCATCGACAGGTAGAAGCGGGATGATCCTGGATCGCCCTGCCGGCCTGAACGACCGCGCAGCTGGTTATCGATACGGCGGGATTCATGACGCTCGGTACCGATAATGTGCAGGCCGCCGGCCGCCAGCACCTGGTCATGGCGAACCTGCCAAGCCTCTTTGATGGCGGCAATCTGTTCTTCGGTGGGCTCTTCGACGTGAGCGATTTCCGCCTGCCAGCTGCCCCCCAATACGATGTCGGTACCGCGCCCGGCCATGTTGGTGGCGATGGTCACTTGACCCGGCTGACCGGCCTGGGCCACGATATCCGCCTCCATGGCATGGAATTTGGCGTTCAGCACTTTATGTTCGATACCGGCCTTATCCAGTTCCGCGGACACCACTTCCGATTTTTCAATGGAAATCGTCCCCACCAGCACCGGCTGCCCCTTGGTGGAACAAGTCTTGATATCCTCGATAATCGCGTCGATCTTCTCTTTCTCGGTCATGTAGACCAGATCCGGCATATCTTTACGAATCATCGGACGGTTGGTGGGCACCACGATGGTATCGAGTTTATAGATAGAGCTGAATTCAAAGGCTTCGGTATCGGCGGTACCGGTCATGCCGGCCAATTTTTCATATAAACGGAAGTAGTTTTGGAAGGTGATGGAGGCCAGAGTCTGGTTCTCGTTCTGGATAGTCACATGCTCCTTGGCCTCCACCGCCTGGTGCAAACCGTCCGACCAGCGTCGGCCCGGCATGGTGCGGCCGGTATGCTCATCGACGATGATCACCTCGCCGTCCTTGACGATGTAGTCCACGTCGCGGGCGAACAGCACATGGGCGCGCAGGGCGGCGGTGACATGATGCATCAACATGATATTGGCCGGCGAATAGAGGGACTCGCCCTCTTCCATAATGCCCGCCTGGACCATTAATTCTTCGATAAGCACCAATCCGCGTTCGGTGAGGTTTACCTGACGGGATTTTTCATCCACCGAAAAATGGCCTTCGCCATGAAACGTATCGGAATCCTCTTTATCCTGGCGGATCAAATGGGGAATCAGCGTATCCACGCGAATGTAGAGTTCGGAGCTGTCTTCCGCCGGGCCGGATATAATCAGCGGCGTGCGGGCTTCATCGATAAGAATGGAGTCCACTTCATCCACCAGGGCGTAATGCAGCTTGCGCTGCACGCGCTCTTCAGGGCTGAAGGCCATGTTATCGCGCAGGTAATCAAAACCGTATTCGTTGTTGGTGCCGTAAGTGATATCGGCGGCATAGGCGGCCCGTTTGGCCGGCGCCGGCATCTGCGGCAGGTTGATGCCCACCGTCAGGCCCAGGAATTCAAACAGCGGGCGGTTGTTTTCCGCATCGCGCTGCGCCAGATAGTCATTGACGGTCACCACGTGGACGCCTTTACCGCTCAAGGCATTGAGGTAAGCCGGCAGGGTGGCGGTTAGGGTTTTACCTTCACCGGTGCGCATTTCCGCGATGCAGCGATCGTTTAGCACCATACCGCCCACCAGTTGGACGTCGAAATGGCGCATGCCGAATACCCGCTTACTGGCTTCACGCACCACGGCGAACGATTCCGGCAACAGGCTGTCCACCGTTTCACCTTTCGCCAGGCGTTCGCGGAACTCTACCGTTTTCTCCGCCAACTGCTGGTCGGAAAGTTTTTCCATATCCGGTTCCATCCGGTTGATAATCTCAACCAATTTATTCAACCGGCGCAGGGTGCGATCGTTACGACTCCCAAAAACTTTAGTAAGCAATGTTGATAACATAATTGTTCAAATCTCGTCATGGCCGTAACTGACTGGAACGCAGCGGCCCATAATGGCATGGAAAATAATTGGATTGCGTGATGCTCACTCAGATAACGCGGGCGGGTCCGGCGCGAATTCCCTGTACCTGGGCCAGGCGAATTCCTGTACGATAATCGAGGCAGGGCTGGTATTTACCTTGACGAAGAGAGCGAATCACCGCGGGTCGTTTCGATTCGCGGGTCAGCAGGCCGTTCAGGGCGGTCAGCAGCACGTGGTGCGGGATATGCAGCGGCGCAGCCATCTCCGCCAGCGGCAACGGCGGCCCCAGCGGTTCCGGCGCCCACGCCACGGACAAATGGCGAATCGCCGTGCGAATGGCATGCTGATGCCAATAATCCACGGTAAATGAAGGCCGACGCTGGGCCTCCCTTAGGAAAGAGAAATTACCGAAACCGGCATTGAACGCGTTTTGCCTGCTGGGACTTGACAGGGTATTGGCCAGATGCGCGTGATCCTGCCCGCCGTTGAGCACATAAGGAACGCCAAGACCTGCCGCCACCATCCCCAATAGGAGGTGCGGCCAGAAATAACGTCTGCCAAATTGTCGCCAACGATTTAAAATACCCATTACCTGATGCATTCCGCCGGAGTTTTTATGCGTGACAGTCGTCCACAGTCCATTGATATCCTGCTCGGCTCCCTGACGACGCCGGAGCGAAGCTCGTTGCGGCATATCCAGCAACGGGCAGAAGCGCTGTTAAAGCTGAACCGTGCGGTAGCCGGAATTCTGCCCGCGCCGCTGAAGCCCTGGTGTCGCGTAGCCAATTTCCGCCAGGGGATTTTGATTCTCGAAACCGCCAATGCCAGCTGGATGATGAGGTTACGCTATGAACAATCATCGTTATTATCCGCGTTACGAGCGCAGATTCTACCATCATTGTCATCAATCGACATCAGGATTAACCCGACTCTGGCCACAAAAGGTCATCAGATAATACAAAATCAGGGCAAACCACTTTCACCGGGGGGGGGGCAATTCGAAGGGAAAAAGAGAAAATTGAGCCCGCAAAGCGGTGAAACAATCCGCCATCTGGCGGCGCGAAGCCCGGAGAAATTGAAAGAGATGCTCGAACGACTGGCGAAGCTGGCCGGAGATAGTGCCGACCCCGCCAATCGAAACGATTGATCGCGCGTTATTGCAGGATAACCCAGAACCGTTATGCCATCACGAATGACGGCGCGGTAAAGACCACCGGCATTTCGGCTTCGTCTTCGAAGGTCACCAGTTCCCAGGCTTCCTGACGCGCCAATACCGCCTGCAACAGCTTGTTGTTGAGGGCATGCCCGGGCTTATAGGCCGCAAATGCGCCGATGAGGTTATGACCGCACATGAACAGGTCGCCGATACCGTCCAGCATTTTGTGGCGGACAAACTCATCGTCGAAGCGTAATCCGTCTTCATTCAGCACCTTGTAGTCATCGACCACAATGGCATTATCGAAACTGCCGCCCAGGCACAGGCCCCTGGACTGCAGATATTCGATATCGCGCATAAACCCGAAGGTACGCGCGCGGCTGATTTGCCGAACGAAAGACTCGGCGGAAAAATTCAGGCAATAACGTTGCGAGCTAGCATCAATCGCAGGATGATTGAAATCAATGGTGAAATCGAGCTTGAAGCCGTTGAACGGCGTCAGTTCAGCCCATTTGTCCCCATCTTCCACGCGAACCGTCTGTTTGATACGCAGAAACTTCTTGGCGCAATTCTGCTCTTCGATTCCGGCATCCAGCAACAGGTAGACAAAGGGGCTCGCGCTGCCGTCCATGATAGGAATTTCAGGCGCATTGACTTCAATGACGATGTTATCGATGCCCAAACCCGCCAATGCGGCATTGAGATGTTCGACTGTGGAAATACGAACATCATGCTCATTGACCAGACACGTACAGAGCATGGTATCGCGCACCGATTTCGCATCCGCCGGGAAATCCACCGGGGGATTAAGATCCGTGCGGCGATAGATGACACCGGTATTAGCCGCTGCAGGGCGCAAAGTCAGCGTGACTTTTTTCCCGGTGTGTAAACCGACGCCGGTCGCCTGCACAATACGTTTAAGTGTCCGCTGTTTGATCATCAATATATCTCGCAATGTTATCTATACCACCAACAGATTATAGCCGAGCGTCGGTGGGGCAGTTTAGCACAAAGAGCGGAGATTCCCAATATCCCTGAATTTAATCCGCCTGTTTGCGGAGAAAAGCGGGAATATCAAGGTAATCAGGTTCTTTGCCCGCCTGCGCGGCCTGCTCGTTTACCGCCTTCGCCGCGATTTTCTGCTCCTGCTGTATCGGCGACATGCCGTGGGCATGCTGCTGATAGCGGTTATCCATGACCTGCTGGGTATTCTGTTTGTTGGTCACCAGGGTGATTTCCGGGCGCTTGTCCATGCCGATGCCGGTGGCCACCACGGTGACGCGCAGTTCGTCGTTCATGTCCGGATCAAGAGACGTGCCGATAACCACGGTGGCGTTATCAGACGCGAATGCGCGGATAGTGTTGCCCACGGTTTCGAATTCGTCCAGGCGCAAATCGAAGCCGGCGGTGATATTCACCAGTACGCCGCGCGCGCCGGAAAGGTCGATATCCTCCAGCAAGGGGCTGGAGATAGCCATCTCCGCCGCTTCTTCCGCCCCTATCCTCGCCGCAGGCCACGCCGGAACCCATCATGGCATAGCCCATTTCCGACATGACGGTGCGCACGTCCGCGAAGTCGACGTTCATCAGGCCCGGCCGGGTTATCAGTTCGGCGATACCCTGAACCGCGCCCTTGAGCACGTCATTAGCGGCGCCGAACGCATCCAGCAGCGAAATGCCGCGACCGAGAACCTTCAGCAATTTATCATTGGGGATGGTAATCAGCGAATCCACATGCTTGGACAGTTCGGCGATGCCCTGTTCGGCGAACGCCATGCGTTTTTTACCTTCGAAATTAAAGGGCTTGGTGACGACGGCCACGGTGAGAATACCCAGCTCCTTGGCCACTTCCGCCACCACCGGCGCAGCGCCGGTACCGGTGCCACCGCCCATGCCGGCCGCGATAAACACCATGTCCGCGCCTTCCAGAGCGGCGCGCAGCGCCTCACGGTCTTCCTCGGCGGAATTGCGTCCCACTTCGGGATTGGCGCCGGCTCCCAGACCTTTGGTGATGCCGCCGCCAATCTGGATGGTCTGGCCCACCGCGGTTTTACGCAATGCCTGGGCATCGGTATTCACCGCGAAGAATTCCACGCCTTCGATGCGTTCGCGCACCATATGTTCCACGGCATTGCCGCCGCCGCCGCCGACGCCGATGACTTTAATCACCGCGTCATTGGTTAATTCCATAGGTTCAAACATAATTTCTCTCCGTTTTGTGCCTGTCGCATCGGGAATCGCCGCCTGCACAGCAAATCCCCGCAAGTAAGATATTAAAACTCTTTCCTCAGCCAGCTACTGATACGCTTAATCCAGGTGCTTACCGAGGTACGTTTTTTCTACTTCAATCTCACCGCTCAAATGAGATTCTTTACCATAATGCAATAACCCGACGGCGGTTGAATAATAGGGCGCCTGCGCGTAATCCGTCAGGCCGGTAATATTCAACGGCACCCCGATGCGCACCTGGGTATGGAATACCCGTTGCGCGCAGGCCGCCAACCCGTCTATTTGAGCCGCGCCGCCGGTCAGCACGATACCGGCGGCCAGATGATGCTTTACTCCCTGCTGGCGAAGCTGTTCCTGCAACTGCAGGATCTCGTCATTCACCAGATTCAACAATTCGGTATAACGCGGTTCAATCACCTCCGCCAGCGTCTGCCGCTGCAAACTGCGCGGCGGGCGTCCGCCGACGCTTGGGACCTCCACGGTTTCATCTTTGCTCACCGCCGAGCCCAACGCGCACCCGTGACGGACTTTTATCGCTTCCGCATCGGCGGGCGGCGTACCAAAAGCATAGGCGATATCGCTGGTGACCACGTTGCCCGCGTAAGGGATAACCTTGGTATGACGCAGCGCGCCGGCGGTATACACCGCCATGTCCATGGTGCCGCCGCCGATATCCACCACGCAAACCCCCAGTTCCCGCTCGTCTTCGGTCAACACCGCGTAGCTGGAAGCCAGGCCGGCGAAAATAAGCTGGTCCACTTTCAGGCCGCAACGTTCGACGGCCTTAACAATATTCTTTGCCATATCATTATGGCAGGTAATCAGATGAACCTTGGCCTGCATCCGCACGCCGGACAGTCCCACCGGATTTTTGATACCCTCTTGGTAATCAATAGCATAATCCTGCGGGATCACATGCAATATTCTATGTTCATCACGAACGCGCACGGATTTTGCGGTATGTACCACATTCTCCACATCTTCCTGCGTCACTTCCTCTTCTGAAATAGGAACCATCCCTATCTCATTCTGGCAACTGATGTGTTTGCCGGATAATGCCAGGTATACCGATGATATCTGGCAATCCGCCATCAGTTCGGCCTGATCGATGGCGCGCTGTACGCACTTCACCACCGACTCGAGATCGTTGACGCCGCCTTTATCCATACCCCGGGACGGGCAGCTGCCCACCCCGATAATATTGACCATGCCATCGGGCAGAACTTCCCCTACCAATGCGGCGACCTTTGCCGTACCGATCTCCAGTCCAACTACCAGTTTTCTGTCCGTCGACTTGATCATTATTGTTTAACCTGTACCTGGTTCTGACTCTGTTGCGAATTGCTCTTTGCATCGTCGATAAACGCCGGCGCCCATCCTACCGCCACCCCCGCGTCATAACGCAAATCCACGTAACTGATACGTTTATTATCGGTCCGGGCCTGCTGGAGAAGAACCGGATATATCCCGATAAAGCGCTGTAAGCGCCGAGTCCTGTCATCCCGGCCCAACTCGAGCCGGGTATCGTCCGCAAGCGTCAGTTGCCAGGAGTGGCGGGCGCTCATACTGACGGTCTTCAAGGTCAGTTTATGGGCCGCCATCACCTCATTCATCTCGCGATAGCCCGTCAGCACATCCTGTTCGCCGCCTTCCGGCCCGTACAACATAGGCATCGGCTGATTGCCGACACGCTCCGCCGGCGCGCTGAATACCTTGCCGCTGGCATCCAACATATGCAGATCGTTCCAACGCGCCACCGGCACATACTCCACCAGGTGGATTTTCAGTTCGTCAGGCCACTGTTTACGCACGCTGGCCTGCTTAATCCAGGGCAAACGCTCAATCTGCTGCTGGATGATGTTGACATCCTGCGTCATAAACGTTCCCGGCGCGCCCAGAGACAAAATCGCCTGGCGAATATCGTCATTGGTGGTGTAATAACGCTGCCCGGTAACCACCAGCCGGGACAGGGGCAAGCGATGCACATCCTTCATCCAGGCGACCACCATCCAACCGCCCCAGACCACGGTGGCGAGCACCATCATCAGGAACAGCAAACCCGCGAGCTGGCCGCCGTTGCTGCGTCTGCCGGCGCTGTCTTCCGTCTCGCGGTTGCGGATGTTTATCGCTGCCTGGGACATATCAGCCCGCCAATGCCAGAATATTCATGACCAAAGACGAGAAATCCATTCCGCTTTGCCGCGCCGCCATCGGCACCAGGCTATGCCGGGTCATGCCGGGCGCTGTATTGACTTCAAGCAGGTATAGCTCTCCGTCGCCGTCGGCCATGATATCCACCCGCCCCCAGCCGCCGCATCCCGCGGCCTGCCAGGCATCCAGCGCCAATTGCGTCAATCGGCGTTCCTGTCTGTCGTTCAGCCCGCCGGGACAAAAATAGCGGGTGTCGTCGGACAGATACTTGGCTTCGTAATCGTAAAACGTCGCCGACGGCAGAATTCGCACCGACGGCAATACCCTGTCGCCCAGGATTGAAACGCTGAATTCCGGACCGCTCAGCCATTTTTCCACCAGTACGCTACGGTCGTAGCGAAAAGCGTCCGCCAGCGCCGCCGGCAAATCCGCCCACTGCTCCACCTTGGCCATGCCGACGCTTGAGCCCTCATTGCTGGGCTTTACAATGACCGGCATCCCCAGCTCACGCAACGACTGCGCGGCAGCCGACGGATCCTGCCGGTAAGCGTCGCGCTCCAACGCCACATAGGGCGGCACCGGCAGTCCCCTGCCCTGCCACAACCATTTGGTACGCAGCTTGTCGATGGTCAAGGCGCAGGCCATCACGCCGCTGCCGGTATAGGGCAGGCCGAGAAACTCCAGCGCTCCTTGCAAAGTACCGTCTTCGCCGCCGCGGCCATGCAGGGCGATGAAAATTTTATCGAAACCCCTTTCTTTCAGGCTCAGTACCGAGACATCTCGGGTATCCACCCCATGGGCATCAACCCCGCCGGCCTGCAAACCGGCCAGCACCGCCTGGCCTGATTGAAGCGAGACGTCGCGTTCGGCGGAAGTCCCGCCCATCAAAACCGCTACCTTCTCAGACATGAGGCCCCTCTAGAGCGGTGGCGAGCTTGGGTTGTAAATGGGTATCGGCCAATCTGCGCGCAATTTTACCCACGGTACCGGCCCCTTGCATCAGCACCAGATCGTTGTCCTGCAGCGCCAATGCCAGCGTGTCGGGCAGTGCGTCCATATCCGCCACCATGATGGGATCTATTTTCCCGCGGCCGCGGATGGTGCGGCACAGCGAACGGCTATCGGCGCCGGGAATCGGCGCTTCGCCCGCAGGATAAACGTCCAGCATAAACAGCACATCCACCCCGGACAAGACGGTGGCAAAATCCTCATACAAATCTCTCGTGCGGGTAAACCGATGGGGCTGGAATACCATGACCAGCCGTTTGTCGGGCCAGCCCGCGCGCGCCGCCTTGATGGTGGCATCCACTTCAGTGGGGTGATGGCCGTAATCATCCACCAGCATCACGCTGCCCTGTTTACCGTTGACGTTCTCCAGCGGGTAGACGCCGAGAAAATCAAACCGGCGCCCGGTACCCTGGAATTGCGCCAGCGCCTGCAAAATACTGTCGTCATCAATGCCTTCCTCGGTGGCGACGGCGATGGCGGCGGCGGCGTTCAGGGCATTGTGGCGACCCGGCGCGTTCAGTTGCACCATAAGCACCGGCTTGTCCTGGCGATAGACCTTAAAGCTGCCTTGAGCCCCTTGCTGGAGATAATCGGCAATACGCACGTCCGCCGTCTCGCTGAAACCGTAAGTGGTGATGTGCCGGCCCACTCGCGGCAGCAATTCGCGAATCACCGGATCGTCCACACACATCACCGCGCGGCCGTAAAACGGTAAATTGTGCAAAAAGCTGATGAAGGTCTGTTTCAACACCTCAAAGTCGCCTTGATAGGTATCCATGTGGTCGGCTTCGATATTGGTGATAATGGCCACCATCGGCTGCAAATGCAGGAACGAGGCGTCGCTTTCGTCCGCTTCCGCTATCAGGTAGCGACTGCACCCCAGGCGGGCATGCACGCCCGCCGCTTTCACCAGGCCGCCGTTGACGAAGGTCGGATCCAGCCCGGCCTGGGCATAGATGCTGGCCACCATGGCCGTGGTGGTGGTCTTGCCATGCGTGCCGGCAATGGCGATGCCGTGGCGAAAACGCATCAGCTCCGCCAGCATTTCCGCCCGGCGGATCACCGGGATGCGCGCTTCCTTGGCCGCCACGATCTCCGGATTATCGGCGGCGATGGCGCTGGAGACCACGACGACGCTGGCTTCACTGATATTTTCCGGCCGGTGGTTGAAAAATATCTTGACCCCCAGGTCGGTCAATTGCTGGGTCACGGCGTTGGGCGCCAAATCAGAGCCGCTGATTTGGTAGCCTTCATTGGCCAGGACCTCCGCAATACCGCCCATACCGGCGCCGCCGATGCCGACAAAGTGAATTTGCCGGACTCGACGCATTTCGGGCACGATGGATCTCAGTTTCGCCAGTTGTTGTGTATTCACGTTTTAACCACTTAGTATGATGTTTCTTATCCGACGAACCCGCAGGTCCGTTCGATCGATGTTAATTTGGCGCGCCGGGTCCTTAGTCAGACATTGGCCGCCGCCGCCACTTCCCGCGCCACCCGCTCCGTCGCGTCCGGAATCGCCGCTTTGCGGGCGTTTTCGGCCATGGTCAGCAGCGTAGTTCGATTCCAGCCGGCAAGCAGTTCGCTCACGCTTGCCGCCGAAAACTGCGGTTGTTCAATAATTTTAGCCGCGCCGGCCTGCTCCAGCGGCCGTGCGTTCCAGTACTGCTGCCGGTCTTTATGCATAAAGGGCACAAAAATCGCCGGCAGTCCGGCGGCGGCGATTTCACTCACCGTCAATGCGCCGGAGCGGCAGACCACCACGTCGGCCCAGGCATACGCCGCCGCCATATCGTCGATGAACTCCGTCACCTTATGGTCGCTTTGCCCGGCATCGGCATAGGCGCGGTTAACCTCCGCCAGCGCCCCCTTGCCCACCTGATGCCAAAGGGTGATTTTACCGGCCAGACGGGCCGCGACGCCCGGCATGGTCTGATTCAAGACCCGCGCCCCCTGGCTGCCGCCGATAACCAGCACCCGGACGGGCCCCGCCCGCCGGGCGAAACGTTCCGCCGGAGAGGCGAGGGCCAGGACGTCCGTACGAACCGGATTGCCCACCACCTCGGCCCGAGGGAACGCGCCGGGAAACGCTTGCAGCACTTTTTTGGCAATCTTCGACAGCCAGCGGTTGGTCAATCCGGCAATGCCGTTCTGCTCATGCAACACCACCGGAACTCCGCATAACCAGGCCGCCAATCCCCCCCCGGCCCGGAAACGTACCCGCCCATTCCCAGCACCACATCCGGCTGATAGGCGCGCATAATGGCCCTTGCCTGCCGCACCGCCCGCCAGATTCGCACCGGCGCCGTCAGTTGGGCGCGCAGCCCTTTGCCGCGCAAACCGGAAATATGGATAAAATCGATATCTATACCGTTTTTCGGCACTAAGTCCGCTTCCATGCGATCGGCGGTACCCAGCCATCGCACCTGCCAGCCGCGATCCATCAGATAATGGGCCACCGCCAGTCCGGGAAAAACGTGGCCGCCGGTTCCGCCGGCCATCACCATTAAACGTCGGGTCTTCCCGGTCATCGGGGGCCCCTTGCAAACGCCTGCGCTTTTGCCAGGCGCGTCTCAAAATCAATACGCATCAATAACACTATCGCCGTAGACATCACCAATAAACTTGAACCGCCATAGCTGACCAGCGGCAGCGTCAGCCCCTTGGTGGGCAGCATGCCGGCCGCCGCGCCGACGTTCACCAGGGTCTGAAAGCTGAACCAGATACCGATGGCGCAGGCCAGAAAGCCGGAAAACCGCTGGTCGATCTCCAGGGCCTTGCGGCCGATGGACATAGCACGAAAAGCCACGAAGAATACCATCAACAGCGTTAAAACCACACCGAAATAGCCCAGCTCTTCGCCTAAAATCGAAAAGATGAAGTCCGTATGGGCCTCCGGCAGATACTCCAGCTTCTGTACCGAATTGCCGAGCCCCTGCCCCCAAAACTCGCCGCGCCCGAACGCCATCAGCGATTGCGTTAATTGGTAACCGCTGCCGAACGGATCTTCCCAGGGATTCCAAAATGAGGTGACCCTGCGCATGCGATAGGGTTCGGCCACCACCAGCAGTACCACCGCGAAAATTCCTGAACCGATGATGGCCAGGAACTGCCACAGCTTGGCGCCCGCCAGAAAAAGCATCGCCAGGGTGGTAACGAACAGGACCACTACCGTCCCCAAATCCGGTTGCGCCAGCAGCAGCACCGCCAGAACCACCATGACGCCCATGGGCTTGCAGAATCCCCAGAAATTGGAGCGCACTTCCTCCACTTTGCGCACCAGGTAGCTGGCAAGGTAAAAGAACAGCGCCAGCTTGGATAATTCGGCGGGCTGAACCCGCAACGGGCCGAGGGCAATCCAGCGCGAAGCGCCGTTCACCGAACTGCCCACCACCAGCACCACCAGCAGCAGCACCATGGTAAGGAGCAACATCCCCGAGCTGTAGCGCTGCCAGACTTCCATCGGCACGCGCAGCGTAACCATCGCCAGACCAAACGACAGCGCCAGATAAAAGGCATCGCGCTTGGCAAAATAAAAGGGGTCATCCGACAACCGCTGCCCAATGGGCATAGAGGCCGAGGTAACCATGACAAAACCGAGACAGGCCAAACCCAGGGTCAGCCACAGCAGGGTGCGATCATACAGCACATTGGAGGGCGTCTCGACCTCGCGCGCGCCCATAATCCAATCTTTCATCCCGCCGAAATGGCTTAATCCCGGTATGCGCATCAGCCGAGCTCCTTCGCCAGTCGGGTGAATTCGTCGCCGCGGTGTTCAAAACTGCGGAATTGGTCGAGGCTGGCGCAAGCGGGCGACAGCAGCACCATATCCCCCGGTTTGACCCGGCCGGCTATCTGCCGCATCGCCTGTTCCAAGGTGTCGGTCAGAGTGGCGATATCAGGGCGCAGAGCCGCCAAAGGCTCCCGATCACGGCCGAAACAGTACAACCGGATATTTTCTCCCTGCAGCCAGGGAAGCAGCGGCGTGAAATCCGCCGCCTTGCCGTCGCCGCCCAACAGCAGATGCAGCGTACCGTCCACGTGCAAGCCGTTCAGAGCCGCTTCGGTGCTGCCGACATTGGTGGCTTTGGAGTCGTTTATCCAGCGCACGCCGTGATTTTCAAAGGCCAGTTGGAAACGATGGGCCAACCCGGTAAAGCTTTTGAGCGCCGCCAGGCCGGCTTCGCGGGGAATGCCTACCGCATCCGCCAGCGCCAGGGCAGCCAGCGCATTGGTGTGGTTGTGGCGACCGGTAAGCTTCATGTCGGCGGTATCCAACACGGGTTCGCCGTTAATTTGCAGCCAGCCGCCGTCCAAGCGATACTCCCCCGCTTGCGCGCCGAAACCGACGCAACGGTCATCCCGGCCCCGCACGGGCAGCGTCAGCGGGTCCTCGGCGTTCACCACGCAGACGCCGGCATGTTCATATATCCGCAGTTTGGCCGCCCGATATTGCTGCATGCCCAGCGGATAACGATTCATATGATCTTCGGTGACGTTCAGGATCGTGGCGGCGGCGGCCCGCAGGCTGCTGGTGGTCTCAAGCTGGAAACTGGACAATTCCAGCACATAGAGTTCGCAGGGCTGGTTGAGCAGCATCAGCGCAGGCCAGCCGATATTGCCGCCGACCCCCACCCGCCGGCCGGCGTTTTTGGCCATTTCCCCCACCAGCATGGTGACGGTGCTTTTGCCATTGGAGCCGGTAATGGCCACAATGGGCGCGTTCGCTTCTCGGCAAAACAATTCAATATCGCCGACAATCTCCACGCCCGCATCGGCGGCGGCGCTTAGCGCCGGATGGGACAAGGGGATGCCGGGGCTGGCCACAATCAGATCCGCCCCCAGCAGCCATTCTTCATTCAGGCTGCCCAGATGGCGCTCCACCCCGTCGCTGAGTTTATCAAGCCCAGGGGGATTGAAACGCGTATCCATCATCCGCGGCGTCACGCCCCGGCTGATAAAGTAATCGACACAGGAAAGACCGGTTAATCCCAACCCGATAATGACGACTTTCTTATCCCGATAATCGTTCATGGTTACCTTACCTTCAGCGTCGCCAGTCCGATAAGGACCAGCATCAGCGAAATGATCCAGAAACGCACGATAACGCGCGGTTCCGGCCAGCCCTTTAATTCATAATGATGGTGTATGGGCGCCATGCGGAATATCCGCTGGCCGCGCAATTTGAACGACCCCACCTGCAAAATCACCGACATGGTCTCCATCACGAACACCCCGCCCATGATCACCAGCAGGAACTCTTGGCGCAGCAGCACCGCGATGGTGCCCAGCGCCCCACCCAGCGCCAGCGATCCCACATCCCCCATAAAGACCTGCGCCGGATAGGTGTTGAACCACAGGAAACCCAGGCCGGCGCCGACGATGGCGGTACACACAATGACCAGTTCCCCGGCGAAGCGCACGTAGGGGATATGCAGGTAATTGGCGAAATTCATATTACCGGTGGCCCAGGCCACCAGAGCCAGCCCGGCGGCGACGAATACCGTCGGCATAATCGCCAGGCCGTCCAATCCGTCGGTAAGGTTGACCGCGTTACTGGTGCCGACGATGACGAAGTAGGCCAACACCACGTAAAGCAGGCCTAATTGCGGCATAATGTCTTTGAAGAACGGCACCACCAGTTGGGTGGCCGGCGTTCCCTTGCCCACCGCATACATGGTGAAAGCCACCGCCAGCGCTATCACCGATTGCCAAAAATATTTCCAGCGGGCTATCAATCCGTTGGTGTCTTTGCGCACCACCTTGCGGTAGTCGTCGATAAACCCCACCACGCCATAACCCAGCAGTACAAACAGCACGCACCAGACATAGGGATTGGACGGGTAGGCCCACATCAGCACCGAAACGGTAATGGAAAACAAAATCATCAGACCGCCCATGGTCGGCGTCCCGCGTTTGCTGAAATGAGACTCCGGTCCATCGTTGCGCACCACCTGCCCGATTTGCAGTTTTTGCAGCCAGGCTATCAGGTGAGGCCCCATCCATAACGAAATGAAAAGTGCGGTCAGCAGGCTGACGATGGCGCGAAACGTCAAATATGAAAAGACGTTGAAACCCGAATAAAATGGGACCAAATGATCGGCCAGCCAGACTAACATGACGCTTTCTCCTGTAACGCACGCACGACCTGCTCCATTGCGGCGCTACGTGAACCCTTCACCAACACGGTAATAACCTTATGCTCGGACAATAACTGCGCCAGGCGGCAAGTCAGCGCCGCCTGATCCGTAAAATGTTCGCCGCGGCCGCTGGACTCGCCGATAAGGCCGCTCAGCTTGCCGACGCTCAGTACTTTATCGATGCCCGCCCGCCGGATGGCTTCGCCCACCTGCCGGTGGCACGCCTCTTCCTGCTCTCCAAGCTCCGCCATATCCCCCACCGCCATGACCCGGTAGCCCGGCATTTCTCCCAGCACCTGGGCGGCGGCGGTCATGGAACCGACATTGGCGTTATAGCTGTCATCCAGCAGCAGCCGCTCCCCTCCCAGCGAGATGGGAAACAGCCGGCCGGGTACGGCCTTTAACTGGGCCAGGCCGGCGCTTATCGCCCCAAGGGTGGCGCCCACCGACAACGCCAGGGCGCTGGCCGCCAGGGCATTGGCCACGTTGTGGCGTCCCGGCAGCGGCAGCATCACCGGACAGCTTCCCTGCGGGGTATGTAAAGTAAAGTGTACACCGTCGCCGCTTACGCTGACATCTTCGGCATAGAACTCCGCCGCATCGCCGGTCGCCGAAAAGCGCCACAGGGTCTGGTGCGACAGCAATGTCCGCCAATGGGACCAATCGTGGCTGTCGGCGTTAATGACCGCATGCCCCCCCCGCCCGCAGGCTGGTGAAAATTTCCCCTTTGGCCTGGGCGACGCCCTCCAGTGAACCGAACCCCGCCAAATGGGCGGCGGCGATATTATTCACCAAGGCGCTGTCCGGACGGACCAGCGAAGCGGTATAGGCTATCTCGCCAATATGATTGGCGCCGAGCTCAATCACCGCGAAGTCGTCCTGCGGGGTAAGCCGCAACAGGGTCAGCGGCACGCCGATGTCATTATTGAAATTTCCGGCGGTGGCCAGAACCTGTCCGCACTGGCGCAGGATAGCGGCGGTCATTTCCTTGACCGACGTTTTCCCCGAAGAACCGGTGAGAGCCACCACTTTGGCCGGTACCTGACCGCGCACCCATGCGCCCAGGCTTCCCAGGGCGCGCCGGGTATCCGCCACCACAAGCTGCGGCGTATTTATAGGTAAGCGCTTGCTGACCAGCAAGGCTTTCGCCCCCGCGGCTACGGCCTGCGGGATAAAATCATGGGCGTCAAAATTTTCTCCTGCCAGGGCGACGAACAGGCAAGACTCGCCGACCCTGCGCGAGTCTGTGGTGACCGATTCGACCGAGCAATCAGCGCCTAACAATTCGCCGTCCAGCAGCGGCGCCAGGGGCGCTCAGGGAGACCTTAATCATGCCAGCACCCCCAATAAACGCGCCACTGTGGTCCGATCGGAGTAATCCAGCCTCTGCTGGCCGATAAGCTGATAGTCCTCATGGCCTTTACCGGCCACCAGCACCACGTCCTGCTCGGATGCCTGCATGATGGCGCTGGTGACCGCTTCCGCCCGGCCCGGAATCACCATGGCGCGGCCGGCATCCAACAAACCGGCAAGGATATCGTTGATAATGGCCTGCGGCACTTCGCCGCGGGGATTATCGTCGGTAATGACCACCCTGTCCGCATACTGTTCCGCGACGCCCCCCATCAGCGGGCGTTTACCTTTATCCCGGTCGCCGCCGCAGCCGAAGACACACCACAGTTTGCCGTGGCAATGGAGCCGCGCCGCCGTCAGCGCTTTTTCCAGCGCATCCGGCGTATGGGCGTAATCCACCACCACGGTGGGCTTGCCGCCGCCATGGAACACTTCCATGCGTCCGCACACCGATTGCAGTTTACCGCCGGTGCGGAGTAGATCTTGTAGCGGATAGCCCAGGGCCAGCAGCGTGGCCAGCGCCAGCACCAGGTTACTGACATTGAATTCGCCGATGAGCCGGCTTTTGATCCGCCCGGCGCCCCAGCTGGAATCGAATTGGATGCCGACGCCGGTATTATGGTAATCCGCGCCGACCACCCGCAACCAGCGGGCCGGTCGGGGCTCGGGCAGTTGTCCCGTAACCGAGACCGCCACCGCCTCCGGCAGGCGGGACAGCCAGCGCCGTCCTACCTCGTCGTCGGCGTTGATAATGCGCTGCGCCACCGGGTAATCGGCGAAAAGCCGCCATTTAGCCGCTTCATAACGTTCCATATCGCCATGGTAATCGAGATGGTCGCGACTCAAATTGGTAAAGGCGGCGGCGGCGAAATGCAGATCGGACACCCGATGCTGCACCAGACCGTGGGACGAGACCTCCATGGCGGCGAAGGTCGCGCCTTGACGCTGCAACTGGTAAAGGGTTTGCTGGATTTCCACCGCCGAGCCGGTGGTGTTCGCCACCGGCTCGATGTGACCGAACAGGCCGTTGCCCACGGTACCCATGACGGCGCTCACGTCGCCCATCAGTTGCGCCCATTGCGCCAACAGATGCGTGGTGGTGGTTTTGCCATTGGTGCCCGTCACGGCCGCCAGTTTAAGCTTCTGGGAGGGCTGCTGATAAAAACGCCCGGCCAGGGCAGACAATCGCCGGTTAAGCCGGCTCAGGTAAATCACCGGCACCCCATGCAATATCCGCACTTCGCCGTCCGCGGCCGCGCCGTCCGCTTCCGCCACCACGGCGGCGACACCTTGCGCAATAGCCTGGGAAATATAGCTGCGCCCGTCCGTTTTATGGCCGGCAACGGCCACGAACAGATCCCCGGCGGCCGCGGTGCGGCTGTCCAGCGTCATCTCCCGAAGCGCCTGCTCCGGTGCCGAAGGCACCCACGGAGCCAGCAGGTCGCGCAAATTACGTTCGGTCACCTGATCCCTCTACTTGATTAATTGCCATGTCATTTTTATCCCCGGCGGGCAGCGCATCCGGTTCCACGTTCATCGTGCGCAGCACGCCGCTCATGATGGCGCCGAATACCGGTGCGGAAACCGCGCCGCCGTAATATTTGCCTGCCTGCGGATCATTTATCACCACCACCAGCGCGAATCGCGGCTGGCTGGCCGGCGCGACGCCCGCGGTATAGGCGATATACTTCTTGATATATTGACCGTCCCCGCCCACCTTTTTAGCGGTACCGGTTTTAATGGCGATACGGTAGCCTTTGATGGCCGCCTTGGTGCCGCCGCCCCCCCCGGCAGCGCCACGCTCTCCATCATATGCACCACCGTGCGCACCAGAGGCTCGGGGAAAATACGCTCACCCGCCACCGGCGGGGAAACCTTGGTAATGGACAGCGGACGCAACACGCCCAGGCTGCCGATCGTCGCATAGACACGGGCCAGCTGTAACGGCGTTACCATCAGCCCGTAGCCGAAAGAGAAGGTGGCCCTCTCTATGTCGGACCACCGTTGTTTATGGGGAAACAAGCCACTGCTTTCTCCGACCAACCCCAAATTGGTCGCTTTTCCCAGCCCAAAACGCGAGTAGGTATCCACCAGCGCCGAGGACGGCATCGCTAACGCCAGTTTGGAAACGCCGACGTTACTCGATTTTTGCAACACCCCGGTCAGGGTCAGCTCAGGATAACGCGCCACATCCTTGATTTCATGACCGTTAATGTAATACGGCACGGTATTGAGCACGCTGTTTTCCTTGATAACGCCCCGTTGCAACGCGGTCATTACCACCATCGGCTTCACCGTGGAACCCGGCTCGAAAATATCGGTGATGGCGCGGTTGCGCATCACGTCTTTCGAGGTGCCGGTGAGATTATTCGGGTTATAGGAGGGGCTGTTGGCCATCGCCAGGACTTCGCCGGTGTTGACGTCCACCAGCACGGCGGTGCCCGACTCCGCCTTATTGAACGCCACCGCATTGTTCAGCTCGCGATACACCAGCGACTGCAGGCGTTCATCAATGCTCAGCATCAGATTGTGCGCCGCCTTGCCGTCCACAGAGGAAATATCCTCAATGACCCGCCCGAAACGATCCTTGCGCACCGTGCGCTCGCCCGGCTGCCCCGTCAGCCAGCGATCGAAGCTTTTCTCCACCCCTTCGATGCCCTGGCTGTCGATATTGGTGAAGCCGATCAAATGGGAGGTCACCTGCCCGGCGGGATAGTAGCGACGGGACTCTTCCCGCAGATTGACGCCCGGCAGTTGCAGCTTGCGGATATAGTCGCCGATCGACGGGTTAACCTGTCTGGCCAGATACACGAAACGCCCCTTGGGGTTGGCGTTGATGCGCGAGGACATTTGATCGATCGGCAAGGACAGCGCGTCAGACAACGCTTTCCAGCGGCTGTCGGCGGTGATGCCGCCATGGTCGTTCAGCTCCTTCGGATCGACCCAAACGGCGTTTACCGGCACGCTCACCGCCAGGGGACGGCCCGAGCGGTCGCTTATCATGCCGCGGGAGGTCGGCACTTCCTGCACGCGCAGCGACCGCATATCCCCTTGGCGCACCAGCATATCGGGATTGATCACCTGCAGATAACCTACCCGGAAGACCAACCCCAGCAATGCGATAACGATACAGCCGCACAACAACGCAAAACGCCAGCTGACAAAGCTGGCTTGATCGACATAGCGCTTCAGTTTAATCGCCCGTGCGGCTTTCATTAATGTTTGGCCATCCGTTTGCGTTCGTTATTGTTGAACCACGATATTTTCCTGTGCAGGATCCACATGCTGCATCTTCAGTTTTTCCGTTGCTATCCGTTCCACCCGGCTATGATCCCCCAGGGCGTTTTCTTCCAGGATCAGGTTGCGCCACTCGATATCCAGCGCATCCCTCTCCAAGACCAGCTGTTCGCGCTCTGCGGTCAAACGGCGCGTTTCATGGGTGGTCGTCACCACCAGCATGGCCGACACCAGCACCGCCGCCAGCAATATCATCGGTATCTTGGCATGCCGAAGCAGATCTGAACCGATAACGCCTATCAAGCCGTGACGCTCGTTGCCCATCATGACGGCAATTTCTCCGCCAGACGCAACACCGAACTGCGCGCGCGGGGATTTCCCGCCACCTCATCCTCGGAGGGCTGCATTTTGCCCGCGGCCTTCAACCGCGGCTTGCCCAGCGCGCCAATCTGCTCCTCCGTCAGCGCCATACGCGCCGGCACCCGAGGGCCCCGGCTATGATCGCGAATAAAACGCTTCACCAGCCTGTCCTCCAGGGAGTGGAAGCTTATTACCGATAAGCGGCCGCCGGGCGCCAACACGTCAAGGGCGCCGTCCAGCGCCCGCTCCAATTCTTCCAGCTCGCTATTGATGTAGATACGTATGGCCTGGAAGCTTCTGGTGGCCGGATGCTTATGCTTTTCACGAAACGGGCTGGCGTTCACGATGAGCTCCGCCAGCTCATGAGTCCGCGTCATCGGCGTTTGCCGGTTTTGTTCCACGATGGCCTGGGCGATACGTTTGGCGAATCTCTCCTCGCCGAAGGTTTTCAATACCCAGGCGATGTCGTCGGCATCCGCCTTGAGCAGCCATTCGGCGGCTGACAGACCGCGGGTGGTGTCCATCCGCATATCCAGCGGCCCGTCGCGCATAAATGAGAATCCCCGCAAAGGATCGTCCAACTGCGGGGAGGAGACGCCCAAATCCAGCAGAATGCCGTCTATTCGGCCGATCAGTTCCCGTTCCGCCATATAGTCGGCCATAGCGGAAAACGGACCGTGGATGACGCTGAACCGGCGATCCCGCATGGCCCGCGCGGCTTCTACGGCCTGCGGATCGCGATCGATAGCCAACAGCCGTCCTTCCGCGCCCAGACGGGACAAGATCAGACGGGAATGACCACCGCGCCCGAACGTGCCGTCGATGTAAACACCATCAGGACGGATATTCAGGCCGTTGACCGCTTCATCCAGCAAGACGGTGGTATGTAGGTAAGTTTCTGCCATAGCTATAGAGACAAGTCTTGTAGTCGCACGGAAAGCGGTTCCTGTGCCGACAGTTCAGCGTCTATGTCGTCCTTGACTTGTTGATACCAGGTCTGTTCATCCCACAACTCAAATTTATTGAATTGCCCGACCAGCATCACTTCTTTGGTAAGTCCGGCGTGAAGCCGCAATGTTTGCGCGATAAGCAATCGGCCGGCGCCGTCCATTTGGCATTCGCTGGCATGGCCCAGCAATAAACGCTGAACACGGCGCTCGGCGGGATTCATACTGGACAGGCGCGACAGCTTCTGTTCGATGGTTTCCCATTCGGGTAAGGGATAAAGCAACAGACATGGTTGGTGAAGGTCAATGGTGCAGACCATCAAGCCCTCCGTTTCTTCGACAAGCTTGTCCCGGTAACGGGTCGGCACGGCGAGCCTGCCTTTGCTGTCGAGATTAACCAACGTTGCCCCACGGAACATATGCTGATTTACCCCTCGAAAACCCTTTTCACCACTTTATCCCACTTATTCCCACGCAAAAGAGTGTACGAATGGTATTAAAACATTGTCAAGCTACTAACGAGCCAGAATGGGATTATTTGTGCATGAAATAAGACACTCTGAAGGGAATTAGTTGAAGATGGGTAAAAAAGTATACAAATAACATCATGATATTCATAAAGGGGGCATTCTGATAAAAATACGTAAATTTGTGATATAACCCAAGCCCGCTCTCTCGGCGGGGTCCGCACCGGCTGGCGCGCCAGATTATACGCCATCCGCCGCAGAGCGCTCAATCGCCTTATGCTCGGTATGCCTCCCTGATTTGTTTCACATCAGATTTTTTAAAGCACGCAATTTTTTCGGGAAAAACGGTTGGCGAAATATAATCATCCCGCCGGGAGAAATAAAGTCCCTTTTTTTGCCTGCGAATTACTTCCGCAGTTGGTGATTTTCTCCGCATTTTTAAATTAGTTGCCATGTCGTTTAATTCACGGAACAGGAATTATCCTAAAAGATCCTCTTGAGACGAAATACCCCTACCCTCGCCGGGCTTTTGCGACTGTTTAAATTTTAACCCACTTCACGCGATCGCATAATATTATGATTTACTTATCTTTTTAACTGGATACCGAGCTAAATAGCCTGTTTTAAGCGAAAAGAATGTTTTTTAGGCACATAGGACCATTTTATGAATAAAAATAAAGATTAATCACTAGTTAACTAGACCAAACCAGTGATGTAAGCTATATCATATGAAATAAGCACCATAATAAACTATGCAAGCTAATCGTTAAAATCAAAACGTTTGGCCCTCTACTTATCCTGGAGCCCCTGCTATGTTTTCCCGTTCGTCTCGCTTACGCATGGCCGCGGCCGATACGTTTGCCTTAGTGGTGTATTGTTTCATAGCCGGGATGGCTATCGAGATCCTGCTTTCGGGTATGACGCTGGAACAATCCCTTTCCTCGCGCCTGGTTTCAGTGCCGGTGAACATCGCCATCGCCTGGCCCTATGGCATGTATCGCGACGCCATGCTGCGTTTGGCGCGGCGGTACGGACCCGACGTGTTCTTGACGCGCACTATCGCCGATATTCTGGCCTACGTCAGTTTTCAATCGCCGGTTTACGCCATCATACTTTGGTCGGTAGGGGCGGATATGCAGCAAACCATCACGGCGGTGGCATCCAATGCCGTCGGTTCAATGATATTGGGCGTGGCCTACGGTTATTTTCTGGAATACTGCCGCCGTTTGTTCCATGTGGCGGGCTATGTCAATTGATGAATTTACGCGGCGGGCTATGTGAGTTGATGATATTCACGGGGCGGGCCATCTGGATCGTTCAAAATGATGGCCATGGCTCCGTTACACCGGAGCCATGCTGACAAGAGGTAATGTTAACGGGGTCAGGCGCGGCTCAGAGAGCCTCTTCTGAAAAGACTGCGGCGCAGACGCGTCAGGCCGGGTTTCGGACGATGGGGTTCGTCCAGGCTGGCCAGCACCAGCTCCAGCACCCGTTCAGCCACTTCCCGATGGCGTTGCGCCACCGCCAGCACCGGACACTCCAGGAAATCAAGCAGTTCGTTATCCCCAAAGGTGGCGATGGCCAAATCCGGCGGCAACCGCCCGCTGCGCTTCAGCGTCACGTCCATAACCCCTTGCAGCAGCGAGAACGATGTGGTGAAAATGGCCTGCGGCATCGAATGGCTCTCCAGGTAATGGCTGAAAAGCGCCGCCGAGGATGAGCGTTCGTAGCTGTTGGCGTAAAGGAAATCAGGCCGCCGGGCATCGTCCCCCCCCATCCCTGCCGGAATCCTTGTTCACGCAGAAAACTCACCGACAGTTCAGGCAACGCGCCGAGGTAAAGCACCTGTTTACCGGGGAAAGTGCGTAATTCCCGGGCCAGCATTTCCGCATCCTCCTGATCCGCCCCCACCACGCTGATGAAATGCTCGCGATCGAGCGCGCGATCCAGCGCCACGATGGGAAAGGGATCGTCGGCCCAACGTTGATAAAAAGGATGTTCCGGCGGCAGGGCGGTGGAAACGATAATGGCATCGACCTGCCGTTGCAACAGGTGTTCGACGCAGCGCATTTCGTTATCGGGCTGATCCTCGGAACAGGCTATCAATAATTGATAACCGCGCTGGCGCGCCTGCCGTTCAAGATAGTTGGCGATACGGGTATAACTGGTGTTTTCCAGATCGGGGATGACCAAACCTATGGAGCGCGTCCTGCCCGCCCTCAGCCCGGCGGCGACCGCATTGGGATGGTAATTGTGCTCTCGCACCACCGCCATCACCTTTTCCACGGTTTTATCGCTGACGCGGTACTGTTTCGCTTTGCCGTTAATCACATAACTGGCGGTTGTGCGCGAAACGCCAGCCAGGCGCGCGATTTCATCCAGTTTCACAGAGACTCCTTTGCGCTGATAAGGTTAAAAATTAGCCTAGATGTCCATAATCCCATCGGGGAATTAAACTATGCTACAACTATCAGCAGAAAACGCTAAGAAGTAAATGGAAGAGATGGGATACCTTCAGCAATGTAAGCCCCTGAATGAAGGGGCCTATGAGGCTGACAACATGGCCGGACCGCTTATCAGCGCATCACCTTATCGCCGCGGGACAGGCCGACGATGCCTGAGCGGGCCACTTCAACGATTTCCCCTACGTCACGGACTGTGGCCAAAAACGCATCCAGTTTGTCGCTGGTGCCGGTTAGCTGAACGGTGTAAAGCGAAGGGGTGACATCCACTATCTGCCCGCGGAATATCTCGGCGCAACGTTTGACCTCCTCGCGGATGACGCCGCTGGCCTGCACCTTGACCAGCATGATCTCCCGCTCCACATGGGTGCCCGTCCCCTGCCCCAGTTCGCTGACGCGCAGCACGTCCACCAGCTTATGCAGCTGTTTTTCGATTTGCTCAAGCACCTTGGCGTCGCCCATGGTCTGGATAGTCATACGCGAAAGGGTGGGATCGTCGGTAGGCGCCACGGTCAGGCTTTCGATATTATAACCGCGCTGGGCGAACAGCCCGATGACCCGCGACAAGGCGCCCGATTCATTTTCCAATAAGACCGATAAAATCCGGCGCATAGTCAGGTCCTCTCCGTTTTGCTTAACCACATTTCGTCCATGCCGCCGCCGCGAATCTGCATGGGGTAGACATGTTCCGATCCATCGACCATCACATCGACGAACACCAGCCGATCTTTTTGCGCCAGGGCGGCGGCGAGCTTCGGCTCCAGCTCTTCCGGCGATTGGATGGAGATCCCCACGTGGCCGTAGGCTTCAGCCAGTTTGACGAAATCCGGCAGCGATTCCATATAGGATTGGGAATGGCGGCCGGAATAAATCATATCCTGCCACTGCTTGACCATACCGAGGTAACGGTTATTCAAACTCACCACCACCACCGGCAAACCGTATTGCAAGGCGGTGGAGAGTTCCTGGATGTTCATCTGGATACTGCCGTCGCCGGTGACGCAAATCACCGTTTCCTCCGGCAAGGCCAGTTTCACCCCCAACGCCGCCGGCAAACCGAAGCCCATGGTGCCGAGGCCGCCGGAGTTGATCCAGTGCCGGGGTTTATCGAACGGATAGTAAAGCGCGGCGAACATCTGGTGCTGACCCACGTCGGAAGCCACATAAGCATTGCCGTCGGTGAGGCGGAACAAGGTTTCAATGACCGCCTGGGGCTTGATTTTGCCGCTGTGGTGATCGTAGCTCAGGCAGTGGCGCCCGCGCCATTGCTCAATGTCCTGCCACCAGTCGCGCAACGCATCGAACGGCTGTTGAGGATCGCTCTGTTCCAACTGTTCCAGCAATTGAATCAGCACTTGCCGGGCATCGCCGACAATGGGAATATCCGCCGTCACCGTTTTGGAAATCGACGCCGGATCCACATCGATATGCAATACGGTGGCGTCAGGGCAATATTTCTGCAGATTATTGGTGGTGCGATCGTCGAAACGCACGCCGATGGCAAAGATCACATCGGCCCGGTGCATGGCCATATTGGCCTCGTAGGTACCGTGCATCCCCAGCATGCCCAGGCTCTGGCGATGAGTGCCCGGAAAGCTGCCCAGGCCCATCAGCGAGCTGACCACCGGAATATTGAGCTTTTCCGCCAACTGCCGCAATTCCTGGTAGCAGCCGGAGGATATCGCTCCTCCGCCGGTATAGATAACCGGGCGCTCGGCGGCCAGCAGCGTTTGCAGCGCACGGCGAATCTGTCCTTTGTGCCCATGGACGGTGGGGTTATAGGAACGCATCGACACCGAATCAGGGTAGATATAGGGCAGCTTCACCGCTACGTTGAGGATATCCTTGGGCAAATCCACCACCACCGGGCCGGGACGGCCGGTGGATGCCAGATAAAACGCTTTTTTAAGCACGCCTGGGATATCCTCGGTCTTTTTCACCAGATAGCTGTGTTTCACCACCGGGCGGGAAATCCCCACCATATCGCACTCCTGGAATGCGTCATAACCGATAAGCTGGCTCGCCACCTGGCCGGAAATCACCACCAGCGGAATGGAGTCCATGTAGGCGGTGGCGATACCGGTGATGGCATTGGTGGCGCCGGGTCCGGACGTCACCAGCACCACGCCCACTTTGCCGGTGGCGCGGGCATAGCCGTCCGCCATATGTGCCGCGCCCTGTTCATGACGCACCAGAATATGTTCAATCCCACCCACCGTATGCAGTGCATCGTAGATATCCAATACGGCCCCGCCGGGATAACCGAATACATGTTTCACGCCCTGATCAATCAATGACCGGACCACCATCTCGGCTCCTGACAACATCTCCATGGGTTTGCCTCCAGGCTTACGTAGGTTCTCCGACAGCGGCCGCGCCGACTATCGTTTGGCACAGGGAAAATATCAACTTTGACACCCTGAATAGCTTCATTGTTATTAATTTATGACCGGTAACGATAACGCCTGTTGATGAACCAGGCAATTGCCAAAAACATTACCGGTTCGGCGGGCATTTCTCATTATTCTATAAAATAATCTGTTTTCGCTATATTTAACTGGCTAAAGGGCCGCCATGCACCAACTCCACTCCCGTCCCGGAAAATTACGGTGATTCACATGGCCGTATTGAGGCCGCATCAGGAACCGGGCAATAAGCATTATCTATGAAATGTTGACTTCAAAGAACAATTCATGTACCAATAATCATCAATACTTATTCATGACCTGGACGCCGATACGCCATGTTCAACTCTACCCGTCTACTAAGCCTACTACTACTCGCACCCTCGATGCGCGGTATGCTGGTACACGGAGTTTAGAACTGACTCAAACGTCCCAGATAAAAAAACCCGCGCATTGCGCGGGTTTTTTTTATGCCCGCAATGCGCCCAGTACAGTGAAACAGGAACAGGATATGAGCCAACACGTTATTATGTTTGACACTACGCTTCGCGACGGAGAGCAGGCGTTGCAGGCCAGCCTCAGCGTAAAGGAAAAATTACAAATCGCACTGGCGCTGGAAAGGATGGGCATCGATATCATGGAAGTGGGCTTTCCGGTCTCGTCACCCGGTGATTTCGAATCGGTGCAAACCATCGCCCGGCAAATCAAAAACAGCCGGGTATGCGGCCTGGCCCGCTGCGTGGAAAAAGATATCGACGTCGCCGCCGAAGCGTTGCGGGTCGCCGAGGCATTCCGAATCCATGTTTTCCTGGCCACCTCCACCCTGCATATTGAATCCAAGCTCAAGCGCAGCTTCGAGCAGGTAATGGAAATGGCGGTACAGTCGGTGAAACGCGCTCGCAACTATACCGACGATGTGGAGTTTTCCTGCGAAGACGCCGGCCGCACCCCCATCGATAACCTGTGCCGCATCGTAGAGGCGGCCATTAACGCCGGCGCCCGCACCATCAATATTCCCGACACCGTCGGCTACACCACCCCCCTGCAGTTCAGCGGAATCATCAGTTCCCTGTTCCAGCGCGTTCCCAATATCGATAAAGCCATTATCTCCGTCCATTGCCATGACGATTTGGGCATGGCGACGGGCAACTCCATCGCCGCGGTCCAAGCGGGGGCCCGCCAGGTGGAAGGCACGCTGAACGGCATCGGCGAACGGGCCGGCAACACCGCGCTGGAGGAAGTGATCATGGCCATCAAAGTCCGCGAGGACATCATGGGCGTGCACACCACTATCAATCATCAGGAAATTTACCGCACCAGCCAAATTGTCAGCCAGCTGTGCAATATGCCGATTCCCGCCAATAAGGCGGTGGTGGGATCCAACGCGTTTGCCCACTCGTCCGGCATTCACCAGGACGGCGTGCTGAAAAACCGCCAAAACTACGAAATAATGACGCCGGAAAGCATCGGACTCAAAGAGGTGCAGCTCAACCTGACCTCCCGCTCCGGGCGCGCGGCGGTGAAACATCGCATGCATGAAATGGGCTATCAGGAACAGGATTATAACCTGGACGAGCTGTATGCCGCCTTCCTCAAGCTGGCGGATAAAAAGGGCCAGGTATTTGATTACGATCTGGAGGCGCTGGCCTTCATCAGTAAGCAGCAGGAAGAACCGGAGCATTTCCGCCTGGATTCGTTCAGCGTCCAGTCCGGCTCCCATGATATCGCCACCGCCTCGGTAAAATTGGCCAGCGGCGGCGAGGTCACGGCGGAGGCCGCCACCGGCAACGGCCCGGTGGACGCGGTTTACCAGGCATTGAACCGCATCACCGGTTATCCCATCATTCTGCAAAAATACCAGTTGACCGCCAAAGGCCAAGGCCGGGACGCACTGGGTCAGGTGGATATCGTGGTGGATTATGAGGGCCGCCGGTTCCACGGCGTCGGACTGGCCACCGACATTATCGAATCCTCGGCCAAAGCCATGGTGCACGTCATGAATAACATCTGGCGGGCGCAGCAGGTGGAAATCGAATTACAGCGTCTGCACGGACAAAACAACAAGCGGGATTATCAGGAAACGGTGTGAACATGAGCAAGACCTATCATATAGCGGTGTTACCGGGCGACGGCATAGGCCCGGAAGTCATGGCGCAAGCCTATAAAATCCTGGCGGCGGTGCGCGAGCGCTTCGCGGTGCGCATCACCACCGGCGAATACGACGTCGGCGGCGCGGCCATCGACCGGCACGGCAGTCCCCTGCCCGCCGTGACCCTGGCCGGCTGCGAGCAGGCCGACGCCATCCTGTTCGGCTCGGTGGGGGGGGACCGAAATGGGAACATTTGCCGCCGGCGGAACAGCCGGAACGCGGCGCGTTGTTACCATTGCGCAAGCATTTCAAGCTGTTCAGCAACCTGCGTCCGGCCCGTCTTTATCCGGGATTGGAAGCTTTTTGCCCGCTGCGCGCCGACATCGCCGGCAGGGGCTTCGATATCCTGTGCGTACGGGAGCTCACCGGCGGGATCTATTTTGGCCAGCCGAAAGGCCGTGAAGGCAACGGCATGCATGAACGCGCTTTCGATACTGAAGTGTATTACCGGTTCGAAATCGAGCGCATTGCCCGCATCGCCTTTGAATCCGCGCGTAAACGTCGGAAAAAGTCACCTCCATCGACAAGGCCAACGTGCTGCAAAGCTCTATAATGTGGCGGGAAATCGTCAACGAAATCGCCAAAGACTACCCCGACGTCGCCTTATCGCATTTGTACATCGATAACGCCACCATGCAGCTCATCAAGGATCCGTCGCAGTTCGACGTCCTGCTGTGCTCGAATCTGTTTGGCGACATCTTATCCGATGAATGCGCCATGATCACCGGCTCCATGGGTATGCTGCCCTCCGCCAGCCTGAATGAGCAGGGCTTCGGTTTATACGAGCCCGCCGGCGGTTCCGCCCCGGACATCGCCGGTAAAAACATCGCCAATCCGGTGGCGCAGATCCTTTCCACCGCGCTGTTGTTACGCTACAGCCTGGGATTGGACGACGCCGCCGACGCCATTGAGCAGGCGGTGAACAAAGCGCTGGCCGCGGGCCACCGCACCGCTGACTTGGCCGGCGACGGTCACGGAGTGGGCACCGACGAGATGGGCTCCCTCATTGCCGGTTATATTACTCAAGAGGCATAAAGAAAATGGGCAAGTCGTTATATCAAAAATTATATGATGCGCATGTGGTTTATCAGGCGCCGGACGAAACACCGCTGTTATATATTGATCGCCATTTGGTGCATGAAGTGACCTCTCCCCAAGCGTTCGACGGATTACGCGCCATGGGCCGCCCGGTTCGCCAGCCAGGTAAAACCTTCGCCACCATGGATCACAATGTCTCCACCCAGACCCGGGACATTAACGCCAGCGGCGAAATGGCCCGGATCCAGATGCAGGAATTAATCAAAAACTGCGGGGAATTCGGCATTCAGCTTTACGATCTCAACCATCCCTTTCAGGGCATCGTGCACGTGATCGGTCCCGAACAGGGTATGACCCTGCCGGGCATGACCATCGTCTGCGGCGACTCCCATACCGCTACCCACGGCGCGTTCGGCGCGCTGGCTTTCGGCATCGGCACCTCGGAAGTGGAGCATGTGCTGGCGACCCAGACCCTGAAACAGGGCCGGGCCAAAACCATGAAAGTGGAAGTAACGGGCAGCGCCGCCGCGGGCATTACCGCCAAGGACATCGTGCTGGCGGTCATCGGCAAGATCGGATCCGCCGGCGGTACCGGCCATGTGGTGGAATTCTGCGGCGACGCCATCGCCGCCCTGAGCATGGAAGGCCGCATGACCCTGTGCAATATGGCCATTGAAATGGGCGCCAAGGCCGGTCTGGTGGCGCCCGACGATACGACATTCGCCTATTTGCAGGGGCGGCAGTTCGCGCCGAAAAGCGATAACTGGCCGCAGGCGGTATCCTATTGGAAAACGCTGCGTTCCGATGACGATGCCGTCTTCGACAAAATCGTTACCCTGAACGCCGAGGACATTGCGCCGCAGGTTACCTGGGGCACCAATCCCGGTCAGGTTATCGCCATCAATCAAATGATTCCCTCGCCGGAATCGTTCAGCGATCCGGCGGAACGTAATTCCGCCGCCAAGGCGCTGGCGTATATGGATCTGCAGCCGGGTATTCGGTTGACGGACGTGGCCATTGATAAAGTCTTTATCGGCTCTTGCACCAATTCCCGCATTGAAGATTTGCGCGCGGCGGCGGCCATCGCCAAAGGCCGGCAGGTGGCCTCGGGCGTCCAGGCCATCGTGGTGCCGGGTTCCGGCCCGGTCAAGGCGCAGGCGGAAGCCGAAGGCCTGGACAAGATTTTCATCGATGCCGGCTTTGAATGGCGCCTGCCCGGCTGCTCCATGTGCCTGGCGATGAACAACGACAGGCTCAATCCCGGCGAACGCTGCGCGTCCACCAGCAACCGTAATTTTGAAGGCCGCCAGGGTCGCGGCGGCCGAACCCACCTGGTGAGTCCGGCAATGGCGGCGGCGGCGGCGGTCACCGGGCATTTTGCCGATATTCGCGAATTGAATTAAGGGAGTCAACGAGATGGCAAAATTCACACAACATACCGGGCTGGTGGTGCCGTTGGATGCCGCAAATGTGGACACCGACGCCATTATCCCGAAACAGTTTTTGCAGAAAGTCACCCGCACCGGCTTCGGTCAGCACCTGTTCAACGACTGGCGTTTTCTCGATAATGCCGGCGCGCAGCCCAATCCCGACTTCGTGCTGAACAAACCACGGTATCGCGGCGCCAGCATCCTGCTGGCCCGTGAAAATTTCGGCTGCGGCTCTTCCCGCGAGCATGCCCCCTGGGCCCTGACGGATTATGGCTTCAAGGTGGTCATCGCCCCGAGCTTCGCCGATATCTTCTACGGTAACAGCTTCAGCAGCCAACTGCTGCCGGTGGCCCTGCCGGCTGAACAGGTTAACGAACTGTTCGCGCTGGTCAACACCCATGAGGGCATAACCTTCACGGTGGATTTGGAACGTCAGCAGGTCATTGCCGGCGATAAAACCTATCCGTTCGAGATAGACGCCTTCCGCCGTCACTGCATGATCAACGGCCTCGACAGCATCGGACTGACGCTGCAACACGAAGCGGCCATTACCGATTACGAAGCGAAACAGCCGGCGTTTTTAAGCTGAATTCGACGACTGCCGAGAAACTGGCCATTTGGTATGGCCAGTTAAACATGATCAATTAACAGGTTCAGTTGAACAAGCTAAGTGTTAAATTGGATCAGTTCGACCAAGCCGTCTTAAGCAGGTGCAGAGGCCGAGGGCCTCAGACGGTTGGGTAGGGCTCAGGGGCAGGTCGAGTGTGCAAAGGGAGCCGCAGCCGAATTTAGAAAGAGGCGGCTCTGATTTTGAGTTTGCCCGTAGCGGCCGCCTCTTCAAAAGCGGCTTTCATCAAACGCATGCCTTCTACTTTACGTTCTTTGACCGACATTTTTTTTTAATTTAGAAACATCGTGTTTTAATTGCATAGCCTTTGCCTCCCTCACCCAGATCGGTAGTAACTTCGTATATTACATCAGCAAAAGAATTCTGTAAAATACGGTGGTAAAATCGTTTTAACCTTTGATTTTCAGCAATAGCGAAATACGCCTTAGCGGCATAAGTATTATAATGTAGTTTTATGATCTGCTTCATGACATCCGTCAGTTCATGCAGAAATCGCATTCCATATTTACCAGCATCTTTAGTAGGCGGCGCGTAAAATGTATTATTGATATAATTGTCCAGACGATCGAATTTGATGTCATGACTGTTATGAGGAATTTTGAATCCCGCTTCATCGCAACGGTACTGATAATAATCCTTTTCCCGTACATCCACTAATGAAAAAATGATCAGAAATTGACATTCCCTTACGAGGAAATCATATCTGTGGCAAATAATATCGCCGCAATTGAATTCGATAAATTTTCTCGGGATATCGACTTGCATTTTATCCAACCAGTGTGCTATTCATAAAATCATCCTAGCCAACAGCCAAAGAAAATCAACTTTTTTATTATAAATTTCAATTAGATAAAGACATAAAACATTAAGCCAATTAATTACCATATCGCCTAAAATGGTAGTCTGTTAAAGTACAATGATGATTACATCATTCATTTATGCCAGAGCAATTTGAATTGAGGGCTATTAAACCTTCTGGTCATAGGCGTTATATTTCGCAAAACCCGCGGCGAGCCTCATTATCGGCGCCCCTATTCTTGACGCCACAACCCAACGCCCCCCGCGGATAGCCGCTTAAGATGAAAATTGCGATGCAATGATTATTGTTTGCCGGCACGGGATGCTTCGACTAAATAACTTCGCGCATTGATGCTCCACTTCTCATCGTGCGAGGCCCGTACTGGCGGGATGTCATGCCATGCAGGTGTAGCACTATTATGCAAAGCTATTTAGAACATGCGACGGCGCTTTCGGGATAGAAGCGTCAAAAAAAAAAAAAAAAAAAAAAAAAAAAAAAAAAAAAAAAAAAAACCGGTAAGCTCTCGCTTTCCGGTGAAGTGTACAACCAATAAAAACAATTTAACGTTTGTCCGAGCGGCAAGTTCCCTCTTATCGCTCCATACCATGGATATGATTTATCGAAATCATATCCAGTGCTGGTATTCATCTTCGGATAACCGATGGATATGCCATTGGGTCGCTTGCAACAGCAATGCCATCCGCGCCGCGCTTATCTCCCCCCCGATGGCCGTCGCCGCGGCCGATGGCCCACAGATATCTTTTATAAAATCGCTGCAGCAAGGTTTTATTCATCGGTCGCTTCCCCATTCCGCTCTTTCGATAAAACAATTATCAGCTTATTATAGCGGAAGAAAAATAGATGGCTTTCGACGGAGAGTTCCTCTTTTATGCCTTCATCCCGTTTACACCAGCAGTTTATCCGCCTGTGGCAAAGCTGCCAGGGACAGACGCAAGACACGACCCTGCAAGCGCTGGCGCAGGCGCTTAATTGCTCACGGCGGCATGTCCGTTCCCTGCTTAAGGCGATGCAGGCCATGGGGTGGCTGGAGTGGCAATCCCAGGCGGGGCGCGGCAAGCAGTCCCATCTCACTTTTCTTTATACCGGTCTGGCATTGCAACAGCAAAGAGCCGAAGACTTGCTGGAGCAGGATCGCATCGATCAACTGGTGCAACTGGTAGGGGATAAAGACGTGGTGCGCCAGATGCTGCTATCCCATGTGGGACGCAGCTTCCGGCAGGGTAAGCATATTTTGCGGGTGCTCTATTACCGCTCGTTGCAAAATCTGCTGCCGGGCACCGCGCTGAGACGCTCGGAGAACCATGTGGTACGGCAGATATTTAGCGGTTTGACCCGTGTAAATGAGGAAAACGGGGAACTTTTACCTGATTTGGCTCATCACTGGCAACGGATCTCGGCGCTGCATTGGCGCTTTTATCTGCGCCCGGCCATCCATTTTCATCACGGCCGCGAACTCACCGAAGAAGACGTATGCCTGTCCCTGCTGCGACTACAGGATCAGCCGCTGTTCAGTCATCTGGAAAACGTCGGTTCAGGCACTGCGAACACTATCGATATCATATTGTCCGCCCCCGACGAATGGCTACCCTGGCTGCTGGGAACCGTATCGGCAATGGTATTGCCGAAAGAGTGGCCGACCCTGCCTGACTTTGCCCGCAATCCCATCGGCACCGGGCCCTATGCGGTGGTCAACAATGGCCCGCGCCAGTTGAAAATTCGCGCTTTTGACGACTATTTCGGCTACCGTGCGCTGATTGACGAGGTAAGTATATGGGTATTGCCGGATCTTACCGCCGAGCTGACCTATTCGGGCGTACAGCTGGAAGGGGACGACAGCGGCCATGATGAGTTGGAAACCCGCCTGGGGGACGGATGTTATTTTCTTCTGTTCGATCAGCGCTCGCCGCTGATGCAAAACATTGAGCATCGCCGCTGGCTATGCGAAAACATCGATCCCGTCTCCATGCTGGTCCACGCCGGGAGGGCGTACCAGCATTACTGGTCCCCCGCCTACGGCATCCTGCCGCGCTGGCATCACAGCCAGGTGGCCGAGCCGCGACCGAAACCGCCGGGATTAACCCACCTGCGGCTGACCGTTTACCACGCCCATTCCGAATTCGATGATTTGTGCCGGGCATTAAGCGGGGTCCTGGCGCGGCTGGATATCCAGCTGACCATCAATACCCTCGACTATGATGATTGGCATCAGGGCGCGGCGCAAAGCGACCTTTGGCTTGGCAGCGCCAATTTTTCGCCGCCGCTGGAGTTTTCGCTGTTCGCCGCTTTTTACGAGATGCCGTTGCTGCATCACTGCCTGCAAGACGATTTCGCCCTCGACGCACAGGACTGGCGAGGCCGGCGATTACCGATGGCTGAGTGGTGCCGTGGGTTGGTGACCCATTATCGACTGCATCCTTTGTTTCACCACCGGATGATCCTTCAAGGGCAGCGCAGCATGCGCGGCGTGCGCATGAACGCCCTCGGCTGGTTCGATTTCAAATCCGCCTGGTATGCGCCGCCGGCGCCTTAAATACTGTCAACCGGCCGGCAAACCCTTTACAATGAATACGTTCTCAACGGGGTGCGATTTTTCCGGCGCCGTGTCGGTGAAAATCGCTGAGAGTATACCCGTCGAACCTGATCCGGTTAATACCGGCGAAGGGATTTGAGAGTGCGCCGCGCTGCCTCCGATCCCCTTTGCCACTATTTTTTTCAGGAGCGCAACGTGATAAAAAAATGGTTGGTTTCCCTGTTGTTACTGGCCTCGATTTCAGCGTGGGCAAAACCGGTGTTGACGGTATATACCTACGATTCATTCGCCTCCGAATGGGGCCCCGGCCCGGCGATAAAAAAGGCTTTTGAAGCCCAGTGCGGTTGCGAAGTGAAATATGTCACCCAGGAAGACGGCGTCGCCCTGCTCAACCGCTTGCGCATGGAGGGGAAAAAGAGCGGCGCGGATGTGGTGGTGGGGCTGGATAACAACTTGATCCAGGCCGCCCGGGACACCCATCTGTTCAAAGCTCATAACGTGGATACCGCCTCGATTTCCGTGCCCGGCGGCTGGCATGACGCCACCTTTCTTCCCTTCGATTACGGCTATTTCGCCTTTGTCTATGACAAGAACAGGCTAAAAAATCCTCCCGCCAGCCTGCATGAGCTTATCGACGGCCCGGCGCCGCTGAAAATCATCTACGAAGATCCCCGCACCAGCACCCCCGGCCTGGGGTTATTGCTGTGGGTGCAGAAGGTCTATGGCGGCGACGCCCCCCAGGCCTGGCAACGGCTGGCGAAAAACCGTCACCGTCCCCAAAGGCTGGAGCGAAGCCTACGGCCTGTTCCTCAAAGGCGAAGCGGATATGGTCCTGAGTTACACCACCTCGCCGGCCTACCATATTGTGGAAGAGAAAAAGAATAATTATGCCGCGGCGTCCTTTAGCGAAGGACAGTATATGCAGGTGGAAGTGGCCGCACAGCTGGCCGCCGGCAAAAATCCGGAACTGGCGCAACGTTTCATGGGCTTTATGGTGACGCCGGCTTTCCAACAGACTATCCCTATCGGCAACTGGATGTATCCGGTGATAAAAACACCGCTGCCGGCCGGTTTTGATCCGCTGCCGCAAAAGACGTTGTCCTACACCGCGCAGGAAGTGGCGGAACAGCGCAACGCCTGGACCCAGACATGGCTGCGCGCCGTCAGCCGCTGATACCCCGCTGGCTATGGCCCGGTCTGCTGGCGGCCGTGCTGTTGGCCTGCGTTGCGCTCGGCGCCGTCGCCGCGTTATGGATGTATGCCCCGGCCAGCGGATGGCGGGAGATGTTAACGGATGAATATCTTCGCCATGTATTGCGTTTCACCTTCTGGCAAGCGCTGCTCTCAACGGTATTATCGGTTTGCCCGGCGATTTTACTCGCTCGGGCGCTTTACCGCCGGCGCTTTCCCGGACGGCTGTTGCTGCTGCGCTTTTGCGGGATGACGCTGGTGATGCCGGTGCTGGTGGCGGTGTTCGGCATTCTGGACGTGTACGGCCGCCAGGGGGTACTGGCGCACATAAGCGCGGCGCTGCATCTGCCCTACGCTTTCTCTCCCTATGGTTTGTCCGGTATTCTGTTGGCCCACGTCTTTTTCAATCTACCGCTGGCCACTCGCCTGTTGCTACAGGCTTTGGAAAGTATCCCGGTGGAACAGCGCCACTGGCGGCGCAGCTCAATATCAACGGTTGGAATTTTTTCCGCATGCTGGAGTGGCCCTGGCTGCGCCGACAGCTGCCGTCGACGGCGGCATTGATTTTCATGCTGTGCTTCGCCAGTTTCGCCACCGTGCTTTCGCTGGGGGGCGGACCCAGGGCCACCACTATTGAACTGGCCATCTATCAGGCCCTGAGCTATGACTATGATCCGGGCCGCGCCGCGCTGCTGGCGCTGCTGCAAATGATCTGCTGCCTGGGACTGGTGCTGCTCAGCCAGCGACTGGCGGGGGCGTTGCCGGCGGGGGAGACGCAGTCCGCCGTGTGGCGCAATCCCCGTGACGGCCGCGGGGAAAGAACGGTGGACGGCATCGTGATTATCTTTTCTCTGCTTTTATTGTTGCCGCCCCTGTTGGCGGTGGCCGCCGGCGGTCTCAACCGGGATATTCCGACGGCATTGGCCCAGCCGGCCCTATGGCGGGCGCTATTGACGTCGGTACGAATTGCCCTCGGCGCCGGGGCGCTGTGCGTGGTCCTCACGCTGATGCTGTTATGGACCGGCCGTGAACTGCGGTTACGCCGCTTCCATTGGAGAGCGCAATTGCTCGACATCAGCGGCATGATGATCCTGTCCATGCCGGGTATCGTGCTGGCCACCGGATTTTTTCTGCTGGCCGATAATAGCGTCGGGTTACCGCAGTCGCCTTATGGGCTGGTGATGCTGACCAACGCCCTGATGGCCATCCCCTACGCGCTGAAAATTCTGGAAACGCCGATGCAGGATGCGGCGGAACGCTATAACCGGCTGTGCCTCGCTCTGGGCCTTACCGGCATGACAAGGTTAAGGCTGGTGGAGTGGCGCGGACTGCGCCGGCCCATTGGACGGGCGATGGCCTTCGCCAGCATCCTTTCCATCGGCGATTTCGGCGTGGTGGCGCTGTTCGGCAACGAACATTTCCGTACACTGCCCTATTATCTCTACCAGCAGATTAGCGCCTACCGCAGCCAGGACGGGGCGGTGACCGCTCTGGTTCTGCTGTTGCTGTGCTTTATATTGTTCTCAGCCATTGAAAAACTGTCGGCCCCCCATGATCCAGCTTGATAATGTCACCTATCTCTACCGGCATCTGCCGATGCGTTTCGACCTCCGCCTGGCGGCGGGCGAGCAGGTGGCCGTGCTGGGTCCGAGCGGCGCGGGTAAAAGCACGCTGCTCAACCTTATCGCCGGTTTTTTAACGCTCGACGGCGGGCGGATAACGCTGGACGGCGAGGATCACAGCGCCACCTCCCCCGATCGGCGACCGGTATCCATGCTATTTCAGGAAAACAACCTGTTCACTCATCTTACCGTGGCGGAAAATATCGGCCTTGGCCTGCATCCTGGACTACGACTCACCGCTGAACAATCCAATCAGGTGCGGGAGGTGGCGGCACGGGTGGGATTGGAAGATTTGCTGCAACGCCTACCGGGTCAACTGTCCGGCGGCCAGCGGCAGCGAGCGGCCCTGGCGCGCTGTTTGGTGCGGGACCGGCCCATTTTGCTGCTGGACGAGCCCTTTTCCGCCCTCGATCCGGCGTTGCGTAATGATATGCTGTCAAGGGTGGAGGAGGTGTGCCGGCAACGCGGCTTGACGCTGCTGATGGTATCGCACAATCTGGATGACGCGTTGCGCATTGCCTCGCGCACTCTGCTTATTGTGGATGGCCGCATTTATTATGACGGCCCGACCCATCGTCTGGCCACAGGGGAGGCGCCCGAGGCCGCCGTATTGGGTATCAAACCCAGGTCTGATAGCCATTAGCAAGCATATTTCGCATACGCCTTCTCGACGGCAGCGTATGGCAGGCAGGTTGCCATGTTCGGCAAACGCGCTTGCCGCTATCGTTCCGCCGGCTTATCACGGGCTTGCGGTAAAGCTGCTGGCATTATCACAACGCCCCCCGGAGCTTCGGCTCAAGACAAGAATGTTATTACCCAAAACCAAGCCTAACGGCGTGGCAACAATTAGCACGAAGACCGCGGTAAATGGCTGAATATGGCACTCATGAACTACTTCACACTATTTTAATTTAAACATATTATGATTTGGACTGAGAAATTAATCTAAACCTTCTTTTTTAAGCAGGCTGAATGAGTAAATTTCCAAGAAAAATAAAGAAAAAAGCGCCTTCTTTTAACAGTCGTGAATTTTCATTAATCTGTCTCGTTTGCCAGCACCAGGGTGTCCAAATTATGCTGAATCAGCATAACGACAAAATAGAAAAATTATGCGCAACAGGGCGTAAAATACCTCTACAATCACCCCCTTGATTGCCGTTAATATTATAATACCTACAATAATGGGTTCGTCCCGTCTTGATTTTTAGCGACTTCAAAACCGTTTCCTGACGTTTTGCTTCGTCAAGACGCAAAGGCATATCAATAACGGATATACCTATCGCTTATCGTCAAGCTATAGGGAAGTCCCGAGACAATCAGAAGCCGACCACTTTGCAAAATTGAGCGGCGTACAGCGGCATCAGCGGGTGCCGGAACAAAGCAATGATTACCGTCGTCATCACCAGAATGCATAACGGCGTCAGCCAGCGCAGCCTGCGTAAAGACAGCAAGCGTGCCGGAGGCCGCGCGCAAACCTTATGGCTGCGACGCCAACGCCAGACCAGCCAACCGCTCAGCCAGAACAGCAGCGCCACCGCCAGCAGCAAAGCGCGAAATTCACCGGTATGCGCGCCGGCGGGGATATTGATGGCCACCCCGGCCAATATGCCCGGCATAAAATACGCCGGCGGCCAGGTCAGGCAACCGATGATATTGGGTAACGCGAATTTTAGCGGCGGTAAATCCAACATACCGGCCACCAACGGCACCAGCGGACGGGTGGGCCCGACAAAGCGGCCGATGAGCACCGTCATCAGACTGTGTCGATGCAAAGCGTGTTCGGTTTTATTCAGCATGCTGCGGTGCTTTTTCAAAAAAGACCATTTCTTCAGCGGCGTTTTGAAACCATGCCCGAGAAGATAGGAGACCCAATCGCCCAAAAAGCATCCCGCCATCCCGGCGGCCCAAGCGGGGTAAAAACCCAGGGCGCCGCTGCCTATCAACGCGCCGAGCGTTGCCATCATCACCGTGCCCGGCAAAAGCAACCCCACTAAAGCCAATGACTCCAAAAAGGCGACCAATGCGACGACCATTAGCGTGACGGCCAACGATATTGTGGTTAAATGCTGTAAAAAGGCTTCCATAACCCCCTCTTGTTCAATCGAGCTGGCGGATTGTCAGTGCTCTTGCGGGCAGCGTCAATGATTCATTTGTATATTTATTTGGCAATTTCTGATTTTAACGCCGCCGCTGGACAATAACTGTATAAATACTCATACTTATCTATCTACGTTAACCGGCAATCGTTTTCCGTTTTTTACGAGGGGACACAGACCCGATGTCAGCACCCTCCCCGCCTCGTCAGGGTTTTGTTCTCACCCGCCACTGGCGCGATACGCCAGGCGGCATCGACGTCGATCTTTGGCTGGCCACCGACCTCGGTCCGCAAAAGGTCAGCCTGCCGTCGCAAACGGCGGTGGCTTTCATGCCCGCCGAGCTCGCCGAGCGGGCGCGACCGCTGCTGGCCGCCGTGCCGGGATGCAGCCTGCGAACCCTCGAATTGCGCGATTTTCATCGGCGCCCGGTGGCGGGAGTCTATTGCCGCCATTACCGGGATATTGGGCGCTTGGAAAAGGCCTTTAAAGAAGCCGGCATACCCTTATACGAGGCGGATATTCGTCCCCCCCGACCGTTATCTGATGGAACGCTTCATTACCGCGCCGGTCTGGTTCGAGGGAGAAATAAACGCCGACGGGACCGTCGCCGCGGCCAGGTTGAAACCGGACGCCGACTATCGGCCCCGTTTGAACCTGGTCTCTCTGGACATCGAAACCAACCGCTTCGGCGAACTGTACTGCATCGGGTTATACGGCTGCGGCCAGCGGCAGGTTTATATGCTGGGGGATCCCCCCCCAGGAGCCGGCGCCATGGGCCGACGGTCACCTCGAGTATGTGCCGACGCGCGCCCTGCTCATCGACAGGCTTAACCTTTGGTTCGCCCGACACGACCCGGATGCCATCGTCGGTTGGAATCTGGTGCAATTCGATCTGCGTATTCTGCAGCAACAGGCGGAACGCCACCACCGGACGCTGCGGCTCGGCCGCGGCGGCGAGCTTCTGGAGTGGCGCGAGCATGGAATGAAAGCGGGCCACTTCTTCGCCGCGGCCGCCGGCAGGCTGATTATCGACGGCATTGAAGGGCTCAAGTCCGCTTTTTGGCAATTTACCTCTTTCAGCCTGGAAAACGTGGCGCAAACCCTGCTGGGTGAAGGCAAAGATATCTCCACGCCCTATCAGCGCATGGACGAAATAGACCGTCTGTACCTGGAAGACAAACCGGCTCTGGCGCGCTATAACCTCAAGGACTGCGAGCTGGTGATGCGAATTTTCGACCACACCCGCCTGCTGGCGTTTCTGCTGGAGCGCGCCTCGGTCACCGGTTTGGCGGCGGATCGCAGCGGCGGATCGGTGGCGGCATTCACCTGGTTGTATCTGCCGCGCATGCATCGAGCGGGCTATGTCGCCCCCAACCTGGGAGATATCCCGCCCCAGTCCAGCCCAGGCGGCTATGTGATGGATTCCAGTCCGGGCTTGTATGATTCTGTGCTGGTATTAGACTATAAAAGCCTCTACCCCTCTATCATCCGCACCTTTCTTATCGACCCGGTGGGTCTGATAGAAGGTATGGCGGAAACCGATGAACAGAACACGGCGGCCGGGTTTCTCGACGCACGCTTCTCGCGCCGCCGCCACTGCCTGCCGGGCATCGTCAGCCAGCTCTGGCGGGGTCGGGAACGCGCCAAACGAGAAAACAATCCGCCCTTGTCGCAGGCGATGAAAATCATCATGAACGCCTTCTACGGCGTATTGGGCGCGCCGGGGTGCCGTTTCTTTGACGCCCGCCTGGCGTCGAACATTACGCTGCGCGGCCATGCCATCATGCATCAAACGCGGAAACTTATTGAAGAACAGGGTTATCCGGTCATTTACGGGGATACCGACTCCACGTTCGTCTGGCTAAAAGGGGCACAAGACAACGCCGCCGCCGACGCCATCGGCCACCGGCTGGCCGCGGTCATCAATCAATGGTGGCAAACCCATTTGCGGGAGGCCATGGGGCTTGAAAGCGCCCTGGAAATCGAATATGAAACCCATTTCAGCCGTTTTCTCATGCCCACCATCCGCGGCGCCGAGCTGGGCAGCAAAAAACGCTACGCCGGGCTGGCCCAAGCCGAGGGGAAAGATCACATGGTATTCAAAGGACTGGAAACCGTTCGCAGCGACTGGACGCCGTTGGCCCAACAGTTTCAGCAGCAGCTCTATGAGCGGATCTTCCGCCGCCAGCCCTATCAAGACTTTGTGCGCGACTTTGTCCGGCGCACGCTCAACGGCGAGCATGATCCTCTGCTGGTATACCGTAAACGCCTGCGCCGCAAATTAAGCGATTATCAACGCAATGTCCCCCCCCGCAAGCCCGCGCCGCAAGGATGGCCGACGAGTATAATCGCCGGCACGGCCGACAGCAGCAATACCAAAACGGCGGTTGGATAAGCTATATCATTACCGCCCAGGGACCGGAACCTCTGGAAATACGCCGCAATCCGCCGGACTACAATCATTATCTGGCAAAACAGTTGCAACCGGTGGCGGACGCTATACTGCCCTTTATGCAAGATGATTTTGCTACGCTTGTATCGGGTCAAATGGGGCTGTTTTAAGCACAAAGGCAAAGAAAGGTAGGTGACGAAGAGACTTTCATCTATTAACATAGCGCCTCTTCAGTCCTCAACGCTAACCCTTATCGAGTTTAACGCCGTGACACTAGGCCCGCGCCCGCCACGGCCAGCCGCGCTATTGCCGGTACTTTTTTGCCTAACATAACACCGAGCCGAGAATTTATGCCTTTTAAAATGGGTCAACGCTGGATAAGCGACACGGAAAGTGAACTGGGATTGGGAACCGTGGTGGCGGTGGATGCCCGCATGGTGACGCTGCTGTTTTCCGCTATCGGTGAAAATCGCCTTTACGCCCGTGCCGACGCCCCGGTCACACGGGTCATTTTCAATCCTGGGGATACGGTTACCAGCCATGAAGGCTGGCAATTGCTGATAGAAACGGTGGAGGAAGACGACGGTCTGTTAACCTATGCCGGCACGCGGCTGGATAACGGCGAGACCGGCACCGTCCTGCGGGAAGTCCTGCTTGACAGCAAACTCACCTTCAGCAAACCCCAGGACCGGCTGTTCGCCGGTCAAATCGACCGGATGGATCGGTTCGCTCTGCGTTACCGGGCGCGAAAATTTCATAGCGAGCAATTTCGGCAGGCCTGGAACGGTTTACGGGGCATCCGCGCCAATCTGATCCCCCACCAGTTGCATATCGCCTCGGAGGTGGGTCAGCGCTATGCGCCGCGGGTATTGCTGGCGGATGAGGTAGGCTTGGGTAAAACCATCGAAGCAGGTATGATAATCCATCAGCAACTGCTGACCGGCCGCGCCGATCGCGTGCTGATCATTGTGCCTGAATCGTTATTGCACCAGTGGCTGGTGGAGATGCTGCGCCGCTTCAACCTGCTGTTCGCCCTCTTTGATGACGAACGCTACGACCAGGCAATGCAAGATAGCGACAATCCCTTCGAAACCGAACAGCTGGTGCTGTGCTCGCTGGATTTTGCGCGCCGTAACCATGAACGGTTGGAGAAACTGGCCGACGCCGACTGGGATCTGATGGTGGTGGATGAAGCTCACCATCTTGCCTGGAGCGAAGAGGCCCCCAGCCGCGAATACCAAGTGATTGAGCAGCTGGCCCGCAGCATCCCCGGCATCCTGCTGCTCACCGCCACCCCCGAACAGCTCGGTCTGCAAAGCCACTTTGCCCGGCTGCGGCTATTGGACCCGAACCGTTTCCATGACTACGCCGAATTCGTGGCGGAACAGCAACGCTACCGGCCGGTGGCGGATGCCGTCACGCTGCTGCTTAACGGCAAGAATCTCTCCGACCAGGCGAAAAATCTACTGGGGGACATGCTGAGCGAGCAGGACATCGAACCGCTCCTGGCGGTGGCCAACGGAGACGATGTCCGCGCCGGCAATGCACGTCGCGAGCTGACGGCCATGCTGATGGATCGCCACGGCACCAGCCGGGTGTTGTTTCGCAACACCCGCCAGGGAGTGAAGGGCTTTCCCCGCCGGCTGCTGCATCAGTTGAGGCTGCCGCTGCCCGCGCAATACCAGACCGCCATCAAAGTAGCCGGCATCATGGGAGGTAAGCAGGCCCCGGATGAGCGCGCGCGCCATATGCTGTACCCCGAGCAGATCTATCAGCAATTTGAAGGCGGCAACGCCACCTGGTGGAATTTTGATCCCCGCGTGGAATGGCTATTAGACTTCCTGTTGCAAAATCGCCAGGAAAAAGTGCTGGTCATCTGCGCCCACGCCGATACCGCCCTGCAGTTGGAACAGGTGCTTCGCGAGCGTGAAGGCATTCGCGCCGCGGTGTTTCACGAAGGGCTGTCTCTGCTGGAGCGGGACCGCGCCGCCGCCTATTTTGCTTCCGAGGATGACGGCGCGCAGGTGTTGCTCTGTTCGGAAATCGGCTCGGAGGGGCGCAATTTCCAATTCGCCCATCAAATGGTGATGTTTGATTTGCCGATGAATCCGGATCTGCTGGAACAACGCATCGGCCGGCTGGATCGCATCGGCCAGAATCATGATATCGAGATTTACGTACCCTACCTGGAGCAGACCGCCCAGGCCGTGCTGATTCGCTGGTATCACGAAGGACTGGACGCGTTCGAGCATACCTGCCCCACCGGCCGCGTTCAGTACGATGAGGTCTACACCTCCCTCATCGCCTATCTGGGCGAACCTGCCCGACAGGACGGCCTGGACGAATTTATCCTGGCGTGCCGCAAACAGCACGATCGCTTGAAACTGCAGTTGGAACAAGGTCGCGACCGCTTGCTGGAACAGCATTCCAACGGCGGCGAACAGGCCCTGGCGTTGGCCGAGGCCATTGCCGCGCAGGACAGCGACCCGCAGTTGGTGAACTTTGCCCTTAACCTGTTTGATATCGTCGGCATCAACCAAGAAGATCGCAGCGACAGCCTGATTGTCCTGACGCCATCGGACCATATGCTGGTGCCTGATTTCCCCGGTCTGCCGGAAGAAGGCTGCACCATTACCTTCAACCGCGAGCAGGCGCTGGCCCGTGAAGAGACCCAGTTTATCAGTTGGGAACACCCCATCATCCGCAATGGCCTGGATCTGGTGTTATCCGGCGACAGCGGCACCAGCGCGGTATCGCTGCTGAAAAACAAGGCGCTGCCGGTGGGCACGCTGCTGGTGGAACTCATCTATGTGGTGGAAGCGTCGGCGCCGAAAAAATTGCAGTTAAGCCGCTTTTTACCGGCTACCCCCATACGGTTGCTGCTGGATCAGCACGGCAACGATCTCGCGCCCCAGGTGGAATTCGAGCATTTCAACCGTCAGCTTACCGCGATAAAACGTCATACCGCGGGCAAGCTGGTGAGCACGGTGCAGCCGGAGATACACGGCGTTCTGCAAAAAGGAGAAACGTTGGCGGCTGAGCGGGCCCAGGCATTGATCGACGACGCCAGGCGACAGGCGGATGAGCGGCTCGGCGCCGAACTTAACCGTCTTGAGGCATTGAAAGCGGTGAACCCGGCTATACGTGAGGACGAGCTTGAGACGCTGGCGTATAATCGAGAGCATGCGCTGGCCCAATTGGATCAGGCTAATTGGCGTTTGGACGCCATACGTCTGATCGTAGTCACCCATCAATAAACATTGCGCGGTCTCAAGACGACGTCTTCAGGCCGCGCCGGAGTTCCATGGAACCTTATAATCCTCCGCGCGAACCCTGGCTGCATATCCTGTATCAGGATGCGCATATTATGGTGGTGAATAAACCCAGCGGATTGCTTTCGGTCCCCGGCCGCGGGCCGGAGCATCAAGACAGCGTTATGTCCCGTATTCTGGCGGAATTCCCCCTGGCGCAAAGCGTTCATCGGCTGGATATGGCCACCAGCGGCGTCATTGCCGTGGCCATGACCAAAGCGGCGGAGCGGGAGCTGAAACGCCAGTTCCGCGAGCGTGAACCGAAAAAAAGCTATGTCGCCAGGGTTTGGGGACACCCGGCCTTGGACGAGGGGCTGGTGGATTTGCCGCTCATTTGCGACTGGCCGAACCGGCCCCGGCAAAAGGTTTGCTTCGAGACCGGCAAAGCGGCGCAAACGCAATACCGCGTATTGTCACGCGATGATGACGGAACGGCGCGCGTCTTGCTGATGCCCGTGACCGGCCGCTCCCATCAGTTGCGGGTGCATATGCTGGCGCTCGGGCATCCGATCCTCGGCGACGGCTTTTATGCGCCGCCGGAGGTCAAGGCCCTGTCGGTCCGGCTGCTGCTGCACGCCCAGGAGCTGTCCATTACCCATCCGGCCTATCACACGCCCATCCATTTCCGCTGCGAAGCGGATTTCTGACCAAGCGCCCCATAGCGCGGTATGCCCGCGATCATCGATCGCACAACGAGCCGACTAAGGGGAGCGTGCGTTTGCCAAGACCGGATCGAAGCATCGGTCAGCGAAATCCCTTTTGCTGCTTGATAAGGTCATAGGCCGACTGTATTTCCTGCGTTTTCTGTTTGGCCATCTCCATCATTTCCGGCGGCAGGCCTTTGGCCACCAGCTTATCCGGATGGTGTTCGCTCATCAGCTTGCGATAGGCGCGCTTGATGGTCACGGCGTCATCGGTGCCGCGCACCCCCAGCACCTTGCAGGCATCTTCCAAGGTAGGGCCCTGACGCGGACCGGATTGATAGCCGCCTTGGCTGTATTGACCGTCTTGGCCGCCGAATTGCTGGCCGCCTTCCATCATGCTGAGAAACTGATCGAACTGCATGCGGGAAATGCCTAACTCTTCGGCAATCACATAGAGTACCTGCCGCTCGTTGGGATGCAGCGAACCGTCGGCGAACGCCGCCTGAATCTGAATTTCCAGAAACATCCGCACCAGATCGAACCGGCCGAAGCAGACCTGCCGAAATTCCCGCAGGGTTTCCCTTAATGGAAAATGGCTTTCCTTGCCTTCGCGAAACGCCTGCTGAGCGGCGACCCGCGACGGTTCATCCAAACGCAAACGCCCCATCAACGCGTTGGCATTTTGTATGTCCGCTTCGGTTACCCGGCCCTTGGACTTGGTTAAATGCCCCATGACCTGAAAGGTGGCGCGAAAAAAGACATTCTGCCGGGTTTGCTGATCGGCAAAAAAAACCCGGACCGGCGCTTTTAACCATCCGCGCCTTGTCCACCATATGACCGATTAAAAAGCCTAATACCACACCCCAAAAGCCGGCACCGGACAGAAAACCGACTATTACCCCCAACAGCCTACCCCAATACCGCATATACTCCTCAATTCACCATGCCGTCGGTTCAAATTTGCTTTATCATACCTGTCATTTATCGCTGTGCCTAACGGTGCGCGGATAAACGGCGGGATTTAACACTAGCGCAACTCCGGTGAGTGAGTTAGTCTCTGACCGTTTGACGGCATGAAGCCCAAGATGACGGAACACCTGAAAAGCATATGAAGAAAAGTTTCCCCACATTGCTGGCCAGCCTGATCTGGTCGGCGCTGTATAGCCAGCATGCCCTGGCTGATTTCGCCGATCAATGTCTGCTGGGCGTGCCTGAATACACCAAACCGCTGGTCTCCGGCACCCCTAACCAGCTGCCGGTGCATATTCAGGCGGATCACGCACAGGCTGATTATCCCGCCAATGCCACGTTTACCGGCAATGTGAACATCCAGCAGGGCAACAGCACCATGACCGCCAAGCAGGCGGAGCTGGATCAGAAACAGACCGGCCAGGAAACGCCGGTGCGGACCGTCACCGCCACCGGCGACGTGCACTACAGCGATAACCAGATAAAGCTGAACGGTCCGAAAGGCTGGTCGAACCTGAACACCAAAGACACCGACGTTTATCAGGGCGCCTATCAGATGGTGGGGCGGCAAGGCCGCGGCGATGCCGATATGATGAAGATGCGCGGCAACAATCGCTACACGGTATTGGAAAACGGCACCTTCACTTCCTGCCTGCCCGGCAACGACAGCTGGAGCGTCAAGGGTTCGGAAGTGATCCATGACCGGGAGGAGCAGGTGGCGGAAATCTACAATGCCCGGTTCCGCATCGGCGACGTGCCGGTGTTCTACAGCCCTTACATGCAATTCCCCACCGGGGATAAACGGCGCTCCGGTTTTCTGTTGCCCAACGCCAAATACGGCAGCACCAGCGGCTTTGAATTTTCAGCGCCCTATTACTTCAACCTGGCCCCTAACTACGACGACACCCTGACGCCGAATTACATGAGCAAGCGCGGACTGCAACTGCAAAACGAATTCCGCTACCTCACCACGGCCGGCTCCGGCCTGTTTGAATTCGACTATTTACCCAACGACAACCAGTATGCCAGCGATCATCCCGGCGACGGCAGCGCCGACCGCTGGCTGATGTATTGGGTACACAGCGGGGTCATGGATAACGTCTGGCGTTTCAACGTCAATTATACCCGAGTCAGCGATCCCTATTACTTCCAGGATCTGTCCTCAAAATACGGTTCCACCACCGATGGCTACGCCACGCAAATATTCAGCGTCGGCTACGCGGATACCAATTGGGAAGTGACGCTGGCCGACAAACAGTTCCAGATCTTTTCCGATTACGGCAACACCAGTTCCTATCGCGCCGCGCCGCAGTTGGACGTCACCTACTATCAAAATGACGTCGGTCCGTTCGACACGAAAATCTACGGTCAGGCCGTCAATTTCACCAGCGCCAGCGGCGCGAATCCCAACGCCACGCGGGTGCATATCGAGCCCACCGTGGATTTGCCGCTGTCCAACCGCTGGGGCAGTTTGAATACCGAAGCCAAGCTGATGGCGACGCACTGGCAGCAGGAAAATATCGACAACTACAATGACACCGCCGGCAATAACCAGCTTAAGGCCACGGTGAACCGGGTCCTGCCGCAGTTCAAGACCGACGGCAAAATGGTGTTCGAGCGCAACATGGACTGGCAGGAGGATTACACCCAGACGCTGGAGCCGCGGCTGCAATACCTGTATGTTCCCTACCGCGATCAGAGCAATATCAATTCCTACGACTCCACGCTGTTGCAAACCGACTATACCGGCCTGTTCCGCGATCGCAGCTACAGCGGTCTGGACCGCATCGCCTCCGCCAATCAGTTGGCCGGCGGGGTGACGACCCGTATTTATGATGACGCGCTGGTGGAACGTTTTAATGCCTCCCTGGGTCAAATCTACTACTTCACGCCCTCGCGCACCGGCGATACCAACAGCATTCTGGAGGACTCCGCCGACAAGGGCAGCGTGGTCTGGGCCGGAGACAGTTATTACAAAATCAGCGATCAATGGGCTCTGCGGGGGGCTTGCAGTATGATGCCCGGATGGACAGCATCGCCCTCGGGGATGCTGTTCTGGAGTATCGCCGGGATGATAACCGGATGATTCAATTGAGTTACCGTTATGCCAGCCCGGAGTATATCCAGGCGATGCTGCCCGATATCACCAGCCCGGGCTATCAACAGGGTATCTCCCAGGTCGGCACCATCGGCAGTTGGCCGATTGCGGATCGCTGGTCGCTGGTGGCCGCCTATTATTACGATACCAAGGCGAGACAACCGGCGGAGCAGCTTATCGGCGTCCAGTACAATACTTGCTGCTGGGCGGTGAACGTGGGATATCAACGCAAGATTACCAGTTGGAACAGTACCAGCAGTACCAGCGTATATGACGACGGCGTGTCGTTAAACATAGAACTGCGCGGTTTGACCAGCGACTACGGCCTGGGGACGAAAAAAATGCTGGATACCGGCATTCTCCCATATCAACGGGCGTTTTAACGCCGGCCCGACCGAGCAAACATTGAACATGAATCCGCAAATGCGGCTGATAGAAATGGAAAAGGTATGAAAAACTGGAGAACGCTTATTCTCGGCATGGCCATCTTTGCAGGCAGCGCGTTCGCCGCCCCGCAAGAGGTGGATAGAGTGGCGGCCGTGGTGGATAACAGCGTCGTTCTCGAAAGTGACGTGGATGGGTTGATGGATTCGGTTAAACGCAACGCGGCGGATGCGCATCAACAGATCCCGGACGACGCGACGTTACGCCGGCAAATCCTCGATCGGCTGATCATGGACAATATCGTCCTGGCGATGGCGCAACGGGCCAATATCACCGTTACGGAAGATCAGCTGACGCAATCCATCGCCCATATCGCCGAAGAAAACCATATGACGCTGGATCAATTGCGCGGCCGTCTGGCGGATCAGGGCATCAGCTACGATACCTACCGTAAACAAATTCGCAAAGAGATGCTGATTGCCGAAGTGCGCAACAGCGAGGTGCGGCGCAGGATAACCATTCTGCCGCAGGAAGTGGATTCCCTGGCGCAGCAAATCGCCGCGCAAACCGGCAACGGCGCCGATTATAACCTGAGTCATATCCTGATACCGCTGCCGGAAAATCCGTCGCCGGAGCAGGTGGACAAAGCGCAAACGCTGGCGAAGTCGCTGGTTGAGCAACTGAAAAACGGCGCCGATTTCGGTAAGTTGGCCATCAGCTACTCTTCCGATCCCCAGGCGTTGAAAGGGGGCGAAATGGGCTGGGGCAAGCTGCAAGAACTGCCCACTATTTTTGCTGAAGCGTTGCAAAGCGCACCGAAGGGCGCTGTCGTCGGGCCTATTCGTTCCGGGGTCGGTTTCCATATCCTGCGGGTCAATGACATACGCGGCGGCGACCAGAAAGTCACGGTCACCGAAGTGCATGCACGGCATATTTTGCTGCGCCCGTCGGTGGTGCTCACCGATCAGCAGGCGCAAGACAAGCTGAACGACGTCTTGGCGCAAATCAGAAGCGGCAAAGCGGATTTCGCCACCGTGGCGAAACAGATTTCCCAGGATCCCGGCTCCGCCAACCAGGGCGGCGATCTGGGCTGGACCTCGCCGGAATCCTTTGATCCCGCCTTCCGCGATGCGCTGGTATCCTTGAAAAAAGGCCAGATCAGCTCGCCGGTACGCTCGTCTTATGGCTGGCATCTGATCCAACTGCTGGATACGCGCCAGGTGGATCGCACCGACGCGGCCAAGAAAGATCAAGCCTACCGATTGCTCTTCAACCGTAAATTCGCCGAGGAAGCGCAAGCCTGGATGCAGGAACAGCGTGCCGCCGCTTACGTAAAAATTATCGATAACAGCGGCAGCAATGGCGACAATGGCCAATAATCCACGGCTGGTCATCACCCCCGGCGAGCCAGCCGGGATCGGTCCCGACCTGATGGCCATGCTGGCCCAGCAGGCGTGGCCCCTGGAGCTGGTGGCGTGCGCCGACCCCGCGGTACTGACCGCGCGCGCGCGTCAGTTGGGATTGCCTTTGCGGTTGAATCCCTATCGGCCCGCATCGCCGGCCGTCCCGCAGCCGGCCGGCACGCTGACCGTCTTAGAGGTCAAGGCTCCCGCCGCGGTGGAAGCGGGCCGACTGGATGTGACCAACAGCGCTTATGTGGTGGAAACCCTGGCGCGGGCCTGCGACGGCTGTCTGAGCGGGGAATTCGCCGCGCTGCTCACCGGCCCGGTGCATAAAGGCATTATCAATGACGGCGGTTTACCTTTTACCGGTCATACTGAATTCTTCGCCGATCGCAGCAAGTGCGAACGCGTGGTGATGATGCTGGCCACCGAATCGCTGCGGGTGGCGCTGGCCACCACCCATTTGCCCCTATCGGCGGTTCCCGGCGCCGTTACCCGCCAATGCCTGCGGGAAGTCATCACGATTCTTTTTCATGATTTACGTCGCCGGTTCGGCATTCCCCGGCCGCGAGTCTATGTCTGCGGCCTGAATCCGCACGCCGGCGAGGGCGGCCATATGGGGCGGGAAGAGATTGAAACCCTGATCCCCGCCTTGGATGAGTTACGGGCCGAAAATTACGATTTGGTGGGGCCGTTGCCCGCCGATACCCTGTTCCAACCGAAGTATCTCCAGGACGCCGACGCGGTGCTGGCCATGTACCACGACCAGGGCCTGCCGGTGCTGAAATACCAAGGCTTCGGTCGGGCGGTGAATATCACCCTCGGATTGCCTTTTATCCGCACCTCGGTGGATCACGGCACTGCTCTTGCGTTGGCCGGCAGCGGCCAGGCGGAGGCCGGCAGCATCAAAACGGCGCTTAATCTCGCCATAAAAAATGATACATAACCGTCATGGATAAACGTCTTCATCAGGGCCATTTGGCCCGTAAACGCTTCGGGCAGAATTTTCTACACGATGACAACATCATCGATTCCATTGTCCGCGCCATTCACCCCTTGCCGGATCAGGCCTTGGTGGAAATCGGCCCCGGTCTCGGCGCGTTGACCGAACCGGTGGCGGAGAGGTTGGATCATTTGACGGTCATTGAACTGGATCGAGATTTAGCCGCCAGACTAGCGACCCATCCGTTTATGCAAAACAAGCTGACCATCCTGCAACAGGACGCCATGACCGTGGATTTCGCCGCCATGGCGCGACAGTTAGGTCAGCCGTTACGGGTGTTCGGCAACCTGCCTTACAATATTTCCACGCCGTTAATGTTCCATCTTTTCAGCTATACTCAGGCAATCCGCGATATGCATTTCATGCTGCAAAAGGAAGTGGTCAATCGCCTGGTGGCCGGCCCGGACAGCAAAGCTTACGGCCGTCTGAGCGTGATGGCGCAGTACTACTGCCGGATAATACCGGTACTGGAGGTTCCGCCCGCCTCCTTTCGGCCGGCGCCGAAAGTGGATTCCGCCGTGGTACGCCTGGAGCCTTACCTGGAATTGCCTTATCCCGTAAGCTCCATGCCGGTATTGGCCAGCATCACCAGCCAGGCGTTTAATCAGCGCAGAAAGACCGTGCGCAACAGTTTGGGCAATGTGTTCACTCCGGCGCAATTAACGGAGTTGGAGGTTGACCCGGCTATGCGTGCGGAAAATATCTCCGTGGCGCAGTATTGCCGTCTGGCGAACTGGCTGGCGGAGCATCCAACGCCACCGGCATCATGATGCTGGCTGGCGAGGTATATAACGCCGTAAGAAGCTTAACACTGGCTGGCGAGGGGTTCATCGCCACAAGAATCATGGTGCTGGCTGGCGGAGTATTCATCGCCGCAAGAATATAGATAGGAGTCAGGCTGTATGATTAATTCGCCGCGCGTGTGCGTGCAGGTTCAAAGTATGTACGTAGAGACACAATCCATTCCCGAAGAGGAACGCTATGTCTTCGCCTATACTATTACCATACGCAACCTCGGGCGGCATAACGTACAGCTGGTGGGCCGCTACTGGCTCATTACCAACGCCAACGGTAAGGAAACCGAGGTGCAAGGCGAAGGCGTGGTGGGCGAGCAGCCGCTTATACCGCCGGGCAACGAGTTTCAATATACCAGCGGCGCCATCCTTGAAACGCCGCTCGGCACCATGGAAGGCCATTATGAAATGCTGGATCATCAGGGGCAGTCTTTCCGTATTGCCATTCCCGTCTTCCGTTTAGCGATTCCATCACTTATACACTAATTATGTCGACATATTTAATCGGTGATATACACGGCTGCTTCGAAGAGTTGAAGCTGCTTTTGTCCCAAGTGGATTTTGATCCGTCCCAGGATGAATTATGGCTGACCGGCGACCTGGTGGCCCGGGGCCCGGCCTCGCTGGAAGTCGTGCGTTATGTCAGGGAACTGGGGGACTCGGTGCGCATGGTGTTGGGCAACCACGACCTGCATCTGTTGGCGGTGTATGCAGGCATCAGCCGCAATAAGCCTAAGGACCGCATCACGCCGCTGCTGGAGGCGCCGGATGCCGATGTGCTGGTTAACTGGCTGCGCCGCCAGCCGGTGCTGCAGGTGGATGAAGAAAAGAAATTGATAATGGCCCACGCCGGCATCACGCCGCAATGGGATCTGGCTACCGCCCGCGTTTGCGCCCGCGAGGTGGAGGCGGTGCTGTCCAGCGACAGCTATCCCCTGTTTCTTGATGCCATGTACGGTGATATGCCGAACAATTGGTCCCCTGAGCTCACCGGCCTGTCCAGGCTGCGTTTCAGCACCAACGCCTTCACCCGCATGCGGTTTTGTTTTCCCAACGGCCAACTGGACATGATATGCAAAGATACCCCGGATCGCGCCCCACCGCCGCTGCGCCCCTGGTATTTGCTGCCGGGCCCGGTATCGGAAGAATACAGCATCGCCTTCGGCCATTGGGCCTCTCTTGAGGGCAAAGGAACGCCGGAGGGCATCTATGCCCTGGACACGGGCTGCTGCTGGGGCGGCGATTTAACCCTGCTGCGCTGGGAAGATAAGCAGTATTTCCGGCAGCCGTCCAACCGCCGCGGGGAAAGCGGGATTGAAGCGATGAATCAATAATGCTGAAGAGCAGGCGAATTCTGCTCTTTTTTTTACCAGTCGTTTCTTGTTTTTTAATAGTAGCCCTCATTTATTCTTGTATCATGATAACGTTTTTAAAATGCAATCACGTTGCTATTGATGGCCTTGATCACTATGCGCATAGGATTATCAATGGGGTGGTTAAGCATGATATTAATTCGATTGATAACCTCTTAATGATTTCTCATTAAATAATAGACAGGCGCAGATCGTTTCTTGCGCGCAAAATTTTATTCACTTTTCCTAAGAAAGGATTCAACTATGCCCTCACCCATCAGTTACCAAACAATGACCTCGCCAGTTTCCGTAGGTCAATCCTTTGAGGCGGTATTCGGCAGTCTAGGCAAATGGTTAAAAAAAGCGTCTAACAACCCTGCTACGGGACCGAAAAATAATAACATTTCCCACCCTCAGAATTCCGTCCATTCCCAAAAGACAGTTAATCCAGCCCGCTCTGATGACGTCAATACTTCGCCGATGACTTTAGAAGAGTTACTCTTCCAAGCAAGCAAAGAACGTTCGCAATTAAGCAACCTTGCGCCTTTAATAAAAAAATTAAATAATCTTGCAGATGAAATTTACTTACCAGATATTGAGAAGCTAACGCTTGAACGCTCCGGCAGTCAAGAAAAACACAATTTTTTCGGGCACTGATCACCGACCTCAGCTGTTGTGCAAAAAATGGAGATGCTCATAACAAAATATTAGCATCAACAGCGTTGGACACTGAAATCTTCGGACACTCGTTTCGAAGCTTTGCTGATATAAATGAAAAGGACCATGGCGCTATTTTCGATTCTTCCGAAAATAGAATAGCCATCAAAGAACAAATACTGGCAATATTAAAGGAATTGCAAACGGGCTGGCATTTCACTGCCGGTTCCCCGAATGCTTAACCACGGCAAAACGATGGGCTTATATAAACGTGAAATACCTTCGAGCCGGCAACCGGGTTGCATCGTTTATAGGGAACGGCTAACGCCGTTCCAGAATTTCAAAACAGAAGCTGTGGCTGTTCTTATCGTCGGCGTCATGGAATTCGCTGAAGGTGGATTGCCATTGGTCCGGTTCATAATCGGGAAAGTAGGTATCGCCGTCGATTTCCGCGTCGATATGGGTCAGGTATAACCGCTGCGCGCGGGGCAGAAATTGCTGATAGATTGTGCCCCCGCCGATTACCATGACTTCCTCCGCCTCGCCGGCGGCGGCCAGGGCATCGGAAGGCGATGCGGCCCAGACGACCCGATCGTCGGCGGCGCCTTGGCGGCTGAGTACGATATTTCGCCGGCCCGGCAAAGGCTGCCCGAGCGATTCATAGGTTTTTCGGCCCATGATGATGGGTTTATTCAGGGTGTTTCGTTTGAACCATGCCAAATCGGCGGGTAAATGCCAAGGCATGGCGTTTTCCAGGCCAATGACGCGATCTACCGCCAGGGCGGCAATCAGACTGATAGTCATATTAACTCTTACCGGCTATAAAATTGTTGCCACTATACGGAAACTCCCCGGTTCCGTCGATAGGGCCGGCCTCTTCCTGCCGCAAAATTAGGAAAGCGCCTAATCCGCCGGATTCCCTTACACCCCGGGACGTTTGCGGTAAAGCCACAGGCCCGGTAATGACAGGCCGACGGACAAGGCGCCGACAATAAAACCGGCCTTGAGAAATTGCGTGACCAGCGTCGCCATCAGCGTCTCGCTATAGCCCAAATGGGAAATTTCCACCGCCGCCACCATGGCGCTGTAAGCGGAGATACCGGGAAACATCGGAATGACCGCCGCCACCGTAAATACCTTGGGATGGGCCAGCAGCCAGCGGGACCAGTGGATGCCTATCACCCCGATTAAGATTGAAGCCAGCAAAGAAGCCCACTCGATATTCAAGCCATAGTGCATCATAAGCATGCGCGAACCATGTCCGATAGCCCCCCAATAACGCGCAATAGCGCAAGGCTTTGGCCGGTACGTTAAACACCATGGCGAATCCCAGGGCCGGCACGGCGGCCAACACCATGTCCTGCAATAATGCCAACAGCAAATTCATGCCCACCCCTTGAAATTCCATACCGCCATGGCCAGGACGATACCGATGCAAATGGACAGCGTCAGCAAACTGGCCATCATCCAGCGCGCCAGGCCGGTATTCACGTGCCCTTTAAACATATCCGCCACCGCGTTGATCAGCGGAAACCCCGGCACCAGCAACAGCACGCTGGCGGGCATCGCCACCAGCGAGGTATTGTGAAAGGCCGGCAGGCGCATCAACAGCCCTGAAGCGGAGGCGGCCACAAAAGCAGTGATGCAGAAATTGATCAAGGGGTTCATCTGCCGCGCCGTCAACAATTGACGAACATACATCGCCAGTCCGCTGGCGCAGAGCGTCACGACAAAGGCATCCCAGCCGCCGCCATTCAGCCGGCTGAAACAGCCGCAGGATAAGCCGACGACGCAAACCATCAACCAGCGAGGATAACGCAGCGGCCTGATGTTCGCCAATCGCTTGGACACATCGTCAACATCCAGTAAATGGTGTTCGGTCATGATGACGATATGCTGCGCCTGGGTAACCACATGCATATTGATGCCGCGATCGTTATTTTTCCGCGTTGATGTCAGGCAATAGCCCTTCTTGATGGTGGTCAATACCACCGCATTGGCGGAAATAGAGCTTTCCACCCGATCGGCCCCCAACGCCAACCCGAGCCGGGTGGATAACTGCTCCACCAGCATGCTTTCGGCGCCATGTTGCAGCAATAATATCGCGCATTCGATACAGACCCGGGTAATGGCCCGTTGCTTTTCATGAGACATTTCGCTAACCGTTAACATGCCCTTTGTCTAACCCATAATCCTTCGCCAAAGATGCACTCTCATAGCACGTAAAAATAATGCCAGCAAGTTTTAGTTGTTGTAAGGATATAGCTCGCTACCCGCTGGCCGCCAATGCGTTATGAAGATCATTATTTTTTGAATATCAATTTATAATACCTTTCGAAATTAAATTTTATAACGGTAGATGAGATTAGGTGTAAAAAAAACGTCAAGCACGCTGATTAATTCCCGCCGGGGTAAAAGAATATTTACCGGATGAAAAGCTGGCATTCATGATAAGGATCGCTGAGACTGTCCACGCGCAAAGAGGAGCTCAGCTATCAGATCACCGCTTATCCTTATTTAGGCCATGCCTATCTTTTATCCGCGAAAAACACCGGCGTGATATCTGTCATCGGCTCCGAAATAGCAAGAGAACATCAGTATGGCGAAGGCGAAAAGCAAAATGGGCCTGGTTCAGCTCACCCTGCTGACCGCCGTAAATATGATGGGTTCGGGAATTATCATGCTGCCCGCCAAGCTGGCGGAAGTGGGCACATTGTCCGTCTTCTCGTGGCTGGTGACCGCCGCAGGCGCCATGGCGCTCGCTTATGCTTTCGCCAAGTGCGGCATGTACAGCCGCAAACCCGGCGGCATGGGCGGCTATGCCGAATATACCTTCGGCAAATCCGGCCATTTCATGGCGAATTATACCTATGCCATTTCCCTGTTGATCGCCAATATCGCCATTGCCATTTCCGCCGTCGGCTACGGCTCGGCGCTACTCGGCATCACCCTCTCGCCTTTAGCCATTTCTCTGGCCGCCCTTATGGTGCTCTGGCTCGCTTCGGCAGCCAATTTCGCCGGCGCGCGCATTACCGGCCATATCGGCGGCATCGCCCTGTGGGGAGTGATTATTCCGGTGGCGGGTATCACTTTTGTCGGCTGGTTCTATTTCAGCGGCGCGACCTATGCCGCCGCCTGGAATCCCCATCAACTTTCTTTCCTTGACGGTCTTGGGTCATCTATTGCCATGACGCTGTGGGCTTTTCTCGGCCTGGAATCCGCCTGCGCGAATATGGATGCGGTGGAAAATCCTGAACGGAACGTCCCCATTGCGGTTATGGGCGGCACGCTGGGGGCCGCCGTGATTTATATTGTCTCCACCAATGTCATCGCGGGCATCGTGCCCAATGCGGTGTTGGCCGGCTCCACCGCGCCGTTCGGGCTGGCTTTCGCCGCCATGTTTTCACCGGCAGTAGGCAACATCATTATGGCGCTCATGATAATGTCCTGTGCCGGCTCATTGATGGGTTGGCAATTTACCCTGGCCCAGGTGTTGAAATCCTCATCCGAAGCGGGCTATTTCCCCAGGGTGTTTTCCCGCGTCAACGGCGCCGGCGCGCCGGTTTGGGGGATAGTGATTATCGCATCCGTCCAGACGCTTCTTGCCATGATGACCATCAGTCCGTCGTTGAGCCAGCAGTTCAACGTGTTGGTCAACCTGGCCGTGGTAACCAATATCATTCCCTATATCCTCTCTATGGCCGCCACCGTGATGATCCTGAAAACGGCCGGCCTTGCCGCCGGCAAAGCCTTTTTCACCAATGTCATCGCTTACCTCGGCGCCCTCTACAGTTTCTATGCGCTCTACAGCGCCGGGGCCGAGGCCATGATGTGGGGCGCGCTCGTCACCTTCCTGGGCTTTGCATTCTACGGCGTGATTTCGCCGCGGTTCGACATGCCGGAGGCGAAGCCCGATTGAACCCCATGGCGGCATTTGGCGGTCCTGGCCGACGCCTCAGGCTTCTACATCCTCCAGGCTAAAGGTTTCTGCCTGATCGTCGTAGGAAAAAATTTCCGCGTAACGCCCCCAGTTAATCACCACGTCCAGCGTCTCCGCCGCGGCATTATCCAGCAGAAAATCGTTAAGCTCTTCCTCAAACCGCACCCGAGGCGCCCGGTGGCCCGGCCGCTCGTTAAGCACCTGGCGAACCCGAGCCGCCAGCGGCACCGACCGCAGCAGATGGTCGGCGAACATCAGCTTGCGCTCCTGCGTGCCGTAATCGGCGAATTTTTTGCCCGCCGGGGTCAGTTGTATATCCCCTTTCTGTACGTCGGCGAAGCCGAGATACTGCAACATCTCCACCACCGGAAACAGATCGTCCACTTCCAGATGCAGCGTCCTGGCGATTTCCGGCAAATCCGCCAGCCCATTGTAAGGCGCCGCCGCCAGCGTTTCGATAAGCCCCGCCATCAGGTTGGTGGACACTGACGGCAATCGGGTGCCCAGCTCAAGGCCCTTGCGGGTATCGCCTGTGGTGGCGCGGGCGGTCATGCGCGCATAGATATCATCCACCAGGCGGCGAAATGCCGGATCGAGACGATTGCGCGGGTGAGGAAAAGGTACCTGGATTTCGCCGATGACGCTGCCGGGGTTTGACGAAAGCAACAAGATGCGGTCACACATAAACACCGCTTCCTCAATGTTATGCGTCACGATTAACACCGACTTGATTTTGAGACGCTGTTCATTCCATAAATCCAGCAGGTCGGTTCGCAGCGTTTCCGCGGTAAGAACATCCAGGGCGGAAAAGGGTTCGTCCATCAGCAGCAACGTCGGTTCAACCACCAGCGCACGGGCGAAGCCCACCCGCTGCCGCATCCCCCCCCGACAGTTCCCGAGGATAGGCATTTTCGAATCCGTCCATGCCTATTAAATCGATGGCGGCCAGCGCGCGTATGCGCCTCTCGTGGGCGTCGATGCCAAGGGCCTCAAGACCCGCCTCGACGTTTTGCAATACCGTCAGCCAGGGAAACAGGGCGAAGGTCTGAAACACCATCGCCACGCCTTCCGCCGGCCCGTCCAAGGATTGTCCCCGATAGGTTACCGCGCCGGCGGTGGGACTGATAAGCCCCGCGATGATGCGCAGCAAGGTTGATTTCCCCGATCCGGAACGGCCCAGCAGGCCGACGATTTCATTTTCCTTGAGCCGGAGATTGACGTCGTCAAGCACGAGCAATTCACCCTGGGATTTGTTAAAGCCCCGGCATACGCCCTCGACCCGCAATATTTCGTTTACCGCCGTCGTTGCTGAATTCCGCATAATATTTTTTCCTTTGTTAACCTGAAAGTTTCGGCCCGACGGTCAGTCCATACGCAATTTGGCATTCGCATAGGCATATAACGGACGCCACAACAACCGATTGAACAATGTGACGAACAGCGACATCACCGCAATGCCCAATATTATCTTCGGGAAATCCCCGGCGGCGGTCATTTTGGCAATATAAGCGCCCAAGCCGTGCGCTTCCAGGCGGTCGTTGCCCCAGGAAACGAATTCCGACACGATACTGGCGTTCCAGGCCCCGCCGGAAGCGGTTATCGCCCCGGTAATATAATAGGGGAATATGCCCGGCAGCATGATTTTTCGCCACCATTGCCAGCCGCGAATACGGAAATTGGCCGCTGCCTCCTTAAAATCATTGGGAAATGCACTGGCGCCGGCGATAACGTTGAACAGGATGTACCATTGGGTGCCCAAAATAATCAGCGGCGAAAGCCAGATATCGGGATCCAAATGACAGTTGACAATCACCACCACGAACACCGGGAAAAGCAGATTAGCGGGAAATGCCGCCAAAAATTGCGCCACCGGCTGGACTTTTTCCGCCACCGCCGGACGCAAACCGATCATCACCCCTAGGGGTACCCAAATAACCGAAGCAATGACAATCAAAATAAACACCCGCGCCAAGGTTACAAATCCCAGAAAAAGGACCTGCCGGATTTCCGATAAGTCCACGCCGGTGCGGACGTAAGCAATGACGCGCCATGCCAGGTAAAGCGTAAACAGCAGCACCGCAAGCCCCCAGAGCGCGTCGACTGTCTTCGACGGCTTGCGCTCCGCCCGGCCCGCGGGACCGGCCGGCGACAACGGCAACCGCAAGGGAATTCGCGCCGCCGTCGCCAGCAGGTAGCCTATGGGTTGCAGCAGACGGGTTATCAGGTGAGTCCGGCGTATGACATTGAGCAGCCATGAGCTGGGAGCGACGGCGGAGGCGGTATTTTCCATACGGAATTTATCCGCCCAGGCCACCAGCGGCCGAAACAGCAGTTGATCATAGGCCAGGATAACCAGCGACATCACCAAAATCACATACCCCACCGCGCCCAGATTACGCTCGGCGATAGCCAGGGAGAGATAGGAACCGATGCCGGGCAGGGCGAAGGTGTTATTGCCGACGGTAATCGCTTCCGAGGCCACCACGAAAAACCAGCCCCCCGACATCGACATCATCATGTTCCAGATCATGCCGGGCAGCGAATAGGGCACCTCAAGTTTCCAGAAACGCTGCCAGGCGGTAAGGTGAAAGCTGCGGGAGACCTCCACCAGATCCCTAGGCACGGTGGTGAGCGATTGATAAAAGCTGAAGGTCATGTTCCACGCCTGGCTGGTGAAAATGGCAAAGATGGCGGCGAATTCGGCCCCCGCCACCCGGCCCGGGAACAGCGCCACGAAAAACGTCACGGTAAAAGAGATGTAGCCCAATACCGGTACGGACTGCAAAATATCCAGCATCGGGATCAGGACTTTTTCAGCACGGCGGCTTTTGGCCGCCAGGGTGCCGTATACCAGCGTGAAAACCAATGACGCCGCCATGGCGGCCAGCATGCGCAGCGTGGTGCGCAGCGCATACTCGGGCAGCATCGACGGCGACAGGGAAATGGTCTGGGTTTTCAACACCGATATCGGCTCCATCGACTGGTGATATCCCAGGGTGGCCATGGCGATAAGGCAAATGATCAGCGGGAACGCAATGAAATCCCAGCGATTGGGCAGCAAACGCCAGGCGGAGGTATTAAACGAAGGTGGAATAATGCTTAAGCGCATGAAAAAAGCTCCAACACAGGCTTAATGACAAAAAAAAGTGAATCCGAGCCCATCAATGGGCGCCGGGCAATGTCAGTCCGTCTCTCTCCCGATGCGGGGACCTCAAAGGTATGCCTGAAAATTGTGTCCGCTGCGTTAAACGGCAAAAGAAAAGATACCTTTCAGGGTATATTCCATATCCCCTTGCCCGCAAACCGTCAGCCGACAGGCGAAAAGGTATGGGGACCCGCGCTTTCCCGCAGGCTATGGCAAAGTAAAGCAAGCGGAGGTAGCCTCGGACGGGACACCCTCCTGGGCTGCAACGCCGGAATAAGGTTGGAAAAAATCTTGGAATGCAACGCCGGATGCAGGCGGTTGAAAAGAAACGCATAACGCAATCCCCGAACAAAAAGCTTGCCGATCAACCTGGAAGCCCTTCGGTTCGGGAACACGGGCGTCAAGCGCCGGCGACGAAAAGAAAGGCTTCCCTTATAAAATAACCGTATCTAGGGTTAGGTTCGCTGTCTGACATGTCGTCTCCGGTTAACTCGGGCATTTATCGAGGACCGGTAAGGACCGGTCCTATGTTGGGCCTAATTCCAGCACAAACCCGCTTTGGCCGCAAGCGAATACAGAGGCGTGTCGTCTTGCGGCCGTCGGTCAGGCGTTCTTTAACTGCAAATGCATCTCCTGCACGGAAATTACCCGCTCGGTGGGGTCCGAATTCAGCGACATGGCGGTGGCGAAACCGCCGTTCATGGTGGTGTCGTAATGGACCTTGTATTGCAGCGCGCTGCGGCGAATCAGCTTGGAATCCGCGATGGCCTGGCGACCGGCGGTGGTATTGACGATATAGCTGTATTCGCCGTTTTTAATGCGGTCCTGAATATGGGGGCGCCCCTCATGCACTTTATTCACCAGACGGGGATTGATGCCCGCTTCCCCCAGCACCACCGCGGTACCGTGGGTCGCGTCCAATTCGAAGCCGTGCTTGAGCAATTTGGCCGCCAGATCCACCACTCGGCCCTTATCCCCTTCACGCACCGACAGCAGCGCCCGACCGGTTTTTTTCCATATGCGATTGGCTGCCCAGCATGGCTTTGCCGAAGGCTTCGGCAAAGGTCCGGCCGACCCCCATCACCTCGCCGGTGGAGCGCATTTCCGGCCCAAGGATCGGGTCGACGCCCTGGAATTTATTGAACGGCAACACCACTTCCTTCACCGAATAGTAAGGAGGGATGACTTCGCCGGTCACGCCTTGCCGCGCCAGGGATTGCCCCACCATGACCCGGGCGGCCACCTTCGCCAGCGGAACCCCGGTGGCTTTGGAGACAAACGGTACGGTGCGCGCGGCGCGCGGATTCACCTCGATGAGGTAGACCTCGTTGGCCTTGACGGCGAACTGCACGTTCATCAGCCCGCGCACTTGCAGCTCAAACGCCAGCTTTTCGACCTGCCCGCGCATCACGTCCTGGATTTCCTGGCTCAGGGTATAACAAGGCAGCGAGCAGGCGGAATCGCCGGAGTGGACTCCCGCCTGTTCAATATGCTCCATGATGCCGCCGATGAGCACCCGTTCGCCGTCGCAAACGGCATCCACATCCACTTCCACCGCGTCGTCCAGGAATCGGTCAAGCAGCACCGGCGCATCGTTGGACACGCTGACCGCGGTCTGGAAATAACGCAGCAGATCCACATCGTCATAGACGATTTCCATCGCCCGGCCGCCCAGCACATATGAGGGCCGCACCACCAGCGGATAACCGATGGCTGACGCTTTTTCCACCGCCTGCTCGGTGGTGGTCACCGTGGCGTTGGCGGGCTGCTTGAGTCCCAGGCGTTCCACCGCCTGCTGGAAACGGGCGCGATCTTCGGCGCGGTCAATGGCATCGGGGCTGGTGCCGATAATCGGCACGCCGGCGGCCTCCAATTCCCGCGCCAGTTTCAGCGGGGTCTGACCGCCGTACTGTACGATGACGCCTTTAGGCTGTTCGACCCGCACGATTTCCAGCACGTCTTCCAGGGTCACCGGCTCGAAGTAAAGCCGGTCGGAGGTATCGTAATCGGTGGAAACCGTCTCGGGATTACAGTTGACCATAATGGTCTCGTAGCCGTCTTCCCGCAGCGCCAGCGACGCATGCACGCAGCAGTAGTCGAACTCAATGCCCTGGCCGATACGATTGGGGCCGCCGCCGAGCACCATGATTTTCTCACGTTCCCGCGTCGGGTTGGATTCGCACTCCTCGTCGTAAGTGGAATACATATAGGCGGTGTCGGTGGCGAACTCCGCCGCGCAGGTATCCACCCGCTTATACACCGGGTGAAGATCATACTTTTCCCGCAGCTTGCGAATTTCACCTTCCGATATCCCCGCCAGGGCGGCCAGGCGCGCATCGGCAAAGCCCTTGCGTTTCAGAATGCGCAGAAAATCGGCGTCCAGAGCGCCGACGCCCCGCTTCGCCACGTCGTTTTCCAGCTGAACCAGCTCTTCAATCTGCACCAGGAACCATCTGTCGATATTGGTGAGGTTGAACACCCCGTCCACCGACAGCCCCGCGCGGAATGCATCGGCGATATACCAGATGCGATCGCCGCCGGCGTCTTTCAGCTCGCGGCGGATTTTCGTCAGCGCTTCCGGATCGTCCAGGCTGACTTTGGGATCAAAACCGGTGGCGCCCACTTCCAGCCCGCGCAGCGCTTTTTGCAAGGACTCCTGCTGCGTGCGGCCGATAGCCATGACCTCCCCCACCGATTTCATCTGGGTGGTCAGCCGATCGTTGGCGCCGGCGAATTTTTCGAAATTGAAGCGGGGTATCTTGGTCACGACATAATCGATGGAGGGTTCGAATGAGGCGGGCGTGCGCCCGCCGGTGATGTCGTTCATCAGTTCATCCAGCGTGTAGCCCACCGCCAGCTTGGCGGCCACTTTGGCGATGGGAAAACCGGTGGCTTTCGACGCCAGCGCCGAGGAGCGGGAAACCCGCGGATTCATCTCGATGATAATCAGGCGGCCGTTTTCCGGGTTTACCGAGAACTGAACGTTCGACCCGCCGGTTTCCACCCCGATTTCCCGCAGCACCGCCATGGAGGCGTTGCGCATGATTTGATATTCTTTGTCGGTGAGGGTCTGCGCCGGCGCGACGGTAATGGAATCGCCGGTGTGGATGCCCATCGCATCCATATTTTCGATGGAGCAGACGATGATGCAGTTGTCGTTTTTATCCCGCACCACTTCCATCTCGTACTCTTTCCATCCGATCAGGGATTCATCGATCAAGAGCTCGGTGGTGGGAGAAAGATCGAGGCCGCGCTCGCAGATTTCTTCAAACTCTTCGCGGTTGTAGGCGATACCGCCGCCGGAGCCGCCCATGGTGAATGAAGGACGAATAATGCAGGGGAAACCGACGTCCGCCGCCACCGCCAGGGCTTCTTCCATATTATGGGCGATGCCGGAGCGGGCGGTCTCGAGGCCGATTTTTTTTCATGGCCTGATCGAAACGGCGACGATCTTCCGCTTTATCGATGGCATCGGCGGTGGCGCCAATCATGGTGACGCCGAATTCCGCCAGTACGCCCTCACGCTCCAGATCCAGCGCGCAGTTCAGCGCCGTCTGGCCGCCCATGGTGGGGAGTATGGCGTCAGGACGCTCTTTTTCGATGATTTTGCGCACCACTTCCCAATGAATGGGCTCGATGTAGGTGGCATCCGCCATATCCGGGTCGGTCATGATGGTGGCCGGATTGGAATTCACCAGCACCACGCGGTAGCCCTCTTCACGCAGAGCCTTGCAGGCCTGCGCGCCGGAGTAATCGAACTCGCACGCCTGGCCGATGACAATCGGGCCGGCGCCCAGAATCAGGATACTGGTTAGATCGGTACGTTTTGGCATTACTGTGCTCCTGATTATTTTGCCTGAGAACGATATGTCTTAATTAATTCTATGAATCGATCGAACAATGCGCCGGCGTCGTGCGGGCCGGGGCTAGCCTCCGGATGCCCTTGGAAGCTGAACGCCGGCTTGTCGGTTCGGCGAATTCCCTGTAAAGAGCCGTCGAACAGCGAAACATGGGTGACCCGCAGCGTCGCGGGCAACGATGTTTCATCCACCGCAAATCCATGATTTTGCGCGGTTATCATCACCCGGTCGGCATCCAAATCCTTCACCGGGTGGTTACCGCCGTGATGGCCGAATTTCATTTTCAGCGTCTTGGCGCCGCTGGCCAGCGCCAGCAGTTGATGGCCGAGGCAGATGCCGAAAATGGGTATCTCGGTTTCAAGGAAGGATTTGATAGCGGCGATGGCATAATCGCAGGGCTCCGGGTCGCCGGGGCCGTTTGCCAGGAAAATGCCGTCCGGGTTCATCGCCAGCACGTCCGCCGCCGGCGTCTGCGCCGGCACCACCGTCAGGCGGCACCCTCTGTCCACCAGCAGGCGCATGATGTTGCGCTTGATGCCGTAATCATAAGCCACCACATGGAAGGGCAGCGAGGCGGCGGGGACCGGGGCCGGCAGGCCGCTTCCCAGCCGCCAGCTGCCCTGCGTCCAGGCATACCGCTCGGCGGTGCTGACTTCCTTGGCCAAGTCCATGCCTTTCAGACCCGGGAACTGTCGCGCCTTTTGCAGCGCCAGACCGGCATCGGGAGCCGCCCCCGCGATGATGCAGCCGTTTTGCGCGCCTTTCTCACGCAGCAGCCGCGTCAGTTTGCGCGTATCGATATCGGCGATGCCCACCACGTTGTTCTTCTTCAAGTAGTCCGACAACGAACCGGTGCTGCGAAAATTATTCGCTATCAGCGGCAAATCACGAATCACCAGACCCTGTGCCTGAATAGCGCAGGATTCTTCGTCTTCTTCATTGGTGCCGACATTGCCGATATGGGGATAAGTGAGGGTAACGATTTGGCGGGAATAGGAGGGGTCGGTGAGAATTTCTTGATAGCCGGTCATCGATGTGTTGAAGACCACTTCCCCCACCGCCGTTCCCTCTGCCCCAATGGCCCGACCGTGGAATTGGGTTCCGTCTTCCAGAACCAACAGCGCTGACTTTATCAAAACACCCTCCAAGGAATATTCAGTCATTGTATTTGCATATTAATTCAGATTTAACGATCTAAATCAATGCAAAAAACACCTTCAAGGTGAATTTTTGGCAAATTGGGCGCATTTTAAAGAGGCATAGGTCACTTGTCTACCCCTGCAACGATAATTTGTTCAATTAACCGGATATTCGGCCATTCACAGGACGAAGCGGCCAAAAAGTCTTGAATCAGGGCAAAAGTAATCGGTTGCTCATCATGAAAGCGGCAATATCACCCATCGTTTTAACTAAAATAGGTTTTACTTGGGATACAAAGCGGAATTTATCAAGAAAAAGTCTGATAAACCCGCCTTTTTAGGCATTCTAGCCTCACAAATGCAAAGTAGCCGCTATTTTTAAAAAATAGTTTCCATCAAATAATTTAAATTATAAAAATCATTATGATATATAAAAATTACACCATAATTACGCATCTTAAAAAACTATAAACCACTTAAATTAAGCACATCCGAGATAGAATAAAGCCCAGGTTTCCTGCCTTTCAACCAAATTGCCGAACGTATGGCGCCATTGGCAAAGGTCATGCGGCTGGAGGCCTTGTGGCTTATCTCCAGGCGTTCGCCGATATCCGCAAACATCGCCGTATGCTCACCCACGATATCGCCGGCCCGCACGGTGGCGAAACCGATGGTGCCGGGCTTTCGCTCGCCGGTATGGCCCTCGCGGCTATAGACGGCGCAATCCTGCAGCCGCCGGCCCAGCGCCCCGGCGATAACCTCTCCCATGGCAAGGGCGGTGCCGGACGGCGCATCCACTTTATGCCGGTGATGGGCTTCGATGATTTCTATATCGCAATACTCCCCCATGACCAGGGCGGCTTTTTCCAGCAATTTCATCATCACGTTTACGCCTACGCTGAAGTTCGCCGCGAAAACAATGGCGATATCCCGGGACGCCTGCTGAATAATCTCCTTTTGCCCCTCATTGAAACCGGTAGTGCCGATAACCATGGCTTTGCCATGCGCTCGACAATAAGCCAAATGTTCCAGCGTGCCTTCGGGGCGGGTAAAGTCGATCAGGACGTCAAACCGGTCTTTTACCGTTTCAAGGCCGTCGCCGACCTTAATGCCTATGGCGCCCGCGCCCGCCAGTTCGCCGGCATCGGTGCCGATGAGCCCCGAGTCCGATCGTTCCAGGGCCGCCCCGAGGCATGCCGCTTCCGACTGCTGTATCGCCTGGATCAATTGCCGCCCCATGCGGCCTCCCGCCCCAACGACGGCGATGCGGATTGGTGTCATATCCATACTCTCTCTGCAATAATGAATAACGATAAATTAATGGTCAGGTTAACCGTAGGCGTCGGCCGCCGCCAGTTTATTTAGCGCAGGATAAGGAGAATAACTTGAAAGAGGAGAGTTATTAGTGCGGGGGGTCAACGGAAAAATGAATGATTATTCACTTAAGAGGTATAAATACCCTCGGGATGGACCGGGGGACGGCGACACCCTCCATCATCCCGTGGCGGCTTACTGACCGCCCTTAAATGTGTCAGCCGTATGATTGAGGCGCGCGGCTTACTCCACTATCTGCACATTCACCCGCAGCTCTTTAGGCACCTCGAACATGATATTCTCTTCCCTGCCCTGGCGCTCCTCAACCTCCGAGCCCCCCAAGGCCCGTAACCGCTCTATCACCGCCTTGACCAGCACATCCGGGGCGGAGGCGCCGGCGGTCACGCCGACGGTTTCCATGTCCCGCAGCCAGCTCTCCTGGATATCCGCCTCGGTATCAATAAGATAGGCCGGCTTGCCGGCCCGCTGGGCCAGTTCCGCCAGCCGGTTGGAATTGGAGGAATTTTTCGAGCCCACCACCAGCACCACGTCCGCTTCCGCCGCCAAATCCCGCACCGCCTCCTGGCGATTGGTGGTGGCATAGCAGATATCGTCTTTTCGCGGCCCGATGATAAGCGGGAAGCGTTCGCGCAAGGCGTCAATGACCTCGGAGGTATCGTCGACGGAAAGCGTGGTCTGGGTCATGAACGTCAGGTTGGCCTCGTCCTTGACCCTCAGCCTGCGGACATCCGCCGGCGACTCCACCAAATACATGCCGCCCTTGGGATTGCTGTACTGCCCCATGGTGCCTTCCACCTCCGGGTGCCCGGTGTGGCCGATAAGAATCGCCTCCGTGCCTTTATGGCTGGCGCGCGCCACCTCCATATGCACCTTGGTCACCAGGGGGCAAGTGGCGTCGAATATCGTCAGGTCCCGGTTCTTCGCTTCGCTGCGTACCGCCTGCGACACGCCGTGGGCCGAGAAAATGAGAATGGAGCCGTCCGGCACTTCATCGATTTGTTCAATGAAAATCGCCCCGCTGGCGCGAAGCGCATTGACCACATACCGGTTATGCACGACCTCATGGCGAACATAGATAGGGGCGCCGTAGATTTCCAGCGCCCGCTCCACGATGCTGATGGCCCGGTCGACGCCGGCGCAGAACCCGCGGGGGTTAGCCAGTAGTATGCGCATGCTTGTCCTCCAACTGCGGATCGATAGCCAATACCTCGATATCGAAAAAGACCCGGCGGCCCGCCAGGGGATTATTGAAATCCACGGTAACGGACTCATCCGTTACCGCCAGGACCACGCCGGGCATTTCATTACCGTTCATGGCGGTAAACAGCATGATGGTGCCCACTTCCGGCACGCCGGTCTCCAGGAAATCCCGCGGCGAGTAAAATTGCACCAAATCGGGATTCGACGGCCCGAACGCCTCTTCAGGGGCCAAGGAGAAGGATTTTGTCTCTCCTACCCGCAATCCCAGCAGGGTCGCCTCCAGCGCCGCCGAAAGGCTGTGGTCTCCCAAACGAAACAGCGCCGGCTTGTTTTCACGGCGCGTGGATTCCGCCAGGGTACCGTCCTCGAGCTTGAGCGTGAAATGCACCAGCACCGCGCTATCGGGCTGCACCTGTTGGGTCATGATACTCAGCCTTTTTGTTTGGCGGCCCGATCGGAAGGGCGCATAAACCCTTCCAGCACGATCAATACCGCACCGATACATATGGCGGAATCCGCCACATTAAACGTCGGCCAGTGCCATTCATTGACATAGACGTCGATAAAATCGATCACCACCCCATGCACCAGCCGATCGGACAGGTTGCCCAGCGCGCCGCCGATGATAAGAGCATAGGCGCAGTTGGACATCCGTTGCCGGTAATCCGACCGGTACATCATGAATAATAACGCGATGGCGATCACCAAGGCAATCAGGGCGAACAGCCAGCGCTGCCAGCCCCCTTTATCCGCCAGGAAGCTGAACGCCGCCCCCGTATTATGCGCATAGAAAAAATTGACATAGGGCATGACCGCCATCGATTCATGCAGCATAAAGTGGGTCATGACCCACTGTTTGGTGCCGAGATCGATAACCAGTACCACCACCGCCAGCCACAGCCAGCGTAATCCGGTTGACGCTAAGGATGTTTTCATCAGACAAACTTACGCTCTTCGCCGGCGCCCGCCACGTTAGTGACGCAGCGGCCGCAGATTTCAGGATGTTCGGTATTGGCGCCGATATCCGTCTCAAAATGCCAACAGCGCGGGCACTTTTCGCCCTCGGCATTCGCCAGTGCAATTTTAAGTCCTTTCAGACCTTCGGCCTGCTGGGCATCGTCCCCCGCCGCGTCATATTCCGCCACTTCCGCCCGCGACGTCAGCAGCGCGAAATAAAGCTCATCCCCCAGGGCGCGCAGGGTCTTCGCCAGCGAGGCATCGGCGTACAGAATAACGCTGGCCTCCAAAGAGCCGCCGATACGCTTGTCGGCCCGGGCCTGCTCCAGCACTTTATTCACCTCGCCGCGCACCTTGAGCACCTGGTCCCAATAGGCATCGTTCATGGTTTCGCTTGCATCGAGCCCGAACAGACCGTCATACCACTCTTCCGTGAAAACATAGGGCTGGCGCCGACCGGGCATAAAGCTCCAGATTTCATCGGCGGTGAACGAGAGAATGGGCGCCATCCAGCGCACCAGAGCCTCGGCGATGTGATACAGCGCGGTTTGGCAACTGCGGCGGGCGATGCTGTCCGCCTTGGTGGTGTACTGCCTGTCCTTGATGATGTCCAGGTAGAACGAGCCCATTTCAATCGAGCAGAATTGCATCATGCGCTGTACGACGTTATGCAGATCGTAGCTGTCGTAGGCGGCGATGATATCGGCCTGTGCCGCCTGCGCCCGGCCCACGGCCCAACGATCCAGCACCACCATCTGTTCCGGTTCCACGCTGTGCAGCGCGGGGTCGAATCCGTTCAGGTTGGCCAACAGGAAACGGGCGGTGTTGCGAATGCGGCGATAGGAATCGGCGGAACGCTTGAGGATCTCGTCCGATACCGCGATTTCGCCGGTATAGTCGGTGGAGGCGACCCAAAGGCGAAGGATATCCGCCCCCAACTTGTCCATGACCTTTTGCGGACTGACGGTATTACCGATGGATTTGGACATCTTGCGTCCCTGTCCGTCGACGGTAAAGCCATGGGTCAGCACCTGGCGATACGGGGCCCGGCCCTTCATGGCGGTGGAGATCATCAGCGACGACATAAACCAGCCGCGATGCTGATCGGAGCCTTCCAGATACATGTCCGGCTCATGGCCGGCGAATTCGGGCCGCACCGATACCACCGACGAATGGGTGGAACCGGAATCAAACCAGACGTCCAGCGTATCCGGCACCTTGACATAATCGGCCGCCTCGGCGCCCAGCAGTTCCGCCGGGTCCAGATCCCACCAGGCCTGGATGCCCTGCAGCTCTACCCGTTTCGCCACTTCTTCCATCAGTTCGAGCGTGCGGGGATGGAGCTCCTCGGTCTGTTTATGCACGAACAGCGACATCGGCACGCCCCAGGTGCGCTGGCGGGAGATGCACCAGTCCGGGCGGTTGGCCACCATATTCTCAATGCGCGCCTGTCCCCAGGCGGGGATCCACCGCACATCCTGAATTTCCGCCAAAGAACGCTGACGCAGCCCTTTTTTATCCATGCTGATAAACCACTGCGGCGTAGCGCGAAAGATAATCGGCGTTTTATGGCGCCAGCAGTGCGGATAGCTATGCAGCAGTTTTTCCACATGCACCAGCGCGCCGCGGTCGCGCAACAGCTGCACTACCAGATCGTTGGCCTTGAAAACCTGAACGCCATCCAGGCCGGGGTAGGTCCCGGGCAGGAAGCAGCCGTCAGGGCCCACCGGATTAGAGACCTCGAGACCGTACTGCTGGCCGATGACATAGTCGTCCGGACCGTGGCCGGGGGCGGTATGCACCGCGCCGGTGCCGGCGTCCAGCGTCACATGCTGGCCCAGGATAACCGGCACGTCGAAGCCCATGAACGGGTGCTGGAAGCGCAGCAGCTCAAGCGCGCTGCCCTTGCAACCGCCGAGCACCGTCCAATCCGTCATCCCGGCCCGCGCCATTACGCTTTCCACCAGCTCGGCGGCCAGGATCCAGTTTTGGCCGTCCACAGCCACTAATTGATAATCGAAATCCGGATGAATGGAAATGGCCCTGTTGGCCGGCAAGGTCCAGGGCGTCGTGGTCCAGATAACCAGCGACACGGGCCCGCTAAGGGAGGTCACGCCGAACTTCGCCGCCACGACGGCGGCATCCGTCGCGCGGAACGCCACGTCGATGGAAGGGGAAGTCCGGTCGTAGTATTCCACCTCGGCTTCCGCCAGAGCGGAGCGGCAATCGATACACCAATGTACCGGCTTGGCCCCTTTCTGCAGGTGGCCGTTTTCGATAATTCTACCCAGGGCGCGAATAATATTGGCCTCGGTACCGAAATTCATCGTCAGATAAGGATGCTCCCAATCCCCCAATACCCCGAGGCGGATGAAATCCTTCTTCTGATCGGCAACCTGCTCGGCGGCGTATTTGCGGCAGGCGGCGCGGAACTCGGCGGCGCTGACTTTTTCCCCCCGGCTTGCCGATCAGTTGCTCAACCTTCAGTTCAATAGGCAGACCGTGGCAATCCCAGCCGGGCACATAAGGGGAGTCGTAGCCCATCAATCCTTTGGATTTGATGATAATGTCTTTGAGAATTTTGTTTACCGAATGACCGATATGAATATTGCCGTTCGCATAAGGAGGCCCGTCATGCAGAATAAAGCTTTTTTTTGCCCTTCTTGGCGCGACGAATAATCCCGTACAGGTCCTGTTCATACCAACGTTGCAGCATGCCAGGTTCGCGCTTGGCCAGATCGCCGCGCATCGGGAACCCTGTATCCGGCAAGTTCAGGGTATTTTTGTAATCACTCATTCGATTCTCGGTTCCGTTTTCGGTTTGAGAGTGTAAGGGGCGCCGGCAGGCCGAAATACTCCCGGCCGGTCACCGCATCATTCTGGATTTGCCGCTTTAACGCATCAAGGGAGGCAAACCGTTGTTCATTTCGCAATTTTGCACGGAACGCCACCTCGATATGACAACCGTAAAGGTTCATCGTCACATCCAGCAAATGGACTTCCAGCCGCGGCGCCAGACCGGACACCGTCGGTCGACTGCCGATGTTGGCGACGCCGTGCAACGGCAGGGCAGACAGCCCGTATACCTCCACCGCGTACACCCCGTTGATGGGCGCCGGCCGCTTTTTCAAAGAGACGTTGGCGGTGGGGAAACCCAGGGTACGCCCGAGTTCATCGCCATGCTCCACCCGGCCGGATATGCGATAGGGATGGCCCAACAGCATTTCCGCCGCCGCCAGCCGGTCGTTGTTCAGCGCTTCGCGCACCGCCGTGCTGCTGATGCGCATACCGCCCTCGGCGTAGGTGACGGTACTTATGACGTCGAACCCCGCCGCTGCGCCCGCCCGCTGTAAAAAGGCGTAATCCCCCCTGACGGCAGGCGCCGAAACGGAAATCATCCCCAACGCACAGCAGCTTAACGCCGAGCTTGTCCACCAGCAGCCGGGAGACGAATGTCCGGGCGTCGATGGCGGCGAAGTCCGCACCGAACTTCACACAGAGTACTATGTCGACCCCGGCCTCGGCCAGGTACTTCACTTTATCCCTTAGCCGGGTCAAGCGCGCCGGGGCGTCCCGGCCGGCAAAATGCTCCTGCGGCTGAGGCTCGAAAATCATCACCATGACCGGCAGGCCTCTTTTGCGGCCTTCCGCCTGCAGTTGCGCGATGAGCGCCTGATGCCCGCGATGAAAACCGTCGAAATTGCCGATGGTAAGCACGCACCCCGGAGGACGCGTCTGAAGATTATGGATGCCGCGAATAAGCTTCATAGCAGGCTCAAAACAATGGAAATCGGCGGATTATACCTTGTACGGAGCTTAAGGTTAACCCGCGAATCCAATCTTTGCCCGCTACGGCGGTGAAAACCATGCTTATATTGCCCGGTCCGCTTTTTTTTCGCAGGTTATTCTGTCCGGCGCGGAGTATTCCGCTCTCCGTGGCCGGGGCGCGGGAGACGAGCCAGCTTGCTTTTACGGCTATAATCGCTTTTTTCACCGCAAACACTGTATTCCTTGAACCGAAACTGGTAGAATTCTGCGCCATCACATTGTAACAAGCGTCGCGTTTATTGAGCGGCGCTTATTTGCACAAATCCATTGACAAAAGAAGACCGAACGGGCATATTCCTCGGCCTTTGAATTGTCTCATAGAACATGTTTGGGAGTTGGACCTTGGCTAATATCAAATCAGCTAAGAAACGCGCCGTACAGTCTGAGAAGCGTCGTCAGCACAATGCAAGCCGTCGCTCCATGATGCGTACCTTTGTCAAGAAGGTATACGCGGCTATCGAATCTGGTGATAAAGAAGCTGCGCAAACCGCATTTTCCGTTATGCAGCCCCTCGTGGACCGTCAGGCCAGTAAAGGTCTGATCCACAAAAACAAAGCAGCGCGTCATAAATCCAATTTGACAGCGCGCATCAACGCAATGCAGTAAGTACTGCTTCATCGTTGAGAGTGGTTAAAGTGGTAAAAGAAAACCGGCCTGGGCCGGTTTTTTTTATGCTTTGGCGATCACCCCGGCCTACACCCCGGCGAAAGCGCTATTTTATACTCCGGGTGACAACCGTTTTGGGCAGCGTCCATCTCAGCACGAGATATCCCGCCACCGCCGCCACCGCCGAGCCCGACAAGATACCCAGTTTAGCCAAATTAAGCCGTTCGCCTCCTTCATCGGCGCCGAAAGCCAGGCCGGCGATAAAAATCGACATGGTGAAGCCGATACCGCACAGCACCGCCACGGAGGCTATCTGCACCATGCTCACGCCGGCCGGCAGTTTCGCCAGACGCAGCCTGACGGACAGCAGGCAAAACGCCGCTATTCCCGCCGGCTTGCCCAGAATCAGCCCGACGGCGATACCGGCCGGCAACGCCGAAAGCAGGCTGACGAGGGAAAGGCCTTGCAATGAGACCCCGGCATTGGCGAAAGCGAACAGCGGTAAAATCAAATAGATAACCCAGGGCTGCAGTCTATGCTCCAGCACCATTGCGGGAGAATAGGCCCTGCCCGGCAGATTCAGCGGTATCAGGCCTCCTGCGATCACCCCCGCCAGAGTGGCATGGATGCCGGACAGCAGAATGGCCCCCCCCACAGGGCCGCCGCCGCCAGCAAAAAGAGAACGGGGTTGCTGACGTTTCTCCGGTTCATCACCCCCATCACCGCTATGACGACCGCCGCGCCCGCCAGCGCCAGCAGGGAAAGATCATGATTATAGAACAGGGCGATAATCACGATGGCGCCCAGATCGTCGATGATGGCCAGCGCGAGCAAAAAGGCTTTGAGGCTCGCCGGCACCCGTTTTCCCAATAGCGCCAGCACCCCCACCGCGAAAGCGATGTCCGTGGCGGTGGGGATAGCCCAGCCGCCGTAATTGGCCGGTATGCGTCCGTTCATCAACATAAAGACGATTGCCGGCGCTATCATGCCCCCCCCAGCGCGGCAACGGCCGGAAACGCCGCCTGAGCGCGGCTGGCCAGCGCGCCCTGGATAAGCTCGCGTTTCACCTCCAGGCCGATAAGCAAAAAAAACAGCGCCATCAAGCCGTCGTTGACAAGCGCGAGCAGGCTAAAGGACGCGCCATGACCGGCGGCGGGCCGGGGGAAATAGAGCGCCGCCTCATAGGCCGAACGTAGCGGGGAATTGGCCATCGCCAATGCCGCCAACGCGGCTAAAATCAACAACACCCCGCTTGAGGCTTCATGCATCAGCCAGCGGCGAATAAAAGAAGTCAATATCCTTTTCCTTAGAGTCGGAATGATGAGTTTATTGTGCGTGAAACAACAGGGAGGGTAAACCTGAGGAGATATTTTTACACGCTGCTTCGCAAAAACAGAACGCTTTCGCCGTTTTCGCCGTTACGGTCACCGTCAACCCTCAGCGTATCAGGTCGTCGGCGCGGGCCAATTCATGTGAGGCCGACGCCCCGAGGGGCGGCGGCGTTCAATGATGATTAACGCGTCAAATCGTCGAAAAACTTCTTAACGCCGTCCAGGAAACTTTTGGAACGCGGACTGTTCTGCGCCCCGCCAGGACCGCCGAAACTCTCTTCCAGTTCACGCAACAGCTGTCTTTGCTTTTCCCCCAGTTTTACCGGCGTTTCAACCACGACCCGGCAAAGCAAATCGCCCTGGGCTCCGCCGCGCACCGATTTCACTCCTTTGCCGCGCATCCTGAACAGTTTGCCGGTTTGCGTTTCCGCCGGCACTTTCAGCTTCACCCGGCCGTCCAGCGTGGGCACTTCGATTTCGCCGCCCAGTGCCGCCATGGCGAAATTAATGGGCACTTCGCAAAACAGATTATTGTCTTCCCGCTCGAAAATAGGATGCTGACGCACCTGGACCTGCACGTACAGATCCCCCGCCGGCGCCCCCTGCTCTCCCGCTTCGCCTTCTCCCGCCAGGCGGATGCGATCGCCGGTATCCACCCCGGCCGGGATCTTGACCGACAACGTTTTGGCTTTTTCGACCCGCCCGTGTCCGTGGCATTTATGGCAAGGGTCCTTGATTATCTTGCCCCGTCCCTGGCAAGTGGGACAGGCTTGCTGTACCGCGAAGAATCCCTGGCGCATTTGTACCTGCCCGGCGCCGTGACAGGTAGGACAGGTGACGGGCGAAGAGCCCGGCTTGGCGCCGCTGCCGTGACAAACGTCGCACTCCTCAAGGGCGGGAATACGGATCTCTTTGGTGACGCCGCGTACCGCTTCTTCCAGCGTCAGCTCCATATTATAGCGGAGATCCGATCCGCGACTGGCGCGCTGGCGCCGACCGCCGCCGAAAATGTCGCCGAAGACATCGCCGAAAATATCAGTAAAATCGGCCCCGCCGGCTCCGCCGCCGCCCCCCATGCCCCCCCCTGTTCGAAAGCGGCATGGCCGTATTGATCGTAGGCCGCCCGTTTTTGCGGGTCATTCAGGATTTCATAGGCTTCCTTGATTTCCTTGAACTTGGCTTCGGCTTGCGCATTCCCTGGGTTACGATCCGGGTGGAATTTCATCGCCAGGCGTTTATAGGCCTTTTTGATTTCACGCTCGTCCCCGTCTCTGGGAACGCCCAAAATCTCGTAATAGTCTGACTTCGCCATTGTCTCTTCCTGCCCTCAACATAGTTACACGGGCGCAGAGTTACCCCAACGCCCGTGCCTGTAGCCAGCGGCAATAGCCACTACCGCCGCTGTGCCCGATCAAGGGCGATTATTTTTTATCTTTGACTTCTTCGAATTCAGCATCGACGACATCATCATCTTTCTTCGCCGCATCGGCGCCGGCATCCGCTGACCCCGCGCCGGCCTGCGCCGCCTGCTGCTGAGCCGCTTCCATCAGTTTGCTGGATGCTTGAATCAGCGCCTGCATCTTGGCTTCGATGTCCGCCTTGTCCTCGCCTTTAAGCGCTGTATCCAGGCCGTTCAGCGCGGTCTCGATGGATGACTTGTCGCCGGCCGGCAGCTTGTCGCCCGCCTCTTCCAACTGCTTGCGGGTGCTGTGCAGCAGATGATCGGCTTGGTTGCGAGTCTGGACCAGTTCTTCGAACTTCCGATCCGCTTCCGCGTTGGCTTCCGCGTCGCGCACCATCTTCTGAATTTCTTCCTCGTTCAGGCCGGAGGACGACTTGATGGTGATCTTCTGTTCGCGGCCGCTGTTCTTGTCCTTGGCGGACACATGCAGAATGCCGTCGGCATCGATATCGAAGGTCACTTCGATTTGCGGCATGCCGCGCATGGCCGGCGCAATCCCGTCCAGATTGAACTGTCCCAGAGATTTATTTCCGGACGCCTTGGCGTTTTTACGTTCACCCTGCAGCACATGGATGGTCACGGCGGACTGATTGTCTTCCGCGGTGGAGAACACCTGGCTGTGCTTGGTGGGGATGGTGGTGTTCCTGGGTATGAGCACCGTCAGCACGCCGCCCATGGTTTCGATGCCCAGGGACAACGGCGTCACGTCCAGCAGCAGCACGTCTTTCACGTCGCCGGCCAACACGCCGCCCTGCACCGCGGCGCCGATAGCCACCGCTTCATCCGGGTTAACGTCCTTGCGCGGTTCTTTGCCGAAGAAATCGGAAACGGTCTTCTGCACCAGCGGCATGCGGGTCTGACCGCCCACCAGGATAACGTCGTTGATGTCGCCCACCGACAATTTGGCATCCGTAAGCGCCTTTTTCAGCGGGTCCATCGTGCGTTTGACCAGGTCTTCCACCAGAGATTCCAGCTTGGCGCGAGTTACCTTGATATTCATGTGTTTCGGACCGGTGGCATCCGCCGTGATATACGGCAGATTAACATCGGTCTGCTGGGCGGAAGAGAGCTCGATCTTGGCTTTTTCAGCCGACTCTTTCAAACGCTGCATGGCCAGCGGATCGTTACGCAAATCGATACCCTGGTCTTTTTTGAATTCATCCACCAGGTAGTTGATCAGACGGCTGTCGAAATCTTCCCCGCCCAGATGGGTATCGCCGTTGGTGGACAGCACTTCAAACGTTTTTTCGCCGTCCACGTCGTCGATTTCGATAATGGAAATATCGAAGGTACCGCCGCCCAGGTCATAGACCGCAATGGTACGGTTGCCGACTTCTTTATCCAGACCGTAGGCCAGCGCCGCGGCGGTAGGTTCGTTGATAATACGTTTCACGTCCAGACCGGCGATGCGTCCCGCATCCTTGGTGGCTTGGCGTTGGGCATCGTTGAAGTAGGCCGGTACGGTGATAACAGCATCGGTAACCGGCTCGCCCAGAAAATCTTCCGCGGTCTTTTTCATTTTTTTCAGGATTTCGGCGGAAATCTGCGGCGGGGCCATTTTCTGGCCTTTCACGTCCAGCCAGGCATCGCCATTATCGGAAGCGATGATTTTATAAGGCATGATGCTGACGTCGCGCTGTACTTCCTCGTCCTGGAAACGGCGGCCGATCAGGCGCTTAATGGCAAACAGCGTATTTTGCGGATTGGTGACGGATTGACGTTTAGCTGGCTGGCCAACCAGAATTTCACCGTCCTGCGTGTAGGCAATAATGGAAGGGGTAGTACGATCGCCTTCGCTGTTTTCCAGCACCCGAGGTTTGGAGCCTTCAATAATTGCGATACAAGAGTTGGTCGTACCCAAGTCGATACCAATAATTTTACCCATCTAAACATCTCCACTAAAAGTCATATTCGTTGTGGTCGTAAACCTGATATGTGGCCGGACATGCTGTTTTCAAGTTACCGACGGCTATTTGTTTGCAGGTTAAACAACGTTGGTTGCAAATAAGATGGGGCCGCTAACGTCCGCATCAAGGGGCAAAGGTAAAAAAAAGCCCTTTTTCCCGACCCTTAGCTACCGGATATGATTGCGGATGGGGGCGATAGATAAATATCTTATTGAATAATATGAATTTATGTTTTAATAACAAAATCCGCCCGGCGGTGATAAAAACGGGGCCGGCGTAAGCCGGCAAAGGGCGCGCTGCCATCAGACGGCGGAATTGAGCCTATCCCCCACAGGCGATATGCGGCGTAAATCCGCCGGCAGAAAAAAGCCGACGACCGCGCCCATCAACGCCAGTCCCATGACATACCATGCCGGAGCCATAGGCGTAATTCGCATCAGCACGGTGACGAATATCGGCGTAAGTCCGCCAAACAGGGCGTAAGCGATATTGTAGGAAAACGAAATCCCGCTGAAACGGACCGCGGCGGGAAACGCATGTACCATGACATAGGGAACGCCGCCCACCACGCCGACGCAGAACCCCGCCAGCCCATAGGCGACAAACAGCCGCAATGGGTTTGCGCCGCCGGCGTGGTAAAACAGCCAACTGAAGACAGCCAGCAGCAGACAGCCGATGATAAACGTTTTGCCTGCGCCCAGGAAGTCTATCACCGAGCCGGTGACGATACATCCCGCCGCCAGGGCAATGGTGGCCAGACAGTTGGCTTCCAGCGCCAGCGACGCCGGCACGCCCGCTTGCTGCTGCAGCCAAAGGGGCGCCATCAGAATCACCACCACGATGCCCGCGGACAGCAGCCAGGTGAGCAACATGGATAAAATGACCGCTTTTTTATGATTGACGATGACCGCTTTCAGCGGCAGTTCCTTCGCCAGCATCTGATGGTCCTGCATTTCGATAAACACCGGCGTTTCACGCAGCCAGCGGCGCAGGAACATGGCCGCCAGCCCGAATATGCCGCCGAGAAAAAAGGGAATGCGCCATCCCCATCGGGCGATGTCCGCTGGAGAAATCAACGCATTCAACAGCGTCGCGACGAAAGAACCGAGCAGAATGCCGGCGGTAAGCCCGGCGGTCAACGTGCCGCAAGCGAAACCGATACGCCGACGGGGCACATGCTCGGCCACAAAAACCCAGGCGCCGGGCACTTCGCCGCCAATGGCCGCCCCTTGCAAAATTCGTAACAAAAGCAGCAGCAGCGGCGCGGCGACGCCCATGACGGCAAACGTAGGCAGCATGCCCATCAGCAACGTCGGCAACGCCATCAGCAATATCGACAAACTGAACATTTTTTTGCGGCCGACCTTGTCGCCGAAATGCGCCAGGATAATACCCCCCGAGCGGTCTGGCCAGATAACCGGCGGCGAAGATGCCGAAGGTCTGCAACTGCCTGAGCCAATCCGGCAGATCCGCCGGGAAGAACAGTTTCCCGATTACCGCGGCGAAAAACACGAAAATGATGAAATCATAAAATTCAAGAGCCCCGCCCAACGCGGCCAGGGACAGGGTTTTATAATCTTGCCGGTTCAATGGCCGCTTGGGGTCGCCATGCATAATTTTTTGTTTTTTGCCAGAATTAAGTGGAAAAAAAATATACCACATCTTGTAAAGAAAGACGTACTTGCCGGCAAGGCTTTTTTCCGCATTGGCGACCTTGGGCGGGTCAATAACTTATGAATGTAAAAACGACGAATGACGGGTGGAAATGCATAAATGTAAAAACGACGATACGCCGGACTACGCCTCCCTTTAGCTCAGGGGGGACGGCGGGCGCTCTTCGGACGAAAGGCGACGACAACCGCCGGAGCGGTATCGATATAGGGCCCTTCCAACAGTTGGATGCAATAGGGAACGCTGGCGAAAATGCCTGTCACTCGTACCTGGCCCCGCTCATCTTTCACGCCTTCCAGAGTTTCTTTGATAGCGTTGGGCTGGCCGGGCAGATTCAGGATCAACGCCTGCTTGCGGATGACCGCCGTCTGCCGGGATAAAATCGCCGTAGGCACAAAGTGCAAACTGATTTGACGCATCTGCTCGCCGAAGCCGGGCATTTCCCGATCCGCCACCGCCAGCGTCGCATCGGGGGTCACGTCGCGACGGGCCGGCCCCGTGCCGCCGGTGGTCAAGACCAGATGGCAGCCCATCTCATCCACCAGCTCACAAAGGGTTTGTTCAATCAGTAACTGCTCGTCGGGCACCAGACGGGTTTCCAACGTGAACGGCGTGACCAGGGCTTCGTTCAGCCAGGCGGCAAGCGCGGGGATACCTTGGTCCTGATAGACGCCGTTGGCGGCGCGATCGGAGATGGAGACCAACCCTATGCGGCATATGTTCATGGATACCATCCTGCGGCGAATGTTTCGCTTATGATATCAAGTTGCCCGTTAAAGGCCAGCCGGCAAAAAGGGTCGTCTTTTCGAATACGGGTACGCGGATCGAGATTCCAAACGGCCCGCAGCGGGGCCGTCATTAATTTTCTCTGGCGTTACAGCAATTCTTTGATCATCGTTTCGAGCTTTTCCTGATCGACGGCGAATTTGCGAATGCCGTCAGCCAGTTTATCCACCGCCATCGGGTCGAGGTTGTGCTGCCAGAAAAATTCGGCTTCGGTCATTTTTTCGGGACGCGCCTTGATATTTCCTGTATAGGATAGTTTACGTTCCAGCGTGCCTTCGCTCTCCGCCAGTTCTTTAAGCAACGGCGGCGCGATGGTCAGGCGATCACAGCCCGCCAGTTCGATAATCTCGCCGACGTTGCGGAAACTGGCGCCCATGACTACGGTTTCATAGCCATGCTCTTTGTAATACCTGTAAATGTCGGTCACCGAAATCACGCCGGGATCCTGCTCAGGGGCGAACTCTTTTTGGCTGCCGTTGGCTTTGTGCCAGTCAAGAATACGGCCGACGAACGGCGAGATAAGAAAGGCGCCGGCCTCGGCGCATGCGCGGGCCTGGGCGAATGAGAACAACAATGTCAGATTGCAGTTGATGCCGGCCTTTTCCAGCGCTTCCGCCGCGCGAATCCCCTGCCAGGTGGAGGCCAGTTTGATGAGGATGCGATCGTTGTCGATACCGGCATCGTTATAGAGCTTAATCAGCCGCTTGGCTTTGGCGATACTGGCGTCGGTATCATAGGAAAGACGGGCATCCACTTCGGTTGAAACCCGGCCGGGGACCAGCTTGAGGATCTCGATGCCGATATTGACCGCCAGCTTGTCGGTGGCGTATTTCACCTGCTCGGCCGGATCGCCGCTTTGATCGCGGGCCCAGGCGACGGCCTGGTCGATATAGCGGCGATACTCAGGAATTTTCGCCGCGTTGAGAATCAAAGAGGGGTTGGTGGTTGCATCCTGGGGCTGGTAAAGTTTGATGGCTGTGATATCACCCGTGTCGGCGACAACGGAGGTCATCTTGCGTAGGGCACTTAATTTATCTGTCATGTTGGGATATCTCATTGTGAGGAATGTGCTTATAAAGTGGCGATGCACGGCCTTTTTCGATGATACCACGCGTGGAGGCCGGTGCAAGGCTCGCGCCGGAGGATTATCCGCCGGCGCCGACTATCAAGGAAGAAGAGGCTGAAATGGCTGAGTTATTCAATTTCATCAATGATCTGATCTGGAATTCGGTGCTGATTTATTTGCTGATCGGTACCGGTTTATGGTTCACGTTGCGCTCCGGTTTTATCCAGTTCCGACATTTTTCCCATTTGTTCTCCATTCTGAAAGGGTCCAACCAGGCCGATAACGCCGGCATCTCACCCTTTCAGGCCTTATGCACCACCCTGGCGGCGCGTATCGGCTGCGGAAATCTTACCGGCGTGGTCCTGGCGCTGGTGGTAGGCGGTCCCGGCGCCATCGTCTGGATGTGGCTGGCGGCGTTTATCGGCATGGCCACCGCTTTTGTGGAAAGCACGCTGGCGCAACTGTATAAGGTACGCGATCCCCAAGGCAATTTTCGCGGCGGACCCGCCTGGTATATGGAGAAAGGGCTGGGCCTGCGCTGGATGGGAGTGCTCTTCTCGTGCTTTTTGCTGGTGGGTTACGGCGGCATATTCAACGCGGTGCAGGCCGGCGCCATCACGCAATCGCTACATGGGGCGTTCGGCTTCGATCCCCACCGAATCGGTCTGGGACTGGTGGCGCTGACCGCCCTGTCCATCTTCGGCGGAGTGCGATTCATCGCCCGCCTGTCGCAATGGATCGTGCCGGTCATGGCGCTGCTTTACGTCATTCTGGCAATCTGGGTGGCGGCGGAGCATGCCGACAGATTGGCCGGGGTGGCCGAGCTGGTTTTCCACAGCGCTTTCGGGCTGCGGCAAGCCGCGGCGGGCGTCGCCGGTTACGGGGTCTCCCAAGCGATTTTTCTCGGCGTACAGCGGGGACTGTTTTCCAATGAAGCCGGTATGGGCTCGGCGCCCAATATCGCCGCCGCGGCCACCCCCTGGCCGCCACACCCCGCCTCCCAGGGTTATATACAAATGCTGGCCGTGTTCCTCGATACCATCGTGATTTGCAGCGCCACCGCGGCCATCATCCTGACATCCGGCGCCTTGAACCAGTCGGCCTCCGCCCTCGAGGGCTTCACCCTAATCCAGCAATCCATCGCTTCCGTGGGCGGCGCTTGGAGCACGCTGTTTATGGTGGGCATTATCTTTATCTTCGCTTTCACCTCCATCATCGGCAATTACGCTTATGCGGAAAGCAGCCTGCAATTTTTTCGCTCATGCCCCCGACGCCTGGTGGGACTATTTCGCTTGCTGACCCTGGCCATGGTGCTGTTCGGCTGCCTGGCCGACATGCCGGTGCTGTGGCGGCTGGCCGACATGGCGATGGGATTGATGACCCTTACCAATCTTATCGCGCTGCTGCTGCTGTCGCGTATCGCGTTAATGCTGGCGCGCGATTACAATAGCCAGCGCAATATCGGTAAATTACCGACGTTTTACGCCGCCAATTTTCCCGCTATCGCCGATCAGCTATCACCGGGAATCTGGGATCGGCCCACCGCGCATAAATAAGCTGAAAACAGGACCGGGAAACTATGCTCATCGTTATCTCCCCAGCCAAAACGCTGGATTATCAAAGCCCCCTGGCTACGCGACGCTACAGCCTGCCGGCGCTATTGCACAGCGCGAAACAGCTTATGGCGATATGCCGGACGCTGACCCCGGCGCAGCTCTCCGGCCTAATGGGCATCAGCGACAAGCTGGCCGGTTTGAATGCCGCGCGCTTCCAATCCTGGCGGGAGGATTTTACGCCCGACAATGCCCGCCAGGCTATCCTGGCGTTTAAAGGCGATGTCTATACCGGCCTGCGGGCCGAAACCTTCGACGAGCAGGATTTTGACTTCGCCCAATCCCATTTGCGCATTCTGTCCGGACTGTACGGCATATTGCGCCCGCTGGACCTTATGCAGCCCTACCGGCTGGAGATGGGCATCAAGCTTGCCAATCCGCGGGGAGCCGATTTGTACCGGTTCTGGGGCGATACGCTGACCGGCAAGCTGCGGGAAGCGCTGGAGGAACAGCAGGACGAGGTGCTTATCAACCTGGCGTCGGAAGAGTATTTCAAAGCGGTCAATCCCGCAAAACTGCCGGGACGAGTCATCAAGCCGGTCTTCCTCGACCAGAAGAACGGCAAATACAAAATCATCAGTTTTAATGCCAAAAAGGCCCGCGGCATGATGAGCCGCTTTATCATCACCGGCAGGCTCTCCCGCCCCGAACAGCTCGCCGAGTTCCACGACGGCGGCTATGTCTATGACGCCGCGCAATCCAGCGAAACCGAATTTATCTTCAAACGTCCGTAATGCCCCATGACGCGGCAGAGCCGCGTAAACCGATCGTGCAGCAGGCCTGTTAGAGGGAGACCGCGCCGATGGGGTCGAAGCGGCCGTCTAGCGGCCGCCGGAACGCCCCACGGCACGGTAGGCCCGATACCACCGATCGTGCAACAAACGTGTTAAAGGGAGACCGCGGCAAGGCCGGGTCGAAGCGGCCGTCTAGCGGCCGCCGGAACGCCCCATGCCGCGGTAGGCCCGCGTGAACCGATCGTGCAACAAACGTGTTTAAGGGAGGGCATGCCGGCCTCCGGCGTATTACTCCGGCAAATCCATCAGCAGCCGACGCAGTTGCGAAAAATCCGCCGGCAATTGCCGCGACAGCAGCGGCAGCGCGGCCCGCACCGCCAAGGCTTTCGGCAACGGCAACGCGCCGCCCAGCACCTCGTCCACCGTCTCCTTGAATTTCGCCGGATGGGCGGTACCCAGGAACAAACCGAACTCACCGGGCTTGAGCTCATCGCGCAATAACCGATAGGCGATGGCGGCATGAGGCTCTGAAACATATCCCAGCCCCGCCAGCTCGCGCATAGTTTCCCGGGTAACATCATCGCTCACGCTGCCATAGGACAAACTGTTCAAACGCCAGTTCTTGCGCCGGAAAAGCTCCTCTACCCGCGGCCAGTTGTTCGGCTGGCTGACATCCATGGCATTGGACAATGTGGTCACGGTAGGGTTGGGCAACCATTGACCGCCCGCCAGGAATCGCGGCACGGTATCATTGGCATTGGTGGCGGCGATAAAACGCTTGATAGGCAGGCCCAAGGACATGGCCAACAGTCCGGCGGTCAAATCGCCGAAGTTGCCGCTGGGCACCGATACCACCAGCTGATTACGCGCCTCCTGCGAAAGTTGGCTGACCGCTTCGAAATAATAACAAATCTGCGCCAGCAATCGGCTGATATTGATAGAATTCGCCGAATTCAGACCCAGTCGGCTTTTTAGCGCTTCATCATCGAACGCCTGTTTCACCAGCGCCTGGCAGGCATCGAAATCGCTCTCGACGGCGACGGTGTGAATATTGCCCCCCCCAGAGTACAAAACAGTTTTTCCTGCAGCGGGCTGATTTTTCCCTTGGGATAAAGAATCACCACCCGCACGTTTTCCAAGCCGTAGAAAGCGTGCGCCACCGCGGCGCCGGTATCGCCGGAGGTCGCGGTCAGAATGGTCACCGGTTCGCCCTTGGCCACCTCGGTCAGCATCTGCGCCATAAAGCGCCCGCCGAAATCCTTGAACGCCAGGGTCGGACCATGGAACAGCTCCAGGGCGGCGATATCCGCCGAAACGTTCACCACCGGCGCCGGAAACTCAAACGCGGCCCTCACGCGTTTCTCAATGACATCCAGCGGCAGCTCGTCGCCGATATAAGCCGACAGAATGCGTGCGCTTCGGGCGGTCAAATCCAGCTTAAGCAGCTCATCGATTTCGGTTGGGGCGAATTCGGGTAAATCCCGCGGGAAAAAACAACCCCTGCCGGCGTCCGAGCCCTTGTTTGATCGCCTGCGCGAAGCTGACCTGCTCGTTATGATCTTTAATGTTGTACAGTTTCATGTGTTATTCCATCACTTGCGCGCCGGCGGTATCCAGGCGACATATATGAACAAAGCCTTCATCGTTTTGCAGGTAGTGCTGCGTCAGCCAATCCGCCAGCCGCTGCGCGGTATCTTCCCGATCGCACACCGCGAACATCGTCGGTCCGGAACCCGAAATACCGCAGGCCAGCGCGCCGATTTGGGACGCCGCCCGACGTGCTTCGATAAATCCCGGCAGCAAGCGGGTGCGATAGGGCTCGGCGATAACGTCTTTCATCAATTTGGCCGCCAGGGCCGGTTGTTGAGTGTGGCTGGCGTGGATAAATCCCGCCAGGAACCGGCCGTGGCTGATGCAATCCTGACGCCGGTACTGGGCGGGCAGGATGGCCCGCGCCTCCGCGGTGGAAACCTTGATGCCCGGATAGGCCATCACCCAAAGCCAGTCGCTGAAACCGGGAATCTGCTGGCTGATGATACTGTTCTCTTCCAGCATCAGTTGGATGCCGCCGAGAAAACAGGGCGCGACATTATCATAATGAACGCTGCCGGAAATGCGTCCTTCCATTTCGCCCATCAGCGTCAGCATATGATTTTCATCCAGGGGATAATCGCAATGGGCGTTCATCGCCACCAGCGCCGCCACCACCGAACAGGCGCTGGAGCCAAGACCGGATCCGATGGGCATATTCTTAGCGAGCGTCATGGACACCGGAACGGGTTTCCCCAGCACTTCGCAAAAACGCTGCCAACATTGATAAACGATATTCTGCTGCGTGGCAGCCGGTAGCTTGCCGGCGAAACGGCCCTCATTGGTCAGGCTGAACTGCGGGGCGCCTTCCACCGTGACGCAATCCCCCCAGCAGCGTACCGTCTATCGGCGATACCGCCGCCCCCAACACATCGAACCCGACGCTGACATTACCGATTGATGCCGGCGCATACACCTTAACCATTTTAGACTCCCAACTTCCATGACAGCGTGCGCAAAAGATCCGCAAATACACCGGCCGCCGTGACGTCGTTGCCTGCGCCGTATCCGCGCAAGACCAGCGGCAGCGGCTGATAATAACGGGTATAGAAGGCCAGCGCGTTTTCACCGTCCTTCACTTTGTACAACGGATTGTTGCCGTCCACCGCGGCGATTTTCACCCGGCATCGGCCGTCCTCGATACTGGCGACATAACGCAACACCTTGCCTTCATCGCGAGCCGCCGCGACTCTGGCGCCGAAAACATCGTCGATCTCCGACAGCCTGGCCATAAACGTCTCAACGTCGCCGCCGTCATCAAATTCCTCCGGCAGCACCGGCTCCACCACCACGTCCGCCAGCTCAAGCTGATGACCGGCCTCGCGGGCAAGGATCAGCAACTTACGCGCGACATCCATACCCGACAAGTCATCACGGGGATCGGGCTCGGTGAAACCGAGCGCTTTCGCCTTAAGCGTCGCGGCGGACAACGGCAAACCCTCATCCAGTTTGCCAAAGATATAGGATAGCGATCCGGAAAGAATACCGGAAAAACGCATCAGTTCATCTCCGGCGTTCAATAAATTCTGCAAATTCTCAATAACCGGCAATCCCGCGCCTACGTTGGTATCGTAAAGGAATTTGCGGCGCGAGCCCGCCGCCGCTCCGCGCATTTGCCGATAATAATCCATGGATGACGTATTGGCTTTTTTATTGGGGGTCACCACATGAAAACCGTCCGCCAGGAAATCGGCGTATTGATCGGCGATGGCCGCGCTGCTGGTGCAATCGACGATGACCGGATTGAGCAGATGGTACTCTTTCACCAGACGGATAAGCCTGCCCAAATTGAAAGGCTCTCGGGCTTGCGCCAGCTCCTCCCGCCAGTTATCAAGTGCAATCCCGTGGACATTGGTCACCAGCGCCCTGGAATTGGCGATACCGCATACCCGGAGATCGATATGCTTCTCCTTGAGCCATTGATATTGCCGGCGGATTTGCTCCAGCAACGCCCCCGCGACGCCGCCGGAACCGATAACGAAAACCTCGATGACCTGTTCGGTATTGAACAACATCTGATGGGCGACGCGCACGCCGGTGGTGGTCAGGTCATTGTCCACCACCACCGAGATTGACCGCTCGGACGACCCCTGGGCGATGGCGATAATATTGATATTGGCTCGCGCCAGCGCGGCAAAAAGCTTGGCGGACAAACCGCGCTGGGTGCGCATGCCGTCGCCGATCACCGAAATGATCGCCAGTTTGGTCATGATATCCAGCGGTTCAAGCAGACCGTCTTTCAGCTCGAGGTAAAATTCATCCTCCAGCGCTTTGCGGGCGCCGTTCAACTCGTTGTGCGGCACGCAAAAACTGATGCTGTACTCCGACGAGGACTGCGTTATCAACACGACCGAACTGCCGGCGCGGGACATGGCGGCGAAAACCCGCGCGGCCATGCCGATCATGCCCTTCATGCCCGGACCGGATACGTTGATCATCGCCATATTATTGAGGTGCGTAATCCCCTTGACCGGGTTGCTCAAGTCCGGTTCGGTGCGCCCAATAAGCGTCCCCGGCGCCTGCGGATTTTCGGTATTTTTTATCAGGCAGGGAATCTGGAAGCGGGCGATCAATGGTCCTGGGATGCAATACCTTGGCGCCGAAGTAAGACAACTCCATCGCCTCTTGATAGGACATGGATTTCAGCAGCCGCGCATCCGGTACCTGGCGGGGATCGCAGGTATAAACCCCGTCCACGTCGGTCCAGATTTCACAGCAATCGGCCCGCAGGCAGGCGGCCAATACCGCGGCGGAATAATCGGAACCGTTACGCCCCAACACCACCAGTTGGCCTTTGTCGTTGCCGGCGGTAAATCCGGCCATCAGAATGATATTTTGCGCCGGGATGGCGGCATCATTAATGCGCCGGGTGGATTCCACGATATCCACGGTGGACTCCAGAAAGCCGCCCAGCGCCAAGAGGTTCTTTACCGGATCTATCACCGTTACGGCATAACCGCGGGCGATGAATAACGCCTCCATAATGGCGATGGACAGCTTTTCTCCACGGCAAATGATGGCGGCGTTGATGCTGTCGGGACATTGCTTTAATAAGCTGATGCCGTGCAGCAGCTGTTTGATCTGGGCGAATTCCTGTTCCACCAGAATCCGCAAAGCGATGTAGTCAAACCCCCGCTGAGATTGCGACAATCCCAACAGCAGATCGGCGAATATTTGCTCCGCATCGTTCATGATGGGCTGAATATCCCCACCGCCGAGGGTCTTATCAATCATCGACACCAGATAGTTGGTGATTTTGGCGGGTGCGGAAAGTACGGTGGCGACCTGCCCCTGCCCCGCGTTGCTTTCTATGATATCGGCCACCCGGCTAAACCGCTCCGCGTTGGCCACCGAAGTACCACCGAATTTCAGTACTCGCATGTGTTGTTTTCTCCTGAACTTAAGCCTAAAAAAAAACCCCGCACTGTCTAGGTGCGGGCTTTTTTTGTTTATCCTGTATGCGTCAGCCCGCACCGCTACCCGTGGTATCGGTGGTGGTAATAATAATGGTGCTCAGGCTGATGGTATGCATATCTGGAAGAATCTATTGTGTTTTCCTATGCCCTATTGGTTAAAGCAATCACAGCTAAAAGTCAATTTTAATTTATAACAGGCTATTTAATGAGCAACTGAAATCGCCCTATGATGCGTGGATAATTTCATTCGCTCATACGGTAAAATAGTAAATGACACATTTTATTCAGTTTAATTCACCATTTATATGGAATTAATCGGCAGGATAGTCTTGCAAAAATTTTCAGTCTCAGGGGCGAAAAACGTCTGCCGACAACCAGGCAGGTCCTTGTATAACGTCGGCCGATGGCGCCGTGCGCCGGCAATCCGCCTGAACCTATCAGACAGACCGAAAAACGCTCCGCGGCTTGCCAAAAGCGATGCGCCGGCCGGTGGTCACAGGATATTAACAATGGCCGGACCAGTGTCTCAATGATAAAACAGCAGGCTTACCGTTCAACGGCGGCTAAACATCAAATATGAGGAAAAAAAATGATACTATCCTTAATTTTCAACCTATTGCAGCGCATGCTTTTTTGAATTTACCTCTCGGCGCCTTTTACCGGATAATCCGAGCTGAATCGAAGATGTTCCCCTGGGGAAAGTTATCGAATATGCTGGTATATAAAGGAATTCGCCACAATGCATTTTGAGTGGGTCGTTAATTTGATATATGTCAGCAAAATGAAATTTTCTTGAGTGTTAAATTCTGTTGGCACTGTTATAGTGTTGTTAATAAGGGTAAGCTATAGAGCATTTGAGCTTGAGAAAAGCGGCCCAGAATCAGGTTAGCGGTATCAAGGTTTATCCGCAGTTAATCGCCTGGAGCACGTTTATGTACTTTAGCCCCATGGCTAAGGGGCAATATGCCCTTGGCAATGCTGAAGATGATCGCGGCTTTTGTACTCCCTCTTCAATTTGTTGGTAATTTTAGGTAGCAAACATGCAGACCCCGCACATTCTTATTGTTGAAGATGAGTCAGTCACCCGCAATACCCTCAAAAGCATTTTCGAAGCTGAGGGATATATGGTTCATGAAGCCACCGACGGCGCAGAGATGCATCAGATTCTGTCGGAAAACGACATCAATCTGGTCATCATGGATATTAATCTGCCGGGTAAAAATGGCCTACTGCTGGCCCGGGAATTACGGGAGCATGCCAGCGTCGCGCTGATGTTTTTAACCGGCCGCGATAACGAGGTGGATAAAATCCTCGGGCTGGAAATCGGCGCCGATGATTACATCACCAAACCGTTCAACCCGCGGGAATTAACCATTCGCGCCCGCAACCTTTTATCGCGCACCATGAACCTGGGCGGCGGCGGCGAAGAACGCAAACTGGTGGACAGCTACAAATTCAACGGATGGGAGCTGGATATCAATAGCCGCTCCTTGTTAAGCCCCACCGGCGATCACTATAAACTGCCCCGCAGCGAATTTCGCGCCATGCTGCACTTTTGCGAAAATCCCGGCAAAATCCAGTCACGGGCGGAGCTGCTGAAAAAAATGACCGGTCGTGAGCTTAAAGCCCATGATCGTACTGTCGACGTCACCATTCGGCGGATCCGCAAGCATTTTGAATCCACCCCCGATACGCCGGAAATCATCGCCACCATCCATGGCGAAGGCTATCGTTTTTGCGGCGATCTGGAAGAATAACCCCCGACGTATCCATCATAATACCGGCGCGGACAACCGCCGGTGTTTTGACGGCTGCCCCTTATGGATGCTGCGGGGTCCAAGGCATAATCGGCACCGCGCTCAGGGCATTTTTCGGGCTTCCGTCAACCACCCGGTCAGAGTATGACAGATAAACCAGCGCGTTGCGCTTCGCATCATAAAAACGGACCACCTGCAACCGTTTGAAGACCAGCGAGGTGCGCTTCTGGAACACGACGCTGCCTGTTTCCTTACCCTTTTTGATTTCATCCGTCAGGGTGATAGGTCCCACCTGCTGGCAGGAAATCGCCGCGTCGGAAGTGTCCTCGGCCAAACCCAAACCGCCTTTGATGCCGCCCGTTTTGGCGCGACTGAGATAACAGGTCACATTTTTCACGTCCGGATCGTCAAATGCCTCCACCACGATTTTATGGTCCGGTCCAAAGAGTTTGAACACCGTGTCAACCGAACCGACCTCTTCGGCGCGAGCGACGCTTGAACCCAGCAGGCTCAATAGCAACAACGATAACAATGCTTTTTTCATGGGATGAGACTTCTTTGTCTGGGGGAAAATGCCTCTAAGGTATAACAGGCTTTTTTCTTTGCCACTGTACTGCTAACATGGACAGGAATAATAAGCTAATAAATCTTTGACGATCTATGTGCAAAAAAATTGGTATCATGCGTCAACTTTTTTAATTCGCATGCTTAATACCCAATCGACCCAGGGTTGCGGCAAGGCGGTAAGCGCTGCCCCCAAGATAACGCCTCAAGAGCCGAGGCGGCCAAGCTTGGGGATAAAGCGGCGCGACCGATTGGCTGCAACGCAAAATTTGAACGGTATAAACGCTTTTTGAGGATGATCTATGGATCAAGCCGGTATAATTCGTGATCTGTTAAGCTGGTTGGAAGGGCATTTGGACCAGCCGTTATCCCTGGACAATGTCGCCGCAAAAGCGGGTTATTCCAAATGGCATTTACAGCGGATGTTCAAGGAAGTGACAGGTCATGCCATCGGTGCCTATATCAGGGCCCGCAGGTTATCTAAAGCGGCGGTGGCTTTGCGTCTCACCAGCCGGCCGATTCTGGATATCGCCCTACAGTATCGCTTCGATTCGCAGCAAACGTTTACCCGCGCGTTCAAGAAACAGTTTATCCAGACACCGGCATTATATCGCCGTTCGGAAGAGTGGGACTCCAGCGGCATTCGCCCTCCCATCCGGCTGGAAAAATATGAAATGCCCACGCCGGAATTTATTACGCTGCCGCCGATGCACCTGGTGGGGATGACCCAGAGTTACTCCTGCACCCTGGAACAGATAAGCTCCTTTCGCAGCGAGCTGCGCATCCATTTCTGGCGGCAATACCTGGGGGAAGCGAAATGCATTCCGCCGATTTTATACGGATTGCACCACTCCCGTCCGAGCCATGAGAAGGACGATGAACAGGAGGTTCTCTACACAACCGCCCTTGAACCGCAGGACGCATTGGAAAATGTGCAAAGCGGGCAGCCCATCGACCTCGAAGGGGGCGATTACGCCCAATTTATCTATGATGGGCCGGCTGACGGTTTGCAGAGCTTTATCCTGGCGCTTTACGGCACCTGCCTGCCGACGCTGCGAATGACCCGGAGAAAAGGCCATGATATCGAGCGGTTTTATCCGCAGGAGCGGGCCCCTGATGCGCCAAGGCCGCTCTCTATCCGTTGCGAATATCTGATCCCGGTCCGGCGTTAACGCTGGATCTCATCCAATGCGGGCCTGTCCAGGTGCGAGACATCGCCCGCGGTTTCCACCACCCAGCCCGGCGCCAGCCATGGACTCTGTTGATAATCCATACGTGAGAGCGAACAATTGCGTAACCGCAGCCGGCGTTCCGCATAGGGGGGGGTAATCCCAGAACGGTACTAATAAGGCATCCCAGAGCCATGCCGTGACTCACCAGCAGCGGCACGCTGCCGGCCGGCAGGGTGCGGCAATCATCTAAAACCGCATGCATCCGCCGCGACAGTTCGGTCATGGATTCCCCTGGGGAATGCGCCCTTCCGGCGTACCGTCCACCAGTTGTTTGCGCCAGCCCTCCTCTTGCGGCGTCAGGGTATCGATATCCCGCATTTCCAAAACCCCCATGTCCAGTTCCCGCAAGCGTGGCTCCAGCGTAACATCGCAATTGCAAACCCGGGCGATGATTTCGGCGGTATGGCGTGTACGGCCAAGGTCGCTGCTGATAATATGGGTGATGCCTAATAACTTAGCGCGCTCAGCAACTTGCCGTGCCTGGTATTCGCCGTTGGCGGTTAATGTACTGTCGGATTGCCCCTGGATCCGGCGCAAGGCATTCCATTCTGTTTCGCCATGGCGAACAAGATAGACCTGTAACATGGTGTTTTTCCGTTATACTGCGTGAAAATGACTGGAGTGATAAAAACGATATGTTTCATGTTGTAGCTGCAACAACCAACCCGGCTAAAATCGATGCCATCGCCCAGGCATTCAATCACACCTATGGGCCTGAAAGCTGCCGGGTGGAAGGTATCGATGTCGACAGCGGCGTGCCGTCCCAACCCATGGGCAATCTCGAAACGCGCAGCGGCGCGCGCAACCGGGTCATGGCCGCGCGTCAGGTGTGTCCCGAGGCGGATTTTTGGGTCGGTGTTGAGGCTGGTATTGAAGATAATATGACCTTTGCCTGGATGGTAATCGAAAATACCCATTTGCGTGGCGAATCGCGCTCTGCCAGTTTGATCTTACCTGAGAGTATATTACAGGGAATCACCGAGGGGCGAGAATTGGGGCAGGAAATGGCAAGATTGACCGGAATAAAGGATATAAAACGCCAAGGCGGGGCTATCGGCGTGTTTACCGCCGGAAAGTTGACCCGCAGCAGCGTCTATTATCAGGCATTGGTCCTGGCGCTGGTCCCCTTTCACAACGCGATTTACCAACCGCAGGGGCACCATTCGGAATAATGTCGGCGCGGGTCACCTTCCACAACGCTATTTACTAACCTTTGGGGCACCATTCGGAATAATGTCGGCGCGGGTCCGCTTTCGCAACGCAATTTACCAACATCAGGGACGCCCCATTCGAAATGATGATGGTGGAGCCGGCGCGAGCGCTATTCCGGCGTCATTTGAGCACTATGTCGGTGCTATTGCGCTACTCTTCCGGCACGTCAAGCAGTTGTCGCTTTAACCAGCCTATCAGTTCCGGCGACGCCGCTTTCAGGCTGTTGGAGCCGCGTGTAATGGTGGCGATCCCGGTACCCAGTTCGTTTTTCAGCTCTCTTTGGCTCTTTTCTCCCGCCAACAGGGCCCGGACGATGCGAATGCGCATGCCTATCGCTTCCCGTTCGTCGGCGGTAAGCATAAGCTGCAGCAATGATACGTGCAGTTCGTCGGCAAAGGCCTGGCCCAACAACTTGGCAAACTGCTGCCAGTCCGTCTCCTGTTGTTCCCGACCAGCGGAATTGGAATTGAATGTCTGAACCATATCGACCGCCATACCCGTTAACGAGTACAGCAGTTTACCCCATTTTCATAGGATTCAGTAGCGCCGTTCCCATTCCGCGTCCGTCAGCACCTTCGCCGGCTGTCTGAGGAAATAGCGGTAAAAAACATCATAGGCCAGCACGTTCTTCACATAGCCGCGGGTCTCCGAATAGGGAATGCTTTCAATGAAAGCCACCGCATCGATGCGCCCGGCGCTGCCGTCAAGCCAGGTGGTGACCCGCCCCGGACCGGCGTTATAGGCGGCGCTGGACAGAATACGGTTGCGACCGAACATCTGGTACACATACTCGAGATAGGTTGTGCCCAAAGTGATATTGGTTTGCGGATCCAATAGCTGGCCGGGATTGCTATAGCTGACGATATTAAACATCTGGGCGGTATGCCTGGCGGTAACGGGCATCAATTGCATCAGCCCGGCGGCCCCCACCGGGGACTGCGCCTTGGGATTCCAGGCGCTTTCCTGACGGGCGATAGCCATGGCGTAGCTCTGGCTGATGCCCTTATCTTCCGTGGCCTGCCGAAATTCATTGTGCCAGGCCAGGGGGAAACGCTCCTCAAGATGATCCCAAAGCTTGCCGACGATGGTGGCCTGTACGCTCATGTCCGGCCATTGCTGCAAGAGGGCATAGCGCGCCAAGCCCTCCTGCTGCTGGGGACTCAGGCTTGCCACCAGCGCCCCCCCCATTCGTTTCGGGCCAGATTATCCATATTCCAATACATCAATTCCCGCACCCGGGCGATTTCCGGCCGCTGCAATAGCGCCGGATCCGGCGCCACCGCCTGAGCCACGTTGATGGGGTAGCTGACCCCGAGCTTTTGCGCCGCCACCATGGGATAGAAACCGCGCTCCTGCATCAAAGCGCGCAAAATGGATTCGCCTTCGCTACGACGGCCTTGATCTATCAATATCGACGCCCGCCAATAACGCCATTCATCCTTCTGGCCGGCGTCATCGGGCAAACGATCCAGCCAGGCCGACACGCCCTGCATATCGCCCTGCCCCAGCGACATGCGGATACGGCGCTCGAGCAGCGCCGTGGAATGGCCGCGCAAGATAACCTCATCCCGCCATCTGGCCTGCTCGGGAGTCGCATCGCCGCCCATCAGACGCCAGGCGACGCTCTCCGCCATTTCCTGCTGCTGCTCGGGGCTCATCTTCTGCAAGCGGACCAGAACCGGCAACATGGAACGAGCGTTTTCCACATCATCGCGGGCCAAACGGGCAAAGGCAATCAGGGTGGCTCCGCGGGTCAGGTCGGTGGGCCCGACGCTGCGGGCGAATCCCTCAAGCGTAGCCGGATTATCCTGCAACGCCGCCATCGCCGCGCCCATGGTCTGGTATTCGATGGGCAGTTGCTTGGAGAGGTAATTTACCAGGCCGGTGTTCCCTTCCTGCATGGCCAGCAACATGCGTTCTAGGGTCGCCAGCGGACCGCGCTGTCCGGCCTGACTCCAGACGCCGAACAGTTTATTGCAGCTGTCCGGCAGAGAATGACCGTTAAGCCACAGCGTATTGGCGCCGTCCCAAGCCGTTTGAAAATCACCGGTGGCCCATTTGGCGTAATAATAATTACACCGGGCCGCCATGGGCTTGGGAGGTTGAGGGCTGAACGCCAGCAGGCTTTGCCAATCCTGGCGTCGGGCCAGTTCATTCACGAAGCGGGCCGGCAGCGAACGGGCGGGAGGCAAGGTGGGGTTGGCGTCGATGAAGCTTTTGATTTCACCCATGTCCGCCTGGGATAAATCCTGCGTCAGCGCCCGGTATTGCAGATAAGGATAAAGCGGATAATCACGCAAGGTCGGCATCAGTTGCGACACCACATCCATTTGATTACCGTCCCACGCCTGTTTGACCTGGAGATAGCGCTGACGCTGCGCGTCGATCGAATCCCCCCCGGGGCGAAACCCGAAACCGCCAGCAGGCATGCCGCCGCGCCAATGTATCGCCGCCATTTGTCCACCTTGACCATTTCCTCTCTTTCCTCAAAAAACGTCATTTTCGCCCTGAACGGGAGCGTCGGCCAAACCGGCCGAGCAATGATAAGAGACTGACATAGCCACCATGCTAGCTAAGCGGCCCGGTCTACGCCAGCGCCAGTCGCAACTATCACCGTTATTTTCTCGGCCCGACTTGCTATCCTTCTGGTATACATGACGTTCCGCCCCACCCGTAAGTAAGCGGTAACGGGACGGTATTATTTTCACTGCACGGTCTGGATCGCAGTAAAAATGCTGATTTATGACTATATTCCCATCACAGAAAAACCATGGTCGGATAAAACGCCGGATCCGCCTTTTTTTTCATCGGCTGCGGCTCATGGATACCCGGTATGAATTCGCCGCGGCGGATTCTTTTTTATAAGCGTTGTTATTTAAGGTCAGTAAAGCGTGAGAATTTCCTTGGTCGTCCCCGTGTTTAACGAGGCGGAAACCGTTCCGCATTTTTATCGGGCGGTGAGATCCTTTGAACCTTTTCGGCAATACGATATAGAGATTGTATTTATCAATGACGGCAGCCAGGACAATACGGCGGAGATCATAGAACAGTTGGCCGCCGGCGACGGCAATGTGGTGTTGCTGGACTTTACCCGCAATTTCGGTAAAGAGCCCGCGCTGTTCGCCGGGCTGGAATATGCCAGCGGCGATGCGATCATTCCCATCGACGTGGATTTGCAAGACCCCATAGAGATAATACCCGCCATGATTGAAAAATGGCGGTCGGGAGCGGACATCGTTTTGGCGAAACGCAAAGACAGAGCCGCCGACACCCCTATCAAGCGCGCCTCCGCCGAGTGGTTTTATAAGCTGCACAACAAAATCAGCACGCCGAAAATCGAAGAAAACGTGGGTGATTTCCGCCTGATGTCCCGGCAAACGGTGGACGATATCCGTCGGTTGCCGGAACGCAATTTGTTCATGAAAGGCATTCTTTCCTGGGTAGGAGGCAACGTTGCGGTGGTGGAATATGTGCGCGCACCGCGCGTGATGGGCTCGTCCAAGTTTAACGGCTGGAAGTTATGGAACCTGGCGCTGGAAGGCATTACCAGTTTCTCCACCGTGCCGCTGCGCGTGTGGACATATCTCGGGCTGGGGGTGGCCCTGCTGGCGTTATGCGATGCCATATGGATGGTTATCGACAAATTAGTCAACGGCAACCCGGTGCCGGGCTACCCCTCTCTGATGACGGCAATACTCTTTCTCGGCGGAGTACAGCTCATCGGCATCGGCGCTCTTGGCGAATATATCGGCAGAATTTACATCGAAACGAAAAGACGGCCGAGATACATCCTCAGAAAAAGCGTCAGACGAAGAGCAAAACATCCCGGCGGGAATGGAAGCACCCAATAGCTTACGCGCGGCGGCAGGCTGATGAACCCCGCCAAGGCTTGAAGAGGGAGGGTAAAAATCGGATGTCGATAAGAAACTCCGCCAAAAGGTAGCGTTACATGAAATGCAAAATTTTTGCCCTTGTTTTTCTCAATTGCATTATCTTCTTCATGCTTTGTTATACCCTGATACCGCGGGGGATTTGGGGTGGGCATGATTGGCTGGCGCATTTTCAGCGGCTTATCTCGTTAAACGAGGAAATAGACGCGAAACAGTTTCCGCCGTTATTCAACTACTGGCTGCCGGGACAGTTCGGTTACTCCTGGCAGCTTTTTTATCCGCCCCTCAGCTCTTTTTTGTTTCTGCTGGCAAGGATCATCACGTTTAATCAGGCCAGCAGCATCCTGCAAATGAAAATCGTATTTTTTTCATCTATATCAACGCGTTCATCTGCCCCTACTATGCCGGCAAACGCGAGCATGGCAATGCAACGGCCGGCTGCCTTTGCACCCTGCTTTTTATTACCTCGGGATATTTTTTAACCAACATTTTCGTCAGGTTCGCCCTGGGGGAAATCCTGGCCATGTCGTTTATGCCATTATACATCAGGGGATGCAGCTCGCTGCTGGGAGACCGCCGGGACATTTGGCTTATTCCCTTCAGCGCGCTGGCCATCGCCTTATCCAATATACCGAGTCTGGTGGTTACCGCCCTGTTCACGTTGCTGTTTTTTATCGTTAATGCCAAGAAACTCGCTAATCGGTTAAATGTACGATTTTGTTTGCATTCCCTGCTCTGTTTTTTGGCCCTGAGCGCCTTTTATTGGGTACCGCTGGTCTATCACATGCACCATTCCGATATCTTCGCCACTCACGCTAAACTACTCAGCTACCGGGATGTCTTCAGATTCAGCAGCGGCGTTATGGAAAACCTCTTTTCCCTGCCGTCCCGTTACGGCGTATCCAATCACGGCATGTTTTTATCGGTGGGGGTTATCCAACTCGCCCTTGCGTTGGCTTATTTCCGCTACGGCCGTTCGGCCTCGGCGAAAAAAAATGATCATGATAGCGTTGTTTTTTATTCTCGCCTCAACCCACCTGTTGCCCTGGCATGCATTGCCGGATCGTTTCTCGTTACTGAAAATAATGCAGTTTCCCTGGCGTTTGCTGTCCTGCGCCACGGCCATTATCGCGTTGTTTACCTCAGGCATGCTGGCGGGCATGCTGCAACGAAAACCGGCGGTGGTCCTGTCAGTGGCGGCGTTATGCATTGCGACGATGTATCTTCCCATGCAGTATGTCTTCACCGACCGCCACACCCGCCTGGATAATATGGGACTGTGGGACGACTACCTTAATAACAGCAATATTCGCCCGGATAACTTCATCTATCTCAAAAACAATGATTTTGACCATTTCGCCAATAAGAATGCCGCGATAACGCTTTTGGGCTATACCGACGGTTACCCCGATTTGTTGGTGAGTACGCGGGGAGAACAAACCGTCCCGCTGCCCTATATTATGTACGCCGGTTATTATCTTAGGGTGGACGGTGAAGAAACCCCGGCCCTTAAGCTTGAAAGCGGCCTGGTCGGGGTAACGCTCAACGAGGGCGAACACCGCGTCAGCCTGCTTTACCGGCGCGATATCGTCATTGCGCCGATGATATTCAGCCTCTTGTCGCTGGTGATGCTTTCTGTCTTGCTTATCTGTCGCCATCGGCGTTACATCCAGCGCTTATGCCGTCGCAACGTATTTTCCCGTTTTGAGACCATCCCTATACGTCAGCGCGCCGAAACCTCAACGGCAGGCGAGGAGCGCTGGGATCGCGCCTTGAAACCGGCTACACTGCCTAAAGCATGTCCCGCGCAAGCAGCGGAACGTAACCCTGATTGATTCGATTTTATAATAAAACCAGAGTAAAAGAGGCTTACAACAACGTGGCTCAATACGTCTATACCATGCATCGCGTCGGCAAAATCGTACCGCCGAAGCGCCATATTCTGAAAGATATCTCGCTGAGCTTCTTCCCCGGCGCCAAAATCGGCGTGCTGGGTCTGAACGGCGCCGGTAAATCCACCTTATTGCGCATCATGGCGGGTATCGATACCGATATCGAAGGCGAAGCCAGGCCTCAGGCGGGTATCAATATCGGCTATCTGTCCCAGGAACCGCAGTTGGACCTGGAGAAGACCGTGCGGGAAGAAATCGAAGGGGCGGTAAAGGAAGTCAAAAACGCCTTGACCCGTCTGGACCAGGTCTACGCCGCCTATGCGGAGCCGGACGCGGATTTCGATAAGCTGGCGAAAGAGCAGGGCGAGCTGGAAGCCGTTATTCAGGCCCATGACGGACACAATCTGGATAACCAGCTTGAACGCGCCGCCGATGCGCTTCGCCTGCCGCCCTGGGAGGCCAAAATCGGCACGCTCTCCGGCGGCGAACGGCGCCGCGTCGCCATCTGCCGGCTGCTGCTGGAAAAACCGGACATGTTGTTGCTGGACGAGCCCACCAACCATCTGGACGCCGAGTCGGTGGCCTGGCTGGAACGTTTCCTTCACGATTATGAGGGCACAGTGGTGGCTATCACCCATGACCGCTATTTCCTGGATAATGTGGCCGGCTGGATACTGGAACTGGACCGGGGAGAAGGCATTCCCTGGGAAGGCAACTATTCGTCCTGGCTGGAGCAAAAGGACCAGCGCCTGGCGCAGGAAGCCTCATCGGAAGCCGCCCGCCGCAAATCCATCGAGAAAGAGCTGGAATGGGTGCGCTCCAACGCCAAAGGCCGCCAGTCCAAGGGCAAAGCGCGCCTGGCGCGTTTCGAGGAACTCAACAGCGTGGAGTATCAGAAACGCAACGAAACCAGCGAACTCTTTATTCCACCGGGTCCGCGCCTGGGAGATAAAGTGCTGGAAGTGCAAAACCTCCGTAAATCCTATGGCGATCGGCTGCTGATTGACGATTTGTCTTTCTCGGTTCCCAAAGGCGCCATCGTCGGCATTATCGGACCCAACGGCGCGGGGAAATCCACGTTGTTCCGTATTCTTTCAGGCAAAGAACAGCCGGACAGCGGCAGCGTGACCTTGGGGGATACCGTGACGCTTGCCTCGGTGGACCAGTTCCGCGACAGCATGGACAACGGCAAAACGGTCTGGGAGGAGGTCTCGGGGGGCCAGGACATCATGCGTATCGGCAATTTCGAGTTGCCGAGCCGCGCCTACGTCGGCCGGTTCAACTTTAAGGGCGTCGACCAAGGCAAACGCATCGGCGAACTCTCCGGCGGCGAACGCGGCCGGGTCCATCTGGCCAAGCTGTTGCAGGTGGGCGGCAATATGCTGCTGCTGGACGAACCCACCAACGATCTGGATGTGGAAACTCTGCGCGCGCTGGAAAACGCCCTGCTGGAGTTCCCCGGCTGCGCCCTGGTCATCTCCCATGACCGCTGGTTCCTCGACAGAATAGCCACCCATATCATTGATTACCAGGATGAGGGCAAAATCGAATTCTTCGAAGGCAACTTCACCGAATACGAAGAGTACAAGAAACGCGTGCTCGGCGCGGAAGCGTTACAACCGCACCGCATCAAATACAAGAAGATGGCCTGAGGCCATCTGAGTTCGTTGACAAAGTACCCGGTCGGGGTAGGCTGCCAGATCGTAAACCCGCCGTGAATACCTCCCTGTAGGCTCGATCCGCGCCATCCGTGGCGCGGACGGTTTACTCTTCTGGCAGCCTACCCCGCCTCATCAATCCCGAGTACGTTTGTCAGCAGTTTGAGATAGCCTGAGGCCATCTGCGCCGGGCGGTTTCAGCGCTGCCCGAGCATATCGCGCACCAGATCGATACACTGCAGGAAGCGCTGGTCATAATCGGCCGTGTCGATACGCACAAAAGGGATTCGGTTGGCATCGAGCAGCTCTTCCAGCAGTCGTTGGAAGGCGTCCCGTTCCGCCGGATTCCCCAGGCTGCGCAATCCATCCGCCACCCAGGGCGTGTTGTTTTTCAATAAAATCACCAGATCGAAGCGGTATTCGTCAATCATGGCCTGCACAAAGGGATGCTCGCGGCCATGATAGCGCTTGCAAAACGCCTGGCTGGTGACGAAATCCGTGTCGATAAAAGTGACTTTATTGGCGTACTTGACCGCAAAATCAATATATTGCGCTTGCCCCAGGGCGATTTTGTCATAATCGGAATATTGCAGGGCCATTTCGTCGCCCCCCAAGTGGGAGAAAACGTACTCTCGCCCGTACTCCCAGGCGCTGCTGGTATTGAAAATATTGGCCAGTTTGTTGACCATGGTGGACTTGCCGCTGGATTCGCCGCCGATAAGGGCCACGGTACGAACAAAGAAAGGCTTGACCTCCGTGGGGATATATTCCCAGTAGCGGAAGGGATCCTGACGTATCTGCTCGCCGCTGATGGACATAAACGAACGCTTGGGATCCACCAGTATCGTCTCAATGCCCAGATGTTCGCGATACCGGTCCACATCCATGGCTTCGCTTGAATAGACAAATCCAGGTTCGATACCCTTGTCGCGCATAAACGACGTGATACCGGCGCTCCACACGTCCCAGCCATGGGGATACGGCTCCATGCCCTGCTCATTGAAGGCATGAATATGGATATTTTTCTGGTATTTAAAGGTTTGCAGCAGCCAGCGCAGCCGGTCGCTCAGGGTGGGCTGTTGCGACATGGCGCTGTTTTCAAACAGCTCCCTGTCCCGCGGCTCGTCGAAACCGAGAATGACATGCAGTTCATCCACCTGACTGCAGGCGCGCTGGATAAGGTAAATGTGCCCGGTGTGCAGCGGATAGAATTTGCCGAACACCACGCCGACCTTTTTCAGCCGGCGGGGAAACTCCAGTCCGAGAAAGCGATGGATGGCCTCGAGCTTTTGCGCGCTGGGGCTTTTGATTTTGGCGTTAAGCAGTTGGCTAAGATAGCCTTTGGTCATGTCGCAGCCTTCCGCCACCTGCTGCAACGTTCGTCCCTGTTGTTTAATCGCACTCTTCAGGTAGTCGAATGACGACATAAACGCCCCTTTTATTATTCCATTTCATCCAGGATGGACAGCGCATCCGTCAACTTTTTTACACCGAAAATCTGCATATTGTCCTGCGTTTTCTTCGGTGCGTTGGCATAAGGCACAATGGCCCGGCGAAAACCGTGTTTGGCCGCTTCCGCGATCCGTTCCTGGCCGCTGGGCACCGGCCGGATTTCACCCGCCAGGCCGACTTCGCCGAACACCACCAGATCCCGCGGCAAAGGCCGGTCGCGCAAGCTGGAAACCATGGCCAGCATCAGCGCCAGATCGGCGCTGGTCTCGGCGACCTTGACCCCGCCCACGACGTTGACGAAGACATCTTGATCCGCCATCTGCAAGCCGCCGTGCCGGTGCAACACCGCCAGGAGAATGGCCAGACGGTTTTGATCCAGCCCCACCGCCACACGGCGTGGATTGCCCAGCATGGAATTGTCCACCAGCGCCTGGATTTCCACCAGCAGCGGGCGGGTGCCTTCCCATACCACCATCACGCTGCTGCCGGAGGTCAGTTCCTCTCCCCGGCTCAGAAAAATGGCCGACGGGTTGCTCACCTCTCGCAGACCCAGCTCGGTCATGGCGAATACCCCCAGCTCATTGACCGCGCCGAAACGGTTCTTATGACTGCGCAAGGTGCGAAAACGGGAATCGGCATCGCCGTCCAGCATGATGGAGCAATCGATGCAGTGCTCAAGCACCTTGGGACCGGCCAGGGAACCATCCTTGGTGACATGCCCCACCATCAGGATAGCCACCCCCTGGGTCTTGGCGAACCGCGTCAGGTAAGCCGCGGTTTCCCGCACCTGCGCCACGCTGCCGGGGGAGGACTGAATATCCGCCATGTGCATGACCTGGATGGAGTCAATCACCATCAAACGCGGCTTTTCCTGGGCGGCGATAAGGCAAATCTGCTCGATGCTGGTTTCCGACAGCATATTCAGTCCGCCGGTGGGCAAACCCAGCCGCTGCGCGCGCATGGCGACCTGCTGCAGGGACTCTTCGCCGGTGACATAAAGGGTATTCATCTGCTCGGAGAGCTTACATAAGGTTTGCAACAGCAGAGTGCTTTTACCGGCGCCGGGACTGCCGCCTATCAGGATGGCGCTGCCCGGCACCACGCCGCCCCCCAGCACCCGGTCGAACTCTTTGAAACCGGTGGAAAACCTAGGCTGCTCTTGCGGGCTGATATCCGACAGCTTGCGCACGCGACTGACGCCGGCCTCGCCGGCGAAGCCGCTGAAACGATCGTCGCGGGCAGCGGCGGGCGTTGCCGCCAGCCGTACCTCGGTAATGGTATTCCATGCCTGGCAGGCGGTGCATTGCCCCTGCCAACGGGGATAATCGGCACCGCATTCATTACAGACAAACGCTCGTTTTACCGCTTTAGCCACAGAGACCTCGGAATGTGTTTGAATCATTGCCAAGACAACCGGCGTGCGCTCTGAGCTATAAACTCAGCGCCCTGTCCCGCTTTATTGACCCGAGTACGTTTACAAGCAGCCGAAATGTGCTTAACGCTCCTCGCTCTTCAGATTACCGCTCAGGATGCACAGCACCCCCAGCAAATCCCCATAGCGAATAACGACTTTACTCTGTTCGTTGACTTTGGGTTTGGCATGATAGGCAATGCCTAATCCGGCCGATTGTAGCATTAATAAATCGTTGGCGCCGTCGCCGATGGCCACCGTCTGATGGCGGGGAATAGCCAGCTTTTCCGCCAGACGGTCCAATTCGCGCGCCTTGTAGACGGCGTCCACGATAGGTCCGGTGACTCGGCCGGTAAGCTTACCGTCGGCAACCTCCAGCTCATTGGCCGCCACCGAAACCAGCCGCAAGTTATCCCGCAAATGATTGGCAAAATAGGTGAAGCCGCCGGAGGCGATGGCGATATGCCACCCCAGGCTTTGCAGTTTGAGCACCAAAGCGGTCAGGCCGGGCATCAGCGGCAGGCTGTCGAGCACCTGACGTAAAATACCCGCATCCGCGCCCTTCAGGGTGGCGACCCGGTGACGCAGGCTGGCGGCGAAATCCAGCTCGCCGCGCATGGCGCGCTCGGTGACCGCGGCCACTTGGTCTCCCACTCCGGCCAGTTTGGCGATTTCATCAATACACTCAACCTGGATTGCGGTAGAATCCATGTCCATTATCAACAGCCCGGGCTGGCGCAAATGGGGCGTTTTGCCAAAGGGCGCGACATCCAGCAACTGCTCATGGGCCAGGCGAACGGCGTCGTCACTCAGTGTTCCCGCCAGCCTGACCACTTGATAGTCCTCAACGTGCCAGGCGGAAACAATTACCAGGGCCACGCCGAGCGACCGCTGAAAGCGGGTCAGCGCGGATTTGTCCAGAGTTCTGCCGTACAGCAGCCAGCCGGTATGTCCCGCTTGATAATCCAGCGGCATGACCTCGTCTCCGCTCAGCGATAGCGGTAACCCCGGCCATCGGGAGACGCTGGCGGGAAGATCGCGGTAAGTCAGACTGTTCGGCATTCAATGCTCCTGTAGGCATAAAGGACCGGCATGATAAAGCGACGCGCATCAAGCTATCCTATCGCCAGCGGTTATGGCAACCTATGGGCTTTAAAAAAGTGAAGGAATTTCATGCTTTCTTTTCGTTTGCACCGAACCGCCATCGTACTGATCTGCGTGACGCTGCTGGTCATGCTGATGCAGGGAGCGTCATGGTTCAGCCTCAGCCATCAAATGGCGCGTTCAGCCCAGGTGGACGAACTGGCGGATGTACTTGCCCGTCAGTTAACCTATCAATTGGCGCCGCTGATGGACGACGCCGACGACAACAGCGCGCCTATCCAGGCGGTACTGGACAATCTCACCCATGGCGGCCGGATCCTGGATGCCGGCGTCTATGCCATGGACGGCAGCCTGATAGCCCGTTCCGGCGAACAGGTTCCGGTGCGCGACCGGCTGGCTATCCTGCATCAGCGGGCCGGCAGCTATTTCAACCATCAATTGGTACGCACCATTATTGATAAAAACGGCCCCAGCGGCTTTGTGCGACTGACCCTCGATACCCACGTGCTGCAAACCGAGGACAAGCAGGTGGATAACACCACCAATATGCTGCGCCTGATGCTGTTGCTGGCGCTGGCCATCGGCATCATCCTGGCCCGGACCCTGCTGGCGGACAGCCGCAGCCGCTGGCGGCAATCGCCGTTTTTGCTCACCGCCAACGCTTCGTCGCCGGAAAACCGGCCCGAAGCCGTCAGCCATCAGGATGAAAAGACGGCCGACGAGCAACCTTGCAACCGGTGAAACGGCGACGGGCGAGAGCGAACGGATTTAATCGCCGTCCCCCAGCAATACCGCTTCCAAGGCCACTTCAATCATTTCGTTGAAGCTGGTTTGACGAGCCGCGGCGTCCAATGCCTCGCCGCTGCGGATATGATCGGACACGGTACAGATGGCCAACGCCCGGGCGCCGAATTCGGCGGCAACGCCATAAATGCCCGCGGCCTCCATTTCAACGCCGAGAATGCCGTATTTTTTCCATCACGTCAAACATCTGCGGATCGGGGGTATAAAACAGATCCGCCGAGAACAGATTGCCCACCCGCACCTTGATGCCGGCGGCCTTCGCGGCAGCCACCGCGTGGCGCAGCAGGTCATAGTCGGCGATGGCGGCAAAGTCGTAGCCCTTGAACCGCGTGCGGTTAACGTTTGAATCGGTACAAGCGCCCATGCCGATCACGATATCCCTCACCTGCACATCCTGGCGCAGCGCGCCGCAGGAGCCTACCCGGACAATCTGCTTCACATCATATTCAGTGATGAGCTCTTTGGTATAGATTGAGCAGGAGGGAATCCCCATGCCATGCCCCATCACCGAGACTTCACGGCCTTTATAACGGCCGGTATACCCCAGCATGCCCCGAACATTATTCACCTCGCGGGCGCCGGCGAGAAAGGTGCTCGCAATATGCCGGGCCCGCAGGGGATCTCCCGGCATTAAGACCACGTCGGCAAAATCCCCTTTTTTCAGCATTGATATGCGGCGTCGCCATACTGTTTTCCTTATTGAATTAAAATCACTTGTCGCCGACCGCCCGGGCCGACGCACCTTAACCGGCGGCAATCCTCCGGTCCAATACATCCGCTGGATAAACTCCGGTTCACCGCGTTCGGTTCGCGCAATCCGGTTGACAAACCGGTCCACCGCGTTCGGTTCACACTATCGCCGTGCCGTAGTCCATGGGAGACAAGGCGAAATAGCGCGCCACGGTCTGGCCGATATCGGCGAAGGTGGCGCGATGCCCATAAGAGCCGGGCTTGACGCCCGGTCCGTAAATGAGTACCGGCACATGCTCACGGGTATGGTCCGTGCCGGCCCAGGTGGGATCGCAACCATGATCGGCAGTGAGGATCAGCAGATCCTCGCCGGTCACCCGCGCCAGCAGCTCGGGCAATCGCCGGTCGAACAGCTCCAGCGCCGCCGCATAGCCGGCCACATCGCGCCGGTGTCCGTAAGAAGAATCAAAATCCACCAGATTGGTAAAGACAATGCTATCGTTCCCCGCCGCCGCCATCTCCGCCAGGGTTGCGTCAATGAGGGCATCGAGCCCGGTGGCCTTGACTCGCTTGGTGATGCCCACCTGGGCATAGATATCCGCAATTTTACCGATGGAGATCACCTGACCGCCTTTCTCTTCCACCAGCTTTTGCAATACCGTGGCCGACGGCGGCGCTACCGCCAGATCGTGACGATTACCGGTACGGACAAAATGCCCTGGCTTATCACCCACAAAGGGACGGGCAATGACCCGGCCAATATTATAGCCGCCTTCGTTGAGCAGTCTACGGGCGATTTCGCACAGCTCATACAGGCGTTGCAGGCCGAATGTGTCTTCATGGCAGGCTATCTGAAACACTGAATCCGCCGAGGTATAGAAAATCGGCTTACCGGTTTGCATATGCTCCATCCCCAACGCATCGAGAATCACCGTGCCCGAGGAGTGGCGGTTTCCCAGATAGCCCGGCACCCCGGACTCCCGTACCAGCGCATCCAGCAAGGGGGCGGGGAAGCTGTTTTCCTGCCGGGGAAAATAGCCCCAATCGAACATTACCGGCACGCCGGCGATTTCCCAATGACCGGACGGCGTATCCTTGCCGGATGAAATTTCGCTGGCATAGGCGTAAGCGCCGATGATCTCAGCCTGCTCATCCAGCCCCGGCGGAAAGCGGCCGGTGGACGCTTCGGCGGCCTTGCCCAGACCCAGCCGTGAAAGATTGGGCAGCTTCAGCGGACCGTGGCGCCCCTGGTTGGCTTCGTTGCGCTGGCATTGCCGGGCGATATGTCCCAGAGTATCCGACCCTTGATCGCCGAATTTTTCCGCATCGCCGGCCGCCCCGATACCGAACGAATCCAGTACCATAATATAGATACGCTTCATTTATCTCTCCTGCTGTTCAATACGGCGATACACCGCCGGCAACGCCGCCGGGGGGGGCCGGCGTAATGGCGATGGCCGCCCGTACCGCTTCGGCGGCCTGGTTCCAGCCGGCTTCGCTGGCGGCATGGACCACCGCCAACGGCTGTCCGGCTTCCACGGCATCGCCCAGCCGCGCCATGTCGGTCAGGCCGACGCTGTAATCAATGCCGTCGCCGGCCCGGCGCCGACCGCCCCCATCGCCACCACCGCCATCCCCAGTTTTCGGGTATCCATGGCGCCGATAAAGCCGGTCGTGCCCGCCGGCACCGGTTTGCTCAGAGTAGCCGCCGGCAGATAGCGGTCATAATGGCTGACAAAATCGACGGGCCCGCCCTGGGCTGCCACCATACGATTGAAACGCTCCGCCGCCTCGCCGTTGTCCAATACCCGCTGAAGCCTGGCCCTGGCCGCGTCATCGCCTTCGGCCAGGCCGGAGGATACCAGCATTTCGCTGCATAACGCCATGGTCACCTCATGCAGCCGAGGGTTGCGCTGATGTCCGGTGAGAAAGCGCACCGCTTCACGAACCTCCAGCGCGTTGCCTGCGCTGGAGGCCAATACCTGATTCATATCGGTAAGCAGCGCCGTGGTCTTGCACCCCGCGCCGTTGGCGACTCCGACGATAGACTGGGCCAATGATACCGACTGCGCGTAATCGGACATCAGGGCGCCGGAACCGACCTTGACATCCATCACCAGGGCGTCCAGCCCCTCCGCCAGCTTTTTCGCCAGGATTGATGCGGTGATAAGCGGTATGGAATCCACCGTGGCGGTAATATCCCGCGTGGCGTAAAACCGTTTGTCCGCCGGCGCCAGCGAGTGGGTCTGGCCGATGATCGCCACCCCCACCGACTTGATTTGCGCGCGCAATGCCTCATCGTCGGGAAAAAATGTTCAGACCCGGAATGGCTTCGAGCTTATCCAGCGTGCCGCCGGTATGACCCAGCCCCCGCCCCGACACCATCGGCACATAACCGCCGCAGGCGGCGATCATCGGCCCCAGCATCAGCGAGGTGACATCTCCCACGCCGCCGGTGGAATGCTTATCCACCACCGGCCCCTCCAGAGCGCAGCCTTTCCAATCGAGCACATGGCCGGAGTCGCGCATCGCCAATGTCAGCGCCACCCGCTCCGTCAGAGTCATATCATGGAAAAAATGGCCATCGCCAACGCGGCAATTTGTCCCTCCGAAACGGAGTTATCCCGTACTCCATTAATGAAAAAGCGAATTTCATCATCATCCAGTGATTCTCCGTCACGTTTTTTACGTATGATTTCTTGAGCCAGATACAAGGTAAACCCCCTGCAAAACCTCATGCGGGCAACACGCCCGAAATTAAGAGCACCCGGCGGACGCTCCGCTTGAGAGTGTTGACAAAGCGCCCGGTCGGGGAGGGCCACCCCGCCCTAATGTCGCCGAGTATGTGTGTCAGCAGCCTGCGGCGGGCTCTGCGCCTTAACCGCAACAAATGACTGCGCGGCTCAATAGCCGCCGGCGGGAGGGGGCGGAGTGTGTCCCAGAACCTTGAGCAGAGAAGCCAGCAGGCCTGAGGCGCCGAAACGAAAATGCCGCGCGTCCGCCCAATCCGGCCCCATGATGCGGTCGGCCAGCGCCAGATAGGATGCCGCTTCGGCGGCGGTTCGCACGCCGCCGGCCGGTTTGACGCCCACCTGTGCGCCGGCGCCTTTCTCGCGAATAGCCGTCAGCATGATCTCCACGCTTTCAAGCGTTGCGTTCACCGGGACCTTGCCGGTAGAGGTTTTGATAAAGTCCGCGCCGGCATCAATGGCTATCTCGGCCGCCCGGCGAATTAAGGCGTCATGACGCAGTTCGCCGGTTTCAAGGATGACCTTCAGCAATACGCGGCTGTCGGCGCAGAGGGTTTTACAACGTTCCACCAGTTTCGCGCCAAGGCGATCGTCGCCGGCCATCAGCGCCCGGTAGGGAAATACCACGTCTACTTCGTCTGCGCCGAAGGCGATGGCGGCGCGGGTTTCCGCCAGGGCGATTTCGATGTCGCCGTCGCCATGGGGGAAATTGGTCACGGTGGCGATGCGGATATCCGGGCTGCCTTGCCGCTGCAACGCATCACGGGCGACGGGGATGAAACGGGGTAAATGCAAACGGCGGCGGTATCGCCGGCCGGACTTTGCGCCTGACGGCAGAGCGCCGTCACCTTGTCGTCGGTATCGTCCTCATTGAGCAGGGTAAGATCCATTAAACTCAAGGCGCGACGGGCCGCGTGTAATTCATTCATGGTACTCTCCAACTTTTCGATTTTGCATGTTGGCGAGCGGACTTGGTTCCGTGAAGAAGGCCCGAACGTCGGGCATCTGAGATCCATCTCACCGCATAAGCCTGTATCAGAGGCGCAGAGCTAAAGCCCTGCCTTACGCGCGGCTCTATTTTTTCACACTTGACGCAAATAAGCTGCCCGGACATAAAGATTTATGCGTTCGATCGCGCTAATCCGAACAAAGACAGGGTATTGCGATAGATGATTTCCGCAATGCGCTCCGGCGGCTCGCCACGCAGCTCGCATAACGTTCGAAAAGTATCCCGCACCCGTTCGGGTCGATTGGGTTGGCCCTGGAATCCCGACAGCGGCATGTCCGGCGCATCGGTCTCCAGCAGCAGCCATTCCAGCGGCAAACGCGCCATAACGCCGCGGGTCTTGGCGGCGCGGGGGTAGGTAATGGTTCCGCCGACGCCGATATAATAGCCCAGCTTGATAAACGCTTGCGCCTGTTGAAAGCTGCCGGCGAAGCCATGGACCACGCCGGTGCGCGGCAAGCCGCTGCGTTTTAGCATGGCGGCCAGGCGATCATGGGTGCGACGGGAATGCAAAATAACCGGCAGGTCATAGCGCTTGGCCAAATGAAACTGATCTTCCAAAAGAGCGACCTGCCGCGGCATCAAGGGCTCGTCGATATAGTCGTCCAGGCCTATCTCCCCCAGCGCCACCAGTTTCTCGCGGGGCCGGCGGAGATGGCTCTCCAACAGCGCCAATCCGGCGTCGTCATGCCGGGCTATGGCGATGGGATGCATCCCCAAGGCGGCATAGAGCGCCGGAAAACGGTCGCAAAGCGACAGCACGCCGGCAAATCGCGCCGACTCTACCGCGGGCACGATTATATGCTGCACGCCGGCGTCATTCGCCCGAGCAATGCTGCCCGATTCATCGCCGAGGAAAGGGGAAAATCAAAGTGACAATGCGTATCGATGAAAATTGGCGTGGTCATGCCGACACCTGCCTCTGGAACCTTTGTCTTCTCATTGTCTTGTTCGCTTCATCATTATTACGAACAGAAGGGCACACATATCATGATTAACTTTTTCAATGGCGGATGGCAAGGAAAGAACCGTGGAATCAAGCGAGGAATTAAGATAAAAAACATGACCGCAGTGGGATACGCGGTCCTGTTGAATGAGCTGACGCTTCTGCGGAATATAAAGAATCAGTGAAGATTGTCTGATGCCGATTGCGCGGCGGGCTGAATGGATTTGCCGTAATCTTCCTGTAATACCCCGGAGAGGTAATCGTTGCTTCCGGCAACCCAGGCGCAGTCGCTGTCGAACCACTCCGCCCATAATAACCACATCTGGCTTTTCCACTGCTTCAGTCTGCCAACAACGATGTCGCTATTCATACCCCCTCCCCGGAATCAACCGCTTCGGTGTACTACTTTACATCACAATTATGACAATTGTGCTTTATAAACGCCGGCGGCCGGTAAACAGACTGATCAGGAACAGGATGATGCCGACCACGAAGACGATTTTGGCCGCCCACGCCGCCGTACCCGCCAATCCACCGAAACCTAATGCTGCGGCAATTAAAGCAATAACCAAGAAAATAATGCCCCAACGAAACATAAGCCTCTCCTTACCCAAATAAATGAAATATTCTTATCCAGCCGTATAAAGGGGAAAGGTTCGTTCCCCGTGCAGGTTGTAACATTGCTCTATGGTGCCCATGGCCGGATTGAAGTCACAAAAGACGCCAATCCGTAAACGGTTAGGATTTTTGGACCACTCTTAAATCGTTCTTAACGCTTTTCACGCCATCAACGGCTTTAGCGACGCTTTCCGCACGATCGGAGATGCGTGTGGATTGTACGCGTCCGCTCAGTTGAACGACGCCATTATCGGTGGTGACTTTAATCTTGCGCGACGGAACGATGCTGTCGGCCAAGAATTTGGCTTTGACTTCGCTGGTAATGGCGGAGTCGCTGGCATAGGATTTGGCCGTGGTGCCGGCTTCTTTCACGTGCAGCTTATCGCTGACGCTGGTTACGCCGTCCACGGAGCGGGTTGCGCTAACCGCACGCTCAGCCTGGGCTTGGTCGTTAACGAAGCCGCTAAGCGTCACGACGCCGTGATTGGTGACCACGGAAATGTCGGTGCTATTGATGCCTTTATCGCTGACCAACGCGCTTTTCACTTTGGCGGTGACCGCGCTATCGCCCATATAATTAGAGGCGGATTTCATCGAATTATCGATTTTGGCGGCGGTGCTGTTGGCATCGGTAGTGATGGTATCATTCGCCATCGCAGAGGTACCTACCAGAAGAGTACCCAGGACCAAAGCCGTCATTGTTTGTGAAATAATTGTCTTTTTCATTGCTATATATCCTTTTCGCTATCTACCCGAATCAGGGTTGTTTGCCGCAAATGCGGCTTGCCCAACTGCTGCCCGGCGGTGTTGCCGGGAAAGCATAGAAATCTCGGGGCACTGCCTTGCGGCGGTGACTCATTCGATTATCAGGATTAAGGCTATTGCCAATTGCTCTACACTCTTTGTTTCCCGCCTGTAAACATGACGTTTTCGCAATGCTTATTGGTCGGGCTTAGAGAGTTATTGCTTTCAAATTGCAGTCGGTAGCTTTTCACTCTAATTCAAACGGTTTAATCAGCTAAATAAACCGTTTCGTCAGCGACAATTTAACTATAGACCAGAAATAACAAATTGCATGGCGAGGAAGGTAAAAATCATCAAAATCGATGGATAAGCAAGGATTTAGGAACAATCCGTACCAACAGGTTCCAGCATTATCGAACGGTTCGATAATGCCGGAATGCAACGCTTTGGCGATAAGACGGGAAGATCAATGTTCGCGGGTTTTATGGAAATGCACGTCCGGATAACGTTCCTGCGTCAAATTCAGATTAACCATGCTCGGCGCGATGTAAGAGAGGTTATCGCCGCCGTCCAGCGCCAGATTCAGCTCATTCTTGCGCTTGAATTCCTCGAGCTTTTTCGCATCGGCGCATTCCACCCAGCGGGCGGTGGATACGTTCACGGACTCGTACAGAGCCTCGACGTTATATTCGCTTTTCAACCGGGCCACCACGACTTCAAACTGCAGTACGCCCACGGCGCCGACGATGAGATCGTTATTGGTGATAGGACGAAAGACCTGCACGGCGCCCTCTTCGGAAAGCTGCACCAATCCCTTAAGCAACTGCTTTTGCTTTAACGGATCGCGCAAACGGATACGTCTGAACATTTCCGGCGCGAAATTCGGGATACCGGTGAACTTCATCTTTTCACCCTGGGTAAAGGTATCGCCTATCTGGATAGTGCCATGGTTATGCAGGCCGATGATATCGCCGGCATAGGCTTCTTCAATGTGCGAACGGTCGCCGGCCATGAACGTCAAGGCATCGGCAATCACCACGTCTTTGCCGGTCCTGACCTGATGCAACTTCATGCCGGTTTCATAACGCCCTGACACGACGCGCATAAAGGCCACGCGGTCACGGTGCTTCGGATCCATATTGGCCTGGATCTTGAAAACAAAACCGGTGAATTTTTCTTCATCCGCCGTGACAACGCGCGTATCGGTTTTGCGCGGCATGGGCTGGGGCGCCCAGGCCACCAAGCCGTCCAGCATATGATCGACCCCGAAATTGCCAAGGGCGGTACCGAAGAATACCGGCGTCAGTTCGCCGCGTAAAAACGCCTCTTCCTCGAAAGGATGGGACGCCCCCTGCACCAGTTCCAATTCCTCCCGCAGCTGCGCCGCCAGGTCTTCGCCGACGGCTTTATCCAAATCGGGATTATCCAGCCCTTTGACTATCCGCACTTCCTGGATGGTGTGGCCCTGCCCGGTCTGATAAAGGTAGGTCTCATCTTTATAAAGATGGTAGACGCCCTTGAACAGCTTACCGCAGCCGATGGGCCAGGTGATGGGGGCGCAGGCGATGCGCAACTCGTGTTCCACTTCATCCAGCAATTCCGTCGGATCGCGAATATCGCGATCGACCTTGTTCATAAAGGTCAAGATCGGCGTATCCCGCAGCCGGGTCACTTCCATCAGCTTGCGGGTGCGGTCTTCCACGCCCTTGGCGGCGTCAATCACCATCAAACAGCAGTCCACCGCCGTTAGCGTGCGGTAGGTATCTTCCGAGAAGTCTTCGTGCCCGGGGGTGTCCAACAAATTCACCAGGGCGTGCTGATAGGGAAATTGCATCACCGACGTGGTAATGGAGATGCCGCGCTGTTTTTCCATCTCCATCCAATCGGATTTGGCATGGTGGCTCGAACCGCGGCCCTTTACCGTACCGGCGGTAAGAATGGCGTGCCCGAACAGCAGGACTTTTTCGGTAATGGTGGTTTTACCGGCGTCGGGGTGCGAAATAATCGCAAACGTTCGCCGCGCCGCAACTTCCGCGGCGTAAGAAGCATTCTTCATCTTCTGTTCTCGATGTACACAGTTTTGAATAAAATGTTGCCGATGCCAGATTCTACATGGAGAAAGTGGGCAATGATATATCCCGGAGAATTCGTTATGACCGGCATGGCCCGCGGTTTTGCACGTTCACCCCATGGGCAGGGCCATGATAATAGCGTCCTCCCGTCCGCCGGCGGCAGGATAGTAATCGCGCCGCACCGAAACCTCGTTGAATCCCAGGGACTGATAGAGCGCGATGGCGGCGGCATTGGATTTTCGTACTTCCAGCCATAGCGTCAATATGCCGCGGCGCTCCAATTCGCCGATAAGATATTCCAACAGCTCACGGCCCAGGCCGCGGCGCTGGAACTCCGGATGAACGGCGATATTGAACAACGACGCCTCATCCAGCACCGTTTGGGTGATGGCGTAGGCCGCCAGCCGTTCCCCGACGGTCAGTTTGAAATTCAGGTAGCGTTCCCCCTGGTTATCGGCGAAGGTCTTCGCCGACCAGGGAAAAGCATGACTGGCCTGCTCGATATGCCAGGCATCGCGGAGATCAGCGGTGCCGAGCGGAGAAATCTGGTTCATAACGACAAATTTGCTGCCATAAGTCACGCTTGGCCATGGCGCTGCCCTGAAGCACCGCAAGCGTCGGCGAGGTGAGGGAAACTCCGGATAGCGCTCGCATCGCCGCAAGACCCAGCCACCAGCTGTGGCAATGGGTATCTTCCGGCAGCATACTTGCCTGTTCGGGCGTCAACGGATAAAGCTGCCCGGACGAGAGGCCCATGCTGCGCGCCACGTCCTCCAGCAGGGGGTGGTCCGGCGGCGGCGGCGCGTCCGCCACCACCAGCAGGCGGATTTCCGGCGGCAAAACCACCGCCGCTTCTCCCGACAGCGCGGCGGGACGTCGCAGCGTCCATTGGGTAATGCCCAGCTGTTGCAACAACCAATCGCGTCTTGAAGTCATTACTTTACCGTCCGCGGGGTAAATTCACGCCGCCATGCTACCAAACCCATCGAACCTGGGGCAAGAAAGCACTATACTCCCCGCTCGAATTAATGAGGAGTCTTTGTCGCATGTCAGTGTTAACGCCAGCCAGTGAAGTGATACTTCGTCACGAAGACGTTTTTTTTAAACAAACGGGTATTGTTTGCCGGCGATATGCAGGATTTGCTGCCGGCGGAACTTGAGGCCGCCGGCGTGCGCGTCCATACCGCCTGGTATCATCACTGCCTGGCGCTACAGCAAAAAATGGCCGCCGGAAGCGTGCGATACGGCCTGTTGGTGGAGCCTGAATTTGTGCGCGAGTGCGATACGCTCATCTATTTCTGGCCGAAAAACAAGCCGGAAGCTCAGTTCCAACTGTTCAACCTGCTCTCCTCGCTGCCCGTGGGCGCCGATGTTTTCGTGGTGGGAGAAAATCGCAGCGGCGTGCGCAGCGCCGAGCCGATGCTGGCGGAATATTGCGGGCTGGCCAAAATCGACAGCGCCCGCCGCTGCGGTTTGTATCACGGCGTTCTGACGGTTGCGCCGACATTTTCTTTGTCCGCTTTTTGGAGCGGTTATCAGCTCGACGGGCTGACCGTCAAAACCCTGCCGGGAGTGTTCAGCCGAGAAGGTCTTGATACGGGTAGCCAACTCTTGCTTTCCACCTTCAATCAACCGGTGAGCGGCGCCATAGCCGACATCGGCTGCGGCGCCGGCGTATTGGCGGCGGTGTTGGCCAAGCGTTTCCCCGGGCTGGCCCTGACCCTCAGCGATGTGCACGCGCCGGCGCTGGCCGCCGCCCAGGCCACACTGGAAAGTAATCAGTTGACCGGGAAAGTGGTGCTGAGCGATGTCTATTCCGGCCTGTCGGAAAAATTCGACATGATTTTATCCAACCCTCCGTTCCATGACGGCATGCATACCAATTTACAGGCGGCGGAAAACCTGATTCGCGGCGCGCAGGCCCATTTGCGCATCGGCGGTCAGCTGCGTATCGTCGCCAATGCCTTTTTGCCCTACCCCGCGCTGCTGGACGCGGTTTTCGGCGATCACGTCGTGCTGGCCCAAACCGGCCGATTTAAGGTCTATCAGGCTACCCACTCCCTGTCCCGCAAAAAGAGCAAGCCCGGCAAAGGGGCTTAACAGACGCCGCGCCGCCGCTCGAAAGCGGCGGCGGTTGGTTTTTTTTCGTTAAATGCCCGCTTGGGTTCAAATAATTATTGACCTTGACGCCAAAACCTCTAGAATTCGCCTCCGTGGTGGCAGGGCGCAAGCCAAGCCGGTGCCATGCGAAGGTGGCGGAATTGGTAGACGCGCTAGCTTCAGGTGTTAGTGTCCTTACGGACGTGAGGGTTCAAGTCCCTCTCTTCGCACCAGCACAATCACAACCTGTCGGCACGACCGAATTGCACGCGAGGGTGGCGGAATTGGTAGACGCGCTAGCTTCAGGTGTTAGTGTTCTTACGGACGTGAGGGTTCAAGTCCCTCCCTTCGCACCAATCGGTGGCGATGCCGGATAAAGCGGTGTTGGAGTCATCATCCCGTTACGAAGATTGAAGAATATTATGCGAAGGTGGCGGAATTGGTAGACGCGCTAGCTTCAGGTGTTAGTGTCCTTACGGACGTGAGGGTTCAAGTCCCTCTCTTCGCACCAGGCTTCTTCATCTCGCCAACTCGCTTCATTGCCCACGCTGGCAGTGATGATGGCTATCGGTAAAGGCGTCAATAAGCCCGATGTCGAGTCCGTCGTCAGGCACAGCCCGCGACCTCCCCTCTTGCCGCAAAATTTCTATCCCAGTCGCCGCTACTATACTCGTCGTCAGAGCGCTCCAACGATATACGCTCTTCGCTCCCCGCTTACACCGCATGCTTATGCCATCAGCGCGATTAATCAATGCCTTACGCCGCCGATAAATTAACGATCCGTTCCCTTTTGCGGGTGGGGGCCAGAACCGCGCGGCATTCACGTTACGCTTCGGCGGATGACAGGACCAAATAAAACTGTTAAATTATCCTAACGGGCATTAAAATTTCAAAAATAATAACCACAGCAATTTTATCACTTAAAATTTAATTGGATTTGTGTCGCCTTTTTTAGGCACATTCCATCGGCGGAGCTTACAAGTCAGGACATGATAAATATTTATAGTTATGACGAACTTCGTAAGAGTAAACATCGCCTTTCGTTGCTACTGTTTCTCCTCCTTAATATCGCGCTTTCGATATTTTATGTGCTGAATGCTCTGGATAATTCTTTTTCCGCAACTTTCCCTTCAGTTATCGTGACGATATTTTGCGGGCTGGCTTTATTAGCCTGCAACTTTAAATTGAAAAGCTATGCGCATGAACTGAATTTTTTTGCATTCATTATTGGCGCGTTGTGGGCATGGCATATCATCATTCGGTTTCATAATATCATCGCCAATGATAGCGACTTTTTGTTATATAGCCTCATGATGATATTTTTCATCAGCGCCATCTCTCTTACCGATAATTTTATCGCTTTTTGCCTGCACAGTTTACCGTCGGCCTTAACCGTTGTTATTCTGGATGAATTTGCCCATATCCTGACGCTGCTTTTTACCATCGCCTTGCCGCTTATCAGCTTTTCTTTGCACCATCTGATGCAAAAACGCAGCGAATCCTTCACCTCCGAGCTGGTGAAACGCCTAAGCGAAGAGCGGGAAAAATTCAGCGACCTGAGCATGATCGATCCGCTGACCGGCTTGTACAACCGGCGAGGGTTGCATAACCGGCTCAGTAATCTGCCCGGCGAACGGCCTGTTCGCCATCATATCCTGTTATTGGACATCGACCATTTCAAAGCCTACAACGATAATTACGGGCACACCATGGGTGACAGCGCGCTGGTGGCCGTGGCGGTTGCCATTCGTGATGCGGTTCGTTCCAGGGATATCGTAGTGCGTTACGGCGGCGAGGAGTTTTTGGTGCTATTGATTGATGTGGATGAAAATTATGCTATTGCCTGCGCGGAATCCGTCAGGCAGGCAGTGCTGGATTTGAAAATCCCGCATAAGTTTAATGATAAGGTTTCCACCAATGTGACCTTAAGCGCCGGTATCGCCGCCATGTTCGACAACGATATCGATGCGTCGCTGCGCGCCGCCGATACCGCGCTTTATTTAGCAAAAAATCGCGGCAGAAACTCCATCGAAATCGCCGGTTATCAAACCGATAAGCCGATAATCATGTCCGCCAAATCTTGAATATCCTGTTTATCGGCCGAACCGCGATCCTCATGCCATTAAAAACCTCAGTATAATCCTAGGCCGGGAGCACGCCGTCGCAAATAACTCTATTGTTGCTAAAGATATATTCCCTTAATAAAATAAGGACATTGGGTGCACACCTAACCCGTTTATATTTCATGAAAAAAAAGAGCATTAATATTTCTAAATAAATTTTTTATTTTCAAGAGTGCAAATATTAAATTTCATTCAAGAAAATAACCTGTCAGTTACAATAATCAACGTTAGCCTAATATGTTGTCCTGCCGTGTCATGACGCCCCCATCTGCCACTACTCTGAAATGGTCTAAGCGCCCCGCTTTATAAAACTATTATTTTTTATTAGGTTATCGACCGCCCTTGCCGCCTCCTCGATTCGGCACTAGGCTTAGTTCAGCTCATCACTCATTAAATGGAGGATCCTATGAGCAAGAAAATTGCTGTTTTAATCACAGACGAATTCGAGGACGCCGAATTCACTTCTCCGGCCCAAGCCTATCGAAACGCCGGTCATCAGGTTATCACCATCGAGAAAAAAGCAGGTAACACTGTTACCGGCAAACGCGGCGAAGCTAAAGTCACCATTGACAGGGCCATCGATGAGGTGAACACGGCGGATTTTGACGCCTTGCTGCTGCCCGGCGGCCATTCGCCGGATTCGCTGCGGGGAGATGATCGGTTTGTAAACTTTACCCGCGAATTCGCCGCCAGCGGCAAGCCTATCTTCGCCATCTGCCACGGACCGCAACTGCTTATCAGCGCGGACCAGGTGCGGGGCAAGAAGATGACCGCCGTTAAGCCTATCGCGGTGGATTTGAAAAACGCCGGAGCCGATTTTTTCGATAAGGAAGTGGTGGTGGATAACGACCTCCTGGTCACCAGCCGCACCCCGGATGATTTACCGGCATTCAATCGCGAATCGCTGCGTATTTTGAATAAGAAATAGTTCGGCCGCGGGCTGGTGACGCTTTAGCCTGCCGCCAGCCGTTCGATGCCATCAGGAATCGGTACCCGACACGTCACTCGAACCCCTGTCCCAGCTCAGTTTGGTGCCGAAACCCAGCTTGTTATTGGTCAATTTAACTTCATCCAGCCTGAGCCGCCACACGGGAGTGGCGGCTACTTTGGCCAACGGGAAACGGGCGGTATAACGTTTACGCGCCTCATCCGCCTCGGCGCCGTCAAGCACGGTCATTTCCCCGCTGAACTGCGCCCCCTTGATAAGACTGACGGTGATGGTCTGGTCGCTGATGGTGCCCGCCACATGGGAATATTCACCTAACAAAGCGCCGTGCCGGGTGCCGTGGTCCGTCAGCATATACAGACACATCTCGCCTTCATCAAACGCATAAAAGCAATTGGCGCACCAGAGAGACCGGGCGTCGCCCACACACAGAGTCAGTACATGCTGTTTTTTCAAATAGGTGACGATAGATTTAAGTTGGGAGTCGGTCTTCACGGCAATTACTTACTCTTTATGAGGTTTTTATCAGAATATAGCTATGGGTCACAGATTGTCCATCACTTTTCTGCTGGAAAAATCATCACGTCTTCTAGACAAGGTTACCGCCCCGCGCCGGCAAGATAAGTTACACTATCCGCCTGGCAATCCGATTAATCCGCAGACGGCCGAACCATCATGAGCACATCCTGGTATCTCTATATGATACGCACCGGCGACGGCAGGTTATATACCGGCATAACCACCGACGTGATGCGGCGGCTGAAACAGCACGAGCAAGGCGTCGGAGCGAAAGCGCTGCGGGGCAAAGGCCCTCTGACCCTGGTTTTTCACTGCCCTGCCGGCGACAGAAGCCGGGCATTGCGATGGGAATATCGCATCAAGCAATTGACTCATCGGCAAAAAGAACGGCTGGCGGTCGGCAGGGCAGCCAGTCTTGCGGATTCACTTGAGGATTCAATTGAATATTATTGGTCCGCCGCCTTCCCCGCAACGCTTAATCCATAAGCCGGGTAAAGGGCTCGGCATATTCCACCCGGCCGCCCACGTCCGCCATGGCGTCTTCCGCCAGGGTAAAAAAAAGCAGCGGCGCATCGGCGGCGAATTGATGACAATGCAACTGACCGGGCGCGGCGGGGACAAAACCCAGCGCGGCGTAATATGACGGGTCGCCCTGGACCACCACACCGCGATATCCGAACTCGTTCAGCATATCCAGCGCTTCGTACACCAATTGCCGGGCGATACCCTGGCGGCGACACTCATCGGCCACCGCCAGCGGCGCCAGCCCGACCCACTGGCAGTCTACTCCTTCAATCCACACCGGGCTGAAGGCGGCGTAACCCGCCACGACCCCCTCATTGTCAGTGGCGACGATGCCCAGCGTCAACAGTCCGTCCTCGCGCAGCCGCTGCACCAACGACGCCTCGGCGTCACGCTGGAAGGCCTGTCGCAGCAACATGTCGATGCCCGGCGCGTCAACCGGTATTTCCGCCCGGATCAACACGATGGGGATACGCGGACGGCTTCAACACCCGCGTCCTCTTTCAACCCGGCCTCAATAAACTCGGCCATTTGCGCCAGTGCGACGCGCAGCAGGCGAGGCATAGAGGCCAAATCAACGGCATCCATTAAATTTTTAACGTACAAACCCAGCTCGGTATCCCCTTCAATACGCAAACGGCGCTGAAAAAACAGCGTGTCCGGATCTTCCCGGCGAGCGACAATCAATATGAGATCGTTGGCGTTGCCGCTAAAACTCACGTCCGCCTGCGCCTGCCGGCTCACTTTCAACCTGTCGTCTTCAATGGTCATATACCATTGCAGCGCCATGTCGCTTACCTCGATTTTCAGCCAGCGGCCGGATAAAAACGCCAATTCGCCGTCCGCCAGCGCTTCGCGAAATTGCCAACGCAAAACCTGCTCAAGCACTTGGCGCTGCAACGCGAAGGGGGTCAATTGAATCGGCAAGCGCAATAGCGACGGCCCCCGGCGCACTATCTGTGCTCGTAGTTTATCCAACACTGTTTCTGCTCCTCTAAGAATCTCCGGCTATTTTGCCACAGTGATTAAATCCAATCGGGGTCTATATCAATTATTTTCCAACAAAGGCGGCCTATTTCCCTTTAGCGAATATGGCTTTCATGCCGTCATTACGCCATAAGCTGCCTCAAATCAAAATACCGGACGCTGTCCTTATTTAGAATTGCCCCGACGACAGATGATCATTTGCCGATAAAACAAGCCGTTGGCCAATGGTCTATTCATGCCTTTCCCTTTGAGGGCTAGGTTCATCCAGCAATCGGGAGCCCTATGGAGTTGCTCTGTCCCGCCGGCAACCTGCCGGCACTCAAAGCGGCGGTGGATAACGGCGCCGATGCGGTTTATATCGGTCTCAAAGACGATACCAACGCCAGGCATTTCGCCGGTCTGAATTTTACCGAAAAGCGCTTGCAGGAAGCGCAGGATTACACTCACCGCCATCAGTGCAAGCTGCATGTGGCCATCAATACTTTTGCCCACCCCGACGGCTACGTCCGTTGGCAGCGCGCGGTGGATACGGCGGCCCAGGGCGGGGCGGATGTCTTGATCCTGTCCGACCCGGCCATGCTTGAGTACGCCGCGGAACGCTATCCCCAGGTAGAGCGCCATGTTTCGGTACAGGCGTCGGCCACCAACGACGCCGCCATCCGGTTTTACCAGCGGCATTTCGCAGTATCCAGGGTGGTATTGCCCCGCGTACTCTCCATGCACCAGGTAAAACAACTGGCGCAAAGCAGCAGCGTACCGCTGGAGGTCTTCGCTTTCGGCAGTCTTTGCATCATGGCCGAAGGACGCTGCTATCTTTCCTCATATCTGACCGGCGAATCGCCGAATACGGTGGGCGCCTGCTCGCCGGCGCGTTTCGTTCGCTGGCAGCAAACCGACGCGGGGATGGAGTCCCGGCTTAACGAAGTGCTGATCGACCGTTATTCGCCGGAGGAAAATGCCGGCTATCCGACCCTTTGCAAAGGCCGCTATTTTGTGGACGGACAGCGTTACCATACCCTGGAAGAACCCACCAGTCTGAACACGCTGTCGCTGCTGCCGGAGCTTGCGGCCGCCGGCATCGCCTCGGTAAAAATCGAGGGACGGCAGCGCAGCCCGGCTTATGTCAGCCAGGTCACCCGGGTTTGGCGCCAGGCCATCGACAGTTGCCTGGCGAATCCCGCCGGCTATGTGCCGCAAGCCGCCTGGAACGAGGCGCTGGGGGCGGTATCCGAAGGAACCCAAACCACGCTGGGCGCTTATCACCGCCGCTGGCAATAACAGGAGGCCGACATGAAATACGCACTGGGGCCGGTACTCTACTACTGGTCCAAAGCCGATATCGAGGCATTTTATACCGCTGCCCGCGCCGGCAGCGCCGATGTGATTTATCTGGGCGAAACCGTCTGCAGCAAACGACGCGCCCTCAAAGCCGGCGATTGGCTTGAGCTGGCGACGGCCGTGGCGCAATCGGGCAAGCAGGTGGTCATATCGACCTTGGCATTGATCCAGGCGCCCTCGGAGCTCAATGAAATCAAACGATATCTCGATAACGGCGACTTTCTGCTGGAAGCCAACGACATCGGCGTGGTCCAGATGGCGGCGGAAAAAGGCCTGCCATTTGTCGCCGGACCGGCCCTGAACTGCTACAACGCCTATACGCTGCGCATCCTGCGCCGGCAAGGTATGGTACGCTGGTGTATGCCGGTGGAACTGTCCCGGGACTGGCTGCAAAATATTCTTCAGCAGTGTGAAGAGCTGGGATTTCGCCGAGAGTTCGAAGTTGAATTGTTCAGCTACGGCCATCTTCCCCTGGCCTATTCCGCCCGCTGCTTTACCGCCCGTTCGGAAAACAGGCCGAAAGACGAATGCCAAACCTGTTGTATCCAATACCCCCAGGGCCGCCGCGTCTTATCCCAGGAACAGCAGCGGGTGTTCGTGCTCAACGGCATACAAACCCAAAGCGGTTATTGCTATAACCTTTGCAATGAGCTGCCTTCCATGGCGGGCTTGGTGGATGTGGTCCGTCTTTCGCCCCAGGACAGGGATACCTTGGGGATGCTGGAGCGTTTTCGCGCCAACGAGACCGGCCAGCACCCGTTATCCCTTGGCCGGCAGGCCGATTGCAACGGCTACTGGCACCGGGTCGCCGGATTGGCGCTGGTGGAGTGAGCCCCGACGGGGAGCGGAGGCCATCGCTGAACGCCCCCCCCGCTTTTATGGTATAACGAAATATCCCATTATGGTTAATACTCACAGTTATCATTAGCCGGCAACGTTATCGGCGCTATCGACTGCGAGCATTATCATGGCAAAACAACCCGTTCCGTTTTCCGTTCTCGATCTATCTCCGGTGCCGCAGGGCTCGGCGCCCCGTCAGGCATTCGAATCGTCGCTGGATCTGGCGCGCCATGCCGAAAACTGGGGTTATCACCGCTATTGGCTGGCGGAACACCATAATATGACCGGTATCGCCAGCGCCGCCACCTCGGTACTGATAGGCTATATCGCCGGCGGCACCCAGACCCTGCGTCTGGGATCCGGCGGCGTCATGCTGCCCAACCACTCCCCGCTGGTGATTGCCGAACAGTTCGGTACCCTGGCGACGCTTTATCCGGGTCGAATTGACTTGGGCCTGGGCCGGGCCCCCGGCACCGATCAGCGCACCATGGCGGCCCTGAGGCGCCACCTTGCCGGCGATACCGATAATTTCCCACGGGACGTGCAGGAACTGTTGATGTATTTTGATGACGTACAACCCGGAGCGCCGGTGCAGGCGGTGCCGGGACAGGGCTTGCATGTTCCCCTATGGCTGCTGGGATCCAGCCTCTACAGCGCCCAGCTGGCCGCGGCCCTGGGGTTGCCGTTTGCTTTCGCCTCCCATTTCGCGCCGGATATGCTGTGGCAGGCATTGGACATCTACCGCGAGAAGTTCACGCCTTCCGCCTCCTTGGAAAAACCCTATGCGATGGTATGCATCAACGTTATCGCCGCCGACAGCGATCGTAATGCCCGCTATATTTTTACCTCGATGCAGCAGCAGTTTATCAACCTGCGGCGCGGTCGGCCCGGTCCGCTGCCGGCGCCGGTGGAGGACATCGAGTCGCTCGGAACCTCGGCGGAACGGTATGGCGCCGAACAGGCGCTGCGCATGTCGGTGGTGGGAGACAGGGACCACATCCGCGCCGGATTGCAGGCGATACTGGCCGAGACCGAAGCCGATGAGCTGATGATTAACGGACAGATATTTGATCACCAGGCCCGTCTGCGTTCGTTTGAAATAGCCATGAGCGTACGGGCGGAGCTGACGGTGTGATTCTCACCGGCCGAGGCCAATTTCAGGCGAAAAAAAACCGCCGTGAGGCGGTTTTTCATCTTATGCATCACCGCCGAAACGACGGCGCCCGGCCGGCGCGGCCGCGTTGTCGCCATCACGACGGGGAGCACGCTGGCCGTCGCGGCTGAAGCGCCGTTCGGCGCCGCCCTCACGGCGATCGCTGAAGTTACGACGGCCCGGTGCCGCGCCGCCTTCACGGCGCTCACCGCCGGCAAAGCCGCCGCGCGGCGCGCCGCCACGGCGTTCACCGCGAGGCTGAGCCTGCGCTTCGCCAAGAAACTGCATATTCATCGGTTTGTTCAGGATACGCGTACGGGTGAAATGCGACAGCATCTCTCCAGGCATTCCCTTTGGCAATTCGATGGTGGAGTGGGAGGCGAACAGCTTGATATTACCGATATAACGGCTGCTGATATCGCCTTCATTGGCAATGGCGCCGACGATGTGGCGTACTTCAACCCCGTCATCGCGACCCACTTCAATGCGATACAAATCCATTTCGCCCACATCGCGGCGCTCGCGCCGCGCCGGACGTTCGCCGCCGCTTTCCGAACGGCGATCGTCCCGATCGCGGAATTCCCGGCGCGGACGTCGATCAAAAACCGGATCCGGCGGCAGGATCAGAGGACGTTCGCCCTGCGCCATTTTAAGCAGCGCCGCGGCCAAGGTTTCCATATCCAGCTCTTCCGCCGGCTGCAGCTTCGTCAACAGCCCGCGATACATATCCAAATCGCCGCTTTCCAACTGCGCCTGCACCTTGGCGGCGAATTTTTCCAGCCGACGCTGACCAAGCAGCTCGCCGGACGGCAAGTCTACTTCAGGAATAGTCAGCTTCATGATGCGCTCGATATTTTTCAGCAGACGGCGTTCGCGATTCTCAACGAACAGCAGCGCGCGCCCGGCGCGACCCGCACGACCGGTACGGCCGATACGGTGGACATAGGATTCCGAATCCATCGGAATATCATAGTTCACCACCAGGCTGATGCGATCCACATCCAGCCCGCGCGCCGCCACATCGGTGGCAATCAGAATATCCAGACGACCGTCCTTCAGGCGATCCAGGGTCTGTTCACGCAGGGCCTGATTCATATCGCCGTTCAGCGCCGCGCTGTTATAACCGCTATGCTCAAGGGCTTCAGCCACTTCGAGCGTGGCGTTTTTCGTGCGCACAAAAATGATGGCGGCGTCGAAATCTTCCGCTTCCAAAAACCGCACCAAGGCTTCGTTCTTGCGCATACCGTGCACGGTCCAGTAGCTCTGGCTGATATCGGGACGGGTCGTCACGCTGGACTGAATGCGGACTTCTTGCGGTTCATTCATAAAACGGCGGGTAATCCGGCGGATCGCCTCAGGCATCGTGGCGGAAAACAGCGCCGTCTGATGCGTGGCGGGAATCTGGGCCATGATGGTTTCAACGTCTTCGATAAAGCCCATACGCAGCATTTCGTCGGCTTCATCCAGTACCAATCCGCTGAGTTTGGACAAATCCAGGGTGCCGCGTTTCAGATGGTCAAGCAACCTGCCCGGGGTGCCCACAACCACCTGCGGCCCCTGACGCAGGGCGCGCAATTGAACGTCATAGCGTTGGCCGCCGTAAAGCGCCACCACGTTGATGCCTTTCATATGCTTGGAGAAATCAGAGATGGCTTCCGCGACCTGAACGGCCAGCTCACGGGTAGGCGCCAGAACCAGCACCTGCGGCGCGGCCAGTTCCGCATCGATATTATGCAGTAAAGGCAGGGCAAACGCGGCGGTCTTACCGCTCCCGGTTTGCGCCATGCCTAAAACATCACGGCCCGCCAACAGCTGCGGGATGCACTCTAATTGGATCGGCGATGGTTTTTCGTAGCCCAGATCGTTAAGAGCATTAAGGATGGGAGTGGAGAGTCCCAGGGAAGCAAAAGAAATTTCAACTTCAGACATGTACACGTGCCTCATTTCATCATGGCGGCCAGTCTACATACCTCGTCGTGAAAATTTTCAGTCATTTTCATCAAAAGTGTGAACCGGCTCAAATTGGATTAAAAACGGACAAACAAGCCCTCACCCTCGCAGGTGATAAAAAAGGTAATGGGCTGAATTGTTTAGTTCGTCAGCTATTGCTGGTCCGATTCTGATAGGTCGTCTTGCCCTTGGCCCAAGAGCGCCAATTCCAACAATGCATAGCGGTGCTCAACAAAGTTATGTACGTTGTTAGCGACCGTCAGTTTGAACAGCGCCGAAGCGGAGTTCTTGTCCCCCAGACTCAGGTAGTGTTTACCTAAATAGAAGTCAGTTTCACTGAGATGCTCGGCGAGCGAAGTGTTATCCGTTGCGTCCGCCTTAAGGCGCTCCATCAGCGTTTTTTCGCTAATGTCCCCCAGGTAGAACTCGACAATATTCCATCCCCACTGCCCCCTGTTCGCTTTCTGATAGCGCTGTGCCAGCGCGTCTTTGGCTTTGTCGGTGTCGATTTGCCTTTCCACCAGATAAAGCCAGAGCGAACGGAATGGATCATTTGGGTCGTCGCGATAAAACGCCAGCAGATCATCCTGCGCTAAACGGTAGCGTCCGCCATAATATAAGGCGATGCCACGGTTCAAGTACGCGTAATTGTAAGTTGGATCAAGCTCTAGTACAGAATCAAACGCTTCATAGGCAGCATCAAAATTGCCTGCCTGCGTTAAATATATGCCAAGATAATTGAAAACTTCCGGCATATCGGGTCGAATGGCCAGCGCTTGTGAAAAATCATTTCGCGCCAATGCACGCAACCCTAAGCTATCATACAGCACTCCGCGCTCATATAACAGCTGTGCTCGTTCATCATCGGTTAGTGCCCGGCTCGCCAGGATCTGTTCCATGCGCGCCAGGATGACTTCCTGTTGTAACGTCGGCTGTAAGGGAACAGCCAAAACGTCATCTTTACTACGCCAATCAATGTTGCTGCATCCTGCCAGCATTAACGCCATCGCAACGAACCACCAGCGCAAGTAAGGCCTCATTTCCCACTCCCGAAGAAAAACATTGGATGAACGTCCTGTCCCCCATCGGCTTAACACAAGGCGTCCCGCCCTTGTGATACGATCAGCTCCTTAACATGCAAGGAGCTGTCAATTGCGCTAACGGTAATACTGCTCTTTCATCGTGCCGATTTATTCTACTTCAGGTACCGCCGCATCCTGACCGGGCGTGGTGGCTTCTTTGATGCTCAAACGCACGCGCCCCTGACGATCAACTTCCAATACCTTGACCGGCACTTCCTGTCCCAGTTGCAAATAGTCGGCCACTTTTTCCACGCGCTTATCTGCAATCTGGGAAATATGCACCAGACCTTCCTTGCCGCCGCCGATGGCTACAAACGCGCCGAAATCGACGATACGGGTGACTTTACCATTATAGACCCGGCCCACTTCAATTTCAGCGGTAATCTCTTCGATTCGACGTATGGCGTGACGCGCCTTATCGCCGTCAGTGGCGGCGACTTTAACCGTGCCGTCATCGTCGATTTCAATGGTAGTGCCGGTTTCTTCCGTCAAAGCGCGAATAACCGAGCCGCCCTTGCCGATCACATCCTTGATCTTGTCCGGATTGATTTTAATGGTATGGATACGCGGCGCGAATTCAGAAATATCGCCGCGCGGCGTACTGATAGCCTGTTCCATCACTCCCAGAATATGCAAACGGGCGCCTTTGGCCTGATTCAACGCTACCTGCATGATTTCACGGGTAATGCCTTCAATCTTGATATCCATTTGCAGCGCGGTCACGCCTTCGCGGCTGCCCGCCACCTTGAAGTCCATGTCGCCCAGATGATCTTCATCCCCGAGAATATCCGACAGCACGACAAAGTTATCACCTTCCTTCACCAAGCCCATGGCTATCCCGGCCACCGCCGCTTTGATAGGCACGCCCGCATCCATCAGCGCCAGCGAAGCGCCGCAGACGGAAGCCATGGAGGAAGAACCGTTGGATTCGGTGATTTCCGACACCACGCGCACGGTATAGGGAAACTCATTGGCTTTCGGCATCACGGCCAGCACACCGCGTTTCGCCAGTCGGCCATGGCCGATTTCCCGACGCTTCGGCGAACCGACCATGCCGGTTTCACCCACGCAATACGGAGGGAAGTTATAGTGTAGCAGAAAACGATCGGTACGCTCGCCGGTCAATTCGTCGATATTCTGCGCGTCGCGCTCGGTGCCGAGCGTGGCGGTAACCAGCGCCTGGGTTTCACCGCGGGTAAACAGCGCCGAACCGTGGGTGCGCGGCAATACGCCGGTGCGGATATCCAGACCGCGAATCATGTCTTTTTCACGACCGTCGATACGCGGCTCGCCGCGCAACACCCGGCTGCGAACCACGGTCTTTTCCAGACTGCCCAGCAGCTCCTGGATCTCGCCCGCGTCAAGCGTCGCGTCCTGAGCCAGCAACGCCGCGACCACATCGGACTTGATGGTGTCCACCTGGGCATAGCGCGCCTGTTTTTCCGTGATGCGGTATGCATCGCCCAAACGGGCTTCGGCCAGCTCGGCCACGCGGGACTGCAGGCCGGTATTCACTTCAGGGGCGTGCCAATCCCATCTCGGTTTGCCGGCTTCCGCCGCAAAACCCTTGATATTTTCAATCACGACCTGCTGCTGTTCATGGCCGAACACCACGGCTCCCAGCATTTCGTCTTCGCTCAGCAGTTGCGCTTCGGATTCCACCATCAGCACCGCGTTCGCCGTGCCGGCCACCACCAAATCCAGTTGGCTGCCGGGCAGCTCGGCGGTTGTGGGGTTCAAGACATACTGCTTGTCGATATAACCGACGCGCGCGGCGCCGATGGGACCGTTAAACGGGATGCCGGACAGGCTCAGGGCGGCGGAGGCGCCGATCATGGCCACGATGTCCGGACTGACCTGCGGATTCACGGAAACGACGGTGGCGATCACCTGCACTTCATTCAGAAAACCATCGGGAAACAGCGGGCGGATGGGGCGGTCAATCAGGCGCGATATCAAGGTTTCGCCTTCGCTGGGACGTCCCTCGCGACGGAAGAAACCGCCTGGAAAACGGCCGGCCGCGTAGGTGCGTTCCTGATAGTTGACGGTAAGCGGGAAAAAGTCTTGTCCCGGTTTGGCATGCTTGGCGCCCACCACGGTGACGAATACGGCTGTGTCGTCCATGCTGACCATTACGGCGGCGGTAGCCTGGCGGGCCATCATTCCGGTTTCGAGCGTAACGGTATGTTGTCCATATTGAAACTTGCGTACAATCGGATTTAGCAAAATAATTTCCTTTTTTTTGAGCGGGCTTTCTCTGTCTCGCTCGCCGAAAACTATACCCTTCAAGCTCCAAGGCGCAGGTGCGTCGGTTTTCCCGCCACTCGAATTATCCAGGGTATAACCCATCTTCCTATTGCATCCTCGCGACTAATGACAATCCTTATCCGCCTGGATAAAGTCTCTCATTAGCCGCGCGAATCTCAGCAATTGAAGAATCTTCATCAGCAATAACACATTATATAGAATGGTTATCGCCGCCTAGAAGAAAGGGGCCGCATAAGGCCCCTTTCTACCAAATCTGTTCGGCTTAGCGACGCAGACCCAGGCGCTCAATAAGGCTGGTGTAACGCGTGACATCTTTGCCTTTCAGGTAGTCAAGCAACTTACGACGCTGTGAAACCATGCGCAGCAGACCACGACGGCTATGGTGATCTTTTTTATGTTCCGCAAAATGGCCTTGCAAATGATTGATTTGAGCGGTTAAAAGAGCAACCTGCACCTCGGTGGAACCGCTATCTTTGGCATCACGGCCGTAATCGGTTACGATTTTTGCTTTTGCTTCTACACTTAGAGACATTATAACACTCCAAAATTATTGTGAAATATACAGGCGCCGATCTCTAATTCAGCAGCCCCGTTCATAAGCCGCGCTATTCTACTCTTAGCCTTCGCCGGAAGCAAGGCGCAGACTCATTCCGCCACCAGCCGACGGGGAGCGACCCTGCCCGGTTCGATGATTTCGCCCACCCCGAAAAAAGCGCGTTCCGGTCCCTCGGTCAATCGGACCATGGCGTGGGTTACGGCGATCACCGGGTGGGACACCGCCTGTCCCAGCTTGACGTAACCGGCCAGCGCGGCGCTAAGATTGACCTCCGGCATGGCGGCCACCGCGCTGTCCATGGGCAGCAACAATTCGTCCAGCGCGGCCAGGGTAGCGGCGTCGGCGAGATTTTCACCGCGCAAAAGACGCAATTGCTCCAGCGTCACCATCCGCTCGGTGGGATAGTTCGCCACCGCCAGGCGGCGCAACAGGATAACGTGGGCGCCGCAGCCCAGCATCTCCCCGAGATCGTCGATAATGGTCCGGATATAGGTGCCTTTTGAACAGTGGATCTCCAGTTCCACACTCTCTGGATTCCAGGCCAGCAGCTTGAGTTCATAAACCGTGATGGGCCGGGCGGCGCGCTCCACCGCAATGCCCTGGCGCGCATATTCGTACAACGGGCGACCCTGATGCTTCAGCGCGGAAAACATGGAGGGAATCTGCAGGGTTTCGCCGCGGAACCCCTCCAGAGCCCGCTTCAGCTTTTCTTCCTGGATATCCACCGGGCGCTCGCTGACCACCGTCCCTTCCGCATCCGACGTATCGGTGCGCTGTCCCAGCCGCGCCACCACCCGATAGCGTTTATCCGCATCCAGCAGATGCTGGGAAAACTTGGTGGCTTCTCCCAGGCAAATGGGCAGCATCCCGGTAGCCAACGGATCCAGCGCGCCGGTGTGACCGGCTTTGTTGGCCATAAACAGCCGCTTCACTTTTTGCAACAGATCGTTGGAGGATAGTCCCGCCGGTTTATCCACCAAAATGATGCCGTTTATGTCTCGGCCGCGACGGCTGGGACGCCCCATCAGTTCTCCTCGGCCTCGTCCGACTCCGGCCCGTTGCGTCTGGCGCGATCCTGCTGGACCACCTGACTCACCAGATTGGACATTCTCATTCCTTCCACCAGGGAGTTGTCATAGGCGAAGGTCAACTCCGGCACCACCCGCAGGCGCATGGCTTTACCCAGCAGGCTGCGGATAAATCCGGCGGCGTCCTGCAAAGCGTTGATGCCGGTTTTGATTTGCTGAGGCTCATTATCGTTAAGAAAGGTCACAAAGACTTTGGCGTAAGCCAGATCGCGCGAAACTTCCACTGCGGAAACCGTGGCCATACCCACTCTGGGATCCTTGATTTCTCGCTGCAGGATAATGGCGATTTCTTTTTGCATCTCCTGCGAGACGCGCTGGGTGCGACTGTATTCTTTTGCCATGCTACATTCTCCAGACAAAACAGGGGGCATAATGCCCCCTCTTACCGCTGACAAACCTGCTCGGAGTCAATAAGGCGGGACAGGATGATAGAAGAGTAAACCGTCCGCGCCAGGGATGGCGCGGATCGAGCCTCCATGGACGGATTTACGGCAGGTTTACTGTATAGCTACGATCTAGCATCCTGTCCCGACCAAGCACCTTGTCAGCAAGCTCAGGGGACAAAAGTCCCCTGTTACTCTTATTCGATGGTGCGCTGGATTTCGATGGTTTCGAAAACTTCGATCACATCGCCCGCCTGGACGTCGTTGTAGTTCTTCACGCCGATACCGCACTCCATGCCGTTGCGCACTTCGGTAACGTCATCCTTGAAGCGGCGCAGGGATTCCAGCTCTCCTTCGTAGATAACAACGTTATCACGCAGCACGCGAATACGGTTGTGACGTTTGACCACCCCTTCCGTCACCATACAGCCGGCGATAGCGCCGAATTTCGGCGAGCGGAACACATCGCGAACTTCAGCCAGGCCGATGACTTCCTGACGGTATTCCGGCGCCAGCATCCCGCTCATGGCCTGTTTGACCTCGTCAATCAGCTCATAAATGATCGAGTAGTAGCGTAAATCGAGGCTTTCCGCTTCAATCACCTTGCGGGCGGAGGCATCGGCGCGGACATTGAAGCCCAGAATGATGGCATTGGACGCCGCGGCCAAGGTGGCATCGGTTTCGGTGATGCCGCCTACGCCGGAGCCCACGATCTTGACCTTGACTTCCGCGGTGGACAACCCTTCAAGCGCATCGCTTATCGCCTCGGTGGACCCCTGCACATCGGCTTTCAGCACGATATTCAATTCGGAGACTTCGCCCTCGGTCATATTGGCGAACATATTCTCCAGCTTGGATTTCTGCTGACGCGCCAATTTGACTTCACGGTATTTGCCCTGGCGATACAAAGCCACTTCACGGGCTTTTTTTCTCATCACGCACGACGGTCGCTTCATCGCCGGCGGCCGGCACGCCGGACAGACCAAGGATTTCCACCGGAATCGACGGACCGGCGGAAGAGACTTCACGGCCCAACTCATCACGCATGGCGCGAACCCGGCCGTATTCAAACCCGCACAGGACGATATCGCCTTTGTTCAGAGTGCCTTCGCGCACCAACACCGTGGCGACCGGACCACGGCCTTTATCCAGGAAGGATTCAATCACCGCGCCGCTGGCCATACCGACACGGATCGCTTTCAGCTCAAGCACTTCCGCCTGCAGCAAGATAGCGTCCAGCAATTCGTCGATACCGACGCCGGATTTCGCCGAAACGTTGACGAACTGGCTTTCACCGCCCCACTCTTCCGGAATCACGCCATATTGCGTCAGTTCATTCTTGACGCGATCCGGATCGGCTTCCGGCTTGTCAATTTTGTTCACCGCCACCACCACCGGTACCTTGGCGGCCTTGGCATGCTGAATGGCCTCGATGGTCTGCGGCATCACGCCGTCATCAGCCGCCACCACCAGCACCACGATGTCCGTCGCCTGGGCGCCGCGGGCGCGCATGGCGGTGAACGCCGCATGCCCCGGGGTATCCAGGAAGGTAATCATGCCGTTTTCGGTTTCAACATGATAAGCACCGATATGCTGGGTAATGCCCCCGGCCTCGCCGGCCGCCACCTTGGTGGAGCGGATATAGTCCAGCAGCGAGGTTTTGCCATGGTCCACATGGCCCATGATGGTCACGACCGGCGCACGGGGTTCGGCGATTGCATCGATATCGCGATCGCTCAGCACCATCTCCTCCAGCTCGTTTTCACGGCGCAAGATCACTTTATGGCCCATTTCCTCGGCCACCAGCTGCGCGGTTTCCTGGTCGATCACCTGATTGATGGTCGCCATGGCGCCGAGCTTCATCATCGCCTTGATAACCTGCGACCCCTTCACCGCCATTTTATTGGCCAGCTCCGCCACGGTGACGGTTTCGCCGATCACCACATCCCGGTTCACTACCTGGGCAGGCTTGGTAAAGCTTTGCTGCAGGGTGCTCGGCTTGCGCTTGCCTTTACCGCCGCGGGTAACGGCGCGAGCTTCTTCGCGATCGGCCTTGGATTCAGATAAACGGCTGGCTTTCTTCTGCTTGGTTGCCTTGCCGCCGCGAGTGCGGGCGCGACGTTCGCCTTCAACCTTGCGATCGTTCTCATCTTCCGCTTCGCGGGCGTGATGAGAGGTAGTGACGTGATAATCGCTGGCATCTTCTTCCACCGGTTCCGGCGTGGCGACCCAGGTACCGCCGTTCTCTTCAGCCATCCGTCGGGCTTCTTCGATGGCGAGGCGGGCACTTTCTTCAACCTTGCGACGCGTTTCCTCTTCCGCTTTACGTCTGAGCTCAGCGGCCTCGGCTTCACGGCGGGCTTTTTCAGCCGCCTGTGGTGACTTGGTCATATGATTGGTCTGCTGGTTGGTCAATTTTTCACTTTCCGCTGCCGCGCGCTTCGCTGACTCAGCGGCCTCACGTTTGGCTTTATCGTCGGCCGCACGTTTTGCTTTTTCTTCGGCTTCGCGTTTGGCTTTTTCGGCGGCTTCACGGTCAGCGCGCTCTTGAGCTTCACGAAGGGCCAGTTCTTCCGCTTCACGTTTTGCCTGCTCTTCCGCCTCCGCCTGCTCGGCGGTTTGGGAATCGCGTTGCACATAGGTCCGTTTTTTGCGGACTTCGATTTGCACAGACTTACTTTTACCGCCGGTACTGGGAATATTCAAGGTACTGCGTGTTTTACGCTGCAAAGTCAGTTTGTTCGGCGCGCTGCCCCGTTCACGGTTCAGATAGGCCAATAACGTTTGTTTTTCATGCTGGGTCACAGAATCCGCCGCGGTCTTATCGATACCAGCATCAGCAAACTGCTGTACCAGGCGATCGACCGGAGTCTGAATTTCTGCGGCGAGCGATTTTACGGTTACATCTGTCATGCTGTTCCTTTCCTGCTACAGTTTATTACGCGTTGTCGCCAAACCAACAGATATTACGGGCGGCCATAATGAGCTCACCGGCCTTTTCAGTACTCAGCCCTTCAATATCCGACAGGTCATCGACCCCCTGTTCGGCAAGATCTTCCAGCGTACAAACACCGCGCGCCGCCAGCTTGAACGCCATCTCACGTTCAAGCTCCGGCAAATTTAGCAGGTCTTCAGCCGGCTTGCCTCCGCCGCGATTCTCTTCCTGCGCCAAGGCGAGCGTGGTCAGGGCGTTTTTGGCCCGTTCACGCAACGCTTCCACCATGTCTTCATCAAGCCCTTCGATTTCCATTAATTCCTTGATCGGAACATAGGCGAGCTCCTCCAATGAGGAGAAACCTTCCTCCACCAGCACAGTGGCGAACTCTTCGTCTATATCCAGATGCTTGGTAAAAATATCAATGGCGGCATGAGCTTCAGCCTGATGTTTTTCCTGCAAATCTTCGACCGTCATGACATTCAGCTCCCAGCCGCTAAGCTGCGAAGCCAGGCGGACATTTTGCCCGTTGCGGCCGATGGCCTGCGCCAGGTTGCCGGACTCAACCGCGATATCCATGGTGTGCTTGTCCTCATCCACCACGATGGAGGCGACGTCGGCGGGCGCCATGGCATTAATCACAAACTGAGCCGGGTTGTCATCCCACAAAACGATATCGATACGCTCACCGCCCAATTCGCTGGAAACCGCTTGCACGCGCGCGCCACGCATACCCACACAGGCACCCACGGGATCGATACGCTTATCATTGGTTTTTACAGCGATTTTGGCCCGGGAGCCCGGATCGCGAGCGGCGGCCTTTATCTCTATCACTTCCTCGCCGATCTCCGGCACTTCGATGCGGAACAGCTCAATCAGCATCTCGGGGCGCGAACGGCTGACAAACAGCTGGGCGCCGCGCGCTTCCGGGCGAACGGAGTAGAGCACGCCGCGAATCCGGTCGCCGGGACGGAAGTTTTCCCGCGGCAGCATATCCTCGCGACCAATGACCGCCTCGGCATTACTGCCCAGATCAAGACTGATATTGTCGCGATTGACTTTTTTTCACCACGCCGGTGACGATTTCGCCCTCATGCTGGCGAAACTGATCCACCACCATCGCCCGTTCGGCCTCACGCACCTTTTGCACGATGACCTGCTTGGCGGTTTGGGTGGTGATGCGGTCAAACACCACCGACTCGATTTCATCCTCAACGTATCCGCCGAGGGTTGCGCTAGGATCCTCGAACTGGGCGGCTTCAAGGGTGATTTCACGGGTCGGCTGCGTGACTTCGTCGACAATAACCCAACGACGGAAGGTATCGAAATCGCCCGTTTTACGGTCGATATTGACACGAACCTCAATTTCTTGCTCGTATTTTTTCTTTGTTGCCGTCGCCAGCGCGGTTTCCAACGCTTCAAAAATTTTTTCACGAGGAACCGCTTTCTCGTTGGAAACTGCTTCAACAACAGCCAGAATTTCTTTATTCATCCTAGTTGCCTCATTAAAACGTTAAAAGTGGGGTACCAGGTTCGCTTTCTGGATGTTGCTCAAAGCGAACACTTCATCTTTTCCTTCCACCGTCACCGTGATCATTTCGCCGTCAACCGTTTTAATGATTCCCTGCCACTTGCGACGATTCTGCATCGCAATACGCAACACTACGCTGACTTCCTCACCGATGAATTGCGCATAATGCTTGGCGGCAAATAACGGGCGATCGAGCCCGGGCGAAGAGATCTCCAGGCTGTAAGCCACTGAAATCGGGTCCTCCACGTCCAGCACCGCGCTGACCTGGTGGCTGACATCAGCACAATCATCGACAGTGATGCCCTGCTCGCTATCAATATAGATACGCAACGTCGACTGGCGTCCCCGGATAAATTCTATGCCGACAAGCTCATAGCCCAAGGCTTCCACCGGTGCGCCAATCATCTCCGTCAATTTTTGTTCTAATGTGGACAAGCCGCCCCCCAAAACATAAAAAAAAGGGCTATAAAGCCCAGTGGTTCTATCGTTCAATAACAAAAAAACCCCCGAAAATTCGGGGCTTTTTGTGACTGGGACCCTGTAAGCCGCATGCGGCTTTACAACATTCCACAGAATATTTTTTCAAACGCCGCTGCCATGGCATAAGTATAACCCGTGATGACAGTATTTTTGAAAAAGAACTCTAAGGGAAAGTGGTTGCGGGGGCCGGATTTGAACCGACGACCTTCGGGTTATGAGCCCGACGAGCTACCAGGCTGCTCCACCCCGCGTCTGAAATCGTTGCGAATATTACGCCGATGGCCGCTGAAAAGCAAGTTAACATTATGTTATAAAGGCTTTACTCCACCGACGCTTAAAGAATTTCTGCTGTTATAAAGGATTTGGGATGCCGACCGGCTGCATTTCCTAAACCCCAAAACGCTCTATCCATGGCATTGATTTCCAAAAAGCTAATTCCGTAACGCCGACTCGTTGCTTGGCGAACCGCAGCGCTGACGGCATGGCTTAAAGCACCGTTAACGCGGCTCAGCATTCCATAACACCTTGAGCGGACCAAGCTTTTTACAGCGGTCGGATGTTCAACCCCTATACAGCTTATGCCAGGTTGCATGACAGAACTTCAATCATCTTAACGGCAAGTGGCAAAGGCGCTGCGCATCCCCCAGGAAAAATAGACGGCGCTGTGGCGACCTTTCGTTTAGCTGCCCTGGTTAGATTTTCATTTCAAACTTTTTGATCAGTTTTTGCACCTTGCCCGTTTTGAATGGCTGTTCAGGCGTTCTGGCTACGTTATAAGTTTTAGCTGTCGATTCGGACACGACAGGCGGGTTAATCGAAACTTGTTCAACTTTTTTGGAAACGAGAGAGGATTGAGTTCCGGGTACATTACCGAGCGTTCTGGCAGCAACAGGAGGTTTGACTTTCTGAACAATACCGAGCGTTCCGGCAGCGACAGGAGGCTCATTGCTGTCGCCAGTCTGCCGAGGGGACGTCGCGGACAATTGCTGACCGGTTTGAACAAGTTGATACTTTTTGTCTTCTTCGTTAAAAGTAATCAATCTCTTAACATATATATGGCAGTCTTGGAGATAATCTTTCGCCTGAGCCTCGTCCAATTTATTCAATTCACCAACCAGGAAAGGCGCAACCTGTTTGCTCTTGAAATTATAATCCGGATGGGTATTGAGTTGAGCGCAAAAATCAGCCATACAGCTGAAAGTCAACGTGTTAATCAGCTTGTTGGCGCTCTCGCCACGGAATTCATGCTTCGTACCTGGACGAGCATCGATAATGCACTCATAAATCTTTTTTTTCGCCTTGTACAAGGGGCTCTTTGAAACACAGCTTAGCTTTGTCGGCATTGATGGATTTTACACGTGTATTTTCGCTTGAGAATAAAGTGGAGTCAGGGTTTTTACTAAAGTAATCATAAACTGCTTTGGCATTCCCTGTCAGTTCATCGTCATGATCGCCGGTGAGATCTGATTTACCTTTATCAGTCAGATACTGCATTACCCGTTCTGGCGTTACTGAAACATTCTCTTCTTGAGTGAAGGTTTGCTTAATATCTGCCTCAGTAGGAAGCGTGGATGCCGGCTTCGTCTTAGTGGGTACGCTAAGCTTTGCCACAAAGGCTCTAACACCTTGCGTGACAGCAAAAACAAGCTTTTTTACGCCAAAAAACGGCTTCAGCGCCGTATTGCCCGCGGCCCTGAGGCTTTTTGCCATTTTCGCTGACACGGAATCAACCGTGTTGGTGTTTTTTTCGCCCTGGGGACCTACTTTATCCGAAGAGCGATTTTCCTCCAACGCGGCATCTTTAATCACACCCATAAAAATCGAATACGAAATCATGGTAATTTCTCCACACAAGATGAAACTTCCGCGCGCTTGCAGCGCACTGGGCTTGGTCAAATCTCGCATCTATTTCAATGGATTATTGACCCTGGGTTTAGGAAACCCACTATCTCATGGAGAAATGATTTAAAATTGTATATTTCGCTTACGCAAGCGAATCTGCCCAACTTTTTATGGTGAGCATGGCTTTTCAATTGGAGTTGAGGTTGAGGTATTGAATCATGAGGGTGTACAAACACATCCGCCAAGCGCTGATTCACAAAAGATAATACCTATGTCAATAACGCTCTAGCTTTGATAATCGCCGGAACACAGAAGAATCAAAAAAATATTGGTACCGAGGACGGGACTTGAACCCGTAAGCCCAATCGGGCACTACCACCTCAAGGTAGCGTGTCTACCAATTTCACCACCTCGGCACTCTTGATTTCACTGCATAATTTACTGCTTAATTTCACTTACTGGCTTTACTAACACGGCTTCAGACCTACTTATCATACCTGTTCAGCATTGATGCTGACGCCAGCGCCGAACGCTTGCCCTCTATAAGCTGGAGAACCGGGTTTATTGAGGGATATCGTTATTCGATTTCGCCGGCGCCTGGGCAGGTGCTTTTTCCGATTGCACCGGCTGGCTCAAATTGTCCCATTCACTGCCTTTCTTGGTATGACTGCCGTTCAAGTTGCCCAACACCAGGCTAAGGATAAAAAACAATGTCGCCAGCACCGCCGTCACACGGGTCATGAAGTTACCGGAACCGCTGGATCCGAACAGGGTCGCGGAAGCGCCTGCGCCGAACGAGGCCCCCATATCAGCACCTTTACCTTGCTGCAGCATAATCAGCGCAACCAGCCCGACCGCTACCAACAGGAATATGACCAACAGAGCTTCATACATAATCTTTTGTTTCCTTGCGGCTTTGACCGCACGTTAAACGGCTGCTCCAATCCGGCGATGATAAACTCCGACTGAAGCGGGTGTGAATACTAACGAAAGCAGTGTGCGCACGCAAGGGCAAATTGCGGCTAACGAACTGATTGCGGAAAAAAAACGTCACAGCCAGCGCGCCCATGGCGACGTCCGCATGCCGAATGTTAACGGGCGGCCTTAACCGCATCCGCTATCAGGTTTGCCAGCCGTTGCACCTGTTCCTCGTCCTCCGCCTCCACCATGACCCGAATCAACGGCTCAGTGCCGGATTTACGCAGCAGTACCCTGCCCTTTCCGGCCAGCGTGCTTTTCACCTCCGCCAGCGCTTGTTTGACCGACGACGTCTCCAGCGGATCATTATCGCCGTTGAAACGCACATTCACCAGAATTTGCGGCAACAGACGCATGCCGCTGCATAAATCGTGCAGCGTCATATGATTTCCCACCATGGCGGATAATACCTGCAGTCCGGCGATAATGCCGTCGCCGGTGGTGGTTTTGTCCAGCAGAATAACGTGGCCGGAATTTTCCGCCCCGATGCGCCAGCCTTTCTCCTGCAGCTTTTCCAGCACGTAGCGGTCTCCCACCTTGGCCCGCACAAAAGGGATCCCCAATTGCTTAAGCGACAGTTCCAGACCCATATTGCTCATCTGGGTGCCCACGACGCCGCCGCTCAGTTGGCCCTGGCGCAATTTTTCACGTGCGATGATATAGAGAATCTGATCGCCGTCCACCTTATTGCCGAGATGATCCACCATGATCACCCGGTCGCCGTCGCCGTCATAGGCGATGCCCAGAGAAGCTTGCTCTTCCAGCACCCGCCGTTGCAGCAATCGCACGTCGGTGGCGCCGCACTCCTGGTTGATATTCATCCCGTCCGGTTGGCAGCCGATGGGGATAACCTCGGCGCCGAGCTCGCGCAGCACGCTGGGTGCGATATGGTAGGTGGCGCCGTTGGCGCAATCCACCACGATTTTAAGGCCTTTAAGGCTGCTATTGCCGGGAAAGGTGCCTTTGCAAAATTCAATATAGCGGCCGGCGGCATCGACAATCCGACTGGCTTTGCCCAGCTCGGCGGATTCAACGCAGGTCAGGTTTTTTTTCCAGCTCCGCCTCGATGGCTTCTTCCACGTCATCCGGCAATTTTGTTCCATCGATGGAAAAAAAATTTGATGCCGTTATCGTAATAGGGATTATGGGAAGCGGAAATCACTATCCCCGCTTCCGCTCGAAAAGTACGGGTCAGATAAGCGATGGCGGGCGTCGGCATCGGGCCGGTGAACGCAGCGGACAGTCCCGCCGCCGCCAAACCCGCCTCCAGGGCCGATTCCAACATATAGCCGGATATCCGTGTGTCCTTGCCGATAATGATTTTACGCGACCCATGACGCGCCAGGACCTTGCCGGCGGCCCAGCCAAGCTTCAGCACAAAATCCGGGGTGATGGGGCTGTCGCCGACCTTGCCGCGTATACCGTCCGTTCCGAAGTATTTATGGTTACTCATACAAATAGTGCTTCCTTCGCTGAAAGAGTCGCTTTGACGACAAGCATCGCCTCGACGGTTTCTTTGACATCATGAACGCGGATAATGCGCGCCCCCTGCATGGCGGCAATAACCGCGCAGGCCACGCTGCCGATGACGCGCTGTTCGGGCGGCGCCTGGGTCAGTTGCCCAATCATGGATTTTCGCGACATGCCCGCCAGAATCGGTAACCCGAAGTGATGGAAATCAGCCAGCCGAGCCAGAAGGCGGTAATTATGCTCTAGATTCTTGCCGAAACCGAAGCCCGGATCGAGCAGCAGGCGTTTTTTCGATGCCCGCCATCTGGCACTCGGCAATGCGCTGAACAAAAAAGCGGTTGACCTCATCCAGCACATCCTCATAGCTGGGAGCCAATTGCATGGTGCGCGGCTCGCCCTGCATATGCATCAGGCAGACCGGCAGGCCGCTGTCTCGGGCCGCCGCCATGGCGCCCGGCTCTGCCAGGGCGCGAATGTCGTTGATCATATGCGCCCCGGCCGCGGCGCTCTCTTTCATCACCAGCGCCCTGGAGGTATCCACCGAAATAAACACCTCAAAACGCCGCGCCAGCGCCTCCACTACCGGCAGTACGCGCTCGGCTTCCTGTTCGGGACTGACCGCCGCCGCACCGGGGCGGGTGGATTCACCGCCGACGTCAATCAGCGTGGCGCCCGCGTCGATCATTTCCCCGGCATGGGTCAACGCCGCGTCAAGACGGGTGTAGCGGCCGCCGTCGGAGAAAGAATCCGGCGTTACATTGAGTATGCCCATCACCTGGGGTGTACCGAGATCGAGCGTGCGTTGATTGACAATTAATTGCATGATGGGATCCCTCCTGTCGGAAAATAGCGATAGCGGCATATCTTACCACCGTAGGGTGGAAAAACCCGTCGGACCCGCCTCAATATTACGCCAAATAAAAAAGCCCCGGCGGCAAGCTGGGGCTTTAGGCGCTGACAACGAGTGCAACCGATACGGGCTGCGATTTACGCCCGGTTGTTGCCGAACTGCTCGGACATGGTATTGCCGGTGGGCGTATTAGGCTGATCCACGGGCGTCGGCGCTTTAGGGGTGCCGCCGTTATCGGAGGAGTGATTGCTCGGGGAATCATCCCAGCCCGCAGGCGGACGCACGGCTTTACGGCCCATCAAATCATCAATTTGCGGCGCGTCGATGGTTTCATACTTCATCAATGCATCCTTCATGGAGTGCAGGATATCCATATTTTCCATCAACAGCGTACGGGCGCGGGTGTAGTTGCGCTCGATAAGGGATTTCACTTCCTGATCGATAATCCGCGCCGTCTCATCGGACATATGCTTCGCTTTCGCCACCGAGCGGCCAAGGAAGACTTCCCCTTCCTCTTCCGCGTACAGCAGCGGCCCAAGCTTCTCGGAAAAGCCCCATTGCGTCACCATATTGCGGGCGATGGAAGTGGCCACCTTGATATCGTTGGAGGCGCCGGTGGAGACTTTCTGCGGCCCGTAAATGATTTCCTCCGCCAGGCGACCGCCGTAAAGCGTCGAGATCTGGCTTTCCAGCTTCTGGCGGCTGGCGCTGATGGCATCGCCCTCAGGCAGGAAGAAGGTCACCCCGAGCGCGCGACCGCGCGGGATGATCGTCACTTTATGCACCGGATCATGCTCCGGCACCAGGCGACCGATGATGGCATGGCCCGCTTCGTGATAAGCGGTGGATTCCTTTTGCGCCTCGGTCATCACCATGGAGCGCCGTTCAGCGCCCATCATGATTTTGTCCTTGGCCTTTTCAAATTCCACCATGGACACCACGCGCTTGCTGCCCCGCGCGGCGAACAGGGCCGCCTCATTCACCAGGTTGGCCAAATCAGCGCCGGAAAAGCCCGGCGTGCCGCGCGCTATCACGGAAGGATCCATGTCAGTCGATAGCGGCACGCGGCGCATATGCACTTTCAATATCTGCTCGCGACCGCGAACGTCCGGCAAGCCCACCACGACCTGGCGGTCAAAACGCCCAGGACGCAGCAAAGCCGGGTCCAGCACGTCGGGACGGTTGGTGGCGGCGATAACGATAATGCCTTCGTTGCCTTCAAAGCCGTCCATTTCCACCAGCATCTGGTTCAGCGTTTGCTCGCGTTCGTCATGACCGCCGCCAAGACCGGCGCCGCGCTGACGACCCACGGCATCGATTTCATCGATAAAGATGATGCAGGGAGCGGCTTTTTTGGCCTGTTCAAACATATCCCGAACGCGTGAAGCGCCCACGCCGACGAACATTTCAACAAAATCGGAACCGGAAATCGTGAAGAAGGGCACTTTGGCTTCGCCGGCGATGGCTTTCGCCAACAGGGTTTTACCCGTCCCCGGCGGCCCCACCATCAGCACGCCTTTCGGAATTTTCCCACCCAATTTCTGGAAGCGGCTCGGCTCGCGAAGATAATCCACCAGTTCACTGACTTCTTCTTTTGCTTCATCGCAACCCGCCACGTCGGCAAAGGTGGTTTTGATCTGATCTTCGGTGAGCATTCGGGCCTTGCTTTTGCCGAAGGACATCGCTCCCTTGCCGCCGCCGCCCTGCATTTGCCGCATGAAGAAGATCCATACGCCTATCAGCAACAGCATGGGGAACCAGGAAATGAATATAGAGGCCAGCAGGCTCGGTTCTTCCGGCGGCTCACCGACAACTTTAACGTTTTTGGTCAGCAGGGAATCCAATAACCGGGGATCGTTGACCGGAATATACGTGGTATAACGGTTGCTGTCTTTCCGGGTTACGGTTATCTCACGTCCGTTAATACGTGCTTCCCTAATCTGATCCTGATTCAATTCAGACATAAAGGTGGTGTAATCCACCTTACGGCCATTGGACTCGCTGGGCCCGAAGCTCTGGAATACAGACATCAGCACTACCGCGATGACCAACCAGAGAATCAGGTTTTTCGCCATGTCACTCAAGGGATTAACCTCATATTACAACGGTGTTAACAATTAGCGTAGGGTACTATATTTTGCGCCCTGTCGCCACAATGTACACTTCTCGCGAACGCGCGCGGGAAGCGTCTGGCTTACGAATCTTTACCTTCGTAAATAGGGAGCGAATTTCACGCAGGTATTCATCAAAACCTTCTCCCTGAAAGACTTTAACCAGAAAACTGCCGCCTGGTGCCAGCACATACCGGCCCATCTCCAACGCCAATTCCGCTAAATACATGGCCTTGGGAATATCGACAGCCGGGGTACCGCTCATATTCGGCGCCATGTCCGACATGACAACCTGAACTTTTCCTTCGCCAACTCTTTGGAGCAACGCTTTTAATACCTGCGGATCGCGAAAGTCGCCCTGCAGAAAATCGACGCCCACAATCGGGTCCATGGGGAGAATATCACAGGCGATAATACGCCCTTTTCTGCCGATTTGCGTGGCGACATATTGTGACCAGCCCCCTGGGGCGGCCCCTAAATCCACCACGGCCATATCCTGTTTAAAAAGTTTGTCGCCTTGCTGTATTTCTTCAAGTTTAAACCAGGCGCGGGAACGCAGTCCTTTTTTTGCGCCTCAAGCACATATTTATCGCTAAAGTGTTCCTGTAGCCACCGACTTGAGCTGCCGGAACGCTTTTTGGTGGTCATTATATTTTCCAACTATCCTGAAAGTGGGGCATTGGTGAAGGAATAAGACACTCATGCGCCGGATACAATTACGACTGATTTGGTGATAATCATGAGATGGCGGTAGAATGTGCCGTTTTCAATCCCAACGTAAGCAAAAAAGACAAATGAATCTGAACAACAAGCAAAAACAGCACCTGAAAGGTCTGGCGCATCTGCTGAAACCCGTGGTCATGCTGGGCAATAACGGCCTGACGGAAGGCGTGCTGGCAGAAATCGAACAAGCCATTGAGCATCATGAGCTGATCAAAATCAAAATCGCCGCCGAAGAACGCGACACCAAAAAGCTCATCGCCGATGCCATCGTGCGCGAGACCGGTGCCGTCTGCGTTCAGATTATCGGCAGCATCCTGGTGCTCTACCGTCCGGCAAAGGACAGGAAAATCACGCTACCACGCTGACGCCGTTGCTGCATCATCAAAGGTGCCATGCTCTTCATGGCAGGAAAAGGCCGCTTACGGCCTTTTTCCTTTCTTTACAATCCATCCCGGCTGAGCTGCGCCCGTTAAAGGTATTCCACCTTCAGGATTTCATATTCCACATCACCGCCCGGCGTGCGAATCAGCGCGACGTCCCCCTCTTCCTTACCTACCAGGCCGCGAGCCATGGGTGAATTGATGGAGATGAGATTATGCTTGAAATCCGCCTCGTCGTCGCCGACGATACGGTACGAAAGCTCTTCCTCGTTATCCAGATTAAGCACGCTCACCGTACTGCCGAAAATTACTCGGCCGCTGGCGGACATTTTAGTGACGTCAATGACCTGGGCGTTGGATAATTTCGCCTCGATTTCCTGGATACGCCCTTCGCAAAACCCTTGTTGTTCACGCGCGGCATGGTATTCCGCGTTTTCTTTCAGATCGCCGTGCTCACGGGCATCGGCGATGGCCCTGATTATCTCCGGGCGACGTACGCTCTTCAGAAATTCGAGCTCTTCCCGTAATTTTTTCAGCACCGCGCAAAGTCATAGGAACTGGAGTCATGGCATTACCTCAAAAAATTCATCCTGCTAAGCTTTTCACGTCGGGGCGCGCCGCCGCGCCGGCATGGCCGGGGACACCGTCTTGGCGCGGCGCTTTACGCTGGAGCTTCCGCTGCCGCATGCGCCATTACCTAGGCGAAAAGCAAAAGAAACCGGACCTGACGAGATGTTCCAGGTCGGGGGCAATTTGCATTTTGATACGTATTTTAACCTAGAGTTCCCCATGGGTCATCGTTTACTTTGACCCTGTTTGCACCGTAGTATGGCAGCACGTTACATTGCCGTTGCCGATAATTATGCGTTTTTCACGTTTACTCATAGGATTCACCAGCGTTTTCATGCTTTCCGCACAGGCGACGCCGGTTGAAAATTACATGGATCTGTTGCCCGATGGCGCGAACCTGGCGCTGATCGTGCAAAAAGTCGGCGCCACCACGCCCGCCATCGACTATCACAGCCAGCAAATGGCGTTGCCCGCCAGCACGCAAAAGATACTTACCGCCCTGGCGGCATTATTGGAACTCGGCCCGGATTACCGGTTCAGCACCACGCTGGAAAGCTATGGGCCGGTCAAGAACGGCGTGCTGGAAGGCAATCTGGTGGCCCGCTTCGGCGGCGACCCGACCTTGACGCGTCAACAATTGCGCAACATGGTTGCCCTACTCCGCAAGCAGGGAATCCGCCAGATTAGCGGGGATCTGCTCATTGATACCTCGGTATTCGCCAGCCATGACGAAGCTCCCGGCTGGCCCTGGAATGATTTGACCGAGTGCTTCAGCGCGCCGCCGGGAGCGGCCATCGTCGATCGCAACTGTTTTTCCGTATCCCTATATAGCGCCCCCAGGGCGGGGGACCCCGCCTTTATTCGCGTGGCATCCTATTACCCGGTACAAATGTTCAGCCAGGTACGCACCCTGGCGAAAGGCTCCCCGGACGCCCAATATTGCGAACTCGACGTGGTGCCGGGCGAATTGAACCGATTTACCCTGACCGGCTGCATGCCGCAACGAGCGGAGCCGTTGCCATTGGCCTTCGCCATTCAGGACGGTGCCAGTTACGCGGGCGCCATCCTGAAAAGCGAATTGCAGCAGGCGGACATCGCCGTCAGCGGCACCCTGCGGCGCCAAACAACCCCCACAGCCGCCGGAACGGTCCTGGCGCAAACCTACTCGGCGCCATTGCATGATCTGCTGCGGATCATGCTGAAAAAATCCGACAACATGATAGCCGACACGGTTTTTCGCACTATCGGCCACCAATATTTCAAAGTCCCCGGGACCTGGCGCGCCGGGTCGGACGCGGTACGTCAAATCCTGCGCCAGCAGGCCGGCATCGATTTGGGCAATACCATCCAGGTGGACGGTTCCGGCTTATCCCGCCACGACCTGCTCTCGCCTTCCACCATGATGCAGGCGCTGCAATATATCGGCCAGCACGACCAAACGCTGAATTTCATCTCGATGCTGCCCCTGGCGGGTTACGACGGCACGCTGATGTATCGCGCCGGTCTGCATGAGGCGGGGGTTGACGGCAAGGTCTCGGCAAAAACCGGTTCGCTGCAAGGCGTCTATAATCTGGCGGGTTTTATCACTACCGCCAGCGGTCAGCGGATGGCCTTCGTGCAGTATCTCTCGGGTTACGCGGTGCCGCCGCAGGATCAAAAAGATCGCCGCATTCCGCTGGTCAGGTTTGAAAGCCGCCTGTACAAAGACGTTTATATGAATAACTGAACAAACGCCGCCGGTATGGCGTGAAAGCGCTGGCATGTCTTGAACCAAGCAAGCTACGGGGCAAACGCGGCTACCGGGAGCAAATCGTGCGCGTGTGCAAGTTAGACTGCGGCGAGGAGGCGAAGTGTGCGCGTGTTTAAGGGAGACCGTGGTAATGGGGTCGAAGCAGCCGTCTAGCGGCTGCCGGAGCGCCCCATACCGCGGTAGGCCCGCCGGCACCGGGCTTGCAACGAGCCCTGCTAAAGGGAGACCGTGGTAATGGGGTCGAAGCAGCCGTCTAGCGGCTGCCGGAGCGCCCCATACCGCGGTAGGCCCGCAAGCTCCCATCGTGCAACGAGCCCTGCTAAAGGGAGACCACGGCTGTAGGGGTCACATCACGCACCCGCTCAAGTGACATCGCGCCCCGCCTCAGCGCTGATAAATGGTCTCGACCCCTTCTTCGTCATCATCGTCCCAATCATCATCCAGATCGTCGTCCTCCGCGTCGATGGCGGATTCCTCAAGCTGATCCCGATGATAATCGTCCCACTTAAACTCCACTTTTTCCGGCGCGACCTCTTCCGCCGGCTGCTCTTTCGGATGGGCGTTGATGAAAGACATCACGTCCCAGCACAACGCCTTAACCCCGGCGCGATTGGCGGCGGAAATGACATAGAACTGATCTTTCCAATCCAATGCCGCGGCGATAGCCTTGGCGCGGCGGTCCGCCTCTTCCGCATCCAGCAGATCGACTTTATTGAACACCAGCCAGCGAGGCTTCTCGGCTAATTTTTCGCTGTACCGTTCCAATTCTTTCACGATAATTCTGGCATTTTCCACCGGATCAGACTCATCCACCGGCGCCAAATCAATCAGATGCAGCAGCACCCGACAGCGCTCCAAGTGCTTTAAAAAACGGATGCCCAGTCCGGCGCCGTCGGCGGCGCCTTCGATTAGGCCGGGAATATCCGCCACCACGAAGCTTTGTTCGCTGTCCATCCTCACCACGCCCAGACTCGGCACCAGCGTGGTAAAGGGATAATCGGCCACTTTAGGTTTGGCGGCGGAAACCGCGCGAATAAACGTTGATTTGCCCGCATTGGGCAACCCCAACATGCCGACATCCGCCAACAGCAACAGCTCAAGCTGCAATTGACGGTTTTCGCCGGCGGTGCCGTCGGTTTTTTGACGAGGGGCCCGGTTGACGGAAGATTTGAAACGGGCATTGCCCAGACCGTGAAAGCCGCCCTTCGCCACCATCAAACGCTGCCCATGTCGGGTCATATCGCCCATGATTTCACCGGTATCCTGATCGAGGATACGGGTGCCTACCGGCAGTTTAATAGTAATATCTTTACCGCGTTTACCGGTACAGTCCCGGCTTTGGCCATTTTGACCGCGCTCAGCGCGAAAGGATTTTTCGAAGCGGTAATCGATTAGCGTATTGAGGTTTTCGTCCGCCAAAGCGTAGACGTCGCCGCCGTCGCCACCGTCGCCGCCGTCCGGACCACCGTTAGGGATATATTTTTCCCGGCGGAAGCTGACGCAGCCGTTGCCGCCGTCACCCGCGACCACCACAATGGCAGCCTCATCTACAAACTTCATGGGAACTCTCCGTCATTCATTTGCCGCGCGGCTCAACAGGCAGCGCCGGCCTCGATTTTGCCCGCCATGGCCAGAAACGGTGGCCGATCGCGGAAAACATTGCCCCCGCCACCACCGCAAACGCGCCGATATAGCCGACCAGATTCAATGCCAAGGCAGCAAAATAATCCGGCCAGAGCAGAGCCAGTAAATCTGAAAAAAACAGGGTAAACAATGGCGTCAACGTCACGATGGCGCTCACCTGCGCCGCTTGCCAACGCGCCATGGCCTCCGCCAGCGCGCCATAACCGATGAGGGTATTGGCGCCGCAGAAGAAAAGGCAGGCGAGCTGCCAACCGCTGAGTTGCAGCGCCGTCAGGGGTTTTGCAAGCGTGCTTAAGGCTATTGTACACAAAATATACAGCAAAAATAGAATCTGTTGCGATGCCAGACGCCGCAGCATGACTTTCTGCGCTACGCCGTAACACACCCAGACAGCGGCGGCGCACACCCCTAATATCACGCCAAGCGTATAGTCGGTAAGCCGGGTAAATATTTCAATCAGGCTGGTATTGAAAAACATTGCCAGTCCGCTAATCAACAACACTGCGCCAATCACCTGGGTAATACGCATCCGTTCTTTCAGTATCACGACACTTGCCAGCATCATGCCTACCGGTGAAAGTTGGCCGATGACCTGCGATGCGGTAGGACTCAGGTATTGTAGCGACGAGCTAAAGAGAATGAAGTTTCCCAACAAACCGCCCGTTGCAACCAGCAACAGCAGCAGCCAACGGCCTCGTAAAAACAACTTCAGCGGCGGCAACTGACGCCGAGGCGCCAGAATGAACAGCAGACCGATTCCCGCCATGATGAATCGATACCATACCACGGTATAGGGCGCCATATCTTTGAGCACCTGCTTCATGGCGATAGGCAACGCGCCCCAGCACATGGCTGTGGTGAGTGCCAAGGCGATGCCCGCGCCCGCCTGCTGCCCCGCTTTCTGAGTTGTCATTTGTGTGTTTAACGCAAAACGTGAGCGGAATGTCACAATAAAAAGCCCCGCGATTGTCGCGGGGCTTGACTCTTTTTATCAAGAATCCGATTTTATCGAGAATGTCGGTTTTATCGGAACTACCGGGCAGCGGAACTACCCGATATCGATTTTAAGGGATAACAAAGAACTTAGGCAGCCGCAGCAACGATACTGACGTATTTGCGATTCTTCGGCCCTTTCACTTCAAACTGGATTTTACCCGTCGCCAAAGCGAACAATGTGTGATCCTTGCCGCAGCCGACGTTAGTGCCGGGGTGGAACTTGGTTCCACGCTGGCGGACGATGATGCTGCCTGCCAGAACTTCTTCGCCGCCGAAACGCTTAACGCCCAGGCGTTTGCTTTCCGAGTCACGACCGTTGCGAGTCGAACCGCCAGCTTTTTTGTGTGCCATGAGTGTATTCCTCTTTAATTAGGCGCCGATACCGGTAATCTTCACGTCAGTGAACCACTGACGATGGCCTTGCTGCTTGCGATAGTGCTTACGGCGACGGAATTTGACAATCGTCACCTTGTCGCCGCGACCATGAGCAACCACTTCAGCTTTTACCTTTCCGCCACTGACGAAAGGAACGCCGATCTGGATATCGTCGCCATTGGCAATCATCATCACCTGGTCAAACTCAACGGTTTCACCCGTTGCGATGTCCAGTTTTTCCAGGCGAACGGTCTGCCCTTCGCTGACCCGGTGTTGTTTACCACCACTTTGGAAAACCGCGTACATAAAAAACTCCGCTTTCCGCGCGCTCAACTTGGATTCGTCCACAGCGCGCTATAAATATTCACAATAGGGCGCGAATTCTACGCAAAAAACCCGCTTATGACAAGTGCAGAATACATACAGACCGTGAAAAAGTGGCTGGTTGCGTTGATATGATTTATCTCTTGCCGATTTCAAGTACAATCAGTAACACAGTTTCTGCCATCTGGCCCTATGAGCGGCGTTACTATCCAACTTAACGGTATAATATAAAGCCGAAAGAAAATAATGAACCCTGATCAAATCACCGTACTCACTGCGCAGGATATGGAGAAGGTTAATGCCATCATTCTGGAGCAATTGAATTCCGAAGTCGTGCTCATCAACCAGCTCGGCCATTATATCATCAGCGGCGGCGGCAAGCGCATCCGTCCGATGATTGCCGTCTTGGCGGCGCGGGCCCTGAACTATGAGGGCAACAAGCACATCACCGTGGCGGCTTTGATCGAATTCATTCATACCGCCACGCTGCTGCATGACGATGTGGTGGACGAATCCGACATGCGGCGAGGCAAAGCCACGGCGAACGCGGCGTTCGGCAACGCCGCCAGCGTACTGGTGGGGGATTTCATTTACACCCGCGCTTTCCAGATGATGACCGGGCTTGAATCGCTGCGGGTCCTGGCGCTGATGGCCGAAGCGGTCAATGTGATTGCCGAGGGAGAGGTCCTGCAGTTGATGAATTGCAACGATCCGGATATCACCGTCGAGAGCTACATGCGGGTGATTTACAGCAAAACCGCCCGGCTGTTCGAAGCGGCGGCGCATGCCTCGGCCATTCTGGCCGGCGCCTCGCCGGAACAGGAAGCCGCCCTGCGTGACTACGGTCGCTACCTGGGCACGGCTTTTCAGCTTATCGACGATTTGCTGGATTACGGCTCCGACGGCAAGACCCTGGGAAAGAATATCGGCGACGATCTCAATGAAGGCAAACCCACTCTGCCGCTATTGCATGCCATGCATCATGGCGACGCCGATCAGGCTGCCGTGATACGGGAAGCCATCGAGCGGGGTAATGGCCGGCATTTGCTGGAACCGGTGCTGGAAACGATGCGCCAATGCGGTTCGCTTGAATTTACGCGTCGATGCGCGGAGGCGGAAGCGGACAAAGCCATCTCCTGTCTGGGCTGTCTGGAGCCCTCGCCGTTCCGGCAAGCTTTGGAAAGTTTGGCCCATTCGGCGGTACAGAGACAGTTTTAGGAATATTTGACGCTTTTTAGGAAATTAACGGCATCGACGATTTCCCAATCTCTCTAGCGTCTGGGCGTTATCCCCAGGCGCGTCATGAACTTCACGATCCCTTCCCGCATGACCAGGCTGATGACGTTGTCCCGCTCTTCAGGCAAAAATTGCCGGTAGATGGCTATCCAGGCCGACAAGGGATCCTCTTCCGACACCGCAGGGACAATGCCGACCCGGTAGCTTGCGGCAGGGCGTTCGCGCATCTCCCGCTGCGTCAGGGCGCGCTGAACGTCCTCCGGCAGACTCTCAAAGGCATATTCCAGTCCCCGGCCCTGCACGCCGCTGCGGGGCCGCCTGCGCCAGTTATCCCTGCGGGCGCGTCCCGTCACCCCTTGCCGGGTGGTGGGAAGTCCACCCACGCCTAAAAGTTCATTGGTACTAAACCAGGCCTTTTTCATAGAGTTGCATTCCAAAATGGGGATGCCCTTAGCAAAAAATAATTTTTATTGGAAAATAATTGAAAAATTTTCGGAAATTTGTTGCTATATGTTTTCCATATAACCTGTTTGTTTCCATAGCGTTTGACTAAATTATGCTACATATATCATTGCTCCGCCTCCGGCTCACAGCAAGGGATTGAATTTAGATGACTGAACGGAATAACGACTGGCACCCTGCGGATATCATTGCAGCACTGCGTAAGCGCGGCACCACCCTGGCGGCGGTTTCAAGAGCCGCCGGTTTGAGTTCGTCAACATTGGCGAACGCCTTGACACGGCCTTGGCCCAAAGGCGAGTGGCTGATAGCCGATCGCCTGGAGATTCACCCGGCTGAGATCTGGCCCAGCCGCTATATCGACCCCAAAACGAATGAGTTAATAGACAGAAAGAGCCTCATACGCTCTCGCTGACGGCATCGAAAGTCGAGCCCGATGTCCGGCCCAATCACTGATCCCGATGCAGCTCCGTCAGGAACTCATCGGGATAATCCAAACGTTTAAGGAGATTAAGCACACCCTCACGCAGGATAAACGCGACGACAAATTCTCGCTCGGCATCGGAAAGCTGCCGATGAATTTCAAGCCAGGTCTGAGAGGGCTCTTGGGACGATAAAATATATTCGGATGAGCTGGCGCGCAAGGTCAGCGTCTTTTTTACCGTATCCGGCAGACTATACCAGGAATACTCGACGGCTTTGCCTCTCGCCCCCTCGCGCCGTCTTTTTTCCCAGCCCTCCTCCCGCGCGCGCCGATTCAAGCCTTGCCGGGTTTTAGGTAACCCGCCGACGCCGATTAATTCGTGGGTAGCGACCCATTCCTTTTTTGTTGCCATCATCTCCCCTCCTTGTCATGACGATAAACCGACGTCATCGCCATTGCGCATCCCCGGGTATCCCCAATCAAGGGGTAAACCTTCAGCACGTTTCCGTTATATACACCGCTATAGGATCTAGCCGTTACTCCTTGACGTTACGTGCATTACAACACAAAAAAAGCGGCAAGCGCTACCGGCTAATTGAAAATTGAGATCGCTGCTGGTTTTTTATTCGATTTAAACTGAATAACCATTATTAATCAATCTAATAATGTACTTGCAGCCAGATGTTTTGAAGAACGATATTACCCTCGAGAGAGTGAAGAAATGGTCCGCGCCGCGATAGGGCAATGATGGAATCAAAACGGAAATAGTATCTGAAAACCACTGAGGAACAAAGACATCCCTTAGACAATTCACCGACGCATGAATGTGATGGGGAGATGCAATAGAACGTGATTACGTTCGCCCGCGTCTCTTGCGGACGAACGTATCAATATTACTGGTTAACAAATTTCACACCCAATTCAATATCTTTATCGAGAACGTCCCGCATGTTCTCCAGGACCTGCCGTTCAAATGCGCTCAAAGGACCGATGGGGAGCAATTCCGCGATGCCCTCTTTTCCCAGCAGCAGCGGCTGGGCAAAAAAGCGCGTATACTCGCCGTCGCCTTCCACATAAGCGCATTCCACCACGTTTTTATCACCTCGCAATGCCCGCACCAGCGACAAGCCGAACCGCGCGGCTGCTTGGCCCATGGAAAGCGTGGCCGATCCGCCGCCGGCCTTGGCTTCCACTACTTCAGTACCGGCATTCTGAATACGCTTGGTCAGGTCGGCGACATCCTTCTCGCTGCAGGAAACACCCGAAATCTGCGAAAGCAGAGGCAGGATGGTGACGCCGGAATGACCGCCGATGACCCGCACGTCGACATGATCGGGCGACAGCCCTTTCAACTCGGCGACAAAAGTATTGGAACGAATAATATCCAGGGTCGAAATCCCGAACAGCTTGCGTTTATCATAGACGCCGGCTTGTTTCAACGTTTCAGCGGCAATGGGCACCGTGGTATTAACGGGATTGGTAATGATACCGATAAGGGCGGACGGGCAAGCCTTGGCCGCTTGGCTTATCAGGTTGCGGACAATACCGGCGTTGACATTGAACAGATCCGAACGATCCATGCCGGGTTTACGGGCCACCCCCGCCGAAATCAACACAATATCGGCCCCCTCAAGGGCCGGCGTCGCGTCTTCGCCGCAGAACCCCTCGATTTTCACCGGGGTCGGTATATGGCTCAGGTCCACCGCCACGCCGGGGGTAACCGGTGCAATATCGTACAGAGAGAGTTCGGAACCTGAGGGAAGCTGAGTTTTTAGCAACAGGGCTAGCGCTTGGCCTATGCCGCCCGCCGCACCGAGGACTGCTACTTTCATTCGGATCTCCTTATTATAATAGGAAAAATTTAATGTCGACAAATCATCTGCTTATGATCATAGAGAGATAAACGGGTAAAAACAAATCAGCGATCGCAAATTTGAGAGTTGACACATTAATTTACCTAAACGCGTCCGACCCAGCACCGTCAGGGAAATACGCCGGAGAAAAAATGACGTAGCGACGCCCTAATCAGCCGTGCTTGTTGTTCACATTACACCGTTAGCAACGGTTAAAACAACAGCAAATCTATAACATAATTTTTACCTTTCAGATCGGAAATTATGCGATAAACGTCATGTTTAAAGTGAATACATATTTTTAAAGTAAGAATGTTTATCCCCCGCCCCGACGCAAATGACTTACTGCTGGCAATTCTATTGCATAAAAATGCATTTTTATGCATAATCAGCCACAGTCTTTCCTGACGATTTTTTGGTAAAATATGCGTAATCAATTAAAACAAGAAGAATTGGTCAAGGCTTTTAAGGCATTGCTAAAAGAAGAGAAATTCAGTTCCCAAGGCGAGATTGTCGTTGCGTTGCAAGACGATGGATTTGAAAATATCAACCAATCCAAGGTCTCGCGGATGTTGACAAAATTCGGCGCCGTACGCACCCGCAACGCGAAAATGGAAATGGTCTATTGCCTGCCCGCGGAACTGGGCGTCCCCACTACCACCAGTCCGCTGAAAAATCTGGTGTTGGATGTGGATTACAATGACGCTGTGGTGGTTATCCATACCAGCCCTGGCGCCGCACAGCTCATTGCCCGCCTGTTGGACTCCCTGGGCAAATCCGAAGGCATTCTCGGCACTATTGCCGGTGACGATACCATTTTCACTACCCCGGCCCGGACCTTTACCGTCAAGCAGCTCTATGAGGCCATTTTAATCCTGTTCGAGCAAGAGCTATAGGACATTGCCCAGCCCGGCGCCATGATCCCCTCTGTATCTACATCGCTAAACCGAGGCCTCTGTTCAGCACTTTTGGCTAAAGCGTCCTATCGCACTGAATTTACATTAAATTAACATAAACAGCTCGATTTTTGCCCTGTTTTAATCACTTTTTCTTATATCTTCATGCACAGAAAGCTCAAAGTTTCATATACAATTATGAGCAAACTACTAATAACATCAGTTATTAGTGTATACTTTGTTTCGTGATGAATATCACGCTTTGCATTGTTTTCTGCGAAGTGTAAAGATTGAAAAAGGTGAAAAAATGAAAATGAAAACCGCAGTTTCACTGATGACCGTGATGTCTGCCCTCTCCTTCGGCGCATTTGCCGCGGAGTCCGTTTCGATGAAACAAGCCAAGGGTTTACAGCCCATGGGCTCGGTAAGCGCCAGCGAAATCGACGGCTCCCCGTCCGAAATGCACCAAGCGCTGAACGCCGCCGCCGATGCACGGGGCGCTAAAGCGTACCGGATAATCGAAGCCCGCGAAGGCGATAACTGGCACGCCACCGCCGAGCTTTATAAATAACCTGCACGAATCAACCCCATTTACCTGGCGACGACATGCGACAGGTTTATGATAACGGCTCCGCCATGGCCGTGAAAATGTTTGATTATTCTTAAGCCAACGCCATCAACAGCGCGGTCGCCCTCGGTTATTCTGTGTCAGCGCAATAGCAAGACCGCCGTTGATGTTTCTCTCTCGTCGTCCTATCCGACGAACTTCGCCCCCGCTCGCGGGGGCTTTTTTTTCCCTTCACACCGCCAGACCGGCTTTAATATTGAGCTGCGTCAGCAACTTTTCATGAATCCCGCCGAAACCGCCGTTACTCATCACCAGAATATAATCCCCCGGCTGGGAAATTTTCACGATCATGTCCACCAGGGCATCCACATCGGCGCTCCAATGGGCAGGCTGGACGCAGGCTTCCGCGACCTCGCTCACCTGCCAGGGAATATGCTGCGGCTGGAATAAAAAAACTTCATCGGCACGGCCCAGGGAAGGCGCCAGCTCATTCTTGTTCAGCCCCATCTTCATGGTGTTGGAGCGGGGTTCGAGTACCGCCAGTATACGGGCCGTACCGCCTATCTTGCTGCGCAGCGCCGCCAGAGTGGCCAAAATGGCGGTGGGATGATGGGCGAAATCGTCGTAAAGCTTTACGCCGTTGGCGGTGCCTCTAAGCTCCAGCCGCCGCCGGGCATTGATAAAGGTTGACAGGGCACGGCAGGCATCGGCCGGTTGCACACCCACATGCCTGGCGGCGGCAATCGCCATCAACGCATTGTGCATGTTATGTTCACCCACCAGGTCCCAATGCACTTCCCCCACCACTTCCCCCTGCAAAAACACCTGAAAAACGCTGGCATCAGGCGCGATTTTCTTGGCTCGCCAGCCGTTGTCTTCGCCGATGAACTCCTGCTCGCTCCAGCACCCCAAGGCCATGACCTGCTTCAGGTGCGGATCGTTATCCGGCAGAATGATTTTGCCTTTGCCCGGCACCAGCCTGACCAGGTGATGGAACTGTTTCTGAATGGCTTTCAGATCGTCAAAAATGTCCGCATGATCGAATTCCAGATTATTGAGTAGAAGCGTCCGCGGGCAATAATGGAGGAACTTGGAGCGCTTGTCGAAAAACGCGCAGTCGTACTCATCCGCCTCCACCACAAAAAAGGGACCGTCGCCCAAGCGTGCGGAAACGGTGAAGTTACCCGGCACGCCGCCGATAACGAACCCCGGCTGATAGCCGCACGCTTCCAAAATCCAGGCGACCATGCCGGCGGTGGTGGTTTTGCCGTGCGTACCGGCGACGGCGATGACCCAGCGTTGTTGCAATACCTGGTCATGCAGCCATTGTGGACCGGAGACATAGCGAATTCCCCGCTCCAGCACCGCTTCCACGCAAGGATTACCGCGGCTCATGGCATTGCCGACGATAACCAGCTCAGGTTCCGGCTCAAGTTGCGCCGGGTCATAACCTTTGATGAGCTGAATGCCTTGCTCCTGCAGCAGCGTACTCATGGGGGGATAGACATTATCATCGGACCCGGTCACCTCATGTCCCAGGGAACGGGCCAACATGGCCACTCCGCCCATAAACGTGCCGCAGATACCGAGAATATGTATGCGCATAATTTATCCATTTTAACAACGTACTGCGGCACATTCTACCGCTGCGGCCGATTGATATAAACGAATTTGATGATGCACTTGCATTCGTTTAAGCTAAACTGCTAGTACTAATCCAGTGGTAAATTGATAATACCGCTTTTCATCCGCAGCTTCAGTGTCTTCTTATGTTCAGGGAATGTGTTATGAAAACGTTAGGCGAATTTATTGTTGAGAAGCAGCATGATTTTCCACATGCCACCGGTGAGCTTACCGCGCTGCTTTCCGCTATAAAGCTGGGAGCCAAAATCATTCACCGCGATATCAATACTGCGGGATTGGTGGATATTTTGGGCACCAGCGGCGTATCCAATGTCCAGGGCGAGGTGCAAATGAAACTCGACCTGTTCGCCAATGAAAAGTTAAAAGCTGCGTTGAAGGCCAGGGGGCAGGTGGCGGGCATTGCTTCCGAAGAGGAAGACGAAATCGTCATTTTTGACGGCGGACGTTCATCCAACGGCAAGTATGTGGTGCTGATGGATCCGCTGGACGGCTCTTCCAATATTGACGTTAATGTCTCCGTAGGCACTATTTTTTCCATTTATCGCCGGATTTCCCCCATCGGCACGCCCATTACCGAAGCGGATTTCCTGCAGCCCGGCAACAAGCAGGTGGCGGCGGGTTACGTGGTGTACGGGTCATCCACCATGCTGGTGTACACCACCGGCTACGGCGTGCACGCCTTTACCTACGATCCTTCCATTGGGGTGTTTTGCCTTTCCCATGAAAGCGTGCGCTTTCCGGCCACCGGCAATCTGTATTCCATTAACGAAGGGAATTACATTAAGTTTCCGAACGGCGTTAAAAAATACATCAAATATTGCCAGGAAATGGACCCCGCCACGCATCGACCCTATACCTCGCGCTATATCGGTTCCCTGGTGTCCGACTTCCATCGTAACCTGTTGAAAGGGGGCATTTATCTTTATCCCAGCACCGCAACCTACCCCGAGGGGAAACTGCGTTTGCTGTACGAATGCAACCCGATGGCGTTTCTTGCGGAACAGGCGGGCGGTAAAGCCAGCGATGGTAAAAACCGCATTTTGGATATCGTCCCGCAAAAACTGCATCAGCGTTCGCCGTTTTTTGTCGGCACCGAATCCATGGTAAACGACGCGGAACGTTTTATGCGCGACTTCCCCGACGCTTGATACTGATTGAGCCTCAACGCGGATTGAGCTTCGGAATTGGATGCGCAGCCTAAGATTTCCCTCAGGCATCCCCTCATCAATACGCGATATGCCGACAGACTCAGCCCCCAGCCGGGGGGGCTTGAGATTGTTGACAACGTGCCCGGTCGGGGTAGACTGCCAGATCGTAAACCCGCCGTAAACCCATCCCTGGGGGGCTCGATCCGCGCCATCCGTGGCGCGGACGGTTTACTCTTCTGGCAGCCTACCCCTCCTTATTAACCCCGAGTACGTTTGTCAGCAGTATGCAGCCCCCAGCCGGGGGCTCTATCAGGCTTCCACCGCCAGCAATTCCTCCGGGTCCTCGACGGCTTCATCCTCCAGATGAAACAAAGACATGCTCTCGGTAAGATGCTGTGATTGCGACTGCAATGACCGGGTGGCCTCGCTGGATTGCTGTACCAGCGAGGCGTTCTGCTGCGCCACCGCGTCCATCTGCGATACCGCCAGGCTGATTTGTTCGATACCACGGCTCTGTTCATCCGTGGCATTGGATATTTCCTTCATCAGTCGGGTGACCCGCATCACCTCTTCAGAAATTTCATCCATGGTTTCACCGGCGGTGTGGGCCATATCCGCCCCTTCGTTTACCCGGCCCTGGGATTCCTGTATCAATCCTTTGATTTCTTTGGCGGCTTCGGCGCTGCGATGGGCTAAATTACGCACCTCGCCGGCCACCACGGCAAATCCCCGCCCCTGCTCGCCGGCGCGGGCCGCTTCCACCGCCGCGTTCAACGCCAGGATATTGGTTTGAAAAGCGATGCCGTCAATCACCCCGAGAATATCCGCGATACGATGGGAACTGGACGAAATAGCCTGCATTTTTTCAATCATATAACAGACCACTTCGCTGCCCTTATCGGCAATATCAGAGACTTCCTTCGCCAGCTCATGGGCCTGGCGGGCGTGCTCGGCGTTAAGTTTGACCGTTTGGGTCAGCTGTTCCATGCTGGCCGCGGTTTGCTCCAGCGCGGCGGCGGAGGCTTCGGTACGTTGGGACAGGTCGGTATTGCCCGCCGAAAGTTCGCGGGCGCCCACATCGATTTGCGAGCCCGCTTGCCGCACTTCGTTCACCGCGCCCGCCAGTGCGCCCTGCATCAATTCCAGCGCCCGGTTCAAACGCCCCAGTTCATTATCCCCCGCCGGCGGGATGGGATGATATAAATCGCCGGCGGCGATATTTTCCATATGAACGATGGCCGCATTCAGCGGCTGCAGGATAAAGCGCCGCACCGCCAGCCAGGCCAGAAAGGACAACGCCAGGGCCAGCAAGCAGGCCGCTATTACCAAAACCAACTGCAGCCGGGCGTTTTTGGCGGCTGTCTGCTGAATATCCTGCCCGGTCTGCAAAGCATAGTGCTGAAAGCTGTCAAGCTGAGTATCCATGTCGGCGCTCAGCGGCGTCAGCGTGGTTTCCAATAACTGATAGTACGCGTCGGTATTGACATTGTGCAGCGCGCTAAGGACCGGCTTGATACCCTGTTCATTGTAGCGCTGATAAATTACGTTCATCCGCTGCGCGCGGTCGGCGCCTTCCACGGTAACGGTGCCCGCCGCCAGGAACTGCGCCATGGCGCCGTCGGCTTCCTTGGCCAGTGCGGCGGCTTTGGCGGTGGAAGCCTGTCCCTGATTTATTGAACCTGTCTCATATTGCCTGACCGCCAGCGACGCTTCGGTGCGGGAACGAAGCGAGGCGTTATAGGCATGGCTCAAATAGCCGAGCTCTTCACCTTGTATCTGGTTGATGGCCTGCAGGGCGAGTGAGCCCTGCCTGATGGTATGGATGCTGATGCCGCTGACGATAAATAAAATAATGGTCATGAGACTCAGCCAGGCAAGTAGACCCACCTTGACGGTTATTTTCTTGAACATTGCGCTGCCCCTGCATTTTCAGATGTCGTTCCGTTCCATTCACCCGGCCGAAGTCAGGATCGACGCTAAGAAGAATTTGTTGTTCGAATTTGTGGATCTCAGTGATGACCTCGGCCTGCATCGGTTATCGGTGCACTACGTTAAACTCTTTACAGATTCGTCTGTTTTTAATAGCTTATGTGAGTTTAATCACATTGGGCGGCTGGAAAGCGGGGCGTTGGAGAATAATTAACCGGAGCGCGCAAGACGCATCGCCGGGAGCGGTTTGGACGCGGCGCATCGCCGTCCCATGAAAAGCGAGGCCCGTGAAGCCGATGGGTATCGCCGACGTCATCGCAACCTGAAGTATGACGGATATAACGCAAATTTCAGTTATAATAGCCGTCACGCCATAACTTAAATTTAAAGGAAACTGACATGAGTTTGAATCTGGTACCGGCAGGAAAAGATCTTCCCGAGGATATCTACGTTGTGATAGAAATCCCGGCTAACTCTTCTCCCATCAAATATGAAGTTGAAAAAGAAACCGGTGCGTTGTTTGTCGATCGTTTCATGTCCACCGCCATGTTCTATCCCTGCAACTATGGCTATATCAACCACACGCTATCCCTGGACGGCGATCCGGTCGACGTATTGGTCCCGACGCCCTATCCGTTGCAGCCGGGCTCCGTTATCCGTTGCCGCCCGGTGGGCGTGTTGAAAATGACCGATGAATCAGGTGAAGACGCCAAAGTGGTTGCGGTGCCGCACACCAAGCTGTCAAAAGAGTATGACCATATTAAAGACGTAGACGACCTGCCGACGCTGTTGCGGGCTCAGATTACCCATTTCTTTGAACATTATAAAGACCTGGAAAAAGGTAAATGGGTCAAAGTGGCGGGCTGGGACAATGCCGAGGCCGCCAAGGCGGAAATCGTCGCCTCTTTCGATCGCGCCAAGAAATAATTCAGGCGACAAACGCGCCCGGCGCCTTAGCCTTAAGGCTCGTCGGCGCGTTTCAGCCAGTCGCCGCCCTTCAACTGGCGCAAGCCCGCCACCGGCCGCTGATACACATACATCCAGGCGCTGCCGTAAGGGGTATTGATCAACGCCCGTTTGTACTCGCCGCTTTTTGTGCGCAGGGCATCCAGCTCGGCCAATGTCGAAGAGTCAATGCGATAAACCTCACAATATACCGTTCCCACCCCTGGGATAACCGCCGGATAATGCCCGAGATCATAGAGTTCATAACCCGATATCACATGATCCCCCAACCACTGGCCGTTCGTCATCCAATGGCTATTGCCCTGATTGCGCCGCAGACTACCGTAAACAATTATTCGCATCGTTAAAACTCAAACTGATAGAGCAAGTCTAATGCCTGATTAAGACCAGACACCGCTTCCAGATAAAGTCTAGGCATTAAACGATAACGTAGCGTTAACGTTGCCAAAGAATCATAAATGCCGACACCGTATTTTACTTGTAAATCCTGCGTGACGTAACCGCTCACCACCACCTGGGATTCATCTCCTACCCCTTGTGTATCCAGGGTCAAATGACTGACGCCGAAGGCGGAGCCGATTTTACCCACAAGCTGCCCGGTTTGCGCCACTCCCATGCCAATCAACATGGACGTCATCATACTGCTGTCGGCGCCGGGGGTATTCAACCCCTGACCTCTCAAGAGGTAAGAAAGAGCCTCCTGCTGCGATTTCACCGGATCGGTAAAGACCTCAATCCGGGGCTGATCCGCCATGCCGGTAACCCGAACCCCGGCGGTAACGCCGTCGGCGGTGGAATCCGGGTTGCGAATGGCTTCGATATTCAGCATCGGCTGCGACGGAGGGCCGGCGAAGATCAATAGCCCACGCCGAATGATCAAGTCCTGACTATAAGCATTAAATCGTCCGTAGGGAATAGAGATTTGTCCGTGCAGGCCCAGTCCCTGCTTATCCTGGATGACGTTGAGATCCCCCTGCAGCCGCGCCTTGAGGCCGAAAGCGTCCAATCGCACGTCATTGCCCACGTGAATTTTCATATTGCTGTTGATGGCCATTCCCGCCTCTTTCTCGGCCACCGGCTGCAATTGGGCATCAAGGATGACTTCATCCGGTGATACCGCCACCGCGCTTTCAGGCAATTCCTGCACTACAATCCGCGCCCAGGGAATGGCTACGCTGCCGTTAAGGGTCAGTGCCTGCGGGGTGGCCTCAACCTGGATATCCGGCGAGACATCCAGCCGAACCATCGGCGGCAGGGTGATCCGCACCCGATTTCCCTGGGCGGCTATGCGCGCATTCCAGGCGTTGATGCGGCTCCAGTTGGCATTGCCGCTGAGATTGACCTGACCGCTGGTGGTTCGGATAACGCCCTGTAAAGCCGAACTGGCGCCGGCGAACGTCATAACCACCTGGCTCTCGGTCATGGCGAACGGCAACTGGCCGCTGCGCAGGATAACCCGATCCAGACTCAAGCGGCCGTAAAGCAGAGGTTGAAGCACGTTGCCGCCAAGGCGAAGCGCGGCGTTAAGCATGCCCTCGGCATGTTCCGAGCCGGTGAGCAGGGGATTTATCAGCGCCAGGGAAAGATTGTTGACGGCCACATTGCCGGAAAGCGTACGTCGGTTGCGGGGGTCGGCTATCTGCACCTGGCCGTTGAATTGCCCATTGCCGGCGATGCCCACTTGCCAATCAAGCGTGGCGCGATCGTTATTCAAACCGGCGTTGAGGGTAAACCGGTTGAAGTCCACCGGCAGCACGCCGCCCTGAAGGCTTTGCCGCGCTTTGACGCCGCTGCCCGTCAGCACAATCCGGGCCTGCGGCAGGCCGCCGTCCGGCCGCCAGCTGACCTCGGCGCGGCCGCTGATGATGCCTGCCAGGGTGGTTGCCGCCGGCAGGAAGGGTTTAAACATCGCCAGATCCAGACGATTAAGAAGTACCGCGGCCTGCCCGGCGGCCCCCAATTGGATATCGGCCGGGACGCAGAGCTGCGCATTGGCGTTTTGCCAACAATGGGGCCCTATAACGACATTCTGCTCTTGCTGGCGGTAATCGAGGCTCATCGGGCGGCTTAACCGCCATTCTCCCACCGGACTGCCGAACTGGGTCTGGCTAAGGGTTCCGCGCCAGCGCTGCTGCTGACGGTCGTAACCGCCGTTGAGCGCCAAATTGCCCGATACCGGCTCCCCTTGCACAGCAAGCCTTAATTGATGGGCCCGCTCGTCGCCGGTAAGCGCCAGCGTCAGCCGGCGCACGGTAACGGCCGCTTGCTGTAGCTGATCCATTTCCACATTGAGATTGCCGCGCACGATATCGCTGGATGACAGGCGTCCGTTGAGGACGATGCGTCGAATCCGCAGTTCCTGCCAGCGCAAACCGGCGGCGGTCAGGTCGGCGGTCACCTGCGGCGTTTGCCGGTCGCCCCGCACGTTAACGCTGCCGGTCACGGTTCCTCCGAGCCCAGGCAGGGTTCCGTTCAAATCCGGCGCATTGATAACGGCATCCAACGCCAGCTGCGCGTCAAGGTCGCCGTTTACCGTTACATTGTTGCGTCCGAGCGCCAATTGGAGCGCGGACACATGCCATTGTCCGGCGCTATTGCCGCTCAGGGCTCCCCTGGCGGTTAACCGGTTTTGTCTGATATTGCCGTCCAAGGTCAATTCCGGTACTCGCAACTGCCAACTGCCGCCATGCATGCTGCCCAGCACCGAGAGCCTGCCGTCGAGGCGGGCGGGCCACTCCGGCCACTGCCCGGCGGTATTGATGCCCGAAAGGGTCAGCTCGCTGCGCCAACTGACGGCATTGCTCCAGTCGACCAACGCGCTCAGGGAAGCCTGGCCTTGCAGGGCGGCGACATCGAGCGACAGATTGAACTGGGCGGTATTGCCCTTTCCCGTCAGCGATACCTGCGCCGGCGGCAGGTCCTCGCCGCTTAACGACGCGCCCACGGCCAGGGTGTAATCCACCGCTTTGCCGTCCATGCGCAGCAGCAGGTTTCGCGCCTGATATTGCGGCGTTCCGGTCAGGGGCCACTGCATGCCGGGACTGTCGACGGCGAGGCGCAGCGGCAGTCCGGTTTCCGCCAAACGCGTTTGCAGCTTGACCTGCGCTTTCACCGGTCCGGAAAAGTTAAGGGCGGCGTTGAGCTGCTCCCGCAGTCCCCCATCCAGGGTCAGTCTGATTTTCTCCCCCTTGAGGGGCGCGATGTTCACCGTGGAATTGAGATTCAGGCTAAGCGGCCATTGCCCGCTTAACTGCGCCGTACCGCTGGCGTTAAGCAGTCCCTGAGGAGACGCGACGCTTAACCGTTCAAGGGTGGCCTGCCCGTCCTGTACCGAGCCGCGCAGATGCAATGCCGAAAGCAGGATATCGGCATCGCCGGTCACGCGTAAATCTTCCCCCTGTAAGTCTTCCAGACGGACATTGAGCGGCAGGCGCACATCGGGCATCGTCGGCAACAGCGGCTGGGCGAAAAAGGTGTTCAAGGTCGCCGCCAAAGAGGGCTGCCGCCGCGCTTTTTCCAGCGCGGCCCTGGCGCTATCCTGCTTTTGCGGCTCAGTTTGCAACGCCTGTTCGCCGGTCCGCTCCGCCAACGCCTCGGCGGCTTTAGGCAACGACACCGTTAAGCTGCTGATTCGAGTGGGCGTCACCGTCAAGCGGTCGCCGCGAAAATCCATACCGCTTTGCAGACTGCCGAGGGTAACCAGGGTGTCGTCAATGCGTATGCGCACATTTTCCAAAGCCAATTGACGTAAAATCAGCGGATACGGCGTGCTGACGGTCTGGCCGCCGGTCTGAGGTTCGGCGGCGGCGGGCCCCGGCGAGGCCATGGCCGCGGTTTTTACGTCGATATCCACATCCCGCAGGGTCAGGTCATCAAGGCAAAGCCGACTGTGGCGCAGGCAGCCGGGATCAAGCGACAGGTGGAAGCTGTCGGCCCGCACCGTCAATCCCGGCATCCGATATTGCAGGCCGGTGACGGTCAATCCCCGCCAGCCGCCGCTGACATGGGCGATTTCCAAGCCGGGCACCCAGCGCGCCGCGCCGTTTATCAACAGGTGCAGCCCGTTGGCGGTGCCCAACAAATACCCCAGGGCGCACAATAACAACGCGAGCAACGCCAGCAGGCTCAAGCCTAACTTCCTTGCCCGGCTCATAGTTCCGTCCCCAAACCGATATAAAACTGTACGCTATGATTATCGGGATCACTCACCGGCGTGGCGATATCCAACTTAATCGGCCCTACCGGCGACTGCCATCTGACCCCGAAGCCGGCCCCGGTTTTCAAATTGGTATGCCGGATATCATTAACCGCCTGGCCGGTATCGATGAAGGTCGCCCCCACCAGCGGCCGGTAAAGTTATATTGGTATTCCAGCGAGCCGGTGGCCATTTGCGAAGCGCCCACCAGTTTGCCGTCGGCATCCCGCGGAGAGATGGATTGGAAGCGATAACCACGAATACTGCCGTCGCCGCCGGCGAAAAACGCAGTGACGGCGGTACGCGGTCGAAACTGTTGGTTTCAATCCAGCCGAGATTATAGCGCGCCACAAAGCGGTTTTTTTTCTCCCAGGGATCGTACCCAGACGTTTTGCGCCTGGAGGATAAAGAAATCGATGTCTGAACCCCAGGCGGTGTCGGAAACCTGCAGGGAATAGCGCTGGGTATCGCCCCAGCTTGGCATCGTGCCGCCCCGCTGCCGGGTCCGGTTGATGGTAAAGCCCGGATAAATCAGCATGGTGGTATCGGTAACGTTGGCCTGGGTGAAATGATCGAGGCTCCAGCGCACATTTACCGAGCGCTGCCAACCGGTGGAAAAATCCCAGAAACGCGCGACGTTGAACGTGGTGGAATCGGATTTGGTATCATTGAGGTCTTCACGTCGAAAGCCGCTTTGCAGCAAATAATATTGCTCCAGCGGACTGCGCTGCACCGGGATTTTATAACTGAAGTCCAGCGCCTGCTCCGGCGCCGACAGGCTGAGGCTGGTCTGGAAGCTGTGCCCCATGGAATTGAGCCAAGGCCGGTTCCAGGTGGTTCTGATTCGCGGTCCGACGTCCGAGGCGAAGCCCCCTCCGGTTTCTATGATGTTTCGGCTCCTCGGCGTCACCACCGCATCCAGCGGCAGAACTTTGCTGCTTTTCCCGGCGGGCAAATCCGGCGAAACCACCACCGAGTTGAACCAGTTGGTCGCTGCCAGCTGCCGATTGAACTCCGCCAGCGCCGTGGCGCTGTACTCGTCCCCCGGACGAATGGTGGCGATATTGCGCAAATAGTCGGTACGGATTTGCGATCCGTGGAAACGTATCTCACCGAAACGGTAGCGCCGGCCGCTGTCGAAATCAATATTCCAGAACCCTTCCCGCCGTTCCGGCGATACCGCCAGTTGCCGTTTAAGAAAATCAGCGTCGAAATAGCCGTTACGCACGGCAAGACCCGTCATACCGTTAATAAACGCGGTATAATCCCCATGATTGAGTATGGTGCCGACGGCCGGCCGACTTTGTTGCACCAGCCGTTGATAAGCGGCATCGCGGCGGGCGTCGCCGCGTACGATGATGGTGGTGGCGGCTATCTTCACCGGCGGCCCCGGTTTGACGGCGGCCACCAGCACGGGGCGGCCGCCGTTGACGGCCGGACGGAAGGTAAAATCGATCTGGGGCTCATAATAGCCCAGCGCGCGCAAACCCTCGCGGATGGCATTCTCCACCCGCGCCTGGAAGCGCGCGTCGGCGGTGATTTCATCCGCGCCGATGGTGGACAGGCGCACCCGGACATTACGCTGCAATTCGCCTTTGAGCCCGTCTACCTGCAAACGCACGTTGGCAGCATGGGACCAAGACGTTGCCGCGAGAATGCAAACCAGGCATATAAGGCGATTTTTTTGCAAGCTGGCTCCTGAGTTTGCTTTCCTGAGAATGAATTCCTTGTGCGCAGAGTCGCTTTCATTCCAATTAATAATCGACCTTAGGGTTGCTTTTACCGCTTTTGCCCTAAAATAACAGCCTTACGCGTATATCTTAACGTAAAATTGAGGTTTATTGTCTGTAAAGAAACGGTGTTAAACAACAGGCAAAACCCCATTTTTGCGATAAATGCCTAAACAGGAGTCAACCCTGATGCACATTTTCAACAAATCTGAGCTTATATCACAACGCGATGCGTTACCCGGCCGCAACACGCCGATGCCGGTCGCCGCCAGCCACGTCGTGAACGGTCACTCCATGACGCGGATTCCGGAAGGTATGGAAGCGGCATTATTCGCCATGGGATGTTATTGGGGCGTTGAGAGGCTGTTCTGGCAATTGCCCGGCGTTTACAGCACGGCGGCGGGGTTTGCCGGCGGCTTTACGCCCAATCCCACCTATCGCGAAGTCTGCACCGGCAAAACCGGCCATGCGGAAACGGTGCGGGTGGTTTTCGATCCCGCCGTGATATCCTACAAGGCGTTGTTGCAACAGTTTTGGGAAAACCATGACCCGGCGCAAGGGATGCGCCAGGGCGGAGATATCGGCACGCAATATCGTTCGGCGATTTTTGTGCTGACTCCTGAGCAGGAAACCGCCGCGCGGGAAAGCAAGGCGCAGTTCCAGCAGGCCATGGCCGAGGCCGGGGACAAACGCCAGGTCACCACCGAAATTGAGCCGGCGACGCCGTTTTATTATGCCGAAGACGACCACCAGCAGTATCTCTACAAGAACCCAAACGGTTATTGCAATCTGGGCGGTATCGGCGTGTGCATGCCGCCGCAAGCGTAATCATTGGCGGCCCCGGTCAGGCTGCTGTTATACTGGGCGGGCTGCCGGTGCAGCCCGGTAACGATCGGTTACCTTTACACGATACATTGCCCCTCAAAGGCGCGCTGATATGCACCCCATGGCATTGTAAAGGGGATGGACGTCAGCCCGTACTGGTCAGACTATGCTAAACAGTATCCTGCTTATTTTGCTGTTGATCGCGGTGAGCGCGTTTTTTTCCGTATCGGAAATCTCGCTGGCCGCCTCGCGCAAAATAAAGCTTAAACTCATGGCCGACGAGGGCAATATCAATGCCCAGCGCGTGCTGAAACTTCAGGAAACGCCCGGTATCTTTTTTACCGTGATCCAGATTGGCCTGAACGCGGTGGCCATACTCGGCGGTATCGTAGGGGATGCGGCCTTTTCTCCCTCTTTCGCCGCCATTCTCGTACGGTTCATGTCACCGGAGCTGGCGGATAAAATCAGCTTTATCTGTTCATTCTCCCTGGTAACCGGTCTGTTTATCCTTTTTCCGACCTGACCCCGAAACGCATCGGTATGATCTCACCGGAGGCTTGCGCCGTTCGGATCATCAACCCCATGCGCTTCTGCCTGCTGGTGTTCCGTCCGCTGGTATGGGCTTTCAACGGCATGGCCAATATGATATTCCGCCTGCTGAAACTGCCGATGGTGCGCAAGGAGGACATCACTTCCGACGATATCTACGCGGTGGTGGAGGCCGGCGCGCTGGCCGGGGTGCTGCGCAAGCAAGAACATGAACTGATTGAAAACGTCTTCGAGCTGGAATCCCGCACGGTGCCCTCCTCCATGACCTCGCGGGAAAGCATTATCTATTTCGATTTGCGTGAAACCGAAGACAGCATCAAGGAGAAGATTTCAACGCACCCTCACTCGAAGTTCCTGGTGTGCGACGCCAATATCGATCATATCGTCGGCTACGTGGACTCCAAGGATTTGCTTAATCGCGTCCTGGGCAATCAAAGTCTGGCGCTAAACAGCGGCGTGCAGATTCGTTCGGCGCTGATTGTGCCGGATACGCTAACGCTGTCGGAAGCGTTGGAAAGCTTCAAGACCGCCGGTGAGGATTTTGCCGTCATCCTCAACGAATATGCCTTGGTAGTGGGTATTATCACGCTCAATGACGTTATGACTACGCTGATGGGGGATTTGGTCGGGCAGGGATTGGAAGAGCAGATTGTCGCCCGGGATGAGAATTCCTGGCTTATCGAAGGTGGTACGCCTATTGACGACGTAATGCGGGTGCTGCATATCGACGAGTTTCCACAGGCCGGCAATTATGAAACCATCGGCGGCTTCATGATGTTCATGCTGCGCAAAATTCCCAAGCGCACTGATTTTGTCCGCTATGCCGGCTACAAGTTTGAAGTGGTGGACATCGACAGTTATAAAATCGACCAACTGCTGGTCACCCGTCTGGAAGAAAAATCCACCCTGGTGCTGGCGCCCGCCTCCGACAAGTCCAACGTGGCCTGAGGGTAAAAAGCGCTTCTGTGGCGATAATGCCCGCGTCGAAGGAGAGTTTGGTACCAGGGCTGAAGGAGGGAACCGGATTGCCCCCGCCAATGCAAAACATCCGGCAGGGGCAGGACCGTCAGGCCATTTCGGATTGCAATCGCATGATCTGCCGGTTTACTTCGGACATGACATGGAAGTGTTGCTTATCGCGGACCTTGGGCACCAGTATCTTGCCTTTATCGAATTCAAAGGCGCCGAAGCCCTTGATGTAGAGTCTGCCGCGAAACAGGGTCTTAACATAGGTTGCTACCTTAAGAGCATTGAAGCGATGGAAGATTCTCATTTTTTTACGTTGCTCCCGTTATTGACATCGTCCTGCCCCACGAAACGTCGAGTGGCAAGAACACTAACACTACCATTCATTAAGAGTGGCCTTATGTGCATTAGTTCACGCAGTTTCAGTACGCTAAGCTGGATTTACATAATTTGACAGAACGCTATAAAAGCCCTATGACTTGAAGCAGTACTTTTATTCTGATTAAGCCCCTCCCGCGGCGGGATCGGGCAGCGGGACGACTGTGGACCAGCCCCCTTGAACGCCGCCGGACCGGCCCGGCCAATTGAGGAATCGTTCCATGCCAAGCCGTCTTTTGTTGCTCATCGTCGTCCTGTTTACGCCGTTCGGTTTGCAGGCTCATAACCTCCATATCGGCGCAACGCCGCCCAAGGTAGGCGTCGCCGATAAAGGAGAATTGCTTTATCAGAATAACGAGTTTAGCTACAAATCCTGGAATAGCGCGCAGTTGAAAGGAAAAATTCATCTTCTCCAACATATGGCCGCCCGCACTTCCGCCGGCGAAATGAACGCCGCGATGATTGAAGCCGTCAAAAAAGCCAATCTACCCCAGAAATATTACCAAACGACGACGGTAGTCAACGCCGACGACGCCCTGTTCAGCAGCGGAGCCTACTTCCGCAACTGGCTGGAAAACAATAAGAAAATGACTCCCGCAGCGCAGTTCGTCCTGGATACCCATGGCGATATGCGTCAGATCTGGGGCCTGAAGGCCAAAAGCTCGGCGATTGTGGTGCTGGATGCCCGCGAGCGGGTTCGCTATGTCAAAGAAGGGGCGTTGACGCTGCAGGATGTGCAGCAGGTGATTGATTTATTGCACCGCCTGCTGCCCCGCGGTGCAATGTAAAGCACTAAAACAATGACACCCGGAAACCCGGATTCAAGAAGGATTCCCGCGGATGATAATCCAGCGCATGGCCGGTCCAATCGTTAACCACCGCGCCGGCTGCGGCGGCCACCGCATGGCCGGCGGCGGTGTCCCATACGCTGGTGGGCCCGAACCTGGGGTAAAGCTGGGCGCTGCCCTCCGCCACCAGGCAAAATTTCAGCGAAGAGCCGATGGTCACCGTTTGATGTTCCCCCAACTGCGCCAGATAATCCTGCAGTTCCCGATCGTCGCTGTGTGACCGGCTCACCACCACCAGCGGCGGTCGCGCCTCTTTACAATGAATATCGAGCCTTTGCCCGTCCGGGGTTATCTTCCAGGCATGATCGCCGTCCGCCGCATACAGCACATCGGTTGCCGGCGCATAAACCACGCCCATTACCGGCGCTCCCGCGTCAATCAGCGCAATGTTCACCGTGAATTCGCCATTGCGCCGCAAAAATTCTTTGGTGCCGTCCAGGGGATCCACCAGCCAATAGCGAGTCCAGTCGCGGCGGATCTCCCAGCCGGGAGTATCCTCTTCGGACAATATCGGGATGTCCGGCGTCAGAGCGGCGAGTCCCGCCGCAATCACCCGATGCGCGGTTAAATCCGCCGCCGTCAACGGCGACGCGTCCTGCTTGTGAGTCAGTTCCAGGGGCTTCCCCCTCATAGACTTGCATAATAGCCGCGCCAGCCTCACGGGCCAGCCGGCTTAATTGCTCAATCATCGCATACCTCGGATTTTCCACCTTGCCTGCCTTCTTTCACGCCGCAGCCTCGTTGGCGGCGGCATGTCACCTTAGGGAGAGATACATAAAATTGTAGACTAGTGTTATTTCCTGCGAAAAGCCATTCCCTTGGCCGGCGGCGGCAATAGCGGGTCGTTCCTGAAGTGAATAGAGACCCCTTGCGTCCTGTCAAAGGATTTCCAGCAGCTCCACCTCAAAAATCAGGGCGCTGAACGGCGGAATGGAAGCACCGGCGCCGCGTTCGCCGTACGCCAGGTTATGAGGGATGTAGAGTTCCCAGCGAGAACCGATGGGCATCAGGGTCAAGGCTTCAATCCATCCCGGGATCACGCCGTTAACCGGAAACTCCGCCGGCTGGCCGCGCTGCACCGAGCTGTCGAATACCGTGCCGTCCAACAGGCGTCCGGTATAATGTACCCGCACTTTGTCCTGGCGCGACGGTATCGCCCCCTCGCCCTGCTGCAACACTTTGAATTGCAGACCGGATTCGGTCTGGCGTACCCCTTCCTGCTTGGCATTGGCTTCAAGGAATTTTTGCCCTTCAACCGCCAGATGCTGCTGGCGCTCCAGGCGCACCGCGTCGGCGCGCTCGTGAATGAGGCGCAACGCCCGATGAATGGCATCCACCGGCACCGCCGGCGCGCGGCCCGCCAGCGCATCGGTCAATCCAGCCAGCAAGGCTTCCGGCAGAAGTCCTTCCAACCCGGATTCTTGCAATTGCTGGCCTACTTGCAGGCCAATACCGTAACTGGCCTGCGCTTCGACGCTGTCTAAAGAAGGTGTAGTCATCATTTATCCTTGAATTGATAAAAAGCGAAAGGCGAAGCATAACAGCGCGGGCGTTTCGGGTAAAATCCTCTATGATGATAATGTGTCCCGCCTCGGGCGGATGGCCCCGTAGTCAGGGTCAATTAAGCATGGAGGTTAAGTGTGCTCCGCTTTATACTTCCCCGGATTAAAAGAAGATCATTGCAAGAGAGGATAGCATGGGCAGAAATGCGCCCGGGAAAAACCAGCGCCCGGCGTTTTCCGTGCCAAAATTTGGCGGGTTCAAATGGAAGTGGCCACGACGCCCGCGAGCCGATGATATTGCCGAATCAGCGGGCAGTGCGATGCTGAGCCCATTTAAAAAGCTATGGTATCTGCCGGAACAGTTCACCTGGATGCAACCCTTGCCGCTGTTTCACCGGCGCGGGATATTAATGTGCGCAGCCGTTGTCTTGCTGGCCATACTCTGGCCCTATTCTCCCGCCGAGACGCCTTATCCGCCAAGGGCGAACAACCCGGCCGGGCAAGTCGGGGTCATGCAGGCGGAAATCGTCGATAACCGCCCGGCCTCCCCCGCAACGCCGGCGCCGCCCTCCGCCGAGGGTCAGCTGCAGCGCTATCGCATCGCGGACGGGCAAACTCTGGCGCAATTATTTCGGCAGCACAATCTACCGGTGGCGGACGTTTTCGCCATGGCCCAGGCGGAAGGAGACGATAAGCCCCTGAGCAGTCTGCATGCGGGACAGCAGGTGGATATCCATGTCAACGCGCAGGGGGTGGTCACCTCTTTGGAAATAGAAACCGGCACCGGCGGCAGCGTCCGTTTTATCCGCCAATCCGACGGCAGCTATCTGCGCAATTAAAAGCAAAACGCCGGCTTGCGCCGGCGTTTGTTTTACTTTACCGTTTGATTAGGCTTCAGCTACCACAATCACATCCAGGGTCGCGAAAATTTCGCCGTGCACCTGAATGGAGATATCATGATCGCCGATGGTACGCAGAACGCCATTCGGCAGGCGTACTTCGCTTTTTGCGACGGGAACGCCGGCGGCGGTGATGGCTTCGGCGATATCACGGGTGCCCACGGAACCGAACAGTTTACCTTCGTCGCCAGCTTTAGACGCGATGGTGACGCTGCCCAGCTCGGTGATTTTATCGGCACGGGCCTGTGCTTCGGCCTGAACCTTGGCCACTTCAGCTTCCAGCTCGGCGCGACGTCCTTCGAATTCAGCAACGTTTTTCTTGGTGGCCGGAACGGCTTTGCCTTGCGGCACCAAGTAGTTACGGGCATAGCCCGCTTTAACGTCGACCGTATCGCCTAATTTGCCCTTGTTGGCAATCTTATCAAGCAGAATAACTTGCATTACCTTATCCTCTCAAAGTCTTATTGGACAGTGGCCGATTACTGATGACGATCGGTATACGGCAACAGAGACAGGTAGCGCGCGCGTTTGATAGCGCGTGCCAACTGGCGTTGGTATTTGGCGCGAGTACCGGTGATACGGCTCGGGACAATTTTACCGCTTTCGGTGATGTAGTTTTTCAGCGTAGCGATGTCTTTATAGTCGATCTCAATTACGCCTTCCGCAGTGAAACGGCAGAATTTACGACGACGGAAATAACGTGCCATATGGCTAGTCTCCAGAATCTATCAATTCAATCTGCTCGGCATGCAGCACCAGTTTGGTGAGTCCGTTGCGCCCTTGATGGCAACAAATGAATCCCTGAATGGAAAGCTGCGTACCGACCGTTATACGTTGAGTCATCTCTTGTGAGTGTTTTCCACTGACGACCACGGGCATTCGGCACCATGCTTGTCGTGAAAAACCGGCTTCCTGCTGCTGCGAGCGGTGCTCAAGCACAAACTGGCAGTGGGGAATGCCTGACGGGCTTACCTTCCGAATGGGTGTCTTGCACACGGTGCCTGACAGCTTCAGCCGGTTTTCCGCCATCATCGATTACTCTTCAGAATCCCCAGCATCATTGTCATCGCTGACTTCGGCGGCGAAATCTTCACGACGCTCACGGCGTTCGTCTTTCGCTTTCACCATGGGCGAAGCTTCGGTGACGGCATGCTTAACGCGCATGATCATGCTGCGGATAACGGCGTCGTTAAAGCGGAAGTTGGTTTCCAGCTCATCGATCACTTCCTGCGTTGCTTCTACATTCAACAGAACATAATGAGCTTTGTGCAGTTTGTTGATGGGATAAGCCAGCTGACGACGGCCCCAGTCTTCCAGGCGATGAATGATGCCTTGCGCGTTGGTGATGACACCTGTGTAGCGCTCAATCATGCCGGCAACCTGTTCGCTTTGGTCAGGATGTACCATAAAAACGATTTCGTAATGACGCATACAGAATTGCTCCTTACGGATTATTCAGCCTCCTGTCAGGGTCAACCGCGGCCCATGGAGGCAAGGAACGTGATAATTGTGCGGTCGAAAAATGACGCGCAATATTACATTTATGAGGGCGGGAATACAAGGGCTGATTGAAGCACTGGCGGGCATGCAGCGGCATAATTAATTAGACGATGATTAATTAGCAAATAAACTATCCAAAAACATGGCTTTCAATCAAAAAAAACTGATTAACTCAATCAATAAAGTGTTATTTCCCACTACGGCCCTCTGGCATATACTCATTGCTCAACATTCGGACGGCGAAGTGCCATCGCCGCCGACGTCCCCTATTCTTATCCCGAAATCCCAACACCAGGGGATACACAAAAATAAAGAAATGCTCACTTATTCAGCCCCCTAGAGGGGCTTTTTCTTTCCGAGATGGCCGGTTGGGCAGCCCTATAAATGGCGCAGGAAAAACGCTGCCGCCGCGGACAGGGCGGACACCGTAATTTTATGCCCAACGCCGGGTTCGGTAAGATAGGTTATTCGGCTATCGTATCCTTTCGCCGCCAGCGCCTCGTACAAACGGCGGCTTTCCGCCGCCGGGACCAAAGGGTCGTCGTCGCCATGCCATAACAACAGCGGCCGATCGGCGAATTTTTCCAATTGATGAAAGACCTCATACTCCGCCAGCGGAGCCATCCGCTGTTCAAATTCCTTCTGTCGAGCTGAAGAGGTCAAGGGTACCGGCGGAAACAGGGTTTTGGCCAGCCGCAGATAATCGCCGGACCCCATGAATTCCGCCGCCGCCGCTAACCAGGGATAACGGACCATGGCCCCCAAGGCGGTCATGCCGCCCATGGACGCGCCGCAGATGCCGAGACGTCCCTTGGCAATCAATCCCTGATGCTCCACATGGCTCTTAAGCAGGGGCAGTTCATCGATGCTGCCGCGCATGATCTCCCAGAAATGCCCAAGCCGGTGCTGTTCATCGCCATTGAAACGGGCTCCGTGCAGGGGGCATCGGGTAAGATGACGCGAAATCCGGCTTTTGCCAAAGCATAGCCGAAATAACTGTAGACTTCTTTGGAGGAAGTATAGCCGTGGTAAAAGAAAATCGTCGGCAGCGGCTGTGAATAGAAACCTGCCGGAACCGCATGTATCACGTCTATGCCACCAATGGCCTCCTGATGCATTTCAACCATAATGCCTCCTCAAACTTCCCCATGGCGTACCGGCGAAAACTTTGTTCGTCAAAAGGCCCGCGGCAACGCGATTTTCTATTGCGCATCAAAACCCGGTCACCGGATACTGGGATATAATCGCTAGGTACAATTTACTGGCCCTAATCCCATGAAACTGTTATCCGTTATTGTTATGCTTTTCGGCATGTCGGCCCTGCCGGGATGCAGCGTATTGCAAGGCAAACCGGTCCCGCCGCCGCCGCCGACCCATGAGGCGCAGGAGATACAGCGCGACCAGACCGGCTCTCTGCAAATCCTTGGCCGAATTACCGTGGAAAGACGCGGCAGCCCCATGGACGTCGAGCATGCGGTTCGCGCCAAGGCCAATGCCGCCCATGCCACTTATTACCAGATTGTCACCCTGTCGGAATTGGTGGCCGTCGATGTGTGGCGCGCCGATGTTATCTTATACCGCTAGGGGCATCGAGAATGCTCCCGGGACGCCTCTTGGCCGGCGGCGGCGCCGTTAACTTACTTGACGCTGGCGCACCGCCTCGAACAGGCAGACGCCGGCGGCAACCGACACGTTCAGTGAAGAGACCATACCGGCCATGGGGATGCTTATCAGCTCGTCGCAGTGCTCGCGGGTCAAACGGCGCATGCCCTCCCCTTCAGCGCCCATTACCAGGGCCAGCGAGCCGGTAAGCTTACTGTGGTAGAGGTCGTGATCCGCCTCGCCGGCGGTGCCGACAATCCAGACATTGTGTTCTTGCAGCAAACGCAGCGTCCGCGCCAGGTTGGTAACGCGAATCAGCGGGACGGTTTCCGCCGCGCCGCTGGCGACTTTTTTGGCGATGGCGCTCAGGGGAGCGGAGCGATCCCGCGGCACAATCACCCCGTGCACGCCGGCGGCATCGGCACTGCGCAGGCAGGCGCCAAGGTTATGCGGGTCAGTGACGCCGTCCAGCACCAGCAGAAAAGGCGAGGCATGCTGTTGCAGCAGCTCGGGCAAATCGTTTTCCTGAAGCTGGCGTCCCTCCCGAACCCGCGCAACGATGCCTTGGTGCACCGCGCCGTCCACCATGTCGTCCAGAGCCTGCCGATTAGCAACCTGGATGGCGAGCCCGGCGGCTTCCAGCTCGACAATCAAGGCATGCAGGCGACGATCCTCACGCCCTTTCAGGATGTAAACATCGAGAAAACGCTGCGGATCGCGGTCCAATAAAGCTTTAACGGCATGAATGCCGTAAATGATTTCGCTCATTTTTTTCTTGTATTCTTGATGAATGATTTACAGCCGGCGGCCTCTTCCGGCTGGAAAAAACCGCGGGCGAATTTCGTACCGCGCCATTATCGTCTTACCGGAAGCACCGGCTTTTTCCTCGCGCGTTTCTAATAGGCTTATTTGCCGGAAGCGCCGGCTTTTTTTCCTTGCGCGTTTCGGCTTGGCCGTCCCGCCGCCGGGTGAGCCCTCCGCGGGCGCCGCCGTCTTCGCTCTGGCTTTGCCGGTCTTGCCGTACGCTTTACCTTCCTGGCGAAACGCACTCTCCGGCTCGAAATTGACGGTTTTTTTACCTGAGCGGCGACGGCGGGAAGCTTTGGCCTCGCCATTGGCGCCGCGCGCCGCCTGTTGCGTCCGGGCGCGCTCGGTTTTACCCGCGCCCCTGGGCTGCCGGCGGCTGGATATCAAGGAGAAATCGATTTTGCGTTCGTCCATATGGACCGCCTCAACCTTGATTTCCACTTCGTCTCCCAGCCGGTAAACCCGTCCCCCCGATTCGCCAATCAAGCGCTGTCCGATATTGTCATAACGATAATAATCGTTATCCAGGCTGGAGACATGTACCAGTCCGTCGATAAAGAGATCGTTCAAGCGAACGAAAAAACCGAAGCCGGTCACGCTGGCGATGATGCCGTTGAATACCTGGCCCACGTGGTCCTGCATGAAATCGCACTTCAGCCAATCCGCCACGTCGCGGGTGGCTTCGTCGGCCCGACGTTCGCTCATCGAGCTCTGCTGGCCCAATTGCAGCATCTCCGCCATTTCGGCATGCCAGCCGCCGCCGGGAGTGGTGCGTCCGACGGCGTCTCCATCCCGTTTCGCCAACAGGTATTTGATGGCGCGGTGCAAAGAGAGATCCGGATAGCGCCGGATAGGCGAGGTAAAATGCGCGTAGGCCTGCAAGGCCAGTCCGAAATGGCCGCGGTTTTCCGGGTCGTAAATCGCCTGTTTCATCGAGCGCAGCAGCATGGTTTGCAGCATCTCGTGATCCGGTCTGTCGGCCACCACATTCATCATTTCGGCATAATCTTTCGGCTCGGGCTTGGCACCGCCCCCAAGCGAAAGCCCCAATTCCCCCAAAACGCTGCGCAGCGCGATGATGTGGTCGTCGCTGGGCCTGTCGTGCACGCGATAAAGCGCCGGTTCCTGATTTTTTTTCCACAAAACGCGCCGCCGCGATATTGGCCAGGATCATGCATTCTTCAATAAGCTTATGGGCGTCATTGCGCGTCACCGGTTCAATGCGATCAATACGCCGCTCGGCATTGAAGATGAACTTGGCCTCATCGGTTTCAAACGAAATGCCGCCGCGCTGCACTCTGGCCTGATCCAGGGTTTTGTACATTTCATGCAGGGTCAGCATGGGTTTGACCAAAGGCCGGTACTGCTCGCGCAGCGCTTCGTTGCCCTGCAATATCTGCCAGACCTTGGTATAGGTGAGACGCGCATGGGAATTCATGACGGCTTCGTAGAATTTGTAGGAGGAGAGCCGACCCTGCGCGGAGACGGTCATTTCGCACACCATGCATAACCGGTCCACCTGCGGATTCAACGAGCATAAACCGTTGGAGAGCACCTCCGGCAGCATGGGAATGACCTGAGAAGGGAAATAGACCGACGTGCCCCGGCTGCGGGCTTCGTTATCCAGGGGAGTGTTCGGCCGGACATAATAGCTGACATCGGCGATGGCGACCCAAAGACGCCACCCGCCGCCGCGTTTCGTTTCGCAGAACACGGCATCGTCGAAATCGCGAGCATCTTCGCCGTCGATGGTCATCAGCGGCAGCGGACGTAAATCCACACGGCCGCGCTTCGCTTCGTCCGGCACTTCTTCTTTAAGCTCCGCCACCTGCCTTTCCACCTCCGGCGGCCAGGTATAGGGGATATCATGGGTACGCACGGCAATATCCACCGCCATGCCGGTACCCATGTTATCGCCGAGTACTTCCACGACCTGGCCGACGGCCTTGGTACGGCGGGTGGGACGCTGCGTCAGCTCCACCACCACCACAAAGCCCATCCGGGCCCCGCCGGTACTTTCCGGGGGCACCAGGATATCGAAACTCAACCGGCTGTCATCGGGCACCACAAACGCGCTGCCGGCATCGGTGAAATAGCGGCCGACAATCTGACTGGTTTTGGGTACCAATACCCGTACGATGCGTGCTTCGCGGCGGCCTTTACGATCTTCCCCCAGCGGCTGCGCCAGCACCACGTCGCCGTGAATAGCCATTTTCATCTGTTCGGCGGAGAGGTACAGGTCGTCCTTGCGGCCCTCGACGCGTAAAAATCCGAAGCCGTCGCGGTGGCCGATGACCGTGCCGCGCAGTAAATCCAAGCGTTCGGGCAGTGCGTAACACTGCCGACGGGTAAAGACCAGTTGGCCGTCGCGCTCCATGGCGCGCAAACGGCGACGCAGTCCTTCTATCTGGTCCTCGCCGGTGATTTCGAGATCCTGCGCCAGTTCTTCGCGGCTGACCGGCGTCTCCCGTTTGGCCAAATGGGCCAGAATATATTCCCGGCTTGGGACGGGGAATTCATATTTTTCCGCCTCTCGTTCGAGAAAGGGATCTTGAGACATTGCGTTACCTCCGTTGTCTAAAACAGGTTGCCGTGCCGATGTCATTCCATAAGCAATAAGTAAGCACGCGCGTTAAGCGTTAGTCCCACTGACCCCGCCTAACGCTTCCCGCTCTTTTCGGCCCGCCATCGTTGTTCAATAAATCATCCATTGAAAAAGGTAACGGCCCTATTTTTATCGCTGCCGTGTGCCTCAGACGGTTCAAAGGGTACAGGGACATCACGCTGACGAAAACTGATGTGTTAAGAGTAACCTTTAGGAACCAAACAGGCTATAAAAGTTGTTATCAAACGGCGCGGGCAAACAGTTCGCAGAAAGGATTAACCAATTAATAAATAAGGACAAACCGGGACATGCCCGGTTTGTTGCGTTTGTCGTAAATTTGAGGATATACGGCCATTACGCGTCAAAGGGATCGCGCAGTATCATGGTTTCGGTCCGATCCGGCCCGGTGGAGATAATATCCACCGGCACTTCGGTAACCTCTTCCACCCGGCGAATATAGCGGCGGGCCGCTTCCGGCAGCTTATCGAATTCCTTGACGCCGAAGGTGGATTCACTCCAGCCCGGCAACGTTTCATACACCGGCACGATGCCGTCCCACCCCTCGGCGGCCAGCGGGGTGATGTTCACCTCGCGTCCGTCCGGCATGCGGTAAGCAACGCAGATCTTAACCTCTTTCAAGCCGTCCAGGACATCCAGCTTGGTCATGCAAAAACCGGAAAGAGAGTTGATCTGTACCGCGCGGCGAACCGCAACCGCGTCCAGCCAGCCGGTACGCCGGCGACGGCCGGTGGTGGCGCCGAATTCATTTCCCTTGATGCTCAAATGTTCGCCGACGTCATCAAAAAGTTCTGTGGGGAAAGGACCTGCTCCAACGCGGGTGGAATACGCCTTGACGATGCCCAGCACATAATCCACGTAGCGCGGGCCGAGGCCGGAACCGGTAGCGACGCCGCCGGCAGTGGTGTTGGAAGAGGTGACATAGGGATAGGTGCCGTGATCGATATCCAGCAAGGTGCCCTGCGCGCCTTCGAACATAATCAGATCGCCGCGCTTGCGGGCATTATCCAGCAAATCCGAAACATCAACGACCATGGCGGTGAGAATATCGGCGATGGCCAGGATATCATCCAGGGTTCTCTGGTAATCGACCGGCTCGACCTTGTAATAATTCACCAACTGGAAATTATGATATTCGACGATATCCTTCAGCTTGGCCGCAAGATTTTTTTTGTCGAAGAGATCGCCTACCCGTAATCCGCGACGTGCGACTTTATCTTCATAAGCCGGGCCGATGCCCCGGCCGGTGGTGCCGATGGCTTTGTCGCCGCGGGCCTTTTCCCGAGCCGCGTCCAGGGCGATATGGTAAGGAAGAATGAGAGGGCAGGCTTCCGAAATAAGCAATCGTTCACGTACCGGTATACCACGGGCTTCAAGTTCAGCCATCTCTTTCATCAATGCGTCAGGAGACAGCACTACGCCATTGGCGATAATACTGGTGACGTTTCCACGTAAGATACCTGAAGGAATTAGATGAAGGACGGTTTTCTCACCGTTGATAACCAAAGTATGACCGGCGTTATGTCCGCCCTGATAGCGAACAACATATTTAGCCCGCTCAGTCAGCAAGTCAACGACCTTGCCTTTACCTTCGTCACCCCATTGGGTGCCCAGTACGACAACGTTCTTACCCATCTCTCTATTTTCACCAGATTGCTTAAAAAAGGATTCTAACATCTCGGTGGGTGGCTTTCAGTACTTTTTACCATCAATATTCACAGTTTTTTGAGGGTGCGATCACCCTCCCATTCTGCTACGCAACATGTAGTAGATTACACCGCCGGCCACCACTAAACCGCCGCCGAAGCGGCGCAGCAATTTATCGGGCAGCAGCGCCATGGAACCGATCATTTTCCGCCAGACCGCCGGAAACAGCATAGGCCCCAATCCTTCAAGCACCAACACCAGCCCCAACGCCATCCAAACTGTAGGATTCATCAGTCACCTCGAAAAAAAGGCCCGCGTCAACGGGCCTCGGTATAAACAACGGTAAAGGGTTAGGGGCGAGCCGCCGGCGCGGTGGGAGTGGCCGGTATGGCGACGTCGGGCGACTTCATATAACGGAAGAAATCGCTGTCCGAGCTCAACACCATAATATCGCTGTTGCCGCTAAAGCTGTTTTCATAAGCGCGCAGGCTGCGGATAAAGGTGAAGAACGCCGGGTCCGCGCCAAACGCGTTGGCATACAGCTGCGCGGTTTCCGCGTCGGCTTCGCCCCGGGTGATGAGCGCCGTACGCTGCGCTTCCGCCAGAGTGCGGGTGACCTCATAGTCCGCCGCCGCCCGCAGTTTCTCCGCCTCTTCCTGCCCCTGGGAACGATGACGGCGCGCCACCGCTTCGCGTTCGGCGCGCATGCGCTGGAATATGGCATCCGAAACTTCGGCCGGCAGGCTTATCTGCTTGATACGCACATCCACCACTTCAATACCCAACGCCGCCATGCTGTTGGGATTCACCGCCGGCTGGGCGCCGTTGGTCTCGCGGGCGACCCGCGCCGCCGCCGAGGCGATGGCGTTGTCCGCTTCCGTGGTTTCCGCCTCGTTGTCGCCGGCTGAGCCGGTGTTCAGCGCCTGCCGCACATCGGTCATCAGTCGGTTGCGCGAATCGGTGACGATGCCCTTAACGTCCAGCCGGCCAAGTTCCGAACGCAGCCGGTCGCTGAATTTACGTTTAAGTAAGACTTCGGCCTGGGAAACATCGCCGCCGCCGGTAGCCAGGTAATAACGGCTGAAGTCGCTGATGCGCCATTTGATGTAGGAATCGACGATGAGATCCTTCTTCTCCATGGTGACGAAGCGATCCGCCTGGTTTTCCATGGTTTGGATGCGCGCGTCAAGGGTTTTCACCGTCTCGATGAACGGGATTTTGAAATGCAGTCCGGGATTGAAGATTTCCGGCTTGTTTTCTCTATCGCGCAGCACCTTGCCGAATCGCAAAACAATGCCGCGCTGCCCTTCCTGAACGACAAACATCGAGGCATACAGCGCCACCAGCACCACGACGATAATGACTACTATAGATTTACGCATGGGTTAGTCCCTCCCTACGCGAGTGGTATCGTCACGCTGCGCGTTTGCTTTGCGCTGATCCATGATGGAGCCGGACGTGCCGGTATCCGCGGGCGCGGGATCCACCGTTGCGCCGGTGGAAAGGGCCGGCAGCCGCAGCAGGCTGTCGGGGGAGGTATCCTTGGGAACGCCGGCGGACGCCGGGGCCGTGCGCAGCATTTGATCCAACGGCAGCACCATGACGTTATTGCCGCCCTTGTTGTCATTGACCAGAATTTTACGCGTATGGCTCAATAAACGCTCCATCGAATCGATATACAGGCGCTGGCGGGTAATCACAGGCGCGGCCTTGTATTCGGGCAGTAATTTGGCGAAACGCTGCACCTCGCCCTGCGCTTCCAGCACGGTACGGGTCCGGTAGGCGCGGCCTTCTTCAAGGATACGCTGTGCCTGGCCGTTGGCGCGCGGCTGCACCTCATTGGCATAGGCCTCGGCCTCGCGGATATATTGCTGTTCGTTTTCACGGGCGGCGATGGCATCGTCAAACGCGGCCTTCACCTCATCAGGGGGGGGGGCGGGCCGCCTGGAAATTCACGTCCAGCAGGGTGATGCCCATATCGTAGGGACGAATGGTTTCCTCCAAAACCCGCTGGGTATCGCTGCGCACCACCGTCCGTCCCTCGGTAAGGATACGATCCATGGTGTATTTGCCTATCACGCCTCGCAATGCGCTATCGGTGGCCTGGCGCAGGCTGTCGTCCGCATCGGTTACGCTGAACAGATAGCGTTCCGGGTCAGTGACGCGGTACTGAACGTTCATCTCCACGCGCACCACGTTCTCGTCGGCGGTGAGCATGATGCCGGAAGCCGCCAGCTCGCGTACCGATTCAACGTTTACCGCCATCACATGATCGATAAAAGTGGGTTTCCAATTCAAACCCGGCTGCACCAGACGGTCAAATTTACCAAAGCGCGTCACGACGCCGCGCTCGGCTTCCTTGATGGTGTAAAAACCGCTGCCGGCCCAAATCACCGCCAGCACGAGCACGGCCAGTCCGATGTAACGTCCGCTGTGCCCGGGCCCCTTGGCTCCGCCGTTGCTATCGGGGTTTTTGTTGCCGCCGGCGAACCCGCTTAACTTTTTGCTGAGTTTACGGAAGATATCGTCCAGATCCGGCGGTCCTTGTTCACGACCGCCTTTATTATTATTTCCGCCGGAGTTGCCGCTGTTATTGCCGCTCCCCCACGGGTCGCGGTCATGTCCGTTATTACCGGGCTGATTCCACGCCATGTTTAGCTCCATAGTTTCAATGTGTTTTCTTCAGGCTCTGGGTCCTAAAGGAAGGTCAGACAAGATAGTCCACCAGCTCGTTCTCTTGTTTGCACAGGCGACGCCAATCGATGAGTGGCAATCTGACTAACAGTCCGACGCTGCCGTCGTCCTCAATCCATTCTTTTTCAATTGCCTGAAGCTGGTAAAAACGGCTGCGTAAACGTCCGGCCTGCGGAGGCAAACGCAGCTCATGCCGCGCAATCTCCCCCGACAGGCGTTCGCTAAGCGCCTGGAAAAGCAACGGGACGCCTTCACCGGTCTCAGCGGACAACCAAACGCGTACCGGTAAGTTATCCTCGTCTCTGTCGATACGCGCAACAAAATCATCCAGCATATCGATTTTATTCATCACCAGCAGCACCGGCACGTCATCCGCTTCGATTTCTTCCAGCACGGAATCCACCGCGGCGATATTTTCCTGACCGCGGCCATCGTGGGCATCGACGATATGCAGCAACAGCGTGGCTTCACGCGTTTCTTGCAAGGTGGCTTTGAACGCCGCCACCAAATCATGGGGCAAATGGCGAATAAAGCCGACGGTATCCGCCAAAACCGTGTCGCCCACATCCGCGACGCCGATTCGACGCAGCGTCGGGTCGAGGGTGGCGAACAGCTGATCGGCGACATACGTTTCCGCCTGGGTGAGCCGGTTGAACAGCGTCGACTTGCCGGCGTTGGTATAGCCTACCAGCGAGACCGTGGGCACGTCGGCGCGATTTCTGGCCCGGCGTCCTTGTTCACGCTGTTTTTCCACCCGTTCCAAGCGGGAAAGTATCAAGGTAATGCGGTTGCGTAGCAAACGACGGTCGGTTTCGAGCTGGGTTTCGCCCGGTCCCCGCAGGCCGATACCGCCTTTTTGCCGCTCAAGATGGGTCCACCCCCGCACCAGTCGCGTCGCGAGATGGCGCAACTGCGCTAGCTCCACCTGCAATTTACCCTCATGGGTACGAGCGCGCTGTGCGAAGATATCCAAAATCAGCCCGGTGCGATCGATGACCCGGCACTGGCATAAGCTTTCAAGATTACGCTCTTGAGCCGGCGTTAATGCATGATCGAAAAGCACGACAGACGCACCACTGGTTTTAACCGCTTCCGCGATTTCCTCAGCTTTCCCTTCTCCGACAAAATATTTAGGGTGCGGGGCCTTGCGGCTCCCCGTAATGACGTGCAACGCCTCAACCCCGGCGGAAGACACCAGCGACTCGAACTCCTGTAGATCTTCCATGTCTTTGTCTTGGGAAAAAAAGATGTGAACCAGTATGGCCTGCTCACCGGTATCATAACGGTCAAACAAGCGTAGGACCTCTCAAACGGATAAACCGCAGTTGTAACGGGGCCTTAGCGTCGAAAACACGCTAAAGCACCGCAAAATGGTCAAGCCGGATGCGCCTTATTCAACGTCATCTGTTTCCAGCGGCTGCGCGGGCGCCGAAGGATTGCTGCCATGGTGGTAATTGCTGGCGCTACTGCTACTGCTTGCCGGATTGTTATTGTGATGCGACACCGCGCGCGATGGCACTACCGTAGAAATGGCATGTTTATAAACCATCTGACTAACCGTGTTTTTCAACAAAATGACAAACTGGTCAAATGACTCAATCTGGCCCTGCAATTTGATGCCATTCACCAAATAAATAGAAACCGGAACCCTTTCCCGACGCAATGCGTTCAGGAACGGATCTTGCAAAGATTGCCCCTTAGCCATTCTATCTTTTCCTTATGTGCTTGTTGTTTGTAACAAGAACCATGTGGCTCTAAAATAAACGATGTAAAAAAAGCGCGTTCAGTACTTACCAATTGTACACAATCACCCAACCTATGCACTAACAACCTGTAATACCTTGTCTAAAGCAGCGAGGGGCTTGTCGCTATCAAGCCAATGAACCGACGGCCAGCCGCGCAACCAGGTCATTTGACGCTTGGCCAATTGCCGAGTTGCACATATCCCGCGAAAAATCATTTCATCGTAGTTTATTTCACCAGATAAATATGCCCACATCTGGCGGTAGCCCACGCTTCGGATGGACGGCATATCTCTATGCAAATCACCCCGCAAAAAAAGCGCCTTGGCTTCCCGCTCGAAACCCGCCGCCAGCATCTGATGAAAACGCTGTTCGATACGCTGATGCAACAGCCGGCGATCCTCCGGCGCAATCGCAAACTGGTGAACCCGATACGGCAAAGCTTCCCCTGAAGTTTTAGTCAGTTCCGTAAGAGTTTTACCTGAAACGAAAAAAAACTTCCAGTGCTCTGGAGAGTCTCTGCGGATCATTCGGATGAATACGAATCGCCGCTACCGGATCAATCTCCTGCAATTGCCTGTGCAGCACCTCCCAGCCCTTGGTCTGCGCCGCGCGCATGATACGTTCCCGCACTTCCGAGTCCGCCGCCGGCAGGGGAGACAATCCCTCCAGAAGCGCCTTGAAATAGAGCATCGTCCCGCCCACCAATAACGGCACACGTCCCGCCGCGGTAATGTCTGCCATGGCGGCCAGCGCATCACGACTGAAATCCGCCGCCGAATAGGTTTGCTCGGGATCGCGGATATCGATCAGCCGATGCGGCGCCATCGCCAATTCATCTCGGCCGGGTTTCGCCGTGCCGATATCCATGCCACGATAGATAAGCGCCGAATCGACGCTGATGATGTCCACCGGCAGCCGCCGTCGCAACGCTATCGCCAGGCCCGTTTTACCCGACGCGGTGGGGCCCATCAAGAAAATGGCCGGCGGCAACGGGGTATCGATAGCGTCAGTCATGGTTCAGGGCCTCGATGGCGGCCTCAAGATCAAGTAATACCAAAAGATCTCCAGGCGGGCTTTTCACCCATTGCGGACAAAGCCGCTCAACCTCGGCGAGCAGTTGTATGGCCTGGGAAAGGCTCCAGACATGCTGCTGTCCTTCGAGTCGGCGTGCCATCCAGGCCGCGACCTCGCCACAGGTAATGGTTTCGGTATTTGCCAGATAGCCTAACAGTTCGGGAATCAAGTTTTGTAAATTTTGTTGGCGTAATGGTAAAGGTACGCCGTTTAAGACGCCTTGCCGTTGGTTAATCTGTAACTGGATGCCCATTTGCGCCAATAACGGCTGATGCCGCCGAAACGCCGCCGCCTCGCCCTCGCTCAGCGTGATTCGCAGCGGTATAAGCAACGGCTGGGCCCGCAGGTTTTCGCCGTCGGGTGTGAGCTGTTGTCGCTTTAAACACCGCTCGGCGGCGGGCAAGGAAATCAGCGCCAGCCGCCGACGGAATTCCACCAGCGCGTAACAAGGCGGATAAACGCTAAGCACCCGGCCGAAGCTTTGGGCCTCATCGGCGGACACAACGCCGCCCGGCGCTTCCCCCACGGCAATGCCGGAGGAGTACGCCGACGGCGCGGGCTGAAGCAATCGCCGGTAAAGCTCGCCCTCTTTTTTCTGGTAACCAGCTTCAGCAAGGTAATCGGCGGCCCGCTCGCGCAGCTGGCCGGACCGATGCCCCGCATCGCCGACATAACCCCGGTCAGTGCCGGAAGGTATTTTACCGTGCGGCGCCTGTTCGTTGAGGCGGCGGCTATCGGACGTATTGAACCGTGGCGACGTTGTCGGCGAACCGGCATCGGATGAAGAAGCGGTTTGCGGCGTCGTCGTCGGATTGGCGTCGGATGAGGAAGCGGATTGCGGCGCCGTCGTCGGATTGGCGTCGGATGAGGAAGCAGATTGCGGCGCCGTCGTCGGATTGGCGTCGGATGAGGGTTGCGGCGCCGGCGGCTGGTCAAAAAGATTTCTCCCCGCCGCGGCGCGGTTTTCCGTTAGCCGATGCGGGGCGCCGGCATCAGCGGACAACGACGGCTCGGGTTTGTCAGCCCCCTGATGACGGCCATGACCGCCTGATAGATAAAATCATGCACCAGACGCGACTGATGGAAGCGGACTTCCTGTTTGGCGGGATGAACATTCACGTCCACCTGATGGGGATCCACCTCGAGATACAGCACGAACGCCGGCTGCGCCGCGTCGGGTAAATTTTCCTGATAGGCCTGGCGAATGGCGTGATTAATGAGCTTGTCGCGCATCATACGTTGATTAACGTAGCAATATTGCATTTCCGGCAATTCATGCGCGGCGGCGGGGTCCGCCACCCAGCCGTGGATGGCCAGGGCGCCATGCCGCCAGGAAACTTCCAGCGCCCGCTGCACAAAGGCCGGCCCGCACAGGCTGCTTAAACGGCGCGAATGATGGGCTTCCTGCGTCGCGGCTCGGTATTGACGAACCGGCTTGCCGTTATGCTGCAGGGTAAAGGTCACGTCAAACCGCGCCAGCGCAATGCGTTTTACCACTTCATCGATGTGAGCGAATTCGGTTTTCTCGGTACGCATGAATTTACGCCGGGCCGGCGTGTTGTAAAATAAATCCAGCACCTCGACCGTGGAGCCCACCGGATGAGCCGCCGGCTTGAGCGTCACCTCCATGGCGCGGCCCTCGGCATAAGCCTGCCACGCTTCGGTTTGCCCTTCGGTGCGCGAGGTCAAAGTCAAGCGGGAGACCGAACTGATACTGGCCAGCGCTTCCCCGCGAAACCCCAGGCTGATGATGGCCTCGAGATCGTCCAGCGTGGCGATTTTGCTGGTGGCGTGGCGGGCCAGCGCCAGCGCCAGATCATCCTTGCCGATGCCGCAACCGTTATCACGAATTCGGATAAGCCGGCTGCCCGCCCGTTCTATTTCGATATCGATACGGGTCGCGCCCGCGTCCAGGCTATTCTCCACCAATTCCTTCACCACCGAAGCGGGCCGTTCAACGACCTCGCCGGCGGCGATCTGGTTGGCAAGCTGTGGCGACAGTACCCGTATAGGCATGGCGACGGATATCCTTAGTGTTATTTCGGTGTAAAAGTCTGCGGGACGTTTTTCGCTTTCGATGATGGTCCCTGGCGCGGACGGTTCACTCTGCCGGCGGCCTGCCCCGCTTTATTGCCGCCGAATATGTCCGTCGGCATTTCGAACTCTATCACTTTTGACACCTTATTTGGCGGAATCGCTCGCTCTGGCGAGAGGTTTATGCCGCCGGGCTCCCTGAGTACGTTGCTCGGCCGCCGCGGGAAGTTTCAACCGTTGGCCTACCCATACTACGTCTCTTTTCAGATGATTGAGTTCCCGCAGCTCCGCCATGCTTACGCCATAGCGGCTGGCGATGCCCGATAGCGTCTCTCCGCGCTGCACCACATGGCGGCCGGCGGCCGCCCGCGACGCGGGACCCTCGGCGGAAGGGCCGGCAGGCACCGCCCCGGCGGTGGATTGCGATACGGCCTGGGCGCCGCTGGCGCCGGCATCCGCCGCCGAAGCGATCCCTTGCGGGCGATTTTCCAATCTGGGACCGTTTTGCAGCGGATGCGCCTGGAAGTATGCTCGCAAGCCCAGATAAATGGCCTGGGCTATTTTGTCCTGGTAGGCCCCGCTGCCCAGCAGCCTCTCTTCATTGGCATTACTGATAAAGCCGGTTTCCACCAGCAGGGAGGGAATATCCGGGGAACGCAGCACGCCCAGGCTGGCATACTCCGGCCGCGTTTTGTGCAACGCGCCCACGTTGCGTAGCTGCCGCAATACACGGGTGGCGACATCATAACCGACCCGCTGGGAATGGCCGAACTGAAGATCCAGCACCGCCTGGCTCAAGTACGGATCGGACGAGCTGTTGGCCAGCAAATCCCCCGCCCCCCCCAGCAGCTCCGATTGTTTTTCATGCTGCTCCAGCCAGTTGGCCATTTCGCTGTTGGCGCGGCGGTTGGATAAAACCCAGACCGACGCCCCGGTGGCGCTGCGGTTCGGCGCCGCATCGGCATGAATAGACACCAGAACGCTGGCGCCCTGCTTGCGCGCCACGTCCGAACGTCCCATAACGGAAATGAAATAATCGCCGTCGCGGGTCAAAGCCGGCCTGAACATCGGGTCTTGATCAAGGAGCGCTTTCAACCGGCGGGCGATGGCGATGGTCACATTTTTTTTCCATCAAACCATTTTGCCCGATAGCGCCGGGATCCTGGCCGCCGTGGCCGGCGTCGATAGCCACCACCACCTGATCGCCTTGCGCCGCGGGCCGTCGCGCCGGACGGGCGTTACGCGTCAGCAGTGGATTATCCTGCGTCGACGGCGAGGCGGTAAACGCACTGCCGGCCGCCCTCGACACCGGTTCCGGCACCGCCCGGCTGATTCTCGCCGTCCTGGCGGTCGCAGGCGCCGCCTGGCCCGTCAGCGTGACCACCAGGTTGAAATGCTCGCGCCCCGCCTCCACCGCGGCCCGCACCCTGGATTTGCGCGTCAGGTCAAACACCAGGCGAATACTTTGCGCGTCAGGCGCCTTGCTGGTGCGAATGCGCCGGATAATATTCTGACCGTTAAAGTCCAGGGGCAACCCCTGCGGCGCCATGCTTTGGCGGATATCCACCACCACCCGTTCGGGATTATGCAGGGAAAAGAAGGCATAAACCGGTTTATCGCCGAACCCCAGCGTGACGGTAGATTGTTCGTCGCCGTTGGTGACGTTGATATCGGTGAGATTCGCCGCGTAGGCATGGCCGGTCAAACAGAATAATACGACAAATAAAACCGTCCTGATTTTACATATCATTTATGGGATTCCCGCCATGACGCCAACCGCGCCACAATATCCGCGGATTTTTCCGACCGCGCTTCAATCGAAGCCCGCCGGCCTTCCGTCCCGAAATCCAGGGTCAAGGCGATATCCGCTTCCGGCAGGACGCCTTCGCCGTTTTGCGGCCACTCCACCAGGCACCGCGCGTCTTGCCGGAAATAATCCCGCACGCCCATGAACTCGAGTTCCTCCGCATCCCGTAGCCGGTATAGGTCGAAATGGTATACGGTTCCTGACGTCAGTTCATAGGGCTCGACCAGGGTATAGGTCGGGCTTTTCACGTTGCCTTGATACCCCAAGGCACGCAGAAAGCCGCGACAAAGCGTGGTTTTACCGGCACCCAGGTCGCCATAAAGATAGACAACGCATGTTTGCGGGCAGGCATTGGCCAATTCGGCCCCTAACGCGATGGTTGCCGCTTCGTTTGGCAAGGATAGTACGCATTTTTCCATGTCTGATTTCTATATAATAATTTGATTTTTAGGCGAAACGTTCAGGATTAACAAATCGAAATAACGCGGGCAGCAAATCCGTGGCCAGCATGCCCCGTGTGCCTTTTTCGGCCGCCAGCCAATCAGCGGTCGCACCGTGGACGACACAGCCGGCGCACGCCGCATCATATAACGAGAGCTTCTGCGCCAGCAAACCACCGATGATGCCCGAAAGCAGATCCCCCATGCCCCCGGAAGCCATGCCCGCATTGCCCACATCGGCAATAGCCGTGCGTCCCCCGGCCTCGCTAACCAGCGTGCCGGCGCCTTTAAGCACCACCACGCCACCATAGCGTTTCACGAGAGCAGCGGCGGCAAGGAAGCGATCGTTTTCCACCACACTGACTTTGCTGTTCAGCAAGCGCGCGGCCTCTCCGGGATGAGGCGTGAGGATACGATTGTGACGTTTATGCGGATTGATTGCCAGCAAGTTCAGCGCATCGGCGTCCCATAACATGGGTTTATCGCAATTTTCGGCCATACGCAGCGCGTTTTTTTCCCCCAGTCCGACTGCCCTAGCCCCGGCCCGATGACAATGACGTCCGCCCATTCCAGCCCCTGGCGAAGGGCGGGTTCATCCAAGGGTTCAACCATCAACTCCGGCCGGGCGGTGAGCAGCGATCCCACGTTTTCCTCGCGAGTAAGCACTCGCACCAAACCAGCGCCGGTACGCAATGCCGCTTCGCCGGTCATGCGGATGGCGCCGGATAATCCGCGGTCGCCGCCGATAATCAGCAAGCGGCCGTTGTCGCCTTTATGCGCGCAAGGATCCCGCGGCGGCAGCCAGCCGGCCAACTGAGCGGACGTCAAACGCGCCAAGGCCGGCGTTTGTCGTTGCAGCCAATGTCCAAGCCCCAAGTCGTCATAGTGCAGGGTGCCGGTGACGCCGCGCGCTTTTCCAGTAAGCAAGCCGGGCTTCAGGGCGATAAACGTCAAAGTATGAGCCGCTTTGACGGCCTGCGACGGCGTCGCGCCGGTTTCCGCGTTCAGCCCCGAGGGAATGTCCAATGAGACCACCGGCGCGGCGTGGGCATTAGCGTTGGCGATAAGCGTGCTATAAGGCTCCCGCGGCGCGTCCCGCAGGCCGGTTCCCAACAGTCCGTCGATAATGACATCCACCTGCGGCGGCCAGGGAGCATCCGCGGCCATCGCGACGCCGCCGGCGTCCAGCCACGCCTGCCTGGCCTGCCGGGCCTCATCAGGCAAAGGCCGCTGACCCGGGCATTCGATTACCGTCACGTCCTTACCCTGCGCCGTCGCCAGGCGGGCCACCACATAGCCGTCGCCGCCGTTATTGCCTTGTCCGGCCAGAATCAGATAGCGGCGCGCAAACGGATAACAGGCGTTAACGACGCGTAAGGCGGCGGCGCCTGCCCGTTCCATTAAGTGATAAAGCGACAGGCCCGCCGCTTCGGCGGCCTCGGCTTCCCATCCCCGGAGCCATTCCGCGGAATAGACGGAATGTGGTAAACTTATGCTGCTTGTTTCATTCATACGGTCCGCCATGTCATACCCTTTTGATCTGATAGAATTAGCCCGGCTCATCAAGGAGTGGGGACTGGCACTGGGTTTTCAACAGGTTGGCATCTGTGACACCGATCTTGCCGCCCATGAAGGAGAACTGCAAGCCTGGCTCGACAACCATTATCACGGCGATATGACGTGGATGGCGCGCCACGGCATGCTGCGCGCCCGTCCGCAGGAACTGCTGCCAGGCACCCTGCGCGTTATCAGCGTTCGTATGAACTACCTGCCCGCCAACGCCGCTTTTGCCCGTACGCTGAAAAACCCCCGCCTGGGTTATGTTAGTCGCTATGCGCTGGGACGCGACTATCACAAGGTATTGCGCCATCGCCTACAACAGTTGGGCAATAAAATTCGCGAATGGTGCGACGGCGTTAATTTTCGCCCTTTTGTCGACTCGGCGCCGATAATGGAACGTCCGCTGGCGGCCAAAGCCGGGCTCGGCTGGGTCGGCAAACACTCACTTATTTTAAACCGTGAAGCCGGCTCCTGGTTTTTTCTGGGCGAACTGCTGATTGACTTACCCCTGCCCGTCGACCGGCCGCAGCAGGAAGAGTGCGGACGCTGCGTCGCCTGCATGACCGCTTGCCCCACCGGCGCCATCATCGCGCCGTACACCGTCGATGCCAGACGCTGTATTTCCTATCTGACCATCGAGTCGGCGGGCGAGATCCCCGAAGCCCTGCGTCCCCTCATCGGCAACCGCATTTACGGCTGCGATGATTGTCAGCTGGTTTGCCCCTGGAATCGCTTCTCATCGCCGACCGACGAAAAGGATTTCAGCCCGCGCGCGGACCTGCATGCCCCTGACCTGCTTACCCTGTTCAACTGGGATGAAGAAACGTTCCTGCGCAGGACGGAGGGTTCGCCCATCCGTCGTATCGGCCATTGGCGCTGGCTGCGGAATATCGCCGTCGCCTTGGGCAACGCGCCCTACGAAGACAGCGTTCTCCTTGCCCTTCAGGCGGCATTGGGCACCAAAGACGCTCTGCTGGATAAGCATATCATTTGGGCAATAGGACAACAGTTGCGACGACGCGAGGCTGAAACGGTCTTTGTGCAACCGGCCCGGCAACGACGATTGATTAATGCCATTGAAAAGGGTTTGGCGAGGGATGCTTGAAAAAGGGGTGAGATCAGGGACGCAATTAAGGCAATCCCCAGGTTGTGGATAAAATAAAAAAAGCGTTGGCAATCAATTAACACAAAAAAAACAAGCGTTAAAAGAAAAGTTTTCTATTAAAAAATTTTTATTAATTTCAATAAGTTGAAATCTTTTGTTGCCGTCATCACGCTTTTGGAAAAAATATTATTGCCCGGATTAACTGTGGATAAGTCTGTTTAAAACCTTTTTTTAGCTCTTACAGACAATTATTATGGCAGAAAATAGCATGGGGATTGTCAATAGGATATTTCTCAGTAACGCCCCATAAAGATGCATTTTTACGCTACATCTAGCCTCTTGAAAGCGCTGGAGTTTTCATAGACTGGTAAAATCGGGGAGGCATTATCCTTCAGTTTTCCACCGCAGGCAAGCCGGATTTGCATAAAACCCATCGAAAGCGCCTGGCATAAGAAAACGGCCCGCTAAACATAAGCGGGTCTGCTGTTTTGCCGGCAGGCGTGGCGCAATATCGCGCGCTGCGCCAGGACATCCATCGACCCACCTCCCGCACCCGAACGCGCCGAGTTGGCAGCCGTCGCACCGGCTTTGGGCAGCCGTAATCTGGCCGGCTATTACGGCCCTGTGCGCCATCCGGCCATGCCGCCCGACTATGGCAGCCCACTCTGTCAACCCGTTTTGCAGTCAAGCCATTGCTCGCCAGACCACCGGAAACGCCGGGCTGTCCAGAGCGCCGCCGTTTTGCGGACCGTCGCCGGCCGGTTCAGGAGGCGACATCTTTCCGCTGCGGCGGCGAAACACCGCGTCATCGCCGGTCCAGCGGGTAGACAGCACGCGACGCGGCTGCGAGGAAAAATTGCCGGCGGCGCCGTGCAGTGTCAGGCCGTGGAATACCAGGCAGTCGCCGGGTTCAAGCCGCCACCCGATGATAGGGTAGTCGTCGCGGCGCCCTTCGATGTCCGGTAAAATTGCCCAATGTGCATCATCGTCGGGACGCAGCTCGCCGGTGGCGAATATCTGGGGACGAAACCATTTCCCCCAAAGATGGGAGCCGGCGATGAATTCCAGCGCGGTATCCTTCGCCACGGCGTCGATGGGCAGCCACAGGGTGCAAAAATCTTTACCGTCCACCGGGCTGTAAGGTTGATCCTGGTGCCAAAGGGTGCGTTGCGATGCGCCCGGCAGTTTTGACAAAACATGGTCGTGCAAAAAATTGATTTTCCGGCTGCCCATCAGGGCTGCGGCTATTTCTTTGGCCGGAGAATGGAAAACGAAATCCTGGAAGGGCTTGATGCGCCGCCAGTTGTCGCTGTCCTGGAAAAACGTTCGGGTTTCGGGATCGGTATAGCGCCCGTGATTGCTGGGAAAAGCGATATTCTCTCCTATACCCCGCTCGACTTCATCCAGCCAGCGCCTGGAAAAGGCGCCGCGAATAATCACCGCGCCGTCGCGAGCGAAAGCGTCCTGATCTTGACGGGAAATCGTTATCATCGTATCTCCTTTCACAATAGGGGTCGGGATTCGAGACGGGCCGAGACGTTTTATATCGGCATCCCGGCCCGCAGGTCGCCCTACCCGCTGGAATACGTTTTACAACGTACAGTCAAGGGCACATTACGGCTAAATCGTATTAAAAACTAGACAATCATTCAGGCAATTAAAAGAATTTTTTCGCTATATTAATATCAAACCTTTTCCGGATTCCAACGTCCAGGGAATTCTTGGCCGCCGAGCTGGCGATTATAAAACATGCCTAAATACCACGGGAAATATTGATATGACCACGCGCACAGACGGTTGCCGTATTTCAGAAAGGCCCGCAGCAATTCCTGCACTTCTTCTTTATTCTTCGCCGCGGCGATGGCGGGGCGCAATAATCCGGCAAACTCTTCCAATTTATATAAACCGCTGACGCCCAGGTAGCTGGAATAGGGCACATCGAATTCATTCAGCGTTTTTGAAAAATCCTCAAGGGAGAGGGTCTTGCTTAAGGTGAGCAGCGGGTACATGGTATACATAATATAATCGCGCAGCATACCGTTAGCGAAATCCCAGGCGGTAAAATATTGCCCGTAGGTCCCCGTCGATTCTACCCGGCCCAAGCGAATATCCCGCAAATCCTCCGGTTCGGTCAGAGAGATGCGTTCGGCTTCGGCCAAAAAGATTTTCGCCACCTCCGACGTTGCTTCAGCCGCCTTCGGCACGCCGGAATAAGCTTGTTTATCGTGGGCCGAAACTTCAACAAACAGCAAATCCTTTTGCCAGAACAGATTATTCCATACCGCTTTGCCCACATCGGGCAGTAAATGGCAATATTCCTGCAGTACCTGCCCCAACACCGGCTGAGCCAGCGGTTCCAGTCCGACGCCGTATTGAATAGACATTTTATTTCCCGTCGACTGGGAATACCGCAGGCGGCCCACCGGGCAGTCGGTTATCATTTCACGGTGATGCACCGGCGCGCTGCTGACGATCGGCGTCCAGGCATACATGGACGCTCCTGATACCACCGGATGTGCCTGTAATATTTTAAATGGCAAATGTTGCCAAAACTCTTCACACAATTCCGGATTTTTTTTCGTCATTCAATTCGGCCACCACGGTCACGCCCAGAGATGGCCAGCTAATATCGATTAAACGTCCCATTATAATTCCTCATTTTTCAATACATCAGGGTTTCAACTATGTCGGGTAATAGAGTCATAGTTTATGCAATACCTTATTTAAAAATTCTTTCGTACGGGGATTATCCGGCGCGGTAAATATTTTTTGCGGCGGCCCTTTCTCGATAATTTCCCCGCCGTCCATAATAACCACCGTATCGGCGACATGGCGGGCGAATTCCATTTCGTGGGTCACCACTATCATGGTCATCCCTTGAGATGCCAGATCCTGCATTACGCTGAGCACTTCTCCCACCATTTCCGGGTCCAGGGCGCTGGTGGGTTCATCAAACAACATCACGTCGGGATCCATCGCCAAGGCGCGGGCGATAGCGACGCGCTGCTGCTGGCCCCCCGACAACTGCGAGGGATAATGCATTAATTTATCCCGCAGTCCGACCCGCGCCAATAATTCAACGGCCCGGCGCTCCACCTGCCGTTTATCCTGACGTAAAACGCTTATCGGCGCCTGCATGACATTTTCCAGGGCGGTCATATGGGGGAACAGATTGAATCGTTGGAAAACCATGCCTACCCGACGGCGCAGCATGGCGATATTCTTCTCGCTGTCCTCAATCAAACGGCCGTTTTTCAGGCGGTAGCCCATCATGACGCCTCCGACGTGAATACTCCCCCGCTGAATTTTTTCCAGGTGGTTGATACAGCGAATCAGCGTGGTTTTACCTGAACCCGACGGGCCGATGATCACCAGGGTTTCGCCGGTCTTAACCCTGAGGGACACATGGCGCAGCACCGGCGTTTCGCCATAGAATTTCATCACGTCCCGGCATACCACCGCATCCGGTTGATAAGAGGCTTCATCAAGACTCATCGGCGAGCTCCGACAGTGGGTTTACGGATTTGCTTTTGCGCCGCCTGATTTGTGTCGCCGATAGATGCCGGCTCATATTGCGTTCCAACAGCATCTGAATTAACGTCCAGCCGGCGGTAAGCAAAAGATAGTAAACCGAGACCCCCAAATAGACTTCGAAAGTCATAAAGGTCGCCGCCTGCAATTGTTCCGCGACGCGAAACATTTCCGACACGCCGATAATGCTCAATAACGCGGTGGTTTTAAGCATGTTGTTGAATTGATTGCCCAGCGCCGGGAAAATAACCGGTATCGTTTGCGGCAGAATGATCTTTCGCATCAATAATCCCGGCGTCATCCCCAGCGCCTTGGCCGCTTCCGACTGGCCCTTATCGATGGAAATGATGCCCGACCGGGTAATTTCACTCATATAGGCGGCTTCATGCAGGCCGAATGAAAGTACGCCGGCCAATAGCGCGCCGGAGACCGCCAGCGGTCCCCAGGCCAATTCCGCGGGAAAAAGATCAAAACCCAGCAGATACGGCAGGCCAAAATAAATCAAAACCAGCTGGACCAAAACCGGCGTGCCGCGAAAAAACCAGATATACAGCTGGTTCAACATCCTGAATGCCCAAATACGGCTCATTCCGACCACCGCCAGCAGGATGCCGAGCCCCATGCCGATAAGTTGCGCAACAATGGCGGCCGCCACGGTTAATCCCAGTCCTTCCAATAAAACAGGCTGGGGGTGAAAGACGAATTTCAGGAAAAACGCCGTATTGAACTGCAACTGTATATGTGTAAGCACGTTATTATCCTCGGCGAGGGAACAGCACCACCGCTAAAAACCGCAGGGGTGACTGCTGTTACACAAAGTGACGCCGTTCTCTATACCCCATTTTTTTACGATTTCCGTCATGGCGCCGGACGCGTTCAATTGGTCTATGCCTGTCTGGACAGCCTGTCGCAATGCGGTATTGGTTTTAAGCGTGGCGATGACCCAGGTCTTGGCGGGTACCGGCATATCGACGGTCTGAAATTTATTCGGGGCTTTCGACATGTAGAAATTGATGACGACGTTATCTCCCACCATGGCGTCCGCACGCCCCAGCATCAAATCACGGAAGGCGGCGACATTGGTGCTGAGCGAGACCAGAGTAATGCCGGGCTTGCCCTCCTTCACCAACTGCTCGCTGAATTGTTTGACCGTCGATTCGTTGCGGCTGCCCAACAACGCCGCCACCCGCCGCCCGGAGAGATCGTCGAAGCTATGGATATTCAACGGATTGCCCTTGGCCACCAGCAGCCCGGATTTCACACGCCAGTAGTCCACCAGGCCATAGCGTTCGGCGCGTTCAGGCGTCTTCGCCAGGCTTGCCACCACCAAATCGCATTTACCGGTATCCAGGGCGGCGAAAATGCCGGAAAATTGATAGTTGTCAATATGCGTCTTCACGCCCATCAACGGACCGAGCGCGTTCATGATATCCACCGCAACGCCGCTGGGGGTGCTACCGTCATCCGCGATGCCTTCCGCCGGCGGGTTTTCCAAATCGGAACAGAAAGTCAACTGCCCTTTGGCTTTAATGTCCGCCGGAGCGGCAACTGCGCCAAGGGCTATTTGCGATGCCATGAACAACGGCAGTCCAAGCGCCGCGCCGATAAACCAATGCTTTTTAGACACGATATTCTCCCGCCGATATGAACCGTAAAAATGTCGCTGATTTTTCTGAGATGGGCATCCGGCACTTAACACTTCCGTAACGCTTTTACAGCAACATACCGTTAGCATTGCAGGTCGTCAATATATGTATATACAAATAAGATTATTGTATGGATGGGAACGTCGCGGCAGCGGCCACCGAGGAAAAAATGGGGCGGGACAGGCTGGTAGAAGAGTAAATCGTTCGCGCCAAGGATCGCTATGCAAGGAGCGTAGTGGGACGACGTCCCCAGGCATTGGCCCGCAGGGCGGCTATCATGGCAGAGAGCCATAATAGCGCGTATCGCGCTACCGGGAGTCACAGTCGGGTATGCCATTGAGCGGCAGACCAACCCATCCCAGCCGGGCACGTTGTCAATAAGCCCAGGCCGGCTCGGCAACGGCTATTGGGCCGGCGTCGGCCCCGGCCCGAAGCGTACCAGGAAGCGATGCCGCTCGCCGGGATAGATGAGACGCACAAACGTAATCAATTCCCCGGACAGCCAGGTACGCCGGGCGATAGAGATACAGGCGGTGCCGGGCGATACCGACAATTGCCGCGCCAACACGTCGTCGGCGGAAATGGCCCGCAGGGAGTGCTCCCCCTCCGACCAGGGGACGTTGCTCAACAGCCAGCTTCCCGGCGGCATATCGGTGAACGCCTCATCCGCCGACTCGGGCACCACGGCGAGGTTTATCTGGCGCGACTCCAGGGCGAACGGCAGGTTGTCCGCGTAATGCATCACATCGATGCACAGCATACGGGCATTGACCGGTATGCCGATATGCGTGGCCTCCACCGCATCGGTGATGGTGCGGATACCGCGATACAACACCGTAAAACTGTACATCCCGTCCGTTGCCAGCACCTCGGCACGGATATCCTGAATAGCCAACAGCGGTTCTTCCACCTTGGGCATCGCCACAAACGAGCCTTTCCTGCGCTTGCGAACGATCATGCCCGCCGCCACCAGGCTGGACAGCGCCTTGTTCACCGTCATACGGGAGCAATGATAGACTTCCATCAGGGCCTGTTCCGTGGGAACGCGGTCACCGGGATGCCACTCATTGCTCAGGATTTTATTTCTGATATCGCTCTGAATGCTCTGGTGAATCGGCAAAGGCTTGGCCCGTATGCGCCGGATGGTTTCGTTGTTCAAATTAGGTCCCGGCATGGCGGCTTTTGTCGTCGTGGGTCTATTGTGGTCCATAATGCCCCTTCTCAATAGCGTGCAAAATAAAATTATTGATCGGACTGTAAAGGCTCCCCGGGCGGACATGACGGCATCCTACCATTTTTTCCCGGTTTGCGCGGTGCCAAGGGCAGGCTTTTGCGCGACGACCCATCACTTTTTCCTCTGAAGCTTTTTTCTCCTGTTTGGCGATGGGTGCTTACGCCCGCGATGATAGCATGGCGATTAAGGCTCCCGCCTCAATTGTATATACTTATTTGATTAAAATATATGCCTAACACCCTCGACAATTTCCGCATCTGACGACGCGACATAAATTCACGCTGCACTCTGCACTCTATTCTGTGTTCTCAGTCCAATGTCTGCTTTCTGCTTTTTACAGCGGTGCGGACGCGCCGTAAAAGATATTGCTCCCTTTGCAATAAAAGTGTCGCCATATTACAGCCTCCATAAGATTGTCTAGCCCTTTATCAAGGGTAATCAGACACCTTGTGATTTTACGCCCACACAAAACTCATGGGACTTAATACCTCTTAGCGTCCCCCTTACATTATCTCCATATTTCGAGCGCCGCCAACGCGTTATGGTGCCCATAACGACATCGACGCCGCATTCCGTTAAATGTCGCCAGCCCCTTTCCGCGTTGGTAGCGCTGTCAGGGGCGTTTTCATGACGTAACCCGGCAGATGGCGATGATTGGCGAAAAACAAAAATTCGTACGGCACGCGTCCATCACCGTTCCCGTGATTCCCGATTCGCATTTATCAACGACAGGTGCGAAACGCGCCTTAGCAGAGGGCGATATCGCCACGCTTCTCCCGCCGGTTTATAGCGCCGGCCCGGGGGGAGCGGATTTTTCCAAATCGGGACGCCGGTCACAGGCTAAGCATATTGCCGAGAGCGATTCGCAGCCACAGGAAGTATTCGCGAGCCTCACGGCCTTTTAAGCGATCGCTGACAGGGAGTTTACCCGAGCGGTTGCCCAGGTTTCTTTTGATGAACGATATGAGATTCACTATGCGCCAGAGATTTCTTTACACCAGTTTGATTCTGCTGCTGGCCGGTTGCCACCAGGACACCTCAGCCACGCAAGCGACGCAGCCCCCGGAAGTGGGGGTGGTCCGGCTACAAGCCCAACCCATAACCTTATTTACTCAATTGCCGGGCAGAACCACGGCGGTGAGAACCGCGGAAGTCCGTCCGCAGGTCAACGGCGTTATCCAAAAACGGCTGTTTACCGAAGGCGGCGAGGTGAAGGCGGGCCAACCGTTGTACCAGATCGATCCCGCCAGCTATCAGGCGGCCTACGATAAAGCGCTGGCCACCTATACCAATGCGACACAGTTGGCGAAACGCTACCAGCCGCTGGCCGCCGCGCACGCCATCAGCCAGCAAAGCTACGCCGACGCGGTGGCCAGCGCCAACGAGGCGAAAGCCGATTTGGAAACCGCGCGGGTCAATCTCGACTATACCCAGGTACGCGCCCCCATTTCCGGCCATATCAGCCGCTCGCTTTCCACCGAAGGGGCGTTGGTTACCAACGGGCAAACCAATTATCTCACCACCATCGCGCAGCTAGATCCCATTTATGTGGACGTTAGCGAATCGTCACAGGATATGCTGCGTCTGCGCCGCGCGCTGGCCAGCGGCATGCTGCAAAAGGCCGGCGATAACGCCGCCACGGTAAAACTTACGCTCGAAGACGGCTCGCCTTATCCCGAGCAGGGACGGCTGGAATTCTCGGAAGTGACGGTGGATGAGGCCACCGGCAGCGTGACGATGCGCGCCGCCTTCCCCAATCCCCATAACGTCTTGCTGCCGGGCATGTTTGTCCATGCCAGCTTTACCCGGGGTATCCAGGAACAGGGGATACTAGTGCCCCAGGAAGCCATTATGCATGACAATAAAGGCCAGCCTTACGTTTACCTGGTGCAAAAGGATAACACCATTGCCCAAGCCGATATCTCCACCGGCCAAATGATCAATGACAAATGGCTGGTCAGTAAAGGGTTAACCACAGGCGAAAGCGTGGTGGTCAGCGGGTTGCAGTTGATACACCCCGGCGCCAAGGTGAAAGCGGTGGCGCCCGGCCGGAACGATGTCCCCGGCGACAACGGCGTTACCCTTTCCATGACCGACGCCTCGGCGCAATAGGAGGCGACATGTCCAAGTTCTTTATCGATCGCCCGATTTTCGCCTGGGTCATCGCCATTATCGTCATGCTGGTGGGGGCTATCGCCGTACTTAATCTGCCCATCAGTCAATATCCCACCATCGCGGCGCCGGCCATCTCTATTACCGTCACCTACCCTGGCGCCAGCGCGGAAACCACGCAGAATACCGTGGTGCAGGTTATCGAGCAGCAGTTGAACGGCCTCGACAATCTGCGCTACATCGAATCCCAAAGCAGCGACGACGGCAGCGCCCAGATTATCGTAACGTTCAATCAGGGCACCAACCCCGATATCGCCCAGGTCCAGGTGCAGGACCGGGTATCGCTGGCGGAAGCGCTGTTACCCGCCGCGGTGACCGATCAGGGCCTGCGGATTCGCAAATATCAGTCCAACTTTATGATGGTGGTCAGCCTGATTTCCAAGGACGGCAAATTAAGCAACAGCGACCTGGCGGATTTGCTGGTGTCCAAGCTTGAAGATCCTATCTCCCGTACCAAAGGCGTCGGCGACTTTCAGGTGATGGGGGCGGAATATGCCATGCGTATCTGGATGGACCCCGATAAACTCTATAAATATCAGCTGATACCCAGTGATATCACCACCGCGCTCAATGAGCAGAACGTCCAGGTGTCCTCCGGCTCCCTTAGCGGGTCCCCCACCATCCCCGGCGCGAAAACCACCGCCACCATTTTAGGCAGATCCCGTTTTACCACGGTATCGCAGTTCGAAAACGTCCTGCTGAAAGTCAATACCGACGGATCTCAAGTGCGGCTTAAGGACGTGGCGAAAGTGGCGCTGGGGCCGCAAAGCTATAACGTCGACTCCACCTACAACGGCATGCCCTCAGCCGGCATGGCGCTACTGCTCTCCAGCGGCGCGAATGAGCTGGATACCGCAAACGCGGTGCGCCAAACGGTGGACAGCGTAAAAGACTCGTTGCCGAGCAACGTGCAGGTGGTGTATGCCTACGACACCTCGCCGGTGGTCAGCGCATCCATTGAAGAGGTGGTGAAAACGCTATTGGAGGCCATTGTGCTGGTCTTCCTGGTGATGCTGGTGTTTTTGCAGAATTTGCGGGCGACCTTGGTCACCACCCTGGTGGTTCCCGTGGTGCTGCTGGGTACTTTCGGTATCTTGGCCGCCTTCGGCTATAGCATCAACACCTTGACGATGTTCGGCATGGTGTTGGCCATCGGCCTGCTGGTGGACGACGCCATCGTGGTGGTGGAAAACGTCGAGCGCGTCATGGCGGAAGACGGCTTGCCCCCTAAAGAGGCTACCATCAAGTCCATGCGCCAGATCCAGGGCGCGCTCTTCGGTATCGCGCTGGTGCTGTCGGCGGTGTTGCTGCCCATGGCGTTCTTTAGCGGATCCACCGGCGTCATCTACCGTCAGTTTTCCATCGCCATTGTGTCGGCCATGGCTTTATCGGTGCTGATGGCGCTGATTTTCACGCCGGCGCTATGCGCCACCATCCTGAAAAGCACGTCGGCGGAGCATAAAACCGCCGGCATGGCCGGCTGGTTCAACCGCAAATTCGATGCCGGCACCCGGCACTATGTCAATGGCGTCGGCAAGGTTATCTCGCGCCGCGGACTCTTTTTGCTGATTTACCTGGCGTTGGTCATTCTTACCGGTTTTCTCTTTGAGCATGTGCCCACCACCTTCCTGCCCAACGAGGATCAGGGCGTGATGATGCTGCAAATAACGCTGCCCCCCAACGCTTCGGCGCAGCGCACCCAAAAGGTCATCAACGACATCAATGAGTGGCTGCACAAAAACGAGGCGGCAACCGTCAATTCGGTGTTCGCCGCGAACGGCTTTAGCTTCGGCGCTCGCGGGCAAAGCACAGCCATGGCGTTTGTGCGGCTAAAAGACTGGGGTCTGCGCCCCGGCGGCAATCAGAGCGTGCAAAGCCTGGCACAGCGCACCATGGCGCATTTCGCCGGCTACAAAGAGGCTAGAATCTATGCCCTGGTGCCGCCGGCGGTGATGGAATTGGGCAACGCCACCGGGTTTGACTTCTATCTGCAAGACACCCTGAACAAAGGCCACGACGCGTTGATGGCGGCGCAAGATAAGTTTCTTCAATTGGCGGCCAAGGACAAACGCTTAACCGCCGTGCGCATGAACGGTATGCCCGATGAACCTCAGTATCAGCTTAACATTGATGACGAACGCGCCAGCGCATTAGGTCTGAATCTGGAAAACATCAACGACACGCTCTCGGCGGCCTGGGGGTCCAGCTACGTCAATCAATTTATGTTCAACGGCCGCGTTAAAGAGGTCTATCTGCAGGGCAACGCCGGGTCACGGGTGACGCCGGACGATCTTAACAAATGGTATTTCCGTAATGCCAGCGGAACCATGGTGCCCTTCTCCGCCTTCGGCAGCGGGAAATGGGTTTACGGCTCACCGCGCTACGAGCGCTTCAACGGCATCTCGGCCATGGAAATCATGGGCTCGCCCGCCCTCGGCTACAGCACCGGCGACGCGGTGAAGGCGGTTAACGACATCATCGCCAAGCTTCCCCAGGGGTTCAAACTGCAATGGCACGGCGTCTCTTATGAAGAGCAAACTTCGGGTTCGCAGACGCCGGCGCTGTACAGCATTTCGATTCTGGTGGTATTCCTTTGCCTCGCGGCGCTGTATGAAAGCTGGTCGATTCCGTTTTCAGTGATTTTGGTGGTGCCGCTGGGGGTGCTGGGCACTATCGCGGCGGTGCTGTTGCGCGGATTGGAAAACGACGTCTTTTTCCAGGTCGGCCTGCTGACTACCGTCGGCTTGGCGGCGAAAAACGCCATCCTAATCGTGGAATTCGCCAAAGAATTGCAGGAACGGGAGGGCAAAGACCTGATGGAGGCGGTCATCACCGCCGCCCGTATGCGTATTCGCCCCATTATCATGACCTCCATGGCCTTTGTGCTCGGCGTGCTGCCGCTCACCATTTCCCATGGCGCCGGCGCCGGCAGCCAGCACTCCATCGGCACCGCGGTAGTGGGCGGCATGGTCACCGCCACCTTCCTCGCCATCTTCTTTGTGCCGATGTTCTACGTTGTGGTGGCACAGCGTTTTTCCGGCAAGAAAGCCGCCAAACCCGTTTATGAAGAGACTGTTCATAATGATAAGTAACTTTTCCCGGCCGGCGGTGCTGCCGCTGGCCCTGGCCGTATTGCTTTGCGGTTGTTCATTGGAACCGAAATACCAGCGTCCGGCCCTGCCCGTCGACAATCATTATGATTACGGCACGGCCGCCGCCTCACCGGGCAATGGCGCCGATTTGCCCTGGCAGACATTTTTTACCGACCCCGCACTGCGCCGGTTGATAAGCCTCTCTTTGCAAAATAACCGCGACCTGAGGGTGGCGGCGCTTAACGTCGAGGAAGCTCGTTCCCAGGTGCAAATCGATCGCGCGGCGCTGTTGCCAAGCGTTAATCTGGCCGCCAGCGAGACCGCCGAACATATCCCCGGCGGGCTGTATAACACCGCCAGCACCGGACCCGTGACTTACCATGAGTTCGACACCAGCCTTGGCGTGACGTCCTGGGAGCTTGATTTCTTCGGCCGCTTGCGCAGCCTGCGCGATCAAGCGCTGGAACAGTATCTTTCCCTGGACGCCACTCGGCGCGCGACGCAGATAAGCCTGATATCCCAGGTGGCGTCGGGATATTTGTCATTGTGCGCCGATAACGATCTGCTGAAGCTGGCGCAGGATACGGCGAAAAGCCAGCAGGCCTCCTATGACCTGACCAAACGGGGTTATGACGGCGGCGTCAACAGCGACCAGGATCTGGCGCAGGCGGAAACCTCGGTGCGCAGCGCCCAGGCGGATGTGGCCACCTATACGCGCCAGGTGCGGCAGGATGTCAACGCACTGCGGCTGCTGGCGGGCGCCGATCTTCCCCCTGGCCTGCTGTCCGGCGCGGGCTTGAATAAAGACTGGCGCTTCCCGGCGACGCCCGCCGGGCTGCCCTCCGATCTGCTGACCCGCCGGCCGGACATCCTCGCCGCGGAACATACCCTCAAGGCGTCCAATGCCAATATCGGCGCGGCGCGGGCGGCCTTCTTCCCCAGCATTACCCTCACGGCGCAGGGCGGATCCACCAGCAGCACCCTGAGCAATTTGCTCAACGGCGGCACCGCGGCCTGGACCTTTATGCCCTCCGTCAACCTGCCAATTTTCGACGGCGGCGTGAACAAAGCCAATCTGGCCATCGCGAAAGCGGAAAACCGCATTGAAATCGCCGATTATGAAAAGACGATACAAACGGCGTTCAAGGAGGTGGGAGATGCCCTGGCAGGGCAGGATACCTATCGCGATGAGCTAAAAGCGCGGCAACAGGACGCCGCCGCGAATCAACGCTATTTTGATTATGCCCAACTGCGTTTTCATACCGGCGTCGACAGCTATCTGAATGTGCTGGTGGCGCAGCGTTCCCTCTATGCGGCGCAGCAGGCGCTGATCACGACGCACCTGGGGCAGTTGAACCAGCAAATCACGCTGTATGAAACCCTTGGCGGCGGCTGGCAATCCTGACCGGCACGCCGCTTTTGCATAAGCGTCGACCTTGGTCGGGGATACGACAGACATCGCCACACCCTGAATCAGCTCAGGGTTTGGCGGTGCTTGGCCTCCCAGGCGTAAAATTGCCCGGGCCGCAGGCGATATCGGGCGATAACGCCCTCATGAAGACGCCGCAGCTCTTCTATCACCAGCGCTCTCAAGGCGTCGCCTTCCGCCGGGGTCAGCGCCGGCGGGATCATTGCGTCAATGACGTCAAGAGGGTCTTGTTCCGTCTCCGTCACCACCTGATAAACCATCTCCTTCACGATTTGGCGATAGCGCAGTCTAAGGGGATCGGGCTCGCTTAATTGCTGTCTCAGCGACCGGTACTCCAGAGTGGAACGGCTATAGGCCCAAAGATAAAGATCCCGCAACAATTCCACCCGGGTCATTTCATACACCCCTAGTATCGAGCGGCTATAGGCCTGTACCGGTACATCCAAAAACGCCAAAGGACAGAGATTCGCCTTGAGCAACGGTAAATTGGCCGCCAGCCGGGAGGTGCGTTTATTGATGTCGGCAAAGGGTTGCAGGTACGGCAGATGGACCATGATATAGAAAGATTGCTCGTAGGGATCCTTAATCGCCCGCGCTTTGGCCAGCACCGCGTCGAACACTTCGCTGATGCGCGCCTCGCCATAAAGAGGCCGGTACACGCTTTGACCGATGCCGACCTCATTATGGCGAATACGCCCCTCATCAATGGATTCGGGCATCAGGTTTTCCGACAGCACGCCGTGTAACGTCAGCAAGGTGTGTCGGTTGAAATCCGCCTCTTTGAGGTTTTCCACCAGAAACTCTATGGCGGCTTTATGATTGAGGATCATCTGGGTTTCCATCACACCTTTACCGTCCGCGGCGCGGCCGTGCTCGATAAGCTCGGCGGTATCAAGCCGACTATAGGTGTTGCCCTCCAAATGGCTGGAAGCCCAGGACAAATCGATCATTAGGCGATTCAATATACCCCGGCCATAGGTGCCCGCGATGGGGGAAGACGGGTGCATATCACCCATGCGCCATAGCTGGTTTCTGATGGGCTCCGGCAGATAGAACGTGACATTCGGCTCATAGGCATCGAGAAAATCGCGCTGATAGCCAACGGGTATTCTGGCTTGCATCGGTTGTTCGACATACCGGAGGATATCCTTACTGTCCTCCGACAGGGGGATATAAAAAGGAGCGCTCTCATGCAAGACCCGGTAGCGCTCCTGCTCGGACTGCATCTCATAGCGGGCAATCACATAGTGCCGCCCGCGTCCTTCCCCCTTGCGCCCGAACTTTTCCCGCCGCGGTGAATTGCCTTAACCAGCGCTGAAGGGTTCTTCTCGCCACCGCAGGATGTTCCGCCTGCAAATCGGCGATGGTCAGGGGGCGTACAGCGTGCAGGATCGTCTGATAAATGTCGTCTTTGGCGGTCATGGAGATAACCCAGGGCGAAGAGAATTTGGCGCAATTATGGCGCGATTACACCGATCGCGCCATAAATGCCGTCTCAACGTGGCGCGATTAAATCGAGACGGCGCGATTTACGCGTCGCCCTTTAGGGTCGCTCAGGCATAGGCCGAACGGTGTTTCTCGATAAACGCCCGCAGTGAAAGCGCCGGCGTTCCGGTGATATTCTCCACGTTATCATTGGTGCCCGAAAAAAATGCCCGCCTGATAGTTTTGCGCCACCTCCGCCAAGTGTTGCACCAGGAAAGGCGGGAATCGGTAAAGCTGCTCCATTTTTTGCCTGAACGCCGCAATGGACAGCGGCGCATAATCGATTTTTTCGCCCAGCGCCTCGCTCATCACGGCGGCGATTTCCCGGTGGTTCATCTCAACCGGGCCATGCAAGGTATAGACCTTCCCTTCATGGGCCGCCGGGTCGGCAAGAATGTGCGCGATGACCCGGCCTTGATCGTCCGCGCTGATGGGGGCATGACGTCCATCGCCAAAGGGAAATTCAATTTTTTCTTCGCCCGGATCTCATTGGCGAAATGCTCGTATATCAACCAGTCGGCAAAAAAGGTCGGGCGCAAATGGGTAGTGGCCACGCCGGACCAATCAAAAACCCGTTCGGAAATCCAATGGTCCCGCGCGGCATGGCTTAACGATTCACGGCGCGCCGAGATTTGCGACATATTGACGATGGCGGTTACGCCGGCCTCCTTGGCCGCCTGGGCAAAAAACGCCGCGGCGCCGATAATGCCCGGCGCGATGGGATGAAGGAAATAGGCGGAGCGGATACCTTCCATCGCGGCGCGGATAGCGTCGAGATCGGTAAAATCGCCAAAGGCGATGTCCACTCCGCGTTTACGCAGCGCCGCCGTTTTTTCGCCATCCGAACGGGCATAGGCCCGTACGCGCATGCCCATGTCGAGCAGTTCATCAATGGCCGCCCCGCCGGTGCGCCCCGTCGCGCCGGTGACCAGGATCTGTGCTTCGTTCATTTTTCTCTCCGGTATCGATTGCTGACCGGCCGCGAGTAAAGCGTCTGCGGCCGCTGCTTTGCTCTTTTCACCCCGCCAGGGTGGCGAAGTAGCGTTCCAGCCCCTTGGGATTACGGCTCCACAGCTCAGAAAGCTGTTTCGAGATGGGGTCGGGATAAATATCTTCCTGCCCGGCGATAATGCCTTTGACGATGTCTTCCGCCGTATCGACAGGGGACGCCTTGTCTTGCGGCATGTCCTTCGCCAGATCGGTGTCAATGGGGCCGGGGAAAATGCCGACGACCTGGATATTCTTGGGTTTTAATGCCGTTCGCGCCGCTTGGGTCGCCGAGAACAACGCCGCTTTCGATGCCGAATAGCCTTCGATACCCGGCACCGATGCCAGGCCGACGACGCTTACCACATTGGCGATGACGCCGCCGCCATGCTTTTCCATCAGGGGAGCAAAAGCCTGGATCATGCGCAGCGTGCCATAGTAATTGACGTCCATATCCGCCGAGAGCTCCGCGGTTGCGGCCGTCAGAACGCCGGTAAAATGCATAATGCCGGCATTGTTCAACAAAATATCCACCGCGCCGGCCTGTCGGGCGGCGGCCGTCACTTCAGCGGGCTTGGTGATGTCAAGTTGCAGGGAAATCACGCGCCCATCGCCGAAATCGGGCATGGACGCGGGATGACGCGCCGCCGCATATACCCTGCCGATACCCTGCTTTAAAAAAGCGAGAACGATTTCGGCGCCGATGCCGCGGTTTGCGCCCGTGATCAGAACTGATTTTTCTTGCATGTTCATGGTCATTCTCCGGGGAATGAAGGCGTTATGATGCAATGCATGAGCATTGGATTATCGAAGTCTGATGTGTTAAATATTGTTACTTCCATAATGATAGTATCATGTTACTATCATCATGCAAGTATCTTTTGACATCTGCCGCTTTTCAAGAGAAAGCCATCATGAAACACAAGAGTTTTGAAGAGACAATGTGCCCTATCGCCCGCGGCCTGCACCAGGTCGGCGAATGGTGGAGCATCCTGATATTGCGCGAAGCTTTTTACGGCGCCAGAAAATTTGATGAGTTCCAGCGAGGGGTGGAGGGGATTGCCCCCAATATGCTGACGCGCCGCCTGAGGGAACTGGTTGAGGCCGGCGTGTTGGCGCGCCGCCGCTACAGTGATCGGCCGGAGCGTTTTGAATATATCCTGACGCAGTGCGGTCGCGATTTCTATCCGGTCATGTGGACGCTGCTGGAATGGGGCAATAAATATTTCGCCCCTGAGGGGGACATTGTTCAACTCGAGAATATCCGGACGCAAAAGCGCGCGCTGCCGTTTTTGACTGACCGAAACACCGGGCAAGAAATGTCGCCCGGGGATTATCACATCGTCGCCGGACCCGGCGCCAACGCGGCCGTGCGTGAAAAGCTGGCCGCCTCGCGTCAGAGCCTGGATGACATTCCTTTGCAGGTGACGGACTAAATCCGCGTTACTCCGCGGGCAGCAGCGCCGAATCGATTTTCGCCACCACCTTGCGCAGCCGGCCCGGCTCGCCCAAGGTGGCCATAGGACGGTGAAGTTCGCCGGGAAAGAGTAACATCACGTCCCCGGGGCGCAAACGGATGACGCTCTCCTCCCCCATACCTTGATAAAAGCCGATATCCTCCTCTTCATTAAACGGGCCGTCGGGGAGTTGCCGGCTTTCCAGCGGGGCCGCGCCGATGATTTCCTCGCCCTCCAGCAATAGATGCACATCCACGTAGCGCCGATGCAATTCCGGCCGCTGCCCGGCCAACGGCCGGGTCGTCCCTTCAATCACCGTGAAAAACAGGGCGTCGCCGTCGATAACATAGCGACCGGGTTCCAGCAGCGGCAGCGGATGCTGCCTAAGCATTTGCAAAAGCCGCCGAACGATGGCCGGATAGAGCGGATTCACCGCCGCCCGCGCCACGGTATCGATAATCATGATAATTCCTTGATGAATAGGGGATGAGGCGCCCCAAGGGCGCAGGAGAGTTCAGGTCAGCGTCTCCCCGGCTTCACACCGCCACCAGCATGCCGCCGTCCACAAACAGCAGATGGCCGTTGACGAAATCCGAGGCGGCGGAGGATAAAAATACCGCGGCGCCGATAAGCTCCTTCGGATCCCCCCCCAGCGGGCCGCCGGCGTGCGTTTGCATAACCAATCGGTAAACACCGGGTCCTGCACCAGCGCCTGGGTCATTTCGGTTTTAAAATATCCCGGCGCAATGCCGTTAACCTGGATGTTGTAGCGCGCCAATTCGACGCACATGCCGCGCGTAAGCATTTTCACCGCGCCTTTGGCGGCGGCGTAAGGGGTAATGGTGTCGCGCCCCAGCTCGCTCTGCATGGAGCAGATATTGACGATTTTACCGGCGCGGCGTTGGACCATACGACGGGATACCGACTGGGAGACCAGAAATACCGCAGTCTGGTTAACGGCAATGATGTCATTCCAATCCTGCAAGGGAAATTCGGTAAAGGGATGGCGGCGTTGAATGCCGGCGTTATTGAACAGCACGTCAATGGCGCCGATATCCCGTTCAATATGCTCCACGGCGGCTTCCACCGCCTGCGCGTCGGTAACGTCAAAGGCGGCGGCATGGGCGATGTAGCCCATATCGCGCAGCTTCAACGCCGCATTTTCCGCGCGCTCCTGGGTAACATCGTTAACAATAATTTCAGCGCCATATTCCGCCAGCCCCTGCGCGGTGAGATAACCTATTCCGCGCGCAGAACCGGTAATCAGTATTTTCTTTTTTTTCCAGACTAAATAAATTCATCTTTTTTCCTGCAAATTGGGCTTTTCGGTCATTTGGCGTGCCGCGATATATTCATCCGGCGACAATCAATAACAACGGGGTTGCTATTTATCGTTCAGAGAAGATGACTATTATCAAAGCGGTTACGAGGGACCAAAACTGTGACGCAGATCACTATAAATAGTGTTACCCCTGCCTGTTACCTTAGCTGTGATCCAGGCGGACAAACGCTTACGTTTCTTAGGGTGGTTAGGCGGGCTGCCTGGGGGCGGCGGTATGTTATCGGCCCGTGCGAAACGGTAATGCCCTTTGCCGGCGTTATGTTATAGGCCGGTACGAAGCGGTAAGACACTTTGCCGGCGTTATGCTATGAGCCGGTACGAAGCGGTAAGACCCTTTTCTTTTACCCTGGCCCGGGGGCATAATCCCTTAATCAGATATGACCGGAAATAATCAATGAAACCACAACGGGTGACATTACAGGATATCGCCGCCCTGTCCGGCGTGACAAAAATGACGGTAAGCCGTTATTTGCGTACCCCGGAAAAAGTGGCGCCGGATACCGCGGCACGCATTGCGGCCATATTGGCGGAAGTCAATTACCAGCCTGATCCGGAAAATCGCGCGTTGGCCAGTAATCAATTGCCGCGCATCGGCGTGTTGATCCCGTCATTCAATAACCAGATTTTTGCGGATCTGTTGGCGGGCATTGAATCGGTGACGACCCCGCAGGGTTTTCGCACCCTGGTGGTGAATTATGATTACAACCGCGATCGCGAAGAGGAGCAAATCGCCAATATCCTGAATTTTCCGGTGGCGGGACTTATTCTGACGGAAACAACGCATACGCTGCGAGCGGAAAAATATTTGCACGCCGCCGATATCCCGGTGGCGGAAGTCATGGATATGACCCTCGGCAACGGCAGAATCAACGTGGGCTTCGACAATAAGCAGGCGGCCCAGGACATGACCCGGATGCTATTGGCCAGCGGCAAACGCCGCATCATCTATTTCGGCTCCATGTCCGACGACCGCGACCAAAAGCGTTATCACGGCTATTGCCAGGCCATGGCTGATGCGTCTTTGCCCACCGGACGGCTGATACCCAACAAGGTGTCCTCGGTGTCGATGGGCACCGGCATGATGACATTGGCCCGCCAGATGTATCCGGATCTGGACGGGATATTGTGCACCAATGACGATCTGGCGGTGGGCGTGTTACAAGAGTGCCTCGCCGCCGGTATCCGCGTCCCCGGCGAAATAGGCATCGCCGGCTTTCACGGGCTGGATATCGGCCAGGTGACCCAGCCGAAACTGGCGAGCGTCGTCACTCCGCGCTTCGAGATGGGACGGGTCGCCACGGAGATATTAATTCGTAAAATCAAAGGGATTTCCACTATGGAACAAATCGATCTGCATTACCGACTCTCCCCCGGCGGCACCCTGTAAAGCCACGCGTCGTCATCGGCTCGGGCCCCCTCCCCTTACCCGGTCGACAAACCATTATGCCGGCGGCGTCCGGCAAAAACCCGAGAATATGCCATACCGGTCACGCAGCGGGTAACAGCTTTTGTTAACACGATTCAGCGTGATCTACATCTCAATTTTGGCGGACAAAAACCGTTCTGATAATACCCATGGAAGGCGAGCTGTAATGACAATGATGGCATTCGCTTTAACGTAAAAAATAAAAATCGTCCGCGCTTACATAAACCATATTGAGACCCGTCCACATGAATAGATTGCCCAAACGCCGTTGGCTTTATCTGATGCCGACGATATTTATTACCTATAGCCTGTCTTATCTGGATAAGGCTAATTACAGCTTTGCTTCCGCCGCCGGTATCGGAAACGATCTCGGGATTAATCCTTCCCTCGCATCCTTGATTGGCGCGCTGTTTTTCCTCGGCTATTTTACACTGCAGATACCCGGCGGGATGCTGGCGGAAAAATGGAGCGTGCGCAAACTGCTGACGCTCAGCCTGGTGCTGTGGGGCATCTGCGCGACCCTTACCGGGCTGGTGACCAACGTCGCCTCTCTGATTGTCATCCGTTTCGTCCTCGGGGTGGTGGAAGCCATCGTAACGCCAAGCCTGTTGCTGTTGATTTCACGCTGGTTTACCCATACCGAACGTTCAAAAGCCAATACCTTGTTCCTGCTCGGCAACCCGGTCACGGTGCTGTGGATGTCCATTCTTTCCGGCTGGCTGGTGGAGAACTGGGGATGGCGCCATATGTTCGTGGTGGAGGGGATCCCCGCGGTGATTTGGGCGCTGGTGTGGTGGCTGGTTATCCGCGACAGGCCGGAACAGGCCGCCTGGCTGAACAAGCAAGAGAAAGCGGCGCTTATCGGTGAGTTGGCCAACGAGCAGCGGCAGAAAGAAACCATGACCAACTGGGGTCAGGTTTTACATTCCCCCAATGTTATCAAGCTGGCGGGCTGGATGTTTTTCCAAAGCATCGGTTTCTTTGGTTTCCTGATGTGGCTGCCGTCGATCCTGCACTCCGGCTCGATTTCCATGGCGGAAACCGGCCTGCTGTCCTCATTGCCTTATGGCCTGGCGGCGGTTTTGATGATGATTGCCGCCTGGCTGAGCGACAAATATCAAAAACGGGTAGGCTTTATCGCTTACCCCATCCTGGTGGCCGGCGTCTGTTTCTTTCTGCTGCCGTTCCTCGGCGCCGACCACTTTTGGCTGTCATATCTGCTGCTGGCGATAACCGGAGCCTGCCTTTACATGCCGTTCGGGCCATTCTTCGCCCTGGTGCACGACGTATTGCCCGCCTCTATGGTGGGGGGGGGGCGCCGGCGGGATGATCAACAGCATGGCCGCGTTGGGGGCGTTTATCGGCTCCTATCTGGTGGGCATGCTCAACAGCGTCACCCATTCCACCCATTCATCCTATTTTATGATGGCGGCCTGCCTGGGCATCGCCGTGGTCTTCGCGCTTTCCATCAAACCGCACAAAGAGGCTGAAACGCGAAAGATAACCGGCAAGTCCAGCGTGGCCTAACGCCATACAGGAGTAATAACATGACTGCTAAAAATTCACGCAAGGTGTTGCTGATAGCACCGGTAATGGAGCAACTGCAACAACGTCTTGAGGCCGCCTTCGTGGTGCATAAGCTGTATGAACAGGCCGACCCGGCGGCCTATCTGGCGCAAAACGGCGCCGACATCGCCGCCGTGGTAACGCGTGGGGATACGGGCGTCAGCACGCAAGTGCTGGAGGCGCTGCCGTCGGCGGGGCTAGTGGCCATTTTCGGCGTCGGCACCGACGCCGTCGACCTCGGCTACACACGCCGGCGCGGCATCGACGTCACCATTACCTCCGGCGCCCTGACCGAGGATGTGGCGGATATGGCGCTGGGCCTGCTGCTCAGCACATCCCGCCTGCTGTGCCAAGGAGACCGGTTCGTCCGCCAGGGGCGCTGGCTGCGGGAAGCGCCGCCGTTAAGCACCCAGGTCAGCGGTAAGCGCATCGGCATCTTCGGCATGGGCAACATCGGCCAGGCCATCGCCCGCCGCGCGGCCGGCTTTGACATGCAGGTCCGCTATACAGACCGCAAGCGAAACGACGCCCTGCCCTACGATTTCCACCCGGATTTGCCCGCCCTGGCCGGCGACAGCGACTTTTTGGTGGTGGCGGCTTCCGGCGGCAAAGAGAGCCAGGGATGGGTCAATCGCGCGATTTTTGACGCCCTGCCCTCCCATGCGTTGGTGATAAATATTGCCCGCGGCAGTATCGTCAACGAGCCGGATCTCATCAACGCCCTGCAACAGGGCGACATCGCCGGCGCCGGACTGGATGTCTATGCCGACGAGCCCAACGTGCCGCAGGCTTTGCTGGAAATGGAAAATGTCGTGTTACAGCCCCACACGGCCAGCGCAACATGGGAAACCAGGCGGAAAATGAGCGATATCGTGTTTGACAACGTCGAGGCTTTTTTTGCGGCGCGCCCGCTGCCGAATAAATTGGAATAATACGTAAGGCGACACTATTTATTTCCCGGCGCCGGCTTTTCTTACCTTATCATTTGAGACGACGCCGAATATCACATCATACCGATTCCCCTTTTCAGCATGAACGGGGGGGGGGCGACTAAAGCTTATTGCCGGATATTCCGCCATGGATAATAAAATACCGCATACCCGATGGCTGCGCGTGGTCGCGCCAATCTTGATCGCTTGCATCATTTCCTTTATGGATAGGGTGAATATCAGTTTCGCCCTGCCGGGAGGCATGGAAAGCGATTTGGGCATAAACAGCCGGATGGCGGGCCTCGCCAGCGGCATATTTTTTATCGGCTATCTTTTCCTGCAGGTGCCCGGCGGCCGCACCGCGGTCCACGGCAGCGGCAAGCGCTTCATCGCCTGGTCGCTGGCGGTGTGGGCCGTGGTGTCCATCGCCACCGGTTTTGTCACCGGCCATTATCAATTGCTGGCCCTGCGTTTTTTACTGGGTGTGTCTGAAGGCGGCATGCTGCCGGTGGTATTGACCATGCTGAGCAATTGGTTTCCGGAAAAGGAAATCGGGCGGGCCAATGCGTTCGTCATGATGTTCGCGCCCATCGGCGGGATGGTTACCGCCCCTATCTCCGGCACAATTATCAATATGCTGAACTGGCGCTGGCTATTTCTTATCGAAGGCGTTTTATCGCTGGTGGTGCTGGCGATATGGTGGTGCTTGATAAGCGATCGTCCCCAAGAAGCGCGCTGGTTGCCGAAGAAGGAACGTGAGTACTTACTGCGAGAGTTGGCCCAGGACGCCGAAGCGCGGCGAAGCCTCGCGCCGGTCAGCAATGCCCCGCTGCGGGACGTGTTCCGTAACGGCGGGCTGGTCAAGCTGGTGATACTGAATTTCTTCTACCAAACCGGCGACTATGGCTATACCCTGTGGCTGCCCACCATTTTAAAGAACCTCACCGGCGCCAATATGGCAGGCGTGGGCTTGCTGGCGATACTGCCTTTTATCGCCACCATCGCCGGCATTTATCTTATCTCGGTGCTGAGCGATAAAACCGGTAAACGGCGGCTCTGGGTGCGGGTGTCCTTGCTGTGTTTCGCCGCCGCGCTGCTGGCGTCGGTCATTCTTAAACAGAATATCATCGCGTCCTATATCGCCCTGGTGATTTGCGGCTTCTTCCTTAAAGCGGCCACCAGCCCGTTCTGGTCGATTCCGATGCGTATCGCCTCGGCGGAAGTCGCGGGCAGCGCACGGGGAGTGATAAACGGACTGGGCAACCTGGGCGGTTTTTGCGGTCCCTACCTGGTAGGCGTGGTGATGTATCTTTACGGACAAAACCTGGCGGTATGCGCTTTGGCGGCTTCATTGATAGTCGCCGGTCTTATCACCTTCCTGCTGCCCAAGAGCTGCGACCTGGCGCCCGTCGCCGCCCCGGCGGATGAAAACATGGGGTATAAGACTTCCCGCCCTTGATACAACGACCCCGGCGCCGGAAAACGACGATACAACACTGTGCTACGAACGTTGATAAGTCAGGAAGCGAAGCAAGATTCCAAAAGGGATAAATCTGGAAACAGCGCGAAATTTTCCGGAATCGATGAGTCTGGGAGCGGAGCGCATTTACAAGAATCGATAAGTATCGGAGCAGAGCGCATTTACAAGAATCGATAAATATCGGAGCAGAGCGATAACAAAAAAACGGACGCATCAAGGCGTCCGTCATTTTTAATTTGGAGCGGGAAACGAGGCTCGAACTCGCGACCCCAACCTTGGCAAGGTTGTGCTCTACCACTGAGCTATTCCCGCATCAAAGGGTTATCCGATAACAACCGAAGAAAACACGGTCGACTTAATACGCTCTCCAGCGCATTCCACAGGAATCGAAAATAAGAATAAAATAGAGTTTTCCCTATCTAATCTGTTGATTCTAAGGAACTTTTACGTATTTCACGTTATTGGACGGACTGAATTATGGACCACCGGCACAAGGTTGGCAAGCTTTTTATTACCTTTGCATACTGACCGCCGGCACCGTAATGACCGGCGGTCTTGGCTTTCGCCGGCGATTCAGTCCGCCACGCTTTGCAAGATAGCGCTTAACCGGGCCACGTTTTCCGCCGAGGGTTGCGAGACCGGCGGCATTGCATAAGTGGAAATATCGACGCCGCTTTGTCGGATGGCCTCTTTGACGATGCCGAAGAACGGCGTCTCCAACTGATAAACCGCGGAGAGTCGGCTGATTTTACGTTGTAGCCGGAATAGAGTCTCATACTCTTTATCCCGCCAGGCGCGATACAGGCCGCAGGCGATGTGCGGCGCGAAATTGGCCGTCGCCGGAATGCCGCCGTTCCCGCCCAGAATAAGATTATCCAGCATATACTCGTCGTAACCGGAGAAGACGGCGAAGTCCGGACGCAGCGGTCGCACCTGGCGGATGATTTCCCGCACATGGCTGGCATTATCCACCGTGTCCTTGATGCCGATAATTTGCGGCAGCGTCGTGGCCAGCCTGGATATCAATGGAATCGACAGCGATTGGCCGGTCAAATCCGGGAAATTGTAAAGCATTACCGGGGTGGCGATGTTTTCAACCACGCGGGCATAATGCCGATAGATGGCCTCATCCGTCAGTCGGGCATAGTAAGGGTTAAGCACCAATACCGTATCGACGCCCAAGGCATCCGCCTGCCGGCCATAGCGAATCACCTCTTCGGTGCTGGTGCTGCTGATACCCAATAGTACCGGCACTCGTCCGGCAATATGCCCGACGCTGAACTCCGCTACCTTATGGCGCTGTTCGGGCGTCATATGGCAAAACTCGCCGCCGCTGCCTAAAATCAGCAGACCGTCGACGCCGCTTGCGATCAAATGATCGATAAGACGGCCCATGCCCGCCGCGTCCAGCCGTCCGTCGGCGTCCACAATGGTGGGTACCGGCGGAATAACGCCATGTAAACCAGTTGATTCTGTCACTTGATTTTCCTTATATCGCTTTGAAAATCGCACACGACGGCGCAGCCCGGTTCAAACCAGCGCGCGGTTATATTCTTCGTTGGCGATATGCATCGGTTTATTGAAATCGATAAGCCATGAACAAATCAGATAACACACCGCCGCGGCCACGAACACCATCATGGTGGAATAATAACTTCCGGTATATTGCACCAGGACGCCAACGCACAGCGGCACGATGGCCGACCATAAATTACTGCTGAAATTCATGGTGCCAAGTATCGTTCCGGCCACCTGCTGAGCGCCTAATAACGAGGGAATGGACCAGTAGATGCTGCCCCAGCGCAACGGGAACATGGCAATGGCCAGCAGGATGATGACGGCGGTGGCATTATGGGTATTGGCCCCGATAAATATTCCTAATCCGGCAACGATGGCGGAGATGGACAGCATGCCATGGAAAACCTTATTGTCGCTAAAACCCAATTTCCGCAACCGATCCATCACATAGCCGCCGGTGAGTTGGCCGATGAAGCACAGGATGAATAATAATCCCATTGTTCCGCTCATGTCTTTAATATTAAACTGATATTCGTGTTGCAAATAAAGCGGGAGCCAGGTCATTAAACCGTAGAATACCGTGCTATAGCAGCACCATCCCACAATTAACGCAATCACATTGCGCTGTTTCAAATAAGGCTTCACATCTCCCAAACGGAATTTGCCGCCGCGGGCTTCGACGCAGCCGTTTTCCGCCTCGATATGGGCCAATTCGGCGGCGTTAACCCCTTTATGCTCATCGGGACGGTTACGGATATAATACCAGGCCACCACCCCCATGATAACGGTTCCCACGCCCGCAATCACAAACGCCATACGCCAAGAGTCGAACAGCGTAATCAGACCGCCCACCACTACCGCGCCGAGGGCCGTGCCCAACGGGGCGCCGCCGTCCAGCAGCATGGCTCCCCGTCCGCGTTCGGTGGGCGTCAGCCAGACGCCCATAAGCTTGGCGCCGGCGGGCATGACCGGCGATTCCGTCAGTCCCAGACCGATGCGGGCGACAAAAAGCGAATAGGTACCGGTACACAAGGCGACCAAGGCCTGGCTAAGGCCCCATAAAATGGTGGCGGTAACGATTACCGTGCGCCGTTTGAATTTATCGGCAATGACGCCGCTGGGAATTTGCATAAGCGCATAGGCCCAGAAAAAAGCGCTTTGGATCGCCCCGATGGTTCGCGCGTCACGGATATTAAATTCATCAGCGATATGGGGCAAAGCAATTGACAAAGACGCCCGGTCTATATAATTAATTGCACCTAATACCAACATCACAATAAAAAATACGCCATCGCACATTACTCATTTTGTCAATTAACGGAGGAGAAGTACGTAACATGTCTTTTTTATCAATTGTTTTTGCGTCTGACATAATAAAGCTCTCATCAAGGCTGATGCCCTATCAGCATCCAGAATTAAACCATGCGCATCATTGACAAAAAATGATTGAGCATTATTTTCGCTTATGCGCACCGATAAGCTGCCGGTCAATCTTTAAGGCAACAGGGTCAAACCAGCAAACTGTAATTATAGCTACGGCCAATCAACAAATACGCTGGAGAGACCCTAGAGTATTCAAGCGTCAGGAAAGTCCAAACGCCCAACCTGAAACATATTGAGTCCGTTTAAACGATGGCGCCGTTAATCCAAGGCACAAATTCCATGCTGCCGTAGCCGAACAGTTCGCTTTTGGTTTTCTCCCCGGAGGCCATGGCGATAATCATCTGATACAGCCGCTCGCCCGCCTGAGGAATGGTTTCACTGCCGTCCACGATATTGCCGCAATTGATATCCATATCGTCTTCCTGTCGCCGCCAGAGCATATTATTGGAGCTCAGCTTCAGCGACGGCACCGGCTTGCTGCCGAAGGCGGATCCGCGACCGGTGGTAAAGCACAAGACGTTCGCGCCGCCGGCCACCTGTCCGGTCACCGCAATGGGGTCATACCCGGGAGTATCCATAAACACCAGCCCGCGCGCCGTCACCGGTTCGGCGTAGCGGTAAACATCCACCAGATTGGTGGTGCCGCCTTTGGCGATCCCCCCCCAATGATTTTTCGAGAATGGTGGTCAGCCCGCCCGCCTTGTTGCCGGAGGAGGGATTGTTATTCAGCTCACTGCCGTTGCGCCGGCAATAGGCCTCCCACCAGGCAATGCGTTCTATCAGCTTCTCACCCACTTCCCGCGAGACCGCCCGGCGCGTCAGCAAATGCTCCGCCCCGTAGATTTCCGTGGTCTCGGATAAAATCGCGGTCCCGCCCTGGCGAACGATTTTATCCACGGCATAGCCCAACGCCGGATTGGCGGAAATGCCGGAATAGCTGTCGGAGCCGCCGCATTCCAGCGCCAGGACGATTTCCGATACCGGTATCGGTTCGCGCTTGACCTGATTGGCGCTCGGCAGCATGCCGTCGATAATGGAAATGGCTTCATCGATGGCTTTACGCGTACCGCCGGCGGCCTGGATGGTCATGGAATGCAGCTTGTCGCTTTCCTGCAAATGCTGAATCTTGAACAGGTCGTTGATATTATTGGCTTCACAGCCCAGACCAATCACCAGCACGGCGGCGAAATTGGCGTGGCTGATATAGCCCGCCAGGGTACGGCGCAATATCTCCATGGTCTCGGTTTGGCTGCCGATGCCGCAGCCGAAATTCTGCGGTAACGACACGACGCCGTCTATGTTGGGCCACGCATCCAGCCCCACCCGCTTGTAATGATCTTCCACCGCACGCGCCACCGTGGCGCTGCAATTCACCGTGGTCAGCACGCCGATGAAATTGCGCGTGGCGACGCGACCGTCCGGGCGTTTTATGCCGAGAAAGCTGTCATGCCGCGCATCATAAGCCGTTGGCCGGCTATCCTGCCCAAACGCGTAATCCCGGGAAAAAATCGCCCATTTCAAGATTCTGCAAATGGATATGCTCCCCCGGCGCGATATCGCGGGAAGCGAAGCCGATAATCTGGCCGTAACGCTTCACCGGCGTATGGGCCGTTATGGCGCGCACGGCGATTTTATGCCCGGCGGGGATGTCCTGCAGCGTGGCCAGTCCGTGCTCATTCACTACCGCGCCTTTGGGAACATTGACCCGGGCGATTAACACATCATCCTGCGCATTAAGTTGTATGACCGGATAGACATTGCTCATGACTCACGTCCTTCTTATTTATTATCACGCCAGGCGCGATAGGCCTGGACGAAACGGCGCGCCTGATCGCGCGTCTGTTCAACACGCTGGCCGGGCTTGTACAGATCGCTGCCCAGCCCTGCCCCTTTACAGCCGGCGTCCAGCCAGTAACCGAGCGTCTCCGGCGTCACGCCGCCCACCGACAGCACCGGCGCCTCGGACGGCAAAACCGCCTTCAGCGCCTTGAGGTATTGGCCGGTGACGGCGCCGGCGGGGAACAGCTTCAATACCTGTGCGCCGGCCTCCAGCGCGGCAAACGCCTCCGACGCGGTGAAAAAACCGCTGCAGACCTGCAGATCGGCGCGCCGCGCCGCGGCGATGGTGGCGGGATTGACATTGGGCGTCACAATCAACGCCCCGCCCAGACGCGCCACGGTCTCGGCCATGGCCGTGGTCAATACCGTTCCCGCGCCGACGGCCGCCCGCCCTTGCGCCTGGGCCACCGCCAACGCAATGCTTTGCTGCCAGTCCGGGGAATTGGTTGGAATTTCAATCGCCTGAAAACCCTCGTTTATCAGCGCCTCGAGATGTCCGGCTATCTCCTGCGGGGTAATCCCGCGCAAAATGGCCACCAGCGGCAATTCATCAAGCCAGTTCATCGATAAAACTCCTCATGCCTATTAATACGGCCTCTTCGCCGTCAAGCGGCCGACAGGGGATGGCCGCCAGATCCAGCGCCGCGCAGTAGCGCCTGGCAAGGTTGTCGCCGGCGATCACCGTCACGACCTCGCCTGCGGCCAACGGATACAGCGCGGACAATTGCTGAATCTCATTGCCGATAAGCAATCCCGACAGGTAGTCGCCGACGCCTTCGCGCGGCATTTGATGAAGCAGATAGCCGGCACGCACTTCAAACAGCGATCCCAATAAGCGGCGGTCGGCCAAACCCCGGGTCACGCCCTGCTTGAAGGCCTCCCAGTCCTGGCACTGCGGCGGCAATCCTTTGCCAATCAGCGAATGCTGCATCAACAGTTGGTAAAGCTCTCCGGTGATGGCGGTATGAAATCGACGAATAACGCCCCCGCCGACCTCCGCCCATTTGCTGTGCGTGCCGGGCATTACATAGAACCGTGCGCCGGTTTTGCGCCAGGCGCCGATTAATTGCGTTTCTTCCCCGCGAATGACATTGTAATTATCCTCATCTTCGCTGCAGATTCCGGGAATGATATGTACCTGTCTGTGCTCAGTGGAGATAATAGACCTCACCGGATGTAGCCGTTCCATGGCCAGCGGGCAAGTTAAATAAGGGGCATTGCCTAAGCCACGTTCGCTGCCGATCATTCCCGACATTAATAATCGCACGGGCAGTCCCTGATAATAATGGGACCAATTATTCACGATGGCATCCATAACCCCCGGAATATCCTGTTGCTCTATTTGCGCGATGCCTTGGCCAGTGGAAATTTGCTCATATATTTTCCCCTTCGGGTCACAGAGCCAGGCACGAAGGTTCGTTGATCCCCAATCGATCAATATGACATATGTGTTTTTCATTGCTATTTACTCAATGCGTGAAAACCATCAGGAAATTTTCCTGGCGCACCATCCCAATTCCATAGAAATATTCATTGCGGTATTTTTGACAACCGAGGTCAGCGACAACATACGTTCGTCATCCATATAAATATCAAGGCTGGCGACGGATACCGCGGCAATGATAATCCCGGACGCGTCTCGAACCGGCGCGGCAACGCAACGAATATTGGCTTCATTTTCGGAAAGATCCAGTGTATAACCCAATGCCCGGTATTTATGCATTAATTCCAGAAATATCGTCAGTCTTTCCGCAGACCGATTAAAATAATGGGATATATCCGTTAATTCATTATCGCTGCAATCCAGCAGTAAGGATTTACCGACGCCGGTTATATCCAGCGGCATGCGATAACCGACGCGGGAGTTCATTTCAATGGCCCGGCTACCGGCAATCTTATCGATATAAAAGACTTCCATTTCTTCGCGTATACCCAAATGGACCGTATCATGGGTTAATTGCGCCAGCTCCTGCAAATAAGGCGATGCCGCCGAGCGCAAGGGATACTCGCTCAAGGACCGCATACCGTACTCAATTAATCTCGGCCCCAGAAAATACTCGTTCGCGATTTGGCGCAGGTATTTTTGCTGCACCAGCATCGTAAGCAACCGATGGGCGGTACTGCGCGGCAAGTTAACCGTCGCGCAAATCTGTTTCAGACTGCGATTACCGCCGGCCACGGCATCGATTAACGTTAACCCTTTATACAGGGTCTGGGCGCCGCTGTTTTCCACAGGTCTTCCTCAAGGTATTTCCATGCAGTTATATTTTCATAGCGGCCGCCTGATATATGTGATCAGTCTCTCATATCCCATATTATAAAACAACGTCCCATTATATGGGATATCATTAAATAACATTAAAATTCATAGAGATAATCGACATAAAAAAACACCATCCCACAGCGTGGGAGCGAAAATCGTCTATTCCATATACTGGGAAGTGATCTTGTCTTGTTTCAGAGAAAGAATGGCGGCGCGGGGCGTCTATTGTGAATGCGTGGCCGCAGAGAGACAGCTTTAAGAACAACAGAAATAAAAAAGGCCGGAAGCGTTGCTTTCGGCCTTTTCTCGGGTCCACGAAAATGCGAATCTCATGAACCGAAATCTTGGAGCGGGAAACGAGGCTCGAACTCGCGACCCCAACCTTGGCAAGGTTGTGCTCTACCACTGAGCTATTCCCGCTTACCGATAATTTACTGTCGGTATGGGGAGCGCATTATACGAGTATTCTTTCGGGCTGCAAGCCCCGGCACGCTAAAAATCCCGCTCAAGCGTTTGATTGCTGATAAAATCGCCGAAATCACGCTTTTTCACCATCCGCAAGGCCGCTATGCCCGTTAAAGCCGGATAAAATGCTCACGGTAATAAGCTAATTCCGCCACCGACTCGCGAATATCATCCAGGGCCTGATGGGTGTTTTTCTTGCTTAATCCCTCCAATATTTCAGGTTTCCACCGGCGCGCCAGTTCCTTTAAAGTGCTGACATCCAGATAGCGATAGTGAAAATAGGCTTCAAGGGTCGGCATATAGCGGAACAGAAAACGGCGATCCTGGCCGATGCTGTTGCCGCAAATAGGCGACTTGCCCGCCGGCACCCACTGGCGCAGAAAGGCCAGGGTTTCCTCCACCGCGGCATCCTCGTCGACGGCGCTGGCCTTGACCCGGTCCACCAGCCCGCTGGCGGTGTGGGTGCGGACGTTCCAATCGTCCATCAGGGCCAACTGCTCATTGGACTGGTGCACCGCCAGAACCGGGCCTTCCGCCAAGACCTGGAGGTTGGCGTCCGTCACCAGGGTGGCGATTTCAATGATGCGGTCGCGCTCCGGATCCAGCCCGGTCATTTCCAGGTCGATCCATATAAGGTTGTTCTCGTTAACCGGCATGTTTTTCTCGATGTAAGGGTTTTACGGCCTATCTGATAGAATACTGTGTATCATAGACGTTTTAGTCGCCGCAGGCGATCCATGAGCCGCAAGTGAGGCGCAGTGAGCAAAAATAAACTGTCCAAAGGCCAGCAACGCCGCGTACAGGCAAACCACCAGCGCCGCCTGAGAAAAGATCGCGGCGTCGAGGTGGATGACGCGCTGCTGGGAGACGCGCGGGAAGGCATCGTCATCAGCCGTTTCGGCATGCATGCCGACGTGGAATCCGCCGATGGCACGCTGCACCGCTGCAATATTCGCCGCACCCTGACCTCGCTGGTGACCGGCGATCGCGTGGTATGGCGTCCCGGCACCGAGGTTCTGGCGGGCATCAGCGGCATCGTGGAAGCGGTCCACCCCCGAGCCTCGGTGCTGACCCGCCCGGATTTTTACGACGGCGTCAAACCCATCGCCGCCAACATGGATCAAATCGCGATCGTCTCGGCTATCCTGCCGGAATTATCGCTCAATATAATCGATCGCTACCTGGTGGCCTGTGAAACAGTGGAGATCGAGCCGCTTATCGTATTGAACAAAATTGATTTGCTGGATACTGCGGAACGGCAGTGGGTGGATGACGCCATGGCCGTCTACAGCCATATCGGCTACCGGGTCATCATGGTCTCGAGCCAGACGCTTGAGGGCATGGACGCGCTCACCGCCGCGCTGACGGATCGCATCAGCATTTTCGCCGGCCAATCCGGGGTCGGCAAATCCAGCCTGCTGAACGCCTTGCTGCCTGACGAAACCTCCGCCATCGTCGTGAACAGCGTCTCCGACAACTCCGGCCTGGGGCAGCACACCACCACCGCCGCGCGTATGTATCATTTCAAGCACGGCGGCCGGCTCATTGATTCGCCGGGGGTGCGCGAATTCGGCTTATGGCACCTGGAGCCGGATCAGGTCACCCGGGGTTTTATCGAATTCAGGGAGTATTTGGGCGGTTGTAAATTCCGTGACTGCCGCCATAATACCGATCCCGGCTGCGCTATTCGCGCCGCCGTGGAGACGGGGGAAATCTCGGCGGTGCGTTTCGATAACTATCACCAAATTCTGGAAAGCATGTCGCAGGTAAAAACGCGTAAATCCTTTTCCGAAACCGATCGCTGACATCTATCCTGGCCGTCATTACATTTCTCCCACATTTTTGCATCAACCACTCATGTACGAGGTTTCACGTGCTGGATAGGATGAAAGTAGCATTGCAGTATCTACTGCCGAAACGCGGGCTGACCCAGCTGGCGGGCCGTGGGGCGGACTGGCGGGGCGGCTGGCTGACGAAAATGGCCATCAGCCTGTTCGTCCGCTGGTATGGGGTCAACATGCAGGAAGCGCAACGGCCGGAACTCTCGGCCTATCCGACCTTCAATGACTTTTTCGTCCGCCCCCTGCGCGACGGCGCGCGGCCCGTCGATGCCGATCCCAACGTGCTGGCGATGCCGGCGGACGGCATCATTTCCCAATCAGGCCCAATCCTCACGGATCGCATTTTCCAAGCCAAAGGCCATGATTACAGCCTGGAAGCGTTGCTGGCCGGCAACGAGCGTTTGATAGAAGAATTTCGCGACGGGAGCTTCGTCACCACCTATCTCGCCCCGAGGGATTATCATCGGGTGCATATGCCCTGTAACGGTATCCTGCGGGAGACTATCTATGTACCCGGCGAGCTCTTTTCCGTGAATCCGCTGACGGCGGCCTCTATCCCCAACCTCTTCGCCCGCAATGAACGGGTTATCTGCGTGTTTTCCACCGATTTCGGGCCGATGGCGCAAATACTGGTGGGCGCCACCATCGTCGGCAGCATCGAGACCGTCTGGTCCGGCGTCGTCACTCCGCCGCGGGAAGGCATTATCAAACACCAGCGCTATCCGCAGCCAAACGACGACGATGCGGTGGTTCTGCTGAAAGGACAGGAAATGGGCCGTTTCAAATTGGGATCCACCGTAGTGAATCTGTTCGCCGCCGGCGGCGTGGCGCTGGACGAACATTTGCATCCCCGCGCCGTGACCCGCGTCGGCGAACGTCTGGCCGATGGCATTCCGCATCCGGCCGACAGCCCGCAGCCGTAAGTCGCCCGGCAGGTTTTCATGGGGGGCAACAGCATGCGTCTAACCATTATCCTGCTGCTGGGGTGGCTATTATCCGCCCCGCTTTTCGCCGCCGCCCTCCCCGATGAAGCCCTGGTAAAAAAAAGAGCTTCAGCAGGCCCAGGCCAATACCGGCGCTCCACGGCAGGCGGACACCGTCGACGCCCTGCAGGGAACGCTGAACTTCATCGCCGACGCCAAGGCCTCCGCCGAGCGCGCCCGGCAATACCAAGCCGCCATCGACGATTTCCCCAAGCTTACCGCTGAGCTGCGTCAGGCTTTGGATAAGGCCCAAGCCATCCCCCCCCGAAGCCAGCGCCAAATTGTCCGCCGCCGAGCTGGAACAGCGCCTGGTGCAAACCAACGGGCAGTTATTGGAACTGAACCGGCAGTTGCAGCAAGAGCAGGAACAGGCGAAGGAGATCAGCGAGTCGCTGAACCATCTGCCTCAGCAGCAGTCGGAAGCGCGTAAGTACCTGCGGGATGCCGAGCATCGCCTTCAATCCCGCAGCGCCGCCGCGTCCCCGCTGGGGAAAGCGCAAGGCCGGATGCTCCAGGCGGAAACCGCCGCGCGCCGCGCCCGGGTGGAAGAATTGGAACTGGCGCAGCTGAGCGCGAATAATCGCCAGGAACTCTCGCGTCTGCGCATTGATGTGTTACGAAAACGCCACGACAGCGTCGACGGCGAACTTCAGGCGCAGCGTAACCGGCTGAGCGCGCTGCGCCAGCAGGAAGCGGAACGGGCGCTGGAACGCACCGAACTGCTGGCCGGCCAGACCGCCGATTTGCCCCAGTCCGTCGGCAGCCAACTGCAGATGAATCGCGATTTATCCGTCGCCCTCAACGAGCAGGCCCAGCGCATGGATCTTATCGCGTCCCAGCAGCGTCAGGCCGCCGCTCAGACGCTCCAGGCCCGACAGGCGCTCAATACCCTGCGCGAACAGGCGCAGTGGATCGGCGATTCTCCGGCGCTGGGGGAGACGTTGCGCGCGCAGATTTCCCGCCTGCCCAATTTGCCCAAGCCGCAGCAATTGGACAGCGACATGGCGCAGCTGCGGGCCAACCGGCTGCAATACGAAGATTTACTGAACAAACTGCCGCAGCTGGCGCAGGGCAAGCAAGACGACGGTTCGCCGCTGACGGCGGAGCAGAGCAAGATTTTGACCGCCCAGCTGCGCACGCAGCGGGAATTGCTTAACTCGCTGCTGTCGGGCTATGACAACCAGATACTGGAACTGACCAAGCTTAAGGTCGCCAACGGCCAATTGGTGGACGTCATGGGGGAAATCCGCGAAGCCGCCCACCGATATCTGTTTTGGGTCGCGGACGTCAATCCACTGACTCTCGCCTTTCCAATGGATCTGGCACAGGATCTCAAGCGTTTGCTGTCGCGGGATATTCTCACCCAGTTAAGCGGCGCTTTAATCATGATGATAACCAGCCAGGAAACGCTGCTGCCCCTGTTCGGCGCCGTACTGCTGGTGGGTTTCAGCATCAGTTCCCGCCGGCATTACCACGCTTTTCTGGCGCGTTCCGCCGGCAAGGTGGGCAAAGTCAACCAGGATTATTTCTTTCTGACGCTGCGCGCGGTGTTCTGGTCCATCATGGCCGCCTTGCCCCTGCCGGTACTTTGGGGGGCGCTGGGTTATGGCCTGCGACAGGCGTGGCCCTACCCGATGGGGTGGCCGTCGGCGATGGCCTAGTAGCCACCGTCCCGGTATTATGGCTGTTTATGGTAAGCGCCCACTTCGCCCAGCCGCAAGGACTGTTCATTGCCCATCTCGGTTGGCCGGTGCATCGGGTGGCGCGGGCAATGCGCTATTACAGCCTTTACAACGGCCTTATCGTGCCGCTTATCGTGGCGGTCATCACCTTCAATAATTTCAATGACCGGGAATTTGCCGGCACCCTTGGCCGCCTCTGCTTCGTGTTGCTGTGCGCCGCCCTGAGCCTGGTGACCAACAGCCTTAAACGGGCAGGGATTCCGCTGTTTTTGGATAAAACCGGCTCGGGAGACAACGCGGTCAACCGCACGTTATGGAATTTACTGCAGTGCGCGCCGCTGGTGGCGGTGGCGGCGGCCTGCCTCGGGCACCTCGCCACCGCGCAAGCGCTGCTGGCGAGGCTCGAGACGTCGGTGGCCATCTGGTTCCTATTGCTGGTCATCTACCACATTATCCGCCGATGGATGTTTATCCAGCGGCGCCGGATAGCCTTCGATCGCGCCAAGCAGCGCCGGGCGGAAATCCTGGCGCTGCGGGCCCGCAACGAAGAGGATATGTCGCCCTCCCAGCTCAACGAGGCCGCCGCCGAAGCGGAAGAGCCCACGGTGGACCTGGACGCCATCAGTGCTCAGTCGCTGCGTCTGGTGCGTTCCATCCTGACCCTTATCGCCTTCCTGTCGGTGATATGGCTATGGTCGGAAATTCATTCGGCGTTCGGTTTCCTGGAAAATGTCCGGTTATGGGACGCCAGCTCCACCGTCAAGGGCGTAGAAAGCGTCGAACCCATTACGCTGGCGTCGGTGCTGATTGCCGTAATGGTGCTTATCATCACCACGCAACTGGTGCGCAACCTGCCGGCTTTGCTGGAGCTGGCGCTGTTGCAGCATCTGGATTTAACGCCCGGCACCGGCTACGCCATTACCACCGTCACTAAATATTTGCTGATGCTGATAGGCGGCATGATAGGTTTCTCCTGGATAGGCATCGAATGGGCGAAATTGCAGTGGCTGGTGGCGGCGCTGGGGGTCGGGCTCGGCTTCGGCCTGCAGGAGATCTTCGCCAACTTCATCTCCGGCCTGATGATCCTATTTGAAAAACCCATCCGTATCGGCGATACCGTCACCATCCGGGATTTGACCGGCAGCATCACCCGAATCAATACCCGCGCCACCACCATTACCGACTGGGACCGAAAAGAGATCATCGTGCCCAATAAAGCGTTTATTACCGAGCAGTTTATCAACTGGTCCCTGTCGGATTCGGTAACGCGCATCGTGCTGACCATTCCCGCCCCGCCGGATGCCGACAGCGAGGAGGTTACCCAACTGCTTAAGCAGGCGGCCCTGCGCTGCCCCCTGGTGCTGACCAATCCGCAGCCGGAGGCGTTTCTGGTGGATTTGCAGCAGGGCATCATGCTGTTCGAACTGCGGGTGCACGCGGCGGAAATGGGGCACCGGATGCCGCTGCGGCATCAGCTGAACCAGCTTATCCTCGAGGGTTATCGCGAACACGGCCTGGACATGCCGTTCCCGCCGTTCCAAGTCCGTATGGAACGAACCGGCCGTCCCGGCGGTTTTAAATCCGGCTCCTATTAGCCCTTACATCGGCGGCGATTTACGCGCGTTCCACCGGGAAGGCGATAACCTCCGCCAGGCTGTCCGCTTTCAGCGCCAGCATCACCAGCCGGTCCACCCCCAGCGCCACCCCTGAACATTCCGGAATACCGTGGGCCAAGGCCGCCAGCAGATGCTCGTCGATGGGCTGTTCCGGCAACGCCATGGCGGCGCGCTTGCGGTTGTCCTGCACAAAGCGCTGGCGCTGTTCGGTGGCGTCGGTTAACTCCCGAAAACCGTTGGCCAGCTCCACTCCCTTGAAATAGGCCTCGAAACGATCGGCGACCCGATGATCCTCAGAGCTGATTTCCGCCAGGGCCGCTTGGGAAGCCGGAAAATGATAAACAAACGTCGGCTTATCCCGGCCGATGTTCGGCTCCACCCCCATGGCGAACAGCATTTGCAACAGGGTATCGCGATCCTCGTCCGGCGTGCACACATCCGCCAGATCCAGCTTCGCCGCCGCCTCGCACAGCTGCGCCTTTTCCGCCGAAAGCGGATCGACGCCGATATGGCGAATAAACACCTGCTGATAAGAAACCGTTTCCGCGCTGCCGCAATCCAGCGTTTGCTGCAATAAATCGTCCACCTCATTCATCAGCCGGTACATATCATAATGGGGCCGATACCATTCCAGCATGGTGAACTCGGGGTTATGATGCCGTCCGGCCTCTTCATTGCGAAAACTGCGGCCGATTTGGAAAATAGGCCCGCTGCCCGCCGCCAGCAGCCGTTTCATATGGTACTCGGGACTGGTCATCAAATAGAGCGTCAGGCCCTGCGCTGCGCCGGGCCCGACAAATTGGGTCTGGAACGGGGAAAGATGCACATCCGTCACCGTCGCCCGGCTCATGGCGGGCGTTTCCACTTCCAACAAGCCGCGATCGGTAAAGAACTGCCGGATACGCGCCAAAATGGCCGCGCGTTTCAATAAATTGGCGATAGAGGCGCTGGGTTGCCAGCTTGCCGTTTCGCTCATGGAGAGTTCCTCCTGATTCAAACCGGGGATGCAGTCTACCCGCATCCCGCCGGGTAGACAAATGCATCGTCACACCGGCACGCCAGGCCCGTTATTACCGAACGTGCAACGAGCCTGTTAGAGGGGGACCGTACCGATGGGGTCGAAGCAGGCGTGGTTCTCCCGCCTGCCCGCGCGCCCCATGGTGCGGTAGGTCCGCTTACATCGATCGTGCAACGAGCCTGTTAAAGGGAGACCGCGCCGATGGGGTCGAAGCAGGCGTGGTTCTCCCGCCTGCCCGAGCGCCCCATGGTGCGGTAGGTCCGCTTACACCGATCGTGCAACGAGCCCGTTAAAGTAAGCTTGTAAGCCCGCCCGGCCAGGACCAAAATCAGCGATTAACCAATGGTCGCCATCTTTCTGCGCAGAAAGGCTATCTGGGTTTGCAGCGGCAACTGTTTCGGACACACATCATGGCAACCCAGCAGGGACATACAGCCGAACACGCCGTTATCATCGCCGATAACCTCATAATAGTCCTCATCAGTGCGCTCATCCCGCGGATCCATACGAAAACGGGCGATTTTGCCCATGCCCACCGCGCCGACAAAATCGTGCCGCATCTGAGCGGTGCCGCAAGCGGCAACGCATGAACCGCATTCTATACAGCGGTCGAGTTCATAGATTTTCTCGGCCAGCAACGGATCCATCCGTTCTTCCGCTTTGCTCAGGTTGATCTCTTGCTCTTTGATATGCACCCAGGTTTGCAACCGCTCGCTCATGCCGTGCATCCACTTGCCGGTATTCACGGACAGATCGCCAATCAGCTCAAAGAACGGCAGCGGCGTTAACGAAATCTCCGTGCCCAGGGATTTGGTCAGGGTGCGGCAGGCCAGGCCAGGCCGGCCGTTGATGGTCATGGCGCAGCTCCCGCAGATACCGGCGCGGCAGACAAAATCGAATTGCAGCGTCGGGTCCTGATGCTGGCGGATTTCATTCAGCGCGATAAATAACGTCATGCCCTCCGCTTCTTCAACCTGATAGCTTTGCATATGCGGCTTGATGCCCGGTTCCTGCGGGTTATAGCGCAAAATGCGAAAGGTCAGCAGACGGTTCGGCGCCTGCTTTTCATTGTTACCGTTACCGGTGTAAGCAGCAACTTGGATTGGGGTTACCGATGCGTCGTTATTGTGATTGTCGTTCATAGGTTGCTCATCTATCCAGTGGCTCATCAATGCGTTCATTAAGCCCGCGCAGCTTCGCCGGCAGCTTGTCTTTGTAAGACATAATCGCGTCCTGAACGGCGAAGCGGTCTTGCCCCGCCATACGCTGCTTGATGTCCTCGACTTCGGCGGCACGCTTGGGGGTATCGGGATGATCGATATAATCCTTGGCGCCATAACCCCGCCATCCCGGCGGAAGCTCCATTTTCATCACGTCCAGATCTTCATACTCAAGCGTCGGCAAGGTGGCGTTGTCATCCCGCCAGAAAGAGAGGGTGCGCTTGAGCCACTGCTCATCATTACGGTGCGGATAATCCTTGCGGAAATGCGCGCCGCGGCTTTCGGTTCGTGCTAAGGCGCCATAGGACACGGTGAGGGCCAGCTTGATCATCTTTTGCACCCGGTAGGCCATCACCAGCTCGGGATTGACGCCCGGCGCACGGCTGCTCACGCCGATATTGCGGCTGCGCGCCAACAGTTCCTGCAGCTTCGCCACGCCCTCCGCCAATACCTCGCCGCTGCGGAAAATCCCCACGCAGCGGGTCATGGTGTCCTGCATTTCCATATTGAGCTTAAAGGCGTTTTCCGTACCGCCGCCCTGCAGCAAGACCTTGAGCTTCGCCTCCTCCCGCTGTCCGAATTCATTCACCAGCCCCAGGGGAATATCAAAATGATCGCCGATGTTGTCGCAGAAATCGGCGATGAACTCGCCGACGATCATGCCGGCCACCACCGTTTCCGCCACCGAGTTGCCCCCCCCAGCCGGTTAAAGCCGTGCATATCCCAGCAGGCGGCTTCGCCGGCGGCGAACAGGCCTTTCAGCGTGCGGGATTCGCCGGTGGGCAGGGTGCGTACCCCGCCCATGGTATAATGCTGCGCCGGGCGAACCGGGATCCATTTCTCCGCCGGATCGATCCCCAGGAAGCTTTCGCAGATTTCTTTTACTTCACGCAGATTGTGCTCGATATGATGGCGCCCCAATAGGGTGATATCCAGCCACAGGTGATCGCCGAAGCGGGATTTCGCCCCCTTCCCCTTGAGAATGTGCTCTTCCATCCGCCGCGACACCACGTCACGGGAGGCCAGCTCTTTTTCTCCGGTTCATAGTCCGGCATAAAGCGGTGGCCGTCCACGTCCCGCAACAACCCGCCGTCCCCCCCCGGCAGCCTTCCGTCACCAGAATGCCGGCCGGTACGATGGCGGTGGGATGAAACTGCACGGCTTCCATATTGCCCAGCGAGGCAACGCCGGTTTCCAGCGCCAGCGCGTGGCCCATGCCTTCGCAAATCACGGCGTTGGTGGAGACCCGGTAAAGCCTGCCGGCCCCGCCGGTGGCGATGGCGGTGGCCTTGGCCACGTAGGCCACAAGTTCCCCGGTGATGAGATCCCGCACAATGGCGCCATAGCAGCGGGAACCATCATGAATCAGCGCCAGCGCCTCTTTGCGTTCGTGAATATCGATTTTCTCGGCAATGGCCCTATCGCTGGCGGTAAACAGCATGGCATGGCCGGTGCCGTCGGAAACGTAACAGGTGCGCCATTTTTTCGTGCCGCCGAAGTCGCGCTGGGCAATCAGCCCCTGCGCCTCGTCGCGTTCGGTGATGGTGACCTTCTGGCTATTGATGATAACCTCGCGATCGCCCTTGGTGATGCGGCTCCAGGGACAACCCCAGGCGGCCAATTCCCGCACGGCCTTGGGCGAGGTATTCACAAACATGCGCACCACATCCTGGTCGGCCCCCCAGTCGCTGCCGCGCACGGTGTCTTCAAAATGAATGTCTTCGGTATCCCCTGACCTTTAATGACGTTGGCCAGCGAAGCCTGCATACCGCCCTGAGCGGCGGCGGAGTGGGAACGTTTCGGCGGAACCAGAGAAAGAAGGGTGACATCGTGTCCGCGGCGTTTTGCGCCGACCCCCAAACGCAGGCCCGCCAAACCGCCGCCGATAACCAGTACATCCGTTACGATAGTTTTCATTTACCACCCTCATTTACTGATTCAACGGCCCAGGTTGGGGTGTAGATCTCATTAGGATTATGTCTGTGTTCATAACCGATTTTCATATAAGCCACTAACGTCAATAAGCCGATAATCATGAAAAATGCGGTCAGACCCCATTTTATTTTTTTCAGCGTTTTACGCGGGGCATTGGGAATGCACCATTTGATCGCCAAGCGGTAAATTCCTATCCCGCCGTGCAATTCGATGGCTATCAGCATGATGAGATAGAACGGCCACATCATATCGCTCCACATCCGCGCGCCGGACCCGTAGGGGCCGATATTCTGCGGCCAGAAAAACATCTGGTACAGATGCGCCGAAGCCAGGAAGAATAGAGCGAATCCGGTATAAACCTGCCATATCCACAAGGTAGTGTCCTCGTGGCGCATCCCTTTCATATGAACGCGGTAAGCACGGTATTGCTTGTAGCTGCCGGGGAATTTGCGTACCGCCAGCAAGGCGTGAAACACAAATAAAAAGGCCACCATGCCCACCACAATGGACACGATCCAGGGATAGCTTTTACCGCCGGTAAAAAAATAGCCTTCAAAAAATTTGGTGATGGTCCACATCGCATCGCGCCCCAACAAGATGGATGCGACGAAAAACATATGCCCGCACATAAACAGAAATAATAACAGCCCGGACAGGCTTTGCAGCAAATCCAGCCGGGCCGGCAGGCGCGACTTCTTAGCCTTATCGGCTAAACCCGCCCGGTCAATCAATACATCTTCTTCGTTTGACATGGAGTCCCTCCATTGGAAACAAGAAAAAGCCAAAAGACTTTTTGCTGAACTGCAGATTATAGGGGTTGAATTAGCCTGGTCTTGATTTCTGTCAATTCATAGAAGAAGCACAGGAAAAGTGTTATTTTTTTTGAGCGAGTTAATATTTTTTTTAATTATTTGTTTGCCACAAACTTTATATTATAGCTAACGAAACCGGCAAGACTTTTGACGCACGTATCAAATTTCATGACATAACGCCGATATTCAAAATAGATATAATCCGCCTGAGGTGTTGATCGATTCAGCGCGCCGCGGTTGCTGACGTCGATAAATGCAGATGAGAAATAAAGGTCAAGAGAAATGATTCTTTTTCCCATTATCTCTTTAGGACAGGGGTAGAATTGGCTCCGCAAAACCGGGAGCCATCGTATTAGCGCTATGCGCAAGAAAATGAATGGCGAGAGCGGGTTTATTCGGCGCTGCGCTGGATAGCCTGCCCACCGGCAGAGACATCTTCCCCAACGCCGCGCGTGGTATTGCATGCCGTGAGGGAGGAAAGGATGAGCAAAGCGGCTGCGGCCATCATACTTTTTTTTCAGCATAACAATTTCCTTTTCAGTGAGCATCAGAAGTACGTCACTTAAAGTTTAGTAAAAAAAAGTGTAAGGCGCTCAGCTTTTGCTGAAATATTTTGACATATCAGGCTGTCGACCTCTCAGTTGGCGGCATGGGAAATCTTGCTGCCCAGATGCTGTACATCCTCGCCAAACCCCCTGGCGGTGTTGCAACCGCTCAGCGTCGCCAGCGTTAAACAAGCAATAACGAAGAGTTTAAGGATTCTGGAAAACATCATCGCCGTATTCCTTCCAGGCATGGGAAATACCGGAAATAGCGCCCGTCGGCGACATTCCCGGTATGCCTTTATTTCACGCGGGAGACATACTCGCCGGAACGGGTATCTACGCGGATCACTTCGCCAATCTGCACGAACAGCGGCACCTTCACCACCGCGCCGGTGGTCAGGGTGGCCGGCTTGCCGCCGGTGCCGGCGGTGTCGCCTTTCAGGCCCGGATCGGTATCGGTGATTTCCAGCTCGACGAAATTAGGCGGCGTCACGGCGATAGGCTCCCCGTTCCACAACGTCAGCACGCACTCCGCCTGCTCCACCAGCCACTTGGCGTTGTCGCCCACGGCTTTGACGTCGGCGGCCAACTGTTCAAAGGTTTCATTATTCATGAAATGCCAGAATTCACCGTCGTTATACAGGTAAGTCAGGTTCATATCCATCACATCGGCCGCTTCCACCGAGTCTCCGGACTTAAACGTCTTTTCCAATACTTTCCCGGAGATCAGCTTGCGAATGCGCACGCGGTTGAACGCCTGTCCTTTGCCCGGTTTTACGAATTCGTTATCAACGATCGCGCACGGCTCGCCGTCTTGCATGATTTTGAGACCGGAACGGAATTCATTGGTACTATAAGACGCCATGGTGGTCCTCTTAATATAAACTTGGTAATTAAGCCAAAAAAATGGCAGACATTGTAACCCGAAATACCCCGACTAGAGAAGATTGGTTGCTGCAACTTGCAGATGTCATCACCGATCCCCTTGAACTGCTGCACCAGCTTCAGCTCGAAAATCACACGGAATTACGCGAAGGGGCCGACGCGCGCCGGCTGTTCCCGTTCCGGGTGCCCAGAGCTTTCGTCCGGCGCATGGAGCCCGGCAACCCCCGCGATCCCTTGTTACGGCAAGTCCTGACGTCCAGGGAAGAATTTCTCGCTGCGCCCGGTTTTAGCACCGATCCGCTGGAAGAACAACACAGCGTAGTGCCCGGCCTGCTGCACAAATACGCCAACCGCGCGCTGTTGCTGGTAAAAGGCGGCTGCGGGGTAAACTGCCGTTACTGCTTCAGGCGTCATTTCCCCTATCAGGATAACCAGGGCACCAAGAGCAACTGGACGGCGGCGCTTGGTTATATCCGGCGACATCCGGAGCTTAACGAAATCATTTTTTCCGGTGGCGATCCGCTGATGGCGAAAGACGGCGAACTGGCGGAACTGATAAGCGGGCTTGAAGATATCGAACACCTCACCACCCTGCGCATCCACACCCGCCTGCCGGTCGTGATACCCGCCCGCGTCACGCCCGCGTTATGTCGACGCCTTGCGGACAGCCGCCTGAAAACGGTTTTGATTACCCACATCAATCACGCCAACGAAATCGATGGGCCGTTCCGGCAAAGTATGGCACAACTGCGGCAGGCGCAGGTGACATTACTCAATCAGAGCGTGCTGCTTCGGGGGTCAACGACAACGCCGATACCCTGGCGGCGCTGAGCGAAGCGCTGTTTACGGCCGGCATCTTACCCTATTATTTGCATGTATTGGACAAGGTTCAGGGCGCGGCGCATTTCATGGTGCCCGATGATGAGGCCCGGCACATCATGCGGCAGCTGATGACCAAGGTATCCGGCTACCTGGTGCCCAAGCTGGCCCGGGAAATCGGCGGCGAACGCAGCAAGACGCTTATCGATCTGGGCCTGCGCCAGCGTTAACCGGCGTCATCGCCCCGGTTATCGGGACGATGGCGGGCGGGCGGCAAAAACTAAGGGCACTGATAAACCTGCCCCTGAAGCTTGCTGTCCAGCGGCACGAAGCTGGATAAATAGGTTTCTGTCTTGCTGACCGGGCTGGTGACTTTATAAATGACATTGCCGCCCATGGCGGCGGCTTGATTGCGCAAATCATTGGCCGCGCCGCGCATTGAGCTGTCTTCGCCGCCCTGGCCCGACAGCCAGTTGCTTTGCGTACCCACCACCGTACCCAGCAGTCGGCAATTGGCGGCCGGCTGGTCTTCGGTGAATTTCACCGATTGGCCGGCGGCGGACAATTGGTTACCGGTACTGCATCCCGCCAATATCAACGTGCCTGCGCAAAGACAGAGTAGAAATTTGATTCGCATCGTTTTCCTCGAATTTTAATGTGTCCGGCAAAAGTTTACTGTGCGCCATGCTTCCCTTGGGCAACCGACAGCGCAAGTTCGCTGTTAACCTTGCCCATACTGCCCACTGTTTATACCTTAAAAACGTGCCGGTTGATAATTTTTTGCCAAAAAAAACAAAACCCCCGGAGGCCGGGGGTTCAGAGAGCTACGGGTGTAACAGGGGCATTACATCATGCCGCCCATGCCGCCCATTCCGCCCATACCGCCGCCGGCACCGCCTAAATCAGGTTTGTCGTCACGGGGCAGTTCGGTAATCATCGCTTCAGTGGTGATCATCAGGCTGGCAATGGATGCGGCATATTGCAGCGCGGAACGGGTAACCTTGGTCGGATCCAGGATACCCATGGCAATCATGTCGCCGTATTCTTCGGTTGCCGCGTTATAGCCCATGTTGCCGTTGCTGGCTTTCACATTGTTGGAAATAACGGAAGGTTCTTCGCCGGCATTCGCCACGATCTGGCGCAGCGGCGCTTCCATGGCGCGACGGGCAATCTTAATGCCGACGTTTTGATCTTCATTATCGCCGCGCAGCTCGGTGATGCTGTTGGCAACGCGAATCAGCGCAACGCCGCCGCCGGCCACCACGCCTTCTTCAACCGCGGCGCGAGTGGCATGCAGGGCATCTTCCACGCGGGCTTTTTTCTCTTTCATTTCCACTTCGGTAGCGGCGCCGACTTTGATGACGGCCACGCCGCCGCTCAGCTTGGCGATACGTTCCTGCAGTTTTTCACGATCGTAATCGGAAGTAGCGTCTTCGCTTTGCTGTTTGATGGTGGCGATGCGGCTGTCGATATCGGCTTTTTCGCCCACGCCGTCGATGATGGTGGTGGTGTCTTTGGTGATGACCACACGTTTAGCCTGGCCCATGTCTTCCAGGGTGGCCTTTTCCAGTTCCATGGCGATTTCTTCGGAAATCACGGTACCGCCGGTCAGAATGGCGATATCCTGCAGCATGGCTTTACGGCGGTCGCCGAAACCAGGGGCTTTGACGGCGGCGACTTTAACGATACCGCGCATGGTGTTCACCACCAGGGTGGCCAGGGCTTCGCCCTCAACGTCTTCGGCGATGATCAACAGCGGTTTGCCGGCTTTGGCGACGGCTTCCAATACCGGCAGCATTTCGCGGATATTGGAGATTTTTTTATCAGCCAACAGGATAAACGGGCTTTCCAGTTCGATGGTGCCGGTTTCCGGTTTGTTGATGAAATACGGGGAGAGATAACCGCGGTCGAACTGCATGCCTTCCACAACGTCCAGTTCGTCTTGCAGACCTGAACCTTCTTCAACGGTGATCACGCCTTCCTTGGTCACTTTTTCCATGGCCTGCGCGATAAGCTGGCCCACGGTTTCATCGGCGTTGGCCGAAATGGTGCCCACCTGGGCGATGGCTTTGAAATCGGAACAGGGCACGGACAGTTTTTTCAGTTCTTCAACCGCGGCGATTACCGCTTTGTCGATACCGCGCTTCAGATCCATCGGGTTCATGCCAGCGGCAACGGCTTTCAGACCTTCATTGACGATGGATTGAGCCAGAACGGTGGCGGTGGTGGTGCCGTCGCCCGCGGCGTCATTCGCCTTGGAAGCGACTTCTTTCAACATCTGGGCGCCCATGTTTTCGAATTTGTCTTCCAATTCGACTTCACGAGCGACGGATACGCCGTCTTTGGTAATAACGGGGGCGCCGAAGGATTTGTCCAGCACAACGTTGCGGCCTTTGGGACCCAGGGTCACTTTAACCGCATCTGCCAGGACATTAACGCCGCGAAGCATTTTGGTGCGAGCGTCATTACCGAATTTTACGTCTTTAGCTGCCATTTGAATTTCCCTTAAATTCGTTCAGTTCAGATGATTACGCGCGAATTACGCCTCAACGATTGCCAGAATGTCGCTTTCGGACATGATCAGGACTTCTTCGTTATCGATTTTTTCCACCTTCACGCCATAACCGTCGTTGAAAATCACGGTGTCGCCCACTTTCACATCCAGCGCTTTGATTTCGCCGTTTTCAAGGATGCGACCATGGCCGACCGCCAGGACTTCGCCACGGGTGGATTTACCCGCCGCGGAGCCGGTCAGCACGATACCGCCGGCCGACTTGGATTCAACTTCTTTGCGCTTGACGATAACGCGATCATGTAATGGACGAATTTTCATTGAAAGCTCTCCTTAAGAAAGTCCGTATCTGTTTCGGGATGAACGCCGGGCATGCCCTCATACCCGGCCTCGTGGTGTTTAAGATGGGGGCGTTCAGTTACGCTTCAAGGGGAAAAAGAAGATTTTTTTGACCGAGTGGCCGTATTTTACACAATAAGAATAAAAAACGCGTAAAATCAACTGGTTGAATAATCCTCTTTTTCAGGCGCTATGGCGGCTATTTCTCGTCGTCGGGGTGATGCCCGATACGATCCCCCGGCGTGTCCTTGCGCTTGAATTCGCCTTCAAACGTCTCGCCGTTCACCTGGGCGTTAAAACCGCCGCCGCGCTGGAAGCGTATATAGGGCAACAGCCTCAGGGTCAAATGATTCTGCACCGGGGGCAACAGCAGCAGCAAACCGAGAAAATCGGTGAAAAAGCCCGGCAGCAGCAACAGAAATCCCGCCAGCAGGACGGACACGCTTTTGATCATCTCCGCCGCCGGGCTTTCGCCATTGGCTATTTTCACCTGCATCTGGGTCAGGATGATGATGCCCTGGGTCCGCACCAGCGAAACGCCGATAAAAGAGGTCAGAAGCACCAGCAGCAGCGTCAGCAGCACGCCTATCACCTGGGCCACCTGGATAAACAGCGTGATCTCGATATAAACCACCAGAAAAATGACCAGCAAGGGTAACCAACGCACCGGACTCTCCTCAGAGTAAACTTAATCGCTTGCTTAAGCGCTTTACCTTGTTATGGTATCCGTGAGCGCGCTATTCAACCCACCCAACAGGCTTATTTACCACACTTTACATCCAATGCGTCTCGACTAACATAGAGGCGCGTCGCCGATTGACGGCCCGCTCGGCCGCGGCGGCCGATAAACGTTCGCCACCGGCCGATGCGAACCATTTTGTAATAAAAAAGTTAAACAATCGTGATCAAGCTAATAGCCTGAAAAGCTTTTCAGCATATAATGGCGAGCATAACCGGCATTGCCAGTGCAACGCGCTGGATTATAAAATGATACCGCGATTATCCCTTAACACCCGTCGACATTATCGCTTTTTAAGGAAGTACGCCATGGCGAACCACATTCGCATAGAAGAAGACCTGCTGGGCACCCGTGAAGTTCCCTCCGAGGCCTATTACGGCATCCACACCCTGCGCGCCGTCGAAAATTTCCGCATCAGCAACACCAAAATCAAGGATATCCCGGAGTTCGTTCGCGGCATGGTGCTGGTAAAAAAAGCCGCGGCCTTGGCCAACAAAGAGCTTAATACCCTGCCCCACGATATCGCCGATATCATCGTCGCCGCCTGCGATGAGGTATTAAGCAAGGGCCGCTGCCTGGACCAGTTCCCCATCGACGTCTTCCAGGGAGGAGCCGGCACCTCGGTAAATATGAACACCAACGAAGTGCTGGCCAATATCGGGCTGGAATTGATGGGGCACCAAAAAGGGGATTATCAGTTTCTCAATCCCAACGATCATCTCAATAAATGCCAGTCCACCAACGATGTCTATCCCACCGGCTTTCGCATCGCGGTCTACAGCTCGATACTTGCCCTGATCGACGCCGTCAGCCGGCTGGGGGAGGGGTTCGAGCGTAAAGCGCAGGAATTCGCCGCCATTCTCAAGATGGGCCGCACCCAGTTGCAGGACGCGGTGCCCATGACGCTGGGCCAGGAATTTCACGCCTTCACCATCTTGCTGAAGGAAGAGAACAAAAATCTGCTGCGCACCGCCGAACTGCTGCTGGAGGTGAACCTGGGGGCCACCGCCATCGGCACCCGTCTCAACACCCCGGACGGCTACCCGGTCCTGGCGGTACGCAAGCTGGCGGAGGTCAGCGGCCTGCCCTGCATACCGGCGGAGGATCTTATCGAGGCCACTTCGGACTGCGGCGCCTACGTTATGGTGCACAGCGCGCTAAAGCGTCTGGCGGTGAAACTCTCCAAGATCTGCAATGATCTGCGACTGCTCTCTTCCGGCCCCCGCGCCGGCCTTAATGAAATCAACCTGCCGCAGCTTCAGGCCGGTTCGTCCATCATGCCCGCCAAGGTCAACCCGGTCATCCCGGAAGTGGTAAACCAGGTTTGTTTCAAAGTCATCGGCAACGACACCTGCATCACCATGGCGGCGGAGGCGGGCCAGCTGCAGCTCAACGTCATGGAACCGGTTATCGGCCAGGCCATGTTCGAATCCATCCATATCCTGACCCACGCCTGCGATAACCTGCTGGACAAATGCATCGGCGGCATCAGCGCCAATCAGGCGGTGTGCGAATCCTATGTCTTTAATTCCATCGGCATCGTGACCTTCCTCAATCCCTTTATCGGCCATCATAACGGGGATATAGTGGGTAAAATCTGCGCCGAAACCGGCAAAAGCGTGCGGGAAGTGGTGCTGGAGCGCGGGCTACTGACCCCCGCCCAACTGGATGATATCTTCTCGCTGGATAATCTGATGCATCCCACCTACAAAGCCCGGCGCTACGACGACGAAACGCAGCTCTGACTCCATGGTCCGCGGGCTATCCGATCGCTAATTCGCGTGGCAAATCGCCTCGCAGACGACGATCGTCCCGCGGCCCAGGATAATGCGTGCCCCGCCAGGCTGTCGCCGGCGGGATGAGCGGGTTATACTTGCCCGACGCGACAACACGAGGTGTTTATGACAGCGCAGGCCCAGGACTCCGAATATCCCGCCCCCCGCTCGCCCGTCCGGGAAGATCTTCCCGCGCCGGCGGAATATGTGGTGATACTTTGCACCGCGCCAAACGAGGCCGTCGCCCGTGATTTGGCGGCCCGTCTGCTGGATGAGCGACTGGCGGCCTGCGTTACCCTACTGCCCGGCGCCCTGTCGATCTATCGCTGGGAAGGCAAACTGGAACAGCAGCAGGAAGCGCAAATGCTGATAAAAAGCCATGTCCGCCACCAGCCCGCGCTGATGGCGCGAGTCAAAGCCCTTCATCCCTATCAAACCCCCGAGCTGCTGGCGCTGCCCGTACTGAGCGGGGACGCGGATTATCTGTCATGGCTCAACGCCTCTTTACGCTGATTTTACTGGCGCTGCTGCTCGGGACGGCGGCGGGCCGGGCGTCCGCCGTGCTTTTCGGCGGCAACGGCGGCGCCCCGACATTCGTCAAGGCCGACGAAGCCTTCGCCTTTGATTTTCAGCGCCACGGCACCGATATCCGCCTCAGTTGGCAAATCCGGCCGGGCTACTATCTTTATCGCCAACAAATCAAGCTCGAGCCGACGCATGCCGTGCTCGGACAGGTGGCGATGCCGGAAGGCGACAACCACCATGACGAGTTCTTCGGCGATACGCAGATCTACCGGCACACATTGCAATTCCCGGTCCCGATACGGCAGGCTGACGAAGGCGCCACGCTGCAAGTCACCTATCAGGGATGCGCCGATGCCGGTTTTTGCTATCCCCCGGAAACGCGCACCGTTCCTCTGCCGATAACCTCGACGGAAATGTTCGCGTCGCTTGCCCAGACCGTCCCGCCGGCGCCCTCCCGCGCCGCTTCGCCCTTCTCGTTATGGTGGGCGCTGCTGGTGGGCATCGGCATTGCCTTCACCCCCTGCGTACTGCCCATGTACCCGCTGATTTCCGGCATTATCCTCGGCAACGATCGGGCAGCCCTCAGCACCGGCCGGGTACTGGCGCTGGCGCTGGTCTACGTCCAAGGCATGGCCATCACCTATACGCTCTTGGGCATCGCGGTGGCGGCGGCGGGATTGCCGCTGCAGGCGGCCATACAGCAGCCCGCGGTATTGCTCACCCTGTCGGCGCTATTTATCGCCCTGGCGCTCTCCATGTTCGGCCTGTTCACCCTGCAACTACCCTCTTGGCTGCTAACGCGCCTCACGCTATGGAGCAACCGGCAGCGGTCCGGCTCCATGTGGGGCGTGTTCGTCATGGGCGCACTGGCGGCGCTGTTCTGCTCCCCTTGCACCACCGCCCCCCCCTCAGCGCGATTTTGCTGTATATCGCCCAGAGCGGCAATGTCCTGACGGGAGGCATCACGTTATACCTCTATGCCGTGGGCATGGGCATTCCGCTGATACTGGCGGCGCTGTTCGGCCACCGGCTACTGCCTCGCGGCGGCGCCTGGATGAAACAGGTTAAAGAAGGACTGGGTTTTGTTATCCTGGCCCTGCCGATTTTTCTGCTGGAGCGCATCTTGGGGGATATCTGGGGCGCACGGCTATGGAGCCTGCTGGCGGCGGCCTTTTTCGGCTGGGCATTTTTGCTGAGCCTCAAAGGCGCCTATCGCGGCAACCGCATTGTGCAAATCGCACTACTGGTAACCATGCTGGTGGCGGTACGGCCTTTGCAGGATTGGGCGTTTTCCCCCGCCTCGGAAGCGGGTGTGGCGGTCGATGCCGTCGCCCTGCCGGCGTTCAGCCCTATCGGCACGCTGGCGGATTTGACAAATCGGGTCGATTCGTCCGCCGGCAAACCGGTTATGCTGGATTTTTACGCCAACTGGTGCGTCGCCTGCAAAGAGTTCGAGAAATACACCTTTAACGCGGCCGGAGTGCGGCAAACCATGGCCGGCATGACCCTGCTCCAGGCGGACGTCACGGCCAACACGCCGGCACAGAAAACGTTATTGAAGGAATTGAGCGTCCTGGGCCTGCCCACCATTGTGTTTTTTGATGCCCAAGGGCGCGAGATACCGGACTCCCGCGTAACGGGCTTTATGGACGCGGCCGAATTTCAGCGGCATTTGCATAAGATCATTCCGTAAACACCCGGTTTCCACGGGCAAAAAGTGTCTGGAGGCACCCTTATGGCAGCACCAATGCAACGTGAACAGGTACTGGATCGCGCGTTAACCCTGCTGGAGCAACAGGGGTTCAGCAGGGTCACGCTTGAGATGCTGGCGAATGAGCTTGCCGTGACCGTGGCCGAGTTGCGGCAGTTCTGGCCCGATGGCGAAGCATTGCACTACGATTGCCTGCGCCATCACGCCGAGCAGATTGACGGCTGGCGCGGTAAAGTCCTGCTGGACGCCACCCTTGACCCACAGCAGAAGCTGCTGGCGCGTTACCGCATTCTGGACGAACAGGTCCGCCAACAGCGCTATCCCGGCTGCCTGTTTGTCGCCGCCTGCACCTATTATCCCGCCGCCGACCACCCGATTCACCAGTTGGCCGAACAGCAAAAACAGGCCTCGTTTTCCTACAGCCACGCCCTGCTGACCGAGATGGAGGCCGATGACGCCACCATGGTGGCTCAGCAAATGGAGCTCATTCTGGAGGGGTGCCTGAGTAAATTACTGGTTAAACATCAATTGCAGGATGTCGCCGTCGCACGGCGTCTGGCGGAGGATATTCTACGCCTGGCGCTATGCCGCAAAAACGGCGCATTAGCCTAACAGCTTGTGAGATTTCGCCTGAAAAGAGAACAATCAGGCGCGATTTGACGGCAAACCGCCACAAACACATTGACGAAATGCGGCCAATACGGTTTAATGCGGCCCGTTGCCCGGATAGCTCAGTCGGTAGAGCAGGGGATTGAAAATCCCCGTGTCCTTGGTTCGATTCCGAGTCCGGGCACCACTTCTTCCTTTTTATGCTTCCTCATGAATTCTTATGTGTCTTAAATTCAACAGGTTAGCGTAAAAACTCTTTCCGATACGTTTCGATTTATCTCTAGGTATCCGGAAAATGTGGGGTCAAATTGCGGGTCATTCAGTTCGATGAATGGAGTGACCCTCACATGGCTCTAACTGACAGTAAAATCCGCGCTGCAAAAACCTTGGTAAAATCCTACAAACTCACCGATGCTCACGGCCTGTATCTAATGGTATCCACCAGCGGCTCGCGTCTGTGGTATTTCCGCTATTGCTTTGGCGGCAAAGAATCCCGTCTGGCTCTTGGCCATTACCCGCAAGTAACGCTGGCGGAAGCCCGCGAGAAGCGTGACGCGGCGCGTAAGCTATTGGCATCCGGCATTCCCCCCTTCCCTGCCCCGCGGATCAGAAAAAAACGCTGTTGACGAATCCCGCACCTTTAAACACATCGCAACCTCATGGCACACCGGTAGCCTCAAGCGCTGGTCGGAAAGCCACGCGGCTAAAATTCTTACCTGCGTGAAACGCTATGCGTTCCCTGACATTGGTGAAATGGATATCGCGGAGGTCGAAACCCGGCATTTGGCGCAGTTGATCAAGGCCATCGACGATAAAGGCGTGCATGACGGGGCCGGGAGAATGCGCCAGTACCTGACCAAAATCATGCGTCACGCCGTGCAACAGGGCATCATTAAATACAACCCCGCGTTCGATCTGCGCGGTGTCGTGACGCCGATTGTGGCCCAACATCTTCCCGCCTTGCCGCTGAAACGTCTACCCGAATTGCTGAGGAACTTATATAACTATAAAGGCCGGATGCTAACTCGCCTGGCGCTGGAACTGAATCTGCACGTCTTTCTGCGCTCAAGTGAGTTAAGGCTTGCCCGCTGGGATGAGTTCAATCTGCAAGCGCGTATCTGGACAGTGCCCGCGCAACGCGAGGCTGTAGAGGGCGTGAGATTCTCAGACCGGGGCGCAAAAATGAAGGATGAACATCTGGTGCCGTTATCCAATCAAGCAGTTGCCCTGCTAAAAAAGATCAAGGCGCTTACCGGCGAGTCGGTATTCGTTTTTCCGGGTGCGCGTGGTCTGGATAAACCGATGAGCGAAAACACCATTAATAAAGCGCTTCGCACCATAGGTTATGACACCAAAACTGAAGTCTGTGGCCACGGTTTCAGGACAATGGCCTGTAGCGCCCTAAACGAGTCCGGGCTGTGGTCAAGGGATGCCATCGAACGTCAGATGAGCCATAAGGAGCGAAACGGCGTACGGGCGGCCTATGTGCACAAAGCGGAGCATCTGGAAGCCCGGATGGAGATGATGCAATGGTGGTCGGATTATCTCGACGTGAACTGCAAAGGGTATGTCGCGCCATATATTTATGTACGGCAGCATAAAACCCCTGTATAGGCCAACAATCAACAGAATCATAAAAAAGCAGATTCTCATGAAACAGATCTGCTTTTTGATTTTATATTGCTATTTAACATGAACACTAATTCCGTACAAAATTAGATTCAAAATTACAATAAAAAAAACTCAGCCTACGGAAGATAATGCAATTGTAGGATTCCCCAAGAGGTTCCAATAATGATGAATATACATTCTGGAGACCCAAAAATAGATCTCTTTCATGTAATTAAAGATTCAGCTTAGGCCATGAAGGTAGATGATTATTCATCTGCGAATTCGCATCCAATTTCTTTTAATTTATCATCCACCCAAGGGCGACTATATGTACAATACTTATTGATATTTTCCAGAACATCAGACTCTTTTGTTATAATCTTATGCACTTCAGAAGCAATATATTCTGCATCATCGGGGTTAATAATAACAATGCCATCACCATCACCAACAGTAATATCACCGGGGTGAACAATCCTCCCACCGAAAGAAATTATTGTATTTATCTCGCCTGGGCCATTTTTATAGGGTCCATTTGGAATAGAACCTTTCGCATATACAGGGAAATCCATGACTGATAATTCATCATAATCACGAACGACTCCATCAATAATAACACCGGCCAAGCCTCGTTTGCTACAGTAGGAAATCATCAATTCCCCAAAAATAGCACGATTGATATCCCCTCCGGCGTCAATAACTATTACATCCCCAGGTTTAGCCAAATCCATAGCCTTATGAAACATAAGATTATCCCCTTCGGGAACTTTAACAGTAAATGCAGTACCTAAAAGACGGGCTTTATTCAATGGTTTGATATCTGAGCAAACAGCAGCGGTACGTCCCATACAATCATCAATGTTTGCAACTGGCACACCTTTAAATAAGTCTACAATTCTACGTTCAGGTCTCTTAAAATCTTTTATTATTTTACAACCTATGTTTGGCATTATTCTTTCCTCCAATGACTAATTCAATTAAGATTTAGTTAATCCCAATAAATACTTTGGATTTTTCTTGACCATAGATTCAATTTCATCAATTGAAAAACCAATTTCGTATAATCCCTCCAGATATTTCCTAAAACCATTTACTGGGAAGTCATTGAATGTCTGTCCAAAATCCGTACTTAGAAGATTTAAGCTCACACTAGTTGATCGTATTTGACAAGCCAAGTTTTCAAGAGTAAAAACTTGTGGTGATGTAATGTTATAATAACAATGTTCAAAAAAGACATCATGCTTGGCCAATTTTTTCTGTATTTCTACAGACATATTTACGACTTCCCATTCAGGATGAGTAATAATAATTTTTTACGCCAACTTTCTTTGCTAAAGGGACAATAACAAGAATTTCCTCAACATTAAGATGTCCCGTAGCCAGGATAATATCATGCGCCGCAATCATTTCAAAAATAATATTCAGCGCAGGTAATGGTTTATTAAATTCATCAAATATTGCAACTACTTTCGACATATCTTTAGATGTTTGCAATACATGATTTTTAGCATTAATAGTCGGCAACCATATTTCTTTGGCGCCAAGTTTTATTGCAGTTTCTACAGCTACAGGATTTAATCCTCCGACCATTTGATTAAGAGTTAGTCCTCCAAAAACCTCTATTCCATGCACACATTCCTTTACTAAAGCTGCGCGCTCAGCAGTCGAACCATAATGGCATTTTAGCAAAATTCCGCCCATATGTGCGTCCCGTGCTGATTTAGCAATTTCTATATCAGTCATTTTCCGGGGCGTAATATCAGGGCTGCCGTGCACATGAATATCAAATGAGCCCTCAACCACTTTATCTAACTCTTTACTTTCCATCATAAAATTTATTCCTTTAGTTTTTCTTGAAGTACCCAATAAATATCATAATTTTTTCATAACATGAAAAAATTACAGAACCGATAAAAAATCGCAATCTTTGTTTATAATAATTAAAAAACTTAAGCTAACATACAAGATGGCAAAATCAACACCGGTTAACTAAATAGTTAACCATACTCAGCCCAACTTTAAAACCATTTCGGGCTTCTCTCCGTGTAATATATGAAGAGCATTGGTACCGCACAACTTATACACCCGATCATAATTATCATATGTGGCAGCTCCAATATGAGGTGTCAAAACTAGATTTAAATCATCAATATCCTTGAATGGGCTATCAGCAGCGATAGGATCAAGAATATCAATTGCTGCACCAGAAATTTCTCCATTTTTCAGAGCATCAACCAACGCTTTCAAATCGACTAAAGAATCTCGAGCCGTATCGACTAAAATGGCTGTATTCTTCATGGCCTTGAGCTCTTTTACACCAATAATATTCCTGGTAGAAGGAAGTAACGGTAAATGCAAAGTTAAAATATCCGATAAAGAAATAACATCCTCAAAACTTTTATAAGTGATACCCAATTCTCTTTCTTTTTCTTTTGAGAACCTATTTACATTATGATAAATTACATTAGCGCCAAACGCTTGAACTTTTTTTTATGACATTACAACCTATGGTTCCAGCGCCTAATACCCCTACTGTTTTACCCATAATCTCATAACTTTCATGACGGTATGTCCAAGTATGCCATTCTCCTTTTTTAGTTATTGAATCCAATGTAGTGAGACGACGATAAAGAGATAATATATCTAAAATTGTCAGTTCCGCAACAGCATTGCTATTGAAGCCACGGCAAACAGAAATCGGGATACGTCGCTCATTAGCGTAGGCGACATCTACCATATCCACACCTATCCCTGTCCTTTGAATCAACTTCAGATGAGGTGCGGCATCAATTATATTCTTAGTGACCTTGAAGGTTGTGTCAATAAAGATATCCGCATCCTTGAGATCACCTTTTGTCCCTATTGTTGGATTGAAAAAACGAACATCAATTTCTTCGCTACAACGCTTTATCAACATTCTTTCCATATGTTCATTCAATTTGTCTAAATATAAGGCGATGACTTTCATTATATATACCTCTTTTTTAGACGTTCTTAGTCTGAAGATGATGATAACCGAATTTTGCTCTTGCCGCCTTCAAGGTACTGCCATTTTTTACTTCACCTATGATTTTTTGTTCGGTATTTTCAATACCTTCTGCAATACTAAGAACTTTTTCTGCCACACCGGCTGGAACTGCGATTGCACCGGAATCATCTGCAATAATCAAGTCTCCTGGACATATAAGTACACCTGAAACGGAAACTGGCCGATTAACATAATCTACGGTCACTCGATCTTTCCCTGTTACCATATAAAAATTTTTACTGAAAACAGGGTAATTCTGTTCCTTTATACCAGCTATGTCTCGACATACACCATCAATCAAAGTTCCCTCAATATCCATATGCTTAGCTGTGAATGTCATAATATCTCCCCAAACGGTGCAATAATCACGACCGTTATTATCAATAACCACAACTTGACCAGGTTTTACATCATCAAGGAAATCACCTACGTTACCTTTGACCATACCGCATGGGACGTAATGTACAGTAAAAGCTTCACCGCAAATGCGTTTCCCGGGTATCACTGACTTGATGCCAAGCAGGCCACAAGGAACACCGATTTTGTCCATAGCATCCGAAATACTGGCTGTATCCATTCTCTTGAATTTCGAAATAATTTCTATATTCATAATCAACCCTATCCTGTGTAAAGAGAATTTCATAATTGATTGTTTTTACGTGCATTTATCATAAATAAAAACAAGAAAATTTTTAGATATCCTACAAAATGATCGAATAGAAAATTCATGCATCTTAAAGGTATAGTTTACCTATATCTCGATCATGTCATTATAATGATATAAAACTGTCTTTTAATTGTCGACAATTTGTATATTATAACCTTACAATGACTTGTCAAGCGGCAAAAGAGATATTTTCATAAAAGCATAGTTTTATCTAATTATATTAACTACTTAGAAGTAAATAACATGCAGGATACCAGACACCTTAAATTAATCACTACTTTTCCTGTATTAACAGTTGATTAGAGGCTTTAATAGTATTGTGAACATTACATAAAAAATGACTGGAAATCATGTAGGAAATCGAGTTTTTCCTATCAAATCAGATTTATCCTTAGGTCATAAAACATATAAAATTAGTTATTAATATATACATCTTCATCACATGGCTGACTTTATGTAAAATAGGTTTATTCTCATGCATAATAATAAAATTAAAGCAACCCTATACTCTCCGATAATAAGTTTTGATGCTGAAAGAAATAGATATAGTGTGAATGCTTTTGTTATATTCTAATAATTTTCAAAAAAATTATGGCTCATAGAGTAATGATGAAATCATCAGATACAGCCTAGAAATAAATAACAGGGGAATGGACATTAAGAGATTATCTATTCAATATTAATAATCTTATCCATATCAATTTTTTATTGCTATAGGTGAATAATGCAATGTATTCAAAAGAACATAATCTAAATGTTCCGACAAAATATTTTCTGCAGCATCTAAATCTCGATTGTAAATCGAATCTATCAATTGAAGATGATAGTCTCGGCTAGTTGCAAAATGTTGTGGATTCATGCTTGAAATTCTACGGATCATATCTATCTGAAACAATACATTCTTATACATTTTTATCAATCGTTTGTTGCCCCCATTAACTACAATAGCGCTATGCAGCTCAAAATCAATTGCATAAAAATCATTGGCGCTACTAGTTTCAGGACTTAAGAGGTTAATTTTAGTTTTCATTTCAATAAGCCATTCTTTAGTAATGCAAAAACAAGCTCGTTTCAATGAATGGCATTCCAAAAGAATGCGCAGTTCAAATACTTCTCTAATATCTTGATCTGAGATCTCAATTACAAAGGCACCACGTCCTGGGAAAATAATAATCAAACCCTCAGCTTCCAGCTTTCTTAAAGCCTCGCGTACAGGTGACCTGCTAATTCCAAGGATTTGCGATACCTCCATTTCTGAAATGGGCGTACCTTGTACAATCTTGCCAGATAAAATTCCCTCAAGAATATATTTATAAGCTATTGCCATAGTCGTATCTCGTTTCACAATCCTACGCTTCCTCTATGATATCTCAAGTTGTTTCCATTTTGTTGTAAATTTGTTACTATATTGTTTATTAATTGTTCTAATAAATATTTTTATTATATCATATTCAACAAAAAAAACGAAGGGAAGCATATAAAAATAGTTGATTTTTTTCCACAAATGTTTCCGTTTTTAGGACAGCGATTGAGGTGTAAGTACATTTTATGGTTGCATGTTTTGTGTTCCTATGCTATATCAATAATGTCAACACATTGTCGACAATATGTACTCCATAATGATGAATCTAATATTATACATATTTAAAAAAAGGATAAAAATCATGCATCCTGAAATGAAAATGATTAAATGTACAATTGTCAGAGGTGGGACGAGTAAAGGTGTGTTCATCATGAAGAATGATTTACCGTCTGACCCAGATAAGAGAGATGCTGTAATTCGCGCCATATATGGAAGCCCTGACATCCGTCAAATCGATGGTTTAGGAGGCGCTGATGTTTTAACCAGTAAACTGGCAATAATATCTCAGAGCACACGGAAGGATGCCGATGTAGATTATACTTTTGCTCAGGTAGGAATTGATACAGAATTAGTTAATTATAATGGTAGTTGTGGTAATATCGCTTCAGCTGTGGGCGCATTTGCAATAGATGAAGGGATTGTTGCAGCTAAAGATCCATTAACAATGGTGCGAGTTCATTTAACTAACAGTGACACAGTTTTAACCCAAGAGGTACCTGTTCTTGATGGGAAAGCTCGTGTCATAGGAGATTACAGTATTGACGGGTGCCCCGGTACAGGTGCACGTATAACTCTTGATTGGGCTGCAGTAGTTGCCCAAAAACCTGATTGCATTTTACCTACGAAAAACGTTATCGACAGTGTTACTGTAGATGGCAAAAATTATAATGTTACTATTACTGGCATTGGAAATTTCGTTATTTTTATTCATGCTTCATCACTTAATATGAGCGGAATAGAATCTCCTTCTGATATAGCAGGCAACAACAAATTGATGATTTTATTGGAGCGTATCCGCGGTGAGATTTCCGTTCGTTTAGGAATGGTAGATAGCCCAGAGGAGGCCGCACGCGTAACTCCATACCAACCTTTTGTAGCTATTATAGCTGAACCTGAAAGCTATAGCACACTAAATGGTACAGAGGTACGAGGTCAGGATATCGATTTGACATCACGTTTAGTATTTATGCAAAAAGTACACAAAACTTATCCTATCAGTGCAGCTACAGGAATTGGTGCGGCCGCTCGTATTCCAGGAACGATTGTGTGGGATATCTTAAAAAAAGAGATAAAAATGATATGCGTATCGTAGTAGGTCATCCCAGCGGAAGCATGGATGTGGAGTCTGTTGCAGTGGGAAACGGAGGTTCAATACATTTCAAACGGTTGGCCGTATTCCGAACGGCGAGAAGAATTATGGAAGGCTATGTCTATATAAAAAATACCTTAGTACAATAGTTGATATGCAATTAAGCAGAAGACGACCTGATGCTGTAAGACTTAGTTTGAAAATGAGACCAGCGAAATTGAAAATGAATACATAGCTTATAATAAGCTCTAAGTTTCCAACTCAAACTGAATGCTATATATCAAGGTCCTTCTGAAAAAGATATACGCATATTACCGAGATCTTAATCGTGAGAGCATGTTCTCTGGCAGTTAAAATTGATGACCATTTGTAGTATTTAAATCTGAGTTCTCAGACTTATTGAGTATATGCCAGTAATAAATAAAAGAGGGTTTTCTTATGTTGAAAAGGTCACGGAAATGGCTTATTTTAAGCATTGTCACTTTGGTTGCTTTTATTACTAATATTGATGCTACAATTGTGATCATCGCTTTACCTGCTATGATGAGAAATTTACAATTATCTGTCATTGGAGGAAACTGGATTATCACCAGTTACTTAATTACCGGCACGGTGTTTCTGCTCCCTTCGGGACGTTGGGCTGATATGATTGGGAAAAAAATATTTTTATATTAGGCATAATCTTATTTACTCTTGCAACTGTGCTCTGCGGTTTTTCTTCATCAGGTCCTTTACTAATTTGTTCACGTTTCTTACAGGGAATCGGCGCTGCAATGGCCTTATCTTCAACAATGCCTATACTGATCCAAACATTTCCAGATAATCAGCTCGGTGTCGCTATTGCTTTAAACTCAACCGCATGGATTGTTGGTTCCCTTGCCGGACCGATTATCGGTGGTTTTTTATTAGTACATTATTCTTGGCCATATATATTTTGGGTTACCGTTCCATTTTGCTTTTTAGCCATTTTAGGTGGAGCACTCCTTCTAAATGGTTCTGCCACCGCTTATCAAAAAATACAAAATGATTGGTTTGGGATTCTAACCCTATCCATCAGTTTAAGCAGTTTCTTAATTGTTTTCTGAGGGTCAGGCATTAGGCTGGACCTCATTACCTATCATCTCTTTAATTTTATTAAGCATCATCAGCATAACCGCTTTTATCAAAATTGAAAGCCAGTTTTCTGCGCCTCTACTGCAATTAGACTTACTAAAAAAAAGTGAAAATATTATCAACTTATCACTTACATTTACTTATTGTATTGCTTTTTTCTTTACCATATCTTCTTTCGTTCTATCTACAGGGAATTTGTGATTTCACTCCATCAAAAGCAGCTTTATATTTGATTCCACTTTCTTTACCCCAACTTCTAATGGGTCCTTTAGGTGGGTTTTTAGCCGATTATTTTGGCGCTAAAAAAATATTATTAATTGGAAATTCTATTATCCTTATATCTATACTTATCTTAACTTTACAGCTTAAACAGTTCTATCCTATCTTATTTATTATTACCCTACTTGTAATATCAATCGGTAATGCATTAGCTTGGCCTTCTTTGTCGAAAGCTGTTTTCTCCTCAATACCTAAAGAACAATCCGGGGCTTTTTCAGGACTTTTTTATACTCTTTATAATATAGGTCGTGCACTCACACAACCACTTTCAATCTTCTCTATGCAGTTTGTCTTACCAGAAACCGTATTATCAAAAATAATAACGGGGAATCACTATGCGTCATATAATGGTTTAGAGGTTTTTGCCACAAAATCATTACAACTAGCATTCTGGTCAGTATTCTTATTTTTCTGTCTGTCAATGATATTCTCGGTTCTTGTGCAATCTCAAAGAATAACTTCTCCTATTCATGATCAAAAGTAGTAATATGTGCGCATTCAAATAATGAGAATTTTTTTGAACCCAGCGCTTTTGCAATGTTTGTCTTACGTTGTCTATTGTCAAAGTGTTTTGGCACGTTTATTGTTCGTTACCTATTGATCCACAGAGTACTGGTTATAGGTGGTTAAAAAATTTATTATTCCGTAAGATCATTCCCCGAAGAATTTTTTGTCCTAATCTACAAATTATGTCCTTTGGATTGGTGCAACTAAAGCATCAGAGAGAGGATTATCGGTAAAATGAAAGTTACGCACACTATCGATCACTATATTGTTCTTACTCTTAGAAATCTTAGACTCACAACTGTGGCTGAAACAATAGTTGAAACACAATTTGAATTTATTTAATAAATTCATTATAAGATCGTTTGTGATTAATGTGAAATCAATACATCTTCAAAGCTATTTGTCAACGCCAATTAAATTCTGACCCACCGGAGGTGTGGACATTTTTACATTGGCACTAACATATTCTTCTTCAAAACCAGTGCAGAAACCTATAGCGCTAAAACCCTGTCCAGCTTAGATTGTCGTATGTGATGAACTCCGGCCGCCCCGCGACTGGCCGCAGCCGGTGTTGATAATACGTGACAGCGAGCTTGTGTAGGTTTTTTGTTCCGTTGCTACTCAGACCCCAAAGTCAGTACGATTTTTTTTCCTTCAATCTTCGCCGCATGATCGATCAGATCGCGCCCGGCGGGTTTGATGCGCAAATTTAATGTCGCACGTTTGACAGATATGTTATTCGCCACTGGCATAATGAAATCCCCCGGCTTGTCCTCTGGATATTAATTATCCAGCACACGCAGCGCTGATGTCATTATGATTTAATGAAAGCATGAGGAATCGAACCGAAGGAACGAACCGGACTTATTTCCGTGCTGTCGACCCATTCTTTTGATCTACAGGAAAAAATACGGGTCAATCTGCGGGTCTTGACAACCTGCGGGGATAAAATTTATGGTGAATTTCAATTTAATAGAGAACTGAATGTACCCGAGTCCGGGCACCATTGTGAGAGAACCCGCCCTAAAGGCGGGTTTTTTGCATGATAAAAATGGACTCTTCATCGAACTACGTTCAATTATTCGCCGCCAGCCTTCTTAACCTGCAACAGTATGGCCCGAGTCTTCCGAGACCCTATGCGGATACAGTCAAGCGCTCGCGCTACCCTAAAATGAAGGAGCTTAGGGTACAGCACGCAGGTCATCCGATACGCGCCTTTTATGTTTTTGATCCCGAACGCAAGGCCATCGCGCTTTGCGCGGGCGACAAAACGGGTGATAAGCCGTTTTATGGCCGCATGATTTCGCTTGCTGACGAGGTATTAGGCCAGCATCTGGACGAAATGAAGAGGAAAGATAAATGACCAACCTGAATGATTTCCTGGACTCTGAGTTTTCAGAGGCCGAACGTGCTGAAATCCAGCTCATTGCGGATGAAATGATCCTTGATACCGGCCTGCAACTGCCCCAGACAATAGGCCAGCCGCCGGGAGAGCGCTTCACGCAGCGCCGGATCGTCTTAGTGCAGCACAGCGTCGGCCAGGTTTGCACAATGGCCTGCCAGAACGGTGAAATCGGTGGTGGAATCAACGGGGATGGAAAGTAAAGCGTGAGCTTGCGTAGGGATAGTAGCCATAGACATAAGGCAGCCTCAGTGAGTGGTAAAATATTCCCACCACCAGAGGTTCCAATCTCATGGGTGGTGGACTGAACAAGGTTGGAACTACCGGCCTCACTGACACCGGCGCGTCTTGCGACGCCCCCGTCCAGCCCACCATAATTTTGGTACGGCCAAACGCACGACATAAAAAAAGACGCATCGGCGTCTTGTCGCCAGTGAGGTTAGCCGGGGTTCCAATCCCTGCGGCTGATTTTCAGGCGCAGCTAAAAGATACCGTTAACGGCAGTGAATCGCAAGAAATTTCGGGTGAATGATGTATGTCTGGAACAGAGGTTAAATATTGTTTATCAATTAGTTAGCGATGAAATAGGCTGTCCTGTCTCGCTACTGAAGCGGTAAGCGGTAAAAACCATCCACGTTCAAGAAAGGAGAGAGTTGCTGCAATTACGCCAGCGCATCCGCCAAAGGGGAGTCAAAACCAGGGTTTAGCAGCCCCTTTCAAAGTGACTACATTGAGCCATGATTTGCAGTCATCTCGATTGCGGAATAACAATATATCGAAAATTTATAAAAAATAACATTTAAAACAATAAATTAGAAATATCGTATTTTAAGATTATCTCAAAAACCTCCCATTCGACATATCAAATCCAGGTTCATAAGATGTCCAACCCGGTGAGGCGTTGGTCGCAATCACTAAGATCACAGATTGCAAGAATCAACGGCTAAGCCTGTTATAGGAACAGAAATAGGGTCATTTTTGAGGGCTTATTTATGGCTACCGCCATTTATGCTGATCGCTCGGCATCCATTACTGAGCTGAAAAAAAATCCTACGGCTACCGTTAATTCTGGCAAGGGTCGCCCCGTGGCGATCATGAATCATAGTAAACCGACATTCTATTGCGCTCGGCATCATTGTACGAAAAAATGATTGATATCATTGAAGATCGGCAACTTGCGCGTATCGTCCGGTCTCCGTTAAACGAAGAAGAAGTCGAGGTCGATTGGGAGGATTTGTAATTGTCGGAAAAGGAGTTCAAGACCAGACTTAGGTTCAAAAAATCTGCAAAAAAGAGTGGGATGCCCTTTTTCTGATTTCCCATAACTAGCGTTCCGTAAGCGCTTTGCAGCTCGGTATATCTCAACCCGCGCATCAGTATCTCCCCGTCATGACCTCTTAGTATTAGCTAGATGAAGCTGAGAAAGCGCCGGCGGGGTCCTAAAGCACTTCGTTTGTCTTCATTTCTGCCACACTTAATTTGATTAATTCAAATGTAAGGATGTTGAAATGCCTTGGCAACTGAATACATTACTCGATGCGACACCGTGGATTCCCGGGCTTCTGATAGTCGTTTTTTCTCTTATCGCGGGCTTGATTGGCCGGTTTTTGATTTTACAACTGTTTCGTTACCTGCAAAAACGCGATAAACAGCTATTTATATCACTGGAAAAGCACCTGCGTGGCTCGATGTTTCTCTTTATTCCATTGTTGCTGATTAACGCAGGATTCTCTTACATTGATATGAGCCCTGAGGCTTCATCGCTGCTTTCCACAGCGATTAATATCTTTGTTATTTTATCATTTTGTTCGATTTCGATTCGTTTAACCAGCGTGGCTCAAGATATGCTGTTCCTGCGCTACGATATTTCCCTTGCCAACAATTTGAAAGCCAGGAAGATCCGTACCCAGATTATTTATATCAAAAAGGTCATCATCGTTTTACTGGTCATTCTGGCCATCATGTTCATTTTGCTTAATTTTGCCAGTGTGCGTAAGTTCGGCACCACGATTCTGACCACCGCCGGGGTCGCCGGGATTATTATTGGTTTTGCGCTGCAAAAATCATTGGTCAATCTCTTTGCCGGCATCCAGATAGCCTTTACCCAGCCGATAAAAAATCGATGATGCGGTGGTGGTTGAAAACGAATGGGGTTGGATTGAAGAGATCAATCTTACTTATGTCGTCGTCCGAATATGGGATCTGCGGCGGCTGGTCCTGCCCATCACCTATTTTACCGAAAATGCCTTTCAGAACTGGACACGCAATAGCGCACAAATTTTAGGTTCCGTTTTTTTTATATCTCGATTACTCCATGCCGCTGGCGCCCCTTCGTGAACATTTTGAAAAAATCCTCAATGAGACAGCGCTCTGGGACAGGCAAACGCAGGTATTACAGGTGACGGACAGCACCGATAAGGTCATGACCATTCGACTGTTGATGACTGCCATGAATTCCCCCACCGCCTGGGACTTGCGCTGCTATGTGCGTGAAAAGATGATTGATTTTATCCAGCAAAACTACCCGGAAAGCCTGCCGAAATTTCGTGCGACCCTCACCGACACCGGAAAACCAGACGCCAGGGACCTCGCGTCGATAACGCCCCCCTGGTGCGCCAGGAGCGACAACGCCCGGCAAACAGGCGTTGAATGATTGACTTAAGATGGCAGGATTTATAAAAAACCCACGGTATCCGGCTCAGGCTTACGCCCTTAAGGGGCGCGCCCACAGGGTCTCACTTTTTCCGCATCGCTCAGGGAATTAAACTGCCCGGCTTGCGACCTATTTCTCCTAAGAACAGCGCTTTCCCCTGCTCAGTCGCCGCCGCCCGGCGAACTGAGGCCGAACATGCCGCCAAAGCTTATTTGCAGGTTGAGCCCATAAACCAGCATGTTCTTGGGCAAGACGGCGGTTTTCGCCAGCCCGGAGTTGTCCGGGTGGATGATGTACTGGATGTTCGGCATGACGATGATGCCTGGGCTGACATGCCAGCCGTAGTTGAGTTCCATGGAATACTCATGGGGATCGTTGCTGCCGCTGCCCCCGGCCTTGGCCCGGGCATCGCGCAGGTAGGCGATTTCCTTGTCGGTGAGCGTGAACAATGACGCGGAGAAGCCGATGGTGTCATGGGGCCGCGCCGCCAGGGGTCCGGTCAGCACGGCGCCGCTCAGAAACTGCTGCTTCATGATTTCCTCGTCTTCCAACTGCTGGACCACGCCGCCGAACACCGCAAGGTTGCGCGGTGAGTCCGCGCCGGGCCGCCAGACCACCTTGTCGCCGAGCAGATAAACTCCCTTGCGTTCCTTGTTCGCCTCGTCGGCGGTGCCGCCGTAGGTCCCCAGCGAACGGCCGGCGGTGTTGTAGTAAGGGTCGGTATGCGGCGCGGTGCTGACATAGCCGCCGACCTTGAGGTCGAATTTTCCGGGTTGGGACCAGCCCCATTCCAGCGGCACGGTCACGCCGGTGGCCTGGGAAGTGGAAAAGTCCAGGCCGTTGCTGGCCGCGGTGGTGGGGTTGACCTCGTACACGCCGGATTCAACATAAGTATGGGGAGTCGTGCGGTAGCGCATATTGATAGCCCAGGTGGCCGAGGGCAGCAGGCTGTAACCCGATTCGGAGTTGATCAGGCGCGGCACGCCGCAGTTATCGCCGGTCTGGAACTGGCAGTTGGTGGGCAGCTTGGCGTAATACGCGGTGGTGCCCAGCCGGCCGACGGTGACATCCAGCCGGTCGTCCAGCAGTTTTTGCTCGAAGGCGAACAGCCCCAAGTGCCAGGCGGGATATTCGTTCTTGTAAATGTTCTGCTGTTTGGGGAAGGTGCCGGTGACGTCATGACTGAGGCCGGTGCCATAGTCTTTGTAGACGGTAAAATGAAAACTGCTGCCGTGGGTGCCCACCAGCTTGTCGAGATCAAGATCGGCGCCGATGTTGAACTGACCGACGTTGGTGTGCCCTTGCCCGACGCCGCCGCGGGTATTGCGGGAATATTGATTGATCAGGTTGGCCCGCAGCAGTACGCCCTGCTCGGCCAGTTTTTGTAACGCGTTGGCGTGGTCGGCGGTACCGGATTCACGGTTGACGGTTGGCTTAACAGCCGGTTGCGCCTGAGTGTCGTCCGGTACTGCCGATGTGTCGGCCAGCGCGCCGGGGAGGCTGGTGGATGACGTAGCAACTGGTTGCGCCTGAGTGTCGTCCGGCACTGCCGTTGTGTCGGCCAGCGAGTCGGGGAGAGCGGCGGATGGCGCAACCGTTGCGGCCAGAGTGGTATTTTGAATAAAAAAGCCGAGAATGCTTACTGCCAGAATATCTATTGTAATTTTCATGGTGCGTGCCCTTGCCGGGATTGGGCGCAGGTTACCCTTGCGCGCGGCAATCCGGTCTATGCTGTTGTGACAAAAAGGGGGGGGGGTCAGACTGCGCGGTAACCCGCGTCCAGTTCGCTTTCCAGTTGCCTGCGGTTGATGGCGTTTTCCCATTTGCCCACCACGAGGGTCGCCACGCAGTTACCGGTGATGTTGGTAAAGACAAACGCCGAGGCGAGGATGCGATGGACACCGAGGATCAAGGCGATACTGCCGACCGGGATCGACTTGGTGGCGGCCAGGGTCATGGCCAGCACCGCGATGGCCGAACCCGCCACGCCGGCGCCGCCCTTGGAGGTGACCAGCAGCACGAACAACAGCGACAGCTGTTGTTGCCAACCCAGCGCGGTGCCGGTGGCTTGAGCCAGGAACACCGCGACGGCGGCGAAGTACAGGCAGGTTCCATCGTGATTGAAGCTGTAGCCGGTGGGGAGTACCAGCCCCACCACCGACTCTTCGATACCCAGTCGTTTGAGCTTGGCGATCAGTTGCGGAAACACGCTTTCGGCGGAGTTGGTGCCTATCACCAGGATCAGCTCTTCGCGGATGTAACGCATCAGCTTGAGCAGGCTGAAACCGGCGTACCAAGCCACCGGCGCCAGCGCGATGAGGAAGAAGACAGCGCAGGTCAGGTAGAATTCCCCCACCAACGCCGCCAGAGGCACCAGCGACTTGAGACCGAATTTGGCGACCGTAAAGGCGATGGCGCCGAAAGCGGCGATGGGAGCCAGTTTCATTGCCAGGCGGATCACCCAGAACAGGGACTGAGATACGGTGTCGATTATATTCAGCACCGGTTGTGCCTTATCCCCCATAGAAGCCAGCCCACAGGCGAACAGCACCGAGAACACCAGAATCTGCAGGATTTCCCCTTGGGCGAACGCACCCACCGCGCTCTGCGGCACCAGGTTGAGCATGAACTCGCCCAGTCCCATGCGTGAAGCGGGGTGCGCCGCTTCACCGGCGGTTTGCAACAATGCGGGGTTGATGTGCATCCCGACGCCGGGCTTTAGAATGTTGATGGTCAACAAACCGATCACCAGGGCGATGCTGGTGACCACCTCGAAATAGACGATGGCTTTGATGGCGATCCGACCAACTTTGCCCAGATCACGGACGCTGGCGATACCGTGGGTGACCGTGCAGAAGATGATCAGCCCCACCACCATCTGGATCAGACGGATGAACACATCGCCAAGGGGCTTGAGCGTTTGGCCGATGTCGGGCGCCAGAGCGCCTACCGCAATGCCGAGGACCATGCCGACCAGTACCTGAAAAGTCAGGTCTTCGTAGAAGCGGCGCGTACGGCGGGCGCCCAGCACAACGGTGGGAGAAATGTTACGAGTCATAGCGGACTCCAGATTAATAGGTGAGATGGCAGAGCGGCTTAATCGGCGTCGCTACCCAGCAGCTTGCGCGCTGGGGCGAACACCTCTTTCAGGCTCAAACGTCGGGGCAACAGCCCCTGTGCCATACACGCATCAATGGTGAAGTCCAGAGCGCCGGCCAGGCTTTCGAACCCGAACAGCGTCGGCCGGCAGGATGCATCAGCTTGCGGCGTGGCGGGAGCCGTGCGCCGGTCGGCTTCCCGCAGCAATGCAAAAGCATGCCGAAGGGCATCCGGTTGCCGTGCGCACGCATCGGCGCTCGCCACCACCAGGTGGTTGATCGGCATGAAATGATGCTTGCGCCACCAGTCCAGATCCCGGTCGCCCGCGTTTTTGACGACGGCAACGTATTCTTCGCCCGAGGGCAAGTCATTGCCCAGGACAGCCGCGTCCACGTCGCCGTCACGCAGCATCTGCAACGTGCCCTTCGTGCCTGGGATCTGTTCGACGAATGCGGGATTTTGATACTGCTCAACGTGCGCCGGGTCGTGGGTTACCCACTGCACTTTGGTAATGTCCAGTCCAACATCCTCGGCCAAATGCGCCCGAACCCACATGCCGGTGGTCTGGGTATAAGCACGCACGCCGATGCGCTTACCGGCCAAATCCGTCTCGGCCGGTACGCCGTTGGGACCGTAACCAATCAGACAGCCGCGTTGAAAGCGAGAAGCGACCACCGCGGGCAACAGCACCACCGGGCGGCCATAGGCAATGGCCTGCAACGCGGTGACCACGGCTAATTCGCACAAATCGTAGGCTTGATTACGGACCATGGGCGCAAAGGCCTTGTGCACCACGCCAACGTCCTGGAAGTCCAAACGCACGGCGGGATCGCTCAGTTCGCCGGCATGCAGCGCAGCCGTGTGCGGATAGTGGCCGAGCACGGTACGTAAAGTTGTCGCAGCGTTCATCAGCGCACCTCCGTCGAGGCGAACGGATACAGACGCCGGGCGGTGCCGCCGGCAATGGCTTGCTTTTCTTGCTCCGACAATACGTCCAGTACCTCCCGAGCGGTGTCGGCCAACTCGGTCAGCGTACCCGCCGCAGCGGGGAAATTTGATCCCCAGGCGATATGATCGGCGCCGAACGCGGCGATGATCGTGCGCAAAAAGTCCATAGGGGTCGACTTGCCTTCGGCCGCCGCGGCCAGAGTGCGGTTGGTGAGTTTCAGATGAACGCCCGGAAACGCCGCCAGCGCGAGCAAGGCGTCAACCGCCTGGTAGGGGGCGCCGGCGGACAGCGCCGGACGTGCGCAATGATCCAGCAGCACAATCGCCTTGGGGAAGCGTTCAAGCAGACCGCGCAGGGCCGGAATGCCGTCCATGGTCATTTGCAGACACACCGGAATGGCATGCGCCTCGGCCCAGGCCCAGGCCGGATAAGAATCGACGTGGCCCAACCAGTCGCCCTGGCCGGGCATGGTGCTGCCGGTGGTGAACAACCGGAAGCCCGCCAGCCCCTGTTCCTGCCAGCGAATAATGTTATCCACCGCATCGGCGGCAAGCGCATCCACTGAATACACGCCGACCAGGCGGTCGCGGTGTGCCCGTACGGTGTCGGCGACATAGCGGTTGTCGTGACCGTAGACGGTAGAGGCCTGGACGACCACGGCCTGTTCGATGCCGGCGGCGTCCATCGCGCGCAACAGGCTGTCGGCATCCACCGGGCGAGCCTGCGACCATTGCGACTGATGCCCGCCGATGGGGTCGGTGGGATAACGCTGGTTGTCGGGAGAAATCACGTGAGTATGAGTATCAAGCAGCTTCATAGATGCCTCGTTTTTGTAGGGTGACAGAGATATCCGGATTAACTATTGATGATCTATTGATCGGATTATTTTTTTACTAGCACTTCGGATACAAGCCGACTATATATGGATGATTATGGAAGAGGGAAATTCGAATTACGCTCCGGCTATTGAATTTAGGTAACGAATAAAATTGAATCACGCTTATTCACTCAACCTACGTCACCTCGGCGCCCTGCTTGAAGTGGCGGCTAAAGGCAATATCAGCGGCGCGGCGAGGACGGTCAATATATCGCAACCGGCCTTGGCCCAGGCCATCGGCAAGATTGAACAGACACTGGACATAAGCCTGTTCGAGCGCCGTCCGGGCGGCGTGACCATCACTGACGATGGCGCGCGTTTCATCGCCCGTACCGAGCGGGCCCTCGCCTACCTGGCCAGCGGCGTGCGGCAAATCCGTCGCGGCGCAGGCAAACCGGTGTTGATGAACTTGGACCAGAGGGTGACCATGAGTCAACTGCGCGCGCTGGTGTCGGTCGTCGGCGCCGGCAGTTATGCGATAGCCGCCAGGCAACTGGATATGACTCAACCTTCGCTGCATCGGGCCATGCGCGAACTGCAGGAGGTTGTTGAAGTACCCTTACTGGAGCGCACGGGCAGGGCGATTCGAGCCACGGCGCCGGCCGGTCAGTTGGTGCATTTCGTGGGCCTGATGCTGGCGGAATTACGGGCCGGCATTGATGAAATCGCCACGCGAAACCAGGGCCTTTGCGGCACGCTGCGCATCGGCGTATTGCCCGTGGCGCGATCTTATTTCTTGTCCAGGGTATTGGCCGGATTCTGCACTCAGTGGCCGGCCGCCTCAGTAGAGATTGTCGAAGGGCCCCATGCCGAATTACTGAGCCACCTGCGACAGGGGGACGTGGACTTGATGATCGGTTCGCAACGCGAGTCGGTCCCCAATCATGACGTGATCCAGGAGGCGCTGTTTGATGATGAACTGGTGATAGTCGGCCGCGCCGGACATCCACTGCATGGCAAACCATATCTGACCACAGCCGATCTGTTGAGTCACCATTGGGTGATGCCGGCGCCAGGCACGCCGTTGCGGGTGAATTGGGAACGCATGTTCGAGGCGCGCGGGCATACCCCGCCCATCCTGCGTGTGCAATGCGGGTCTGTGACAATCAAACGCGGCATGATGCTGGAGGGCGACTGGCTGACGCTGATGTCGAGGGATCAATTCCGTCTGGAAAGCCAGGCCGGACAACTGGTGGAAATCGGATCGCCCGGCCCGGACTTCTGGAGAACCATCGCACTGACGCGCCGGAACGATTGGCGTCCTACTTTATTGCAGGCCACCTTTATCGAGCTGTTGAAATCGGTGGCCGCACAGATGCGGCGCCCTTAGTCGTGCGTGGTAAATAGACATCCATAACAGCAGCGATCCCGCCGTGGGTTAACGTTTTAATGAATGTGCGCGGCAACCGTGTGATGGCCGCGGGCGGCCGTGCGGATCCACTCAACGACCAGTGGCGACAGACGCCCTGTTAATGCCGCCCGTTCTGACTGGAACAGCGTTGCCACAAAGAAAGGATGATCAATCAGTTCCATCCCACGCACATCCCCTGCGTGGTCATGGGATGTCATACGCAGGTTTTTGCCGACCAGTGCGCTGATAAAATCGGGGTTTACGCCGAAACTGCAGTGGTAGCCTTCATCAGCGGTCAGCTGGTTATAAGCCTTCGCAATGCGGGAGCCCGGCGTGAAGACGACCTCTCCGTGCTGTTCAATAAGCGAACAGCTTAGCGGCATGATGACCATGCGTCCGGCCTGGTCGGTTTCAGCATGCGCGGCATCGCGCCAGCCCAGTACGTTACGGGCATATTCCACGATCGCATATTGAAAACCGCCACAGGATCCGAGGAAGGGCAAGCGGTTTTCTCTCGCCCATCGGATGGCGGCAAACACGCCCTTATCATTTTTGTACGGGCTGCCCGGCACCACCCAAACGGCATCGCTCTGTTTAATATCGGCGAGATCGCCTAAATCAGGGGTGGAGATCCAGTTACCGTTTACCTTAACGTTAAGATGAGCGGCGGCAAGTTCAATGGCGGGAAGAATGGCTTGATGGGCTACAGCATCGGCACGGTAGTCTCCGACAATAGCTAAACGAATGGTATCTGACATGATAACGACCCTGTGCTGGTAAAAAGGGATTTTACGGGAAATAACGCCTAAAAACCAGCGCATGGCCAAACCGCTTTTCAACACCATCAGGCGCTCGACATGGCACCTTTGCGTCGAATAATTCAACGCACGCCAGCGCGCCTGTCGCTTGTCCATTCAGTGTGGTCTGAACAAAAGAGGCAATTGCCTCGTCGATTCACACTGCGCTCAAGACCCTGTGGCTTCATAAACCGCTGCCGCTCAAGGTATTTTTATCAGTAAATAATATTTCACTAATCAAACTTACCTGGCCTGTATTACCTGTTTGAACACGGTTTAAATTTGAAGAATATAATGATATCTCTCACGCGTTTACAAGGATGTAATCATGGAAAATAATATCAATTCTCAAGCGTCTCACCTTGCACCCTTCCCTTCTGTCACACAAAACCGGTTAGTTGATAATACGCAGCGCCTGACTCAGAATTTAGTTTCTGTCAGTATGAGTTCAAATGCGCTACCCGCAAAAAAGGAGCCACAGCCGTATCCCGCGGCGGCGGATTCCAGAGCGCAACTTGAACGCTCTACCTCCCAATATTCAGATATTTCGGATGATTTTGACCTCGATTCCAATATCAAGGATAACGTGCAATATCACTCGTTTACGAAAGAAAGATTCAAAGCATTACGGCAATACATAAATGAATTCACTTTCCCTGATGATAAAAATTTACGTGGCTCATTTGATAGAAATTGGTATTTTACAAATTACATCCAAAAATTTGAACTGATGTCGCAAAAGAGTACAAGTTTATCCTTTGACCCGGCCGGCAAAAAAATATTGAATATATTTAAAAATCATTCCATTTTCAAAAAAGAAAACATTGAAAGAGAAATGCTGGATAAAAATATGAACCTTGAGCCTAAAGATCATGGATTGTTGTATCCGGAAAAAAGCCTGGATCTCAAGGATTGCTTTAGTTTTAGAAGAATAATAGCTGCCATCGTTGAGGACCTGGATGCCGACATTCTAAAATGCGAGGAAAATGAGCATCGTCTCTATCAAAGTAAGCATTAATTTATAAAAGGGGGGCTGCCCCCTTATCGACTTTAACCCTCGCGTCATTCTTGAGCCGGCGTCTCCTTGCCGCAACGGTTGGCGGGAGCGGGCTGAATTATGGCGATGCGGACACGTCAACCGCAAGAACAGCTTTTGCTCCCAATACAGGAAAAACGGGCGATGATTAGGCGCCTTAAAGCCAAGATAACCTTACCCAGCCAGGAAGTGATGGAACCGAAATTGCTGAGCGCTTTATGGTAAGTCATGCAGTCGAAAATTTGCACGCCCGTTTGCCACGGGGTGTCTGAATTAGCCCTGGAGGGGCTCAGAACTGAGGATGCCGCCGCCAAAGTCCGATTTATTCAACATAGTCCTGGGGGACAAACTTTTTATTTTCCATAGAGAGTGCTCACATTAATTTTTTTTGTATTTTCCGATAATAAAGCAATCCCTGGCACGTGATTGACAATGAATAATGATGAATAGAAAACAAAAAATTCTTGAGCGCCTCACCGAATTATGCAAAGTCAGCCAAGAGGGTGTTACAACCGCGCAGCTTGCTGAACAGCTTAAAATATCCCGCCCCAACGTCAGTTCCGATTTGAACCAGCTGATCCGGGAAGGCTACGTTGTCAAAACTAACAATAGGCCAGTCCATTATTTTTACAGCCATAAAACGGAAATGGCGGACGATGGCTTAAAGAGGGAAGATAACGATCCGTTTCGTTATTTGATTGGTTATAACGGCAGCTTGAAAAAGCAGGTTTCGCAGGCCAAAGCCGCGGTTATTTATCCCCCCGACGGGCTACATACCTTATTGACCGGCGATACAGGAGTGGGTAAAAGCCTGTTTGCCAGTCTGATGTACAATTACGCGATTTATGAAGGGCGATTGGCGGGCGACGCCGCTTTTATCGTATTCAATTGCGCTGACTATGCCAGTAATCCACAGCTGCTGGTATCACATATCTTCGGTTATGCCAAAGGCGCATTCACCGGAGCATCCGCGGATAAGCTGGGCTTAATCAGTGAAGCCGACCACGGTATGCTGTTTCTTGATGAGGTCCATCGGCTACCGCCCGAGGGCCAGGAAATGATTTTTTATTTTATGGACACCGGAACTTACGGGCTGTTGGGAGAAACCAAGCGGACGCGTAAGGCGAGCATATTTCTTATCTGCGCCACTACTGAAGATCCGGGCTCGGTGTTACTTTCAACGTTTCTGCGCAGGATACCTATCAAGATCAATCTTCCCAATTTGAGTCATCGCGCTCCTAAAGATCAGGTTGAATTGCTGCGGTTTTTACTTGAACTTGAAGCAAAGCGGCTTAATCGCAAATTGTCCATGGACCCGGATTGCGCTAAGGCCATTCTCGGCTCGTCGTTTTCCGGCAATGTCGGAAAATTGAAAACCACCCTTCAATCGGTCTGCGCGCAATTTTTCATTGATAATAAAAATCATGGCGGCCCACTGGTGATGACTTTTGCTGCGTTGCCCTCCGACATTAAAATCGGCATTTTCAATCTGCCGCGAGACGGTGAGTACCTCGCCGGTTTGCAGCGTGCCATTGGCGATATGATTGTCATCTTACCTGACGATCCCCATTCTCAATGGATGCAACGCCCGGAAATCGACGTCAACCGGCACGATACACCTTTCCAGGTATATGATTTTATTGATAATAAAATCGAATTTATGCTTGAACAAAATTTTTCTGATAACGATATCAACCGTTATATTACATCAGAAATCAATAACTACATCTCATGCAAACTGCCTTTCGACCGGGACCAGCTTGATCATGGCCTAGACCAAAAAACATTGTTTTTTTGTCAGTCAATCAAAAATGAACTGGAAATGCAGTCAGGCAAACAGTTCAGCGAAGGTTTTTTACTGTCATTGGGTTACCATCTTGATAATCTTATCAAAAATATTTCCCAGCCCAGGACGAATATCTGGACCAGAAGATATCAGGTCAATAAGCTTGAAGAATATGAATCCGCTCTTACGGTAAAAAAAAGGCTTGCCTCTGAATTCAATATTGTTATCAATCAAGACGAGGTCGCCTACTTGACTATAATGCTAGCCTCACTGAGCCTGCGTGAACGCGAAAAATACATTCATGTCATTGTCGCGACGCACGGTGATAACATCGCCAGCAATATGGTTGACATTGCAAAAAAACTGCTAGCCGAAAATAATATTTCCGCTGTCGATATGCCACTTGATATTCGCCCAAATCAAGCTATTGAGCAGATAAAGAAAAAAATAAGCGAAACATTGAACACTCAAGGTATATTACTGTTGGTTGATATGGGCTCTTTATTGCAGGCAGGGGAGATCATTTCACAAGATTGCCATGTCGCGTTGCGAACGCTGGATATGGTATCAACCCCGTTGGTGATTGAGGCCCTGAGGCGAACCGTGCTGCTCAACGCCGACCTGGACGATATCTATTATGGCTTGCAGCATTTCAGGGGATATGGCTGCAATGAGCGCCAAAGTCTGTCGTCAAATAACAAACCCCTAGCGGTGCTGGCCATTTGCTCCTCAGGAGAGGGTATTGCAAAAAAATTGCAGGTATTTTTACGTTCTGTGCTGGATGAGATGGGCCGCAGGGAAATCGATATCATCAATTTGTCAATGGATGCGTTGCAGGCAGGCATACATAATCTGTTGTCTGAATATCATGTGTTGTTGTCGGTAGGTGTGGTGAATCCTGATATCGACATTCCCCATATACCGCTGTCTCAACTGTTCTTGCCGCAGGGTGAATTGGCTTTTCAAACCATCATTGGCGGCTATTATCCATTTAAACCGGCGACGGAGAGCCCTATAACCCTGACAAAACTATCAGAACAATACCTTCAGGAGTTTTTGGTTTTCCTCAACCCGCAAAAAGTGGTGCCCATTGTCATGACATTTATCAACGATATACGGATCCGTCGCCATGTGGACGAATTTAACTTAAGCTTGCTCAATATTTGTGTGCATATTTGCCTGGCGCTGGAACGATCGCTTCGCAATGAACCCATTGATTATAATAAACAAAACCGCGAACAGCTTTTATCCAATCCGGCTTTTGGTATTTATCAGTCGGCAAATAGGGAACTGAAAGAGAGGCTTGATCTTGATCTCGCGGAGAATGAACTCTTGTATGTTATGGACATGCTGGAAATGAAGTAATCCAGTCGCCAAGTGATACGAGCGGGATAACTACCCATTCTTTTACCAACCGGAGCGTCGTTGCGCAAGCTGTGCATGAGCTGGAAAATCCGGTCCTGACCATGATACGCTCGAGCTTGAAGGTAACAGAGAGCATCATGGTCAGGACCGAGTTTTCTCTGCAATCCTTTGCGTGGCTGTGGAGCGTGATTTTACCGCCTTGGAAAAAACTAGAATTGGCAAAAAACTCTTTGGGGTGAGTGCACGAATAACGTTTCAATTTCTGCCTGAGAGAGCCCTAACTGCTCTTGCAGACGCGGCACAAAAGTACCTAAGATGTATTCCAACCCAGGCCCACCGCCATAGGACTTATAATACGTATAGCGGCCAAAATCCGCGCTTATAAATATGTGTTCCAGGAAACCATTGTCCAGCAGGTTTTTAATGACGTCTATATTTTCCTGTACCGGATATCTGACCACTCTGGCTAAATTATCGACTGAGAGATTAATGCCGGTTTTTGCTATTTTTAAATGTTCGTAATGGTCTGGATTTCTATCGGTGTGGCCAAGGATGACCTTCGATAAATCAGCTCCTTTAGATTCCAGATAGTGGGCTATTTCCACTCCAAGTATTCCCCCATGATGTACCCATATCGGCGCATTCGTTTTCTTTTGTGCGATAACTGAGGCATCCAACGTCTTATATTCAACGGGGTGAATGACTCTTAAAGAGGTTGCACACTTGATCTGTCCCGCTTTTATTTTTTGATCTCCGACGCCCTCTTCTATATCAGAAATATATCTCGCCGCGATTTCATCAACGCTGGCATATCTGAGTTCCTCCTCGTTGAATTCAGCTAGAAAGTTGCCGGTACTGCCGATAATGTTTACCCCCGAATATTCACTTATCATTTTTTAAAGAAGACAAATCACGCCCCATCTCCGGCGGTGTAGCCTCGACAATGGTCGCGCCGCCGATTTTTTTGAATAACGCAACCTCCTTTGCCGTCTTTTCATCGTCCAGAATTGAAAGCGTCTGGTCGGCGCCAGGGTGGTGGATGTGTAAATGTTCATGAGTGTAGGTTTTCCCCATATGCTCACGAGCGATATCCCCGGTTACTGCCCTGAATTTATTCATCTCATACCCCTACTATTTAAAAGAAACGACATTCAATGCGGCGAGCGCTGCGCCCAGGATGATCATTGTCAATAAAACCGTCCCGGTTCTGATTTTCTTTTTAAGAGCGAAATACGTTCCCAACGTCACGGCAAAGGGAAGTAAGCCCAGCATAAGCTTATCCAGTACGCCCGTCTGAATACTCAAAAAAGCCCCTTCGCCAAGGCCTATTTTTATCGGTGTTTTTATGGTGACAAATCCTGCGGTTAACGCCCCCATCACAATGGGCCCTAAAGTTTTACAAAAAACCATGACATTATTAAGCAACGAACTTTGTAGCAGCTTTCTAATACCCTCTTTGCCTTTTTATATCCTGTGGTCCAAAGCATGTAGGCCGTGCTAAGCATAATTATTTCGTGCAAAAACCAAAAGGCCACCGGCCCCATGATAATATTGCCTTGGTGCGCGAAAGGGATGGTGATAGACAGCAGAATAGGAATCAAGGTCCCTTGCCAAAGGGTATCGCCTATCCCTGCCAGCGGTCCCATTAGACCGGTCTTGAACCCATCGATGATCCCTCCGTCAATATCCACGCCGTTGGCCTTCTGTTCCTCCATAGCAATGGTGGTTGACACAATAGGACCGCCGAAGCTGGGTTCAGTATTGAAAAATTGCAAATGCCTTTCCAAAGCCTCTTTCATCAGCTCCTTATCGTTTCCATATAATTTTTTCAATGCGGGAGTCAATGCCCATACAAACCCCGAGGCCTGCATTCTCTCATAGTTGTAATTAACAACATGGGCCATATGCCATCTGATAAAGCATTTAACGACATCCATCTTGGATAAGTGTACAGTTCTCGTTGTAATATGTTCGCTCATGATTTTTCATTCTCGTTTTTCAAATACAGTACGGTAAACATGTAGGCAACTATTATTGCGAAGAGGGAAACCGTAATCACTGACATTGAGGAATAGGATGCCAGCAGAAAACCGAACAGAAAGAATATCAACGTCCCTTTGCCATTCATCGCCAACAGATTAAGGGCAATGCCTAACGCGGGAAGAATTCCCCCGATTAAAGAAAGAATTTCCAATGGCTTGCCCGCCAGCTTATCTATAGCGACCACGACAAAGGACGATCCGTAGTAAGCCGCTAATGTAACCGGTACTGCTGAAATAATGAACATGAAGATAACGGGCGGCCAAAAATGATAAAAATTCACTTTGTTGATGTTCCCTTCAGCAGCAGCTTTATCACTCATGTGAATAAAAAACGATATTCACTGACATATGAGCCACCCATAGCAGCGTACCCAAGATGCCGATGGGGACCGCGAGGGTTATGGCAACGCTTGGCTCCACCTTCGCCACCAGGCCGAAAGCGGTGCCTAAGGTACCCGCCAAGGCAGGATCCATAGGCATTGACGCCCCCGCCGAAATAAAAGCGAGATAGGGCAACGTTATTGCTGCACCCATTATGCACCCCATCGTGGGGTCTCCCAGGACAAAACCTACTGCGGTGCCGCAAACTAAAGGTCTCATCCATCCATGGCTGCCGAGTATGCCGAAAACGGGGTTGCCGGTGGTACCTAGATAATAAATCAAGCCAATAAGACATGCCTGAACCAGTGATATTGTCATTTTTAGTTTTCCTGTGCGAATAAATTATAACGAGAGTCAGAGGAAATCTTTCGCAGGTATTGCCGCATCATAAGGGAGAATTTGAATATTTAATGCTACCCCAAAATCGATAATTTCTCTAAATGCTTTCTTTTCTTCCTCTGAAGCGGAAATATTTTTATAAAATTTTGCTCTTTCTTTTTTCGCCCCCATGCCACCAATATTGATTTCTTTGAAAAGTACATTTTTCTTGATTAATTCTAAAAAGGCCTGAGGAATTTTTGCAAGAATAATAGCTCTTTTTGACTCGTGCAGTGTATTCAACAGGTCGGGAGCCCCCTCTTCGTCGGTAATGCTAAGCCCGATGCTTTTGGGAACTGCCATTTCTATAATGGATTTAACAAAATCATCTTTTGCCGTGACATTGTCGACAATGACGATATGATTTGCGCTAGTATATTGAACCCACGCTGTCATTATTTGGCCGTGTACCAAGCGATCGTCTATTCTTGCTAAAACAATGTTTGCGGACATTTTATTTATCCTTCATTTTATTGTTCAGTTCAACGGTAAAGTCCTTTATGCCCTCGGCAGCCGCTGCAATGATGTGTTCAGCCGCCAATTCGATCTCCTGGCCTGAATCACGCTCATTGAAAGCTGCCAATAACATGGGTAGATTCACGCCTGAAATCAATCTGCATTGTATATGAGATAATCTTCTCATATTTATCGCGGCTTGATTGTAAGGCGTCGCCGATAACAAATCGGTTAAGATAATTACACCTTCCCCCTCATTAAGGCCGATGATCGCCCCATGGATTTTCTCAGAAAATTCTTCTATGCTATCCTCATGATAAATACTCAGTGTTTTATAATTTTTTTGTTTTCCCCTTACCAACTCCACCGCATTGATAAGCCCTTGAGACATCCCCCCATGAGTAATCACTAATATGCCAAGCATGCATTGCTCCTTCACTAACAATGTCGATTTTTAAAATTCATTTCACAGATGGGGCGACATCTCCACCGGGTTATCACCTGGCAATACTTGCAGAGAGATGGGCAACCCTGCTTGATGTATATATTTTAATGCGTCAATCTCCTGAATTGACGCAAATATATTGCGGTAAAAAAGTTCTCGTCCCTCTGCTTTACCCATTCCCCCCAGGTTGAGGCATCTAAAAGGAGCCCCCCGCGTAACAGCCGCATAACGGTTATCGGGCTTTTCACCAGCACAATGATATTATCGTTTTCGCCGTCATCGTCGATGTGCATCAAAGCCGGCAATGCTAGATCGACATTGAAAATAGCGAGCTTCATGTTCTCCGGCACCGCCATTTCGAGCACAAAATTCATGAAATCATCGTTAACCAACGCATCATCAATCACGATAAATTTACTGGCTTTCAGGTATCGAGCCCAACCCGTAATCATCTGCCCATGGATTAATCTATCATCGACCCGTAATAATGATATTCGTGACACATCTGACTCCTGACTCTAAAGATTTTTGATCGCATTTCGGCCTGTTGTCATGGCCATCTCAGATAGCTCTTCAATATTTTCCACGTCGTCACGATCCATTAATAAATTCACAAGCATGGGTATATTTGCTCCGGCAACCAGCTTCGTTTGCTTTCTGTTTTTGACATAAAAACTACAGGCATTGAATGGGCTTCCGGATACCATGTCGACGATAAATAAAATCGGTATTGCAAGATCAACAGCTTTCACGGGTTTGTCGAGTTTTTTAATCAGGCATTCCAGGTTTTCGCCGGGCATAAAATCAATAGCACTGATATCAATTTGTTGGCCAATCAGCATATCCAAAGTTGCCAAAAATTCATTTGCCAGCCGCCCATGGGCGACAACCATAATAAAACACTCCATGCCATGCTCCCGTCTGATCACGTTTAAATAATGACATCATTTTCACCCATGCAATTTGATTTACTTCCCTAAGCATTTTGGTGCGCTTGACCTATGGCATTTTTGTAATTGCATCTATTGTGCCAATGTTTTTTTATTTTTTATATTATTGATTTATAACGGCTATTTTTCTCAATAAGGAAGTGTTTCACTGCAAAATCTAGTGTATCGGTAACAGTGTATCGGCAGCCTGGATAAATAAATCGATGTTTCGCCGAACGGCGGGCTCTCCTCTCGCATCATCTCTCTTCGTCGGTGGTAATAACCCGTAACGGGGACCGCCCCCTTAACTGACACGATGCTTTTCCCTTGAGCCAACGTAAGCGCCTGACCCATGCAAGCAGCGGCATTTTCGCCTTGATGAAAGGGGCAGACACTGAACCATAATGTGTCTCTTCATGACGGAACCTCCCAAAAGTCATTTTTTCTGCTACGCCTAATAGACAGAATCAGGAGCCGTTTGTTAACACGGCTTCACCTGCAAATCAGTAATCAAGGAGAAACCAATGGTTGATTCGAGCAAGAAAGTCGCGGTGGTCACCGGGGCCGGTCAAGGCATCGGCAGGGCCATTGCCCTGCGCCTGGCGAAAGATGGCTTTGCTATCGGCAGCCTGGACTTTAACGCCGATACTGCGAAGGAGACGGTGGCATTAATTGAGGCCGCCGGCGGCAAAGCCTTGGCCGTGAAGGTGGATGTGTCCAAGCGCGAAGACGTGATATCCGCGGTGGATCAGGTGGCGGCAGCTTTCGGCCGGCTTGACGTCATGATCAATAATGCCGGTTTGGGCCCGACTACCCCAATTGAGGATATTACGCCGGAAATCTATCACAAGGTTTTCGACGTCAATGTGGGCGGCGTCTATTGGGGTATCCAAGCCGCCCTTAAACATTTCAAGGTAAGAAAACCCGGCAAACCGGGCGAGATCGTCGGCAAGATCATCAATGCCTCCTCCCAGGCCGGGCAGGTGGGCAATCCTGACCTGGCGGTCTATGGCGCCACCAAGTTCGCCGTTCGGGGCATTACCCAAACCGCCGCCCGCGACCTGGCCAAGCTGGGGGTGACCGTCAATGCCTATTGTCCGGGCATTGTGCGCACCCCGATGATGGAGAACATCGCCAAAAAAGTGGCTGATGAAAATCATCAGTCGCTGGAATGGGGTTTGCAGCAGTGGGCAAAAACGGTCACGCTGGGCAGGATATCCGAGCCGGAAGACGTGGCGGCCTGCATATCCTATCTGGCGGGACCCGACTCGGATTATATGACCGGACAAGCGCTGATCATTGACGGCGGCATGGTATTCAATTGATTCTATTTTGATTGAAAAAGGCGCGCCTGCACGCTGCCAGCGGGTGCGCCGGTTGTTGTTGTTTCGAAGGGAATGCTTAACGATGACCTATTTCAATGTTTGAGAAAGGAATGCTTAACGACGGCCTTTTACTTAACAACATCCATGCCCGCCGAACGCCATAAGTCAGGAAGTTCGGACATTTTCGTGAAAACATGAACTTCAGGGCGACGGGCGAGGCCGGGATCGGGTATTTCCGCGAAATACCAGACCTTCATGCCCGCATTGATACCGGCCAGGACGCCGCTTACCGAGTCATCCACCAGGATAGTGTCGGCAGGAGCGACATTTAATGCCTCGCAGGCTTTTATCAGCAGTAATGGGTCGGGTTTCCAACACTGGTAGTCGAACGCGCTGTAAAGATGTTCGCCAAACCACCGGTCAAGACCGGTCAATCGCATCGAATGCTGAATTTTCTCCCTTGGACCATTTGATACCACGCCTATGGGCACGGCAATGCTGCTGATAAGCTCCTCAACGCCGTCTATCACCGTCAGTTCTTCCTCCATGAGCCGGGTGAGATTTTCACGAAAAGCGGGCTCCAGTTCATGGGGCGAGGGTAAAACGGAATGGGTAGCGGCGAGCGAGGCAAGGATGTCATAAACCTTCATCCCCTTGTACCGGTCATGAACCTGTTGCGTATCCAACTCAACGCCGAATTGGCTGAATAGCTGCTGATAGGCGCGGGAGGCAAGCATCTCGCTGTCTACCAGCGTGCCGTCACAGTCGAATAGAATGCACGCTATCGTCATCAATCCCTCCATACCTACGCGCTTGCGATGATAAATGCCAACATTAAGCAGCAGTGACCCCCTACGACCTTATATCTGCAATACCGCCGCAAGCCGCCGCGAAATTCCGTAAAGCCGCGCGGGACAGGTGTGAGCATCCCGCTTAATACTCACTGTAGGGCAAGGCTTGTTTGCCATGATGTTTATTTGAACGTCGGAACATAGGCATCTTGGAGAGGCGGGCCGAACGCCGTGGTCTTTTCGATCTCCAGCACATCTTTTGGCCGGGGAAAGGGCGTCGGATCAGGCTGGCCGGGATGCTTTTCAATACCGATATCACGGAAGAAAATTTCAAGTCCATTGGGTTGGATGAACCACAGCCAATGCAATTCATCATCACTGTCGTTGATAAACATATGGCGGCGATTCTTGCCGACGAAAAGGGTCATTCCAGGCTGCAATGGGTATTCAACGCCGTCTACGCGCGCCTTGCCGGTTCCGCGGATGAAATGCAGCATCTCATCGTGAATGGGATGATAATGTTCCCGCACGTAGCTCTTCGGCGGTATTGTCTGGGTGCCTAGGCTGAACGGACTTTGAATCTTTAACTCGGTGGGATCCACTATGACGGAGATTTCGCCATTGGCCGGCACGGGCTGCCAGTAATTCTGCCCCTCTCCCGGACCGATGACTAAAATATCACCCAAATCCCCTTCGCCTTTTTCAATGAATTTCGACATGTTTTTTCACCCTAACGTTGTGAGATATAGGATACAGGGCAGCGCGCTATCAAGGTACAACATCACATCGGTTGAAGTATTTTGACTTTCAGTAGCGAATAATTTTTCACAAATTTTTCATACTGTTCATTGTCGGATTCCGCTAAGCCGTCACGCAATAAAATGACTTCGTTAGGATTGCCGAATTCGGATTGCCAAAGAGACAAGGCAGTCAAACCGCCGCGTTTCAGGAAATGTATAAACGCCCCCGCCTGCCCTGGAATACAATCATAAACCGCGAGACTTTGGGCACTGCCTGATGCCTCTTCATTCAGCTCCTGGTGTGGGTTCAGAATACGGATGAATTGGTCTGTCAGCGTGGCCGCCGCCCGCGGCAGAAAATCATTCTTCCAGACGGGAATTGCGGCGAGTCGCACCCTCAGCCGCGCTCTGTCATTAAGGGATGCATATTGCCAGAGGTGAAAAAATCTCACCTCATCTTCCCCTTCATGCAGCCACAGTCCCTTTAACACGCCATAGTCATTCTTGCGGGTAGGAAGGCAGATTTCATTGAATAATGACCAATACGCCGGCCATTTCTCTTTCTCAAAAATATATTCGCGTAATTCTTGAATCATTTTTATTACCAGGCCGTGTAACCGCCATCCACCGTGAACATGGCGCCGGTGGCGAAACTGGACTCCGCGCTTGCCAGGAACAATGCCATGCGCGCGATATCAATGGGCTCGCCCATTTTGTTGAGGGGTGAACGCGCGGCCAGGCCGGCTTTAAAAGCAACGGGATCGGGCACTTCGTTGAAGATTTTGTCATAATAGCTGGAAGCGATGACGCCGGGCGCGATACTGTTGACGCGTACGCCTTCATGGGCGTGGTCCAGGGCCATGGCACGGGTTAGCGCCGCCACGCCGCCCTTTGCGGCGACATAAGCCGCGCGATCTTTGATACCGACGACTGAAATCGTCGATGCCATGTTGATAACCGCACCGCCGCCGCGACGAATGATTTCGGGAATGGCGTATTTAGAGCAGAGATAAACCCCTTTCAGGTTGACATCGATAACGGCATCCCAGGTCTCTTCTTTCAGCGTGACGACCGTCCCCAGCGTACCAAAGCCGGCGTTGTTGAAGAGCACGTCGATACCGCCGAAATGCGCCACGGCTTTTTCCACCATTTGCCGCACATCGGCCTCAACGGCAACATCGGCCGCAACGGCCCATGCTTTCTCGCCAATGCTCAGAGCGACGGCCTTGGCATGTTCAAAGTCACGATCGGCCACGACGACCTTTGCGCCCTCTTGCGCGAAAAGGCGTGCCGTCGCTTCACCGATACCGGCGCCGGCGCCGGTGATCAATACGATTTTATCCTGCAATTTCATGGAGTAAATTCCTTACGAATCAAATGAGCCCGTCGGTGATGCTGCTTAGAAAAACGTCATTTGTAATCGATTACAAATTAACTTATTGTTTTATCAGCAGAATACACAGCATCGCGGTGGGTTAGTCTGCTGCTTACGCTTTCAGCGTCGGCAATATCGGGATAAATGAAATTCGCTGCACGCTGGCATGGGCCGACATAGGCGCAGTGTGGCGGCAAAATGCTTGTAATCGATTACAGAAAACACTTTTTTGCATAACATTGTCAAGCGTCTTTTTCCATCCTCTCAATTCAGGCTGCGCGTGATGCATCGGCACGCGCTGCATGCCAAGACAACGCTTACTGACTGGATCCGCGAATAATCAGCTCGGTTTCAAGCTGTTGCGATCTTACCTCAATATTACTGTGCAGACGGGCAATCAAGGCTTCGGCGCTTTGTATTCCCATCGCTTCCGCGGGGATGGCAAGCGTTGTCAAAGGCGGCTCCAGATGAGAAGCAAACTCAAGGTTATCGTAACCCACGACGCTTAACTGGTCCGGCACTGAAATATTCAGCTTGCGACAGGCGGACAACACCCCCATGGCAATGACGTCGCTATTGCAAATAACCGCCGTCACCTCAGGATGTTCGCTATGGATTTTACGCATGATGTTGACGCCATAATCGATGGTATAGTTCTGTGCGCTCTCAAAAGTGATATAGAGGCAGCCTTTGTGTTCCGAGAGGGTATCCACGAAAGCCTGATAGCGCGATTGCTGGCGATCGTTACCCGCCATCGGACCTGTCACCATGGCCAGATTGCGATGCCCCAGGCCGAGCAGGTATTTCACTATTTTTTGCGTCGCGCCGTAATTATCAAAACCAATAAAAGGAAACCGCCCCTCTTTATGATAAGAGTAAGCGCAAACCACCGGTAAACGGTGCATTTCAAGATACTCTATCAGCTGCGGGTCAACGACTTCACCGACGATTAACAACGCTTCGGCCCCGCGGTCGCTCAGCAGTTTCACCTTTTCGTAGATATGGCGCGAATCAAAGCCGCAGGTCAGTATATAGACGACATAGCCATACTCTCCCAGCACCCTTTGAAAGCTGTTAATCATCGAGGCATAAATAGAGTGATCAAGGGTCGGGATGATGGCGCCGATGACATTGGTTTTCTGCAGACGGAGCGCTTTCGCGGAAGAGTTGGGGATATACCCCATTTCAGCGGCGATTTTCAGGACGTTGTCACGTAAATCCGGACGCACGTCATGAGGTAAATTGAAGCTGCGCGACACGGTTGCAACAGAAACCCCAGCGGCCTTGGCAACGTCTTTCACTCTAACGCGTGAGAGGCTTGCTTTGCTTTTTAACACGATGTTGCACCTCTATGTAAGGCCGTTTTTCTCAATCCTGATGCGTAACGCAGGCATGAAACCCGATACGCCGACCTTGGAATGTTACCAAAATGCCATTGCAATCTGAATGGTTATATCAGGGCCAACGCCCCCGAAACAGGTTGCTTATTTGAACCAGGTATCACTAAGACGATAGCCGGTCGGGAAAGGATCGGTCACGTCGAGCACAAACTGATGGAAACCTGAAATCCAGGCGCTCCCTTTGATGCTGGGACGGATGCCGGCATAGCCGTCGCCCTGCACCGTTTCTTCGATACGTCCGATAAATTCACCGCCGATAAGGGATTCATGGATGAAATCTTCACCCACGCCTATTTGACCGCGCGCATGCATCACGGCAAGACGCGCGCTGGTGCCGGTCCCGCAGGGGGAGCGGTCCAAACGCCCGGGGGAGACGATGACGCCATTGCGCGCGCGTTTACCCTGCGGCGTATCGCGCAGCGGACCGGCGAACAGCGTCTGATTGATGGTATGGATCTCGGGATTTTCAGGGTGTACGGCGGGGATCTGCAAAGCGGCCGCGCGTTTGATTTTCTCGCCCACGCGCACCAACTCCGCCGCTTCATCAGGCGTTAGTGAAAAACCAAGCGCCGCGGCATCCACCAAGACATAGATCATCCCGCCGTAGGCGACATCCACCGTCAGCGTGCCCAAACCCGGAACGTCCACTTTTTTGTCAAGACCGAAAACGAAACAGGGCACATTGGAGAATTTTACATTCAGCACTTTTCCCTCACGACATTCCGCCACGACTTTCACCAGGCCGCCGGGGGCTTCCAGGGTCAGATGAGTGAGCGGTTCCCGCATTGGCACCATGCCGGTTTCAAGCAGGGCGGTGACGGTACAAATGGTGTTGCTGCCGGACATGGGGGGGGGGTAAAACTCAGATTCCATGATGACAAAACCGGCGTCCGCCTCGGGATGATGGGTCGGCAGCACCAGGTTAACGCAGTGCGTTACCGCTCCCCGTGGCTCATTCAATAAAAAAAAGGCGTAAATCATCTTGCCGGGTTTGCAGGTAAGTCATTTTGTCAAACATCGTCTGGCCGGGTACATCACGTACCCCGCCGACGATCACATTGTTGACTTCGCCGGAAGTGTGGACCCCGACGACATTGACCATTCTCTTGTAACCCATATCGTTCTCCAAAATGTGAATTCTTTGAGCGCGAGGTAAAACAGAACTCACGTCCGCCCCATGTGGGAAGATGCTCTAAAATTTCTTGATGAATATACTTGTAATCGATTACAGTTGAATATGCAACTGTCAAGGCAAATCATCCGTCTTTTGTCCTTAAATTTTGTGTCGGGACCCACGGTGATATCAAAATAACCGGCATTGAATACTATTTAACTCTTTTTTTAAGGCTATTAATGCTTATAAACGCATTTTAAGGGTGTGAGAATAACACTGAGAACGGCATTTCATCGAACCTTAAGACCTGTCTTTACGGCCGCGCAATGCCTAAACAAAAAAATAGCGGTTGCATGTTCATCTGTAATCGATTACAAGAGTGATATAGACCGACTCGATGACTGCATAGCCTCATATTCCGCTAAGGCGGCATTTGGACGCAAACATTCTGGCTATCACGCTATTTTAACTATTTTTCAATGAGATAAATTAAAATATGGCTGAAAAAAATATTCAGTACCGATGAAGGCAGCGGAGAATGCGTTGTGCTGATAGCCGGCTTGGGAGGCAAAGGCGCTTTCTGGCAACCGGTGGTTTCTCAGCTAAAGACATCCAAACGCGTGCTGTCGTTTGATCACCCCGGCGTCGGGGGTTCTTCGCTGGTAGGAAAACCAACCATTGAAGGTATTGCGCAGGCGGTGTTGCAGTTGCTTGATGAAAAGGACATTGCCTGCGCGCATATCGTCGGCCACTCTACCGGTTCACTGGTCGCCCAAACGCTGGCGCTCGATTATCCGGAACGGGTTGAATCCGCGGTCCTTAGCAGCGGCTGGGCTAAGCCGGATCAGCGTTTTCTCGATTTCTTCGCCTACCGGCGTTATGTGCTTAACGAACTGGGCGGCGAAGCTTATAGAGCGTTAACCGAGCTGACCGCCTGGCCGTCGGAATGGTATGAGTCAAACTTTGCCGGACCTGAAACACGCCGCTTTTCCGGCCACGCCGACGTCGATAAGGGCAGCATTAATGACCGGATAGAGATGTTGTTGTCCTATAGCCGGATGGACGACCTCCACGCACTAAAAGCGTGCGACGTGCTGATTATTGGCGCAGCCGATGATTACATCATCCCTTTTGTTCACGGGAAGCACCTACATTCACTTATTCCGCACAGCAGATTGGTGGAATTAAACGGCGGTCATTTTGCGCCGGTAATCCACACCGGCAAATTTGTCGAGATCCTAAACTCATTCTGGGAGACAATAAGGTGAGCAGTCATAATATAAATCGCATCGGCGTTATCGGCTTCGGCGCCATTGGCCATCGCGTTATTAAAACACTTCGTGACGCTATCATGCCCTCAGCAAGTTATGCCGTAGTCGATCTTAAAAACAACCCTATCCCCACCTATTTATCAAGATTTACTAACGTCGCCGCCCTTATTGATTGGCATCCGGACCTGGTTATTGAATGCGCCGGACATGGGGCTGTCGCTCACAGCGTCCCATCCATTTTGGAACGGGGAATCGACGTCGTGATTGTGTCCATAGGCGCCTTGGCTGACGATAAACTACGCCAAGCCCTCGAACAGTCCGCCACCAAAGGCGGTGCGAAACTTCATTTGGTTTCCGGCGCCATCGGCGGACTGGATGCGCTGCGCTCTGCGCGTTCCGCGGGGCTGGACAGCGTGTGTTACAAGGGGGAGAAAGCCGCCCCGTTCCTGGAAAGGCTCTGCCGCTGAACAGGCCATTGATCTGGATAATATTACGGAAGCGACCGTGATTTTTGAGGGAACGGCAACGGAATCATCCCTTCGATATCCCAAAAACGCGAACGTGACGGCAGCGGTAGCGTTATCCGGCATCGGATTTAACGATACGCATGTTCAGTTGATTGCGGATCCCGCGGTTGATAAAAATATTCACGAAATACATGCTAAAGGGTCGTTTGGAGAAATGTTCGTTCGTCTGAGCAATAATTCTTTACCCGACAATCCTAAAACATCTTGGCTAGCCGCTCTAAGCATTGAGGAAGCGATTTTAAAGCAGATCGAAACCTTTATATTTTGATCAGCAGTCCGATGTTCAACCCTGACGAATTCCTCGAATCGCCAACAGCTTTTCAGAAGCTGATTATTACACTGCCGAAAAAAATCGAGATCGATGCTGCCGCTTTCTCCCGTATTATATATTCCGGCGGCCGAGAGAAAGAAAGAGTGATTGCACTGCAATGGTGCTTTTATTTACTGAGATGTTCATTGATGGTGCTTTGATTATTCTGACCCATACCCATTGTTTGCCAAGTACGTTATGATAACATTAAAAAATACCAGGCATTAACGGGTGATACAAAAGGTTGCAGCGTATTGGGCGGTTTTGGCATAGCTTATGCATAATATTTAACACGGCATGAACGACACTTTATGCCATGGGTGTCACAGGATAATGTCCGTTTTTTTTAATTGTCGTTGTAATCGATTACAAGCGATTTTGAAAACGACCTTAACCCAAAACAGCGCCCTTTCGGTTGGGGCATGAGTATGTTCACAGCAGCGGATTAACGATAATTTAGATCCTTATAGAGGAAACACACTATGGCGTATCGCTTTAACGCAGTAAAAATGCACACGAAAAAATCCTTAGCCGTTGCTTGCTATCTTTTGACTCTCGGCGGCGCGGCACTGCTAAGCTCTCAGGCAGCGCATGCGTCAAAAATGGATGACATTATCGCGAAAGGCACCCTTCGCTGTGGCGTGATGCTCGATTTCCCGCCGCTGGGGTACCGTGATGCCAGCGGCAATCCGCAGGGTTTCGATGTCGAGACGTGCAAAGACATCGGCAAAGCGCTGGGCACCAAAGTCGAGATCGTTGAAACGCCGGCGCCGCAGCGCGTTCCCGCTCTGGTTTCCGGCACGGTGGATATCGTTGTGGCAGGGACGACGCCGACGCTTGAGCGAGCCAAAACGGTGACTTTCACCAATCCCTATAATGTGGGAAAACTGATGGTGGCGACCACCGCTAATAAAGCGATCACTTCCTTTGACCAGATCAAGGGCAAGTCCGTTGCGATGGTTCGCAGCAGCCTACCCGAAGCCGCCTACCTGGCGGCCTGTAAAAACTGGAAGGAAGGTTGTAAAAACATTTCGCTCGCGAATAACGCTGAACAGATTACCGCCTTGAAGCAGGGCCGCGCTGACGCCATGATCGAGACCAGTTCATTTATCTCCGCCTTCAAGTCCTCTCCCCAGGGCAAGGATCTGAATATCTGCTGCGAAGTCCCGGGGTTTACCGATTGGACCGCCATCGCCGTTCCCAAGGGGGAGTATGACCTCCGTGACTGGTTGAATCTCTTTATCTTCTGGCAGGTTGACAGCGGACGCTATGACCAGCTCTATCGTCAATTTTACGGCACCGCCGCACCGTCCCTTCAGCCGGTAAAATAAAGCAATGAACTACACCTTTCAATTCGGCGTGGTGTGGGATGCCATGCCGGATTTAATGCGGGGAGCTTCCATCAGTTTATCTATCGCCATTGTGACTATGGCGATAGCGATTCTCCTCGCGGCGCCGATGGCCGTCGCCTGTCTTAAACGCAAAAGCGTTCTGTACTGGCCGGCCAAGGCTTGGGTGGAAATCGCCCGCAATACGCCCTGCCTCGCTCAAATCTATGCCTTTTATTATGGTCTGGGCGCCTTCGGCATCTTTCTGCCGGCATGGGCTGCGGTGGTGATAGCGGTCTCATTCAACAATGTAGGTTATTTGGTCGAGATTTTCAGAGGCGGCCTCATCGGCGTGAACCAGAATCAAATGAAGGGGGCCCGCTCTTTGGGATTGGGTCCTGTAGGCGCTTATCGATATGTGGTATTCCCGCAAGTTTTCAGGAATACCTTCAGTTCCCTGAGCAACCAGTTCATTTGGTCTTTACTGAATACGTCGCTGGGGGCGTTGATTGGCCTCAATGACCTCAGCGGGGTGGCTATGGATTACCAGTCGCGCACCTTCAAAACGTTTGAGTTCTTCCTGGCAATCGCGGTCATTTATATCTTACTGTCAAAGTGCGTGCTGATTGCGGCGCGCCGGTTTAGGCCAGGGGGAGCTTAACGTGCAAAACGATATGTTCGCGTCCGGCATCACGCCCCATGATTATTGGATGATGATGGAAGGGGCGTGGCGCACCCTCCTGATGACCGCGGCGGCCAGCCTGTTGGCAACGGTGCTTGGCACCTTTCTCGGCCTGTTAAGGTTAAGTTCATGGCGCATTATCCGGCACAGCATCGAGGCATCGACGGATATCATGCGATGCGTGCCTCTCCTTGTGCTGGTGACGCTTATTTATTCAGGGGCGGCGATCCTTGGCATTCCAATGAATGTGTTTATGGCGGGAACCCTTGCGCTGGGAATTTTTGCGGCAGGTTATGTTTCTGAAATCGTGAGCGAATCCGTCCAGGCCGTTCCAATAAATCTGCGCAAAGCCGCCCGCGGACTGGCGATGACCGGAATCCAGGAGTTTATCTATGTCATATTCCCCTTGGGCGTGCGACAGGGCTTTCCGTCCTGGCTGGGGATCATGCTCGCTATCGTCAAAGATACCTCCGTCGTGGCGGTGATCGGGTACATTGAACTCCTGCGAGCCACCCAAAACATCATTACCCGAACACAAGATCCACTGCCCCTGCTCACCTTGGCGGCAATATTCTATTTCGTGATCTGCTTTCCGCTTTCCATGGCGGGCCGCTACCTCGAAGGCATTCTCAATAAAGGAGTCACGCTGTGATAGAAATCAGCAATGTCCGGAAAAGCTATGGCAACCTTGAGGTGCTCAAAGGGATCGAACTCAGCATCGATAAAGGGCAGGTTGTGGCGATGATCGGACCTTCCGGTTCCGGCAAATCGACGCTGCTGCAATGTATCAACGGTCTCGAAAGCATTACCAGCGGCAAGATTGTCGTTGACGGCGTCAGCGTTTTTGATAAATCCACCGACATTAACCTGTTGCGCCGCAAGCTAGGGATTGTTTTCCAAAGCTATAATGCCTTTCCTCACATGACGGTGCGAAAAAATATTACCTTGGCATTAACGAAAGTCTTGGGGAAATCGCGTCAAGAGGCGGATCACATCGCGCTGGCACATTTGGATCGCGTCGGCCTGAAAGCGAAAGCAGATGTCTATCCCACTATGTTGTCCGGCGGACAACAGCAACGGTTGGGGATAGCCCGCGCGCTGGCGATGGGGCCTGATTATATGCTTTTTGACGAAGTCACCTCCGCATTGGACCCCGAATTGGTGGGCGAGGTGTTATCCACGTTGCGGGACTTGTCCTCAGAAGGCATGACGATGATCCTGGTCACCCATGAGATGCAGTTCGCCCGTGACATCGCCGATAAGGTCGCGTTTTTTCATCAAGGCGTTATTGAAGAGCTGGGCCCCCCCCGCGCAGATTTTCGGCGAGCCGAAATCCGATCGACTGAGAAATTTCATCAGCCGCTCGGTGATGTGATCATCGCGATCTTTTGAATAAAAACGCGTCCCCCGCCATCGTTCCAAACGCCGCCAGGTGCAACGGCGGCCGTCTTTTGCCATTCCGAAGTCAGCTCTCCCTGGGCGTGACCATTGCTGAAACACCCTATTTTCATTGAAATAGTGAGATGGCCGGACGGAAAACAAAATAATAGCTAACTAAGTTAGATATTTTGCTTGTAAAATTAGCTAAGTTAGTTAGTAATATGCCTAACGGTTCACCATCAAAGGCGCATTATCATGAACATAGTAAAAGCAATGGAGCAGTTTAAAGGGCCTAAAGCGGTCATTCCGCCGCACGAGGGTACGCGGTTCGTTTACGGCCAGGAACAGGTGAGCGCGCAGCTGAAACTCGCGCTGAACGAGTATCCCCATTACAAATTCTCCGTGGTCCGCTTCGATCTTCGGCCGGGACAATCATTGGATCTGATGGCCAGCATGCTGTTCGGGCGCATGTTGTATTGCCTCGAGGGAAAGGGTGTTGTAGTGCTCAACGCTGAGGTAAAGCCCTTTTTTCGAGGAAGTTTTCGTTCACGTCGGCGAAGGGCATCATGCGCAGCTGTTTAACAGCGGAGAGGAGGTGATGCAGGTGTTCAGCCTGGTTTTCGGCGCCTCGGCGGAAGCAAGGCTTGATCTGGCCACAGAAGAAAACGGGCAATTGCGCATTGCGTTATCCGCCGAACAGCGCAAGATATTCGGCATGTTGAGCGCGGAAGAAGCGCGGGATATTGATAAGTCGAGAAAAGGCGTTCTCTGTTACCAACTGCCGGACAGCGGTATTTCTTATTGGCAGGCGGAACCCAGTGCGGGATGGGTCGAAGTCAAACTTTCCCCTTTCACGCAAAACGTTCATCATTACGCGCTGCTGATGCAAACCTTGTTTCCCGGTCATAATGTGCGTGAGCATGCCCATAATCAGCTTAATGAATTTTTTATCATTACCAAAGGTATTGCGCGAGCGGCGCTGGATGGCGTAGAAGCCCTTTGTCCCAAAGGCACCGTTATCGTTATTGGCCGCAACGTTTGGCACTGGTGGGGCAACGCCGGCAAAGAAAATGCGCAAAACTTTGCCGTTATCGATCCGCCGGGTGTTGAAGGCGCTTTAGCGCTCACCGGAAGACTGCGTGTTCACGGTGAAGCCTGGCCGGATAACATTGTCCGAAACCCGGAAACCGGGCGCATTCTCCATGAGCGATACGGCTTTCTTATTCGGCAGGGATCGGCCGACGCCCCGGCCTGAGCGGCTATATCTGGCATGACGCAATCTATCATGCCGGGAAACTGATACAGTGCGCAATCTTAACGTCGTGACAGAGTATCGAACCCGTATGCACACACTCCACAGACCTATCATTTATCGCCTGCTTCAGGTATCGCATCTAATGCTCAAAACGCGCGAAGTCTATGCTCAGAAAGTCGGCGTCACCGCGCCTCAGTTCAGTATTCTTACGGTCATCAACGAACGTCCCGGCGTCTATGTCAATCTGGTGGCGGACATCCTGAATGTTTCAGGCGCGTTTGTCACCTCCGAGGTAGGTAAGCTTATCAAGGCCGGATTGCTGACCAAGCAAACATCCGGTAAAGATCGGCGCCGAATGGAGCTTCATTTGACGAACGAGGGCTCAGCCCGTTTTGAACGGGCCACCCCTGAGCGATTGGCGGCCAACCAGGTTATTTTCGAGCACTTTACAGACGCTGAACTACAGGGCTTGGGCGATGATTTGCAAAAGCTTTTAGCCGGGCTCGATCTGGCCGTTCAGCGTCTCGACACCCCGCGTTGAGGGTCGTATCGAATTTTCCCGCCAATGCACGCGGCAACAGAGCAGGGGCATGGCGCATTTTGAATCAGCCGACGCGAATCTTCAGCGCCATTAGTCGAATGCGCGACGGCATCCGCAAGACCCGGCTACGGGCGCCAGCGAGCCGATTCAATTTTTCCGCGCAATAAAGCCGGGCACGCCGGTTTCCACTACCGAATTGAATCGTACCCGGTTACTGATATCGCGCCGAATTGACTCCATGGCGTTCTCAGGCAGCGTGGGGAGATCAAAATTTTCCCGAATGTGGCTGAGCGTTGCGGATGTCGTCAGAAAAGCACAGCCTCGCTGCACGCACCAGGCTAAAGTCACTTGAGCCGGCGTCTTTTGCAAACGACGGGCAATTCCCGTTATTACATCATCCTCCAGCACATTCGGCCCCATGCCGTGCCCTAAAGGGGCAAACGCCAGGAGGATAATCCCCTGTTGCCGGCAATACTCATACAGTTCCCATTCCGGCAGGTAAGGATGGCACTCAACCTGCACTACCGCCGGTTTTATGCGCGCCGACGCCACAATCTCTTGCAAACGCGGCAATGTAATATCAGACAAACCGATGCATCCGCAGCGTCCGGCATCCACCAGCCGTTCAAGAGCGCCCCATGTCGCCGTTAGCGTGACATCCGCGTCGTATATCACCTGCCCGCTGTTGTCCCTGGGATCCTGGTCATCCCCTGGCTGAAAGGCAAAAGGGGTATGGATGAGATAGCAATCGATATAATCAAGGCGAAGCCGTCGCAGGCTGGCTTCAAAAGCAGGTAAAACCCGCTCTGGACGGTGGTTGGTATTCCACAGTTTGGTCGTGATGAACAACTCCTCCCGCCTGACACCACCGGACTGCAAAGCCTCCTCTAACGCCATGCCCACTTGGTCCTCGTTTCGATAACGCTCAGCGCAATCGAAATGCCGAAACCCCGTGTCCAATGCATCCTTGACAGCCTGCCGCGTCACACTCAGGTCGCTGAACAGCGTGCCGAATCCCGCGGCGGGCATAGCGCCGGAGCCTTGTTTGATGGGAAATTTCGTATCATGAAGTACCGTATGCATCGCCATAACTTCCTCCATTCTTAAGATAACCGTAGTTAACGCGAAGGCTGCTGTTGAATCGCCCAGGCCGAACGCATGCTGATAAGCACGTTTGAATCCGCGTGCGTGAAGAAGGGAGAGCAGAAGCCAATAGCCTCATAAACAAAATGGATATCCAACAACGTACTGTAAACATATCGAGGGAAAAGAGAGGGCAGTCAAAAAATAGTCGATGTAACGCTGTTCAGACATTACCGGCCGCGCCTCGGCGCGGCCGGGTTGATGGCAGACAACCTCAGCGGCGGATGACGCTAAAGTCAGATTTGGTATGTTAAGCGCGAATTACCGGATTATCTGACGCCTTTATTTGCCAAGGGCATAGCGTTGTTGGGCTTTTCGGTATTTCGGCAGACTTCCCCGGTTTTCATTGTCGTGGAGTTGACTTCCCCGGTCTTGATTGCCGTGGGAAGGAGCCTGATACTCAATGGCCCGTTTTGGATTGGCGAAAGTATCTTTTTTTTGGAAATTTTTCAAGTATGTCTACAATGGTTTTATGCCCCTTCATACGAGCGATATCCAATGCCGTTTTTCCGTTCAAATCCACAGCGTGGATATCCGTTTCATTTTTAAGGACAAAATCCACCACCAGGCTGCCAAAATTCTTTGCAGCAGCCTGCATTAAAGGCGTCACCTGGAAATTATTTTTTGCGTTGATCAAAAGTTTCAGCTCAACTTCCAGCTTATTTTTCAGCACATCTTTTAGCTTATCATAGAAATTATTTGATTGATGAATTGCAATGCCATGAAGAAGGTTGTTACCATGAATATCTTTATCATAAATATCTATCAGACCTTTTTCGACGTTATCAATAACCCATTTGAAGGTATCGGCATCTCCGAAATCATATATGAATTGAGTGCTGTCAGCATATTCCTCACTTACCCTGTTTTCATTATATACCAAACTTTTTTTGACTTCTTCAACATATGAAATTTCACTACCGCTTTTATTATCGATCATAGTTTTTGATGCGAAATTCTCTTGTCTATATGGCTCCAAATAACTCCCTCGATTTACCCATGAATAGTTCTTAAAGGTTTCAATGGTGTTTTTTGAGCCATGGTGTTCAAGTTTTATATTGTAGAGAGAATCAAAATTCTCAGCCTTATAGAGTTTGATTAAGCCGCCATAAATTGCATCAGAATATTCCAGGAGATAAATATAATTATTATTTGCCATATTTAAACCCAAAATTGATTCAAGGTTAACCGGCAAGCTGGATGAGCAGGCAAATTGCCTCAATTCATTATGCCCGCGCTCACTCAAATATCTCATATCCTCTATTTCAAAATGATTACCAGGCTTATTAAAGATATCTTCAACCTGTTGACGAATGGAGCCGCCGATGGCTTTTATAATTTCAACTATTTCAACTTTCTCTTTAAGTTGCATATATAAATGAAAAAAAATTTTCTCTCGCAATGCAATCAATATTATTATCAACAGCACTGTTATCAAAAGGCGGTATATATTTCCAGCCAATTTCTTTTAAAATCTTTTGGTAAGCATTGATGTAGCAGGAATTTTGATTAACATTAGCATGATGCTGTTTAACAAATTCAGCAATAGTAACGCTGGTAATTTCGATCCCTTTGCGATTCACATTGTAGCTCACGCTTTTTTCCGGGCAATTCGTTATTGCCGCAAATGCAAGTTTTAAATTAGAAATAATTTTCCAACTATCATTTTCGATCAACTCTGAAAATATACTTTCCAATATATTTTTTACAAAGAGTTTTTTCTTCAAAGAGGTTATTTTCAGTAAATTTTTTGATAGAAAATAAGTAATCATTTAAATTAGTATACAATAACTCTTTGAAAATAGGTGAGGTATTTTGATGGAACGCAATTTTTGAACAAAAGATATGTATATTTTCATGAGGCGGCTCATGAAGATTTATATTTTTGGCCACAGAGTAAAAATCGTTTTTAATTTGTTTTAAATAAAAAGTAAAATCTCTGCTACTTTCGAAATTTTCAAAACAGCCATATTTTTCTGGTGAGTAAAAAATTCTATCTTCAACATTCGATTGCTCTTGAGTAACCCCCGTTGAATGGATAACGCTTTTATAGACTAGCGAATTCTCAGCGCTTTTAACCTGCATAACATCTCCTCAATATCAGTCAATACGTATTAACCCAAAACACCATACAAAATCACGCTGAGGTGTGAGCGTTATTTGATAAACATTTGCATTGCTTAACTGCGTACAGCCTTGTTTTCGGCCCCTTGAAAATAATCATAAATAGACATGCAAATCCAGACTTTCTGTTATGTCTGAATGATGAATTGACGGGAAATTTTCGCTTAGTTTAGGTTCCCGGTGTTTTTTGTGATTGCAAAAATCGCCGTCTGGCTTGTGCCAACGGCGAAAAATAATCCTCTTGCCCCCTTAGCCAATATGAGATGCCGTGTTTTCGCCGCAGCGCAGTTATGAGACCGTAACCCTGTGCGCCTTCGCGTACCGGGTCGGCGCCATGCCGATGTGGCGCATGAACGCCACGCTGAAGGTGCTCGCAGTGCTGTAGCCGACGCGTTCCGCCACCTCGGCAACGCTGCCGGCGCCGCGCCGCAGCAGATCCTTGGCCATCGCCATGCGCCAGGTCAGGAGGTATAGCATAGGCGTCATGCCCACGGCGCGGCTGAAGCGTTCAAAAAAAGCCGAGCGCGACAGGGCCGCTTCCTTGGCCAGTTCCGCCACCGTCCAGGCATGGGCCGGGCGCTCGTGCATGGCGCGGATCGAGGCGGCAAGGCGGCTGTCCGCCAGGCCGTGTACCAGGCCGGGGGACGCCGCCATCCCGGCGGTGGAGCGCAGCGCTTCGATAAGCAGCACTTCCATCAGTCGCATCAGCACGATGTCGCGCGCGGGCCGTTGTTCCCGCGTCTCCTCCCTCAACAGTCGCACCAGCGTGGTAAGGCGCGGCTCGCCGCGCACATGCATGATTCGCGGCAACAGCGAAAGCAGTAAGGCCGAGTCCGCGGACGCAAAGCTGCAATGGCCCGCCAGCATGCGAAAGTCGATGGGCCCCTCCTGTCGGCCGATTCTGAACCGGCCCGCCCCCAGCTCGACGTGGGATGTCTCCGTCCCGGCCTGAGGCGGTCGCTGGCTGGACATCGCCACACCGTAAACCGAGGGGATAAGCGCGAAGTCGCCGCATTGTAGCTCTATGGGCCCATGTCCGTCGGCCGCGAGACGGCACGCGCCTTCAAGAACCACGCAGTAGAAGGGCTCGCCGGCGTCTGAACGGCGGATGGCCCAAGGGCCGGCGCCGACGACGCTTTTAGAGAAACCGGCGCTCGGCTGTAGCAACATGACCACTTCAGCCAGGGGATCGATCATACCGGACTCCTGCAAATGTTATATGGACTTTTGATTGTAGCGAGTACGGCTCCTGCCGTCTAACATGGAGTCTTAGCCCATCACAACGCCAGGAGTTCTTATGCAGACAGTTATGATCACCGGTTGTTCGTCCGGCTTCGGCCTTGAGATTGCCCGCCATTTCCTGGACCAAGGCTGGCGCGTTATCGCCACCATGCGCACGCCGAGGGAAGACATCCTGCCCGCAAGCGGGCGTCTGCGCGTGCTCACCCTCGACGTGACCGATGCGTCCGGTATTCGCCGTGTCGTGGAGGCGGCGGGGCCTATTGACGTGCTGGTGAACAACGCCGGGTTCGGCGCGGCCGCCGCCGTGGAGAGCATGCCGTTTGCCACGGTGCGTGAACTTTTTGAAACCAATACCTTCGGTACCATGGCCTTGACACAGGCGGTACTGCCGCAATTCAGGCGGCGCGGAGCCGGCGTCGTGATTAACGTCACCTCCAGCGTCACCTTGAAGCCGTTGCCGCTGGTGGGCATGTACCGGGCCAGCAAAGCGGCGGTCAATGCGTTTACCGAGTCGCTGGCCGCGGAGGTCGGGCAATTCGGCGTGCGGGTGCGCCTGGTATTGCCGGGCCGCTCGCCCGAGACGCGCTTTGGCGAAAACGCGCGGCCGCATACCGTGGGGCTCGATCACGAAGCCTACGCCGGGCTCTTGCAGAGCTTTATGGCGTCCATAGGCGACGAATCAGGCCCGGTCACGCACGCAGAGGATGTGGCCCGGGCGGTTTGGCGGGCGGCGACCGACCCCGACAGCCCGATGCATATTCCGGCCGGGGCGGATGCCGAAGCGTGGGCCGCGGAACGGAGGTGAGCGCTTGGCCGTGCAGACCATGCCATCATGGCTGTCATAAGCCTCTGCCCGCCTAACGGTTGGCCCGTGGATGACAGGAGATTCAACGCGTCTTTGTCACTGCCGGCACGGCTAGCGCGCAACGTTCATGCCAACGGCCCACATGCCATCGTCAAAGGGGGAAGAGTGGATTAAGCGTTTTGGCCGCCGCCATGGCATGAATCGGAATGACCTTCTCCCCTACCGGACAGCTATCCGAGGGATGCCCGGCTCAACCATACCAGGCATAGCCTCGGGGAACGCGGGAGAAGCCGGCGGCCGACAAAGCTTCCGCCGCCGGGCTGGTCCCCGCCGCCTGTCCATCCACATCCTCGAGGGTAAATCCCCGGCGCCCTTCGCGTTTCAGCGCCGCCGCCAATGCACACAGCGCTGACGCAAGGTGTGCGGCGGCGGTCGCGTTATTTTTATCGAAAAACGTCAGCAGTTGGCGGCCGCTTTGACTCAGATAACAAGCCAATGCGCCGTCGCAAATAGCCACCATGGCGCCTGCGCGCCGGGCGGGTCGGATGCCGCCGCGGTGGGAAGGCCAGGGCAACAGCCAGCCGAAGGGATTGGCGGGGTCAAAGACCGACAGCGCCACCGCCGCCGGTTCGCCGGAGGGGGTCTGCGCCAGCTCGCGCAGGCGCTCGATGCAGTCCATATCGGCAAATTGCGCGCCCCCCATACCGTTGACAAATCGCCCGCGCAGTACGCGGCCCGCTTCTTCCATTCCGCGCAGCACCGGCGTAAGCGCGGGAAAGCCCCCGGGCACCTGCTCCGCCACGGCCGCGCCGCGGCTCACCACGCCGTAGCGATCGAAGAGATTCTCCACCAAAGCCAGCGTCCTGACGGTGGTATTGGCCGGGTCGGTATTGGCCGGATTATAGTCCAGCAATGACCAGCGTCCGGTCAGAGCCGCATCGTCAAACCGGGGATTGCGGGCCGGCGAGGATGCAACCGGTTTCCAGAGCGGCATCCACCCCGCCGTCTGGCGGCGGTGCCGCGGAGCGCGGGCCGGCGTCTTGCGTAGGGGGGGGACGCCCGCCCGTCAGCGCGCGCAGCGGCCCCCAGGTATCGCTGGTGACAAGGCCTCGCCAGGCAAGACTCCATAATGCCGCCGCCACCGTCGTCGGCGAAACCTCCGACGCATTGGGAGAGGGGGAATTACCCTGCGCGGCGGCGTCCGCCAGCCGCGCTTGGGCAAGGAGCGCCAATTGGCGGACAAAATAGGCGCCGCCATCCGCCATCACGGCGAGAACGGCTCGTTGTAAAGCGGTCGCCGTCGGTCCGTCGTTCCCATCCTCCGCCACGGGCTGCCTGATAGGCAGCGTTACAACCGCCAATTCCGCCAAATGCAGGGAGACCAGGCCGTCATCGTCTCCCAGCGCGCCATGGCCGGCCCAAAGCACTTCGCCCGCAGCCATAAGCTCGTCCAGCATGGCCGGCCGATAGTCATGCACGCGACCGGGCAGCACCTGGCGTTCCCACAACGAAGCCGGCAACACGGTCCCCGCCAATTGCTCAATCACCCGCGCCACGCCCTCAACGCCCTCAAACGCGCCTGGCATCACGACGGCGTCCGGGTCCGCCGCCGGCGCGGCGGCGTCAATCAGCAAGCCTTGACGCTCCAGCACCAGCCGTACCAATGCCGTCTGCGGCACCGGTCAGGGTCGCTTCGCGCGCCGCTTGGAGGGAACGCCTTCGCAAACGACGAAACACGTCGTCCCACACCCACCGGCGTCCGGCGTCGAACAGCAAATCTTCTTCCGTTTTCCGACCCTGCGCTTCCGGGTCTGGCGTCCCATTGCAGGGCAAAATCCTGCCCTGATCCCGCAGGCGTTCAAGCTGCTCATCGACGACGGCTACTCCCAGCCCAAAGCGCGCCGCCGCCTGCGCCGGGGTAAAAGGGCCATGGGTGCGGGCATAGCGGCTGATAAGCTCCCCCAAGGGCGCCTTCGCCGGCTGCAGAAACACGGATGGAATGCCCGGCGGCAATGTCGCCCCCAGCCCGTCACGCAACCGGGCGGCATCTTCTATACCGGCCCAGCGCAGTTCATTGGCGATGCGCAGGGGAATAACCCGCGCCGCCGCCGCCAGCTGCGCCAGATAATCGTCGGGGTCTCCGGATTCAAGACGTCGCGCTATTTCCGATGACGACAACGGTCCCAGCTCACGCAAAAGATCCGCCAGTCCTTCCGCTCCCTTCACCTGACTGCCCGCCGCCGTGCGCTGCAATTCCTGCTCGACTCGTTCCACCACCAGGGGATCGAGCAGTTCCCCCTATATCCACCTGTCCCAGCAAATCGCCGAGCAGACCGCTGTCCAGCGATAACACCGACGCCCGTCGTTCCGCCAGCGGCACATCCCCCTGATACATAAACTCCCCCACGTAGCCGAACAGCAAATCGGCCGCAAAGGGCGAAGGGATCTCGGTGGTGACTTCACGCAGCCGCACCCCGCCGTCATTGAGCCGCTGCATCAGTGATTGCAAAGCGGCCAGGTCGTAGACATCCTGCAGACACTCTCTGGCGGTTTCCATAAGAAGCGGAAAGTCCTCGTGCTCGCGGGCGATCTCCAGCAGTTGGGCGGCGCGCAGGCGCTGTTGCCACAGCGGCGAACGCTTGCCGGGACGGCGCCGGGGCAACAATAAAGCGCGGGCCGCGCATTCACGGAAGCGGGAGACAAACAGCGCTGAATGCCCCACCGCATCGGTAACGATTTGCGACAGCGTATGCGGGTCGAAAATAAACAGCTCCGCGCCGGGAACTCTGCCCGCCCCGTCCGGTATGCGTATGATGATGCCGTCATCGGAAGCGACGACGGAAGGGTCGATTTTCAACCGCCGATGAATTCGCGCGGCGACGGCCAGCCCCCAGGGAGCATGCACCCGCTGTCCGTAGGGAGAATGCAGCATGACCCGCCAGTCGCCGCTTTCATCCCGGCAGCGTTCAATGACCAGGGTCTGATCGGTGGGCAGCGTCTGGGTGGCTTCCCGCTGCTCCGCCACCAGCTCCAGTAGGTTATTAACGGCGTATTCATCCAGGCCGGCGGCCATCAGTCGCGCCGCCAGCGGGTCGTCCTTCGTCAAACGGCCGCGTTTTTCCCGCCGTCGCCCCTTCCACCTCCCGCAGGAAAGCGCCGATGGCTTCGCCTAACTCCGCCGGGCGGCCCGGGTTATCCCCGTGCCAAAACGGCAGCCGGGCGGAACGTCCCGGCGCCGGGATCACCACCACCTGATCGTGGGTGATTTGCTGAATGCGCCAGGAGGTGGCCCCGAGGGTAATCACGTCGTTGACCCGTGATTCGTAAACCATCTCCTCATCAAGCTCCCCCACCCGCCGCGCGCCGCGCTGCTCCTCCCCCTCCGGCAAGACGACGCTGAACATGCCGCGGTCCGGGATGGTGCCGCCGCTGATCACCGCCAGTTGCTGAGCGCCCGGCCGGGCGGTAAGCGAGCCGCTCACGCGATCCCATACCAGGCGCGGGCGGAACTCGCCGAACGCCTCCGACGGATAGCGGCCCGCCAGCATATCCAGGGTGGCATCGAAGGCGCTGCGGGGCAAGGCGTGAAACGGGTCCGCCCGCCGCACCAAGGCGTACCATGCCTCAATATCAAGGGAGTCCATGGCCACGGCGGCCACCGTATGCTGCGCCAGCACATCCAGAGGATTGCGGGGCGGCGCCACCGCCTCCAGGCGCCCCGCCAGCATGCGTTCCACCGTGACGGCGGTATCAATCAGGTCGCGCCGGGTGCGGGGATAGAACACCCCTGACGAAATGCCTCCCACCTGGTGGCCCGCCCGCCCCACCCGCTGCAGCGCGCTCGCCACCGAAGGGGGGAGCGCCGACCTGGATAACCTTTTCCACCAGCCCCATGTCGATGCCCAATTCCAGGCTGGAGGTGGCCACAACGCAGCGCAATTCACCGGACTTGAGGGCGATTTCGATTTCGGCGCGCTGCTCCTTGGATACCGAGCCGTGATGGGAGCGGGCCACGACGGGCGCCTCGCCGGCGGCGCGCTTTTCGGTGCTGCCCGTGGAAGAGAGGTAATGGGCGGCCGGCTCTTCCCGGCGGGCCAATACGGCATAGCGTTGGGCATAGCCTTCATTGAGCCTGGCGGTCAGCTTTTCCGCCAGACCGCGGGAATTGGTGAACACGATGGTGGAACGGCAGGCCAGGACTTGATCGAGAATGCTGGCCTCCACATGCGGCCAGATAGACCCACCGCGCCCGGACAATCTCTGCTCAGGGGAGGCATCGCCGCGAGCCGGGATATCGGTCATATCTTCCACCGGCACCACGATTTTCACGTCCAAGGGACGGTTCGCCGGCGGATTAACCACCGTCACCGGAAGCACGCCGCCCAGAAAACGGGCCACGCGTTCCACCGGACGCACCGTCGCCGACAGGCCGATACGCTGCGCCGGCGCAAACAGTAACGCATCCAACCGCTCCAGGCTCAGCGCCAGATGAGAACCGCGTTTGGTGCCGGCCACCGCATGTATTTCGTCGATAATCACCGTGGTCACTCCGCGCAGGCTCTCGCGCGCCTTGGAGGTCAGCATCAGGTAAAGCGATTCGGGGGTGGTGATAAGAATATCCGGCGGTCGGCGCAGCAGGCCGGCGCGCTCGGCGGCGGGGGTATCGCCGGTGCGCATGCCCACCGTCAACTGCACGCCGGCATCGCCGCGAGCGCGACGCTTGGCGTTAACGCCGTCCAGCGGTATGCTCAGATTGCGCCGCACATCGGCCCCCAGCGCTTTAATGGGGGAGATGTAAACCACCCGGGTGGCGGTTTCGCGCGGGCGCTCGGGGTCGCGTTCGCGCTCCCGGTATAAACTGTCTATGGCGTGCAAAAACGCCGCCAGCGTCTTGCCCGATCCGGTGGGCGCTATTACCAGCGTGCAATTCCCGGCGCTTATCGCCGCCCAGGCGGCCTGTTGCGCGGGCGTTGCCTCGGCGAACGTTTCGCCGAACCATTCGCGGGTCGCGGGTAGGAACCGGCTCAAGGCCTGGTGGCGAATCCGTCCCGGATTTTCCATCGCTTATAAACGCCCGAGGCAAAAGCAAACCTGCTTCAGCAGGTAACAGGGGACGGCGAGCCTGGATTTGGACAACGGCAGAACGTTTTTCATCATGGCATGACGATCCTTGGGGCCGGCGGACACGCAATGATAAAAAGCTTAGCACTATTGCCGCCATGGCGTTTTGCATGACGTAAAAAGGGGAAACCACAGGCGTGTTTCCCTTTCGCCGCCGACCCATCATTAGAAGGTGACCGGCGTATTCACCCATAGGACGCGAGCCGGCGCGTTGCCCGTATTGCGGTAACCATGGGGAACCTGACTGGGAAAATAGAAGGAATCCCCGGCGCTGAGCTGATAGGTCTCGCTGCCCAGATAGAGTTCCAGTTCGCCTTCCAGCAGGTAGCCCATTTCCTCCCCGTAATGCTCAATCAATCCGTCGCTGGCCACGCCGGGCTCAATGATGTGGATATTGCCCTGCAACAGCCCGCCCTTATGATGATAGGTCAGGTTTTCAAGCTCAATGCCGCCCTTCTTGTTGCGGTGCAGAAAACGCTTGCGGCGGCGCTGCTCCGGTTTCAGTATCGGCACCTCGGTGGCCCAGTTCGCCGCCATCAGGTCGGAAATGCTGGTGTCGAGCGCGCTGGCCAACCGATGCAACATCGCCAGAGAAGGAGTAGCCGCATCGTTTTCCAGTTTCGACAGCAGGCTTTCCGAACAGCCGACTTTCTGCGCCAACAGCTTAAGCGTCATATCCATGGCAAGTCTGGCATGGCGCAAACGCATACCCAGTTCGGTGAAAGGCGCGCCCGCCCCCGGACTACTTTGTGTTTTCATTTGCTTCCTTCTCGATAGCGACTCGCAAGACCTTATCGAATGCTTACGGTTGATCAGGCGCTGACCCTAAAATGAATTTCCCGTGGCGCGCAGCCGTTTATGGGCACAATGTCTTGCGGGCAGGCGGACATCACCACGACGCAGTCCATCTCGGCGCGAATCTCCACATAATCTCCCGCGGCGCTTACGGTGGGCAGCCAGGAAATACTATAATCCGGGTTGACCGGCGTGTTCATCCATAAATTGAGCGGCTGCGGGACTTCGCGCGCGCGTAGGCCGATGGCGTTAAGGGCCATGCGCATATTATCGGCGCAGCTGTCATGATATTCGGTAATGCCCATGTTGGTATAACGGTACAGATCGCAGGCGGCGATCATCGTATCATGCACCCCCGGCGAGGTGTCTGTCACCAGCGTGCCGATGGGACGACGACGATTGGTCACCAATACATCCCCCGGCTTCGGGATGATTCTATCGATAAAGGCGCGGGTGTGCTCCATGGAAGAGAATTCGCTGAGATCTTCCAGGCTGAACAACCAGGTATCGCAAACCTGGCTGCCCGGGGTGTTGACAATGCGGATGGTCTGCCCTTTAAGCAAACGGACGGCGCGGCCGCAGCGGGCCGGGATCAGGTAGAGCTCGCCCAGCACGGGCGCGCCGTCCGGGGAAATAGGGCTGGTGGCGGTTGCGTTGACGCCCAGGGCGTCGCCGTTGTCTTTTTGGCAGCATGCCGGATAGGTTGCGGTACTCATATTACATCTCCTTCGGATAAACAGGCCAGCTCAGTCAGCGCGCAGGCAAGTACCTGGGCGCCAAGCCTGAGCGAGCGGGGATCGGTATACTCGGACGGATTGTGGCTTATGCCTTTATGGCTGGGGACGAACAACATGGAACTGGGGCAGTAGCCCGCCAAATGCATGGCGTCATGAAACGCGCCTGACCGCAGGGTGGTAAAAGGGATATCCAACGCGCCGCTGCTGTCCATCAACAGGCGGCTCAGCATCCCGTCAAACGCCACCGGCGGCTGGTTGAGCAGCGCTGCCACCTGGACGTCGTCGTTAATAATTTGCTCCATCAGCCGATCGAGGCATGCCAATACCGCGGGATCGGGATGGCGGAAGTCCACCGTGAACGAAACGCCGGCGGCCACGGTATTGATGGCGTTGGGCAACACCTCCCATCGGCCGAATGTCAGGCGCAATTCATCCGCCGGAACATCCGCCAGCGCGCTTTCGATACGATCGGCAACGGTGCGCGCCAACCGCATGGCGTCGCGGCGTCCCGCCATCGGCGTCGTGCCGGCATGGGCCGACTCGCCCCGGCAGGTCACCTGATACCAGCGCACGCCCTGTATGCCTTCGACCACCGCCAGCGGCAAGCCGGCCTGTTCCAGTACCGGTCCCTGTTCAATATGCAGCTCGATAAAGGCCGCGATACCGTCATCCGGACGCGGCGGCAAATGGGGAAACCGCTGACGAAATGCCTTAAGCGCATGCCGGACGCTCTCCCCAGCCGCGTCGGTCACGTCCAGATAAGATGCCAGCCGCCGCGGATCGACGAAGGCGCTGGAGCCCATGGCGCCGGGAGCAAAGCGGCTGCCCTCTTCATTCATCCAGACGGCGACCTCTATGGGACGCTCGGTGACGATGCCCGCATCGTTCAGCGCCCGCAGACACTCGATGCCCGCCATCACGCCATAGCAACCGTCAAGGTTACCCCCCGCAGGGTTGGGTATCGATATGACTGCCGGTGGTAACCGGCGAGAGGTCTCTTCGCCCCGGACGCCGAATAAACAGATTGGCGCAGGCGTCGGTATAGACCTGGCAATTCAGGTCAGCGGCCAGCGCCAGCAACCAGGCACGGGCGTCCAGCTCTTCGGCGCTGAGCGCCTGGCGATTGACGCCGCCGCCCGGTAAAGCGCCGAAACGCGCCAGATTATCCAGCAGACCGCTTAAACGTTGCTGCCGAATGCATGCCGCCGCCTGAAGGCTTTCCTTAAATATCATTCCCATCCTCCGGTTCGTCCAACTGCAGCGGCCGCTTGAACCACGGGGCGAGAAACGCCCGTAAACGTTCGCTTTGCGGCCGCATAAAAAGTTGGCGCGGCGGACCGCTTTCGATAATGCCGCCATCGGCCATAAACACGATGCGCGAGGAAATATGCGCGGCAAACGACATTTCATGGGTAACCATCACCATGGTCATCCCGTTTTCAGCCAAGGTACGTATGACATCCAGCACTTCTTCGACCCGCTCGGGATCAAGGGCCGAGGTGGGTTCGTCCAACAGCAGCAGCTCGGGCTCCAGCGCCAGGGCGCGGGCAATGCCCACCCGCTGCTGCTGGCCGCCGGAGAGCCGGGCCGGCCAGGCGTCGGCTTTTTGCAGCATCCCCACCTGGGCCAGCGCGGCCGCCGCCCGTTGGCGGGCCTGCTGGCGGCCGAATTTTTTACCCAGCACCAAGGGCGCGGAAACGTTATCGATTACCGTCATATGGGGCCACAAATTAAACTGCTGAAATACCATCCCCAGGGGACGGCGCACGTCGGCAATCAGCGCCGGGCCGTCCTGGTGGCGCGCGCCGCGGCCCCGGCCGCTGTAGCCGAGTAATTCGCCCTTAATCAAAACATCGCCTTCGTCGTAGGCCTCAAGAAAGTTCATGCAGCGTAGCGCGGTGGTCTTGCCTGAGCCGGACGGGCCGATAAGCGTCACGATTTCCCCGGCGTTGACCGCCAAATTGATATCAGCCAGCACCCGGTTGCCGCCGAACGATTTGCCGACGCCTCGCAGTTCGATAATGGGGAGCGTTGTGTTTGTCATGGCATTATCCTCGTTGCGCCTGACGGCGGCCGAGCAGATGGACACTGACGCCGACCGCTTGCGCCAGCAGCCAATAGCTAATGATCAGCAGGCTGTAAGGCAACACATAGGTATAGGTATTGGCGACAATTTGACCGGTCGTCATCGTCAGTTCAGGTACGGTGATAATTGAAGCCACGGCGCTCTCTTTAATGGTGAGAATAAATTGGTTGCCCAATAACGGCAGGGCAAAACGCAACGCCTGCGGCGTCTGGATATGCCAGAAGCTGCGCCGGGGTGAAATATTGTGCGCGACGGCCGCTTCCAACTGGCCGCGGCTGACGGTTTGCCACGCGGCGCGGAAAATTTCGCTGAAATAGGCGCTGCTGTAGAGCGACAACGACAATAGTGTGGCTTGCGTGGCGCTCAGCATGATATTCAGGGACGGCAGGCCAAAATAAAACACGGCCAGTTGAGCCAAAAACGGCGTACCGCGCACCACCCAGACCCAGGCGCGCCAAATGCGATAGAGCAATGGCCGGCGCCGGCACAGGGCATGCAACGCAAACCCCAGCAGCGCCCCCGCCGCCGCCGAACCGGCGCTTAACCATAAGGTGACGCCCAACGCGTGAACATAGTCAGGCAGGTACCGCCACAGTTCGCTCATGATTTTTCCTTCTGCCACCGGCGTTCCGTCCAGCCACCCAACAAGGACAGCAGGCTGGTGAGCGCCAGGTAGATCAACGCTACCGCCAGATAGGCCCGCAGCGGCTGATAGGTGGCGGAGGCCAACTGCTGGCCGACGCGCATCAAATCCGTCAGGGCGATAACGGATACCACCGCCGAGGCTTTGATGACATCAATCAACTCGGAAATCAGCGATGGCAGCGTCATACGCAGAACCTGGGGAATTTGTATACGCCATAGCGTCTGGCGCGGGCTCAGGCCGCAGCTGGCCGCCGCCTCCAACTGGCCGGGACTGATGGCGGCAAAACCACTCTTGAGAATTTGCGACTGATAGGCGGCGGTATTGAGCGTCAGCGCCAGGGCTGCCGCCACCGTACCCGGCATCTCAACTCCCAACTGGCCGGGCAGATAAAAACACAGCAGGATTTGCGCCAGAACCGGTGTGCCGCGGCACAGGCTGACCCAGACTTGGGCAAGGGCGCGCCAGAGCCGGCCGCGGCTGGAAGCCATAAGATAGAGGCCGACGCCGACAAAGAACCCGGCGACTATCGCCGCCGCACAAAGTGTAGCGGTGGTCCATGCCCCCGCCAGCAACATCGGCATCCATGAGGCCAGGCTATGAATAAAATCCCGCATTGCAGTCAATTACAGACTCGGTGCCGGCATGGCGTCGGCCGGAATGGCCATGGTGAAACCGAACCATTTTTGCTGCATCGCTTTCATCGTACCGTCCCGATTGGCTTCGGCAATGCCGTCGCTAAACAGTTTCACCAGCGTGGCGCTGTCATCATCCTTGCGCCCTACCCAACCGAAATAGGTTGTGGGACCGAGCATGGGCTTGAGAGTGGTAAAGATACCGGGGCGTGACTTCATCAGCGGCCCGAGGTTGGACAGCGACTGGGCGACGCCGTCTAGGCGTTTGTTGGCCAGGTCGGCATAGGCTTCATCAAACGACACATACTGCTTGATCTCGCGGATGCCCGGTTTGCCCCTGGCTTTTAGCTGTTGGTCGAAGCCCTGCAGCACCTGCAACTGACCGGAACCGGCTTGAGAGCCCACGACTTTGCCGCTGAGGTCATCCAGCGTTTTAATGCTGTCGTCGTTATCCCGCTTAAGCAGCGCGACGGTGGATTCAGCAATCGGCACGGTAAAAGCGAAATGGGCCATCCGCTGCTTATTCACGGTGACCGCCGTGACCACGAAATCGAATTTCTTGGCATCCAGACCGGGCAAAATGCCCTGAAAGGGCAAATCCAACTGATTGATCTTCACGCCGGGCAGGCGTTTCGCCAGAATATGATCCATCAGGTCCACGTCATAACCGACGATTTTTCCCCCTTCCACCGATTCAAAGGGCGCGAAGCGCGCCTCGGTGGCGATGGTGATGGTTTTTGACGCTTTGACGCGGTCCAACAAATCGCTGCTGTGCGCGGAAAATGAAAACGCACTGAGGATGCTGAGCAAGGTCCAGCAAAGGGGTACGGCACGTTTACGCATTGTCATGGTGGTTCCTAGGTTGAAAGTTTACTGAACTTTATTCAAGTAACTTGAATGATTATACAGGAGCATGAATCATGCCAATTCGAAACGCACTGCCTTTGAAATAACGGATTCACGTTTATCCGCATGAATTAAAACATGTATTTTGTTGAACCCGTCAAAGTGAGAATAGAGGAGTGAATGTCTTGCGCGGCAAGGTCTGTCTGCGTTGCCTGAAAAGCGTGCGTCCGGTGCATCCATTATGTGCATCGGTCGCGAATGCCCGCCGCGGATGCGTCGAGGAAAGCCGACGGAAAAAATCCCGGGTCATCCGCCGCCACCGCGGACCTGCGGCTAAAGCCGCTTCAATAGAAAGCGAAATTTTCCGGCTCTAGGGGCTAATGTAATAAACTCTCCTTAAACTCAACACACCCGCGACGGGAGAGATAAAATGGGTAAATTGGATAGTAAGGTGGCGGTGGTTACCGGTGCCACCGAAGGCATCGGTCTGGCCATCGCCAAAACGTTTATCAATGAAGGGGCCTTTGTTTTTATCACCGGACGAAGAATTAAAGAACTTAACGACGCGGTTACTGCATTGGGGCCGATGGCGGCGGGCGTCCAAGGCGACGTGGCGAAATTGTCCGATATCGAGCATCTTTACGACGTCGTGGCGCGGAAAAAGGCCATCTTGATATCGTTGTCGCCAATGCGGGTCTGGGAGATGTATTGCCCCTTGAGAAGGTTGACGAAACGTTCTTCGACCGCCTTTATAATGTCAATGTGAAGGGCGCTTTTTTTACCATTCAAAAAGCCATACCGCTGTTGCGCACCGGATCGTCGATTATCATCACAGGTTCCGTGGCGGGCTCGAAAGGCACGCCCGGCATGGGCATCTACGGTTCGACAAAAGCCGCCGTCCGTTCGTTCGTACGCACCTTGACGGTGGAGTTGGCCGACCGGGCCATCCGCGCTAATGTGCTCAGTCCGGGGCCGATTCAAACACCGCTCATGGAACGCCAGCCGGAGGAAACGGTGCATCGTATCGTTTCAAGCATTCCCATGGGCCGGGTCGGCGAAGCGGATGAGGTGGCTAAAGCCGCTCTGTTTTTGGCCTCTGATGATTCCAGCTTTACCACCGGCACTGAAGTGTTTGTCGATGGCGGACGGGCGCAGATATAACCCGCGGTCATTCCCCGGCTCGCCCCTACAGGAATAATGCGAAGGACGCGCCGGCTAAGGTATCCAATATGTCAAAATTTGAGCGTCTGTTGTCAAAAGCAGAAGCATAAGAGTTTTTACGGCGACTAGGATATTAAGCCAGGTTCCGGCCGCCTGTCGCGACCGGACACTTTGTCAGCACGCTCACGGCCCTCATCGCTCCCGCGCCCCTAGCATCGTTTCGCGCCTCTAGCATTGCTCCCGCGCCTTTAGCTTCGCTCCCGCGCCCCTATCGCCTATCTCCCCGCTGTCCCTATCCCGCAGCCGAAAGCGTCACGCCGACTGTCTTTCCAGGTAAAATTCATGTTAAATCTTTGTTTGTTTTTGTTTTCTTGAATATTACATGCTAGAGATCACTTTACCCATTCCGCTTACTTCCTACCCTTAAGACATCCGGTGACGAGGCCACTATGTTTGCAGAAGAGAGACGTAAAGGCATCCTTGATTATCTAGATAAACATGAACGCGCCAGCGTATTGTTTCTGTCGAACAGGTTTGGCGTCACCAAAGAAACGATACGGGCGGATTTACGTCTGCTCTCAAGCCAGGGCGGATTACAACGCTGTCATGGCGGGGCCATGGTTATTCGCCGCGGGCTGTATCGCAGCCTGATATCACCGGCCAGCGATAATAAAAGCGGCCGGCATCATAAATCAATCACCAGATTGTCGGTAAGGCTACGGGAACAGCAAAGCGTAATCTGCTGCCTGTCGCCGGCTTTCTCACTCTCCGACTGCACGGTATCGCGGTGGTCCGCTTTTCCTGCCAGGACCGGCGTCAGACAGGCGCCGCAAAGACCCATTTCACAGGAAAGTGGCACATCGACGCCGTTCTCCTGCAGCACGGCGGCAATGGTCTTGTGCGGCGGAACGGTAAACGACATTCCGCTTGATTTCAGCGTCACGGTGAAATCCCCCTCTATCTGGCTACAGGGGATACGCTCCGGAGGGCGGAAGGATTCAGCGTGAATGTCTTCGACCGGCCAACCGGCATCCAACGCTCGCCGGCGGATGTGCGACATAAACGCCTCCGGGCCGCAGAGATACAATTTTTTTTCCAGGCAGGGGGCGCAGCAAATTCTCCGGGAGCAGGGTCCGCGGCGAAATGCCTTGGCAGCCCGACCCGATATAGCACCGGCCATAGGCGAAACCGTTCTCCAACCTTTCCCGAAATATGGCCTGACTGCGCCGTTTTACGTAGTAATACAGTTCAAAGTCTGTTTTGCGATGCTCCAGCTCTTCCGCCATTGCCAGCAATGGCGTCAAGCCAATCCCGCCGGCGATAAGCAGATAGCTTGCGGCGGGAGCGAGACTAAAGAGATTTCTCGGCGGTGAAATTTCCATTTTCTGTCCCAGACGGAGCTGTTGATGCAAATAACGCGAGCCCCCGCGGGAATCGCGCTCATTTTTAACGCACAGCAGATAATAATCCGTTTTGCCCGGCCGTCCCGTCAGGGAATATTGCCGTATCAGCCCATTGGCGAGATAAAGATCGATATGCGCGCCCGCTTCCCAGGCGGGCAGACTTCCACCCTCCGCCGGTGTGAGACGGATCGCTATACAGTGCTCCCCTTGGCGCGAGAGCGCGTCGACATAAACGGTAAGCCTGTCCATATCCGATTCCTTTGCTTTTACACCAGGAAAAATTCGCCGAAGCCGAGCTTTTTCAGCCCGCGCCGGTAGGCGATGGAGCTTCTGTCCGCGGGAATATGCGCCTCCAGGGTCAGGTCGAGGGGCAGGCGCTCCGGCCGTTGGGTCTCCACCATCAGCCGGTCTTCCTCGAAGACTTTATGGTTGAAAGCATGAACGTCCTCCACCGGCACGTGAAGATCAAAGTTGCGGGCGATGGGCGCGAACATGCGGGTCTTTCTGGCTGAAACCGGCGAGGCGGCGTTCATGATAACCAGCCGCGACGCGCCGGGAAAATGGATGGTCAGCGTCGCGGTGAACGGCAAATGCATTTCAAAATGCCGCAGCCATTGGAAGCCCTCCGGTCCGCGATGCGCCGCGCTGGCGGGGTAATTCCCCACTGTGCTCCAGTAATCCACGGCGAAACCATAGGCGGTCTCCACCGGGATATAGTCGGGAACCTCCTGATTGTTCGGATCGGCAAAGGTTTCGGTATGGATCCAGGCAAAATGGGCGACATCCAGAAAACCCTCCACCTGGCGTCCGGCAAAACCCGCCACGTCAAAAGGAGGACAGACGATTTGCTGAAAGCCGGCATCGTCCCAATGCGGCATGGTCGGCAACGCGCCGCCATGAGCCGAGACCGGGTCCAGGCAGGTCCACACCAGCCCGAACCGTTCCTGAGTAGGAAAAGTGGTCAAGTTGAGTTTGGCCGGTATGGCTTGGCCGGGGCTGGAGGGGATGCGGTTACAACGGCCGTTTTCACCAAAACGCAACCCGTGGTAAGGGCAGATAATGCCGTCTTCATCATTGAATCCCAGCGTCAGCGGCACGCCGCGATGGGGGCAAACGTCCCTGGCGACAACACACTGGCCTTTTATGCGGTATAGCACCAATTGCTCGTCCAGCAAGGTTGCCTTTTGCGGCGCGTTTCCCACGTCGCATGCCCGCGCCACGGGATACCAGTAGCCGGCGAGCCTGAGCCAATCATCGGGGTCGAAACTGCAATGAGGAGGGGGCGCTATTTTATTCATCATGGGTGCCTCTTATACGCTCACAAAAATTCACTGCGAAAATTCAGCGATAGTGCATTGCCCTGGTATTTACATTGTGGATACACTTAGCTGTTGCAGTCCATAACAGAATTTTAACCTTTGCTCTGCAAAAAACAGCACAGGAGTGATGCCATGGATCCCTTCTCCAGATTCGCTACCTATTTTGTGGAGGTCGCCCGCAGCGGCAGTCTACGCAATGCCGCTGAAAAGCTTCACGTTTCCGCGTCGGCCATCAATCGACAGATTCTTAACGCCGAGGAAGACATGGGCGTGTTATTGTTTGAACGGCTGCATTCCGGCTTGCGCCTGACCTCCGCCGGGGAGTTGCTTTGCGACGATCTCGCCCGCTGGCGGCGGGAATACAAACGCACCCGCGAACGTTTCGATGAACTTCAGGGGCTAAAGCGGGGGCATGTCTCCCTGGCGCTGATACAGGCGCTAAGTGAAGGCGTCATCGCCCGGAGGTTGGCGGAGATTGCGCTGGAATTTCCGTGGCTAACGCTGGATATCGGCGTTAATGACAGCCGGGACATCAGCCGGCGCGTGTCGGACGGAGAGGTGGATTTCGCCATTCTGCTGGACCCGGTGGAACATCACGGGCTGGAGGTGAAGACGTTTATAGAAATACCCGTCGGCGTCGTAATGTCGCCGCACCATCCCCTGGCCCGCCAGACCACGCTGTCTATCAGCCAAATGTCGGAATACCGCCATATCATGCCGGCCGCTCCGCTGACCGTGCACGACCGGATACAGCTTCTTTATAAAAGGCACAGCATTACGCCCGAGGCGGGAATCGTTTGTAACGATATTCGCATGATCAAATCGTTTATTCGCGAATCGTCCGGTATCGGCGTTCTCAGCAGGTTGGATGTGCTTGTCGAGATTGACAGGGGCGAGCTGCTCTTCGTGCCTCTCCAGGGCCGGCCGGTACGCCCCTTGACGCTGGCGCTCTGCGTCGCTCCAGAGCGTCAGCTTTCCCGCGCCGCGCAAATGATGATCCAAAGGCTGGCGATGACGCTGGACGGCATGGCATAGCTGAAGTCGGACGGTAAGCAGGATTGTAAAGCGTGAACAGGATTGACGATAACGCTCGCCGAGAGGGCCTGAACAGGTTAGGCGATGACGCCCGGAAAGAGGGCGCAAATGAAGACAATCTCATCGCCGCTGTTTTCTCTCCAATGGTTTACCCTTATGATAGGTCTTGGTCTGTTTAAGGATGTCACATGATTTGGCTCATGCTGGCGACACTGGTCGTCGTTTTTCTTATCGGCTTTCGCATATTGAATTCCGATTCGCGCAGGGCGTCGCAGGCGCTCACCAAGCGGCTCAACATTGAGCCGGTGTATGTGGAGTCCATGCTAAGTCAAATGGGAAAAAGCGCCGGCGGGGAATTTATCCGCTATTTGCTGCATGGCGACGAAGGCCATCTCGGCAACGCGGCGGGCGTTTTGCTCATCTATCAAACCTTTATCATCGACGAGTCCGGGGAAAGCCTGGAATTTTGGCACTCCGTGCTGGCCAAAGCCCGGCTCCCCGCCGAGCTGAGCCACAAGCATGTACGTCTGGCGCTGTCGTTTTTACGCGAGCTGGAACCTGAAGCCGATGAACTCGCGGCCTTTCGGCTGCGTTATAATGCGCGATTTACCGGCATCGTCGGCATGGGCCCCGCCGCCAACGGCAATGTGTATTATATGGACGGAATATCTCCCAAGCAGTGAGCCGCCGCGCTTTAGAATTTCCCCTGTCGTTTCATTTCCTTTGCTGACGGATTTCACACCTTTCCGCATCGTGACGATGATTGAGCCTTTCAACCACAAGCAAGGGCTTGCAAACACATTTGTTTAGCGCGCGATGCGCCATCTCGTCATAAATTTATCGCCGAGGAATATCCGGCGAACCATTATGTTTCCCGAACTCTTGCGCCGGCGGCGCTGCCCAGCGATCCTGACGCGTCTGTTCATACCGCGGATTTTTCGGATAATGGATTCGGTTTTCAGGTTTGGACGCCTCCCCAATGACCAATAGACGTACTTCCTCCTCGCTGTTGTTGATAAAGGTATGGCAAATACCGGTCCCAGCGGGAAGGCCTACCGCATCTCCCGGTGAAAGGGGGTATAAGACGCCATTGATCCAGGCATGGGGATGCCCTTCCAATACATAGACGAATTCTTCTTCGGCGCTTTCAGCATGCGGGTAGCTGGTGCGGTGTCCCGGCGGCAGGCGTTCATGGTTAATGCCGATACGGGTCAATCCCAGCGCGCGCCCCAGCGGCGACTCAATGCACATGGGTTCATCGCTGTCCTCATAGGATTTCGCTTCTGGGCCTTCCAGTTCGCTCCAGTGCTTGATAAATTCAGGGCGCATCAGGCTGTGCTCCTTTGATTGAATGCCACGGATGTAACGATGGGGTGAAGAGGATCTTTTGCACCTGCGCTTAATAATAGCCGCACCGAACGATAAGCGCTATTCCGCCCGTTTTTTACCTGCCGTTTTACATAATGAATCTAGAACGAAAAGCAAATTTCATTTATTTAATATTTAAATTCCCTTCTAATAAAGGCGTTATTATGGAAGTGTATAATGATATTAGCGTTGGTATTATTCACAAAGTAACTTTACACAGCCCATCGTCAAAGCTTACCGAGCTTATGCATAATAAATGACTTCCTTAAAGGAATAACCTATGAAAGCAGATAACAGCGACACATTACAACGAAATGCCCTTTTTCACGATACGATTCCTGTGAGTGAACAATCAATAGAGTTTCACTTTATCAATAAGTATATTGATAAAAATATTTCATCCGGCAAGCACAATATACGTCTCGAAAACTGTACTTTCCCGGAAAACGGTATACCGATAATTATCACCACCTCCAGCGGCCACGTCATGATTACCCATGATGATGTAAACCTGTTAAACGTCACTGACGAGAAAACGCGTAAAGCCGTGAAAAATCATCTTATTAATATTATTACCGAAACGGGTAATATCAAAGCGGAAGGAGCGCTGCTGAATGATATAAAAACGTGTCGTGGCGACATCATATTGAGTAATTCAATATTTCAGAAAAGTTCTACCACATGGGGAGATATGTATTTTAATGACAGCATGGGAGCTCACGTAGAAACCCATGAGGGCGAAATAAGGCTGGAAGATAGCCTCATTAAGAATATCACACAAACCGGCGATAGCATCGTGAAACTTGTACGCTCAACGATCTCTGGTTCCCTTACCGCCCGTAATAACTACCTTAAGGATGGTGATTCCATCGTGAACAGCGAAGAAATCATCGGTGACGCTCACCCGCAGAGTAAGCCGTGTCACTCGCAGCAAATGATCAGCATACAAGCTGAAGGGCTTATGAAATTTCAGCATACCGGAAGAGCGATTGCCGAGAACAAGCGGATGGATCCACATAGCGGTCTTGAAGAGAGCGGCCCGGCGGTCAAAGAAGTGGTGACATCGAAGAAGAAATCTTTTTTTTGGCATGATCAAATAAATATCCAAAAAAATCACAGGTAAACGTGCCGGTCATGCACATTCGGCATTGATGCGGATAAACCTCCGCATCTCAATCCCCCTAAGTTAGAAACGGCCCTCTCCCCCGCCCGTCATTTTTTTGTAATGACCCGGTCATGGTCCTGTTGGCGGCCCGCCCGTAGTCTGGATGACGTATTCGAGACAACGCATCGAACGTTACCCATTAAGGACTTGCCATGACCATCAAACATACCGCCTTATCCCTGTTCTGTTCCGCCCTATTGTTAGGGGCGGGAGCCTCCGCCGCCCTGGCCGCGCCCATCAAGAATATCGTGCTGGTGCATGGCGCCTTTGTCGACGGCGCAGGTTGGGAAGGCGTGTATCACCGCCTGACCAAGGACGGTTATCACGTCACGCTGGTACAGGAGCCGCTGACCTCCTTTAGCGACGACGTGGCGGCCGCCAAGCGCGTTCTGGCCGAGCAGGACGGTCCGACGGTGTTGGTGGGCCATAGCTACGGCGGCGCCATTATTACCGAGGCCGGCAACGATCCCCACGTCGCCGCGCTGGTGTATATTGCCGCCCACGCGCTGGACTCGGGAGAGACGGAAGCCGCCAACGGCAAAAAACTGCCCAATACGGCGCATCCGTTTGTGAAAACCCAGGACGGCTATTTATACATCGACCGCAAGAATTTCCCGGCGGATTTTGCCGCCGACCTGCCTCTCGCCACGGCACGCTTTGAAGCCGACTCGCAAATACTGACCTCCGCCTCGGTTTTTACCGCCAACATTCCCGACCCGGCGTGGAAAGTGAAGCCAAGCTGGTATATGGTGGCTCAGGCCGACAAGATAATCAGTCCGGATTTGGAACGCATGTATGCCAAACGGGCCCATAGCACCACGGTGGAAGTCAAAGGCGCCAGCCATTCGGTTTATCAATCCCACCCGCGTGAAGTGGCCGCCCTGATTGAAAGCGCGGCGCAGAATGCCCTAAGATAACGTTTTCTCAGCCAAAGGCGACCGGCCCATGCAAAGGATCCTGATCATCGAAGACGAGGCCAAAGCCGGCGAATATATGCGTGCCGGCTTGACCGAGGCAGGGTATGTCGCCGACGTGGCCGCCGACGGCATCACCGGACTACATATGGCCCGCGAGTTCGAATTCGACCTGATTTTGCTGGATGTCATGTTGCCGGACATGGATGGCTGGCAGGTTATGGCCGCGCTGAAAAATCATGAAGTCCCCACGCCGGTGCTGTTTTTGACCGCGCGCGGCACCCTGGAGGACCGTCTTAAAGGACTGTCTTCCGGCGCGGAGGATTATCTGGTCAAACCCTTTTCCTTTGCCGAGCTGCTCGCGCGCATCCGCATCGTCCTGCGTCGCGGCGGCCGGGAACCCCAGTCCGACCTGCTGGAACTGTCGGGGCTGCAAATGGACGTGCCTAAACGCCGCGTGGAGCGCGATGGCGTGCGACTGGCGCTCACCAACAAAGAATTTAATCTACTGCATCTGTTTTTGACCCACCAGGGCCAGGTATTGTCCCGCACGCTGATCGCCTCACGGGTCTGGGACATGAACTTCGACAGCGACACCAACGTAGTGGACGTGGCGGTACGTCGCCTGCGGCAGAAAATCGACGAGCCTTTTTCCCGACGCCTGATCCACACCGTCCATGGCGTAGGCTACCGCTGCGATAACGAAGCATGAGACGTCTTTCGCTCACCGCCAGGCTGGCGGTCATCCTGGCGTCGCTGACACTGACGGTGATGGCCGCCGTTGGCTTTATCATGTACCGGACGCTGGAGCGGCAGCTTATCGTGCGGGACGACGGCGCCCTGATTACCCGCGTCGAACAGATCCGCACAATGCTGCGCGATGAGGATGTGCTGGATCTTATCCACAACAAACCGCAGTTGTTCGCCAATATGCTGGGCAATACCGAGTCGCTGCTGGTGCTGCGTTTTCCCGGCCGCGCGCCGCTTATTGAAGTCAATCCAGGGCGCTCGCCCGTACCGGATATCGGCGCCGTGCCCGCCGACGGCAAGCTGACCCTGGCCGCGGTACATCATGGGGTTCAGGGGGAGGTCCCCTTTATCTATACCGCCGCGCAGGCAGACACCAGGCGTCCGCCCTATCGGCTTGAGATCATCACCGGCCGGCTGATGATGGAACGTACGCATATGCTGGCGTCGTATCGCCGGCGGATAGTCGCCGTGGTGACCGGCGCGTCGCTGCTGACGATGCTGCTGGCAGGTCTGGTGACCCGGCGCGGGCTGCTGCCGCTTCATCGCCTCGCCGCCCAGACAGGACGTATCGGCAGTAAAAACCTGTCCATACGCATCGATAGCCGCGACGCGCCGCCTGAACTCAAGACATTGATAGACGCATTGAACCTGATGCTGGATCGTCTGGAACTGAGCTTTACGCAGTTGAGCCAGGTATCGGCGGATATGGCTCACGATCTGCGTACGCCCATCGCCACCCTGTTGGGGCAAACGGAAGTGGCCCTAAGCCGTCCGCGCCCGGCGGAACACTATGCACGGCTGCTGGGCTCCAATTTCGAGGAGCTGGGCCGCCTGTCGAAAATGATCGAGAATATGCTGTTCCTGGCGCGCGCCGAGCAGGCCGGCCATGCCATTGACCGCGCCTCTTTGGACATCGGCGAGGAGTTCGCCACCCTTTATGACTATTTTGACGGGCCGGCCCAGGAGCGCGGTCTGCGACTGACGTTCGCCGGCAACGGGAAAATCTATGCCGACCCCCAACTGCTGCGACGGGCTCTGGCCAATCTGCTGGCCAACGCCCTCCAGTATGCCGACGCAGGCACCGAGGTCACCATCAGCGCCCGGCGCCATGCGGACGAGATGAGAATTTGCGTCAGCAACCACGGCCCCGATATCGGGAAAGAGCACCTTGAACGTTTGTTTGAGCGTTTTTATCGCGTCGACGCCTCTCGCGCCACCTCATCCCGGGCCAGCGGGCTGGGGCTTGCCATCGTACGCGGCATCATGACGCTGCACCAGGGCAATTGGCTCGCCACCAGCGCGGGAGGCGTGACCCGTTTCCAGTTGGGATTCCCCATACCGCCTTCCGACGCGGCGCTGATGGCCGGCGACATGGCGAAGGGGGCATAACCGCCCCTCAGCCCGTCGCAAGTTAAGGACGGTGCTTACAAGTCGCGTACAGGATCATCCGGTACATCAGGCGGACGAGCTGCGGCTTATGAACGCTATCAGGCACAACGCCGTGCCAACGCCGTCGAGCCGCCAAAACCGATTATACCGGCCACAGAGCCATGGCCATATCCGCTACGGCATCCAGGGCCTCGAAGCCGGCGCCGTCGCGGGCCTGCACCGACATTCCATGTTGGATGCCGACGTACATGCGCGCCAGCGCGGCCGTATCAATTCCCGCGGACAGTTCGCCCTCCCGCACGGCCCGTTCCAATCGGGCGGTGAGCTTCTCAATGCCCTGACGGCGCAGCCCCATCACGATGGCGCCCAACCGGGCGTTGCCCTCGCTGGCGACGGTGGATAACGTCACCATACACCCCTGGGGAGCGTTATCCCGCGTCAGCACCTTCGCCGAGCATTTCAACCACTGCCGTACCCCTTCACGAACGCTTAAGGCGCTGTCCAGCGGCGACCATAGCAACGGCGCGATGTTTTGTTCGTAGCAGGTAAGGGCCTCCAGATAGAGATCCTCTTTGTTGCCGAAGGCGGCATACAAACTCGGGGAATTGATACCCATCGCCTGATAAAGGTCCGCCATCGACGTGGCGCTGTAACCCTTACGCCAAAAGAGTTCCATCGCCGCCGTCAATGCCTGCTGCCGGTCAAAACTTCTGGGGCGTCCTCTTACTACCATGAGCTTGCTCTCATTAATTTTGTGTCGATCGATATGATAATCCTGTTGACCTCGGCAGGCAATTACGTTTACTGTAATTATATATCGATCAACACAGAAATAGGAGTCATCATGAATTCTCTGCAAAATAAGCGCGCGCTGGTGACGGGCGCCAGCCGCGGATTGGGCAAGGCCATGGCGTTATCATTGGCGAAGGCCGGCGCCAGCGTGGCGATAACCTATGAAAAATCCGCTGATAAAGCCCGGCAGGTGGTGAAGGAAATTGAGGCGATGGGCCATAAAGCGGTGGCGATACAGGCCGACAGCGCAAGTCCCGAGGCGGCGCGCAGCGCGGTAAGCGAAGCCGTCTCTGCGCTGGGGGGCCTGGATATACTGGTCAATAACGCCGGCATTGCCCGCGGCGGTATACTGGAAGATTTGTCGCTGGAAGATATCGATGCCATGATTAACGTCAACGTTCGCGGCGTGGTACTGACCACACAGGCCGCTCTGCCTCATCTTGGCCACGGCGGCCGTATCATCAATATCGGCAGTTGCCTGGCGGAGCGCGTTCCCCTGACGGGCATCAGCGTGTATGCCATGACCAAATCGGCGCTGCTGGCATTAACGCGCGGACTGGCGCGGGACGTTGGCCCCAGGGGCATTACCGTGAATTTGGTACACCCCGGCCCCACCGACAGCGATATGAACCCCGCCGACGGCGAAGGCGCCGACACCCAGCGCCAGTTCATCGCCCTGGGACATTACGGCACGGCCGATGACGTCGCGGCCGCCGTAACCTTCCTGGCCGGCCCGGCGGCACAGCATATCACCGGTACCGGCATTAATGTCGACGGCGGCGTCAACGCCTGAAACGCGTTGTTTGAAAGCCGGTAATGTTGCTGTCTACGGTTTTACTTAAACGTCACCGTCTCTATCCAGTTCGGGCCTTTACCCACCGGATAATGTCCGATGGACCTTAGGTTGCCGCTGGCCTTATCGATACCATAGACGCTCATTTGCGTGGACAATTGACCCACCGCCAACAGATAGCGCCCCGAGGGATCGATGGCGAATCCGCGCGGCTGTTTCTCGGTGGGCCAAGTCCCGGTGCGCTGGAGTTCTCCGCTGGCCCTGTCTACCCGGAACTGCGCCAGAGTGCTGGAGGTGCGTTCCGAAGCGAAGAGATAGCGGCCGTCGGGGGTGAGATGAACATCGGCGCCCCAGGGTTTATCCCCTTTGAAATCCGCCGGCACAATGGATACCGTTTGCACCGGTTTAACGGTGTCGTTGTGGCGGTTAAACGCCAGCACGTGCAATTTACCGTCCAGCTCGTCAATCAGATACACAAAACGATGGTCCGGTGAGAAGGTGAAATGCCGAGGACCGGATTTCTGCGGCAAAGCATACGCCGGGGCTTTATCCTCGGTCAGGCGGCCGCTTTTGGCATCGAACTTGAGCCGCAGCCAGGCATCGGAGCCGAGAACCGAGGCGAAGACATAACGATTATCCGGCGCATTCCTGATGGCATGAGCCATGGGGCCGGTGGGTATCACCTGTTGCACGTTTCCCACCAGGCCATCCGGTCCGATGGGGTTCACCGCCAGTAGATTTCCACCGTATGACGCGGAAAAAAGATAACGCCCGGTGGCATCGGTCGATATATACGCCATGCTTTCGGCGAGGGGGAAGCCTTGGCTTGCGTCAGGCGGCCGTCGGCGGCATCGATGTTAAAGCTCAAAACCTGGTAGGGCTTGGAACGCAACGCCGCATAAAGATGATGCTTATCCGGCGAAAGCGCCATCGGCATAACGGTTCCCCCCCCACCGGTTGGGTCGCCGTCTTCGTCAGCGCTCCGCTTTGTTCATCGAGGCGGTAAACCGTGATATCGCCGCTGTCCGCATTAGATATATAGGCGAAGGTCGCCGCCTGCGCCGAACCGCCCAGGGCGGCGGCAAGCAACAGACAAGCCCGGCTGTATCGAAATAATGAAGTTCCCATATTTTATGATCCCCACCAGAAAGCATTATAGAGCGGCATGGCATGCCGGACTCCATGAATACAAATCTATTAGTATTATTAAAATTGAAATGACGTTTTACCCGATGTCAGGCTGCAGTATAGGAAACGGCAATGACCGGAGCAGCGGTCAAAAGCACAGAATTATATGCTGTGCAGAAGGTATTTTTGGGCGAGTGTATAGGCCGATGCGAATGAAATCACAAAAAAGCTTTCCGCCGGGATTTAGCAAGGTTTAGGGGAAAAAAGAGCGAGGACCGGCGATGCTTCAGACAGTAGCGAAAAGAGCTAAGGCCGCCGATGCTTTAGATAGTGGCGAAAAGAGCTAAGACCGGCGACGCTTTAGATAGTGGCGAAAAAAGCTAAGACCGGCGACGCTTTAGATAGTAGCGAATTGTCCTGGGCAGCAACCAAACCAGGAAAACCACCGCCAACAGGAAAAAGGCGTATTTTAGATGATGGTGGACTTTCGTCAGCCAGGGCGCGACCATTTGCCCGCCGAGATACCCCAGGGTGACAAAAATCATGGCCCAAACCACGGCGCCCAGGATATTGAAGATAATGAATTTGTACGGCGAAAGCCTGCTGGCGCCTATCATCAGCGGCCCCACCAGGCGAAAGCCATACATAAACCGCACGGCCATCACAAAAAATAACGGATGGCGCAAAATCATCTTATTGGCGCGCCGTATATTGGGCCGGGCTTTTTTTGAATCTCCTGAGTAATTTGGCGCCGTACCGGCGGCCGAGAAAATAAAGCAGCATATCGCCGGTGGTTCCGCCCAGGGCGGCCACGGCGACGACATACCAAAAATGCAACAGTCCGTCGTGGGCCAGCAGACCGCCAAGCAACGTCACCGTTTCGCCCTCGGCCAGGCAACCGATGAATAAGGCCCAGTAACCGTAGAGCATGATCAAATGAGTAATATGCAATGTATTCAGTTTCCCGTAAATCCGTTACTGCCGGCCGGCATGTCCACCGGAAGCGTGCTGCTATTACAGCATATACCCGCCATACTTCAAGTTTCACTCGCGTTGGCGTTTATCGCGACGCATGGGTTAAACATGGCATTCCCACCGCTGTTCGCGTTACTATAGACTTACGAAAACAAGTATAACCCGATACCTTTTATACCAGGCAGATAACAGGTGCTGTATGGCATATATTCCCAAAAACTACGCTCGGCTTGAGAATGACTACCGCGAAAAAGCGCTGAAGCTTTTCCCCTGGATTTGCGGCCGCTGCTCACGTGAATTCGTTTACTCCAATCTACGCGAACTCACCGTGCATCACATCGATCACGACCATAGCAATAATCCGCCGGACGGCAGCAATTGGGAACTGTTGTGTCTCTATTGCCATGACCATGAGCATTCAAAGTATACCGAGGCGGATCAGTACGGCACCACGGTGGTGGCGGGAGAGGATGCGCAAAAGGATATCGGGATGGCCACCCATAACCCTTTTGCTGATTTGAAAACGTTGATGAACAAGAAAAACCGCTAGCTATTTATCTTCGAACCAATCGCTGTTTTGCTCCGCGATAGGCGTAATGGTATAGATAAGCGCCTGCAAATGCTCGCGGATGGCCCGTTCCGCCGCATCCGGGTCGCTGTCTCTAATGCCGTTGAAAATCTGATAATGCTGGCTTATCAGGCTTTGTGGCGGCGATACCGCGCCAAGGCTTAAAAAACGCACCCGATCCATGGTGGCCTTAATGGACTCGATAATATCCCATGCCAGTGCGCAATCGGCTATTTCCGTCAGCAGACGATGGAAATCATCGTCCAGGTTGAAAAATTCCCCTATCTGCCGGTTCTGCGCCGCCAGCTCCTGCCGATGTAGGTTATGCTCCAGCATCATCACATGCTCATCCGTGCGCTCGGATGCCGCGCGGCGCACAATGCTGCACTCCAGCGCCTGGCGAATAAAACGGGCGTCCGCCACCCGCTTGGCGGAGATGCGCATGACAAACGTCCCGCGCTGCGGCAGTATTTGCACCAGTCCGGCTTCCGCTAGTTTAATAAAGGCTTCCCTCACCGGCTGGCGGGAGACCTCAAAACGGGTAGCCGTCTCTTTTTCAGACAACAGCTTGCCCGGCGGAATAACGCACTCGACGATATCCTTGCGCAGCAGCCGATAGATTTGCTGATTCACCGGCTCGTTAGTATTGAATGAATATAATGTATCCATGCGTGAGCGTCGTTCCCCTGCAAATGATGGATATCGCCGCGCAATACCCCGGCCAAAAAGCAGTAGCCATTTCGCCGAGGTGCCTAGGGATAATAAACCGGCCAGCCGTTACCCTTTATCGTTACCGCCCGCCACTTTTTTTTACCGCCTGTTTTGCTCCATGAGTTCGCAATAGCGCATAAGCATCGCACAGGCTTTGCACAAAATGCGTGTTGGCCGGCAACTCGTCGCCGAATACGCTGGTTATCGACAGCAAGGCCTTGACCCGCTCGTCGCCGTCGACGGACGACTTCACCAACTGAGCCAGCTTGTCCTTCAAGGGATCGCTGATATCGATGACATTGCCTTGGTCATCCACGCCGCCGACATAACGCATCCAGCCGGCAACGCCCAGCGCCAGCAGCGGATAAGGCGTTCCTTTCTCCAGATGCACGCGAATGGAATCCAGCATGCGCTGCGGCAGCTTCAATGTCCCGTCCATGGCGATTTGCCAGGTCCGATGCTTAAGTCCGGTGTTACGGTAACGCGCCAACAGGGATTGGGCATAGGCGTTCAAGTCGACGCCTTCGGTATGCAGCGTGGGCGCCTGTTCGTTGAGCATCAGTTTACGCGCGGCGCGAACATAATATTCATCTTCCATGCAGCTATCGATGTACTGATACCCCGCCAGATAACCCAAATAGGCCAGAAAAGAGTGGCTGCCGTTGAGCATGCGCAGCTTCATTTCCTCATAGGGCAGCACATCGGCCACCAGCTCCGCCCCGGCTTTTTCCCACAGAGGCCGGCCGGCGACAAAGTTATCCTCGATAACCCATTGCCTGAACGGTTCGCAAGCGATACCGGCCGCATCCGTCATGCCCCCGAGCAGATCGGTGATTTTTTCCTGGCTGGCGGGCGTCATGGCCGGCACGATCCGGTCCACCATGGTGCACGGAAAACTGACGTGATGTTCGATCCAGGCCGCCAAATCAGCATCGCCGGCGTTGGCCAGAGCCAACACCACATTGCGGGCAACATGGCCGTTGTTGGGCATGTTGTCGCAAGACATCACGGAGAACGCCGGCAATCCCTTTTCACGCCGCATGCGCAGCGCCTCGATAATGACACCCGGCGCCGACTGAGGCTGCCGCGGATGCTTGATATCATGCTGTATCAGCGGATTTTCCGTATCAATGGAGGCGGTGGACGGCAAATAGCAATAGCCTTTTTCCGTTACGGTTAACGAAACGATGGCGATATCCGGCTGCGCCATGGCTCTCAAAACGGCATCAATACCGTCGACGGCGCCGTGCAGCGCCTGGCGAACCACGCCAACCACCCGGCCGTTCCAATGATCGGCGTTCATCTCACACACCGAATACAACAAATCCTGCTGCTTTACCGCCGCAATCTGCTGCTCGCCGCCGATAAGGTTCACTTCGCAGTATCCCCAATCACTGCCGTGATCGGTCGCCAGAAGATCGGCGAATACCGCCTGATGAGCCCGATGGAAAGCGCCGAATCCCAGATGCAGGATGCGGATCTTTAATGCGTTGCGATCATAGGATGGCGTGGTTACCCGGCCGGCCAGCTGTTTTAAAGTCGTCGTTGTCAGTTGCACTGTTTTGTCCTGCTTGATCTGGTTAATGACCCTGAGAAGAACGCTTCCAGTATATGCCAGCTTAGACGCATTAACGCGATAAGCCGCAACCGGTACCCGGTTTCATTTCCCGGGCAGCGCTACAAAATACCCATGTCTACTACCATACAAGTATCGATGAGATCATTTCTTGAGACAAGTCACAGTTTTGGCGTTAATGGTGTTTTTTAACACCCTATGGCCGCAAGAAGGGGCGCCACCGCGTAAAGATCAATCCAGTTTAAAAGAGCAATTTGTCAGCCCCAGGCTGAGCAAGGCTTGGCTGCTCGGACTGAGGCCTGAGAGGTGTGTGGCTAACCTAAAAGGCTATCTTATGCTCAAAACATCGGTTGAACAGTGCATATAGCCGTTTAAAGCCCGGTGCCATAGCTGGCTATCACCTGGCGCGACGCTGCCTTGGGACGTCTGGACATAGCTGGGCGAGTAGACCGGTTTGCCGATATCCTGCAGTTGTCCGCACAAAGCGGTCAATTGCTGTTTATTGCTGAAACGCCCGTTGATTTCACGCCAAAATGCCTGCTGCTGCGCGCTGGTAATGGATTTCAACGCTTCACCCAGCATGGTGGAGTGGGCCTGTCGGGCCTGGTCCGTATCCACGCGCAGCGCGTCGAAATAGGAGTAGCTCCCCGCCAGAGCAAAGAGCAGCACCCCGTCACTGAGATTATTGGCCTTAATGCAGCTGACCATGCCCTGATAAAGCACCGGCGGCGTGAGGGTATTGTTAATTGAAGATCGCGGCAAGCACCCTGGATTGGCAACCTGGGCCAGGTAGGCGCCGCGGGGATTTTCCTTTTGCGAGGACTTCATGGGCGAAGACGCACAGCCGGTCAGAATCAACACCGCCGCTATGGCCGCCAGGGCACGGATATTCATTGCTCGCTTTCCTTTTTATTGATTGCCGGAATCAGAGCCATTCTTTCTTCCACTCATCCCAAAATTCGTTTTTCTGCATCACCATATCTCGGGTGATTTGCTTAAATAATAACATTCTGCATTCTTCTAGATTTTGCAATTTTTGCAATTTTTCGGCTTCGGTCTCCGTGACCGGCGTCTCGGCTTCGACTTCTCGCGTTTCGGCCCGCACCCGCTCTTCAAGGCTGACTATCGTCGCATCGCCTTCCACCGCCCTCCCTGCCGCGCTTACCGGCGAAATTATTGCTATAGCCATAATGTTTATTCTCCTCGTTCCCGATTATCCTCGGGAGCAAATTGTGAAAAAATGTCATAAAGACGGCTCAATGCCGATTCGCTTAATTGCCGACACTGCTCCGGCAGTGTGTCCACCGACACCAGGCGCTGCATGCTGGCGGACATAAATGCCTCAGCATCGAATTCGGCCAATTGATCGCCATATTTCATTAAAAAGCGGTAATCGTCATGGTAAGCCAGAACGAATTTTCCCGGCCAGACCGACGCCATTTTTTGCTTAATGGCGACATGGGATTTACGGGCGACCTCCGGGACAAGCAGCTCAAGGACGTCGGGCGGCGTCGTATCGGGTAATGTCGCCAGCCATTCGTCCATCAGCTCCAGCAGGATATCCGGATGATTCAACGCCGAGGACAGCAGTTCCCGCGCGTGTTCGTTAATGCCATGCTGTAAATCCACGGCCAATTGCCGCTCCTGCGCTAAAAAATGGGCGACGAGAGCAGCCGAGGCCAACAGGCCTTCCTGGTAGCCTTCGCTGAAGGCCTGCTGATGTATTGCGTCCGCTTCTCCCTGTGCCTGCTTCACCAGCTTGCCGGCTTGCCGGCGCGCGTCATGCAGCACATCAAGGCTTTGGCGCTGCCGCTTTAGCTGCGCGCGCGTGATCAAAACACCGCCAAAACTCGGCGGCATCCGGCGTATCGGGATTTCTCTTGGCATATTGAAAAGCAAGCTCAATCAATAACGGGTGGGGGGGGGGATAATCCCTCGCAGGCATCATCGTCCCGGTCCGGCTCGGGTGGAAACAACAGGGGAATACGCTGCACAAGCGCTGCCGGCAAGGATTGGCCGCAGACGGCAAGTTCGGATTTCCCCCCAGGAGAGTAAGGTTTGCAATTCCCAGGCTGATGGGGTTATGCCGGCGGCGGACGCCACGATGTTCATTTGGGCAAAACGCCTTGCCCAGACCGGCAGGATCAATAATCGGCCTTGACGGGTCAGCGCCGCCCGGTGGCGCTGGCAGGCAATCAATAACGCGATCTGGGGCAGACGGCACCATTGATGGATAACCCGCGCCATCAAGCCTTTTTCCGTCAACACGGGAGGCACGGTGGACCAGCCATGCGCCTCAATAACCATATCATTGATGATGGAACGCTGACGTACCCCGTTAAATCCCGTTTTAAGCGGCAGACGTTGCGGATGCATCCACGACAGCGGATCAAACATGATCGTATCAAGAGGCGTTATGGTCATCAGCGGCGATCCGATTCAGTTGCGGTGTTTTTGCCTTGCGCCAGTAAAGCAGGCCCAAAGCCAGGGCAATCAACGTCAATAGGCTCCCCACGATGGTGACTGTGCCGCCGAATCCCTCGCGCTTGCTCCCCCGGTTATCCATAGGCGGCTGATGCTGCAAGGCGGGCGGCTTGGAGAGCACCACGGAAATATTGTCGTATTCCACCTGATTGAAACTGTTTTTCAAAAAACGTTTGATATCGCTTATCAACAGCGAAGGATCGGCATCGCTCCGGTAGCTTACCAATGCCGACAGATGAATCGGCGCCGAGGCGCGGCCGCTTTCGCCGGAATCAATGTCATAGCTGACATGCACCCGGCCGGACAGCACGCCTTCCATGGTCTGCAGCGACTGCTCCAACCGCTGCTCTATAGCTGAATAGAGCCGGGCTTTTTCGGCCCGAGGCGACGATACCAGCGAGTCGCTGGGAAACAGTTGCGCGATCTCCATGCGCGGGCGCGACGGCAGACCATGAATTTTCAGCAAATCCACCGCGGCGGGAATATCGGCTTTTTGTACGCTGATAATATAGCCGGTTTTTCCTTTATCAGACTTGTTCGCCGCAATATTATTCCGTTGCAGGGTGGCGATAACTTCATTCGCCTGCTGTTGGTTCAGTTCTTTGAGCAAGGGCTCGTCTTTACAGGCGGTCAGAACCAGAACCAGCAGCGGCACAAGCAATAACGGCAAATTTTTCATGATGAACGAAGCAGCGTTTCAGCTGTGGCGACGAGTTTCCGGGCCGCCGTGCCGATAAATGCCACGGTGTTGCTGTATACCAGCATCGCCTTTTGGATCGCTCCGATGGCACTAGAGTCGGCTAAATTATCCGAGTTCATCATTCGGGTAATATTCTGTTTATCAGCGTTAACGCCGCCTGTGGTTTTCGCCATGCTTTCTTTCACAATATCGTTGAGGGAGGTGACTTCCCCTATTCCCGGACTGATATCCACGCTTCGGTTGAGGCTGACCTCGGCGATGCTTTCTATCGACATATCCTTTCCTTAATTTCAACATTTTCAACTATTGCCGGCAATTACGGCAGGTTGAGAGGAAACACGAGACTCACTGGCCGGCTCTAAATGTCAACAGTGAATCGTGCTTCACGTTCCGGCATTAAATTCCCGCAGTGAACATAAAAAAACTAAAATTTCGATAATATCAATGAATCAAGATCGGCTACTTTCTTGATAGCGGTGGCGCTTAAACTTTGAACGATGCTGTATTCATTAAGCACTGCCTGATATTTTGCCAGAAGAGTCGGATTGGACGGGTCTGCTTGAGCCGCCTCCAGCGCGTCCTGAACGGCTACATTTGCCTTCTTAACCTGCGGCTCCAAAGCATCGTAAATTGCAGTTATCGAACCCATAATGATCCCCTTATAAAATCGTTTACGGTTTAGGAAAATACCAGTGGCCGGGCGTCATTTTGACGTAGCCCAGATGGCCATATTTGAATGACTTCCCTTTCAGCCAATCATCCTTCAGCTCCACGGCGAACTGCACATAATGGCCATTCCAGCGGCGTTCGTAGTCTTCAACGAAGGAACGCACTCTTTGGCGTTCACCGTCGTTTAACGCGCCGGTAATAACAAATGTCACGCTATCGGCGTTATCGATACGCGTATAAGGCACGGCGAGCTTTTTAATGCCCTCCTCCGCCGCCATGGCGACTGACCCATCGTCTATATCGCCGAGTTGCACGTCCTGCGCATAAGGAAGTTGCAACATCAAATCTTTATGCAATGCATTTTTTTCCGGTTCTTCCAACGTATTCCTTTGCTGGCTCAGCAATAGCGCCGGCCGGCCCGGTTGTTCAAGACTGAACTGGTGGAGTTTAAGGAAAGGATAATTCATACCTAGCCAACGCTCGATACGCTGGGCCTCTTCCTGATAACTGGCGATGTTCACCGATTGCGACGATTTGACGCGCGCCAGGGATTGACGCCCCCAGGAGGCATCCCGCTCATCCGTCGCCAACACATACAGCAAGCCGTCGCGGCCGGGAAGTATGCGGTATTTCTCTGGGTCATTGCTCAGTTGATCCGCCAGCGCCAGGATTTCCCGCTGCTGGACATCCCATTTACTCCAAAACAACACCAGGGAGAGCGCTGCGACGACCATGCAGGTGAGGATAGCCGCCATCCAGCGGGTGCGGTTTATCCCCCGCAAGGGGACGGATTCGGGAATTTTTTCGGCCTGGAAGTTCAAGATTTCCTCGGACCAGTTTTCATTCCCTTTCCGTATGGCCAGCATCAGGCCCCCAACCGGATAGGCCCGATTGGTTTCCAGCGCAATCTCGTGCGCATCGGCATGATCCAATACGCGCAACAAAGCAGTCTCGCCGGTGGCCGGCGCGGTAATGATTTCAAAATTGACGCCTTCACCTTCCACCAGCAGCAGCACGCTGTCTTCTGGAAAAGAGGGTAGCGCGCAGGCATCCAGCTCATTTCCATCCGCGGCGATAAACAAGGTCTTACCGGCAGAAAGGTGATATTCGCATCCTTTTAATATCCCATTCAGCAATCGGACGGCTATAACGTCTTGGGGATTAACCCGGCTTTCTGATTCTGTATACATGTTAAGATTTTATTAGCATTCCATGGGATCATGATGAAATGGAGTATAAACTTTCTTCCTGCGCCACTTCATGATGAAAATCTGATAAAGTATTCCTAATAGTAATGGTGGAGAATAATTACACTCATGAACGTTTGAACGTTCTCGCCATAATGTATCGGATGCTTTGTGTGTGATAACAAAAATGCTCGCATGCCTTACTCAATACAGCGTGGGAATCACCGTTAATCGCTGTTTATTTGTGTTATGAGGTAGGGTGGCCAGCATCGTAAATGAACATTAACAGGATGGACTTCAACATCTCCCCAATCATACTTCGTTCAGGTGATGAATCGTCTATTTTCATCACTCAATACTTATGCTATGAGCAGTCGGCTGATGAAATAATGAATAAGAAACATATAAAAGTTAAACTGCAGCGCAACATCTGCCAAAAATCTTCCAGAGGAGGCAATTCATCATTAACATTATTGCATCCATTAGCCTGCAATTATTGAATCTGCTGCCCGTTTTTCTTCAAGATGGAATTTAACGATTTTAGAAAGGTCGCCGACGGTCTCCGAATCAAGCAACTCTTTTTCTGAAACATGAATATCAAACATCTCCGAAATGCCGATTTCAATTTCCACCAGATCCAGCGAATCCACATAAAGTTCATTAACCAAATGAAGATGATCTTGGATTTCACTTTCCTGCCGACCTAGACGGTAAGCCAGCATAGCATGTAAGCGCATGCCGATCGCATCATCGGAATGATTAGCCAGTGCAGCATTCATGGTATTTTTACCTCGTAAAGAATACGTTTGAAATACAACCGCCGCCCTATTGGCGGCGGGCTTTTCTACTCTCTTGCTATTTTTCGTTACCGTTAGACCGTGGTTTAAAAGCGGCCGGACGTTTTGGCGTATTATGCGTCTCGCCAATGGACAACGCTTGCCATTCTTCGTCTTGGGCTTTATTCATCGGCACAAAATGGTTTATGCCCGATTTACCATGGGTCCGATTCTCGCGCAGCAAACCTTGAGTTGAAAGTACCACCGGTTTAAACGATGCTGCCGTTTGGGATTCAACCGACGCGACAATCGCACTCGCCTCCTGCTTGGTTGACTTATCGGCAGCCACGCTGTCGATGGCCAAGTTCCGCTCGTGCCCACCCAGGTTTTGGCCCGGCTCCGATGAAATTTGCCCAGAATCGACCGGCGGTAAATTCCGTTGCGGCCTACTTATCCGCGGTGAGGCAAAGGTTGAGGGATTCATATCCGTTCGTTGCGCAGGGATAATCGCCGACGGCATTGCATCGCTTGCTATATCGCTTTTGGCCGCGGAGTCGGTTGAATCAGCGCGCTCTTTATTCAACGGTGCGAAATGCGTTACCGCCGGCTGTTTGCGGGGCAATTGCGAAAGCTGTCTGCCCTGGTTGGTAAGCACGACCGGCTGGCTTTCGATTACCGCGTGGGACAGCTTAGGCGCGGTGTCCATGTTGTCGGCCTTGGGTACATTCCTCTTCCCGCTCTCGGCCGTACCGCTGACGGGTAATGGCTTTAACCGGCTCCTGTCGGCGTCCGTATCGCGCTCTTTATTCAACGGTGCGAAATGCGTTACCACCGGCTGTTTGCGGGGCAATTGCGAAAGCTTTATGCCATTGTTGGTAAGCACGACCGGCTGGGTTTCAATTACCGCGTGGGACAACTTAGGCGCGGTGTCCATGTTGTCGGCCATGGGTACATTCCTCTTCCCGCTCTCGGCCGTACCGCTGACGGGTAATGGCTTTAACCGGCTCCTGTCGGCGTCCGTATCACGATCTTTAATCAACGGTACGAAATGCGTTACCACCGGCTGTTTGCGGGGCAATTGCGAAAGCTGTCTGCCCTGGTTGGTAAGCACGACCGGCTGGGTTTCGATTACCGCGTCGGACAACTTAGGCGCACTGTCCGTCATGTCGATCTGCGGAAAATGTCTGTTGCGTTGCAGACTCGTGGCGACGTCGTATAACGGCCTATGATGCACCTGGGCCAGTTCAATCCTCGATCCGTCCACTTGTGGAACATGCTTACTATAAGACATGACCCGGCTTACGGCTGCCAGCGGCAAATCCAAGACATGCGCCCGTTGCAGCGATGCGGCGAATTGTGCCTTTTGGCCAATTACAGACAGTGAAAAATCAATGTCGGACGACAATCCATCCACTTTCACCTTTGCAGGCGTTTCCAATAATGTGTTTTTTAACGGAACATTGTCAGTCTGCGTGCTTACGGACGCTGTTTGCGAGTGGTGCCCGTCGGTTTGAGTGGCAATAGAAGCCGTCTGCGGATGCAACTGGTCGGTTTGTATGCCTATTGTCGCCGTCTGCGGAAGCGGCCGGTCACTTGTGCCGATTGTAGCCGTCTGCGGATGCAGCCGGTCGGTTTGTATGCCTATTGTCGCCGTCTGCGGAAGCGGCCCATCAGTTGTGTCAACTGTAGCCGTTTGCGGATGCAGCCGGTCGGTTTGTATGCCTATTGTCGCCGTCTGCGGAAGCGGCCGGTCGGTTTGTATGCCTATGGTAGCCGTCTGCGGATGCAGCCGGTCGGTTGTGTCTATTGTAGCTGTCTGCGTGCGGGTGCGAAACAGCTCGGTCTGAACGCCGAAAACGTATTGGTTGTAGGTGTCATTACTTAAAAAAATCCTGTTATCGTTGTTGTTGATTGTAATGCTGTACGTATTGCCCGCTGTAGGCACGCCCCGGTCACTTTGCTTCTGGTCAATGGCTGGCCTGTCTTCCACCTCTGCCCTGTGCATCGGTTCCGGCTTGGGGTCATCTTCCGTTAAGCTTTCCTTTGATGGTGACGAATTCGCTATGGCCAGCGCAGCATCCTTTACTAAATTAGGCAGCTTCAACGCCATAGCAATAGCAGAACAGACCTTATCGATATCAGCGCTTTTATGCGCTTCGATGTCTTTGAATACGGTTTTCCATTGATGCAGCGCCGCGCCGTCGAGGATACCGTCAATCTCCATGGATTGTGTCTCAGTCAGCCTTTGGCCTAATTTTTGCTCGACATATTTCTTGATAAAGTCATTTACGCCTAATGCGCGTAAAGCGTGACCGGCGGCCAGGGGGCCATCGCCTATCATTTTCGACAGGCCGGCGACCAGTTGATTTTCCAGCTCTAATACAGTTTTGTGTTTCTTTCTTTGTGAATCATTTAGCGGGCAGGTGCCAAAAATGGACTTGCTATTTAGCTTATCCGCTTTTAGCAATGTGATAAGCTTAGCCATCACGTTATCGATGGGTTTCATCGCTTCCTGGTTTGGCGCCGACTTTACAGCCAAGGCGTAGACGGTGGCAATGCGCTCTAATCGTCTGGCAGCAGTATCGTTGCCACCCGCCTTGAGCCGCGTTTGTAAATTTTTATCCTGACCTGGGGCGGCAAGAAACAATGCCCATTTTTCTTTATTAAAATTGTTTTTGAAATCGTCAATATCCATCGGAGATGATGAGGAATCGCTTTCCGTCATTCCGGAAGCGATATACCCGCCGGCGCCCTTCTCTCTATCATCGCCGGCATCATCGATACTTTCACCGTGATCAGCACTCTCTTCGCCGGCGGAAAAAATATTGCCGAGGGAGAGACTTCGGCCACGTGAAACGTTGCCCGACTTGGTGGGTTTGGTTGCGCCACTGAAAGAATTGGCACGAACCGACCGGTTCGAGGAGGCAAAATTCCCCTGAGAATTATGAACTTTCGCCAGCTTGTCAGCCAGCGCGTGCTTTGGAGAGCCCTTGGCGGCGTTGTCAGGAAAACTTAGCCGTGGAGCGCTAATTGCCATATCGATAGCGGTCATCAATTTTTCCCCCGTTGCTAAAAAGCGGCAATGATTTGTTTTATCGAATCGGCCAGAGAAGTTATCAGTGAACTGAACAGCTTAACCGCAGTGTCATAAATCCCCTGAGCATTGCCGAATTTGCTGGTAAGGGACTGCACGGCGGTGTTCAGTGTCGTTACCTGGGCATCGAAACCGCCTTTCCAGGCGTTTAGCTTGAATGCGGACTGAGCGCCTTCTTCCTCTATTTTCACGACGCTATCGCGAATGTTGATGATAGGAGAAAGGTCTACCCTGACCACATAACCACCGTTATACGGCTTTACGCAATCGGTAGACAAACCCAATTCATTCGCCCATTTAGTGGCATCTTCTTGCGTCGTGACGCCCGAAACCGGATAAAGAACGCCGGTGGTACCCGTGGAATACTGAGTTATCAATTCATTGAGTTTGGTTAACAGCTCTGGCTTGAGCGTATGGGTCGTATTACCATTTTTATCCGTCTCAGCGGTGAAATATGAAAACACATCTTTGTTTATGGCTTGGAAATCTTTGTAATACGCTTCGAAAGTTTTGATGACATGCTGATAAACCTCCAAATATCCCGACTTTATGGTCTCAAGGCCTTGCTCCGTCAATTCACAGAGCTCTTGGTAACTCATGGCCGCTTTAGCCGCCAGCGTCCCAAGATCGCTGATTTCCGCCTCTGCGTCCGCGCTTGCGTCTGCAGCAAGTCTTTGCCTTTTAGTATCTAAATCCGTGGCAAGCTGGCCAAGGTCGCTCAGCTTGTTGATGCCCGACTGCAAATCCGATAACCATTCTTCATCGAGCTTGATAGGCGCGGTGGCGTTGGAACTGTCGGATCGTGCTATCAGGTTGCCGTCTTTGTCACTTTCAATAAATTCCGCTTTATACAGTTCGGATATCGCGTTATCACGCAACTGATTGATTTTTGCGGAAGCCTTCGCAAATGTATTATTGTGAGCGGAAGGCGCCGACGCGTCCGGTCCTGGTTCAAGGGCATCGGCGGATTGCACGCTGGCGTCGTAAATCCAAGAGCGGGTGCTTGAAACATCCGAGGCTGAAGAGAAAATATTAGTACTCATAGCGTTACTCCGCGCCGCCTTATTCGCCGGCGGCGCTGATAGTGGTTATACGGATTTACTGGCTATCATGCCTGCGGTTTCGATTTGTGACCGCTGTATGTCCGCTAATTTTTGCAGAATAGACAGCACCATGTTATCGGTATCGCGGGCAATGCTATTACTGCTATCCGCCCCCCAGCGAAGGCTTGCCCTGCCTGCTGCTGCAAATGCTGATTTGCTTCTTCGTTTCTTACGTTATGTTGGGTGTTGGCGGACATGATACTTTGAATAGGTGCGCTGGCTTGGCCGGCCAACGTTCCCATATTTTTGTTATTTTCCGCCGTGAGGGATTTGTCTTTCATCTCACGTTCAAGCTCGTTAACTTCCGCTTGTCTCGTGTGCAGACCAATGCCCTCTTCGTTATGCCCGCGGTGGCTTTTCGATACCGCCGGGTTGTCCTGCGCGAATTGCACATGTTGCCCATCGTCGGTAGACACGCGGGAGGGCCGGGCATCAAGGGTATTTTCAAGGGGTTTGGTTTCACCTTGCGTCATTTTCAACCGAGAACTTTCCAGGTCATGCTGCTTCAGGTGAATGGTTTTTTGATCGTTTTGCAGTATGGTCCGATCTTGATTCAGGCCTTTACGCTGCATGCCGAAACTTGCGCCGGCAACCCCCAGGCCTAATACAGCCTGGCCGGAAGCACCTTTGAGCGCGTCCAACCCCGCGTTTCGCATCGCATTTGCGACGCCATTCGCCGCGTCGCCCTGCAGAGTAAGCATGGAGGCCTTGTTCATTTTTTCCGCGATAGCGCCTCTTTGAGCAGATTCAAACAGCCTCGCGAGAAGATCGGCGATAAGGCTGATGTTGAGATTGCCGACATCAAACTTTTTAACGCTATCCTTTTCAACGCCGCCTTCAGCGAGTCGCTTTAAATCCTGGATCACGTCCGGCTGGGCCGAAAGCTTTTCAATTTCGGACTGCAGCTCTTTAACCGGCATGTAGCCTGCGCTATTGGGTTTTCTCAACTGGATGGCGGCGCCCGAACCATGCAGCGAATCCAGCATATTATCTGTGATGACCGCCGCATAAGACTGGCTGGTATCCAAGGGTTTGTTGCGAACCGCAATATCGGCTGATTCGGTGGAAAATCTATCCAAAACATTATTTACATTAACGTTTATGCTCATCTTTTATTTCCTCATTTAAGCTAAAGAATTCTTCAGGATGCGTTTCGCGGTTGCGCCGTTTTTTTTCCACTCCCGACATAAGAATGGCCATCAGTTTTTGCCCCAGATCCATTGATGACTGAAGCAAATCCGGAAGTGCGCGGAGCATTTCGTTTATTTGTTTCGTGATTTCTGTAGAAGTCGCAAGACTGGCCAGCTGTTTCTGCATATCGTTGGTGATGGCGCCGTTCGCCACCCTACCGGCGGACTGGATCGTTTCCGAGCCTAACTCCATACTGATGGCGGTTTTATTGAGGCTATTGGTATAAAGCCGCATCGCTTCTTTATCCGACGCCAATCCCACCCGATCCAACACACGTTTTACCGTGTTTCTCACCATGGCGTTGGCCGATGTCAAAGCGCTTTTCAATATTGCGGGAACCAAGTCCTTCAAGGCTTCCTTAACAATATTGCCTAACGCGGAGGCGGCCAATTTGCTGCCTGCCGCTTTACCTACAATCACAACGGCAATAACCAACGCCGCGGTAACCAGCGCCCCGACGATGCCGCCAATCATATTGGCGGTGGCGGTATCAACTCCCAATCTTTCAAGCATTTTGGCGATGCCTTTGCTCAATGCATCCACGATGGGTTTGATGATATTTTCCATTATTGGGCTTAACGCTTTCTCCATAAAAGAAACGCCGGTTATCGCTTTACCGATCGCATCGCCGGCCATCAACGCCAGCCCTACCGCGGCGACAGCCAGGCTGGCGCCTCCGGTGAACACTGCCCCAACGACGCTCACCAGGGTTATCAGGCCGCCGAGGATTTTACCGATGCAGCCCATCGCGGTATTCAAAGCCTTTTGTTTGCTAACCTGCTCTTCATGTTTTACAGCGCTCAATTCTGCGGCTTCTTGTTCACTTTTCAGCGTTTTCTGTAGATATTCCCTATCGCTTTCCAGTTTTTTTTCGTTGGCTTCACTCACCTGTTTCATCAACGAGTTGATCAATAAGATCATGATTGCCATGGCGTTGCGCAATTGCCCCTGCATATCCTCGATAATCGAGGACGCCAGATTCGGTATTTCTTTCAATTGCTTGAGTAAATCATCCAGTGCAACGGTGGCGTCATAGGCTGCCTGATAAGACGCCATGGCTTTTCCTTCCGCAACGGCTTGCTGCTTCGTCGCCTCCCCCAGCTCCTTTTCCGCCGACTCGTATTGGCTCAGTGCGGAGGCATATTCAGGATCCTCAGGAGAAAGCCGGTGCAACAGGTTCTGCGCTTCATCGAAATTCTGCTGCTTCTCGGCCAAAAGCGCATTGGCAAGCTGTAGCAATTCCATATCCGCGTTGGCGGCATCGATCGCCGCCGCGCTGTGCTCCAGCATTTGCTGGAATTGCAGCGCCAATGCCTCGTTAGCCTGTTTAATGGATGCGCTTTGCTTATGCATCAACTCCAACCGATTGGTCAGCAGCGTAATTCGAGATTCACCGATAAGCGATCCGATAGTGCTTATGATCAGGGTGAACATGGCGCTGCTGTTAAGCTTGATCTCCGCGCTTGCCGAGGCTTGCGGTGCTTTCAACTCGGGTGCGGCGGTATTACTTTTAGGCGTGGCTGAGACCAAGGACCCTTTATCGCTGCTTATTACGCTTAATAACTCTTCCGCCGCCTTTTGCGACTCATTAAAAAGCGACTGCGCTTTTTCCTGAGGAATATGCGTCTTGTCAAATAAAGCACTACTGACCGACTCATTATTGCCGGCTGATACCGTTTCAATATCGGCCGGCCTTTTATCATTGGGACTGATGGCCTCAATCATATAGGCTCCTTATGCTCCGTAACGACCTCTTTCGTTGTTTCTGACGTGGAAGCGTTAACGGCATCGTTAACAGATTCCTTCGTTGCACCGCTCTTATTCAGCTGTTCTAAATAGACGTTGGCTTTTATGCGCAGCGTTTCGTCCTGGCTGTGTTCCGCCACAAGCTCAAAACACTGTTTCGCTTTGTTGGCTTTTTGCATCAGCAGCTGGCATTGCCCGCTGAAGAATACCGGGCGATAATCATTTTGCGCCAGGGAAAAAGCCACTGCATATATATCAGCCGCTTTTTGGAACTGCTTTTGCAATTGGTATACCGCGGCTAATCCCATGTAATAATCGGGGTTGTAAAAATCATAAATACACAAAAAACGGAAGAAAGTGGCGGCCTCATCCAATTGACCTTTGTTATAAAAATCATAGGCGTGGGCATAAAGCCCTTCCATCATTTCATCCGGCAACTCATGCACATCCTTTAAGGTTGCTCCGCTACTCACCGCATTCCACAGCATTGCAGCCATTTGCTCATCACTGACATTATCATTTACACTCATATATAACTCCTGAAAATGCCACCATCGGTTATGAAGGTGACTCGATTGAAACATGAACCAGTTGACATTACTTTCAACTATCGCTTACCCCAAAAGCCGAAGCAGGCATGCTTATTTAAATTCAGTGTGATAAACCACAAATTTAAGAAAAAATATTGGATTTCTTACGTGGGCTTTTTAATTAAAGCATTAAGAATGCTCTTCATTGCGCCAAGCGTTTTCCACTTCTTTAAGCCAGGTTAATAAACGCATGACTTCATCAAGCTCTTCTAATCTGACAAAAGAATGCATTCGATGAGTTTTATAAATCTTTCTGGCCAGTTTAATATCACGCACCACGGGGACACCCACTTCCTCGGCATAGCGTCTGACCGCCAATGCCCGCTGATTGCATTCCAACACGGATATAAAGGGGGCCGGCACGATGTCTGGATTGAAATAGATGCCGATGGCAATATGGGTCGGGTTTGCTATGATAAACTGAGAGCTTTTAATATCGGATTTTGTCTGTTCAGAAAGTATTTCTCTATGCAGCTGACGCCGCCGCGATTTAATCTCGGGATTGCCATCCTGCTCCTTCATTTCCCTCTTGACCTCCTGTTTATCCATTTTCAATTCTTTTAGATGCAGGAAATAGTCCGCGATGGCATCCAGAAGCGAAACGATAATAAGACAGGCCAGACAGGTCAAAACCAGCGATAACAACAGCTCGCGCCAGATATACACTATGCTGGCTCCGGTGCCATAGACCTGAGAAAAGAGAAGATGTTTATTATTATGCCAGGTTATCACAATCGCCAGAGCGAAACTGGCAAAATACAAAAGCGCCTTAACCGCATCTTTAATGGTCCTCATGCTGAATATTTTCTTGATGCCTTTGGTGGGATTCAATGCATTAAAATTCAGCTTCAGCGCTTTAGTGGCGAGGACGAAGCCGGTTTGAATCAGCGTAGGCAGCGCCGAGGTCGCCAGACATATCAGCACAATTGGAATCATTAGTTTTAATGCCAGTATGATTATCGCGGTGCTGTACGCTTTAAGATTCAATTCAAAATTGACGGCTATCAGATTACGATACAACGCCATAAGCTCAGCCAGCGAGCTCACGGACGTCAGCCAAAGAATGCCGCATAGCAGCATGCAGGCCACTAAGAGATCGCGTGATTTAAAGGTTTGTCCTTTCTGCGCGGCATCTTTTACGCGCTTTGGGGTCGGTTTTTCGGTTTTATTCGACATCGGATTTCCTGAGGCTCGGCTTGATAGAGTGAAAATTAGCTGATAGGTGAACTTGTTACATCTTTTAACAGCCAAATATTCAATCGATCGGCCCCCGGCCATAGCGCCCTGAATGCGTCGGGTAAAACCGGAGAAAAGTAGAGTAAAAGGATAAAGAAGGCAATGAGGCTTTTAATGGTTAATGAAATTGAAAAAGCATTCATCTGCGGCGCGAAACGCGACAACAAACCCAGCAAAATTTCCGATAACAGCAGTGCGGCCAGAACAGGGCTGGCCAATATCATCATTTTTGTCGCCAAATAGGACAATAAACCGAGTACCGGCGCCACCGGCGGCGAGCAGGTCAGAAAAGGATCGCACAGCTGATAGCTGCGTGTGAAACCTTCCATCATCAGTGTCAGTCCGCCGCCAAACAGGAATAACGCGCCGGCGAACAGATTGAATATATTGGCCAGCTCCGACGTATCCACGCCGGTCATCGGATCAAGGGTGCTGCTTATGGTGGCGCCGCGCTGGTTATCAATAATGCTGCCGATGGCGTGCATAATCCAAAACGGCAATGCAAACGTGACGCCCAATATCAGGCCGATAAACGCTTCTTGCGCCAGGATCTTGAAAAAATCGGCCGTTTGCTCCAACGGCAAGGCATTGATGGGATGCGGCCATAGCGACAACCCTATCAGCATGATGACCGGCATACGGATGGTGGTGCTGACCACGCTGCTGCTTAAAAAGGGCAGCAGGAAAAAAGCCGGCGTGATCCTGACGGAACCCAGCACCATCGCGGCCATCCCATGCTGTATGTCGAAAATCGATGAAATATTCACTGTCAAGACCGGCTCAAAGCCATGCTTATTACTTCCCGACCGAAACCAAGCAGCGTTTCGCCGTACCAGCCGGACAATAAGAAAAGGCAAAGCGTCACGCTTAATAGCTTGATGCCGAACGGCAATGTTTGCTCTTGTAATTGCATCACGGTTTGGAATAATCCCACAAGCAGCCCTACCAGGGTAGCCACTAATATGGGCCCGGCCGATAGGATAAGTACCAGATAAAGCGCCTTATTGCCTGCAAAAACAACATCATTCATTATTACACCTGATTATATTCATAAATATAAGCGTCAAGTAGCCAGATCTATGTATTGCAAAATAAGTCCCTTTGACAGCAGCGTCCAACCGTCCAGTACAACAAATAAAATAAGCTTTATCGGCACAGAAATGGTAATTGGGCTCATCATCATCATGCCCAAGGCCAGCAAAATACTTGAAATCAATAAATCCACCACCACAAAGGGTAAATAAAGATAAAAGCCGATTTTGAAGGCATTTTTTTATTTCGCTCAGGGCATAAGCCGGCAGCAGCGCCAGCATTGAGGGCGATGAAAGTTCATCTTTGATATCCTGTTCATCGTTTTTCTGCGATTGTGCCGATTCAAAAAATCGAGCCAGATCAGGGTCGGTATATTTTTGTAAATAGGTTTTGTAACCGTCCAAACCATTTTCCATAAAATTCATCACCGATTCCGAGCTGGTGACATCCACCCCCTGCTCATGAAACGACTGGTAAGCGTCTCGGGCCACCGGCGCCATGACGAATAAAGCCAGCAGCAACGCCACGCCGTTAAGCGTCATATTCGACGGCACCTGTTGCAGGCCCAGCGCGTTTCGCACCATGACGAACACGATGGAAAATTTGATATAACAGGTGCCGGAAGCAATCAGAAACGGCAATAACGATAGGAACGACAGGGTGCCGATCAGGCCGATATCAGTGTTCATCGGGGCTACCCGAGTGTAATGCCGTTATCTCAACCCCGAGCCTGTCTTCCAACTGCACCAGTTCGCCAAACGCCAGCAGGTGCCCGTTGGCGCGTATTTCAATATTTTTTTCACCCGCCGGATCGATTTCCATGACTTTGCCTTTAAATAATTGCTGGAGCTCACCGATTTCCAGATAACGCCTCTGCAATATGAACTCCAACTTCAACGGAACCGTCGTCAGCACACCGGAAAAAGTCCCCGCCTGCGACGCTATAGCTTCGATCTCCGGCATGTCGCCAGGTTGATGGTTTTCTTTCATCATTATCATCTCTTCAATTTGCGAATAAGTACCGATTATCATCCCTTGGCAACGCATCCGATGTTCTGCCTGGTTAATCAGCAGGACATCGCCAACGGACAATTTTGCCAAGGCGCAATGCAACTGGCTTGAGCCGATGATCCACTCCACCGCCAAAGGGATTTCTCCCAGGCAAGCCTCGGCGCTGGGGGGGGGGCATCACCAGACTGTCGCCAATGTCGGTTACCCAGAGCGTACATTCCCGAGCGGACAGTCGCGGCATGGGTACCGCATGTCCGCAGCCGCCATCAATAAAACTTTCTGCCCGCAATACCCGGTACTTCAAAGCACTGTGGGCGAAGGTCAGCGGTCGGGACCGGGTATTGAACAGCGCCATGATTTTTTCATCGTCGCAGGCCGCGCCGGCAAGGGCCGCCACATTCGGCAATTCATGGCACAGCCACTCCCTGGGATCGATAATCGCCCGCCAGGCGCCGTTATCCGCGCTGATGACCATGCGACGTGCGGCCTTAGGCGGCAACTCCAATGAGGCGGCGATGTTATGTACTCGCCAGCCCGCCAGGGCGCGCTGCCAATTCAACTGCTCACGCGTCAGGGTTCTCAGTTGCCGATAGCTCACTGATCCTCTCCCGGTTCGCCATCCTGATTATGCCGCTGCCGCTGCTGCTGGTCGCGGTCGGAAGCGGGGTTAACCACGTACCCCCGAGCCTCGCCCTGATTCGCCAGTAGATTTTCTTGAGTGACTCTGTTGGAGGGCGTCAGTACCGTGGCGTTTTGGAATGAAATCTGCACCTGATTCACCGTCATGGCATCCGTGGAAGCGGCATTGCCTTTGTTGAAGGTATAGCGCAGCGAGCCGCCGCTTAGATTTTTCACGTCGATGAATTGCGGCGCGGGGCGCTTAGCCTCGGCCGGTGGCGGCTCAGGAAGCTTCGCATGTACCGGCAGGAAGTCTCCCGCCGGGCGTGAATTCACGCCGGCTCCGGCAGGGATGAATTCACCCTGCCGATGGTTATCGTCCTCCGCTACGCCTGACGCATCGGCAGGTCTGTGCTCAATATCCTTTACCTTTTGCGCCGGTTGAGGTTCCAGCACCGCGACGGATTTGTTCGGGCGCTTTCCGGGCATTTGCAAATGCGCGTCCGATACGTCCCTGCCCGCGCCGCGGATCACGCTGCCGTGACGGCTTCCCGGGTTGAGGGTCCAATGCTCTAGACGGGAGGCCGTCGCCTCATCTCTGTAAAGGATACCGGACGCGTCATGACCCACATCTCCGTCGAGGCCCGGCCGTTTCTTTTTTGTCCCCGCGGATCCCCGGACGGATGAATCATCCTCCGAGTGGGTCTGCTCTGCAGCCGGATCGGCCTCAGCCGATGGTTTTTCCTCCGTCGGAATAAAAGCGGAGGGAGGACGCTGCCCGGTTTCGGCGATAATGTGTTTTATATCGACGGCGCGTTTTCCGTCGTCATACGAAGAGTATTGACCGGTCAATGGAGTGGTCGTCAAGATTTCCACGTTATGATCTCCTGAATTTCGGTTTCTTCCTGGCGCAGCCTCATTACCCGGCGGCTCTGTCGCTGCCGGTCGGACCAACGCTGATATTTTTCCTGCTGCCGTTGCCAGTGACGCCGACGGTCCTGAGTTTCCCGCATCTGCCGGGAAATCTCCGCCAGATCTTCACTGAGTTTTTTCCTGCAGCTGCATGTCGATAATTTGCCGGCGTAAAATCGCCAGACGCCGCTGGCGCAAAAACAGCTGCGCGCGATCCAACTGTCCTTGGGGCCGTTCCAGCTCAATCAATTGCCGAACGCCATCACCCTGTTGTTGCAACTCGGTAATTTCATCCATAAAGCCTTTTCGCCGCCGCTCATCGCTCGCCAACTGTGCTTCACAGCGCTGCCGGCTGACGTCGCAACGGCCAATCAAGGTTTTTATCTTATGAAATAACGTCATACATCCCCTGCAGCGTTGCCGTGAAATCGGTCTCTTCGGCGGTGGATTGACATAAGAAATCACGTAAAGCCTGGCGTTTATTGATAGCGCGATCGTTTTCCGGGTTCTCGCCGGGTTTGTATTCGCCCAGATCGAGGAAGATCTGCAGTTCCTCAAGCTTGGCCAGCAGTTTGCGTATCTCCCCCGCCATAAGCTGCTGGTTGCCGTCCGTCACCTGGCCGGAGACTCGGCTGATGCTGCGCAAGACGTCGATGGCGGGGTAATGGTTCTGCGCCGCCAATTTGCGGCTTAGATAAATATGCCCGTCGAGAATCGAACGAATTTCATCGGCGATGGGATCCGGCTCATCGTCGCTTTCCAGCAAAATAGTATAAAAGGCGGTAATGCTTCCCCGGTGAGTATTACCGGGCCGCTCGAGGATGCGCGGCATGGCGTCGAACACCGAGGCGGGATAGCCTCGGCGGGCGGGCGCTTCGCCGGCGGCCAGAGCCACATCGCGCAGCGCGCGGGCATAGCGGGTGACGGAGTCGATAAATAGCACCACTCTCTTACCCTGGTCGCGGAAATATTCCGCCACGGTGGTGGCGACCATGGCGGCATTGCAGCGATCCAGCGAGGAGTAGTCGGAAGTGGCGTAGACCAGGACCACCCGATCCTGGCGCCCGGACTGGCGCAATGCCTCGGTGAACTCGGTCACTTCGCGCCCGCGTTCGCCTATCAGGCCGACAACAAACACGTCGGCGTCCGAACGTTCAATCAGCATATGCATCAAAACGGTTTTACCGCAGCCGGCGGAGGCGAAAATACCCACGCGCTGGCCGACGCCGCAGGTCAAGACGCTGTCGATGGCCCGGATACCGGTGATAAAAGGCGAACGGATGCCGACTCGCTGCAAATACGACGGCGCATCTGCGTCGATAGGCCTGATTTCCGGGGCCAGGCCCGCGTCCGGCCGGCCCAACCGTTCGGTAATATTGCCTTGCGGATCGAGGACAGTCCCCAGCAGGTCATCGCCTATGCTGACCGTTAACTGCGCGCCGGTGGGATGCAGAACCACATCCCGCGACAGCCCCCGGCTATTGCCGATAAGGCTCAGCACGGTACGCTCATGGTGAAATCCCATCACCTGGGCCCGGGCGATAACCTCCGCCGAGGTCCAGTTACGGCGGATTTCACAAATCTCACCCACCTTGACCCCCGGCAGCGCCGCTTCGATAATGGGCCCCGCCAGCCGCAAGGGCATGGCCTGCCGGCTCAACAACCGCAAGGTGCCGGTCATTTACTGAATGACCTCGACGAAACGCTCGAGACGCTCAAAGAAGCCGCTGAGAGCAACCGCAAAATTCTGGCCGTTATTCAGACACATGGGTTTCAGCAGCGCTTTAAGCTCGAGGTAACCTTCATTTTGGGACAAGTGAAATTGCTCGCCGCGAATGAATTCAGCGCCGCGCATCAATTCCTGAAGCAAGGCCGGGGCCCTTTGCTCAAGGAGGTTATCGTTATACTCAGCCAGCCGAGACCATAGCCATATATCTTCTTCCTGACTGCTGATATAAATACTGGGAAGATCGTTAAAATCAAGAGCGATAGTGGAATGGCTATCAAAATTATCCAGCAGATTAGGATCGCAACCGCTTTCCAGCAGTGCTTCACGGACTAATTCTGCGATATCAACATACATGTAGTTTACTCCAAGGTTAATTAAATGGTTTTGATAACATTAACATTGACAACTTCTGTCAATTCGCCAAAAGACATCACTTCAAGATCGCGGAATCGGGTTTCGATTAATTTCTTAACGAAACGCCGAATATCCACCGACGTCAATAAAACCATGTCTTTATGTGCAATCAATATGTTTTCTAAACCAACAGTAAATAGATCCATTAATTCATCCGAAACTGAGGGTTCCAGGTTAAGAAAAGCCCCTGATGAGGTATTTCTGATACCGCCCCGGATCATTTCTTCCACTTCGGCTGAAATAATTATCGCCCTTAACTCATTATTCACAGCAAATTTATGACAAATATAGCGCGCCAGCGTATTGCGCACATGCTCAACCAGAGTAATAACATCTTTTTCTCTCGGCGCCCACAGCGCTAGGGACTCCATGATAAGCTTCATATTGCGGGTGGATATCCGTTCGGTTAACAATCGCTGCAACACTTCGGCGATACGTTGTACCGTGGCGTGACGCAGTACTTCTTTTAACAGATCGGGATATTTGTTTTCCATCAAATCCAGCATATGCTTGGTTTCCTGCACGCCGAAAAATTCGCTGACATGATGGGTAAGCAACACTGAGAAACAGTGATAGATTTCATCTACTGCGGAACGTAACTGATAACCTAATTGGAGTAACGTTTCATGGGCCTGCCGTGGTACCCAAACGGAATCTTTTTCTCTATGGGTCTCGATGCCTAATTGGTAGAGCTCATCGGTGCCATTCACCACCCTCATCAAATTGAAATGGATGGTGAAAGCGTCAGCGCGTATTTCATTGATCAAGACCACTACCGTCTGGTCGTCGACATTTTCCGAAGCGCGTAGCATCAGCCCAGGTAATTTCACGCCATAGTCCACGAAAAATTGGCTGCGAAGCCGATCGCATAACTGATCTTTTTCAAGCATGGCGTGGTTAGCGCGTGAGACGAGCAGGATCAACGCGACCGTCTCGGCGGTGATATTATCGAGATCATTAATAATGCCCAGTTTGCTGTCCATGCCTGAATGCTGTCCCGGCGTCCCTTCCTGGAATTCCACTGTGGAAGAAGCGGCGCTCCCGCTCGAGCGCCGGGTTTGGCGGTGCTTGAAGTAAAAAAGACCGCTGAGGGCCACCGCCAGCAAAACGAACACCGGCATGGGGAATCCCGGCAGCATACCGATACATAGCGCCAACATGGCGGTGATCACCAGCACGAACGGGTTGCCCAACAGCTGCTGCATGATGGTGCGGCCCATATTGTCGCCGTCGCCATTAACGCGGGTGACGATAAGGCCGGCGCTGATGGAGATAAGCAAAGCCGGTATCTGACCCACCAGACCGTCGCCGATGGTTAACATGGTATAGGTGTCGAGCGCCGTCGACATATCCATGTGGTGCTGGTTCATTCCCACCGCCATTCCGCCGATAAAGTTGACGAAGGTGACGATAATGCTGGCGATGGCGTCGCCCTTGATGAATTTCATCGCGCCATCATAAGAACCGTACAGCTGGCTCTCCCTCTCAAGCACGCTGCGCCGTTCGCGGGCGCCGTCCGCGTCTATCATTCCGCTTTTGAGATCGGCGTCGATACTCATCTGCTTGCCGGGCATGCCGTCGAGGGAGAATCGCGCGGCCACTTCCGCAACCCGTTCCGACCCTTTAGTAATGACGATGAACTGCACCACGGTCACGATAGCGAAAATGACGAATCCCACCACCAGGTTATCGCCGATAACAAATTGGCCGAAGGTGGCGATAATTTCGCCTGCATCGGCGTCGGTGAGAATAAGACGCGCGGTGCTGATGGTTAATGCCAACCGGAATAATGTGGTTATCAGCAGTACGGACGGGAAAGTGGAAAAGCTTAAGATACGCTCTATGTAGAAAGCGCCCATAAAAACCAATACGGCTATAACGATATTGAGGCCAATTAAAAAATCCACCAGGTAAGTTGGCAATGGAATAATAAGCATAGCGATGATCATAATAACCAACGCTAATATCAGCAGCTCCGGCCGCGAATGTATGTTGTGTAGCAATTTATTTAACACGTAACTATTCCATTGCAATTAACTTAACAGGTAAATGTGTGTTATTTTCTTCTGCCTTCAATAACTTCATGTTTATAGGCAATTGACGCAAATGACTGCATTTTTCTGAGCAGAATAAAGGCTGATTCAGTGCTTTCAAATAATTCATGCGGCAATGATTTACACGCTTGATAGATAATTTGCAGCACGGTAGAGCGCTCTCGATGATAAACTAACATAAAGGAATCGCCCAAAATTGAGTGAAGGTGATCGCTTATCTCCTCCGGATATTCCAGCAAAGAAAAAAAACAGCATCAGCCATTCAGGCTCGCTTCTATTTAACTTAATAATATATTTATTATTAATTAATTTTTTTATAAATAATTCATCGCCGGAGCGCAGACGTTTAAGCTGGCTGAGCTTGCCGATCAGGTAGCCGAACTCCAGCCTTGAGCAACTGGGATCCTGAGAGTCTATATCCGTCAGCAGCGCCGCATTGATAAAATCCAGCACCGGGCCGCGATATTGATAGCCATAGGCGGAGATCCAATCCTTATAATCCTCAACGGCGTTCTGATCGTTTTGCAGAAAACGGCGGTAGCTTTTGCGCAACAAAGGCGGTTTCAGCGCCAGGTACTTTTGACCGAAAAGGCGCGCTTTCAGGGCGCAATTGATGCCGGCTTTGGACTCGCGGGGATTGGCTTGCGCCACCACTTCATCAAGCAGGGACTGCAGCCTTTCCCTTAAGGTTCCGCTTAACTTCTGACGCAAGAGCTCCCGCAGCACCATGATTAAATCGCTGTCGTCGGGAAACAGCGAACGGGCGTAAAGCAGCAGATTTACCAGACTTTCCTCTTTCACCGAGGCGACCTTCAGCAGTGATTTGGCCTTGGGTATCGCGTCTTCATCCAGTACCCGCTCGAAGCTATCTGACAGGGAGTCCCCTTTTTTATCAAACAGGCGCCGGTTGGCGAACTGAGAGGCCAGAGCCGACATTTCATCGCTGGATTGAAGAAACTTCAATAACTGCCCGACCGGCGTCTCCTCGTTTTCTAAATGTTCAGACAAGTCATGCGCCGCAGTCGAAGCCGTTTGCGGTTTTGCATTCGTCCGCGCCGAATTGTCGAAGGTAACGGGTTGAGGCAGGGGATTATTGATGCTCAGCGCCATTTTTGACTATCCAGATAATTGCGGGACCAATCGGGCAAATGGTCATTCTCGCGGTTGCTGACGTTCCCCCTGGCGAATTCACCCGCATCCGTCGACAAGGGTTCGGTTATCTCTCTAGGCTGAATGAGAAAAATCCGCACGGTATTGGATTGGCTTTCCTGCTTGTAGCGAAATATGCCGCCGATCAGGGGGATATTGCCCAACACCGGTATCTTGCCCGCCTTGCCGCTGGTTTCATCACGAGTGTACCCCCCCCACCAGCAGGCTTTTACCTTTCGGCACGCGGGCCACCGTGCTGATATGGGTACGACCTACCTTCGGCAGCAGCGCCTGGGCCGATTCGTCATTTTGCGGCAGCTCATTGCCGTCTTCGATATTCAGCACCATTTCTATCTGCCCATCGGCGGTAAAACGCGGCAGCACGCTTATCATGGTGCCGTAGGTGACGTGCTGCAGATCAGCGTACCGCTCGCCCAACAATTCCGTATAAAATGTACGGTTATTGTCAAACAGCGCCGGCACGTTTTCCTGCGTCAACACCACCGGGCGAGAAACGATATTGGCCCGTTTTTTCTGCGACAGGGCCTGGATGGAGGCGACAAAGCGCCCGCCGTCCAGCGTGGAATAAGAGCCTTGGTTGAAAGTGGCGCCCAAATGGCTGCCGATGTTCACGCCGCCCCGCCAATCGACACCCAATTGATCCAAATCCTCTTTCTGCAGGTCCACTATCCACAGAGAGAGCTCTACATGGCGTTTGGCGGTATCCAGCGCCGACACCAGGTTGGTCACCAGTTGTACCTGGCGGGGAGTGCCTTTCACCAGCAGGCTGTTGGTATCAGGATTGGCGATGACGGTGATGTTGCCGGTGCTCGCTTCGGCGCGCAACGCTTCCGATAGGCTCGATCGTGGCTGGTAGTCCATGCCGCGCGCCCCGATATTCTCAACATTGAACTCCGGCATTGAAGGCGCCGGCATCGCCTGGGGCATCAAATTCATCACCTGCGGCTGCACCGGTTTAACACCGCTTTTGCCGCCCTGCAGCAGTTGATCGATGACCGTGGCGATACCGGGAATGGTGATTTTCTCACCCCGAGACTCATAGGTCCGATCGACGACAAAGGTATTACTCAAACGTATAACCGCGGTTTTCTCGCCGCCGCTCGCCGTTTCAGGCTGTTCGTCCATAAACTTGGCGGTGTTCAATACCAGGTCAACATAAACCGGCGGCCCGGACACGTAGAATGTGCCGCTATTGTCATCGCCGCGCAGCGCATAACGTTCATCGTAAAGCTTAGAATTACGCAAAAAATTATTCACGGCGCTAAAGGAAGTATTGCGCAGCGACATGACGGAATTGCGCATTTCACCGGCGTCATAAACATAAATGGCCTGGCCGTCGTGATACCAGATGAGTCCCAGCTGTTGAGATATTTGCTCCAGCAAAGCCTGCGGCCGACTGAAATCGAATTCGCCGCTGATTTGTTTTCGCGCCGCAAGCTTGCTCACAATCACCGGCTTGCCGAGGCGCGAAGAGAGCGCGTCGAAAAACATCTTTAGCCCGTCTTTATTGGCGATATACCCCTCGGCATCGGCTTTATCCACCCCGGCCAGCGGGGCCGCCTGCAAGGGGGCGGAAAATAAGCCGCCCACCAGGCACCATGAAATAAATGTCAATTTAAAATAACGTAACGGTTTCATTTTTCCGATTTCTTGTTGATCATGTTCCATAGACCCCTGGGTGAGACACCGAATGCATCCCTGATGTCGTTTGAAAGATGGGAGGAAGAGGCATAGCCGTATCGCATGGCGACCTGGGTTAAGCTTTGCCCTTCCTCAACCACATCCAATAATGCTCTGGCTATGCGCCAGCCGCGTAATTCGCTTTTCGCCGAATTGCCTAATGCATTGCGGCACAAACGCCGAAAATGGGAGTAGGACAACCCGTATCGCGCGCCAAGCTCATGCAGCTTGCCGCTATGCACTGACTCATTCAGCAAAAACCTGATTAGCCAGTACCATTCCGTTCGACGCAAAAAAGAAGCCAGGAGCGCCATTTCCATCGGAAGTTGGTGATTCTGGGACAATAGCCAGCGCTCCACGTCGCTAAAGGAGGTAATATGGGGATAATTATTAAGTTCAATAGACTCCCAATGCTGTGGTTGTTCATATTTCATCGTCAGATTTTTCGCCTCGTCAATGAACACCTGCAGCTTGACCAAGGCAAATAAAGGTAATTCCTGTTGTTTTACCGCGCCGGATATAACGCCGATATTGACGCGGTTCATCAGCAATATTCCGCGCCAGCCGCGAGACAGCTCAAGATGAGTTGTTTCATTTCCCCAATGAAAATCCACGCGGCATACATTTTCGCCGGTTTCCACCAACCAGCATGTGGGTGAATTAATACCCTCTTTGAAGGTATTCACAAGCAGTCTTTCTGGAGCAATAATATTTGCTTTGTTCATTATGAGTCCTGCTCGTCTTTGATTTACCTTTACATTCATTATGATGCCTATCTATTTTTGAGAAATCATGATGGGAATCTGATTCATGGTATAAATATCGTTTTTTTCATAAGACAGATTAATAAATAAATGAAACGTAAATATATGCACGGCCATTTGACATTCAATCAATCAAAAACAATTAAATCTGGATGGACGCAGTACTGCACATTTATAGCTTGGTTATACAATTAAATGATGCCTTACGCTTTGTTCTTATCTTTAGGAGATGCCGCCACGCTCAATTTCCTCGGAGCGGAAGGGAGATCCCGCGATATTCCGGCCGAAAGTTTTGTATAGCGATCCCAAACACGTTTCGCGTAGCGAAGACGCAATTCCCGACGATTGCCGGCGGTTCCGGCATTATAAGCGCCTACCGCTTCCCAGGAATAACCATATACTTTCATCATATCCGCCAATACCGATGCTCCCACCATCACGGAAAGACAGCTATCGTCATAGAGCCGCTGTTCATCGATGCCTAATGTTTTCAGCCGGGGTAAATGAATACTGTTTATCTGCATCAAGCCGATATCCCGGCTGCCGTTCTTGTTGAACCCCGTCGCCCGTGGGTTCATGTTCGACTCCGTTATGGCTATGGCTCGCAATAATCTGCCCTCGATGCCGAAGTGGCGCTCCGCATCGTCCCAGCAGGTCGCTGAAACGCGGGCGGAAATCAAAAGCAGCGGCAGCAGGCAAAGCAATCGGCACGAAGATAACATCGCCCTTTTACTCCGCCATCGGGACATAAAGCTGTTTGACCCGCGGATCGTGACGCCACAGCATCAGACAGGGCGAGGACGCGCTGGATAATCGGTCAAACCATTTCTTGGCGGCGCGCAGGCCCTGGCATTGCATAATCACCGGCAACAGCGCGGACGGCATGGGGTGTTCCGGTTGTTTCATCATATGGGCGAACCGCTCCGCGTCAGCCGCCGCGGGCTGGGAAAACAGGCGCGCATAGAGCGTATTGAAAAAGACAATCCCGTCCCGCTCGCTTCCGTGCCGCAAGTGATCGATCAATTCCTGGGCCCGGTGCGGCTGGCCTTCAGTACAAAGTATCACCGCCTTCATACTCAGCAGCACCGGATGGCGCATAACATCCCCGGATTGTTCATCGACAATCCGCAGCGCGGCGGAGGCATTGTCGTCGCAATAGGCAAGCCACATCATCAATATGGGTATCGCCGTCATCGCCGGCAGCATGTCAAATGCCTGTTGGGCGAAATAGCGCGCTCTTTTGATTTCGCCGACAATAAACAAATGCCAGGCATAATAATACTTCACCGGTGGGCTTTGTGCCGACAGCGTCAGGGCGCTGCGAAATTTTTCCGCCGCCGGTCCCAATTCGGCGTTCAAACCATTCAGCACGCCCCCCAACGCCAGCGCCAACGCATGGCGAGGGTCGATGTTCAAGACCTCGGAAACCAGCGCGCCACACTCCTGTAGTGCGCTATCAAGCCCCAGTATTCCCATCTGTCCCAAAGCGAAATAGCACTCGGCAAGCTGGCATAAAACGTCCGTATTGTCCGGCAGCCGCTGCCGACAGCGCTGCAACAAGGCCAGAGCGCGGGTCAGGCTCTCGGGGGTATAACGCAGAAATTCCTCTCGTCCCTCACTCAGCATCATTAGCGGGTCGCTTTCCGCGGGCGGTTTTCCGGCGTTTTCCCGGCCGATGTCCGAATGGGGAATATGTTGCAGGAGAAAAGCGCTCAAGAGGCCATTGATATCGTCGGCGGAAGGAGGGTCTCCCAGGGCGATGCCGGTACGCTGCATGACCGCGTGATCCTGGGTACGGATCAGTTCCATACGCAGGCAAGGGCCGTCCGGCAGCAGCAGCTCATATCCGGTAAGATAATAATCGGGGCGTATTTTTTCCAGCATATCCAGGGTCGCGGCTATCGAACTGCAGTTCAGCGTTAGCGAGGATGGCAGAACGTGCAGCCCGGACGAAGCATAAACCGACATCGCCTGTACGATGGCATCGTGCAGACCAAGCGCCGCCGGCTGGCCGTTAAGCTTGAAAGGCAGTACGGCGACGACGGAGCCGGTCGCGGCCGGGCGCTCAACCGGAACGACCTTGGTTACCGGCAGGGAAAAACGGTAGCCTTTTCCGTAGACCGTATCGATAAACCGTTGATGTTTTCCTTCCTGCAAAATACGGCGCAGGACATAAATACACCGGGTGAGGGACTCTTCGCCGACGTTGCCGCCGGACCAAACGTCATTGATTATCTGTTCTTTCGTGACGACTTCCCCGGCGAACTCCAACAGTAATACCAGCACCCCCAGTTCCTTGGGTGAAATATTGACTTGTTCGCATTTATGAAACAGAACGCGGGAAGGTTGTAGAATAAAATCGCCAAAAGAGTATTGCACCCTGATACGATTGATAACCTCTTTTCTGACCCCTTTGACGGGAAGAGAAAAGGTCTTCTCGCTTTGAGAACCCTTTAATGATGTCGTCACGATAACACCCTCACTGATAAATTAATACACGACTAATATTGAGCAAGACTCAGCTTATAATACGATATATCTTGTGCATGCTTCATCAATGAAACGGACTAATTATTATTTGCTGTTTGCACATTTTTTTATGAAAAGTTATCCTTTCTTAAAATTACCACTCATCATTAAGCATTATGAAATAATTTGATCAAGTAATGATATATAATATTTATTAGTGAATATGCTCTTCTCCATCCTGATTAATAAGAAATAATGAAGAGAGCTTACAGACAAAAGAGCATTATTTTTTGCCGAGCAGATCAAAAATATAAAACAAGCCATAGACAATCCGATCCATTTCGCCTTGCAGCATCACTCTTGTCTCACACACCGCCGATTCCGCACTCGTTTAGAGTAATAGGTGCGCTTATTCATATAAAATTGTGGGGCCGGGCATTGGCGTGGCAGGTCTTGGCTACCGGGTGGAGTATATAGTGAGTATGCTTACAGTCAATTAAAGCGCAATAGAGAAGAGTAAAGTTATAGCATCAAAAATTATTGACAGGTGAAAAACGTCCCCAATAGAATAAGAGCAAGCGCTTTTCTACATTAAATTCGCAAGAAAATACATTTTTTTTAACACTTTTAACTTTTTATTTATTTTTTCCTCAAGTATGTTTGGCGAAAAAATAAAGGCGATAAAATCAACGATAAATTTAAAAGCATGCATAATCAATGGATTGAAAGATCACTTCCGGTGAAAAATTGCAAAAATAGACTTTATATCTCACAGTTTTACGAAAGCTTTTTTTCAGGCCGATATTACCTATTAGAGATAATGCACTGACCTATTATATGCACGTCGCATCAAATTACCAAGATAATTTATTCATTCTCCTTATGCTTCATTGGGATGTTTGCGCTGTCGCCCCGCGGTCAAGAACATCGGCCGGATGCGCTAAATGGCCGCTGTTCGGTGTTTTTAACGTAAGTGAAAAGGTTTTTTTCGAAACTTTTACAGTAACTTTAAGTAAAATACTTTATCCTTGTTGAATCATTTATTTTATAACTACCTTTGGCCGCATGTATCGCATGAGAACCCATTCAGCCTCGCAAATTAAGTGGCGTAACGTCATATTGCTATTAGTTGTGGTATTGTTCATCGCCTTTCTGGCTTTTCATTTTTTCATGGGCCGCCCTTCGGGAGGCTGGCCCGGCAAGCCAGGCATGGGACTCGCCACGCCTGTCCACAGCGGTGTGGCCCGTCAAGCCAATGTGCCGGTCTATCTTTCCGCCTTGGGAACCGTTATCGCCAACGCCACCGTCACGGTGACCAGCCGGGTGGACGGCCAGCTTACGGCGGTATATTTCACCGAAGGCCAACAAGTGACCAAAGGTCAACTGTTGGCCCAAATCGATCCACGCAGTTATCAGGCTACCCTTGAGCAGTACCAGGGCGACTTGGCGCAGAACCAGGCGCTGCTGAAAAGCGCCCAACTGACACTGGCGCGCTATAAGACCCTGTTTGCGCAGGATTCATTATCGCGTCAGGATTTGGACACCCAGGCAGCCACCGTGGGACAATATCTCGGCGCCATAAAAGCCGATCAGGCGCAAATCGATGCCGCCAAGCTGGATTTGGAGTACGCCCGCATTACCGCGCCCATTTCCGGCCGCGCGGGATTACGTCTGGTGGACGCCGGCAATATGGTGCACAGCACCGACACCACCGGGATAGTGACGCTGACCCAGACCCAGCCCATCGCGGCGACGTTCAGCGTGCCGCAGGTCAATCTGCCGACGCTGCTGAAAGCGCTCCATCAAGGGGATGGGCTGCCCGCCACCGCCATCGATCAGGACGGCGTGACGGTTTTAGCCGAGGGCAAGCTTAACTTTATCAGCAATCAGATAGACAGCGATACGGGCAGCATCAAGCTTAAAGCGATTTTTGATAATAAGGATGAGCGGCTTTATCCCAACCAGTTCGTTAATATCCGCCTGCAAACCGGGACCCTGACCAATACCACGGTGATTCCCGCCCAGGCGTTGCAATTGAGCAGCGACGGCGATTTTGTCTATATCATCAAGCCGGACAATACCGTCACGCGGCAGGCGGTGAAAACCGGCCCCGCTTTCGGCGACGATTTGCAGGCCATTCTTTCCGGGGTCGCGCCCAATGACCGGGTAGTGACCGAAGGCATCGATCGTCTGAATAACGGCAGCAAAGTCTCGGTGGTGAACGGCACGCCGGCGGAGACCGGTACCGTTCTTCCTGAAAAAGCCCAAGACGCCGCCGGCGCTCCGGCGCATGAACACAGCCAGAATAAAAACGTGACCGCGCAATGAATCCTTCCCGACTTTTTATCCAGCGTCCGGTGGCCACCATCCTGCTGATGGTAGGCGTATTGATTGCCGGAATTTTCGCCTATGGACTGCTCCCCACGTCCGCATTGCCACAGGTGGATTATCCCACGATTCAAGTCACCACGCTTTATCCCGGCGCCAGCCCGGATGTGATGGCGTCCTCGGTCACCGCCCCGCTGGAGCGGCAACTGGGTCAAATGGCCGGGCTGAGCCAAATGTACTCCACCAGTTCCGGCGGCGCCTCCATCATCACCCTGAAATTTTCGCTGGATCTTTCGCTGGACGTGGCGGAGCAGGAAGTGCAGGCCGCCATCAACGCCGCTAACAGTCTGCTGCCGGATGATTTGCCCAACCCGCCCACCTATAAGAAGGTCAATCCGGCGGATACCGCAGTGATTACCCTGGCGGCCTCGTCAGACACTTTGCCGTTAATCAAGGTGCAGGATTTGATCAATACCCGCATCGCTCTGAAGCTGTCGCAGATTTCCGGCGTCGGCATGGTTACCCTGGCGGGCGGCCATCAGCCGGCCATCCGGGTTCGCATGGATCCCCGCGCCCTGGCGGCGCATAACCTGACCCTCGAAGACGTCAATACCTTGATTAGCAATAGCAACGTCAACGGCTCTAAAGGGGGATTCGACGGCAAGTATCATTCTATTACCATTGACGCCAACGATCAGTTGCGTACCGCCGCGCAGTACGGCGATCTGATCATCACCTATCAGAATGGCGCCGCACTGCGTCTGCGGGATATCGCACAAATCGACGAGGCGGAAGAAAACACCTATCAATCCGCCTGGGCAAACCGCCGGCCGGCCATTATCATTAGCGTGCAGCGCCAGCCAGGCGCCAACGTGATTTCAGTGGTGGACGCCATCAAGGCGCAGCTTCCCACCCTGCAAGCCGCCTTGCCGGATGGCGTCAAGGTCACTGTTTTATCCGATCAGACCCAGACCATCCGCGCTTCCATCAGCGATGTGCAATTCGAACTGTTGCTGTCGGTGGCCCTGGTGGTGATGGTGACGTTCCTGTTCCTGCGAAATATCGCCGCGACTCTGATTCCCAGCATCGCCGTGCCCTTATCCCTGGTGGGGACCTTCGGCGTGATGTACCTGGCGGGCTTTAGTCTCAACAACCTGTCGCTAATGGCTTTGACCATCGCCACCGGCTTCGTGATAGACGATGCCATAGTGGTGGTGGAAAACATCTCTCGCCGGCTGGAAGAGGGGGAAACGCCGATGCAGGCGGCCCTGAACGGTTCGGCGCAAATCGGTTTTACGATTATTTCGCTGACCTTTTCGCTTATCGCCGTACTGATCCCGCTGCTGTTCATGGGATGTGGTAGGCCGCCTGTTTCGTGAATTCGCCATTACGCTCGCGGTGTCGATCCTGGTTTCCATGGCGGTTTCGCTGACCCTGACGCCCATGCTCTGCGCCTATCTGCTGCATCATATCCCGGAAGAGCGGCAAAGCAGATTCAACCGTAAAGGCGGGGAAATTTTCGATCACTTGATAGCGGGCTATGATCGCCTGCTGTCCATCGTGTTGGACCACCAGGTCATTACCCTGCTGGTGGCCCTGGCGACCCTGTTGTTTACCGCGCTGCTATACGTCATGGTGCCGAAAGGATTTTTCCCCACGGAAGATACCGGCATGATCCAGGGCGTTACCGTGGCCTCGCAGGATGTTTCCTTTAAAGAGATGGCGGCACGCCAGCAGCGTCTGGCGGAAGCCATCCTGAAAAATCCCAACGTGGAAAGCCTCTCATCCACCATCGGCATCGACGGCGCGAATACCAGCCTGAACAGCGGGCGGATCCAGATCAACCTAAAACCCTTCACCGATAGGGAGATGCGGGCGCCCGACATCATCAAGCAATTGAACGCGGCCGTGCAACCCGTTGCCGGCATTCGCCTTTATCTCCAGCCGGCGCAGGACTTGACGGTTAACGATCAGGTCACTCCCAGTCAATATCAATTCACCTTGGATGACGCCGATAGCGAAAACCTGGCGCAATGGACCCCCAAACTGGTGTCGGCATTGCAAAAACGACCGGAATTCAGCGATATCACCAGCAATTTACAGGACCAGGGGCAGGTAGCGTACGTGGAGCTCAATCGCGACGAGGCGGCCCGTTTCGGCATCACCGCCGCCGACGTGGACACCGCGCTGTACAACGCATTCGGGCAACGGCTGGTCTCCACTATTTTTACCCAGTCCAATCAATATCGCGTGGTGCTTGAAGTTCAGCCGAAATATCAGCAATCGCCGGCGTCGCTGGATGATATTTATCTGGCCGCCACCTCCAGCGGCAGTACCGACTCCTCCACGAGCTCCAGCACATCAAGCTCGTCGAGTTCGTCGAGCACCGGCACGTCCAGCTCATCCGGCAGTTCCACAACCTCAAGCAGCACGAGCACGTTTTCCACCACCAGCACCGCCGGGATGGTGAAGCTCACGTCCATCGCCCATATTCATTTGCGCACCGGCTCGCTGGTGTACGCGCGGCTTAATCAGTTCCCGGCGGTGACGCTGTCGTTTAACCTGCGGGACGGCTATACGCTTGAGGATGCGCAAAAGGCCATCAGCAGCGTCAGCAGCCAACTGAATATGCCTGCCACCATTACGCTGCGTTATCAGGGAGAGGCGTCGGCCTTCCAAAGCGCCACCGGCAACACCCTTTGGCTTATCCTGGCGGCGCTGTTGACCATGTATGTGGTGCTGGGCATCCTCTATGAGAGTTTTATCCACCCGGTGACCATATTATCCACCCTGCCCTCGGCGGCGGTGGGGGCATTGCTGACGTTGCTGTTCGCCAATACCGAATTCAGCTTGATTGCGCTCATCGGCGTTATTTTGCTGATAGGCATCGTGAAAAAGAATGCCATCATGATGATAGATTTTGCGCTGGAAGCGGAGCATAAACAGCGACTCTCACCCCGTGACGCCATCCACCAGGCCTGCCTGCTGCGTTTTCGGCCCATCATGATGACCACCATGGCGGCCCTGCTGGGGGCGTTGCCGCTCATGCTGGCCCACGGGTCGGGCGGAGCTCAGGCGTCCGCTGGGGCTAGTGATTGTCGGCGGCCTGATATTCAGCCAGGTGTTGACGCTGTTTTCCACGCCGGTTATCTACCTGGGATTTGACAGGTTGTCGCAACGCAGCCGGCGGGTATGGCAGCGGTTCGGTCGCCGGGCGGGCCAATGAATATTTCCAAAGTCTTCGTCTTTCGCCCGGTGGCCACGCTGCTGCTGACCGCGGCCATCCTGCTGTTGGGCATCTTGGGCTACCGGTTGCTGCCGGTGGCGCCGCTGCCGCAGGTGGATTTTCCCACCATCATGGTTTCCGCCTCGCTGCCGGGCGCCAGCCCGGAAACCATGGCCGCCACGGTGGCCACCCCGCTGGAGCGCGCGCTGGGGCAAATCGCCGGCGTAAGCGAAATGACCTCCAGCAGTTCACAGGGAACAACCAACGTTATTTTGCAGTTCGATCTTGACCGGGATATCAACGGCGCGGCGCGGGACGTGCAGGCGGCCATTAACGCCGCCCGCAGCCTGCTGCCCAGCAGCATGCCCTCGCTGCCCACTTACCGCAAAGCCAATCCGTCCGATGCGCCGGTGGTCATGCTGGCGCTGACCTCCTCCACCCGCAGCAGCGGGGAACTGTACGATTTGGCGTCCAGCGAAATTCAGCAAAAAATCGCCCAGGTCGACGGGGTCGGCCAGGTATCGCTGATGGGCAGTTCGCTGCCGGCCATACGCATTGAGCTGCGGCCGCAGATGATTACCCATTTCGGCCTGTCGCTGGATACGGTGCGCGCCGCCATCGCCAACAGCACCACCAATCTACCGAAAGGCATTTTGCAGGGAGATAAGCAATCCTGGCTGGTGGACAGCAACGGCCAGCTGGATCTGGCCCGCGATTACCGCGAGCTGATTGTGAGCTATCAAAACGGCGCCGCCGTGCGGCTGGGGGACGTCGCCAACGTTTACGACTCGGTGCAAGACAAATATAACGTCGGTTACTACAACCAGACCCCTTCGGTAATGATAGGGGTCACCCGCCAGGCCGGCGCCAATATGCTCGAAACCATCGATGCCATCAAAGCCCGGCTGCCGGCGCTGGCGGCCACGTTGCCCGGCGATGTGAGTTTGCATATGGTGGTTGATCGCTCGCCCACGATCCGCGCGTCGCTGCTGGATACCGAAGAAACGCTGCTCACCGCCGTCGTGCTGGTAATAGCGGTGGTGTTTATCTTTTTGCGCAATCTGAAGGCGGTCATTATTCCGGCCCTGGCGCTGCCGGTATCCCTTATCGGCACCTGTGCGGTAATGTACCTGCTGGGCTACAGCCTGGATAATCTGTCGCTGATGGCGCTGATTATCTCCACCGGCTTTGTGGTGGACGATGCCATTGTGGTGCTGGAGAATATCACCCGCTATATCGAGGAAGGACTCGGGCCGGTACGGGCCGCGCTCAAAGGGGCGAAAGAGGTGGGCTTTACCGTGCTGGCCATGACGGTGTCGCTGGTGGCGGTGTTTATTCCCATACTGCTGATGGGCAGCATCGTCGGCCGTTTATTCCGGGAATTCGCCGTCACCCTGACCGTCTCGCTGTTGATTTCCATGCTGGTATCCCTAAGCCTGACCCCGATGCTCTGTTCGCGTCTGCTGCCGCGCAAGCCGCCGGTGACCCGCAAGCCGCCGCGGCTCTACCGCATTATCGAGCGCGTCCTGTCGAGACTGTTGGCCGCCTACGCCGCCGCCCTGGCCTGGGTGATGCGCCACCAGGGCCTGACGCTGTTCAGCCTCCTGCTGACCGTGATGTTGAATATATTTCTGTATACCGTGGTGCAGAAAGGCTTTTTCCCCAACCAGGATACCGGGCTGGTGATGGGGATGCTGCGCGCCGACCAGAGCGTGTCGTTCCAGGCCATGAAACCCAAGATGCTGGAATTCGCCCGCATGATTCAACAGGACCCGGCGGTGGACGGGGTGATGGCGTCTACCGGCAGCGGCAGCTTCGGCTCGCGCAATACCGCCAATTTCTTCGTGCATCTTAAAGATTTCAGCCAGCGGAACGTCACCTCGACGGAAGTGGCCAATCGGCTCACCGCCAAAGGATTCAACCAGCCCGGCGTTCAGCTGTTTCTTATGCCGGCGCAGGATCTGCATATCGGCGGGCGCAGCGCCAACGCCCTTTATCAATACAGCCTGCAGGCGGATGATTTGGATCTTTTGCGCATCTGGACGCCAAAGGTGCAGGCGGCGCTGCAAAAAAATACCCCAGCTCACCGGCGTCGACACCGACTCTCAAACCGGCGGACAGGAAGTCATGCTCAACATCGACAGGGATAAGGCGACCCGCCTGGGCGTGAATGTGGACATGCTGGATACCTTGCTTAACAATGCCTTCAGCCAGCGCCAGATAGCCACCCGTTACAAGACATTGAATCAATACTATGTGGTGATGACGCTGGACGGCAGTTTCACCGCCGACCCCGACGTCCTCAAAGAGCTGCTGGTAGTGAACGATGCCGGCCAGCAAATCCCGATTTCCGCCTTCGCCACCTTCAGCGGCGCCAATGCCCCGCTATCGGTGACTCACCAGGGACAATCCGCCACCAGCACCGTAGCCTTCAATCTGGCGGACGGCGTATCCCTTGATCAGGCGCAGGGGCTTATCAAAACCGCCATGGCGCAGATTGGTTTGCCCTCCACCATCCAGGCCGGGTTCCAGGGCACCGCCAAAGCCTTTGCGGCCCTTGCCGCCAGCATGCCCTGGCTGATACTCGCCGCCCTGGCGGCGGTCTATATCGTGCTGGGCATGCTGTATGAAAGCTACATCCACCCGCTGACCATTCTCTCCACCCTGCCCTCCGCCGGGCTGGGCGCCCTGCTGCTGATGATACTGACCGGCACCCAGCTCACGGTTATCGCCCTGATCGGTATTTTACTGCTTATCGGCATCGTAAAGAAAAACGCCATCATGATGATCGATTTCGCGCTGGCGGCGGAGCGCAGCCAGGGGTCTGACGCCTCAGCAAGCGATTACCCAGGCCTGCCTGATGCGTTTCAGGCCGATCATGATGACCACGCTGGCGGCCTTTTTCGGCGCATTGCCGCTGGCGCTGGGCAGCGGCGGCGATGCCGATCTCCGCAGACCGCTGGGATTGGCCATTGCCGGCGGTTTGGCTCTGAGCCAGCTGCTGACCCTTTTCACCACGCCGGTGGTGTATCTGTACATGGATCGCCTGAGCCGTAGCACCCAACGAGTCTGGCGGCGCTACGTTAAACGCGACGCGATTTAACCCTGATAACGACGATAACATTATGCTAAAGAAATCCGCACCGCCCGTCATGAAGCTGCTCCCCTTGACCGCCATGCTGTTATTGGCCGGATGCCTGACCGGTTGCATGGTCGGGCCGGATTACCACCGCCCGTCGGTACAGGTGCCGGCGCAGTTCAAGCAGGCGAAAGGCTGGACGCAGGCCGTGCCTCAGGATCAGGCGGACAAAGGCGAGTGGTGGGGGGGGTCTATCAGGATCCGGTATTGTCCGGATTGCTGGCCCAGGTGAAAATTTCCAACCAAAACGTAGCGCAATATGAAGCGCTCTACCGGCAGGCGAGGGCGCTGAGCGCCGCCTCCCGCGCCAATCTCTATCCGACGGTGACCGGCACCGCCGATTCCACCCGCAGCGGCACCGCAAGCTCCGCTTCAACCGCACACAGCGCGGAGGTAAGCGCCAGTTGGGAGCCGGACATTTGGGGTAAACTGCGCCGCACGCTGGAAGAGAACCAGGCCAGCGCACAGGCCAGCGCCGCCGAATTGGCCAATATCACGCTTAGCGCCCAATCGGAACTGGCGCAGGACTATTTCCAACTGCGGATCATGGATCAGCAGATCGCGCTCTATCAGCAAAGCGTCGATGCCTACCAGCGCTATCTTCAGGTTATCGACAATAAATACCGTGCCGGCAGCGAGTCGCGCGCCACTCTGGCCCAGGCGCAAACCCAGTTGGATAGCGCCCGCGCCTCGGCGCTGGACCTGCAGTGGCAGCGCGCGCAGTTGGAGCACGCCATCGCGGTATTGATGGGTAAACCGCCGGCGCAATTCAGCCTGCCCGCCGCGCCCCTTACCGCCGTTTTTCCGGCGATACCGGTGGCTTTGCCCGCGCAGTTGCTGCAACGGCGGCCCGATATTGCTTATGCCGAGCGTAACGTCGCGGCGGAAAATGCCGCCATCGGCGTCGCCACGGCGGCCTATTATCCCGACCTGACCCTAAGCGCCAGCGGCGGTTTCCAAAGCTCGACGCTGCATAATCTTATCTCCATGCCTAACCGCGTCTGGTCTCTGGGACCGGAATTGAGCGGCACCCTGCTGGATTTCGGCGCCACCAAAGCCGGCGTGGAGCAGGCGCGGGCCGCCTATGACGCCAGCGTCGCAAGCTATCGGCAATCGGTGTTGGATGCCTTCCAGGAGGTGGAAAATTATCTGGTGGAGCTCTCAACGCTTAAAGTGGAAATCGCCGCCCAACAGAGTGCCGCCGAATCGGCTCAGGAGTCCGCACGGGTTTACTACAATCAGTATCGGGCCGGCATGATCGATTACCTGGATGTCGCCACCACGCAAAACACCAGCTTGTCACAGCAGCAGAGTCTGCTCTCTCTGCGCAGCACTCAATGGGTCACCAGCGTGCAGCTGATTGTCGCGTTGGGAGGCGGTTGGCATGGGCAAGGGATGGAGAATTGACGGTGTTTTCCGGCATCAGGCTTCGATGCCGGACGTCGGGGAGCGCATTAATTGGATGAATGCGCTTATGTTAACGCATCCGGTAGAAATAGACAGTCGGCTCGTCATGGTGTGGCTGAACAAATGGCCAGAGGAACGCGTTTCGCGCGATGACGGCTAACTCCTCCTGATAGCCGCCCTTCAGGCCCACGCCCGGCGGCGTGGTTCCGTCCACGCTCCCGGGTCAATCTCTGGCGCGAGGGTTTATCCTTGCGAAGAATGTCCCCCGTTATCAGACCGGATAGGTTTGCCTAGGCGTGGACTATCACGCTCAAGCCTCCGCCGGCACCCGGACTTTCCCGCCGTCGGCATGGGTAAGCTCCGGCCATACGGCCATCAGCGTGGACACAATCTCATCCAGCTCTTTCTGCGTCGCCCCGTCACGGGCCTGCACCGCCATGCCCTGCATAATACACATCAGGTACTTGGCCAGGGTGGCGACATTGGCGTCGGCGGAGATATCGCCCTTGGCCTGACGCGCCCGCAGGAAATCCGCGAGCATGTTTTCCTGGAAGTGATGCCGCGCTCTCAACATCTGTGCCACATCATTCGACTGGGTCGACAACGCCGCGGAGGTGCAAATGAGGAAACAGCCCGACGGCAAATTCTTATCGGTATAAAGCGCCGCGGTATCGCGCATGAAATCTTCCGTTGCCTCCGATACCGTGCAATCGGGATTGGTGAGCAGCGCCCTGCCCCGCTCGGCGAATTTAGTCATATAACGTTCCGCGGCGGCGCGGAACAATCCCTCTTTATTGCCGAATTCACCGTACAGGGTCGGCGCCTTAGCACCGGTCGCCTCCACCAGATCCGACAGCGACGTCGCTTCATAGCCATGTCGCCAGAATAATTCCAGTGCTTTGTCCAGCGCATCATCCCGATCGAATTGTTTCGGCCGTCCACGTCCTTTTTTGGCGAACACAACATGATCAGTATTCATAAGGTCCTCTCTTAGCAAAAATGCCATCACCATATAATTAACGATCATTAAAAAAATTACAACCTCTTTTTACCCCTACCACGAGATAGGTTAAATTCATAAGGTAAGTTAATAAATACAAGATGGCGTCAATGGCGACCGCCTGCCGCCATGGGATAGTAGACCTGCAAAGCGAAACGCTTTTTCACACTTTAAATCAACGTAATAGATATTATATTAATGATCATTAAAATTTTAGTTGATCCCAGTCACAAAAGCCAATATTATTTTCTTATCGAACGTTAATAAACAGGTTTACTTACCAGATCCTGTACCGGCGCTTTACAGGAAAGCAGGGCAACGCTCGTTAGATTAATTGACCGTTCTGAAGGCGAAAACATCGGAAATTACGCCCCTCGATGCCCGCGCAAAGCAGCGAACGCGCCCGGACCGGCAGTGAGCCTTTTCGGAAATAACAGGCTAAGAATCAGCAGGATAACATTTTTATTAACGATCATTATATTATTTACTTGATCGTTTACCCTAACGGGTCTACTATTTACTTAGCGAATGTTAATAAATTTTGACGCGGCGGGTGTCTGTATGCGCCGCAAGGAGTAAACATCATGCGTAACCTCGCTTTCATCGGTTTAGCCATGACCCTTGGAGCCTTGTCTTTCGGCGCTATCGCGTCGGATCAGCCGGGTGCCCCCACCGCGGCATCGCTTTCCGTTTCCGCGGCCAGCAATCATAGCGCCTTGTCGACGCCCGCCGGTTTGAATGAAAAAGTGGCGCCTGACGGCACGCGCTCATATCCCATGACCTCTGTTTCCGGCCAGCGGAATATGCACAGTACCTCAGTGGTGTATGAATAATGAGCCATCTTTTTTAGGTGACGCTCTTTTTATCCGCTCAAAAAGCAGAAATACTCAGAAAGCGTTTGCAGCAATTGCGGCAAACGCTTTTTATGCTGTTTTAAGGTGTATTTTAATGATGACTTAGGATAAGATAGATTTATCCGAAAGGCATCAAAAAAAACATAAAATTAAGCCTTTTCTTATTTTCAAATAGCGAGTATATTTAATTTATTTTTAAAATACCCCCTCTCTGTCTATTATCGTAATTTGACACAATTCTAACAACCAAATTTACGGTCATTTTTATTGACCTATTTTTGGTTATGATGAATTATTATAGGGTATGCAATGATTAATTAAGTGGAGTTTGCCAATGCGTCGTATTTTGACTTACCTCGGGATTATTATGCTCAGCGCCGCGTTAAGCGGCTGTTTTTGGCCGGGACCGTGGGGCGGTCGCGGACATGACGGCGGCGGCTACCATCGTCACTACTAATTCGAGCCTTAACAATCCGTATTGAAAGCTGCGCCCCAAACGCCAGCGAATTATCTGGCGTTTGGCGGCGCAGTTTTTATTTCGCCGAGAAATAATTATGGGATTGTTCCGATAGCATAATGACATGCCATGGAATCCTATTCCCCCTGCAGATCTTTAACGCAAGCACTAAAAAACCTCGTCTCCCATCGTGGATAAAACTATTCCGTGTGGGTTTTGGATTCACTTCCCGTCTTCATATCGTCATTGCCCGCATATTCTCGATGCGGCTTATTTTCCCGCAAGGCATCAGCGCGGCTCTCGAGCCCAAAATAAAGCACAATAGCCACCAATAGCGGCGCGATAAAATAGAGACCACGGTAGGCCAACAAGGCGGCGATAATAGCGCCATGGCCAAGCTGTTCTCCCCCGAGCATCGCGACGAATACCGCCTCCAGCACGCCGATGCCCGCCGGAATATGTACAATTACCCCGGCGATGCTGCTTACCAGCAATACGCCGAGCACCAAGGGAAAGGACGCTTTATCATTAAGCAGGATAAAGATGATCGCCGCCATCACCAGCCAATTGGCGCAGGATGCCAAGAGCTGCGCGCCGGCCATGGACAGCGACGGCAGCACCAGCTTCTGTCCTTTTACGACCCAGCGGCGCCGTTTGGCAAACGCGCAACACCACAGGTAACCGAAAATAAACACCAAAAGACCGATACCGATAAGTCTAAGGGCCACATCGCTGATGTCCCATTTGACCGGCAGCTTTATCACGGCGAAAGCGCACACCAGACCGGCCAACAGCATGTATCCCAGCCAGTTGGTGGCCAGGCTCAGGCTGAATATCCGCGTGATGGCGCTATTGGAAAGTCCCAGTCGGGAGTAAAGCCGGTAACGCATGCCGATGCCGCCGACCCAGGTGCTGAGGGTCAGGGTAAAGGCATAACAGATAAATGACACCAGCATCACCTTCGTTACCGCCAGCTTATGCCCGCAATAGGCGCGGCCGATAAGATCGTAGATGCCGTAGAGCAGGTAACTTACCGCCACCAATCCCACCGCCATCAGCCCCGTGCGCCGACTGTAATGGGTAAAGGCCTGGGCGACGTCGCCCCAATCCACCTTACGGGCATATACCGTCAATAACGCCGTAACGGCGATAAAAAACAGCAGCGTCAGGGATTTTTTCATCACCGACCGGCGTCGGCGCGTTTTTTCCGGCTTTGTCCGGCGTCGGCGGGAAGCGTCGCGATCCGTCACGGCTTGGCTCCCTCGTTTTCAGGCTCCGAGCGGTCCTGGGTTTCGATTTCCGGCTGTACCGGCGGCGGCACCAGGGAAAGCTTCGGCGTATGGGCCGGCAACCAGCCTATCCAGGCCGGAAAATGGCGCAGAAAATGGAATACCACAACGCTTTTCGCCAATTGCCAGTAGGTCTGTTTCGGCACCCCGCTTTCGTCGATAAGCCGGCAATCTTGCGCGATCAGGCGGTTGAGTTTATCCCGCAGCGCGTGATTGAACTGGCTGTCATGGATCATCACGTTGGCTTCAAGGTTGAGCGACAAGCTCAGCGGATCAAGATTGCTGGAGCCGATGGTGGCCCAATATTCATCTTTGACGGCGACTTTTCCATGCAGCGGGCGGCGGCGATATTCATAAATCTTCACCCCTTCCGGCACCAGGTAGTTATAGAGCATGCGGGCGCCGACTCTCACGATGGGCATATCCGGCTCTCCCTGCAGGATCAATTTTACCCTCACGCCGCGCCGCGCCGCGTTACGCATCTCTTTGAGCAGGCGGTAGCCGGGGAAGAAATAGGCATTGGCGATAATGACGTCTTTTTTGGCCGTACGCAGCATATCGAGATAATGCCGTTCTATATCGGTATCGTGTTTGTCGTTATCACGGTAGACGAACAGCGCCTGCGCTTCGCCGGGCCGGCGATTGCAGGCCGGCGATGTCGAACGGCGGCCCCACCAGTTGCGCTGCCTGGCCTCGTTATAGAGGGCTTCCAAGGTGTAACGGTGGATATCCGCCACCACCGGCCCTTGGAGCTCCACCGCATAATCCTGTTTTGCCTGCGGCCCGTAGTCCGTGTAATGTTCAGCGGAAAAGTTGATGCCGCCGATAAAGGCGACGCGGCCATCCACCACCACCGTTTTACGGTGCAGGCGGCGAAACAGATTGGTGCGCATCCCCATAAACGCCGGGCGGGGATCGAAAAAGCGAAAACGGATCCCGGCGGTGGTCATGGCGGCGATATAGTCTTCCGAGAGATTCGCCGAGCCGTAGCCGTCCACCATCACCTCCACTTTGACGCCGCGCCGCGCTGCGGCGATAAGATTTTTCTGCAGCGCCGCGCCCACGCGATCCTCATAAAGAATAAACGTTTCCAGCAGGACTTCCGTTTCAGCCCTGGCTATCCACGCATAAAGCCGCGGGAAGAATTCCTCGCCGTTTTCCAGCAACGTGATTTTGTTGCCGTCGCGCCATTGCGGATTCATAGCGAGATCTCCACCGCCAGCGGAGCATGATCGGACAAATGCGACCAGGGCTGATTAGCCAAAGAGGTGGGACGGCTGATACGGGCATTGCGGACATAGATGCGATCCAGCCGCAGGACCGGGAAACGGGCGGGAAAGGTTTTGGCCGGGCGGCCATAGGCTTTGGTAAATACTTCCTCCAACCCCGCCTGCCGTAAAAGCAGCGCATTGGCCCGTTGGCGCCAGTCATTGAAATCACCGGCCACCACCAGGGGCGCATCCGCGGACAGCGTGGCGATATGGCGGCTCATCAGCATTATCTGTTGGCGGCGATGACGCTCTTTCAACCCTAAATGCACGCACATCATGTGCAGGGGCACATCCCTTCCCGGCACCTGAAGGGTGCAATGCAACATGCCGCGTTTTTCCGCGCCCTCGACCGATAGGTCCAAATTACGGTAGCTGGCGATGGGAAAGCGGGAAAGCAGGGCGTTGCCGTGATCGCCATCGGGATAGACCGCGTTGCGTCCATAGGCGAAATCGGCCCACAGGGTGTCGGCCAGAAATTCATACTGCGGCACTACCGGGTAGTTTTCGAAACGCCGCGAATGCCTTTCATGGGTTCCCAATACCTCTTGCAAAAACACGATATCAGGAGAGACCGTACGCACCGCTTCACGCAGTTCCGGCAAAATAAACCGCCGGTTGAACGCGGCGAACCCTTTATGGGTATTGATGGTTAATACCCTGAAGGAGAATGCCGGCTCCGTCGGCGTCATGCTTATTGCATCGTTTTTTTCAGCGTCAAAGCTCGTTCGAAGCATGGTGTCAAGCCCCTGATGTACACCGCCGTAGCAAGCACAATGCATGATGTTTATCATTATGATCATACATATTATCCTAGCTACCCCGGAGCAACTCCGCCAATGGGGATCGTGCGGAAATAAGGCTTCACCGCGTCACCGTCGCCGGACGGTAAAACGTTATTTCATTAATAAATATGATATTTATTCCAAGAGGCGCCCCCTCGCGCCGGGGTTGCGGATAGGTCTTACAGGGTGCAGGAAGCGCCGATATTCAGGGCCGCCGCCATGACATTAGCCGGCGGTCGGCGTAGCGCAATCTGGCGGGCCATGTAGCGCATATAGGGATCCATATGGCTGAAGATGGCTTTATAGCCGTCGCAAAGATGGTTATGCCAATGATTGTCCACCCGATGAATACGGTGTTTCGGGCAGCCGCCGCGACAGGCGAAGCGGTATTCGCAACGCTGGCACGCCGGCGCAAGAAAGGCTTTTTGCATGCCGAACTGTTTTTGCTTTTTGCCGTGGACCAGCGTGTCCAGCTTATCCCGTTTGATGTTGCCCAGGCGGTGCTCGGGGAAAACGAAATGGTCGCAGCTGTAGATATCGCCGTTCTGCTCCACCACCAGCCCGTGACCACAGGTGGGCTGCATAACGCACAGGCTGGGCTTTTCGCCAAGCCAAGCCGCCAGGGCATTATCGAACAGCTGGACATAGACCCGCCCAACGTCGTGCATAACCCAGTAATCGAAAATAGCGTTGATAAAGCGGCCATACTGTTCGCCGCTTACCGACCATGAGGTTAACTCCCGCTCCCCCAGGGTCTGGGGATGAATGAGCTCGCCCATCGGGCGCGACGCATAGCGTTGCTCCACCACCGGAATAAATTGTATGAACCGCGCGCCCAGTTCCCGTGTCAAAAACAGATAGATATCCAGCGGCGCCTCGGCGGTGAGATTATTCACCACCGTCAGGATATTGTACTGCACCCGGTATTTTTTCAGCAGCGTAACGGCGTTGACCACCCGGTCAAAGACCGATTTGCCCGCGGTGGTTTTGCGGTACGCATCATGCAGGTACGACGGCCCGTCCAGCGAGATGCCCACGAGGAATTCGTTGTCCGCCAAAAAACGGGCCCACTGCTCGTTTATCAATACGCCGTTGGTTTGAATGCTGTTATGAATCTTTTTGTCGCCGCCATCATGCCGCACATAATGACGCTGAAGGTCCAGCACCCGCTGGAAAAACGCAAGCCCCGCCAGGGTCGGCTCGCCGCCCTGCCAGGAAAATTCCACCTCGCGACCGGGGCTGCAGGCGATATACTGACGGATAAAAGACGATAGCACCTCATCGTCCATGTGCCGCCGCGGCTGTCCGGCTTTAAGCGTGCCCTGCTCTTTTGCCAGGTAAAAACAGTAATCACAGGCTAAATTGCACTGGCAGCTGGTCGGCTTGGCCATAACATGAAAAGGACGCGGCATAACCTCTCCGGGTTAACCCGCCGGCGCGGCGGATAGTCAGAATTTTTGCTTCTTGGTTTCCACCTTGGTGCCTCGGGTGGGCAAACCGGTATCGTAATCCCTCACCACCGGCGACACCCCGTCCGACGGTTTGGGACGAAAAGCCCCCATCCACTGCGGCTTGAGATCCGGTCGCCAAACCCGCGTCGCCCAGCGATAGCCGCGGAAGGGATCGCGAATGCCGTCCATATAGGCCAACAGGGCATCATGCAGCCGATCCCGCCGTTCGGTATAAGCATCGTCGTCAATCAGATTGATCATTTCTTCCGGATCCCGGCGGCGATCGTAGAGTTCATCTTCGTCGAAAAGATTGATGACCAGCTTGTACTCCGCCGTTACCCAGGCGCGCATGGGGATAAACCCGCCGAAGCTATCATGCTCGATTTCATAGCGGTTGAATTCCACCATCACGCCGCGCTCCGACCATGAGCCCGGCGCGGCGAGCAACGGGAGCAGGCTGCGGCCTTGCAAGACATCCGGCGACGGCAGCCCGGCGGCGTCCAGCAGCGTCGGCAGCAAATCGATATGGCTTACCGGCGCCTCCCGAACGCCTGCTTCCCGCCCGGGAGCATGTATCAGCAAGGGAATGCGGCAAATATCATCATAGGCGGCGGAGCCTTTGCTTATAAGGCGATGTGCGCCCATCATCTCCCCGTGATCCGAGGTATAGACTATCCAGGTACTAGCCCACTCGTCCGGGGTCAGACTCGCCAGCACCCGACCAATCTGATCGTCGACAAAATCATTGCAGGCAAAGTAAAGGGGGTGAATATAATGCTGTTCATCCATTACAGGCGACGGCATGGCCTGCGCCCATAACCGCTGATGAGCGGGTTTGTCCGTCAGGTCATCCCTGCCCTTATTGCCCAGCGGATAGCGGAAATTTTCGTATTTTTCCACATAACGCGGCGGGCAGGTGAAGGGATGATGGGGTTCATCATAAGACAGCACGAGCAAAAACGGCGTCCCGGGTTCGGTCCGGGCGGTTTCGATAAAGCGAATGGCCCGCTCGCTGATATGCCAGGCCCAGGTAAATTCATCGTCTATCCGGTAATCCGTTAAATCCTGCCGGGTGTTAAGACCGTTACGCCATAAGCTGATTTGCGGCTCCGACAAATCCGCCAGATAATTGGCGCCGTCGTACCAATAGCGGGGGTCCCATTCTTCCGGACAGATGCCGGTACCGAAATAGTCATGACCGTCCAGATGCCATTTGCCGATATAGCCGGTGTGATAACCGCCGCTTTTGAAATAGCTGCCCATGGTGCGCATGTTCTTGCCCGGCGCGATATTATTGGTCCAAGGACCGCTCTGGTTGGCGTAAATACCGGTAAACAGCCCGGCGCGCGCGGGGGTGCACAGCGGGCAGGTGGTCCAGGCCGCATCGAACTTGACGCTTTTGGCCGCCAGCGCGTCGATATGTTGGGTATTCAGCGGCAGTCCGGTGTAGCAGCCCACCATATTGGCGGCCTGCGTGTCGGTCATGATGAAAATGATGTTCGGCCGGCTCATAGAGGCACTCCCCTCACCTTTTTCGTACGAGAGAGGCTTAACTTTAGAACCACCAGCAGCACCACTGCAATACAAATGCGATACAGCCAGGCGCTATGATAACCGCCGAAGCGCGCCAGATAGGCATAAACGCCCGTCATGGCCGCCAATACGCCTATGGAGGCGACCTTGACCTGCGGCCACGGCGACATGTCAACGGCGAAGGCATCATGAAAGGCGAACGGCGCGGCGCGGGGAGCAAGCTTGCCGATGACCAACATCAAGCCGACGTTCAGCAAAAAGGTGAAAAACAGCACATAAAGAAAATGGATATTCCACTTCACCAGGTAATTGATGGTGATATAGCTGAAAATACCGAACAGCAGCGCCACCTTGGCGGCCAGGGCGGGAATACGCGGGGAAAAAAAACCCATAATGACGATGGTCACCAACGGTACGTTGTAAATGCCGTTCAACTGCTTCATCCAGCTGTAAAGTCCCTGCGGCGCATTGGCTATCAAAGGCGCCACCGCAATGGACACCAGGGTAAGAATCACGGAGAACCGCCTTCCCACCCTCACCAGCAGGGACGAGGAAGCCTGCTGATTGATCAAACGCCGATAAATCCCTAAGCTGAACAAGGTACTGGCGCTGTTAAGAAAGCCGTTGAACACGCTGATGATGGCGCCGAACAGCACCGCGCCGAAAAAACCCACCAACGGCGCGGGCAGGACGCGGTTCACCAGCGTCGGATAGGCCATGTCCGCTTTCGGTAATCCGGCATAGAGGTGATAGGCGATGACCCCCGGCAAAACCAGGATAAGCGGGTCAAGCATCTTCAGCACCGCGGTTAACAGCGCGCCTTTTTGCCCTTCCGCCAGGCTTTTCGACGCCAGCGTCCGCTGGACAATGCCCTGGTTGGTGCACCAATAAAAAGTGTTCACCAGCACAAGGCCTGTCAGCGCCGCGCCGATGGGTACCGGATCTCCCGCGCCGCCGATGGAATTCAGGCGCTCGGGATGAACGGCGGTCAGCTGCGCGAGGCCGGCGCCAACGCTCCCGCGGCCCATGGCCATCAGGCCGAAAAAGGGCACCAGCAGCCCTCCCGCCACCAGGCCGACGCCGTTGACCACGTCCGCCACGGCGATAGCGCGCAGTCCGCCGAATATGGCATAAGCCGAACCGGCCAGGCCCAGCAATATCACCACCACTCGCAGCGATGCGCCGCTGCCGAGGCCAAGCAGAGAGCTGACGTGAAACAGGCTGTTCAACGCCAGCGCCCCTGAGTAAAGCACCACCGGCAGGAAGCAGATACCCGTGGCGATAAGAAAGCAGCAGTCCACAATAACGCGGGTCGTCTTGTCGTAGCGTTCTTCGATAAATTCCGGAATGGTAACGATACCTCGCGTTAAATAGCGGGGCAAAAAAATCAGCGCCAGGAAAATCAACGGAACGGCGGAGATAACCTCCCAGGCCATCACCGACATGCCGCTATGATAGGCTTGACCGCCCAAGCCCACCAGCTGCTCGGTGGATAAATTGGTCAACATCAGCGACGCGGCGATGACCGGCGCCTTTAGAGACCGTCCGGCAAGGAAATAGCCGTTTTGGGACGTGATATCGCTTTTTCGCGTTTTCCACCAGGTAATCAATCCCACCAATAAGGTAAAACCGAAAAACGATATTATTTGAATCGTATTCATACGGCTTCCTTGAGTTTTCGTGCTCCGGACCCGGCTCATGCGAGGAGCGCGGGAGGACGAGGGGAAGGACATCGCATGCCGAACGGCGAGCGGCAAGGGGAAATGTATGATATTAATTAATTCAATATCTAATAATAATTCCAGCTAAACAATTACATTGTGATCTATAGGATTATTATGCCTAAAATGGCTCAAGATTTAACTGAACGGCGAGTAGCCGGGACACGACACCTCTGGCGACCGGATTTATATGTGTTAAGGCGGGCGTTGCACGAGGTTGACTTAGGCACACTGTTGGCTTAGGCACGCTGAATGGCTTAAACACTCAGAACGGCTTAGACACGCAGAACGGCTTAAACAGAGACCCTGGGTAAATCCTGTAAGCGGGTGGTATAAGCGGGCGACAGCATTTCCCGTTTCATTTGCCATTGCCGGCGCAGGCCCTGCCCGGCGAAATAAATCCTGCTTTCTCCGCGGCGATTAAGCTTATCCAGGACAAGCATTAAAGACGCGCTGTTTACCCGCGGCTTGTACTCATCGAACAGCCCAAGCTGCGCCACTCCCCGGTCGAAAAAATCCCCCAGCACCACCCCCCGCTTTCATATAGCGCTGATCTTCCAGCCAGATACTATCCAGACAACGCACCGCCTGGGCGATAATATCCCGGGTGTCATTAGTGGGCACCGCCACCCACCCGGTGGCCTGATTACCGTAATACCGCTCCCCGTCCGCGTGGGGGCTGGTGCGGATAAAAACCGACACTTGGCGGCAATACTGTTTTCGCTGCGCAATTTCTCCGCCGCGCGCCCGGCATAATCGCATACCGCCTCGCGCATATCCTGATAACGGCTGATGCGTGAACCGAAACTGCGGCTACTGATGATCTGCTGCTTCACCGCCGGCATCTCCTCAACCGCCAGACAGGACTCGCCGCACAGCTCCCTGACGGTACGCTCCAATACTACGCTGAAATTTTTCCTGATAAACGCCGGTGGCGAATCCGCCAATTGCAGCGCCGTGCCGATGCCCATGGCCCGCAGCTTTCTCCCCAGGCGCCGCCCAATCCCCCACACCTCTTCCACCGGCGTCAGCGCCATCAGCTTGCGCTGACGAAGCGGCGAGGAGAGATCCACCACGCCGCCCGTTTTATGCCACTTTTTGGCCGCGTGATTCGCCAGTTTGGCCAATGTTTTGCTGGGGGCGATGCCGACACCGGAGGTAAGTTTGGTGCACCGCAGCACGGTTTCCCGCACCTCGCGACCGAACTGTTCCAGCGACGTGCAAAAACCGACGCCGGTCAGGTCAAGAAAAGCTTCATCAATGCTATAGACTTCCACCGCCGGCGCCATCTCCTCAAGCAGGGTCATCACGCGCGCCGACATGTCGGCATACAGCGAATAATTACTGGAAAATACCGCCACGCCGCAGCGGGCCAGTTGTTCGCGAATTTTGAAATAAGGCTCCGCCATATTGATGCCGAGCTGCTTGGCCGCCGCCGAGCGGGCAATGACGCAACCGTCGTTATTGCTGAGCACCACGATGGGCCGCCCCCGCAGCTCCGGCCGGAATACCGTCTCGCAGGAGGCATAGAAGGAATTGATATCCACCAGGGCATACATAGCGCGCTCACTCTTATACTGTTAATTTATACAGTATATTAGCGTTAGTATAGCTTGTGAAGCCGCTTAGTGCCCGTTAGCAGTCATCCCGCTGTTTATTATCAATATTTAGTAGAATTGCAGCCAAGATAATACTGAATCACCAGCGTTATATAATGAAATACCGAACGAAACCTCTTTTTTGCTTTTAAAAAATGGCGTTTTTTATAACAAAATTGTCCGGGAACAATATGCGTTGATTATCTTTCATTCATTATCGAATAAACAGTTCATCAATATCACCAGCGCGCTATCTGATATCGGGGGCCGGCAGCGGACTGCGTGGTAATGTATAAACCGGGGAACGATAATGAAGGAAAAATCTTTTATAACCACCCTGGCCGAATCCGCCATCAGCCGTCGCGGCTTGGTGAAAGGCGGCATGGCGGCGGGAGGTTTGCTGCTCGCCGGCAGCGCGCTGCGGTTACCTTTCAGTTTTGCCCGCGCCGCAATACCGAATCCGGCGGCGGCCGCCGCGGACGATAAAACCGTGTGGAGCATGTGTTCGGTGAACTGCGGCAGCCGCTGCGCGCTGCGTCTGCATACCCGCGATGATGAAGTCTATTGGGTCGAAACCGACAATACCGGTCAGGACACTTATGGCGATCATCAAGTACGCGCCTGCCTGCGCGGCCGCTCCATCCGCCGCCGGATGAATCATCCCGACCGGCTGAAGTATCCGATGAAACGGGTAGGCAAGCGCGGAGAAGGCAAATTCGTCCGCATCGGCTGGGATGAAGCGCTGGATACCATTGCCGCCAATCTCAAGCGTATCGTGAAGGACTACGGCAACGAAGCGGTCTATATCCACTACGCCTCCGGCGTCACCGGCGGTAACTTTACCCGCTCGTCCCCGTCGGGCTCGCTGGTGACGCGGTTGATGAACTGCTATGGCGGTTCTCTACAACAGTACGGCACCTACAGCACCGCCCAAATCAGCGCCGCCATGCCCTACACTTACGGCAGCAACGACGGCAACAGCACCTCGGACATCATCAACACCAAACTGGTGGTGATGTTCGGCAACAATCCCGCCGAAACACGCATGAGCGGGGCCGGCATCACCTATCATCTGGAGCAGGCGCGGGAGCGATCCAATGCCCGCATGATTGTCATCGACCCCCGTTACACTGACACGGCCGCCGGGCGCGAAGATCAATGGATTCCCATCCGCCCCGGCACCGACGCGGCGCTGGTTTCGGCCCTCGCCTGGGTGTTGATTACCGAGAATATGGTGGATCAGGCGTTCCTCGATACCTATTGCATCGGCTACGATGAAAAAACCCTGCCCGCGGGCGCGCCCGCCAACGGCCACTATAAAGCCTATATTCTGGGCCATGGGGAAGATAAAACCCCCAAAACGCCGTTTTGGGCGGAAAAAATCACCGGTATTCCCCGTGATCGGATCATCAAGCTGGCCCGTGACATCGGCGGCGCCAAGCCGGCCTATATTTGCCAAGGATGGGGCCCGCAGCGGCAGGCCAACGGCGAACAGACTGCGCGCGCCATCGCCATGCTGCCCATTCTCACCGGCAACGTGGGCATCAACGGCGGCAACAGCGGCGCCCGTGAATCCACTTACACCATTACCATCGAACGGATGCCGGTGCTGACCAATCCGGTGAAAACCCAAATCCCGGTGTTTATGTGGACCGACGCCATCTATCGCGGCAAAGAGATGACCGCCCTGAAGGACGGCGTCAAGGGCAAGGCCAAACTGGACGTGCCCATCAAGTTTATCTGGAACTACGCCGGCAATACCCTGGTGAACCAGCACTCCGATATCAACCGTACTCACCAGATTCTGCAAAACGAACGGGACTGCGAAATGATCGTGGTCATAGAGAATTTCATGACCTCGTCGGCGAAATATGCGGACATTCTGCTGCCGGACCTGATGACCACCGAACAGGAAGATATCGTACCCAATGATTACGCCGCCAACATGGGGTATCTGATCTTCGGCCAGCCCGCCGCCTCGCCGAAATTTGAACGGCGCTCCCTGTATGACATCACACAAGGCATCGCCCGGCGGTTAGGGCCGGATATTGAACAAAAATTCACCGAGGGACGCAGCCAATCCGAATGGCTGCAGTATTTATACGCCAAAATGCGGGCGGAAGACCCCCTATTGCCCTCCTATGAGCAGTTGAAGGCTCAAGGCATTTATAAACGCCGCGACCCGGACGGGCACTTTGTCGCCTATCGGGATTTTCGGCGAGACCCGCAGGGCCATCCGCTGAAAACCCCCAGCGGAAAAATTGAAATTTACTCCGCCGCCTTGGCCGCCATCGCCGCCGGCTGGGAGCTGAAACCGGACGAGGTCATCAGTCCCCTGCCCGTTTATGCCTCGACCTTCGAGGGTTGGAACGACCCGTTGCGATCCCGTTTTCCGCTACAGCTGGCCGGTTTCCACTATAAGGCGCGCACCCACTCCACCTACGGCAATATCGACGTATTGCAGGCGGCCTGCCCGCAGGAGGTCTGGATCAATCCCCTGGACGCGCAGTCCCGTAATATCAGCAACGGCGACCAGGTGCGGGTGTTCAACGATCGGGGCGAGATCCGGATCTTCGCCAAAGTGACGCCGCGTATATTACCGGGCGTTACCGCCATCGGCCAGGGAGCTTGGCATCAGGCCGATATGGCGGGGGATAAAATCGACCACGGCGGCTGCATCAATACCCTCACCACCCAGCGCCCCTCGCCGCTGGCCAAGGGCAATCCGCAGCATACCAACCTGGTTGAGATAGAGAAGGTCTAGGAGTAACCCATGAGTAGGCAATACGGCTTTTATATTGATTCCAGCCGCTGTACCGGGTGCAAGACCTGCGAGCTTGCCTGTAAAGATTACAAAAATCTGGGCCCCGACGTCAGCTTTCGCCGTATCTATGAATATGCCGGCGGCAGTTGGCAGCAGGACGGCTACGGTTATCGCCAGGATGTCTTCGCCTACTACCTTTCCATCGCCTGCAATCACTGCGAGGATCCGGCCTGCGTCAAAGTGTGCCCCAGCGGCGCCATGCATAAAGGCGAAGACGGCTTCGTGGTGGTGAACGAAGATATCTGCATCGGTTGCCGTTACTGCCATATGGCTTGTCCTTACGGCGCGCCGCAGTTTAATGCCGAGAAAGGCCATATGACCAAATGCGACGGCTGCCGCGAACGGGTGGCCGCCGGGCAAAAACCCGTCTGCGTGGAGTCCTGCCCGCTACGGGCGCTGGATATGGCTCCCATCGGCGATCTACGCGACACTTATGGCGACCTGGCGGCGGTGGCGCCGCTGCCCGACCCGATGTTCACCCAGCCCAATCTGGTTATCAAACCCAACGCCAATAGCCGTCCGTTGGGGGATACCACCGGCTATCTCGCCAATCCTAAGGAGGTATGAGATGGGTAACGGATGGTCTGAATGGCCGCTGATGTTTTTTACCGTCGCCGGCCAATGCGTGATCGGCGGCTATCTGATCATGGCCATGGCGCTGCTGGCGGGTCGGCTCGCCGAGGAAGACATCCGCCGGATACGGCAATGGATGTTCTTGTTGTGGCTGGTGATGGGGCTCGGATTTCTCGCTTCCATGATGCACCTGGGCTCTCCCCTGCGGGCCATGAACTCGCTGAACCGCATCGGCGCCTCGCCGCTTTCCAACGAAATAGCCGCCGGCTCGCTGTTTTTCGCCCTGGGGGGGGGGATCTACTGGCTGGTGGCGGTGCTTAATCGCATGCCCCCGTGGCTGGACACCTTCTGGCTGGTGTTAACCGCCCTGTCGGGCCTGGCGTTCTTATACGCCATGGGCCGGGTCTATATGATTGATACCGTGCCCACCTGGAATACGGTTTATACCCCGCTGGGCTTCGTGCTCACGGTATTTATCGGTGGGCCGCCGCTGGGCTGCCTGTTGCTTCAGGCAGCGGGCATCAAGGCGCCGGGCTGGCGCTACCTGCCCTGGATAAGCGTTATCGCGGTGTTGGTGAGCGTGACGGCGGCAATGATGCAGGCCGCCGGGCTGGCGGCTATTCACAGCTCGGTGCAACAGGCGTCGACGATAGTACCCGATTACGGATTGCTGATGGCCGGCCGCGCGTTGTTGCTGGCGCTGGGCCTGGCCTGCTGGCTATGGCCGACGACGCGAGGTAAAACGCCGCCCACGGCCGGACTGGCATTAGGGCTATTGCTGATTGTCGGCGGCGAGCTGGTAGGGCGGGCGGTATTTTACGGCCTGCATATGACGGTAGGCATGGCGATTGCGAGTTGATGCGCTACGCCTGGGGAGGATTGGCGCGGACTAAAAAAACCGGCCCACGAGAAGGTTTCGCGAGCCGGTATTCGGTCAATGCCTATTTCATGCAAGGGGTTAGACGGGTTTTCCATCAACATAGCGGGTGACGGTGCCTAAAGAGCTCATGATGGCTCCTGTCCTCGCATCTCTATGCACCCGATGCGAGACTACACCCTCGATATTTTCACGACTCCTGGTACCGCCACTTATCTTATCGGCGATGATGCAACCACCTTGACCGCCAAAAACCGTTTTTATCTCTCTTGAGGTTCTTGACCCACCCCCAACGCCGCTGTAAGGGCCTGCTTTTGCATCAGAAGCTGTGGATGGAGTTAACGTTGAATGGTCCATGCGGGGATTAAGATTAGCCGCTGTATTCAAAGCTGTACTTGACCTTTTATTGACAAAGGTTTCATTCCCTTTTGCTGAACCTGCTTCATTTTTTTTAGTATGGCCGGCAATATTATATGTTGAATTGCTGCCACCATCATGTTTCAGAGGATTATTCTTTGTTTGGCGGGTTGAGAATAAGTTTGATGATATAGTTAATGATTCCACCGTTTCCGCCTCGATAACGTCACCTCCATTGGCGTAGACAGCTCCTTTAACGCTCTTGGCAAGTTCTAAAATCTCATTCAACCGTTTTGTACTATTACCGCCTGGGGACATATGGTATGACGTCATAGAAAGATTCCCCATTTTTTTTGCCTTGACGTAATCACCACTATTGGCAACGAGATTACCCTTACAGCCTTTGGCATCTTCCAGTATTTTCTTTAAATCAGGTCTTATTTCAGGGTTACCCTCAAAAAACTTGGTCGAATTGATATCCCCTATTTCTTCTGCCTGGTAAAAATTACCGCCGTTGGCAATGGTATCCCCGTTAACATCTGGACTTGAGCTGCGGCCAGGGGGCGGACTGGAGGGCGGCGTGGAGAACGCGCTTGACGATACATTAGACCATCCGCTTGACGATGAGGTAAAAGGCCCTCCATTTGCATCGTTTCGCGCGTCGGTAAGCGTTCTATTTAAAAAATGTGATAAATTCTCAATATCATCCATAACCGATGATTGGGTGGCTTGACTTGCGTCCTGCTGTGAATTTCCCGTAATTTGCATAATTTTACTCCATATTATCGATAGAAGGTAACTAATCAAAATACCTATTTGTCTCTGTTTATAATATATTCGTCACACTCAATTTATAATCGAGAAAAAACCTCAACAAAAGAAAGGCATTTGTTTATGAGGCAGGTAATAATCAATAGTCATCTAATGCATACATAACAGTATTCTTTCTCTGCCATTTAGAATTGCTCAGCATATTGAAGTTAAGTGCATTTATTTTAAAAGCAAATTCTTTAGTGTGCCAGTTTGATAAAAGAATACTCCAACAATTGAAAATACATTTACTGGATTAAGAAATCTTTTTGATAATGTTATCCATATAACCTACACTGCCAGCATCTTTGATGATCAAACGTAATGTCGCATTCGGATTAGCCGAATTGTCTGCTGTTAACGTCGCGATCTTTCCGTAAACGACTATTTCAAAGATATTATTATCCGCATTAAGGACATTTTTCATTGTGGAAGCATTAATAACATATTTATCGGGATCTAATGAAAGGTTAATCTGAGAATTGTTTATTATGGAACCTATACGGCAATTTTGTATCGTATCCCCAATGGTAATTTTGGCGCCCGACCTTTTGTTAACAGCTTCTAATTTCGTTATGGAATGAGTAGTCGTACTGGACATTTCGGGTATAACCCAATGGAGATGTGTCAGGCTTGTTTTTGCGTCAACTACCGTGTTTTTGCTATTCGTTGTAATCATTCCAGTATGGACAGTATCTTTAAACGTTGTTTTTCCAGACTTTTGTTCAATGCAGGTTTTTTTGCCGGAGCGAACATTTTGGAAGGTGATAAGACCGCTGTCTGTCGTTAATTTTTGGGGGATAAAGGCCCCGCCAAAGGATATTGAAATATTCCCGTCAGTGGTTTTTATCTCTTCAGCGCCAGAATTATGTAGCGTGACACTACCGGACTTATATTGAGTCTCGATCGTTTTTTACCTTTGCCTCATGTTTTAGCTCTACAGGGCCGCCCCGGGTCTTTATTGTATTTTTAACTTCACAATGTTCCAAAAAGACATAGCCGCTTTCACCTTCTGTGGCAATAGAATCGGCTATTGATTGATGGAACATTTTCACGTAGCCTCCGGCAGTTTTGATGCTCCCCGTGACTTGGCTATGATTAAGGAATACATCCCCGGCGGCGTTTTGGGTTTCAATGCTTGCCGTTTTAGCATTGTTCATGAGTTCAACGGGTCCGCCACCCGTTTTGATAGTCTGCTTGACTTCGCTGTTATTCAAGTTAACGGAACCGGATGTGCTTCGGACGGCAATAAGTTCTGTTTTTGACCCTTCGAAAAGATAAACGTGGCCGCCAGCGGTGTCTATATTTTCTAGAGCCGTCCTCTTTAAGTTAATGCTTCCGCTGGTTGATTTAACATCGGCAGCCATTTCCCCTTCTTCTATTAATATGTTACCTTTCTGGCTATCAATTGTTATTTTGTTGTCTCCTTCATGGGTAAAACAGTTTATCAAACTTATATTATTTCCATTTGAATTGATATCAGAATGCAATCTTTCTCCAATTTTTTGTATAATGCCGTGCGTTTCGTTCACGGGCAGATAATTACTGCCGTTAACTATATTAAAGGATGATTCAGCGCTTAATGGATTCATGATTTATCTTCCTGAATATCAGATCTGCTTGTGAGCCCTTGGTAAAAACAGGCAATAAGAAATTAAGCGGCAATTATAATAAGAATCGATTAAACGAACCTTTAATGGCTCTATCTTAAACGCGAATGACTAAGCGTACCATTACGGGTAAAATACGTAACAAGGAGCATAAAGAATTTTCACCGCCGCTGAAAGCATCTTATTTACGTTTTTGCAACGTCAGTCTCCTTTTTCAACAGTATACGCTTGCGTTCAATGCCCCAGCGATAGCCGGACAGGTCTCCATTACTGCGCACTACCCGATGGCAGGGAATCGCCACCGCCAGCGTATTGGCGGCGCAGGCGCCGGCCACGGCGCGCACCGCGGCGGGTGAGCCGATGCGTTTCGCCACTTCGGTATAACTCAGGGTGCTGCCGGCGGGGATCTCCAGCAGCGCCTGCCAGACCCGTTGCTGAAACGCGGTGCCCTTGATATCCAGAGGTAAATCCAGCCCAAGGCGAGGCGCATCGACAAACCCGATAACCAAGGCCATTTGCCGGGTGAATTCGGCATTATCCCCGGCTAACCGGGCATGAGGATATTTATCCTCCAGTTCCCGCACTAGCGCTTGCGGATCGTCCCCCAGGGAGATGGCGCAAATGCCCCGGTCGCTTTGCGCCACCAGGATCGCGCCCAATGAGCATTGTCCCACGGCAAAAAGGATATCCACCCCGAGCCCGCCGGCGCGATAATCGCCGGCGGTCATTCCCAATACACCGTCGGCCTGCTGATAAAAATTCCCCGCCGACTGGTAGCCGGACGACATTATCGCCCCGGTAATGGAGTCGCTTTGATCCAATGACCGGCGCAGACGCCGGCCGCGGCAGGCGGAGGCATAGGCTTTAGGGGTCAGGCCGGTGATGGATTTGAACAATCGGTGAAAGTGAAATGGGCTTATCCCGGCCCGGGCAGCCATTTGCGCCAGGGTGGGAATATCTTCTTGTCGCTCGATGTAGCGGCAGGCGGCGGCAATCTTTGCCGTTTGCTCTTGCGCCAGGGAAAGACGGCCCTGCCGGCAGCGCTTACAGGGGCGAAAACCGGCCTGTTCGGCCTCGGCGGCGTCAGTGAAGAAACGGACATTCTCCGGACGCGGCTGACGGGACGGACAGGAGGGCGAGCAATAGACGCCGGTGGTTTTCACGCCGTAAACGAAGCGTCCGTCCGCCGCTTGGTCACGGGTGACGATGGCCTGCCAGCGAGGATCTTGCGTGATATCCGTCATGGGCGCGACATTAAAGGAGGATTGCATAGTCATATCCCTCATCATAACGCCAAGGCCGGAAATCGGCCAGGCAGGCGTTCAGCATGGCATGATCCGATGCGCTCCACACTTAGAACCTTGCTTTCTCATTCCCGCCGGCGATAGAGGCAGGTGGGTGAGCGATGTTCGTACCTCCGGCTAGGGAACCTAAATAAACAATAGGTGAACGAAGTTTGTCCCTCCGGCCAGTGTGCCGAAAACACAGGTAGGGGGACGTAGCTTGTCCCTCCGGCCAGTGTGCCGAAAACACAGGTAGATGGACGTAGCTTGTCCCTCAGGCCAGGGCGCCGAAAACAGATTTAGGGTTTATTCAACTCTCCGTCACGTCAGGCCGCCTGTGCAATGGCTGTCAAGACGGCCATCCCGCATCATAAGAACGCGCCCGGCATAGCTGGACGCCTCTTGCGAGTGGGTTACCATCACCACCGTCGTTCCCTGCCCGTTGATTCTTTTGAGCTGTTCCAGCACTGCTCGGCTGTTTTTACTGTCCAGGTTGCCGGTCGGCTCATCGGCCAGAATTAGCGCCGGCCGGGAAATAGTGGCGCGGGCGATGGCGACTCTTTGCTGCTGCCCCCCCCGGAAAGCTGTGACGGATAATGCTCCGCCCTGGGCGTTAGCCCAAACATTTCCAAGGTCTGTTTTACCCGCGTTTTGCGCTCTGTTTTGGGCACATTGCGATACTTCAACGGCAGCGCGACATTCTCGCTGACCGTCATGTGAGCAATAAGATTAAATGATTGAAAAATATAACCTATCAACCGTCGGCGCAGGGCAATTTTTTGCGAGTAGCTCAATGCCTCCACTGCTTCGCCGGCCAAGGTAAAGCAACCTTTGTTGAGTGATTCAAACAGGCCCAGGACATTCAAAAGAGTGGATTTCCCCGAGCCGGACGGTCCCATGACCGAGACAAACTCCCCGACGGGAATGGACAAATTGACGTCATGCAAAGCCAATGTCTTGATGGTTTTGGTGGTGTAGAATTTTTCCGCACGTTCCAATTTAATCATATCATTCGAACTCGATGATGTTGGATTTTTTCGTAGTCGTTGTCGGCGAAGCTCACCACCTGCTGCCCCTCGGCAAGGCCGCTGACCACTTCCGACTGAGCCGCCCCCTGACGCTTTATTTTCACCGGCGTTTTAACCGCCCGCCGCGTCTTATCATCATAGACATACACCATCGCCTGGCCATTTTGAAAGAATATGGCTTCCGAGGGCGCCAGCAGCGCATCGCGCGAGGTCCCTAGGGAGACATGCAGATCAATGGACTGACCGCGTTTCAAGGCAATTTGCCTCGGTTTGGTCATCAACAGTTTGGCCTTAAATTTACCATTATCCACCACCGAGGAAACCGTTTCTATCGTCAGCGGGAGGGTCACCCCGCCGGCCTCAGCCATCACCTTGACCTGAGGCTTTATTTTATCGAGGTAGTATTCGCTGAAGGCGGCCTCGAAATAATAGGAGTGCAGATTATCAATCACCGTCACTTTTTCACCGGGGTTGATCTGCTGTCCGATTTTGATATCCAGCGAGGTAAGCGTGCCCTCGATAGGGGAGACTATCGTCAGCTGCTCCAAGCCGCCCTTGATCAAATCAACCAGCTTGCCTAAACGCTTGATGGATTCATCTATTTCTCGATATTGATGTGGCAGAATAATGGACTGCTGTTCATAGTGTTCCGATAAGATTTCACAGGTTTTTTTCCAATAGGCCAGTTCATCCAGCAGATTTTCATACTTGGCCCTTTCGATGATGGATTTCTCATAGAGCTTTTTTATTTCTTTGTAGCTCTTTTCGGGTTTTTAATAAGTTATAACCTGATTTTTCCAATTCTATTTTGGTATCGCGGCTATTGCGTTCCAAAAGCATACGCATATTTCGTAGGTTGTTGATCTGTTCGGTGGCATCCGCGATTCGCGAGGTGACCTGCAAAACAAAGTCGTAGTTGGAAAGCCGGGCGATCACATCGCCTTTTTTGATAAAACCGGAAGAAGATTGGTTAATCTCAACAACTTTACCGCCCCGTTCTGAGGAAACCACCACGCTTTCATTGGGAATGGCCACGGCGCGGGTGACTAACGTATCGTTATAAGAACCGCGGTGTATGGGATGAAATTTTACGCCGGTGAGAGGCACCCGCAGAAAATTATCCGCGGTGGCCAATCGATACAACAGCCCGCACAGCAAAATAAAGACCCCCAGCGCGGCCCAAGCCAGCCATTTGGCCCGCCAATGAACGAAAGGCCTTTTTTCCAGTTTTATATCCATGGTCCCCCCGCGCGTCGCCGTCCCGCCGTTGAAAACCGCGCGCCGGAGGCCAGTAAAGCCAGCACCATGACGGCCGCGACAACCAAGGCCAGCAATAGCAGCGCGGCCAGGGCATAGGTATAGGTTAAACCGGTGACGACGTCATATCGTCTGAGCCAATGATGTAAAAACCCGAAGCCGATGCCGAAAGACGCGGCGAATGATATCAGCATCGGCGCCAGATTTTGCTGCAGGAAGAAAGCGATACCGGTATAAACCGAACCGCCCACTGACTCCATGATTTTAAGCGTCTTATTGAGCCGGGCGGCTTCGGATATGCCGATAATGACGGCACTCGCCAGCATCAACAGCAGGGAAAGGACTGCCACCAGCCTTAACACATTAGAAATTATCAGTATTTTTTCAAAATGTCGGCTGTGCAAGTCATCCACGCACCTGATTTGACCGTCTGACAGCCCATAATCTTTAAGGAGAGAAATAATGCTGTCTCGTTGCCGCAGATTGGGATATCTTACCGAGCCATATTTTTCCACGTTGTCTTTTATGAATATCATTATCGGCTGCGGCAGTGTTGTGCGCTCGCCGAGGTAAATATTATCCACGACACGCAGCACGCGCAGCGCTTTTTTACTGCCGTTTGAATCAATATAAAAAGTGTTATTCATTACTTCATCATAGGACGATTGCCCCATGGCATTCACGAAGGCGCGCGTGACGACTGCATGCAGCATTGCCGGATCCTGACTTTCGATGGCGGCGTTTTCTTCGCCGGCCAATGTTTCCAGGCCCCAGACCTGAGGAAAATTACGATCCGCGGAAAAAGTATTGATGGCGATAAACTGATCCTCTGCCTGCTGCCGGGCATGCTGGACCGTCATTACCGAGGAGGAGACGTCAAACGGCCGCCAACTGCTTAAGGCGATATTAGACGTGCCTGCGGTTTCCTTCAGTCTATTTTGCAATACGCGCAGCATAGCGAGAGAATTCAGCGGGTCATTAATTTCAAAGGTCAGCAGATTAGTTTTGTGATAGCCAAAATCCGTATCCGAAACGAACTGGTGTTGCGCCATCGCGCCGGCCCAGATATAAATCATGCTGCCAGAAATCATTAATTGGGCCGCCAGCGAAAGCTTGTTGATATAATAAGCCACCTTACTTTCATACCGAATGTGTCCTCTACCGTTCGCTGCCCTGAAAATAAAAAAAATAAAGATAGGCCGACTGGCACAGGACCAGCATGCCGCCTATAAGGAACGATACCATCAGGAAAACCCCTGCCTGCACCGGACGGGATATTTGATGTAACAGCTCCTGTATCTGACGGGAAAACAGCGCGGCCGCCGTTAGCATCAGTAGGGCAAAAAACAAAATGCAAAGAAATTGCGGGACCATAACGCGGTAATATTCCAGAAGAATCTGTTTGTCGGATGCGCCTACGCTGCGTTTGATATGCAAACTGTTTCTTTTGGCGGCATTCACGATGCCATTGATATTGGTAAAATTCACCAGGGTAGTTAACAGGACGAATATAGCCGCCCCATACAGGGTATGCAGTAATGCCTTGGATTGGACCGACGCCAGTTCGTCGGAATACTCCTGGTCATAATGTATATCCAGAATATTGCGGGCGTGGAAATGAAGATATTCACCGGGAGTGAAGGGCGCGCCAGCTAATTGCGGAGCGTAGCGTTCCACCGTCTGTTGCAGGATGCGATTATCAAATGTTTTTTTGCGCCTCCCCGTGAATAAAGGCAAACACATGATTGTTATACCAATCGCTTCGTTTATCGTTATAACCCTCCATCATCCAGGGCGAAAATGCCACCATGGCCGGTATATCCAGGCTGCTGTCCTGATGCGTATCCACCACGTCCTTGATAATGAACTTACCCTGATTTCCAAGCCGGATGGCCTTGCCGCGAGGCTCGGAAAGCCCGAGAAAACGCCGGTTAAAAGCCTGGGTGATGTAAATTTCATTCAGTTCCAATGACGTCAGGGATTGCCGGTAGGGATTGAGGTGTGCTAAAAATTCCGGGCTTACCGCAAAAATTTCCACACCTGACATCACTCGCCCTTCGCTGCGAATAGAGCTGTAAAAGCGGTAGGCGTAGCTGACGCCTGCAATGGCCGGGTCGTTAGCCAGCGCGTCCACCAAAGGCAGCGGCACCTGTGCGGAACGCAGCGTGGAACCGTCGGGTAACGTAAAGTGTGATTCCAGCCGGTAAAGATGCTGATGATCGGGATGAAATCTGTCCTTAGCGTAATCTGAAATGAACAGCAATAGGGTGAGGAACGTCGACACAAAGCCGATGGCGTTGATAACCATGCCCAATACAACCGGTATCGGATTCAGTTTCACGTCAGCATAAAAATCATTAAGCATCATCGGCGGAATGTCTCGACGTCAAGGATGAAAAAGGCCCCTAAAATAGTGAGTCGATTACAAGTGATTTTTAATTAAAACCCTTGCTACTTTATCCGCCAGTCCGCTCAAACTTAACCGGTGAATCTCATTGCCACTCGCCGAATGGGCAATAATGAGACAACATTCACGTTCAGGTGTGCAGTCATTATTTGGCCCCGACTATATCTTCGTTCCTCCGGAGCCGCCTGCTAAAGCGTTTAAATGTCTCCAGGCAACATTGCTCCCCAGCCAAGTCAATTGCTCAAGCAAGTCTAAAATATTGCGGCTTTGCGGCCCTCACAGGATTGGAATGATGTAATGTATAAATTTGTTGCTTAATAAAGAATGAAGCCGCTATTTTACAGAGATTACCTTGTAATAATATTCACTATAAGTTCACTATAAAATAACCTAAAATTGTTATTCCCCTAAAATGAAACGAGGGCCTGTTCGCCCTCGTGCTCAGTGACTGTTAACGACTACGCCCGTTTTTTGGTGGCGGTATCCATCCAAACCGCCAACAACAAGATCGCGCCTTTCACAATATATTGCCAAAAGGTGGACACATCCAGCATGCTCATGCCGTTATCCAGCGACGCCATGATAAATGCCCCCATCACCGCCCCCGCCACGCTGCCGACGCCGCCCGCCAGGCTGGTGCCGCCGATGACGCAGGCGGCGATGGCGTCCAGCTCGGCGATATTGCCGGCGGAAGGCGATCCGGCGCCCAGCCGGGAACTGAGGATAAGCCCCGCCACCGCCACCATCAGGCCGTTAATGGCGAACACCGCCAGCTTGGTGCGCTCAACGTTCACCCCGGACAAGCGCGCGGCATCGATATTGCCGCCGATGGCGTAAATCCGCCGACCAAACGCGGTGCGTGATGCCAGGAAAAGTCCCGCCAGCATCAGCGCCGCCAGGATCAATACCGGGGTAGGCACGCCGCGGTAATCATTAAGTAAATACACCGCCCCCAATACCAGGATCGCGGTAACCACCTGGCGAACGAGATCGCCGGTGCGGGAGGGAACGGATAAACCGAGGCTCAAGCGTTTGCCGCGCCGACGCCATTGCCAGGCGATAAACAGCACTAGCCCTATGAAACCGATGCCGAACCCCGCGCCGTCCGGCAGATAACTCTGCCCGATTTGCGACATTTCCGCCGAGGTGGGCGCCACGGTAGTGCCGTTGGTGATGCCGATGAGAATGCCGCGAAAAGCCAGCATGCCGGACAGGGTAACTATGAATGACGGCACCTTGCGGTAGGCCACCCACCATCCGTTCCAGGCGCCCAGCAGCAGCCCCAGCAGCAACGTCACCATGATAGTCAGCGTCAAGGGCCACTTGAGCCAGACATCAAATATCGCCGCCACCCCGCCCAGTAAGCCCATCATGGAGCCTACCGACAAATCGATCTCAGCCGAGATAATCACAAACACCATGCCCACCGCCAAAATGCCGGTGATGGAGGTCTGCCGCAGCAAATTGGAAATGTTGCGGGCGCTGAGATAAGCGCCCTCGGTGGTAAAGGTAAAGAACAACATAATGACCACGATGGCGGCCAGCATGACGAAAACTTGCAAATTGATAGGCTTGTTTTTGCCGCCGGCCGCATCGCCGGCGACCGTCAAGCGGTCAGACCGCGTGAGTTTCAACATGGGAAGTACTCCTGAGTGCCGCTTCCATTACCTGTTCCTGCGTCAGGTCGCGGTTAATTAGACTGGCTTTGATAGCCCCTTGATGCATCGCCAGCACCCGATCGCTGATGCCCAGCACTTCCGGCAGCTCCGATGAGATCATGATGACCGCGATTCCCTGCTGAACCAGCTGGTTTATCAAGCGGTAGATTTCCTGTTTTGCGCCGATATCGATGCCGCGCGTCGGCTCGTCCAGGATCAAAATTTGCGGATTCAACAGCAGGCATTTCGCCAGGATGGCTTTTTGCTGATTACCGCCGCTCAGGCGACCGATGGCCAGCTCCGGCGATGAGGTTTTCACCTTAAGGCGTTGGATAGCGTCGCGGATTGACGCCTGCTCGCCGGCTTCGTCCACCACGCTCAGGGTTCCGCTGAACTGCCCGAGCGCCGCCAGGGTAATATTCGATCCGACGCTCATGATGGGCACGATACCGTCCTTTTTGCGATCTTCCGGCACCATGGCTATGCCGTGGCCCATGGCCTGCCGACAGTTATTGAAACGGACCGGTTTCCCGTGCAGCGTTATCCGCCCTTCCCAACGGCCGGGATAACAGCCGAACAGGCATTGCGCCAGTTCGGTGCGTCCCGATCCCACCAGGCCGGCGACACCGAGAATTTCACCTTTATGCAGGCTGAAGGAGGCGTTATCCACCCGCCGGATATGCTGGTTTACCGGGTGCCAGGCCGTCAGTCCCTCCACCCGCAGAATCTCCTCCCCCACGGTATGAGGCTCATGGGGATAAAGTTCGGTAAGCTCCCGTCCCACCATCATCCGGATCAGGTCATCTTCGCTCAACCCCTCGGCGTCGCGAGTGGCGATATGCTTGCCGTCGCGGATGACGCATATCACATCCGAAATGGCCTTGACCTCATTCAGCTTGTGAGAAATGTAAATACAGGCGATATCGTGATTACGCAAATCATTAACGATATCCAGCAATATGGCGGTTTCACTTTCCGTCAGCGACGCGGTGGGCTCGTCCAGGATCAGCAGACGCACCTGCTTATTCAGGGCCTTGGCGATTTCCACCAGTTGCTGTTGCCCCAGCCCCAGATCACCGACCCGGGTGTTGGGATCGATATCCAGTTTTACCTGCGCCAGCATGCGGACGCAGCGCAAATACATATTGTCGTAATCCATGACGCCGTATTTGCCCCATTCGGCGCCGAGAAAAATATTTTCCAGCACCGTCATTTGCTTCACCAGCGCCAGTTCCTGATGAATGATGGCAATGCCCTTTTGTTCCGTGTCGCGTACGCCCTGGGCCACCAGCGGTTCGCCGCCGAACAGGATCTCCCCTTCAAAGGTGCCATGGGGATACACCGCCGCCAGCACCTTCATCAACGTCGACTTGCCGGAACCGTTTTCCCCGCATAGCGACAGCACCTGACCCGGTTCGATGCTCAGTGAGACATTATCCACCGCTTTCACCACACCGAACCGCTTGGTGATATTTTTCATTTCAAGTAAAACAGATGCCATGGTAATTTCCTCCGCAGAAGGGCCGCCCGGCCCGGCGGCCCCTATACCCGTCAAACTTCAAGCCGCCGGTGGGTCGGCTTTGACACTCGGCTCATCCATGCGCCTCTCTCCTTCGGGGCCGCCGCAAGCCGCGTTCAAATCCGTTCCAAACAGATTTGTCGCCGCGCCGCCGCCTTCCCGCCACTTGAATTCTGTTGGGTATTATTCACGTCACAAACGTCAATCGGCGTATCGGCGGATCAGTTCAGTTCGGATTTTTTATGGAAACCGTCGGCAATTACGGTGCTGTCGATATTGCTCTTATCCACCGCGATCGGGGCTAACAAATACGAAGGAACGTCCCGCAAACCATTATTCAGCGTGGCGTTGGATTTGGGCTTTTCACCCTTGGCCAGCGCGATGGCGATGATAGCGGCGTTGGACGCTTCCTGTTTGATGGGCTTATAAACCGTCATGGTCTGGGTGCCCTGGATGATACGTTTGATGGCGGCCAGATCCGCATCCTGTCCCGATATAGCCACCTTACCGGCCAGACCTTGAGCCGCCAGGGCCTGGATGGCGCCGCCAGCGGTCGCGTCATTGGACGCCACCACCGCATCGATTTTATTGTTATTGGCGGTCAGGGCGTTTTCCATGATTTTCAGCGCATTCTCCGGCAGCCAGCCGTCAGCCCACTGATCCCCCACCACCTTGATTTTGCCGCTGTCGATCAGGGGTTGCAGCACTTTCATCTGGCCGGCCCGGAACATCTTGGCATTGCTGTCCACCGGCGAACCGCCCATCAGGAAGTAATTACCCTGGGGAACGCGGCTGACGATACTCTGCGCCTGCAATTCGCCGACCTTTTCATTATCAAACGAAATATAAAAATCCACATCAGCGTTATTAATCATCCGATCATAAGCCAGGACCTTTATTCCAGCCTGTTTCGCTTCCGCGATAACATTGCTTAAGACATTGCCGTTGTAGGGAATTATCACCAAAACATCGACGCCGCGATTGATCATATTTTCTATCTGCGACATCTGGGTTTCTTCATTGCCGTTGGAGCTTTGAACAAACACATCGGCCCCCAGGGACTTGGCCTTATCGACGAAAATATCGCGGTCTTTCTGCCAGCGTTCCAAACGAAGATCGTCCACCGCCATACCGATTTTGATTTGCTTGGCGAAACCCGGCTGGCAGGTCAGCACCAGCGCCGCACAGGCAGAAAGCAAGAGGGTTTTCAGTTTCATCTTTCATTCCTTATGTTGCTTTTTTAAGAACATATTCAGCAAGTGAACTCGCTGCTTTTCAGGATAAGATTCAAATCTTTACAAATGACGGCAACGCATTGCCGCGAAAAATACCGGGTAACAAACCCAATAAGTATTAGAGGGGAAAAAAAGTCAGCGGCAATTGCAAATTTTCACAACGGCATTACGATATTTTACTGAAATGCGGTTTCTGTGAGCTGTAGCTTATTTTCAACCGGTGCACAGGGTCAGTAAATTGTTTTAAACATTATTAAATTTGAAATTAATTTTATGCCCTGCTCCCTGTGATCCGGCGCACAATAAATAATTTCATGAATCCATATGTGAAATAACGTAATTGATCGCCCAAGCCGTTATAACCAGAATCAATTGCACGCAATCCCTTAATCCGCCGAGAATATTCATTGGCGTCCGGTTGCATCCTGTCCGCTTCAGAACGGACCCCGTATTTTCCAGGAGCCATAATTATGTCTCAATTCTTTGATCAAATTGAAAAAATACGTTTTGAAGGGCCCAAAAGCACGCAACCTCTGGCTTTCCATTACTATAATCCGGATGAAATCATATTGGGAAAACGGATGGAAGACCATTTGCGTTTCGCCATATGCTATTGGCACACGTTCTGCTGGCCCGGTGTGGATATGTTTGGCACCGGCGCGTTCCGGCGCCCCTGGCAGCAGCCGGGCGACGCCCTGGGGCAGGCGCGGCTGAAGGCGGAAGTGGCCTTTGAATTCCTCAGCAAGCTGGGAGCGCCCTATTACTGCTTCCACGATACGGACGTGATTCCGGAAAGCAATCACATCAAAGAGTATCTCAGCAATATGGCCGCCATGACGGACACCTTGGCGCAACATCAGCAGCAGACCGGCGTCAAGCTCTTGTGGGGCACGGCGAATTGCTTCAGCCATCCCCGCTACGGCGCCGGCGCCGCCACCAATCCTGACCCGGAAGTCTTCGCCTGGGCCGCCGCCCAGGTCAACAGCGCCATGGCCGCCACTCAGGCCCTCGGCGGCGAGAATTATGTGCTGTGGGGCGGCCGTGAAGGCTATGAAACGTTGTTGAATACCGACCTGCGGCAGGAACGGGATCAAATCGGCCGGTTTATGCAGATGGTGGTGGAACATAAACATAAAATCGGTTTCCAGGGCACCTTGCTTATCGAACCCAAACCCCAGGAACCCACCAAGCACCAATACGATTACGACGTCGCCACCGTCTACGGCTTCCTCAAACAGTACGGCCTGGAAAAAGAAATCCGGGTCAACGTAGAGGCCAACCATGCCACCCTGGCGGGACATACCTTCCATCATGAAATTGCCACCGCCATCGCGCTGGGGATTTTCGGCTCGGTGGATGCCAACCGCGGCGATCCGCAATCGGGATGGGATACCGACCAGTTCCCCAACAGCGTGGAAGAAAACGCGCTGGTCATGTACGAGATTCTTAAAGCGGGCGGATTCACCACCGGCGGCCTGAACTTCGATGCCAAGGTCCGCCGCCAGAGCACCGACAAATACGATCTTTTCCACGGCCATATCGGCGGCATGGATACCATGGCCCTGGCATTGAAAGTCGCGGCGAAACTTATCGAGGACGGCCGGCTGGATCAACTGGTGAAAGCGCGCTACGCCGGCTGGAACAGCGACCTCGGACAGCGGGTGCTGCAGGGCAATCTCTCTTTGGCCGACGTGGCGGCCTATGCCGAACAGCACGCCCTGGCGCCGGAGCATCGCAGCGGACAGCAGGAATTGCTGGAAAATATCGTCAACCAGGTATTGTACAGTTAAAGAAAGACGGTCGCCGGCGCGCTCACGGCAGGCCAGGCCCGCTATCAACGATCGTGCAACGAACGTGTTAAGGGAGAGCATGCCGATGGGGTCGAAGCAGCCGGCCGGCGGCTGCCAGAGCGCCCCATGGCAGGCCAGGCCCGACATCACCGAGCGTGCAAACCGTTCGTGCAACGGGCGCGTTAAAGGGGGGACCGGCTCGGGCCGGTTTTCCCAAGCGGCGCCAGCCGCGCTACTTATCAACCATCAAGGGATACCTCATGTATATCGGCATTGATTTGGGTACCTCAGGCGTCAAAGCCATCCTCCTTGACGAACAACAGCATATCCTGGGCAGCCACACGGAAAGCCTGGCGGTCTCGCGGCCGCATCCCCTATGGTCGGAGCAGGATCCGGAACACTGGTGGCAGGCCGCAGACCGGGCCATACTCGCCCTCAAAGCCAAACACAACCTTGCCTCGGTGCGCGCCCTGGGCCTGACCGGGCAAATGCACGGCGCCACGCTACTGGATAACCAGCGCCAGGTGCTGCGCCCCGCCATTCTCTGGAACGACGGCCGCAGCTTTGCTCAATGCCGGGCGCTGGAAACGGCGGTACCCCGATCGCGGGAAATCACCGGCAATCTGATGATGCCCGGCTTCACCGCCCCCAAGCTCTGCTGGGTGGCCGAACATGAACCCGACGTCTTTGCCCGGGTGGACAAAGTATTGCTGCCTAAAGACTACCTTCGCTGGCGCATGACCGGCAATTTCGCCACCGACATGTCCGACGCGGCGGGCACAATGTGGCTGGACGTGGGCCGCCGTGACTGGAGCGACGAACTGCTGGCCGCCTGCGGCCTGAACCGGGGACACATGCCGGAACTGTTCGAGGGCAATCAGGCCACCGGCACTCTGCTGCCATCTCTGGCGTCCCGCTGGGGACTGCCGCCGGTGCCGGTGGTGGCCGGCGGCGGCGACAATGCGGCCGGCGCCATCGGCGTCGGGCTGTATCGCCAGGGACAAGCCATGCTCTCTTTGGGCACCTCCGGCGTCTATTTCGCCGTCAGCGACGGTTTTCTCAGCAACCCGGAAAAAGCCGTACACAGCTTTTGCCATGCGCTGCCCAATACCTGGCATCTGATGTCGGTGATGCTCAGCGCCGCCTCCTGCCTCGACTGGGCGGCGAAAGCCTCCGGCCTGGGCAGCGTTCCGGCCCTGCTTGACGCCGCCGCCGGCAGCCGTGGCAATGTCCCGCCAGCCTTTTTCCTGCCCTACTTGTCGGGGGAAAGAACCCCCCCCACAACAACCCCAACGCCACCGGCGTCTTCTGGGGATTGACCCACGATCACGGCCCGGCGGAGCTGGCGCGGGCGGTGGTGGAAGGGGTGAGCTTCGGTCTGGCGGACGGAATGGACGTCTTGCACGAAACCGGCCTGCGGCCGGACAGCATTACCCTTATCGGCGGCGGGTCGCGCAGCGCCTACTGGCGGCAACTGCTGGCGGATATCAGCGGACAAACCTTGGATTACCGCACCGGCGGCGACGTGGGTCCGGCGTTGGGGGCGGCCCGGCTGGCGCAGCTCAGTTGCCATCCCGACACGCCCTGGTCGGAAATGCTGCCGCCGCTGCCGCTGGAGGCCAGCTATACGCCGGACCAAAGCCGTCATGAAGCCTATCTGGAACAGCGGCGCATCTTCCGGCGAATTTATCGGCAGGTGGCGCCTTTGACGGGGGAATAGCGGACCTACATCTTTAAGTCGCGCCCTCGTTCAACATGAATTAGAGCTAGTGGCGCCAACACGCAGAACGCCATGCCAGACTCACCCTATGACAGCCCGCCTTTACGGGCTGTTAATCTTTGAAAACATCGACTGCCAATACTTAATGTACAGCCAGCTCCCGGAAAAACGCAGGGTTGTCCTGGATCGTCGCCAGAACTTTTGCTGCCAATCCGGTTGGATTGCGTCGCTTAGATTCCCAACTTTTTATGGTATCGATGCTGGTTCCCAGGGCTTTTGCCATCTCACCCTGTGAAACATTGAGTTGCTCTCTGATAGCCTTAACATCGGCCACTGCATATTTTGTAACCCGGGCAGGCGTTTTGACGCCATTTTTGATTTCGACAGCTTCTTCAAGTGATGCTTTTAGATCGTCAAAAAAGCTCATGCTATACCTCATCTTTTAATAATTTCGTCAATTTTTTGAGTTCAGCTTTTTCAGCATCCGTCAGGCTATCTTTTATATTTTTCGGATAAGCCATCACAAAATAAATAACATCTTTAGAGGCCAGATAATAAATGACTCTGGCGCTTCCCCTTTTCCCCCTGCGACCCCGTCGCCATTCTGATTTTTCGCAACCCACCCGTTTTTTGTATTAGATCGCCTTTTTCCGGGGATCCGATTAGCTCTTTCTGGAGATCCTTTAGGTCATCGTCCGAGGCAATTTGCTTAATCTGCCGAGTGAATAACGCCGTCTCGATAAACTCAATTGCATGACTCAATCACATACTCCCTTGTGTTAAGTTGTACATAGTACACCATCCAGGCTGAATTTTCCAACAAAAATCATTCCTAGCGTTCAACCTTCTAAGCAATATTTACCTTTTCGACAACTTATCATCAGAAAATTGAAAAAGACGCCAATTTTCACGCATTGTTATTGGCATCAAAATTGCGCATAATAGATACATGTGTACTTTACACGTGTCACCTCGGAGGTCTTATGCCAAGCCTCACTACCCGCCACAAGAAATCCGTCAGCGTAACGCTGGAACCGGCATTGCTCCAGCAAGCACGTGATGCGGGGCTCGATCTTTCCGCCGTCCTTACCGCCGCGCTAATACAAGAAATCAGCAGTACCGGCGTTGAGCGCTGGAAAACAGGAAACCGGGTTGGCCTGCAAGAGCTCAATCGGATTACTGATGAATATGGTCTGCTGTCAGATGAATACATAGCGTTTTGATTATGCGATATATCGTTTATCGTAATAATAGCGACAGTAAGGCTTATCCCTAATTGTTAGGTGGGCAAAGCGATATTATCGATGAATTGCATACTCGTGTGGTCATTCCCTTGTATCCTGCCAGCAGGCTTTCGACTTCACCCGTAAAGCGTCTGACCCCGGTAATCAGCGTTGAAGGTTATGACTATTTGCTTATGACTCATGAGATGGCCAGCGTCAGGTTGTCGCAGATGGGTGATGCGGTGATGGACGCCAGGTCAAGCCGGCAATCGATTAAAAGTGCATTGGATTTTATATTTGATGGTTGCTGACGTCATAGCGGATTTTATCCATGCTGGCTGATGTAAGTTAGCTTGTCATTAGTTTCAACTTTAATTATGGCAAGCCAATTGATATTTTCCACGACAGAGCATGTCAGCAAAGCCACTAAGGAGTGAAGGGCAATGGAAGCTATATACCTAGCAGAATGCAAGTGTCATGAATGATGCAGATTTGGAGAGATGATTCACTAACCTAATTGGATAACAAAAAATTAAGTGCGCTTGGAAATATCCTTTTATTGAAATGCATAAAGAAAAAATCACGCGTTTTGTATAGAGAATGTACCTTAAAACTTGGCAAAGCAGCTCTCTTTGAGAAAGCCACAACTGTAAATGTGGCTTTCATTATTTGCTCGCTAGCAGTTTCCCTGCCGCTTCATGATGAGGACCTTTCATTGCCCTGATCGCTGGCGCCGCCGCAATTAACATATCTCTAAGCTGTTCTTTGGTAAAAGAAATTTCCCGGCCTTGAATAAGCGATTCAGCTTTCAAAATTAGGTTGCCGGGAATGTTTGATTTGTTTTCAACAGACATCGCTACGCTCCTTTTTTCTGTAAAGAAAATATTATCGCTCAAATTTTCTCAATTTTCAAATGCATTGATTTTGTTCTAACCATTCTGGTACAAGGTATGCCAAATCGTCAGCTGATTTGTAGAGCAGAGAGCCGTCCCCAAATACATCTTTAAAATGAAAGTTCCTCATATAATGTTGAAGAATTACTTCATTTACAGGGTTTTCAATAAAAATTCCTAGCCCACTGATTTCCTTTAAGAAATATAAGAGTGTAACTAAAGTATATGCGGTCATCCGCCCATCCAATTCATCGCCTTCGTTAGCAAAACTCTGCAACATTTCTATAACTACTTTACGTTCCATAGGAATATATCGACAAGCACAACAGCCCGAGGGTCTTTCTCCATTAAAAAACATCTTAAAACAAAAATTATAATGCTCATAGTGATCTATATCCTGTCCGACATTTGACCATTCAAGTGTAAATGATGATTGCCGTGAAATGTGCATACACCATTGTAAATCCTCTTGACTCATACGGTTGACTCTTAGTGAGCTATTAGTTTTTAGGAAGTAATCATTCGTTTCAAGGATAGCAATTTCCGCGGCGACCATTACACTTACAGTGCTAATCATAATAACGTTAGTCTTTTTATTTTTTTCATATTGTAATATCGAAATACCAACGGGAGCCAGGTCTATTAAAAAAAATTCAAATACGTTTTATTGATATTATATTGAAAGGCACATTCAAATAAGTAAATGACAATGAAAACTTTATTATTATGAAGCATGTCCTATGTCATGCATTTGGAAATAAATCTAATGCGTACATATATAATTTAATGCAATTTATTAAAAGCTCCGAAACTTAAAGTAAGGAGATAACGCTGATACCTGCCACCGGTCAGCAACTCTCGCATATGCTGGCGCTTGAGCCTTATCCGGGACGCCAGTCCAGTCCTGACGCCGTTGCGAACAGCGTCAACCGCGCCTGTCGTCGCAGGGGAGCAACGCTACTACAGCAACAACAGGGATGAGAATTTCATTGCTGTTCACAAGTTGCACGTCTTTTCGATTTATAGTACTGTTAATGTAGTGAAATCGAAAAGGATGATTTATGACTTCGGCCCTTCAGAAACGAAACATCCATGAACGTTCCTCCGATAAACACATTTATCAGGATAGCGGCACGCCAGCAGCACGCTTGCAAAATTTTATCCAGGAGCTGGCGGACGACGTGCGTTCAGGCAATACCCAAATCAGTCATGCCAGCATGGCTCATACTGATGCTATTTTCGCCCTTGATGCCATTATTGAGTACATGAAAAACCGTGCGATCGGGAGTATGACCAAAGAAAAGAGCCGGCAACTGCGTCGTTTGCACAGTAAAGCCCTGTTCTTTGATACGCTTGAGAAAGACGGTGGCGTTCACAGCTCAGCTGAGGCCGCGGAGATCTTGGGTAAAACTAAGACAACAGTGAGAAATTGGAAGGAATCTGGTCAGCTGCTCGCCCTGGAGATTGACGGTGAATTCTACTACCCGGTGTTCCAGTTTACCGATGTTGAATCTATATCAGACAAAGGCGTGCTCAAAGGCCTCCCCGAGCTTCTCAAAAACTTGAAGGGATTCAGTGACCGGATGCAGTATTCCTTTTTTATGGAGGAACGCAATACTGTACTGAATGGCCTGTCCCCGCCAGGTCGGGTTTTCACCATCGCGGAAATACTGAAAAACAAACCGGGTCAGGAGTTAATGGCGGAGCTCCACCGACTCGCGCGCGTCTACGGTACACAGGATGCCGTATGATCATAATAAAGTGACGTGCTCCCCCTTTTTATGTATTATTCTTCAACTGGAATACCCAGTTCATATACCAAAATGACAGCGGCTTCCTGACCCCGGTACGTGAATTTACTGAGCGGGGTTTGAGCACCAGTAGTGGCTATTCCGGCTCCGGCAGGATCATTATGCCACAACACCAGACAGGGTTCACCGGTAACGTTCGACGTGAATTCCATCCCATCGAATCCTGCAGAGTGAACTTTTTGAGCCAATAGGTGAGTGACGGCACGCGTCGGCGTGGTGACGTCGTGGGTTGTTACGTCGCTTTTACTGCTTAGAGCAGTGATCTGCAGGACCTTTACGTCTTTTTCAATGTCGACGACACCCATAAAATGATCATTGAGATCCGACTCCCTAAGTCCTTTTTTGTTCTTAAACACCTCTTTCATCGCTGTTTTGGGGGTATAAGCCAAATACATCGACCCGTTTACTCCGTCTATCAGACTGTAACGGTAGTCTTGACCGTCACGATTGAAAAAGACATTGCTTCCACCATATTCCCCCTGTTGGAGTCGGAAAGCTTTCGTTCCTGCTAAAACCTTACTACCGCAATCATGAAGCAGCTCATCCCTCAGTTGCTCAATTTTCACGTAAGCCGCCTTATCCTGTTCATTCTTGAGTACGCTTACAGTTGTTGAAGCAAGCTTTTTCACTACATCGTTTAAGCTCCCTGGTTTGACTGCCATAAACTTCTCCATATTTTTGGTACGTGTACCTATAAGCCATAGGATTGATCTCTGCATTTTTTGAATCATTACCCGAAGTCATTCTCACATCATGTTAAATGATTAAAAATACTACAGAGTGACCTGTAATAGCTGTGAATATGACATGCGCACATGGGTAGTTTAGGATAAACCGTCGGATTCAATTACTAAGACTTACTACCATTTCACTCGGTTATTAATAGTTATTAATTGAGCGATTTTTCTAAGATCAACGCCAAAATAAGATAACCACATCACTAATTTCATGCTGAATGAATATTTACTTAATTTTACGCGCAACAAAATCGCTGATAAATAATACAGTTAAAAATCACTCTTCACAAACTCATTCAATGCTTTTCTATAAATTATCAGCACCAAAAAACTTATTTAACCTATTGATTATATTAACATAGTAAGTAATATTTTTGCTATTTACCCCTTGCCATCGTTAAAATAATTTGGTTATTATAGCCCGGCATTATTTTTATAATGCAGGGACTTCCACTCCCTGGTTTGCTTACGGCGGCATAATATGCTGGTTGTATTATGTCGTCTTCTCAGTAATCATTGTACCGCGAGCAACACTCGCGCGTAATATCAATGGTGGCTCAGTTCGGGCAGCTTAAGGGCTGGCCGAGAAATAGTAAGCACCGGTTGTGGAAACCCGTTCTGGGCCACCGCCATTGATTATTTATTGCGGTGGCGCTCGCAACCGAGGCCGCCGTATCTGTTTTCTTACCATAAAACATCTACGCCGCACCTCACCTTTATCAGGTGTTCACCATGGAAAACCTTATCGACTCCGCCAAGCTGTGTTTTGACGATGTGCAGTGCCAATGCCGGGCGCTGGCCTATGCCGCCTATAAAATCGAGGATGAAGACGTCAGGGAACTGCTGTTATATACCCTGATGGAAAAGCAGCAGCAGTTAGACATGCTGCTGCCGGCATCGCAGCCCTCGATAGTGGATGGGCCGCATTAACCGATAACCTTTTTTATGCCCTTGCAGACCTATAACGAGAGGGGTTGAGTACAGCCCCCGGCTAACGGGCACCGCTCAAGCGCCATTTTAAGCACATCAACACGTTTGTAAACGCCCCGGTCGGCGAACTATTCTATTACGCAGCTTACAGCCGCCCCTGTAATGTGTTAATACCGACCACGTTTGATTGATAAATACTGACGAAATAGAGAGGTATCCTTGGATTTAAAATTCTAGGAAAGCCCGTTCCATGTTACTCACGATAGTAAGACCGCCGGTAAGATGGCCCTAAATATGGATTTATCGATCATAATCGCTTTTTTAATTAAAGAGAAATCCTGGACGACAAAAGAAGCGGCTGAAAGGTTCACGCCAACTGTTCTCAAGTAATTATTAGCCAAAATTTACCAACCAAGGCCACGTTTAAGATCGCCCACCGAATTAACCCGCGTTACTTCTCTACCCGTTTCAAGGTTGTGAATAGCCAGCAGCGTTTCCTTATTCGGTTGAAGCAGGTCAGCTCGCAGCTCGGCAACGTCGGCTGGAGGGTTAACAACCATGCTTATCATTGCTACCACATCCGGGTTTAATGCCTTAACATTAGCCTGCGGGCCTGCTTTGGATTCGGTTAAATTTCGGGCGATAACGACAGAATCAGCCATAAGGATTTCTGAATTGTATCTTATTGTCATTGCTAAAAACTCTTAGTGGAAAAATTATTTTTTTCGAATTGATTCAGCATCATTATATAAGATCTAAACTCAAGGAAATATTTGATATAGAAATTATTTTAACACAGCAAATTGAATTTTTATTTGGTTTTTACCCTGTTTAAAACAATTCTATTATTATAATCTAGCATTGTCTGTGGAGTACTGCCTCAGGTATAACTGAGGATTGATATGCTAAAGAAATGAATGTAGTTTCAGATGCAATCGTCGCATAACACGTCGACCCTGCCAATGAAATCAATGGTGGCTCAGTTCGGGCAGCTTTAGGGCTGGCCGAGGAGTAGTGGGTACCGGTTGTGCAAACCCGTTCTGGGCCACCGCCATTGATTTTTTATTGCGGTGGCGCTCGCAACCGAGGCCGCCGTATCTGTTTTCACATCACAAAACATCTAAGGTACACCTCACCTTCATCAGGTGATTATGGAAAACCTTATCGACTCCGCCAAGCTGTGTTTTGACGATGTGTCAACATCGTGAAGTGGTGGCCCCCAAAAGAATACGGATAAAACGTGGATCGATTTGGAGGTAGTTAACGCATTTGTTAACGGCAATCTAAATTTAACCCCTGTTTAGATTCAAACATTGAAACATCGGATTGTCGTTCTATTGCCCCGCTAGCATCACTATAGCCCTTGTCGAGGTACTACTTTATACTAGCAATAGAGGCGTGGCATCAAGTATTGAAATTGTTTTTTTAATAAATATGAATAAACAATGAGTAGTTAGAAATATTTTCAAAAATGATTTGAAATATTTTCATTCTAATTTTCAGGATAAATTAATGGAATTCAATATACATACACCATTAACCTATGTGCTAATTGCCATGTTTTTCCATATTAGAAAACATGGTTTTGATATCAAAATTATTTATACGCTAATATTGATTCCTTGGTTGTCAAATATCTGCTTTTTATTATGGGAAAAGGGCCTGGGCTTTGATAATATCGTCAAAGAGGAAATCTGTAGCTTTTTTTCGTTCCTCAATAATTACCATGTTTAGCGGAATAATAATCTACTTTATTTATCGTTACATTAAAAAAAGGAATAATTCATGAATTGTTCAAATCCAGGACCAAATAATAGGGAATTCGCTACGTCTATAGGACGCGAAATGGCGGTTGGGGCAGCATCAGGGGCAGCCAAAAGCGGGATTCCTGGCGCGTTGGCTGGTGCAGGAATCGCTGGAGTACAAAATGTTGTATTTGGGCTGATAGATCATGGGCCTGTAAAAGTTCCTATGCCTCATGTTCCGATGCGGCCTTCCCACATTGGGCAAAGAGGGGCGAATCAAGGTGCGCTTCCACAGTTCCCAATGGGACCGTCGTGGACCCGAAATAATTAATGATAAGTGGGTCGGTGAATGATAATTTACCGGCCGCTTTTATAATTAGGCTACCAAAATTTAGCTCTATGGAAAGTTTAACGAACTTTGGCTTAAATTAGAAAACCGTTATGACAGATGCACGATAAATAACTGGATGAACTATCGAGCTGGCTTGGAGTAATATTGGAACTGATAAAATGAATCAATGCATGGTGAAAGCATGTTCAGTATGGATACACGGCTGAAAACAATGCTGAGGACTGGTCTGAGGACGATATTGACGCAATGACCCTTGATAAAATGCGACACATGCCTGCGTGACATCCCATCAGCGCTCGCGTTGAAAGCAAAATAGTCGAAGCATTAGTGTGCGAAGCTACTTAGCCATCCTAAAATCGATCTTTTTACAATCAACTATCAAACAAAATAACCACATCATTAATTTCGAATTAAATGAATATTTACTTAATTTTACGCTCAGTAAAATCGCTGGTTAATAATACAGATTAAAATCACTATTATTAAACTCATCTGGCGCTGACTTATAAATCATCATCACAAAAAACATATAACCTATTGATTATAATCAATTAGCAACTAATAATTTTGTCATTCCTCCTTTGCCATCATCAAAATAATTCCGTTATTATAGCCCGGCATTAGTTTTTTAATGCAGGGACCCTTGTTCCCTTGCTACATACGGCGGCGTAATATGCATATTGTATTATGTCGTTTCCTAAGTAATCATTGTCACGCGAGTTAGACTCGCGCGTAAAATCAATGGTGGCTCAGATCGGGCAGCTTTTGGGCTGGCCGAGAATAGTTGATACCGGTTGTGAGAACCCGTTCTGGGCCACCGCCATTGATTTTTTATTGCGGTGGCACTCGCAACCGAGGCCGCCGTATCTGTTTTCACATCATAAAACATCTACGCTGCGCTTCACCTTTATGAGCGAAGCAGCACCGCCCCCGGCCCCAATCCTCCCGACGGTTTTTTATCGCGAATTTGCTAGCTGGCGCACACGCGGTTAATACATTCCCGCCGTGGGCAGGTATATGCTGGCTACCGGACGATTTTTGCGAGAACACCTGATATGTTTGAGAAACGTTATCGCATCACATTGTTATTTAACGCCAATAAAGTCTATGACCGCCAGGTGGTGGAAGGCGTGGGGGAGTATTTGCAGGCATCCCAATGCGACTGGGATATCTTTATCGAGGACGATTTCCGCTGGCGGATTAACCGCATCGAGGATTGGCTGGGGGACGGCGTTATCGCCGATTACGACGATCGGGAAATCGAGCAGTTGCTCAGCGCCGTCGACGTGCCCATCGTCGGCGTAGGCGGCTCTTATCAGGATAGCGAAGACTATCCGCCGGTGCATTATATCGCCACGGATAATCAGGCATTGGTGGCCAGCGCGTTTTTGCATCTGAAGGAAAAGGGCCTTAATCGCTTCGCGTTTTACGGCTTGCCCCAGCAGCGGCAAAGGCTGGGCCCAGGAGCGGGAGCGGGCTTTTCGCCAGCTCGCCGCCGACGGCTATTACCAGCCCATCGTTTACCAGGGCGTGGAGACCACGCCCGATAATTGGCAATATGCCCAGAACCGGCTGGCGGACTGGTTGCAATCCCTGCCGGCCCATACCGGTATCATTGCGGTCACCGATGCCCGCGCCCGGCATTTGCTGCAGGTTTGCGAGCATTTAAATATCGCGATCCCGGAAAAGCTGTGCATTATCGGCATCGATAACGAGGAGCTGGCGCGCTGCCTGTCGCGGGTGCCGCTCTCTTCCGTGGCCCAGGGCACCCGGCAGATGGGCTACCAGGCCGCCAAGCTGTTGCACCAGTTGTTGAATCACGTCCGGCTGCCGTTGCAGCGCATCCTGGTGCCGCCCCTTAAAGTGGTGGAACGCCGTTCCACGGATTTTCGCTCGCTGCGCGATCCGGCGGTGATTCAGGCCATGCATTACATCCGCCACCACGCCTGCAAAGGCATCAAGGTGGAACAGGTGCTCGACGTGGTGGGCATGTCCCGCTCGAACCTGGAAAAACGCTTCAAGGACGAAACCGGCAAAACCATTCACAATGTGATTCATGAGGAAAAGCTGGAAAGCGCGCGCAATCTGCTGGTCTCCTCCTCGTTAACCATTAATGAGGTGTCGCAGATGTGCGGCTATCCGTCGCTGCAATACTTTTACTCAGTATTTAAAAAGGGCTTTGAAATCACTCCCAAAGAGTATCGTGACAACCATATGGAATTGCATTTCTAAACGGGTGGCGCCTATTGGCGCCTTGCCGCAGATTTATAAGGCGAAAACCAACCCAGGCCCGCCGTGGTATCGTGGCGGGGAAGATATTCACAGCCAACCCAGCCGGGATAGTTGATTTTATCCAATAGTTCATAGAGATAACGATAATTCACCTCGCCCTCATCCGGCTCATGCCGATCAGGCACCGAGGCGATTTGAATATGGGCGTAACGCCCGGCGAACTCGGTGATCAAATGATTGAGATTGCCATCGACCTGTTGGGCATGAAACAGATCCAACAGGGTAAACACATTGGGCCGATTGATCTCATCCACCAGATCCAGGGTTTGATACTGACTGGAAAAAAGATAGTCCGGTTTTATCTTCGGACTTAACGCTTCAATCAACACGTTGATATGATGCGGCGCGAACAGATCGGCCGCGTAGCGGATATTATCCACAAACGTCAGCGTGCAGGACTGGCGATCGGCATGGGCGGGCACCACCGACGCCATGATATGCACCTGCGGGCAGTTCAGCGCCAGCGCGTACTCCAGAGCGCTGTGAATATCGCGGCGGGCATCCTCTTCGCGGCCGGGCAGCGCCGTCACACCCCATTCACCCTCGGCGACATTGCCGGGCGCGGTATTAAACAGCACCTGCTTAAGCCCGGTCTCTCCAAGTTTATCCGCCAATACCGCCGCCGGAAATTCGTAGGGGAACAAATATTCCACCGCCGTGAACCCAGCGTCCGCCGCTGCCTTGAACCGATCCAAAAACGAATACTCATTGAACATCGTTGATAAATTAGCTGCAAACTTAGGCATCATTTATTCCTTAACTGTTCGATTTCTTCTTGCGTAAGGTAACGAATCGGCCGGTCGCCAAGAATGAAAATGAGCTTCGCGGTCTCTTCAAGTTCTTCGGTGTTATCCGCGGCTTCCCGCAGCGATTTCCCCGTGACCACCGGCCCGTGGTTGGCCAATAGGAAAGCATTGTAACGGGGCGCCAACGTGGCCAAATCCTGGCCCAGACGCGCATCCCCCGGCGGGTAATAGGGCACGACGGGCACATCGCCGACCCGCATCACCACATAAGGCGTGAACGGCCTGATGGCATTTTGCGTATCCAGCCCTTGCAGGCAGGAGAGCGCCGTCAGGTAGAGGCTATGCAGATGGACAATGGCTTTGCAATTTGGCTTGTTCAGGTAGATTGCCCGGTGAAAATTGATCTCTTTCGAAGGTTTGTCGCCGGAGCGCCATTCGCCGTCTAAACCGACCTTCGACAGCCGGTCGGCCGCCAGATCTCCCAGGCATGATCCGGTGGGCGTGGCCAACAGGTTGCCGTCCGGCAACAACAGCGATAAATTGCCCGCCGAGCCGGTGGCGTAACCGCGCTGGAACAGCGACGCCCCCAGCCGCACCATTTCTTCCCGGGCGGCGGCTTCACCGGCTGTGACATCAATAATTTCGTTGCCGCTCATACCGGAAACGCCGTCTGTGCGCGGGCGAAGAAGTTTTCGTCGCCGAAATTGCCGGATTTCAATGCCAGCGAAATGGCGTGATCCGTGGAACGCACCCAGGGCACCCCCGGCGAAATCACCGGTCCGATGTGAAAAGCGGCGATGCCCAGCGCTTGCGTCACCACGCCGGAGGTCTCGCCTCCCGCCACGATAAAACGCTGAAATCCCCGTTGTCGCAGCGCCATCGCCACGGCCGCGAACAATCGCTCAATGGCCCTGCTGCTGTTATCCGCTCCCCACTGTCGTTGAATGTGTTGCAAGGTTTCCGGCTCGGCGGTGGCGGACACCAGCGGCGCCAGTTCGCCGCCGGCATGGTTCTCCACCCAGCGGGCCAGCTCGAGAGCGTAGCCCTCGGCATCCTCCAGGCAACGCGCCGCATCAACGTGGACGGTCGGCGCCTGTCCGCTGTAACGCGCCACCTGGCGCTGGGTCATGGTGGAACAGGAGCCGGACAGCACCACGCACAGTCTGCCTTGCGGCGCTCCGGCCGCCTGCGCCGGCGGCGTGCCCGGGCCATGAGCCGCCTGCGCGGTTTTCAACCATTGCCGGGCAAGTCCGATGGCCAGGCCTGAGCCGCCGGTGACCAGCGGCATGTCTCGCAGCGCCTCGCCTTGGGTGAGCAGATGTTGCTCATGCAACGCATCCAGTACCACGTAGCGTATGCCTTCATCACGCAGCGCGGCGAGGCGTTCACGGACCGCCGCGGCGCCCCGGTCCATGACGGCCGCGGGAATCAGGCCGCAGCGTCCGTCGGCCTGGCTTTCCATCAGACGAATTAGATTGCTGTCGGTCATCGGGGTCACGGGGTGATGCCGCATGCCGGACTCGGACAAGAGTTGGTCCATGACGAACAGATAGCCCTGATACACCGTGCGTCCATTCACGGGCAGCGCCGGGGCAATCACCGTCTGTTCCTGGCCGAGGGCAGCCAGCAGGGCATCCGTGACCGGGCCGATATTGCCCCGGTCGGTACTGTCGAAGGTTGAACAATATTTAAAGAAGAACTGACTGCAACCCCGCGCCCGCAGCCAACGAAGCGCGGCCAAGGATTCCGCCACCGCCTGCGGGGCGGGGCAGGAGCGGGTTTTCAAACTCACCACCGCCGCCTCGGTGTCGACGCTGAAACCGGGCGCGAGCACCCCGTTCAATTGCACGGTGGACAAGCCGTTTTCCACCAAAAACCCGGCGATATCCGTGGCGCCGGTAAAGTCGTCCGCTATGATGCCGAGCCGCATTACAAGTCACCCCGCTTTTCCGGCAGGGTAATACCGCTGAATATCTTGATGACCGCGCTGTCATCCTGTCGGCCGAAGCCGGCATTACTGGCTGAAGTGAACATATTGAGGGCGGTGGAGGCCAGCGGCAGCGGGAAATGCAGTTCTCTGGCGGCATCGGCCACCAGCCCCAAATCCTTGACGAAGATATCCACCGCCGATGTCGGTGAGAAATCGCCGTCGACGACGTGGCGCATGCGGTTTTCGAACATCCATGAATTCCCGGCGGCGTGGGTGACGACGTCATACATCGTATCCAGGGGAATACCCGCCCGGGCGGCCAGCGCCATGGCTTCGGCCCCGGCGGCGATATGCACGCCCGCCAGCAGTTGATGGATGATTTTGACCGTCGAACCCAAGCCGATTTCCGTGCCGATGCGATAGACCTTGGCGGCGACGGCATCCAATACCGGCTGAAGTTTATCAAATGCCAGGTCGCTGCCCGACGCCATGACCGTCATTTCACCCGCGGCGGCCTTTATCGCGCCGCCGGACACCGGCGCATCCAGCATCATCAATTGATGCTCTTGCAGCCGACGATGGATATCCTGGGCGTCCCGTGCCGAAATGGTGGAGGAAACCATTACCGCCGTGCCCGGTGTGAGCTGTGCCGCCAGCCCCTGTTCGCCAAACAGAATCTGCTTGACCTGCGCGGCATTTACCACCAGCAACAACACCGCATCGAGTTCTTCAGCAAAACCGCCGGCCTGCGTGCCCGCTTTAACGGCGCCGCAGCAACGTAACTGTTCCAGCGCCTGCGGGTTAAGATCAACGCCGTAAGTAGACAGGCCGGCTTTGATACAGGATTGCGCGGCGCCCATTCCCATGGATCCGAGTCCGATAACACATACCGATAGCGCCTTTTCCCGAGCCATACCGCCTCCACGTTAATTTTAGTGATAATTTGTTTTATAATGTGAATTATGCGGCGATGTAATGACCTAATATGTGATGTTAATCATATAAACACACCTGTGCCATCAGGGTGGACATTTGCAGGATAAAAATAATAGAGCATTTATCTTAAAAATAATTAATTATCATGAAATTACGTTTATGTCGCAATGTTTGCTCGAAAAAGGGGATTGAGAGCAGTTCAGATAGAACGAGTTAAAAAATGTTAATTTTTAACGCTCACTGGCGTATAATCACATTAATTCTCAATATACTTAAGTCTGTGGCTTAATAAGGTACGGTCATGATTCCGGTTGAACGCCACGAGCGGATACTGGCGCTGGTTGCCGAACGCGGGGTGGTCAGCATCGTCGAGCTGGCAAAAGGAATGGGCGTTTCCCATATGACGATTCGGCGCGACGTGCGGGAGCTCGAGAAACAAGGCAACCTGCTGCTGGTGTCCGGCGGCGTGCGCTCCGTTCGCTTTACCGAGCGGTTGACCGCCGAACCTTCACATCTGGTCAAAACATTGATGTCCAGCAGTGAGAAAAATTTGATCGGCATCGCCGCCTCGCGGCATATCCCGCCTGATAGCTGCATCTATCTCGACGCGGGCACCACGACCCTGGCACTGGCGAGACAGCTGGTGGGGCGCGATGATCTTTTAATAGTCACTAACGATTTCGCCATCGCCAATCTGCTTATCGACGAGAGCCGATGCCGGATGATCCATACCGGCGGCAGTCTTTGCCGTGAAAACCGTTCCTGCGTCGGGGAGGCGGCGGCCCATGCTTTACGCAATCTGTCGGTGGATATCGCTTTTATTTCCGCTTCCAGCTGGAATTCACGCGGGTTATTCACCCCTAACGAGGATAAGGTGGCGGTGAAGCGCGCCGCCACCGATATCAGCGGCAAACGCGTTCTTCTCAGCGACAGCTCAAAGTACGATACGATCGCCACCTATATGGCCATGCCCATCAGCGTATTCGACGTAGTGGTAACCGACCCTAATCTCCCCGCCGCGGCGCAAAGCGAGCTGAACAAAAAAGGCATAGAACTGGTGATTGCCGGCGGTTAATCAGGCGCCGAAAGCGATGGAAATCCAACTCTGACGACGGACGTTTATTCACTTACTCTTATCCCGGTCGCCTGTGTGCTTAACCCGCTCTCCCCCCGGCCGCCTGCGCCAGCAGTATTTGCGGCATATGAACTTCTATCCAATCCGCCAGCGCGCCGACTTTTTCTCCCGCCGCTTTGCCCAGCGGACTCAAGCTATACTCTACGTGGGGAGGCACAACCGGGAACGATTTTCTTATCACCAACCCGTCTTCCTCCAGCCATTGCAGCGTCTGCGCGAGCATTTTCTCGCTGACGCCGCCGACTTTGCGGCGCAATTCGCTGAAACGATGGGTGCCTTGCGCCAGCGCGATAAGCACCAGTACTCCCCATCGACTGGTCATGTGTTTTAAAATTTCACGGGAGGGGCAATTTGCGTCCAGCAGTTCTCCGCGCTGCATTTTGGCGGCCAGGGTGGCGTTCGGCATGGGACCTTGGGTCATAATACTTACCTTTTTGTTAGTACTTACAAATAGTGAGTATACAAGTTAAAGTGGCATGTCTACACCTTAAAAGGAGAAAAACATGATTGTTATTACGGGCGCTACCGGCCAGCTGGGCCGACTGGTTATCGCCGAATTATTAAAAACCCGGCCGGCGGCCGAGTTGATTGCCGCCGTGCGTACGCCATCGAAAGCCCAAGACCTCGCCGCGCTGGGCGTCAACGTCCGTCAGGCCGACTATAACGAGCCCGCAACCCTTGATAAGGCCTTCGACGGCGCTACAAAAGTGCTGCTGATCTCCTCCAGCGACGTCGGCCGGCGCGTGCCGCAACACCGCGCCGTGATAGAGGCCGCCAAGCGGGCGAAAGTGGCGCTTTTGGCTTATACCAGTTTATTGCATGCCGACACCAGTCCGCTGGCCATTCTGGGCGAGGAGCATCGCGCCACGGAAGCGCTGCTGCAGGCGTCCGGTCTGCCGGTGGTGCTATTGCGCAACGGCTGGTATAACGAGAATTACGCCATGGGGATACCGAACGCCATTGCCATCAACACGCTGACGGGCTGCGCCGGGGACGGCTTGATCTCGTCCGCCGCCCGCGCCGACTATGCGGCGGCCGCCGCCGCCGTGCTCACGGGGACAAATCACGCCGGCAAGATTTATGAACTGGCGGGCGACGATGCCTATTCGCTGACGGACCTGGCGGCGGAAATCACCCGCCAATCCGGCACGGTGGTGAATTATGTCAACCTGACGCAGGCAGGGTATCAGGAATTGCTCAAGCAGGCAGGCCTGCCGGAACCGGTGGCCGCCATGCTGGCGGATTCAGCGGCGGGCACGGCCAAGGGCGGGCTGTTCGACAGCAGCCGTCAGCTGAGCCGGCTTATCGGCCGGCCCACCACGCCGATGGCGGAAACCGTGGCGGAGGCGGTAAAAACGGCTGCTGCTTAACCGGCTATGGCTGCCGAAACCCGGCCAGAGGGCCGCTACAGAGTACGCTTGCATACTCGGCCCGTTTATCCCCGCCGGGCCAATGTTTTAAGCCCGGTCTGCTAATATTGGCCGGGCTCGTTCGCAGAATCTGCCTCTCCATCACCATAAGGGCAGTCTTTTCGGCTCGACCTGACGATATCAGCCTGGCTTGCTCGCATAACCTGCTCAAAACGGCTTAAGTTCGATCAACAGCAGGATGATGATAAGCGCCGCCAAGGTCAGCCCGCCGGCATGGCGCAAAAAGGCGGGCGCCTGCAGCGTGCTTTCCCCCAGGCTGCGACGAAAAGACCCCGACTGAATACCGTGCAACGCCGAGAGCGCCAGCACAAACACGCCTTTGATGAGCAGTGAATTCGACGGCGGCCAATTGCCCATCATGAGCAACGCCAGGCCGGAGAGCCAGCTCAATATCATGGCGGGCAGCGTTACCGTGCGATCCCAGCGGTGGACGGCGTTAAAGATGTGCAAGGAAGGGGAAAGCTCCAGGGCGGGAATATTTCTCCAGTTGTTCATCGCCAGGGCCAAAATCAACATGCCGCCAATCCACAGCGTGAAGGCGACGATATGCAGCGTGAGAAGCAGTAAATAGGTTGTCATGAATTTTTTCCTTAGCCGACGCATTCCGGATGCTATTGCCGTCGTCAGCGGCATCCGTCTAATACATCCTCGGTCAGTAAGGGCATTCTAGCGGCCCGCCTTATGGGCGGCAAGCAAGTCTCGGTTTGCAATGAAGAAATCAGGCGGCCGTTCCAAAATCCGGCCGCCTTGAGGGGACGTTTTCAGCCGTTGACCGGCTCGGGAACCACCGCCGACGGCGGCACGCGCCGTTCGGCGGGACGAAACGCCGTGACATCGTAGGAGAAAACCCAGTGGGCGTCCCGGCCGGCGGTATGAGGACTCAGCAGGGTTTTCAGCTTATAGCCGAAATCCCGCTTGAACTGTTGCCAGGGAGAAGGCAGATGAAAACGTTTGCCGCGCGCCCGCGCCGAGAGCTGAACCCTGCCGGTTCGCGGTAATCGCTCGGTTTCATACTGTCGTAAGGCGTCTACGGCGTCCAGCCCCGGCACCGCCAACAGCGCGGCCAGTATATGGCCGTCCTCCAAGGCCATGGCCGCGCCCTGGGCCAGAAACGGCAGCATGGGATGGGCGGCGTCCCCCAACAGCGTGATATGTTCTATGGACCATTGCGCCATTGGGTCGCGGTCGAACAGGCCCCATTTGAATACGTTCTGGGCCGCCGAGAGCTTTCGGATAACGTCGGGATGCCAACCGGTAAAAGCCAGCAGCAGCTCTTCACGACTGCTGGGCACGTGCCAAGACTCCGCCATCCAGTGCGGCGTTTCGCTTACCGCCACGATATTGAGCGCGTTGCCGCCGCTGATGGCGTACGTCACCACGTGGCCGTTGGGGCCTTGCCACACTTCGGTGAACGGACTGATAAACTCAGGATGCGTTGCGGCGGGGATCACCGCGCGCCAGCAAATATTGCCGGTAAACAACGGCGCCTCGGCGCCGAACAGGCTGTCGCGCACCACGGAATGCACGCCGTCGGCGCCGACAATGACATCGGCCTCGAAATCCTCATGATCGGAAAAATGCGCCACCGCCGTTTTGCCATGATTGATGACCGAGATGCAATGGGCGTTCATGGTCACCTGCCCAGGGTCGATGAGATCCACCAGCATCGCCAGCAGATCGGCCCGGTGGAGATGATAATAGTCGGTGCCGAAGGTGCGACGGCAGTCATCAAGGGGAGTGCGAAAATTTTCCCGGCCATTGCGCCAGTGGCGTCCTATAACGGCTTTCGGTACATATCCCAGCCGGTTCAGCGCATCTTGCAGACCCAAAGCCTGTAAAACTTTCACCGCGTTGGGGGACATCTGGACCCCCGCGCCGACCTCTCTAAATGCCGTGGTACGTTCAAACAAATGCGCTTCCATGCCCCGTTGCCGCAATGATGCCATCAATGCAGCGCCACCGATGCCTCCGCCGATGACTCCAACACGAAGCTTACGATTCATTCAGCTGACCCTTATTGAACAAACGCTTTAAGAAAACGCTTTGGGAACTCAATCCGGCCACAGCGGCGGCCAAGCCGGCACCGCCGGCGAGAAGCCTTCGCCGCGGCTTTAGCGTACACTTGTCAGTCTTGTTCAACGCATTGGGCGAGGCAATGGCCTGGGCGTCATAGACATATTGCTTATTATTTCAGCAATAAGGTCTAAGCGAGTTTAGTCCTTCGCACGCAGGCCATAGGTTTTGAATTTCTCCGCCACCCGGGCTATTTCATCCGACGGCAATACCGGCACCGGTTGGACGATGGGCAGCAGTTTCAGATACAGCGCCGCCAGAATTTCCACCTCGTGGGCCAGCCATAGCGCCTTGGCGAGACTCTCTTCCGCGGCAATCAGTCCATGGTGCTGCAATAAAATCGCCTTGCGCTGGCCCATGGCGGCGGCCACGTGATCCGACAATTCCCGGCTGCCGAAGGTGGCATAGGGCGCGCAGGGAATATCATCCCCGCCGGCGGCGGCTATCATATAGTGGATAGCCGGAATCGGCAGGTTCAATATGGAAACGCCGGTGCAATGCAGGGCATGGTTATGGATAACCGCATTGGCGTCCGGGCGGGCGTGATAGACCGCCAGATGAAAGCGCCATTCGCTGGAGGGTATTTTGCCCGTTTCTCCCCGCCCTTGGTCGTCCACAAACACAATTTGCTGTTCGCCGAGCTGGTGATAAGGAATGCCCGAAGGCGTTATCAACATGCCGTCGCCATAGCGGACGCTGACATTACCGGCGGTGCCCTGGTTAAGCCCAAGGCGCGCCATTTCCAGACAGGTATCGATAATTTCACGCGCTAAAAGGGTTCTATCCATTATTATTCCTCGAAATAGAGTCAAACTGCGGCAACTTCCGGCCACTATAATCAACCGGGCCGCCGGGCAAAGAATCAGGCGCCTGAAAAAATGTGATCAACTAAGCATAAATACATCCGTCATTTATTATTGACCTTGAGGATTTAATTAAAACATGCCCGATTTAATAATTATTTATTAATACGGGCATTTAACCTTCCATTATTGAATCAAGTTCTGTTGAACCCTGAGAATAAAACCTTTTATTTAGTGATTAGAATCACAATTTATTTACATAGTGCCGATTATGCGGAGAGCGGCATAGGTTTTTTGCCTTGATTGTTTAAAATCCTCATCAGCGATTTAACGCTTTCTTGCCGATCATCATCACAAAATCGAATAAAAGGCTTTGTGCCTTAAGAGCAGATTACATAAATTGCTAACTCGAGTTAGCCTAGCTAGCCGATCTTAAGTTCGGGGTTTTAGGATTACCGCCAGGCAGATGCGTCTGCCTTCCAGAGTGTTATCCGGAGGCCACATGCCCGAAACAGTTTTGCAAATGAATCATGTTACCAAGCGGTTTCCCGGCGTTTTGGCATTGGACAATGTCAATTTTGATTTGCAGCGAGGTGAAGTACATGCATTGCTGGGAGAAAATGGCGCGGGCAAATCAACATTAATGAAAGTGCTGTCAGGGGTCTACCGGTGTGACGAAGGACAAATATACCTTGAAGGTCAACCGGTCAATATCATCAGTCCCCTTGTCGCCTCCAACCTTGGTATAGCGATAATACATCAGGAATTTAATCTATTCCCGGATTTAACCGTTGAGCAAAATATCTTTATCGGTCGGGAGCATCATAAAAGATGTAAATGGATCCTGGATGAAATATCGCAACGCAAGGCGGTGGAAAAGCTGCTCGCCATGCTGAATATCACCATCGCCGCCAACCGGCCGGTTTCGCAACTGACCGTAGCGCAGCAGCAGATGGTGGAAATCGCCAAGGCGTTGTCGGTGAACGCCAAAATCCTGATCATGGACGAGCCTACCGCCGCCCTGACCGAGAGCGAAATCGACAGCCTGTTCGGCGTCATTCGCCTGCTGAAGACGCAGGGCGTGTCCATTGTCTATATTTCCCACCGGCTGGAGGAGCTGGCGCTCATCGCCGATCGGGCCACGGTAATGCGCGACGGCAAGTATATCGCCACCGTGGATTACACCACCGTGCGCATCGCTCAGTTGATCACCATGATGGTGGGCCGTGAATTGGGGGATATCTACCCGGAAAGGCTGGCCGTTCCCGGCGAGGAGGTCGTGCTCGCCGTCAAAAACCTGTGCCGCAAAGGAGTACTGGACAACGTGAGCTTCACGCTGCGGCGCGGGGAAATTCTTGGCTTCGCCGGCCTGATGGGCGCCGGGCGCACCGAAGTCGCCCGCGCCCTGTTCGGCGCCGACGCCATCGACGGCGGCGAGATTACGCTTGCGGGCCGCAAGGTCAGGGTGGACAGCGTTCACCGCGCCATTGCCCTGGGCATCGGCTATTTAACCGAGGACCGGAAGAAGGACGGCCTCGCTCTGGGCCTGTCCGTCGGCACCAATATCATGCTGAGCAGCTACCGGCAATACGCCAATGCCTGGGGCGTGATCAACGAGAAACGCTGCCGGGCCGTCAGCGAGGATCTTCGCCGCCGGCTGCGGATCAAAACGCCGGATCTGGCGCAATTGACGGTGAATTTAAGCGGCGGCAACCAGCAAAAAACCATTATTGCCAAATGGCTCTGTAAAAACTCGGAAATATTGATTTTCGATGAGCCGACGCGAGGCATCGATGTCGGGGCAAAGCTCGAAATCTACGAGCTGATGAACCGTCTAACCGCCGAAGGCAAATCCATCATTATGATTTCATCGGAATTACCGGAAATTCTCGGTATGTGCGACAGAATTTTGGTCATGCGGCAGGGACGTATCACTGCCGAATTGCCATCAGCGCAAGCGGATCAGGAAAACATCATGAAATATGCGACGCTGGAGGAGTAAGTCATGATTGGCATAACCAAATATTTACGGATCGGAACGGATAAGAAGTTAAGCAATAAAGCGTTGCTGATGCGTTTCGCGCCGCTGCTGAGCTTACTCCTGCTGATGCTGTTTTTTAGCCTCAGTTCGCCCTATTTCCTCAATACCGACAATCTCATGACCATTGCGCTGCAAACCTCGGTCATCGGCATCCTGGCTATCGGCGTGACTTATGTGATTATCACGGCGGGCATCGATCTCTCCCTGGGGTCGGTGGTGGCCTTTTCCGGCGTGCTGGTGGGCTTGGCGGCGTCCTACGGCCTGCCGATATCCCTGTGCGTGCTGGCGGGCGTGTTGGGAGGGTGGATTTGCGGTTATATCAACGGTTTTCTGGTCACCAAAGGCGCCATACCGCCGTTTATCGCCACCCTCGGTCTGATGATGTCGGCGCGCGGGGTCAATCTGGTGCTTACCGACGGCCGCGCCCTCTATTTCCTACAGTATCCCGGCTTTCAGACGCTGGCGCAGGGCAAGCTGTTTAATTTCCTGCCTTATCCGGTGATTTATCTATTGGCCCTGGCAGTCGGCGCGGCTTACATCCTGAATAAAACCGTTATCGGTCGCTATATCTACGCCGTCGGCAGCAATGAAGAGGCCGCCCATCTGTCGGGCATCAAGGTCAATCGGGTCAAAATGTTCGTGTATGTATTTTGCGGCGCGCTCACCGGCATTGCCGGCGTGGTGCTGGCGTCGCGGCTCAATTCCGCCCAGCCCACCGCCGGCATGGGTTACGAACTGCAGGCCATCGCGGCGGTGGTCATCGGCGGCACCAGCCTGATGGGCGGCGTCGGCACCATCGGCGGCACGATTATCGGGGCATTTATCATGAGCGTGCTGAACAATGGGCTAAACCTCGTCGGCGTATCGCAATTCTGGCAAATGGTGGCGATGGGCATCGTGGTGGTCGCCGCGGTTTATCTGGATACGGTGCGGAAAAAAAATGTAGTTCCCCGGCGCCATCGTTAACTGAACGGCAGATACCCAAGAGATTTCACGTTGCAGCAAGGCGGCAGGCGGTTGCGGCAGGTACCGCCGCCACGGGAAAGAAGAACAGCATAAATATAACCTACACGAGGTTGTCATGATGAAATTGAATACGCTTTGCGGTGCGGCAATGATGGCAATAGTCGGTTTAAGCCAGGCCTATGCCGCCGAACTCTATATTCCGGTGGTCAGCAAAGGCTATCAGCAAGAATTCTGGCAGACGGTGAAACTAGGCACGGAAGCGGCAGCGAAAGACTTATCCGTGAGAACCAGCTTCGTCGGCCCTTCCGATGAAACGCAAATCGCCGAGCAAATCCAGCTCATGGAAGACACCATTACCCGCCACCCCAACGGCATACTGTTGTCGTCCCTGGATGCCAATGCCTTGATTCCCCTGGTGGAGAAAGCCAACAGCCAGCATATTACCGTGGCGACGTTCGACTCGGGCGTCAATTCCGATATACCGGTAAGCTTTGTCGCCACCAGCAACATTAAAGCCGGTTCGGCGGCGGCGGACGCGCTGGCCAAGGAAATAGGCGGCAAGGGCAAAGTCGGCATCGTCGCTCATGTGGCCGGCACCACCTCGGCCATTGAACGGACGGAAGGCTTCAGCAAAACCATCAAGGAAAAATACCCGAACATTACGCTGCTGCCGGTGCAATACAGCGACGGCGATCCGCAAAAAGCAATGGATAAAACCATCGACATGACCCGGGCCAATCCGGATTTGGCGGGAATTTACGCCACCAACGAAGGCTCGACGCTGGGCACGGCCAACGCCATCAAGACCCTGGGCCTGTCCGGAAAGGTTAAGGTTATCGGTTTCGACAGCACCGAGGCCATTATCAACTACCTTAAAACCGGCGCTATCCAGGGGTTTATCGTGCAGGACGCCTACCAGATAGGCTATCAGGGACTTACAACGCTGGTGAAATCCATTCACGGCCAGAAAGTGCCTAAATCCGTTGATATCCCGGTGAAATTTGTTTCCCAAAGCAACCTGAACGACCCGGCTATCCAAAAATTGCTCTATCCGTTCGGCAAGAAGTAAGCCGTTACGTTATTAAGGCAGCGCCGCGACCCATGCTAAGGGCCGGCGCGCCACCCTACTGTCTGGTACAGATGAGGAATTTTTATGAACGTTTCATCCCATCATGCTTCCCCGGCGCCCAAGGTGGGCATTCGCCCGGTTATCGACGGACGCCGGCTGGGTATCCGCGAATCTTTGGAAGAACAAACCATGAACATGGCCCGCGCCACCGCGGCCTTTTTGTCGGAAAACCTACGTTATCCCAACGGCGAGGCGGTGCAGTGCGTCATAGCCGACACCTGTATCGCCGGTATGGCCGAATCCGCCGCCTGCGAGCAGAAATTCAGCACGGAAAATATCGGCCTGACCATTACCGTCACCCCTTGCTGGTGTTACGGCAGCGAGACCATCGACATGGATCCGTTTCGTCCGAAGGCCATCTGGGGATTTAACGGCACCGAGCGTCCCGGCGCCGTTTACCTGGCCGCCGCGCTGGCGGGTCATAATCAAAAAGGGCTGCCGGCGTTCGCCATCTATGGTCGCGATGTGCAGGACGGCGGTGACGGTCATATTCCCGACGACGTGCAGGAAAAATTGCTGCGCTTCGCCCGCGCCGGCATTGCGGTGGCGACGCTTAAAGGAAAAAGCTATCTGTCCATCGGCGGCGTCGCCATGGGCATTGCCGGATCCATCGTCGATCATGACTTTTTCGAATCCTGGCTGGGCATGAAGGTCCAGGCGGTGGATATGACCGAACTGCGCCGCCGGATGGATCATGACATCTATGACGCCGAGGAGCTCGAACTGGCTCTCGCCTGGGCGGACCGCTATTTCCGTTTCGGCGCGGATAAAAACGCGCAGCAATACCGCCGTACCCGGGAGCAAAGCCGGGAAATATTGCGGGAAAGCCTGCTGATGGCCATTTGTATCCGCGACATGATGCAGGGCAGCGCCAAAGTCGCGGAATTGGGTTTCGTGGAGGAATCCTTGGGCTACAACGCCATCGCCGCCGGTTTCCAGGGGCAGCGCCACTGGACGGATCACTACCCCAACGGTGACACCGCCGAAGCGCTGCTCAACAGCTCGTTTGACTGGAACGGCGTGCGGGAAGCCATGGTGTTGGCGACGGAAAACGACAGTCTGAACGCGGTGGCGATGCTGTTCGGCCATACCTTGACCGGCACCGCGCAGATTTTCGCCGATGTGCGCACCTATTGGTCCCCCGAGGCGGTAAAGCGTGTGACGCAATATCAGTTGGAAGGGCGCGCCGCCGACGGCATTATCCACCTGATCAACTCCGGTTCGGCGGCGTTGGACGGCACCTGCCGCCAGACCGACGCCGACGGCAAACCCACCCTCAAACCCCATTGGGAGATAAGCGAACAAGAGGCGCAGGCCTGCCTGGCGGCCACCGAATGGTGCCCGGCCATCCATGAATATTTTCGCGGCGGCGGCTATTCATCCTGTTTCCTGAGCCAAGGCGGCGTGCCGTTCACCATGACGCGGGTCAATATCATCCGCGGGATAGGACCGGTACTGCAAATCGCCGAAGGCTGGAGCGTCGACCTACCGGCGGCGGTACACGACACCCTGAATCAGCGCACCGATTCCACCTGGCCCACCACCTGGTTCGCGCCGCGCCTGACCGGCAAAGGTCCCTTCCGGGACGTCTACTCAGTGATGGCCAACTGGGGCGCCAACCACGGCGTTCTCACCGTCGGCCACGTGGGGGCGGATTTTATCACCCTGGCGGCCATGCTGCGGATCCCGGTGTGCATGCACAACGTGGCGGAGGAAAAGATCTACCGCCCCAGCGCCTGGGCCGCCCACGGCATGGATCCGGAAGGCCAGGATTACCGCGCCTGCCGGAATTACGGAGCGCTGTATAAAAAATAGCCACACAAACGCAGTGGATTATCATGCGCATCTTAATAGATGGAAACCGCGGCGCGATATGATTCTGACTGTCTTGCCGGCAAGATCGGCGGGTTGCCGCTTTACAGCGCAATCCGTCCGTTTTTAGCCGCACTATATTGCACTATCCGGAGGCTTTAGTCGCCATGAGCCAAGATGTCGTTATCGTACTGGATTGCGGCGCCACCAATCTGCGGGCCGTCGCCGTCTCCGCGACGGGGACGGTGGTGGCGAAGGCGGTTGTGCCTAACGCCAGCCGGCCCGGCCGGGAAAATCCGCTCTGGCAGATATGGTCTCTCGAAGACATCATGACGGGCCTGGGCCAGTGCTGCCGGCGTTTATCCACCGCGCTTTCCGCCTGCCGCATTCAGGCCCTGACGGTCACCACCTTCGGGGTGGACGGCGCTCTGGTGGATAAGCGGGGCGAGCTGCTTTACCCGATCATCAGTTGGAAATGCCCGCGCACCGACGCCGTGCTGGCGGATATCGGCCGCTTGATTTCCCCGTCGGAGCTGCAGGGCATCGCCGGCGTCGGGCATTTCAGCTTCAATACGCTGTATAAACTGCTCTGGCTGCGGGAAAACCAGCCCCTAGTGCTGGAAAAAGCCCGCGCCTGGCTGTTTATTTCCTCCCTGATTAATCACAGGCTCACCGGCGCATTCACCACCGATCGCACCATGGCCGGCACCAGCCAGTTGCTGGATGTACAGCATAGGGACTTCAGCGCGCGGATTTTGCACTGCGCCGGTCTCGACAACCGGCTCTTCCCGGCTATGGCCGACGCCGGCGAGAGGGTGGGCACGCTGCTGCCCGCCATGGCCGGGGAGCTGGGATTACCGGCGGGGCTGCCCGTTATCTCCGCCGGCCACGATACCCAGTTCGCCCTGTTCGGCTCCGGCGCCGGTCTGGATCAGCCGGTGCTCTCTTCCGGCACCTGGGAAATTCTGATGGTGCGAAGCCAACGGGTAGATACCGGCATGCTGTCGGACATTACCGGATCCACCTGCGAATTGGACAGCCGCGCCGGTTTGGTTAATCCGGGATTGCAATGGCTGGCGTCCGGTGTTTTGGAGTGGGTTCGCCAACTGTGCTGGAGCGGCAGCGCCCCCGATGGTGTGTATCAGGAAATGATTGAAGAAGCCCGGAACGTACCGCCGGGTGCCGATGGGGTACGGATGCACGGCGGACTGATGGACGCACAACGGGCGCAATGGCGCGGCTTGTCGCTGTCGGTCCGGCGCGGACATCTTTACCGCGCCGCGCTGGAAGCCCTCTCCGCCGCCCTGCGGGACAATCTCCGCCTGCTGGAGCGCATCGGGGGTTTCAACAGCCGGGAATTGGCGCTGGTGGGCGGCGGCAGCCGCAACGCGCTATGGAATCAAATAAAAGCGGATCTGCTGAATTTGCCGGTCAAAGTGCTGAATGAACCCGAAACCACGGTATTGGGGGCTTCGCTGTTCGCCTGGAGCGGCATCGGCTATTACCCGTCGCCGGAAGCCGCCCGGCGGCAGGTGGTTTATGAATATCAATGGTTCAGGCCGGGAGAGGACGCCGCGGGTTATCAGCGCCTGCTGCCGCCTCGCCACGTTTCCCCCTTACCCGGAGACCCGTTATGCTGAAAACCCTTTCCCCGCTCATCTCCCCCGCCCTGTTGAAAATTCTCGCCGAAATGGGCCACGGCGATGAAATCATCCTGGCGGACGCGTTTTTTCCCCGCTCACTCCCTCGGGCCGCAGGTGGTGCGCGCCGACGGCCTGCCCGTCGATGCCTTGCTGGCGGCCATCATCCCGTTATTCGAACTGGACAGTTATGCCCCGCCGCTGGTGATGATGGCGCCCGGCGCCGGCGACGCGCTGGATGCCGAGGTAGAGGCCCGCTATCTGCGGGCCCTGTTCGGCGGAGTACGTCCTTTGCCGGTGCAGCGCATTGATCGCTACGCGTTTTACGAGCGCGCCCGCCGCGCCTTTGCCATCGTGCTGACCGGCGAAACGGCGAAATATGGCAATATCTTGCTGAAAAAGGGGGTAACGCCCACATTTTGACCGGCCCATGCCGTATCTTATGCCGACGGTAAGTACCGATATTCGGATCCAGGCATCGGAGGGCTTATGAAATCAACGCGGCAGCAAGATATTCTGGCGTTGATCTCCCAACAGGAGATCCTGAAGGTGGACGAACTGGCGGCCTGGTTCCAGGTCAGCAAGGAAACTATTCGCCGGGATTTAAACAGCTTACAGGACCAAGGCCTGCTTATCCGTCAACATGGCCGGGCGAAAAACCTCGCGCACGGCGCCCCTGACAGCGGCGACTCGTTCAATCAGCGGGTCAAAAGCCACCTGTACAGCAAGGCGGACATCGCCGAACAGGCCTTGACCTGGATAGATGAGGACATGTCCATCGCCCTGGACGCCAGTACCACCTGTTGGTATTTGGCGAAGAAATTGCCCGATATTCCCCTGACGGTGTTTACCAACAGCGTCAGGGTCTGCCACGAACTGGAAAAGAAGTCCCGTATCACGCTGGTCAGTTCCGGGGGCACCCTGATGCGCAAATATGCCTGCTATGCCCATTCAGCCATATTTACGCTGCTTAAACATCTGGATATCGACCTGTTCATTTTCTCCTGCGAGGGCATTGATAACGACGGCATGATGTGGGATTCCAACGCCATCAACGCCGAATACAAAACCATACTGCTGCATAAAGCCACCCAATCCCTGCTGTTGATGGATAAAAGCAAACTATGGCGTAAAAGCACGGTGAAAATCGGCCCGTTGACCCAGGTGGAACGCATTATATCCGACGCCGGCGGCTCACGAATCGTGCCGGTGATGGCGCACAAGCTGTTTCTGGGGTAGCGGCGACAGTTAAATAAGCCAGGAGGATCACATTAAACAACAAACATAAATACATTATGAAATAACGTAATGGCAGGGCCGGCTATAACCTCTTAATTTATGTGCCATCTAAGCTTTTTGTCTTTCCAACCACGACAGTCGTTGAGGATAAAAAAGATGGCGGATTCTCTCACTTCCCACGCAATACTCTCCATCAAGGAAAAAATCGGCTATGGGCTGGGTGATGCCGCCAGCCATATCGTTTTTGATAACGTCATGTTGTATTTGATGTTCTTTTATACCGATATTTTCGGCCTGCCTGCGGGGTTCGCCGGCACCATGTTCCTGTTCGCCCGGGCGGCGTTATCACCAACGATCCGACGCAGCGCATTTCGCTGCAATCCTATCGCTTCGTGCTGGCCACCGCCGGCGGCATGCTGAGCACGGTGCTGATGATGCCTCTTGTGCAATTGATGGGGGGGGGGCGCGAACCAGGCCAGGGGATTCCAGGGCGGCATCGCCGTGCTTTCGGTGGCGGCGGTGCTGATGCTGGCGCTGTGTTTCGCCACCACCCGTGAACGCATCAGCGATCGGTCATCATTGCAGGGCACCATGGGCGAAGATCTGCGGGACATCATGCATAACGATCAATGGCGTGTCGTCGGCATTCTGACCATCCTGAATATTCTCGCGGTATCTGTACGCGGCGGCGCCATGATGTATTACGTCACCTATATCCTCGGCCATCCGGCGATTTTCGCCCTGTTCCTCGGTACCTATTCGGTGGGAAATCTTATCGGCAGCGCCCTGGCGAAGCCGGTTACCGACAAATTCTGCAAAGTGGCGGTGTTCTATTGGACCAATGCCGCGCTGGCGGCCTTGAGCTTCGCCATGTACATGGTGCCGATGGGCGCCGGCGCGAGCATGTTCTGCTTTATCTTTATTATCGGGGTGCTGCACCAGATGGTTACCCCCATTCAATGGGTCATGATGTCGGATACCGTTGACTACGGCGAATGGTGCAACGGCAAACGGCTTACGGGCATCAGTTTCGCCGGCACGCTGTTCGTCCTTAAGCTCGGTTTAGCCCTGGGGGGGGGGCGCCATCATCGGCTGGGCGCTGGCCGCCGCCGGCTACCGGGCCGGGGAAGCCACCCAGAACGGCGCCACCCTTGCCGGCGTCATCGCCCTGTTCACCCTGGCGCCGGGATTATGTTATCTGTTGAGCGCCCTTGTGGCCCGGCGCTATTATTCCCTGCGCGCCCCGATGATGAACCGGATTTTGGCCGAGCTCTCCCAGGGCATCCGCCGGGACAAAGGGCAACAAACGGAGGCGCATAAATGAAAATAAGCGACGGCAACTGGCTTATCCAGCCCGGTTTAGTCTTAACCCACCCGCTGCGGGTATTCGAGGTTCGGCGGCAAGAGCGGGAGTTGGTGATATACGCCGCTCCCCGCGACGTCAGCGCCCGTGGGGACCAACTGGATACCCCCCGCTGCTCACCCTGCGGTTTTTTTTCGCCGCAATCCGGCGTAATCGGCGTGCGAATCGAGCATTTCCAAGGGATCGCCCCGCAATTACCCTGTTTTCCGTTAAACCGCGATCCCGCCGCCGTCATCCACATCGAGGACCATGACGACTCCGCGTCTTTACGCAGCGGCCCCTTGGCGGTGCGGGTGAGCAAAGGTGAAACCTGGGCTTTGGACTTTCTCCATGACGGCCGGCGCATCACCGGCAGCGGCGCCCGCTCCGGCGGCTATATCCAAAACCAGCATGAGGGTAAAAACTATGTCTTTGAACGTTTGGATCTGGCCGTGGGGGAAACGGTATACGGCCTGGGGGAACGCTTTGGGGCGCTGGTGAAAAACGGCCAGGCCATCGAGACCTGGAACCAGGACGGCGGCACCAGCACCGAACAATCCTATAAAAATATTCCTTTTTATCTCACCAACCGTGGTTATGGCGTGCTGGTCAATCATCCGGAGTGCGTCTCTTTCGAAGTGGCTTCGGAAAAAGTGTCCAAAGTACAGTTCAGCGTCGAAGGGGAGTATCTTGAATACCTGGTGATTGACGGCCCGTCGCCCAAACAGGTGCTGGACGGCTACACCCGCCTCACCGGCAAGCCCGCCCTGCCGCCGGCCTGGTCCTTCGGCCTGTGGCTTACCACCTCCTTTACCACCGACTATGACGAGCAAACGGTGAACCGCTTTATCGACGGTATGGCGCAGCGGCGCTTACCGCTGCATGTCTTCCATTTCGACTGTTTTTGGATGAAGGCTTTCCAATGGTGCGATTTCACCTGGGATCCGGACGTCTTTCCGGACCCGGAGGGCATGCTGCGACGGCTCAAAGGAAGAGGGCTCAAGATCTGTTTATGGATCAATCCCTATATCGGCCAGAAATCGCCGCTGTTCAAACAGGGCATGGAGCAGGGCTATCTGCTTAAACGCCCCGACGGGCGGGTCTGGCAATGGGATCGCTGGCAGCCGGGCCTGGCCATCGTGGATTTTACCCATCCGGCGGCCTGCGCCTGGTATACCGGCCACTTGCGCCGTCTGCTGGAGATGGGCGTCGACTGTTTCAAAACCGACTTCGGCGAACGTATTCCCACCGATGTGACCTGGTTTAACGGCGCCGATCCGCAGAGAATGCATAATCATTACGCCTATTTATACAATAAAGTGGTTTTTCAGCTGTTACAGGAAATCCGCGGACGGGAGGATGCGGTGCTGTTTGCCCGCTCCGCTTCGGTGGGGGCGCAGCAATTCCCGGTGCACTGGGGCGGCGACTGTTATGCCAATTATGAATCCATGGCGGAAAGCCTGCGCGGCGGCCTCTCCCTCGGCATGTCCGGCTTTGGTTTTTGGAGCCACGATATCGGCGGGTTTGAAAATACCGCTCCCGCCCACGTCTATAAACGCTGGTGCGCCTTTGGTCTGCTGTCCAGCCATAGCCGGCTGCACGGCAGCAAATCCTATCGGGTCCCCTGGGTCTATGACGAGGAGGCCTGTGACGTGCTGCGGCTATTTACCCAGTGGAAATGCCGCTTGATGCCCTATCTTTACCAGGCGGCTATCCAGGCCGCCACCGCCGGTACGCCGATGATGCGCGCCATGATGCTGGAGTTTCCCGACGATCCCGGCTGCGACTATCTCGATCGTCAGTATATGCTGGGGGATGCCCTGCTGGTGGCGCCGGTGTTCAGCGAGCACGGCGAGGTTGATGTTTACCTGCCGCCGGGCCGCTGGACCCATCTTTTCAGCAATGAGGAGGCCGCCGGCGGCTGGCATAAAGAGCGCCATGATTTTCTCAGTCTGCCGCTCTATGTGCGGGAAAATACCCTGCTGCCGCTGGGTCAAAACGATCAAAAGCCGGATTATGACTATACCGTTGCGCCGGCGTTTCAACTGTTTGCCCTCGGGGAGGGCCGGCAGGCGGTGTGCCGGTTGTCTTCCTGCTCGGCTAAAACGCGTTTCACCCTGGTGGCGGAGCGTCGCGGGCAGGATATTTATCTGTGCGCCGAAGGCGAAGCCCGTGATTGGACCCTGTGCCTGCGCAATATTCACCGCATAGCGTCGGTAAACGGCGGCCTGGGGGCGGACGGGGCCCTGGGCATCATCATCACCCCGGACCCAGGCGCCGAAAAGATCAGTATCCGGCTGGCGAACTGAGCATAAACCAATAAGGCACAGAGACCCTGTGCCGGTTTTCGGCCGAATCCCGTCAGCATTGCCGGCGGTGCCGCTCTTTGCAGGTTTCCAGCACCTCATCCGGGTCCCGCCGCCACCAGTTTTTTTTCGGAAAATATTTCCACCTCATGAAAACCCCGATAACCTTGGGCCTCCACCGCCCGGCGCATTCGGCGGATATCGATGACGCCGTCCCCCATCATGCCGCGATCCTCCAGCAGATCCCGGGTCGGCACCAGCCAATCGCAGATATGAAAGGCCAGCAATCGCTTGTTGCCGGCCCGTTCAATCTGCCCGAACAGTTTCGGATCCCACCAGGTATGATAAACATCCACCGCCAGACCAAGCCCTTCGTCGCCCAGTTCGTCGCACAGATCATTGGCCTGTTCCAGGGTGTTGACGCAGGCCCGATCGGCGGCATACATGGGGTGTAAGGGCTCAATGGCCAGGGGCATGCCCGTCGGCCGTGCGTACTCCAGCAGTTCCGCCAGTCCGTCACTCACCTGCAGGCGGGCGCCGGATAAATCTTTTGAGGAACCCGGCAAGCCCCCCACCACCAGCACCAGGCAGGCGGCATTCAGTTCCAGGGCCTCGTCCACCGCCCGCCGGTTATCCTCCAACGCCAGCCGGCGCTCTTCGGCGGTGCCGCCGGGGAACATGCCGCCGCGACAATAGCCGGTCACCTGCAGTTGGTGAGCGCGGATCCGTCGCGCGGCCTCATTAAGCCCCAGGGCCTGAACCTGATCCCGCCAGGGGGAGATGCCGCGGATGCCGTGCCGGGCGCAGCCGTCGATAATCTGATCCAGGCGCCACTGCCGGCGCAGGGTGGCGGTATTGATGGAGAGCAATTGACCGTCCGGCTCATTCATGGGATATGTCCTTGTTTAACGTTTGACGTCATCGTGAACGATGGCGGCGTGTGCTGGTGGCGCACCGGGGCATTCGCTTCGGGCTAGAAATGCGGTTTGCCCAGGCCGCCGTCCACATCAATGACCTGGCCGACGGTAAACGGCAGTTGCCCGGCGGCGATGGTCTGGATGACCCGCGCGATATCCTCAGGCTGTCCCCAGCGCCGCATCGGCACCAGACCGTCGGCAATCAATTGATCGTACTTGGGTTTCACCCCTTGGGTCATATCGGTTTCGATAATGCCCGGGCGGATTTCATAGACGCCGATACCCTCGTCCGCCAGGCGTAATGCGAACAGTTGGGTCACCATACTTGCCGCCGCCTTGGAGACACAGTACTCCCCGCGGGAGATGGAGAGGATGTGTGCGCTACAGGAGGTAATATTGATAATACAGCGATAGGCCGCGTTCAGCTCGCCCTGGGAAAGCATCTGCCTGGCGGCCTTTTGGCACAGAAAAAACATGGCCCGGCTGTTGATGTTCTGGCAATGATCATAACTTTCCAAGGTGACATCCAGTAAATCCCCGCGCCGCAGCGCGGCGGTACCGGCATTATTCACCAGACAATCCAGGCGACCCCAGCGAGAGACAATGGCGTCAATCATAGCTTGCTGACTGTTCAGGTCGGCGACATCGCCGGCGCAGGCCATGGCCTCAATGCCGTATCGTTGCAGTTCGGCCACCAACGCCTGCTGTCGTTGCCGTCCCTCCTCGTTATCGCGGCCGTTTATCGCCACGTTAAAACCGCTCCGCGCCAGGGCGACGGCGCAGCTTTTCCCCTATCCCCCGGGTGGACCCGGTGATAAAGGCGACCGGTGGACCGGCATGGTTCATCTTTCACCTCCGTAAATTGAACGCCTAATCAACCGTACGGTTGATTAATGAAGTATAGCGTGATGAAGCCGTTAAAAAAACGATCCACTTCGCATAATCAACCGTACGGTTGACTCAGGATAAGGGCGGGCGCACTATCGTCGGCAACCCATGGCATAGCGTGCCGGTAGCGATAACAACGCATCTTGAGAATCAATCAGTGAGGAAATTTTATGTCGGCTGACATCGGCGGCAAACGTAAACGCGATCCCGCCCTGACCCAAAGCCGCATTCTGGCGGCCGCCCGCGACGAGTTTGCCGAGAAGGGTTTCGACGGCGCCCGGGTGGAAAAAATCGCCGCCGCCGCGCAGGTCAATAAGCAACTGCTCTATCACTATTTTGAAAACAAAGACCGTCTGTTTACGCGGGTGCTGGAAGACGCCTACCGTGATATCCGGCAGCAGGAAGCCGCCCTGGCGCTGGATCATTTGCCGGCGGATCGCGCGGTCATGGCGCTGGTGGAATTTACCTGGCGCTATTACCTCGACCATCCGGAATTCATCCGTCTGCTCAACAGCGAAAACCAGATGCAGGCCCGCCATCTCAATCACTCCGCCGACGTGCTGCACATCAACGCCAGTTGGCTGGATATCGCCAACGACATTCTGGCGCGGGGCCGCAGCGAAGGGACCCTGCGAGGCGATATAGACGCCATGCAGCTGAATATCAACATTTCGGCGCTGGGCTTCTTTTACCTGATCAACAGCGCCACCCTGTCCTTGATCTATCAACGTGACCTGACCGCCCGCCAGGCCCTGGAAGATCGCCTGGCGGTGATGAAGGATACTGTCCGCTGCTGGTTAAGACCCGTTAGCCAGAATCAGGTATGAAATGACACACCCGCTGGCGGTATGGCATTCTTACCTATCGCTAATCCAAGACGATCAGGATTGTTCAAACGTGAACTCGCTTTTATCAAGGCAAGCAAATAAGTATGCGGCGGCATGTGCACGAATAGACGCTTGCAGCTCAGCCAGGCAGATATCATTATCCCTATTCGGGATGTTTCCCTGGATGGCGCCGAAGGGCGGTAGCGGCAAATCGAGAGACAACACCACCACCCCGCCTGCCTGGCAATCCTGCAAAAGCGAGGGCTTGCTTATAGCCACTGGGTTTAAATAATCCTGATTGGACGTAAATGTTTCAACCCGAGCCTGGGCTCTGAAGGTAAAGTCTTTGACTGCTTCTATCACCAGCTGTCCGGGATGATAAAGGGCATTAAGGAACCGCCAATGCAGGCTGGTGAAGCCGGCATCGGTTAACCCCTTATGAATAAAATATTCGGTTAACAACCCGCTGGCGCCAAGGGATACCAGAATCAAGGGTTTGTGCTTCGGCAGGGGCATGCCTTCAAGTTCTCTGATAAGCTGGTTGATGAATAAAACCCGCATTTCCGCTAACGTCCCGTTACTATTTTCCGGCCAAAACATCAGGCCCAACTCTCGTATCTTTTCACCATTAAACTGTACCGTGTACGTTTCTTTGAATAACCGGTCAAGAGTAAAAAAAACTTTTGACGGTTGATCTTTTCCCCTATTCATTTGCGAATTAATTGATAATGATCCATTCCCGTTTGAAGCATTCATATAGGGCATCTGACATTAGCTCCTTAAAAAATTATTACATTTTAATTAGTTATTAACTAAAGCCAATAACCGGCTTTAATACTATTATTTATCTTTTGATGAGTCTAATCTGTGAGTTATATATTTAGCTCATAGCTTAGATTAAATATACAATGTTCTTAATTAAGCAGTATAGAGAGATCATGGCTTATTAAATCTTTTTGATGGCGGCAGGCCTATCAGGCATTATTCAAAGCATGACCCAACAGATAAGTTGACTCCCGGCACCTCTCACCATATAGTTAGCAAACTACCTAACTATATTCCATGCATAACCATGACCCTGCCAAAAAAGCGCGAACAGACATTAATGGCCATCACCGTCGCCCTGGGATTATTGCAGCGGGCATATCGGGCCAAGGCCGACAAAGTGGTGGCGCCGCTGGGCCTGTCGACCGCTATGGCCTGGCCGCTGGTGCTGATTGGCCGTCATCCGGAAGGCATACGCCCCGGCGGCCTGTCGGAAGAGTTAGGCATCGAAGGGCCCTCGCTGGTGCGATCGCTGAATCAATTGGTGGATGCCGAACTGGTCCTGCGCCAGGAAGACCCGGTGGACAAACGCGCCAAGATTCTTTGCTTGACCCCCGCGGGCAAAGCCATCTCGGCACGGATTGAAGAGCTGCTTAATGCGCTGCGCGCCGAATTGTTCGAGGGGCTGTCCGACGAAGACGTGCAGGCCTGTTTGCGCGCATTTTGTCTGCTTGAGAAACGATTGGGCATCAATGGGTCCTCATCCATCGATGCCGAGAAATTCACAGACACGCCCTGAATGACGATGACCATGCCGACGATTAAGCTGTTCTCTCGCGCCGAGATCATCTATTCACTCAAAAGCTTTACCGCTGCCATGCTGGCATTATATCTGGCCAGCCGCGCCGGGCTGCCCAACAGCTTCTGGTCATTATTGACGGTCTATGTCGTCAGCCAGCCGCTGGCGGGCATGGTGCGCTCAAAAGCGGTCTATCGTTTGTGCGGCACCTTTATCGGCAGCACCGCGACGGTGTTTTTGATCCCAACGCTATCCAATGCTCCGGTGCTGTTATCCCTGGCGATGGCGCTGTGGGTCAGTGTCTGCCTGTTTGTGTCCCTGATGGACCGGACGCCCCGTTCCTATACGTTTATGCTGGCCGGTTATACCGCGGCGTTAATCGGTTTTCCCACGGTACAAACCCCTGATCTGATTTTCAACACCGCCGTGACCCGAGTGGAGGAAATCAGCCTGGGCATCCTGTGCGCGACCCTGCTGCACAGCGTTGTGCTGCCCACCGGCTTGACCAACAGCGTGATGGGCCTGCTGGATAAAACCCTGACCGATACCCGACGCTGGCTGAAGGATATCTTCTCCACCGAGACGCCGGTTCCCAAGGAAGAGTATGACGCTATATCCGCGTCCCGCCTGCGGTTGTCGGTAGATATCACCCAACTGCGCCTGCTGGCCACCCATATCCCCTACGATACGGGAAACCTCACCTGGACCGCGGGGGCGATTCGCGCCATGCAGGATCGGGTGGCGGAACTTATCCCCACGCTTTCGGCGGTGGAAGACCGGCTTAAAGCGCTGTACAAGGCCGAACAGGGCTTCAGCCCGGATGTGGAGGCGGTGATTCACCGCATCAGCCACTGGCTGACGGAGCATGACCCGCTGGCCGCCGGCGTTGACCCGGCCGACTCCGTCACCGCGGCGCAGTTCAGCGATCAGCGCCTGCAATTAAGGGATGCCGTACAGCGGCTGGAGTCCGGCCCAGATCAGACGCCATGGTCACGGGCCCTGCGGATCTCCCTGGCAAGCTATCTGGAAGAGCTGGTGTTGAAATGGCAGGCCTGCATGATATTGCGCCAGGATATTACCCAGGGGATGCGACACGGGGTGATGCCCCGCCGCCGTATCGCCGCCATCGGTAATCGGGTGCTCCATCGCGATCTCGGCATGGCGCTGCTGTCGTCGCTGGCGGCGTTTATCGCCATTGGTTTCTGCTGTCTGTTCTGGATTATGCTCGGCTGGGATTCCGGGGCGACCGCCGCCATGATGGCGGCGGTCTTTTGCAGCTTTTTCGCGGTGATGGACGACCCGGTGCCCGCCATTAACAATTTCCTGAAATACACCTTTTGGTCAGCGCCTCTCTCGGCCATTTATATCCTGGTGCTGCTGCCCATGGTGCAGGACTTCGGCATGCTGGTACTGGTTTGCGCGCCGCTGTTCATTGTCCTGGGCTGCTATAGCGCCCGGCCGGCCCTGCTGATGGTCGCCCTGCCGCTGCTGTTCGGCGTAGCGGGCACGCTGTCGTCCCATGACACCGACCACGCGGATGTGATTACCTTTATCAACAGCACCACGGCACAACTGTTCGGCACCTTTGTGGCGGCGCGAGTGACCCAGTTATTCCGTTCGGTGGGCGCCGACTGGAGCGCCAGGCGCATCCGCAAGGCCATCCGCCGGGATCTGGTGGTGATGTCCACCGGGACCCGCACACATCAGCTGCGGATTTTCGCCGTCCGCATGGTGGACCGTATCGGCTTATTGGTGACCCGTATCGCCCAGGGGGGAAGTCACCCGCAATAATATCATCGCGCGCGAAACCCTGCGGGATCAGCGTCTGGGCACCAATGTCATCGCCTTGCAGCAGGCACAAAGAGCTTTTCCCTCCATCGGTTTTCCCGCCTTGCTGGCGCAATTGGCCGCCCTGTTTCGCACCGCCGAAAACCAGCCGGCCGGTAGCTTATTGACCACCATTGACGGCGCCTTGACGGAAATCCTCCGGATGCCGGAAAAATCCGCACACTGGCGCACCGCCATCACCGCGCTGGTGGGGTTGCGCCATAACCTGTTTCCCGACGCTCCCGTCAAACTGCTCGCCGCGGGAGACACCACATGATAGGTGAAGCCAGTTTTTACGGCCTCTATATCCCCTGGTTAATGCTGCTGTCGCTGGCCACGCTGGCGGTATTCTGGCTGGTACGGCGACTGCTGTTTATCGTCGGTTTCTATCGCTGGGTCTGGCATCCGGCGCTGTTCGATATCGCCGTCTATTTTCTTCTGCTCTACGGGATGACTCATGTTACTTTTTTTGTTCAGCGATAAATTGCGATGAATTCTGAATTACTGACGTTACGCGCACGCCAGTTCATTCGAGTCCTCATCACCTTGCTGGCCACCCTGGCGGCCATCTGGGCAGTGTTGAAGCTCTGGGATCATTATGAACTGGCGCCCTGGACCCGTGATGGACGGGTGCGGGCCAATGTCGTGGTCATCGCGCCGGATGTGTCCGGCCTGGTGACCGACGTGGCGATACAGGATAACCAGCGGGTCACCGCCGGTTCGCTGCTGTTCGAGGTGGATCGCAGCCGTTACGAACTGGCGGTGCGTCAGGCGCAGGTGGCCCTCGACTCGCAGCGCATCGCCATCGCCCAGGCCCGGCGCGAAGACAAACGCAACGCCCAGTTGGGCACGCTGGTACCCCTGGAGGACCGCGAGCGGACGCAAACCCGCCTGGAGCAGGCGCAAAACGCCCTGGCCCAGGCCGAAGTGGCGCTGGACGGCGCTAAGCTAAATCTGCAGCGCGCCCAGGTCAGATCGCCGGTTAACGGTATTGTCACCAATCTCGATCTGCGGCAGGGCAGTTACGCCACCACCGGCAAACCGGTTCTGGCCCTGGTGGACGTCGGTTCGATGTATGTGGAAGGCTATTTTGAAGAGACCAAGCTGCCGCGCATCCATATCGGCGATCCGGTGCGGGTGATTCCCATGGGCGGTCACGGCCCCTTCACCGGCACGGTGCAAAGCATCGCGGCGGGCATCGCCGAACGCGACCGGCTCACCGGCGACAATCTGCTGCCCAGCGTCAACCCCACCTTTAACTGGGTACGTCTGGCGCAACGGGTGCCGGTCCGGGTGAAAATCAATGCCTCGGATATCGCCCGTCAGCGTCTGGTGGCGGGCCAAACCGTCACCGTGGAAGTTACCGTCCCTCACGCCGGCGGCATCGGCGGACTGGCGTTTATCCGGCAGGGACAATAAGCATGCCGGATTTCGCCTGCACGCCTTCGGCCCGCCACGCGGGCGCATTATTGAAAAAAGCCCTGTTAATGCTGGCGCTGGCGGGATTGTCCGCCTGCGCAGCGCTCCCGGTCGGACCGGACTACCGTCCCCCCGCGTCACCGCTGCTTCATCGCGCCGGCGGTCAGCCCCTGCTGCGCGCCGGGGACACATCCCAATCCGCCCTGGCCGATGCGCAACCGCTGCCGGATCGCTGGTGGCGGCTGTACCGGGATGACCGTCTGGACAGCTTGGTGCGTCAGGCGCTGGCGCACAATACCGATCTGCGCATCGCCCGGGCCGACCTGGAACGCGAACTGGCGTTGTTGAAAGAAGCCGGCAGCGCGCGCTACCCTACCCTGTCGGCCAATGCCGAACCCAGCTTCGGCCACCCTTCCGGCGTCGCGCTGTTAGCGCCTGACTACGTTCCACCCAATACCTGGAATTACGACAGCGGCCTGAATCTTTCCTATCAGGTGGATTTATTCGGGCAAATAGAACGGGCCATCGAGGCGGCCGATGCCGACAGCCAGGCGGCCCAGGCCGCCCTGGATCTGGTAAAAATCAACGTGGCCGCCAATACCGCCCGCGCTTACGCCGACGTATGCGCTACCGGTTTGCAGCTCCAGACCGCCCGCCGGTCCATCGACCTGCAACGGCAATCGGTAATCTTGACCGATCGCCTGCTCCAGGCCGGGCGTACCGGCCAGCTGGATAGCTTGCGGGCCAGGGCGCAATTGCAGCAGTTGCAAGCAGCGGTCCCGCCGCTGCAGGCCAGACAGCAGAATGCCCTGTTCCGGCTGGCTACGCTCACCGGCGCCTTGGCGCAGGATTTCCCCCCGGGATGTGGCGGATTGCGTTTCGCCGCCGCAGCTGACGCGGCTTATCCCGGTGGGAGACGGCACGGCATTATTGCGCCGCCGTCCGGATATCCGCCAGAACGAACGCCGGCTGGCCGCGGCTACCGCCCGGGTCGGCGTGGCGATGGCCGATCTTTACCCGAAAATCACCTTGGGGTTATCCGGCAGCTCCGCCGGCTATATGAAAGATATCGGCGGAGGCGACACCTACGGCTGGAGTCTCGGCCCGCTGATTTCGTGGACCCTGCCCGACACCGGCGCGGTTCAGGCGCGCATCGCCCAGGCGCAGGCCGGAGTACAGGGTGATCTGGCGCGCTTTGACGGTTCCGTCCTGACGGCGGTGGGGGAAGTTGAAACGGCGCTGAATAATTACGCCCGCGAGCTGGACCGGCATCAAGCCCTATTGGCGGCCGCCGGCGAAACCCGGCAGGTGGCGGAAAAAACCCGCCTGCTCTATGCCAGCGGCAAAATAGGCTATCTGGACGTACTGGACGCCGAACGGGGCATGGCCGCCAGCGATGCCGCCCTGGCGCAATCATCAGGCCAACTGGCGGACGACCAGGTACTGTTGTTCCTCGCGCTGGGGGGCGGATGGCAAGACGCCCCGGCCGCCGGCGCGCCAACACCCGCCAAGAGTGAAAAAAGGGGTCCTGAGCGCCCTAACCCTGTGCCTACCCTCTTTGTATGAACTTCACCGGCGCGGGCAGATTGTCAGGCCTGCCCGGCACAGGCGTATAACTGACATCAATTTCTTGCAGCTCCGAGGGAAATTTTTGCGGCAATCGAGAGAGACTGTTATGAGTGATGTGGAGGACCTGTAAGGAGGGGGGGGGGCAACATGTCATCGGCCAGCTCGTTAATTTTATTATAATTGACCGACAGGGATGTTATCCCCGATGGTAACGTTTTGGGCAGCGATGAGATTTGGTTATTGTTCACCCGCAAAATTTTCAAACTCAACGGCAAATTCTGCGGTAGAGCTCTTAACATATTTGCAGAAACCTGCAGATGTTCCAAATTTGGCGGAAAAACAATTGGCAAAAAGGTAAGGGAATTATGTGAGATTAATAAATTTTTTAATTTTGGCGGAAGTAATTGGGGGAGAGTATGTAAAAGATTATGGCAGGCATCCAGATAAACTAAATCTCTAGACAGAACTCCCGGCAAAAAACGTAATTTATTATAAGAGGCATCTATATGTTTAATTCCTGGGGGTATTTCAGACGGCAGACGCATCAGCCCATTATGGCGAACGTCCAAATTTTCCAAATTTCTCGGCAGGAAGTCCGGCAAAAGTACCAATTTATTATTGTTGGCGATAAGACACGACAGTCTCTCTGGTAGAGGTATAGGCAATCGATGTAAATGATTAACGCTCACATCCAGATAAATCAACGATGGGGGTAAGCGGGGCAACGACGTCAACTTGTTCCAACTCAAATCCAGATGGGTAAGCATCGGGTATTGAAGTTCGGACACACTAGGCAAAACGTTATGAGATGCATCCAGTGCTATCAAGGTTTCGGGAAGAGGGTCTGGCAGAGCATTCAGATAGTTATTCCCGAGATGAAGCCATTCCAATCCCCTTGGCAAAGGCGTATTCAAAACCTTAATACCGTTAAAGCTGAGATCGAGATGGAGAACATCATCAGGCAAAACAGGGGGGGGGGCATCTTTTAAATCGAATCCTGCCAGAGAAAGATAATGGTTACCTTGATCAAAATACGCGTTTAGAATTTCACATGCGAACCACCGCCTGCTCTGTGGAGGGGACTCAAGCAGCCATTTTTTCCATTCGGCAGAATACCGCTCAAGCAACATAGCCAATCTTTCCTCGACCTGAGTCCTTAAACTGGATAAACCGGCATAGGTGTTAGCGTACCGGTTGGAAAAGAGCGACAAATGTTGTAATGGGCGGACATCAAGATGTCGGATGATTTCCGTTCTCGCAACCTGTGACCGGGTCAGCAAATGAATGACCTCGCTCGCCTCTGCCCGCGCCAGCAAAGCTTGCGCTCTCGCGGTCAACACGTTCGATGACGACACATAAGACGACCAGAGGCTTTCGCTCAGACCGAACTGTTCAAGAAACATCTCCTTTCGCAATGGATAAATTTGCCAGGTATTGTCCAGCCAACGCAGCAGATGATCCGCGGTCACCGGGGAGTCGTGTTGAACGGCCGGTGGCAGATTGCCGCTGCCCGCGGCCAGGCCTTTGGCGTATTTCGCGGCCCCGCGGCCGCTAAATCCCGTTACTAAGATATTTTTAAGATGCTGCGCCATCGGTTTGGGTACGGCATGCAAGATACCCGTCGGTGAAAGGGTATATTTCTTACCGAATACGTCCCCGGTAAGAGGGTCTATCTGTACGTAAATCGGCTGTCGATTAAACCTGTCACCCGCCAATTTCCTGAGTGGTATATCTTTATCAAGACCCGGCAGACGGCCGTATTTGATTTTATAAATAGAAGCCGGAACGTCCTGCCGCGATAAAACAGCATCCAGGGAGGGCAAGACTTTTTTCCACGCCGGCAGCGTCTGTTTCATTATCTGGGCCGCCGCCGCAATGCGGCGAAAGGCGCCTATTCCCAACTTGCCCGTTAATTCCACACCGGGGTCGACGCTTCTGAGTGCGGACAGGCCCAGTTGAATCAACGCCTTGCGATTCAATTCCTCCGCTGCGGGCAAAATGCCGTGACGGGTAAATTGGAGGGCGCCCTGGCGTATAGCGACTTTCAGCATTTCACGGGCGGCAAGGGAACTCATGGTTGCCCGTAGCGCCATCATCCCTCCCCTTACCCCCTGTTGACCGAACCGAGCAGCCAGTCCCGCGCTCTGTCCCGCAAGCGGCAACAAAACCACCATGTCTAACGCGCAGGACAGAGAGGCTTCCCGTTTTTCATCTTTGATGTCGTTGATACAATTGTAAAAGGGAATCAACGAGAGCAGAAACCGTTTCGTTTTCTCGGCGCCGGTCTCTTCATATCCCAGCTCATGAAGATTAATGAGGAATTTTTTCGGTGATTTTTAATGAGCTGTCCTACCAGTTGCTCTAGGGGGTCATGGGTATCTTTTAATAATTGAGCGTTATAAATATCATCGTATACCTTTAACTTATAATCTTTATCCTCATGAAGTTTCTCTCGATCAGCCATTAATGCACGGTATAAACTTTCTTGGTAATCCACCCGCAGCAAATAGTATCTATCATCCACAAGTTCCAAAGCATAAATTCTTCTTTTCTCTTGGTTGAAGGCAATAAATAAATCCACTGTGGAAGATAACTGGACGGTATAAGCGCTCCGGGGTATCGCCCGAGCAAACATCTGATTACGGATATTATCAAATGCCGAAAATACAGCAGAGGCTGTATAAATCTTCGCATCGCGCATAAAATCGATTTCATCCTCTGCCGATTCTTCAAAGGCTAATGCAACCATCAAAGTATCCACCGCGGCATATTTCGACGCGATATTTTCGTTTTGCCGGCTAAAAAGCTGATCGGCATCGCCGGGTAAAGAATTTTCAAGGTGACTGGTAGAGAGGCAAAATGAGGCTGAGGTCAACTTATCTGCGGTGACAATCTGTGTGTTGCTCAATAAGCTTTCTTTGAATTGTGTGCGGGTACGGTAATTCTCCCATGCCTGGATAAATTGATGGTAAGGATTTTCTTCTTTCTTTTGCAGATCGATAGCGGTAAAAAAGGCTTCCAACGCCAGCTTATTGCCCTCATCGGTACGAAAAATCTCCTTAAAGGAAATATCCGTGCCGCGTTCAGCAAGATGCTTGACATAGAACAGTTTGGCAGGGAGTTCAAACAGTTTAATCAGCTCTGGATCGGCTACACCTTCGCGCAACATACCCTCAAAAGAAGAGCCGATTTCCACCAATTCATCAATAGAGAATTGCCGACTATTTTTTCCTGGCATTATTGACAATCATCAGGCCGGCATGAAGCAGTCCCCAATCGGCAGTACCAATGTAAATATTATTTTTATTTACCGTGGCATGGTCCAACTCCAAATAGGGCAATTTATCTAAAATAATCTCATGGTAGATATAATTTCGAGTCACTTCATTCAAAAATAGGGTGTCGTTGGTCTCAGGCGAACGCTGCAGAGAGTGGATGGCGATATTATTTACGATGGCATTATAAAGAGTGTCCGCAGGCAATCGTAGCGGTTGCCCACCATGGCATTTATTTTCCGTTATTGATCGAGAGATAATCCGGCCGATAAACTCATCGGGACTATTTTCAAAAACCTGCGCACTCAGCCAATTTCTGACGATACTAAATTGCAGCCATTCTGCCAAGGTCTCCTTGTCATGGGTTCCATATTCGCTAGTATGCATGATGAGTTCACGAGAAATTTTCTCCAGTCCGTCAGGATAGCGAATAATATGTTCAATCGCCCCCTCAATCACCGCATTCATATTAGTATCATCAAAAGGTTTTCCGCCGGCATGTTTCGCCAAAAAATGTTTAACGTTTTCAGTTTGTGGATCTGCCGGGTATTTTTGGTGTAATTCATCCTCTACGACTGAACGTGTGGGCGAGCTTGTTGTAAAAACGGGGACGATGCTGTCGCTGTCCAAATCCCGATTAGCCGGCGGTCTATTCTTCGTTATCGGCTCCTGCAACAGCGCTATCCTATGGCCGCCCTGGCGTCCATGCATGACTGTGCCGGAGTTGAAAAGACGCTCGGCCTGTAGCGGCAGTGATTGATTTAATACATGGATAACGCCATTTCCAGGATGGACTACCCCCACCGCATCCCCCGGCGTTTTGGTAAAATCAACCGGGCTACGCCGCCCCCGTGACTTAATGGTATGATGTGCAATATTCCCGTCACTGATCGCCAATGAAATATTCGAGACCATAAGTATTGATTGCAGCATCACTTCCGCCCATGCCCTTTGCTTCGCATCGCCCGGATATTTCGCCAGATCATTAAGCAATAATTGTTGCGCTTTTTGCGTAAGCATTTTTTTGTGGTTATTAACTTGGTAATTACCGATATTGTTTCTATAAATTTGTTGAGATATTGGCATTAAAACCTCTTGGCAATGATAATTTCACTTAAAGAGGCTTCATTATAACGAGAGAAAAAATACAATTCCAGAGATAAATTTAAAAAATTACTGACTACCCAGGATTTAATTCAAGACAAGCATATAAGTTTCATGACCATTATAACATAATGTACTAAATTTTTTTTAAAATTCTCTATATATCATTATTTTGTTATATATTTATTAGGCTCACACCGGCCAAAAAAAGCGTCCGGGCGGCATGCCCCGGACACGTTTATTAAAGCACGATGAGCAAAAGTAACCGCTCTTTCATGCCGCTTCTTTTTTCAGCGACGCCATATCAATCACAAACCGATATTTCACGTCGCTCTTCAGCATCCGTTCGTAAGCCTGGTTGATATATAGAATATCAATCACTTCCACATCACAGGTAATGCCCTTTTCGGCGCAAAAATCCAGCATTTCCTGCGTCTCCGGCAGACCGCCGATCAACGATCCCGCCACCGACTTGCGACCCATGATAAGCGGCACGGTACTGACCGCCGGATCCAACGCCCCCACCAATCCCACCAGCACCAAGGTACCGTCGAGATTCAGAGTCGACAGATAGGGGTTCACATCATGCTCATAGGGCACAGTATCGATAATCAGATCAAAATGATCCGCTACATCCTTCATCTGATCCGGATTAGTGGACAACACCACCCCATCAGCGCCCAGACGGCGGGCTTCGCCTTCTTTACCCGGCGAACGGGTGAACAAAGTCACTTCCGCTCCCATGCCTTTCGCCAGCTTAAGCGCCATATGGCCTAAGCCGCCGAGGCCGACAACCGCGACTTTACTGCCTTTTTTCACCCCCCAATGACGCAACGGCGAATAGGTGGTGATGCCGGCGCACAACAGAGGCGCTGCCGATTTGGCCTCCAGATTTTCCGGTATCCGCAGGACAAAATCTTCCGACACGACGATTTTTTCCGAATAGCCGCCGTAGGTAGGCGTGCCGTCATGACGGTCCTTATCGTTATAGGTTTGAGTCGCCACCTCCTTGCAATACTGCTCCAACCCCTGCTCGCAGGAACTACAGTGCCGACAGGAATCCACCAGGCATCCCACCCCTACCGTATCGCCGACCTTGAACTTTTTTACGCCGGCGCCGACGCTCACCACTTTGCCGATGATCTCATGCCCCGGCACCAGCGGGAAAACGCTAAAACCCCAGTCATTCCGGGCCTGATGAAGATCGGAATGACACACGCCGCAATAGAGAATATCAATAACGACATCATCCCGCCGGGGATCCCGCCGGGCGATGGTCTGTGCAGCCAGCGCGGAATCCGCAGTTTGAGCCGCATAACCCAAAATGTTAAAGGACATGAATTTCTCCAAATTTTAGCTAAGCCACAAGCGTATGGCTGACGCAATCGAGCGAGAATCGCCATGCAATGAGAGTTAATAATAGCCCTTTTTAGCTAGGCATTTTGGATAAAATCAACATCCGGAGACAGGCCGGCCGGTCGGCCCGTCAGGCTGGTCTGGCTGGCATCGATTTTCCTGAGCGACGGGGGAAATTTTTGCGGAAGGACAATAATGGGATTACGATTGATGAGCAGGATTTCAAGGGTGTCGGGCAATTCCCCTGATAGAGCAGTGATCATGTTATTAGTCAGCTTTATTATTTTTAATCTGCTGGGCAATAATGGATATACCAGCACAATTAAGTTATTATTTAAAAACAATTCTTGCAAATTCGGGGGTAAATATTCCGGAGTCTTGGTCAGAAGATTTCTCGATGCATGTAGTTTTTTCAAATTGGGTGGAAACACCATGGATAAGGAAACAAGTAAATTATTCGATACAAATAACTGCTTCAATTTTGGAGGAAAATAAGGTGGCAATTGGGTTAAGAGATTGCCGGTGACATCAAGCTTTCGCAAATCATTGGAAAGGATGGCGGGTAAACTAACAAGTCGGTTAAAAGCAATGTCTAAATGTCTTAATCCAGGGGGCAACTCATTTGGCAGACTTACTATCATATTACATCTGGCTTCCAACCAAACCAGCTTTTTGGGTAAATCCGGCAACGCAGTTAAACGATTGCTACTTACCGCTAAACGCGTCAACGCTTGAGAAAGCGGATGCGACAATTGGCGTAAATTGTTATTGCTGACATCTAAAAAAATCAAAGTATCAGGCAAGGGGGGGGGGTAACGTTCTGAGCATATTATCGCTTAAATCCAGAAACGTCAGCGTGCGGGATTGGAGCGTAACCACCTGTAGCAACATATTATGACTGGCATCCAGCATAGACAATCTGGGAGGCAGAGGCGCCGGCAGTTGATATAAAAAATTGGTGTTGACGTCTAAAACAAGCATGCTTTCCGACAACTGCGTTGTTATACGAGTCAGACGGTTGTTGCTAATATCAAAATGAAGAATATCGTTAGGCAACCGCGCGGGCAGTTCGGACAGTAGAAGCTCACGAAAGATAAGCTGCCGATGTTCCCGATCAAAATACGTGTTGAGCCGTTCCCATGCCACCCATCGCTTTTCACCGGGAAAATTACCCGTCAACCATTGCGCCCAAGCTATGGCATATTGCTGTTTTAACCCACATAGCCTTTCTTGGGCAAAAGCGCGTAAACTGACGGCTCTCACATGTTCGTTTGCATAAGGAGGAAAAGCGCGTATTAATTTTTGCAGGGGGCCGATATCCAGGTGCTGTATTACCTCCATTATCAATTCCGGCGAAAGCGTAAACAATCGGTTATAGTCATACATTCCCGCCTCCGCCAGCATGGCATGAGCCGACGCGGTCAACGCTCCCGCCGGACTGACATAAGCCGACAAGGCATTTTCACTCAAACCTAAGCTATTGATAAATTCCCTCCTGCTTATAGGATTGGCGTTATGTGCGTTGTCCAACCATCGCAGTAGATGATTCAGGCGAACAGGACGAGAACGCCGCACGGACGATACCCCTCCGCCGCGCCGAACCGCCAAACGCGCGGCGGCGCGGGGAGCGCCGCGACCGCTCAATCCCGTTTCAAGTATCATTTTCATGCGCTGCGCCAGAGGTTTTGTCACCGCGCGCATGCCTCCCGCCGGCGGCACAATAACTTTTATGTCGAACAGACCCCCGGCGGCATGATCAATCTGTATATCAATAGGTTGTCTTTTATGGTTCGCGCCATGCCGATTTTTTGCCGCCGCATCCTTATGCAATCCCGTCAATGGTCCTGTCACCGAGGAATCGGCGAAAATTCGGGGGTGGGGGTGGCGGCGCCTCATTTGTGCTTCAAGACCGGGCAGGGCCTTTTTCCAGACCGGAATGAGATCCTTGAGCAAGCGCCCGGCTTTTATTATTTGGCGTAAAGATTGTCTACCGATACGACCGACGAGTTCAAAACCGGGATCAATGCTTCTCAATGCGGTGATGCTTAATGAAATAAATGCTTGTTTATTTAATTCCGCCGCCGCCGGCTCTAGGCCGTGACGGATAAACGCTTTGCTCCCCTGACGTAACGCTCCCCGCAAAGTGGCGCGGGCCGCTAGCGAACCCATCGCGGAACGGTAGGCGAGTATCCCCCCCCGCCGACACCCTGCTGGGCGAAACGGGATGCCACTCCCAGCCCCTGCCCCGCCAACGGCAGCAACAGCATGATGTCCAAAGCACATGAAGCGGGAGCAGTGAATTTTTTATCAATAATGCCGTTGATGCAGTCATAAAAAGGAATTAACGATAACAGGAATCTTTGCGCCTTTTCCCACGTGGTTTCCTCATAACCCCGCTCATGCAAATGTGAAAGCAAATCAGCGCGGTGCTTTTGCATAAGCTTCCCAACCAGTTGTTCCAACGGCTCCTCCGCGCTTTTCAACAGATACCTTGTACCCTCATCATAAATATAGAGTTTATGCTCCCCGATCGGGCTCGCCTTTACCCACTCGGCCATTAAGGGATAATACGACTCCTCATCATAGTCCACCCGTATTAATTCATAGAGTTGGTCATTGTTCTGCAGTGCATAAATCCTTTCCTCCCCGCCGCGGGAAGCTTTGAATAAGTCAACATTAGGCGCCAGCGAGATGGTATAGGCCTGTCGGGGTATCACCCTAAATGCTATTTGGAAGCGGAGACTATCAAATTCCGAAAATGCGGCTGATATTCGATAAATCGCCGCCGACCTTAAAAATTCGATCTCTTCCAAGGCAAATTTTTCGAACGCGGGCGCTATCATTAATATATCCACAACCCCAAATTTTCCCGCGATATCTTCATTTTGCTGTTTGAAAAGAGTGTCGGCATCAACAGTCGCGTTGTCGATAGGATCCGCCGCCTTTTGGCAGATCGCGCCGGCGGTGCGATCGTCCGAAAACGTCCGGTTAGGGTTTGTGGCGGCAGGGGGCATTCCAAACTGAGTTCTGGTACGGTAATTTTTCAAGGCCCGGGCAAATTGATTATATGGATTATTGTTGTCTTTTTGCCGCTCGCTGGCGGAAAAAAAACGCGGCTAAAGCCTTTGCGCTCTCCTCTTCAGAACGAAAAAGCCTGTCTACGGCAATAACCTTATTCTGCTCCGCACATTGCTTCAGGTATAACAGCTTGGCTGGAAGGGTAAATATCTTCATCAGCGCTGCATCGATCGCCCCTTCCCGCAACATATCCTCAAGCGATTCGCCAAGTTGTATCAGCTCATCAAGGGTGAAGTGGCCGATATCCTTTCCCGTTCGCCCAGCCATCATCAGTCCGGCATGTAAATATCCCCAATCCACAGTCCCTACATAGATAGGATACTTATCAGTAGCAGTGGGATCCAACGCCAATGCAGGCAGTTCCACAAACAAGATTTCGTGACGTATAGCGTTAATCGTGGCGTTATTTAAGGCGTGAGTATCGCCGACGGCGTTAAGTTCTTTCGAATCAGGGATACCGATTTTGGCTAAAACAGAGGTATTAAGCATTTCAAGAGTGAGCTCCAGTGGCTGTTGATCATGGCAGGCATTGTCCTTGACAGCCTGGACAATGAGACGGCCGACAAACTCACTCAGGCTATTCTCAAAAACCAGCGCGTTTAGCCAACGCCTTACCACTCCGAATTGCCATTCAACACTCAACTGACCCTGCTTGTGAGTTTCATACCCCGCGGTGTGCCTTTTCAAAATTGAGGAAATATCCTTTAGTCCGTTAGGGCAATCAATGATATATCGAAGAGCATTATCAATGACGGTGGCAACGTTGTTTTCACCTTTTATTTTACAACGTTTTTTTTAAAAAATCGCTTGATACGCTCTGTTTGTCGGGTTAATTGCTTATCTTCTTCATCGTTTCGTTGCTCTTCACTCGCCGCCGTCATATTCGCCGATAAAAAAGCATTTTCCGGCGACGATTTTTCCGAGATTGCGATCGTGGCATTATCCATCATTGAGGGTAAGGACGTTTTTCTTCCGGATGATTTTTCTTTTTCCGGGCCGCAACGACACCGGCTGAAGTCCTCTGATAAACGTGAATGCGTGATCCCTGCGAAGATGCCGTTTTCTTTTGATTCTTTGGTTGAAGGGGAATAAGGGGGTTTAGCAAGGCCTGTCAGACTACGGGACTTTCTTACCGAGCCACCTTGCGGCCGAACAAAGGTTTCACCGACGGCCAAAGAAATATTGGATATCAATAATGCTAATTGCAATACCGTTTCCGCCCTCATTCTTTTTTCCGCGTCGCCCCGATGGTTTGCCAGATCATTAAGTAAAGCTTGCTGTTCGGATTGATTTTTAATATTCTTATAACTGCTCGAAACATAATTACCTACCTGACTTCTATATGACTGATGAGATATGGGCATAATGGCCTCCGGCAGTGAGTAATCAAGATAAAAAACAATTACGAATAATATGATCTATTAACTTAAGGACGAGCTGCAGATTCTACACAAAATATTTTCCTTATTAACCAATTAAGACACATCATTTTATTAATTATTTATTTACCTGTGAAATCTCGGTTTATACTTTTAGCCATCTATTAATGAGAATATTACTCATAACTCTATTCATCACAATTCTTGGATGTGTGGGTGTCAGATAAAACGAATGTTTTTTTATCTGCTTTATGAACACACAGGGATAGAACGCCATTTTTCACAGACAGATATGAGCGCGGCAAAACACCATCGCTTATCCGGCTGGACAACCGTTAATGTCCAATCTCTTCAGGGATTCGTGACGTTCAACCCTAAGCTTGCTATAGACAATGTGACCCCGATCCCTCTATTTTCGTTGGGATGGATTATGCTGAAAATAATTTATATCCAGAGAGTGCTTTACTCTGGCACTTCGAGTGATTTTATTGGCGACAGGTAAGTATTTTTTGCAGGGGGGGGGGCTTATATGCAAAACGTCAAACGCAAATCCACCGTGCCGCCGCTCTATCTTATCCGTAACGAACGTCTGACGCCGCCGCCGCATCTGTTGGCGGGTGAACGCGTGCTGTTGTTCGACGGCGAATGTGTTATGTGCCGGCGAGTGGTGCAAACGCTTCTTCGCGCCGACTGGAAAAAAGATCCACCTTGCCACGGTGCAATCAAGGCCAGGCAAGGACCTGTTACGCTGGTCGGGATTGTCCGATGAACATTTCAACACCATCGCTTACATCGCCGACGGCCAGGGTTTCCATACGCTCGGACGCTTTTTTCGAGGCGCTTACCCAACTTGGCTGGCCCTGGCGCGCACTGCGGATCCTGCGCTTGATACCCCGTGGTTTGCGGGATGCGATATATCGATATGTCGCCCGTAACCGTTACCGGTGGTTTGGAAAATTACCCTCCGGCACCCTGCCGCCGGACGACGGACAGGGCCGGCGCTATCTGGACGGCGGGCGGGGATAATGGCTAAGAACCCCGCTGACTGTGTCGGAAATACTATCGCCGCCAAGTTGCGCATTGCAAAAAAAGACAATGTCCGGGTTGTATCTAGCGTACTCTGCCGACGACCGAGATATTCAGTTATATACAGCACACCTCGTCGACCTCCACCGACCCGCGGGCCCTATTTGGCTCAGCGCACCTCGCCGAAGCCCACCGGCGTCCAACGGTAGCCCTGAGCGCCGTCGGCGCGCAAGTAACCGATGCCGGGGAAAGTGATATGCGCGCCGGCAATCAGCGTTTTTTGCCGCACCACCTGTTTTAGCAAAGCCTGACGGGTTTTTATCGCCAAGGCGCTATTGGAATCGAAGCCGATTCCCAATTCGGGATGGGCGAACTGTAGCGCACTGTAGTGCACGATATCCCCCCCCAGAACAAGATGCTCTGCCCGTTGCGCTCCAGCAAAAACCCGCTGTGACCGGGCGTATGACCAGGCAATGCCACCGACTTCAGGCCCGGCAGCAGATCGGCGCCCTCGCTGAAACTGTGCAGTCTTCCCGCCGCTATGTAGGGCGCCAGTACATCCCGCACGCGCTGGAAGGCGGCCTGTTGCTCTTTCGGCGCCCCATCGAGATTGGCTTGGGAAAGCCAATAGTCCACTTCCGGTTTAGACGCCCAAACCGCGGCATTGGGGAATGCCGGCTGGCCGCTGTCGGTCACCAGGCCGCCGATATGATCCCTGTGCATATGAGTCAGCAAAATCATATCTACCTGTTCCGGCCGATAGCCGGCGGCTTTCACATTAGCCATCACTTGGCCGAATCCCGGCCCCAACAGCTTGCCGCCGCCGCTGTCGACAAGTATCAGGTGGTCGCCCGTGTTGATAAGAAAGCTGTTGACCGAGCCATTAACCACCTTGGGCGCGTCGCCATCCACCGCGGCCACATACCGCTGCAGCGTTTCAGGGGCAACGTTCTTGAATAATGTCAGGGGAAATGTCGAACTCCCGTCATACAACGCGGTAACCCTGGGCGCCGCCCACCATGATTTTGTAATAGCCCGGCGCCTGCGTATTGACCAGCGACACGGTTGCCGTGTCGGCATCCGGGGCCAGCGCAACGGCGGCCAACAAGACGGCGGCGCGGGTAAGTTTTTTTATCGTCATATTCTTTTCTCCGGCGTGTATGTCAGCAGTCTTTACTCACAATAATCCAAGTGGCGGCCAACCCGGCTGCAACCTGAAGTATGACGGCTATAATTAATAGCATACATCCAAGCCGACATCATGACGAATCAACGTCCCGCCCGCACCCACCTAAAGCTTTTTGTTCGGCATCACCTTTATCGGCAACGTCACACCTCGGCGGCGTTTTCTTCCGCCAGCAGCCGCGCCAGCAGATTTTGACCGGTAATCAGCCGCGCCGCGGTACCGATATCCGGCGCCAGCCAGCGATCCGCGGTATAAGGCGCGATATGCTCTCGCAGCAGCGACCAGGCGCGGACGGTACCGGCGCCGCACTTGTCCGGCCCGACAAATTCCAGCGCCTGGGCCGCCAGCAAATACTCGATAGCCAATATCTGCGTGAGGTTTTGCAATGCCCTATCAAGCTTCAGCGCCGCGCCGGTTCCCATGCTCAAATGATCTTCCTGCAAGCCGGAAGTCACGAAATTATCCACCACCGCCGGTTGCGCCAACTGACGATTCTCACCCACCAGAGCGGCCGCCACATATTGCGCTATCATCATGCCGGAATTGACGCCCGGTTCGCTGACCAAGAAGGGAGGAAGTCCGCTCACCAGCGGATTCACCAGCCTGTCGATACGCCGTTCCGCCACACCGCTCAATTCCGCCGCCGCCACCGCCAAGAGATCGGCGGCCATCGCCACCGATTCTCCGTGGGGATTGGCCTGGGACACCACCCGATAGTTTTCCGGCGTACCCAGCACCAACGGATTATCAGTAGCGGAGTTCAGCTCGATGGAGATATGCCGCGCCGCATGGCTTATCTGATCGCGGCAGGCGCCATGAATTTGCGGGATGGAGCGCAGGCTTAAGGCGTCCTGGGTGCGCAGGTTGACGCTCTCGGCAATGTTTTTACTGTGGCGCAGCATAAAACGCAGGTGGCTACCCACCAGTTGCATGCCGGGATGAGGCTTCAAGGCCAGGATCTCCGCGTCCAATGCGATGGCCTGCCCCCGCAACGCCTCGAAGCTCATGGCGCCGATGACATCGGCCCAATCCGCCAGACGCGCGATGTCATTCAGGGCCAGGCTGCTCAGTCCGGTCATGCAGGGCGTGCCGTTCACCAGGCACAGACCGTCCTTGGCGCCGAGGTTCGGCGACGTGAGCCCCGCCGTCGTCAGTGCTTCGGCGGCGCCACACCGGCGGCCATTATATTCCACCTCGCCGATACCGGTCAGCGCCAGGCCGATATGGGCCATATGGGTCAGATAACCTACCGAGCCCTGCGACGGCACCAGAGGGGTGATATGATGATTGAGCAGATTCATCAGCGCCGCCACCACCTCGCGCCGGATACCGGACTTGCCCTGGCTATAATTGGCGATGGCGGCACAGATAATGGCGCGGGTTTGTTCATTGCGCAACGCCGGACCGACGCCGCAGGCATGGCTCAACAGGGTGTTACGGGATAGCGTCGCCAGCTGATCTTCTTGCAGCACTACGTGGCATAACGCGCCGAGACCGGTGTTGATCCCATAGGCGCGCTCGCCGGCGGCCACCACCCGCCGGACGATGGCGCGGGCGTTATCAATACGTCCCCAGGCGTTCTCCGACAACGACAACGTCGCCCCGTCCCGCGCTACGGCGGTAATGTCGCGCCAGCTCAGCGGCCCGTCGCCGTAAACGATCATTTTAGATGACATGAGCACTCCTGTTTAGCGCCGGCCACGCACCAGCGGAGAAAACCGATAGTCTATAACGGCAAAACCGCGATAAAAGCACCCCTTTGTACCGATAGGCTATAACGTCAAATCGCAATAAAAGCGCCCCGTTAATGATGGCTGGCGATAAATTGCCGGAAACGTTCGGATTCGCTTTGGGTAAATAATGCCTCCGGCGTTCCCTGCGCCTCGATATAGCCTTGATGCATAAACACCACCCGGTTCGATACGCCGCGGGCAAAGCCCATTTCATGAGTGACCACCAGCATGGTCCTGCCCTCTTCCGCCAGGGCGCGCATGACTTTCAGCACTTCCCCCACCAGTTCCGGGTCCAGTGCGGAAGTGGGCTCGTCAAATAGCATAACCTCCGGATCCATCGCCAGCGCGCGGGCAATGGCGACGCGTTGCTGTTGGCCGCCGGAGAGCTGCGACGGATAATGCCCTCGCCTATCATACAACCCTACCTTGGCCAGCAAGCGTTCAGCCTGTTCCAGGCACGCCTTGCGAGGCCTTTTCAGCACATGCAGCGGACCCTCCATCACGTTCTGCAACGCCGTCATATGCGACCACAAATTAAAACTCTGGAACACCATGCCCAACCGAGCGCGAATGCCGTCAATCTGTCGCCGGTCGGCGGGAAATTGTTTTCCGGAAGCATGGCGTTTCATCCTGATGGTCTCGCCGCCGATGGCCACCGTGCCCTCGTCGGGAATTTCCAACAGGTTGATGCAACGAAGAAAAGTGCTTTTACCGGAGCCGCTGGCGCCCAGTATGGAAATAACCTCGCCTTTCCGGGCATCCAGCGAAATGCCTTTCAAGACCTGCTGGTCGCCGAAAGACTTTCGAATATCGATCATGGATAGGGTGATGGGAGCGGGCATGTTCATTTTCTTTCCGTTAGCAGGGTGTCGATATTGTTGGGCAAGACGGGACGGGGGCGCAAATGATGGGAAAGATGTCTTTCCCATGCGGCGAACAGCCGCACCAAGATAAAATTGAGCAACAGATAGATAACCGCCGCACAAACGAACACCTCCATTGTCCGATAGGTCCGCTGGATAATCTGCTGCGCGACGCCGGTGACATCCCAAACGGTCACCAAACTGGCTAGCGCAGTGGACTTCACCAGCAAAATCGCCTCAGTGGAGTAGGCCGGCAGAGCATAACGCAAGGCGATGGGGCCGATAATCCGACGCGTCAGCACCCAGCGCGACATGCCGTTGGCAAGCCCTGCTTCAATTTGTCCGTGGGGAATGGACAGCAAGCCGCCGCGAATGATCTCGGCGGTATAACCCGCGGTGCACAGCGCCAGCGACAGCACCGCGCAAGAGTAAGGGGATCGCAAAACCGGCCAGAACAAGCTTTCCCGCACCAGGGAGAATTGTCCCAGCCCGTAATAGAGCAGAAACATCTGAATCAGCAGCGGCGAGCCGCGAAATATCATCATATAACCGCGGGCGAAATAGCTCAGCGCCGGAAAGCGGCTGACGCGCAGCGCCGCTATCACCAGTGACAGCAATCCTCCCAAACCGAGGGAACAAAAAAACAGTCCCAGGGTAGTAGGCAGCGCCGCCAAAAGCTTAAGCATGGTATCGGTGAGAAATGCCACATCAATCATTATCGAATCCCCCGGCCGGCAAAGGCTTAACGAGAAGCAAAAGGCGTTTTGCGCGAGCGGCCGAAGCGTTTCTCCGCGCCGCTTATCACGGGATTGGACATACCGGTCAGCGCCAGATAACACAAGCCGCCGATGATATAGAACGTGAAATAGTGACGGGTAGAACCCGCCGCCACCTGGCTGGCCCGCATCAGTTCGACGATGCCGGTCACCGACACCAGGGCCGAATCCTTCAGGCTCATCTGCCAGACATTCGCCAGCCCCGGCAGCGAATAACGCAATACCTGCGGCAGCAAAATCCGCCGTAACACGCAGGCTTTGCTCATTCCCATGGCATAGGCGGCTTCCAGCTCCCCCGGCGATACCGCCATGACCGCGCCGCGATACACTTCCCCTTGATAGGCGCCGGAAATCATGCCGATGGCCAAGGCGCCAATCATGAACGCCGGAATTTCGATATAGCCGTCCGCGCCGAAAAACCGGCCGATCAAGGTCAAAAAGCCGGAACCGCCGAAATAAAAGAGATAGATAATCAGCAGTTCCGGAATGCCGCGAAAGATGACCGAATACCCGTCGCCGAAGAATCGCCACAGCCGCCGGGACGACAGCTTGGCGCCGGCCACCCAGGCGCCGAATACGGCGCCCACCAACAGCGCGGCGAAAGTCAGGCCCAGCGTGGTCAGCGCGGCCAGCAGCATCATGCCGCTCCAGCCTTCACTCGAAAATCCCAGCATGTCCAACATATCCTCCGCCCCCACGCTATTTACGTTGCATCAATTCCGGCCGCGGGCGACGGCTCGCCAGCCGGTTTTAACCGCACCACATCGCACCGCACCGCACCGGCGACGATCCAACGCGCCGACGCCGCGCCTTTGCCCGATTGTTATGGCGTCACATCGGTTTTAAACCATTTTTCGCTGAGTTTTTTTACCGTTCCGTCCTCCATGGCGGTTTTGATCGCTTCATCGAACTTGGCTTTCAAATCTTGATCGCTTTTCCGGATACCCAGCGCTTCGCCCTGGCCCCAGATCGGCCCCGCAATCTTCGGCCCGTCAAATCCCAGGTCCTTATTCTCCGGCCTCGCCATGATGGAGGTAAAAAAGGTCACGTCATCGAATACCGCGTCGATACGGCCCGCCTGTAAATCGAGGATAGCGTCCGCCGATGCGTTATATTCCCGCACCGTGGCGATATCTTTAAAGTATTGATCGATAAAAGGCGTATAAACCGTGCCCGAGGCAATGCCGATGGTTTTACCTTTAAGCGCGGCGCGTAAGCCGGCAATGGCGGGGTCGATTGCGGCGGGATCGTTAGTCAGCTTGATAATCGCCTTATCGCCGGTGGTTTCCGGTAAGATCTTGCCCCCCCCACCGAAACGAAACTGGCGGCGGTGGCGGCATAGGGCTCGGTAAAATCAATCTCTTTCTGACGCTCGGGGGTGATAACGATGGCATCCATCAGCACATCGAACTTACCCGCCTGCAGGCCGGCTATCATACCGTCCCAGTTTTGCACCACCAGCTTGCACTGCATCTGCATCCGTTGACACAATATCGTCATCAATTCCGGTTCGAAGCCGCTCAGTTTGCCGCCGGGCAATGTCAGATTCCAGGGCTCGTAGCTGCCCTCGGTGGCGATGGTGACGGACTTCCACTCCTTCCCCTGTGCGGGCAAGGCCGCCAACATCGCAACGCCCAAAATGCCGGCCGCCAGCATACCGGTAAATCGATGGTGATCTTTCATAGCGTGGATTCCCTCGTCAAAAGGTTGATTCTGTACATGTATATACAAGAGCAAGCAATTAAAGGGCCAAGTGTGCGAGGGAGTAAAAGAAAGCGCGCACCGCCGTCGATGGACGGTGCAGAGGACGAAACAAGGGCACACCGTTAGCCGTAGCGCCAATAGCGCTCTTTTTAGTGCAGCGGGACAATCCGCCGGCACCACTTTGAGGCAAAAGCGCGGTTAAGCGGATGCTATTTACCCAAGCATTCTCGACAGGCCAAGCTCGCTATCACCAAACCTTGCAGCGAGCGCTAGATGCACAGATCCCGAAGAGGGCGCGTGTTAAAGGTCCTCCCCTTGCCACGCCGGAATTATCCGTCGCTTCCCTCAGCTCATCTGCCGATCGTCGACATACCGGCGCTTATCCGGCGGCGGCGGAAAATACTGATACAGCCAGGTTTCGCTCAGGGCGGTCACGCCGGTACGCAAAAACATCCGCAGCTCCACCGGATCGGTCTTGTCGCTGTCCGGAATCCAGTCAAACAAAATACGGTAGCCGTTCATCGGCTCAACAAACAGTATCTCGATATTATCTATCTTGCCGGCGGACACGTTAATGACCGGTTCAATCCCTTTCGGCGCGGCCGCTATGATGTCGCCGCCGACAAAATCGATGGCAAAACGGCGCGCCCATTTTTCAGGATAATGTTCCCCCGGCGCCCAGCCTTCGGGAAAACCGCCCATGCCGGTGCGGGTCGCCGCCACCCGCGCCATCGGACTGCGCACCGGCGGTTCGCCGCTCCAGTACAAACGATAGCGGTAGGTATATTCCCGCCCCGCTACGATAGGCTCGGCCGGCTGCCAGAAACAAACGATGTTATCCAGGGTCTCGCCGGTGGTCGGGATCTCCATCAAATTGACCGTGCCTTTGCCCCAATCGCCCACCGGCTCTACCCACAGGCTGGGCCGCTTATTGTACCAACCGATAACATCCTGATAATCGTTGAAATCATGATCAAGCTGCAACAAGCCGAACCCCTTGGGATTCTCATCCATATACGCATTGAATTGCAGTTTCTGCGGATTATTCAACGGCCGGCATATCCACTCGCCGTTACCGCGCCACATGGCCAGCCGATCGGAATCGTGGATTTGCGGGTGGATGGTATCGCAGGTCCGCCGCTCATTGGTGCCGCAGCTGAACATACTGGTAATAGGGGTAATGCCCAGTTGTTTGATGGCGGCGCGGGGATGGATATGCTTCTCGATATCCATCACCACCCGCTCGGCCTGGCAATCGATAACAAAACGGTAGGCCCCGGTGGCGCTGGGGCTGTCGAGCAACGCATAGACGGTAAAAACCGTGTCCGTCGCCTTCGGCCGTATAAACCAGAAGGCGACGAAATCGGGAAACTCTTCCGGTTGGCCGGCATAGGTGTCGATAGCCAGGCCACGGGCCGACAGCCCGTACTGGTAGGTGCTGTCCACTGCCCGAAAATAACTGGCGCCAAGGAATGAGACCACATCGCGACGAGTCAGCTCAGGCGCTTTATTGACTTTGAACCCGGCAAAACCCAGGTTGTCCCGGCCAACCAACTGAGAGGTATCGACGCCGGCATTGTGGTAGTTGAACAATTCCGGCCGGAAATGGATCTCCCTGGCCTGATGGGTGCCGGGATCGACAGAATACATCCTCACCCGCCGTTTGAACCCCATGCCCACATGGAACAAATGCACATCCAGCTGACGACCGTCGATATCGTGCCACAGAGAATGACTGGCATCATATTGAATATCGTTGTAAGCCTGCGGCGTCAGATCGGCCAGCGTCTTCGGCAGCTCCGCCGGCGGGCCGCCGAAAGGCCGACGGGACAAATCGGCCGCCATGGTTTGCAAAAGGGAAAAATCAAACGGGGCGGCGCTGCCGTCGGCAATGTCTCCGGCGGCCAGGGCCGAGCGCATGAATAACGCCGCTGATCCGGTGGTACCGCAATAGGCGGCCAACGCAAGCGACGCTTTAATAAACTTTCTTCGTTCCATGCCGGAAAAGGTTCCTGTACTGGCAATGTTATGTTCACATGAAGCCATTTGCCTGTCGGCGGCCCTCTTAAAAGCGGGCGCAAAACTCCAGTGCGATGCGGATTGTTCGCCATAAGCGGCGGCGACAAGCGCCGAAGCCCACTGACGACCAGAAAAGTTTACGTCAATACCCGGTAACTGCAACGAGAGCGTCCGAGGACGGCATACTCTCTTTACAAAACGTCCGACCCTTATGGAACAGGGGACGGCTCATGCGTCCAACCGCTTGAACCAGCAGGTGAATAGCGAAAATTACATCAAAAACCGAACGCATGATGTGGCTTAATAATGCGAATCGGATCACATTTTAACATCATCCTCCATGATTAATAAAAATGTTTATTCCCGGGAGAGAAATGAGCGCGCCCGCCGCCTTTTCTTTCCCGGGCGGTCGGGGCTACCTTGGCGCTGCGTTCTGCTTTATGCTGAAGAAGCGATCTCACTAAGAGGAAAAAAAGACGTGTCCGTTGCAGAACTCATCATCGGCGATACCGCCGAAGCAGATATGGCCGCAGTACGGGAAATCTACGCCTGGCATGTGATTAACGGTATTGCCTCCTTTGAAACCGAGCCGCCAAGTCTGGAGGAGATGTTGGCCCGGCGGGCGTCGGTAGTGGAAAAGGGCTTGCCCTGGCTGGCGGCGAAACAAGACGGTCAGGTGGTGGGATACTGTTATCTCGGGCTATATCGCGCACGGTTCGCTTATCGGTTTACCGTGGAGGATTCGATTTATATCCACCCCGAGATGGGTGGGCGCGGCATAGGCTGCCGACTGTTAACGGAAGCTATCAAACGGGCGGAACAGGGGGGGGGGCTGGCGCCAGATGCTGGCCATCATCGGCGACAGTGAAAACCAGGGTTCCATTCGGGTGCACGAGAAACTGGGTTTCAGCCAAACGGGCATCATGACCGCGGTGGGATTCAAGCATGGCCGCTGGGTAGACACACTGCTGATGCAGCGTTCGCTGGGAGAAGGGCAGTCCACCCTGCCCGCGGATAACGGGCGGTAGGCGCGACCGCCCTCTAGCCGATGCCCGGTGGCGCCAAGACCAACGCCGGACATCATCGCGGGCTTTGTTCAACCGCTTCCGCCGCCGGCAACAGCGCCGACGGTGAATTTTCGACAATCATCTTCTGCGGCATCGACAGCGCAATACCCGACTCGCGCAGCCGCTTAAGGATTTCAAACAACAGATCGCTTTTAACGTTGGAGACGATGCGCGGGCTATTGACGAACCCGGTTACGCTTAGCACGATGCCGTTGGAACTGAGCTGGCTAAACGTCACCGACGGCGACGGCGCCGCCAGAATCAACTCATGATCGCGATAGGTTTCCAATAACAGGTTGCGCACCTGTTCCGGATCGATATCCAGCGGAAAGGTCAGCACAATGGTGGCCACCCCTTGAGCATTGCCCATGGTGGCGTTACGCACGTTTTGCGAGATAAACTGCGAGTTGGGCACGATAACCGTGGAACGATCCCCCAGTTGTATCTCCGTTGCGCGGACATTGATACGCCGAATGTCTCCCTCGATGCCGCTGATGGTGATCAAGTCCCCCACCTTTACCGGACGTTCAATGAGCAAAATCAGACCGGAGATGAAATTCTTCACGATCTCCTGCAGGCCGAAACCGATGCCCACCGACAGGGCGCTGACGATCCAGGCCAAATTGTTCCACTGAATGCCAAGGGTGGAAAGCGTCAGCAGAGCAATCAAAATATACCCGACATTGCTGAACAAAATCACCAGAGAGGCCCGCATCCCGGTTTCCATCTTGGTCTTCGGCAGAAAATCCTTATCCAGCCAGCGGCGGGCCGAACGCAGCACATATATGCCGATGGCCAGGAAAATCACGGCGTTCATTACATGGGCCGGGACAATATTCAGCTTTTCCAGCCCCTTGCCGCCCCACATATCCACCACCTTGTCAAACAGCGTCATCGGCGTGGTGGATCCGAAGGTTCCGTTCAGCAGGGCCATCGCCGCCAGCAGAATCAACACGGTTTTGCCGATGGCGGACAACAGGGTGGCGGCCTGCTCCAGATGCCTGTCATCAAGGCCCAGAGAATGTTTGATGCGCTGTCCCACCACCGTATGGGGTGAAAACAGGCTTTCGCACAAATCCACCACCAAATGGATCAGCATATACAGACAGGCGAGAACGACGCCGACCCACACCAGCTCATAGGTTAAGAACCGCGCGAGGGCGATATAACCTATCAGCAGCGACAGCAATATCGCGATGGATATCACCGTGGTGCCCAGATGTATTAAGCCCGCCAACGTGGAACGGGCTTCCGGTTGGCCGCCTTCGGCCATCAGCTTGCGTCGTACCCGGTTGGTGCGCAGCGCGGCGGCGGCGGCGGTTAACGCCACCAACAACGATAAAATACCGTTACCGAAAATCGTGGTGGCCAAACTGGTGCCCACCAAGCGATTCATCTGCTCCAACGCGCCGAAAATCAATACGAACGCCGCCAGCATCGGCGGCAGGGTCCGCATGGCCAGCGCCACCGAATCAGCAATGGCCGGCAAGCGCCACGACGGGCGCTGATTGGACAAAATCGCCCGTCCCAACCCGGCGATGAGTGATGAAAATAGCGTCAGACGAAATAACTCATCGGCGAAATCCTGCACCTGTTCAGACACATCGGGATGCCGGATAAACAGCATATAAATACATTGCGCGCCCACCCCCACCGACAGCACGGTGGAAAGCGCGGTGGCGCAGGCGAAGAAACTGCGCCGCAGGCGCCCTTCCGGCAAAACATGGATGCTGAACCACCCCAGCGGCTTGGCCAGCAAGCGAGTGCCGAACGCCCAGATAATCAGGGCCAGCGCTAAAAATGTCCCGGAGCCCAAACGCCATCCCGGCTCCCAGGCCGCCTGCCATGCCGCCTCGACGTCTTGCCAAAAATCGTCGACCCGCTGATTGTCTTCCGGCTCCCTGGCAAACAAGGGCGACCAGAAGCCGGGGGCAAGAATGCTGCCGGAATTCAAAGCCATCTGGGTCCGCAACGCATTCCGGCGGATTTCGACGATTTGCGCCGCGAGATTGGCGGCGCTTTTGCTGATGGTTTTGGCATGCTCAACCTGCGCGTCCACCAGTGTTTTATGGGCATTGAGCGCGGTACGCTGCTGGGCGACGACGGCGGTTTCCGGCATTGCGCCGGCGGCCGGCGGCGGCCCTAAAATGGCAAGCTGCGCCTGGATCTGGGTTTGTTCAGGTTGCAAAGCGGCGGCCAACGCATCGGCATCCGACGCCAGTTTCAAAGTATCGTCGTTCAGCTCTCGCAGTTGGTTATCCATGGTGGCGGCGGACACTTTCTGCTTCATACCGTCGAGCTGTTTTTGCAGCTTGACCAGATCCGAGGCGGCATTGATTTTTACCGGCGCAGACGAGGCGCCGCCGGAGGTTTGATCGGCGGCCAAGGCAATCAAAGGTGAAAACGCCGCAGCGCACAGCAGCAATAGCCAGGAGGACAATATGAGTCTTGCAAATTTGTACATAGAGTGAGTTATTCCGCAATCCGCCGAGGGTGACCGGCTATTATTACACTTATTCCTAAAAAACGTTATGCCAACCGCTCCTTCTACGCTAGGGTCGGGTGTTGCCGTTATCCTAGGGAATATTACCCATAAACGCGTTAAGACTTCTCTTGAACAGGCAGAAACGCAGAGGTTATGACTAAACAAACGGAGCTGAAAAAAAATCAAAAGGGTAGCGCTACTGTTATTGATTGTAGCCGCAGGCGTATTTGTCGCTACCCTGTTTATTACCCCCGGTTTCTGGCGCGACGGGATCAAGGCGGTAGCCGAGGCTTCGATGGTGGGAGCGATGGCGGACTGGTTTGCCGTCGTGGCGCTGTTCAGGCGGGTGCCGATTCCGTTTATCGCCGGCCACACCGCTATCATTCCCCGTAATAAAAATAAAATCGCCGACAATCTGGCGCTCTTCGTCCGTGAAAAATTTCTTGATACTCCGTCCCTGGTGGGTCTTATCAGGCAACATGACCCGGCGAGAACCCTTGCCGACTGGCTGGGGGTTCCCGCCAACGCACACCGGCTCGGGGGACAAATGCTGCAACTGATGCGTGGATTCCTCGACTTTACCGACGATCGGCGCATTCAGGGCTTTATTCGCCGCGCCCTGGATGCCGTTATCGATAAAATCGATTTGTCCGCTTCCGTTGGCGCCGTTCTAGACAGTCTGACCAAAGACGGCCGCCATCAAGATCTGCTGGACGCCGGGCTGCGCCAATGGGCTAAGCTGCTCAACAAACCCTCTACCCGCCGCCTTATCGCCGACGGCGTTGTCCGGTGGCTTAAACTGGAACATCCGCTGAAAGAAAAAGTGTTGCCCACGGAATGGATTGGCGAACACGGCGCCATCGCCATAACCAACGCGGTGAATACTTGGCTCGATGAGATTGTCCGCGATCGCGGTCATGAGCTGCGCCGGCGCTTCGACAGGCTGGCGTTACGGCTTATTCAACGGCTGAAACACGATCCCGACACCGCCCGCCGAGGGGAAGAAATCAAACATTATCTCAAAAACGACGCCGTATTGAATACGTACATCAGCGGCCTATGGGGCGATGTGCGTGGCTGGCTCAAGGAAGATTTGGATAGTCCCGACTCGGCTTTGCACATCAAGGTCACCGACGCCGGCCTGTGGCTAAGCCGGACCCTGGCGCGAGACGCCGTCCTGCGCGCCTCGCTGAACCAGCATCTTGAGCAGGCCGCCCTGCGCATGGCTCCCGATTTCTCGGCTTTTCTGACCCGGCATATCAGCGACACGGTGAAAAGCTGGGACGCGCGGGATATGTCCCGGCAAATTGAGCTGAACATCGGCAAAGACCTGCAGTTTATCCGCATTAACGGCACGCTGGTGGGAGGCGTTATCGGCCTGGCGCTGTTCCTGCTGTCGCAAATACCCACCCTACCCGCTTTGCTGCGCCTTTGGCTGTAAAATACCTATACAGTTGCAATGCTATTGATTCGCCGGCCACCCGCTTTTGGCTAATGATATTTTAAACACACTTCCGCTGTCCTTTTATTATCAAGATGTTTCAATAAAGCCCCGGATAACACTCTCAATACTCTTACTTGCCTATTGCATTGGTATGTTCAACAAAATTTCACCCAATATAATCACATCGGAGATATTACATTGAATAACACTCTTAGCCTGAATGATTTTTATTCAAAAACCAACGGCGACATAATGCCGACCAAAAGCCAAGGAACATCCAAGTTAAATAATTATTATTACAATTTAAACAGAGTTTATAATCAACAGTATGTAAATTTTCCGCCTAAACAAAATACCTCCAGCCAAAACCCGCCGGCTTGGGAAAATGTTTATGATAACACCGAAGAAGACGCAGATGAAAAATTAAAGGTGGACCAATTATTTAAATACGTGAAATTATTCAAAAAAAATATGGCAAGTTTTACCGCCGCGCCTCCGGGAGGGAATATTACCGTCACAATAGCCGATGCGCGCCATAGCATACCCTGTAAAAAAATTGCCTTGCCGAATGGCGATTCCATTTACGTCGGGGTGATGGAAGATCGATGGGTGGTTTCCGACGGGGAGAGATATCATATCGACGATATGGTCTGCCCACCCGCGCCCTGGCTTGATGGCATGGCCTATTTTCTCGGCCATCTCGCGGGGGTCATACAGGTATACCACGCCATCCGGATGCCCTTTGCTGCGGCGCGTGACACATCCCCGCCGAAAGCGGCATTACCGTCGTCATCCCAGCGCTACGACGCGCATAAACGCCCATTTCCCCTACCGGCTCAGGTGCCTGACACACCGGCGCCGTTTATTCGGCCTCACTTATTGTTTAACATACCCTCCTTTTTACCGGGCGCTTACGGGGCAACGCTGAATATTGCGGGGCCGGCGTTACCATCACCCTGGCACCGGGTGCCAAAGAGACATATCTTAGCTTTTGCAAAACCACTCTCCCACGATATCTACACCTCCCCCAGCGAGTATGCCGAGCCTCAGGTACAGGCCGAGATACCGAAAAAAGCAGAGGTGGAACATCAGAAAGAGGAAGCTATATGTGAGACGAACGTATATATTTCAAACCATGTCGCTAGAGCATTATATACGGTAATAAAGCGACAATTTATCCCATTGGCTAAGCAAAAAATCTATTCACTTGGATGGATGATAGAGTTGAACTCTTTTATATATGATAAAATAACTGAAATGTATAATGATGCCACTTACCTGAACGATAGACACCAGTTTGTCGACATCATAATGATTAAAAAAAATATTGAAAAAAAAATCGAAGACTGCATCAATTCAGACATAAAAAACAATGCTGAAGAAGATTTAATAAAAAGCTACATCCAAGAACAAAAAACGGTAGTTGATTTCTTTCCTAATTTCAATTTAAAGCTTGATGAAATTCTTCAAGGCGTAAATTTCAAAACATTCAGAGAATTGATAGATCTCAAAAACGGTATATCTTATGATGATGCTAAAAAGAATTTAGTGCAACTGATTAACGAATCTGCTGCAGACATGGCTTCAATATATAAAGAACAGCTCTACATGCTAGGAATAATGCAACATGCCCAACAAACATACGAAAAATTATTGGTAAGTGATTCAATACCGTTGATAGACCGGCTTATCTATTTCAATACCCGAGAAATATACCTTGATATGCTTGACGAGCATCCCATGCATTTGAGGAGAATAATTTTAAAGCGTTTTTTTTATTACATATTTGAATACAGTAGGAAAAACGGGCTTAGCATGCAGGGCAATTATTTGATCATCCCAGGAGAACTGACCGAGTATAGAAGTCTTTTCGATCGGCCGGAACCGCCATTATCCGAGGAGGAGATTGCCGAGCTGGTCGCTCATCAGATTGTCGATTACATCGACGGTAGCGATAAATATCATCCTCACATTGATCGTGTTACCCGCGACATTGAATATTTTCGTATAAACCCTATCACAAACCTTGTAGGCCAATCGTGGGTTGAAATTAGCATTCAGCCCTATAAAGAAACTCAAAATATTCTCGATAAAAGCGTGGAAGTTAATCTCGCACGCACCGAGAACCCCTACTACCAGCAAAATCCGCAATGGATGAACGAGCTCGTCGATCAGATTAAATATGACAAAGAGTGTGTATTGCTATTGAGTTTTTTAGAAAAAGTTCAACACTACCTTATTGATATAGTGTCCGAACATCAACACGAGCAGCTTATTTTAGGCAGCAATTCGGATGAGCAGCGTCTGGCTGAAGCGAAACTTCAGGCCACGATTATGGCTTTTCCTGGAGAGACAAGGCTGATGACCAAGCAGGATATTCTTACTAAGTACTTCAACAAGGTTACCACAGGCGATATCGAGCTTTTGTTGAGGGCGGCCATCTATTGGTACATGGATTACTATCAAACCTCAGCTGAACAGCTGAGCGAGCTGAACTCCCTGTTTATTATCAAACAATTTCAAGATGCCAAAAAGCAAATTTCTCGAGATTTTGAGACCCGTTCCGCTGAAAATTTCAAAAAAATTTTTGAACTAAAATGTCTAAGGAGTTTAATTCACCGAGTGAATTTTATGACCAATTTATCCATTATAAGGAATACTCTTTAGAACAAGAAGCTAAACAGTTTAGCTACAAAATAATATCCCGGTCGGATATAGAATATATGGATATGATCTATCCACCAAAAAATGTTCGTACTTTTAAAATTTTTTCCAGAAATTATGTGCAAAACTCCTTAGCACCAAATAATGATATTTCTTCTCCAAACAATAATTTCGGGACAATTTCTCTGGTTGAAACATTTAGCAATAAAATGCTTATTGCTTGTACTCTTTTCAGCGCTCCGTTTATAAAAAATCATTTCAATCAACAAAGGGCAGGCATTTTTGAAACGTATATTAAGTGAGCATGAAAAAACCAACTTTAACGTGAACTGGATAAATCGTCGCAAAATCCCTGTTACGTCTAACGAATTATTAACCCTGTTTGAAATAGAATATGATAATTCAAAATTACGTATGTCACCCTTAAATCTTTTTTTGATTGAACCTGAGGAGAGCGTTCTGAGTTCGCCTCAGCCGGATTACGTCCTGGTGGCAGGAGAAGATCGCAACGATTATAAAACATTAATCGACCTATTAGATTATTGGAACACACAGACACTGAAAGAAATTGTGGATCAACTAAAAGTGTCTCTAAGAGAAAAAAAAGTGGTGGCAAGAAATTTTGGCCCTGATACCCTTTTTATGAGATTTTATGGAAATCTTGGCACGACGCTGACAATGAATTTAATGGCATAGAAATAATATTTGATACATTTGATTTAGCTTTTATGTTTGGGCAACTGACTAAAAGTGCAGCTAAAGGTACCCACGTACTTTACAAGCGATTATTAAACATCGCAAATCTGGAGACCATGCCGACAAAGCAAGTGAATCGCGTTATCTCGCAAAGATTAGTGGAAGAACTTCCCAACATAGCAAGGAAGAGTTCCGGCTCTATTATAGTCAGCCTTTTTGGGTATCTCAATCCCGTCCCAATCCATACTGTTTTCTCCAGAAAAATAAAAAGTCATTTGTCTGAAAATATGGCAGCCGTGATTACCTGGATAAGCAATTTCATCCTAAATAACATGGAGCAAAAAATGACGAAATTCATTCAATGGTCATCTGATATTGACAAGAGCTTATTATCTCAGATGAAAAAAGACAGCACTTTTGTGCTCGAACAAGGGCAAGGTACCACCCAAAATTTCATCGAGATTGACGAATATTTTTTTCAGGTCATTTGGGATACCGCCATAAAATCTTGGCGTGTGGTTAAACCCACAGAGGTCATGAATATGAACTATGCGGTTCCCATGTATAAAAATGACAAAGGCATATGGACTGCCTCTTCCATTTTAGATAGCGATCGTTTCCCTATAACTACCCGTTCGGGGCGTCGTTCAAGGCATAACACCCAAGAAGTCGACATTATTAAAATGGAACCCTTGCGCTCTATTATTCTTCCTAGAGACAGTTACAAAGATAATAAGTGGATGTATATCCTAATGCTGGAACTCATGGTGAATGATTATATTCCCTATATGCACGATCTATTTGCGAACGGCAGCGATATGAGTAAAATGCTGCTAGACTTTACTACTTGCCTTGCTGATGAATCTAAATTCCGGGAAATATTTACCCATGGAGAAGATAATGACATAAACGCTTTACTGGTCCAATTTATCACCGGTTTGAGAGCAGGCAAAGGCGTTAAAACTTCTTTCAGAATGCTGCGCTTATGGAAGGACGAACACGATCGGTCTCCAGTAGATCACCTTGTTATCATCTTAATGATTGATAAAAATGAATATGTTGTGGATATGATGCATCTACGCCCCTATGGTGCGGGCCTTATTGCAGAACGTCAGGTTTTTAATGAACCGGAATGGGCCCACCTTATCAAAAAAAAGCATCAGCAATGACTACCCACTGATAAAATATAAAGATTTCACAAAAATAAAGCTAGCCATTGCTTTTCCTTACCGTGAGGCCGGCCATCCGGGCAAATACGCTCGTGGTGCACTTTTGCTGCGGGAACCCATCTGGTATAAAACCGCTGCAATCAGATATCATTATCGATTTGTCAAAAAAGCCTCTCCCTCCGCTGACGCCACTCCTCCTATTTTATCAGCGACACGAACTGTGATCTCTTCATATAAACGCCTTCATGATATACATAAAAATTATAACCTAAATGTGGCGTTTCCTTTTTTGATTCTAAAAGAAGCTAAATTGCTTACAGCCCCCGAAGCGGAAGACATGCAGCAAAAAGTCACACACGCCTTTGGCCATAATTCTCCTCCCCAAGGATACATGTCTTCAATGCTTGATATTCTCACCAGCACGGAATTATTAGAAATAAAGCCTGGAAAATTATTAGGCATATTTCACGATGAGGTGTTTTTAATTCATCTGATGCTCAGTATGGGTGACGGCCGTTTTGCCGGCGTGAACAATAATTTTTTCAATCCACAAATCACAGCCGGCCCCTCAATCATTATGGCTGAAGAAATGGGCACGTTCATCGACGGCAAACTCACGGTGAGAGGGTCTCAGGAGCAATATCTCGTGACAGCGGGTAATCCTATTAACGCTCCGGTGAATGAAACCGTCATGTCGAGCAAACTCGCTCTCCAAACCATTATTGGTCCCACGGAGAATGACGAGGAGAATTTGAGGCCGATATCCCACACCGCAAGGGAAAGCGCCCTTACCCAGGATGGCTGGACCCTGGCGACTTCGCCGGATAACGAGCGAGTGCTGACGTTGAAAATGGAGCCGATCTCCCAGAGCATTCACCCTGTCCACAGCCTGGAAATGGCGCATATCATTCGCGGTTTGCTCTACGCCAATAGTCGGCTTCCCGATCTAGACGAGGTATTATGCATTGATTTGATTTGCATCTTTGATGGTTTTACGGTGCTTTCCCAAAGGGGGCAGACCTTGGCGGATAACCTGCGTTTGGATGTTCAATTATATCCTTACCTGCAAACAGATAGCATTAAGCAACGCCATCCTCAATGGTTTACCCGTTTTTCACCGATAACTGGAAAAAACAGAGTTTCCCGCACAAGGGCCGATAAATTCCACAGAGATAAAAGAAGAGGATCGTGATCAAAAGAAATTAAAGCGCCTCGCCGATTTAGTTGAAATGCTGATTACATTAAGAAAATCGCTTAATAACGCCCGCATCAAGCGAAATGTCATTTTGTTACCGGCAATATACAGTGATCTTGCGAGACTAATTATTCGTGACATGAATTTTTATGATTTTACCAAACAATACCAATATCAGCTCGATAAAGAGTCTGAAGAAGCGATATATCATATATTGAGAGACTATCTCGATTATATCTCGGAAGGTGATGAATATTTTCTGCAGTGTTACTTTGATATTTTGCTTTCCGTGAAACGGTTTCGACGGCTGGCCGAATCCATATACCCTATGCCGTTGTTAGCCACTAACGACACGCTGCCGCTATGGCCATATCTAGATTGAATGTCTATACCACAACTCGCGGCGATGCCCTTATCGACAGGCTTGGAGTATGCCCCCGGATGGCCCGCAAAACCTGGCCATGGCTCCTTAGGCCATCGGGTCCGGCCAGAAAGGCCACCGCGGCGGCGATATCTCCCGGCGTGTCCAGGCGTTAAATCGACGACGTTCTTGTCGTGCGATTTATCAGTTCCTGGGGTTTGCCTCGCAAAAACAAATCTGGGGCGGTAGAGCCGTGAGCCAATGCATTGACATTAATGAAATGGGTTCAAGCCTCATTCACCCATACCCGCATCTCCCCCTCACCCCGGTTGGCCCAGCAAAAATAGGGAATAAACAGTAGCGACCGTGGTGTGCGCCGGTACGGTTCGCCGTCATAGCGATAAAGGGGTTGCTGGCCAGCATCGGTTTCCGTCAAGCCGTCGCCCTGAGCCTGGATAAGCGTTTTCCCGGCCAATACACCATCTCCGGGCACCAGGCGGAAATCGTTGCCGGCGGACAAACGCAGCTGATGAAGGCAGGCGCCGTTGTCCGCCTGCTCCAAACAGTACACAATAGGCCCCCGTTGTAGCGCGACCTTACCGATATTCTGCCGCACCAGCGGATTGCTTCTGACCCGGCGTACCGGCATGGGCAAGGTCAGTCGGATGTTATCTCCTTCCAGCCAGGTCCGAGTGAAATAGACATATCCTTGCCTGGAATGAATCTCAACCGGTTCGCCGTTCAACATCGCCCGTGGCGACGGGCACCAAGCCGGCAAGCGCAACGCTATTGTGAATAACGACCGGGAACCGCCGGTTACCGTCAGATCAACGGCATCATCCCAGGGATAATTACCCATTTGGCGCAGCGTCAAAGTACTCTCCGCCGCAGGCACCGTCACCTCGCTGCCGATATAAAGATTGACGAACAGGGTATCCTCGGCCTGGGTATAAATATAATTGCCGAGAGAACCCAGTAGCCGGGCAATATTAGGCGGACAGCAGGCACAGCCGAACCACTGCTGGCGCTGCGGTTTAACATGATCATAAATATGGTTGCACTTTATGGCGTCCGGATGTACCTCCAGCGGATTGACATAAAAAAAGTGCTTGCCGTCCAGGGCCATACCCGCCAGCACCGTGTTGTAAAGCGCCCGCTCCATCACATCGGCATATTGGCCGTCGGCTTCCAATTGCAGCATACGCCGGGCGAACATCATCAAGCCGATGGAGGCGCAGCTCTCGTTATAGGCGGTGTCGCCGGGCAAATCATAATCGGAGGTGAATGCCTCACCGTGGCTTTGCGCGCCGATGCCGCCGGTGATATACATTTGGCGCCGCGTCATGTCGTCCCATAAGCGGCGACAGGCCAGGACTTTGTCTTCATCTCCGCCTGTACGCGCCAGGTGGGCGACGCCGGCCAGCAGATAAACAAACCTGACCGCATGACCCACCGCCGTTTCCTGCAACGCAATGGGCTTATGCGCCTGGCTGTAAGCCTTGTCTTTTACCATCCAGGCGGTGCCGTAATTTTGCCAATAGGATGTACGGCCGCGTTGTTGATACTCGCTATCGTAAAAATGGGGCCAAGTGCCGCGCTGCTCGACGAAATAGCGCGCCAGTGCCAGATAACGCCGGTCGGCGGTGACGTCATGCAACTCCATCAGCGCCAGTTCTATTTCCGGATGGCCCGGATAGCCATGCAATTGCCGCGGGCCGGGACCGAAAACCCGATTAATATGATCTGCCAGGGCACATACCACATCCAGCAGCCGCCTTTTGCCGGTGGCGCGATAATAAGCGACGCCGGCCTCAATCATGTGGCCGGCGCAGTACAATTCATGGCACTCCGCCAGATTGGTCCAGCGCTGCTCCGGCGCTTTTACGGTGAAATAGGTATTCAGATAGCCGTCCGGCTGTTGAGCGGCCGCAATCAGCTCAATGGTTTGGTCAGCGGTGCGTTCCAGCTCCGCATCCGGCTGCTGGCAAAGCATCCAGGCCACCGCCTCCAGCCATTTCGCCACATCGCTGTCTTGAAATACCATGCCATAAAATTCCCCCTGGCTCCGTCCGGCGGCGATACGAAAATTTTCGATGGCATGACTGGGCTCCGCGTCGGCGACACGATCGTTTAACGCATCCCATTGGTAGGGCAGCACCACATCCCTGACCAGGCGCTGATAATCCAGCCAAAAGGGATCCGTCAGCTTGATATGATGCAGGTCGATTTCGGATGTTTTTTTCATCACATATTCCTTACTTATGATTTATGACAACTGACGTTCCCGCAAATCGCTGGATATACGGGCCATATTGGTATTATCCAATCGGCAATAGCGCAGCACCGCCGCAAGCAATAAATGAAATATCGCCGGCAGGAAGGTTTCCATCATCCGGATGCCATGCAGCGACGCGGGCGTTTGGTGGTTGAGGCCGGGAGCATAGGCCACCAGGATGAACACCAGACTGATGATACCGGCGCTGGAAGCCCAGGCGAGTTTGATAAAAAACAGGTTAAAAGCAAAGCCCATGCCGGAAGAACGGATGCGGGTTTTCCAAAAACCGTAATCATCGGCGAACGCCATCAGGGAAAAATGCAGCGTCAGGGTAAAACCCAAAATGACGTCGTTGATGAAAATGGCCGCCAGCCATAGGGTCTGATAACGCGGCCCGGTGGGAATGAACCACAGCATAATCCCCAGAACCGCAAGTATGATATTGGTGTAATAATACAGCTTTACCGTGTCGATACGACGGGATAAGCCGTTGACTATTACGGCGCCGATAATGGAGGCCACCGTGACGGCGGTAAAAAACAGCGAAGCATAACCGGGCCCGCCATGCAGAACGTAGGTGATAAAGTACATGTAACCGCCGCCGCGGATATTGAAGACGTTAATCAGCAGAAAAGACATCAGCAGCATCAGCAGTAACTGGTCGTTTTGACGCAGCCCGCGCAAATGTTCCCGCGGCGAAAATTTGCCCATTACCGTTAAGGGTACCCGCTCGCGCACCCAGAAAAAACAGCATAAAAACATGGCCACGGCGATGATGCACAGCACCGCCACTCCGCGTTGGTAGCCCTGGGCGCTGCTGCCGCTCCCCAAGCTCGCCACCAGGGCGGGCAACCCCACGGAAACCAAAAATCCGGCGATGCCGCACAGCACGAAGCGCCAGGCCTGGCATGAGATCACCTCGCGATGGACGCCGGTCATGGTATTGATAAGCGCGCAGTATGGCACGTTAATGGCGGTATAACTCATGGACAGCATGAGATAGGTGACAAACGCCCAAGCGATTTTGGCATTGGGGCCAACGTCCGGCACCGTAAAGGTCAGAACCCCGATAATGCCGATGGGCAACGCAATCCACAACTGCCAGGGGCGAAATCTGCCCCAACGGCTGACGGTCCGGTCCGCCACCATCCCCATTAGGGGATCGGAAACCGCGTCCACGACCCGCAGTACAATAAACAGCGTCCCCACCAGCGCAGGGGTCAGGCCGAAAACGTCGGTGTAAAAGAATGTGAGGAAATTCATTATCAGGCTGGTTATGACGGTGCCCCCGGCATCGCCTAAGCCATAACCGATTTTCTCGCGAATAGATAAATAACCTCCGGCGGTTATCGCCGGATCGGCGCTATGGGGAATCGAAGTGGTGGACATTGTTTTCTCCTCGCTTATAACGAGTTATTGGCATAACGAAAGGGTTCAAAATTTTAAAAGACGATATTTCACTATTTTTATTGCTCCGCCGATTGAAAATCGCACACAACCACGCTCGCAACAAGGTGTTAAAAAGGCATAAAAACGGTACGATTCCGACATGGATTTAATTCTGTGAAGCAGATCAATACTATCGATGTATGGACTGGCATAAGCAAAATTGTTTGCTAAGGTTGTGTAAATAGATAACAAAAGAAATTTTTTATGTTAGAAATATCAGCAAATTATCCCATCAAGATCGAAAATGGCGGACTCTTCATCTCCCGTGGCTTAGGCCATCATCCCACCCGCATGCTGGAATCTTATGAGCTGATTTTTGTAGAGCAGGGTATATTAGCGATTTGCGAAGACCAGCAGGATTTCTATGTAAAAGCCGGGGAAACGCTTTTATTATGGCCGGGTAGAAAACACGCGGGCATTGGCGACTTTCCATCTGATTTAAAATTCTATTGGCTGCATTTTAGCATTATTCCGGGTAATACCATCGAAGACGGGATCCTCATTTTACCTATACCGCAGTACAGTAAAATACGCGACCCTCATCGATTTATTACGCTTTTCAGGCTGTTTCTCAGCGAGCAGGAAAATCGCTCGCCCGCGTCCTCTTTGGAATTGATCTTGCTATTGTTGCTGCAGCAGGTGGCAGACGGCTGGACCGAAAACACCGAACCGGCGAAACCGGGAATGGCATTGGCCTGGAAGGCGCAGCAGCTGATCGGCACTCAATTTCATCTACCCCTTACCGCCTCCAGCCTGGCGGCCCAGCTTTTTTGCAATCCCGATTATCTGGGGAGGGTGTTCAAAATGACGTTCCGCATGACGCTTACCGAGGCGATTCACCGGCGGCGCATCGGCAACGCTGAAAAAATGCTGGTGGCCGATTGCGGCGCCATCGCCGATATCGCAAAACGCTGCGGCTTCGAGGATGTCGCTTACTTTCGGCGCCTGTTCCGCCGGATGACGGGTTTGACGCCGCTGGAATATAAAAAACGCTACTGTAAAGAACATATCAATTCGGATATTTGACGCGAAGGATCTTTTTTGGCTGCGTAATCACAGATCGCAGAACCCTGTCCAAGGGCCGTTTTACCAAAAACGGCAGCAAGCAAGACGCCATAAACCTGCTATAGCTGAAGCATCTGTTTTTTCATGCCGTGAGGTTAAGAGCAAAGAAGATACGCCGCGAGTCGACTTGGAAACGACGTTTATCGGTTCAATGCATTACCGCCTCCAATTCAATATCGGTAAGGCCAGTCACTTCTTTGATCATCTTGCAATCAACACCGCGCAAAAAGAGTTTCCGGGCAACTTCTTGTTTGCCTTCTTGTTTGCCTTCTTGTTTGCCTTCTTGTTTCCCTTCTTTTTTTTCCTTCCCGCCTACCCTCGTTTTTTAATTGCTGCGCTATGGTCATCATTTCTTCTTTCTCCAAAAAAAGCGGCGCTTGTTCCGTTAGTTTATTAATCAATAGCTGACTATCGATGGTTGTTCCTGCCTGTAAAATATAGCTAAACAGGCTCCTGCGCAGCTCAAGCGAGGGTTGCCAGTGGCTTATCAAAATGCCGATATCCTCCACCAATGCCCGCAAATCCCGGATGCGGATATGCTTCAGCACCCACTCCAGCATGGCAACCCGCCCATGAGTCTTGATTTCATCATCCGGCATCATCGTGATATCGATCACCGGAAAAGGACGGTTGTAGACCTGCCGGGCTAATGGGCTATCGTCAAAACAAGCCAACCAATCATTTTTGTAGGGGTAGCCTATTTTCGTCCCATGATAAAACAGCAGCGGCACAATCACCGGCAGCCGCTTGTGCCCATGATCAAGGTGCTGCTGCATGGCCGCCAAGCTGTATCGCATCAAACGAAAGGCCATCATTTTTTGCGGGCTGCTTTGGTGTTCGATCAAGCAATAGATATAGCCATTGCCTCGTCGGGTCCGCACCGAATAAAGCATATCTGAACAATGATTGCGCAAATTTGGCTCCACAAAAGAACCAGAGCACATCGCGAGTGTATTAAAATTACATTGACGGCGCAACGCGGGCGGCAAATGATGGTTAAAAAAATCGCGAGCAACGGTAATTTCACCCAGGAATTTCTTGAATAAAGCGTCATGGTGAGAATAATTAATTATCATACATATAACCATTATTATTTATATATTATTAAAATTAAGTTCTGTTTGGCAAAAATAAAGCCCATCCTCCGGTTATGCAAAAAATTATAACGGGCCCTAAAAATAAGTCGAATGAAAGATACAGCTCGATACTATTAAGAAAATTCATCACCAACCGCATGATTGATATAATTCATTTGTACTATGCCACGAGATGTCAATACCGCCGAGTCCTGGCCCAAAGCGCGGCTTGATAGACAGATCGCATATCCGGAGCGGCAATGGAGTAAGCGCCGTTTCTGGTCGCCATGGCATTGATACCGGCTTTGCATCTGGAGGCTAAGCTATAGTTAAGCATATCCACATCATATTGACGGCCTGCGCGCCCTCTCAGGACATCAGCAGCATGACCGAACGACGTAAAGCCGACACGGCGCATACTATCGACGAACATGGCATTATCGGCGATTTACGGACCTGCGCGCTCGTCGCCGTCGACGGCACCATCGATTATCTTTGCTGGCCGAATCTCGATAGTCCATCGATATTTACCGCATTGCTTGACAGCGATGCGGCGGGCATGTTCAGTTTGGCTCCGCAATGGCCCAAAGCCCGTCGTCAGCAGATTTACCTGCCGGACACCAATATCCTGCAAACCCGCTGGCTGGACGACGGCGGCGTGGCGGAGGTCACCGATTATATGCCGATTTGCCATGACCCCCAGCAAACGCCGCGGATTATTCGCCGATTGGCGGTTATACACGGTGAGGCGGTTTTCACCCTGCGCTGCGGGCCGGTGCATGATTATGCCCGCGCCCCCACCCGTGCCTTCCTTAAGGAAGATGTCGTTGATTTCAGCGCGCCGGGTCAACCGGTCATGCGCTTGGCTGCCGGTATCCCGCTGCACATAAAGGGGAACGCCGCGGTGGCACGCTTTACCCTCAAGGCGGGAGAATCTTTGGAGTTTGTTTTCGGCGGCGCCGAAGATGAACGGGTAACCGCCGGCGACAATAAGGCCTATTTCGACGCCACGCTGCATTATTGGCGAAGCTGGAGCGCCGTCAGCAACTACCAAGGCCGCTGGCGGGAAATGGTGAATAGGTCGGCCCTGGCGCTTAAGCTGCTGACCTCCCATCGCCACGGTTCCATCGCCGCCGCCGCCACCTTCGGGCTGCCGGAGCATTTAGGGGGCGAACGCAATTGGGATTATCGCGCCTCGTGGATCCGCGATGCCTCCTTCAGCGTCTATGCGCTGATGCGCCTGGGCTATACCGAGGAGGCTGCCTCCTTTATCAAATGGGTCGCCCGTTGCCTGGAGCACAGTCAATACCAGCCCGATAAGCTGCAGGTGATGTATCGGCTGGACAGCGAAACGGAGCTGCCTGAAGAAAATCTTAACCACCTGTCCGGCTATGCCGCATCAACGCCGGTACGCATCGGCAATCTGGCCTATCGACAGGTGCAATTGGACATCTACGGCGAGCTTATGGACGCCGTCTATCTGGCGAACAAATATGGCGAAGCCATATCCCATCGAGGCTGGCAGCACATTACCAAGATGATTGATCACGTCTGTGAAAACTGGAATCAGGCGGATGCCGGCATCTGGGAAATGCGCGGCGAGCCCCGTCACTTTCTGCATTCCCGCCTGATGTGCTGGGTGGCCATCGATCGCGCGCTGCGGCTGGCGATAAAGAGATCCCTACCCATGCCCTATGACCGTTGGGATCAGGCGCGTACCGCAATTCGCGAGGATATCTGGACGCATTTCTGGAATAAGGAACGAGGCCATTTCACCGCCACCCGCCATGGGCAGGATTTGGATGCTTCCATGCTGCTGATGCCGCTGCTGCGTTTCGTCGGCGCCACCGATCCCGACTGGCTGGCCACGCTGGATGCCATTAAACATACCCTGGTGCAAGACGGTCTGGTTCGGCGTTATGACAACGCAAACACGCCTTCAGACACCTTGCCCGGCAATGAAGGGGCTTTCGCCGCCTGCTCGTTCTGGTATGTGGAGTGTCTGGCTCGCGCCGATCGCCTGGAGGAGGCGCATTTTGAATTTGAAAAACTGCTCAGCTACGCTAATCCCCTCGGGCTTTACGCGGAAGAATTCGATAGGCGCGGCTATGCCCTAGGCAATATGCCCCAGGCGCTGACCCACCTGGCGTTGATAAGCGCAGCCTTCTTTCTGGAGCGCAAGCTGAACGGCGGCGAGCCGCTCTGGCAGCCTTGAGCCGCTCTGGCAGCCTTGAGCCGCCAAGGCTTTTATTCCGGCAACAGCCCGATAAAGGTCGTTTTTTTGCGCGGCCCTGTCATCAACGGTTCCAACATCTCCACGCAGCGTAGATAATGCGGGGTTTCTTTATGCGCCGCCACCGCCCGTTCGTCTCGGTAGGCTTCATAGATATAAAACCGATTCGGCAACCGCTCATCCCGCAAGACATCGAAACGCACATTGCCCGGCTCCCGTATGGAGCCCAAATGGTTTTCCCGAAACACCGCTAAAAATTCATCCACCCGATCCGGTTTTATATTGATCTCCACTAGCGTCACATGCATTTTATCCCCTCCCGCCCCATCAGGACGAATGTCGTTCACTCTGAAAAAGCTGGTGGGCGCGTTCGGCGTTTTCACCTTGATGGACCACCGCGCGCACCGCTTTCAACATGGCGGCGGGCGCGGCCGATTGAAAAATATTACGCCCCATGTCAACGCCGGAGGCGCCCTGATCGATAGCGCGATAGCACATCTCCAGCGCATCCCGCTCCGGCAGCTTTTTACCGCCGGCGATGACGATGGGCACCGGACACCCCGCCGCCACCCGCTCAAAACCCGTGTCGGTATAATAGGTTTTGACGATCTGAGCGCCAATCTCGGCGGCGATACGCGTCGCCAGCGAGAAATAGCGCTGATCCCGCGCCATGTCCTTGCCCACCCCGGTCACCGCCATGGTGGGCATACCGTAACGGGTGCCCTGATCCACCAATTGGATGATATTTTTGATGGACTGATGCTCGTATTCGCTGCCGATATAGACCTGGGCCGCCATTGCCGCCACGTTCAATCGCAAGGCATCCTCAATACACACCGCCACCGCCTCGTTCGACAGCTCGCCGAGGATGGAGTTGGCTCCGGAAGCCCGTAACACCACCGGTTTGTTCACCGATGGCGAGACGACGCTGCGTAAAATCCCCCGCGTACACATCAATACGTCGGTATGGGCGAACAGGGGTGAGACATGTAGATCTATCCGCTCCAGGCCGGTGGTTGGCCCTTGAAAATAACCGTGATCAAAGGCCAGCATCACCGTTCGGCCCGATTCCGGATTGAAAATACGCGCCAGCCTCGCTTGCATCCCCCATTCCAACGCCCCGCTTCCCTTGAGGAAAAACGGCGGCATCCGCTGCGCCACGCCGATGCCGAAATCCTTCCCGTCTTTGATATCGTCCAAATCAGCCATAGTACCGGCCTCCTGATTTCTGATTAAAAATCGAAGTTTTAAAAGCCCTATACGCTGCCTGGGGCGACATACAGCGCGATTTTGCCCTGACGCACCACGTCCCACTGGCCGAATGATTTAACCGTACCGCTGGCCAGATAGGGACGCATCACGTTCGGGAGGCCGAAACCCACGATGGCCACATCATGTCGGCCCAGATTTTCCGCAGCCCTGAGCGGCCGCCGGCAGCGCATTGGCATCAGGTGCGATAATGGCGTCCAAATCGCCATAGGTCTCCAGAATACCTTCGGCGGCCCGCAGGGATTTCACGGCGTCGTTATAACCGAACCGAGTCGTAACGACGGTCCAACCGGCATGTTCGGCGGCGATTTTATCTTTCGCCGCTTTTACCCATTGATTTTGATCGGCCACGGCGGGGCTGGAATAAAAAAACGCCACTTTGGCCCGGGGCTTGCTGATTTGCTCGGCCGCCATATCCACCAACAGCGCCCCCAGTTCCGACGTCGTACCTTGCTTTGAATAGAGGGAACGGCATGTCGACCTGGTATTTGCATCCCAGGTCAATACCTTTACGCCCCGCTGCATGGCGCGCTTAAGCGCCGGGCACAGTCCGTCAGGCGATATCGTCGAGCCAATGACGGCGTTATGGTCCTGATTAGCCGAGATTTCAATTGTTCGCATTTGGCCGTAAAAGTGCGGCTCGGTAAAACCGTCATGGGTGATATCCACCCCCGCCCATGTGGGAATAGCGCCCACTTGTTCGACGGCGAAAACATCGGAAAAAGCTGCCGGCATTAGGCTCAAAACCCCCGCAAATATCGCTTTGCGCCAGATTGTACTAGCCATGTTAATTCTCCATCGTCCATGGAAATCAATCATCAAACCCGCAGATACGGCCGGCGCCAAATGAACAAATGAATTAATTTTTCAAAACTGTTCATCATCCTAATCGGAGTGATATGATAAAACCGCCAAATTGATCACATTTTATTCATATGCTTATTCATCATGATATGACAGAATAGGCGGATCGGTCTTTTGCATGGCCGGTCACAGTCCGCTTTCGAGCAATATTGAACAATTGAATATAATATTGATAAGTGTTCCATATGAATAAACATAGCCATGAAAATGCCGTCGCAATGGATAACGGCATGGCCGAACAGGAATTGTTGGCGCGCATCGCCTGGTTCTATTACCACGACGGTTTGACACAGGGAGAAATCGGCGATCATTTGGGGCTGACAAGGTTGAAAGTATCGCGCCTATTGGAGAAAGGCCGCCAGTCGGGTGTGATCCGGGTACACATCAATTCCCGCTATGAGGGCTGCCTGGCATTGGAAAATCTGCTGCTGGAACGGTTCAAACTCCATTTTGCACGCGTATTGCCGTCGTTGCCGCAGGGGGAAATCAGCCGGCGCATCGGCGTTGGGGCGGCCCAGGCGATCATGAGCCATTTACAGCCCCGGCAACTGCTGGCGGTAGGTTTCGGCGAAACCGCCATGAGTACCCTGCAGCATTTGAGCGGTTTTATCAGCTCGCAACAAGTGCGGCTGGTAACGCTCTCCGGCGGCGTCGGCCCCTATATGACCGGCATCGGCCAATTGGATGCCGCCTGTAGCGTCAGTATCATCCCGGCGCCGCTGCGCGCCTCCTCCGCGGAAGTCGCCGCCATATTCCGACGGGAGCGCAGCGTACATGACGTCATGCTGACCGCCTGCGCCGCCGATATCGCGGTGGTTGGCATCGGCGCGCTGAACCAGAAACGCGAAGCCACCATCATGCGTTCCGGCTATATCAGCGAAGGAGAACAACAGCTATTTGAGCGCAAAGGCGCGGTGGGCGACATTCTCGGCTATTTTATGCAACGCAACGGCGAACTGGCCGGCGCCATGCCGATTCACCAGGAACTCATCGGCGTGTCGTTACAGGACTTATCGACTATCCCGCGGGTGATAGGCGTGGCGGGCGGTACCGAAAAAGCGGAGGCGATCCTGGCCGCCCTGGCGGGCGAACATATTAACGCATTGATTACTGAAGAAAATACGGTACGGGCCATGCTGGCGCTGCTCTGAGCATCGCGGCATAACGGTTCGTCCGGCTTCCATCCCGCGCTCCGGCGCCGCTGACACAGGGATAATGACCATGACGACGTTTCGCCACCCTGCTTCATCCACCGACGGCACCGGCTATCTGATGGCGCTGGATGCCGGCACCGGCAGCTTTCGCGCGGTGATTTTCGATATCGACGGCAATCAGCTTGCCGCCGGTCAGACGGAGTGGCGGCATTTGGCGGATCCGCTTATTCCCGGCTCCATGGCGTTCGACCTGGACAAAAACTGGCAATTGGTATGCGATTGCATCAAGCAATCGCTGGACATCGGCGGCATTGATCCCCGGCACATTCACGCCGTCGCCGCCTGTTCAATGCGCGAAGGCATCGTGCTCTACGATCGTCTTGGCATCCCCATCTGGGCCTGCGCCAATGTCGATGCCCGCGCCAGCCGGGAAGTCAGCGAACTCAAAGAGCTGCACGATAACGGTTTTGAACGGGAAGTTTATCAATATTCGGGACAGACCTTGGCGCTCAGCGCCATGCCGCGCCTGCTATGGCTGGCCCATCACCGGCCGGATGTCTATCGCCGCGCCGCTACCCTCACCATGATAAGCGATTGGCTGGCCTATATGCTCAGTGGCGAGCTGGCGGTCGATCCCTCCAACGCCGGCACCACCGGCATGCTCAGCCTGGAAAGCCGGGACTGGCAGCGCAGCCTGCTGGATATGGCCGGGTTACGCGCCGATTTGCTATCCCCGGTAAGGGAGACCGGCACCGTGCTGGGGGCGGTGACCCGAACGGCGGCCCGCGCCTGCGGACTGACTGCGGGCACGCCCGTGGTGACCGGGCGGCGACGTTCAGCTCGGCAGTCTCGGGCTGGGCGTTGTCCGGCCGGGACAAACGGCGGTACTGGGAGGGACGTTCTGGCAACAGGTCGTCAATTTGCCCGCCCCCGTTACCGATCCCGACATGAACATACGCGTGAATCCCCATGTCATTCCCGGCATGGCGCAGGCGGAATCCATCAGTTTTTTCACCGGCCTGACCATGCGCTGGTTTCGCGACGCCTTTTGCGGCGAAGAGAAGCTGATTGCTGAGCGAATGGGGGTGGACGCCTATAGTCTGCTGGAGGACATGGCCGCCCGCGTGCCGCCCGGTTCCTACGGCGTCATGCCGATTTTTTCCGATGCCATGCGCTTCAAGACCTGGTACCATGCCGCCCCATCCTTTATCAATCTGTCCATCGACCCGGAACGTTGCAATAAACAAACCCTGTTTCGCGCCCTTGAAGAAAATGCCGCCGTCGTTTCCGCTTGCAACCTGGAGCAGATAGCCCGCTTCTCCGGCGTTCAGCCGCCGTCGGTGGTCTTTGCCGGCGGCGGCGCCAAAGGTAAGTTATGGTGCCAGATCCTTAGCGACGTCACCGGCCTGACGGTAAAAGTCCCCGAAGTGAAGGAAGCCACCGCTCTGGGCTGCGCCATCGCCGCCGGCGTCGGCGTCGGCATCTATTCCTCCCTGGCGGAAACCGGCGAGCGTCTGGTGCGCTGGCAGCGCGAATATCAGCCGGATGCGGAGAATCACCAACTCTATCGCCAATTAAAAGCCAGCTGGCAGGCGGTATACGCCGATCAGCTGGGGCTGGTGGATGAAGGTTTGACCACCTCAATGTGGAAAGCGCCGGGTCTGTAATCTTAGCGTGTAAACCTTAAATAACCGTGGTTGAATAAAGACGGGTATGAAAGGTTCAAGCAACGAAAAGCAATCACTGGCTGTCGTAAGCGGCATCCCTGGCCGGGCCGGTCACCTGCCGGCACTGCATATCACGACGTAAATATGCGCGGCATGACAAATTGTACAGTGGATATGGATGTATTACCTGTTATTTTTGGCAACCTTTCTCTCAAATTATAACATTGCCTAACTCTCCTCAGAGAGTAAGATAATCTATAATTTCTGAGAGAAAATTTCAGCGTCTTCCTTCGGTGGGGAATAAAACATCCCCAACCCGACGTGATTATATTTTTGAAATATATTTAATATTATAGTATTACCGGACTCTGATTTCCGCATTGAGGAAATAATCTCCCCCCAAATTTTCTCAATTTGGTCAGATTAGGCTTCTTAAAAAGAGTCATATTGCTAATTTTAGCAAATTAAAGGCTAATAAAATAATTTATCGGACTACATTCAAGCTAAGAAAAATGGTAACGAATATCTTTGTTTAAAAAAAACATTAGATTATTTACAGATAATGAGAGGCTATTATGGCACTCCAACCACCGTTCTTGCCACAACTCATCGATAATGTTATTACCACGGGCAGAATAACAGCGGATGGTGGTATCAGGGTCGACATTCCTTCATATGGAAACTTGAGAGTCGGTGATACCATCAGAATCTATTTCAACAGTGCGCTCACCATCACTTATGATATTAATAATGTGAGTGATTTACCCCACCAATTTCTTATTCCCTCCAACTACGTGGTTATAGGAAACAATATTATGCAATATACAGCCACAGATAGCATAGGTAACACAAGCTCATCTGATCCTGTCTCTTTCAGTGTTGTTCAAGCTTCCGCGAGCGGCTATATTTTATCCTCGCAAATTACACGGAACGGCGCCAATGCTGATGGGTCTGACCAGAACCAGATTATCTATATCCTCACCAGCACCACAGGTCAGCCGGTATCCGGCCAGTTTATCACTTTTGCGCACTACGATTCCGGCGGCGTAGGACTTAGCGCTCCTTTCGGTCAGACTGACGCCGCTGGACTCTTTACTTTATTTATAACCAGTAGTATTAGTGAAAGTGTGTTAATTGTTGCCACGCTGGCTAGCGATAGTACAGTCACTAACACGCAGGTGCTGAATTTCGTTGAAGCCCCCATAAGCTATAGTCTGTCCGCCACGGCTGCGGTGAATAACCAGCCCGCGAATGGGCAGGCCTATAATTTGGTGGTGGCAAAACTGGTGAACAGCGCAACGCAGGTAGGCATTGGCGGCCGAACGCTGCAAGTGTATGTCAGCGGCGCCGCCAACTACCCCAATACCGTCACGACCAACGCGTCGGGTGAGGCCAGTATATATATTTCCACTATTACGCCAGGGACAATGAATGTCATTATCTCTCTACAGTCAGACTATACCGTTCAAACGTCTTTAAATATCAATTTTGTTGCCAGTTTTCCCATAACATTGCCTTCGTATGAAGTATGGGTGGGAGCCTATGTTCCGGTGGGAACGTTATTTGGGCCTATTTATTTTCAACAGGGACACGTATATGAAGTCGCTCTCAGCAGAAATGCAAACAGCTATTATAATTGTGGAATAAATTATGCGCATATATATAGTGGAGCGGGAACCGTATGCGCACCAGGCAGGGGAAATGATTTTGAATTATTGGGTACAAATTTACAGTTTATACGACCTCGTAAAAGCGGATCCGGCGCTGACTTTTATTCTCAATTAGCCCCTTATTATAGCGGCGCCAATTCGGGCTATACCATTGTCACTGTGATTGATCATGGACCCACAACCAGCGCATTGTCGATACCTGTGAAGCAGTTAAATAAAGGCAATCAACTTAATGAAAACTTTGATAATTCAGATTTTTCCTCCCCAAATGAATTCTCTGCTCCAGAAAATATCAATGAACCCGCTAGCGACTGCCCATGCCATACTCGGGTTTAGCGTTTAGTCGCCACTATGGGTATTGTGTCCCAATGACAGGTACACAATACCCAAGGGCTTTCAATAAGAAAAAATATTTCAAAGTTTTTTATGGCAGCCCACAACTTAATTATAGCGTTGACTGTTTATTCAATGCAAAAGACAAATCATGATTCAACCATAGCCCATTTATAATGTTTTTTGAAACTTAACCGTACCCAAGATGAAATCAAGGAGTTTATATGTCATCAACATATCCCTGCGTTCTGCCTCAGAGCACCTTGGATCCTCCGTTAGTTCCACAAATTTTCAATGGTGTCATTCGCACCATTCAAATTGATCTTGCCGGCGGTTTATACATTCAGATCCCCTTATCTGTGGGAATAGATATTAATAGCATCTTCCATGTATTTTTTTTCTACTACCGACTTCCCGATAGTCAGTTTTATCATACAAACATTACCGGGTTTGCCCAGAAGCTTTCTGCTGCCGGCCAGCATAGCGACCGTGGGCCCGCATTTTACCTTTTATGTGGTAGAGAATTGGCTTGGTAATTCGATAGTATCTGATAGAGTTGATTTTCAAATAGTGCAAAGCTTGCAGACAAACAATTTGCTCACGGCCACGGTCCTTGCTAATAACGCGCTGGCCGATGGCGTTTCAACAAATATCGTCAGGGCCACGTTATATGACGCTTATGGGTATCCTTCTGCTGGGCAAGTGCTGCGTCTGACTGCTCCAGGTCAAGCCCAACATCCACAGTTTGTTGTAACAGATATTACGGGAAATGCCGTTATACCCATAACAAATACCGTTCCCGGAGTCGTCACTCTTAATATCTATCTTGAAACGGATCCCGCTATCAATACCTCGGCACAAGTGGTGTTTACCGTTTCCGGCCAGACAATCTGCCGTTAAAAATGAAGAGGTGAAAGATGCCCAGCCCGGCATGATTATACTTTTTTAGCAGTTGCATAATCTGTATAGTTTTGCCGGACTGTTTTCATATTTTGCTTTAAAAGCAGAAAATTGGCGTTAGTCGAATTTCTAAAAAAATGAATAAGTAAGATGAACATTGCCGTCTTCTTATTAAAAATGAGAACGTCTTAATGTCAATAAATTTCAGAGATATATCAATTTAGGAAATTACTCCAGCCAAACATGACATTGATAATAAAATGCATTCATATACAATCATCATTGTATTAAGTATGGTGTCAAAACAACATCATATATATAGCACCATTTATTTCATAACCGAGGAGTTTTTATGGCCCTCCTACCCCCCGATTTTACCACAAGCAGTTAATAATGTCATTACCATAGCCCAAATCGAAGAGGATGAGGGTATAATTGTGGATGTGCCTCATGATCCCAGCTTCAACTATGGGGATTTAATAACAGTGCATTTAAACCAGATCTCTCTTCAAAGAGTCTATTTGGGTGGCGCGGAACCGCTAAGGTTTCTCTTTTGGAATACGGGAAATTTTCACGTTGGGCCAAATCAGGTTCATTATATTAAAACTGACTTTGTTGGCAATACTGTCCAATCGCCTACTGTAGTTTTTCATATTGCGAGAAGCGCTCGCCGGGACCATTATACTGTCAACGTCATCATCAATAATTATTAAGGTTATTTGTTCAAGCCCCACGGGTCTATCATTTGTTTTGAACAAGGTAAATGATGGACTCGGTACGGCTCTTCAAATCCATTATGCCATTATCCTCCTGGCAATGTTCCATGCGGCGTTTTTGCCGCCATCCTCCCTTTTCACCCGAAAATGCCGGTATGTTATATCGACGGCCATAAGCGCTGGACACATACCGGCATATGCCCCTATTCTAGCTTTCATACTGTTTCGCTTAACGTCTGAAGACGATAAGGACAAAAGCATGCGTATGCTGGTTGTGGGCGCCGGCGCCACCGGCGGTTATTTCGGCGGCCGCCTGGCATTGGCCGGCCGGGACGTTACCTTCCTGGTTCGCGCCCCCGAGCGGCGAAGCTGCGCGCCGAGGGCCTGCATATCATTACGCCGTCAGGCGAGTTGTCATTGCAGCCGCAGCTCGTGTCAGCCGGCGAAATCACCCGGTCCTATGACGTGATTTTGATTGCGGTCAAGGCTTACGCCTTGGAGCCGGTATTGGAATCCATCGCGCCGGCGGTTGGCGATGATACCCTGATTATGCCCATCCTCAACGGCATGAAGCATCTGGACATACTCGCAAGCCGTTTCGGCAAAGCCAAACTTATCGGCGGCCTGTGCAAGATAAACGGCACCCTGGACGACAGGGGAAGGGTTTTGCAGCTCACTGAGCTGCACGATCTTACCTATGGCGAACCGGACGGTGCGGCCTCTGAGCGCATCGCCCGACTGGATCGTTTTTTCCAAGGCGCCGGTTTCAATGCCCGGCTCTCGCTGAATATTATCAGCGAAATGTGGGAAAAATGGCTGCTGCTGGCAAGCCTTGGCGCCATCACCTGCCTGATGCGCGGTAACATCGGCCAGGTGGCCTCGGCGCCCGGAGGAAACATATTTGCCCGGGCGGTGATTGAAGAAGTCCTGACTGTGCTGATGTGTGCAGGCTATGTGCGGCGTGAAAATTACTTTCAGCAGATCACCAACCTACTGACCATGAAAGAGTCCGGACAAACATCCTCCATGTATCGCGACCTGACGCAGGGTTACGAAATCGAGGCGGACCAGATCATCGGCGATTTGGTCAATATTGCCGGGCGAGCCGGGCTGTCGGTTCCCCTGCTGAACGCCACTTACGCCAATCTCGCTGTTTACCGCGCTGCGCACGGCTTCTCATGACGTTTTGGCGCCGTCTTGGCGGCGCCGCAACCACGCTCAGAGGGTGAAGCCGTCCTTATCCACTCCCAGCGCCAGCAGCCGTTGCTGCAACGCCGCCGGCAATGCCTCGAACCATTGGCGCTCTTGGCCGGGTAAAGGCAAAACATGACCGTACTCAATCATATCTTCGGCTTCAAGGCTACAAAGGTAAATCCATACCCGGCTCGGTTCGACATTGGCGATGCGCGCGACCTCGCTCAGAATAGTTTGCATTAGCCCGGCCCGCTGCCCGGCGTCACGCCCGGCGCGGATGTCTCCCCGAATCCATAGATGCTCTCCCTGCGGCTCGCCGCCGAGAAATAGCGCGCTGTTTTCACGTTCTTCTATAATAACCTGCACAAAATAGGCGGGCGCCCCGGTGGCATTTTGATGAGCGCGGGTAATACTTTGCGCTATCGACGCTTTTTGCTGCGCTGACAAGAGTTGTTTGGGAACCGAGCACACATAGGTCGGCATAGGCCGCTCCCCGTATACGATTTTATTGGCATATGCCAATATATACTTGTTTGGATCTCGATACCGGAGCAAAAATGCCATTGACCCGAAAACTCTGGCGACCGCGGGGCGGGAAAAGCTGGCGGCATCAGACCCGCCTCGCTTTCGGCGGGAATAGCATGCAACGAGTAAAAGCGTTGCATTATGTCCAGTGAAACCGAATAGTTTAAACGCCGGCGGGCGGGTTTAAGCTTCCTCGGCGACCGCCGTCTGCCGTGGCAGCAAGCGGTCGACGCTCAGCTTCATGAGATACGGCCAGACCGACATCAGCGTTGATACAATCAAATTGAGGTCATCCCGCGTGGCGCCGTCGCGCGCCTGCACCGACATGCCTTGCAGAGTGCCCGCCAGATATTTCGCCAGCGCCGCCACCGGCACATTGGCGGCGATTTCGCCCTGCGCCTGCCGGGTCTGCAAAAAATCCCGCAGGGTATTTTCCTGCAGATGATGGCGACATTTTAACATCTGCGCCACCTCTTCGGATGAAGCTGACAGCGCCGCCGACGTGCAGATGATGAAACATCCCGACGGCAGGCTCTTATCGGTAAACATTGACGCGGCCGCACGAAAGAAGTTCTCCACCGCCTCGGCGACGGTCCAGTCCGCGCGGGCGAGCAACGCTTTGCCCTTCTCGGCGAATTTAATGACGTAACGTTCCACCGCCGCCCGGAACAGCCCTTCCTTGTTACCGAATTCCGCATACAGGGTCGGAGCCTTGGCGCCGGTGGCCTCCACCAGGTCGGACATAGAGGTCGCTTCATAGCCATGACGCCAAAACATCTCCAGCGCCTTATCCAGAGCGGTATCGCGGTCAAATTGCTTCGGACGTCCGCGACCCTTCTTCAGACATGCCGCTACGTGCTCTGTGCTCATAACTTTCCTCTTATCCGATTCAGTGGCAGAAAATAATTAACGTCCACTATAAAAAATCTTGTTACCTCTGTCGAGAGGGTTTACTGAATTTTGTAAGCAGCGTTTTCAGCGGCAAACGCCATCAGAGAGCATCTCCGCTTGCCCTGAGGCGGTTCCTTACGACCTTATGTCAACCGGCCGAGTGGCGAGCGGCCCAAACAGCGCAAAATTTTCCAGAGCGATAATAGCGTCATCGTCAGATGAAAATAGCGCAATCTATTTCATAGAATCCTATAAAAATAGGTGAATAATGAATCCTATTTAAAATTGAATTATTTATTATGAATTATCTAAATAAATAATAAACCAATTCCAATTGCAGTACGCAAATCCTCAAAGGTTCATTTTTTTGCAAGATTTTTTTAAAATTTCTCTTTATTATCTGGCCTCGATTCATCTTATTTCCATCTTCAGCGCTTGGCTAAGCCAACATGGCGCCGCGGGTAAATTAAAACGATTGACCTAGATACATAATTAGTAACATTAATATTTTCAATAAGGATGAGATAATGAAAAAGCTTTGTTTAGCGCTGGTCACCTGCGCCACTCTGGGAATGAACTTCAATGCCTTGGCCGACAACAACCATACGGTTTCATTGGGTTATGCGCAAAGCAAGATCAAAGACGGCCCTAACCTCAAAGGCGTGAATGCCAAATATCGTTTTGAGTGGGATAGCTCAATCAGCTTTATATCCTCATTAACGTACATGGGCAAGGATCAAGAGTGGTCATATCCAGGCGCATTAACGACAAATAAAATTAAACAAGAATTGAGTTACTGGAGCCTGTCAGCCGGCCCGGCCTATCGATTCAATGAATTCGTCAGCCTTTATGGTTTAGCGGGTATCAATTTCAGCAAGATGAGAAATACCGTAACAGAACGTTTAGGTGTTGGCGGTTGGGAACGAAGCGACTCAGAATCCCATAAATCAAAGGCGTTTATGTATGGCGCCGGCGTTATTATAAACCCAATGCAGAATCTCTCATTAGAATTAGGTTATGAGGCATCCAGCGCTAAATTCAAAGACAGTGATAATAAACGCTACTCCATCAACGGCTTTAACGCCGGCGTAGGTTATCGGTTCTAAGGACCAAGCTCATCGTCCGCTTGTTACCGGCTAAAGTTGCAGTCAGGCAGGCCGGCCTAAGGCCGGCTTTTGAAAGCAAGAAGCTAGATAGCGGAAATAGCTGCTATTGAAGCCGAAGCGGCACCCGCATCGCGGTCACGTCATAACGCAAACAATCCCTGACACTCGTCTACGCCATTCACGTTGCTCAAGCGAACGGAATTTATAACGCCAAACGTCCCTAAAGCAGGGTATAGGCTATCATGCCCACCACCGCGCCGGTGGTGCCGAGTATCGTCTCCATCAGGGTCCAGGTTTTCAAGGTTTGCAATTCAGTGGCGCCGGTCAGCTTGCCGTACAGCCAAAATCCGGCGTCGTTGACATGGCTGCACACAATGGATCCGCCGCCGATGCAGACCGACAAAGCGGCCAGCTGCGCGCCGCTCAGGCCCAGACTGCTGATTACCGGCATCACCAGGCCCACGGTGGTTAAACAGGCCACGGTGGCCGACCCCTGAATAATGCGAATGGCGGCGGCCAATACAAAACAGGCGACGGCGATGGGCAATCCGGTTCCGATTAAAGCATTACCCAATGCCGGGCCCACGCCGGAATCCACCAAGACCTGCTTAAAGACCCCGCCGGCGCCGGTGACCAATAGAATGATGCCCGCCGGCTGCAGCGCCGCCGAGCAGATTCCCATCACTTTCTCTTTACTCATACCCTGCCGGTAAGCAAGGCCATAGATAGCCACCAAGCACGCCAGCAAAATGGCGATAAACGGATGACCTACCAACTCCATCCAGCGATAGGGCGCCGAGTCCCGAGCCACAAAATGCACGCCTATGGTTTTCAATCCCACCAGAATCAGCGGGAACAGCACCAGCGACACGCTAAAGCCAAAGGAGGGCAAGGCATCTTTTTTAATTCCGGCGCGGCCACATCCTCCGGCAGCGGTATAGTCACATACCGGCTGATAATGCTGCCGAACAGCGGCCCGGCCACCAGCATGCCGGGTATGGCCGCCGCCAGCCCGATGGCTATCATCCAGCCATAGTCGGCATGCATTTGCGAGGCCAGCAGCATCGGCGTCGGGCCAGGCAGGAGAAAAGCCGCCGCCGACGCCACGCCGGCAAACAAAGGCACCAGCAGCTTTACCAGGTTGTCGCCGGTTCGACGAGCCACGGCAAACACCACCCCGATAAGCAGCATGACCGCCACTTCAAAAAACAGCGGCAAGGCACAAATAAGCCCGACGATGCCAAGGGCCAGAAACGCCCGCCGCTCGCCAAAGCTTTTGATCATTTTTGTGGCGATTTGATCCAGTGCGCCGGTTTCATGCAAGACTTTACCGAACATCGATCCCAACGCAACGACGATAGCCAGAAATCCCAGGGTGCCGCCCATGCCCGCCTGCATGGTATCGGCAATTTTTTCCAGCGGCATGCCGGAAAAAATGCCGGTACCGACGGAAACCAGCAATAAAGCGATGAAAGCATGCATGCGTGCTTTCATCACCAGGAACAACAAAATCAATACCGAGCCGATAGCGGTGATAACCAGGGTAAGGGTGCTCATCATAGGTTATCGCTCCGGCGAACCGAAACCCATAAAGATGTGATACCCAGAACGTTATGTTTTTTTATGTACAGTTTACTCACCTGCTCACTCCAGTGGGGGAAAACGTCCCGCGATTTATTCAGCTAATATCCAACCGATCTATGATTTCCGCACCGGCTCAGGAATATATCCAATGCCGGGTGCGAATGTTACCGGTAACAATATTCTAGCCAGTGTTCTTAAAACGCAAGAAATTAGATATACATCACACAAATTTTGTGATGTAGCTCGAAAAAACCGTTTTATTTCATCCTGTGGATTGAGAAAAGTTACATTGGATGGAAGGAGAGTGGCTCACCCGGACGACATCGTTCGCTCGACGCGTCAGTTGCCGTTGCCAGTGCATGTGCGTGTACAGGTAGGAAAACTCACGCACCGCGGTAGGGCGGAGCGTGGGCTGTTTATGTCACGGCCGCAAGCGATACCGCTTGTCAGCTCTGGTTCACCGCCACGGACTCGATGAAAGGTACGCCGCCATGGCCCAATCGCTGCACTGCCTCTAATACCTCGACAGGCTTGATGTTGACCACGTTTTGACTCGGCGCCGCCAGGATGATATGCGGTACCTGCCAGGGAGCCCAGCACACGGGGTCGCTATCGCCGAAAAGGGCGACAACGCTTTTATGCAGCCCGGCGGCGATATGCATCGCCCCACCGTCGCTGGTGACCACCCGATCGCAAAGATCCATCGCGCTGATGAGTTCGTCGAGTGAGCGGGTGGGGATCGGAATCAGGCAAGGCAAATTACAGGCCGCGACGATGCGGGCGGCCATGGTGTCGTCTCCAGGGTGGGTAGGATTGTCGGCGGCGCCCGGAGACCACAGCAGTATTATCTGGCAAGGCCCCATGGCCGCCACCCGTTGCGCCAATTCGACGAAATGGCTCTCCGGCCAGCGCTGTAAAATCCGGCGCGCGCTGATTTGCAGACCCAGAATGGGCAATCTGTCGTCAATGCCATATTGTTGCGCCAAGGCAGCGACTCGCCCTGAGTCAGGGTAAAGATTAAGGGGGCCGGCGATGGTTTGGATGCCTAAAGGAGCCAGCATGCGATGAAAGAGCTGCACCAAATGCTCGGAATTCGCGGCGGGCAACGGCACCAGCTCGGTGATGGCGGGATGACGGACGGTGCCCAGAGCAATGATTTTCGGCGCGCCCGATAGGGTACACCATTTCAGGAACCGTTTATCCCACCGGCTTTTGGCGATAATAGCGATATCATAGCGAATACGCCGTATACTCAGAATGATATGCAGACGTTGCAGATATATTTTGAGCAGCGATTCGCCAGGGGATCGGTGGTGGCCTTTTTTATAAACATAAACCCGCGCAATATCCGGATTCCCTGTTAAAACCGCCGCATTATAGCTATTGGCCAATACGTCCACCGTATACCCTCCGGTAGCCAACGCCTTAATTAACGGGGTGGTTAGCAATGTATCGCCGATATTATCCCGACAAACCACCAGAGCTCTCATGCCACGTCTCCGCTTACGCTTATATATGGATTCGGCTTGTCGTTTGGATGTACTGCTGGCTGAGGGCCGACCGGCCAATACCCCTGGCTCGAGATATGACAGCTGCCCTAATAAAGGGTTCACCGGTGCTAAAAAAAGACATTTACCGAGCGGTTATTTGAGTAAAAACCGATCCAGTCGCTGATGGAGATGCTGGTTTTCCCGCCTGAGGCGCTGGATTTCATCCAACAGCCCCACCGCCAGCGCGATGCCCGGCCAATCCAGTTCCAGCTCTTGCCGCAGACGCTGCGCTCGTTTGATCTCATGCAACGCCGCGGGCTCAAAGCGCCACACATCATCCGAGTCATTTTGAGGGGTAATAATGCCCAGCCCGACCACTTCAAACAGCTCCTCGCGGGAAATACTGGCATATTGACAAAATTCGGTAATTTCCAAAGTAACCCTAACGTCGGTCATGACCTGTCACTCCCATTCCGCACGAGGATTGAATACACTATGCGATGCGATATCGGCCCACAGCTTACGCGCCTCTTCGTCAGCGTGCTGCGGCATCACCACCTTGATGAGGGCATACAAATCGCCGGTGCCCTGTTTGTTGACCAACCCTTTACCTTTGATGCGCAACTGCTGGCCGGCCTGAGTGTCGGGAGGGACGGTCAGGGTTATCTTGCCGGTGAGCGTCGGCACCGTCACCTTGGCACCGAGCGCCGCTTCCCAAGGGGCGAGGGGAAGAGTCACCAGCAGGTTATTGCCGTCGATATCGAATAGCGGATGGGGCGCGACGCGGATTATCAGATAGACATCGCCGCCAGGGCCGCCGCCGACGCCGGCCAGTCCTTGCCCTTTAATGCGAATGCGATCGCCATCGGCGACGCCGGCGGGAATTTTCACCTTCAGCGTTTTGGTCACCGGTTGGCCCTGCTGGCCGTTTAGCGACGCTCCCGGCAATTGGAAGCTGATGGTGCGCTGATGTTCCTTAAGCGTTTCCTCTAGAAACACCGCCACCTCAATCTCCGCATCCTGGCCGCGGCGGCCGGTCGTCCGTCCGCTTTGTGAAAAATGCGCCTGCCCCCGGCCGCCAAATACCGATTCAAAGAAATCCGAGAAATCATGCTGCTGAAAATCGTACTCTTCCTGCGCGCGGTCGCCGCCGGTATTATCGCCGCGGCCGCTCGGACGCCAGCCCGGCGGCGCTTCAAAACGGCCGCTCCGGCCGTATTTTCGCAGCTCATCATACTCGGCCCGCTTGTCGGTATCCTTCAGCACCTCATAAGCTTCCGCGACGTCTTTAAAACGGCCTTCCGCATTGGGTTCGGTGCTAACATCCGGATGGTATTTACGGGCCAGACGGCGATAGGCGGTTTTGATTGTTTTAAGATCGGCCGTGGGCTCAACGCCCAGGGCGGCATAGTAGTCTTTAAAGTCCATACAGCTCTCTACCGCCATGTTTGGGGAGTAATGGGCGGATTTTGACCCTCCGACATTCCAGCCGTAGGAGAGCGAATGCGCTTACGGCTGAAATATGACGGGTATCATTCCGCTGACGGAAATATCTGCAATAAATTCAACAATAGCACTTCAGCCGGGTTGATAAAAGTCCGCCGCGCCGTCCTACCCTTAACAGGGTTGCAGGTCCGGCCACAGCGGATGCACGGCTTTCAGCAAGGAAGCGGTACCGGCCGCCACCGACATATGCCGGATGTCGCCGTTATGGAAGGCATGGGTGACGTCAAGCCCGGCTTCGGCGCAAATCGCCAGCCCGCCGGCAATGTCCCAAAGCGTGGTGCGGCGCTGTAAATGGCCGTCCACCTGGCCTTTGGCGGCAAATATCATGCCCACCGTAGTGCAGCGATAACATTCCACCGACCACTCCGCCCTGCGCAGTCCCTGATAAAAAGCCGCCGCGTCCGCCAGACGATCGTCGGCGCTGTCGCCAAGGGAAACCATTCGCACCTCATCGAAGCGATTATCCCGTGCAAAAGGCCGCCCCTGGCTGAAAATGCCTTGGCCGATTTCAGCGGCCAACTGCTCTTTAAGCACCGGCAGCGCCACCACGCCCAGCACCGGCCGCGATCCCTGCAACAAACCCAGGGAAACGCCCCACAACGGCGAACCGCGCAGGAAATTCGCCGTGCCGTCGATAGGATCGATGACCCAATTGGCGTCCTGACCCAGTTCGCCTCCCAGCTCTTCACCGATAATGTTATCGTCGGGAAAATGCCGTCGCAGCCGTTCGCGGACCAGCCGCTCCACCGCCCTATCGGCTTCGGAAACAAAATCCTGGCTGCGCTTACTGTCCGGCCGAAGTTCGGCACGACGGGAGTAATGCCACAGCGCCAGTTCCGCCGCCTCGGCGACGATTTCGCCGGCGACGGCCAGCCGGCGGGAGGGTAACGGGTTCATAGCGCTCCTGATGTTCTAAAGCCCCGTTCCAGTGACGAGGCTAACGCGGCGAGACTATCAACATAGTCCGGCCCGGTAAAAACATCCATCCGTTTTCTGTTTTTCACCCGTTTGACATCCTATTCAGGCGGCACAATGTGCTGGTATTAAGCCTTGGCCCGGGATTTAACGCTTTCCAGCATCACTGCGATAATAATAATGGCGCCTTTTACCACCTGCTGGTTATAGCCGGAAATATTCATGAGGTTCATCAGGTTGGAGATAATGCTCAAAATCAGCACGCCGATAATGGTATTCACCACCGTGCCTTTTCCTCCCGCCAGGCTGGCGCCTCCCACCACCACCGCCGCGATGACGTCCAGTTCAAAGCCGATGGACATCACCGGCGAACCGACCCCGGTACGGGTGGACGCCAGTACTCCCGCCAAACCGCAGGCCAATCCGCTCAGGGCGTAAACGGCGAATTTATACCAATCCACTCGCACCCCGGCGAAACGCGTGGCTGTTTCATTGGATCCGATGGAAATAACCAGCCGTCCGAACACCGTATAGCGATAAACAAAATGCGCGATGAGGGCAAAAGCGATAAAGACATAGACCGGCAGCGGCAGTCCCAGCAGATAACCGGTACCGAAATTCACGTAAGACACGTCATCGATAAATACCGGTTGGCCTTTGGACACAATCAGCGCCAAACCGCGGGCGATGGTCATCATGGCCAGCGTGGAAATAAACGGCGCGATATTGAAAAACGTCACTAGGCAACCGGCGGCGGCCCCCACTATTGTGGCGATGCCCACGCCGGCCACGATGGCCGGCATCACGCCGATTTCCGGGATCAACAGCGCCACCGCCACCGAGACCAGCGCCATAATCGAACCTACCGACAAATCGATGCCGCCGGTGAGGATAACAAACAGCATGCCGATAGCCGCCAGCCCCAGCGGAACGCTTTGCCTGAGAACGTTGGTGATGTTTTCCGGGCTGTAAAACCGGTCGGATAGAAAGTTGGCGACAATCAGCATGACAAAAAACACCAATAGCGTGGAATTATTGGCAAAAAATTGCAGTACCTTCGTTCGCAGGGCGAAACCTGCCGATGCAGGGGAATGCGTTACCGTTTCCATAATCTTTCCTCGGTTAGGCTAGGGCGCGTTTGGGTATGGCGAATCTCATGATGTTTTCTTCGGTAATCTGATTGCCCTGCAATTCGGTGGTGATGGTTCCTTCGCTCATGACATACACCCTATGGGCAAGGGAGATCACTTCAATCATTTCGGAAGAGATAACGATAATGGCATAGCCCTTTTGCGCTAATTCATGAATGACGTGATAAATTTCCACCTTGGCGCCGACATCCACACCACGGGTAGGTTCGTCGAGGATCAGCAAATCACAATCGGTGTTGAGCCATTTGGCGATAACCACTTTTTGCTGGTTACCGCCGCTCAGACTGGATATGGGATCTTCAATGGACCCCAATTTAATCGCCAACCGTTGCCGGGACTTTTCGCTAAAGGATTTTTCACTGCGGTAATTGATTATCCCAAGCTTATAACAAACGCGCTTTAAGCTGGACAAGGTCATATTTTCCCGAATGGGACGTGATAATATCGCTCCCTGCTCTTTCCGGCTTTCCGGCACCAATCCGATGCCTTGTCGCATGGCATCGGCCGGATGTTTGATAGAGATCTCCTTGCCGTTTTTGTAAATTTTTCCACGGCTCATCCGATCGAGACCGAACAGGCAGCGGGAAATCTCCGTGCGGCCTGACCCCACTAATCCCGCCAGGCCGACGATTTCACCTTTACGGGCGGTCAGGTTGATATCATTAAGCAATGATTTGGTGGACATGCCGCGAACCTCCAGAATGACTTCATCGCCCGGGTTGTTTTTTTCCGGATAGAGATTCTCAAACTTGCGACCCACCATGCTGGAGATAATATCGTCTTCCGTGCAGGTTTTAGGATCCAGATCGGTGACGGTCTCGCCATCTTTAATGACGGTTATCGCATCGGCGATGGCAAAAATCTCATCAAGCCGGTGGGAAATATAGAGTATGGTAACGCCTTGTCCCTTAAGCAGTTTTAATTGGCTGAATAAAATGTCGATTTCGCGACTTGATAGTACCGCCGACGGCTCATCAAGAATCAATATCTTGACGTCCCTGGCCAAGGATTTGGCGATCTCCACCATTTGCTGATAGGCCACGCTCAGGCTGCCGGTACGAGCGGTCGGGGGTATTTGGAAGCCCAGATTCGACAACACCCGACCGGCCTTCTGATTCATTTTTTCCAATTGATAAAGCGGCCGCCAAATCCAAGATCGCCTAGGAAAATATTTTCCGCCACGGTGAGATCCGGCGAGAGCGCCAACTCCTGGTATATAATGCCGATGTTATTTTCCCGGCTTTGCTTTGGCGAGGTAAAATGGACCTCTTTGCCATTGATGGAAATGGTGCCGCTGTCCTTGATATAGATGCCGGACAATATTTTCATCAGCGTTGATTTACCCGCGCCATTCTCTCCCACAATGGCGTGAATAGTGCCATGCTTCACTTTCAGATCTATTTTTTTCAGCGCATGGACGCCGCCAAAACTTTTTTCACGTTATCGATAACGACCGCATACTGGTCCATGACAACACCTCTTTTTCAGCCCCCCCCTCACGACAAGGGGGGGGCGGCTTTAGAACAGCGACTTGGGATCGTAGACTTGTTTAACGTTATCTTTGGTAATCAGAATGGTAGGGGTATAGACATAGTCCGGGAAATCTTTATTGCCGGCGGAATATTTGGCGATAACCCCCAGGGCGGTATCCGTCAGCGTATTGGGGTTATTGGCGGCGGTGGCCTGCAGGTCGCCGCGTTCAATGGCTTCCAGGCCCTTTTTATAACCATCGTGGGCATAGACTTTTACGTCCTGCAATTTATTGGCGGCTTTTAATGACAATATCGCCCCCAGCGCCATATCGTCCATCTCGCTATAGACGCAGTTAATCTTGTTGCCTTGGGCAACAATAATGTCTTCCATGGCTTTCTGGGCGCCCTGCTGATCCCAGTTGCCCCAGCCCTGGCTGACGACGGTCAAATTGGTTTGGTTGTATTTCCTGAGCTGGGCTTCCATCACGCCGCGGACAAAATTGGTTCGGCGGGCTTCCCCCACCAGATTGCCCTGATTGCCGCTGATAATAACGCAATTCATGGGCTTATTGCCGAATTGCTGTACCGCGTACTCGCCGATTTCGATATTGTCCTTGGCATTATTGGCCTGTACCCGAGTGATGACCGGTGCATCGAGAGAAATATCGCTGTCCAGGATAACGGTGGGAATGCCGGCGCGTTTGGCGATTTGCGTAATACGCATACCCGCTTCAGGATCTTGCGGATTCAGCACCAGGTAATTAATGCCTTGGGAAATCATGTCTTCCACATCGGAAATTTGTTTGTTCAAATCGCCTCTGGCATCGGTGGTGATCAAATCGTATCCGCGCTCTTTGGCGTGAATCTTCATATATTCGGTCAGGCCGTTAAAAAAGGCGCCGTTCAGGGTCCGGTTGGCAAAACCCACTTTGATTTTATCCGCGGCGTGAGCCGATACCGTCACCGTTGCCAAAGCCAACAGAAGACTCATGAATACTTTTTTCATTAATATCCTTCCTTTTGTTTGTTACGTTGGGTAGAGGTCACTTCGTAAGACTGATGTTCATTTCTGCTTATAAAATTCTTGTAGGTGTCATCGCTTGTTAACAACTTGCCAGGTCGAGACCGGATGCCAGATCGTAACTATATGGCAAACCTGCCATGAATCCTCACTGGGGCTCGACCTGTGCGATTACGACTCTCATCCCTGAGAGCCGCCGTTAGGGCGCCAACGTCCTTGCCTCCACCTGCTGTTGGTAATAGAGGCGGAAACGCCGCAGACGGCTTTCCAATTCCTCTGCGCGTCCGGGGTCGGCGTCAAAACGCCGCTGCACTTCCGGTTTCCGGCATACCTCTGCTTCATTGCCTCCCGCCGCCAGCCACCCGAGCCGCGCTGCCCCCAATGCGCCGCCCGCCGCGCCGTCCCGGTGCGTGACCACCGGTATTTTCACTACGTCGGCGATCAACTGCGCCCACCATGGGCTTCTGGCGCCGCCGCCAATCAGGGAAAACTGCGTGATTCGGCTGCCCGCCCGCTTCATCACGTCCAGGCCGTCGTCCAGGCCGAAAGCGACGCCCTCCAGCACCGCGTAGGCCAGAGCAGCGCGGTCCGTCGAATGGTTCAGGCCGTGGAAGGAGCCGCTGGCGACGGGATCGTTATGGGGGGGGTACGCTCGCCGGACAGATAAGGCAGGAAAATCGGCGCCCGGTTTCGCTCCTCGAGACTCAGCGCCGCCACCTCCTCCAACAGCGCGGTCTCATGGGTGCCGAGAAGCCGGCACAACCAGCTTAGGGCGCTGGCGGCGGTGAGCATCACGCTCATCTGATGCCAGCGTCCCGGCAAGGCATGGCAGAAGGCGTGTACCGCCGACTGCGGGTTGGGCCGAAAGCTTTCGTTGACGGCGAACATGACGCCCGAGGTGCCCAACGATATAAAAGCGTCGCCGCTGTTCACCGCGCCGATGCCCACGGCGCTGGCGGCGTTGTCGCCGCCGCCGCCGGCAATCACCACCTGTTCGGACAGACCCCAGGCCCGCGCCACTTCGGCTTTAAGGCGGGCGGAGGGCGCAGACCCCTCCACCAGCGACGGCATGTTGTCCCGACTGAGCCCGCAGGCCGCCAGCAGGGAATCGGACCAGTCCCGTTTGGCGACATCCAGCCACAGGGTACCGGCGGCGTCGGACATATCGGAAACCTTTTCGCCGCTCATCAGCAGCCGCAGATAATCCTTCGGCAGCAGCACGGTGCGCACCGCGGCGAAAACGGCCGGCTCATGTTCGGCCACCCACAGCAATTTCGGCGCGGTAAAACCCGGCATGGCCAGGTTGCCGGCGACCTGATGCAGTTGCGGCGCCAAACGGGTCAGCAATGTGCATTCCTGTGCGCTGCGCTGGTCGTTCCATAAAATAGCGGGACGTAAAACCCGGTCCCGTCGGTCCAGCAATACCGCCCCATGCATCTGGCCGGAAAGACCGATACCGCGGATGCGGCGCCAAAGATCCGGCTGGCGGGCGCGCAGCCGGTCCACCGCCGCGTTGGTTGCGGACCACCATTGGGCCGGGTCCTGTTCCGACCATTGGGGATGGGGCCGCTGCACCGTCAAAGGCTCCCCTTCCGCCGCCGCCAGCTCTCCGGCGTCGTTGAGAATGACGATTTTTATCTCAGAGGTGCCTAAATCAATGCCGAGATACATAATGAATCTCCTTGATCATTGTGCGGTGGTCAGCGGCGCATTCGCTTTGACCCAAAGGTCCAGCCGGGCGACGGTATCTCTTAACAACCGCTCAAATTCAGCTCTCGCCGCCAGTGGGCCGAACATTTTTCCATCGTGGGCGTACTGCCCCAGCGGGTCGGCGGACGTGAACATGGCATGTACCGCGCCCTCATCAAGAATCCCGTCCTGGTAGCTGTAAGGCAGTTCGCCCTCATGCCAGCGCCGCATAAAAATAAAGAACAGCGCCGGCAGGACGGCGGTGGCCTTGGGCTGTTGGCCGCGCGCGTAACACTCCAGCAGGGTGGGGGTGATAAAGCCCGGTATTTTCGAAAAGCCGTCGGCGGCCACCCGTTGATTGGTATCGCGAATATAGGGATTACTGAAGCGTTCCAACACCACATCGCGGTATTGCGCCAGATCCAGAGGGCTGGGCGCCAGGGAAGGAATGACGTCTTCCGTGACGTAGTCGTAGGCCATTTGCCGGATAGCCTCGGTGCCGGTGCTTTCGTGGATATAGGTTTGGCCGATGAGCGTACCGGCCCAGGCGATACAGCTATGGCTGGCGTTCAGGATACGGATCTTGGCTTCTTCATAAGGGACTACCGTCTCCACCATTTCCACGCCGACATTTTCCAAGGCCGGCCGGTCGGCGATAAAATGGTCTTCCACCACCCACTGGATAAAGGATTCCCCCATTACCGGCGCCCGGTCGTCCATTTTCAGCACCTGTTTAACGCGACCGGCGATATCCGGCGACGGACGGGGCGTTATCCGGTCCACCATGGTATTGGGCGTCGTGGTATGCGTCTTGAACCAGGCCAATAGCTCGCCTTCCCCGCGCAGGGTGAGAAATTCCGTCAACCCATCGCGAAACCGTTCGCCGTTGTGGCGGACATTATCGCAGCTCAACAGGGTGACGCTCCCGGTGGTACGACTGCGACGGGTCTGGAGTATTCGGGCGATGGCGCCATAGATGGTGCGAGTTCCCCCGTTGAGGTCCGCCTGGATATCCGGATTGCCCTGATCCAGTTTGAAATGGGTATCCAGGTAATATCCTCCCTCGGTGACGGTAAAGGAGATAATGCGGGTATCCGCGGCGGCCCCCTGTTCCACCAGCGCCGACAGCTGTTCATCCCAGGGTATGACCTTGCGGATGGAGGTAATTTTTTCATACTGGCGCTCGCCCGCCGGCGTCACGGTTTCCAGTGCGTATTCTCCCCTCTGGGCTGTCAGTGCTTCCAGCAGCGGTTTGGCATCGTCGCGGATATTGCCCAGAGCGATAGACCAACGTTGGTCGCCCTGCATCAACAGGCGGTGCAGGTACCAAGCCTGGTGGGCGCGATGGAATGAGCCGGCGCCGATATGCATCCAGGTATAGTGATTAAGAGTGGACATAACTTATCGTACCTCGCAGAGAGTGGATGAGCATAAGCTCACAAAACGGGTAATTGCTTAAAAGAAAGCTTAATCGAATAATAGCCCACTAAATGAGCTTTAGCTCACATATCAAAAATGATCGATTTACGGCGCGGGATAAGGACGGGTATATTTCAACTATTGAGAAAAAATGAGTGCGATCAATGAATAAAAGCCTCCGAAAACTGGATCACGCCGCACGGGCCGCCTGGATGTATTACGTCGCGGGCAAAACGCAACATGAAATCGCCGAGGTGTTGGGCGTGTCGCGCCAGGCGGCCCAGCGCTTGGTGGCCCTGGCGTCCGAAAGCGGCCTGGTGCGGGTGAATATTACCCATCCGGTAGCCGAATGCACCTCGCTATCAGCACGTCTGGCCCAACGATTTCATTTAACGGTATGCCAGGTGGTGCCCTCCGGCGGCATGGATACGGACAGCATTAACAGTATGATTGCGGTGGCGGGGGCCGAAGTGATGATGCAGTTCGCCGAACAGGAGCAGCCCCGCATCATGGCGGTGGGTTCCGGCCGGGCGCTGCGGGCCACGATTAACGAAATGGCCCGTCTGGATCGTCCCCAGCATAGCTGCGTCTCCATGATAGGCGCCATCGCGTCGGACGGATCATGCACCCGTTACGACGTGCCTTTGTGGATGGCGGAAAAAACCCAGGGTAAGTATTTTATCCTGCCGGCGCCGCTGTTCGCCGACAGCCTGACGGATAAAGAGCTGTGGTGTAACCATCGAATTTACCGCATGGTCTCCGACAAAGCGGCGCAGGCGGATGTCACTTTCATCGGTATCGGCCAAATAAACTTTCACTGCCCGCTGCATACCGACGGTTTTATCACGGACGTAGAAGTGGAGCGCCTTATGCAGGCGGGCGTCGTGGCGGAAATCATCGGCCATTTTATCGGCGCTGACGGCCTCAGGGTGGTAAGCGACATGGATGACCGGCTCACCAGCGTCGCCATGCGGCCGCATCCCGACAAACCCGTGATCGCTTTCGCCGGCGGCGGCGAGAAATTTCAGGCCATCCGGGCGGTATTGACCGGCGGCTGGGTCAACGGCCTGGTGACAGATGAGGAAACGGCAGTGAAATTGCTGGCGGCTCCTGAATAGGCCGCGCCCTAAACAGGCTGATGGCGGACCAAGGCCGTCGGGGTTTGTCGGCAAGACCTGACGTCGTTGTTTCAATAAGCTCCGGGAATAGGGGAACAACGGCGCGGATGATTTTCTTTCCGGCGACCGGCCCCCGCTTCTTGAAACAGATTTGTTTGCCGACAGTCTTGCTCTTTTTGATTATATAGTTGTACTATGCAACTATATTTTACCGCCTATTCTGGAAACCACCATGCCCGACACTGACATTGACCCCATTCGCGACGCCTCCCGACGGCTGGTACGCGAATTCGGCTTTATGCGCCCTACGCTGGCCGGTTCCGATTTGTCCCCCTCATCGGTACATGCGTTGGTGGAAATCGGCAATCGCGGGACGATGACGGCAGGGGAACTTTGCGATGTGCTTCAACTGGAAAAATCAAGCGTCAGCAGGATGCTGCGCAAATTTATCGCCGCCGGACAGCTTGGCGAAAGCGCCGGCCTTCGGGACGGGCGGTCGAAATCCCTTGTGCTGACGCCAAACGGGCGGGAAACCCTGGCGGCCATAGAGGCATACGCCCAAGGGCAGGTGGCTGGGGCGCTGGGAAAACTGCCGGCGGAGGAGCACGGCAAAATCCTGCACGGGCTGTCAACCTATGCCGGCGCGCTGGAAGCATACCGCCGCGGCGTCGCCGCGCCGGCGCCTTTCATTACCATTGAAAGCGGATATCGTCCGGGCGCCATCGGCCGGGTGGTGGAGATGCATGCCCGTTATTATTCACGCACGGTAGGCTTCGGATCCTATTTTGAGCGCAAGGTGGCCGACGGGATGGCGGATTTCGCCGGCCGGCTCGAACATCCCAGCAATGGAATCTGGCTGGCCGTTGGAGAGGGCGACGTTATCGGCGCCGTGGCCATTGACGGCCAGGACCTGGCCGCCGACCGCGCCCATTTGCGCTGGTTTATCGTGGAGGAGGGGCGGCGCGGCGGCGGTATCGGCAAAAAATTGCTTTCCGCCGCCCTGGCGTTTTGCGACCAAAGGGGTTTTATTGAAACCGAGCTGTGGACCTTCCGGGGATTGGACGCCGCCAGACGGCTTTATGAGGCCGCCGGTTTTGTTCTGGCGGAAGAATATTCCGGCAACCAGTGGGGAAAAGAGATGACGGAGCAGTGTTTTATCCGGCCCGCCCCGCTTGCCACGCCGGCCCCGGCTTGAAGTGATAACCCAGGACGGCAAGCATCGTTAGTTTTGACCGCGTCAAATTGGTCAAAAACCTCGGCTGGCAACGCTGTCACAATTTCCAGATTTCCGCCACCGGCGTTATCCCAATTCCTGAACCTCGACTGGCGGCGCTATCTCGATTTCTAGACCTCGGCTACCGGCGCTCACCCGATTCCATCCTTAGACATATTTCTGTAAAGCTTTGCCAATCCCTGCATGGCATCCTCCCCTTCACATGCCTGTTTTGGCCGGACAATCAGCCCCGAGCCGCGCCGCGCGGTAAAACCGATATTATCCTATCCTTCCCTAACGCTATACGGCTGCACATCTGAACGTCTAATCAGCAGATTATATTACTTTATGGCATATGACCTGGTTATTTGTTCTTTAAACTCCTACGGGTTTCCCTCTTATCATCCGGCAAAAGTCTTTTACGGCATCTCACAGGAAGACCGTTATGTCATTAGCCGATTCCGTTCTCCAGTTGATAGGCGACACGCCCATCCTGGAACTCAAGCACATGGGCAGCGGCCCTTGCCGTCTGTTCCTGAAGTTGGAAAAATCAAAACCCGGGGGGGGGGATCCATTAAGGACCGGGTAGCGCTGTCGATGATTGAACACGCGGAGCAAGAGGGCTTATTGACGCCGGGGGCACCATCATCGAGGCCACCGCCGGTAATACCGGTCTTGGCTTGGCGCTGGTGGCGGCGCAAAAAAGCTACCGGTTGACGCTGGTGGTGCCGGATAAAATGAGCCGTGAAAAAATCTTTCATCTTCGGGCGCTGGGGGCCAAGGTCTTACTGACCCGTTCCGACGTGGGCAAGGGCCACCCCGCCTATTATCAGGATTATGCCCGCCGGCTGGCGCGGGAGACCCCCGGCGCGTTTTATATCGACCAATTCAATAACCCCGCCAATCCCCTGGCCCATTATCGTACCACCGCCCCGGAGCTTTGGCGCCAAATGGAGGGGCATATAGACGCCATCGTGGTGGGGGTCGGGTCCGGCGGCACCCTGGGAGGACTGCGCCGCTTCTTCGCCGAGGTCTCGCCGGACACCGAATTCATCCTGGCGGATCCGGCGGGATCGGTATTGGCGGACAGGATTGAATTCGGCACGTTGCCCGCCGCCGGCAGCTGGCTGGTGGAAGGCATCGGCGAAGATTTTATCCCGCCCCTAAGCCAGGTGGAACAATTAACCAAGGCCTACCGCATCAGCGACGGCGAATCCTTTGATACCGCCCGCGATCTGTTGCGTAAAGAGGGCATTTTGGCCGGTTCTTCCTCCGGAACGCTGCTGGCGGCGGCATTACGCTACTGTCGGGAGCAGCAAACGCCGAAACGGGTGGCGACCTTTGCGTGCGACAGCGGCAACAAATACCTCTCCAAAATGTTTAACGACGACTGGCTGCGTCAGCAGGGATTGCGGCAGCGGCCCGCCAACGGCGATTTGCGCGATTTTATCGCCTTTCGCCACGACGAAGGGGCGACGGTGTTCGCCCTGCCGGACGATACCCTGGCCACCGCCCACGCCCGCATGCGCCTGTACGACATTTCCCAACTGCCGGTCCTGGACCGGGGCAGGCTGGTGGGACTGATTGACGAGTGGGATATCCTGACGCGGGTCGGGGCGGATCCGAGCCGGTTCGCCCTACCGGTGGCGGACGCCATGACCGGCGAGGTCTACACCCTGCCCAAAGAAGCCGACGAAGCCACATTGTTGAACACCTTTGCCCGCGGGCACGTGGCGATGGTGATGGACGGCGAACAATTTTTGGGCCTCATTACCCGCGCCGATGTTTTGAACACCTGGCGCAATCGTATTCACTCATAAGGATCCATCATGACTGACATAGCGACCCTCGCCGTTCATAGCGGTTATACTCCGGACGCCACCGGAGCGGTGATGCCGCCGATTTACGCCACATCCACCTTTGCCCAGGCAGCGCCGGGAGAGCACAGCGGTTATGAGTATTCCCGCAGCGGCAATCCCACCCGTCATGCCCTGGAGGAGGCCATCGCCCGGTTGGAGGACGGCAGGGCGGGATTCGCCTTCGCCTCCGGGCTGGCAGCCTGCGCCACGGTACTGGAGCTGCTGGATCACGGCAGCCACGTGGTGGCGGTGGATGATGTTTACGGCGGCACCTACCGGCTATTGGAAAAGGTGCGCCGCCGCAGCGCCGGCTTGCGCATCAGCTGGGTCAAGCCGCAGGATATTGACGCGCTGGAGCGGGCCATCGGGCCGCAGACCCGAATGATTTGGGTGGAAACCCCCACCAATCCCCTGCTGAAGCTGGCGGATCTGGCGGCCATCGCCGCTATTGCCCGGCGCCATAACCTGATAAGCGTCGCCGATAATACCTTTGCTTCGCCCGTACTGCAGCGGCCGTTAACCCTGGGGTTCGACATCGTGGTGCATTCCGCCACCAAATATCTCAACGGCCATTCCGATGTGGTGGCCGGGCTGGCGGTAACCGGCGACAATCCTGCGCTGACGGAGCAGTTGGCTTTTCTACAAAACGCCGTGGGCGGCGTGCTAGATCCCTTCAGCAGTTTTCTGACCCTGCGGGGAATTCGGACCCTGGCGCTGCGTATGGCCCGCCACAGCGACAGCGCGCAGCGCATCGCCGAATGGCTGGCCCGGCGGCCTGAAATCGCGGCGGTGTATTACCCCGGGCTGTCGGATCATCCGCAGCACGACCTGGCCCGCCGGCAAATGCGCGGCGCCGGCGGCATGATATCCCTCCGCCTGCGTGGCGACGACGGCGCCGCCAAACGTTTTATCGGCGGGCTCAGTGTGTTCACCCTGGCGGAAAGCCTGGGGGAGTTGAAAGCCTGGTAAGCCAGCCCTTCACCATGACCCACGCCTCGATTCCGCTGGAGCAACGCCTGGCCAACGGCATTACGCCGCAGCTGGTGCGCCTGTCGGTGGGCATTGAAGACGCCGGCGATTTGATTGAGGATCTCGGTCGGGGACTGGCGGTACTTTAGTGTTAAAAATTCTGCCCGGAAGGGCTGCCGAAGGCAGTCTGGGGGTTAGGCGTTAGATTCACCGCCGTTATGCAGAATGTCGGCATAGTAACGCGCCGCCACATCGGGATGGGAACGCAAACGCCCTTTCAGGTAGTTCCAGCCGACGTCCCGCAGCAGCGGGTTGCGCGGATCGCTGGCCGGGCCGCGCGCCTGAGCCGCCAGCTCGGGGGGCAACTGATACAGGGGCACCACCGCATCCAGTCGGGCGCCGAGGAAAAAGGCGATGGACAGGCGATCCCGTCCCGAAGGCGGCGACACCACCCGGTGCACCGTAGCGCGCAGGTAGCCGTTGGTGGCCAGCTCAAGGAGCTCGCCGATATTCACCACAAAGGTGCCGGCGATCGGCGCAACATCCAGCCACTGGTTCTCCTCCACCTCCACCTGCAAGCCTTTTTGCTGGTCCTGCAGCAGAAAACTGAGAAATCCGGAGTCTTTATGCGCGCCGACGCCTTGGCTGCCTTGGGTCTGATCCCGTCCAGGATAACGAATCAATTTGATGTGTTCGTTGGGCTTGTCGCCGTAAAGGGCGTCGAACGCCAGTTCAGAGAGCGACAACGCTTGCGCGAAGGCGCGCAGCAGACGAAGCGACATGGCGGTCATTTCGTTTTGCCAGCGCAGCAAAGCGGGTTTCAACGCGGGAATGGCGCCGGGCCATTGATTGGGGCCTTGCAGCCGGCTCCAGCCGGGCGCCCCGTCGGTTTGCGGCAGCGATTCGCGTTCCGCGCCGATATCGAATTGTTCGCGCCAGTCGGGTTGACCGCGGGTCAATTCGGCGGCAGCGCGGTTGTAACCGCGAAAATGCGGGGAGTTTACCATGGCCACCGACTGTTTTTGTGCGTCGGGCAAGGCAAAAAATTCACGGGATAACCGTTGAACCTGAGTGAGTAATTGCTTATCGACGCCGTGTCCGGTCAGGTAAAAGAAGCCGATATCGCGCGCCGCATGGCGCAATTCGGCGAGAAAGGCGGTACGTTCGGCCAGGCTAGATTCCAGTAGGGAAAGATTCAATAACGGTATCGAGGTCGCGCTCATAAGCTGCTCCGTTAATCTTGGTGGATTCCGAGGACAGGGCACAAGATGACGCACAACGGCAACAGTATTCGGCCATGGTTAACTCCGGTAATAGGTCTGATAGCCCAAACATCAGATTTCCAGCATCCGCCGGTGAAGGCTTAAAAACTAGCACCAGGCGCTTTCCGGCGCCCAATACCATTGTGTTCTATCTTATGTCCGCGTCTGCTATACCCTTTGTTTTTTCCCGCGGCGGCCTTGTCGACTCCGTTGATAATCCCCTTTATATCCGCACCCCGTTCCGGCTACCCCATTTTCTATTGGATTTGCCATCCCCGCACCCCATGGGATATAAATCATACATAGATCACATTTTTAACATCACCCACCGAGGAAGGTCGCGTATGAAAATAGTGAATCGGGTACTTTTAACCAACGATGACGGCTTTGATGCGCCGGGGCTGGCATTATTGGCCCAGGCCGCGGAGGAAATCGCCGAGGAAGTCTGGATAGTGGCGCCTTCTCAGGACAAAAGCGGGGTCGCCAATTCCCTGAGCATGCGTGAGCCGGTACGAGTGGTAAGCCGCGGCGTACGGCATTTTGCGGTATACGGCACCCCCCGCCGACTGCGTGGCTTTCGCCATCCGCCAAGCCATGAAGGATACACTGCCGGACCTGGTGCTGTCGGGCATCAATAATGGCTCCAACCTGGGATTTGAAACCCTGTTATCCGGTACGGTGGGCGCGGCCACCACCGGCATGCTGCTTGGCGTTCCGTCCATCGCCCTGAGCCAAAACCGGGATCCCGATAACGAGGTGAACTGGGACAGCGCCCGACATCATGTGGTGAAAACCTTGCGACAGCTGTTGCGGCATCCCTGGGATAAACAGGTCTGCCTAAACGTGAATTTTCCGGACATCGCGGCGGATCAGGTGAAGGGCATTCGAGTGACCGCGCAAGGCATGGGCAAGGTGGATGGATTAACGGTTGACGCGACCCGCGATCCCCACGGAGAAACTTATTTTTGGATACGGGTTCAGCACGGCCGGTTGGACCGCCCGGCAAACAGCGAACTGAAGCTTAACGAAGAAAGCTATATCTCCGTGACGCCGTTGACTTTCGAACGTACCCAAAGCCAGGAATACCAACGGCTTGCCACGCTTTATAGCCAAGATTTCTGACGGGCGGCGGCATATCTTTACCGTCCCGGCCCTTTCCTGCGCCGAAAACGAAGGGATACTTTACCGCGGCGTCCATTGAAGTAGACTATGCGGCGTTGCTGTCCGCCAAACCGCCCCGGCTGCTACGCCAATTTTCATAAAAGCGCCGCAAGATAAGCGACGGCCACTCCGGTTCCTCCAGCGACGGCAGCGCTGCCAACCGCTCACGGGCGCCGTCGCGGGTGCTGTGGCGCAGGCAACTGGCCATCAGAGGCCGGCTGAATTCGGGATGAAACTGCAGTGAAAATGTGTATGGACTGTAGCGTATAATCTGACAATCATCCTGGGGCGAGACAGCCAGGACCTGGGCCTCGGCAGGAGGACGCAACACGGTCTGGAGGTGGGACAGCCAGACGGCGAATTGCCTTGGCAAACCTTCCAGCAGCGGGCAGCCATCGGTGGAAGCCGTCATTCGCACCTGCTGCAACCCGCCCTCCCAACCGCGCGGATTATCGGCCACCGTCCCGCCCAAGGCGTAAGCGATAAGCTGATGTCCGTAGCATATTCCCAATAACGGCCGTTCAAGGGCATGAACGCCGCGGATCCAGGCGGCGGTTATTTCGCTCCAGGGCGCATGATCGGTGACCATCGACCAGGAACCGGTTATGATAGCCGCTGAAATCTCGTCGGGTTCCGGCAATCTGTCGCCACGATAGGGGCGAATCAGCACATATTCACTTTCTTGCAAACCCAGTCTGTCCACAAACCACCGGTACTGCTCTCCCACCTCCGCGGCAATGGCCGCCGGCGGCTCCCCCATCTGGACAATCGCCAGCGGCGCGTAAAAAGCTACACCCATTACTGATTCAGATTCCTGTGCTGATTTGATTTCCGGCCGGCGATGAACCTACTGCCGTAACGTCATGCAAACTCATGCCGACCGCAGCGTTGACACCGGCTCGACAAGCCATTATGCCTATCCTGCCGCGTCGAGGTCTACCGGCGAATGAGGCATTTCCATACTAATTAACGATGACCTTAGCAAGAAAAATGCTAACCCTTGCAAAGCGCCGACGCCCTGTGCTTAATCAAAGAATCCGCGTTAAAGCCCGTCTTTAGCCAGAGGACCGCCCTGGCACAACCTTTATCCGTCCGCGGGCCGCCCCTGCTCAACCGTTTTCGGCCAATGGACCACCCTGGCGCAACCTTTATTAGCAAGCAATCGTCCTTGCTCAACCTTTATCAGCCAATGGACCGTCCTTGCTCAAGTTTCCCGATCAATTCGACACGCGCTTGATGCCGGCCGCCTTCAAACCCGGCGGCCAACCACTCGTCTACGATCATTTTGGCCAGTTCGCCGCCTACTACACGGGAACCGAAGGCAAGAATATTGGTATCATTGTGCTGGCGGGATAATTTGGCTGAATAGGGTTCGCTGCACGCAACGGCGCGAATGCCCGGTACTTTGTTGGCGGCAATGGAAATCCCGATGCCCGTACCGCATATCAAAATTCCCAGCTCCGCCTCCCCGCTGACCACCGCATCGGCGACTAATTTGGCGTACAGCGGATAATCAGTGCGCTCCGACGAAAACGCGCCTTTATCAATGACAGAGATCCCCTTGGCCTCGAGATGGCCCATGATCTCCGGTTTTAATATCCAACCCACATGATCGCAACCAATGGCAATTTTCATCATTCGTCAACCTCGTTTCCGCCTTAGGCTAAGATTCGAATAGGAGATGCGCCGACATTCCGCCACTGGCATCCGGCACAAAACGGCGCATCATGTTTAGTAAAAATAAACATTCAACACTTTAACTTAATCACTTATAGTAATAATGTGAAGTTTGGTTGTTGATATTCATCATAAAAACGAGCGATCCCACGCTATGGCACGTCTTTTTTTGAGGTGATTTTATGATATAACGTAACAAATTACAATAAAATTACCGTTGGATAGCAAGGTCGTACCTGTGACGCCGCTGAAGCGGACCCCTTTCACTTTGCGACGTTAATCTTCACAAAAGATAAAAATTTTATGAATTATCAGTTTGTGCCGATGTTGCCGTCCTTTCGTTGGACACGGCTGAATGGCATTATCACCGGCCGGTTTGTTATCACTCACAGCCTTGATCTGTTACGGAGCGCGATAAATGGTGGATTTGAACAATAACGAAAATGCCTTGGCGATTGGCGCGAAAATAAAAATGTCGCTCTCACTGCTCAACACGACGGAACGTGGCATCGCCGAGTGGCTCATCACCAAAGGCAACGTCAATAGACAAACCAGTATCAAACATGTCGCTTCGTCACTTACCGTCTCGGAACCCCTTATCGTAAAGGTGGCCAAAAAACTGGGGTATACCGGCTTTCGTGAATTACGCAGGGCGTTGGGATCTTATTTTTCCTCCCTGCCCTTTGATAAAGAGGAGGAAATTTCCGAGGACGACAGCATTGAATCGGTGTTGGACAAAATCTTTAATAACTCCATCAATGCATTAAAAGAGGCACAATCCGTCGCCGACCCGCTGGTCATAGCCGAGGCCTCCAGGCTGATTCAGTCGGCCGGCCATGTCGCGCTGTTCGGCGTCGGCGGGTCGGCCGCGGTATGCCTTGATTTTGAGCACAAGCTGCTGCGCATCGGCATCCACAGCCATTCTTACAACGACTATCACCTGATGTTGATGGTCGCCTGCCAACTCAGCGACGGCGACGTGGTTATCGTGATTTCTCAGTCCGGCGATACGCGAGAGCTGTTGCAGGCCGTGGCGACGGCGAAGGAACGAGGCGCCAAAATCATCTGCATTACCAATGACAATGTTTCGCTGCTGTCGCAGACATCCCATTTATCCATTTTCAGTCCCGCGCGAGGAGGGCCGTTATTGGGGCAAAACGCCGTAGCGCGCATCATCCAGCTGAATTTGCTGGATACGCTGTTTATTGCCCTGATTTTGCAGGAATATCACGAAACGACCGAAAAGCTGGCGAGGAGCATTGAGATAGTCAAACCTTTACACGGTAAAGGATGAGCGCGGTTTACCGGAGAAGAGTGCGCACGTCCCGTCCGGGAGATAACCCGCATGGGGTTTTCGCCGGATACCATCGGTCCGTGCGCTGTCCTTATTTGATTATTGGATAAAGCCACTGCTTCCCTGAACTTTCATTCTCCATGGTTAGACCGGCGAGAAAGTGCTGCACTTCACGAATTCGCTAAACGGCGACTGTTTACCTCCCTTGACCGTTAGCGGGTATACTCGTTCCAGAAACGCCGATAAACCTTCCGGGCGTAACGACAGCGGCGGGATAACGCATGACTGAATTGACTTATCTGCAGGGATATCCGGAACATCTGCTGGCGCAGGTACGGAAGCTTGTCGGCGAGCAACGCCTTGAACAGGTATTGCAACAGCGCTATCCCCAAACCCATGGCATCACCAGCGATAAAGCGCTCTATCAATACATCATTGAGCTGAAAAATGCCTATTTGCGCAACGCGCCGCCGGTGGATAAAGTGGCCTGGGACGGTAAAATCCATGTGGTCAACAATGCCCTGGGCCTTCATACCGCGGTGTCGCGCATTCAGGGAAGCCGCCTTAAGGCCAAGGCGGAAATTCGTATCGCCACGGTATTCAAAAAGGCGCCCGCGGATTTGCTGCGGATGATCGCCATACATGAACTGGCGCATCTGAAGGAGAAACAGCATAACAAAGCCTTCTATCAGTTATGCTGCCATATGGAGCCCCGTTATCACCAGCTTGAGTTCGATACCCGCCTTTGGCTGACCCAACTGGCGCTGGCAGGTGCTTCCCTTCACAGCGAAAGCGGACATGACCGTATAAGCTAGGGGGAAGGCAAACCTGCCGATACCGCCAACAGGAGGTTTATTATGTCCGAACGTTTTGATGACGGTAGCGCCGGCGATGCGAATTACGGCGCCATCGGCCGGGATTATTCCCGCTATCGCCGTCCCGACCCATCCGTCGCCAGCCTCATAAAAAATGCCCTTTGGCCGGCACGCACGATATTGAATGTCGGCGCGGGAGCCGGCTCTTACGAACCCATCGATCTTCAGGTCACCGCCGTGGAACCCTCCGCCTCAATGCGCGCCCAGCGCCCGGCGCACCTGCCGCCGGCCATCATGGGCGTGGCCGAGAAATTGCCGTTCGCCGACGGGAGTTTCGATGCCGGCATGGCGACCTTTACGGTGCATCAGTGGCAGGACCTGACGCAGGGGCTGAAGGAAATGCGTCGCGTTATTCACGGTCCTATCGTTATCCTCACCTGCGATCCCGACGAACTGGGCAAGTCCTGGCTTAATGACTACGCCCCGGAAATGATCGCGGTGGAGGCCAAACGCTATCCGTCATTGACGACCCTGGCGGCGGCGTTAGGAGACAATGTCGTCGTCAATCCGGTGCCCATCCCCCTGCGCTGCAGCGACGGTTTCGGCGAAGCCTATTACGGGCGGCCCGAGGCTCTGCTGGATCCCGGCGCACGTCTGGCGTGTTCAGCCTGGAGCTTCGTCCCCGCCGCCGTCGCCGAACGTTTTGTCCGGGATTTGAGCCGCGATCTGGCTTCCGGCGCCTGGGACGCCCGTTACGGTCATTTACGCACCCAACCGAGCTTTCACGGTTCATTAAAATTAATTATCGGCCGGGGCGAAGATTCACCGTCCCCGGCGGTATAGGGTTATGCTATTGTCGATATCCGTTTAAAAGACACTGATAACCCCATGAAAAACAATCTCTACGCGCCGGACAGAGTCATTACCGGCACCGACCGTGTTCTGGGATGGCGAGACCTCTTTTCGTTATGGTTCTCCTTAGGTATCGGCCTGGCGGTACTGCAGGCCGGCGCCGTATTGTCTCCCGGTCTGGGCATGGTGAATTCGATTTACGCCGTCACGCTGGGCTCTCTGCTGGGATGCGTGCTGCTGGCGCTGGCGGGAGTAATTGGTTTCGACACCGGCCGCTCTTCCATGGCGTCAATGGCCTTCAGCCTCGGCCAAACCGGCGCCTCGGTACCGGCGGTGCTTAACCTGCTGCAATTGGTGGGTTGGGGCGCCTTCGAGATTGTCATGATGCGCGATGCGGCGGCGTTACTGGCGGCCCGCGCTCTTGGCAGCCAAAGTTTTTGGGCCAATGGAACGCTATGGACCTGGCTATTCGGCATCGGCGCCACCGCCATCGCCTTGGGCGGGCCGCTGGCGTTTATCCGGCTGGTCTTAAGGCGCTTCGGCATTTACCTGCTGCTTATCGCCTGCGCCTGGCTCAGTTTCTCTCTGTGGCGGCACGGAAATATCACTCGTTTGGCGGCGACGGAGGGCAACGGCAGCCTGCCGTTCGCCGCCGGTTGCGATATCGTGATTTCAATGGCGTTGTCCTGGCTGCCGCTGATTGGGGATTATACCCGTTTCGGCAAAAGCGCTCGGCAAAGCTTTCTCGGCACCCTTGGCGGATATCTGCTGGGCAGCTTGTGGATGATGGTGCTTGGAGGAGCTTATGCCTTGGCTTACGCGGGCAACGGCGACGCCAACGCACTGCTGGTGGCGCTGTCCGGCGCCGCCATGGGCATCCCGCTGCTGTTGATTTTGATAGATGAGAATGAAAACGCCTTTGCCGACATCCATTCGGCGGCATTATCTTCGGCGCTGTTCATTCCCCGCCAGGTTCAGCCATTAACCTTGATCATCGGTTTGATCTGTACCCTGATTGCCTGGCAGGTGCCGTTATCCCAATACGAAAATTTTCTGTTGCTTATCGGATCGGTTTTTTCACCGTTGTTCGGCGTGGTGCTGGCGGAGCATTTCCTCATCCGCCGCCGGCGCGACCTGGTTCCGGGCGCAGGATTATCCTGGCGGGCGTTTGTGGCGTGGGCGGTAGGTATCGCCGTGTATCAATTGCTGGTGCGCGACTATCCGCAGGTAGGCGCCACACTGCCGTCCCTGTTGGTCGCCGGGTTATTGCATCTGGTTTTGGGCCGGCGTCAAGAATTTAATAGCGCTCGTTAGAAAAACATTGACGGGGCCGTCCGGCGGCCCTAGTTTTATTGCGGTTATGCATTGGCGCCAGCGGGCGCCGTTGTTTTTATCTGAGCGATTTCCCTAAGAAGGTGTTCCATGGTTACCCCGGCACAACACAACATCAGTTTTTATCAGGCCTCGGTGCCTGTCTGTCTTCGCATGCTGACCAATCTTTCCTCTTTGCTGGCGAAAGCGGCGATTCATGTCCAGGAACATGGCATAGATCCGCAAGAGTGGATCAACGCGCGTCTGGCCCCGGATATGTTCACATTGGCACGGCAGGTGCAAACCGCCAGCGACGCGGCGAAAGGCCTTGGCGCACGCCTGGCGGGCGCTGAAGTCCCAAGCTTCCCCGACACGGAAACCACATTTGATGAATTACAGGCACGCATCGCCAAAACGCTGACTTTCCTTAGCAACTTACCGCAGGAGCCATTCGAACAAAGCGGCCAGCGCCCCGTTGTCATGAAAATGCGCGGCGTCGAAAAAACCTTCTCAGCCTATGACTTTCTGTTTAACCTGGCGCTGCCGAACCTGTTTTTTCATGTGACCACCGCTTACGATATTATGCGCCACCTTGGCCTGGATATCGGTAAAAAAGATTATTTGGGCGCCTTCGAATAAGACTATGATGCAAAAAACGCCGGCGGAATAATCATTCAACCGGCGCTTAGGTTTGTCGACAAGGTGCTCGGGGGCGGTAGGCTGCCCTATTAACTCAGAGTTTATTTATCAGCGATCTGAAACGCAGGCAGAATAATAATTCTGCCTGCGTTTATTTTCAACTCTAGCATCTTCTTGATTATGTCTAGAGCGTTATCACATTACCACCGTAACAGCGTTCATGACATTAATCGTTTATTGGAAATACGGGCCGTTCCGTTATTCGTAGATTTCCGCGGTGCCGTGCATTAGATTATTGCCGGTAACGGAGGTGATACGGTAAGAGCGGGCGCCGGATTGAGCGGCTTTATCCGCCAGTTGGCTTTCGACGGAAGTCACGTCGTGGCCGCCGGTAACGCTTATTACCCCAACCTGCTGCTGTTCCGCCGGGGCTGAATTTACCAATTCGGCGGCGAAGCTGCCGAATGACAGGGAGCTAAATACGATAGCAGCGATAGCATATTTTACGTTTTTCATTTTCGTGTTCTCTCGTTAATACAGTGGCGTTGAAATACCGATGTTGATCTCGTTATTTCGTGCAGATGATATTATTTGTTTATCGGGCGGGGGGGGATATCCCCGCCTGGCTATTTGTTAACCGCTAGGCTCAGCGCTTATTGGTAGATGTCCGCGGTGCCGTTCATTTCGTTATTACCGGTAACGGAGATAATACGAAATGATTTCGCTCCGGCCTGAGCGGCTTTATCCGCCAGCTGGCTTTGGATGGACGTGACGTCGTGGCCGCCGGTAACGCTTATTACCCCAACTTGCTGCTGTTGGGCAGGGGCTGAACTTACCAGTTCGGCGGCGAAGCTGCCGAATGACAGGGTGCTGAGTGCGATGGCGGCGATGGTGTATTTTACGTTTTTCATGATGTAGGCTCTCTCGTAATGTCAGGTTTATGTCGCTGAAGTTAATTTCTTAACGTTCGATAAGTAAATACTAAACCTCCGATCGCCGAGGATCAACAACTTTTTATTATCGATCGTTAATTTAATACTCAACCCTCTGAATTACGTGAGAAAAAAAATCTTTTTTTTATTTTACGGGTGCCGCGTTCATAAAAAAGAGCTGCGGATTAAGCATCCGTCAGGCGCTTTAGCACCTTGATGGCGCTGGCGAGTTGTTCAATTTCATGGGGAGCAAAATGATCGTTGATGGCATGAAACAGCCAGTCCTCCCGCGCCGTCCGGCCGGCCTTGATGATGTTGCGGCAGTGTTCGGTCAGCGATAACAATGTCTGACGACCGTCGGAAGGGTCGGGCGTCCCTTTTATCAAGCCGGCGGCTCCAAGGGCAGCCACCGTGGCGCCCATGGACTGCGGTCGCACGCCCTCAGCCTTAGCGAGCGTGGTGACGGTGGCGGGCCCTTCCCGCTCCAAGCGTAAAATGACCGATTTTTGCGACCAGGTATAGTCTCCGGGATGCGACTGTTCGCGCAATCGCCGGCTCAGATTGCCAATCAGAAGCCTTAGCTCTCCCGCCATTGCTATGGCGTTCCCGTCGCCTTCTTGCCGTTTATCATCCATATCTCTGCCGACCGCCCCGTTGTCCCCCGAAGTTCTACTGTAACAAATTAAGCGGACGATCAAAAAATTTAGCGTTGTTGATGACCCGGCAGGATAATGCGCCGCATGCTCTGGGGATATGTCATACCGATGGATCGGGCCGCTTCCAGCTGTTCGCTGTGAATGGAGAGGATACTGGCGCGGATGATTTCGGCGGGGTAGGCGCCGGCGTTAACCGCGAACGCAAAGGTAGCGGCGATTTCCAGCCGATTCAGCGAAAACGGCGACGCGCTTATCGCCGCGGTAAAAAGCTACGCCGCTATCCTGAGCGGCCGGCTCGGATGGCATTGACGTCACCCGCGAATCGCCGGATATTTCCCTATGCCGCGCGTGAAAACAATGATTACCCTATGCCGCCTTGAGGTTTAAACATCTTCTCTCTCCCTTAAGAGCCTGTTCAAATCATTGTTTCAGACCGCCGAGATCTTTATGATGCTGCGGCCCGGGCTGCGTTAAGGTGAGTTCTATAACAAAACGCGGCCAGCGGGGAAATGCAGTCATTTTTATTTTGAATAATTGAGGATATATGCACACCACTAAGTTGGCGAACCCCGGCCCGCTGGGATTGATGGGGTTCGGGATGACCACCCTGTTGCTTAATCTGCATAATGCGGGGTTTTTCCCTTTAACGTCCATTATCGTTAGTATGGGCATTTTCTACGGCGGCATCGCGCAAATGATTGCCGGTATCATGGAATACAAACACGGAAATACCTTCGGCACGACGGCTTTTACTTCATATGGTGCGTTCTGGCTCAGCCTGGTGGGTATCCTGGTCCTGCCGCGCATGGGACTTGCCGACCCCGCCGACGAGGTTTTCCTCGGCGTCTATTTGGCGCTTTGGGGCGTGTTCACGCTGTTTATGTTTTTTGCCACCCTGGCCGCCGGCCGGGCATTGCAGGTGGTTTTCGGTACGCTGACCCTGCTGTTCGCTTTGTTGGCTATCGCCGACATCACCGCTAATAAGCCGCTGCTTGTGGTTGCCGGTTACGTCGGGCTGTTTTGCGGCGCCAGCGCGATTTACCTGGCTATGGCGCAGGTCATCAACGAGCAGACCGGCCGCACTATCCTGCCAATAGGTTGAATCGCGATAGCCGGACGGAAAGATGCTCAACAGCAAGAACGCCTGTCATGGCATCGACGCGGCGAACCTCGATCAGCGGTAAAATTTCCCCCTTTGACACCGCTGATGTTTGACGTATTACGGGTGCGCCTCGGCGCCCCTGTTTTGCCGGACGGACCATGGCGCAGCGGTTGCCCGTCATCGCAGTTCTACCCTGCCGCCCTGCTTATATCCCGATGCCGCCGACGGCAGGTCGGGATTTTACTACCGACATTACTCAGTTATTTGAATTTATTGTTGGTATAATTTTATATTTTAATAAAGTAATATCCAATACTCTTACAATGCGATCAGTTATAAACTCGAAAATGAAAAATTTTTTATTTTTCTGAGAAATTCTTTCTATTCGACTTTTTAAAAATAGATTAATAATAATGTTTTATCCAACCGCCGATGACTTTACAACCTTAACCAGGAGCCATGTTGATTATTTAATCCATTTGAATCATCCCTGTTATAAAATGATTGCCGTAATTCATATAAATGAGCTCTTTCATAAGCCGAATAGCATCATTGCAGAAATGAATTATCATCTTTCGTTAGTGGATAACTTGATATGAGCCATCGCTCATCAAATGTCATCGTTTCACCTGAACTGGGCATTACAATTATATTTTTTAGCATTATGACTCTTATAAAACTTGCCTTGTAATGCAATTATGCTATTAAAAAATTGGCACAGTTGACACAGGTTACCTATTAACATTGATATTTTGTCCACAGAAATTATTTTCCTAATACCAATATAACGACACTAATATGACCTCTACTACAATACGCCATGATGCAATATTTAAAAAGCATATGTCCGATCTCACCATTGCCCGCGATTTTCTTGAAAAAAAATCTCCCAAAGTCTTTACGCCAGCACTGTGACTTTAATACACTGGACTTGTGCTCCGATTCTTTTGTTGAAACCGACCTGCGTCAACGTTATACCGATATGCTGTATTCTGTTCGCACGCCGTGGGGAGTGGGGTATATCTACTGCCTGGTTGAGCATCAAAGCAGTCCGGACGAATTAATGGCGTTCCGGTTGCTGCGTTATAGCCTGGCTGCCATGCAGCGGCATCTGGATAAGGGCCATAAAAAATTACCGGTTGTCGTACCGCTGCTTTTTTATCACGGTCGCCAAAGTCCTTATCCCTATACCAACCGTTGGCTGGACTGTTTTGAAGATCCTGAACTGGCCAGCGGCGTGTATAGCAATCCTTTTCCTCTCATTGATATCACGGTAACACCGGATGAGGAGATTATGACGCACGGCGGCGTCGCCGCCTTGGAAATGGTACAAAAGCATATCCGGCTCAAGGACATGATTGACCTGGCGGATGCCCTGGGTACTATTTTAAACCATAAGCCGCTGCCGGCGGATCTGTTCAAAAGCCTGATGCTTTACATCAGCGAGGGTGGCAACAGCCCGGATGCCGCGATGTTTTTCGACAGGCTGCAACGCCATACGCCACATTATCAGGAGGATATCATGACTATCGCACAACAGCTGGCCGAAAAAGGGCGGCTTGAGGGCATCAAGGAAGGTAAAAAAGAGGGTAAAAAAGAGGGTGAAAAAAAGGGTGAATTGGCAGGGAAAGTAAAAGTCGCCAAACAGCTTTTTTTGCGTGGCTTCGACAAAGAACTGATTCAAAGCGTTACTGGCCTTAGCGATGAGCAATTGACCTCATCGGCACACTCATAACATCGATGTCCCCTTTCAAAACGAAGGGGATATCTCTCGTTCAAATACGTTTACCCACGCTTATCTATACGGCAAGGTGAATCAGATTGATCAAGCTATCGCCAAACCTAAACCTATGGGATAGTAGTCAAATTATGAATTGAAGAAATAATTCCCTTCTCAATATTATAAACGGAGAGCCAGCGCAATTTATTACGGAGAATGCTGAATTATACTCCCGAGACTTTTAATATAAGTGTTTTGCAGGGAGATAACAATGGTTACCTTTGCACTGCGTAATGTATTATGGTTGATAATATATTTAATATTTATATTAGCCCCTCTATTTGTTTTATTATTCGGCTCATTGCCCCCGGCTAGAGACTTCTGGACCGAGCTGTCTATTGCCTTGGGATATTCCGGACTGGCGATAATGGGCCTGCAATTCGGTCTTACCGCGCGATTTCGCTGGGTGACCAAACCCTGGGGCGAGGACGTGATTTATCATTTCCATCGTAATATTTCGCTCATCGCCCTTGCCCTGGTGTTAGCCCATCCGCTGATTCTTTTTGTTATCCGTCCACAGTTGCTGGCGTTGCTTAATTTTATTGAAGCGCCCTGGCGCGCCAGAATGGCGGCCATATCCACCTACTCTTTGATTGCTCTCATCGTCATGGCGCTATGGCGCGTGAGATTAAAGCTCAGCTACGAAGTCTGGCATTTCACCCATATCCTTCTGGCGGTGGCGGCGGTGGCGGCCGGAATTTTGCATATGGTGGCCTGGGGCGTTTATCTGGTGGACCCGGTTAAACGCGCGCTCTGGTGCGGGCTCACGCTTTTCTGGCTTGCGCTGTTGCCCTATGTCCGCATCGTTAAGCCGCTTATCATGCTGCGCCGGCCTTATCGGGTGGCGAAGATAAAAACCGAACGGGGCAATACCATGACTCTCGTGATGAACCCGGAAGGCCATGCGGGCTTTCGGTTTACGCCGGGACAGTTCGGCTGGCTCACGCTATGGGGCAGTCCGTTCAAGATAACCGGCCACCCTTTCTCTTTCTCTTCCAGCGCGGAAAACAGTGACGGCAGCGTCGAAATGTCGATCCGTAACCTGGGGGACTTTACCGCCGGCATCCATCGGGTCGCCGTCGGCCAGCGGGTTTATATCGACGGTCCCTATGGGGCCTTCACCATCGGCAATCCGGCGGATATGCATGTGCTGATCGCCGGCGGCGTCGGCATCACGCCCATGATGAGCATGCTGCGCACCTTTGCCGATCGCGGCGATCGGCGTCCGGTTGTCTTGATATACGGCAGCAAGGACTGGGAAGCCATTACCTTTCGCGAGGAGCTGGAAGCCTTGAAAACGCGTCTCGACCTGAAGGTCGTTCACGTACTCACCCAGCCCAACGAAGGCTGGACCGGAGAAACAGGTTACATAAATGCCGATCTGTTCAAGCGCTATCTACCGCCACCCTTTGACATGCACGAATACTTTATCTGTGGCCCCAACATAATGATGGACGCCATAGAAAAGGTATTGGACGAGCTGAAGGTGCCGATGACCAAATACCATACCGAACGTTATAATTTCGCCTAAGGAGGCCTCTATGCAACGACTTTTCGCCGAACGTTTAGCTCTCGCCACCGGCGTTATCATCGTGGCGCTGTCCCTGCTGTTCGCTTGCCTGCGGGTATATGGTTAAACGCGGTTAACAGCCCGGCATCCTGCCGGGCTTGAGTCTGTCTCAGGCCGCTTTCGCGGCGGAGCTGAAACGGGCTATCAGCCATTTTTCAATTTCGACGATAATGAAAATGCCGATACTCACCAGCAGCGTAATACCCCAGTAATAGGCCGGCAGGGGCTCGGTGCCAAAGGCCCGGTTCATGAACGGCAGATAGATGATAGCCAGTTGCAACAGGATAAGCACAACGGTAACCAGCCATAATCCCTTATTCATAAACATCTCACGGTTCAAAGGGAAACGATTTGTTACTCGGCAGTTGAACATGTAGATCCACTGCGCCGTGACCAGGGTTTGCATTATCAACGTGCGGATAAATTCGCTGTCATAGCCACGCGGCAATAGCAGGGATTCCAGTAAAAAACGCACTGCAGGCGATAAGCGTACCGACAAAAGCAATGCGCCAAATAGCATGGCCGTCCAACACATGACGGGCGGGATCCCGCGGTTGACGGTGCATTACACCCTTTTCCGCCGGCTCAAAGGCTAAACCGAATGAAAGCGTCGTGGACGTGGCCATATTGACCCATAAGATTTGCAGGGCGGTCAGAGGGATAACGGTGCCGGCCAATATGGCAAAGATAATCAGCAACCCCTGCGCCAGGTTGGTGGGTAAGATAAACAGGATGGTTTTTTTCCAAATTATCGTAAACGCGCCGACCCTCTTTCACCGCGTTGGCGATAGTGGCGAAATTATCGTCCGTTAACACCATATCCGCCGCTTCCTTGGTGACCTCTGTGCCCTTAATGCCCATGGCGATACCTACATCGGCCTGTTTGAGCGCCGGCGCGTCGTTAACGCCATCGCCGGTCATGCCGACGACCCCGCCTCTGTTCTGCAAGGCTTTCACCAGCCTAAGCTTATGCTCCGGGCTGGTACGGGCAAAAATATCATAACGCACCGCGGCATCCGCCAATTGTTCATCGTCCATATGTTCCAACTGCCTACCGGTCATAGAGTCGGCCCCATTGCCGATACCCAGCATAGCGCCAATGGCCATGGCGGTTTCCTGATGATCGCCGGTAATCATTTTTACCCGGATGCCGGCCCGCTGGCACAGGGCTATGGCATCGATGGCTTCCGGGCGAGGCGGATCCATCATCCCCGCCATCCCGACAAATACCATGCCCTGCTGTATGGCGGCATGCTCCAGTGACGATTCACCCGTTTCGTCGTCCCTGAAAGCGGCTGCCACCATACGCAATCCCTGCTTGGCATGCCGCGCCATTTCCCCTTCCCAATAATCACGGCGAAACGGGCGGACGCCCTCCTCCGTCAGTTCCTGATGGCAAAAAGAGAACAACACATCGGGCGCACCGGTAAGGAAGATGAAGGTTTTATCCCCCACTTGATGGCGGGTCGCCATGTATTTATAAGCGGAATCAAAGGGAATCTTATCTCGCAAAGCGACCTCGTTGAGTCGCAGGCCGGACTTGGCGGCCAGGACTTTTAACGCCCCTTCCGTCGGGCCGCCGGTAATGCCCCAGCGGCCCTGTTCGTCCTGGCGTATCTGGCTGTCGTTACACAACTCAACCGCGGTGATAAAACGCTCCAAGGTGGAATTATCACTGAGCACAACCTCCCGCTCGTCCTCTGGTCTCTCCGCCTGTGAGAAAATCTTGCCCACCGGTTCATAACTTTCCCCTTCGATGCGATAGTTGCGATCCGCCATGACCACCGCTTTTACCGTCATCTCGTTCATCGTCAGCGTGCCGGTTTTATCAGAACAAACCACGGTCATCGCCCCCAGCGTCTCCACCGTCGGCAGCTTGCGGATAATCGCCTTGATACGCGCCATGGATTGCACGCCCAGGGAAAGAATGATTGAGATAATGGCCGGCAATCCTTCAGGGACCGAGGCCACGGCCAGACTTATCAGCGCCAGCAGCAGCTCCGGGAACGGCATATCCCGCAAAAAAGGCAAAAACAAACAGCGCCGCCATCATGACCAGGATCAACAGGAAAATTCCCTTGCCCAAGCGATCCATTTGCGCCAATAACGGCGTACGGTGAGGATCGATGGTGGCGATCATTTGATTAATATGGCCAAGCTCGGTATCGCCGCCGCTGGCCACCACCACGCCCTTGGCCGTGCCCGCGCTGATGGTGGTGCCGGAAAACAGCAAGTTGACGCGATCGCCGATGGTCGCTTCCCGGTCAATCGCGCCGGTCTGCTTTTCCACCACCGTCGATTCACCGGTCAGAATCGCCTCTTCCACCAGCAGGTTATGCGCTTCCAACACCCTGAGATCCGCCGGAATCTTATCTCCCGGACGCAACGTAACAATGTCCCCCAGCACCAAATCTTTTGCTTCAATGGTCTGCGCTTCTCCGGCGCGGATAACCACCGCTTTGCTGGAAAGCATACCCTGAATGCTTTTGAGCGACTTTTCGGCATTGCTTTCCTGAACAAAGCCAATCAAGGCGTTGATCACCGCCACCAGCAAAATAATGATCATGTCCACCCATTGGGCCATAATGCCTTTGATCACCGCCGCAAACAGCAGAATGTAAATCAGGACGTCTTTGAAATGGGCCAGGAATTGCAATAACGGATGCCGGGCTTTACGGGCTGGCAGGGTATTCGGGCCATAACGTCTTAAACGCTCGGCAGCCTCTTGCGGCCCTAAACCGGCGTCGGAGGTGTCAAGCTGACGCAGCGTTTCTTCCGTATCCAGCATATACCAGAGATGTTCCGGTTTTTGCGATAAATTGGACGACGTGACCGGTGAGGCATTCATGAAGGATCCTCCAGATGACAAATTAAAAACCTGTTATTGACAACAGATGGCCGAAATTTGCTTTATGCCCAACGGGATTGGCAATGACGAATAACCGACCCGCGCTGAGCCGATAGCATCTTCCTGAAATAAACGAACAATGAAGAGTAATGCAATAATAACAGCATTATACCTTTATCAATGAGAGGTGAGTCAGCTTATGAGGAGGAGAATAAAATCATTAGCTGAAAGATTTTAATCTATTGCGGCAACATGATTCCGTCTACAGCTTGTCTTCACTAAGAGTAAACCGAAGAAAACAGGTATTAGCTATATTTATATTTTTTAATTTAATTAATAAATAACTCTTGATAAAAAATAAAATACCGAACAGTTAATTATTCCCATATTCATATCAATAATTGATTTCCGACCCTTAAATACTAGTGAATGCTTTAATAATAACGATCGCCGATTTCACCCATTGTGGGGAAAAATAATCAATCCGGGCACCTCACGCGTCGGCGCTCGGATACCCCGATTAAACCGCGCCCCTCCGCTCACGCAACCTGCATACGGGTAAGTATGCCGGTTCGCCTCCCCCGCCACGGGTTCGGCGCTTTCAACCTCCCTTGCTATAGTTAAAAACACCAGCCGCCCCGCTGGTCTTAGCAGTGGCATTCCAGGGCGGCGCGCCTGTCTTGCGAGGATAAAACATGACGACAAATTTATCGGTTGAAAATAACAAGGTCTTCTGGCGTGCAAGCGGTCAGCAATTGGTGATAGAGCCCTGGGGAAAAAACAGCCTGCGGATTCGGGCCACCTGCTCACCCCATCTGGACCTGCAGCAGGATTGGGCATTGTTGCCGCACCCCGACAACGGACAGGTGGATATTGAGGAAAAATCGTCGACAGTGCGCATCACCCACGGCAATCTCACGGCGGAAATCGATAACCGCGGCCGGTTGGCCTATTACAACCAGCGCGGTGAACTTTTGCTGGCGGAATGGTGGCGGCAAAGAACCACTGAAGATATTACCGGCGACGGCAAAAAAGAAAAATACGTCAGCCCGCTGGAAATCGAGGCCCGCGAATTTAATCCCATACCTGGCGGCGCTTACCAGCTCACGCAGTATTTTGAAGCCCGCCGCGATGAAAAAATTTTCGGCATGGGGCAATACCAGCAGGCATTGCTTGACCTGAAGGGCTGCGTGCTTGAGCTGGCGCAACGCAATTCCCAATCCAGCGTACCTTTTATGCTATCAAGCCTGGGTTACGGCATGTTATGGAACAACCCGGCGGTTGGCGAAGTGCATTTCGCCAACAATCAAACCTTGTGGCGGGCGCGGGTCACCAGCCAGTTGGATTATTGGATAACCGCCGGCGACCGGCCGGCGGATCTGGTGGAGCAATATGCCGCGGCGACCGGCAAGGTATCGGTAATGCCTGAATTCGCCACCGGTTTTTGGCAATCGAAATTACGCTATCGCACGCAGGATGAAGTGCTGATGGTGGCCAAGGAATACCGTCGCCGCAACCTGCCGCTGTCGGTACTGGTGATTGATTCTTTTCACTGGCCCATCCAGGGTACCTGGCGTTTCAACTCTATTGATTGGCCCGATCCGAAGTCCATGGTGGATGAGCTCAGAAACATGGGCATCGAACTGATGGTCTCAATCTGGCCCACGGTGGACCAGCGCGCCGAAAGCTATACCGAAATGGAAACGGCCGGTTTTCTGGTACGCAGCGATCGCGGCGTACCTATCAACCTGGATTCCCGTGGCAGCACCACCTTTTTCGATACCACCCATCCCGGCGCGCGGCAATATGTCTGGCAAAAAAAAAAAAAAAAAAAAAAAAAAAAAAAAAAAAAAAAAAAAAAAAAAAAAAAAAAAAAAAAAAAAAAAAAAATCAACATCAAACAACATTATTACAATATCGGCATCCGCTGGTTTTGGCTCGATATGGCGGAACCGGAGTACCGCACCTACCATTTCGATAACTACCGCTACCATATGGGCACTGCGCTGGAAGTCGGTAATCTCTATCCGCAGAAGTTCGCTCAGTGTCTGTATGACGGCCAGCGCCGTGAAGGGCAGCGGGATATTCTCAACCTGGTTCGCTGCGCCTGGGCCGGCAGCCAGCGTTTCGGCGTGCTGGCCTGGTCCGGCGACGTGCATTCCTCGTTCCACGCGCTGCACAATCAAGTGGTGGCGGGATTGAACATGGGGCTGGCGGGCATCCCATGGTGGACCACGGACATCGGCGGTTTCCAGGGCGGCAGGCACGACGACCCCCACTTTCGCGAGCTTTTGATTCGCTGGTTTCAGTGGGGAGTGTTTTGCCCTGTGTGCCGCCTCCATGGCTGCCGCGAGCCGGAAATCCCGCCGCCGGAAATGTACCGCGACGGCGTTGAGCAATGCAACAGCGGATCCCCCAACGAGCTTTGGAGCTTCGGCGAGGAGAATGAACGTATCATGTCCCGCTGGCTGGCCATACGTGAACGCCTGCGGCCTTATATCCATCGTCAGATGGTGGCCGCCCATGACCAAGGCACGCCGGTAATACGACCGTTGTTTTATGATTTCCCCGACGATCCCCCTGCTGGAACATCGAGGATCAATACATGTTCGGCCCGGAAATCATGGTGGCGCCGGTTCTGGCCCAAGGCATGACGTCACGGCGGGTCTACCTGCCTCCCGGCCATTGCTGGCGGGATTTATCAACCGAACAAAGCCGCCCCGGCGGCGGCTGGATAGAGGTGGACACCCCCTTGACACCATCCCGGTCTTCGTGCGGGGAGACGCGATAGTGCTGGCCTGATTCGCCCCTCAAAGGCTGATAATGCCTGCTTCCCATGGCCGGATTACGCCGCGCGCCAAGTGGGCCGGTTCAGCGTAATTGTGCAAGATGCTGGCGGCCCGCGATGTCAGGCGTAGGTCGGCGGGGTTGACGACAAGGGTCTGGCGGCTGAAATTTCCGAACACCAGATACTGTTGGCCGTCATACTCACGCACATAAGCAAACAATTGTTCGTGCTGCGGCAATAGCGCCTCATAGCCGCCGTAAACCAGCCAGCGGGCGGTTTTGCGCAGCGCAATCAGCCGGCGGTAGTAATGCAATATCGAATGAGGATCCTGTTGGGCCGCATCGATATTCACCTCGCGGTAATTGGGGTTGGCCTTTATCCAAGGGATGCCGACGCTGAATCCGGCGTGCTCCTCGCCGTTCCACTGCAATGGCGTGCGGGCGTTGTCCCGGCCCTTGGCGTAAATAGAGGCCATAACGCTGTCCGGCCTGAATCCGGCCGCCAGCCGTTCGCGGTAGAGATTAAGGGTTTCGATATCGCGATAATCGGCCAGGTCGTCGAAACGGATATTGGTCATGCCAATCTCCTCGCCCTGATAGATAAACGGCGTTCCGGGCATGCCATACATCACCGTCGCCAGCATTTTGGCGCTCTCCACCCGGTATCGGCCTTCATCGCCGAACCGGGATACCGCCCGCGGCGTATCGTGGTTATTCCAGAACAGGCTGTTCCAGCCTTTGCCTTGCAAAGCGGTCTGCCAACTGCTTAAGACTGCTTTCAACGCAACGAGGGAGTACGGGGCGAGATCCCACTTTTCCCCGTCGGTGCGGCTTTGGTCCAGCGTCAAATGGCCGAACTGAAAAATCATGTTGAGTTCATGACGGTCCGGCGCGCTCCAAAGCAGGCCCGATTCCGGCGTCGCCGTCCACGATTCGCCCACCGTCAACACATGCCGTGGGCCGAAGCTTTTTTCATTGAGCTCCCGGACATAATCGTGCAGCCGGGGGCCGTTGGCGATGATGCCTTGTTCCGGCACCTTGCCGATAAGATCAATGACGTCAAAACGGAAGCCACCGATACCCTTCTCCAGCCAGAAAATCAGAATATCCGCGATTTCCTGGCGCACCCGAGGATTATGCCAATTTAAATCCGGCTGTTTTTTGCTGAAAAGATGCAAATAATATTCGCCGGTGTCCGCGTCAAATTGCCAAGCGCTACCGCCGAACGTGGAGTTCAGGGCATTGGGCTCCTTAGCCCATAGGTAATAATCACGATAAGGGTTGCCCTTGGATTTTCGGGCCGCAATAAACCAGGCATGTTCATCGCTGGTGTGATTGGCCACGATGTCCATCATGATTGTCATGCCGCGCTTGGCCGCCTCGGCTATCAGCAGGTCCATATCCGCCATTGTGCCGAAGTCTGCCATAATCTGGCGATAATCGGCGATATCATAGCCATTATCATCATTGGGAGAAGCATAGACCGGGCACAGCCATAGCACCTCTACCCCCAGCCAGGCCAGATAATCCAGCTTGGCACAGATACCCCGCAGGTCGCCGATGCCATCGCCGTCGCTATCGTAAAAACTGCGGGGATAGATCTGATAAACCGACGATCGATGCCACCAAGTGTCCTGTTTATACATAACATACGCCCCTGGATCGCGCGGCAAGCGGACCCGTCTGATGGTGATCGCCTTAGATAAGGTATATCGCAGGAAAAGAGAGAACGCTAGACGGCATCCGATAAGCGACCCGGCAAAACCGGCAATCCGTCGCTTAACCAAAAATATTTATTAATATAAGCTCAACAAGCGAAGAGATTATAAAGATTCAGCTCTCACAGATGATAAATTTCTTTTGGGCAGAATTAACGGGTGCCGTAAAATCACGTTATTTATTTTCCTTAAATCACTGAGAATAGATATGGCTAATCATTACTTTATAATAAGTAATAATTGTTACTTTAACGATAAACCCCAGTCTTCACCCGAAATGAAGCGCGGCATGAGCAAATCTTTACGGCAGGTATACAATTCCGCCATGCCGGGTATGTTCTCTTGGATGACCGCCATTACAGGCGGCGTTATCACGACCCTGCCCGCTTGCCTCAGTTGTTCAGCAATTTCTCACGCCGTTGTTAATGTAAATCACTCGCTCTTTTCCCTTCAAGCGGAGCCCCGTCACGTCCTTAACGAGCTTATTAATATAGGTTTACGCTATGGCGCTGCGGGCGGCGCCATAACCGGTTTATCAGCAGCTTTGCTGATAAACCAATGTGTCAAAATCAACAACCGCGCTCAATATTATGATCAACCCAGAGATATATTATTAGGCCTGGGTGGCCTCTTGGGATTAGTCATCGGCGGCTTATCCGGCGCAGTGTATTCTATTTCATTACATCAAAATTATGCAGATTATGATGATAAGTTAAGAATTAATTATTTCTCATCATGACGCACACAAGAAACAGACATTTATTGTTGTTTCAATGGCACTGATTAATACTCTCTTCCCTAATCAGTAACACGAAAGCCAAACCTTCCAAAGACTATAGAGGCAAATATGCATATCTACTCTAAACCCAATGAAAATAGTGATATCCCAGTCGCCAATAGGACATTTCTATCCGGATGCAAACGCGGTATAGGCACCTGTATTCAGCGTATTTCCAATTCCCCCCTATGGCGGGCGCCTACCTGCCAGGCTAGCTTTATCGGCGGTGCGCTTGTTTCACTGGCCGCTGCTATCGGCGCCAAATGCATCTCGCTCTCTGTTGATGATATCAATGACTTGCTGTTAAGATGTGAAAAGGTCTCTTCAAAGACGTATTTTGCCGTTATGGCCTCAGGCTTGAAATATGGCCTATCCGGCGGTGCCATCACCGGATTGGCCTTAGCGGCGCTATTTGAGAGATACAGAGAACGCGACCTCGCTGAAAACGTCATATGTAAATTGACCATGGGCGCAGCCTTAGGGCTATCCTTCGGCGGTATTATCGGCACGCTGTATGCCATCAATCTGCAACACGTTCATAACGTGGACGATATACATTTTTCCTGTTATGTTGAACCCTTATTCATTGATCGATACGACATTGATATGTGATATCCCGTTTCAATTTTTTCTGATAGAGAAAAACATGTTCATTGATATTATTTCGCGGCAGCATTATGAAAACTTTCCCTTGACGGCGGTCCTTTCCGATACAAATTCTGATATAAGTACGCGAATACAATCGGTATCCAATACACCTCCGTCATCGGCACCCTCCTGCTTCATCGGCATCGCATGTGGCGCAGTCATGGCAGCCTCGACGTATTACAGCGGCAAAATCATCACCAATGCCGTCTATGATTTAAATAACTTTTCGGCGTTGGAGAAATCCGGATCCCAGTCCCCTCCGCAGGAAATTGTAAATCTGGGGGTGGAATATGGCGCACTAGGCGGATTTATCACCGGATTATCGGCGGCGATGATCCTCAGGCAGTGTATAAAAATCAGCAACCGCCAAGAATTTTATGCTAATCACAAAAATATATTACTCTTTATTGGGGGCAGCGTGGGCATTGGGTTCGGCGGTCTCGTCGGCGCGTTGTATTCCATCGCACTGAATCATTGGATAACGATGAATGATAGTTACGATTGAAATAATCGGCTATTTTTATAATCCTTGTCGCAGCGAGTCATGCGCCGCGCTTAAAAACCGAACGCCGTCCTGCAACATCAGCATTGAATAGACGCCATATAGCGTTTGGGCGAAATCCCCATGACCCGGGAAAACATGGTGGAAAAATTATTAGGGCCCCGGTAGCCTAAATCCAGCGCAACCCGGGTTACGCTAAAACCGCGTGATAGCTGCTCCACCGCGAAAATGACCCGGTAATGATCCCGCCAATGCAAATAATTCATGCCTGTTTCCTTGATAAATAGCCGGGAGATGGTCCTTTCGCTGCAACCCGCCCACTCAGCCAATTGCTTAAGGGAGTAATTTGCCTCGGGCGATTTTCTCGTCATATCAATTGCGGTCCTTAATCGACGGTCCCGGCCATAAGAAATAAACAAATCCTGACGCTTATGCGCCAGATTGAGCTGGTGAAGAATCAACGCCAGTATCATTTCAACATCGCCGTTATCTCTACCGGGCCGGGAAAAATCCACTGCCTCCGCCAGCAACGCTTTTAACAAGGGAGTAACAGTAAAGGTTCGACACAGCGCCTGTACGCGGTCGGCGTATTTCGCCAGGATATGGCAGTTAATGATTTCGGAAGATTCGCTGTAATAAACGCTATGGGGCAAACCATGGGTTATCCAGACCCCGCGTCCGGGCGGCACCAAGCGCATTCCCTCGTCGGTTTGAACCGATAGCGTACCTTTAATGACCTGGGTCAGCTGCGCGGTAAGGTGCTGATGAGAGGACATCCGGGTGCCCTTTGCGTGGATCACATAATCTCCCCGCAGCGGCAAGGGTGCCGAAATTGTCTTCATTTCAAACTCTTTTGTCATTTTCGCAGAATTTTTAAAAAATTATTCTGTAATAATGACACTTTAATCAGCGTATGGCGAGATTCATACACTTCTGAGGAGAAAACATGACCAAGTCATTACGGTTTTTCGGCCTTGCGGGCAGCTTACGCAAGGCATCCTACAGCGGCATTGTTCTGAATGCATTGGCGGAGATGCTGCCGGCGGGCAGCCAGTTAAGCCGCGGCGATATCGGGGAATTGCCTTTTTACAATCTTGACCTTGAACGCGGCCATTTGCCCCAAAGCGTGATACAGCTGCGCCAAAGGGCGGTTGACAGCGACGCCGTGATAATTTCGTCGCCGGAATATAACCACGGCATACCGGGTGTATTGAAAAATGCGCTGGATTGGCTGTCGCGCCCGGCATTCAAAAGCGTCATGGTCAACAAGCCGGTATTTTTCGTCACCCTGTCCGAAGGCGGGCTAGGCGGGGTACGGGCGCAGTTGCAACTAAGGGAAACCCTGGCATCCATGCTCTGCGTCTTACCCCCGTTGCCGGAGATAACCATGGCGAACATCGGCGCCAAGGTGACGGACGGCGCACTCACCGATACGGCTACCCTGGCTTTTACCCAACGGATATTAGATGAATTCCTGACTATCGTCTTGAAGTAATGGAGAAATCACGATGCAGCTATTATATGCGTTGGGGGCCGGCCTCTCCGTGGGGGCTTTTTTTCACCTGGCTGAAGTTACCCCTGCCCGCCCCGCCGACACTGACGGGCATCATGGGCGCGGCCGGAGTCTTTCTTGGCAGCGTGCTGTTCAATTTGGCCAAAAACCGTTTTTTTTAGCTGATGGGGTGGCCTGTCTTTAGGCCGTTTGCTGATTATTCTTCCTCATTCGGCACAATAGACCGCGGCACGCAACATTATTCCGGCGCAGTAGGCCACGTTAAGCATTATCTTTCCGGCACAGTAGACCACGTTAGCATTATATTTCCGGCACAGTAGCCGGTGATACGCGTTATCTTTCCCTCTACGGTATAGGAGACCACGGCACACATTGTCATTTTTTCGTCGGTTTGAAGAGCTAGTATCAATATCGCCGTAGTATCGGCGAGTTATCATTATCGGCGGTCGGGAGGGCGTTAACCATGCCCTAGCCGCTTAGATGTAAATTCGTCAAACGTTTCCCCCGCCGCCCGGTCGAAAGCCATGACGCAGTCTACTTTGTAGATTGAACGCGTTATGCCTGGTCATCACCAGCCGCTGTTCGGGCCGTTTTGAGCTATTCCTCTTTCCCATCATAAGGAACAATAGAATGAGTACAATCAACGCTGCCGCATCCGGTCAATTTAAGCTTGGGGATTTCACCATTAACCGCCTCGGTTTCGGCGCAATGCGGATTACCGGCGCCGGTATCTGGGGACAGCCGACCGACAAGGACGCCTGCCTCGCCACCTTGCGACGCCTACCTGAACTGGGCGTAAACTTTATCGATACCGCAGACAGTTATGGTCCCGATGTCAGCGAACAGCTGATTCATGAAGCGCTTCATCCTTATAAAGGCCTGCTCATCGCCACCAAGGGCGGTCTTACCCGCCATGGACCGAATATCTGGCAGCCGGTAGGGCGTCCGGAGTATCTGCGCCAGGCGGTGCTGATGAGCCTGCGCAAGCTGGGTATCGAACAAATCGGCCTGTGGCAATTGCATCGTATCGATGCGAAAGTCCCGGCGGATGAACAGTTCGGCGCCATTGCGCAGATGCAAAAAGAGGGGTTGATTCGCCATGTGGGTTTAAGCGAAGTCGACGTTGAGCAAATCAAGGCGGCGCAGAAGTTCTTCCCGGTGGTCTCCGTGCAAAACATGTATAACCTGGTAACGCGCGGCCATGAAGCGGTTGTGGATTACTGTACCGACAACCACATCGGTTTTATCCCCTGGTATCCGCTGGCCTCGGGAGACTTGGCTAAACCCGGATCCCTGCTGGATACCCTGGCCAAGCAAAAGGGCGCCACTCCCAGCCAAATCGCCCTGGCATGGATACTCAAACGCAGCCCGGTGATGCTGCCCATTCCCGGCACCAGCAGCGTAAAACATCTGGAAGAAAATGTGGCGGCGGCCAACGTGACCCTCACGGATGACGAATTCTCAGAGCTTGACCAGCAGGGCCGTAAACACCAGCAGTAAAGCCTTTTGACCTATCGGCAACCCAAAGCCCGATAGGTCTTCTTTTTCGAACGTGCAACGGACATGTTAAAGGGAAACCGCCATGTCTGAAAAGCGCAGCCCCAAAGCCTGCGCCGACTGGAACGCAACGGCATCGTGGCCCGGCGCGTGATAACCGCCTCGCCTATTGCGGTGGAGTATCGCATCACCCCGCTGGGGCATACCCCGAAACAGCCTTTTCAGGCATTGTACGATTGGACTCTCGTTTATTTGCCCGAAGTGGAGCGGGCTCGCGAGCTATTTGACGGCCAGGGACAAACCGTGATGAATGAAGGAAAACGCATGCGATCCCGCGGGTAAATTAGACGATTAGGTGAATAAAACGGACGATTGGGCATGGTATGCCAGCGGCCGGCAAGGGATGATGAACTGCCGAAAAGCACATCACACTATACTCACATGCTAAACAGGAGCCTCCTATGTCTCTTAATGCTTATCTTACCCTCGGCCGGTCAGGCTTGCGCATCAGCCCTCTTTGCCTTGGCACCATGACCTTCGGCGAAGACTGGGGCTGGGGATCGTCGGTGAGTGAATCTGAAACTATTCTGTCGACATTTCTCGATCGCGGCGGCAATTTCATTGATACCGCCAATATGTATACCAAAGGTCACTCTGAAAAGATCATTGGCGATTTTTTCGCCCGTGAAAGCGGCCGGCGTGATCGGGTGGTGCTTGCCACCAAGTTCTCCGCCAATATGTATCCGGGCGATCCCAATGGCGGCGGAGGCAACGCAAAAACCATTATCGCTTCATGCGAACAATCCCTGCGGCGGTTGCATACCGATTATATCGATCTTTATTGGCAACATGCCTGGGATGCCTTTACGCCCATTGAGGAAACGATGCGCGCCATGGACAGCCTGGTGAGCAGCGGCAAAGTGCGCTACATCGGTTTCTCCGACACCCCGGCATGGAAAGTTTCCCAAGCGCAAACGCTGGCGCAGTTCCGCGGCTACGCGCCGCTCATTGCATTGCAGATCGAATATTCCCTGTTACAACGCACCGTTGAAGACGAATTAATTCCCATGGCCCGGGAACTGGGACTGGGCGTTATCCCCTGGTCGCCGTTGGCGGGCGGAATATTGACCGGCAAATATAGGCGCGATAATCGTTCCGTTGCCCAAGGGGGACGCAACGACGACAAAGCCAATACGCTGGGAGAACGTGAATATGCCATTATTGATGCGTTAATCGCCATCGCCGTCGCGCATGGCGCCACGCCGGCGGCGATCGCCCTGGCCTGGGTGCAATCGCGACCGGGGGTGGCTTCCTCCATTATCGGCGCCCGGCGGCTGGATCAGCTACAGGCCAACCTGTCCGCGTTGGAGGTGCGGCTGAGCGCCGACGAAGAAGCGGAGCTTACCCGGCTTTCGGCGCCGCCGGACACGTTCATCACCTGGATCAATGGTATTGCCCCCACAGTATTCCAGGGCGGCACTACGATAAACGGCCGGTCGGCCGCCGTCTTTCCGCTGGCCCCGGAGAATGATGAGCAGCGCTATTAGCGCGAACGAAAATCGTCGATAGCGCTGTGGATTGCGCTTGATCTGCTTTCCACAAGAGCTAAGGAGAAAACATGAAGCCTTATATTATCTGCCATATGCTTTCAGCCATCGACGGCCGCAGTCTTACCGACGGCTGGCACCTGAATTACACCGGCAGTCTTTATGAAGCCACTGCGGCCACCTTCAAAGCGGACGGCTGGATTTGCGGTCGGGTGACGATGCAGGAAGTGGCGCACGGCATTGATTATCCTAAAGGATTGGCGAAAGCGCCGATTCCCCGCCAGTCCTTTTTTGCCGTACGGGATGCCGCTCAGTACGCCATTTCCATTGATCCCAAAGGGCGGGTGGGCTGGCAGCGTAATACCGCCCTTGATTCCCATGTCATCGAAGTCCTCACGGAGCAGGTCGACGATGATTATCTGGCCTATCTTAAGTCAATCAACGTCTCTTACCTGTTCGGCGGCAAAACCCATCTTGATCTGGCGGCGGTGGTTGAAACCCTTGCCCGGGAGCTGGGTGTTAAAAGGCTGATTGTCGAAGGCGGCGGCCATGTCTGCGGAGCCTTCGTCAACGCCGGTCTGGTGGATGAAGTCAGCGTGTTGATTATTCCCATCGTTGATGGCCGTTCGGGCCACGCAGCCTCATTCGATATCCCGATGGATGTCTGGCGAAAGCCCGCTTATCTCAAACTCGCCTCAGTGGAAAAAACAGACCATGACGGTGTATGGCTGCGTTACACCCGAGCCTGAGCCGGTTTGCAGCGAATAGGCTGATAAGGAATGAAAGAATTTTAATTTCTTTCAATGGCTAAAATTTTTCTTATCTTCTAAGAAGGGTGATGTTGGCCTCGATGCCTAATAGCGCATACCGGTATCCCTTGAATGCTTTTTCAGGTTAGAACGGTCAGCGGGTTGAGCATGTTATGGCATTTTGTCAATCGATCAGATTGCAATTGAAAAAAAGGGGGTGGGCACATGAATACCGCGCTCTTGAGCGTAGTCGAGAGTGCCGTAATAGTGCTCCACCACGGCGGCGATTTCAGCGAATGCGCCTTTAAGAATGCGCAAATAACTGATTTCGTCAGCTTCTAGAAAATCATTGTTGTGAAAATAAACGTGATAACCTTTCTCCAACAAAGGCAACAAGTGCATACGCAGGCACGCCCCATCGCAAAAATCCGTTAATAACGGCATATCAGCCACATTGAATCCAAGTATATCGCCAAGCGCCTCCACGCTCGCCCTCGCGGCAAATACCTTTTCCGAGTATAAGCAAAGCGTCAGGGCATCAAGAAAACGCATGCTGGCCCGATAAATAGCGGCTTTGTCAACATCAGGCAACAGGGCGCAGGTGAAAAGTTCACCAAGCTGATCAAAAACCTGCGCCCTTACTTTTTTAACAACCATTTCTTCCTTCAGGTTGCGACAGAGCGTGGCGTAATCAATAGTATGGCCATTCCAAGGAAAACATTTCAGTGCGGGGCTTTCTTCCACCAGCGTTTGATAAGAAGTTAACAGTTCTAAAGCATAGTCTTCCTTTTGCGATAATGCCTCGCAAACCTCATCCAATTCCTGAGTATTTTTATCTTCAATTTTATCGCCGTTTTGTATTTTTGAAAAAAGCTCATCGATTTCGTAGGAATAATAAGCCATATCGCTCTTGCAAAGCTGAAAATATCTCATTGAAATAGAGTTGAGTTTTTTGAATATTATCTCGTTATCATTTTCAAAATGGCACTGAATTAGCGTTAGATTGCATTCGGTATAATATCTATTCACATTATCCATTATATAAGCCCCTTCCCTTCATGCAGTAAAAATTACTCGTAAACCTCACTAAGATGATTAATCTTATGAATAAAAAAGCAGGTTTATCATAGTAGCGACCATGGCCTTTCAAAGCCATAAAAGTGCGGGACTTACCTAATTATCCAAAAGAATTGTTGCTAATGAAGGCTGGGTTAATAGAACGGAGACAGTTAAGCACCGTTCCATAGGCGACATGCCCACGGAACGGGAAATACCGATGTTAACGCTTATGCGTGACTACCTCCCCGACGCGCCAGCACCGAGTGTTCATAGTCCCTCACCGCCGACAACCAATCACCGCCCACCGGCGTATCGTGCTGCTGACAATAACGATCCCAGACCGCCTGCCAGGGCAACGATTTTTGTTCTTCCAGCAGGGCCAGACGGGCGGTGTAGTCCCCCTCTTGCTCTAGCTGGCGCAGTTGTTCGGTGGGCTCCAGCAGGGCGCGCAGCAGCGCTTTTTTCATATTACGAGTGCCGATGACCCAGGCGGCGATGCGATTGATGGACGCATCGAAGAAATCCAGGCCGATATGCACCCGATCATAAAACTTGTTGCGCACGATTTCATTGGCGATGGCCTGGGTCTCGTCGTCCAGCAGCACCACATGATCGCTGTCCCAGCGTACCGGTCGGCTGACATGCAGCAACAGACGGGGCACAAACAGCATGGCGCTGGTGATTTTGTCGGAAATCACCTCGGTGGGATGGAAATGGCCGGCATCCAGACATAAGGCGGTGCCGCGGCTGGCGGCATATCCCAGGAAAAATTCGCTGGAGCCGACGGTAAAGCTTTCAGCGCCGATGCCGAACAATTTGCTTTCCACCGCATCGATATGATATTTGGCATCCAGCTTCTGGGCAATGACGGCATCCAACGATTCAAGCAGTCGCTGACGCGGCGCCAGCCGGTCGATGGTCATGTCCTTCATACCGTCCGGCACCCAGATATTCATCACCGACGCCGTGCCCAGCTCGCGGCCGAAATAAGCTGATATCCGGCGACTGGCCTGGCAATGCTCGATCCAGAACTGGCGAATGCCTTTATCGGCATGGGACAGGGTAAAACCGTCGGCGCTGAGGGGATGGGAAAAACAGGTGGGATTGAAATCCAGGCCGAGCTGATGACGGCGCGCCCATTCCACCCACCCGCTGAAATGTTTCGGTTCGATTTCGTTACGTTCAACCTTGCCCTCGGCTTCCAGATAAATCGCGTGCAGATTAAGGCGCTTCGGCCCTGGGATAAGCTTAAAGGCCTGTTCCAAATCCGCCCGGAGCTCAGCCGCATTGCGCGCTTTGCCCGGGTAGTTGCCGGTGGCCTGAATTCCGCCGGTGAGGGATCCTTCCGGATTTTCAAAACCCGTGACGTCGTCTCCTTGCCAGCAGTGCATGGAAACCGGCAGGGTATCCAGGAATGTCAATGCCGCCTCGGCATCCACGCGTACATCGGCAAAACGTTGTTTCGCCAGCAGCCAGGCCTGTTCGGAAGAGTTGTTCATTTCGCTGTTTCCTGTTGTAAATGACAGATGTCCCTGAAACGCTGCCAAATGGCGGTCAGCTCGGGAATCTGACGGGGAGAAAAGTGACGCGGCGGGAAGCTGCGCTCGACGATACGGCGCCAGCCGGCGAGATCGGGTACGTCCCCCAGCGTCATCAACTGGCAGCCGACATTGCCGAGTGTGGTGGCTTCCACCGGACCGGCGGTGACCGGAATCTGGCAAATATCCGCGCAAAGTTGATTGAGTAATTGATTTTGGCAACCGCCGCCGACGATATAGAGATGATTGAGCTTGGCGCCGCGAAGCCGGCTGAGGCCCTGGAGCACCTGGCGATAGCACAGCGCCAGGCTATCCAGAACGGTCCGGGCCAGCGCCGCGCTGCTTTGCGGCACCGGCTGGCCGGTTTCGCTACAGGCCGCCCTGATGGCGTCCACCATGGACGGCGGGTTAAGGAAGCCATCGTCATTGGGATTGATAAGGCTGATAAACGGCGGTTCAAGGGCCGCCTGGGCAATCAATGCCGGTAGATCGGTTACGCCTTGCTCGCGGCAGATGCGCTGCAGCAGCCAGAGCCCCATGATATTTTTCAGTACCCGGTAGGTACCGCTGACGCCGCCCTCGTTGGTGATGTTGGCGGCCAGCGCCTGCTCGCCGTTGAAGGGCACATCGCTTTCGAACCCCATCAGCGACCAGGTGCCGGAACTTAAATAGGCGCTGTGCCTGTCCTTTAGCGGCGATGCCACCACCGCGCTGGCGGTATCGTGGCTGGCCACGGCGATAACCGGAACGCCGTGCCCGCCGGGTCCGGTCCATTCTCCCACGGTATTACCCGGCAGGCGCGGGGTGCCGAACCAGCTGCGCGGGATGCCGAGATAATCAAGCAGGCGCTGATCCCAGTCGCCGTTTTGCAGATTAAGCATCTGAGTGGTGCTGGCGTTAGTGTATTCCCGGTTCATCTTGCCGGTGAGACGGTAGGTGAAATAATCCGGGATCATTAGAAAATGCGCGACTCTGGGGATAAGCTCCGGCTGCCGTGCGCACAAGGCTTTCAATTGATAAAGAGTATTGAACGGCAAAAACTGAATACCGGTATGCCGGTAAAGCGCTTCTCGCCCCAAATCCCCGATAACCCGCGCCATGACGCCGTCGGTCCGGTGGTCGCGGTAGGATACCGCCTCGCCCACCCGCGCTCCCTGCTCATCCAGCAAGACATAATCCACCCCCCCCAGGTATCGATGCCGATACCGTCCAGCGGGGTGCCGCTATTGCCCAGCCTGTTGAGGCCGGTGAGAATTTCCCGTTCTAACGCATCCAAATCCCAGCAGTCCTGGCCGGCCACGGGTCTGAAGCCGTTTTCGAACCGGTGTATTTCTTTGATGCTCAGGGTTTGCGTGTCGGACTGCCAGCTCGCCAGCATTACCCTGCCGCTTGAGGCGCCAAGGTCGACCGCGGCAAGATTACGTATCGTCATCAGTGCCATCTCCTAAATCAGGACGCCATACCGAGACCGACGATATTGGCCGCCAGGATAATCACCAGCGCACCGAGGCATAACCGGCGCACCGGCTTCCCGCCCACACCGCTCCATTCTTTTAAAACCAGCCCTACAATGCCGCCGCACAGGACGTAGAAACTCATATGCAGCATCCAACTGACGTAGTGGTATTGCACCGGAATATTGGCTTGCCCCCACGCGTAAAAGAAAAATTGCAGATACCACATCACGCCGCCGAGAATGGAGAACAGCGCATTAGCCAACAACAAGGGTTTCGCCTGGGATAAATCAGCCTTAAGCGACAGTTCGGGCCGGGTGGCCAGCCGAATAAAGCAGAAGGCCAGATTGACGATGGCGCCGCCGCCCATAATCACGACATAGCTCGGCAGGGCCACATACAACGGACTGATGCCGGCGTTTTTCGCCGCTTCATGCATCGGCAGAGCCGCATCCATGGCAAACGACATGCCGGCGGAAAAGATGCCGCACATCACCGCCAGCATTAGCCCCTTTTTCAGGTTGAACTCTTGCGTGCTGATGCCGAGCGCCCGTTCCTTCATCATGCCGGCATAGCTGACGATACCTACGCCCACCAGCGCGACGAATACTCCGACCAGGGTCAATTGCCCGCCGCTGGAACTGACCATGGCGCCGAATTTACCTTGAATAATCGGGGTCATCAGCGTGCCGACGATAAGGGTAATGCCGATGGCGATGCCGATCCCCATGGACATGCCGAGATAGCGCATGGTCAGACCATAATTAATATTGCCGACGCCCCACATGGCGCCGAACAGGAAGACCGGCAGCAGCGTGGACAGGGGGAAGGAACTGTAATACCCCAGAAATCCGGCAGTAGAATGGCGCTTACCGTCCAGGGCAACACTATCCAGGAGAAGAACCCGCCCAGCGACCACATGGTCTCCCAGCTCCATCGCCGAACTTGCTTAAAAGGCGCGTAAAAACAGGCGGCAGAAGCGGCACCCACAAAGTGCCAAAAAATGCCTAAAATAATTGAACTGCCCATTTGCGAAATTCCTTTAATAAAAATAGGACCTCTGTTTTATAGAGGGAAAAAAGAGCTTATTCAAAACTGCGGTTACAGAAGTTTTTATATATTAAAAGTTCCACAGAATATGGCCTTCTCAACAATGCCATTTTTCTTGCAAAAATGGCAAACAGCACAAGAGACGAGTGATCTGAATCACAAATTCATGATGTCATTCTAATTATGGGAACTTTAACCGGTTTTTTCTTGGGCTACTGAATAATATAAAGAAACAATGGATTCAAATGGGGATTGCCTGCGACGAAACCGCGCCCATGCAGTGCCGGCCTGGGTTTGGCTTACATTTATCCGGCATCTGCTTTAAGGCGAAGGCGTGGACGTCCCATCGTGCGGCGGGTGGTAAATAATAAAAAAATCTCTTTATAAAAATGCCAGTTTACGTCGATAAGTGGCAATAGCAAGAAGGCAATAATAGTTTCCGTTTATTAAACTAAGCGACAACAAGGTACGTCGTCACCGTATTCTAAACAGGCAATAAATTAAGCCGATAGAGGCACGCAGTAAATCAGTTAATTCAGGGCTCTATTAAAAAATATTATTCCTCTACTCATGTCAAGGTAATACTTATGACTAACCGTATGATTCTGAATCAAACCGCTTATTTCGGCCGCGGGGCTATTTCTCATATTATTGATGAAGCCAAGGCCCATGGTTATAAGAAAGCGCTCATCGTTACGGACAAAGAGCTGATGCGCTTTAACGTTGCAACCCGCATCACCGCGTTGTTGGAGAAGGCAGATCTGCCGTTCTCGGTCTTCGATGAAGTGGTGCCTAACCCCACCATCAGCGTGGTACAGCGCGGCGTAGCCGCGTTCAAAGCCGCTCAGGCGGATTATCTGATCGCCATCGGCGGCGGCTCGCCGCAGGACACCAGCAAGGCCATCGGCATTATTATCAATAACCCGGCGTTCGCCGATATTCGCAGCCTGGAAGGGGTAGCCGCCACGCAAAAACCCTGCGTACCCATCATTGCCATTCCCACCACGGCCGGCACCGCGGCGGAAGTCACCATCAATTACGTGATTACCGATGAAGAAAAACGCCGCAAGTTTGTCTGCGTCGACCCCCATGACATTCCGCTGGTGGCGATCATCGACCCGGACATGATGGCCAGCATGCCCGCCTCCCTCAAGGCAGCCACCGGCGTCGACGCGCTAACCCACGCCATCGAAGGCTACACGACCCTCGCCGCCTGGGAATTAACCGATATGTTCCATCTAAAGGCCATTGAAATCATCTCTCGCTCGCTGCGGGCATCGGTGAAAGGCGAGACGCAGGGGGTAGACGATATGGCCCTGGGGCAATACGTGGCGGGCATGGGTTTTTCCAACGTCGGGCTTGGGCTGGTGCACGGCATGGCGCATCCGCTGGGGGCTTTTTACAACACGCCCCACGGCGTGGCCAATGCCATCCTGCTGCCCCACATCATGGAATACAACGCTGACTATACCGGCGAAAAATTCCGCGCCATCGCCGTGGCCATGGGCCATCCGGAGGCCAAAACCCAATCCCTGGCGCAGGCTCGCCTGACGGCGGTGGACGCGGTGAAGGCGCTGTGCAAGGACGTGGGCATCCCCCGCGGCTGCGCGACGTGGGCGTGAAAGAACAGGATATCCCGGCGCTGGCGCAGGCGGCGTTTGATGATGTCTGTACCGGCGGCAATCCTCGGCAAACCAATGTCGAGGAGATCAAAGGGCTCTATCAGGCCATCTATTAGGCCGAGCTTACGGCAGGCAGGCCGCCTGGTTAATGAAAGCCGATGGAACATCCCATCGGCTTTTTTTTATTACCTGTCCCTTGAAAGATGTTTATTTAGCCTTATCTTGTCACTGAGGATTGAAGTAATCCGGTATTGGGTTGAACTTTTGAAACACTCAGGAGATTAGCCATGATCACACATCCGTTTTCACTTATTCCCTCGTTCAGCGACTCGCTGTTATCCGATCGTTTCAATCAAATAGACCGTCTGTTCAGCAGGTTGACCGGCGACGAGCCAATGGCCAATGCCCCATCCTACGACATCGTAAAAAGAGGCGATAATCAATATGCCATTACCGTCAGCGTGCCCGGCTACCGCGAATCGGAACTGAATGTCAGCACCCGTAACGGCCAATTGGTCATTGAGGGGCGGCATGAAGAAGACAAAAAAACCGAGAGGGAAAATTGGGTCCACCGCGGCATCAGCCGCAGCAACTTCTCGCTCCAATTCAGCGTCAATCGCGGCACCAAGGTAAACGGGGCCAAACTGGCCAACGGTTTGTTGGAAATCAGTCTTGAACAGGACATCCCCGAAGAAGAGAAGCTGAAAAAAAATCACTATCGAACGGGCCGACACCCCGGCCGGCGGCAGAGTCATCGAACACGCCAAAAGTTGACGAAGGCATAGCCGCCAGGCACGGCGGCGTTGGCGGTCTTGAAATGCCGCCAATCGGCGCGGCGGTTCAACGTAGCAATACCGGCTTCGGCGAAAACCGCGGTAAGGCTTAGTGGCTATTGTTGTACGCCATGGCGAGGCGGCAGCGCTGTCGTTGAATGCTATATCACGGCGGCGCTCCCGCCGTCTCCGGTTAGGCCAGGACGATGGCGGGTGCAAGAAATCAAACCACGATCATCCGGCGACTGTCGGCGTGGTATAGCGCCACAGCCAGCGACCGCTTTCCATCCGGCGATAAAAGAACGCCGCGCGCACAATCCAATCGAGAAACATGCCCAACCAAACGCCGTTGACTCCCCATCCTAAAATGACGCCGAGGGTATAACCGGCGACAATCCGGCATCCCCACATGCCCAACATCGATATATACATGGTATAGCGGGCGTCCCTAGCGCCTTTCAGGCCGGCCGGCAATACCCAGGATGCGCTCCAGAACGGCATAAATAGGGCGTTTAGCCAAACCAGATGCTTCACCACCACAATGACGCCGGGATCGTTGGTATAAAATGACGCCAGCACCCCGGCGAGCGGTACCGATAACAAAGCCAATAAACAAACGCCGACATTGGACAGCCCGAAAATAAATTTCAGCTGGCGTACCGATTGCATAATTTGGCCCTTGCCCAGGCGGGTGCCGACAATAATCGTGGCGGTGGAGCCCAACGCATTGCCGGGCAGATTAATCACCGACACGATGGAAAAAGCGATAAAATTACCGGCGATAACCGCCGTACCCATGCCGGCGACAAAACACTGCGTAATCAGTTTGCCGCCATTGAACAGCACCGATTCGATGCTGGCGGGCAGGCCGATACTCAGTACATCGAGCAACACCGCCGGGTTAAGCGTGGTGAAATAGCTTTTCAGCGGTAGCCGTAGGGCGTGATTCATTTCGGATCTGAGCACCATCAATACCATCGCGGCGCCGATATACCGGGAAATGGTCAGTCCCAGGCCTGCGCCGACAAACCCCAGCCCGTGCCAGGAAAAGCTGCCGTAAATCAGCACGCTGCTGATAACGATATTAATAATGTTCATGCCGATATTAATGACCATCGGCAGCCGGGTGTTTCCCGCTCCGCGCAATGCGCCGCAGCCAATCAGCGCGACGGCGGCGGCCGGATAGCTCCAAACCGTCACCCGCAGATAGTTGAGCGCCAGCGCTTTCACCATGGGATCGGCCTGGTTGGCGATCAAATCGATAATCCATGGACCGGTGAACTCAATCACCAGGGCGATGAGGACGGACACCAGCGCCAGCAGGGTAATGGACTGGCGAGCGGCGGTGCGGGCCTGCTTCCGGTTCCGTTTGCCCAGATTGAACGCCACCACCACCGTGGTGCCCAGGTCGACGGCGGCAAAAAACGACAGGATAACCATATTGAAACTGTCCGCCATACCCACCGCGGCCACCGATTCCTTGCCCAGCCAGCTGACCAGGAAAGTGCTCAGCACGCCCATCAGCAACACGCACAGATTTTCAATCAAAATGGGGATAGCCAAGGGAATCACTTCGCGGCTTAACAGCACCTGGTTTGAATGTCGCTTTTGATACCAGGCGGAATGCTTAAGCTTTTCAGTGAGTGACACGCTGTGGCTTACCCACAATTTCACCAACGAGTTTACCAAGATGTTTCCGAACTTACGGCTAAGGAGCGCAGGAGGTTGTCTTTAAAAGGATGTGTAATAAACCTTAAATAGGCAATATTTTTCCAAATATTTTTTTAATAAAGTTTATGTCAAACGCCAAGACGGTATGATAGTCATTCTTGCTCACAGAATACAAGGTAGCCGCCATGACGGGCAAAAGTCTGCTGCTGGTCATTGATATGCAAAACGGCGTGTTCGCCTCTCCCCGTTTTGACCGCGGCGGTCGGGTAGCGCGCATCAATCAGTTGACGACCCATGCGAAGCAAACCCTCTTCATACAACACGCCGAAGGGGAAATGACCGAAGGCAGCGAATCCTGGCGATTGCTGCCTGAGCTCCATCGCCCGGTAGGAGCCATCCAGGTAACCAAAACCGCCTGCGACGCTTTTTATCACACGCCCTTGGACGACATCCTCAAGGATTTGGGGGTGACCCATCTCACGGTCTGCGGCTGCGCCACCGATTATTGCGTCGATACCACGATAAAAATCGCCGCCAGCAAAGGCTATGCGTTAACCATCGCCTCCGACGCGCATACCACAGCCGATCGCCGATATGTTTCGGCGCAAGCCTTAATCGCACAACATAATGAAGTATGGGCCGGACTTTCCATACCGGGTAATACCATTATCTTGAAAACCACCGAGCAGATTATACAGGCTTGATAGCGCGGTCCAGACTGACGTTCTCCACCAAAAAGTCCAGCACCGCCCTGACCCGCCGGGACAAATACCCTCCCTGTCCGAGAAAGACCGCATGCACCTCCTCGCTATCGCCGGGGTTGAACGCCTCCAGCACCGGTATCAGCCTGCCCGCGGCGACGTCCTCAGCAACCTGAAAGACCGCCAGACGAGCCAGCCCCGCGCCTGCCAGCGCCAGGCGGCGCAAGGCCTCGCCATCGCTGACCTGAACACTGCCGTTCATTGGTATAACAGAGGTAACGTCGTTGTCCCGTAACGGCCAGCCCGTCATTGAGCGTGAATAATTCGCCCCCAGCCGGTTATGCCGCGCCAAATCCTCTACCCGCGTCGGCGTGCCGAATCGGGCCAGATACGCCGGAGACCCGACAATCATCATGCTCGTCTGGCCGAGCCTGCGCGCCACCAGGCCCGAACTTTTCAGCGGGCCGGCGCGCACCGCGATATCCGTTCGCTGCTCGAGGATATCGATAACCTCATCGGCGAGGGTGATATCCAGGGTAATATCGGGATAGCGGACCATGAACGCCGGAACCAGCGGCAGCAGGAAATGGTGGCCGAACGGGACGTTGGCATTGACTCGGACGCGCCCTCGCGCAACGCTGTTGGTGGCAGGCCCTTGCTCGGCCTCTTCCAAATCCGCCAGAATGCGGACCCCGCGCTCATAAAATACGCACCCTTCAGGGGTAAGTTGCAGTTGCCGGGTAGTACGGTTCAGCAAACGCGCGCCCAACCGTTTTTCCAGGCGACTTATCAGTTTGCTGACGGCGGACGGCGTCATATTGAACAGTCCGGACGCCAGGGAAAAACTGCCCTGCTCCACCACTCGGACGAACACTTCCAACTCCCCTGCGCGATTGATCTCTAACCGGGACATATGATTTCACGTCACAATTCTTAGTCGTAATACCAGTCTATTTCAAATCGGGTTTTTAATTCATCATTTCTTCTTTGACGCAATAGGTAGGCATAAAGGGGAAAATGATGGCGAACCGCAGTTCTCGTAGCCGGTTATTATCAGGTTATCTTTTCGGATTATTTGCGCTGGCGCTTCTCAGCCTTTCAACGCCGTCCGCCGGCGCGAAGCCGTCCGGCCATTGGATAAGCACGTGGACCGCCAGCCCGCAAGCGGTATGGGGAAAAGACTTCCCCTTCCCCACGCATATCCCCGATCGGTTGGCAAATCAGACGGTACGCCAGCAAGCGAGAATAAGCCTGGGGGGGGGGAAACGGCTGCGGATAGCGTTCTCGAACGCGTATGGGCAAACGCCCCTGACGCTCGGCAGAGCATCGGTGGCCCTGGCGGGCGACCAGGGCGCCATTGACGTGCGCAGCCTCCATCTCCTCACCTTCGGCGGAAAAACCCTCGCCGCCATTCCACCCGGCGCGACGCTGATAAGCGATCCGGTGGACCTCGCCGTTCCCTCGTTGGCGAGCCTGGCGGTGAGCCTGTATTTACCCCAACAGACCCCCACGACAACCTTTCATTGGGACGCGCGGCAAACGGCCTGGATTGCGGCGGGCGATCAAAGCCTGACGAAGAATATTGATATGGACCAGCCCATCACCGCCAGAACCCTGCTGAGCGCCATCTTAGTGGATGCGCCTCGATCCGAAGGTATGGTGGCGGTTATCGGAGATTCGGTGACGGACGGCAACGGCGCGTCGATGGATGCCAACGCCCGCTGGCCCGACTTCCTGGCCCAGCGTCTCGCGCCGCGGGGTATAGCGGTGATTAATGCCGGTATTTCCGGCGCCCGCCTCCTGTCGGATGGCATGGGTGACAAAGCCCTGTCCCGCTTCAATAGGGATGTGCTCCACCAGGACGGCGTGCGCAGCGTTATTGTCCTGCTGGGCATCAACGACATCAGTTGGCCTGGGACGCTGTATGCCCCCCGTAGTCCGTTGCCCTCGAGGGACGCGCTTATCGGCGGATATCGTCAATTGATAGCCAAAGCCCATGCCGGTGGAATTCGCATCATCGGCGCCACCTTGCCGCCGTTCGAAGGCGCGCTGCCGGGGACACCGCTGGACAATTATTACCGCGCCGACAAGGATGCGCTTCGCCATGAAATCAATCACTGGATTCGCGCAAGCCACGCTTTTGACGCCGTGATTGACTTCGATGCCCTGCTGCGCGACCCGGCCCGGCCGTCCCGGCTCAACCCGGCATATGACTCTGGCGATCATCTTCATCCGGGCGATGCCGGCAATCGCGCCATGGCATATGCCATAAACCTGGATCTGTTGCTGCCGCCGCGGCATCATTAGCGACATTACGCTATGCCCGGTTCCGTTTTTGGCGCAGCCAGTGCAGAAAGCCTTTTTTGCCTGGGGCAAGAGGCTTTTGCTGCATCACCGCCGCTCTTTTTTGCGCACGGAAGTGGACCAATTTCGCCATGACGTCGCGCAATTCGCCATGCTCGGCAAGCCACGGTTCCAAATCCTGATACTGGATTCGATATACCACACAGTCGGTCATGGCGCTGAAACGCGCCAGACAAGCGCTGTGATCGACGATGCCGGTCTCTCCCATCACCTCTCCCGGCCCCATGCGGCCCACCTCAAGTTCTTCTTCCCGCGGCCCGGCGGACACCGACACCACCCCGGACTCGATAATCAGCAACTCTTCGGGCACCACGCCCTGCTCAAGGATCGTCTCGCCGGCGCAAAACAGCGTCAGGCGCATTTTCTCCCCAAGCGCCGCCCGGTCATCCTCGCTGAGCATACGCAATGCGCTCACGGTATTAAGCACCGCCGATTGCCGCGTCAGTGGTTTGGCCGGGAGGGAACGATCCAGATTTTCGATAACAGACAGTTGACGATAGATCAAATCATAGAGCTGATTGCGCACCGCCCCAAGACGATCCCTTGATTTGACGTATCCGGTCACCTCGTATTCCACATAACGCACATAGGCTTTTTCACCAGCGCCCCGGCCTGGGGCTGCAACAGTAATTCGCGGCAGCCTTGCAACGCTTTTTCGAGCGCGTCCAGAGCCAGGCTGGGCCGCAGCCGCACGGGGAGTTCGACGCTGAGCGTTACCGCGTGGAAATGATCGGGGCGGCTGAAATTAACGATACGCGTTTTGGCCGCCATGGCGTTGGGAATCACCGCCATACTGCCTTCCGGCGTCAAAAGATGTGTCGAGCGCCAATCGATTTCAATCACCTTGCCGTCGATATCGTCCACCCGGATCCAATCATCGACGCGAAACGGTTTGGTGGCGTTGAGCACGATGCCGGAAAAGACATCGCTCAGCGTGCTTTGCACCGCCAGGCCAAGAATAATCGCCACGGCGCCGGAGGTGGCCAACAGACCTTTTAACGGGAGATCGAGCACGTAGGTCGATGCGGCCACGGCGGCCACCAGGAAAATAAAGGCCCCCAGCACGTCTTGCAGCAAATGGCCTTTACCGCCGATGCGGGGCGCCAACACCAGCACCAACAATACCGTCAGCGCCCTGGCTCCCAATAACCACCAGGCGATGGCCAGTATGATGAGCATGCCGTGAGAGGGCGAGGGGACCGCCGTCGGTATCGGCGATAAAGGGCTCAGTCCGGCATCCATCAACGTCAGGCTGAAAAGAAAGTACAAACCCAGTCGAATCAAGACCTTCCAACGAAACCATTTCAATTCAATCCATTGCCAAAGGGTCAAATCCAGTATCAGCAGGAAGAGCGCGCAGAGAAGCGGAAGAGAGAATCCCAGAAGACCCATTCACATTCCCCATGATGATTGGCAACAGAATAACAACAATACCTGAATTTTAGCGGGATCGGTAATTCCAGCGTGATACCGCTTTCCCTAATGCTCAACCTTACATTTTTTAAATGTAAAAGACGCCTTTGCATTTTTAAATGAGACCTCCCTCAAGGAACCCTGTTTATCATACTTGAATGGTAGTCTGACCTGTTCTAGCGTGATTTTATGATGAATAAAGTGCACACAGGATAATAAGGAATGGAATATCAAACCGCCTGGTCCCCACGGCGGCGCCGGGTGTCTATTTCGAGCGAACCGGAGCAGGGAAAATGAAGATAAAGCATTTACGCTGGTGGATGATTGGCCTGGTTTCCCTCGGCACCATCATTAACGCCTTGGCCAGAAGCTCCCTAAGCGTGGTGGCGCCGACGCTGTTTCGGGAAATACACATCACCGAGCAGCAATATTCCTGGATCCTGAGCGCATTCCAACTGGCGTACACCGTTGCACAGCCCATCTGCGGCTATATCATTGATGTCATCGGGCTAAAACTTGGCTTTTTCATCATGATAGTCGTTTGGTCTTTGACCAATATGGCCCATGCGGGGTGCGCCTCCTGGGGCGGCCTGGCCTTCCTGCGCGGTATTATGGGCTTAAGCGAGGCATCCGCCATTCCGGCGGGGGTGAAATGCAATTCCGAATGGTTTCCGGCGACGGAAAGAGGCATCGCCGGCGGCATCGCCAACATCGGCACATCCATCGGCGCCATGCTGGCGCCGCCGCTGGTGGTGTGGGCCTTGCTGAAATACAACTGGGAAATGTCCTTTGTCATCACCGGCGCCATAGGGTTGGTCTTTGCCGTGATGTGGTGGTTTTTATATGACTCGCCGCAAAAACATCCCTTGATTACCCGGCAGGAAACGGCGTTTATCACCGCAGGGCAAGAGCGGCATTTGATGGCGGATGGAAAAAAACCCGCGGTGTTGTCTCTCTTTAAACTGCGCAATTTCTGGGGCATCGCCCTGCCGCGCTTTCTTGCCGATCCCACCTGGGGCACCATAAATTTCTGGCTGCCGGTGTACCTGATGACGGTACGCCATATGCCGCTCAAGGACATTGCCCTCTACGCCTGGCTGCCTTTCCTGGCGGCCGATTTCGGCGGGCTGGCCGGCGGCTTTTTAAATAAGCTTCTGATGCGGGTTTGGGGGGGGGGTGAACACCATCAACGCCCGTCGGCTTAGTTTTTCTCTCGGCGCGCTCATGATGCTGCCGCTGTCCTTGGTGGGCTTCGTGCAAAGCGCCTATGTCGCCATCGGATTGGTTTCCGTTTGCGCCTTCGCTCACCAATTGTTGTCCACGCAGTGTATTGTGATGGCCACCGACCTGTTTAAACGGGACGCGGTTTCTACCGTGAGCGGCTTCGCCGGATCCGCCGGCTGGACCGGCATCCTGATTTGCACGTTAATCATGGGCGCGCTGGTGAAAACCATCGGCTATAACCCTTTTTTCATCTTTTTAAGCGTACTGGATGTGCTGGGTGCCGTGATTCTGTGGACCTTCGTTAAAGCGCCGAAGTTTGATGATAACGCTCAAACCCAACCGCAAAGCGACGCCACCCCGGCATCGATTCATTAAGCCTGAGTGGGTTTTAGGCCCTGACCCGGGCGATTCACCTTATTGCAGCGATGAATCGCCCAATACTGTTCATAACGCCTACAGTCGGGACAGGATGCCAGATCGCAGCAAACTGACAAACCGGCCGTAAATCCATCCGTGGAGGTTCGAACCTTGGGATTATGGTTCTCATTCCTGAGAGCCGCCCTGCGGGCCAACGCCTGTAGGCGTCGTTACAATACGCTCCCTGCGTATTGGTCCTCGACGCGAACGTTTTACTGTCCTGTCATCCTGTCTCTTCTTACTCACTCCGCTTCCTTTTGTCGAACCATGAATCTCATTGAGGCGTATTAGGCATTTTGTTGGGCGCCATCGGTTTAATCGCGGCAAGATCAATTTTCACCCTGCGGTCTGACAGGTATGGTCGTTTTTTGATATTTTCTCGACTATTACTGTGACATTGTTTCCAACCTAATTATTTTTAATTATATAAAGAGCGAACAATGAGTATTTTTGGATTAGGCAGTTGTAAACATCAGGCACTCACCCCGTCAGAGCATGTAAAAAAGCCGGGAAATCACCGCATTGACCAAAAAATTTAAAGAAATACGCAATATACCCGACCACATCACCATGAAAGAGGAAATTATCGAGAAGTTAAAGGATTTTAGAGATCAATTGAAGGAAAAAATCGTTACGGTGAAGAACAACAGGGCGGCGCATAACAGTAAAAAAAGAGGTCAACTCGATAAATTATCTACTGACATGGATCGGTTTATTACAGAAAGAAAACTTACATATAGAGAGACAAAAATCGTTACAAAAACCCCCAAAGAACGGAACGAGGTTCTTGCCCTCGCAAAACAGCGTAAAGAGGATAAGGCCAATGGGCATGATATGGGCGGTATGGTGCGATAAGACCCGGCGCAGGCGACCAAAAGCTGGCAATATCAGCGTTACGATGCCGCCGCCAAGCCTTGGGGGCCCCCCCGAAGGCTATGCGCCATGGCTATTGCTTGGGGAAATGCACAATATCCGCGACCATAGCGTCAATCACCGGTTTTACGTCATCCGCAGTGATAGGCGCCGAATTATTGCGTACGTTTCGCCCATAGCCTTTACGCACCACGGCAAACACCGTTTTACCCGTATCTTGATCGATAAGCTTCGCTTCAATAAACAGGGTGGCATTTTGCGTTCTGTGGCCGCTGGCCGCCATCGTGCTGGCAATGACGGCGGCAACGGGCACCACCTCATAAAATTTCATATCCTCGTTTTCCGCCGTCACGGCGGTAATGGCCACCTGGGCCACCAATACCCGTGAACCGGATGAGCTGTCCAGAAGAGTGGAACGTTCGGCGATGGCATTTCTGATTTGGCCGCTGGCGTATTGCCTGATTTGATTTAGCGTATCCTGACTGATACGCGTATTGGGATGCGCCGGCGGATAAAAGATTAACGGAGCAAAATAAACGCCCCTAAAGTCGGATTCTTTGAAGCCGGGCGCAATCCAGCGCAGCACTTTATGCCCGCTGGGAGAATCGGCTACCTGCAACGTGCTGTAATCTCCAAGAAAACCTGAAAATTGCTTTTGTTCAGCCACCTTGGAGGAGCAGCCGGTTAAAACTAACCCCGCAGCCAATAGAATTTTTATAATGAAGCGCTTTTTATTATTCATATAATTATTTGATTTATTGTTTGAGGTTGATTTCAAGAAATAAAGTATTTCATTTAAATCTATTTTTTTTTAATTTAATAATATGAATGTATGCCCCTATATTATTCAGTGTGGCCGCTAACATAATGGGAAACCGCAATTGACGCTCAGCCCGCTCCCTTGCCATAGTGTGCTTACGGGCTGCCGGTTTTAACGCAGCCCCTGTCCTGACATTCTTACCGGTTTTTGTAGGGGCACTCATCCCGAGGGGAAAGGTCATGTCTGAGCACAATGCTTACAGGCTGGGCAACGCCACCATCCGCCCTGTTGTGGAAACGCAGTTTTCGCTGGCGTTCAGTACGCTCTATCCCGACGCGGTAGAGGAGATAGACGAGGCTATCGGCCGCCGGATACTGCCGGTGGATTTTACCGCGGCGCAGCAGATTGCTCTCAGCGTTCATTCATGGCTGATTGACATGGGCGGTCTGAAAATCCTTATCGATACCGGCATCGGCAATCATAAGCCCCGCCCCTTCAGCGCGTTGTTCCATCAACTGGACAATCCGTTCCTGCAACGGCTGGCGGCGGTGGGCGCCGCGCCGGAAGAGATCGATTTTGTCCTTATGACGCATTTACATACGGATCATGTCGGCTGGAACACCCGTCTGTCGGACGGCGAGTGGCGACCCACATTTCCCAAGGCGAGATATGTATTGCCTCGAACCGATCTGGAATTTTTTTTCACGCCCGCCGGGGAAAAGCGCCGCATGCTGTTTGACGATAGCATTCTGCCGGTTATTTGCAGCAATCAGGCCGATATCATGGCCGCGGAAGGCGGCGAGGTTTTGCCCGGTATTGCCTATCACCCCGCACCGGGCCATAGCGCGGGGCATATGATGATTTCTCTGCACGCCGACGGCCATGAGGCTATTTTCGCTGGCGACGCCTTGCACAGCCCACTGCAGGTCTCACGCCCGGAATGGAGCTCGACCTTTTGCCTGGATGCGCAGACGGCCACGGCTACCAGATTGGCATTGCTGGCCAGGGCGGCGGACAGCGGCGCGCTGGTTCTACCGGCGCATTTCACCGGCGCTTCGGCCGGGCATGTTATCCGGAAAGAAGGGGGTTATGCCTGGCGCGAAGGCTGATTGGCGGCGGTAAGGCGTTGGCTACGGCTTGCGCGAAAGCTGATGGACGGCGGCAAACAGACCGCTCATGATGCCGGCAAGACAATTCGCGCATTCATCCTTTATCAGATCATCCTAATAGGGATTCACAGTTTTGGCGCCTCAATAATAAAATAATTTTTACGCCACTTTTTGGTGCATAAGAATAGCGACGCCACATCATCCCCTGCCTTAGCCAGGCTAAACCACCATTAATTTATTGTTGTTTTCCTTATATCCGGCGGCTTCCGATGCGCCTGCCTTCTAATTTTTCCATGCACATTTCAGGGCAATAAATTGCTTCTTTGTGGTGCAAGAAAATATATTCTAATTTATTTAAAATCTATTTGAAACGCATATTGACATCAGGCAAGTTTCATTTTTTATAGTAACCTAAACTTATCCGCAAGAACGCCAATGCTGTCGGCTTGTGGCTATGGCAATAGAGCCCTCGCAGAGTCATAGACTTTGGAGGGCTTTTTTTTCCTTTTTTTCAGACGACGCCATTAGGGGTAACCATGTCCTTATTAAAAAGTCATTACGTTGCTATTGCGCTAGCGTCACTATTTTCAATGGGAATAGCACAGACGACAGCCGCGGCGGATAAGCCGATTAAACTTGGACTGCTGGAAGATGCTTCGGGGGATTTCGCCCTGCCGGTCATACCCAAGATACATGCCACCGAATTGGCAGTGGAGGAGATTAACGCCAAAGGGGGGCATACTGGGCAGGCCCATTGATTTAATACAGTATGATACCCAATCCGACAATACCCGCTTCCAGCAAATGGCGCGCCGTTTGATTAATAACGATCATGCTGATGTGATATTCGGCGCCTTCTCCAGCGCCTCCCGTGAAGCTATTCGGCCAATTATGGACCGCGCCCATCAACTTTATTGGTATAACAATCAATACGAAGGGGGTATGCGACACGAATGTATTTGTCACCGGCGCGGTGCCGGAACAGCAATTCTCCACATTAATTCCATGGATGATGCAAAAATACGGTAAAAAGGTTTATACCATTGCTGCGGATTATAATTTTGGTCAAATTTCAGCGGAGTGGGTGCGCAATATCGTTAAACAGAATGGCGGCACCATGGTGGGTGAGGAGTTTATTCCCCTCAGCGTATCGCAATTCGGCCAAACCATCCAAAATATTCAAAAAGCCAAGCCTGATTTTGTGATGACTCTGCTGGTGGGCGCCAACCAATCCTCTTATTACGAGCAGGCCGCGGCGGCGAAACTGAATCTGCCCATGGCCAGTTCGGTAAACGTTGGCCAGGCCTATGAGCACAAACGTTTCAAACCGCCCGCCTTGAAGGATATGTATGTCACCGCCAATTACATTGAAGAGGTGGACAGTCCGGCCAGCAATGATTTTAAAAAGCGCTTCCACGCCAAATTCCCCAACGAGCCTTATATCAACCAGGAAGCGGCCAATGCTTACGATGCGGTGTATTTATATAAGGCCGCCGTTGAGAAAGCGCACAGCACCGATATGACCGCGGTAAGAAAAGCGCTGGAAAGCGGCGGCATTTGCACTGACGGTCCCTCCGGCAAAGTCTGTATCGACCCGAAAAGCCATCATCTCAGCCACACCATTTATCTGGCCCACGTGAAAGCGGATCACTCCATCGAAATTCCAAAAGTATGGAATAACATTCAGCCGTACTGGCTCGGACAAGTCGGCTGCAACCTGCCGGTCAAACCCGATCACAACCAGTATACGCCGTCCAATCCGCCCAAAGCATGACGTCCGACCGGGGGTGGCCACTTATCCGATGGCTCCCCCGTCGCGGGGATTTTCAGCGAATCAGGCGGGGAGTAACAAGCAATGTTAATTATTGCCACGATGTATTCCGTCATTTACCAGTTCGGCGATAACTTCGCTTACCTGGTGCTGGCCGCCCTCGGCCTGGCGGTTATCTTCGGCATGATGGGCGTCATCAATCTGGCTCATGGCGAATTCATCATGTGCGGCGCTTATGTCACCATATTATTGAATAAAGCCGGCGTGGCGCTGCCGGTCGCGATGCTGCTGGGAGCGCTTGCCGCCGCTTTCGCCGGCGGCGTTATCGAGCGGCTGGTGGTGCGTCATCTTTATGGCCGCCTGCATGACTCGGTGGTGGCCACCTGGGCCATCAGCCTGATGGTGCAACAGGCGATGCTGCTGATTGCCGGTCCGTCGCTGGAAGGATTGTCCACGCCGTTCGGCTCTTTCACCTTCGGCGAATATTCATTCGCGACTTACCGCGCCCTGCTGCCGCTGTTTGCCATCGGCATTCTGCTGTTGCTGTATGCGGTGTTTTTCCACACCAACTACGGCGTTTGCGCCCGCGCCACCATTCAAAATGCGCGCATGGCGTCGGCCCTGGGGCTGGAAACCGATCGCATCTACACCTTGACGTTCGCCCTCGGCGCCGGTTTGGCGGGGTTGTGCGGCGCGATTTACGCGCCGACCCTAACGGCGGTGCCCACCATGGGCAGCAGCTTTATCGTCCAGGCGTTTGTCTCGGTCGTGGTGGGGGGGGGGCGCCAATGTGCTGGTGGGGACTATTCCGGCGGCCATGGCCCTGGGGGCTATCCAAACCGGCCTGAATTCCTGGTACGGGCAGTTGGCCGGACAAATAGGCTTGCTAATGACCGCCATGGTGGTAATCCGCGTCCTGCCCCAAGGGGTCGGCAGCCTGTTTACCCGTCATCGATAGGAGCGGCATCATGACAGTTATGCACATCTTTAGCCGTCCTTCGGGCTGGTTATCCGGCAAAGGGCCTCTCGGTCTCGGCGTAACGGCGGTCATGCTGCTGTTGCCGCTGGCGCTGGACAGTTCAACGGTAGGTGATCTCTCCTACTTTCTGCTGTGGACTTTCACCGCGGTGGGATTGGCGGCCATGTGGGGCCATGGCGGCATTCTTTCCTTCGGGCAAACCGCTTTTTTTCGGCCTGGCCGGCTATGCCTATGGCGTGCTGACCCTCAACTTCGGCGACGGAGCGCTCTCCACCTGGTCCGGTCTGCTGGCGGCGCTGATGGTGGCGGCGGCCGCCGCCGCCGTGCTGGGCTATATGATGTTCTACGGCGGCATCACCGGCATTTTTATCGGCATCGTGACCTTGTCTTTTACCCTGGTCATGGAAACGTTCATGTCGCAAACCGCCGGACCGCAATGGACCATCGGCAGCGCGCGCCTGAACGGATTTAACGGCATGTCGGGCATGCCGCCGCTGTCGCTGCCGGGTTTCGGCGGCGACCCTATTACCCTGGACGGCAACGGTTTTTACTACCTGGTGGTGATTCTGCTGGCGCTGGTGTATTGGGGGGTACGCCGGCTGCTAGGGTCAGGCTTCGGCCTGACGCTGATATCCATCCGCGAAAATCCCCGGCGCGCCGAAATGCTGGGCATCGATATCCGCCGCTACCAGTTGCTGGTGTTTATCCTCGGCGGCGTGCTTTCCGGGCTATCCGGCGCGCTCTATACCCTTTGGGGCGCGTATATCACCCCCTCATCCATGGGACTGACGGCGGCGGCCATGCCGGTTATCTGGGTAGCCGCCGCCGGACGTAAAAATATTTTCGGCACCATCGTCATCACCACGGCGCTGGTGTGGCTCTCTCAATGGCTGGCGGTCTACGGCAGCGAATACGCCATGATCCTGCTGGGGGCCGTACTGCTCTTTGTGGTGCTGGCCGCGCCGCAGGGGCTGTTGCCCGCCCTGGGCGGGCTGTTTAGCCGCAAACGCCCCTCCCTCGATGGGGGTAACGAATGATGCATACCATGGATACGTTAACCGCCGCCGGCGGACCCTCGGCCCCGGTTCTGGAAGCGTGCGGATTAAGCAAGCACTTCGGCGGCGCGACGGTCATCAACGGCGTCGACATGGCCATCGGCCAGGGAGAAGTGCGCTGTGTGATAGGACCTAACGGCGCCGGTAAAAGCACTTTTTTCAAGTTGCTCACCGGCGAACACAGCCCCAGCGCAGGCGAAATCCGCTTTCTAGGCCAGCGGTTGAACGCGCTGAAACCCTTTGCGCGTATTCGCCGCGGCATGAGTATCAAATTCCAGATTCCGGGCATCTTCCCGGAGCTCAGCGTACAGCAGCATTTGCAACTCGCCTTGAGTCACCTGCGGCCTTCGGAACGCCATAGGGCGGACGGCATCGACCCATTGCTGGAAAGATTCCGGCTGACGGCGGAGCGAAGCCAGCCCGCCGGCAATCTGTCTCACGGGAAAAAGCAGTGGCTGGAGATCGCCATGGCGGTATCGCTGCGCCCCACGCTGTTGATGCTGGATGAACCGGTGGCGGGGTTATCCATCGAAGAAACGGCGCTCACCGGTGAACTGATAAAACAGATGCAGCGCGACGGCCTGACGCTGATGGTGGTGGAGCACGATATGACATTTGTCCGTCAAATAGCCACCCGGGTCACGGTGCTGCACGGCGGCCGGGTGTTTGCCGACGGCGAGGCGGCGAAGGTGCTGGCGCGAGACGACGTGGCGGATATTTACCTGGGGAAATCCGAATGAGCGAAGTATTACTGCAAGCCACCGGCCTCAGCGGCGGCTATGGCGGCGGACGGGTATTGAACAGCGTGGCGCTGGAGTTGCGTTCCGCCGAGGTGCTGGGATTGATAGGGCGCAACGGCGTAGGGAAAACCACCCTGATGCGGGCGCTTATCGGCGCGCTGACGGTGAGGGAAGGTCAGTTGATGTTGGCGCAAACCGACATCACCCACGCGCCGCCCCAGCGTCGGGCGCGTCTGGGCATAGGCTATGTGCCCCAAGGGCGGGAAATCTTCGGCGGACTGACGGTGGCGGAAAACTTGCAGGTAGGCATGCAATTCATCCGTGAAAACCGCCTGTTCGCTCAGGGGCAGCTCCAACAGGTGCTGGACTATTTCCCTATCCTGCGTCAACGGCTCAAACAAAAGGCCGGCACCATGAGCGGCGGCGAACAGCAGCAGTTGGCCATCGCCCGCGCGCTGGTGGGGGCGCCGAAGGTGCTGCTGCTGGATGAACCGTCCGAGGGGGTTCAACCCTCCATCGTCCATATCATCGCCGACACGCTGGTACGCATCGCCCGTGAACTCAAGGTGGCGGTGATCCTGGTGGAGCAGGATATCGCCATGGTACAGCGCGCCGTCCATCGCTGTTGTGTGATGGATAAAGGCCGGATCATCGACACACTGAGCCGGGAGCAACTGTTGGATGATGCGGTAATGCGCCGCTATCTGGCGTTGTAAAAGGCCCCTTAGACGGGGACAGACAAAATCCAAGGAGATAACCATGAACTGGCTCGACGAATCCATCATGACCCAACGCGGCGTGGGCGCCAAGCGCCAGCCGGTGACCCACCATCTCACCGAAGCGCTGCAAAACACGTTCCATTACACCATCGGTCCCTACTCCACGCCGGTGCTGACCATCGAACCGGGGGATCGCGTCATCGTGGATACCCGCGACGCATTCGAAGGCGCCATCAATCACGAGCACGATAAGCCGAGCCAACTGCTGAACATGCCGTTCCTTAACCCGCAAAACGGGCCGATTATGGTCAGCGGCGCGGAGAAAGGCGATGTGCTGGCGGTCTATATCGAAAGCATGCTGCCCAGGGGCGAGGATCCTCACGGCATTTGCGCCATGATCCCCCACTTCGGCGGCCTGACCGGCACCGATCTCACCGCCATGCTAAACGATCCGCTGCCGGAAAAGGTCAAGCGCATCAAGCTCGATGAGCATCAGGTCTACTGGAGCGAAAGACACCAGCTGCCCTACAAACCCCATATCGGCACGCTTAGCGTGTCGCCGGAAATAGACTCCATCAACTCTCTGACGCCCGATAATCACGGCGGCAATATGGACGTGCCGGATATCGGCCCGGGCAGCATCACCTATCTGCCGGTACGCGCTCCCGGCGGCCGGTTGTTTATCGGCGACGCCCACGCCTGCCAAGGCGATGGCGAACTCTGCGGCACCGCGGTGGAGTATGCCTCCACCACCACCATTAAAGTGGATTTGATCAAACAGTGGCGGATTTCCTGGCCGCGCATGGAGAACGCCGAGTCCATCATGAGCATCGGCAGCGCCCGGCCGCTGGAGGATGCCACCCGCATCGCCTACCGGGATCTTATCTACTGGCTGGTGGCGGATTACGGCTTTGATCAGTGGGACGCTTATATGCTGCTCAGCCAATGCGGCAAGGTCCGGCTGGGAAACATGGTGGACCCGAAATACAGCGTGGGCGCCATGATCAATAAAAACCTGCTGGCGCAATAGCGCCGGGGGAATCGGAGCGGCCTTTCCGGCCGCGGTCAATCGTGATAGCAAGCAGGTGAAAATGAGTTCAACGGCGCCTTTAACCATCGGTCTGCTGTTTTCCGCAAGCGGCGTAACCGCATCGCTGGAAGCGTCGCAAATGCGCGGCGCCCTACAGGCCATCAAGGAGATCAACCGGTCCGGGGGCATCAATGGACGCGAACTGTGCGCCGTCCACTACGATCCGATGTCCGAGAACGGCCGCTTCCGCGCGCTGGCGGAAAAGCTTATCGTCGATGACGGCGTCAACGTTATTTTCGGCGGCTACACCTCCAGCAGCCGCAAGGCTATCCTGCCCATCGTGGAAAAGTATCGCCGATTGCTGTTTTATCCCCAGCACTACGAGGGCTTCGAATTCTCGGAAAATATCATCTACGGCGGGGCGGCCCCCAATCAGGACAGCGTGCAGATGGCGGATTATCTCACGGCGCGCTTTGGCGCCCGGGTCTATATGATAGGTTCCCGCTACGTTTACCCCTATGAGTGCAATCGCAATATGCAGGAGTTGATCCTGCAACGCCACGACGGCGCGGTCCTGGGGGAGAAATACCTGGATCTGAACGCGCCCTACGAAGCGTTCCTGCCGATCATCGACGATGTGAAAAAGAAACAGCCTGACTTCATTTTCAGCACCATCGTCGGCCAAACGGTGCCGTTTCTTTACCGCGCCTATGCCGAAGCCGGTCTCGATCCCGTCCGGATGCCCATCGGCAGCTTAAATACCTCGGAAACCGAAATCGCCATGATGGGCGCGCGATACGCCTGCGGTCATTATACCTCCGCGCCCTATTTCAACACCGTGGACAATAATGAAAACCGCATCGCCCAGGACCATTTTCATCGTCTCTACGGCGACGCATACATCACGGAAATGAACTGGGAAGCGGCCTACAGCCAGCTGCACCTCTATGCCCGGGCGGTAAGGGAGTGCGGTACCGATGATGTTCCCATTCTGCTGCCCTGCCTGCACGGCAGCGAGTACGATGCGCCGCAGGGCCGGATCAATATCGATCCGGTCAATCAGCATACGGGGCTTTATCCGCGCATCGGCCGCGCCAACGACCGCGGACAATTCGATATCGTTTGGGAATCGCGTCACCGCGTACCGCCGGACCCCTACATGAGCAATCAGGTCGAGGGCGACTGGGTGACCAAGCTACTGAAACAGGAGCCGCCCGATGAGCCCAGATGATCAACGAAGCAGTATCACCGCCCGGCTGCTCAGTCATGGTATGCGGGTAGTGGTCTATCATCCCCATGACGAGGATGGCAAAACCCTGACCGATCATTTACGCCGCATGGGGTTGCAAGTACGGGCCTTCTGGCCGATCCCCGACGAAGCGCCGACGGACGCCGATTTGATTTTCCTGGCCCTACAGCCCGAAAACCGTGAGCCGGACGTCGCCTGGCTGGCTGAAAACCGCATCCCGTTGATAACCATCATCACCTATGAAAACCCCACGTTTATCGATCAGTCGCTGCGTCTGGGATCCCAATCCACCATTAACACCCCGATTCGCGTGTCCGGTTTGCTGTCGGCGATTATCTTTGCCTTTTATCTCAGCAAGCAAACCCGGCAGTTAACCGATCGCATCGATCGGCTGGAAAAAAAGCTGCAGGGTGTTCGCCAGGTCAGCGAAGCCAAAGCCATTTTAATGCGCATGCACGCCATCGGCGAGGAGCGGGCTTACGAGATCCTACGCCAGCAGGCCATGGATAAACGCCTATCCATTGAAGATCTGGCCAGAGCGCTTATTCAAGCCAACGACATCTTTTCCATTACCTCGCCGGCGGCCAAAGGGCTGCCGCAACGAATAGAGATTTCATGATGACAAACACGCCCTTTTTGGCCGCGGCCGTACAATTTGAACCCACGCTGTTTGACAAGGAACGCAATCTCGCCGCGCTGCTTGAGCTGGTTGAGCGGGCGGCTCGGCAAGGGGCCAGGCTTATCACTACCCCGGAAATGGCCACCAGCGGTTATTGCTATTTCAGCCGCGAAGAGATAGCGCCGCAGGTGGAGACGGTGCCTGGGTACAGCACTGGCCGTTTTGAACGGCTGGCCCGGCAATACGACTGCTACATTGTGCTGGGGATGCCGGAAGTCGATGCGGCGACATCGCTTTATTACAACAGCGCGGTGCTGATTGGCCCCGACGGCATCACCGGTGTTCACCGCAAAAGCCACCCCTATATCTCCGAACCGAAGTGGGCCGCACAGGGCGACCTCGGCCATCAGGTCTTCGAAACGCCCCTTGGGCGGATTGGCATGCTGATTTGCATGGATATCCATTATATAGAAACCGCCCGTTTGTTGGCGCTGGCGGACGCCGACATTATTTGTCATATCAGCAATTGGCTGGCGGAGCGCGCACCGGCTCCCTATTGGATAAGCCGGGCCTTGGAAAACGGTTGCTATCTGATGGAAAGCAACCGCTGGGGATTGGAACGGGGGGGGGGTGCAATTCAGCGGCGGCAGCTGCATCATCGAACCTGACGGCACGCTGGCGGCGGTGGCGGACTATGGCGACGGCGTTGCTTGCGCCGAAATTGACATCCATCGCAGCCGTCGACGCCAGGTCTTGGGGCAACCGGTTTTTCGCCAACGCCGGCCCGAGCTCTATCCGCTATTGATGAGCGATACGTTTTTATGGAACCCCCAAGACTTTTTCGGCCTCTATGGTCATCAGCCGTTGCCGACGGGCAAAAGCAGCCGCGTCAGCGTAGCGCAATTCAGCCCCGCCGATGGCATCGCGGACAATCTCGGCATTATCAAACAAATGGCGTCGCGGATAGCCGCACAGGAAGCAAGCGAGCTGGTGGTCTTCCCTGAGCTGGCATTATGCGGGCGCAACAACCCGCGGCAAAACGCCGTGGCGCTGGACGGACCCGAAATTGCCGAACTCACCGCGCTGGCGATGGAGCTGGGGGTTTATCTGGCGGCGGGATTCGCCGAACGGCGGGACGGCAATATCTACAATGCTCAAGTGCTCACCGGCCCGGCGGGCGTCGTGGGTTGCTATCGCCAAATCCATTTGCCACTGGCCTACCAAAGCTGGGCCACGCCGGGGGATAAATGGGCGGCGTTTGACATTCCCGCGGGGCGTATCGGCCTGCTGCTGGGCAATGATGCGTTACTGCCGGAATCGGCGCGAATACTGGCTCTGATGGGCTGCGATCTTATCGCCTGCTCCGCCGCCCTGGACGGCGGCTTCAGCTATGGCCACGCCGGCAGCCGGGTCAGGCAGAGCTACCCCATTCCCACCGGCGCCGATCCTCTGCATTGGCATCTGTTTCGTACCCGCGCCGGTGAAAACAACCTTTACCTGGCGCTGGCCAACGCCATCGGCGCAGACGGCGATACCGGGGGACTGAGCGGCATATTCGGGCCGGACACCTTCCGTTTTCCGCGTACGGAGCGGGTGCTGTGGCGCCGGTCCGGCTCGGCCACCCTGACAATCGACACCGCTTCCCTGCCGGAGAGCCGATATCCCACCAACGTGGTGCGGCGAAAAGATCTGGTGGCCATGCGCCAGCCGCATCACTACAAGCCGCTGGTGGTTTAAAACGCTGGAAACGTTTGCCGCCTTTATCGGCAAACGTTTCCTGTTCTAGGGTTTGGGTAATGCGGGATTCGCATGTGAAGCGATACCGCCGAGGGCTCCCGCCTTTGCGACGGTAAAATGGCCGTGTCGTTTAAAACAGTCACTGAAGCGGCAAATCTGTTATCAACCTGTCCTGATGACCGCGGCTTATGGCAGCAATTGATCTCTGCCCCTCAGTTCAAAACCATAATTCACCGTATCATCGATATCCATCACCACCAGCATATGGTTGATGGCGTTATAGGCAACGTAATAACCGCTTGTTACCGTACCATCTTCCGCCGTCGGCGAAGTCGTCTCCAGCAGGGTCCGGGTCGCCCCCTGCCCGCAATACACCCGCAAACGCTGGCCCGGCACAGGCAGGCCGGTACTGAGATCCACCAGCCGGTAGATTACCGGTGTGGCGCCGTCCGGCCGCTCGGCCAATACCTCAGCGGTCAGGCTGTATTGCGGCAACACCGCTGAATAAGTCACAAACGTATGATTGTCGGCATTGGGATACCCGCGTACCTGAGCATTGACCAACACCGTCCCGGCCGTTGGATTGAAGACAGAGAGCAGAAATATTCCCTCATGATTAGTGATGCCGGGGTTAGGAGACAGCGTCGCCTGCCCGCTAACGGTGAAATCCACCAAGGCGCCTGCAACACTCTGATTGGTATCGACGTTGAAAACCCGATAAAAAAGCTGGTTGCCGGAGGGGCTGTTGCCGGGGGCATTGTTGACCCAGACTTCAACGCTGATATCAATATCAGTGCCGACAAAGGTTGAGCTTCTGAAGCCTATCGCGTCCTTGAAACGGCAAATTACCACCGTATCTTCCGCCACGGTGTCGGTAAAAAAGACCGTCGCTCTGCCACATTCATCGGTGGGGACGGATTGGCAAGGGGCGCCGTTGGTAAACCTTGCATTTTTAGTGACCTCAAAATCAAGGCATGCCCCGCAAAGCGGCGCGCCATGGCGGTAAATTCTTACCGTGGCGCTATTGACCGATTGGCCGTCGGCCAACGCATTGGACGTGACCGTTATGATGAAGTCATCGAATTCGCCCGGTGAATTCGGCGCCTGATAGTATTCTGACATATCTCACCTCATATCATCTGCCGTTACCTCGGCAGTCTTCATAGCAAGCTAAAGTTCAGATCGACATGGCTATCCGTCAGCGGCTCCGACCGGATGCGCGCCGTCAGGGTAACCGGCTGCGCAACGTTGTTGAGGACGTTAACCAAAATAGTGCCGTCCGCGCCGGTGGTTCCCGTAGAGGCTGGCAGTTGCGCGCTGCCGGTAACGGAAAAGTCCATTACGATGCCGGGCTGCGGCGTGAAATTATCCAGTGAATAAACCGTAAAGCGCACCTGGTTCGGCGTGCCGCTGCCGGCCCGCGCATGATCGGTAACCACTTCGTTGGCGATAAAATACAAACGCACGGGCTCGGTAAACGTCACGATGACATGAATGGGCTGTACGCTGGGTTGATTGTCAACGACGGCGGTGACTTCCACCTCGCCGGCGTAGGGGCTGGTGACATAGGCCGTCACACTGCCATTGGGCCCTGTCGCGGCGTCGGCGGAGACTGAGGCGCTGGCGGGGATCGTACTGAAACTCATCCTTTCATTGGCGACCGGTACGCCGTTACGCGTTAAGGTAAAAACAATGACATTACCGGTGGCGCCGCCGGCCGGCTGATAATTAACTTGGGTATTGGAGGTCAGGTTAAATACCGCCACCTCCGAAAAAACTAAAAAGGTATTGTTAGTAGCGCCGGCGGTACCGACCACCGAGGCACTCACCAACACCTGCCCCGGGGTGTTTCTGGTCAGATACAAATCATAGATGCCGTTGCCATCGGTTACCCAAGGGCCGGTGGGGGGATCAACGTCGCCCCGCCGCTCACGCTCAGCGTCAGCGCCGCGCCGGACACGCCAGTGCCGCTGGATGTCTGGTAAACCCGATAACGCATGGCATTGCGGCTTACGCTGTCCGCGGGCGCGTCATTTATCAACACCGCCCCTGAGAGATTGATATCCGCCAAGGGCGCGTCATCAAAACTGACGCTTTCCCAAGATTGCAATTCTTTGAAGTTGCAAGTGATGAGAACCGTTTCAGGCCGGGTATCGGTAAAAAATACCGTCGCTTCCCCCGCTGGTCGGTCGCGACGGCTAACTGTTGTGCGCTGTTATTAAACAAGGCATCGCCGGACAAAGTGAAGTAAAGAATCTGCCCGCATAACGGGCGGCCTTGATAACTCAACCGCGCGGTAGCGCTGTTGGTATCGCAACCGTTGGCTATCGCATTGGTGGTGGCCGTCAACGTCAGGTCATGGCACGCATCCTGGGGAATTGACGGCAAAGTGTTCTCTGACATAATGGCCTCCGGCGATTTGACCCTGTGATCCGCAGTCTCGATAGCGTTCGAAAAGACTGCCCGTTTATGAGAATTATCCAGCCTTACGTAAAGCTGATATCCACGTTGCTGTCCGTCAGCGGCTCGGTGGCAATTGTTGCCGTGACCCTGACCGATTCAGCGACATCATTGAAAATATCCAGCGTGAATGTACCGTTCGACAGCGTCGTACCCGTTGCGTTTGAAAGCCTCCCGCTGGGGCTAACGGAAAACGCCAGGTGCACACCCTGTTGGGGCGTAAAGTCAGCCAGCGAGAAAACTGTGAAGCGCACCTGATTGGGAGCGCCGCCGGCCGGTTCGCGATCTCTTATCACCTCATTGGCAATGAAGTAACGGCGTGCGACGGGGGTAAATATCACCGTGACCTGGACAGGCGCCACCTCGGGTATCGAAGGAACGGAGGCGGTTATCGTCACGGATCCGGCGTAATAGCTAAAAAGGTTTAACGTGTTGAAGCCGGCGGCATTGGTTAGAGGGTTGGTGACGACAAGCTGGGCAGTGGCGGGGCTCGCGCTGTAGCTCAGCGCCCTGTTGGCAACGCCGACGCCATCACGGGTAAGGTGGAATACGATAGTATTTCGAGTACCGTCGGCCGGCGCGCTACCCCTGGTGACAGTGTATGAAAGAACATATACCGGGACGGGCGGCGGCACGAAGTTCAAGAAAGTGTGATTCTCCGCTTCGGGAGCGCCGGACACCTCGGCGCTGACCAAAACCTGCCCCGGCTCGTTTTTGGCGACAAACAGGTCATACAACCCATTGCCATCAGTGACCCAGGGACCGGCGGGAGGTATCAATAGCGCCCCTCCGGTGACGCTCACATCCAGTGCCGCTCCCGGAACCGGGGCGCCTTCAGGCAGAGAACTTACGCGATAACGCAGGCCGTTGCGGCTAACGCCGTCAGCCGGTGCGTTATTTTGCAGCACCGCCACAGATATCGCGACGCCAGCCAAGGGGCTGATAACGAAGCTGGCGCTGTCCCATGACTGTAATTCGTTGTAATTGCAAGTGATGAGAACTGTTTCAGGTCGAGTATCGGTGAACAAGACCGTTGCTTCCCCCAGTTGGTCAGTGGCGGCTGAAAGTTGCTGGGCGCCGTTACTGAATAGGGCGTCGCCGGAAAGGGTGAAGGAAAGGGTTTGCCCACTTAACGGAAGACCTTGATAACTCAACCGCGCGATTGCGCAGTTGGTATCGCAACCGTCGGCTATCGCGTTGGCGGTGGCCGTCAGCGTCAGGTCATGGCACGCAACTTGGGAATTTGATGGCAACATACGATTTGACATTTCGCCTCCGGCTGTTTGGCTTGATATCGGCAGTCCGCACAGCACGTCGAAAAGGCTGACCGATGACGGGTTATGACTTTACAAGGCTTAGGTAAAGCTCACATCCGCATAGCTGTTTATCAGCGGTGAACTTGCCACCGCTGCCGTCACCCTTACTGATTCGGCAACATCATTGAAAACATCCAGCGTAAATGTGCCGTTTGAAAGCGTTACGCCTTCGTAGGACGAGAGACGCGCTTGGCCGCTAACGGAAAACGCCAGAGAAATATCGGGTCGCGGCGTACCGTTGATATTTGACAGAACCGTGAAACGCACCTGATTAGCGGGACCGCCGGCCGGCTCGCGATCGCGGATCACTTCGTTAGTGATGGTAAAGACAGGATTAAATGGAACAAAGGTGACCAAATTACGGGCGGGCAAAACGTCAGGCATTGAAGGAACCGAGGCGTATATCCACACATCGCCGGGATAAGCGCTGGTTAAATTCACCACTACGGTACCGTTTTGGTCGGTATAGGGGGAACTGATATCAAGCTGTGCGGTGGTGGGGTCTATAGCAATTTGCAGGAAAACATTGGGAACGCCTTCGGATGCCGGTGTGCGGTTAAAAAGGCGAAAGGAAACACGATTTCTTGTAACAGTGTCGGCAGGTGCGTTGGTAGTGAGTAAAGCGGATGTGAGACTGACTGCCGTAATCGGTCTTGGAACAAAGTTCAGAAAAGAATGATTATTGGCTTCAGGAACATCACGCACCAAAGCCGTGATTAACACCTGTTCCGGCGTCTCATTGGTTAGAAACAGGTCATAGAGCCCGTCGGCGTTAGTGACTCTGGAGCCTGTGGGGGGGGAATAAGGCTAGCGTTCCCGGTGGCGCTGATATCGAGGTTAACGCCGGGGATGCCGGCACCGCCGGGGGTGCTGTAAACCCGATAACGCATGGCGTTACGGTCGATACCGTCAGCCACTGCGTTATTAAGCAAAACCTGATTGGCGATCTCAATCCCAGACAGAGGGCGATTATCCGCGCAATTTTCCTCGGGTGAAAAAATAATTTCCGTCATAAATGAGCTCCGGCTGATGGTCAGCGATTGCCTGGCATCCCTGCAATAGGCGGTAAAATTTTTTTGAATGATCAATCTAACAAAAATATATTTTGTGATTAAGAAACGAAACTGTTCAACTCTCAGCGGGTCATTCCTTATGCAGCGCAAGATGTTTAAAAAAAAGAAAGACTTAAACGGCTTTTTCAACTCTGCTTTGTATGAAAAAAAGGGCATTAATTAATGCCCCTATGCTTTTCGTGATCACACAAATGTGATGTCAGTATTAATATTCACCGAGGGGTCCGCCACCAAATAGCATGTCACCGTCACCCTACCGGAATCTCTGCTCGTAATATTCAATGTATATTCGCCAAGATTATTGGTGTAACCACTGTTTGGCAGCATGGTATTACCGGTAGCCGTGAAACCCAACTGGGCGCCAATGACCGGCTGAAAATTTCTGTCCCACAGCAAATAACGCAAGACGGCTGGGGTAGTGCCATCGGCCGGAGCGTTATCGCTCACAACCGTAACGGTCAATATATCATTGGAGAGGAAATTAACCTGATCATCTTTATACACGGTGGGTTCAGAGGCGAGGTAGGCCCGCACCCGGACCTCACCTGGCGTCAAAGTATAAATATACAGAGTAAGCATGCCCTGCGCATCAGTTCGACTGTCAAGGGCAGGAATGAGATTCGCCGTACCCGATAAAAGCGTGAAATTAATCAGCACGCCTGGAACCGGCTGCCCGGCGGAGTTCGTCACCGTATAAATGATAATATTGGGTAAAATGCCGTCGGCATAAACGTTATTTCTGTCAATTCTGGAACTTAAAATAGGTAATGCAGGGGTAGCACTTTCAAATGAAGACGTTTTGCGGGCAAGAATTTCTTCACCATTGAGAGGTAAATAAATGCTATAGACATAAACCGACTCAGAAACATTATTGACAAAATTGATTGTTGCAACACCCAGGCTGTTAGTTCGGGCAGTAGCAACTTGCGCGTTATTGGTGGTAAATCTGGCGCTGCCGGATAGCTCAAAGGTAATTTCTCTGTCATTTAGATAAATATTGCCCGTTTTCAATGTTGCCTTGGCGGTATTGTAGGCGCTGCCGTTGGCCGCGGCGCCGGAAGTCACTTCCAACGTCAGGCTATAATCAGCCAATGGCTCCTCGTCAGGGTAGCGCTTATCATCACAATAGGGTTTATCGTACATAATAGGCCTCTGGCTGCTAGAACGATTTTTATCAATCGTCAGTAATGAATTCATTCAACTTGAAGATATGTTTCTGCACAACAATCCCCCGCCGGCTCTATCGTAAGAAAACCTACCGGCCGGGCAGCAAATGCAGTATCTATAAACAGTGACGAACCGCTGGCCTGAGGCAGAGAGAGTATCACAGTAACCGTTTCGGCAACCGAATCGATAATATCAATTGTCGCGGATTGATCGCTGTTAAGATTTATCAATGAATAGCTGGGACCGCCGATATTCGTGCCACCGATAATTGCGGCGGTGCTACTGTTTTGGATCTGCGCCAGAATCTGGGTGATAGGCGTACCCCGATTGGAAACGGTATCCGTTTTTACATAAATTGAATTATATGTTCTATTATTAGCCGGAGCTCCAATAGTATTGTTGACAAATAATATCTTGTCTTCGCCAGCCCGGAAAGGGCCGAAGTCAGAGGATTGTAAGGCATTTGCGCCGGTAATCGTGTCATTGGCAATGACGATATTTGGCCGTTGTTCATATGACCAAAGACGGAAAAAACCTTGGCCGGTGCTATCAATATTAAATTCATAAAACTGCTCATTCGTTTCATAAAAATAAGCTGGTCCAATTATAACGAGTCTTATTCTGGAACCTGGGTTTCCATAAACGACCCCTCGGTTAAACGGGTTCACCCGGATAGCGTCAAAATCGAGATTGGCGGCCCCGGTAGCAATTGTCATGGACAATGAAATAGAGATAAATACGTTTAAAGTTACTGAAGGGGTAGTATTACCCACAAAATCCGTGATGGTATAATAAATAGAATTATTGCCCTGCCGTACAAGTTGAATCGGCACATTGCCCTGCACAGGAAAATCCGTGGCTGGATTGCTAATGATATATCGATTAACCGAGACTCCATTCCAAAATATCTCTATGACATCAGCCGCCGCCGAATTTGCATTTTGGAAAATTTGATATATAACGCCGCCGGAGGATTGAATGGCGGCCGTCTGTATTTGCCCATTCGTTAACTGTGGCAAAACTGGGGGTGGAAGTGCCATCTCAACTCCTTAGGATTTATGAATGATTGAACCATTTAAATTGCAGATACCACTAGACATCAGATATTTATACTAAGGCAGGCTGATCGTTTTGCAATGGTATTTTTTTGACGTCCAATGTGCTAAAAAAAGCGAAAAAAGACAATTTTTCGATATGCGAAAAGGCCACGGCGACTGTTTAAGCAAGCAGTCATTTTGCTCTTTTTGCTACTTGCCCTGTGAACGAAAATGACTTGGCGCCATGCCGACAATCCGCTTGAACGCACGGCTGAAGGACGCTTCGGAATCGTAACCCAATCGACGAGCGACTTCCGATATGCGCGCGGCGTCCCGGGCTATCCATTGTCGCGCCAGATGCATCCGCACCTGCGCCACATAGCGGGCCGGCGTTTCTCCCACGATGGCGGAAAATTTACTGGCGAAGCTGGAGCGCGACGCGCCCATGACATCCGCCAGGTCCGCTAACGGCCAATGATGTTCGGGGTTGGCATGGATGGCCGCCAGCACCCGGCCGATTTCGGGATTCCGCACCGCGGCAATCCAACCGGCGGCATCTACGCTGCCGTGCTCCACCCAGGCGCGGATAATCTGGGCGGCCAGCACATCCGCCAATCGCGCGACGATTCCGCAGGCGCCTACTCGGTTCATCTCGACTTCGCAACCCATGGCTTCCAGTAAGTGCAAAATGGCGGGCTCGCATGTCATCAGCTCGTCGGCGCGCATCACATCGGGCATCATTCGCAACAACGGATGCAGGCTGTCAAGATTAAAGCGCATGGTTCCGGAAAACAGCAGGCAATCTTCCCCCTTGGCGCCGGAGCGGTAATCGAAAATATTACCGCTCAACGCTTTGCACTGCCAACGGGGAAACGGCTCTGGCGTCGCGCCTGGTTCGCTTGCCAACGCATGCGCGCTGCCCCTGGGCAGCAAGACGGCATCGCCGGCTTTTAGGTCAACCCATTTACCGGCTGGCGTCAGCAGGGAGCAGCCGCGCTCCGCCACAAAATGAAATATCGCCTCCTGACGGGCCGGGAAAGCGAAGGCCCAGGGCGCGGCCAGCGAGCAGCGACCATACTCCACCCCGTCGAGCCGAAGCCCTTTCAGCATATCCGTCAGGGGATCGTTAGGATGCGGCGATAAAGGTTTGGACGAATTGTCATGCATTTCGGTATTCCTAGCATGGAAATTCCAATCCAGCGACAGTAACATCTGCTTAACGTATTGAGAAGTATTCTGTGAAAAATGTGGAGCCCCTATGACAGAAAAAAGCTGTATCGGTGACGACGCCCTGGTTTGCCCCGCGTCCCCGGCCGATAATGAACGAAGCGCCGCCTGGTATGCGGTGCTTTCGCTGTCGGTGGGTGTATTCGCCCTGGTAACGGCGGAGTTTCTGCCCGCCAGTCTGCTGACCCCTATCGCGGCCGATTTGGGCATCTCGGACGGCGCCGCCGGACAGGCCGTGACGGCGACGGCCCTGGTGGCGGCGGTGGCGGGACCGGCGGTCGTGCTGGGTACCGGCAAAATCGACCGGCGCAATGTGATATGGGGATTATCGGTTCTGCTGGTGATATCGAACCTGCTGGCGGCGATAGCCTCGAACATTTGGGAACTGATCGCCGCCAGGGTGGTGCTCGGCGTCGCCCTGGGCGGCGTCTGGTCCCTGGCGGCGGCGATGGTGTTGCGACTGGTGCCCGCCCGCTTTTTGTCCCGCGCCATGATGCTCATTTTTACCGGCGTCTCGGCGGCGACGGTGTGCGCGCCGGCATTAGGGTCTTATCTCGGCGCCATTTGGGGCTGGCGCGCCACATTCCTGGCGGCGGCCGGTATCGGGATCCTGGGGCTGCTTTCGCAGTTGCTCAGCCTGCCCCGCTTACAACCGGAAGCGGGAACCGGCTTCGGGACTTTTGGTATTCTGCTGCGCCGCCCCGGCATTCGCATCGGCCTGATTACCGTTATGCTCGCCATATCGGGGCATTTCGCCGGTTTCACCTATGTGCGGCCGTTCCTTGAGCAGGTGCCCCGTTTTGATGTGCGGACAATCTCACTGGTGCTGCTGGCGTTCGGCATCGGCGGCTTTTTCGGCAATATCGCCGGAGGGATGGTCGCCGGGCGGAGCGCCAGGCTGGCCGTGGCGCTAAGCGCCCTGCTGCTGGCGTCCATGGCGTTTTGCCTGCTGGCGGACGGCCAGTCTTATGCGGTCGCCTTTATCGCCACCGCCGGATGGGGCTTCGCCTTCGGTGCTTTCCCGGTGGCGATACAGACCTGGAACGCCTTGGCCGCTCCCGAACACGCGGAAACCGCAGGCGCCCTGCTATTGACCACCTTTCAGATAGCTATCGCCCTGGGCGCGGTGGCGGGCGGTCTGCTGGTGGATAGCTTTGGCGCGCCGGGGGCCATCAGCTATAGCGCGCTAGCGGTCCTGGCCGGCGGCCTGGCGATTTTGCTGTTCGGCCGCGGCCACGGACAACCGGCGGCTTGAACCGCCGCTGGCGCCGACTGCCGCTGCTTGATCTCCGAGCGTTTTTATACACCGGCGCAGCGTTCGGGCGACAATCGTGGGCTGCTGCCGGCGCGTAACGAAACCGGTACGGATCGCCGCTTACACCGGCATAGCGAAATCAATCCAGACCGCACTTAATCCAGCGCCGCGAATCCGGCGCGGATTTCCGCCTCGGGCAGATCGATGCCGATAAAGACCAGCACGCCGGTTCGGTCTTCGCCCTCGCGCCATTCCCGATCCCAATCGGCGTTATACAGACGCTGAACGCCCTGAAACAGCAGGCGGCGAGACGCGTTATGAATGGCGAGAATACCTTTATAGCGCAAGAGGCGATCGGCATGCTCCGTCAGCAGGCTTTCCATGAAATCCGAAACGGCCGCCAGTTCCACCGTTTTCTCCAGATACACCACAATGGACCGGACGCTATCCTGCGCCGGAACCAGAGGGCGAAACCGCGGTTTGGCCGCGGTCACCCGATCATTAAGCATAAAACCGTCGATACCGAACAGTCGATTAAGCGAAATATCGCCGTTTACCACCTGATAGACGGGCGCACGGGCGTTAATGACCTGCAAGCGCCGCAGCAACGCCTCGCAATCTCCCGCCGCGTCGGTCTTGGTGATTAATAAACGGTCGGCGAATCCCACCTGGGCCTGGGCGATGGGAAAACGGGTCAGTTGCTGTTCGGCATGTACCGCGTCCACCAGCGTGATGACCCCATCCAGCAGAAAGCGATTACTGATAACTTCCTGCGAAAAAAGTCTGGATGATGGGACCGGGATCGGCCATACCGGTACATTCGATAACCAACCTGTCAAAAGACAACGCTCCCCTGTCAAGGCCATCCAGCAAATCCAGCAGGGCCCGTTCCAGCTCGTTGGCGCTGCTGCAGCAAATACAGCCGTTGCTCAACGTGGTTATGCGGGAGGCGCGTTCTCCCAGCAGACTGTTGTCTATAGGCGCCGCGCCGAATTCGTTTTCAATGACGGCGATTTTTTCGCCATGATCGGCATTTAAGATATGGCGCAGCAGGGTGGTTTTCCCGGCGCCGAGAAAACCGGATAAAATCGTAGCCGGTAAAGGCGTGTTCATAGCTTGAATCCTCTTGGCTGACCTTCAAACAACCCTACAAGCTTATTCTTCAGCCCATATCATCAGCCCATACTCTGTGGTGCATTTCTTCGGTTGACTGCATTTACGCGCCTCTGTGGCTTGTTTTCACTTCGGCTCTCGGCGCTAACAACAACGAAATCCCCCTTTGCCGCTGCCGCCGTAACGCGCCTCCTGTCTGTCGCGGAAAAACGCCTCATAATCCATCACCGGTTGATCGGGATGATTGGTCGCCATGTGCCGCACGTAATTGTCATAATCCGGAATACCCACCAGCATCCGGGCAGCCTGTCCGAGATATTTTCCTGCTTGACCCAGATTTCCAAACATAGGGTATCTCCGTAAAAAACCCGCATAACCCGGCAAGGCTATGCGGCCTAACGTTGATTTCTCAAATTCAGTGGCTGGAAGAGGTGGTCACTCCCTCTGGCAGCGCCATATAAGCGGTTTCTTTATCGGTGCGCTGCACGGTCTTACGCGCATTTATTACCGTTTTGATACCGTAGAACAGGATGCCATAGACCACAATCAGGAACAGTACGCTCAATACCGCATTGGTATAGTTATTGACGACGATGTGATGCATATTGCTTATTTGCTGCGCCGTCAGGCCGGCGCCCTGTTCGTCAATTTTGCGGCTATAGGCGCGGGCCAGATACAGGAAGCCTTCCAACTGCGGGTTCTGACTGAACAACTTAAGTCCCAGGGCCCAGGTGGTGCAAATCAGCAGCCAGACAGCGGGCAGCACGGTTACCCAGATATAACGGGTGCGTTTCATCTTTACCAGCACCACGGTGGCCAACACCAGCGCCACCGCCGCCAGCATCTGGTTGGATATGCCGAACAGCGGCCAAAGACTCTTCACGCCGCCCAGAGGATCCACCACCCCCTGGTAAAGCAGGTAGCCCCACAGACCGACGCAGCCCGCGGTACCCGCTATCCCCGCCGGCAGTGAATTGGTTTTTTTTCAGGAAGGGCACGAAATTGCCCAGCAGATCCTGCAGCATAAACCGGCCGGAGCGCGTACCGGCATCCAGCGCCGTCAGGATAAACAAGGCTTCGAACAAGATACCGAAATGATACCAGAAGCCCATATCGGCGCCGGGCAGGAATTTATGGAAAACATGGGCGATACCCACGGCAAGCGTCGGCGCGCCGCCGGCGCGGTTAAGGATCGACGGCTCGCCGATATCATGGGCGGTCTGCAGGATTTGATCGGGTGAAATCACAAAACCCCAGGAGCTGACCGTCGCCGCCGCGTGCGTGGTCACATCCCGCAGATTGGCCAGGATAAGCGCCGAATCCGCGGTGCCGAGATTATGCAGGTCCGGCATGGTGATGCCCAACGCCACCGGCGGCGTATTCATGGCGAAATAGAGCCCGGGCTCGATGATGGACGCCGCCACCAAAGCCATGACGGCCACAAAGGATTCCATCAGCATCGCGCCATAGCCGATAAAACGGGTGTCGTTCTCACTGGCCAACAGCTTAGGCGTCGTGCCCGAGGCTATCAAGGCGTGAAAACCGGATACCGCCCCGCAAGCGATGGTAATAAACAGGAAGGGGAACAGCGCGCCCTTCCATACCGGGCCGGTGCCGTCGATAAAACGCGTCACCGCCGGCATTTTCAGATCGGGACCAATGACCAGGATGCCGATGGCCAAGCCGACGATAACGCCGATTTTCAGGAACGTGGCCAAATAATCCCGCGGCGCCAGGATAAGCCACACCGGCAGCAGGGACGAGACGAAGGCGTAGCCAATCAAGGTGTAAGTGATGGTGGTATCTTTAAAGGTCAGCGCCGGTCCCCAATAGGGATCGTGAGCGATAACGCCGCCGAAGTAGATGGCCGCCAGCAACAGGACAACACCGATAACCGAGACTTCCCCCACCCGCCCGGGGCGAATAAAGCGCATATAGATACCCATCAGCAGGGCGATGGGCACGGTCGAGCACACGGTGAAGACCCCCCCCATGGGCTTTCCGCCAGCGCCTTCACCACAATCAGCGCCAGTACCGCCAGGATGATTATCATGATGAGAAAACAGCCGAACAGGGCGATGGTGCCGGGTACCGGCCCCATCTCTTCCTTGATCATTTCCCCCAGGGAGACGCCGTTACGCCGGGATGACATAAACAGCACCATGAAATCCTGCACCGCGCCGGCCAGCACCACCCCGGCCAACAGCCACAAGGTGCCCGGCAGATAGCCCATCTGCGCCGCCAATACCGGCCCCACCAGCGGCCCGGCGCCGGCGATGGCGGCGAAATGATGCCCGAACAGCACGTTCCTGTTGGTGGGCACGTAATTCAGCCCGTCATTGTTAATCACGGCGGGGGTCGCCCGTGCAGGGTCCAACTGCATGACCTTCTGAGCGATAAAAAGGCTGTAGTATCGGTAGGCCACCAGGTACACGGCGATGGAGGACACCACAATCCACAGGGCGCTGATGCTTTCGCCGCGCCGTAGCGCCACCACGCCGAGGCAGCAGGCGCCGATCAGCCCGATGATGACCCAAGGTATATGTTTAAGGATATTATTTTTCATCATTCACGGTCTTCAGTAGGTAGAGATAAGACGGTACTTTATGACAATGATGTAAAAATCAACCGTGAATATTGGTTAAACGGTCATTAATGGGCTGGAAGCGGTCGAATAGACATTTAAAGGGTTTTGCCTTAACCGCTCTTTCGAACCAATCCTTTGCGCCATCGTGTTTTACACTGGATTAAAAGCCATCCGCGCCTCGTGATACCGAGAGCGGGATCCCTCAACGACAGGAATTTTGAAAATGAAAATAGGCATAATCGGTGCAGGATATGTAGGACGGGCGCTGGCCGCCGCCGCGGTGAAAAACGGCCATGACGCCATGATAAGCAACTCACGCGGCCCCCACACCCTCTTCAGCGACGCCGCCCTGATAGGCTGCAAGACCGGCACCATCGATGAAGCGGCGGCCTTTGGCGATATCGTTATCGTCGCCATCACCCTCAAACATTACAAAGCCGTTCCCGTCGCGCCCCTGGCGGGCAAAATCGTCATCGACGCCAATAATTATTATCCCCAGCGCGACGATAGAATCGAGGCGTTGGACAATGGCTCCACCACCAGCAGCGAACTGCTGGCGGCCCATCTGCCGAACGCTAAAATCGTCAAAGCGTTCAATGCCATCATAATGACCCATATGGAAAGGGACAGCCAGCCCGTCGGCTCCTTTGACCGCCGCGCCCTGCCCTTATGCGGCGACGATGCGCAAGCAAAAAAGTCGTGGCGGACATTTATGATCAATTCGGCTTCGATGCGGTGGATGTCGGCCCTTTGTCGGAGGGCTGGCGATTTCAAACCGGCACGCCGGCTTACTGTATCCGTCTGAATAAGGAATGGATACAAAAAGCGCTGGCGGCGGCCGTGCGTTAGCCGCTTTTACGACGCTGCCGGGAAAGGGCGCCAACAGCCCCCCCCACCGGAGCATCGCTTACCGAATTAAGCCACAGGCAGGCCTATGCCGGCGTAACACTGTGACGGCACGGGCATTCCTCAGGAATGCCTGAGATTGTTGACAAAGTTCCCGGTCGAGGCAGGCCGCCAGATCGTAGCTAAATGGCAAACCCGGCCGTGAATAGGTCCCTGTAGGCTAGATCCGCGCGATTATGCCCCTCATCCCTGAGGGGCACCCTGTGGGCCAACGCCTAGCGGCGTTGTTTCAGTACGCTTCCGGCGTACTGGTCCTTGGCGCGGACGGTTTACTCTTCTGGCGGCCTACCCCTCATTATTGACCCCGAGTACGTTTGTCAACAGGCTCGCATGACTCGAAATGCCCGATTTACACCACCCCTTTTTTGCTTGATGATCAAACTGAGTATGGCTTTGGTAAAGCTCGGTCCGAAGCCGTTCTCTGTTTTTTCCGGTCTTCTTTTGGCCACCGCGGGAAAATGAGGGCGAAAACCATCATTTCGGTATTGGGCAATATCATAGATGATTTTTGCCATTCCGTGAGCATTATCCATAATGATATTTTTTTGCAAAAGGCGATCATTTTTTAATAGCCATTAGAAATTGCGATACATCCACCTCCCGGTCCATGGCATCTGCATAGCTTTTGATAGTCAAGTCATCAAAAACGACCGCCTCTTTGCCATTAGCCACGGTATCCTCATTGAATACTTCCAGTGTTTCATCAATATCGCCCGGTCGCCGTTTATTTGGTGAATAGACAAAATTTCTGGACCCGACCAATATGCTTGAATTATCATTCAGCATACTGAAACGCAATCGGTCATGCAAAATTTCATTCGTGCCAAAATAATCCACCATGATAACAATTCGATTCCGACTGTCCATCGGCATGGTGAACCCGACCATAGGATCCCGAAAAGGGGCATCAGGACTGTTTTTTCTTTTGCCGGTGGCGAAAATAATGTTACCTTTGTGCTCTCGAAAATATTTTTCCACCTGCATCAAATAATATTCAAGCCTGACCATTGCATGGTATATGATACCCTCATCATCAGTTTCAAGCACTCTTTCCAAATAAGCTTTTATCCCATTTTCGGGGTGATATTTTATAAATCCCAAATCATTTTTTTCAGTGGTCCGTTTAAATTTAAGCAACGCTTGGCCTACGGTTGCCTGCGCTATCCTTATTTCTTCCCTGAAAATCCCTATGTTGTTTTTCAAATGATAGAATCGATGCGGTATATCCCTATCCTGGTCTTTTAGATAACGTATGCAAACATCCTCGGTCCTGTAGAAATTTTTTACATTCCGTGTAATGGTTCCGTAGTGATCTACTTTTTCATGGCCGAACAGGCAATGATGGACTTTCATTGGATTAATGAATTGCGTCATTCCTGAGCGCATGCCGACGCTGTTATGATTCGATGGACCTCCCCCTTTGTCCAGATTATTGTTTAACGGCCTGTTCGTTCGATTGATTTTCCGTGAGCCCGTGGAATCAGGATCTCCGGCATCGGCAACGCCGTAAACAGCTTTAGGCGGAACCTTGTGTTGTTTTTTTGCCCTTGCCTCATCCGTCCGCCTGCAAACTTTCTGCCCGGCGTTTTTTCTTATGCGGTAATCCTGATGCAAGGGAATGACATCTATTAATGATATACTTCCATACGCTATCGCAGTATCCAATTGATGGTGTGAAGTAGAATAGGAAGACAATAATGTTGCATCACAAGTTGATAGGTTCAGGTTATGAATACCCTGTTCAGGCTTTAACGACATGAGAAGTATCGCCACATTGAGTAAAGACGAAGCTCGCAGCTGTTTTGTAACGATTTTCTCTTTTTTTATGTATGCATGCGCCTCATTACCGACATATTCCAGGCTTGGAAGTAATTTATGCTCTTCCAATCGGGAATAGCGAAAATTCATATCAATTTTCAGCTGCGACTTACATTTTTTTTGCTGGCGATGATAATAAATCCCGATCGTGCGGCGATGGTTATCTATGGATGAAACAGGCATATTGACTCCGTGTTATAAGTTTAAATTATTGTCTTTACATCCCTAAATATCAAATATCATAATTGTAACTACAAAATCATAAACACCCTAAACATAAAAAGTCTGAGATGTGGTATATATAAGACGCAACACATCTTTATGGCGATAACCAAAATATAATAAATATATATCAGTATCCATAGCATCGGTAAATATAGGGTAATGAAATGGAAAAAATTGTTTTTTTCATCGTTTGCCATGAGCAAAGTCACAAACGAAATAGGTTAATATGCATAATATTTACTGCTGACAGCGTTGACCGCAATTTTACACAAAAATGATGCTAATAACTTGCCGGCGAAACAAACAGCGGCAACAAATCGCTATCCCCAAGTTCATTTTGGGGCACTGGGTTTTGCCGCAGACGTTGCGGCTATCTTCGTGCTCAACTCTGCAAATAGCAGCCTGACGCCATCGGCATATGAAGCAAGGTCGTGCTCCGGCTTGAGCGCGACGCCCCGGCGAATAACATCTTCGGGAAGCGTCAGGGCCGAAGTGGCAACCGCCATATCCATCTTAAGCGCGGCCGCCACCTGCCTGAGCTGCTCGGCGCACTTTCCGCCGCCATGACCGCCGTAGCTGATGATAGCCGCCGGCTTGCCATTCCACTCACGATAGAGATGGTCGATGGCGTTTTTCAGCGCCGCCGGATATCCCCAATTGTACTGTGGCGTGACAAAGACCACCGCATCGGCGCCGTTTATCTTCTGGCTCCATGCGCGCGAGTGGGCCTGGCTATAAACGCCGGCGGCGGGAATACCGGGTTCGTCATCCAGCGGCAGCGGCCACTGCGTCAAATCCACGATCTCATAATCCAGGTCCGTGTGCTGCCGCCCGATTCCGCCAACCCAACGCGCGATGTGGGGACAGAGCCGACCGGCGCGCACGCTTCCCATAATCAGCAAAACCAAGGGGGCGTACCGTTGAGCTTGTTCATTACGATGGGTCATTGTGCCATTCATCTCATTTACGTGTATCATACAGGTAATATATCTTGGATGGATGTTCAAGTAAAGCATGTATGATACACGTAATACCCATGCGCTTGCCGCCGCGCTCCTCGACCTGATGGGCTGCATGAATAGCCCTCGCCAGGATGAAGCTTTGCTGCGCGAGGCCGGCGTTTCCCTCGATCGCGCTCTGTTTCCCCTGCTGGTTTATTTAAGCCGTGCCAGCGCGTTGGGCATCGCGGAACTGGCGGGACAAGTGGGGAGGGACGCTTCCACCGTCAGCCGCCAAATAGCGAAGCTTGAAGCGTTGGGCTTTGTCAGCCGTCAACCCGGTCGTGAGGATTTACGTATCCGGGAAGCGGTTATCACAACGTCCGGCCTGAGCGTAATACGGAAAATAACCGCTGCTCGCCAAAGATTGCTTAGCGCATTGCTGCGGGATTGGACGCAAGAGGACCGGGACAATCTGCCCCGGCTAATGCAAAGATTCGCTTCCGCCTTGAAAGAAACCGTTAAAGAATGACGTTATATTCATCCTCCACTGCTGATATCAGGTCGGATCGCCCAGGTAAATTTCCGTCAACGCATAGGTGCCATTACTCTCTTGTTCAGCGTTAAATCCACCGATATCGTGAAACACCAGTAATTGGTCAAAGGCGTTGTTGAATTCCATCACCATCTGCTTGGGCTTGGCATGGCGTTCCCCGCCAGTATATAGTGCGCCAAGGGCAATCTTGTGTAGCCGAGCGATTTCGCCGCAATGACATCTTCGTCATCCACCATGCGATAGAGTTCCACATAGCCGTCGGAAAAACCCAATGCAACCAGCGCATTAAGGGCGGAGAAGGCAACGCTCACGAGTTTGCCGACGCCATACCCCTTGATATCCTCAGGGTAACTGCGATGCAGCGACAATTGCCTATTAGTGGATGTATCAAGCAAGATGATATCTAAATCGTGCAAATTCTCATCACGCTTGACATAACCCAGATAACGCTGATCGGGGGAGACAAAATGCGGCAGATACCCCTCCGGCGTGTCCCACCGGGGATGGTCTTGATCGAGAAAAGACCAATGCTTTTCCCAGGGAATATATAACTCCCCTTGATTGCTCAGCCAATATGCCCGCTCGGGGAAAAAGGGTCCTGACAGCGTGGCGTCGGCATAATGAACGATCTCGGCGGGGGCCGCCCGGTTGCACATGACCGGTAGGTGATAATAGAGCGCCCGTTGAACATGCTCTGTTCTGTCTACAATCATAGCCACCGTGCCGCCGTCGGGGGAAACGATAATATCATAGACCGGATGACGGCTATTTTGACGATAGAGACGGGTTTTGGCGCCATCCGGCGCCTCTGCCCAAATCTGCAGGGTATCATCCACCCAGAAAGTAGGCTGCGCCATGTCCGACAGCCTAAACTTTGTCACCACCGTGGGGGAAATATCGCCATTTACCGGCAGCCAGCGACGGAAACCGCCTTCGGTCGCCAACGGCTCAGTCGTTAATTTATCGGGTAAAAAGCCTATTTCGTAGGCTTTTTCCTGTATCCCGCCCTCTGATGAAACTTCTTTGTTAACGATAATCAGCCTGCGTTCAGCGCCCTGTGCGAGCAGAGCGGGAGGAGGAAAATGCCAGGTCTTGCCTTCGATTGCGGACAGTTGCCGGTTTCTCCACACCGTCTCCGGCGCCGTTGTCTGCCGACGCAGGCAGGCGTCAACCGTTTTTACCAGCGTGGTCCAAAGCGCCAGCGGGGCGAAATCCGCCGCCAACCCTTCTGGCAGGGAGCTATCCATCTTGAAAGCGCGCAACGCGACGCTCGTGGCTTGTAAAATTTCGATACGCCGAGGCGGATCAAGACGCAAGAAAAGGACGGTCTGCTTTAGCCGGGTATAAAGCGTATGATTGGCATGTTTCTCCTCTTCGTGCCGGCATAAATCGGATAGGGCGGGAAAAGCGCTTTGAGGATAAGTCCGTGCGGCAAGCCGTTCGAACCGGGATAACGCCCCCCCCGGATTCTTGTGGGGCGGCGCGGCGGGGTCTTCATGGTCGATGATGTCGAAGCCGCCGGTAAAAAATTCATAGCGCAAAATCCATGGCTTATCATCCGGCTTATCCGCTCCCTCCCCTTGGGGCAGAGTGTGATAAAGCCCGTCGATAGGCGCAATGTGCAAAAACCGGTCGCCGATTTTCAGAAACATTTTATTGCCGTAACTGAATGCGCCGTTGAAGAGCGGCGGCAGCAATATATCAGTATAGGATTTCTCGGTGAACAGCGGCATATCGGCGATTTTCTGGCGCAGCAACTCGCCGACGTGATGCGCATTGGCGGGCTCCATTGGCGATACAAAAACAAAATCGCCGTTGCTGACTTGATAAGCCACCCGGAAAGCCGGCGCGGCAGGGTGTGTTGGGTGTCGCAGCAAAAAGGTGGCGGCGTTTTTTTCCCGGCTCAAGGAGATAACGGAAATCGCCTATTTGCGCGTTAAAACTCGAATCGTCATGAATAATGACCGGGAAACCGAAACTGCTCTCCTCATCCAACGTATAATTCACCAACCGACGTCCCCAGTCATTAACCCGGGGCAAGGCGGTTTCGCGTTTCCGCCGCCGATGCAGCCGCGTCAGGCCCAGCGTAAACCGCCGGTTATTTTCGTTAAGATCGATCATGGAGAATACGCCGGCGCGCCGCTCGGACGGCAGCCGCCAATCATCAAGGTTATCCGCCGGTATCAAGGTGCCGTTATCATGAGAGAAGGCCCAACGCCGGCCGTTTACTTCAAATGCAACCCATTGGGAGTCGGCGAACTCAAGCAAATGGAGTGGATGCACCACCACCAATTGTATCGGCGAGCTGGTGGTGAATAGCCAAAAAAGCTGCGTTTCCCGCGGCCGGGGAAGCTGTGCATCCATCTCAATTTTGAAATCCGGATACTCATAAACCTTCATTTGGCAGCGAGAGCCGCCGATAGACAGGCAAAAGTATTTTTTATAAATGCCGAACTGGTTTTGTAAATCCAATTGAGCAAACAACAGCTGTCCGTCGTGAGTGCGCTCACCTGTTTCAACCGCCACCAAGCTGCTGTTTTGTATCTGAAAAACCGGATACGTCACGCCTTTTACTCTCACGGTAAGCGGAGTAAAGCCATCTTTGTCATAAGAGATCTGATATTGCTGGGCGTGGGTCGCCACAACGAATTTGGGAAGATCGCCGGAGACTTTTGCCAGATTACGTTGCCATCCCACCAGCCCCAGCGACGCTCTGCACAGCAGCGCCAGATAAAGGCCTTTGGTCAATACGCTCAGCGAACGTAACGTGGCGAATCCCGGATCGACGCTTTTAAGCACTTGTCTCCCCATCACATCCATAAAACTGCCTAATCGGGCGCGGGTGGCCACTATCCCGCCGGAGAGTTGTCTTGTGGCGGGTATGGTGTTCCTGTAGATAACAGACCCTGACGCGCTGAACCTGGGTCCAACCATCGTTTTACCGGTGCCTATCACCACCATGCGAAATAAGCGAGAACCCGCTTTGACGCCGGTAAAGATCAGAGGTAGCCCAACCAGAGCGCCGTTCACCAGACATTCAGCAAACGCCACCTGGTGCTGGCCGGCCCTGAGGGCGGTGATACAGCCATAGAAAGGCACGATATAACCGGCAGCCGTATCCATGATGGCATTCAATGAAGTCCCTGACTCTTCATAGCCTAAGTCATGAATCTTAAGCCGATAGATGTGGTAATGAGCATTTGCGTACCGCTCAAGAAAGGCAGACAACGTTTCATGAGAACTTTTCATCAGGTCGGCATTGTTTAACGTCAACAAATTAAACTCATGCTGCGGAACCAAATCATGAATTGGCCAATTCGACATAAACGGCCGCAGTGCTTCCAAGTGTGGGTCATCAAGCGTGATTCTTCGCAACAGATAGCCCTGTTCGGAGGTTTGCAAGGCAAACAGCCGCTGATCTTTTTCCTCTTTGGTGCGAAGGAAAAAAGTGTCGGGTTTTGCGTGGTAACTCACCAACATATTGGAATAAAACATATCGTGGATGGTGCGACGCTGGGTAAGCCGGGGAACGACCCACTCAATCCCCGAGTGTTGTAATATCTGTTCGTCCTCGAATTGGAGATTATCATCCGAAACATCGCTGGGCAGAAAGGCGGCTTCCAGCAGCGCCACATCCAAGGCCAGAACTTTTCCCGCGAAACGATCCACTTCCTGGCGATAAAAATCATTCACATCGGGGATAAGCGCTCCGGATGCGACGCACTCGTAGCCGTCGGGCGAAAGCATTAACGCCTTGGCCGGATTTGTGGCGACGGCCCTTCGATCTGCCCGGCTCATAATGGCGGCATCAGCGCTACCGCAATGCTGTTTGAGTAATTCCTCGGCCGCCGCCTTGCGGGAGCGCCAGGCAAGCCGTTGATAATTCACCTCATAATAGGCAAAGCTGTCATACAAACGTTGGGCGATGATATGCCGTCGTTCCAGCTCCTCCTTGAAGAGAGCGAAGGCGTCATCCAATGATTCGGTCGCCAGTATTTCATCAAGCGACAACCCTGGCCGGGCGCGCAAATAATACATCACCAGTCCAAGATACAATGTCGGCTCCACGCCCGATGACAGCAAACCCTGCCGGAACAAGGACACCAGACCGATCCCCACTTCCAGCAGGGCTTGTATAGAGAGGGTTTTCAGTTTTTCCGCATCGTCCAACACAAGCGTTCGGGCGCCGAATTGCATTAGCGTCCAGCTCATGCTGCCTACCCAAAGATTATCAAAATTGAATATGGCGGTCTGGTTTTGCCCGGGTCCTTCCGATTCGTCCTGAACCTTATAGAAACTTTGCAAATACAGCGCGGGAATTTCCGGCGCCTCATAGTGCTCCCGCCAGGCTTTCCGTTCCTGCTCATATTCATTTGGAAACGGCCAGGCCTGCACCATGGCGGTAAAGGCCCGTTGGGTAATATTGCGGTTGGCGGCGAACAGTTTCAGCACGCGCAAGTTAATATTGTCCTCTCGGTAAATAAGCTTGCACAGCATTTGTCCGATAAGGCTCTTTTGCTGCAGGGGGCTTAATGTCTCCCCGCGACGCTCGCCGTAAAGATGACTGCCGTGCAGGGCCAGCCGCGCGAGCCCTGGCATAAGGTCCGATCGATGTTCAATGCTGTTGAGTAGCTGAATGGCCAGTTGACGATCCTCGATTTTCTCCGGGTTGATTCCCGCCGCCGTTTGTTTATTGAGGTAAACCGCCAGCCGATATTGCGTGTCGACCCGAATATGCCGGGGAGCCGGCTTGGCTTCGCGCGTCAGCCTCTTTCTTTCCTGGTGTGGCTCCAAGGGGTCGCTATGCGGGGCTCTTGCCGATATCGGGCCGATGGGGTCTGGAAACTTCAGCGCGGAAGGCGGTGTCGTTGCGCGAAATGATGTGCCGTAGGGATCGTTATCGTATTGTATGGCCGAGGACGCCATTGCAGACCCGCCATGGTCGAACGTTTTTTTTGCCGGGTATTGCCAGCCGCCGTCAAAATAAGGCGTTAACAGCAGGCCGTAGAGACATTTACTTAACAGGCTCCGTGGTCTTTTGAATGCCCCCTCATCGGTGATCGTATTGCTGGTGAGCCGCTGGTTTTCCTCATTCAGCTCGCAAGCCAGGCGATAGAGCGCGTTTCCATTGATATCTGCATTATTTTTTATGAGGTTATTTTCTAAAATGCTGTTTTTTACTGAAACAATGTTATTGTCTAACCTATTATTTCCTATTCTTTGAGAAGAATAAGAAGCAGGCAAAGACGTGGTAGCTTCACTAATAGAGTTCATTATTCCGCCCTTAGGTTATAACCTTTGAGTAGTTATTATCAATAAATTGCAACCGCTTAATTCGACGTGGGTATTGCCAGGCATATATAACTCGTGCCGCTGACGCAAAACCCATACCTTTTAAAAATAATACTCACCGAATGAATACCTTTTGCTCAAAAGTAAAACGAGGTACGCAATTTGGTATGAGCGAGGCGTTAATAATCATAGGTATATATCGAAAAATAACGCAGTATTTTCATCAATGGTGATTCATTTATCGCTATAGTCAGCGTAAAAAGAGCGTGTCAGCGGCTGCAATGCTGAAATGAACACCGCCTTTGTATTTATTTTTGCCGAGGGCTACCAGTACCCGCCGGCCCCGACAACGCTGTAACGGCTATGCCAATTCAGCCAAGTAAATCTCCGACATGGCATAGGTCCCGTTGCCGTTAAGGCCGGGGCGGTAATCGCCTACATCGTGAAACACCAAGAGCCGATCAAAGGCATTGTTGAATTTCATGACCATTTGCTTGGGTTTAGGAATTCCGATGTCGGACAATATTAATTGCCCCATCGGCAGGCGCACGAAGCCGAGTGATAAAATGCCCGCCGCATCGGCATCGCCGTCAATACGGAAGATCTCAATGTAGCCGTCGCTGAAACCCACGGCCACCAGCGCATTCAGGGCGGAGAACCCAACGCTGACGACCTTGCCCAGCCCGTAGCCTCCCAAGGCGGTAGGCTGATTGCGGCGCAACAGCAAAGACCTGTCGCGCATGACGTTCACCAGCATAATCTCCTCTTCATGCGAATTGTCGTTACGCTTGACGTAGCCAAGATAATGCTGATCAGGAGAAACAAAGTTCGGCTGGAAACCCTCAGGCGCTTTCCAACGAAGATGCTCTTCGTTCAGAAATGACCATTGATTTTCCCAAGGCACATACAATTCCCCCTGATCTGTCACCCATGATGCCGTGCCCGGCAAAAATGACCCCGTCAGGACAGCTTCCTGGAAATGGTCGATATCCTGCTCGGCCGAACGGCTTCCCATGTCCGCCAAATGATAAAACAATGCCCGCCGTACATGTAAAGTACGCTCGACAAACAACACAACCGTACCGCCGTCGGGTGAAACCACAATGTCCTTTACGGCGTGGCGGCTGTTTTGGCGATACAGCCGGCTTTTGACGCCGTCCGGCGTCTGCGCCCAAATCTGGTCGTTATCATCAAGCCAAAATATCGGTTGCTGTGTTTCCGCCAAGGTGTATTTTGTCACCACCGTTGGCTGGCCCCCATCGGTTGCCGGCAGCCAGCGGCGAAGACCATCGTCGCTTTCCAGCGGCCGGACGATTATTTCATCGGGTAAAATATGCACATTATAGGCGATGTCCCGAGCCTCCCCCCTCAGGGGATGTCTCTGTGTTCACAATGAATAATTCGACATCGGGGCCCAACGTTACCAGCGCCGGTGGCGGAAAATGCCAGGGTGCCGGTTGAACCACGTACAGATAACGGCTCATCCAGGCAATCGTCTTGTCGTTTTCCCGCCGGAATAAACAGGCCGCGACCCGCTTTTCCAGCGTGGCCCAGAGCGCCAAAGGCTGAAAGTGCGTTAACCACTGGTGTGGCAGGGTTTTATCCAGACTAAATGTGCTTAGCGCAACCCCTGAGGAATGAAGAATTTCAGCTCGCAACCGAGGGTTAAGTCGCTGCAAGAGCGCCACCTGGCGTAAACGCGTATGCAGTCGAGAATCCGAAGCGGTTGAAGCGTTCAGCGTTCCGTTCTCTAAACAGCACAGCGCGGCCAATGAGGGGAATAGACTTGTGGGATAAGTCCGCTCAGCGAGTTCTTCAAACAGCGATGGCGCGGGTCCGGCAGTTCCATGGGGTAAAGGTGAATGATTACCTGCCTCGATAATATCGAAGCACCCCGTGAATAATTCATAGCGCAGGACCCATGCTTTTTGAGCCGGATGATTCCCGTCACCGTCACCGGGCTGAGTATGATACCCCCCCCTCAGACGGGACGATAGTCAGCATGCGATCGCCGACCTTAAGGAACATTTTTTTACCGTATCTGAAGGCGCCGTTAACCAGCGGGGGTAATTGAATGTCGATAAGGGCTTCTTGAGTGGCCTTTGGATTGTCGATAATCTTTTGGCGCAGTGCTTCGCCTAGCGGACGCGCATTGACAGGTTCCAGAGGCGAAACAAAAACGAACGCCCCGCCGTCCACCCGGTAGGCCACCCGGAATTTTGGCATGGCGTTCTGTTTGGGATGACGCAGCAGAAAGGTACCGGCGTTTTGTTCAAGGGAGACCAGGTATCTGGACACGCCGATTTGCACGTTCAGGCTTAATTCGTCATGAACGATCGCGCTTAAATCCGAGTTCTCTTCTTCATCAAGGGTGTAATTGGCTAACCGCGATCCTATGTCTTGCACCTGCAGCAAGGAAATATCTCGTTTTCGGCGTTGCGGCACCGATGTCAGACGCAGCCATAACGAACGGTTGTCATTGCCGCGAGTGATCATGGATACCCTATCAATGCCCTGACGGAGTGAAATACGCCAATCATCGATATTATCCGCCACTATCAAGGTGCCGTCTTGCCAAGAAAAGGCCCAACGTCGGTCATTGATTTCAAACGTAACCCATTGCCTATCGGCATAATCCAGTTGATGGAACGGATACACCACCACATGGTGGATAGACGAATGGCTTCTCAGCAGCCATGACTGATACTGGCCGGTTAAACGCGGGGTTTCATCCTCAACCTCAATAAGATTACCGGGTGGACGGGCCGGGTATAATTGGCACCTCATATTGCCGACGTGCAAGCAATAATACTTTTTAAAGATACTGTGTTGATTCTGCATATCCAACTGGACAAATATTATCTGCCCGTCGGCGTTTCGCTCTCCGGTTTCCACCGCGATGATATTATTGTATTCTACTTGCAGGACTGAGTAAGTGATACCCTTTACCGTAAAGGCTTGGGGAATCCCGCCATCCTGACTAAAAGCCACATGGAAATCCGGTAAGGCGCCGTTGCTGAAATACCTGGCGGTGTCATCAATTTTTTTTGCACGATTATGCTGTCGGTTAATCCCTACCGCCGCCCTCCCGAGCAAAGCCAGATAAAGGTCTTTGGAGAGTATGCCCAGCCTGTCCAGCGACGCAAAACCCGGATCGGCGCTTTTAAGCGCGGCTCTTCCCAAGATATCTGTAAAAAGCTTTATCTGGGCACGTGTCGCGACGATGCCGCCGCCCATTTGCGATGTGGCCGGCACCTCGTTGCGAAAAAAAGCGTGCTCTACTGCAACGGATCTCAGCTCGCTGAAGGTTCGACCTGCCCCGACCGCCGCCGTTTTGAACAAATCCAGTCCGCCTCTGACCCCCGCGAAAACCGAAGGCATTCCCATTAGGGGACCCTTAGTCTGGCATTCGGCAAAAGCGCCATGGGAGTACCCCATGATGGCTTTGACACAGCCATAGGAGGGTATGACGTAGCCAGATGCCGCCATAGAATTGTCCAGAGCAGATGCTGGTCCGCCAGTGTAACCTGATTCATACATTTTTTGCCGGTAGGATAAATAATGAGACGTGGCATAGCGTTCCAGAAACGTGGCCAAGGTTTCCTGGGGACGTTTGCCGATGTCGGTATTATTCAGTGGTAATAACGTGAATTCATGCTCGGGCACTGATTCCGGCCTAGGCCAATTCGCCATAAACGGCTTCAGTCCGCTTAAATAATTGTCATGAAGGGGTATTCTGCGCAGTAAATATCCCTCATTTGTGGTTTGCAAGGCAAACAATCGATGATCCCAGCCATCTTTGGCTTGAAAAAAAAACGTACCGGGTTTGCCCTGATAATTCATCGGCGCAATGGATGAAGGCCCATCCTGCGCACAGCTGCGTTGCGCAAGCCGTGGGGTAACTCCTTCAATTCCAGCTCGTTGCAGATAACGCTCTTCTTCCCATTGCAATTGATCATTAAGGACATCGCTGGGCGTAAATGCAGCCGACAGCAGCGCCTCGTCCCGGCTGCAAACCTCTTTTGCGAACCGGTCAACCTCTTGAAAATAAAATAGATCTATTGCAGTGTCATTGGCGGAGGATTCCAGGCATGACCGGTATGCCGTCAGGGCTGTTTCATCAGGACGCGATTCTTGCCCTGGGTCGCTCACGAGGGGTTGGGCACCCCCACAGCGTAGCTTAACCCATGCCTCGGCCGCCGCTTTGCGCGAACGCCATGTCGCTCGTTGGAATTCCTTATGGAAGAAGGCAACATTGTCATAAAGACGCCGCGCAGCGAAATACCGGGTGTCCAGTTCCTCCTTAAGTAGGGCGAAGGCTGGCTCCAGCGTATCTTCAGCCAACAGCCGCTTGAGACTTAGCTCCGGTCGGGCGCGCAGATAATACAGTATAAGCCCCAGATACAGATTAGGCTCCATACCCGCGATCAACCTGCCTTGCAAGAACAGACCCACCAGGCCGATACCCGATTCAATCAATTTAAAAGACGTTGTTGAAGAGAGTTTGGCTGGATCGTCCAAAGCCATTGCGCGGGCGCCGAATTGCATTAATGTCCAACTCAAACTGCCCACCACCAAATTATCAAGATCGAGATAACCCGCCGGACCGTCTTGTGCCCCTGCCGATGCGTCACGCACGTTATAATGGCTTTTCAAATAGAGAGAAGGGATTTCCAAAGCCTCATAATTTGTCTCCCACAATGTTCTCTCCCGTTCATGCTCGTCGGTGTACGGCCAAACTTGCAACTGTATGACGAACTCCCGTTGCGTGATATCGCGGTACGCTGCAAAAATTTTTGCTATACGCAGGGTAATACTCCCTTCCTGGTAAATAAGCCGGCACAGCGTTTGGCTGATAAGGCTTTTCTGCTGCACCGCGCTGAGAGATTCCCCTTTACGCTCACCGTAAAGCCGGCTGCCGTAAAGCGTCATTCTTGCAACGCCGGACATAAGGGCCGGCCGTTGATCGATGCTGTTCAACAGTGCCAATGCCAGTTGGCGATCCTCGGTGAACGCCGGATTGACGTCCGCCCCGCCATGATGAATTAAATACACTGCCAGACGATAATCCCGATCATTCCAGGAACGCAGGGCAACCGGCGAGACATAGCGTCTCCTCCTGTCGCTTCGCTTTCCTCGACCAGCTTCTAAGGCCTTATAAAATTCAGCCGGACGCCTGTGCGGCATGGCTTCATTACCAATAGCGTTATTTCGCGAGAAAGGGGCGGATGCCGACGCAATAGCGCTACCGTCCGTGGGCGCTTGGGTCAGGTAATGCCGGCCGCTAGTGAATGGTGTCATCATCATCAGGCCGTAAACCCATCTTCCGGCTGTATTTTTTGGCGGTTTGAAAGCCGTCGCCCAAGTCGATTTATCTTCAATCGATTGCTCTCTTTCGCTTATATAAACCCTTGCCATTTGATGGAGATCGTAACCACTTATTGAGGTATTATTTTTTAGAACATGATTGCTGCCGGAATTTACAGAACTCAGTTTATCTTTCAGCCTATTGTTATTTATTTTGTTATAGGAATAATTATTAAGCGTTGGTCCTATTGATTCTTCAATACGGTTCATCATGCAGTCCCTTATTTTATTTTATTGAATAATTCTATTTGGACAGATGGAAAAATAATAAACGCTGACCAGATATCAGTTTCAATATACCGAGAACGCTATCAAGTACGAATAAATTATATTTAATATCACTTTTACCGTATAAAAAAAATGATAACGGAATTCCAGCGAATTGAAAAAAACGAAAACGTAAACAGCTCGGCGAAACCGAAATTAAAGACTTCCTTGATGCGGAATGTCCCATAAACCGGCTCGCCAATGTTAGCGACCATAATTGCAATAGGATTTATCAAAGGCAAATACGTTGGCGGCATTCAGCCGGCATCGCCCTGCCAACCGAGCCCCAAGCTTTTTTTGCAGCGCCACGTAATCCAATGCCAGGTCGGTTTGCGCCTGAATACGATTTTGCCCCGCCGTAAGCGCCGTGCGCTGGGTATCCAGCAGGTCAATCAGGCTGGCGACGCCGGCGCCATAACGCTGTTTTACCAGCGCGCTATCGTGTCCGGCGGCGTTTTCCACCTGCACATAATTCACCAGCGTCTGACGCTGCTGCCCGTAGCGCGACAGCGAGCTGTTGGCGTCGCGCAACGCATCCAGCACGGTTTTGCGCCATTGCGCCTCGGCTTCGTCACGCTGCGCCTTGGCAACGTTGATTTGCGAACGAACGCGGCCGAAATCCAGTATATTCCATTGCAGCATCGGGATAAGCATCCAGGATTCGTTGTCCTGTCGGTAGAGTTGGCCGCTATCGGAACTACTGAAACCCAACAGGCCGCGTAGGGTTACCTTGGGGTAAAGATCCGCCACGTGCTCGCCGACGGTGGCGGTGCTGGCGGCTAATTGGCGTTCCGCATTACGGATGTCCGGTCGATGGCGCAACAGCGACAGGGGGTCCCCCACATTCACCTGTCCAGGCTGCGGCGGCAACCGTTCGGCGCCGGACAATAGCGTATCCAGCGCGCCCGGAGCGAGCCCGGACAGGAACGCCAACCGGTCCTGGTAATCGTTGATATCGGCCTGTAAAGACGGCACCTCGGCCCGGCTGTTTTCCAACTGCGTTTCCAATCGGTTGATATCGCTGTCGTTCGACGCGCCGCGCTCGCGCCGCTGGCGCACCAGATCCAGCGTTTTCTGCTGCAATTGCAGGTTTTGATTGATATTTGCCAGCCGCTCCCGCGTACCGCACAGCAGCAGGTAATTCCGCGCCACTTCGGCGGCAATGGAGACCTGGGTATCCGCCAGACTGGCCGCGCTGGCCTGCGCCTGCGCCCGGCCGGCTTGCGTGGTGCGCCGCTGCTGGCCGAACAAGTCCAGTTCCCAACTGGCGTCAAAGCTGCTGCTGTAAATATTCATCGGGTTATCAACGCCCACGTTCACGCTATCGGGTAATTTGGCGCGCGCCGCCAGGCCGCTGGCATTGAGCTTCGGATATTGTTGCGCTTCGTCGCCGTTCAGCGTTTCGCGCGCCTCTTTCAGACGAGCGGCGGCAATGGCAAGATCCGGATTATGCCGCAACGCATTCTCGATAAGCCCGTTCAACCGCGGATCGTGAAAAGCCAGCCACCAATGCGCCTGCGCCGGCTGCGTGTCGACGCCAGCGGCGGGCAAACGCACGAAATGGCTGGCCTCGGGCGCGGCGGGCGGTCCCTGATAGTCGGGTCCCACGCTGCAGCCCGACAGCAACAGGGTCAGCGCGACCCGTAAGAACGGTTTCCGATAGGGCTCAATCATCATGTTGTTCTTCACTTATGGGTTAGACGCGGCGCGCGCAGCGGCAACGCCAGCGGAATGCAGCACACCAGGGCGATGCCAAGCAGGTAAAACGATTCGGAATAGGTCATGACCGCCGCCTGCAGATTGATTTCACTCGCCAACTGCGCCATCGCCTGCATCTTGGCATGCAAAATGTCGCCGTGCTGGCTGGCGAACAGCGCCGCATTGTCGGACAAACGGCTGTCGGCCAGCGGCGAATTGGCGGTAACGGATTCGCGGATGATATCGCTGTGCAATTTGTTCTGGCGATCGATAAACACGCCCATCAGCGCCAGCCCCACCGATCCGCCGAGATTGCGCATCATGTTATACAGCCCGGCGGCATCCGCCGCTTCCTCGTTGCTGACCGCCGCCATCGACGCCTGGTTGAGAGGCATCATCGCCATGATTTGCCCGGCGCCCCGCAGCAGCTGCGAGTAGAAAAAGTCATTGCCGGCGCTTTGGCCGGTGAGTGTGGTATCCAGAAAACAGCTCACCGCGAACAGAACCAAGCCGCCGATGACCATCACCCGCGCGTCCACGCTGCCCAGCAGACGCGGCAATATCGGCATCATCAGCAGGCTGGGGATGCCGGAAATCAGCAGTACATTGCCGGATTGCAGGGCATTGTAGCCGACAATCCCGCTCAGGAATTGCGGCAGCAGATAGAGCACGCAATACAACCCCATGCCGACGATAAAGACGATGACCAGCACGCTGGCGAAACGCGGGTTGGCGAGCAGCGAAAGGCGAATCACCGGCTTTTTGGCGCTGACCTGGGCGATGGCCAGACAAATGAACCCCAGCGTCATGACCACCGTCAGCCACACTATCATGTCGGATTCAAACCAGCGGTCGCGCTGCCCCTCTTCCAACACCACCGTCAGGCTGCTCAGGGCCGCGCTCAGGCCGAAAATGCCCAGCCAATCCGCCTTGAACAGATCGTCCCAGGTCGGTTTCTCCGGGGGCAAGCCTAACAGCAGCAACAGCACCAGGCCGGCACATACCGGTATATTGAGAAAGAAGCACCAATGCCAGCTCACGTTCTCCGCCAGCCAGCCCCCCACCACCGGCCCGAGCACCGGTCCTAAAATCACGATGATGCCGAAAATCGACATCCCCACCGGTAACTGGCTACGGGGCAGTCGGGTACGGATAATCATCTGCGCGGTGGGAATCATCGCGCCGCCGGTAAAACCCTGACCGATACGCCCGGCGATCATTTGCGCCAAGCTGTCGGCGGTGCCGCACATAATGGAAAAAAACGTAAACAGCAGGGCGCAGCCCACCAGAAAATTGCGCAAGCCCAGCAGGCGGCTCAGCCAGCCCGCCAACGGGATCATGACGATTTCCGACATGAGATAGCCGGTGGAAATCCAGGTGCCTTCCGTCCCGGTCGCGCCGATTTCGCCCTGAATTTGCGGCAACGCCGAGTTGGTTATGGAGATATCCAGCGTCGCCATCAACGCCCCCAACGCACCGGCCAGCACGGCTATCCAGTCCGTCATATCCGCTTTTTCCCGCGGTAACGGCAACTGGCTCATGGCTGCGACCGTAACGGGTGCGTATCCACATCCACCGACACGGACATGCCGGCCAGTAAACGCCGTGCTTCTTTGCTATGTTCGGTGATTTGGATGCGCACCGGCACGCGCTGGACGATTTTGGTGAAGTTGCCCGTGGCGTTATCCGGCGGCAGCAGCGCAAACAACGAGCCGGTGCCGGGGGCAAAGCTGTCTACCCGGCCACGGAAATCATGGTCCGGAAACGCGTCCACATGCAATGTGGCCGCCTGTCCGGGGCGCATATGGGTCAGTTGCGTTTCTTTAAAGTTCGCCACCAGATAGATATCATCATTCGGCACCACCGTCAGCAGCCGGGTACCCGGCTGGACATATTGGCCGACGCGCACGGCGCGATCCCCCACATCGCCGTCGATGGGACTGCGAATCACCGTATCATGCAGATCAATGCCGGACTGCTGCCGATTCGCCCGAGCGGACGCCAACTGCGCCTTGGCTTGTTCGATTTGCGCCAGCATGGAACGGATCTGCGCCGAGGCGGATTTCACCGCCGCGACGTTGGCGTCGTAATCCGCCTGCGCCTGATCCCGGCTACGGCCCAGGTCGTTAAGTTTTTCCTGGTTTTCCGCTCCGCTGGCGGCCAGCGGCCGATAACGCTGATATTCATGCTCGGCGTAATGCAATTGCACCAGCGCGGAACGCTGGCGGGCCTGAGCCTCTTCGATTTCCGCCTGCTGGCGCGTAATTTCCGCCGTGGCGCGGTTGATATCCGCCTGCTCCGACAGCATATTGGCATCCGCCTGATCGAGGCGCGCCTGGTACTGGTCGTCCTCCAGCCGCACCACCGGCTGCCCGGCGGTCACCCGCTGATTGTCTTTCACCAGCACCTCGCGCACATAGCCCGTGACCTTGGGCGCCAGCGTCACGCTGTCGGCCTGCAGGTAGGCATCGTCCGTGGATTCGCTGTAACGGGCCACCAAAAACCAGTAAAGCAGCGCCAACGCCAGCAGCACAATGCCCGCCAGCGCCAGATAAAGCAGAATACGACGTTTGCGCCGAGGCCGTTGCGGCGCGGGAGGTTCAGACGCGCCGGCGGATGAAACCGTCATGGATAGGGACAACACGGAAGCAGCCTTAATGAAATTATTCCAAGTGGAACAACTATTCCATATGGAATAATTGTGTCAAGTGTTATATTTTCCCTTATCCTCCTACCGGTGGTTATAATCGGTATGATTTTCAACAGGACCTGAGAAAATGCCAGAAAGCATGCCGCCGAAGCGGCTTCGCCACCCGGCTTCCGGAGGCTATACCCGCGGAAGCGAAACCCGTCAGCGCATCATCGACAGCGCCATCGAGCTTTTTGGCGAAATGGGTTACGAAAGCGCGTCCACCCGGCAAATTGCCCGGAACGCGGGCGTTAATCCTCCGGCCTTGCAATATTACTTCGATAATAAAGAAGGCTTGTATATCGCCTGCACGGCGTTTCTGGTGGAGGAGAACCAGGCGTGGCTCCAGCCTTTTCTGGAAAAATCCCTGGCGAAAGACAGCACCGATACCGATACGTGCATCGAGACGCTGTGCCAGATGCTGGATACCATACTCGAGCGTATCCTGAACAAAAACGCCACCAGCGGCCAACGGCTGTTCTATGCGCGTATGCGGTTGGGACAAGGGCCGGGCAAGGCGGCGGAAGAATTCAGCAATAAGCTGTTCGGCCAGTTGTACGGCGTGGCGATAAAGCTGGTGGCGCGCATCTGCGGCAGTCCGGAGAGTGATGAAATGGTGCAATTGCGCACGCTCTCGCTGCTGGGCCAGGTCACCACCTTCCACGTCTTGCGCCACGCGCTGTTTCCCACCCTGACGGAAACCGGCGCCGTTTCGCCGGAAAAAGCCGCCATGATCAAAAAGTGCGTTCGCGAGCAAAGCCGGATTCTGATGAACCATTGGCGCCAGGCCGCCGGTCAATAACCCAATAGTCGCCAAGGCGGCCTATCCTTTTCTGTTCGTCAATGGTGACGCTCTGTTCCACCGGTTTTTAAATCAGCCGGTTAGCCAAGTGTTTTGCAATTAAGTGCGCTTTTCGCTCATTTTTTATAGTGCTATCAACGTCTTACCTGCCTTATGGCGCAATGCTCTCGCCGGCTGCTTCGCGGATTTGCAGCGCACATTTACAACGCAGTCTTGCTTTGGAGTTTTACAGCGCAGATTCGCATCGCACATCTGCAGCGCAGTCTTGCTTTGCAGTTTTACAGCGCAGATTCGCATCACACATCTGCAGCGCAGTTTTGCTTTGCAGTCTTCAGCGCAGAGTTGCATCACATATCTGTGTCAAACGTTTGATTTGTCCATTTGCCTTGCAAACTCATTTTGGGCCGCCTGCGGGCATCAAATTTTTACTAAATATAAATTTGTACTCAGTATAAAATTAATCTAAGCTTGTCGTCAATCACCCTGTGGAGCAAGCAGTGAACACCAGCGACAAAACCGAAGGACTACGCGAGCGAAAGAAACGCGCGACGCGGCAACATATCTCGAACGAGGCTACCAAACTCTTTATTGCACGCGGCTTCGACCAGGTGACCATCACCGACGTGGCCGACGCGGCAAATGTTTCTAAAATGACGGTGTTCAATTATTTTTCCCGTAAAGAAGAGCTGTTTTTTGATCGCAGCGAGGATATTTGTCGCCTGCTGAGCGGCGCGCTTGACGGCCGTGACCAACGTTCACCCCTGGCCGCGCTGCGGGCGCTGGCCCATGGGTTGGTGGAACAAGAGCATCCCATCGCCCGGATGGACGAGGTTGTTGCAACCTACTGGCGGGCCGTGGCGGAAAGCGTTTCTTTGCACGCCTACGCCCTGGAGCTGCTGCAACAGCTTGAGGGAAAGCTTGGCGATATGCTTTGCGCGAGCGCCGGCGAGCCGGCCGATGATCCCATCGCTCGCCTGATCGCCGCGATAATCGTCAACGCGTGGCGCATTGCCTTTCGCCAAGCGTTGAACCTGCCGCCGTCGACCACTGCCGTTGCCCCGCGCCGCCTGTTTCTAAAGATTATTGACCGCGGCTTTACCGCCGCCGATGCGGCCGCACAGGGTACCTCCTATGCGTAAGCCGCTGCCCACTTTGCAATGGGTTACCTTTATCGCCATTGCCTGTAGAGTTTCGCTATGAACAAATCTCTTGCCGTCATCTTCGCGACTATTTGCCTCGACGCCGTAGGCATAGGCCTTATCTTCCCTATCCTCCCGCGACTGCTGGAGGAGGTGACGCACAGCCAGAATATCGCGCCATACATCGGGGTCATGACCGCGCTCTACGCGTTTATCCAGTTTATTTTCGCCCCGGTGCTCGGCGCGCTGAGCGATAACCACGGCCGGCGGCCGGTGCTGCTGGCTTCCCTGGCGGGTGCGGCGCTCAATTACGTCATCATGGCGTTTGCCCCGCAGCTATGGCTGCTGCTGCTCGGCCGCGCCATCGCGGGCCTGACCAGCGCCAACGTGTCGGTGGCGATGGCCTATATCACCGACGTGTCGCCCCTGGACAAACGGGCCCGCCACTTCGGTCTGTTCAACGCCATGTTCGGCGTCGGCTTCATCATCGGCCCGGTGCTCGGCGGCATGCTCGGCGACTACTGGGTGCGGCTGCCGTTTATCGCGGCCGCCGTGCTCAATGGCGTCAATTTTCTCTCGGCCTGGTACATGCTGCCGGAATCCCGCACGCCATCCCATCAACGGATCAATCTCGCCGCCCTCAATCCGCTGCGGCCCTTGCGCTGGGTTTTCACGAAAAAGCGGCTGTTGCCCATCACGTTGGTGTTTTTTATCTTAAGCGCCACCGGCGAGGTGTACGGCACCTGCTGGGCGCTCTGGAGTTATGATACCTTTCGCTGGAATGGTTTTTGGATCGGGCTTTCACTGGGTATCTTCGGCATATGCCAAACCCTGGTGCAGGCTCTCCTGCCCGGCCCGGCAGCCAGACTGATAGGGGAACGAGGGTCCGTTCTCGCCGGCATCGGCTGCACCTGCATCGCCTTGGTCGTGTTGGCTTTCGCCAGCCGAGACTGGGTGGTATTCGCCCTCATGCCGCTCTTCGCCCTGGGGGGGGTATCGGCACGCCGGCATTACAGGCGCTGGCCGCGCGGCAGGTGGATGCCGACAATCAAGGCCGGTTCCAGGGCGTGCTGGCCTCCGCGGTCAGCCTCGCCTCCATTGCCGCCCCGCTGACGTTCTCGGCGATTTATTTTATGGTGCAGAAACACTGGCCCGGCGCTATCTGGCTGTCGGTGGTGGTGGTCTACGCCATCGCGGTGCCGCTGGTGTTTTTGTGCACGCGGGTGAAGAACAACATACGACCCGACAATATATAATATTTGGCCGCCGGTAGTTTAAATACCAGCGGCGTAAAACTTTGCATAAGACACAAAGAGCTCAAGTTTGTACAGCAGCTTAAGCAGCATCGAAAACTAAAATAGATATGTTTCTGTTCCCCATTTCAAACGGCCATTCTTTTCCTCGTAAAGCGTTTCAGCAATCGGGCTGTTCATCAAATCAAGACAATCATTACCTTGTCGGCCAGATTGTAGAAGTTTTAATTTTACCTTTGCATAATATTCGAAAAAGGAATTCCTATCATATTGATCAGTGTTGATCAGGTAAGCGCATACAGAGTTAGTACCGAAATTATCTTTAAAGGATGAGTAACCCTCTTCATTTATTTTGTTATCGATACCTTTTAGCACATTCAGAGTATCCGTCGTCGAAATTAAAAGTGAGTGTATTAAGGCATCTCTCAATCTATTAATTTGCTCAACTTTTATGACTTCGACGATATGAGGAACTATTATTAACTCATTTTTATCTCCATTGCGAATCGCTTCGATAAATTCATCAAAAACATCTGAATTCGAGATGATATGTTCTATTGGTACCTTTTTATTGAGAGTGTCAGATGACATGGCATGGTTAATGAAAGTCAACAAAAAGAGTAAGCAATATAAACAGGATTTCATCGGATCACTTCCAAAACAGTATCATGAGAATCAAGGATGCGCCTTCTCGTTAAACTTGCCATTTATTTTCTTGGATAAGTGATTATCGTGATTACGCTATATTTTCTATCTTAACACAGAGCATTTAAAACTTTTTTTTAGCGTTCTTTTAGCATTGGCGCGTTTCAGTGCGCTGGGGCAATAGCAGAGTGAAATATCTGAGCTTGAACTGCCTCAAGCATACTCATGACTTCATCGTCTCCCGGAAGATCATTATCATAAACCAAAGGAGCAAATCCAACATGGAATTCCGTTTTGATTTTTTGCCAGAGCGATGCAGCATCGGAAAAAATAGTAGCCTCATAAATGGGGCGATCAAGCCAGTTCCCAGCGCAAGTAAACTGCTGTCGGTCGGCCGCCATCACCTTCATTAACATTGAAAGTAGATTATTATCTGCAAACAGAGCCGAATAGGTCTCGTCTCGCTTGATAAGGCATAAATCATAAATATGGCGAATTTTTGCCTTCAAATGCTTTTCAGCATTTTCTTCGCGAGAAGCCCTGATCAACCCCATAATTTTTTCCGCCGCAGTACGTTCAATATTGAGGACGTTGACCTCAAAAGCCACCAATCCAAATATCTTAACCAGATCAGAACGTCCCATCACATTCAACGATTCAGCAATCAATGAATATACTGGCTTTAAAGAATAGGGTTCTGGTGTGGTGAATGCATTAATTTCGAGTAAAAGCTCCGGAGACGCCTGAGCAAACTCACCGTTAACGTGTCGCGGATACCGGAACCAGGTTTTGCGAAATAAGCCATGTTTTGATTCACCTGGATGATCCGGCAGATAAACCAATCCATGGGTAATTTTCGCTTCAGCATCTCTGATATAATTTTTAATTTGATTTCCTGAAAAACCAGGTAAATGAAATGCAAAATCAATATCTTCAGAGAATCGATGGATCAGTTTATGCGCTTTTGAAAGAGAGGTGCCGCCCTTAAAGATCGGCCGTTCTTTATATATTGAGCGGCTTAAATTCCTTAGAATATAAGTAACCCAATAATCCTTCTCAACATAGACCGCCGGTATGGAAAGGTGATCAGCCGATGCTTGAATGATTTTAACAAAGGTATCAGTATTTTTATGCAGGTTCATAGGATGTTCCATTCCCCGGCCTGCGGCCAGATGCCCTCAAGGCCTATTTTGTAACGTGTTGTTGGATTCAGCTCTTTAAACAAAAGCCGGCTTTTGAGGTATCCATTTTCATCCAAGATGAGGCCCAGCAATGCCTTGGTAGCAGGTGGATAGTATTTCACAGCCAACCGCATGAATTTACGTAGAGCGCTTTCATCCAGGTCCATGACTTTGCGGCTCAACAGTTTAAGCGTATTAGACGGGCAACTATCAGGGATATTTTTTATATCAGTCAAAGCATCAAGCACCTCCAGATACCCTTTATTCTGCTCGCTGATGGGGGCCTTACTGGGTACCAACTTTATATCAATGCTTCCCAGCTCTTTTTTTCTGACGCGCTTTTCTCGTCGCGATAGTGACCGTTTTCGGCATCTGAGTCGTTAATCCCATGCGGTTATACAGACTGAGACCTGTCACATAACCGATTCGCTTGTTGCCTTCATAAAGATGAAGTTTGATTTTTTCGCTGTCGGACGGACGAGCCTCGCCCAATACGCTTTGTTTTGGACGATAAAAGACCCCTTTTGAGAATCGCCGAACTTGCCCCTCTTTAACCAGGCGACTCATAGCCTTAACAGTACCATCAGGAGACGTTTTGTAAGCAGGCAATGCCTGGTAAGTAAACATTCTACCCGGATCAAATCTGGCGATATCTTTTGCGATTTGCGATTGGATGCTCATAGTCTCCTCCGTAATCGGATTTTAACAGCCTTGATTTGTATATGGCAAGTTTTTAACGTTAAAAACGTGACATATATACATAATAAGATCAATAAATATATATGGTTATATTCATTAACTCTCAATTATTTGCTGAAAGGAAGTTTGTCGGCGGTACAGATTTCGATAGAATTTGGCTCTTTATAAGTATCAGCCCCCTACTTTTGATCTCAATGATCAACACACTTTGCACCACCAAATTGGGAGGGGTTGAGACTACTCTCAGGAAGAAGCGTAAAAGTTAATCTATTGATTTAAATGCATATGTGGTATTCCTACCAAATCGGCAACTCTAGTGTAAGAGTGTCTGTGTAGAGAAACCGAATGCAATGACTAGGGTTTATGCGTGCTTGGCGACCTTGCTCTCTTACGCATTCCCACGATATCCATTTCTTTCTCTTTCTGACCAATTTTGGCGAGCTTATTGCCGTCAATCGTTGCCCAGAATTCCAAGGAATCTTTCGCGGCAGCCATAGCTTTGCCAGAATTGATTTTATCGATTTTCTTGCTCATAACGCCTTCTTTATGCTTGCATGCTTGTACACAACTCCACATAAATTCTGCTCAATCAACAAACAGCCCCCTTTTTTGCGATGGAGAGTACCTATTACTTATCAATCTCCAAAGCCAATAAAATTTACCTTAAAACTAATCATCTCCAAAATATCGCGAACCGCAGCCGACATTCTATCATGGTCATTCCACACCTGTGCAAAACCATAAGTTTGATAACGTGATTGGGCACAGATAAGGGGTTTTAGATCAACACTCCAGCGAGACCAGATACCGCCACGATGGTCTCTAGCCAACGGCAACAGGTTTACCAAGTAGGAAAACCCGCCGATAACCGACACTTTTAACAGGTTTTATATTGAGGTATGTTCAAATACTAAGGCAGAGATATTTGTATTATCAATAAGTTATCGTTGCTTTTTGCTGCAATCTGTCATAGCCTACTATTGAGGACTCAAAACCTCGTCTAGCACGGCCTTGACCAGCCCCGAAAGTGTTGGCTTTTTTTTGCCCTCCGTCTATTTGGACGGAGGGTTTAAGCTGCCCGATCAACGTCGGGAGGGCGACGAATACAACACCCTTCGGGGGAATAAGTCCGCGGTTTGCTAGACCGTTTTGAGCCTCCCGGCACCATAGCCTATTGGTGTCTATGTTTTACTCAAAGAAACTAGCGAGATTTTTATGACCACATTCTCTTCGCCCTTACGCCAGCGCGCCGATGCGCTGCTTGCCATCCCCTTTAACGCCGAAACGGATTTCACCCTGCTGGCGGACTACAGCGAACAATTCGCCGAAATCCTGCTTGAGGTGGATGAGCCCATGCAGCGGCAAGCGCTCTATGCCCGGCTGGCGGACTGCTTCGCCACGCTGCTGCCGACCATGAACCTTCCCCTGTCGCCCCACCTGGTTGAATGTTTGACCGTTGATGAATTACCCAGGTCCAAACCTGTTTTTTAAACCGGATGCGGATCTCCTGTGCGAATACTGTTTGACGCTGGCGCGTCTTTTGACCCACCGGGCGGTAACGCCGGATATGGAGCAAACCCTGATCGGGCTGATGTTTGAGCTGGTCAGCTACTTCGCCGGCGAACTGAAAGCCCCGCGCTGGGTGCGTACCGATAAAGGGGTAAAGCTTATCGCGGAAGTGGAAAAAGAGGACTGGCAATGGATACCTTGACGGTACCCCTGAACGGCGGGGGCGGCGTTTTTCAAGCGACACGTTAGGCTTTGTCCCTCTAGCGCTCAATGCCCCCCGCTCGCTCAGCGTGCTCCTTATCTTTTATCTTGAAAAAGGGCCCTTTATACAGAGCCGGTCCTAACAACTCCGGGCGCTTCTTAAAGGGGGTAATAAATCGAATAAATGGGGTAATTTTTTGAGATTTTACCCCATTTAATCGATATGATTACCCTGTTTAAACACTGAGTATACCTGTTATGCATTCACTTACATTTGAGTTCCTTGATAAGCTACGCTACGACGGCATACAACTGGTCACGCTGCCTACTCTGAGAAAATATCAAGCAAGCAGGATCTTTACATCATCAAACTGACCTTACCTTTTCAATTTCTGAAATCGAACAAGCTTGCCCGGGCGTAAGCAGGGATATGGTGAGGATGGTGCTTCGCGCGTTAAAGACCGAAGGTTTGATAAAACCACTGGGTAAGGGGCGTGGGGCGAAATGGTCGCGGGTCAGTTAACAACTCGATAAACTGATGCAGAGTAAGCTCCAAAAAATGAAGCTTCAATAATCCTGCATTGCATAGGTAATGCGAAAATGAAAACGAGTCTTAAGAGACTTTGCAAAACAGTCGATGACTCGAATGGAACTCAGTACGAGTTATACAATATAATCAATCGCCTTGAATATAAAAAAAGACATTATTTAATACATTAAAGTCATTAGAAATGATGCATCTGATTTTGTTAAAAACGCATAAAATGTGCAATCAAATAAATCCTCTCGGTCACAAATCTGCTCTTCAGCCTGTCGGCAATAAAGAAAAGTAATGCCAGGGAACAGTCAAAGGGTAATAAATCACACTAATACAAGCAAAAAATCAAAGAGTAAAAAGTAACAGGCATAACCCTGTCAGGGACATTGCCCATAATATATTATGCCACAAACAGTCAATTGTCTTTACGTTCTCACTCCAGCCAGCAAAACGCCGTCCAATTAAGTCAGAAATTATATCAGTTGGCCATTATGTAAAATTTAATATCTTTCAAGTAAACATTTTACCCGGCCAAGACAAAAAACACGTGAAAGCCAATTTAAGCGTTGACGCAGTGTTAACTTATTAGTAAATTTTCTCTGTCCTTGTAACAATACATTTAGCGTAAGTGCAAGATCGAATAAATATATAATGACATAGCTTATTGTTTAGGGAATGTTAGTCGCATTATATAAAGGAGCTAAGAAATGGAAGCTAAAGATCTGGAGTCTTATCGTATACAAGGATTTACCCTCTTAGAATCTCTTTATACTCGTCAGGAGGTGAACATACTCAATGCTGAAACGCACAGATTAATGGGAGAAAGCTCCATCGGAAGAGTATTGGAGGAAAATGGAACAACGCTGAGAAGCATTAACGGACCACATCTTAACAGCGAGCTATTTCAAAACCTGGCCTGCGACGCGCGGTTGCTCAGCCAGGCGGAAATGCTATTGGGCGGCCCTGTTTACGTCCATCAATATAAAATCAATACCAAACAGGCGTTTCACGGCCAAAACTGGGAGTGGCATTCCGACTACTGGTTCTGGAAAAAAGAGGATGGCATGCCGGAACCGAAAGCGTTGACCGCGGTTATCTTTCTGGATGAAGTCAATGAGTTTAACGGCCCAATGTTACTGGTGCCGGGAACACAGTATGACGAGCTCATCGACGAGATTCACGACAGACCCTACGGTGAACTCGATGGAGGAGATAACTGGGCAATCACAACCGCACAAAATCTCAAGTACCGCCTCTCTGAAACGTACCTGCGCAAAAAAAATCGAAAATAAGGGTATGGTGGCCGCAAAAGGCCGCCCGGGCGATGTGCTTTTTTTTCCATTGCAATCTTTTGCACTGCTCTAGCGCCAACGCGTCGCCATGGGACAGAAAAGCCGTATTTATCTCCTACAACCTGGCCAGCAATTTTCTAAACGAAGTATCCTCTCCGCGACCGGAATTTATGGCATCCCGCCAATTCACTCCACTGACAGAAAAGCGCGTATTCTAAGGAATCTCGAATGAAAACCTATATTCTGGGTCTGTCATGCTATTTCCATGACAGCGCCGCCGCGTTGCTTTGCGATGGAGAAATCGTGGCGGCCGCACAGGAAGAGCGTTTCACCCGTATCAAGCAGGATGCCTCTTTTCCTGAAAATGCCGTTAAATTCTGTTTAACTTCAGCAGGGATCACCCTGGATCAAGTATCTCAAATTTTTTATTACGAAAACCCCGCGGAAAAGTTCAACCGCATCCTATTTACTGCCGTCACCACCGGTTGGTCGGGAGTCAGATCACTTTTTTTACACGTGCCGGGATGGTTAACCGGTAAGCTGTACGTCAGAAAAAAAATAACAAAGGCACTGCGCTTCGCCGCCAGACCGGTGCCGGAAATTACCTATATTCCTCACCATCACTCTCATGCCGCATCCGCATTCTTCCCCAGCCCATACACGAAAGCGTTGGTACTTTGTATTGACGGCGTTGGAGAATGGGACACGACAACTGCCTGGATTGGCGAAGGCAATAAACTTACTAAGCTGTGGGAAACGCGATTTCCGCATTCATTGGGTCTGCTTTACTCCGCCTTAACGTTTTACTGTGGATTCAAGGTCGATTCCGGCGAATACAAGTTAATGGGCCTTGCTCCCTATGGCCGTCCCATTTATGCCGATTTAATCAAACAACATCTCATCCAAATCCAACCGGACGGCAGCTATGAGATGGACATGTCTTATTTCGACTATGCCACCGGCGATCGGATGACGTCGGAAAAGTTTCACGCCCTTTTCGGTGGTCCCCCGCGCGTTGGAGAAAGTGAACTGACTGAACGGCACTTCAATCTTGCCTCATCCATACAGGCCGTTTTGGAAGACGTTGTTTTGCTCACGGCCCGGTATTGGCGGAAGAAAACCGGGTTGGAAAATCTTTGCCTAGCCGGAGGCGTTGCCCTGAATTGCGTGGCCAACGGAAAACTGGCCGCGGCGGGAGTTTTCAAGAACATCTGGGTGCAGCCGGCCTCCGGTGACAGCGGCGGCTCGCTGGGTGCGGCGCTCTCAGGCTGGTATGAACACATAGGCGCTTCACGCATACCCGATGCGGGAGACAGCATGCGGGGCAGTTATCTCGGAACCTGCTACACACGCGAGGAAATTCTCGATTACCTTAATGAGCAAGGCGCCGTTTTCTCCGAGCTCCCGCAAGATACTCTTTGTTCAGAGGTCGCCAAAATTCTGGCGCAAGGCAATGTCACCGGCTGGTTCCAGGGCAGGATGGAGTTTGGCCCGCGCTCGCTTGGCGCCCGCTCTATTCTGGGCGATGCTCGCAATCGACAAATGCAGACGGTAATGAATTTCAAAATAAAGAACAGAGAATCATTCCGTCCCTTTGCCCCGGTAGTGCTGGAAGAACACGCCAAGAACTGGTTCAGCTTGGCAACCAGAAGTCCCTACATGTTGTTTGTGTACCCCATTGCCGATTCCAAACGCTTACCACCTGACCCCGAGGCTGACCAGGTTAGCGGACTCGAAAAACTTAACCAAATTCGCTCGGAAATCCCGGCCGTTACCCATGTTGATCATTCGGCGCGTTTGCAAACGGTAGATGGAAAATACAATCCGCTTTTTTTTCAGTCTCTTAAACGCTTTTCATGCGCAAACAGGCTGCCCGGTGCTGGTAAATACATCTTTCAACGTCAGGGGAGAACCTATTGTCGAATCACCCAAAGATGCTTATGTGTGTTTCATGCGCACATCAATGGATTATCTTGTGTTGGGGAATTTTTTATTGCGCAAACAAGATCAACCCAACTGGGAAGAAAAGATAGACTGGAAAAAACATTATCCCCTGGATTGATTTTAAGAATTAGATTTCGAACGCTTTTAAAAACCGCAATATATTTTCTTGCAGCATCAAGGGAAATGACCTTTTCGCCCAATAGATTATGCATTCGTTGTGCGAAAAAGGATTGTAATACTCATCTATTTCTACAAAGGACGTAGTGATGAAATCTAAAAAAATGTCTCATCATGAAGCGGTAAACCGTTGTTATGAACTTACGCCGCAATTACGTGAATACGATGAATTCATGTATATTGGCGTCAGGTGGTTGCCCTATATCATGTTTTTCCATCACCGGAATTATACCTCGGCAATCATCAATACGGATGACATGGGTTTTCGCCTGAGCCACTCACCCTACGGCTGGGCGTCAACCGCTGATTTTCCGGCGGATAAGCCGGTCAATATTGTCATTGGCGGCTCAACGGCCATGGGTACAGGTACCACATCCGATGCAAGTACAGTCTCTTCCACACTCTCAAAACTGACGGGGGAAGTGTGGTTGAATTTTGGCGGACGGGGCTACAATGCAATACAGGAGGCTATCCTTTTTAAGCTCAACCAGCATCGCTTTGTTAGAATAAACAACATCATTATATTGAGCGGTCTCAACCAGCTTACCTTGGAAGGTCTGCCTGAAGAGTATACCTGTGAGTATGGTAAATATTATTATTCCTATGAGTTTTTGCATTATATGAACAGATATAACAACGACCTTAAAAAAGGGTAAATTCTTATGCCTCATTAAATGAATCAACGCTGAAAAAATTCATTCCCCGGCTTACTGAAAAATTCAATAACTGGCTGGATGAAGCGAAAGATAACCCGGCAGAAAGAGTTTTCACCGACACACACATGAACCTGACCGACCGTATCCGCCGGGCCGCCCGCAGCACCGTCGGTTCCGCGGCGCAAATCAAGCAACTTGCCCGCAAAAATGGCGCCCGTGTGCATTATGTCCTGCAGCCCTTGTCGAGATGGAGTAAAGAGATCTTTCATGAATCAGAGGAGGAGATGTTCTATGCTATCGACGCCTGTGCTAATAACTTCTGGCGTCTGTTTGAAAAGCTTGCCGCGCCGGATTTGCATGAATCTTATTCTTCCCAGCTTGAACAGGGATGCATGAAGGAAGGCATCAAATATTTTGATATGAACCGGCTTATGAAAGACTCCCCTGTATTGAATCAGAATATCTACATCGACCACCTGCATTTTAACGACGCCGGTTACGAAGAAATGGGGCGAATCATCTATGAAAAAGTCATCTAACGCCGAAGAGAAGAAGGCATCCAGGAATTTGCTTGTCAGGATTTTCCGGCGGTTGTTTCGCGGGAAAAAGAAAGAAACGGGCGCCACCTACCCCCTCAGATAATTGGGAAATGAGATAATGTCTACCTGTTTTAAAAAACACAGACCGGTCGTGGCGATAGTGGATGCCGTTTCCGCCGGTGCGCTGGTCACGCTTGAGATGGCTGAACATTATGATCTGATACACATTCAATCAGATGTTGCCGTCAACGCATTATCTCATCCCCGTTTCCATAAACACCATTTTAAGGCTTTTTATTACTGGGACCCTAGCCAGGCAGAGAAGTGCCTTGAGCAGATCGCCCTTCACAATCCGTTGGCCGTTATCCCCGGCCATGAATCCGCCGTTAAGCTGAGCGAAGAGATTGCTTGGCGCCTCAGTGAAGATGGCAATGACCCTGCCACCACAATACTTCGCAGAAATAAATTTTTCATGAATGAAGCAGTGAGTCAGGCGGGACTTGAGACGGTTAAACAGGCCGTCAGTGATGACCCTGGCGTACTGAAAAACTGGTTCAGGCAATATGGCCAATCAAAGGTCGTTGTTAAACCGCTGGACAGCGCGGGTTCGGATGACGTGTACATCTGTACCAGCGAAACGCAGGTAGAAGACGCCGCTCGTACCATTACCGGCAAAAACAACAGCATGCACAGCCGTAATGATAAAGCGCTTATCCAGCAATTTATCGAAGGTAAAGAGTATGTGGTGAATACCGTGAGCCTGAACGGAAAACATAAAGTCACTGACGTATGGCGGGTTTCCAAAAAAACTCTCCGCCGGCAGAAATCTCTATGATTTTGATGAACTCTGCTCTCCCCGGTCGCCAGAAGTGGAGAGTTGCATCGCTTATACTCTGCGTGTGCTTGATGCCATAGGCATTGTCAAGGGAGCGGGCCATACCGAGCTTATCTTATCTTCCGATGGCCCAAGACTCCTCGAGGTCGGCGCTCGCGCCTCAGGGGCTGCCAATCCCACCGCGATACGCATCGCCACCGGCAGCGATCAGTTGGAATTGATGCGGTATGCCTATACAAGCCCGGCATCATTTCATCAGGCCCGCGAGCGCTATCAACTCAACCGCCCATTACGCTGCGTTCATGCTATAGCGTCACAAAACCAGCCCTTCTCTCACGCCGAACTGCGTAATTTCCTAGAGACGTTGCCGGGGTTTGTCAGCGTGGTAATGAAAATCGCCGAAGGGACCCGACTTAAACCCACTACTGACGTCTTTACCTGCCCCGCCGCTTTCTTTCTGACAGGTGAAAATGAACAGGATATCGCACAGGATTATGTGCGATATCGTCAATGGGAAGCGGTGAATCTTTGAGAGTAAACCGATGAAAAAGCCACAGTAGGCAATTTGCCAGGCGCTGACGGCTAGTCAGGGCTCATGGCGCGGAAAATGGCGTCAAAGGTGCCCTCTTTTTTCCGCCCAGCGGCGCCCCTTATCGCCGTCAAGCAAAAGCTCTCCGTTCGGATGTTGATGCTGCTCAATCATTGTCATGACTTTGGAGATATAGTCGACTAAAGGCATGGCTCGTGGATCTGTTGCTTGAGCAATACCCGTCAGCTTCGTTTGCACGTACGGCGGTGAAAGTTCAAGGACTTCAACCGGGACATGACGCAACTGGTGGCGCAAAGAGATTAGCCAAGAGTGCAGGAACGCCTTACTGGCACAATAGGTGGGGAAATCCGCTCTGGGCACAAACGCCAATGCGGAACTGGTTGCCATAAAGGCGGCATCCGGCCGAGCCTTGATCAGCGGCAAAAATGCCGCCGCAGCGCGAATTACGCCAAGGATGTTGGTGTTGACAATCTCTTCGGCGATGTTCGCATCCCAATCGCCAGCGTTGAGATTTTCAGCGCGGGATATACCGGCATTGGCTATCAGCACATTCAGCGTGGGGAAGCGGGTTTTGACCTTCGCAGCAAGGTCGGCAAGCATGGCGCTATCGTGGACGTCGAGTCTATAGCAAGCAATGCCTGGGTTGGTGTTGGAGATCTCATCCAGCAATTCCTGGCGACGCCCGGTGATAATGACCTGGTTGCCTCGCGCATGGAATGCTTCGGCCAGTGCACGTCCGATACCGCTGGTGCCGCCTGTAATAAGAAGGGTATTACCATGAATATTCATCACTCTTTCCTTTCTGGCTCTGATTGATTGAAAGGCAGCGACGGGTTACCTGAGTTTCCCTAGAAGGGACAGTACGAATGAAAACAGAAAGTCGCGCCCCGCAATACCCGTTTTCTCTGCTGAGACCCTGGGTGGTATGAGCGCGTTGGATGACGGTAACGCCTACGGTATTGTGCAATACCTAAACAGTGTAATTGAGTCGGTCTTGGATGGGCAAGGGGATTTTCTGATCGTCGCTTTTCTTCATCGATAGGCTTAATCTACTGAAAACCGCCGCCTTTTCATCTAAAACAAAACGAATTCGTCAGACGTATCTAACAATGTTTAACCTGAGCAAGCTCCTTAAAATCAGGGAATAGTGCCCCTCTTGCTAACAACCTCATTCTTTTCATCATAGCGAAGTCATTTCGCAGAGTAATGATGGGGCAATGGTGAGAAGTAAGCCTAGATCAAACTGGAGCTAAAGCTGGTACGGCATGATCACACCTGACTCGGGACCAAAGTCTTTTGGATTGCGCGAAATCAGTGTTCTGGAGTTTACCTGAGCCGTCGCCCAGATGATCGCATCCGGCAATTTTATCTTAGATTCATGACGTATGATAACGGCGCGTTCGGACACTTCATCGGTCACAGGCAGTAATAAAAACTGCGCTAAAAACTGGCGAGTCTGGGTTTCTTGCTCTGGCGACATTTTTTTGGCGCCGACCATCACTTCCATCCAGGTGATAACACTGATGGCCGGCTTGTGGCTAAATTTTTCAAGGGTGTCTTTTGCCTGCGCAATACCGTTGAGGTAATCAATCAAGATATTGGTATCAAACAGGGCCAATTGAGCAATCATTCCCACTCCTCGCGGATCTGATTTTCATAGACAACCCCATCAACTTTTTTGCTTCTCCATAAGCCAAATGCATTACTGCTTCCATCCGCACGATTGTTTTCCAAATAACCAGCCAAGGCTTGCCTGATAATCTCGGCACGGGCTACATGGCGGATAGCTTTCAGGTTATCTAATTGCCGGAGATCTTCTTCAGGTAGATCGATTACGATGCGGGTCATTGGTATCTCCTCACAAATGATATTTGATATACACATCATATATCAAAATAGCATTTCCCTCCACAACTTCGTTATCATCCAGATGGATTTTTATGCTTAATCTATCGTCCGAGGTAAACAGCCGTGATCTGAGTACGCTCATGTCCCAGCTCTCGACTTATGGTTTGGCGTGCGATCGCATTCTTGGCACGCTCTGTGGATGTTAGCATGTGGCTGGACTTACCCTCTGCGGCCGGAGCCAACCATCCCGTCAATGCCTGATATGGGTCTGGGCATAATGATGTCGCAGTCCGTGCATATTACTCAGCCCCGCCAGCTCAAAAGTCTTTTGCAAAAGCAGACTCATGCCTACATAGGGATCATTCACTTTATCCAAACTGTCGCCTAAGTCGCGTGCTTTGTTCTCGCTGGCGACAATTCGCCGCTCAGGGATACCCAGTTGGGTATTATCGGCTGGGATAACGCCCGCCTTGCCGATCTTCTCGGCCCACCACCGCAAATGCGCCAGGCGATTCTTGAGCGTGCCTGCCGACAACCGTTAGTTGTGCCTGACAAGGCCAACCATACCTGGTCAATGGATTTTATGCATGATCAATTAAGTGATGGTAGAAGCTTCCGCACATTCAACGTGGTTTTGACCCCATATGTCCGTTCACTTGAACAGCTCATCGAATGGCGCGGTAAACCGGCATGTATACGCTGTGACAACGGTCCAGAATATTTAAGTGTACAACTGCAAAAATGGGTGATTAAACATCAGATAACTTTGCTTTTTATTCAGCCAGGCAAGCCCCAGCAAAATGCCTATATAGAGCGATTTAACCGCACGGTAGGTTATGACTGGCTAAATCAATATGTGTTTAGTTATTTTGCCGAAGTACAAGATTTCGCAACGCGGTGGCTTTGGACCTATAACCATGAACGTCCCCATATGGGGCTAGGTGGCATAACGCCCATGCATAAGCTCACATTGATAACATAATTCTACTTAAAGTTCCCGTTGAAAACGGGGGATTACCATGCCATTTCGCCATCATAGGTTGACGTTGATTGACTAAAAAAGCGAGGAAAGCCTTGCGGGGGCTGGATTTCAGGCATAAAAAAGACGTCCATTGACGTCAATTTATATACTAATGGTGCCGAAGGCCGGAATCGAACCGGCATGCCCGAAGGCGGTTGATTTTGAATCAACTGCGTCTACCGATTTCGCCACTTCGGCACTGAAGTCGTATACGGAAAACGAGGTGCATTATACCGTTAACGCATCCCCGCGCAATACTAATCCGTAGGGAGCCGTTCTGATTGCTGAAAAAATGCCCGCAAGTGGGCCGCCTATTGTCTCTGACAAACCGGGCACCAATAAAATGGCCGCGAGCCCTGGGTGGTCTTTTCGATAGGATGACCGCAGCGTTCGCAAGGACGTCCCGTCCGGTGAAAAACCTTGAACCGGAAGCGGGCGCCGTGAAGCTTTCCTTCATCCAACGGATCGGCCATGGTGCCGCGGGTGGCGTAGGACAGCCTGGGGATGGCCATAATCGCCTCGCACAAGCGCTCAATCTGGTCAGTGCTCAGCGCCCGAGCCTTGGCCACCGGCGGCAGACCGGCCTGCCAGAGAATTTCCACCCGCAGGTAGTTGCCCAGTCCGGCCAGAAAGGATTGATCCAATAGCAAGCTGCCCAGTTGGCGTCCGCTGAAACGCGGCGAAAGCAGGCGTGTGCGGACATCGATTGCCGTCAAGACCGGATCCAGCACATCGGGGCCGATGCGCAACAAAAACGGATGCGCCGCCAGGGCCACGGCGTCAAGAATTTGAATCTCCGACGCGCTGTAGAGCAGAATGGCATTCTGTTTATTTTCCAGGCGGACCCTTAAGTCGCGCTTGGTGACCGGTACGTCCCCGGCCTTAACCACTCGCCACACGCCGTAAAGCTGATTATGGCTGTACAATACCAGTCCGTTGGAAAATCTGATGAGCAGCGCTTTGCCCTTGGTGTCTATTTTCTCGATGCGCTGTCCCGCCAAACGTGATTCAAACGGTTTAAGCCGGGGGAAGGCGAACCACGCCAGGGCGATTTCCCGGCCGGCCATGGCTTCCATCAAGGTATCGGCAGCCCGCCGAATTTCGGGGCCTTCCGGCATGCTCTTCTCCTGACTCGCTGGCGCGGGCATGTGATAAACGATTGAGGATCCCAACAGCAAGTTCAACGGAAGGGACATTCAGCACTTTTTCTGATGGAGCAAGATCACATTATCATGCAATATGCAGACAGACCCAACATATTCACATTGCAGCTAGGTTGACTGCGATTCTTAACCTCGGTCACTAAGTATATGAGCTATCGGGGATTAATGAATCTCAACCCGAAGGTTCACACGTTAGTCAACACATGCGCTCTATGCCAATCTGTGCGGAGCAGATGAGTCACAGACTTGCCGCTTAAATGCAATTTGATATTTAGTGGTTAAATTATAAAAGCCATGCTTCATATTGTCCAAATAATATTATTATTACGCTATTAAAAATCATTTAACAATATTATTCAGCATATCAAAAATAGCGGAACATGCCAGTGATAACGCCTGTTTGCGGTCGTTCCAATAGGTTAATGAGAGCATAGAGTACTCCGCAAGGAGTATTTTAGCCTTGTCAATAATAAAAAATAAAAGATAAAATCATTAGCCACTGAAAGCAGTTAGTCAATTGTTCTCATGCTAATGAGTTATGTAGAGGAGAATGAAGATTATAATTTTAAGTGCCTCTGTATTCGTTACCTAACGAATATCCCTCAAACCTGCGTTGCTAATTATGACTATTATATGAACAATTTTGATTTTAACTTATTGGTTGTACTCAATGCGCTGCTGGAAGATTGCAGTGTTAATCTGGCGGCCAGGAAGCTGAACGTCACCGCACCGGCCATCAGCAAGTCATTGAACAAGATTCGCGCCTTGTTCAATGACCCGATACTGGTCCGCAGCGGAACTAAGCTTATCCCTACGCCAAGGGCGATTGCGTTAAAAGAGGATGTGCGGCAGTTGGTGAACCGCATCGAATCCATGTTGAATACCAATATGGCCTTCGAACCTCATACCACTAATGTTTCGTTTACCATTGCGGCGAATGCCACCATTGTTTTCACCCTTAATGCCACGTTGTTCCGAGAAATACAAAAAAGCGCGCCGAATGTGTTTATCAATATGGTGCATGATTCAGAGTTTGATGATGATTTCTTAAGGTCAAACGATATCGATTTATACATCGGCGAAATGCGCGATCTCAACCCTGAAATTACCATCCGAACCATTCACTCTGCTAAGTGTTATTTTATGTGCCGCTGTGGGCATCCTATTCTCTGCACCGATAAAAGCATGGACAATCTTTTGAAATTCCATTTTGTGCAGACCAAGGAAAAATACCCGGCCGGTACCGATGAGGCGATGAAATACTTTTGGTCCGCTCGTCACGTCATGGGAGCTACGCCCGGTTATATGGCCACTATGAATGCCATCACCCATTCCGACGCGTTGGCCATCGTGCCGGATTTCGTGGTGAAGAATCTGCGCAAGCTTAATATCGCGGTGGAGTTTTTCAGCGCCGATTTCGATCTGGGCAAGCGCAGCATTATCCAGGCCTGGCATTCGAAACACAACCACTCGCCCTGTCATAAATGGCTGCGCGACCTGACTAAAGTGCTGTTTGTGGAAAGTATAAAATGAATGATTCGCGCAATATCGGCTGACAACAACGTGAACGCCGACGCAACGAAATTTTCTCCGCTATCCGGAACGAGCAGGATATGCGTTTACTCCTCCATGCTTCAAGTTGCAGGTGCGCTGGCCTCCTGCAACTTGAATTTAAGTGAATGGCGCTTTGTTGCGCTTAACGTCTTCTCAGCAATAGCGCCACACTGATGACCAGGAACGCCATACTGGGAATCAACGCGCCGTACAGCGGCGGCAGGCTGTATACCAGGCTTAACGGCCCGAATATCTGATCCAGCACGTAGAACAGAAAACCGAAGCTTATCCCCGTTATCACCCTGACCCCCATCGCCACGCTGCGTAATGGGCCAAAGATAAACGAAACCGCCATCAGCATCATGACCGCTACCGAAAAGGGCGAGAAAAGCTTGCTCCACATATTAAGTTCATAGCGGTTGGACTCCTGCCCGCTTTGCTTCAGGTATTTCACGTAATCCCGCAGGCCGGTGATGGATAAAGCATCCGGGTCCAGCGCCACCACCCCCAGCTTGTCCGGCGTCAGGTTGGTTTTCCAGACGCCGCTGAGCATTTGCCGACCTGAGATTTGCTGCGGATGGCCCGAGATCTGCTGGGGATCCGTCAAATCGGACTCATCCACCTGGGAAAGGTGCCATATGCCGTCGGCATATTTGGCATTGGCGGCATAGCGCAGCGTTTGCAAGCGGTTGTGATGGTCGAAATTATAAATATTGACGCCGGATAATTCGTCGTCGCTCACTACCCGTTCGATAAAGATAAAATCATTACCGTCTTTAGCCCATAAGCCGCTTTGTACTGAGAGCATCGAACCGCCGTACAGCGCTTGCGAGCGGTAATTGCGCGCCATTTGCTCGCCCTGGGGCGCCACCCATTCGCCGATGGCCATGGTAAGCAGCACCAACGGAATGGCGGTTTTCATCACCGAGGCGGCGATTTGCATGCGGGTGAAACCCGAGGCCTGCATGACCACCAGCTCGCTGCGGCTGGCCAGCGTACCCAGGCCGAGCAACGCCCCCAGCAGCGCCGCCATGGGAAAAAATATCTCAATATCCTTCGGAATGCTCAATATCGTGTAAAGCCCGGCGCCGACGACGGAATAGTCCCCCTGGCCAGTTTTGCGCAGTTGATCAACGAACTTGATGATGCCGGAGAGCGATACCAGCATGAACAGCGTCATCATGATGGTGTTGAAGATCGTTCTGCCGATGTAGCGGTCTAGTACTCCAAACATCAAACCGCTCCTCTGAAGTGTAATCCATCGCGTATTTTTCTCACCGGCACGGTTTCCCAAAGATTAAGCAGGACGGCAATGCCCAGATAGACGAGGTTGGTCAGCCACATCCACACCGCCGGGTCGAGTTTGCCTTTGGCGCCGTTGGAACGCAGCGAGCTTTGCAGCAGGAAAAAGATCAGATACATCAGCATGGCCGGCAGCATGCTCATGACTCTGCCCTGGCGGGGATTGACCGCGCTTAGGGGCACCACCAAGACGGCCATGATAAATACCGAAACCACCAGGGTCAGGCGCCATTGCATTTCCGCCTTGGCCGCCGGATCGGCGGAACGGCGGAGTTCACGCATGGTCATCTGTTCCGCGTCGGTGTTGTCCACCGACACCGTCTGGTGACCGATAACCGCCTGGTACTGGGTAAAATCGGTGATGCGAAAATCCCGCAGCAGCGCGGTGCCTTCATAACGGGTCCCTTTATCCAGCATCACCAGTTGAGAGCCATCGGCGCGCTGCACCATATGCCCCTGATCAGCCACCACCACCGAAGGCCGGGCGTTGCCCTTGGGACGTAACTGGGCCAGGAACACGTTCTGAAATTGCTGTCCCTTGACGTTGCCGACAAACAGTATCGAATTGCCGTTTTGCGCCGCCTGAAACTGCCCTTCCACCATGGCCGCCATGCTGGGATTGGCCTTGGCCTCCGCCAGGACCTCGTCCTGGTGGCGGGCCGACCAGGGAGAGAGCCAGATAACGTTGGCGCCGGCGAAGACCGCCGTCAGCACGCTCAGCGCCAGCGCCGCTTTGACCAATACGCTCTTGCCCAGTCCGCAGGCGTGCATTACCGTAATCTCGCTTTCGGCGTACAATCGGCTCAGGGTCATCAGTAAGCCGAGGAACAGGCTGAGGGGCAAAATCAATTGTGCCATTTCCGGCACACCTAAACCTAATAGGGATAACACCAGGTTTGTCGGGATATCGCCGTCAACCGCCGCCCCCAGCACCCGCACCAGCTTCTGACAGAAAAAGATCAGCAGCAGGATGAACAGGATGGCGAGCTGGCTTTTGAAAACTTCCCGAACCAGATATCTAATGATAATCACGCTTCTTTCGCCTGTGAAAACTTGTCTTTTTGCAGGAAAATCGATAATTTCTTTGCTAATCCACCAATAATACGTATCAAGCAGCCACCTTTATCGCCAGATAGAGTATAACAACATTAAGCGTTCGGCGGTGCCATGAGAACGCACTGATTATTGCCGGAATAACGTCCTTTGCGTCGTTAAGATTAACACATAGAGTTAATGCAAAGGCGGGGGATACGATAGGGAAAGGCCTATTTTATCCCGGTTGGCCGTCTTTGTCTTTAAGATTCAGGAGAGTGCATGGAGTTCAGTGTAAAAAGCGGTAGCCCGGAAAAACAACGCAGTGCCTGTATAGTTGTCGGCGTATTTGAACCGCGCCGCCTGTCTCCCATCGCTGAACAGCTCGACAAGATCAGCGACGGCTATATCAGTGCCTTGCTGCGCCGCGGCGAACTGGAAGGGAAAGTGGGGCAAACGCTGCTGCTGCATCATGTTCCCAACGTGCTGTCCGAACGTATTCTGCTCATCGGCTGCGGCAAAGAGCGCGAGCTGGATGAACGCCAATATAAACAGGTGATACAGAAAACCATCAATACGCTGAATGACACCGGCTCTATGGAAGCGGTCTGCTTTCTGACCGAACTGCATGTCAAAGGGCGCAATACCTACTGGAAAGTGCGTCAGGCGGTGGAAACCTCCAAAGAATCCCTCTACACCTTCGATCAGTTGAAAAGCAACCGCATCGAACCGCGCAGGCCCTTGCGCAAAATGGTGTTCAACGTTCCCACCCGCCGCGAGCTCACCGGCGGCGAACGCGCCATTCAGCACGGACTGGCCATTGCCGCCGGCATCAAGGCCGCCAAGGATTTGGGCAATATGCCCGCCAATATCTGCAATCCGGCCTACCTGGCCTCCCAGGCGCGGCAGCTGGCGGACAGGTTCGGCAAAAACACCACCACCCGGGTTATCGGCGAGCAGCAGATGAAGGAACTGGGCATGAATGCCTATCTGGCGGTGGGTCAGGGCTCGCAAAACGAATCGCTGATGTCCGTTATCGAGTATAAAGGCAGTCCGGACCCGGAAACGAGACCAATCGTGCTGGTGGGTAAAGGTCTGACCTTTGATGCCGGCGGCATCTCCATCAAACCCGCCGACAGCATGGATGAAATGAAATATGACATGTGCGGCGCCGGCACGGTGTACGGCGTGATGCGCATGGCGTTGGAATTGCAGTTGCCTTTGAATATCGTCGGCGTGCTGGCGGGCTGCGAAAACATGGTGGACGGGCGATCTTTCCGCCCCGGCGATGTGTTGACCACCCTGTCGGGACAAACGGTGGAGGTACTGAATACCGACGCCGAAGGGCGGCTGGTGCTGTGCGACGCGCTAACCTATGTTGAACGTTTCGATCCGGAGGTGGTTATCGACGTGGCCACCCTCACCGGGGCCTGCGTTATTGCCCTCGGGCATCATCTCACCGGATTGATGTCGAATCACAATCCCTTAGCCCATGAATTGATTGCCGCCGCCGAACAATCCGGCGATCGCGCCTGGCGTCTGCCGCTGGGTGACGAGTACCAGGAGCAGTTAGAATCGAATTTCGCCGATATGGCCAACATCGGCGGCCGTCCGGGAGGGGCTATTACCGCCGGCTGCTTTCTGGCGCGCTTCGCCCGTAAATTCAGTTGGGCCCATCTGGATATCGCCGGCACCGCCTGGCGTTCAGGCAAAACCAAGGGCGCTACCGGCAGACCGGTGGCATTGCTGGCGCAATTTCTGCTTAATCGCGCCGGACTGAGCGGTGACGAATAAGCGTAAAAAAGGTATGCTTTACCGGGCGGCTCAGGTCGCCCATTATTTTTTTGTTACCCCTCTTAGGTTCTTTGAAAACGGCACATGAAAAACGCGACCTTTTATCTTCTTGACCAGGATGACCTCCAGGACGGCCTGACCGCCGTGGAGCGGCTGGCCTGCGAACTGGCGGCGACCCGCTGGCGTGAAGGTAAAAGGGTGCTGTTGGCCTGCGAGGACGAGGAACAGGCATTGAAGCTGGACGAAGCCCTGTGGCAACGAAACCCCGAGTCCTTTGTACCGCATAATCTGGCGGGTGAAGGACCCCGTTACGGCGCGCCGGTTGAAATCTGCTGGCCCGGCCGCCGCGGCAACGCGCCGCGTGAGCTGATGATAAGCCTGCTGCCGCACTGCGCCGATTTTGCCTCCGCTTTCCATGAAGTGATAGACTTCGTTCCCCATGAAGACCACATGAAACAGTTGGCGCGCGATCGCTATAAAGCCTATCGCAGCGTCGGCTTCCAATTGACCACGGCCACGCCGCCAACGCAGTGAAATACGACGCATAATGGAAAAGACATATAATCCGCACGATATCGAGCAGCCGCTTTACGAGCATTGGGAAAAACAAGGCTATTTCAAACCGAATAACGATCCCGGCAAAGAAAGCTTCTGTATCATGATCCCGCCGCCGAACGTGACCGGCAGCTTGCACATGGGCCATGCTTTTCAGCAGACCATTATGGATATCATCGTGCGCTACCAACGCATGCAGGGGAAGAATACCCTGTGGCAAGTGGGTACCGACCATGCGGGTATCGCCACGCAGATGGTGGTTGAGCGCAAAATCGCGGCGGAGGAAGGCAAAAACCGCCATGATTACGGCCGCGACGCCTTCATCGACAAAATCTGGCGGTGGAAGGCGGAATCCGGCGGCACCATCACCCGCCAGATGCGTCGCCTCGGCGCATCGGTGGATTGGGAGCGCGAGCGCTTCACCATGGACGAAGGGCTGTCGAATGCGGTGAAGGAAGTGTTCGTCCAGCTGTTTAAGGAGGATTTGATTTATCGCGGCAAGCGGCTGGTGAACTGGGATCCGAAGCTGCGCACCGCCATCTCCGATCTGGAGGTGGAGAATCGCGAGTCCCAGTCCCACATATGGCATCTGCGCTATCCCTTGGCGGACGGCGTTAAAACCGCCGAAGGCAAGGATTACCTGGTGGTGGCCACCACCCGGCCGGAAACCATGCTGGGGGATACCGGCGTGGCGGTCAATCCCGAGGATCCGCGCTACCGCTTTCTTATCGGCAAGTTCGTCATGCTGCCGCTGGTGGGCCGACGCATTCCGATAATCGGCGACGAACACGCGGATATGACCAAAGGCACCGGCTGCGTGAAAATCACCCCGGCCCATGACTTCAATGACTATGAGGTGGGCAAGCGCCACGGCCTGCCCATGATGAACATCCTGACCCTCGACGGCGATATCCGCGACCGGGCCGAAGTTTTCACTTCCCTGGGCGAAGCAAGTTCGGACGTCGATGGACATATTCCCGACGAATTTCGCGGCCTGGAGCGTTTCGCCGCCCGCCGGGCGGTGGTGGCCGCTTTCGACGCGTCAGGCCTGCTCGATGACATTAAGCCCCACGCCCTGACGGCGCCCTACGGCGATCGCAGCGGCGTGGTGATTGAGCCCATGCTGACCGATCAGTGGTACGTGCGCACCGCGCCGTTGGCCAAAGTGGCCATCGCGGCGGTGGAAGACGGCGAAATTCAGTTCGTGCCCAAGCAGTATGAAAATATGTATTTCAGCTGGATGCGCGATATCCAGGATTGGTGTATTTCCCGACAGCTATGGTGGGGACATCGAATTCCGGCGTGGTATGACGAATCCGGCAAGGTGTATGTCGGCCGCAGCGAAGAAGAGGTCCGCCGCGAGAATCATCTTGACGCCGCGGTGAAGCTGCGCCAGGACGAAGACGTGCTGGATACCTGGTTCTCCTCGGGCCTGTGGACCTTCTCCACCCTGGGCTGGCCGGAACAGACCCCTGAGCTGAAGACATTCCATCCCACCAGCGTGCTGGTAAGCGGCTTTGATATCATCTTCTTCTGGATAGCCCGCATGGTCATGCTCACCATGCATTTCGTCAAGGATGAAAATCAGCGCCCGCAGGTGCCGTTCAAGACTGTCTACATGACCGGCCTTATCCGCGACGATGAAGGACAAAAAATGTCCAAGTCGAAAGGCAACGTCATCGATCCGCTGGATATGGTGGACGGAATTTCCTTGCCGGAACTGGTGGAAAAACGCACCGGCAACATGATGCAGCCCCAATTAGCGGAAAAAATCCGCAAGCGCACCGAAAAACAGTTCCCGCAGGGCATCGAACCGCACGGCACCGATGCCCTGCGCTTCACCCTGGCGGCGCTGGCCTCCACCGGACGCGATATTAATTGGGATATGAAGCGCCTTGAGGGCTATCGCAATTTCTGCAACAAACTGTGGAACGCCAGCCGTTTCGTGCTGATGAACACCGAGGAAAAGGATTGCGGCCAGAACGGGGGTGAAATGCGCCTGTCACTGGCGGATCGCTGGATCCTGACGGCGTTCAACCAGACGGTTAAAGCTTACCGCGACGCGTTGGACGGCTACCGCTTCGACCTGGCGGCCAATGTGCTGTATGACTTTACCTGGAACCAGTTCTGCGACTGGTATCTGGAGCTCACCAAGCCGGTGATGAACGACGGCAGCGAAGCCGAGCTGCGGGGTACCCGCCATACCTTGGTGCACGTGCTGGAAAGTCTGCTGCGTCTGGCCCACCCCATCGTGCCGTTTATCACCGAAACCATCTGGCAGCGGGTGAAAGTGCTGAAAGGAATAGATGCCGACACGCTGATGCTGCAACCCTTCCCCGCTTTCGATGCCGATATCGATGACGGGCAGGCCCTGGCGGACGTGGAATGGATCAAACAGGTCATCATGGCGGTGCGGGCTGTCCGCACGGAAATGAACATTTCTCCCGGCAAACCGCTGGATCTGCTGGTGCGCGGCGCTACGCCTCTTACTCGGCAGCGCGTCGAGGCCAATCGCGGCTTTATCCAGACCCTGGCGCGGCTGCAAAGCCTCAGCCTGTTGAACGACGGCGACAAGGGCCCGGTTTCGGTGGTGAAGCTGGTGAAAGAAGGCGAACTGCTGATCCCTATGGCCGGTTTAGTGGACAAGGCGGCGGAACTGGCGCGGCTGGCCAATGAGGTCGCCAGGCTTGAGGGTGAAATCAGCCGTATCGAAGCCAAGCTGTCCAACGAGGGATTCGTCGCCCGCGCGCCGGAAGCGGTAGTGTCGAAGGAGCGCGAAAAACTGGCGGGTTATGCCGCCTCGAAAGAGACGCTGCTGGAACAGCGGGCGACCATCGCCAATCTCTAATGCCGCGCCGGGCCGTGCTGATTTAGGGATCAGTTACCCGGCAGGTTGACGCTATCGCTCGGCCAACGAGTGCCTGACCCAGGATGATGCGGCAGGCACTCGTTTCGCCGCATATGGCCTTCCGGCCTTAAACAGGGTTTATTGATGTGCACCCTGCCTGGCCTTTTATGGAAAATCCCGACAGAGCAGCCTTTCACCCATGATTTTATTTGCATCACCAGTATCTGCAATGCTATTACTCGTAATAATAAAACAGATAATGTATCTCACTTTTCTGAGTAATGACGATGTCCATAGCTACTACAGTCAATCTTTTGGTAAGGCCTATCACGCCTGACGACAATCAGGCCATCGCCGATGTGATCCGCCGGGTGTCGGCCGAGTTTGGTTTGACGGCTGACAAAGGATATACGGTGTCTGACCCTCACCTGGACGATTTGTACCAGCTCTACTGCCGCCCCCGCAGCGCCTATTGGATCATCGAACACGAAGGACGGGTGGCTGGCGGCGGCGGTATCGCTCCCCTGGAAGGGGCAGCGCCGGAAATCAGCGAATTGCAGAAGATGTATTTTTTACCCAGCCTGCGCGGACGCGGAGTGGCGCATGAATTGGCGCTGCGTGGATTGGCGTTTGCCCGCGGCCAGGGCTTCAGCCATTGTTATTTGGAAACCACCGCTACCTTGACCCGGGCGATAGCGCTATATGAACGATTGGGATTTGAACATATCGACGGTCCGTTGGGCAGCACCGGCCATGTTGACTGTGAAGTAAGAATGCTTAAACATCTATGAAACCTTCAGGCCGGGCGTTGTGAAATCGCTGGTTTACCCAAACCGTCTATTTGAACATCATCCGGTTCAACCCCACCGACCAGTTGAACATCATTCTCTACAACCTAACCGCCCGTTAAAACATCGACCACTTCCACCAGACCGCCAAGTAGAACATTAACCTCTTCAACCTAAGCGCCTATTGAAACATCGACCACTTCCACCTGACCGCCAAGTAGAACATCAACTTCTTAAACCTAAGCGCCTATTGAAACATCGACCACTTCCACCTGACCGCCAAGTAGAACATCAACTTCTTAAACCTAAGCGCCTATTGAAACATCGACCGATTCTACCTGGCCGCTTAGTGGAACATTAACCGGTTGAACGCTAACGCGCCATTGTATGCGGCATCAGCATGCTTAAGCGGCGGCGATGTCGGCTAATGTTGCCATGCCATGTCGAGCGATGACGTTGGAAATCAATTCGATCCGACTCGGGTAGGGAGTCCCGAAATTAATGACGCGTGCCGTCATCATCCCGATCGATAAGATGGCGAATCGGCGGCACGACATCCCCGCCGTCTTCTATTTCACTCTCGTCATCCTCGCCATCCTCAAAGTAGGTACCCCAGCCGTCGTAATTGACGCCGTGGCGTTCCGCCAGGGCAAATAGCTGCTCTACCTGGGCGTCGATGAGATCCGCATTCAGCGCTATTTCACTGATGGCATCGCAACACATCAACACGGAACCGTCTTCCACTTCCAGCTCTTCGGCGTCGGTGACTTCATAGCCCAATTTAAATGCTTCGACCGCGGCTTTTTCCAACATATCGAAATTTTCGGCGGAAAAGTGGTGTTCGATGGTGTATAGCGCCTCCGGATCGCTGCCGTCTTCCAGCAGTTCCTCGATTATCAAACGCGTTTCATCGCGCTGCTCTTCCAAAAATTGATGTGCCATGCCCCTGTCCTCAATGAGTCGGCCTTAAGACCGCTATTTTCACACAGCGGCGGGTAAGGCTCCAGCGTAAACATGAAAGATTTCCTGTCAAAGCTTGAAATTGAATATTCATACATATAAAGTGAATTTTAATGCAAATGAAATTAATGATTTCAAATGGAGATCAATGCTTATGACACAATTTTATCAACGCCATTTTCTCAGGCTAATGGATTTCACGCCTGAGGAAGTCCTTGATTTGTTGGCCTTATCCGCCACCTTGAAACGTGAGAAACGCAACGGCCAAGAAAAACAGCGCCTCTCGGGAAAAAACATCGCGCTGATTTTTGAAAAAGACTCGACCCGCACCCGCTGCGCCTTTGAGGTCGCCGCGTTTGATCAAGGCGCACGGGTGACCTACCTTGGCCCCCAGCGGCAGCCAGATCGGCAACAAAGAATCCATTAAGGATACCGCCCGGGTGCTCGGACGGATGTTTCATGGTATTGAATACCGCGGTTACGGTCAGGAGATCGTCGAGACACTGGCGGCAAACGCCGGCGTGCCGGTGTGGAACGGCTTAACCACCGAATTCCACCCGACCCAGTTACTGGCCGATCTGCTGACCATGCAGGAACACTTGCCCCATAAGCCATTCAACCAGACCAAGTTCGCGTATATAGGCGACGCCCGCAACAACATGGGCAACAGTATGCTTGAGGCGGCGGCCCTTACCGGATTGGATCTGCGCCTGGTGGCGCCCAGCGCCTGCTGGCCGGATAAAGAGCTGGTGGCGCACTGCCGCCGGTTGGCGGAACAGCGGGGCGGCGGCATTACCTTGACCGAAGACATCGGCAAAGGAGTGGAGGGCGTGGACTTTATCTACACCGATGTCTGGGTCTCCATGGGCGAACCCAAATCCATCTGGCGGGAACGCATTGCCCTGCTGCGCCCTTATCAGGTGAACGCGGCCATGTTGGCGCTCACCGGCAATCCACAGGTAAAATTTCTCCATTGCCTGCCCGCCTTTCATGACGATCAAACCACCATCGGCAAAGAGATGGCTGAACAATACGGCCTGGCGGGCGGCATGGAAGTCACCGACGAGGTCTTTGAATCAGCGCACAGCGTAGTATTTGATCAAGCGGAAAACCGGCTGCACACCATCAAAGCGGTAATGGTGGCAACATTGGTGCAAAACTAGCAGCGAAAGGCCCGCCGGCACCGAACGTGCAACGAGCCCTTTCAGCGCGGATGCCAAAGAGAGCGCGTGTTAAAGGGAGAGCGTGGCGGTGGGATCGGAGCGGCCATAGTCGGCCGCGGAGTGCCCCACAACGCGCTAGGCCCGCCAACTCCGAACGCGCAATGAGCGCTTCCAGCGCGGATGCCAAAGAGAGAGCGTGTTAAAGGGAGAGCGTGGCGGTGGGGTCGGAGCGGCCGTCTGGCGGCCGTCGGAGCGCCCCGCAGCGCGATAGGCCCGCCAGCACCAAACGCGCAACGAGCCTGTGGAAGGGCCGGCTACCCATGGCAGACTATAGCCGCCGCGCGTCGGGCCCGCTGCGATCAGCGCCAATCACCGCACCAGCGCGGCGTCGATCTTCACCACTGCTTTACGAACATGCGCCGGTTCACCCACGGCACACAGCGGTTTATGCACTTCACCGGGGTAATAAACCACAAAATCCCCTGCCTGCATCACAAACTGCTTCTCCTGACCGCCGGCGGCTAAAAACGCCACGTCTTTGTCCGCCAGCCAATCGGTATCGGGCCCGCCCGCCGGCAGATTGCTGAAGGCCATGCCTTCTTCCCCCTGCAACACAATCTGAATATCGAGATATTTCGCATGATATTCGGCGCGGCGCTTCTCAAACACATCGGTGCTGTCGTTGGAGATCATGACAAACATCTCATCTCCGCGAATATCGTATTTACCCAGCGGAGTGTCGGCGGTGATGTGATTTTTAACGTACTCTATGGCGTCGCGAAGCGTGGCCGGCAAATAGGGGACAAGGTCAAGATGATGGATATTCCCGGTAATCATATCAAATCCTCAAACTGAAATGTTGTTTCATTATATAGCAATGTCCGGTGGCCTACTGAGCGTTATTTAATACTTATTTCAGCCGCAGGCCAATCGTTTGCTTCCTTGCAGAGAATCCGCCTTTAACGCTTGAAGTGTGGCGACAGCCGAGTATAATTTCCGCCAATTTGCCGGGAGGATCAATGAACAGTAGTGAGATATCGGATGTGTATGCCATCCTTCGGTTGCCCAAGGGCAGCCAGCTACCATTGTTGCTTCCGTTGCCCGTTGTAACGTATTCGTATCCCGCCCCTCATTGAGGGGCTTTTTTTGCGCGCTATTCAAGGCGTTCCTAAACTTTCGTCAGACACCGGCGTCATCGACATCCGAAGGAGGAATAAAACATGGCCAATCCCCTTTACCACAAACACATCGTTTCCATTAACGACCTGAGTCGCGAAGAGCTGGAACTGGTATTACAAACCGCCGCCCGCCTGAAAACCCGACCACAACCGGAATTGTTGAAACACAAGGTGATCGCCAGCTGCTTCTTTGAAGCGTCCACCCGTACTCGCCTCTCTTTTGAAACCGCCATTCACCGGCTTGGCGCATCGGTAGTAGGCTTCTCCGACGCGGTCAATACGTCCTTAGGGAAAAAAGGCGAAACGCTGGCGGATACCATTTCAGTCATCAGCACCTATGTCGACGCCATTGTCATGCGCCATCCCCAGGAAGGGGCCGCTCGCCTGGCCACCGAGTTTTCCGGCGGAATTCCTATCCTCAACGCCGGTGACGGCGCTAACCAGCATCCGACTCAAACTTTGCTGGATCTGTTTACCATCCAGGAAACCCAGGGGCGATTGAACAATATCAATATCGCCATGGTGGGGGATTTGAAATACGGTCGCACCGTCCATTCCCTGACCCAGGCATTGGCTAAATTCCAAGGCAATCATTTCTTCTTCATCGCGCCCGAAGCCTTGGCGATGCCGGCCTATATTCTTCATATGCTGGCGGAAAAAGAGATCAAATACAGCGTACACGCCACCATTGAAGACGTCGTGCCGCAGTTGGATATTCTGTACATGACGCGGGTGCAAAAGGAACGGCTGGATCCGTCTGAATACGCCAATGTCAAAGCCCAATTCGTCCTACGCGCCGGCGACCTGGCGAAGGCCCGCGACAATTTGAAGGTACTGCATCCGCTGCCCCGAGTGGATGAAATCGCCCACGAAGTAGACGCCACGCCCTATGCCTACTATTTTCAACAGGCCGGGAATGGCATTTTCGCGCGCCAGGCATTGTTGTCCCTGGTATTGAACGACCATCATGCAGAGTGAGGAGAAGATGATGACTCAGGACAATAAGTTACAGGTAGAAGCCATCAGCCGCGGCACGGTAATCGATCACATCCCGGCGCAGGTGGGCTTTAAACTGCTTACGCTGTTTAAACTCACCGCCACCGATCAGCGAATCACCATCGGCTTGAACCTGCCCTCCAACCAGTTGGGCAAAAAAGATCTGATCAAAATCGAGAACGTCTTTCTCACCGAGCAGCAGGCCAACCAACTGGCGATTTACGCCCCCCACGCCACGGTTAACCGCATCGATAATTACGAAGTGGTGCGCAAGCTCACCCTCTCGCTGCCGGACCGCGTCGACGGCGTCCTGACCTGCCCCAACAGCAACTGCATCAGCCGCAGTGAGCCGGTGGCGTCGGGTTTTACCGTTAAAAGCCGCGGGAACCAGGTGCACCTCAAGTGCAAATACTGCGAGAAAGAGTTCGAGCACCAGGCGGTAATCCAGAACGCTTAACGACAAGGTAAGCTCGCATCGCCCGCGATCGCCGCTGCACTTATAGTGCCGGCCGGCGCGAATATCTGGCAAAGAGAGACCGTGTTTGGCGAGACCGGGTCGAAGCGGCCCTCGTCGGCCGCTCGCCTCACGCCAAGTTGAGTCTCTTCCCCGGAACAACAAGCGGCTATAGCGCAACTCCTTGCCTACAGTCGTTTAAAGAAAACCGCGGTGCAACACGCGCACCGCGATTATGCCGGGCTGGGCTTTCGCCGGTTTAGTTCTTATAATGGCCGGCACACTTTACTTTCTTATTGACTCCAGGAGACGCCATGTCCCGCATTATCAGTACCGAAAACGCGCCGGCCGCCATCGGACCTTACGTCCAGGCGATGGATCTGGGCAATTTGGTTTTCACCTCCGGCCAAATTCCTATTTGCCCGAAAACCGGTCAGGTAGTGGAAAACGATATTGCCGGACAAACACGCCAATCCCTGTCCAATATCAAGTCAATCGTGGAAGCGGCCGGCTTGCAGGTGGCGGATATCATCAAAACCACGGTATTTGTCAAAGATCTTAACGACTTTTCCGTCGTCAACGCCGCTTATGAAGCCTTTTTCGAGGAAAATAGCGCGCCGTTCCCCGCCCGCTCCTGCGTTGAAGTGGCGCGGCTGCCCAAAGACGTGCAAATAGAAATCGAAGCGATCGCCTGCCGCCGCTGATACATGTGGCGCACGGACCAGCGTGCGCCTGAGGTATTTCAAACGCAGTTGGTCCAATCCTCTACCAGCAGGCCGTCGATACGGTTAAATTCGCGCGTATTATGGGTAACGATTGTTAGCCCTTCGCTGCGCGCATGAGCGGCGATATGCACATCATTCACACCGATAGGCGTGCATTTACGTTCAAGACCGGCGTGGATGTCGCCATAATGCATTGCCGCCTTTGCGCCATAATCGAGGACATCCAGACGAGAAACGAAATTCTCCACCGCCATGTTATTGCGCGCCACGGCAGCGCTCTTTTCCACGCCGTGCAATAATTCGGCAAGGGTGATGGATGAAATAACCATGCGCCCTACATTGGCGTTAAAAAGATCGAGTAATTCCAGCGGCCGCCTTTTTTATAACATAAATGGCGATATTGGTATCAAGCATGTATTTATACATCAGAAGGGTTCACGATCCGGTTGTACTTGATCGGGTCTTTCCGACATGAAATCATCCGATACTATTGGGCCGACTGAAAAGAAGCTATCCCAGGTATTTTGCTCGGGCGCGATAATCCTTTCATTGCCGACCGCTCTGACATTCACTTTCTTGACATTATCCGCGAAGCGCAGTTCGGCAGGAATGCGTACCGCTTGAGACCGGTTATTGATGAAAACCGTACTGTGAGACATATTACCTCCGCGTGAAAAGTGTTCAGGGTTTAATCTTAACAAAACCTTGGGATATGGCATGCGTATACACCATATTGCGATGTAAATTTTTTGCTTCTTTTTAGGTTTAATTTTTTCACCATTTCCCTTAGTGCACTTTTTTTGTGCAAAAACGTCTTTTTATCATCGATTTTACCCATTGACCCGGCCCTTGCTCTGGCGCGCTTTATGCATAACCACATTATCAGCTCGCTAAGAAAGCCAGGATATGCCGATGATAAGAATCCATCTTTCAGGGTCGCCGTTTTTTGATGAAATGCTGTTGGCTGACGGGACGCACCGCAGCCATTACGACGCTTACTGGCAATGGCTGCAACAGGCCGACAAGCAAGCTATACAGCAAAAAAAGAAGAAGCCGAGCTGCTGTTTCACCGAGTAGGCATCACGTTTAACGTTTACGGCGAAGAGGGGGGGGGGTACCGAGCGATTAATCCCCTTCGACAGCGTGCCGAGAATCATCCCGGCCAAGGAGTGGCAATGGATGGATCGCGGCATTCGGCAGCGGGTCAAGGCATTGAACGCTTTTCTCCACGATATCTACCATGAGCAAAATATCCTGAAAGCGGGCATCGTTCCGGCGGAACAGGTCTTGGCCAACGCGCAGTACCAGCCCTGCATGCAAGGCGTTAATCTGCATAACAATACCTACGCCCATATTGTCGGCACCGATATGGTGCGCAACAGCGACGGCCATTACTATGTGTTGGAGGATAATCTCCGTACGCCTTCCGGCGTCTCTTATATGCTGGAAAACCGCAAGATGATGATGCGGCTCTATCCGGATCTGTTCGCCAACCAGCACATCGCCCCCATAGAACGCTATCCGTTTGATCTACTGCAAACCCTGCGGGAAAGCAGCGCCGTCGAGGATCCCACGGTGGTGGTCATGACGCCGGGCCGTTTTAACAGCGCCTATTTCGAACACAGCTTTCTCGCCCAGCAAATGGGCGTCGAACTGGTTGAAGCCGCCGATCTGTTCGTCAAACAGGGGGCGGTATTTATGCGCACCACCGAAGGTCCCTGCAAAGTGGACGTGATTTATCGCCGTATCGATGACGCATTTATCGATCCGCTGGCCTTCCGCGCCGATTCCACCCTCGGCGTGCCCGGCCTGCTGTCGGTTTACCGGTCCGGCGGGGTGGTGCTGGCCAATGCGCTGGGAACCGGCGTGGCGGACGATAAATCCATTTATCCCTATGTACCTGACATGATTCGCTTTTACCTGTCCGAAGAACCGATTCTGGGCAATATTCCCACCTGGCAGTGCCGCGATGCCGACGCGTTGTCCTATGTGCTGGCCAACCTGGAAAAACTGGTGGTGAAGGAAGTTCACGGGGCCGGCGGGTACGGCATGCTGGTGGGCCCCCAAGGCTTCGCAGGCGGAACTGGCGGAATTCCGCCAGCGCCTGCTGGCCGTGCCGCATAACTATATCGCCCAGGAAACCCTGGCGCTTTCCACCTGCCCCACCTTCGTGGATGAAGGGCTGGCGCCGCGCCATATCGATCTTCGCCCGTTCGCTCTGACCGGCGATGAGATAAGGCTGGTGCCGGGCGGATTGACCCGCGTGGCATTGAACGCCGGTTCGCTGGTGGTGAACTCATCCCAGGGCGGCGGCACCAAGGATACCTGGATTATGGAGGACACCGAATGCTAAGCAGAACCGCCAGCGAACTGTACTGGATGGCCCGCTATCTGGAGCGGGCCGAGAGTTTGGCCAGGGTGTTGGATGTCACCTATAAACTTTCCCTGATGCCTCTTCGTAGCCAGCAGAACGAGGATTTGACCCTGCCCCTGAACCTCACCGGTTCCCACGCGCTGTTCGAGGAGCATTATCCACGCCTGAGCATGACCCATCTGCTGAATTTTTTCGCCCTTGACGACCGTAATCCCGGCAGCATCTACAGCTGTTTTGAAATGGCCTGGAATAATGCCCACGCGGTACGCGGCAGCCTGTCGTCGGAGGTTTGGGAAAGCATTAACGCCACTTGGATCGAGATGAAGCTGATGCGTGGCAAAGGCGTCGCCAAGGTGGGCACCGACGCGTTTTTCGACTGGGTCAAGGAGCGAGCGCATCTGTTTCGCGGCGCCATGTTCGGCACCCTGTTGCGTAATGATGCGTTGTGTTTTATCCGGCTCGGCACCCTTATCGAGCGCGCCTACGCCACGGCGCAATTGCTGGGGCTCAAGGACAGGCAATTGGACGCCGATAGCGATCCGGTGCGGGAATATTATCGCCTGGATACCCTGCTGCGGGCGGTGAGCGCCCGAGAAGCTTATCATAGCTTGTATAAACACCCGATAAGCCGCGAAACGGTGGCTGAACTGCTGGTCTTGCGCAACGATATGCCGCGCTCGTTGCGGGCCTGCGTGGGCGATGTGGTGCAGCAATTGGAACGCATCGGCGGCCAGCGGGCCAACGTTCCACGCAGGCTGGCACACACACTGAACGTGGAGCTGCGTTTCAGTACGCTGGATGAGGTGCTGGCGCAGGGACTGCAAAGCTATATGATGCAGTTTCAGGGCAAAATCAACGCGCTGGCGGAGAGCATCAACCACACCTACCTGGAGGCGCTATGAAATTGACCGTGGATCACCTGACGCACTATCGCTATGATCATGAAGTCAAATTCAGTACGCAGTATCTGCGCCTGACGCCGCAGAATACCCCCCCCGCCAGCGTATTATGGAATGGACGCTGACCCTGCCGGAACTGGCCACGCCCGCCAGCGACGGTTTCGGCAATATCCTGCATGTGCTGACCCTGGATCGCCCGCATGAAATGATAGCCATCCGCGCCACAGGGCAGGTCGAGATAGCCGACGACAGCGAAAATATCGTGGAGGAGTGCGGCCCGTTGTCGCCTCTGGTATTCTTACGCTGCACCCCGTTGACGGAGCCCGATGAAGCGATACGAAGCTTCGCCGCTCGCTTTTATCGTGCCGGCGCGGCGGATGAAAGCCTGCGGGAATTGATGGCGGAGCTTCGGCAGCGTATGCCCTATGCGCCGGGAACGACCCAGGTGCAGGACGCCGCCGCTAAAGTCTTTGCCGCCCGGCACGGCGTCTGCCAAGATCATGCCCATGTGTTTCTTGCCTGCTGCCGCAGCCTGCATATACCGGCGCGCTACGTCAGCGGTTATATTTATAGCGAAGACACCAAGCATGTGGCGATGCATGCCTGGGTGGAAACCTGGTTCGACGACCATTGGCAGAGTTTTGATATCACCAATAACACCTGTAACCCCGGTCAGCACCTTAAGCTGGCGGTCGGTTTTGATTATCTTGACGCCTGCCCGGTACGCGGTTCGCGCATCGGCGGCGGCTATGAAGAGATGTATTCACAAGCGACCGTGGAGCAAACCGAGGAGCAACGGACCGGCGGCCAGCAACAATAACATTTTCATGAAGGACGTTTTTCAATGACCTACTGTGTGGCGATGCGCCTGTCGGGCGGAATGGTTTTCGCTTCCGACTCCCGTACCAATGCCGGCGTGGATCATATCTCCACCTTTCGTAAGCTGCATGTCCTGCATCAGGACAGCGAGCGCACGCTGGTACTGCAAAGCGCCGGCAATCTGGCCACCACCCAGAGCATCATCAATTTGCTGCGGCTGCGGGCCAGGGATGCGGAACGCCCCAGTCTGCTTAACGTCACGTCCATGTTCGACGCCGCCAGCCTGATAGGCGAAACGGTGCGGGAGGTGATACACCGCGACAGCAGTGCCCAGCAAAGCGGCAGCAGCACGGACTTCAGCTGCAACATCCTGCTGGGAGGGCAAATTATCGGCGAGCCGCCGCGGTTGTTTCATATTTACCCGGAAGGCAATTTCATCGAGGCCACGGAAGATACGCCTTACTTCCAAATCGGCGAGAGCAAATATGGCAAACCCATTATTGACCGGGTGCTGACGTTTGACACCCCCCCCTGGAGCAGGCCATGTGCTGTGCGCTGATTTCCATTGATTCCACCCTGCGCAGCAATCTGTCGGTGGGCTTGCCGCTGGACGTGATGATTTACCGGCGCGACAGTTTCGCCAGCGACGAGCAGTACCGCATCACCGAAAACAACCCCTATTTCGCCACCATTCGCAAAGCCTGGGCCGAGGGGTTGTTAAATACCTTCCTGCATATGCCGCCGCTGGATTTGGCGGAAGGGTGAGCTACTTTACAGGCGTGCTTTACCAAAGAGGCATAAAAAGCATGCGCGGTTGAAGTCCGCAGGGAATAAAGCCGTATGTTTGATAAAAGCAGGCAGCGGCGTCATCTTTTGCATCAACCATAATGCCGGCGCTACCGACAACCAATGCCGCGTTTCGGGCTTTATTTATGGCATCGATTAAAAGAAGTTTGCCTAATCCCTGACCTTGTACATCGGAACGTACCGCAAGACGCCCCAACCGGGTAACCGGGATTTGTCGCGGAAAGCGTTTAGCCAACCTTTGCGGCAACTCGTCGAGTAAAACCAGTGCGGAGGCCAACGCATAAAAACCCAGGATATCGGTGATGCCGCTAACAGGATAGCCCCCGGTAGAGTAGGTTTCTACCGCGTCCCTATCCTGTGGAACGGTGACGACAGTCCGCGAAATCCCTCTATTTTGATGCTGCATTGCGGTTTGCTTGAGCCAGACATTGAGAGGTTCAATGCCGCAATCAAACGTGTTTCGGTCGTGGCGCCCAGTCAAAGGTTCCAGTTTGATCATTTCGTCTCGCCGTATAATTCTCAAGTGCAGCCACTAAGGCATCATTGGGCGGTAATGGGTTGTCCAGCGCGGATAAAAAAGCATCAGCTTCCTGTTCGGAAAGTCGAATAATACGTTCTTGCTCAATGACACGCTCAGCTTCGCGTAACGCAGACTGCACGATAAACTGGTTAAGTGTCGACCCCAGGATACCGGCTGCCGCTTCCAACGTTTCTTGAACGGCCCCTGAAACACGAGCCGTGATGCGGCCGCGCTCAGAATGGGAAGATGTAGCCATTAAAATATCCTCGCTTTTCCTGATATTGATCGATTAAGCCCTGATATTGATCGATTAAGCATAGCACGGTGGTGACAACTTGTCACCACCGTGCTTGCGACCATAATTCCTTCTTTACGTTGAAAAATGACTGGTGCCAGACCCGCCTCATAGCCATTCCCGGTTTAGGCTATTGTTATTGCCAGCCGTAACGGCGTACGTACCAGCCCTTCATGGCTTGCACCAGCAGCATATAAGCGGCGAGTATGGCCACCAGCCACGGGAAATAGGCCAGGGGCAACGATTGCAGGTGCAGGAAGCCCGCCACCGGCGTAAACGTCATGCCCACGGTCAGTACGATAACCGTCAGCGTGGTCAGCCCCAGCGGCCAGGACGGACGGCTTTGCAAAAACGGAATTTTACGGGTGCGCAGCATATGCACAATCAGCGTTTGCGATAAGACCCCCACCACAAACCAGCCGGTCTGGAACAGCGTCTGCTTTTCCGGCGAATCGGCTTTAAATACCCACCACATCAGACAGAATGTCAAAATATCGAATATAGAACTGATGGGGCCGAAATAGATCATAAAACGCCCCAGATCCTTGGTTCGCCAGCGCTGGGGAGAACGCAGCTGATCCTCGTCCACCCGGTCGAACGGCACCGCAATCTGCGAAATGTCATAAATGAGGTTTTGCACCAGCAAATGCAGCGGCAGCATCGGCAGGAACGGCAGAAAAGCGCTGGCCACCAGCACGCTGAAAACATTGCCGAAATTGGAGCTGGCGGTGAGCCGGATATACTTCAACATGTTGACAAAGGTGCGGCGCCCTTCCACTACCCCGCGTTCCAACACCATCAGGCTTTTTTTCCAGCAGGATGATATCCGCCGCCTCTTTTGCGATATCCACCGCCGAATCCACCGAAATGCCGATATCCGAAGCACGCAGCGCCGGAGCATCGTTGATGCCGTCCCCCATAAAACCCACCACGTGGCCTTCGCCGCGCAGCACGCTGACGATACGCGCCTTTTGCAGCGGCGTCAGCTTGGCGAATACCGTGGTCTCTTGGGCGGCGACAGCCAACTGCCGGTCATTCATCTGCTCAAGCTCGCCGCCGGTCAGAACCCGGTTCACCGTCAATCCCACGTCCCGGCAGACCTTGGCGGCCACCAGCTCGTTATCGCCGGTCAGGATTTTTACCATCACCCCGTGATTTTTTCAGCGCCGCCAAAGCCGGTTCGGTGCTCTCTTTCGGCGGATCAAGGAACGCGATATAGCCTTCCAGGATCAGGTCGCTTTCATCCGCCCGGCTGAAATCATAGCGCTCCGGCGCCATATTTCGGCTGGCCACCGCCACCACCCGCAGTCCCTGACGGGTGAGATCCTCGGTAACGGTACCGATGCGTTCCAGCAGCTCGGGCGTCATTGCCATGATCTCATCGTCATGGCGCACCCGATTGCACACGCCGAGCATCTCCTCCAACGCGCCTTTGCAAATCAAATGCGGGATGCCGTCATCCCCGGCCACAATGACCGACATGCGACGGCGGGAAAAATCGAAGGGAATTTCGTCGATTTTGCGCCAGTGCGGCTGGGCCAGCTCGGGATTATGGTCGGCGACGCTTTCCAGAACCGCTTTATCCAACAGGTTTTTCAGCCCGGTCTGGTGAAAGCTATTGAGCCAGGCATTTTGCAATACCCGGTCGCTGCGGCTGCCGAACACGTCCGTATGGCATTCCAGTACGATTCTATCCTGGGTCAGCGTGCCGGTTTTATCGGTACAGAGGATGTCCATCGCGCCGAAGTTCTGAATGGCGTCCAGGCGTTTGACGATGACTTTCTGACGCGAGAGCTGCACCGCGCCCTTCGCCAGCGACGAAGTCACGATCATGGGCAGCATCTCCGGCGTCAGCCCCACCGCCACCGATAAGGCGAACAGCGCCGCCTCCCACCAGTCGCCCTTGGTATAACCGTTTACCAGCAACACCACCGGCGTCATGACCATCATAAACCGGATCAGCAGCCAGCTTACCCGGCTGATACCGGACTGGAAGGCGTTGGGCGGCGCGGATTCCCTCGTGGCGTGGCCCGCCAATTGGCCGAACCAGGTGTTATCGCCGGTACCGATAACCATCGCCAGCGCGGTGCCGCTGATGACATTGGTGCCCATAAAACACAGGTTGTCGCACTCAAGGGGATTGCGCAGGTTCTCCATCCGGCTTTGCGCGTTTTTTTCCACCGGTAGCGATTCTCCGGTCAGGGACGCCTGGCCGATAAAAAGATCTTTGGCCTGCAAAATGCGCAAATCCGCCGGGATCATGTCCCCCGCCGACAGTTTGACGATATCCCCCGGGACTAATTGATCAATGGGAATTTCCCGATACCGGCTTTCACCGCTGATATCATCGGCGCGCAGCACGGTAGCGGTATTGCTCACCAACGCTTTCAGCGCATCGGCGGCTTTATTGGACCGGGACTCCTGCACGAAATACAGCAGGGTGGCAATCATGACCATCAGCGCGATCACCGCCGCCGCAGTGCTATCATCCGTGCCGTAGGAGACGATGCCCAGTACCGTCAGCAGCAGATTGAACGGGTTGCGGTAGCACTGCCATAAATGCCGCCACCAGGTCACGGGCTGCTCCCCGGCGATGGTATTGGCACCGTGCCGTGCGCGGGCAGCGCCGGCTTCCGTCTCGGTCATGCCTTCCGGATGACTGGAAAATCGGTGAAACAATTGCTCTTCGTCGGCGCGGGCGCACGTCAGGCAGGCGTGGGTCAGCGCCGCCGGCACGTTGCGGTTCAGGTTTTTTTGCATGCCTTCAAGCATGACGTCGCGCTGAAACAGACGACGGGGAAGGTGGCGGTAAAACTGAGTGAACAGCCGCCGGGTGGTTTTTTTTCAATACCATGCTGTCTTCCTTGCCTTTCTCGGTCTTAGTGGCCGTAAAAAGGAAAAAAGGTTAATCAGCAGAAGAGAGACTTCTGCCTACCGTTTATCATCCGGTAAGGCAGACGCAAAAAGACGGGAGTGCTTACCGGATGGGCGAATCATCTTCAGATTTAGGTGCGGGGTCCATATAGGTTGAACACCTCCGGTAAAGGGAAAATATCCGCGTTATCAAGCGGAAAGAGACTTAAATCACTGCCGCATCGCAGGCGCAACGCGTATGCGTGCAAGCAAAAGTTGCCGAGCCTACGGTGCTTTTTGCTCGAATTTAGCAAGCGGCACGATAAGCGATGCGCACTATACAACCAAATTAATAAACGGTAATTAAACGATTTATGACTTTGGCGAAAGAGACCGATACTTCAGGTCGCGCCGGTGAACAGTGTAATCTTAACTCGTCCCCCTAAGGGCACGAGTTGCTGTTAGGTCGGGTTTTTCGGATCACCCCAGAACGACAGGATTCGATTTCAGGGGGTTTCGCATTGTTGTGGCTGGGTTGGCATGACCCACGATAGCGCCATTACGCAAAAATATTGCCAGGGTCTTTGCGCTAAGCCCCTTGGAATCAGTCATATTAGCGCCGGACGTAATGACCTCGGCCATACGGGTCTTGGTGAGATCAGCCCGATCCAGAATGGCACCGGTCAGGTCGACTTTTTCCAGGTCGGCACCACCGAGCTTGGCATCGGCCAGGACAACATATTTCAGGTTAGAAAAATTCATCTTGGCATTGATGAGTAGAGCCCCCCCCTCATATCGGCACGTTCCAGGTGAGTCTTCATTGCCACAGCTCCGCTCATATCAGCATTGCCTAACCTGGCCATGTCAAAACGACCTTCGCACATGTTTACACACTTCAGGCTGGCATCCCTAAGGTCCGATTTATCAAATCGGGCCTTTTCCAAATAAGCGAAACTCAAATCAGCCTTCATAAATTTAGCTTCGCTCGCATCGGCGCTTTCCAAATGAGCTCTTATTAATACGGCTTGTTCAAAATTAGCATTTTTCAGGTTGGTTTCCTTCAGGTGGGCCCCTCTCAAGTTAGCTTCGCTCGCATCGGCGTGCTTCAAAATAGCTCTCATTAGCGTGGCTTTTTCGAGATTGGCGCCTTTCAAGTTGGCGCCTTCCAGGTTGGCATCTTCCAGGTTGGCGCCGGTCAAATTGGCCCCTCCAAAGTCAGCATCGCCTAAATTCATGCCTCGCAGGTCAGCGTTGGGCAGGTTTGCGCCAGCCAGATTTATGCAACCCTTATCCGTCAGGAGAACGGGTGTAAGGGGCACATCACACATTTTGCATATCAACATAGCCGTGCAGATACGGCAAAATGTCTTTTTATCTACAGTAGATTCGATCTTTTCCCCGTTCTTGCTTACACATAAAGAAACGAAATCGGCTTTATCGGCATTTTCGCCCGGAAGGGTGAATACAATATCGTAGCCCGAATAATTGAAGTTGAGCCGTTCAGGTATCCTAGAAAATTTATCAGACGGCTCACTTTTGAAAAGCTCGGCCGCCATATTTTCAACGAATGCTTCATATTGCCTTGCACGCTTATTTTGGACGCTGCCAAATGAAATAAAATTGACAATAAACTCAAAGATATTTTTAAGGGAACCCGCTTTGTCTTTGGCTCTCAAAGTACCGTCATTCGAAAGCAGCTGCGCCATTGTATTCACATGATTAATATTCATTGATGTCATATTTAATTCCTAAGCATGAAATGCGCGTTTTGTTAATTATTGGTTGAAATGGAACCTAACATTATGAAGGGTCAAAAACTTGCATAAAATAGCCATACTCATCTTCTCTCGTTGGCGAGCATACCTTAACCACCCTATTGCCAGTTACTCCTTAGTCAGACCCACACTCCCGGGCAGAACTTTTGCCACCCGGTTTATCAGCCAGTCCGTCAGAACGCTAAGGATATGCCGCAGATACGCTTCAGGCCGATTCCGTTGAGTTTGCATGTGCCGAGCAGGCCGTACAGCAGTGCGCCTCAGTCTCCGCCATGATCCTAACTGAAGAAGCGTTGAATAATTTATGCCTAGGGTGATGGCTCGCAGGCCTCGCTTCGCCGCATTGTTGTCTGATTCCACCAGACCGTCTTAGCAGTAATTAATCGAGTATATGAATTTCCCTAGCCGTCTCAAAAATCACCGCAAGCGCTCATGCTCCGATGAGAGGAGATTAACCCCTGCTTCACATTTTAACCGACGGATCGGAAAATTTTCGCGCCGATTTTAACAATACATCACGCCTTAAGAAATCCCGTGCGTTTTCACGCTTGAGTTTTGGGTGTTTGATACCCAAGCCCCTCTCATTCACCCAGGCGGCTATGTTTTCATCCTTTTGGTAGGGATCTACCAACAGGGCATATCCCAGCGTCTTGCGAAGGTGGGATACGTCATGGCCCTTTAATGAAGCTATTAATTCACGGGCCATCCTTAACTTGACGCCCGCAAACTGTTTATCGATGCTTTCCATCATAGTAAGCAGGGTAGAAATACGTTCTGAAATTGGTTTTCCTAAATAGAATTTGATAGTTATCGAGTCCCAAACGGGAAGGTGAAGCAAAGGACCTTCATGCGCGAGATTGCTCAAGTCGGCTTCACCCAGGAAAGCGCCCAACAGGTTGCACGCGTCCAGGCTCCCCCGCTCAGGTTTGCCTTGTGCAAGTTAGTCTGGGACAGGCGAGTATGCTTCAGTTTAGCGCCCATTAGTTTGCACCCTATCAAATCAGCGCCGGTCAGGTTTGCTTCACTCAGGTCCGCTCCACTCAGGTCGGCCTCACACAGAGAAGCGTGATACAATTCAGCCCCAATCATGACCGCTTTACCCAGGTCGGCGCCATTCAGCGAGGCGCTATACAGGTTAGCCCCTCTCAAATCTGCTCCGCTCAAGTTGGCGCCATTCAGCGAGGCGTTCTGCAAGTTAGCCCCGCTCAAATCTGTTCCGCTCAAGTTGGCGCCATTCAGCGAGGCGTTCTGCAAGTTAGCCCCTCTCAAATCTGCTCCGCTCAAGTTGGCGCCATTCAGCGAGGCGTTCTGCAAGTTAGCCCCGCACAGGTTCGCTCCGCTCAAGTCGGCTTTTTCCAAAGAAGCGCCACGCAAGTCAGCGCCGCTCAGGTCGATTCCGCGTAAATCGATTCCTTTTAGCTTTAAGCCAGAGAGGTCAGCGCCTCTCAAATCCATACTCTTCAGGTTCAAATCCATTTGCCCGTCATCAGCTAAGATTCTGGATAATTGGGGAAGCTTCAGTTTCTGACGTATCCATAAAACATTACAAACACGTTTAAATACACCCAGGTTTACGGGTGACTCAGGACCTTTTCCCTTGTTTTTTCCTACCCTGAGGGTGATGGGGGTATCCTCGCCAAGATTTTCTTCCGGGAATAAGAAACTGATTTCATGGTCTGAAAAAATCAAAGCGCCACGTTTCCAATGCTTCGAGGGAATCATCGGTTGAAAAACCGTTATAAAGATTAATCGCTAATGTTTCAGCAAACAAATCATATTTCTCAGCGTGTTTTTGATACACATTACCGTACGAAAAAAAATTGACGATATACTCTAAAATCTCTTGGGAACTTGCCGGCTCGCATTCTTCCTGTTCAGCGCCGATACCCGAAATAGAGCCCGCCATCGTATTGCCGAAAATTCCATCCATATGCATAAACGCCGTTTTATTTCTGCTTGAAAAATTCGGCTGATCGTTATATTAAAAGAATGGCCTAAATAGAAAATTAAAAGCAGATCAGGGGGAAATTATGAACATTAACTCTAAAATACGACCAAATATCTAAATATCGGCTAAATTAAATCCGCTTTTCACAGACAGCCCAATGCCCGCATAGGTTCACTTCTTACCCATCCCTGCGTTGCAACATAGCGCGGCACGCAGTCAGCGTTGAAGGCATCTCTATCCGTGATTGTGATTGTGATTGTGATTGTGTTTGTGTTTGTGTTTGAAGATGAAGAGACCTACTCCGTATCACCATAGTTCCGCAGATACGGCAAAAAGTATCATTATCAATAGTTGACACATTGATTTTCTTGCCCTTGCTCACGGATAAAGTCACTAAGTCGGCTGTTGCGGAATTTTTACCCCTTCGGGTGAATTTAATGTTACAGCCGGAAAATTCAAAGGTCATCTGTTCCGATAACACATGTGGATTTTCGTTATCTCCTTTAAGAAGAAATAATACGTCATCAAATGATTGAGAGAGTACTTCATAATTTTCCGCGTATTTGGTAGTCACGCTGCCACACGTAAAAAACTTGACGATATAGTCTAAAGATACCTTGCAGCAAAGTGGCCTTGATTTTTCCTTCCCGGGTGCCTGAATTCAAAAATTGTTCCGCCATCATTCCCACGCGGACAAAAGCCACATTGATGAATGTCATATGCTTTCCTTAGCGATTCGGTAAAGCGTTTAGTCTTTGATTAAGAAGAAAATTCTAACATCATAATCCACTGATTTACTGCAGAAAGCGGTTAACGATAAAACGACTAAGACGCTATGTCGGTCATAATCCTATGATTGAGATATGCCATTTGCATTCAAAATGACTGGCTTTGAGGTCAAGCCGGATGTCATTTGGCAATAGAAATTAATTTTTTTATTTTGTTTGGGCGTTTTTTTGGCATTTACCGATTCATTTTCAGCAAGATGGGCCACCCGACGCCTTTTTTCGTTTAAAACCTGAGCTGGTCAACTCTTCGGCCAGGGGCCTTATTTCTTGAGCGAAGTCAAGTTTCCCTCACATTGTCTGGCCCATACTCTACATCTAGTGTCGTTTTCAAAATAATTAGCCTATATATTGTGGTTATACTTCCTACCCCTTGATATCGCACCCGCAGTGAGAGTTCACCGGGCAAGCTGTCGGTCAGGGGATAAGTCATAAACCCGCATCAGGCGTACAAGGAGTCGCATCGTGAAACCGGTAGTGATCAAACGAGACGGTTGTCAGGTCAATTTCGATGAGGAACGCATCTGCCAGGCGGTTATGCACGCAGCCCAGGCAGCCGGCGTCGAGGATAACGATTATTGCGCCACCGTCGCCGCTTCGGTGGCGGAACAAATGAACAGCCGTTCCCACGTGGATATTCGCGATATTCAGGATGCCGTGGAAAACCAGTTGATGGCCGGCCCCTATAAGAAGCTGGCCCGCCTGTATATCGAATACCGCCACGACAGGGACGTCGCCCGTGAACAGCGCGGTCGTTTGAATCAGGAAATCCGCGGCCTGGTGGAACAAAGCAATATGGCCTTGCTCAATGAAAACGCCAATAAAGACAGCAAGGTCATTCCCACCCAGCGGGATCTGCTGGCGGGCATCGTGGCCAAGCATTATGCCCGGCAGCATATCCTGCCGCGAGATGTGGTGCTGGCCCACGAACGGGGTGAAATCCATTACCACGATCTGGATTACGCGCCGTTTTTCCCCATGTTCAACTGCATGTTGATAGATTTGGAAGGCATGCTGACCAAAGGTTTCAAAATGGGCAACGCCGAGATTGAGCCGCCCAAATCCATTTCAACCGCCACCGCCGTGACCGCGCAGATTATCGCTCAGGTAGCCAGCCATATCTATGGCGGTACCACCATCAACCGTATTGATGAAATTCTGGCGCCCTATGTGGCGGCCAGTTACGATAAACATTGCAATACCGCGGCGCAATGGAAAATTCCCGATGCCGAGGGCTATGCCCTTTCCCGCACCGAGAAAGAGTGTTACGACGCCTTCCAGTCCCTCGAGTACGAAGTGAATACGCTGCATACCGCCAACGGGCAGACGCCGTTCGTCACGTTTGGTTTTGGTCTTGGCACGAGCTGGGAGTCACGCCTTATTCAGCAGTCCATTTTACGCAACCGTATCGCCGGCCTTGGCAAGAACCGTAAAACCGCCGTCTTCCCCAAACTGGTTTTCGCTATCCGCGACGGCCTGAATCACAAATTCGGCGATGCGAATTACGACATCAAACAGTTGGCCCTGGAGTGCGCCAGCAAAAGGATGTATCCGGACATTCTGAATTACGACCAGGTCGTCAAGGTGACCGGTTCGTTCAAGACGCCGATGGGTTGCCGCAGCTTCCTGGGCGTCTATGAAGAAAACGGCAAGCAGATTCATGACGGCCGCAACAACCTGGGAGTTATCAGCCTTAACCTGCCGCGTATCGCCCTGGAAGCAAACCGGGACGAGGCGCGCTTCTGGCAGTTGCTGGATGAACGGCTGACGCTGGCCAAAAAAGCGCTGATGACGCGTATCGCGCGCCTTGACGGCGTGAAAGCGCGCGTTGCGCCAATCCTGTATATGGAAGGGGCCTGCGGCGTGCGGCTTAAGGCCGATGACGACGTGGCGGAAATCTTCAAAAACGGTCGGGCTTCCATCTCGCTTGGGTATATCGGCGTTCATGAAACCATCAATGCCCTGTTCGGCGGCAAGACGCATGTTTTTGACGACCCGCGCCTGCGCAAAACGGCAGTGGCGATTGTCGCCCGACTGAAGGCCGCCACCGAACAATGGAAAGAAGAAACCGGTTACGGTTTCAGCCTTTACAGCACGCCGAGCGAGAATCTGTGTGACCGCTTCTGCCGCCTGGATACCGCCGAATTCGGCGTGATACCCGGCGTTACCGATAAAGGCTATTACACCAACAGCTTCCATCTCGATGTGGAAAAGCAGGTCAATCCCTACGATAAACTGGATTTCGAAGCGCCCTATCCACCTTTGTCCAACGGCGGTTTTATTTGCTATGGCGAATATCCCAATCTCCAGCACAATTTGAAGGCGCTGGAAGACGTGTGGGATTACAGTTACACCCGCGTTCCCTATTACGGCACCAATACCCCTATCGACGAGTGCTACGAGTGCGGGTTTACCGGTGAGTTCTCCTGTACCAGCAAAGGGTTCACCTGCCCGAAATGCGGTAATCACAACCCCGCCAAAGTGTCGGTGACGCGCCGGGTATGCGGTTATCTCGGCAGTCCGGACGCTCGGCCGTTCAATGCCGGCAAACAGGAAGAGGTGAAACGGCGGGTGAAGCATTTACCGGACGGACAGCTGGGCTGACGCGTTATGAATTACCATAAGTATTACCCGGTGGATGTGATAGACGGCCCCGGCACCCGCTGTACGCTGTTTGTGGCCGGCTGCGAGCACCAATGCCCGGGCTGTTATAACAAGAGCACTTGGCGGGTGGATTCAGGCTTTCCTTTTACTACCGAACTGGAAGACCAGATTATCGCCGACCTGCAGGATACGCGGATTCACCGGCAGGGATTGACGCTTTCCGGCGGCGATCCGCTGCATCCGCACAATCTGCCCGCAGTGCTGCGTCTGGTGCGGCGGGTCCGAACCGAGTGTCCCGGCAAGGATATCTGGGTCTGGACCGGTTATACGCTGGGTTCCTTGACCGAGGCCCAGCAGCAGGTGACGTCGCTTATCAATGTCTTGATTGACGGCAAGTTTGTGCAGGACCTGCGCGACCCGGCGCTGATATGGCGCGGCAGCAGTAATCAGGTGGTGCATTACTTGCGCTGACAGGGATTAGCCTGACGCAGACAGGAGCGAAAAAAGTTAATCCGCGCCCCATGCGCTTTTAAATGTCGGCACCTTGGTCTGATAGGATTTTCGTTCAAGGTGCCTAGACAATGCGCTTTCTCATCCAAAGACTTAATTTCTCGCCATCGCCCCTCATTGCGGGCTAATGCCGGATATCATGTTAACCTAGACAAGGATTGTCAATAAATGAAAATTTTCTCGTCACCGCCCCGCTCATCCATGCAAAGTTGACCGTCATCAATAACAACATGGTCTTTTTCGCGTTCACTGAGGCGAACCGGCAAGGGTGAAGAACACCCGTCGCGCATATCGTTAATGCCCTTTTCGGCCGTGACTGAACCGTCTTGTTTTAAAGGAAATAATGTTGTCTTCCGCTTCGGTAACGCAAATCATGGCAAAACTTCGCAGCCGGCGGCGGCGGATGTTTGCCATGGTTTTGCTGGCCTTCTGGCTGTTACTGAATGCCCAGTTGGCACTGGCCGGCCATCAGTGTTCCATGCCGGTCACCGCGCTGCCCGCCGCGATGGAACATACCGAGACGATGCTCCATGACGACGATCCGCAGCAGCATGCCGCCGCGCCGGGGCTGTTGTGCGATAAGCATTGTGTGCCGGACAACGCGCAAAATGACAGTCAACACGCTCCGTTCGCCGTCTTGCCCAGCCAGACCGATTTGCAGATTGCGGACTGGCGCAATGAACCTCGTATCCAGGAAGTTTCCTGGCTCGCGCCGCCCATAGCAGGGCCGCCGGCAGAGATTCGCTTCTGCCGGTTCCGGGAATAGATCCAGACATAACGCCAAAGGTATCCGCGCCGTCATGGGCGGGTAGTGTATGACTTATGTTCAGGAATTTATCCAATGCGAGCCTTATTTTTTATCGTTGTTTCCGCGTTATCCCTATCGAATTTACCCGCTTTCGCCGGCGATACGGCGACCATGCCCAATATGCCTGACATGCCCGGCATGCAGCACGACGGCGGCATGATGACCATGGCCGATGCCGCCGCTTCCGATTACCATTCCCAAGGCATTATCAAGCTGTGGGATAACCAGCATGTGGCTATCGCCCATCATGCCATACCCGCCCTGCATTGGCCGCCGATGACCATGACCTTTGCGGTTCCCGCCGCCTTCGCCGGCCAGAAGCTGGCGGCGGGCACCCTGGTGGATTTCAGTTTCCGCCAGGACGCGCAGGGTTATCAGCTCACCGCCATTCATCCCGTTCAGCCTTAAGCGAGGATCGTCATGCTACTTCCATGCTCCCAACGGGCGTGGTTGGTCCTCATGCTGTTTGCTTCCGCGACCACATCCGCCGCGGAACTGAACCTGGATGAAGCACTGACCCGTGCCGAACATTATTCCGCGGAACTTTCCGCCAATCGCCATGAACAGCAGGCGCTGGGGAATCAGGCCGATTCCGCGACCCAGTTACCCGATCCCAAGCTGGAATTCGGCATCGAAAACCTGCCGGTGGGGGGGGGGCAGTAATGCCCACCGATTTACCCGTGACGATATGACCATGCAGCGTATCGGCATTCAGCAGGATTACATCAGCAGCACCAAACGCGACCGGAAAGCCGACGCCCTGCGAGCCGAAGCAGCCTCCACCGGCGCCGGGTATCAAACCCTGCGGGCGCAATTGCAGCGGGATACCGCGCAGGCCTGGCTGGATATGGCCTTGGCGCAACAGGGATTGACGGCGGCCCGCGGCCTGCTGGCGGAAAGCGAACGGCAAATTTCGGTACAACGTGCGGCAGTGGCAGGCGGCGGCAGCGCCGCCTCGGTGCTGGACGGCCGGCTGGTGGTGACGGATATGCAAAATGCCGTGACCGATGCCGAGCGGGATGTGGCGGTGGCGCAGGCCAAGCTGACGCGATTGACCGGCGATAGCCAGGTCAGCGTCGCCGGTCCGCTGCCGCGCTTTGAACGCCTGCCGGCCGATCCGGCGGTACTGGCGCAAGGCATCGATGAACACCCTGAGATTCTGCAGGCGCGCCGGGAATCGGAAGCCGCTCAGGCCCGCGCCGCCTCTTCGGCGGTGGCGGCCATACCGGATGTGGGCGTCGAGGTTTACTACGGCAGGCGCGCCGACAACCTGGAGGATATGGGGGGCATAATGTTCACCGTGGATTTACCGCTGTTCCAGTCACAACGGCAGGATAAGGATCACGCGGCCGATGTCGCGCGCACCTATGAGGCCAACGATCAGTTGGCAACCACAGTGAGGGACCATAACGCGCAGTTGGCGATGCTTATTGCCCAATATCAGGCCGCGCAAACCCGCTGGCAACGGCAAAAAGACGACGTGCTGCCGTTGCAGCAGCAACGTTTGCAGCTGATCCAGGCACAATACCGCACCGGTAGCGCCACCTTGACCGATCTGCTGGCGGCACGGCGTTCATTGCTTGAAAGCGAGCTGGAGGCAAACCGCGCCGCGCGGGATCTGGCGCAAAGCTGGGCCGCTATCCGCTATCTCATTCCGCAGGAGACGCAATCATGAGCCGCGCTATCCTCGGTCATATCACCCCAGCGCACTTCACCATACATTGTTGTATTCCGCAGGAGAACAGGTCATGAGCCGTATTAAAACCGGTCGTATCGCCGCGCCCGTATTAAGCCTGGCGGCGCTGGCGGCCGCTTTCGCCGCCGGCTATTTCTCGCGCCAGCCCGGAATAGTGTCGCCGGCCGACGCGCAGACCGCCTCCCAAACCGCGACGACGACGGGCGCCGACGCCGCCGGGCGTAAAATTCTGTATTGGTATGATCCCATGTCGCCGGGACAGCGTTTCGACAAGCCCGGCAAATCCCCTTTTATGGACATGCCGCTGAAACCCCGTTACGCCGATGAAGCCGCGCAGGATGGCGGCGTCACCGTCAGCGCCCGTCAGCAGCAGAACCTGGGGGTGCGGCTGGCGAGCGCGGAACAACGGGTGGTGCAGTCTCGCCTGGACGCATTCGGCACCGTGAGCATTGATGACCGGGGCATACAGATTATTCCCGCCCGCGCCAACGGGCTAGTGGAGAAACTGTATGTCAGGGCCGAACAGCAGCAGGTAACCAAAAATCAGCCGCTGGCGCGCCTGTGGATCCCGGAATGGAGCGCCGCCCAGCAAGAATACCTGGCGGTACGCCATTTGGGAGACCCGTCGCTGACCGCCGCCGCTCGGCAACGTCTGCAATTGCTGTTTATGCCGGAGGAAGTGATACGGGCCATTGAAAAGACCGGGCAACCGCAAACCCGCATCGAAATTCGGGCGCCTGAAGGGGGATTTATCAGCAAGCTGGACGTGCGTGAAGGCAGTCAGGTCACCGCCTCCCAGGCCATGTTTGAACTGGCCTCGCTGGATCCCGTGTGGGTGGTGGCGGATTACCCTGAGTCCCAGGCCGGCGCCGTGACGCCGGGCAGCGACATCATCGCCACCACGGCGCGCTGGCCCGGCGAATCCTTCCACGGACGCATCAGCGAAGTGCTGCCGGTGGTAAACGACGCTACCCGAACCTATCGAGCGCGCATTGCGCTGGATAACCGGGACAACCAATTGCAGCCCGGGATGTACATGAACGTGCGGCTGGCCCGGGCGGCAGCGGGGGAAACCGTCTTGGCCATTCCCCAGGATGCGCTGATACAGACCGGCAGCAGCAATACCGTGCTGCTGGCTGAAGGGGGCGGGCATTTTAAACCGGTGCCTGTCACCGCGGGGCGCGAGTTCGGCGATTGGGTGGAAATACAGCGGGGACTTCAGCCTCACGATCGGGTGGTGACCTCCGGCCAGTTCCTTATTGATTCCGAGGCCAGCCTGCGTAGCGCGCTGCCGCAGATGACGGGCAACGCGCCCGCTGCCGCGGATGCCGCCACGCAGACCGCCGCCTTGGCAACGGGCGCGGCAACCGCCAAGACCCCGGCGCCATCCTCTTCCCAGAGCATGGCGGATATGCCGGGGATGGCGGCGATGCCCGATATGGCGGCTATGTCGTCAGGCCCGGCTAAGGCTCCCGCTAGAACATCAGCACCATCCTCTTCCCAGAGCATGGCGGCTATGCCGGGGATGGCGGCGATGCCCGATATGGCGGCTATGCCTTCAGGCCCGGCTACGGCCGCTGTGCAAGCACCGGCGCAGCCTGCCGCCAAGCCGCAAGAATATGCCACAGAAGGCGTTATCGATGCCGTGGACCATGGGCAGGTCACGCTGTCCCATCACGCGGTGCCGGAATTGCATTGGTCGCCGATGACGATGGATTTCACGCTGCCCGACGGAAAGCTGCCCAAGGGGTTGGCTGTGGGAAGCCGTGTGCTGTTCCATTTTACGCTAGATGATAGTGGCGCCCGTATCACGCAAATAGTGCCGGTAAGGAGCGCCCAATGATCGCGTTTATCATTCGCTGGTCGCTGCGCAACCGGCTCTTGGTGCTGGTGGGGGCGGCGCTGCTCACCGCCTGGGGAATCTGGGCGTTGCAGCGCATGCCGGTGGATGCGCTGCCGGACCTTTCCGACGTACAGGTCATTATCCGGGTCAGCTACCCTGGCAAAGCGCCGCAGGTGGTGGAGGATCAGGTCACTTATCCGCTGACCACCACCATGCTGTCGGTGCCTGGGGCCACCACGGTACGGGGCTTCTCGATGTTCGGCGACTCCTATGTCTATATTCTGTTTGAGGACGGCACCGATCCCTACTGGGCACGGTCCCGCGTGCTGGAATACCTGAGCCAGGTGCAGTCGACCCTGCCGCCGGAGGCCAGGGGCCAGCCTGGGACCGGATGCCACCGGCGTCGGCTGGGTTTATGAATATGCCTTGGTGGATAAAACCGGACGCCATAGCCTGGCGGATTTACGCGCCTTGCAGGATTGGGTATTGAAATTCGAGCTGAAAACCGTACCGAACGTGTCGGAAGTGGCCAGCGTCGGCGGCATGGTGCGGCAATATCAAATCATCCTTAAGCCAGACCGGCTTCGCGCCCTGAATGTGACCCATCAGCAAGTTATCGATGCGGTCAAACAGGCCAACCAGGAAGGCGGCGGCTCGGTACTGGAGATGAATGAAGCGGAATATATGGTCCGCGCCGCCGGCTATCTGAAAACCACGGCGGACTTTGACAATATCGTCATCACCTCCCGCGGCGGCGTGCCTGTATTGCTGTCCGACGTCGCCACCCTGCGCCTCGGCCCGGAAATGCGGCGCGGCGTGGCGGAGCTCAACGGCGAAGGAGAGGTGGCCGGCGGCATTGTGGTGATGCGGTATGGCAAAAATGCGCTTGAGACCATCAACGGCGTGAAAAAGAAATTGGACGACATTCGCCGCAGCCTGCCGCCCGGCGTACAAATCGTTCCGGTTTATGACCGCTCCAATCTGATAAAGCAAGCCATCGAGACCCTGTCCCATAAGCTGCTGGAAGAGTTCATCGTGGTGACCCTAGTTTGCAGCCTGTTCCTGTTCCACTTCCGTTCGGCGCTGGTGGCGATCATCACCCTGCCGCTGGGGATCCTCGGCGCCTTTATCGTCATGCACTATCAGGGGGTCAACGCCAATATCATGTCGTTGGGGCATCGCCATCGCCATCGGCGCTATGGTGGACGCGGCCATCGTGATGATAGAGAACATGCACAAGGTGCTGGAGAAGTGGCGGCACGAGCATCCCGGGCAAACGCCGGTGGGCGAGGATTATTGGCAGATCTCCGCCCAGGCCTCCACCGAAGTCGGGCCGGCGCTTTTTTTGCAGCCTCCTTATCATCACGCTGTCGTTTATTCCGGTCTTTTCGTTGGAGGCGCAGGAAGGCAAGATGTTCAGCCCGCTGGCGTTTACCAAAACCTATGCCATGGCCATCTCCGCCGGTCTGGGCATCACGCTGGTGCCGGTATTGATGGGGTATTTTATTCGCGGACATATCCCCGATGAAAAAGCCAATCCCATCAACCGGGGGCTTATCGGCTTGTATCAGCCGCTATTGGAAAAGGTGTTGCATTGGCCCAAAACCACGCTGTCCCTCTCCCTGGCGCTGCTGCTCATTACTCTGTTTCCATTGAGTCGTTTGGGCACCGAATTTATGCCGGCGCTGGACGAGGGCGATTTGCTCTATATGCCTTCCACCCTGCCGGGCATTTCGGCCAATGAGGCGGCCCGGTTATTGCAGCAAACCGACCGGCTTATCAAAACCGTGCCGGAAGTGGCGACGGTGTTCGGCAAAGCGGGACGCGCCGAAACCGCCACCGATCCGGCGACCTTGACCATGTTCGAAACCGCCATCCATTTCAAACCCCGCAATCAATGGCGGCCGGGCATGACCACCGACAAGCTGATACAGGAGCTGGATAGGACGGTATCGCTGCCGGGGGTCGCCAATGTCTGGGTACCGCCTATCCGCAACCGGCTGGACATGCTGGCCACCGGCATCAAAAGCCCGGTGGGCATAAAAGTTAACGGTAATAATATCAACGATATCGAAGCGGTGGCCCAGCAGATTGAACGGGTGGTGAAAACCGTGCCGGGGGTGACCTCCGCCCTGGCGGAACGGCTTAACGGCGGCCGCTATATCGATATCAATATCGACCGGGTGCGCGCCGCCCGTTACGGCGTGTCGGTGAGCGAACTGCAATCCATCGTCGCGGCGGTGATAGGGGGCGATAATATCGGTGAAACCATCGAGGGCCGCGAGCGTTTTCCCATCAATGTCCGTTATCCCCGCGAACTGCGGGATTCGGTACAAAAGCTGAAGGATTTGCCGGTGGTCACCGCCGGCGGCGCTCAGGTGGCCTTGTCCGATCTGGCGGATATCAAGGTCACCGAGGGTCCGCCGATGCTGAAGAGTGAAAATGCCCGTTTGTCGGATTGGATCTATGTGGATCTGCGCGGCCGCGATTTGAAATCCGCCGTGGATGCCATGCAGCGGGTGGTGGCGCAACAGGTCAAGCTGCCGGACGGCGTATCGTTGAGCTGGTCCGGACAATTTGAATATCTGGAACGGGCCAGCGCCAAGCTGAAAATCGTGCTGCCGTTTACCCTGGCGATTATTTTCGTGCTGCTGTATGTCACCTTCAGCCGGGTTAGGGATGCGCTGCTCATTATGGGCACGCTGCCGTTCGCGCTCATCGGCGGGGTTTGGCTGCTGTATCTGCTGCATTACAATCTGTCGGTCGCCGCGGCGGTGGGTTTTATCGCCCTGTCGGGGGTGGCGGCGGAGTTCGGGGTGATTATGGTCCTGTACCTTAATCACGCCATGGAAAAACACCGGGTAAGCGGCCAGCCGCTGACGGAACAACAGCTGCTGGCGGCTATCCGCGAAGGAGCGGTATTGCGGGTCAGGCCGAAAGTCATGACGGTGGCCACCATCATGGCCGGGCTGTTACCCATCATGTGGGGCGGCGGGGTCGGTTCGGAAGTGATGCAGCGCATCGCCGCGCCGATGATAGGCGGCATGGTGAGCGCGCCGTTGCTGTCGATGCTGGTGATCCCGGCGCTCTACCGTATTCTGCACCGCAAAGGCTGACAGAGCGGGCGCGGCACCCTGGTGCCGCGCCCTTGTTACAAGGAGGATGGCTGCGGCGCTTTGGCCGTCAGCAGCTCTTTTTCATAGGCGCGGGCCTTCATGTCGTCAAACTGGTTTTCCCATTTGGCGACGGCCACCACCGCCAGCGCGTTTCCCACCACATTGAGCGCGGTGCGCGCCATATCCAGTATTCGATCGACACCGGCGATAAACGCCAGGCCCTGCACCGGAATCCCCACGCTGCCAAGGGTAGCCAGCAACACCACAAAAGAGACGCCCGGCACCCCGGCAATGCCTTTTGAAGTGACCATCAACGTCAGCACCAGGACGATTTCCTGGCCGAGGGAGAGCTCTATCCCATACAGCTGGGCGATGAAAATCGCCGCGATACTCTGGTAAAGCGTAGAGCCGTCAAGGTTGAAAGAGTAGCCGGTGGGCACCACGAAGCTGGTTATCGCCCGCGGCGCGCCATAAGCCTCCATTTTCTCGATGATGCGCGGCAAGACGCTTTCCGAGCTGGCGGTGGAATAAGCCAGAATCAATTCTTCTTTCAGCATGCGAATCAGCGTCCAGATACGCAGGCCGCACAACCGCGCCACCAGGCCCAGTACAACCAGTGCAAAAAAAACTATCGCGGCGTAAACCAGCAATACCAACTTGGCCAGCGGCAACAGCGAAAGGAAACCAAAATTGGCCACCGTCACCGCGATCAGGGCGAAAACCCCCACCGGGGCATAACGCATGATCATGTGCGTCACGTTAAACATGGTTTCCGCCACCGCCTTGAACACCTGCAACAGCGGGGCTCTGGTTTGCGTGGGCAAGGCCGCCAGTCCCAGGCCAAACAGCACCGAGAAGAAAATAATCGGCAGCATATCTCCTTGGGCCATGGCGGCGAAGATATTTTGCGGAATCAAAGACAGTATCGTTCCCGCCAGGCCGTGATGGCCGTTTTGCACATGTTCGGTGGTCCTTTCATATTGCGAGATATCCGTCACCGCCAGGGAGGACATATCTATGCCGTGCCCAGGCTGAAAGGCATTGGCGAGAGTGATGCCAAGGATAATGGCAAGGGTGGTTACGACCTCAAAATAAAGCAGGGTTTTTAAGCCGAGTTTGCCCAGCTTTTTAGCATCACCCACCCCGGCGATGCCTGTGATCAAAGTGGAAATCACTATCGGCACCACGATCATTTTGATCAAGTGAATAAAAACATCCCCCGCCGGCGTCAGAATATTCCCCACCAAGTAGTCTCGGGTTTCATCCTGATCATGTAAGACTGCTCCCACGGCGATACCCGCCATTAGGGCTATCAATATTTGCCAGGCGAGACTAAAACTTAACCTTTTCATAACAATTACATTTCCCCAGAAGACTGCCCGATGGCCGAAGGCGTGTCATGCGCCGCTTTTTATTTGCTTTGATCCGCTATCCGGCCATCTGCAGCGGAGTCGGTATTTATGACCGCTGAACTAAAAGAACGCCATTCTGTAACACCTTGAAAAGCGCCAGGCAAGCAGCGAATTATCCCTGCTTTATGTCGATTTAGCATTCATAAAGGTAAATGGGCAGATTATCAACAATAACATTATGAAATTAATGCATAAATAAAAAATAATAAGACAAAGTTCACATTCTTAACCTGGCGTTTTTTTAAAGTTAATTTTTTTTCCCACGCAGAACGCGCCAGCTGGAAAGGGCCCCTTTAACACCCGTATAAGTATGATAAATGCAGCCGAACTTGGCCTCTATCAAGCCTGCAGAAAAAAGAAGTCAGCAGCCATCCTGCAAAACCTTACCAAAGATGCGTGATCCACTGCGCAAAAAGAAAACAAACGCGAGTAGGCAGGTTTAATTAACTTAAGTTTGACATAACATTAACATTTTAAGGAGGAAACCATGACCCAACCGCATACCTATCCGATTCCCGATGACATTGCGCAGCGGGCACTCATTTCAGAAGAACAATATCGGCAGTTATATCGGCAGTCCGTAAACGATCCGGCCGCATTTTGGCGCGAGCAAGGCAAAATCATCGATTGGATTACGCCTTATACCCACGTCAAAAACACATCGTTCGATCCCGGTCATATCCGTATCCGTTGGTTTGAGGACGGAACGCTCAACGTCGCCGCCAACTGCCTGGACCGGCACCTGGAGGAGCGAGGCGATCAGACGGCGATCATATGGGAGGGGGACGATGCCGCCGAAAGTAAAATCATTACCTATCGCCAGTTGCATCGCGACGTGTGCCGGTTCGCCAATGTGCTCAAGGCCCAGGGAGTCGTGAAAGGCGATGTGGTGGCATTGTATATGCCGATGGTCCCCGAAGCCGCCGTCGCCATGCTGGCCTGCGCGCGCATCGGCGCCATTCATTCGGTGATATTCGGCGGTTTCTCTCCAGAGGCGATAGCCGGACGGATTGTGGATTCCAACGCCAGGCTGATGATCACCGCCGATGAAGGTATTCGCGCGGGTAGAAAGATTCCATTGAAAAAAAATATCGACGACGCCCTCAGCAACCCCGCCGTTAAAAGCCTGGAAAAGGTGATTGTCTTGAAACGCACCGGTAAAGATATCAGTTGGCGCGGGGATCGGGATATCTGGTGGCATGATGCCATGGCCGACGCGTCGGACGAATGTCCCGCCACCGAGGTGAACGCCGAAGACCCGCTGTTTATTCTTTACACCTCCGGTTCCACCGGCAAACCCAAAGGGGTATTGCATACCAGCGGCGGTTATCTGGTCTATGCCGCCATGACCTTCAAGTATGTCTTCGATTACCATCCGGGGGACATCTATTGGTGCACCGCCGATGTCGGCTGGGTGACCGGCCACAGCTACCTGCTGTACGGCCCCCCTGGCCTGCGGCGCCATCACCCTGATGTTCGAAGGCGTACCCAACTGGCCGGACGCCAGGCGGATGGCGCAGGTGGTGGACAAGCACCGGGTCAATATTCTTTATACCGCGCCGACGGCCATCCGCGCCCTCATGGCGGAAGGAGATAAAGCCATTGAAGGCACCCGCCGTGATTCGTTGCGCATCATGGGTTCAGTGGGGGAACCCATCAACCCGGAAGCCTGGGAATGGTATTATCATAAAATCGGCAATGGCCAATGTCCGATTATGGATACCTGGTGGCAAACCGAAACCGGCGGTTTCATGATTACGCCGCTGCCGGGCGCCACGCCGTTGAAGGCGGGTTCAGCCTCGCTGCCTTTCTTCGGCATCCAGCCGGCGCTGGTGGATAACGGCGGCGAGCCGCAAGCGGGCGCCGCCGAAGGGAATCTGGTGATCATCGACTCCTGGCCGGGCCAAGCGCGTACGCTGTACGGCGATCATGAGCGGTTTGAGCAAACTTACTTCTCCACTTTCAAGGGTATGTATTTCAGCGGCGACGGCGCCCGGCGGGACGAAGACGGATATTACTGGATAACCGGCCGGGTGGATGACGTGCTGAATGTCTCCGGTCACCGCCTCGGCACCGCTGAAATCGAATCGGCCCTGGTATCCCATCCGAAAATCGCCGAAGCGGCGGTGGTGGGCATTCCGCACAATATCAAAGGCCAGGCGATTTACGCTTATATCACCCTTAACCATGGAGAATTGCCGACCCCGGAACTGTATAACGAGGTGCGCAGCTGGGTGCGCAAGGAAATCGGTTCTATCGCCACCCCGGATATCCTGCATTGGACCGACTCATTGCCGAAAACCCGTTCCGGAAAAATCATGCGGCGTATTCTGCGCAAAATCGCCGCCGGGGACACCGGTAACCTGGGAGATACCTCCACCCTGGCGGATCCTGGCGTAGTGGAGAAACTGCTAGAAGAAAAACAATCCATGAACGTGCCTTCTTAATCACTCCGCCGCCTTCGGGCGGTTTTATACAATGGCTACCTCGACCCTACTGGAGAATCCCTGATGAATGACATCATTTATCAACGGATTGAAAAAAAATCCGCACTTTAAAGAACTGGTGGATAAACGCCAGCATTTCGCCATGCTGCTCACGCTGATTATGCTGGTGCTGTATTACGGTTTTATTCTGCTCATCGCTTTTGCCCCCGGCTGGTTGGGAACGCCTATTTATCAAGGGACCAGCGTCACCCGCGGCATTCCTCTTGGAATTGGCCTTATCGTTATGTCTTTTATTCTCACCGCCATTTATGTGGTTCGCGCCAATGGCGAGTTTGACCGTCTGACCCGGCAGTTGCTGCGCGAGGTGCGTTATAATGGCTAAATTCGGCAAAATGGCGTTTGGCGCGTTAGGGTTGCTGCCGTTACTGGCACAAGCGGCGCCCGGCGACAGCCGGCCGCTGAACGTCCAGGCGATTATCCTGTTTGTGCTGTTTGTCGTCCTCACCCTCTATATCACCTATTGGGCGGCGAAACGTACCCGCTCACGCAAAGATTACTATACCGCCGGCGGTCAGATCACCGGCCTGCAGAACGGGCTGGCGATCTCCGGGGATTTTATGTCGGCGGCCTCTTTTCTCGGTATTTCCGCGCTGGTCTACACCTCGGGGTTTGATGGGCTTATCTATTCCCTGGGTTTTCTGGTGGGCTGGCCGATTATTCTGTTTCTGATCGCCGAGCGGCTGCGTAACCTCGGACGCTATACTTTTGCCGATGTCGCCTCGTACCGACTGCGGCAAAAACCTATCCGTCTGTTGTCCGCCTGCGGCTCGCTGGTAGTGGTGGCTCTCTATCTCATAGCCCAGATGGTGGGGGCTGGGAAGCTTATTCAATTGCTGTTCGGCCTGAATTATCATGTCGCCGTGGTGCTGGTGGGCATCCTGATGGTGTTGTATGTCCTGTTCGGCGGCATGTTGGCCACCACCTGGGTGCAGATAATCAAAGCGGTGCTACTGTTGGCCGGCGCCAGTTTTATGGCGCTGATGGTATTGAAAACCGTGCATTTCAGTTTCGACACCCTGTTTTCCGACGCCATGAAAGTGCATAGCAAAGGCGCCTCCATCATGCGCCCCGGCGGCTTGGTTTCCGACCCCATATCCGCCCTGTCCCTGGGGTTGGCCCTGATGTTCGGCACCGCCGGGCTGCCGCATATTCTCATGCGGTTCTTCACCGTCCAGGATGCCAAGGAAGCACGTAAAAGCGTGCTATACGCCACCGGCTTTATGGGTTACTTCTACTTTCTGACATTTATCATCGGCTTCGGCGCCATTTTGCTGGTGGGAGCCAACCCGGCATTCAAAGACAGCACCGGCGCATTGCTGGGAGGGGCCAATATGGCGGCCGTTCATCTGGCTGACGCGGTGGGGGGCAATTTCTTCCTGGGATTCATTTCGGCGGTGGCCTTCGCCACCATCCTGGCGGTGGTGGCCGGATTGACGTTGGCCGGCGCCTCGGCGGTGTCCCATGATATCTATGCCAGCGTTATCAAGAAAGGCAAAGCCACCGAGCGCGACGAGCTGAAGGTTTCCAAAGTCACCGTTTTGGTGCTGGGACTGGTGGCCATCGGCTTGGGGGTTTTGTTTGAAAAACAGAATATCGCCTTTATGGTGGGGTTGGCTTTTTCCATTGCCGCCAGCTGCAATTTTCCCATTATCCTGCTGTCGATGTACTGGTCGAAACTCACCACCCGCGGCGCCATGATAGGCGGCTGGCTTGGGCTTATCACCGCGGTGACGCTAATGATTCTGGGGCCGACCGTTTGGGTTCAGGTTTTGGGCCACGCCAAACCCATCTACCCCTACGAATATCCGGCGCTGTTCTCCATGCTGGCGGCATTTATCGGCATCTGGCTTTTTTCCGTCACCGATACTTCGACACAAGCGGCACGTGAGCGGGGACTCTTTTACGCCCAGTTTATCCGCTCCCAAACCGGTATCAGGGAAACGCAGGAACCTTCCCCTCCCCCGCCGATACTATCGCAACGGGAAAGCGGCCTATAGCGGGCTAGAAAGCGCTATTACACTCCGGGCGGGTAACGTGCCTGCCCGGAGCATGGGTACGACTCCTCGCACACCTCGAAGAGGTTGCCCGCTAGCTTCGATTCAAGCGATTACGGCTATCACCCCTATTAGCTGACGCTTAACGGGCATATGCCCGGTGGTATTATGATCCTTGGCGCGTAAGGTTTGCGTTTCCGTATTCTTAACATAGCGAGTTGCAAGTGCGCTAGCTTTTTTGCAAATTATATAATATAAGATATATAATTTGGTGCTCATTTGACTTCGGCTTGTTTACTATTCAGAACAATATTGCTAAACAACAGACTTGATATTAGAGTCAACCATTCCTCCGAATAACACTCACGGCCGGATGCGATTTACCATGGTCCATAATCACAGCCGATAAGTGCCTCGCGCTCTCCAACGTCAAATATAGATTTGTGACAAATCATGCTGAAAAAAAACAACTGCTAATAAATTGAGCCTATGTCAATAAAATAATTTTATTTGTTTTAAATCCAAACCCGGGAAACTACCGCGCCCATAACCGCTCCACCCACCAGCCCCGTCGCTATGCCAGCGAACGCTCCAGCTATTGCCGGCTCAATCGCCCCGGTTGAATCTCCATCCCTTGAGTCAAAATGACCCCGAATACAAAAACCGGTTACACACCCTGTTACAGCGCCGGTGGCTGCCCCTATGGTGCTACAAAGCATGAGCGAAGCCACGCGTGCATCCGGCGAGGCAAAACGATCAGCCGAAGAAGCAGCGACCCAATAAGTGATCGAACCGGCAGCCAGAACAGCGGCGGGATAAAGGATCGTAGGAATAATATATTTCACCACGCTATTTCTAGCGCAATTGAGCGCGCTGGAAAATCGTGTTGAGGGGTTATTCTTTGGTAAGGTATTTGGCGTTTCTGTATTGTTTAACTGTGACGTTGGAACCGATGCCATGTCCATTAAAATACTCCATAAAAACAATAGTTGGCCTAATTTTCATATACTAATACAGTCAGGAATTAAATGGAATTTTTTTAGCAAGAAAAAATACAACTATTATTATGGTATATAATTTTAGAAAAACAGATATTTCATCCTACTCCTAAACAGCAAAGATATCACTGGATATGGTTGCAACTATTCCCTAAATATCAAATCTTGAAATTAGACCCCAATGGCTAAGGCAAAACTGTACATCCAACTAACTCAAAATTATGATTCAACGTAAAGTCTCGTTTCTATTCTGTAGAGGGATGGCGAACTCATCCCATTGATGGACATTGACACGCGACACTTTTTTACCCTGTCAAATAACAGTGATTTGACATTATGCGAAATGTTGTGCGATTTATAAAAGCAATATCCTCATTACCACATCAACCGGCTAATCATTGGGGCAAGCAGTACCGTCAGTACGCCCGCCAGCATCATCACCAGGCTGGAAACCACCCCTTCCTTGCGACCCATCTCATAGGCACGCGCCGTACCCGCGCCATGGGACGACGCCCCCAGTCCGGCGCCCTTGGCCAGCTTGGCCCGCACCGACAGACGCAAAAACACAATATCCCCCACCGCCATGCCGAACACGCCGGTTATTACCGTAAACAGCGCCACCAGGTCCGGCTGTCCCCCTACCCTGCCGCGCCGCAGCCAGGGCGAAAGGCGTGGTGATGGAACGCACCGCCATGCTGCGCTGAATGACCTCGGGCAGCGCCAGCAAACGCGCCAGCCAAACCGAACTCAGCACTGCCATCAGCGTGGCGGCCAGCACGCCGGCGGTCAACGACATCCAATGCTGACGTATAAGCGACAAGTTCTCGTAAACCGGCACGGCAAAAGCGATGGTGGCCGGACCTAGCAGCCACAACAGCCATTGGTTTTCCACCATATATCGCTGATAGGTCACATGGGTCGTCGCCAGCAACGCTATCAACACCACCGGGGTTAAGATCAGCGGCATCAGCATCAGGTAATGGTAGCGGCGATAAAGGTATTTATTGGCGAAATATAGGAGCAGCGTCACAAATAAACATAAGCAGCTCAGAATAAAATTAACCATGATGGAATTTTTTACGCGCCATTTGCAATTCAAAACGATAAACACGGTCCACTACTACCGCGGTCGTCCCCATCACCAGCAAAGTACTGACTGCGATCACTACGCAAATTCGCCAGCCATCCACCATTAGCAATTGGGTATAATTGACAACCGCCACCACCGCCGGAACAAAAAACAGCAGCATCTCCGCCAGCAGCCAGCGGGCGCCCTCCCGTACCCACCGTACCGGCAGTATGCCGGTGATGATCAGCGCCAGCATCATAAACATACCGACGACATTGGCGGGCAACGGCAAGTGATAACGGTTCACCGCAGTCTGAGCAACCAGAAATAAGCCGACATACAATGCCAATTGAATCAACAGTGGAAAATTGACCCAGCGTAACGGTACCGCCATGCGCGCAGAGTACAACACGTTATGTTCCTACATTAAAAAATGTGAATGCATTATAGGCGGAGGGACAAAGGTGCATAAAATGAATTAAAATTATGTTAAACATTACCAAAAGGAATAGTAATGGATATCCGTACGCTTCGTTACTTTGTGGAGGTGATTAAACAACAAAGCTTTACCCGCGCGGCGGAAGCGTTGTTCGTCACCCAACCGACCATCAGCAAAATGCTTAAACAATTGGAGGACGAGTTGGACCGACCGCTGCTGATGCGAGAGGGACGCAAACTGCTGCTCACCGACAGCGGCCAGGCGGTGTATCGCCGCGGGTTGGCCATCCTGGATGAATTTCGGCAATTGGAAGCGGAGCTGGAGGATATCGGCTCATTGAAAAAGGCCGCCTAAGGTTGGGTATACCGCCGATGGTAGGCACCCAAATGGCGGATTTGATCAGCGCATTTCGCCGCAGCTATCCCGGCATTGAGCTGCTGATTGCCGAATTCGGCGGCCTGACGGTGCAACAGGCGGTCTTGTCCGGCGAGCTGGACGTAGCCCTCACCGCGCTTACCCCCGAAACGGAAACCGCCCTGAGCGTTTTGCCATTGTTCAGTCACCCGTTATGCGCCGTGGTGCCGCGCGCCGCGCCCTGGCTGGACCGCTCCGGCATAGCGCTGGCGGAGCTCGGCGATTGGCCGGTCCTGATCTATAACGAGGATTTCGCCCTGCACCGCCATTTGATGGGCGCTTTTCAAGCTGAAGGCATTACGCCGCAAATCGCCGTGCGCAGCGGGCAATGGGATTTTCTGGCGGCCATGGTGGAAGCAGGCATCGGTATCGCCATTTTGCCCGAACCTATCTGCCGGCGATTGGATACATCCCGCCTGTTATGTTTGCCGCTGGCGCCGCGTATGTTGTGGCAACTGGGCTTGATTTGGCGGCAGGGAATCTATTTGCCCCACAGCGCCCAGGCGTGGATAGAAGCCTGTCGTCGGCACTGGCCCCAGGAAAGAGTATAAAAGTTTGTCGTCGGCACTGGCCCCAAGAAGAAGTATAAAAGCCTGTCGTCGGCACTGGCCGAGGAAGGAGTATAAAAGTTTGTCACCGGCATTGGCCCCGAGCGGAATGATGCCGACACTGGCACCCAGAAGAAGGAACGGCGAGTCCAGGGTTACTCGCTTTCAATCAGCAGCGCTTCCAGCAAATCCAGATCCCGCAACAGCTTTAGCAGCGTCTCGTTGCTGATCTTTTGCTGCGCCCGCAGATGATAATATTCCCCGCGCTCGGCGCGCAGGGCATTCAAACGCATACGGCGCTCGAGATTCTCAATCAACAGGGCATTACCCAATTCATTATTGCCGTCGATTCGTCGGCGAAGATTGCCCACCACCCGTGCGCTGACCTCGGTAAGCAGTTGATTGTCGATATTTTCCTCTGGATCGCCTTCCAGCCGCTCCTGCATCTTTCGCAAGCTTTCGATAGCCACCTCAGCGGCGACGGCGCGCGCCATTCGTTCCTCTTTGCGGTGCAGCGACTTATCCGACACCACCATTCCCCGGAGCAGCAAAGGCAAGGCTATCACGCCGCACAGCAGTGAAAAGACAATAACGCCGGCGGCGATAAACACCAGTTGATAGCGGGAAGGAAAGACGGAGCCGTCGCTGAGCAGTAACGGTATGGACAACACGCCGGCCAGGGTAATCGCCCCGCGCACGCCGGCAAAGGAGGCAATCAAAATTTCCCGGGTACTGTAGTCGCCGAAGACCATTGGTCGCTTTTTCAAAAAACGCTGGCTGAATTTTTTCATCAGCCACAGCCAGCCGAAGCGCAGGATAATCAAAGCGGCGTAAATCGCCACGATATCGCTGAACAGCATCCAGGTTTCGATGGTGGGATCCAAGATGGCCTGGCTGATGGAAGTTTCCAGAATCTCCGGCAGTTGCAGACCCAGCATGATAAAGACCATGCCGTTAAAAACAAATTCCAGCATCGCCCAAACGCTGTTGGCCCGCAATCGCATGGCCAGCGGCGCATTGCGGATAATGCCGGACTGGCCGATAGTCATTCCCGACGCCACCGACGCCAAAATGCCGGAGACGCCCAGATGTTCCGCAATCAGATAGGAAGCGAAGGGCAGCAGCAACAGCAATACGGTTTGGGTGGCGGGATCGTCGCCGCTCCAGCGGGTAATCCAGCGCAAAGATTTGCTGTATCCCCAGGTCACCGCCACGCCGGCCAGCAAACCGCCCGCCGCGACCTTGACGAATTCCAGCGACGCTCCGCCGACGGTGAATACCATGGTGCCCATGGCCACCGCGATGGCGAACTTCAGCGATACCAGTCCGGACGCGTCGTTCATCAGCGCCTCGCCCTGCAATATATCCATCAGTTTCTTGGGGATGCGTCCCTCCCCCACGATGCCGGACAGCGCCACGGCATCGGTGGGGGACAGCACCGCCGCTAGCGCCAGCGCCGCCACCAGGGGAATGCCCGGCACCATCCAGTAAATAAGGTAACCGACGCCCGCCACGGTTATCAGCACCAGGACCAATGCCAGCGCCACGATTTCGCCGCCATGACGCAAAAATTCCCGCGCCGGCGTTTTCCAGCCATCGGCAAAGAGCAGCGGCGGGATAAACAGCACCAGGAACAGCTCGGGGTTGAAGTCCACATGCAGGCCGAACTGCGGCCAGGCCATCAGCGCCCCCAGCACAATCTGCATGAGCGGCAGGGGAATTTGAAAAGGAAGGATGCGGGTGACGACCCCCGACAAAGAAACCATCAAGGTGAGAAGCAGAATGGTGAAAAAGATTTCCATGCTTTCCTTACTTTGCCGGTCCGACGACGTTTTCACAGTGCGCCCGGAATAAATTCCGGGCTAAGCCAGAGCTGCCAGGGTAAATCATTTTGCCATAAGTTAAAAATCTGTGATCGTTATTTACAAACTTAAATCGCCCAGCCGCCGGCATAAAACGTCACCAGCGCGATGGCGATGATGACCGTACCGACATTGAGCTTGCGCCACTCGCCGGCGAAAATACGGCCGATAACCAGCGAGCCGAAGCCCAGCATGATACCGGTGACGATATTACAGGTCAGAACGATAAAGGTGGCGCACAGCAGGCCGGACATGGCATCGACGAAATCATTGAAGTCCAGTTTGGCCACGTTGCTCAGCATCAGCAGCCCGACATACATCAAAGCCGGGGCGGTGGCATAGCCCGGCACCAGGTAGGACAGTGGCGAAAGAAACAGGATAACCAAAAACAGCACGCCCACCAGGGTTGCAGTTAACCCGGTTTTCCCGCCGGCGGCGGTTCCGGCGGCGGATTCGATATAGACCGCGGCGGGGGATGCTCCCACCAGCGACGAAAATATACTGCTGAGGGAATCCGCCGTCAGCGCTTTGCCGCCATTAAGAATCTGCCCTTCCTTATCCAGCAAATCGGCCTGTCCGGCCACCGCGCGGATAGTGCCGGTGGCGTCAAACACCGCCGTCATCACCAGCGCCAGCACGCTGGGCAGTACCGCCGGCTGCAAGGCGCCTTTAATGTCCAGATTGAGGATCAGCGAATGTCCCCCGGCATCGGACAGGGTCGGCAGGGCGAACAATCCGCGGTAGGTGACATTGGGATCAAACGCCAGCCCCACCAGCGAGATAGCGATAATCACCAGCAATATCCCGCCCGGCACCCGCAATTTTTCCAAACCGAAAATCGCCGCCAGCCCCAGTAGGGACATCATCACCGGAAATGAAGCGAAACGGCCTAAAGCAACCGGCAGTCCGTCGATGGGATTTTTCACCACCAACCCGACGCCGTTGGCGGCGATAATAAGCAAAAACAGACCAATGCCTATCCCGGTGCCGTGGGCTATCCCCATCGGCAGATTGTGCAGTATCCACGCACGTATGCCGGTAGCGGAGATCAGCGTAAACAGCATCCCCATCAGGAAAATGGCCCCCAACGCCACCGGCACGCTGATATGCTGCCCCAATACCAAGCTGAAGGCGGTAAAGGCGGTAAGGGAGATAGCGCAACCGATGGCCATCGGCAAATTCGCCCACAGACCCATTAGCAACGATCCGAATGCCGCCACCAGGCAGGTGGCGACAAAGACCGCAGCCGGCGGAAAGCCGGCCTTGCCCAGCATGCCGGGCACAACGATGACCGAATAGACCATGGCCAGAAAGGTGGTGAGTCCGGCGATGACTTCCTGGCGCAGAGTGCTGCCCCGAGCGGAAATTTTGAACCATTTATCAAGTAATGACAGCGGCCTGGCCTGCGAGTCGGTCGGCTGAGTGTAACTGGACATGAAGAATCCCCTAAAATACCGGTGTGCTGATGACGGCGCACGGCTGACGGGCCGTGGTGAAAGCGCTGATACGCCTGCTTTGTGAATCTCTAGCGTCTACGTTGAAGTCGGTGGGAACCGAGCAACGGAATTGACACCAGCAGGACGTCGCAAGGGCTGGAATTATCCTGCCCTCGCGGCAGGGAATTCAACTCAAAATTGCGTTAACGACGGATACCTTGACGCGAAAGCGGAAAACGGTGGCAAAACGGCTACTTATTGGCCTCGCGAGCCTGAGCGCGCAAATAGGCGGGACGGGATTGTATGTTAGCCACAAAAGCCCGTATGTGGGGAAAATCCGCCGCGCCGAAGCGAGAGATAAGCCCCTCCAGAGGGAAACTCATTTGAATATCCGCCGCGCTGAACTGGTCGCCGGCGAACCAAGGATAGGTTTTGAGGTGATCCTCCACGTATTGGCGATGCACCGCCAATTGCGGGTCCAGATATTGCCGTTGAACGCCCTTGCCTACGGCCGCTCCCAATGGACGGGCCAACAAAGGTACCGGCGGTTTGCCCAACATGCTGAAAATCAGTTTCATCACCAATAACGGCATTAACGAACCTTCGGCATAATGCAGCCAATAACGATACCGCAGGCCGCTGTCGCCTAAGCTGTCCGCCGGGCTGAACAGATGCCCGCCGTCATAACGCGTTTCCAGGTAATCGATGATGGCGCCCGATTCCGCCAATGTCAGGCCCTCATCGGTGACAATGGGCGATTTGCCCAGCGGGTGGACGCGTTTTAGGGAAGGCGGCGCCAGCATGGATTTTTCCCGCCGGTAATATATCACCTCATAAGGCAGCGATAGCTCTTCCAACAGCCAAAGAATGCGGTGGGAACGTGACTGGTTCAGATGATGAACGGTGATCATAGGGCGCTTCCATCGGTGCTTGTCCTGCTAATACTGTACACCAAGGTGGTGAAATTGCCCGGAAGATTAACGCCCCGGCTTTTTGACGCCGGACGCGTTTGTCAGCAATCTGACAAACATACTCGTTGTCGATAAGGCGGGGTAGGCTGCCAGAAGAGTAAACCGTCCGCGCCCCGGCCAAGGCCGGAGCGCGTTGCGATGGCGTCGGCGATTAGAAATCAACCGTCATCGAGAGTTTCAAAGAGCGGGGATCCCCTTGGGTCAAATAGCCGTCGCTGGCGGATGCCCAGTAATTTTCGTTGGTCACGTTTTCCACGTTGGCGCGCCAGACGATATTGTTCTTCGGCAGTTGCATATCGTAACGCAACCCCAGATCCAGCCGGGTCCACCCCTTGACTTTCAGGTCATTGGCCTGGTCGGCATACTGAGAGCCGGAACGAATGACGCGCCCGGTGGCGGCCACGCCGCTAAGTCCCGGCAGATCCCATTCGCCGCCCAGCACCAGCTGATAGCGCGGTACGCCGATGGCATCGTTGCCGTCATAGGCGCCGTCCTGGGTTTTGACCAGTTCGGGATCCATCCAGGTGGCGCTGCCGTTCAAACGCACGCCCAACAACGGCTCGCCAAACAGGTTCAGTTCCAGGCCGCGATTGCGCTCCTCGCCATAGTTGCCGTATTCATACTGGTTGTTGCCCAGATAATTGTACGAGGCCACCGGTTTTGTAATCTCGAATGCCGCCAGTGAACCGGCGATGCGACCGTAATCCGCCTTCACGCCCACTTCGTTCTGCTTTGAGGTTTCAATGCCGGTCACCTGACCGCCGTTGACGACCGTGCCGCTACCGTAGGTGGTGCCGGCGGTTTCGCCGGACTGCAGCGCTTCAATATGGTTGGCGTAAAGTGAAAAATGCTCCCAAGGTTTCACCACCAGACCGAAGGCCGGCGTCACCTTGGTTTGATTAAACTGGCTCGACTCGACGCCGGTATAATCATAGTTGCTGACGTTGACGCTTTGGCGCCGCAGGCCGCCGATCAGTTGCAGGCGATCGTTGAGCATGGAAAGAGAATCCGACAGCGATACGCCGCTATTGAAGGTGCGGCTGGTGACGCCGGGATTACCCATGCTGCCGCCCGCATAAGTGGAGTCGGTGGGCTCGGACACATAGCTGGGATCGTAGATATTGGTGGCTATGCTTTCCGACGACATTTGATAAGCCGTCCGTATCCGGTTATAGATGCTTGAATAACCCAGATTGACGTGGTGGGTAATAAATCCGGTATCGAATTTGCCGCGAATGCCCGCCTGGCTGGAGAAGCTGTCGGAAAAATAGGGCACGCGCAAATCGCTGATGGTGGCGTCGCCGTTGTCATTATAAGGCGTGGGGGAGGCATAAGAGCCTTGTTCATGAGTATGATTGCCGCCCACCGCGCCGTAAACCGTCCAATCGTTATTCAAATCATATTCGCCGCGCAGGGCGCCGAACTGACTCTCGGTATCGGTGTAGGCCCACTTCTGGCCGTAATTGGTGGTGGCGGAAGGCGGCTTGAGAATTTCGTCCAAGCCGGTGGTGTACACCACCGAACGAGCGCCGTGCACCGTCTGTTTTTCCGCCCCCAAATCCAGCGAGGCGCGGAAGCGGTCGCCGTGATAGTCCAGACCGAGGGTACCCAGCGTCAGGCGGCGGCTCTCATCGTCGATAGCGGTATCGCCCTCGCGATGCACGCCGCCGACCCGCACGCCCCATTGATTGTTGTCGCCGAAGCGACGCGCCACGTCAAAGGAGCCGCCAACCTGGGATTTGGAGCTATAGTCCAGTGAAACACGGTTAAGCGGTTCGTCGCCGGCCCGTTTCGGCTCGACATTGATGGTGCCGCCAACCCCGGTGCCCCCGGCGGCACGCCGTTAAGGAACGCGCTGGAACCCTTAAGCACTTCTACGCGTTCCGCCAGTTCAGTGGGGATAAACTGACGGGGCAGCACGCCATAAAGGCCGCCAAAGGAGATATCTTCGCTGGTGAGATCAAAGCCGCGGATGTTGAAGATCTCTTGGGTACTGCCGTAGCCGTAGGCGGTCTGCACCGAAGCGTCGTTGCGCACTACGTCGCTAACGGAGCGGGTTTGTTGATCCTGCATCAGCTTCGAGGTGTAGCTCACCACGCTGAAGGGGACATTATTCGCATCCTGCTCCCCCAACACGCCCAAACGGCCGCCGTTGGCGATAGGGCCGTCCAGAAAGGCCGGCACCAGTTGGTCCCCCCCCGCTTTGAACTCATTGTTGGGCGATGCCACCACGGTCATGGTGTCGCCCTTCGAGGCGGTTGACGCGGAGGTGGATGACGAGGTAGCGGAAGACGCGGTGGCGCCGGAGGCGGAAGATGTCGCCACGGTGGCGCTGTCAGCGGCGGCAAGAACCGGCAATGCCGTTGCCCCGCAAGCGGCACCGATAATCACTGCCAGCAAGCGCGGCAAGGCCCCCGAATGTCCGGGCGTTGAAAGAACGGCAGTACGCATGTGCAAACCTTTAACAAATAATAATGAGAATGATTCTTATAAGAGTTCATGATTATGCGTACCAGCATTTTTTTTGCAAGCAATTATTTACACTACTTATGAGATTATTGTTTCAGGTTAACTTTTAGCGCGCTGGACAAATCCCGCCTCGTGCTTTTAACGACAATTGCGTACCCGTCCTACCCCGCCGGTCGGCGTAAAAGATAAATAAAGTACGGCGCGCCAAAAAACGTCGCCAGCAAACCGGCCGGAATTTGATAAGGAAACATGATAATTCGACCGCACCAATCCGCGGCGATCATCAGCAACGCCCCTAGCGAACTGGCGACGATCATTTGCGGCAACGGCCGGCGGAAGCCCAGCAAACGCGCCATATGCGGCGCCATGAGCCCAACAAAACTCAGGGGGCCGACGTTAAGGGTGGCGGCGGCTATCAAGGCGGCGGCCAACAGCAATATGGCCGCCCGTGCCGGTTTCAACGCCACGCCGGCGGATCGGGCGGCGGCGCCCCCAGCGGCAGCAACGCCAACCAGCGGCGCAGCAACGGGGCCATTGCCAGCAAGACGACCGCCAGCAGGGCGGTCCATAAAGCCTGCAAGCCGCTGACTTTATAGGTGGACCCGGAGAGCCAGGTAAGCACCGTCGCCATGCGCGGGTCGCCGCTGATGAGCATCAGCGTCAACAGGGTGGAAAAGAGCGTACTCAGCGCGATGCCCACCAGCAGTAAGCGGCTGCCGGAAAATCCGCCGCGCTGCGCCAGCAACATAATCAGCAGAAGCGTAACCGCCGCGCCCAGGCTTCCCGCCGGCAACAGCCAGACAAAAGCATCCCCCGGCACCAGCAACAGCATAAGCACGATACCTAATGCCGCGCCGGAACTGATACCCAACACTTCCGGGCTGGCCATCGGGTTACCGGTCATTTTCTGAATCAGCGTCCCGGCCGCCGCCAACATGGCCCCCGCCGCGCCGGCCGCCAACACCCGAGGCCAACGCCAGCGCCACATGTCTGCCAACGACACATACCAACCGTGATCCGCCCGCCCCACCGTTAACGCCAATCCGACGAGCATCGCCAATATCGTCGCGCCGCAGAGCAGGCCGCTCCAGGTTAAATGCCGTTCCCGGCCCGGCAGTTGCGCGCCCTCCTCAGCAGGCGTCACGGCGTTGCGCAGCCTGGGCAGCAGCCATAGCAACAGCGGCGCCCCCAGCAGCGCGGTGGCGGCGCCGGTAGGGATATCAAGCCACCGGCGCGCCAGCGTGATCATGAGTTGATCGCTGAGCAATAAAAGCAATGCCCCCAGCAGACAGGATAACCAGAGCCGATGAAACAAGCGCCGCGCCCCCAGCATTCGCGCCAGCAGCGGCGCGAATAAGCCGATAAAACCAATATTGCCGGCGGCGTTAACCAGAAAAGCGCTCAACACAATGGCGATGCCCAGGCCGCCGATGCGGGCGGCGAAAAGCCCCAGCCCCAGATTACGAGCAATACCGTCGTCCAGGCCCAACAACATTAACGGCCGCAACATCAGCAACGTCAACGCCAGCCCAACCGCCAGGCGCGGCCATAAAAAAAATCACCTTGCTCCAGTCTTGCTGGTCGAGCATACCGCTGCTCCACAGGAATATGCTTTGCAAGCGCTCATAGTCGAGCAGCGACAACAGGCTCCTGACGGATCCGCAATACAACCCCAAAACCAGCCCCGCCAGAATCAAGGTAACCGGCGACAGCCGGCGTCCCCATGAGACGCCGAATACCAACCCCCCCCACCGTTAGCGCGCCGGCGATGGTGGCCAGTTGTCGAGTGGATTCTCCGCCGGGGAGAGCCCAGAGCACGGCGACGGTCAACCCCAATTGCGCGCCGGCGGACACGCCGAGGGTCGTGGGCTCCGCCAGCGGGTTACGCAAAATTTGCTGGAACAACAGCCCCGCCAGACCGAGGCCGGCCCCCACCAGCAACGCCAGTACGGTGCGCGGCAGCAAGCTGTAGTGAAACAACATTTCGTCGATGTTATCGAGACGCGGTTGCCAAACCGCCTGCCGCCACAGCGACGCCGGCAGTTGGTGCGCCAGATTCAGGCCGGTCAGCGCCAGTCCGGCAATGGCCAGCGATAGAACCCATAGCGGAGAATAGGAGGATATCCTGAAGCTCATGTGGGGTTCACCAGAGATTGCTCCAGCAAACGGCAAAAACGCATGGCGGCGAGGGTGGCGCCGAAAAACCACACCGCCGGCACCGTCTGCCATTGCCGTTCACGTACAAACGGGATCACCTGCCAAAGCGGCGACTTAACCATGTCGTCCACAGGGTCGCCATTGCTGCGGCGAAAGCACAATCCACGCGCGCCCTTGATTTCGGCCAACTGTTCGAAACCCATGGTGGCGCTGCCCCACGGGTTCACCTCTCCATGCCAGGCGTTGGTCACACCGACCTGGTCCATGACCTCCTGAAACAGGCTGCCTTTGCCGAGCACCATGACATGCTGGCTATCGAGGAAAGTAAATAGCAATAAAGGACGGGTAACGACGCCGCTCAGACGCCGGCGTGTTCGAGAGAGTTGCTGGTCCAATGCCTGCAAATGTTGTCGCGCCCGTTCAGGAAGTCCCAAACGCTCTCCCAGCGCCCGCACATCCCGCCGAGCGGTGGTTAAAGGCAATCCCGGCGTGTCTTGCACGGGAAACGGCATCACCGGTGCGATGGATGCGAGGCTTGCCGCAGTGGGTCCATAGCCCTTGGTCAGCAAAATCAGCGAGGGATGCAGACGTTGCAGCGCTTCCATATTAGGCTCTGTGCGCAGCCCCACATCCTTTACCGACGGCGCAAGCGCAGGTTCCACTACCCAATTGCGATAATTAGGCGCATCGGCGATTGCCTGCGGGACCACGCCGAGGGCGAGCAATAATTCCGTGGGGCGCCATTCCAGGGCGATTATCCGCCGCGGATCGGGCATCGGCTCGGCTGCAACGGCGGCGGCAACGCACCAGGGCAAAAACAGTATTCCCTTGAGCAGACGCCGGCGATACTCATCGTGAGTTTGCATAAAATTTAAATATAAATAGTTATCATTACGATTTTAATCGCCTATTATGCGCATTCGGAGGGTGACTGCAAGCGACTCGCCTGCCAGAACGTCTTTCCCTTGGTGAAATCCACAAAGGAGGCTTATGAATCCTGTCGTAACTATGCCTGATCACGCGCGGCCTGGCCCGGCATGCGGCGCCGAAATAGCAGAAAGTTTCCTGCTCACGGCGCCCAAGGATGAAAAAGTCTACAGCGCATCGGCGTTATGTTCGCCGGAAACCGCCCAGGCCCTCATGGAACCGCTGTTGAGAATGTACCGGGGCCAAGACCGGGCGGCGGTAATTTCCATCTGGTCGCAATGGTACTTCGCTCTCTGGCTGGCGCCTTGGGCGCGCATTAACATGCTCTATGACTGGCAATTGCCGTATCTGCCGCACAATATTAATTTCACTCAGTCGGAAAACGCGGTGCCGGATAAATTCATTCTGGCGGATGACGGCGTCGCTCTGCCGCCGGGCCAAGGGCCGGCCAGATTCGACGATCTGGTCGAAGAGCATTTGACGCCGGTGTGCCGCACCTTAAGCCGACTGGCCGGCATTAAGCCCGGCTTATTCTGGAATAATGCCGGTATCCGCCTGGCGCATGGCTTTGATATGGCCAAAGAACACGGGGCGGATATTACCCGGGTCGCCGATTGGCTGTCAACGCGCATCCTGACAAACGGCCTGCCTAACCGGCTCTATCAGCCGATGCGGGAAATACCTCAGCCTGAGGGGCCGCCGAAAATCATTCGTCGCCTGTGCTGCCTGCGGTACAGGCTCTCCGGTCTCGAATATTGCCCCGGCTGCCCGCTGGTGGAAGCTAAACAGCTTAAAGACGCTCGTCAACTTTAACCGGCGAGTCAATCAGCTCAAAGCCATACGCCATGGTTAATCGGCGAGTCAATCAGCTCAAAACCGTCCGCCATGGTTAACCGGCCAATGGGCGCACTGGCCGGTCAATGTCGCTTTATTACAAAAAGATGCCGCCTGAAACCTCGATTCTCTGGCCGTTGATCCAGCCATTGCCCTCTGCCAGCAACGACGCAACGGCGGCGCCGATATCATCGGGCAGTCCCACCCGGCCCAGGGCGGTGGCTGATGCAATTTGCCGGTTGATTTCCGGCGTATCCCGTACCATACCGCCGCTGAAATCGGTCTCGATGGCGCCGGGGGCGATGGTATTGGCGCTGATGCCGCGATCCCCCAATTCCTTGGCCAGATAGCGGGTCAGCACTTCCAGGCCCCCCCCTTCATGGCGGCATAGGCGGAAGAGCCGGGGAAGGAAAACCGGGCCAGACCGGAGGAGATATTCACGATTCGCCCGCCGTCGGCAATCAGCGGCAGCAATTTCTGCGTCAGGAAATAGGGACCTTTAAGATGAACATTGAACATGAGTTCAAACTGTTCTTCGGTGGTTTCAGCAAAAGCCGTGTGCAAACCGACGCCGGCATTGTTGACCAGAAAATCGAATTGATTCCGGGAAAAATCAGCGGTCAACACCTGCGCCACGTTGGCGGCGAAATCCGCAAATCCGGCGCTGTTACCCACATCCAGTCGTATCATGGCCGCGTTGCCGCCGGTCTGCTTGATCTCTGCGGCCAGCGCCTGCGCCTCGTCGGCCTTGCTATGATAAGTGCCGATGATATTGACGCCTTGACGGGCCAGATGCCGTGCGATGCTCTTGCCCAGTCCGCGGCTGGCGCCGGTGATTAATGCGATTTTATTGTTCAAAGTGATTCTCCCGTGCATGGGTGACGATAACAATTTGGATCGGTTATCAGTGTATTAATCGCACTGCGATAGATAAATCCGCCAAAATCGGAAATACTGTTCGCCATTACAGAACAATAGCGAGAAAACACGATGGTCAACAAGCTGGAGCTTTTGCGTAGCTTCGTGCGGGTAGCGGAATTGTCGAGTTTTACCCAGGCCGGCGAAAGCCTCGGACTGCCCAAGTCCACGGTGTCCGAACATATCCAGCAATTGGAGGCTCTGGTGGGAGCCCGCCTGCTGCACCGTACCACTCGCCGGGTAAGAGCGACGCAGGACGGTCTGGTGCTGTATGAGCGCAGTCTGGACATGCTGGCGAACATGGATGAGCTGGAGGGATTGTTTCGCCAGGACGAACAGGTGCCGGCCGGACGACTGCGTATCGATATGCCGGCCGGTTTCGCCCGCGCTCTGGTGCTGCCGCATCTGGGGGAATTCATGCAGCGGCATCCGCAGGTACAAATTGAAATCAGCTGCACCGACCGCAGGGTGGATATCGTGCGTGAGGGGTTTGATTGCGTACTGCGTATCGGTGAATTGACCGACGCTTCCTATGTCGCGCGCCGTTTAGGTGAATTGCCGATGATGAATTGCGCCAGCCCGGCCTATTTGTCCGCTTACGGCATCCCCCGCACGCCGGATGAGCTTGGCGGGCATTACCTGGTACATTACGTATCGGTATTAGGCACCCGGGCCGAGGGATTCAGTTACCTCAGGCAAGGCAAGCCGGTTAGCCTGGAAATGCCGGCCATGCTGACGGTAAATAATGTGGATGCTTATGACGCGGCCTGCTTAGGCGGTCTGGGGATCATCCAGGCGCCGGCCATCGGTATGAACGAGCATGTCGCCGCCGGTCGACTGGTGGCCATTCTCGAGGATTACCCGCCGCCGCCAATGGAAGTCTCGCTATTGTATGCCCATCGCCATTATTTACCCCAACGCGCTCGGGTGTTTATGGATTGGCTGGCGGCATTGATAGTAGATGCGTTGCGCCGTCCCGATGCCTAAAGTTTGCGAACACTATCCCTAAGCTGTCGTTTGTCCTTCGCCTAACGGCAATATTCTCCGATAGATTACACCCTTCATAGGCAAAACCGGTCTCATGGCGTTGACAACCGTCAACGGTAACGTTAAGATAAACTTGCGTTGTTAAGGAGGGAGATGAAGGAACATCCCAATAAGCATATCCATGCCGCTATCAAATATGCCTTAACCAGAGGTTGGAAATTTCGCGCCAGCCAAGGGCATGCATTCGGTCGGCTTTGCTGCGGTAAGCCAGAACACATCAAGCATCAAATGAGTGTCTGGTCTACCCCTAAAAATCCCGAGCATCATGCCAAACAGATATGTCGCCAGGTGGATCGCTGTTTTATAACCTGACGGTATGGATAACAAGGCGGACAACCGCCTTTAAAGGAGCCGACTTATGCAACTCTACCATTTTTCCCTTACGCTGGCTGGCGTTACCTCGGAGACGCCGGATCTGGAAGACAACCTGTTCGCCAGCGGTTGTGATGACGGCCTGGTCTGCTTTTACGGTAAATCGGTGTATGTGGAATTCGATCGTGAAAGTGAAAATTTTGCCAAAGCGGTGCTAAGCGCCATCAACAATATCGAATCCGGCGGATCCGGCGCAACCGTCGTCTCCGTTGATGCCAACCTCGTCGGCTTAAGCGACATCGCCGGGCTTTCCAACATGTCGCGCCAGGCCATCGCCATGCTGAAGGACGGAACCCGTGGACCGGCGGATTTTCCCTCCCCTGTTCAACGGTTAAAAGGCATATCGCCATTATGGCGCTGGGCCGATGTGGCCGAATGGCTGCATGAAAAAGGCAGACTGAGCGCCGACCTCGCCGCTAATGCCCGGCAGTTGGAAATTATCAACATTGCTCTGCAGTTGCGTGAAACCAAACAGCGTCAGGTCATTGAATGTTATTCGGCCATATTGGCGAATCCCCTGAAGCTGGCTGAATTTTGCCATTGACGGATCCTGGAGTGGCGGCGCGCCCTCAGTGCTGCAGGTAACATGCCATCGCGCAAGCCTGGCTTTTAATGAGCAGCGCATCAGATGAAAGATGCGATGTACCCCTATCTCTCCAAACGTTATAAGCATTCGACAAACTCACGAATGATTCCGGCAACCTCAGCTGGGGATTCAAGGGGTGAAAGATGCCCTGTTCCAGGCAACACATGCAGTCGCGCATGGGGAATCAGCGGCAGCAATTCGGTTTTCAACACCGTAACGGTTTCAACCCGGTCAAGTTCGCCGGCAATAATGACCGCAGGGGATACGATCCCGGCGACGGCCCTGGAAATATCTTCCTGACTGGTATATTTCGGCCAGGCTATTTTCGCCCCCGGCGCGCCGCGCAAACTGTCTTCAATGATTTGCTGACGATGGCCGGGAGATAATGGTTTTGCGCTCAGCATATGGTCTATTGCCATATTCACCGTCTCCTCAGAGGAATAGGCATTCTCCATAAGCAAACGCGCTTCGGGAGCCAATTTCATCGGTGTCGGCGGCGCCGGCGCAATCAGTACCAGCCCAACAAGTCCGCGGGGATGCTGCGACGCCAGCAATTGTGCAATTCTCCCCCCCCATGGAATGCCCCACCAGCACATAATGCCTCACATCCAGCGCCGTGATCATGGCCAGGATATCGTTAACGAAATCAATCAACGCAAAGCCGTTATCAGCCGTCGCGGACGATTCACCCCACCCCCGCAAATCGGGGGCGATAGTACGGTAGGTTCCGGGCAGGGCGGCGATAACATCCGCCCACGTCCGCGACGATCCGCCCCAATAATGCAAAAAGATAATGGCCGGCAGGCCGTTACCCCTCTCTTGTATATTCAGCTCCAAACCATTCAAAGAATATTTCATAACGCAACCCCACCACCAGTGATATCAGGCTGCAAGGGTATATTAAATACTCTTAATCGATAATCCCCCCCCTCTGTTATCATCAGTCTGTCGTTAAACTATCGAATAGAGGCTATGATGGATCGTCTGACCAGTATTGAGGTTTTTATCGCCGCCGTCGATGAAGGCAGCCTGGTGGCCGCTGGCCGGCGCTTTGGCCTGTCCGCCTCGATGGCGGGAAAATACCTGACCGGCCTCGAAACGGAGCTGAATGTCTGTTTGATCAAGCGCAGCACCAGGCGACTGAGTCTTACCGATGCCGGTAAAAGATATTACGACCGCTGCAAACATATTCTCGACGAATTCGACGACGCCAATCGCGAAGCCAGTGACGCCAGCCTAGGCCTGCACGGCATCTTGCGCATTACCGCGCCTGTGACTTTCGGCACCCTGCATATGAGCAACGTCATCGGGCGGTTTTTGCAGGATCACCCGCGGCTCAACGTTAGTATGCGGCTAGACGATCGCTACCTGGATTTGCACGACGACAATATCGATGTGGCGATTCGTATCGGCCGGTTGGCCGACTCGGCTTTGATTGCCCGCCGCCTGGCCCCCTGTCGCATGGTGCTGTGCGCTGCGCCGGCATTTGTAGAACGCGAGGGAACGCCTCAATTGCCAGAGGACTTATATCATTCTCCACGTTTGGCGTTCAGCGAAGAGGTATCGGCGGGAGCATGGACGCTCTATGATGAAAACCGGCATCCCTATATCATCGAAGGCCCGATCCGAATGCAGGCCAATAATGTCCAAATGCTCCTTGAAGCCGCGCTGGCGGGTATCGGTATTGCCTACGGCCCGAGTTTTGTATTCGGTAAATATCTTGCTGGCGGTGAGTTGGTAAATTTACTGCCCGCCTACCGAACTAAAGACTTGACCGTACAGGCGGTTTACCCGGCGATGCGCTATACGCCTTCAAGGATTCGCCAATTTATTGATTACCTGGTGACTGACTTTGGCGATGTTCCGCCCTGGGAGCGTTTTTGAGAAAAAGTCAGCGCTGGTAGGACCACTCCTCGCCCGTTGGGAATGTTGATGCTGGGCAGATATACCTACATATCGGTACTGTCTAGCATTTAAGAACGCTGAACATCTGATATGACCGTTTTTTGTAATCACTTATTATTTTGTCATGGTATTTTAATCAGACAGGCCAAATCTTGATGGTAATATAGTTACCATAAGTGATCAGTCTCTTGAAATTAGGTTCAAGAGTTAACAAAAATATTTACTAAGGGGATATCTATGCTAGCTTCCGTTTTCAAAACTCAACGCTCTAACCAGGGTGAATTGACTCATCCGATAGGGACAGGAACATTCCCAAGTTCCAATGCGGTCAATAAAACCAATGTTAGCAATATTAGTAATGTTTCTGACAATTTTGCTTCCTCATTGCAAACAACAGGAAAGGCTGAATTGTATTCGTACGGTGTTGGCAATGATTATAACAAAATTGATATGGATAACTTATCAACATTTGTCATACAGACAATTCGAAATGAATTCAAAAATAAAGCAGATAACAAGCATTATGGGAATATTGATGATGTGATTAGCCCCAATAAACTCCCATTTTATTCTCAAAAAAATAAAGAATACCGCCGCGAACTTCAATGGGAGGTTAATGCTATTATATCAAAGGATGAGCCTTATAACAATTCCTTCAAATATACGGGTAATCCTGAGAGTCTTTTTCATTACGGGCGATTACTCATAGAGAATCGTAAACTTGCCATTGTAAATTGTGCCAGTCAATCTCAAATTGCATATTTTTTATTAGCTTATACCTTTATACATACGCCGATTGAATTTTTTATAGATTGTGTTTCTTTAAAAAATAAAAAACATCCAACAGCATTTTCACATGTTATAATAATAATTAGAGATGCAGCATATAAAAAAGAGGCTTACCCAGACAACATGAATAAATGTTATCCAAATGATTATATAATTGACCCTTGGGCAAAAATCAGCTGCTCTGCCCGTCGTTATTCTGAACAGTGGGATAAAAAAAATGATCAAATGGGACGCCAGGAAATTACTGATAGATAAGAGAACTCGTCCTAAGGAGTTAATAGGAATTATTGAGAACTGTCAAATCGAATCTAACTTAAAAATAAAAGAAAATGTTAGTAATCTTCCTGATAACGTTAAATCTTTTGAAACAACCCGCTGGATAATGGATAGTCTATCGAAGGCGTATAACGATTAATGAATAAACAATAGCTTCTTGCATCTTGACTGAGTCGGTTAATCAAATTATTTCATTGCTTGTTTCTGATATGGTTATCTCCACACCGGAGACAGGCGGATTACGGAAGAGTAAATATTCCAGGCATCATTTCCTGTGCCAATTTATTACCACCGGCCGAAATGCCTATGGAATGTTTCTTCTCATGCGGTTTTCGGCCAACAGTGCTTCGCCTCATGGAGCTTGCAATGGCTGGCGCAAAGTAGGTTGTTTCTCCGCAACCAGCCTTTTCCTAACATGCTACACTGCCCTCCCTCTTTCGAGGTTCAAACCCATTACCGGGTAAGGATAAGTCAGGCCAGTAATAGGCGCACCACTAGCCCGTGATTAGATCAATTTTTTAACAAATTGATTTACATAGAAAAGTGGTGGACTCAAAAGGGAATATCGTCGTCAAAATCCATCGGCGGCTCGTTACCTGCGGCCGGCGCATTGTTTTGCTGTGCGGCGGGACGCGCGGTCGGAGCTGCCGATGGGTTGCCGCTGAACTGCGCATTATTGCCCTGCGGCTGCTGCGGCTGGCCCCATCCGCCCTGCTGAGCGCCGGCGTTGGCGCCGGAAGCGCCCGCTCCGCCGCCCTGGCGGCCGCCCAGCATTTGCATGGTGCCACCCACGTTGACCACCACTTCGGTGGTGTAACGTTCCTGTCCGCCCTGATCGGTCCATTTGCGGGTTTGCAGCGCTCCTTCAATATAGACCTGTGAGCCTTTTTTCAGGTATTCCCCGGCCACTTCCGCGAGCTTGCCGAACAGGACCACCCGATGCCATTCAGTCTTTTCCTTGGTCTCGCCGGTCTGCTTGTCGCGCCAGCTTTCGGACGTGGCCAGAGTCATGTTGGCTACCGCGCCGCCGTTCGGCATATAGCGGACTTCGGGATCCTGGCCCAGATTTCCGACTAGAATCACTTTGTTTACGCCTCTGCTGGCCATGTCGACTCTCCTGATAAGATGATTTACTAAGTGTAATGGCTAAAGTTTACCATGCAAATGCGTAAAGAACACGGCTGAAAATCAATGCGGCGAGTATCCCGCTTCGGTTGATACAGATATTGCTGTTGCAATCAATACTGGATATTCGTTCAGCTTTTTTTGTGTCATAATTGTCCGTTTCGTGCCGGCCGCGTCGACAACGCGACCGCCAGTCATTATTCATCCGGTGTCGGGAACAAGTTGAATGGATAAGATCGAAGTTCGTGGTGCTCGAACCCATAACCTGAAAAACATCAGTCTGGTTATTCCCCGCGACAAGTTAATCGTTATTACCGGACTGTCCGGCTCAGGAAAATCCTCGCTGGCCTTTGATACGCTTTATGCCGAAGGCCAGCGCCGCTACGTCGAGTCGCTTTCCGCGTATGCCCGCCAATTTTTGTCGCTGATGGAAAAACCGGATGTGGACCATATCGAGGGCCTGTCCCCCGCGATTTCCATAGAGCAAAAATCAACCTCGCACAACCCACGCTCCACCGTGGGGACCATTACTGAAATCCATGATTACCTGCGTCTTCTGTTCGCGCGGGTCGGTGAGCCTCGCTGTCCCGATCATGACGTGCCGCTGGCGGCGCAAACCGTCAGCCAGATGGTGGATAATGTATTAACTCAGCCGGAAGGCACACGTCTGATGCTGCTGGCGCCGATTGTGAAAGAGCGTAAAGGCGAACACAGCAAAACCCTTGAAGGACTGGCGACGCAGGGATATATCCGCGCCCGGATCGATGGCGAGGTCTGCGATCTGTCCGATCCGCCCAAGCTCGAGCTGCAAAAGAAACATACCATCGAAATCGTGGTGGACAGGTTCAAAGTGCGGGAGGATCTGGCCCAGCGTCTGGCGGAGTCCTTTGAAACGGCCCTCGGGCTGTCCGGCGGCACCGCCATCGTGGCGGAAATGGACAATCCGGCGGCGGAAGAGCTGCTCTTTTCAGCCAACTTCGCCTGTCCGGTCTGTGGTTACAGCATGCCTGAGCTTGAGCCTCGCCTGTTCTCGTTTAATAACCCGGCGGGAGCGTGCCCTACCTGCGACGGGTTAGGGGTGCAGCAATATTTCGATCCGGAAAGGGTATTGCAAAACCAGGAAATTTCTTTGGCGGGGGGCGCCATACGCGGCTGGGATCGGCGCAATTTTTATTATTTCCAAATGCTGCGTTCACTGGCGGCGCACTATAAATTCGATGTTGAAGCGCCGTTCAATCAGCTAAGTAGCGACATCCAGCAAAAAATTCTGTTCGGTTCCGGCCGGGAAAGCATCGAATTCAAATACATCAACGATCGCGGCGACAGCACGGTAAAACGCCACCCCTTCGAGGGCGTGCTGCCGAACATGGAGCGCCGTTATAAAGAAACCGAATCGTCGGCGGTGCGCGAGGAGCTGGCGAAATATATCAGCAACCGGCCATGCAACAGCTGCGGCGGCACCCGTCTGCGCCGTGAGGCGCGTCACGTGTTTGTGGAAAACACCACGTTGCCCACCATATCCGATATGGGCATCGGCCATGCCTTGAGCTTTTTCGACGACATGAAGCTTAGCGGCCAGCGGGCGAAGATCGCTGAAAAAATTCTTAAGGAAATTCGCGATCGGCTTAAATTTCTGGTGAATGTCGGTCTGAATTATCTCTCTTTATCCCGTTCGGCGGAAACATTGTCGGGTGGAGAGGCGCAGCGTATCCGCTTGGCCAGTCAAATCGGCGCCGGTCTGGTGGGGGTGATGTATGTGCTGGACGAACCCTCCATCGGCTTGCACCAGCGGGATAACGAGCGATTGCTTGAAACCCTGATCCATTTGCGCAATCTCGGCAACACGGTGATTGTGGTGGAGCATGACGAAGACGCCATTCGCGCGGCGGACCATATTATCGATATCGGTCCGGGGGCCGGCGTGCATGGCGGCGAAGTGGTCGCCGAGGGCACCGCCGAACAGATTATGGCCAATCCGGCTTCGCTTACCGGGCAGTTTTTGAACGGCAAACGGGAGATAGCCATTCCCGAACGACGAATTCCGGCCGATCCTACTCGCGTGCTGAAACTCATCGGCGCCCGCGGCAATAATCTGAAAGATGTCACCCTGACGCTGCCGGTGGGTTTGTTTACCTGTATCACCGGCGTATCGGGTTCCGGCAAGTCCACGCTCATCAACGATACGCTGTTTCCGGTGGCGCAGCGTCAGCTTAACGGCGCCACCACCACGGAGGTCGCGCCCTATCGCGATATTCAGGGGCTTGAGTACTTCGATAAGGTCATAGATATAGACCAGAGTCCCATCGGCCGCACGCCGCGTTCCAATCCCGCCACCTATACCGGGGTTTTTACGCCGGTGCGGGAACTGTTTGCCGGCGTGCCGGAATCCCGCGCCCGTGGTTACACGCCGGGCCGCTTCAGTTTCAACGTCCGCGGCGGACGCTGCGAAGCCTGTCAGGGGGACGGGGTATTGAAAGTGGAGATGCATTTTCTGCCGGACATTTACGTGCCCTGCGATCAATGCAAGGGCCAGCGTTACAACCGTGAGACGCTGGAAGTAAAATACAAAGGCAAAAACATCCATGAAGTGCTGGATATGACCATTGAAGATGCCCGCGAGTTCTTCGATGCGGTGCCGGCGTTATCGCGCAAGCTGCAAACCCTGATGGACGTGGGCCTCTCTTATATCCGTCTGGGACAATCCGCCACTACCCTATCGGGCGGGGAAGCACAGCGGGTAAAACTTGCCCGGGAATTATCGAAACGCGGTACCGGCCAGACGCTGTATATTCTGGACGAACCCACCACCGGGCTGCATTTCGCCGATATCCAACAATTGCTTGAAGTGCTGCATCAATTGCGGGATCAGGGCAATACCATTGTGGTTATCGAGCATAACCTGGACGTGATCAAAACCGCCGATTGGATCGTCGACCTCGGCCCGGAAGGAGGCAACGGCGGCGGGGAAATTCTGGTGTCCGGCACGCCCGAGACCGTAGCAGCCTGCGAAGCCTCTTATACCGCCCGCTTCTTGAAACCGATTTTGGACCGGAAGCACCATCCCATAGCCAAGGCCGGCTAGGGGACGGTGTAAACGCGAACCGATTGCTGCCATGTTCTCCCTTTAATTTGTTCGTTGCACGTTCGGTGATCGCGGGCTTACCGTACCATGAGGCGCTCGGTCGGGCGGGAAAACCACGCCCGATTCGACCTCATTGGCACGCTCTCCCTTTAACACGCCCGATTCAACTTCGGTGTAAACGTGTCTAACGCGCCATGGGGTGCTTTACCTTTAACACACCCGGTTCAGCTTCGGTGTAAGCAGGCCTAGCCTGCCGGGCAGTCGGCATAGGCGGCGCCGTGAAAATCAATCTCCCACTCAAGCACCTGCCGGTAAAGCGTGGACAAACGCTCTTGTTCGCTTTCCGGAAGCGTGGCCCCGCACCGATCTAATTCCGCCTTTAACCAACGGGCCTGGGCGAAGAAAGCTTCTTCGGCGTGCATCTCCACCCACTGGCGGATATCCGGATCCGTTTGTTCCGACCGGAACACTCGGCTGCACCAATGGTAATACATCCACTCGGCGCCGAACATCAGTGTGACGATATCGGCATAACTCCCTTCCCGGGCCGCCGTCAACATGCCGTCGCGAAAGCGGCTGACCGCCGGCTGGTCGCGCAGATAGCGTCCCGGCTCAACGCCGCGCCGCGCCATTACCTGTTCGAAGTAGCCCATCTGATCGTCCACCAGGGCGTTCAACACGCCCACCAACCAGCGTTGCTGACGAATGCCGGGCGCCTTGCTGACCGCCAGCGCGAAAATCCCGATAGCGGTGGCGACGAAATCGCCTTCGAACACCAGATATTGATTAAACACCTCGGCAGGCAAGCGGTCCCGCTCGATATCATTAACAAAGCGATGCTGCTGCATAGCCTGCCAGGTGGACTGATGTTCCCGCAAAAGCCGGTCGCTGAAACTCTCCATCATGCCTCCAACGCCGCCCGGGCCGCCGCCATAAAATGTATTACGCGCTCAGGTTCCACTTCATTCCACCAGACGCCGCCCACCTTGAGGGTGCTGGCGACGATAACGCCTTGGGTACGTTGCAAAATCTGCTGAACGTTATCGGGCGTGACGCCGGAACCCACCAACAGCGGCAATGCGGTGGCGGAACGTATTTCATCGATTTCCTCAAGCGTCGCGCTGTCGCCGGTACGTTGTCCCGTGGCTATCACCGCGTCGGCCTGAAAAAAATCCACATCCCGGGTCAATTCCGGGATTGAACGATCGGCGACAATGGCATGACTGCCGTGTTTAACATGGCTGTCGGCAAAGACCCGGATATGTTCCGCCCGCAGCATGCTGCGATAACGTAACGCCTTGGCCGCCGCGCCTTCTATAAAGCCTTCGTTGGCGATATAAGCGTTCGCCCACTGATTGACCCGGATAAAATCCGCCCCGCCCGCCAGCGCCGTGGCCAGCGCCGGCAACGCGGCATTGGCTAATACATTGATGCCTAGCGGCACGTTGAATTCATTTTTAATACGATCGGTAATAACCGACATTAACGCTGCGGTTTCCGGTCCGATATCTTCCGGTTTTGCAAAAGGAATATCGCCATGATTTTCTATAATCAATCCATGTACGCCACCGGCAATATAATGTTTAGCATCATACAAAGCGCGATCAATTATTTTTGAAAAGGGTTGCCCTTTATATTGCGGAGAGCCTGGAAAAGCGGCACAGTGCACAACGCCTATAACTGCTTTAGCTCTCAAAAATATATCTTGTATTGCACTTGGTTTTTCTGCTGATATAGAGGCCATCTTATTTCACCTTTTTAGGATTTACATTATGCACGTCTATGTCGTGGGTAATATTGTGGTTGATCAAACCTATCTTATTGATGAATTGCCTGAAAAAGGCGCATCGATTCTCGGGCAAAAAATATCTCAGGATTTGGGCGGCAAAGGCGCAAATCAGGCCGTTATCCTGGCCCGCAGCGCAATTAACACCACGTTGATTGCAGCCAGCGGCAATGATAGTCAAGGCGCATGGTGCCGAGAAAAAATAGCGCAGGAATCACTGATTTTTTTACCCGTCCAGCCTGTAGATTGCGCCACGGATACCTCCATCATTCTTAATAGCGCCGATGGCGACAACGTCAATATCACCACCACCACCGCCGCTGAAAGCCTGTCTTTTGTGGACATTAAATCCGCCCTTGCCGCAGCGCAGCCCGGCGATGTTTTATTACAGCAGGGCAATTTTTCATTGGAAAAAACCCGTGCCATTTTTGAATATTCCCGCAGCCGCAAGTTATACAATGTTTTTAATCCTTCGCCGGTCAAGACGCAGTTCGCCACGCTGTGGCCGCTTATCGATCTCGCGGTGCTTAACGGCGTCGAAGCCCGCCTGCTCAGCCAGGGCGGACAGGATGCGACGACCGCCGCGCGGCGGTTGCTGCAAGACGGCTGCGGCACGGTAGTGATTACCTGCGGCGCGGACGGCGCGCTGCTGTTTGGCAATGGACAGCAACATCATGCCGACGCCGTCGCGCCTTCACGGGTAGTGGACACCACCGGCGCGGGCGATACCTTTTTGTCGGTCATGCTGGCCTCCGCGCTGCGCCGCGGCGTTCCCGTCGACCCGCAAGCACTGCGCCACGCCGCCGAAGCCGCCGCGATAACCATCGGTCGCAGCGGCACCTTAAACGCTTTCCCCACCCGGGCAGAGCTGGCCGCCTTGCTCGCTCATTAACGACCTGCCTGTGCGGGACTCGAGCCCCGCTTAGCTTGCCGACATAGCGCCCCTTATTGACCCAGGGGGCGTTTGCCGGCAGCCCGGGCCATTACTTGAATAATGGGCGGAATGTATCCACATTGCTTTTGGTTACCACCGTGGCCGGTACCAGAATGTTTTTTTCCCACCGTTTTACCGGCGGTGACCGCATTCAAAGCCTTGAGCGCCTCAGAGCCCATTTTTTCAGGATCCTGCTGCAGAACAGCCGCCACATAGCCCTGATCGATGCCGGTGATCGCCTGGGCGGTCAAGTCCCAGCCGAAAACCTTGATGTCTTTTTGGCGCCCCTGGTTAACCACCGCCGCCATCGCCCCCAGCAACGCCGGTTCACCTGTGGCGTATATAGCGGTCATATCGGGGTTGCCGGTGATGAGGTTCTCAGCGGCGGTAAGCGCATCGTCCTGGATATTACGCCCATCCACCACATCCGCCACTTTGATGGCAGGATTGACCTTGATAGCGTCTTCAAACCCTTTTTGACGGGCATTCTGGATAGCTGAATTAAGCGCGCCGACGATACCCACCTTAACTTTGCCGCCCATATTCTTCTTGACGTAATCAGTGAAATAATCACCCAGAATATGACCGCCTTTAATGTTATCCACCCCGACTTGAGATTTTTGCGGACCGGCAGGCAATACGGCATCGATGGCAATGACGGGAATGTGGGCATCCGCCGCTTCTTTAATGGCCGGCATAATTCCGTTCACATCAATCGCATCGACCAAAATGCCTTTAACGCCTTGTTGAATATAGTTTTCAATGGCATCATTTTGCGCCACAGGATTATCAGTGGCGTTAAAGACAACCAGAGATTTACCCGTTTCTTTCGCTGCTTCCTGAGCACCTTTATTCATTAAGTTAAAGAATAATGCTTGCTGGTTAATCTGGACCAACGCATAAGTGGGCGGCGCATCTTTTGCTGAAGACGCGCCGGTCAATAATGCTATTGCCGTCAATGAACAGGCCAGGGTTGAAATGAATTTTTTGCCGGTGCTAATTAACATAGAGCTGTCCTCGTCAAAGAATATGCTGCAAATAATGCATGAAGACCAAAATCAACGGCCTTGGCATCAGGGTTATGTTGGCGGGACAAATATCGATAGGGCTAACGCAAAGAGACGGAAATCATGTCATCGCCGTCCGCTTGCGCAGCTTGCAAACGTTGGGTCAGTCTCTCGGTTTCTCTGTCGCTTTCTGCTCCTAGCCTGTCCATGTAGGCTATTTTACGGGCAGAATCGTCAGGTTTGGGAATAATTCCCGGTAAACAGGTCATGCGGGTAAACTGTTAATTACAATTCATCGGCGCCTAACTTTTGTCAAGCATTTATTCATGCAGGGTGGAATATGATGGGGTCAAAGCCCGATAAAAAGGGCTGTAACCCACTGACGTAAATGTGTTAACTATAGCTAGGACAAAATGATTGCGGTGATGCGGATGAATAAAAAAAGAGTAGTCCTATCGGATGTCGCCAATCTGGCCGGCCTGTCCAAGGCCACCGTCTCGCGTTATCTCAACAAAAGCATCGTCTTGCCGCAGGCTACGGTGAAACGAATCGAAGACGCCATCGCCCAATTGGATTACCGCGCCAACAGCCTGGCCCGCCGCTTGAGCAAAGGCGGCAGCGAAACCATCGGCCTGGTATTGCCGGACATCACCAATCCGTTCTTTGCCGAATTGGCGGATGCGGCGGAAGAAGCCGCCTCCGAACACCATTACAGCCTGGTGTTGTGCATAACCCGCAATAATCCCGATAAAGAGTGCCAGTTCATTCGCTGGCTGGATACCTGTCAGGTAGACGGGTTGCTGTTCACCACCAACCGTCCGGATAATGGTTTATTACGTGAAGAATTGGTTGGTCATCAACGGATTGTATTGATTGACGAGGACATTCCCGGCAGCCAGGTGCCAAAGCTGTTTGTTGACAATGTTCAGGGGGGGGGGCATCCTGGCCACGGAGCAGCTCATTGCCGCCGGTCATCGCCGTATCGCCTTTGTCGGCGGACCGGACGCGCTGATGAGCGTGCGCGAGCGCCACCAGGGTTTCAAGCAGGCCATGGACCGCGCGGGGTTGGACTGCCCGCCCGATCGGGTGCTGTACGGGGATTATAGCCGCGAGTTCGGCCAGACCGCCCTGCACCGTTTACTGTCGCTGTCCGACGCGCCAACCGCGGTCTTCGCCGCCAGCGACTACCTGGTGCTCGGTCTGCTGGACGGTTTGAGCCAAAAGGGATTGAAAGCGCCGGACGCGCTATCGCTGGTGGGCTTTGATGATGCCAGCTATGCCGAGCTTATCACCCCCCCCGCTTATCCACCATCCGCCAGCCGGCCCGCTTATTGGGCCGCACCGCCGTCGACATCATGATTAAGCTGCTTAACGGCCGGCAGGATGTCGATTTTGAAACCCGTATCCCGGTGGAATGGATCGGCCGTGATTCGGTGCGACAGTTTTCTCCCGAGTGAGTTGCCTGCACTATTTTTGCGCAGCGCCGCACAAAAAAGCGGCATCCCTCCGGGCTGAAATGTTACGCCGCTTTAGTCCGGGCACTTTGTTTTGCATAGCGTCGCTTATTTAATCATTCACAATCAATAGGCTACTTCTCCGATCACGCTTTCATGTTCGGCGTTAAGCCATGTCATGGCATGAAAAATGCTTTGTTATGCTTGGCGATACAAATATCTTCCCTGCGGCGGTTTAGCAAGCGGAATGGCAAAAAGGCGGCTTCCACTGTTTTGGTAAACCGGTTTACAAAGGATATGTGAATCGAAAACAGAGGCAGTGCCTTAATGCCGGCATGACGTCCCCTTCGGGGGACGGTATGCGCTTCATCATTCACGTTTGGAGAGTTAACAATGGCTGGAGCACAGACAGTATCCCACCGGGTCGAAATGGTGGATATCACCAAGACCTATGGATCTATCCGCTCGCTGCGCGGCGTCAATTTGCGGCTGGCCCCCGGCGAAGTGTTGGGTCTGGTGGGTGACAATGGCGCCGGTAAATCCACGCTGACCAAAATCCTGTCGGGCGCGGTGGTCCCCACCAGCGGCGCTATCCGTATCGACGGTCAAGAAATGGCGTTTACCTCCCCGGCGGACGCGCGGCGTTGCCATATCGAAATGGTTTACCAGGACCTTTCACTGTGTGACACGGTGGATGTGGCCGGTAATCTGTTCATGGGACGGGAACCGCAGACTCGCTGGCTGGGCATCCCGTTTCTTGACGAAAAAACCATGCATGCCCAGGCGCGTGAGATGTTGCAGGGGCTCGGCATTTCCATTCCCGATACCCGGTTGCTGGTACGCAACCTTTCCGGCGGCCAACGGCAGGCCATCGCCATCGCCCGTGCGGCGGCTTTCGAACCCAAAGTACTGATTATGGATGAGCCCACCGCGGCGCTGGCGGTGGCGGAAGTGGAGGCGGTCTTGGAATTGATAAAACGCGTCAGCGCCCGCGGGGTCAGCGTGATTTTGATTACCCATCGCCTACAGGATCTTTTTCTCGTCTGCGATCGCATCATGGTGATGTATGAAGGCACCAACGTCGCGGAGCGTCAGGTAGCGAATACCAGCCTAGCGGATATCGTCAATCTGATCGTCGGCGAGAAGTTTGAGGCGCACTCCGCCCGCGCCCATTAACGGGGATCACCGCATGAGTATTATGAATATGTCAAACAACCGTATGATTCAGCATTCGCTGCCGCGACGCATTTTGCACAACCATTCCGGCGTCGTCAGCATCGCGCTGTTCTGTCTGTTTTGCTGTGTCGTGTTCTCCCTGATAACCGATGATTTTCTCAGCGGCCCCAACTGGCTCAATATCATTCGCCAGAGCGCGCCGCTGCTGATTGTCGCCACGGCCATGACGCTGGTGATAACCACCGGCGGCATCGACCTTTCGGTGGGTTCCATTTTGGCATTGGTAGGCGCGTTATCCGCAATCGCCCTGAATAATTGGGGCTTGCCCTGGCCGGTGGTATTGGCGGGCGGCCTGCTGCTGGGCGGATTGATTGGCCTGCTGAACGGCTATTTCATCGCCTACGAAGGCATACCGGCTTTTATCGTCACCCTGGCGACATTGGCGGTAGTGCGCGGCGTCGCCCTGCTCATTACCCAGGGGTATTCGATTCCCATCCCCGCCGGGAGCCCGTTTACCCTGTTGGGGCGCGCCTGGGTAGCCGGCTTACCCCTGCCGGCGATCCTGGGCGTGCTGGTACTGATTTGCGGTCATGTTTTGCTGAACAACACCCGTTTCGGCCGATATGTCACGGCCATCGGCGCCAATACCGAAGGGGTGCGCCGCGCCGGGGTCAACACCCGCGCCACAACGATGTGGGTATACGTCCTGAGCGGCATGAGCGCCGCCCTGGCCGGGATGATCATTACCGCCCGGCTGGGCAGCGGCTCCTCCAATCAGGGCGAAGGATTTGAACTGCAAGTGATTGCGGCGGTGGTGCTGGGCAGCACCAGCCTGTTCGGCGGTTTCGGCACCATTATCGGTACGCTTTTGGGGGCACTCTCCATTGCGATTATCCAAAACGGCCTGATACTGTCGCACATTTCGCCGTTTTTTACCCAGATCGCCACCGGCACCATCATTCTGCTGGCCATTTGGCTTAATACCCGCATTTTCAATCCGGCCCGGCCCATCAAAGGATAGACAAGATGCAAAATTCAATTTTTCGTCACCCGGATCCCTTGCCGCTCGGGGTCGACAGCGGTTATGTGATGACGGTGCTCGGTCCGCTGCCGGTGGACCGGATGGGCGTAACGCTCATGCACGAACATATCCTGCTGGATGCCTCCGGAAAATGGGTTCCCCCTGCTGTTGCAGCGACAGGCATTTGGCGGAAATGCCGGTCAAGATGGAAAATCTCGGCGAGCTATCCCTTAACCCCCTCGCCAGCCGGGACAACTGCCAGTTGTTCGACCCGGAAACGGCGACGGAAGAGTTGATGAAATTTCGTGCGTTAGGCGGAGAAACGGTGGTAGACCCCACCAATATCGGCATCGGCCGCGATCCCCTGGCTTTGCAGCGGATTTCACGATTAACCGGTTTAAACATCGTCATGGGCACCGGTTTTTATCTGGAGCCCTCTCATCCCGCCTATGTGAAAACCCGCTCGGTGGACCAGCTCGCCCAACAGCTTATTTACGATGTCGGCGGCGCCGAGGAAAAGCCTTTGGTGCTGGCCGGTCTCATCGGTGAAATCGGCATTTCATCGGCTTTTACCGCCGACGAGGAGAAATCGCTGCGGGCGGCGGGCCGCGCTAACGCCGCCACCGGCGTCCCTATCGAGGTGCACTTACCGGGCTGGGAACGTCTGGGTCACCGGGTACTGGATATTCTGGAGGAAGAAGGCGCCGACCTAAGGCATACCGTGCTGTGCCATATGAATCCCAGTTTCGCCGATAAAACCTATCAGCGCGACCTGGCGCGGCGCGGCGCATTTCTGGAGTATGACATGATCGGCATGAGTTACTTTTACGCCGACGAGTCTGCCCAATCCCCCCTCCGACGAAGAAAACGCCAAGGCTATCCGGGAACTCATCGATGACGGTTTCCTGTCACAGGTTTTATTATCCCAGGACGTCTTTCTGAAAACCATGCTTACCCGCTACGGCGGACACGGTTACGGCTATATCCTGCGGCATTTCGTACCGCGCCTGCGGCGTCACGGCGTCACCGGCGAACAGTTGGAAACCCTGATGATCATCAACCCTCGCCGGGTTTTTCAGGGTTAAACCGCCGGCGGGTCGGCATTTATAAATTTTACATCAAGGTAAGTTAACAAGATTATCGATGAGGTAACGGGATGAACGCCGCTGAAGAGGTCATTACGCTGACACGCGCCTTGCTGCGCTTTGATACCATCAATCCCCCCCCGGCGACGAATCGCTGTGCATGGCATTCCTGGCGGATTATCTTCAGCAGCAGGGGTTTGACATTCAACTGCAGCGATTCGGCGATAAGCGCTACAATTTGCTGGCGCGTATGGACGGCCACAAAAAAGAGGCCAAGCCCTTGGCCTTTACCGGCCATTTGGATACCGTGTCCTTGGGAAGTGCCCCGTGGCGTTATGACGCTTTCGGCGGCGAGATCGTCGACGGCAAGCTGTACGGGCGCGGCGCCAGCGACATGAAAGCGGCCATAGCGGCTTTTATCGTGGCCTGTATTCGGCACCAACAGGCGATACGGGCCGGGGACGGCGTACTGCTGATGCTGACCGGCGGCGAAGAGACCGGCTGCGACGGCGCACGCGCACTGTTACAGGATGCCGGCGTCGTTTTGTCGCCGGTAAAGGCGCTTATCGTCGGCGAGCCGACGGCGAACTACCCGATTATCGGTCATAAAGGCGCTTTGTGGCTGCGCGGCGAAACCCAGGGCAAAACCGCCCACGGCGCCATGCCGGAGCTGGGTGTCAACGCCATATATCAGGCCGCCGAGGCCATCGGCAGGATTCGGCATTTCAACCCGGGCGCGCCGCATCCGCTGATGAAGCAACCGACGCTGAATGTCGGCACCGTCAGCGGCGGACTGAATATCAATTCGGTGCCCGATCGCTGCTCGTTCGACGTGGATATCCGCACTGCCCCCAATCTCCAGCATGAAGAGATACGGCAGCGCCTGGCCGCCATGGCCGGCGAACAGGTGCGGTTGACCACCTTGGTGGATTTACCCTCGGTACTGACCGAACCGGGAGTCCCCTGGATCGAACAGGTTTTTCAGTGCTGTCGCCCACTGCACGATACACCGCTTGAACACCGGGTGGTGCCCTATTTCACCGATGCCTCGCTGCTGCGGGATGCGCTCGGCTCGCCGCCCTGCATTATTCTCGGGCCGGGTGAACCTGCCATGGCGCATCAAACCGACGAGTATTGCCTAGTGGATAAGCTGCTGCAAGCGGTGAATTTGTACGGGGAAATAATCAACCTCGGCGGGTGATCATTCCCCATGAAGGGTGGCGATAATCTTGCGATTGCCGCCATGGCGGCGATGCTCCCCCAGCCAGATGCCCTGCCAGGTCCCGAGCATCAATTGCCCACGGCTGACGGGAATGGTAAGCGATGCGCCCAGCAGCGATGACTTGATATGGGCCGGCATGTCATCGGGTCCTTCATAATCATGCTGATAGGGGGCAACTTCGGGCACGTGGCGCAAAAAATGATTTTCCATGTCAGCCCTGACGGTGGGGTCGCAATTTTCATTTAGCGTCAGGGAAGCCGAGGTGTGCTGCAAGAATAAGTGCAGCAGGCCGATATTCACCTCGGAAAGGTGTGTTAATTGATCGACTATTTCCTCGGTCACCAGATGAAAGCCGCGCCCTCGCACCTTCAAGATCAGGGTTTGTTGACACCACATTATGACCACTCCTTTCTCGTGTAGGTTGAAAGCCAAGCGTACTAATTGCCAGTTGGGTCAATGACCACGTTTATAGCTTTCCACAGCGCCCAGTTCTGCCGCTCTACTCGTAGAGTAAAATTGCGCTTGTTCCATGGCGGACATATGCAGTCATTAATCAGTCGTTAACATAGGTTTAGCATCTTTAGCGCTAAAACGCCTCTTATCCAATCACCCGTTATACATTTTCATTCAAAAATCGCCTTTTTATCTTCAAATAAACATAACTATTACCGCCGCAATCGAAATTTGAAAGTAGCCGGGACATAATGATAATTAATATATTATTTTACAATGAGAAATCAATTTATGAAAATCACAACATTAAATTTACATTATAGTTATCCCAGTGACGATAAAGACATGCTCGCTATTAAGGAATTAAATGGTAGCAGAATTGTAAATGAGCTTCAATTTCAGAGGTGTACCAAATTGAAGCAAACAAGCGAATTAGGCACAAAACTATCGCAAGTTTCCAATACGCCTCAAAAAATTCCTAAAGGAAACGTCGATTTGGCGGGTTATTTATATGCCTTATCGACAGCGGGAGATATGCCTGACGACATTGACGAATTGATCCGGTGTAATGCAACGGTAAATCAGGCCCGCGAACATCTTAAAAACGGCCGTGCGAATATTATGTCCGACCTCATGAAGAGGCCCCATATTGGAAGAGAGTTGGCCCTTATTCGCACATATGAAATCAAGGGATTTCATGCTAAACATGTGCAATATCTTTATGCTCTTTCTGATTTTTTTTCAATTGGAATTTGCCAGGAGCATGCGGCAAAAAACTCAGTGATATATTCTCAAAAATGTCAAACTGGCGAGGTTGCCACGATGATAGGATCAAACGATATTGCACATTCTTGGTCCGAAAGCAACAACTGCGTGATGGATTCTTGGGCTCATGGGCCGGCGGTGATGAAAAAAGATGCAAGATTCGATAGTTCGAACGCCGATAAGGTACCTATTGACAAAGAAACAGGCCAGAGAGTACTACAAACAAGTAATTCCTTGACAGAAATATTTAAAAATTCTTTTAATGATGAACAAAAAATTAAGAGCTAAATTAGAAGAATTAAATAATTTCAACATAGATTTTCTTTATGAAGTTTCCGTAACCAATACACGTCTGAAAGATTTTCTCAACACCAAGGGTTTTACCACATCGATAAAAGAGCCTATCTCGATTAACAGCCAAATCAGAGCGGTGGGCGTGCTAAGAAGCATGAGCACTGCGTTGGATAAGGCGATAAGTATAAAAGAGGCGGCGTCTGGGAGCGATGAGGTTATAAATGCTTACAATAATCGGTTTATGACCGGATATCTTGGGCAATGGCACAGTGAATAGATATAGGCATCATTTGCGTTTGCCGACATTTTTTAATCGCTGTTGAAAACTAATACCAATACCGACTGCTTACGGAAGACTACCGATCGTAACAATGACAGGCTTTAAACGATAGCGGCTAGTATCGCAATCAAAAGCCTGGCCAGTGACCCGCCCTATTCAAGGTCAGGGAAACCGAAGTGTACTGCAAAAATTAAGTGCAGCAGGTCGATGTTTACCTCGGACAAATGTTTCAATTGGCCGGCTATCTCATCGGTGACCAAATGAAAACCGCGTTTTTTATCTGCAAGACCATGGTTAGCTGATGCCACATGATCAATGCCCTTGCTGTATCTTTTCGTATGCTTACCCAAAACCAGGCGGCGATCCATACGAACCATAGATCGGCACGCTTTTGACATTAAGCGGATTCTAAAATTTTTTCTTTATAATTTACACTAAATTAGTCTGACAAAATACATTCCATGCTTAAATTTAATGAAAAGCTAATAATAGAAAATTTCTAGCTTACTCTGGAGTATTAAAATATCTAGCAGCGCGAAAATCAAGAAGATGAATAGAAAGATAAGTCTGCTTGATGCCTTGGTACTTTCAATATAATTAAAAAACCATGGCCTTTTTTTTCGGATATTGAATAGTGAAGCCACGTTATGACTATTACATTGATGAAACTAGATTATTTATTATCAAATAAGCTAACCGCGTACATAATGCCAACCGGGCTCGTTTCAACCTTGTCTAACGCGTTGTAACGCAAGGGTTAACGAGACTTGATATGTCTACTGATAATACAAATGGCGTCAACAGAACATTGCAATATAATGATTGTGTCTCTCGAAGCGAAGCTCGCTCTTTATCCACCAAGTCCTAGAGGTTATTTATATGCCAATACTATGCACCTTTTATCTCAATCGCAAAAGTTCAGATGAAGTCGAAATTAATGACATCACCCTTCGGTTAACGCCAGATAACGAAAAATCTCTATTTTCTGGTAAAAAAGGTTTTTGTAAATACATTGAGCAACTCTCTCAAGTTTCTAATGACACGTATAAGCTGCCCGCAGGCTCAGCGGATCTGTCTGCGTATCTATACGCATTATCGACTCATAACCGGCTACCTGATAGAGGAACCATTGCTGAATTGATATCATGTAACGCGACTGTTAATCAGGTCCGTGAAAAATTCAAAAATGGGCGTGCCAATATCATCTCTGATATCATAAAAAGGCCTCAGATCGCGTGCGAAATGTATTACGCACGCAAACACCTTTTCAAAGAAGAAGAAAGCAACGAAATGGTCATAGCATATGCCCGTTCCTTATTTGTCGATTTCAGCCTTTGCGGTGAGATGGCCGTCCTGGCAGCTACTGAGCATTCCCAAAGTCCACAATCACAAGGTCCTGTTTCCCGGGTATCATCAGATGCATATAAACATGCCTGGGCTGAAACCGATCGTTGCGTTATCGACCCATGGGCCGGCTATTCTGAAAGAGGATGCCTTTTTTAGCGCACAAGCAGGAGATAGCATATCTATTATCAGTAAAAGTACCGGTCGCGATATCATGAAAGAAGGCAAACAATTGCTGCAACGCCTACAGGCCGATGATAATAACAAGAAACGCCTTAATGAACATGCTAGGTCCATTAACAATTTTGTACAGTAAATCTGGCCAGAAACTTCTGTTATCCATAATAAAATAAGGAGGTCCATCATTGCAAAACATAAGGCTAAGACGGCTACTCCTCTCGGAGCCGTTAACAGCCAGATACGCGCGACCGGTGTGCTAAGAGCAATGAATGAAAAGATGGGCATTAAAGAAGCCACGGCTGGCTGCGATAGCGTCCTGGATGCCTTCAATACAAGATTTAAAAAAGGCTATCTTATACAATGGAGAAGTGAGTAATTAGAATACATTTTCCAGGTCGGCAAACCACGCCAGTTACCGCGAATAAAGAAAAAACCCCCTGAACCTAGCCATTCAGGGTTTGATTCGTGCTTATAAAGTCGGCTTTAAAACAAGAAGATTCACGTAGCGACCCAGCGTCCAAGCTGCCCTACCAATGGCTCTTTGGTCGTCGGCATAAACGCGCTGGTGCGACAAATTCGGTGTGAACCTTTTTTTGCAACAAGGTCAAAGGCGATTCAGCTCACCGCCGCGATGGCCCGCGCCGCCCGCTGCACGTTGTCGCTGTTCAGCCCGGACAAACACATGCGGCCGGAGGTAATCAGGTAAACGCCGTATTCCTCCCGCAGCCGGTCCACCTGCGCCGGACTAAGGCCGGTATAGCTGAACATGCCGCGCTGCCGCAAAAGATAAGTGAAATCGTGACCGGGCAAAGCGACTTTTAGCGCGTCCACCAGGCTGTGACGCATCCCGATAATGCGTTCCCGCATGACGGCGACCTCTTGGCGCCATAAAGCATACAGGGCCGGATCGTTCAACACCTTCGCCACCACCTGAGCGCCGAAATTCGGCGGGCTGGAGTAGTTGCGGCGTACCGTCGAGGTTAATTGTCCCAGCACGCGTTCAGTTTCGGCGGCGCTGTCGCATACCACCGACAGCGTTCCGACCCGCTCCGCATACAGGGAGAATATTTTCGAGTACGACTGGCTGACCAGGCAAGGCAGGCCCAGACGGGCCATTTCCCGCACCGCATAGGCGTCGTCCTCAAGACTTTCGCCATATCCCTGATAGGCGATATCCAGGAAAGGGATAAGATCCCGCTCCGCCGCCGCCTCGATAACCTGATCCCATTGTTCATGGGTCAAATCCGAGCCGGTGGGATTGTGGCAGCAGGGATGCAGCAACAGGATGCTTTTGGCCGGCAGCGTTTGCAAATAGGCCAGCATGGCGGGGAAATTGACCATTAGCTTATCACTGTCGAAGTAGGGATAATATGCCACGTTGAAACCGGCGCCGGAGAATACCGCCACGTGGTTTTCCCAGGTCGGGTCGCTGACGTATACCGTCGAGTCCGGGAAATAGGCTTTAAGAAAATCCGCGCCGACGCGCAGCGCGCCGGAGGCGCCAAGGGTTTGGATGGTGGCGATGCGGGATTCTTTGAGCATCGGGTGATCTTCACCAAACAGCAGAGTCTGGCTGGCGCCGCGATAAGAGGGCAAGCCCGCCATCGGCAGGTAGCCCGCGCCCTGTTTCGGCATGGCATCCAGCAGGGCTTCCGCCTCTGCCACCGCCTGCAATTGTGGGATGATTCCCTGTTCATTGTAATAAAGCCCGATGCTTAGATTCACCTTATGTGGGCGCGGATCCAATTTATAAGACTCCATCAACGAAAGAATAGGATCCCCGGCGTAAGCATCAACATGTTGGAACACGGTCAAGATCTCCTGGCATTGTGGGTTCAGGGGGGAAAGCCCTGAACCCACAGTACCAAATAACTTCAATAAGCTGTTAGCTGGAATGATTAAAAAGAGAGGTGGCGCCGTCTTTTGACGCTTTCTCCGCCGGCTCGGTCTCTACATATTCGACGGTGACCCGCGAAGTCAGCTTGGTGATAAGCTCATAGGCGCTGATGCCGCTGGCGGCGGCCACCCTTTCCACCGGCAGTTCCGGCCCCCAGAGAACCACCCGGTCGCCGACCCGCTCGCGGCTGTCCGGCCCAAGATCAACCACCAGCATGTCCATGGATACCCGTCCCGCCAGCGGCACTTCGCGCCCGTTGACCCAAACCGGCGTGCCGTTGGGCGCGCTGCGCGGATAACCATCGCCATAACCGAAGGCGACCACGCCTAAACGGGTATCTCTGGCGCTGACCCAGACGCCGCCGTACCCGCTCGCTTCACCGGCCCGATGGTCCCGCACCGCAATAAGGGAGGACGTCAGGGTCATGGCGGGCTTCAGTCCATAGTCGGCGCCCAGGCCGGCGCCGGGGGAAACGCCATAGAGCACAATGCCCGGGCGAACCCAGTCACGGTGCGACGCCGGCCAGAACAGGATTCCGCCGGAAGCGGCGATGGACTGCATGCCCGGTTTGCCCTGGGTAAATTCGTCGAAACAGGCCAATTGCCGGGGAGTGGCATCCGCCTGGGTTTCATCGGCGCGGGCGAAATGGCTCATGATGTTAACCGGCCCGCGGACATTGCGGCACGCCGACAGGCGGGCATAAAATTCTTCCGCGAGCTGCGGCGAGACGCCCAGGCGGTGCATGCCGGTATCCAGCTTCATCCAGACCCGCAACGGCGACGCCAGATTCGCCTGTTCCAGGGCCAGCAATTGTTCCGGGCTATGCACGGCGGTATCGATGCTTAAATCCGCCAATAGCGGCAATTCATCGGCGGCGAAATACCCTTCCAGCAGCAGTATCGGCTTGGTGATGCCGGCGCTGCGCAGGGCCAAGGCCTCGCTTAAACGCGCCACGCCGAAGCAGTCCGCATCATCCTGGAGCGTCAAGGCGGTGACGGGCATACCATGCCCGTAAGCGTTGGCCTTAACTATCGCCACCACACCGCTATGGGGCGCCAACCGGCGCACCTGCAGCAAATTATGCCGCAATGCCCGCCTGTCAATAACGGCAACGGCCGTTTTCATTATCCTAGTCCTGGTTGTCAATCATCATCATATTGCGGCCCGGCATAGCTGTCGAACCGCGACCACTGCCCGTTAAACGTCAACCGTACCGTGCCGATGGGGCCGTTACGCTGTTTGCCGAGAATAATTTCCGCTATGCCTTTCTGATCGCTGTTTTCGTGATACACCTCGTCACGGTAGATAAACATGATCACATCGGCATCTTGCTCGATAGAGCCTGATTCACGCAAATCGGAGTTTATCGGGCGCTTATCTGCGCGCTGTTCCAAACCGCGGTTAAGCTGGGAGAGCGCCAGCACCGGCACTTGCAATTCTTTTGCCAACGCTTTCAGGGAACGGGAGATTTCAGCGATTTCCAGCGTCCGGTTTTCCGACAGCGCGGGTACGCGCATCAGTTGCAAATAGTCGATCATAATAAGGCTTAAGCCGTCATGCTCGCGAAAAACCCGCCGGGCGCGGGAGCGCACGTCGCTTGGCGTCAGGCCGGAGGAATCGTCGATATACATATTATGCTTTTCAAGCAGTAGCCCCATGGTGCTGGAGATACGCGCCCAGTCTTCGTCATCCAGCTGGCCGGTACGGATTCGGGTCTGGTCCACTCGGGATAGCGAAGCCAGCATACGCATCATAATCTGGTTGCCCGGCATCTCCAGACTGAAAATCAGCACCGGTTTATCTTCGGTCATGGCGGCGTTTTCACACAGGTTCATGGCGAACGTGGTTTTGCCCATAGAGGGGCGCGCCGCGATGATAATCAAATCGGATTTTTGCAGGCCGGCGGTTTTTTTTATCCAGATCATGGTAGCCGCTGGAAACGCCGGTGACGCCGTCATGGGGTTTTTGATAAAGCTGCTCGATACGCGCGACGGTATCTTCCAGGATCCGGTCAATGCTTTTCGGGCCTTCATCCTTGCTGGCGCGGTTTTCCGCGATCTGGAACACGCGCGATTCCGCCAGATCCAGCAGCTCTTCACTGCTGCGCCCCTGAGGATCATAACCCGCGTCGGCTATTTCATGAGCGACGGCTATCATTTCCCGCACCACCGCACGTTCACGGACGATATCGGCATAAGCGGAAATATTGGCCGCGCTGGGCGTATTCTTCGACAGCTCGGCCAGGTAGGCGAATCCCCCCCCACCGAATCCAGTTCCCCTTTTTTGCTCCAGGGATTCGGAAAGGGTAATGAGATCAATCGGCTTGTTCAATTCAACCAAGCGCTGCATGTCGCCGAAAATAAGCCGATGCGGTCGGTTGAAAAAATCCTTTACCGCCACGCGTTCGGCGACATTGTCCCAACGCTCATTATCCAGCATCAGACCGCCCAACACCGATTGTTCCGCTTCCAATGAATGAGGCGGAAGCTTCAGGCCCTCTACCTGACGGTCCTGAGAGAAGTTTGTTTTGTTGGCGGTTTTTTTTCTGACATGTGATAATGGCTTTGCCTGATAGAAGCGACCTTGGATGAAACCGCATTGTAACGTCGATTGACGCCAAATCCTATGCGGCTTTGCAATCGTGCGACAAGGGCTTATGGTTATTGAAGACTTCCCACGTGAGGAACGGTTATGGTTAAGCGCATTCAATTTTCCGCCACCGGCGGGCCGGACGTATTGGAATACAGTGATTTTACACCAAAAGCGCCGGGTCAGGGCGAAGTGCAGGTTGAAAATAAGGCGATAGGCATCAATTTCATTGATACCTATCTACGCAGCGGTCTTTACCCGGCGCAACTGCCCTCAGGGCTGGGAACGGAAGCGGCGGGGATCATTACCCAGGTCGGCCCCGGCGTAACCGGGTTAAAACCCGGCGATCGGGTGGTTTATGCCCAATCCCCCTGGGAGCCTATAGCGAAGTGCATAATATCCCCGACAAGAATATCGCCGTCCTTCCCAACGCCATCTCTTTCGAACAGGCCGCGGCATCCTTTCTCAAGGGGCTGACGGTCTATTATCTCCTGCATCAGACCTACGCCATCAAACCCAATGAAATTTTCCTGTTTCACGCCGCGGCCGGCGGCGTGGGCCGGATTGCCTGCCAATGGGCCAAAGCCTTGGGGGCCAGGATGATAGGCACCGTCGGCTCGGCGGAAAAAGCCGCTCTGGCCAAAGCCGACGGCGCCTGGGAAACCATTAATTACCGGGAAGAAAACGTGCCGGAGCGCGTGGCGGCGCTGACCCAGGGTGAAAAAGTCAGTGTGGTTTATGACTCGGTGGGAAAAGATACCTGGGAGATTTCGCTAAACTGCCTGCGCCGCCGGGGGTTGCTGGTGAGTTTCGGTAACTCTTCCGGTGCGGTGACCGGCGTCAACCTGGGAATCCTCAATCAGAAAGGCTCGCTGTATGTCTCGCGACCGTCCCTGAACGGTTATGTTACCAATCGTGAAGAACTTAAGCTGGCAAGCAATGAGCTCTTTTCGATGATTGCCAGCGGCGCGATTAAAATCGACGTGCCGGAACGACAAAAATTTCCCCTGGCCGAGGCACAGCGGGCGCACCGGGCATTGGAGGCGCGGGAAACCGAGGGCTCTTCGTTGTTGATTCCCTGATGATAGTGAAAAAGGGCTCCCTTGCGGAAGCCCCTTGTGTTTCGCTTAATGTAATGCTGTGTAGGTAGGGACAGAACGGCAAAACACCGGAAACTGCCGCTTGAGCCGCTATTATTTTCCGATGTGGATGAATTGGCTGCTTAACCGGTAGCATCCTATCAGTAGACATAAGTAAAACATATCGATAATCGGGAACAGGCTCAAGCAAGTGGAAAAGCTGTGATCAATACCACAGTTTTGGCCCATGACCCTTTGACCGTACAACGTAGGCTGTCGGGATTTCATGGTGCCGGGAAAACGAGCCGCATCTGATCTCGGGTCCGTAGGCAATCAATAACGGGGCAATCGCGGCGGTTTGACGGCACGCCAAAGCCAGGCCACGACCAGCGCCAGTAATAACCAGGGCAGAAGTTTCAACGCCAATACAAACAGGCCGGCAAACATCATGATACATGCCCCCACCACCAATGCGGCCAGTACGCCCAACACCGAAATTCCAGTGAGCAGCAGCATCATGAAAAATCCGATGACAAAGAAAATTTCCAACATGGCAGGCTCCTAAATCGGGATTCGTTTCGCGGTTATCGCTCCAATGGCGCTTCTAACAAGGTTACAAAAAGCGTGCCAATACAGTGCAACCACAATCCATTGATTTAACAAAGTATTTAAACAGAGCCTAAGGCCCAATGAGTCATATTGACTCATTGTTGGTCAAATCCGCCATGGCTTGGCGAAGCAGAGAGTGAATGGGTGTCACTACGGCATCAAATTTCCGTTGCCTGTGCACGGAGTGAATGCGTTTCAGCGCGGCAATGATTGCCCGCTTAGTGCAGTGCTTGCCCTTTTGGTGTAGTGATTGCCCGCTTGGCGTTCAGATACTCAGGGCGGAAGATGTTGCATGCATCACCACTTTGGCCAGCGCCTGCTCCACCACCGCCGCATTGGCTCCCGGCTTATGGGCATGCTCGCTTAAATGGCGGCGCCATTGTTTGGCGCCGGGCATGCCCTGAAACAGGCCGAGCATATGACGGGTGATATGACTAAGGCTGGCGCCGAGGGTTAGCTCCCGCTCAATATAGGGCAGCATGGCCGCCGCAACGTCGGCCGCCTTATTAAAGGGATCGGCGACACCGAATATCCGGCTGTCGACGCGGGCCAGCATAGACGGATTTTGATAAGCCTCGCGACCCACCATGACGCCGTCAAGCCGCTCTAGATGCAGCATCGCCTGATCGAGGCTCTTGATGCCGCCGTTAAGGGCCAGCGTCAAGGCGGGAAAATCACGTTTAAGCTGATATACGCGCGGATAATCCAGCGGCGGAATATCACGGTTCTCCTTGGGACTCAGCCCCGTTAACCAGGCTTTGCGGGCGTGGATAATGAAGGTATCGCAACCGCCGCGCTCGGCGACCGTCTGAATGAATTCGCACAGAAATGCATAGCTGTCCTGCAAATCAATACCGATACGGGTTTTCACCGTCACCGGAATCGATACCGCCGAACGCATAGCGGCGACGCATTCCGCAACCCGCAAAGGTTCCGCCATCAGACAGGCTCCGAAGCGACCGTTTTGCACCCGATCCGAGGGACAACCGGCATTAAGATTGATCTCGTCATAGCCGCGCTGTTCCGCCATACGGGCGCACAGCGCCAAAGCGTCCGGATCGCTGCCCCCCCCAATTGTAAAGCCAGCGGATGCTCGGTTTCGTTGTAGGCCAGATAATCCCCTTTGCCGTACAACAGCGCGCCGGTGGTGACCATCTCGGTGTACAGCAGCGTATGGCGGGTCAGCAACCGTAAAAAATAACGGCAGTGGCGATCGGTCCAGTCCAGCATCGGCGCGACGGAGAAGCGCCGAGAGGGGAATTGACTCCTTCCCGGCTTGGACCGATCGGAAGCAAATGGAGAAACTTTTTTATTATCGTGCATAGCAGACCATATCAGCGTATTGGATCAATCACTACACCTCGGCCTTTTAGCAGGCCCTGGAGCAATCATTTTCAGCCTGGGATGATAGCATAGTAACCGTCATTACCCTCAGCCTTAGCTTAACGGCCCACGTGATAGAAAGGATAATTTTCACGAATTACGCCGGGGTTGGCCCATACCCATAACCTGGCATGCGTACGGAGAATATCTGATCCAGGTAACAAAAATGGAAAATAGGCTTTACATAAGTAACTATTACATCGAATATTGTCGACAATATGCAATAAGCTCGCTCATTCGTTCAACTTTTTCATAAGCAGGAGAGCCGTTTATGCCATTACCCGATGCAAAACAGGCAACGCTAAGCGCAGACGACAGCGTTACCAGGGCGCTGGCGCATTACCTGGTCGCCTCCAGGCCGGGGGATCTGCCGGAAAACGTTCGCGCCCATGGCATCGCTTCTTTTGTCAATTGGCTGGGATGCGCCGTGGGGGAAGCCGTCACCCGGCGGCGGATATCGCCTATTCCGCGCTGTCGCCTTTTGCCGGCGCGGAACAGGCCACATTGCTTGGACGGCATGCCCGCACGGATATCATGACGGCGGCATTGATTAACGGTATCGCCTCTCATGTCTTTGATTACGACGATACTCATCTTAAAACGGTTATCCACCCGGCCGGGCCGGTGGCCTCGGCCATTTTGGCGCTTTCGGAATTTCGCGGCGTCAGCGGTGCGGAATTCATCCATGCCCTGGTACTGGGAATAGAGACGGAATGCCGCATCGGTAACGCCGTATTTCCGGACCATTATGATATCGGTTGGCATATCACCGGTACGGCGGGCGTTTTCGGCGCCGCGGCGGCCGTGGGAAAACTGTTGGGATTGGATGAACAGCACATGGCCTGGGCGCTGGGTTTAGCGGCCTCACAACCCGTGGGGCTACGTGAAATGTTCGGCACCATGACCAAAAGCTTTCATCCGGGCCGGGCGGCGCAAAACGGCCTGACCGCCGCGCTGATGGCGGCTAAAGGCTATACCAGTTCGGAACAAAGTATCGAAGCGAAACGGGGCTGGGCCAATGTCGTCAGCGCCCGTCATAAGCTGTCGGAGATAACGGAGGGACTGGGCGAACGACACGAAAGCCTGCTCAATACCTTCAAACCCTTTGCCTGCGGCATCGTGATCCACCCGGTTATCGACGGTTGCATCCAATTGCGCAATGAATACCCTATACAGCCCGGCGATATCGAAGGGGTAGAATTGCGCGTCCATCCGCTGGTGTTGGAATTGACCGGCAAGCGCACGCCCCAAACCGGCCTCGACGGTAAGTTCAGCGTCTTTCATTCCGCCGCCGTGGCGTTGATTCAAGGACGGGCGGGTGAAGCGCAATACAGCGATGAGGCGGTGCGCGACGAACAAACCATCATGTTACGAAACAAGGTCGGCGCGACGATCGATCCGGCGCTGGACACCGACGCCGCCTCTATCGTTATTAGGCTGAACAACGGCCGCCGCCTTGAAAAACATGTCCGCCATGCCATCGGCAGCGCTGCCAGGCCTATGGCCGCGCAGGACCTGAATAACAAGTTCATCGACCTGGTGACGCCGATATTGGGCGGCGATCGCGCCGAGACGCTGTTGCGGGCAGGCTGGGACGTGGCGTCATGCCGCACTATGGCGGACATCGCGGCAATGGCCCGGAACGATGGCTGAGAGGCGGTGAACGCGCCGTCGGCGGAATTCACGGGCGCAAGCCAGGTCGGCAAACTTCACAACAGTCATATAACGGGGGCACGATATGTCCGGGGAATGCAGCGGGTCAGGAGAGCTTGTCGGTCGAGTAGCGGTAATAACGGGTGCGGCCCGCAATATCGGCCGCGCGATTGCCCTTGAACTGGCGGCGGCGGGCGCGGCCGTGGTGGTCAACGCCAAACAATCCGCCGAAGCGGCGCAAGACGTGGTCGCCGAGATTGAACGCCGGAACGGCCAAGCACTCCTGCACCTGACCGATATCAGCGAACCCGCGGGGGCCGAGGGATTAATGGCGGCCGCTATCAACCGGTTCGGCAAAATTGATATTCTCGTCAACAACGCCGCCATACGCCGCGAAGTTCCCTTTGAGCATTTGGACTTAAGGCAATGGCGCGAGGTATTGGCGGTGATTCTTGACGGCGCGTTTCTCTGCGCCAGCGCCGCCTTACCGGCGCTGCGTCAGGCCGGTGAAGGCGCCATCATCAATATCGGCGGTATGTCCGCCCATGCCGGCTCTTCGGGCCGTGCGCATGTTATCACCGCCAAAGCCGGCCTGGTGGGATTAACGCGCGCGCTGGCCCATGATTTGGGTCCTGACGGCATTACCGCGAACTGCGTGGTGCCGGGCATGATTAATACCGTCCGCGGCGAGGCGGCTGGAGATACCGCCCCCTCGCACCACGCGATTCATTCTACCTTAGTGGGCAGGCGCGGTAGCCCTGAAGACATTGCCTCCCTGGTGCGTTTTTTGAGCGGTCCCCATGCCCGTTATCTGACCGGACAGATTATTCATGCCAATGGCGGCGCGTTTCTCCCTTAAAACGAAAAGTTTATTACAGGCGATTTTATGGCTTATTCGACGGACTCTATCCAGGTATTACGCTCGGCAACCCTCTGCGATCTCGTGCAGGAAGAGATCCTCCGGCGCATCAAAACCCGACAGCTTGTCGCCGGCATGAAGCTTAATGAAATGGAGTTGGCGGAGCATTTGCAGATCAGCCGCAGTCCGGTAAGAGAGGCCTTTCGCGCCTTGGAAGAAGCGGGCCTGGTCTCACTGGAGAAAAACCGGGGCGCCTGGATCAGGGATATTTCCGAGCAGGAAGCCGCCGAACTTTATGAAGTGCGTGCCGGTCTGGATGTCATTGCCGGCCGGCGCCTGGCGCTGATTATTACCGAGGCGCAGTTGCGGGAATTACATGGCATGCTGGACCAGTTGGAATCCAGTTCGCAACATGACGATGTAAACAACTATTTTCTGCTCAACATCGCCTTTCACGACCGGGTGGTGGAAATGGCGGGAAACGCCACGCTATTGGCGTTGTACCGCCAGGTCATCAACCGCATGCATTTGATCCGTCGCCAGGGTCTTGCGTTATCCGGCAGCTCCCAGGCGTCACATGCCGAACACCGGTTGATTCTGTCGTCATTGGCGCAACGGGATCCCGATGCCGTTGCGCGCGCAATGCGCCAGCATATCCAACAGGGCTATCAGCGTGCCTGCAGCGCGCATCATCTGGCCCTTTAGCACGCGGTAACGCTTTTGATTTTCAGCCCTTCGAAAGGATGAGTGTAACGTTATGAATGGTCGCCCACTGGAAAACAGGTTTATAGCCGAACGGCTTGCCGATTGGATCCTGGCGCAAGACGCCGCCGACTATCCGCAAAAAACGGTCGACACCGCGCGCCTGCTGATGATGGACATGGCCGGGCTATGCCTCGCCGCGCGACATGAATATTATGTCGCCTCCGCGCTGGCATCGGCGGATGGCGGCGGGTTATGCACGGCATTGGGGCACCGGGGCGGTTTGACGGTTTATGATGCCGCGCTGGTTAACGGCACCGCCGCCCATGGGGAAGATTACGACGATACGTTTGAAGGCGGGCCGGTTCATTCCGCCGCGGTGATCGTACCGGCGGTGATGGCGATATGCGAGCGCGAAAGACTCTCGGGAGAAGCGTTGCTGCGGGGCATTGCGGTAGGAGCGGAACTGATGTGTCGCTTGAGCCTGGTGGCGCCGAAAGCGATTCACCGCGCGGGGTTTCACCCCACGGCGACCCTGGGCGCCATTGCCGCGACGGCGGGCGTGGCGGCGGCGCTGCGTCTTTCCCATCGCCAGACCACCTCTGCATTGGGAATAGCCGGCAGTATGGCGTCGGGCATTATCGAATACTTGTCCGAAGGTACGTCCACCAAACGCATGCATGCCGGTTGGGCCGCGCAATCCGGCATTCGCGCCGCCTTGATGGCCAAGGGCGGCCTGGACGGCCCCCGTAGCGTCCTGGAAGGCCGCCACGGCTTTTTCCACGCGTTCGCCCCATCGGTCACGCCGGATTTCAATCCGCTGCTGTCCGGCCTTAATCAGGACTGGCTGATGCAATCCATTGCCTTTAAGCCTTATGCCTGCGGCACCATGACTCAGCCCTATATTGATTGCGCCATCGCTCTGGCGCAACGGAATATCAATCCTGATGATATCCAAGACATCGTCTGCCGGGTGGGGGAAGGCACCGTGCACCGTCTATGGGAGGAATTGGCCGTCAAGCACCGCCCGCCGACGGCCTATGCGGCAAAATTCAGCACGCCGTTTTGCATGGCCGTCGGCTTTTTTGACGGCCGAGCCGGTCTGGCGCAGTTTACGGACGCACGGATCCACGATCAGGCGGTATTGGCGCTGGCGGCTAAAATCCGCTACGAAATCGATCCACACAATCCCTACCCGGCACAGTTTACCGGACATTTGCGGGCGACGATGACCGACGGCACGGTTTATGAACATGTTCAGCCCTGGATGCGGGGAGGCGCTCAGCAGCCGCTGTCGGCGGAAGAGCTGGCGGAAAAATTTCGGGATAATGCCCTTCACGGCGGCTGGAATGACAAACAATGCGAGCAAATGCTAAGCGTTATCAACCGAATTTTTACCCAATCCGATTTGAGGGGGCTGGCGCTGAGCAACTGTGATTGTTAGAAGCCGATATTGAATAAAACGGGAAGGTATACTGCTCGGGCTATGTATCGGTCGCGATAATATTTTGCACAACATGACATTCACCGCGACCGGCTTCTTACAATGGGCCGTATTTCCAATGCCGGTAAAAGCATTGAAACTATTCGCCCAAGAAGCGTAGTTCAACGTCAGTGCTGTCATTCTGGCAATCTTAATTGAAAGCCGCTAAAAGCCTATTCGTCATTCTTTAGTCTTAATATCAGCGAATGCGATGCCGCTATTAAAACACATCTCTAAAAAGCTCTACGCCCAATGGCGGCAAGGCCGGTGTGGGGGGATATAAGCGCCGTTAACTTACCGATTCCTATGCGATCTTTAGCAGCGAAGTGTTAACATTCTCTGGCCTTTTGGCCGAAAATTTCTCAATACGTACCAGATAACATCTTTTCTATCCCAATGACTTTAGGGGTGATTTACAAACTCGTCATAATCCTCTATCACATTGATTCATTAGATCCCCATCCTAATTATTAAATGTATAAGGTTACAGTATGATCGTTTACAGCATGCTGGTCGCGTTTCTGCTGGTGATAGCCACCACCAGCCTAATGCTTCATATCAGGCAACACCGACAAAAAAAGCTCTCATTTAGACGAACAAGCCATCGATAAATAAAGCGGGCAAGGTTATGTGCCTTCTATGGAACTTTTAAGACGACAAACACATCCTCCTTTTCTAATAACATTAACCATAGATTATGCGATTATTATGACTGTGTTTATTCTTGATCCTTGCGCATATACCCGGTATGCACTGAAAAGCTCCTTAGGCGCCAATGGCGTCAAGGGAAGCATACGGACCCTTGACAGCTTGGCAACGCTAAGAAAAAAGTGCGAAATAGCTTCGCCCTCAATCATTTTTATAAATCAAAATTACTTTCAGTATCAGCATGATAATGAAGAGCTTAAATTCGTCATCGAACAACATCCATCGACGTTGTTTTTTATTTTCATCGGTAACGAAAGTATAAAATTTTATGATTTCATTCCTATCAAAAAGAACGTTATTATTACCTCTAAGTTTATTAAAATCAGCACGATCAATATGATTATCCGCTACTATATGGATGTCCGAACATGGATGGACGATAATAGCAAAGTGGGTTTTTCTCCTTTGCGATTTAGCAAAACAGAAGCGGAGATACTGACCATGTGGATGTCCGGCTATGATACGATTCATATTTGTTCACGCTTGCATATAAAAGAAAAAACGCTCTCCTCGCACAAAATCAATATCAAGCGGAAAACACGGGCAAGCAATAAACAGGTTATTTATCATCTCATTACCATTGCCAATAGCGTTACGGAGGGTATCAATAGCCATTATCCCCAAGAAGTGATTTTTTCCGGTCATGTCTGATGCCGGTTAAACGGGTGAAACCGTTAAGCGGCCAGATAGGCTGCTTGGCTGACAGCCGGTTTGTCGCTAGGAATGCTTTTGCCGAGCGCAATCCTTATCCCGCGATTCGGCATTTTATCGCCATCATGTTAAGATGATGAGTAGATAAGCCACGGGGAAGCCCTATGAAAAGCATGACTAGTTCGCAATTGCTCAGTCAGGCCGAACAATTGTGTGAACAACGCAATGTGCGCCTGACGCCGCAGCGGCTCGAAGTGTTGCGCCTGATGACGCAGCAGGAGGGAGCCATCAGCGCCTACGACCTGCTTGATCTTTTGCGGGCTTCGGAACCTCAGGCCAAGCCGCCGACCATTTATCGCGCCTTGGACTTTCTCATGGAACAGGGTTTTATTCACCGAGTCGAGTCAACCAATAGTTTTGTCTTATGCCATCATTTCGAAGAGCCAAGCCATACCTCGGCCTTTTTCATTTGCGATAGCTGCGGACAAGTGACGGAACAATCTACCGAGGGCATTGAAGAAATTTTACAGCGGATGGCGCGGACGGCCGGCTTTGCCATGCGGCACAATGTTGTGGAAGCCCATGGATTTTGCCTCAAATGTTCCGAAGTACAGTCCTGCGATCGGCTGCATGATTGTGGACATGACCATAGCATGGAAATAAAGAGGAGGTAATTGATTTACTCAAGTGAGTATATTAAAAGGGCGTGGAGCATACTTTGTGTCATATTGTTGAGCAGCAGGTAGGTGGTACATCCCTGTACCTTTGGGTAGGAACCCGTGCCATGTATATACATCAGGAACCAGCACTTTGCGGAAAAAAAATTGGGTTAATTACCAACGATACTTATTATGAGTTTCCCAATTTTTTACTTCTTTTTCAGCCGCTTCTTTACCATAGCCATAACGTTCCTGAATTTTACCAATTAACTGTTCGCGCTTCCCTTCAACAACCGTGAGATCATCATCGGTGAGTTTACCCCATTGTTCCTTGATTTTACCTTTGAATTGCTTCCAGTTACCGCTAGCTTGGTCAGTATTCATAGTAAAACTCCTTCGCTAATATTGTATGAGGAATTTTAATCATTAACACTTACAAAGCTGTTAATGAATAATCGGATTTGTAACTTCAAATCGTTAGAATGCTTAAACGCTTCTCCTAACCTTTGATAATAAGTATAGCAGCGGATTTGGTGAAAAGTTTATTCCGTAGTGGATTTGACGCCACTTCAGCGGTAATACCCCTAATTTTTACCATAAGGCGATATAAAACAGCAGGTAGCGGCCTTAGGTCATGGCTGCGGCAAATGTAACTAATTATGTTAATTCAGCGTTACGGTATACATATGAACAGGTCATTGTGAACCAGGATGAGCGCAGTAACATAAGATAATATGGATGATACATCGTCTAAATCAATATGGGCACAAGACAATGACCGGGAAAAGATGGCGGCTTCCCCCCCCTGACTACTCCGGCGGTCCAGAATGACATCGGCAGCCGCACATCAGCGGGGGAGGGCGACGGAAAAGGTCACCAACAGTTCAGTTCGGTGAGTAAAATGAGGAGATTAAATCCAGTTGCCGTTGCGGATAACCCCCACAGCCAACCCTTCGATGGTCAGCTCCTGCTGGCGTAAATCGACGATGATAGGCGAGAAATCGCTGTTTTCAGGCAAAAGCTCGACAATATTACCCTTTCTTTTCAATCGTTTAACCGTCACCTCGTCGTTGATTCGCGCGACAATCACCTGGCCGTTACGCGCATCCTGGGTTTTATGCACCGCCAGTAAATCCCCATCCATGATACCGATGTCCTTCATTGACATGCCGCTCACCCGCAGCAAAAAATCCGCGTGGGGCTTGAACAGATCGGGATCCACCTTATAGTGGCTTTCTATATGCTGCTCCGCCAACAAAGGCTCGCCCGCCGCCACACGGCCTATGAGCGGCAAACCGCTTTCTTCTTCAATAAGCAAACGTATCCCGCGAGATGCGCCGGAGACAATTTCGATAGCCCCTTTACGCGCGAGGGCTTTCAAATGCTCTTCGGCGGCATTGGGCGAGCGAAACCCCAGCTGTTGAGCGATCTCGGCGCGTGTCGGCGGCATGCCGGTTTGCGATAGGTGATCGCGGATAAGGTCAAAAACCTCTTGTTGTCTGGCGGTTAACGCTTTCATTCCGTCCCCTGTCTGTTTATACAGTCTTCATGTGAGTATATACAGGTCCCACTCAATTGGAAACCTCATCAGCGCCAAAAATAGATATAAGCGGTCGAAATCATGTTACTGCCATCATAGACTTCGATGAATCAACCGCCAAAGCCAATCCAGCCAAACCCAAAGCGCCAGGATAATGGTCAGCGTCACCGCCGCCGAACCGAGATCCTTCGCCCGCCCCGACAAGGGATGTGATTCCGGCCCGATTCTGTCCACCACCGCTTCAATGGCGCTGTTTATTATTTCAACCACCAATACCATCCATACCGAGCCTATCAACAAAATACGCGAAACAGGGTCGGATTCGAGATAATATGCTAGGACGATCGCAAGGACGGCCATCACCGTTTCCTGACGGAAAGCGGCTTCATGACGCCATGCCGCAGAAAATCCTTTCAGTGAATATCCCATGGCTTTGTAGATACGTTTAAGTCCGCTGATTTGATTTGCCATAACTGTGCGCGCTTGGTGAAAAATTGCGCCCATATTACCGGTTCTTTGCGTTCTCATCACCACAGATCTGTTGCGCGGTTTCTGGTATTCTTGTGCCGCATTGCTAACAAGAGGCTTCACAAAGATATGTCAGGTTGGCGTAATCTCTATTATGCGTTATTGAATTTACCGATAAAACTGTTGGTGAGAAGTAAGGTGATCCCTGCGAACCCGCGGGAAGAAGCCGGTCTGGATCCGATGCGGGCCATGATGTACGTGTTACCTTATAATTCCAAGGCGGACTTACTTACCCTGCGCGGGCAATGCTTGAAGTTGGAATTACCGGATCCGCTTATCCCACTGGAAATCGACGGCGTTAGCTTGCCGCGTTACGTTTTTTATCAACGATGGTCCTCGGGTATTCCGCTATTTCACCGAAAAAACGGAATCCGTTAAATTATTCCATAACTATCTGGATTTACATCGTAATAATCCGCAGCTGGACGTCCAGATGGTGCCGGTCACCATCATGTTCGGACGGGCCCCCGGCCGCGAGGCGCAGCCGAACCAGCCGGCGCCGCGGTTGCGCCTGCTGAACGGTTTTCAAAAATTCATCGCGGTTCTTTGGCTGGGACGCGACAGTTTTGTCCGTTTTTCCAGTCCCCTGTCGATGCGGTATATGGCGACGGAACACGGCACCGATAAAACCATCGCCCAGAAGCTGGCGCGTGTCGCTCGTATTCATTTCGCCCGTCAGCGCCTGGTGGCGGTAGGTCCGCGCCTGCCGGTTCGCCAGGATCTGTTTAATCGGCTTCTGGCGTCCAAGGCGATTGAGAAAGCCATTGAAGATGAAGCGCGGAGCAAAAAAATATCTACCGACAAAGCTCAGCAAACCGCCATCACCCTGATGGAGGAGATTGCGGCGGACTTCTCCTATGAAGCCATTCGCTTGTCGGATCGGGTGTTGAGCTGGACCTGGAATCGCCTGTATCAAGGTCTGCACGTCCGCAATGCCGATCGCGTCCGGCAACTGGCCGAAGAAGGCCATGAAATCGTTTATGTCCCCTGCCACCGCAGTCATATGGATTATTTGCTGCTGTCCTACGTACTCTATCATCAAGGTCTGGTACCGCCTCACATCGCCGCCGGCATCAATCTGAATTTTTGGCCGGCGGGGCCTGTTTTCCGGCGGCTGGGAGCGTTCTTTATCCGCCGCACCTTCAAAGGCAATAAACTTTACTCCACCCTATTCCGTGAATATCTGGGCGAACTCTTCACCCGCGGCTATTCGGTGGAATATTTCATGGAGGGCGGCCGCTCCAGGACCGGGCGCTTGCTGGAACCCAAGACCGGCACGCTGACCATGACCATACAGGCCATGCTGCGGGGAGGAAACCGCCCCATCACCCTGGTGCCTATCTATGTGGGTTATGAACATGTGATGGAAGTGGCCACCTATGCCAAAGAATTGCGCGGCGCCACCAAGGAAAAAGAGGGATTTATGCAAATGCTGCGCGGATTGCGTAAGCTGCGCAATCTGGGCCAGGGATATGTCAACTTCGGCGAGCCTCTGTCGTTGAGCGCCTATCTGAACCTGGCAGTGCCGCAGTGGCGTGACTCTATCGATCCTATCGAAGCTCAGCGCCCCGTCTGGCTGGCGCCGGCGGTGGACGATATCGCCGGTCAAATCATGGTACGCATTAATAATGCCGCCGCGGCGAACGCCATCAACCTTTGCTCGACGGTATTGCTGGCTTCCCGCCAGCGTTCGCTGACCCGTGAGCAAATGCTGCGCCAACTGAACTGCTATCTTGAACTGATGCGCAATGTGCCCTACGCAGCGGATGTCACCTTTCCGGATACCACGGCGGAAGGCTTGCTGGAACATGCCCTGGCCATGAACAAATTCAGCGTGGAGCAGGACACCATCGGCGACATTATCTATCTGTCGCGGGAGCAGGCAGTGCTGATGACCTATTATCGCAACAACATTCAGCATCTGTTTATCCTGCCTTCACTGGTGGCGAGCATCATTATCGGCCACCCCGCCATTGACCGGGACCAGCTGCTGCGCCATTGCCACCTGCTCTATCCGCTGCTGAAAGCGGAGCTGTTTATGCATTACGGCACCGCGGAGCTCGCCCCCGTCATCGACGCGCTGATTGTAGAACTGCTTCGGCAGGAATTGATTACCGAAGAGGACAGGCGTTTGCTTCTCAATCCGGTCCGCGCGCACATCCTGCAATTACTGGCTGCCGGCATACGGGAAACCCTGCAGCGATACGCCATCACGTTCTCGTTATTGCGTTTCAATCCGCAGATAAATCGCGGCACCTTGGAGAAAGAGAGCCGGATCCTGGCCCAGCGTCTTTCCGTGCTGCACGGCATCAATGCGCCGGAATTTTTCGATAAAGCCGTCTTTTCCACACTGGTGGCCACCCTGCGCGACGAAAACTATATCAGCGACAGCGGCGATGCCATTGGTGAAAAAAGTATTTGAAATGAGCAAGATACTCAGTGAATTGATGACGCCGGAAGTACAGTTGACCATCGAAAGCGCCAGCCTGCTGGTGGCAGCCCCGGGGCTCGACCCCCTGCCTTCGGCGTCAGAGTAAAACAATCGGTATCGGCGGCGCCGGCAAATTCGGACCGAGAACCGACCGGCATCGGTCGGCGGATTCGGGCCGAGAACCGACCGGGCCGACCAGCGGGTTTAGACGGTGAATCGACCGGCGCCGATTAACCCCTGTAAAAAACTTACTGTTACCGGTGAAGACCTACTTCCACGCGTCGGTCAGCAAGCTCAGGGCGATGCCCAAAAAGATCACCATGCCCACCAGGTTGTTATTCAGAAAAGCTTTGAAACAGAACTCGCGTTCGCGGCCGGCGATAAGCGTTTGCTGATAGACGAACAGCCCCCCCCGCCAGCGCCAGCGCGGCAAAGAAAAAGGCGTTTAATTCCAGGCGCCAGCCCATCAACACCAGTAACAGCAGGGTAGACGCCTGCAATATACCGATGATAAGCAGGTCATGTCGACCGAACAATATGGCGGTGGATTTTACCCCGATACGGACGTCATCATCCCGGTCCACCATGGCGTATTGGGTGTCATAAGCCACGGTCCAAAGTACATTGGCCGCAAAGAGCAGCCAGCATGAAAGAGGCAAGGACTCACTAACCGCGGCATAGCCCATGGGAATGGACCAACCGAACGCCGCGCCCAAGACCAGTTGGGGCAAATGGGTGATTCGCTTCATGAACGGATAAACCCAGGCCAGTACCAACGCGGCCACCGACAGCGCGATGGTCATGGCGTTGAGGGTCAACACCAGAGCGAAAGAAACGGTGACCAACAGCAAAAACAGCACTTTCGCTTCTTTTTCGCTGATGTGGCCGCTTGGCATCGGGCGAGCCGCGGTGCGCTTTACCTGGCCGTCGATTTTACGATCGGCGAAATCATTGACCACACATCCGGCGGCCCTCATCAGGAATACCCCGAGAATAAACACCACCAGGATGCCGGCGTTGGGCGTTCCCCTTCCCGCCAGCCATAAAGCCCACAATGTCGGCCAAAGCAACAAAAGAGAACCAATGGGTTTATCAATGCGCATCAGCCGGCACCAGGCCTGCCATTTGCCCATTGTGGCGCTGTGTTCCACTTATCTCTCCTTTACTTCATCAAAACGCCGCTACCCATAGCGATACAGCGGGGCATCGGGTAAAAATAATTCCGTCAGCAACAGTGGCTTGCCGTTTAAACGCAAGCAAGAGCGCCGCGCCCAGAGGCTCCCTGCCCGTCCCAAATGTATATAATCCCGTGCCGGTCGGCCATTGCGAAAAAGCCAACGCCCTAACGGCACATCCCCCATTTTAGTAAGCACACATTCCGAACCGGTCAGCGCCGTTTCCGGCACTACCATGCGTCCCGCCAGCCAGGGACGATCATCGCCGTAAAGCACGACCTCCCGTAACCAGAAGCGGAGGCTGGCGGGCAGCAGGGCGATATCATCACAGGGTTCATCGGCGCCGACATACCCTTCGCGTCCACGTCTCACGCTGACCTGACTGCAATGGCCCTCGAGGCGCCGGGTCATTGAGCCGCGCTCCATCAGCCAATCCCGCTCCGCCGGACCAGGTTGAGGGGACTCAACGGTTAACCATTGAATTGACGACAATAATGAGATGTAGGGATTATCCGTCATCCGTTCCTCATTGTTTGCATCTAACGAGTGTACTTATTGTAGCCCAGAACGCCGGTTTGATGACCCGTCAAGGACGGGAGAATTATCAGGCGGTACTGTTCTTGCCAATATCGCCCGCGGCGGTCGGCAAGTCAATGAAATGGCCTCCCGCAGGAGGCCATAGGAGCAGAGACGAGGGATTGTGTCTCAGCTTAAGGGTTTAACATCAGTAGAGCGCGGGAGAGCGTTCTTCGGTCAAACCATAGAGATAGTACTTACGCCCGACCATTTGTCCTCCGTCACGCGTCAACGGTATCCAATTCAGCTGGGCGCTGGTCCGGTTCGGCGTTACGGTCAACAGATCGAGAGGGATACTCAAATAGAACCCCTTGGTGAACGAACCTTCTCCATATTCCGCCGCCGAAACGTTGGTGAAGGTGGCGAAAGCGCCGGCGGTTATTCCACTCTCAAAGCGACGCGACACATCAAAGGTCACGCCTTTGTCTTTGGCCAGGTAGCGCCCGACGCTGGCCTTGACCAGCACTCCGTTCATGAAGCTGGGTTGCCAGTAACCGGTCAAGTTGCCGGTAGCGACGCTGTAGTCAGTGAACTGCATCATGTCATTCCAGTCACGCTGTTTGACATAATTGCCGTCCACCCCTACCGCCCAATTGGCGTCCAGAGGTCGATAAAGCACTTCGCCGCCGACGCCGCCGTACATCATTTCCAAATAGCCGCCATACATCTGGCCGTACCATCCGTCGCCCAGTCCCGTGATATAGGCGGTTTGCAGATTGCTGATATAGACGTCATTACTCACGTACTGTCGGATATGGGTCCGCACTTGAGGTAAATGGGAGTCAGTGGGAGGGTTGGTGAAATTGAACTTATCGTAATTATTGTAGATGTTGCCGAACAGGCTGCCGGAGGTAACCCAATGATTAGTCATCCAATAATCGGCCGTACCCTCCACGCCTATCTGATACATGTAGAAGGATTCCGGCCCGCCGAAGGATTGATTGAGCACCGGAGACCAGCCCAATTGCAGACGGCTACGGTCAATATAATAGCCCTGCTCGGCGTGATCGGGAATATCCGGCTCGGTGCGGCGCTGTTTAAGCGGCTGCTCTTGTCCCAACGGATAACCGCTCAGGTTATCGCGCAGGCTTTTCACGTCGGTCTCGGTGGTGTCCATCGGCATGTTCAGCCGGGTTTCGGTCACTTTCAGGGTATCGATATTGGCAGGCAGGTTATTCACCAGGATGCGATTGGCGCGATCGACGCCTTCCTTACCATCGCGATATTTATCCTGTTGCCCGGTCATATACATCGTATTGCCTTGGACCTGGATATGCGGCGCCGTATAACCCGCGTTGCTGTTCAGATCTTCAAGCTGTTGCGCCGCCACTTGATGCTGCAACATATCGTCGGACTGTTGCTGAGGCTGATAGGCCGGTTTCTCGGCGTCTAAATGGCGTTGGGCCAAATCATTGAAATTGGTACGCAGCGTGACGCCGAACATCAGCGTATTGCCCCGTTCATAACTCAGGTTGACATCCGCCCAAGGCGTAACGCGATAAATCGCGCCTACGTTGACAGGGGTTTTCTGTTTTATGTCGCCGGCAAAATCATTTTCATAGTTATTGCCTTCGTATTCCAGCTTCAGGCGCAGCGGCTGCCAAGGGGTCTGATATTCCACGCCGCCGAAGATTGCCGAGGGACCGTGGAAAAAATCACCGGTATTAAAAGAGCCGGCGGTGTTGTATGTATTGCTGCGGTAGCAGTAATCGCTTGAGATTTCGCAAAAAGGATTTTTGACGTTGCCGCTGGTACCCAGGTAACCCCAGCCTATGCCGACGGAGAAGTCAAACGGCCCCCAGGCCTTGCTGGCGGCCACAAATTCGCTGTCGAACAAGCCGGTACCGCCGAAGTCGCGGATGCCCAAAGCCACCTCAGGCAGGTAGTAACCCTCTTGCCACAGGCGCACCTTGACGTCAATGCCTTTGTCTTTATAGGTTTGCGAGCCGCTGAAGCTCGGATCGTTACTGTAGAGCTTGGTACGGACATCGGTGTAGCGCAGGGTGGTTTCCAGCCAGGGGAACAACTGCACATTCGCCGACCAGAAACGATACTGATCGTTATCTCGGTAGTTAAGGCTGAATTCGCCATCCCTGGACATGCGCGCTGTGGGTGTTTGCAACAGGCCGACGCCGCCCTGGTCCATTTGGGAAGGACCCAACGGCTCGGTATAAGGATCGGCCTGACAAGCGGTGGCCACTGACAACGCGATGAGGCTAAGAAGATATTTTTTTTCATCAGTCAGGGATCCGGTGAGTCAGCAAGGAAACAATTTGTTCATTCAAGCCCTGATAGGCGCCGGGTAATGACCAGGAGGAGAAGCCGACGAAAATAATGCTGCCCGGCGCCGCTTCGTTATGCCGGCGATTCCAATAAGCCACCGGCACCTGGCGGTACTGTCCATCGGGCGCAATCAGCCAGGCGTAGCTTTTTTCGGCACCGCTTAAACGCTCATGGCTGTCGAGATAATCGGACACATCGCCGCCCACCTGATAAGGCTGCGAACCCACGGGCGTCACCGCGCCGAAAACATGGACGCTGGTGGGCCGTGTGAGGGCATAAACGGTATAATCACCGCTTAATTTGCGATCGGCGCCGTCGTTTAGCCGGATGACGTCCGGATCCATGGAGACAAACTGGCGGCCGGTGACCTTAAGGCCTGCCATTTGGCTGCGCACCTGCTCCACGGCATTCGCCAGTTCATCGTCATTATCCGCCCTCAGTTCGGCGCCCCATGCATCCAGGCGGGCCACCAGTTGCCGCTGTTTCTCCAACTGCGCGGCGGTAGCCAATTTTTCGGCTATCACGGTACCGGGCCACCAGGTATGGCCGACCAAGACCGGATTAAGGGAGATTTGAGTCAGACGTGTCGCGCCATTAACCACGACGGCCTGGGACTGTCCCGGCATATAGATAGCCACCCGACTATCGGCAGCGGCGGAAGCGGACGCAATTAAACCAGCACACAAACTCGCAATCACTAAAAGTTTTTTTCATGGCTTATATGGATTTAAAGTGATGGTTTCAATCGGGAAGAAATCCGGTCCGATGGATTGTTGAGTTTTGCCCACGGCGCCGGTGCTTGGATCGATCCAGAAACGGTTGCGATAATGGGTATTCAATTCCGCCACGGTAACGTCTTCATCGATAATGCGATAGGTACGAGGCACGTTCAGCACGGTCAGGGTTTCGTTGCCCTCGATACTGAAACGGGAAGAGAAAGTCGCGGTGTAGGATTGCTTATTCTGAGTCCAGGATTGCACACGGGTCCATTCGACGCCGTCGGTTATCCTATTGGCGTGCTCCAGCGGATCCGAGGCCAGATTGGTCACCTCAAGCAGATTGTCGGTCAAATCAAGGGTTTTTATCAGCCGTCCGTTGCGAGTAACCAGCATGGCCTTATCGCGGGTGACCCATTTCAGCAAACCGTTTTCAGCGTATGCCAGGACGACGAAAATTTGCGAACCGTTATTAACTCTGGCGTACATGCTGGCATAAGGAATATCCCGGACCTGCTCGGGGGTCATTTCCACATTGGGCGTACCGAACAATGCGACCTTGAACGTCTCGCCTATACCCTGTTGCGCTGGACTACACGCGGCCGCCAGAAAGCACACCACTAATAAATAGAAATAGCGCACGTCGTTCATCCCAAACGAAAAGAGATCAAAAAATAACCACACTCGCGTGTGGTTATCAGATAATGATTATTTAGTGGGCAGTTGTTGTAGTGGTTCCGGTAGAGGTGCTTATGCCCCCGCCATCGCCGTTGTCGTCATTGTGGGAACTTACCAGCGCGGCTCCGGCAATCACCGCCACCGCGCCGACGCCGATGGCGGTGGCTGCACCCGCGCCCAGACCCGAAGCGGCGGCCGTGCTGCCCGCGGTGCCGTTGGATGTACTGGTGGTGGGTGCGGCAGCGATTGCATAGGAACCACTAGCCATCAACATCGCAGCTATTACTACATTAAACAATTTTTTCATATTTAATACCTTAGACTCTTGAGGATGATGACTATAAAGCAATGGAATGGTGATTTGCCTTATATAAGCATCATAGAGCAATATAATGCAATAAAATATCTCTTGCATTCATACCGTAGAATTGAGAGTGAAAAATGCCGATTAAAACTCTGGCCGTGAGCAAACCAGTGGCTTTCGCTATTTCAAAGTGACTTTATAAGATTAAACGCTAATAAAAGTGGGCGAGAGGCATATTATTCAATGCAAAGAAGTTCTTGCCGTGAAGATAAATCAGAAAAATCTCACGGCCTGAGCGAAGCGGCGGCGATTAAGAAGAAGCTTGAGGCAAGCGGGGTATCCGTATGAAGTTGCAGCCTTTTACTGTTTATAACTTTTTTTAGCGCCAATGCCTATAAATTTATAATAAGCATTTTGTCATCTCAAATTTAAGATTAACCTTACCGTTATATTAAAATATATTTCAAAACAGAGAGATAGCAATAATATGAGCCACCGGAGAGATTCATACAAGCAGCCAATCCCTTGGCTGCCCCTTTTGCGTAGCGAGAATCAATGACGCCAAACTTTAAAGCGATTGATAAGTCCGTTGGTGGAGCTGTCGTGGCTGGTAACCCTGTCATCGGCGGCTAATTCTGGCAGTATCCGGTTCGCCAGTTGTTTACCCAATTCAACCCCCCCCATTGGTCAAAGGTGTAGATATTCATAATGACGCCTTGAGTGAAAATTTTGTGCTCATACAACGCTATCAACGCGCCCAGGCTGTAAGGGGTAATCTCTTTGAGCAAAATGGAGTTGGTGGGACGGTTACCCTCGAAGACCTTGAACGGCGCCACATGGGCCACCTGCTCCGGCGTTTTACCCGCCGCGGCGAATTCTTCTTCCACCACCTGCAAAGATTTGCCGAATGCCAGGGCTTCGGTTTGAGCAAAGAAATTCGACAACAGCTTGGCGTGGTGATCGCTCAACGGGTTATGGCTGATGGCCGGCGCGATGAAGTCGCAGGGAACGATTTTGGTTCCTTGATGGATCAATTGATAGAAAGCATGCTGGCCGTTTGTACCGGGTTCACCCCAGATAATCGGCCCGGTCTGGTAAGTCACCGGATGACCGTCGCGATCCACATATTTACCATTGGATTCCATATTGCCCTGTTGGAAATAGGCGGCGAATCGGTGCATGTATTGATCATAAGGTAAAATGGCTTCGGTTTCGGTGCCGTAGAAATTGTTATACCAGATTCCGATCAGCGCCAGCAGTACCGGTAAATTCTGTTCCGCCGGCGTTTGAGCAAAATGGCTGTCCATGGCGTGAGCGCCGCTGAGCAGTTGTTCAAAATTCTCAAAACCCACGGACAAGGCAATGGACAGGCCGATGGCCGACCATAAAGAGTAGCGCCCCCCCCACCCAGTCCCAGAATTCGAACATATTATCGGTATCGATACCGAATTCGGCCACTGCTTTGCCATTGGTGGACAGCGCGGCGAAGTGCTTGGCGACGTGCTTCTCATCGCCGGCGGCGGCCAGGAACCAGTCGCGGGCGCTGTGGGCGTTGGTCATGGTTTCCTGAGTGGTGAAGGTCTTGGAGGCCACCAGGAACAGCGTGGTGGCGGGATCGAGATGCTTCACCGTTTCAGCGATATGAGTGCCGTCGACGTTGGAGACAAAATGCATGCCCAGGTGATTTTTGAAAGGCCTTAGCGCTTCGGTAGCCATGTAAGGCCCGAGGTCTGAGCCGCCGATACCGATATTCACCACGTCGGTGATGGGCTTGCCGGTGTAGCCCAGCCAGGCGCCGCTGATGACCCGGTCGCAAAACCGCTTCATCTTCGCCAGCACCGCGTTCACTTCCGGCATCACATCTTTACCGTCCACCATTATCGGCCTATTGCTGCGGTTGCGCAGCGCGACGTGTAAAACCGCGCGCTGCTCGGTACGATTGATTTTTTCTCCCGAAAACATGGACTTGATCGCGCCGGAGAGATCGCACTCTTTCGCCAGGTCCTGTAATTTCGCCAACGTTTCGCCGGTGATGCGATTTTTGGAGAAATCCACCAGCATCTGGTCGTCGAACGTAGCGGAAAACTTACTGAAACGATCGCTATCCTGAGCGAACAGCTCGCTTATCTTCACGTTTTTCATCTGATCATAATGCTGTTGCAGCGCTTTCCATGCCGCGGTATGGCTAGGGTTAATATTTTTCATAGCAACGCTCTTGTTGAGAATTAAAAGGATCCGATAACGGTGATTGTATCGCTAAGGCCGCCGCTTGCGATGCCTTTTTCGCGATAATGTCCTCTGCCGGCAATCCGGAACGCGCCCTCCCCCATTAGGCGAGCGCCCGTATTTGAGAGTAACAGAGTCGAACGGATTTGCGCTATCGCCCTGACTTCCCGACAAATTAAATATCGCCCTGCGCTGCTCGTTGACAGAAGCAAAATTACCCGCTATTTCTAATGGCCTAGTTGCGCATCTTATACCCCTGAATTATTTGAGTTGCAGGAAGGCGGTAACGCACCTGCAACCTGAGACATGACGGGCATTTGCGTGAACCAGAAGAGGCGCGTCGCCCAGGCAAGGCTCCGGAGGATCCGTTTTCCGTTGAAAGAGCCCAAGGGGGGAGCGGCGCCGAGGTTGCGGCTACTATACGGAATATCCGCCACCGACCGCATGGGCTGAATCCCTTGGGTTGTCACCCGCTTTTTCGCCATTGGGCGATAGGCACGGTGGGGCGCTTCTGGGCGTATCGTAGGCCTTCTACGTCTGCTCCCTGTTTTCCGCTCTTAACGCGTGCCGGGCATTATTCAAACGCTGTCATCACGGATGGCAATTTGACACGAGGCATTAAGAGCATGGCAGAAACAGCAGTAAACTCCCTTATCGTGGCTAAATTCGGCGGCACCAGCGTCGCTGATTACGACGCCATGAATCGCAGCGCGGACATTGTATTATCTAATCCTTCGGTTCGTCTGGTGGTATTGTCCGCCTCAGCGGGCGTCACCAATTTGCTGGTGGCGCTGGCGGAAGGCAATGAGCCCGATCGCCGGGCTTTCCATTTGGATGAAATCCGCAGAATTCAATACGCCATTATCGATCGCCTGGCGGAATCCCAGGTTATCCGTGAAGAAATCGATCGCATGCTTGATAATATCGCCATGCTTTCCGAGGCGGCGGGCCTGGCCACCTCCCACGCCCTCACCGATGAATTGGTGAGCCACGGCGAACTGATGTCCACCTTGCTGTTCGTGGAGATTCTGCGCCAGCGTCAGGCGGGGGCGGAGTGGTTCGATGTGCGTAAAGTTATGCGCACCAACGATCGGTTCGGCCATGCCGAGCCGGATGTCGGCACCTTGAAGGAGCTCGCCCGTAATCTGCTGTCGCCGCGGCTTTCCCAGACGCTCATCGTTACCCAGGGCTTTATCGGCAGCGAGACCAAAGGCCGCACCACCACGCTCGGACGCGGGGGCAGCGATTATACCGCCGCATTGCTTGGCGAAGCGCTTAATGCGACGCGTATAGATATCTGGACCGACGTGCCCGGTATTTACACCACCGATCCGCGCGTGGTGCCGGAAGCCCGGCGCATTGATGAAATCAGTTTTGAGGAAGCGGCGGAAATGGCCACTTTCGGCGCCAAGATACTGCATCCGGCCACCCTGCTGCCGGCGGTGCGCAGCGAAATTCCAGTGTTCGTCGGTTCCAGTAAAGACCCGCATATCGGCGGCACGCTGGTGTGCAACAAAACCGCCAATCCTCCCCTATTCCGCGCCATCGCCCTGCGCCGCCGGCAAACGCTGCTGACCTTGCATAGCCTGAATATGCTGCAGGCACGGGGTTTTTTAGCGGAGGTCTTTAATATTCTGGCCCGACACTATATTTCCGTGGATTTGATAACCACATCGGAGGTCAGCGTCGCGCTAACCATGGACACCACAGGCTCCACCTCCACCAGCGCCAGCCTGTTGACCACCTCGCTGCTCACCGAGCTGTCATCCCTGTGCCGGGTTGAGGTGGAAGAAAACCTGGCGCTGATAGCCCTGATCGGCAATAAACTTTCACAGGCCTGCGGAGTGGGAAAAGACGTCTTCGGCGTACTGGATCCTTTCAATATCAGGCTTATCTGCTATGGCGCCAGCAGCCATAACCTGTGCCTGTTGGTGCCCGGTCAGGACGCCGAACAGGTGGTGAAAACCCTGCACCATAATTTGTTCGGATGATGGTTAGACGGTTTTCGGCGTTTTGCGGCGATCGTCGAGATCGTCCGCATCCTCTTCCTCCAGCTCCAGCGTGTTGTAGGCGACCGAACAGAACAGCGAATTGACCCGCTTCATATCCCCCAACAGGCCGAGGTGCAAAGAGCTGGTCTCCAGGCTCTGCACATTTTGCTGATGCAGCCTGTCCACATGGGCGTGGGCATAACGGCGATCGGTGATGCGGAAACGGTGTTTCGCCCGACGCAAGCGCCGGGCGCTGGTGATATCACCGGACAAAAATACCGACAGGCTCAGGCGCAGATTCGACATCAGTTGCTCGTGCAGGGTATCCAGCTCTTGCAAGCCTTCGGGTGAAAATGCCCGGCGGGTGGCCAGGGATTTGGCGGCGATATCGCCGGTCATGCGTTCGATAATATCCCCGGCCTGCTCCAGGTTCAGAGCCATCTCGATAATTTCCGCCCAGCGGCGGGAGTCCGATTCGTCCAGATCCTCTTTCGGCATTTGCGCCAGATACAGCTTGATGGCGGTATAGAGCACATCCACATCATCATCCAGCCGGCGAACTTCACGATCTTTATTCGGCTGGCCGTGCAGCACCTCCCGATGCAGCAGCAGCATACTCTCCACCACGTCGCCCATGCGCAGGGTTTCACGGGAAGCGTTGGCCAAAGCCAAGGCCGGGGTATCCAGCGCGCTGACATCCAAATGACGGGGACGCACCTCAAGATCATTTACCGGCGTATCCCCTATCCATTGCGTACAGAGGCGGGCCATTGGGGCGGCAAAAGGCACCAGGACCAAACAGCGGATAAGGTTATAAAAAAACGTGAAAATAGATTACCAGCTCGGCGGCGCTGACCGGCAATCGCCCCAGCAGATCGGCCAACAGGGAAATCGCCGGTAACACCACCACGCAGCCTATCAGTTTAAACAACAGGCTGCCGAGGGCTACCCGCTTTCCTTCGGCATTTTGCCCGCTGGCGTTGATCATGGCCAAAATACCGCTGCCCAGATTGGCGCCGATGACCAGGCAAAGGGCGACCTTGAATGAGATCACATCGGTGGCGGTGAGGGTGGCGGTGAGCAACACCGCCGCCAAACTGGAGTAACTGATAATGGCGAACAGAGCGCCGGTGAGGGAATCCAGCACCACATCGCCGGTCAGTGAAGAAAACAGGACCTTGACGCCGTTGGCCTGGGTGATGGGCGTCGCGGCGGTAACAATCAGTTCCAGGGCCAGCAAAATCAGGCCGAGGCCGATGAAAACCCTGCCTATCTGCCCGATGCGCGCCTGCTTGCGGCTTAGAAACAGGCATACGCCGATGAAAATCAATAGCGGGGAGAGCCAGGACAAATCAAAGGTGAGCACCCTGGCCATCAATGCGGTGCCCACATCCGCGCCGAGGATGATCACCAGGGCAGGCGTCAATGCCACCAATCCCTGGGACACGAACGATGTGACCAGCATGGCCGTGGCGTTGCTGCTTTGCACCAGCGCCGTCACGCCAATGCCCGCCATGAAAGCCATCGGTTTTTTCTACGCTGCTACTCAGCACCTGCCGCAAGCGGGCACCGTATACTCGCATAATGCCGGTGCGAACGATATGAGTGCCCCATACCAGTAATGCCACCGCGGAAAGCAGATGCAACAATGTCAACACGCGTCTTAAAACTCCTTTATTACCAATGGTGAATCGGCCAGCCGGCCCCTTGGGCATGCCGCAGCAAAACTTCATCCGGATTGACCGCATGGGGATAGCCGACCTGGATAAGCAAAGGCAAATCGTTGCTGGAATCGGAGTAAAAACTCGCTTTCGCCAATAGCGACAAATCGCCCCCCAGCAGCGCCGACAATCGGGCAACCTTGCCTTCACGATACGTTAATATGCCCGACGTCTCGCCGGTATAGGAATCATCCCGCACTGCAAGCGTAATGGCCAATGTTTCGCTGACGCCAAAACGTTGAGCGATGGGCGTTACCAAGTGATCCCCCGACGCGGAGATAACGATGACCCGATCCCCTCTCGCCCGGTGTGAATCTATGCATTTGCCGGCCTCTACCCTGATAGCGGGGGCGATCACCGTATCAATAAACCGATTCACCTGAAATTTTACCTCGCCGGTGGATCGGCCTATCAGCGGCTGCAGGGTAAAGCACATGTACTCTTCCATGGACAACGTCCCCTGCGCATACTCCCGCATCAATGCCTGTTCCCGGTCTACAAAGGCCTCGCCTTCCGTCCAACCCAGTTCAAGCATGTACCGGCTCCATAAACTGGCGCAGTCGCCGTTGATCAAGGTCTCATCCAAATCGAATAACGCCAGACTCATGCCACCTCACATAATGTCGCTATATCTAACTGTAGACCAATCCTCGCGCCGTCTGGATGGAGATCGGCCACGGAACGGTTCAATACATCCACAAGCAGTTCAATACCTTGCGTTTCCACCCGGTACCGAATCACATTCCCCAGCAGGCTGTGACTGACGATGTTTGCCGCCATGCCCTGGCCGACGGGAAGCAAAGTGATGGATTCGGGCCGGACCGCCACTTGCCCCTGCCAGGCTTGTCCGGTCAGCAGCGCGGCCTGTTGCGGACTCAGCACGTTATAACTGCCGATAAATCCGGCGGCGAACGCGTTCACCGGCTGGGTATACAACATTTCAGCACTGCCGTTCTGAACGATTTTGCCCTTATTCATCAGCACCACCCGATCGGACAGGGTCAGAGCCTCTTCCTGGTCGTGGGTCACAAAGATAGCGGTCAGACGCAGCTCTTGCTGAATCCGACGTATTTGGTCCCGCAGGTGTTTACGGATACGGGCATCAAGGGCCGAAAGCGGTTCGTCAAGCAACAACAACCGCGGCCGGGTCACCAGCGAACGCGCCAGCGCTACCCGCTGGCACTGGCCGCCGGAAAGCTGATGCGGGTACCGATGGGCGAACTCCTGTAATTCCACCAACGCCAGAACTTCATCCACCCGCCTACGTATCTCGGCGGATGGCAATTTCTGCATTTTCAAGCCGAAAGAGACATTGCTTTCCACGGTCATATTCGGGAACAGGGCATAACTTTGGAAAACCATGCCGATGCCCCGTTGCTGCGGCGCCAACGGCACCAAATCTTCCCCTTGCAAGACGATTTGCCCGCTGTCCACCGAGGTTAATCCCGCCAAGCAGCGTAATAGTGTGGACTTCCCGCAGCCGCTGGGCCCTAAAAGGGTCACAAACTCCCCTTCATCGGAGCTGAAATCGATATTCTCGAAAACCTGCGTCGGCCCGTAATGCTTGTTAAGTTGTCTAACCGCCAGATAAGACATGATTAATCCTTGTCCTTGTTAACGGTATTCGCCGCCAGGGTCAGCAGCAGTACCACCACGAAGTATGAGATGACCAGCGCGCTGGTCAAATGGCCGCTGCCGTTGCGCAGGTTATACAGGTAGACCTGCAAGGTTTCAAAGCGGTTGCCCACCAGCAAGTTAGCGAATACAAACTCACCTATTAGAAAAGAGAACGACAACAGCAACGCGATCATGCAGCCCTTGCGCAGATTCGGCAACACCACCAGCACCGCCGCTTTCCAGGTACTGGCGCCCAGCAGTTGGGCCGCATCCATTAGGTCGCGCAAACGAATAGCCTGCATATTGTTGGTAATGGCCCGATAAATAAAGGGCAGCGCAATAGTGAAATAACAGCCTATCAAAATCCAGGGCGTGCCGGTGAGGGCCAGCGGGCCGTCTGAGTAGAGCTGAAGCAGCCCCACCGACGACACCACCGGGGGCACGGCAAACGGCAATAAAATCAGGATATTCATCACCGAATCAAGTCGGGGGAAATAGTAAGCGATCACAAACATCAACGGCAGCACCAGCACCACCGATAACGCCAGCGCGCCGAAGCAAATGATCAAAGAGTGTTCCAGCGCAACCAGAAACCGGGGATCGCGCCAAAGTTCCGACATCCAGTTCAGCGTGAAACCCTCAGGCAATATCGTCGATCCCCATTGACTGGAAAAAGCGTAAATCAGCGTGGCGACTAACGGCGATAACAGGATTATCAGCATCACCGTGACCACGCTGCGGTGGTAGAAAGTTTCAGAACGTGACATCGTCGCCTCCACAACGGCCGGCCCGCATGGCTTCAAGGACGGGCATGGGTATAACTCCTACGGATAACCCATTGATGCACCAGAGTAATCAAGACCATCAGCACTACCAGGAACATGCCCAGGGCGCTGGCCATATTCGGATCCAGATCCAAATCCCCCGCCACCAGGGCGGCGATGCGAATCGGAATCACGTTGAAATTACCGCCGGTCAGCGCATAAATCGTGGCGTAAGCCCCGAGCGCGTTAGCCAGCAAAATCACAAAGGTCCCCAATAGGGCCGGCCCGAGGACCGGCAGGCCGATATAGCGCCAGTAATGCACCGGTCCCGCGCCCAACAACGCGGCGGACTCGCGCCAATCCTCGCGCAGGGCATCGAACGCGGGATAAAGCAACAACACCCCCAGCGGGATCTGAAAGTAGGTGTAAAGCACCATCAGGCCGGGCTTGGAATAAAGGTTAAAATCCCCCAGAACGCCGTAACGGCGCAGAATCAGCGTGACGCAGCCATTCGTGCCCAGCAGGATGATAAAGGCGAATGCCAGCGGCACGCCGGTAAAGTTGCTGGTCATATTGGTGAAGGACATCACCGCGGTTCGCAAGCGGGTCGCCCCCAGTTGACGCAAGGAATAGCTGCACACCAAGGCTATCAGCAAGCCGAATACGCTAGACCAGAACGTGATTTGCAGGGAAAAAAACGATGGCCTGGCGGTAAAACGGCGAGGTGAGAATCTCCCGATAATTGGCAATGCCCCACCCGTCCGTTTCGCTGTTGAAACTGTTGATGGCCATCCAGATCATCGGCGCAATCTGGAAGGCGCAGAAAAACAGCGCGAAGGGCAGCATGATGGCCGCCGCCAGCCATTTACCCTTCATTTGAGCAACCCCGTACACACCGGCTTATCATGTTCCACCCCCAACAGAGAACATATCGTGCCGCAAAGTTCGGTTTGCCGCACCGCCGCCGGCGATTGGCTGAACGCATCGCCGAAAACAAACAGCGGCACCTGCCGCTCTTCCGGCAGGATGCCGCCATGACTGCGGTCGTCGTTCATACCATGATCAGCCGTCACCAAGACTTGATACCCTTGCGCCAGCCACTCCGGCAGATATTGCGATAACAATCCGTCGGCTACCCGCGCCGCGTTACGGTACTGCGGCGTGGATAAGCCGAACCGGTGCCCGGCATCGTCGATATTCATCGGATGGATCAGCAAGAAATCCGGTTGGTAACGCAGCCGCAGGCTCTCGGCGTCTTCAAAAACATGAGAATCGGGATAATGATCCGCATGGTAAAAATGCCCGTACTGAATGGCGGCCTGCGGGTCGAGGGTATGCCTATCATTCGCCGGATCGAACGGCGCTCTATTGTACAGCTCGCTGACCCAATGATAGGCCGCCGCCGCGGTGATAAGCCCGGCGGCGCGGGCATAGTGAAAAATACTGCGATGACGGGAAAGCCGCACCACATTATTGTGGACCACGCCGCTCTCCACCGGCGGCATGCCGGTAAGAATGCATTCATACAGCGGCCGCGATAGCGACGGCAGCTCACATTCCAGCGAATAAAGGCATCCGTGCCCCGCCGCGCACTCGGCATGCAGATAGCCCATGGCGTCATAGGCAACCTGATAATTTAATCCATCCAGTATCACCAACAGGGTTTTCATCAGGACTCCTTGACCTTATTGACCTTACTGTTGCATGGAAATCATGACATCTTCCTGCCACAGACGCGGTAGGGTTTTGGCGCTCTGCTCCCAGGCGGCCTGGTCGGCGATAGGATGGGCATTTTTATATTGTGCGATGGGCAGCAGTTTGGCTTTCACATCCTCCGGCAGGGTTAAATGCTCGATACGGATCGGGCGGGCATAACCTCTGGCCAAATTGATCTGTCCGGCGTCGGAGAAGATATATTCACGCGCGAATTTCGCGGCGTTGGGATGTTTGGCGTATTTATTGATAATGGTGGTATAGCCGGAAGTAATGGAACCGTCGGAAGGAATCAGTACCTCGAAACGGGTTTTATCAATGGTGTCGCGATAGTTAAGACCGTTGAAATCCCAAACGATGCCCACATCCACTTCCCCTTTCTCCAACGAAGAGATGGTGGGATTGTTCAAGCCCAGCCGCCCGGCTTTCGCCAGCTTGGCGAAGAAATCCAGACCCGGTTTCAAGTTTTTCTCATTGCCGCCCATGGCATACGTCGCCGCCAGGACGCCGTTTACCGCCTGGGCCGCGGTACTGACATCCCCCACCGAAACCTTGTAGCTGCCGTTAAGCAGGTCGGCCCAGCTATGGGGAATTTGTTTTACCGTTTGTTTATTGACGATAAACGCGATAGTGCCGGTATAGGCCAAGGCCCAATTACCGTCTTTATCCTTGGCCCAGGAGGGCACCTGATCCCAGGTACTCGGCTTATAGGGCTGCGCCACGCCTTTTTGTACCGCCAAAGGGCCGAAGGAAGAGCCCACGTCGCCGATATCGGCGCTGGCGTTATTTTTTTTCCGCCAGGAACTTGGCGATTTCCTGGGCGGAACTCATATCGGTGTCGCTGTGTTTCAAGCCATATTTGCTGGCCAAATCCGCCCAGGTGTCTTTCCAGTTTGCCCAGCTGTCCGGCATGCCGACACTATTAACCTCGCCTTCCTGTTGTGCTGCTTTTTGCAGCGCCGCCACGTCGGCGGGCGCGGCGTAACCGGCCTGGGCGGCCAACAGAACGGCCGTTGTTAACACTGAAGCGAACAAAAGTTTCATATGTGATGCTCCGGATGATAGTGTGTGGTTGAAACGATAAACTGGTCTAGTCCAGCAAGAACCAAGCCAATCTACTTAATTAAGATGAATATTTGATGTCAGTAATTCTTTTAGCCTGTTTTTTGTTATGGTTTCATTACCGCATCCGCAAAGGCGGAAAAACATGCACTACGACAATGCAGTTGGGTGATAAAAATGCCTCAAAATGACGCTTCTTTTCTGCAAGTCCTATCTCGGCAGAAAACCGTTACCGCCATTTGCCAAGCTATCGCAGGCTGGATGACCCAGGGCGTACTGACGCATAATGACCGTTTACCCGCGGAGCGGATTCTAAGCGAACAATTCGCTACGACCCGTATCACCTTAAGAGAAGCGTTGGGACAGCTTGAAGCGCAGGGGATGATTTATCGCGAGGAGCGCCGGGGATGGTTTGTCAGCCCGCCGCGGATTATGTACAACCCGCTGCAGCGCAGCCATTTTCATGCCATGGTCAGGGAGCAGGGCCGCCAACCCGGCACGGAAGTGCTGGATGCCGACGAAATCGAGGCGCCGGAAGCGATATGCGCTCATCTTGGCTTGCCGGCTCGAGGAAGGGTGTTTCGCATACGCCGTGTCCGACGTATCGACGGGAGGCCGGTGCTCTATGTGGAACATTACCTGAACATGGCCTTTTTCCCGGCGATTTTAACGGAAGACTTGACCTCTTCCCTCACCGAACTTTATGCCAACCGCTATGGTATCCGGTATGGCAAGGTCCGGTTCGACATGCTGCCCACGACATTCCCCCAAGCGGCATCGCAGGCCTTGAAAGTGGCGGATAACAGTCCCGCGCTGTTTATTACCCGCATTAATCGCGACCAATATGCGCGCATCATCGACTGCGATCTGGAATACTGGCGTTACGATACCCTGCACATCAGCGTAGAGGCGGAATAGCCCCTAAAGTAGAATACGTCAAAAGCGAGGCTATTCGGACAATACGCTATCAAAAATCAATACCGAACACACCCCTTCGATGAGAGCGGGGAGAATGACATTCTCCCGCACGAAAAGATGATGGCGATGGTTAAGATAAATGTCCAGCGCGGCATGGTCGGTAAAATAGAGGCTCATCATATGCCTGAAGCCTTTATCATGTTGTTCGCGGCTGATATTTTCATGCCATGCCGCCTTGATAATACCCGGAATATAGCGATCCATAGATAACAACGCGTCGGAGATCTGACGAACCTCGTCTTCACTGAGCGTCGTCTTGAACCGGAACAACACGTTATGTTGAATCATCTTGGCCTCTATCCATTCTCAACGGGCATCTTTCAAGATGGCGGGGCGGTTTTGCCCATACCTTTACCCGGTAGGTAATTACGCTTTATATAGCGCTGGGTTGTTCTGAATGCCGCCACCAGATTTGCGAGGAAAATCTTCTCTTCATGTTGGTCCATATACCACCCCATTGATACTATTATTTTGTCCAAACTATTTTTCCTATCAGGCCACAACTGCCGCTGGAAAGGTTCTTCCGTTAAAACGAAACAGGTCATGTCTTTTAGGTTAATAGTAAATATCCGCTAACCGCTCAGATCGCTTCCAAAAAAAAACATTTAAATAAAGATATGAATAATTAGATATAAAATAATAATTAGCTTTTTGATTATTTGCTGCTTTACCTAGGATCAATCTAACGCGGTCATGGGAATAGGTAAAATAATTATATTATTAGCCATAATTAATTAGCATCGTATAATTCCTTATGGATTTTCATTATTGCTAATATTTTCAATGTAAAGCATCTCTATCGCAATGAATGCAACAGCGATTGCGGCATTAAAACAATACCGCAGGAAGCCTTAAACCCTTGATACAGGCCGTGTCTCAATCCGCATCATAACCCAGATTCGGGGCCAGCCAACGTTCCACCTCCGCCACCGGCCTATTTTTACGGGCGGCATAGTCCTCCACCTGATCACGCTGTATCTGCGCCACGGCATAATATTTGCTGTCAGGGTGGCTGAAATACCAGCCGGAAACCGCCGCTCCCGGCCACATGGCATAGGACTCGGTTAAACGCATGCCGGTATTTTCGTCGACGTTGAGCAAGCGCCAAATCGTCTCTTTTTCCGTATGATCGGGACAGGCAGGGTAACCCGGCGCCGGGCGAATACCCTGATAATTCTCACGGATCAACTCTTCATTGCTGAGGTTTTCCGTGGCGGCATAACCCCAATAGACTTTACGTACTCGTTCGTGCAGATACTCGGCAAACGCCTCAGCCAACCGATCGGACAAGGCTTTTACCATGATCTTATTGTAATCGTCATGCCTGGCGTCAAATTCCGCCGCCAGCTTGTCTTCCTCCAAACCGGCGGTCACGGCGAACGCGCCGAGGTAATCCGCTTTGCCGCTGGATTTAGGCGCGACGAAATCCGCCAGACAATAGTTGGCGAAGTCGGTTTTTTCAGTCTGCTGACGCAAATGATGGCTGACGGCGAGAACCTCGCGACGACTTTCGTCGCGATAGATTTCGATATCGTCCCCTACCCGGTTGGCGGGGAACAGCCCCACCACGCCGCGAGGAAGCAGTGATTTTTCGGCCGAGAGCTTGTCAAGCATGGCGTTGGCGTCCTCAAACAGCCGCCGGGCCTCTTCACCGATGACCTCATCCTGCAACAGACGCGGATATTTCCCCGCCAATGACCAGGTCATGAAGAACGGCGTCCAATCGATGTAATTACGCAAGGTTTCGATAGATGCCGTTATCGACTGCACTCCCGGACGATGCGCCGCAGGCGGGTTATAATGTTCCCAATCCAGGGCGGCGTCGTTCTCCCGCGCGACCTGCAGAGTCACCGGCGGCGTATGGGGCTTTTTACGGCCATGCTGGATGCGCACCGTTTCATACTCGCTGCGGGTTTTTCGCACGAACTCGTCCCGTTGGCCGTCGGACAACAGCGCGGAAACCACTCCCACGCTGCGTGAGGCGTTCTGAACATAAATTGTCGGTCCGCTATAGTTGCGCTCGATTTTCACCGCCGTGTGAGCCTTGGAGGTGGTGGCGCCGCCAATCAGCAGCGGCAACGCGAAACCCTGCCGCTCCATCTCTTTGGCGACATTGACCATTTCATCCAGGGATGGCGTAATCAAACCGGACAGACCGATGATATCCACGTTCATTTCCCGTGCGGTGCTCAAAATCTTGTCCATGGGAACCATGACGCCCAGGTCGATAATTTCATAGTTATTGCATTGCAAAACCACACCGACGATATTCTTTCCTATATCGTGAACGTCGCCTTTCACCGTCGCCAGCAAAACTTTGCCCGCCGCTTTTTTTTCCTGCTTGCCGGCCTGAATAAAGGGCTCCAGATAAGCCACCGCCTGCTTCATAACCCGGGCCGACTTTACCACCTGCGGCAAAAACATCTTACCGGCGCCAAACAGATCACCCACCACATTCATGCCGGACATCAGAGGGCCTTCAATGACGTCGATAGGCTCCGCCGCCTGCTGCCGCGCCTCTTCGGTATCCCGTTCGATAAACTCGGTGATTCCCTTTATCAAAGCGTATTCGAGACGTTTTATCACCGGCCATCCGCGCCATTCCGCCTGCTGTTGGTTGCCGGCTTCATCGGTCTTGCCGGCGCGATACTTCTGCGCCAATTCCAACAACCGTTCGGTGCCGTCGGCGCGGCGATTAAGCACCACATCCTCCACCGCCTCGCGCAGCGCCGTCGGCAGGTCGTCATAGATGGCCAATTGGCCGGCATTGACGATACCCATATCCATGCCGTTGCGGATAGCATGATAGAGAAAGACCGCGTGGATGGCTTCCCGCACCGGTTCATTGCCGCGAAACGAGAATGAGACGTTGGAGACGCCGCCGGAAATCAACGCATGCGGCAGCTCGGCTTTGATATCCGCACAGGCGCCGATAAAATCCATCGCATAGTTGTTATGCTCTTCGATACCGGTGGCGACGGCGAAGATATTCGGATCGAAAATAATGTCCTCGGGCGGGAACCCCACCGTCTCCGTCAAGATCCGATAAGCCCGGCGGCAGATGGCTATTTTGCGCTCGCGGGTGTCCGCCTGGCCATCCTCGTCAAAGGCCATTACCACCACCGCGGCGCCGTAACGGCGCACCAGGCGGGCATGATGGATAAAAATGTCCTCCCCTTCCTTCATCGAGATGGAATTGACGATGCCTTTGCCTTGAATGCACTTCAGGCCTTTCTCGATCACATCCCATTTTGATGAGTCAATCATGATGGGTACGCGCGAGATATCCGGCTCGCCGGCGATAAGACTCAGGAAACGCACCATGGCGGCGTCGGAATCCAGCATGCCCTCGTCCATATTGATATCGATCACCTGCGCACCGCTTTCCACCTGCTGGAGCGCCACCGCCAGTGCCTCATTATACTTTTCTTCTTTTATCAGCCGTTTAAATCGTGCGGATCCGGTGACGTTGGTGCGCTCGCCCACGTTTACAAACAGCGTGTCTTTATCAATATTGAGCGGTTCCAACCCCGCCAAACGGCAGGCCACCGGCCGCTCGGGGATCTGGCGCGGCGGTATGCCCTCAATGGCGCTCACCATGGCGGCGATATGCGCCGGCGTGGTACCACAGCAACCGCCGACGATATTCAAAAAACCGGCGCCGGCCCATTCCTTGATCTGCTCGGCCATGACCTCAGGGCCAAGATCATATTCGCCGAACGCATTGGGCAAACCGGCATTGGGATGCGCGCTGATATAACAGTCGGCTATCCTGGACAGCTCGGCCACATACTGTCGAAGTTCGCCAGGGCCGAGGGCGCAATTCAAACCGAACGACAGCGGATTAGCGTGACGCAGGGAATTATAGAAGGCTTCCGTGGTCTGGCCGGAAAGGGTTCGGCCCGAGGCATCGGTAATCGTGCCGGAAATCATGACCGGCAGATTCACCCCCCATGGCCTCAAATTCGGTCTCAATGGCGAAAACGGCCGCCTTGGCATTGAGGGTATCGAAAATGGTTTCTACCATAATCAGATCCGCGCCGCCTTCCACCAGCCCGTGCACAGACTCCCTGTAAGCACTCACTAACTCATCAAAGGTCACGTTGCGAAACGCCGGGTCGTTGACATCGGGGGAGATCGACGCGGTGCGGTTGGTGGGCCCCAGGACGCCGGCGACGTAGCGCGGTTTTTCCGGCGTGCGCGCCGTCCATTCATCGGCGCACTGCCGCGCCAGACGCGCCGCTTCGACATTGAGTTCACCAGCCAGCGATTGCATCTGATAATCGGCCATGGCGATGGCGGTGGAATTGAAGGTGTTGGTTTCAAGGATGTCGGCGCCCGCCTCAAGGTAGGCATAGTGAATCGCGGCAATCACCTCAGGCTTGCTCAGCACCAGCAAATCATTGTTACCCTTCAGATCGCATGGCCACTGGGCGAATCGCTCCCCCCCCGGTAATCCGCTTCCTCCAACCGGTAGCTCTGAATCATTGTGCCCATGGCGCCGTCCAGTACCATAATGCGCTGGGCCAATTGCCGGCGAAGTCCGTCAGTTCGATTAGTCACTGTTACCCATCCACCGCAGAAAACCTATACCCGCCAAATGTCGAGCTAGATTTATTGAACCAAAATAAGCAGAACATCCTAACATAACTTAACGCAGAGCACAGACGGCCGCGCATGAGACTTTTTCAGCTCCACCGAACTCGGCTAAAAAAGCCGTATAATGTAAAAGCCCCGTTTTGTTTTGCACTTAAAATTTGAACCGGATCACAGAAGATAATAAAAACTGCGGTTGCCGCTAGAAAAGCAGAAAAAAAACGCTTAATGTTACCGGTAACATCACTGAACATTAGCTGGCCTCGGAGCCTCAAGATGATAACCACACCAAACCATATTTTCGTTTTAATGGGCGTTTCAGGCAGCGGCAAATCCGTCGTGGCCAGCGCCCTGGCCCGTGAGCTATCGGCCGCTTTCCTGGACGGCGATTTTCTTCATCCCCGCGCCAACATAGAGAAAATGGCGGCGGGCCATGCGCTGAACGACGATGACCGAGCGCCCTGGCTGGCGGCGATCAACGACGCCGCCTTTGCCATGCAGCGCACCAATGCGGTCTCCATCATCGTCTGTTCTTCACTGAAAAAACGTTATCGCGATCGCCTCCGCGTCGGCAATGACAACTTGTCGTTCATCTACCTTAAGGGCAGCTTCGAGGTTATCGAAGAACGCATGAAAGCGCGTAAAGGCCACTTTTTCAAATCCGATATGCTGGTGACCCAGTTCAACACCCTGGAAGAGCCGGATGCGGACGAACCGGATGTGTTCGTGGTCAATATCGATCAGCCGGTGGAAAAAGTGATTGACGATACTCTAAGTTATATCAAGAACTTCGATCAGCAAAACGTCCGCTAAGCTCGACGTCGGCAAAGCCGCCATCCCCGCTTCCAGCGATGTAACGGGATTGGCATAAATAAGATACCAGGCCGGACATAGCCCGATTTTGGACTTCCGGCTTTTTAAAACAATCTTAGCTGAAACGATTCAAATTTATATACAGCCCCCTATGGCTGTGGGAAAAGCATTTATAGCATCAGCCGTCCGGTCAAGTCGGCTGGTGAACGCCGTCCGGCGGTTTCGCTACTAACAATTTTATAATAAAAGCGCAAAAAAGCTGATGCGCCTCCGGACCTAATTCCGTTGTTCAGCGCCGCCCGCGATGGCACGCCTGAACCGTTCAATCTTAAGTGAGGCATGTATGAACCCTACCGTAGCCCGTGTGACGCAACGTATCATCCACCGCTCCAAGCCCACCCGCAGCGCTTATCTGGCGCGCATTGACGCCGCGCGAACCCACACCGTTCACCGCGCCCAATTGGCCTGCGGCAACCTGGCCCATGGTTTCGCCGCCTGCCAGCCCGGCGATAAATCCACGCTCAAAAGCATGACCCATAATGACATCGCCATTATCACTGCTTACAACGATATGCTTTCCGCTCATCAGCCTTACGAACATTATCCTGAACGGTTGAAAAACGCCCTGCGCGGCGCCGGCGCGGTAGGCCAGGTGGCGGCCGGCGTTCCGGCCATGTGCGATGGCGTGACCCAGGGCCAAGACGGTATGGAGCTGTCGCTCATGAGCCGCGAGGTCATCGCCATGTCGGCAGCCGTCGGCTTGTCCCACAATATGTTCGATGGAGCGCTGTTTCTGGGTATTTGCGACAAGATAGTCCCGGGATTGGTGATGGCGGCGCTCGCTTTCGGCCATTTGCCGTCGGTATTCGTCCCGGCCGGTCCAATGGCCAGCGGTTTGCCAAACAAAGAAAAGGTTCGCGTCCGACAGCTTTATGCCGAAGGAAAGCTGGACCGGGCCGCTATGCTCGAAGCCGAAGCGGAGTCTTATCACAGCGCCGGGACCTGTACTTTTTACGGCACCGCGAACTCCAACCAAATGGTCATGGAAATGATGGGCCTGCATCTGCCCGGCTCCTCCTTTGTACAGCCGAACACTCCGCTACGGGACGCACTGACTGACGCCGCCGCCGTCCAGGTCACCCGCCTGACTGAAAACAGCGGCAACTACCTGCCCATCGGCAAGCTGGTGGACGAAAAGGTCATTGTGAACGGCATTGTGGCATTGCTCACCACCGGCGGTTCCACCAATCACACCATGCATCTGGTGGCGATGGCCCGCGCCGCCGGCATCATTATCAATTGGGACGATTTTTCCGACCTGTCGGACGCAGTCCCTTTGCTGGCGCGGATTTACCCGAACGGACCGGCGGACATTAATCAGTTCCACGACGCCGGCGGCGTACAGTTAGTTATACGGGAACTGCTTAAAGGCGGTTTGCTTCACGAAGATGTCAATACCATCGCCGGATTCGGATTAAACCGCTACACCCTTGAACCCTGGCTGGATGAGGGCAAATTGGCCTGGCGCGAAAGCTCTGCGGTCTCTCTAGACCCGAAAGTTATTTCCAGCCTGGAAAATCCGTTTGAACATCACGGCGGCACCAAGGTATTGGACGGCAATTTGGGCCGCGCGGTCATGAAAACCTCCGCCGTGCCCGCCGCCAACCAGATTATCGAAGCGCCGGCGGTGGTATTCGAAAGTCAACACGACGTCGGGCCGGCCTTCGATGCCGGACAGCTGGATAAAGACTGCGTCATTGTTGTGCGTTATCAGGGCCCACGCGCCAACGGCATGCCGGAACTGCACAAACTGATGCCGCCTCTGGGCGTCCTGTTGGACCGTGGTTATAAAATCGCGCTGGTGACCGATGGGCGTCTCTCGGGAGCCTCAGGTAAAGTGCCTTCGGCAATCCACGTCACGCCGGAGGCCTATAACGGCGGGTTATTGGCGAAAGTACGTACCGGCGATGTGATAAGGGTCAACGGCGTCACCGGCGAATTATCCTTGCTGGCGGACGAAAGCGAACTCTCTCAACGTATCGTCACATTGCCTGACTTAAGCGCCGGCCATAGCGGCAGCGGACGAGAATTGTTCGGCGCCCTGCGCAGTCAGCTCTCGGGCGCCGAAGAGGGGGCCAGTTGCATCGTTCTTTAACATAAATCCCCTCTCGTTGCGGCGTCGGGCCAAGCATTGACCTTTGCCCGCCGCGCCGCGGCCTTTTCCGTCCACATCCTCGGACGGCCTGCCGCCATCCGGTTTTGCCTCTTTCGGGAACGGGGCCGGACGGGTCCATGCCATCCTGTTTCGGGAACGGGACCGAGCGGGTCCATGCCCTACTGTCATAATTCGACGGTCTTAGTCGGCGGTGGGATTCATATTGCGTAAATCGAACGGCGTGATTTGATAAACGTAATAGTTTAGCCAATTGGCGAACAGCAGATGCCCATGGCTTCGCCAGGTCGCCTTCGGCGTCAGGTCGGCATTATCATTCGGGAAATAATTTTTCGGCATCAAGGGGTTGAGGCCGGCAGCCAAATCCCGATGGTACTCACTGGCCAGCGTCAATGCGTCATATTCGGGATGCCCGGTGACGAAGGCCAGCCGTTTATCTTTACTGGCGAACAGATAAGCCCCCGTCTGTTCGGATTCAGCCAGGATTTCCAAATCGGTATACCGGCGGATAGCGTCGGTGGGAAAATCCGCATACCGGGAATGGGGCGCAAGGAAAGTCTCGTCAAAACCGCGGGTCAACAGCCCATGGGGCTTAAGGGTATTATGCTGATAAACACCGGCAAGCTTAACCTGGCGGGTCATTTTGGGAATGTCATAGAGAATATTCAGTGCGGCTTGCACCGCCCAACAGACAAACAGCGTCGAGGTGACATGATCCTTGGACCATTGCAGAATCCGAGCGATTTGCGGCCAGTAAACCACATCGCTGAAATCCACCAGCCCCAACGGGGCGCCGGTCACCACCAGCCCATCGTAATTTTGGTCCTGGATATCCTCAAAGTCGCAATAAAAGGTATTGAGATGCTGCGCCGGCGTATTTTTCGATTCATGGCTGTCGATGCGCAGCAACTGTATATCCACTTGTAGCGGCGAATTCGATAATAAACGCAGAAATTGATTCTCCGTCTCGATTTTTTTTCGGCATCAGATTCAGTATCAGCACTTTCAGCGGACGAATTTCCTGCGTGCTGGCGCGGGATGTCGTCATCACAAAAACATTTTCATTCCGCAGAAAATTCACTGCTGGCAACTCATCGAGAACGCGAATCGGCATAACCTTAGAACCTCAAAGCATACGTTTATACGTTTAGACATCCAGATGCCCGACCATACCGCTTTTAATTAATGATGTCGAGACTTCAACTATAAGTTGAAAATGTTTCATCTTAATCACAATTCTAGCTTAATGAGGCTTTTTTAGCCGGCCATGTCTCAGGCTTTATCGCACGCCAAAGCGGCCATCAAGATTGAGTCCTGGCGGCTTGACGATACGCAAGCTCTTTAACCCTTACTGGACTTTGGCGATTGCCGATACGCGAGCCCTTTGGCCGTTATCGGCTTGTGGTTTGCCGCACCTCTTTTTGACTTTGACGAAATTTAGCCACTTTATAGCGATTGCCGCAAACCGACATACTGCACCAGCGGCGGCGATGGGACTTGGTTTTATCGTAAAACCAAAGGCAACATTCATGATTTTCACATTCACGCACCAACTCGAAATCAACGTTGGCCAGCAAATCCGCAGCGCGCTCCGCTAAAGGACCGAGAAGCTGCTTCGCCGTTTGGGGCCGATAAATGCGTTCGATGCTGAGTTCTCCCGCCTGATTTTCTTTAAGCATTGGGTAGCTTGCGGCCTGAGCGAGATAAGCATTCAATTTGCCGATGTTTGCCGGTTGCCCCGCTTTCTTATGTCGAACCAGCTCTCGTACCGTTTCGCGCAGAGACCTGGCTTCATCCAACAGACTGTCGTCAGGAGGCTGCTTTTTTCAGCTTTGGGTAAAAGGCTCGCTTTTGCCAACCAAAGCTTAACGTCGTCACTGGTTTGCCAAAGGTCGCAAATTTGTCCACCAACCTTTTCTACCGTATTGAGCAAATCCAACGCTATATGATCGGCGAGGAAGCGAGGTGCGGCATGAATGACCTCTTTACGATTAGCCATGTGTCGTCCTATAACGAAAAAAAACGTCTCATTGTAACCAATAAAATTAATCTTGACTAGTTACAAGCCGCAGGCATAATGCTCACATATAACCGGTAAAATTTAAATTTAACAGTTACAACAGGAGATGTAAAATGACTGCCAACGCCCACTTCCCTGTTCATTACCGCTTTGCGGAAGCCGACGGCATTCGCGTTTTCTACCGCGAAGCGGGGCATGCCGATGCGCCTACCCTACTGCTGTTACACGGCTTTCCCAGTTCTTCCCATCAGTTTCGCGAGCTGATTCCCTTGTTGGCCGACAAATTCCATATCATTGCTCCCGACCTGCCGGGCTTTGGATTTACCGAGGTTCCCGCCGACCGCAATTATGTCTATAGCTTCGATGCGTTGGGTAAGACCTTGGCCGATTTTACGGATGCGCTAGGCTTAGAGAGCTATGCAATGTATGTGTTTGATTATGGCGCGCCGACGGGTTTCAGGCTGGCCTTGGCGTACCCCGAACGTGTAACGGGGCTTGTTTCTCAGAATGGTAACGCTTACCTGCAAGGATTAGGGGATGCCTGGGCGCCGATTCAGGCTTATTGGGCGGATCCGTCCCGGGAAAATCGTCAAATCGTTCAGGATGCGGCAGTGAACTTTAACGGCATCCGCTGGCAATATGTCCATGGAGTACGGGATGAGAATATCAGTCGTATAGCCCCGGAGTCCTATTATCTCGATAACTTCCTGTTATCCCGCCCCGGTAATGCCTCTATACAGCTTGACCTATTTTTGGACTACGCCAACAACCTCAAGTTATATCCAGAGTTTCAGGCATTTTTCCGTGACAGACTGCTGCCGACGCTGGTTATTTGGGGGGAACAAGATCCCTTCTTTATTCCGGCAGGCGCCCATGCCTATACAACAGACAATCCTAATGCCGTTGTCGAGCTACTGGATACCGGCCATTTCGCCTTGGAAACACACGTAGAATACATTGCGAAACGGATCCGTGAGGTTATCGGGGGCGAGGTCTCAGCTTGAGCGCTGGATGAGTAGCGATTACGCTGTCTACCAGCGGACACTTGCACTTTTCCGCTGTTTACTGAAACAGCGGACAGCGCTGCTTGCCAGGCATCAGCGCTGTCTGGCAAGTAGCGGCGTTTTTCACTGCTAATGACTAACTCAATATTTGCGCGAAAATAAAGCGAATTACTTAATGCCGTTTTTATTATCGACGGTCAGACATGTTGCTCCGTCGCCACCAATACCCTTCCTGTTGATTTATCCCGCAGGAAAAACACTGAGAATAGCGTAAATATACCGGAAACTGAGCCCAGAATAATATATGTTTTCGGAAATCCTATTTCATCATATAAATATCCTACAATGGGTGAATATATTGCCGTAGCAATTGATGCGACGAAGAGAACCAACAAATAAACCGTTGATGAAAGGCGGCCATCAAAATTAGCCGAGATAAATTTGAATACGGCAATAAGGATGAGGGGCTTTTCGAGGGAATGCATCATCTTCACCGAGGCTATCCAGACCGGGCCCAAGGGTATCGCTGAACCCACGATTCGTACAGACATAATGGCGCCCGCAATGACCAACGCCCATTTAGCGCCGGTCTTATTCACAAACCATGGCATCAAACCTAAAAAATACCGTTTCAAAACAGACCTGTATCGAGGCCAAGACGCCATACCATTTATTCCCCATTTCAGTTGTCGGAAACTGCAGGGAGAAATATTGTGCGAACTGCTGGTCGTAGGTGTCATAGATTTGGGTAACAAAAAGTGTAAAAATGAGCAACATCCAAAATTGCGTATTACGGGCCAGCTCAAAAGCATGAGACAGCTTGAGCGACGAGGTGACTTTGATTTCATCTTGCGTAAGCTCGATTCGAGTAAGCATAAAACAAACGGCGGCGACCAGTATAGCGATGCTGGCTAGCCAAAAAGAGAGATTAGGACTGCTGTCAATATTTTCCAACGATATAGGCCGCCGCTGCCCATCCTAAACTTCCCCACATCCTTACCCGGCCATATTCGAACGCATATCGCCGCGAAATTTTGTCGATATAGGAGTCAATCACGCCGCAACCCGAATTGAATATTATCCCCAGATACACCCCGCCGAGAATAGCCCCCAGCCAAAACGACGTGACCAGCAAGGGAGAGTATACATAGACAAAGAAGGGCCCAATAGGTAATAAAATTATTATCAAAATGTAGATAAGCAATTTCTTCAAGCCGAACTTATCGGAAATGAAACCAAAAAAAAGGCTGCATTACCAAGGCAATAATGGCATTGACGGCATATAGCAACCCGGTCTTGGTGGCACTGATACCAAGATGTTGGGTTGTCCAGATGACGAAAAACGCCATGGTGGACGACCATGAAAATAAATAAAGAAAATCAAAAATACTTAAGAGAATATAGTTCCTTTTACCATGCGGTATCATTATGAGGATCCTCGTGCGAAATATGCCGCCACCTCAAAATTCAGCGTTTGGGACACCGGAGGCGTTTTTGAGGTTGTGTGACTGCTTTTTTGTTATACGTTCACATACAACGATTGTCATATGATACTTAAGTCTGATTTCTGACAAGCATACCAGAACGTCTTTGCGACCATCATCACAAAAAATTTTCATGTTTATTTTTCTGACCGTTCCCATATAGCTAGCTTAAAGCGCTTTGTTAAAGACGTTTTGGCAAACGCCCTTTTAACGTCTTTTGCGGTTGAGATCACGTTTTGAAGTCATCAGTATAGTAAAGAATCTTGTCACTAAGCTATGTTATACGTATTACATTAAGCCTATGCGGAATAAAAAATTCCGCGATGTCATCATTTGTTGATACAGCTTTCACTGCTGAGGTTCATTTTAAGTGGGTGTATGCAGCTCACCCCAGGATGCTAAGGATTCCTTATGTACAAATTCCCTCTCCTAAATGCCAACATCGCCGGCTTACTTCACGGCGCCGATTACAACCCGGAACAATGGCGTCATTATCCCGGAATAATCGATAAAGATATTGCCATGATGGAACAGGTAAAATGCAATGTTATGTCCATCGGCATCTTCAGTTGGTCGGCATTAGAACCGCTGGAGGGAGAGTATGACTTCGGCTGGCTGGATGAGGTGTTGGATAAATTACATCAGCACCGTATCTCTGTTTTTCTGGCCACGCCAAGCGGAGCGCGGCCGGCATGGCTGTCGCAAAAATACCCCGAAGTTTTACGCGTCGGAACCGACCGCGTGCCGGCGCTGCACGGCGGCCGGCAAAACCACTGTATGACATCGCCCCTCTACCGGCGCAAAGTGTCAGAAATCAACCACCAATTAGCAAAACGCTACGCGTATCATCCGGCCGTCATCGGTTGGCATATTTCCAACGAATATGGCGGCGAATGCCACTGTGAACGATGCCAGGAGAAATTTCGCCAATGGCTCCAGCAGCGCTATAAGTCATTGGAACACTTGAATGAAGCCTGGTGGAACACATTTTGGAGCCATACATTTTCCGACTGGTCACAAATTGAATCACCCTCGCCTCAAGGCGAAAATCTCATCCATGGCCTCAATCTCGACTGGCGCCGTTTCAATACGGCACAAGCCGCCGATTTTTGCGCGCAGGAAATTGCCACTCTTAAGGCGGTAAATCCAAAGTTACCCACCACCACCAATTTCATGGAGTATTTCTATGATTATGACTATTGGCAATTGGCAAAAGTCATCGATTTTATCTCCTGGGATAGTTACCCCATGTGGCACAACACACAAGACGAGACTACCCTCGCTTGTTATACCGCTATGTTTCACGATCTTATGCGTAGCCTCAAGCAAGGCAAACCCTTCGTGCTGATGGAATCAACCCCAAGTCTGACCAATTGGCAACCCACCAGTAAACTGAAAAAGCCGGGAATGCATATTCTTTCCTCGCTACAGGCGGTGGCGCATGGAGCCGATTCAGTACAATATTTTCAATGGCGTAAAAGCCGCGGTTCCATAGAGAAGTTTCACGGTGCAGTGGTCGATCATGTTGGACATATTGAGACACGCGTTGGACGTGAAGTGAAGGCATTGGGCCGTATTTTGTCATCCTTGGATGCGGTGGCGGGAAGCCGCGTTGAGGCGGACGTCGCTATCATTTTCGACTGGGAAAGCCGATGGGCGATGGACAATGCTCAAGGCCCGCGCAATATCGGTCTTGACTATGAAAAAACGGTTAACGAACACTATCGTCCTTTTTGGGAAAAAGGCATAGCGGCGGATATTATTAATGCCGATTGCGATCTTTCCGGTTATAAATTAGTCATAGCGCCCATGTTGTATATGGTGCGCGAAGGCTTTGCCGAGAGGATTGAAACTTTCGTCACGCAAGGGGGACAATTCGTCGCCACCTATTGGAGCGGTATTGTTGATGAAACCGATCTCTGTGCGCTGGGCGGATTCCCCGGACCGCTACGCCCTGTATTGGGCATTTGGGCGGAAGAGATAGATTGTCTTGCCGACGGTGAATACAATGCCGTAACCGGTTTGGCTGATAATATGCTGGGTCTCGTCGGCCCCTACCAAACAAGAGAGCTGTGCGATCTTATTCATGCTGAAAGCGCTGAGGTGTTGGCAAGATATGAACAAGATTTCTATGCCGGACGACCCGCGGCCACGGTAAATAGGGTTGGACAGGGAAAGGCATACTATATAGCCTCTCGCAATGATCGCGCATTCCATCACGACTTTTACGCGGGGGTGATCCATGACTTGCACCTTTCACGGGCAATGGAAACGCCATTTCCTCATGGCTTGACCGCCCATCGGCGAACTGACGGTGAACAGGAATTTATCTTTATACAGAATTACACTGACGTTTCAAAAACGCTTAATTTGCCTGCAATTTATACCGATATGGTGGATAACCAGCCTTTACAGGGAGACCTAACGCTGTCTCCCTGGGGATGCCGGGTGCTTACACGCCCCAGCGCCTGAGGGTGCCTTCACCGCCGGAACGGATTCCGGCGTACCATTCGCCGATAGGCATATCCCTTGGTAGAATGGCGACAAGGCTAAATCAGGAAGCAGTCCATGAAATCGAAAAACGCCACTTTGGAAGATGTTGCTCGTCATGCCGGCGTCTCCTACCAGACCGTATCGAGAGTGCTCAACAGATCCGTCAGCGTATCAGAAGCCACTCGCTTTAAAGTAGAGCAATCCATCAAGCAATTGCGGTATATACCCAATCGTTTGGCGCAGCAATTGGTTGGCAAACAAACCATGACGCTCGGGCTGGTGACGATATCTCTGGCGCTTCATGCGCCTTCCCAGGTGGCGGCGGCAGTCAAACGCCATGCCAATGTTAAAGGTTATCAAGTGCTGATTTCGATGATTGATGAAAATGTCAATCAGGTCATACAAAGCGCAATTGATGAGCTCAAATCCCAGCTGGTGAATAAGATTATTATCAATGTACCGTTGGAAAGCGCTGAAGCGGAAAAAATTGCTGCGCATAATAATGATATCATTTGCCTGTTTTTAGATGTTGATCCCGCCAGTTCCGTTTTTAATGTCTCGTTCAATCCAGCGAACGGTACTCGCGCCAGCGTGGACTACCTGTATGAATTGGGGCATCGCGACATCGTTTTGCTGGCCGGCCCGGAAAACGCAATCTCGGCAAATCTACGACTAAAGAACTGGCTGGAGAGTCTGGACGGCCATGGTCTTTCACCGGTCAATATTATCCGAGGCAATTGGGACGCCGTCAGCGGTTATGCCGGCGCGCTGCAAATGCTGCGCGAAACGCCCCACTTTTCAGCGGTATTAGTGGGTAATGATCAAATGGCCCTCGGTCTTTTAAGCGCTTTTCATCAAATTCAGCTGAATATCCCCGGGCAAAAGTCAATCATCGGCTATGACGATACCTATGAGAGCGCGTTTTTTCATCCGGCATTAACCACCGTGGCGCTGGATTTGGATCGCCAGGGCAAAGAGGCGGTGCAGCGATTGATTGGCGCTGACGAGCATACTCTTTCTCAGCTATCTGCCATGTTATCGGCCAAGCTTATCATTCGAGGTTCCACCGGCCCAAAAAACGCCGGCGGTAAAAACCTATCGGAAATCGCTGAAGAGCTGCATGCTATCGCCAGCCGCTTAACGTCATGATTGAGCATAACTCATAAGACAGGTTGTCCTACTCTCTGCACAAGCAGCTGTTAGTGCCAATGTAAAAATGGGTCTTCCGCAACTTGGGTGGAGGAAAACCATTGAAACTATTTAGTTGCATTAGTGTGATGTAACCCGCCCACGAGGTATTTTTTTGGCACGCGATGGCTTAGTAACTTATGCGTACACGTAAAACATTTGTTGGAGCTATTAAGGCAATCGGCGGACTTTTTATCGCTGTCTGCCCCATCCGCCACATTAAATTCGCTGGCGCCTGGTTTTCAAGCTTCCGAATCAACGCTGGCTCATGATGGCACAATTTTCATCAAGTGGGTTCGGCAATTGATGCTTCACGACATTATCCACTAAATAAACCTATAACAATTTCGTTTAACCAACAGATATTGTAACTCTATTCCTGAACCCTTTATCCTATGACAATGATAGTGAAGAATCATGTAATTCTTCATATCGGGTTGGCATCTCAAATGGTTTGCCTAAGGCGACAAGCTCTGCTGCGTCCTTGCTAAGCGTTAATTGGAACAAAGCGGAGAATGAGCGCTTGCGTGCTCAATTATATCATTTTGTTGTCTGCCTTCAGGGCTCGGGAAATAACGATCACAATATAGTCCGATTGGAAAAATCATTTGAGGGGCTGCTGACGGGAAATATAGCTCAGTAAATGCTTACCGATGGCCCGTTAATGCCGTCGGCGTTAAGTCATCCGCCGATACGCCGCCCATTGCCGCATCATGTTTATTATGAACCATGGCAGATCAAAAAATAATGAACAACGCAATTGCTGTAAACACATTGGGAAAACAACCTTAGCCACAAAAAATAAGGTGCTTTTCAGAGATAGCAACCGGGATTGCACTAGCGCCCTATCAACCAGTCCAATAAACATCGGCTTGGTCCTGACAGGCCTCAATTTAAATAAGGATTTTTGTGACGCAACATAGGCAAAAGCGATTTTCCTATTCCATTTTCGGCCCGCTAACTCCGCTGAAAATCATCGCTACCGGCGCGGCGCTTCCCGCAACAAAAGTGACCTCAGAAGTGTTGGATGTAAAGTTGGGAAAGCCTGCGGGTTATGTAAAAAAGCGATCTGGCATTGATTATCGTTTTCACGGCGATGACAACACGACCCAGGTTGAATTGGCGGTTGCCGCAATGCGGGATGCGTTGGATAGTTGCGCAATTGCGTCAGATTCCATCGATTTACTCATTTACGCCTCCGCCATACCTGTTCAAGCACTGCCTTTCAGCGCGGCACATGTATTGAGGGCGTCCCCCCCCTGAAGAAGGGCATCAGCTGTTTTGATATCAACACGAGCTGCATTAGTTTTATCTCTGCTTTAGAGGTTGCCGCAGGTTTGCTGAATAACTGTGCTTACCGACGTATTGCCATCGTTAGCGCGGACCTTGGTTCGCGCGGAATCGACTGGGCACATGAAGAATCAGCGATAATTCTTGGAGATGGTGCCGCTTGCGCCATTGTGGAACAAGGGGACGGGCAAAGCGGCATTCTTTCTTGCTTGCTTGAAACCTACCCAGTGGGACTCGATTTGTGCCAGATCCGCATAGGGGGGGGGGACAAGGCGCAACCCGCGTGCAGGGATCGATAACAGTGACTTTCTATTCCAAATGGACGGTAAACGCCTGTTCCGCCAAGCGGCTTCACTGATTGAGGGGTACTGGCAGCGCTTGTTGTCATCCAGCGGCTGTTGTCAAACCGATTTAGCGACCGTGATCCCTCATCAGGCCAGCCACATCGCCCTGGAGCATGTACGCCGCCGGTTAGACATTCCAGCAAACATACTGATAAATATTTATCGCCAACACGGTAATCAGGTATCTGCATCCATTCCGACTGCCTTGCATTATGCGATAAACCATGACCGCTTCAAGCCCGGCAAGCCGGTGGCGTTGCTAGGCACCGCGGCGGGATTAGCGCTAGGCGGGATGGTGCTGATGCCATGAAAATACTTGTCACCGGAGCGACCAACGGCCTTGGACGCAATGCTGCCGAGTGGCTACTTGAAAAAAGGGCACAAGGTCATAGCGACAGGCAGGGATCAGGATAAAGGCAACGAGCTTGCGAGGTATGGCGCCAAATTTTGTTACCTCGACCTCAATTCCGCCACGCCTGCGGCTTACCACTCCCTGGTTAAAGGCTGTGATGCCGTCTGGCATTGCGCGGCCAAGTCTTCCCCTTGGGGCTGCGAAGCCGCCTTTTTAGCGACAAATACCTGTGTAACGGATCGGCTGGCCGCCGCCGCCGGGCAAGCAGGCGCGCTGCGATTTATACATATTTCCACCCCGGCTATTTATTTTGACTTCACCCATCGAACCGAAATTGAAGAGAGTTTCCATGCCAAAAAGTTTGCCAATCATTATGCGAGAAGCAAATTCTTAGCCGAAGGTCATATCAAACAACGCCAGTTACAGTTTCCCCGCACCCGTTTTACCATTTTACGTCCACGCGGCCTGTTTGGCGCCCATGACCGGGTGATTTTACCGCGCATACTGCAACAAATTCGGCGGCAAAACGGCGTCCTAACGTTGCCGCGCGGCGGCGATGCCGTGGTGGATCTCACCTTCACACTGAATGCAGTCGAGGCCATGTGGCTGGCCACAATACAAAAAAGCTTACCTGAAGGCGCAGCGTATAACATTACCAATCACCAACCCCAGCCGCTCAAAACCATCTTGCACCGGCTATTGGGCGAACATCTGGGACTAGACATCACAATCAAAGCGGCTGCTTATCCTCTGCTATACAGCGCGGCTTTGTGCATGGAGACGCTGGCGAGGTTCAACCGTAAGGAACCCATGCACACACGTTACAGTGTAGGGGCAGCCAACTTCGATATGACGCTAAGCCAGACGCGCGCATCCAACGAACTAAACTACCACCCGATGTATTCATTGAATGAAGGGATCGCCCTAACGGCAAAAGCGCTACAACAGAGGAATGGAGGGCTGAGTGGCCAGCATTACCTCTTTTAAGGTGGGTTACTGTCTTCATCCCGGCTGTATGGCACTTAAAGGCGCGGGGTGGCAAGTCTGCAAATTTCCCGCCCGCGCCTGGTTACTGGAAACACAAGGCAAGCGTTGGTTATGGGATACGGGCTATGCCGACCATTTTGAATACTACACCTCGCGAGGAATTTACCGGCTGTACAATAAAATAACGCCGGTATGTTTTAATTCTGGCGATGCGCTGTTTCGACAATTAAAAAGACAAGGGATTTCAACCAAGGATATCCAGGGATTGATCATCTCCCATTTCCATGGCGACCATATCGCCGGTCTGCGGGATTTTCGTGACGTACCTTCAATATGCAGCGCTATCGGCTGGAAGAAATGCCGCGCGTTGCGTGGATTAGCAGCGCTAAAACGCGCTTTCGTTCCTGATCTTATTCCTGAGGATTTTGAAATTGGCTTACGGTTTATGGAGCATTTTGAGCGAATCGCACTGCCAGCCGAATGCGCGCCCTTTGCCCAAGGCTTCGCTTTGCCGGATAGCCGGCATGAGATCATTATGGTGCCGTTACCGGGACATGCATTCGGCCATATCGGCGCCTTTGTACAGACTGACATTGGATGGGTACTACTGGCCAGCGACGCGGCATGGTCGCCCGTCAGTTATCAACGTTTGCAAGGCCCATCGCGATTAGCACATTGGATAATGGACGATGTCACCGCCTACTACCACACGCTTATGCGGCTGCATCAGCTGTATCTTAGAGGGCAAACCGAGATACGCCTGTGCCACGAGGGCGAATTATGATCCCCCTTATCACACTTTGGCATTATCTACGCACCCGTAGGTTAACCTTCCGCGACCGCGCTACCCTGATTCAATGGCAGCAAAAAAATTGCGCCAATTTGCCCGTAACACACTATCCCGCAGTCCGTGGTTTCAGGGCTACGATCCCCGGTGTCATCAGGAATGGCCGATAATGAATAAGTCCGTGATGATGAATCATTTCGATCAGATCAATACTGCCGGACTGCATAAAAAAGAGTTACTGGCCTGCGCGCAACGGGCTGAAAGAAATCGCGACTTTACCCCTCTGGTGAAAGGCTTCAGCGTTGGATTATCCTCAGGCACATCCGGTGAGCGTGGATTATTTGTTATCAGCGGGCATGAGCGCCAAATGTGGGCTGGCGCAATGTTGGCAAAGATTCTGCCACAAGGTTTCCGCCGCCGGGAGCGAGTTGCCATGTTTTTGCGTGCCGATAATTCACTTTATCACGGTGTAAATAACCACTGGCTGAGCTTGAAGTTTTACGATTTATTTTCTTCTTTCGATGAGCAAGTGAGCCGTTTAGAACAATTCGCTCCGACAATTATTGTGGCTCCCGCTCAAGTTTTGCGGCAACTGGCGCTGAGGGTGCTGGGCGCTCAGCTCAATGTGTCGGTGAATAAAGTCATTTCTGCTGCTGAAGTACTGACACCAGAAGATCGCCAACTTTTAGAACACGTCTTCCACGAGGTAGGCGAAGTCTATCAGGCTACTGAAGGTTTTCTCGCAATAACCTGTGAGCGCGGGACGTTACATCTGAATGAAGAATTTATCTACGTCGAACCAGAATGGATCGATAAACACCGCTTCGTTCCGGTTATCACGGATTTTACCCGACAAACCCAACCGATTGTCCGCTACCGTCTGGATGATGTGTTGGTCCGACGACAGAAGCCTTGTTCCTGCGGGCGAGTGACCTTGGCTTTGGAGCGTATCGAAGGCCGCTGCGATGACTGGTTAGTTTTGCCGGGAAACGAGCAACCAAAAAAATCATTTTCGCCGATGCCTGCCACCGCGTAATAGCTAACACATTGCCATTGATCGCTGATTATCAGCTTATTCAACACGGTTCGCAGACATTGAACCTATGCAGCAACACCACGCTTGCCGAACTTAAACATTGTAAAAAACAGTTGGAAAAATACTTCACTTTGCAAGGAGTGAATGTAGACACATTGCGATGGACTCTACAAGCAGGAGAAATTCCGCAGAATTTTATGCAAAAAAAAGCGGCGCATTTTGCGTCTTGGGCAGAGAGTGGATGCCGTACCCATTTAGCGCCTAATACAACCTGGCTCAGGTGCTCAATGAGCGGATAACCTGCCCTTCCCAACAACGTCTTTCTACGTAAAAGGACAAGAATGATTTTACTATTTTGGGGGAAACGAAAAACCCAAACTGTGATCTTACCGGAGCGCTCGCTAACAACTGCGCTTTTTCAATCAATGCAAGCCGGATATCTTTAGTTATGCACCCTACTGCTTAGATACTCGAAATTAGAAAGGGCGGCTTATGCGTAACGCACAAGCCCCTCAATAACACATAACATGATGTTTAACTTAATATGTTCAATTTCCATGCGATATAGACTTCTCAGGTTAATGGGAACCACCGTTTCCACACAACTCATACATAATCCTGAAAATTGTGCGGCTGTTAAAGGTGTGCTATGCGCGTATTGATCCTCGGCGCTCGCGCGCCGGCCTGCCTTGAATGGGCACGAGCCTTTAGCGAGGCCGGTTGGTCCGTATGTGTCGGCGATTCGCTAAGTCAGCCTATCAGCCGTTTCAGCCGCGCCGTGCAACATTTTGTGCGCCTGCCAGAACCACGGCAAAACCCGACGACTTGGATTGAAGCGCTAGAGAAAACGATCGAGACACATCGCATCGACTTGCTGATACCCACCTGTGAAGAGGTGTTTTATCTGGGCCAGGGTCTTGAACGTCTGACACCGCTCTGTCGCTTGCTGATCAGTAATTTTTCCCTGTTACAACGTCTACATCATAAAGCGTATTTCGCCGCCATGACCCATGGCTGGACGTTGACGGCACCTGAAACTCGCTTGCTGACAGATCGACTGGCGTTGTCGGATTTGCAAAGCGAATCGGCACTATGGGTATTCAAACCTGCTTACTCTCGCTTCGCTTCACGGACCTTGATTCGCCCCGCTTCCCACCAGTTGAACGACGTTCAGCCAACTGACGCAACGCCTTGGGTTGCGCAAAAGTTTGTCGAAGGCGTGGAGTTTTGCAGTTTCAGCATACTGATTAAGGGGGTCTTACGCGCCCATAGCTGTTATCAACCGCGCTACCGTGTAGGCCGCGGTTCGGGGATATATTTTCAACCAAACTCACCGGAACCGGTACGCCGGTTTCTCGAACAATTCGGCCGGGAAACCGGCTACACAGGCCAAGTAGGATTCGACTTTATCCAAGACGGTGATGGTTGTTTTCATGTGCTGGAATGCAATCCACGCGCAACCAGCGGGGTCCATCTTTTCGACAATCAACGCCGCGCGTTGGTGAATAGTCTGAGTGACGCATCCGCATGTGTGCTGGAACCCACTCAAGAACCACGGATGATAGCGTTGGCCATGCTTTTGCTCGCGGGACCCCGACGTACCTTAAGCATACCTTTTTGGCGTGATTATGCTGCCGCCCGAGATGTCATTGGTCACAAAGGCGATGTCGCTCCGTTTGCCGCACAAATATTGAGCTTTGCGGAAATCATTGCCCGAGCCGCTTCCCGGCGTTGCGGTTTACTAGCGGCATCGACGTCAGACATTGAGTGGAATGGTCCTCAATCAGTCGATCAATCACAATGAAATTATTATTCGAAGAACAGCTTCTCCAGGTGCCCTCCCATTCCGATGACAGCCTCGCGCGACGGTACGTGCGGACCTGCGCCGGCGAAGCATTGATTGGTAATGTCAGCACCCGAATGGCGCTGCTCGACACGGGTACACAGCAGTTTCCGGTGACCATCACCGAAAGCAATGAATCAAATAATAACTGTTATGTAGCATCTCCCAAAACCGCCTATTGCGGCTATGCCCGCGACGAGATTAAACGCCTTGGCAAACCGTGGCTCACGTGGCCATTAGTTTTGTTGATGCGAGGCGTGGGTTGTCTGCTGAATATTGCCAAGGTTGACAAACTGGTGCAGGTGAACAATTGGCTACTTTCAACCAATCTCTACCCGGCGGACTGGAAACGCTCTGAACTGCCAGAAGTCACCGCGCTGTTACGACAGACCTTCCCCAATCACGGGTTTGGCTTTCGTTCGCTAAACGATTTCAGCAACCACGAATTACGCCAATGCCTGATTTCGCTTGGCTACCTCAGCATCCCCAGCCGTCAGGTTTATGTTTTTGACGGCCGGTCCGGAACAAAGGCGCCCTTCCTCCGCTGCCACAACACACAACTAGACGCTACACTGCTACGACGTAGTCCATATAAAGTGGTATCGGGCTCTGACCTGAGTGACGATGATTTTAAGCGCATAGAGCACCTGTACAATTTACTCTATCTGCACAAGTACTGCATATTGAATCCACACTATAGCGCCCGCTGGATACAGCGTGGTCAACGCGAAGGTTGGCTTGAAGTCCGTGCCTTGCGCAGCCCCGATGGACGTATCGACGGGGCGCTAGGCTGGTTTGCTAATTCGGGCGAGATGAGCGCCCCGATTGTCGGTTACGACACCACGCTACCCCAGAAAGTGGGCTTATACAGGCAATTAACGCGCTTGTGTCTGCAGGAAGCCGCTGAGCGCCATCAAATACTGAATTTTAGCTCCGGCGCCGCTGGGTTCAAGCATCTACGCGGCGGCAAACCATACATCGAATACAGCCTGATCTACGTTGCCCACCTACCTCTTTGGCGGAGGGCAGTGTGGCATTTACTTAGCTGCGTATTGCATTTCATTGGTGTGCCCATAATGAAGAGGTTCAAACTGTGAATCCACTAGATTATTGGTGGCCGGTAGCGCTCAGCCACAAATTGAAACATACACCGTTGGCATGCCAATTATATGATATGCCGCTGGTATTGTTTCGCACTGAAAACGGGTTACCCGCCGCACTGCCAGATCGCTGCCCACACCGCTCCGCCCCCTTAAGCGCAGGAATAGTCAGCGATGGGCAGATTCAATGCCCTTATCACGGTTGGCGATTTGATGCTGACGGAAGTTGCACCCGCGTTCCCGGTATTCAGCATGTTCAATGCAGTAAACCCTTGCTGATTAGCCCGCTAATATGTGAAGCCCATGGCCTGGTGTGGGTCAATATTGGCGCCGGACCTCCTTCAAAATCACCCATTGGGCCTGCTGAACATCATCATAAACTCGATACGTTTTGGATTACACATCAGGTGGGATGTTCATTGCTGGACGCATCTGAAAATTTTCTCGACGGCTTCCACACCCATTTCGTCCATTCAGGCTGGATCCGTCGAGACAAAAAGCGGCAGAAGATCAGTGTCCTAGTTCGACCAATCGAGGAGGGTATCGAAGCGGTATACAGCGGTGAGGGCAAACAATCAGGTTTGATTTCACGACTGTTGGAAGGTGAACGAGGTGTGAGCATAGGACGTTTTCGTCTGCCCTGCCTGTCGGAAATTGAGTATCTTGACCGTCAAGATAATCTCACTCTACGGGTTAGTACCTGGCTAACACCTTGCGGCAATGGCCAATTAAGCCTGTTTGCGCGTATCGCCACCGCGCGCGGTTGGCTTCCCGCGCCACTTAAACGCAGCGTTTTAAACAGGCTGTTTCAGGTTATTCTTAGCCAGGATAGACAAATTCTAGAAAAAGTCAGCGCTAATAAACAACGCTTTGAAACATTTCAGGTTCCACTTTTGGATGGCCCGCAAGACCTGCTTGGACCCAGCATCCGACATTTACTTGAACACGATGAACAGTTATTCATGGAAGAGCGTCACTTCAATTTTTGGCTTTAATAAGGTCACTGACGGCGATTGACCGCGTGAGTAGCGAACCGCCTGCTCACCGCACATGAAAAAGCCCCCCTGCTTTCACAGAGGGCTTCATTCAATTGGATGCCTGGCAGTTGATGCCCGCCTGCGGCGCGCACCCTGCGGGCCGTCGCCTTCGGCTTCGTTCAACCGGCTTTGCCGGTTGTCCTACTCTACCTTTAACTCGAACTGACCGAGTAGCGAACCGCCAGGTTTTACTTCACCAACGCCTTTCGCTTCGCTCAAGGTATTGGGCCTTAATGGATGCCTGGCAGTTCCCTACTCTCGCATGGGGAGACCCCACACTACCATCGGCGCTACGGCGTTTCACTACTGAGTTCGGCATGGGGTCAGGTGGGACCACCGCGCTAGTGCCGCCAGGCAAATTCATTACCGTCCGCCGCATCTTGCCTGTTTCGCTTGATGCCACGTCCGTTTATCCGGAACCTTCGCTGAAAATTCGTCTCTCTCTTCTCAAACACCTTAGGTGTTGTAAGGTTAAGTCTCACGGGTCATTAGTATCGGTTAGCTCAACGCATCGCTGCGCTTACACACCCGACCTATCAACGTCATCGTCTTTAACGTCCCTTCAGGTGACCTATAGCCACAGGGAAGACTCATCTCGAGGCAAGTTTCCCGCTTAGATGCTTTCAGCGGTTATCTCTTCCGCACGTAGCTACCGGGCAATGCCATTGGCATGACAACCCGAACACCAGCGGTGCGTCCACTCCGGTCCTCTCGTACTAGGAGCAGCCCCTCTCAATCTTCCAACGCCCACGGCAGATAGGGACCGAACTGTCTCACGACGTTCTAAACCCAGCTCGCGTACCACTTTAAATGGCGAACAGCCATACCCTTGGGACCTACTTCAGCCCCAGGATGTGATGAGCCGACATCGAGGTGCCAAACACCGCCGTCGATATGAACTCTTGGGCGGTATCAGCCTGTTATCCCCGGAGTACCTTTTATCCGTTGAGCGATGGCCCTTCCATTCAGAACCACCGGATCACTAAGACCTGCTTTCGCACCTGCTCGAGCCGTCACTCTCGCAGTCAAGCTAGCTTATGCCTTTGCACTAACCTCACGATGTCCGACCGTGATTAGCTAACCTTCGTGCTCCTCCGTTACTCTTTAGGAGGAGACCGCCCCAGTCAAACTACCCACCAGACACTGTCCTCGACCCAGATAATGGGCCGGAGTTAGAACATCAAACATTAAAGGGTGGTATTTCAAGGTTGGCTCCATGCAGACTGGCGTCCACACTTCAAAGCCTCCCACCTATCCTACACATCAAGGCTCAATGTTCAGTGTCAAGCTATAGTAAAGGTTCACGGGGTCTTTCCGTCTTGCCGCGGGTACACTGCATCTTCACAGCGAGTTCAATTTCACTGAGTCTCGGGTGGAGACAGCCTGGCCATCATTACGCCATTCGTGCAGGTCGGAACTTACCCGACAAGGAATTTCGCTACCTTAGGACCGTTATAGTTACGGCCGCCGTTTACCGGGGCTTCGATCAAGAGCTTCTCCTTACGGATAACCCCATCAATTAACCTTCCGGCACCGGGCAGGCGTCACACCGTATACGTCCACTTTCGTGTTTGCACAGTGCTGTGTTTTTAATAAACAGTTGCAGCCAGCTGGTATCTGCGACTGGCTTCGGCTCGGGAAGCGAGTTCCTCCACCTAATGCCAGCGTGCCTTCTCCCGAAGTTACGGCACCATTTTGCCTAGTTCCTTCACCCGAGTTCTCTCAAGCGCCTCGGTATTCTCTACCTGACCACCTGTGTCGGTTTGGGGTACGATTACATGTGACCTGGTGCTTAGAGGCTTTTCCTGGAAGCGTAGCATCAACCCCTTCGCCACCGTAGTGGCTCGTCATCACGCCTCAGTGTTGTGAAAGAGCGGATTTGCCTGCCCTTTCCACCTGCACGCTTGAACCGGGACAACCGTCGCCCGGCCGGTCTAGCTTTCTCCGTCCCCCTTCGCAGTCACACACAGTACAGGAATATTAACCTGTTTCCCATCGACTACGCTTTTCAGCCTCGCCTTAGGGGTCGACTCACCCTGCTCCGATTAACGTTGAACAGGAACCCTTGGTCTTCCGGCGAGCGGGCTTTTCACCCGCTTTATCGTTACTTATGTCAGCATTCGCACTTCTGATACCTCCAGCAGCCCTCACAGGCCGCCTTCGCAGGCTTACAGAACGCTCCCCTACCCAACAATACCCGAAGGTATCGCTGCCGCGGCTTCGGTGCATGGTTTAGCCCCGTTACATCTTCCGCGCAGGCCGACTCGACCAGTGAGCTATTACGCTTTCTTTAAATGATGGCTGCTTCTAAGCCAACATCCTGGCTGTCTATGCCTTCCCACATCGTTTCCCACTTAACCATGACTTTGGGACCTTAGCCGGCGGTCTGGGTTGTTTCCCTCTTCACGACGGACGTTAGCACCCGCCGTGTGTCTCCCGTGATGGCATTCTTCGGTATTCGCAGTTTGCATCGGGTTGGTAATCCGGGGTGGACCCCTAGCCGAAACAGTGCTCTACCCCCGAAGATGAACTCACGAGGCGCTACCTAAATAGCTTTCGGGGAGAACCAGCTATCTCCCGGTTTGATTGGCCTTTCACCCCCAGCCACAAGTCATCCGCTAATTTTTCAACATTAGTCGGTTCGGTCCTCCAGTTAGTGTTACCCAACCTTCAACCTGCCCATGGCTAGATCACCGGGTTTCGGGTCTATACCCTGCAACTATGCGCCCAGTTAAGACTCGGTTTCCCTATGGCTCCCCTATTCGGTTAACCTTGCTACAGAATATAAGTCGCTGACCCATTATACAAAAGGTACGCAGTCACCCCATCACTAAGCCCCCTCTGCTTATTTTGTCGGTTGGGCGTCGCTTTCGCTCCGCCTACCGCACCTTCCGCAAAGGATGCATATGCAGCTTCACCACTGGCTTAGTGATGGGGCTCCCACTGCTTGTACGTACACGGTTTCAGGTTCTGTTTCACTCCCCTCGCCGGGGTTCTTTTCGCCTTTCCCTCACGGTACTGGTTCACTATCGGTCAGTCAGGAGTATTTAGCCTTGGAGGATGGTCCCCCCATCTTCAGACAGGATATCACGTGTCCCGCCCTACTCATCGAGCTCACAGCTTGCGCACCTTCGTGTACGGGGCTATCACCCTTTGTTGCGCGACTTTCCAGACGCTTCCACTGATGCTCAAACTGATTACCGCTCTGGGCTCCTCCCCGTTCGCTCGCCGCTACTGGGGGAATCTCGGTTGATTTCTTTTCCTCGGGGTACTGAGATGTTTCAGTTCCCCCGGTTCGCCTCGTGACGCTATGGATTCACATCACGATAGTGCAACGAATTGCACTGGGTTTCCCCATTCGGACATCGCCGGCTGATAGCGCTTCATATCAGCTCACCGGCGCTTTTCGCAGATTAGCACGTCCTTCATCGCCTCTGACTGCCTAGGCATCCACCGTGTACGCTTAGTCACTTAACCTCACAACCCTAAGATGTCTTAGGGTCGCTTGCTTTGAGAGACTCGCATACTGAGTGTCCTCAGCATGTTTCTTCAAATTTTCAGCTTGTTCCGGATTGTTAAAGAGCAGTATTTCGCAGCATACTCAATACGCTTTCGCCCGCAGGCGTCGGCGTCATCAGTGTGCTCTGAAATATCACAACAGAATATGGCGTCCCCTAGGGGGTTCGAACCCCTGTTACCGCCGTGAAAGGGCAGTGTCCTAGGCCACTAGACGAAGGGGACAAAGATACGCGTTCGCGAAGCTGTGCTTCGCAAACAAAACCATACGAGCTGTTTGCTCATGACTTCTATCAGACAATCTGTGTGGACACGTCACTCAACGCGCATCTTTCGGTAAGGAGGTGATCCAACCGCAGGTTCCCCTACGGTTACCTTGTTACGACTTCACCCCAGTCATGAATCACAAAGTGGTAAGCGCCCTCCCGAAGGTTAAGCTACCTACTTCTTTTGCAACCCACTCCCATGGTGTGACGGGCGGTGTGTACAAGGCCCGGGAACGTATTCACCGCGGCATTCTGATCCGCGATTACTAGCGATTCCGACTTCATGGAGTCGAGTTGCAGACTCCAATCCGGACTACGACGCACTTTATGAGGTCCGCTTTCTCTCGCGAGTTCGCTTCTCTTTGTATGCGCCATTGTAGCACGTGTGTAGCCCTACTCGTAAGGGCCATGATGACTTGACGTCATCCCCACCTTCCTCCGGTTTGTCACCGGCAGTCTCCTTTGAGTTCCCGCCATTACGCGCTGGCAACAAAGGATAAGGGTTGCGCTCGTTGCGGGACTTAACCCAACATTTCACAACACGAGCTGACGACAGCCATGCAGCACCTGTCTCACAGTTCCCTAAGGCACAACCTCATCTCTGAGGCCTTCTGTGGATGTCAAGAGTAGGTAAGGTTCTTCGCGTTGCATCGAATTAAACCACATGCTCCACCGCTTGTGCGGGCCCCCGTCAATTCATTTGAGTTTTAACCTTGCGGCCGTACTCCCCAGGCGGTCGATTTAACGCGTTAGCTCCGAAAGCCACGGCTCAAGGCCACAACCTTCAAATCGACATCGTTTACAGCGTGGACTACCAGGGTATCTAATCCTGTTTGCTCCCCACGCTTTCGTACCTGAGCGTCAGTCTTCGTCCAGGGGGCCGCCTTCGCCACCGGTATTCCTCCAGATCTCTACGCATTTCACCGCTACACCTGGAATTCTACCCCCCCCTCTACGAGACTCTAGCCTGCCAGTTTCAAATGCAGTTCCCGGGTTAAGCCCGGGGATTTCACATCTGACTTAACAAACCGCCTGCGTACGCTTTACGCCCAGTAATTCCGATTAACGCTCGCACCCTCCGTATTACCGCGGCTGCTGGCACGGAGTTAGCCGGTGCTTCTTCTGCGGGTAACGTCAATGATTAAGGTTATTCGCCTCAACCCCTTCCTCCCCGCTGAAAGTGCTTTACAACCCGAAGGCCTTCTTCACACACGCGGCATGGCTGCATCAGGCTTGCGCCCATTGTGCAATATTCCCCACTGCTGCCTCCCGTAGGAGTCTGGACCGTGTCTCAGTTCCAGTGTGGCTGGTCATCCTCTCAGACCAGCTAGGGATCGTCGCCTAGGTGAGCCTTTACCCCACCTACTAGCTAATCCCATCTGGGTTCATCCGATGGCATGAGGCCCTAAGGTCCCCCACTTTGGTCTTGCGACGTTATGCGGTATTAGCTACCGTTTCCAGTAGTTATCCCCCCTCCATCAGGCAGATCCCCAGACTTTACTCACCCGTCCGCCGCTCGCCGGCAAAGTAGCAAGCTACTTCCCGCTGCCGCTCGACTTGCATGTGTTAGGCCTGCCGCCAGCGTTCAATCTGAGCCATGATCAAACTCTTCAATTAAAAGCTTGATGCTCAAAGAATCACCTGTTTCTTCATATTATGAATTAACTGGTAAACACTCTAAGACTTGGTATTTTTTGTGAATCGATACCGTCTTGTGAGTGCCCACACAGATTGTCTGATAAATTGTTAAAGAGCGTGCGCCGCCATGATTCAAGCTGGCGCGAGGTGGCGTATATTACGCTTTCCTCTTTCAGTGTCAAGCCCGTTTGGCCTGTATCTGATTCGGTTCCAAGCCCTGTGATGTTGCTCACAGCGCCGGTCGATGGAGGCGCATTATAGGGAATTCTTATTTGGCCGCAACAGGTATTTTGCTTTAAGGAGTGTGTTCGCTGCTTTCCACAGCAATACAGGGGGTTATACCTACTTTTGCACAAACTTATCCACAGATGAGTTGATTGGGCAAAAATTGGCGAGCATCGCGCAAACGTTTTCGCTACAATTCACGCCTATTTTATCAGCTCCGGTATTCTTTGGGTGGGTGCCCTTTTTAAAACGAAGGCCGGTGCATGCACGTGTCATTAAAACGATAGCCTGATTAATTCGAGTTGCAGACCCAGTAGGGAGAGTCAAGAAGAGCCCGGTCTTGCCGACGCGCCCGCAACTTGAAGGATGATAGGTATATCCAATCAAGGAATACATTCGCCATGCTACAACCACGTCCTGTACGCCGTGCTCTGCTCAGTGTTTCCGACAAAGCCGGTATCGTAGAATTCGCCCGCGCGCTTTCCCAGCGCGGCATTGAATTGCTCTCCACCGGTGGTACCGCTCACCTGCTGGCGGAAGCCGGATTGCCGGTGACCGAGGTTTCGGACTATACCGGTTTCCCTGAAATGATGGACGGACGGGTCAAAACCCTGCATCCCAAAGTGCATGGCGGTATTTTAGGACGTCGCGGTCAGGACGATGCCATCATGCAACAGCATGCCATCGAGCCCATTGATATGGTGGTGGTAAATCTTTATCCCTTCGCCCAGACCGTGGCGCGCGATGGATGTACACGTGAAGAAGCGGTGGAAAACATTGATATCGGCGGCCCCACCATGGTGAGATCCGCCGCCAAAAACCATAAGGATGTCGCCATCGTTGTGAAGAGCGAAGATTATCCGCTGATCCTCGCCGAAATGGATGGCAATGATGGTTCATTGACCTACGACACACGCTTCAACCTCGCGATCAAAGCCTTCGAGCACACTGCGGCTTACGACAGCATGATCGCGAACTATTTCGGCACCCAGGTCCCGCCTTATTATGGCGATACCTCCGCACCCTCAGGTCGTTTCCCTCGGACTCTCAATCTGAACTTCGTTAAAAAGCAGGATATGCGGTACGGCGAAAACAGCCACCAGTTGGCGGCTTTCTATATTGACGAGCACACACAGGAAGCTTCCGTCGCCACGGCGCGGCAGTTGCAAGGCAAGGCGTTATCCTACAACAACATTGCCGACACCGACGCCGCTCTGGAGTGTGTAAAGGAATTCGCCGAACCGGCCTGCGTCATCGTAAAACACGCCAATCCTTGCGGCGTCGCCATCGGCGACGGCATTCTCGAGGCTTATGAAAGAGCCTATAAAACAGACCCGACCTCCGCCTTCGGCGGCATAATTGCGTTCAACCGCTCCCTCGATGCCGTCACCGCCAAGGCCATCATCAGCCGCCAGTTCGTAGAGGTGATCATCGCGCCAACCGTTGACGACGAGGCGCTGGCCGTCCTTAAGGCAAAACAAAACATACGGGTGATGACCTGCGGGGCTTGGCAATCCCGGACTCCCGGACTGGATTTCAAACGCGTTAATGGCGGCCTGCTGGCTCAGGAAAGGGATCTGGGCATGGTCGGACCGGCGGATTTACACATCGTTACCGAACGTCAACCGAGCGAAGCGGAACTGCGGGACGCCCTGTTCTGCTGGAAGGTGGCCAAATATGTGAAATCCAACGCTATCGTTTACGCTCGCGACAATATGACCATCGGTATCGGCGCCGGTCAGATGAGCCGAGTCTATTCGGCTAAAATCGCCGGCATCAAGGCCGCCGATGAAGGCCTGGACGTTCGCGGTTCAGCCATGGCATCGGATGCGTTTTTTCCCTTTCGAGATGGTATCGATGCGGCGGCATCCGTAGGTATCCGCTGTGTCATTCAGCCCGGCGGCTCCATTCGTGATGATGAAGTCATCGCCGCGGCCAACGAACATGGCATCGCCATGATATTTACCGGCATGCGCCATTTCCGTCATTGATTGCAGGAGCGTCACATGAATATCTTGATTATCGGCAATGGCGGACGCGAACACGCGTTGGCATGGAAGGCCGCCCGTTCGCCGCTGGCCGGCAAAGTGTATGTCGCGCCGGGTAACGCCGGCACCGCGCTGGAGCCCTCGTTGGAAAATATCAATATTGCCGCCACTGATATCCAGGCGTTGGTGGCATTCGCACAAAGTCATGACATCGGTCTGACCATCGTCGGACCGGAGGCCCCGCTGGTTCTGGGCATCGTCGACGCCTTCCGCGCCGCCGGCCTGCAGGCTTTCGGTCCCACCAAAGCCGCCGCGCAATTGGAGGGCTCCAAGGCGTTTACCAAGGATTTCCTGGCACGTCATCATATCCCCAGCGCGTCGTACGGTAATTTTACCGAAATCGAACCGGCGCTGAAGTATGTGCGGGAAAAAGGCGCGCCCATTGTTATCAAAGCGGATGGTCTGGCCGCCGGCAAAGGGGTTATCGTGGCGATGACGCTGCCTGAAGCGGAAGCGGCGATACAGGATATGCTGGCGGGCAACGCTTTTGGCGACGCGGGACACCGGATTGTGGTGGAAGAGTTCCTTGAGGGCGAGGAGGCCAGCTTTATCGTCATGGTAGACGGAGAACATGTTTTGCCTATGGCCACCAGTCAAGACCACAAGCGGGTCGGCGATGGCGATACCGGGCCGAATACCGGCGGCATGGGGGCCTACTCGCCGGCACCGGTTGTGACGGACGACGTGCATCGGCGCGTTATGGAACAGATAATCTGGCCGACCGTGCGGGGCATGGCGGCTGAAGGCAACGTCTATACCGGTTTCCTCTACGCCGGATTGATGATTGATGCCAAAGGCCAGCCCAAGGTCATTGAATTCAATTGCCGTTTCGGCGATCCGGAAACCCAGCCCATTATGCTACGCATGCAATCGGATCTGGTGTCTCATTGTTTGGCGGCCGTCAACGGCCGGCTGGATCGCGAGATCTCATCATGGGACCCGCGCCCAGCTCTGGGGATCGTGCTGGCGGCCAGTGGCTATCCGGCGCAATACGCTACCGGCGATGAAATTACCGGCCTACCGGCGCAGGAAACGGAAGGAGAAAAAGTCTTTCATGCAGGTACCGTCCTGAAAGACGGCAAGGTACTGACGCAAGGCGGTCGTGTGCTGTGCGTCACCGCGTTGGGGAATACCGTGGCGGAGGCGCAAGCGAAAGCGTATCGAGGCGTGCGCGTTATCCATTGGCAAAAATGTTTTTTACCGTACCGATATAGGCTATCGCGCCATCCAACGGGAAAGATAAGGCTTGGACATCAATTGTCCGATAATGATATGACGTCGCTATCGGGCAACGACCGGCTTACAAATCGCTTTTTTTGGGTTGCCAACGGCAGAAATCTTCATTGGCGACCAATAACAATTGCGTCCCTTCCGGAGCCTCAAGCCATGCCACGCCCAAAGGCGCGCTTGCATGCTTGGCCCTCGCCGTTATCCTCGACAGCGAACGAGAGTCGAAATCAGGCGCAATGGCCTTGCCTTGGCAGTCATACATCCCACCATTGCGCCATTGCCCTTGCAACAGGTGCACGTGGCCCACACGCAGTGAATGGCTGTCCGCCAACAGGCGGTTGGCCTCATATTGATAGCGCGCCAGTTCGTCATCATTAAGCTTCTCCCGCACTTGATCCCGCTGGCGCTGCATGAAGGCGACATTGCCTTTGTCATCAAAACGGATTTGCACCGCCTGCGAGTGAGCGCCGGTTTGTGTACGGTTGATCTGGCGCACCTGATCGCTGAGGTATTGATAGCGAGAGACAATAGTATTGTCCCCTTCGTAAGGGCTGTAAACGCTAAGAATGGTAATGGCTTGTTGTGCCTGATCGTCGTTACGCCATAGGCGGACAACGCCCCGATCGGCAATATAGCCGCTGGCGGTAAAGGAAGGCAGTGAGTCCCGATGGTGACTGCAGGCGGTCAGCATAACGGCAAGTAGCCCGATCAATGCGCACCGTCGCCTAGACAAAAGGGGCATAACAGCCCCTCCGCTTAATCTTTTCACCAACACACTGTAATTACTTAACAGCGTCTTTCAGTGCCTTGCCAGAAACAAACGCGGGCACATTGGCCGCCGCAATTTTGATTTCTTTGCCGGTCTGAGGATTGCGTCCAGTGCGTTCACTACGATGATTAATTTTGAAAGTACCGAAACCAACCAATTGTACTGGATCATTCTTTTTCAGAGAATCAGTAATCACCGCCAAAAAGGTTTCCAGCGCCGATTTAACCTGTGTCTTGGAAAGATCAGTTTTATCAGCAACTTCATCAATCAGTTGAGTCTTGTTCATATGTTATCCTTACAGTGTGTTTATCGCTTGCTAAGCATCGAGTGCGACGGATTTGCCAAAAATTAGCGCTCTCCTGCAAACACGCACCGATAGCCACTTTTTTATGCCCCCCCCAAATGTAGACCAGACAGGGTGCAGATGTGAAGTCTTAAGACATGGCAAAACAGGTCTTAAATCACGTTTTATTGCCTTATTGCTGTAAATTTATCCCAATATTGCTAATTCCGGCTTCGCGCAGGTCTGCGCGCAATCCTTTTATCAATTCTATGTCGCGTTTCTCGCACTGCGCCAATAGGCGAAAAAATCTCCCATTGTATGTCCCATTCTTGCTCAATAGCCGGTAATGCATTCAGCTCTTCATCGGTCATTTCCCGTTCAGCTTCGGTCATTTCCAGCATTGCCACAGTACGGATGGAAGTTTCACTCACGGCTACGGCATGCGCTAATGTTTCACCACTTAGGTAAGAATGTAATAATTCACTAAGCGCGACACAGGCATCAATCGCCGGGTAGACGCCATAAAAATCGAACTCATCCGCCGCGGGAATACATTCTTCCAGCTTTTCTAATTGTAAATCAAAATTGACCTTAGCATCTTTAACTACCTGTGTCTCCCAAACCAAGTCGAGAATGCGACGATAAATCGCCGCCTCGCCAAAACCGGTTTGCGTGCAAAACAAATGGTAGTTGGGATACATCCGCTCGCACAGCGATGCCATAAAAACCACGTGCTGCCAGCTGTCTTGCTTCTCCAGACGCAAATGTATCGGGTTACGTAACATCGTACTATCTCAATATTCTTAATATTCCGCAGCAGTGTACCTGAAATCGCCCGGTTCCCCTATTGCGGTTTTAATAAGTCCGAACCATCCCGCCCTTGTTGCCATCGTTGAAACGCCATGCGATTGGAAGCCACTGAATCCGCCCATCGGGTCGGCTCCGGCAGACGGTAACCACGCATACACCGGCGCACCCAATAGAGCGCGCTATCCAGGCCGACCCGATGCCCGGTGGAGATAAACAACGGGTTGCAGCGTAATTTACTGCGCCATACCCAAGCGACCTGCTCGCCTTTGTCCACCAGCGGCGTTTTGGCATCCAGGTCATCGCTTAAGGGCTCATAACGACCGCAAAGCCGCCGTTTCGCCACGCCGATAGTGGGCTTGTCTATCAATAGCCCAAAGTGGCTGGCGACCCCTAAACGGCGCGGATGGGAAATACCGTGACCGTCCACAAAAACCAAATCCGGCTGCTGCGACAGTAGTTGCCACGCGGCAAGCAAAGCCGGATATTCCCTGAAGGACAGAAATCCGGGAATATAGGGCATGGTGGTAGCAATACGCGCCATCTGATACTCAATCAGTTCCAGCGACGGAAAGCGTAGCAAAGCGATGGCTGCCCGCGTCACTGTCCCCTCTTGCTCGAACCCGACATCAGCGCCGGCGATAACGGAAGGTATGGCAAAATCATAAGCGTCTTGGCGAATAACTTCCCCCGCGGTGGCGATTTGCCGAGCCCGTAATTCAGCGATATCCACCATGCCGGCTCCTAAAAATGATAAGCGCGTGAGAGGCGATGCACCGACTCTACCATCACGCCGGCGTTTTCAGGCGGCACATCCTGATGAATGCCGTGCCCCAGATTAAATATATGCCCGCTCCCAGCGCCGAAACCCGCTAATATTTCAGCCACTTCCTGTTCGATGCGTTGTGGTTGGGCATAAAGTATAGAAGGATCCATATTACCTTGCAGGGCGACTTTATCCCCCACACGGCGCCGAGCGTCGCCAATATCAGTGCTCCAGTCAAGCCCCAGGGCGTCGCAACCGGTTTGCGCCATCGCTTCCAACCATTGGCCGCCGCCCTTGGTGAACAAGGTTACCGGGACCCGGCGCCCTTCGTTTTCACGTAGCAGACCGTCAACGATTTTATGCATATAGGCCAAGGAAAATTCACGGTAGTCATTACCGGTGAGCGCGCCGCCCCAGGTATCAAAAATCATCACCGCCTGGGCGCCGGCGCGAATCTGGGCGTTCAGGTAAAGCGTTACGCTGTCCGCCAGTTTATCCAGCAGCAGATGCAGGCTGCCTGGCTCGCCGTACATCAACTTTTTGCTTTTGGTGAAAGACTTGCTGCCGCCCCCTTCAATCATATAGGTCGCCAAAGTCCAGGGGCTGCCGGAAAAGCCGATGAGCGGTACCTGGCCGCGCAAATTTTTTCGGATGGTACGCACCGCGTTCATAACATACCCCAATTCCTGTTCGGGATCCGGAATGGGTAATTTTATGATGTCGCCAAGGGAATTCAGCGGCCGTTCGAAACGCGGTCCCTCCCCCTGTTCAAAGTAAAGTCCCAGCCCCATGGCATCAGGAATCGTCAGAATATCGGAAAAAAGAATCGCCGCATCCAGGGGATAACGCCGCAACGGCTGTAGCGTGACCTCGCATGCCAACTCGGCATTCCGGCATAGCGACATGAAGTCACCGGCTTCAGCGCGAGCGGCCTGATATTCCGGTAGATATCGGCCCGCCTGGCGCATCATCCAGATGGGGGTCATGTCTACCGGCTCACGCAGCAGGGCACGCAGATAACGATCGTTCTTCAATTCTTCCATGCTGTTTTTCCTTTGTGTCAATAACGGCTTGTGCTTAACGGAAGGCAGCATGGCAGTCGTCGGTACCCTGATCCGTGGAATTTTGTTCCGCGCGACACATCGCCACCGTATCTTCAATCAAGCGCCGGGCCACGGTACCTGGCGGCGGCAATAATGGCAACGCATCGTAACGATACCACCCGGCATCAAGGATTTCGCTGTGATCGGGAGTAATTTCGCCGCTATCGTATTCCGCCATGTAGGCCATCATCAGAGAATGGGGGAAAGGCCACGGCTGGGAGGTGACATAACGTACATTTTTCACCTTAATCCGTGTTTCTTCCATGACCTCACGGGCTACCGTCTGTTCCAGCGTTTCGCCCACTTCGACAAAACCGGCCAATACGGTATAGATACCGCCGCGATGACGGACATGCTGGGCGAGCAATATCTCATCGCCCCGGCGAATCGCAACTATAATGCAAGGAGCGATCTGCGGGTAATAGCGTTCGTGACAGTGTTCGCATAGGCAGGCCCACTCTTTGCTGCTGATATGCATGGTATGGCCGCAGTAGCCGCAAAATTGGTGGGCCCGATAAAATTCCGCCAGTTGAACTCCCCGGCCCGCCAATTGAAACAGGCCGGCATCCCGATCGATTATTTGCCGGACAGATCCCATATCACGTGGCATGGCATGGCGCACCAACCTGACTACAGCCCCTTCCCATTCACCAATGGGGGTTGCTTTCAAGCCTTGCAGCGACCAGGCGGAGGCCTGACCAAACGGCAGTTCTCCATTAGGTAACCACAATTTCCCGTTCTGGCTGACGACCCACCAGCCATGTTCGCTATCGCTGAGTTCTTGTTCCATTTTAGTTGCACTACCCCTTATTCACTGGCAATCTAGAATTTAGCTTTAAATGAAAAATAACGCAGCGTTACTTTTATTACATCGGAGTCTGTCATGTTAAACCAGCTGGAAATACTGGCTCAACGGGTTGGCGGCAGTAATGAGCTCATTGACCAATGGCTGGTAGCCCGCCGGGGCTTACTGGTCGCTTATTACCATCTTATTGGTCTTAAGCCCAACAAGGAAAAGCATACTCCTCTGGATGAAAATGCGCTGGACGACTTTTGCCATCATCTGGTGGATTATCTTTCCGCCGGCCATTTCCATGTTTACGATCGTATCGTGCAGAATGCGGATGAAAGCAGCCCGAAGAGCCCATTGATACCGCAGATCTATCAGGCTTTGCAGGATAATACGCAACAAATCATGTCGTTTTACGACACGCAATTCGAGAATGCCGTCGATCATGATAACTGCATGGAGTTCCAGGAGGCGCTTTCCGGCGTCGGCGAAGCTTTGGCTACCCGCTTCTCTCTGGAGGACAGTTTGATTCAAAAGGCGTTGGAGTACCGTTCGGTTCATCCGGCCTCGGTGCCTGCCGCCAACAATGACCCGGATGCCTCGCGCCTGGCTTGAACGCCTGGCCTGGACATCCTTTTTGGCTCATATGAGCCGCGATGCTGATAAATCGCCCCGTTGTCAAAGAGTTGGGGCATTTCTAAAGCAAACGTTGGCTCTAAAGAGCCGGTATCTTGTCGGAGTGCCTAGCGCGTGCATTACGCCAGGCTGAGACCGTTAATTCGGGATCCGCGGAACCTGATCGGGTTAATACCCGCGAAGGGAACAAGAGTAATTCAACGCCAAGAATCATCGTCTACAGACAGTTGATTCCAGCCCAGTCTTATTACTCCCGTAGCGCTCCGGACAAGCAATTTTCCCAAACTTACTGTGAGGAATTGCTATGTCTTTATCCACCCCTCCCTCCCGCCGCGAACAACGGGCCCAGGCTCAGGATTTCATCAATCGCCTCAAGGGCGAAGCTTTCCCTAACTCACGCCGGATTTATCTGCAGGGCAGCAGCGCCGATATCCAGGTACCGATGCGCGAAATCCAGCTCAGTCCGACCCTAATCGGCGGCGATAAAAACGCACCGCGTCAAGAACAGAACGAGCCGGTGCCGGTATACGACACCGCCGGACCTTATGGCGATCCGGAGATAACCATTGATGTACGCGCAGGATTGCTTCCCCTGCGGGCAAGCTGGGTCGAACGGCGAGGGGATACCGAAACCGTCATGAAGTTGAGCTCCAGCTACAGTGAAAAACGTCGTACGGACGACGGCCTGGAGGACATTCGCTTTGCTCCCGACCGCCTACCGCGCCGCGCCAAAGCAGGACGATGCGTAACGCAGCTGCATTATGCCCGAGCGGGAATCATAACGCCGGAAATGGAATTCATCGCCTTAAGGGAAAATATGGGGAGGGAACGGATCCGCGGCGATGTGTTGTTACAACAGCATGCCGGCCAAGGCCTAGGCGCCCGGCTGCCCGATAATATCACGGCGGAATTCGTGCGTCGCGAGGTGGCGGAAGGCCGCGCCATCATTCCCGCCAATATCAATCATCCCGAATCTGAGCCGATGATTATCGGCCGCAATTTTCTGGTGAAGGTCAATGCCAACATCGGCAACTCGGCGGTAAGTTCATCCATTGAAGAAGAAGTGGAAAAACTGGTATGGTCCACGCGCTGGGGCGCGGATACCGTGATGGATCTCTCTACTGGACGCTATATCCATGAAACGCGGGAATGGATATTGCGCAACAGCCCGGTTCCCATCGGTACGGTGCCCATCTATCAGGCGTTGGAAAAAGTTAACGGCGTGGCGGAAAACCTAACCTGGGAAAGTTTTCGCGACACCTTATTGGAGCAAGCGGAACAAGGCGTGGATTACTTTACCATTCACGCCGGCGTACTGTTGCGCTATGTCCCCATGACCGCTAAACGCTTGACCGGCATCGTTTCCCGCGGCGGCTCCATCATGGCGAAATGGTGCTTATCCCATCACAAAGAGAGCTTTCTGTATGAGCATTTCCGTGACATCTGCCGTATTTGCGCCGCCTATGATGTCGCGCTGTCGCTGGGGGACGGCTTGCGTCCCGGTTCAATTCAGGATGCCAATGACGAAGCGCAGTTCGCCGAGTTATACACCCTGGGGGAACTGACCAAAATCGCCTGGGAGTATGACGTCCAGGTCATGATTGAAGGCCCCGGACACATCCCCATGCATATGATCCGCCGCAACATGACCGAACAGTTGGAGCATTGCCACGAAGCGCCGTTTTACACTCTCGGCCCGCTGACCACCGACATCGCTCCCGGCTATGATCACTTCACGTCCGGCATCGGCGCAGCCCTTATCGGCTGGTTCGGCTGCGCCATGCTGTGTTATGTCACACCCAAGGAGCACCTGGGCCTGCCCAATAAAGAAGACGTGAAGCAGGGGCTTATCACTTACAAAATAGCCGCCCACGCGGCGGATCTGGCTAAAGGGCACCCCGGCGCGCAAATTCGGGATAACGCGATGTCCAAGGCGCGTTTCGAATTCCGCTGGGAAGACCAGTTCAACCTGGCCCTTGATCCCGCCACCGCTCGGGCGTATCACGATGAGACCCTACCGCAGGAGTCCGGTAAAATCGCGCATTTTTGCTCAATGTGCGGACCGAAATTCTGTTCGATGAAGATTTCCCAGGAAGTCAGGGATTATGCCGCCGCCCAGGCCATTGAAGTTCAGCAAAACGGCATGGAGACCATGTCCGCCGAATTTCGCGCCCATGGCGGGGAAATTTACCTGACGCCCACCGACGCGGGGATAAATAAATGACTGTACTCAATGCTCCTTTTGCTCCTACCCCCACCGGCTCGGGCTTTATCCGGTCGTGGACTCGTTGGCTTGGATAGTCCGCCTGCTGGATGCCGGCGTTACCACTTTGCAACTGCGTATAAAAGACCAACCCGCGGAGCTGGTTGAACCGGATATCGAGGCCGCCGTCCTGCTGGGCCGTAAATACCAGGCCAGGATATTCATCAATGATTATTGGCGGCTGGCGGTAAAACACGGCGCCTACGGTGTGCATCTGGGCCAGGAAGATATGGATACCGCTGATTTGTCGGTCATTCAACGCGCCGGTCTACGTCTGGGCCTGTCGACCCATGATGACGATGAACTGGCCCGAGCACTATCGTTTAGGCCTTCTTATATCGCCCTGGGCCATATTTTTCCGACCCAGACCAAAATCATGCCGTCGCAGCCGCAGGGCCTGGCGGATCTGCGGCGCATGGCGGCCGGGCTGACCAATATTCCCACCGTGGCCATCGGCGGCATCAGCATCGATCGGGTTGACGAGGTCATGGATTGCGGCGTCGGCAGCGTCGCGGTGGTCAGCGCCATCACCAAGGCGCCTGATTGGCGAGAAGCCACCGCCATTCTGTTGCAGAAGACAGAAGGCAGGGAGGCGGGATATGCTCAATGATCAGGCGTTTTTGCGCTACAGCCGGCATATGCTGCTGGAAGAGATCGGTCCGGAAGGCCAAGAAAGGCTACTGGCGTCAACCGTGCTTATAGCGGGCCTCGGCGGTCTGGGTTCCCCCGCCGCCCTGTACCTGGCGGCCGCCGGCATCGGTACGCTGCTGCTGGCGGATGATGACCGGCTGGACGTCAGTAATCTGCAGCGCCAGATCCTCTATCGCACCGACGACATTACCCAATCCAAGGCGACATTGGCGCAGCGGCAATTACAGGCGCTCAACCCTTCGGGGAAATATCTTCCCTTGCGACAACGACTGACGGGCGAGGCGCTGTCCCAGGCGGTTGCGCGTGCGGACGTGATCCTGGACTGCAGCGATAATATGCAAACCCGGCATGAAATCAACGCCGCCTGCGTTCGCCAGGGTAAAACCCTGGTTAGCGCCAGCGCGGTGGGTTTCGGCGGCCAACTGTTGGTATTGCAGCCGCCCTACCGCCACGGCTGTTACGCCTGCCTGTTCCCCGATGTCGAAGAGCCCCGGCGCAATTGCCGGACCGCCGGCGTTATGGGTCCGGTGGTGGGTATCATGGGCGCCTTGCAAGCTTTGGAAACAATGAAAATCCTCTGCGGCATGTCCTCTGCGCTAAACGGCCGCTTGCAGCTGTTCGATGGAAAATCCATGACCTGGCGCACCCTGCAACTGACGCGAGCCGCCGACTGCGCCTTGTGCGGCGCGCGGGTCGGCGAGGGGGAACCGGTTTGATGAAAATCACCCTTAACGAACGGCCCTTGGAGCTTTCACACAGGCTCTCACTGGCGGAATTGCTGGATCAACTGAAATATTCGCCGGAGGGCGCGGCCCTGGCAATCAATCAAACCATCATTCCCCGTAGCCAGTGGCCCCGGCACTTCATTAATGAAGGCGACGACATCTTACTTTTTCAAGCCATAGCAGGAGGCTGAGCATGTTGAAAATTGCCGACACTACTTTTACTTCCCGGTTATTCACCGGTACCGGGAAATTCGCCACCGCCGATATCATGCGGCAGGCATTGGCCGCTTCGGGCAGCCAACTGGTCACCCTGGCCATGCGCCGAGTAGACTTGCGCAACGGCAATGACGCCATTCTGCCCGCCTTGCGCCAGACCGGCGTTAAATTGCTGCCCAATACGTCCGGCGCCAAGACCGCTGAAGAGGCGGTATTTGCCGCGCGTCTGGCCCGGGAAGCCTTGGGAACCCATTGGATTAAGCTGGAAATCCATCCGGATGTGAAATACCTGCTGCCCGATCCCATTGAAACGCTCAAAGCGGCGGAACAGCTGGTGCAAGAAGGCTTTGTCGTTTTGCCCTATTGCGGCGCGGACCCGGTATTATGCCGCCGCCTGGAAGAGACCGGCTGCGGGGCGCTCATGCCTCTCGGCTCGCCCATCGGCTCCAATCAGGGGTTGAAAACCCGTGATTTCCTGCAGATTATCATCGAACAGGCAGGCATTCCCGTGGTGGTGGATGCCGGTATCGGCGCCCCTAGTCAGGCATTGGAAGCGCTGGAAATGGGGGCCGACGCGGTATTGGTCAACACCGCCATCGCCGTGGCCAAGGATCCGGTAGCGATGGCCCATGCCTTCAGGCTGGCGCTGGAAGCCGGCGAGTTCTATCGACAGGCCGGTCCTGCATCTCGCCGGCAACAGGCCAGCGCTACCAGCCCGTTAACCGATTTTCTGCGCCACAGCGGACAAGCTGTGCAAGGAGCGGCCTGATGAATTCTTTCTACAACCGTTGGCAATGTATTCAATGGGACAATACCGGCCTTAAGATTAACGCCAGGACGGCGGAGGAGGTCGAGCGGGCATTAACCGCCGATCGGCCGGACCTGAATGATTTTATGGCGCTTTTGTCCCCGGCGGCCATGCCCTATCTGGAGCCTTTGGCCCAGCGCGCGCAACGGCTGACCCGCCAACGGTTCGGCAATGTGGTGAATCTCTATCTGCCGCTTTACCTTTCCAACCTTTGTTCCAATGATTGCACGTATTGCGGTTTTTCCATGAGCAATCGTCTGAGGCGCAAGACCCTGGACGAGCGTGAGATTATCGCAGAATGCCAAGCGATTCGGGATCGGGGTTTTGAAAACGTATTGCTGGTAACCGGCGAGCATCAAAGCAAAGTCGGTATGGACTACTTTCGGCGCTATGTGCCGTTGATTCGCGACTATTTCAGCTCCCTCATGATGGAAGTCCAGCCGTTATCCCAGGAGAATTACGCCGAGCTGAAAACCCTCGGCCTGGACGGCGTTATGGTCTATCAGGAAACCTACCACCAGCCGACCTATCAGTTGCACCACCTGCGCGGACAGAAAATGGATTTCGCCTGGCGGCTGGAAACGCCGGATCGGTTGGCTTGGGCCGGGATCGATAAGATCGGGTTGGGAGCGCTGATAGGATTGTCGGATAACTGGCGCACAGACTGTTATATGGTGGCTGAACATCTGCTTTATCTGCAAAAAAAAGCACTGGCAAAGCCGCTATTCCCTTTCCTTCCCCGCCTGCGGCCCTGCGCCGGGGGAATTACGCCGGCATCCATAATGGATGAATCGCAGTTGCTGCAAGTGATGTGCGCCTTTCGTCTGTTGGCGCCGGATGTGGAAATCTCGTTGTCTACCCGCGAGTCACCCTGGTTTCGCGACCATGCGGTACCCATTGTGGTAAACAGCGTGAGCGCCGGCTCAAAGACGCAGCCGGGAGGCTATGCCGGCGGAACGCCCGAACTGGAACAATTTGAGCCCCATGATAACCGCTCGGTACGGGAAGTGGAGCACATGCTGCTGCAATCCGGATTGCAACCGGTATGGAAGGATTGGGACCGTTATCTGGGCAGGAACGCCGCACGGTCGTTATAGCTTGCGCGGATTGTCGGTAATTATGGCGGGACAATGGCCTGTCCCGCCGGTACTCATATTGATAAACTCTATTTAACCATCCTTACCGCCAAAGGGGTTAATGAACGCACATAACAAGCCCTGTCGACCCATCAAGCTGCGGGATATGCAGTCGACCACCGTTACCGGTGGATAGGGCATAGACGCCGATGGCCGCGCCCATCATGGCGGTTTCGCTGCTCGACCATATAAACCCTTGGGGCGACGCCTCGGACGGTAGCGGCCATCCGCTCACCCTTATTACGTCATAAGCGTCGGACAGCCTTTCTATCGTCGGCAACGAGCACTGCGCCTTGGCTGCCGGGTAGCTTGCCGTCGCCCATGTTTCATTATTGAACATCTCGCCACCGCCGCCGGTTATCTCAGCGGCGAGTCTGGGGCGCGCAATACCGTCGATGGATTCCGCCATATGACCGTAATAATTGGCCGCCGGAACGTCGGGACTGGTGGCGACGGTAAAGATAATGTCTTTTCTCACCGTTTTTCCGTAACGAGCGCTTGCCTCAATGGTGGTCCTAACGCCCTTGCCCAAAGGGTCGGTTAACGGAATGCTGATTCTACCCGTAGCCGCCACCACTCTGTCTTCATATCCTGGCGCGTCGTTAATCAATAGCGTGACGCTTTCCGAACTGTTTTGCCGATTGACGGCGCCAAGGGAGTGAATATTGATAAACACATCCCCGGCGGGCGAACCGTCTGCATGCGTCGCTTCCACCGTCAACATCATCTGCTCGCCGACTTTCGCTTTCGCATCCGCCTTATCTACGCTGATTTTTAAATCGATCTCGCCAGCGGTAAAGTTCAGCTCTTTGGCCATTGTGCCGATTTCAATGCCGTCCACACTGGGAGCAAGCCTGACATTGCCGGGTTCAGTGCTTCGCACGGTGGCGGTATAGGTGCCATCAATTTCGTTAACGGGTGAAAAGGTAACGTCGTTGCCAGGTGTGGCGCTGAAAGCAAACCGGGCGCCCAGACCGGTTATCGCACGGCCTCGATTATCTTTGGCGCTAAAGGTCAGCGTCGCGGTTTCGGTATCATCCGCCGTCAGAGTATCCTTATCGATGTCGAAGGCGGATTCGCTCGCGTCCACCTCCAAGCCAAGCAAAGTCAGGGGTTGGCTCAGACCGGCGATGTGCATGCCCCCGACCGACGGCGTTATCGTATAATTTCCAGGTTCGGTGCCGAACAATCTGGCGACGTAGGCCCCTTCGTCATTAAACCGCGCATTCTCTTGTCTGAAACCCGTTAACGCTGAAGGGTGAAAATCAATACTCCCTACTGTTTTGGTCAGGTTGCCATGTTCATCTCGCGGTATCAGTTTGAGCTCTACGCTATCTTCATCATTGGCTGTTAGCAGGCTCCCACTGATGCTGAATGCGGAATGAATCTCGCTGAACGGACCTGGCGTCAAGGTGACCGCTTTCGTCAAACCGCTTAATGGCTGGCCGTCTAACGACGGCGCGATATTGACAATGCCCGCCACGACACCGCTAAGCCGAGCGGTATAATTCCCGTCGGTTTCCACAATGTCGGAAATCAAGATACCTGCCGACGGCGTAGCGATGAATTTCAGGCGCTCTCCCAGCGCTGTGACCGGTTTGCCGCCCTTGTCCTTGGCGATAAAGCTCAAGACGGTGGAGACATCCCCCACCGTCAGCGTCTCCTCGCCCACGCTGAAATCGGAGTGGCTTTCGTAGGCTTGGGCCGCACGCAGGGACAGGGTTTTAGCCAAAGCATTCATCCTCACGCCGTCTAGAATAGGCGTAATCGTCACCGCCCCCGGCTGACTGCCCTTTAAAAAGCTGCTGTAGCGACCATTATCTTCAACGATTTCAGTCAACACGACGCCCTCTAGCGGCGTCGTTTCAAACGCTAAACGCGGACCGAGGCCGGTAAGGACATTACCGGAACCATCCTTGGCGCTGAAGACTATCGTCGCCAGTTCGTCGCCGTCGGCAACAATACTCTCGGTGCTGAGATCAAGCGCCGATCGGCTTTGATCCAGGTCCATAGACAGGAAAATAACGTTAATGGGTTTCAACGCTTGTCCGTGAATCATCGGGGTAATGATCGCCCGTCCCGTATCGCTGCCGGCGGTGAGTGTGGCCGAATAAACGCCGACGGCGGTTTCACTGATATCACCCACCACCGGCGCGCCGCCGGATAAGCCGACCCTTGCCGCTGCCAAGTCCTGGCTCTCCCCGCTTTCAAACGTGATGTCTAACGTCAACGCATCCGCCATGCCAGTCACCGGTTGAAGGCTTTCATCCCTAAGACTGATTGATAGCAGGCTCTTTGAAATACCATCCGCTGCTAACCTGTCCGGCGTTGCCGTCGTGGGGGTCGACGCCAGGCTGATGCCTTGGCCGGACACCATTAACCTGGTATAGGCCGGGTGTGAGGCATTGCCCTTTTTGTCATAGGCCGTTGCGCCAAGGGTATAACGATTTGGCGCGCCGATGGTCTTATAGGGCGGCAGAGTCACCGACAGGACATGAGGCGCCGATTGCGTGATGGAACCGCCGGCGGCGATCAATTCCGCAGCGTCCCACACCACACGGTCCAGGGCATGGGTGGCGGTAACCTGGGCGGTAATAGTGAGCTGTTGTCCGGCATTCCCGTTCAATTGCTCCGGCATCCGCAGCCGGATCACCTCCTGTTTTTGATAGTCCAGCACGATATGATTGTTGCGCTCAACCAGGTCGTAACGGCTACCGGACAGGGCCCGCCCGGCCGCGACAGCCGATGAGTCCACCTGGGCAAGCCACGAATCCCCCAGGCGATAATTGACTTGCAGACTGATACGGGAATCCTGCCGCCCGCTCTTGCCCTGACGATGTTCACCACCCAAGGTCAATAGTGGAAAAGGCGTGTAATTAAGCCCCAGGGTAAATGCATAAGGATCGCGTTGCCGATTATTTTTGCCGAATAACGCCACTTCACCGCCACGATAACTTTCATACATCAGCTTGCCGCCCAATTGCGGATGCGACGGTAGAAAAGCCTCGGCACGCAGGTCGTAACCATTGGCCGGCCGTTCGTAATAATCTTCAAAATCCCGCGATTGATGCCAACTGCTCAGGCGGAAATAGCTGTTGGCCGATAATTTCAGGTAATGGGTCCAGGCCTCCGCGCCGATACCGACCCGGCGATTTCTACCGGTAAACTCGTTATCATAAAAACTATTTACCCCATACATCCAATCGCCGTAAAAAGCCCGCACGCCGCCGCCGATATTGCCGGTATTACGGCCGTCTTTATTTCGCAGGCCCCCTTGGGTGAATACCATGGCATCCTGGTTTTCATATAACGGCACCAAGAGATCGAGCGCGCTATTGTCCAGTTTGAATCGCTCATTGAGATTGAGCTGTAAGCGCACGGTGCCGAATTGATCAAACCAGTCTTTGGCATGTTGGCCTGCCCCGCCTACCAGTGCCGAACGCGCCATATTCAGCGCAGCTTTGTCACTCTGTTGCGCAGACAGCAAATAACCTGCCGACATTGCTCCCCCGGCGATTTTATTTTCAATGGATGCCTGCTCATTCGATGAGCCGTTTTCAGATAATACGTTGTTGGCCGGCCCTTCTGCCGTTGCAATGGCGGATGCCGCCCGCGCCGAAGCAAAAGCCACGTCAAGGGGCAACATGACCTGTGCCGCGATGATCGCCCAGGCTAGGGGTCGCCGTAAAGGGAAGGGGGGCACGGCCACAGGTTGGGCCCAAACGGATTTTATTATTGGATAAAGGGTATAAGGACTTGCCTGGCATTAACAGCTCCTTTGATCATGCTATGCGCTCTTGTATGCGCCCCGCTATCAAGAAATAACTTCACAGATATGAATTTTATTTATTTAATGTCGAATGACTTTCTATGTTTCATGTAATAGGACTATTTCCGTTTTTTTAAAATATTATTATTTGCGTTCGCATTATCTGGAGAGCAGAATAAAACATCTTGATGAGATTATGATTTTAAAGTAAAGACGGCGCTTTTAACGTAGGCAGGAAATGACATCGCATAAGGAATACTGTTCAACAGATGGCGTTTTATATTCTCTTAATTATTTACGACCTTATTTTCTTATGATTAATGTCTGCTTATATACAACCAGAAGCATATTAATTAAGTAATTGCACGCTTAATTGTTCTTACTTTATTTAGCCCTATTTTTTGGGTTCGATAGTGTCATCTGCCGTGCCTAACCTAGCTAGCATAAAAAATTTTTGAACATTGACGACTAGTGCGAAAAAACCAAAAAAAGCCGCCCCTGAGGGACGGCTACTACGCTGGCTTAATAACGGTTACTTATCGTTATTACCGCCTAACCCGGCATTCAGCAACTCCGCCATATTGGCGGACGCTTCATCAGCGGTTACGGACGGTACTACCGGCACCTCGCCCAGCGCGCGACGACGGGCACGATCCTGATGGTAGGCATAACCGGTCCCGGCGGGGATTAAGCGGCCTACAATCACGTTCTCTTTCAGACCGCGCAATTCATCACGCTTCCCGGCGACGGCTGCCTCGGTAAGCACACGGGTGGTCTCCTGGAATGACGCCGCGGAGATAAAGGACTCCGTGGCCAAGGACGCCTTGGTAATACCCAGCAGATCCCGGCTGAATGTCATCTCCATCTTATCGTCGGCCACCAACTGGCGGTTGGCTATCTTGACGCGAGAGTATTCCGCCTGTTCACCTTCCAGGAAGTCGGTGCCGCCGGCGCTTTCGATGGTGGCTTTACGCAACATCTGACGAACGATAACTTCGATGTGTTTATCGTTGATCTTAACGCCCTGCAAGCGGTAAACGTCCTGCACTTCGTTAACGATGTAACGGGTCACCGCATGCACGCCGCGCAGACGCAGAATGTCATGAGGAGATTCCGGCCCGTCGGAGATCACGTCGCCGCGTTCCACACGTTCACCTTCGAACACGTTAAGCTGACGCCATTTCGGAATCATCTCTTCGTAGGCATCACTGCCGTCAACCGGGGAAATCACCAGGCGCCGTTTGCCCTTGGTTTCTTTACCGAAGGAAACGATACCGCTGATTTCCGCCAGAATAGCCGGCTCTTTCGGCCGGCGCGCTTCGAACAGATCGGCAACGCGCGGCAGACCACCGGTAATATCCTTGGTACCGCTGGATTCCTGCGGCAAACGCGCCAAGGTGTCGCCGCCGGTGATTTGCACGCCGTCTTCCAACTGAACAATGGTTTTACCCGGCAGGAAATACTGCGCCGGCATGTCGGTGCCCGGTATCAGTACATCGTTGCCGCTGCCATCAACAATTTTCAGCGCCGGACGCAGGTCTTTACCGCCGCCGGTACGTTCAGCCGTATCCAACACCACGATAGAGGACAAGCCGGTCAGCTCATCGGTCTGGCGGGTAATGGTCTGGCCATCGATCATATCGGTAAAGCGCATGAAACCGCTCACTTCCGTGATAACCGGCATGGTGTGCGGGTCCCAATTGGCAACCGTTTCGCCGCCTTGCACTTCGGAACCGTCACCCTTGCCCATTACCGCGCCGTAAGGCACTTTATAGCTTTCTTTAGTGCGACCGAATTCGTCGATAAGCTTCAGTTCGGTATTACGGGAGGTGATGACCAGCTTGCCGGCGCCGTTGATAACGAACTTGGCGTTATTCAACCGCACAGTACCCTTGTTTTTCACCTGAATGCTCGATTCAGCGGCGTTACGTGATGCGGCGCCGCCGATATGGAACGTACGCATGGTCAACTGGGTACCGGGTTCGCCGATGGATTGCGCGGCGATAACACCGATGGATTCGCCTTTATTCACCAAATGCCCGCGGGCCAAATCACGGCCATAGCAGTTGGCGCACACGCCGAAGTCGGTTTCGCAGGTCACTACCGAGCGTACCTTGATGGAGTCGACGGAATTGGCTTCCAAGACATCACACCATTGTTCGTTGAGCAGGGTATTGCGTTCCACCAGGATATCGGCGGTGCCGGGTTTCAGCACATCTTCAGCGGTAACACGGCCCAACACGCGCTCACGCAGCGGTTCCTTGACGTCGCCGCCCTCGATAACCGGCGTCATGGTGATACCGGCATGGGTGCCGCAGTCGTCTTCCGTCACCACCAGGTCTTGAGCCACGTCCACCAGACGGCGGGTCAGATAACCGGAGTTCGCGGTTTTCAACGCGGTATCCGCCAGACCTTTACGAGCACCATGGGTTGAAATGAAGTACTGAAGTACGTTCAACCCTTCACGGAAGTTCGCGGTGATAGGCGTTTCGATGATGGAGCCGTCAGGCTTGGCCATCAGGCCGCGCATGCCCGCCAACTGGCGAATCTGCGCCGCGGAACCGCGGGCGCCGGAGTCGGCCATCATAAAGATGCTGTTGAAGGAAACCTGACGCTCTTCTTCGCCGTTGCGGTTGATCACCGTTTCGGTGGACAGGTTATCCATCATCGCTTTGGCGACGCGTTCGTTGGCCGCGGCCCAAATATCGATGACTTTATTGTAGCGTTCGCCGGCGGTCACTAAACCAGACTGGAACTGCTCCTGGATTTCGGCCACTTCGGCTTCGGCTTCTTCGATGATGCCCGCTTTCTTGACCGGGATAACCATATCATCAATACCCACCGACGAACCCGAACGGGCGGCGTAGGCAAAACCGGTATACATGATCTGGTCGGCGAAGATAACGGTCGGCTTCAGGCCCAGCACGCGATAACAGGTATTGAGCATCTTGGAGATGGCTTTCTTACCCAGCGCCTGGTTGACCAGCGCGAACGGCAGCCCCTTCGGCACGATCATCCACAAGATCGCGCGGCCCACGGTGGTATCCACCAGGTGGGTATTCTCAATCCACTGGCCGTCTTCACTCTTGGTATGCTCGGTGATGCGCACTTTGACGCGCGCATGCAGCTCGGCGATACCGCCCCGATAAATGCGTTCCGCTTCTTTCGGCCCGGTCAACACCATGCCTTCGCCTTTACCGTTCACCCGGTCGCGGGTCATATAATACAGACCCAACACCACGTCCTGGGACGGAACGATAATCGGCTCGCCGTTGGCCGGCGACAGGATGTTGTTGGTGGACATCATCAACGCGCGGGCTTCCAACTGGGCTTCCAGCGTCAGCGGTACGTGGACGGCCATTTGGTCGCCGTCGAAGTCGGCGTTGTACGCCGCGCACACCAGCGGATGAAGCTGAATGGCCTTACCTTCGATCAGCACCGGCTCAAAGGCCTGAATACCCAGACGGTGCAGGGTCGGCGCACGGTTCAACAGTACCGGGTGTTCGCGGATGACTTCATCCAGGATATCCCAGACCACGGCCTCTTCCCGCTCAACCATTTTCTTGGCGGCTTTAATGGTGGTGGCCAGGCCGCGCAGCTCAAGCTTGCCGTAGATAAAGGGTTTGAACAGTTCCAGCGCCATTTTCTTCGGCAGACCGCACTGATGCAGACGCAGGTACGGACCTACGGTAATAACGGAACGACCGGAGTAGTCCACGCGCTTGCCCAGCAGGTTCTGACGAAAACGCCCTTGCTTGCCTTTGATCATGTCGGCCAGCGATTTCAGCGGGCGTTTGTTGGAGCCGGTAATGGCGCGGCCGCGGCGACCGTTATCCAGCAGCGCATCCACCGCTTCCTGCAACATCCGTTTTTCATTGCGTACGATGATATCCGGCGCGGCCAGATCCAGCAGACGCTTCAAACGGTTGTTACGGTTAATCACCCGACGATAAAGATCGTTCAGATCGGAGGTGGCAAAACGACCGCCGTCCAACGGCACCAGCGGACGCAGATCCGGCGGCAACACCGGCAGCACCGTCAGGATCATCCATTCCGGCTTGTTGCCGGACTGAACGAAGGCCTCCAACAGCTTGATGCGTTTGGTCAGCTTCTTGCGCTTGGTTTCGGAGTTGGTTTCATTCAGCTCTTCACGCAGGGTCTCGCATTCCGCCTCCAGGTCCATGTTTTTCAACAAGGCCTGAATGGCTTCGGCGCCCATTTTGGCGTCGAATTCATCGCCGAATTCTTCCAGGGCGTCCAGATACTGTTCTTCGGTCAGGATCTGACGACGCTCCAGGTTGGTCATGCCGCCTTCGACCACCACGTAAGATTCAAAATACAACACGCGCTCGATATCACGCAGCGGCATATCCAGCAGCAAACCGATGCGCGAAGGCAACGATTTCAAGAACCAGATATGCGCCGTGGGTGAAGCCAGCTCGATATGGCCCATGCGCTCACGGCGCACTTTGGTCTGGGTCACTTCAACGCCGCATTTTTTCACAAATCACGCCGCGGTGCTTTAGCCGCTTGTACTTGCCGCACAAGCATTCGTAATCTTTGACCGGCCCGAAGATCCGGGCACAGAAAAGGCCGTCGCGTTCAGGCTTGAACGTACGGTAATTAATGGTTTCCGGCTTCTTCACTTCGCCGAACGACCAGGAACGAATCATATCTGGCGAGGCCAGAGCAATTTTGATCGCATCAAACTCTTCGGTCTTGGTTTGTGCTTTCAGAAACTTCAATAAATCTTTCACGGATTGGCTCCTGTCGGAGTTAGACCTGTTAGGCGCCTGAAACACTCAGGCGCCCTTATTACCGGTGCGAACGCACCCGAGCCGAACCCCGTCATCTTTCAAACCGCAGATGCGCCGGCTGTATTCGCTTACCCGAATCACTTACCTGCATAAGCTCATCGGACTCCCTCACTCGCCGGCTTCCTGAGGCCTGAAAGCCACAGGGGGTTGATTACTCTTCTTCCAGCTCGATGTTGATGCCCAGAGAGCGGATTTCCTTCAGCAACACGTTAAAGGACTCCGGCATGCCTGGTTCCATCGTATGATTGCCATCCACGATGTTTTTGTACATCTTGGTACGACCGTTAACATCATCCGACTTGACAGTCAGCATTTCCTGCAAGGTATAGGCCGCGCCATAGGCTTCCAGGGCCCACACTTCCATCTCACCAAAACGTTGGCCGCCGAATTGCGCCTTACCGCCCAACGGCTGCTGGGTGACCAGGCTGTAGGAACCGGTGGAACGCGCATGCATCTTGTCATCAACCAGATGGTTAAGCTTGAGCATGTACATGTAGCCCACGGTTACCTGACGCTCGAACTGCTCGCCGGTACGGCCGTCATACAAGGTAATCTGGCCGGAAGTGGGCAGACCGCCCAATTGCAGCAATTCCTTGATCTCTTTTTCTTTGGCGCCGTCAAACACCGGCGTTGCGATGGGCATACCCTTTTTCAGGTTATCCGCCAAACGCAGCACTTCGTCATCGCTAAAGGTCGCCAGGTCCACTTTCTGGCGAGTGCCGTCGCCAAGATCATAGGCCTTCTGGATAAATTCACGCAGCTTCGCCACGTCTTCCTGCTTTTTCAGCATGGCGTTGATCTTGTCGCCGATGCCTTTGGCCGCCATACCCAGATGGGTTTCCAGAATCTGGCCGATGTTCATACGGGACGGTACGCCCAGCGGGTTCAATACGATATCCACCGGCACGCCGTTTTCATCGTAAGGCATATCCTCGATAGGATTGATCTTGGAAATAACGCCCTTGTTCCCGTGACGGCCGGCCATCTTGTCGCCCGGCTGAATCTGGCGTTTGACCGCCAGGTACACCTTGACGATTTTCAGTACGCCCGGCGCCAGATCATCACCCTGGGTAATTTTACGACGCTTCGCTTCCAGCTTCTTCTCGAACACCGTCTTCAATTCGTCGTACTGCTCAGCCAACTGCTCCAGCTGATTCTGCTTGTCCTCGTCGCCGAGACCCAGCTCCAGCCAACGCTCACGCGTCAGTTTGGACAGCTTCTCGTCTTCGATGCCGCCGGAAACCAGCACATCATGGATACGGGCAAACAGACCGGCTTCAAAAATCTGCAACTCTTCGGTCAGGTCCTTCTTGGCCTGCTTCAACTGCATCTCTTCGATTTCCAGCGCACGCTTGTCTTTTTCCACGCCGTCGCGGGTAAAGACCTGCACGTCGATAACCGTACCGGACACGCCGTTCGGCACCCGCAGCGACGAATCCTTCACGTCGGACGCCTTTTCACCGAAGATAGCGCGCAACAGTTTTTCTTCCGGCGTCAACTGGGTTTCGCCCTTGGGCGTCACTTTACCCACCAGGATGTCGCCGCCGGTCACTTCAGCGCCGATGTAGACGATGCCGGATTCATCCAGCTTGGAAAGCGCCGCTTCACCCACGTTCGGGATATCGGCGGTGATTTCCTCAGGCCCCAGCTTGGTGTCGCGCGACACGCACGCCAACTCCTGTATGTGAATCGTGGTGAAACGATCTTCCTGCACCACGCGTTCGGAAACCAGGATGGAGTCTTCGAAGTTGTAACCATTCCACGGCATGAACGCCACGCGCATGTTCTGACCCAGCGCCAGCTCGCCCAAATCGGTGGACGGGCCGTCGGCCAGCACATCGCCGCGCTCAACCGGTTCACCCAGGGACACGCAAGGCATTTGGCTGATGCAGGTGTTCTGGTTGGAACGGGTATATTTGGTCAGGTTGTAGATATCGATGCCCGCTTCGCCCGCCACCATTTCATCGGGGTTGACGTTGATCACGATACGGGACGCATCCACGTACTGGATAGTGCCGCCGCGCTTGGCCACCGCGGTAACACCGGAGTCAACCGCCACGGCGCGTTCCATGCCGGTGCCCACCAGCGGCTTGTCGGCGCGCAGAGTAGGAACGGCCTGACGTTGCATGTTCGCACCCATCAATGCACGGTTGGCGTCATCGTGTTCCAGGAACGGAATCAGCGACGCACCCACCGAGACGACCTGTTGGGTGGAAACGTCCATATAGTCCACCTGATCGCGGGTGAACAGGCTGGATTCGCCTTTGCTGCGGCAGGTGATCAAATCGTCCACGAAATGACCGTCTTCATCCAGATCGGTATTGGCCTGCGCAATGACGAAGTTGCCTTCTTCAATGGCGGACAGGTAATGGATCTCATCGGTGACCACTTCGTTACGCACCCGGCGATACGGCGTTTCAAGGAAACCGTATTCATTGGTCTGCGCGTAAACGGACAACGAGTTGATCAAGCCGATATTCGGACCTTCAGGGGTTTCGATGGGGCACACACGGCCATAATGGGTCGGATGCACGTCTCGAACTTCGAATCCCGCGCGTTCACGGGTCAAGCCCCCCCGGCCCCAAGGCGGAAATACGACGCTTATGGGTAATTTCCGACAGCGGATTATTCTGGTCCATAAACTGGGACAGTTGGCTGGAGCCAAAGAACTCTTTCACCGCGGCGGAAATGGGTTTGGCGTTGATCATATCCTGCGGCATCAGGGTATCGAGATCCCCTAACGACAGGCGTTCTTTCACCGCACGTTCAACACGCACCAAGCCGACGCGGAACTGGTTTTCCGCCATCTCGCCCACGGAACGTATACGACGGTTGCCGAGGTGATCGATATCATCCACTTCACCCTTGCCGTTACGGATATCGATAAGCTTTTTTCATCACTTCGATGATGTCGAGCTTACTGAGGATACCGGAACCTTCAATCTCATCGCGCAGCAGCGAACGATTGAACTTCATGCGGCCCACGGCGGAAAGATCGTAACGATCCTCCGAGAAGAACAGATTTTCGAACAGGTTCTCAGCCGCTTCGCGCGTCGGCGGTTCGCCGGGGCGCATCATGCGATAGATTTCCACCAGGGCGCTAAGACGATCGCTGGTAGGATCGACGCGCAAGGTTTCGGAAATATAGGAACCATGGTCCAAGTCATTGGTGAACAGCGTTTCGATACGCTTATGTCCCGCCTGGCTCAGCTTCGCCAACAGGTCCAGAGTCAGTTCCATATTGGCCGGACAAATGATTTCACCCGTACTTTCATCAATGTAATCTTTGATGACCACTTTGCCGATAATGTACTCAACCGGCACATGGATTTTATCGATACCGTCTTTTTCCAGCAAACGGATGTGGCGCGCGGTGATGCGGCGGCCTTTTTTCAACGTATACGGTACCGTTGGCCTCGATATCGAACGAGGCGGTTTCTCCACGTAAACGCTCAGGAAGGAGTTCCATCTGCAGTTTATTATCGTGGATTTCATAATTCACTTTATCAAAGAACGTTTCCAGGATTTGCGCCGTGGAATAGTTCAGCGCCCGCAGAACGATAGTCGCGGGCAGTTTGCGCCGACGGTCGATACGAACGAATAAATTGTCTTTCGGATCAAACTCAAAATCCAGCCAGGAACCGCGGTAAGGAATGATGCGCGCATTGTAGAGTACTTTGCCTGACGAATGCGTCTTACCTTTATCGCTATCAAAGAATACGCCGGGGCTGCGATGCAACTGGGAAACAATAACCCGTTCAGTCCCATTGATCACAAAGGTCCCATTGTCTGTCATGAGCGGAATTTCACCCATGTAGACTTCCTGTTCCTTGATGTCTTTAACCGTGCCTTCCGGCGCTTCGCGTTCATAGATAACCAAACGCAGCTTAACACGCAACGGCGCGGAGAAGGTGACGCCGCGAATTTGACACTCTTTGACGTCAAAAACAGGCTCGCCTAAACGGTAACTGACATATTGCAGCTCCGAATTGCCGCTGTAGCTTTGAATGGGGAACACAGAACGGAATGCTGCTTCGAGACCGTACTGACCTTCCGGATCTTGCTCGATGAACTTCTGGAACGAGTCAAGCTGTATAGAAAGGAGATAGGGGACGTCCAACACTTGGGGACGTTTCCCAAAATCCTTACGAATGCGTTTTTTTTCGGTATAGGAGTAAACCATAGGGTTCCTCAGCTCGCTGATCAGTGACCCACTCTGTCCGCCCTAATAGGACAGGTCATGCAACACCGTTTATACCCGCAACTCGTCAACCGCCGGGTAGGCTACATTCGGAAAATTTCTCTTCCGTAATACCTGTTTCTATCACTCTTAAACCATTTCATTGCATTTTGCTAAACCAGGGAGGTTTTACAGGCGATGCAGTATATTAAGTCGTCGATAGAGAAAGATATTAAGGGTAATCAGTGGTTAAACAGTGTGAAAGCCCACCAACACCCTACAGCGCAAAAAGGCTGGTGACCCAAAAGTCACCAGCCATCAGCCCAGAATCAGGCTGCGTTGCAAAAGGTCTTATTTGATCTCAACAGAAGCACCGGCTTCTTCGAGAGATTTCTTCAGCGCATCGGCGTCGTCTTTGTTAACGCCTTCTTTCAATGTTGCCGGAGCGGATTCGACCAGGTCTTTGGCTTCTTTCAAGCCCAGACCGGTGGCGCTGCGAACGGCCTTGATAACAGATACTTTGTTACCGCCGATGGCAGTCAGCACAACGTCGAATTCAGTCTTTTCTTCAACAACTTCAGCCGGGCCGGCAGCAACAGCAACCGCTGCGGCGGCGGAAACGCCGAATTTGGTTTCCATCATGGAAATCAGTTCAACCACGTCCATAACGGACATTTCTGCAACTGCGTCCAGAATTTGTTCTTTAGTGATAGACATAACAATAATTCCTAAAATTCAGAAAGTGTTTATACGTTCGCTATAGCAACCGAAAGCAGGGGCATTTACGCCGCTTCTTTCTGGTCGCGCAGTGCAGCAAGAGTACGGACCAGTTTGCCTGCGGAGGCTTCTTTCATGGCCGACATCAGGCGTGCGATCGCTTCTTCGTAGGTCGGCAGAGTTGCCAGGCGATCGATATTGGCCGCCGTGATAACTTCACCTTCAAAGGCTGCTGCTTTAACCTCAAATTTGGCATTATCTTTGGCGAAAGCCTTGAACAAACGAGCGGCAGCGCCCGGGTGTTCGTTAGAAAATGCAATCAGGGTCGGACCGACAAACGTGTCTTTCAGGCATTCAAACGCAGTGCCTTCAACAACGCGACGCAGCAAGGTGTTGCGAACAACACGCATGTATACGCCGGCTTCACGACCTGCTTTACGCAGTTCAGTCATTTTATCCACCGTAACGCCGCGGGAATCCGCAACAACGGCAGACAGCGCGCCTTTGGCCACTTCGCTGACTTCAGCAACAATCGCTTGTTTGTCTTGAAGATTTAATGCCATTAGCTTGTGCTCCTGGATTTATCCGGGGGAAAATTCCCCGGGACTCACATCGCCTACCGCCCCTACGGGCGTAAGCGTCGACACACGGTGAGCAGAATCCAGCAAACGAAAATGTTATTCAGGCTCTGTCACCGTCTACGCAGGAATATTAAGAGCCTACCCTTCATCTTTCAGGCTGCAGATGCGTTGGCTGCCATCATTCACCCCAGTCACTTACCGATGTAAGCTCCTGGGGATTCACTCTGTTGCCGCCTTCCTGCAACCTGAAATCTATCGGGTACAATACTCTTCATCTTTCAGGCTGCAGATGCGTTGGCTGCCATCATTCACCCCAGTCACTTACCGATGTAAGCTCCAGGGGATTCACTCTCTTGCCGCCTTCCTGCAATCTGAAATCTATCGGGTAATACCCTTCATCTTTCAGGGTATAAGCTCACCTGCGGTCTTGGACGGAGGCTTGGATAAGGCCAAGCTCCAACCGAAAATTCTTTTATTTCATTTTGGCGCAAATCAGCCATTGATGAAACAACGGGCGTTAGATTCTAGACAAATCTTGCGCCCGCGTAAAGGGGCAATTAGGCAGTAACCGTTGCCAAGCCGCTTTGATCCACAGCCACGCCCGCACCCATGGTGGTGGAAAGGCTGATTTTTTTGATGTAAATCCCTTTGGCCTGAGTCGGTTTGGCTTTTTTCAGCGCAACCAGCAGGGCTTCCAGGTTTTCCTTCAATTTGTCGGCATCAAAGTCAACTTTACCAATGGTGGTGTGGATGATGCCGTTTTTGTCGTTGCGATAACGTACCTGCCCGGCCTTAGCGTTCTTGACCGCTTCGGCGACGTTCGGCGTTACGGTACCCACCTTCGGGTTAGGCATCAAGCCGCGCGGCCCAAGGATCTGGCCCAATTGGCCCACGACGCGCATAGCGTCAGGGGAAGCGATAACGACATCGAAGTTGAATTCGCCTTTCTTGATCTGATCAGCCAGGTCATCCATGCCCACCAGATCGGCACCGGCTGCTTTGGCGGCCTCAGCGTTCGGCCCCTGAGTAAACACGGCAACGCGAACCGTACGACCGGTGCCGTGCGGCAGCACGGTGGCGCCACGTACGTTCTGATCGGATTTACGCGCGTCGATGCCCAGGTTTACGGCAACGTCGATGCTTTCGACAAACTTGGCGGTGGCAAGCTCTTTGAGCAATGCAACGGCTTCGCTGATTTCGTATTGCTTGGTGGAATCAACTTTGTCACGGATGACACGCATGCGCTTGGTCAGTTTAGCCATTTCTTAATCCTCCACTACCAGGCCCATGGAACGAGCAGTACCTTCGATGGAGCGAGACATCGCTTCCACATCGGCACCCGTCATATCCGCCGCTTTGGTTTCCGCGATTTCACGGATCTGGGCGTGCGTCACTTTACCGACTTTTTCTTTGTTCGGCTTACCTGAGCCGGATTTGACGCCAGCGGCTTTCTTCAACAGCACGGCGGCCGGCGGAGTTTTGGTAACGAAGGTAAATGAACGGTCAGAATAGACGGTGATGACAACCGGAATCGGCAAGCCCTTTTCAACGCCTTCGGTTTTGGCATTGAACGCTTTGCAGAATTCCATAATGTTGACGCCTTGCTGGCCCAGTGCGGGACCCACCGGCGGACTCGGGTTAGCCATGCCTGCAGCAACCTGCAGTTTTACATAGGCTTGTACTTTCTTGGCCATTTAGATTTCCTCTAGCGGGTGTTAGCGCCGGTTAAGGCTCCCCATTGATAAATGTTTTTTATGCCGCAGGCACTCACCACCACAGACACATAAAAAACGAAAGGCGCGAAATTTTAGTTCAATTTCGCGCCCAGGGCAAGCGTATATTATTTGACTGGACGGTATCAGCCTTTCTCAACCTGACCGAAGTCAAGCTCGACCGGCGTGGCGCGACCAAAGATGGAGACCGATACCTTCAAGCGGCTTTTTTCGTAGTCGACTTCTTCCACCACGCCGTTGAAGTCGGCAAACGGACCGTCATTGACCCGGACCAGTTCACCAGGTTCAAACAAGGTTTTCGGCCGCGGTTTATCACCCACCTGCTGGAGGCGATTCATTATAGCGTCAACTTCTTTGTCGCTGATGGGCGCGGGGCGATCGGAAGTGCCGCCGATGAACCCCATCACACGCGGCACACTGCGCACCAGATGCCAGCTGGCATCATTCATGACCATTTGCACCAGAACATAGCCCGGAAAGAATTTGCGCTCGCTCTTGCGGCGTTGACCGCCGCGAATTTCGACGACTTCCTCCGTCGGCACCATGACTTCGCCAAACAGTTCTTCCATATCGTGCAGTTTGATATATTCGCGTAAAGACTGCGCTACACGACCTTCAAAACCGGAAAAAGCCTGAACGACGTACCAACGTTTTTTAGGAGCTTCGGACATCTTAGAACCTCAGGCCAGTAATAAACGATACCAGACGGACCAAAATGCCATCCAGTCCCCACAGGATCAGTGACATCACGGCAGTCACCGCGGCGACGATTAACGTGGTATGTAACGTTTCCTGGCGGGTCGGCCAAATCACTTTACGTACTTCTGTACGCGCTTCCCGCGCAAACGCGACGGTCGATTTACCCTTCACCGTCATTAAGGCAACACCACCCGCTATAGCGATAATCAGCACGACAGCCAGCGCTCGCAGGGGTAAGCTAAAATCACGATAATAATAATTACCGACGATCGCAACCACCAGTAGTATAGCCACCGCTATCCACTTTAACACTTCCAGGCCGCGCCCGCTTCCTTGAGCTTCGGTATTCGCACTCATAAAAAAACCTGTCACGTAGGATTCATACAAACAACTAAGCCCCGCAGAGGGCGAGGCTACCAAGCGAAGATCGCCCTGAATGAGCAACAAAACTTCGTCGCTTCACGCCGCTGATGAAGAGCCCATCTCACCAATGATTATGACGTAAAATCGCTGATGAGATAGGTTCTCTGTCACAGCGTAGAAAAAAGGCATCAAATGATGCCCTTTTACTGCGCGCTACGTCAAATGTTATTCGATACTTTCAAGACTTGAAGCAAAAGTCTTAAGCGATAACCTTGGCTACCACGCCGGCGCCAACGGTACGGCCGCCTTCGCGAATAGCGAAACGCAAGCCGTCGTCCATCGCGATCGGGGCAATCAGGTTCACCACCATCTTGATGTTGTCGCCGGGCATCACCATTTCCACGCCTTCCGGCAGCTCAATGGTTCCGGTCACGTCAGTGGTACGGAAGTAGAACTGCGGACGGTAGCCTTTGAAGAACGGAGTATGACGGCCGCCTTCGTCCTTGCTCAGAATATACACTTCAGATTCGAACTGGGTGTGCGGATGAATGGTGCCCGGTTTAGCCAGCACCTGGCCGCGTTCAACTTCATCACGCTTGGTGCCGCGCAGCAGCACGCCGACGTTTTCGCCCGCACGGCCTTCGTCCAGCAGCTTGCGGAACATTTCAACGCCGGTGCAGGTGGTTTTCACGGTCGGTTTGATGCCGACGATTTCAACTTCTTCGCCCACCTTCACCACGCCGCGTTCCACACGACCGGTTACCACGGTGCCGCGGCCGGAAATGGAGAATACGTCTTCGATAGGCAGCAGGAACGGCTTGTCAATGGCGCGAACCGGTTCCGGAATGTAGCTGTCCAGCGCTTCCGCCAGTTCCAGGATCTTCGAGGTCCAGGCTTCGTCGCCTTCCAGCGCTTTCAGCGCGGAGCCGCGGATTACCGGGGTATCGTCGCCGGGGAAGTCGTACTGCGACAGCAGTTCGCGCACTTCCATTTCAACCAGCTCCAGCAGCTCTTCGTCGTCCACCATGTCGCATTTGTTCATGAACACGATGATGTAAGGCACGCCTACCTGGCGAGCCAGCAGGATGTGTTCACGGGTCTGCGGCATCGGGCCGTCGGTGGCGGCTACCACCAGGATGGCGCCGTCCATCTGGGCCGCGCCGGTGATCATGTTTTTCACATAGTCGGCATGCCCGGGGCAGTCAACGTGCGCGTAGTGGCGAGTCGGGGTATCGTATTCCACGTGAGAGGTGTTGATGGTGATACCGCGGGCTTTTTCTTCCGGCGCGTTGTCGATCTGGTCGAAAGCGCGGGCGCTGCCGCCGTAGGCTTTAGCCAGTACGGTGGTGATGGCGGCGGTCAGGGTCGTTTTACCATGGTCAACGTGGCCGATAGTACCGACGTTAACGTGTGGTTTTGTGCGTTGAAACTTTTCTTTAGACATCGATTGTCCCTCTAAGACACGAATAAATCGGTGTATCACCACATCAACCAGGCAAACACCTGATGAATTTATTTTCTAACAGAAAGTGAATCAGGAGGGAGACTGAAAGTGGTGCTGATAGGCAGATTCGAACTGCCGACCTCACCCTTACCAAGGGTGCGCTCTACCAACTGAGCTATATCAGCACATTGGAGCGGGCAGTGGGAATCGAACCCACGTCATCAGCTTGGAAGGCTGAGGTAATAGCCATTATACGATGCCCGCAACTTGAAACTCGGCTACCTGATATTTCTGTAGATTGTTGAAAGGCCCAGTGGTTCCGAACCTTGTCGAAGGTTTTCACCTTCTCCCCTTCAATGCGTGATGTAACATCGCACCAAGGGCTGCCTCTATCGCTAGAGGCGAATTTGGTGGTGGGGGAAGGATTATTCGTCACTTCGTTCCTCACCCTTCGGGCCGTCGCAAGCGACGTTGTCTCGCGCTGCTCGACTCGAACCTTGTCGAAGATTCTCAACCTTCCCCCTTCGATGCGTCATGTAACTCCGCATCAAGGGTTGCCTCTATTGTCAGAGGCGAATTTGGTGGTGGGGGAAGGATTATTCGTCACTTCGTTCCTCACCCTTCGGGCCGTCGCAAGCGACGTTGTCTCGCGCTGCTCGACTCGAACCTTGTCGAAGGTTCTCAACCTTCCCCCCTTCGATGCGTCATGTAACTCCGCATCAAGGGTTGCCTCTATTGCCAGAGGCGAATTTGGTGGTGGGGGAAGGATTCGAACCTTCGAAGTCAGTGACGGCAGATTTACAGTCTGCTCCCTTTGGCCGCTCGGGAACCCCACCTGAATATTTTTGGTGCCGGCAGAAGGAGTCGAACCCTCGACCTACTGATTACAAGTCAGTTGCTCTACCAACTGAGCTATGCCGGCATTAAGTGCAGCGCATTCTAGGTAGAGCCGGCGACCTATGCAACAAAAAAAATTGCGTAATTCGAACTTTCGCTCAGAAATCACCCAATTTTGCCAAAGTATTCACTAGGTTGGTGGATATTCAGGCGCAAAGGTGGAAATCAGCTTATGATGACAGTTTATTTACGGCCTCTCCAGGGGTTTTGACAGATAAACAAGGCATATCAAGGTGCCCCACCGTTTGCAATTGTCAAAACGTGATCAAAATCACTGCACTAAAAAGAGAAAGCTGCACCTGAACGGCGCATCGGCTCCCTTGTCGCGATGAAGGTTCTAAAGGCCAGCCCCGAAATTTAAGTCTTAACATGAGGATAGGAGAATTGAGCTTCAATTTCATCTTGGCATGACTTTTGCGTGATAAAAACCGTTATCAGCAATAAAAGGATGACATCATGAAGATAGTGCAACTTAACGCGTCCACCCTTCCCGTGTATCGCCGCGAACTTGCCGGGCTGCTGATGGATGCGGTCCTTCACGGCGCCTCGGTGGGGTATAAAAATTCCCTGAGCCAGGAAGAGGCGGAAAATTATATTCGTGAACTGTCCCCCGCCATTGCCAGCAACGCGTTACTTCTTTGGATTGCTCGTGACGAGCGAGGCATTGTCGGCAGTATACAACTGGGTTTATGCCAAAAAGCCAATGGCCAAAACCGTTCGGAAATCCAGAAATTATTGGTTCACAGCAAAGCGCGACGTGAGGGCATCGGTAAATCGCTGATTACCGCTTTGGAGCGTACCGCCTATGGATTACAGAGGGGTTTGCTTTACCTGGACACTCAGGCAGGTTCTCCGGCCGAAAAGTTCTATCGCGCCATGGGGTATCACTGTTTAGGCGAAATTCCTGATTTCGCCTGCACCCCCCCGATGGTTATTACCATGCCACCGCAATCTACTACAAACGTATATTCGCTCTTGATCAGCACATTCGCGCCATCGCCAGTTAAGGCATAACGAGGCCGGAAAGTCCGAACTTTTACAGCGCTAGGCTTTGCGGTCTCCCCTTCATTGTCACAAATCCGTACGCTAAGCAGAAAAAACACTCTACGATGCTGTTGAAGCTGTCTATACTATGCAGCTTATTTTCGTTCCGGGTGGGCTCGGCTGTCCCGGTTGGACCTGCTTAACAGGCTGGCTAAGCTTATGATAAATCGTGATCAATCACTTACCACCCCCTATCTTCAGTTCAACCGGAAGCAATGGGCCGCTTTACGGGACACCGTGCCGTTGACGCTAACCGAAGAAGAGATCGTCAAACTCAAAGGGATTAATGAGGATCTCTCGCTGGATGAAGTGACGGAAATTTATCTGCCCCTATCCCGCTTGCTGAATTTTTATATCAGCTCAAATTTGCGGCGCCAAGCGGTTTTGGAACAATTCCTTGGTACAAACGGTCAGCATATCCCCTATGTCATTGGCATTGCCGGCAGCGTGGCGGTAGGTAAAAGTACAACAGCACGCGTACTTCAGGCTTTATTAAGCCGTTGGCCGGAGCACCGTTCGGTAGAACTCGTTACCACCGATGGATTTCTTTTCCCTAATCGCACATTGATAGAACGCGACATAATGAAAAAGAAAGGATTTCCGCAATCTTATGACATGCGCAGTTTAGTAAATTTTGTTTCCGAGGTTAAATCGGGCGCAAGGGAAGTCAGCGCGCCGGTTTATTCTCATTTAATATATGACATCATGCCTGATGAAAGAAAAATACTCTCTCAACCCGATATTCTCATCCTCGAAGGTCTGAATGTATTGCAAAGCGGCATGGATTACCAGAATGCTTCTCATCATGTATTTGTTTCCGATTTTGTCGACTTCTCTCTCTATGTCGACGCTCCCGAAAAAGCTTTTGAAAACTTGGTACATCAATCGCTTCCTGAAATTTCGGCAAGGTGCTTTTACTAATCCGGACTCTTATTTTCATAATTATGCAAAATTGTCTGAACAAGAGGCCGTGCAGATCGCGACGCAAATATGGATGGAAATCAACGGTTTGAATTTGAAGGAAAACATTTTACCCACCCGTGAGCGCGCCAGCCTTATCTTGACCAAAAGCGCAAATCACGCGGTAGAAAGTATACGATTGAGAAAATGACACCCCGATCCGCCGTCTCTACCGGTCTGATTGAAAACGGAAGACTTGATTAAACCATCGACAACGTTCTGATGTATTGCATCTAGGCATCTTCTTGCCTTGCCCATTAGGCACCCATACTGTAACGTACCGCCATTATAGACCGCGTAGCGAAATTTCACCCCCAAGGTAGGCTTTTACCACATGGTCCTGTTCTAATAGTAATGCGCCCTGGACATCAATGCCCCGGGCAATCCCCTTAATCTCGCGCTCACCAATAAGCAATTTGACCGGGCGGTTGTAATAATTATCCAACGCCTGCCAACGCTGATGAAAAGCGCCGAATCCGTCACGCTCAAATATGGGCATAGCCCGCCTCAATGCATTGATCAAATTAGCGGTCAACTCGTTACGGTCGATTTTGATCCCAGCTTCCTGCAGGTTAATCCATCCTTGATCGATCGTTGAATTCAACGGTTCCCGCATGGATAGATTAATTCCCGCGCCAATGACCACATGGGCCGCATCACCGGCCTTGCCGCTAATCTCAACCAGGATGCCTGCCAGCTTACGGTCGTGTAGATATAAATCGTTCGGCCATTTTACCCTTACGTCGCGCGCACCGAGGCGCTGCAGCACCTCAGCCATGATAATTCCAATGACCAGGCTTAAGCCGATGGCGGCGGCCGGTCCCTGTTCCAAACGCCAATATAGCGATAGATAAAGATTCGCACCAAAGGGTGAAAACCAGTGCCGCCCACGCCGGCCCCGGCCCTGCCCCTGATACTCGGCAACGCAGGCATCGCCGGATTGCAAAGACGCAGTGCGATCCATCAGATACTGATTAGTCGAATCAATGACCGGCAATACCGTTACCCGTCCCGCGGGCAACAGGGAAAATATAATTTTTTCTTCAAGCAATTGCATCGGACCATGTAAACGATACCCTTTGCCGGGAACGGTAAACACGTCCACACCCCATTCTCGCAGGGTCTGTATATGCTTATTGATCGCAGCGCGGCTCATGCCCAAGATTTCACCGAATTGCTCGCCGGAATGAAAATCTCCATCCGCCAGCTGCTTTATCAATTTCAGAGGGACAGTGATATCTTTCATGACAAGACCCCCACCGCATCCACTTCCCCATCGGCGGCAATGAACCTGACTTCAGGTTCCAAACAGACGTTGAATTTTTCCGCCACCTGATGTCGTACATACCGTGCCAGAGCAGCGATATCCGCCCCGGTGGCCTGCCCGCGATTAACCAATACCAGGGCCTGCTTCTCATGTACCGCCGCCGAAGCCAATCGGTGACCTTTAAGTGAACATTGCTCGATGAGCCAGCCCGCCGCCAGCTTTACATCTCCTGAAGGCTGTGGATAGCGGGGCGCCGAGGGATAATGCTTCAGCAAATCCTGTGCGAACTCAGCGCTTACGACCGGATTTTTGAAAAAGCTGCCGGCATTACCCGCCACGGCGGGATCGGGTAATTTGTTGCGCCGCATGGTACAAACCGTATCAAACACCTGTCGCGGTGTGACGTTTTGAGTGCCCAGACGGGCTAAATCACCGTAGGTCAGCACCGGACGCCATATTTTATTGAGAATGAAGCCAACCGCTACAATGGCGTAGCCGTCACGATATGCATGTTTGAATATACTGTCCCGGTAACCGAAATTGCATTCTGCGGCGGACAGCCGCTTTTTTAGCTCCGCTATCAAGATCGATAATATCGACATATTCACATACATCCTTGAGCTCTATGCCATAAGCGCCGATATTTTGGATCGGCGCCGACCCAGTGCGTCCAGGAATCAAAGCGAGATTCTCAAGCCCGGCCATGCCGCGATCGAGGGTGAAGGATACCAGTTCATGCCAGTCTTCACCCGCACCTGCATGGATATGCCAGAAGTTTTCATCCTCGGTAACGTCGACACCCTTTAGACGGTTCAGCAACACAATGCCTGAGAAATTATCCAGAAACAGGACGTTACTCCCTCCTCCCAGCAACAAAACCGGCAAAGATCTGCCGACGGCTTCTCGCCAACCGGCCATTAATTCCTTTTCAGAACGGGCAGTTACGACTTGTTCCGCAGTAGCATCTATCCCAAAGGTATTCAGGTGTTTTACGGGCACACCATGTATCATCATTGTGACCTATCGCAATCTCTCATGGCTGTATTCTACCTGATTCCTCTGGTATCGGGTGAGAGACATTTTTTTGCGATCGCCGATGAAGGGATAGGATAATAATAGCCCTACAAAAGCCTAAGGCATATCCTGCTAAAACGCATTGCATGCGTTATGCATCGGAGGAATTTTCTTTATTAATATTCTGCTGCCAATTGTCATTAATCATCATTAATGCAGACTTGAACTCCAATGGACTTTTGATTTTATTAGCAACACAAAATTTATCGACCATGGCAGTTATCGAATTATTTATTTTCTCAATATTTTCTTGGTTTTTCATCAAAGATGAATGTTTTTTCTGCAGTATACTAATGACACTATTTAGCAAAGGATTTGCACCCGCTCCTTTTGGAACAAAAATGCCATCCTTTTCAATACAAGCGACATCCCAGTCATAAGCTATTTGGCCGATACTCTTTAGATATTCCTTCGGTAGAGTACCATTTCCCTCCCCGAGCAAACCGAGACTGTTATAAAAACAGTGTACTTCAAATGATGCTTTTACGTCCTTATAAATAGCCGAAAATATAGCATCAATGACTTGTTCTTTGTATTTTTCATCTGCCACTTCCCTTTGAAAATTTTTATTCAATTTTAGAAGGCTTTCATTTACATCAACTTCAAATTGCTCAGCGGGATCCAGTATGGGTTTATAAGAGGTCAAAATAATCTCTTCGTCCCCTTGATACGCCATCCCTGGGCCACGGCGCCTTTCACTCCGCACAGTCTTCAACGAGACGATCAAATGTTTCATCGATTTTATATAATGTGTTTTGACATGCGAAAGATAAGCGACGACATGGTTCTTAACTGAGATAAGCTTTTCCAGGATACTTTTATAGCCTATGCTCGGCTTTTTAGCCTCAGTATTTCTCGTTTGGATATCGCTTGGTTTAAAGGAACTTCCATTACTTATCTTTTGCATAATCTTGTATCCTTTAGCGGCTTTTATATATACCCAGATATAAACAGATAGCTAAGCAAACACGCTTGCAAATATCGCCCATTGATTAGTAAGATTTATAAATTATGAGATAATTTTACATAAGACAAAGCTAACTTTATAAAATTTAATGACATTTAAAACAAAATTAATAGTTTTTTTATGAAAATCATATTTATGCTATTAATTAATTTTCATGATATTGCTCATATTCTCATGAGCAATAGGCATTGATATTCACTCGTGATTATTCGATGTCTTTGTTGGCTCAATTCGTATCTAAACCGCTTGGCACGCATTGTGAACCGCCCGTCCAGCGCACATGAAAAAGCCCTCTGCTTTCACAGAGGGCTTCATTCAATGGGATGCCTGGCAGTTGATGCCCGCCTGCGGCGCGCACCCTGCGGGCCGTCGCCTGCGGCTTCGTTCAACCGGCAAAGCCGGTTGTCCTACTCTACCTTTAACTCGAACTGACCGAGTAGCGAACCGCCTGTTTACTACAAATGAAAAAGCCCTCTGCTTTCACAGAGGGCTTTATTCAATTGGATGCCTGGCAGTTGATGCCCGCCTGCGGCGCGCACCCTGCGGGCCGTCGCCTTCGGCTTCGTTCAACCGGCTTTGCCGGTTGTCCTACTCTCGGCTCGAGTAGCGAACCGCCAGGTTTTACTTCACCAACGCCTTTCGCTTCGCTCAAGGTATTGGGCCTTAATGGATGCCTGGCAGTTCCCTACTCTCGCATGGGGAGACCCCACACTACCATCGGCGCTACGGCGTTTCACTACTGAGTTCGGCATGGGGTCAGGTGGGACCACCGCGCTAGTGCCGCCAGGCAAATTCATTACCGTCCGCCGCATCTTGCCTGTTTCGCTTGATGCCACGTCCGTTTATCCGGAACCTTCGCTGAAAATTCGTCTCTCTCTTCTCAAACACCTTAGGTGTTGTAAGGTTAAGTCTCACGGGTCATTAGTATCGGTTAGCTCAACGCATCGCTGCGCTTACACACCCGACCTATCAACGTCATCGTCTTTAACGTCCCTTCAGGTGACCTATAGCCACAGGGAAGACTCATCTCGAGGCAAGTTTCCCGCTTAGATGCTTTCAGCGGTTATCTCTTCCGCACGTAGCTACCGGGCAATGCCATTGGCATGACAACCCGAACACCAGCGGTGCGTCCACTCCGGTCCTCTCGTACTAGGAGCAGCCCCTCTCAATCTTCCAACGCCCACGGCAGATAGGGACCGAACTGTCTCACGACGTTCTAAACCCAGCTCGCGTACCACTTTAAATGGCGAACAGCCATACCCTTGGGACCTACTTCAGCCCCAGGATGTGATGAGCCGACATCGAGGTGCCAAACACCGCCGTCGATATGAACTCTTGGGCGGTATCAGCCTGTTATCCCCGGAGTACCTTTTATCCGTTGAGCGATGGCCCTTCCATTCAGAACCACCGGATCACTAAGACCTGCTTTCGCACCTGCTCGAGCCGTCACTCTCGCAGTCAAGCTAGCTTATGCCTTTGCACTAACCTCACGATGTCCGACCGTGATTAGCTAACCTTCGTGCTCCTCCGTTACTCTTTAGGAGGAGACCGCCCCAGTCAAACTACCCACCAGACACTGTCCTCGACCCAGATAATGGGCCGGAGTTAGAACATCAAACATTAAAGGGTGGTATTTCAAGGTTGGCTCCATGCAGACTGGCGTCCACACTTCAAAGCCTCCCACCTATCCTACACATCAAGGCTCAATGTTCAGTGTCAAGCTATAGTAAAGGTTCACGGGGTCTTTCCGTCTTGCCGCGGGTACACTGCATCTTCACAGCGAGTTCAATTTCACTGAGTCTCGGGTGGAGACAGCCTGGCCATCATTACGCCATTCGTGCAGGTCGGAACTTACCCGACAAGGAATTTCGCTACCTTAGGACCGTTATAGTTACGGCCGCCGTTTACCGGGGCTTCGATCAAGAGCTTCAGCTTACGCTTAACCCCATCAATTAACCTTCCGGCACCGGGCAGGCGTCACACCGTATACGTCCACTTTCGTGTTTGCACAGTGCTGTGTTTTTAATAAACAGTTGCAGCCAGCTGGTATCTGCGACTGGCTTCGGCTCGGGAAGCGAGTTCCTCCACCTAATGCCAGCGTGCCTTCTCCCGAAGTTACGGCACCATTTTGCCTAGTTCCTTCACCCGAGTTCTCTCAAGCGCCTCGGTATTCTCTACCTGACCACCTGTGTCGGTTTGGGGTACGATTACATGTGACCTGGTGCTTAGAGGCTTTTCCTGGAAGCGTAGCATCAACCCCTTCGCCACCGTGGTGGCTCGTCATCACGCCTCAGTGTTGTGAAAGAGCGGATTTGCCTGCCCTTTCCACCTGCACGCTTGAACCGGGACAACCGTCGCCCGGCCGGTCTAGCTTTCTCCGTCCCCCTTCGCAGTCACACACAGTACAGGAATATTAACCTGTTTCCCATCGACTACGCTTTTCAGCCTCGCCTTAGGGGTCGACTCACCCTGCTCCGATTAACGTTGAACAGGAACCCTTGGTCTTCCGGCGAGCGGGCTTTTCACCCGCTTTATCGTTACTTATGTCAGCATTCGCACTTCTGATACCTCCAGCAGCCCTCACAGGCCGCCTTCGCAGGCTTACAGAACGCTCCCCTACCCAACAGGCGTATCCTTAAGATACCTAAAACGACCGGCTGCGCGAACTCATGCCCGCGTTGCTCCGGTGCTCGAAATCCTCATGGACGTTCAGTCCACTCCGGTTTCTGCGCGCCGGGCGCCTTGCCCTGACTCCGCTCGCTCAGTCTCGCCACCGTGAAAGTGACCTGAGCGCGCTTAATGCGCCGTTAACTCTCTTCGTAGATATCTTAAGTGATACGCCCGCTGCCGCGGCTTCGGTGCATGGTTTAGCCCCGTTACATCTTCCGCGCAGGCCGACTCGACCAGTGAGCTATTACGCTTTCTTTAAATGATGGCTGCTTCTAAGCCAACATCCTGGCTGTCTATGCCTTCCCACATCGTTTCCCACTTAACCATGACTTGGGGACCTTAGCCGGCGGTCTGGGTTGTTTCCCTCTTCACGACGGACGTTAGCACCCGCCGTGTGTCTCCCGTGATGGCATTCTTCGGTATTCGCAGTTTGCATCGGGTTGGTAATCCGGGGTGGACCCCTAGCCGAAACAGTGCTCTACCCCCGAAGATGAACTCACGAGGCGCTACCTAAATAGCTTTCGGGGAGAACCAGCTATCTCCCGGTTTGATTGGCCTTTCACCCCCAGCCACAAGTCATCCGCTAATTTTTCAACATTAGTCGGTTCGGTCCTCCAGTTAGTGTTACCCAACCTTCAACCTGCCCATGGCTAGATCACCGGGTTTCGGGTCTATACCCTGCAACTATGCGCCCAGTTAAGACTCGGTTTCCCTACGGCTCCCCTATTCGGTTAACCTTGCTACAGAATATAAGTCGCTGACCCATTATACAAAAGGTACGCAGTCACCCTGACGAATCAAGGCTCCCACTGCTTGTACGTACACGGTTTCAGGTTCTTTTTCACTCCCCTCGCCGGGGTTCTTTTCGCCTTTCCCTCACGGTACTGGTTCACTATCGGTCAGTCAGGAGTATTTAGCCTTGGAGGATGGTCCCCCCATCTTCAGACAGGATATCACGTGTCCCGCCCTACTCATCGAGCTCACCGCTTGCGCACCTTCGTGTACGGGGCTATCACCCTTTGTTGCGCGACTTTCCAGACGCTTCCACTGATGCTCAAACTGATTACCGCTCTGGGCTCCTCCCCGTTCGCTCGCCGCTACTGGGGGAATCTCGGTTGATTTCTTTTCCTCGGGGTACTGAGATGTTTCAGTTCCCCCGGTTCGCCTCGTGACGCTATGGATTCACATCACGATAGTGCAACGAATTGCACTGGGTTTCCCCATTCGGACATCGCCGGCTGATAGCGCTTCATATCAGCTCACCGGCGCTTTTCGCAGATTAGCACGTCCTTCATCGCCTCTGACTGCCTAGGCATCCACCGTGTACGCTTAGTCACTTAACCTCACAACCCTAAAGTGTCTGTCTTTTTCTCGACTGGCTGCACGAGTGCATGGCCGCGTTGCTCCGGTGCTCGCCATGCTCATGGACATACAGTCCACTCCGCTGGCTGCGCGCCGAGGCGCCTTGCCCTGCAGTCGTTCGCTCAGTCTTGCTTCTGTGATGTCGGAAACATCACATCGGCGACAGAAGCTGTTATCGACATAACAGCATTCTAGGGTTTGCTTGCTTTGAGAGACTCGCATACTGAGTTTGCTCAGCATGTTGTTTCAAATTTTCAGCTTGTTCCGGATTGTTAAAGAGCAGTATTTCGCAGCATACTCAATACGCTTTCGCCCGCAGGCGTCGGCGTCATCAGTGTGCTCTGAAATATCACAACAGAATATGGCGTCCCCTAGGGGGTTCGAACCCCTGTTACCGCCGTGAAAGGGCAGTGTCCTAGGCCACTAGACGAAGGGGACAAAGATACGCGTTCGCGAAGCTGTGCTTCGCAAACAAAACCATACGAGCTGTTTGCTCATGACTTCTATCAGACAATCTGTGTGGACACGTCACTCAACGCGCATCTTTCGGTAAGGAGGTGATCCAACCGCAGGTTCCCCTACGGTTACCTTGTTACGACTTCACCCCAGTCATGAATCACAAAGTGGTAAGCGCCCTCCCGAAGGTTAAGCTACCTACTTCTTTTGCAACCCACTCCCATGGTGTGACGGGCGGTGTGTACAAGGCCCGGGAACGTATTCACCGCGGCATTCTGATCCGCGATTACTAGCGATTCCGACTTCATGGAGTCGAGTTGCAGACTCCAATCCGGACTACGACGCACTTTATGAGGTCCGCTTTCTCTCGCGAGTTCGCTTCTCTTTGTATGCGCCATTGTAGCACGTGTGTAGCCCTACTCGTAAGGGCCATGATGACTTGACGTCATCCCCACCTTCCTCCGGTTTGTCACCGGCAGTCTCCTTTGAGTTCCCGCCATTACGCGCTGGCAACAAAGGATAAGGGTTGCGCTCGTTGCGGGACTTAACCCAACATTTCACAACACGAGCTGACGACAGCCATGCAGCACCTGTCTCACAGTTCCCTAAGGCACAACCTCATCTCTGAGGTCTTCTGTGGATGTCAAGAGTAGGTAAGGTTCTTCGCGTTGCATCGAATTAAACCACATGCTCCACCGCTTGTGCGGGCCCCCGTCAATTCATTTGAGTTTTAACCTTGCGGCCGTACTCCCCAGGCGGTCGATTTAACGCGTTAGCTCCGAAAGCCACGGCTCAAGGCCACAACCTTCAAATCGACATCGTTTACAGCGTGGACTACCAGGGTATCTAATCCTGTTTGCTCCCCACGCTTTCGTACCTGAGCGTCAGTCTTCGTCCAGGGGGCCGCCTTCGCCACCGGTATTCCTCCAGATCTCTACGCATTTCACCGCTACACCTGGAATTCTACCTCTACGAGACTCTAGCCTGCCAGTTTCAAATGCAGTTCCCGGGTTAAGCCCGGGGATTTCACATCTGACTTAACAAACCGCCTGCGTACGCTTTACGCCCAGTAATTCCGATTAACGCTCGCACCCTCCGTATTACCGCGGCTGCTGGCACGGAGTTAGCCGGTGCTTCTTCTGCGGGTAACGTCAATGATTAAGGTTATTCGCCTCAACCCCTTCCTCCCCGCTGAAAGTGCTTTACAACCCGAAGGCCTTCTTCACACACGCGGCATGGCTGCATCAGGCTTGCGCCCATTGTGCAATATTCCCCACTGCTGCCTCCCGTAGGAGTCTGGACCGTGTCTCAGTTCCAGTGTGGCTGGTCATCCTCTCAGACCAGCTAGGGATCGTCGCCTAGGTGAGCCTTTACCCCACCTACTAGCTAATCCCATCTGGGTTCATCCGATGGCATGAGGCCCTAAGGTCCCCCACTTTGGTCTTGCGACGTTATGCGGTATTAGCTACCGTTTCCAGTAGTTATCCCCCTCCATCAGGCAGATCCCCAGACTTTACTCACCCGTCCGCCGCTCGCCGGCAAAGTAGCAAGCTACTTTCCGCTGCCGCTCGACTTGCATGTGTTAGGCCTGCCGCCAGCGTTCAATCTGAGCCATGATCAAACTCTTCAATTAAAAGCTTGATGCTCAAAGAATCACCTGTTTCTTCATATTATGAATTAACTGGTAAACACTCTAAGACTTGGTATTTTTGTGTTTCGATACCGTCTTGTGAGTGCCCACACAGATTGTCTGATAAATTGTTAAAGAGCGTGGCCGGGAGAACGATAATCTCACCTGGCGCGGGTTGCGTATATTACGTTTTCCCGCTGAAGAGTCAAGCTTTTATTTGCTTTATCGCAGCGCTTTTCCCTTCCCCATCCGGCCCGTCGCAACGGTTAATCCCGGTCAGTGGAGGCGCATTATAGGGACTTCCTGAGGCGTGGCAAGCGCTTATTGTAAATTTTTCACTGACAGACTAATTATTACTCAAGACAAGGCCGGCATAGGCAGTTTTTCCAACGAAAAGAAGCCGTAGCGTTTTAGTACCGGTAATAATTCCATCGATTGCGGCGTCATGGATAAACAATAAGCTTTATTTTCACTGGCGGAGCCGGTGCCGGTAATTTCATGGGCGATAAGCCATGCCGCGCGCTTGGCGATGGCGGAACCGGAATCCACCAGCCTTGTACCGTCCGGCAATACCGCTTTGAGTTCGTCCGTTAGCAGGGGGAAATGAGTACAACCCAAAACCACCGTATCAGGCGGCTCAGGTAACCGCAGCCAGGGCCGCAGGATTTTTTGCAAAACGGTTAACGAGATTGCCTCTCCATGCAATTTGGCTTCCGCCAATTCCACCAGTTCGGCCGACCCCAACGTGATGATATGGCAGTCGGCGGCAAACTTGGCAATCAGTTCATGGGTATAGGTGCGATGCACGGTGGCCCGGGTGGCCAGCAAACCGACGATGCCGTTGCGGGTAAGTTTAGCGGCGGGTTTAATAGCCGGCACCACGCCGACAATGGGACAAGGAAAGCGCTCACGCAAGGCGGGTAGAGAGATGGTACTGGCGGTATTACAGGCCACTATCACCATATCCAGCGCATACAGCCTTTGTACTGCATCGACGATGTTGACCACACGCTCGACAATAAAGTCTTCTGGCTTTTCACCGTAAGGAAACTCTTCATTATCAAAGACATAAATATAATGAGGATCCGGCAGAAGTTCCCTTACTTCATCATAGATGGATAAACCGCCCACTCCTGAATCGAAAATCAGGATGGTGGGCCGTTTTGTATTGCTACCGTCAGAAGGAATAGGTTCCCGTGAGATAAAATTCTCGTCCTGCGGTCTGGTAGCCATAAGCTGTCTCGTACTCTTGATCAAACAGATTGGCTATTCTACCACGAACCGTTAAATGTGGGGTGAGCGGATAAGAGGCCGCGATATCCCATAAACTGACGCCGCCCATCTTGACCACCTGATAGGTATTATAATCCGTGTCGTAGCGCTGACCGAGATAATGGTAATTCAGGGACCAATCAATAGACGCCACCTGCCAATCCAGCTGGTATTTGACCTGCTGCTTGGCACGTCTGGGCAGAATCTGGTCAGTGGCGGCATCGCGGGCGTCAAGATACTCCAGCGTTAACTGATGGCGGAAAGGGCCGGTATCCACCGAGCCGGTCCATTCCACTCCCTTGATGCGCGCTTTACCGATATTGTAGTAAGTCTCATCGTCCGTATTGTAATCAATAAGATTGTTTATATCGTTGCGGTAAGCTGAAATGCGCCAGTTCACCGGGCCGGTGAGTCCTTCCACGCCGCCTTCCCATTGTTTGCTCTCCTCCGGATTCAAATTGGGATTGCCGCCATAGGCGCTGTAAAGCTGGCCGAGGTTCGGCGCCTTGTAGGCGGTACCGTAAGAACCGATGAGTCGGTAGCCCTCTATGAACTCCCAAGCGGCGCTGCTTTGCCAAGTGCCGTGCGTGCCGAATTGAGAATTATCGTCCCCTCGCACCGCCCCCTCCAAGGTAACCGGCCCGAACAGTTGCTGCGTCGTGGCATAAACGCCGGTGTTGCGCTGCTCGTAGCCCTCCGTGAGATAGTCGGTACCGGGTTCGGTGGTCTGCTTTTGCCAATCCACCCCGGCGCTCACCAAACCGTGGGTAACATGCAGGGTATTGCCCCATTGCACATTGTATTGATCGGAATCATCAAGGGTTGCGGATGCAGAATAAGGGCCATATTTAGGATCATAGTTATAATCCTTGGTGTGGTTATAACTGTACGATAGCTGGGAGGCATAAATGCCGTCCTGGAAGCGCAGTCCGGTATCATAGGTACGGCTGTAGAGTTGGCGGGTATCGGGCAACGCATCTTCATGAGCCGGGTCGGTGTAGGTATAGGTGCCGTCATAAGCGGTACGATTGTCATAACCATACACCCTTGCAAAACCGCTGACCTGTTGATTAAAGGCATGCTCCAATGAAGCGAAAAGGGTTTTGCTCATAAAGCCGTCGCGGTCGGGCTGCGCCGGATCGCCATAAGGGTCAGGTAAATCGGCCTTAACATCGAATCCGCGGGTATAGGTATAATTCCCCGCCACGGTGGCCACGGTATCGTCCCCAAGCCGTTGTTGGGTAGAGCCATCGTAGCTTTGGTAGCCGTTCGACCCCATGCCGGCACTCAGGGTGGTACCGGGTTTATCACGTGTGGTAATGATGTTCACTACCCCGCCAATGGCATCCGAACCGTACACGGCGGAACGCGGGCCGCGGATATATTCGATACGTTGCACCAGGGAGATGGGGATTTGACTGAGGTCTGAGGAACCGGAAATACCCGCCTGATTCAACCGTACGCCATCGATAAGGATCAATGCATGACTGGAGTTGGTCCCGCGAATAAACAGAGAGCTTTGCTGTCCCAAGCCGCCGTTTTGCGCGATATCCACGCCAGGCAGGCGACTTAGCGCCTCAGCCACTGATTTGATTTGGCCGCGATCGATATCTTCTCGTGTCACAACGCTGGTAGGCGCTAATACGGAGGAGACCGGCTGTGGGAAACGATTCGCTGACACGACAAGCTGGTCATCAGCGTCATTTTGCGCATTGTTATCCTGCGCCCACGCAGAGAATGTCGTAACGGACAATGCCGCGATAACGGTATATTTGAGAGTCAACATTGACATAGCATCCAATTGATTAGACAGGATGCCGCAGGTTCCATGTTAAATAGCACGCGATAAACAGGGATATTGCGACGAAATACCGGCAGGTTTTCGGGCTTGGGATGTGTTACCACCAGGCGATGACTTCCCATCTATTATTAGACAGTGTCTGCTTGCGCACTCGCCCTGACTTCCCCTTACCGCTGCGCGTCAGCTCCAGCTTGAAACTGGATTCCCTTTTAACTCACAAGAGACCGGGCAAATATCCTACAATCTAAGAGATAATCATGTCTATAGAATACATTAGGTAAGAAATTATAATTTGAACAACATTGGACTTCACCAGGTTATCCCCTACAATCCCCCGCAACCGTGAAAGCGAGTGAACATCGACGAGAAAACATGATGACTTCAGAGGCGTTGCCCATCGACGATTACGAAAATCAACTGGCGGAAAAGCTCGCGCGACTTAACGCGATGATGGCAACTTATGCAGCGCCGGAGCCGGAGATATTTCGATCGCCGGCCAGACATTACCGGATGCGCGCCGAATTCAGGGTTTGGCACGAAGAACAAGATCTTTATCACATCATGTTCGACCCCTTGACCAAAGAGCGCATACGTATCGATTTTTTTGCCGCCGGCAGCGAGTTGATCAATGAACTGATGGTTGCCATGATGCATGCTTTGCGCCAGTCGCCGCTGTTGCGCAATAAGCTCTTCCAGCTCGATTACTTGACTACCCTGAGCGGCCAAGCGGTGATCACCCTGATTTATCATCGCCCGCTGGATGATGAATGGCGAGAGTCCGCCGCCGCGCTGCGTGATGCATTGCGGGCACAAGGTTTTATCGTGCATCTCATCGGCCGTGCCGCCAAAACGAAAATTTGCCTGGACCGGGACTATGTGGACGAACGATTGCCGATAGCGGGAAGGGAATTAATTTATCGGCAGATCGAAAACAGCTTTACTCAGCCTAATGCCGCCGTAAATATCCAGATGCTGGAATGGGCATTGGCGGCGACCCGTCATAGTCAAGGGGATTTGCTGGAGCTTTATTGCGGCAACGGGAATTTTTCGCTGGCGCTGGCGCGAAATTTTGATCGGGTGCTGGCGACGGAAATCGCCAAGCCGTCAGTGGAAGCGGCGCAGTTCAATATTGCCGCCAATCATATCGATAATGTGCAAATCATTCGCATGTCGGCGGAGGAGTTCACCCAGGCGATGCAAGGCGTGCGTGAATTCACCCGATTAAAAGATATCGACTTAGGCAGCTATCGCTGTGAGACCATTTTTGTCGACCCGCCGCGTAGCGGGCTTGATGACGCCACCGTCGAATTGGTGCAGGGTTATCCGCGTATCCTCTATATCTCCTGTAATCCCGAGTCTTTATGCCGCAATCTGGAAATCCTTTCCCAAACCCACCACATCGACCGGCTAGCCCTGTTTGATCAGTTCCCTTACACCCGGCATATGGAGTGCGGTGTACTGTTGACGACAAAAAAAAGCGTGAATCCTTTCGTCGCCGCCGGCGCTTAGCATTCCAACGCATCATTGGGCGTGCCGCTTCCCTTTACGCCCAGTAAAATCCTTATCTCCCTGGCAAAGGTGACGTGAACTTCGTTACCTCCCCTTCCCCCCGGCATTAGCGGGCATGGATAATTTTTTGTCTTCATAAGCGATATGTGACCCTCGTCATATCAAAAAACACAAGCAAACATAAAATAATCTTTCATATAAAATGAAATAACGTTTCTTTTTTAACGAGGTGAGGATGTCTCAAACAAATTATCGATGGGTGATATGCGCATTGCTGTTTTTTGGCACCACCATAAATTATCTTGACCGGCAGGTATTGAGCCTGTTGGAGCCGCTTTTAGCCAAAGAATTCAGTTGGAGCAATAGCGACTATGCGAATATTGCAGCGGTATTTCAGTTTACTTATGCTATAGGCATGTTGTTTGCCGGACGTTTCGTTGATTTTACCGGCAGCAAGGCGGGATATTCGTGGGTATTGGGTATTTGGTCATTGGGTGCGGTTTTACATGCCTTTGTGGCGCAAATTGGGGGCGGAATTTCCGCTATGCTTTCTTCATTAAGCATTTCGGTGCCCATTACAATAGCCGGCTTTATGTTCGCCCGTCTGGTTTTAGGGCTTGGAGAATCAGGAAACTTTCCATGCGCCATCAAAGCCACCGCCGAATGGTTTCCTAAAAAGGAGCGCTCTTTTGCTACCGGCATATTCAATTCCGGCGCAAATGTGGGTGCTATCCTCGCCCCCCTAGTGGTGCCGTGGTTAGCCGCGCAATGGGGGTGGGAGTCCACTTTCGCCATAGTGGGTATTATAGGTTTTATCTGCTTATTCTTTTGGAAAAAGCTATTCGATCTCCCTATAAAATTATTTAATAAAGGAAAATTAAACCAAGCTGAATACGCCTATATTTCCGAAGATGTGGATTCACAGCACAACCGGGAACAGGATCAAGAAAAAATATCATGGCTCAGTTTACTGGCCTACCGCCAAACCTGGGCGTTCGCCATCGGAAAATTTTTGACCGATGGAGTATGGTGGTTTTTCATGTTCTGGCTGCCGGCTTATCTGACCGCCCAATACAAAATGAGCGGTACTCAAATGATGCTGCCTATCGCCGCTATCTATTGTATGACGATGGTGGGAAGCATTGGCGGTGGCTGGCTGCCGGCAATGTTTATAAAAAAAAGGACTCAACCCATATATTGCCCGCATGCGCGCCATGCTATTTATTGCCGTGTTTCCGTTATCTGCCTTATTAGCCCAGCCCTTGGGACATGCGGGGTTCTGGCTGCCTGTTATCATGATTGGCATCGCGGCCTCGGCTCATCAGGCATGGTCTGCGAACTTGTTTACTACAGTATCCGATATGTTTCCCAATAAAGCTGTTGCCTCGGTGATTGGTATTGGTGGCATGGCAGGAGGGTTTGGCGGGGTGGCGGTGACCAAGGCCGCCGGAGCGCTGTTTGATCATTATCAAGCGCTAGGGGAAATAAACGTTGGCTATGGCATTATGTTTATATTTTGCGGATTGGCTTATTTGTTTGCCTGGACATTGATGAAAGTGCTGGTACCGAGGTTTAAAGTTATCAGATTTAGTTAATGATAACCGGCGCTGCAAACTTTCACGATTAGAATTAACAGAGTGCAGGCGTAGTAAGAAATGGCGGTTATCATCAGAAGATATCGCCTTTTTTATCATAATTATCAGGCCAAGATAAGGGCCTCAGACAGGGTATAAATTGTCAGCCCCCGGTCGTCTGGAGCAGCTGCAGCCAAGCATAAATCGCCTACCGCTGTTGGCTCTGGATGGCCCATTTTTTCAGTGAGCGGACGAAATTTTTAAAAAAGTCATAAAAAATTTAATATCATTCAATTAAATCATGCTTACTTAAAAATTCATAAGAATATAAACCTCCCATTGCAGCGCCGAGAAAGCAACCAATCAACGCTGAAAATAAGATCATTCCAGTAGCAATTTCTCTCTTTTCAGAAAGAAAAGCCGGTCCGATTCCAAGCAAAGTACCACTGGCGGCGCCTCCTATAATACCGCAGCCAACACCAAACATTTTGCTTTCACTTTCCAACTTCAACTGTTCCATAACGGTTCTAGGAGGTGGATTCATTATATTATGGATATGAGAAGAAATTCGGTGCTTACAAAGATCGACAATACCATAGGTTGTTGCAAAACTGAATAGAAAGATGCCGGCACATATCGAAAGCTTTAAGTTAGTATTTTTAGCATTTATCAATGAGGCCGTCATCCGATTTGAACAACGAGCTTGATTAGTGTCCTCAGTACCGGTGGGTGATTCGAAATCAATGTGCTGTTCCCACGGGACCAGGCAATGTGCGTTAATCATATATCTTCCATTAATAATCAATCTTTGAATTTGCGAATTTCCATCCTGATTTTGTAATGCATAATTGGCCTATTCAGGTTTTAACTTATTTTCACTACCAATTAATATGAAGGACGTCACTGGTCATTTTCCACAAAACTAGAAACAATTTGGGATAACAAGTAGCCTGAAATCACTCCTAGATATGCCCCGGCAAACACCACCATAACACGTTGATAGTACAATGACGTTTTTATCAAAGATGTTGACCTGGGCCCAGCGATCAATCCACCGAGAGCGCCCATTACTGTACCAGAGCGAATCCCGATTTTTTGTAAACTCCCCATTGGTTTAAAAGACTGAGACTCTGAAAAGTAATTGTTTACACCTCTCAAAGAATGAACAGCGAGGAATTCAGACAAAAACAAAGCCCCCATCATCGCACCACAGAATAACGTATCTATCGCTATCTCTTTCACCGACGTTGTGCTGGTATTTGCGGCACAATTTATCGATGCGGCAAGTTGTGCGGGCGCATTGGCTGGAGGGTTATCCATGTGAATGTGGTTTGTTGCGTGGGCAATAATTTGCCTTTTGCTACTTGGCACTTCGCTGAAAGGTGGGATGATATAACACATATATTGTCCATATGTTAAAAAGAGAAAAGATCTTATAAAAAAATCAAACAGTTGAAACAAAAACCTCTTTAGCATACACTGCCAATTTACATAGTACATAAACAAGCTTAGAATAATAATAAAAAAAGGACTATCATGCACTATATACTGCAATGCAATAAGGTTCATTAAATATTGAAAATCGCTGTTCTGATAAATAGTATACATTTGATTAATTCAGTATAGTATTTTCAATCCCCTAGCTAATCAAACAATTCTAAATTCTGGTCACTCCTGCGTCCGGTTAAGCCGCTTTAATTTACGTCCGACCTAACCACCAGAACCACCGCCGGGATGGCCGGCACGAAATTGGAGCCCATTACCGGGTATTCCGCCCGGGTAAAAGCGCTGCTAAACAACCGTCCCGACAGAAAACTGACCACGGCGAGTGAGGGAGCGCTTTGGGGCATGGGAAGCGATTTCAGGACGAGATGACATTTTCAACGGTTTGTTGTGAAAGAATCGCTAATCCCTTTCTGCAATGTTGAAAGCGGCTTGTGTTAATAAAAAGCCTAGAATGAGACCTAAATATATTCCGGCAAACATTGACAGGGTGAAGGTGACGTCAGCTTGAGATGAGGCTTTTGAGGTAAGTGCTAGCTTGGGCCCAATAATACATCCACCGACGCCCCCACCGAGGCCGCCTAAACAAACGCCGATTGCCTGAATCGACTTCTTTGATTCCAAAAGTTCAGATTCTTTTTTCCGAAGACAAATTGCTCACTTCCCTCAATGAATAATTACCGAGAAATAACGTTAATAAACAAACTCCCGCAGCTCCCGCAATTATTAACATCTCATGTTTTAGCCCTACCACACTCGACGTGCAACTATTTGAGGCGCGAGTTAGCGATGCGGCTGGCCCCGAGGACGCAACGGCTAAATGGTTATCAATGTTGATATGATTTATTGCGGGGACATTTTCTGGCATTTGACTACTTTGCACTTCATTAAAAGAAGGAATTATAAAACACATTTTATTGCCCAATTTTGTTGAGAAGGGAAGTGATATTAAATAAGATTAAGCATTTAAAACAAAGAAACCATTTATACACTTCATCGATGAATAAAATATAAACGAGCTTAAAAGAAGATGAAAATTGGCCAGAATCTAGGGATTTTATGCACAGTCAATTGCAAAACAATATAACTCATATAATGTTGCTGCTCATTAAACCTATAAATAGAAAATATATTATTATTTCAACATAATATCTCTAATCATCTGCTCTACTAATCTATTGTAAACGCTGGTCACTCCCCTGTCCTGCTAAGCCGCTTTAATTTGCGTCCAATCCAAAACACCAGTACTACCGCCAGGATGGCCGGCACGAAATTGGAACCGATTACCGGGTATTCCGCCCGGATTATCGCGCTGTAAAGCAATAGTCCCAGCAGGAAACTGGCAGCGGCTATTGAAGGAATGCCTTGGGGCATGGCGCAATCCTGATAATGGGAATGCAGGCAGTACACCGATAACACCAGCGATATGATCGGAAAAACAGAAAAAGGCACAATGGAACTGAATATAGCGGTGAAAGCGCCGTTAATGGACAGACCGGCGATTAGCGCTAAAATCAAAGTTCCTTTCTCGCCAAGGGTTTTTATCGTCATAATACCTACCTGCTTTCATCAAGAGAGAGGGCGGCCGCCTTTTCCTGCTCCCGGCGATACCAGTAAAAAGCCCCCTTGGAAATCATACGCAGTTGCAAAACCAGACGTTCTTCCAGTTCCCGGCGCTCCTTGATATCCACATCCAGCGCTTCAGCGCCGGCGTTAAAGACGATGATGACCATCGCCTCGGCCTGAGCTTCGGTAAAGCTGCGCGGCATATGGTTTTCGATTTCAAGATAATCGGCAAGTTCCGCGATGAAATGCTGAATTTCACGGGCGACGGCGGCCCGAAAAGCGCTGGACGTGCCTGAACGTTCACGAAGCAGCAAGCGAAAAGCATTGGGATTGTTGCCGATGAATTCCATAAAGGTGGAAACCGATGTTCGAATCACGCTGCCGCCTTTAGCGATACGCTGGCGCGCCTGACGCATCAGTTGACGAAGCATCAGGCCGCTTTCGTCCACCATGGTGAGGCCTAACTCATCCACATCCCGGAAATGCCGGTAAAACGACGTTGGCGCGATACCCGCTTCTCGGGCGACCTCACGCAGGCTCAGGCTGGCGAAACTACGCTCGGCGCTTAATTGGCTGAACGCCGCTTCTACAAGAGAACGTCGGGTCCGCTCTTTTTGTTGCGCTCTGACGCCCATAATTCAGTCCAGCCCTCCTGCTTATAAAAATCCACTATATCAAAATTTGTTGCAACAGCGTTGATACAAACTCTGAATTTTAGCAAAAACGTCCCGCCCCTTAGCCCATTAACAACTTGAAGAAGAAAAAGCCTGCGAGCGTTGGGATATCCGGTCTACAATGTTACATTAACGTTGTGAATTTGTTTAAGACAGGCTTGACCCGAATGCAATCAGAATATGACTATGATGCCATAATTATTGGCTCCGGTCCCGGCGGCGAGGGTGCCGCCATGGGATTAACCAAACAGGGCGCCCGCGTTGCGGTGATTGAGCGCTATAACAGCGTCGGCGGCGGTTGCACCCACTGGGGCACTATCCCCTCGAAAGCGCTGCGTCAAGCCGTGAGCCGGATTATCGAATTCAATCAAAACCCGCTTTACAGCGGCAGCGCCAATCTGCCGCGGGCCAGCTTCGCCGATATCCTGCACCATGCGGATATGGTCATCAAACAGCAAATACGTATGCGTCAGGGGTTTTATGAGCGTAATCAGTGCCAGATTATTACCGGCGACGCCAGTTTCGCCGACGCTCATACGGTGAAAGTGCAGTATCCTGATAACTCGGTGGAAATGCTCACTGCGGCGCATATCGTCATCGCCTGCGGCTCACGCCCCTATCACCCGAACAACGTCGATTTCAATCATCCCCGCATTTATGACAGCGACTCCATTTTGGACTTAAAACATGACCCACAGCATGTGATTATTTATGGTGCTGGGGTCATCGGCTGTGAATACGCGTCCATCTTTCGGGGAATGAACGTTAAGGTCGATTTGATCAACACCCGCGATCGACTGTTGGCTTTTCTGGATCAAGAAATGTCAGATGCGCTTTCCTATCATTTCTGGGAAAACGGCGTGGTCATTCGGCACAATGAAGAATATGAACAGATAGAGGGTACCGACCAGGGCGTTGAAGTCCACTTCCGCTCAGGCAAACGGATGCGGGCCGATTGCCTATTGTACGCCAACGGCCGTACCGGCAATACCGACTCGCTGGCACTGGAAAACATCGGGCTGGAAGCCGATGGCCGGGGATTGATTAAAGTCAACAGCATGTACCAAACCGCATTGACGCATATTTACGCTGTGGGCGATGTCATTGGCTATCCAAGCCTGGCATCGGCGGCTTACGATCAGGGACGTATCGCGGCGCAGGTCATTATTAAAGGCCGAGCCAACGTCCAGCTGATTGAAAATATTCCCACCGGCATTTATACCATTCCGGAAATAAGCTCCGTGGGTAAAACCGAACAAGAACTGACAATGCTGAAGGTCCCTTACGAAGTGGGGCGGGCGCAATTTAAACATCTGGCGCGAGCGCAGATTGTCGGTATGAACGTGGGCAGTTTGAAATTACTCTTCCATCGCGATACCCGGCAAATTCTGGGCATACATTGCTTCGGCGAGCGCGCGGCCGAAATTATCCATATCGGCCAGGCTATCATGGAACAAAAGGGCGAAGGCAATACTATCGATTATTTCGTAAATACCACCTTCAATTATCCCACCATGGCGGAAGCTTATCGGGTCGCGGCCCTTAACGGTTTAAACCGCCTCTTTTAGCGGATTGGCGCCCATATAGACCTGCATATGGGCGCGAATAGATTCCGCCAATTGTTCATAGCGGGCGCGCAGCGGCGAACCGGGTCGATAGACCAACGCGATGGTACGTTTCGGCTCCGGCTTATAACAGGGCAGATAACACACACCGTCACGCTTACGTTCGTTAGGGACCGCCAGCGCCGGCAGCAAGGTGATGCCGCTGCCTGCGGCCACCATATTGCGCAGGGTTTCCAGACTGGTGGCCCTAAAGTGGGTATCTTCATCCGCACCGGCCTGGAAACAAAAACCCAGAGCCTGATCCCGTAGGCAATGGCCGTCCTCCAACATCAGCAACTTTTCCCCCGCCAAATCGGACATCGGCACCCGGTCCCGGTCGGCCCAGCGATGATCGGCATAAACAGCCAACAACATCGGCTCATCGAACAGCGGAATTTCAATAAACGCTTCCGATTCCTTAACCAAGGCCAATATTGCGCAATCAAGCTTGCCGCTGTCCAGTTGCAGCAACAGTTGGCTGGTTTGCGCTTCATGCAAATACATCTCCAGCTTGGGAAAGGTTTCGTGCAGCGTGGGGATGATATGCGGCAACAAATAGGGCCCGACCGTCGGGATAAGGCCGATATGCAGCGGACCCGACATGGACTCGCCCTGCTGGCTGGCCATTTCGCGCAGAATCTTAACTTCACGCAATATCGTCCGCGCCTGCTCCACCAGCAAAAGACCCGCCTGAGTGAACAACACTTTACGGCTGGTGCGTTCCAGCAGCATGACGCCGAGTTCATCCTCCAGCTTGCGAATCTGGCCGCTGAGGGTGGGCTGGCTGACATGGCTGGCGTCGGCGGCTCGTCGGAAGTGACGATGCTCAGCCAAGGCCACCAGATACTCAAGGTCGCGAATATTCATTAACATCCTCCAATCCGCGATAGCTCGCGTCGATAGGTAGAATAGCAATCAACGGTTACACCTATCAATAATTAATATCAATATTACCGAGAGGGCAGTATGACATGCTGTTTACTGTTTTTTTCTTTTTATTGAAGGAATTTCTATGATGAATATTCATGATGACAAAACAGTGCCGAAGAGCCTTAGCGGTTCAGTGCATTGGCGGCAGTTTAGGAGCATGAAATCCTCTGCTGCCGCCATGCGCGAATATTGACTTCAAGGCCCGTGGACGGCCCCAAGAGGCGGGGGAAGGTGCCTTTATCGGGCGTCGAGCCGTTTTTGCGCTTCATCGATGGCAAGGGATATTTGCCGAGGGGATACGCCGCCTTTTGCCGCACGCTTGTCCAAACAGGATTGCAGCGACAGCGCCGCATAAACATCCTCGCCAATGGCCGAGCTGAATGCCTGTAAAGCCGACAGCGGTAATTCCTCCAGCGGCAGAGCCCGGTTGATGGCTTCCACGACCGCCTCGCCGACTATATGGTGGGCCTCACGGAAAGGCACGCCTTTGGCCACCAGATAGTCCGCCAGCTCCGTGGCATTGGCATACCCTTGCTGGGCCGCTTCCCGGCAGCGTTCCCGTTTGACCTGCAAGCCGTCTAATACCAGTGCCGCCATATGCAGGCAATCCAGCCAGGTATCCATGGCATCGAATAACCCCTCTTTGTCCTCTTGCATATCCTTGTTATAGGCCAGCGGCAAACCTTTTAGCGTGACCATCATGCCGGCAAGAGCGCCCTGCACTCGCCCGCATTTACCCCGGATCAATTCCAGCGCGTCCGGGTTTTTCTTTTGCGGCATCAGGGAAGAGCCGGAAGTCACCCGATCTGAGAGTTCGATAAACGCGGACTCGCCGGAGTTGAAAAAGATCAGGTCTTCGGCGAAACGAGAAAGATGAACCATGCTGATTGCCGCATCCGACAAAAGCTCCAGCACATGATCGCGATCGGAAACGCTGTCCAGGCTGTTGCGAGTGGCCGAAGCAAATCCCAGCCACTCCGCCAACTGGTCGCGATCGATAGCGTAAGCGGTCCCCGCCAGCGCGCCGGAGCCCAGCGGGCTGACGTCAAGGCGTTTCAGCGTATCCTGCAGACGGCTTTCATCGCGCGTCAGCATTTCATTGTAAGCCATGCACCAATGGGCGAATGTTATCGGCTGCGCACGCTGCAAATGGGTATACCCGGGCATAACCGCATCTTGATTGGCTCGGGCGGTGGCCAACAAGGCCTGCTGCAGTTGAATTACCGCGGAGATAAGTTCAGGCACCTGCATTTTGCACCAAAGCTTTAGATCCGTCGCCACCTGATCGTTGCGGCTGCGTCCGGTATGCAGTTTTTTACCCAAATCCCCCACTTTGTCGATAAGCCTTTGTTCAACCCAGCTGTGAATGTCCTCGGCATCACTTGCAAGAAGGGCCTCCGGCGCCCCGCGAACTTCCTCTAAGATAACCGCCAGCGCATCCTCCAGACGCCGCTGTTCATCCGGTGTCAGCACATCCACGGCCACCAGCGCCTTGGACCAGGCCACCGAACCGATAATATCCTGCTCGGCCAATCGGTAATCGAATCGCAACGAGTCGTTGAAGAGTTTAAAACGCTGGTCCGCCGCCTGACTGAACCGTCCGCCCCACAGTGCCATACCTTACTCCCTTCGCTATACCCATCGTCTTCCACGTTGCAGCGGCGTCGACTGTACCCGCTTACCCCAGTCACTCAATCAACAAAGCGCTAAAGGATACACGGGCCCGCCGCCATGCCTCAGCGCGAACGCTTTTGGGCACCTCAATTATTTAAAAACATCAGGCCAGAATACGGGTACCGATAGCCTCGCCGTTAAACAGCGCAGGTAACTGATCCGCATGGCGCCAACTGGCGATATCCACCGGACGGCCCAGCGTGCGCGCCGCATCCAGCGCCGCGTTGACCTTAACAATCATGCCTTCGGTAATGATACCCTGCGCAATGAGCTGCTCGGCTTTTTGCGCGGTCATTTCCGCAATGCGCCGCCCCTTGCCGTCCAGGATACCGCTGACATCGGACAATAGAATCAAATCAGCACCCAATGTCTCAGCCAGGGCGGTAGCGGCTTGGTCGGCATTGACGTTCATCAGTTCGCCGCCATCGGTGATGCCGATAGAACTCACTACCGGCAAATAGCCGCCGTTCAACAACGTCGTCAGCAACGCCGGCGATCCCGGTTGCGCTTTGCCAACATGACCGAGCTTAGCGTCCAGCGGGGTCACTTTAACGCTATCGCCGTCGCCCAGACATAACCCCACCGCCGGAATAGCATGCCTCTTGGCCCAGGCCAGCAATGTTTTGTTCGCCGTGCCGGCCAGAGCGCCGGTGATAATATCAATTTGATCCGCCGGGGTGACCCGCAGGCCGCCAATCTTGACGACCGGCAATGCCAATTTTTTCATCAGTTCATCCACCAGGCAACCGCCGCCGTGCACAATGAGCAGTGGGCGCTGATGTTGGGCACGGTAACTGTCCAGCGCGGTAAAAAGCCTTTCCAGGGCTTCCTCGCTATCCAGCAATACGCCGCCTAATTTTACGATTAACGGATTCATTATGTTATGCCTCGTTGTTTGCCGTTATAGCAGCGACAGGGTTTGTGAAAAACCAAACCGGATATTAGCGCATTGGACCGCCTGTGCCGCCGCTCCCTTTAATAAATTATCTTCCGTCGCCACCACGACAAGATGTTCGCCCTGCACCGCGAAACCGATATCGCAAAACGGCAGGCCCACTACGGCTTTCAAAGCCGGCACGCCTTTATCATACAACCGCACCAAAGGTTTATCTTGATAGGCGTTGTGGTAGCATTCGGCCACGTCTTGCGCCGTGACGCCGGTTTTCAACCGACAGGTGACGGTGGCCAGAATACCGCGGGCAAAGTTGCCGAGATGAGGGGTAAATATCACGGGGATGCCCAGATGGGCGGCGATTTCCGGCTGATGCCGGTGAGTAAAGATACCGTAGGGTTGCAAACTGACTTCGCAAAAGCTGTTGGCCAGCGATGCCTTGCGTCCCGCGCCGCTCACCCCGCTGACGGCATTAATGACGGGCCACTGGCCGTCGTTGAGCAAACCGGCCTCTACCAGCGGTTTAAGCGCCAACTGAGATGCCGTGGGATAACAGCCCGGCACCGCAATCAGCTGCGCTTGTTTCAGCGCCTCTTCCTGCCATTCCGCCAGCCCGTAAACCGCTTTCGACAACCAATCGCCATGCTGGTGTTCGAAACCATAATAACGGCTGTAAAATTCAGCCTGATTTACCCGGTAGGCCCCCGACAAATCAAATACTACGCAGCCGGCGTCTAGAAATACCGGCGCCAAATCATGACTGACCTCATGCGCGGTGGCAAGGAACACCACATCGACGGTTTTCGCCAGCTCGCTCACGTCATTACCCAGAGGTTGCAGCGGCAAATCGACGATACCTTTAAGTTGGGGATGAAGCTCGGAGAGCCGTTTTCCCGCATCCGCACTTTGCGCTGAAACCGCCAGGGCGGCAATGTTCATCTGTGGGTGGCGATTCAAATAGGCCGCAAGTTCAGCTCCGGCATAACCGCTGGCACCGACAATCAGCGTATTCAGCATGGCGTTTGTTCACCTTCTTATACTATATAAACAACGAGAGGGATAATCAGCATCTATACATAAGCTATTAGGTATATTCGCTGTTCACCCGCGGGGCCAAGCGTAGTAGTCTGTTAAGAACCCGTTTACTTAACGCTCAACGTTAGTGTATTTTTATTCACTATTATTGCATGAATATTGATACTATCCAACCCAAAGGCTGTCAACAGTGAAGAATAAATTGCCCCCCTTTATAGAGTTATATCGTGCCCTGATTGCCACTCCCTCAATCAGCGCCACCGACAGCGCGCTGGATCAGAGTAATCAGACGCTAATCAATTTATTGGCGGGCTGGTGTAGCGCACTGGGGTTTCAGGTCGAGATCCAGCCGGTGCCGGGTACCCGTAACAAATTCAATATGCTGGCCAGCTACGGCAGCGGCACGGGCGGTTTACTGCTGGCGGGGCACACTGATACCGTGCCTTTCGATGACGGGCGCTGGACTCGCGATCCCTTCACCCTCTCCGAACATAATAACAAGCTCTACGGATTGGGCACCGCCGATATGAAAGGATTTTTTGCTTTTATACTCGACACCCTGCGGGATATCGACGGCAGTAAAATGCAAAAACCCCTGTATATTCTGGCGACCGCCGATGAAGAAACCACCATGGCCGGCGCCAGCTATTTCGCCGCCTCCAGCACAATACGCCCGGATTGCGCCATTATAGGCGAACCTACCTCCCTCCAGCCGGTTCGCGCACATAAAGGGCATATGTCCAACGCGATACGCATCGCCGGACAATCCGGCCACTCCAGCGATCCGAGCCGCGGCGTCAACGCTATCGAGCTCATGCATGATGCGATTTCTCAACTGTTGCTATTGCGCAATACGTTACAGCAACGCTATCACCACGCCGCTTTCGAAATCCCTTACCCTACCATGAACCTCGGCCATATCCACGGCGGCGATGCGTCCAACCGAATTTGCGGCTTCTGCGAATTGCATATGGATATCCGGCCCTTGCCGGGCTTGACCCTCAGCGACCTGAACGGACTGTTGACGGAGTCCTTGGCGCCGGTAAGTGAAAAGTGGCCGGGCCGGTTGACAATCGAGGCCCTTCACCCGCCGATTCCCGGCTATGAATGTCCGACGGATCACCAGTTGGTGGCAGTAGTGGAAAAATTGCTCGGCACCAAGACCGACGTGGTCAACTACTGCACCGAGGCGCCGTTTATCCAGGAAGTCTGCCCTACGTTGGTATTGGGACCCGGTTCAATCAATCAGGCGCATCAGCCAGATGAATATCTCGATACCGCATTTATTAAACCGACGCGACAGTTAATTTCCCAATTGGTACAACATTTCTGTCTGCAGTAATGATTTTCGCCCTGACGCCCTTCCGTCATTTTGACGCCGAAATAGGGTAAACAGGCTAAATGTGTGTCATTTTTGTACCATAAGATAAGTAATTCTTATAGAGGCTCCATGTAATTAACTTTCACGAATTACCGTAATCACGCGGTTTTATGCCGTGAAATGATGTCATTTGACGAATGGATCGATACATGGCTAGATAATGGCGGGTGATCTACGTCATTCGGGTGAAATAAACTTTCAGGCAAGTTGGATCAGGGTCCTTATGAACGAACAATATTCAGCAATGCGTAGCAACGTTAGCATGCTCGGGAAACTTCTGGGCGACACCATCAAAGATGCAATGGGCGAAAATATCCTGGACAAGGTTGAGACCATCCGGAAACTCTCCAAATCCTCTCGGGCGGGTAATGAAACAAACCGGCAGGAACTGCTCACCACGTTGCAAAACTTGTCCAACGACGAACTGCTGCCGGTAGCGCGTGCATTCAGTCAGTTTTTGAATCTGACCAATACCGCGGAACAATTCCATGCTATTTCTCCCCATGGCGAAGCCCTGAACAACCCGGATGGCTTAGGTAAGGTTTTTTCGCGCCTGAAAAATAATAAAGATCTGGACGACAAGGATATCCGCGCCGCCGTTGAGTCTCTCTCCATTGAATTGGTATTGACCGCCCATCCCACAGAGATTGCGCGCCGCACTCTGATCCATATGCTGGTGGAAGTGAACAGCTGCCTGAAACAATTGGATCACAGCGATTTGGCGGACTATGAGCGTAAACAGATTATGCGCCGGCTGCGTCAACTGGTGGCGCAATACTGGCATACCGACGAAATACGCCATAATCGCCCCTCTCCGGTTGACGAAGCCAAATGGGGCTTCGCCAATGTGGAAAACAGTTTATGGGAAGGCGTGCCGCAATACCTGCGCGAACTGAATGAACAATTAGAAAACGTTTTTGGGTTCAGCCTGCCGGTGGATAATGTTCCGGTGCGTTTCACCTCATGGATGGGGGGGGAGATCGCGACGGAAACCCGAATGTCACCGCCGATATAACCCGCCGTGTTTTGTTGCTCAGCCGGTGGAAAGCGGCGGATCTTTTTCTGCGCGACATCCAGGTTCTTGTGTCTGAACTGTCCATGACGGAATGCACGCCGGAAATGCGGGCCTTGGCCGGCGGCGAAGACGTTCTGGAGCCCTATCGAGTTGTGATGAAGCGTCTACGCGGGCAACTGGTCGCCACCCAGAACTGGTTGACCGCGCAAGTGAAAGGTGAACACCAGTTGCCCCCGGATGACCTGCTGGAAAGTAACGATCAACTTTGGCAACCCTTATACACCTGCTACCGGTCACTAAAAGCCTGCGGTATGAATATTATCGCCGGCGGCCAGCTTCTCGACACACTACGCCGTATCAAATGTTTCGGCATCCAACTGGTGCGCATTGACGTTCGTCAGGAAAGCACCCGCCACACCGAAGCATTGAGTGAAATCACGCGTTACTTGGGGCTGGGGGATTATGAAAGCTGGTCCGAAGCCGATAAACAGGCTTTTCTGATTCGCGAGCTCAACTCCAAGCGGCCTTTGCTGCCGCGTTATTATCAGTTGAGCGACCAAACCCATGAAGTGCTGGAAACCTGCCGGGTCATTGCCGATGCGCCGCAAGGTTCCATTGCCGCTTATGTCATTTCCATGGCGAAAACCCCTTCCGATGTGCTGGCGGTGCACTTGTTGCTGAAAGAAGCCGGCTGCCGGTTTGCGTTACCGGTCGCTCCGCTCTTTGAAACCCTGGAAGACTTGAATAATGCCGATGACGTCATGAGCCAATTGTTGAATATCGATTGGTATCGCGGTTTTATCCAAGGCAAGCAAATGGTCATGATAGGCTACTCTGACTCGGCTAAGGACGCCGGCGTCATGGCGGCATCCTGGGCACAGTACCGCGCGCAGGATGCGCTGATTAAAACCTGTGAGAAGGCCGGCATCGCCCTGACCTTGTTCCACGGGCGCGGCGGCTCAATTGGTCGCGGCGGCGCGCCTGCCCATGCAGCTTTGTTATCGCAGCCCCCGGGAAGTTTGCGGGGCGGCTTACGGGTCACGGAACAAGGCGAAATGATCCGGTTCAAATTCGGGCTGCCGGAAGTGGCCATCAGTAGCCTGGCGCTTTACACCGGCGCGATTTTGGAAGCCAACCTGCTGCCCCCGCCGGAGCCGAAACAAGAGTGGCGCACGCTGATGGACGACCTTTCCACCACGTCGTGCAATATGTATCGTGGCTATGTGCGTGAAAATGCCGATTTTGTGCCGTATTTCCGTTCGGCCACACCGGAGCAGGAACTGGGTAAATTGCCGCTGGGATCGCGCCCGGCGAAACGTCGGCCTAACGGCGGCGTGGAAAGTCTGCGGGCCATTCCGTGGATTTTCGCCTGGACGCAGAACCGGTTAATGCTGCCGGCCTGGCTGGGCGCCGGCGCCGCGTTGCAAAAAGCCGTGGATGAAGGCAGGCAGGGCGAGCTTGAAGCCATGTGCCGCGATTGGCCCTTTTTCTCCACCCGCATCGGTATGTTGGAGATGGTGTTCGCCAAGGCGGATTTGTGGCTGGCGGAATATTACGATCAGCGTTTGGTGGAAGAGAAGTTATGGCCTCTCGGCAAACAGCTGCGCAAGCAATTGGCGGATGATATCAACGTGGTATTGACCATTGCCAATGACGACCATTTAATGGCCGACTTGCCATGGATAGCGGAGTCCATCGCCCTGCGCAATGTCTATACCGATCCGTTGAACGTGCTTCAGGCGGAATTGCTGCATCGCTCACGCCAGCAGGAACAGCCCGACCCGCGGGTTGAGCAGGCGTTGATGGTCACTATCGCCGGCGTGGCGGCGGGAATGCGCAATACCGGTTAGCTGACGGACATTATCGTAAAAAAATCGGACCCAGGGTCCGGTTTTTTTATGCGCTAACTGCTTGGAAAAGGTTGAGGCGTCCTGCCTGCTGACGGCTCCCGCCATAATCGAGCACAGGGAGCGACTGGCGTTATCGGGCGGACTGAACGAGAGGTTGCTCAGCGACAACCTGAGGCCGCACCCCTAGGGTATGGCAGATGGCGTAGGTTAAATCAGCCCGATTCAGGGTATAGAAATGAAAGTCTTTAACCCCTTCCCGGCTAAGAATTTTCACCATATCCATGGCGATGGATGCGCCAACCATTTTGCGGGTTTCGGCATCGTTATCCAGACCGTCAAACATACTGGTCATCCAGTGAGGCACCTTCACATTGGTCATGGCGGCGAAGCGCTGTAGCTGCTTGAAATTGGATACCGGGAGAATACCGGGCACAATTTCGGTTTCGATACCGGCGGCCACACAGCGATCGCGAAAGCGCAGGTAACTTTCCACATCAAAAAAGAATTGAGTGATAGCTCGGTTGGCGCCGGCTTCCACCTTCTTCTTCAGGTTAATTAAATCCGACTGAGCGCTTTTTGCTTCCGGATGAACCTCCGGATAAGCAGCCACGGAAATATCAAAGTCACCGACTTTTTTCAGCAACGTCACTAAATCAGCGGCGTACATGGCCGGCGCTCCGCTGCCGGGCGGCAAGTCGCCGCGCAACGCGACGATATGGCGAATGCCGCTGTTCCAATAATCCTCGGCAATCTTTTTCAGCTCTTCAGGCGTGGCGTCGATGCAGGTCAGATGAGGCGCGGCGTCCAGGCCGGTGCGCTCCTTGATATCCTTGATAATGCTATGCGTACGATCGCGCTCGCCTGAATTAGCGCCGTAGGTCACCGAGACAAAGGTCGGTTTAAGAATGCTCAGCCGATCGATAGAGTGCCATAGGGTCTGTTCCATTTCGCTGGTGCGCGGAGGAAAAAACTCAAACGAGACGTTGATATTGCCCTGTAATTCAGCCAGATTCTGATTTAAGGCTTCCCGTTGATTGGCGTGAAAAAAAACTCATACCTTTTCCTCTTACGCGTGTGTTGTTAATTGAAGACTATACGCTGATGACGGTGCGTTGCGAACTCATCATGATATGCGTCTATACGTTTAGACGGCCAAATAGAATTTGACCGAAATCGTTAGGGGAGTCAACAAGATCATTAGCGCTGATGGGGAGGAATGTTCACCAATGTTGAAAATTTTTCACTTTAACGTGATCGATGATTGCCAAACGACCCGGGCTATTCCTGACGGTCGTCTTTGTGCCTAAGCTTCAGTTATTTAGGAGAAAATATTTTGTAATTGAAGAATCAAATCAAACAAGACCAAACAAGTTGAACAGGTTTGAAGGTTTAATTGACTGCTTTTTTCGAATAAGTTCGGCTATTTGAACAAACCCTTTACGCGCAGCCATTTCGCAGGGTGTCATTCCATGTATATTCTTGATGTCTAATTTTATGGTTGGAATATTAAGTAACCTTTCGGTTGCGCTCTTATAATTGCGTTCTACCGCCAAATGCAGCGCGGTGTTATTTCTCCGGTCAGTTAAGTTAACATTTATACCTTTGTTCACTAAATCCTCAACAAGGTAGTTATAACCTTCAAATATAGCCAAATGCAATAATGTCTCCCTATCATTGTTCTGGTGGGTTATTTCAATAGATTCTTTATTAAGAAAGAGATCAATGATATCAGCAATTACATGATTATACTCTTTATGAAAAGCGCGTCTTAAAGCCAGATCCCCATTTCTATCACAAACATTAACATTTATTCTTTTATGATTCAGCAGAATCTTAACGATGTCAAAATTACCACATTTCACCGCATAGTGCAGGATGGGGAAATAAATTATATCATTATCATCATCGCCAATTTTCCAATTGTCGTTCAAATTAATGTTTGGCATATCCAGGATTTTATTTAACGTACTTATATCATTATTCTTAATAGCATAATGTAACGGCGTATAACCCTGTTTATTTCTGGCATTAATATCTACAGTTTTAATCTTAAGCAGAATGTCACAAATATCACTTCTCTGGCGTTGGACCGCATAATGCAGCAGGTTATTATCTGTCTTATCCTCTTTGATGAGAAAATAGTCAGTATTTATTAAGCGCAAAATATTAATACTGTGGAAATCATCCTTATCAACCAGCGAAAACATTGCTTCAGCTAATTCTTTGCCAGTTGCAAACTTGATGATACGCAAGGCTTCGGATAAGAATTGAGGAGACGTCGCCGCCAACGGCAGTGATTCTGAGATTGACATATTTTCCAAGATTTTTCCAACAATTTCTGCAGGCAGCTTATCAAAATGAGTGTTACCAATATTTTATGCTTTTATTGCTTGATCGCACACCGATTAGCGGCTTTCGCCATACGCTGAACATTGTCGTATTGGTGTTATAAATGATATAATTTCTATTATCACTTGAAGCTGTAGTGCTAATCATTATTTGATATTCCTCATTCACTTGATCTGAAATTATTTAAATCAAAAACATTAAAATTATATGCATTCACGGCTCAGAAACAGTATATTACATTCCGAGTTTTCAAAGAAATGATCGATTATCCTATTTGTCTCTGGATTTCGTTTGATCAGACCAATAAATGAAATCGTCGTACCATGATATCAATAGCTAAAGTTCGCTGTAGGTACTATCTACGACTTTTTAGGAAGAGAGATAAACAGCGTGGCCAGTGAAATTGGCGCCAAATAGCCTACAACAGGTTATAAATTTGAGTGTTTGGCGTCACCTGGCGAAAAATCAGCCTACGCCGTACCCCTTCAAATCAAGTGGTCAATCCTTCTTTCGATTTACGGATGATTCATCTGAAAATTCCTGCATTACATCATGCCGGGACGCTTGTTCACAGATCAGCATGTGATTTCACTTTATCATTCTGAGTAAAATCAATTCAGATTCGCATTTGATGCTTTATTGACGCGTCTCTAGCGACCTGTAACTTGGATGGGTCAGGGTGCGTATATGGATATCAGTGATCGTATCTGTGTAAAAATTCTTCAGCGCTCAACAGTTTTTTCCGCTTAGCGGTTCAAATAACATTCCTATCTCGGGATGGCCTTTTATATAAGCTTCGAGCTGAAGATCTTCTATACAATCTTTACTCAGTCCCGCCTTAACTTGAGGATGGCGGAGTAATGCTTCAACACCGACCTTAGAATTTTGTATAAAAGCAATATCCAAAGGTGTAAAACCATCTTCTGTTTTATCATTTACATTAAGCCCTTTTACCAACAGCGTGTTAATGATTGACTCATCTCCTTGCTTATACATTGTAGCGATATGTAATGGTGTATATCCCAGTTTGTTTTTAGTTCTGATATTAATATCATGTCTAGCCATTAACGCTCTGGCGACATCATATTTCTTTTCTCCTAACGCTACCATTAGAGGTGTATCTCCATCTTCATGAGCACAATTGACATTAATATCCTGCCGTTCCAACAAGAGTTGGACGATTTTCACATACCCTCTTTTGGCGGCAAAATGAAGCGCGGTTGTACCCTCATTGTCTTGCTTATTGATATCACACAGTCCGGAGTCAATAATTTTTTTTACAATTTTGCAATTTCCTTGTATTGTCGCTAATTGCAACGCCGATTGGTTGTATTTCCCGTTTCCTATGTTTATTATAACATTCGGCGCATCAAGAAGCATATCTACAACCTCGATTTGCCCATCGTAAGCGGCTAAAGCAAAAGCGGTGAAATTTTCTTTATTACTGATATTAATATCAAGACGCTTCAATGTAAGCAAATCTTTTACAAGGTATGTTTTACGTTCGCTAATCGCATCATGTAATATAGTATTACCTGTCTTGGTATCAATTTTATCACCGGCATACTCAAATAAGGCCGACAAGCTCTTGATGCACTGAGATACGTTTTCTTGATCAAGATTAAGTATGAAATTTCTTTCTTCTATTTTCTTTCTGCCTTTGATAACCCTTCTTGCTTCATTGGCAAACATGTCTGAAAAAAGCGCTGACATTAATAGCTGCTCATTTGAAAGATATTTAAATATTTTACTGACAACGAGAGGAGGTAAGTGGTCTATATTAATTTCCGTTGATCTTACTTTTTTTAGTTTTTGACAAAAATTTATAGTTTGACTTGCCTCTTTTTCATTGACCTCTTTAAAGGCGGCATGATATGTTGAACATTCAGATGTTAATCTATCCACTATAGTTATTCCTTCTTGCCAAAAAGGGCTTGGAGAGCTTTATAGCTATTCGATGGCCACTCAAACTTATATATCCTATATAGTAGCATATTTTACGTGATAAATAAGCTTGGCGCGCATTAAATCATTACTGTAGATGCACCGTTTAGTCCATTCGACTTCATAAATAATCAAAACATATCATTTGAAATATTACTTCTAATACGTAAAAATTTAGACATATATATATCTTTCGATATATTAAATGGCTAATCTTTTGACTTTTCTAAGGCGTTGTTAATACTAAAACGAAATATATCGATGGTTAAATAGATGAGATAGAATATGAACTGACTAAAGCCAACCTATGCGTTGTATATAGAACATGATTTCTCATTTTCTAGATTTATTTCAGCATTTTTTATGGCCACCTGACCTACGCCATTATGTATCATTAACTTTAAACTAAACCGGGCGGCAATACCGCCCGACAAATAGCGTTATAATAATTGCGCAAGCCGGTTCAGATCCGACTGGATAGCGCCGGCGGTAACATCCCGTCCCGCTCCCGGCCCACGAATCACCAGCGGGTTATCCCGATACCAGCGGCTTTCAATGGCAAAAACGTTATCGCATGGCAGCAAAGCGGCCAGCGGGTGCTCCCGGCGAACCGCTTCTACGCCAACCCGCGCCTTGCCGTTGGCATCAAAGCGCGCCACATAGCGCAGAACCAATCCCATCTCGTTGGCCGCGTCGAGCCGCCGGGTCATCTCTTCGTTCAAGGCATCGCCGTCCTCAAAAAACTGATCCACCGAACCCGCTTCACTGCTTACCGAAACCAGTGATTCCACCCGCACTTGGTTAGGTTCGATATCATAACCGGCTTCACGGGCCAGGATAACCAGCTTGCGCATGACGTCCTGGCCAGACAAATCCACCCTGGGATCGGGTTCGGTGAGGCCTTGCTGCCAGGCTTGCTCCACAAGATCGGTAAAAGGCACCGTTCCGTCGAATTGCAAAAACAGCCAGGAGAGCGTACCGGAAAAAATGCCGCTGATGGACAAAATGCTGTCACCGCTGTCACGCAGGTCTCGCACCGTATGGTTAACCGGCAAACCCGCGCCCACCGTGGCGTTATAGAGCCAATGCCGTCCGGTTTTGGCGAAAGCATCGCGTATTTGACGGTAGTTATCCCCACTGGAGGCGCCCGCCAGTTTATTAGCGCTAATGACATGAAAACCGTAGCTGGCGAAATCAAGATATTGATCCGCCAGGATCTCGCTGGCGGTCACATCCAGCACCACCAGATCATCATAGGGGTGCGCGCGCATCCAAAGGAACAGATCTTCCGGATCTTGCTCAACCGCTTCATCGCTGAAAAAGGCCAACGCCCGGCTGGCGTTGAGTCCGTCATAATCCAGCAGGCTGCGCTGGCTATCGACCACACCGCTGAGGACAAACTCAAAGCCAGTGCGGGCCGACAGGCTTTCCTGCTCGCGGGCGAACAGCTCAAGCCAACGCGAACCGATATTGCCCTTGCCGAACAAGACCAGACCGATGCGCTTTTCCGCGCGAAACAGCGAGGTATGCAAACCCTGGATGACATGCTCAGTGGGGCCGACGCGTAATACCGCCACCAGACTGATGCCGTCCTCGGCCTGCCAGAAAAATTCCACCGGCTGGTATTTGAGCTGTTGATAAAAACGATGGCAATGCAGCGGATTTTTCGCGACGCCCGCTCCCACCATCGCCACCAGCGCCAACCCTTCCCGCAGCCGCAGCTCTCCGGGCAGTGCAGCCAGTTCCAGTACCCCATGTACACTGCCGGCCACCTCCGCGGTATAGCAGAGCTGAATCAATCTGCGATCGCGATGTACCCCCACCGCCAACGGTTTAAGCTGAGTACGCTTCAATGCCGCATCGATTTCTTTCTGCGCCTGGGCGAAATCATGCTGCGGCGCAACCGATAGCTCAATCAGGCAGACATCATCATGGCTGGTGACGATTTTTGCTCCTGTCCCTGAAGCCAGAACCCTTTCGATACGGGTGGAACCCTGCTCCGGCTGATAGCTGCAACGCAACAGCAAATCGATATCGCTGCCGGACACCGGCTGCAAGGTGCGGGTGTGCAAGACCGGCGCGGCCAACCGCGCGAGTTCGCTGGCCTCGTCGAGACGCAGCAGCGGCAACAAACAGGCATCTTTGACCTTGCGAGGGTCTGCGCTGTATACCCCGGCCACGTCACTCCATATGGTGACTCGCGTCACGCCGGCCAGAGCGCCGATTTGCGTAGCTGAATAGTCGCTGCCGTTACGCCCCAGCAGTACCGTATCCCCAGCTTGATTGCGGCTGATAAAACCGGTGACCACCAGGCGCTTATTAGGATATTGGCTCAAAATTTGCTGCAGCAACGGCCAGGAGAGGGCTTCGTCCACCTGTGGCTGCGCGGCATATTCGGCGCGCAGAAAATCCCGAGCGTCAAGCCAGACGGCGTCGATATCCTGTTGATTGAGCACAGCGGCCATTAACCGCGCCGACCAGATTTCACCGTGCCCCACGACTTCGGCATAGACGGCGTCGGTCATCTTGCCGTCCAGCAGTACCGCCAGACGCTCGAGATCGCGGATAAAGTCAGCAATCATCGCTTCCGCCGCTCCGGTGGGCAGCAGGCCGCTTATCAATTGATGCTGATAACGGCGCAGCGTTTGTTGAATTTGATGAGCGGATATACGGTCAGTCTGGCTAAATTTAAGCCAATTTATCAATTGGTTAGTGGTGCTGCCCGCTGCGGATACCACCATGAGATCGCCGGGTTGGCTATATTCGGCCATTATGCCGGCGACCCGTTGATAACATTTCACATCCGCCAGGCTGCTGCCGCCGAATTTATGCAATTGCCTGCCGACCGCGCGTCCAATCGTCCCTAAAGCACTCATACTTACCTCTTCGCCGCTGCCTGGAAAGCCTGTTCCAAATCAGCTATCAAATCTTCACTGTCTTCTATACCTACCGACAAACGCAACAAAGTCTCGCCGATACCGGCCGCCGCCCGCGCTTCCGGCGCCATACCGGCATGCGTCATGGTCGCCGCATGAGAAATCAGGCTTTCCACACCGCCAAGGGATTCCGCCAGGGTAAACAACTCCAGCCCTGACAAAAAGCGCCGCAATACGGCCTCATCGCCATCCAGTTCAAAACTCAGCATGGCGCCGAAGCCCGACTGCTGACGACGGGCGATTTCATGACCCGGATTACCCGTCAGACCGGGATAATATATCCTTCTCACCAGCGGCTGCTGTTGTAAATAGGCCAAGATATCCTGGGCATTGCTCTGCTGCTGGCGAATGCGGGGGTTCAGGGTACGAATCCCGCGCAATAACAGGTAGCTGTCGAAAGCGGCGCCGGTCACGCCGATATTATTGGCCCACCAGGCGAGCTCCACGGCCTGGGCGGCATCTTTGGCGATGACCGCGCCGGCCACGACATCGGAATGACCGTTCAGGTATTTGGTACAGGAATGCACGACCAAATCGGCCCCCAGCGTCAGCGGCTGCTGCAGCGCCGGGCTCATAAACGTATTGTCCGCCACGCAGAGGGCGCCCGCCTGATGAGCAATCCGGCATATGGCCGCAATGTCCACCACCCTCAGCAGGGGATTGCTCGGCGTCTCTATTAATACCAGCTTGGGCTTTTCAGCCAACGCCGACCGCAACGCCTCTTCATCGCCCTGGTCGACGAATTTTACCCGATAGGCGCCGCGTTTGCTCAGACTATCGAACAGACGATAGCTTCCGCCATAACAATCATGGGGCGCCACCAGCAAATCGCCGGGCTGTAAATAGACCGTGCAAATCAAATGTATCGCCGACATGCCGCTGCTGGTGAGTACCGCGCCAGCACCTTTTTCCAGCTCAGCCAATGCCCTTTGAACGATATCCCGGGTCGGATTGCCTCGGCGGGAATAATCATGGGCGCGAGGCTGGTTGAACTCAACGAAGTTATAGGTGCTGGAAAGATTGATTGGCGGAACCACGCAGCCGAATTGTTCATCATTATTAAGCCCGCTGCGAACTGCGATAGTGGCCTGTTTGCGCGTCATTTACTCACGTCCTGATCAGTGCGGAAAGTGGAAGTGAAAGAGTAACCTCCCGGCAGATAGACGTCAATACATCTGGACATCTAAACTTCTTAGCGTATGGATTGAGCAAATTATCAATAACAGCTAAAATTATGCGGGATTAAAGTGTTAAAATCTCCTTCCTCTTTTACCGCAGCCGCGAGTAGCGGTCGAGGAGGTTATGATAGGAAAAGTTGATAAGTCGCAAATTAAGCGGGCAGGGAGTAGTGAGTAGTACGAAGTTCCGGCATAATTGGCTCGTTTTTGGCGAATTTTATTCATTTTAAGAGAAATTAAGGTATCCCATGGCGGAATGGAAAGGCGAATATGTCAGCCCTTATGCTGAGCATGGCAAAAAAAGTGAGCAGGTCAAAAAGATCACGGTATCCATTCCCCTAAAGGTTCTAAAAATCCTTACGGATGAAAGAACTCGACGGCAGGTCAATAATTTGCGCCATGCCACCAACAGCGAATTGCTTTGCGAAGCGTTCCTACACGCGTTTACCGGCCAGCCGCTACCGGATGATAATGACCTTCGCAAAGAACGCAGCGATGAAATACCTGAAGTGGCAAAAGACATGATGCGTGAAATGGGCATCGACCCAGAAACATGGGATTACTAACTTAGCCAGCCTGACGAGGCGACATTAACGCGAATCGGTTGAGCAACTCGCTGAAACGCCGTTCGATTTGTTGACGCAATATCGGCGACGGTTCCGCTTCGTTCTGGGTCTGTTCATGATATTGCCGCAGCAGTTCTTCCAGAGGCAGGGTACGGTGTAGCGGTTGCTGGATGGCGAAAACCGCGGACTTAAGCGCCGAAACAGTCATATAACGTCCCTTCGATTGCTCCAGCGCATTCAGCTGTTGTTCCAGCTGTTTCAGTCGGGTTTGCGCCAGAGAAAAACCGGTTAATTCTTCTTCCGGCGTGGCATTGGCCAATCGTTGTCTTTGCCAACCGGAGGCCATGGCATTGATCTCCTCGCTGTAAGGCCATAATTGTCGGGCCTGCGCCAATAATCCGTCGCCATGATGATGCGCCCATAAAGGTGATAAATGCGCTATTTGATCCAATCGTTCGCGGGTAGCCTGAGTTATCCCCGGCTTAGCCTGCGCCCGCTCTGACGGCGGATAATCCTGCTCAAGAGACATGATTCGGCTTGGCGATAACGGTGCCGGCAATGGCTGAACTGTCGCCAGCAGGGTTTGTTTCAAAGAATCGACGGCTGACGCCTGAAAAAACATATAACCCCCGAATGCCATGGCTGACAGGGAAATGCCCGCGATTAAACCCTGCCAGGCCTTCCAACGCGGCGGCGCGTGGTCGACCTGAATACGCCGCGGTCCCGGTTTTTTACCATGGGGAACATAGATGAGGGGCTCAGAATCTGCAGCGGCTATGGAAAATGAAGCTGGCAGTTGCGCCTGCATACCGGCCGAAGGCGGTATGTCCCTCTTTGGTAAGGAATCATCGATATTCTCCAGACGCAGCGCGGTATTATTCAGGGTCCGCCGGAAGAGATCCAATTTGCACAGATGGCTCAGTTCAAGGCTGCGCAACGCGTCGCAAATCGATTCCACTCCCCGCCCGGCACGATATAGGAGCGCCAAATCGCCATAGTCCACGTGAAACATTCGCCATACTTGCTGCAACTGCTCACTCAGTCCTGCCAGCAGAGCCACCCGTGTATGGGTTTGCCGGGGCCAGAGAACAGCCCACTGATGGTTGACCAATGTCGCTATCAGTTCGATACCTTCACACAATCCGGCCAACCCCGCCAGACGGATACGCGCCAGGGTGAAATTGATGGCGGTTTGCAATTCAACGCCGTTTTGGCGAAACAGCCCCAGACAAAGTTGTTCTATGCGCTGCCAATCCATATCCGGGCGGGCAGGATGGTGTAGTTTACCCAACTCTTCATGCAACGCGGTAAATTCCGCAAAACCGCGGGGATCGCCGCCGGTTCCTATCCGATGGCCGTTTGTCATCGATAACACAACGCCTCCGTCTTGAATGATGTTATAAGGTCATATGATGTCTGAGATGGCGAACGAGAAACTTGCCCCCAGAGGTAACGGTAGTGCCGAAAGTCAACGGCCCCATGCGTTTAATTTGCGTCTCCATGACATACTCCAACTGACCCGGCGCTTGTTGCGGCAATAACGTAATGGCGACGCTTTCCAACCTTGGCTCGTACTTGAGCAATACCAGCCTCATGGTGGTTATCAGACTGTGCGCCGAACCGGGCATGCCATGTGGGATGTGGCTCATATCCGGCAGGCCGTAATCCGGCAGATGGTTGAGGGCGCCCGCCCGACAATTCAGTATGCGACGCAAATTGTCCAGCACGGAGAGGATAACCTGGTCGTTGCCGTTCACTTGCTGCAAATCCAAGTCGCCGCTGATTCTTTGCGTGATCATTTCATAGAGGGAGGGATTCTGGTGTTGCATTTTTCACTCCTTCAGCGGTTTCAGGTTAAGGGCATTCTCTTTCAGTTCAATCATGCGTGGACTATCCGGCTCCAATTGCTCACGGAGAAGCACAACCCGCCAGGTGTTTTTTACCGCATCCGGCGAGCGGAATAATCCTACCACCGCCACACAGGTCGCCTCCTTTTCCATCGGCATATCCAACAGCGCGCCCTCTCCGGGTTTTACCACGACTTCGCGCAGGGACAGCAGGTCGTCCTGTAGCACGGTTTCGCCATAATCAAGCAGGGTCTGGTAAGTCGCTTTTTCTACCTTGCCGCAGTCCCGGAGCTGATACACCCTAACCATGACCGGCACCGATAAGGTCGTCATGTCCGTTTCATCGGTGTTCAGCGCTGTTCGGGCGCTGAAATCAAGATGAAGTCTTTTGATTTGCTTATAGAAAATGGCTTTCGTGGCCGTTGCCGTGCCGTCCACCACACTCTGTGTCAAGCCGCAGCCGCTTAGCGACAGAACAGCGAAAACCAGCAAAACAAGCGTTCTAAAAACGATAAAGGACATTTTGGCACTCCATTGCAATGGGATGGGGCTTTAATCCCTGATAGCCCCCCCCAGATTGATGGTGACGAGCGCCGGGATCGCGGGCTTCAGCGCGGCGGGTCTCAGCCCCAGCACGCCGGTAAGTCCCAGTTGAACCTGTTTTCCACCTAGCGTCGGCGCCGGTAAACAGCCCGTAGGCAACGCCAGTTGCAAATGGACCGAACAACGCCACCCCAGATACACCCTGAGTAATACCAAAAGGTCGGTATGCAGGGTATTGCCCGGCAGCCAGCCCTGCGCCTCCTGAAAATCTTCCGTAGTTAACGTCAACAAAATCTGGCTGTTAACGTCCACGCCCATGCCCCCTAATACCGCCCCCCGGCATAATTTAACCGTCCGCGATTTAAACAAGCCTGCCGGGTGGGTGATGACAATGTGATGCGGCCAATGTGGTGTTACCATGGCTAACGTGGCTGGGGCCAGCAACGCGACCAACGCTGCAATGCCTTCCGTCGTACGGGTCGGCAAACGCATCACGCCAAGCAAAGCCAGAAAACGCGACATTGGCGTGGCGATATGCGCGGCCGTGCCGGGTATTCCCAAACCGATCAATCCTAACAGGCACTGGGAAATGGCATCCGTGCCGCCAACGGCAAAGGTGGCCGGATAAGAATACTTGCGCCAAATGCGATAGAATTGTGTAAAGATGCGATGATTGAAGATATCGAGGAACGCTTCAAGCGCCTGATGCCCCTCGCGCCGTTGGCTTATATCATCCAGATAGGGCGTCGGCATCGGCGAGTCCACGCCGTACAATCCAAGAAAAGTGGTCCTTACCGTGACCGGGCGTTCGGGATACTCTTCATCATTATGCATGGTTTTCAGCTCGCTGACGGGGAAGCCCATGCCGGGGTGCGGCCGAAAACGTACCGGATCGTTAGCCGGGTCGGCGGTACTGCCCAATGATGGGCTTTCCGGAGCCATTTGCTCCACCAACTGGCAAAAACGATATACGTCCACCAGCGGCATCCGATGAGCCATCTCTTCCATCAGGCGGGCCGCCTTCAGCCGGGTATACGTTGACTGTGGTTCTCTTTCCATCGCAGACATTTTCCCAAGGGTTGCAGGTTAAGCGTAAGCTGGGTAAACAGGTGGATATCCGCGTACAACGCAAAGAAACGGCTAAGCATCTCGCCGAACAGGCTGATATCCCCTTCGCCGGTAAAACCCTCGCTATCGAGAGTGATTTCAATATCGACGCCTCTTAGCAAAAAACCCTTTTCAAATCGTTGTATCAAATGATGTTTAACATCGGCGATGGCGGCTAGCCGACGGCGGTTAAGTTCATTCCCCGACCAATCGTAAAGCGCCAGCGTACCGCGCAATACCTCAGCGTTGTCCATCATCGACAGGAAATTCGATCCCAGATGACTTAATATCCGCCAGTGGAAGCGATCCTGGTTAGGTGGATAACAAGGCTGTGTGGGCGCACACAAATTGCGAACCCTGAGGCCTGTTTGCGTGGACTGCGCCACTGTGTCCAGGAGGGTGCTTTGCAACGCCTTGCGGGGCAATTGCCCGTTGGTGCCGGTCAATGTCAGCGACAGGCTCTCTTTGGCGCCGAGTTTGTCGCAATCAAACGCCTCGCCGCCCAAAATCAGCCAGGTATCATGCAGGCCGCTGGCGCCGCGTTTGACGCGGGAATGGAAGTAGCGTTCCGGCGCCTGCGTACGCAACATGCCCCCCTTGTGGCGAAAACTGCTGAACGGCACATAATGTTGATGTCCGGTGTGCTTGGAAGACGTCACGCTGTCCACTGAATAAATTTCGGTATGGCCATCCTGCATACGCATAGGCCGCAACAGGTAATCCGTAGCCAGCGGGGAGATAGTCAGCGGATCGGCCTCAAGAGGAAACAGGTTTATGACCGGTACGCAGTGCAGGCGGATATTCTCACCATCAATTTTCGCGCCATGGGTCCACGGCTCGCTTAGCACGATGTCCAGTTCAAACCAAGACATTCCAGGCGAAAACAGGGATGTTTCCAGCCCGTTCAACGCTACGAACATGAATTTTTCCCGAAAAGTGAAGTATTCAAGCAACAATTGATAGCCGCTGAAGGCGCTCTCCCCTTTTGGCCACAATCGGTCTCGTTCGCCAAACCCCAAAGGTGAAAAAAAACCCTGCCAAGGGTTGGCGGTTAGGATTGCCGGGAAGGCGCAGATACATACTCCGGGTTTTCAGCGTCAGCGCCTGATGCAGCGCGCAAGCCATCCCGCTGTCGGCATTAAGATATAGCGGCAAACGACTTAAATCGGTCTGGCTCCAGTCCGCCAGCTCCCCGCAGCCGAATCGCAGCCGAATGGCCGAGCGGCCGTCCGGTTCGGTAAGTATGCCGGCCGACTCCATGCACAGCGGTGTTAACCTCATGTCTTGCGTGGTGGTATAACGACAGCGCGTCCGCTGAGGCCCTACCGGCTGAGACATCACTTCGAACCCGCGGCCGACGGTTTCGCTGTGCTTCATCAAGCGCCGGTCAGGCGTGAATTCGACAATCGATAACGAGGGAATGGTGCGCAAATAGTGCGGCCACAGCAGGCTCACCAATCCTTCCGTAAGCTCCGGCAAATCATCATCAAGTTTTTTCACGCAGCCGCCCCATCAGAAAGGCAAAGCCCTCAAACAGGCGTTCAACATAAGGATCGCGCGCGCCGACCTTATCCAGGTTGAGCATCGCCGCCCGGTCGGGATACGCTTCGGCAAATTCCTTGCCCGCTTCATGCAGATAGCGCATTTCGGCGTCGAAATAACGTAGGGTTAAGTCATCCATGGGGATATGTTCTCGAATTCATCAGCAAAGAATGGCGGCCCGTACCGGGTCGATGGCGACCAGGCCGGACAGGAGGGCATCCATTCGCCGCGCCAGCGCCGTCTTGTCAGTGTCGTTGCGCTGAACTTTTAGCCGCAGCAGTTTCAGTAATCGCGCCTTGACCTCAAAACTCAGCTCCGGCTCCCAATCCGCCAGCGACACTTCAGCGGGAGCGTTGTCAAGCTCACCTAACAGGTACAGCGCCAAATCATTTTTGCCGTACTGCTCGGTTACCCTTGCCATCAACAAGCGTAATAACCAGCGCTGGCGCACCGTTTGCATACCGGGCCGGGCGGCCAGCCAAGCCAATGCGGCGTCCACCCCGTTGCTGTCCGCCTGAGCCAGTGCCTCGCTTTCCAAAGCCAAAATACCGTTTTCATCCGTCGATGCCGTCATCGGCGACAGGGTCGCCAAATACTCAGGTTTGCCGTTGACTTGTTGGGCTATCCAGCCACGCGTCACCTCGTCGGCAAATGGCGTGCCGTCATTCCAGCTCAAGTTTTCAAGTCCCGGCAGGCGCGCCAGCAACATTCCTAAATCCTGTTTGACGATATCCGCCCAACCGGCAAACGGCTGACCCTGCTTGGTCAGTGCCTGGCAGGCATACCATTGCAAATCCAACCAGAAATGATTGACGCCCTCTGCATACATTCGCTCAACCTGTTCCAGCAGCTCGTTCCAGCTTTGTTGCAGGAAGAGGCGTTTGAGCTGAGCACGGTAGTCGCTGCGCGGGGCGGCCAGACGAGTATTGCCTGCCGCCTCCAGACGTGGCAGCAGATGGACCGTGTCCCAACGCAGACTTTTCATCAAACGGTGTCCGGCCAGCCAGCCCTGCGGCTGTTCGCGCAGGTAGTTAGCCAGCGCCTTGCCCTGATCCAACAGATCGCGCCCCGACTGGATTTGTAGCAACACAGGGGCTTTGCCGGCGCGGGTTTTAGAGGATTTCACGCCACCCACGGCGCTATGTTGCGGCACCAACGCCTGCAAACCCCCGGATTGCGCCAGACGCAATTCCAAAGCGCCGTACAACGCCCCTAAAGCCGGCCGGTCAAGCTCAGGCCAGGCGCCAAAGGTTTGATCCAGCAACGACAGTGCCGCCACGATACGTATCAGCTCTGTCTTAACGACCTCCGGATAACGTACAAGACTGTCCAAAACCTTGTCGGTCGCCAGCCATTCCAGCGCTGCCCGGCGACTTTTGGAGCGTACCGGCAGCAGCCGTTCTCCATAGCGGTCCACCAATCCGGCCAGCAGAGTCAACCCATCAGCCAGGCCGGCTTCGCCATCACGATGCAAGCGCGCCCACAGATAATAGGTAGCAACGCGGATATCCTTGCAGGAAGTTATCAGCAGCGACTCTGCCAAACGGCAGATAAGACCGGTATCCGCTCCGGTGATTTTATTCACCTCGTCGCGCATGCACTGGAAATCATCGGTGTAACCGGGGTCCTCGCCTGCCGGGTTGTCCGCGGAAATGGGCAACAACCACTTTTCCCACATAAGAGCCTGTTCGCGGGCCAATCCAGACGCATCCCTTCCCGCCAGACAGGCGGCGATGAGCGTGTTTAACATCAATCGTCCTCCCATGAAGGCGCGGTATTTGATACGTGCGCACTCCTCCCCGCGGCCACATCGAATATTCGCGTCGGCAGCGAAAAGCCCCGCAGTTTAAGCAGCGCCAACGGCCCTTCAGCCACTTCGGTACGCAGATGCCACGTCAGCGGGAGGCCATCCGGGGCAGTCAAAACCACGCGAAAAAGGGTATCGCCGTCATCCAGCGCCGTGACCGCGGCTTGCTCCAGCAGGCGGATAAGCCCCCAATGACCTTGCTCATCGACAAACAGACGCGGACCGGCATCAACGGTGCTCCAACTCAACATCACGCCGGGCTTGTCCGACGCGCCGGGCCAATGGAAATTCCGCCAGCTTTCCTGTTGGTTGAAGTACCTCAGCTTGCGCCCATCAAGATTCAGTGTGGTCTCCACGACACGACGCACGGGCTTACCCATCAGATCGAAACCCATGCCCATGCCGCCGTCGATGTAAAGAATGTCGGCAAGCCGGCTGAGTTGATTTATCGCCTGCAAAAAGTCGGGATTGAACCGTAGTCCCTGGCCATTTACCTTGTCCGGTACCCAGCGGTTGCCCTCTTTGTGCAATACCCCGCCTAATTGGCGGGTCAGGAATTGATCGATTTTGCCGGACTCCGCGCGAACAAACTGCCCCAGCATCGGCAGCGATGCATCGCTGCGCGTGTCCGCGAACGGGTAACGTCCTGTGAAAGCCCGATTCCAGTTATCCACTATCGAAGTCCGCCACTGAACATTCAGACTGGCTGCGGAAGGTTGCAATACTTTTTGCCACGCCTGGGTCAATGGCTGGACAAATATCGCGCGGGCAAAGCCACTCCATTCTTCTCCCAGGCTGGCGGCAATCAAGCCGCCGTACTCCTGGGTATCGGTCAGATCGATGTTTTTACCTTGAAACACCGACTGTGCCAGCAACTGAGTCATTTCCTGCGGATCTGTCGCGTTCGCCGCCTGCTGCAGCTTCAGGCGCACCCGGGTGACGCGGGTTAGAAAAGTTTGCAAACTGAGGGAACTGTCGCCGGCGAATACGCCCGATGAATTTCCCTTACCCATGATTGCCAGCAGGGGGTCGAAAGTACTATCCAGCGGCCCCGTCATCCCTGCCGGGCGTTGATCAATGGCGGGCAGGTTGTCTTTATGCAGCAGGTTTTGCACGGACTTTACCAGCGAATCCGACAGTGCCTCTTCCCGTTGTCCGGTCTGCCCTTGAAAGCTAAGCGTGTTCATCAGCGCGATCAGAGGAGACTGGCGGATATCGGCCATCAAGGTGAGCTGATCGGCCACATCCGACAAATTTTTTACCTGATTCCAGCGCAAACTGTTCAAAAAATTTAGCCAGGCACCGCTGAAATCGTTGAAGTAACGTTCTATCAGCCGGGCCTTTAGCGCTTCAGGCGATGCCTCTGTCGCAACCGCCTTTTTACCGTCGCTGAGCACCCAGTCAATTTCCTCCCTGCGCGAAGCAACGGCCTCAGCAACGGCACTTTGCACCTGCCCTTCCCAAGCTTGCCGGGTAAATATCCCGGGCACCACTTCGGTTGAGCTGAATAACCTGTGAGCCTCCGTATCGCCCACCATATTTTCCAGACTCAGGTCTGCGTAATTATTCGCCGCCAACCGCAACATTTTCTGATAAATGGCCGCTTCCGCGTTGCGTTGCCCTATTTGCGCCAACAGCAGCCGGCGCACTTGCGCCACTAAATCCATATCAGGTGTGATGTGCCAGTCCCTATGCCCTGCCAAATTCGCGGCATAAAAACCCCACAGTCCCGGCGTAAGGTTCTGCCATAGCCCGAGCGGGACCCCTTTAGGAGCCGCTTCGTTTTCAATGAAAACACGAGTCAAAAAACCGGCGTCGGCTTTTTCCGGGTATGCCATCATCAGATAAGCTTTGAGCTGCTCGTAGCCGGAGCGTGATCTTTCGGAACGCTGTGGACTGTCCGGCGGCAACGCGACAAGGGCGCTGAGCTGTCCATGCAGTTGCCTCGCGGCGGCGTCCCGAACAAGCCGATTATTGAATTTGCCGTACTGCGGCCATAAGGCGGCCAGCAGCATATCGTTTTGATTCAAGCCAAAACGCTGATGCCAGAGCGCGCCCTGAGTGGAAATATACTGCAAACGCTCCATTTCACCGCTCAGTTTCCGAAGCGCTTTAAGCTGCTCGCTTAGCGGAGCGTTTTCCTTAAGCGACGCCAGTTGATGCCCGACCGTGACTATTTGCGCGCGGTTGTAGAAAAAAGAAAGCAGGCTTCCGCATCCCCACAACAGGACCAAACACAGCCCAGATAAAAGTGCGTTTCGCGCCCAAGAAAAGCCGACGCGGCGACCGCGGGCCATGCTATCGTTCAATATGCCTTGCCATGCCGGATCAGGCAGCCAACCGTAATCCGCCTCGGTTTCCCGGCTCTTCACCGGCAGGCTGAACATCAGGCCACGCAGACAGAGAATGGAGTTAAAATCGCGCCACAGCGGCTTTAATGCCCGCTGCCAGAGTGCGATACCGTCTTGCTGAAGATACTGTGACAATCGCAGCAAAAAATCATGCCCCTCACTCGCCAGTACCTGGTTCATGCCGTGACGGCGTAGAGGCGCAATCAAATCATGCATACCGGCGGATAAATATTCGGAGGTACTTTCTACCTGCAACAGGCAACCCACCGCGGCGCTGGGACGATCATCCTGCGGCCATTCACTGTGGCGCACCTGCCACAGATAGAGCGGTGCGTGCCAGCCTAGCCGCTGTGCCTGGCGCTGAAGTCGGCGCAACCCCCTCTCTATGTGTTTAGGCTGGTTGATTTGAGTTTCGTCCATCGCCCAGACGATGCCGTCAAGGGGACGACGCCGTCGCAGCGCGCGAAGCCGGACCATGAGTTCTTCATCCGGTTCAACCGACGCATCGCCGCCCCACAGCAGCAGCGTGCCATCGCCTTCCAGCCAGTGATCGTTAGCGAGGCCGGGGGCCAGGGCCTCAGCTTGTTCCATCTCGCCGATAAGCAGAAAGATCCGAGTTTTACGGCGCCAAAAGCGTCCATGATGTAGTCGAAAATGCTCGCCAAGCCTGTCATAAGCGGAGGGCGTGGCTGAATGGGCTATCGAGTCGGCAAGGTTATCCTGGTCATCTCCTTTCAACTGCTGAAGTTGTTCTTCATATGCCTGACGGCCTGCCCTGCGAATAGCGGTACGATAAATCACCATAAGAAGCAGAACAAAACTGCCTACAGATATAATCATTGCCTGGCAGAAAGTTTGAGCATCACTGCCCAGCCTGAGAGATAAAATTCCGGGGGCGCGCCAAGCGAGCCAGCTTAAAAAAAGCGTCGCTATAACTATTATTAGTAGCAGTGACCAAAAAAGAATTGAAAATCGTATATGCTTCACCGGGCGAACTCCTGCGATGTCGTATATGGGGAAACCACAGCACTCCAGACACCGGCTTCAGGTGGGGCAGCGCCAATGAACATACATTGCGACGACGAGGTAACTTGAGCGGCCTGTGCCGCTGCGGCAATCGCCAGCCATGGCGCGACACAGCCCGGATGGCCTAGGGATGAGTCCAGATCATAAAGTCCACGGTCATGAGCTACATCAAGTGATACGTCTTCTAACACCTTCATTACGGCTTCGCTATTTTGCGGTGAGACCCCTGAAAGCCAAGCATGTTTCACTGATTCGGGAGCGAGGGGTACCCAATCCAACGCCTGCCGAACGGAGTATCCTAGGGAAGCCCTTTGCCCCAACTCGGGACGGTGCAAATAAGCCAGCGGAATTAAAGAACGTTGAGTCAATCGATTACCGAAAATAAGTCCGACGGCGGATTCGGCGGTCATATCGGGGTCTTGCGGATGGATTTGCAAAGCCACCACGACAAGAAGAGCTGATTCATTAATATGATTATCCAGCCAATCGTCAATGACTGATAGGCCGGAACCCTGAACTCGACATACCGGTTGTGAAATTCCTGCGTTTTCACATGCCTCCTGCCAAAGCCGATCCATTGATTCGTTGGACAATTCAGTATTGGATTCGAAAACAAAAAAAACAGACGTCTCCGCCGGCAAAAAAGCCATCGTCTCGGCAAGGTCGTCAACAATGGATCGCAAATGACGCTGAATTTCTTTCTCGGTTAACTCTTCGATACGCATTAATAATCTGCTATGGCGAACAGCATCTTTATCTTGCCATGATCGCTGGGCCTTTAAGGCGATTTCGTTTTGCATCAAAGATGAAAGTTGCCGTTCGGAGCAATTGTCATCAAACGCGGTGCGAAAAGATATGTGCAGGATTTGCAGTGAACGGCGACCTCGTTGAGTCTGCTGACGCAAATCTTGCCAATGCCGCTCGTCCCAATAATGCGCAAAAAGCTGCTGGCTGGCATAGAACAACCAACGGCCACCAACCAACAACCCCCAGCAGAGTGATGGGATACCAAACACCATAGTCAAAATAACGGTAGGTCGCTGGTTTATGTGCTCTCCCCATAACATTACTAAAACTGATACCCCTACTAACAAAATACATATATATGCAATCAGCCATGGCTGCATGCGGGGTGGTACCGGCCGAAGTGCCGGCCCAGGGAAAGAATCCAACCTGACAGGCATAATGCTTAACTCGCGGTAACATCTGACAAAGTTAAAACCAGCGTGCAACCACAGGCACATCCATGCCCTTGAAAAGCCGAGGGAAGACCGTTAGGACAAAATGTGGCATGGCCTGCGCTGATTGTTGTGCCTCCATGTTTCAAACAACGTACGGCATCACCCTTGCGGCCAACGCCAAACCCATCAATTTTGATTATCTGAGAGACGGATGCGACTGTACTGTCACAAGAAATTTTGTCAATGGTGGGAAAAATTTCTTTCATTTATTTGCTCCCTCTTTGGTTTTAACAAGCTTTCCATGTATATATTCATAAGTAGTTCCGTCACTAAAGCTGACTTCAGTCTTAGCATTCTTTTTCCATTTTGTTAGTAACAAACCCGCATTGGGATCCGTTGTTCGCATTGGTCCAACCCCTATAGGAAGGCTACCACTAAAATCAAAGAGATAAAAAACATGACATTCAGTAATGTCATTCGGATATCGACAACCTTTCAAAATGGACGCATACATAACCATTCGAGTAATATGTTTGTCTTCATCGACTTCATTGTTCATCACGGGATTGATAAACATCTCTTTGTAAAAGTCACCATCTATAGTAAAGAAAGCCTTACGGTTGATAGCTACATCTGTATTACCTTCTTTATTACCATAGAAATTAAGCTTCCCTAAAGCCGTGACAATACCGTTAGCGGATGGGGTAGCTGGTTCTGAGTCATTATTTTTATCTTTATAAGCGTTTTCCTCATCACTTTCTGCTTGCCTTAGCACATGGCCATCATCAAGCATTTTTATCTCGCCGTTTTTTATATATAAACTTGGAATGATCTTCAAAACGCATTATTACAAAATCTTTCTCCCAATCCACATACATCATCATTGAATCTTGAACTGGAGTAGTAATTTCATTTGATATGATTGGTCTATCTTTTGAAAGATCAACTACAAATATTTTTTTACATCTAATTTTATTAATGCCAGAAATACAACCATAATCGTCAATATATGAAAGAATAAGCCTACTCGGGTTTTGTCTTTTGTTGCTCATAACACTATCATACGTGATATCATAATAAGCAAAAGCATTATCAACATCACTTGTTTTTAATTTTTTAATTTCAATGCCACCAAGATATAATACAGTAAATTTATCTTGAAACGTCTTTGACGATATTATTCCTTTTGTAGTTAAACAACCCGACCTTTCTAGCGAACAACTTATCTCACCAAAAGATAAAAATGGAAACAAAAGTAAAATTAAAAAGACTATTTTTTTCATGTCATCCTACTTTGATTTATAACTTTTTGATTACGGTTGAAAGTAAAACATCTTGAATTTTAATTCCCCTTAATTCATGACAATAGAAATGTACTAATTTTATATTATCATTTATAAAATTAGATAACCAAGCTCTATGTCCTTTTACGTAAGATTTATGTTCATCCTGATAGTACTTAAAAGCCTTTTCAGCCCCGACTTGTGCTACTAGTAAATCTTTCGCTTTACTTTCTGTGATTTCTTTTCTAATAAACTTTATCGCATCACTGAGGCCAAGATGATGCGTTAAATACATCACCTTAGCCTTTTCGGCATCATTTAGACCATCGATATTAAATCCTTTAGCCTTGAGCGCCTTCAAATTAGTTATAGCGTAATCGACCGCAGCCATAATGGCATACTCAGGTTTAAAACGTAGTTTCAACCAGTCCTTCAGAGATTTAGATCCTGATGCGCCAAGAGGATAAGGTGTAACTCCTGTGATATAATGTTCCTTTTTAAGCTCTTTGAGACTTTTCCATACATTCAGTGTAACCTGAAATTTTTCTTCCATAACAGATGTGCCGTCTTGCTTCTTTACCTCACGACCGGTGCGACTTATCATGGGCCTTTTCGCTACCACATTTGCAGCCTTCGCTTTCTCATTCAGATAGGTTCCGTCTTTTAGCGTTTCTCCTATCCATGTTCCATTTAAGAATTGTGTCATACCAGCAGCGGAACTCCTGTAATATGTTTCATTAGCCGAGAGCTTACCTCCTTTTTCGTTAGTAGCCATGGCCTTGGTTTTTTTAAAATCAATAGCCACCGATGTGGGCTGCCATACCCCATTCTTTTTCGCAGATTCGGCGTCAATCACGGCAGCTATGGCTTGAGGAATAAGACCACTTCTCTTAGAGGCTGCAATGATTGCATCCCAATAAATTACATTCTTGGCTAGCAGCAGGTCGTAATCGTTGGGGCAAAGGTGATATATATCCAGTCGAGGATTTCCATGAGCATCTCGCCCCAGCGCCACCGTATTTAATTCCCTTTTATCCGAATCGATCGTCCCGGGAGCACCTTTAAGCGCGATGCTTTTGCCTTTCACCCTAACTTTAGGACTCAATAGTCTGACTTCGGTTTTCCCTGTTGTTGGCGTAAAACGGGCTACTTCTTTTGTCTTGCCCGTCGCACTTGAAACCATTATCTTTAATTCAGAAACGTTATCCATAACGTAATCACTGATTTGACCGAAACTATCGGTTATCACATCATGAATGTCACCAATAGCTGATACAATTTTTACCTTAAGATTAGGAATTGGTTTTTCAATCAAATCCTCAAAAATAAATGATAATTCACATTGATTGGAAGAAATAGCATCAAAATTACCAATCTGATTATCTTTTTTGGTAGGCAAGAAGATTTTTTTGCCCTCGGTAAATCAATGATGGCTTCCTAATATTATTGAGCTTAACCAACTCATCGATAGTACAATGATATTTCTTCGCAATCTTACTTAAGGAATCTCCTTTTCGAACAATGGTGTATCGCTTACCCGAACTATGGGAATACATATCATCCAAGGGAACAGGTCGCTCTTCGGGGTTTAGATAACATTTCCAATCTGCAGACCATCCCAATAGTCCATCATATTGACATGGTGCTTCATGTGGCGCATCGAATAATGAGGTCAGATCTTTTGTCATTTCATCTTCTCCGGTGGGAAAGGCTTAAATACTATTCCTGAGCCTGAAATATTGTTTGTACCTTTTACAGCCGCGAATAATTGATTAGATCCCGGCCCTAAGATCGGCATTTCAGAGAAGCAATATGAATGCGTCGCGGGTCCGGTATACAGATAACTCGCGCTCTTGACCAAATAATCCCCCGCCGTCCCCGACTCAATCTTGTTCGGGTCTAGCGTGATATAACTGCCGCCACCGTTCAGCGTAATTTTCTTCTTGGCGATGATCTGGATCTCATCTTCATTACTGATAATAGTAATGGCCTTGCGCGCCAGCAGCTCCATAAGGTCATTTTGCGCCTGGACCGAGACCGCCCCCTGATTGGCGATGAGCTTGATACCGAGCTTACGCACAAACAGGCTGAACGCTTGTCCGACGCCGATAAAGAAATCTTTGACCACGCCGATATCGGCGCGATTGCCGGCATTTATTATCGTGTTTTCCGTCGCTGCCAATTGGAGATGTTTACCGCTGGTGACCGCTACGCCCCTGCGGGGCGCTTAATAAAAGCACGGCGGATTTCAATTGTTCGATGTCTTGCTTTAGCATCGCCAGTTGGGCTTGTAAATCCGCCGGTTCAGCGTTTACGGAACCGGCATCAGCGGAGATATCCTCCATCTGTTCGCTCGCCTGCGTCAGCCGGCTTAAGGCGGCCCCCATCTCCAACGCTTGCCCCTGCGCCTTCGGCTGCGCATCCGCGCTGATAAAAATACCCTTGGCGGCTCGTATCGCCCCATTCAGGTCGGTTCGGACCTCAAAACCTTCACCGCGCTGTTGTTTGCCGCTATCCACCAAATATCCCAGATTAAGCTGGGTTTTACCGCCGTACTCGGTGCTGAGCTTGATATGCTCCTTTTCTCGCGTGTCGTCCAGCCGCAGTTTGTTGTTGGCGGGCGTACGCAGCACGTTGCGTTTGTAATTCTGCAACGTGACGAGATCCGGATTTTTTGAATCATGCAGAGCATAGGCGATATAGGGCTTGTCAGGGTTGCCCTGCTCGAAGGCGATCGCCACTTCAGTGCCTGCCAGCAGCGGCGTATGCAAGCCGTAGACCTCGCCGGCGTAAGGCCTCGCCAGACGGACCCACAGGCTTTCCGCACCCGGCTGCCATTCATCACGATCGAAAACAAATGACACGCGGTAGCGTCCGTCATTGTCGATATGGCTATAGGTGTCGTTCAGGCGCGTGCTGGTGATGCGCGCCGGCAGGGTGCCGGACATCGCCGGTTTCGCCGTCGGTTGCGGGCGGAAACAGACATTTTCCGAATAGGGAATGGCGGTGAAGGACACCTCAAGACTCTTATCTCGCGCCGCGCGGCTATGAATGCCGGTTATCACCGCGCCGTCTTGAAAAAACGTCGGGGCGTCTGCGCCCTGCACCTTGAGTTCCTGGCCGGGAGCCAGACTGACGGAGTTGGTAAGGCCCTGTAAGTGGGTTTGCCGGTTCAGATAGCGTTCATGGCGCAGACGGGCGTAGAACATACCGCTTTCCGGCTCAGAGTCCGGCGCATACTTATCGCCGGCGGCAAGGTAGTTGTCAGCATAATGATAGGCTTCGCCGTAGGTCGTCTTGTCCCCACGGGTGACATCAGCATCACCGTCCATCGAGGCCAGGGCGTTACGGTAGTTGTAGTCACGGGTGCTGACTCTGCTCTCCACCACCTGGTGCGACGTTTGCAAGGCCCAGACGCAGCTGACCCCGCCGGCATCTAAACCCGAGGGATTGCGCAGCGGCAAATGGGCGGCAGGCTGGTAATGACGCTGGTCGTCATACAATTCCACCACGTCGATGTTGAGTCGCGAGTCGGCGGTGAAGCGAAACCAGATCCCCACTTCAGCCAGCAGACGACTGATAAAGGTCAAATCATCTTCGCCGTACTGCATCACCAGTTCCCGTTTAGGATAAGCGTGGGCCAACGTGAACAAAAAATCCTGTCCCTTGAAGCCATGACGGTCGCGCAAGACCTTCTCCACAATTTCCGGTACCGATAAATGCTGATAGATTCGGTGTTGCAGGCTGTTTTTTAGCAGGGCCAGGCGCGGGACCAATGTGACTTCATAGCGGCTTTCATCCCTCGATGTGGCGAGGCGTTTAAAGCCGGCAACCACGCCGTGAACCGAGCGCAATGGCGCTATGGGCGCCGCCGGCAGGGCGAACCCCTGTAATGGTGCTGACGGTGCGTCAAGGGTGAATGAGGCATCCCGCATCAGCATCTGCGTTGAAGGAATATCTTTTGCCGGACTGGTGAACTCGATTCGAAAGCAAAAAGGGCGGCTAAGATGCTCTTCACCGGTAAACGCCAGCACCACCAGCGGCGCGTTATTGTCCCAGACCCGGAGCTTATGCCGGCTGTGATCAAACAGCAGTGAATTCAGGACGTTTAGCATAGGCTTGGCTCCTCGTCGGTAAAGGCCAGGGTAATGTCTTCATCAGCGCTGTAATCCAGCGTCACGCCGCGATGTTTGCGCAACTTGGCTTGGCGCTTCAGGAGCTGTTGGCTTAACACCGGCAGGATTTGCTGGTTAAGCAGGTTGTCGATATTGCGTGCCCCGCTATCCGGTGATAAACAAGCGGCCGCCAGCGCTTCAATCAGGTTTTCGGTGGTAACACAGTCCAGTCCGTAATGCTGATGCAAGCGCTGTGCTACCTGCCTGAGTTTGATGCCGACAATGCGCTTAATGGCATCGATATCAAGCGGCCGGTAAATCAGGGTTTGGAAACGCGCCAGCAGGGCCGGTTGGAAATGATCGCGCAGAATGGGGCGCAGCAGTTCATGCAGCGCGGAATCCGGTGTGTCCGGTTGCTGTTTCAACTGTGCTATCAATCTATCGCTGCCGAGATTGGCGGTCATCAGAATGACGGTGTTGCGAAAGTCTATTTCCCGCCCTTCGCCATCCCTCATCACGCCTTGATCGAAAACCTGGTAAAACACATTGAGTACATCCCGGTGGGCTTTTTCGACCTCGTCAAGCAAAACGATGCTGTAAGGGCGTTTGCGTACCGCCTCGGTCAGCACGCCGCCTTGACCGTATCCGACGTAACCCGGAGGCGCTCCCTTAAGCTGGGAAACGGTATGAGGCTCCTGATATTCGGATAGATTAATGGTAGTTAGGGAACCTCTGCCGCCGAAAAGAGCGTCGGCCAGCGTCAGTGCGGTTTCTGTTTTACCGGTGCCGCTCGGCCCCACCAGCAGGAATACGCCTAACGGGCAATTTTCAGGGCTTAACCCGGTTTTGGCTGCCCTTAGCCGGTGCGCCAGATCCGCAAGAGCACGATGCTGCCCAACTATCCTTCGCGCCATTGTGTCTTCCAGCCCAAGCAAGCTGGTCTGTTCATTTTTCATCAGGCTGCCCAGTGGAATCCCAGTCCAATCCGCCACTACCGAGGCCACCATGCGTACGTTCACATCCGGCGATATCATGGGTGAATCACCCTGCAACAACGCCAGCTTTTGCCGTATCGCATCGTCATGGCCGCTTGGGACGTTTTTACCCCTGGCGGCCAGCAATTGTTCCGTCAGCTTCTTTTCTTCTTGATAACGCGCCTGGATTGCCTGGTATTTTTCGAGCAATTGCTCCCGGCGCAGGCCAATTGCGGACAACCGGTCGTCGCCGAAAGATAAACCGGCGGCGGCATCTTTTAGTAATGCTTCCCGCTCCATATCCAGCGCGGTGATTTGGCCCTGAAGCTCCGTGACGGTTTCCGGGCGGGTATCCAGGCTCATGCGTGCCCGCGCACCGGCGGTGTCGAGCAGGTCTACGGCTTTATCCGGCAATTGCCTTCCGGTGAGATAACGACGGGATAAGGTGACGGCGGCCCGTATCGCATCGTCTTGGATGTGCACGCCGTGATGAACGGCGTAACGTTCTTTCAATCCTCGCAGCATCAGGCAGGCGGCGTCATCGTCCGGCTCGGCTACTTTCACCATTTGAAAGCGCCGTTCCAAGGCGGCGTCGCGTTCAAAGTATTGTTTATATTCCCCCCCCAGGTGGTGGCGGCGATAGTGCGAAGTTCACCGCGCGCCAGGGCGGGCTTCAGCAGATTGGCCGCGTCGGCGCCCCCTGCTTGGTTGCCGGCGCCGATAAGCGTGTGGGCTTCGTCGATAAACAACAGCACCGGCTCGGGAGCATGCTGTACGGCCTCGATAATATTCTTCAGGCGCTGTTCAAATTCCCCTTTAACCCCGGCGCCCGCCTGCAGCAGGCCCATATCCAAGGTGAGCACGCTGACTGATTTCAGGCTATCGGTCACCTCGCCGCTGGCGATGCGCAATGCCAGCCCCTCAACCAGCGCGGTTTTGCCTACGCCGGGCTCGCCCACCAGAAGGGGATTGTTTTTGCGTCGCCGCGACAGAATATCAATCATCCGCCGGATTTCAATATCGCGGCCCAACACCGGATCAATCAGTCCGTCGCGGGCCTTGGCGGTGATATCCAGCGTGAATTTCTGCAATATCTGTTGGGCCTGGGTTAACGGTGAAGGCGTTGCCGAAAGCGAGGGGGGGGGGTATTATGGCCATGGATTGAAGCTGCTGGGGCCGGCACTGAGGTCGCTCATCCGACTGCGCATCCAGCAACGGAAGAAGACGATCAAGCTGGGCACCGCTCAGACCAGGCAGTGACCAGGCCGTTTGGGCGTGCAGTAGCGAGGGTGCCGATATCAATGCAAGCAAGAGGTGTGACGAGCGGATGCATTCACCGTTCTCTCGCAGAGAAGCCTCAAGCCAGGCGGATTTAATCAGCCGGCACAATGCATCGGAAAGCTGGGGTTTTCCATGAATTCCATGGGGCAATTCATCAAGCTGGGATAAAAGTCCTTGCCACAGGCCGTCCATATCCCACTCTTGGCGGCGGGCAATGACCGTGATATCACCCTCCCCCTGTTCAAGCAGCTTGAGCAACCAATGTTCTATGGTGATTTCGCCATGGGCCCGGGTTCGGCATAAGGAGGCCGCGGCGGCCAAGGCTTCGGCACAGTAGGGATTCAGGCGGCGCAATAACGGGGCACAGTGATTATCCATGTCGTCAGGTCTCGTCTTAGGGGCCTTTGTAGGGCGATAGCTACCGCACGGCCCGTATCCCGGTCCGATGGGGAAAGCGATATGTATGGCGTTATCTGAATAGCGTTTTGAACGCCGTTCAGATAACGCCACGAAGGCCGCAGCCGGGCGAGCCGCCTGCGGACCGGGTTATCAGGCGGAAGCCCGTTCGTTCCATGAATCGGAGTGAATGATGTTGCCGTCTTTATAGGTCCAGATAATCTTCTCGTAGCGGAATTCCACCTGCTCCAGATGATTGTGTCTCTCCTTGGCCGGGTCTTTGATGTCGTGCATAAGCGGGGCGACTTTAACCACCTTGACGTTCTCAAGCCGGGTATTGAAATACTCCACTTCCTGCCCGGCATCATCGATCTTGTACCACTTGATTTCCGCCGATTGCAGGGTCTGGCCTGAGGTGACGGCTTTATAAAGGTAGGGACTTGACGCATCCACCTCCTTGGTGAAAACCAGGGGGGTGTGGATGCGTGTGCCGGTCAGTTTGCCGGTGTTGTTATCCGTGGGGATATAGAGGCTGTGTTCCAACGCCGTCATTTCGATGCTGCCTTCACGCCCCCCGACGTTTACAGACCCTTTGATGTCCGCGCCGCCGTCGTCTTTTAGCCAGAGATAAGCCGGAATTGCCATGTGTTAGCTCCTGTTATTGATGAATTTCGCCTTCATTGGCGAAGTGGTGATGCCTGAGCCCCGGTCGTGGGTTGACATGCCCCCGGCTCCGGTATCAGTTTGATGTCGACCCGGCGGTTAGCCGCACGCCCGGCCGCCGTATCATTACCCGTGATGGGACGGGCCGCCCCATGGCCCTGCACCGCAAAACAGCCGGAGGGGATATTGCCCATGTCGCGCAGCCAGTCGCGTACCGCTTCGGCGCGAGCCAGCGATAAGGCTCGATTACGCTGTGAATTTCCGGTGTCGTCGGTATGGCCGTCCACGACAATCATCCAGCCCGGTTGAGCCTTGATATCAACCAATGCGGCAACCAGCTTCTTGGCGGCATCCGGTTTAAGGTCGGCGCTGCCGGTATTGAATAACGACAGGCTGTCGAGATTAATAGTGGGTGAAAACGGCCTCGGGGCATGCGTTAAGTCCGATGGGTATGACGGCGGCGTGTAACCGTCAATGGCCGTTAGCAGCGCGGCATAAAGCCTGGCGCCGGAATACAAGCCCAGGCCAAGACGCAGGGGCGTTCCCTGACGGTGGTAAAGCTCTAATTCCCCGGCATCGCCAATCAGCGCCGCCAAGGCGGAAGCTTTGGGGCCCTGCGCCGACGCGGGAATGGCGGAATACTGTTGCAGATCGGCGGCGACGCGGGTCAGCAGGCGCTGATTGTTCCAAGCCACGATGCAAAGCAAGGCAAGACAATATGCGGTCAACAGCGCCATCCCCCATGCCAATGCCCGCTGGCCGGCAGTCAACTCCCGTGGTCGGGCCAGCATCAATAGCAAGGGATCGGGGAAAGGCAACCGGCTTCCCTCTACCGAAGAAAACGTCATAGGTCGCAACAGGGTTCCGGCAGGAAGATAACGCTGCCAGACATTACCGGACAACACGGGCGTTGAAATGAATCGTACCGCCAGTTCCGCCCGGAAATCGGCAGGGGCGAATCGGGCGACGCCGGGCTCACTCGTCAGCAGCGTATCGCGGCACCAGGCCGTTAGCGCCTCCGCTTCTATTGCCTGAGACCAATGCAGGGTATATTGATTCCCAGTTCTCACCGGCCATCCGCCGTTTGCGACATGATCCGCGCAATCCTGTTCTTTGACGATGCCGAAGGGCCCTTCTGCGGGGCAGATATACCATGGGCTGTCATTTCCGTTGAGAAACAGGCAGGTTATGGCCGGTAATCTGTAGCCGACCGCGCGGGATATCGTCAAGATTTCGTGGCGCCAACCGCGCAAAATGATCCGGAGGGCGCCCATATCGGTATGGGATTGCGGAGACAACAAAAACATCGCGGCCAGCTGCCGCCCCCATGTCGGACGTCGTTCGAGCAGGAAGGGCGTTAATCTGGCCAACTCTTTGCCGGCGCCAAGCCGCAGGTAACAGCCTTGAGAAGTTTCACGTACCAATGACAGGCCGAACAGCTTATCCAAATCGCCATTGTCACCGCTTACCAGCACGATGGGAACGGAACACTCCCTGGGTAATGCCGCCAGCAGGCGCTTGGCATCGGCGGGCAGAGAGAGAGCACGCTTTCCGCAGTTTATCCAGGCCCCGGCCATGACAGTCAGCACTATCACGCTGCTCAAGCCTTGCGCCATCGTTCCCCAAGGCAGGATACTCTGACACATCATCAGCGTCAGGCCGCCGAAAAACAGCCAGAACCCGCGCCTCATGCGGTCAGTCATGCTTCGCATTTTATCGGGGCCCCGGCAGCAGCTCTGCCAACAGCCGATGGAGAGAGTAGTGCAGCCCCCACCAAAGTCCTGCCACCGCCAAAATGGCGATGACGCCCCAAAACCCTAAAGCGCGCCTGCCAAAAAAGTTGTAGCGACGTTCTGCGTCCGGTCTTAGCAACAACGACTCCTGCGTTGTTGTAATAGCGGGGACTTTGGTCTCCAGAATAGAGATCAACTGATCGCGCGGTCCTTGTTCCTGGTTGCGATAGCGGCCCTGAAATCCCAGCGCCAGAATACGATGAAAACAAGTCAATACCGCTTCATCGGCCGCCGGCTGGTTCAATACCGTTCGTATCCGCACATATAAATTTTCGCCGGCCTGCAGGTTATTGAAGAAATGTGCTTGCAGGGGTTTGGCCAACCATATCTGATGCCCATCGTCAGGAATATCCTGAACAAAGCTACGGCCCAATACGGTTTCGTCCAAAAGCGCGCATTGCGCATAGGTAATATGGTCGATGCTCTCATCGGGATATTCCGCCAAGAGCAGTTGCCGCCTCACCTCTTCAACCTGCCATTGGCACAGTTGATAAAGCGCCTCCCCCCCGTTCGGCAGCCGCTCCGTTGCGCAGCTGGATTACCGTCAGGAAGGTGTCGCGCAGAAGATCATCGATGGAGAGTGTTATTTTCATGTGCGCAATACCGCAAAAAGTTCAAGTTGTACTTCCGGCAACGAGCCGGGCACATAAATAAAGCAGCAGTTGGCGGCCAGCATGGCCAACGCCGCGGGATGGTTTAAATCCAAGGCGAAATATTGATTTTCCAAGCGTAGCGGTATGGCGGCGGGCACATGGCCGAGGGAGACCAGGGGTATGCCGTTCAGGGCCGTGTTCACCAGCTCTTTCACATCGTCCGGTGCCCCGATTTTGCATAGCGCGGGAAACTCGCTTCGCAAACGATGGGCGGGCGCGCTGGAACGTACCGAGAGATAAAAATCCGCTTCTTCACGCAGACGGGCATCATTTAGCGGTGCTTTCCAATAATGGGGACCGGTTTTCTCAAACTTCAGCGCCAATACCCTTGAGGGCAGGCTGGCTTCCAACAAGGTTCCGATAAGGCCGAACAGCGGCGGAAAAACCGTCTCCAAACGTCCATGATCGTAAGGGGGGGGGGATAGCGTCTATATCCTCTTCAAGGGAAAACGTCACCAGCGCGCCGGCCAGCTTTATCAGTTCCAGATAAACCAATTCAGGATGCAGCGCCGGATTTTTGAGTAAATCCGCCAGTACCGGTTCACTGGAATTCAGAGCATTGAGCAGCCAGAACAGCGACACATCCGCCACGGCAAAATCGGCCATTCGTTGATTGCTTTCCCGGCGCATCCCCATCAGTCGGCGACGCTTGGCTTGGAGCTGAGCCATCAAAAGACTCAACGCGCGAAGCAGCTCATCATTGGCGCCGAACGACAATAGCGGCGGAACAAAGAGCCTGTCCAATTCCCAACTGCCGCGCCCGTCGCGTATCAGGCGCGCCACGGGGCAGGTCAGGTATTCACCGTTAACGTCAAAATCAAAACGCAGCGAGAGTTCATAACTCTCCACCGCCATGGATTCCGAGCGATCGCTTAGAACATCCCGCACTTCCGCCCAGTCCCGGCGGTACCGGACCGGATGCCCGGTATTCTCCCCTTGCAGGCGGCAATTGCCGCCGTTGGCATGCTCCAACGGCAATGCCAGCATCACTTCCACCCGGCGAATTTTCGGGGGAAGGACTTTTTCAAGGTCGCAGGCGGGAGGCAACGTTTCGCAGCGGTCGGTATCGATCAAAGTGCCATCGGCCATGCGGACATGAAGTTGCTCCGCTTTCAAGCGATTCAGCCGTAGCGCGTCGGTATCGAAACGGGCGGTCAGAATACCCCAAGGATGTCGCAGGCACAGACGGTCGATACAGTTGCGATGTAACGCTTCCCAGCGCGCCTGTTGCTGAAATTGTTGTGGTGCCAGAAAGGCGCCTTCGATCCAGAGAGGACGATATATTTTCATGGAACTCCCGTCCGTGTCAGTCTTTGGCCCGCGGCATTTGGGATACCAGCGAAAGATTGACATCCATGCCTTCAACCTGGAAATGGGGCACGGCATAGAGTTTGACGCGGAAGAAACCGGGGTTGTCATCGATTTCTTCAACCGTCACCCTTGCATCGCGCAGAGGGTGTGATGCCTGCACATCGTCCGCAGGATCGGTCATTTCCGTTACCAAGCCCCGAATCCAGTTATTCAACTCCAGCTCTAACAGGCGGCGATCCTTGGTGGTGCCGATGTTTTCACGTTGAATGAGCTTCAGGTAATGGGCGATACGCGACAGAAGGAAGATATAGGGCAGACGGGAGTTGATGCGACTGTTGGCCGTGGCGGCATGACTGTCGTACAACGCCGGCTTTTGTACCGAATTGGCGGAAAAAAACAGGCATAGTCTCGATTTTTATAATATGACAGCGGGATGAATCCCAGGTTGGCGAACTCAAATTCCCGTGTTTCCGGGATCATCACTTCCGACGGGATCTTAACCTGATTGCCGGTACCGAGATCGTAAAGATGGATGGGCAGATTGCTCACCGCCCCGCCTGCCTGCGGCCCGCGGATTTGAACACACCAGCCGTTCTTGATGAAGCTCTTCACCATATTGGCCGCAAAGGCGAAAGAAGCGTTGGTCCAGAGATAGCGAGCGTGATCCGGGCCTTTGACCTGTTCAATATAGTTAAAGCTTCGCACCGGCACGGTGTCGGGCCCATAGGGCAGCCGGCCCAGTACTCGCGGCAAGGTAAGTCCGATGTAGCGGGCGTCGTCGCTTTCTCTGAAGGCTTTCCATTTCAGGTACTCGGCACGATCAAAATAATTGCCGATATCTTTGATGGCGGCCACCTCTTCCATGGCTTGTTTACCGAAAAAGGCCGGCCCGACGGAGCCGATAAAAGGCATGTGAGTAGCGGCAGCCACTTTGGAAATATTACGCAGCAAGGCGATATCCCGCGGACCGCGATCGAATTCGTAATTTGAAATGGCGGCGGCGATGGGCTCCCCACCCGGCGTATCATATTCGTGGGTATAAGTGATGGCGTAAAAACCGCTCTGGGCGATTTCGGGCGCATCGTCAAAATCCTGCACCAGATGATCTTTGCTGATATCCAATAGCTCGATTCGCACATTGTGGCGAAAATCGGTCTGATCGATGAGAGATTTCACTCCGCGCCAGGTGGATTCGATACGCTGGAAGTCCGGATGATGCATCACCTCATCCAATTGACGACTTATTTGGTTATCCAGCGCGGCGATATGGCCGTCCAAAAGCGTTTTATCAAGACGTTCCACCCGCTGGCGGGACTGTCCGAGCAGATCCATAAATACCCTCACTGCCGCCGTCACCCGTTCATCGGTGGAGGCTTCGGACAAGGCATCGCTATTCTGGAACGTCTCGATACCGGCGATGGAGGCCACCGGATTAAGATTGATTTTCTCAAATAAAGCCGCATAGACGCTTTTCGTTCCACCGACTGCGTGACTCTGAACGTGGGTGGCTGCGGGCTCCCGAACGGCGTTTTCCTGAACTGACATGAGCTTATTCCCTTATTTTCCGTAGCGGTTTAATCATTTTGCGGGGCCAATCCGGCTAATTCCACCCGCAGTTCCTGGCTTAATGCTTCATCCTTCAGAATAAGTTCAAGCTCCCGCCGAAACGTGGCGTTATCCAGCAGGTTGGATTTAAGATCCCGCAGCAGATTTCGCATCGCCAAAAGGGCGCGTAATCGGGGAATCTGGCGCGCCACCTGCTCCGGCTCGAAATCTTTCATATGCCGGAATGTCAATGCCACCGCCGTCTCGGCGTTGTCCTCCGCCAGCCGGTCCGGCACAATAACCTTCAGGCTGGGATGTAAATCAGCCAGCACGCTATTAAAATTGTTTTTATCGATGGAAAGTTTGCTGCGTTCGGACAAGGGGCGCTGTTCACGGCCATTGCTATAGTCGCCCATGACCAATAGCTTAAGAGGCAATTCGACGTTCTTACGGGCTCCGCCGGTGTGAAGATCTAATTTGATATTGATCCGTGCTTTCGGTACTTCATGTTGGAAACTATCAGCCATAAACCAGCCTTATAATTTTATTAATGAAAAAATGATTCACAATTATATACTTCACCCCGGCCAGGTATAAATAATAGCTCAACGCCAATACTTATCCGTATATTAATGAAATCGCTATATATAACACTCTATTCATATAAATCGGCTTCGCGCTGTATTTTTTACAGGTTAGCAATAACTTTTTTCCTTGAGAAGAGTGCAGAGAATATAAATCGAAAATAAAAATATCAAGTGATAATAAACACCCAAAATAACTAGGGAATTAAAAGTCATTATTTTGACTGTGAAAAGTTGCCGACATTGACTTTATAACCTTTCACAATTGCGGGATAATACGCAGATTTTATTCTATGACCAGTGCCTTGCATGCCGTCATGGCAATGACGGAAGGATAAGTGCCATTGATTTTAAATCATATGATAAATAAACGACGGTCTAGCCATAATTTTGCAAATTCAAGGTCAACACATTATTTTGCTAATGCATGATTAACATTTCAGTGAAGCATTTATAATAATCGGTTTGTAATTTCAAAAAAATACTTTAAATTAAAGTAAAGCTATACCAACAAGTATTATAACAGATAAGTTTTCTCCATAAAAAAAGCTCCGTTTATTTTCTGAAATTTTTCTTATTCTTGCCATTGGTATAAGCAACATATTCGACAAAGATATCGAATAAACATTTTCTTTTGAAATAGGATTTCATCAGCGGCAGAGAAAGAAAATGATAAAGATTTTTCAGGGGCGCCAAAAGCGCAAAGCCCCAGCCAAAAGGCCGGGGCTTTGTTGACTGGCAGCCTTAACGCAACGCGCAGGCTATTCCAGCGAAGGGACTATTTTTTGATGCCCGGAATGCTGAAACGTTTGTTAAAGCGATCAACACGTCCGCCGGTATCAACAACACGCTGTTTGCCGGTATAAAACGGATGGCATTCGCCGCACACGTCGAGGGTCAGGTCATGGCCCAGCGTGGAGTGGGTCTTGATAACATTGCCGCAAGAGCAAGTTGCAGTAATGGCTTCGTATTTCGGATGGATATCTTTTTTCATGGAAAACCTCGTCTTAAGGCCGCGTCGCTATCCGGTCTGCTTACGCCGGACACCACGCGAATGGTCTGTCGTTTCATTGATATCGGATGACACCAAAGGCGGCGAATCATACAGAATGTCGCGGCCCTTTGCAAACACATCCGTGCATTGGAGTCGACACAGTGTACACTATCAGCGCTGTTTTTTCTCCTTGGACTCTTAAATGCCTGTCGTTCACGTTGCATTACCGGTGCCGTTGGCACGCACGTTCGATTACCTGATTCCCGCCGACGCGCATCCGGTCGTCGGCGGACGCGTGCGCGTACCTTTCGGCCAGCGTAGCGCCATCGGCATCGTGACCGGTATCAGCGCGAACAGTGCGTTGTCGGCGGACAAGCTCAAGACCATTAACGCTATACTCGACGAGCAGTCATTGTTTACCGCCAGCCTTTGGCGCATCCTCAACTGGGCTATCGGCTATTATCATTACCCGGCGGGCGAGGTTTTGTTTCATGCATTGCCGGTGCTGCTGCGCCAGGGCAAAGCCGCCGAAATGGCGCCGTTATGGCAATGGTTCGCCACCGAACAGGGGCGGGCCACCGCGTTGGAGAGCTTGAAGCGGGCGCCGAAACAGCAGCAGGCGCTGGCGGCGTTGTTGCCGGGGCCGCTGTTTCGCCATGAGCTGGCGGAGCATATGCTGACCGAAGGCGCGCTCCAGGCCCTGAGGGTCAAGGGTTTGAGCGATTTGCGGCCCGCCGGGAACGGCGGGAACGGCGGCGTCGATTGGCGCCATGATTTTTGCGTGGAAGGAGAACGGCACAGGTTGAATACCGAGCAGGCCACCGCGGTGGGCGCTATCCGCGGCGACGACGAGCGTTTCGTGCCCTGGCTGCTGGCCGGCGTGACCGGCTCGGGCAAGACCGAGGTTTACCTGACGGTATTGGAAAATATTTTGTCGAAAGGGAAACAGGCGCTGATTTTAGTGCCGGAAATCGGATTGACGCCGCAAACCATCAGCCGCTTTCGCGAACGATTCCGCGCGCCGGTTGAGGTGTTGCATTCCGCCTTGAACGACAGCGAGCGCCTCGGCGTCTGGCTCAAGGCCCGCAGCGGCGAGGCGGCAATCGTTATCGGGACCCGATCGGCGCTGTTTACCCCGTTTGCCCGGCTGGGCATTATTGTTATCGATGAAGAACACGACAGCTCCTATAAACAGCATGAAGGTTGGCGTTACCATGCGCGGGATTTAGCGGTCTTTCGCGCCCGAGAGGAGAATATTCCCATTGTCCTGGGTTCGGCCACGCCTGCCCTGGAGTCTCTCTATAATGCCCAGCAAAAAAAATACCGTTATCTTACCCTGGGCAGACGCGCCGGCAATGCCCATCCGGCCCATGAGCAGTTGCAGGATTTGAAAGGGCTGGCGCTGACCAACGGCATGTCGCAACCGCTTTTGCAAAAAATGCGCGCCCATCTGGCTGCCGGCAATCAGGTGATGTTATTCCTAAACCGACGGGGTTTCGCGCCGGCGTTGTTGTGCCATGAATGCGGCTGGATAGCCGAATGCCAACGCTGCGAGCATTTCTACACAATCCACCAGCAGCAACGACTAATGCGTTGCCATCACTGCGATAGCCAGCGGCCTATTCCCAATCAGTGCCCGCAATGCGGGTCCACCCAGCTCATTCCCGTCGGTCTGGGTACCGAACAGCTTGAGGAGACGTTGGGCGCGCTATTTCCCTCCACGCCCATTACTCGAATCGATCGCGATACCACCGCGCGCAAAGGCGCTCTGGAGTTTCATCTTGCCCAGGTGCATCAGGGGGGGGGGCCCGCATCCTCATCGGCACGCAAATGCTGGCGAAAGGCCATCATTTTCGCGATGTCACCCTGGTATCGCTGCTGGACGTGGACGGCGCGCTGTTTTCGGCGGATTTCCGCTCTGCGGAGCGCTTCGCACAGTTGTATACCCAGGTTGCGGGCCGGGCCGGACGGGCCGGCAAGCAAGGCGAGGTCTTTTTACAAACCCACCACCCGGACCATCCCTTGCTGCAAGTCTTGCTGCATAAAGGCTATATGGATTTCGCGCAACAAGCCCTCGCTGAACGGCAGGCAGTCTCGCTTCCCCCTTTTTACCAGTCATATTCTGATCCGGGCTGAAGATCATGATAATCGGCAAGCCGCCCTGTTTTTGGAGCGCCTGCGGCAGCTGCTTGACACCAGCCCGTTGCGGGACGACGCTTTATGGCTCATGGGCCCGATACCGGCGCTCCAGCCCAAACGCGGCGGCCGCTTTCGCTGGCAATTGCTGCTTCAGCATCCTTCGCGCGGACAATTGCAACGATTGATGGCCGCCAGCCTGCCTTTGGTAAACACCCTGACGCAAGCGCGAAAAGTCAAATGGTCGCTGGATGTAGATCCTATTGACATTTAACCTTGTTTTTGACGGCGGTTTTTTGTGATTGCCATTCGAATAATATTGAAAGATCTGACTTCATCGGCCTTTTAAATACCCCAAGTCCCTCACAATCTGATAGAAAGGACAAGATTTATCGTTACGTGTTCTTTTAACAGCAATCCGTTACCGGGACAGCTCGGCAATGACCCGGCGACCGTAAATGGGATAGTAGGCTAATTCGCTTGAGCTAGCCTGACATCAGGAGAAAAATGTGGAACTTAAAAGGCCTACCGTCATGGCGACCATGAAGGATGTGGCGGAAAAGGCAGGGGTATCTACAGCCACTGTCTCTAGGGCGCTTATGAATCCTGAAAAGGTTTCCGCACAGACCCGGAAAAGAGTCCAGATTGCGGTTCAATCAGTGGGTTATGATCCGCAGCCCCTGGCCCGTCAGGTTAAACGAAATGAAACCCGTAATTTACTGGTTATGGTGCCTGACATTTGCGATCCCTTTTTTCAGAAATGCTGCGGGGCATTGAAGAAACCGCCGATGAACAAGGTTATCTGGTCCTGATAGCCGATTGCGCGCATCAGCATCCACATAAAAAAAAGCTTTAGTGATTTGATCATCGCCCGACAGATCGATGGTATGTTGCTGCTGGGATCCGATCTGCCGTTCGCCATTGATAAATCACAACAGCAGAACCTGCCGCCGATGGTCATGGCGAATGAGTTCGTGCCTGAGCTTGAGTTAGCCACCGTGCATATCGATAATCTTACCGCCGCCTATGAAGCAGCTGATTATTTGTTTAAGCTCGGCCATCGGCGGATAGGCTGCATCAGCGGGCCGGCGGATCTGACGTTGTGTCAATATCGGGTCCAGGGATTTATACAGGCGCTGCGTCGCCACGGTATTCTCACCGGCGAACAAATGGTATTCAGGGGAGATATTAGTTTCCAAACAGGCGCTGCGGGGCTTAATGCATTAATATCGCAAACCAATCCGCCAACTGCTATCTTTTGTCACAGTGATATCATTGCGTTCGGCGCTTTGTCCCAGGCAAGGAAAATCGGCTTGAGCGTGCCGGACGATTTGTCTCTGATTGGTTTCGACGATATCACGCTGGCGAATTTTTGCGACCCGCCGCTGACCACCGTGGCGCAGCCCAGTTACCAGATAGGACGTGAAGCGACGCTATTGCTCCTGCAACAGGTCCGGCAGCATCATATGACGAATACCTCGTTGCTGTTGGACAGCAGATTGATAGTCCGGGGCAGCACGGCGGTACCCCGTTTGAAAACATAAACGGCTTTAGGATTGCAGGCGCTGGTCAAATAAATTTGCCTTCAGTAACATGACGGGCTGGTGACTTTCTCAAACTTAGCGAAATAATAGTGGCACAAAGAGACTATGTAAGCCGTGGAAGGACCAATACACGGCGCAGAAAACCAAACAGTCGAAAAAAACGCTCGTCTTCCGGCATTTCAAAAACCATGATCGCTTTGGCGGTCGCCGTTTTGGTAACGTTTATAGGCGGTCTCTATTTCATCGCCCACAATAAATCGGAAGAGGCGGTCATAGTACCGAATCACGGCAATCACACCAATAATGGCCTGCCTCCCAAGCCTGAAGAGCGTTGGCGCTATATCAAAGAGCTGGAAAATCGCCAGATAGGCGTGCAGACGCCCACTGAACCCAGCGCAGGGGGAGAAGTGCAATCGCCGGCGCAGTTGACCGATGAACAGCGTCAGTTGCTTGAGCAGATGCAAGCTGATATGCGCCAGCAGCCAACCCACCTCAATGAAGTGCCGTATAACGACCAAACGAGGAATGCCGCGACCACCACGGGACGGACCGCCGCAAATCCGTTCACCGCGCAGTCGTTGCCACGACAGGCGCCCGCCGTCAACGAAGCCGCTCCGCGGCAGGCGCGCCAGGCGCCTGCCGCAACCTTGTCCACACCGCGTCAAACGGTGACTCAGGCCGCGCCCCGACAGGCGCCTTCCGCCGCCGTGGCAAAACCCCATCAAGCGCCGATTACCGCCATTACCCCGCCGCAGCCTCGTCAGGCCGCCGCGCCCACACAGACGCCAAGGTCCGAAGCCAAGACCGAAAACGCCGCGAAAGAAAAATCCCAGCGTTGGGTGATACAGTGCGGTTCTTATAAAGCCATGGATCAAGCCGAATCTGTACGCGCTCAATTGGCGTTCGGCGGTGTTGAAAGCCGCATCGCCACCAGCGGCGGCTGGAATCGTGTCATGTTAGGCCCTTACCCCAGCCGCGCCAGCGCCGACAAATCGCTGCAAAATCTGCGTAGCTCCGGGGTATCGAATTGTATCCCCATTGCCGTCGGGGGTTGAAAAACCCCCAACTCCGCCCCATTTATAATTTCAAACGCCCCGGATCGATTCCGGGGCTTCATTCTATCTTTGCCGGAGAGTTGCTCGTGACAACAATCGTAAGCGTACGCCGCAACGGCCATGTGGTAATTGGTGGCGATGGCCAGGCCACTCTGGGTAACACCATTATGAAAGGCAATGTTTGCAAGGTAAGACGTTTGCATCATGAACAGGTCATCGCCGGCTTTGCCGGCGGCACCGCCGATGCCTTTACTCTGTTTGAATTATTTGAACGTAAATTAGACTTGCATCAGGGCCACCTGAAGAAGGCCGCCGTGGAACTGGCTAAAGACTGGCGCACCGACCGAATGTTGCGCAAGCTGGAAGCCTTGCTGGCGGTTGCGGATGAGAAAGACTCGCTCATCATTACCGGCAACGGCGATGTTATCCAGCCGGAAAACGATTTGATCGCAATCGGTTCCGGCGGGCCTTATGCCCAGGCGGCCGCGCGGGCATTGCTGGAGAATACGGAATTGGGCGCTCGGGATATCGTTGAGAAAGCGTTGTGTATCGCAGGAGATATCTGTATTTATACCAACCAATTCCATACTATTGAAGAATTAACGTACGAAGCGCAAGGATCCGAAATATGTCCGAAATGACCCCACGCGAAATCGTCAGCGAACTCGACGGCTATATCATCGGCCAGCACAATGCGAAACGTGCGGTGGCGATAGCGTTACGCAATCGCTGGCGCCGCATGCAACTGGATGAAGCATTGCGCCATGAAGTCACGCCGAAAAATATTTTAATGATCGGTCCCACCGGCGTTGGTAAAACGGAAATAGCCCGCCGGTTGGCAAAATTGGCCAACGCGCCATTCATCAAGGTTGAGGCGACTAAATTCACTGAAGTGGGTTATGTCGGCAAGGAAGTGGATTCCATTATCCGCGATCTGACCGATGCCGCCGTTAAAATGGTGCGTTTGCAGTCCATGGATAAAAAATCGCCACCGTGCGGAAGAATTAGCCGAGGAGCGGGTGCTTGACGTACTTATCCCGCCGGCCAAAAACAACTGGGGTCAGCCGGAAGAATCCGTTGAACCCTCCGCCGCCCGGCAAAATTTCCGCAAAAAGCTGCGTGAAGGCGAACTGGATGATAAAGAGATTGAAATCAACCTGGCCGCCGCGCCGATGGGTGTTGAAATCATGGCCCCTCCCGGCATGGAGGAAATGACCAACCAGCTGCAGTCGATGTTCAAAAATCTGGCCGGGCAGAAGCAAAAACCGCGCAAGATAAAGATCAAGGAAGCCTTGAAATTGCTGGTGGAAGAAGAAGCAGCCAAACTGGTGAACCCGGAAGAGCTGAAAGAGACGGCCATCGAAGCCGTCGAACAACACGGGATTGTGTTCATCGATGAGATCGATAAAATCTGCAAGCGCGGTGAGACCTCCGGCCCGGACGTCTCGCGGGAAGGGGTGCAGCGGGATTTGCTGCCGCTGGTGGAAGGCTGTACCGTTTCAACCAAACATGGCATGGTAAAAAACCGACCATATTCTGTTTATCGCTTCAGGCGCGTTTCAGGTATCGAGCCCCTCCGATCTGATTCCGGAGTTGCAGGGCCGCTTGCCCATCCGAGTTGAGCTGGAAGCGCTGACCACCAATGATTTCGAACGTATCCTGACCGAGCCCAGCGCTTCGCTGACGATTCAGTACAAAGCGTTGATGGCCACCGAAGGTGTTGACATCGAATTCACCAACGACGGTATCCGCCGAATCGCGGAAGCGGCCTGGCAGGTCAATGAGCGCACCGAAAACATCGGCGCACGCCGGCTACACACTGTACTTGAGCGTCTAATGGAAGATATTTCCTACGATGCCAGTGATTGGGATGGTAAAACCATTACAATTGATGCAGATTATGTTCGTAGTCATCTGGATGAGCTAATATCTGATGAAGATCTAAGCCGATTTATTCTCTGAAGCGATGGGTATATACACTAAATAATTCGAGTTGCAGGAAGGTGGCGACGTGGGGGCGGGGCTTATGGATGAGCCGGGTATCGCCAACACCCCTGTAACTTGAGGCATGATGTATATAAATGACGTCCGAACGGGAGGCTACGGCCTCTTTTTTTTGCCAAAACCGGGTATTGAATAAAAGATCCGTTACTTATGAGCCAATCCGTTACGTTAAGCCCTACTAAAGCCTGGATGGTAAGCCTGCGTCTGCGCACATTGCCGTTAGCGCTGGCCTCCATCGTTACCGGCTCGGCCATGGCCGGCTGGCAAGGACATTTCAAACCGGTCGTCGCTCTGATGGCCTTGATAACCGCCGCCTTACTGCAGATTTTATCCAATCTTGCCAATGATTACGGCGATTCAGTCAAGGGCAGTGACGAAAAAGGCCGTATCGGACCGCTGCGAGGAATGCAGTTGGGCATTATCACCCGAGAACAAATGCGGGTCGCCCTGGTAGGGGCCATATTACTGACGCTGCTATCAGGGGCAGTGCTGATTTGGATAGCCTGCGAGAAACCCGCCGATATTTTTGGTTTTCTACTACTGGGGGTTCTGTCAATCATCGCCGCCATCACTTATACCATGGGGACTCGTCCCTACGGCTATATGGGTCTGGGCGACCTGTCGGTACTCATCTTTTTCGGTTGGCTCAGCGTCGGCGGCAGTTATTATCTGCAAACCGGCGCTTTCCATAGCGTGGTGATGCTGCCCGCCACCGCCTGTGGACTTTTAGCCGCGGCGGTCTTAAATATCAATAACTTGCGTGATATTGAAAGCGATCGCCTCAATGGCAAGAATACTCTCGCGGTAAGACTTGGCCCGGTGAAGGCGCGTTATTATCACGTGCTGCTGCTTGCCGGCGCGGTGGTTTGCCTGGGAATTTTTACCCTGCTGGAACTGCATAGCCTGGTGGGTTGGCTGTTTGTATTGACCGTGCCCGCATTATATATGCAAGCCCGCTATGTATTACACGAAACCAACCCATCCGGCATTCGTCCGATGCTGGGTAAAACCGTAAAATATGCCTTACTAATCAACATATTATTCGCTGTCGGCTTACTGTTTAGCTAAATTTTCGCCGTTTATTTTCTGATGCGCATCAATTTAACAATTGATGATTTTGGCAACTGAGGTAAGAACGCGATATACTTCTTGCTCCAGCGGCAAACCGACGTCAATCCTATGAAATACGATACCTCAGAACTGTGCGACATTTATCATGAAGACGTGAATGTTGTTGAACCCCTTTTCAGCAATTTTGGCGGTAGAACATCATTTGGCGGGCAGATCGTTACCGTAAAATGCTTCGAGGATAATGGTTTGCTATACGATGTGCTCGAGGAGAATGGACTTGGCCGCGTGTTGGTAGTGGATGGCGGCGGTTCGGTACGGCGAGCATTGATCAATGCCGAGCTGGGCAACCTGGCAATGCAAAACCAGTGGGAAGGTATTGTGGTCTATGGCGCGGTGCGGCAGGTCGACGATCTGGAAGAACTGGATCTGGGCATACAAGCCATGGCCGCTACGCCGGCGGGTGCTGCGAGCGAAGGTATCGGCGAAAGCGACATCCGCGTCAATTTCGGCGGCGTGACCTTCTTTTCCGGCGATCATTTGTACGCCGACAACACCGGTATCATTCTGTCCGAAGATGCCCTGGATCTGGAATAGCCGCTGATTATAGCCAAAGGGCGGTTCAGCGTCGCCCTTTGCGTCGCTGTGATTATACCTCTTCCATTTTGCTGAGCAATGCGCGCAAACGCTCTTGCCACACGCCCTGCTCCTGCTTCAACTGTTCGTTTTCATTGAGTAAAGAATCACGATTGCTGGCGGCTTGTTGGATTTCCTGCGTCAGGCTGTTGTTTTTCTCTTTAAGTTCTTCAATTTCCATTTGTAAAAGCGTGATGGTATCAATTGCTTGCTGTACCTTCGCTTCTAACTTCTCAAATACTTCAAAAGCCATTTCAGCCCCCTTAAGCCTACAAGGTGTCATCGTAAAGTGCGTTACGAGGATGCGTAACGTTGAAAACAAGCGCACCGAGGCCGGCGCGTGTTCAAATGATGTTGGTGGTAAAGTCCGAAGAAAGGATTTTAAGTAGGCCTGTCCCCGCTGTCTAGCCGCTATCGTCCGAAAGGTCGATTGCGTTCGACATTGTACGCTATACAACCTCTACATCGCTGAAAGATTTACCTCTTTTTACTAAATTTTCCCGGTATATTTAACATTATTTATTGAACTTAAGCCTGAAGAAAGCGTCATGAATGGCTGCGTTTTTATCATGTTTTAAGCGTAATCGCTCATTTTTATGACGAACTGCACACATTTCAATTTCGATATTTCTCGTTTCCGTTCGTTAACGATAAATTTACAAGATGCCTACATATGCTTTTAGGCTAAACCAATTCGGTAAGCAGAGGCCGCCTCTGCCATGACCTCACCCTAACGCCCGCAGGAAAAGTCTATGAGCCAATTAAAAACGCCCACTCTAACAGGCCAATGTATCGCGGAATTCCTTGGAACAGCGCTGTTGATATTCTTCGGAGTCGGCTGCGTCGCCGCGCTGAAACTGGCGGGTGCCAGCTTCGGACAATGGGAAATCAGCATTATATGGGGTCTCGGCGTCGCCATGGCGGTCTATCTCACCGCGGCGGTGTCCGGCGCCCACCTGAACCCGGCGGTGTCCATCGCCCTGTGCTTCTTCGGCAATTTCGAAGGGCGCAAATTGCTGCCCTATATCATCTCGCAAATGCTCGGCGCCTTTGTCGGCGCGGCGGTGGTCTATTTTCTTTACTACAGCCTGTTTTTTGACTTCGAGCAGGCAAACCATATGGTGCGCGGCAGCGTGCAAAGCCTGCAGCTCGCCGGTATTTTTTCCACCTATCCCAACGCGCATATCGGCGTGATTCAGGCATTCTTCGTCGAAACCGTTATCGCCGCCATTCTGCTGTGCCTGATCCTGGCGCTGACCGATGACGGCAACGGCATCCCCCGCGGTCCGCTGGCGCCGCTGCTTATCGGCCTGCTCATCGCGGTCATCGGCGCCTCCATGGGACCGCTGACCGGCTTCGCCCTTAACCCGGCCCGCGACTTCGGTCCCAAGGTCTTCGCCTTTCTGGCCGGCTGGGGCAATGTGGCTTTCACCGGCGGGCGGGAGATTCCCTACTTCCTGGTGCCGCTCATCGCGCCGGTGGTGGGCGGATGCCTGGGGGCCTTCGGCTACCGTGCGCTTATCGGACCCCACCTGCCCTCGGCGGTAATCGAAGACGGCCTGGAAGAGACGCACCCTACCGGTAGCGGGCACAAAGCGTAATGGCCGCTCTCATTAATCACGAACAAAATGGTCATCCTTAGATCTTCAAAACGATAACTTTTGCAGGAAAACATTATGCCATCTGATAAAAAATACATTGTTGCCCTCGACCAAGGAACCACCAGTTCCCGGGCGATTATCCTCGACCATGAGGCCAATATCGTCAGCGTTTCACAGCGTGAATTTACCCAGATCTACCCCAAGCCCGGCTGGGTGGAACATGACCCAATGGAAATCTGGGCCTCGCAAAGCTCCACCCTGGTGGAAGTCCTGGCCAAGGCCGATATCCGCTCCGATCAGATTGCCGGCATCGGCATCACCAACCAGCGCGAAACCGCGGTGGTTTGGGATAAAGAGAGCGGCAAACCCGTTTATAACGCCATTGTCTGGCAATGCCGCCGTACCGCGGACATCTGCGAAAAGCTGAAAAGCGACGGGCTGGAAGAGTACGTGCGGGAAAACACCGGGCTGGTTATCGACCCCTATTTCTCCGGCACCAAGGTCAAATGGATCCTGGACAACGTGGAAGGCGCGCGGGACCGGGCCAAACGCGGCGAGCTGCTGTTCGGCACCGTCGATACCTGGCTGATTTGGCGGATGACCCAGGGCCGGGTGCACGTGACCGATTATACCAACGCCTCCCGCACCATGCTGTTCAACATCCATACCCTGGAATGGGACCAGAAAATGCTGGATGCGCTGGATATCCCGCGCTCCATGCTGCCGTCGGTGCGCCCCTCCTCGGAAGTCTACGGCCAGACCAATATCGGCGGCAAAGGCGGGACCCGCATTCCCATCGCCGGCATCGCCGGCGACCAGCAGGCCGCCCTGTACGGTCAGCTCTGCGTCGAAAAGGGCATGGCCAAGAACACCTACGGCACCGGCTGCTTCCTGCTGATGAATACCGGCACCGAGGCGGTGCGGTCGAAACACGGTCTGCTGACCACCATCGCCTGCGGCCCCCGCGGCGAGGTGAATTACGCGCTGGAAGGGGCGGTGTTCGTCGCCGGCGCGGCCATCCAGTGGTTGCGGGATGAAATGAAGCTTATCAGCGACGCCGCCGACACCGACTATTTCGCCGGCAAGGTACAAGATACCAACGGCGTCTACGTGGTGCCGGCCTTTACCGGCCTGGGCGCCCCCTATTGGGACCCCTATGCCCGCGGGGCCATCTTCGGCCTGACCCGCGGCGTCAACGCCAACCACATCATCCGCGCCACCCTTGAATCCATCGCCTACCAGACCCGGGATTTGCTGGATGCGATGCAAGGGGATTCCGGCGCGCGGCTGAAGTCGCTGCGGGTGGACGGCGGCGCGGTGGCCAACAACTTCCTGATGCAATTCCAGTCGGATATCCTGGGCACCCGGGTGGAACGGCCGGAAGTGCGGGAAGTCACCGCGCTGGGGGCGGCCTATCTGGCCGGGCTGGCGGTGGGCTTCTGGAATGATCTGGAAGAAGTGCGGAGCAAGGCGGTGATTGAACGGGAATTCCACCCCGGCATCGAAACCGTGGAGCGCGACGTCCGTTACCGCGGCTGGCAGAAGGCCGTGGCCCGCGCCCGCTCCTGGGAAGATCACGAGGAATAACCACGCAAACGCAAGGCCCATCCGTCGGATGGGTCTTATCTTTTCCTGCCGTCATTCAACCGCCCGGCAATGCTGTCGTTTATGATAAACTTTGTGGAAAATTCAATTAAAGTTGCAACACAAGGTTTAGCCATGAAACGTGAATTAGCCATTGAATTCTCCAGGGTAACGGAAGCCGCGGCGCTTGCCGCTTACCGCTGGCTGGGTCGCGGCGATAAAAATGCCGCTGATAATGCCGCGGTGCAAGCAATGCGCATTGTGCTCAATCAGGTCGGCATCGACGGCCGCATTACAATCGGCGAAGGTGAAATCGACGAAGCGCCAATGCTGTATATCGGGGAAGCGGTGGGCACCGGCCGTGGCGATGCGGTGGATATCGCGGTCGACCCCATCGAAGGAACCCGCATGACGGCCATGGGCCAACCTAACGCCCTGACGGTAATGGCGGTGGGGGAAAAAGACAGCTTTTTGCATGCTCCCGATATGTACATGGAAAAACTGGCGGTAGGACCGGCGGCCAAAGGCATTATCGATCTTGCGCTGCCCTTGGGCGATAATCTGCGAAATATCGCCCGCAAACTGGATAAGCCGTTATCACAGCTGACGGTTATCATTCTGGCCAAACCTCGTCACGAATCCATTATCGCCGACTTACAGCAACTGGGCGTGCGGGTATTTGCCATTCCCGACGGCGATGTGGCGGCGTCTCTATTGACCTGCATGCCGGAGAGCGAGGTGGATGTGATGTATGGCATCGGCGGCGCGCCGGAAGGCGTGATTTCCGCTGCGGCGATTCGCGCCATGGATGGCGATATGCAGGGCCGGCTGCTGCCTCGCCATCAGGTAAAAGGCGACAGCGAAATGAACCGGCGCATCGGCGCGGACGAGCTGGCTCGTTGCGCCGCCATGGGGATAGCCGCCAACGCCGTACTTCGACTTAATGATATGGCGCGCAATGATAACGTGGTCTTTTCCGCCACCGGTATCACCCAAGGGGATTTATTGCACGGCATTACCCGCAAGGGGCTGCTCGCCACCACGGAAACCCTGTTGATACGAGGAAATAGCCGGACGATTCGGCGCATTACGTCCACGCATTACCTTGATCGGAAAGATCCGGCCCTGCACCCCTTTATCCTTTAAACGCGTTAACGGCTCCGTCCAGACGCAACTTTTTCTTAACAATAAGGGAGGGTCGGACTGGATGCGAGCTCAAAATTAACTGATAATGGCGTCATTACCATTATCAACAATCGCCGTGACAACATGGGTTATTGTGTGCCGCCAGTTTAATGATTGAAAAGACCAAGGGGAATATGCGCGATGGCTGAATGGGTTAGCGGAGAAATCATCGGTGTGGATCACTGGACGGAGAGTCTATTCAGTCTGTATGTCAGTGCGCCGGTGGATTCCTTTACCGCCGGGCAATTCGCCAAACTCGGTCTAGAGTTCAACGGCGAGCGGGTCCAGCGTGCGTACTCGTACGTGAATGCGCCCAATAACCCTCATCTTGAGTTTTATCTGGTCACCGTCCCCGAAGGTAAACTGAGCCCGCCGCTGCATGACATGCGACCGGGCGACCATGTGATGGTGACCAAAGAGGCCGCCGGCTTCTTCGTCCTTGACGAAATCCCCCTTGCGAAACCCTATGGATGCTGGCCACCGGTACGGCGCTTGGCCCGTTCCTGTCCATTTTGCAATATGGAGAAGGGCTGGAACGTTTCAAGGATATCGTCTTGGTGCATGCGGCGCGCTATGCCCGCGACCTCAGCTATCTGCCGTTAATGCTTGAACTGCAGCGGCGCTATAGCGGCAAATTGCATATCCAAACGGTGGTCAGTCGTGAAACGGTACCCGGCTCCCTTACCGGCCGTGTGCCGGCGTTGATTGCCGACGGTTCGCTGGAGCGGGCGGTGGGTGTGAAGCTTAGCGCTGAAAACGGCCATGTCATGCTCTGCGGCAATCCGCAAATGGTACGGGATACCCAGCAGCTGCTGAAAGATGCCCACGGCATGCGCAAACATTTGCGCCGCAAGCCGGGCCACATTACCAGCGAACACTACTGGTAAGGGGTAAGCCTGAGTCTGACAGGCATCATATGGGATGATGAATGGGGTTTTGAATGGATAGGAACAGGTTCCTCCGCTTCGCCGCCGCAAGTGTGCTGATGGCCATGGTCTGGACACAGGTTCAAGCCGCCGGCGACACGCCCGCCGCGTCAGGTCCGGTGGCGCCCTATCTCCTGTCCGGCGCGCCGACGTTTGATCTGACTATTGTGAAATTCCGCGAAAGCTATAACCAGAATAATCCCACGTTTCCTATCGGCGAGTTTCGATCCATTGATAACCGAAACGATCCGGTCAACCTGACCCGCGCGGCCAGCAAAATCAACAGTACGCTTTACGCGTCCACCGCCCTTGAAAAAGGCAGCGGCAAAATCAAGACATTGCAACTCACCTATTTGCCGGTAGTGGGTCCGGGAGAAAAATCCGCCCGCACTATCGCCATCAGCTATATGGCCGCGCTGGTGCGTGAATTCGAACCCGGTTTAACCGTTGCCCAAAGCACGACCCGTGTCTCTGATTTGCTGGCAAAAGGCCGAGGCTCCCATTTTTTCCAACAGTCCTGGGGACCGTTGCGTTATGTGGTGGCGGATGATGGCGATAAGGGGCTGACCTTTGCCATCGAGCCCGTCAAACTCGCCTTGGCCGGGCCTTAGTCTCCCGACGTTTGATGACAAAAAACAAAGCCACCGCAGTATTAAATCTCTATACTGTGAGGCAGGTAAGACTGCCGTAACGGCAATCAATTTTCGCTTCGCGTTCCTGATTGGAGATATTTAAAATGCGACATCCGTTAGTGATGGGTAACTGGAAACTGAATGGTAGCAAGCATCTGGTAAACGATCTCATAACTGCCCTACGCGGTGAACTGAGCGGCGTTGTCGGCTGTGATGTGGCTATTGCGCCGCCGGCCATGTATTTGGATCAAGCCAAGCACCTGCTTGCCGGCAGCCGCCTGGCGCTAGGCGCCCAGAACGTCGACGTTAATCTGTCGGGCGCCTTTACCGGTGAAATTTCCGCCGCCATGCTGAAAGATATCGGCGCCAAATACATCATCATCGGCCATTCCGAACGCCGCACCTACCATAAAGAAAGCGATGAGCTGATTGCGAAGAAATTCGCGGTGCTGAAGGATGCCGGTTTAGTTCCAGTGCTCTGTATCGGTGAAAGCGAAGCCGAAAACGAAGCGGGACAAACCCAAGCCGTATGCGCCCGTCAACTGGATGCCGTACTTAACACCCTGGGCGCAAGCGCGTTCGAAAGCGCCGTTATCGCCTATGAACCCATTTGGGCTATCGGCACCGGCAAATCCGCTACGCCGGCACAGGCACAAGCGGTGCATAAATTCATCCGCGATCATATCGCCAAACAGGATGCCGCGGTAGCCGAGCAGGTCATTATCCAATACGGCGGCTCGGTCAATGCCGGCAACGCGGCTGAACTGTTCACCCAGCCGGATATCGACGGCGCCCTGGTGGGCGGCGCGTCTTTGAAAGCCGATGCGTTTGCCGTTATCGTTAAAGCCGCGGCGCAAGCCAAAGAAGCCTGATAGCCGCCAGGACAAAAACGGGAACATCATGTTCCCGTCAGACCGCTGACAAACGTACTCGGTGTCAATGAGGCGGGACAGGCTGCCAGAAGAGTAAACCGTCCGCGCCACGGATGGCGCGGATCGAGCCTACAGGGACATATTCACGGCGGGTTTACGATCTGGCAGCCTGTTCTGACCGGGCACTTTGTCAACAAGCTCACGGGAACGTCATGTTCCCGTTGTTTTATGACCTCTTCGCACGATGCCCTACCGATGCGCGCTCCACCAGCTCCGGGGTTAGCACCAGAACTTGCGGTTCGGTGTCCGGATGTTGCAGCCGGTAAAGCAAGGTATCGATAGCCAATTCGCCGAGCGAATCTTTCGGCTGATTGATGGTGGTCAGCGGCGGGGTGAGGTATTTGGCCAATTCGATATCATCATACCCTACTACCGCCATATCTTCCGGCACCGACAATCCGGCCTGGAACAGCGCCTGATAGACCCCCACCGCTACCGCGTCATTGCCGGTAAAAACCGCGTGAGGCGGTTCAGGCAGCGTTAACAGCTGTTTCATCGCCGCCACGCCGCCGCCGAATTCGAAATCGCTGAATACCTCATATCCGTTCGGGATAACCAGACCGGCGCGGCCCATGGCGAGACGGTAGCCTTCCAGCCGGTGACGGGCGGTTGTTTTATCCTGGGGGCCGGCAATGCAGGCAATCTTCTCGTAGCCGCGAGAAATGAGGTAACGGGTGGCGAGATCGCCCCAACAGGGAATTATCCTGGATGATATCCAGCGCGTCCTCAAAGGGCGTCCAATCCATCATCACAATGGGCAGCGACGGATAACGACGCAGCGCCAGCCGAGAGGGGCGATTATTTTCTGTACACATAATAAGCAAACCGTCCACCCGTTTTTGCAACAGCGTTTCCATGCTGCGGCTCATGCGATCCGCGTCCTCCTCAGTATTGCACAAGATCAGGCTGTAACCGCGCTCATAACAGCTGCGCTCCACCCCGTGCACCACTTCCGCATAAAACGGGTTATTGCTGGAGGTTATCAGCATGCCGATGGTGCGCGTCTGGTTTATCTTCAGGCTGCGCGCCAGGGGCCGAAGGCGCATAATTGAGCTGCTCCACCGCCGCCAGAACCTTCTCCCGCACCGCATCGCTGACAAAGCGATTGTCATTGATCACGTGGGATACGGTAGAGGTTGAAACACCCGCCAGGCGGGCGACATCTTTCATGGTGGACAAGCTAGTTCAACCTTTGCAAAAAAGCGTCGATCTCATGACGCCAAGGAATAGAGGGCTGCGCGCCGGGACGGGTTACCGCAATAGCGGCGGCGGCATGGGCGAATCGCACCGCGTTATCCATGTCCTCTCCTTCCAGCAGCGCCGTGACCAACGCCCCGTTGAATGTATCCCCGGCCGCGATGGTATCCACCGCGTCGACCTTGAAACCCGGCACCAGTTTGCCATGGCCTTGTCGGCTGAGCCATACGCCCCGGCTGCCAAGGGTAATCATCACCGTGGCGATACCTTTGCCATGGAGAACATTCGCGGCGCGGGCGGCGGCGGCGTCATCAACGACGGCCACCCCCGTCAGGCGCTCGGCCTCGGTTTCATTGGGGGTAATGATATCCACCAACCCCAACAGCGAATCCGGCAGTCGCCGAGCCGGGGCCGGGTTGAGAATAACCTGTGTTTGATGCAGCTTTGCCAATTCTGCGGCGGCGATAACCGACTCCAACGGTGATTCAAGCTGCATTAACAGTACGGAGGCGTCGATAATCTTTTTCATGACGCTTCAGATAATCCGGCGTAAGCGCGGCGTTGGCGCCCGGGTCGATGGCGATGACGTTCTCGCCCTCCCGGTTAACAAAAATCAGTGCGACGCCGGTAGCGAAATCCGGGCTGGCTTCAACGGATTGTACGTTGATATTATCCGAGGCCAATTGCCTGCGGACACGTTGCCCGATATCATCCTCGCCCACGCAGGCGACAAAATCGATATCCGCCCCGCTACGTCCGGCAGCCACTGCCTGGTTGGCGCCCTTGCCGCCGAATGCAACCTTATAATTCTTACCAATGACCGTTTCGCCGGGACGGGGAAACTGCTCAAGGTTGAGGATATGGTCGGCATTGATACTGCCCAGCACCACCAGCTTATGTGTCGCCATCGCATTTGTCCTTTGAATGCGTTATCGCCCCTGCCGGGCGACAACGCAATTTATTGCTGTAGTTATTAAAAAGGCGTTATTTCGTCACCAGCTTCAAAGCAACCGGGATGACCGCATCCACTTTGCCGCCTTTCAATACCTTGTCCGCGGTTTCAACGCCGATGATACCAATCTGGTCGGGCTGTTGCGCCACGGTGGCGGCCATTTTGCCGCTCTGTACCGCTTTCAGGCCGTCCGCCGTGCCGTCGAAACCCACCACCAGCACATCGGTTTTATTGACGGTTTGCAGAGCGCGCATCGCCCCGAGCGCCATTTCGTCGTTTTGCGCGAAGACCGCCTGCACGTTTGGATGGGCGGTCAGCAGGTTTTGCATGACGTTGAGACCCTTGGTGCGGTCGAAATCAGCGGGCTGGCTGGCCAGCATGGTGAACTTATAGCTATCGGCGGACTGTTTGAAGCCTTCGCCCCGTTCACGGGCCACGGAGGTGCCGGCAATGCCTTCAAGCTCGATAACCTTGGCGTTATTACCCAGTTTTTGCCCGATAAAATCGCCCGCCATTTTGCCGCCGACCCGGTTATCCGAGGCAATATGGCTGACTATCTGGCCTTTGTTCGCTTTACGATCGAGGGTGATCACCGGAATCTTGGCTTGATTGGCCAGGATCACGGCATTGCCCACCGCATCGGAGTCCGTCGGATTGATCATAACCAGCTTAACGCCGCGAACCGTAAGGTCCTGAACGTTCGCCAACTCTTTTGCCGGATTATTTTGCGAATCGAGCACCACCAATTGGTAACCCAGTTTATTCGCTTCCTGCTGCGCCCCGTCCTTCATCGACACGAAAAACGGATTGTTAAGGGTGGAAACCACCAGCGCAATCGTATCTTTCGCCAAAGCGTTGGCGCTGAGAGTGGCGCTTAACGCAACGGCGGACATCAAAACAGCCAATTTTTTCATTTTCATCTTAATGATTCCTGCAGGGGAGGTTATTTACCGCTTTTGTTATCTACCAATACCGCCAACAAAATGACGACGGCCTTTACAATCATTTGATAGTAGGAAGAAACACTCAATAAATTCAGACCGTTATTCAAAAATCCCAGGATAAGGGCACCAATCAACGTGCCCATGATCCGGCCCTTGCCGCCGGACAAACTGGTACCGCCCAACACCACGGCGGCAATGGCATCCAGTTCATAGCCGGTCCCGGCGGTGGGCTGCGCCGACGAGAGGCGGGCCACTTCTATCACGCCCGCCAGCGCCGCCGTCAGCCCGCACAGCGCATACACGATGACCTTGACCCTATCCACGCTGATGCCGGACAAGCGCGTCGCGGCCTCGTTGCCGCCCAACGCATAGATATAACGGCCCAAGCGGGTATGGTGCAGCATGTACCAGGCGGCGAGAAACACCACCGCCATAATCCATACCGGCGCGGGCACCCCCAGCGGACGTCCGATACCGAAGTAGCCGAACGCATCGGCCACTTCGCTAAAGCCGGTATTCACCGGGCTGCCGTTGGTGTACACCATGGTGACACCGCGCAGCAGCAGCATCATCACCAGGGTGGCGATAAAAGCCTGTACTTTGCCTTTCGCCACGATAACCCCTGTAACGGCGCCGATGGCCGTCCCCAGCAACAGCGAGGCGCCCACCGCCACAAAAACATTGGCCTCGAGCCCTACTACCGATGCCGCCACCGCGCCGGTGAGGGCCAGCAGCGAGCCAACGGATAAATCAATGCCGGCGGTCAAAATAACCAGCGTCATGCCCACCGCCATAATGGCGTTTACGGAAGTTTGCTGCAGGATATTGAACAGATTATTCAAGGTAAAAAAGTTCGAACTCATTGAAGACACCACGGCGATAAGCACCAGCAGCGCGATCAAAGATTTCTGTTCCAACAACCATGTTTTGCTGAAACCGCGTTTTATGGGGATAGTCCGGGTACTCATCATTGATTCTCCTGCTGGGTACGATATTGCTTACCGACGGCCGCGGCCATCAGAACTTCCTGGGTGGCCTGGGCCAAGGGAAATATCCCGCTCAAACGCCCTTCATGCATCACCATGACACGATCGCTCATTCCCAGCACTTCGGGCATTTCCGAGGAGACCAAAATGATACTGAGTCCTTCTTCTTTAAACTGATTGATAAGCTGATAGATTTCTTTTTTAGCGCCCACATCGACGCCGCGGGTCGGCTCATCCAAAATCAATACCTTGGGCCGGGTCATCAAACCGCGGGCGATAGCGACCTTTTGCTGATTGCCGCCGGACAACAGGCCGATCGGTTGCTCCATGGTGGGGGTCTTGATATTGAACAAGCGGATAAAATCCCCTACCGCCTGTTGCTCTTCGGCATGTTTCAAGCCGCCGTCCCGGCGGCTGAAGTAACGCAAGGCGGTGAGGGTCATGTTCTCTTTAACCGACATTCCCAATACCAGACCATCCCGCTTACGATCCTCGGAAATATAGACGATACCGTTGGCCAGACCGTCCTGGGGGCTATGGTTCACCATGGGCCGCCCGTCCAGCACCACCGTGCCGCCGGTGCGTTTCGCCGCGCCATATAAGGTTTTCATGAGTTCGGTGCGCCCCGCGCCCATCAGGCCCGCGACGCCGAGGATTTCACTGCGGCGCAGGGTAAAACTGATATCCTGCACGCCGGGACCGCTGAGGTGGCTGACCGACAGACGTTCCTCGCCCGGGCTGACCGCAATGCGCGGATACTGCTCTTCCAGGCGGCGGCCGACCATCATTTCGATCAGGGCGTCCTCCTGCAAGTCGGCGACCCGACGTTCAGCGATGAACTGCCCGTCCCGCAGCACCGTGACGTCATCGCAAATTTCAAAAATCTCTTTCAACCGATGAGAGATGTAAACAATGCCGCAGCCCTGCTGCTTCAGTTCGTTGATGACGCTGAACAGCGATGCCGTCTCGGTATCGGTGAGGGCATCGGTGGGCTCATCCATGATAATGACCCGAGACTTGAAGCTGATGACCTTGGCGATTTCCACCATCTGCTGATCGCCGATGGATAGCTCCCCCACCAGTCGATGGCTGCTGTAATGGAGATTAAGACGACTCAGCAGTTGATCCGCTTCGCTGTACATTCGTTTCCAGTCGATTCCGCCGAATCGATTGAGAAATTCGCGGCCGAGAAAAATATTTTCCGCTATGGTCAACTGCGCAATAAGGTTCAGCTCCTGGTGAATGATACCGATTCCGGCTTCCTGCGACGCCTTAGGCCCGCTGAACGTCATCTCCTCCCCTTGGTAGGACAGGGTGCCCGCATCCTTGCTGTAAATCCCGGTCAATACTTTCATCATGGTGGACTTTCCGGCGCCGTTCTCGCCCACCAGCGCCATCACGCGGCCGGGATAAACCGTCAGCGCCGCTCCCGAGAGCGCCTTAACCCCCGGAAAGGATTTGTCTATCCCTGTCAATTGCAATAATGGTTGCATGGATGCCTCAGAAGGTGACGCCGGAACACAGGATGACATTGGCATAAGGCGAACACTCGCCGCTGCGGATGACCGCGCGGCTGAAGGCGGTCTGGGTTTTGAATATCTGGTGGCTGATATACTCAATGGCGATGGTATTTCCCTGTTGCTGCTCGAGCTGTGTCAGCTTAGCCAGCAATGCCGCATGCAATTGAGGATTAACTTCCGCCAATTCCTTGGCCATGATGGCTTTTTCCACCTGCAATTCGCTGGCGACCGCGTCAAACACCTGTAGAAAAGCCGGTACCCCTTGCGTCAACGCCAAATCAATCCGCTGGCTTGAGGCGGGTATCGGCAAACCGGCGTCGGCAATGGTTATCTGGTCCGTATGGCCCAAGCGGGAAACGAGCGCCGAAACCTCAGCGTTCAGCAATGCACCTTTTTTCATAAGAACTGTCTCCACCAGCGAAACGTTTCGCTGAATAAGAAATTAGTCACATCGCTTTCACTAGACAAGAGGAATGCATGGAAAATGTGATCGCTATCGAAACGTTTCGCTCATGATGGGCATGATTTTGACGGCAAGCTATCGCCTTTAATGCAGAGCCAAACGCAATTATGGGCTAACCCAAACAAGGGCGTAATGGGGCAGACGAGAGGCATTTTTAGATGAAAGGACGCCGATGGGTTTATCCATCGGCGTGTGTTTGGTAGGGGCTAACGCGCGGAAATTTGATCGAAGCTGCCGCCGTCGGAGAAATGCACTTTTTGCACCTGCTGCCAACTGCCGAACACATCCTTTAACGTGTAGAGCTTAAGCTGAGGGAATTTTTGGGCGAATTCTTTCGCCACCGTGGGATCGCGCGGGCGATAATAGTTTTGCGCCGCAATGCGTTGGCCTTCAGGAGAGTAGAGATAGGTCAGATAAGCGGTGGCCACATCGCGGGTTCCTCGTTTGTCCACCACTTTGTCCACTACCGACACCGTAGGCTCCGCCACAATAGACTCGCTGGGAATCACGATATCAAATTGGCCTTTACCCACCTTGTTCACCGCCAGCAACGCTTCGTTTTCCCATGCGATCAGCACGTCCCCGATACCGCGTTCCACAAAGGTATTGGTCGCGTCACGCGCGCCGGAATCCAGCACGGAGACATTTTTGTATACCGCCTTGACGAAGTCCTGCGCCTTCGCCTGATCGTTATTATTGTGATGCAGCGCATAGCCCCAGGCGGCCAGGTAGTTCCAGCGCGCGCCGCCGGACGTTTTCGGGTTCGGCGTAATAATTGAAACGCCCGGTTTAACTAAATCAGGCCAGTCATGAATTTGTTTCGGGTTGCCTTTACGCACCAGAAAAACAATGGTGGAGGTATAGGGCGCCGAGTTATCGGGCAGCCGGGTGATCCAGTTTTTTATCAATACGTCCTCGCGCCGCGATGGCATCCACATCGGACTCCAGCGCCAGCGTCACCACATCCGCATCTATACCATTGATGACCGAAGTCGCCTGTTTCCCGGACCCGCCGTGGGATTGGCGAATGGTCACCTTATCACCGGTTTTCGCCTGCCAATATTTGCTGAATGCCGCGTTATAGTCCTGATAAAGTTCCCGCGTCGGATCATAAGACACGTTTAATAATTGGATATCTTTTGCCAGCGCGCTGCCCGACAATAAAATCAACAATAGTCCTGCTCGCCACTTTGACATCATGCTCTCCCGAAGCGTCTTTTTATCAATGGAAAACCGTTTCATCAGAGAGTGTCAGAATTCGCGCAACATTTTAAAGAATAAAAACGCAATTTATATAAGCAAACGAGATATGAGCGGCGAGATGAAAAAAGCCCCCGATCGCGGGGGCTTGGGATGTGATAAATAAAGGGCCGTTAATAAAGCTTCTTGGCGCACTCCAACAGATCGCTTTTGAAGGGGCGCTTCATGTTTTCAATGGCATCGATGATGTCATGATGGACCAGTTTATCGTTTTGCACCCCGACGCAACGCCCGCCGTAACCCTGTAGCAGCAGCTCGATGGAAAAAGCGCCCATGCGCGAGGCGAGAATCCGGTCATAAGCCACCGGACTGCCGCCGCGCTGTATATGGCCCAATACCGTGGCGCGAGTTTCGCGGCCGGTTTCTTTTTCTATATATTGCGCCAGTTCGCTGATATTGCAGATATGTTCCGTGATGGCGACGATAGCGTGTTTTTTGCCTTTGGCGATACCGGCCTTGATTTCATAAACCAGATCCTCCGGTTTGAACTCCACCTCCGGCAAAACGATGAATTCACAGCCACCGGCAATGGCCGCGCACATGGTAAGGTCGCCGCAATAACGCCCCATCACTTCAACGATGGAGATGCGCTGGTGGGACGAAGAAGTGTCGCGCAGGCGGTCTATTGCCTCAACGACCGTTTCCAGCGCAGTGAAGTAACCGATGGTGTAATCGGTGCCGGCGACATCGTTATCGATGGTGCCCGGCAAACCGATACAGGGAAAGCCCATTTCGGTAAGGCGCTTGGCGCCCATATAGGAGCCGTCGCCGCCAATCACCACCAGCGCGTCGATATCACGCTTTTTCATGTTTTCGATAGCGATGGCGCGCGTACCCTCTTCCCGGAATTCCGGGAAGCGAGCCGAGCCCAGAAAAGTGCCGCCACGGTTAATCATATCCGATACGCTATAGCGGTCCAGCTTGCTCATTCTATCCTGGAACAGCCCGAGGTAGCCGTCATAGACGCCATAAACTTCCAAACCTTCGGAAAGCCCGGCGCGCACCACGCCCCGGATCGCTGCATTCATGCCAGGTGAATCACCACCGCTTGTCAGTACACCGATTTTCTTAATCATGACTACCTCTGAGCTTTAGCTATTATTTGTAGAATACACTATGCCGGTTAACTTTGAGGTACGGAGGAGATCCGAACCTATGGCTTATGGTGAAAATACTATACCAAATATGCCTTGCTGAATTGATTCAGGTCAGGCATTTCCCGACTATCGCCACGTTTTTCCCCTATGATAATGCATTGTATTCGCCGGTGTCTTTGCTTTTCGCTTCGTGGCCTGGGGCATCCTTCATAGTCTGGCGGGAGAAGAATAATCAATGGCGATGACGTTGCTATTACCATAATGCCAACGAACGGCATATGCAGCACCTCAGATGCTAATAGATGTTGCAAGCAGGCAACCTTTGGTTTATGTCACACTTTTGCAAGACATTTTATGACGCTGGACGAGAATATCGTAGCATTACGGCAACCTGCCGGGCATATTGGCACCCCCCCCTGTCCGCCATTTTGCACGCGGCTAATAGCGTAAGCGAAGACGCATTGTTTCGAACGTTCGAGAGCCTCGAACAAAATGCGTCAGGCAAAAAAAACCCCCACCTTTCGGTGGGGGAAGACAGGGATGGTGTCTATGGCAAGGAAAAATGAAAATGTTTTATTTCAGGGTCGCACTCTGTACCGGCTTCTGGGCAGAAGATGGACTCATTTCCGACACTTGCGATGCCAATTCGGCAAGGCGCTGCTGATGCTTCTGGCTCAAGGTTTGCCTTTGCTCCGGCGTCAGCAGGTTGTACATTTGATTCCGAATTTTAGCCAGCTCCACCTGCCGAATGACATTTTGCTGGGCCATTTTTTCTACTTGAGCTTTGACAGCCGGCTCATCAAACGTTTCTGCTGTTACCAGTGCGTGCAATTGTTCAATTTCACTCACGCTGATGCGGGGAATATCAAGGCGAGCCTGGCTCATCAAATCGCGCATTTGTTGTCGCTGGTGTTCAGTCAGCCTGACGCCTTCAAACATGCTGTGGTGACTGTCGCCGCATCTGTTTGCGATGTCATCCTGATGCCAACTTCCCGTTGCCAGGTTCTCACCCGCCACGGCGCTTACGGAGAAAAGCGTGGCGGCGATAACCATGGCGTTAAGTTTGTGCATCCCTAACCCCTGAACCCATCACTTAGTTGCTTAACGATGAGGCCATTCTACTGATGCCGCTGCAAACTAGCGTCAGGGGATGTAAAGCTACGTAAAGTCATGGATTGGTAGTGATTGATGACGTATTTTGCGTTTGGAGGTGAGAAAATGAATAAAATCCTTTTGGTCGACGACGATCGTGAATTAACGGCATTGTTGAAAGAATTGCTCGAGATGGAAGGCTTTAACGTCCTGGTGGCCTACGACGGCGAACAGGCGTTGAACATGCTGGACAACTCGGTGGATCTCTTGTTGCTTGACGTCATGATGCCGAGAAAAAACGGAATCGACACGCTCAAGGAATTACGTCAGCAGCATCAGACGCCGGTCATTATGCTCACCGCCCGCGGCAGCGAGCTGGATCGCGTGCTTGGCCTGGAACTGGGCGCCGATGACTACCTGCCCAAACCGTTCAACGATCGCGAGCTGGTGGCGCGAATCAGGGCCATCTTGCGCCGTTCCCAATGGACGGAGCAGTTGCAAAGCGGCGATACCGGCACGCCGTCGCTGGAAGTGGATTTCCTGCGCCTCAACCCCGGACGGCAGGAGGCGACATTCGATGGCGTTCCGCTGGAACTGACCGGTACGGAGTTTACGCTGCTTTATCTCCTGGCGCAGCATCTCGGCCAGGTGGTCTCGCGCGAACATCTCAGCCAGGAAGTGCTGGGCAAGCGTTTAACGCCGTTTGATCGGGCTATAGACATGCACATCTCCAATCTGCGCCGCAAACTGCCGGAGCGCAAAGACGGGCATCCCTGGTTCAAAACCCTGCGAGGCCGGGGTTATTTAATGGTAGCCGCCGCATGATCAACAGCTTGACCGCGAGGATATTCGCCATTTTCTGGCTAACCCTGGCGCTGGTGTTGATGCTGGTGTTGATGGTTCCCAAACTGGATACCCGCCAGTTGACCCCGCTATTGGACAGCGAACAGCGCCAGGGAATTATGCTGCAACAGCATGTGGAGGCTGAACTGGCCGCCGACCCGGCCAACGACCTGATGTGGTGGCGCCGGCTGTTTCGCGCCATCGATAAATGGGCGCCGCCGGGACAGCGTCTGATCCTGGTGACCAGCGAGGGTCGGGTGATAGGGGCCCAGCGCAATGAAATGCAGGTCATCCGCAATTTCATCGGCCAATCGGATAACTCGGATCAGCCGCAAAAGAAAAAATATGGCCGTATGGAATTGGTGGGCCCTTTCGCGGTTCGGGACGGGGACGATAATTACCAACTCTACCAGATCAGGCCGGCCGGCAATTCACAATCGGATTTTATCAATTTGATGTTTGATCGGCCGTTTCTGCTGCTTATTGTTACCATGCTTATCAGTATTCCTTTGTTGCTTTGGCTGGCCTGGAGCCTGGCGAAGCCGGCGCGTAAATTAAAGTATGCCGCGGACGAGGTGGCCAGGGGCAATTTACGCCAGCATCCGGAACTTGAAGCCGGTCCGCAGGAATTCCTGGCCACCGGCGTCAGCTTCAATCAAATGGTCAGCGCGCTGGAAAGAATGGTCACCGCGCAGCAACGACTGCTGTCCGACATCTCCCATGAGTTGCGCACCCCCTCACCCGCCTGCAATTAGCCACGGCGCTGATGCGGCGCAAGCACGGCGAAGGCAACGAATTGGCGCGCATTGAAACGGAAGCCCAGCGGCTGGACGCCATGATTAATGACCTGCTGGTGTTATCGCGTAATCAGCACAAGAGCGAATTGACGCGGGAGTTCATAAAAGCCAGCGAGCTATGGAACGATGTGCTGGAGGACGCGAAATTCGAAGCCGAGCAGATGGGCAAAACGTTGGAAATTACCGCGCCGCCGGGCAATTGGATCTTGGTGGGAAATCCGGCGGCGTTGGACAGCGCCTTGGAAAACGTAGTACGCAATGCCTTGCGTTATTCCCATCAGCGTATTGCGGTAGCCTTCAGCGCCGACGCACAGGGCGTTACAATCACCGTGGATGACGATGGCCCGGGCGTGAGTGAAGAAGATCGTGAACAGATTTTCCGTCCGTTCTATCGCACTGATGAAGCACGGGATCGTGAATCCGGCGGATCTGGTCTGGGGCTGGCCATCGTGGAAAAGGCGGTGCAACAGCATCACGGCTGGGTCAAGGCGGAGGACGGACCATTGGGAGGGTTGCGCCTGGTGATGTGGCTCCCCCTGCAACACCGTTAGCCACGCGTTGGGGCCGCCATTGCAGCATCGTTAGCCTGTCGGCGCCGCGGACTTCGAGGAGTTGCGGCGCAAAGCGCCTTTTTTTTGCTATTCTGCGCCCACTTCAAGGGGGCAGCATGTTAAATATCGTATTGTATGAACCGGAAATTCCGCCAAACACCGGGAACATTATCCGGCTATGCGCCAATACCGGCTTTGCGTTACATCTGATCGAACCGTTGGGATTTACCTGGGATGATAAGCGCTTACGCCGCGCCGGCCTGGATTATCATGAATTCGCCGAGATAAAACGACACCATGATTACGCGGCGTTTCTGGCGCAAGAGCTGCCTGAGCGCTTGTTCGCGTTGACCACGAAAGGCACGCCGGCTCATAGCGCGGTGGAATATCGCTCCGGTGACTATCTGCTGTTTGGGCCTGAGACCCGGGGGTTGCCGCCGTTTATTTTGGACAATCTTCCCCAGCCAGAAGATACGTATCCCGATGCAGCCGGGCAGCCGCAGCATGAATCTATCGAACGCCGTCTCGGTGGTGGTGTACGAAGCCTGGCGACAATTACAATATGCCGGCGCCGGCAGATAACGTTCACCGGCGGCAATGTCCATCAATTGGCGATGTTCAAATGCCGTCGCCGAATTCAAAACCATGGCTGCCGAAAAACTGATCCATATCCATGGAAGGTTTGTCGCTGTCGGGCTTGCCGACGATCCTGGCGGGAACGCCGGCCGCGGTAGTGTGCGGCGGCACCGATTGTAAAACCACCGAACCGGCGCCGATTTTAGCGCCCCGACCCACCTCGATATTTCCCAGGATAGTGGAATTGGCGCCAATCATGACCCCTTCGCGGATCTTGGGATGCCGATCGCCGCTGGTTTTACCGGTGCCCCCGAGAGTCACCGATTGAAGTATGGACACATCATTTTCAACGACGGCCGTCTCGCCGATAACGATGCCGGTGGCATGATCGAGCATGATGCCGCAGCCGATTTTGGCGGCCGGATGAATATCGACCCCGAAAGAAACCGAGATCTGGTTTTGAAGATAGATGGCCAGGGCCTGCCTGTCCTGGCCCCATAGCCAGTGGCCGATACGGTAGGCCTGCAGCGCGTGGAACCCCTTGAGGTAGAGCAGCGGCGTGGAGTACTTGTCCACCGCCGGATCGCGCAGCCGCACGGCGGTAATATCGCAGGCCGCTGAATAAATCATCTCCCCGTCGTTCTTGTAGGCCTCTTCCACTATCTCGCGAATAGCGATGGCCGGCATGATGGTATTGGCCAATTTATTTGCCAGCATATAGCTCAGGGCACTGCCTAAGTTTTCGTGTTTCAGCAGCGTGGCATGAAAAAAAACTGGCCAGCATGGGTTCACACTCCGCCAGCAAACGCGCTTCAGCTTTGATGTTACTCCATACTGATTCCAATTCTTCAATGGACATACTCATGACCCTTTTGCTGGTTTGAACTTTCTGACCGGGGAGGCGACGGGCGTCAACCACCGGCTTTCTCGTCTTTTTGAGCGCGTCCGAGCAGGCTTAGCGCCGCTTCATGGGCGTTTTTGTTCCGATAGAGCACCTGGTAAATTTGTTCGGTGATCGGCATTTCTACTCCGTAGCGCCCGGCCAGCGCCAGCACTTCTTTGGTATTGCGGTAACCTTCCACCACCTGGCCGATACGATCCTGGGCGGTCTGCACATCAACGCCCTGACCAAGCAGCATGCCGAATCTACGGTTACGGGATTGGTTGTCGGTACAAGTCAACACCAGATCCCCCAGCCCCGCCATGCCCATAAATGTACCCGGAATCGCCCCCAGAGCGGCGCCAAGACGCGACATCTCCGCAAGCCCGCGGGTGATTAGCGCGGTACGGGCATTGGCGCCGAAGCCGATGCCGTCCGACATGCCGGCGCCGATGGCGATGACATTCTTCACCGCCCCCCCCAACTGTACGCCGATAAAATCGCCGTTGCCGTAAACCCGGAAACTCTTGCCGCAGTGCAGCAGATTTTGTAAATCAGCGGAGAATTCCGCGTCGGTGGACGCCAGGGCGATGGCCGTGGGCAAACCCGCCGCCAGCTCTTTGGCAAAAGTCGGCCCCGATATGACCGCCAGCGGAATGGCCGCACCCAAAACCTCACGGGCGACATCCGCCAATAACCGGCCGGTATCCGCCTCAAGCCCTTTGGTCGCCCAGACCACTCGCGCATCGGGGCGCATATGCGCCTTCAGTTGCATAAGCACGCTGCCGAAGACATGGCTCGGCACCACAATCAACACGTCACGGCTGAATGCCATGGCCCGCGACAGATCTGTCTCAAGATGCAGAGAAGGCGGAAACGGCACATCGGGTAAAAACACCTGGTTGCACCGCGCCGCGTCCAGCGCATGGACATGCTTCGGATCATGCCCCCACAATAATACCTCATGACCGTTGCGCGCCATGGTGATAGCCAGAGCCGTACCGTAGGAACCGGCGCCGATAACCGTCATTGAGGCACTTTTAGGCATCATCAGGCTTCCTGAGTCGTTTGACTTCCTTCACCATCGGATTGCTGTTGCAAATAGTTCATAAACAAGGCGTCAAAATTCACCGGCGCCAGGTTAAGCTGCGGGAACGTGCCGCGGGATACCTGGCTGGTTATGCATTCACGGGCATAGGGAAAAAAGTATATTCGGGCAATATGCGCCCAGGCAGTGGGCCATCTGCGTTCCTTCAATTCCCGAAATGGTAAAGATACCCGCCTGTTGTACTTCACACAGAAACGCGGTCTCTTCCCCCAGCAACGCCGTTACCGTCACGCGCAGCACCACCTCATAAACACCTTCCGCCAACTGAGTGGATGCGGTATCGAGATCCAGCTTGATTTCAGGCTGCCATTCCTGTTGAAAAACCTTCGGTGCGTTCGGTGCTTCAAAAGAGACGTCCTTGGTATAAACACGCTGGATTTGGAACGTCATCTCGGTATTGTTTTGTTCTGACATTAAAAAAACCTTTTGGTTAAAATTGCTTCATGCAGTTAGGCGCGCATTCAGTCCCCAGGCTATTTAAGCAGGGGATCCAATCCGCCGCGCGCGTCAAGTGCGTGTAAATCATCACAGCCACCCACATGCTGTCCGTCGATGAAAATTTGTGGAACCGTGCTGCGGCCGCTGCGTTTAATCATTTCTTCCCGCTTGTCGGCATCCCCATCAATGGGTATTTCCTGGAATACGACATGCTTGCGGGTGAGTAAAGCCTTGGCGCGATGGCAATATGGACAAGTCGCTTTGGTATAGATTTCAATATTGGCCATGGTTCCCCCTTTCAGGTGTTGTCTTACTTACCCCGGACGAGGGGTAAGTTCTCTCCGCTCCAGCCGGATATGCCTTCTTTAAGGATATATACCCGTTCAAAGCCCGCTTTGTTCAGGTTTTCGGCCGGCTCGCGCGACGTGGTGCCGGTTGCGCATACCACGATAACCGGTTTGGTTCTGGCTTTGTCCAACTCGCCTAAGCTGCCGTTTTTCACCTCGGCGGAGGTCAGATTCAACGCGTTGGCGATATGCCCTTTACGGTAGTCATCCCGGTTGCGCAGATCAACTACAACAGCTTCTTCTTTATTGATCAAACGGATGGCTTCGCCGCGGGTGATTTCGTTCACTTTGGAAAAACGTGTTTTTAGCGTTGTTACGATGACGGCGATCAATAAAGCGACCCAGGCCAGACAAAGCATGGGGTGATCGCTAACGAACGGCATAATTTCTTGCATGGGGTGTAAAAGCTCCCGTGTGTTGTGGCCACGCAGTAAAGGCTTCGAGTATACCCTCGCATTACGGCAAATTCAGCCAATATACGTGGCCGGAAAGAAGAAACTAACCACATTGCGCCCCATGTCGCTAAAATTCGTGGCCTTTATCGCCTAATTTTACCCCATCGCCCTTAGGGCGGTTAACCGGGAAAGGGAATTACGGTATAGATGACTGGTAAGCCGCTGTTCAACGTGAAATAATCTTATCAATGAGGGGAAAGGCATCGTTGAAAATAATCAATAGCAGGGGAAACGGCGGCCGAGGCCATTCTCCCACGTTAAAGCGACACGTTTACGCCAGCCTGTTTTGCGCTGGCGTAATGTTATTGCCTTTTGCCGGTCACGCCGATGATGATAAACAACAGCTTAAATCCGTTCAGCAGGATATCGCAGAGAAAGAAAAAAGCGTTCGCCAACAGCAGCAACAGCGCGGCTCAATGCTTAATCAGTTGAAAAAGCAGGAAGAATCCATTTCTCGTTCCAGCGGGGCGCTGCGCGAAACGCAAGGACGGCTTGCGTCCATCGCCCAGGATATCGACCGGTTGAGCCAGTCCATCAAGCAGTTGCAATTGCGCCAGGACGCCCAGCAGAAGCTGTTGGCGCAACAATTGGACGCGGCGTTCCGACAGGGGCGCAACTCCGGCCTGCAGCTCATATTAAGCGGCGAAGAGAGTCAACGCAGCGAAAGGATCCTGGCCTATTTCAGCTATCTCAACCAGGCGCGGGAAAAATCCATTGAGGACCTCAAACAGACTCGACAGCAATTGGCGAGCCAGAAAAACGATCAGCAGCAAAAAACAGCAACAGCAGGCCACGCTGTTGCACCAGCAGCAGTCCGAGCAGAAAACGTTGGAAAACGCCCGGCTGGCTAGAAAGAAAACCCTTTCCGCACTCGAAACATCCCTAGCGCAGAATCAGCAAAGCCTGAACGAATTGCGGCAAAACGAAACTCGCCTGCAAAACGACATTGCCCGAGCCGAACGGGAAGCCAAAGCCCGCGCCGAGCGTGAAGAGCGGGAGGCGGAGCAGGTCCGGGCGCGGCAGGAACAGGCCAAACGCCAGGGGTCCGCCTATAAGCCTTCGGACAGCGAACGCGAGCTGATGTCCCGCACCGGCGGCCTGGGCCAACCCGCCGGACAAGCCATGTGGCCGGTCAGAGGCCGGACTCTGCACCGGTTCGGCGAAGCTTTGCAGGGTGAATTGCGTTGGAAGGGCATGGTCATCGCCGCTCCCGAAGGCACTGACGTCAAAGCCATTGCCGCGGGCCGGGTACTGATGGCCGACTGGCTTCAAGGCTATGGATTGGTGGTGGTACTTGAACATGGACAGGGGGATATGAGCCTTTATGGCTACAATCAAAGTGCGCTGGTAAAGGTGGGGGATCAAGTCAAGTCCGGCCAACCCATCGCGCTGGTGGGCACGAGCGGCGGCCAGGATACCTCCGCCCTCTATTTTGAAATTCGCCGTCGCGGTCAGGCGGTCAACCCCTTGCCGTGGTTAGGAAAATAGCGTGTTCAATAAAAAACTTGCTCCCCTGCTGTTTTGGCTGTTGATGGGCCTGACGAAGACTGCCTTTGCCGGCCGGCTGGCCATCGTTATCGATGACTTCGGCTATCGTCCGCAAAATGAAAATCAAATATTGTCCATGCCCGCCGGAATCTCTATTTCCGTGCTGCCCAATGCGCCCTTCGCCGCTGAAATGGCGCGCAAAGCCCACGGGCAGGGTCGGGAAGTCCTGATTCATTTGCCGATGGCGCCGTTGAGCAAACAACCTCTTGAACGGGACACGCTCTTCCCAAATATGAGTCGGGATGAAATTGCCCGTATCGTGCGCGACGCCGTAAGTAAAGTCCCTTACGCCGTTGGGGTAAACAACCATATGGGCAGCGCCATGACGTCGAGTCTGGTCGGCATGCAAAACGTTATGCAGGTACTGAACCATTACCCTTTCTACTTTCTCGATAGCATGACCATCGGCAACAGCCAGTCACGCCAGGCGGCGGCAGGCACCGGCGTCAAGGTGATCAAACGAAATGTATTTCTGGACGACACCGCCAACGAAGACGATATCCGCCAGCAGTTCAACCGAGCCATCGCACTTGCTCGCCGAAACGGATCGGCCATCGCCATCGGCCATCCCCATCCAAACACCATCAAGGTTTTGCAGCGAATGTTGCCGGCGTTGCCGCCGGACATTGTATTGGTTCCCCCCAGCGCGCTCCTGAACGAATCATTCACCCCGCGCCTACGCCCGGCCAGCCCCGTCGTCGATTCCGCGGCATTGAGCAGTGCATTGTGAAGCAGTCTCCGCCGCCGGTTTACGCCGATGCGATGTTCGAAGTGATATACTCAAGCCTGAGTCAAACGCCGTGGGTAATACAGATTAAGCATTGGTTCTCTTCGGCGCCGGACGGATATTAAGCTTTCGCCAAAAATGCTATGCTAGGTGCATATATGGGGCAGACACAGTGTCTGCTCCGCCAAGATTACACAAGGGTTACTCCATGATAGTCGTCACTGGTGGCGCCGGATTTATCGGCAGCAATATTGTTAAATCACTGAATAATGTCGGATATAATGATATCCTCGTGGTGGATAACCTCAAGGACGGCACCAAATTCGTCAATTTGGTGGATTTGGATATCGCCGACTATATGGACAAAGAGGATTTTATCGCCAGCGTTATGGCCGGCGACGATTTCGGCGACATTGAAGCGGTATTCCATGAAGGCGCCTGCTCATCCACTACCGAGTGGGACGGTAAGTATATGATGGATAATAACTATCAATACTCCAAGGAGTTACTGCACTATTGCCTTGAGCGAACCATCCCTTTCCTTTATGCCTCGTCAGCCGCCACCTACGGCGGCAGAACGGAAAACTTCATTGAACAGCGTCAATATGAACAGCCGCTGAATGTTTATGGCTATTCTAAATTCCTGTTTGATCACTATGTCCGCACGCTCATGCCCCAGGCGGATTCCCAGATATGCGGGTTTCGCTATTTCAATGTCTACGGCCCGCGCGAAGGCCATAAGGGCAGTATGGCCAGCGTCGCTTTCCATCTGAACAATCAGATTCTGGCCGGTGAGAATCCTAAATTGTTCTCAGGCAGCGAAGGTTTTAAACGCGATTTTGTTTATGTCGGCGACGTTGCCGACGTAAATTTGTGGTTTTGGCAAAATGGCATATCCGGCATTTTCAACTGCGGTACCGGCCGGGCGGAGTCATTCCAGGCGGTGGCGGATGCCGTGCTGGATTTCCACAAAAAAGGCCAGATTGAATACATCGATTTCCCGGATAAGCTCAAGGGCCGCTACCAAGCCTACACCCAGGCCGATTTAACCCAGCTTCGCGCCGCGGGCTATGATAAGCCATTCAAAACGGTGGCCGAAGGCGTGTCCGCCTATCTGTCCTGGCTAAATCGCAGCCGTTGAAAACATCGCAAAAGAAGATAGCGGCGGCATGAAAATACTGGTTATCGGGCCATCCTGGGTGGGCGACATGATGATGTCGCAAAGCTTATATAGCAGCATAAAGGCGCTTCATCCCACAGCGCAAATCGACGTGATGGCGCCCTCCTGGTGCCGGCCTTTACTCAGCCGCATGCCGGAAGTGCGCCGCGCGGTGCCGATGCCCCTCGGCCATGGCGCGTTGGAACTGGGAGAGCGCCGGCGGCTCGGGCTGGCGCTCAGGGATGAACGCTACGACAACGCATTTATCCTGCCCAATTCGTTTAAATCCGCACTGGTGCCTTTTTTTGCGCGTATTCCCGTCCGCACCGGATGGCGCGGCGAAATGCGTTACGGATTGCTCAACGATTTGCGCGTACTTGACAAAGCCGCATTTCCCCTGATGGTGCAGCGTTATGTCGCTCTGGCTTATCCCCGGAGCATTCGTTCGGCGCAAGAGTTGCCGTTGCCCCTGCCATGGCCTCGCCTGCGGGTGGCCGAGCATGAATCCTTGGCGACCGCGGCTGTTTTTAGTCTCGATACCGGCCGAGCCCTGGTGGGTTTTTGTCCGGGCGCGGAATTCGGCCCCGCCAAACGCTGGCCGCATTACCATTATGCTTCTTTGGCGAAATCGCTGATTGACGGCGGCTATCAAATCGTTTTATTCGGTTCGGCGAAAGACCAGGCGGCGGGAAATGAAATTCTTGCCCTGCTGTCTGCAAATGAGCGGCCTTACTGCCGTAATCTGGCGGGCGCCACGTCCCTTGAGCAGGCCGTCGCCCTGATTGCCGCTTGCCAGGCGGTGGTCAGCAATGATTCAGGATTAATGCACGTGGCCGCCGCGCTGGAGCGACCGCTGGTAGCGCTGTATGGCCCCAGCAGCCCCGATTTCACTCCGCCGTTATCGCACCAGGCTCGGGTGATAAGGCTGATTACCGGCTATCAGAGAATACGCAAAGGCGCTGGCGAACAGGGCTATCATCAAAGTCTTATCGATATCCAGCCAGAACAGGTTTTGAGTGAGCTCAGTTCTCTTATCGCCGGCGATAAGGAAAACTGATGCGGGTGCTCATCGTCAAAACCTCCTCCATGGGAGATATTCTTCATACCTTGCCCGCTTTGACCGACGCGATGCAGGCAATACCCGGTATTCGTTTTGATTGGGCGGTGGAAGAAAATTTTGCGCAAATTCCATCCTGGCATCCGGCGGTTGAACACGTCATTCCCGTGGCCATCCGGCGCTGGCGAAAAAATTGGTTCGGCACCGTCGCCCGCCAGGAGCGCTGCGACTTTAAAAAATACCTGCGGGGCCAGCAGTATGACTTGGTGATCGATGCCCAGGGACTTATCAAAAGCGCGGCGCTGGTCACTCGCATCGCCAGAGGAGAAAAGCACGGCCTGGACTGTAAAAGCGCGCGCGAACCCTTTGCCAGCTGGTTTTATAACCGACGTCATGCCATTGCCCGCCATCAGCATGCGGTGGAACGTGTTCGTCAGCTTTTCGCCGTCAGCCTGGGATATCCTGTGCCGCCGGGAAAAGGCGACTATGCCATCGCGGCGCATTTCAGTCTTCCGCCGGGTCAGTCGATTGAAGCCCCTTATCTGGTCTTTTTGCACGCCACCACCAGAGCGGAAAAACATTGGCCGGAAGCGCATTGGCGTGAACTCATAGCGCTCATGGCTTCCCGCGGTCTTGTCATCAAATTGCCCTGGGGCTCGGAACCGGAATTTCAACGCGCAGTGCGACTTTCAGAGAATTTTACTTTTGTAGAGGTGCTTCCAAGACTTACACTGAGTGAAGTGGCACAGGTTCTGGCCGGCGCAAGGGCGGTAGTTTCAGTCGACACCGGATTGAGCCATCTGACGGCGGCGTTAGACCGTCCCAATATTGTGCTCTATGGCCCCACCGATCCCAAATTGATTGGCAGTTATGGCAAAAACCAGATTTTTGTGACAGCGCCCGCTGGAAGCCATTATATGAAGGACATTAAACCGGCTAATATTGCTGAATTGCTTGATGATATTGAGTGAAAGATGAGCACATTTTTTAAGCAAATCTACCGGTATACGCGGCCACGGGATTACAGGCACAACGAGAATCTATGGCCATATGTGAAAATAACCCGTGCCCCTACCGGTGAGATAACGTCGCTGCTCTATCGAGGCGAATCGGTGGCGACGCAAGAAATCTCATCATTGCAGGGAAAACATTCCGGCAGCGTGCTTATCACCGCCACTGGCCCTTCGATCAAAGAGATGGATTTCTCCCTCTTCCCTGCCATGCCGGTGCTAGGCGTAAACGGTGCTTATGCATTACAAGATGTTATAAATTTTCAATATTATGTCATTGTTGATATGACTTTTATTGACAAAAAGCCAGAAATGGTTGAAGGAGTGATATCCAATCCGCATATTACGCTGTTTACCACTTTGCATGGCGTCGTCAAAATCATCACTGCATTCTCCCCCTCGACTTTACAGTGCCGCCTGGTAATTATTGAAGACGCCTGCTATAAAATCTATAAGCCAAAGGTTAAACCGGAGAGTATTTGGGATACTTATCGCAACGTTGAAGAGGTATCAATTTGTCCTGAGCATAAGCATATTGCCTTCAACAATGATATTCGCAGCGGTATTTTCGATGCCGGAACCGTCGTTTACTGGGCATTGCAGATAGTGGCTTTCCTGGGCTTTCAAACGGTCTATATCGCGGGATTGGACATGAATAATTTTTCCCAGCCGCGTTTTTATGAAAACGAAAAAAACAAGCTACCCTGCTTTCTCGATGAAAAATATGCGTATCTGATTGAACCCGCGTTTAGACATGCCAGCATTGTGTTGAAGCAGAAAGGCATCAACGTCAAAAATCTCTCCAAACATAGTGCATTGGGTAATGATATATTTGAAAAGGTCGATTTTTATGACGTCCGCTAAAGTTAAACAATTTGCTGAAAATAATTATATTTTGTTTTATCAGATTTTTTTATTTTTTAGCGCAATATTTTGCGGGTATACCAAAGTTAATAACTTATTTCATTTATCTCTTATACTGCTGATAGTAACGCTTTTTTACCGACAAGAAAAAATTAGTCGACATTTTCTTAAAAGACACAATTTTCAAAAAAGGGTTTATCATCACGGTCGTCTTTCTATGCTACTTTTGCTTAAGTACGCTGTGGTCGGATACCCCGAAGGATTTTTCCTCGACGTTAACGCACTCACTCTATTTGCTGGCTTTCATATTCATTTACCGTCAAGCCTGTTTAAAGGGAAAAAAAGCGCACACTATTGCTTTTCTCCCTAGCCGGTATAGTGACTTTGCTTTTTCTAACCTATTATTTCGTCAATAAAAGTAGCATCCTTGTCAATAGACTGGATTTTTCCTTTTTTGCCGCTCCGTCAAACGTGATCGACCTTGCAGGGTATTTTTGTATTGGGATTTTTTTTAAGCTTGATAATGGTTAGGGATACGAACAATAAGTGGTACTACCTGCCTATACCCTTTTTTATTTATGGGTGTCATCCTGACGCAGAGCCGGGGGCCGCTGCTCTCATTTGTGGTGTCGCTTTTACCGTTGCTTTTGATGAAGCCGGCAATTCGAAAGCACCATATCGTGATTTTTATGATATTTGTCATCATGCTTACTTCATTCATAGTGATGATGAATTTTGAATATATATTATTTAACCGGTTTGAAAGCGCCTATCAGCAAAGCTTTATTCGCTTCGGCATCTGGGTTCACACTCTCGATATGGTTAAATTGCACCCTTTTTTCGGTTGGGGATTTGGCCAAGAACTCAATTTCATCAATAGCCTCAATGCTCCGGTCAGGACCACCCACAGCCTTTATCTTTCCACTTTACTGAAGGGCGGCATCCTGGGATTGCTTCTGCTGGGGGCCGTTTTGGTCTATGGCCTGTGCATGGCTAAGACGCATATGGCCCATCAACAGGGTTTTGAGGCTTCCCTCTTTCTGTTCATGATTTTTTTTCTTCACCACTCAAGGCATGTTTGTCATCGGCAATCCCGGCGTAACCTGGTACCTGTTCTGGTTTCCCTTGGCGGTGATACTTAGCCCGCCGGTCAAGAACATCGACTGATTAATTTACACGCTTTTTACCGCCACACCCTAAGCCGCAGGCATGTTGCTTTTCCTGCGGCTTAAGGCGGCGTTTATGGATTGCGTATTGTTCTCGTGGCATTAACCCGCTGAATGAATCTGGCTTGATAGCCAGCCGTGACCTCAAGATAGCTTTATGATCTCGCTAAAAACTTCATCGGCGGAAATAACGGCCAGCGGCATTTCCTTGGATGCCGGCGCGTTGACGTCCAGGCGATCTTTGACGGAAATGATGGTATGCAAATCCGGCGATTGAAGAGGCCCGGTATGCAGGGGATTTGCCGTGGCGAACAGGCTGACCGTTTTGACATTCAACGCGATCGCGATATGTAATGGCCCGGTGTCGCCGGTGACTAATATGTCCAAATCGGCAATGGCGGACAGAAGCTGTTTCAAGTTGGTTTTTCCCACCAGAGACTGGATGCTGCGGCCCTCTTCGTCGCTTAGGGATGACATAAGCGCATTCGCCAGGGGTTTTTCCTTGGCGCTGCCTATCAAAATGATCCGATACGCTTTCTGGGTAGTATTCAAGGCAATGATGGATTTGGCCAACTCGGCAAAACGATAAACAGGCCATTGCCGGATATCCTCCGATGCCCCCATTTGGAAACCAATATGAATTTGACCTGGGTGCTGCTCCAAACGTTCAAATTCTACCGGTATATGCATTCTGATATCGCTGGTATCACATCCTAAAATACGCATTAACTGCAGTTTGCGTAAAATGATATGCCCGTTGAACTTTCCCGAATGCGCCGCTAGAAAAGAGTTCAGCAAATGAGAGTCCGCTGCATAGTTGTCGCGCATAATATACTGGCTACCCGCCATCACAGCGATCAGGACATCATAGGGCATATGCGAATGAAGTATTACGGTAAGCTGCGGCCTATATTGCCGCAGTTCCCTGACAATACCATAAGCATGCTTTATCTTATTATCCCAATAGATGATCTTATTGAAATAATGACTGCCTTCTACCATGGCACTGTTCTTATTACTTGAAATAAGCGTGATATGTGCGGCGGGATAACGTTTGCGGATTGCATGAATGGCCGGCGTGTTGAATAGTAAATCGCCCAATGCCGTGGTGGACATGATAACGATGCTATCGAATTCAGAAGACGCGTTTAAGGTGTCGGCATTCCTTAATTTTCCTAAAAAAGTACTGTAAAGCTTGAGTAAGACGGAGATCAGGAAAACCTTCTTTTTCTTCCTATTCATTTCGCGGGGCTCATGTCTTTTTTTTGATAATATTCTGCCAATGTCATGCCGACGACGCGTTCTTCAAGCCCTTCGAACAGCTGCTCCAGATCCGCGTATAATCCCTCAATAGCCTCTTCATCGACAAATGTGGGGCTACCGCCGGGCATCAGTTCGGAGGAATGCAGCATAAATTCCACATAATCGCTTCCTTTGGCCAGCATCGCATCCACCACGGATAACATACTCGCCACATTGCCGCCATGAGGACGCAGCCAATGCACCGACGGCGTCCGACGTTTGCCCCTCAGGATATCGTAGGCGCTCTTAACGGCATTGACCCAAGCCGCGTGCTTATAATCCGTGCTCATGGGTACTTCAAGCAGCGGCGAATCCCCGGGAAGTTTGATATTGTTCGGATTGATGAAATAGGCCTGATCGGGAAATCCGACATAATTGGAGCCGCCCCGCCCTTGAGGCGCGCCTGGAGAGCGACGCCAGTCCACCCGGGGCGTCACGGAGCAGTCAACGCGATAACCCTGTTCAATCAAGGCATCTACATAGGCTTCATTCAATGCCCAGCGCCCGGCGCGATGACTTAGCATTTTTGTTTGAAATGTCTCTTCCAGCAATTGTGTCTGAAATTTTACTTTGGCTTCGATCATTTCCTCGGGGTAATCGATGAGATACGGCTTGTGCCTACCGTCATCCCCGGTTAAATCGAATAACGGCGGACTGTTCCAGGCGTGAAGATGCATGCCCACTTCGCCTTGGGCACGGGCGATGACATCTTTCGCAAATTCAACATAGGCGTTATCCATCGCCATTTCATAGTTGGTGAGATAGACCGGCTTAAAACCGAATTTCTCGCACAATGACTGGAATCGGGGCAAAAAAAGCGCGTTCCTGGTCAAGATTCGTTCATGATTATGCCAAAGATTATCGCCTTCAGTATCAATCGTGATGATAAATGCGGGTTGACTCATTTGAAAATCCCTGGAAATCAGAGTTCGATATGTTACGCTGCCGAGCCCAAGAGGGCAAACGCCCAACATTAACGCCTGAGGATATTAGACCAAACGCATTGGGAAAATGTCCATCCTTTAACAAAACATATACTCAACGCTCGCAGGATTTTATTGTTATCTTAGGGTAGGATCGCTCCTTCAATGGCTTTGACTAAGCAATGGGATAACAACGCATGCGTGTATTGATGATCATTGACGGGCTGCCGGGCGGCGGCGCGGAGAAAGTGTTATTGACCCTCGCGCAGGGGTTAATGACCGCAGGACACCGCGTCTCGCTGTTTTCACTGCGCGCCGTTTGCGATTACCAATTGCCCGCGGGCATGGAATACCAGGTTATTCTTGATACTTCCCGCACCCCCTGGCGCAAGCTGACTGAACTTTCCCGTCGGGCGAAAAAGCTGGACGCGGCCCTTATCGACGCCGAGCAGCGGCAGGGTGAGTTTGATTTGGTAATATCCCACCTGCATAAAACCGACCGCATCGTCGCCCGCAGCCATGTGCTTGCTCATGACAAAGTCTGGTTTTGCCTCCACGGCATGTTTTCTTCCTCCTATCTGGGCCATCGTAAAGGGTTTTCACGCGCCGTCAAACGCTACAAGATTGGTCGGGTCTATCGGCACCGCAACATCACTGCCGTGTCGCATGCGGTTTTAACGGATATCACTGAAAACTTTGCCGTGATACCCGCCAAATCAGCGGTCATTCATAATCCCTTTGATATCGGTGAAATCCGCCGGCTGGCGGCCGAGCCCTGCGATATGGCGGGGAAGGATTATCTCATCCATGTGGGGCGTTTACATCCACACAAACGCCATGACCGCTTGCTCAGAAGCTATGCCCTTTCCGGCATCACGGCTCCGCTTATGGTAATGGGCCAAGGCAGCGAACGGGAATTGAGCGCCCTTAAAAAACCTGGCCAGGGAATTAAATATCTCTGACCGCGTAGTTTTCAAGGGATTCACCGCCAATCCCTATCCCTACATTAAACATGCTCGCTTACTCGTACTCAGCTCCGACAGCGAAGGGTTCGGCAATGTTTTGGTGGAAGCGTTGATTTGCCAAACGCCGGTGGTAAGTACCCGGTGTCCCGGCGGCCCTGCCGAAATATTGACCGGCGAATTGGCCCGTGGTCTGGCGGAATTGAATGAAAAATCCCTGGCGGAAAAAATTCTTACAATTTATAAAAATCCGCCGCTCATTGAGCCAAACGAGCTGGAAGCCTACAGTATCAAGGCTATTTGCCTTAAATACGCCGCATTAGCCGGGAGTTAATAGGTTAATACAGCCGGCAATGGTTAAGCTTATGCCAATTCTACGCTTTGAAAACATCAGATTATGTTACTATTCGATCTTGTTTTAACAATCTCCTATTTGGATAGCTGGTGTAGCCAGAGATAAATATTTCAAAATGTTAAATACCGATACGCCGATGATTAAACTTAGCGTTATCGTCCCGTTGTATAATGCCGGTGCGATGTTTGATGAGTTTATAAGGTCATTAGTCTCGCAATCCCTTGAAGAAATGGAAATAATCATCGTCAATGACGGTTCTACCGACGGGTCGGACGCCATTGCGCGGTTATATGCCGGTCGCCACGAAAATATTATCATTATCAACCAGGCCAATGGCGGTGTTTCCAGAGCGCGCAACGCCGGCATGGCCATCGCGCGGGGGGGGGGCGTATGTCACCTTTCCCGATGCGGACGATCGGCTTTATCCCGACATGTATCGCACCTTAGTGGACATGGCGTTGCAAGATGACCTTGATGCGGCGCAGTGCAATGGCGAGCGGTATTTTCTGGGTTCAAAGGAAATCAAAACGCTGATTCCTCTTGATCGGTTAACTTCCACCGGCGTGCTTGACGGGCCGTCGTGGCTCCATAAGGCCTTGGCCACCAGACGCTATTTGCACGTGGTCTGGCTGGGAATTTATCGGCTTTCGTTAATAAGGCGTCTCAACCTACAATTTGTACCGGGTCTGCATCATCAGGATATTCCCTGGACCACGGAGTTTATGTTTAATGCCCGCCGGGTAAGATATACGCAAAAGGTATTTTACCGTTATTATATTCATGACCAATCCATCAGTAATCAAAAAAGAACCGGTATGAAGAATGTCGAATATCAACGCCATTACATTCGTATTGCCGAATTACTGGAAGATATTAACCGACGATATCGGGGTAAGGTAAAATTGTATCGCGAGTTTTCGTTTCAGGTGACTCATGAGGCATTATCCATCTGCCATGCGGCGCGGCGCGAGCCGGATCCAATCGCCAGACAACTTATCCTTAATGATATTTTCACCAGCGGCACACATAAGCGCATGATTCGTAACGCCAGAGGGGTCAAGCAGTGGTATCAGCTATTGTTGTGGCTTCGACGTATCTACGCCTGGCGCAAGCCCGTATAATCCGCTTCTCTCCCGACCGGTCTTGACCTAAAATCAACGCTGGATTTTCTTTGGTCGGACAACATGCCTATATCCCTTGATAAACCGCTCTCCATCAAAAGAATTTTGCTGATCAAACTACGTCACCATGGCGATATGTTGCTGACCACGCCGGTTATCGATACCCTGCGCCGCCAGTATCCCGCTGCTGAAATCGACATATTGCTGTACAAGGAAACCGAGGCCGTCCTGCGTTATCATCCCGCGTTGGCACATATACACGCCATCGATCGGGCATGGAAAAAGCAGGGCCTCAGGTACCAGATTCAACAAGAGACAGGACTGATAAGAACCCTGCGCTCGCGGCATTACGATATTGTAATCAATCTGGCTGACCAGTGGCGCAGCGCGGTCATCACCTCTCTTAGCGGCGCGGCGGTGCGTATCGGCTTCGATTATCCCAAACGGCGCTCTTTTTTCTGGCGTCTGGCCCATAACCGGCTGGTTTCCACCGATAACCATGGTCAACTGCACACCGTCGAGCAAAATCTCAGCATTCTGGCCCCCTTGGACATCCCCCAGGTCGACAGGCGCACCTCAATGCATTACTCCCCTGCCGATGAAGCTCATCGAATAGCATCGCTGGCGTCCCGGGGGATTAGCGGTGATTATATTGTGATTCAGCCCACATCCCGCTGGCGTTATAAATGCTGGGATGACGAAAAGGTGGCTGAATTGATCAATACGCTGCAAGAGCAGGATTTACCCATTGTGCTGACCGCCGCGCCGGATAAAAACGAGCGCGAGATGATCGAACATATCTTGTCCTTGTGCGATAACCCTCGGGTCGTTTCACTGGCGGGGGAGCTGACATTGACGCAATTGGCGGCGGTTATCGATGGCGCCCGGCTGTTTATCGGGGTCGATTCGGCGCCGATGCATATGGCGGCGGCGTTAAATACCCCCCTGCGTCGCCCTATTCGGCCCCACCAAGCTGACCTTTTGGCGGCCATGGAGTGATAACAGCACTGTCATTTGGGCCGGCGATTATGCCGAGCTCCCGCCGCCGGATGACATCGATACCAAAACCCAACGCCGCTATTTGAGCGCCATCCCGGTAACAGCGGTTCTCAAGGCTGTAAGGGAATATTTGTCATGAAAAAAATCCGTCTGGCGATTGTTCGGCAAAAATACCGCCCCGACGGTGGCGCGGAACGTTTTATTTCCAGGGCGCTGGAAGCCCTGGGCAATGAAGAGCTGGAACTGAATATCCTGACCCGGCAATGGTCGGGAGAGGCGCGCCCGGATTGGCATGTTCATATCTGCAACCCGGCTAAATGGGGACGCGTTTCGCGGGAACGGGGTTTTGCCGCCGCGGCAATGCGCTGCTGGCAACGCGAAAAGTTCGATCTGGTGCAAAGCCATGAACGTATCGCCGGTTGCGACGTATTCCGCGCCGGCGACGGCGTTCACCGGGTTTGGCTGGAGCAGCGGGCGCGTATCGATACGCCATGGCAGCGGTGGCTGACGGCGGCAAGCGGATATCATCGCTATGTACTGGCGGCGGAAGAAGCGATGTTTCATTCGGCTTCGCTGAAAAAAATCATCTGTAATTCCGCCATGGTGATAAATGACATTAGCCGCTGTTATCAGGTGCCGGCGGAAAAATTCGCGCTGATATACAACGCCATCGACGCATCGCATTTCTATCCCGCGGATCCGGAGCAGCGCCGGGCAGCCCGCCAGCGGCTTTCCGTGCCTGATGAAGCCTGTACCTTGATCTACGTCGGATCCGGTTTCGAGCGCAAGGGATTGCGGCAGGCCATCGCCGCCATCGCCGCCACCGATCGTTACCTGATTGTGGTGGGGCAAGATAAACACCAACCCAAATACCTCGCTTACGCCGACAGCCTAGGCTGTCGTCAACGTATCCGTTTCGCCGGTATACAAAAGGACGTGTTACCTTTTTATCACGCGGCGGACGGTTTGGTTTTGCCGACGCTATACGATCCGTTCCCCAATGTGATACTGGAAGCCATGGCGTGCGGCTTGCCGGTGATTACCAGCAATAGTTGCGGGGGAGCCGAGTTTATCGAACAGGGAGTGCAGGGATATGTTTGCGATGCGCTGGACGTGAAAACGCTTACAGAATGGGTAAACGCCGTCCAGCCGCGCCATCGGCATCCGGAAATGGGCCTTGCCGCCCGCGAACGGATAAAAGAGTGCACGCCCGCCCGACTGTCCGCTCAGTTGACACAGCTGTACCGACAATTGTTAGGCGAGTAAAAGCACCGGATATCAATGAGGAATAACCTCTTATCTGTTAGCATGAATGCGCTTACCGTGCGATTCTCATTATTTGGTTAAATAACTCACTCAGCACATGGGTCGCTGTGCCTTACAATAGCTAACTATAATGATCTATAACGTAATCATCTATTTTATTCAGCCTTTTATCTGGATTCGGTTATTGTGGCGTAGTCGCAAAGCGCCGGCCTATCGGCGGCGTTGGGCGGAGCGCTATGGGTTTTGCCAGGGCAAAGTGAAACCAGGGGGCATCATGCTGCATTCGGTGTCGGTGGGTGAAACGTTGGCGGCGATCCCCCTGGTGCGCGCCTTGCGCCACCGCTACCCTTTTCTTCCCATCACCGTCACCACCATGACGCCCACCGGTTCCGAGCGCGTTCAGTCCGCATTCGGCAAAGACGTTCACCATGTTTATCTGCCCTATGATCTGCCGGGAGCGATGAACCGTTTCCTCAATCAGGTGAACCCCAAACTTGTTATCATCATGGAAACAGAGTTATGGCCAAATCTTGTCAAAGCGCTCCACCGGCGAAAAGTCCCTTTGGTGGTGGCGAATGCGCGTTTGTCCGCCCGCTCCGCCGCCGGCTATAAGAAGTTCGGCCGTTTTATCGCCGAAATCATGGGGAAAATCACGCTTATCGCCGCGCAGAATCAGGAAGACGGCGAGCGCTTTTTGTCGCTAGGGCTTAAGCGTAATCAGTTGGCGGTAACCGGCAGCCTGAAATTCGATATTTCGGTCACGCCTGAACTGGCGGCCAAGGCCTTGACGCTGCGACGCCAATGGGCGCCCCATCGGCCGGTTTGGATAGCCACCAGCACGCATGAAGGAGAAGAGAGCCTGTTGCTGCAGGCCCATCGACAATTGCTGGCTGACTTTCCCAATTTATTATTGATATTGGTGCCCCGACATCCTGAGCGTTTTCCCGTGGCGAAAGAGATGACCCTAAAAGCCGGTTTTAGCCTGATAACCCGCAGTTCCGGCGAGGTGCCCTCACCCGGCACGCAGGTGGTGATCGGTGATACCATGGGTGAACTGATGCTGCTTTACGGCATCGCCGATATCGCCTTCGTCGGCGGCAGCCTGGTGGAACGGGGCGGACATAACCCCCTCGAGGCCGCCGCACACGCCGTCCCGGTGCTTATGGGGCCGCATATCTTCAATTTTCGGGACATTTGCGGCAAGCTGGCCGACGCGGGCGGCCTGATTACCGTGAACGATGTCCCGTCGCTGACGAAAGAGATATCCACGCTCCTCACCGATGAGGATTACCGGTTATATTATGGCCGCCATGCGGTGGAGGTACTACATCAAAACCAGGGCGCGCTGCAACGGCTGCTACAATTGCTGGAACCTTATCTTCCACAGCGGAGCCAGTAGATGTCGACGGCGAAACGTCTTTCCGTAGTCTTAATCACCCGCAACGAAGCCGAGCTGCTGCCCGACTGCCTTGAATCGGTGCGGTGGGCGGATGAAATCGTCGTGCTGGACAGCGCAAGCACCGATGCCACGCGTCAAATCGCCGAACGCTACGGCGCGCGGGTATTCTCCGTAACGGACTGGCCGGGCTTCGGTAAACAGCGCCAGCGGGCGCAGCAGCGCGCCGGCGGGGATTTTGTTCTGATGCTCGACGCCGATGAACGGGTCACGCCGGAGCTGCGCCGGTCCATCGAAGAGGTACTGCGCCGTCCGTTGCCGGATACGGTATACAGTTGCGCCCGCTCGAACCTGTTCTTGGGACGATTTATGCGGCACAGCGGCTGGTATCCGGATAAGGTAGTGCGGCTTTACGCCCGTGAGCAATATGGCTACAACGACAGCCCGGTTCATGAATCCCTCGACAGTCTGGGAGCCAAGGTCGTGACCCTTCAAGGCCACCTACAACATCTGACCTGCCGCGACCTGATAGCCTTCCAGCGCAAGCAACTGCAATATGCAGAGGCCTGGGCGCAGGAGCGACACCGGCAGCATCGGACCTGCGGTTTTCTCTCCATCATCGGACACACCCTCGGGGCCTTTATCAAGACCTGGGTGCTGCGTGCCGGTTTTTTAGACGGTAAACAGGGCTGGTTGCTGTCGGTGGTGAACGCACAGTATACTTTTAACAAATATGCCGCCCTATGGGCTCTGGGCCGTGTTGAGAGAGAGGCATCATGACAACCAAGGCCATATACCCCGGGACTTTCGATCCTTTCACCAACGGACATCTTGATTTGGTGACCCGCGCCGCGAAAATGTTCGATGAGGTCATACTGGCCATCGCCTTTAGCCCTAGCAAAAAACCCCTGTTCACCCTGGAAGAAAGAGTCGCGCTGGCAAAAGGCGTTACCGGGCATTTAACAAACGTTGATGTGGTGGGTTTCAGCGATTTGATGGCCAATTTCGCCCGGCAGCAGCACGCCAATATTCTGGTGCGGGGGCTGAGGGCGGTTTCGGATTTTGAATATGAAATGCAGTTGGCAAAAATGAACCAGCACCTGATGCCGGAACTGGAAAGCGTATTCCTGATGCCGGACCCGGAGTGGTCGTATATCTCATCATCCCTGGTGAAAGAAGTGGCGTTGCACGGCGGAGACGTGGATCATTTTTTACCCACGTCCATCGCAAAGGAAGTGAAGCTTCGACTTCATCCTTGATTCAGCGTTGACACAGTGGACAAAAAAAACTGCTGCGTTGCCCGAGCCTGACGGACTGGATAGGCGTACCGCATACCCGGCAGGGCTCTCCCTCGCGGCCATATACTTGTAATTCCTGCGCAAAATAGCCGGGTTTACCATCCGATTGCAGAAAATCGCGTAACGTCGTACCGCCCTGTTCAATGGAGCGCAGCAACACGGCTTTTATGGTACTTGCCAGCAGTCCTGCCTCCTCTATGGTGAGCGAGCCGGCCGCCCGTACCGGCAAGATCCCCGCGACGAACAGCGACTCGCTGGCATAAATATTACCCACTCCCACCACCAGTTTATTGTCCATCAGCCAGGGCTTGACCTGCGTACGCTTATTGCGCGATTTGTCGAACAGCCAGCGGCCGTCAAATGCATCGCTAAGGGGCTCAGGGCCCAGTTGGGAGAGCACCCGGCTGGTTTTAAGGTCGTCGCTCCATAACCAGGCTCCGAAACGCCTGGGGTCCGTATAGCGGATGATGCAGCCATTGCTCATGATTAAATCGACATGATCATGCTTTTCCGGCGGCTGCGGTTGCGGCAGGACGCGCAGACTGCCCGACATGCCCATATGGATGATGATCCAGCCAGGATCCAATTCCAACAGCAGGTATTTTGCCCGCCGCTGTACACTCACCACCCGCGCGTCGCGCAACGCGCTGATTTCGCGGGAAACCGGCCAGCGCAAACGCGCATTGCGCACTTCCGCCCGGACTATTCTATGGCCGGCCACCCAAGGCTCGATGCCCCGGCGGCTGGTTTCAACCTCTGGCAACTCCGGCATGTTCGCCACCGTTTCTCAGTCAATGTCGGCAAGCAGCGCCCGCAATACCTTGAAAACTTCGCGATGCGCTTCAAATAAAAAACCCGGCCTGAGCCGGGTTTTTTTTCAACTCGCTAAAATTACTTGATTTTAGCTTCTTTATAAATCACATGCTGACGAACAACCGGATCGTATTTCTTCAATTCCAATTTTTCCGGTTTGGTACGCTTGTTCTTCGTCGTGGTATAGTAGTGACCAGTACCAGCAGAAGAAACCAGCTTGATCTTCTCGCGAACACCTTTAGCCATGATTCAATTCCTTAATACTTTTCACCGCGGGCGCGTAAATCGGTCAGGACCGTTTCGATACCCTTCTTGTCGATTACACGCATACCTTTAGCAGATACACGCAGCGTAACAAAGCGTTTTTCGCTCTCAACCCAAAAACGGTGAGAGTGCAGGTTCGGCAGAAAACGGCGTTTGGTTGCATTCATTGCGTGGGAGCGGTTGTTGCCGCTCACCGGGCGCTTGCCGGTAACTTGGCAGACTCGGGACATGTCTATTCTCCAAAAATCAATCAGCTCGAGCTCAAAAAAGGTGTCAGCCGCCTCGTCAGGCTTTAGAGCCCATCTCAGCACATTCACTGAGGAGAGACTTACAACAGGGTTGAACCTGCTGAGATAGGCTCTCAACGCTACACCCAAGATTCTCAAAGGTGGCGTAGTATACGCTCTAGCGCACAAGTGCTCAAGTCCCGCGCAAGTAAAGATCCCGGCGGATCGCTAGATTAAGGTTTATAGCCACCCTCTTTCGGCAAAAGAAACGCATTCCCCGGCCCCGATGACCAAATGATCCAGCACCCGGATATCAAGGAATAGGCCGGCTTTAACCACCTGCTCGGTGACATCGCGATCGGCGCGACTGGGTTCAGCCCTGCCTGATGGGTGATTGTGCGCCAAAATAATCGCCGCCGCATTGACTTTAAGCGCCTCGCGGAGAATTTCACGCGGATGGACTTCGACGCTGTTTACCGTGCCGTGGAACAGTTCCATGTGTTTAATCAGATGGTGCTGGTTATCCAAAAACAGCACTACAAAGACTTCCCGCTCCCGGTGCGCCAGTAAAATCTGCAGATAATTCTGCGCGATATCCGGGCTGGTCAAGGCATCTTCACGCATCAGGTGAGAACCGTAATACCGCTGGGCCATCTCCCGGATAGCCTGCAACTGGGTAAATTTCGAAATACCCAGCCCTTTGGTGGCGCAAAGGGTTTTGCAATCGGCGGACATCAGTTTATCCAGAGTGCCGAACCGCGCCATCAATTCCTCGGCAAGGTGAATGACATGGGAGCCCGGTAGTCCGGTTCGCAGAAAAAGAGCCAACAGCTCCGTATCGGACAAGGCGGACGGGCCGAACAGGGTCAGCTTTTCCCTGGGCGCTAATCCATAGGGCCACGCTTTTTTGCTTCGCTTCGCCATATCCCTCTCTCCTCCCTTGGGCCGCCTATCATGCCATCCGGCGGCAGTTCTCTCGACGGCCGGAGGGCGGAATTACGGCAGGCATAGCAATTCGCGATGAATTGCCTCAAAGAGACAAATGACGGTTAACGGAAGGGTTATGATAAAATGTTTCCTACTCAGGCTTTCTAACGGACATTCGAGATGACGGAACTTGCCGGCAAGCATATTGTACTTGGCATAAGCGGCGGCATCGCCGCTTACAAAGGCCCTGAACTGGTGCGCCGTTTACGTGACAGAGGCGCCGAGGTACGGGTGGTCATGACGCCCGCGGCAAAGGCGTTTATTACCCCGCTGACGCTCCAGGCCGTTTCGGGTCATCCGGTATCCGACGATTTACTGGATCCCGCCGCCGAGGCCGCAATGGGACATATCGAACTGGGCAAATGGGCCGACCTGGTTTTGCTGGCTCCCGCCAGCGCCGATGTGCTGGCCCGCCTGGCGGCGGGAATGGCCAATGACCTGGTGACCACTCTCTGCCTCGCCACCGCCGCGCCCATCGCCGTTGCGCCGGCCATGAACCAGCAAATGTACCGGGCAGCCGCCACGCAGGCCAACCTGGAAACACTGGCCTCGCGCGGGGTACTGATATGGGGTCCCGATAGCGGCAGCCAGGCCTGCGGCGACATCGGCCCGGGCAGAATGCTCGATCCCCTTGAGCTGGTGGACAGGGCGCGCCGTCATTTCGCCATTGACCGCAGCCTGCAGCATCTCAATATCATGGTGACCGCCGGCCCCACCCGTGAGTCCCTTGATCCGGTGCGTTATATCAGCAACCACAGCTCAGGCAAGATGGGATTCGCCATCGCCAAGGCGGCGGCGGACCGCGGCGCCCATGTGACGCTGGTGACCGGACCGGTGGATTTACCCACGCCCCCCAATGTCTGGCGCGTCAACGTCACCAGCGCGTTGGAAATGGAGGACGCGGTGATGAACGATATCGAACGCCAGCAGATTTTCATCGGCTGCGCCGCGGTGGCGGATTACCGTGCCGTACAAACCGCCAGCGAAAAAATAAAAACCCAAGGTGACGAAATCACCATAAAAATGATAAAAAACCCTGATATTGTAGCCGAAGTGGGAGCCCTGACCATAAATCGTCCGTATGTGGTCGGATTTGCCGCCGAAACGCAGAATATGGAAGAATACGCCCGGCAAAAGCGCATAAAGAAAAACCTCGATTTGATTTGCGCCAACGATGTATCCCGGTCTGATCAGGGATTCAATAGCGACACCAATGCCCTGCATCTCTTCTGGCAGGACGGGGACGCCCTTTTACCGCTAAGCGACAAGACCGAGCTTGGTAAACAATTAATCGACGAGATTGTCAGCCGTTATGAAGAAAAAAAATCGACGTTAAAATTCTCGATCGCCGCATCGGCGACCAATTTCCGCTGCCGACCTATGCCACTCAGGGCTCAGCCGGCCTGGATTTACGGGCCTGCCTCGATAGCGCGGTAGTACTGGCGCCGGGAGAAACCACCCTGGTGCCCACCGGCCTGGCCATACATATCGCCGATCCGGCGCTGGCGGCGGTGGTGCTGCCCCGTTCAGGGCTGGGGCATAAGCATGGCATCGTGTTGGGCAACCTGGTGGGACTTATTGATTCGGATTATCAGGGACCGCTGATGGTTTCGATGTGGAATCGCGGCCAACACGTTTTCACCATTGAACCGGGGGAACGTTTGGCGCAAATGGTTTTCGTGCCCGTGGTACAAGTGGATTTCAACGTGGTGGACGATTTTACCGCCAGCGAACGCGGCGAAGGGGGTTTCGGCCATTCCGGTCGACACTGATCACGCTTGAGTGAGCGCATCAACAAAAGCGTTACCAGGCAAACCTCCCCGGCATCGATAATTTCTTTCATTTTAACGCCGTAGCATAGGGTGATGTTACGGCCGATGCCTGATGTTGATTCGATATTGCTATTTATTACCCAGGGACCCGTTAGGTATGACAGAACAAAAAAATAAGAAGCGAAATCGCCGAGAGGAAATTCTACAGGCATTGGCGCAAATGCTCGAATCCAGCGACGGCAGTCAACGCATCACCACCGCCAAGCTGGCGGCGGCGGTGGGGGGTGTCGGAGGCCGCGCTTTACCGCCACTTCCCCAGTAAGACCCGCATGTTCGACAGCCTGATAGAATTCATCGAAGACAGCCTGAACAGCCGCATAAACCTTATTTTGCAGGATGAAAAGGAAACATTTAATCGTCTTCGTCTGATTCTACAGCTGATTTTGGGCTTTGCCGAACGCAACCCCGGTCTGACGCGCATCATGACCGGCCATGCCCTGATGTTTGAGCAAGACCGGCTGCAGGGGCGTATCAACCAGCTTTATGAACGGATAGAAGCGCAGCTGCGACAGGTGCTGCGGGAACGCAAATTACGCGAGGGGCAAGCATTTTCATGCGATGAAAGCCTCTTGGCCGGCCAACTGCTGACCTACTGCGAAGGGTTGCTGGCGCGTTTCGTCCGCACGGAGTTCAAGTATCTGCCGACGCAAGACTTTGAGACGCGCTGGCCCTTGCTGCTGGCCCAGTTAAAGTAAATGCCGCACCAGGCGGCAACGTTCAGACGCCATACTGTCGCTGGTAGGCGCGTACCGCCGCCAGATGGTCGGCCATCTCGTTTTTCTCTTCCAGATAATCAATAAGATCGTCCAGGGTAATAATAGCCAGAACAGGGCAGAGGTAATCGCGCTCCACTTCCTGGATGGCGGAAATCTCCCCACGGCCTTTTTCCCGACGATCGAGGGAAATCAGCACTCCAGCCAGGGTAGCCTGATGGGCGGCGATGATCTCCATGGACTCGCGAATGGCGGTGCCGGCGGTTATTACATCATCCACCAGCATAACGTTGCCCTGCAACGGGCTGCCCACCAGGCTGCCCCCTTCGCCATGATCCTTGGCCTCCTTGCGATTGAAACAATAGGGCACATCCCGTTCATAGTGTTCCGCCAGGGCCACGACAGTGGCGGCGGCGATAGGAATGCCTTTATAAGCCGGGCCGAACACCAGATCAAAATCAATCCCGGAATCCACCAGCGCGGCGGCGTAGAAGCGGCCCAGCAGCGCCAGATCGCGACCGGTATTAAACAAACCGGCATTGAAGAAATAGGGACTTTTACGCCCGGACTTCAGCGTAAACTCACCAAATTTAAGCACTTTTTTATTTAACGCGAATTCGATAAACTCACGCTGGTAATCTTTCATGCCATCTCCTTCATCACCATGGGCAACCTCAGCGCCGCCCGGCTTTATTATACCGACAGCGCCGCTTTCTGCGCCTGAATCAGGGTCTCGATGCCGCCCCGGGCCAGTTCGAGCAGGCTGAGCAGTTCCTGCTGGCTGAACGGCTCCCCTTCGGCGGTACCTTGAATCTCAATCATCCGACCGTCTTCGAGCATCACCACGTTCATGTCGGTTTCCGCCGTGGAATCCTCCACGTATTCCAAATCGCATACCGCGCTGCCCGCCACGATACCCACCGATATGGCCGCCACAAACCCTTTGAAGGGGCTGACTTTGAGCTGCCCTTCTTTCACCATGCCGTTCAGCGCGTCCACCAGGGCCACGCAGGCGCCGGTAATGGATGCGGTACGGGTGCCCCCGTCAGCCTGCAGCACATCGCAGTCAAGGGTAATGGTATATTCGCCCAGTTTGGTCAAATCCACCGCCGCCCGAAGAGAGCGGGCGATCAGACGCTGGATTTCCATGGTACGCCCCCTGCTTGCCGCGGGAGGCTTCACGGGCGTTGCGGGTATGGGTCGCCCGCGGCAGCATGCCGTATTCAGCGGTAATCCAGCCTTGCCCCTGCCCTTTCAAAAACCGCGGCACGCCTTCTTCCACCGTGGCGGTACACAGCACGCGGGTATCGCCGAATTCAATCAGCACTGACCCTTCGGCATGTTTGGTGAAATGGCGGGTAATGGTAACGGGGCGCACTTGCTGTATCTCTCTGCCTGCTGGACGCATGGGGTCTCTCCGGGCTGGTGAATCATGTATTGGCTGCGCATTATACGGTCTTCGACGCCTTATGCCTATCATGCTTGCCCGCGCAACGCTATAATCCCCCCAATCTTTTTGAATGGACGGTATGTTTATGATCCGTAGTATGACCGCTTTCGCCCGACGCGAGATTAAGGGTAACTGGGGTAGCGCCACCTGGGAGCTACGCTCAGTCAATCAACGCTATCTGGAAACCTACATCCGCTTGCCGGAGCAATTTCGCGGGCTTGAGCCGGCCATTCGCGAGCGCGCCCGCAATCGCCTGACCCGCGGTAAAATCGAATGCAATTTGCGCTTTGAGGCCAACCCTCATATGCAAAGCGCGTTGATCCTGAACGAAGCCCTGGCGAAACAACTGGTGGAAGCCGCTCAGTGGGTCAAGATGCAAAGCGACGAAGGTGAAATCGACCCGGTGGAAATTCTACGCTGGCCGGGTGTGATGGCGGCCGAAGAACAGGATTTGGACGCCATCAGCGCCGAGCTGCTGTCGGCCTTGGATCAAACCCTGGACGATTTTATCCTGGTGCGTGAAACCGAAGGCGCCGCGTTAAAGCTATTGATCGAACAACGTCTGGCCAACGTCAGCGCGGAAGTGGCCAAAGTACGCCAGCAAATGCCGGATATCCTGGTGTGGCAGCGCGAACGCCTGCTGGCCAAAATGGAAGACGCCCAGGTGCAGTTGGAAAATAACCGCCTCGAGCAGGAACTGGTGCTGCTGGCCCAGCGCATCGACGTCGCCGAAGAGCTCGACCGCCTGGATGCCCACGTCAAAGAAACCTACAACATCCTCACCAAAAAAGAAGCCGTCGGCCGCCGCCTGGATTTTATGATGCAGGAGTTCAATCGGGAATCCAATACGCTGGGATCGAAATCCATCAACGCCAGCGTCACGACATCCGCCATTGAGCTGAAGGTGCTGATTGAGCAGATGCGGGAGCAGATTCAAAACATCGAGTAAATTCTCACTGGCTATCAACAGATAGCATAACCCCAGATAAGCCCGCATTATGTCGGGCTTTTTTGTTATCAGGAACTAGCATAAAGACGCACTAAAGCGCATGATTAACGTGTACCCAAAGGTGTACCCATTGGTGTTTATGTACCTTGCTTTGGGTACACCCCCTAATCAACATTCAGGTATTCACAATGCCAAAACTCACAGACATGCAGATCCGTGCATGGATAAAGGCAGGAGAACGGTTCGAGGGGCGATCGGACGGGGGAGGCCTGTATCTGAGATTCAGGGAAGCAGACAAAGGCCCATCATGGCGCTTTAGGTACAAGCTGGCAGGGAAATCCCGCGTCATGCTGATTGGCTCATACGCTGAATTATCCCTTGCCAAAGCCAGAGAAACAGTAAAAGAACTATCCGCGCGTGTATCGCTGGGTTATGACGTTGCAGGCGAGAAGCAGGAACGTAAAGCCGAAGCGCTGGAGAAGATAGAAGCCGACAAAAATGCGCTGCGCGTTTCAGCGCTCGCAGCGGAATACTTTGAACGGCAGATTTTACCAAGGTGGAAACATCCCGATATTCTCCGCAGGCGCATAGACAAAGATATTAATCCGCACATCGGCAATATGAAGGTTGAGGACGTTAAACCTCGTCATATAGATGACATGCTGAAAAGCATTGTTGATAGGGGAGCGCCAACCATTGCAACGGATGTTCTACGCTGGACGCGTCGCATATTTGATTATGGCATCAAACGGCACGCCATGGAGATTAACCCCTGTTCCGCTTTTGAAATAGCTGATGCTGGTGGCAAAGAGATTAGCCGTGACCGCTGGTTGAACCGTGATGAGCTGATCCGCTTGTTTCAGGCCATGCGCACAGCAAAAGGATTTAGCCGGCAGAATGAAATAACCTTCAAATTAATATTAGCCTTGTGTGTTCGCAAAATGGAATTATGCGCTGCCCGCTGGGAAGAATTCGATCTAAATGACGCCATATGGCATTTCCCGGCAGACAGAAGCAAAAACGGAGACGCTATCGATATACCACTGGCGCCGCCGGTCCTAGATTGGCTGAAGGAACTTAACATATTTTCGTGTAATAGCCCCTGGGTGCTACCAGCCAGGAAGATGCAAAACAGAATGATTCCTCATATTCAGGAAAGCACCCTACCCGTGGCACTGGCAAAGGTTCGAGCGGAAATGAAAGAAGTACCGAACTTCACCATTCATGATTTCCGGCGCACGGCCCGAACACATCTTGCAGCATTGGGCGTTAATCCTGTAGTGGCGGAGCGTTGTTTAAACCACCGCATAAAAGGCGTCGAGGGCATTTACAACCGCCACCAGTATTTTGAGGAACGCAAAGCGGCACTGGCGCAGTGGACAACCCTGTTAGTTGCCTTGGAACGTGGTGAAAATTACAACGTAGCCTTTTTTACTAAAGCGATTGTGGGTTAGATAATGAGTAATAAAACCACACTTAACCACCCAGCAGTAAATTATGTAAATAGTGTCAATACCAGAATATTCTCCGCAGCCGATGATTTTGCAAATGAATCATTATTTTTTATCAGTAAGGATGAAAATAACGATTATTGTATGATTCTCACATCCCTTAAAAAAGAAGACTTGGAAAAACTCAATCCATTAAAAAAATTTTATACAAGATCAGAATGTAATATTAATTTAATCAATAGATTGATTACAGAAATGTCTAGAGAAGGAACTGATGCCGAATGGTGTGGAGATAAACAGCAGTTTGATAATTCGGAAGAAATTCTTATGTCTGCTTGTGTCATGCATTTTCTCGGCTTTAACCAGCATGCCAAGACACTACTCAAAACCGCATTTAAAAGTGAAACTTTTATGCATAGCCAATTACAATTTATTTATCACGCCAGCAATGTTATCACAAAATATAAACAGAAGCTCCGTTCATCTAAACCCAGAAATGCATATTATGAACAAGCTATAAAAATAATCAAAAACACATGGCTTAAATATCCCGCAGCAAGCAAGGCAGCCATGTGTTCTAAACTGCATACACACTTTTCAGGCAAAATTAGCAAAGATACCTTAGATCGTTGGATAAAAAAATCAAAGCTACAGCCGCCCAAACCAGGTAAATACATTGGCTTCAATTTGGTCATCGACGAGAAGTGATCACGCATACCCGGCTGTGCCCCCTGTATAGCCGGTTATGCCATCTACTAGCAGGTTAATTTTAATCGTTTAATCCGACTTGAAATGTTTCATACCCTATCAAGTAGGAGCACGAACGATCATGAATAAGAATCAAATAACTCAAACTCAATTCCCTCTGAGTGGAAATGCCAGAATTAAAAGCGTTGCCATTTTTCTTGCCATAAGTGAAGCCACTGTTTGGAGGAAAACTAAACAACCAGACTTCCCTAAACCAACAAAACTTTCAGAACGCGTCACAGTATTCGACGCCGCAGAAATACGCCGGTGGATGGCAGAACGCCGCGGGGAGGCTGCATAATGCAAAAAAAACCCGCACAAAGGCGGGCATTATCGAACAGGTTACCGCCAACGATGCTACCGCCATTCACAATTTGAAGCCAGTCCCCAAAAAACACCGCGCCCGCCGGTACATGCTCTATAGCGGCGTGAACGGATTCACCGAGAATGAAATCTTGCGCTACTGCCGGCTTTCGTCTGGTAGAAACTATGCCTCAGAAATCGAACGCCAGCTAAATATCACCCTGGAACGCATTGACGAGCCGAATACTGACGGTATTGGTAGCCACTTCCGCTATCGCATTAATACCCGCGAAAGTGCGCTTAAAATTATCGACCTGATGAAGTATCACGCCTTTGTCGGCGGTTATCCTGGCCTCAGCAAAGAGGAAGTGATAGATATTCTCGATTTATACCCGGACGCCCCACAAGCCACTTAACGGAGCCTGAAAAATGAAAATGAAAAATATGCCTGATTCTGGGCAGGGCCAAACTCACCCCATGGCTGACCAGGGAGATATTCCCAGCAACGACTTTGCGGCAATTGTCCCCGTGGTTTCTGGACAGATTGGCGGGCGTGAAACCAATATTGCGAGCGCCAAAGCGTTGCACAAAGCGTTGGGTGTGGGGCGCGTATTCGCGAGCTGGATTAAAGGCCGGATCGATGAATATGGATTTGTTGAGGGTGTCGATTTCGTGACCTTTGATTCCCTCGTTTCGGTGAATCAAAGCGCAGAAAGTGACCAATTAACACCGGGACGGGTGTTTAATCCCAAACGCGGGCGGCCTGAAAAAGATTATTGGCTGGCTATCGGCATGGGTAAAGAGCTGTCTATGCTGGAGAACAACGAGCAGGGCCGGGCCGTTCGCCGTTACTTCATCCAGTGCGAGGAAGCGTTACAGCGCAGTGCGCCGGAGGTTGCGGCCCGGTTCCACCGGCAGCTCAAAGCCCGCGTTGAGGCCGCGAACCACTTCCCGCAAATGTGTGCCTCCCTTGAGGCCGCCCGCGCCGAGCAGGGCAAAGAAACCCAACAGCACCACTACACCAACGAAAGCAACATGCTCGCCCGTATTGTCCTCGGCGGACTAACGGCCAAGCAGTGGGCAAAGCTTAACGGCATTCAGGGTGAACCTAGGGACGGCTTGAACGCTGTACAGCTTGAGTACCTTGGTTACCTGGAAAGCACCAATATCACGCTGATTGATATGGGTATGGATTATTACCAACGCAAGGCTGAGCTGACACGTCTTTCCCAACGCTGGCTCACTAAGCGCCTGGAGGCCCGCCATGCTTAACCACGCTGCCGGCCAGAAAGAAGCCTTTCCTTTGGCTGGCGCCCAGTCCTTCAGGTGTTCGGCGGAGCTAAGGCAGTATTCCGCCTTAGGCTTGCTGAACATCCACGTCGAAAATTTGCGTCATAATAAAAAATCAGCAAGTTATGCGCGTCGTTAAAAGATACGCGGTTAACCAGCCCTCAGTGGATGGAGTGGTTCAACAACCATCAGAAAGAGAGCTAAAAATCTGCCGGTTAACCCAGCCGCCGGCTGAATTACCAGCGATACCTATTTGCCCATTCACAAAAAGCACAGGTCAGAAAATTGACCTTAAGCACAGGCTTTTCAAAAATCGCTTGCCCGCTCTCTCCAGTTTGGGCTATTTTCAACAGGCACCAGCAAAATCTGGTGCCGGGATTGGCGTCCTGGATATCTTAGTGGCGACAGATGACGCGCCGAGCGTCTTTTTTTATGTCGTTAATCTGGCTGACCCTTTTCTCAGCGGTGCGGTTATAATCCGTGCCGCTCACACAAAAATGGTGGGCTGGGTGGGGGCTTCTTCGGAAGCGCCGGTGTCCACTAAGGCCGGTTACGCCAACCCTGTCCAGTCCACCACCCAAGAAATTGGCGTTTCCGGTGGTGGTCCAATGGATCACTTAGTGGAGGCTGCCATAATGGCTACTACCCTCATTTACGCTTGCCAAAAATATCAATTCCGTTTCCTGGCCCTGGCCCGCGCCGACCTCAGCGCCAAACCCTGCAGGCTATCCGTTGAAGCCACCAGCGAACAAGAAGCCCGCCGCATCCTAGCGCCGCATTACATCCTGTCCTTTGCCGGACGCCTGCCGGTTCCGGAGGCGCACCATGCCTAAATACCGCTATTTTTTCGATGCGATATCCCGCAAAGACATGCGCCGGCAGCGTCGGATTTACGTTGATGCCGAAACCTTATGGCAGGCCCGCGCGGCCTTGAAAACCAGATTCATCACGTTTTTTGTTGGCCGCCGGCCGATTTCCGGGGGTGCGCAATGAACATTCAGCCGATTATTCCCACGATCACCGCATCCTTGCATTCACGTCCCGATTTTTCCGGCAGGGTGCTGCTACATGTCGAAAACGGCACCGTGCTCAGTGAACGGTGCTTAAGCGCTGATGAACATGTCGCTACCTTGCTGGCCTTCGTGGAATTAGCGCGCTTAGCGGGTTGGCGCGTCCTGTCTGAACTGGAGGCGGATCATGCTTAAAGCCGGTGTTTTATACGATGCCATGGGGAAAATAGCTTCCCTGGCCGCTGCCGCGCAGTTCCTTACGCGTTCACGGGAAGAGCAGGAAATACAGCTTGAGCTGATTGGACTTATCGAAGATATCGCCCTGACGGCGAAGGAAAGCGCCAAGGAGGCGGGCCATGTTGCATGAAATTACCCTTCATGAAGCATTGGAACGTGCAGTTAAGGCAATACGTGAACCTCAAATCAATGACCGTTGGAAAGACGGTCGCGGCGAATTCGTGACGGTAACCGCCGCCGCCTTTAATCGAGTGACATTTGTGCGTGACGGTTATGAGTACCCATGTTCCTACCCGCTGGTGCGCTTTGTGAAGGAATTCAGTTTAACCAGGGAGAATAGCGCTGATGCAAAGTGATTTCGTCAATGAGGTGCGCCAGAAGGCTACCGGCCATTGGCAAGCCATCCTTTCTCGGCTGGATATTCCCATCAACCGAGCCGAGGGCGAGTGTCCGCATTGCGGCGGCGAGACGCGCTATCGCTTTGACGACAAGGAGGGCCGGGGAACCTATCACTGTTCGCATTGCGGCGCGGGGACCGGGCTGGATCTGGTGATGAAGGTCAGGCAATGCGGGGTACGGCAAGCAGCCGAGCTGGTGGCCGAAGTTATGGCGCTGCCGATGCCTGAACCCGCGCCGGCCAGAGCAAAGCCTCAAGCGGATATCACAATCGCTGTAAAGGTGGCGGCGTTGGCGGCCAAGGCATCCCCCGGCCAGTCGCCGTATCTCACGGCTAAAGGGCTGGAATGGTCTTTGCCTCTGCTGTCGGACGGTTCCCTGTTGCTGGCACTGAACAATGAAGACGGCGAGGTAAGCGGCGCCCAGGTGATTAAGCCGGACGGCAGTAAGCGGCTGCTGGCGGGGAGCATGAAGAAGAGCGCCTTTTACGCCGTGAATGCCCCGGAATCGCCCGAGAGCGTCTTGATAGCTGAAGGGCTGGCGACAGCCTTATCCGTTCACCTGATGTGCCCTGATGCCCTGTGCGTGTCCGCTATCGATGCGGGCAATTTGCTGCTGGTGGCCCAGGCCATGCGACGGCGCTACCCCGAGGCACAAATCATCATCGTCGGCGATAACGATTGGCATGTACCGGGCGAATTGGACGAACACGGCAGGCCGAAAGTGAATACCGGCAAGCTGTCGGCAGAGAAAGCCGCCGCCGCCGTGTCTGGCTGGGTCGCCATACCGCCCACGGAGCATAAGGCGGATTGGGACGACTATCGGCAAGGACACGGCTTAGAAGCCTCCACGGGCGCTTTTACTGAATCGCTTTACCAATCCAAGGGGGCGAATGTGCCAATTCAACTCAGGGCGATAGACGGCGGCAAAAAGGGGCGCAAAGGCACCGATCCGCTTAAACCCCATGTGGAAAGCCGGAAAGATGGGATTTTCTGGATCACGCCCAAGGTCGATAAAGACAGCGGCGAGATTATCAACAATGAAAGCTGGCTAAGTGCGCCGCTGCTGGTGGCCGGCATCGGGGAGGATGATAATGAGCGCTATCTGGTCCTACGCTGGCAACCGGAAGGCAATAACACCGAACGGACCGAGGCGCTTCCCATGCGTGATTTCGGTGAACGTGAAGGGTGGGCCAAATTGCGGGCCGGCGGTCTGTCTATCACGGCAAAAAGCAGCTTACGGGCCATTTTGGCCGATCACCTACAGCGCAGCGGTAACCGCCAGATGTGGGCGATAGCCGGGGCTACCGGCTGGCAGCACGGCGCTTATATCATGCCGGACGGTTCGGTTATTGGCGAACCTGAGCATCCGGTATTGTTCAATGGCCGGTCAGCCGCCGCCAGGGGCTATACCACTAAAGGAACGGCGCAGAGCTGGCGCGACAGTGTGGCAATGCTGGCGCAAGGTAATCCCTCCATGATGCTTGGCATTGCCTGTGCTTTGGCGGCCCCTTTAATTGGCATAGCTGGCGCTGATGGGTTCGGTGTTCATCTGTTCGGCGGCTCATCGGTGGGCAAGACCACCACAGGCAACGCGGCCAGCAGCGTGTACGGTGAACCGGAAGCGTTAAAGTTGACCTGGTATTCCACGTCGCTTGGGCTGGTGAATGAGGCTGCCGCGCACAATGACGGCTTTATGCCCCTGGACGAAATAGGACAGGGCAGCAACCGCCGGGCCGTGGCTGAAGCTGCCTACGCGCTGTTTAATGGCGTGGGTAAAATCCAGGGGGCGAAGGAAGGCGGCAACCGCGACGTTAAACGCTGGCGGGCCATGGCGTTCAGCACCGGAGAAATCGACATGGAAAGTTATATTCGGGCCGATGGCGGTAAAGTCAACGCCGGCCAACTGGTGCGCCTGCTTAATGTCCCTATCAGCAAAGCCACGGTGTACCACGGTTATACGGACGGAAAGGCCCACGCTGACGCGTTGCGCGAGGCCAGCGCGGTACATTACGGCGCCGTGGGGCGCGAGTGGATAAAAAGCCTTGCCGGCCAGAAAGAAGCCTCGGTTCAAGCGGTACAGGCGGCCGAGCGCCGTTGGTTGGGATTATTGCCCGCCGAAGCGAGCGAACAGGTACGGCGGGTGGCGTCACGGTTCGCCATCCTTGAGGCCGCCTTAATCCTCTCACGGCATTTGACCGGGTGGGCGGAGCAAGAGAGCCGGGACGCGCTACAGCATAGCTTTAACGCCTGGGTAAATGAATTCGGCATGGGGAACCGCGAGGCTAAAGCCTGGGTAGAGCAGGCAGAGTCATTCTTGCAGCGTTTCGGGTATAGCCGGTATTTACCTTATCCCAACGCCGACCCGCGTGACCTGCCGATTAAGGACTTGGCCGGATACCGGGTCAAGAAGCATGGGGGTGAAATGCTAATATTCCATACCTTCCCGGCGGTGTTTCGCGATGAAATCGCCACCGGCGCGAATGTGGCCGCTTTCGCTCAAGCGCTGGCCGATGCCGGAATGCTGGATAAGCCCACCAAGGGGATCACCAAGAAGAATCTACGCATTGATGGCAAGCAGCTTCACCTTGTGGCCCTGATGCTGCCTGACGATGAAGAGGAATAATTTCTCACATGGGGAAAAAAACAGGTCGGGTCAGTCGGGTAGGTCGGGTCATGTGTATATTATATTGATTTTTTTAAGTATTATTTTAGTTTCTGACCCGACTTTGACCCGACTTTACCCCCATTTGACCCGACTTTGTTTTGATGCTTCTTTTCTGGATGGTGGGGTGACCCGACTTCTAAAACGGGCAAAGTCGGGTCATTTTATAAAAATATTCTATTTTAAATCATATGATTAAGCGGGTGACCCGACTTACCCGACTGACCCGACCCACTTTAGTTTATATACATAAATATTCAGGGCACAATCTGCTATAAATTTTTTGTATAAAAGCAACACTTGATTGATGATGAGTCATGTTTAATCATCATCATAACCGTTTGAACTGACGCTGATAATTGCAATATGGTGAATCATTGGTATGGTCATCGAAACCAAGATGCGACCGGCATAGCAACAAGGTTGTTTAGCCGTTTGTTTTAAATTTCAAATTTGCGAGATTGAAGGGTAGAACCAAATTGACGCCTGATCTTCTTTAAGTCACAATAAATTGGTGAATTGTGGGTGTTTTTTAACCGGGTGGTTTTATGGCAAGGGCTTTTATCAATAATAAAATGCTTACTTGGGCAAGAGAACGAGCTTCTCTTTCTATAGAGTATATTGCATTAAAATTAAAAAAAAGTCCTGAAATCATAGAGAAATGGGAAGATGGGACCCATGACATTTCTTTTACTGAAGCACAAAGGTTTTCTGAACTAACGCATGTGCCGTTTGGCTATCTTTATCTTGACAAGCCAATAAATGAACAGCTCCCCATCCCAGACAGAAGAACCGTTGGCAGTCGTGATGTTGATATTTCTCTTGAGTTGAAAGATACCTTAAATGATATCATGTTAAAGGTTGACTGGTATCGAGAATATGCATTAGAAAATAATTTAGAACCGGTTGACTTAGTTGGAAAATTTAATGCTAATGATCACTATTCTGTTCTGGTTACGGAGATAAATGAAACGTTAAAAGTGACCATTCCTCCCACAAGAGGTAAATGGGAAGAATTCCTATCTCGTCTCGTTAGAGAGATTGAAAAGAATGGAATTCTTGTAATGAAAAACGGGGTGGTTAAGAATAATACACACAGACCAATAAATGTAAATGACTTTCGTGGGCTATGTGTTGCTGATAAATATTCTCCTGTAATTTTTATTAATATTAACGATGCTAAGTCCGCCCAACTATTCACATTAATTCATGAATTAGCCCATCTTATGATAGGTGAATCTGCCATAAGCGACATTTCTCACAATACAGATACTAAAGAAGAAGCATTATGTAATGCTGTCGCAGCGGAGTATTTAGTCCCAGAATATATATTCTCTGCTAGTTGGAAATATGTTGACAACTGGACAGACAATATTCCATATATGATTGATTTATTCAGAGTTAGCCGATGGGTAATTGCGCGACGAGCTTTAACCCTTGGATTTATTAACGAGAATGAATATAATTCTTATGTTTCCACGATAAATGAAAAACCTGAGGGAAGTGGTGGAATCTACCCAAGAACTCAAAAAAGCAGGGTTAGTGAAACATTCGCGAGAGCAGTAGTAACTCAAGCACTTGAGGGCAAGATGCTCTTGCGTGAAGCACAAAAATTGACAGGAATTCGTCCTAGTAAATTGTTAGATTTCGCGCAGAAGGAATTAGGACTTTGACATATATCCTTGATGCTAATATATTCATTGAGGCACAGAATACTTATTACTGCCTTGATGTATGCCCTGGGTTTTGGGACTTTCTTGGTGAACGATTTTCGACTGGTGAATTAATAAGTATTCGGAACGTTTACGACGAGATTGCGTATAAAGATGAATATATCTTTGATTGGCTTAAAGATAGAAAATCTTTTTTTGGCTCAGTCGATGATGAGCAAACACAAATCTACTTCGGTCAAGTTGTCAATTATGTTCAAAAGGAATATACCTCTCGTAAGTCTAACAACCCTAATATAAATATTTTCCTGGGTGGTGCCGACCCTTGGTTGATCGCCAAGGCGAAAGCCCTTTCAGCCACACTTGTAACCCACGAAATTAAAGCTGGGTTAGGAAGCTACAAACCAAAGATTCCAGACGTCTGTGAAAATTTTGGAGTAAGCACTATACGGACAAATGATTTGCTAAGAAGTCTTCAGATTAGATTTATTTTGGAAAAAAAAGCGTAATTTATTGAAATTTCTATTTATATTCTTTTGTAAAGATTCCATCAACGCTAGTTTTTTTATGCCGGAAGTTATAAACGTTGGTCCTCGTGCGAGCTTATTTGTGCAAGCTTTGTTAAAGCCTTCGCTTTATGCTATAAACGGCGCTGGTAGCCCCTGGACCGCCTCTTGCCGGCCTGATGTCCATTACATTCAATCGCTCCTCCATGCGCTTATTACTGGACTGGATGCGCTGGTGCCCGCCATCTTTAATATCTGTGCAAAAAATTCTTTTGCGGTTAATAGTGTAGTGCTGCTGGGCCTGGATACGGTCACTCCCTGATTGTCGGCAACGGACAACGTTTTCTCACCGCCGGGTAACGTCTTCATCTGGCTGATTAATCCCTTCAGGCGTGATTCATGGAAGCAAGTGTCAGCCGGTCGGCTTAACTTCTCATGAACGAAACCTAGAACCACGCTGATTTATACTTTCCAGTGCGCCTAACCGCTTCATCAATCTCAACAACAAAATTAGCCAGGACTCTGAAAGAAATCCGTCTGCTTTGTCTGTTCTATGATATATAACTTGATGAAAAATATCTAATAATTCAATACATTGTTGCAAATTATAAACATTATAATCGAGGTAGTGTCATGATTTAATCATTTCATTTAATGCAATAAAATTATTTAATATTTCATATTATGCAATTATAATGACTGTATAAACATCAGGGGGTGAGCATGGCAAAGCAAAAAGTACAGGTTGTTTTACTCAGCGGTGAACAGGTACAGGCTATCCGTGAAATCCAAGAACAACAGCGGCAGAAGTCCGGCATCGGCGTAGCGCCGACCATTCACGAGATAGCCCGCGGGTTGGTGGATCAAGCGCTGGCGCAGCATGGTTCTAAGGCTTCGTGATGGATATTTTATCAGCTATCTTCAATCAGCCATCACGCAAAATCGGTACGCTGGTGCCGAGCGTGGTCATTTCCGAAAAACACAGCGATCAATTAGAAATTACCGAACACCCGGTAGAGCGGCCCACCACACAAGGGGGCAATGGAACGGGGGCCAGCGCGTCCGGTGCCGGCTTTGTCGCCGACCATGCCTACCGGCGGCCTTCCGAAGTCACCATGGAGCTTGGCTTTGCCGGTGGCGGCTCACTACTGGATTTTACCGATACCACATCCAACGGGTTAAGCCTGGGATTAAGCCCTAAGGAGACATACCAGAAAATCCTGGATATGCAATCCAACCGTGAGCCAATCGACGTCATTACCGGCAAGCGTACCTACAGCAACATGCTGATACGGGCGATCGAGGTGACAACCGATAAAACCAGCGAGAACGTGCTGATGTGCGTTTTAACGCTGCGCGAGGTCATCATCACGCAAACGCAAAATATCCAGGTAGCGGACAAAAGCAATATGACCCTGGGCGTCACGACATCCGCCGTACAGAATACCGGCACCAAGACAGCGAAACCCGTTGATGAATCTTTGCTCCTTCAGGGAAAGAATTTTATCGTATCTCATTTTAAGGGCTGAATATGGCAACTACTGAAATACCCCTTACGCCGGACAATCAGACATTTGGAATTACTCTGGCAGGCACGGCTTACAAGATGCGTTTAATTTGGCGCAGCACTTTATGGTATCTGGATTTAATGGACAGCACAGGCACGCCGTTAATTAACGGTATCCCGCTTGTTCCGGGCGTTGATTTGCTCGCCCAATATGCGTCTATGAACTTCGGATATTCATTATACGTCATTTGCGATTTTCCCGACCAGGAATACCCGACAGAAACCGACCTTGGTATTAATAGCCACCTTTATGCAGAAACACAGGAGTAATCATGTCTCAAAACTGGATGCGGCATTTTGAATTAATTCTCACTGACGACACGGGCAATGGAGTATTGCTCAGTGAGCTTAAGGTTACCTTTGATATCGAATGGAACGATGTTAAATGGCCCAGCACAGCGATAGTGAAAGTTTACAATCTTTCCCCTGAGACGCAGAACCGGATTATGCAGCGGGAATTCTCGATAATGAAAGTCATTGCCGGCTATGACGGCATTGCCCCGGACGTATCGGCCAGCGAAGTAGGCAAGGTCAAAAATATCACAGCCGCCCAAGTAGGCCAGATAAACGGGGCTAATTATGGCGTCATTTATAGCGGGGATATTCGCTTCACTGTTACCGGAAAAGAAAATATCACCGACACGTATGTGATGATTTCTGCATCTGATGGGCTTGAAGCTTTTACCACCGCTTTTATCAGTCAAACCATATCCAAAGGCTATACGGTAAAAGATATTTATAATGTGCTCATGAAGTCACTGGAGCCTTACGGCATAACTGCCGGGCTGGCCCCGGAATTTCCGACTACGGTATTTCCCCGTGGAAAAACCCTGCACGGTATGGTTCGTGACTATCTTGACAACGTTGCGCAGCAATGCGGGGCAAGATGGCAGTTTGCCTACGGCAAGGTTGATATGCTGACTATTGATATGGTGTCGCATCAAGCCGTTGTGCTGAATGCCGATAACGGATTGGTGGGTATGCCACAGCAGACCATAGGCGGCGGGGTTAACGTGAAGTGTTTCATCAATCCCAATATCCGGCTTAATGGGCTGATACAGCTAGACCAGGCATCGGTATATAGGGCGCAGCTATCCCCGGACTTGGTAAACCGGTCAGGTGTCATCACCGATAACAACGTGAATGGCAACTTAGTCACTACCGGTCTGGCACAAAGGGAAAATCCGGCCAGTATCGCCACTGACGGCGTTTATCTCGTTCGGTATATTTCCTACATGGGCGATACCCGCGGGCAAAATTGGTATATGGATATGGCGTGTGAAGCGCGCGGGGCGACGGATTATTACAATCAGTCAGCGGTCAACAAAGGTTTTCAATAACATGAATATAAATGCAAAATTATTGCTGGTAGTTTTACTTATGATTCCGGTATTTTCCTTTGCTGCTGCGCAGTGCGGAGCGTTTAATTTTACCATCAACGAAAACGGAAAAGGAATAATCAATGGCGACATGGTTACTTCTCAAAAAGTGACCTTTTTAAAATCTAGTGGTGATTGGAATCAAATAAAACTTGATATGACGTTGATGCCGGCCAGAGACGGCAACATGTACGGCTATGAGTTTATCAAGCGTAATGGTCGGGCATTTATGAACGTGGAGCTAATCCGAACCAATATGGAGCAACAAAGAATTATCGGGTCTTTTGATTGCAAGCGCGTACCGGATTAAAAGAGGTAAAAAATGGCAAATATTAGGCCGGCGGCCGACAATGAAGTTTTTGATATAACCAAACAGCAAGCCGTGGCAGGTTCAAGAACGGCATTACCCGGCGTTATTCAGTCATTTGATCCCGATGCCGTAACCTGTGTTGTGCAAATTTGCGGTAAAGATATCGGCCTTGGGCCATGGGGAAGTATCGCTAAACCCTCATCCATTGATTATCACCTGCTGGTGGACGTGCCAGTTATTTTCCCACGGGGTGGCGGCGTCACCTTGACGTTCCCCGTGGCGGCTGGTGATGAATGCCTGGTGATTTTTGCCGATCGCTGTATCGATTTCTGGTGGCAGTCCGGCGGCGTACAGGAGCATATGGATTGGCGTAACCATGACCTATCGGATGCTTTTGTAATCCCTGGCCCGCAGTCCCAGGCGCATAAAATCAGCGGTATCAGCACCAGCACCGCCCAGCTTCGCAGCGACGATGGCGCCGCAGTTATCGAAATCAATCCGGCATCCCATGCCGTCAACGTCACGACACCGGGTTCCGTCACAATGACAGCGCCGACCGTCACCATCAACGGCAACGTCACCATCAACGGCAACTTGTCGCAAGGTATGGGAAAAGACGGCGGCACGGCGACCATGTTTGGCCCGGTTACCGTCACAAACAACGTTACCGCCGGCGGTATCAGCCTGGATACTCACACGCATACCGGCGTTCAGCCGGGCAACGGTTCAACAGGAGCACCGCAATGAAACATGAAAATGAAGGCATACCAGCCAGCCATGGACAATTGGAGCAGGTAAAATCACAGGAAAATAATCATCCGGATAATGGGGTGATTATTGATGACCCGGCCTTGCAAAGTGGATTTTACGGTGATGGGCATGCCGCAAAAAGGCAGCTGAGCAAAAATTCAATATTGCATGAAGCCTTAAGCCACGAAGTGAAATAGCGCCGGAAGAACCGCCATCTTCAATCAGGAAATACGCCGTTAGCAGGGCCGGGTAGTAACGCTGGCGGCGTTTCATGCTTCAAAGCAAGATAGGCGATTGCGGAAAAAGGGTACGCAGGTACGCAAAAAAAGTACGCAGAAAATCCGCAGTGCGAATAATGCGGAACAGAATGAAATTTATAGGAAAAATAGCGCTGATAGTGCGGAAAATTCCGCAGCCGATCCGCAATATTCCGCGCCCGTATTAAAATCACAGTGGGAAAAGCTTGTGCTGATTATGCCGGCAGAAATTGCGCACAAACAAGCCCTACCCCATGAGAGATTAACATTTCTTAAGGTATTTGCTTAAAGTACGGCGGGGAATACGGCAATAAACGCTTGGGGGATGCTGGTGGACGACCGCACAGAAAAAATTAAGCGCCTGGTGGCTTACGAAAAGCGCGTGAACGCACAATTACAAAAATGGGAGCACACCGGCTTCGATTACCGGTTTATACCTGCCCTTGAGCCGTTCCCTGACGATTTGCGGGGCTTGACGTGTGGAGCGACAACCAGGGCGGGAAGACCATGCAGGCTTACCGATCTCTACAATGGCGGCCGCTGCAAATTCCATGGAGGTAAAAGCACCGGCGCCAGAACGCCAGAAGGCAAAGCGCGGCAGTTAGCAGGGTATCGGCGATGGCTGGAGAAAAAGCGGCAGGCCACTTCCGAAAATGGTACGCAATCAGGTAAATAAGTACGCAAAATCGGTACGCAGTGAGGTACGCAGGGAAAGCGTGAATTATGGATGCGTACCGGCTTCACAGAGCCTAGCGATTGATGCGCAAATCAATCCCCGCACAGTGCACAAAATGTCCTACCCCATGAGATAGCAGCTTTTGGTAACGCTTTCTTCTGGCCGGCGAGAAAGCCAGCTCACGCAATTGCGACAAAATGCGACGTTTAGACCGACCGTGACATCCGACAGCCGGATGATAAGTTTTGATAAGGTATCGCTCCTGGCGTTCGCTAGCAAAACGAAGGGGGAAAACGTCTATTCCAAGGCTAACCAAATAGGAAGGAATAGGAAGGTTCAAGCCTTCGCCATGGTAAGGAATGGTAAGGTTCAAGCCTTCCTGCAGGCTATCCAGCACCCGAGAGGCAGCGCACGAAATCACGACAAATATAGACGTTTGCGCCAATCAGATAGGAACAAATAAGAACGTCAAAGCCTTCCTCCAGCCCATTCAATACAAAGCCATCATGAGCCGGTATCCATACGCGAGGTATCCACTCAGGTATCCACACTAAAGCGGTCTCCATTCGCTAAGTTTCCACAGTGGTTTCCAGCAAAAGCAGGGTTGCCATAATGACGGTTGCCAAACTGGTTGCCACCGAACACGATAGAGGTATGCGGCAAAAGTTCGCAAGCTGGTTCGCAGCAAAATGCGTGTTTCGATGCGCGCACTTGGCGCTGGCTGAAGTTGCCAGAGTACCGGTATCCAAACGCGAGGCAACATAACGAGCTCACCCGGAAAAAGACGAGGCGATGTATCACAAGTTGATAGATTATTGTTCGGCGCAGATATCTTGTTAACAAAGAGTATTTCAGCGTGATACTTTCATACACAGTAACGCGTCGAGGGCATTATGTGCCGCTTTGATATGGTGTGACATGTCACGGTCAGTTAATAGTGCGGCGATAATCGCTGATGACATGTTGCGTACCAAGACGGCAATTAGATAATTGAAGGGTTCCCCGTCAATGCGAGCCCGCCGTTCTGCCGGCAATGCCGCAATCATCGCGTTGGTCAGTTCGTGTACCTTTGTTCGTGCCGCCTTTGATTCTCCTCGCAGCCAGCGGAAAATCTGCTGGCGGTTGTTATTGATGGCCTGCCAATCGGCCTGCCCTAACTCATCTTCAATTGGATGTAAGTATATCTTCGTTGGATTAGTGCTTAATTGTTGTCGCCAAGCACGGCTAATCTCGATAGCCACATGTTCCTGACCTCGTTCTGCCGCCCATGACATGATCTCATGTTTCAGTTTTTCGATGTTTTCCATTTCGCGTCTCCTGTCGCTTAAATATTGATTATGCTTAATCAGACTTTTTTTTATTTATGGGAATAATTGTTCCTTAACTGTGCGCTGCCGGCGATGCCCGTTGGTTGCAAGTTTCTGAGACAATCTCGGTTACAGTCAGGTAGGAAACATATAGAAGAGCGATGTGGCCGGAGGTTAAATGGAAAGCCAAGATCCTAGCATGACACTTATAAACGATGAGGAAATGATTGAGATTACAGGGGCCCAGTACTCAAGCAGACAGTGCCAGATTTTGAAAGATCATGGTATTGCGTTTGTTCAGCGTCTTGATGGACGCCCGAGAACAACATGGTACAATTTCAATCATCCTCTGAATACCCGTCACCCACAGTTAGAACCGCAAGACAAATCTCTGACAGAGCCGAACTGGGCGGCTCTTGATGAAATGATGGTTGCTCCGCCAAGAAAGAAGACTGGTTTTAAAGGGAACATAAGATAGCGTTCGGTAAACTTTGCAAAATTGAAAATGTTGGTTCAAAACGGGCTTGTACTAGTTCAATTTTTTCGAAAATTATTCAATAAGAACAGATAGTTTTACACATTAAACCAACTGAACCGGCACTATTTTGGTACATGTATAGAAGTTTTGCGATTCAATTTCATACACAGTGGAGGTGAAGGCAATATGTCAGCAGATTGACCGACCCACATCGGTATCGCCGCCTTGAGATTAAGCTAAAACCTGCACCAAGGTCGGATGTGCTCAGTTAGACGGATAAAAATCATGTAAGGGCAAATTTTATGAGCACTTCATTTTAGGTTGTACCCAAGGGTGTACCCAATCATAAAACATGAAATGATTAAGCCCCATGGAAAAAGGCCTTAAAGCTTTCACTCAATAATCAGATTCAATCGAGTAATTTCTGTTGACATCTACTGAATGCCACAATGCCCTGTTTTAAGGGCATTTTTACTACCACCATCTTCCACTTCGCACTACCTGAATCCAGCTAAATCTACTGCCGAGTGGGTAGTACATTGGGTAATACAATCTTTTTACAACCCAAAATATTCGCTTTATAAACTATGTACTACCCACTTTTTCGCGCAAGGCGCGACAGATCATCTGCCGCGAGCCAGGGCATGAAAGAAGGCAGGTTATCTCCAACTATCTCGGAAGATAAAATCTGTTAAGCGGGGATTCCTAGGCGGAGAGAACAATGAATAGTTTTATAATCATCTGATTATTCTAGGTTCATCCGGATTTAGCGAGTCTGAGTTTCAGTCAATGATTCTTTTGGCATTGTTTTTTGTTTCTTACCCCAGATGCCAATTAACACAAACAGCGAACAACTTAAGATACCTATTGTTGAATATAATGAAAACGCAAATTGGTGATCCATCCCCTGGAAAATGAGACAAAACAATGGCGAGCAAACTAAAATCATCGCTACAGAAAATGACGATGTGTGTTTAATGCCATACTGAAGTAAAAATAACGAAAAAGTATTACCTAATAACGCGATCAGCGCGATACTGAACCCATATTCTTTTGCGGTAGTGACAACAGGTTCAGGTCCAGCAGCAAACAAAGAGAAGACAATCAGTAAAATAAAACGTGAAGCAAGAATATATTCCGGTCTTACTCCCCTTTTATTTAATCTACCGGACCAAATATTATTTATAGTCATAGCACAACCTGAAATAAAAGTCATAAACAAACCATTTACAAAACTGGAGAGAGAAATACTTCCCACTGCACTTCTTCCGCTATAAATTGCGTAAACCAAAAAAAACATCGACACTATTATCCCAGAGCATGATAATATATCTACTCCTTTTGCCCGTTCATACTTAAGTATAACTCCGGTGATGAATAATGTTATAACAGGTCCAACTGAGGTTGCGACCACCGAATAAATTGCTGGTTCAATATATTTCAATGCAATAAAATACCCCAAAAAGGAGACCAGTGTTGTAAAGTTCACAAGCAGCACAGAAATTATGTTTTCTTTAATTTGCTTATAAAAATCATGCCATTGCTTAAAAAACAGAGCACAACGAGACAACGCTGACGACTAAAAACACCAGAAACAACATCGCAAAAACATTAGCGCCATGCAATAATCCCGCGATATAAACTGCCTGAAATGCGGATATCAACGTGAAGGAAAACACGAGTGCATTTCCTTTTGCCTCTGAACCAGACAATATCATTTTCATAGCATATCCTCGAGAACCCATCCAGCAGGATAAGTATATCGACCTAAGGAGTTCAGTTTTTTACTGTACCTCGCCAACTTCGCACGGAACACCGCAATCTCCTTATCAGTTGTAAAGCCGTATTTGACTTTAAAGTAATCGTCTTGCGTTTCTTTAATTCCCAAAATATCATTCTCCCGATATTTTTCTGGAAATGCATGTAAAATCTCCCGAAACGCATAAGATCCTGGGTTAATTTCAATAAGGTTACCGATTATCTCTTGTGGTGGGTGACCCAAGTATTTAATAGCTAATTCCCGCAAGTAACTAGCCTGATGTAAGGTTTTCTCTAAAGTTTCGTCCGTCTCGCCAGGCAAACCCAATACATAGCTGGCTACTGTGTCAATTTTATTTCTGAATAATATTTCAGCAGCTTCAATATTTTGTTCACTGGTACAGTTTTTATTTATAGCTTTTAGCACTTCCTCACTACCGGATTCAAAACCAATAGCAACCTCAGTAATATTTATCCTTTTTAATAAATCAATGATGGACTGGTTTATACGATTTGCACGAGCAAAAATTTTCAAATTGGTTTGTAACGTCGGATATTTTTTCCTTTAATTCAATAAATTCCGTGAGCCACTCTTCATTTTGCAGAAAATCATCGCCAATTTCGAATATATAATCTGCATGACAGTCCTCAACGAGATAACGTATTTCCTCAAGGTAAATTTCTGGCGATTTATATCTAAAACCTTTATCTGCGCGACCACAAAAATAGCAATACTGCGAATTACTCCTGTTCTGACAGCCTTTATGGCTATAGGTTCTGAAGCTAAAAAGTCCGACGTATTTTCTCATCGAACGTTTGCACACCAAAGCTAACCCGGTTAATGCCAAGCTGTTTCAGGCTTTTTACATATTCCAAATCACAAAGCGTTAACGGGCTTCCCTCGAAAGAGATATCTTTTAATTTACTAACATCAAAATTTTTCTTGGCTGCTGTAATAATTTGTTCCAGCAATTCAGGCTCAAGAGTAGAAGGGCTACCCCCCTCCAAACTGAATATGTGATATTGACTTGCTCCGAAAATAAGTTTTTTGCGAAAAATATGCAATTTGCTTAATTAAGGCTGAAACAAATCTTGTGCGTTTCTCGCCTTTCCATTTATAGGACAGTTCCTTATAACATGCACAAAAATTACAAAAAGAAAGACAAAATGGAATATGAATATACAATAAAATACTACTTAAATCTGCCGCATCTGGCGGCGTATCCAGAAAATCCAGATAATTTTCCTTTGCCTCAAAAGAAGGAAAGTCATCCTGAAAGTTACATATTTTTGGATAAAACCAAGTCATGTTTGTACGCTTTTCAGCCCTTTCAAAACCATCCGTAATGTAGGCATCGAGCGTTTCGTTATTGTTATCCATTGTTGCCCCTAGCTAATCAATCTATTCAATGATCGTAAGCCACTCTGCGAAGCCGAAGGTTTCAGGCGTGGTATGAATTGACGTAATGACTTCCTTCAGATGGCCTGACACCGGTCCAAAATAGCTATGAGTAGGTTTGATACTCTGATTTTTCCAGTAGATTTCTTTCACGGGAGAAATAGAAACGGCGGTACCGGAGCCAAAGACTTCAGACAATGTCCCGTTCTGGTTCGCTTCCAGAATATCATCCATTGTGACTGCTGTTTCGCTTACAGCCATACCCATTTTTTTTGCGATATTTATAATCGAATCTCGAGTGATCCCAGGCATAATAGAATCGGTTAATGGAGGTGTCACTAGAGAATTGTTGATTACAAAGAAAATATTCATTGTGCCAACTTCTTCGATATATTTCTTCTCTACAGGGTCAAGCCATATGACCTGATCAAAACCTTCTTCTTTGGCTAAAGTACTCGAAAGCAAACTACCCGCATAATTGCCAATCGCTTTAATGCATCCAGTACCTCCCCGCGAGGCACGCGACATGGTTTCCTCTACTTTAATTCTTGTACCGTCCGCGCTATTGCTGTAATACCCTGTTGCTGGACTCAGCATAACATTAAATAAATATTGATTGCTTCCACCCACTCCCATCGATGCTGAGCTTGCAAACAGGACGGGACGGATATACAAAGCACCTTCGCCTACCGGTGGAATCCATTCCATTTCCTGTTTAATGAGATCGCATAGCGCTTGTTTGACGACGTTTGCACTAATGCCAGGCATTGCCAAACGCGCCGCTGATTTATTTAATCGTTGGAGGTGGCTATCAAGCCTGAAAATGCCAATAGTGCCATCCGTTCTGCGGTAACACTTAAATCCTTCAAAGACACCTTGGCCATAGTGCAAAACTTTTGCTTTTGACGTAAGACGTTCGCTTTCATCTTGCGATAAAATGACAGGGCTATCCCAACCTGTGCTTATATCGAATTTCATTTGCAGCACGTAATCTGTAAAAATGCTACCAAAGTGGATGTCTTTCCATGAAGTCGGTTTCTTTTGAGTGTATTTAGCTTTTATTAATTGTGTTTTCATGTGAAATTCCTGCCTTTTGCATATACGTCCCTAAGCCGCATTAATATCCATGCGCCAGTTATTTATTCATTTTTTGGATGATGTAATACAACAATTCTTTTTATACTCAAAAATTGTTACTGTTTAAAAAATCATGTTAAAAGTGAATAAAATTTAACTTACGCCTCAATGCAATAAGGGTAAACAAAAACCATAACAAAAAATATGGTTTTTTAGCTACAAACTCGGTTTACATCTCATTATAAGTAAAAAGTATGAATTTAATTTTTATAAATGTGATTTGCATCGTGTTTATATCTCTAAAATTGTTTGCTAAAACGCGAATATGTCTTTTCCTTATTAACTAAAACGTTTTATTTATTTTTAACTCATTATAGCAATTTATCTAATTAAACCATCTGAATAATAAATTTTATCTGGAAGATAATTTTATTTTTTCCCTATTGGCCATAGATTTTTTGTTCCATATCAATTTCATTATAAAATATTTACGGCCAGAAATTAATATTCACACGTATAAATACCTTCTATTTTTTCTGTAAACTTGTCCCACATCCCTAATAATCATTAATCGAGTTACGAAGGGGCAATGATAAATTGATCTAGCAATAATGCAGCAACGTATTGTGGAGATGCTTGTTTACGCCTACTCACGAAAGGAGAAGATAAAGTAGTTAAGGCATGTTTGTTTAATGGTAAGCGTACAGCACGCGCCTTCTTGACAACTATTTCGGGCGAGAGGGTCATATTTCACGGCAAAAGTTCGTTTATCCGAGTGATGGGCCGCGAGGGTGCCGGTGCCCGCGCTCAAGGCATTTGGACAGCAGGCACAGTTCGTCGCCCGGAACTAGAGCAGTTCGAAAGTGTTGCCGCGTCCGCCCCTGAAGATAAACACATGACCGGAGAAGGGGTTCTCCCGAACGGCATTTTACACAGGGCGGCCAGCAGGTCTGCTGAAGGTGTGGTTAATATCAGACGCCCGCAGGCAAAGGTCACTTCGCAACGGCACGACTTAAACAACGCCAATATATCAAGCGTCGATGCAGCGCGACCTGGTGGATGATTTGTACGGAGATTGTCGGCATTGCTGATATAAGTACTTAATGCCATCACTTAGCGATGTTGACAGGATAAGCGCCGGCGAAGCCTGGCTGGGAAAGGTAACAGGGTGGCGACGGGTGACCCGTCCTTCGCAGCGGTAAAATCGCATCCATATGAATAAGGTGTTGTCATTCACGTTATGGCTGCGAGCAATGTTGGCCGCCGTTGCGCCTGACTTGCGCGTGAGCAATACCAGTTTGAGTTTGAATTCCGGGGATTAAAACCGGCGCGGTGTTGAGCGCCAGCCAGATTCATTCTGAGGAGTGTCCAAAATAGATGTCCGTGTGTTGATAGCTGAGCATCTACGTTATCTGTTCATATCAGTTTGAAGCAGGCGGTTCTAGGTGGACGCTTACCTTTAACAAGCCATAGACGCTATTCCAGTTAAAGCTGAGACGCCTTATCCATAGCGGCGCGATAGTTAAGGATCATGTCGGCAAGGTCGTCTTCCACCGTATAGAAATAAGAAACCGGGATATTTAGCACCGCCGCCAGACGGCAGGCAAGATCAAAGTCAGGCGTATGAACACCGCGTTCATACTGATTCATCCGCGCACTGGCCGTGGCCTCATCAATGCCGGCAAGAACGCCCAGCCGTTGCTGCGACAACTTCGCTTTTAACCTGGCTTCCTTTAAACAAAATGGCAGTATGATAACTACGGCGTAGAGTGTAATGCAACGGTAAGCAAGTAAAGTTTATTGGGAATTAACAGTAGTTACGTATGAACTTGAGTATCTTTGGAAGTGTGAAATCGGATATCTCAAATCCATCAAACACACGCTGAAATATGAGATCCGCCATGTCTTGCCGTGGTATCAGTTCGCCGCTTTGCTGCCGAGAAACCACGTTTGGGACTTTCCAAATAACAGCATCTTCATAATAGACATAGCTGTCGTGACGAATAAACTCATGCTCGCCAGTGTGTAATATACAAGCTGGATCGAGATAAGCTGGCGCCGGATAGACCGTTGTTATATTGACGACAAGGACGCAATCACAGCCATTTATAGGATAATATACAGGATCATTGCATATGACGTGTAAATGGTTGGCCCCACCTATAGGAGCCAAAACTGTTCCTTTCCTGTAGGGGAAAAAATTGAGTCATGATAATAAAGCGCTAAATTCTTGTATTGCACAGCGTTCACGCATCCTATCGATAATTAAATCAGCCTCATGCTCCGTTTTCCCTCCGCCCATAAGAATAGCTTTAGGGCTGATTGGAATAGATGAACCGTGGGGATCTTGCCATTCCGGGCAGATCTTATGAGTAAGATCGCATAATTCAAACCGTTTATACTTTCCGAATTCAGCGAATACTTTATCCAATACCCGCAAATCAGCTTTACTCAATCCATCAAAAGCTTCGCCATCATCTGGCCCATGCACATGTTTCTTGATGGAAACTTCATAGTTAGCTTCGCCAGCTATCCATTCATCCCAAGGTGATTCTTCGTCAGGACTACCCGACTTCAGCAAGTCATAGGTTTTGGAAAGGACCGGACCATTATCCATCGACACGGCACGGTCCCCGGTCATCGAGTGACCATATGTGATCATGTATTCTCTATCAGCCAGATACAGCAATTTCATGAGCTTGATATATGCCATGCGACCACCGCGTTTTAGCAGTAGGTAACCAGCCATTTGTGCTGTCTTATTTTCGCTGAACATAATCAACCTCCAGAACGATTACCGAAACAGTGACCGTCTCTCTATTATCATGGCAAGTGATAATACAGTCAATCGTCGCCCGGATGTCAGATAAACCTCGCGGATCGGTACCCGCCGCGCAAACCTTAGGGCGTTGGCTTCGGCCATACGGACCACAGATGCCTCACCACGCTTAAACGCCATCGCCATGCGGGCCGCCGTGAGCTGGGCGGCGAGCTAACCTGACCTGAGTCGTTGTATCCTTCTTTCACATCGTGGTTTTCAAGGCAATGGCGTTGATTTCAGCGAATGGGACGAGATCAAGGTCTTCATTGGCTGACTCACCCCTTTGGATAAGCAGAAATTTTGGTAAGCCAATGCGGCAACACGACGATAGGGCGATGCGGCTCGGTTACTAAGGTTGATTGACCATAATACGTGGATCGAGCGTGATATGACGACTAAAATTGGCAGATTAATAAATGGTCACGCGGCTAACTGATGATAACGTGTTGAAGAAAGCGCACTCTATGGCCGTGACAAGACTGGCCAAGCAATGGTGAAATGTCACTCTTAAATAAAGACGGCGCATTCCGGAGGAGAACATGATCTCGCCCCACACCCTTTACCCATCCGGCCACGCATTCACCGATCCGCGTTCATTTACTTCTCCCCTGTTAGGAGAGCCATCCTGAAGGCGGAACTCAGCGCTACCGAGGCTCGACGCATCGCCCTTACGGCTCAGGGTTTTAACGGAATGCGGCGCCATGAGGCAGTTGGCGCGGCGCAGCTGCGAAAGGGCATAGACCGGCTCGGCCTGCTGCAAATCGATAGCGTGAACATTCTTGTGCGCGCTCACTATATGCCGCTTTTCTCACGCCTGGGATTATATGAACCCGCGCAACTCGACGCCTTGACGGCGGCCAAATCCAAACGCTTTTTCGAATATTGGGGGCATGAAGCGTCGCTGTTGCCCATCGATTGCCAGCCACTGTTGCGCTGGCGTATGGATCGCGCGCTGAGAGGCCGGGGCGTATGGCGGCAACTCGAACCTTTCGCCGGAGAGAAGCGGGGCGAGGCGGATGCCCTGCTCGCCCGTATCGAGTCCGAAGGGCCGCTGGCCGCGTCGGATGTGGCGGGCAGCCGGGCCGCGAAAGGCATGTGGATGTGGAGCGATGCTAAACACGCGCTGGAGTGGTTGTTCTGGTCGGGGCTGGTTGCCTCAACGCATCGGCGGGGCAGTTTTGAGCGAGTTTATGATCTTCCCGAGCGCGTATTGCCCCGCGCCACGCTCCAAATCCCCACGCCCAGCGGCGCTGATGCCCGGCGGGCGCTTATTGCGCGCTCGGCGCGAGCCCTCGGCATCGCCACGGCGGACGACCTGCGGGATTACTTCCGCATCCCCGCGCCGGACGCTCGGTTGCCCGTTGAGGAGTTGGTGGAGGAAGGAACACTGATTCCCGTGCGGGTACGGGATTGGCGGCAAGGCGCCTATTTGCATAAAGACGCCCGCGCCGGGCGCAAGGTTGAAGGCGCGGCGCTGCTTTCGCCGTTCGACCCGCTTATTTGGCACCGGCCGCGAACCGAAAGGGTTTTCGGATTCCGCTATCGCCTTGAAATTTATACTCCCGCCCACAAGCGGGAACACGGATACTACGTGCTGCCCTTCCTGCTGGATGGTGCGCTTGTCGCCCGGGTGGATTTAAAGGCGGATCGTAAAACAGGCACGCTAATCATTAAACGAGCGCACCTTGAGCCCGGCGCGCCGCCATGCACAGTGGAGCGGCTGATTGAGGAGCTTCGCCTGATGGCGTCGTGGCTTGGGCTGTCGGGCCTCGCCGTCGAGCCGAAAGCCGTTATCGCGCCGCTCCTGGCGACGCTTCGCCCGGCGGAGGGGCCGGCATAAAACTATCCCGACAACTTCGACAGTCATAGATCACAATTCGGTTAAACCGCCGAAATCAACATGAATGACGGCATGCCGATGTGCCGATGGCATCGACCAGCCAAGGCCAAAACCAAAAGGTCAAAGCCGGACTGTTTTATCCCCGGCCTTGAGTCCCTTCTATCGCCGTCACATAAACCGGTCCGCGCCGCCTGACGCCTCTACCGTATGCCCCGTGACGAATTGATTACGCGCGGAGAGTAAAAAAGCGGCAATGGCGGCGATATCTTCCGGCTGCCCGAAACGCCCCACCGGCGTTTTTTTCCTTGCCAAGGATCGCCATAATCTCATCATCGCTTTTTGCCGCCAGCTCCGGGCGGCGTTTTCGGACGTTTGGCAGCATATTATGCGCCCAGTTTTCCGTCGCCACCGCGCCGACTCCAATGGCGTTCACCAGGATACCCATAGGCGCCACGTCCAGCGCCAGGCTGCGGGTCAGATTATTGATGGCTGCGCTCAAGGCATGAGAAACCGTTAATGGCGGATTGGGGAACAGGCCGCCGATAGAGGAAATATTCACGATTCGCCCCCACTGACGCCGTTGCATGCCGGGTATCACTTCGCGACAGAAACGGCGCATGGCGGAAAATTTCGTCTCGGTCATTCCCTGCCACTCCTCTTCCGAGGTGGTCAGCAGCGTGCCTGTATGTGCCCGACCGGCGTTATTGACCAGTAAATCAATTGCCGGGAAGACCCGCTCCGCCTGTTGGACAACCTGGTGCGGGAATTCGACCGCCGAGACATCGCCGGCAATGGGCAGAGTGGAGATGCCGTAGCGCTGCGCCAGTTGGTCGGCGGCCGCCTGTAGCCGGGTCGGGTTGCGGGCCACCATGACCAGATGAACGCCGTTTGCCGCCAATTCCTCGCAGATGCTGAAACCAATACCGGTACTGGCGCCGGTAACCAGTGCGATTTTACCGCTAAGTCGTAAATCCATTATCGTCTCCTGTCGCTCGCGAAAATGATGGAGCAAAGCCCTATTATACTCCCGACACCGGCGTCTGTTTAATGTTGAACTGGGGAGAATGTCGCAGCGCCGGCTTCGGCATCGGCATCGGCATCGGCTTCGGCTTCGGTTTCGGCGATATCGCCACGCCCAGAATGCCGCATTATCAATATCATTGCGGGATAGCGGAGGACCGGATTGTTTAGGAGAAATTTCCCGCGGGTGGTTATATAAAGGCAGCCAGCCAGTAAAAAAGCTGGCTAGGATGAACCCAACCAGCTTTAACAGAACAAGATAGGAAACAACCTTGCCATTATTTTTTGGTGGGGCCTTTGACCTTGGCCTTATCACCTTTTTTTTATCGTCGCTTTTATCTTTGGCGGGCGACTTCTCTTTTACAGCCGGCTTGTCTTTGACAGCCGTTTTTTCCTTTGCGGGCGCAAACGTTCTTTTACCTTCTTGATATATAGCCATATTGACTCCAGATGATCACGTAATAACGTTAAAATGAATTTTGATATGAGATATATTGAATAATATCAATGCTGTGAATTTTGGTAACATTCACGTAAATAAGTCTAGACTTGGAATGCACTAACACAATTTTATTTTGCGATCTTTTTAACATTACAACGTTATTAGGCCACCTTTCTCGATAAACGTCACATAACAAGAATCAGCGAGGCAATTAAGCGCAACTGCCCCGGCATCCGCTTAACCATTAGCGTACAGGACCAACATCATCTTATTCAACTGTTGTGCTGCCGCCAAAGCCGAAGAAAACCTGTTCAGCGATTTGGCATCAAGGCTTATTGCATAAAAGAAGCAAGGTCAGGCATCGGCAGCAACTGTAACCATACTTTTGCCGAGAGGCGATCGGCCCAATGACTATGGATAGGGATGCCTTGCCCCGATGAAAGGTTGCGCGGAGCATATTCCGCTGACCTGCGAAACTCAACTGAAAAAGCTAACTGCATACCAAAACGTGATAGCGGTTTGGGTAGCATCGCTCTACCGGTTGACGGTCAGGATTAATCACTCTCATTACGCCTTGCCCGTTGCGCGTGCTGAAATCATAGTCGTCATGATTGATACTGATATTGCCCAGCGTATCGCGGCCATCTGCGGATATGGTGATACTGAATGAGCCGATATGCTGCAGCTCCGCACTGGAAATATCGCCGGTAAAACGCCGTATTCCGTTAAATACCGAAGCGCTCTCCACTAATACAGATAACGGCGGGCCAAAAGGATAAGCTTGGAGAATAAACCTGCTGCCGGATCGGAACCTGTTTACTGCGTCACCATTTATCCTAAGTGGATATTGATTCGGATGCCGCGGTCGAACGGGTAGATAATGAAATAAATAAAACATGTTTTCACCGTCCGAACTGGCCGCCATCGTGGTCCCCTGGCCGGTTTGATTAGCATCAGAACTCAATCGGGCTGCGCTTGCCGCGCCGTAACCCACGATAAGGAAAACGGATGCCATCAGGACGACATTAGCGCTATAGGTTCTTTTCATGCTTTTCACCTTTTGATCAACGGAACGCCGCCACGATGGGAGAATTGATATTCATCATTCTTACGGCATCGACGGAATCAACGGCCCCCATGGGAATGCCCAAATCCGGCGTAAAGCGATGGGGTGTGGAGTAAAAAGGAATGGCATTGCCTGCCACGATGGTGCGCGTAATCGCATCGCCTCGCGCCCATATAGGCGTTGGCTGCTCATCACCGTGATGGATACCCATATTATGGCCGAATTCATGGCGCGTGGCGCTGGTGCCGCACGTATTAGTGATGACGACGCTGGCCACCATATTAAAAGCGCTGGGCACAGTGTTGAAATAGGCTAATCCGCATTCCGGCGGGGTGCCGAGCGTCATATAATGGACCGCGTCGGCGCGCGCCGCGTCTCGCCATGCCATGATGTCGGGATTGGTTCTTAATTGCGGCAGTATAATGTTGAGTGACGTCCAGTCCGCAGGTTGTACCAGCTCCTTAAGACCCACCAGCCGCACGCGGAAATTAGCGCCAGAATTTTCCAGTGCATCATTGATGAGGCCCAGCGCCTCGATATTTCTGGCCTCAATAGCCGCCTGCCCAAGGCTGTTTCTGGCGACATCGCTGTAGACCATTAACAAGTCGACGGTAAGGGTTTCCTTTTGCCAAAGACCGTTTTCCCCAACCATAAACGAGACTATTTCCCCCGGCAGTACCGAAAAGGCCAGTCCTGAGAAGTTAACCGTTGCTGCTTGCGCCGCGTTGTTGTTGATAATGACCCGAGCGCCCCTGCTTTGATTTTCGCGTAGAGTGATCGGTGAGTAAAAATTGCCGGGGCTTAGCTCTATACGTGTCCGCGGTGTTCTTAAAGGGGGCACTACGCCGAGGGGCAAATTCAGTGCCCTGTAAACGCTAATCGGACTGGCCATAAGCTGCCAGCGCCGCCCGACCGGATTTTCCTGAATATAAAAAAAAGTGATATTCGTAACCGTTGCTCAATTGCATAGGACCAGAATAATTAATATTGGCGCCATCGATCGTCGCCGCTGTTGCCGCGGTTGAACGTATGATTATTGCATCGCGGTTATTGGCGGTGACCGGCAATTTGATTGAAGCAATGGCGTGTTGATTACTAAAATCAACCTGCGTCACAGGCACCACCGGCGACGGCATTTGCGCTATGGCGGTATCGGCATCCAACCTTTGTACCGGTGGCTGGATTATTACCCAGCGTTGCAAATCCGTCCGAAACTGCAACCCATAGCTATCCGTTGAACGTAGGGTGGTCGTGCTGGCAAAAAGCAAATAGTTGGGTAAAATCTTGGAACTGTAGGTCGCCCCTGATCTTATTAATAGCAAATTTTGCGGCGTGGCCTGCGCCGGCAAGCCTATATCCGCCGCCCAGTTACCATTACCGGTCTCATAAATAGTGATACGCGCAGTCAGATTGGGAATATTCGCCCCCACGGTATTTGGCGACATCAGAATAACTTGTGCGCCCGAAGGGATCTAGCGCTGCTGCGCGGCATTAAAGGTAAAGGTTATATTATCGCCGTTAATAATTTCCATTTCCGAGCCGAGTCCAACGAGGCGCGCATCAAGATAAGAATCAAAAGCGGCGTGGGAAATCAAGGTGACGGAACTGTCTGCACTCGGCTACAGCGGCAGGGCGATATTTCGAACCCAATTGCCATTTGCCGTGGTGAAATTGATATGGCTATACCCCGAAGGAAGCTGCCCGCTCCCGCCATTGGTATTGGGGGTAAGATCAATACTGAACGCCGCAGCGCTATAAACAACAACAACAAAGATCACCATGGAAAATAATTTATTTAGATAGATATTCATTTTTCACCCTTGGTTTAACCTTTTTTAATGTGGTTAAAAAAATGTGAGTAAAAATAACTAAGGAATAATTATTGTCTCTTGATCCTCTTATTTAATATAACTTTGAATCACATGAATAAAATCTATCTAAAAGCCTGTATACCAGCCATAATATATAATTGTACGGCGGCCAACATTGCTCGGATTCAGCTATTATTAGGGCGGTCTATAAATTTTAAGTAGACTGCTCTCACATATTGCTTTTTTCGCCTCGAGGCAATAGGGTTGATAAGGGTGTTGATATTCTAATAAATAGCATTTGAAGCAGGCCGTACATGCCAGACTCCACATGACGGCCAATTTATCTAAGCGCGGTGATTACTCCGTGACAAACTCACGATTGATCAGCGCTGTATATCTTTTCTAATCATATCCAAAACGGTTAGATTCATGATGCTTTCCTCTAAGGACAACAACGGGGCGGATGGATCAAGCACGGCCTCGGAAAAATGTGCAATTTCAGCCATATAGCGGTCCGATTCCGCCACCGGTATGGCTCGCACGCCCTCCGCCTGGTGCAAATACACCTCTCCCGCATCATCCAGAAAAGCGTTATCAATGCGCAACATACCTTTAGTGCCGATGATCTCCGCATAAATACGACTAAAGGCATTGAATCCACAATGGATATTGGCTATCAATCCCCCATCGTATTGCAGCAGTGCTGAAAGATTGGTATCCACGCCCTGCTCGGTTTCCACCAACGCTTTACAGCGTAGCGGCAGGCGGCCTGTAACCATGCCGACGAAATTAACCGGATAACAGCCCACGTCATAAAGCGCGCCGCCGCCCAGCTCCGGTTTGGCTTTGATGGTATTCGGTCTATCCAGCAAGAAACGGAAAGAGGCATTGATATGTCGCAAATCCCCCAGGGCTCCGCTGTCGAGAATTTCTTTAACCACCTGCATACGATCGGTGTAACGGTACATAAACGCTTCCATCAGCAATCGCTGGTGTTTCACTGCGGCCTGCCGCATTTCCTGCGCTTGCGCGGCAGTTAACCCCAAGGGCTTTTCACACAGCACATGTTTGCCCGCCGCCAACGCTTTGATAACCCATTCTTTATGCAGCGAATTGGGAAGGGGTACATACACCGCTTGAATATCGTCATCAACCAAGAGGGCCTCATAACTGTCATACGTCCGTTCCCACTCATCAGCGGGCAATCCCGCGGCATTGCGCGAGGCCACCCCGAGCAGACGGGCATTCTTAGCCCGACCTATGGCCGGTATAACGGATAGCCTGGCTATGCGGGCGTAACCAAGCACGCCCCAATTTACGATACCCGACATAAGATCTCCCTCGCATGAAAAGTGATATTTAGCTGATAAATATGGATTTTTTATAAGCAAAACGATTGCTCTTTACTTAAGCTGCTTCTTGCATGATCGAACATGCTAACGCATGCACAGGATTAAAGGTGTGATATCTTTCGCAAATATATAATACCAATTTAGTTAGTTATCATATAAGTAGAAGGGGTTCAAGCGTAAAGTATGATTCTTTAATCAGCTCAAGAATAAACCTAGCAAGAAGGCACCAATATAGTGACAAGCATCTCTATAAAAAATGGCGATTATACCTACGAAGTTTTCACAAGCACCGATAGAATGGATAACGCTCATAGCTCCCATTCAGGCATATTCATATATAAGAATGAAGAATTCATCAATAATATTGATTGCATCAAAATAAGCCATGGCAGCAACTTATTAAACATATTGAATCATCGTAAATAAATCATTATTATCTATGCGAAAATATCTAAAAAAATAGCACCATTTATGAACCTCATCAAATTGTTATGTCTAGCATCTTTACTATCAGTATATTTATTTACCACAAATGTTATTTTATCCGTTATCTCCTTTTCATATCCCATATCTGCCAATTTGAAAAGTCTTTTTTTTGTCCAAAAAATAAAGCAGACCGTAAAGCGATAGATAACGAAGTGGAGACGAGATCGGGCTCCTTCTCATAATCAGTGTTATCGTCCCACATTGTTTTACTGAATTTAGTGAAATCCCTCAAAATTTCTTTGCTGTTATTTTCTTCATTCCCTGTCCCCGATAATACCTACCACTTACAATCATTATTGTCATACACTTCATTATTTTGGAAGAATTGGATTTTTTTATTTTTTATCAGAATATATAAATTTTGAAAAAATTGCCCCCTGATAAATAGCTGTGTATTTGCCTAGAGCATCCCCATTGACAATTTCGGACCAGACCATTTTGGTTTCTGCCGGGCGATCGTCTTCCGGTGGATCAGTTTTGATCTCAATCGGTACGATTGTTATCGAAGAGGATGAATGTCTATATTTTACATATCCTCCCGACCATTCTTGATCTGTTAAAAGAGTAAGCTTCAAATTTATATGCTTATTGATAGATGTAAAACATCGAACATCTTTTATAACTTCTGTTGGAAAACATCTAAATGAGCAAAAGATCAATAAAAAAAATTGAGCTCTAATCATCGCTTAACTCCATTTAGTGTACTTATTCTGTCGTTAATATAAATAAGCAAATCATTACCTAAAACCCCGTACCATCGTTTTGCCTTTTCCTTATCAGTAAGTGGATTGGCTTCTATTAAACACTTAGTTCTTAAATATCCCTTAAACGCCTCATTTTTGCTTTTTTGGACGCCGGTCCGTTTAGAGTGAGGATCATGCCAAATACCCCATGCCAAGGCTCCTAACTTACTATTATAGATATCACTTTGTTCAAAAACATAACATTTATTATGATACAATTGAATTAAATGCGAGGCTTTAAGAGACTCGATACCCCGCCGTAGAAAATCTAAACGATCGTTATACCCATTCAATCCTCCGTTAACGGTCAAAGTAACTTTATTAAAATCATCAATAGCGGAAAAAAACGCAGTTTTAGTATGAATTTTGCTAAACCAGATTGCTGATGTTACACTATGTGGCGGTTTCAGTAGCTTATCTCGATTAAAACTGGTGGAATAGACGTCCTCATTGATGTATTTCGCGTATGCTTTATAGTTACCCTCCAACGTTAGCTGTATCAACCCTCTACCGTACCATGGGTTATATTTTTTTTAATTCTCCTTGGATTTCTTTTGTGTGAATTAAACCTCCACTTTCGTGTAAAATTTGTGCTAATAGATGAACTTTGCTGATGCATGTGTTAATCTCAAATACTGAGAATGCATTATTGAATGCCAACAGATTCTTTTCCAGCAAGGCTGCTTTTATTCCCGGCGCCATAGCACATAATTCTTCAAGCAGCGTAATATCCCTGTTACATGCACAGGCATTACGTTCCGATATCGCCTCCAAAAACCTGATGGGATGCAGATGCCACAGCGCCTCTCCGCTGCGTATCTCCGGCACCTCCCTCATCCATACCAGCGCGTCCACGAACTCTCGGTTGTAACGCGCCAAGTCCGGCTGATGTTTGGCCTGTTCGTCCAGCGCCGCCCGCCACAGGGCGGATAGACCATCGTGCAGCCATTCGCTGTGGTGTTTCACGATGAGCCGCTGCACCTGGTTCTGGATATGCGGCTGCCGGTTGTGCAGGAACCGCCACAGCGCGTCCCCCGAGATCTGACCCTCCTCTCCCAGCCCCATTTCCCGCAGCAGCCGTTGATAGCCTTCAATATAGCTCAGGGAGTCCATGTCGCGGGTGTTTTGCCGCGCCAGCTCGGCCAGACGGTGAAATCCCCGCCGCAGCCAGCCCTCCCCCGGCGTTTGCCGCAACGTCCGCGGCGGGTCCTGTTGCTCCAGCAGCACAAAGCCGCGCTTTGCCAGGTCAAACTGGTGCACCACGCTGACCTCCTCGGCCGCCAGCCACGCGCGCTCCCTTGGGATATAAACCCACTCTTTCCCTTCCGCCCGGTGCCGGCGGGTTTCGCTCTGTCGGGTAAAACGCGCTTCCACGGTGGGCAGCGGGTCGTCCCCCAGGGCGGCGGCCATAAAGCGGTCTTCCCGCTCAAGGTGGTGATAGCGCGTCTTGCCCGCGGCGGAATGAATGAGCGCTTCACCGGCGCTGACGCCGGCCCGGTTGGCCACAAAAGCCGGCAACCGGCTGTCCTGGCTGAACGTTTCCAGATGGCAGAAATGGTGCGGCTCGCCGTGGGGGAGCCCAGATACCCCAGATGGCCGATGACCTCGCCCGCCGCCACCGGTATCGCCTCCCCGTTCCCCAGGGCCACCACCTGGTTGAAGACGCCTTTCTCGCGGGCGCTTTTCATCCAGCGGGGGGAGCGCGCCCAGGCCGCCCCGGCGTTTAAGGTGCGCCCCCTGCCCCGATATCCAGCCGCATTCCCCCGCCGACAAACCCGAAGCCGCCCCCTCGGGCACGGCAACGACCCGCGCGTATACAAACGGCGCCGCCTTGCTCTCCAGCAGGAACGCGGCTTCCGCCAGGATGTCCACCACGCTGTGGCGCGGCAGCAACGTATGGGTGTCCTGCGGCGCGGCGTAGCGGTTATACACGTCATACGCGGTGTGGCCCCGTGCCTGATGGCCGTCGGGCAGTCCCTCGCGCACCCAGCCCCAGGCCGGGTTGTCACGGCGCACCTTAAGCGCACTGGCGATGACTTCGGCGGTCACGGCATCGCCGGCGCCGTACACCGACAGCGGCGCTATCTGCATCCACAGCGTGTAAAAATCCAGCCCGTTCTCCGGCTGCGCTTTATCAGGCACGCAGGCGGACTTCAGCAGGATAAACGTCGAGCTGAACAGGAAGGATTGGCGGCGATAGGCGGCGGCGAGGTAGTCGTCATTAAGCCGGTAGGCCACGATATGGCCGTCCGTCATGCTTTTCAGCCCCTGACCCTTCGGCGCGTCCGGGCGGTAAACCGCATCGGGGGCGAAACGCTCAAACAGGTGGATGCCGCCGTGCCAGTGGCCCTGCGCCTTCAGCAGCCAGAAGGCGTCCCCCTGCGTGTCTTGCATCCCCGCCATAAACGCCGACGCGGAACGGTGCCCATCCGTGGGCAGTACCATTTTCATCCATGATCCCTTGTGTAGCAGTGTTTGTAATACACATTGATTTCTTCGTGTCGCAGCAGATAGTAACTGCGGCCTGTTAAGTTGATCCAACAGCGTTCAAAGGAGATGCGGCCACGGTCTCAAAATGACGTGTGTTGGCAAGATAATTATGCGATCCATGTAACATAAAAAGAATTAAGGTGTTAACAGAATGTTTTTATCATGAAATATTGTCGACAATATTCAATATTCAATTCTATCTTTAACATGTTCGAGCGCGGAGATGCCGACTCGGCAATCAGTCCTCCAACAAGAGATCCTCGGCATTTTGGTTTCTTTGTCATTTTCCGGTTGTTCTCGTACGGAACCGGGACGGTGGATGGCATGTCGCGGCGTTTGGATTACCGCCATCGCAATAGCGTTGGTGCGTTCGGTCGCCGATACCAGGCATTGAGGTCGGGGTGAACACCGGCTCTGAGCCTGTACATGCGCGTCGATAAGGTTAACTCCTTCTTATCGACTGTGATCACCTGCAGAGTATGTCGGCCGCCGGGCGCCGCCGGACTGCCATCGGTTTGACGGAGATGACGACAATGAAATTCAATATGTTTCAGGGAGCGACGGGCAGAGTTTTTATGTTGATTTGCCTGATGTATTTTATCGAATATATCGATCGGGTGAATATCTCCATCGCCGCGCCGCTGCTTAAAACCGAGATGCATTTGTCCAATACGCAGTTGGGTTTGGTTCTTTCCGCTTTCGGTTACTGTTATGCCATTTTTCAAATTATAAACGGCTATATGGGCGATAAGATTGGGCCTAGGCGCATGCTGGCGCTGTCAGGCCTGTTCTGGGGAGCGGGAACGCTGGCCACCGGGCTGTCGGGGGGCTGATTGCACTGTTTTTCAGCCGTATGCTGGTGGGGCTGGGCGAAGCGGGCACCATTCCCAACGCCACGCGCGCCATGGGCAACTGGGTGCCGGTGGCGCGGCGGGGGTTTGCGCAAGGCTTTACCCACTCTTCGGCGCGCGCGGCGGCGGCGATAACGCCGCCTATCATGGTGGCGTTAATCCCATTGATTGGCTGGCGCGGCGCTTTTGTGGTACTCGGATGCGTCAGTTTGGTATGGACTGCGCTTTGGTGCTTCTATTTCCGCAACGATCCGCGCAAGCATCCGGGTGTAAAAGCAGAAGAGATAGCCCAGTTGCCGCCCTATTCCGGGCCGGCCCATCGCACGCCGGTTCCCTGGTGGGCGCTGACCCGGCGCATCCTGCCGGTGACGCTGGTGTTTTTCTGCCATGCCTGGACGTTGTGGCTTTATCTCAGCTGGTTGCCGAGTTTTTTTGTCGGCGAATACGGCATTAATCTGAAAACATCCGCATTATTTACCTCAGGGGTATTTATCGCCGGCGTGCTGGGTAATACCGTCGGCGGACTGTTGACCGATGCTTGGTTTCAGCGGACCAGGAACCTTAACGCGGCGCGGCGTAACATTATTATATTCGCCTTTTTGGGATCCCTGGCCTTCATGTCTTGCGTTTTGTTTATCCATCAGCAAAACGTCATTGCGCTGTGCTTGGCCGCATCGCTGTTTTTCCTGGAGCTGGCGGAAGGGCCGATTTGGGCGGTGCCTTTGGATGTCGCCCCCGCTTTTGCCGGCGTCGCCAGCGGCTTTGTCAGCACCGCGGCCGGGGTGGCGGGGGTGGTCTCTCCGCTGGCATTCGGCTATATCAGCGATGTGACCGGCAGTTACCGGCTGCCGTTTATTATGTCCATTGCATTACTGTTATGCGGTGTAGTGCTCTCTTTCTGGATTCGGCCGGACATTTCGCTGCAACGCCGGGAGAAGTTTCACTCGCCGATGAACTCCGCAAGGGTTCATCAGTAAAAAATAAGACGGGTTTTGAAAACCTCGTGCCAAGAACGACACCCGGCTGAAAATCAGCGGTCGGCGGCCTGTGCGCCGGCTACCGCTGACTCTTCGATGAGATGATGCCGGAAAACCGTGATAGCCTGAATGAGTTTTTTGGTCCGGTCTCGCAGCCCTTCGGTTACCGTGGTGGTTTCGCCCACCAGCAGGGCATTTTGCTGCATGGCTTCATCCAGTTGGGCAACGGCGATATTGACCTGGCCGATACCTTCAGATTGTTCGGTGGTGGCCAGGCTGATTTCATTTATCATGGAAGAGACGCGGGAAACTTGCTCCACGATATCGCTCATCACTTCTCCGGCGTTGTTCGCCAGTTCGCTGCCCACGGCCACCTTTTCCACGCTGTCATTAATCAGGTCCTTGATTTCTTTGGCGGCGTTGGCGCTCCGCTGGGCAAGCGATCTCACTTCGCCGGCGACCACCGCGAATCCCCGGCCCAGTTCGCCGGCCCGCGCCGCTTCGACGGCGGCGTTCAGCGCCAGAATGTTGGTCTGAAAGGCGATACCGTCGATAACCGAGATAATCTCTCTGATCTTCTTGCTCGAACTGGTGATAGTGGCCATGGTATCCACTACCCGGCCTACCACCGCACCGCCTTTGCTGGCGGCTTCACTGGCGGATTTGGCCTGTTTGCTGGCGCTGTGGGCGGTATCGGCGTTATTCTTCACCGTCGCCGTCATTTGCTCCATCGAGGCGGCGGTTTGCTCCAGGCTTGAAGCCGCTTCCTCGCTGCGGGAACTTAAAAATCCATTGCCTTTGGCGATGCCGTCTCCCGCGCGCTGTAAACCGGATATTTGTTCACTGACATCGTCCGTTAACGAACGCAAATTCAAACCCGACTGATTGAGCGCGCGCAGGATCATTCCCACTTCGTCGACGCGATTCAGGGATAAATTGCTGTCGAATTGACCGGCTGCGACATTAAGGGCCTGTTTAAGCACCCGCTCCAAGGGCCTGGATATCAACGTTTCCATCCAGATTGACAAGATCAGGGATATGAGCGCCGCCGACGCCACCGTCAGCTCAATGCCTTGGGCCGGCAGCGCCATGAGAGAGGCGCTTAGCAGACTCAAGGGCATCACCGCCAACGCGCCGCAACGAATGCGCCATCTTACCGACATGGTTTGCAAGCATGACGCCCAACGAAATACGCCGCTGCGTACGGCCAGCCCCTGATGAAATTTTAACCCGTGTGTTTTACCCGCGTTGAAATCCAGATAAAACTTCTCCGTCTGTTCGACCTCTTTGCGCGTAGGTTTTGTGCGGACCGACATATAGCCGGTGAGCTGGCCGTTGCGTACTATCGGTGTGACATTCGCCCGCACCCAATAATGATCGCCGTTTTTGCGGCGGTTTTTCACCAGCGCCGTCCAAGACCTGCCGGCCTGTATCGTTTGCCATAAATCGGCAAACGCCTGGGGGAGGCATGTCGGGATGGCGCACGATATTGTGCGGTTGTCCCAAGATCTCTTCGGCGCTATAGCCGCTCGCCTGCACAAAGGCGGCATTGGCATAGGTTATATGGCTCTGCGTATCCGTCACCGACATCAGGGTGGCATCGTCTGGGAGAATATATTCGTTCTGGGTGACCGGCAGATTGCTACGCATGCTAAAACCCTGCAAAAAGAGGTGCTGGAATTAAAGATATGGAATCTTATCGGCACCGCACGGCAAAACATTATGTGATTTCTCGCACCGGTATCTACAATTATCACACCACGCCTGGGCGAGGGCCGGCGACATAGCCGATAAGATAATTATCCCAGCCGGCGTAGGCTGTCGGCTGATTTGAGAAGCGCGCCCGAAGCAAACGCCAGCGGCTGCAATCCCAGGCCAAAAGTTCATCCTCCGGGCCCGATTGCAACGCCGTCGCCAGGTTAGCGTGAGGCGCTATGGCTTGGGTCGAAAGCGCGGCGAACCGGCAGCCGTCAACAGCCCTGAGGTCCGGCGTGGCCAATACCGTCCAACACGCTATGTCGGGCCAGCCGAAATCACGGGTCAGCCTCGTGAACATCTCGCTTTGCAGAAAACCGGTCATCGCCGCGCCGTCCCGCCATACATAGAGCGGCGCATAGCGGTTTTCATCACCGTCAGGGAACACACCGCCGCGGCGGGCGAAAAGGTAGGTCTTGAATACCAGGCCGGGATAGTTGTCCAGCCGCGCGCCATTTGAATTGATACGGCGTTCGATAATGGACATATCATAATCCGCCGGCAGCGTGAAGCGGTATTGCATGGCGATCATAAGCACTCCGGTGAGTAAAGTCGGCCATTGCCGAAACACCAGTCTTCCGGCGAGGTAAATTGAATAAAAATCATCACGTCCTCCGGCCGGACGCCGGGTTCCTCTTGCAGTCGCCGGGTCAGCAGACGGTAGAATTCCGCCTTTTGTGTTCGGCTGCGCTGACGGCCGGCAATGATGTGAAACTGCACCAGTTGGGCCGAGCGGGCTCCCCCAAGGGTCAGATAATGCGGGTCGCTAACGATGCGCGAGGCCGGCAGGCATTCAATAACCTGGAACCTGTCGGCGACCGGCACGTCGAAGGCATCCACCAGGGTGCGGTGCAATTGATTCGACAGGCGGGACAACCAGGTTTCGCTGCGGCCTTCGACGAGGATAATGCGGGTAAAAGGCATCACTCTTCCTCCTTGGGCAGGCAGGCCAGCGCACTGGCGGCGGCGGGCCAACCGGCGTAAAAAGCCAAATGGGTGATAATCTCGATAAGCTCTGGTCTTGTTAAACCGTTGCTCATGCCGAAATCAAAGTGCCAGGCCAATTGCCCCTCGCGGCCGAGGGCAATCAGCGCCGCCAGCGTTGCCAGGCTTCGGTCACGCGGCGATAGCGCCGAGCGCCGCCAAATGTCGCCAAACAGCACCTGCTGGCTGAGCTCCGCCAATTTCGGCGCAACGTCAGCTATTTGTTGCAATGGGGTATTTTCCGTCATGGTTACCTCTTTGAAGGGTTGACCAAGCCATTGTGCGGACAACGTTTGATTTATAAAATCAAAACTATTAGGATTAATAATCCCATAAAACAGGACAATCAATGAAACGACCCGTCACCTTTGACGGCGAAGCGTTGCGTACCTTCGTTGCAGGCATCGAGGCGGGAAGCTTTGCCATCGCCGCGCAGCGTTTGAATCGCTCAACCTCCGCCGTCAGCGCTCATCTCAAAAAGCTCGAACAGCAATGCGGTAATGCCTTGGTGATGCGCAACGGCCGACATTTGACGCTGACGCCCATCGGCGAAATCCTGCTGGGGTATGCCCGCCGATTGCTGGCGCTCAACGATGAGGCTTATCAAGCCGTGTGCGGCATGACCTTGCAAGGGGAGGTCAGATTCGGCATGCAGGAAGATTTTGGCGAAACGCTGTTGCCCACGGTATTGGGTGATTTTTCCCGCGTCCATGTCGATGTGCAAATAGCCGCCCGTATCGGACGTAATCAGGAACTGCAGCATGGCATCCAGAGCCACCAGTTGGATCTGGCGCTGCTTTGGCGGGATGAAGCCTCACCGATGCCGGGTGAGTTGCTGACCAGGCTGCCGTTGCGCTGGCTGTCCCATCCCCGGCTGGACATTGCCTCGCGGTTAATCGATGGTCGGCCTTTGCCCCTGGTCATGTTCGAAACGCCCTGCCTTTTTCGCAAACAAGCGACTGAGGTTTTGGACCGCGCCGCCATTCCCTGGCGGGTGGTGTTCGAAAGCCGTAGCCTTGGGGGCATTTGGGCGGCGGTAACGGCCGGTCTAGGCCTGACCTTGCGCACCCTGATGGGTAAACCCGCCGAACTCAACGCCTCGCCGCATCCATTGCTGCCCGATGCCGGTTCGCTGGGGGTGGCGCTGATGCAAACGGACGCCGTACTAAGTCCCGCCGGCGTTCGGCTGCGCGATATTATCCGGCAAACCCTGCTTGCTCAGCATGCCGGCCTCAGGGGCGGATGAAAGCAAAAGATTGACGGTAGGACAGGCATGGCGGACACCGACGGCGATGATTTCTTGCCGACGCTATCACGCCGAGGCGGGCAGCAACCGCCAGATCAACAACGCCAACGCGGTATGTATCAGCGCGGCCGCCGGCATCAATACCCTCCAAGGCATCTGGACTTGGAAAAACAGCAGACCCGCCAGTGCGATGCCTACTAAAGAGCCAATTTGTCGCAGCGTGGCATGAATGGCCGATGCGGTGCCGGTCATGGAGGACGGCGCGCTACGCAGCACGATGACGGTCATCGGCGGTACCACAAAGGCAGTGCCGCCGGCCAGCAGTATCATGGCCATCACCACCGTCAACGTGATGTGCGGCGTTAGACAGAGCATCCCCAGATAGCCGCAGGCACTCATCAATAACCCAGCCGTCATCTGTTTCTTTGCCCCACAGCGCGGCATAACCCAGCCGGCCAGCATATTCCCGGCCATCAGGCACGCCGCCAACGGTGATAGGGCCAACCCGGTTTGCAACGTCGAGAAGTGCATCTGTTTTTGTAATAACAGACTTAAGGCGTAGAGACTGCCGAAATAACAGCCATTGATCAGCATACCGGTGAGATTGGCCAGGTTGAACGCGCTGTTATGGAATAACAGGAGCGGAATCATGGGCGCCCGGACGTACCGTTCCGCCAGAAAAAATCACGGCGCTGAGAAACGCCGCCAACGCGGCCAAACGTATCCATACGTCGTGCCAGCCTTGGGCCGGAAGCTCAATAAGCACATAGCTTAGACATGCCAAGCCCAGGAGACCGGTGCTTTGTCCTATGAAATCATAATGGCCTCCTCGGTTGCCAAAAGCACGGGGCAATTGGCGACAAGCCGACAATATCGCGAACAGGCCCGTAGGAATATTGATCAAAAAAATGCTGCGCCAGCTGAACGCATCAATCATAACGCCCCCCAATACCGGGCCGGCCGCCGCCGCGACGGCGACAATACCGCCGAACAGTCCTATCGCTCGCTGGCGCGCCGTGTTTTCCGGCCAGATTATCGGCATCAAGGCAAAAGAGGCGGGAATAAATAACGCGGCGCCGGTTCCTTGCAACAACCTCAACAGGATCAACTGGGTTATCGAACGACTAACAGCGCAGCCAAGAGAAGCGCCGGTGAAAAATACCACGCCCCACAACCATATCCGACGCGCGCCATAGCGGTCGGCCAATACGCCACTGGAAAGCATAAAGCCGGCCAGGGCAAGATTATAGGAATCCACCGCCCAGGTCATGGCGACCAACGTTGTGTCGAATTCCGCCTGGATACGGACTACGGCGATATTGATGATATTGACATCCAGTATGGCCATAAACATGCCGGTACAAAGTACCAGCAGCACCATAAACCGCCCGGTTCGGACATGGGGGTTAAGTTTACTTAAGCCGGACATAGCGTTAATCGCGTTGAGAATAAGAGGATCAAAGCGTAAAAGAGATCGTTGTCGCTTAAAATGCAGCGGTTATACCTTAGGGTGCGGCAAAACTGCAGCGGGGAAGAAAATGAACTGGGATAATGCGCGTTATCTGATGGCCATTGCCCGCACCGGCAGTTTGCGGAGCGCGGCGATAAGCCTTGGCGTCGATCAGGCCACCGTGGCCAGACGTTTGCGGATTCTGGAAGCGGAACTGCAAACCAGCCTGTTTACACGCCTGCCCGACGGTTATCGTCTGACCGCGGCGGGCATCAGCCTGCTGCCGGAGGCGGAAATAATGGAAGCCGCGGCAGCGGCGATGCAGCGCAAAATACAGGGTCAGGATCCCGCCCTTTCCGGAACGGTGTCTGTCGCTTCCACAGAGTCGTTGGCACGCTATTTTTTGTTGCCGGCGCTGTGCGAACTGCAACAGTCGTATCCCGGCATTACCGTTACGCTAACCACCGCACCCGAGCTTGTGAATATCAGACGTGGGGAAGCCGATATCGCGGTGCGCAGCGCCCGGCCTCTTGATGAAAATCTGATAATACGTCGGCTGGCGACCTTCCGGCTGGGGCTATACGCCTCGCCGGATTATGTATTTCGATGCGGCCTGCCGGTGCCGGGCAATGCCTTTTCCGGCCACTGTCTGGTGATGTTGCCCCGTGAAGCCGTGCCTCAATATTGGCAAATGCTGTGCGGTGAACCGATAAGCCGGGCTCGCATCGCCCTGGAAACGCCTTCGCAGGGATTGCTGATAGAAGCCGTCAGGAAAGGCATGGGTATTAGCATGATGGCTAAGGAAATCGTCGAGCGCTGTAGCCCGGAGTTGGTGAATGTCATGCCCGCCCGCCATGAAACCGCCGATATCTGGCTGGTGGTTAATCCGGAGGTAGGGTCCGCGGGACGTGTTCGCATTGTAATTGATGCAATTACTACATCGTTCACTCCCGCGAAATTTAGCGTATGAAACCCTCCGCCGATGTTATCTACCCAAGCTTGCTGAGCGGTATGCGATAACCTGCGAGGGTCGAGGTATGCACCGGCGCCGGCAGGTCATAAAGTGTCGATATCTTCCTCGGTGATAACGCCGTGATCCAATCGGAAAACCCGATTGCACAAACGCTTGATGAGGCCATGATCGTGGGAGGCGAAAACAAAAATATCCGTTCCGGCAATCCAATCATGCATACGTGCTTCGGCTTTCTTTTGAAAAGAGGCGTCGCCGGTGGCGAACATCTCGTCGATCAAAAGTATTTCAGGCCTTACGGATGTGGCTACCGAGAACATCAGCCGCATCGTCATACCTGACGAATAGGTTCTCACCGGCAGAACCAGAAAATTCCCCAGTTCACTGAAATTTTCAATATCCGGAATTTTAGCCTTGGCTCCCGTGACGGAATTTCCCATCAGCAATAGCATGCGCATGATATTTTCATAGCCGGAAAGTTCGGGATCCATGCCCGCCCCTAGCTCAAACACCGTGGATACCGAGCCGGTTCTGGTGATACTCCCCGTGGTCGTCGGATAGATGCCCGCCATTGCGCGCAACAATGTGCTTTTACCCGCGCCGTTATGCCCCACCAGGCCAACGGCGTCACCATTGCCCAATGCGAAACTGACGCGGTTCAGCGCGGTTACGGTAACGATATTGCCGTCGCTGCTGCCGATACATCCGCCTGAGCCAATCCTGACCAACTGGTTGCGCAATGACTGTGAATGCGCGTTGTAAATGGGATAGGCCACGGTAACGTCATCGAAAACGAGCGTCGCCATGGTTATATCCAGAAAGCCAGTCGGGGAGCATGACGGTTGAAAAACAACAGCGTAAAGGTCCAGCCCGCTAGGGCCATGATAATCGCCGTATGATAAACAAAGCCGGCGGGGACAGTGCCGAAAATCGGATCGCGCACCAGCGTAATAAAATAGGTGAACGGGTTGAGCCAAGTGATGGCCTGGCTGATACCGAGATGACCGGCTTTGTAAATAACGGGCGTCAGAAAAAACACAATGGGCATCAAAGATTGTACGATTTGCTCGACATCGCGAAAGCGAGCGCCGATAAGGCCGACGAGAACCGATATCCACAGCAAATTAAGCACCACCAGACCAAAGCCTAGGATACTCAATAAGCTCACCCAGCTTAGCGCTTGCGGATACACGAGCAGTACGCCCACCAAAACCAGTAAGTTATGGCCAAGAGAAATGCATTGGCGGGCAATCAGCTGTATCGGGTGGATAAAAAAGGCAATTGCAGATTACGGATAATCTGCGATTGGCGTACGAAGACGCCGGTGCTCTCGGTGACGGTCCCTGAGATAAATTGCCAAAGCAACAATCCCACGGTCAAAGAGGGAATAAACTGGCGTCGGTCCTGATTAAGCAGTTGACTCCACACCAATCCCAGCCCCACTACACCGATGGCGGCGCCAAGCGTCAGCCACAGCGGCCCAAGCATGCTACGCTTATAACGCGCTTTGGTATCGCTATAGGCCAAATGTGAGATAAGCGGTATATGGCAGATGCTTTTCATTAAATCGTTTATTGCAAAATACATTGACGCGGGAAATCCTACATAAGAGAGCAATGATCAGGGATATTCTCGTTCGGGCGACATCATGAGACGGCCAGTTTTATCGTGAAAGAGAGAATATAATCCATGAAAGTATCATCCCCTCATGGAGATTCTAGCGGCAAAAAATTTTGACGGCCAGGGTTAAGAGTATACATAGTGTTATTTACTTTTTAACCAATCGTCTTGGAGAGGTTTCAGAGCGCAATGGCTATATGATTAGTCGCCTTACTCTCTGTTAATAATAATTTTCCATAATATAAAAGAAATAAGGTATTTTTGCCAATTCGCCACTCCGCTATTGTACTACCATAACCAATTGATATATTTGGTTCTCAGTCTACGCAACATTTTCACCTAAACATATTTACTTTTTATTTAGCTATCATCATCAAAAAATAAATCAATGGCCAAATTAGTTTCAATCACCACACTGGAGCGACGTTGAATAGTGGGTATAAGCACAAAAAAATAGCGTTGAAAGTCGCAATCCTGATGGGCACTTATAACGCTCAGGAGTTTTTAGAGAGCCAATTGAATTCCATTGCGGCACAAAGCTTTAATGAATGGACAGTGTGGATCTCCGATGATGGCTCCCGCGATAACAGCCTGGCGATCATCACCGAATTTCAGAATAAATGGGGCGCTGAACGGGTTGTACTGCTGCAAGGGCCGCAAAAAGGCTTCGCGGAGAACTTCATGTCACTGGTTTGCAACCCGGCCATCCGGGCGGATTACTATGCCTATGCCGACCAGGACGATATATGGGAAACAAACAAGCTTGTCCGCGCCCTGGCGCTATTAAACGGAAAGGGGGACCAATTACCCGTCATGTACTGTTCACGCACCCGCTTAATTGATGAACATGACAGGGAGCTGGGTCTGTCGCCTCTGTTCACCAAGCAGCCGAGCTTTGCCAATGCCCTGATGCAAAGCCTGGGAGGCGGCAATACGATGGTTTTTAACCATGCGGCTCGGCAACTCCTGCTGGAGGCCGGTCGCGTAAGCATTATATCACATGATTGGTGGACCTATTTAGTGGTCACCGGTTGTGGCGGCTCCGTTATTTACGATGCTTATCCATCCGTACGTTACCGACAGCATTCAAATAATCTGGTGGGCACAAATAAAGGATGGAGTAATCACATGATTCGGCTACGCCGGCTATGGCGCGGAGAATTCAAAAAATGGATTGATTGCAATATATTAGCCTTGCAACAAATCAAGAGAAAATTAAATCGGGAAAATGCGCAACGGTTACATTGTTTTACGATGGCCCGCAAGATTTGGCTATTACCACGCTTGGTCATCCTCAAACAATCGGGCATATACCGACAAACATTATTGGGAAATCTGGGTTTGCTTATTGCTGCTCTTTTCAGGAAGGTTTAATGCTATGAGTATATTGGTCACCGGCGGCGCCGGTTTTATCGGCAGTAATTTTGTCTTGGATTGGTTAGCCTTATCCGATGAATCGGTGATCAATCTCGACAAACTCACCTACGCCGGTAATAAGGGAAATCTTTCGACGCTGATACAAGATCCCCGACATACCTTGGTGCAAGGAGATATTGGCGACCCGTCTCTAGTGGCATGTCTATTGGAGAAATTCCGCCCGCGATGCGTCACTCATTTCGCTGCGGAAAGTCATGTAGACCGTTCTATCATGCATCCCGGCGATTTCATACAAACCAATGTGACAGGCACGTTTCAACTGTTGGACCAGGTTCGTAAATATTGGATGTCCGGCGGCGACGCCATGAAAGCGGACTTTCGCTTTCTGCATGTTTCAACCGATGAAGTCTATGGTTCCCTCGATAAACAAGACGCCGCTTTTCGTGAAACGGATCGATATGAGCCAAACAGCCCCTATTCCGCCAGCAAGGCGGCAAGCGACCATCTGGTACGCGCTTATTTCCATACCTACGGTTTGCCCGTCATAACAACCCATTGTTCGAACAATTACGGCCCATATCAATTCCCTGAAAAACTGGTCCCGTTGATTATTCATAACGCATTAACGGGAAAGCCCCTTCCTCTTTACGGCGATGGTAAGCAGATACGGGACTGGCTGTACGTGAAAGACCACTGCGCCGCCCTTCGCTGCGTGCTGGCATCCGGCGTGGTGGGTGAAACCTATAACATCGGCGGATGGAATGAAAAAACCAACGTGGAAGTGGTCAATATGCTGTGCCGTATCCTGGATGAGTTAAACCCCTCGGCACGGAATGAATCATATACCGGACAAATTACCTATATCCGGGACAGGCCGGGCCACGACCGCCGATATGCTCTGGATGCCACCAAAATCGAGGCTGATTTAGGCTGGAAACCCAAAGAAACCTTCGAGACGGGGATGGACAAGACGGTGCGTTGGTATCTTGAGCATCCCGCCTGGGTGGATAGCGTCACCAGCGGCAGCTATCTCCGTTGGGTTGAAAAACACTATCAAGGTAAGGGGGCCTTGCCGTGACGGCGTGCCGGATTTGTGCGGTCATCGTGACATTTAATCCTGACCTGGTCCTATTTGCCGACGCCGTTTCCGCCATTGGCAGGCAGGTCCATGAAGTCGTTATCGTCGACAACGGCTCATCGGCGTTTTGTCGAGCCGCTCTCGGCGATATAGTGCGTAATTCCGGCCGTCGGCACTTAATCCTGCATGCTGAGAACCAAGGTATCGCCTGCGGGCAAAATCGCGGTATCGCCTTGTCTTTGGCGTGGGGATGCACCCATACGCTGCTGCTGGATCAAGACAGTGTTCCCGCCGCCGATATGGTACGACAGCTTTTAGCGGTGGAAAGCGGTCTAGTGGCACGAGATATCAAGGTCGGAGCCGTGGGCTCCACGGCTGTTGACCGACGAACCCGCACGCGGGCCAGTTTTGTGCGCAAACGGGGAATATGGATTCACCGCTGTTATCCCGGCATAACCGAAGATTGCATTGAAACCGATTTTCTCATCTCGTCCGGGACGCTAATGCGCAACAACGTCATCAAAAATATCGGCTTGATGAACGACGGTTATTTCATTGACCATGTGGATACGGAGTGGTGTTTTCGCGCCACCCACAAAGGTTATCGGCTGTTTGGCTCATCGAAAGCCGAACTGAAACATAGCCTTGGCGATGCCGTCATCAAAATCTGGTTTACCCGCTGGCGCGAGATCCCACGGCACAACCCGTTGAGAAATTACTATACGTTCAGGAATACCGTACGAATGATTTACCATACCCCGATGAGCATATCATGGCGTTTCGCCCATGGTTGCCGTCTTGTGATGTTCTTCACCTTCATGCTCATCACAGGTAAACCAAGGAGGCTGCGCCTAAAGATGATGTTTCTCGGTTTGGTACACGGCTTGCGGGGCATACAAGGGGGATTGGTCACCGATAGAAGACTATAATGCCGTCGCCTCACGGTGAAAGCGACGCCGTGTAAACCGATTTTCCCCAACTTACGATATTAGCCCCTCCTCGTCCGCGGCCCGTACCGCCGAATCAAGATTTTCCATCACGTACTCATAGATGCCGTCCATCTGCTGTTCCCATGAAATAGGCTCCATAGTGGCCAGCCCGCCATCCACTAAACGCTGTCGCAGCGCAGAGTCGTGATAAAGCGAGCTGAAGGCATCGAGCATGGCATGCGGAACGGGGTCCGCCAGATAGGCATTGATTCCGTGCCGGCAATGCCATTCCACCTGCGGGCCATTATTGGTAATCACCGGCACACCGGATGCCATAAGCTCCACGGGCAGATAAGAAAGATTAGTGCCGGAAAACGCCATGCCGACATCACAGGAGCGATAAAGATCGCCGGTCTCTTCAAGGGAAAGATTGCCCATCAGCGTGGCTTTAAAGGGGGGGATGGGCTTGTAAATCCAAACCGGCAATCACAATTTCAACGTCGGGAAACCTCTCGGCGATTTTTTTCAGCGCGACCATGCCCAAATCAAAACAGCGACGTTCCGTGGAGGGGCGACCGTAAAAGAACAACCGCGACACCTTTTCCCGTATCGCATTATCTTTTCTGGCTGGATGGAAAATATGTCGATCCGCGGCAAAAAGGTAGTTGCGCGCACGGCCGCCGTGAGATTCATAACACTGCTTAAGCCAACCGCCGCCGGTGATACCGATAAAACCAAAGCTATAGGTGGCGTTGGCCTGCATTGAAGTTGTCCCATAAGCGTAGAAAAGACTTTCATAATCCTGCATGAAGTAAAATTTCTGATGGGCAAATGCGAAGGCCTTCACGTCATAAGCGGATTGCCAGGTCGTCGCAATCGCGGCGGCGCAGGAAGGCAACTGGGCGGGATCGATAATGACCTCTAATCGGCAATCGGGCAGAGCCGACATGAGCTCATCCTGTAAGTGCTTAACCGAAGTATGACGCTGATTATTATAGATATAGATAATATTGCGGGTATTAAAACCGGCAAAATGGTTGGCGAAACGAAATAAGGTGTAATGGCCGCCGCCCCAAACATTCAGCCAATCCGGCACAAACCAGATGAAGACCGGACGGCGGTCTTTACTGGCTACGGGAACCTCCATGCCCCCCATATTCAGCCCAAGGTTTATAGTCAAGGACGGTACCTAACATCATAACCGGATCCTGGTTTGCCATTTCCGGCCAGATATGATTATTGCCGCCATTGACCTTGTGATGCAGCAAGATAAAAAATCGAGGAAATTGCTTGAATAAAGCAAATATGATTGCGTTGCCCCAGCCAAATTCCTTGGCATAAAGCGTAAAACGTTTAAATTTATATTTCATAGCTAAATTATCAATTTTGAAAGGTAGCAACATATTTTGCGAGATCGTCTTTCCAATAGCCTGGATTAACGGGCTCAGACAATGTTGATAAATAAAGTGACTTGATACCTTCTGAAAAGGGCCGGGGGGCCGACAGAGGAAACATGGAAGATTGGACGGGGACAATCTCTCCACGGTAATTTAATAATTCGCCTATGGTTCGCGCTATGTCGAAACGGCTGATGGTACCATTGCTGGCGAAATGAAAGGTGCCTGTCTGGCGCTGATTGATGGCCCAAAGAATAAAGTCGCTTAGCTGAACGGCATAAGTAATGCTTCCTAGCCTATCGCTTACCGCCCTAAGTTCTGTGGCACCATTCTTGATCTGTTGGATAATTTTGCCGACAAATTTATGATCTTTATCGGGACCGCCGCCAATCATCCAGCCGGCGCGAAGAATCAGATGCCGTTCAGGACAATTGATTTTCACCGCTTCTTCGCCGTTTAACTTTGAACGGCCATAATAATTGGTGGGTATAGGGATATCTAGTTCGTTATAGCTGATTTTACCTTCCGCTCCAAAAACATTTGAAGAGGAAATATACAATAACCATGCTCCGCAAGCCTCCGCCGCCTTGGCAATTTGTTCGGTGGCTAAATGATTGCAGATACCAGCTCGTGCCGGCTCCCGTTCGCATAAATCCACATCAGTTTCAGCGGCGAAATGCAAAATAACATTCGGTTTCGCTTCCTTGATAAAAGCATATACCCCCTTGGGGTTTGACAAATCGAAGCGGCAGCGGTCCGCAATAACCATTTCATAAGGTGTTTCAGATAAGGCATTAATGACATAAACACCCAGCATACCGGTACCACCCGTAATACATATTTTATCAGTCATTGAGAAAAACCTCCGCATCAACTAAATAATCTCCGGATTGATCTTTGAATGAGATAATGGGATCGATATCGGTATGAGCCATATCCTGCCATTTGATATCAATATCCGGATCATTAAAGCGGATGCAGCGATCGTATTGCGGATACCAGTAATCGGTGACCATGTATTGTAACTTGGCGCTATCGGATATCACCAAAAAACCATGTGCAAACCCCTCCGGAATCCAAAGTTGATGAAAGTTTTCATCGGAGAGCAGCGCCCCCGCCCATTGGCCAAAAGTTGGAGAATTCTTTCGTAAATCAACGGCGACGTCAAATACCGTCCCTTTAACTACCCGCACCAATTTTCCCTGTGGTTTGCTCACCTGGTAATGTAATCCTCGTATTACGTTTCTTTTCGATAAAGATTCGTTACTCTGGACAAAATGTATTTTTCTATTGACAGCCTGTTGAAATTTTTCAAGCTGAAAACTCTCAAAGAAATAGCCGCGTTCATCTTTGAATATTTGGGGTTCAAAAAGGATCACGTCGGGAATGGGTAATTTCGAGGGTTTCATTGTGTGCTCTCTTTCAGCAAAAAATGCAGGTATTGTCCATAACCATTTTTCATTAACGGCCTGGCAAGCTTTGCGAGTTGTTGATCGTCAATCCATTGTTGTTTATAAGCGATTTCTTCCGGGCATGACACCTTCAAACCCTGCCGGCTTTCCAGCGTAGCGATGAACTGGCTGGCGTCCAATAATGATTTATGGGTACCGGCATCAAGCCAGGTATACCCTCTTCCCAGGACTTCCACCCGTAATGCGTCCTTCTCAAGGTAAAGTTTGTTCAAATCAGTAATTTCCAATTCACCGCGAGCGGAAGGCTTCAAAGCTCTGGTGAGCTCACAAACATCTTTGTCATAGAAATAGAGCCCGGTAACGGCGCTATTGGACTTCGGATTGGATGGCTTCTCTTCCAGGCTCAAAACCTTGCCGTCCGTGCTGAATTTCGCTACTCCATAGCGCTCCGGATCCTGGACATGGTAGACAAAGATGCTGGCGCCGCTCTCATGATAGGACGCATTTTTGAGTAAATTAGGTAAATCGTTGCCGTGGAATATATTATCCCCAAGAATCAGCGCACAGGGCTTCCCCTCTAGAAAATCCTCGCCGAGCAGAAATGCCTGCGCCGCCCCGTCCGGCGAAGGTTGAATCTGGTAATGCAATCTGATCCCCCATTGCTCGCCGCTGCCAAGCAGTTGCTGAAAGCGTGGCGTATCTAACTCTGTGGAAATAATCAAGATATCCTGAATACCTGCCAGCATCAGAGTGCTGAGAGGATAATAGATCATCGGTTTATCAAATACGGGTAGCAACTGTTTCGAGATGGCCAATGTTGCGGGATGCAAACGGGTCCCCGCTCCGCCAGCGAGAATGATTCCTTTCCGTTTCATGAGTGTTTTCCTTTGAATTCCCGAATAGGATCTCATCATAATGAATATCTTGAGCGACCTGAAGCGTACTGGCAAAACGCATTGGCAGGATAGATAGGCATGCTGAAAATGATAAGCGAGAAGCCAATCATAAACGCTGAGCTCATATTCATCGAATGATAGTCAATGCCGAATGGAGGGCAAGGGCCAAAGCCGCTTCACTATAGCTCAACAGATTAATATTGAAACTCTTCATCAGGAAACATATTTTTGCTTTTATCACTCCCCATGTTTTATGTTCGATTCTCACACCAACGGCTTGGTGTAAAACCGCCATTAACGCAATCAAACGGCTATGTTTAAGCGATATCTAGTTCCAATTACTTGTTAACCAAAAACCACATGCCGATGATGGCAGCTATAGCTCGGACTGGCTATATTATTAGGTGCCACCGTCGTTGCTTTGCCTCTTAAACCCGTGAATAATATGTGATTTTATTTTTTCGATATACAAATCAGAATTTTTTCTTCAATGGCACAAATTATTTCATCATGTTCACCGCAAACGCTATTGAGGTCCGATATCCCATTCCCCTCTGGAAAACGTGTAACATATGGCCCATAGTTCAGCGAAGTATACATTTCATTGATTAAATTATTACCTGCCGCGTTGACGATTGTTTTATGAAAGTCAATGTTCAGGGAAATAAATAAAGTGTGGTTTTCAAAAACAGAGCCCTCGCCATGACAACGAATGCTATCGTTGAGACGCTTTAATTTATCAAGTTCTTCAATCGTTATTTTTTGGATCATCGCCGTCGCAATAGATGATTCAATGATCATTTTGGCCTCATGCCATTGATAAATGTCTTCACTACAGGGTTTGGCGGCTACTCTAAAGCCTTTATTATGTTCCAATACCAAAAAACTTTTCCGCAGTCAGTCTGACAAGCGCCTCCCTAATAGGAATGCCGCTTATACCAAACTTGGCGCTGAGTGCGCTGACGATAAGATGCTCTCCCGGTTGCAATTGATTAAGTATGAGCTCCTCTTTAAGGATATCATAGACCTCATCACTGACACTTTTAGTTTTCAGCATAATCTATTCTCTTTATTTATTATCGTATATTGTAAAAGGGAAGGTATATAGAATATATTATTCGCTTGTACAAAAAAAATGAATACCACGCCTTTCGTTGTTAACATGAGACAATTACCAGCTTTGAATAAAGAGCACTACATTAAGCGGCGATTATGGCAATAACCATATCAGTAAGTAGCAATTATTTCTATTACCCGATAGAATTGAGTATTTATCTAAATATCAATTTCGCGCAAGGCAATGCCCCTATGTTATAAAAGTCACTTTAGCAAAAAACACCGATTAGGCCGACGTAAACAATGTGAAAAAAGTTATTCCAAACTTCATTTTTTGTATTTTTAGCTTGAAAAAAATATATTTCATTCCATAAACTGTCGTGTTCAAGACCTATTCATGCAAACATTCACAACAAAAGGATATGCTATTAAAGTCCTTTCTAACATGCTTGCCAATTATCGGAACAGCGAAACCGCCCGGCGGCACAATGGCAGATTATCGGGCGGCGGTGCGACAACCCTCTGTCTAAGCGGAGTTTGCCTTAGCTGGAGTCAGCTCGGCAACCCAAGCTAGACGGCATAGATAGCTCAAACCGAACGCTAAACTTATTCGCCATCTTTTTTGCAATATTCCTATCGAATTCTGCCAAATGATTAAAGTCGATGTGAAATCCATAGGTAAGCATTTTTGTAACCGCACGCCGCTTAGAGCTTTTGATGGTTCATCTTGTTAAAGCGTCTTCTCGCGGGGGCGGGACGCAAGTAGAAAAAGACGCTGACGAATTCAATTTCCTTTGATTTGAGCACAGTAATAGGATTGGCTAATTTTACAAGTTCATGTAGACTTAATATGATAAATTGTAAAAATATTTGGGGCCTTCATGGGAATACCGGTTAAAAAATCTAATAATCAGCGCCTGGGCCGCCTGTCCGGCAGCCACGATCATTCGGAGCTTCTCAGAGCACGCATAGTCAAGCTGGCGGATCATTTCATCGATATTCTCAGAAAAAAAAGATGCCGAGAATATTAATGTGTTATTAACACTACCGGATGATCAGTTTTGGTCGGAAGTCAAAGGTCGAGCCAATCAAATCGAAATTGTCGAAATGAGTACGCCTGAGAAGATAAATCATAAAGAATTTATTGATAATCGGAATGCTTTTCTTGCTCATTTAGGAAAATATGGCGGGGTGTATAAATCCAGCATGGTTGCCGAGATTTTACGCTTATCCCGCCCTACCGTTAACAAATACGGTGAGCAAAGCAAGCTCATTGTACTCAATTGGGGAAGTGAAAATCTTTATCCGGTTTTCCAGTTTTCCACCAGTGAAATAAACGGCGAAAGGGGCTTGTTAAAGGGGATACCCGATATTTTACCTTGTTTGCAAAATGTCAGCAGCGTGAGAAAGTGTAATTTTTTCACCCGAAAGATAGACACCCTGGATAAGGCATTAGAAAACCCCACCACAGCTTTAGAGATATTACGCAAAGGAGCGACCCGGGATGAGCTAAGACAATTGATAAGATTGGCGGCCATTTTCGGCAGTCCAGACGCAGCCTAGCCCCGAGTGGAAAGCTGCCGCTCCGGCCTTCTAGCCGATGATACGGATATCAAGTTGATCCCTCAGCATAACCATGGCGCTAACGCCTTGATACCGAAAATCCGACAACCGCTTGACGCATTTGGTGGCCACAACTCCTTGGCCGTAGACATCTTCGCACCAGAAGACCGTGCAACACTGCCCGGTCATGCGCGAAAGGTACTCCAACCCATCCGCATGTTTTGACAGTACAGCCGCCAACGCCTGTGTAATGTGGTAATTGCCCCCATCAGTTCTCCCAACGGGACGTGTAGAAAAGGAACCAGCGCCGCCAAATTAATGATAGATAGATCCCGAACCGCGGTGACGACTGCCATACAATTTTTATAATAGTCCTCCAGATCGATGAAATTCTCCCCTTTATACATTTCAGCGCAGGCGGTCAGGGGCAGATCGCTAACATACAAAGCGCCTTTGCTTCGGTCGGGAATAGCATAACGAGAATCTTTGTCCGGGTCCTTATTGAAAAAGATGCCGTTTCCACCGTAAAAGTCGTCCTGTACGCGATAATAGTCCGTGCAAGCTGGATACTTTTTTGATAATTTTAGTACCACTAATCTTATCTTTTTTTATTAATTGCTCTATTCTAGGTCCAACGCCACTCCATATATTTAACAGCATAAATTATTTACTGCAAATTCATTTAAGAGAAACATTTATGCTTCCTTTATGTTTACAAGATCCTTAAGAAAGAAACCCCTCTTCCCGTGTAAAACAAAAGCGTGTCAGTGAAACTAACCTGGTGCGTTCAGGCGGCTCTTCGCATAATAGATATGTCACAAGTGAGAATAATACTAAAGATATACGATTCTCAGCCACTGCCCAGCATAATTATTTAAATTGTGTTTATCACATTTCATTTAGATTATTAGCCACTCATCTCTAAATGATTCTTTAAAACAACCTTGTACGATTTTTCTTGGAAACCTGATAATAACATTACGCAGATTAATGAGGTAGCCCGTTAAATACATGCCATGATATTTGATAGCTTAAAATCAGCTAACAATAGAAAAAATAAGGTTAAGCGAATATTTTTGCAGCCGTTGAACATCAGATGGGATATACATAATCACTGACAGATATCCATGCGTTTAGCATGGACATAAACCCACGACCAGGATAACTCCATGACCAGCACAGAGCGTATCGAAAACATGTTGCGGCAGAAGGCGGTGGATCGTACCCCCATCGCCGGCTGGCTGCATATGCCATTGGTGGATAGAAATACAGACGAATTCGTCGAGGCAACCATTAGATTCACAAGCGATAACGAATGGGATTTTGTAAAAATCATGTCCAATGGGCATTATATGGCTGAAGCCTACGGGGCAGATATCCGTTTTTCCACTGACCCAAAACAATGGGCGGGCACTTTTGTGTCCTATCCGATAAAAAATTCTAACGACCTCTCGACGCTACCGGTGCTTGATATGACCAATGCGACCTTAGCGAGGGAGATTGCGGTTGCCGAAGCCCTGGTTAAACATTACCAAGGAAATATACCCGTTGTGGCAACGCTGTTCACCCCTTTGACATGGATCCAGGAAATGAGCAGCTCTACCGATCCACGCCTCGCCAGGGAGTTTATGCTTCGCCATAAACAAGCGTTGCACAAAGGACTCGAAGCTGTGTTGTCGACACAACTGAAATTTCTTGACGGACTTTTTACGGCAGGTATCGATGGTATTTTCCTCGCCTCTCAATTTATCAGCAAAGCGGTGATTAGCCATGAGGAATATCATGAATTCTGCCGCCCCTATGACCAAGCCATACTCTCTTATATTAGACGGAAGACCTGGTTTAACATATTCCATGTGCATGGTGAAAAAGATCTGCTTTTTGATGAATGTCTCGATTATGATGTACAGGCATTCAATTGGGAAGGTTCGCCCTATGGTATACCGGATGTACAAAGAAGTCCGATTAAAACCATACGCGGGCTGACCGACAAAATCATCATCGGTGGCATCGATCAACGTCATGATTTCTACCAGAACGATAACAACCTGGCCGCCATCAAAGCGAGATTGCAGCAACAGTATCAACGCGCAATGAAGGAATCAGGCGGAAATGCGCTTATTTTCGCACCAGGCTGCGCTCTGCCGCAGGATATTCCCCACGCCGCGTTTATGCTGTTAAAAGAGATAGTCCGCCATTGATTAAGCACAGCCCCACCAAATGACATGGCCTTATCTCACGGTCAGGGCAGTTTTGGCGGCAGCATTGACTCGTGCCTGGGGTAAATCATTATTAAGAATAATGACTCGGCGTTCGCGTTGACGTGCTGTCGTATAATCGGTCAGAAATGTGTTCAAAGTAGGCTACTGAGTTAAATCGAGAAGATAATCACAATATCTTACCGGTCCGTATCGATTGTGCAGATTCGCCGATAGGCTGCGGGGGTCAGGCAGTAGGCACGTTTGAACCAGCGTCCGAGGTGGCTTTGATCGGCAAATCCCGACTGTGCGGCCGCATCCGCAGGCAAAATTCCACGAGCCAGTAGCCTGCGGGCATTGGCTAGCCGTAACTGTACCAGGTAGGCATGGGGCGGCAACCCGTAGCAGCGCTGAAATTGCCGATTCAATCGGAACCTGTCCACCCCCGCAATCGCGGCCAGTTCGGCCAAACCGATGTCGCCGCCGGACCTGTCGTGCAGAAAATCCCTGACCCGTTGAATAGCCGGGTTTCTTTCATTGGCCGGCATGGCGTGCTTACGCCAAGGATAGCGACGGGTCAATACTGAAATCAACTGCTGCATGGCATGGTCTTTTACGATTTTAAAGTCTTGGCCATGCAGAGCATCGAAGGCCGATAGCGTGGCGGCAGCCAGCACTTCATCATGAAACAGGGTTGCCGGGCAGGATATCTCCATCCGACCCGGGGCGTTATCAAATATCTCCGGCAATGCACATTGAAACAGCTCAGGGGGAATATACAGCATACGGTAGGTGAACCCTGCCGGGTCAACCGCGTCGCCATCATGTACCTCTCCCGGCGCAAGCGTGATGACTTTGCCCGGCGTACTGCGGTACCTTACCCGCCCGGCATGAAACTGTTGTACCCCCGATTCGGTAACGCCCACCAGATAATTGTCGTGCCAATGGGCGTCATAGGCATGCCCTTCGAAATGGGCCCGGATGGTTTCAATCTGGGAATCTTTATCTTTAACAATGTTGACCCATTGCCTCTTGGTCATAAAACCCCCGATGCGATGATGGAATATCAAACCATTCTAACAGGCGTACAGGAATCAGGCCTCTCGGCGACGTTTTTTTTATCCAAGACCTGAGGTTGCCATTGTACTTCAACGGTCAGTATTCCCTCAGACTGTAAGTTCATTGGAGTCAACCCTGGTCAGGTTTAGTCAGGCATAGGGGCTATGATTTCATCGGCCATATAAGTATCATGCTAATTATTATTAGATATATTTTTATTAGCATAATAATATTTTTTGTAGAAATGAATCATCAATGCATAAGTTTTACCTATAATAAAGGTGTATCTACACGGCTTTTACTCACATTCACACCTTATTTGAAAAGAAAAATATTTCCTCAAAATAGCAAAAGCCAATGGCCAAGGCTAATATTAACGCCTGAGTTATAGTCAAAAATGCCGGCAATGAACGTGAAAAAAATTCACTTTTGCATGCTGTCTAAATAGTTAATTTGATATTTATTTTCGACATATAGTTACAATAATGAGATAATAACCTCATATATATTATGATTAACTTTCTGAATAATATAACTTTTAAAATTTCAACTTTATTTTTATATGTCTAAAATGGTCTGATTGACAAATTGGTACAGGACTACCAATCTAAGAGGGCATTAGTTTTTAGAATCAATATTGTATTGAGTTATCATATTATAAAGATGTTACGGAGCCATAAAAAATGCCTACACTTCACAAGCCAGCGATATATCTGCCGGAGTATATCATTACCCTTGAGGACACCATCGAGTTAGCCAAAAAAAATTTCAAGGATAATCCAAATTTGGAAAAATCCATCGAGCTGATAACTAATACCGGTGTTAAAAAAAAGACATATTATCCAACCTATCGAGCTGGCAACGTTGCATCCCGGGTTTGGCTATCGAAATGCTGTTTTTGAATATCAATCCAAGCGTTTGGTTCCGAATGTGATTGAGGAAGCGTTGAGCCATGCCGATATCACCGCCAAAGATGTTTCCGCCATAATTTATGTTTCATGCTCCGGTTTTCTAATGCCGTCGCTGACCGCCTGGCTGGTGAATAAAATGGGATTTCCTTTGCACACAGTGCAAATCCCCATCTCTCAGCTCGGCTGCGCCGCCGGTGGGGCGGCGATTAATCGCGCCCATGATTTTATACTGGCACATCCCGGCAGTAACGTGCTGATTGTCAGCTGCGAGTTTTGTTCATTAAGCTATCAACCCACTGACGGCGATATCGGCAGCTTGCTGTCCGACGGTTTATTCGGCGATGCTATAACGGCATCTGTGGTTACCAGCCACGCAGGCAATGGACTTGAACTGCAAAAAAGCGGCAGCTACATGATTCCGGAAACCGATGAATGGATTCGCTACGCCGTCAAGGACACCGGCTTTCATTTCCGGCTGGATAAACGGGTTCCCGGCACCATGAAGCCTTTGGCGCCAGTAATGACCGATCTTGCCTCGGCGCACCATTGGCAAATCGACAAGTTAGATTATTATATTATCCACGCCGGCGGCCCTAGAATACTTGATGATTTGTGCAAGTACCTGGGAGTGCAAAAAGAGAAATTTTCTTACAGCCGCGACACGCTGGTAAATTGCGGTAATATTGCCAGTTCAGTGGTATTTGAAGCTTATCGCCGAATGCACGAGGATCGTATTTTCAAATCCGACAACAGGGGAATCATTGCTGGTTTTGGGCCTGGAATTATAGCTGAGATGAATTTATCACAATGGCGTTCCGCCGATATTACCCGGCTCACGGCGTAAAGCCAAGCCGGCGAGGACGGATTGGTTAATACAGGCCGTCCGGATAGAATATTGATGGAAGCATTAATACATCGATGATGGATCATTGTCCATGCCGATATGTGGTATATTATCTTCATAATAAATATCGGTAACCACATGAAAACCGAAACGGCCGTAGAATTGTTGTAAATGCGCCTGGGCGGAGAGATGAACTTTCCGTCCCGGCCAATGCGCCACGCACGCTGCCAACGCCTGCTCCATTAGCCGGTTGCCCAGTTTTATTCCCCTTGCGCGAGGCGACACAATGACCCGGCCTATAATCAAGCTATCGCTGTCGGTGAGAATTCGGGCATAAGCCACCAGGTCACTCCCTTGATATCCAGCCACATGGCGATTATCTCCCAAGAGATCAAGGCCATCGATATCAAGATAAGGGCAGGTTTGCTCCACAATAAACACCTCGTTACGCAAGGCAAGAATCTCATACAGACGTTGTACCGTCAGCTCGCTTTTATGCCAATCATACCAAATTACATCCATCTGAGTTCCTTAATGGCTTAATGAATAGTCGAATTTTTATAAACTCCTTTATATCCTTCCACGCCATAAAACGCAAATATAAACATTATAATTTGAATAATGAGTCTAACCCTGCCCAGCAGTTCACCGTCACTACGGTGACCTAATATTTAAGTTACCGAAGTCTATAATATAAAGCAGGTCCGGGCAGGATAGATATTGATATTATCTCAAGTAAAGAGATTGCTGATGTACCCGTTATAGAATAGAGCCATGCGTCTAATAAGACGGTTTAATAATGAGATTCATAATATTTTTTTAATGCAACTTCACCGAAGCTGATAATAGTAAAAAAAGATGGGCCTTGGCCCATAGCATATGCAATTAGTGCTTGCAAATAATATTCTAGCCGATTGTATAAATCTATTGATTTATTAAATATGTGTTTAGAGGGTTATTATGAAAAAAATCGCCGGGCATTACTCCTCATGTTGAAATAAAAACCATTCAACCCATAAACAGTGCGGAGCGAAAGGGTAAAATCAGCGATTTATTCACTATTTGGTTCGGTTCTAACATTATGATGTTGTCGGTTATCACCGGCTCGCTGGCGGTGTGCATGTTCAAATTGTCTTTTTTCACGGCGGTGGCGGCGGTGGTTATCGGTAATCTGGTGGGCGCGGTGTTCATGGCATTGCACTCTGCCCAAGGCTCACAGCTTGGCGTGCCGCAAATGATCCAGACCCGAGGGCAATTCGGATCTTACGGCGCATTGCTGGTGGTAACGCTGGTGGTGGTGATGTACCTCGGTTTTTTCGCCTCCAACCTGGTTCTAGGCGGTCAGGGACTGCATGCCATTTGCCCCGATCTCAGCGTCGACGGCGGCATCGTTATCGTTGGCGCCCTGAGCGTGACCGCCACCGCATTCGGTTATAACCTTATCCATGCCTATACCCGCATCATGTCCTGGCTGTCAGGGGCCGCGTTGCTGCTGAGCTTTGCCTGGATCCTGCTGGTTCACGGTTTGCCGGAGGAGTTCTTTACCCACCGCCCGCCGACCTTCGCCGGATTTTTCGGTACCCTGTCCATTGCCGCATTATGGCAGTTGGCTTACGCGCCCTATGTCTCCGATTACTCTCGTTACATGCCGGAAGACGCCCCTCAAGGAAAAATCTTCTGGGCCAGCTATTGGGGGTGCTCTTTGGGTTCCATTTTTCCGATGATATTGGGTATCATGGTCGCACTATGCATAAACGATAAAAATATCGTCGTCGGGCTGGTAACCCTCACGGGCAGCGCCAGCGTCGTTATCGTGCTCATTCTATCCGTGGGCATAGCCTCCACCAATGCGATGAATCTCTATTGCGGCACTCTTTCAGCGTTAACGGTCGGCCAGACGCTGGTGCCATCGTGGTCGCCGAGATCCGGCGCACGGATATTCCTGGCCCTGGCAATGTTTACCCTGTCGCTTTTGCTGGCGGTAAAAGGCCAGGGAAACTTCTTGATGAACTACATCCATTTCATCTTGCTGTTGTTGTATGTTTTAATTCCCTGGACTGCCATCAATCTGGTGGATTATTACCTTATCGCCCACGGCAGCTATCACATTCCTTCTTTTTTCCGACAAGACGGCGGCATCTACGGCTATGTCAATCTTAGGGCCCTAACCTGTTACTTATTAGGAATTCTGGTTCAAATCCCCTTTATCGCTACCGATGTGTACACCGGCTATATTGCCCGTGCTATAGGCGGCGCCGATATATCCTGGATTATCGGGCTGGCCGTTATCTGCCCGGTCTATTATCTGATGAGCCGGGGTATGCGGACATCGGCCCAGAGCCCGGCCTGATAAAATCAAGATTGAACGCTTTAGGCGGCGAGAACGATATCTTGGCCAACGGAACTCACTTAGGCAATAACCTCTTGGAGAAACGCAAAATGAACATTGGCATCGCTCAGATAACCGACTCTCCGGTCGGCGAAAGCGAAATAACGGAGTGGGTTCAAGAGTCCATGGACGCATTGCCGGAGGCCGATATGATCTTGCTGCCGGAACTGGCATTGTGTGGATACGACGATCCTCATCGGGTTCGGCGCCTGGCATTGAATAAAGAAGGGACGGTATTGCATGGGCTGGCGCGTTTGGCTGCCAAAAAAAGGCAGGCTTTGGTATTCGGTTACGCGGAACGCGCCGACGACGGCCTGTACAATGCGCTTCAGGCAATCGACGATAAAGGCCGGGTGCGTGCGGATTATCGTAAAATCCATCTGTGGCCAGGCCACGAGACGGTATTGTTCCAGGCGGGAGGAGGTTTTACCTGTTTCGCGCTGGGCGGCTTACGTTTCGGCCTGCTGATTTGTTATGATTTGGATTTCCCTGAAGCCGCCCGTGTCCAGGCGCTAAGAGGAATGGACTGTTTGCTGTGTATCAGCGCCACCGCACACGGTCATGAGGTGGTGCCCCGCCATGTAGTGCCTACCCGGGCCTATGAGAACGGCTGCTTTGTCGCGTTCGCCAACCGGGGTGACCGCGCCTGTGTCGGGCAAAGTAGAATTGTAGGACCTGACGGCAGCGTTATAGCGGCGCTGACCGGCGGGGGGGGGGCGTCGGTGCTGAGCGGGGAAATCAGTCTGGAGATCTTGGAACGATGGCGCCAGGGTCATGCTTACCTGGCTGAACGTCGTACCGATTTATATCCATTGTAAATTCTCTCCAGCTCACCCGATGCGATGTATGGCTGACGACACATGGCCCTATTTTGCGAAACTCATACCGTCAATTTAATCCCTTTTCCTACTGAATCGTCAGCCCGCGTTACCCTATCTTAGTTTCCGTTTACCGATCCATACCGTCAGTCGCATTCGCGCTCAATATGCATTCACCATCGGCTTGGCGGCCATTTTATATCCCAACGTTGCGCCGGCACCGTTCAACGCGGCAAGATGAATGGGCATCTCACATTTTCAGCTATTAACAGTCTGATATATAAGCATTAATGTAAACCCGCGCTGCTGTAATATCAATTGCCTAAAAATATAAACCAAATACTATCATATGGTTACAAAAAAAATCATGCCTTGTTTTTATTTTTTTTAGGTTATTTTCAAGCTATTTATTTAATTTATTTTTTTGTGATTTAATAAACGCAAATGTATAACTATACAACTTCACCCTATTTTAGGGCGGCAGTTATTCCTAAAAAAACTTATAAATCAGTAATGTTAAACCACATCACTTTTGTTCGTAAAACAAATTAGCAGACTACTCAGTTATCGTAAAAGTAATAAAGTAAAATAAAATATCAACATCAGGATATTTGTTTATTGCATGCGTATTTTTTTATTAGCCATGTTTAAAAATTGAAAATATTGCTATAAACTGCGCTGGCAATAAATCACCAATATTGTATGGCATCCTCTTCGGCATGGAGTTAATTAACGATCCCGTTAACGCCAAGGGGTGCAAAAATAGGGGGGGGGGTCGCTTGCTGCTCGTCCTTGGGAGGAGACATGCATGAGTTTGTTAAAATTATGTATTTTATTTATGACAAGAGGGGATCGATTATTTACCCATCCTCTATCATCACGGAGTTAAACCTACCATCGCGGCGAGTGAATCGCCTTAATTTCACCTAGAGATTATAAAATGGAAAAAGTAAAAGATATTGCCGACACTGTGGAGTCTTTATCGCGTATCTACCATCGCTTACGAAAAGAAGTGAACGGGCAATTGGTTAACGAAGGTCTTTCTTTATCAAAAATGAAGATTCTTCAATTGATAACCCAGGGCAAAACCAGCGCGACGGATATCAAAAACTATATGGGATTTTCCTCCCGTACCGTGGTGACCGTGCTGGACGCATTGGAAAAAGGAGCAAATGCTGCAGCGCCAGCAAAGCCCCACGGACCGCCGGGTAAAGCATGTCTATATCACGGAAAAGGGCCTCGATAAGCTCGTTATCGCCCAGCAAACGCACCGTTCGATTCTGTCGCGCTTGCTCGCGCCCTTATCCGAAGCGCAATTGGAAAAACTTGGTGAAATCTGCAATATGCTGGAACTGAGTCAATAATAATTCCTGATTTTATTTGTGGAATATACCCTTTTAGTGATGATGGCTAAGATCACTGATTACACTTAATAAACTCTGAACATTCTTCATCAATTTTAAGGTTCGAATTGATGAGGAAAACTTTCTCGGCACAATGACATATAAGCGATGTTTGATATATGCATGAAGATCGTTTTCCCGCTTGTGATTCTAGAAAGAATAGCGTTCACGCATAGGCACGGGGGCGTATGCGAAAAAAAATAAGGTTTGCCGGCACGCCGGCATCCTTTATTAAATTGACTTCAAAGTCTTGTCAGCATAAAGTCATTTATATTACTTAAATTAATCTTAAGTTTATACTTGCTAAAACATCCTTTCTTTCTGAAATCAGCTAACTTGGATCAATTCGGCAAGTTTGCCGGAAATTCATTTCCCATCGCCGGCCCTCCCCGGCACGAAACAAAGCGCATAAGCGCAAAGGTGGTCCGCGTCTGCGTAAGCCGGTACTCCGGCGTCGGGTCATCACCGGCGCAAATTCACTACCGCGCGGCGAGGGAGCTGCATCCGACGCCAATGCCGTGTATAATGGTGCATATCATCATTTTTACGCGCCTATTCATTAACCACAGCCGAAAATCCCAGTATGGTTCAAGGAACGCTTTACATCGTTTCCGCCCCCAGCGGCGCGGGAAAATCAAGCCTGATCCAGGCGTTGCTTAAAACACAGCCGCTGTACGATACTCAGGTTTCGATTTCTCACACCACTCGTCCTGTTCGACCAGGCGAAAAGCACGGGGAACATTATCATTTTGTTTCCAGGTTGGAATTCGAACGCATGATCAAGGAAGACGCCTTTCTGGAGTATGCCAACGTTTTCGGCAACTATTACGGCACTTCCCGCGACATGATTGAACAGGTCTTGTCCACCGGCGTGGACGTTTTTTTGGGATATTGATTGGCAAGGCGCACAGCAGATTCGCACCAAAATGCCCCAGTCTCGCAGTATCTTCGTGCTGCCGCCCTCTAAGGAAGAACTGGATCGCCGGCTGCGGGGCCGCGGACAGGACAGCGACGAAACCATCGCGAGGCGCATGGCGCAGGCGGTAGCCGAAATGTCCCATTACGCCGAGTATGATTACCTTATCGTTAATGATGAATTCAATACGGCATTGATGGATTTGAAAACCATCATCCGTGCCGAACGTCTGCGCCTAAGCCGCCAAAAATTGCGGCATGACGCTTTAATCACCAAACTGTTGGCGGACTGAGATAACTTTCAGTATGATGCCCAGTCATTTATTCATCTGTGGAGTAGCTCGCATATGGCACGCGTAACTGTACAAGACGCCGTCGAAAAAATTGGTAACCGTTTTGACCTGGTGCTGGTCGCTGCCCGTCGCGCGCGGCAACTTCAGGTAGGCGGAAAAGACCCTTTGGTTGCGGAAGAAAACGATAAGTTTACCGTTATCGCTCTGCGTGAAATTGAAGAAGGGCTGATTACCAATCAGATCCTCGACTTAAGGGATCGTCAGGAACAGCAAGAGCAGGAAGCCGCGGAAATTCAGGCGGTCACCGCGATTGCTGAAGGCCGCCGCTAACCTCAAACAACGGTTCACACTTGTATCTGTTTGAAAGCCTGAATCTGCTGATTCAACGTTACCTGCCCGAGGATCAAATTAAACTCCTACGGCAGGCGTATCTTGTCGCCCGTGATGCTCACGAGGGGCAAACTCGTTCCAGCGGTGAGCCCTACATCACCCACCCTGTGGCCGTGGCATGTATCCTGGCCGAAATGCGCCTTGATTACGAAACGCTGATGGCGGCATTGCTGCATGATGTGATTGAGGACACCCCCGCCACTTACCAGGACATGGAGCAACTGTTCGGTAAAAGCGTGGCGGAGTTGGTGGAAGGGGTCTCCAAACTTGATAAGCTGAAGTTCCGCGACAAGAGAGAAGCCCAGGCGGAAAACTTCCGCAAAATGATCATGGCGATGGTGCAGGATATCCGAGTGGTCTTGATCAAGCTGGCGGACAGGACGCATAACATGCGTACCCTGGGGGCATTGCGCCCCGACAAGCGCCGGCGCATCGCCCGTGAAACCCTGGAAATCTACAGCCCTCTGGCACATCGTCTGGGTATTCATCACCTCAAAACGGAGCTTGAGGAGCTGGGTTTCGAAGCGTTGTATCCGAACCGCTACCGCGTCATCAAAGAGGTGGTCAAAGCGGCGCGCGGCAATCGCAAGGAGATGATCCAAAAGATACTGGCTGAAATCGAAGGGCGATTGACCGAAGCCGGCATACCCTGTCGGGTCAGCGGCCGGGAAAAGCATCTTTACTCCATCTATTGCAAAATGCACCTTAAAGAGCAGCGTTTCCATTCCATCATGGACATCTATGCCTTCCGAGTGATCGTCGGCGAGGTGGATACCTGCTACCGGGTGCTGGGGCAAATGCATAGCCTGTATAAGCCGCGCCCCGGGCGGGTGAAGGATTATATCGCCATTCCCAAGGCCAACGGCTATCAGTCCTTGCATACCTCCATGATCGGTCCTCACGGCGTTCCGGTGGAGGTGCAAATCCGCACCGAGGACATGGATCAGATGGCGGAAATGGGGGTGGCTGCTCACTGGGCCTATAAAGAGCAGGGCGAAACCGGCACCACCGCTCAAATTCGCGCCCAGCGCTGGATGCAAAGCCTGCTGGAATTACAGCAAAGCGCCGGCAGCTCTTTTGAATTTATCGAAAGCGTCAAATCCGATTTGTTCCCGGATGAAATTTACGTGTTCACGCCGGAAGGCCGCATTGTTGAATTGCCGGCCGGCGCCACCCCGGTGGATTTCGCCTACGCTGTGCATACCGACATCGGCCATGCCTGCGTCGGCGCCCGGGTGGACCGGCAGCCTTATCCATTGTCCCAAGCCCTGACCAGCGGCCAGGCGGTGGAAATCATCACGGCCCCCGGCGCACGTCCCAATGCCGCCTGGCTGAATTTCGTGGTCAGCTCCAAGGCGCGGGCCAAAATCCGGCAGATGTTGAAAAACCTCAAGCGCGACGATTCCGTCAGCCTGGGCCGCAGATTGCTGAATCACGCCTTAGGGGGCGGGCGCAAGCTGGCCGAGGTGCCGCCGGAAAACCTTCAGCGCGAGCTGGAACGGATGAAACTGGCGTCCCTCGACGACCTGCTGGCGGAAATCGGCCTGGGCAATGCCATGAGCGTGGTGATTGCCCGCAATCTGCAGGGCGATCAGTCCAACATGACGCCGCCCGGGCCAAAGACGCTGCCAATCAAAGGCGCCGACGGCGTGTTAATCACTTTCGCCAAATGCTGCCGCCCTATCCCCGGCGACCCGATTATCGCCCACGTCAGCCCCGGCAAGGGCCTGGTGGTGCATCATGAATCCTGCCGCAATATCCGCGGTATCCAAAAAGACGCTGAGAAATTCATGCCCGTGGAATGGCAACTGGATACCGAGCAGGAATTCATTGCCGAAATCAAAGTGGACATGTTCAATCATCAGGGAGTATTGGCCAATCTGACCGCGGCCATCAACGCCGCCGATTCTAATATTCAGAGCCTGAACACCGAAGAAAAAGACGGTCGGGTCTATAGCGCGTTTATCCGCCTCACCACCCGCGACCGCGTCCATTTGGCAAATATCATGCGAAAAATACGCGTTTTGCCGGATGTCATCAGGGTGACGCGCAACCGGAATTAGTAGCCCCGCGGTAGGGGCGTCCAGGCGGGAAATCCGGTCACCCATCGTCACAATCGGCTTAATAACACGCCACGGAGTGCTGAAATGATGGAAGGCCGTCTGCTGAACGCTATACCGCTAAGTACGCTTTCAGGGGTCGGTCCCGCTCAGGCCGCCAAACTCGCCCGGCTCGGGCTGGAAAACCTTCAGGATCTGCTGCTGCATTTGCCTTTGCGCTACGAAGACCGTACCAAGCTATACGCCATCGACGAGGTGTTACCCGGCATGTTTGTCACCGTGCAGGGAGAAGTGCTCGGCGCGGAGATAAGCTTCGGGCGGCGGCGCATGTTGACCTGCCGGGTTCGCGACGATAGCGGCGTAATCACCCTGCGTTTTTTCAACTTCAACGCCGCGATGAAAAACAGCCTGGCCGCCGGGCGGCGCATTACCGCCTACGGCGAAATCCGGCGCGGGAAATCGGGAGCGGAAATCATCCATCCTGAATACCATGTTCTCGGCGACCATAGCGACATGGCATTGGCCGCGGCGCTCACCCCGGTATATCCCACGACCGAAGGCATACGCCAGGCGACCTTGCGCAACCTGACGGACCAGGCGTTGCTTTTGCTCGATACCTGTCCCATCGCGGAGCTGCTGCCGCCGGAGCTGAACCGGGGTCTTGTCAGCCTGCCGGAGGCGTTGCGCACGCTGCATCGTCCGCCGCCGAATATTTCCCTGGCGGATCTGGAGCAGGGTAAACACCCGGCGCAGCGGCGCCTGATTCTGGAGGAGTTGCTGGCTCATAATCTCAGCATGCTGGCGGTACGGGCCGGCGTGCGAAAGGATCAGGCCCTGGCGCTTGCGCCCGAACCGCAGCTGAAACAGCGGTTTCTGGCATTGCTCCCCTTTACCCCCACCGGCGCCCAGCGGCGGGTAGTGACCGACATCGAGCGGGACCTGGCGCAGCCGGTGCCGATGATGCGGCTCCTGCAGGGAGATGTGGGCTCGGGTAAAACCCTGGTGGCGGCATTGGCGGCTTTGCAGGCCCTCGGCGAGGGTAAACAGGTTGCCCTGATGGCCCCTACCGAGCTGCTGGCGGAGCAGCATGCCATGACGTTCCGCGCCTGGTTTAAACCCCTGGGCATCGAGGTGGGCTGGCTGGCGGGCAAACAAAAAGGCAAGGCGCGCCTGGCCCAGCAGGACGCCATCTCGCAAGGAGACGTGGGGATGGTGGTGGGCACCCATGCAATATTTCAGGAGCAGGTACGGTTTTCGGGGCTGGCGCTGGTGATTATCGACGAACAACACCGGTTCGGCGTTCATCAGCGGCTGGCGCTGTGGGAAAAGGGGCTGGCGCAGGGTTACCATCCTCATCAATTGATCATGACCGCGACCCCTATTCCCCGGACGTTGGCCATGACCGCTTATGCCGATTTGGATACCTCGGTTATCGATGAGCTCCCCCCAGGGCGGACGCCGGTCACCACCGTGGCTATTCCCGACACCCGCCGGACGGAAGTGTTGCAACGGGTACGGCAGGCCTGTATGCAAGAGAGCCGCCAGGCATATTGGGTCTGTACCCTTATCGAAGAATCCGATTTGCTGGAGGCCCAGGCGGCGCAGGCCACTTGGGAAGAGTTGCAGGGCGCGCTGCCTGAGCTGCGTATCGGGCTGGTCCATGGCCGGCTGAAATCCAAGGAAAAGCAAGAGGTCATGCAGGCGTTCAAGGCCGGAGAGATCCAACTGCTGGTAGCCACCACCGTCATTGAAGTGGGGGGGTGGATGTGCCCAATGCCAGCCTGATGATAATCGAGAACCCGGAACGCCTTGGCCTGGCGCAATTGCATCAGCTCCGCGGCCGGGTCGGGCGAGGCGCCGTGGCTTCCCACTGCGTTCTGCTCTACAAGTCTCCTCTGAGTAAAACCGCCCAAAGACGTCTGCAGGTTTTGCGGGACACCAACGACGGATTTGTCATTGCCCAGCAGGATCTGGAAATTCGCGGCCCCGGAGAACTGCTGGGTACGCGCCAAACCGGCAATGCCGAATTCAAAGTGGCGGATTTACTGCGCGATCAGGCCATGATTCCGGAAGTACAGCGCTTGGCGCGACATATTCACGAACGTTGGCCTGACTCCGCCCGATTGCTGATTGAGCGATGGATGCCTGAGCGCGTACGTTATACCAATGCATAACGTTGGCGGCGGATGTTCGGCGAAAGACGCTTAACGCATCTTGTTTAGGCAATTGATATTGTCTTCCAACACCCATCACACCTACCATCCCTTACGGGCAGCGTTGATGTACGCACTCAGCCCCGGCGAAATAACCCTCTAAGGAGCAGCCGATGCTGGCAGGGACTAGGGTAATACTCTGGCTGATGGCGTTTTTCTGCGCTGATGGGCTTATGGGCTGTGCTCATCAACAAGTACCGGGGCAATCACCGAAACCGGAAAGAGTGAGGGAACGGCCAAATCTACCCCAGATGCGGGGTGTCTGGCTCGCCACCGTATCCGGGCTGGACTGGCCTCCCCATTCATCCCTGGAAGTTGAAATGGATGCGGACAGGATTCGCATGCAAAAGGCCGCTCTGGTCGACATATTGGATAATCTGGCGAAGACCGGCATCAATACGGTGTTTTTCCAGGTGAAACCGGATGGAACGGCACTCTATCATTCCGCCATATTGCCGTGGTCAAATGTGCTGACCGGCGTGACGGGTAAATACCCCGGCTATGATCCGCTGGCTTATATGCTGGCGGAGGCGCACAAAAGGGGGTATCAAGGTACATGCCTGGCTGAATCCCTACCGTGTAGCCATTGATACCCGACCAGAAACGACAGCCGCGCTCATTGCTACGCTGCGCTCTTCGCCGTCCAGTGTCTATGCGCTCCATCCCGACTGGATACGCACAGCCGGCGGTCGGCTCGTTCTCGATCCGGGTCTGCCCGGCGTACGCCAATGGGTCACTAACGTCGTTACCGAGCTGGTCAGTCATTACAACGTAGACGGTGTCCAATTTGACGACTATTTCTATTATGAATCACCCAGCTCTACGCTGGATGATGAAGCAACATACCGGGAATATGGACTTGGCTTCGCCAATAAAGCCGATTGGAGAAGAAACAATACCCTGTTATTGATAAAGCAGGTCTCTTCAGCGCTCAAGGCGCTCAATCCCCGAATTGAGTTTGGCGTCAGCCCGGCCGGCGTCTGGCGGAATAGGGCCGATGACCCGAGGGGCTCGGATACACGTGGAGGCTCCCCTTCCTATGATTCCGCCTATGCGGATACCCGGCAATGGGTACAGATGGGCTTGCTGGACTCTATTGCCCCGCAGTTGTACTGGCCTTTTGCTCGCAAAATCGTCAAATATGCTGTTTTGGCCAGATGGTGGGCTGATGTCGTGAGACCTACCCATACCCGATTGTATATCGGCGTGGCCTTATACAAAATCGGCTCACCTTCAGAGGCTGAGCCTGACTGGTCTATAGAGGGCGGCATACCGGAACTGAAAAGGCAGTTGGATTTGAATGACGCCCTGCCGGAGGTAAATGGAACAATACTCTTCAGGGACGCCTATCTTCGCCGACCACAGGCCGGCGAAGCGGTGGACTATTTAAGAAGCCGTTGGCATGGACGGGGAATCTGACGATGCGTTGACGTAAATCAATCGGTTGGGATGAACACCGGAGCAATCGATTGCTTTTAGAAACAAGTTGATTAAAATGCCTCCTTTGCCGCCCAGGAAAGCCTTTCAACATGACATCGCCCTCCTATGAAATCGAAGACGCGCCGATTCCCGTCGTCAAAAGCGAGCTGATTTATCATCTTGACGATCGTCCGCCTCTGGCGGAGACGCTGTTTGCCGCCTGCCAACACTTATTGGCGATGTTTATCGCCGTTATCACCCCCGGCCTGCTGATTTGCCAGGCGCTGGGACTGCCGGCGCAGGATACGCAGCATATCATCAGCATGTCATTATTTGCCTCCGGACTGGCTTCCATACTGCAAATAAAAACCTGGGGACCGGTGGGATCGGGCCTGCTGTCCATTCAGGGCACCAGCTTCAATTTCGTCACGCCGCTTATTATGGGCGGGCTGGCCCTGAAAAACGGCGGCGCCGATGTGCCTACCATGATGGCGGCCCTGTTCGGTACCCTGATGGTGGCGTCCTGCACGGAAATTCTGCTCTCCAGAGTGCTGCATCTGGCGCGGCGCATTATCACGCCGCTGGTATCCGGCATCGTGGTAATGATTATCGGTATTTCCCTGATTCAGGTGGGTCTGACTTCCATCGGCGGCGGATTCGCCGCCATGGGCGATCATACCTTCGGCGCGCCGAAGAACCTGCTGCTGGCGGGCATCGTGCTGCTGGTCATCATCCTGCTCAATCGCCAGCGTAATCCCTACCTGCGGGTCGCTTCACTGGTCATCGCCATGGCGGTGGGCTACGCGGCGGCCTGGCTGCTGGGCATGCTGCCGCCATCAGGCCCTTCGGCCCCCCCCATAAGCTTATCATGGTGCCCACGCCCCTCTACTACGGCTTGGGATTCGATTGGAATTTGCTGGTGCCGTTGATACTGGTTTTTATGGTCACCTCTATAGAGACCATTGGCGATATTACCGCCACGTCGGACGTGTCTGAGCAGCCGGTAAGGGGTCCGGTCTATATGCGCCGCCTGAAAGGCGGCGTGCTGGCCAATGGCCTGAATTCGTTTCTTTCCGCGGTATTCAATACCTTTCCCAACTCCTGTTTCGGCCAGAACAACGGCGTTATCCAGCTTACCGGCGTCGCCAGCCGCTACGTCGGCTTTGTGGTGGCCTTGATGCTTATCGCCCTCGGACTGTTTCCGGTGGTCAGCGGGTTCGTACAGCATATTCCGGAACCGGTATTGGGCGGCGCTACCATCGTGATGTTCGGCACCATCGCCGCCTCCGGGGTCCGTATCGTTTCGCGGGAACGGCTGAACCGACGCGCCATCATGATTATCGCCCTTTCGCTGGCGGTGGGCCTGGGCGTATCGCAACAGCCCCTGATACTGCAATTTGCCCCGCAATGGCTGAAGACTTTGCTGTCATCCGGGATTGCCGCCGGCGGCATCACCGCCATTGTCTTGAATTTACTCTTCCCGCCGGAGCGCGATTAATTAATCTTCATACATTAATCAAGCCGCTGTCCCGTTACAGCGGCTTTTTTTTGTCGGAAACACATTGCCTATTGAGAAGCGCGGCTAATTACGGCATAAACATTGTAACCTTTATGACGGCGATGGAATGAGCGATGAAATTCATTGGGAAACTCTTGTTATCAATACTTTTGCTATTGCTATTGATAATCGTCCTGATCTACGTCTTGTTGCAAACCTCCTGGGGCGCAAGCTGGGTCGGCAAGTGGGTAACCCAACATAGCGATTTCCAGCTGTCCGTGGGAAAGATTGAACATAACTGGTCCGATCCCACGGCGATTTCTTTCGGCAATATCGCTTTCGGACAGAAAGGGCACCCTTATACCCTGGTGGCCAAACAACTGGTGGCCGGCTTAAGCGTGCGTCAACTCACGCAGCCCTTCCATTTTTACCGTATCCAAATGCAGGACGGCACCTTGAACATGGATGCCGCGCCGCCGCTTTCCGCCTTAGAGGCGGAAGTGCTGCAGTTGAACGGCATGGCGGTGCAGTCTCCCCAAGGGGGATGGCAGCTTAGCGGAAAAAACGTCAATGCCGGGATCACCCCTGGAAACCGGAGAAAGCATTTCCACTGGGACGAAACGCCCGGTTTCAGCTAAGCGCCGGTTCGTTGACCTTAAACGGCGTACCGGCTGAAAATGTGCTGGTGCAAGGTGAAATCGATAATCATCAATTAAAGCTGGATAATGTGGGGGCCGACCTCTCGCAGGGTGAATTGACCGGCAACGCCCGACGGGACGAGAACGGTAGCTGGTGGGTGGATAACCTGCGCCTGAGCAATGTCCGCATGCAAACCGAAAAAAAACCTTAACGACTTTTTGCAGCAAATTTCCCAGGTGCCCAAAATCACCATTCATCGCTTTGATCTCATCGACGCACGGATGGAAGGGAAGGATTGGGCATTCAGCGATCTGGACCTGACCCTTCGGGATATCACTTTTCATGACGGCGACTGGTCCACCGACGACGGTCAGTTGTCCTTCAACGCCAGCGACCTGATAAACGGAACGGTGCATCTTAACGATCCCATCGCCAATCTGGATTTTTCGCCCCAAGGCATAGCAATCCGTCAATTCAGCGGGCGTTGGGAAGGCGGGTTGATGCGTACCTCGGGACGCTGGCTGCGAGACGGCCGGCAACTCGAGCTGGACGAGTTTATGATCGCCGGCTTGGAATATACTCTCCCGGCAAACTGGCGTGACCAGTGGCAACAGTCCTTGCCCTCCTGGCTGGAGCAGGTCACCGTAGATAAATTCACCGCCAACCGGAATCTGCTGATTGATATCAATCCGGCCTTCCCGTTCCAGATAACCGCACTGGACGGCTACGGCAAGCAATTGGTGCTGGCGCGTAATCACCAATGGGGCATCTGGTCCGGGAGCCTGAATCTCAACGGCAGCGATGCCACTTTCAATAAAATTGACGTACGACGGCCGTCGCTGGCGTTAACCGCCGATGCGGACAAAATTACCGTCACCGATCTCAGCGCCTTCGCCGGCGACGGTTTGCTGGAAGCCACCGCGCTGATGAACCAGCAGCCCTCGCGTAACTTCTCGCTCAATTTGAACGGCAAATCGGTTCCGCTTAACGTGCTGAATCGCTGGGGATGGCCCGCCCTGCCGCTGTCGGGCAATGGCAACGTACAACTGACGCTGACCGGGCAACTCGCCGCCCAGGCGCCCCTCCGGCCGACAGTAAATGGCCGGCTCCAGGCCGTCGATGCGAACGGCCAGACCCTGAACCAGACCATGGCCCTTGGCGAGGTGACCGCCGACGGGGTGCATTGAATGTCAGGAAATTTGCCCCGGCGCGCCAGGCAGGTCAGTGCTTCATCGACATAAACCCGAGTCACTCCGGACTTTATGCCCCAAATTCGGATTCCGGAACGGCCAACGCGCCTTCAGCTTGAAGTATGACGGGTATCACGCTTAATCGGCATGGGAGCCGCCGCGTTCCAGCGGCTTATCATGCGCCGGCGGCAATACCAGATAAATGCCCTTGAATACCGCCCCCAGCTTATCATTGCCGAATAGCTCCACCTCCAACTGCACCCTGGCCTTGCGACCCCGGGCCAGCCGGTCCAAATCGCCGCTGAGCGAGCCGAGATCCGCGACGGCGCAGGGCCGTCCGGTGACCGGCGTCGTATAGCGGATATGCGCATCCGCCAGGATAATGGTGCCGCCCAATTGGCGCTCCCGCAGCAACAGCCAGATCAGGCCCCAGCCGGTCAGGGTGGCCAAAGAAAACAGGCTGCCGGCGAATAACGTATGATGGGGGTTCTGATTGCCGGTTTCCGGCATGGTGGTCATAAATTTCTGCCCGGTATACTGACTGATTCGCACGCCCATTTTTTTCGCTGAGGGGGATATGTTCATACCAGGCCTGTTGCAACTGGCCGCACCAATCCGGCCGGTGCAAAATATCATCAAGCGTAGCGATGGGTTTAATCATCAAAAAATGCCGTATCGGCGTGGTGGATGGCGCCAGAATTTCACCCTGGTTGATAAACCCCAACTTGGCGAAAAACTCCACCGCATCCTCGCGGGCGCTGCAGACTACCCGTTTAACGCCTTCCTGACGGGCGACGGATTCCAGCGTCATGGCCACCAAAGTGCCCAGGCCTTTGTCCTGCACCTGCGGATCCACCGCCAAAAATCGAATGGCCGCCTCATTATCGGCATTGATATACAGCCGGCCCACCGCCACGGGCTTACCCTCTTCGTCCACCACCATCTGATGATGCGCCATGGCATCATAGGCATCGCGCTCGGAGCCCGGCGGCTGATGCAAAGGCTTGCGTAACATCTCCCAGCGGAATCGATAGTATCCCTGAAGTTCTTCCTCGCTCTGCGGAACGCGCAAGTGATACATGACATACTCTCTCTGTGAGTGCCTTTACCGACCTAGACCTGCAGCCAGAACGTCGCCGGCCCGTTATTCACCAACTCCACCTGCATATCCGCCCCAAAACGGCCGGTTTGCGTTAGAACATCCGCTTGGCGGCAGCATCTGGCGAAGTAGTGATATAAGCGCTCAGCTTCCCCCGGCGCCGCGCCGCGCGAGAAGCCGGGCCGCAGCCCCTTGTCGGTATCCGCCGCCAATGTAAACTGTGACACCACCAGCACGCTGCCGCCGGACTGGCGGACATCCAGGTTCATTTTGCCTTGTGAGTCACCGAAAATACGATAAGCCAGCACCCGCTGGCAAAGCTTTTCCGCTTTCTTTTCATCATCCTGCTTTTCCACCCCCAGCAGGATAAGCAAACCCGGGCCTATCTCGCCTATTGTGGACGCGTCCACGGCAACGCGGGCCCGCAATACCCGCTGAATCAACGCAATCATCGAGAAACGCTCTCCTCCATCGCCAACTGCCGGTGTTCCGTCAAAGAGACGGTTATTTCCGCTCCAAGCAATACAATACACCAGCTCCAGTAAATCCAGAGAAACAAGATTGGGATCACTGCCAATACGCCATAAATCAGCTGGTAGGTGGGAAACAGAGTGACATATAACCCAAAGATTTTTTCCCCAGTTCAAACAGCAGGCCTGCCACCAGGGCGCCCGACAACGCATCCCGACCCGGCACCCGCACCGTTGGCACCACGCTGTACAGCAACCAGAAGGACATGCATGAGAGCAATAACGGAAAGACCCGCAGGGCGATGGAGGCGAACAGGCTAAAGCCGGTGGAGTGAAGCCAGGCGATGGATAACAGATAGGAACTGACGGCCATGCTGGCGCCGGTCAATAAAGGCCCCAAGGTCAGTACCATCCAGTAAACCGCAAAGGAAAAAATCAGAGGGCGCTTTTTTTACTGCGCCATATGGTATTGAGGGCGGCATCCACGGAATATATCAGCAATAAAGAGGTGACGACGAGCCCGCAGGTTCCCACCACCGTCATCCTGCTGCTGTTTAGCATGAATTGTTCGAGATAACGCTGAATCACATTGCCGGTTGCCGGCATAAAATTGGAAAAGATGAAGTTTTTCAACTGTATGCTGACATCCGAGAAAACCGGAAATGCGGCGATAAGCGCGAACACCACGGTCACCAACGGCACCAGGGAAAGCAGCGACACATACGCTAAATGCCCGGCCAGTACCGTCAGCCGATCCTGGTCAATGCGGACGATCAAGAGCTTGATAAAGGCATAATAACGGCGTAGTGCCTTCAGATTAGGACGTCTCATCGCAAATTTCCTCAATCACCGGGCCGAAACCGGTTCCGCATCGCCTTGCGCGCTGTCCTGGTCCTGTCAGGCAAAAAAAAGCGGGGATCACGCCGGGGTCGGTAACATGCACTGCTTGCAGTCCGACCGTAATCGCACCGGCGATATTATCGGCATTATCGTCGAAGAAGACGGCATCCGAAGCGGCGACCTTCTCTTGCTCCAGCACATAACGGTAAATGGCCGGATCGGGCTTGCGCATACCCAGATCCTGCGATAGATAGAGTTTATCCACGCTTTGCCGTATTTCGGGGTACTGGCTCGGCCAAAAATTGCAATGCAGGCGGTTGGTGTTGGATAACACGACCACCCGGTGGCCCTGCTCTCGCAGCGTCCGTATAAGTGTGATCACCTCCGTGCGTACGCCGACGAATATCGCCTGCCAGCCGGCGGTGAATTGTTCGAAACTCAGCGCGATACCCAATTCGGCGCAAATTCTGGCGGCAAACGCCTCATCGGTAATGTCGCCGCGCTCGTGCTGCTCAAACGCCTCGCCCAAGACAAATTTCTTTTTGAGATTGGCCAGCGGTACGCCGCTAAGCTTGCTCCAAACGCCCAAAACCCGGCCGAAATCAATATCGATAACGACATTGCCTAAATCAAAGATATAAAGCATGGCTCCCTCCCTCTTTACCTGGTTAACTCACTGTAGCGGGATTTAATCCAACTGAACAGTAATCAACAGACATTACGCGGTCATGTCCATGGCGGGAGCGGCACCGGGCGCATCCTGGGATGCGCCCGGTGCGGCACTACGGGAAAGTCAGTGGGGGCAGTCGATAATGGTGCAACATTCTGAGTGTTATGGCCTGCTGCGTAAATTGCGGCAGTATAATAGCGTAATCGGACAGAAAATCCGTTTATTCGTCAAGACCGGTCACCACGGTAAATTCCCGCTTGGCTCCCGCGGCCAGATCAATAAGCGTACCGGCCCGTCGCGCCGCGATATGGCCCTCGGGACGGCAGGTGCCGGGCAGGATAAACGCCGCGACCTTTTGGTCGCCGTTATACAATATCCAGCGGGTAGCATAATTGAACTCTTCGCTGGAAAACCGGGTGACGAAACGCGGTCCTTGCCCCGGCGCCTGCATAAAGAATTCCGGTCGCGGGGTGTATTGCGCCAGATTATCGGCGAAAAACACGATTTCCGGATCATAGAACTCCGGTTGATCCAACGCGCCGAACGCCGAAGGATTATCGGCCAGCGCGGCGGTATATTCCAGCCATTGCGGCGTGGGATGCACATGGCCGGGAATGGAGCTTCGCAGTGAAAACGCCCGATCGGGTATATTCTGGCTGAAGGCGGCCCCCGGCACATAGGCATAATTCATATGGCACATATACTGGAGCGGCATCGCTACGCTGGCGAGATTGGTCACCCCCATGGTAATGGTCATCAGCGTCTCGCCGGCCGCCAGCCTGACTGAAGGCGACGCCCGGTAATGGTGGCCGAAACCTTTGACGTATTCGTAGTCCCCCCCCAACGTGACGCTGTTTTCGTCCAGTAAAATATAGGCGCTATCCATCGGCGCACAGGGCATTTCCCCATGCAAGGGGTGAAGGTCCTCGGGAGACGGGCAGCCGTTACTGAGCAAACCTGAATGAAACGCGAAACAACCATAGGTATCCACCACAGAATCGCCGCGTTTCGGCTCGGTAAACGGATTGGTCATTTTCAAATCATGGCCGTCGAACTCGGCATCCCAAATCATCTGCCCATAGAAAGGCAGCAAGGTGATGAATCCGCGGCGGTTACGCAGGGTCAGCGCTTCGATGCCGGAACGGTATTTGAATAACGTCACGCTAAGCTCGGCGTTTTCCAACAGACAGAACGGCTGTTCGTTGAACTGATTGTGTTGAAGATGAATAATAGCAGACATGTGAGCTTCTCCCGCGGTTAAAGTTTGTTATCCATCACCGAACGCGACGTATCGGTTAAAGGCTGATGGTTGCGCAACTCGCCCCAAAAATAGAATCCCACGTAGGCGAAACACAGCAGCGACACGCTGAACGCCTGTTTCATCGACCCCAGATGATCGGATACAAAACCTTGGATGGCCGGCACCACGGCGGCGCCGACGATGGCCATAACGATGATCGCCCCCGCCACTTCGGTATAACGGTTATCCACGGTATCCAACGTGCCGGCATAAATCGTGGCCCAACAGGGACCAAACAGGACGCTGACGAATACCGCGGCATACACGGCGGTAAAATTGGGCACCATCACCACATAGGCCAGGGTGACCACTCCCAGAATGGAATAGGCAATCAAGACTTTTTGCGGCATGAAACGGGTCATCAGGAAATTGGCGATAAATTTACCGGCAAAGAAACACATAAAACTATAAATCATGAAGTTGGAAGCGCTTCGTTCGTTGGCCGCCCCAAGATTCAGCGCCAAACGGATGGTAAACGACCACACCGCCACCTGCATTCCCACATACAGAAATTGAGCGACGATGCCCTTCTTAAAGCGAGCATTGCCGGCCAGATACCGCAGGGTTTCCCCCATGCCCGGCGCGGTGGCTTTATGCGCGTCCGTTTGGGGTTTACACCGGGGGTAGCGGGTGATGGCGAACAACACCAAAACCACGAGGAGAACCATAATCAGGTATCTGTAGGGTTGCAGGGTAAGCTCCAGCATATTCAAACGGAACTGATGCCCTTGCTCCGGCGTCATTGCGGCCAATTGACGGCTCAGGCTGTCCCCTTGCTGAAACACCAGGTATTTGCCCAGCACGATACCCATCAGCGCGCCTATGGGATAAAACGTCTGGCTGATATTCAACCTAAGCGTTGCATAATCGCGATGACCGATCATCGAGCTGTAGGTATTGGCCGCGGTCTCCAAAAAACTCAGGCCGATGGCGATGGCGAAAATCGCCGCCAGGAACATGGTGTAGGTCGCCATATGCGACGCGGGATAAAACAGCACGCAGCCGATGATGTACAGGGACAGGCCCGACATGATGGCCACTTTATAGCTGGTTTTACGAATGACCATCGAGGCCGGAATGGCTATCAGAAAGTAACCGCCGTAAAACGCGCTTTGCACCAGCGCGCTGGCAAAATCGCTTAAGGCAAATACCGTTTTGAACTGGGTTATCAGTATATCGTTCAAACTGGCCGCGCATCCCCAAAGGGGAAAAAGGCAAGAGAGCAGGATAAATTGAAACAGCGGCGTTTTATTCAGGTAGCCGTCAGGCATTTGTACCGTATCGTGGCGCATGGTGTTATTCCTGATGTAGGGTGGCGAGGAAGTCGCCGAACTGTGAGGCGTCGGCATAGGAACGTTGAGTGCCCTTACCCCTGACGCTATAGGCGGCGTAGGCCGAGGCATAGGTCATGGCCTGTTTGATATCGCCGTCGCCGACGTAATAGCGGGCAAAGCAACCGATAAAGGCATCCCCCGCGCCGCTGGTATCCACGGCTTTCACGGGCAGCGCATCCACCCGGTGGACGCTATCGCCCGTCAGCCACACCGAACCGCGATGCCCCATGGTGATGATCAGGTTTTTCAATCCCTTGGTCAGCAAAAACCGGCCGGCGGCCAGGATATGCGCTTCGGTGTCCACAGGCATGCCGGTAAGAATCTCCAGCTCTGTTTCATTGGGCATAAAAAAGTCGCATTGGCAGGCATAGGCGATATCCAGCTCGCGGCTGGCGGGCGCCGGATTGAGGATCACCGGCACATGCAGTTGCCGGGCAATATCGATAGAGTGATATACCGTCGGTAGCGGAATCTCTAATTGCAGGATAATCAGCTTACACTTCTTGAGCTGTTCCGCAGCCCGGTCGACATCCTCCGCCGTCAGATGATTATTGGCTCCTTTAATGATCAGAATGCGGTTATGTGAATCCTTGCCAACAAAAATCGGCGCTACGCCGCTGGAAACGCCCGGCGCCTTTTCTACATAGCGGGTATCGATACCGTACCGGCGCAAATTGTTAACCGTGTTGTCGGCGAACAGGTCGTCGCCCACCTTGCTTACCATCATCACGCCGGCCCCGAGTTTAGCCGCCGCAACCGCCTGATTTGCGCCTTTACCGCCGCAGCCGATTTCAAAATCCGGGGCTTCAAGCGTCTCGCCCCTTTTCGGCATCTCAGCGATATAAGTGATCAAATCCACCATGTTGGAGCCGATGATTGCTATATCCATAACTGTTTTCTCTCTCAAGTTTTCACGGCATTTAATGTTACTAACATAACATTATCAACCAATAATTGTTATTAATATGACAACCATCACATCTTATAAGAAAGAATTAGCAGACAAATGGCTACTTAACTGTGTTATATGATGTTATTATTTTCACATCAATGTCATCCCTAACGAGGACGCAGTAATGACCAAAACTGAAATTGATTTTCCGCGCTATATCGACCACACCTTATTGGCGATGGATGCCACCGAGGCGCAAATCGCCGCGCTATGCAACGAAGCGAAGCAGTACGGCTTTTATGCGGTCTGCGTAAATTCGGGCTATGTGCCGTTCGCCGCCCACGCGCTGCGCGGCAGCGAGGTAAAGGTCTGCTCAGTGGTGGGTTTTCCCTTGGGCGCCGGCTTGACCGCCGCCAAGGCTTTCGAAGCAAAAGCGGCCATCGAGGCAGGGGCAGATGAAATCGACATGGTAATCAACGTCGGCTGGCTGAAAAGCGGCAAACTCGATGCGGTAACCGCCGATATACGTGCGGTTCGCCAGGTTTGCGCCACCATACCATTGAAGGTAATATTGGAAACCTGCCTGTTAGGCGATGAACAAATTGTGCAGGTTTGTGAGATTTGTCGCGAACTTAAGGTCGCTTTCGTCAAAACGTCCACAGGCTTTAGCACCGGCGGCGCTCGTGAGCAGGACGTCAGATTGATGCGCCAGACCGTGGGGCCGGAGATGGGCGTCAAGGCATCCGGCGCCGTCCGCGACCGCCAGACCGCACAAACCATGATCCTGGCCGGCGCTACCCGTATCGGCACCAGTTCCGGGGTAGCCATCGTGACGGGCGCGGCGGCCACCGGCAATTATTAATATTCAATCCGGCGGCCATTGGCCCTATTGACGCAGAGTAAACTATGGAAACGCGGCGCGAAGAAAGGATTACCAAGCTGGTTCAAGCGTTGAAGCGGGAAGACAAAATTCATTTGAAAGATGCCGCCGTCCTGCTGGGCGTATCGGAAATGACCATCCGCCGCGATTTGAGCGCCGAACCGGCCCAGGTCGTCCTGCTGGGGGGGGATATGTCGTCAACGATCCGAAAAGCAGCTCCGTTACGCACTATTTCGTATCGGATCAAAAGGCCAAGCACGTTAAAGAAAAAAGCATCGCCGGCCGGCTGGCGGCCCAGATGATCCAAAAAGACGACACGGTGTTTTTCGATTGCGGCACCACCACGCCGCTTATCATCGACGCCATCCATCAGGACCTGGCCTTTACCGGCGTCTGTTATTCGTTGAATACGTTTTTGGCCTTGCAGGATTTACCCAATTGCAAAGTCATTCTCTGCGGCGGCGAATACCACCCGGCCAACTGCATCTTCACTCCCCTTACCCAATACTCCATTCTGGATAATATCTGCCCCGATAAGGCGTTCATTTCCGCCGCCGGTATTGATATTCACTATGGCGCCACCTGCTTCAACTTCGATGAGCTCACCATGAAGCATCGGGCGTTATCTTTGTCGCAACAAGGGATTCTGGTGGCCGATCACAGCAAATTCGACAATATCAAACCCGCCTGCATCGGCGCCCTCACCCTGTTCAACACCCTTATCACCGATCAATCCCCACCGCGTAAATTCCATGACTATTGCCAACAGCATGATATCGCCTTGGTGTATCAGCCGGATTGACAACGCGCGGGTTTCGTTCGTACAACGGGGGGATTAGAGGGAAATCGTGCCGAAGAGATCGAGGCGATAAGAGGCAAAAAAACGGTCCCCTTAGGGACCGGATCTTATTTCATTTAGCAGATCAGACTTCTTTGCTGGAACGATTGGCGCGCTTGCGATCGTTTTCAGTCAAATGACGTTTACGCAACCGGATGGAATGGGGAGTGACTTCCACCAATTCATCATCATCGATAAATTCCAGCGCCTGCTCCAACGACAGCTTAATCGGTGTCACAAGCGTGGTGGCTTCGTCGGTACCCGAAGCACGCATATTGGTTAATTTTTTACCGGTAAGGCAGTTGACGGTCAAATCATTGGAACGGGTATGAATACCGATAATCTGGCCTTCATACACTTCCGCGCCATGGCCCAGGAACAGGCGACCGCGATCTTGCAGGCTATACAAGGCGTAAGCCACCGCTTTGCCCTGACCGTTGGAAATCATTACGCCATTCGGCCGCTGGCCGATCTCGCCCGGACGCACATCGTCATAATGACTAAACGACGAATACAGCAGGCCGGTACCGGAAGTCATGGTCAGAAATTCAGTACGGAAACCAATCAGGCCCCGGCTTGGAATCACGTAATCGAGACGGATGCGGCCTTTGCCGTCCGGCAGCATATCGCGCATTTCGCCTTTGCGAATACCCATAGCTTCCATCACCGGGCCCTGATTCTGCTCTTCGATATCCAGGGTAACCTGCTCGAACGGCTCTTGCTTTTTGCCGTCCACGGTACGATAGATAACCTTGGGACGGGAAACGCCGATTTCAAAGCCTTCACGGCGCATATTCTCGATGAGCACCGACAAATGCAGCTCGCCGCGGCCCGAGACCAGAAACGTATCCGGGTCTTCGGTTTCTTCAACCCGCAGCGCCACGTTATGCACCAGTTCTTTATTCAAGCGTTCAAGAATCTGGCGCGACGTCACATACTTGCCTTCTTTACCGCAGAACGGCGAGGTGTTCACCCCGAAAGACATGGAAACGGTGGGTTCGTCAACCGTCAGCGGCGGCAGCGCTTCAACCTGGGCCGGATCGCAGAGGGTATCGGAGATATTCAGCTCGCCCAGACCGGTCAGGGCGATGATATCACCGGCCTCCGCCAATTTGGAATCGATGCGCTGCAGGCCCATATGGCCCAGCACCTGGCCCACTTTGCCGTTGCGGCGCTTGCCTTCGTGATCAATGATGACCACTGCCTGATTCGGTCTAACCGAACCGCGTTTAATACGGCCGATACCGATAACGCCGACATAGCTATTGTAATCGAGCTGGGAAATCTGCATCTGGAACGCACCGTCGCTATCGACATTGGGCGCTTCGACGTTCTTGACGATGGACTCGAACAGCGGCGTCATATCCTCGGCCATGTTTTCATGTTCATAGCCGGCGACCCCGTTTAATGCCGAGGCATAGATGATCGGAAAATCCAGTTGCTCATCGGTTGCGCCGAGATTGACGAACAGATCGAACACCTGATCCACCACCCAATCCGGGCGGGCTCCGGGGCGGTCAACCTTGTTGATGACCACGATGGGTTTCAAACCGTAAGCAAAGGCTTTCTGAGTCACAAAACGGGTTTGCGGCATCGGCCCGTCCATGGCATCCACCAGCAGCAGCACCGAGTCCACCATGGACATGACGCGCTCGACCTCGCCGCCGAAATCGGCATGTCCCGGGGTATCAACGATGTTGATACGGTAGTCGCGCCAGTTAATAGCGGTATTTTTTAGCGAGGATGGTGATTCCCCGTTCTTTCTCCAAATCGTTGGAGTCCATCACGCGTTCGGTGGCGTCGTTGCGGTCACCCAATGTTCCGGATTGTTGCAACAGCTTATCCACCAGGGTGGTTTTCCCATGGTCGACGTGCGCGATGATGGCGATGTTACGCAAATTTTCGATCACAACTTTGCCTCAGGCATTAGAAATAGCGCGTTATTGTACACGTAATAGGCGAGGGACTAAACAAGATCGCGCTCTTCTCTGCATTTGCGTTTTTAACAGCGCTTTGACGTCCCTTTATCAGTGCAATGTTGCAACTATTCGCATCCATTGCACCAAAATAGTGCCCACTTGGCGCACAAATGCACTACAATAGCACCATCCCACCAATCTGGTGCAGCCAGGCAACCGATAAAAGGCCGCAATTTCGGCGCCTCGCACTCATTTAGAAATGTTGGCACAGTTTTAGCTTAGTCTTAGTTATGACCAGAGTATTAAGATTTGAGTGTTAAACCTAAAGTTTAGCCTCGACTCGCTAAGTTTAAAGAATCCAAACCACGATTTCGTTCCACGACGACACAATGGCACATCCGGGAGAATACAAGTATGTCCGCTGAACACGTTTTGACGATGCTCAATGAACACGAAGTCAAATTCGTCGACTTACGTTTCACTGATACGAAAGGGAAAGAACAGCACGTCACAATACCGGCCCATCAAGTGGATGCCGACTTTTTCGAAGACGGCAAGATGTTTGACGGCTCTTCCATCGCCGGCTGGAAAGGCATTAACGAATCAGACATGGTTCTGATGCCGGATGCCAGCACCGCAATGCTAGACCCGTTCTACGAAGAGACCACCCTGATTATTCGTTGCGATATCCTCGAACCGGCCACCATGCAGGGTTATGATCGCGATCCGCGCTCCATCGCCAAACGCGCTGAAGATTTTCTAAAATCCTCCGGCATCGCCGATACCGTTTTTTTCGGTCCTGAACCCGAATTCTTCCTGTTCGACGACGTTCGTTTCGGTTCATCCATTTCCGGTTCTCATATCGCCATCGACGATGTGGAAGCGGCATGGAATTCTGATAAAGTCATCGAAGGCGGCAACAAAGGCCACCGTCCCGGCGTCAAAGGCGGTTATTTCCCGGTTCCGCCGGTGGATTCATCGCAGGATTTGCGTTCCGCCATGTGTTTGACCCTCGAAGAAATGGGTCTGGTGGTTGAAGCTCATCACCATGAAGTCGCCACCGCCGGCCAAAACGAAATCGCCACCCGCTTTAACACGCTGGTGAAAAAAGCCGACGAAATCCAGGTCTACAAATACGTCGTGCATAACGTCGCCCACGCCTTCGGCAAAACCGCGACATTCATGCCGAAACCGATTTTCGGCGATAACGGCTCGGGCATGCATTGCCATATGTCTCTTAGCAAGGACGGCAACAACCTGTTCTCCGGCGACAAATACGGCGGCCTGTCTGAAACCGCGCTGTTCTATATCGGCGGCGTAATCAAACATGCCAAAGCCATTAACGCGCTGACCAACCCCACCACCAACTCTTATAAACGTTTGGTCCCGGGTTATGAAGCGCCGGTAATGCTGGCCTATTCCGCGCGCAACCGGTCCGCCTCCATTCGTATTCCGGTATCGCCGAGCCCGAAGGGACGACGTATCGAAGTCCGTTTCCCGGATCCGGCCGCCAATCCGTATCTGGCTTTCGCCGCGCTGCTGATGGCCGGTCTGGACGGTATTATCAACAAAATCCATCCCGGCGATGCCATGGACAAGAATTTGTATGATTTGCCGGCGGAAGAAGCCAAGGAAATCCCGCAGGTCTGCGGATCGCTGGACGAGGCCCTTGCCTCTCTTGACGCTGATCGCGAATTCCTGACCCGCGGCGGCGTATTTACCGACGATACCATCAATGCCTATATCGAGCTGCGTACCGAAGAAGTCGACCGTCTCCGCATGACGCCGCATCCGGTGGAATTCGAGTTGTATTACAGCGTTTAATTACATTGTGTTTTTTGTTGCCGTGGAAACTTTCAGCCCATCTTCGGATGGGCTTTTTTCTCCGGCAAACCTTGCGCGTAGCCATGCGCAACATTATCTAATGGACTAAAATGCACTAGAATAGTGCGGGAGACTGCTTTATGGCTACAGGCTCATTGCCCGATGCTGGGCAGATCCTAAATTCGTTGATTAACAGTATATTGGTGCTGGATAACGATTTGGCCGTTCATTACGCCAATCCGGCGGCGCAACAGCTGCTGGCGCAAAGTTCACGCAAGCTTTTCGGCACGCCCCTGCCTGAGCTACTCGGTTATTTTTCCCTCAACGTCGAACTGATGCGCGAAAGCCTCAATGCCGGCCAAGGGTTCACTGATAATGAAGTTACCCTGGTGGTGGACGGGCGGGCGCATATCCTTTCCCTGACCGTGCAGCGTCTGCCGGATGAGTATTTTTTAATGGAGCTGGCGCCCATGGACAACCAGCGTCGGCTGAGCCAGGAACAAATCCAGCATGCCCAACAGGTGGCTGCCCGGGATCTGGTGCGCGGGCTTGCCCATGAAATCAAAAATCCCCTCGGCGGATTGCGCGGCGCGGCGCAGCTGTTGTCCAAGGCGCTGCCCGACCCTTCCTTGCTGGAATACACCAAAGTCATCATCGAACAGGCGGATCGCCTGCGCAATCTGGTGGACCGGCTGCTTGGACCGCAGCAGCCCGGCATGCATGTAACGCAAAGTATCCATCAGGTGGCGGAACGGGTTTTTCAACTGGTCTCGCTGGAAAAGCCTGACAACGTGACATTATTGCGGGATTACGATCCCAGTTTGCCTGAATTAGCCCACGACCCCGACCAGATGGAACAGGTGCTGCTGAACATCACCCGCAACTCGCTGCAGGCGCTGGGTGAAGACGGCGGGACGATCACTATCCGGACCCGCACGGCGTTTCAGCTCACGCTGCACGGCGTACGCTATCGGCTGGCGGCCCGTGTTGATATTGAAGACGACGGTCCCGGCGTACCGACGCATTTGCAGGATACGCTTTTCTACCCGATGGTCAGCGGCCGCGAGGGAGGGACAGGCCTGGGATTATCCATAGCCCGTAGCCTTGTCGATCAGAATTCGGGAAAAATTGAGTTTAACAGTTGGCCGGGCCATACCGAATTTTCGGTTTACCTGCCTATTCGCCAGTGAGGTCACTATGCAACGAGGGATAGTCTGGATCGTCGACGACGATAGCTCCATCCGCTGGGTGCTCGAACGCGCCCTCACTGGAGCCGGGTTAACCTGCGCTACCTTTGAAGGCGGAAGCGAAGTACTGGATGCGCTATCCACCCAAACGCCGGACGTGTTGTTATCGGATATCAGGATGCCTGGTATGGATGGTCTGGCATTACTGAAGCAAATCAAACAGCGTCACCCCATGCTGCCGGTGATCATCATGACCGCCCACTCCGATCTGGATGCCGCCGTCAGCGCTTACCAACAAGGCGCGTTTGATTACCTGCCGAAACCCTTTGATATTGATGAAGCCGTCGCCCTGGTGGAACGCGCGGTCAGTCATTACCTCGAACAGCAGCAGCCGGCCCGCGCCCAGCCCGCCAACGGCCCCACCACCGATATCATCGGCGAAGCCCCGGCCATGCAGGACGTTTTCCGCATTATCGGTCGCCTGTCCCGCTCTTCCATCAGCGTGCTGATCAACGGCGAGTCCGGTACGGGTAAAGAACTGGTGGCTCACGCCCTGCATCGCCATAGCCCGCGAGCCAAATCCTCGTTCATCGCACTGAATATGGCGGCCATTCCGAAGGATTTGATCGAATCGGAACTGTTCGGCCATGAAAAGGGCGCGTTTACCGGCGCCAATCAAGTGCGCCAGGGCCGGTTTGAACAGGCGGACGGCGGTACTCTATTCCTGGATGAAATCGGCGACATGCCGCTGGATGTCCAGACCCGTTTGTTGCGTGTGCTGGCGGACGGCCAGTTTTATCGGGTCGGTGGCTACGCGCCGGTAAAGGTAGACGTCAGGATTATCGCCGCTACCCACCAGAATCTTGAATTACGTGTCCAGGAAGGCAAATTCCGCGAGGACCTGTTCCATCGACTCAATGTGATCAGAGTCCACTTGCCGCCCCTGCGTGAACGCCGGGAAGACATTCCAAAACTGGCGCGATACTTTCTACAGATAGCGGCCAAAGAGCTGGGCGTGGAGCCTAAAATACTGCATCCGGAAACCGAAACCGCCCTGACCCGCCTGTCATGGCAAGGCAATGTGCGGCAACTGGAAAACACGTGCCGCTGGCTTACCGTCATGGCCGCCGGGCAGGAAGTTTTAATTCAGGATCTCCCGCCGGAGCTGTTTGAAAGCGCCGCCCCGGACTCCTCGGCGCAATCCCTGCCCGACAGTTGGGCCACGCTGCTGGCGCAATGGGCCGATCGCGCACTGCGTTCCGGTCATCAAAATCTGCTGTCGGAAGCACAACCGGAGATGGAAAGGACACTGTTGACCACGGCGTTGCGGCATACGCAGGGACATAAGCAGGAAGCGGCGCGACTGCTGGGTTGGGGAAGAAACACCCTGACGCGCAAATTGAAAGAGCTGGGCATGGAATGATGCATACACCCGTAGCGTTAATCGTACCGGTTAATGATTAAAAAAGAGACTGCGCCTGCAAAATTGATGTTATTTTACACTTTACATCCCGGGCCGACAAAGTATGATCTTGTCGCTGACCCGGGAGGAAGACCATGTTGAATTCATTGATTGCCTTGGCGACACACGGAGCGGATATGACGGCCGCCGCCGGCCATGCGCCACAGACCGCGCTGGCCGCGATTCTTTGCGCCGCGCTTATCAATTTTTTTAGCTAACCGCTTGTAACGACCTTGCCGGCCAACGTGCAACGCTCTTTTTGAAACTCGCTCCTTGCCGGATCCCATCTACAGATAGACTCTCCCTTCCCGTTCAGATCACCCGGGAAAACTGGCGCTGGCGCAGCTTATCGCGCAGATAAACATCAAAACACATGCAGATATTGCGTATCAACAGACGCCCTTTGGGGGTCACATTGATGGCGCGGTCGGTTATGGTCAGTAATCCGTCCCGCTCAAGAGGGCGAAGCTGTGATATATCCTCGGCGAAATACTCAACGAAACGGATGCCGTAACGATTCTCCAGCAAAACAAAATTGATGGAAAACTGACAAATTAGCGCTTTTATCACATCCCGGCGTAAACAATCGTCGTCGGTGAGGACCACGCCGCGCCATAAACCATTCCCCTGCCGAGCAACGCTTTCGGTATAGCTCTTGAGATCTTTCTGGTTTTGGGCATAACTGTCGCCAATCATGCTGATGGCCGATACGCCCATACCAAGCAAGTCACAGTCGCCACGAGTAGTATATCCCTGGAAATTACGGTGCAGCAGGCCGGCCCGTTGCGCAACGGCCAATTCGTCATCCGGACGGGCAAAATGGTCCATGCCGATATACTGATAACCCGCACCGCACAGCGTAGCGATGGTATGCTGCAAAATGTCCATTTTTTGCTCGGCGCCAGGCAAATCCTCTTGTTTGATTTTTCTCTGAGCGGCAAACAGCGTCGGCATATGCGCATAATTGAACACGCTTAAGCGCTGGGGGTTCAATTCGATTATCCGTTTCAGCGTGTGCTGAAAACTGTCGAGGGTCTGACTCGGCAAGCCATAAATCAAATCAATGTTGGTGGAAAGGAAACCTCGCTGCGTGGCCCGCGCCAGCAGGGCGGAAATCAGCTCCTCGTCTTGTTCCCGATTCACCAGGCGTTGCACCTCTTTGTTAAAATCCTGCACGCCCATGCTGATGCGGTTAAAACCTTCCTCCTGCAAATGGTCAATCATAGACAGGGGGATTTGACGAGGATCGATCTCGATGGAGAGCTCGGCCTCCGGCGCAAAATGAAACTGTTCGCGCATCAGGGCCATCAATCTTGAAATCTGCGCCGCCGTGAGGAATGTCGGCGTACCGCCGCCCCAATGCATTTGCGTCACGTTACGATGCCGGAACAATGGCGCACGCTGCCGAATCTCATGCTCCAGCGTGTCGAGATAGCGCTCGACCTTTTCCGGCTGACGCGTCACAATTTTATTGCAGGCGCAAAAATAACACAGCTTGTGGCAGAAAGGGATGTGGAGATAAAGCGATAGCGGACGCTCGGGATAACGCGCAATGGCTTGCCTGAACGCCGGTTCGTCATAGCCTTCGTTAAATTCAAGGGCGGTCGGATAGGAAGTGTAGCGCGGTCCCGATTGGTTATATTTCTGAATGAGGGACGAATCCCATTCAATCGTTGACTCTGACATGGCAGCTTACTCCTTCCTGATTTTCCGCCGGCGAGCCCTGGCGTATGCGGCCGGCCGCCGTGCCGCGGTCCGGAACGAGCGCAACCGGTCCTTACGCCGCGAGAGCCGCCATAGTTTACTTAATAACCACGCTAAATAACACGTCAGCGGCAAGGCTATCAACAAAAGCAACATCGATGCGGCCTGCTCAATGAGCGCCGTTGTCAAAACCCCGTTTCAACAATTGCAGCATATCTTCGTTTTGGGGTTCTTCTTCGTCCTCTTCGTCCAGTTCTATGCCTAATATCGTCATAAGCCTGTCGATGCGATCCAGTTTTTCGTCCACATAAGCCTGCTCCTGCGCGGACAAGCTTTCATCCTGCTCAAGCCTGAGGAGCAAGGCATCAAGACGGGCATCGTTTTCCAGCATGTCCAGCTCCGCCTGAGGAGAAAGCGATTCGGCAGTAGTGATGACCTTGGGCGCAGTCGGTTTGGCTATGGCGCCGGCGGCCATCAACGGTACCGGCTTTTTACTGCCGATACGTGGATCGGCATTGGCCGCCGTGGCGGAGCGAGCGCCGCTTTTGCTGCCTTCCTGAGCGCGCGAGCCGGCTGCCAGGCCGCGGCGTTTTTTCTGGCGCTGGCGGGCGCGGCCCTCAATATTCAGTTCTTCCCGGGTTTTGCGTTTGTTCCTGGCTCCGGCAGGCTTAGCCCGGCCACTTTTCGCTATTGGTTTCATGATATCTGCTCTCGGCTGGCGTTAATGAAGTATATACCCATCATCTTTCGAATTGCCGCTTTCCTGGCTGCAATTCAAACACGATGGGATATAGCATTGCGGCGGAATCTATCAGAAACCCAACAAATAAAAAAGGTGGCAGTTATTCTGCCACCACAACATGAAGGTGCTTCGCGAGTAAAAACCCCTACTCCGGCGACACATCCCCAGTCCTCATCCTGTGTAAAGGGGCTGTCGCCACGATGAAGTGGCACTCTACGCTTTAAGAAGCACAGGGGTCAGTGTGTATTCCTTTACGCGGCCATCCTTAGCCGCTTACATCCGTGAGAAGCCTATTGATACCACATGTGACGCTTAGCCTAATCGCGTCTGGGATCAATATTATTGTTCAAAAGTAATATCTTCAGGCGTTCCTTGCCGTGACTTCTAATGTAACGGAGTAAAAAGAACCTGCAATACAGCAGGGGGCGGCGAAAGGCATTTGCCATGAGAGTTAATTAATTAACTTTATGATTTGTAATATATTAATTTTAATGAAAACGAGATAACGTCATCGGTAAATAGCAGATCTCTTACTTTACAAACACGTTAAAATACCCTTGAGTGGCAAGCTTTCGGACGTTAAGCAGCAAAGTATCGGCAAGATAAAAAACCGCTACTGACCCCATTACCCGTATAATCAGAAGCTAGACGGTAAATAGTCAGCCCGAGGGAGAGGAAAACTTGGCCACACAATTTAATTACCACATGACTCGTTTTGTCATGAGCGCGCCGGACATACGCCATTTACCGCCGGACAACGGCATAGAAGTCGCTTTTGCCGGCCGCTCCAATGCCGGCAAATCCAGCGCCCTGAACACCTTGACCAACCAAAAAAAGTTTGGCCAGAACCAGCAAAACGCCGGGCCGCACCCAATTGATCAATCTTTTTGAAATTGAGCCCGAACGGCGTCTGGTGGATTTGCCGGGTTACGGTTACGCGGAAGTGCCTGATGAAATAAAACACCATTGGCAACGCGCTCTGGGTGAGTATCTGCAAAAAAGAAACAGCCTTAAAGGATTGGTGGTGATGATGGACATTCGCCATCCTTTGAAGGATCTGGACCAGCAAATGATCGCTTGGGCGGTGAGTGTCGCCATTCCGGTGCTGATCCTTCTCACCAAGGCCGATAAGCTGGCTTCCGGCGCACGCAAGACACAGCTTAACCAGGTTCGTAAAGAAGCGCTGGCGTTTGATGGCGAAATTCAGGTGGAAACTTTCTCATCATTGAAAAAAAACCGGGGTGGATAAGCTGACGGAGAAGCTGGACGGCTGGTTTGGTCAAACGCCGCCGGCCACGGAAGAAACGCCACCGGACGCCCTCTGAGAACAATGCCGCTCAGCGAGGCGGCTTTTTAATTGGGTCTTCAAAGGTCCGCCATGAGGGAGAGTATCTTACGCCCAATAAAAAACGCCCCAGCCAATGATGACTGGGGCGGCTAATATTTAGCCAAATCCGATTACGTGAAGTAAAAGGTCTGAAAGATAGAACATCTTACCTCTGTACCCTACGACTCTAACTTTACATCAAATTTTGACGGGGCAAAAGAATTTTTTGTTGTTAAATTTCATTTTCTACAATTCCTAACGCGTTTATAACTGTCCATATCACATTTTTGTGTAGCTTAATTACATAAAAAGCTTATTGATTCGCCACTTAGTGAGCTTGATCCCAATTCTCGCCTATACCTACATCGACCTTTAACGGCACGTCCAACGCAAAACACCCTTCCATTAAGGAGGTGATATGGGCCGACGCCGACTTGGCCTCTTCCCGCCTAATTTCAAAAACCAGTTCATCATGCACTTGCATGATCATACGCACCGGTGGGCGCTCTTTTTGCAGCCAACCGTCGATGGAAATCATCGCCCGTTTGATGATATCGGCGGCGGTACCTTGCATTGGCGCGTTGATCGCCGCTCGCTCAGCCCCTTTTTTGCGGGCGCCGTTGCGGGAATGAATGTCCGGCAGGTAAAGACGGCGACCATCCAGGGTGGAAACATATCCCTGTTCCGTAGCTTGTTTGCGAGTACGCTCCATATAGGCCAAGACGCCGGGATAACGCTCGAAATAAAGATTCATGTATTTTTGCGCCTCGGAGCGGGGTACTGAAAGCTGGCGCGCCAGCCCGAAAGCGCTCATGCCGTAAATGAGGCCAAAGTTAATGGCTTTGGCGCTGCGCCGCTGTTCGTGGGTGACTTTCTCCAGCGATTGTCCAAACACCTCGGCGGCGGTGGCCCGATGTATATCCTTACCCTCGGCGAACGCCTTGAGCAGACCGGGATCCCGTGACAGATGCGCCATAATGCGTAGCTCGATTTGCGAGTAATCCGCCGCCACGATAACCGATCCGGCCGGGGCGATAAATGCCTGGCGAATGCGACGCCCCTCGTCATTGCGTACCGGGATATTCTGCAGGTTGGGATCGCTGGAAGAGAGCCGTCCCGTAGCAGTAATGGCCTGGTGATAAGAGGTATGCACCCTTTTCGTCAAAGGGTTTATCATCAGCGGCAGCTTATCGGTGTAAGTTGTTTTCAATTTCGCCAAACCTCGGTATTCGAGGATCAGCTTTGGCAGGGGATAATCCAGCGCCAATTCCGCCAGGACTTCTTCCCCAGTGGATGGCGCGCCGCCGGGCGTCTTTTTCAGGATGGGCAGCTTATGCTTGTCGTAGAGAATCGCCTGCAGTTGCTTGGTGGATGAGAGATTAAAAGGCTCCTCCGCCAGGATATGGGCTTGGTTTTCAAGCTCGCCCAGCCGCTTGGTCAATTCCACCGAATGAGCCGCCAGAATTTTTTCATCAATCAACACGCCGGTGCGTTCGATTCTGGACAACACGGGCACCAGCGGCATTTCAATCTCTTCAAACACTTTTTTCAGGCCGCCGTCCTGCTCAATCTGCGGCCAAAGTTTCTCATGCAGCCGCCAGGTGACGTCCGCATCTTCCGCCGCGTAAGGCGCGGCCTGTTCCAGCGCTATTTGATTAAAGGTCAGCTGATTTTTACCTTTACCGGCGATATCCTCAAATCCCACAGTGGTGTGCTGCAAAAAACGTTCCGCCATACTGTCCATGTCGTGACGCCCGGATACGCTATCGAGCACATAAGACTCCAGCATGGTATCAAACGCGATGCCCGCAAGTTCAATGTCATAACGTTTCAACACGCCGCGATCGAATTTAAGGTTTTGGCCGACCTTGCGCAGTCCCGCATCTTCCAGCAACGGCTTTAACCGGGTCAATACTTCATCTCGATTAAGCTGATCGGGAGCATCGAGATAATCATGTCCCACCGGCAGATAAGCCGCATCGCCGGGAGCAGTGGCAAAAGAGAGTCCCACCAGGTTGGCCGTCAACGTATCGAGGCTATCGGTCTCGGTATCGAAGGCAAACAAACCGGCCCCCTGGATTTTATCCAGCCAATGATCCAGCTCGGCCATGGTGGTTATGACCTGGTACCCGGCCTGTGAAAGCTGCGCCGGGGGGAATCTTCATTACGGATTGCAGGAGCATTGAAGGCGGTTCGCGGCGCGGCTGTAGGCGTTTTGCGGCCCTGTAGCCATTTACCATCCTGCAAGTCCGCCAGCCAGCGTTTGAATTCATATTTTTTGAACAAATGGAGCAAGGACCCCGCATCGGGTTCGCTTACGGTCAGTTGATCGAAAGGCAAGTCCAGAGGCACGTCGGTTTTTATGGTGGCAAGTTGATACGAGAGATAGGCCAGCTCTTTGTTTTGTTCCAATTTGGGCGCCATGGTCTTTGCCCCGCGAAACGACAACGCCGCCACTCCGGCGAGATCGCCATAGATATTATCCAAACTGCCCATACCCTGCAGCAACGCCTGGGCGGTCTTTTCACCCACGCCGGGAACGCCGGGAATGTTATCCGAACTATCCCCCATCAGCGCCAGGTAATCGATGATTCGTTCCGGAGGAACGCCGAATTTCACCTGAACTTCCTCAGGCCCGAGAATAGTGTCGGACATGGTATTGATGAGGGTGATCATCGGCGTAACCAACTGCGCCATATCCTTATCGCCGGTGCTGATCAGGACTTCCCTCCCGGCACGCTCGGCCTCCAGCGCCAAGGTACCTATGACATCGTCCGCCTCGACGCCGGAGATGGCCAATAACGGCAGTCCCATGGCTTTAACCATATTATGCAGGGGCTCGATTTGACTGCGAAGATCGTCCGGCATCGGCGGTCTGTGGGATTTGTAGTGTTCAAACAGCTCATCGCGGAATGTCTTGCCTTTAGCGTCGAATACCACCGCCACATGACTGGGCCTATACTGCATCAGCAGGCTGCGCAGCATATTCAGCACGCCGTACATGGCGCCGGTTGGGTCGCCGGCGCTGTTGGTCAACGGCGGGAAGGCATGATATGCGCGATAAAGATAAGAGGAGCCATCCACCAAAATCAAAGGGTTGTCTGCGATATGGGCCATAGCGTATTAGTTCTTGTTTGATCGAAAGACATAGGGTATAGCATGCCATAGCTTGCCGCCATAGACGAACATTTGCGTAGTATAAGGCCGATAAAAAACGTGAAGCGGGCGAATGATCAAGGGGATCGTACTGTGGATAACTTTGTGAGTAAAAAGATTTTTTAAAGATTTATATATTCTTTGAGGGATGAGGGTTTGATAAAAAAAATATATATATCATGCACTTAATAAATTACATTCGCTAATTGCTTATATTACATAGATATTCCCAGTTTGTGGATATTAACTTAATCTTTCCCCCCTCCGTTTAATGACCGTTAAACTTAAGCCTGGAAAGGATATACATAAAAATCATTTTTCGACAGGCCGATCCTGGAAATAACTTACTGAAGGGCGGTGCGGCCATTTAAATATCCGCACCGACGAATCATATACTTTAATGGGTTTGCGTCACAGGGAGTAGGCAACCCAACGTAAAATCCCGTTAGAATGCGAATTCGATCGCCGCTTGCCAAGATCCCTAAGAGACCGAGCGTTGCCAACGCACCTGCAAGGTGAAGTTTGACGCATACAAACGCATTAGTCGTCATGCGATAGAGTGCCACGTCGGTCGGGTCGGCCTGGCCGATGTGGCGGCGAAACTTACTGCTGGGTCAGCAAAAATTTCACTACATCGGAAAATTGCTTAACGTAGATATCCATGGAGGAGGTATCCAGACCGTCGTTCTTCACCATATATTTACCATTAACAAATACGGCGGGAACACCGCGTAAATCCAAGTCAGCCGCGGCTTTTTCCTGTTGCACAACTAAGGATTTAACAACAAAACTATTCAATGCGGAATCATACTCTTCGCCACTCACCCCCGCTTTGATAAAGACGTCGCGAATATCAGCCGGTGTGGTAACCGTTTGGGTTTTCTGCACGGCATCAAACATAAGCGGGCTGATTTTATCCTCAACCCCTAATGCCATGGCAACTGCCCATGCCTGTGTTAATTCCTTGCCCATATCGCCAAGGAATTCCACATGATATTTAACCATTTTTGTGCCGGCCGGCAGCGCCTGCCGAATGTTGTCAGAAATATGGTAAGTCCGTTCAAATTCGTAGCAATGCGGGCAATAGAATGAGAAAAATTCCAACACTTGCGGTTCGCCGGCCACTGGCTTATCGAGCTGGACATACTGCTGGCCTTCCGTGAATTGCGCAGCGGATACACTGAAGGCCAACGTCATCAAGATACCCATTAGCGCAAACCAAATCTTTTTCATATATATGTTCTCTCTAAAGTTTAATACGAAGGCATAAGCTGTAACGGCGGCTCCCGCAATAGCTTTACTTGTTCTGTAAAGATCACGGTTTGTTGCTCCCAAAACCCGGCGTCCACCATCCAGGGGAAACTATGGGGGAATGCCGGATCGCCCCATCGACGACTGATCCAGGCCAGGTAATAGATCATGCGCATCGCGCGCAGCGGTTCTATCAGCGCCAATTCACGCGGATTAAAATCCATGAACTCCTGGTAGGCGTCAAGTAAAAGTGACAATCGATACTGCTGCTCCGTACGATCGCCATTAAGCAGCATCCACAAATCTTGTACGGCGGGCCCATTGCGGGCATCGTCCAAATCGACGAACATCGGCCCGTCGCGCCATAAAATATTGCCGGCATGCAAATCGCCATGCAAACGCAAAGGATGCCAATCCTCGGTCCAATGATTTTCCACTTCGTCAATCAGCCCATCCACGGCGCGTAAAAACGCTTCCTTCTGCTTGCCGTTGATGAGGGCGCTGAGTTCCAACTCACGCCTGGGCTCGTACAGATATTCTTCCAGGGTAATAGTGGGGCGAAATGAAAAGCGCTTTTCACCATTATGGCGATGTATCCGGCCTATAAAGCGGCCTACCCACTCAAGCTGCTCATCGTTATCCTGCTCAAACTGCCGTCCGCCCACGCTTGGAAACACTGCGAAACGAAACCCTTCATGGTTTTGCAACGTCGAACCGTTAATGCGCATCGGCGGCACCACCGGAATTTCCGCTTCCTCCAGTCCCAGTGACAGATCATGTTCTTCCAGAATCTGCTCCACAGACCAACGCTCGGGGCGATAAAACTTCACCACGTAGCGTTTCCTGTCTTCGTCCAAAAACTGATATACCCGATTTTCGTAGCTATTGAGAGCGGTTAGGCCGGAATCGATACGTAATCCAACGCTTTCCAAGGCATCCATGATGAGTTCCGGCATCAACGTCTTGAAAGTAAAAGCAGTTATATTCATAAACCGTTTTGTCTATAGCGAGCCAGTACGGATATCAAATGGTTGCCGGAAAGAACAACCGTGAAACTTTCTTTCTGCTGCTGCTTGCGCAACCTCACTCTTTAAGGATGCCGCGGGCGCGAAGGATGGCAGTCTTGAAATCTTCTTCGTAATCCTTTTGCAGGCCGGGGATCATTTCCGCCTTGTCCGAATCACGCATCTTCAAATGGTAAATCAGCATATCGTCGCTTATACCCGTGACATCACCCTGGTAGCCGGCTTCATCGGCCAGTTTTTGTAAAAACTGCAGCAGATTAAGATCGGATTCTTTCCGCCACGCGGAATGAAGAAGCTCGATAAGTTCGTCAACACGATGATATTTCATAATCCAATCCTTCTGATGGCATCGGTCCTAATGTAGCAAGATCCGCCGGGGGGGGGGATAAACAGCAAAGTTAAGTAACTGCGGAAACATTGTATCTTAATATGTGAGACCGCCCATCGCTGAAAAGAAACTGACTTTGTCTTGCCGGTTTGCTATGCATGTTAAGCGATTATTCGGCAAAACTGGTATCTTTAAGGAGAGTCCGCACATCAAGCGGGATTTTTCCGGGGAATAGCCATGACAAAGACTCCAATAACAGGCGTCATTCTGGCGGGAGGACGTTCAAGCCGCATGGGCGGTGAGGATAAGGGGCTGATACCGATTAACGGGCGCCCTCTTTACCGGCACGTGCTGGATAGGCTTAGCGGTCAGGTAACGACTGCTCTTATCAATGCCAATCGCCACTTGGATCAATACCGGCAGTGCGGCTTGCCGGTCATTACCGACACGCTCCCCGACTTTCAAGGCCCGTTGGCCGGTATGCTGTCGGGATTAAAAGCCGCGAATACCTCCTGGGTAGTATTCGCTCCTTGCGATGCACCGGTTTTCCCCTCTGATTTGGTTGCGCGTTTATGGCAAGGAAAACGGGATGCCAATGCCGCTTTCGCTCACTCCGGCGGTCGAGATCATCCTGCCTTCGCTTTGCTTAATCGTGCATTGGTTTCCAGGCTAGAAGATTTTTTATCCCGTGGGGAACGGCGGGTCATGTTGTTTTTGACTCAGGTAAACGCCGCAAAGGTGATTTTCCCTGCGCGATATCCGACTTTTGCCAACCTGAATACGCCGCAGGATTTGGCCGACTGGGCACAATCCCCGTTTTAGAGGAGAAATATTATGGCACCATCGCACCCGCCGTTATTGGCTATCACCGCATTCAGCGGCACGGGTAAAACTACGCTGTTAAAACAATTGATACCCCTGCTTGACAACATGGGCGTTCGAGTAGGTCTTATCAAACATACTCATCATAAGGTTGATGTGGACACCCCAGGTAAAGACAGTTATGAATTGCGAAAGGCCGGCGCAAGGCAAACCATGGTGGCTAGCGACGCCCGTTGGGCGCTCATGACCGAAAACCAGGAAAATGAAATGCCTTCGCTGTCGTGGCTTGCGTCACAAATGGACCCGCGATTGGTTGACCTCATTCTAGTGGAAGGATTCAAAAACGAGCCGGTGCCAAAAATTGCCCTCTTCCGTTCTGACACGGGTAAAGACTGGCGACCATTGATAGATGAATACGTCATTGCGGTGGCTGGGGATGTGAACGTCGATATAACCTTGCCGGTACTAGATATCAACCAGCCGGAAGATGTCGCTGAATTTATCCGCCAATGGCTGGATGACAGCCGCTAGTATTGATAGGGGCCAACCGCCCAACCACAGGTTGTAGATGTTATGGGTGTAAAGGAATTGATTCGGGTAACAAATATCCCTTTCCTTAACTTAAGCGTTTACCTAACGCAAATAATCAGTCAGTTTTGTTCATAACATGATAGTTTTTTTATATATTGATATACATAATTTTTTTATTAAAAAAAATATACATTACTGCATAAATAAATGTGATCCAGGCATTATTATTCTTATTTTTATGAATTGAATCTTTACCCATTGAGCATTGTTATGCTATTTATTCCCCCCCCTTGAAATAATATGAGCGCAGCCAATGATATAATTTAATATTCACATGTAATCACTTGAACTAATTAACATACTTTATAATCTTCCTAATGTAATTAGGATGTTTATATTTAGTTATGTTGAATGATCTTAATATTAATTCTTCTTTTGATTGAAGGAATTGTCATGCTTTGATTAAAGTAGCCTGTGTTGCTATTGACCTATTTTACCCCAACACCGAGCAATAATTGCTTAATATAAAACAAAGAAAATACATAATCGATATGATCGCTTTCAAATGGTATATCACTGTGATAGGCACGGCCGCCCTATTGGTGGGATGTTTATCGACGGAAAAGAAAAAAAATTGATAAAGATTTAGACGCTACAAATTCAATGCAGCGTAAAAATTCATCAAGTATGCCCAAAAGCAACTCTGGTGCTCAAGTTGAAAGAAAACACACCACTGGATCAGCGGCGGTGTATAAAGTTGAGGAGTTGCAAGCAAGCCCAAACCAAGCACACCACGGCTATTCAACGGAAGATAGAGTGCCCAGCAAGTCCGAAAATAGGGAAGGTTCTGCTGTTATCAATCTTCCACTTATGGTGAAATCATTAAAATCGGCCTCCTTTGATTACTTGTTACCTTTAAATAAAGACGACAATAATCTGATTTTCAGCCAGATCGGCGCGCGCCGTTACGATGGAAGAAATATTATCAATATGGGCGTCGGTCAACGACACTTTTTCGAAGATTGGATGCTTGGGTATAACTCGTTTTACGATAGGCAACTTTCAGGAAGCCAGCACCAACGATTAGGTATCGGATTAGAATTTTGGACTAAGAATCTTAAGTTTTCCGCCAACAGTTATCACCGACTTTCAGGATGGAAAACATCCAACCTTCTTCTGGGTCATGAAGAAAGGGCGGCAAATGGTTATGACCTAAACGTAGAGTCATTCCTGCCATTCTATCCTCAAATTGGAACAAGAGTGAAATATGAACACTATTACGGTGATAGCGTTACAACCATCAATAGGCATGAGCGCCAAAAAAAACCCTTCATCTCTGACGTTAGGGTTAAGCTATAATCCTGTTCCGCTAATAACGCTTGGTGTCGATCGTTCTCAATGGCGTGGTGGGCAAAGTGAAGTTAAAGCCAATTTAACGTTCAATTATCGCTTGAGTGAACCATTATCCAAACAATTGGATCCGCACATGGCATCACCAGGACGAAACCTTATGGCAAGCCGATATGATCCTGTCGAGCGTAATAATAATATTACCCTTGAATATAAGGCTCGCGAAAAAATCATTTTTCAATTACCTTCAGTATTAGAAGGCGTTGAAAATGAAAGACGAAATATTTCAATAGATGTGAAAGCGCAGTATGGTTTGCAAAGAATAGAGTGGGACGATAGCGCATTGATTTCTCGCGGAGGCAGAGTTATTGCACTGTCCAATTATATTTATCAAATCCAAATACCTTCGTTTGATGCAGAAGGCGCCAATCAGTTCTTAGTCACTGCAGTAGCCTATGATCGGCAAGGTAATGCGTCAAATCGCAGTACAATGACTATCCATAGCGCACCAGTGCTACAATTACCAAATACAACTTTCGACGAAATTATCGCTGATTCAGTAAGCACGCCTCCGCCGCCGATACCGGATAACGGTTCGTGGCCTCCTCCTCCGCCGCCGATACCGGATGACGGTTCGTGGCCTCCTCCTCCGCCGCCGATACCGGATGATGGTTCAGTGCCTCCCCCCTCCGCCGCCGATACCGGATGATGGTTCGTGGCCTCCCCCTCCGCCGCCGATATCGGATGATGGTTCGTGGCCTCCCCCCTCCTCCGCCGATACCGGATGATGGTTCGTGGCCTCCGCCTCCTCCGCCGATACCGGATGATGGTTCAGTGCCACCGCCTCCGCCGCCGATATCGGATGATGGTTCGTGGCCTTCGCCTCCTCCGCCGCCAATATCGGATGATGGTTCGTGGCCTCCGCCTCCGCCGCCGATATCGGATGATGGTTCGTGGCCTCCGCCTCCTCCGCCGCCAATATCGGATGATGGTTCGTGGCCTCCGCCTCCTCCGCCGCCAATATCGGATGATGGTTCGTGGCCTCCGCCTCCGCCGCCGATACCGGATGATGGTTCGTGGCCTCCGCCTCCTCCGCCGATACCGGATGATGGTTCAGTGCCACCGCCTCCGCCGCCGATATCGGATGATGGTTCGTGGCCTCCGCCGCCGATATCGGATGATGGTTCAGTGCCACCGCCTCCGCCGCCAATATCGGATGATGGTTCAGTGCCACCGCTTTCATCAATCGCATCGGCTCAGTTTGAGGGAGGCGCCTCTACTGGTGATATATTTTCAGGTGATCCAGAAAATACTTTTTTGAGGCAAATTCAGAACTTTAACAAAGAATCATTACATCCCGTTAAACCCAAGACTTCAGTTGGCGAAATTCAGAAACAGAAATTATTATCATTGGATAATGGTTCTTTAATTCCGCCTCCGCCGCCTAAATCAGCTGGACTAAACGTAGACACTATAAATTCAGACACCGGGAAAAAAACAGACAGCGTAAGATCCCTTTCAACTGGAGATCTTATTTTTGACGCGATAAGGTCGAGAAGGGAGGCAATTGACGGTTCTCCAAATGATGAACCAGCTGTGGACAGCCCAGTAACTGATGAAGAATGGAATGATTAAGAATAAAGCAAGCTTTTTTCAATGGTATGGAAATACCACAATCCATAATGATTTTCTGGAATTAAAACCCCTTAATTAGAACTACCAATAACGGGTCCTCTGTCAAAACGGAGGACTCCGTTCAACCGGGTTTACCGGTTGTCCTACCCGGCCTCTAATACGAACTGATCGAGCAGCGAACAGCCTGTTTTACTCAATCACGTTAACGCGATCGAAGAACTTCTCCAGATCGAGTTCAACGCACCAACGGTGCCCTGCCGCCAAATTGGCGCGGGCGGTACAATGGCATGGTGGGCGCTTTTTCCGTACGGAAGCCGTAGCTGTAGTCCGAGAATAAGGGACTGAACTGGGGCGTGAGTGTTGCGGCACGGCTTGTTGGATTAAACGTTCTACCGCCTTTAGGTGTAGGGATCTCGACTGAGCGTGCCGCTTGCGGATGATACTTTCCCGTAAACAACCGGGCCTTTCAGATCGTCCAATACTGTTTCACGTAACCGTCCAACTCAGCCACCATCACGCCATTGGCACCCGGCGCCCCTTTGCTGCTGACCGCGCGTTGGTACGCACGTTTGAGGTTCGCTGGACAGTGCAAGCACCCGCTCCATCAGCGTATTCGGATCCGCTTTCGTCCACGTCGCCGCGCCATGCCTGGCGCACATGAAAAAGCCCTCTGCTTTCACAGAGGGCTTCATTCAATTGGATGCCTGGCAGTTCCCTACTCTCGCATGGGGAGACCCCACACTACCATCGGCGCTACGGCGTTTCACTACTGAGTTCGGCATGGGGTCAGGTGGGACCACCGCGCTAGTGCCGCCAGGCAAATTTGTTATCCGACCCTCACCCTCTCTGTGATGCTCACGCTTTCACTTTAGGATGACCGCCGGCCTTTATCCGGAACCTTCGCTGAAAATCCGTCTCTCTCTTCTCAAACACCTTAGGTGTTGTAAGGTTAAGTCTCACGGGTCATTAGTATCGGTTAGCTCAACGCATCGCTGCGCTTACACACCCGACCTATCAACGTCATCGTCTTTAACGTCCCTTCAGGTGACCTATAGTCACAGGGAAGACTCATCTCGAGGCAAGTTTCCCGCTTAGATGCTTTCAGCGGTTATCTCTTCCGCACGTAGCTACCGGGCAATGCCATTGGCATGACAACCCGAACACCAGCGGTGCGTCCACTCCGGTCCTCTCGTACTAGGAGCAGCCCCTCTCAATCTTCCAACGCCCACGGCAGATAGGGACCGAACTGTCTCACGACGTTCTAAACCCAGCTCGCGTACCACTTTAAATGGCGAACAGCCATACCCTTGGGACCTACTTCAGCCCCAGGATGTGATGAGCCGACATCGAGGTGCCAAACACCGCCGTCGATATGAACTCTTGGGCGGTATCAGCCTGTTATCCCCGGAGTACCTTTTATCCGTTGAGCGATGGCCCTTCCATTCAGAACCACCGGATCACTAAGACCTGCTTTCGCACCTGCTCGAGCCGTCACTCTCGCAGTCAAGCTAGCTTATGCCTTTGCACTAACCTCACGATGTCCGACCGTGATTAGCTAACCTTCGTGCTCCTCCGTTACTCTTTAGGAGGAGACCGCCCCAGTCAAACTACCCACCAGACACTGTCCTCGACCCAGATAATGGGCCGGAGTTAGAACATCAAACATTAAAGGGTGGTATTTCAAGGTTGGCTCCATGCAGACTGGCGTCCACACTTCAAAGCCTCCCACCTATCCTACACATCAAGGCTCAATGTTCAGTGTCAAGCTATAGTAAAGGTTCACGGGGTCTTTCCGTCTTGCCGCGGGTACACTGCATCTTCACAGCGAGTTCAATTTCACTGAGTCTCGGGTGGAGACAGCCTGGCCATCATTACGCCATTCGTGCAGGTCGGAACTTACCCGACAAGGAATTTCGCTACCTTAGGACCGTTATAGTTACGGCCGCCGTTTACCGGGGCTTCGATCAAGAGCTTCAGCTTACGCTTAACCCCATCAATTAACCTTCCGGCACCGGGCAGACGTCACACCGTATACGTCCACTTTCGTGTTTGCACAGTGCTGTGTTTTTAATAAACAGTTGCAGCCAGCTGGTATCTGCGACTGGCTTCGGCTCGGGAAGCGAGTTCCTCCACCTAATGCCAGCGTGCCTTCTCCCGAAGTTACGGCACCATTTTGCCTAGTTCCTTCACCCGAGTTCTCTCAAGCGCCTCGGTATTCTCTACCTGACCACCTGTGTCGGTTTGGGGTACGATTACATGTGACCTGGTGCTTAGAGGCTTTTCCTGGAAGCGTAGCATCAACCCCTTCGCCACCGTAGTGGCTCGTCATCACGCCTCAGTGTTATGAAAGAGCGGATTTGCCTGCCCTTTCCACCTGCACGCTTGAACCGGGACAACCGTCGCCCGGCCGGTCTAGCTTTCTCCGTCCCCCCCCTTCGCAGTCACACACAGTACAGGAATATTAACCTGTTTCCCATCGACTACGCTTTTCAGCCTCGCCTTAGGGGTCGACTCACCCTGCTCCGATTAACGTTGAACAGGAACCCTTGGTCTTCCGGCGAGCGGGCTTTTCACCCGCTTTATCGTTACTTATGTCAGCATTCGCACTTCTGATACCTCCAGCAGCCCTCACAGGCCGCCTTCGCAGGCTTACAGAACGCTCCCCTACCCAACGGACGTATCCTTAAGATACCTAAAACGACTGGCTGAGCGCGCTTAATGCGCCGTTAACTCTCTTCGTAGATATCTTAAGTGATACGCCCGCTGCCGCGGCTTCGGTGCATGGTTTAGCCCCGTTACATCTTCCGCGCAGGCCGACTCGACCAGTGAGCTATTACGCTTTCTTTAAATGATGGCTGCTTCTAAGCCAACATCCTGGCTGTCTATGCCTTCCCACATCGTTTCCCACTTAACCATGACTTGGGGACCTTAGCCGGCGGTCTGGGTTGTTTCCCTCTTCACGACGGACGTTAGCACCCGCCGTGTGTCTCCCGTGATGGCATTCTTCGGTATTCGCAGTTTGCATCGGGTTGGTAATCCGGGGTGGACCCCTAGCCGAAACAGTGCTCTACCCCCGAAGATGAACTCACGAGGCGCTACCTAAATAGCTTTCGGGGAGAACCAGCTATCTCCCGGTTTGATTGGCCTTTCACCCCCAGCCACAAGTCATCCGCTAATTTTTCAACATTAGTCGGTTCGGTCCTCCAGTTAGTGTTACCCAACCTTCAACCTGCCCATGGCTAGATCACCGGGTTTCGGGTCTATACCCTGCAACTATGCGCCCAGTTAAGACTCGGTTTCCCTACGGCTCCCCTATGCGGTTAACCTTGCTACAGAATATAAGTCGCTGACCCATTATACAAAAGGTACGCAGTCACCCCATCCCGAAGCATTCGCTTTCGCTTCGCGAAATCGCCTGCCTTTGCACGTTGTGCAAAGCGCCCTGTGGCGACATAAACCACCTCGCGACACTGCTGTTTTTTTTCGGTTTGACGTCGCTTCGCTCCGTCAACGCGCTGACAGCAAATGCTTGGGTGATGGGGCTCCCACTGCTTGTACGTACACGGTTTCAGGTTCTTTTTCACTCCCCTCGCCGGGGTTCTTTTCGCCTTTCCCTCACGGTACTGGTTCACTATCGGTCAGTCAGGAGTATTTAGCCTTGGAGGATGGTCCCCCCATCTTCAGACAGGATATCACGTGTCCCGCCCTACTCATCGAGCTCACCGCTTGCGCACCTTCGTGTACGGGGCTATCACCCTTTATTGCGCGACTTTCCAGACGCTTCCACTGATGCTCAAACTGATTACCGCTCTGGGCTCCTCCCCGTTCGCTCGCCGCTACTGGGGGAATCTCGGTTGATTTCTTTTCCTCGGGGTACTGAGATGTTTCAGTTCCCCCGGTTCGCCTCGTGACGCTATGGATTCACATCACGATAGTGCAACGAATTGCACTGGGTTTCCCCATTCGGACATCGCCGGCTGATAGCGCTTCATATCAGCTCACCGGCGCTTTTCGCAGATTAGCACGTCCTTCATCGCCTCTGACTGCCTAGGCATCCACCGTGTACGCTTAGTCACTTAACCTCACAACCCTAAGATGTCTTAGGGTCGCTTGCTTTGAGAGACTCGCATACTGAGTGTCCTCAGCATGTTGTTTCAAATTTTCAGCTTGTTCCGGATTGTTAAAGAGCAGTATTTCGCAGCATACTCAATACGCTTTTGCCCGCAGGCATCGGCGTCATCAGTGTGCTCTGAAATCATTCAAGAAAAACCAGGTAACCGACTTCCCTTTACCATGAACGCTGCAAAAGGAAATGGTGGAGCTAAGCGGGATCGAACCGCTGACCCTCTGCGTGCAAAGCAGATGCTCTCCCAGCTGAGCTATAGCCCCAAGTCGTTTCTCATCCTTCAATATCACGCCATTTTTCTTAAAAAAAACCGTGTTATATCGCTGTAGCCTAACACGACACTTCGGTTATTTTTGAGAAAGGGACAGCACGATGGTCCATTCGTTTCCAGGCAAGGCGTGGTGACATGACGTTTATCGTGATAAACGAGTGGCGTCGCAACCCAACATGAATGGAATATACCGGTTCGCTTAGCCGCAGACAGTTTCGGCGCGAGTAACGGTTAAACCATGGCCTGAAAAAAAACAGCTCCATAGCCCCATTCGTTTCCAGGCAAGGCGTGGTGACACGACGTTTATCGTGATAAACGAGTGGCGTCGCAACGCAGCATGGGGACGAATGGTAGGCCTGAGTGGACTCGAACCACCGACCTCACCCTTATCAGGGGTGCGCTCTAACCACCTGAGCTACAAGCCTATAGAAGGTTTTTCTTGCTCAATACAGTTATCAGACAATCTGTGTGGACACGTCACTCAACGCGCATCTTTCGGTAAGGAGGTGATCCAACCGCAGGTTCCCCTACGGTTACCTTGTTACGACTTCACCCCAGTCATGAATCACAAAGTGGTAAGCGCCCTCCCGAAGGTTAAGCTACCTACTTCTTTTGCAACCCACTCCCATGGTGTGACGGGCGGTGTGTACAAGGCCCGGGAACGTATTCACCGCGGCATTCTGATCCGCGATTACTAGCGATTCCGACTTCATGGAGTCGAGTTGCAGACTCCAATCCGGACTACGACGCACTTTATGAGGTCCGCTTTCTCTCGCGAGTTCGCTTCTCTTTGTATGCGCCATTGTAGCACGTGTGTAGCCCTACTCGTAAGGGCCATGATGACTTGACGTCATCCCCACCTTCCTCCGGTTTGTCACCGGCAGTCTCCTTTGAGTTCCCGCCATTACGCGCTGGCAACAAAGGATAAGGGTTGCGCTCGTTGCGGGACTTAACCCAACATTTCACAACACGAGCTGACGACAGCCATGCAGCACCTGTCTCACAGTTCCCTAAGGCACAACCTCATCTCTGAGGCCTTCTGTGGATGTCAAGAGTAGGTAAGGTTCTTCGCGTTGCATCGAATTAAACCACATGCTCCACCGCTTGTGCGGGCCCCCGTCAATTCATTTGAGTTTTAACCTTGCGGTCGTACTCCCCAGGCGGTCGATTTAACGCGTTAGCTCCGAAAGCCACGGCTCAAGGCCACAACCTTCAAATCGACATCGTTTACAGCGTGGACTACCAGGGTATCTAATCCTGTTTGCTCCCCACGCTTTCGTACCTGAGCGTCAGTCTTCGTCCAGGGGGCCGCCTTCGCCACCGGTATTCCTCCAGATCTCTACGCATTTCACCGCTACACCTGGAATTCTACCCCCCCCTCTACGAGACTCTAGCCTGCCAGTTTCAAATGCAGTTCCCGGGTTAAGCCCGGGGATTTCACATCTGACTTAACAAACCGCCTGCGTACGCTTTACGCCCAGTAATTCCGATTAACGCTCGCACCCTCCGTATTACCGCGGCTGCTGGCACGGAGTTAGCCGGTGCTTCTTCTGCGGGTAACGTCAATGATTAAGATTATTAGCCTCAACCCCTTCCTCCCCGCTGAAAGTGCTTTACAACCCGAAGGCCTTCTTCACACACGCGGCATGGCTGCATCAGGCTTGCGCCCATTGTGCAATATTCCCCACTGCTGCCTCCCGTAGGAGTCTGGACCGTGTCTCAGTTCCAGTGTGGCTGGTCATCCTCTCAGACCAGCTAGGGATCGTCGCCTAGGTGAGCCTTTACCCCACCTACTAGCTAATCCCATCTGGGTTCATCCGATGGCATGAGGCCCTAAGGTCCCCCACTTTGGTCTTGCGACGTTATGCGGTATTAGCTACCGTTTCCAGTAGTTATCCCCCTCCATCAGGCAGATCCCCAGACATTACTCACCCGTCCGCCGCTCGCCGGCAAAGTAGCAAGCTACTTCCCGCTGCCGCTCGACTTGCATGTGTTAGGCCTGCCGCCAGCGTTCAATCTGAGCCATGATCAAACTCTTCAATTAAAAGCTTGATGCTCAAAGAATCTACTGTTCTATTCAGTAATGAATTTCAATAATGAATTAACTGGTAAACACTCTAAGACTTGGTATTTTTTGTGAATCGATACCGTCTTGTGAGTGCCCACACAGATTGTCTGATAAATTGTTAAAGAGCGTGGCCGGGAGAACGATAATCTCACCTGGCGCGGGTTGCGTATATTACGTTTTCCCGCTGAAGAGTCAAGCTTTTATTTGCTTTATCGCAGCGCTTTTCCCTTCCCGACCCGGCCCGTCGCAACGGTTAATCCCGGTCAGTGGAGGCGCATTATAGGGAC